>NZ_VORW01000009.1 GCF_007997215.1 Algoriphagus aquimarinus | reverse complement strand
TCAGATTTGAAGAGGAAAGAATAAAGGTGTGATTCCTTGCGCACAGTATCGACATTGCCGTACTTAGTCTCGAAGTCTGGCTACACCATTATTCTGTTTTTTTGATTCATTCCAAAGATATGAGTCTTCAGACTTGTGTCCTGTGAATTAAGTCTTGTGATTGCCTTTGCAGAAGCCTTATTTAATAGAAGTCTGAAGACTTCATTATGGTAGGTCCAAGTCATGAGACTTGAACCAGAAGATCAGGATACTTGAACCAGATGAGTCGTTGCGCCGTTGCGAGCTAAAAAAATCACTTCTTCTTCGCGTCACGCAAAGACTTCAAATACAATCCTTCTACTCGCTCTCTAGCCCAAGGGGTTTTTCGAAGAAATTTCAAGCTTGAATTGACCGAAGGGTCATGCGTAAAGCAGCGAATAGTTATTCGTTCGCCGAGTTCTTCCCATCCATAGCATTCTACTAGGTGCGCAACGATGTCTGCGAGTTTGATTCCGTGAAGAGGGTTGTTGGGTTGGGAATCAGGAATTGTATTATCGGACATTTTATCTTTCGAATTATTTCTTAAAAATAGTCTTTCCTTCCTTAATGGTCTCCATCACTTGTATTTCTTTCAAAGTCATTGGATGAACCTTTAATGGATTCTGGTCCAAAACAACCAGATCGGCTAATTTTCCGGCTACAAAACTCCCTTGTCATGGTGATGATATCTCTACCGTATCGTGGCTACTGGGCCACTTTCTTCTTTTGGACTGCAGGCAAAAGTGAGAATAAGAAGGCAAGGTAATCGAGATAGATTTTTCACAATCCTTTGTTAAACCTGAAATTAATTTCATTTCATAAAGATAAATTCAGCTAAGTCTATTTTTTGACCTTAACATTAGCCAAATCTGATTCAAGTTCTTGATCAACCTGAAAATAGCCTATCGTGCCACTGAGACATTCCAGCAGCACAGTTCCGCCTTTGTTCTTATCAATAATTTTTTGCAAGGCTTCAATCGTGTGGATTTCATGATCATTAGCTTTGATAATCAGCTCACCAAGAGGCCATTCCACTTCATCAGCTTGTGTTCCCTGATAGATATGTGTCACGACCAGCATGGGTTTTTCCTGGTCTATGGTTTGCAGCATTTCGATTTGCGCATAAGGATCAACGAATTGAATTGCTTGGATGATTTCATAGCTCAAGGGTTGAATGATCATGCCAAATACTTCCAAATACGTTCTTTCATTTAAGATCGGGTTGGAGATTATGCCTTTTTCAGGGTTACGCATGGCAAGTGCTTTGGTCTTTTTGATCACACCATTTCGCATAAAATGAATTTCTGCTTCTTCCCCGATTGGTACCAGCTTCATTACATCATAGATATTTTTGTGTCTGTACAAACCCTCCTTACCGATGACGATGCCATGCCTGTCAAACTCGACCTTGTTGACAGATAGGATTACATCTCTAGGTTGAATATCGGCAGCCTCAAGGAAACCATTTGCTAAGACCTTTGAGACTATCACTCCTTTGGCCTGCGACTGTTTCAATAATGGATTAAAGTTTTCTGCATTTTTTTGCAGGTTCCCACCGATATCTGCAAAATGAGGTTCATTTTGGAGCAGTAGGTTTTCGATGATTATTTTCACGAAACTAGCGGGAGTGATAAAGCCGATGTTTTCGGCATCGATCATAACGGCAGTATTCAGGCCTACCACCTTCCCTTCTTCGTTGATACTCGGGCCGCCTGAGTTACCCGGATTGATAGCTGCATTGGTCACAAATCGCTCTGTGGTGTATTCCGAACCTGAGATAAAATTAGTGATTTCACCACCGGTAATATTTGGTTCAATCATTCCCATAGGGTATCCAATCGCCTTGATCGCTTCACCGCGTGAGGGACTCGTTCCTTCCCTAAGCTCTAGATATTCAATAGGTTGGATTGCAAGTTTTTTAAACCGTAGGAGCTCCTTATCTGTCAGTTTGATTAACGCTACATCTGGTTCCAGCTGTTTTACCAGTCCAACCACTTCTGCTTCGAAGCGTTCTTCGCTGGTAAGCATAGAACTTATTTCGACCTTGACAGCATTCCTTACGACATGTGCATTGGTCACCATGTGACCTTCGAGATCTTTATATTTCACGAAGAATCCTGAGCCTGACCATTGACCTGGAATCTTAATCGAGGGATTCAATACCGACTGAATATCCTCCTCTATGTACCCTTCTATTTGTATCTGTACGACACCGCTCATCATCTGGCGGGCGATATCGGTGAGTTTGCGTTTAGCTTTTGTCATAGATTCATTAAATAAGCGAAATGCCAGACCAATGACAATTTTTTAGGAATACTGATCTTTCAAACATCCTCAAACATTTCTCTCTATAAAATCCCATAGATTCCCGTACAAATCCTTAAAAACTGAAACGGTTCCGAAAGCTTCTTCGGAAGGTTCTCTGATGAATTCTACACCTTTTGCGGTGTAATTATGATAATCCCGGTAGAAATTATCAGTGTATAAAAACAGAAATACTCTTCCTCCAGATTGAAACCCAATTTGATTTCGCTGGAGTTCGTCGGCTGCTTTTGCAAGGAGCAATTGGCAGGAGGAACCTGGAGGAGAAACCCGTACCCAGCGTTTTACATCACTGATATGCGTGTCTTCTATCAGTTCAAATCCTAATTTCTGTGTGTAGTATTCAATAGCCTCATCGTAATCTCTTACTAAAATCGCGATTTGTCCAAGTTGTTGTTGCATGTTCAAAATAGGCTAAATCCTGCCTGAATTGAAAACCGATTGAATTATTTAGGAAGTTTTTTCTGAGGAAGATTCTATGTCCTCCACTACAAAAACCGCATTGTTGTTCAAATCATATAGACCAAATTCATGTGTGCCCCAAGCAGTGTTTTTGATGAGCTTGTCACATGTGATAGCTCCTTTCACTACCAGGGATTCAAAATAAGGCTCAATGTTTTTGACAAAAATCCTCACCACCGAACCTCCCAAAAGAGGATCTGCAGCAGTGTCTGCATGCCACTGAAGATGGATCACAATATCTTCCAAGCGCATGCCTGCATACATATGATCACCAAAGGTTTTGACGAAGCCAAAGTTATGGGAATACCAATCTATGTCTCGGGTGATGTTTTGAGAAGGAAGGACAGGCACGGTACAGAGGAATTCAGTTTTCATTTTGAAATAATTTACGCTTCAAGAGTTCTTCTTACATCTTCCAACTCTATCCTAATCTCTTTTATGCTTTCCCATTCTCTACCTTCTTCACCGTGCTCAATGCCTACGTATTCATGGAAATCATGCGCTAAAACAAGCTTCATCATTTTAGGATAATCAAGAGTATGTTCATTACCCTGGTCGTCCCAAACTGTTGGTTTTAGACTGACGCCTTTTGCTCTAGGCATCATTTCATCTACGCCACGATAGGAATCATAAGAAACGTTTTTGCCTTCTACTGCGGCAATCCTGAAATTCCCAAAATCTGGTAGTGTTCCTGCCCGTGGATGATCAGCTTTCGCAATCATCTCAGCAAGCCATTTTCCATTACTTGAGAATCCACCATGATTCTCGATCAAGACATTGATATCATAGTCATCTGCAAATTCACAAAGTTCGTGAAGTCCGGCGCTTGCAAGATCACTGGATGTTTTATAATCCTGTTCAGAAGTGCTCCAAGGAATAGCCGAGTAGGCATTTACCCGGATAGAATGGCAGCCTAAGAATTTGGCCGCTTCTACCCATTTTTTGTGATTCTCCACTGTTTGCGTTCGCTCCTCTTGAGAAGCTGCACCGAGCATCCCTTCGCCGTCGCACATGATTAGAACAGATCTTACTCCTTCACCATCAGCTCGGGTTTTCATTTCCTTCAGATAGGCCATGTCTTTGGCTTTGTCTTTGAAAAATTGGTTTACATATTCTACTGCCTCGATTCCAGCTTTTTTAGTAAGCATAGGGAAGTCCAAGTGATCCATTTTCCCTGCAAACAGTTGCTTATTCAATGACCATTCGGCAAGCGAGATTTTGAAAAGTGGTGCAGCTTTCTTTGATGAAAAAGCCATTTGGGGCATTCCTAGACCAATGGCAGCTGTAGCCAGTCCAGCAGATTTTAGGAAATTTCTTCTATTGTTCATGTTGATTTGGGTTAAAGAGAAATGTGGTTTTAAATAGATTGGGGATAGAGATTTTGAGTTTTACTGTAAACAGCTCATTAAAGACTAACTTAAATTTCCCAGCCTTTTCTGTACTCTCTTGTCAGCAAGTTATTCGCGTCAGCATCATTAGTGATTTTCAAAGTGGAGGCATCAAAATCTACTTTCTTTCCTGAGCGCAAAGCAACAGCTCCGAGATTAATGGTGTCTGTGATTGTTTGTGCACGGATGAAGCTCCCAGGGGTTTGCTTTCCGGATTGGATGGCTTCCACCCATGCAGATGTGTTTCTCTCAACGCTATCAGAATCTATTCGCTCGGAATCTGGTCGGGTAGCCATTTTGCTTTCTGGAAGTAGTACGGGATCTTCTCCTCTAAATCCACCTAAGATTTTCCCTTTTGTTCCCACTAGCATCAAGCCTTCATTCGGTGTGTCTTTGCCATCCATTTCCAATTCCTCCGGTGCAAATGGCTTCATGCCTCCATCGTACCATATGAGGTCAAAAGGAGGTAGAGAGCCTTGCTCAGGAAATTTCCATTTGATCATGCAGCTAGCCGGAAAAGCTACGTCATTTTCAACCCACTGATATACTCCATTAACTTCTTCTCTGGTGGTAGTTCCGTATGATTTTACACTTATAGGCGAGTTGCGAATACCTAGTGTTTCAAATAGGGGGAAAAGACTGTAATGTCCCATATCTGCTACCGAACCTCCGCCGAAATCATACCAGCCACGGAAGACATTGTGCGTGTAGTTTTTATGATAATCCATATCCGGAACGGGCCCTAGCCAAAGATCCCAGTTGAATCCTTCAGGGATGGTTTCTACGCCTGTGGGTCTTTTCGTCCATTGTTGCCAAACAGGTCGATAGGACCAATTGTGTATTTCTTTTAACTCGCCGATCAGACCTTCGTCCAACCAGGCTTTGATTTGGCGGTATTCTGGCCGATCTGACCAGGCAAGCAAATGTGTGATCACTCCGCTTGATTTTGCTTTCTCGATCACTTTTCTTCCCTCCATAAGCCTGTTGGAAATAGGCTTATGAGTGACCACATGAATTCCGTTATTCATTGCAGCTATTGCGATAGATGCATGGGTATGATCTGGAGTCATGACTTTGACTGCATCGATACCTTTTTCCTTTGCAAAAAACTCTCGAAAATCCTCGTAAGCTGCGCAGCCTTTATACTTCCCTGAAGGGTTGTTTTTTGCGTAGTATTTTTCCACGTAAGCTTGACCCACATCTCTTCCTCCGGCAATTCCATTGACATTGCTCCACCAGGTATCGTCTCCTAGTGTTTTTCGGATGTCATCACGGATGCCATAGGGCGACCAATCAATGTAGTTTTCCGAGTATTTATTTGAATCGCAAACAGCTACTACGCGAACTTTCGGGTTTTCTAAGAGCTCTCCCATTTCTCTCAAACCTTGGGTGCCACAACCAATATTGGCAACAGTGATCTGATCCGATGGTGGGATTTTCCCAAGGCCAGCAATTACATTAGATGGGACTATGGAAATAGATGCAGCAACGGTAGCTGCTGAACCAAGAAATTCTCTTCGGTTCAAATTTTTATTTGGAGCCATGATTGGGTTCAAGGTGTTAGGCTTTTAAGTTACCAAAGCTTGACATGAATCCAAAGAACTTATCTTCCTGAGGCATAAATAGGAAATGTTATGTGGCTTTTTTAGGTGTCATATACAGAAGGTTTTAATTTTCAGGTTAAATAGAATATCTTGGATAGTTCAAATCTATCTGTATATGAAGTATTTACTTTCCATTTGTCTTGGTTCATTTTTGTTTTTATCCTGTCAGAAAGACCCTAGTTCCCTGACGGAAATAGATTATCCAGAGCGGCCTAATATCATTTGGATAGTAAATGAGGACATGTCACCTGAGCATTTGGGGGTTTATGGAGGTACAGGAGGGAAAACTCCCGTGTTGGATTCACTCGCGAAAGCTGGTGTGATTTTTACAAATGCATTCTCCACAGCAGGTGTTTGTGCGCCAAGTAGAGCAGCGCTGATTACAGGAGCATATCAAACTTCTATTGGTGCGATGCACATGCGTACTGTTGGTCTATCTAAAGGCAATGAGGATGCTTATCCTCCTGGGCATAAATCTTATTCAGCGATGATCCCTGAAGGGATGCATGGGTATCCTGAATACCTGCGCATGGCGGGATATTACACCAGTAACAATGTGAAGGAAGATTATCAGTTTAATGCACCCGGCACGATGTGGGATGAGAGTAGCAATACCGCTCATTGGAGAAATAGGAAAGATCCAAACCAGCCTTTTTTCTCGATTTTCAATTACACTATTACCCACGAATCACAGGTATGGGCCAGAGAAAATGAGGATTTATTGGTAGATCCAGCAGATGTGATAGTACCTCCTGTTTATCCAGATGACTCGATTACGCGTAGGACTTTGGCTCGATTTATCACGAATGTGATGCGTTTTGATGCCCAAGTGGGTGAGCTGTTGCAGCAATTGAAGGACGATGGACTGTATGAGAATACAATTATTTTCTATTACTCGGATCATGGGGATGGCATGCCTTATTACAAGCGGGAGCTGTATGATAGAGGTCTGAGAGTTCCTCTTTTCATCAAAGCGCCTTTTATCAAACCGGGCTCTATGGATGATCAATTGGTCAGTTTTGTGGATTTTGGGCCTACTGTCCTTTCTCTAGCAGGAGTGAAAATCCCTAATAATATGCAGGGACAGGCATTTATGGGGAACCAAAAGTCTGAACCAAGAAAGTACATCTATGCTGCACGGGATCGCATGGATTCAGAGGTAGATCGAGTGCGAGCTGTCAGTGATGGACAATACAAATACATCAAGAATTACATGACTGATAAGGCTAACTATCAGAACATCCGCTATAGACTAAATAATCCGCTGATGGTTCATATGCTAGAGCTTCATGATGAAGGAAAATTGGATAAAAATCAAGAACGTTGGTTTGACGAAACAAAGCCAGAAGAAGAGCTTTATGACACCAAGACTGATCCATACGAGTTTAATAACCTAGCTGGAAATCCTGACTATGCGGATAAACTGGATGAGCTTCGCAAAGCTCATTTAAAATGGATAAAAGATTTTGGAGACATGGGTGCAATACCAGAAATGGAAATGGTAAATCAATGGTGGAATGGAGCGGACCATGCACCTGCCACTGAACCTGTGAAAGTTCACTATGAGGATGGGAAGGTATCTTTATCTTCTGCGACAAAGGGAGCATCAGTTGGGTTTAGGAAAAATGCTTCAGACTCTTGGTCAGTTTATCAGTTTCCTTTTGAAATGAGTGCTGGAGATTCACTTTATGTACTGGCCCATAGAATAGGGTTTGAGCCATCTATGGAATTGGTAGTGGTGAAATAAATTTCGAGCGCTATCACTTTTTTAAATTATTATCCGACTTCAGAATTGCCATTGGGAAATTTATGTCCAAGCTTGGACAATTTTAATATGCATTAGTCCAATACCTTATCCTCGTCCATTATAAAATGGATAGCTTATTATTCTCCTGAGCCACAAGTGAATACTTTTCAAATCTCGGGATCAGATAAGCTATGACCGAATCTACTTTTCAAGACTTTAAGCCACTCAAGCAATCCGACAGGATTTTATCGCTCGATGTGATGAGAGGCATTGTCCTTTGTGGTATTTTATTGATGAATATCAATGGCTATGGACTTTACGAGTCCTATAGTGATCCTACTGTGACAGGGGGCTCGACAGGGCTCAATCTTTATACATGGATGACCACTAATATGCTTTTTGAAGGTACTATGAGAGCCCTGTTCTCCCTTCTATTTGGAGTTGGGATGTTTATGTTTTTAGATCGCCTACTCAAAAAAGGAGCAGGGATCAAAGCGGCTGATATTTACTTCAGAAGAATTACTTGGCTATTAGTCTTTGGGTTGATCCATGGCTACTTGCTCTTATGGACTGGAGAGATTTTGTATCAATATGCTTTGATGGGTTTCTTGGTCTACTCCTTTAGATCTATGGCTCCCAAATTCTTGATTGCAACCGCGATCATCTTATTTTCTATTGGTACTCTTTGGCTCTATGTAAACTATACCAATACGAAAAAGTGGATGGCGGAATTGGAAGAAGTAAAGGTGTTTGAGGCTGATGGGAAGGAACTGACCAAAGAGCTCAAAGCTGCAAAATCAAGATGGGAGAAATATGAGGAGAAAAGAACACCAGAAGCTGTCCAAGAATACAATGATGAAATGCACAAAGGATATTTCAAAGTAGTTGCGCATTTAGCACCTGAAAATTTTGATTCTGATACGCTTTGGCCTTACAAATACGATGTATGGGACGTGCTTAGTATGATGCTGATAGGTATGGCGCTATTCAAATTGGGAGTGTTGACAGGAGAAAAACCAAATTCATTCTATCTAGCTATGGTAGGTATAGGATATGCAATTGGATTACTCATCAATTACTATGAAATGAATATGATCCTAGAGGATAACTTTTCTGTGATTTCTCAGAGCAAATCAATGATCACTTACTACTGGGGAAGAGTATTTGTCGCAATGGGGCATGTAGGCTTAATTATGCTTTTCTGCAAATCACCAATTCTAGGCTGGCTGAAGTCCAGCATTGCAGCAGTTGGAAAGATGGCTCTGACCAATTATTTGATGCATTCGGTCATCTGTATGATCATATTTACCGGAGTAGGTTTTGGAATGTTTGGCAAGCTTCAGCGCTATGAACTACTCTATGTGGTGTTTGGTATTTGGATTTTTCAACTCATCCTTAGCCCAATCTGGCTTCGCTATTTTCATTACGGTCCAGCAGAATGGCTTTGGCGAAATCTGAGCTATGGCAAAGTCCATGGCTTCCGAAAAATGCCAGCACAGACGATCTAATTTCAATAAAATTAAAAACTATGAAATCTGAAAAACCAGAATACTTCCTACTCAGACCTGAAGTGGAAAAAGCCTACGGATACAGCCATGCCGTGAAGATTGGGAATAGCATCAAAGTTTCCGGTGCTGTCAGCATGGATGATGAAGGAGCACCTACTGCAATAGGTGATTTACTCCAACAGATGAAAAACTGCTATTCTGATTTGGAAAAGGTCCTGATGCACTATAAATGCACCTTTGACGATGTGGTGGTAGAGAATGTATTTACTACCGACATGCCTGCATTTTTGGAGCATGCTGCTTATAGAAACAGCATTTATACACGGCACTTTCCCACAGGGACATGGCTAGAGGTCAAAGGGCTGGCATTACCAGAATTTCTGATCGAAATCGAATTGGAAGTACATAAATGATGTATTCCTAAAAATCATAGAAAATTGAATAAACACTTTTATATATAGGTAAGATGAACACAGTCCTTCCAAAAACCGAACGTTTACACTCTCTCGATTCCCTAAGAGCCATTATGATGCTCTTAGGTTTAGTAATTCATTCTTCTATTACTTATGGCCTCTATGAATATGGAGATGCATGGAGATTGAAAGACCCAAGCTCCAATAGCATGATCAATGATCTTATTGTGTTTTTTATCCATTCCTTCCGGATGCAAATATTTTTTGTAGTCTCTGGTTTCTTTGGAGCCATGTTGTTTTATGAAAGAAAACCACTGGCTATGATTAAGAATAGAGTTTCACGAATCGTGTATCCTTTTATTGTATTTGTGATTTTGCTTTGGCCTCTAATTTTTTTCTCTTTTACTTATACAGGATTTGTGTTTGCTGGTGAGTCAAATGCCTGGGCAGAGACGATGGCTATCGTAGGAACTCCACTGATTCTCATTCCTCAGACCACATTTCACCTATGGTTCCTATATTATCTTATTTTGATATTAGGTGTTTCAACTCTGATCGCCTTTGCTATTAGGAAGACTCCCAGCTTGGCGAATACTATCTCTATAGCATTTAGCTGGATTATTCAAAAGCCAGTTTTAAGAGTACTCTTTTTTGCGGTGATCACCGGCTTGGTTTACCTAATTATGGGGATTTCTCAAGTGGAAACCTCCAATTCTTTCATACCTGATTTCAACACCTTCTTCTACTATTTCACCTTTTTTATTGTAGGGTGGGTTTTGTTTAAATCTAAAGAGCATTTGGACAGCATGAAGCGTTTGGATTGGGTATGCACCGTATTGGGAATTGTTCTCTTTTTCGGATACGCACTAAATGTGCCATCCTATAGCTTTGAAATGACGATCCTTGTCAAGTCATTGGTCGTTTGGCTCTTAATCTTTGGATTTACGGGACTTTTTCTCCGCTACGGAAGTAAGCATTCAGCTCGAATGCGCTATATCTCGGATGCATCTTATTGGGTGTACCTCGTTCACTTGCCTATTGCAGCTTTTATTCCAGCACTTATTTTCGAGTGGCAAGTGCCAGCTATGCTGAAATTTTTGACAGTACTATCAGTGACTTCAATCATCTGCTTTAGCACCTATCATTTATTTGTCCGAAGCACCTTTATCGGGAAGTTTCTCAATGGTCGTAAATACACGAGAAGTGTAGCAGATATCCGGCATACTGAGGAAGCTAGGAAGGTATCAACCTCATTGACTTAAAAATAAGCCTACAGAAATGAAGCAAGCAAACATTCTAAAACCCATCAGTCCTATTTCCTATTTATACTTATTGGGCTGGATTTTCCAGATCGGATTTGCTGGGAAATTTGTGTTTCAAGCACTCCCCTATTTCAGTCTCGACCAAGAAGTATTTGGAAGGTATTGGGATTTTAAATGGTCACCGAAGAATTCTTAATGTCTCAGATGAATGAGGTACTAGCACACTTAGATACAGGAAAAGCGCGATTTCGAATCATTTTGAAAAATTAATAGGATCATGTATCCTCACATTATTACCAATTAAAACTAACGCTGTTTTACATTGATACTGCTCGGAACTTAACGGTTTCGAGCAGCTATCACATGATTGTTTTTCCCTCCTGGTATGCTTGCAAAGCGACTGATCGTGCTTCAGCCTATAATTCATAAAGTTCTAGGTCTTATTTAACCAAAATCCCACCATCAATCGTATAGGCAGAACCTGTAATCCATGATGCTTCATCGGAAACGAGAAACAACGCCAGCGAAGCAATATCTTCGGGATTCCCAAGTCGCTTCATCAGCGTATTGTTGGCTGTTTGCTGCACGATGGTGTCAGGATCATCAAATGCTTTGGCTGAATCCCAAATCAAAGGAGTATCGACTGGACCGGGGCAAATTGTGTTCACACGGATTGTAGGGCCATAATCTAACGCCATCTCTTTCACCAATGCAACCAAGGCTGCTTTGCTAGCGCAATAGGCCGCATGATTGGGAAAACTCTTAAAGGCTGCAATCGAACTGTTTGCGAGGATGACGCCCTTGCCATTTTTCTGCATTTCAGGAATCGCAAACCTACTCAGGTAAAACACGGAGTTCAGATTGGCGCTTATGGTTTCATTCCATTCTTCAAAGGAAATATCCGTCACTGATCCCAATCCTAACTTTCCAGCATTGGTAACGACTATATCCAATTTCCCGAAATTTTGAATAGCCTCTCGAACCAACGTTTCATTTACAGCTATTTGAGAAATATCTCCGGCAATGAAAACTGCCTTTCCGCCCAGCTGGGTAAGATTTTTTTCTAGCTCCCTACCTCGGAGCTCATCACGGCCGCTCAAAATCACGGAAGCTCCTTCGCTGACAAAACGTTCTGCCATGGCTTTTCCCATGCCACTGGTAGCACCAGTTATGATGGCTGTTTTTTGGTGCAATCTCATTGTTTGGGGTTTAATAGAAAAGCGCAAAAGACTCGCGCTGAGGTTTTAAATTTAGTTTTAACCTTGTGCAAGTTCTTAATTATGGATTTATCTCTAGGCAAGGAATTCCTTCTTTTGCATATTTTCCAAATGGTGGCTTAATCCGGTAATCTTCTATTCCTTGCCGGAAATCAAAATCTTTCATCTGATAATTCGGAGTATAGCGGACTTCATCCCAATACAAAGAACGTGGATCGCTAGCTCTCAAGTCTCCCGTTTCTTTCATCCAGCTTTGAAGCTTTTTCCTCATTTGGTCTTTGACAGTAGCATAGGATTTTTCATCCGCCAAATTATTCAATTGGTAAGGGTCTTTAATTACATCGTAAAGCTCCTCTTCGGGTCTTTTGTCAAACGCCAATTTGAAGTAATCAGGTGTTCCTGCTTTGGGTTTTTCTTCCAAACTCATGATCAGATACTTGGTAATTGAATTGTCCACGTCCCCATATTGTCCTACGGACTGATGAACAGTGGCGTCGCCGGCAGGATTTCGCTCAGGCATCATATTTCTGATAAATAGGTATTGATGATCTCTGATGGCGCGCATAGGATAGGAGAGGTTACCTTTTCTCACATTTGCATGGCGCTCTCGTTCCAAATAAACCTGATCTCGATTTTGTTTTTCTCCTGCCAGAAGTGGCCACAGTGATTGTCCAGACATTGTCTCCGCTGTTAGTCCGGCTGCTTCTACGAAGCTCGGTGCAAAGTCGATGAAATTCACAAAGTCATCGATGACGGTTCCAGCTTTTACTTTCTCAGGCCATCTGATCACAAGAGGCATCCGTGTGCCGTAGTCGTACAAATTTGCTTTTGCCCGTGGAAAAGGCATGCCATTGTCGCTCGTCATTACGATAATGGTATTATCAAGTTCGCCGGCTTCCTCCAGCATTTTGATCAGTTGACCACTTTCTCTATCGAATCTTTCTATTTCAAAATAGTAGTCTAGAATATCATTTCTGACACATTCGACATCAGGGAAAAAGCCTGGAACTTTCACATCCTCCAAAGCCATTCCGGTTTGTATTCCTGTATTAGGGACATATTCGCGATGTGGATCTGTGCTTCCAAACCAAAAAGTGAAGGGTTGGTCCTTGGGCTTTTGCGCTAAAAATATCTTGAAGTCTTGATAAGTTTTGCCGGCTGGATTGTGCGATAGGCCACTTACTTCATAGTCACCCGGTCCCCAGCCTTTTCGAGTTGATCCTGTGAAATATCCATCTTCTTCCAAGAGGCTTACGTAAGTTGGGTATTGTGCTGGGAATTCTGACCAGAGGTTGCCTCCGTCCTCATTCTGGTGAGGATACCTGCCTAATAGAACAGCAGCACGGGAAGGAGAACAGGAAGGTGACGCGGTATAAGCATTGGTGAATAGGGCTCCTTCGGCAGCCAAGCGGTCAAATGTCGGGGTGCGAACCACCGGATCTCCATTAACTCCTGCATGCGGGAAGGACCAGTCATCGGCTATCAAAAACAGAATATTGGGCTGTTTTGCTTGAGGAACTTCTGGTTTTTGAGGGTTTGAAAAAAGTGTGAGCAGTAGCACTAGGATTGAAAAAGCAGGCATGGCTATAGGGTTTAGGGAAATAAGATAGGCCTCTTCGCTAAGTGATGCAAATTCAGCCTTTAATGGATAGGGGATTTATTAGGAAGGATTCTGGAAATCTTAAAAAGCCAATTAATACCATTGGAATGCCATATACCGAGTTTGTTCTTTTCCTGTGTTTCGGATCGCATGCGGAATGGAAGAGGGCAGAAAATAGACATCTCCTGCTTTTCCTTGGTATTTTTTATTACCTATTTCCATCTCTGTTTCTCCCTCTATCATAATGATTATTTCAGTAGCGACATGGGTATGCGGTTCATGGCTTTTTATTCCAGAGTTCAGGTTGGTCATGTGCATTTCATAATAGGGGCACATGGCTGTCTTCCGATGAAAATAGCTTCGTACTCCACCACGGTCATGCTCTTTATACTCGATATCATTGTAATCCAAGATTTCCGATCCTGCTTCTTTCCCTCGTTTCATATCCATGTCCGTCGAAGAATAAACCATTTGATAGTACTCAGTTCCCTCAGCTGAGCCGATCAATTCTGCTTTATCACCAGGCATAAGAACCAAGACACTGTTTGCACCTATAGTTTTTGATTTTCCATTTAGGGTAGCTTTTACTTCCCCTTCTTTGATCAGTAAAATCTGTTCTTTGGTCGCATTGTAAAATGTTCTCTTTGCTGCGGCTTTCATGAAATTCACCGTAAACTCCATGTCATTCAGGTGCATGGTTTCACCTTTCATGAGTAAGGTATCAGCCTTAGCAGAAGGGTAGGAATAAACTTGAGAAGCCACTTTTTCAGGTACTACATCGCTCCAAAGCCACATCAGAGATTCGGGCAGAATAGAACCTGCGTGCTTGCCATTGTGTCCGCCAGTTCCGCCTACGAATTCATATTCATAATCCTTGAATTTCAGGGCCGACTCCATTTGGAGATTGGCAAGCCACCAGTTGCCGTATTGATTGTCTAAGTCAGTTGACCCATCCTGCATAAAGATTTTGATGTCTTTCTTTTCTCCTTTACGAATCATTGGTGGGTAGTTATGTCCACCACGGATGTCTGTAAAACTCCCATAATGACTCAGTACTTTTTGGAATGCTTCGGGATGAAACCATGCTGTGCTAAAAGCAGAAATGGCACCAGATGACAGACCAGCTATAGCTCTCATCTTAAGGTCATCAGAAATATTATAAGTTTTCTTCAGCTCCGGGATCATTTCGTTAATGAGGAAATCACTATAAGTAGAAGATACTTCGTCATACTCAAAACTCCTGTTGCTTGCACGCCAAGGGCTTTCTGCTTCAGGTTCATTTTTACCATGTCCCGGATCAATGAAGAGACCGATCGTTACTGGCATTTTCCCTTGGGCTATGAGATTGTCAAAAACTGTGGGAACTCTAAAATCACCCTCAATATTCACGTAAGCATGTCCATCCTGGAAAACCATGAGTGCTGATGGTTTGGATGCGTTGTATTGAGCTGGAACGTAGATGTAATAATCTCTTTTAGTGTTTGGGAATACAGAGCTTTCCCAAGAGTGTTTGGTGATTGTTCCTTTAGGAATAGTCTCGTAAACTGCTGAGTTCGGACCCTGTTTATATTCTTCTTGTGCTTGTGAGTTCAGTGTACTGAGGGCAAGAAGGATCAGAGTAAAAAATTTAATTTTCACGGTTTCTGGGTTTGGGGTTATTGCTAGATTTTGAGATAAGTAAGATAACGAGAATATACTCGTTCAAAAAATAATGAAGCTCAAGCCACTAACGTCACAGGTAGAGGTGAAAAAACTACCGGTTTTACCAATAGCACCTGATCTAAAACCCCACATTGATGTTTACTAAGTGTAACCCTAGAAATGAAAATGATTGTTTTTAAAGTAGCATATCCACTAAGCTCTTCCCAACTGACGAAGCATTTTGACATGATCCCAAAGAGCAACCCGGAAGGATGTCTTCACCATATAGGGAATGTTAAATTCTCTAGCTGTTTCGGAGACTATACCAGAAAGTTTTCTGTAATGCACGTGACAGATATTAGGGAACAAATGATGTTCTATCTGAAAGTTAAGACCTCCGATGAGCCAAGAAAATATCCTGCTTTTAGGGGAGTAATTGCTTGTAGTAGCCAGCTGATGCGCAGACCAGTCGCTTGGAATGACACCCTCTTCATCGGGGGTGGGAAATGATGCGTCAGAGACTATATGAGCAGTCTGAAAAACCAGACTAATACAAATTCCGGTAACAAAATGCATACTCAAAAAGGCCAAAATGATGATCCAGGCGGGAAGTGGAACCATAATCAAGGGTAACACTAAAGCATAGGAATAGTAGAGTACCTTCCAGCTAAAGATTTTTAATAGTTCTTTTCTGAATTCATGTCCCTCGTTAAAGAAGCCCATTTTTTGGTAGCGATGCACTCTCACGAAATCCTTCATGGTAATCCATGATATCGTAGAAAGGCCATAGAAAAGCCATATGTACAGGTATTGAAAGCGGTGAATCCAATAGAGTTTAGCGTGTGGAGAAAAACGCAGGAAAAAAGGTGCATTGATATCATCATCACCTTCATCAACATTGGTGTAGGTGTGATGGAGTACATTATGTTGTACTCTCCATACACTTGCATTCGCACCAATTAGGTTTATGGTATATCCCAAATACTTATTTACTGTCTTATTTTTAGAATAGGAGCCGTGTATCGCATCATGCATCACGCCCATACCTACTCCTGCCATTCCCAACCCGCTGGTGATGTATAAGGCAAATAGTAGTGCCGGACTGGAAACTAACCCAGTGCTGATAAAGATGAGTGGAATAAAGAAAGTAGAGAGCATAATAATGGTCTTTATCACCATGCTTCTATTCCCATAGATGTTTTTGTTATTTTTTTTGAAGTATTCATTTACTCTTTGCCGCAGGATTTTGGAGAATTCAGGACTTCCGGTTTTATCGAATTTTAAAGTTTTCATTTGTGCCATGGTTATAATTTCTCTGTTCCTTTTAAGCTTTAATAATTGATTATCCTCAATAAGTTTGCAGTTCAGCAAAGAGTGCCTGAAGCTCTTCCTTGGTTTTTTTGAGCTTTTGAGAAAGCTTATCCATCATGCTTTCTCTTTGTCCTTCTACAAACTCGAAATCTGCATCGTCTAAAATGGAGAATCGTAGTTTCAGCATTACTTTTTGTTCTCGCCAGCTTCGTGTGATAGTCATATTAGTTCCTTATTATGGGATTACTGATTTTTTTTTCGGATCTGAACTTTAGGCTTTCTTTTGCTATCAAGATTATTACTCATAATATCTTAATAAAGCTTTGATTTATTATTGACTACTTGCTTTTCATTAACTACAATTTCTCTTTCGAAAAGAGCCAATTCCTTTTTCATAGGTAGATCGGCATATCTACAATAATAGATATGTGCATAATGTTTCCTTACAAGCAGCCTTACTTCAGGGTTTACTTTTGCGTAGACGATATCGCCTACTTTGAATTTGATGTCTAGGTCATTGATCATTTTTTTTTGTTTTCAAAGACTAACATCCTCGTAACCACTTTTGATTATAGTAGACAGCATTTTAAACTGGCTATTTGCCTTTATTCGGTTCCTTGTGTGTGCTGGGATAATAATTGATTGACCAACTTCAACCATACTTGAAGTGTCTTCGATAATGATCTCCGCTACTCCATCTATTATCTGTATGAGGTTATCGAATGGAGATGTTTTGGTCAGCATCGTTTCTCCTGCATCAAATGAGGACACTGTTACAGTTCCAGTTTGCTTTGTCAAGATGGATTTGATCACTACTGATCCAGGTACATAATCTACCGTATCGACTAATCGATAGGTCATTGATTTCTCAAATTCTTTATTTCCCATAGAAGATTTTTATATGATTAAATCCAAGCAGTACTCTAGCCATAACTTCGTGTTTCATGACCGTATGCCGGTAGTTTTCTGTAGGGCAATCGTCTGATTTATACAATGATCACATTATTCAAGACCTAATGTGTTACATCGTGTCATTACAACCTTACATATATCCCACATTGATAAGGAATAGTAAAAGCTATTGTCAACTGTCTGTAAAACAAATGGAAGGGTAGGCAATGCTACTCTGCCAATTTATCCCAAAGTGCTAACAGAAAGAAAAAAACAAATCCAGTTGAAAGTTATAAATCCTCCAAACTTCGCTTTCGTTTGTTTTTTAATTGCTTGTAGTAGGTTGGGGTTAAACCTGTATTTTTTTTGAATTGATTAGACAAATGGGCTACGCTACTATAATGCAATCTGTGGGAAATCTCCGTCAACGTCAGTTCATCATAGATCAACAACTCCTTGACTCGTTCTATTTTGTGAATAATTATAAACTGCTGGATAGTAATTCCTTTTACTTCCGAAAACATATTAGCGAGATAGGTATAATCATAACCCAACTTTTCACTGATATAGTCTGAGTAATTCACTTTGGGCAACTCGTCGGAGTAGTGAATCATCTCTACGATGATATTTTTGATCTTCTCAATAATGATACTTCTCTTGTCATCCAGAAGTTCTAACCCCGATTTTAACAGGTTTTTCTTCAGCTGATTTCTTTGATCGAGGGTGATGTTTACCGGGATTTCCACGACTCCTAGATCTACAAATACATAATTAAGCCCAAGCTTTTTCAGCTCTTCCATTACCAGCATTTTGCATCGCAAACTCACCATGTATTTGATATATAGCTTCATCAGTTGAGTTTTATAATGGTTTATTCAAAATGGTTAAGGACCTGTGGATGGGTGGAGATCCTTCGATGAAAGACGAAGGGCTCAAACTGAAACTGTAGGAGCCGTTCGTTTAGAAATGCAAATGATAACCTGCAGCTGCTTTTATAATGCGGTTTAATGAAGTATAGTTTCAAAAGGAGGTAGCTGAACTACAGGTATTTCTAATTCTGAAGTGGCAATTGATAATAATGTAGCCCTTTCGGTTTTAATTCTCAGGAAGATAAATGTCAAATGTTGCACCTTGATTAGGCTTACCTTGAGCGGTAATATATCCGTTGTGGATTTCTACGATTTTTTTCACAATTGCTAATCCTATTCCCGTACCCCGAAATTTATCCTTTCCATGGAGTCTTTGGAACAATTCAAAAATCCGCTCACTATACTTAGGCTCAAAACCAATCCCATTGTCAGAAACACGAATGTGGCAATAGTTAATAGTTGGAGATAATCGCTCCAAATTAAATTCCCTTCCCAGGCCTTTTTCACTGGTGACACTGATATGGGGCTCGCGGTCTTTGACGGAGAACTTCAGAGAATTGCTGATTAAATTTTGTAATAGCTGTCGAAATTGAAAAGGGATAATGTTGATGGTGCAAAGCTCATCTGATTCTATTATTGCATGATGAAAGGCTAGCTCTTCCTTCAAATCCATTTTTATCTCTACAATTAATTTATTTAAATCTGTCGGTTCGAATTTACGCTCCGCAATTGATGTACGTGAATATGCGAGAAGGTCACTAATGAGTGCCTGCATACGCTTCGCTGCATTTTGCATTCTGTTAAAATGCTCTTTGCCATCGTCTGTTAAGTTCTCATATTCATTTTCTAAAAGAAGCGTAGAGAAAGTCTGGATTTTGCGAAGCGGCTCCTGTAAATCATGGCTGGAGATGTATGCAAAAGATTGAAGTTCCTTGTTCATATTTGCCAGATCTTTCACGTTTTGAGCCAGTTCATTCGTCCTCTCCACCACCAGGCGCTCCAGTTCATTTGTGAATTCCTTTTGATCATGAATGTCAGTGCTGGATCCAACCCACATTTGTATTTCTCCATCTTCGTTGAGTTGTGGCTTAGCACGGCTTAGCTGCCATCTGTATGTGCCGTCGTGTTTGCGGAACCTGTGTTCAAACAGGAAATCCTTACCTGAAGAAATAGATTCTGTCCAAGCTTTTATATTGGCGGTCCTATCATCGGGGTGAACAATAGCGAGCCAGCCTTCTCGATCAAGGTGCTCTGGACTAAATCCCGAAAAGTCAAAGACTGATTTGTTGAAATAATTAAGATTTCCTTCTGTGTCTGCTGTCCAAATATGCTGTGGCAGTGAGTCAGCTAGCAATCTGAATTTCTGCTCACTTTCTTCTAATTTTTGCGTATTTATTCGTGCAGAAGTGATGTCCCTTACAGTTCCCAGCACTTTTAGCGGATTGTTATCCTCATCAAAGTATACTTTTCCTTTCACTTCTATCCAGCGTAAACTGCCATCAGGTAGAATTAATCTACTCGTGTATTCTAAGATTCCACTTTCAAAGGATCTTTCAAAAGCAGCTTTTCTAACCTCCAGATCTTTAGGGTGAATAGAACTGACAAAGCTTGCGTGGTCGAGATCTTCCGCCGCAAATAATCCGAAAATCTCATGCAGTTTTTTCGAACCATCCAGTTTTTTAGTTTTGATGTTGTAGTCATAAGTACCTAGCTCAGTAGCGTCAATGACCATGGTAAGTTTCTCTTCATTTACTTCAATTTTCTTGTGTGCCATCACCTGATAAGTGACATCATGACCTATGCTTATGATTCCGTTGATCTCCCCGTTTGCATCATAGAGGGGTTCATAGCTAAAGTTGATGTAGACAGTTTCAAGTTTTCCATCACGAAGCAGCTGCACGGGTAGTTCAGAAGCAGCAAATCGATTCCCTGTTTTATATACATCATCTAGAAGCTCCTTGATTCCTTGATCTTTGAGCTCTGGGATAGCTTCTAAAATTGGCTTTTTTAATACATCTTTTGCCTCTCGTCCCCAGAGTTCCAATGCATTTGCATTCGCTATATCAGTCACATAATTAGGCCCCTTAAAAGTTGCTATAGAGGCTGGCGCCTGCTGAATGATCAACCTAAGTTTTCGCTCGCTTCTTTCCAGTTTTCTTTTTAAAAGGACTTCTTGAGTGGTTTCTGCACAAGTGACCAGCACTCCTGTAATTTTGCTGTCATCATCTCTAGCAGGACTGTAGCTGAAAGTCCAATACACATCTTCAATTTTCCCATTGCGATAAATAGGCACAAGGAGATCTTCGAACCAGAGTGATTCTCCATTGTCCAAAACCTTATCCATCAATGGCTTGATGATGTGCCAAATCTCCGGCCAGGCTTCTTGGCCAGACATTCCCAGTATGGATGGATGCTTTCCGTCCGAGCCTAAGCTAGGCCTGTAGGCGTCGTTATAAAAACAAGTTAATTCAGAGCCCCACCAAAGGAACTTGGGGAATTTGGATGCTAGTAAGATGTTCAGTGTGGTTCTTAAACTTTGAGACCAATTCTCAGGATTTCCCAAAGGTGTTTTGCTCCAATCCTTTTCGCGAATTAATTGACCCATTTTACCGCCACCAATAGGAAGTCCCGAAGTTGTTGAACGTAGATCTGCCATAGCGTTTGTTACTGAGATTGGATTATAAAATTGTCTTTGGTAGGTTTTGTGGCTTTATTAGCTAAAGAGCTGAGTCCTAAAAATATCACATCTTTTACTTTAGAATATTCTCCAGGCTTTCGGATGTAGTGAAATGCTCCCTGCTCGTAGAGAGAATTGACCACAGGTGCCTCCATGGAGGTGGAATATATGATGATGGGCAAATTTCGGAATTTATCATGAGCCATTATTTCTGCTAGGCATTCGAACCCAGACTTCAATGGCATATTCAAATCCAGAAAAATTACGTCTGGAAGCTCTTCCTTGGAAGTCAATAGTAGGGTCATTAACTCTACGCCATTCGTGACTGTGGTTAAGTTTGTTTCGATGGGTAATTTTGAAAGGGAGTCTTTAAAAAAGAATCGATCATCTACATCATCGTCGGCCAGCAAAAGTTTAATGGGTCCTACGTTCATGGTTTTATGGGTAATCTAGTATGAGCTTTTAGCGACTCTATATTCAAATATAATGTAAATGAAGTAGGATCGTGTTGGTTTTTGAAAGGCAGATAAAGATGGTTTTCCGCAGGGATTATTAAGATTTTATAGAAAGTTAAGGCGTAGAATATGTCACTTTACAGAGAGAGAATTCCCTGATGGAACGTGGTATACAGGTATTTCTGGTAAATTTTCCTTTATCCATTCAGCCATAAACTCAGAGCCGCCCTCTTCACTAGCCGAGTGACCAATTACAATCAGAGCAAGCTTTTCTCCCATTTCATTAGCGTTTCGAACATATTCGGGAGTTTCCCATTCTGGGCTTTCGCCGCAAATCAAAACGTCCGGTTTTTCCTTCTGCATCATCTCGATTTGCCTTCTCCCGCCTGCAGCTCCAGGTATCAGTGCAATTTTACTTGCTCTTTGAGAAAGATCTCCGACATAGCGAAGGGCTGGTACATTCATCTTTGTTTTGATATGTGTGATCAGATCGCCGAGGGTAGTTTCAGGAAGATTCAAGACTGCATTTTGCTTGTAATAGCTCTCCCAACCTAATTCCTTCACTACACCAGCTTGTACCCCGTCGATCTTGAGGCTATGTACATAATCGTGATTTCGCCAAACTGCTATGCCGTGTTCATCGAGTAGTTTTCGCTTGAATTGGTAAACTGGGTCATTTTCGAGCCATTCAGTTTCGTCCAAATGGTTATAAAAAGTAGGTTCATGCGCTATGATGAAATTAGCCTTCAGCTCAATGGCTTTTCGGATCACCGTGACCGTAGCAAACATGGTAGTGACTACGCCAGTCACTTGTTGCTCTTTGGAGCCAGTCTTCAGGGTATCTACAGTTTGTGAGAAAGGGGCATTAGGTACCTGAGCGATGAAGATATCCATGATTTCGCCCACAGTATAATTTTTCAGGGAAGAAGGATAGACTGAAAATGGATTGACTATCAGTCCAGTGCCTATTAGGAGGCTGGATTTTTTGATGAAATTTCGTCTGTTTGATTTCATTTTAGAAATAGGTTTGATTGGGTTCGTTGTCTTTCAAGATAGTGAAAAGCAACAAAAAAAGCCGCTTGCTTGAGGCAAACGGCTTGTTATTATAGGATTAAAATCTATTAATTCACAGAAATATTGGAGAACCAGATAAGCCTCTGACCATCTTGATTAGCGTGAGTGGTGGCCAATTTGATTGGGCCAAATTGCTCTACATTTTCCCATGTAGTAGGCCTGCCGTCTGGACCATTTCCTCTTCGGAATACCCATTCAAGAATCATGTTATTTTCATCCAAATACAGATCATATGCATCGCCAGGAGTATATCCGTCTGCTGCATTATATACTATTGTCAGTTTAGTGGAGTTAGTACCTGCGATAGGAGTGGGTACATTTTCTTCTGTCTCATACTCATAGCCGCTGTCCCAAGCCAGTTGGAAAGGGAACATCATCCAATACTTATCATTGATAAAACCTTTGTCTGCATCTGGCTTTGCATCAGCAGCCATGTCCAAGCTGTAGGTGTAGCTGGTGTCTGCAGTAGCATAGTAAACCGTGCGATCCTTTATGTTCCATTTCCAATCTCTCGTCATCACATTTACAGAGTCGCGCTGTACATTCCAAGTGTAAGCGATGGAATTGACTTCGTCAAATTTATCATATCCATAAGCCATCGCCACTTTCATTGGCAAGGTGTCTGGCGTGGATTCTTTGGGTTGGCATGCCTGCAATGCACAGACAGCCAGTAGGATGATTGATATTTTTTTCATGGCTTTTGGTTTTTATAAAGTTAACAGACTTAGGATTCAGATTGTTTTTTCATCCATTTTTTATACTGCTGGTCCTTAAACAGCTGATATGACCTCCTTAAACATCTGAAAAATCGATTCAACCCTAATATACTCTCTTTCCAGTTTTGATCTTCTCTAAGGTAAATCCTGCTCATCTATCCTTATGCCTGAAGTGGCACCAGTTACATTTATTTGTGCTATTATGATATACTTACAAAGTATATTCTGCTTCTGGAAAACTGATCCTAAAAGGCTCTATTTTAACTGCAAAAAGAGGTCTTTGAGAGCTTATGTCAGGAAAATAAGCGGAATCAATTTTTAAGTTTTTTATGCTGGCAAGTTTGCCCCAGCCATTGCCCGAGGGTTTGGTGAAATAATCTACTCTATCCCATAACTGATGTAGATCGATTGGTAATAAGCTAGTTGAGATTGGAAATGGAATACCTCCTGCTTTCACGTCACAGGCGAAAACAATTTTATCCCCATCTTTTACCTGGATGGAATCCTTACCCTCACTTTTATCCCATGAAATCGGTAAGGTTTCTTTGGGAATTCCCCAGTTGGCATGACCGTTTTGGGTGCTCACTTCCGTGCTTACATAGATTTTGGTGATGGTCTGCTTGTTGTAGCGGGCAAATTTACCTGGTATAAGAAGTAGCTCTTTGTAAGGCCCAACAGGAGAGCTATGGTAATTTACCAGTATAAGGTAGCCAAGTCCTCCTTTGAATTCTCTTTTTAAATGCTCTGGTAAATTCCCGTGAGTTTCCACCCAATTCTTTGAGAATTTGTAAATCACAAGTATTCCCTCCCCCTGCAATTCCCATGGAGCGGGGGCCTGTTTGTAAAGTTTCAGGTCAGAGCGAACGATTTGATGATTTTCAGGCATAAGGTGAAGGGCTTACACTGGTCCAGCCCCCATCGATAATCAAAGTTTGTCCAGTAATATGTCTCGCCTCGTCGGAGACCAAAAATGCAGCAGCATTTGCGATATCCTGAACCGCAGCTGGTCGGCCCAGAGGAGTGATTTTCGACCAAGTAGATTCGTAGTCAGGGTCCATCACTGTCCTATTTGTCACCGTAGCTCCTGGAGCGATTGTGTTTACTCTGATTTTGTAAGGGGCAAGTTCGAGCACCAAGTTTTTGGCTAGCATTTCTAATGCTGCTTTGCTCATGGCATAGGCAGCAAGGTTTTCATGACTCTGATGTGCTGTGACAGATGAAGTGAAAAGCAAAGCGCCTCCGTGTGCTTGATTTTTCATCACTTTGGAAGCTGCTTGTGCCAGGAAAAAGGTCCCTGCTTGATTGACACGAGTTACTTCCAGGAAGTCGGCTCTGGAGTATTCCAGAAAAGCGCCGAAAAGTGTAATACCTGAATTGGCAACTACAATATCTAAAGTCCCAAAGTTGCTTAAAGCAGTTTGCACCATAGCATCAATGACCTTTTGAGAACTGGCATCACCAGGAATCGCAATAGCCGAAACTCCATGAATATTTGAGATGCGCTCACACGCTTCCGAGATCAAGCCTTCTTCGAGGTCATTTAGGATTAGATTGACACTTTGCGCAGCGAGTTTCTCAGCTATAGCCAGACCAATTCCCTGCCCTGCTCCAGTGATAATGGCGGTCTTCTGTGGTTTCATGATTAATGTGAATCTCGCTTTACTTCAGATCCTGAGCTACCTTGAAGGAAATCAAAATCGACTCCCTCATGCGCTTGGTTTACTTTGTCAAGGAAAAGATTGACATATCCACGCTCATAAGGCAGATTCAGTGGCTTGAATAGTGCTCTTCTCTTTTCAAATTCTTCATCCGAAATCATCAAATTCAATGTCCTCGCTGGTACATTTAGCTCAATCATATCTCCATTTTCCACAAAAGCCAATGGGCCTCCAATAGCTGATTCAGGAGAAACGTGAAGAATAACAGTTCCATATCCCGTTCCGCTCATTCTACCGTCGGAGATACGTACCATATCTTTAACACCTTTGGCAAGGAGCTTTTGTGGTAATCCCATATTACCAACTTCAGGCATTCCAGGATATCCTTTTGGTCCTACATTTTTCATGACCATCACGCAAGTTTCATCGATGTCCAATTCCGGAGTGTCAATTCTTGCCTTATAATCGTCAATATTTTCAAATACAACCGCACGACCAGTGTGAGTCAGTAAGCTTGGTGTAGCTGCTGAAGGCTTGATCACAGCACCATTTGGGCAAAGGTTGCCTTTCAGTACAGCGATACCAGAGTCTGGTTTGATAGGCTTATCGAAAGTCCCGATAAGGTTTCTATCATGGCATTGAGCTTTATTAAAATTCTCTCCGATAGGCTTGCCGTTTGCTGTGATGGCATCGAGATGTAAATGTTTTTCTATTTCTTTCATTACCGCAGGTAGACCTCCGGCATAAAATAAGTCTTCCACCCAGTGCTCTCCCGATGGCTGTACATTCGCAATCAGCGGGATCATGGAAGAGAATTTATCAAAATCAGTCAAGTCGATATCTACTCCAATTCTTTTGGCGATAGCAGTCAGGTGAAGTATAAAATTGGTAGAACCTCCTAACGCTGCATTGACCATAATGGAGTTTTCGAATGCTTTACGAGTTAGGATTTTGCTCATTTTCAAGTCTTCATTGACCATCTCTACGATTCGCATGCCTGTCATATGCGCCAGAACTTTACGTCTGGAATCAGCTGCAGGGATCGTGGCATTATCTGGTAGTGAAAGCCCTAGTGACTCGACCATGGCAGCCATTGTGGAGGCAGTTCCCATCGGTGCACATGAGCCTACCGAGCGAGACATGGCAGCCTCTACCTCTATCATATCGTCTTGGGTCATTTTACCAAGCTTGAATTCTTCTGCAAATCGCCAGATATCTGAGGTGCCGATTTTTTTTCCTCTATATCGGCCTACTAACATCGGACCACCCGAAAGAACTATCGCAGGGATATCCACGGATGCAGCTCCCATGACTAATGAAGGGGTGGTTTTGTCACAACCGCACATGAGGACTACGCCGTCCATTGGGTTTGCTCGGATACTTTCTTCCACATCCATACTTGCCAGATTTCGGAAAAGCATAGCTGTAGGTTTCATAGAGCATTCTCCTAAAGACATCACAGGGAATTCCAATGGAAATCCACCTGCCTCCCAGATTCCACGCTTTAGCGCTTCAGCTAGATCTCTAAAGTGAGCATTGCAAGGTGTGAGTTCTGACCAGGTATTGCAGATTCCAATTACGGGTTTATCTCCTTCAAAAAGATGGTGCGGAAATCCCTGGTTTTTCATCCAGGAGCGATATATAATTCCGTCTTTTCCAGTGCGTCCGTACCAATCTTGGCTCCGGAGTTTTTTCTTTGACATAATAGGTTGTTTTGGCTAATCGAGCCAGAATTTACCAAAAAATATGAGAAGGAAAGAAAGTCGCTTAGAATGAATGACAATTAATCACACAAAAGGTCGAGCACTTGTTTCAACGCCTCAATGTCTACTGTGAAATCTGATATGATGGAGTCTTTAGTATCTCCTTGATTTAAAGTGTAGTAATAGGCTAGATCAAGTGCATTTGCCAAATTAAAGTAGCATTGTGTGATAGAATCTCCTTGATTTCGAAGCTCCACAACTTTACTTCCGTTTGGTAAAAAAATCATGTTTGTAAGTGCCGCCCCATGAAGAGAAACGAAAATTTTGGTCTCAGACATCAAGCTAATTTGCTCTTGAAGGCTGAGATTTTCCGCATAAATCACTTCAAACCCATAGTAGGTCATCAATAATTCTACATCTACTTCATTGTGAGTTTTTCTCCTTGGAGCAAATTTTCTACTTATATACACCATTCGGAAGGGTTCTACTGATGGTGTTAGACGGAGCTTATTTCTGGTGTTCTGGACAAGCTCCTTATTAAAGTTTGGATAAGTAGCCGTCCTAGGGGTGAGTACCAAATTCTCTACCCAGAGGTTCTCATTTGATCGGTAGTAAATGGGGTTGATATTGAGTATTTCTAGACTTTGGGTGACATAGGGAAGATGCCTATAAGATTCATGTAAGATCACCCGATCAGAAATCCCAGTATCCAATCCAACCCAAAGTCTCGGCAGGCAGTCTGTTATCCAATGGAAATAATTCGCGCTCCATTCGTCTTTGATCCAAATGCCATGAGGGATCTTTTTCCATTTCTTCAAGGCGCAATGTACCACACGCTTTCCCAGTGGCAGAATTCCTAAGGGATGTATGTGCGTATGACTGGAATAAAAGCGCATGTGTGAAGGTGAGAAAACAGTGTCTTGAAGTAATGCAATATTATCAAGACGGAGTATGGGGTAAGTTTTAAAGTTTACCTCGTATGCACCTAGAAAAAGTTTTTCATCATCTATTCGAAGATTAGCAGGTGGTTTTCTTTTGACGTAGACTTCTTCGAACACGACTTAAAAATAGATGAATTTTTGAAAAAAAAGATAAATCCGGCACAGTGGCCGGATTTGATTAGGATATTCTTTCTATCTCTGCACCAAGTGCTCTCAGTCTATCATCAATGTTTTGATAGCCACGATCGATCTGCTCGATATTGTCGATGATGGAAGTGCCGCTGGCCGAAAGTGCTGCTATTAGCAATGCCACACCCGCGCGAATATCAGGAGATGTCATTCTGATTCCTCTTAGTTCTGTTTTTCTATCCAAACCGATTACGGTAGCTCTGTGCGGATCACAAAGAATGATCTGAGCACCCATTTCGATCAGTTTATCCACAAAGAATAAACGGGATTCAAACATTTTTTGGTGAACAAGTACAGTGCCTTTTGCCTGAGTAGCGGTGACCAAAATGATACTTAGCAAATCCGGTGTAAATCCTGGCCAGATCGCATCGGCAACAGTCAGGATAGAGCCGTCAATGAAAGTTTCGATTTCGTAATGTTTCTGTGCGGGAACGAAGATATCATCACCTCTGAATTCAAGTTGGATTCCCATTCTTCGAAAAGTATCAGGAATGATTCCAAGTCTAGGGATTTGACAGTCTTTGATGAGGATTTCTGATTGAGTCATGGCCGCTAGACCGATGAAAGATCCGATTTCGATCATATCCGGAAGCATCTTGTGCGTGGTGCCTCCAAGTTTTTTCACACCTTCGATAGTCAAAAGATTTGAGCCTACGCCAGATATTTTTGCACCCATACGGTTAAGCATGTCGCAAAGCTGCTGAAGGTAAGGCTCGCAAGCTGCGTTGTACACAGTCGTGGTGCCTTCTGCCATTGCAGCGGCCATCACGATATTTGCCGTTCCAGTTACTGATGCTTCATCCAGCAGCATGTAGCAACCTTTAAGATTTTTTCCATCGATGTGGAAAATCTCGTTTTTAGCGTCGTAGTTGAATTTGGCGCCTAGTTTTTGGAAACCTGTAAAGTGGGTGTCCATTCTTCTGCGACCAATTTTATCTCCTCCTGGCTTAGAAAGCTTGCCAGTTCCAAAACGTGCTAGTAAAGGGCCAAGAAGCATAACTGAGCCTCTTAGGGCTGATGCTTTTTTCAAATATTCTTCCGTTTCCATGAAGTCCAAATTGACTTCATCGGCTTGGAAAGTATAGGTCTCTGGACCTTGTTTGGTGACTTTCACCCCCATATCACTCAATAGCTCAATAAGCTTATTGACATCTACGATATTTGGGATTTTGGATATGGTGATTTTCTCCGATGTGAGGAGAACTGCGCAAAGAATCTGAAGTGCTTCGTTTTTTGCTCCCTGGGGAATTATCTCTCCTTTGAGTTTAATTCCACCATTGACCCGAAATGAACCCATTAATTTCTGCGTTTTTTGTTATGACCACCAGTGTTAGGACGACGCTTATTGCTGTGATTTTGTCGCTTATTTTTGTTGTTACTGTGCTCTTCCTGAAGAGGTGGTTTGAAATCACGGTGTGTGTTGGATTCAAACAAACCATTTTCTTTAACCTTCTCTAGGTCAATATGCAGTTTGCCTTTGGATAACGTCTTGATGTCGTCCAAGATTATAGCATCGTCAAAGTTTTCTCTGTTCCAAGTGGAGTGAAAGCTTCTCATCAGTTGACCGATGAAAATTATGGCGGCTTCCTGCTCTTCGTCATCATCCAGTAGGATGGCTCCTTCGATCAGTTTTTCGATGTTTCTACCGTAGTGCTTGAATCGTACTTCTCCTTTTGGATAGCCGATTGGAAGTGGTTTTTTACCCAGTAATTCCTTCTCAGGCATCGGGAAAGGTGCGTCCACTTCCAGTTTAAAGTCCGACATGATGTACAGGTCGTCCCAAATTTTTTGGTCGTTTTCCTGCTTCACGGTAGGATTCAATTGCTTGATGATTTCAATTACAGTATATGCGCTCTGCGTGCGCTTATCACGATCTTCAATCGCCGTGATATAATCAACGAGACGTTGAATGTTTTTGCCGTATTCTTTCAAAATGAGTTTTTGTTTGTCTGGTTCAAAGTGCTCCATAATGCATCCCTATTTTGCGCTAATTAAGGTAATGAAAAAATTACCAAAAGGCAGGGGAGCAGGTGATTAGTCTATAATTCTGAGCTTCGCAAAGCTAAGTAATAATGTTTTCTCACCAAAATGCTCGAATTGAATCGTTGCTTTTCGGTTAATTCCTTCTGTTTCAATCTTTTGAACTTTTCCAAAGCCGAACTTTGGATGCTCTACTAATTCCTCTGCTTTCAAATTGTTCGTATTGGAAGGTTTGAAATCAGGGCTAGGCGTATGGATTTTCATTGCCGTAGGCATCCTGGATTCCGGCTTCTTTTTGATTCCTATATATCCAGATGATTCCGAGGTTCCTGGTAATCCTTCTCTACGGAAAGCACCTGAAAGTTCTTTTGATGCCACCCGCTTGTTCACCTTGATGCAGTCAGGAGATACTTCTTCCAGAAATCTGCTGGGTTCACAATTTAGCAATCTTCCGTAACGATATCTAGTGAGTGCATATGTGAAATAAAGTTTATCCATCGCTCTAGTCGTGGCGACATAGAATAATCTACGTTCCTCTTCCAGATCTTCCCGGCTCTGCATCATCATCTGCGAAGGGAAAAGATCCTCTTCCAAGCCTACTACAAAAACCTGCTTAAATTCCAATCCTTTTGAGGAGTGAATGGTCATCAACGTAATGGCATCAGTCGCGTCTTTGTCCCGATCATTATCAGTAAGCAGGGCAATTTCCTGAAGGAAGGACCCTAAGCTTTTGTCCTCATTTTCTTCATTATCCACATATTCTTTGATCCCGTTGAGCAATTCCTGAACGTTTTCATAGCGGTTCAGCCCTTCTATGGTTTTGTCTTCATAGAGCTCGCGCAAAAGACCACTTTGCTTTGCGATGCTACTTGCTGCTTCGAAGGCATCCTTGCGTTCCACTTCGATCTTGAAGGCTTTGATCATCGTCGCGAAATCATCCAATTGACTGGCTGCTCTGCCTCCGATGAAGCTGTGCGCATTCTGTACTACTTCCCAAAGTTGCATGTCATGGTCAAATGCTGCGATCAAAATCTTGTCCACAGAAGTATCGCCAATTCCGCGCTTAGGATAATTGACAATGCGCTTGAAAGCTTCTTCGTCCACAGGATTCACAGTGAAGCGCATGTAAGCCATCAGGTCCTTGATTTCCTTTCTTTGGTAGAAAGAAAGTCCACCCACGATCTTATAAGTCAGGTTCAACTTGCGAAGGGCTTCCTCCATCGCTCTGGATTGCGAGTTGGTTCTATAGAGAATAGCGAAATCGCTGTTGTTCAATTTTTTTGTGTTTCTCTCTTCGAAAATAGTGGAGGCTACGATTCTGCCTTCTTCGCTGTCTGTACTCGCCTTGATGAGTTCGATCAGATCTCCGTCTCCATTCGAAGTCCAGACGTTTTTCTTGAGTTGTGCTTTATTTTTATCAATGATGGAATTTGCAGCATCTACGATAGTCTTGGTGGACCGGTAGTTTTGCTCCAGTTTCACCACGAAGAGATCAGGATAATCTTTCTCGAAATTCAGGATGTTTTGAATGTCAGCTCCACGGAATGCATAGATACTTTGCGCATCGTCACCTACCACGCAGATGTTTTGGTGAACAGCTGCAAGCTTTTTGGTGATCAGGTATTGGGAAAGATTCGTGTCCTGAAACTCGTCCACCATCACATATCGAAAGCGCTGCTGGTATTTATTCAGTACGTCGAGATGATCGCGGAATAGCACGTTGGTATTGAAAAGTAAATCATCAAAATCCATTGCGCCAGCTTTAAAAAGCCTGTCTTGATAGCGCTGGTAGATTTCACCCATTTTTGGTTTCATCGCAGCTTCATCATCGGCTTTCACATAGGGATCATCTTGGTAAACTTTCCAGGTGATGAGACGATTTTTGGCACCGGAAATTCGAGACAAAACGGCATTGGCTTTATACACTTTGTCATCCAGTCGCATTTCTTTCACAATGGTGCGGATCAGTGATTTGGAATCGTCGGAATCGTAAATGGTAAAATTGGAAGGGTAACCAATCTTCGGGGCTTCGACACGCAGGATTTTCGCAAACACAGAGTGAAACGTTCCCATCCATGTGTTTCTGGCTTCCAGACCAGCCAAGGTTTCGATCCTATGCCGCATTTCAGCCGCCGCCTTATTAGTAAAGGTCAGCGATAAAATATTGAAAGCATCTACACCTTTTTCATAAATCAGATGAGCGATGCGGTAGGTGAGCACACGGGTTTTGCCGGATCCGGCGCCAGCGATAATCATCACCGGTCCATCCGTATGTTCCACAGCCAGTCGCTGCTCTGGGTTTAAACTATCGAGGTATTCCATTGTTTATTTATATGCAAGACACTAGACTTAAGTAGTTAGTATCAAGATTTTAGATTCAAGAGCCAAGAATTTAAAATTAATGACTCAAGTGGTAAGCTATGAGAAACGGAATATTCTAATTAAAAAGATGAATTCGGTAAATCTTCCAATCCGCCACGGCGGACAAGTTCTTCCAATTTTTCAATCTTCCAATTCATAATTTATATTTTCCATCTTTTGTGACTCCAGAGATACAAGTCTGGCTGAAGTCTGATGTTGTCTTCAAGCATTTCGCAAAACTTATCGGTAATGCTATGCTCTAGGTGTTCATCAAATGGTGGTTCTGCCAATTTGATCATCTCGTAGCGATAATGCCCTCTTTTGATTTTGGTCATTTTGCCATAGATGACATGTAGGTTCATCTTTTTAGAAAGAAATTCAGCTCCCTCAAAAAAGACGGCAGGTCTATTTAAGAAGTCCCTTTTATATCTTTTTTCCGAACTCGGAGGTCGCTGATCCGAGCCAAGCAATACCACTCTTGGTGATTTTGCTAAGGTAAGCATGGTCCTCCGAAAAGCCTTTTTTTCTGTAACTATTCCGCCAAAATGTGTCCGAATAGTATTAATCAGGTTGTCAAAAAAAGGATTATTTACTTTAAGATAAACCGTTTCTACAGGAGCTTGAATGGTATGATTGATTCCTATCACTCCCATTTCCCAATTGAATAAATGCCCTGAAACTAGCAACGCGGAGGTTCCTGAAGAAACCGCTTCATCGAGAAGGTCTGTATTGATCATTTGAAATCGTTTCTCAAACTCTTTCTCGGAAATGGTGAGAAGTTTTATAGTCTCAGCAAATGAATCAGTGAAATTTCGGTAGAATTTATTCCTTATGCTCTTACATTCAGCATCTGATTTCTCAGGAAAGGCAAATTTAAGATTTTCCTCGATTACATCCTTTCTGTATTTGATCCCAAATCTGGCTACTAAATACAAGATATCAGATAGCAGGTATAAAATAGAGAGCGGAAGACGTGAAATAAGTCTTATTGCAAACATGGTAATCCGGGAAATTGCTGATGAGTTATGTTAAATCGAGCCCAAAATAAGAGAATTCAACTGAATTCTTCCCGGAATCCTATATTGGATTTACTTCTAACTTTTCATACCAGTAGAAATGGCAGTACATTTTCATTTCCAAATCTCATTGGATGGAATGCTGTATTTTCTAGCTTTTAGAGTTTCCAGCGTTTATGGCTCCAGAGATAGAGGTCAGGTTGCATTCGTATGTTTTTTTCCAGTCTTTTAGCAAACTCATCTGTAACGCTATGAGCAGCATGATCTTCGTAGGGAGGTCGGGCAAGTTCGGTGAATTCGAAGCGGTAATGACCTCGCTTTATTTTGGTCATTTGGCCGTAAAAAACAGGGAGATTCATTTTTTTGGACAGGACTTCTCCACCTTCAAAAAACAACGCAGGTCTATTCATAAACTCCCGTGTGTAGCGACTGTCCGACACAGGAGGTCTTTGATCCGCAGCCAAATGAACGATTCTTGGTGTGTTTCTCATCGTAATCATGCTACGTCTGAAGGCACTTTTCTCAGTCATTATCCCGCCAAAATGAGTTCTAATTGCCAGCATCAGCTTGTTGAAGAAAGGATTATTGAGTTTTAGGAATACCGTCTCAGCAGTCACTTGGGTATTTAGTGCAACTCCGAGGATTGCCATCTCCCAATTGAAAACATGGCCAGCCATCATCAGGGAGCTTTTACCATTTTTGACTGGATTGTCGACTAAATGCTGATTGACCACTTGAAATCGTTGCCTGAGTTCCTCTTCAGAAATCGTCAGCATTTTGATGGTCTCTGCGAAGAAAGCATCTGTGAAGTTTCGGTAAAACTTATTTCGAATTTGCTTTCTCTCTGCAGGAGTTTTCTCAGGAAAAGCATAAAGCAGGTTCTCATCGATTACTTTTTTTCTGTACCTAATCACATAGCACGCTAATAAATAGAGTATGTCAGAAAAAATGTAAAGTACTGATAAGGGAAGACTGGAGAGGATTTTAAGTGCAAACATCTCTTGAGTAAAGTAATCTAGTTGGTTTTTTTAAGAAGGTTTAGAACGCATTGTAAATCGGTTGCGTTCGAATTATTCTCATTTTCTAGTTATAAATTGACCCAATCATTACTTTTGGAGCTTATGTCGGAAGTTCAGCGCAGAAAATATTCTCAGGAAGAGAAAAATGCCATCTTCGATGGGGAGTTTATGCCACACATAGACTCAATGTACAATTTTGGCTACAGGCTCACCTTCGATGAAGATGATGCCAAAGATCTTGTGCAGGATACTTACCTGAAGGCCTATCGGTTTATCAACTCATTTGAGCAAGGCACGAATGCCAAAGCCTGGCTTTTCAGAATTCTGAAAAACAGCTTTATCAATGAGTACAGGAAGAAATCCAAGCAGCCCACGAAGGTAGATTATCAGGAAGTTGAAACTTATTACAACTCGGATGACGTTCACTACCAAAGTACTAGTGATCTCAGGGCTGAATCCGTTAAGGATATGCTCGGTGACGAGATCTCAAATGCACTCAATAGCTTGGCAGTGGACTTTCGTACAGTGATTATCTTGTGCGACTTGGAGGGATTCACCTATGAGGAGATGGCCAAGATACTGGATATCCCTATCGGGACAGTAAGATCCAGATTGCACCGCGCAAGAAATCTTTTGAAAGAGAAGCTTCAAGGATATGCCCAAAATATGGGCTATAATACGGATAACACGGACGAAGAAGAGGATTAATTTAGAATAATTACCCATGGAAATGAATGAAAACCCATCTGGAGATCGAAAGACACAATGCAGCGACGAGAGCAAATGCTTTGAGCTGCTAGAAAGTATTTTGGACGGAGAACTACAAGATTCTGGCAAAGAAGTCTTGAAGGAAAAACTAGCCAAGTGCCAACCGTGTTTTGAACATTACCACTTGGAACAAGCTATCCGAGATGTATTGAAAACAAAATGCACCAAACACGCTGTACCTACTGAATTGGCTGATTGTATCCGCCAGAAGATTCAGGATATTAAATAGTCATGACACAAGGTAAGGCCATTATTTTTTCTGCCCCATCGGGATCAGGCAAGACTTCTTTAGTGAAGCATTTGATCCAAAACATCCCAAATCTGGGGTTTTCTATTTCTGCCTGTACACGTGACAAGCGGGGGAGACATGAGGTTCATGGCAAAGACTACTACTTCCTTTCTCAGGAAGAATTCATTAAAAAAATAGACGAGGACGCATTTATAGAGTGGGAAGAAGTCTATGCCGGTAACTTCTACGGTACACTTAAAGAAGAAATCCAACGTATCTGGGATTCCGGAAAGGCTGTAATTTTCGACGTAGATGTGAAAGGTGGATTAGCCTTGAAAAAATACTTTGGAGAGCAGGCTTTGGCGATCTATGTGAAAGTACCGAGCTTGGAAGTGCTGGCAGCACGACTAAATGACCGAGGCACAGAATCCGAAGAGTCACTTTCCCGTCGCTTATTCAAAGCAGAGTTTGAATCTAAGTTTGAGCCACAGTTTGACGTCACGGTAGTCAATGACGAATTCTCAAAGTCCTCTGCAGAAGCTGAGTATTTGGTCAGCAAATTTTTAGCGCGATAGATTTTGAAAATCGGTCTATACTTCGGTTCCTTTAATCCCATACATATTGGTCATCTGATCATCGCTGACACGCTGCATGACCGTACTGATTTAGATCAGGTTTGGTTTGTGGTGAGTCCGCAGAATCCACTTAAAAAACGCCAGTCTTTGATTCATGAATTTGATAGACTGCGAATGGTTGAGCTGGCAATCGAGGATAATTATCAGTTTCGGGCTTCAGATGTGGAGTTCTCCATGCCCAAGCCAAGCTATACGATCGATACACTCGCTTACCTGACCTATCAATATCCACAGCATCAGTTTTGCTTATTTTTAGGTTCGGATAACCTGACTCAGCTGAAGCGCTGGAAGAACTACCAGACGATTCTGGACAACTATGAAATCTTCGTCTATCCCAGACCGGGCGATGCGACCACTTTTGAGCATCCGAATATCAAGCTGATCGACGCACCACTTTTAGATATCTCAGCAACTTTTATCCGCAAATCTATTCTTGCCGGTAAGTCTGTCAAATACCTACTTCCTGATGGGGTAGCAGACTATATCCGGGATAAGAAGCTGTATTTGTAAGTCGGTAATCATTTGATATCAAGTTATTTGCAATCCAAACCTATTTTTACGTTTTGTAAATAAATATCTAGGTATTTTCAAACTAATCCTTGCGATTAAAAAAAAAAATAGTAAACTTATACCGAAGTCTTAAGTGAGACCTGATTCCGGCCGGGATTTTTTAATCAATTAAAACTCTAAGTTTTATGAAAAAGTTATTATTTGGAATGGTCTTCTTTATGGGGACGATGATGTTTGCAAGTTTGAGAGTGCAAGCTTTAGAAGATGAGTGTAAAGATACAGTCGTAAGAGGAGAGGGAGGAATTATTACTGTTACCGTTTGTGACAGGAAGACAACTATTTGGGATACATTGAAAGGTGATAGTTGTACTAAACCTTCAACAGTGCCTTGTACTTTTACTAATGACGGAAACCCTCCTGTTTAACTGGATTAGGCATGTTAGTTTATGACATGCCTTTTTTAATTTTACTTTATTTGTTTTATGACAATGAAAAATTTGCCTTTCATAATTCTGACTTTAGTTCTTATTTCCTGTGGTCATAAGCAAAAGAGTAATACCAATAATACCATATCTATAAGGGATACATCCTTAACTGATGATTTAGAATTAAAAACAATTCAATTACTAAAACTACAACCTAACACCTTTGCTCAAATATCCAGTATTGATAAAGTCGTGTTTACTACTGATAGAATCTTCATTCTAGATAAAACGATCGGGAATGCCATCTTTATCTTTGACTTTGAAGGGAGTTTTGTCAATTATATTTATAGAGTAGGTGAGGGACCTGGAGAGTATGGGGAAATTGAAAATGTTTTTTGGAATTCGTTCACTAATGAGCTAATCCTAATTCCTATGGATTACAAAAAGAAGATTTTTTTTGATCGTAATGGTAATTTTCTGAATGAGGAATTTTATACTCAGGAGATTGTTTATGCAGACTTGGTTTTTTTAGAAAATGGCGAACTATTTGTCAATTACAGTTCATTAAATGCAGAGTCTAATGTAGCGCTATACCAAGATGGCTTACAAAAAATGGCGGCATTTCCGTTTGACCCATTGATGGATGATAATCCTCTGAATTACAGAAGTATAATTTCGAAGGTTGATGATAGCAATTATTTACTGACGCTGGGATTAAGAGATACCCTTTATTCGCTTAACATTGAGGATTATCAAATTCACCCCAAATATTTTCTGGATTTTGGTAATGAGTTATCATTTGAAGATTTTAACACGCAGCCCAATCCACTTAAATATTTCATGGAAAATGATATATATGTAGGAGTGATGGATCTTTTCCAGACTAAAGATTTTGTTTCTTTTACAACCTTAAACTTTGAAGGCCTTCACGGCAGAATCTATTCTAAAAGTGCCGGTAAAAGCTATTCAACCCAAGAACTTATCGAGCAGAAATTGGGGCAGCTTGGCTTCGAAGGGGTATTAGGAATCACGGTAAAAAATGAATTTGTTGCCGTTCTTTCATCAGGAGAAAGCGGTAAATGGGACTTTTCTTTAAACCCCTCGTTAGAAAAACAGTTTGCTGATTTTGGCCAGGTAGATAAGGAAGAATTAATCCTAATGATATTTGATTTGGAAGAGGATAAGTGATTTTTTGGCTGTTGACTTTTCATTCTCTATTGTTCAAATACCTTCTACCTGAAGGGGCATCAGATTATATCCGGGTTAAGAAGTTGTATTTGGAATGATGTATATCGGTGTTGAAAATCGCAGGTAATCCATCGACTGTTGTCGGCCAGGTTATTTCTCTGGCTGTACAGACTCGTACTTGAAATTAATGATTCTCATTTTATGCCTGAATATTTCCAAATCTCAGCCGATGCGCTGTTTTTCACGACCAAAATTTTATCATCACCTAACTTGCTGAATGCACGAACGTCTCCCTCCAACCTCAATCCATGCTGAGCATTTGGCCAAAAAGTAAACGTTCCATCACCTTTTCCAAGCATGATTTCTCCAAAACTTGCATCATATTTTCCTGTTTCCGGTTTGGATTGGGCTAGGTTTCCTCCAAGGATAAGATCCTGAATTCCATCCCCATTCAAATCCAAAATCTGAATCGCAAAAATCCAGGATTTCTGAGCCATTATTGGAAGTGGCTTCCATTCGAATTTTCCATTTCCCTTATTCAAAAGGACTCCGGACTGGAATTGGTTGACTTCTTGAATGATGGATTTGGCAATAATATCAGCAGGAAAAATATCCTCAAGAGTCTGATTATTGTAATTGCTGTATCTCATGTACTTTTTCTTAATGCTCGGAATCTGTCTTTCGAGTTCGTGCTTCAGCGTGTAAGGGATATGAACTGTTCCTTCCTGCCGCGTGAAAATATGCTCTATAGCACCGTTTTGGTCAAAATCATTCAAGTACATTTTGACAGGATTCGTTTGGGAAGCTTTAAATCTTGTATTCAATCCATGATTTCCCAGGACCAAATCAGGCAATCCATTTCCATCAAAATCTCCAACTTCAACAGTTCGGTACCAACCCTTAAGATTTTCCAATTCAGGCATTGCAACTTTTTCAAGTTTACCACCTGTATTTTTTAAGAAAATCGGTGCTGTCCACTCGCCAACAAGGACCAAATCCTGCTTCCCGTCCCCATCATAGTCAACCACTTTTCCATCGGTGATCATCCCGATCTCTTTAAGACTTGGCGCCAGCGCCGCAGTTTGATCAGAGAAATTGCCTTTTCCGTCATTGATAAAAATGCTACTGTTCGCTGCTGCCCCATAAACGAACGGAACCAATCTGCCACCGATAAATAAATCCGGGGCGCCATCTTCATTCAAATCAATGATCTGCACAACTGAGCTACTACCGACATTAACCGCAAAACCCATTTGCTGGGTGATAGTAAAATTCCCTTTGCCATCATTGAGGTAGAGGCGATCGATGAGATCAGGAGATCCTAGACCGAATTCATTGCCCCCGGAGCATACCAATAAATCCTGAAATCCGTCACCGTTGGCATCGAAGAAGGTGGCATCTGTGTCTTCAGAAAATGCGTCCTTGTTGAATGCTTCTTGTTTTGAAACTTGGAAATTGCCATTTGGACTTTGGAAATAGATTTTCCCAGCATATCCTTTGGCTCCGCCAAAAAACAAATCCTCTAACCCGTCGCCATTCAAATCTGCTTTTGCGAAAGCAGGGCCTTCTGTCGAAAACATATGATAAGTCAATCGATCCCGGTCAAAATCCACGGCAAGATTTTCCAAATGGGTGAAATCCAGTGAGGCAGAGTTTTCTTTCTGAAAGAAGGATGATTCAGGTTTGGAAAAGAAACTCTCGCCTTCAGGCAAGGTGCTGGCTGCTTCCCATTTCAAAGTCAATAATTGATCAGTTGGTTGATTTTTTATTTCTGTAAAACTTCCATCAGGCCATAGTACCCGAATCAGATCTACGGAGGTTTTATCTCCCAATCCAAGCGTAAGTTTAGGATCGACGGAGGATTGAAAACCACGGTTTGGCATTTGTTCCAGATAGTAGATTTCTTCACCTGCTTTTACCTGAATCTGGGTTCCGATTGCGGCTGTATTTTTTCCTTTTCCGATTAAATTAAATTGGAGGAAATGATTGTCCGGATAAAATGTTTTTCCTGCATTTTTGAAAATCTGGGCCGGCTTGTTCACGTTATTCACTACGAGATCCAGCGTACCGTCATTATTCAGGTCACCGTAGGCGGAACCGTTAGAATGGATTGGTTCGTTTAATCCCCATTCCGCAGTTACATTTTCAAATTTCAGATCTCCAAGATTTCGGAAGGCAAAGTTTGAAATAGGATTGATAGGTATCGGATCAGTAAGCGCTTTGTAGTCTACGCCTTCCTGAGAGATGATTTTGATCTTAGTTTCCTCATCGTAGATGAAATTGAGGTAATCCAGATCCGTAATATCCTGATAAATCCCATTGGCTACGAATAGGTCGCGCTTGCCATCATTATCCATGTCAAAAATCAAGGCCCCCCAGCTCCAGTCTGTGGCTTCCATATTCGCAAGGCGTCCCATTTCGCTAAATGTTCCATCTCCATTGTTGATATGGAGCATGTTTCGAGAGAATTGGTAATGATAGCCATGAGTTTTATTGAACTGGAATTTGTCCCAGCTTTCGAAAGTAGTGACTTGTTTCAAACGGGTTTGAGATTCAGGAATCATATCCGTCACGAAAATATCCAGCAATCCGTCTCCATTGATGTCAGCGATGTCGGCTCCCATTGATGCCGCTGAAATGGATCGCATGGAAGTCTCCAGAGATTCGGTGAACGTCCCGTCTTGATTGTTGATGTAGAGATAGTCGCGTTCAAAGAAGTCATTGGAAATAAAAATGTCAGGCCAGGTATCCTGGTTTACATCTCCAATTGTAATACCTAATCCAAAACCTATGATTGAGCCATAAATCCCCGCTTCTTCACTCACGTCGGTGAACTTCTCTCCATCATTTCGGAAGAGTTTGTCGCCACCCACAGGATCTCGTTTTGGACGCTCATTTTGCATTTTATTGAAGCTACCAATTGCTTCGTAGCTATTGTTCAGGAGATAAACATCGAGATCTCCGTCCTTATCATAATCAAAAAATACAGCATGTGTGGAAAATCCCTGATCAGCTAACCCGTATTCTTCTGCCTGTTCTTTAAAAGTACCGTCACCCTGGTTGAGAAAAAGCTCATTTTGCTTGTTGTCTCCCAATATACTCCCCGAGTTGCAAACGTAAATATCCAAAAACCCGTCACCGTTGATATCCGCCATCGCTGCACCAGTACTCCAGGCTCTTGTTCCAGCTACTCCAGCTTTGTCTGTTACATTTTCAAATTTGAAATCACCTTTGTTTAGGTAGAGTTGGTTTGGGCCAAGATTGGCAGTGAAATAGAGGTCCAGAAGGCCGTCATTGTTTACATCACCCAATGCCACGCCACCACCGTTGTAGTAATTACGGTAGGTGAAAATGTTGAACTTATCGTCGAATGAAAGTTCATTAATAAAGTCAACGCCTGAATCTTTTGGAGCGATTTGTTCAAATAAAGTTGGAATTTCCCCCTTCTTCTGACAAGAGAGGGATACCGCTAAAAGTAAAAGGATTAGGAGTTTATGTTTCATGAAAGAATTAAAATAAGCAGAAAGTTATTGAATCTTAAATACAAGAGGCTTTTCATTATTTCTCAATGTGATAATATGAGGTTCTTTTTCGATTTTTATTGAGAGGATACCTCTGATTTCACCAGGGACAAACAGTCCGCTTTGTTCTGGAAGAAGTGATTTCCATTGGTTTTTTTGGCTTGGTTTCAGTACCCATCCATAGCTTCCCATTTGTCCTCCGAGTTCGGGTTTAATGCGACTTTGATTCCCTCCAAAGAGTAGAGTTGCAGCACCTGATTCGGAAGGAAGCGCATAAATTGCAAAGATCGGAGAGGCTTGAATTTCATTTGGTAACGGGCTTTTAGATAGCTTCCCATTTCCTTCATTTATCCAAAGCGATGTTTCCAGTAAATCAGCCTGCAGAAGTAGTGATTTTGACATAACTGACTCAGGAAATAGCTCCTCTAAGGACTTGTTTTGATAGGAGGAATACGTCAGTAATTGCTTTCGTAATGAGGGGATTTGCTTAACCAGACTGGTTTTAAGTACCCATGGAATGGAGCTTGTTCCGTCATATGAAACCAGGATGTCATCCAAAGTGCCATTTTGATCAAAGTCATTGATGACCATTCGGAGTTTGGATTTTTCAGATGATTTTAGTCTTGAATTCAATCCCCAATTTCCTGCCAGAATATCTGGTTTGCCATCGCCATTAATATCTTCAACCAAAAGGCAATTCCAAAGCCCTCTAGTCTCCGTGAATCCGAATTCGGATGTTTTTTCGATAATTTCATCTTTCGAAAGGGTGAAAATCCGAATCGACATCCATTCACCTGCTACGATAAGTTCTTGTTTCCCATCCTCGTCCAAATCAGCAATTGCTCCAGAAGTGAGCATGCCCAGTGACTGAATTGCTTCCCCGAATTTTGAAGAAATATTCAGAAAGTTACCCTTACCATCATTTTCCCAAACTTGAATGCCGGTTGGGATACCATAGGCAAACGGGATGCTCCTTGATCCAATAATCAAATCTTCGTCACCATCCTGATCGAGGTCAGTGCTGAGGATAAAGGAAGTTGGTAGAGAAGAGAAGATCTGATCACTTTTTACAAAATTGCCTTTGCCGTCATTCAGATAGAGTCTGTCTTGATAAAGTGGTGAATTGGCACCGTACTCAACACTACCGCTTCCTACCAGTACATCCGGTGCATTGTCTCCATTGGCATCAAAAAAGTATGCAATCACGTCTTCCGCCAAGCTATCTTTTTGGAACAGCGCTGCTTGAGAGTTTCTGAATTTTCCTCCGTTTTCCTGAATCAAGAGACTTGATGATTGGCCTTTGGCTCCTGGTATAAACAAGTCCTCCAAACCATCCTGGTTGACGTCTGCTTTTGCCGGTTTTGGACCTTCATTGGTGATCATCCAGAACCGAAGTCGGTCTCTATCAAAATCTACGAAATCACTTTCGTAATGGGTAAAGGGAATTTCCTTGTCAGAAAGAGAAAGAAGAGTGTTTGGAGTCGTAAAATTTTCCTCTAAAAGAATTGCATCTACCTGGTCTGGATTCAGGATTTGGTTGACTGCTATATTTTTGAGTAAGCTAGTTTTCCCATTTGGCCATTGGATTTTGACCGAGTCCAGCTGTGTGATTTTTCCTAATCCAAAATGTAATCTCGGATCTACTGAAGACATGTAGCCTTTTACCGGTTGAAACTCTTGATAAAAGGTATTTGAGTCTGCAAAGCAAGTAACCTGTGCTCCAAATGCATCCCCCAAATCAACTTGAAGGTAATTACCTGATCCATTTTCACGACTTGTGTTTTTATAGATAAAAGCACGCTCATTCAGGTTATTGACCACCAAATCCAAGTCACCGTCATTATCAAGGTCTCCATAGGCAGAACCTGTGCTGAAGGTGAGCTGATCCAAGCCTTGTGTCGCTGCCTGATTTTCAAATTGCCAATTTCCCAAATTCTTGAACCAGTAGTTCTGCTGAGGAATCGAAGGGAAGGCATCAATCATTTTGGTGAGGAGAATTGAATCCGCTCTGTAGCCATCCACTTTCTTCTGATTATTCACGTAAAAGTCGACGAAGTCAAAATCTGTCAAATCCTTAACTATCCCATTTGCGACAAAAACATCTTTCCATCCGTCATTGTCTGCATCAAAAATCAACGCACCCCAGCTCCAGTCAGTTGCATCCATTCCGGTTTGGCGGGACATTTCAGTGAAAACCGGTTCCTTGGTTCCGGGCTTGAATCCCAGGTTTCTTTGAAGTGTATTTCGTGTGAATTGATGATGATATCCGGCTTTTACACTTGCCTGATACTTGTCCCATTCTTCGAAAGGAGTTTTGGTTTTTACCCTGGCCATGTCTGCTGGAAGCATCTCGGTCACAAAAATATCCGGACGTGTGTCATTGTCCAGATCGGCGATGTCGGCACCCATGGAGCCCATGCTTATTTCGTTCAGTGTTTCAGGCAAAACTTCAGAGAAAGTGCCATCCTGATTGTTCAGGTAGAGATAATCACGCTCAAAAAAATCATTCGAAACGTAAAGATCTGGCCAGGTATCCTGATTGAGATCTGCGACAGTCACGCCCAGACCATAACCTATAGCACTACCATAGATCCCAGCGGATTCACTTACATCTGTGAAAATTGTACTGTCATTTCGAAATAGTTTATTTCCACCATCTGGATCACGGGTTTCACGTTGGCCTTCGCGAAGGTCAAATATTCCGACCGATCGTCCGGAATTAGCCAGGAGATAGAGATCCAGATCTCCGTCTTTGTCAAAATCCAAAAACACGGCATGCTGCGACAGCTTTTCCTCTGCCAGCCCATATTCTTTGGATCGTTCTGAAAAAGTAAGGTCTCCTTGATTGATAAAGAGTTCATTGTGGCGCTTTTCTCCACCTTTTGGTCCAGATTTACTTACATAAATATCGAGTAAACCATCTCCATTGACATCTGCCATACTTACTCCTGTGGACCAATAGCCGGTAGATTCTAAGCCGGCGGATTGAGTAATATCTTTGAATTTCAGGTTTCCCTGATTGAGATATAATCGGTTGGAAGTTTGGTTGCCTGCAAAAAGAATGTCTAATAACCCATCGTTGTTGATATCCCCTAGCGCCACTCCGGCGCCATTATAAAAGTTTCTAAATGTGTAAGGGTTGATTTTTTCGGAGTAAGCGAGGTCATTCCGGAAGCTTACTCCTGTCAGATCCTCCGAGAGAAGTTCGAAAAGAGAATCAGGAATCTTTTCCTCCTTCTGGCAGGAAGAAAATAAAAGAACTATCGGCAGGATGTAATTCCTGATTTTCATCTATGCATCAAGAATTTTATTGTGAGCATTAGTATTAACATGGGTTTTGTTTCAAGTTAGGGTTAGCATTGATTTGTTGCAATGGAATGGGGAATAAAACGCTGAAAGGTCACAAACCTACTTTTTCTCGCTTCGCTGCTCCATTTTCCAATACGGCTTTTGTCAGTTCTTCTTTATGCTTCAGTATCCATTACACGTGATATTTTTTTTCAAGATCGATTGACTTAAATTTCTAACAGATCCTTCAGAAATATCCCATCATCTCACTTTATAAACTTCCAGTTCACCATCATTTTTTAGAAACAAGACCCATTTCTGATTGTCAACTTCCATTACTTTGATCTGGCGAACATTCCCCTTGATTAATAGTCCAGAATCGATCATGGGAATGAAATTTCCGGATCCATCTCCCCTTAAAACTAATCCTTGACTTCCCAGAAAAGCACCTAAATAGGGAGAAACCTCAGTTTTATTTCCTCCGAGGATGAGATCGAAATTCCCATCCCCGTCCAAGTCATCTATGGCAATAGCTTCCAGAGAGGAAAAATCAGCCTGTATGGGCAAGTGTTTCTTCGAAAAACCATTTCCCTTTTGATTAATCAAGACCAGGGACTGTAATTGATGTGCTTCATAAAGTGCAGCCTTTTCCAGCCTTAAGTTATTAAATAACTCACCAATAGTTTTTCCGGCAAAGTCCCTGTGGCTGAGCAGGTCCTTTTTCATTATTGGAATCTGCCTGACCAGTTCATCTCTTGTCGCAACCGGGTAATAGTTGCCTTGTCGGGAATAGGCAATAACCTGCTCCAGGCTTCCGTTTCCATCAAAATCCTTAACATACATTTTCAGGGGAAATTCTTCTGTGGCTTTCAGCCTGCTGTTCAATCCCAGATTTCCCGCCACCAGATCCGGGAATCCATCTCCATTTAGATCCTCCACGGCTAGGGAATTCCACCAACCAGAAGTTTTTGCCAGACCCATTTTTTCTGTTTCGTTGACTAGGCGCCCCTCTCTGTTCATAAAAACAGTTATAGGCATCCAATCCCCCACGATAACCAGATCCAGCTTGCCGTTTTGATCCAAATCCACCCAGGCGGCATCAGTGACCATACCGATGAATTCCAACTCCGGAGCAATCCTTGCTGTTATATCTTCAAACTCATTTCCTCCTTTATTTCTTAAAATATAACTCCGCGGGATCAGCCCGTATTTCCCAGCGACGTTCCTACCTGCAATAACTAAATCCTGTAAACCGTCGCCGTCAATATCTGCTGGCAGTACCATAGAGACTTGAATGTCCGCATCAATGGATAGCTGCTGTTTTTTTGAAAAACCGGCAGCCCCTTCATTTGTAAAAAGGGTGTTGTTTCCTTCTCTCCGGGCATCCGGCGTTTCTCCTCCTTTGAGCACCAAAAGGTCTGGTTTTCCTGTTTGTTCATTTGCCAAGAAAACGGCAAAAACTTCATCCTGATTCAATTTTTCTTCTCCAATAAAAAGGGATGAATTCTTGAACTTCCCATCTTTGGTTTGGACAAAAAGAGCTCCCTTTTGACCTTTTGCCCCTCCAAGATAAATGTCCATGTACCCATCTGCATTTGCATCGCCCACAGCCATGGCAGGTCCGCTATGGGAAAGCTTGAAAGGAATTAAGGGTTGATGATTGAAATCATTATACTCATCTTCCATATGGAAAAATTCCAGCCCTGTGATTTCATAAGGAAGTTTTTTCAAAAGTGGAGTTCTCTTAGTCTCGATTGGGAGGGGAGGGGACTGCGCGTCGATTTCCCTGAAAATCATACTTCTGTTCACTTCCACCTTCTTCAAAGTCTGGCTTCCACCGCCGGGCCAGGTAACTTTCAAGGAATCCAAAAATTGTATATCACCCAGTCCCAAATGGATCTCGGGAGCCACGGATGACTGAAACCCCCTGGCGGTAAAATTTTCCTGGATGAGAGTTTGGTCTTTACTAAATGCTTCCACTCGGGCACCAATGCCAAATTTATTGTTTCTGGCACCTTCAAACCGGAGTTTTAAAAATGTGGTTTTATCCTTACCTGATATTTTGTTGAGTTGATTTTCAAAAACACTAGCCTGAGCATTCAGGTTATTGACCACCAGATCTAGGTCCCCGTCATTATCTAGGTCGGCGTAGACAGCTCCATTGGAAGCAGTTGCCTTGGAAATACCCCAGTCTGCACTCATGTCCTGAAAGGAAAGATTTCCGGTGTTTTTGTAGATGTAATTTGAGACCTTCCCTGAAGGCATTTTTTGGGCCAAATCCAGGTTACTGATTTCCGGCTTTTTCACCATGCCATCCTCTAGTTCCGGATTAGTGATGAAGTTAATGTAATCCATGTCGTTGGGGCGCCTCAAAATACCGTTGGAGATAAAGAGGTCCTTCCATCCGTCGTTGTCAAAATCTGCAAACAAGGGAGCCCAACTCCAATCGGTGGCAGAAATACCGGCCAGTTGTGCGATTTCTGAAAAAGTCCCATTTCCGTTATTCAGCTGCAGGGTATTTCTGCTCACTTGCCGGCCATATCCAAAATTCAGTTTCAACCGGTAGATTTCATAACTGTCCTCTCCCGCAGAGCGTTTTTGTGTGATCTCATCCTCCGGAAGCATATCAAGACTTAAGATATCTATCCAACCATCGTTGTTGATATCCGCCAAATCATTGCCCATAGAAAACCGGCTGGAATGCGTTATACTCTCTGAACCAGATTCCATAAAGGCTCCATTTCCCAGGTTCAGATAGAGGTAATCATTTTCATTAAAATCGTTGGAAACATAGATATCCGGCCAACCATCTTTGTTGATATCAGAAATCCCAACTCCCAAGCCATAACCAATTTGGGAAGAAAAAATCCTGGCCTCATTGGTGACTGGGGTAAATTTTTTTTCATCCTTATCTGCGTTGTTGCGGTAAAGGCGATCTCCTGAAGGACCACTGTCTATGTATCTCAAAGATGCCCTGCCATAACTATTGGCTGTGTGCACCGCATGATTGAGAAGATACATATCCAGATCTCCGTCCAGATCGTAGTCAAAGAATGCCCCCTGCGTACTAAATCCCTGAAAGTCAAGACCAAATTCCGCAGCGTTTTCGGTAAAGGTCAGGTCTCCATTATTGAGATAAAGCTCATTTTTACCTTTTACCCCTTTCCAGTCTCCCAGTCTACAGACATAGATATCCAAAAGACCGTCTCCATCGATATCTGCCATGCTCACTCCTGTTTTCCAGGCTCCGGCAGAAGCTAGGCCGCTCTGTGCAGTAATATCTTCAAAAACCAGATTTCCTTTATTCAAAAAAAGCTTATTGGGAAGCTGGTTGGCAGAAAAGTATAAATCCAGAAGTCCGTCATTATTGACATCCCCCACCGCTATTCCCCCACCATTGTAGAAATACAGGTATTCAATGATGTTGAATTCCTCCGTCTCTGTCAGTTGGTTGGTGAAATCAATACCTGTTATATTGGAATCCAACTCTACAAATAAATATTCTGACCCGGACTTACCTTCCTCATTACAGGAAGAAAAAATCAAAAAGGAAAAGATAAGGGCCAAAAGACAGGCATTCTTCATCAGGTATTCAATGTTTAGAATTTAACCAATCAATTTGAGGGCTCATAGTTAGATGGTTTGTTTTTCTCGAATTCCTCCCTCAGCCTTTTCTCTACTTTCAGATCTGTGAACACGGCCTGAACATATTGTTCATCCCGGATAAACAAATTGATTCTTCTTTTCTTGTCAATTTTGTAGTATACCTTACCCTGGTCTGGATGATTAATCAATGTGAAATCATCCCCGTACCAAATTTTATATTTATCCAAAACCTTTTCCAGCAGGCTGTCTGCCCAGTATTGCTTGTTCCAGGGGGCCCAAGCAACATAGGAATAGGTCACAGGCATTTCAAACACTTTGTTTTCAATAAATGTGGGAAAAAAACGCATGCTAACCTCACTGTCAAATTCATCGGTCATCCGATGTTCCACGTTGGTATTTCCTCCAGGTCCCTGTGTGATAAGCTCCTGCTTATTCAACTCTGTACAGAGGTTAAAAAAATCCTCTTGCCCCATTCCCAGATACATTCCCAGAAATAGACTGTCAGATGAATTATAGTCTTCATCTACTCCAATGCCCGGAGAACTACAGCCTTGTCCTATGACCAAAAGAATAAAAAAAGGTAAAATCAGATTTTTAATATACATGCGGTTGGCGATATAAGAATAGAAATAAAGGGTACGCAGAATGTCAAGCCCGGGGTAATTGGAGTAAAATCCCAAAGCTGACGGCTAAAGTTGAAGCTAATGAAAAGAAAGAAGACAAAAAAAAGCAAGCTGAGTAAACTTTCAGCCTGCTTTTTTCTTTGTATTTATCCCCTGTTAATTATAACCTGGATTTTGCTGCAGCTTAGGGTTTGCCAAAAGCTGAGGCTGTGGGATAGGGAACAGCTCCAGAAAACTTCCTGCGCTGTGTACCTTCTTAGGACGTTTCATCCCCTCAAAAGGCCACCATGCCTCTCCGTATTTCTTGAATCGGATCAAATCCTGTCTTCTCGTCATTTCCACAAACATCTCCCTGCCTCGCTCTGCAAGTAGATTTTCATTGGTGAGGGTAGTGAATGGATCGAGATTTCCTGCTCTGTCCCTGATCTGGTTGACCAAAGCCAATGCCTGGGTAGTTTCTCCTAATCTGAATTTTGCTTCTGCCAAACTTAGAATGGCATCAGAAAGCCGGAATACTACAAAGTCATTGCTCATGTTATCGGTTCCACCAATTTCAAACTCATACTTGCCTATCCGTGCACCTGCCTGACGCAATCCCTGTGGCCATATTTCATTCAAAAATGGCATGAAAGTGATCGGCTCTCCGTTTGGGTCTCCATTTTGGCCGGTTGGATCCGTAGGTTCTACTCCCGGGTCTAACAGAGTACCCCCATTTGATCTTTTCTGAGGACCCACCAAGAAATTACCTAATCTGCCGTCAACGGTTCCTGTGGAAGGCTCTAAAGCTAAACCTTTCCATACAGGACCCTGAACGCCGGGGTTCTTTGTCGGATCCACATAAGAATTATAAAATTCTTCTACGGTTTGGTATCCGTTCCAGGGCTGCTGGGTGAGGTTGAAGGTGGACTGGCTGGCAATGTGAAGAGTCATCATCACCCAGTTAAATCCCCGCGCAAACACCTTGTCATAAGGATAAACAAAGATGTTTTCTGTAGAATTTGAGTTGTTGATGATAAAATTGTCCCTGTAAGTAGGCATTAAACTATAAGGCCCTGTATTGATAATTTCCTCGGCATCCTTGGCTGCAAGAGCCCATTGGGCTGTTCCTGTATAGGTCTCAGCATTCAGATATAACTTCATCCTAATCATCAGCGCACTCCATTTGGTCATTCTGCCATAGGTGGTTCCGTCCTTGGCGTCAGGAAGTAAGGGAATGATTTCATTGAGTTCGCTAAGGATAAAATTGTAAGCCTCCACCCGGTTTTTGGTATCCGGAGCCTCAGTGATGGTAAAATCCGTTACGATTGGGATATTCCCGAAAGCATCCATAGCCCAGTAATAATACAAAGCTCTTAGGGCCCGCAATTCAGCGATATAGGCTTCAGAATTCGGGTTATCCAGATTTTGAAAGGAAAATATCAACCGGTTACAGGTATTGATGCCCCCATAAAGGAAATTCCAGGAGTTTTGGAAGAAGGGATTGTCAGGCAGGAATTCATGCTGATGTAGCTGCAATAATACCCCCCCGTCAAACCAGTCGCCACCCTTAGTGGAAATTACTATTTCGTCTGAAGCTAGTTCATTTATAGACCAGAGCCCTGAGTGGTTGCCCAGGCCTCCGAGTGAACTATACGCCTGTCCCAATGCGGAGATGAATTCTTCGTCGGTTTTGAAAAAGTTCTCGGCTGTTACCGCGCTGTACACTTCTTCTTCCAAATCAACGCAGGAAGAAATGACAAAACACATTCCTAAGCCAATCAAGAAGGATCTTATGTTGATTAATTTTTTCATGATATCTTATTTTTAGCTTAGAAAGTTAAATTTAGACCGAAAGTAGTGACCGTAGTAGTGAAATACGTTGCTCTACGCTCTATGCCTGGAGCTAGCGGATCACCACCCGCCTCCGAATCTCCATACCTTACCTCAGGATCAACTCCTGTATAACCAGTTAACATGAACGGGTTTTGGACAGAGATGAAAGTTCTAATTCTTCCAACTGCTTTTCCAGGACTCATTTTAAAGTTGTATCCTATAGTGGCATTGTCAAGGACTACGAAATCCGCTTTTTCGACGTGGCTGCTGTTATATTCAGCCTTGGTGACACTTGGATCATAGTATTTGGTATTTACAATGTTATAATTTTGGACAGTGGTACCTTCTGTATTCTCATAGAAACCTCTGTAGCTGTTGATCAGATAATGACCAAATGATCCTCTGAAGAAGAAATTCAAGTCCCAGTTTTTGTATTTGAAGCTGTTATTGAAACCAAAATTTAAAGTAGGATAGGCAGTACCCAATTGGGCACGGTCATCATTACAGTTACAATAAACTGGATTGCCGTTGGCATCTAATGCTGTTCCATTAATGACCTTCATCCTTGGGCTTCCGTTTTCATTGATTCCATCGAGTACCGGCCCCCAGATCTGTCCCAAAGGACCATTTTCTTGGATTCGGATCAATTGAGTCAGGTTTTGACCAGGTGAACCAAAGTTGGAACGATAGTTAACTTCTCCAAAACTCAAATCTCCGGCGGACAAGCTTCTAAGCTTAGTTTTTAAGGTTGAGAAGTTGACACCGGTAGTCCATCTGAAATCAGATTTTTGGATGGCTTTGTAATTCAACATGACCTCAAGACCCGAATTAGACATTTCACCGATGTTCAATTGGGTGGTAGGGAAAAGATTTGGAGGAACTGGAACATTTATAGGTAAGATCATACCTGTTGTGATCCTGGTGTAGTAGTCAATCGCACCATCCAGTTTGTTGTTGAGGATGACAAAATCCAAACCAACGTTATATTCATCCTTTGTTTCCCATGCCAAGTCTGGGTTGGCATTGGATACTGGGCCATAGGAAGGTACAAACTGTCCGTTATAAAAGAAGTTGCCCTGACGACCAAATCTTAGTAGGGACAAATAGGATTCTCCAGGTTGTGTACCTGTTCTACCATAACTGGCTCTAAATTTCATAGCAGTTACACCTGCCATATCGATCAAATTGGCAATGTTTACGCCCGCGCTAATCGCAGGGAACAATCCCCATTTGTTATTGGCTCCAAATCTAGAGGAACCCTCATATCGTGCACTGAGAGATAAAAGGTAAGTGTCTTCAAAGTTGAAGTTGGCACGTCCAAAGAATGCCACCAACCTGTTTGAATTGGCATAACTTGAAACTGATGCCAAACCATTGGCCAAGTCAAGTGCAGCACTGATATTATCATACGTAAATGCATCTGTCAGGAAATTCCCTGCTTGGGTATAACTGCCTCTATTGAAAAACTCCTGAAAGGAATAACCTGCCAAGAAAGCCATTCCAACTTTGCCCACTGTTTCATCGTAATTAAGTGTGGTCTCAAACAGTTCGTTCAGTCTTTCATTATTTTCAATGGTAGCAAGGCCATTTCTGCCAAATCCTCCTCCGAATTTTGCTGTTTTTGGCGAATATGAACCTCTCCAATCAGTTTCTCTTTGGCTTGCATAGAATACAGCACCTCTAAATTTGTTTGTGAAGTTGTATTCCCCTCGTATACTAGCCAACAGCTTGCTGTCACGACCATCTGCGATATTTTGTTCAGCAATTGAAACAGGATTGAACCAGTCGAAAATATCCCGCTCCGTATATCCTCCAAATTGAACATCCTGTGGCAATGAACTTCTGACAGGGATAGTAGGATTACTTACGATCGCATATCTGAAGGAGTTGTCATTTCCAAATTCTCTGTCAATTGTAGTGTTTGAAACGTTTACTGTGAAGGTGGCTTTGTCCTTCAATGCTTTTTGGGTCAGGTTTAGCCTGGCGTTCAATTGGTCAAAACCGGAATTGATACCTACGCCATTCACATTTCTTGAGTTGATGGAGACTCTATAGCTTGTTGAGGCGGTGCCTCCACCTAATGAAAGGTTATTTACAAAACTTAAGCCGGTGCCCGTTACTTCATCTAACCAGTTGGTATTGCCACCTAAGTCAACAGAATTGGGGACCTGTCTATATTCATCAGCATTCATCACACTGATGGTCCGAGCAACATTTTCAATGGCCATGCTGCTATTGAATTCCACTACAGTTCTGCCTACTTTTCCTGTTTTGGTGGTAACCAAGATAACCCCTGCAGAGCCCCTTGTTCCATAAATTGCGGCAGCTGATCCGTCTTTTAGTACATCCATGGATTCGATGTCATTAGGATCCACAGTACTCAAAGAACCTCCGATTACACCGTCAATTACTACAAGAGGTTCAGCATTTTCACCTATGGAAGAGATTCCCCTTAGACGCATATTAAAGCCGCCGTTGGGGTTACCTCCAGGTCTTGCAATGTTTAAGCCTGCTACTTTACCCTGAAGCAATTGGCGAGGGTCATTTACAGTACCTTGATTGAAATTCTCGGCCTTGACACTAGTCACAGCACTTGTAATTTCCTTTCTTTCTTGGGTACCGTAGCCTACGACCACAACCTCGGTCAGAGCCTGAATAGATGGCGATAAACTAACGTTGATGACTGTCCTGTTGGCGACAGTCTCCTCTACAGTTACATAGCCTAAAAATGAGAAGGCGAGTACATCCTCCGATCCTGCACTGATCGAATAGCTCCCGTCTAAATCTGTGATGGCTCCTCTGGAGGTACCTTTAATAATGACACTCACTCCTGGAATCCCTTCGCCGGACTCCGTGTCAGTAACTTTTCCCGTTATTTCTCCTTCTTGGGCAAAAGTCAGGCTAGGCAAGCTCAGGCACAGAAGGAAAACCAACAGGAAAGACAACTTCCTCTGCTTTTTCATAGTGATTTGGTTAATTGGGTTGATTAATAATTGACTTCACTGAAATATCACGGACCCCATAAAATCTTCAGAAGTGCTATTCTGAAAAGTGATTTAGTTCCATTCTTGCTGAATCTCAAGAATTTAAATCTGAAATGCAACTCATCTCCAGAATAAATTTTCAGTATAAAAGTATTTCCGCTTCTCCAATTACCCAATAATGTTTCTTTATTATTTTTAAAACAGGGTTTTTGTGCTGGATTTTTCAATAAAAGTGAATTCTGAACAAACGGCCAGTTGCAGTTTTTGGAGTCATTCCATTTTGAGGGTCAATGATGTTTAATATTGTGAATTTTTAGCTTGGGGAAGAGGGGGGTGTTTTTTTTGGAAAAATGGGTTATACTATCAAGTTTGGGATATAAATGAATGTGTGGTTAGTAGTGAAGAAGAAATTGCAACTACAAGATTGATGTCCACAGATGTCTTTTTGTTTGATTTTGACGAAGAACCCATTGCTTATTTTCTGTTGGATAGATCTATAAAATTAATTTCTGTCAATTCAATCGATAGAAAAATTTATTTAATTACATACGATGAAGATCTGGGGATTGCAGTATTTGAATATTGAGTCTAGTTCCAATTAATCAAGCCAAAATCCCCCATATTTTTTGGATTAACCTATCCTTTTTCCTTTCTTGATAGTTGACCCACTAGCCTGACTTTTCAAATTCAAACCTGACCTTAATGCAAAAACATACCTATGGAAGTGGGGTGATCGGCAATTGCGCCTATATCGCCCATGTGGAACTGGACACGAATATCAGCTGGATGTGTCTGCCAAGATTTGATTCTGATTTCATTTTTGGGGGAATGCTGGACCGGGAGAAAGGCGGAGAATTCACCATACACCCAGAATCCGGAGAATTCAAGTCTAGTCAAGTTTATCTAGAAAATACCAACGTACTCAAGACTACCGTCAAATCGGGAGATAGCAGTTATTCTGTGACCGATTTTGCACCACGATTCAAAAACTTCGATCGCTACTATAAGCCACTGATGCTGATCCGTAAGATCGAAGCAGTATCAGGGTCTCCTAAAATCCTGATCAAATGTCAGCCTTCGGCTGAGCATGGTTCTCGATTGCTGAAGTCAAGTATGGGAAGCAATCATATCCGTTTTATGGATACTGAGCAGGAACTTAGATTGTCTACCAATGCGCCGTTGAGTTACATTATGGATGGAAAGGCATTCTCTTTAAATAAGCCCATATACCTAGTATTGACTTATGGGAGGCCGTTGGAAGCAGCCATTGAGACCACTTCTGAGCGTTTTCTGCATGCTACTACTGCTTATTGGCAAGAGTGGGTAAAGTCCACGAGTATTTCCAATTTTCATCAGAAGTTGGTTTTGAGATCAGCTTTGATTCTCAAAATCCACCAGTACGAAGATACAGGAGCTATCATCGCTGCATCGACAACTAGTTTACCGGAATCTCCAGGATCCACACGAAACTGGGATTATCGCTACTGCTGGATTAGGGATAGTTATTATACCTTGACTTGTTTCAATAGTTTGGGGCACTTTGAGGAGTTGGAGAAGTACTTCGAATTTATTCATAACCTAAAGCCTGGACCAGATGGTCGTTATCAACCACTTTATTCGATTACTGGCGATTCGCTTTTGACTGAAGAGATTTCAGATTTGGATGGTTATATGGGAGAGAAGCCAGTTCGCTTTGGAAACCAAGCTTATACACATATTCAGAATGATCTTTACGGCCAGGTGTTGGTGTCTTTACTGCCACTCTATTCTGATCAGCGATTTACCGAAGAGGAGAGAAGTAACTCCAAGCCGATGATTATGAATTTGCTGAATAAGATCGAAGCGACGATGAATGAAAAAGACGCTGGGCTCTGGGAGTTTAGGAATTTGGCACAGCAGCATTGCTATACCTTCTTATTTCACTGGGCCGGAGCCTGTGCTGCCGCAAAAATTGGTACACGTCTAAAGGATGATGCGATGTATCAGAAAGCGATAGTTCTTAGAAATTTAGCTATCGGCAAAATAGAGGAGTGTTATCTTCCAGATCGTAAGGCATATGGGCAAGCAATTGGCTCGACGTACATGGATGCCTCTACGCTTCAATTAATTACCATGGGTTACTTTGGTGATGATCTAGAGCGAGCAAATGATCACCTAAAAGCATTGGAAGACGAGTTGTTGGCAAAGGATTTCCTATTCTATCGCTACAAGCACATGGATGATTTTGGTGTGCCAGAGACGACGTTCTTGATCTGTGCTTTCTGGTATATTGAGGCGCTAGCTTGCGTGGGAAGATTGGATGAAGCCGTGGAAGGCTTTGAGACGCTGGTGAAATATTGCAATCACTTGCATTTATTCTCCGAAGATGTAGATCAGAAGACAGGAAGTCAGTGGGGAAATTTCCCTCAGGCATACTCCCATGTTGGCCTGATGAACGCTGCTTTCCGCATCGGTAGGAAATTGGATAGACCGAATTTCTTGTAGTTCTTATTTTACCTCAGTGTGCGCGGAGTTTTGCGCAGAGGTTATAGCTTACAGTTGTCCTGCTTTCTCCAGAAGCAGGACTTTTTTATTTGAGTCTCTGCTATGTTACAGGTAGTGATCAACAGGCCTCGACTTCGCTCGGCCACCGTATGCTATTTTTTATGTGGGAGGGAGAAAGAGGCGGCGGAGCCGCCTCTTTCTCCCTCCCAAGGCTCTAATCTATAATTCGGACCCCGAGCAACGTCGAGGGGCCAATACTTAGAATGTTATTTGGCTAAGTGCGTAATCACGGATAAACATACTTTTTTCTTTACATTCCTTGTCCCAACGTTGCTTATTTTTTCGGTTCTACCCTTAAGTTAGTGGGAAACATGGTTCTTGTTAGGCTTAAATATCAATGGAGAAAAGGTCAGGAGCATTTTAAGACTGAATATCAGGCTCCTTTAAGCGTTATTCAGCTAGGAGGTAGATTTTCATTACCGGACTTCCATTAAATTAGTGGTAGAACCTTTTTTATTAACTACACTATCAAAACCTTCGAGGTCAAAAAAAGACCTCAAAGGTTTTCTTCATATCTCATACTATCCTGTTTTTTCTATAGTTGGTTTTCAGACTTAGTACAATACTTGTAGCTTCAAATCAAGATTAATCACTCCTGTCTATGAAGTTCCAACAACATCTCACCTTCCTTCTATTAATTATTTTCTCCTTAGCTTTTGTCTCCTGTTCCAAAGATATCTATCGTGAGAATAACAAGGCGCATAAGAAGGCTATTAAGGAAACCACCGCATCTATCCGAGAGATCCCTAAGACCAAGGCTGAACTCAAGTATGATACTCTGAGCATCACAGATAAGTGGATAGGTACGACCAATTTCAGTATCAGAAAACCAAACTACGTGATCATCCATCATACAGCTCAGGATTCCCTACAGCAGACGATCAATACCTTCACAGTTAGCAGAACTCAGGTGAGCTCTCATTATGTCGTAGGCAGAGATGGGGAGATCGTGCAGATGTTGAATGATTACCTACGCTCTTGGCATGCCGGAAGAGGAAGATGGGGAAATGATACGGATTTGAATTCTGCTTCTATAGGAATTGAACTGGATAATAATGGAAGCGAGCCATTCACTTCTGCGCAGATAGAAAGTTTGCTGGTTTTACTTAAGCGTCTCAAGTGGAAATATGGAATTCCTACAGCCAATTTCATCGGGCATTCGGATATCGCTCCATCTAGAAAAGTAGATCCAAGTATTTATTTTCCTTGGAAAATGCTTGCAGAAGAAGGCTTTGGATTATGGTATGATGAAGAAGTAGTGTTTCCAGTTCTTTCCCCGCATGAGTATACTTCTATTCCTATCGAAAGCACAGACGATTTACCTCAAGAAACTGTAGATCCTATTCTGGCGCTTAGAATAATAGGCTATGATATGAGTGATCCAAATGCTGCAATACGCGCATTCAAACTGCATTTTGTCCAGCATGATATAGAAACGGAATTGACAGAAACAGATAAGAGGATACTGGATAATCTGTATAAAAAATATTTGTAGGGTAGTTTGTCGCAGAGGCCACAAATTTGTAGGGGCGAAAAAATCTTTCGCCCCTACCTTAATTATAAATTCATTTCTCAGATCAGGAAGTCAACTTCTGAAGCAATTGCCTTACTTGTTTGACTGATTTGATATTGAAATTGGCTTGTGTGTATGCGTAACCTACCCGGATAGAATAGGCGTTTTTTGGCATAGCCTTGAACGTATCTTCATCTGTCCAGTCATCTCCGATTGCCAAGATGAAATCATATTCCATTCCTTTCATCATCGCGGTAGCCGCTCTGCCTTTGTTGATATCAGGGCGTTTGATCTCCAAGACCATATTTCCTTCCAGTACTTGAAGGTTGTAACCTCTAGCCATGTACTTCAAGTGGCTGAAAAGCTCACGCATTCTGAGATCTCCCAATCCACTTTCTACTTTTCTATAATGCCAAACTAGGGAATGGTGCTTTTCCTCGATAAATGCTCCAGGAGTTCGGAGAACGTAATATTCCATCACTTTTCGGATGTCATCTTTCCATCCGTCTTCGACTTCAGCGTATAACTCCCAGTCTCCTTTGTCCTCTTTCTTTTTCACCCATACGCCATGTTCAGCGATCATGTCGATATACTGTCCTTCAAACCATCGACCCAAAGTGTCCTTGTCTCTACCTGAGATGACCACTACCTGAGCGAGTTCGCTAAGATCTTTTACAATACCTCTCAATTCATCATCCGGCACGGCTTTCTGTGGGTCTGAATGAAATCCTGTAAGCGTACCGTCGTAGTCAAGGAACAAAATAGCTTTCTTAGCTTTTTTGAAGCTAGCTTGAATTTCGTTCATCACTTTGACGTCTACGTCCTTGGAGGTAAGATCTTCCTGCTTTTTCTTCACATGGTCGAGGCGATCCATAAAGACTTTCACCCATTGGAAAACGTCGTATTTTTTCAAGCTTTCCTGCATGCTGTTCATTCTGAATTTTTGCTCTTCGAGCGGCATAGAAAGCGCATTGAAGATGGCATCGACTACGCCTTGACGGTCGTTTGGATTGACTAGAATCGCATCTTGAAGCTCTTTGGATGCTCCAGCCATTTCGGAGAGAATCAAAACCCCCGTCTGGTCAGTTTTACTGGCTACAAATTCCTTACACACCAAGTTCATACCGTCACGTAGAGGAGTCACCAATGCGATATCCGACATATTGTAAAAAGCACTGAGTTCCTCGAATGGGAAACTTCGGTAGAAATAATGCACTGGTACCCATGTCAATGTGGAATACTCACTGTTTATTCTACCTACCAAAAGGTCAATTTCTTCTTTAAGTTCTTTGTAAGACTGCACCTTGTCGCGACTTGGCACTACGATCATGATCATGGATAATTTGCCATGAAGTTCCTTATGCTGCTCGAGCAATTGATTGAAAGCCTGAATACGCTGAGGAATCCCTTTGGAATAATCCAGTCTATCAATGGTTAGAAGCAGCTTTTGATCTTCCACCTGTTTGCCAAATTCCTTTACAAAATTTAGCGTTCTTTTGCTTTTCGCCTGCTTTGCAAATTTGTCGTAATCGATCCCCATCGGGAAAGAATCGACATTGATGATTCTGTTTTCTGCTTGGATGTAGCCGCTTTCGCTGGACAAACCATTGATTCTGCCCACAGCACTGAGGAAGTGACGCATATCGTCATAGGTATGAAAGCCAATCAAATCTGCTCCGCACATTCCTGCAAGCAATTCTTGTCTCCAAGGAATCATACGGATGATCTCGTAGGATGGGAATGGGATGTGTTGGAAAAATGCGATAGTTGCATTTGGAAGTACCTCACGTAGCATTTGAGGAAGTAAGAGCAGCTGGTAATCATGAATCCAGATGGTATCGTCTGGTCCTGCTTTTTTCAAGATGGCATCACAAAACTTCTGATTCACACGTACATAAGCTTCCCAATGCTCAGGGTTGTATACCATATACTGAGTGAAATAGTGGAATGCTGGCCACAGTGTCTCGTTACTGAAACCCTCATAGAATTCTTCTACATCTTCCTTGGAAAGGAAAACAGGAGCCATCTTAAGCTCATGAAGTTCCAGTATAATTTCTGCGCGTTGCTCTGGGTCGTCTACTGTATTTCCTGGCCATCCAATCCAAATATTATCTCCCTCTTTATAAATAGATCCAAGGCCAGTAGCTAATCCTCCTGCACTTGGTTTGAACTCAAATCGGCCGTTTCGGTGTCTTAAACTGATAGGAAGGCGGTTGGAAACGATAATGGTTTTTGACATAAAATAGTAGGTTTAAAAACAAGAAAAGGATAGATCCAATTCAAAAAGGTGATAAGAGAAGGTACAGAATATCTCTTGGAATAAAAACAACAGGAGTGACGATGAGTCCATTCTTATTTCAAATTTCATTTGTAGGAAACAAAAAAAGCACCCGAGGTGTCGGATGCTTTTGAAATTAATTGCTTGCTACATTTTTGGGTTTGGTGTCCACTTTAGTCCAGATGAACGCGGCCAAATCCCGGCCCTCCGTGATGCCATATTCTATAGCTGGTCGGTAATGAATCCCTCCATAGAACCTGCTTAGAGCGGCTTCTTCGGCGGCTTGCGTAAAGGAGTCATATTCTCTTACAGGAAGACCATAAGCGACTTCCGAGCTATCTACTATATGAAACTCATCTCCGAAGAGATGTGCCAATGTATAAGCGGAAGCGGCCGAAGCTACGCTATGTCCGCTGGTATGCTCTGGGAATGGCGGTGTTTGCAAAAGAGGCACCCATTGCTCATCGATGTGTTGATTGATATAAGTCTCAGGTCTGATGAGGTTACTTCGGTATTTTTCCTCCCAGCAGGAAATGAATGCTTCATTAAGTGAAATGCCTGTCATGGCAAAGACTTCTGCGATTCCTTTCCAATCTTTTCCTGCTGCTTTAGATGCTATTGCTGCAATGCTCATCCAATGTCCGCCAGGGGTGATTTTCTTCTCCGCAAACATTACATGACCTTTCACATTCATTTTATAAGGATTACAATCCCAGAATAGCGCAATGTCTTTTTGCTCTTGGGTGGCACTTCTGTCCATATCATATACTTCCTTCGCTACCTTATAAAATTCACTTCCAGGCTCTGTGGAAAATGGAGGAGGTGGAAGTGGTCTGAACTGAGAAGCTGAATCAAGCACGAAAGTTCTGATTTTGCTCCAATGAGGTTCAATGGCTTCCATATATGCCGGTGGAGTAGGCTGCCAAGTTCCTTCATCTGCAGTTACAGTGAATTTCGGGAAGGACCGACTCTGGTGGTAGTTGTCTTTGGAAGAATAGGCTTTGATCACGTCACCCACTTCTTTGCCGAAGGCTATAGAAGCTTCAAATACATCGTCTGGAATGCCTTTTTCTTTCAGCGCAGCAAAAGTTGCATCTCTATGCTCATTCATCATATCTTCCGAGAAAATCAATCCTGTGCCCACATAATAATAGGCTGCCAGTGAGGCTAGAGGAGGATATACTTTTTCAGAAGGAGTGAAAGTCACTTTCTCTGATCCATTTAATTGCCCCATTAAGGAAAGGTAATTTGGATCAACTGAGGCTGCTACTTCATAGGCCGCAAGGGATGCATAGGTGTAAATTCTCGCAGCTACTGGTGGAGAAAAAATGTCGTGAATGATCACTTCGGTGATTCTATCTTGGGCTTCACTAATATATTGTCCATCAGTGATGGCTTGAGAATAGTCGACCTGTTTTGCGCATGAGGATGCAATCAGGAGTATTCCTGAAAAGAGCATGTATTTGAGGGTACGCATATTTTTGGAATTTTTATAGTGCTTGTGTATCAGAAATCGAAGTAAAGCTTTGTCAAAGCGGATTTCCATTCGTTGCGTTTGGGCCTTAAAGCTATTGGAAATTAGAACACTTTACAATGATTTTTCGGAAGATTAGTTGTAAAACAAAATAATAACTGTCCACTTTAGGAGGAATAGGTAAGCTGCTATTATCAAACTTTAGTGGGGAAAGTTTTTTCAAATGGACACCTATTGATTGTCGACTGTGGACTGTCTGCGATAGGTATTGACTCTACTTTTCTGGGTACTTAGTATCATTTCTGATAATTATAGAGATTAAAATAGAAGGTTTATAGGATTGCTAAATCATCTTAAAACATACCCTATGTAAAGTACGTTTTTGAAAAGCTGTTTAACTTGAAGAGCCAATTGACTTTTATGAAAAAACAAATACAAGTAATTTTTGTCCTGTGGGTTTCTATAACTGCATTACTTTTCCCCCATCATCTAGAGGCTCAAGGAATCAAAGGGAATGTGAAAACTGCAAATGGCGAACCCTTGGCTTTTGCTTCGGTCTATATTCGAAATCTCGGTGACGGGGTGCCTACCAATGAAGAGGGAAATTATGAATACAAGCTTCCGAAGGGCGTTTATGATGTTTTAGTCCAATACCTTGGTTACAAATCTCAGCTCGAAACGATCACAGTGTCAGAGGGATGGATTACCAAAGACTTTGTGCTGGATCCCCAGGAATATACCTTGGCTGAGGTGGAAGTAAGGGCGGGGGCGGAAGATCCTGCGCTGACTATTATGAGAAAAGCGATAGCAAAAGCCAAGTATCATAGACTGCAGATTCAGAAATACAGCATGACTGTTTATCTGAAAGGAACAGGTAAACTGACCGACGCACCTTTTTTCTTGCGAAAGACTATTGAAAAAGAAGGTCTCAAGCTCAATGAAGCTTATACCTCCGAATCTGTATCTAGAATCACTTTTACTCAACCCAATAAAGTGGAGGAAAAAGTGATTTCTATTCGTACCAACGGCGATAATCAATCTACCTCTCCTGCTCCTTATATCCAGACTACTTTTTATCAAGAGAAAATCAACGGCATCATCTCGCCGCTTTCTCGCTCCGCTTTTCAGTATTATAAGTTCCAATACGAAGGGAGCTTCTTTGATCAGAATGTATTGGTGAGCAAGATTAAGGTCACCCCAAGATCAAGAGGAGAGCAGGTATTTGAAGGCTTTATTTACATTATTGAGGATTTGTGGGCAATTCATAGCCTGAACTTGCAGACTTCTATGTTGGGCTTTCAGATCCAAGCCAAACAACAATACGCCCCTGTAGCGGATAATGTATGGATGCCTTTGACGCACACCTATGATTTTGGTGGCAAGGTTTTCGGCTTTGAAGGGAACTTCAAATACTTGGCTTCTACCCGTGAATATGAAATAGAACTGAATCCAGATCTAGAAGTCGTACCTGAGATTATCGATGAAAAAGTACAGGAAGTACCTGAAGATGCTGTGGCTTTTAATAAGTCTGTATCGGCTTTGGAGCAGCTGGCGAAGGAAGAACCTAAAACAAGAAAAGAATATCGCAAACTTCTGAACGAGTACGAGAAGGAGTCACTGAAAGAACTCGAGGAGCCAGATGTGGTTCAGGAAAGTTACTATGAAGTGGATTCCATGGCCAAAAAGTATAACCAAGCTTATTGGGATAGTATTCGTCCAGTTCCACTGACAGATAGTGAGATTGAAGGATATCAGCGGGATGATAGTTTGGCGACGGTGGAGGTGGCCAAGATGAGTGAAGTGGATTCAGTAGCGCAAAAAGCCAAACGAAAATATAAGCCACTGGACTTCATGAATGGCGCTTCGTACAGCATGGGCAAAGGAGTTTCTATAGGATTCAAGCAAAACTGGACAAAGACTTCTTTCAATACCGTTGAAGGTTTCAAGGTTGGAGTGGGATTATTTTACAGAAAGCAGTCATCAACCAAATTGGCTGATAGTGTAAGCACACAGCGCAAAAGCTTCAATATCGAACCTGAGCTACGCTATGGGTTTTCGAGCAATCGTTTTTATGGAAAAGTTGATTTCCGATGGTCAAGCACCTTGCCAATATCAGGTACAACATTCGGAGTAAGAGGCGGTAGATATATCTATCAATTCAATGGGGGCGAGCCTATCAACGAACAGGTAAATGCCCTTTATTCCTTGATTTTTAGGCAGAATTACATGAAGCTATACGAGCAGGATTTTGCGCAAGCTTATTGGGCTCATCGTGTAAATGGCGGATTGACTTATCGGGTAAATATGACTTATGCCCATCGTACGGAGTTATTCAACACGAATAATTACAGTTTCTACAATAAGGAAGGAAGGGATTACACTTCCAATCAGCCAGAGAATGTAGAGACAAGTCCGGGATCATTTGGAGATCATGATATTCTAAAGCTCAATACCGAACTAGAGTGGAGACCGGGAATAAAATATGGGATTAGAAATGGGCGAAAGTACCCAATAAATGATCGATCTCCCTTGGTTAAGCTCGCTTATAATAAAGCGTTTGGAGGCATTAGTGGTGATGGAACAGCGGCAGATTTTGATCACTTGGAACTTGGAATTCAGCATAATTACACTTTTGGGGTTAGTGGAAAGCTAGACTTCAATCTTTCTGCAGGAGCCTTTTTGTCTAACGATCAAGTGTATTTCCCGGACTTCCAACACTTCGGTGGCAATCGTACGATCTTCTCCAACTTTGGTCCTGCCTCCAATTATCGCTTTATGGATTATTACAAGTACAGCACAAACTCTAAGTACTTCTCGGGTATAGTACATTACCAGTTTAGGAAATTCCTTTTTACTCAATTGCCGATGTTGAGATTTTCAGGGCTGAGAGAGAATATCTTTTTCAATTATCTGAAAACAGACAATTCCCCACATTATTGGGAAGTTGGCTATTCACTCGACAATCTGTTTCGAATTTTCCGATTGGAAATGGGAGCAGGATTTGAAAACAATGATTTCTTACGGGGAGGCGTGAGGTTTGGGGTTGCGACCTTTATCAATGTCAATATTGATAATTAGTCCAAAAAATAAGGCCATTAAAAAACCCGGCTTAAAACCGGGTTTTTTAATGATTAGACTTTCATAATGTCTATTTCTTTTTTCGCTAGCAGTTCATCTATTTTAACCGAATATTGATCGGTTAGCTTTTGAACAACGTCCTCAGCTCTTTTGATTTCGTCTTCTGCAGCACCGTCTTTTTGAAGCTTTTTCAGTTCGTCATTGATATCCTTGCGTACTGTTCTCAGGGATATTTTTCCTCCGTCACATTCATGCTTAGCTTGTTTGACCAAGTTAATACGTCTTTCTTCAGTAAGTGCCGGAATGGTCAGAATGATCACTTCCCCATTGTTTTGAGGAGCTAGTCCAAGGTCTGAATTGATGATGGCCTTTTCAATCTCGGAAATCATCGTGCGCTCAAAAGGCTTAATAGAAAGTGTTCGAGCATCAGGTGTATTGACAGATGACACTTGGCTCAAGGGAGTATTAGCTCCATAATACTGAACCATAATTCCGTCCAGAAGATTTGGCATTGCTTTGCCAGCACGGATTTTCAAAAGCTCAGCAGCCGTATGATCTACTGCTTTCTGCATTAATTCTTTTGCTTCGTCTAAGTATAATTCGATTTCTTCCATGTTTTTTAGCTTAAAGAAGTGATCAAAGTACCTATTTCTTCGCCTTGCACCAATTTGCTTAGGTTTCCTGACAAGTTCATGTCAAATACAATGATTGGTAGGTTGTTTTCCTGACAAAGAGTAAAGGCTGTCATATCCATGACGTTTAGGTTCTTTTCATACACTTCGTGAAACGAAATGGTTTTATATTTTGTGGCTGTAGGGTCTTTTTCCGGGTCAGCGGTATAGACTCCATCCACTCTTGTTCCTTTCAATACAATATCTGCTTCTACTTCAATAGCTCTCAAACTTGCCGTAGAATCGGTCGTGAAATAGGGGTTGCCTATCCCAGCACCGAAAATCACAATACGACCTTTTTCCAAGTGACGAATAGCTCTTCTGCGGATAAATGGTTCGCAAACACTTTCGATTTTGATACCAGACATTAGACGAGTGTACATTCCACCTTGCTCCAGTGCACTTTGAAGCGCCATAGCATTGATCAAGGTAGCCAACATGCCCATGTAGTCACCCTGAACTCTGTCGATTCCAGATGATTCAGCTTGTACCCCTCTGAAAATATTGCCACCGCCAATTACGATTGCAATTTCCACACCCATGTCATGTACCTTCTTGATCTCTTCTGTGTATTGCTGCAATCTTGCTGGGTCAATGCCATAATTCTTCTCACCCATTAGCGCTTCTCCACTGAGTTTGAGCAGTATTCTCTTGTATTTCATGTGTTTGGTATTGTATTTCAGAGGTTTTTTTATCGCTATTGTTGCGATTATTTGAGGCGAATTATTCTCAGATTGGAGCTAAAAATCTTTAGCAAATTGACTGAAAAAGGACCGAGCGTAGCCCGATTTGCACAAAATAATCCGACAAATATAATTTGTTCATTTCATTATGCTAGGCATAAAGGTTAAAATTGAATCAAGACTTGATTTTTTTCCACGCTTTGATTGAGAGAAACTTTCACGGCTTTTACTATGCCATCGCCTGGGGCTTTGATAATATTCTCCATTTTCATCGCCTCTAAGATCAATACCACGTCACCTTTGACCACTTCATCTCCGGGCTGTACTTTCAGGTCTAATATCAATCCTGGCATCGGCGCTTTAATTTCCTTCAAGGCATTTGAGGCAGTGTTGTTCATCCCCATTTGCTCTAAGAGGATGTCAAATCTATCTTTGAGTTGTAGGTTTGAGACTTTATCGCCAAGTCTGATTTGAATGGTTTTTGATTCTTTATCTATGGTAATCAATTCAGCTTCAAGTGACTTGTTTTCATAAATCAGATGAATTTTACGATCAGAAATCCACTGAAGATCCCAATTGATCGTTTTCCCATTTACTAGGGTGGTGTCATCGGCTTTTTCTACCGAATAGCTCTTATTTTGGATGGTAACTGTAAACATTCATGTTAATTTGAAGCCGAATATACAATTTCCCCTAAAACAGGAACCCATTCTTACGCTTTAAATATGAATCAATTGACCCTAAATGATCTTAGCTTTCGATGGATTGTGTCGAAACTACCAGCTCTTTTTTTTGTAGTAATTTTGATGGCTTGTAAGACTAATCAAGTAGCTGTGGAGGATGCTGAGGATAATATTCTTGCAACTGAGACTCATACAATCAAAGGTGATAGTGCGATGATTAAAGCACTAGTTGCCGCAGAGGAACTTGCTATAGAAAACTATCAGCCATCAGCAAAAAAGGATTTTGACATCTTACATACTGATTTGGATTTGGCTTTTGATTATATGAACCAGTCAGTTTTAGGCAAAGCCGTACTTACCATAAAGCCCTTTTTCTACCCCCAAAAAGAATTAATCCTAGATGCTCAGGATTTTGAGTTGGGTAAAATTTTTTTCTCGCAAAAGGGTGATCTTGAATCCTTGAGTTATCAATACGATGACCAAAAAATTAGAATTCAATTACCTAGAGAGTTGACAAGAAAAGACACTTTCCAGGTAACATTCGATTATACTGCCTTTCCAGAACGAAATGCAGGAGAGGGAAGTGCGGCAATCACCGATACGAAAGGACTTTATTTTATAGATCCAATGGATACAGTGCCAGATAAGCCAACGATGATCTGGACGCAAGGGGAGACGGCCCATAATTCTAAGTGGTTCCCTACGATAGACAGCCCAAATGAGAAATTTACACAGTTGATCAAACTCACGGTGGTTGATTCGTTGATCAGTATTGGGAATGGGGAATTGATTCGACAGGAGAGCTTAGGGGATGGGCTGAGAAAGGATTACTGGGAAATGAAACTTCCACATTCACCTTATTTGGCAGCTTTCGCTATTGGGGATTTTGCAAAAGTCACTGCGCAATGGGAAGATGTTCCGTTGGGCTATTTTGTAGAGAAAGGCTATGAAAAAGGTGCTGAGAAAGTGTTTAAGAATACTCCTGAAATGATTGGATTCTTCTCCGATTTACTTGGAGTGAAGTATCCATGGCCAAAATATGATCAAATCGTCGTTCGGGATTTTGTGTCTGGAGCGATGGAGAATACTACCGCTTCCATTTTCATGGAGGAATTGAGGTTGACAGAGCGAGAAGCTATTGATTCTGAATGGGATTACATCATTGCACATGAGCTTTTTCACCAGTGGTTTGGTGACTATGTGACCACAGAATCTTGGGCAAATATTACCTTGAATGAAGGGTTTGCCAATTACAGTGAGTTCTTGTGGAGCGAGTACAAATATGGGGCAGATGAAGCTAAACTGAAGTTGATAGCAGAGACTGAGAATTACTTTGCGGAAGCAAAAACTAAGCAGGTTGATCTGGTGCGTTTTGAATATGAAAATGCTGAAGACTTGTTTGATTCGCACAGTTATTCCAAAGGGGGCGCCATTCTACATATGCTTAGGGTGTACTTGGGTTCGGACGCTTTTTATGCAGGACTACATACTTATCTAGAGGAGCATGCATTTGAAAATGTGGAGGTAAATGATCTCCGTATAGCCTTTGAAAAAGTCAGTGGAGAGGATTTGAATTGGTTTTTCAATCAATGGTTTCTGGACAAAGGTCATCCGGATATTTATTTTGAAGTGGATTATTCAGATCCTTCAAATGTCCTTATTACCGTTTCACAGAGACAGGATTTGAGCACTACGCCACTTTATCAATTCCCTCTGGATGTGAGCTGGTATGAGGGTGCCGTGAGAAAGAGTAAGCAATTCATGGTCACTAAGGCTTCTCAGCAATTTGCGTTGGAAAATGAGAGTCCAGTGGAGCTGGTGTTGATTGATGAGCAGAAAAATCTTTTAGCGGAGAAGTCAATTGAAATGAGTCCAGATCAAATGCGAGAGCAGTTCAGGTCTTCAATATTCGGAATAGCTCGGTATGAGGCATTGGATAGTTTGATGGCATGGGAAGCAACAACCGAATTAGAATCCATCCTTCCGGCAGCATTAGAAGATCAGTTTTGGTCAATTAGGGAATCTGCCTTGTCCATTCTTCAAAGTCATCCGGAATGGTTAGCAGATACGCCAGAGCTAGAAAGAAAAGTTGTGGCTATGGCAGTCAATGATTCTAAGAATTCTGTAAGAGCTGGAGCAATAGATGTATTGTCAACTTATGGGCCTGATAAACATTTTAGCTCATTTTTGAAGCTAGTAAATGATTCTTCCTATTTGGTGGCAGGATCCGCCCTGACGGGTTTGGTGACTGTCAGTGAGCATGAGGTCGATTCTAGTTTAATAGAGGGGTTCGCGACTGAAAGTAATTTCCGGATGGTGATTCCTGTAGCGGATTATTACATTACGAATTCCGTATCGGGCAAGGGAAATTGGTTTATTGAGAAGGCAAATTCGATTTCTGGTGAAGGTTTATATTTTTTCTTGGGGTATTTCAGCGAGTATTTTAGTCGCTCTCCAGAGGAGGGGGAAATGGATGCTGTTACTTTTCTATTGGAAAAGATGGAGCATGATTCAAGAAATTATGTTCGATTAGGAGCTTTTCAGGGATTGTTGAGCTTCACGGAAAAGCCAGAGGTAATGAGGAGAATTAGCGAAGCCGCGGCTCAAGAAACGGACTCTGAGCTGATAATCTACTACCAATATTTTTTGGAGGCATTAAAAGATGAAAATTAATGCATTGATTTATAATTGTTTGGAAATTAAAACAGCAAAATATCATGAAATATGAAAGGCATGTTTTGAATCTTTAATAAAAGCCTATAATTTTGCCATCCGTTACGATAGAAAGGCCAGAGAAAAAGGTTTGAAAAGTAGCACTAGTTGGGGGAATACCAAAGCGGCCAACTGGGACGGACTGTAAATCCGTTGACTTAAGTCTTCATAGGTTCGAATCCTATTTCCCCCACACCATTGCCAGAATGCAAAATTTTTTATCTAATTTTGCAGGGCGAAAAAATCTAGGTTAAACTGGATTTTAAGTGGAAGTAGCTCTCCGAGGTATTAAACTGAAAGGTGAAATATTTAAAAGTAGAGCAGGCATGAGATGGATTTCATCTCGAAAGATTACAAGCGGGAGTAGCTCAGTTGGTAGAGCGGCAGCCTTCCAAGCTGCAGGTCGCGGGTTCGAGCCTCGTCTCCCGCTCTTTGTTCCTCTAAGGTTTCTTAGGGGAACATAAGAGTCTAAGCCGACGTAGCTCAGGGGTAGAGTACTTCCTTGGTAAGGAAGGGGTCAGGGGTTCAAATCCCCTCGTTGGCTCATTTCGATTTATTAGAAAAAAAATTAAATATATCTTTAAACTTAAACTGAGGATTTTCACGCATGGCAAAAGCACAATTCGACCGTTCCAAGCCGCACGTTAATATCGGTACGATTGGTCACGTAGATCATGGAAAGACCACTTTGACTGCTGCCATCACTACCGTTCTGGCTAGTAAGGGTCTATCTGAATTAAGAGACTTTTCTTCTATCGATAACGCGCCAGAAGAAAAAGAAAGAGGTATCACCATTAACACCTCTCACGTAGAATATCAGACTGAAAAAAGACATTACGCTCACGTAGATTGTCCAGGTCACGCTGATTACGTTAAGAACATGGTAACGGGTGCTGCCCAGATGGACGGTGCTATCCTAGTGGTAGCAGCTACTGATGGACCAATGCCTCAAACTAGAGAGCACATCCTTTTGGCTCGCCAGGTAGGTGTACCTCAACTAGTAGTATTCATGAATAAAGTAGATATGGTTGATGATCCTGAGCTTCTTGAGCTTGTGGAGATGGAGATCAGAGAGCTACTTTCTTTCTATGATTTCGACGGTGATAATATCCCTGTAATCGCAGGTTCTGCACTTGGTGCATTGAACGGTGAAGAAAAGTGGGTTGAAACTGTAATGGAATTGATGAACGCTGTCGATTCTTATATCCCTCTTCCAGAAAGAGCAATTGACAAAGATTTCTTGATGCCTGTAGAGGACGTATTCTCGATCACTGGTCGTGGTACTGTAGCTACTGGTAGAATTGAAAGAGGAGTTATTAACTCTGGTGAAGGTGTTGATATTATCGGTATGGGTGCTGAAGGCCTTAAGTCTACAGTTACTGGTGTTGAGATGTTCCGTAAGATCCTTGACAGAGGTGAAGCAGGTGACAACGTAGGTTTATTGCTTAGAGGTATTGAAAAATCACAAATCAAACGTGGTATGATTATCTGTAAGCCAGGATCTGTGAAGCCTCACTCTCACTTCCATGCTGAAGTATATGTTCTTTCAAAAGAAGAAGGTGGACGTCACACTCCATTCTTTAACAAGTACCGTCCACAGTTCTATCTTAGAACTACAGATGTAACTGGTGAGATCATGCTTCCTGAAAATGTTGAGATGGTAATGCCAGGTGATAACGTGACTATCGAAGTAACTTTGCTAAGCGCAGTTGCTCTTGAGAAAGGTCTTCGTTTTGCGATCCGTGAGGGTGGTAGAACAGTAGGAGCTGGTCAGGTTACTGAAATTCTTGACTAATCATCAATCACTGATTGACTATTTATACAATGCGATCTCAAATTATTTTGGGATCGCATTTGTTTCTTTAGTAATCAATACCTAATTTTGCGTTCCCATTAGCGGGGCGTTCATTTACACGGGCATAGTTCAACGGCAGAATAGCGGTCTCCAAAACCGTTGATGGGAGTTCGAATCTCTCTGCCCGTGCCAGTAAGTTAAGTACACTATGAATCTGAAAAACTTTGTTCTAGAATCTTATGATGAAATGGTAAATAAGGTCACATGGCCTAAATTTTCATTTCTTCAAAATAGTGCAGTATTGGTGTTAGTCGCCTCTCTGATCTTTGCCCTATTTATAGGAGTAGTGGATCTGGGATTCGAAAACATCATGAAATGGTTTTATGATTTATTCTAATTGAATTGACATTACAGAATGGCTGAACATAAATGGTACGTACTCAGAGTAGTAGCGGGACAGGAGAAAAAAACTAAAACCTATTTGGATAATGAAATTACCAGACAGGATATTGGAGATTTTATTCCGGAAGTCCTTATACCATCAGAGAAGGTATATGAGATGAGAAATGGCAAAAAGCGAGTTCGTGAGAGAAACTTCTTTCCGGGCTATGTTTTAGTTAATGCTGATCTCTCAAATGGGGAGGCCAATCACGTAATTACGAGTATTCCGGGGGTAATCGGTTTCTTGGGATCAAGTTCAGGAGGAGCTTCCAAAACTCCTGAGCCACTTCGTCAGTCAGAAATCAATCGTATTTTAGGTAAGGTTGAGGAGATTGACGAGTTCGCAGAGAAACTGGATACACCATTTATAGTCGGAGAGACTGTCAAAGTAATGGACGGTCCTTTCAGTGGGTTTACCGGAACAATAGAGGAGATATTTGAGGAGAAGAAAAAACTTAATGTTATGGTTAAGATCTTTGGCCGAAATACTCCTGTCGAATTAAACTTTATACAAGTAGAAAAACAAGACTAAGCAATGGCTAAGGAAATCACTGGTTATATAAAACTACAGGTGAAAGGTGGCCAGGCAAACCCGTCGCCTCCAGTAGGTCCAGCTCTTGGTTCCAAGGGTCTGAACATAATGGAGTTTTGTAAGCAATACAATGCGCGTACTCAGGAGAAAATGGGTCAAGTGCTTCCTGTATTGATTACGATCTACTCAGACAAGACTTTTGACTTCGTTGTTAAAACTCCTCCTGCAGCAAACTTGTTGCTTGAGGCTGCGAAAGTTAAAAGTGGATCTGCTGAACCAAACCGTAAGAAGGTAGGATCAGTAACCTGGGATCAGGTGAGAGAAATAGCGGCGGTAAAAATGCCTGACCTTAATGCTTTCAAAGTTGAGTCTGCTATGAAAATGGTGGCTGGTACAGCAAGAAGCATGGGAATCACAGTATCTGGTAAAGCCCCTTGGGAAGTATAAATAAAAAACAATGGCTAAGTTAACAAAAAAGCAAAAAGAAGCTCTTTCTAAATACGACCCAAGCCAAGTGTACTCCCTGGAGGCAGCTTCTACTATCGTGAAGGATATTACTATGGCGAAGTTTGATGCTTCTGTAGATCTAGACATCCGTTTGGGTGTTGATCCTCGGAAAGCTGATCAAATGGTAAGAGGCGTTGTTGCGCTTCCTCATGGTACAGGCAAAGACATCAAAGTATTGGTGCTTTGTACTCCTGACAAAGTAGCAGAAGCAACCGAAGCAGGTGCAGATTACGCAGGTTTGGACGAATACATAGCTAAAATTGAAGGCGGATGGACTGACATTGATGTCATCATCACGATGCCTAACGTAATGGCGAAAGTAGGTAGATTGGGTAGAGTATTAGGACCAAGAGGTCTTATGCCAAATCCTAAATCAGGAACTGTTACTCTGGATGTAGCTAAGGCAGTTAGAGAAGTAAAAGCGGGTAAAATTGATTTCAAAGTAGATAAATTTGGAATTATTCACGCGGGTATTGGTAAAGCATCCTTCACTGCAGTGCAGATTGAAGAGAATGTTAAAGAACTTATCCTTACCATTTCTAGGCTGAAACCTTCATCATCTAAGGGAACGTATTTCAAGAGTATTCATTTATCCAGTACAATGTCTCCTGGGATTGCAGTGGACAAGGGTAGCATTCAAGGAATTTAATCATGACTAGAGACGAAAAGAAAGTAATAATCGACGGTCTTACTGAGAAATTTAAAGAAAACCCTTTCTTCTATATCACCGATGCTTCAGGTTTCTCTGTAGCACAAGTGAATGCATTCAGAAGAGCTTGTTACGAGAGAGGTGTAGAGTACAAAGTGTACAAAAACACCTTGATCAGCAAGGCACTGGAAAATTTAGATGCAGACTTTAGCGAGTTAGCAGATAATGCATTGAAAGGATTCTCTGGAATAATTTTCTCAAAAGAGACGAGTAACCTTCCGGCAAACGTATTGCTGGACTTCAGAAAAAAAATAGGTAAAAAAGCAACCAAGCCAGCATTTAAAGGCGCTTCTATCGATGCAGATATTTTCATCGGTGAAGAGAACTTAGAGATGTTGTCGAAGTTGAAGTCAAAGGAGGAGTTGTTAGGCGATCTAATCGGCTTGCTACAGTCTCCAGCGATGAATCTTATCTCAGCATTGCAAAGTGGCCAGAACAATATTTCTGGTGTGCTTAAGACGCTTGCTGATAGAGAAGAAAAATAGTTCAAAAAAAAATAATTCAAACAAATATTAAATTTCAAATACAATGGCAGATCTTACGCAACTTGCAGATCAGTTGGTAAACTTGACTGTAAAAGAGGTTAAAGAATTGACAGATATCCTTAAGGATCAGTATGGCATCGAGCCAGCTGCTGCAGGCGCAGTAGTTGTAGCAGGTGGTGCTGGTGCTGGTGAAGCTGCAGCTGAAGAAGAGAAAACGACTTTTGACGTGATCTTGAAAGCAGCTGGTGGATCAAAACTGGCAGTTGTTAAACTTGTAAAAGAATTGACAGGTCTTGGTCTTAAAGAGGCTAAAGAACTAGTTGACTCTGCTCCTAAAGCATTGAAAGAAGGTGTAGCTAAGGACGAAGCTGAAGGCTTGAAGAAGTCTTTGGAAGAAGCTGGTGCTGAAGTAGAGATCAAATAATTTGCTGAACCGCAACTATTAGGTTGGGGTTCACACCTAAGACCTGACTATTTTAGTCAGGTCTTTTCCTGTTTATGCACAGGTTTAAAATTGCATTATTCTAATCGGAAATAGGGTTATTCCGATATCAACATTTCACCATAAACATACACTACCTTGGCTATCAAGAATCAAACCGAAAGGAAAAGTTTCTCCTCCATTAAGGTGGTCAAAAGCTATCCGGATTTTCTCGATATTCAGTTGCAGTCTTTCAAAGACTTTTTCCAACTGGATACACCAGCAGAAAAGCGCCGGGCAGACGGTTTATTTAAAGTATTCGCAGAAAACTTCCCAATCAGTGATTCTAGAGAGAATTTTACTCTTGAATTTATTGATTATGCAGTAGATCCACCGAAATATTCTGTGAGCGAATGCATTGACCGTGGCTTGACCTACTCTGTACCGTTGAAAGCAAAGTTGAGATTACTTTGTCATGACGAGGATAATGAAGATTTCGAAACGATTGAGCAAGAAGTATTCTTAGGTAATCTTCCGTATATGACCGAGAAAGGGTCATTTGTAATTAATGGTGCAGAACGAGTTATTGTTTCCCAACTTCACCGTTCTCCAGGTGTGTTCTTTGCTCAAAGCAAGCATACAAATGGTACGAAGCTTTACTCTGCCAGAATTATCCCTTTCAAAGGATCATGGATTGAATTTGCTACAGATATTAATAATGTCATGTATGCTTATATCGATCGTAAAAAGAAGTTCCCTGTAACGACTTTGCTAAGATCTATTGGCTATGGCTCTGATAAAGATATTCTCGATCTATTCGGTCTATCTGAAGAAGTCAATGCTACTAAGACAGCAATGAAGAAGGTAGCTGGACGTAAGTTAGCTGCTAGGGTTCTAAGAACTTGGGTAGAAGATTTCGTAGATGAAGATACTGGTGAAGTAGTTTCTATCGACCGAAATGAGGTATTGCTTGAGCGTGATACCATTCTTACTGATGAAGACATTGATATGATCTTGGATTCAGGCTCGAAAAGCATCATCCTCCATAGAGAAGATGTGAACGTGGCTGATTACTCTATCATTTATAATACATTACAAAAAGATAACTCTAACTCTGAGAAAGAGGCAGTAGAAGTTATCTACCGTCAGTTGAGAAACACTGAAGCGCCTGATGAGTCAACAGCTCGTGAGGTTATTCATAGTTTATTCTTTTCTGACAAGCGTTATGATCTAGGAGAAGTTGGTCGTTATAGAATTAACAAGAAACTAGGTCTAGACATCGATTCTGCTAAAATCGTCCTTACTAAGGAAGATATTATCAATATCGTTAAGTACCTGATTGGACTTATAAACTCTAAGGCTGTTGTCGATGATATTGATCACTTGAGCAATAGACGAGTAAGAACTGTAGGCGAGCAGCTTTACAGCCAGTTTGGTGTAGGTTTGGCTAGAATGTCCAGAACTATCCGTGAGAGAATGAACGTTCGTGACAATGAAGACTTTAAACCAGTCGATTTGATCAATGCACGTACTCTTTCTTCTGTGATCAATTCCTTCTTCGGAACAAACCAGCTTTCTCAGTTTATGGATCAAACCAATCCATTGGCAGAGTTGACTCACAAGAGACGACTTTCAGCTTTGGGTCCAGGTGGTCTATCAAGAGAAAGAGCAGGATTTGAGGTTCGAGATGTTCACTATACGCACTACGGTCGTCTATGTACTATCGAAACTCCAGAAGGTCCAAACATTGGTTTGATTTCTTCTCTTTGTGTTCACGCCAAAGTGAATTCAATGGGCTTCCTTGAAACTCCTTACCGTAAGGTGAAGGACGGTAAAGCAAGTATGAAAGCAGAGGATGTGTTATTCCTTACAGCTGAAGAAGAAGATGACCATAACATTGCACAGGCAAATGCGCCATTGGATGAAAATGGCAAGTTTATCAATGAAAAAGTAAAAGCGAGATTTGAAGGCGACTTCCCTGTATTGGAGCCTTCTGAAATCACTTATATGGACGTTGCTCCTAACCAAATTGTATCAGTTGCAGCATCTTTGATTCCTTTCTTGGAGCATGATGATGCAAACCGTGCATTGATGGGATCCAACATGCAACGTCAAGCAGTTCCTTTGTTGAAAGCCGAAGCACCTATTGTAGGTACTGGTCTTGAAGCAAAAGCTGCTGTAGATTCTAGATCTCTAATCATTGCGGAAGCAAATGGTGTAGTAGATTATGTGGATGCTAAGAAAATCACCATCAAGTACGATCTGACTGATGATGAGCTTTTGGTTAATTTCACTGACGAATACAAATCTTACAATCTTATCAAGTTCAGAAGAACTAACCAAGACACTACAATCAACCTTACTCCTTTGGTGCTGAAAGGCCAAAAGGTGAAGAAAGGCCAGGTTCTAGTAGAAGGTTATTCTACTAATAACGGTGAGCTAGCTCTAGGTAAAAACCTTAAAGTGGCATACATGCCTTGGCAAGGATACAACTTTGAGGATGCTATCGTAATCTCTGAGCGAGTGGTAAGAGAAGACGTCTTTACCTCTATTCACGTAGAGGAATTCCAATTGGAAGTTCGTGATACGAAGAGAGGTGAAGAAGAATTGACTTCTGAAATCCCTAACGTCTCTGAAGAAGCAGTTAAAAATCTTGATGAGCATGGTATCATCGCGATTGGAGCTGAAGTAAAAGAAGGCGATATCATCATCGGTAAGATCACTCCAAAAGGAGAAACTGATCCTACTCCAGAAGAGAAATTGCTTAGAGCAATCTTCGGTGATAAAGCTGGTGACGTGAAAGATGCTTCCTTGAAAGCTTCACCTTCCTTGAATGGTGTTGTAATTGAGACTAAGCTTTTCGCTAGACCTAAGAAGGACAAGGATATTAGAGCAAAATCTAAAGCTGATGTTGAAAAACTGAAGGGTAGATACTCTAAAGATCTTTTGGGACTAAGAGCTCGAATGATTAATAAGATGGTTACTATCCTAGAAGGCAAAACTTCTCAGGGTGTTAAACATAAATTTGGTGATGAGATCATCACTAAAGGTCAGAAGTTCAACTTGAAGAACATTGAAAACAACCTTTTCCCTGCTAAGAATCCTTACAGAGATGAGAGTAACTACAATGTGCCTGAAGAAGCTAACCTTATATCTGATATCGTTCTTGACGACTGGACAAATGATGCACATATCAATGGGCTAATTGTTCACTTGGTTAAAAACTTTATTAACTCTAGAAATGAGATCGCTGGTACTTTCAAGAGAGAGAGATTTACTCTAGAAGTAGGGGATGAACTTCCTGCTGGTATCGTTCAACTTGCTAAAGTATACATTGCTAAGAAGCGTAAGCTTAAAGTAGGTGATAAGATGGCAGGTCGTCACGGTAACAAAGGTATCGTAGCAAGAATCGTAAGAGACGAGGATATGCCATTCCTTGAGGATGGAACTCCAATGGATATCGTATTGAATCCACTAGGTGTACCTTCTCGTATGAACATAGGTCAGATCTTCGAAACCGTATTGGCTTGGGCCGGACAGGTACTGGATAAGAAATACGCTACACCAATTTTTGATGGCGCTTCTATGGAAGAAGTAGCTCACGAATTGGAATTAGCAGGCTTACCAGCTTACGGTCGTACTTACCTATACGATGGTCTTTCAGGTGTGAAATTCGATCAGCCAATTACAGTAGGTATTGCATACATGCTGAAACTTGGTCACTTGGTAGATGATAAGATGCACGCCCGTTCAATCGGACCATACTCATTGATTACGCAGCAGCCATTGGGTGGTAAAGCCCAGTTTGGTGGACAGCGTTTCGGAGAGATGGAAGTTTGGGCACTGGAAGCATTCGGTGCATCACACGTACTTCAGGAAATCCTGACAGTGAAGTCTGATGACGTAATCGGTAGAGCAAAAGCTTATGAAGCAATTGTGAAGGGTGAAAACCTTCCTAAGCCTAATATTCCTGAATCATTCAATGTATTGGTTCATGAATTGAGAGGTTTGGCTCTTGAAATTACCCTAGATTAATAAAGCGAATGGGCTCGCAAGAGCCCTTTACATATCTTTCAAAAAACTATGGCGTTCAGAAAAAATAAAAAACTTAACAATGATTTTTCCAGAGTCACCATTAGTTTGGCTTCCCCAGAATCTATTCTGGATAGCTCAAACGGTGAGGTGACCCAGCCAGAGACGATCAACTATAGAACTTATAAGCCTGAAATGGGTGGTTTGTTCTGTGAGAGAATCTTTGGTCCGGTCAAAGACTGGGAATGTCATTGTGGCAAGTACAAGCGCATCAGGTATAAAGGTATTATCTGTGATCGCTGCGGTGTAGAGGTTACAGAGAAGAAAGTAAGAAGAGAGAGAATGGGGCACATCGAACTGGTTGTACCAGTTGCTCACATTTGGTATTTCAAATCTCTTCCTAATAAAATCGGTTATCTTCTTGGTCTTCCAACTAAGAAGCTTGATCAGATAGTCTATTACGAGCGATATGCGGTAGTTCAGGCAGGTATCAAAGCAGAAGAGGGAGTTCAGTATTTGGATTTCTTGACTGAAGATGAATACCTGGATATCATGGACAAGCTTCCTAAGGAAAACCACATGCTTGATGATGCAGATCCAAACAAATTTATCGCCAAAATGGGTGCTGAAGCTTTGGAAATGTTATTGGCAAGAATTGATTTGGATGACCTTTCTTACGCACTTCGTCACCAGGCTGCTACTGATACGTCTCAGCAGAGAAAAGCAGAAGCGCTGAAAAGACTGAAAGTAGTAGAAGCATTCCGTGATGCTAGAACCAGAATCGAAAACCGCCCAGAGTGGATGGTAGTTCGTATGGTTCCAGTGATTCCACCGGAATTGCGTCCATTAGTTCCTTTGGATGGTGGTCGTTTTGCTACTTCCGATTTGAATGACCTTTATAGAAGAGTAATCATCAGAAACAACCGTCTGAAGAGATTGATAGATATCAAAGCTCCAGAGGTGATTTTGAGAAATGAAAAGAGAATGCTTCAGGAAGCTGTCGATTCTCTATTCGATAACTCTAGAAAAGTAAATGCGGTAAGATCTGATGGAAACCGTGCTTTGAAATCCCTTTCCGATATGTTGAAAGGTAAGCAAGGTCGATTCCGTCAAAACTTGCTCGGTAAGCGTGTGGATTACTCCGGTCGTTCTGTGATCGTGGTAGGTCCTGAGTTGAAGCTTCACGAGTGTGGTCTTCCTAAAAATATGGCTGCTGAGCTTTTCAAGCCTTTTATCATCAGAAAACTGATTGAAAGAGGTATTGTAAAGACTGTTAAGTCTGCTAAGAAAATTGTGGATCGTAAGGATCCAGTGGTTTGGGATATTTTGGAAAATGTACTAAAAGGACACCCAGTGCTCCTTAACCGTGCTCCTACGCTTCACAGACTAGGTATCCAAGCTTTCCAACCAAAACTGATAGAAGGAAAAGCTATCCAGCTTCACCCATTGGTATGTACTGCATTCAACGCCGATTTTGACGGTGATCAGATGGCAGTTCACGTACCTCTTGGTCATGAAGCGATTTTGGAAGCTTCTACTTTGATGCTTTCTTCTCACAACATTCTTAACCCGGCTAATGGTGCTCCAATTACTGTTCCTTCTCAGGATATGGTGTTGGGTTTGTACTATGTGACCAAAGGCAAGAGATCTACTCCAGAAGAGATCGTTGCTGGTGAAGGAATGACTTTCTATAGTGTAGAAGAAGTGATCATCGCAATGAATGAAGAGCAAATCTCCAAGCATGCGAATATCAAGTGTAAAGTACAGCTAAGAACTGAAGATGGCGGATATAAGGATGAGATCATTGAGACTGTAGCCGGTCGTTTGATTTTCAACCAGTTTGTGCCAAAAGAAGTTGGTTATGTAAATGAGCTTTTGACCAAGAAAAAACTTCAGCAGATTATCGCTAAGGTGGTTAAAGTTTGTGGAATGGCACGTACAGCTCAGTTCTTGGATGACATCAAGAACCTAGGATTTCAAATGGCCTACAAAGGCGGTTTGTCCATGGGACTTAATGATGTAATTATTCCAGAGGAAAAAGAACCAATGATTGCCAAAGCCAAAGTTGAGGTAGATGAGGTTTGGAATAACTATAGAATGGGTCTGATCACAGACAACGAGCGTTACAACCAAGTAATTGATATCTGGACTCGAACCAACTCTCATTTGACTAATAATCTTATGAAGCAGATGGAAGAGGATAAGCAAGGATTCAATGCGATCTACATGATGATGCACTCAGGAGCTCGTGGTTCCAGAGAACAAATTCGTCAGTTGGGTGGTATGAGAGGCTTGATGGCTAAGCCACAGAAAAACCTTCAAGGTTCTGTAGGTGAAATCATTGAAAACCCAATCCTTTCTAACTTCAAAGAAGGTCTGGATGTATTGGAGTACTTTATCTCTACACACGGTGCACGTAAAGGTCTTGCCGATACTGCATTGAAGACTGCTGATGCTGGTTACCTAACCAGACGTCTAGTGGATGTAGCTCAGGATATGATTATTACTGAGGATGATTGTGGTAGCTTGAGAGGACTTCTTGTACAACCGTTGAAAGACAATGACGAGATCGTTGAACCTCTTTCTGAAAGAGTTCTTGGACGTGTATCTGTTCATGATATATTCCATCCACTTACAGAAGAATTGATCGTAGAATCAGGTCTTGAGATAAATGATGAGGTTGCTAAGTTGATCGATGAGTCTGGAATTGAAGAAGTTGAGATCAGATCTGTATTGACTTGTGAGACCCGTAGAGGTGTTTGTGGTAAATGTTACGGTAGAAACCTTACAACTGGCCACATGGTACAGGAAGGTGAATCTGTTGGCGTTATCGCTGCTCAGTCGATCGGTGAGCCAGGCACTCAGCTTACACTAAGAACGTTCCACGTAGGTGGTACAGCATCAAACATGGCTGTAGAAGCCAGTGTGATCGCTAAGTTCGACGGTGTTGTAGAATTTGATGACGAATTGAGATTGATCGAGACTACTAATAAGGATGGTGAGCATATCACTGTAGTAATGGGTAGATCTGGTGAAATCAAGATCAATGATCCTAAGACTGGAAAGACCTTTGTGTCAAACCATGCTCCTTATGGTTCGATTATAAATGTGAAGGATGGAGAGAAAGTTACAAAGGGTCAGACTCTATGTAAGTGGGATCCATATAACGCAGTAATTCTTTCTGAATTCGACGGTAAAATTGAATTTGAAGCAATTGTAGAAGGCGTTACTTACAAGGAAGTGTCCGATGATCAGACTGGTTTCCGTGAGAAAGTAATTATCGATACAAAAGATAGAACTAGGAACCCTGCAATTATTGTAAACTATGGTGATGAGTCTAAAGGATATAATATTCCAGTAGGAGCTCACTTAGCAATTGAAGCAGGTGATAAAGTAAGATCTGGTCAGATTTTGGTGAAAATCCCAAGATCGGTAGGTAAGACAAGAGATATTACTGGTGGTCTTCCAAGAGTTACTGAACTATTTGAAGCAAGAAACCCATCCAATCCGGCTGTAGTTTCTGAGATCGATGGTGTCGTAACATACGGTGGTATCAAGAGAGGTAACAGAGAGATCATCATCGAATCTAAAGATGGTGTGATCAAGAAATACATGGTATCCTTGTCTAAGCATATCCTAGTTCAGGAGAATGACTTTATCAGAGCTGGCGAACCACTTTCTGATGGAGCTATCACTCCTAATGATATCCTAGCGATCAAAGGCCCAACGGCAGTTCAAGAGTACTTGGTGAATGAAATCCAAGAAGTGTACAGACTGCAGGGTGTAAAAATCAATGATAAGCACATCGAAGTAATTGTAAGCCAAATGATGCAGAAAGTTGAAATCCTTGATGCTGGTGATACTGGATTCCTTCAAAACCAAGTAGTGGATAAGTGGGCTTTCAGAGCAGAGAATGATAATATTCTTGATCGTAAGGTGGTCATGGATGCAGGTGATTCTTCTACTTTAAAGCCAGGAATGATTCTTTCAGCAAGAAGGCTGAGAGATGAGAATTCAAGCTTGAAGCGTAAAGATCTTAAGTTGGTACAAGTACGTGATGCTGAGACTGCGGTCTCTAAGCCTACGCTACAAGGTATTACTGCAGCATCTTTGGGTACTGAGTCATTTATTTCTGCAGCGTCCTTCCAAGAGACTACTAAGGTGCTTTCAGAAGCAGCCATTAGAGGTAAGCGAGATGAATTGAAAGGTCTGAAAGAAAACGTGATTGTGGGTCACTTGATTCCTGCCGGTACTGGTCAGAGAAGATTGCAACCGATGATCGTTGGATCTCAGGATGAGTATGACAAACTTTCTGAAAATATGGAACGTAGCGCTAAAAGATCTAGCGAAGCGATCCTGTAATATGCTAGTAAATTAATTTAAGAGGCCTGTTTCGCAACAGGCCTTTTTTTAATCTATAACAATCATGCAAGACGAAAACGGACAAAAAAAAGGAGATCAGCAGATCAATGTAGAGCTCTCGGAGGAAGTGGCAGAAGGTGTTTATTCCAATTTGGCGATGATCGCACATTCTAATTCTGAGTTTGTAATTGATTTTATTCGCTTGATGCCAGGAGTGCCAAAAGCTAAAGTAAAGTCACGGATTATCGTGACTCCAGATCATGCGAAGCGCTTGCTTTCAGCTTTGAAAGATAATATTGAGAAGTACGAAGCAGCATTCGGAAAAATCAATCAATCAGGCGGAGCACCTCAGTTTCCGATTAGTTTCGGAACCCCAGGAGAAGCCTAGAGAAAATATAACTGCTTAGCTTTGTTACTCTTATTACTTTCATTACCTTTGCAGTCCAAAATTTAACAGTTTACGGGAAAACTAAATTTTATCAGTTAATGCCTACTATTCAACAGTTAGTACGAAAAGGTAGAACTACACTGGAGACCAAATCTAAATCAAGAGCTCTGGACGCATGTCCACAGCGAAGAGGAGTTTGTACCAGAGTATACACTACAACCCCTAAGAAGCCAAACTCTGCAATGAGAAAAGTGGCGAGGGTGAGATTGACAAACGGAAAAGAAGTGAATGCTTACATTCCTGGAGAAGGTCACAATCTACAAGAGCACTCGATCGTCTTGATCAGAGGTGGTCGTGTGAAAGATCTACCAGGTGTGAGATATCACATCATCCGTGGTGCACTAGATACCGCAGGAGTTAAAGACCGTAAGCAAGGTCGCTCTAAGTATGGTGCTAAAAGACCGAAGGCAGGCAAAGGTGCTGCAGCTCCGGCAAAGAAAAAATAATAAAAACATTTAGAAAAAATGAGAAAAGCGAAACCAAAGAAGAGATATATTCTTCCTGATCCAAAGTTCAATGACACCCTAGTAACTAGGTTTGTGAACAATCTAATGGTCGATGGGAAGAAGAGTATTGCTTACAGAATTTTCTACGACGCAGTAGAAAAGGTAGAATCCAAAGTAGGTGAGAATGGTCTTGAAGTTTGGAAAAAAGCGCTAAACAATATTTCTCCATCCGTAGAGGTGAAGAGTCGTAGAGTTGGTGGTGCTACATTCCAGGTTCCAATGGAAGTCAGACCTGACAGAAAGATTGCCTTAGGAATTAAATGGATGATCAGCTACGCCAGAAGAAGAGGTGAGAAGACAATGATGGACAGACTTGCTGGCGAAATTATCGCTGCTTCCAAAGGCGAAGGTGCCGGAGTGAAGAAGAAAGATGATACGCACAGAATGGCTGAAGCCAACAAAGCATTCTCACACTTTAGATTTTAATCAATATGGCTAAAAGAGATTTAACACTTACTAGAAATATTGGTATCGCCGCGCACATTGATGCCGGTAAGACTACGACGACAGAGCGAATACTTTTTTACTCAGGCGTATCTCACAAAATTGGTGAGGTACATGACGGTGCAGCTACCATGGACTGGATGGCTCAGGAGCAGGAGAGAGGGATTACGATTACTTCTGCTGCAACTACCGTTTTTTGGGATTACAGAGAGAAAAAATACCAGATCAACATCATCGATACTCCCGGTCACGTTGATTTTACCGTTGAGGTAAACAGATCACTTCGTGTTCTCGATGGATTGGTGTTTTTGTTCAGTGCTGTAGATGGGGTTGAGCCTCAGTCTGAGACGAACTGGAGACTTGCGGATAACTATAAAGTTGCTCGTATTGGCTTCGTAAACAAAATGGACCGTGCTGGTGCAAACTTCCTGGAAGTATGTAAGCAGGTGAAAGAAATGCTAGGCAGCTACGCTGTTCCTTTGCAACTTCCTATCGGTGCAGAAGATAAATTCCGCGGTGTAGTTGATTTGATCAACAATAGAGCTATCGTATGGAATGAGGATGATTTCGGAATGACTTTCGAAGAGATTCCTATTCCAGAGGATATGCTAGAGGAAGTGGCGGAATACAGAGAGCATCTATTAGAGGCAGTAGCGGATTATGATGAATCATTGATGGAGAAATTCTTCGAGGATTCTGAATCCATTACAGCAGATGAGATCCTTTCCGCTTTGAGAAAAGCTACTATTGACATGAAGATTGTACCGATGGTATGTGGATCCTCATTCAAGAACAAAGGAGTTCAGACTATGCTTGATCTAGTAATGGAATTGCTTCCTTCTCCAATGGATAAGGATGATATCATTGCTCATGATATAGACGATGAGGAAGTAGATGTAAGAATCTCTCCTGATGAAACCGAACCTTTTGTAGGGCTTGCTTTCAAAATCGCTACTGACCCATTTGTAGGTCGTCTTTGTTTTGTAAGAGCCTATTCTGGAATTTTGAATTCTGGTTCTTATATATTCAATAGCCGTTCTGGAAATAAAGAGCGTATCTCTAGAGTTTTCCAAATGCATGCCAACAAGCAAAACCAAATCGATGCGCTAAGAGCAGGTGATATTGGTGCAGTGGTAGGCTTTAAAGACATCAAAACTGGTGATACACTTTGCGACGAAAGCCGTAAGGTAGTATTGGAATCAATGGTATTCCCTGAGCCAGTTATTGGTTACGCTATTGAGCCTAAAACTCAAGCTGACGTTGATAAACTTGGTATGGCAATCGCCAAACTTGTAGAAGAAGATCCTACACTTGTAGTTAATACAGATCACGAAACTGGTCAGACTATCTTGAGAGGTATGGGTGAGCTTCACCTAGACATCATCATTGATAGAATGAAGAGAGAGTTCAAGGTTGAAATCAACCAAGGTGCTCCTCAGGTTGCTTACAAAGAAGCTTTATTTGGTTCTATCGAACACAAAGAGGTTTACAAGAAGCAAACCGGTGGTAAAGGTAAATTTGCGGATATCTCATTCGAACTTGGCCCTAAGGATCCTGATCCTGAAACTGGTGAAATCAAGCCAGGACTTGACTTCGTAAATGGTATCGTAGGTGGTGTGATTCCAAAAGAATTCATCCCTTCTATCCAGAAAGGTTTCGCTGAATCCATGAAGAATGGTCCTTTGGCAGGTTATCCTATCGAGTCAATGAAGGTAAGATTGTTCCATGGTTCCTTTCACGACGTCGATTCAGATGCTCTTTCTTTTGAATTGGCAGCTAGAATTGGTTTCAGAGATGCAGCTAAGAGATGTAAGCCAATGTTACTTGAACCAATCATGTCTGTTGACGTGGTTGCTCCAGATGAATACACTGGTCCTATCACTGGTGATTTGAACAGAAGAAGAGGTTTGATGAGAGGGATGGACACGAAAGGAACATCTAGCGTAGTTAGAGCTGCAGTACCATTGTCTGAGTTGTTTGGTTACATTACTGACCTTAGAACGATTACCTCTGGTAGAGCAACAGCTTCATTGACATTCTCTCACTACGAGCCAGTGCCTAACAACATTGCCGAAGGTGTAATTGCTACAGTAAAAGGTCAGAAGGACTAAAAAATATTTGCGATGAATCAGAAAATCAGAATAAAACTAAAATCATACGATCACAGCCTGGTGGATAAGTCATCAGAGAAGATTGTAAAGGCAGTGAAAGCCACTGGTGCAGTAGTAGTAGGTCCAATTCCATTGCCTACTAAAAAGGAGAAATTCACAGTATTGAAGTCTCCACACGTAAGTAAAAAAGCTAGAGATCAGTACCAACTTTGTACATACAAAAGATTGGTTGATATCTATTCTAACTCTTCCAAAACTGTAGATGCTTTGATGAAAATCGAGCTTCCTAGTGGAGTTGATGTAGAGATCAAAGTTTGATCGAACTGGATTAATATTAAAAAAACCTGCTTTTCGAAGCAGGTTTTTTTTGCTCTAGAGCCCGATTATAGAGTGACTATGGCTATAAATGCCTGAGTCACAATTGAAATATTTCATATTACATAGAAAATTTAGGATTACGGATTTGTTGCAGAATTTAATTTCAGTAACTTTGCAGTCCTTTAAAGGGGACCCCGACAGCTAAATGCATGTGGGGGATTATATTATCTTATAAAAGATGTCTGGTATAATAGGTAGAAAAGTAGGAATGACTAGCATTTTCAGTGCCGATGGACGTAACGTCGCATGCACGCTAATAGAAGCTGGTCCTTGTGTAGTGACGCAAGTAAAAAACGTTGAAACAGACGGGTACAACGCTGTGCAGTTGGGTTATGGTGAGCGTAAAGAGAAAAATACGCCTAAACCATTGATCGGCCATTTTAAAAAGGCTGGTACAACTCCAAAGCGCAAAGTTGTTGAGTTCAGAGATTTCCGGGTTGAGTTTGAAGGCCAGGTAAATCTAGGGGCTACTGTGAAGGCTGGTGAAGTATTTATTGAAGGTGACTTCATAGATGCTATCGGAACTTCAAAAGGTAAAGGATTCCAGGGTGTAGTAAAGCGTCATGGTTTTGCTGGTGTGGGTGGACAAACTCACGGTCAGCATAACAGAGGTAGACACCCAGGTTCAATTGGTGCGTGTTCTTGGCCATCCAGAGTATTCAAAGGAATGAGAATGGCTGGTAGAACTGGTGGGGACAGAGTAAAGGTAGTCAACCTTAAAGTGTTGAAAATCTATGCTGACAAAAACCTATTATTGGTTTCTGGTTCTGTACCTGGTCCTAAAAATTCTTTCGTTATTCTAGAGAAGTAAGCCATGGAATTAGCAGTAATTAATCAAAAAGGAGAAGACACAGGTAGAAAAATCAGCTTGTCTGATGAGATCTTCGCAATCGTTCCTAACGATCACGCGATATACCTTGATGTCAAGCAGTACTTGGCTAACCAAAGACAAGGTACGCACAAGTCTAAAGAAAGAAATGAGATAGCTGGTTCTACTCGTAAGATCAAAAAGCAAAAGGGCACTGGTAGTGCACGTGCTGGATCTATCAAGTCGCCACTATTCCGAGGAGGAGGAAGAGTATTTGGTCCACAGCCAAGAGACTATTCTTTCAAATTGAATAAAAAGGTAAAACAACTAGCCAGAAAATCTGCACTTGCTTATAAAGTGAAAGAGAACAGCTTGTCAGTATTGGAAAGCATCACTTTAGATGCACCAAAGACTAAGAGCTACATGGCATTGCTTAACGGTTTGTCTCTTGGAGATAAGAAGACGTTGCTAGTACTTCCTGAGGAAAATACTAACGTATTCTTAGCCAGCAGAAACTTGCCAAAGGCAAAAGTTGTGACTGTAAATGATGTAAATACTTACCAAGTTCTAAATGCTGATCACCTTGTGATCTGTGAAGGTTCTATCAGTAAGTTGGAAACCATTTTATCGAAATAAGACAATGGATATTCTAAAGCAGCCTTTAATTACAGAAAAGATTTCTGCCATGAACGAAAGAGGCGTTTATGGATTCATCGTGGAAAAAACTGCGAAGAAACCAGAAATCAAACACGCTGTAGAGAAAACGTTTGGTGTGAAAGTGGTTTCTATCAGAACCATCAGATATGCTGGAAAGCATAAATCTAGATACACCAAAGCGAAAGTGGTTTCAGGCTTTACCAACGCTTTTAAGAAAGCAATCGTGCAAGTAGCCGATGGTGAAGTGATTGATTTTTACGGAGAAATTTAATTGAATCTATATCATGGCAATTAAAAAGTTGAAGCCTGTAACTCCAGGGACAAGATTCAGAGTAGCTCCAGCATTTGACGAGATAACTGCGTCGAAGCCGGAAAAATCTCTTCTTGCTCCTATCAAGAAGTCAGGTGGACGAAATAATGAAGGCAAAATGACCGTCCGCAATATCGGTGGTGGTCATAAGAGAAGACTACGTATCGTAGACTTCAAAAGAACTAAGTTTGGTGTACCAGCGACAGTGAAAGCTATCGAGTATGATCCAAACAGAACGGCTCGTCTTGCTCTACTATATTATGCAGATGGTGCTAAGGCCTACATTATCGCCCCGGAAGGTTTGTCAGTAGGACAAACAGTGATTTCCGGTGAGCACGTTGCTCCAGAAGTGGGTAACGCAATGCCAGTAGCTAACATTCCAATGGGTACAATTGTACACTGTGTGGAATTGAAGCCAGGCAAAGGAGCCGCAATGGTAAGAAGTGCTGGAGGTTATGCACAGATCGTAGCCCGTGATGGGAAATACGTGACAGTAAAACTTCCGTCTGGTGAGATGAGACTTGTACTAAATACGTGTATGGCAACTGTTGGGACTGTTTCCAATGGTGATCACATGAACGTAGTATTGGGTAAAGCCGGTCGTAAAAGATGGCTCGGATCAAGACCTCGTGTAAGAGGTGTTGCGATGAACCCAGTAGATCACCCAATGGGTGGTGGTGAAGGTCGTTCTTCTGGAGGACATCCTAGATCTAGAAAAGGTCTATTGTCTAAAGGTAAGAAAACAAGATCTCCTAAGAAGTATTCAAACAAGTTCATCGTAAGCAAAAGATCTAAATAATTATGGCACGTTCATTAAAAAAAGGTCCTTATATCGAGCACCATCTTGTGAAGAAAGTGGATGCTCAGAACGAATCAGGAAAGAAATCGGTAATCAAGACTTGGTCAAGAAAATCAATGATTTCTCCAGATTTCGTAGGACATACCTTCGCTGTGCATAATGGGAATAAATTCATTCCGGTATTTGTAACAGACAACATGGTAGGTCATAAGCTAGGTGAATTTGCTCCTACCAGAAATTTCAGAGGCCACATTGCCAAAAAAGATAAAGGAAAGAGATAATCATGGAAGCATTAGCAAAATTAAATAATGTACCTACCTCTCCGCGTAAGATGCGCCTTGTGGCTGACCTTGTCAGAGGCAAGAGAGTAGGAATGGCACTTACCATTTTGAAGTTTACTCCTAATCATGGAGCTATTCGACTTGAGAAGTTGTTGCTTTCCGCTGTTGCCAACTGGCAGGCGAAAAACCCTGATGCCAAATTAGAAGAGGCTGACCTTTTCATCAAGACTTTAATGGTAGATGAAGGTAGAATGCTTAAGAGATTAAGACCAGCTCCTCAAGGTAGAGGCCACAGAATCCGCAAGAGATCAAATCATGTAACCCTAGTAGTTGATTCATTCAACGACCAGTCTGTTACCGCTGATGTAGTAGAAACAAACGAAAAGGCAAATTAAGAACAGACTATGGGACAAAAGATCAACCCAATAGGATTTAGACTTGGTGTAGTCAAAGGCTGGGATTCCAACTGGTATGGTGGGAAAGACTTTGCTGAAAAACTACACGAAGATCAAAAGATCCGTAAGTACGTCCTTGCCAGAATTCCTAAGGGAGGTATTTCTAAGGTGATTATTGAGCGTACGCTTAAGAGAATCACTCTTACGATACATACTGCCCGTCCAGGTGTTGTAATTGGTAAAGGTGGAGCCGAAGTAGATAAACTGAAAGAAGAGCTTAAGAATATCACTAATAAGGATATTCAAATTAATATCTTTGAGATCAAGCGTCCTGAATTGGATGCGAAATTGGTAGGTGAATCAATCGCTCAGCAGCTTCAAGCAAGAATTTCTTTCAGAAGAGCTATGAAGCAAGCTATTGCAGCATCCATGAGAGTGGGAGCGGAAGGAATCAAAGTTAAACTTTCTGGACGTCTAGGCGGAGCCGAAATGGCCCGTTCTGAAATGTACAAAGAAGGAAGAATTCCTCTTCACACATTGAGAGCAGATATTGATTACGCACTTTCAGAAGCCCTTACGGTTTATGGACTTATCGGAATCAAAGTTTGGATTTTCAAAGGTGAAGTGTACGGTAAGAGAGATCTTTCTCCTAATCAAGGTGCAGCTAATGAGCCAAAGGGTGCTCGTAATGCAGGCCCTAAGAGAAACGATGGTCCAAGACGAAGAAAAAGAAATAACTAATTTTCACCCATAAGTGAGAACTCATGTTACAGCCAAAAAGAACTAAGTATAGGAAAATGCAAAAGGGCCGTGTCAAAGGCATTGCACAAAGAGGGCACACGCTTTCTTTTGGCAACTTTGGCATCAAGTCCCTTGAGCCAGGATGGATAACATCCCGTCAGATCGAGGCAGCTCGTATCGCAATGACGAGAGCAATGAAAAGAGAAGGACAGGTTTGGATCAGAATTTTTCCTGACAAGCCTATCACGAAAAAGCCAGCGGAGGTTCGTATGGGTAAAGGTAAAGGTGCTCCTGAATATTGGGTAGCAGTTATCAAACCAGGAACGATCCTTTTCGAAGCTACAGGTGTAAACCTGGAAACAGCACAAGCGGCGTTAAGACTTGCACAGCAAAAGCTACCTGTAAGTACTAGATTTGTTGTTCGTAGAGATTACGCTGAATTATAAGCACTATGAAAAATACAGAAATCAATTCACTTTCAGTAAGTGAAATCGCCGAGCGACTTGTCGCTGAGCAGGAGAGTCTAACCAAACTTAGGTTTGCGCACTCGATATCTCCTATAGAGAATCCTAACAGAATCCGCGAGACCAAGCGCTTTATCGCAAGATTAAAGACTGCATTGGCTGCCAAATAACTAGCTAACAAAAAGAATATGGCTACGATAGAGAGAAATCTTCGAAAAGAAAGAGTTGGTAAGGTGGTTAGCAACAAGATGGACAAGTCCATCACTGTAGTGATAGAGCGTCGCGTAAAGCACGCTATCTACGGTAAGTTTGTCACCAAAACAACCAAATTTATGGCTCATGACGAGACCAACGAGTGTAACCCAGGTGACCTCGTGAAAATAAGCGAAACTCGTCCGCTGAGTAAGAACAAGCGTTGGAGAGTAGTTGAAATTATTGAAAGGGCTAAGTAATTATGATCCAGCAAGAATCAAGACTAAGCGTAGCGGATAATTCTGGTGCCAAAGAGGTATTAGTGATCCGCGTATTGGGAGGAACAAAGAAGAGATATGCTTCTATCGGCGACAAAGTCGTTGTGACAGTAAAATCTGCTCTTTCTTCCAGCAGCATGAAAAAAGGTACCGTATCAAGAGCGGTAATCGTGCGTACTCGTAAAGAAATAAGAAGAAAAGACGGTTCTTATATTCGTTTCGAGGATAACGCAGCTGTGTTATTGAACAACAATGATGAGCCAAGAGGCACACGTATCTTTGGCCCAGTGGCTAGAGAGTTGAGAGAGAAGCAGTTCATGAAAATCGTTTCTTTGGCCCCTGAAGTATTGTAATCATGGAAAGAAAAATGAACAAGCAAACAAAGCTTCACATCAAAACCGGTGATACTGTAAAAGTGATCGCAGGCGATGATAAAGGCAAAACAGGGAAAGTAGTTTCTGTAGATAAGCAAAAAAGTAGAGCAATCGTTGAGGGTCTTAACATGATCACTAAACACGTGAAGCCTACTGCGGCTAAGCCTCAGGGTGGAATCGATAAGAAAGAAGCTGCAATGCATATTAGTAACCTTAAGCTTGTAGATCCTAAAACTGGTGAAGCCACTAGAACAGGTCGCAAAGCAGGTGAAAATGGTAAATTAGTAAGATACTCTAAGAAAACTGGGGAGGTAATCAATGGCTAATCCAAGAATCAAGCAAAAATATGTGGACGAAATCGTCCCTGCGTTGAAAGAGAAATTTCAATATGCTTCAGTAATGCAAGTGCCTAAGTTGGAGAAAATTGTTCTCAATAAAGGTATAGGCGCTGCTGTTGCTGATAAGAAATTGGTTGATCAAGGTGTAGAAGAGCTTTCTTTGATCACTGGTCAAAGAGCTGTTTCGACTATCGCAAAAACTTCTGTTTCCAACTTTAAGTTGAGAGAAGGAATGCCTATCGGAGCTAAGGTTACTTTGAGAGGTAAGACAATGTATGAATTCCTTGATCGTTTGATCGCAATTGCACTTCCACGTGTGAGAGATTTCAAAGGTATTTCTGATAAAGGTTTTGACGGAAGAGGCAATTATACACTAGGTGTGCAAGAGCAAATCATCTTTCCTGAGATCAGCATCGAGAAAGTCAACAGAATCTCAGGTATGGATATTACATTCGTTACCTCTGCTAAAACAGATGAGGAAAGTCTAGAATTGTTCAAGGCTTTCGGAATGCCTTTCGTTAAAAAAACTAAAGAAGAATAGTCATGGCAAAAGAGTCAATCAAAGCTCGTGAGAGAAAAAGAGAGCGTCTGGTAGCCAAGTATGCTGATAGAAGAGCCGCGCTGAAAGCAGCCGGTGATTATGAAGCTCTTGATAAATTGCCAAAGAACGCATCTCCAGTTAGACTTCACAACAGATGTAAACTAACTGGTCGCCCTAAAGGCTACATGAGAAAGTTCGGTATCAACAGGGTAACCTTCAGAGAAATGGCCTCAGCAGGCAAGATCCCTGGAGTGACTAAGTCCAGCTGGTAAAAAAACGACAGTAGTTTTTATTATAAAAATCAATTCGTAACTTTGCACGCCCAAAACGGGTGTAGCTAGACTATAAAATACAATGACTGATCCAATAGCTGATTATCTGACAAGGTTGAGAAACGCCATTAAGGCGTCTCACCGAATCGTAGAAATTCCTGCTTCTAACATCAAGAAAGAGATTACAAAAGTATTGCACGAGAAAGGATATATTCAGAATTACAAGTTTGAAGAAAATGGCCCTCAAGGTTCCATCAAAATTGCTCTGAAATTCAATCCTGTTACTAAGCAAAATGCTATTGTAAGCTTGAAGAGAGTTAGTACGCCAGGTTTGAGAAAATATGTGAAACATACGGAGCTTCCAAGAGTAATCAACGGACTAGGAATAGCAATCGTTTCCACATCTAAAGGTGTGATGACAGACAAAGAAGCCCGCACAGAGGGTGTAGGTGGAGAAGTTCTTTGCTACGTATACTAATTTACAATCATGTCTAGAATAGGTAAAAAACCAATAAATATACCCAGCGGTGTTACTGTAGACGTCACAGCTCATGGAACTGTGACTGTTAAAGGTCCAAAGGGTACACTGACTCAGGATGTGAATCCCGATATTCAAGTGAAAGTAGAAAACAACGAAGTAGTTGTTGCGCGTCCTACCGATTCCAAAAGACACAAGTCTATTCACGGTCTTTACAGATCATTAATCAACAATATGGTGATTGGTGTTTCTGAAGGATACAAGAAAGATCTTGAGCTTGTGGGTGTAGGTTATAAGGCTTCTAACCAAGGTCAGATTCTAGAATTGAATCTTGGTTATTCTCACGGTATCTACTTCATGTTACCTGAAGAGGTATCATTGAAGACAGAAACTCCTAAAGGTAAAAATCCAATCATTACTTTGGAGTCAATTGATAAGGAATTGATTGGACAAGTGGCAGCGAAAATCAGATCTCTTCGTAAGGTTGAACCTTACAAAGGAAAAGGTGTGCGCTTCATTGGTGAACAAGTTAGACGTAAGGCTGGTAAGACTGCCGGTAAAAAATAATAGGTTATGGCATTTAATAAGAATTCCAGAAGACTTAGAATCAAGCAGGGTATCAGAAGAAAGATTTCTGGTACAGATTCCAGACCTCGTTTGTCAGTTTTCAAAAGCAATACTGGCATATATGCGCAGCTTGTTGATGACCTTAAGGGTCAGACTTTAGCCCAGGCTTCTTCCAAGGAATTGGGAGCAAAGGCTAACACTAATGTATCAGTATCTAAAGAGGTAGGTAAAAAACTTGCTGAAAGAGCTGTTGCAAACGGAGTAGAATCCGTAGTATTTGACAGAAATGGCTACTTGTATCATGGGAATGTGAAAGCTTTGGCAGATGGTGCCAGAGAAGGAGGCCTTAAATTTTAATAAGCTATGTCTCAACTAAGAAGAAAGCCTATCAGGGCTACAGATACAGATTTAAAAGAAAAAGTAGTAGCTATTAACCGAGTAGCCAAAGTGGTAAAAGGTGGTAGAAGATTCTCTTTTTCAGCAATTGTTGTAGTAGGAGATGGCCAAGGTGTTGTTGGTTACGGATTGGGTAAAGCCAATGAAGTAACTGATGCTATCACTAAGGGTATCGAAGATGCAAAGAAGAATTTGGTGAAAGTGCCAATCTTGAAGGGTACTATCCCTCATGAGCAAATTGGTAAATTCGGCGGAGGATTTGTTTTGATCAAACCAGCAGCACCAGGTACCGGCGTTATCGCAGGTGGCGCAATGCGAGCAGTTTTGGAAAGTGCTGGCGTTACAGACGTACTAGCTAAATCCAAAGGATCATCCAATCCTCATAACGTGGTAAAGGCGACTATCGAAGCCTTGGTTCAGCTAAGAGATGCTATCGCTGTTTCACAACAGAGAGGTGTTAAAATGTCTAAAGTGTTTAACGGATAATCATCATGGCTAAAATCAAAATCACGCAAACGAAAAGTACCATCGATAGACCAAAGGATCAAAAAGCAACTATCACTGCTCTAGGTCTTGGTCGTATCAGCAAATCAGTGATCGTAGAAAATACGCCACAGATTGCAGGTATGGTAAATAAAGTTAATCACCTTGTAAAAGTGGAGGAAGCTTAATTATGAAACTGCATACATTAACACCAGCTGAAGGATCTACCAAAAATCGTAAGAGAATTGGTAGAGGTACAGGTTCAGGTAGAGGTGGAACTTCTACAAGAGGTCACAAAGGAGCTAAATCAAGATCAGGTTATAAGTCTAAATTAGGTTTTGAAGGTGGTCAAATGCCTCTTCAGAGAAGAGTTCCTAAATTTGGATTCAAAAGCTTGAATAGAGTTGAGTTCAAACCAGTTAATTTGGATACATTGCAAAGCCTTGCTGAGCAGTACAATCTTGACGTAGTAAACATGGAGACTATTGTTTCTCATGGAATTGCTTCTAAGAATGACAAAATCAAAATCCTCGGTGGAGGTGAATTGAAGTCCAAATTAGACGTAACTGCTCACAAATTCTCGGCTACTGCAGTAGTAGCTATTGAGAAAGCGGGTGGAACGGTAAACACAATTTAATTTAATGAAAAAGTTTATTTCGACAGTTAAGAACATTTTCTCTATCGAAGACCTTAGAGTTAGAATCATGAATACGATCGGTTTTCTGATCATATTCAGATTAGGGTCGTTCATAGTTCTTCCAGGTGTTGATCCTTCTCGTTTAGGAGATGCACCAGAAGGAATCTTTGGATTGATCGATACCTTCCTTGGTGGAGCGTTCAGTAACGCGTCTATCTTCGGTCTGGGCATTATGCCGTATATATCTGCATCCATTGTGTTGCAGTTATTGACTGTCGGAGTACCATATTTTCAGAAAATGCAAAAAGAGGGTGAATCTGGAAGAAAAAGAATCAACCAGATCACTCGAGTTTTGACCATCTTGATCACAATAGCACAAGGTATCGGTTATGTATCCGCTACTATTATGCCTACAGGAGCTGTGATGGTTAGTTCTACTCTATTTATGTTTAGTTCTTTGATTTTACTTTCTGCTGGTACCATGTTTTGCATGTGGCTTGGAGAGAAAATCACTGAAAAAGGTATAGGTAACGGTATCTCTATGCTAATTATGATTGGTATCATTTCAAGATTTCCTGGTGCGCTTATAGCAGAGGGTCTTGAGAAGGGTACTTCAGGTATGTTACTACTTCTTATTGAAGCAGCTGTATTGTTCTTCGTAGTCGTTGGGGTTATAGCCTTGACAGAAGCTACTAGAAGAATCCCTGTACAGTATGCGAAGCAAGTGGTAGGCGGTAAAGTATATGGTGGACAAAGACAGTATATACCTATTAAGGTTAATGCTTCAGGAGTTATGCCAATTATCTTTGCTCAGTCTTTGATGTTCGTTCCTGCACTTATTGCGCAGATTTGGGCTTCAGAGAATGACATTGCCAACTATATTGGTGCTACGTTCAGTGATTTCACATCATGGCAATACAACTTGCTTTTCGCACTGATGATCATTCTTTTCACATTCTTCTATACTGCTATAACGGTTAATCCGGAGCAGATTGCTGAAGACATGAAGAGAAATGGAGGATTTGTTCCCGGTATTAAGCCAGGAGCTCCTACTTCGGAATTTATCGATGGAATCATTTCCAAGATTACACTTCCGGGATCTATTCTGTTAGCTGCGGTAGCTATACTTCCTGCTCTTGCGATTATATCTGGAGTTGGTGGTGAATTTGCTCAGTTCTATGGTGGTACTTCTCTACTTATTATGGTAGGGGTGATCATGGATACTTTGAGACAAATCGAAAGTTACTTGTTAATGAGACATTACGAAGGCATGATGAAAAGTGGTAATGTGAAGAATAATCCTTCTAATTACCAAGTTGCCTAAGATGATTAATTACAAGACTTCTGATGAAGTTAAGTTAATAAAAGAAAGTGCCGATATACTAGCTAAAGCCCACGGGGAAGTGGCGAAACATATCAAGGAAGGGGTAAAGACCTCTTTTCTAGACAAAATTGCTGAGGAGTATATCAGGGATCATAAAGGAGTTCCTTCTTTTAAGGGCTACAATGGATTTCCTGCTTCACTTTGTATTTCTGTTAATGAAACAGTAGTACATGGTTTTCCCAGTGCATATGAATTGAAAGATGGCGATATAATCTCAGTAGATTGTGGAGTCTTTCACCAAGGTTTTCATAGCGATTCCGCTTATACATACCCTATTGGTGAGGTCTCCCCTGCTGTAAAAGCATTATTAAAAGCCACCAAAGATTCACTTTACATTGGAATTGAGCAAGCTGTCTTTGGGAATAGAATCGGTGATGTGGGTAATGCCATCCAAAAGTTTGTAGAAGCAAAGGGCTACACTGTAGTCAGAGAGCTTGTAGGACATGGATTAGGTAAAAATCTACATGAAGCACCAGAAGTTCCTAATTATGGAAAGAAAGGAAGTGGTCCTTTACTGAAAGATGGAATGGTGATCGCCATTGAGCCCATGATTAATCTTGGAACACGAAATATTGTTCAAGAACGCGACGGATGGACTATACGCACTGCGGATAGAAAGCCTTCAGCACATTATGAGCATACAGTAGCGATATTTGAAGATAGAACAGAGGTATTAACCTCTCATAAATACATAGAAGAGAATTTTAAATTCTAATATGGCCAAACAAACATCAATAGAGCAGGACGGTACCATTAAGGAAGCATTGTCTAATGCGATGTTCAAAGTTGAATTAGAAAATGGACATCAGTTGATCGCCCATATTTCTGGTAAAATGCGAATGAATTATATCAAGATCCTTCCAGGTGATCGAGTGAAATTGGAACTGTCTCCCTATGATTTGAGTAAAGGCAGAATTGTATATCGATATAAATAAGACTGAGATGAAAGTAAGAACATCTATCAAAAAAAGGAGTGCTGACTGCAAATTGATCCGTAGAAAAGGAGTGTTGTATGTCATCAATAAGAAGAATCCTAAGTTTAAACAAAGACAAGGTTAAATTATGGCTAGAATTGCAGGGGTAGATATACCAGACAATAAGCGTGGCGTGATCGGACTTACCTATATCTTCGGAATTGGGAGAAGTGCAGCCAAGGCTATTTTGACTAAAGCCGGCATCTCTTTCGACAAGAAAGCTGGTGAGTGGGATGACGATGAGTCAACTTCCATCCGTAACATTATCGCTGAAGAGTTCAGAACAGAAGGTGTACTGAAGTCAGAGATCCAATTGAACATCAAGCGACTACAAGATATCGGTTGCTACAGAGGTTTGAGACACAGAAAAGGACTTCCAGTTCGTGGTCAGCATACCAAGAACAACGCCAGAACAAGGAAGGGTAAGAGAAAAACAGTTGCTAACAAGAAGAAAGCAACTAAATAAAACCTGATTTAGATTATGGCTCAGAAAAGAAACGATAAAGCAAAAGGTAAAAAAAGAGTAGTAAAGGTTGAAGCTGTAGGACAAGCTCACATTAGAGCATCCTTCAACAACATCATTATCTCTCTTACCAACAATGCAGGTCAAGTAATATCTTGGGCTTCTGCCGGTAAAATGGGTTTCAGAGGTTCAAAGAAAAATACTCCTTACGCTGCACAGATGGCCGCACAGAACTGTGGACAAGTGGCATACGACTTAGGTTTAAGAAAAATCGAAGTTTTTGTTAAAGGTCCAGGATCTGGTCGTGAATCAGCGATCAGAACATTGCAAAATGTAGGATTGGATGTGACTACGATCATCGACGTGACTCCTATGCCGCACAACGGCTGTCGTCCACCTAAGCGTAGAAGAGTTTAATTATAAAATTGTAACACAATGGCTAGATATACAGGTCCTAAAGCAAAGATTGCCAGAAAATTTGGCGAAGCTATAGAAGGACATAGCAAGGCACTTGCAAAGAAAAACTATCCTCCTGGTCAACATGGTAGAGGTAGAAGAAAAAAGCAGTCTGAATATGCGATCCAACTTGCTGAAAAACAAAAAGCAAAATACATCTACGGTGTATTGGAAAGACAGTTCGCTAAAATGTTTAATATTGCTTCCAGAAAAACTGGAATTACCGGTGAAAACCTTCTTCAACTTCTTGAAGCAAGATTGGACAATACGGTATATAGAATGGGAATTTCCCCTACCAGAAGAGGTGCTAGACAACTAGTTTCTCACAAGCATGTGCTTGTAAACGGTGAGGTAGTTAATATTCCTTCGTTTACCCTTAGGCCAGGTGATGTGGTTTCTGTAAGAGAAAGATCTAAGTCTCTTGAAGCTATTACTAATAGCCTAGCTGGTAGAGGTGCTAATAAATATTCCTGGTTAGAGTGGGATGGCACTTCGTTGACCGGCAAATTCGTCAGTGTTCCGGGCAGAGATGATATTCCAGAGAATATCAAGGAGCAACTCATTGTCGAACTTTACTCTAAGTAATATTTTAATATTTTCAGCTTTTAAAAAAGAACGAGATATATGTCCATACTAGCATTTCAAATGCCCGAAAAAGTGGTAATGGAAAAAGCCGATGACTTTCATGGCTTATTCACTTTTAAACCACTGGAAAAAGGCTATGGAGTTACAATAGGTAACGCCCTGAGAAGAATTTTGCTTTCTTCCTTGGAAGGTTATGCCATCACTGCTATCAAGATTCCTGGTATAGTGCATGAGTTTTCGACCATCGAAGGCGTAGTTGAAGACGTTACAGATATTATTTTGAACCTAAAGCAGGTGAGATTCAAGAAGGTCCATGAGGCATTTGACGGAAAAATCACTGTTGAAATTAAAAATCAATCTGTTTTCACTGCAGGGGACATTGCTAAGTTCACTTCTTCTTTCGAAATCTTGAACCCAGAGTTGGTGATTTGTCATATCGACGAGACCAAAAACTTTGAGATCGAATTGACGATGGAAAAGGGAAGAGGGTATCTACCAGCTGAAGAATCCAAACCAAAAGAGCAGATTTTCGGTACTATCGCTATCGATGCAGTTTTCACTCCTATTAAGAATGTGAAATACAGTGTTGAAAATACGCGAGTAGAACAGAAGACTGACTTCGAAAAATTGATAATGGAAGTTTCCACTGACGGTTCTATCCACCCGGAGAAAGCCCTGCAGGAATCAGCCAAAATCCTTATCCAACACTTTATGTTGTTCTCTGACCAGACGATGGTTCTTGATTCAACAGGAGTAGCAGAGCCGGAGCCAATCGACGAAGAATTCTTGCACATGAGAAAGCTTCTTAAGACTTCTTTGAGTGATCTTGACCTTTCGGTTAGAGCATTCAACTGTCTTAAAGCTGCTGACGTGAAGACTTTGGGTGATCTTGCCAAGCTTGAAATTTCTGACATGATGAAATTCAGAAACTTTGGTAAGAAATCCCTAGCTGAGCTAGAGCAACTCATTCAGGAAAAAAGTCTAACCTTCGGGATGGATATTTCTAAGTATAAACTTGATGAAGAATAAAAAATAATGAGACACGGTAAGAAATTTAACCACCTTGGAAGGAAGGCCGCTCATAGAAAAGCAATGCTTTCTAATATGGCAACTTCGCTGATTCTTCACAAGCGTATCTCAACCACGCTTGCCAAGGCAAAAGAATTGAAGAAGTACTTGGAGCCACTAGTGACTAGAGCTAAGGAAGATACTACACACAATAGACGTATGGCTTTCGCTTATTTAAAAAATAAGGAAGCTATCATCGAACTATTTGGTGAAGTAATCTCTAAAGTAGCTACTCGTCCAGGTGGGTACACAAGAATTATCAAAACTGGCTTCAGATTAGGTGATAATGCAGAAATGTGTATCATCGAGTTGGTTGACTTCAACGAATTGATGTTGAAAGATGCTCAGCCTGCTAAGAAAACTACCAGAAGATCTCGTAGAGGTACTGGTAAAACAGCAGGTGATGAAGAGACAGCAGCAGCTGCTCCAGCTAAAAAAGAATCTGCAGCCAAAGAAGAAGCTCCTGCAAAGGATGCTGAAGAGCCTAAGGCTCCTGAAGCTTCTGCTGATTCAGCGGAAGAAGAAACTGATAACAAATAAGTTGATCAGTGGCTTCACGATATTGAAAGGATTGGACATTTGTTCAATCCTTTTTTTATACCCTTTTCATTTATCTTCCTTCCCAATAAATATTTAACTTTGGGCAATTACTTAGCAAAATGATCAAACAAAAAGCGACTTTACTCTTAGCCGATGGAACAGTTTTTCACGGTTCTTTAATTGGTAATCCAGGGACAAATGGAGGTGAAATTTGTTTCAACACTGGAATGACAGGATATCAGGAAATTTATACTGACCCATCCTATACTGGACAAATCATTGTAAATACCACTTCTCACATCGGAAACTATGGTGTGATTGACGAAGAAGTAGAATCTGATCATCCTACGATAGGTGGGATTGTAGTCAATACTTTCTCTGATGTTTATTCTAGACTCGATGCTTCAGGTTCCTTGCAGGATTATCTTGTGAAGAATGGGATCACTGGGATTGCAGATATAGATACTCGACAGCTCGTAAGACATCTTCGATCAAAAGGTGCTATGAATGCAATCATCAGCTCAGAATTTGAAGAGGACTTAGATGGCCTCCAAACTGAACTTGCTAAAGTTCCAGATATGGACGGGCTTGAGCTCTCCTCCACAGTCTGTACACAAGAGCCTTATTTCTTCGGTGATGAAAATGCACCTATCAAAGTGGCTTGTATGGATTTCGGTATCAAGAAGAATATCTTAAGAAATCTAGCAGACAGAGGTGTGTATTGTAAGGTGTTTCCAGCAAAAACCTCTCTTGCAGAGATGGAAGAATGGGCTCCAAATGCATATTTCCTATCTAATGGACCAGGTGATCCTGCAGTAATGGAATATGCTGTAAAAACTACAAAGGACATTTTAGGCACAGGCAAACCTCTTTTTGGTATTTGTCTAGGTCATCAGCTTCTTGCTGAGTCATGTGGTATTTCTACCTACAAAATGCACCATGGACACAGAGGATTGAATCATCCTATCAAAAATCTAGTGACTGGTAAAAGTGAAATCACTTCACAGAATCATGGTTTTAATATCACTCGTGAGGATACCGAACAAAATCCAGACGTTGAAATCACTCACGTTCATTTGAATGATAATACGGTTGCTGGAATTCGTCTTAAAAATAAGCCTGCATTTTCAGTTCAATACCATCCGGAATCTTCCCCAGGCCCACATGATTCTCGCTACTTGTTTGACGAGTTTATTTCTTTAATTAATAAAAATTAATACCCTTAAACCTTTTAAAACTATGACGTTGATTCAATCAATTCATGCAAGACAAATCCTCGATTCTAGAGGAAACCCTACTATTGAAGTAGATGTGTATACCGAAAATGGAGCTTTTGGACGTGCCGCTGTACCAAGTGGTGCATCTACAGGTATCAACGAAGCAGTAGAGCTTCGTGATGGCGACAAGGGCGCATACATGGGTAAAGGTGTAATGAAAGCTGTTGCTAATGTAAACGACATCATTGCTTCTGAACTTGTAGGCTTTGACGTGTTTGAGCAAAACATGATTGATCAAATCATGATTGACCTTGATGGCACTCCTAATAAAGGTAATCTAGGCGCAAATGCTATCCTTGGTGTTTCTCTGGCAGTAGCTAAAGCTGCAGCTATGGAGTCTAACCAGCCGCTTTACAGATATATCGGTGGCGTGAATGCAAATACGCTTCCTGTTCCGATGATGAACATTATCAATGGTGGTTCTCACTCTGATGCACCTATTGCATTCCAAGAGTTTATGATCCGTCCAGTTGGAGCTCCTACTTTCTCAGAAGCGATGAGAATGGGAACTGAGATCTTTCACAACCTTAAGAAAATTCTTCATGACAAAGGTCTTAGCACTGCAGTAGGAGATGAGGGTGGATTTGCACCTAATTTCTCTGGAGGAACTGAAGAAGCTCTAGAATGTATTTTGGACGCTATTAAGAAAGCAGGTTACAAAGCAGGTGATGATGTGACTATCGCATTGGATTGTGCTGCATCTGAGTTCTTTGTAGATGGTAAATATGATTACACGAAATTTGAAGGTTCTACAGGAGTAGCTAGAAGCAGAGAAGAGCAAGTAGCTTACCTAGCTGAGCTTACTGAGAAATATCCTATCGATTCTATCGAAGATGGATGTGCTGAGGAAGATTGGGCAGGTTGGGCTATGTTGACAGCCAAAATCGGTGATAAAATCCAACTGGTAGGTGATGATCTTTTCGTGACTAACGTTAAGTTCCTTAAAAGGGGAATCGAAGAGAAGTCTGCGAATTCTATCTTGATCAAAGTAAACCAAATCGGAACATTGACCGAGACAATCAACGCAGTAAATCTTGCGCACAAAGCAGGTTTTACAGCAGTAATGTCACACAGATCAGGCGAAACTGAAGATTCTACTATCGCAGATCTTGCAGTAGCATTGAATTGTGGACAGATCAAGACCGGTTCTGCATCTAGATCAGATCGTATGGCTAAATACAATCAATTACTTAGAATTGAGGAGCAATTGGGTGACTCAGCTGTTTTCAACGGTAAGTTCTAACAAGTCCTTTTAAAAATTATAGTTATAAAGACAGCTTGCCTCGGGGAGCTGTCTTTTTTTTGCACCATTTTTGTACCTTGAAGCGCATTAACAATCCTGTCCTATGAGCAAATACCTTAAGTACACCAAGAGTTTTTATTTTCTGGGGCTCGTTTTTTTTATAGCGTGGATGATTTTTATTGATTCCAATAATGTTGTGAACCAAGTGAAATTGAGTAACAAGCTTGGACAGCTCGAAGATCAGAAAGAATTTTATTTAGAGAGAAGAGAGAAAATTAAAACTGAACGAGAGGAATTGATGAGCAATCCTGAACTATTGGAGAAGTTTGCCCGTGAAAAGTACTTAATGAAAAGAAACACTGAAGATCTCTATGTCATTGTTAAAAAGTAAATATCTACTCCTTTGTTTTCTTGCATTTGGGTTGTACCAAACTTCTTCGTTTGCGCAGAGAGAAATTTATTCTGATTCAACTGCATTAAAAGATCGACTGTACTATGGAGGTAATTTTGGGATGCAGTTCGGCTCCACTACTTTAATTGAGGTTTCACCCATCATCGGAGTGATGATCACTCCTAAATTTTCTTCAGGCGTAGGAGTTACTTATCAGTATTTCAAGTCTAGGTATTATTACGGTGGCCAATCAACATCTTATGGAGGTAGAGTTTTTTCTCGCTACAATATCCTTCCTAATATATTTGCTCATGCAGAAATGGAATCCATAAATTTTGATCATTTAGGTTATGGCAAAACTGAGTACGAGCGGATCTGGGCAAATTCCTTATTTCTAGGAGGAGGTTATTTTGCTCCATTTGGTTTTAGGGGAGGAGCTAACTTTACTTTTCTCTACAATGTTTTGCACGACAATCTTCGTTCGCCCTATGGTGAACCATACGTGATCCGTGTTGGTTTTGTGCTTTAAATACCCTAACACATTTTCATGGAATCATTTGTTTCAAAATTATATAAAGCACATCAGGATTGTTCGGAATGCCCTTCACCTAAAGTAATTCAGCAGTTTTTTGAAGATGTACTTGGATTGCTTTTTCCAGAATACTCGGTCGAAAGAATTAACGATAAATTTCAAATAGAAGCTTCGCTCGTTCAATTGAATAATGACCTTTCTTCTATCCTGCATCGAAATCCTCACTTGCACAGTGGAGTTGGATCAAAGATAACAGCTGCCTTTTTTGCTAACCTTGAACAGGTTTTTGATTGGATTCATCAGGATGTGGATGCGATGTTTGCAGGCGATCCAGCCGCCAAATCAAGGACTGAGATATTAAGGAGTTACCCAGGTTTTTATGCAATTTCAGCTTATAGAATTGCACATTCACTGCAAGGATTAGGTGTGCATTTGATACCAAGGATGATCACAGAATTCGCTCATAGTCGTACAGGTATAGATATTCACCCTGGAGCTACCATTGGTCAGCATTTCTGCATAGATCACGGGACTGGAGTTGTCATAGGGGAGACCACTAGAATAGGTAATCATGTGAAGATTTATCAAGGAGTAACTCTAGGCGCATTGAGTGTGGACAAAGCAGATGCGGATAGTAAGAGACATCCTACAATAGAAGATAATGTAATAATCTATTCGGGAGCGACGATTTTAGGAGGAAATACTGTCATCGGAAAAGGTAGTGTAATCGGAGGCAATGTATGGCTAACAAAAAGTGTAGCTCCTAGGAGTAAAGTCTATTACCAAACGCAAATGTACCACGCAGATTCTGCTGTGACAGACATGTACGTTTTCAAAAACGATCAAGATGAAATGAGCCAGTAGAATTTTATTCTTAGGTTTGCAAACTGTATAAATTTCTAGTGCGCTAATTCCATGCGACTAAATAATTATCAATAATAAACGCATGAAGCTATTTGAACTAATAGGAAATACACCACTGATTCAACTGGAGCATATCCCGGTTAATCCAAAAGTTAAGATTTTTTGTAAGCTGGAAGGTCAGAATCCTGGTGGAAGTGTGAAAGACCGAGCTGCTTACAATATGCTTAGAAGTGCCATGGAGCGTGGTGAAATCAAATCTGGAGACAAGCTGGTTGAGGCGACGAGTGGCAACACGGGAATTGCATTGGCTATGGTTGCTAAAGTCCTTGGCTTGGAAATGACCTTGATCATGCCTGACAATTCTACCAAAGAACGTGTAATCTCAATGGAAGCTTACGGAGCAACTGTGATATTGACACCGGCAGCAAAGACAATAGAATATTCCAGAACCCTAGCTGAGCAGATGAGCAAAGATGGCTATTTCATGCTTGATCAGTTTGGTAATCCAGATAATTACCTTGCCCATTATAAGACTACAGGTCCTGAAATATGGGAAGATACGGATGGTGAGATTACCCATTTTGTTTCAGCAATGGGGACTACAGGTACTATCATGGGTGTTTCTAAGTACTTAAAAGAAAGAAATCCTGATATACAGATTGTAGGTACTCAACCTACAGATGGATCAAGTATCCCTGGTATCAGAAGATGGTCACCAGAATTTTTGCCTAAAATATTTGACCCAAGCAGAGTAGATCAGGTAATCGACGTGAGCCAAGATCAGGCTACAGAGATGACCAGAAGAATGGCTAGAGAAGAAGGCATTCTTGCAGGGATGAGTAGTGGTGGAGCGTTACATGCAGCAATTGAACTTGCTAAGAATTTAAAAGAAGGGGTAATTGTTTGTATTACCTGTGACCGTGGCGATCGTTACCTTAGCTCTGATCTATTCGGTTGATACAAGCTATCGATAACCATTTGTTTTTTATTGCCTTCAATATTATTAGGCATCTATTTCCCCGATTCAGGTATTAATACCCTATTTACTTTAGAAATTATTTTTTCTGACTAAGTATGTTTTGGGTATCAATCCCTTTCTATTGCTATAAAAAAGCCTCTTTTGTAAGAGAGTTCTAAGAAATGCAGCTCAATTTGGAGTTCGGCAGTTTGTTTGATTTAATCAATGCGTACCCTTTTGGGGAATAAGTTGAATTATTAAACCAACAATAGCATGAACTCAATAGATCGCCAACAAGAAGCAAAACATAAACAAAATTATGAAGGATCCGATGCTATAGAAAAAATCCGTGAACTGATTGATAAATCAGGATCATGTTTTTTTGTTACATCTACCTCATTGAATAATTCACATAAATCCCGTCCTATGTCAGTTCAGAAGACGGACGAGGCTGGTAATGTCTGGTTCCTAAGTGCAAAAGATAGCATGAAGAACATGGAGATTAAAGCTGATACAGATGTGACACTTTATTTCCAAGGTTCTTCCTATTCTGATTTCTTGGAGCTTAATGGTCATGCCGTAATTACGGATGATAAATCAAAAATAGAAGAGCTCTGGGACCCAACTGTGAAAGCGTGGTTTACCGAAGGAAAGGACGATCCTAGAATATCTGTAATCCAATTTATCCCTGACAGTGGATACTATTGGGATAATAAGCATGGTAATACCGTGGCTGGCATCAAGGTTTTGATCAGCTCGATATCAGGGAAAACAATGGATGATTCCATTGAAGGAACTTTAAAAGTGTAATTGGGGACACTTTTGAGTTCATTATGTGATCCAGGAAACTGGATCACATTTTTTTTTGAATTTACTTAACTACTTAGTACCATAAGAAAGCTTATGATTTACACGAATGGGTTTTGATAAGCATTTTTTGTTGAGGCATGATTTCTCATATTAGACATCGACATTTTTTTGACCCATGTCATATTTTAAAGAAGATCTTCTTCCTATAGAGGAAGTAACATAAATACCACATGGCACCTAAAGTCAGAAATGCAGTAATAATGGCAACTGCAGACTCACCCATGCCAAGTGCAGGTAAAGTGCCTCCAGTAAAAATCTCGATAAATCCATACAACCAGCGATGTCCGAGAATCTCAGCAAAGAGATAAATGAATATGGAATTCATTCCTACCACTACAAAAGGGAATACCCATGAATTAATCTTTTTGACATCGACTAGCCAATAAGTAAAGGCTAAGGTCAAAATTGCCCAACCACCCGCAGCAAATGCAAAAGAAGTGGTACTGATTCGTTTGACGATGGGAGTGATTCCTGCTAGATCCAAGCCATAACCAATAGCCAATCCAGCTAAAGCTGCGATTACTAGTAGTTTGATTTTTTCATTTTCAGACTTGGAAGATAAAAGCAAATTTCCGCAGATAGCTCCCCAGATCGTGTGTGCAGCCGTTGGGATGATGTTGATAGCTACCCAGCCTCCATTATTGATTTTCCCCATCAGAATTTGATCTATATAGTTCCCAAAGTTAGCTCCATGCTCAAAAGGAACCTCTGGATTATAGAGTCGGTACAGTATTTCGGTCAATACAAGTAAACCTAAGGAAACGCCTAGTTGTACCTTCCATGATCTATCCAGTAGGAAATAGGTGATCAATATGGTAAATGATAATTGTGTTAAGACGTTCCAAAGTTCAAAAACCAATTTGCCTGCATAAACACAATGAAGCCCTGTTCCGAATAGAAATAGCAGTAAGCAGCGCTTTAAAATATGACGAGTTACTTGTCCTCGATCACTTGTTACAGCCATTCTTTTATTGAGGGAAAAAGGCATTGCTACGCCTACTATAAACATGAAAAAGGGTTGTATCAAATCCCAGAACCGAAGTCCATTCCAAGGATGATGTGTGAATTGGATGAAAAAATTATGGAATAATATCCCCTCAGGATTAGCTTCAAGTAATGTATGGTAAACCGAAGCAGCTTCTGCTACTAGCAAAAACATGGTTAGTCCACGGAATACATCTAAGGAAACAAGACGGTTTTGTCCAGAAAGCTTTAGGTTACTCATTGATTAGGGTTTAGGGTCGGTAGGTAATCTAATATAGAGAAAAGCAGAAATAAATTTACCCTAAACTTGATCAGTGGATTTCAGAAATAGAAAAGGCGCTTCATGAGCGCCTTTTAAAGATTGATTTACTACTCTCTAATCCATTTTGCCATTTTTGGGAATTCCAATGATTCGCATAGCTCCATCCACACTAAAAGTGGTAATCCTTTGTAGTCGCCATTTTCATAACTAGCGATTAGCATTTCTGAGTCACCTTTATATCCTTCAGGATGAAAAACTACTTCTGGTTTAAGATTTAAGTGCTTCAAGGCAGCATAAGACCAGAGCATGACACCCATTTCATCGTCCTGACCCGGAGATCTATATTCTTTTACATTGCCCACTATGGTTTCGCGCTCTTCCTCTGTCATCAGTGCAATATGTCCTGCTTCATGCAGCAAATCCCCAGGATACAATAGATTTTCTGGGTCATAAAGTAGAACTCCCCTGTTGATTTCAATTCCCGGTAAGAATGTGTTTCCCAGTGATTTCGTTTTTGTTTTGATGCCAATTTCATCCAAAAAGTCAAGTATAATCTTGGTATTAGCAGCATCTACTTTTTGGGTCTCCGTTTTGTCTTTTGCCTTTATCCCACCAAAAGCTCCGAAACACATGTTTTTGTGCAGGATTTCTACTTTACTAAAACCCACTTCTTTCATCAAATCCAATTGATAATTCATAGATCGAGGAGAATCCTCCTTAGCTACATAGGCTAGCACTTTTTCTCTGTATTCTTTGCCTCCAATACTTTCCAAATAATCTCCATAGCGCTCCCAGGTATACTCATTGAGCAAATCAGTGTCTTGAGTGATCAGGTCAGAGATCATTAAGCATCCTCCAGGTTTAAGGAGACTAAAGAGCTTTGTAAATGTCCTTTCCCAATCTTCATCTTCCCGCAAATGATGCAAAACTGCGCCTGCTAGGATAATGTCATAGCTACCCTCTGGTAAGAGTACATCACGAATATCTCCTTGGAAAGCAGAAACTTGTCCATTGGTTTCTGCAGAAACACGTTCCACTGCCTTTTCGAGCATTTTTCCGCTTAGATCCACCAAAGTGCAGTTGAGTGATGGCAATTTAGTAAGCATCATAAGTGAATAATTTCCCGCTCCACATCCTACATCCAAAATAGATTTGGCATTTGGGGCGATTCGCCTTGCTGCTTCGGTGATTAGCTCCAAGGATATTTTGGCATCTATAGTGGCCACTTGACCAGTGTCAAGGTTTGCAAATCGTTCTACATCGTTATCGAATCGTTCGCGGATTTCTGTAGTACTGGACTTATTCATGAGTTGAAAATGTATGGGATAAAAATGTCTGAGGAAAGAATACTCAGAATACTATAATTATAAATGCTGATCAAAAAGAATCATATTTCCATCGGGGTCTTTGACCATAAAGCTAGCGGGGCCAGAAGTGGTTTCATCTGCTGGATTAATGATTTCAATGTCACTGGTTTTAAGTTTTTGCTGAATCTTCCTGACGTCATCAAATACTTTTAATGCATGAGCATTGTCGTCCCAGCCTGGATTGAATGTAAGAATATTGCCTTCAAACATTCCATTAAAAAGCCCGATCAACGTACTTTCATTTTTCATGATCAAGTAATTACTTTCCATTGACCCACCAAATTGGGTAAAGCCAAGGTTTTCGTAGAATTCCCTAGAAACATCAAGATCTTTGACACTAAGGCTGATAGAAAATGCTCCTAATTTCATATCAGTTGGCTTTAGGTTTTGCGATGATGTCTCTCTCTCGGGATAGATAAAAGAATTTAAGAAAAAACCCAGACTAAAAGATACTGAAATCGCTGTTGCCAAAAGTGTTGTCTTGTTCATAGCAAAACGGATTGATGTTAATGGATGAATTTTAAAAGGCTAACCATTGTGCCTAAATGCAAGGCCTCATGGTAGTTGTTGAACGTAATAGCATCAGCTGCGCTAGCAAGATGAAAGCCTTTGGAAGTAGTGTATTCGTTATAGTTTTGGAATTTCCCAGACTCAAAATCAGCTATGGTTTGATCGATAGGAGATATCAAAAGCTCCTGGAATAGCTCCACTGTTTCCTGAGTTTCATCCGATTCAGGTTTAGTCCCCGGCTTGTATTTCTGAAACAGTTCCTCAGATACATTTAATGGAAGACCCGATAATCCATATACGAGTCGCTGCTGTACCACGATGACGTGGCCTATATTCCAGATCAGGTTATTGTTAAATCCTGTTGGGATTTTATTCAATTGCTCCAGAGAATTATGTTCTAAGAATTTTAAATAGATGGAGCGGTTATTTTTCCAAATGTGGAATGAAGTGTTCATGAGTAGTATTGGGTGATTTGTTTATTGATTTTCCAGTTCGTAGCGTCTGAGTCGGTTTTTGGCAACAGCCAATTCGCTCTTAAGATCATCTACTTTGCGGAGCAAATTGAATATGACATCTATGCCTTCTGGGTTGACTTCCAGTTCTTGGTGGATTCGGATCATTTTTTCCAAATCCGCTACTTTTTCCTCTGAGATAAATCGCGTCTGCTCCACGGTATGAATTTCTATTAAGCCCAAGCTGTAAAGTGAGTCCACAAATGAAACTTCGATCTCATAATGTGAACAAAGCGTCTCTATTACTATTAATTCTTGCTGTGCCATCTTATCGTAGTTTTTGGAGTTCTTCAAATAACTTCTTCTCTTCTTCTGAGAGATTTGTAGGGTTTTTGATCGAATAGGTAAGAGTCAAATCTCCGAATTCACCCTCTTTTTTATAGACAGGAAATCCCTTACCCTTGAGTCTTACTTTTGTGCCATTTTGAGTTTCTGGGGCGACTTTCAATTTGACTTTTCCGTCAAAAGTATCTGCAATGATATCCCCACCAAGTAGCGCGGTATATAGATCCACTTCAACAGTGGAATACAAGTTGTTTCCCTCTCGAGTGAACTTCGTGTTATTTTTGATCACAAATTTGATATATAAATCACCGTTTGGCCCACCGTTAATTCCTGGCGACCCTTTGCCTTTAATCTTGATGGTCTGTCCATCTTCGATGCCCGCAGCTATGGTCAAGCGTATGTTTTCACCATTGACGGTGAGTACTTTTTTGTGCGTCGTGTAGGCATCATGAATGTCAAGTTCCAGCTGTGCGTTGAAGTCCTGACCTTTGAATTTAGTACTACGCCCTCCTTGTCGGAAGCCACCGCCTGATCCCCCAAACATGGACTCGAAGAAATCTGAATAATCTGCTCCTCCAAATCCCGCACCTGGGTTTCCTTGGCCACGTTGCTGTCTTCCTGCTCCACCTCCCGCTTGCTCAAACTGATCGGCATGTTTCCAGTCTTTACCATACTTATCGTATTTTTTACGCTTTTCTGGATCGCTGAGCACTTCATTCGCTTCATTCACTTCTGTGAATTTCTGCTCTGCATTTTTGTCGTCAGGATTCACATCGGGGTGATATTTTCGAGCTTGCTTTCGGTATGCTTTTTTGATATCTGCTTCGGTAGCACTTTTGTCTATGCCTAGGACGCTGTAATAATCTATAAATGCCATATTTCTTAGTGGTATTTATTTAAGGGTTGTAAAAATGGATGTAGAATGACGTGTAAGCCTTTTCATCTTCAATATACTGAGAATGCAAAGGATTGCCTGATGATTAGCGGAATTCAACGAAGTGAATTGTTAAATTCTCTGTTTTATCTTTTGAACTTAGAAAGGATAACCAATAGCAAAATTGAATACCAAATTCTGTTTTCTCCAAGATCTGCTTCCGATGTCAAATGTATTTCCCCATCGCTCACCTTCATCCAGATAGGGAACGCGCAGCGGAGTAGCCAAATCAAAACGAATCACAAAAAACTGAATATCCACCCGTAATCCCACTCCGGTTCCTACAGCTAATTCACTCCACCAAGAAGAGGTGAATTTGCCTCCTGGCAAGGCTTCATTTTCATTCATCAGCCAGACATTCCCAGCATCCATAAAAAAGGCGCCTTTCAGTAAGGATACAATAGGGAATCTATATTCAATGTTGCCCTCGATACGAATGTCACCGGATTGATCAAAGTAAGAGTTGATATCAAAGTCATCCGGGCGATAAGTTCCTGGTCCTATGGAGCGAATTCGAAATGCCCTCACACTATTTGGGCCTCCAGAAAAGTACTGCTTGATGTAGGGTAAAGACTGTGAGTTGCCATAAGGCATACCCATACCGGCAAATAGGCGAGTTGCAATAGTTTGTTTTTTGTCAATGTTCCAATGATATCGTAGATCAAGATCTATTTTTCCGTATTGGGCATACTCCAATCCTAGGAATTTACCATCATCGGTGCCCGAGATTTTGTCGAGCAGGTGAACAGTATTTCCAGCAAAATCAAGCCCTAATCCTAGGAAATAACCGTGAGTTCGAAATCTGTCGTTTAGCTTGTTGTAGTTAAAAGTGTAATTAATTCCAGCGATGAAATTCTGATCAAAGCTGCGCTTCAAAAATGGATTGTCATTTAAGATCTGGTCAAATTCGGGTGAAGTCTTGCTGAGGTTTACTACACTCAGACTAATAGGATTGATTTCATGGTAAGCATATTGATTTGCGTTCCAGAAGTAGCCATAGTTGGCAGAAATAGACTTCAACCTATAAAGCCCCCCTCTGCTCAGGTATTCCGCACTGATCCCCATCTTTGTTTTGGGTACTGAGTAACTGAATTTTTCTTTGATTGGCACAAAGAAAATAACCCGAGGGAAAATCAAATCAGCACCTAAGCCCAGCTCAAAAGATTGAAGTCCTTTTCTATTTTCTCCTCCCGCTATTTGAAATTCATAACCTGCCCGTCCCGTCAAATTCAACATTTCTCCACCCTTGAATAAGTTTCGGTTTCTATAAATCAAATTCAAAGCTGGACCCGCAAAGTTGTTGGATTTGGTTACTGCTAGTAGCTCAGCCCGTAATGACCTTTTTGTCATTGGCGACAGGTAAAAACTAGCTTTGAGATGTCCCAATGTGTCGCTGGAAGCTAATTCCTCATAGCGAAGATTCACAAACTTATAATTGCCTATAGAGCTGAGGCGATTGCTCGAAAGTCTGGAGAGGGTAGGTTTGTACCGCTGATTATTTTCTATAAGTATGTACTCGTTTAGCAACCTTGGCTTGAAGACAAAATTCCCTTGGATAAAGTTTTTGTCATCGTATATGGTTGTATCCAGCTTGTCCCCGTCCTCATCTATGGAATAATTAGGAAACACGTTAATCGTATCAATCTTGTATGGAATAATGCCTTTAGCAGGGACATTTTTCTTAAGTCTCAAATAAAGTTTGAATAGACGAAGACTGTCAGAAATGTTCGTGTCGGCTTCAAAAATTAAGAAGTCATTATTAAAGTTGTAATAGCCCTTTTCTTTCAGGGTGGAATCGATTCGGGTTCGTTCAGCGTTCAGTGTATTGAGGTCAAATCTACTTCCTGAATCCAGAAGGCTTTCATTCATCATTGCAATGATCTCCTTGTCGATTTCCAAACTATCCCGATCTACCACTACCTCTGTTAGGGTGTATGGAGTTGAAATATTTGCAGTGTACGCTACTTCAGCAAATTGACCCTTTCGCGTCACTTCCGACTTACTATTGCTGTAGAAAAAACCTCTGTTTTCCAGCCGGTTTACTATCAAGTCTTCTGTTCTGCTAGGATTTACCTGACTAAAGTAAACAGGCTCTTGTCCGATTTTTTTATTCAGAAAGCGGTTGATGAATCCTGGCCTTTCCTTGGTTCCTTTATAGTGTGCCCATAGTCCTACATACATTCCCAAGATTTTACTATTTGGTTCTGGTCTCAGCAACCCTTCTAGCTCTTCCTCTACATCTTCCAGCCCTTGTATGTCCTCCGTGGCGTTTATATCCAATGAAGCGCCTTTGTAAAGAAACTCACCTTCTGGAATATATTTCTTTACGTTGCAGCTAAGGACTACTGCAAGTAGAAGTATAGTTAAAGTCGATATGAATCCTCTAGTCTTCATTTTTCTTTGATTCTTTGGCAGCCTTTTTCTCGTTTCTTAGCTCAGTCTTTTTCTTCCTTTTGTTCTTTTTTTCCAGTTCGTCAATAGGATTAGTTTTGTTCTGATCCTCTGGTGATATGGGAGCGTTCCAAAGCTCAGAGAATTCGTTGAATTCACGGTTAAATATTAAACCGCCACCCGTCACCACGAGTTGTCCGTCGATGATACTTTGGAATTGATTTTTTCTAAAAGCGCGGATTCTCCATCTACCATCTTCAGTCAGCGTGTATTCAAAACTAATATTTGCCAAAATAGAATTGGCTTGTTGTGAGTTTTGAGAGCTTCCTTCGAGATCCACTTGGCTTCCTACTTGAACTGTTAATCTATCGTCAAACAAAGTCTGCTGAGCATTAATGTTGAGGTCGGTTCGGTTTTGAGCACTTCCGGATTGGTAGTCTTGATAGCTATCTACATCAAAGCCTACTTGAAAACCACTGTTTCCAAAAAGCTTATTGGAAAGAGCATTCATCTGATCAGAAAGTATCTGACTCACACTATTTCTAGCAAGAGATTCTGCACCTCCATTCGATCCGTCACTACCCGAAGAAGGGAAGAATCTATTCAGTACTAAGAGGGAAAATACCTGCTTATTGAGCTCATCTTCCTGCTCATTGATCTGCAATACCTTAGAGTATACATTTCCTCCAAAAGCACTACGTTGATTTTCTGGCATATCCAGGGTAAATGAAATCTCTGGCCGAAGCAACTCACCCTTCACATTGAGGTACACTAAGAAAGGTAGCTGCTGCTGGTACTGACTTTTAGTCTCATTATTGCTGCCCGTGAGCTGAGAAGACATCAGTTCCGATGCACCAGTTTCTACCGTATAAATCGCTTGGATATCCATGCTCGCATCCATTGGGTCTCCATTCCAAGTGATTCGACTTCCCTGTTTAATGTCAAATTTCTTACTAACAAGATTATAGAGGGACATTTCGTAATGTCCACCTGAGATCTCATAGTTGCCACTTAGTGTAATTCGCCCATTTGGATTGATGTCCATTTGCAAGTCCGCATCTCCCGAAATCTGTAAGTTGTCTCCAGTCGCGGGATCTATGACGATAGTGAAGAGCGCCTCAGGATCTATGTTAAGTAAGGCTCGTATGTCAAATCCTGAGAAAGCACTCGTAGTTTCTTCTGTCTGTCTAGTCAGGATATCATCAGGATTTTCTTTGTTGACAAAAAGTACAACACCTTCTCGCTCTACCAAATCAAGCTGAGATTCTGGAATGATCACGGTCAAATCCGTATTGTTTTTGACACCTAGCCGAGCATTCACTATGGGTAAAACCAAATCACCTTTGATGGTGACATCAGCGTCCAGCGATGCTTTTCCATAAATCAGATCACTTTCCTTATCTGTGGAATTCACAGCCATGAAATTATCCGCACTTAGTTTTAAATCGAATGATGGGTTGATAAAACTCTCCGTGAAGATAGTGCCGTCAATTTCAAAGGTGTTATTCTCAATGTCTCTTAAAGTGAACTGATCAAAGTAAACGCCATCATTATCCATTCGTATGGTTTCATTGGATAGCAGGTATTTAGTATTCAGTTCTGCGGGAATGAGAGAAGCTTCATGAAACTGGAATTCCCCGTCGTAAAGTGGTTCATTGGTAGTTCCATTGGCTGTAATTTTTCCAGATAGATAACCTTCGCCTTGCAAAATTTGACCCTGCGAAAGTTCAGCTAGCTTCTGCATTTCGATCTTATTCAGATCTAAGGTTATGTCAAATTCACCACCTGACTCGTCTGCCACAAATTCTCCGTTCAAGTCCAAGTCAAGCCCTGCATCTTTTATGGTGAGTTCTAAAATATAATTCCCAAGACTCTTTGCGGTAGCTTCCAAATTCAGACTTCCTAGAGGGACACCGACAACTTTCAGGCTATCGACCTGTAGTTGCCCCATTAGTCCGGTAGCTCCGAAAGGGTTTTCTACCACCAGTTGGCCATTCATTAATCCCCCTGCTATGATTTCTTCAGGATTCAGCAGGCTGGTAAAAGTGGATAGTCTAAATCCTTGAAATAGAAGAGCTATATTCTCTTCGGTGAATCCTTCTGCATTATTCACCATGGAAAGTGCTTGATTGCCTTTAGTGAATTTAAAGTCTTTGAATTCTAGACTTTCACCGGAATATTTGACAAAGTTTTTCTCAGGTATTGCCCATTCTTCTCCCTTTAAAATCAGATCTATAGAGGAAACATGATAACTAAGTGTATCGCCGTTGAGCCCAATATCTGAAGATACGTGATAGGTGCGTTCATCTTCTTCGTAAGAGTGGAAGTCAAAATATAATCGCGAATCTGCCAGCTGACCTGTAAAGAAGGTTTTATCCATGCTTAATGGTCCTGAGGTCAAATCCTGGAACCCCAAATAAAGACGAAGTTCCTCTCTGTTTGATCTGATTCTCACTCCCAGACTATCCACTTCAGTTCCCGAGTAGTTGATATATGGGAATTCTATAGTGGCAGTCAGCGAATCTATGTTTTGGAAATAATCAGCTTTTATGCTTGCTGAGTCAAACTGCTGCAATCCTTGAATGAGAACTTCAGAAAGTAAAGGATCGTCAGAAATCTTCAAATCCATATTCATAACTATATCTCGCTCATCAGTAAAAGCCAAGGTGTCAGACTTGTCTAGGTAATGGCGGAAATGGGCGGTTAGTGCCTCGAATAATTCGCTAGGGTTGGTGTTCGTACGTACGTATCCGTTTACCAATTTGCTTGCAATGTCCACACTTGTAGAATCATCTCTTACACTTGCATCCGCAGACAGAGTTCCTAAAGGATAATTCCTGTTGTCGTAAAGAATTGTTCCGTCTTGAAGCAGCGCTTTGAGGTCAAACTCTTCTAGATTTCCTTCGAAATTTGCATCGAGTTTTAGTTGTGCCCGGGAGCTTTTGCCTGAGAGACCAAGTTCATAAAAGTCAGCGCCTTTCAAATCCAGGTTTAGATCGATTTTAGTATTCACTGAATCTAGATCTAATTTTGTCAGCAGGTCAAAGTCTAAAAACTTTGAATCCAAACCTGCTTGTATATCACCTGCTCCATCGACTAATTTTCCCTCCAGCTTCAGTCCAGAATAGTCAGAACCGTAAAGGCGAAGTCGCTCAAATGTGGAGGACAGTTCAGCATTCAAGTTATTAAGATTGGATCCAGAACCTTTGGCTATGATTTCAAAAGTCAGAGTATCTAGCTCTGGTTGCTTTAAGAGGTTGCCGAGTTGCAGTTGATTTACTTTTAGATTGGCATCAAAGGCAATCTGTCCGTTGTTTTGGTAAGCTCCGTCGAGAAGGATATTACCCATGTCTGTTTCTAAATCCAGATTAGCCAAAAGGTCGTCGATCATGCCATTGGCATTGCCTTTCAAGGTGATTTGCTCAGGGAATTTTACTCCATAATCTTCCTCCTTGACAAATTTCAAAAGTGTTTCGCGGTTGGTTTGTAGGTTTAATTTTGGAAAATCAAATACAAGCTGGTCCACATCCAGCGGGTTTTGAACCTTGCCGCTAGCGTTGAAAATGCTTTCTCCCCAATGAAGATTCAGACTGGAGATATCCATTGCTTTCAGATCTCCATTTGCGACCAAATCCAGCGAAATCGGGGCCTTTGCAAGCTCACGAATAAGTGTGTCCTGTGCCAATGTCGGGTCAAAGAAATAGCTATCTCGTACATCGAGTTTGGACTCGTTTACAGTCAAATCAAACCTGAGGGTTTCGTAATTGTCTATAAGTGCTTGAATGGAAGGATAGCTAAGCGAAATACCAGCATCGAGCTTACTTCGGTTTGTAGTGAGCAAAAGATCTTTCAGCTGAGCTGAATTGTTCCCTGCTTCTAAATCAAACTGGAGTTCTTTTAGCTCAAAACCACTACCTTCTTGGAAATGGAACTTCTGCAGTTTTGCGCCGATTTGTTCATCTTTTAGGAATAAATCTTTAGCATCTAAGACTAAGTTGGAGATAACAATTGCCTCAGGGTTAAACTGTCCTTTTCTAACAGGAATATCTACAGATTTGTATTCAATGTCGGTGGAATCAATCGATATTTTTCCAGCTTCAACGATCCAATCTGGCCATTCGAAAGGAGCAGATGCGCTCGTAGCTATGGTGTCACTTTGCGAAGTAACTGAAAAATCATGGAAGAGAATCGTGGATTTTTCCAAAGCCAGACTGGTGAGCTTGACGGTCTGGGTTTGAAGGTTTGCTTCGGGAAGTTCAGCTTGTAAATTTCCAATATGAATCTGTGCTTCCTGTCTGTCAGAGGCATTGATATAATCAGCTGTGACGTTGGTTAGCTGGAGTTCATCCAAGTTTAGGGTTGGCGTCGGAGTTTCCTCTGTTGATTCTTCAGTAGGCGGAAAGGGCTTAGTTTGGTGATACTTGATCCGAGCATTTTGAATAGCTACTTTTTTGATATTGAACTCATACTTTACCAAATCGAATCCGGGTATGGTTACATCCAATTCTCCAAGTAAAATGGAAGCGTCTATCCCCATCATTTCATCTACATACGTGATGTCAATATCGCGTAGAGAAATTGGAGAAAGTTTGATTTGGAGCGGTTTTGAAGAAGTGGTATCGACTGCAACTTCGATAGCACCCTCATTTTGGGTAGTGAAAGCCTCAATAAAAAAGAGATAATTGAACTTCTCCGATTCGGAAGTACGATTCAAGCGAGCCACTAATCCATCCCAATCCAATTTTGTAATGCTGATATTTCCGGTGGAGAGTAAAGGCCCAAAAGCAACTCCTGCTTCGAGGTTTTTGGAATAAATTAAGGTGTCTCCATTGGTGTCTTCTAAGTATAAATCTTCTAGGTAAATATTCCCGGAAAAAGTAACGAAAAGGCGCTTTATTGATACTTCAGTCCCTGTTTTGCCAGAAACGTAGGAGGTCGCTTTTTCCACAATTATCCCCTGACCCCAAGGGCTACGGATAAATAAGATCAAGGCAATTACGATCACCAGAATTACAGCGATGGTAATACCCAGAATCTTCAAAAATTTACCAAAAAAGCGTTTAATGGAATTGAGTTTTTAAATATTGTCTGTAAATGTACTTTTCTGTAAGCTACTATTGAGGCAATAAATAAGCCAGTTTAGCTATTCTACGTTCACTTTTAAACCTCAAATATGTCGGTTTGTTTGGGATGAGAGGATTAGTTGTCGGGATGTTAATTTCCTTTTTTATAGGTACGCATGTACTCCGCCATTTCCTCAGGAGTCATTTTCTTGTCAGATCCGGGAGTTAGCTCGATAGCTTCTTGTATGGCTTTGTCGGCTCTGTCGATGAATTCCTTTGGCTTATTTCCATCCTTGATTACATCAAATGCATCGTACAAATCACCTTTGGCGGTGTACGCTCCATAGCTGAGTCTATTTCCTTCAATAGATATTAGCTGGTATAATTGCGTGTTGGAAGCTGCGCGATCCATCCACTTATCAAAGGTGAGATTGTACATTTTTGGGCCACTCACAGATACCACATAAACTGGCCCTTGGGCTGCAGGGTCCTGATTTGCCACGCCAGATGGTAGATTTCTTCCTCTGCCATAGGAGTGGTCATGTCCTTGTAGCACGAGATCGACTTTGTATTTGTCAAAAATAGGCTTGAAGGCTTCGCGAAATTCCTGATTGTCTCTACCCGTGCCTGAAGAGTAAATCGGGTGATGAAACGTAATGATGGTCCATTTTTGGGTGTTTTCTGAAAGCACTTTTTCCAGCCAATTTTTCTGAATTTCCATAGACTTTTCATCCAAAACAATCTCTTGCGAGTTGAGTGAAATCATACGTACATCTGAGTAATCGGTGTAGTAAACTGTCTCTGGAAATTCCTTTGGGCCATTCTCCGGAAGTGTGAATTGCTTTTTCCAATGATAATCCAATACTAAAGTTTCGTCTTCCGCACGATTATATTCATGATTGCCAGGAGTGCTGATACTTGGTATCATGGCATTGATGAATCCACCAGCATAGTTCCACTCGCCCCACTCTGAGTCAGATTGAGTACTGTTGATCAAATCACCCGCATGAACCATAAAAGCTGCTTTTGGAAGATTTGAATAAGCCTGTCTGATGATTCTTGACCACTGGGATTTCAGATTATTTTGGGCATCTCCAAAGTAAATGAAGGAAAATGGTGTTCCTTTTTCCGGCGCTGTGGTGAACTGAAACCATTCTGACCAAGTGCTTTCATCTCCTACTCTATAGGCGTAAGTGGTCGCTGGCTGAAGATGTCGAAAAGTTACCGAGTGATAATTTGCCTGCACGCTGTCCACATCGAGCAGTTCTATTTTAGAATCAATAGTCTCCACACTTTCTAAATAGATAGGCGTATTTGGGGCAAGGATAAATTGCGCTTTTGATTTAGTGACCTCTGCTGAAGTTCGCCAAGTGACCGACTGAGTGGTCATGGGATTGTCAGACCAGCTGAGAACGATTCGATCCGGAAATTCGGAAGGAAGGAATTTCTGGGCGAAAAGGTTGGTGGAAAATGCTAGAAAAAATAGCGTTGCAAAAGTGATTTTATAGTGCGCGTTCATCAAACTGAAGTTTTGTGATTTTAATATAGCAAAGAAGTGTCTAAAAGCGCAGTTTATATCGAAAGTCGTGTTAAGGAATTCTTAAATCTATATCCTATATGAAGTTGGGATTTGAAGGTGGAGTTTTTTAACTATTGGTTGATGTTTTGACGGATTACCAGCGAATTATTGTCCGGGTCACGAAAAAAAAAGAACTTATCAATATAGCCCTGATCAGATTTATTTGTGAGGATGTAGTCTCCCCCAATCTTATCGATTACTACCTCATTTTTTTGAAAAAAGCTAAGTGTAGCTTCAATGTCATCCACTATAAAGCTGGGAACCGTACCCGTATTTGGCATAGGATCAAAGGGCTTGTCTATGTCCTTATACAATCCGAAAATAATGTTTTGCCCTTCTGATTTTTCAAGGTTGAATTGCATATAGGACATTTCTCCAAAATCATTGTCGCTATTGATCGTATATCTCGCGTCGAGTTGGAAGCCAAGGGTTTTTTCATAAAAACCCTTGGACTTACTCATATTGCTTACGGATATTTTTGTGACTAAATCTACTGCCGCAAATTTCATTTTTCAGGATGGTTTTTGTGCCAGTAGAGCGGTGTCAGAATCATTCAAATCCTCATTGGTTACATATTCAAAACTTGGACCAGCTACATAGCCAGGTTGGTTTGGATATGAAGTGGCTAATAGTTTTCCGGCGTATAGCCTAAGAGAAAACATCAGCCCCATTGACTCATTGATCTGATCTGTCTGACCATTGAATGTCAGGTGCAAACTGTTAAGTAAACAGGTATAGGTAAAATTAAATAGCTTACTGTATTGGTACGCCAAAGTGTCCTTAGGGAAATCCGCCATTTTAGGATTTTCTTTCATATTGGGGACATTCTTTTCATTGAAGACAATAGGTGCTCCAGAATAGGAATAACCAGCTGTTGCACTAGGATCTTTTACCAGAGTTTTTCCCTTATAGATTTCTTCAAATCGGTAATAGTGCGCAGGCTCTTCTTCCATAGTGTCCTCTGGATTAACAAAAGGGTCTATGTCAGTACCTTCGCCCTGATCCACTATGATATTGATTCCTTTGATTGCGGAATCTTCGTCTGTGATTGGGAATAGCAATTTCTCAGGGAAAAATTTCGCGAAAGTAAGTTGGTAAGAAGGGTCGCCAGTAAAAATGGTAGAGCCTTTTTGTTTTGCTTCGGACTCTAGCTTGCCGATTTTATCTTTGATTTTTTGATAAAACTGCCCGATTGTCATGGAGTCTTCTGCCATTGCCATCGACTTGATTTGAATTGGGTTTTCAGGCTCCTCAATTGACATAAAAACATTTTTGATCAGGTCTAAGGAGAATTTTTCCAAAGGAACGGTCAACCCAGTATCTACTCCTCCAGGAAGTGGGCCAGGATAAGTGGGAATAAAGCCAGGTTGATTTAACACCGGGCTTCCTCCCAGAGCATTCAGGAGATTGCAGGCTATGGATAGGTGAAGCATTTCTTCTCCAACTACCGACCCGATCAAATTCGAGATCTCATCATTTCCGGTGTTCACGAGCGTGAAATTGGCTGTCAGGTAAGGAGGTATTGTGGAATGCTCAAGTTCAATGGCAGTCTGTACTGCTGATCGAAGCTCTTCGATGGTCTCTATATTAATTGCTTTAAGAAAAATCATGATGTTTGAGTTATAATTTTTTAAAAGTGATGGAGTCTTTGACTCCCGCCTGGTTTAAAACTGAATCTAGATAGTTGATAATCATCGAGGATTTATCCCGCGAAAGGTCCCTGGTAGCAGGCATGTAATTAGGATCCTTTCTGTCTTTGCTGAAAACAAACTTTAGGATTTCGGCATTTTGGTCAACTATGGTTTGGTCAGCTAGGTTAAAAATCCCCTTTGACATCAATGGATAGAGATTGGAGTATTGTTGCATGATGGGTAGGATGTCCTCCCAACTCGGGTTTGCAATTTTCGACGGATCTACGCTATCAAAGACGAGCAGGCTGATGAAATTTGATTGGTTACAATCAGAAAAATAAGCGTCACTGAAATTATATGCCACGCCAAAAACTTGTCCATCAATATAGCCTCTAGGATTACCTGGGTCATCGGCTTTAATAGTAAGAACAGCCTTTCCAGACGCATCAGAGGTGATAGGTGTGGGTAGTTTTATCGTTGATTTGGGTACGCCAGCTACAGGAGGAGTAGGGCCAAAGGGAATATCGATTAATTGGAATTCTATCTCCTTTCCTGCTAAAGGCTGACCAAGCTTGCTGGCATAAAGATCCACTTGGCATTTTTCATTTGGGTTTAAATAAAACACAAATTTGTCTGCGCAGACATATTCAATACTTTCTCTGAAAAGGATGTTCTTTTCTGAATCTAGTATGACAAGTGGATATTGTTCTACCAGACTTGTCTTATCTCCTAGAGCGATGGTGTTGATACCTGATTTGATTCCATACCAATCAGCATCATTTAGGATGATTTCTCCTATAGCTATTAAGTCATCGTTCCCGTTTTCTCCTTTGTTTACAGCCAACTGTAAGTTGCTGTTATCAATGAGTTTACCATCAGGATTGATCTGGAATGAATTTGCCAAATCCAAAACAAGTTGATTCAATTTTGAATCAACGATAGCATTGGCATAATTGGTAGTACTTGGATTTTGTGGCACTAGAGGTCTGCCTATTGTAATATGTGTGGGTTCACCCTCGAAGTAGGGCCCAATAGATCCTACAATTCTACCAATCGTAAACTGTGGCGAAGTATGATCCATATCATAAAGATCTGTAGTGAACTGTATGGAAAGCTTATCCTTGCTCACTGAATAAAGCTCATTCAAATACCTTGAATTACAGGAGTCAATATCCCATGAAATATTAGTCAAGACAGATTGAAAGATCGCCGCAGCCCTTGTGTCTCCACCTAATTTGGGCGCTCTAGCCATCCAAATATTAGTAAAAGAAGCAACCTCATAATCCGACTTGATAATCTCCTTGTCACCGGAGACTAATCGGACTACCAATCCCCAAAGAGCAGAAACCATCTGCTGCTGAGTGTCCAGATCAACAATTTTCCCAGCTACTTTGCTGCTGGAATCCATGATGGTCATTCCGATAATAGGGTCATCCGCAGGATTTGAGGTAGAAGTCCCGTCCATATAGGTCACACTTTTTACTCCACAACTAAGGAAGCGCCAGCTACCGGTTCCTTCAGGATTCCACCAGCCATTTGGATTGTCTCCATCTGAGAATTTCTGGTACTCGGGTTTGAAGGTTTCGTTGTTGAAGTGTGTTGGATCGTTGTTGACCGTCGAAGGGTCTGCTTGAAACTGCCCCGAAAAAGTCAATCGGGGGGAATTTAAGTATGCCATTTTATGAAAGATTAAAAGTAATGGTTAAAAAAGAAATTTTAAGTTAATGCTTGTTGTTTGGAAATGCTAGTCTTAAATCCAATTATTTTAGATTAAAAAATCTTGTTATGAATGTGTTATGTTTTTGTTGTTTTAAGTTGAAAAAACAATCATTATTTGATTTAAAAGGGAGTAAACCTATGGTAGAAAGGACAGAGTAATAAAAATGTGACTTGACTAAATTCGCTTAAACCAAAGTTATGTCGCATTGGCCTTTTCATTCAAAAGATCCACACGAAAACTCAAGGCCGACATAATTAACCCAAGAATAACGATTACCAAAGCTATAGGCCAACTCCAAAATGATACCTGAATAGCAAAGAACTGCAGTGCTAGGCTTGCTAGCCAAACCAAATGTCCATTTCGACTTCGTATGGGTCTAGTTTTCACATCATAGCTACTTTTCCCCTCATCAATTAGCGGTCTGAAAAAATCCCGGTATTGCCAGAGTAGAATCAAATCCAAGAGAAGTAGAAATGCTAAAACATAAGGAGTCCCACTCCAGTCCAAGGAAATAGTTACCATCAGAATATTCCCGATCAGCGGCAACATCATGATACTTCCCAATAATTTGTACCGAGTGGTGATCAGCATGTAGCCAATTGCTATTTGGCTGAGCGCAATGAATTTCCCATAAAAACCAAGTCCATAAGGCTCTAATCTTTCGATCAGCCAAACAGGCCCGATCCATCCAAAAAATCTATGTTCATAGAATAGTTTGGCCATACCCGAACCCCAAAATGTAAACCCCAAGAAGATGGAAATGAGCATAAGGATGATTCGGGGAAGGTTTTTCATAAATTTTGTTGATAGATACCTAACAACCAATATATAACACAACTAGGGAATACTGGATTTTGCGAAGGTTAATTTGCGAAATTCTGTTGACTGAATTCACCCATAATTTCTCTTTTGTTATGGCTTTAAATTGCGTTCTAAAAAGTTTTACTGTAGCGGTATAAGAAATGCTTGTGTTTGAATGCTGCCGATTCTCTGAAGCCTCCGTTGCCAATAAAATCATGCGTATGAATTGCAGGATTGCCAGCGAAAATTCCGGCTTTTTGTTTGAGCGCTATTTTGCTTCAATTCTAGTAACTGGCACTTTGATTTGGTGGGGAGGATTAGGACTCCGCCAACTGCCATTTAGTTGCTTAGGTTTTACTAAAATTCATTATTTTGGTTGCTTAAACCTTTTCTCACAATGGCATCAGCAAGTGAATTAGCAGCAGGGAGCAAGCTTTCCCACCCAAAATTCGGTACAGGAATGATTCTTTCTGTGGACGATACGTATTACAAAATCTATTTTTATAACAACGAAGAAATCAAAACGCTCGCTAGGGATTATGAGGGTTTTATGATAGATGAAGCAAAAGTTCCTGATTTTCCCATGCTTACGATGAAGGATGTGGAAAGAGCAATCAAAGAGGCTTTGCTGCAAACAGCTGAAAGAGCACCGATTGTGCCGCTTGGAGGAAAATGGATGGGAGGGAATGTGGTTTTCGAACCAAATGATGATTCACTGCAAGCCAAAGAAATCCCGATGGCGACCTTCTTTCATAAGATCGTAATGGTACGCGAGAAGCTTCGCGTCTTGGAGCAAAACATCAACAATCATCCAAAGTTGGACGACGAAGATCGAGTTGGATTGCAGCAGTATATTACCCGCTGCTATGGTTCCCTCACCACTTTCAATGTATTATTCGCTTATAAAGAAGATCAGTTTAAGGGGAGTGGGAGTTAGTATGGGTACAACTCAATTTTTAATTTAAGGATGGGATATTAATATCAATAAAATGAATAGCATTCAGGAATTTTATGTTTTTTTAGATCAATCCTATTTTGATCAATCCGATGTCGGAGAGGTTACGCTTTTGTTGGAAGAGTTGGCTAAAAAGTTGGTCGAAAAGAATGATGAATCTAAGGCACAGCTCGCAAACCTCGAAAGAGAGGGTTTTCTCATAAATAAATCATTTGATCAGAAAGCCGAGCTTGATAATGGGAAGATAGATGGATTGTCTTGGCAAATGAGTGGTACCTATACGTTGAAAAGTGGTGAGGAGGCGCCTTTCTATTGGCCAGATATTGTTAAGTATGATGAAGAGAAATTTAAGTATTTCGAAGAAAGATATAATTCATGTAAAAACCTTTTTGCAAAAGTAGAATACGGGCTTTTGGTTTATTTCGGCAAAAAGACAAGGTATTCAAAGCATCGTGATTTTAAATTAGAGCTTGGAGAATTGCTTTTCACTCTTTGTAAACAATACTTGGGGAAAGCTGCAGATGACCAAGCCTCGAAGGGATATTTTCTATATTTTTTCCATACTTTGAAATTGGCATTTCAAATAGCCAAAAGAGAGAAGTTTCAGAGTTTACTTAAAGAAATAGTGTTATTTACTTTTTCAGCACATCTAACTTGGAATGTAAGTAAAGAGGGGACATTAAGGATTTTGTTAGATTTATCGGATTTGATGTCAGAGGAATTCAAAACATTTAAAGATTGGATAGATTTCGATGCTGTTATTTTGAAAAATTTACAAGGTGCTATAGAATTGGAAAAAGCCCAAGTCTGGGGAGCTATTTACGCCATCAATACTTGTATAGAAATCCAACAGAAAAAAGGGGGGGGCAGTCAGGATTTGATCTTAAAAAAAGCAAGATTATATGAGAAACTTGCTAATGAGGGCGAAGGGACAAGAAATATGGCCGCGTTGTCATTTGTAGAAGATGCTTTGGTTTTATACAAACAAATTAATTCCGAACTAGACATAGAAAGGCTTGAGATCAAATATTCTCAACTCAGGGGCAAAATTGAGATGGGAAGGTTTGCAAAGGAGTTACCTCAAGAAGAAGTCGAAGCGATACAAAAGCAGATTCATAATACAGTTTCCGCTTCCAATGAACAGGATATTATTTCCTTTTTTATTCAAAGTCCTTGGTATGCCTCGGTGGAGAAATCAACGGAATTGGCAAAAGATTTAGCTAAGAAAAGTGTTTTACTTTCTATGATTCCCGCATCAATCATGGATAAGTTTGGAAATACAATTGAAAAATTCTCCTCTGACCAAGAAAAGGAAGAATTGAATTTTTGGACATCTTACGGTTTTCAATTTCAAATGGGCACCCAGACAATGTTTGACTTTTTTATGGAGGCAATCACTGCAAAAAAGCTTACCTATAAGTCGGTGCTGGTTCATCTTGAAAAAACCTGGATGAATGAGTCTATAACCCGTGAATACTATGGTGCAAAAGTTAAAGTGATCCCTCTAGATATCCTAAAACCTCCTTTGAAATACTTATTTGCAGAAATGGAAGATTACCGACTCGATCACAAAAACTTTCCAGACCTATTAACCAGTACGGACAGTCTCACTTTAAAAATTGAAGGGCTGGTCAGGTTCTTTGTCGAGCGACTTGGTTTACCCACATTTAAATTCAGACCTAAAGGGAAAGATGTAGTTATGGAAAAGCTTCTTGATGATCTATTAGCTGATATTAAAGATCGACCTTTATCTAAGCCAGATCAAGTGACCAATTTTGATGAAGATGATAGGATATTGATAAAATATGTAATGACTGAAAAGGCAGGTTTAAATCTCAGAAATAAAGTGGCACACGGTCTATTAGATTTTAACGAGTATTCATTAGGGAATTTAATTGTACTGTTTTGTATTATTCTTAAATTGAGTAAATATAAATTTGTACCGATCCAGAAGAATAAAGTATATGATAGCTACCGTTAATGAGCCTATAATAAGCTACCAGATAACCAAATGGTTGGTTCCTCTTAGATCAGATCAAATTGATTCTGGTATATTGAGAATTGGTGTCAATATTGAGGTTTTAACACCAAAGACACTCTTAAGTCTGCCTTCCATCAATGGGACAAAAACAGGGATTTCTTGTCTAAGAGGTAAAATCAAGAGAAAATCAGAAGATGAGATAAATAATCGAATCAACGAATTGCGAAATGAATGGGAGAGAGATTTTTAATTGATACCAATGCTGTTATCTATTTTTTAGGAGAGTCAGTAAAGGAAAAGGAACTCGAGTTTTTAGGTGATATTCTTGAAAAGGAATGTCTTGTTTCTTTCATTACTGAAATAGAATGATTGGTTTGGGGTAGAGTTGAGGAAGAAGTAGATGTTTTCCATAAATTTATTTCAGGATCAACGGTTTTTCTGATAGATCAAAAGATCATTGATAAGACAATTGAAATAAGGAGGGTATTAAAAATTAAAATTCCAGATGCAATTATTGCTGCTACCGCGATCGTAAATAATTTGGTTTTGATTTCCTACAATGACAAAGATTTTTTAAAGATGTCAGGTATGGGGTTGAATTATTTAAATCCAAAAAATTTACTGTAGCCATGAGGTTATATGTTTATAGTTCCACTCAACATCAAATGCATTATCAGAGATATCCGGATTTCTCTCAAACATTTTGATTCCTCAGATCCTTGCGCGGATTCGACTGAGAGTTTCTATGGTCATATCCAGAAATGAAGCGATTTGACCAACGGAAGCTTTATGGATCACTTTGGGTCGGTATTGCATCAGTTCGAGGTATCTTTCCCTCGCTGTTTTGAATTTGTTGAATATCTGATGCTCTTCGAGTACAATGTAGTACTGTTCCAAAATCATACGATAGGCACGTTCCAGTTCTGGGAAATCAATAAAGCACGATTGAAGACCTTCATAAGATATTTTGAATACTTTGCTTTTCTCCATCGTTTCGATGTTTTCGTAGGATGGTTTTCTGGTAATAAAAGAATGCATAGCAGTTACAAATTCTTCATCTAATGTAAATGAGACAGTGATATCCCTGTTGTCACGGATATAATAGCTCCTTGCAGACCCTTTCGCTACGAAGTAGAGATATTTACTTACTTGACCTTCTTTTTCTAATAAAAACCCTTTTTCTACTTCAAATTCTTCCAGGTGATTTGCAAAAGCAGCTTTTGCTTTATCACTTGTGGTCGGGAATTTGCTGAATAAGCTTGAGAAATTTTCCATTTATTAGTTAATAAAAAAATTAGGTGGATGGATTAGGGTGATAACCCTTTGATTGGTTTTACCCACTTAATTTAAAGAGAAGTGAAGTAACAGTTACAGTATTCCTGAAAATATCTATTTAATAAGTGTATTAAGAATTGAATTCTAACCATCAAAATCATCAATAAATTAACATCTATGAAAAAGCTATTGGTTTTATTCTTTGCATTGGGACTCTTCAGTACGGCAAATGCACAGTTTGGTGTTCGGGCGGGCTACAGTAGTGCTAATTTCTCAGATTTCGATTCTGATGCTATAGCAGGATTTCATGCAGGAACTTATTATCGAAAGGATTTGGGACTTATATCCTTAGAATCAGGACTTCAGTTTTCGCAAAAAGGATATATGGTTGACCAAGGGGGAGCTGGAGAAATTACTGAGCGATTAAATTACATTGATTTGCCAGTTCTTCTTCGAGTGAATTTCTTGCCAATTGTTAACGTTTTTGCAGGACCTCAGGGATCAGCTCTGCTTTCAAGAAAGTATGAAAATGGAGGAAACACAGAAACAAGCACAGAGGCAATAAAGGCTTATGATATCTCAGGTGTAGTAGGTGTGGGAGTGAAGCTACCTATGAATTTGAATGCTCAGGTGAGTTATGACTTTGGTCTTCAGAGCCTGAATTACTTTGATCAAGATGTTAAAAACAATGTGTTGAAATTTTCGCTTGGGATAGATCTCTAATTGATTTTCAACTTTAGAATGACTTTAAAAGCTCGGTGATTTGCCGGGCTTTTATTTTTTCAGCCGATCTGGATTTTCTTCTATGAACGATTTCCAGCCCGCATTTCTTCCCTTTGTCTGAATTCTTCCGTCGTGAAAATGATGGCAAAGTGCCACCGCCAAAGCATCCGTAGCATCCAGCATTTTAGGGAGCTCAGTTATGGAGAAAAGTGTTTGAAGCATAGCTGCAACTTGCTCTTTGGATGCATTTCCATTTCCAGTTACTGACTGCTTCACTTTTTTAGGAGAATATTCAGTGATAGGAATATCTCTTGCCAAAGCCGCTGCCATCGCAACACCTTGTGCACGGCCTAGCTTGAGCATGGATTGCACATTTACGCCGAAAAATGGAGCTTCCAAAGCGACGCTGTCAGGCATAAATTCTTCCAAAATCCCTGTGATTCGTTCAAAAATTTTCTTGAGTTTCAATTCATGCGTTTCATACTTTTTAAGATGAATTACGCCGTATTGTAGGAGTTTGTACTTTTTGCCTTCCGTCAAAATCACTCCATAACCCATTACATTTGTTCCTGGATCTATGCCTAAAATGATTTTTTCCTTTGGTGCTTTTTCTTGTTCTTTGCTCACCCCCGCAAGTTAGCCCAAAACATGCTAAGTTTTTACCTGATCTGGTCTCTGAGTTACTTCACATTACTTTGGTGGGTGAGTAGATTTTGGACATCTATTAAAAATGAACCAGTCAATCAGGCGTTTATTCCAGCAGTGACATTGATCATTCCTTTTCGAGATGAAGCTAAAAATATCCCAAGCCTAAGTTTGAACTTGAAGAAGCTCAAGTATCCAGGCCTTGAGATTCTGCTGATAGATGATCATTCTGACGATGACTCTTTTCAGCTATTGGATAAGAGTTTTGAAGAAAATCAAAACTTCAAAGTCATTCGAAGTGATAGGAAAGGAAAGAAAAGCGCATTGGAATATGGAGTGAAAATAGCTTCTGGACAAATTATTCTTTGCACAGATGCGGATTGTGGTTTTCCTGAAGATTGGGTGGAACATATGATTTTGCCTTTCCAAAACCCGAAAGTTCAGTTGGTGGCAGGAGCTGTGATGGTGGAGGGAAATGGCAAGTTTATAGAAGCATTTCAATCACTTGATTGGGCAAGTATTTTATTAATGACTAAGTACACTTTTGCCCAGAAGGAGCCACTGATGTGTAGCGGAGCAAATCTGGCCTATAGGAAAGAGGCTTTTCAGAAAGTAAATGGATACGAAGGAAATCGAGATTTTGCTTCGGGTGATGATGAGTTTTTGCTGAAGAAAATACACAAAATGTACGGTAAAGAAGCTTGTTTCTATCTGTCCTCCCCGGATATTTTGGTCATTACCAAGCCAGAGCCTAATTGGCAGGCATTGATCAATCAGCGAGTTCGTTGGGCAAGTAAGTGGAAAGCGCATTTCTCTCTTTCACATGCTATGTCCGCTGCGGGCGTATTTTTGATGCAGTTGATTTGGATTGGTAGCATTTTTTTGATTTTCCTGGGCGGAAGAGGAGTTCTGGCTTTTGGGCTAGTTTGGCTGATAAAAGTATTTGCTGAAAAGTTAAGCTTGGGTAAAGTCTTGAAAAATTTAGATAAGCAACAGAGTAACCTCTCAATATTTCAAACTTCATTTGTACATCCATTCTATGTCTTGCGAGTTGGGATTGGAGCTTTGAACGGAAAGTTTACTTGGAAAGGCAGGGGTAACGGGAGAAGTGTTAATTTAGAATCTGAAAATTAAATCATGAACGACGAGGAATTTGACTTGATGGACGAGCTCTATTTCGTCCAGCCCTACGGATATCTTTTAGAAACCCTGGATTGGGAGGAGGAGTTGCTTTTGTCAACTTTGCAATCGCTTTTTTCTCAGGGATATATTAAGTGCCTGGATGATCCGGATAAAGAACGATTTGGAAAGGTTGATATCATGAAAGAAGGAACGGGCTTATATTTTTTGGCGACAAAAAATGGCCTAATGGCACATAATACACTTTAGAATTGACCACAGAAATACACAAATATCAACGCAAGGAACTGCAGCTGAAATCACTGCTTGAGATCACTCAGGCAATTAATGAGAATCAGTCTGAGGCGATCTTGCTGAATATTTTCAAGTTTACCTGCCTGGTGCACCTGAATATCAAAGCGCTGATACTCTATGTGGCAAAGGAGGGCGCTTTTGAGAATAAGATTTCACACGGCGTGAAAGGGAATGTTCCTATGCTGATTTCGGCTGATCAAGTGGTAGATGAGAAATCTACCGGTGAGCTTAGATTAGAACTGGAGGAAGAATATTCCTTTGAGGAGTTGGAAACCTATTTGCCTGTTTATCATAAAGACAAGATGCTTGCGATTCTATTTCTACGAAGAAAGGATCAAAGCTTGGATTTAGATCTGAATTTCACGCAGGCCTTGACAAATATTCTGGTGGTGGCTTTGGAAAATAAGCGTTTTGCCAGGAAGCAGTTGGAACAAGAGATTTTGAATAGGGAAGTTGCTATCGCATCTCAGGTGCAGCAAATGCTTTTCCCTGCAGAGCTTCCTATAGATAAGGAGTTGAAGGCGAAAGTCACTTACCTCCCACACAGTATGGTGGGTGGTGATTATTACGATCTGATCCGAAAATCCGAAGATGAAGTGTACTTCTGTGTCGCTGATGTATCGGGGAAAGGAATCTCTGCGGCTTTGCTGATGTCAAATTTCCAAGCTGCTTTGCGTACGCTTTTGCGAAGCGATGCTGATCTGGAAATGGTAGTGAATCAACTGAATTACACCTTGTATGAAAATACCCATGGTGAACGCTTTATCACTTTTTTTCTAGGACATTTCAATTTCAAAACACGGGAACTCACTTATGTAAATGCGGGGCATAATCCACCTTTACTCTGCCGAGAAGAAACCAAAAAATGTGAAAGTCTTCATGCGGGTACAACTATTTTGGGAGCTTTTGATGAGCTGCCATTTTTGGAGATAGGTAAGCGGGAAAACCTACAAAAATTCTCCTTACACTTATATACTGATGGATTGACTGAAGCAATGAATCCATTTGAGGAGGAGTATGGCGAGGAGCGATTGGAGAAATTTGTAGATAAGAATATGATCATGGATCCGGATGATTTTCATCGAAAGTTTTTGAAGAAAATCAAGGAATTCTCGAAAGACGTGCCTTTACGGGATGATTTGACCTTGCTCAGTTTAAGATTTCAATAGGATGATTTGGCACACAGTTCCTTTTCTTTTTCAGCGACTTTTCCCAGAGCGGCTTTGGCAAAAGGGAAAAGAAGAAAGTAAAATTTATCTCACATTTGATGATGGACCAGTACCTGGTGTTACAGATTATGTATTGAAAGAACTGGCGAAAAGAAGTCAAAAAGCCACTTTTTTTGTGGTTGGCGATAATATTCGTAAGAATCCATCACTCGCCCAGGAATTGATCTCTGAAGGAAATAAACTTGGGAATCATACCTACAATCATCTGAATGGTTGGAAAACAGAGACCCTTGCTTACCTCGAAAATATTGAATTGTGCGATAAGGTTTTAGTGGATGAGTTGGGCGTGAAGACAAAATTGTTTCGTCCTCCTTATGGTTTGATTAAATCTAGTCAAGCGGCGGAGGTAAGCAGGTTTCATGAAGTGGTGATGTGGAATATGCTTTCAGGCGATTATGATCAAAGTTTGAAACCTGAGTTGGTCTTGAGGAAATCCATACAACATTCTAAACCAGGTTCCATCGCGGTCTTTCACGATCAGCTAAGGACCAAGGAAGTTTTACCGAAGATATTACCCCAATACCTAGATTACATTCAGGATATGGGCTGGACTACATCACTCTTGTGATGCTCTGGTTTTGCATAGGAATAGTTGGGCTGATTCTTATTCAGTTTGTTGTCCTACTTTTTCGTGTGAAATTTTTCTGGAAAACGCATCAAGGAAAATTAAGTACTGAAGTTCCCCAAGTTTCTATTCTCATCGCTGCTCGAAATGAAGAAAAAGATCTGCCTGATCTTCTGACATCCTTTGAGCAGTTGGATTATCCAGCAGACAGGATTCAATTTTTATTTGCAGATGATCAAAGTACAGATCGAACCGCTGAGATATTGGTAGATTGGTGCGCCAAGCACGATAATGCCAGTTTATTGAGCATTACCTCTTCCCAAAATGCGCTATTTAATGAAAATGGCAAGGCAAATGCGCTGGCGCTTTTAGGCGAAAAAGCGAATGGGGATTATTACTTTTTCACTGATGCAGACTGCGAAGTGAATCCAGCCTGGATACGGGAAGGGGTAGGTGCATTTGCTGAAAATGTAGGTTTGGTGATAGGGATTACGCAGGTGAAAGCGCTGAGTTTGATGGGGGGATTTCAAGAAATTGATTGGTGGCTGACGCTAGGTTTCGTCAAAGTAGCTACCGATCTCGGAATTCAAACCACTGGACTCGGGAATAATATGGTGATCAGTAAAGCCGCGTATGAGCAATCAGGGGGCTTCAAGGATTTGCCATTTTGCCTTACCGAAGATCTGGAAATCTCACGGGCTATTCAGCGAGAAGGTTTTAGTATAGCACATCAAGTAAGTCCTGGGATGCTGGCTTTCACTAAGCCTGAGAGCAGTTTTTCGAAGCTTTTAAATCAGAGAAAGCGCTGGATGAGCGGAGTGATGACTTTGCCGATTTATTGGAAGTTGATATTGGGACTTCAGTTTGGATACTTCGTTGGCATTATAGCTTTAATAGCCATTAACCCCTTAGTGGGTATGAGTTTAGCTTTGATAAAAATTCTTTTGCAAGGCATATTTCTCGTTGGCATTGCCAATAAAGCTGGCGTGAAAATCAATTGGTTATACTTGCTCGTTTTTGATTTTTATAATTTCAATACTACCGTCCTTACGATTCTTTACTATTTTTGGCCTTCCAAGACGAAATGGAAATCCAGAATATACCCATGCATTACATAGAGACACACGCACATATTTATTCAACCAAATTCGATTCCGACCGGGATCAGGTGATCCAAGATATCAAAGATGCTGGAATAGAGCGAGTTTACATGCCCAATGTGGATGTGTCGACGATAGATGCTATGCTGGCATGTGAAGAGAAATATCCAGGTTTATGCATTCCGATGATGGGATTGCATCCTTGTGATGTGAAGGAAGATTTTCAGGAGCAATTGGCTATCATGAAGGATTGGCTGGATAAGCGCCAGTTTGCGGCTGTTGGAGAAATTGGTCTGGATTTATATTGGGACAAAAGCTACTTTGAGCAGCAAAAAGAAGCACTGAAGATTCAGATCGGCTGGGCTAAGGAAAAGGATTTGCCGATAGTGCTTCATTGTCGAGATTCTATGGACGAAACTATCGCGATAGTAAAGGACGCCAGTGATGGTAACCTCAGAGGCATTTTTCACTGCTTCAATGGGAATTTAGCTCAGGCAAATCAAATTATTGACATGGGATTTCTGCTTGGAATTGGCGGAGTAGCAACGTTTAAAAATGGTGGATTGGATCAGGTAATTCCTGAAATCAGTATAGATCATTTGGTTTTGGAGACAGACGCTCCTTATCTTGCTCCGGTACCATTTAGGGGTAAAAGGAACTCTCCTGCTTATTTGCCGATTATTGCAGAGAAAATAGGAGATTACCTTCAGATTTCGAAAGAGGAAGTAGCTCAGAAAACGAAACAAAATGCCCTTAACCTTTTCCGTGAGATTGGATCATGAATTATAAAATAGTTCGATTAAATACAGCGCTTCGTACCAGCAAGACTTCTTCTGTACTCATTATATATACAGGAGGTACGCTTGGAATGGCCTATGATGATAGTGGGGCTTTGGTACCATTCAACTTCGGGCAGATTCTGGAGAAGATTCCTATTCTCTATACTATGGATATTGCCATTACGGTGATTTCTTTCCCAGAACCTATTGATTCTTCCAATGTCACGATGAGTCATTGGAAAGATATGGCTTATATAATTAATGAGAATTACGATAGCTATGACGGGTTTGTAGTGTTGCATGGGACCGATACCATGGCTTATTCTGCCTCCATGCTTAGCTATATGCTGCAAGGTTTGAATAAACCGGTGATTTTCACCGGTGCACAGTTGCCGATATCAGCTATGCGATCAGATGCGCGTGAAAATCTGATGACTTCCTTAGAAATAGCAACAGCAAAAATCAATGGAGAGCCTATTGTACCTGAAGTGTGTGTGTTCTTTAATCATCTGCTTTTAAGAGGGAATCGCTCCAAAAAGGTGCAGAGTGTTCATTTTGATGCGTTTGAATCTGAGAATTATCCACCTCTTGCCGAGTCTGGGATTGTCATAGATTATAATACGCAGGCAATTCGTCCGCTGGAATCCCATAAGAAATTGGTGAATAGAATGTCACTTGATAATAATGTCTTAATTCTTAAGCTTTTTCCTGGGATTACTCAAAATGTAATTGATTCTATTCTGAGTGTGAAAGGGCTTAAGGCAATAGTTCTGGAAACTTACGGTTCTGGAAATAGCCCAAGTGAGGAGTGGTTTATGAGTTCACTTCAAAAGGCCATCGACAAAGGGATAATCATTTTGAATGTGTCTCAATGTAATGGTGGTCGAGTAATCCAAGGTAGATATGAGACCAGTAAGGAGCTTCTCAATGTGGGAGTGATCAGTGGAACAGACATGACTACCGAGGCGGCAGTGACAAAATTGATGTTTCTTCTGGGTCAGGAGAGCAGACATTCAGAGATTATAGCGAAGCTAAAAGTGCCTCTGGCAGGAGAGATGAGTGCTTAACAGTAAATTCATTGGCTATTTTCCAGGATAATTTGGAAAGGGCACTAATAATAATTTTCTTTGCACTCCGATTCGGGATACTGAGTCGGAAAACAACCTAGAGAGGTGGCCGAGTGGCTGAAGGCGCACGCTTGGAAAGCGTGTATACTCGTGAGGGTATCGAGGGTTCGAATCCCTTCCTCTCTACAGATTAAAGCCCTAGAATGTCAATATGACAGCTAGGGCTTTTTAATTTTTAAGGGTTTTGACCCTGAGCTACTGTTATTGCAAACATTGTCTTTTAAAAGCAGCGAACTTTCTACTAATGTATTAAACGTCCTTACCTTTCATCATTTTATTCCAATAAAGATATGGAAGCCCATATTTTTTCAGCATCCATAGGCGCCAGTGTTCTTTTGAGCTATCTGAAATAAGCATAGATTTCAGTTTTGGGTCTGGAGTGAAATTATTTCCGTAGTCAAATTCCGCCAGGACCATTTTTCCATAATCTGTTACAAGTGGACAAGATGAATATCCATTATATGACTTAGTGCCTATCTTATGGTGTGCTATCAACAGATCTATATTATCCACGATGATTGGGACTTGTTTTCTGATAGCTGCTCCAGTTTTTGCTGTTGGCAGTGATGCCACGTCGCCAAGACCAAATATGTTAGGGTATTTGTTATGTTGCATGGTATGGATGTCTACATCCAGCCATTTAGAATCGTTGACAAGTGGGGAATCCTGAATGAATTTTGGAGCTGTTTGGGGCGGTGCAGTATGGATCATATCATAATGAATGCCATATAAATCCCCCTTTACAGTGACTTTTACATCTTTATAATTGTACTGAAAGTCTTTGTCAAGTAAATTCTTGTCTTCTGGTTTGGTCATGATAATACACCCTCCTTCAGGAATTTCCTTGTTGAGCTCGTACCAGGCTATTTGTTTTTCAGCATCTATGCTTACTAGTTTATGGTGAAACCGTAGGTTGATATCTTTTCTATCAATGACCTTCATCAGTGTTTCGGCAATTTCCTTAACTCCAAAAATAATTGAACCTGGAGTAGCGAAGACAATATTGGTTTTATCACGTACCCCAGATTTTCTAAAATAGCTATCCGCCAAATACATTATTTTCTGAGGTGCACCACCACATTTGATCGGCGTCGCCGGTTGCGTGAATAATGCAGTTCCTCCTTTGAAGTTTTTTATTACTTCCCAGGTGTGGTTTGGGTCTGTATAATTACTGCAGACCACACCTTTGTCCAATGCATCCCCTAAGCCTTTAACCAGACTATTATCATATACTAAGCCAGGAGCTACGACTAAATAATCATAAGTAATGTCACCGCTCTCTGAGGTATGGACCAAATTATTTTCAGGGTCAAAGCCAGTTGCCTTATCCTTTATCCATATAGCATCGTTGGGAATCACATCAGCCATAGGCTTTGCAGTTTTATCATAATCGTAAGTTCCTGCTCCCACCAAAGTCCAAGCCGGCTGGTAATAATGTGTGCTGGCAGGCTCAATGATGGCTATATCTTTGAGTTTTTTTTGCTGGATGAGCTGTGCAGCTGTCATTATACCTGCTGTACCACCACCAATTATTAGGATTTGATAATGTGATTTCATGATTATTGGGTCTTTTAAATTCCATCTAATCTAAATTTAGATACCTCATTAGATGGTAACTTTTATTACATAAGGGATAAATTGAAAAAGTAAGTAAAGCTTGGCTTCTGAAACTCTGATATTGGCAATGCCAGAATAAAATATATGTGTATTCGCTTGAATGCACGTACTAAAATAATATTTTGAATACCTTCCCTTCGACTGCGCTCAAGGACCGAATTTAAGTTTAAAGTCTAGGGAGAGGGAGGGAATGCGGCACCGCCGCATTCCCTCCCTCTCCCTTTAAACCAAAATTGACCGGAGGCTGAGCGCAGTCGAAGCCTGATTGAACATACGTGCAGGTATCCGAATACACATAATAAAATAGTTATAATTTGCTCTTCAAGGCACCTAATTCTCTATTTAATGGATCTTTAAAATAGCAAGGAGAAGAGTTTTAGGGATTGTTACGTTTTCAATATGGATTGGATTGTTGCAATTGTGTTTTATGCTTTTCAAAAGAAATAGACCGTCATTTAATTCATGCGTGGACTATGACTAGCTTCCAACCATTCATTTTCACCACAAATAGGACAAGTAGTTGAAGGCTGAAGATCTGGCTTCAATTCTCCGCAGTGCTTGCAGCTGTATGTTGTACCTAAGTGAAATTCTGTACAAGGAAAATCATAAATATCAGGTAAAATAGGCAAGCCGGAAATGACTTCATCATCAGGAAAATAAAAAATACTCAGTTCTCCTGATGTTTCTAGATAGGCGCTTTGCACTTGACCGAGATGCGATACGCTTTGTTGACGAAGTTGGGAAAATAGCTCATCATAGGCCAGTGATTCTTTACGGAATGGTTTATAAAGGATTTTGCCATGTTCAATTAATTTGACCGGTTTCCCTTCCACAAACTCTTCTACCTTTTCAAATCTACCGGTAAGGTAGGTGATGAGTTTATAGAGACTGATGACGATTATTAATACAAGAATCGCTGGAAGTAAAGCGACATCTTCATAAAACATAGGGTCACCCGCTGCCGAGCCTAAGGATATAATTATAGCTAATTCGAATACAGAGAGTTGCTTAATTCCTCGCTTCCCTGAGAGGCGTAGTATAATAAGAAGTATAAAAAACATAACAGTAGTACGAAGTAGTACTTCTGCAAGAAAGGAAAAAGGTATACCCTCGCCCATCAGCAAGCGATTAACATCAAAAAGATCCACTGATTGCTCTGGTTTCATAATTCTCCCTAGAAATAAACGATGGCGCCTCCTCTCAACTTTCGATTTTCATGATCCTATATTTATACTAGAATCTATTTTGGGTTTACCTGTCAGCCTTACTTTACTTAACGCGTATTCGACTTCTTAACTAGTAAACTTTTGGTGATCTACAGTCGGTCAAAGGAGGCATCATCGCCTAATCATATCTATTAATCTTCAGATTTAATTTTTCCGGTTTCATCAAAAATCATAGTCTGGGTTTTTTCATCCGGAGTCATGAATTGGACCTCGTAATAGGTAATCCCATTTTCGGTGAACTTTCTTTTACTTCTGATTTTATCCACGGAAAGCGCTTTGTCATTTGAAATTACCTCAAGTACCTGAGAGGGTAGCTTCACCGTGTCAGTTTGGTCTATAGTGCCATCTAGTAATGTTCCATCACGCTTCACCATATTGGTATCACCTTCATGCATTGGGCCACTCATTTCATTTTGAGCTTCTATACTCTCTTCGTATGTGTCTTTTTTATCTTCTCCACAGGACATACACAGTAGTGCTATCATCGCAGGATAAATTACTAGTTGAGTTTTCATAGTTGGTTTAGTTTTCAGCCCCCTTACTTAGGAGGAAAAGGTTACTATACTTATTAGCTCAAAATTCTACCCAAAAAAAATCTTTACATCTTTCGTGCAAAAACGTTGATTTCATATGTGTTGGTTTTAGTATAATTTTTTGATCTAATGCTTATTATAAAGGTCTGGCAGTTGAAAGAGCATGTATTGGGATGACATATTTGAAAAAATATTGATTTATTAAAAAATCCAAAATTGTTTTTTAGGCAATGTGATACTGCTACCGCCATGTCTGTAAAGTACTCATTGTGATCTTTTTAGTTCCCAATATGTGGATTTTTCTAATGACTTTGCTGTGGTCTCAAATCGAGGAATGTCTCACTCAGAATAGGCTGGTAAAGCGCAGTTAATTGAAAGTAGATCTGCTGACTCTATCTGTATAATACTGTTTTTTGCGCTGAAACTAGCTATGCAGCTGATTAAGGAAGATCTCTGAGTTTTACATGATTTGAGGTATGGTCTTTGGCTTTTTTTATACAGAACCTAACCAACTAGCCATGACCTCTAATAGCGAGATATTCAACTCAGATAAATTGACAAGAATAATAGGGGAGTATCCTACAGATGGGATGAACTCTAGACCCGGCCCATATTTGCTGGCTAGCGCTGGTATTCATGGGAATGAACCTAGTGGAATACTGGCTTTGCAGCGGGTATTTAATAAACTGAAAACCAATAGGCCTTATTTAAAAGGGAAGCTAATAGGGGTGTCAGGAAATATGGCAGCTTTGAAAAAGGGCGTACGACTGATAGATAAAGACTTGAATAGAGTTTGTACTCCTGAGTTTGCGGAGCAACTTAAAACCGGAGAAGCTGCAGGATTTCAGGAAGGTTCGGAGTTTCATGATCTTTCCTTGATAGTAGAGGCTATTGAAAACAACAAGAAGCAGGAGGACTTTCTGTTTATGGATTTGCATACCACTTCATCTAAAACGGCTCCGTATATCAGTGTTAATAAAAAACCGGAGAGTTTTAATTTCGCTAAAAAAATGCCTTTGCCTGTGGTGAAAGGAATAGAGAAATATATCCCAGGCCATTTTGACCATTTTTTGACGCTGAAAGGTCATACGGGATTTACGATGGAAGCTGGACAACATGAAGATCCTCAATCAGTAGATTACCATGAGGCCGCGATATGGGTGGTAATGGTGGATAATGGATTGTTAGATCGAAGTGTGATTGACTATGCGTATTACCACGATTTGCTAAAAAAATCATCGCCTACTCAGGATAATTTTGAAGTAACCTACAGATTAGATCTTAAGGAAGATCAGGAGTTTGTGATGGAACCCGGTTTTGAGAATTTCTCTGCGGTAAAGAAAGGACAGCTTTTGGCAAAACTAGATGGAAAGGAAATTCTTGCAGATTCTGACTCACGTGTGTTTTTGCCATTGTATCAAAAGCAGGGTTCAGATGGATTCTTTATCGTAATGCCTGCGGATTGATTTAATTTGGATTAGGTGAAAAAGAGGGGGAAAGCTACTAATAGCTTTCCCCCTCTTTTTTGTGACTTTCCGGATTATAGATCCAAAGTTGCCAAAAAGGCATTTGGGAGTGTGCCGTCATAATGGTTTTGGTAATTGATTTTACGCTCCAAAGCTTCAATCATTGCCGAACAAAAGTCAACTTCTTCCAGTCTATGCATTGCATTGATGCCTCCTGGACTATCTAGATTCAGCTCCATTATTTTATTGCCTACTATGTCTATGCCAGCCATAAACATCCCGTCTCTTACTAGTTTTGGCCCGACGATTTCGCAAAGTCTGCGGATATCATCGGTGATTTCAGCATGAATTGCTTTTCCTCCCGTATGAAGATTACTTCTGATATCATTGTTATTTACACGATTGATAGCCGCAACTTTCCCTTTTACTTCCAGAATTTTTCCATTCATCATGATGACTCTGATATCTCCGTTTTTAGCTGCAGGAAGGTATTCTTGAGCAATGACAAAACCATATCTATTGATCGTTTCCACGATTTGGTTCATGTTTTTGTCGGAGTCGACAAGGAATACATCCTTTCCGCCTGAGCCTTGAAGAGGCTTTAATATGATCTTTTTCTTTTCTTTTTTGTAAAACTCTTTGATCTCATCTGAATCTCTACTGATGATAGTTCGTGGTCGAACTTCCTCTGGGAAATGCTGAAAATACATTTTGTTGAATGAAGACATGAGGGAGTATGGGTCATTGACTACCAGAACTCCTTTTGCCATGGCAATTTGGCCAAAGATCATACCTGCTGTCTGTGCCCAAGCACGCTCACCAAATTCCTCGCAAGGATTGTTTCTAAGAAATAAGACATCTAAGTCCGCAGAGGAGATAGAAACCTTTTCAGCTTCAGGACTGTGAATCGCCTCCATATATTTTTCCAAACTCCTGAATTTCGTCTTTGGAGCTTTAATTGCAATCGCACCCATATGACCGTTTTCTAAGTAACTGAGTTGGCCGACAGAAATAAGATAGACCTCGTGCTCGCGATGAACAGCGGCCGACGAAATCATTGTGGTGCTATAAGCAGCCGTTTCGGTCTCGATTTGATTTACTACGATTCCAATTTTCATATAGTTAGTGGTTTAGTTAATTGACTAGTTCGGGCAGATCCATTCCCGATTTGAGTTTTTCTAGGCGATCTTTGGCTTCTGCGGTTTTTAGGTAAGAAGGGAAAAGTGGTGAAGGTTTTATAATCCCTCTGATTTTCAATTCCTGAATGAGAGGGATGTGCTTGAAGCCTATTTTACCTACATAAAGTGGCTCTAATTCTCCTCCGTTTTGTAGGTAATCCACCAGTTTGATAAGCCCCCGCAGGTAAATAATATCTTTGGTGCATCCACCACCTTGATAAGTTCTGGCTGTTATTTGAAAGGCCTGTTCTGGAGTCATGCCGTACTCGACGGTCAAGGTTCTGTAGGTCTCTTCAAAAGTCTGACCTTCAATTAAAGTTCTTCCAGCAATTACCCTTGCTGCTAAAATTCTGAGACGATTATTGGTCAAACCACCCACGAGGTATTCTGCTAAAACAGCCAATCCTTCCTGCAATTCATCATAATCTGCAAATCCGCTACTCATTTGGTCAAACGGCTGCATCTTTCCATTGTAGAAAGTGAGCACATGTGTACTGACTTCGTGATGCACCAAAGCTTGAACTCTATGCTCAGGAACTTTGAAGCTTTCGCCAATATAGAGTTGCCCTCTTGATACCAGCATTCCGACGATGTCATGTTTGACCTCGACTTTGGCATCCAGTTTAGGATAGATTTCTCTGTATTTGTCGATTTCGTTTGTGCAAATTTTTGCGAGATCATAGCAGTCTATCCATTTAACATCCTCATAGCTATCATGAGGAAGTGTTTTCAACAGGTATTTTGCAGTCTCGAAAAGATTAACTCCCGGAGAACTGTATAGACGAATGCTGCTATACATGAAATTCTTTGAGCCTCGCTCTTTCAGCATGGTGATTTGCTTTTCCAGTTCCTCGCGCTTTTCTGTGTATAAGAATGCAAGGGTAGGGTCTTCTATATCTCTCAAATTGATGGAGAAAAGCTCCTCTTTCAATCTGTCTGGATCAACGGGCAAGTTTCTGTAAAGAAATTTAGGATTGATTTTATGTTGACTGGAAATAAATTCCTCCTTAGCCTGTAGGGTGTTTGTAGGGGAAATAAGCATAAGAAACTGATATTTCGCTTCAATCTCTGAGAGCTTTTTATCCACTTCCCATACGGCATTGTCTATAGCAGTACTTCCTAGTTTTTGATAATTTTCTATATCAAATGAAGTCTGCACTCGGAGGAATTCAAAAATTGATTTTCTAAGAATGCCAGAAAAGGCACGTTTGAACTCTTTGAAAACTAGGTAATAGAACTCGCCTGAATGCTCACCTTGGAAAAAGGGCGGAATCTCCAACCCCAACAGATAAATACCAGCCTCCTGACATTGCTTGAGGGTAAGGAAATCAGAGATGCCATCTGCATGTCTGATTGTAGTCTCTTCTACTACCACATCCAAACCAGCATGATTAATCGAAAATTTCTCCAATCCTTCTTGAAGTGCTTTTACCGTATTAGGTGCCTTATCTTTTGCCGCTTTGATGACAAAAGTTTTACTGTCAGGTTTTCCTATCCAGACTTCCATGATCATCACGCTGCCATAGTCGTCTGCGATTCCTTTCGCAAGGTCTTTGACCAAAATGGCTACTTCGCTATTGTTGTCAGTGGAAGAATCTGCAATGAGATAAGAGCTTTCTGTGACCACCAATCCTGAAACAGGATTTTTGTCACCCTCCTTGTATCTGTAAACCAATAAAAAAGGAAGCCTTCTTTCAATTTTAAAACGGATATTCTTTCCCAAACGCATGTTTAGGGTGTTTCCCGTTTTAAGAGAGTTAGCAATGGCTTCCTTTGTCTTTTTATCGATCATCCTTACTTTTCTTCGTCTTCGTTACTTTGGCTATACGCATTATTTTCCTCGTCTTCTGAGCCTATTTTTTCTTGTGCGTCATCCAATTCGCTTCCGGGCACATCTAGACCTTCGCCTCCGAAGTCAATCTTATCTTTTCTATGCAGTAACTGCTCGTCATCTCCACCATCATCACTTAGATTGGCACTTTTGGGCCCAAGAGCTTTAAGGTCTTCTTTGGTCACTCTAGCCTCTTCGGCAAGTTCTTCCGTGGTTTTGTTGATCGAATCTTTTGGGTTTGTTGGCTTATGATTAGTCATGATCGTTGATTTTTTAGTGTAGATGTAAATAGGCAATCTGGATGCCTTTGGGAGATTCCTTACCTTTAAAAAAGTTAAATCATGCATAGTTAACCCAGAAGCAAGGTTTTTTAGGATTTGATCAAAGATTGAAAGCGCTAAAAAATTCCTCCTATAGTTTGTCTGAGAATCTTTATTCCCAGTTTGGGTAGATAGTGGAGTGATGAAAAATGTGGCGCTTAGCTTTTCCCTTTTGGCTTCTTTTTGAGCGAATTTTTTTGGGGGGGGCTGAACAGCGGTGTGCTTCACAAGAGTATTAAGGACTCCAAGCCTTTTTACACAGGATTCAACAGCTTTTTTGCAAAAGCTTTCAGACTTAATGCCCCCTGAATTAATAGGTATTTTCTTCCTTCGTGCTCCACTATTTTTTTAGTGGCATTTGCATCATTTTGCTTTGATCACTAGGAAGTGTTTGTTTTTGCTTTTTAAATTCTCTAGATCGTTTTTATGAATTGTTCTGACTTTTAGCCCTCCGTCATCATAGATCTTTGCTTGTTCAAAAGTTTTATTGAATTCCAGCCCTTTTACAGCTGTCATAATATCAATTGCCACTGGGGATTTCCCAAAAGAAAAAACATCTCATTCTTTGTGATTAAGGAAATTTTCCTGAGTCATATCAAAGACAGGCATTCCAAATTCATAGAAAGCTTTAACAAGCTTTATATAATTGTTTTCAGTTATATCACCAGTTGTTCTAGGGTAACCATGAATAATCACAGAAAAGCCACCCACAAGTATGTATTCTACTCCTTGGTTATTCAGGGCATTTAAAAAATCCCTAAAATCATCTTCAAAAATATTCCCCATTATTCCCTGGATTTCATGCAAAATGCTGTCCGATCCATTTTAGGTGGGTTGCTTAGATCGTAACCGTAAGCAATGCTATTGAGATATTGATGGATCCTCATTCGATCCTTCCAATTTAAATCCTGATATTCTTTACCATAGTTCACTTGCTCTGAAGGCAGATCGGTCAAGCTTGTACTTTTTAGAATTGTCAGACATGATTTATTTTGTAAGATGTACTAAGTTAAAAGAATGTAAGGAATACTCTTTCAATAAGCATTAGTCGATATATTTCTCTTATCTCGTCATCCATCCTTAACTTTTAAAACTTCACTCCAAACCGTTCGCCTAGTTCCGTCAAATCTTTGACGACTGGATCTAGCAATGGAATTCCATCTTTCATACGAATAGCTTCCAATTCCCGTTCTGGATCTCCTGGGATCAATACTCTTTCATTACCTGGGGTAGGCTTGGCCGCTCGGAATCTAGTGATCCAATTATCCATGTGGGCTTTGAATTCATCTGCAGGTCGGAATGCATCCACGCGCATAGCGCCGAAGAAATGTCCTATTCCTTCTCCAACTGGATTAGGATCTGGCTCTAGGAATGCCACAAATGGCGGAACCCAAGGTCCATAATTGGCGCCTGAAAGTACTGCCGAGAAAATATCCACGATGGAACCTAGTGCATAGCCTTTGTGTGAACCATGCTCACGATCGCCTCCTAATGGAAGTAAAGCTCCTCCATCTTTCACTCCATTAGCAGAAGTAGTCTGATTTCCATCTTTATCCTGCACCCAGCCTGTTGGTGTGTCCATTCCTTTGCGTTGCAAGATTTCCAATTTCCCATTGGCAGCTGTTGTTGTGGCCATATCAGCTACGAATGGCGGCTGGTCTTTGGCAGGAATTGCTACAGCAATTGGATTGGTTCCCAGAAGTCTCTCCTGAGAAAAAGTAGGAGCTACCAGCGGACTGGCATTTGTCAAAGAAATCCCAATCATATCGTGAGCTAAAGCTTGCATAGCATGGTAACCTGCAATTCCGTAGTGATTCGAATTTCTCACAGAAACCCAGCCTGTCCCAGCAATCTTGGCTTTTTCGATAGCAACTTTCATCGCATAAGGTGCTACCACCAAACCCAAACCTCCATCTCCATCTACTACCGCTGTGGAGGGAGTTTCGTGTACTACGCGCACATTTGGCGTAGCATTAATTCTTCCTTTTTCCCATAAACGCACATAACCGGAAAGACGAGCGACCCCATGACTATCTACTCCGCGCAGATCTGCAGACAGCAAAACATCCGCAGCCGTTTTGGCTTGATCTTCTGGGCAGCCGATTTTGGCGAGCATACCTAAAGTAAAAGCGTGGAGTTGTTCGTAGGAATAAGTCATATGAGAAGGGGGATTAAGCTGGGAAATAACTATCAGCCAAATATAAGAAAGGAATTTTTTGGAGCGGCTTAAAGAGTCGTTTGCTCAGGAATAAGCAAGGAAGCGATAGCGCCTTCCTTCAAAGCGTAGTGTGAGCAGGTGATAAAATCAATATCGATGTATCGCAGAATAAACTCAATCAAGCTTGAAGCGACCACGATCATATCTACCCGCATGGGAATCATTCCGGGAATCACCAGACGTTCTTCTTTGTTTTTGCTCAATATCATGCGATGAATCGCTTCGTATTCTTCCACAGGAAGTTCGAATACATGGCGTCCAGTGAGTTTGCACTGCAGCATGGATTCAAAATAAATGTCCGTCAGGGTATCGAAAGTCCCAGAAGCTCCCACCAGACCAACCGGGTTGTAGGTTTTAATAGCCTCAATCAGAGGTTGCAGCTTTTCTTCGAGATAACTTTCCAGTTTATCGATCTCTTCTGGGAGAATCGGGTCGTGGTAGTGAAAAAGCTCCAGTAGTCGTTGGCCACCGATTTCAAAACTTTGTTTCCAAAGTGATTCCTGACTATTGCCTATGATGAATTCCACAGAACCACCACCAATATCCATCATCAAATCGGTCTGGCCGTTTAGTGAGCCAGAAAGTCGAATTCCTTCATAGATCATCTGCGCTTCCTCTGAACCCGAAAGCACTTGAATATTTATTCCAATGGTTTCTTTGACGGTTTTGACGAAGTCAGGGCCATTTTCGGCATTTCGTACAGCACTGGTCGCAAAAGCAAAAACCTGATCTATGTGCTCGCCATCGATCAGGTTTTTGAAATGTGTGAGTGTATGATATGCTCGTTTTATAGCATCTTCTGCTAGGGTATTTTGGTTGATACCGCCTTTACCCAATTTGACAGGGATTTTCTCCTTGTAAATTGTTTTAAAACTTACACCGTCTAATTCTACCAATAACAAATGAAATGTATTGGTCCCCATGTCTATCACCGCCGCCTTTCGGGTATTCATATGCTGCCAATTTTTTCGATGGGCGAATATAGAAAGTTATTTGAAATGAGGACTTTCTACTTTTATTTTATTCCTCAGTTTTTTGTGAATGTCCTTTAGACGCAGAGGACACAGAGGTTTCACGGAGACCCGCAGAGATAAATTTAAACTGTTTTAGATGCTTTGCTGAAAAGCTTCCATAAAGTTATTATGGAGAGCTCTCTCATTGTTATTCCTGTTTGAGACCTCCTTCCATAGGTTCAAAGCCCAGATCTCTGAGAGCTTTTTAAAAAAGTCTCATGGCTACTTACGCTTGGTTCTTTGCAGATATATTTTTGTTAATGCCTTTTACTACTTACTTTTTACAAAATCTACAAATCGACACCTCCCTTAAGCTCATTCCTTCTCATTCTTTTCCATAGCTGACAAAGCCTGTTATATTTGAGCAAGTCTAAAAACTATTATATGAGTAAGCAGGATAAACCCAATTATACGTTGCCCGGAAAAGAGGGTAAAATCGATTTACTAAAAAAGAAAAATGCTGAAGCTCTTCTTGGTGGAGGAGAAAATCGAATTGCTTCCCAACACAAGAAAGGTAAACTCACCGCTCGTGAGCGAGTGGAATTGCTGATGGATGAGGGGTCCTTTCAGGAGATCGATAAATTCGTGATGCATAGAGCAAAGGATTTTGGTTTGGACAAAGAGCATTACCTGGGTGATGGCGTGATTACCGGATATGGAGAGGTGAATGGGCGATTGGTTTATGTTTTTTCGCAGGACTTCACTGTTTTTGGAGGATCCCTTTCCGAGACTCATGCGGAGAAAATCTGCAAGATCATGGATATGGCCATGAAGAATGGTGCGCCAGTGATTGGATTGAATGATTCTGGCGGAGCTCGAATCCAAGAAGGAGTGAATTCACTTGGGGGGTATGCCGACATATTTTATAGAAATACCCGCGCTTCTGGAGTAGTTCCACAGATCTCTGCGATCATGGGTCCTTGCGCTGGTGGTGCAGTTTATTCACCAGCGATTACTGACTTTATATTGATGGTGGAGCACACCTCTTATATGTTTGTAACTGGACCAAATGTGGTGAAAACCGTCACTCAGGAAAATGTTACCGCAGAAGAACTTGGTGGAGCTTCAGCTCATAGTACCAAAAGTGGTGTGACTCATTTCGCATGTGCGAATGAACTGGTATGTATCCAGCATATCAAAAAGATCTTGAGCTATATGCCTCAAAATTGTGAGGAAATTGCTCCCGTTTATCCTTACGAACTGTTGGAAGATGAAAGCCGAAAGGAATTGGATATTTTGATTCCAGATAATCCAAATCAACCGTATGATATCCGTGATGCTGTGAAAGGAATTGTGGATGAGGATTCATTTTTGGAAGTGCATGAAAACTTTGCTGACAATATTGTTGTTGGCTACGCAAGGATTGCGGGTAGAAGTATTGGTGTTGTGGGTAATCAACCCCAATCTATGGCAGGTGTATTGGATAATGATGCATCAGTCAAGGCAGCAAGATTTGTGAGAACTTGCGACAGCTTCAATGTTCCTCTCCTAGTATTGGTAGATGTTCCTGGATTTTTACCTGGTACAGATCAAGAATGGAATGGGATTATCACGAATGGAGCAAAACTGCTTTATGCTTTCTCAGAGGCGACTGTTCCTAGAATTACTGTTATTACAAGGAAAGCCTATGGCGGAGCTTATGATGTGATGAATTCCAAACACATAGGAGCCGATTTGAATTTTGCATGGCCAACTGCCGAAATTGCTGTAATGGGAGCGAAGGGAGCTTCTGAAATTATCTTTAAGAAGGAGATTGCTGAGGCTGAGGACCCGGAAGCCAAACTGCAAGAAAAAGTGGATGAATATACATCCAAGTTTGCCAATCCTTACAGAGCAGCACATCGAGGCTTTATCGACGAAGTTATCATACCGTCAGAAACACGTATCAAACTTATCAAAGCGTTCAAAATGCTGGAAAACAAGGTGGATAAAATCCCAAGAAAGAAGCACGGGAATATTCCTTTGTAATTAATTCAATTATCAATTTTCAAATACAATTTTCAATATGGATTCGAATACCTTTTTATATAAATACTTAAACAATTCCTCTCCAACGGGTTTTGAAGCTTCAGGACAACAGATTTGGCTGGATTATGTCAGGCCATTTGTGGATGATTATTTCACTGATAATTATGGAACCGCTGTTGCAGTAATTAACCCAAAGGCTGAATACAAGGTGGTGATTGAAGCACATGCCGATGAAATCAGCTGGTTTGTAAACTACATCAAAGACGACGGTTATATATATGTGCGTCGAAACGGAGGTTCGGATCATATGATCGCTCCATCGATGCGTGTGAATATTCACACGGACAAAGGAATGATTCCGGGAGTATTTGGCTGGCCTGCAATACATGTGCGAAAAGAGGGAAAAGAAGATGCTCCAACGTTGGATAATATTTTCATTGATGTAGGAGCCAGATCCAAGGATGAGGTGGAGGAAATGGGGATCCACGTAGGATGTGTGATCACCTTCAAAGATGAGTTGACTGAATTAAATGGTAAATTTTACTCAGGCAGAGCACTTGATAATAGAATAGGTGGCTATATGATCGCCCAAGTAGCTAAAAGGCTCAAAGAGGAGAAAAAGGAATTGCCATTTGGACTCTATATAGTAAATGCGGTCCAAGAGGAAATTGGTCTTCGTGGTGCCCAAATGATAGCGCATAAAATCAAACCAAATGCGGCAATTATTACTGACGTCTGCCATGATACCACAGCTCCTTTATATAATAAGGTGACGAGTGGAGATTTTACTGCAGGAAAAGGACCAGTATTGCCCGTTGGAGCTTCTGTACACAAGAAGTTGCTGGATTTAATTATTGCGACAGCCAGAAAAAAAGAGATTCCTTTTCAGAGAGCTGCAGCATCTAGAGGTACAGGTACTGATACAGATGCATTTGCCTATTCTAATGAGGGTGTTCCTTCGGCATTGATCTCACTTCCTTTGAAATACATGCATACAACAGTTGAGACTGCGAGTAAGGATGATATCGAACAGGTAATCAGCTTGATGTATGAATTCTTAATTGATTTTGATCCAACTTTTGATTTTAGATATATAAAATAAGTCTGCGGTCCACAATCATCTCGATTGTGGACCGTTCTTTTTCATGGAATATTTAGATCAACTCAAGCGAAGCATTTCTATTACGAATCCTCCTCAGCGGATCATTTCTCTTGTCCCTTCTCAAACAGAATTGTTGGTTGATTTAGGTTTGGAAGAAAGATTAGTAGGAGTAACCAAGTTTTGTGTTCATCCCAAAGGCATGAAAAAACGAAAAACCATAGTTGGAGGCACCAAGAATTATCGAATTGAGGTTATCGAATCACTGAAACCAGATTTGATTATTGGTAACAAGGAGGAAAACGAGCAGTCTGGAATCGAGGAGTTGATGGAAAAGTATCCTGTTTGGATGAGTGATATCTATACTTTGGAAGATAGTCTGGATATGATTGGGAGTTTTGGCGAAATGCTAGGAGTGGAGGAGAAAGCTGAAGAAATGATTAAGCAGTTGAATTCAGACTTTGCATTACCACCTGCCAAGAAAGGAACTGCGATTTATTTGATTTGGAAAGATCCTATTATGGTAGCTGGGCGTAACACCTTTATTGATGAGATGATGGATTTTGCAGGCTTTGATAATTTGATTCGAACCTCTCGATACCCTCAGCTTACAAGTGAAGAACTAGTTAAGCTGAATCCAGAATACCTTTTACTCAGCTCAGAACCTTTTCCTTTTAAAGATATGCACATACAGTACTTTCAATCGATTTTACCGAAGGCAAAGGTTAGATTAGTAGATGGCGAGATTTTCTCTTGGTATGGAAGTAGGTTGCTAAGCGCAAAAGAGTACTGCGGAAATCTATGAACACTATATATAGGGCCCGTTTGATTAATACCGCTCATGAAAAAATTTATTTAACCGGGAGACTTTATTAAAAAAATCAATTAACTTTTGACTCTAATTAGTTTGAAACTTATCAAAATATGAAAAATACAAGATATGCATGGGTGGCATTATTCGCCTTGTCTTGGTCGTGCGGGCCTAAGCCAGCAGAAGACTCAGTGACTGAGACAGTTGTTGAGGAAGTTCTGGTAGCAGAGAATTCACTTTCTGAGGAAGAAAAGGCTGATGGCTGGATGCTTCTTTTCGACGGCACTCATACAGATGGATGGAGAGCGTTTAACGGAGATAGCTTTCCTTCAGATGGCTGGACAGTAGAAGATGGAGCTTTGAAAGCACTAGGTAAAGGCGGGGATATCGGAGGAGATATTGTGTTTGGGCCTGTAGAATTTGAGGAGTTTGAGATGGAATGGACTTGGAAAATAGCTCCAGGAGGAAATAGTGGTGTGCTTTATCACGTAGTAGAAGATCCAAAATACCATGCTCCATATGAGACAGGGCCGGAATATCAGATGATTGATCAGCTTGGTTTTGCTGATCCATTGGAGAAGTGGCAGTCAATTGGCGCGGATTATGCAATGACCGAACCGAATTATGAAGGAGCAGTGAAGCCAGCAGGCGAGTGGAATACATCAAAAATAATTTTCTCAGAAGATGGGTCTAGCTATTATTTGAATGGACAGCAGACTGTTGAGTTCGTTCCGTATTCTGAAGCATGGACAGCTGCACGTAATTCGGGTAAGTGGAATGACTTCCCTGATTATGCGATTTCAAAAACTGGTTTGATTTCACTTCAAGATCACGGCGCTGAGACTTGGTTTAAAAACATTAAAATTAGAAAACTATGAAATCGAGCATGATTCCAAGCTTCTTACAGAGGTATGCTTGCAATACATGCGAGATTTCCCCGAATTGATCCCGATAGCTATCGGGAAGAGAAAGGCTATATGACATTTAAAGACAAATTATAAACATATGAAAAAGGTATTAGTGGTGATGCTCTTGGTAGCATCCGTGAATTTTGCGTATGCGCAGAAGAAAGTAAAACTCTTTAATGGTAAAGATCTTTCAGGTTGGACTATTTACGGAACAGAAAAATGGTATGTAGAGGATGGCTTGTTGATTTCTGAAAGTGGCCCTGATAAGGGATACGGTTACTTAGGAACTGATGAGGAGTACGATGATTTTGAAATTAACCTTGAATTCAAGCAAGAGGCAAACGGGAATTCTGGTGTTTTCATTAGATCTACAGTAGATGGAACAAAAGTTTCGGGCTGGCAAGTAGAGGTTGCACCTCCTGGTCATGATACTGGCGGGATCTACGAATCATACGGTAGAGGGTGGTTAGTGAAGCCAGATCCAGAAAAAGACAAGAATCTGAAGTTCGGTGAATGGAACAAAATGAAGATTGTTGTCAAAGGTGATAATGTTACTTCCTACTTGAATGGAGTGGAGATGGTGAACTTCTCTGATGCTAAAATTGGAGAAGGAAAAGGTGGAATTAACCTTCAGATCCATGATGGCGGAGGAATTAAGGTTTACTGGCGAAACATTGTTTTGAAAAAGCTTTAATAGGCCAAAAGCTATAGATGAAATGCCCTGATGATTGAGTCATCAGGGCATTTTTGTTTTGTGGAAACTTTTCCCCGTCTCTATCAGTCGTTTATGTCAAAAGGATTTAAATCTCAAAGAAATCTATTGCTCCTAAGAATAAAACGTAGATATTTGCACTCCCAAACGAGGCGAACGGCAGCGGAAATGGGAAGAGTTGAGAAACTCAGAAAGTATTGAAAAAATTAATTTTGCGAGGGTGTTAGGAAGTCAAGAATGATCTCTTACCTTTGCACTCCCTTCAGCAAGGAAGGGGGAAAACGGATCGGAAAACGCGAGTTACCGGTATCTGACCAGAGTCACAAATGAGTGACACTAAGTTCTTTGAAGTGATGTAAGACAAAAAAAATAGTAACCTGAGAACAGACAGGGAGAAGCTTATAGAATTTGCTTCGTGCGGTTTTATAGGCAGTG
>NZ_VORW01000008.1 GCF_007997215.1 Algoriphagus aquimarinus | reverse complement strand
GGAAATCAGGGTCAATTTAAAGCCTAAATTGTAATCACGTTGCGAACGCTTTTTCCCCTTGACACTAGAGAGGTTTTCTTTTTCCATAATAAGTCGATTTGGTGTCAACTTATTTCAGGACGAGACAATTTTATAATAAAAGCCCCGACTAGCTCGGGGCTTTTTTGTTTTAGTATCCGCACGTTTATCTTTGGCCATGCAATCAACCCCGTTGGATTTTCCGCTGAATGGAAAAAAAATCTTTTTCGCATCTGACTTTCATCTTGGAGCGCCGAATGACGTCGAAAGTAAGGTCCGTGAAAGAAGAATAATCCGTTGGCTGGATTCAATTGTAGATGATGCTGCTGCCATCTTTTTAGTTGGTGATATTTTCGACTTTTGGTTTGAGTATGGGCAGGTGATTCCAAAGGGTTTCATTCCATTTATTTCAAAAATAAGTCAACTCAGAGATCGTGGAATACCTATATTTTTTTTCACAGGAAATCATGATTTATGGATGAAGGACTACTTCACTTTAGAGCTTGGAATCCCCGTCTACACGCATCCGATCGAGCTGAAAGTAGAAGGAAAATCTATCTTAGTCGGACACGGTGACGGTCTTGGTCCAGGAGATAATTCCTACAAATTTCTTAAAAAAGTATTTACAAATCCTTTGGCAAAATGGCTTTTCCGCTGGATTCACCCCGATCTAGGAATGAAACTTGCCAAGGCATGGTCGGGTCATAGCCGCATTACCAATATCGAAAAAGATGAAAGTCGCTTCCTTGATGAGGACGAATGGCTTTGGACTTACTGCAAGGAATTGGAGCAAAAGGACCATCATGACTTGTATATTTTTGGGCATAGACACTTGCCACTGGAACTAGAAGTTGGATCAAACTCTACCTATTACAACCTTGGAGAGTGGGTAACTCAAAACACCTACCTTGTATTTGACGCTCAAGGAACAAAGCTCATTACCTTCAAAGGATGAGATCGCTAGGGCTACTTATTTATTTGCTTTTGCCACTTGTAGCTTCTGCACAAGTGCCGTCGAAGCTTGGTACTCCTCTTGCCGAAATATCACTTGAAAATCTTGATCTGATTTCTTTCGACACAAAGGATCAATTATTCGCCAGCAATACTTCTGGTGATATATATCTTTACAGCCAAGAAGGAAAGCAGCTCAACTTATTTTCTCCTGCCCGTCAAGGAAGATTGAATCAACTAGAAGCTGGCTGGACAGTGAATATTTTTAGCTTTTCAGCAGATCTCCAAGAATATAGAATTTTGGATAGGTTTCTTAATCCTTTGGCAGAAAAAGGTTTTTCACTTGCAGAAATCAACTTGGCCAAAGCTGCGACGCTGGGGAACAATAATGTAATCTGGGTTTGGGATGAATCTGACCTGAACCTGAAATCATTGGATTATCTAAGAAATCTGATTATTCAATCTCAACCTCTCAATTTGATTTTAGAATCCGAAGATCTAAACGTCTCAGAAATCCGAGAATTCAAAAACCGCCTATTTATGAATGTGCCCGATACAGGCATTTTCATTTTTGACAATCAAGGTAATCTGATGCGAAAAGTAGCGGTGACAGGAATCAATAAATTGTGCTATTACAAGGAACACCTGCTTTGGATAGAAGGGGAAAATCTAATGGCAATATCTCTTTCAAGCAATGAAATAGTCACTCTCGCACAGCTGGACAATTCAGAAGCCTCTTACATTCAAATCGGACAAGAAAGGCTTGCCATTGTCTCCAAGGATAAAGTGAGTATGTACATTACTCCGGATTGGTTGAAGTCTTTGAAGTGAGTCTCAAAACTGAGATTTAATCCTTCTTTATACAATATTCAGAACTCGCCATTTCAACACCTGTTATGTCAAGGTTCTAGATTAAGCACTTCACCTTTAAAAGCTTGAAACTCCTGATAAAGGTTTTCCAAGGAAGTCGTCAGGCTTTTGCATTTGGTTATGCGGCTTCTGAAGAAGAGGCACAACCGTACTCCTCTGCGCAATCCTCCGCGCTCTCCTTAGTACAATAAAAAAGGCCATTTCATCTCTGAAATAGCCTTTTAGAATTCTATTTTAGTCAGTTTGATTAATTGACTTTCACCAATTCAATGTCGAAGATCAAATCTTTTCCAGCCAACTGATGATTCGCATCAAGTGTGACTTTCTCATCGTCAATGGCTACCACCTTTACAGGCATTGGCTGACCATTTCCACCTTGAAGCATCAGATCAAGTCCAACTTCAGGTTTGATGTCCGCAGGTACTTGCGCCTTTGGCACTTCAATCATCATGTCATCTCTTCGCTCTCCGTATGCTTCAGCAGCAGGGATAGTCACGGTGACCTTGTCACCCAATGTCATGCCATCAACAGCTGTATCGAAGCCCTTGATCATATTTCCGTCGCCTAAGGTAAATCCTAGCGGTTCGCGATTTGCTGAAGTATCAAATACGCTTCCATCTTCTAATTTACCGGTATAATGCACTTGAACTGCATCTCCTTTTTTAGCTTGCATAGTCTTTTGTTTTAGTAAAGTACAAAGGTACAAAAATCTATTAGGGTAGAAAACCCCGTCCGACTGTCCGATTTTAGCGTGAAATCGTACAATAGTGGACACTTTTATCTCAAAAACCCAGTTTATGGGCTTATATTAGGGTTGGCATCATTTTCCCCTTAAGAACACCAAACAATTCACCATGGAAACTCAAGATTTAGGCAAGATTCTTATCATCGATGATAATGAAGACTTACTCTTTGCCGCCAAAATGCTTCTCAAAAAGCACGCGAAAGAAGTCATGATAGAAAAGGATCCTCGACGAATCCCTTTTCTTGTAAATAACAATAATTACGATGTGATCCTTCTTGACATGAATTTCCGGGAGGATACCACTTCAGGCAAGGAAGGTTTTCACTGGCTGAAGCAAATCAAAGAGATAGACCCAAAGGCGGTGGTAATCCTGATCACGGCATTCGGCGACGTGGAAATGGCTGTGCAAGCATTGAAAGAAGGTGCGACTGATTTTATCCTGAAGCCTTGGCAAAATGAGAAATTGATAGCTACACTTTCCGCGGCTATCAAACTCAAGGAAAGCTACAATGAAGTCGATAAGCTTCAAAAGAAGCAAAAGCAGATGCAGACCGACATGAAGAAGCCGTACACCGATATTATCGGACAATCTGCTTCCATGAAAAACATCTTCTCAATCATCGATAAAGTAGCTCAGACCGATGCAAACGTGTTGATACTAGGCGAAAATGGAACTGGCAAGGAACTTATCGCTCGTGCCATTCATGATCGCTCACTTCGAAAAGATGATATTTTTGTAGGTGTAGATATGGGGTCTATTACAGAATCCTTATTCGAATCTGAGCTTTTCGGACACAAAAGAGGTGCATTCACCGATGCTAAAGATGATCGAGCTGGTAGGTTTGAAATAGCGGATAATGGCTCTTTGTTTTTGGATGAAATCGGAAATCTTTCCCTTCCATTACAGTCCAAACTTCTAACTGTTCTTCAAAGAAGAGAAGTTACCAGAATAGGTACCAACAAAGCCATTCCGGTGGATATTCGCTTGATCTGCGCTACTAATATGCCGCTACACGAGAGCATAGCTGATAATACCTTCCGACAAGATCTACTCTATAGAATCAATACAGTTGAGATTTTCCTTCCTCCACTACGTGAGAGACAGGATGACATCCCAACCTTGGCTAATCACTTCCTAAAAAGCTACAGTCAGAAATACCGAAAAACCTTCAATGGCTTCACAGCTGCGGGAATGGAACTATTACAGCGGTATAGCTGGCCTGGAAACATCCGTGAGCTTCAGCATGCTATCGAGCGAGCTATCATTATGGCCGAAGGTGATGAACTGGACTCCAGAGATTTCTTCTTCTTATCGGCGAAACCAGCTTCTGACAAAGCTCCCACAGCAGTAACGCTCAATCTAGACGACATGGAGCGCACGACTATTCAGAGAGCAATTGATAAAAACGGAGGAAACATCTCAAAAGCAGCTAAGGAGCTAGGCCTGACCAGAGCTTCCTTGTACAGAAGGCTGGAAAAATATGGACTATAAAGTTGGCTTACTTGGGAGAATCGCCTTTTTAGCTGCCTCTCTCTTTCTTCTTGCCTACGCTATTATTGATAGTTGGGGAGTCTTTATGATCTCTCTTTTTCTCATTTTAGTTGTATTTCAGATTATCTATTTGCTTCGTTATTCCGAAGGCTCATTTAATAAGGTGCGCATTTTTCTGGATAACATTAAGCAGGACAAATACTCCCAACTCTACCCTGTCAAATTTGATGGTACGGAAACAGATGATCTTCATATAGAATTCAATGCGATTCTCGCAAAACTGAAAGAGGATCAAGCTGAGAAAGAAGCGAATTATCAGTACTTCCGCTCAGTGTTCAAACACCTAAGTATAGGTCTGATCACTTTTGGTGAAAATGGCGGGATTCAGATCGCAAATACGGCTGCAAAGAGGATACTTGATGTGGAAGAGTTGAAAAACATCGGAGAAATTGAAGGCATTAATAAGGAGTTGCACCTAGCGATCAACAACCTGCGAACTGGTGGATCTGAGTTGATCAAGATTGCGCATCCTGACGGGATCATGCAGATTTCAGTGTATGTGATTGAATTACTGATGCGCGGGGAAAAGTTTAAGCTGGTTTCCCTTCAGAATATTCAGTCAGAACTGGAGGAAAAGGAAATGGAAGCTTGGCAAAACCTAGTCAAAATCCTGACTCATGAGATCATGAACTCCATCGCTCCTATTTCTTCACTGGCAGGAACGATCCAAGGAGAAATGGAAAGCAAAATAGACAACGTAGAGCAAATCACTCCTTCGGAAATGGAAGACTATCTGATGGGAATTAGCACGATTGAAAAGCGTAGTCAAGGTCTGATCAGCTTCGTGTCTGACTTCAGAAGTTTGGCACATATTCCAGCACCTAAGTTCAGCAGTATTGCTATCGCAAAGCTTTTCCATCAGCTGGAAGTTTTATTACAAAACCAATTAGACACTTATCAGATTGAATTGATTAAAGAGATCAATCCAAAAGAGTTAATCTTATTTGGAGATCAAACTCAGATAGAGCAAGTCATGATCAATCTCGCCCAAAATGCAATTCAGGCGGTGGAAGATTCTGAAGTGAAACGCATCATTCTACGGGCATTTATAGATGAAGCGGGAAAAATCATTTTGGAAGTGGCAGATACTGGAAAAGGAATCGAGGAGGAAGCACTCTCAAAGATTTTCATCCCATTCTTCACCACCAAATCTAAAGGTTCTGGTATCGGCTTGAGTCTTTCTAAGCAGATTATGCGTCGCCACAAAGGCAATATACAGGTTCGCTCTATTCAAGGTGAAGGCACTACGTTTAAGCTGATTTTTAACGGGTAAGTGTTGAAGGTCATGACCAAAAACACGGGATATTTGATGGGTTTTATACTCATCAAGTTTATCCTTCAATATCTCCTGACAGATTCGGGTTACGACCTACATCGGGACGAATACCTGCATCTAGACCAAGCGCATCATTTGGCTTGGGGATATATCTCGGTTCCTCCTGTGACTTCCTGGTTTTCTTACCTGATATATCTTTTTGGAAATACTGAATTCTGGGTCAAGTTCTTTCCTGCACTCTTTGGAGCACTGACTATTTTACTGGTTTGGAAGGCCATAGAAAGACTAGGCGGGAATTTATATGCTCAATCTTTGGCAGCAATTTGTCTGATATTTTCTTCTTTGGCTCGGCTGAATATCTTATTCCAGCCCAATTCCTTTGACATTCTAGCATGGACTTTTGTGTACTTCGCATTGCTCTGCTTCATCCGGTCTGGTAAAAACAAATGGCTTTACTGGCTGGGAATCGGAATAGGTTTTGGCTTTCTAAACAAGTACAACATCGCATTTCAAGTACTAGGATTGATACCAGCTTTACTGTTGACTTCAGAGCGGAAGATTTTCAAAAATCCACATTTATATGCTGCCTTTGGACTAGCCTTTTTGATTGCTTTACCAAACCTTATCTGGCAAGTACAAAATGATTTCCCTGTGCTCTGGCACATGCGAATGCTGAGTCAATATCAGTTGGTGAATGTAAACCGATTTGATTTTCTGAATGATCAGTTTTTCTTCTTTTTCGGATCAATTTTCATTCTCCTTTTGGCGCTGATTTCCTATTTCACTTACTCTCCTTTTCGCAAGTACCAAGTTTTCTTTTGGGCTACGATTTTCACATTAGCGATCTTCACCTACTTCCGAGCAAAAGGCTACTATGCGATCGGCCTCTACCCTATTCACTTTGCATTTGGAGCGATGTATCTTTCATACTTGCTGCGCAAAAGCTGGGGTAACTACTTGAAGCCAGTTGCAATGATTATTCCGATAGGACTTTTTATCCTCGCTGCTCCAATTTCATATCCTATCGGAAATCCAGAATACCTCAAGGGAGTCCAATCTCGGCATCCTGATCTAATGGAGAACCGCTGGGAAGATGGTGAAATCCACGATTTGCCACAGGATTTCGCAGATATGCTAGGCTGGAAAGAACTCGCTGAGAAAGTTGATATTGCCTATGCTAAAGCTCCTTCAGACGAATACACGGTGATCATCTGTGATAATTATGGACAGGCTGGGGCGATTAACTTTTATACAAAAAACAAAGGCTTGCAGGCTGTCACTTTGAATGCCGACTATGTCAATTGGATAGATCTTAGCAAGGAAATCAAGAATGTGATTTTGGTAAGAGAAGTGGAAGACGGGGTCAGCGAAAGAGAAATCTCATTTTTCGAAAAGTCAGAAGAAATAGGAACCATCACCGATCCCAATGCTAGGGAATTCGGTACAATTATTCAGCTACTTCTAGGCACCAAAACTGATATTAACGCAATTTTAGCGGCTGAAATTGAAGAGAAAAGGTCTGAGCTAAGAGAGTAAAAATCTCAAGAATTACCAAAGAAAATAAACCAACGCAAACCTAAATGAACAAGACATCTTTTTTCAAATCAACTGAGATCTAGACTTTATAGCTTATGAATTGTAATTAATGTTCCAATCCCCTCATTTTTGCTCTTCACTTTTGTTCCTTTGTCTTCAGAAGAACCTCACCCTCTTCGTTCTTCAATATTAAAGCTCAATTCCCCTGTACAATTCCCTTTCATGAATATTTACAAACAAATAGAAGCTAAAATTCTAGCAGCATCAAACATCCTTATTACTGCCCACAAATCTGCCGATGGTGACTCTGTAGGCTCTTCTTTGGGTCTTTTGCATTTTATAGAAAAGCTTGGCAAAAAGGCTATCATCTGTCATCCTGACAAAGCTCCAGATTTTTTGGATTTCCTTGAACTCTCGTCCATCACCGTGATGGATCAGGAACCTGAGAAGGTAACGGCAGCATTTCAAGAAGCGGATCTGATCTTTTGCCTGGACTATAATGCAACAGACCGTGTAGGAAAAGGAATGCAGCCCTTGCTGGAATCAGCGACCTGTACCAAAATCATGATCGATCATCATCTAGATCCGCAGGACTTCGCTTCAATTACAGTATCCGAAACCTCCGCATCATCTACGGCTGAGTTGATCGTAGAATTAATAGAGCAATCTGGCAACAGTACTTTACTGGATGAAGAAATCGGAACTCCCTTATATCTGGGAATTCTAACTGATACAGGAAGCTTTCGATTCAATTCCGTCAAGCCAAGAACACATGAAGTACTAGCTAAATTGCTTGCAGCTGGAGTAAAACATCACCTGATCCATGAATTGCTGAATGACACGAATACTGCATCTCGTCTTCGTCTACAGGGATTTGCGATGAGCCAGAAAATGGAAATCATGGAAGAAAACTCGGTGGCTATCATTTCTTTGACTAAGGAAGAGTTGGAAAAATATCACTACCAAAAAGGAGATACAGATAGTCTAGCCAACCTTGCTTTGTCTATCAAAGGGATGAAAGCGGCAATGGTCTTTTCAGAACGGGATGGCATCATCAAGATTTCCTTCCGCTCAAAAGGCAAAGAGAATCCAGTAAATGGTTTGGCTGCTGCCCACTTTGATGGAGGTGGACATGCCAATGCCTCTGGGGGAATGAGTGCGCTCTCCATGCCTGAAACCTTGGATAAAATCAAAAGGCTTATTCCTGAATATTTTCCTGCTCAATAATTATAGAATCGTTTCTATTAAGCTCTTAAAGAGCTCTTGAATCTAAATAGCCATTTATGCCCAGCCCTGCAGGCTGGGCTGTTTTATGTTAGGCTTTCAGCCTTTTACATAACACTTATAGTTCTGCTATATACTAACTATGTTTCTATGCTGTTAAAAAAACTTGCATAGACATATTGAATGAAAGCACAAATCCTGTCCAGCTTCTGGAGAAGCAGGACAACTTAGCAGAAATTGCCCCCTCCGCGACCACCTCTGTGAACTTCGCGGTAAATAAAAAAAACTCCGTGCGAAATCAATCACACGGAGTTTTAAGTATCAGACTTAATCGTTTATGGATTAGTCCTTCAAAGTTACTGTTCTAGTTACGTCATTGAATCCACCTGGGATCAAGTTTCCATCCCCATCAAGCAATTCCAATTTGACAGTTACTTCACCCTTAGGAAGTCCTTTGATCACGTAAGGTGCCCAATCAGTGATCATAAATTCCTGACCGTTGATGGTTGCTCTTACTTTGTTTCCAGTTTCAGAAAGTGTAGTGTTTAGCAAGAAGAAATCAAGTAATAAGTTCTCAGTATCTGCTCCGCTATACTCACCTTTTGGACGGCTATAGATCATAGTAGGCTTCTCGAAGTCTACATTCATATCGTCACTAGCCGCACCTACAACAAATTTTTTGGCAATGAATGACTTATCATTCTTCACTGACTCATGGTAAGATCTACTAAGGAATGCCACCAAATAATGTGTTCCTTCTGGCATCTCACGCTTAAATTCAGGCTCATAATGAGCAGAATATGGCTCATTATCTAATATAAAGTGGATGTGCTGACCTTTGTCGGAATTAGCCAAGTTCGCAGCCATACCCGTACGCTCAGTTACTTCACCTAGGTTATATTCCTTCACGTCAAATGCAAAATCCACTTCCCCTGCTTTGGAAATTGTAGTGCTGGTCGGTTTTTTCAAAGTCAAAGAGGAAGTCAAATAAGCAGGAGAATCGCTGAATTTCTCAATTGAAATTTCTGCAGGAGCAACAATCTCCATCTCTGCTACTTCTTCATTGTCTATTTTTTTCGGTTGGCAACTTACTGCTATCAATAATGCCGCAGCAGCTGTACCTAATATTTTTACATTCATAATTTACAGTTTTTGATGATTGTGATTTTTATTAGTAGTCTCAAATGCCATTCCATCGATCCTCTGATTAATATGCAAGTTCAAAGTTATTCATTTCAGATTGAAATGCAGCTTTCCCTGCTATTGATTTTCCGTAAAAATGCATCGAAATAAGTCAAAAGACTTGGTTTTAGTGTGCTTTGAATTGATTTCTATCATATGAGCAAAGCTAAATTTCACCAAGCTATTAATGCTACCCTGGAATCAGATGTCTTCTAAAAGCCTAAAGCTGAAATTTGCGATGCGCCTAATCTCCCTGAAATGGGGAAATGATCCCCCTGTTTATTGATATTCACAGAAAATACTTGCAATGCATAATGCATCTTCCCTCAAATGTACTTTCTCCTAATTCAACTGTGAACTAGCTTATTTAAACTCCCTATTTTCCTCAATTTTATAGAAATTAGAAAAATTATTTTTGAGCAAACAGAATATAATTATCACCCCAACCGATTTCAACTAAGAGAAACTCAGCGATGAGGTTCTAAACTCCTTAGGCTGGACAGTGATCAATGGGCCTGAATACGATCCGTTCTCAGAAGATGATGGAATAGAAGGGAGAAGGTTGAGGTTGTAAAATACCTGTAAGGCATTCAACAGACCAGTATAGTTTCAACAGTTTCCATAATGATTACCATTTTAGATTTGGAATATCTCTCTACTTATCTTTTCAGAATGTAGGCTCGATTACCGATCTTACAGGATCACACATCAGGTTCTCTTTTAATCTGTCACCAAAAACTCTCCAATGAAGGCTGCATTTAGAAGGTCATACGGTAGTCCCAAAACAATCAGAGTTGAGACGACCGAACGACCAGCCCCCAAGGAAAACGAAGTATTAATCCGAGTATACGCTACGACAGTGAATAGAACGGATTGCGCCAATCTCACTGCCAAACCCTTCATCATGCGCTTTTTCCTTTGTTTTTTTAAGCCTAGAAAAATAACCTTAGGAACTGATTTCGCGGGTGAGGTGGTAGCAATAGGAACAAAAATCCAATCCTTCCAAGTTAATGATCGAGTGTTTGGTTTTACCGATCTAGGGGTAGAATCGCAGGCTGAGTACATGGTTCTGGAACCTAAGAACAACCTTTTAACCATTCCCGAACAAATTGAATATAAACAAGCTGCTGCCAGTCTTGAAGGCGCTCATTATGCCTACACATTTATCCATAAAACAGCTATACAGCCAGGACAGCGAATCCTTATCAATGGGGCAACGGGCGCTATTGGATCAGCACTACTGCAATTCGTCAAGACATTTGATGTTCATGTGACTGCTACTTGCGATACTAAGAACATTGAACTTATCCGATCCCTAGGAGCGGACAAAGTCTATGACTACTTAACTGAAGATTTCACACAAAAAAATGAGAAATACGACTTTGTATTTGATGCCGTAGGCAAAAGCACCTTCGGTAAGTGCAAGTCTTTGCTACAAGAGCAAGGGATTTATATTTCTTCGGAATTAGGCCCATATTCACAAAATATCTTCTTAGCACTCTATAGTCCACTCTCAGGTGGTAAGAAAGTAATTTTCCCCATTCCTTATAGCCTAACAGAGACACTTCCCTACATTAAATCCATGTTGGAAAAAGGGAAATTCAAACCTGTAATCGATAGAGAATACCCACTGAAAGCTATAGCGGAGGCATATGATTATGTTATTTCTGGCAATAAAACCGGAAATGTAATTATCAATATTTAGAGCGTAACAGGGCTATTGAGTGCTATCAAGAACCTGGTTCCAACTTTTCACAAAACATGGTCAATGTTTTTCATCCCTGCATTACCTTAATCTCCTCTATCAGTTGAGCTAAGCGATCCCGCAACTCCGTTGGCTCCTTGACCACTACCATATCTCCCAGTGCGATTATCCAGCGCACAAATCCCTCGATGGATGAGTTCATAAAAGTCATCACTGTCTTTTCCCCTACTCTTTCCTCAGACACAAATCCATTATTGTATTTCGAATTGACGAGGTATTTCAGAGAACCATCAGGCACTTCCAGAATGATTTGATGTAGTTTTTGTTCGCTGGCTAATTTGTCCAAATAAGACTGTAAGGAGGGATGTTTAGAGGTGGTATAGCAAAAATCTGTCACCTGAAGTTTGCTAAAGCGATCAAGTCGAAACGTGCGATAATCACTTCTCAACCTGCAATAAGCCATCAAATACCATTGCTCGTGCGAATGAAACAAGCCTACTGGTTCCAATTCTCTTACTGAAATCCGCTCGGGATCAAAAGTAATATAGGTCGTAGACAGCACTTTTTTCTCCGAAATAGCCTGAAGAATAAGCTGAAAAGCCTTGCTGGATCTGTTCATAGACTGAGAAGACCCCGACTTCAAAACCTTAATCGTATCCTGCACTTCTACTAACAAATCCTTTTCGGAGGATTTCAGCACAGCCTTTATCTTAATCAGCGCTTCCTTGAAAACCTTGCTACTTTGATCATCCAGAGATTTTTCCACCAACTTCTCTGCAACCAACATCGCAAGAGCCTCCTCTCTACTAAACATGATGGGCGGAAGTCTATATCCCTCCACCAACGAATAGCCTTGCCCTGCCTCCCCGATGATCGGAACTCCCGACGCTTCAAGAGATCTCACATCTCTATAGATCGTACGCAAACTCACCTCAAAACGAGCAGCAAGCTCATAAGCTCGCACAGTTCGCTTGGATTGAAGGTGGGTAAGTATGGCAGTGAGTCGATCTATTCTGTTCATAAAAAAATCAGTTGAAACCTGTAAGTAAAGAAACTGGAAAAAATCAGAAAATCTTTCATATCCCAAAATCCTACTGACATAGGGCTGACACTATGATGTAGTTTCTTTGAATATTCTTAAACAAAACATACCCACTATGGAAACATCAACAATACCTGCTCAAATCATCAACAAAGATCAATTGCTAACGCATTGGCTAGGACATCGTAAAGTCACCCGCAGGACACTGGAAGCTTTTCCGGAGAAAGAACTTTTCGAATTCAGTATAGGTGGAATGCGGACTTTTGCGCAGCTAATGAAAGAAATGCTGGCTATGGATAGTACAACAGCTAGAGGTTTGGCAACAGACACTTGGGAAGCTCTTGATGAGAAAAAAGAAGAGTTGACGACAAAAGCTGAGCTTCTCGCCAGTTGGGATAAATCCACAGAAGAAATCCAAAAGTATTGGAAGGACATTATGATGGAGGAGTTCCAAAAGAAAATCAAAGCATTTGGACAGTATGATGGCACTGGCTACAGCATTTTGTTTTACATCATAGACAATGAAATTCATCACCGAGGACAAGGCTTTGTCTATCTGCGCGCTTTAGGCATCACTCCTCCAAACTTCTGGGAGCAGTATTAATACTTCATTCTACCGCGACTTGTGTCCTCACAGGCCGCAACAAGAGGGTCTATGTGGACACAGACCACTGTTACAAATTATTAACCCATTATAAATAAGGAGCTTGCTCAAATTTTCATTCTTTCTGTAGCGAATAAAACTTATCATGCGTCTTGGTTGTGATTTAAAACAAAAACCAACAAATACATATGATGAGTATAAAATCATTTGCGACTAAGAATCTTAGATCTCTGGCTTCCCTAGCACTACTGGCTGGAACTATGGGATTGACCAGCTGCATGGATGACAATGACCCAATTGAATACCCTGCTGCCGGTTACATTTCTATTTACAACGGCGCTCCGAGTAACGCTGGAACGATTGTCTTTGCTGATCAAAATCAGGTCAACAATTCCCCATTGAAGTACTCAGAAGTATTGCCGTACAAAAACTTCTATCCTGGGGATAGACTCTTCAAGTTTTCAGAAGCAAATTCTGTGACTTCTCTTTTGGAAAAGGAATTTGAGATCAAAGTAGATTCAGTTTACTCCTTATTTATGGTGGAAAATGCGGCTGCATTGGATGCTGTTTTGGTAGATGATGACTGGTCGGAGCCAACTGCTGCTGAAGCGCAAATTCGAATGGTAAACCTTTCTCCTGATGCAGGAACAGTTTCACTCAAGGTAGATGAAGTGGCAACTGCTCTATTCTCTGATTTGACTTTCAAGGGAAATTCAGATTTTAAAAGCCTAGCCACCAAAACTTACAACTTGAAGATTGTTTCTAGCACTGGTGAAACACTTGCTACTGCTACCAACGTGGATCTTAAAGGAAAGAGAGTGTATACCTTGGTGTTAAGAGGCTATAAGCAGTCAACGGATAATTCCAAAAAACTTGATTTACAATTACTGACCAACTTTATCGATTACTAAGTAATCATACTGCCACAATCCTAAATCCCGTTCTGCTATGAACGGGATTTTTTTTGTTTAACATCAAAGGGCACGAAGGGGTGCGCAATTTTTAAGGTTTTCAAGTCTCGATGGTTTTGAAATTGAAAATCCATAACCCCCCACCAATTTTTCTTCGCATAACTTTGAAGGTCTATCTTTTTTCTCGTTCTTGAATTAGGTCAAGGAAAGACCAAGTTTTCAATAGCTATGCTAAAAAACTATGTAGCAGTTAAAAAAATACTTTTTCTAAAAACAGACACTATTGGCCAAGAAATAAAAATCAATACTCTACGACCCTAGAGGGAATGTAAACTGATTTGAAAACTGGCTGATATCAAAAAAAAAACACAAGATGCCCAGAATTGTAACCCGAGTAGAATATGATATAGTACGCTTACTCATGGTTATCAATATCTGGTGGCTGGGAGTAAAACTTTATAGAAATCCACTAACAGCCTTCAAAGTTGTAAAGCATCTCATTTCAGATTTCCAAGAGATGATTGGAAACAAAAAGTTGGTTCGTGCATTTAAAATTGATGGTAGGTATGCTTGGGATATGTTTAATCCCGCCTGGCCCTCACCTGGGTTTAATTCCTTTTTTCAATCTCATTTACAAGAAATCAAACCTACCAATCAAAACCAGTTCGGTCTGCGGAGGTTGTTAATTGCCATAACAAAACGCTGCCCCCTGGCCTGTGAACATTGTAGTGAAGCTGGCACGCTGTACAATAATGATGTGTTATCATGTGATGAGTTTATAAGCCGCATTGACAAATACGTATCTCAAGGTGTTGGTCAATTAATTTATTCCGGAGGAGAACCCTTGAGTCGATTTGATGATTTGCTTACGATGCTTAGCCGTTTTAAACCCAGTTGTGACCAGTGGATTTATACCTCTGGATTTGGACTGACATTAGAAAAAGCACAGCAACTTAAAAGAGCGGGACTTAATGGTGCCGCAATCAGTTTGGACAATCATTTAGAGAAAAGTCACAATACCTTTAGAGGAAGTAGCAAATCATTTTTCTGGGTACATGAGGCTGTAAAAAACCTTCAGGAAGTTGGTGTTTTGGTGGCTCTGAACGTTTGCCCTACCAAAGCATATATCGAATCTGGAGGAGTTGAAGAATTGATCGAGTTGGTAAAAAAATGGAACGTGCCGATTGTAAATCTATTAGAGCCTCGTGCCGTGGGGAACTATCAAGATAAAGATGTAGAGTTAGACATTCAGCACAAAGAACATCTCAAAAAGATTAGCGATCAATTCAATTTTGAGAGGGAGTTTCTAGACTATCCCACTGTTCTTTTTCCTGCAGGTTATCGCAAAGCAAAACCCTGCGGTGGTGGCATTAGCTACATGCTTTTAGACTATGATGGCACCTTGTATCCGTGCCCATTTTGCAAAGTGAAAATGCCTGAAGTACCAAAACAGGCAGCACTTTGTGAAGCTTAATTTGCTCCATTACAGGTTATGTTGAAAATTGATAGCCATAATAAATCTGTAGCTCTTCGAGTATTAATTTCTAGTTTTCACGATAACCCAGGCGTGCTTTGGGTTGTAAAAAAGGACCAGCAAATTGAAGAAAGGATCGCAGTTCTATGCAATTATTGTCTCACAGTTGCCATAGAGAAAGACGGTGCTTTTATTACCTCGGATGGAAAAGGCGTTGCTCTCATTTTTAAAAGTTGTAGGAAACAGCATTTTATGAATTGGTTGCTCGGATATGCCACCCTCTGGAGAAAATGCATAGGCTGGAACAGACCTTTGACCATCATAAAACGTGAGGCCGAAATAACTAAACGAAGGCCAAATGTAGAGCACCTTTATTTTTGGATGTTAGGTGTAGAAGATAGAAGCGAAGGCCTCAATCCTATTAAAGAAATTAGGGACTTTGTCTATGACTATTCAAAAAAAGAGAAGCTTCCAATCTTTGCAGAGACTGCCGCCAAAAATATGCTCCCTTTATACAGGCGTTATGGTTTTACTGTTTACGACGAGTGGGAAAATGACGGATTAAATGTTTGGTTTATCAAACGCCCTTTTGAATCAAACTAACTCTTAGCTTCCTTATTTTTTGCGATAAGTTGCTTTAAAGATTTATCATAGGAAGGTGAAAATGTCCCGAAAAGCTTGTCCCAGATACTTAGATAAATCCCAAAATTGTAGCGTACCAACTGATGATGTTGCTGATGATGCAAAGCCGTATTAAAAACTTCAAAGCCTTTCCACTTCTCAGCGCGCAACTCATATCCACAGTGACCATATACTGAAAGTAGGGACATAACTAGGGTAAATATGATCAAACCCAATTCTGGAATAGGTAGAATAATAGCAAGAAGTGGGACTATCCCTATCTGAATAACTCCTTCTAAAGGGTGGAACGAAAAGGCTGTCCATGGATTTGGATTGGTTGATTTATGGTGAATGGTGTGCACCTTTTTATAGAGAAACGGCACATGCAATAACCTATGCGAAAAATAAAAGTAGATGTCGTGTATACCCAAACAGATAAATACTGAAACGATAAGGAACCACCAATTCAGTTCCTCCAAAGTATAGATTGGCTCTAGTCTTAATAAATCATTTGTCTGAGCATAATCCATGAATGCACCGATAATGCCAAACACTCCAAGATTTAAAAATGTATAAGCGTATTCTTTATTGGTAGGCAAATTCGCTATCTCATCAATTTTAAGGGATGGCTTTTTCCTTTTTAACTGCTTGTTTAGAAATACAAAAAGGAGCACACTAAATAAAGAAAAGCCAGGTAAAATCCATATCCACATCATGCGACTTCCGCTAAACTCATTTGCAAACCATTTTTCTTTAAAAGCTTATAATGGGATAAATAGGCATTGATAAAACTTTCCTCATGATGATAAGGCAAGCCATACCGCATAGCTGTCTCTTTTATAATCGGTGTAATCTTCACATAATGCACATGGCATATATTGGGAAAAAGATGATGAGCTAAATGGTGATTAAACCCACCAAACAAGAAATTGAGAAACCAATTTGATGTTGCGAAATCTCTGATCGTATGCAACTGATGATGCGACCAGGAAGTGGTCATTTGTCCCGATTCATCAGGGAGAGGAAATGCAGAATCCTCCGCAACATGAGATGGAATAAGCGCTAAAGTGATCGTAATGCTTGCAGTAAAATTCATAAGCAAAAAACCAAGAAATAGCTGCCAACCACTTAAGGATGAGAAAATAAGTGGCAAAATAATTATATAAGAAACATAGATAATCTTGAAGAAAATTAGCTTGAGGTACTCCGATTTTTCATGTCCACGTAGCTTAAGTGAACCGATTTCTCGTTTTTTAAAATCCTGGAAATCACGAAAGAACAGCCAGTTTATGGTATATAGTAAGTACAAAAAAGGCGCATAAATAAACTGAAAGCGATGGTAACCCTTGATCTCGTCATTTGGGAAAATGCGAACCATGGGGTTTTGTTTAAGATCAGCATCTGCATTTAAGATGTTCGGAAAAATATGGTGAGAGAAAACATGACGCTTTTTCCAGATATACGAGTTTGCTCCGAGGAAATCAAATAGAAGTAAAAAACTACTATTAAGCCACTGCTTCTTAGAAATAGAGCCATGAGCTGCGTCATGTGCTACGTTGATCCCTATAAATATGGCAATAGGCCCCATGAAGGCCATTGCTATTAATGCTATTGAAGCTTGGTCAGTAAATAGTAAGACACCATACAACACAAGGTAAAGGAAAACTAAAAGCCCAGCCTTCGCAAAGAAAATTCCTGTTGCTAATCCTCTGGATTCTGAAGTTTTCACGTATTTAGCAACATCCCTTTTTACCTCTTCATAAAAACCATCAGTTTCTTGTAAAAAGTGAATTGGATGATCCATTATTTGGTGACTAGGTTATTATAAAATACGTTTTGATACAATTCTTGAGAGAACCTTGATAGCTCACCTGGGTTTTTGAAGTTCTTGAGTTTTGCGCGGTCCACTTTCCCTAGATATTCTTGCTTCGAAATGTAATAGCCTTTAGCTCGAAGAAATACAGTTCTTTCCATTTCCGATGAAACCGGAAGCCCTTCAAATTTTAATTCAGTGGAAGAGTCCATGCCGAGATGCTTCATATACACTTCATCATCAGCCAAGAGAACATCTAAGAAATCTTCTCCTTTATTGCCAGTAGCACTATTAGGCTTAATAACGGTAACGTTTAATTCATCCTGTTTTGAATAATCGACTCCTGCAAAGTCCAAATCCCAAAATCTAAATCCTGATTTAAGCCTAAACTCAACATTTTGATTGGCATTCTTAATTTCAAATGGAACAACAACAGAATTATAAGTAATATCACCAAGAAGCTCAATTTCATCGATTTGCTGCCAGCCTTCCTCGGTTTTCATTTCTACCAGTAACTTAATACCCTGCTCCCGCATCCATTGCTCACGCTCTTCTTTGGATTTATCCTCATTCTTCTCAATCCATTTTACATACTTGCTTCCGAATAGCGAGCTAAATTCATTATATACATAACCTGACCATTGGGTATTCTTTAAGTTCATCACCAATTTGCCGGTTTTCTCCCGGAGCGGGTTTTGAAATTCTAGCGAAATCGTACTCAATCCATCTGCTACATCTGAATCAAACTTATATGAGGATTCATCTTTAGCCGAAATTCTAGCTAAAACATAATCAGAATCCTCCTCTGAAACAGAACTTCTCGGTTTCAGAATTGTGTAAATGTTACCATCCATATCGGCCTCCACTGTCACGTTTTCGTCATGATTGACCACCACCAACTCAACCATATTGGTGAATTGATCTTCGTTCTCCTCGTTTGTAATGGTCAAAGAAAATGAGCTTTGATCCGAGAAATAATCAGGAAGTTTTTTCAGATCACTACGTTCTAGTTGTGATGCTTTAGCGCCAGTATAAAGTGAATTCACTTTTTTCACTTCATCACCGTCATTTATAAAAACATGTGGGCAACTACACGCAATGGCTAGAAATGTACCAAAAGCTACAACTGTTGAACCTGCTACTATGCCTACAATTGAACTGTTAGGTGTTGCACTTTTAGAAAGTGCAACATTCCTTATTTCTGCAAGTTGAAATGAAATTTCATTACTCGATAAATCAAAATTGTCAGTAAGCATAAAATGAATTTGCTTCACTGCATCCTTATCGGTTTTGCCCGGTTTTCTTGGCTGCTTTTTATTCCTCGACTTATCTGGAATTTTATTATAGTATTCTAAGGGAAGACCCACAAATGGCTTAAGTTTTCCCGAAACAATTTTTTCATTCTCATTAAATGAAACTTCATATAATTCCATCATCTGATCTCCACTATGCACCACCAGATAGTTCGAATCATCAAGTTGGCTCCAACCATCAGAAAGGGTTGGCGTTTTCTCATCTTCTACATTAGCCTTATAACGGTAACTCGCGCAGGATGTCAGGTAGATAAAGAGACAAGCAAACAATATATTCCCAATGAGATTTAGGGCCTTTATCATAGCAAAGTGGGTTAAGATTGGGTGAAAGTAAAACTTGTATTATTCTAATAATACTTCCTAAGAAATATAATCATTTTAACCCACATCTAAACTTTTGCGCAATCATTTCAAAAAGCTCTAGCATTGATTTATTTAGCTGTCAAAAAATATAGTAACCTCATATTATTAAAATTGTATAGAAATGTCTTCTTTCCTACCAGTAGCGAATGAAAAATATAATGCGACGGGGTAATACACTAGCTTTGAGTAATGAGTTTCACCTCATCCTGAGATTAGCTGATCCTCGAAAATAAGACAATTAGCATCCTAGAGAATACTCATAATAATTCTATTTTTCCATTCTACTCTCAAAATATGGGGACTTTCCTCTACTTCTCTCCTCCTCCAAAATTCATCTTGAAGCTTGCTCCAAATAGTCCATAGGTATCACCGTAACCAGAAACTTGCTTCAACTGATAATTGTAAAAAGGCATAACCACATAGTTGGCACCTTTAGTCTCCAAGACCCGAAGGTTAACTCCAAAATTCAACGTAGCAAATGGGTAGAACTTGCCACTTTTTGATTCTAGAGAGTTGTTTTCTACCACCGACTCTTGACGAAGTGAAACTGAAGAGTTACCCAAAGCATCATTTGCATAAAAAGCCGATTGGCGCTCCGTAGTATTCTCTTGACTGGCTGTTTGGTTCAGCGCGTAATAGTTCGAAAATCCAGCTTGTATAGATACTGAGTTGTTTCTGGTCACAGGATACTTCACGAAAACAGGCACTTCTACCTGCATCTGACGAACTTCCAACTTCTCTACCTGCGGATAAGTATTCCCTAAAGACATCACCGTACTTTCCTGCTCATTATTTTGGTTGAGGTAGTTCAAGCCAAGACCAGAACCAAGGGTAAGCTTGCCCGGCAGATCTATATCCACCAGCATTCCCAGTCCAATCGTCTGAGCAGTCGCTACCTGATTATCGCTTTGTATCGCTCCAAAACCTGGAGACAGTCCCATGCCTAATCCTACCGATGCTTTGTCTTTTGCGATAATAGGGAATTCATTTTCTGCTACAAACTTCTCCTTTTCCGTAAGTTTCGCAGACTCTTCAGCTTTTGCCAAAGCCAGCGTCTCCTTAGGTATCTCCAAATCAACTGGATTTTCCACTTCGCCCACTTTGGTAATAAGTGTCTGCTGTTGTGAGATTTGTTTTTCAGGCACTTGAGCTACAGTTTTTTCATTGGGAATTATTGGCGCCGTAGGCACTACCTTTTCCGTTTTCACAGGCTTTTCTATAGCCTTTTTTACAGGCTGAGGAACAGAAGCCAAAGCTTTTGTATCCGCAGGAGTTGTATCGGACTTTTGGACTTTAGGAGCTTCCTTCGCTGTTTTAGAGCCCGATGCATTTGTGTTTGGGACTAACTCGTCTGAATTTTCAGCAACTGCTTCAGATCCCCTTGTAGTTATCTCCTCAACTCTATTCTCCGGAGATTTTTCAGCACTTTCTGCCAGCTGAATTTCCGTAGAGCTAGGCGTACTATTTTCGGGAGTATCCACCGTATTCAGCCCCACTGCGATGAGCAGTAGAGACGCAGCAATCCCAGATGCCCAGTAGGCAATAGTTCTACGTTTGCGCTGTGCGCGCTTTTTCTGAAAACCTTCCCAAGCACCCAGTTCATAGGGCACGGAGGCTTCGACTAACTTCTTTTTAAGGGAAGCAGCGATTTCCTCATCTAGCTTATCTTCCTTCATATTCTTTCAAGTGTAATGATACTAATTTGCGTAGCTGAGACTTTGCTCTGGCCAGATAAACTCTGGAGGAGCTTTCTGTCAGACCCAGCTTTTCGCCCACTTCCTTATGACTATAGCCCTCTATCTCATAGAGATTGAACACCATTTTGTGATCGTCCTGTAATTGATTGATTAGGTTTATAATATCCTGAAAGGCCAAATCCTGAAGCGCATTCACTTCATGGAAAATGCCAGGTTCCTCGGACACGTCGGTTTGATTTTGAAACTTCTTCTGCTTGCGGAAATAGTCTATCGCGGTATTTACGGTGATTCGGCGAAGCCAAGCCTTTACAGACTGGAAGTCCTCAAATTTCTTGATCGATCCAAAAAACTTCATAAATGAGTCGTTGGTGATCTCATCGGCTAGGGCTTTATCTTTGGAATAGGACAGACTGATCCCCATGACATAGCCATAGTATTTTTTATAGAATACCTCTTCGTACTTAGCCGATCGTCGTTTGCAACCATCGATCAGCTCCTGATCAGTCCAATTCAATTCAAACCTATTAATCTATAATTTACGACATCCATGTTGGAGTCGGGATCTTCACTTCTTAGCTATTCATTTGCTCAGCTCCTCAGAGGAGTTTTCTATTGAGCTTTTCTCCGTAATTGACTTAACTATTGCACTTTCCTCCATTTGAATTGTGGAACTCATGCAATCAGTAATTCCCTCGAGATTCTGAGGATAGCGACGGTTTGTAGCAAAATTAGATGCTTCCATCGGGAATTCCTTGTTGATCAAGTCATTCTCTGGGCCCGCATTTAGTGCGCTGCTCGCAAATATCAAAACCAAATAGATCCTTAGAAGTGTGTTCATCTTTCTTTATTACCCTGACGGGGTTCTTGCTCAAGACGCTACAGTAGGAGGAGAATATTTTTGAGGGAGGGACTTAAAATGGATGAATTTAAAATTTAAAATGGTGAATCGAATGTAAAAAGTTGTCGGTTGTTAGTTGCTTGCTTTTCAGTGTTAATGATCAATGTTCAAATTCAATTGTCAATTTTCAACTTGACATAATGAAATTAAAGAATAAAGGCCAATACTAGCTGCGTTCTCTGTGCATCCCGATAGCTCGGGACACCGTGACCTCTGTGGTAAGAAACTGATAAAAGTCAGGCCTAGCACTGATGCCAAGCAGGCAAAGGGGCTATGATTGAGCCTAATTTTACTTTTTCAAATAAGTGCAAATTTCATCCTAGTTATATATGAATTCTCAATCTCTGACACACACTTTCCACATCCCAGTTATGGGGTTAGGATATACCGTAGACACGCCAATAAAAGTGGCCAAATATGGCATTTCCAGCGTGATCTCCATCATGGATGATCATCTGCTCGAAGACATGCGAAAAATCTACTCGAAGAAATTTGTGCGTGAATTCATTCCTATCCCGGATACTGATGAGGATTATCGGGCAAAGCGAATTACTGCCTACCTGGATTTGACTCAGTCTCTCGTAGAAGAGCAATTCAATAAATTGATCAATGAGAACTGGGAAACAAATACCGAATTCAGTAAGTACCTGGATCTTTTGCCTCAAAACACTGTGCTGCTGGACTTGTTTGCAAAGCTGGAAACGGCTTCGGATTCTGAGAAATTTCAACTCAAAGAAGAATTGAAATCCAAACTGAGTATAGGCGCAGTCGACGTGAACATCATGACGAAAGTGGACAAGATCAACATCGATAAAGCAGGCAATGAATTACCACGAGAATACTCGGATGCCCTGTCTGCCTTGAGAGGTTTCGCCAAGAGCAAAGCAAATGGATCGGTGGTATTCTCCGCAGGCATGAATCCGGCTTTATATGGGTATGCAGAGCATTTTTCGGAATTTTACCCAAATCAATTCGGAGAGATTTCGAAGGGAATTATCCTAAAAGTGAGTGACTATAGATCTGCTTTGATTCAAGGGAAATTCTTAGCAAAGAAGGGTCTTTGGGTCTCCGAATTCAGAATAGAATCTGGTCTGAACTGCGGAGGTCATGCATTTGCAACTGATGGTTTTCTGATCGGACCGATTTTGGAAGAGTTCAAAAACAACAGAAATGACTTGTTTCAAACACTTTTTGAAACTTGTCAAGGCGCACTGGAAAACAAAGAATTAACTAAGCTATCAAGCGCCCCCACTTTCAAGATTACCTACCAAGGAGGTATAGGAACGGCGAGTGAAGACAACTTCTTACGTGAATACTACGAACTGGACGGAACTGGCTGGGGAAGTCCTTTTCTCCTCGTACCTGAAGCTACCTCAGTAGATGACGATACGCTGGAGCGTTTGTTCCAAGCAAAGAAATCCGACTACTACCTCAGCCATGCTTCGCCCTTAGGTGTGCCTTTCAACAACCTGCGAACTTCCTCAGGTGAAGAACAGCGTCAGGCTAGAATTGAGAAGAACAGAGCCGGAAGCCCATGCTATAAGAAGTTTTTGATGAATAACACTGAGTTCACAGACAAGCCAATTTGTACCGCTTCCAGGCAATATCAAGACCTCAAAGCCAAGCAATTCGAGGCTGGAGAAATAGAAGGTGAAGAAATGGAAAAGGTGGAAGCAAAAGACTGTCTATGCGAAGGACTGAGTGCACCCGCGATTTTGGCAGCAGGAGAAACGCCAAGACGAAATCTCAATGCAGTGACCATTTGTCCTGGACCGAATCTGGCTTACTTTAAAGGCACTTTTTCACTCAAAGAAATGGCTGATCATATCTATGGCAAGTTATCTCTGAAAGTGGATATCGAAAGACCTCACGTTTTTGTGAAGGAATTGCAGCTGTATGTCACCTATTTGAAAAAGGAATTTGAAACAAAAGTCACTGAGAAAGTGGCCAAGAAAGAGGCGTATTTAGAAAAATTCAGAAATAACCTGATCCAAGGAGTAGAATATTATCAAGAGTTGATCGATAAAGTAGAGATAGATTCTAGTGCTATACTTGAAAAAATGGCAGATCAATTTTCAAAAATCAAATGCGAAATCGAACAGTTAAGTAAGCCTGTAGAAGCTAGCCTGACCTAAGAGACGATCTATGTAATAATTGTAACCCAAGTAACTAAAAAGCGCTGAAAGCTACTCCAACCACCTATCGGCTAACTTGCGATCTCGCAAGGGAAATGCTTTCAGCTCACTTTTTAGCACCAAGGGGTTTAAAATAAAAATCAAAGCCCGCAGCCAAGTACTATCTGTGAGCATGGCGTATTTGGAAAGCTTAGGAAGCATTCTCCAATCGCCTAATAAAGCATTTTTCATCCCTTCAAAGCTCTTATAGCCTTTGAAAGAAATTACAATCGCCAATACTTTTAAGGCACTATTTTCAGCCAGTTGATCTCTTGCCTCCTGCAACTGACGCATATCATCGGCTGTGATTTTTCCATTGATCACGTAGCTTATCAATCCTTTTTTCTGAGAATAATTAACCTCCATCATTCCTTTAAACCGCGCTAAACACAAAGTGTTTAGGTGCCGGCACTTCGGACTTCTATCTTATCATTCTGCTTTCAAGATGGAAGCGGGATTAGCTCTCACTATTTTCCAAATCTGAGAACTGACTGTCCCGGCGATTACGAGAAATAAAACCAAAAGCCCAAGACCTAAGGGAATCACCCCTACGCCTGAATTGAAAGCGAAGAAGCTATTGAGAAAAGTAGAAACAAGAACAATCGACAATCCTCCACCCAACAGCGAGGCAATTCCCCAAATAATCAAATATCGCTTGGCTAGCTTCATGGACAAGTCACCCAAATCGGCACCAAACACTTTTCTCACACAGAAATCTTTGATGCGGGAATTCATATTCAAAGACACCAATCCAAAGAGTCCCAGTGCTGCCAAAACCACAGCAAGTATCGCGGAGAACAAGAGAATGTTGCTTACTCCCTTTACATCATTGAACTCATGGTCAAATACCTCAGTTTGCAATTTTCCCGTAAAAAGACCGCGTGGGATCGTTTCATGCCAGATTTTTTTCACTGCCTGCATGGAAGATGCCGCCGTTCCCGGAGTCATTTTCAGCGTGAGGTAATTAAATGTAGTGTCCGGAGATGCTCTGATCGCCATAGGCTCAATAGACATCTGGAAGAAAACTGTGTGAAAATCCTCCACCACTCCTACCACTGCATAGCTTGCACTATCAATGGTGATTTTTTCATCCACAGGAAAGCTAAGGCCTAGCCGATCAAGAAAAGCTTCATTCACCAGAATAGATTCCTGTGTATCAGAGATCAGTTCCGGATTGAACATTCGTCCTTCTTTCAATTTTAAATCAAGCAATTCCGGATAAGTAGCCTCAGCATTCAGAAGGCTGATTTCATACTTTTCATCCTGAAAAACTATTTCCTCCTCCCTTATCCAATTCCCTACGAAATCTTGACTACCACTGATTTCCGTAACAGAAGCGAGTGCAGAGAGCTTGTTTTTAAGAGGAATATAGTCTTGAGAACTAGGCACATTTACAATGATCTTGTCCGCACTAGTATATCCCCAGTCTCGATTTGAATTGATGTAATTCGTCTGCACAAAAGCAACTCCTGCTACTATACTTATGATCGCGAGCGTAAACTGGAAAGTCAGCAAGACACTTGTCAGAAGACTTTTACTTCCAATTTGCTGATTGCCTTTAAGGATATTGATAGGTTTAAAGGAGGTGATATAAATAGCAGGATACAATCCGGAAACCAAGGTGATGAATAACAACATTGCTCCCAAAAACAGCCAAATGTATGCATCATTAAAGAGGTCTATTTTAAGATTTTTAGAAGCTATATCATTAAATCCAGGCACGAAAATAAAGGCTGCCAACAAGCAACCCAGCACTATAGCCATAAAGCAGACCATGAGATTTTCACTGAGAAACTGAGCGATCAATTGCCCCTTATTGCTACCAATCACCTTACGAACACCTATTTCCTTGAGTCGTCTGAAAGCCATCAGTATGGAAATATTGATGTAATTGAACACCGCCAAAATCAATATGAAAGTACCGATTGCCGCTAGCAGTAGCTGCGGAGCAACGGCCAAGAAGCTAACCACACCTCTTTCTATGTTCTCTGAATTTTTGACCAAATCATTGAAAGATTCTAGCTGAATGCTCAGGTAAGGATTTTCAGGATCTATTTTATTCTGGGTCTTCACCATTTCAGCAAAACCTGCATTTAGATCCCCAAGATCCGTCCCATTTTCCACCTGAATAAATGTCCACAATTCTGACTTCCAAGCATCTTTAAGAGGCAGAGTCAATTCGGCATTTGAGCGATTGGAAATATTCACCAACAGGTCAAAATTGAACATCTCCATGTCATTGAATTCCTTGAATACCCCTCCTACTTTAAAGATCTTTTCCTCTCCATTAGAAACTAATGCGATTTCCTGACCTATGGGATGAGTGTCGCCAAAGAGTTTTTCGGAAAGCTCTTCAGTCAGGATAACTTGCTCAGGTTCGTTCAAAGCACCTGGATAGCCATACAACATGGAATAAGTAAACATCTCCATGTATCCTGGATCCACGTATTGGGCACGCTGGAAGTAACTTTCGTTTTTGTGAATAAGAATTGGTAAATCTATCTGAATGCGTGTTTGCGCTTTGACATTTGGCAATGCTTCGCTGATCATTTCCGATATAGGTTCAGCGATAGTCCCAAAAGTGGTTTTTCCATTTTCACCTTCGGCCGTATAAGTAATCTGGTAAATCTCATCTTTATTCTCCTGATGCATGCCCTTGAACCAAACTTGCTCAATAAACAGATAGGCAACCAAACAACAACCCACCGCAGCGGCTAGCCCAAAAATCGAGATAAAGGTGGTTCCTTTTTGCTTGAGAAGATTTCTCCAGCCTATTTTCATGTAGTTCTTAAACATTGCTCCGTGGTTATAAGTCTGATAAGAAGGTCTTGTTCGTCTGATATTGCCCCACCTGAAAAAGCTGAGCACGTGAATGAAAAATCGGAATCTGGCATAGCCTACTCCCCGCTCCTCCAAATTCATATAAAAAAGCTCATAGGCATCTCCCTGTATTTGCTCCAATCGACTGGGATTGCAGTAGAATTCCAGAAAACGATCTGGCCATTTGGGTGGGTGATGCTTTAGCTTAGTATCCATGGGAAAAGTCTAAAGCCAATGGAGGAATTTGCTCAAAAAGTTTATTTCTAAGATTTTTGACTTCTTCGATAGCCGACCTGCCTGTTGCCGAAAGTGTGAATAGGCGCTTTCTTCTCCCTCCTCTTTCTTCAGTCGCGCCTCCCATGTAGGATTTCAAAAAGCCTTTTTCTTCCAATCTGTTCAAGACCGTATGAATTGCCGATATATTGACTTTTCTACCTGTTTGATTTTTGATCTCTTCCAATACAGCGACGCCGTAAGCCTCTTTATCCAAGATCCCCACAGTCAGCAAAATCAACTCTTCCAATTCACCCAAATGATAGCCTTTCATAAACGTCTTTTATTATATTTACAAAAGTAAATGCAATACATTACTTTTATATTTGTAAATGATATTAGAATAAAGATATTGCAGGCAATTTTCACTTAGATCTCAAGCCTGAATTGGATCATCAGAAAACTTAAATAGGCATATGTATTTCGCTCTTTCAGAGCTTGTGCAAATGAATTACCTTTTTCCACCCAGCCCTATCGGACTGGGCTAGGGTATTTTGAGTTTTCAGCCCTTTTTTCCTTAGATGAGAGAAATCTCAATTGTGTTTTATGAATATCCCCCTTTGTAAAAGTATAACCCCGATGAACTAAAGATAATTTAACCCATATTTTTGGTAACCAGCAATACGATAATTTCTGGACAAGTCCGCTTGTCGTCTGACAGGCTCCGAAGGAGTCAAACCATTCATAACCCTTTACGAAGTGCAGGGCAAAGAAAGCTTCAAATATTCTAAAGCCCTAAAAGGGCGAAACTTTACAGTTACACCCCTTCGGGGCTTTATTTTTCTAACGTTTTTCGTTGCCCCCGGCTTTGCCGAGGGTTATGAATTGTTTCAATCCTTCGGATTTTTTCAAAGGAAACGAATACTATTATCAAACAGATAAGTTATCAAAAATTGTACACTGGCAGAAAAGCGGATATACACAATAAAAAATATTCAGAGATGAAAGCTTCACTAAATCGCAAATAAGAATAAATCCTGCTTCTGGAGAAGCAGGATAGCACAATATGTACTCTCTGCGTAATCATCCGTGTCCACCGCGGTTAAAAATTTTCAAAAAAACTACTTTTTCTGCGTTAGAATCTGCTTCTCCTTATCCAAAACGACCTTTAAATCGGCATAACTCAGCTCCTGAACTGGAATCCCTTGATCAATTGCCAAGGAAGCTGCGGCAGCGGCTGACTGTCCCAAGATCATAAAAACAGGCTCCATTCGGATCGAACCGAAAGCCGTGTGTGAACTCGAGACGCACACAGGAACAAGCAGATTGGTGCATTCTTCTTTTTTGGGTAAAAGTGTTCCCAGAGAAATAGAATAGGGTTTCTCAGCATGAACTCCTATATCACCCTCATTTTGCACAAAACCGTCTGAGGTCACAAATCGCTGCGCATTATGTGAATCCAAGGAATATGAACCCATTCCTACTGGCTCAGGAACAGATTTAGCACCAAGTACATCGTGTTCAGTCATTACATAAGCACCTATCATTCGTCTCGCTTCACGTACATAGATCTGATGTGGCCAGTTTCCATTGTCTGTAAACTCATCCTTCGCCAATCCCCATTGCGTCATTTCTTCACGAACTACAGCCGGCACGTTGGGATCATTTGCCAAGTAGTAAATCAAACCTTTCTGGTAGTCAATATGCTCTTGAAGAATTTGCTTTCTCTCTTCATAGCTAGCTTCAGGATAAGTGTAATTCTTCCCTATATAATCAGTCGAAAAAGGTCCGTGGTTATTGGTATCCGTTTTCAGATTTGGAATTGGATCATACTTCTCAAAAGTATCATCCCGTCCAGCTGCATAGACCCGAGCCAGGAGTTCATAGCGAGCTGGATCGTAGTTATCTGGTTTCGCAAAGGGCACTCTATTGTCAGGATGACGACTAAGCGCCATTCTATAATTATATGCTTGAATTCTCTTGTCTCCTTCACCATTCTCTCCAGAAGGATCAGCTGATATTTCAGGCAGTAATCCGCTCGAAGGATCATCAGCGATAATATAAGGGCTAATATTCTTGTCAAAATAATGTCGATGCTGATATACGCCCACTTGCACACCATTCCACTTTTCACCGTAAGTCGAATTAGATTCCCTACCCACGTGAAAGCTCACACCAGCAGCGGCCATCAGATCTCCTTCGTATGTCGCATCGATAAATACTTTTCCTCTATAGGTTTTGCCTGATAGCGTCTTGATCTGAGTGATCTCCCCATTCTCTTTTGTCACGCCAGTCTCCCTATCCAGCCATTCATCTCGGTGTATTTCCAGCTCATTCTCTTTTGTAAAATCCTCGAAAATTTGCTCTGCTACATGGGGTTCAAAAATCCACATGGTTCGATTCTCCCCGTCCATCGCAGGCGTACCTTGCCCTTTGTTGCCGTACTCTTCCTTTTTCTGCCACTTCCAGGCCGAATCGGTTTGGTAATGTATATAAACGCGATGGTAAAACTCACGCGCCAAACCACCAATTACAGATTTGTTTCCCGTATCCGTATATCCCAATCCACCGGAAGACAGACCTCCCAAGTGTTTATCAGGAGAAACTATAATGACAGACTTGCCCATCTTCTTAGCCTGCACCGCCGCTGTGATAGCTGCTGAAGTCCCACCATAAATAATCAGGTCGGCGTCATAGTCAGAAGTACTTTCAGGTTGGCAGGAAAAGGATAACAATAGGATAAAAAGGCTGGATAAAAATTTCATAGTGAATAACTTATCTTGGGAAGTTGAAATTGAATTTTCAAAATAAACCATTTTCTCCAAGACTACTAATTCACCTTATGCCTATCCATACTATACTCGGTGCCAACGGCAACATTGCCAAAGTTGTATCTGCTGAACTCAACAAGTCAGGAATACAGGTACGCCAATTTAGCCGGAAGCCTCAAAAAGTGAATGATAAAGATCAACTCTTCTCAGGAGATTTATTGGATGCAGCTGCTGTATCTGAGGCGGTGAAAGGAGCTGAAGTCGTTTTCCTATTAGCGGGAATCCAGTACAAAACTGCTATTTGGGAAAGAGACTGGCCAAAAATCATGAGAAATACGCTGGATGCCTGCATAACCCATGGAGCAAAATTGGTTTTCTTCGACAACATGTACGCGTGTGATCCTGCGCATATTGGACATCTCACTGAAGAAACTCCTTTGAAACCTGAAAGCAGAAAAGGCAAAGTGAGAAAGCAGATTTTGGACATGCTTTGGACAGAGGTAAAAGCTAAAAAACTCACTGCTTTAGTAGCTCGTGCTCCTGATTTTTATGGACCTAATGCCAGCAATTCCTTTCTAAACGAAATAGTAATCAAGCGAATGATAGCAGGTAAAGGTGCACATTGGCTGTATTCAGCAGATAAAAAACATTCATTCATATACATCCCTGATGCCGGGAAAGCTACAGCCTTTCTTGCGCTACAAGATGATGCATGGAATCAAACCTGGAATCTCCCTACTGATTCTTCTTACCCTACGGGAAAAGAAATCGTGGAAATGGTCAATCATCAGCTAGGCACCCAGCTCAATATCCAAGTGATGCCAGCCTGGCTTGTCTCTACTTTGGGGATTTTCATGCCTGTAATGAAAGAAATTATTGAGCTTCGCTATCAGTCAGATTCAGACTATTGCTTTGACTCCTCCAAGATTGAAAAAGCCTATGGTCTCAAACCAACATTGATGAAAGAGGGATTGAGAGTTTGTCTAAAAAGCTGAGGTTATTATAGACTGGTACTGCGTGAGTATTTATTACCGCAAGGAGATTTCTGGTGAAAGGAATGAAGAAGCATCATATGATACCTGTTTTTTTCCAAATCATAGCAATTAAAAAGTCACTTGCTCGATTTTCAGAGTCGTAGATTACAAACTAATTTTCAGCCAGAAACCACAACTAAAAGATTTTAATCTATACCCGAATCAACTCATGAACCCGCTCACGGAGCGTCGGTACCACTTCTTCTTCAAACCAAGGATTTCTCCTCCTCCACATCAGATTACGTGGAGAGGGATGCACTAGCGGGATATACTCTGGTAAGTACAATTCAAAATTCCTTACCGTTTCAGTTAGCGTTTTCTTTCGGCGCTCACCCAAATAGAACTTCTGTGCATACTGCCCAATAAGTAATGTCAATTTCACCTCAGGCATCTGATTCATCATTTTCTGATGCCAAGTAGGGGCACACTCAGGCCTTGGCGGCATATCTCCACCTTTTCCCTTACCCGGATAGCAAAAGCCCATGGGCATAATCCCAAAAATTTCCGGATTATAAAACACATCCCTATCCACTCCTAACCATCGTCTTAATTCATCTCCGCTTGGGTCATTCCAGGGAATACCTGTAGCATGGACTTTTGTGCCGGGAGCTTGACCTATCACCAGAATCTTACTTGTAGGACGTATAGAAAATACTGGACGGGGACCTAGCGGCAGGAATGATTCACATAATCGACAAGCCTTTGCTTCAGTTACTAATTTCTCAAAACTATCCATCAGCCGATATTTTATTGATTTTACTACTCATTTTGAATGAAAAAAAAGAAGGAAATAAAAAGCATAACCATTTTTATCCTGAAATAATGGTAAATTAATAAGCTATTCACCTGAACTACAACTCATTAATTTAAACATGTTGGTGTTAATTTTAGTTAAATCCATCTAACCCCCCTAGTTCGTACTTAGTAAAATATCTTTCAACCACTCACAAGCAAATGCCATGAAAAATACTTACTTACTTTTCACCCTCCTTATTTTTATTTGTGTGGGATGCTTTTCTTCCAAAGATTATGTCACTGACTATGACTACAATTATCAAGCTTCTTTCAAAAAGTATAAAACATTCGCCTTTGTAGTTCCTACTGAAAAAGACACCAGCATGATATCTCCGGTATTAAGCGCTACAATCGGCGCTAGATTGGGTTCTCAAGGTTTCAGAGAACAAGATTCAAAACCTGATTTATTGGTGAGTTATAAAATCTTCATGGATTCTATTCGTTATCGTGGATACGTACAACCGGAGTTTGACTATTGGCTGAAGCGCGTAGGAACAGTGCCTGAAACGGAAGAAGGTGAGCTAGACAAGGATCAGGAAAAAGACGAGACTTACAATCAAGTACGATATACTCAAAACCAGGGAATGCTCGTGATCTATGTGATCGATAGTAAAAGAGGAAATACAATTTGGCAAGGCTATACTGCTGCCAATTTTGATTCAGATTCTCCAAACTTTCAATCTGACGTTACTAGGGCTGCCTATAGAGTTATGAATGAATTTAAAGTCATCAATCGCTTAATGGATTGATGAATATATGTTTCTGAGCAATTAGTTAATCAACCTGTGTAGGTATTCCACAGTTTTTCGAAGAAGTCCCAAATAGATTTTGGGACTTCTTCTTTTTGAAAAATATGCTTCTATTGACTTAAAACGCATGTTATGTGATCATTTGACCCAAAATATTATCGGTTTTCAGTTGTGGCAATAGCTTTGAAATAGTAGATAGAAAGACAAAGAAATCAACTATGAAAAAATCACTAATTATAACCGGACTTTTGAGCGCCACTGTGATGGTGTCATGTGTTTCAAAGAAAAAATACACCGAACTAGAAGGCAATCTTTATAGAACTCAAACTGAACTTGCTACCACTGAGCAAGAAAAAGCTGAGTTGGAAGAGAAAATGCAGATCATCGAGAATAGAGTTGCAGAATACAATTCTAGAATCAACTCACTTCGCGATACCAATGATGCGTTGACCATGCAGAATGATGGCATGTTAAGCATAGAAGGTGCAACCGTAATATCGAAAAACTCTAAGGAGAAAATGAAGCAAACCTTAGCGAATGTGGATCCAGCTTTATTGGCTCAAGCGCAGACTTTGGAAGATTCAGTAAATCTCGCAGTTGAATACAATCTTAAGAAAAATATCACTTCTACTACCGAAGCAGGACAAGAAGATGAGATCGATATCAGTATAGACCAAACCGTCGTAATGATCTCTGTTTCTGATGCGCTACTTTTTAATACAGGTAGTTATAGAATCAACTCAAAAGCAGATCCTTTGCTACAAAAACTTGCTGAGCTAATCAATGCTGAACCAAGCCTACAAGTAATGGTGGAAGGACATACAGATCCAAGAACGATCTCAACAGGAGTAATTCAGGATAACTGGGATCTTTCTGTGAAGAGAGCAACAAGTATTATCAGAAAACTTCAAGAGCAATATAACGTGGCACCAGAGAAAATGATCGCTGCAGGTAGAGCTAGTTACATGCCACTTGTGGATAATGACACTCCTGAAAACATGGCTATCAACAGAAGAACTAGAATCGTTTTGATTCCTGATTTGGATATGTTCTTTGCGATGCTTTAAGATAATAACAACCAACTATTTTAACCACCACAACCGAAAAAGCAGGCTCTAGAGCCTGCTTTTTTTATGTTTTTAGCTTAAGAAACAATGAGTAATTGATAAAAGTCAGTTTGATCGCACATTAACAGGGTTTGTAACCAGCCATCTTAATAACGTGCTAAAAGGTTCTGAATATCTTTTTGAAAATCCCTATATTTTGATAAAAAGATGAGATCAACCCAAAAATCAATTGACAACTTATCATACCAAATCATTGGGGCAGCAATAGAAGTCCATAAGTATTTGGGTCCAGGCCTTTTAGAGAGCATTTATCATAAATGTCTTGCAATCGAATTAGAAACCAAAGACATAAAATTTGCAAGTGAATTAACCATTCCTATTGATTATAAAGGTCACTTTTTAGACACTCAACTTAGGTGCGACTTTTTGGTAGAAAGCCAGGTAGTTGTTGAGATAAAATCTGTATCTGAAATCCTCCCAATTCACCATGCGCAGATCATTAATTATCTAAATTTATTAAAAGCACCGAAGGGAATACTTATCAATTTCAACGTGGTAAATATTTTCCATCATGGTCAAAAGACATTCATCAGTAAGTATTATGAGATACTTGATAGAGAATAGCCTGATAAGAAAATGTAACATATAACTGTTACTCCTTAGTCCTTTTCTTAGGGAAGAGAAAAAATGAAAACCACATAGACACATAGTAAGCATAGCCTAATAATTTAAGAAAATGCTCTGACCCTTTCCTATGAAATCTATGTGGCTATGTGGTTAAAACGAAAATCCTACTTCAACACCTCCAACGTACCCAAAGCATGCTGCATCAATACTTCCTGGAAGAACAAGGTGTAAATAGCCTGAGCTTGATCAGCCTGAGCGCTAACCAGTTGCTGATTGGATGTAGCCAAGTCAACGAAATTGGAAATCCCTAGACGGAAACGCTCGCTGATTGCATTTTGTGCTTCTGCAGCTGCCATTACCTGTATGCCTGTGTTTCCCTCCTTTTTCACAGCGGCCATATAGTTTAGGTAAGCAAGTTTCACGTCTTGGTAGATTTTTCTGTTTACCGATTCATTTTGCAAAATCTGATTTTTATACGCCACTCTACTTCTACTTACATCCAATCTGTTTTGGAAATTATTGAAAATTGGAATTGCTAGGCTAAGACCTAGTGTGTTTTGCGGGTACACCTTCCAAAGTTGATCCTGTAGATTTCTATCATCCAAAGAAGTAAAGAAGGTGTTGTAATTATAAAATGCCCCAAGTCTCGGATAATACATTGCTTTGATCGCCTGCATATCTTTTTTAAAAGAAGTCACCAGAAGCTCCTGCTGTGTACCATCAGCTCGGTTAGCCTGAGCTATATCATACAATTCCGGCATACTCATTCCTTCAAATCTAGCCCCCTCTGACCTAGGATCAACTGACTCCAAAACGGGTACTACTCCTGCTTCCAGCTGCAAATACTCTGACAAATCCCAAATATCATTTTGGTATTGCAGCTCTGCATCTACGACCACCGATTCCAATCTAGCGACTTCAGATTGCTGATTGTATTTGTCCGACATCGTTCTCAAACCCGCTTCCAAAAAGCCTTCGATTTGCCTTAATAGCTCTTGTTGATTCTCAAGGTTCTCCTTAGAAATCCTCACTATCTCCTGATCCAAAAGTACTTGAAGATATCTTCTGGCCACATCAAACATTACTTGCTGAGAAGCTCTATCCAAGCCTTTTCCTCCAGCTTCGTACGCCAACTTAGCGGACTGAGTATCCAAAATTCTTCTGCCAGCATTGAAAATAGGCATACTCATATTCAGTCCTGCATTTACTACTTCATTGGTTACGTTGGTAACGACTATTTCACCTTCTATTTGCTGAAACTGCTGTCCAGACTGCTGAGAAAATGAGGTGTTGATATTTGCATTTGGGAGATGATAAAGAAGAGCTGACTGCTTTTGCAGCTTTAGAACTTCCATATTATTCGCCTGAATTTGATAAGCCACATTGGATGCCAAAGCCAAATCCACCGCTTGACGAAAATTAATTCTCACCGTATCCTGAGCCTGAATCGCACCCGATAACAGTATTGTCCCGATAGCTATCGGGATAAATAGGGTTATAAACTTTTTATACATGTATAATCGCTTCATCTTTTTCTATTTTTCCATCCAGCATATCGATTAATCGAGTGCCGTAATCCGCATTTTCCCGTGCGTGGGTAGCTTGAATAATTGTAGTTCCTTCGCGGTGCAATTCCTGAAAGACTTCCATGATTTCCCTAGCCTGTCCCGAGTGCAAATTCCCAGTAGGCTCATCTGCTAGAAGTACGCGTGGTTTACCCGCTACAGCCCTAGCTATGCCTACTAATTGTTGCTGACCTCCAGATAGTTGTGCTGGGAAAAGATCCTTTTTCGCAACCATGTTAAACCGGTCAAGAAGATCAGCGATAATACTTTTACGCTCAGAAGAAGATACTTTTCTATACAAAAGTGGTGTCTCGATATTCTCATACACCGTCAATTCGTCAATCAAATGGTAAGCTTGGAAAATGTATCCAAACTCGCTTTTGTGAAGTGCTGCACGCTCTCGGTCCTTCATTGATTTGATGCTTCTGTCACCAAAGAGGTACTCCCCAGCGTAATCCTCGTCCAGCAAACCAAGGATATTTAGTAGAGTAGATTTCCCCGCACCACTTGGCCCCATGAGCGTGATGAATTCCCCTTCGTTAATCGTAAGATCTATTCCTTTGAGGATAAATACACGTTGAAATCGTGATTCGATGTATTTATCCAGGTTTTTTAATTCTATCATTTTTAATTGAAATATTTGAAAATTGAAAATACTTGTCCGCCGTGGCGGATTGGAAGATTACCCAACTCTAATTTTTCATTTTAAATTTTATTCACTTTTTAAGGTTTTGGCAGGATTCAGTCTGAACACCTTCCAACTTCTATATCCTATAGTCAAACCTGCTAATAATAATACCAGCATAATGGCTAAAATATAAGGCATAGGTGAGAATTCAACTTTATTGGCAAAGGACTGAAGCCAAGTGTCAGAGAACCAAAGTCCAAATCCAATTGCCAAAACCGAAGCTACTAAGAGCAACTTGAAGAAATCCGAAGCAAGTACAGACACTATATCTTTTTGCGTAGCTCCAAGCACTTTTCGAATACTGATTTCCCGGGTTCTACGAAGAGCTACGTAGGATACCAACCCAAATAATCCCATACAGGCGATGAAGACTGCTATGCCTGAAAACAGCGTAAAGATCACTCCCACTCGCTCTTCAGAGCGATAAAGCTGAGCATATTCCTGATCTATAAATCGGTAATTAAATGGTCGCTCGGGTACAAAATTTTTCCATACTTCTTCCAAAGAAGCAAGTGTAGCACTAGGGTTTCCAGAAGGTATTTTTACCAGCATCACGTTAGCATTTCCCTGGTCTTTAAATATCCCAAGCGGGCCAATATTCTCGTGCATGGAGTTGAAATAAAAATCGCTTACAACAGCCTTAATTCTTGCATCTGAGAAGCCAAAATTCACAATCTTTCCTATCGCCTCTTCAGGTTCCCAGCCCATTTCCTTGATGGCTGATTCATTCAGAATGATAGGGACTATGGCTTTACTTTCATTTGCCTCAGCTCTGGAAATATCATTTTCATTGAGATCAGTACCCGCAAGAATTGCTAGGTTTAATGTTTTTACAATGTCTTCATCGGTGGAATATCCCGTGATCATAAACTCACGCTGATTGTCACCACCTGGAAAAATCTTATATCCTGCTTTGATATGTATAGGCATATCTCCTGCCAGTGCTATGGAAGTAGCTGCGCCGCTTTTCAGCATTTCTGACTTCATAGTCTCGGCTACATTTCGCATGTTGTAGTGATATGTTAGCGCCACAACCTGCTCACGGTCGTATCCCAAACTTACATTTTGCATGTAGTCCAATTGACTTTTCACGATAAAAGTCGCGATCAGCAGTCCAATGGAAACAAAGAACTGGAAAACCACCAGGGATTTTCTAACCCATGCGCCCCCACCCATTTTCGTCTTATTTGCCAATGCTTTGATAGGCTCCATTCCTGACAAAATCAAGGAAGGATACATACCGGCAAGCAAACCTACAATCGCAATCAAGCCAACCATAAAACCAATACCGATGGGGTTCATCAAAGAATCCATACTTAGTGGCACTCCACCAATTGAAGAGAATTTAGGCAAAATCAAATAAAGACACAGCACACTCAACACAGTAGCACCAAAAGTGAGTAACATGGATTCAGATACGAACTGCCCAAATAACTGTCCGCGACCAGCACCCATAGCTTTGCGCAGCCCAACTTCCTTGTTGCGCTCGGTAGCTTCTGCAGTAGCCAAATTCACATAATTGATAATACCAATTGCGATAAGTAGCAAAGCAACTATACCAAATATGTATAAGTACCGAATATCAGTTCCTGGCTTTATGCTGCCAAGAGATTGATCTCCCAAGTGTATTTGACTAACTGGCTGTAAGAAAAAGGCTGTTTTGTAGCCATATTCTGCTAGGTCTTTACCGAGATACTTTTCCTTGATTTGCTCAACTTTATCCTCAAAAGCCGCCACATCTGTACCGGGCTTTAGCTTCACATAAGTATAGTAGTTGCTTGGGGACCATTCCGGTTCAATACCATGTCTGTGAGATTTGAATGATGCTATAAAGTCAAACTCCATATGACTGTTGCTCGGGAAATCCTGCATGACTCCAGACACAGTAAAATCTTTGCCGTCTACTTTCAGGACTTTACCCGAAGCAGATCCAGTATCACCGAAATAGCGCTCTGCGGTACTTTTTGTTAGTACAATTTGATTTGGCTCCGCCAAAACCAAGGCCGGATTACCTGACAACAACTCGAAATCAAATACTTTAAAGTAGTTTTCATCAGCATAGGCAAAGGATTGCTCCTCCTGATTCCCTTCACCAGCATCTATCAGCACAGATGAAAAAATACTAATATCAAAAACCAAGGTACCTGTCTCCACCTCTGGGATTTCCTCGATCAGCGTAGGAATCAGACTGGAGGGTGTAGAGCTGACTAGCTGGCTTTCACCTTGGGAAACAAATTCCTGATTGAATTTGTAGATTCTATCGTAATCAGCATACATTTTATCGTAGCTCCACTCATGCTGTATATACAGGCAAATCGCCAAAAAACTTACAATAGCTATCGTCAACCCAATCAGGTTGATGCCAGTGTACAACTTGCGTTTCCGCAAATTTCGAAAGGATATTTTAAGGTAGTTTTTCCACATGATTGGATAGTTAAATTAGTATTCTCACTTGGGCTACTTCATTATTCATTATTCGACCTTCATCATTAGGCATTATTTCAGGTTCAGTGTCGATAATTCCTTCCTTAATGAATCTACCCTTCGACTTCGCTCAGGGTGACAACTCAAATTTTCAATTCTACATTTTAAATTCAATTCATTCTTTTCCACTTTTATGCCATAAAAAAATGCCTCTGAATTAACTCCAGAGGCATTTTAACATGTATATCAGGTTTGCTTTCTCGAACATTTTTGTTCGCCAGCGCACAAAGGCAATGATCAAGATTCAATTCTCAATGTTCAATATTCAAGTTCAATGTCAAACTGAGCGAAGTCGAAGTGATTACTAATTATGGTCTCGATCCCGATAGCTATCGGGACGCTCGACCTGACAGCATAACCTCAATTCTCAATGATCTATAATCAATGTTCAATTTTCAATAACCAGAGTCTTATTTCTTGTGTCTTGATACTTAAGTCTTAATACTAGAATTTACGATACTTCCCTTTAAGAAATTTATTGGCTTTCTTCTCAGCAAACTTCGCTTTTTTGCTATCCCAGTGTAGTGTCTCGTTAGGGAATCTGCCAGCGATCACGCCAAGTAGGATAGTTTCTGTCAATCTAGATGCATACGAGAATGGCGCCGAAGTCTGGTCTTTGCCCAAGCAGGCATCCACAAACTGGTGGTAATGCTTCTTGCTTTCTCCATCATAATCTTTCACAGGCTTGCCCAACTTGAATGATTCTATGTCCATTTCCACATATTTGCCATCTACGATTTTGCGTGGCAACTGCTGGAAGTGTGGCAATAACAATCTGCCTTTTTCTCCCATAAACATCGCACCTTGATCAGGCAATTCATCTCCATTTGGAAGCATCAAATCTTCATGCGATTCTGGAGCTCCGATTCCATCATACCAAACCCACTTCAGCGATTCTGCAGTATGCTTAGTGCCTGGGAACTCATAAGTCACTATGTTATTAGCAGGGAAGCCAAAACCAGTAGGTTCACGGCATTCATTGATGATCGTGCGAGGCACGTCAAGTTCCAATGCATTATACGGAGTATCAAAAATATGCACACCCATATCTCCAAGTGTACCACAGCCGTAATCCATTATCTTTCTCCAATTTCCAGGATGATAAAAACCTTCCTTGTATGGACGCTCTGAAGCAGTTCCCTGCCATAGGTTCCAGTCAAGGTTTGCAGGAATTGGATCAGATCCTTCTGGCTCAGGCCCATCGTAACCCCAGACTTTTGGAGACCAAGCACGTACGGTATGCACCTTACCGATGATTCCAGACTGGATAAGCAGAGTAGCCAATTTATAATCATAGAAAGAGTGAACCTGGATACCCATCTGAGTTACCAAATTCTTTTCAGTCGCCATCTTGCTCATTTCTCTAGCTTCACTCACATGGTGAGTCAAAGGCTTCTGACAATACACTGGCTTGTTCATTTCCATAGCCATCATAGAGGCAGGCGCATGTGTATGATCTGGAGTAGACACTACCACAGCATCGATTTTATTGCCCATCTCTTTGAGCAATTCTCTATAATCTGAATAGACTTTTGCGTTTGGATGAAGTGCTTTAGCTTTCGCCAGATTCACACTATCCACGTCACAAAGAGCTGTAACATCTACTAATGCATGTGAAGAAATAGCATCCAAATCAGCCATTCCCATACCGCCAAGACCAATATGTGCTGTTCTTAGGCGTTCACCGGCATTTAATCTGGCCAAAAGAGAAGGAGCTAAAGCAGCACCTAAAATCCCTAAACCACTCTTTTTGACAAAGTCTCTACGATCAATACTTTCTATTTTCTTACTCATTTCTTATTGAAGTTATTACTTGGTTGCTGTTAATTCTTTGATACTTATATTTTTAAAACGGACTACATCACCATGACCTAAAAAGCCAATGTGCCCAGAACTGCGCTGTAATCCCGGGTGCTCCTTATGATCCAATGTACCGTTTTTGCTTGCTTCTAGGTAATCTCCATCTAGAATTGTCTCTCCATTCAGGATGATTTTGATGTGTGGATGATTGACAATCACTTCTTGCTTATTCCACTCGCCCACAGGTTTCTGAAACCCACGTTTTGCAGGAATAACGCCATAAACTGAACCGTGGTACTGGTACTCTTCCAGCTCTGCAAATTTATCAGCCGTATTATCCAAAATCTGAAGCTCCTTGCCTACATAAGCTACATCTCCTTCTAGCGGCGCATGAATACCTAGACCATTGTTGGCTCCAGGAGTGAGTTGAAACTCAAAGCGAAGGATAAAGTCTCCATACTCCTTTTCAGTGAATAGATTTCCTCCACCAGTTCCCTTGGGATCAATGACGATCATGCCATCTTCTGCTCTGTACGAAGTTTTATTACCTACCCAACCATCAAGGTTTTCCCCATTGAAAAGTTGGACGAAGCCTTTACCGGAACTGCTTTTTTGCGAACTGCATGAGGCTAGAAGCGTTGCAAGAGCAAAAAGTGCCAGAAAGTAAAAAGAATTTGATTTGGACATGAAAGATTATTTAGAGCGTTTATTGTAATCAATCGATAAAACTGGACTGCAATTTAACGTTTCATGTCAATTTTGGGATAAAAAAACTTAATTAAAAATTTTATTTACTTCTAGGGTTATTTATTGATTTTTTCGGAAAAGATAGTTTGTGAGAAGTGCAATGTATGTAGTACAAAGTACTAAGACTTTCAGAGCTATCAGATAAATGATAGGTAAGAAAAAGAGTATGAAAACGGCACTCCATGTGCTAGATTAAGAATACATCTATGTGTTTGCAAAAATATTCAGCCTAACCTATTGAATTTTAATATTTTAAGAACTAAATTTTATACAGTTTTTAATGAATCTTTTACCTTAAACACAAATTTTTATGGAGAATCTAATCTCTATTGTGATCCCAGAAGCAGACATCATTAAGGTGCGCGGGGACATCCAGGACATCCAAACTACTATGGATCCTTATTTCACATCCCTTACCAAGGGCAGAGCCAAGCGTCTGACCAAGATGGCTGACGGTACGTTGCCGTTCGTAGAGAAGGCAACGGAATTTGCTATTTCCAATCCCCAATTCAATCCGCCTTTTCTAGAGGTAGAGGAAATGAAAAAGGATCTGGATGCATACAAGCAACTCAAACCTTTTATGGTTGCGCTGGAGCAATTGTTGGAGTCCTTTAAATACACGATCAGCTTGACTGGCTCGGAGGCCTATGATCAGGCACGTATTTATTACAATTCTATCAAGTACGCCGCCAAAATGGGAGTACCGGGAGCTCAGGCGATCTATGACGAACTGAGAAAGCGATTTGAACATCAGGGCCCAAAAGAAATGGCAGGATCAGCAGAGTAAGAAGTTGCTTATTACCCAGTAGTAAAAGCCGAGGTCGATTGACTTCGGCTTTTTTTGTAGGCGAGTCCCACTATTCAGAAAGCTCAGAAACCTAGGCCAAGTGCCACTAAGAACCCGAGAGATCTATAAAAAATAGAACTAGATCTAGAAAATCATGATCTATAGCATCACAAACTAGATCTAGATCAACAAAAAGTAGAACTAGATCAACAAATTCATGAGCTAGCGCATCGAAAAGCAGAGCTAGATCAATAAAAACATGAATTAGATCAACAACATCTAGATCTAGATCAGCAAAAAGATGAATTAGATCAACAAAAAATAGATCTAGATCAGGAAACGGATGAAATGTAGGGTCGGTAAAGCTATGGTAGCTTTTAGGGAATTTGGCTAAAGCCACATTCCAATTCCTGCTGGTGTTGGCTGCGTTGCCTCCTGCTTTAGCTGGAGGCAAAAGTGATAGCAAGGTTGTTTTAGGCTTTAGCCAAATTTTTTGTTTCGGAAATGGAATTTCAATTTCCAAAAAATAGAAAAGCGGAGTTACAAACTCCGCTTAGTCAAAAGGCAATACTACACCCAGAAGGGGTTCAACTTGTAAATGGTTAAGAAACTAATAACCAATGAAATCAATCACATTTTGCAAGTTCAACAACTTGAATTAAATCCCAATCAACACAGTATGAACCCTTTTCCAATTGTATGTCATTAATTCTAATAAAAAAATATTTACAAGTATCTACTACTAACTCAGGAAATTTAACGGAAGAATCCCTCCTAAATGATAAATTATTCAGTAAGTCTATATTTAGTGTGGGATTACTTGAATTAATATTAGCAAGAGAGTTTAATCGTATTACGACGGAAAATGATGTATCAAACACATACTCCTGATCAACTACCTCCCTCAAATAATTTGCTTTTCCAAGAAACTTAACACCATTATCAAAACCTAAGTCGCTCTGAATCATATAAACGAAATTGATTCGATAAATTCCTGGAACTGGAATTGTCTTTGCATTTAATTTCCCGAATCTTTCGCAAAGTTTAGAATATTCTTCAAAGTATTTAAAACTTTCCGCATCAAAAATTTCCCTTTCTGAAACAAGAATTATTTCGTATCCAGGATACAGATTTTTAAAATAATCCATTGTCTCATTAGAGGTAACATATATTTTAGGTACATCATTATTAGAATTATTTTCGGGATCAAATAATGGGTGTCGTACCATTGGAGCTTGACCTTTCATATTCATAGAGAAATTGATATTATTATTTTTGTAGAAAAAATCCCATTCTATACACGAAGCATCAACTTTATTAATTCTAAGATTATAATAACTAATATTATCCCATAAAAAAAATCTTCTTTGATCGATATTATTATTCTTAAACCAATCATCTTTTGGGTTTTTACATTCATCTATAAGACACTTCAAGTCTATCGTTAATTCAAATTCATCGAAAAACAAATCATCTTGATCCTCTTTCCAATTACAGACAACTTTCATGGTATCGTTAAAAGCCTTATCACAGTCACCAAGCACACGTATCACCTTATAAATTCCTTTAATAGGCAGTTCTCTAGCTGGGTCTAAAATATTATATATCGAAGAATGTAATATTTCATATTGTTTTCTGAGGTTAGCTACATACCCTGATCGTTTCATTATCATATACTTTTAATTTTTATAAAAATTTGATCTCGCTAAATAATTTCAGCAACAAACTCATTCAAACTCCACTAATCTTTCGCTACAATACCAGTCTTCCCCATTAAAAAATATTAAATCTGGAAGCTTTTGTGCAACATGATATTTAATAACTCTTGTAGTTTTATCAGCAAATCTCCATTGGTTCACTAACACTAATTTATGCTTTGGTTTAGTTAGTTTTTTTCTACTATTAAGTTTTGGGCTCCAAAAATTAATAATAATATGCTCTATCTTTTCTAATAAATACCTTGAAGTAGTTGCTATCTCCACTTTGCCAATCCAAAAATCAGGCTCAGACTCTAAACTCCAATGCTTATGTTTACCGTCATTCAATCTTTTTCTGACTTTCCTCATAGTAATGCCACTATAAAGTATAGTTTTATGTATATCTGTAGTATCTCCTTTATTTATCTTTTTTAAATCTTTATTTGAGTACCCAGTAATCATATACAAACATCTACTAAATTCAACTTCTTTAATTGTTGTATCATCATATGGCCCATACCAGTTAATTACATATGCATTCATCCCTCACCTCCTTTCATAATATCCTCCCCATCTATCTCCCTCATCACCCTATCAGTCTCGACAAGCGCCTTGATGATTTTCTGATAATGCAGTATATCGGAGAAATCTAGGGTGCGGCCTTTGCGGTCTTTGAGCCATTTTTGAGCGGGTTGGTAGCCGCCGATGTAGAAGTTCCAGGCGAGTTCGGGTACGCCGTCGAAGTATTGTTCGGAGTTGATATAGACTTTCCCCGTCATTGCGAGGCTTTTTGCCGAAGCAATCTGTTCCTCTGATACAGATTGCTTCGCTCCTGCGTCGCTCGCAATGACGAAGTGCGGCTTCTCGACTTCGTTTTCACCACCTACGGGGTATTGGGTAATGTAGTCGTTTAGACTTGGGCTTTCCATCAGGTGCAGGGATCGGAGTTCGCCGCCTAGGGCGACTAGTCTCCAGAACTCCTCCACATCGGTAGGATAAGGCACTCGAGGGAAATCTATCTTCAAAAATTCCTTGTACGTCTCTCTATAGCTCGGAGAGTGCAACACTGCATAGATGTAATCCAGCAAATCTATCGGCGCAAACATGGTTCTCGTGTCACCCTGAGCGACGTCGAAGGGCTCCGCAACAAACTTCAACCCCAATCCCTTGGCGATTTCTGCTACGATCTTTGGATCAAAATTGGGAGTTCGGGTGCTTGTTGAATCTAGGGAAAGTTGGGAATCGGAATCTGGGTAGAGATAGAGAGGGAAAACAGCTGATTGAGTAGTCCTTTCACCACATTTAGCCTCCATTATATTTTTTGTAATAAAAAAATGATCACACGATTCTGATTTATTACTTCTTGCCGTAATAAGTCCTAAATTCTTTTCACTAATTAGATTTCTCATTATATTAAATCTAGGGTAACAATGAAATCCTTTAGAATTTCCGGTATAAAATGTCACTCTTTTATCAAATGGTCTATATGATATTTGCTCAAATGAACCCTTATTTGGATAGTTATTATTTAAATCATTTCTTGCAAAAGCCACTTTCCAATCTCTTACATCTTTACCTAAGTCAAATTTTCTACGAGCTACTTCATCTTCTAAAGACAGAAACTCTTTAATAGTCATTTCAAGATCACATTTATTAAAATGAATCGTAAAATTATCTCTAGCTGTAACTATACCTACTGATGATTCATTAAACAACTTAGAAATTGACATTCCTTTTTCATATACACTTTGTTTTTTATCATCTCGTCCTATAAATGAATAGAGTTGAGGTTTAACAACAATTTCCTTAAAGTCAATTTTTGAGAAGCAAGTATTAACTAAATATCTATATTTGGCTTCCCTTTTACCATAAAGATCTTTATGAAACAATTTTGATAATTTATCATCATTTTTTGGTGACTTTTTAATAAAGATATTAATTGACACACCCTGTTTAATATCGAAAATATTTTCATCCTTGCTTCCATCAGGCGCAGTTTCTTTCTTGTTAGAATTTCCATGCAAATCAATGGTATAGATTTTATCAAAAGTTTTTAGCAGATTCCATCGCATTCCTCTGAAGGTTGGATTATCCAAAAATCCATGGGGATTGATAAAGGCTAGAATACCAGATCCATTTTTCTCTATAAAGTGCTGTCCATAGCGGATGAATTTTACATAGTCATCATTGATCCATTTTGGATTTCGCTCTTTAAGTTTCTCTTTTCCTCCAGGTTCTTTTTTATAATCCTCCATCAGATTCATAATCCATTCGCCTTTATTCGAGCTTTCTCCACTATAAGGTGGATTTCCAGCTACGATCATCACAGGAGCATCCCGCTTGATCTGATTGGCTTCGTTGGCCTCGGCAGAAAGCCAGTTGGCGAAGAGCGTACCTGTATCCTTGTGGTATTCCTCTAGGCTGTTGGTAAGGTAGATGCGGAAGCGTTGACCTTTGGTGCCCGTATAGCCAGTTTGCTTGAGCACCAGATCCAGCTTCAGATGCGCCATGGCATAGGATGCCATCAGGAGCTCGAAGCCGTTGATGCGGGGCAGCAGGTGATTTTCCACATAGGAATTCCATACACCCTGCTGTCCTTTGAATTTGGAATAGATATGATTGATCGCCTCCGCCACGAAGGTACCCGTGCCGGTAGCCGGATCGAGGAATTGTACTCTATGTACTTCCTGATCCACTTCCCGCATACCGCCAGAGAAGCGTTTGTCGTGCGTAGCGATGGGTACTTTGATAGTGGTTTTGGACGTATCCGCCAATCCCATCGGCAGGTCAAATTCATCGATCAGAATATCATCCACAGCACGGATGATAAAGTTCACCACGGGATGCGGCGTGTACCAAACCCCACGGGCTTTGCGCAGCTTGGGATCGTAGGTACTCAGGAAGGTCTCGTAAAAGTGAATGATGGGATCCTCGGTCTGGGTGGCTTTGCCGAAGTTGCTCAGAATGGCGTTCACATCAGCAGCCCGGAAAATATCCGCCAACGCATCCACGATCCAGGTGATTCTATCGTCGAGGTCATAGCCAGCGATGTATTGGAATAGCTTTCGCAGGAAAGGATTGGACTTGGGAATCAGTTCGGCAGCTTCCTGTCTGGAAAAGGAATCTAAGGTCTCGTCGTAAAGCCGCGCCGCAAACATCCCGTAGGAGATCGTCTGGGCATATACATCCGAAAATTCCTTTGGCGTAATGTCATGAATCAGGATTTCCTTGAAGGCATTCATCTGCTCTTTCAAGGTGGAATTCTCCTGATTCATCACATCCGAATTGAGGGAATTCTCGATCACATTGGCCAGCATTCTAGCTTTGCCTGCCATCATCTCAGCCAGTTTCTTTGGGCTTTTGATACTTTGGCTGATATGCGTGGTAAACTCCTTGATGAGGAGTTCGAAAGCAGGGAAATTATGGGGAAGGGGAAGGATTTTTCCACCATCCACCACACCGATGCAAATGGAAGTAACGAGTTCCCCGTTTTTGTAATAGTAAAAGTCGAGGTAATCGGTAAAGATCAGGTTGTCCAGAGATCCTTTGTATCGGTCGAATTGCTCTTTGTTTCCGTTCTTTTTGACGCCTTTCAGATCTGAATCCCCTATGTCTTTTGCTTCAATGAAGCCGACGGGAATTTCCTTTTTATTCGTAAGAATGTAATCCGGAGCACCACAGGCTTGACGCTTAGGTTCGTTGGTCGCGGAGATGTTAGGAACGAGGGACTCGATGAGGTTTTGTAAATCACCACGAAAAGTATGTTCAGTAGCGTGACCAAGTTTATACCTAGTATTTATACTCTGGAGGTAATCAGATACAGTCATGAAAAATGGGTTGGTAAAAAAGAACTCCCTAAAGATATCATTTACCCTGAAAACGAAAAGCAGTTTTTATGTGAAGAAATGGAAAAATCATAAAGAGTTATTGGCTGGTATGCACATATCATACACCTTCCGTCGGTATCATTTCAGCTTCACTAAGCGTAGCCCTCGATAATAATCGGTATTATCTACGCTTTTCTGTTTTTTTGGGATTTGTAATTCCTTTCAAATAAGTTCAACCCTTGTAGGGCCGCTCTATGTTACATCACAGATTCCTTTTCCACCACAGGATCTCAAATGTGTTCGACTTTAGATTTTAAATCTTTAACTCCCCTGGTTTTGGCGAACTGGCATTGAATCACTTGACATTCCCGCGGCCAAAACCCAAAAACTTTGCCTTATCAATTTACCCCCGGTTGAAACCGGGGGCTATAACATAATCCGCACCGACGGTGCTCGTTACTTTAAAAAATTTGTTTCAAAACATTGCGCCTCTGCGCCTCCCCATAGCTACGAAGAGCGGGAGCTAATCTGATGTTATTGATTTTTTTAACGTTGCGCCGCCGCGCCGCCGCGAGCAATTTATTCTACTCGCTCTTCAGCACCTTAGCCGGATTTGTTTGCGAAGCCACATAAGAATGAATACCGACGATCAGCAAGCAAATTGCCATCACTCCCAAACCGGCTGCAGCAAATATTAAATAAGGCATTTCCACTCGGGTTTTGAAGCCATTTAACCAGTCATTGAGGAAGTAGTATGCTGGAAATATTGCGATGAGGAATGAAACTCCCACCAAGATCATGTACTCTCTAGAGATCAAGAAAAGAATCTGCTGTAAAGTGGCTCCCAAGACTTTTCGAATGCTTATCTCTTTGGTGCGCTGAGCAATGGTGAAACTGGAAAGTCCAAACAATCCCAAACAGGAAATCAAAATCGCCAAGCCACAGGCAAAACCCAGCACGTTTTTAATTTTCACATCTTCCTGATAGAACCTATCTATTTGAGTATCCAGAAAATTAAAAGAGGCTGTTTCATAAGGATAAACCTCCAAATAAATCTGCTCCAATCGCTCCTTTGCTACGGCCAAATTTTGATCGGAATTAAGCTTCACATTCACCGATTGAAAATAGGCTGGATTATAGGTGAATAGCAATGGGCGAATTTCCTCACGGAGCGTTCTTGAGTGAAAATCTGCAACCACACCTATAATTCTCACCTGCTCTTGGCTATAAGTAACCTCTATCCCAACCGCTTCTTCTATCGAAGCAAAACCAGCTTCCTTCACAAATTGCTCATTAACCAATATCTCATCGGCTCTGTCTATACCGTCTGAACCTGCCAGTAGAGGAATACCATTAACACTTACAAAGGCTGAATCCACATTCATCACTTGTATGTACATCTCCTTCTCTGTGGTGTCCACAGGAATCTTGACATCCGAAGTCCATAAACTTGTGGACGACACCAGACTACCGCTCAGACTTGCACTCTTCACTATTGCTTCCTGATTAAAGCGGTCCTGAAGCTGGAGCATTTTATCCTGATCGGACATGAATGGCAGTCGGGCATACATCACCGCTTCTTTTTCAAAACCCAGCGGCTGACTCGACACATATTTCAGCTGATAGTTCAGTACCAACACCAGGATAATAAAAGCGATAGAAGATGACAATTGAATGATGGTGAGGTTCTTTCTCAGAAATACTCCCACAGAGAACTTTCCACTTCTGATCATTTCACCTTTCAAAGCACGCTGAGGATCGTAATTAGATAGAATCAGGGCTGGATAAATCCCCGTTATCAAAGTCAATAAAAGTGGGAAAGCTGTATAAAACAGTAAGTTGAAAAGCGAGAAATATTCTATCTTAAAATCCTTCGGTAAGTAAGTAATAAATAATATTTTTAGCCCTTCTACTAGTCCTAAGGCCAGAATTGTGCTAATCAAAATGATCATGAATGTCTCCGCTAGAAACTGGGAGACCAATTGAAACCGAGTTCCTCCAATCGTCTTTCTAATACCAACTTCCTTGGATCTGCTTATAGCTTGAGCAGTTTCAAGATTCACAAAATTCAAAGTCGCAAGCACCAGGATTATCAAGCCAATAAAAACTAATCCTTTGAGGAATGTTTTGGAAACACTGTTACTACCATAGGTTTGTCCAAAATGCATCGCTGTAAGTGGCTCGGCGAAAAAGCTGGTATTATACTCACCATTTTCTTCAGCCTCCATATTTTTTGCAATCAAAGGCTTGAATGCTTCATCCACAGTTTCAGGTGATACTCCCTGAGCGAGCTTGACAAAAAGCTGACTACTTGAATTCACAGAAGTCCAATCATGTAGACCATACCATTCTATTTGCTCTTGCGTTCTGATGGTGCTGTAGGATATAAAATCCTGAAAAATAAAGTCTGTGTTATCTGTATATCCAGCGATGACTCCAGTGACTTTTGCATAGATAGAATCCGAATCTACGAACATCAATTCCTGCCCTAAGACATCTGAAGCTTCCGAGCCAGGGAAATATTTATGCAAACTTGCTTCTGAGATCACTACAGATTCCGGTTGAATCAAGGCTGTTTCCGGATTTCCGGCAAGCCATTTTCTAGGGAATATTTTAAAGAAACCAGGATCAGCAAAAGTGACCTCATTAGACCTACCAAACACCTTGTTAGTATTTGGCAAAGCCACCAAGGTCTCATACATAGTATAGAGCCTGCCTTTTCCTTCGATTCCTGAGATCTCATCCTGAATCACCTCTCCTAATGGCCCTGGAGTTCCAGAATTAGGAAAACTTCCACCATCTCCCCAATCCGTCAGGGTATTTATACGGTAAATTCTCTCCTTATCTGCATGAAAGCGGTCAAAACTATAGGAATGCGACACCACATTGAATATCAAAAAGCATATCGCCACACCTATAGAAAGACCCAAAATGTGAATAAACGAACGCATCTTATTCCTAAGGATGTTTCTCCAGGCGATTTTGAAGTAGTTTTTTAGCATAAGGTAGAAATGTTAAAAGCTTGAAAAGTTATAAGGTTTTCTGTTGAACTGAGCTTCTTGTGCTTTATGATATCTGGCAATGCTTTCCACTTCCATGCCATTCAAAAAGCCCTTAAAAGACTTAATTAACCACGTTGGAACCTATTTTAGAAAACCCTATCGGACGTTTTTGTCCGATAGTGGGCGAAGTGTACTAATGTTGTACTCAGTAAGCTCTATTTTTTAATAGTAAAAAGCGAATTGGTTTGGTACTGCCTAAGAGCAAAAGACAACTATCTCTAATACTAATAACTCCACTTCATTCAAGTCCCACTACTTCGACAGCAGAAACACGGTGGTAACTTGATTTTTAATAAATTGTCAATAAGTAACTTACCACCGACCTTTTAGCCATCGCTGTAACCATGACGCAAAACCCGAAAAGCATTTTTTATCTGATCGTAGGAATAGGAATACTATTTCTTCAATCCTGTAATCCAGAATCGAAAGAAATAAGCAAGCCAAACATTGTCCTCATCCTGACTGATGACCAAGGATGGGGAGATCTAGGAATCAATGGGAATTCCCAAGTGAATACTCCCAACATTGATCAATTGGCAATGAAAGGCGTTCAATTCAGCAGGTTTTATGTGGATCCAGTTTGCTCTCCTACCCGAGCGGAGATTTTGACAGGCAGGTATCATCCGCGTGGCGGAGTATATTCTACCTCACGAGGTGGCGAACGACTGGATCTTGATGAAAAAACAATTGCCGAAATCTTCCAATCAAATGGATACAATACTGCTGCCTTTGGAAAGTGGCACAATGGCTCCCAGCCTCCTTATCATCCCAACAACAGAGGATTTGATGAATTCTATGGCTTCGCATCAGGACATTGGGGCAATTATTTCAGTCCAATGCTGGAGAGAAATGGAGAAGTGGTAAAAGGTGATGGATTTATTATTGACGATTTAACCAATAATGCGCTGGACTATATAGAAAAAAACACGGATAAACCCTTCTTCGTTTATCTGGCTTACAATACCCCACATAGTCCAATGCAGGTACCCGATATCTGGTGGGACAAATACAAGGATGCTTCCATCGATTCCACACATCGAAACGGCAGTAAGGAAAAGATAGACAAGACGCGAGCTGCCTATGCTTTGTGTGAAAATATAGACTGGAATGTCGGAAGAGTGGTGGACAAATTGGACAGTCTAAAACTCCTGGAAAACACGATAGTAATCTACATGTCAGACAATGGTCCGAATGGATGGAGATGGAATGACGGGCTGAAAGGTATCAAAGGAAGCACAGATGAAGGCGGCGTTCGTTCTCCTTTTATCATGTATTGGAAGGACCAATTGAAACCTCAAATCATCTCCCAGATTGCCAGTGCAATTGATATTTTACCTTCCCTGATGGATTTGGCGGGTATTACCACAGCATTTGACAAACCAGTTGACGGTATTAGCCTGAAGCCTCTATTAACTGAGTCAAACCCAACTTGGAATGATCGATATGTTTATAGTCATTGGAATGGAAAGGTCAGCGTCCGAAATCAACAATACATCCTTGACAGCGACAACCAGCTATTTGACCTAAACTCAGATCCAGGACAGCGTCAGCCTATTGCACAACCTTCGGAAGCTATTCTTTCTGAATTGACCAAAGCAAAAAATGAATGGATCAATAATGTGCTATCAGAACTCGACCGTGACCGTGAAGAAATATTCCCGGTAGGCTATGAAGGAAGTAAATTCACTTTACTTCCAGCTAGAGATGGTATTCCACATGGAGGCATTGAGCGATCCAGCATACATCCAAACTCCTCTTTTTTCACCAACTGGACATCCACTCAGGATAGCGTCACTTGGGATACGGATATTCTGACCTCGGGCAAGTACAAGGCGACTGTCTATTACACTAGCAAAGCTTCGGCTGTAGGTTCTACCTTAGTATTGAAACAAGGGGAAAATGAAATTAGCACTGGAATCAATGAAGCGCATGACTCTGATTTCTTGGCTATCGAATTTGATCGTTCACCGCGTGATGAATCCTATGAGAAAGATTACAAACCATTGGAAATAGGTATCATTCAATTGGACAAAGGACATCATCCTATAACCATGAAGGCTTCAGAAATAAAAGGCTCGGAATTTATAGAGGTTCGGCTGCTTGTTTTAGAGAAAATGAACTAAGTAAAAACTCAAATAAATAATCCCTAGTAAGCAATGGCCAAAACACTTTACGAGTTAACAAAAGAAGACTGGAATAGCCTTTTCCCAATTGAGATGGTAGATCATAATCCCAACTGGAAATCAGTTTTTGAAAAGGAAAAAGAAGCTATTCTATCATCGGTAGGTTCTGATGCAATACTTAGAGTTGAGCACTTTGGGAGTTCATCCATCCCAAATATCAAGTCGAAGCCTTACATAGATATGCTTATAGAGATTCCTACAGAATTACTTTTTGATGAAGACCTGATTGCAAAATTTGAAACACTTGGTTACTCTTACTTCAAGGTGCCAAAAAGAGATCATATTCCTGCTTACATGTCCTTTGGAAAGGGCTATAGATTCGATGGGAAGAAGGAGCAGATTTATCACATTCACATGTGTCCAAAAGACAATGTCATGTGGGAGCAACTCCTGTTCAGAGACTACTTGAATGAAAATGAAGACAGAGCAAAAGCATATGAAGAGCTAAAACTTGAGTTAGCATCAAAGTTCAGAAATGACCGCGGTGCCTATGTTTTAGGAAAAAATGATTTTATAAAAGAGACTTTGGAATTGATTAAAAACCAAGAATAATTGGTTTAGGTTTCTTATAAGTGGTCTGTGTGGACACAGACCACGGTGTAGAATTTTCATAGCATTGAAATGGTAAGATGACGCTTCAATAGGAACTTCATTTCCTTTGTTTTCTTTATGCCTTTTGTGGTAAACACATTTTTTACCATAAAGAAACAAAGAGCATAAAGTTTTGAAAGGAGAATTGATTTGCGTTGAACTGAGGACATTTCTATGTTTTCCTATGATTCTATGTGGTCATTATTTTTCACCACATAGAATCATAGATTTTCATAGCATTGATATGGTAAGATGACGCTTCAATAGGAACTTCATTTCCTTTGTTTTCTTTATGCCTGTTGTGGTAAATATCTTTTTTACCATAAAGAAACTAAGAGCATAAAGTTTTGAAAGGAGAATTGATCTGCGTTGAGCTGAGGGCATTTCTATGTTTTTCTATGCGTTTTTTTTCGCCACATAGAATCATAGATTCTCATAGCATTGAAATGGTAAGATGACGCTTCAATAGGAACGTCATTTCCTTTGTTCTCTTTGTCCCTTTTGTGGTAAGCACATTTTTCACCATAAAGAAACAAAGAGCATAAAGTTTTGAAATGAGAATTAATCTGCGTTGAGCTGAGGGCATTTCTATGTTTTTCTATGCGTTTTTTTTCGCCACATAGAATCATAGATTTTTATAGCATTGATATGGTAAGATGACGCTTCAATAGGAACTTCATTTCTTGTGTTCTCTTTGTGACTTTTGTGGTAAGCACATTTTTCACCATAAAGAAACAAAGAGCATAAAGTTTTGAAAGGAGAATTGATTTGCGTTGAACTGAGGACATTTCTATGTTTTCCTATGATTCTATGTGGTCATTATTTTTCACCACATAGAATCATAGATTTTCATAGCATGGAAATGGTAAGATGACCTTTCAATAGGAACTTCATTTTCTTTGTTCTCTTTGTCCCTTTTGTGGTAAGCACATTTTTCACCATAAAGAAACAAAGAGCATAAAGCTCAAAATGAGAATTGATCTGCGTTGAACTGAGGACATTTCTATGTTTTTCTATGCTGCTATATGGTCATTATTTTTCACCACATAGAATCATAGATTTTCATAGCATGGAAATGGTAAGATGACCTTTCAATAGGAACTTCATTTTCTTTGTTCTCTTTGTCCCTTTTGTGGTAAGCACATTTTTCACCATAAAGAAACAAAGAGCATAAAGCTCAAAATGAGAATTGATCTGCGTTGAACTGAGGACATTTCTATGTTTTTCTATGCTGCTATATGGTCATTATTTTTCACCACATAGAATCATAGATTTTCATAGCATGGAAATGGTAAGATGACCTTTCAATAGGAACTTCATTTTCTTTGTTCTCTTTGTCCCTTTTGTGGTAAGCACATTTTTCACCATAAAGAAACAAAGAGCATAAAGCTCAAAATGAGAATTGATCTGCGTTGAACTGAGCACATTTCTATGTTGTTCTATGCGTTTTTTTTCGCCACATAGAATCATAGATTTTCATAGCATTGATATGGTAAGATGACATTTACTTTGTTCTCTTTATGCCTTTTGTGGTAAGCACATTTTTCACCATAAAGAAACAAAGAGCATAAAGTTTTAAAATGAGAATTGATCTGCGTTGAACTGAGGGCGTTTCTATGTTTTTCCTATGCTGCTATGTGGTAGAAACAATTAACCACATAGCAGCATAGCTCGCATAGCTTTTAAATTCTCTTGGCTTGGACCTTGCCATGCCTATTTAATTTAATTCTATGTATCCTAGACTAGTCAGAAGGTGTTTTTAACATAAACCTATTTCCAAATTAAATTTTTATAACTTAATCTGTAGCGTATCATAGTTCGGCTTCGTCTGAAGAATATATACATTTATATCTTTAAACTCGAAATATATGAAACCCCTCTACTCGGCTTCCTCCCTACTTTTCTTGCTGTCGGTGTTGATATTTTCTTCTTGTGTTGATGAGGTCAATAGTTCCTACACCTATCACACCATGATGCCTATTTATCTGGAAATGAGTGACGTCAGGGCTAGAATCATTACCACTGAGCCTGCCCAACCCTTGGACAATCCTGGTAAAATCTACATTTATGAAGATTATCTTTTCATCAACGAACCCACCAAAGGGATACATATCCTAAACAATTCCAATCCTGCCAAACCCATCAACTTAAGTTTCATTCCCATAGCCGGAAACGTGGATATGGCGGTAAATGGCAAAATACTTTACGCAGATAATTATGTCGACCTACTGGCATTTGACCTCAGCAATATCAACGACATTAAGCTAGTCAAACGAGTGGAAGATGTCTTTACACATATGTACACCCACGCCACTGGAGAGATTATTACATTCCGGGATACCGTAATCACCACCGAAAGTCCTAATTGGGGAATTGAGGATGGGGGTGGATGGCTTATGAATTCAAGCATGAGCTTTTCTTCAAATTATTCAGCTGCCGCCAAAAGTTACGGGACAGGTGGTTCTATGGCCAGATTTACACTTGCAAACCTTCACTTGTATGCTGTGGACGAGTCTACCATGCGAGTTTTTGATGTCGAGAATCCGTCTGATCCTACCTTCGTCAAACCCATTGACCTAGGCTGGGGAATAGAAACCATTTTCCCTTTTGAGGACAAGCTTTTTATAGGATCCAATGTTGGAATGCATATTTACGATGCAAGTACACCGAGTTCTCCTACCCGTATGGCTGTGTATGAACATGTCCAAGCTTGCGACCCTGTGGTGGTAAATTCTGACTATGCCTTTGTGACCCTAAGGAATGGTACTTCTTGCTGGAATGGAGCTAATCAGCTTCAGGTCATCGATATCAAAGATTTATATCATCCAACGCTCAAAAAATCATATCCCATGCTCAATCCTCACGGGTTGGGTCTCGCTGGAGACTTCCTTTATATCACCGAAGGTATTCATGGACTCAAAAGTTTCAACGTCTCTGATGTGATGAATATTGATCAAAACCAACTCGAATTTTTGACCAGTGAAAAGTCTGTTGATTTAATTCCCGGTCCAAAATCACTCATCGTTATTGGCCCGGACGGCGTTTGCCAATTTGATTATAGCAACCCTGCCAAACTGAAAAAACTCAGCTGTATCCAGGTAACCAATCCTACCAAATTTTATTGATAGGTAGATGTTTCGAAAAGCCAAACTCTTAATTCTTGGATTTCTACTTTTCTCTGTCACATGTGTGGCTCAGGAAAAACTATATTTTGGACAGACCGAAATCGGATTTTTGGTGGGAAATAGCGAAGAGAAATGGGACGGAAATCGTCAAAGGCGAATTGATGTCAGTTTTATGACTTTTCATGGAGCTCATATTACCAAAAACAATGTCGTGGGATTTTCTTTAGGTATTGATCAATACGATGAAATCTCCGTCATCCCCATCACTTTGGGATGGAGAGGATTTCTTGGAAAAGATGGAAAACCAAAGATTTTTGGAGGATTAGATATCGGAGGCGGATCTACAATTCTAGAGAAAAAAGTAAGCGATGAATGGAGTAAAAGCTGGTACGAAGGCGGGTCTTTAATTAGCCCCTCGGCAGGGATTAGCTTTCCTTCGAAAAAAGATAAAACTGCTCTTTCATTCAGTTTCGCCTACAAAAGACAACAAATCTCACACTACTGGGGAACGCGAATACAGCCCGGCTCTCAAGTCATTGCGAATGACAAACTTCCTCCTGGATATAACTCTCTGACTGAAAACAACTTTCTGTTTCGAAGCTTTGTATTCCGTGCAGGCCTAATTTTTTAACTCTCTTTCTCCCACGCCAATTTATTGACTTCTAATTCGAGAAGAACTTAAGCGTAGTTTATTGCGAAAACTATTACCTCCCACAAATCTCCTTGTAAGGACAATACCCACATTTCTTCAAATCATCCGTTTGGTCAAAAGGAATTTCAGGATTGTAGATATCCTCCAAAAGTGACTTCAAACCTATCTTATATTCCTCTTCAAACTGCCTGTAATCATTGACCTCAACGCCCTCTTTTCTTGGCAGTTTGAGCTGTAAGTATGGATTAAAATCATCACCAAACATCTCCCGAAGGTTAAATATTGCAGGCTTCAACGGCATGGTATTTTCAGGAACTGTCGCCTGATAGATCAAGCCATAAAACATGGTTTGCATCGCGGCTTTATTCCTAGACTTATGCTCACGATCAAACAGTGATTCCACATCAGGAAAGGTCTTATTGTCCTGACCTGATTTGTAATCGATCAACCTCACCGAGCCATTATGCTCATCCACCCGGTCAATTATTCCTTTTAGTGACACTGTCTGAGCACCGGAAGCAGTTTCAATTTTCAAGCCAGCAGTATATCTTCTCTCTTTTTCCAAAGAAATCAACTTGAATGGAGCCGAAGCCTCATCGATTTTCAAAATCTGATGCAAGTATTTTTGAAGCACATCACGCGCGATAGCCATTTGCCCATTAAGCTTTGTATCGGCTTCTCCTTCCAAATGATAAAACTGACGTATCGCTTTTTCAATAGCCGGAAACACCCAGTTCTTATTCAGTTCCTCGAAATCTGACTTTTCCAGCAAAGTTCTATTCTTTCGCTTCGCAAAATCCTGATACAGAATCTCCATGCTCAAGTGAGCAAGATTCCCAAAAACCGCCGCATCTATTTCCTCACTTACCTCCTGCTTTTCCTGAATATTTGCCAGATACTGAAGGTAGAATTTCAGTCTACAATCCAAGAATACACTCAGTGCTGAAGGTGAAAAGGAAGTCTTTGATTGTCCATTCTCATCGATCAGATACTTATCCAGCAAACCCAAAACTTCCGCATCCTTTTGGATGGTTATCGCTTCTGGAGATTTCTGATCAATTGGAATAAAAACCACTTCATCTTCGATCTCTCTTCCAAGCTCCACTCCCATTTGCTGCATGTATCGACTCTTTTCTCCAGCTTTTCCCTGATCAGAAGCCGTAGTATAAATCATATGAACTTCCTCGGCACTATGCAAAAGTCTATAAAAGGTATAGGCATAAATCGAGTCATTCTGCTCCTGAACCGGCAAACCAAAGGCTTTGCGAATATTGAATGGAATCATGGAATTCAGACCTGCGGAAGGCGGAAAACTATCCTCATTCATATTGCAAATGATCACTCGCTTGAAGTCTAGATTTCGGGATTCCAGAACCCCCATGATTTGCAAACCTTGAAGTGGTTCTCCCTCAAAAGGCAATTTAACTTCCCGGAAAATTTGGCGAAAAAGCCGTATAAAAAACTCCCGATTGATGGTAAGAATATCCTGACCCACAAAAATCTCCCTTAATCTTGTCAGCTGCTTGAAGCATTGATACAAATAAGAACGCTGCAGAGGCTCATCTTTCAATCGCTCAGCCAAAGCTTCCATCAGCTTAGCCAGATAAGAAAAAAGAGAATCGTTCTCCAACTTCTGGAAGATCAACTGATATAGCCCACCACCCTTATGAAGCTTTTCTACCGAAACATGAATCTGGTTCAAAAGCTGCATTTCTGCCATCAACTCTTCTGCAAAGCCTGGATTGACACTTTTAAGATAGATTGAACTCAACAGATTTTTGACAGCCGTGTGATAGAACAACAGCTTCCCCTCTTCTTCTTTGATGTATCGCTGCATTTCCAGCACAGCTTCCAAGAAGGAATAAACAGGCGCATTTTTCACAGGATATCCCATGGTCACGTTCACCTTATCCACTTGCTCAGGCAAAGTGTGCAATACAGGAAAGAGCATCTGCTCATCTGGCAAAATCACTACGGTCTCCTCCCAAGCTTCCCCAGCTGGGATTTTCTCCAAAATCGAACCTACCAAATTCGCCTGATTGGTCTTCAAAGGTGTTGCATAGGTCTTGATGCTTGCCTTTCGATCATCAATCTGAGTAGGAATATTTTCCGGAAAAGTTGGACCAAAGATTTTGTCTTTCTGATAGTCACGGAAAAACAAACCAGCCTCTTGGACTTTATTTTCTATATAATACGCATCGATATCCCAATAGATTTTTGCCCCAAATTCAGTGATGTAGTGTTTGATCAAAGCCTCCTCAGTCCCTGTGAAGGCATTAAATCCAATGAAATGATGCACTTTCTCAGGACGAGGAATACTATCCAGAGATTCTGCAACTTTTCTATACAGCATTCCAGAATAAGCCAAGCCAGATACGGCAAGTGAAGCCTGAAAACTGGTATAAAGCGGACTTAGCAATTGCCAGAACTTCAAGAACTTTTCCTGATGATCTCTGTCTTGGCGCACAAACGACGACCAGAATTGCCTAATTAGCGCTACTTGACTTTCATTCAGAAAACTCAAGTCCGATTCTAATTCCTTGATTTCAGACAAATGATGGTAGAGTTTATCCGCATTCGCCATAAACTGATCCACGTCATTGAAATCTTTCAGAATCATTTCTCCCCAGAAATAAAAGCGATCAAATGTTTCTGCTTCAGGATTGAGATCCTGATAGACTCGATACAATTCAAATATCAAGGTCAAATCATCCGCAGGACGGTTTCCTGCCAAATCATAGAATATCTCTTCGATAGTTTTTACCTCGGGCATCCAAGTCGGTTCGCTGATCAAACTCCCTAGGTGTTGAGTAAAAAACAGCCCAGCTCGTCTATTGGGTAAAACCACGGTAAGCTTTTGTAGATCTACCCCGCTTTCGAGGATCTCTTTTGCTGTATTTCTTAAAAAACTATGCATAGACTTCCTCGATTACTCCCATTTCTAAATAACATAAATAGCCTTTGGTTGGCTTCTGAGATAGTGTAGCGACCAATGACATGTACTCTCTCACTTGATTGGCGTAGCGACTTTGAGCCTCACCAGTTTTAAAATCTACGATCAATGCTTCATTTTCATTTAGGATAATTCGATCAGGCCGTTTTTGCTTTCCACCAGGAAGAAGAATTCCCTGCTCAGCCAATAAAATGCCTTTGGTGCCAAACCATGAGGCAAAAAGCGAATCTGTAAATAGATGCTCCAATTGTCGCTCCACTAGCAGCTTTTCTTCTTCATTCAGTCTTCCTTCAAAATAAAATGACTGCAAATTCTGTAGCGCAGAAGCTTTGTCGGCAGACAATTCCAAGATCTCATGCACGATTAAGCCAAACTTCTGCTTCTTCCGCTGCTCCATTCCTTCCATCGAAAAATCAACCGCATATTTCTTGAGAGTGAGTACTTCAGCCCAATTTTTATATGCCCAGCGAAGTTCTGGTGACTTCTTCGGGTTAAGTGTTTTTACCTGACTTTCAGGCCAATCGCCAAACTCAAACACTTTTGACTCTGAGTCATAATGAGAAATCAAACTCAAGTTAGACTCTGGATCAGTATGCGACTGAACCAATTGCTGAAGCTGGATCTCCATGGAATTCTGCGATCCGATTTTCTCCTTGTAAGGAATAAATCCAACAAAGACATCCTCAGCCCTTGTAAGTGCCACATACAACATATTCAAACTGTCTAGATATGCCATCGTAGCTTCCTCAGCATAAGTTGCACTGAAGTCCGAATTCGCCAAATCCCCGCTTAATGTCAACGGAATAATAGCAGAAAGCCCTTTCTCTCGGTCTTCAAATGGCGACCAAACCACATTTCCTTTATTTGTATCGAAGATGGTCCACTTTAGAAACGGCATCACTACCACTTTAAACTGCAGACCTTTCGACTTGTGAATCGTCAATATCCGCATGGCATTATGACCTTCTGGAATTTTAACGGTTCGCTTAGTCTGATTGATTTCCCACCATTCCAGAAAGCCACTCAGATCTGCGCGATTATTAGCAGTGAAGTCATAAACAGCTTCTTTGAATCCTGAGATATAAGCCTTTTCCAAGCCCAATTCCATCAATCCAAGCACTTTGATCAACTCCTCCAAAGCTTCCATCAGAGGCAATTGAAGCATTAAAATCTCCTTTTCTTTGAATTGCTTAACCTGCTCTTCCAGAAAGGCTGGCATTTTATCCAATGCAAAAAGTTCGTGTTCAACAGGTGCATCCATTAGCACCGCCAAATAATACCACATGGTCTTATACTGAACTTTGTCAGCTGGATTGTGCAGGTAATTGAAGCCAGAAACAAGCGCTTTCACCGAAGCCGCCTTATTTAGATACATGGACTCATCCGAAAGCACATCGAAGCTATAGTCCGTGTCTGGATGCTCTGCAGCATAGCTCATCATACAATCCGCTATCGCCTCGCCCTCCGACTTTCTTCTAACGAGAAAAGCGATATCCTCCAGCTCATACCCGTGATCCTGCAACTCCATAACCAGCTCAGGCAATTTTGACAAGACTAGCTCATCGAAATTACCTTCCTCTTCTTCATCTTTCGGATCAATGAATTCTAGTTTGACCTTTCCCTTGAATGTGGACTTCTCCTTTTTCGGAGAAATTTTCTGAAAAGAATCTGAATAAGCTTGGGAAAGAATCTGTGGATCTTCCACGCCATAGCTTGAGCTTAAAACCTGCTCCATGGCCTGCGGTAAAGCTTTAAAAACCGCGTTGTTGAAACTGATAATATTAGGAAGGCTACGGAAATTCGTATCCAAATTCTCCAATTGTATGCTTTCCTTCCCGATCTCATCCTCCACCTGCGAAAGCAACAACTTCATCTCCCCACCACGCCAGCGATAGATGGACTGCTTCACATCCCCTACGAGCAAATTGGTTTGACCTTGCCCTAGCGAGTTTTCTAGCAATGGTTTGAAACTATCCCATTGAAAACCTGAAGTATCCTGAAACTCATCAATCAGGTAGTTTTTGTATTGGTTACCGACTTTTTCATAGATGAAAGGCGTATCATTTCCCTTGGTGATTTCCTTTAGAAATTCGTTGGCATCGGAGATTAGGAGTATGTTTTCCTCGTCTTTGATTAGGGTGAGTTCGTCCAGAAGATTCCTGAAAACCCCGTAGACATAACTGTTTTTAGCAATGGCTTGAAGCGTATTCCACTTGCCAGTCAATGCCAGAATCTGATGTAAAATCTGGTTTAAGCCTTGATCGTAAGCTGACAATATCGCGTCGATCTGCTTGCTCGACTTAGTATGCCAGCTTTCAGGGTTATCTATTTTGTCTGTTGTCGCTGGAGTAAGTATTGGAAGTGGATCATTTCTGTCTCCCAGTTTATCAAGTATTTTAATAAACCCACGATTAAAATCAGACCATTCCAACCCATTCCTAGTTCGGATAGTGTTGGCTTCGGCATTTAACTCTTTGGAGATTTTGACAATTTCACTTTTTCGCTCTCGGACAAAAGACTGGAGCAACGTGATATTTTCTTTATCCTTCAAAAACTCCTTGATTTCAGGAGAGTATTTCTTAAAATCTTCTTGAAAAATCTGTTGACCAAGACCGCGAATATTACGTCTTATGTCCCAGGATTTTCCATTTTGGATTTGTTCATAAGCATAATCCACCAGCCACTTGTGCAGAAATTCATCCTCCATCACGAGCATCACTACTCGGTCTACTACACGTTCCAGCACTGCCAATTGATCCAATTCCACATCAAATTTGGCATTTAGGTCTATTTCACGAGCAAAAGCCCTCACTACCTTTTGAAAGAAACTATCAATCGTACTGACGGAGAACCTTCCGTAATCATGAAGAATCGCAGTGAGCGTCTGCTGAGCCAATATTTTTAGACCTGCTTCATCAACACCGAGCGACCTCATCAATTCCCCATCCATCTTTTCATCAGGATTAACATCATTCCGAAGCCTTTTCAACTCCTCCACAATCCGCTCCTTCATCTCCTGAGTAGCCTTATTGGTAAAGGTCACTGCGAGAATCTGCTTGAACGCATTTGGACTTTGCAGTGCAAGTTTGAGGTACTCCAGCGTCAGCGTGTAGGTCTTCCCCGAGCCTGCCGAGGATTTGTAAATAATAAAAGGTTTCTGATCCATAGGTAAAAAGTAATGGAACTAAGATAAGGAAGGGAGTCAGTTTAAAGGCAATTGAAAATCAGTTTTGACGAAAATTGTCGGAATAAAAATCAAGTATTTAAGTACCTCATTCAAAATCAAACCCTTGGATTTAGCTTTGATTTTTCGATCTTTTGGGTTGGAAACCCTAAAACCTATGAACAAACCTATTTATCTAACAGTCCTAATCTGGCTGTTTATCTCCCTGAATTCTTTTGCCAATGACGGCTACAAACTATGGCTGGACTATCAGCCCATCAGCGATTCACAATTAAAATCTGAGATAGAACTACTACTGAGTGGAGTTTATTTTTATGGTGAAAACCCGACTTACGAAGCCATCAGAAACGAGCTAAATCTGGCATCAAAAAGCATGCTTGACAAAGCTCCTATTTATAGTAAAGAAAGGCTTCAAAATACCAAGCTTTGGATCGGTTCAAGAGAGCAACTTTCACAAGTACTTTCTCTAGATCAGCAAGCCGAAATCAAAGCACTTGGAGACGATGGATACTGGAGAGGGAATATAGAACTGGATGGAAAATCGTTTTACACCATAGTTGGAAATCAACCAGTCGGCGTGCTTTACGGAGTCTACAATTGGCTAAATTCCATCCAAAGTAACACTTTCGATAAATTTGCCGAATTATCTGATAGCCCGAAAATTAAGTTAAGAATGTTAAACCATTGGGACAACTTAGATCGGACGGTCGAAAGAGGCTATGCAGGTTTTTCGATTTGGGACTGGCACAAGCTTCCTGGCTATGTGGATCCACGCTATACTGACTACGCCCGAGCCAACGCATCCATTGGAATCAATGCCGTTTCGCTTACCAACGTGAATGCAAATGCATTGATTTTGACCAAGGATTTCATGAAGAAAGTGAAGGTTTTGGCAGACATTTTCAGACCCTATGGAATCAAGGTTTTTCTCACTGCACGCTTCTCAGCTCCTATTCAAATTGGTGGTTTGAAAACTGCCGATCCACTTGATCCAGAAGTGATAGCTTTCTGGAAAAAGAAGACGGATGAGATCTATTCTTTCATCCCAGACTTTGGAGGATTTCTCGTGAAAGCAAATTCCGAAGGTCAGCCTGGGCCGCATGAATATGGAAGAAATCATGCAGAAGGTGCAAATATGCTAGCAGAAGCTTTGGAACCGCATGGAGGAGTTTTGATATGGAGAGCTTTTGTCTATTCTCATGAAAATGATGTGGATAGACATATGCAGGCAAATCGCGAATTCGAACCGCTGGATGGCAAGTTCAAAGAGAATGTCATCATCCAAATCAAAAACGGAGCGATTGACTTCCAACCTCGCGAGCCAGTTCACCCGCTATTTGGCGCTATCAATAAAACCAATGTGGGTATGGAGTTCCAAATCACTCAGGAATACTTAGGACAAGCTACTCAGCTCGTTTACCTCGCTCCTATGTGGGAAGAAGTGCTAAAGACGAAAACCTTCAGTCCAACTCCGAGCTCCACTGTTGCGAGTATCCTAGAAGGAAAAGATAGCGGACAAAAGCTAACCCTGATTGCTGGGGTCTCTAATATCGGAACGGACCGCAACTGGACTGGACATTTATTCGGACAGTCAAACTGGTATGCTTTCGGTCGTCAGGCATGGGATCCCAGTCTGGAATCCAAACAAATTGCAGAAGAATGGATCAAACTGACTTTTGGCACCAATCCTGATGTGTTGAGCAAAGTCGAGGAAATCATGCTTGAATCCCATGAAGCAGCCGTGGATTATATGACTCCGCTTGGATTGCATCATATCATGGGCAGGAGTCATCACTATGGTCCTGGCCCTTGGGTAATGGGTGGAAGAGCCGATTGGACTGCTCCTTATTACCATAATGCGGATAGTCTGGGAATCGGATTTGATAGAACCAGTGCAGGTAGTGGAGCTCTGGACCAATACGCTCCAGAAGTGGCTAAGGCATGGTCAGATCCACATCAAATCCCTGAGAAATACTTGCTTTGGTTCCATCATTTGCCATGGGATTACAAGCTAAAAGATGGAAATACACTTTGGGAAGGAATCGCCTACCATTATGATAGAGGCGTGAAAGAAGTAAGACAAATGCAGCAGACTTGGGCTAGCTTGGAATCGGAAATTGACCCTGCTGAATTCGAGCATGTACGACAGCTTCTAGAAGTACAGGAAACAGAGGCTGTTTGGTGGAGAAATGCCTGCTTGCTTTACTTCCAGACATTTTCTAACCGACCATTCCCTGCCGATATCGAACAGCCAGAAGGAGATTTGGAATACTTCAAAAGCTTGATGTTCCCGAATGCGCCGGGGATTTAAAATTTGAAATCATTGATTTGAGATTTGAAATTTCCTTGGAAGTAGGCACTAATCACTGCCCAGTTCGGTTAATTTCAAATCTCAAACTTCAAATTCATGAAAAATTACACCATCCCTGCCGCCACACGCATTGGGCATGTACATCTAAAAGTTTCTGATCTTCAGCGATCACTGGATTTCTATCAAACTTTGCTTGGCTTTGAATTAGTCACCATGTATGGTCAGGATGCGGCGTTTATTTCTGCTGGAGGTTATCATCATCACATAGGTTTGAATACTTGGCAAAGTAAAGGTGGGAAACCAGCGCCAAAGAATACGGCAGGCTTGTTTCATACAGCCATAGTTTTACCCACTAGACGTGATCTGGCAGTTCTTTTAAAGAGACTAGTGGATGCCAACTACCCGCTGACTGGTGCTGCAGATCATGGGGTTTCTGAGGCATTATATCTAGATGACCCAGATGAAAACGGAGTAGAATTGTATTGGGACAGACCAAAAGAAGATTGGCCTTTGAATCCAGATGGAAGCATTAACATGTACACCAGACAATTGGACATCAATGGATTATTAGCAGAGATATAATCTATTAAGTTAATCTTGTGGAATTCGGTTTTCTATCCAATTCACTATCAATTTCATCACCTCTTCCCGATCTAGATCATTGATCAATTCATGGTAGCCTCCTGGGAAAATCTTGAGGGTTTTATCCAATGATTTAGCTTTCTCGAAAAGCAATTCAGATCCTTTGGGATTGGTCAGTCCATCATCAGTACCATGCATTAACAAAAATGGAAGAGAAAATTTCGAAGCATTTTCTTGAATAAAACGCATCATTTGAAGCAACTCATATCCTGTTCTCGCTGGAATAGCTTCAGTGTATACTAAGGGATCATTCAGGTATTTTTCCACTTCAGCAGGAATTCTGGATATTTTTTCTGCATCAAGTTGCAATGCTTTTACTCTTGGAAAATATTTACTCACAAGACTAGATATTGCAATCAAAATCATAGATGTACCCTCGGCTGGTTTTATCGCGGGAGAACTCATGATCACACCTGCTGTTTCTGGCTGATATTTTAATGCATAGGCAGCTACTAATCCACCACCCATACTATGTCCATAGATAAATGCAGGAACTCCGGGAACGTAACTTTTCACCTTCCCAAATAAGGCATCAATATCTTTCAGGTAATCTTCATAAGAATCAAAATAAGCAGTTGGCTTACCCTGAACTGATTTCCCATGTCCTCTCCCATCGAAAGTAAAAATTGAAACGCCCACAGCATTTAGCTTTTCTACCAAAGGCAAATACCTAGAGCTATGCTCTCCTAGCCCATGAACAAGCAGTAAAGACGCCTTTGGCGAATCAACCATCCAAGCCTGAAGGTATAACTCTTGATTATCATGAGTTTTATAGGAAGTTTCTAGGTGATTCATGGGAAAGTGTTTACGGGTTTGAAGAGATAAGTTGCACAGAAAATCGAAAGCTGAAAAATAGCTGGCTGCAAATGCAAAGACTTTTTATTGAAATCATACGAGGTTTTGCTTCTGGTAGCTGTGCTGGACACTCAACCTGACAGTCGTTAATCACGACCGTCACTTTAGCGTATAAAATCAAGATGTCAGACTGAGTAAGAAACATTTAGAATTTACAAAAGAGTGATGACGGTGTCAGACTGAGCGAAGTCGAAGGCTCTTTTAAAGTAAGTGAAATTATTGTCCTCGACTTCGCTCGGACTGACACGATTTGCCGTGAAATTTATAATCCGTCATTGGTAGCAAAGTCGAAGTCAGCATGATTTTCGGTAAAAAGTATAATTCGTCTTTAGTAAAGAAGTCGAAGTCCTATTTTATGAAAATCATTAGCAAAACTTAACTAAGGGTTAACCTCATTCCAATCGCATTTTCATAAATTGATCTTACTATAAAAGGTAGAATTTCTACCCATTTTTCAAACCAACTAATTTCAAGAAAATGAAAAAGATATTATTCCTAACCGGAGATTTTGCAGAAGATTACGAAACCATGGTTCCAGTTCAGATGCTGGAAATGGTGGGCTATGAAGTTCATTCAGTTTGCCCTGGAAAGAAAAAAGGTGAAACTATCAAAACAGCGATTCATGACTTTGAAGGCGATCTGACTTACACTGAGAAGCCAGGTCACAACTTTATGCTGAGCTATTCTTTTGACCAAATTGATGTGGATGATTACGTAGGCTTGGCGATTGCTGGTGGTCGCGCACCAGAATACCTTCGGTTAAACCAGAAACTTCTGGAGATTGTAAGGCACTTCTTTGATACGAACAAGCCAGTAGCCGCCGTATGCCATGGCATACAGATACTAACCGCCGCAGGAGTAGTCAAAGGAAGGAAACTAACTGCTTATCCTGCTGTAGGACCAGAAGTGACTATCGCAGGTGGTGATTACCAAAACATTCCTGCTACCGACGCTTATGTTGACGGCAATTTGGTAACATCGCCAGCATGGCCAGGTCATCCAGCTTGGATCCGTGAGTTCCTAAAAGTATTGGGAGCAAAAATCACACTTTGATAGCTTCTAGCTAAAACATTAAAAGGCCTTTCAGATTAGTCTGAAAGGCCTTTTTTATGAGTTTAAGCAGGCATTTGAAGAAAGGATTATCAATTTAATTCTAAGCAAAATCAGGAAGTTGGCTTTGATTGAATTTCATTCAAGTTATAGTTACTCACTTTACTTCTAACCGAACAACGACATCTATCATATTAATCCTGCTTTCCAGCAACAACCATTTTGATGGTATTGTAATCGTATTTTCCTTCGAAATGTATCCGAAGCGCCTGCAAATTCCTGATGTTTTCGATTTGGGAGCTGATCTCAGAAATAACCTCCATAGGTAAGCAATCTTCCAACTCAACTCTCCCTTCTGCGATTCCCTTAGCCAGATGACTTTTGATAGTAGATTCTGCCAATCCTCGTGCAACTACAATATCACCAATGCTTTTTCCCGCATTGATCATCCCAAAGGTGGTCTCATAAGTCTCTCCAACTTTTCTTTTCAGATTTGCCTTACCAGCCTTTTTCCTACCTGTCTTATTACTAGCGAATTTCGGATTATCAGCAGCTGCCTGTTTAGCCGCCTCTGCCAGTCGAAGTCGAAGATTGATTTTATCCTGCTCCAAATCATTCATTTTGCCGGGAATCTCCCCATCTAAAATCGAAGCAATCAATTGGCTTACTTTATTAATATCGCCATACTTTCTCAGCAGACTCACTTCCAATTCTTCCAGGCTATTTGCGTAGGTTTTTGTTCTGGAAAAGCGTTCCACCTCTGCTCTATGCACCAAAATTTTCTCTAAAGCTTCTTTCAAAAAGTTCTTGAAATAGGAAGACCCCTTTTCCAATCGCTCCATCAGTTTCTCTTTGTCATTCTGCTGCAAGAGAAAGCGAAGCTGATTGCTAAACTTAGCTGCAGTTCCTACTTCCTTTTTTATCAACGCAGCAATCTCCCCTACCGCTTTCTGCATCTCTGGATCTTCAAACTCCAGCGAACTATCATTCTTCCGCTGGAAACTATTGATCTCCTGAAACAAACTAGCTAAATCGAATGTCTCTCCAGACAAAAGCGAAAGGTATCGCTGCTGGTAAGCACCCAGTAGTTCATCTAGTTTTGAATGCTTTTTGGCGCTCTCTACAAAAGTCTGAACCTGTGAATCAGATTGAAGTGCATTGTTTTGAATTCTTGTTCTCAAGACCAATCCCTCCAAACTTCGGAGACGGCTCAACGCCACATAGACCTGACCTGGAGCAAAAGCATTACCCACATCTATTATGGCTTGATCAAAGGTTAAACCCTGGCTTTTATGAACAGTCACAGCCCAGGCAGTTTTGATAGGATACTGACTGAATGTCCCGATCACTTCCTCTTCTAGCTCCTTGGTATCTGGATTGATGACGTACTTTTTATTCTCCCAAATCTCCTTTCTCAGCTGGTAGACAAACCGCTTGCCCTCCAGCAATACTTTGATTTGATCCTCTTCCAGCTCCTCTACTGTCGCCAGTTTTCCATTGAAATAATCCTGATTTCCTGAGCTATCGTTCTTGATAAACATGACCTGCGCTCCTACCCGAAGCTCAAGCGATTTGGGCAAGGGATAGATGTTTTCAGGAAAATCATTTTCTATGTCCGCCTCGTAAAACTTCGATTCGCCTTTCAGCGCCATCAGTCGATCCCGGTTAATCTGATCAGCCTTATAATTGTGAGTCGTGATCGTGATGCAGTCTTTGATTTCTGCGATCTCTTCTTGAGTTTTATAATGCTTGTTCAAAAGCGTAATATCTTCGGCAGTCACCACATTCTCTCGGAGATGATTCAGGACTTGAATGAAGTCTTCATCCTGCTGACGGAAAATTTTATCCAGCTCAAGGTAAACCAATCCCGAATCCTGCAAAACCCGGGCTTCAAAAAAGTGCATGCTTGGGTAAAATTTACTGAGCACCTGCCACTCATTTTCACGAACAATCGGCGGAAGCTGGAAAAGATCCCCAATCATCAGCACTTGCACTCCACCAAAGGGCGTATTAAAATTCCTTTTGACAGTTCGCAACCTATAATCTATCGCATCCAGCACATCAGCTCGGAGCATACTGACCTCATCGATCACCAGTAGTTCTATAGATTTCAGCACATTCTTTCTGATTGCATTCAGCGGATGTTTTCTGATCAAGGTATGCTGCGTAAAGCAACCGTATTGATCCGAGAAATTACCTTCTGGTTCGTTGACAGGAAGAAAAAAACCAAGAGGAAACAGGAACTGAGAATGAATCGTAACTCCACCTGCATTCAGAGCTGCAATGCCTGTAGGCGCTACGATCACGTGATTTTTGTGCGTTTGCAAGGCCAGATTTTTCAGAAAAGTGGTCTTGCCTGTTCCTGCTTTTCCAGTCAAAAAAATCGGTGCTCCGGTATTGTTGACAAACTTAGCGGCCAGCTCTAGTTTATCAGTACTTTGATTTTCCATTTAGCGAAACTACTATTTTTAAAAATGAATAAAATGGAGTTAGAAATCTTATACTTTCTATTCCTATCTCTAATTTCATTTATTAAATCCAAAACCTCAAACTAATTACATGTATATCCATCTATTAAACCGCTGGAAAGAAGATGCAGAGGTAGCCGCTTTTATCCAAAAAAATGCTTTTGCGACGCTAGTTTCTCAAATAGATGAAAAGCCTTGGGCAACACATTTACCCTTTGTCTTGGATCAGAATAAAGATGGAAAAGCAATCCTATCTGGACATATCGCGAAGGCAAATCCACAATGGAAAAACCTTGCGGATGATCAGGAAGTGCTAGTCATTTTTCAAGGCCCACATGCGTACATTTCTTCTTCTTGGTATAATCACGAAAATGTGCCCACATGGAATTATCTAGCTGTACATGTATATGGAAAGGTAAAACTAATAGAAGGCGAAGAGCTTATGGACCATTTGAAAAAACTGGTAAACATCTATGAAGATGGACGTCCAAACCGTGTTAGTGTGGAGACGATGAGTGTAGATTATGTTGCAAAACAAGTAAAAGCGTTGGTGGGTTTTGAGATAGTGATAACTGAAGTGCATGGAAGTAGAAAGCTCTCGCAAAATAGAGACGGGGTAAATCATCAGAACATTGTGAAAAATCTGGAAGAGAGTGCATTTCCTTTGGATAAAGAGCTAGCTGAAGAAATGAGAAAAGACAGGTCTGATTACTCAAGATCTTAGGTTTCTTTCCTCGACTTTGCTCGGGGTTCGACTTTTCGATTGTAAAGAAAGGGATTGGGTAAACATTTCTTAAATAGGCCCAAGTCAGGAGACTTGAACCACCAGGATCTTTTCATAACTAGATCCCTCTTAATGCTTGATAGCTTTTTCTTTGATTTATAGAGCCGTACCTAACGGCACTGCTAATCTTGGTATAATTTTCTTTCTACCCATAGTGTGTCCCTATGGGACAAATTCCATTTATTCAACAATAGGCGCTTGCACTCTCTCGAAATTCTCTGTGCCCACTGTGGTTAAAAGAACATCTAGTAACTTATTTTTTCTTCAAATTCACTTGCGGATATCATTACCCAGATCGTCCTTTTCCAACACATAAAAAATCTTAAAAAAATACCTTACCCGCTTCAAAACCCATTTTTAGCGGCATGGCATAACCTTGGTTTATTAGTAAATACAACACTAATTTTCACTTAACCAACTTAACCATGAATACCGAATATCATTTTCCAATCAGTAGCTCAACTGCGGCAAATTGCACCGTAAAAACAATAAAAGATGAATCAGTAGGAACTATTAAGGACATTATGCTTGACACCGAAACAGGTGAAGTAGCATACGTTGTTCTATCAGTTGATGCAGGTTTTCTAAATCTTGGAAATAAACTGTTAGCTCTTCCTTGGGAGGCTTTTGATTTTCACGGTCACCAACGTGATGTTATCATTGTAAAGGTCGAAAAAGAAAAGCTAGAGAATGCTCCAGGTTTTGATGACGATGACTGGCCAGTAGGACCTCAACATGAATTCATCAATAGTGTCCATACGTATTATGGATTTGAAAGAAGAAGAGCGTTAATTGAATAGGCGTGGCGCTTGGATTCTAAGTGAGGCTCTCCATTTTTGGAGAGCCTTTTTTATTGTTTAGCCTCCACCTTCACGCAAGAATGCATGGCAAGTGATATCGATGATTTACATTAAATCAATTTGCTATAGGTGACTGAGACTGATAACTTATACAGTAAGAATCACCTTCTTTTCCCTCCATCCGACGGGTCTTGTTCCTTCGTCAATAGTTGCATCAAATCACCTGGTACAATTTCCAACATCCCTTCCCTAATGGATTCCCAGATTAGATTGAAAGTGCCGCGATATATATTTCGCTGTGTTTGAAACTGGGCAGTTTTATAATTTCTGTTTTCAGGAAGGTTATTACTAGATGTAAGAATATTTGCAAGTGTTGACTTGAGCTTTAGCTTTTTGGCATCCTCATCCCTTAATTCCAGCTTTAGATCTTTATAGTGAAATTTCATGAAATTCGATGAGGTATACCGTGATGCATCCATCGTGATTTCTAGCTTTTCCATCGTACCAGAATTTATATTCACAGACACCAGGTCTCCCAGAATCCCATTTAAGGATGGTAAACTAAAAGGATCCACACTTGCTACCAAATGAAATTTTTCCTTTGTGCTATCATTGCTATAAGGCACTGTCACATCCATCCGCATAGGTGCAAATCCATTCAGAACGGCTTCCCCGTGGATTATCATTTCTCCTGACTGCAGAGAATCCAATGAGACTGCATGTGTGATCAGCGCAGAAAGCTTTTCGAAATTTAAACTTACTGGATGAGATTTACCTTCTGAAATTTCAGAATAGGTGATTTTGGAATTTAATACCCTGATAGTATCTAACTCAATTGGAAACGGGATTTGCTCCACCATCCTTTCAAACATGGGCTTCTCCGGTTCATCATAAGGCCGAGGCTTATTTTTATTTCGCACGTCATGCAAATGCAAGCTATCGATTGTCATTAAACCTGCTACAATCGACCAATTCCCATAAATATTACTTTGCGCATTTATCTGCTCGATTCGCAAATGCTGCACATCAATTTCTATAAAATCCTTTTGGAGTTCCGATCGCTTAGAAGCTTCAAGGTTGGAATCATCATAGTTTAAATGAATATCAAAGAAGTCAAATGCCTCTTGTTTTGAGTCATAGTCTAGTGAACCAAGCGTGAACGTTTGGTCAGTATTAATATTGATTTGAAGATTTTTTAAACTGGTTTTTATGCTTTCTAGTTTGAATGGAATCGCATAATTCATTCGTATAGAATCAGTTTCTAGATTAATAGCAGAAATATGGAAATCCTCAAAGCTCCCAAACTTTCTGGCGGTATCTAACTGGGTGTAAAATTCTCCTGAGCCATTATTTAGCACAAAATTGTGAATGACACCTCGTGATACTAAATCACCAAATAACCCCTGAAAGGCCTTAGACATATCTGCTGGCTGCTTGGAGATGGAGTCATTTCTAATCAAAATGAATTTAGGATCATCCAATCTCAATTCACGTACTTCAGCTAGTTTTCCAAAAATAAAACCGAGCATATTTACACCACCTAGCCTGAGCGATTTCATGGTACCCGTGATGGTAATAGCCATTCCTTCTTTCAATGGATTTAGGGAAATCTCCTGCAATTCTATACTTCCACTGAAGAGCTTTACATCTACTTCCTTAAACAGAATATCATAGGCTCGATCCTCATTGGCATTCACCCTATCAGGAAGAGTTTTTACTAGCCATTGTTCAAGCAAAAATATCGAAACTATGCTCAGCAGAATAAGTGTTCCAAGAACCCAGAGAATTTTTTTCAAGCTATTATTAATTAATACTTAATGACTTAAGTGAAGGTGAATTTAACGGGTGAAATGATATAGGTTGTGGTTAAAAAGATACAAATAAATCACAATTATATCGTTTCTTCTTTTGCCTCAACTAGATACTCCTATGATAGTACAAATCCACCATAAAAATAAAAAGAGGATAGAGTACCTCCACTTTCATTCTCCTGAATCTTTAAAATCATTAACTTCCAATATGATTCTATAGTTTTACTTCGCCACCAAGCAGATTTATTTTAAGAAGTAGTAAAAAGTACCTATCAGGTAATCGATCCAATATGAAAATAACGTCTTTAGTAATTATCACTTTTTTACTCTGCTCACCATGGAGTGCGTTTGCTCAAGAAAATAATCCTGAATTTAAGATTTTGACTTATAACATTTACCATGGCGAATACCCAGACACAATTTGTAAACCAAATTTAGAAGAAATCGCAAATCTGATTATTCTTCTTCAGCCCGAAGTAGTAGCTCTCCAGGAAATGGATAGCATGACTACTCGCCTAGAATCTGTATATGGACAAAAGATAAATTGGGTAGCTGAGCTTGGTAAAAAAACGGGGTATAGAAGCTACTTTGCCAAGGCAATGGATTACGAAGAAGGAGGATATGGCGAAGGAGTATTGGTAAAAAAAGCTTTAAATTATAAAACTCAGGCACTTCCATCCCCTGCTGGCGGTGAGCCAAGAGCTGCTGCTTGGGTGAAAATAGAATTGAAGAACAGACAGGAACTATACTTTGGCGCCACGCATCTTTGTCACGAATTTCCTGAAAATAGACTCGCACAATTAGAAGCCCTAACCAACTATGCGGACACTCTCCCAAAACCGGCATTTTGGGTTGGTGATTTGAATTTTGACCCTACATCAGAAGAATATAAAAGTATTAGTTCCAAATGGAGTGATGCTGGGCAAGTAGCTCAAGATGACTCCCCAACCTATATTTCTGAGGAAGGAAAACGAATAGATTACGTCTGGTATGACTCAGAACGTTTTGAGCTTGTAGACTACAAGGTAATAGATGTGCCATATTCAGACCATTACCCAGTTTTGGTAACCCTACGATTAATAAACCCCTAAAATAAAATGAAAAAGACAGTTCTAATTGGAATCCTTTGCCTTGCAGGCTTAGGTTTCGCCTTCAACTATGCCAGTGAAGATGCAAAAAAGCCAAAGTGGCAAACACTTTTTAATGGTAAAAACATCGATGATTGGTCAGTGAAAATCCGTACTCATGACTTGAATGATAATTTCGCAAATACATTCCGCGTAGAAGATGGCTTGATGAAAGTACGCTATGATGGCTATGATCAGTTTGACCAGCAATACGGGCATATATTCTATAATAAGTCATTTTCCAATTACCTACTTCAAGTAGAATATAGGTTTGTAGGTGAGCAAGCGAACGGTGGAGAAGGATGGGCTACTAGAAATTCTGGAGCGATGCTTCATTGTCAGGATCCCAAGACCATGCTTAAAGATCAGGATTTCCCGATTTCTATTGAGGCTCAGTTCCTAGGCGGAAATGGAAAAGATAAAAGAAGTACTTGTAATCTATGTACTCCAGGAACCAACGTAGTAATAGACGACAAACTTATCACTTCGCATTGTGTTAATTCCACTTCTGAAACCTATCATGGTGATCAGTGGGTAACTGCCAATTTCATTGTATTAGGAAATGGCGATGTGCATCATCTAGTAGGTCAAGACACCGTGATTAGCTATTCAAAGCCTCAAATAGGTGGTGGAAATGTGAATCCAGTGGACCCAAAAGCGAAAGTAGATGGCCAGATGCTAACTGGTGGATGGATTTCCTTACAGAGTGAAAGCCACCCTATCGACTTCAGAACAGTGCGCTTAATTGATCTTACCGAATATATGGGTGATCAGAAAAAACTTGAGCAAGTTGTAAATGAAGGTTTAGCTTCCAAGCCAGTACATTCCAAGTAAAAATTCAAGTCAAAGTAAAAGCCCGCTAATCATCAACTGATCAGCGGGCTTTCTTATTTTCAGGCAAGCGTATATTTTAATCTCTTGCTACTTAAGGATTAAACTCTCACTCCTGTGGTTCCTCCACCTGCAAGGGTAATGTTCACCGGAGCATTTGTTTTCCAGTTCCCTCCAGTAAAATCAGGTACATCGATGGAGTTAGATCTATTAGCTACAGACCACTCACTGAGTGGAGAAACACAGCTCCAAAGCGCGGCATCATAGACATCCTGATCAAGAGGAAGTCCATTTCTAAGGCAATCGATCAATCTCCAATCCATCATAAAATCCATGCCACCATGGCCTCCTACTTTCTTGGCTAGCTCTCCTACTTTCTGGATGATTTCTGGAGTGTACTTTGTTTCCAAATCCTTGAATTCCTCGTCTTTCAACCAGCCATGTCCTTTAGATACTTTTGCTTCAGGATATTTCTGTGCATATCCTTCTGTCCCACTGACTACATGAAGTCGGGAATATGGACGAGGTGAAGATACATCATGCTGAATCATGATGGTTTTACCATTTTTGGTCTTCACCATAGAAGTATTCATGTTTCCACGGAAATTTTTCTGTGCATACGAAGCAAAGAAATTATCCTGCTCAGCCAATTTCTTAGCTTCAGCATGCATGGAGAAATCATTGGTAGAGGTAGATGTCAAATAATCCATCTGGTCACCTCTATTGATATTCAAAATCTGACAAATAGGTCCAAGTCCGTGTGTAGCATACAAATTACCATCACGATAATTTTCTTTCAGCCTCCACATATCCTGGTAACCGCCATCTTTCTTGAAGTTTAAAGCAAGCAAATCATGGATGTAAGCGCCTTCTACATGAAGTACTTCGCCGAAGTAACCTTCACGTGTCATTTTCAAAGTCATTAACTCGAAGAAATCGTAGCAGCAGTTCTCCAACTGCATACAATGCTTTTTGGTACGCTCAGATGTCTCTACCAACTGCCAGCACTCTTCAAGTGTACGAGCAATAGGAACCTCACAAGCAGCATGTTTACCAGCTTCCATAGCATAAACTGCCATTGGAGTATGCCATTCCCAAGGTGTAGCGATATAAATCAAATCCAAATCATCACGATCCATCATCTCTTTGAAAGCATATGCATTTCCAGAATAACCATCTGGCTTATGCGGAGAGTCTTTCAATTGGGCCTTTGCTTTTTCTACCCTTTCTGGTAGCAAATCGCAAAGTGCCTTAATCTCCACATTTTCTATTTTGCTCAATCTATCAACAGCACCAGGCCCTCTCATTCCTAGCCCAACTATCCCAACTCGGACAGTATCAATTTTAGGAGCGGCAAAACCACTCATATTAAAAGATTGAATTCGATTTACGCCCTTTTTTGCTTGTAAAGGAAGGTTCTCAAATTCATTGGCGAGGGTACTGCCCGCCCCGAAAAGTCCCAATCCTACCAGGCCGGTAGATTTCAGAAACTCTCTTCTCTGGTTATTTTTCATATGCTATAATCTATTGACTTAGCTAATTAATAAAAAAATAAAGGAAGTACGGGTGCCTTTCAAAGAAAAAAACCGAAAGCTTTTGGCCTTCGGTTATCTCTACCTAATATTTGGGACTACCTATTTATAAGTTACTTGCAAGGATTACTATTCAGTAGCCCAGATATTAAGAAAAAAATTAAGAATGATTTGGGTTTTTCCAGCAAACTTTAAAGGAAGGACTGTTTGGATTCTTCGATACAAAAATAAGCTATAGCAATTCCTTATAAAATGACATAGATCAAATAATCAACTAGGAGTTTTTATTTGATTATAAAAATGACACGCAAACACTGAAGAAAGATTCAGTTCCGAAAAGAACATCATATATCAAAAAATTTATTACACAACACTGATTACCAGATATATAAATAGACAATAAGCAATTTAAAGCTTATATTAATGCAAGGATATTGTTATACTCAATCAATCCCATCTTTTAAATTTTAGTGGGAGCATCTATCATTCATTAATTCAAGTAAAATGAAATTTTTCAAGCCCCTCTTTTTTAGCTTTCTCATGATAGCTTTTGTAGGTACTGTTAGAGCCCAAGAAAATACTAAACCTAATAAAAATGATACAATAACATTGGCGCAAGCTTACATGAACCTGTATTTGACGGAAACCTATTTTGATTCCATACCTGTAGAACGAATAAAAAAAATACTTTCCTTCGAGAATGATGAAATCAAATCAATCAAAGGCATCTCTTTTATCAATGAAAATTCTACGCTCTACAATTTCACAAATGCATTATTTTATCAAAATCAATCGAAGCTACTAAGCCTCAATAAAGGTGAAGTCAGCCGGGGTTTATTACGCAGATTAAAAAGCATTCTAGATAGAGGAATTAACTTTTACAATTCTGCAAAAATTGATGATTTCCAGACATTTCATAACGAAAAGAAACAGCTCTATGAAATGATCAAATTTGATTCAGAATCAAATCTCCTATTGAAAACTGAAATCAGGAGTCTAAAAAATGAGTACAACTCCCTGTTTAACGAAGATTTATACCCTGATTTTCAGCGGATTTTTTTAGCGGCAAAAAATACCGATAGATTCTACGTTGATTCCCTAACCTATTTTGCAGGGATTTACGATATGCCGCTTAGTATGGAAATCCGAAATAATACTCCCGATTTCCATCCTTATTCTTTTGGGAATTCCAATTTTATAAAACTTGAATATGCAGCCGACTCAAGATTGGATATACTTTCTAGATACATTCAGTTAAAACAGCTTGCATCAAGAAGAACTCGGGTTCCAAGGAATTTTAATAAGACTGTTTTGTTTGAAGCCTATGATGATTTCTTAAGTCGAGTGAAAAAGGAAGACGATAAATTCATCAGGGAAGAGTTAAATACTAAGGTCCTTGACGAGCTACTCAGCGAGTTAACTAGGAAGTTTGCTCAAAATAAGGATTTGGATGGTGGGGCACCAATCAGTTCTCCCAGTGCAATGATGAATCAACCTTCTATGGAGTTTCAGAATTATTTCTTTCCAAACCCTGCCCCACGTGCTTCAGCTAAATTCATAAAATCAAATTATAAGCCTCCTTTATCTACTCTAGGCCAAGTGGATTCATTTCTAAGTGCGGGTTTTAGCAATTCAGGGTACAAAAATCAGCTCCATTATTACTATGATATGGATGGATTTGCAATGACTACTAGTTTAGAGAAATTCAATATCAATGGCTCAAGCGTTCCTACTGACAGCCGCTTTTCCGAAAACGTCGGTGGTGACGGGAAATTCTCATACTATGAAATATTCAAGTCAATGTTTTTCAAGGTTGAGTCCGAATTCAGGATGTTTGCTTTAATCGTAGCATCTAAGCCTGCCACCATGAGCTATGAGGTGATGACTGCAGGTTTTGCAGAGCAAATTCTAAAAAACAGCTATAATACTCTTCCTGAAGAATTGAAAAATAAAAGTCTTCCAAGTAAGGTCCTATCCATATTTGTATACCATTTCCATCAAAATGATATAGGCGAAGTACCCGAATTGGATCTCAGCGGGAAACTAACGGTGCAAGATCATTTGAAGAATGCTGGATTAATTAGCATAATCCAGTAAAACGGATCTTTGAAATTATTCTGTGAGAGGATTTGATGCAAAGAATTCCTTAAAAGAGAAGTACCTATGGAGCGTGTCCCCATCACTAAGAATCACGTCAATCTTCATAGTTGGACAGTATCCATAACCAAGGTATCCTATGGAAAAGGAAGAGCTAGGATCTTTTGAAATTCGTGTTTGATCAATAAAGCCCTTGCAAAAATTGTACTGTACTTCTCTTATTTCATCTTTCCTCAACAATGGAAACTCTAGCCACATAGTATAATTTCTGTTGTTGCCACCAGCATTGGATGGACTGACGGAAGCTCTAATTTCAATTAAGCTATCAAGTGGATACGTTTTCTCTTTGTAAATAATATCTTGGATCTGTTCATTCGTTAGGTTTTCGTATTTCTCTCCTGAACTTCCCAAAACCTCATTTAACAATTGGATTGATGTATTATTTGCACTTATAGCTTCTGCACCTGCTACCAAAGCATCAACCGCATTTTTTTGGGCTTTCATAGCCAAAACAATAAATAGCCCAGCGATAACCACAACTACTCCAACAGCAATTTTCAAAAACATTGACTTCTTGCTTTTCACCAAGTCATCGTACTTGCGTTTAGCTTCTTTCTGCTTTTCCAGTTGAAGAGCTTCCTTGCTTTTGACAATCCAGTTTCTCTCTTCCTCACTTTGTTTAAACTTACACAAATATGGCTCTATATAGATGAGTTGCTTCTCTGTAAAAAACTCTCTTGCCTCCTCCTTTACACCCACCTGACTTTTGACCAAGCGCTTGATTTCAAGCAAAGCAGTTTCTTCTACACTTCTCTTTTCTGCAATGGGTTTGGCTAGAGAATCATGAGCAATCTCAAACGTATCCGTATTCTCATTGTAGCGGAGCAGCCTATTTTTGGAAAAAGCTTCTACTACATCAGCCACCATTTGTTGATCTAAATCTGGCAAGCGGTCGAACAATTCCTTCTTAGTAATCGGGTCTTTCGTACCTTCAAGTGTAGCAAAGGGAGAAAGTATTTTCCAGGTGAGCTCAGGTTTTAGACTCGGGTATTTCCCTTTCAATTCTTTAGAAATATCAGCAACCTGCTCTTCTAGAAAATTGCTCAATATATCTCCAATCTCTCCCATTTCATTCACTGCGTCCAATGTAAATTCAGCAGGCATTTCACGCTTTTTGTCACCCGTGATATTCAGGTAAAGCTTGTCCAGGAAAACCTGCAAAAATGGCAACTGTATCGTGAGTGATTTTTTACCCCCTTTGATTTTATTAAAAATACTTTCTGCCACTGCATCTTCCTCACCTTCTTTGATTGAAATATTTGATCCTTCAAATTTGGCTGCTCCGACGATTACCTGCTTCACTTTTTCAAGATTCATAGGTTCTACCCGTAGCTTCTTGCGCATTAGTTGAGGTATAGCCTTTTCAAACTCAAATAAATAGCCCAAGTATTCCTCGCGGATAGAAAAAATCAACTTGACAGGTTGACCAGACTGTAGAATTCCTTTGATTGTTTCAATAAAAATCTCCTGCTCGGAAATAGAACCAAGAATAAAAAGCTCTTCAAACTGATCAAAGATCAAATAAACAGGTCTGAAGGACTGTTGATAAACTGCCCTAATTGATTTACTAATTGGAGTCAATTCCTGAACTTCACTAGTATTATCTACTTCCCACTCGTTTAGATATTTTGTTTCATCAAAATCCGTCGCCACTTTTCCACCAGCCTTCTCCAATTCTGATTTTAATGAGTTGTTTATATCAGCACCTCTTCGGATCATCAAATCGTGCCAATCGTGCGGCTGAAACTTACCTGCTAGCCCACAATTGATCAAACTGGTTTTCCCCGTACCAGAGGCTCCGTAAACAAGGACAGTTGCCGACTGAAACACCATTTCGTACAAGGCGTTGATCTCCTCATCTCTCCCAAAGAATACACCTCTATCTTCTCTCTGATAGGAATCAAGAAATTTGAAAGGATACTTTTTCATAGGGAATATTTATTTAGACCAAAAAATTAAAATGAATCTTCTTCGACTTCGTATTCAATACCGGTTAAGGTCTTTTTAGCCTCATAAAACAAGCTATAAACCTTATCGAAATTCATGTCTATTCGATTAGCTTTTTTAGAAAGCCACGAGTTAAGGTTATTTATGCTGGATTCATCGGGCTTGGGATTTGACGATTTACAGATGACCTGTTTGTTGCCATCTTCTATGAAATCATAGTTAAGATTTTGATCATCAAAGGTATTCGCGTGAGAATAAAAACATATTTTGGATCCACCATCCAGCTTCAAACCATTGAAATCTATGATAAAAGGATCCAGATTTATATTCTTTCTATAATTATCCTTGAAAATAATCACCGCATGGGAAATAACGGGTGAGGACTCTCTACGGACATTACTTTGGCTGTCGTCGTTGGCCAGTCTTTCTCCTATTAGCAAGGTGTAATTGTGCAAGTACAAACCTTCCTGATCATTCCGCTGCTGATTAAAATCTATCTCATTGATAGAAATCATACGGTATTGTGCCAAGAAACTTAAACTTTCTAACACAATAGCCACATTTTTCTCAGCGGCTTGGCAGTCTTCGAGTCGAAAAGTAGAACCTTTCAACAGCGTCGATAAGTCATTCAATTGTGAGCAAGCAGTGAGAAACTCGCTTCCTTCTTGAAGTTTTGGAAGCAATTCCAACGATTCAGAAATGAGAAAATCCAATTTATTCACTGAATATATTTCTAGTAAATGCTTGAGTAATTCGGCAAACCCTAGTACATCTTCTTCAGCAGCATTCCTAAAAAACTTGATTAATACATCTTTTTGAGAGGAGGAAAATTCAACCTTTTTCACTACCTGATGATCCCAAAGCGCGGAAATCAATGAATAGCAAATAAGTTGCAATCCCCTTTTTGCTGTGGTTTGACTATTCTCCAGATAGCGCATCATTTTGCTTTCAGAAAAAGTCAGTGAACCAATAGCCATCAACTTTCGAATCTGACTCCCAATTACGCCAACATACTCGCTGATAATGATACGTTTAGCAGTTTTTACCAAATCTTCATTTTCTGCCCAGTCACTATTGGCCGCCAAAAAACCCGCTGCTTTCTTATTATAGCTGCTTATGGCCAGGAGTACTCTACTCGTCAGTTCGTTATTAAAACTGTTCTCAATTACTTCGGCCACATGTTCACTCTTCCTTTCTTTTGCTTTGCCTACGAGCTCAGATTCTAAATTCGTTTCGTATTCAGGCATAATCATATCCAACTGTCTCCCATACTTCAACAGAAGATCATCAGCGGAAGTGTATTCGGTGAAAAAATGTCCAAGTTTTCCAAGTTTCTCTTTCAAAGCAAATAAGGAATCTATGTCATCCTTAACAATGGAGCCCACTTTAATGTCTGCATTCTTGAAATACGTCCAAATGCGTGGTTTACCTTGAGCTTTAAAAATTTCATACGCCGTGTAAAATTCCTCTGCTGTGTATTTTCCAACTTTGGTATAAAACAGGCAGATAACCATATCACTTTGCCTAATTGCTTCATTGTATTCATCCTGAAGACGTGTAGTCGAAATCGAATCCTTAAAATATTCCCATTGCTCTAATTTTAAGTAGATTCCTTTATCAACCAATCGATCATTTTCAAGACCAATAAAAAGTTTAAACTTCTCTCTATCCTCTTTCAGTTCACTAGATGAAGCAATAAAAATCCGAATCGTTTTCATAGGTTAAATAATTTGTAACGAATAAATCTGATGAGTTTCAAAACACAACTCAACAAACATTTATTCAAAAAACTAGAGTTTTTAGTGTATAATCATCTGATTAGAATAGTCTTAAGTTATATATTCTAGCTTTTAGAATTCAGTCCATCGAAAAATATTTCTGCATCACCTGCTCTGCCATTTTCCCCTGTGGAGTAAAATCTGGTTCCCTATGCTTTCCTTCCGGATACCATTTCCAGAAAAACACGCCCGCCATCCAGCTCTTTTGCCAAGCTGTTTCAAAAAACGCCTCATAGCATAGCGCCTGCATTTCCTCAGAAAGTTCTGTCTCTTTACGCTCATTTGGCCAAACCCAAGGTTCCTTAGCCGCATCTACTGTATTGCAGTAACCAATCTCCGTGAACATGACAGGCTTTTGATAGGCTCGAACTACTTTTTCTATTTTTGGCAAACTCTTTTTCCAGCCGGATTTGAGATCCGCGAGATCAGGATTGGTTTTGATAGAAAGTGGAAAATATGCCTGAATACCTATGTAGTCCAGCGCATCCCAAAACTTCACATGCTCAAACTCAGTGAAATTAGCTGCATAAATCAACTTGCCAGAATAGACTTTGCGAACCTCAGCGATCACCTTCCGCCAATCCTCTTCGCGTGTTGAAGTCAATTCTAATTCAGTTCCAATGCAAAGCATCGGGATTTGGTGTTCCTCGGCCATTTTAGCATAAGCTAGGATAAAACCCTCGTAATTCTCAAACCAACCCTTCCAATCCTCCTCGCTCCTCATCTCTATCTCACCTGGCCAGCTGCCACGAACCCAAAGGTGCGGCTTGAGCATATTCATGATACCATGCCGGGCCGAAGAATCAAAAGTTGCTTTGATTCCTGCTGAAGATTCCCCCCACCATTTGTTCTCATTATGTGTGTCCCAGCGTATTTCAGGATTGTTCTTTTCTGTTTGCCAGCCAAAAGGAGTTTGTGAAAGCGCATCTGCTCCTGTAGCTTTCAAAGCTTCCAGTTCTGGCCCCAAAAGCGGTGCTCGACTTCCTACCCAGCATACCCCTTTCCATTTTTCGGCAACAGAAATTAAGTCTGCTTGAAGAGGGAATATCGCCCACAAACCTAGTCCCAGAATCACCAGGACTGAACTCATTAAGTAATTCCTTGAATAGGCCTTGTTCATTTTGCCAACATAGTTTGTATGACAATCTCCTCTTGAAGCGTGCGATGTACAGGGCACTTGTTTGATATCTCCAGCAGTTTCTGCCTTTGCTCTGCATCCAGATCACCTTCGATTTCTATTATCCGAGTAAACTGGCTGACTTTTGCAGACTTTTCTTCAGGATTGGCGCTGTCTGAGAGATGGACTTTCCCATGATTGAGAAAGACTGAAACTTGCTCCAGAGGCCACTTTTTGCGTTCCGCGTACATCTTTAGGGTCATCGCAGTACAACTACCCAGAGAAGCCATAAGCAAATCATAAGGATTTGGTCCAAGATCAGCTCCTCCCACCTCTATCGGTTCATCTGCAATCAAATGATGATTAGGCGTCATTACCTCTGTGGTGTACTTTTCTCCTGAAAGTCGTACAAACACCTGATTACCTCGCGTATCATTTACCTGCTTTTCTTCCTCCACTAGTACATAGCGCTTACTCCAACTGCCGATCACCTCTGCAATGTATTCGCTGTCTTTAGGATTAGAAATCAAATGGGTTGCCCCATCTAAGGAAATAAAACTTTTAGGGTGAAAAGCGGCATTGTAAATCTCTGCCGCGTTATTGATTTCTACTATGATATCCTGAGGGGAATGCATAATTAACAGTGACTTTCGCAGATTTTTCAAAAATGAACCTAGAGGCTTCTGCTCCAGATCCTCTACAAAACTCTTACTGATCTTAAACGGCCGCCCACCTATAGTTACATTTGCGCTGCCATTCTCCTCGATTTCATCCATGCTATCCAGAAACAGATGACGCACATGAGTTGGTAATGAAGGCGCAGCAATGGTCACAACAGCTTTCACTTCTGGCATTTCCATAGCAGCGTATAGTACCGCTGCACCACCAAGTGAATGGCCGATGAGCAATTTTGGAGTTTGATATTCTTTCTCAAGAAAATCCGCTGCATCCAATAAATCACTCACATTACTACTGAAAGTTGAATCCTTGAATTCTCCATCACTCATACCAAGTCCGGTGAAATCAAAGCTCAAAACGGCAATACCATTTTGCGACAAAGCAGTGCATATCCGTGTAACGGCTGAGAAATTCTTAGAACAAGTAAAACAGTGTGCAAAAAGCGCGAAAAAATGCGGTTTCTGATCAGCAGGCAGGTACAAATGTGCCGCTAACTCAACACCATTTCTATTCGTAAATTTCAGTCGTTTAGGATTCATTTTGGGTTATTTTTTCAAAGATTCAACCTTAATATTCTCAAGGTTTATCTCTGAAAGTAACTCTAAATCTCCAGATTCGTAAAGCTCCTGCATCTTTTCTACAGACACAGATTCATCCGCTGGCTTGAGATTCAGGTAGTTCTGAAAGCGAATACCACCGACTTCCTGCACCGCACTTACTTCCCGCATTCTCACTCCGCCCCCATCCGTATGATAGCTGTAGGCCATAAAATCGATGATGGAATCATCTGTACCTATCCAATATAAAAACTCATCATCAAAATCATCTCCGCCACCTTCCTCAGCAAAAGTCACTTTGATCAAGTCATATTTCTCACCGTTGAGCTCAGTTTCTCCTAAAGAAGTCTTGAAAACTGAAGGATCATTTAACCCATAAGGAAGCAAAGCAAAATAAGCCACAGAATTCACCGAGCGGGAATATTTCCCAATCCATTCTTCTGAAAGCGTATCGATTTTAGCACCATTCACAGTTCGCACAAAACCTTCATTATTCAGTAAATCGACTACATTTCCAGTAGAGTCCGAAAACTCACGGATGTATTCAAACCTATCCGGAGTTTTTAAAATGGTATAGTGAATTTTTCTAAAGTCAAATTCAACTTTCGAATTATTGTAAATATCACCTCCATGAGCTTCAATGGCTTTGTCAATGATTTTCTCGGCTTCAGTTCGCGAGTTGCACGATGTGAAAACTGTCAATCCACATAGGAATACGAAGAGGTATTTTAATCTCATAAATTCTAAGTTTTAATAAGTTTAATCATGTTGAAGCTAGGCTCCATCTATTCAAATGTCACTTGGTAGTCAGAATATAAATATTCTGCTCGCAAAAACAGCTTTTTCCCTTCATCATCAATTCTAAAACTCTTACGCTCTTTTGCCAAAAGCAAACCAGTTGACTCATCGTAAGAAATAGTTTCGATCAGGCTTTTATGATCTTTCGCATGGAGTTCATTGGCGACAACTTTGGCGGAAATTGGATCCAAGTAAAACCACCAGACATCCGTATCAGGACCATAATCTACTCGGACAGATTCGACAGTTTTACCATCTTCAAGTGTCTTTTGACCTTGATAAGATAAGTTAGCATTCTCTTCGATTAGTTTCCATGGCTGCGCAAAAGCTAAATACGCAGCTTCAATTTCAGCTCTTTTCGCCCTCAAAAACCCTTCATTCTGAATAGCATTTTCGCCCATTTGATAGCTTGTCCGACTTCCGTTGAAATTGACAACATGAAGTATACTATCCTTGGTCCAAGTCAGTTTGGCTTCGAAATAAGGTTTCAGACGGAATTCTACCCATTGCTCAGATTCACTTTCTATCGTTCCATTTTCATCCAGCAACCGAGTCATCTTTTTAAACTTGATGCTCGTAATATTCTCCCATTTCTTTGAAAGTTGATGTGCTTGGATTGACTTTTCGATGAGTTCTTGAGCCTGCTTTTCTGGGCTAGGAGAACATTCGAAAATGAGAAGTGATAAAGCAAAAATTTGGACTAATCTAAAGTTCATGTAGGTATGAGTGATTTTGTAGTTGTTTTAAAATAGTCCCAGTAAATAGCTAGGGCGAGAATGGAATACTCTAAGAAAAGGAAAACCGGGCTTTCTTGGTAGTTAGGATCACCATAGGCTTGGTACGAAAATATCACTGCGAAAGTCCAAATAAGGAAGGCTTTTTTATCAGTAAACAAACTCAAGCCAAAAGCAGGAATCAGATACCAAGGATGGACTACTGGCTGCAACATCAGGTAAAACAAATAGATAAACACCCAGAGATCTGTGAGCTGCAATAGGTTCTGAGCCTTCCTTTTCCATGAAAAGTATAGAATTCCCACCAGTGTTATCCCGCTTAATATCGGAGTAATTTCCCCGATGACATTATACCCTTTCACCCAAAAGCCAACTTCCCGAAGTAAGTAATAGATGGAAGCGTTAAACTCAAACTTTCCTTGATATAGCTTTAAGCTTTGTAGAAAATGAACCCAGGAATTATCGATCAAAAGCCATCCAAAGCTCGCTATGATTGCAATGGCTGATCCTATCCAAAAAACTTTGGATTTTCTGGTTTTCTCTAAAGAAAAGAACGTAGGAATTAGCATCAAAGGCAACAGTTTCATCCCAATCGAAAGCCCCCAAAATTCTCCTGATATCATATTTCTATTCTTACTCAGCGCATACACAGAAGCTAGCAAAAGCAACAATACCATGCCTTCAAAATGAAGATTGCCAGTGATTTCCATAATCACCAATGGATTCAACCAATAAAGGATTAACCTTTTTTCCGCAAGCTGAAAATGATCGAATAGCTTCAGTAAACCAAAGAAAACTCCTATTTCTCCCAAAATGAGGATAGCTCGTAATATTAGAATTCCGCTATTGGTATCAAGATTTGAGCCCCAAGCAGCGATATAAAATATAGCTTGATTCAAAGGCGGATAAACCGAGAAATACTCTGGGGAATTCATCAGCTCAAATAGATTCTCCAAATAAGGGCTTACACTTTCAGGATGATTTTGAAGCCAATCTTCGGGCGTTTCCAAATAGGGATTTTCGCTCATCTGCACAAGTTCCCCATCCCATAGAAATCGCGGATAATCGTCCGACCATTTGGGAATTGCGAGCAGTAAAGAAAGTCGGATTAGTAATCCCCCTACAAAAATCCATTGCCATTTTAACTGTGCGCTCAAAAAATAAAGAACAAGCATTCCTCCGAAAAGAAAGCTGTAAATCGTGAAAGACAGCCAAAAATTTTCTCTAGGAATATAGTAAGCCAAATAGAAAAACCCGACTGCCATAACCAGCCAAATCAATGGAATTAATCGCCGATTAAGCTGCTTGCTCAAAGCCCTAAGCCTTTGCGAAGCGATTCATCCTGTAGCCCATTTTTGCGCCAGTAGTCCAGCATTTGCACACTTTTCCGAACTGCGGTAGTTACTTCTTCAGTGCCATCTTTTTTGGTGAATGTTTCCTGCCAAGACATGATTTCATAAGGGAATGCATCAACATATTTGATTAGCAGCTTTCTTCCGATTTCTTCATAGATCACTTCAACTTCAGCCTGATTCTCACCTGTTTTTCTTTTTGAAATCACGGCACTTTCCGCATCGAGTGGAAGATGTGAGAAGCGGTAATAAATCAAACTAGGAATTAACTTCTTGTGACCTGTAGGCACAAGGTCAGGATTCAATCTTATTAAGTTGAAAATCTCATCTTCCGCCATAGCGCCAATGGATAATTCCTGATCACCTTCGGACTCGAAATAGGAGAACAGTTTGGCTTGGTACTTATTGTTTTTCCAGTTGAGCTGCGCAAACGACTGACCACACCATTCGGTCATAGAAGCAGTGATTTTCGGAGAATTCATATAATCATACACTGGAGTAAAAACAGACAACATCGTGTGGTAAGGATACACTCCCGTTACAAAATCACGTGTCATGTTCAGCTTCATCACCTTTATCGCTCCCTTTCCTGCGGCATCAGCATCGTCGACCTTCACTTGCTTGCGCTTAGAGAAATCCTCCGTCACAAAAATCATTACAGCCTTTCCTTCTCGCACTTCGCCATAGCGCATTTGCTTCAGGTCAAACACATTGATCTCCGCCCTATCCTGATACCAATGCGAAGCGAATTGCTTCTCGTCGATGGCTTTTCTGCCTGTGGAATTGCAGGAGGAGAAGAATAATAAAACCAATCCAAGAATGAATAAATTTTTCATAGGTCTAAAATTACTAAAATCCACAGTTATCCCTCCAATCCAAATTTGATGATTAGATTGACCGAGTCATTGTTTGAAGATTACAGTTCTGTGATAATATAAATACTCTAAATTCAATTTCTTTAGCCTAGCAGGACTAAGCCTTTTACCTGTAAGTTTATCTAACTTATTATTTAGCTCTTCTGAAAAATGTGATCTATTGGAAGCAACAATAACTTCTAAATTATCTGTAAATGAAATATACCCCTTGTCGAAGAGTGCATCCACTTCAATATAAAGGCAAATACCATTCGAAATATCTCCTCTAAATTCCTTTTTATGTGACCATGGAACAATATGGCTAGCTGTTAATAATGCCTGCTCTGAAATACCAGTCAACGCACACTTGTTGCCAAAATTCTTTAAAACTCCTTTTCGGAATTTTGATTGACCTAACCTGATACTAATTTCCGCTTTGGCATTTTCAATATAAAAATCATCCTCTATATCAAATTTTGGCTCTTGAATCAATGGTAAGCCATAGAACGAAGAAATATCAATTGAGAGATTAGAATTGCTATGCATTAAGAACTGATGATCAAGAATAACTGCAGTCCATCTATTAGGATACTTGCCAGTGGTCTTATGCTCATCAAGAAAAAGATGTTTCAATACTTCAAATGGAATACAATAATAATCACTTTCACTATCTGAATCAGTCCAAATAACAATGTTGAAGCTAAGCCCAAATTTTATGGAAAGCTTAGAAATAACTGAATCCTGAAAACCACTCCATTTATTATTTGCACTTGCTTTTAAAACATAATTATTCCCTCCGTCAGACCAATTTTTAAATTCGAGCGCTCTATTCATATTACAATCTTGTTACTTGCGTCTTGATACTTACCTCTAATCTTACCAATATCTAAAAATCGTATAAATAATCTTATACCCAGCTCCAAACACTCCTTTTACTGTTCCGCTGACTTTGGATACTCCTATTCTCTTGCGGTAATTCACAGGCACTTCCGTGTAACGAAGTCCAGCTTTATGCGCTTTGATCTGCATCTCTATCGTCCAACCGAAGTTCTGATCTATCATTTTTAGGTCAAGTAACTTCGACCAAACAATCGCACGAAAAGGCCCCAAATCCGAAAATTTGGCACCTTGCATGTATTTCATCATCGTAGTTGCCAGCCAGTTTCCAAATACCTGCGGAAAAGTCATCGAGCCAGATTCCCGCTCTCCCAATGCCCTTGATCCTATGACCATCTCAGCTTTGTCATCCAAAATCGGCTGAATCAAATCCAACAACTCTTCTGGATAATCACTGTAATCACCGTCTAAAAAGACGACAATATCAGGCTGAATCTCCTGTTTTTTGATCCAATCCATCGCAGTCAGACAAGCTTTCCCATATCCTTTCTGAGGCTCGAAAACCACCTTTGCACCAGCAGCTTCTGCCACTTTCCCAGTGGTATCTGTAGAGTTATTATTCGCAACTACAATATTCCTCACAATTGCCGGAATGTCTCCAATTACCTTAGGAATAGACTTTTCCTCGTTATATGCGGGGATGATTACATCAATAATTGGAGGATTATGCATCAGAACTTATTTACTTAAACTGTAGGCTTTGAAAGAAGAAAAGAAAACTAGTCCATACCCTACTGCAAGCATGAGGTGAAAAGGCAACATCTCGAACGTGCCCATATAAATATGAAGGCCAACCATTGCTGAAAAGACAAGCATCAAGACTCCTTCCATCCAAGTGGTCACCGGGATTTTGAACTTGATATAATGATTTTTTTCTAGGTCAGAACCACTTTCCAGATTGAATTTTGGTGTGCGGATAAAGGGTGATTTTTTCCCAGTAAGACCTTCCCAAACTGCCTGTGCATTGTGCAATGCCAAGCCCATTGACACAGAGAGAAAAAGTGGTAGCATGTAAATGGCTTGAAATAGACTTCTCCAGAAACTTCTTTTCTCGTAGAAATAAGCAACCAAATACACACCAGCGATGATCACAAAACCTATCATAAACAGCCCTGCAACTTTAAATAGATTGTCTGAAATCAAACCTTGAACTCCTGCCCACCACACGCCAATGCTACTTAAACTCACTAATAGAATAGCAATGAAAAGGCTGCTGTTAAACAAATGAGCCATCGCGTGGATCTTGATTCCGAAAGGTAAATCCTCTCCCAAGACTGCTTTTGCGTGCTTTCCAGCACACTCGGCACCTCCTTTTGTCCAGCGAAACTGCTGAGACTTGACTGCCGACATAATCGGAGGAAGCTCAGCCGGAGATTCGATTTCTGGCCTATATACAAACTCCCAGCCTTTGCGCTGCGCACGATAACTCAGATCCAAATCCTCTGTCAGTGTATCGTCTTGCCAGTCTCCTGCATCGATGATACAGGACTTGCGCCAAATTCCGCCAGTCCCATTGAAATTGATAAAGGCATGCTGGCTGTTTCTGCCGATTTGCTCGATCAGAAAATGTGCATCCAAGGCAAAAGCCTGCAAGCGAGTCAACAAGGAATAATTTTTATTCAAATGCGTCCAGCGAGTTTGCACCATTCCTACTTTTTCTGAAGAGAAATAGGGAATCGTTTTCAACAAAAAATCAGGATCTGGGACGAAATCCGCATCAAAAATCGCGATGAATTCTCCACTTGCTTTCGCCAGACCTTCTTTCAAAGCTCCTGCTTTATAGCCAGTTCGATCTATGCGATGTATGTATTTGAAATTAATATCTGGAAACTCATGAATTTTCTTTTGAATCAACTCAGCTGTCTGATCAGTACTATCATCCAAAACTTGGATTTCAAGTAAATCCGAAGGATAATTCATTTTGGCAACAGCCGCGATCAATCGATCCACGACATACAATTCATTGAATACGGGAAGTTGGATGGTGACTTTCGGCCAAATCTCAGGGACTTGATGAGCCACTTTTCCCATATACTTTTTTGAGCGAAGGAAGCTCAAAAGCAAATGCCCTTGAGCAAGGCTGTAAAGGAAAATAAACAGCATTCCCAGGGCATAAATCCCAATCAAAATATATAAGAGAATCATTTACGCATTTATCTTGATGGAATCATTTCCAATAATTATTGGCATTTCGTTGATTCGGTTTCCTTCAGAGCCATTCTCCAATTTCAGCACGCCACGAGGACAAACTGAAGAACAAACGCCACAACCCACGCAGCTGGATCGTACAATTTCCTGACCCCGTTGTGCGTACCAGCGAACGTCGATTCCCATTTCGCAATGCGTAGAGCAATTGCCGCAAGAGATACACTGACCTCCATTGGTAGTAATTCTGAATCTAGATTTGAAACGTTGAACCAAGCCTAAATACGCAGCCAAAGGACAGCCAAATCTACACCAAACACGGTTGCCCATGAATGGATAAAACCCTGTTCCGACTACGCCAGCGAAGACCGAACCAATCGCAAAACCATAAAACGAATGTAATTGGTTCGTGACATCCCCCAATAGCGCAAATCCAGAAAAGTAATTAACAATAGTCAAAGCCGTCATCACCACCGCCAAAACTAAGACGCTGTGAATAATCACTCGCTCATATTTCCATGCTTTCACGGACTTATCTGAAAGCTGACGATATGGATCACCAAGAGTTTCTGCCAAACCACCACAACCGCAAACCCATGAGCAATACCATCGCTTCCCAAAGAAATATGTAAAAGTCGGTACTCCAATGACAATGAGTAAAATACCCCAAATCAACATAAACATCCCTACTCCACCCGAACTCAAAAAAGTATCGATCTGATAATCGTAGAAGAAATCGTAATCAAGTGGCCAGATGTTTTTGAAATCGAAATAAGGTTGATTCAGCAAGACGAGGATTTCTGGAATCAGAAAAGCAAAGGCCGTTTGAAAGAACATCACGGATGCCGTGCGAAGTTGTTGATATTTATTTCCTCGATATTTTCGGAACATCCGCACGCCCATCACGGTGATTGCAAGGGTGTAAATCGTACCGTAGAGAAACCATTGACTTGCAGGATTGCCGCTTAGGATCATGCTGAGCGGAGTTACCATCCAGATTTGATTTACGATGTAAGCAGGAAACCAATACAAAATGATGTAGAAAAGAATCAAATACGCTCCAGTAATCATTCCCATCCAGCCACGGTTTTTCATAGCAGAATGGAAAATTCCGTTGTTTTTGATTCCTTCTGGTTCGCCCTGATACTTTGGAAGATTGTACATCAATCCTCCCAACACGGCGAGTCCGATAGACAAACCAAAGAATAGCCAAGGATTATCACGTACAGGACTACTTAGGGAACTTTGTGCCAGCGGAAGACTATAATCATCCCAGATCACTTCATCCCACTTTGCCTCATCCTTCAGCACGTCGTTGTACGAGTTGAAATTATCTTTGAAAGTAGAAATGAAAGAGAAATTGGAAGAGTACGTCTCACCATACATTGGCGCTAGAATTTCAGCCATTTTCTCCTGATGGATATCCTTTGTGTTGGACAAAACCAGTTCCTCTGTAAGTGTGTAATTGCCTAAAAAAGGCATTGCCGTAAAAACAGCCAAGCCTACCAAAAAGAGCAGAATACCTATACTTTGAATTAACTTCATGCGTATATAATTTTATTTTTATAGGTCACATGGAATCTCGCATGACTATTAATATTCCCTACTATTGACAATATCGTCTTGCTCGATTTCATACGCTTGCTCCGAATAGTTTTTGGATAAATGTTTTCTTGGAAACTTTGACGTCCCCTCCGAATTGGCTCTTGAAAGCCTTTTGAATTTCTATATAGTAAGGTGCAAAGAACTCAGGATCGAAATTGGCCTTATCAAGTTTGGAAATCACTTTGGCTGCATCCCAAGCTTCTCGGATTGCCTGATCGAAAAACTCATGCCTAAGACGAAAACCGAAATTATTCACGCCCAAAATCTTTCCTTGCAAATCCATTAGCATTCGGAAAGATATTTTTCCGCTGGTATGCTCCCAATAGAAGGACTTCACTTTTTCAGTGTCCCACTTAGCAGGTACTGTTCCGTAAGTTTGATATTCTATATCCAGGAACTTGGCGGAATTAAACCAAATACCTGGTTTGTAAGTAACTTTTTTGCCGGCCAGAATATAACCCATGGTCTCCCCGTGCATTCTTCCTGTGTACCAAACTTGCTCCACAGCTTTGCGATCTGCAGCAGGCGCCTCATGAAATTCTGCGCAATCACCTATGGAATACACATTTGGAATATTGGTCTGAAAACCAAAATCAACTTTTACCCCACGGTTCAGTTCTAATTCTGTATTTCGGAGAAAGTCAATGCTTGGAGTCACTCCAGCGGTAAGTCCGACGAATTGACATTCAATCTCCTCACCGGATTTGGTACGGACAGCTTTCACTCGGGCATTTGGATCGGAAATTATTTCCTGCAACTCCTCATTTAGTCGGAGATCAATGTGGTGTTCACGCATATGTCGACTGACTAACTCGGATTCTTCTTTTGGTAGTACATTGTCCCAAAAGCCAGATTCTCTTACTAGAAAAGTCACTGGAATCTTCTTATAAGCTAGCATTTCCGCCATCTCAATCCCAATCAAACCTCCACCCACAATCACAGCTCGGGTTACTCCGGTCGCTGTGTTTTCCTCCATTAGCTCCAAATCCTGCTTGGAATACAACCCCTGAACTCCTCGAAGATCCTCACCTGGCCAGCCAAACTTATTCGGCTTAGAACCTGTAGCAATCACAAGCTCATCATAGACCATGTTTTCACCAGACTGGAAAAAAAGATTCTTTGCAGTAAAGTCGATCGATTTCACCCAAGCTTCCTTCAGTTCAATTTTGTTTTTCTCCCAAAACCAATTCTCATAAGGCTGAGTGTGCTCAAATTTCATGTGTCCCATGAACACATACATAAGTGCAGTTCTGGAAAAAAAGTATTTCGATTCACCCGAAATCACGGTAATCCTGACCGAATCATCGAGCTTCCGTAGCTGGCGAGCGCAGGTAATTCCTGCTATTCCATTGCCGATGATGACCACATGGCGATTTGAACTCATTGGTTGGGGGTTGAATTAAGACTCAATTTGAAATTTACCAAAAACTTGGTTCTATTCGTTCAGATTCCAATCATAATCCAAATGCGACACTTTTGCATCGGCCTTAATTTTGACTTTGCTGTACTTATTCAAAAAGTCAATTAGGCTTCCATTCTTAGTGAAATCACCTTTGAACCAGGAGAAAATTGAAGAAATCTGAATTGCATTTGGAGTGATTTTATTTCTAGAAGAGTCATTGATAAAGCCTTTTGCCACTTTATCCAATTGGGCGTCGATGATAGCCGCTTCGAAAGCTTCATTGAGCAAAGGCGGACAAGAAACTGAAGCACAATTAATCGCGAAATGGATTCGAGGCTCTTCAAATTCCTTTCTTAAAATAGAATGCTCGATCTCATCTAAGCTGGATTCCTGACCTCCTATTTTGAAAAATTGATAGTGCCACACATCTTTAATCAACGGGATTTTTAATGCTGGCCCTAGATCCTTTATACTTTCAACCGGATAATTATCCACGATCAACTTTACTGTAAAGCCATTGTATGCATTGATCCAATAAGCCAATTGCTCATTCTTTGACCAAGTTTTACGATCTGGAGCATTTTCACTTATGCTTTTCAAATAGGCTTCCAGCTTCGCTTTCTCTTTGATAAATCCTTTGTAATTAACTGTTCCATCGGCACTGACATTTGCCTTTAGCAATTCATTCCATGCTTTGTGACTAGGTGGAGTGGTTTCAGCCATACTTGGCACTGCGCTTTGGCAGCTCAAAAGAATTATGCTGAAGAAAAGAACAATATGGACTTTTAAATTTTTCATAAGGATGTATTTAGGATGATTTACGATCCGATTCAAAATAAGGATGTGGAGAAATAGTAATTGGTCGTATGAAAGACCAAAAGAGGTAATTAATAAACCTTTTCTCCTTTTGTCAACCATATCCCCCAAGATTGAGAATAGGTGTGCACTTTCTGCGTTTTCGAATCTCCATGAAAAATTGGCTTTTCCTCATTTGCCCATTCAATCAGGCCGCCGTACAGGTTATAAACTTCCTTAAAACCCGCCTCTTTAAGTTTTTTGCCAATCTCTTGAGATCTAGCTCCGACGGTACAATACACAAGAACTGGTTTGTTTTTATCAAGGGAAGCTACATTTTTCAAGGTAAATGTGTCATATCCTACCCAAGCTGCGTCTTTGAGATGGCTGACTTCAAACTCTTCTTTCTCCCGTGTATCCAACACTTGATAGTTACTCAAATCGTTTAATTGAGCGGGTTTCAGGACTGGGAATTTAGAATCGTAAAGCGTGGAAAGTAAGGCCTTATACGCAATTGATTGGGCATCTACAGTAGTAGAAAAAATGAAAAACGCGGGGACTAGTAAAAGCGCAATAAGGTATTTAGAAAGGTAAGACTTCATACCGCTTTAACCCAAATACAAGAAGCTATGTTCAACTCAGGCATAAAAATCTGAAAGCTTCACTAAACCGTCTTTATCCAAGATCACGATTTTCTTGCCTTTCAATTCGATGAGCTTGTCTTTTTTGAATTCGGATAAAAGTCGGATAACTGATTCAGTGGCTGTTCCGATCAAACTAGCAATCTCCTCCCGGCTAAGCACCAAATCAATCTGCTGATGATCTCCTCCATCAAGTCCATAGGAATTGGCAAGTTGTAAGAGCAAATACGCCAAACGCTCACGGATGCTTTTTTGCGAAGCATCCACTAACTTCTCCTCCATTATGCCAATTTCATGACTAAGTGCTTTCGTCAGTCTTTTGAAAAATGGCCCATTACTAATCAAGGCTTTGAGAAAAATCTCCTTTGGAATAAAACAGATTTTGGCATCCTCAATCACCATGGCGGCGTTTGTGTAATTTTCCTCTCCTAGCAATGCTGAGTACCCCAAAAGATCGCCCTTCTGAGCCAAATGAATGATCTGTTCTTTACCGTTGGATGCCGTTTTGAATATTTTGCTAACGCCTGAATTCACACAAAAAACTCCGAGTGGTTTTGCTCCCTCGTAATACAGCATCTGCCCTTTTCTGTGAGAGATCATGTTCTTATTATCTGAAATATTGCATGCCTGCTCTTCTGTAAGGTCAGAAAACATTGAAAGCTTCCGGCTACTGCATAAATCACACGGGTGAATGGAAGAGGTTTTAGACATAATCAATGGAAGTGATTTCAGGTTACTGTGAAATAAATCTCATTTGTGAATTTACAATATAAGATCTTAAACTGGGGGTTCGGGGAAATTTTTCTCTTGAGTAAACTTCTCCGCAACAGAGTCAAAGCTTAGACAGATATGCTGTAGCCCGTTGCTGATAAGTAAAAAAGGCGTTTTTAATTCCTTATGATACATACATGCTTGCTCTATCGTTTTCTGCGTCAATTTTACTTTGGGAGCCTTGCACTCGATGAGCAAATATGGGTTCCCATTTTTGTCCCAAACTACCAAATCAGTGCGCTTGAGCAGTTTATTGTAAACTAACCCTTTTTCCAATGCAAAAAGCCCTTTTGGAAATTTAAGCTGAGTAATAAGGAAGTTGATCCAGTGTTGCCGAACCCATTCTTCAGGTGTCAATACGAGTTGCTTTTTGCGAAGCGAATCGAATATCCACATCTTCCCCTCCTTCTCCAGAAGCTGGGGCTCGAAATGTGGTAAATTGAGTGTGGGTAAATGAATCTGATCCAGGTTAGAATCCATGGATCAAAGATGGGGAAAATCGCTCAGTTGGGGAAAATCAATTTGTTCAGCTATTTAAAAATCAAGATAGGGAGCGATTTTATCTATCCATTCCTGCTTGAATATTCTGATTTTCAAAAAATCATCTGAAGATTGGAAGGAGCCATGTTGCTTGCGATAGGCGATCAGAACTTTTGCTTCAGCATAACTTACATAAGGATGCTTCGCCAATTCATCCGCCTCAATCTGATTGATTTTTACTTTTTTAAATATAACAGGAGAGAAATCGAAATATTCCCATATCGCATCAATAGTCTCAGGTTTCAACCCATACACTTCAGTGAGCTGATTTTTGGAATGAAGTCCACCAATACTTTCTCTAAACTTTACGATCCTACTTGCCGTACTTTGACCAATTCCTGGTACTATTTGTAATGTGACCGAATCTGCTTCAGAAAATGGAATTCGGTTGAGATTTTCGAGCTGCTTCGAGTTTGACTTCTTTACAATCGTATCCTGAGGATTGAACACAGGAAAAGGTGAACTCACAAGTACAATTCCTGAAGCTTGAATACTATCTATGCTTGCTAGAAACTGAACATGAAAATTCTCAGCTTTTATCTTTCGGATCTTTCTGAAAACACCTGTGGAGATTACAAATAGAAGTAAAACAGGAATTAGCAACACGAATCCACGTGATTCCTTACTGGAGAATCCCAGGTAAACTTTCAGCCAATAAAAAAATCTAGCTCTCATAGTATTTCAAAAAAAATGATAGAACCTATCTATCAGACATAAGTTAATAGTATTAGAATCAGAAATCAATACTCACTAGTATTGCAGTAATATTGGAGTCAGTTATTTAGACAGATTACAAATTAACAGATACCTGCCCAAAATGGCACTTCCCGTGTCTTTGTCTGTTAAATTTGCAGTCCAAGCTTAAGCATGATGCAAGTCAAATTTAGAGCACTCAGTTTATCACATAAAAATGCACCCGTTCAAATCCGAGAAATTATTTCTCTGGATGAGAAGGCTGTACATGCTATCTTACTGAAAATCAAAGACTTTTTTAGCCTAAATGACACCTTAATACTTTCTACCTGCAACAGGACTGAGGTATACTATAGCCACGATCAAGATATAAGCACAGAGATAATTAAGTTGATTGGTCTTGAAAAAGGACTGACAGATATCGTTAATTACCTGGAGTATTTTGAAATTCTCAATGATGACATATCTGCTATCCGGCATTTGTTCAGAGTATCTATGGGATTGGAAGCTCAGGTTGTAGGTGATATTCAGATCTCCAATCAGGTAAAAAGAGCATATCAAGCGTCTGCTGATTTGAATATGACTGGGCCATTCTTACATCGATTGATGCACACGGTCTTTTTCACCAATAAGCGCATCGTGCAAGAAACTGCTTTCAGAGATGGAGCGGCCTCTTTGTCTTATGCAGCGATTGAATTGATCGAAAGTTTAACTTCAAATACATTCGAGCCTAGAATATTATTGATCGGAGTTGGCGAGATAGGTGAAGATGTGGCCAAAAACATGGTTCATCTTCCTACCGCGAAAGTCAAAATCACGAATAGAACCCAAGCCAAAGCAGAATCTATAGCCGCGGAAATGGGCTTTGAAGTCGTTCCTTTTGAGAAATGCCTGGAAGCTATGGAAGAAGCTGACGTGATTGTTTGTTCTATTCAGCGTTCTGAACCATTCATCACCAAGGAATTGGTTAAGAAATTCCAGATCAATAGCTATAAATTGCTTGTCGATCTATCTGTACCAAGAAGCGTAGAAACTTCTGTAGAAGATGTTCCTGGTGTAGTACTTTACAACGTAGACAACATTCGCAGTAAAGCTTCTGAAACATTGGAAAAGCGTTTAGCGTCTGTTCCGAAGGTGGAAGAAATAATTGAGGAAAGCATAAAGGAATTTTTCGATTGGAAAAAGGAAATGATTGCCTCCCCGACTATTAATAAACTCAAGCAGTCCTTAGAGCAAATCCGTCAGGAAGAAATGGCACGATTTGCAAAAAATGCTGACAAAAAAGAATACGCAGTGATAGACAAAATCACTAAGAGCATGATGCAGAAAATACTCAAAGTTCCTGTGGTGCAACTTCGAGCAGCTTGCCAACGTGATCAGGCAGAGGAAATGATCCAAATCATTTCGGACTTGTTTGATCTGGAAAAAGTAAAAACAGAGTAGTTAGCACTACAAATTCTAATAAAAATGACCAAAGGATTGAATCAAACCTTTGGTCATTTTACCTTTAGGCCCTTCCCGAATAACCAATATTTAAATGAATAAAAAATTTACGCTACTCGTAAGTCTCATTCTCACATTCTTAACTACTAAGGCTACGCAAGCTCAATCTTGGGAAGTTTATGATACTAAGATCCAACTTCAATCACGATTGATTTACGATGAAATCGATCTTCTAAGTGAGACCGTGAGAATTGGTAAGGCAGGTAACGAACTTTCGTTATTGTCAAGTGATTTGAGACCTGCGGTTTCTCTAGTGGGTACGGAAATTTATCAATACCTAGAGCCTTGGATAATCGTGAAAGGCCCAAATGGAATTGGTGCGTTTCATGAATATGGTCAGCAGGTATTGCCTTTAGAATATGACAAAATCGACACCTACTTCAATATGCTTTTGGCAAGCAAAGGCAATGAGTACTGGCTGTTTCAAAGAGGCTTTAACAAAACAACCTACTTGGGTGAGTTGGATGAGGCTAAGATTACAAACACCGGCCTAATCATCATCCGAAAAGGGAATGAGTATTCTATGCCTTTATCCTCAAATCCTGACAAAACTTTCGAGCTCCTTTCAGATAATAAGGGTGAGTTTGTTTTAGCCAAGGAAGCCAGCGGTTTTGGATTGATCAACAGAGAAGGTGACTATGTGATGGATCCTATCATCGAGACACTGCAACACACCCACGGCAATTTCTACTACGGATTTAACCAAGATCAGTATTTGTTGATCGAGGGAAATGATATCAAATCAAATATCCGCTACAATTCATTCCATAAGATCACATTCGAGAATGATATCATGCTAGAATATATCCACGGCAAGCTTCGCCGTGTGATGGAAGACGATGGTATTTTGCTTGACGATGTAGGCATTACTTCTGTCGACAAAATCGGTCAAGATTTATACAATGTTCATTTTCGCGACGCGAGAATTGGCCTATTAGGAAAAAAAGGCTGGCTAGTAAAGCCTATGCTTGAGGTAGATGAGATCAAATTTGGTAATGAGGGACTTTTCCCCGCTAAATCAAAAGGCGCTTTTGGTTTTGTAAATGCATCTGGCGATTGGGTAATCAAACCTCAGTATGCAGAGACAACCTTATTTTCAGAGAAAATGGCTGCTTACCGCACTACTCAGAATTGGGGATTAATACGCTCATCCGGTGAGCTAGTTTCTGATGCATCGTGGGAGGAAATAAAGCCATTTCAGAAGGGATTAGCCATTGCGAGAGCGAATGGTAAATACTTCCTTTTAAACACATTCGGCGCAGCTCTTAATACCGAAGGCTATGATAATATCTACCGGACCACGGACGGATATTTCACGGTAGAAAAGTCAGGGAAATCTGGTCTGCTCGACAGTGAGGCAAATGAAGTTATCCCTACAGAATTTGAGAATCTAAGAAGAGAAAGAAAGAATTTTGTGATTGTACAGAAGGATGGACTTACAGGCGTAATCAACGAGGCAGGAGAAATCATTCTTCCTTTGGCATACGAAAAAATCCTTGTGGATTGGGCTAATGAGCAGATTTTTACAAAAAACAGCTATATACCTACGGTGATTCAACTCAATGAAGAATCAGGAAAGAAAAACAAAAAAGGGGCCTGAGCCCCTTTTCTTATTTTTTCTCGTTTTTGCCTTTACCAGAATCCTTCGATTCGTCTGAGTTAGCAATTGATTCCCTCATGGAAGTATCAGATTGGATGTTTTCCATTCTATAGTAATCCATGACACCAAGCTTACCCGTTCTGAATGCTTCTGCTATAGCCTTTGGAATTTCTGCTTCAGCTTCAATTACCTTAGCTCTCATTTCCACATTTCTAGCTTTCATCTCTTGCTCTAAAGCAACAGCCATCGCACGTCTCTCTTCCGCTCTTGCTTCAGCAACTTTTAAATCTGCAGAAGCCTGATCGATTTGTAGTTTCGCACCGATGTTTGTTCCCACATCGATATCAGCAATGTCAATTGAAAGAATCTCGAATGCAGTTCCTGCATCCAAACCTCTTTGAAGAACAAGTTTTGAGATTTTATCTGGGTTTTCCAACACGCTCTTATGAGTAGCAGCCGAACCGATAGAGGTAACAATACCCTCACCTACTCTAGCAAGAATAGTTTCTTCACCAGCACCACCAACTAATTGAGCAATATTAGCCCGTACAGTTACTCTAGCTTTTGCAATCAACTGAATACCATCCGCAGCTACTGCAGCTACATTAGGCGTATTGATCACCTTTGGATTTACAGAAATCTGAACTGCTTCAAACACATCTCTACCAGCCAAATCAATCGCAGTAGCTTGCTTGAAGGTCAAATTGATATTTGCTTTATCAGCTGAAATCAACGCTCTGATCACGTTTGGGATATTCCCACCTGCCATGTAGTGAGTCTCTAGGTCATTAGTCGTCATCTCAAGTCCTGCCTTAGTAGCCGTAATCAGAGAATTAACAATAATACTTGGTGGCACTTTTCTAATTCTCATCCCTATGAGCTCGCCTATTCCAACTTTCACATTGGAAAATTGAGCTGTGATCCAGAGGTTGACTGGAACAAAGTACAAAAAGATGAAAAGTAGGACGATTCCTGCGACCGCAGCCACTAGGATGAACATTGAACTGTTCGGATCTAAATTCTCCATATTATTTTACTAAAATTTTATTGTTTTCGATTTTGATAATGGTGACGTCAGTCTCCACAGCAATAAAACCATTTTCTGATTTCACCTCATATACTACATCTCCAAAGCTAGCTTTTCCAATCGGTTTAAGGTCTGAGATTGTTTTGCCTGGCATTCCTATTTGTAAGGCATCAGTACGGCCATCAAAGGCTCCACCTTGCATAGAAGACTTAAGGGAGAAACGATTCCAAAGACCTGATTTGAACCCATAAACTATAGCTACAAGATTCAGGATCACCGCAGCAGAAGTAATCCACCAAGCGACCTCAGCATCAAAGCTCAAAAAAGCATAGGCTACCCCTGCCAAACTCACAGCAAGCCCAAAGATCCCAACTACCGTAGTCCCAGGTACAAACAGTACTTCGGCGAGTAAAAGGACGAGACCAATAATAAGAAGACTGGATAGGACTAGGATTGTCATTGACTTTTCAGAAAAAGAATAGATGTCTAAAATACAAGTTTCCTAGTTATCCCTCGTCAATTACAAATAAAAAAAGCCCGGATATTTCCGGGCTTGTTGATTAGTAGGCTTTTGCAAAAAGGACTCGGCCTGTAGAAGGTTGCCCTGTAAAGACACAAACTCCCGCTTCTTCTTTTCTATCTAAAGGAATACATCGTATTGTTGCTTTAGTGAGATCCTTGATCTTCTCCTCGGTCTCAGCAGTTCCATCCCAATGCGCAGACAAGAACCCGCCTTTCTCTTCCAAAACTTCTTTAAACTCATCCCATGAATTCACTTCCGTAGTCATTTCAGCTCTGAAATTGAAAGCTTTTGAATAGATGCTAGTTTGGATTTCAGCTAACATCGCAGTGATTTTATCTGAGATTGGCTGCGAGGTCAATTCAAATTGCTCTTTGGTCAGCGTATCACGTCTGGCGATTTCAATGGTACCATTCTCTAAATCTCTTGGGCCAATAGCAATTCTAAGCGGAACACCTTTTAACTCATGCTCTGCAAATTTCCATCCTGGCTTGTACGTATCACGATTATCGTATTTCACTGAAACCCCAACTTTGCGAAGTTCAGCTATAATCTCATTAGCTTTCTCCGTGATGGCATCCAGCTCTTCGTCTTTTCTATATATAGGAATAATCACTACTTGTATTGGTGCCAATTTTGGAGGCAAAACCAAACCGTTATCATCTGAATGAGCCATAATCAATGCTCCCATCAAACGAGTACTTACGCCCCATGAAGTTCCCCAAACGTATTCAAGGCCACCTTCTTTTGTGGCGAATTTCACATCGAAAGCTTTAGCAAAATTCTGCCCCAAAAAGTGTGAAGTTCCAGCTTGAAGAGCTTTTCCATCTTGCATCAAAGCTTCAATACATAAGGTATCGTCAGCTCCCGCAAAGCGTTCGCTTTCAGTTTTTCTTCCTCTCACTACTGGCAAAGCCATAAAATCTTCAGCAAACTGTGCATAGACATTCATCATTTGCATAGTCTCCTCTTCAGCTTCCTTTTTAGTCGCATGAGCCGTATGACCTTCCTGCCAAAGGAATTCTGTAGTACGTAGGAATAATCTTGTTCTCATTTCCCAGCGAACAACATTTGCCCACTGATTCACCAAGAGCGGAAGATCTCTATAGGATTGAACCCAATTTTTGTAAGTACTCCAAATAACTGTCTCTGAAGTAGGGCGTACGATTAGCTCTTCATCCAATTTAGCATCAGGATCTACGATCACTCCACTTCCATCTTCAGCATTTTTGAGTCTATAGTGAGTGACTACTGCACATTCCTTTGCAAAGCCCTCGACATGTTTAGCTTCCTTGCTTAGAAAAGACTTAGGAATAAAAAGTGGAAAATATGCATTGGAATGACCGGTTTCTTTAAACATCCGATCAAGTTCTGCTTGCATTTTCTCCCATATTGAATAGCCGTAAGGCTTGATGACCATGCAACCCCTGACAGCGGAATTCTCTGCCAAGTCGGCTTTTTTAACTAATTCGTTGTACCAAAGCGAATAATCCTCGCTTCTCTTAGGTAGTCCTTTACTCATTGTGGTTGGTTGAGATACAGATTCTGGTTATTTTTACTAACTTATGCGGGGCAAATATAAACCAAAAAGTATAACCCTTCACTTCTGCTCTCGTATAAGAAAGTAACATTTAAACTTCTACTATGAAGAATTCCTCAATCATAACCTCCTCATTTATCCTCGGATCGCTGATCTTAGTATCGTGTAGCACTAGCCAATTAGCTACTAAAGACACTAACGATAATTTGTATTTCATGGCTTCAGATGCTAGAGTAGCAACTGAATATGCTGTGCAAAACAATAATCCAGAGCAATTCCAGAAACTTTCATCAACGTCAACTGAAACAATTCCTCAGGAAAGTTTTAGTTCAAGAAACGTAAATCCAGACTATATCGCTAGGTATCAGACTGAAGAAGATACAACTCAGGATGATATAGTGTATTTCGATGAAGCTGGTGAAGAAGAAAACAATCCAGACATTAACGCTTACGACAATTATCGGGTAGGTAGCTCAGGAAACAATTCCAACTTCAGCAATTCCATGGCTTTTAACATGGGTATGATGTATGGAATGAATTCATTTGGAATGGGTGGATTATTCAATCCTTACATGGGCTATGGTTTTAGATCAGGATTTAATATGAGTATAGGATTTGGTTTTGGTAATCCTTTCTATAGATCTATGTATTATAGACCGACTTATGGCATGATGGGATTTTACGATCCTTGGGGACCAGTTTATGGCATGGGTGGATATGGTTACGGATATCCAGGTTATGGTTATTCTCCAATGTTCTCGAGCAATCCAGTCTATGTACTTCCTGGCGGAGAATATGGAGATCGTAGAGTTGTAAGAGGAGCAAGACCTTCAAGAGGCTCATCACTAGTTGCTTCTAGAGGAGGAAGCGTATCTAATGCTGCACTTCAACCAAGTACTGCTAGAGCAGTAGCTAGAAGGGAAGTCCTAAATAGTAGTAATAGTGCCACCTCAAGACGGTTAGTTTCTAATTCTGATAATTCAAGAGTTTCGGCTAGAGACTTCAGTTCATCTCAAAATGATTATTATACTTCAAGAGCTAGAGAAGGAAGCACAAGAAATGTTGGTTCAGCTGCCATGGGCAGATCTGTTTCAAATTCAAGAAGTGCAATGCCATCTGCTAGACCTAGTGTAAGTAATTCAAATAGTAGATCTATCAATACCGGTAGAGGTGGAACAGTAAGATCTGCAACCCCATCCAATACTAGAACATCAAGCCCTTCATATAATAGAAGTAACGTGCCTTCAAGAACTTCTTCGCCTTCATATAACAGAGGTGGTACAAATACAAGAACAGTAACTCCAAGTAGAACAAGTACTCCTACAAGAATGAGTGCACCTACTTACACCACTCCTTCTAGAAGCTCAGGCAGTACTGGAACTTCAGGAGGCGGTACAAGAACTACATCAACTCCAACTAGAGGAGGTCGAGGTAATTAATTTCTTTTGGTAATTTAAATACAAATAAGGCAGTGTTCTCACTGCCTTATTTGTTAATACCTATTTTATAGACCCCTCTCAATTTCTTTATTGAGTTTTTTTCGGAAAAAGAATCCACATTAAAGAAACATTTTCATCAGGTACCTACGTTTATTTACTACATCCAAATCAAATCTAAATGAGAATACCCATTCTGGTTTTATCACTATGTTTATTTTCCGCATCGTCGCTTTTCGCACAAAGTGGATATTACGAAGATGCTTACAGATTCAGCCAAGTCAAACTAGCTGGTTCAGCCCGTATAATGGGGGTCGGAGGAACACAATGGTCCTTAGGTGGTGATGTTTCTAATATTGCAGGAAATCCAGCAGGCTTAGGTTTCTTTAGATCATCAGAGGCAAGTGGTACTATAGGTTATACCGACTGGGGCGTTAAAACCAATTATTTGGGGCAAAGCAAAAGCTATAATACAACCGACTTCTCATTACCTAATGTGAGTTTTGTTATGGCTAATCCAAAAGATGATTTCGAGCGAGGTGCATTCAAGGGAGGTTCATTTGGAATTAGTATTCAGAGAATAGCTAATTTTAATACTGAATATGGATATTTCTCGGTGCAACCAGGTGAAACTTCTATTATGGATTTTTACGTCCAAGACGCAAATGGTTTCCCAGTTGAACGATTTTCAGGTTTAACTAACCTAGCTTATCAAACATACCAGATCAATCCTGCATATAACTCAAATGGTCAACCCATTTCAGGTGAATATTTACCAATAAACAGTTTAGATTTCACCGCTCAGCAAGATGAGAATATTAGTCAGGAAGGTAGTTCTAGTCAAATAACATTCGCTTATGGAGCAAATTTTAATTATAAATTATTTGTTGGCGGATCTGTAGGCATAAGATCATTAAATTTCTCATCTACTAAGGTTTATAATGAATTTTTTGGTACTGATGCTCCTCTTATAAATTCATCTCTGAATGAGCGATTATCCATAAATGGCGGTGGAGTTAACTTAAATTTAGGCCTGATTTACAAACCAATTGACTACTTGAATTTAGGCTTTACATTTCAATCACCAACTTGGTATGCCCTAAATGATGAATACTCAGCTGACATGTATGCTAATTATGATGGGTATGTGTATAACCCAACAGAAGATATCGAAGAAGTTTTAGGAGAGTATCAGGAATTTACAGACGTATTCATTAGCTCTTACAATCTAAACACTCCCCTTAAAATAGGTGGTGGTGCTACTGTTTTCTTAGGGAAAAATGGATTCCTTTCCACAGATGTTGAATGGGTAGACTATAGCGCTGCTAGAATTAAATCGAAAGATTTTGATGAAGGTCCGGACAATTTGGAAATTCAAAACCTTTATACGAGCACTATTAATTTTAGATTTGGAGCAGAATATAGACTTAACAACTTTAGATTTAGAGGAGGCTATGGTTACTATGGCGACCCTATCGCTGATTCAGATTATGACAGAAGTTCACAACAAATCACGGGTGGCTTGGGTATGAAAATTAAAAAATTCTCAGTCGACTTTGCACTCGTGAATCAAAAATTCAATACACTTTATAGTAGTTATCAAGTATTAGACAATCAGGGGAATAATATAGGTCCTGTCACTGATATAAAAAATAACCAGCTAAACGGAGTGCTAACACTAGGTCTTAGTTTCTAAGCAAACGAATCAATTCAGACACTAATAACTCAGCGGAGAAGTCTTCACCGCTGAGTTTTATTTTTGATTGGCGGTAGAAGTAATCTCTCTCTACTAGCAAACTTTTTAATTTCAAGGTGATTTCGCCCTGATCAAGCCCTGAAAACATTGGCCTATTTTGCGCTTTGGATAAACCTAGCCTCATTGAAATCTCCTCTAATGGCACATCTAAATACACGGACACTGCTTTCTCATTAATCAAGTCCATGTTGTCATTGAAGCAGGGACAGCCCCCACCAGAAGCCAGAACATAAGAATCTTCTCTATTCAAAAATTTCTGAAGAACCTCTGTCTCCCATTCACGAAATTTACCTTCACCATATCTTGAAAAAATATCAGGAATTGTCATCTGAAAACGATCTTCAATCAGCTGATCTAGATCATAGTAAGCAAACTGTAACACTGCAGCAAGTTGTTTTCCAAACGTACTTTTCCCGGAACCAGGAAGTCCCACCAAAACGATTTTCAAATCCTTACCCATCTCCTATTTCATGTATAAATCCAAGACTTCAATTGCCTCAGGAGTGTTATTATGATGATATTTTCCCAGTACCTCACCATTTTTAAGCACTAGTATTCCCGGATTAGATCGGATTATTGTTTTGACTACAGTGGCATCAGCCTGAAGTGAAAGCACATCCCAGCCCCTTGATTTGGTAAAACTCTGGATTTCATCCTGAGATGCTGCAGCCACAAATACCGGCTGAACAGGAGAGCCTTTTAGTGATTTAACCATCTGATCAATTTTATCTAGATTGGAATCATTCAGCTTAGCCATACTACTTACTAAAATCAATACTTTGTTTCCGGTGAAAACTTCTTCAGAAAAATCACCATCCTCGTTCCAAACTGCGAAATCCGAAATTTTCGGTAATGCATCCGGGTTCTTCAAATTCATTTCTACAAACTCCAGACTTTCATCAGATGGATACTGATCAAAAGTCAGAAGTTCCCCATCCTTTTTCATCACGTAGGAATACTGCAAAGGAGAAGATGGCTGCATATTTTGAGGAATATTCACCCCTATTTTATATGCCCTAAAATCTATAAAAGGGAGATTGCGAACAGCTAATACCGCCAAAACAAAAGATAATACCATGGCAACTACTGTTACACCCTTAGCCCATTTCGGAAATGTTTTTGGCAAATCCATTTGAAACAAAAAGAGTATAGAAATCAATACCAATAGGATTAAATCTTTGTAGAAAGATTCCCACGGAGTCAATTTAATTGCATCACCAAAACACCCGCAATCAGTCACTTTATTGAAATATGCGGAGTAAAAAGTGAGAAACGTAAAAAACAAAATCATTAAGCCTAGTGCCCAGACAGTAAATCTGCTCTTTACTCCCAATATCAGCATCACACCAAGAACTACTTCTACCACAACTAGAAATATCCCAAGCTCCAATGCAATTGGCTTCAAATAGATGAAAAAACCAGCTATATCATTCGAGAACACATCAAAGTACTCTTCCAATTTGATCGCTGTTCCTACAGGATCATTGACTTTAATCAGTCCTGAAAAAATAAAAAGGCCTCCGACAATAAATCGAATCACCCATAAAAACCCTTGCTTAAACATGATAGTCTAATTTAATTAAACAAAACACTGCATAATTGATCATATCCTGATAGTTAGCTTCTATACCCTCTGACACTAATGTTTCTCCTTGATTATCTTCTATTTGTTTTGTCCGTAACAATTTCATCAAGATAATATCCGTCATCGAACTCACCCTCATATCTCGCCAAGCTTCTCCATAATCGTGATTCTTATTTTCCAAAAGACCACGCGTTTCATTTACCCAGTGATCGTAAGCGGGTTCCAGTTCCTCAAAGGGGATCTCCATCCGCTTATCTTTCAAATAACTGATTTGAAGTAGAGCAATCAGGCAATAATTAATAATCCCTACGAAATCATCTTCAATAGGATCATTTACTTTTTGACTTCCTTTCTCCTGTATAGAGCGGATACGTTGAGCTTTTATGAAAATCTGATCTGTGATGGAGGAGAGCCGAAAAATTCTCCATGCTGTACCATAATCTATAGTCTTCTTACGAAATAGTTCTTTACAACGGCTGATAACTTCCCTATATTCGTTACTCGTTTGCGTCTCCAAAGTATATTTGTTTAATGTTTCCTCTACCGGGCAAGTCTTCTAAAATCGAAGATAAATTATTTCCCCAAAAAAACACCCTTCTAATCGATGGAAGGCTTATCAGCTGGGATAAACCTCAGCTGATGGGAATAGTAAACCTAACGCCAGATTCATTCTTCGAAGGAAGTAGAGCCGAGAAATCAATAGATAAAGTTGCGAAATTAGTCAGATCGCACATCTCTAATGGCGCTGGCATACTGGATCTTGGAGGATATAGTAGCAGACCAGGAGCAGCTGAGGTAAGTTTGCAAGAAGAAATCGACCGAGTAATTCCTGCTGTCAGATGGATTGTATCTAATTATCCGGACACATTAATTTCAGTTGATACTTTTCGTGCAAAAGTTGCTGAGGAGGCGATACTTTCAGGCGCTCATATCGTAAATGATATTTCGGCAGGGGATTTGGATGAGGAAATGCTACAAACTGTAGGAAAGCTTCAAGTTCCTTATGTAGCGATGCATATGAGAGGAAATCCTCAAAACATGCAGAAAAAAACGAATTATTCAGATATTTTGGGAGAAATATTGTATTATTTCACTGAAAAACTGGAACAATTCAGAAAGTTTGGCATCAAAGATGTAATAATTGATCCTGGGTTTGGATTTGCAAAAACTCTCGAACAAAATTATTTCTTGCTACGGAACCTTCATCAGTTCCAAGCGCTTTCATTACCAGTGCTCGTAGGTATTTCGAGAAAATCCATGATATCAAAAGCATTAGATGTAGTAGCTGGAGAAGCACTTAATGGCACTACAGCATTAAATATGTTTGCTTTGTGTCATGGGGCAAACATCCTGCGAGTTCACGACGTTAAAGAAGCAAACGAAACATTAAAATTATACAACACTTTATACCCTTGACATTACTTTTCAAAATAGGATTTTTAGACATTTCCATCGTCAATATCATAGATATTGCCTTGGTTGCAGCCCTATTATATCAAGTCTATAAACTTCTTAAAGGAAGTGTAGCAATCAAGATTTTTCTTGGCTTTCTTTCTATCTATCTGATTTACTTATTGGTACGAGCTCTTAGAATGGAGCTTCTTTCTGCTATTTTAGGCCAATTCATGGGAGTGGGTGTAATAGCAGCCATCATTATTTTCGCACCAGAAATAAGGAAATTCCTTCTCTTAATTGGCCGATCTTCTTTATTATCAGATGACAACGTCTGGAAGGATATGCTTTTCTTCTGGAGAAAAAAGGACAATTCTCTTTTCAATATTAGCCCTATCATTGACGCATCTAAAACGCTGGCAGGCAGTAATACTGGAGCTTTGATGGTTATTTCAAAAAGTACTGAATTGAAATTTTATGCAGAAAGTGGAGATATTTTGGACGCCGAACTATCTAAAAGACTTCTAATCTCCATTTTCAATAAATATAGCCCGCTTCATGATGGTGCTGTCATCATCCACAACGGAAAAATAAAAGCCGCTCGCTGTATTTTACCAGTAACAGAGCGCGAAGTGCCTGCGCAATTTGGACTTCGCCACCGAGCTGCTATAGGCATGTCAGAAGCTACAGATGCTATTGTTTTGATTGTATCTGAAGAGACAGGACAATTATCTATGTCCAAAAATGGAAAAATCATCCATAATATGTCCTTCCAAGAAATAAGAGAAACAATCAATGATTATCTTAATAATCTTGATGTTGATACGCGTTTTGAAGATCTCGAAGAATATGAGATGAAAAAGCGAAGAAAACTCGCAATGACTAGTAAGTCAACAACATAAAAACGGCAAGTTATCACTTGCTTTTTTTTATCAACTACTTTAAGTACAACAGGTGTCACTACTTCCGCAGAGGAGCTAGGCTAGTAATTTTTCCACCAAATCAATCCCCGACATAAAATAAATCTTAAGTGGTTTTCATCGACCCTAAGTTTATTCTTGTTTAAAAAGTAGCTCATGATTTGAAAAAGGCTGTTTCCTATACCATATAGTCTTCTTCCAAAGTATAAATTCCCTATTTTTGCCCCTCTAATTAATAATCCGAATATGTCTATTGCCAGCAAATACGATCCAGTATCTACCGAAGCCAAATGGTATGCTTACTGGATGGAGCACAAGCTTTTTTCTTCGAAAGTTGATCATTCCAAAGAACCGTACACTATTACTATGCCTCCACCAAACGTCACAGGCGTTTTGCACATGGGGCATATGCTGAACAATACCATACAGGATGTTTTGATTCGCCGAGCACGTATGCAAGGCAAAAATGCACTTTGGGTGCCTGGTACTGATCACGCATCTATTGCTACAGAGACCAAAGTAGTGAACATGCTAAAAGAGCAGGGAATAGACAAGAAATCTCTGACTCGTGAGAAATTTCTGGAACATGCCTGGGAATGGAAAGATAAATATGGAGGAATTATCCTAGAGCAACTGAAGAAGCTTGGCGCTTCATGCGATTGGGATCGCACTGCCTTTACGATGGATGCTGATCTGAGTGATGCAGTAATCTCTGTCTTTGTAGATCTCCACAAAAAAGGAAAAATCTATCGTGGTATCCGCATGGTAAACTGGGATCCGCAAGGCAAAACGGCTTTGTCCGATGACGAAGTAATCACTAAGGAAATTCAGTCTAAGCTCTACTATATCAAATACCAGATCGAAGGGACGGAAGATCAATTCCTGACTATTGCGACTACTCGCCCTGAGACCATCATGGCCGATGTAGCGATTTGTGTCAATCCAAATGATCCGAGATTTACTCATTTAAAAGGTAAAAAAGCCATCGTTCCTCTGATCAACAAAGCCATTCCGATCATCGAGGATGAGTACGTAGATATGGAGTTCGGTACAGGTTGTTTGAAAGTGACTCCTGCTCACGACATCAATGACTACGAATTAGGACTTAAGCATAAACTGGAAGTGATCGACATCTTAAATGATGATGGCACACTCAATGAAAAAGCTCAGATTCTTGTAGGAGAAGATCGTTTTGTGGCTAGAAAAATGATTGCCAAAAAACTTAAGGCAGTAGATCAATTGGAGAAAATCGAAGACTACAAATCCAACGTTGGTCATTCCGAAAGGACTGATGCAGTGATTGAGCCTAAGCTTTCCTTGCAATGGTTCTTGAAAATGGACGAAATCACCAAGCCTGCACTAAGTGCGGTAATGGATGATGTGATCCAGTTGTATCCACCAAAATTCAAGAACATGTACCGCTCTTGGATGGAAAATGTACGTGATTGGTGTATCTCCCGCCAACTTTGGTGGGGACACAGAATCCCAGCTTACCACCTTCCAAACGGAGAATTTGTAGTAGCAAAAACTGCTGAGGAAGCCTTGATAATCGCCAATGAGCAATATGATGGCAAATTCACTTTAGCTGACCTGAAACAAGACGAGGATGTATTGGATACCTGGTTCAGCTCATGGCTTTGGCCTATCTCGGTTTTTGACCCAGAAGTATTTACCACTGGCAAACCGAACGAAGAACTAAAATACTACTATCCTACTAATGACTTGGTGACTGCTCCTGAAATCCTATTTTTCTGGGTGGCACGTATGATTATTGCCGGCTATGAATATACTGGCGAAAAGCCTTTCAAAAACGTGTACCTGACGGGAATCGTACGGGATAAATTGGGTAGAAAGATGTCCAAGTCGCTCGGTAATTCTCCTGATCCACTAGATCTTATCGCTCAAAACGGAGCTGATGGTGTTCGTACAGGAATGCTTTTCTCCTCTCCTGCCGGAAATGATTTGCCGTATGACGACAAATTGGTGGAGCAAGGAAGAAACTTCTCTAACAAAATATGGAATGCCTTCCGTCTTGTTCAAGGCTGGGAAATTGATCCAAACCTTGACGGATCTGCCAATGCCTCTAGTATAGAATGGTTCGAGAACCGCTTCAATCAGGCTTTGGTGGAAATCAATGATCACTTCGAGAAATTCAGAATTTCCGATGCGCTCATGACGACCTATAAGTTGGTTTGGGGGGATTTCTGTTCTTGGTACTTGGAGATGATCAAGCCAGCTTATCAGCATCCTATCGATCAGCAGACTTACGACAAGACTATTGCTCTTTTTGAAGACATATTAAGAATTCTTCATCCTTTCATGCCGTTTATTTCGGAAGAACTTTGGCATCAGATCAAAGAAAGATCTGTAGAGGAATCCTTGATTCTGGCTTCTTGGCCAAGAGAAAAAGGGTATGATTCACAAATCATAGAGGATGCTTCACAGATTTTTGAAGTGGTATCACAAGTAAGAAATCTACGTGCATCCAAAGGAATGTCTCCGAAAGATGCGCTTGACCTTACGATCAATACTAGAAACGAAGCCCTTTACGGTAGATTCTCAACTGTATTAAATAAACTAGCCAATCTATCCTCACTGAACTTTGGTGAAAAAGTAGAGAATGCAATCAGCTTTGTGGTGAAGTCTGATGAGTGCTTTATCCCAGTGGGAGGCTCGATCAACGTGGAAGAGGAAAAAGAAAATATCCAGAAAGAGATCGATTATAATAAAGGTTTCTTGAATTCAGTAATGAAAAAGCTTAGCAACGAACGGTTTGTTGCGGGAGCACCTGCTCAAGTCATTGAAATGGAACGCAAAAAACAAGCTGACGCAGAAGCCAAGATCAAAGCTTTGGAAGAAAGTCTAGCCAAGCTAGGATAGAACCAAAACTCCCGCTAAGGCGCAATGGCGAAAAGTTTTATAGGGAACGGGTAGCAGATTCAAACGCTTACTTAGACTTATAATAAAACCGTCTAGGTTTTGTAAACCTCGAAGGTTGGAGAGCATCTCTTTTTGGCCTCAGTGGTTAATTCCCTTAAAGCAAAAAGCCCGACTGATTATCAAATCATTCGGGCTTTTAAATATATGATTATTGGAATCTACGCAGCGTTTCTTGCTGCATTTATAATTCCAAACATACTTCTCAAGATTAACTTTTGAAGCACTTCCGTAGTCTTTCCTGTTTCAAGAATTCTCTGAATGGCAAATTGCTGCACTGTAATCAAAGGCAATACTATTCGCTCACGAATTTCAATTGATTTTTTAATCACTTTATTATCACCCATCAATTCATCCATTGAAGAGACTGCTTTGAGCTTCTCAATAGATCTGAGATATTCATCATACATGATTTCCCACAACTCGCCGTAGTTCTTATCATCCTTCAGATATGCTGTAGCTGGATAAAAACACTTGGTCAGCGACTGCATAGAGTTGCCAAGAAGGGCTCTGAAGAAAAGGCTATTGTTATAGAGCTCTTTCAACTCTTCTAATTTCCCTTTCTTTTCCAAGACCTCAACTGCAGCTCCTACACCGTAGAAACCCGGAATATTTTGCTTCATCTGCGCCCAAGATCCTACAAAAGGAATAGCTCTTAGATCTTCAAACTTTAGACCTTCGCCACCTTTACCTCTTTTCAATGGTCTGGAACCAATATTTACCATTCCGAAATACTTCAATGGAGTCACATGCTCCAAATACGGAACAAACATCGGATGGCTTTTGAATTTCTTATATGCTTCATATGCTTCTCCGGCAAGTTCATCTATCAATGCGCGTTGGCCAGTGTTTAGATTCTTATCTGCACCGCCATACAAATGGTTCTCCAAGCCTGCACTGAGGAGTTGCTCAAAATTGTAAGTACAAGAAGCCTGCTTACCATAGTTTGAAGAAATTGTCTGTCCTTGAATAGTAACCTGGATTTCAGAATTTTCTACTTTTTCACCTAGAGAAGCATAGAAATTATGCATGTTTCCTCCTCCACGTGCAGGAGGTCCACCTCTACCGTCGAAGAAGACGACTTCGATACCATTCTCTCTGGAGACTCTGGTCATTTCCTCTTTTGCTCTAAGAATTGACCAGTTGGCCTGTAGATACCCACCATCTTTAGTTCCGTCAGAGAACCCAAGCATGATCGTTTGCTTATTTCCTCTGAATGCCAAATGCTTTTGGTACTCTGGAAGATTATAAAGACTCGTCATAATCTCCGGTGCTTCTGCCAAATCATCTATAGTCTCAAAAAGTGGCACAATATCCAATGGAAGATCTTCCTTATCAGCACCAAGAGTCAATTTTGCCAGTTTGAACACTTCCAGCAAATGCTTTCTTGACTGACAGTTTGAGATGATGTAGCGATTCAGAACTTCCTCTCCACTTTCCTGTTGGATTGAATCTATCACGCCAAATGACTGCAACATCTCTTGGTTAAACGGATCTTGGAAAGAAGCAATTTCTGGAATCGAAGTAAGGCTCATGATCTGAGCTATCTGCTCATCTTCTGTCCCCTGAAGCTCCTTGCCCTGAAGTTGGAAAATCTCCTCTATCAGCACATCGTGCTTACGGCTATCCTGTCGCATATCCATGCATGCGAAGTGAAAACCAAATATTTTTACTTTAAGAATAAACTGATCCAATATATCCAGGAATAGTCCCTCGTGATATTTGATCAAACCTTCTCTGGCTGAAAGCAAATCTGCCAGCAATTGATCTTTGCTCTTGTAAACAGGGTCATTTTCAAATAGAGTAGCATATAGACCACGCTCAATGTTGATCAGGATTTCCTCTACATGCTTGAAAGTCAACCTTCTTCTCACTTTACGCACATCGCGGTAGTAGCATTTCAACACCCACTTCTTCAGACGCTCAGCTACTTGCTTGGTAATGGTATGTGTGACAAATGGATTCCCGTCTCTGTCTCCACCTGGCCAAAAACCAATCTTCAGCAAACCTGGATTTTCCCAGTCATGAAGCGGGATATTTAAAGACCCCAATAAGCGAATCATAATATCAGAAATACTATGATAAAATACATTTTCCAAGAACCAAATCAAACTTACCGCTTCATCGTAAGGGGTTGGCTTCTCTCGTTTGGTGAAACCTGTTTTCCCTAACTGTTGTAATAAGGAATTTATCTTACCAATGTCATCGGTACGAATGGCATTCTCAAGGTCAGTGATGATTGCTAAGACATTCCCAGGATAAAACTGAGTAGGGTGAGCAGTTAGTGTTAGTCGTACAGAGAAAGTTTTCAACTTTTCTACTAGCTCTTCTCGCTTGTTATCATTGTCTGTTCGGTCAATCAAAGCTTTGATAGTTCCTTTTCCATTCAGATCATGGATCTTCTCATAGGCAGCATCCTCAATAGAATCAAACAGTACTACTTGTCTTTCTACATATTGGATCATCTGGAAAAGCAAATCAGATTGCTGAGATTCCGTAGAGTCAGGCATCAATTCATCGAAAAACCCTGCAATAATTTCCTTTGGAGTTAATCCTTTCTGGAAACCATTTTGACATGCTGTCCCCAAGATCGGAAGCAATGTTCCCGTGCGGTAGATGTCATTGAAGGGAAGATCTAAAAATAAACTGTTGTAAATAGTGAAGCGCTTGGCTACTTGGGTATCATAGGTTTTATACATTATTCATCTTCCGTTTTAATGGTTAAGCAAATTAGTAAAAATTCTAAAAACTGAAATAATTATTGAGTATTCATTAACAAATAAACTTATTCTCTTCCTTTTTATTAACCAAATGAGTAATTATCAGATAAAAATGCAAAAACCTCATATCAGATATTTCAATATCTTTCCGGCATGAAATCGAGCATATCGTATCCGACTCACATTGGAATGATTTTCAGCCATGCGAGATTCAATAGCCTGCCCCGGCTTATCGGGGTAACTTTAGAAAAGCAAATTATAACTACATGAAACAATCACTTTTAATAACTGCGTTTTTAGCCATCTCCTTCGCCTGCACCACAGACAAAACAACAGAAATGACCGAAACCCCGATTACTTACTCTTTTTTGGTAGGGACCTACACAGATGATGCAAGCCAAGGCATAAATCAACTTGATTTTACTCCTTCGGAAAACAAACTAGAAGTTCGGACAATTTTCCCCGGTATTCAAAATCCCTCCTTCGTATTAGCAAATTCAGCAGGAGACAAGGTTTTTACTTTAGAGGAAATAGACAATGTCCCAGGAGGTAATATAATCAGTTTGAGCCGGACTTCAGAGGATCAATCGCTCTCAAAACTAAGTGAATTACCTAGCTTCGGAGATCATCCCTGCTATATCGCTCTCTCTCCCAACGAGGAATTTCTAACTGTTGCAAATTACAGCGGAGGGAATTTTAGTGCCTATAAAATTGGAGAAAACGCAAATTTAACTCACTTACAGACTATTCAGCACGAAGGTAGCAGCATCAACCAAGCCAGACAAAATTCCCCACATGTACATAGCACAGTATTCAGTCCAGACGGTAAATTCTTGCTAGTAGCGGATCTAGGTACCGATGAGGTTTATGTTTATAATTTTGATCAGGATGCAGCAAAGCCATTGACTTTAAACAATATACACAAAGTCACTCCTGGAGATGGACCAAGACACTTGGTTTTTTCTAAAGATGGAAAAGAGATCATGCTAGTAGAAGAGATGTCTGCTTCTCTGGATATTCTCAGTTTTGATGCTGGAAAAATCAGTCCTATACAGAAAATATCATTGGTAACGGAAGGGTTTGAAGGTGGAGTCGGAGCTGCAGAAGTGAGATTATCTCCTGACGGCAAAAACATCTACGTTTCAAATCGAGGTGATGCAAACACCATTTCTGTGATCAGCAAGAAAGCTTCTGGGGAATACGAATTCATTCAGCAGATCTTATCGGGAGGAATTATGCCAAGAAATTTCAATTTGACTGCAGATGGCAAGTATTTACTTGCTGCTCATCAAGCAAGTGATGATGTGATCATTTTTGAGAGAGATCTGGAGACAGGAATACTTACCCAGACCGATTGGAAAGTGAGTGTACACAGTCCAGTTTACTTATTCAGACTTGGTGACTAGGAAGGTTGCTCCCAGTCGACCTGAGGATTATAATGAATTTTCCCCTCCTCTATTTCCAAAGGAGATTTCAGATTATTCTGGTACAATTTACCTGTACCCAAACCTTGAGGAACAGTAGCATCCAAGCTATCAGCAAGCTGCGCAATAGCATTCAATCCAATATTGCTCTCCAAAGCCGAGGTCATCCACCAGCCTATTTTACGGCGTTCTGCTAGCTGTATCCATTCTTTTGTTTCGAGGATCCCGCCAAGCAGGGTGGGTTTTAGAATAATATGCTGAGGCTGAATTTCATCCAAAAGCTCAGCCTTATTCTTAACCCCTATTAGTTCCTCATCTAGCGCAATGGGAAGCGGAGTGGCTGCGCAAAGCTGCTTCATTGTTTCCCAATTCCCAGCGGCAATTGGCTGCTCTATGCTATGCAACTCATACGTAGCTAATTGCTGGAGTTTAAACAATGCATCTTTCTCCGAAAAAGCGCCGTTTGCATCTACCCGAAGTGTGATTTGATCTTTAGAAAAGCGAGTTCGGATATAATCAAGAAGATCTAATTCCTGCTGAAAATCAATAGCGCCGATTTTCATCTTAATGCAGTCAAATCCCTGTTCGAGCTTTTCTTTGATTTGATCCAACATAAAGTCCTTTTGCCCCATCCAGATTAATCCATTGATGGCAATCGCCTTTACTCCTTTATAAAAACCATCTCCAAGAATCTTCCTATCCCCGCCTTCACTCAGATCAAGAATCGCTGTTTCTAAAGCAAACCGAATACTTGGCAACTCAAAAGGTATTAACTCCCTTAACTGGTTTAAAACATTTTCCTCGCCTGATCCAAAATGCAATTGAGACATTTGATCTAATGTTTTTCGAAGAACTTCTTCAAAATCCGGGCGATCATCCAAGCTCAGTTTCACCAAAGGAGCGGCTTCTCCCCAGCCTATTATTTCAGGTCTGTCTGAATGGAAAGCTTTGATCCAGAATACATCCTTAGTCTTCAAAACTCCTCTAGAAGTACCCGCATCAAATTTAAAAATCAGCGTCCGCTTAAGGTATTCAAAAGTAATTTTGGACGAATTGGACATGGATTATGACTGCTTTTGGAAGGTACTTGAAGTGACTTGGGCTATATTTGCAGGCAGAATAACAGCCTATATGCAAATCCCAGCTATTGATTTAACCGCTTACGAATATACATTACCCGAGGAAAAAATCGCGAAGTTCCCGTTGGCAAAACGAGATGCTTCGAAACTTTTGCACTACAAAGATGGTCAGATTTCGCATCTGAATTTTAGCAACATTCCGGATTTACTCCCTGCGGACACCTTACTCGTTTACAATGACACCAAAGTAATTCCTGCTCGATTGATTTTTCAGCGGGAAACAGGTGCACGCATTGAGATCTTTTTACTTCAGCCTATTTCTCCTACTACAGTCATTCCTGAAATCATGCTGGCAAAGCATCCAGTCATCTGGGAAACCATGATAGGAAATTCTAAAAAATGGAAAGACGGAGAGATATTGAAAGGGGTGATTCCATTCCAGGGAAGCACAATCACACTTTTTGCCAAATTAATTGACAGAGAAAGCCGGCAAGTGGAATTCTCATGGGATAATGCAGAAGTGGCCTTTGTAGATGTAGTAGAAGCAAGTGGAGAAGTTCCTCTTCCTCCCTATCTGAACCGCAAGCCTGTAGAAGAGGATAAATCAAGGTATCAAACAGTTTACTCAGAAAAAGAAGGAGCCGTCGCAGCTCCAACTGCCGGATTGCATTTCACTCCTGAGATTTTTGAACGTTTAAAAACGAAAGGAATAAAAGAAGCTCAAGTAACACTCCATGTAAGCGCAGGCACTTTTCAGCCTATCAAGGCAAGTCAAGTCACTGAGCATCCTATGCACAGCGAGCAAATCCATGTGGATAGGAAAACTATAGAAACAATCATCCCTAATCTGGGCAAAATTGTAACCGTGGGAACAACATCAGTTCGAACGCTGGAAAGTCTATATTGGTATGGTGTAAAGCTACTTGAAGGAAAAGGTGAGGAATTGAGGATTGAAAAGCTTTTTCCTTATGAAGACAGAGAAAATTTGCCTTCAGCCCAGAAATCTTACGAAGCCATACTTATACATATGAAAGAAAAAGGTCTTCAAACAATCATGGGTACCACTGAGATTTTTATTTTCCCAGGATATGAGTTTAAAATTGTCAAAGGATTGATTACGAACTTCCACCAGCCTGGCTCAACCCTAATTTTGCTAATTGCTACTATTCTTGGGGAAGATTGGAGACACGTTTACAAGGATGCGCTAGCAAATAATTATCGTTTTCTAAGTTACGGAGACAGCAGTTTACTATGGATAGAGTAAATGGACTTGAAAAAATTAAAGGATTCTTAAGCAGTTTGAAAGCTGAATTCAGAGAACTCAGAATAATCAATTTCTTTCACCATTATGATCATCGCGTTTGCAAATTCCTGCTTACAAGCTAGGACAGCAAATGAATAGAATGGATCATTTGATTCAGATATTTCCAAAGAACCAAAAAACCTATGGAGTTCTTCTTGGGAATTTGAGCGGATTGTAATGCAACCATTTTTAGATTCACATCTCTCAATCATGAAATTTGCTGTAGCTGTTTGGATTATCATAGTTTCCGGCTTTGAATTAAAATCAAATTTAGAGCGAGATTTTCAATAAAACATACCCTATACAAGGTATTTTTCATGTTTCCAGAAACTAACTGTCAAATTATTTTATTTGATATTCAGACTATTAGACAAAAAGATCTAATCATTGAATTCCTATCTGGTAATGACTTGTTAAAATCTATTCAATTGACTTATATTTGCATCGCTTTACAAAATGAATATGGCAATGAAATAAGCCACATATTCAGAGAAACACCGAAAGGGTGCTTTGTCAGTAAAACGAAAACTAAGCCAAATAAAAATATCTAGAGAGTTGGGTGAGTGGCTTAAACCAGCAGTTTGCTAAACTGTCGTACGCCTCAACGCGTACCGGGGGTTCGAATCCCCCACTCTCTACAGCTTAAAACCCTAACTATTTGAAATATTAATAGTTAGGGTTTTCTTTTTTAAAGTGGTGCAAGTATTGAAGACATCCTCCTTTTTTCACCAGCGAATTATCATCAATTCACTCACCAACAACTAACTGTAATACAGTTAGTTGTCACCATCCACTTGTGCAAAGCCAACTCCAAGTGTTTCTCAGCAAAACGAATCAATAATCTTTAATTTATTCACATTCCTTAAGGATCTAAAAGACTATTTCGTCTACTTTTCTGCCCATCTTTCTCAAATAACTTTTCTAATCCTTATCTTAGAATTCAACCTATTTGTCCATGCCCAAATTCACCCTTCATATCAATGGTTTGCAAAAAGTAATTGATACTGAACCCGATACTCCCCTGCTTTATGTGCTTCGTGATAACCTAGAACTTAACGGGCCGAAGTTCGGCTGTGGCCTGTCTCAATGTGGTGCTTGTATGGTTTTGGTAGATGGAAGTGCTGTTACCAGCTGCATGAGACCCATTGCATCAATCGGAGATTCTAAGATCACAACCTTGGAAGGGCTGGCTAGCGAGAATGGAAAACTACATGCAGTTCAGGACGCTTTTAACCAAGAGCAGGCAGCCCAGTGTGGCTATTGCCTGAATGGAATGGTAATGGCCTCTGTAGGTTTGCTAAATGACAACCCCAATCCAAATGATTCCGAAATTAGAGATGCTTTGCAGTTAAACCTATGCCGCTGCAGTGCACATACCCGAATCATCCAAGCGGTCAAAACCGCCTCTAAAAACCTATCAGGAAAATGATCGAACTCTCAAAAACCTCCAGAAGGAAATTCCTCAGAGACATCGGCTACATCAGCGTGGGCTTCCCTCTGCTCAGTTCCTGTTTTGGAGAGCAGGACCCAGTAGTCGCTGCTAGAGTTAATTATGAAGGTGATTTGCCTGGTAGTATGCGGAATGCAAGTAAAGTAAACGCTTGGCTACACGTATTGGAAGACGGACGGGTGATGGTGTTTTCCGGAAAAGTAGAATTAGGACAAGGAATCAGAACAGCAATTCGGCAAGTAGCCGCAGAAGAATTGGACTTGGAGCTGGATCAAGTAGAAGTACATCTGGCAGAAACAGGCGTGACTCCTGACGAAGGCTATACTGCTGGAAGTAGTTCTGTCCCGAACAGTGCGATGTCGGTTCGCTATGCAGCAGCAACTGCCAGACAGAAATTATTGGAATTGGCAAGTGCAAAACTGAATATTGCTGAGGAAGATCTGATCCTTTACAACGGAAAAGTGAAATCCAAAAAAAGCAATCAATCTCTGAATTTTGCAGAGATACTGGAAGGGGCGCAAATTGACATGGAGGTAACCAAGCCCGTTCCTCTAAAAATAAAATCTGGCTATAGATACGTCGGCAAAGCCATTCCCCGCAAGGATATTGAGAAAATGGTTCGGGGAGAAGAGGTCTATATTCAGGACTTACGATTTCCAGGCATGGTGCATGCGCGGGTTTTACGCCCAGCAGGCTACCAATCTAAATTGGTAAAAGTTGACGATTCCGGACTTTCAACAGCCATTTCTGGAATCATCAAAACTGTAGTAAATGGTAGTTTTGTAGGTGTAATCACCGATAGAGAATATCAGGCAGTAAAGGCAGAAGCATATTTAAGAAAACATTCTGAATGGACTCCAAGCCCATCATTTCCTAAGCAAGAAACCCTTTTCGCTCATCTAAAATCCATTGCCGAAAAGCCTCAGAGCATTCGAAATGAAGGAGATATAACCACGACACCTAACGGCACAGATACTTTCAAGGCAAGTTATACCAAACCTTATCTCAAACATGGCTCAATAGGCCCTGCCTGTGGAATTGCGATGTACGATGGGGAAATTCTGCATATCTGGTCACATAGTCAGGGGATATACCCCATGCGACGAGCAATCGCTGCGATGCTGAAAATGGAGCAGGAGAAACTCCACGTAATTGCTGTCCCCGGAGCTGGTTGCTTTGGGCATAGTACAGCGGATGACGCCGCTACAGATGCTGCAATTCTGGCTTTGTCTTATCCCGGAAAACACATTCGTGTACAGTGGTCTCGCCACGACGAACACACATGGGATCCTTATGGAACTGCCATGATCATGGAATTGGAGGCAAGTTTGGATGCTAACGGAAAAATCAAAACCTGGAAAACAGATGTTTGGACAGACTCCCATAGCATGCGGCCTGATAATGATCCAGCCACACTTTTAGACACTAGATATTTGGAGAATCCTGTGCAGTTAAAAGGCAGAGGATACCTAGGAGGTGGACACAGAAATGCTGACCCTTATTATAGCATTCCAAACATGCAGGTGAACGCTCATTTCTTTAATGGCCCACTTCGCGTTTCTTCTCTGAGAAGCTTGGGCTCTTATACTACTATTTTTTCCATTGAATCTTTTATGGATGAATTGGCAGAAAAAGCCGGAAAAGATCCTTTAGAATTCCGTTTGGCACATTTGGAAGATGCAAGAGCCATCGCAGTCATCAATAAAATCCAAGAGATGTGTAATGGCGAAAAACTGGAAGAAGGAGAAGGGATTGGCTATGCTTTTTCTCGGTATAAAAACACCACGGCTTATGCAACTGCGGCAGCAAAAGTGAGCGTAGATCGAGCTTCTGGAACTATCAAACTCCTAAAAATGTGGGCTGCAGTAGACGTAGGAGAAATAATCAATCTGGATGGAATCATCAACCAAATAGAAGGTGGCATGCTTCAAGCAGCAAGCTGGACACTGAAAGAAGAGGTAACATTTGAAGACAATAAGATCACTAGCTCAGACTGGAGGAAATACCCTGTCTTTCGCTTTTCTGATATCCCAGAAGTGGAAGTAGCTATGATCGATCGCCCCAATGAAGCAGCAGAAGGCGGCGGTGAAGTTTCCATGCCGCCTACCGGGGCAGCAATCGCCAATGCAGTATATAATGCCTGTGGTAAGCGTGTGTATGACTTACCCATTACAGCAGAAAAGATATTGGGTTAATTTGAGCTGAAGCCAAGTTCAAAGGACGTACACTACGCTCAATAACTCGATGAATTATTCAATTATATACGTCCAGTTTCAGTTTTTCCCAGAATGAATTTATCAGCTTGCTGAGTATAGCAATTCAGAGATGTTAGTAGAAACAGTAGTGCAAAAATATTTTTCATGATTGAGTAGTTTAAAATTTCAACGACAACGCGGATTAATTTACAGAGATTAATATCCTAGACTTACTTAAATACATAGTGTATCTTTCCATTGATCGTAGTGTCAACATCCACTTTTTCTGTTTTTCTAGGAATACCAAGTCCGGCATAATTCCCTATTGTTCCCGAAATCTCCTCGATTTCACCAAAAACATTACAATTATCCTCTGTTAGTGACAGGCTAAATTCTTTCACAGCTTTAAAAGTCAGATCGAATTTTGGCTCTGATTTAAGATACAGAAATGAAAATTCAGAGTTCTTAGAAATAGTTACATTACTGTTTTCTGAAGTGATCAAAAGAGAATCCTGAGAAAACCCTATCAAATCAATATTATAGGTATTCTTAACTATCAAATGCTGCAGATTACTTACTCTTAAAGTGTAACCACCATTACTAGTATTGCGAAGATTTTTAATAAAAAGCGTATCATTTTTCACTGTAAAATCTTGAATTGGTTCGGTGTTGGGAGGCTTAATTCCATCTCCAATTAACTCATCATAATCCAACCGATTGCTATCGCTAGGAAAGATCTGTAGGCTTGATGCTTCCTCGATTTTAATAACCGAAAAATCTGCTAAATCTGTCTTGATTTTCACCACTTTAGGTTCATAATCATCCAATTCATATGAAATCAGCATAACAGCAATAATACTTAGCCAAGCAAATGACAAAAAAGAAAAAATATATTTATTACTGGTTTTCATGGTCGTTGGATTGAATGGTTTGAATCAGGATTTGTAGATCCACTGAGTTAAGTTTGAGCACTTCGATCTGATGTAGAATAGAAGGCAATTCATCACTTAAAAATGTTTGCTTTTGCATCTTGAGCAAATTTCGCTTCGCGTCAGTCGCTACGAAAAAACCTATCCCGCGCTTATTTTCGATGATCCCCTCTTCCTCCATCAAGCTATAGCTACGCATCACCGTATTGCGGTTTACCTCCATCTCCACGGCCAGTTCCCGGACCGATGGAATCTTCTCTCCTGCTACAATTTTCCCCTGAAGAATCTGGTCCGCTACCCAGTCCCTAATCTGAAGAAAGATGTTTTTTGATTCGTTAAACTCCATCTTAAACCTCCCGCTCTTTGAGCTTTAAATAAGTAATCCAATAGAAAAAAACCATTGCCACCCAAGCCAAAACAGTGAAGACAAACAACAACAATGGGGTGTTTTCAAAAAATTTCGGTTGTCGAAAATGTATTTGCGGAGTAAAAATCTTTGAAGGATCTTCAGGTATACCTACTACTATCCATGACAAAACTACGGGAGTACAAGCAATCAATCCGCAAAAACTAATAAACACCAATGGCATCAGTAATGAATTCCATTTTCCGAAAATAATGCCTCCGGAAAACATCAATGAAATAAATAATCCAGCAATCCCGAATAAGAAAAAATACGCCATCGCAGACTTATTCCAATAATAATAAAATGGAACAAGCATCTCCCATATATCCAAGTTATCTATCACCAGCAGAACAGAGGAAGTACCAACATCGGTAGTGGTAAAATCAGACATCCGAAACAAGTTTTTAGAAACTGATATTGAAAGAATATACATAACAGTAAAAAGAACAGGAAACATCAAAACTCTTGTAAAGAACTGAACAAAATACTTCTCTGTGGCTAAGCCTGGCATCGAAAGATAAACTAACGAGGACCTTTTGGTTCGGAGATCAACAAAGCTAAACCCTACTCCAAAAAACACTAAGAATAAAAGTTCCACATAAAATAAAAGAGTGAATTGTGATTGTCCAAAGGTTGTAGTATATCGATTGGCGAAAAAAATAAGGACAAATAAACCTGTAATTATGAAAAAAATACCGAGTATACCCATCTCATAAAACTTACGATGTATCGAAAACTCAAAGCGAAATAGATTGATTATACGACGTGCACTAATTGCGTTAGCATTCATAGGACTTCGGCATTTTGAGTTTGAAAAATTGAGTTACTGCTTAAACTTTTGTTCAGAACGGCATTGAAAAGCAGTTCCAGACTGATAGGAGTTTGCGCTTCCTGTTCTTTTCTAGACCGGATAAACTGGTAGCCCGTCCCAAACTTCTCAGCATACAACCCATCATCAGGAAGACTTGAAGAATTGCCGAAAAGCAAGTGATCTGATAATTCCAATAAATCAGCATCCAGCTGAATCTTACCAGCATTTAAAATGGCCACTCGATCAATCAACTTCTCCACATCCGCTACTAAGTGCGTTGAAATTATCAAGGTCTGCTCATCCTTGAGATTACCCGCCACTACTTTTCTGAAGACACTTTTGGAAGGAATATCCAGCCCGTTAGTCGGCTCATCGAAAAGCAAAAACCTGCAATTCGTACTCAGTCCAAAGGAAAGAAAAACCTTCTTTCGCTCTCCCAATGAAAGCTCGTTCAGTTTGACTTTCTTTTCCAGCCCAAAGTCAGACAAAATCTGATCAAACTGGGAGGAGTCAAACGCTGGATAAAAAGCCCCCATTAACTTTTGGTATTCTCCAATGCTCATATTTCCCGGATAGGCGGCATCATCGGCCAGGAAGAATATCTCCTCTAAGAAAGCTGGCCTCCTATCTTTTGGAATATGTTGCCCAAGGTTTATTGTCCCACTTTTAGGAAACAATAATCCGGAAAGCAAATGAAGCAAGGTGGATTTACCAGCTCCATTTTTACCAAGTAAACCTACCACCGAACCTTCGGGAACAGACCACTGAAGTCCTTCGAAAAGCATGGGCCTTTTACGGTAAGAAAAATTCAAATCTTTGACTGAAACGATCATAGTGTTATACTGTCATAGTGTATTATGACACTAAAGTATAAACTAAGTTTGAAAATCAAAAATTTCGATCAACTATTTTTTGGAATCTATTAAATTCAGCAATGGATTCACCCTATTTATTCCAAAGTCAGCGACTTGGTTTCCGCACTTGGCATCCTTCAGATTTGCCAGCGTTTGCTGCAATGAACGCCGACCCGGAGACCATGACTTATTTCCAGCATCCGCTTTCAAAAAAGGGATCCCAAGCTTTGATGGATAGGATGGCGAGACTCTATGCTGATCGAGGCCATTGCTATTTTGCTGTTGAGATTCTGGGAAGTGGGGAGTTTTTAGGAATGATAGGCTTAGGCACAAAATCTTTCATCGCTCCCTTCACGCCTTGCGTGGATATAGGCTGGAGAATCCAGAAAAAGTTTTGGAATCAAGGTTTTGCCAGTGAAGGAGCAAGCAGATGTCTTGAATTTGCCAAAGAATTGGGGATTGAGAAAGTGTATTCTTTAGCTTCTTCTAAGAATGCAGCTTCCGTCCGTGTGATGCAAAAAATTGGTATGACCTACGAATATGATTTTGAGCATCCCGACCTCTTGGAATATCCGAGATTGCAGCCCTGTAGTTTATATAAGATTGAGCTATAACCTTTCAACGTGAATATTGTCAGTTAGTGAATGTTAAGTGATAAGCGGAACAAAATCTGCGGAAATCTGCGAATTTTATCTCCGTCTTTCTGCGGGAAATTTTCAAGAAAGTTCAGGTAAAATCCAGCTTCTGGAGAAGCAGTATAACAATAAAAGCAAGACTATAAAGGCTAGAACTTAGATTTCACCTGAGTAACCAAGTGAATGATTAAAATAACTTTACGCCGTTGCGCCTTGGCGGGAGATTAATAATCAAAAAAAAGATGCCACCTCCAAACGGAAGTGACATCAAACCACTCAACCCCAACTAATAACCTTTTACTAGGCTAGGAAAAGTGAAGCAATTCCTAACACTTGATCTTTGCTAAGCGGCTCATCCCATCCTTCGGATACAGCACCAGCATCTATGCCAGTCAAATTAACGACGTTTACACCCCCATGCGTGACGTTTTCTTCGCCCGTATAGATTGCTTGTGTCGCAGCCGGAAGGGTTCCGTTAGATCCATTAGTGATCCAACCTTTTACAGTATCCTGACCTTTCTTAGTTCTTAATCTTCTTACCATAGAAGCATGTCTTGCCTCCACAGAATGTATCGAAAGCGCAGCAGTCAATACCACATCATTTTCCATCACATTACCTGCTTGGCCTTTGTAAGCTCTCACTCCTGTATCTTCAAATGCCTGAGAAAGGGCCAAAAATGTAGGGTAATCAGTGAATGGAGAGAAGTTGCCTCCAGCTGTGAAGTCAAATCCCGGCTCTGCTACAGGCGTACCCATTAGCACATTCGAGATTACTTCAGTCAAGAAGTTTACGTGAGCCAATTCATGATCTCTGATTTTGTTAAAAATCGCAGCATCTGCTCCATCAATTACTCCTGACTCAATACCAGTCTGGTAGTATCTGTACTCCAAATGCTCCAAGGTTAAGGCGAAATTCAATACGCCGATCAAACTTGCAGTATCTGCCTTTGCCACTCTTGGCAAAGCCGACAAAAGTCCAAGTGGTACAGCAGCCATCGCTACTTTTTTACTCATATCTCCAAACTGGCGGAAAGCCTCTCTTCTGGAGAAAAACATATCTTTCTCTTCCGGACTATTGGTATCCGGGCACATTTTATCTAGCAATTTTAATAAGTTCATGTCTTGTGTAGTTTAAAGTGGTGGATTATGAAGGCAATTGACTGAAGTCAATTGGTGTGGTGACATATGCGCTCGCAGCAGTCAATACCTGAGTAAAGTTTAGCGTACGCTCTAGTCCATTTGCATCAATCAAATCATCTCCTGCAAAATCAGCAGAACCTGGATTGATCAAATCTCTGATCGCAGCAGCATGTCTTGCTTCTACAGAAACAATTTTACCGGCAATCACCAAGTAATCTACATTCTCGATGAATTGTCCTGCGCCGTTATATGCTGCAACTCCCAAATCTTCAAACGTCTTAGCGGCCATCAATACAGATGTTCTATTGCTGAAATCAATAGCGCTGAAATTAACTTCCAGATCAGCAATAGCTGCATCACCTAAAGCCGCTTTGAAAAACTCTCTGTGAGCTCTTTCATGCTTCTCCAAATCCCCCATGATGGTCTTCTCTTCTGCACTTGCATTAGCGAAATAGCTTCCTGTAAGTACGGCAGCATAAAATGCCGCTTCCAACTGCTCCAATGCATATGCATAATTCAAAATTCCAATATCACCCGATCCGAGCTTCACTCCACCATCCATAGGAGGCATCATGTCGTCATCGTCGTTACAGCCTACCAAAAAAAGTCCGGCGGCGGCTACTGAAAGTGAGCCTGTTTTTAGAAACTGTCTGCGGTTTGCATTTTTCACCAGTCCCTGGGGCTTAATTAATTCATTTTTCATTTTCTGAGTGTTTAGGTTAATAATCCGGTTTTGGTTTTCATCTTAAAATATTCAATCACTTATCGGGATTTGCTTCGATTGGGTGATTTGAAAAAGATTTACGAAGTAGAGTGAGCGACTGGATTGAGTACACTTAAAAAAAAATTATCTACCTATTTCAGATGATGTAAATTCTTAAAAAGTCGAGTAGGTAAGGGGAATTTCACCCCAAACCTCTCACAGCACCGTGCGTGATAGTCTCCCATCACACGGCGCTTCCAAAGTCAGGCCTCCTGTTTCTGCCAAGAGTTGGAGGTACTAATTGCCAATGGGCAAACAGATTTGGCTTTCCTTGGTAAACTGTTTCCAGCCACCTGATTGCTTTCCGCTTACCCATTCTTCGTTTCTGTGCCATCTTCCATTCTATCAGTTTCCTGTTTAGCCAAAACCATAACCCCACTGTTGTCCATTTGTGGAATCTACAGTAGTAGTTAATCCAGCCTTTTAACATGACATTGATAGCAGACGACAGTTCTTGGATATTTCCTCTGAATTTCCTTATCGAAAATTTCCTGAGTTTATCCCTGACTGAGGTCTTGGAAGATTCACTCATACACGCAGCGGTGATCAGTTTCAGTCCGTCTTTTGTAGGACAATAGCGGGGCTTAAACGTATATCCCAGAAAGTCGAATGAGGATGCCGTCTCAGGGTTCTCTCTGTTTCGGTCGTTTCGGCAGTAGACAATCTTTGTCTTTGCCGCATTCATTGACAATCCGCACTCGTTCAGTCGCTCCGCTAATCGGGTTTTCATGAATGCTGCTTGCTTGTTGCTTACGCAGTGAACGATGATGTCGTCCGAGTATCTTTCAAACTGTATTTTTGGAAAATGTTTCGCCATCCACTTATCGAACGTAAAGTGGAGAAACATATTTGCCAACAGCCCGCTGATAACCCCTCCCTGAGGAGTACCCTTCTCTCGTCTTTCAATCAATCCTGTTCCCTGTTTCACAACATCAGCCTTAAGCCAACGCTCGATGTACATCAGAACCCATTTCTCCTTAGTATAGTGTTCTACCGCTTTCAGCAATAAATCGTGGGGGATGTTATCGAAGAATCCACTGATATCGATGTCCAGTACCCATCCAATTTTGCTGCATCTCCTGGTTGCTGACTGGATCGCCATATGAGCATTCCGCCCAGGGCGATAGCCATAGCTGTCAGGATGAAACGTCGGTTCTACTATACGTTCCAGATAGGTTTTGACCACCTGTTGACATACCCTGTCCGAAACTGTCGGGATCCCTAGTCCTCGGGTACCTCCCGATTTCTTGGGAATCAACACTTCCTTGATCGCTGAAGGGTGGTAGCTTCCTGAGCTCATACGGTTCCAGAGTTTGTAAACATTCCTGTTTAGTCCCTCCTCGAAGTCGCTGATTCTCTGTCCGTCTATTCCACCGCTTCCACCGCTGGACTTGACCTTTTTGAAGGCCTCCAGTACCATTATCCTGTTTACAGGATGCTCCTTTGTTTCATAATAATCAATCATCCCATTTTACAAGTTGTTGTTACCATGTAAACCGACTCTGGTTCCACCCTTCGCTCCCCTCTGCTTTCACAGAATATCGTAACTACTACGATGGAATCCGCCCCCTTTCAGCATTTCGGTATTCGCCTTACAGGTTCCCTGCTTGTACTTTCCCTTAGCACTGCTGAAAGAGTTCCCTTGTTCCGTTGAAAAGCCTGTAACGGGTTCCTGCCTCCTTTACACCGCATACTGTCCGGCCAATAACAGCTTACTCCTGCCGGACTTTATTCCTGAGGACACATAAACCCCCTCAGTTTCAGTATGGTCTATGGATATATCGATGTTTTACTATGGAGGTTCACTTTCGTTCAGCTCCCCGTTACCCACCTGACAGATGACTTCTGCCTTTTCTTTATCGCTCAATACGAATACCTTTCGGTGAAACGCACCATAAAGTGGTTTGTGAAGTCTGGCTGACAGCCTGCACGATGGGCCTACCATCATCTTTTCAACAGCATGCGTTGGACTTATTCCTCCGCTTCAAGGCACACTTATGTGTATCCGCAATGATGCCAGTCTCAAAATTTCTTTGCTTATAAGGCAGGAAGACCGATGAGGTCCTGATAGCAATCGGGAGACCGAAGTTGCCTAAATGCTAATATTTACTAAATTCTATGATGCTTTAGTCTCTTTCCTGGCAGAAAAGGAGATATACATAAAAAAATAATGCGTGGAATAAAACAAACACGTACAGCTAAAAAACTTACCCTAATTATTAGATTATAATTATTGCCGTTGAAAAATGGATCAGAGTGAAAAATCAGCAATGAGTGATCACTTATATACTCCACATAACCGCTTCTCCAAACTAACTGCTTCGAAATACTATCACAAGAAACCATTAAGCAATCTTTCCAAATCAGAAAAGAATGTAAGCCACTATGCTTCTAGCTTTTAAATAGTAATCTCTTTAAAAAGTATTTACAGTTATTTTTTAATAAATTCATCACAAGTGAATTATCTTACCCCTTTAAAACAGTTTATTTCCATACGTCACCTAATGTCCCATTCTTTTTTATTGATCTCCCTGCTTTGGGCTTTCACCACTTTTCAACAAAAAAGTACTACTGAAATGGAATCTGATGCGATTCTAGATTCGCTAATCAAGAAAAGTGAATATTATTTATATGTAGAATGGGATAGTGCATTTGCCTACCTCACCCAAGCAGACTCTCTCGCTCGACTATTAGAACAAGACAATAAAGTTGGAAATATAGCCAACTTGTTTGGTACCTTATATTACGTCGAAGGTGACTATGTGAGGTCTATGAGATATTATTCCAATGCAAGCGAAATTTTCAACAAAACCCTAGATGAATCAGGCTTGAGCTATGCCCTCAACGGACGGGGGCTTATTTACCTTAGCCAGAATGAGCTTGAAAGAGCCATTGAAATTTTTGACCGCTGTATTGAGATAAACAAAGGGCTGGGAGACACTTACGGGGTTGGCAAAAATTATTTCAACAGAAGTATAGGAGAGTCTGACCTCGGTCAGTTTGAAAAGGCCCATCATTCGATTGATTTGGCTTTGGAATACCTAAAAGAGCATCATGATCGGGTGATCTACACGATGACTTTGAATAGAGCCGGTAAGATCTACTTTGATGAGGGAAAACTGAAAGAGTCTGAGGATTATTATAACCGTGTTTTGAATTATACTGGAGAGCTGAGCAATTGGGCAAAAGCATTTGCCTACACTGGATTGGCAGAAATACAAATTGCCAGAGGAAACCAAAGAAAAGCATTAGAACTGGCAAATATTGCCAAAGGCTACGTAAACAAAACCCGGGGATATTGGGACAAAGCTAGATTATCTAAAGCACTGATGACTATCTATGAAGCCCATGATCAATATGTTCAGGCCTTTGAGCATTCCAAACTTTATAAATCCTATTCGGACAGCCTATATAATGAAAATAAAAATGCCGAAATCAGCTATCTGCAGCTTCTTTTGACCAACTCAGACAATCAAAACCTACTACAGGAAAAAGAACTGGCAGAAAGCAATGCTCTATTCAATAAAAAATTTACTTTCATTCTGATAATAGCCCTAATCGGGCTGATCATAGGGATTATCCTCTATGGAAGAGTGATCAAACAAAAAGAAAAAATAAACCAAGTTCTTCTGGAAAAGCAAAAGGAAATTCAAATCCAAAATGGAAAGCTTGAAGCCATCAATGCAGAAAAGAACAAACTATTTTCGATTCTTTCACATGATCTCAAAGCTCCTATTAAGTCTGTAAAAGAACTGTTGGAACTGGAAGAAGAAGGATTGCTAGATGAAGACGAACAAAAAAGTGTCAGGAAACTTCTTATCAAACAAGTTTCCGATACAGATGAGATGCTAAGAAAACTACTTCGGTGGTCCCATGCCCAGCTTGATGGAATTCTCACAAAAAGAACCCCGACTAACCTCTCTGTAATTATAAAAGAACAGGTAGACCAATTGGATTACCAGAAGATTGCCAAAAATATCACTATTGATTTTTCATTGATTTCTGAAGATATCCACATACTTGTAGATCCTCAGCACTTACGTATTATTTTACAAAACTGCCTTCAAAACTCCATCAAATTCTCCAATCCTAATAGTCAAATAAAATTATGGAATTCAGTAAATCAGATGAATGGATTTATAAATCTTCATATTAAGGATGAAGGGGTAGGTATTTCTGAAAACAAAATGGAAGAAATCTCCTCTAATTTGGTTCGAATCAAATCAACAGAAGGCACCCATAAGGAAAAAGGAACCGGCTTGGGATTACTACTCGTAAGACAGTTTACAGAGAAAAACCAAGGGATTTTCAGCATCCAAAGTAAACCAAACGAAGGAACTGAAATCATCCTTAGCTTTGAGAAAATCGATTCCTCAAACGAGAATGTTGAATCTTAATCAATAAGTCCATATTCACCCAAATATAATGAAACCTCTTATTCTACTTACTCTAGCGTTTTTGACTTCCTTGCCTCTTCTCTCCCAACAATTAACCACCCGGGAAATGAATAGAATCAACTGGATGGAGTTTGCAGACTTCGTACCAGAGAAAATCACCACCGTGCTTTTACCCACCGGAACACTAGAACCTCATGGTGTAATAAACAATGGAGCTGATAATAGCGCCCCAGAGGCTATGGCCAGAGATATGGCAAATGATCTCAATGCACTCATTGCTCCTACTCTGAATTATGGAATTACGGGAAGCATGGCAGCTTTTCCAGGAGCATTTCAAATCACCGAAGAAGCCTATCGTCCTTTCATCAGAGATATTCTAAGAGGTCTAGCCAAAAATGGTTTTAAAAACATCATCATTCTCAACGGACACGGAGGTGGACAAACTAAAGTCCTTCAAGAAGTAGCTGCCGAAGTAGCCAATGAGCTCGGCGTGAGAACTCTCGTGCTGAACTGGTGGTCTTTTGCCTCGGATGTCACATTTGAAGTCTTCGATGAAGACGGTGGACATGCTGGGTTAAACGAAACTGCCTACATACAGGCTATCGATCCAACTTTGGTGCACAAGGAAAAATACAGTGCTGAGATGACCACAGCATATCCTGCTGCTGGAACATGGTCTGCTAGTCCGTTCCCATCATCAATCGGACTTTACAAGGCAGGTCAGGGCTATCCAAATTTTGATCAGGAACAGGCCGATGAGTATTTCAAAAAAGTAAATGCTAAAGTTTCAGCCTTCATCCAAGAGATCATCAAAAAGTGGGATTTGGCTGGTTTGTAGTCTTCATTATTCGAAATTTCACATGCTACATTCGAAGTTTCATCAATTAGTAACAGCTATATATAATAAGGACATAAACTCCATTTCAATCAAATACATATGAAAGCCACCCATATGATTTTCGCTGTTTTTTTATTCATCCTGATGAGTTGTGGAGAAAGCTCAGTGGATTCGCCCCTTTCTCTTTTTGATGGCAAAAGCTTAGCTGGGTGGCAAGGAGATACGGTGAATACCTGGCGTGTGGAAGACGGGATGATTGTAGGTGGTTCTTTGGATGAAACAGTGCCAACTAATGAATTCCTAGTCACCGACCGAAGTTATGAGAATTACATCCTGACCTTAAAAATCAAACTGACTGGAGACGAAGGCTTCATTAATTCAGGAGTTCAGTTTCACAGCAAACGTTTAACAAATCCTGCTTACGAAATGGAGGGCTATCAGGCTGACTGGGGCAAAGGATATTGGGCGAGTTTGTATGACGAATCCCGGAGAAACCTCACCTTGACCGCCCCAGACTCTGCTCAAGTAATAACTTGGATCAACGTAGATGACTGGAATGATTATAAAGTTCATGCTGAAAATGGACGAATTCAGCTTTATATCAATGGACATCAGACGGTAGATTATACAGAAGAAGACAAAACAATTCCCCAATCAGGCTTGATTGGATTACAAATTCATGGAGGTGGAAAAGCTCAAGTAGCATTTAAGGATATTTTTATTGAAGAACTGCCTCAAAAAGAATAGATTATAGATTGATTTAGGATTTACTTCATTTATCAATCAACCCAAACACCATGATCAAAAATTGCTTACTAATGGCTTTTTGCGTCATTCTATGCGCCAATTCTTTTTCCTCAAAAGCCACATCTATAGATCCAAATGATCCTCCTGCAGATATAGAATTCAAATTACAAGCTACGATCCTGGGATATTTTGCTCCAGATGGCACCAGAAATCCTACCCTTAGGGCGAAAAAAGGTGACCGAATCACCATTACCATCACGAATGGAGAGATCATGACGCACGATGTAGCCATGGAAAAGCTTGGAATCAAAAGTGAAACCATTCTGGAAAAAGGCTCAACAACAAGCATCACCTTCATTGCTGTTAGCGATGACACGTATTTCTGCTCCATTCCGGGACACCGAGCGGCAGGTATGGTAGGGAGATTCGAATTGATAAAAGGAGATGAAACCAAAACCAAAATAAACGGAACTATCCCGCAGAAGGATGGAAAGGCGTTAAATCTAAATTTCGAAACAGGTACGCTTCAGGATTGGACAGCTTCTGGAGATGCATTTGTCAGTCCTATTTTCACTACTGATCCTTCTCCCGTTCACAGCGAAGAGGATAAGATAAACTTTGAGGGAAAAGACTTCCTAAGTAGCGGCGGAACGAAGAATTATAAATTGACAGGAACGCTGACTTCAGTTCCTTTTCAGGTGACTCAGCCATTTGCAAGTTTTTTGGTTTCGGGAGGAGCCTTGGCAGATACACGAGTAGAACTGGTATTAGCAGAATCGAATGAAGTGATTTACAAATCCACAGGGCAAGGTCGCGCCACGCTACAGCCAGTTGTGGTGGATTTAAGTTCCTATCTAGACAAGTCTATTTTCATCCGAATCATCGACAAGGAAACAGGCATCTCCCAAATCCCATACATCTCAGATGACAAATGGGCTCATATCAACTTTGATGATTTCCAGTTTTATGCAAGCCGTCCAAACTTTCCCAATGAATTAAAACAAGAAGACATTATCATTCTACCTCCATTGGATCCAGTTTTGAACTCTGGACTTTCTGGAATCGAAGCTGCCAAAGCCATGACTCCACCGGAAGGATTCACCATCACACTTGCAGCCGCCGAACCGGATATCATCCGACCAATCAGCTTTACACTTGACCCTAGGGGTAGACTTTGGGTAGTTGAAGGGCACACCTATCCTACTCCAGCGCCAGAAGGTGATGGAAAGGATCGCATCTTAATTTTCGAAGATACTGACGGCGATGGCACCTTGGATTCCAGAAAAGTATTTTCCGAAGGACTCAATCTGGTCAGTGGAATAGAAGTCGGAATGGGTGGAGTATGGCTTGGAGCAGCTCCTTACCTCTTATTCATCCCTGCAGATTTTGAAAATGATAAACCTACAGGCCCACCGGTCAAACTACTTGATGGCTGGGGAACAGACGATACCCACGAGGTACTAAATAATCTGAGATGGGGTCCAGATGGCTGGCTGTATGGAACTCATGGAGTTTTCACCCATTCCAATGTAGGCAAGCCCGGATCCACAGATGATGAGCGTACGAAAATCAATGCCGGAGTTTGGCGCTATCATCCGACGAGACATGAGTTTGAAGTTTTTGCCGAAGGCAGCAGCAACCCTTGGGGCATTGATTTCAATAGCTACGGACATCCATTCATCACTGTCTGTGTGATTCCTCATATGTATCATGTCATTCAGGGAGCTCGCTACCAAAGACAAGCCGGAAAACATTTCAACCCTTACACCTATGATGATATCAAAACCATCGCAGATCATGTGCACTGGGTAGGCGATCGTGGGCCACATGCCGGCAACTTCCGCTCAGCATCTGCAGGTGGCGGACATGCACATGCCGGTGCCATGATTTACTTGGGTGGAGATACCTGGCCCAAAGAATATCGCGACAATATCTTCATGAATAACATCAATGGCTCTCGACTGAATATTGATCAACTTACCCGAGATGGATCTGGCTATGTGGCGAAACATCAGGATGACTTTATGGCCATGAACGACTCCTGGTCACAATGGCTCAATTTCAAGTATGGCCCAGATGGCTCAGTATTCGCCATTGACTGGTATGATCAAAACCAGTGTCACAGCCCAAATCCAGACGTGCATGACAAGTCATTGGGGCGAATTTTTAAGATTTCCCATGAAAATGATGTCTGGGTAAAAGTGGATTTATCCAAAGCCAGCAGCGTAGAACTTGCCACTTACCAAACGCATAAAAACGAATGGTATGCCCGCCAAGCTAGAACCATCCTACAAGAACGAGGTGCGACTCCGGAAGCCGTGGCTGTGCTAAAGAACATTTTGGCGAGCAATCCAGAAACGACAAACAGGCTAAGAGCGCTATGGACATTGCATGTGACAAATAGTCTTTCGGAAAAAGACCTAAATGAATTGATTTCAGATCCTGATGAATACATCCGAAGCTGGGCAATTCAACTAGAAGTGGAAGATGAAAGGGTATCAACTGAAACTTTGGCACAATTCGCCAGCATGGCTAAAAAAGATCAATCAGCTTTAGTGAGACTCTATTTAACTTCTGCTATGCTTCGATTGGAACCTGCTATGCGTTGGGAAGTGATGGATGCATTGGTTCAGCGATCCGAAGACATGGATGATCACAATATGCCGTTGATGTTTTGGTATGCAGTAGAACCCTTGGCAGATCTTGATGCTGACCGAGCTTTGGCTTTGGCAGAAAAAGCTTCAAATCCATTGATTCTGAAATACACCGTGCAGAAACTTGGTGAGCTAAAAACTGCAGAATCAACAGCAGCTTTGCAAAAACTCAAGCAATCATTAGCTGAATCTGATTCTCACAGCAATCATGAGTTGAAAATGCAATTAGCTAAAATCACCTTAGAACCTTAAAAACCCTCAGACATAATTAAACAACATTATGAAAAGTAAAATTTTTAAAATTTCCGGAACAGGACTGTTTAGCCTTTTGGCTCTTTCCTTCTTTTCAAATCCAGCTCTTAGTCAAGAACAACATGAGTCTGACTTCAAGAAAACGACAATTACCCGCGACTTCCTTTCCGAAGGAGTAGCGGTAGCTGACCTAAATAAGGATGGCCTGATGGATATAGTTGCTGGATATTTCTGGTTTGAAGCGCCTAATTGGACGCGACATGAAATCTCACCATCTCGGGTTTTTGACCCTAGAAAGGAATACAGTAATTCCTTCCTGAATCTTGGCATGGATGTCAATCTGGATGGCTGGGATGATGTAGTAATTGTAGATTATCCCGGAACTCCCGGCTATTGGTTTGAAAACCCAAAAACTGAAAGCAGCAGTTGGCAAAAGCATATCATTGCTGATTCAGTTGGGATTTCAATTGAATCGCCCGGATTCATTGATATAGACGGAGATGGACGACTGGATATACTTTGCGGAGATCCGGAAAAGAAGCAAATTATATGGCTTCAGGCTCCTACCAAACCCGGAGAAACCAAATGGAAGCGCTTTGCTCTTTCGGGAGAAAATGTACCGGGAACTGACCGCTACTCACATGGTCTTGGCTTTGGTGATATCAATGGTGACAAAATCAATGATGTAGTGATAGCTGAAGGCTGGTTTGAAGGTAAAGCCAATCAGAAATCTGGCGACTGGATTTTTCACCCTGTCCTAATCAGCGAACCTGCTTCGCACATGCAGATTCTAGATGTAAATGGGGATATGAAAAATGATGTGGTCAGTGCATCAGCGCATTCTCTTGGCGTATGGTGGCAGGAGCAATTAGATGATTCTACTTTCAAAACTCATCTAATCACAAATCTAACGGCACAAACTCATGCCACGGTAATGGCTGATCTGGATGGTGACGGAGATCAGGAAATGATTACAGGAAAAAGATACTTGGCGCATAATGGAAATGACGCCGGTGATGCTGATACTCCTTATTTGTTTTATATAGAATTCACACCCATGATAGGTCCCTTTTTCCGCGAGCATATCATAGACAATGACTCGGGCGCTGGGCTGAATATCACCGTAGAAGACATGAACAAGGACGGCAAACCTGACATCGTAATCGCAAATAAGAATGGCATTTTCCTCTTCGAAAATCAAATTAAAAAGTAAACTGTAAGGCAGAAGGCTGAACCTAAGTACCAAAGCTCTAGGGAAGAAAATCAAGTTAAATCTTGATTCTTATGACTTGATTCTTGCCTCTTGATTCCGCTACAGAGGAGGTGGATCAAATAATAGCCCAGGCCTAAAGGTGCGGAATGGAAATGAAAGAAGTCAGGAAATGGATTAGTGGGAGTTGATGTCAAATTTTAAAGTCCAAGAAATGGCATCTTTTAGTTTTTATCTTCCTATTTTTCGAATCAATTATCCATGCCTAAGAAGTATACGGTCCTTTCAAAATCCACGGACTGGTGGATGGGAACATGAGCTGGATGAGTGAGCAAAATGATAAAGCTGACAAAAATTCGTTTACTTGGAGCTGAAATACCAGAGGTACGTTAATAAAGGCTTTGCGATAGCTGCAGGGAGAAAAAAAGCTCCGGAATAGTTAAAGAATTCGTGTTGATGTGGGAAAATTAGCATCAACATGATTTGTTGAAGTAGGAAAGGACCTGAGCGTGAGTGAATCTGGAGGATGATATTTTCTTGACTATTCATTCCTATAAAAAAAAAATAATTCTATGAAGAGCAATAATTTTGGTAACACACTTTAAGGGAGAAACTTATACATATGTTTATAGATCAGCACTAAGTGTAAATTATTTTTCAATTAAGGATTAACCTCAATTACACATGCTTTTCAATTCACTTGACTTTGCTGTATTTTTACCAATAGTATTTGTATTATATTGGTTTGTTTTTAAAAAAAGCATCAGGTCACAAAACTTTCTAATTGTAATCGCGAGTTATTTTTTCTATGGCTGGTGGGATTGGAGGTTTTTGGCTTTAATAGCATTCAGCACATTAGTAGATTTTATAGTAGGGAAACAACTGGATAAAGCGGAAGATCGTCACCTACGTAAGAGTCTCTTGGTTTTGAGTATTTTAGTCAATATAGGACTGCTTGGGTTTTTTAAATACTACAATTTCTTTTTAGATAATTTTATTACAGCTTTTACATTTATGGGCATGCCTATAAAAGCTAATAGCCTGAATATTATATTACCGGTTGGAATTAGTTTTTACACTTTTCAAACCATGAGTTATTCTATAGATGTATATAGAAGGAAATTACGAGCTACGACAGACTTGGTAGCCTTTTCAGCATTCGTTAGTTTTTTCCCTCAGCTTGTAGCCGGTCCGATAGAGAGAGCATCTAATTTGCTTCCACAGTTTTTTGAAAGAAGAAAGTTTGATTATTTACAAGCAAAGGATGGCTTGCGACAAGTGCTATGGGGCTTATTCAAGAAATTAGTTATTGCAGACAACTGTGCAGAGTTTGCCAATACGATATTTAACAACTCCACTGAATATGGAGGTAGTACTTTAGTGCTGGGCGCAGTATTTTTCACTTTCCAGATTTACGGGGATTTTTCGGGTTATTCTGATATAGCAATTGGAACATCAAGATTATTTGGGTTCAATTTGATGCAGAATTTTGCCTTCCCTTATTTCTCAAGGGATATAGCAGAGTTTTGGCGCCGATGGCATATTTCACTTTCCACCTGGTTTAGAGATTATTTATACATCCCGTTGGGTGGCAGTAAAGGAAGTAAGGTGCAGCAGATAAGGAATATCTTCATCATTTTCCTTGTCAGTGGATTTTGGCACGGTGCAAATTGGACTTTTATAGTTTGGGGAGCTCTGAACGCCATTTATTTTATTCCATTGTTGTTGTTTGGTACCAACAGAAAAAATCTTGAGACTGTAGCAATGGACAAGAGACGTCCGAGTTTGAGGGAATTTTCTTCTATTCTAGGCACTTTTGCATTGACCGTGTTCTCATGGATATTTTTTAGGGCTGAGAGTATGAGTCATGCCATGAGCTACATATCCGGGATATTTACTGCACAGCTATTTCAGGTTCCTGACTTCTCGGTGTTCCCCGGAGCACTTACCATATTGATATTGATCTTCGGATTTCTTGTAGTGGAATGGAAGGGCAGATTTGGTCAATATGCCATTTCCAGGATGCAAGCAATGCCGAGCAAAGCCCACAGATGGTCCATTTATTTCCTGATCATCCTGATCATCGATATATTCGGGAATACCTCAGAAGAAATAGAGTTTATATATTTCAACTTTTGATATTATGATGATAAAACTGTTCCTCAAACAAGTTTCTATTTTCCTCTTATTATTAGTAGTGCTCAATTTCTTATTGTTCATTTTAATCCGTGCATTTTATATTAGAGATTATGATCAAGTTGATTTAGGGTATTCAGAATACCTTCTTGCGGACTCCCATGGCACTCCCCTAGGTGATTTCACTGAAATCCATGATGTACATAATTTCTCGGGTCAAAGCGATTCCTATCTTGATATGGAGCGTAAGTTGAGATTTCTGATACGACATACCACCGTAAACAAAATCTATATCAGTGTAGATGACCACACCCTATCCCCAACGAGAGAGGATCAAAATAACCTGGACAGATCTGCTTATTATAGTGATAGAGAGGATTATTCAAGTTATAAGGAATTCATACATGATAAGTACCTTAACTATTATTGTGTGTTTGTGAATGATAGGTATAGTTTAATAATAAAAAATTTCCTGCAGAATGAATTGTTTGATATCTCAAAGTGGGGAGGAAGTAGATCTAAGAATTCTTGGGAGGATATGTCCGCTTTGCAGCAAAAAGAAATAAGTACAGACCGTATAAATAATTACTTTGAATTTGCTTTGCCTTCAGTAGTAATGTCAAGTTCCTTGCTAAGGATTATAGCTATTTGTAAGGCAAACAATATAGAGTTAATTGGTTTGAGATTTCCATTGACCAAGACATATTTAGGTATTTTGGACAATGAAAGCTATAATGCAGATAGTATTTTGATAATCAACAATTTACATGTTATAGATTTTGATAGTCTATATATGGAACAAGACTATATGTTTAGAGACATGGATCATTTGGATAAAGAAGGTGGGGAGAAATTTACAGAGATATTATTCGACAGTCTGGAGGAAAAGAAGGTTAATTGATTGAAGAGAGAGGGGTTGGTTGGTGGTTGTTGGTTGGTGGTTGTTGGTTGGGGAGTTTTTAGTTGCTGAACATGTGCAACTTGTCAGACTGACACTTCGATTTCGAGACTCTCGTCTCTCAAATGCTCAGTGTGACAGGAGTCGAAGTCGGGAATTTAAAGTGAAGGAATGGATAATTTAAAATGGATGGAAGTTGGGAAGTGGGAAGTTGGTGGTTGGTGGTTCGCCACAGCGGACAGGTGGTGACCCCCGACCCCTAAAGGGGAGAATGGAGTTGGGTGGTTGGTAGTTGCGCCGCGGCGGGCAGGCGAGGGAAGGAAACGAATTCCTAATGGGAAATGGTCTGTGACACAGACCACGGTGGTTGAACAAGGAGCTGAAATCATCCCCTTTGCACTTTAGGCTTCAGTTATGAGGTAATTGATGAGATCGCCTAAGGTTTCAATTTTAACTTAGCAGTATGCTTAAAATTGACCGTCACCAAATAGTAATCTGTGAAGGAGATTATAGAAAGAGAACGAAGGTCTACCTGATGCTTCTCGAACATCTGGGGCATTCTTCTAAACAAATATTTATATACGAAACTATCAGTATCTACTCCAGTAGCACGATTCTTTAGTAACTCTCCAAGCTCCTCAAATACCGTAGACAAAAGCATACGCTCGATTTCTTCCATACCTACAGAAAATTATATGTTTAAAATTTCAATGTATGGATACATATATGATCACTTATTATTGAGGCAGAAATCAGGTTATAGACATTATTCTCAGCAGGTTTGGACTCCAGATATGTCTGCTTTACTTGGTCCTTTTATTTTTCAGTCAGCTTTTGCAAGATCTAAACGGACTCCATGCTTATAGTCGGTGCGTTATCAAACACAAGTGTTTTAAATCCATTTTCCTTCAACATACTTCTAATAGATTGTGCAAAAAACTGTGTATTAGTACTCCACAGATCACCTTCAGAATCTAATCTAATAGCGGTTACATTCCGGAGAAGCCCTGAATGAATCAACAAGATCAACCATTCAAAATCTCCAGCCTGAATCCCACCAATGTTGACCTTTTTATTTAAAAAGATAGCCCAAGATGCTGCAAATACCAGTTCATCAGAATAGATATTAGTAGAAGATGTAATAGGAATAAACTTATCCAGGGGATTTTTCCACAATTCTAAATGATCAAATTGGTGTCCATACTTATATATGAACAACTCAACCAATTCGCATAGGGAATTGTTCGCAGAATTGCTATTTGAAGGTTGATCCAGGGAATATTTATCGAAACAGAGTTCAAGATCAAATTTTTTACTCAAAACTGACATCAACCAATCATACCAGAGTGCACCTTGTGCTGTATTAAAATCTACATGACTTATACCTACTCTAATCGATTTGATTTTCTTTCTCTCTAACAATGAAATCTCCATCTGAACTTCCTCTTTCTTTCCTACAGGGAACCATAGGACTTTATCCTGACAGTAATTTGAAGTCATAGAAGAATGAAGTTTAATAAACTAAATTTTCATCAAGCTTATTATAAGTAATCAAAACACTTACCAATGATGGTAATCATGCTTTAAGTCCATGTAAGCAAAAAAAGACAATTAGTACTGTTTATATAACAGACAAACTTTCCCCAGACCGAGGAGAACAAGGACGCAGAGGTGGCAACCCCCGACCCCTTCCCGATAGTTATCGCGGAGGGGAGAATTTAAAATGGAGGAATTGGGAATTTAAAATGAAAAGAATTGAAAATTTAAAATGAAGGTCCCGCAAACTATCAGGATAAAATGAGGGAATGGAGAATTTAAAATGAGAGGAAGTTGGGAGGTTTGGAAACGGATCTGACTCCCCCTTAGAGTAGGAGCTTTGAATGGAAGAAAATTGATTTCAAAGGGGGCTAGGGGGATTTTAAACGATCTGAAATTTAAAATGAACCAATTTGGAATTTAAAATGAAAAGAATTGAAAATTTAAAATGAAGGAATTGGGAATTTAAAATGAGAGGAGATTATTAGTTGTTGGTTGTTGGTTGTTGGTTGGTTCCGCAACGGCGCAGAGGTGGTGACCCCCGACCCCTAAAGGGGAGAATGGAGTTGAGTGCTGGAGCGAAGAATTTAAAATGAGGGAATGGAGAATTTAAAATGAGAGGAAATTATGTTGGGTTCTATAGGCTCGATCGCCTTTAGATCCCAGTTCTACTAAATTTAGTAATACAGAATTGCTACCTTAAACTCTGATTATTAAAGCCAACAGCATTTCTGCAGATAATATAGGAGCCGAATTATATAAGATTGGCTTCAGAGCAAACCAATGGAAGATTGTGTCAATCAGGCTATGAAGTGCGGCACATGGAAGCTCTCTAACAAGGTTGACGTAAGGGCTATGGAAGCCAGAAATTGAATAGTAGAGTTTGTTAGGCGTTAAAATAAAAAGAAGAAGTCTTAAATTATAGTTACTTATGGAGAAGCAATTTGATGCCATTGTAATTGGATCAGGTATATCAGGAGGCTGGGCAGCCAAAGAGCTTTGTGAGCAGGGTTTAAAAACCTTGGTTTTGGAAAGAGGCAGAGACGTAAAGCACCTGAAGGATTACCCCACCATGACCAAGGCCCCATGGGATTTTGAGCATAGGGGCCGCATGCCTAAAGAGTTTTATCTAGAAAACCCATTAATTACAAAGGCGGCTGGGTTTGGAGAAGATACCGCTCATTTCTTTGTAAAGGATGCTGATCACCCATACGTGCAAGAGCGCCCATTTGACTGGATTCGGGGCTATCAGGTGGGTGGTAAGTCCCTGATTTGGGGGCGGGCCTGTCAGCGCTGGAGTGATTATGAGTTCAAAGCTCCTAAAAAGTACGGCTATGGCATAGAATGGCCTATTGGCTATGATGACATTGCTCCCTGGTACTCCCATGTTGAAAAATTTATTGGAGTTTGCGGTAATAATGACGGTATAGAAGCCATGCCTGATGGTGAATTTTTACCCCCATATGAGCTTAATTGTGTGGAGGAACACATGCAGGATACGCTCAAAGAAAACTTTCCTGGAAGACATTTGGTACAGGGACGATGGGCTCAGGTAAGCGAACCCAAGCAGATCCATTTGGATCAGGGAAGAGGCAAGTGCCAATGTAGAAATTTGTGTATGCGGGGTTGCCCATTTGGAGGTTATTTCAGTTCTAACACCTCTACCTTGCCTTGGGCTGAAAAAACGGGAAACCTTACTTTGAGGCCATTTTCTGTGGTGCATTCTATCATCTATGATGAAGCCTCCGGCAAAGCTTCCGGAGTTAAGATAATAGATACAAATACCAAGGAGGAGATGATCTATAATGCCAGAATTATATTCGTAAATGCTTCAGCGCTTAATTCCAGCTTGATTTTACTCAATTCCAAGTCAGCCCGTTTTCCTAATGGGTTGGGCAACGATAATGACCTATTAGGAAGATATGTGAGCTTTCATAACTATAGAGCAGGTGCTGGTGGTAAGATTGATGGTTTTGAGGACAGCTATTTCTATGGAAAAAACCCTACAGAATGTATCATCGCTAACTATCGCAATTTGAAGGAGCAGGATACCGACTTCGTTGGTGGGTATACAATTTTCACGGGAGCGTATAGAAACAGAACAGAACAAGTGCCCGATAATGAAGCTCAACTTGGAGCCGACTTTAAGCACAAACTGAGTAAACCTGGTGATTGGCGCATTTATATGTACATGCAAGGTGAAACCATACCCAAAGCCTCCAATAGAGTCTATTTAAGTCCTGATAAAACTGATGATTGGGGTATACCTCTGCTGGTGACGGATGTAGGTTATGATGACAATGATGAAAAAATGGTCAAGGACTTTCTAAAGGAAAGCCGAAAAATGCTTGAGAAAATGGGTTGTACAGATCTTACCTCCTATGATAATAAACAAGCACCCGGGCTGGATATTCATGAAATGGGCGGAGCAAGAATGGGCAATGACCCCAAGACTTCGCTTTTGAATGAATTTAATCAGCTACATGCCTGTAAGAATGTATTTGTCACTGATGGAGCTTGTATGAGCAGTACCGGTAATCAGAGTCCTTCTATTTTATATATGTCACTTACTGCCCGTGCGGCAACTTATGCGGTGGAGCAATTTAAAAGTGGCGAATTATAATCAATTAAAATTTAGCTATGGATAAGAAAGTTGGAGTAGGATTAATCGGTTCACAGTTTATATCAAGCATACATGCAGATGCTTTAAGTAAGGTAAAAGATGCGGAAGTTTTGGCAGTGATGTCACCATCAGCTGGACATGCCAGGAGTTTTGCAGAAAAGTTTAACATTCCAAATCACTTTACCGATTTGGATCAAATGTTGGCAATGCCAGGTATAGATATGGTGGTGATCGGAGCGCCTAACTATTTGCACTGTGAAATCACATTGAAGATTGCCAAAGCTGGTAAACATGTGGTGGTGGAGAAGCCATTTTGCATGAATTTGAAAGAAGCTGATTTAATGATTGAAGCTTGTAAGAAAGCCGATGTCAAACTCATGTATGCTGAGGAGTTGTGTTTTACGCCTAAGTACGTACGTATGAAGGGGTTGCTCGACCAGGGAGCTTTAGGCAAACCTGTACTTTTCAAGCAGTCAGAGAAACATGATGGGCCACATGCCGATCACTTTTGGGATGTAGAACTGTCGGGAGGTGGGGTGACCATGGACATGGGCTGTCATGCCATACAATTCTTTCGTTGGCTGCATCCGGGCAAGGCCATCAAATCTGTGTATGCTCAAATGATGACGAGCGTACATAAAGATAAAACCAAGGGAGACGATAACTCCATTGTGATCCTGGAATTTGAAGATGAGGTAGTAGCTGTGATGGAGGAAAGCTGGACCAAACTGGGCGGCATGGATGATAAAGCAGAGATACATGGGTCAGAAGGAGTAGCCTATGCTGATGTGCTTCAGGGTAACTCCATTCAAACTTACAGTAATAAGGGAGTTGATTATGCTGTAGAAAAAGCGGGAAACACCATCGGGTGGAGCTATACTATGTATGAAGAAAGTTGGAACTACGGTTTCCCTCAGGAGTTTGAACATTTTGTGGATTGCGTTAAAAATGACAAGCAACCCTTAGTGACAGGAGAAGATGGCAGGGCTGTTTTAGAAGTAATTTTTGCAGCCTATGAATCCGCAGGCACTGGAAAAAAGGTGATGTTACCTTTCAAATCTGATGTAGATAAGCCGTATAAACTATGGAAAGAGCGTATAAATTAATATGATTATACGGATCCTATAGCTATAGTATGATGCCAGTAGCCATAGTTTCTTTGCATGTTAGGATTGAAGACCGGTGACCGGTGACCGAAGTGGCCTAAATGCTAATTTTAACCAGTTCCTTACTGGTAACAAAGCGGATATACATAAAATTAATAATAGTACTATGGAAAGAAGAGAAGCTTTAAAACTTACAGCTAGCCTACTAGGAGGTAGTGTCATTGGCTCTCCGTTATTTTTATCGGGCTGTTCTACTCCCAAGGAGAGTTCAACCTTGCTGTGGGACACTGATTTGCCCTTACTAGATGAAATAGGTGAAACCATTCTTCCTGACACTGAACAGTCCCCGGGTGCCAAGGCAGGGCACATAGGTGAGTTTATGAAAGCAATGGTCAATGACTGTTATGATCAGGAGGAAGCAGAGATTTTCATAAAAGGCCTGAAAACAATTGATAAGGAAGCTGACACTGCTTATGGTAAAGGGTTTCTTGATCTTTCAGAACCGCAAAGACTAGCATTATTATCCAAGTTTGATAGAGATGCTAAGAAAAATCAACTGGGCAATAAACCTCATTTCTTTACCATGATGAAAGAGTTAAGCATATGGGGGTATTTTACTTCAGAGCCAGGAGCCACAAAGGCACTTCGTTATAACCCTATTCCGGGCAGGTTTGAAGGTTGTATACCTTATAATGGCGAAAATGCCTGGGCATAATAAAGGGACAAAGCTTTGAGGGTTTCGAACAAATGAGTAGCATTTCCTCTACTATGGTTCTGGTGGGAATTGCTGAGAAAAAAGGCGGAGGAGGGATATAAAATCAATGATTCGTTATAAAGTCGGGCCATTTGAAAAACATTAATCTCAATTAACTACAAAAGCAACATAGTGGATTGTGGATAAATGTTAACAAACAGCTGGAAACAAGCATGTTTAAAAAAGCCCGAACCTCGAGCTTGCACAAATAGGTCGTTGAATACTAATTGGCTTTATCGAATACGGTAGTCCAGAAACGCTCTTCCCCAAGGGAGTCTGATTTTGCTTTGGCCTGAACAGAAATAGACTTGCCATCATTGCTCAACTTCCAAACCTCTGTTACATAAACAATCATTTGTTCATGAGAATTTACTTTATAAGGACTGGCAATCATCAGGTGTACAGTTGAGTTAACAGTCATAGTTTGTCCATCAGCTGACCACTTTACGCTAAATTTTTTTCCTCTTTCCGGACCATGATTAATTTGGCTTTCTTTTCCATCGAAGGTTAGTGTTTCCTTGCCTGCAACTGGCGCTGTACCAGGAAAAGAGCTTGATATTTCTATATTTAGAGCATTTTCCTGCTGTGATATTTTCATAAAATTAGCCAGCATACGATCACCTGAATCGAAGCTGCAAACAATATTTCCGCCCATACTTATAGACTCTTTGGATTTCCATACACCGGAAAAGTCAGCGCGTTGCGTGTCATTTTTTTGTTGAGCATGTACGGCAAAATAGATTACTCCTGTTAACAGGATAATCAGGCAGGACAAAACTTTTCTTTTATTTTTCATGTGTTTATAATTTGATTTTCAATTGTCACATGGATTCTCGCAAAGCTGATAATCATGCCAGTGTGTGGAGTTTTTCTTCATGCTCGATTTCATATTCTAAAAGTTCATTTAGTGATTTTACTTAGACAAAGTGAGGGTTTTTCCATCATAACTATAACGTTCAGATCTAATCCAAATACTTCCATCATCGGCCACTAACAATCCAAAAGGCATACTACGTCCTTCATATTTTGTCTTTATTACTGTTACATCTGGCTTATTATCAGACAATGTATGTTCATCATACCGGAAAATGGGGCCACCTATACTAGTCAGGACGTTTCCCTTCTTATCATTGATTATAACACCAGCACCTATCTGATCAATTTGGGTAAAGGCACTGCCACCCGCCCTGAGCGAAGCCGAAGGGTCATAGCGCCAAAGAGCATCGGCACCGAACCAGATATTGTCATTTTTGTCTTTGATTATAGCCCATACATTCTTAAAAGTTTTGCCGTCTTTATCGGTAAGAGTAGTAAATGTTTTTCCATCATAAATGGTCATATCTCCCCTTGTGCCAAACCACATTTTTCCTGTTTTGTCTTGAACTATAGCATGAACATCATTATTGGTCAATCCTTCCGAGGTTGTAAAATTTTGAAACGATTTCCCACCTATCCTGAGCGGAACCGAAGGGTCGAAACGGCTCACTCCACCTTCGGTTCCAAGCCAAATAATACCATCTTTATCTTCATAAATAGGCCTTACCGAATTATGTGCAAGCCCATCCTGGGTTGTGAAATTCTGAAAGGTTTTTCCATCGTAATAATAAGCACCTGAGCCATAGGTACCGAACCAAAAATTTCCTTTGCTATCTTCCAAAATAGAAAAAATGAAAACTGAGATCAGTTTACCTGTGATATTAATAAACGATTTGCCATCGTATCGGTAAACGCCATCACTAGCTGCAAACCAAATGTTTCCTTTTCTGTCTTGCTTGATATCCCAAACGTATGTAGTAATTGAGTCTTTGATTTCGGGCTTGATAACTATAGGGCTAATAATTTCTTTTGTTTCCTTCGTTTGGTTTTGTTCACAGGAGGTAAGAAAAACTAACATCAAGAATAAAGCGTTGACTGAAAAGTATTTTATCATTTTATCGTTTTTATTACATTACAATTGTTTCATTCAACGAATCTACTTTGATATCCTCCGTCCGAAGAATCCTGATTGTAAAGAAGAATGTAAACTTTGTAAATAAACTATTGACACGATGGATCTCATACAAAAGCTCCTCTCCGAAAAACACAACTACTTGTATGGATCAGTACTGGTTATCTTTATCTCGTTGATCTGCGTGGGATTCAGCATGGTAGGCAGTGATGACTTTGATCTTGCCAGGCAGGAAGTTTTACTTCGCAGAATTGGGCATGAGATACTTTTACAGTCAGGCGACAGTACATCACGGGTGCTTCCGGTAAAAAAGATAGCCGAAAATGAATATCAGGTCAGTTTTGAGAATGAGCTTAGTTTTCAGCCCGACTCCCTCGTAAATACTATACAACGTTTGTTAGCCGAAGGTCCGTTTGCACGTGATTATGTTGTGAACGTAGTTAACTGTACCGATGCCAGTGTAGTTTATGGATATGCAATATCAAAAAACAAGAAAGATGACATTATAGCCTGCCTAGGAAGAAGGCAACCTATAGGATGTTACACGGTCAACATTCAATTTAATCCAGCGGGCATCTCCTTGGCAAAAAATGTGTACTTATTTGGATCTCTTCTGGCAATAGTATTTGTTGGTTTTGTTTTTTTGAGATCTGTCAAGCCGGGGAGGTCCTCACACTACAGTCGGAATACTAGTTTGTTCACTTGGGGATCCATGTCATTCGATGCAGAGACTCGCAAGCTCATGATAAATGGAAAGACCATCGAACTGACCAGAACTGAAACCCGTGTATTGCAAATTTTCGCGTTGTTTCCTAACGAGGTTATAGAGCGGAGTCGGCTACAAAAAGAGATCTGGGAGGACGATGGTGTAATTGTAGGCCGCAGTCTTGATATGTTTATATCAAAACTCAGAAAAAAAATGGAAGTTGATCCGAACATCAACATTGTAGTTATACGAGGCAAAGGCTATAAGCTTGAAATCAGCTCCTGAGAAGATCTTCCCTCTCCAAACTGATGTTCACGAAGGTTAATTGGGCGTGAGAGTTGTTGGTTGTCGGATGTTGGTTAATGGTTGGTGGTTTGGGAGAATTTAAAATGAGGGAATTAGGAATTTAAAATGAAAGTCCCGATAGCTATCAGGATAAAATGTGAGAATTGGAAATTTAAAATGAGAGGAAGTTGAATTTGGAAGACAGTCTGGAGACTGCAATATCAACAGCATAACTCTGGAGAATTGCTCTAGATGAGCCCTTTATTTCTCTGGCACTTTTGGTTTCGGCCAAAAGTACCCAAAAACCATCGTCAAAATAATGCTTCCCCGCGCAAGGCCGGACGCTGGCCCGCTATTTTGACAGCCCTCCGCGCCGGACATAAGGAGGATTGGAATAAAAACATTGGAAATGATAAATTGTGAAAAAGGATGAAGACCGACTACTGTGGAGGGGGGTATAATTTAAAATGAAGGTATTTAAAATCCCGAATGTTGAATGAAGAAGAGTTTTTAGCACCCTGAAACAGTTAATTACAAAGAAGGCCAGTCGAAATTCGACCAGCCTTCTTACCTGTATTAAATTCTACGCAAATTCTTTATTCTAAGGTAGGATCAAATGTCCCGCCCCAACCTACATTTTGCTCCATTTGTTTGTTTCTGTCCAAAACGGCTTTCTGTATAGGGAAGAAATAGTAATTTTCTGGCAATACGCTACTTTGAACACCAGACCTTGGAACCTGTAACACTTGATATTTGAAGTTTTTCTCTGTAAGTGAATAGCTAGAGGCTAATTGTCTTCCAACACTTAAAGAAATTTCTGTTCCATTTTCGTCAATTGCAATTGCTTCCACCCCATGCTTAGTCTGTCCATCCAACCTATCAAGCATTCTCAATCGGCGTAAATCCCAGAACCTATGACCTTCAAAAGCAAATTCTATATTTCTTTCAGCTAAGATTGCTTCTCTCATAGACTCACGCGTAGTGGCCACAATTCCATAGTTACCATCGACTCCAGGAAGTATTCCGGCTCTCTCTCTGATTTCCTTTAGAATATTCTTGGCGGTTGTCATATCGCCAGTTTCATTGGAAGTCTCAGCATAGTTCAGCATGACCTCTGCAAAACGCATCAATACATAATCCACATCATATTGCTGAACTTCTGGTTGAGTCAAATCCAACATACTATTCTTCAGTATAAAGAAACCTGTATATCTATCCAGATTAGTAGAATTGATACCTGCGTTCGGATTAACACCAAAGTCGTCCAGCTCATGCGCTATTCCAAGTGAGGTATATTGCCTTTTTCCGGATTTGCCTGAAACTTCATACACTTTTCCATTCCATACAATGGATTGGTCGAACCTAGGATCTCTGTTTTTCCAGTAATTCTGCAGAAACTCGGCATCAGTCATATAATATTGTCCAGTGGGGTCATTGTATAATTTCCCATCCAGCATGGGGAATTCTTTGATATACTCCCAAGTAGGGCAAGCTGAAGCAGGGCCTCTACTCTCAGAACCTGGGCGTACTCCAAAGTCCCAATTGGCAGACTTATTAGGATAGCTGTTAATGACAGAAAACACCGTTTCTCTGTTTCCTTCATCTAAAGCAATGTCCGAATACATATCTTCCAACCCATAACCGAGTGCAGATAGAGACTCATAAGCTGCTTTGTTGGCTGTCTGGGCTTCTGTCCAGTAGCTATTCTCCCAAGGATTGGAGGGGTTGAACTGTGGGGACGCTTTATAAAGCAGTACTTTAGCTTTGAATGCCAGGGCAAAACTAGCATCGACTTTTCCGTAATCTCCAGAACCTGAAGATATACTTTCAGGTAGCAAACTAATAGCCTGATCTAGGTCCTCAATAAGAAAATCGAAGCATTCGGCAGTTGTATTTCTTGCAACGAACAAATCATCTTCATATCGATCCTGAGGCACTTTCACATAAGGTACTCCCCCATGATACATCACCATGTTGAAGTAGGTAAATGCACGCATAAACAAGGCTTGGCCAGTAATATTATCCTTCAATTCCTGATCGAGTCCGCCTCCATTTACATCCACAATGGCCTGATTAATAAGCCGAATTCTGTTATAATTCCAATCCTTATAATCTCCGTTGGAGATAGTGATCCGATCTGCATACCAGGTAATACCGGCAATTTGCTGACTGGTTCTATCCGCCCCGGTATCCCAATTCCCAAACATACCATAAAGGTTTGCCATGTAAGCATTCGCAAGGTTTTCATCACCCCACACAAGTTCAGGACTGTAATGGTTGATATCCTCAATTTCAAGAATGTCATTACAGCCAAAGGAGAACACAATAAATCCGAGTATATATAGTAATCTTTTCATTATAGTTTCTTTAAAATTTAACATCAAGACCAAGTGTGAAGGATTTCATCAAAGGGAAAGAATCGTAGTTCTTTTGCTCTGGGTCTTGGAATTCTTTTACTTCTGAGATAGCAAAGAGATTAGTGCCATTAAAGAAGAGTTTAGCACTGGCGATCTTAAAGTTCGAGAGTACTTTAGTTGGGACATTGTAGCCAATATTTAGATTTTTAAGTCTTAAATAGGCTCCATTCTTGATCCAGAAGGAAGTGGAGCCAGTTCCTGATTCATACCAGTTTTTACCAACTGGGCGAGGGTATTTGGCATTTGGACTATCTGGGGTCCACACATCATCCGCCCATATAGGGTAATATGGCCTAATTGAACCTCCATGTTGTCTCATACCCGCACCTTCTTGGTTGCTGATTATACGATCATACACTCCTACTCCTTGGAAATGGGTAATAATTGAGAAATTATTCCAGTCTAGGTTAAAACCAAAGCCATAATTCAACCTTGGAGTAGCATTGTTAGAAAGTAGTTGGAAGTCATTTCCATCAATTTTCCCATCTGGACCTGGAGTATAACCGTCTCCACGTACGTCTTCAAAATATAATCCACCCAAGTACGGATCTCTTCCGTATTGTTTTAAGCCAGATTCCAAAAGCGTATTAAGTTGCTCTTGCGTTCTGATAATTCCGAGGGAACGAAGTCCAAATATTCTACCACTAGGTTGACCAATCTGCGATTCCATTTCGCGGTTGCCTCCAGCTAGGTAGATAGGATCTTGATCCAGTTTATCCCATTGATCTCGCGCATAGCCCAAGTTGCCATAAAGAGAATACTTCACTTTACCGCCAGCAGATTGATCTCTCCATAGGAGTGAAAGTTCTCCACCCTTCCAGGATCTTTCCGCATAATTTTCAGGTGCTAGAGACTGACCATAGTTATCAGGAAGTGTAACTAATCTCGAACCAAGAATATCAACTTCTTGCTTGTAGAACACATCCATGGTTCCAGAAAGTCTGGTATCTATCAGTTCAAAATCCAAACCTACATTGTAGGTGGTGGAAGTAGCCCAAGTCAGATTGGGGTTAGGTGTAGCTCCCGGAACAATACTGGTGTAAAGTTCATCTCCGAAAATGTAGCTACCACCGTTGCTATAGGTATTGACATAGGAGAAAGGACTGATTCTGTTATTGTAAACATCCAAGTCATTTCCCGTGGTACCGTAGGACATTCTCAATTTGAGGTCGTCCAACCAGCTAGAGGTGCCAGCCATAAAATCTTCACTAGCTATTCTCCAGGCAGCAGACACTGAAGGGAAGAAGCCCCAGCGGTTACCCTTTGGAAACAGCGTATTGCCATCGTATCTAAAGGAGAATTCAGCGATATACTTTTCGTCAAAATTATAATTGGCTCTACCAATCAGAGATTGTCTAGCTCCTACGTTTTCCCATCCACTTCCGTATCTGCGTTCAGAATCCTGAGAATAAACAAAGTCCTGATCGTAATTGGTAACAGGGTCTTCTGCTTTGGAATAAGCTCCATACGCACCATTTTCAGCCTGCTCATAGACAAGCATAGCATTGATGCCATGCTTATTGAAGGTCTTTACATAATTTAAAAACCAATCAAACTGGTAACTCCAACCAGTCTCCAAATCATAGCTTAAAAACTCCTGGTTCTGGCTAAAATTAAAAATATTGAAATTATCAGGATCCGGAGCAGCAGGAATAAATCTATTTCCATCTGGATCAGCCTGCGTAAACACATAATTTTTCTGGTAAGTCAGGTACTTCTTTCTCATGTAATCTGTGGCTAGGTAGCTACCGACGACCTTGGTAGAAAGTCCATCTATCATATCACTCAAATCTATATTCAGAGATAGAATAGAATTGACTTGACGTTTTCTGGTTTTGATGTAGCGATCCCCTACTATCTGGTCAATTACACTCCATGCCTGCCAGCTTCCCATTGGAGTCTGAAGAGGGAATTCAGTGACATGATCTGCAGGAGTTCCGTCTGCCTCAGTATAATAAGGATAGACTTTTGGCCAGTTGAAACTCACTCTATACAAATCCGATACATCGTAATCGTCATCCCCTGAGAACGGCCAGTAAAAGCGATCATGGTTTTGCTGAGTAGCGGCTATATTGAGATCAAGCGTGATTCTGTTTGTGATTTTTGCAGACACATTACTACGAAGGTTAAACTTGCCGTGGTCTACACTTTTGTATGCTCCTTGTTCGCCAAGAAAGCTTAACATAGAATAGTAAGTGACTTTTTCATTCCCTCCATTAACACTCAACACATAGTTTTGACTGTTTGGATTTTGCCAAATAAAATCATTCACGTTATAGCTGGTATTCTCAAAATAGGCAAATTCCTCAGGACCATTTGGAGGAGCGGTTCCTAAAAATTCAGCAACTCTATTTTGGTAAATCAGTTCATCTGTTGCAGTAGTTTTATCAGAAAGCAATTCCTGCGTAGGTCTAAACGTAGAGTATGAGGTTTGAAAACCTATAGTCATTTTCTGTTCTACCCCTTTTTTGGTTGTAACCAATACCACTCCATTACCAGCCCTAGAGCCGTAGATAGAAGCGGAAGCAGCATCCTTAAGGAAACTCAAGTTGTCAACCTCGTTAGAGTTAAGCGCATCAAATGCACTTTTATCGCGTACTATACCATCGATGACGTATAAAGGGTCACCAAAGCTCCCTCGTATTCTGATGGATGAAGAAGCTCCAGATAAGCCGGATGTTCCAGTAACATTCACACCAGGTGCTCTACCTGCAAGCGTATTGGATAAATTGGTAGCTGGAATTTCATTGATATCCCCTGTCTTCACAGAAGTAATTGCTCCGGTGAGATTTACTTTTTTCTGAGTACCATAACCTACAATAACAATTTCGTCCAGCGAGCGGGTATCTTCCTCAAGGGTGACATTGATGATACTTTGACTTCCGATTTCAATGTTTTGGTTGACATAACCAATGAAAGAAAAAACGAGAGTAGATCCTGCGGGTGCATCAATTGAGTAATTCCCATCTACATCGGTAACGGTACCTGTGTTAGTTCCCATGACGGAGATAGTTACACCAGGCATAGGTAGTTGATTTTCATCCACCACAGTACCTTTCACGAGTACCCCTTTCTCCAGTGCTGTTTCAGCTGAGGAAGATTTCTTAATTCCTACGTGAATGGTATTATTGACCTGTTTAAACTTAAGATTAGATTCTTTTGAAATCTCATGCAAAAGGCTTTCAATGGAGATCTGTTCACCAATATTTGCATTGGTAAACACAGCGTCCTTGAGGTCCTGCTTTCTAAAAGAAAACAGGAAGTCCGTTTCCCTTTCGATTTTCTTGAATACTTCTTCAATAGGCATTTGTTTTTGCTCTATAGAAACAAAAACTTCTTCCATTTTAGTCTGGCCACTGCTCTCACTAGCCAATAAAGTGCTTAAAAATAAGCACTGAAGGACCATTCCGAGAAAGGCGTATTTTCCCATGGTTACAATTTTTTTCAGTAACTTTGCTTTCATAATAATTCTGTTTATGGATAATATTCTGTTGTCTGTAATCAATCAGATCATTGGTCATCGCTGCACGGCAAAATCCAGCTTTGATTGATGGTCTTTTTGTTTTTTCGGCTACTTCTATCTGTTCATAGGCAGTGTTTTTAGTGAATAATTATTGTATCGTTTTTGATTTCATATTCGAAGTCATAGGTAAAGGAAAGCCCTATCAGTATTTCTTCGAGCGTCTGATCGTCAAATCTTCCTGAGTAATCTTTGTGTGCTTTGAAAGAACTTTTCAGTTGGAAGTTGACGCCATACCAATCCTCCAATTTTTTTAGGACCTCAATAAATGTTGCATTCTGAAATACAATCACATTGTCCTTCCATGCAAAAGCATTGTCGTAATCCACTTTGATTCTTTCGAATGATCCTTGTACTCCATTAAAACTAGCAGCATCCATTGGGTCTAGGTAGAGGTCGTCAGCTTCTTCAAGGTCTGATTCTGAACTCATAGAGACTTTAACTTTTCCGGTCAGAACGGCAACCTGACTGACTTGAGTGGCAGCATCTTCTAGTATAGCGAAAGAAGTACCAAGCACACTTGTAATTAAGTCCCTGGAGTGCACTATGAAAGGTTTGTTTTCATCCCGATGTACGTCGAAAAATGCCTGTCCTTCCATGTATACTTCTCTGGTGTTCCCTTCAAAATGTTTCGGGAAACGGATTGTAGTATTTGAATTCAACTGAATAATAGATCCATCATTTAGTTTAAGTGTCAACTTCTCCCCTGATTGAGTCTGTTTTGTCAGGTACTCGATCTGATTTTCCTTATCTAAAGTCAGTAATTCCTCATGTCGCCTGTTTGAAAACAGCCAAACCGCAGATGCCATAACAGTGAGTAAAAAGGACATTGCTATCCCCAATTTCCATCGTTTAAGGAGCGTATTTTTAGTCCTTTTTTTACTAGGGATATTTCTTACATTATTCTCCTTGGCGGAAAGTGATTCATTTTCTTCCAGCTCTATTCTGTCATGGATTTTATCTAATACTGACTGACTATTGATGTACACTTGCTTATTGGTAGGTTCGAATTTTTCAAACTTCTCCTGTAAATCCTTTGCACCTTCCTCTGAATTAATCCAGATCAACACCTGATGTACCTCTTCGGGAGAGCATTTTCCGTCAAAGAATTTCCTAATTAATTCTGGGTCCATTGATTTCATTTATAGTAATACTGGAAAAAGGCATGTACCCCCCAAGCGAGTTGAAAAAATAAATCTTGTGCAAGTTGCCCAAACTGATTTACACAATAAAATAGTAATGGAATTACCTATTCCGTAAAATTTTTACTTTAGGTTTTATATATTTAAGAAATATTCCTTATTCTCAACTAGCCACAGTTTTTAGACAATTCCAATATTAATGAGTCAGCATTTAAAGGAGCTTGTATGTAGGTTAAAAGAGGGGGACAAAATGGCCTTTGATGAATTGTATGGCCTTTTTCATAAGAAGATTTATCTATTCTGCCTTAACTACGGTCTTTCTCAAATGGATGCAGAGGAGATCACTCAGGAGGTTTTTGTGAAGTTGTGGCTATACCGAAACACCCTTGATTCTGAAAAAAGCATCAACTCCTATTTATACAAAATCGGAAAGAATGTGATCATTGATGAATTCAAGAAGAAGATTAAAACTCAAGCAACCCAAGAGTATCAGATGAGTTTGATCATGCCGAGCAATAATGTAGAGGAGAGTATGGATTACCTAGATTTGAAAAACCTGGTAGAAGAGACACTGATGTACCTTCCAGAACGAAGGCGAGAGGTTTTTGAACTTTCCAGAATTAAGGGATTATCTCATAAAGAAATTGCCGAAGAGTTGGGTATCTCCACCAAGACTGTAGAGAACCACCTTAATCTCGCCTTACATAACTTCAGAGCTGCACTTCAGAAAACGAATGTTCTTTGCTATGCACTTGTATCCTATTTTATTTTTTAAGGAAGCAGGTTTGTAGCTCCGATACTGAAGAGAGCGGTTGTTAGTTGTTGGTTATTGGGTGCTATTAATTTAACATGAGATGAATTTAAAATTTAAAATGGTTGGAATTGAAGAGTCGGGAAGTTGGAAACGGATCTGACTCCCCCTTGGAGTAGGAGTTTTGAATGTTGAATATCTGAATGATGAATGATGAAGTTGGAGGCAGTCGGTAGACTGCAATATCAAAAGCACAAATCTGTCTGAGGCAGGCAGGTCGGAAGACTGGAATAAAAACAGTGGAAATAATAAATTATAAACAGTTTTGAATATCGAATACTGTGGATTTGTTAGAATTTAAAATGAGAAATAGAAATATACGATTAACTCTTTGACTGTTTATACAGCGTAGAAATTATATCCTCTAATAAAAAATGGGAGATCAGCTTTTTTAACCAATTCACCAAGCTGGAGTTTTACCATTAGTTAAACTGTGGAGACACCTTAGGATTTTTTGTCAATGTGCCCATGGCAACTTTCTGCTCATATATCCAGATCTCCTTTTTAATGCGCGGCATCTGGCTTTTCATTTTATGAGTCAAATCTTCTATCTGCACTGTAAGCTTATCTTTTTTGGTCCCCATACAACAAAGATAATAAATTTTAAATTTTTCGAAACCAAGCTTAAATTGAAAATACAGGGATTTTACATGGATACGGTAATATCATTGACCTGAAAGGCCAAAATAACATAGAGATGGGTGTCCACGATAGCAATCGGGAGTTATTGGTTGTTGGTTATTGGTTAATGGTTGGTTTGGGAGAATTTAAAATGAGGGAATTAGGAATTTAAAATGAAGGTCCATATAGATATCGGGTTAAAATGAGGAGCTGGAGATTAGGAAGCCTGCCATAGGTAGGCACTATGGGTAGCTACGCCACGGCGGACAGGCAAGGGATGGAAACGAGATGTCGGATCCGTCCAGCTTCTGGAGAAGCAGGACAACGGAATATGGTTGTTGGTTGTTTGGGAGAATTTAAAATGAGGGAATTAGGAATTTAAAATGAAGGTCCCAATAGCTATCAGGATAAAATGAGGGAATTGAGAATTTAAAATGAAAGAAATTGAAAATTTAAAATGAGTAATTGGAAGTTTAAAATATATGAAAATAGAGAGGTGTGAGAATCACCCTGAAGGGGTGAAACCATTAATAGCCATGGGTGAAACCCATGGTCAAAAAAGTTAAAGTAGCCATTTCCCTCGGCCCTAGATCATCATGGGAAACGGATAATTCTGCCGAGGAATGGAAACGAATCCATATGGAAAAATGGTCTGTGAGACACAGACCACGGTGTGGATTAATAGGGCGAATGATTATTCGCCCCTACATGGATACGGTTTTCACATTGGCCTGAAAGGTCAGAATAGCCTAGCGATGGGTGCAGCCCATCGCTGAATTTGATAGTACCGATTTCTAGCCCTGTAATGCCTGTCCGCTGTGGCGGAGGCGTAATACAAAATCAATTTGAACCGTGACCATTGGCAGAAACGGTGGCAAGGAATGTATGAATCAAAAACCTTCGATGATCCTTGGATTTCGAGAATCTCGTCTCTCAAATGCTCAGGCTGACACCCAAAATGTTAATTGGGCGAATGTTTATTCGCCCCTACATGGATACGGTGTTCACATTGGCCTAAGAGGTCAGAATGGGTTAGAATCACAAAAAAACCGGAGAGGAATCCCCTCCGGTTTAATATTATCAATAGATTCTAGTTAATGCATCAACAACTTCTCAAATGCTCCGTCGTCGACGGTTAATTGAGAGATCGTTACCAAGACAGTTCCGGCTGTCACGGCATATCCAGCGTAGGCGAGCAATACAGCAGGCACCAATCCTGGTGCTGTCAGTACTGCGGTACCAATAGCTGCGATGATCAATCCGGCCTTTTTCACTTTCTGGAAAAACGGCGGTGTAGGGGCTAATGCCCGGTCTTTTATTTCGGTTAGTATGTTCATTTTTAGTTGTTAGTTGCTTGTTGTTTGTTGTTTGTTACGCCACGGCGGACAGATGTTGGATGTCCGGTGTTGGATGTCGGATGTCCGGTTTCGGGTTCAACAAACTGATTTCAATCCCATTTGAGAGTTCGGTTGCGGGAAGTGGACTTGGTATTCCTTTGTAGGATAGCCTTCATCAGTATTTGTTCTGCTTCCAGTCGGATAAACGATTCTTTCATTCGGGAAAGCTCGGTATTCATCTGTCTGGAATCCTGAATCAGGAGTTTCAGAAAATAGGCGATGACAGAAAGGAGGAGCGCAATTACTCCTCCCGCCAAACTCAGCAATAGCTCTGCTCCAGACATGATTCCAGGAGATAAGGAATTCGCTCTGATACTATCTGCAACTCAACTATTTCTCCCCTCTCCCATTCCCGCTCCAGCCTTTCCATCAGCTTGAGAAATGCGAGTTTGGTGAATAGTGGAGTACCATCGGCTCGATAGCTGGTCACAGGATAGATGGAATTGGATTCCAACTTTCCCTCTCTTTGGTAGGTGGAGATTTTGCCTCTATCGCCAATCCCTATCTCCCAGCCTCTTTCCTCGGAATGAATAGCTACCAGTTCATAGACTCCTTCATCCAGACATGCTATATCTTTTCCAAAGCAAGCCTTGGGAGGCTCCCGGGTAAAGCAGATCTGGTTTTGACCAAGAAGTAATCTCCCAAGGGTAAGAGTTGCTCTGTACTTACGGTGAAGTACCAGTCTCATCTTAGACTTGCTCTACTCCAGTGATCTTGGCAGCATTGTGCGCTCCATTGTTGATGGAGTACTCGCTGCCATTGACCATCTGAACAAACTCCACACTCAGCACAAAGGCTCGGTGTGTACCTGGCAGCAATGCTTTGTCTACTGAAAGACTAATTGCCAGAACCGGATCTATCACTGGAAGCAAGCCTGAAACACTGGTCTGCACTGCTCTACCACCAGTTGTGAAATCCAGCCCTACTCCAGTGGCTGTAATTCTCAGGTGGGTTGCACCCTTAGGCAAGGCTATATAATCCTGCGGGACAAATGCCGGGATAGCCGCAGCCCATTCCGTAAGGGTATCGGTGTACGTAATCTCCAAAAAGAGCGTACTTCCCAGAGAACTTGCAGCATTCAGCTCCATGTCTTTCAGCAAAGTCCAGTCTCCTGCTCTCACCATGCGTTCACCACGATTATTGATCAGATCTGACTGAAGGACTTTCATCATTACCTGGGTTACTCTCAGGTTCAGTCTGCTGTCTCCGATCTTGGCGATCACTGGACGAAGTGCATCCCGGAATAGTTTGGCCGAGGTAGCATTGTCGGCAAACTCCTTGAGGTTCTCCCGGGTACGTGCAAAGCGGGCATCGTTCATGATGCGGCTCTTGCTTACGCCTCCTTTTTCACGGGCCAAATACCCGTCTTTGGTCTTGTAGAAAGACAGTCTTCCTACTTTTCCATTTAGTGTAATTACTCCTGCTTGTTTTGCCATATGTATATGGGTTTTAAGTGTAACATGCAGGAAAATTCTATTTTATTATATTGACTATCAATGGAATATGCGGTCTGTTCGCAAGCTTCGCAAAAAGGTGGATTTTGATTTATTTAACGCAGCCTTCTCATATCTTGCCAAGACAAATAGAATCTGAAAACTCACGAACACAGCCATCCTGGGCGTAAAAGGCAGCGTAAACAAACACCTGTCCAAGTTCAGGTTCACTCCATGGTAGGTCCAACACCTGAACACCTGCTTTTCTATAATTTCCTTTATATAGCGTATACACTCGCTTTGATCCAGGTGCGTAAGCAATAACAAACAAACTATCCTCATTTCTTCCTGAACCCTGCCAGGCATTGGGTTGCCATGTGATTCTTATAGAGGTACCTTCCCTTTCTGCCAATCCCTCTTCCAAACCCACCAGCCATCCTTTGGATACTTTGACACGTTCCGGATAAAGCACGGGAGCATTTTCCTCAGGGAGAATGGCATTTTTAATCAGCCAGCTCAGTGTCCTATTGGTTCCGGATTCAAAACTTGAACCCTTTTTTTTCATCGTAAAATTCAATGCTTCCCTAAGCGGAGTCACGAATTTCTGGCCTACACTGAAAGCCTTTTGCTGGTAAAGCTGCCTTTCACTGGCAGGTTTCTTTCTGGGCCCTGGCTTTTGTCTGACCACTGTTTTTCCGTTCAACTGGTAAAACACCAGATTGCCCATGGATCCGTTTATTGTCCCCAATAGGCTGCTATGTATTATCCCCATTATTTTTGATTTTCAAAGTGAACAACTGATTAACTTATAGATATTTTGGAAGTGAATTCGCAGTAATTCCCTCTTTGTATATATCACCCCACTTCTTTTACGCTACACTCGCTCTACTCTCAGTCCAAAGGGAAATAGGAGGACGAAAATAGGAAGGAGACTGGGAGGAACCCCGAATGATTAGTTACTGGGGATTTACTGCGGCATGGGCAGCACTAAGTTTTATCATTACCTAGGCTGCTTTTTCTAGTACAGATAGTCGGTGATATCGCCAGGTGGTATTCCGGAGAAATCTGAAAATTCTTGTATAGTGACATATTGATGAGGTTTCTTGTTATGGAAAACTCTGATTTTCTGAAGCAGCAACTGTCCGTAGCGCTCGCTTCTTCCCGTGATGTTCTGTACATCTTTAGGATAAACTATGCATCTTTTCTTTGGCATGATTTGAAGATGTTTATAGCGGGTGAAGAAATCCATTTCTGTGTTTGATACTTTCCTCCATTCCGCCGATGGACAATAACTTATGTTCCCAAATCTTACATGCTTAGGTGAATGATCAAACTCTTTGTGGAATTTGTGGATTCTGTGGATTCTGTGGACTTGCTTTGAATACAGTACTCCCGCGCTTAGCGTAGAACTGCTAAAATTCTCGTCTGCTATTGTGGCAGTTAAAGTGTTCTGCTTTCATCCATAACAGTAAGCAGTTTGACCCAAATTTTAACAAAACCTTGTCATTTGTCCCCATAAGTTACTTAGCTAGGACACAAGTCGCATTTTCTAGCTAAAAACAGATGGACTTTCTATTTAGAACCCCCTTACTCACTTTTGAC
>NZ_VORW01000007.1 GCF_007997215.1 Algoriphagus aquimarinus | reverse complement strand
CCGTGTTCGACTTGAAGATGTTGTTCTTGATTTTGTTTCCTGCCCCACCAGAACCACTGTAGTAAAGCCCCTGTGCACTGCCTGTCGTATTGATGTTGTTATGGTAAAAACTCTGGTACTGGTTGGCCGCAAAGTACACCGAATAGCTACCAGCCTTCGAATGAATCTGGTTGTTGGCAATCAAGGCTGGTGAGCCTGCTGTGGCGGTACAGCTGGTCATATACAACCCGTATTGGCTTGCTCCTTCAATCCTGTTCCCCGTCAAGCGGAAAGCACCCTCTGACTCATCCACATAAATCCCATCCGAACTCGATGATGATGATCCCAATAAAACTACTCGGTTGTCAGTGACTGCCGCTCCAGTCAGGTACTGTAGCACCATTCCTCTATAAAATTGATCGGTCAGTTCATTTTTGCGGATCTCTCCTCCGTTTCCTCTGGAAGATCCATTTTCCGAACCCCGATAATAAATGCCTGTCGAACCTCCGATTATCGTACTGTTCAATACTCGCAGATCACTCGATATTGCCGGGATAAAAATGACATTCCCCCGTTCAAAACTGGTGCTGTTAGTGATCGGTGATTCCAGAATACAGCCCTCAATCGTCAGATTATCCGCCCGGTTCAACGCCACTACTGTTCGCCCATAGGTCGTTCCAGTCGCTACCAGGTTTAGGTTTCTCAGGATGATATCACTTGCATTGTCAAAGCCGATCACATAGTTTGTCCCTATTGCAGTCGAGCCAAAGGTCAGGGTTACGTCTTCCGCATTTCCTGTTGCTGATTCATAGGTCACCGTATTGCTAGCCGATCCTCCAGAAAGATCCGGTATCAGTATCTGCTCGGTATAAGTTCCAGCAGCTACCTGAAACGTAACAGCTCCACCAAGTCCGTTCAAAACCATTGCATCCACACTCTCCTGGAAGCTTATAAAATTTCGGTTTCCACTACCTGATACATCTATTGTATAGATCCCTGATAAAGGCACTAACGCTGCCGCATCATATTCATTCGCTCCGATGGTAGGAGTTGCTTTTCTAAGATCTCCATTGATATCTTCAGGGACTTCGGCTAGTTGAATACCTGCATTCGCTAAAGCCGGAGAACTCGCTGTCAGATCGGTAGCAGAAATATACTGTGGATCAGCATTCAGAGAATTGGCATCCTTCGAAGATAACCCCTGCCAATCCGCAAGATCACCAGCATTGGAAGCGCCCCATCTTCCCAGATAAACACCTGAGGTAAAAAAGTCATTGTAATCCATCTCATCCAAACCAGTCGAGTTGGCCACATTCACCGCATAACCCGTGTTCGACTTGAAGATATTGTTTTTTATTTTGTTGCCTGCTGCTCCTGAACCACTATAATAAAGCCCCTGAGCTCCGCCAGTTGTATTGATGTTGTTATGGTAAAAACGCTGGTACTGGTTGGCTGCAAAGTACACCGAATAGCTACCCGCCTTCGAATGAATATGGTTGTTGGCAATCAAGGCTGGTGAGCCTGCAGTAGCCGTACAGCTGGTCATATACAACCCGTATTGGCTTGCTCCTTCAATCCTGTTACCCGTCAAGCGGAAAGCACCCTCTGACTCATCCACATAAATCCCATCCGAACTCGCCGAGGATGATCCCAATAAAACTACTCGGTTGTCAGTGACTTGGGCCTCAAATAAATTACTTAATTGAATGCCACGATAAAACTGATCGCTAAATTGATTTTGCTCTAATACAAATCCAAGTGCTCTAGATCCACCACTACCATTTGTGCCTTGGTAAAAAATGCCATAGGAACCGCCGACAATGCTATTATTTGTAAACCGAATATCCGAAGAAGTCGATGCAGAAATAATCACATTGCCTCTATCACTACTTGTACTATTGGTGATCGGAGAATTTAATACGCAACTTTCAAATGCAATATTGTGCAATTCCACCTGACCTCTAACAGTTCGTGTATAGGTAGTTCCACTAGCTGAAAAAGTCAGGTTTTTAAATAAAAAATTAGATGCATTTTCAAGAAGAACCACATAATTATCTCCTACTCCAGCAGCAGTATGACTTAAAATGACATTTGTTGCATTTCCAGACTGAGATTGAAAAGTGATGGTGTTGGTAGCAGAAGAGCCCGTAATAGGACCTAGTACGATCTGCTCACTGTATGTCCCATCTGCCACATTGAAAACCACTGGCCCAGAAACTCCATTCGTGTTAAGACCTGTGATTGCTTGGGAAAAACTTAGGTAATCTCCGCCTACTCCGATAGAATAGTTTCCAGAAAGTGCTTGAGCAACACTGGCTACTGGACTGATTATCCAAATGAAAAGGATTAAAAAAACGCTCTTCGATAAACTGTAAAAATTCATCATATTTTGAAATTCAAGGTTGGTTCTTTGAAAAGTCAGTCCAAAATGGATCTACTTCTCTAAAACCAAATTTCAATTTCTATGCATGAAGTGGATAGTACATATGTACCAAAGGATTATACATATGTAACATCAGCAAAAAAAGATAGCCTGATTTATTATTTCAGGCTATTTAGCTAATCATTGAAAGGATGTCTATTCCTTTACTGCAAACCATAACAAGTCTTCCGGTAGACTTTCCAGTCTTGATACAGTTAATTTTAAAGGGTAAACTTTTCCAGTAGAAGAGGTAAAAACTTCATCTATCCCATACCGAATTATATTCCAGCCTGCCTGAAGTTCCAGATTAATGCTGGTGACTTCCTCATATTTTTCCTCATCGTTTCCAGTGTAAGTTTCCAAAATACATTCCCCATTTGCCTTTGCAGGGCCTTCCAAATAATAAAACTCCAAATAGTACCCTGGAATTACATTCTCATCACGGTAGGTAAATAGCCACCTTGCTATATCTAAACTACTGCTGGCATACAAAATCCCATTACTTGGATTTCCCATTTCGTCCATGAGTGTTAATTCAGGAACTCCTGATACTTCAATATCTCCATTCTCTGTTTCGACTTCTTCAAAAGCACATGCAAAGGTCTCTGAAACTTTTTTAAAGCCCACCGTAAAACCATTGGGCGCATTTTTCTGAGCATCTTCTGCCAATTTTCTAGCCTTCTCCAGAAAATTATCTTGCAGAATTATGGAGAATTTCCCCTCTTCACTGACTTCACCCCATTTCTGGCTATTCCCTGAAAACCTATCAAATGATTCGATTTCTGAAAGGCCACTACTATAATTGGCAATCTGGCCTTGAAGCTCCTGCTGGGCACTTACCAGTTGAATCTGAAATAGAACTATCGAAAATGAGCTGATAATAATGGCTTTGATCTTCATGGTTTATATGTGGTGTATTTTGAAAATTCTTGAAATTCTAATTCTTAGCTTTTTTCTTTTCACGGAAACCAATCCCTTCATTAAAGAGAAACAGCTAATTAAACTTGGTATATACCTGAATTTGAAATCTTGATCAATTGGTATTTCATCGGGTAGAATTCCCCTTATTTCATCTCCTCAATCACTTCTTTCACAAAAGCCCAAAACTCGTCCATTTGGATTTGATAGCCTTTAAATATAAAATGGAACCGCTCTTTCAACACAAATTCAATTTCCACATGATGCTCCTCAGAATTTGATTTTTCCCATATGCGAAGACCTTCTCTCTCATAAATCTTGGAATAGCCGCTTGGCAGTTGTTCTTCATAATCAAGATTCAATTTTTGACTAATTGAACTCAGCATCACCGCCGCAGTTGCTCCTGCACCATCCAGCACCTCCATAGATACCTGCTTACCTTCTTGCCCGATTTCTTGATAAGTAGAAATAGCGCCACTCATTTCCATGCCTTGTTTATGGCCGACAATTAATTTTCGCTGCTCCATTTGGCCAACTTTCACGGGAATCCAATTTTTGAGCTCCTCATTACTCATTGGAATTTGAATTTCTAAAGCTTTTGAAATATCACTTGCTCTGCTCTCAGAAGAATCAGAAAATTCTGCTTCATTAGGAATGCTACTGATGATGGAGTTAGCACGTCTATCTTTTCCGCAGGAAACTAAAAGGATTATAAAAAAGAAAATAGAGCCGAATCTTATCATTGACTTTCATTGCTCAGAGTATTTATCGGCTGATTCACGCTATACCAAAAGCAATGAATCGCTTAAAAATCTGCAAACATTTAATAACCAGAAATTTATTTTATGGGAGTAAAGCTATCTCAATGAAATGTGAATGAATCAAACCTATGTATCAAAAAGTAGCACTAGTGTAACCTAACCCAGTTAATTCTTATCAATACTCGTTTTTGTTTAGGTAAAATACCACCTCTGTTCCGCTCTCGGAGGAATTGCCCTCATGGTCCAGAATTAAAAAATGATAATTGAATTTTTCGCTTTGATTAAAGAATTTAAGTCGATCTGAGGAAAGCGAAATACCGATGGACTGCTTTTGGATGGAATGACTAGATTTTAGTTTCGTGGACTCTGCTCTACCAATTCCGTTGTCTCGGATAGAAACCACAACACTATCGGCTTCAGTAAACACACGAACAAAAATTGATTTAGGGCCTTTTTTACTCATTAACCCATGCCATACAGCATTTTCTAAAAATGGCTGAAAAACCAATGGCGGTACTTTAGTATCTCTGAGACTTATCCCTCTTTCGACATCAATCGTGAAATCAATTCCATCTTCAAACCGGATCGCTTCCAAACTGAGATAAAGCTTTGCAATGTCTAGCTCCTCACCTAGTGAGATTTTAAATTCCCTAGAACTTTCCAATACCATTCTAATGAGCTTTGCAAACTTGTTTAGGTATAAGACAGCGTTCTCTTTATCACTTTCAATCAGAAAAACCTTGATAGAATTCAGGGCATTAAAGATGAAATGTGGATTCATCTGGCTTCTAAGTGATTGAAGATGTAGTAGCGTGATTTGCTTTTCATAATCCGCACTAAGCTTGGAGACCCGCTGTTCTTCTGCATCAGCTTCCAAAAATGATATTTGACTTTCCTTGAGTTGCAACTCACTTTTAAGGTTTTTATTTAACTCTTCGCGAAGCCCTTCATTTTCCTGAAGTTTTGATAAAAGCAAAGTCTGCATTTCAAACTTTTCCTCGTAAACTTCTCGTTGCTTGATTGCAAGAGCATAGGTGTACAAGTAGTTTTCAGCTAAAACCGCCAAGTAGTAGATGTAATGATATTTGTTAGTAAACGAAACATCTTTTCCAAAAGTCAAGGAAGCAAAAATGAATGAACCAACCCCTAAGATCAGGTATCCTGCGAGAATGTAATACCTAACCTTCTCTCCTGTTTTGATAGTGAGATACACTCCAAAAATCAAAAAAATCAATGTACAGGGCATGAACACCGTGATGTAATAACCCCGCATTAAAGCATACCCATCCCAAACATATCTTCCTAAAACCAAGACTCCGAAAATAGAACTGGTAATCAGAGCATAGTAAGTAAAGAAGGAAGTGAACTTTGGGAAATGCTTTCTGAAATTGAGAATCTCGATTAGGAAAAAGGAGAAAATCAGGTAGCTAGCAAATTGAATAGGGAAATTCAAATGGATAAAAACATCTGAATATTCAGTATAAACATTTTCTACAAATACGCCCTTTACTCGCTGAATTAGATTGATACCATTAATCAGCGCGTACATGCTGTAAAACAGATAAAACTTCTCCCTGCTTTTGATAAAAAGAACGAAATGGTATAAGGATAAGTAAAAAAGCACACTTGTAACTCCCCAGCCCAAGCCGTTAAAATTGCTGTTTTCTAGAATTTCGATCAAAGGATACTTATCAAAAAAACTCATCAATTTTTATTTCAGTGATTCGATAAAACCTGCCTTTTTTAACCTAGAGACTGGAAGCGAAATCCCATCAGTAAGCTTCACTTTTCCAGTAGATTTTTCATAGGACTTAACTTTTTTAAGGTTTATCAAAAATGAATGATGTATTCTATAAAATCTAGACTTGGAAAATAGACTATCCAATAATTTCAGCCTTTTAGAAACTAATACTTTCCCACCGTCTACAGTATGGATATAGGAATAACTCCCCTCACTTTCGCAGTAAATCACTTCATCCGGATCAATTAAGATCAATTGATCGTCCATATTGATCGCTATTTTTTCCTTTTGGATAGAGAAATTGGTAGAAGTAGAGCTATTTAATTTATTGATCAAATCTTGGTGGATTCTATTCAATAAATTCATCAAATCAGAACTATCAACTGGTTTGAGTAAGTAATCAAAAGCTCTTTCTCGTATAGCCTGAATGGCATGCTCGGCATGTGCAGTCACAAAAACCACCTCGAAATTGCGATTGGGAAAATGATCCAAAAACCTGAACCCATCCAAACCTGGCATCTCTATATCTAGAAAAATACAGTCAGGGTGAAGTCTATCCACTTCCTGCAATGCCTTTTCTGCTTCCCCAAATTTACCTACTACCTCTACTGATATCCCCGACTGCTTCAATTCCCACTCAAGAGAAATGATGGCCTTAGGTTCATCATCAATAATTACGATTCGAATCATAAACTCCCCATAATTTGGTATAACAAAAGAATCTCTTTTGAAAACATCAATACTCCAAAGTATTGAATAGATTTCAAATTCCAGATTAGTCTCAAGATTTTAGCACAAAAAAATCAAGATTCTAGAATTAAAGGTTTTACCAGTTATGAAGTATCAGCTACATCTAGCTGGTTCAGTTATAATTCTAAGTTTATTGAGAAAGGGATTAAGACTTTTTTCCATGACCTTATCAATTAGAAACTATTCGTATAGATTTTACTTAGCCGTCGTACTCCTACTTTTTGCGGGGAGCCAAACCTATTCTCAAGAAAACCTTTCCTTCCGTCAACTTTCAGTTAATGATGGACTATCCCAAAACAGCGCTATCTCAATAGCCCAAGATCAAAGTGGATTTCTTTGGATAGCTACTCAGGAAGGCTTGAATCGCTATGACGGTCGGGATTTTGTGGTTTATGATAAAAAATTTCTAGATGTCACAGAATCGACACGCCTACTACTTGGAAAAGTATTTTCAGACAGCAAAAATAGAATTTGGATTATTCCTGAAAGCTCGATTCCTGAGATGCTAAATAAGGAAGACGGGATATTCCAAGCAATCGAAGGAATTACTTCAGCGACTAGCATAATTGAAGATCCTCAGGGCAAGATCTGGTTTGGAACCCTTTCCGGTCAACTCTATTTCTGGAATGAGGAAATTAAAAAGGCCGAAATGGGTTGGTCTGACCCAAATAAGGAAATCGTCAATCTGGCCAATCTTGACGATGATAATCTGATTCTAACTTTTAGGGATGAGGTGGTTTTATGGAATAAAAGCTCTGAAATCCAAAAGCTGATCTGGAAACCTGAAAACGAGACAGTTTTGGCGGTCACCATCCAAGATCCCACAGGAAGATTTTGGTTCGGAACACTAAACCGTGGACTCTGGACGAGCTCAAAAGTTGGTGCCGATGCATTAACCATGGATGCTTTTTTTGATCAAAAGGAAAATTCTAACCCACAGACGATGATCTTAGACCTATTGGTTGATTCCAAGCAACGGCTTTGGGTTGCCACTTATGGAAAAGGAATTAAGCAAATAGACTTAAAGAATAAGGCCATGAGGCAGTTTTCATACTCCAAACAGAATCCAAGGTCAATTCACTACAATGACATCCTTTCGATTTTTGAAGATTATACTGGTACACTTTGGTTTGGTTCAGATGGTGCAGGATTGAGCTTTTACGATTCCTATTTAGAGAAATTCGATTTTTTTCATAATCAAGAAGTTCCCGAAAACATTAACATAGATGTGGTCCGATCGATATATGTGGATGAAAACGAAAATATCTGGCTGGGAACCTCTGGAAAAGGACTAACTCGATACAATCCGAAATCTAAAACTTGGAAGACTTTTGTCCATGATTCAAGAAACTCCAACAGCCTCGCCAGCAATAGAGTAATGAGCATTACCGGGGATAATAATGGCAAACTTTGGGTAGGGTATCAGGATGAAGGGTTAAGTATTCTAGACCTTCGGACAGATGCTTTTGAGCATTTTAACTCAGAAAGTAGAGTCAAACAACCTGGTACAACCGTGTGGAAAATCTTCATAGATAGTCAGAAGAGATTTTGGCTTTGCACCAGAAATGATGGTTTGATTTGGTTTGATCCTGAAAAGGGCGCTTTAAAGCAATTTGTCCATGATCCGCTTCGAGCAAACAGTATTCCTGACAACAATATTCGCACGATGCTTGAAGATCCTTCTGGGCAATTTTGGATTGGAACGGAAAATCATGGCATCGCCAAATTTGATTTAGCTACTGAGAACTTCGAAGTAAAAACTCATGATCCCGACAACCCAAATTCAATTAGTAGCGATCATATCAAATCCCTATATCTAGAAAAAAATAAACTTTGGATTGGTACAAATGGAGGTGGATTAAACCGAATGGACATCAATTCAGAGGAAATCAAAATCCTAAATATTGAAACCGGTCTTTCCAATAATGTGATCTATTCCATCTTAGATGATCAAAATGGGAATCTTTGGCTTAGTTCTAATAAGGGGATAACTAAAGTTGGACTGGAAAAAGAATCAGAAGATCAGTTTCAGATAACCAACTACTCCAATTATGATGGTCTAGCCACGGAATTTAATACTGGGGCATACTTTAAACATGAGGATGGCACTCTTTATTTCGGGAGTTTGGATGGATTTTACTGGTTTAATCCAGAGGATATTTCCATGAATGAAACACCTCCTAAAACTGCGATTACTGGACTTTATGTGTTTGATCAAAAAGTAAAAATGAGTCAAAACCTAAAGTTAAATCACAACCAAAATACGCTTACGTTCAATATGGCTAGTTTGGTTTTCTCTTCCCCTGAGAAAAATCAATTTGAATACATGCTTGAAAACCATGATAAAAACTGGGTTTCAAACGGCTATAACCATCAGGCTCGCTATACTAATCTTGCCCCTGGAAAGTATCGCTTTTTGGTCAAAACGAGTAACTACGATGGCATTTGGGCGAAAGCACCCGTCGTTTATGAATTCACTATTTTGACCCCTTGGTATTTTAGCACGTTGGCCAAAGCAATTTATTTGGCTTTACTAGCACTTATCATCTGGAGAGTCTACAACTACCTAAAGTGGAAATGGCAGATTCAGTTTTCCCTTAAAATGAAAGACAGGGAAACACAAACGCTGAAGGAGATGGATGACTTTAAGACCCAACTTTTCACCAACATCTCTCATGAATTTAGAACACCTTTGACGTTGATTTCAGGCCCGATCGATCGTGTAATCAGTCAATCTGAAAATCCCGTCATTAAATCACAATTGAATCTCGTAAAAATCAATTCTCAGCGGTTGTTGACGCTTGTTGATCAGCTTTTGGAAGTAGCCAAAATTAAGGCTGGTAGAAACCAATTGACTATCCGAAAAGGAAACCTGGGATTACTTATCCAATCTATTATTGCTAACTATTTCTATCAAGCTTCTGAAAAGGGCGTACGACTTACAGCAGATATTCCATTGATGACAGAGGTTTGGTTTGATTCTGACAAGGTTGAAAAAATAGTAAAAACCCTGATTCAAAATGCCATCAAATACAGCAAAAAGGACTCTGAGATAAAGTTTGAATGCAATATCTCTGAAGGGAATTTTCACTTAACTGTCAAAAATGAAAGTCTGGAACAATTCACTAAAGATGAGCTGAATAAGATTTTTCAAAAAATTCAAAATTCAAATGAAAACAAACAGGGGTTTGGCCTGGGATTGTCCCTGATCAAAGAAATGATCCATTTATATCATGGAGAAATTACAGTTGATTTCAAAAATTCCCGATGGTTTGAGGTCTCTATATTGCTGTCAGTGGACAAATATGCTTTCCATCCAGAAGAAGTTATCGATGAGGAAAGTGAGGATTTTGACTTGCCAGAACTACAAGTAGTAAATCAAGAAGAGCGAGAAAATCTACCGCATATTCTCGTAGTGGAGGACAACACCAAAGTCCGAGAGTTTATTATCAGAGAACTCAATCCTTATTTTCAAACCTTGGAAGCTTCCAATGGAAAAGAAGGACTTTTTGTGGCACTGAAAAACATTCCTGATTTAATCATTTCAGATGTAATGATGCCAGAAATGGACGGTTTTGAATTTTGTAAAAAAGTGAAAAGCAATGAATTGACATCACATATTCCTGTGATCTTACTGACCGCCAAAGCAGACGAAGAAAGTCAACTAGAAGGTATTCGAGTTGGTGCAGATGACTTTATCCTTAAACCATTCAAAACCAAAAGATTGCTTGTAAGAATCGAGAAGCTAATTGAGCTTAGAGCTCAACTGAGAGAAAGATATTCTAACAGAAATTCGATCACTCCAAAAGACATTGCTATCACTTCTATGGATGAAAGATTCTTAGAAAAGATTCAAGAGATCGTTGACAATGATCTTTCCGATAGCCATTTCACAGTAAATGAGTTCAGTAAAAAACTAGGGATGAGCAGAATGCAGCTCCATCGTAAACTGACGGCTTTGACGGGACTTTCCACAACAGCTTACATCCGAGACCAACGGCTTAGAATGGCACTTCAGCAACTGGAAAAATCAGGAGAAAACATTTCTGAAATAGCCTATGCTGTAGGCTTCAGTTCCCCTTCCTATTTTATCAAAACTTTCAAAGAAACATATTCGGTAACACCTGCAGAATATCAAAAAAGCAAAGTAAAAAAATAAACCACGATGCCTTCGTGGTTTATTTAGTAGTCTTAATAAGTTCTAAAGTTATTAGCCTTTGCCGTAATGCTCAGAATGATTAGTTCTGAATAGACGTTACAGTTTTTAAGGATAAAAGAATCCTTTTTATCTCCGTCCGAATTATATAATTTACTAGTCCTCTGATCCTTGTATTTGGTAAGCAACTATTTGTTCAAGACGAATTAGAAAATAAGCTAATCCAAACAAGAAAAGTTAATATTCCATTGATAGGTTCTATATTCCAGAGATTTCAAAAAAGTCAATCTTGAAAATTGAATAAATAAATGAAGTACCAATTCAATTAAACAACCCAAAATCAACCAATTGAAAATCAAGCGTCAAGATTTTTTTCGATCAATAGAGGAAAGTCCATTCCTTAGAAATGTAGGGTTGAAACCTCATCTTTTGTTTCTGATGCTCATGCCTTTATTTTCCATTTATTTCCAATCAAGTTATGCGCAGACTGAATTTACAGAAGTCAGTTTTGAACAGAAAAATCTTCCCAAAAGATCAAAATACTTTTTAACAGGCAAGGTCATTCAATCAGAGAGTTCCGAGGCACTGGAAGGTGTTTCCATTCATATCGACGGAATCTTTACTGGAAACAATACTGATGCAGCTGGGCAATATGCCCTTACACTTGATTCAGGAAAATACCGGATCGTTTTCCGGCAATTCGGGAAAAAACCAGCTCCTTATATTGTCTTTCTGTATGGGGATGGCCAATTGGATATATCTCTAACCGACCGCGATTTTGAATTGGAAACATTTACTGTTCAGGCAGAGGAGCGCGACAGAAACATACGGAGTGCTATTACCGGTGTCACCAAAATGAACATCAGCGAGATAAAACTTGTGCCGGCGTTTATGGGCGAGGCTGACGTGTTCAATGTGCTCCAATCCATGCCGGGAGTGACTTCTGTAGGTGAAGGGTCGGCAGGAATGAATATAAGGGGTGGTCAGGCAGATCAAAACCTGATCATGATGAACGAGGCCATAGTGCTCAGTAACAGCCACGCATTGGGTTTCCTATCATCATTTAATGGTGATGCGCTCCAAAATTTCACATTGTATAAAGGAACAGTGCCGAGCTACTTTGGGGGAAGGAGTGCGTCAGCATTGAACATTGAAATGAGAAAAGGTAACAGAGAAAACTGGAAAGGCAGTGCTTCATTAGGAACTGCGGTCAGCAAATTCCTGATAGAAGGACCTATCGTCCCAGAAAAGACCTCACTGATATTTGCCTCCAGGTTATCTAACGCTAATTGGATTTTGAACAAAGCAAATGAAGTTGATGTCAAAAACAGCAAGATTAACTTCCACGATTTTTATTTGGGGATCAACCACCAATTTTCTGAGAATAACAGCCTTGATTTTAACCTGCTAAATACCGGAGATTATTTCAGATTTTCCAATCAGTTTGGATTTGAATGGGACAATCTCGTCGGGTCACTGACTAGCCGCAATCTTTTGACCGATAACTTCTCTCTAGTCGGAATGGCAGCTTATGGGTCATTCAACAATGGTTTTTTTGAACCCTCGTCAATAGACCCATCCAAAATTGAAAATGGTCTTTACTATTACCAAGGAAAAATAACAGGTTTATTGACTCTCGAAAAGGTGGACATCAACTTCGGTGCAGAAGCTATCCAATACCAAATGAGGCCAGAATCTCTCAGTCCATTCTCGGCAGAGTCGGGGATTGCAGCACAGACAATTCAGAAAGAAAAAGGATTGGAATATGCACCCTTTGTATCTGCTGATTGGAATCCATCAGAAAAATTTTCTCTTTCTGGAGGAATCAGGTATTCAAATTATGTCCAACAAGGACCTGATTCTGTCTTTAGATATCAAGATGGCAATCCAATGTCGAGATTGACTATTACAGGTGTTGATTTTATAGAAAGTGGACAAGTGTCGAAGTATAGTGGTTTTGAACCAAGACTTTCCTTCCGCTTGACTTTTGACAACTCTAGTTCAATCAAAGGCGGCTATTCGGTCATGAACCAATACCTGCAGACCATCTCCAATGCCACGGGCCCGACGCCAATAGATCTCTGGCAATTGAGCACTACTTATATCCTACCCCAAAGGTCCCAAAATGCTTCATTGGGATACTTCCGAAACTTCAAAGAGGATGAGTGGTCTACCTCTTTAGAGGGTTTTTATCGGTCTACTGACAATCAGTTGGAATACAGAGATTTTGCTAATTTGTTTGTAAATCCGCACATAGAAACCGAATTGATTCAAGGAGAAGGCAAGGCTTATGGTGCGGAAGTATTGATCCAAAAAAACAGTGGCGGTATCACGGGTTGGCTTGCTTATACTTATACCCGATCGTTGATTAGAACCACATCTGAATTTGCTGAAATTCAGGTCAATCAGGGCAATTGGTTTGCTACCAATTTTGACAAACCTCATAACATTTCACTTGTCACCAACTTCCATATAAGAAAGGGTCGGACTTTCAACACAAATTTTAATTTTTCCTCAGGCAGACCGGTTACAGGGCTAACATCTAACTATGTCATAGGAGGGATTTATGTTCCAAATTTTGGAAACAGAAATAAATTCAGAATTCCAAATTATTTTAGGATTGACATCTCTTACCTAACCAATGGATTTGTAAGGAAATGGGATGACAAGATCAATTTTAGTGTCTACAACCTCACAGGTCGGAGAAATGCCTATTCTGTATTTTTTCAAAGAGAAGGAAGGACACCGAGATTGGTACCTTATCAGATTTCAATATTGGGTACCGCTTTTCCGTCATTCACCTACACTGTTTCTTTTGGCAAATGATCTCACACACTAAAAAATCTGTCCGACTGCTTTTGGTATTTTCTCTATACTTTTTTTTGCCGTTTTCCTGCATTGAAAAACTTGATTTTTTAGACGAAACCCAAGAAGTGCAATTAGTAATCTATGGACTTTTGACCGATATACCTGAAAGACAAGTAGTCTCAGTTAGCAGGACATCTGCTATTGGACTTGCACCAATGGGGGTTTCGGATGCGAAGGTTTCATTATTGACAGCATCTGGTGGAAGATTTAGATACTTTTTATCAGGATTTGGGGAATATACATTAGAAGGATTTGCTGCAGTAGATGGGGAAAGTTATGCCATTGAGGTAGTTCTGGAAAACAAGGTCTATATGTCAACTTTTGAGAAGGTTCCTGAGCTTCTTGCGGATGATGAAATCAGTTTTGAATTTAATAAAGAACCATTTAGAACGGAGTCTCCCGAATCAGTTTTTACTGTGTTTTCAGAAACGACACTGCCTAATTCCACAGATCCGATCTACCTTAGATGGATGGTTGAAGAGACTTATTTTTGGCCTTTGGTATATTTACCGGGGACGGGATTTCCTCCGCCGCCGCCTCCACCTTGTTTTATATCGGATGTATTTGAACCCAATAGAATCAATTTATTTGACGGTTCGGGTACAAGTACCAGAAAAGGGAATTTTGTATTGGGCAAAAGATTAGTGGATAATTCCTTCCTATATCCATTTTTCGCGAGCGTCAAGCAACTCAGCATCAATCGGGAAGCCTATGAATATTGGGAAAAAATAAAAATTGTGATCGATAATCAAGGATCCTTATTTGATATCCCCCCTGCTTCGGTATTTGGAAACATCTCCAATGTTGAAGATCGAAATGAAACAGTCTTGGGGTATTTTGAAGTCGCCAAAACCAAGGTGACCAGGATTTATACAACACGTGCAGATGTCCCGTTCAATCTCGTCGACCCTTGTCTGTATATTCCTAATAAACCTGAAAATTCTTATGCCTCTGAATGCACGTCTTGCGAAGGGCGTGCTCAGGGAAGAAGGTGGACAAACGACGCACCTGATTGGTGGAAGTTTGATTGAGATTGTTTGGGTTTGGGCTAGAATAATATCTTAAGATGAAAAAGAACTTTTATTCAAAATTAAAGCTACCTATTTGCCTTGTTTCTCTGTTTTTGGTAACATTCTCTTGTATTGAACCACTTGATTTTTGGCAGGAAACACAGGAGGGACAATTAATCATCTATGGACTGTTTACTGATATTGATGATAAGCATGTTGTCAATATAAGCACCTCTGCACCTTTGGCATTTCGTCCCAAAGGTGTTTCAAATGCAGCAGTTTATTTACTGACCGAAGGGGAAGAAAAAACATCATATTTCAACAAGGGAAATGGTGTTTATGAATTGGAAGGTGTAAAGTCTAAAGGAGGTAAAAGTTACGCTTTGGAGGTGATTTTGGAAGGGGTGACCTACAGGTCAAAATTTCAAGAAATGCCGGATGTTGTTGGTAAAGACAGTCTCAGCTACCAAGTGGCATATGAACCGTTCAGATCCTCGCTGGATGAGCATGTTTTTAAAGTATTTGCCAAATCAGAGTTGCCGGAAACAAAAGACCAGCTATTCCTCCGGTGGATAGTAGAGGAAGCACATTATTGGCAGCTACTCTGGATTCCTCCCGGTACCCCTCCGCCTCCCCCCTGTTTTATTTTTGATGTCATGGATCCAACACGAGTTAATTTATTTGACGGGACAGTTACTTCAAGTCGGCAAACAGAGAGATTATTGGCTATCAGGAAATTTGACAATGCCTTCTTATTCCCATATTTTGTAACAGTCAAACAGTTAAGTATTAACAGAGAGGCTTTTGATTACTGGGAAAAAATCAATATTGTCATCAATAACAAAGGCTCCCTTTTTGACATACCTCCTGCTCCGGTATTTGGGAACATCATAAATACTGAAAATCCAAATGAACTTGTTCTTGGCTTTTTTGAAGTTGCAAAATCATCAGTATCGAGGTTCTTCGTGACCTCTGAGATTTCTCCTATTTATTTGCAACCGATCTGTGATTACATTCCCGGAAAACCTACAAATCAATATCCGGCAGAATGCCTATCCTGTGAAGGTCGAGCAGCAGGCCGTGATTGGACAAGCACAAAACCTGACTGGTGGATTTACGATTGACCTGACAAAGGAAACGGCAATCGTAAAGTAGCTGGCCCGGTAAAACACACAGCCGTAGTCAAAATCGGAGACAGGTCTTACACTCCTCAAAAAATATCAGTCCACTCAGCAACTCATAAAAGAATACATTTCTTATTACAGCAATCAACGAATCAAAACGGAAAGAGCCCGGCAAAACACCGAGCTCTTTCAATAAATTTATACTATTCTTAATCCGTCCAACTTTGGGGCAAGTCCAGTAATGCTAGTGTTTTTTTCAAAGACTATAACGTCTTATCTATTTTCATATAATTCAGAATAGTAATCTTGATAGGCTCCTGAAGTCACGTGATCAAGCCACTCTTGATTATTCAAATACCAATCAATCGTAATTTCAATGCCTTCTTCAAATTGTAAACTTGGCTCCCAGCCTAGCTCCTCTTTGATTTTAGTAGCATCGATAGCATAGCGCATATCGTGTCCAGCGCGATCAGTGACATAGGTGATCAACTTTTCAGAAGTCCCAGCCTCACGACCTAGTTTCTCGTCCATTTTGGCACATAACAAGTTCACTATATCAATGTTCTTCCACTCATTGAATCCACCGATATTGTATGTTTCTCCAGGTTTACCTTGGTGAAAAACTGTATCAATTGCTCTTGCGTGATCCTTTACAAACAACCAATCCCGGATATTCTCCCCTTTTCCATAGACAGGCAGAGGTCTATTTTCCTTGATGTTGTGAATACAAAGCGGTATCAATTTCTCAGGAAAATGATTGGGTCCGTAATTATTTGAACAGTTCGAAATCACCGTTCTCATCTTGTATGTATTGGCATAAGCACGTACAAAATGATCCGAGGAAGCCTTAGATGCTGAATAGGGTGATTGTGGATCGTACGCCGTAGTTTCTAGAAAGAATCCTCCATCGTGCAAAGAGCCATATACTTCATCCGTAGAAACGTGATAGAACAGATGATCTGCAAGATTTTCATTCCAGAAAGTTTTTGCCGCATTCAATAAATTCACCGTACCAAACACATTTGTCTTCACAAAAGCTAATGGATCAGTAATAGACCTATCAACATGCGATTCAGCTGCCAGGTGAATTACATCCGTGATCTTATGCTTTTCAAAAATCGCCTTGAGGGCATCTTCATCTTGAATATCTGCTTTTTCAAAGATGTAGTTTGAAGCACCTTCTACAGCTTTTAAATTCTCTAGATTTCCAGCATAAGTCAATGCATCTAGATTGACAATTTTGTATTCTGAATACTTTTCTACGAATAGTTGCACAACGTGGCTACCTATAAATCCGGCCCCACCAGTGATCAAAATTGATTTGCTCATCTTATTTTTTGTAATAGTCTAAATACCAATCAGTGAAAGATTTTACTCCTTGGTCGATTGGTGTATCTGGTTTGTAGCCTGTATCTCTAACCAAATCAGAAACCTCTGCATGTGAAGCTGGCACATCACCAGGTTGCAACGGAAGCATATTCATTTTAGCTTCTTTGCCTAATCCCTTTTCTACCGCATGGATATAATCCATCAATAAAACCGGAGAAGAGTTTCCAATATTATAGACCTTGTAAGGTGCCTTGGAACTTCCTGGGTCAGGGTTTTGAGAATCAAACTCAGCATTTGGACTCGCAGGTCTATCTGCTACTTTGATTACTCCTTTCACTATATCATCTATGTAAGTGAAGTCTCGCTTCATATTCCCATAGTTAAATACCTGAATTGGCTCGTCTTTCAATATGGCTTCTGTAAACAGAAACAATGCCATATCTGGTCTTCCCCAAGGTCCATAAACCGTAAAGAATCTTAAACCAGTTGTTGGGATATTGAAAAGGTGGCTATAGGTATGTGCCATCAGTTCATTTGACTTTTTAGAAGCAGCATACAAACTGATAGGATGATCCACCGAGTCTGACGTGGAAAATGGCATCTTTTCGTTTGAGCCATACACAGAACTGGAAGACGCATACACCAAATGCTTGACAGGATGAAAGCGGCAAGCCTCCAAAATATTCAAGTAAGCCACAATGTTGCTCTCAATATATACTTCCGGATGGGACAGTGAATACCGAACTCCAGCTTGTGCAGCTAAATGAATAACTACATCAAACTTCTCCTGAGCAAAAAGATCTAGTAATGGCTCTTTGACAGATAGGTCCAACTGAATGAATCTATACCCTGAAATAGTATCTGATTGAACCATTTCGCCCTTTTTTACTTGATCTCGCTGAATACCCATGTGCGCCAAACGCGCATATTTCAGATTGATATCGTAATAATCGTTGATAATATCCAGTCCAACGACTTCATCTCCTCTTTCCAAAAGTTGCTGCGCAACGTGAAATCCAATAAATCCGGCAGTTCCGGTAACCAGGTACTTCATGTGTTTTTAATTTGATTGATATAGGCCAGATGGAATCGCGCAAGGTTGATAATCATTCCAATGCGTGACACATTAGTTATGCTCGATTTCATAGGTAAAAATTCAAGTTTTATCGATGACCAAATATAAGTTATTCCGCGCGATCATTCATCTTCAAAACGAGTTGGTACTGAGTAAAAATTTCATTCTGAACTTGAATTCGTTCATAATTTTCACAAACCTCCTCATATAGCTTAGCTGCCAGTTCTGCCATCTTATCACGCTTGACATAGGCAAACTCCATAGCTTCCTTAAGTATTTCCACATTTTTTACCGGGAAAATCAACCCAGTTTTCTGCTGTGAAATAACATCTGTATTACCAATGATATCAGAACAAATAACAGGAACTTCCATCGCCCCTGCTTCTAAGAGCACATTTGGAAAGCCCTCTCTATGAGATGGATGCACAAGCACATCTGCCAAAGCAAGATAGTGCGCCACATGATCTGACCAATCTATCTGTACGATTCTAGGGTGATCGGTAATGATTTTTATAGTCTCTGGATCAAGAGGATTTAGATCTTGTTCGAAGCTTCCAAGTAGTACGAGCTTTGATTTCCCTACGATTTTCGAGCTCAAAAAAGCATCTACTAATTCTTGTATCCCCTTGTCTTTGACTAGTCTGCCCACCGACAAAATAATAAAATCATCTTCACCAGGGAGTATTCGCATCGTAGCAGCTACCAGATGATTTTCCTTCAAAACTCCACGATTGAATTTCTCGAGGTCAATACCGTTTGAGGAGCCCTTACCTATTACTGTGAGTTTCTCCGAAGGACAAAGGTTATTTTCTATCACAAAATTCTTTAGCCCAATAGAATTTGGCCATACATGAGTAGCGTAACTGTAGGTCAGCTTCTCGATTTTTTCCAAAAGTCCTTTCTTTCTACCTTCAGCCGCCATGAATGGAATACCTGCAAGGGTGTGGATTCTCACTTGAACTCCAGCGAATTTTGCAGCAATCATCCCCAATAATCCTGCTTTTGGGGTATGCGTATGCACAATATCAGGCTGTTCTTTTTTGATCAGCTGATATAGTCTCCAAAGACATTTTAGATCTTGAAAAGGTGTGATTTTACGGGTAAATGGTATGACTTCATGCCGTGCACCTTCTGCGCGGACTACCTGAGGAATTTCTCTACCATCGGCACTTACCATCAGCACATCCCATCCCTGCTCCTTCATATACTTCATTTGCCCTGCAAGCAATAATTTCAGGGAAATAGGAACGGTGGTGATTCGAATAAGTTTTGGCATCAAAAAGGGATTCTATCTAAGGGGACGAATGTAAGACTTTTGAGTCTTTTAACCCTGAAAAAACGCAAATGGTATTCCAAAAAGAAGATTTAATAAGTGTGCAACAGGTTATATCTAGTCCAAACCTGCTGCAGTTATGTGGATCATAATTATAAAAAGAAAAAATTCATTGATTCTAACCCCTATCTTCCAACTCAGAGATCTCCTCCAAAGCTACGCATTGGAGGAGATCATTAAAGAAAGCGCGGTTAAGGACCTATACTTTCCTAATCTGATTAAATATCAATTTGGAGCAGAATGATAAAACCTGCATAATATTTTATGAATCTGCACAAAAACAGCCTTTTTGTTTACCTTTAATCAACAAATCCAATCAATAATTATATTTTCTATGATTTCGAAAGTAAAAATAGCCATCATCGGCTGTGGTAATCTGGGAGCTTCCATCGCAAATGGACTATTGGGACGTGCTGATTTTGATCCAAAGAATCTTACACTTACCAAGAGACATGTGGAAAGCCTGAGTGATTTTGCGAAAAAAGGCGTGAATGTCCAAAGTGACAATATCTCTGCAGCAGCTAATGCTGACATTATCATCTTGGGTGTAAAACCCTATAACGTCGCTCCCATTCTTACCGAAATCAACCCTTCTCTCGATCCTAAAAAACAAATCATAATTTCATTAGCAACTGGAATTTCACTTGAAGAAATGTACCAGGTGATTGATCCGACTAGTATTGCTTTCCGTGCAATGCCAAATATTGCCGCGGATATTCAGGAGTCGGTGACCTGCGTATGCTCACAAAATGCAAATTCAGATCAAGTCAACTTAGTGACTGAATTGTTTAATGGAATCGGGTTTACAATACCTATTGATGAAAGTCTAATGGAAGCAGCAACTGTGTTGGGTGCGTGCGGAATCGCTTATGTATTGAGATTTATGAGAGCGATGATCCAAGGGGGAATTCAAATTGGATTTGACTCAGTCACCGCAAGTAAGATTGTAAATCAAACAGTCAAAGGTGCAGCTGAGCTAATGATCCAAAAGAACATACATCCTGAAGCTGCCATTGACAAGGTAACAACTCCAAAAGGTTGTACAATTGTTGGCTTAAATGAAATGGAGCACCAAGGATTCAGTTCTGCGATGGTAAGAGGCGTGATTGCCAGCTATGAAAAAATAGCGAAATAATTGATTTATTAATGAAATGATAATTTTCAAAGAATATTAACTCTAATTCAGGGAAAATTAATATTTACTTGAATAAGAATAATTTAAAGGTTGTTTTTCTTTTGAATCTTTTCAGTAGATTTGTCTTGGGTGATAAACAACTTTTACTATTCCTTTTTCGGTGACTCGATTTTTAAAGGAAGGACTGTTTGGTACTTTTTCTTCCTTCCTTTCATATTTCTTATCCACAAAAAATCCTTCTGAAAAAATCAGAAGGCTTTTTTGATGCATTATGCTAAGTTCAGATTAGTCAAAAATCTCTTCGAGCTTAGCTCTCAGGCTAGGGCCCCGAAGGTCTTTTCCGATAATTTTACCATCTGGATCTATCAAGTATGTAGCTGGAATGGCAGAAATCTGATAAAGCTCTGCAGCAGCAGAATTGAAATATTGCAAATCCGACACCTGAGTCCAAGTCAAGCCATCTTCTGCAATGGCTTCTACCCAAGCCTCTTTGGTACGATCAAGTGATACGCCATAGATCTCGAAGCCTTTATCTTTATATTCATCATAAAGCTTCACCACATTAGGATTTTCTTCGCGACAAGGCTTACACCAAGCTGCCCAGAAATCTATCATTACATATTTTCCACGCAAATCAGAAAGCTTTACCGTTTCACCAGCAGGATTTGGAAGCTCTATTTCAGGTGCTATTTGCCCCATAGAGAGTGATCTCATATCATCCAACTGCTGCTTTAGCTGAATAATTGTTTTAGTATCAGGATACTTCTCGTCAAGCTTAGCCACCAAACTATCCATAAACTGAAACTCATTCTTTGGATTCAATAAGCCGATAGCAGCAAGAGAAGCAAAACTATCTCCCATGCTGTTGATTACATTCTTAACCTCTGTAGACTGATTACTCTCCAGCGCCATTGCATCAATCTGAATCTGCTTGATCGTTTCTGTATCATTTTCGCCCATAGCCTTGTAATAGGCCTCATTGAGCTGATTTACTTTGGTTTGATATGCTTCCATCAATTTCTCGATTTTTAGCATTTCCTGAGTATCCTTAGAACCTTCAATAACAAGGCTTTCTGGATTAGAAAAGTCATAAGAAAGACTCACATCATCTTTGAATAGCGCAAGTCGAACTAGCTTTTCTCCATAGAAATTCAATTCATAGAAAGTAGGAGAATTCACATCCACCTCATAATTGAATTCACCCTTGTTATCCAGTTCAAGTGTATCCAAAACTATTGGACGGCTATCGGTGAATTGTGATAGTACCACAGCGCCTTCACGGGCATTTTCTATAGTTCCTGATATTTTGACTTTTCCATCTTTTGATTGCTTTTCCTCACAGGAGAAAAATGATAAGAGTACAAGTAAAACGATTACGTTCATTCGATTCAGCATGGGTTAATTCTCTAGTAATTCAGTCAATAATTTTGTTGCAACTTTAGGGTCGGCTTTGCCTTGGGATTTTTTCATTACTAATCCCATAAACAAGCCCATCAAGCCTTTTTTGCCTGATCTATATTCTTTCACTTTGGCAGCGTTTGCAGCCAATACTTCTTCTACAATTGGCTTCAGAGATGACTCGTCACTTTCTTGAATCAGGTTAAGTCTTTGAGCTATTTGCAGTGGGCTTTCCGTTGCACTCTTCAGCATCTCAGCATAGAGATTTTGCGAAGCTACTGTATAACTCACTTTTCCTTCATCCACTAATGCAATCAATGCAACGAAAGCATCAGTGCTGATTGGAAAATCATCCATGTGAAAAGACTGCTCATTCATGGATGACTTTACTGGGCCCATCATCCAGTTAGACGCTGCTTTATAGTTTTGGGTTTTACTGCAAAGCTCATTGAACCACATAGCAACATCCTTTGATTCCGTCAAAAAGCTAGCATCGTACTCCGGCAAGCCAAACTCCTCCACAAACTTCTTGTGGAGTTCTCTAGGCAAGACTGGCATCGTAGATTTCACGGAATTCAACCACTCGTCAGAAACCACCACAGGGCTCAAGTCCGGCTCAGGGAAATATCGGTAATCGTTCAGATCTTCCTTCGTACGCATACTGGCTGTAAGTCCAGTGTTTGCATCAAAAGTTCTTGTTTCAGAGATGACTTCTATTCCTTGCTCGATCAATCCAATCAAGCGCTCATGCTCATGCTCAATGGCACGGAACACGTTTCTGAATGAGTTCATGTTTTTCACTTCGACCTTTTTGCCTAGTTCAGTAGCACCTTTCAGCATCACAGAGACGTTGGCATCACAGCGAAGTGAACCTTCTTCCATATTACCATCGCAGACATCAAGGTATTTTACCAGCTTTTTCACTTCAGCCAGGAACGCATAAGCTTCCTCAGGACTATGCAAATCTGGCTCAGTTACGATTTCTATCAAGGGTGTACCAGCACGGTTGAAATCAACCAAGGTATCATCCTCTTCTGCCAAGTGAATGGATTTACCAGCGTCCTCTTCCATGTGAACACGGTTTAGGATCACTTCCTTTTTTGTTCCGTCGGCTAGTTGAATGGGCACAGTTCCTCCTACACAAATAGGTCCTTTATCCTGCGTAAGCTGATAACCTTTTGGAAGATCTGGATAGAAGTAATTTTTTCTTGCGAAGACATTATGTCGAGTAATCTCAGAATTACAGGCCAATCCCATCTTGATGGCATAGGTAATAGCTTTCCTATTGACCTTAGGCAAAGTACCAGGATGGCCAAGGGTAATCACTGAAATCTGCGTGTTGGGCGCTTCACCATACTGATTAGCGTCAGCAGCAAACATTTTACTCTCGGTCATAAGTTGCGCATGCACCTCAAGTCCGATTACCAACTGGTATTTATTCTTTAATTCTTCACTAAGCATCCGCGCGTATTTTCTATTTGTTTAAAGATATAATTCCTTAGCCTTGGTCACTACATTTTCTAGTCCAGCTAGATTTTTTCCTCCTGCAGTGGCAAAAAATGCCTGTCCGCCACCTCCGCCTTGAATCTCCTTAGCCAATTCTCTTACGATTTGCCCAGCATTTAAACCTTTGCCTGTAATCAGATCTTCGTCTATAATCACTGCAATCTGGGGTTTGTCTTCAATTTTGGCAGCCAAAATCACGAAAGCATTCTCCGTCTCATTTTTCAACTCATACGCCAGCTTCTTCAGAGAATCCGCATTTGGCAATTCTACCTGTGCGATCAGAGTATTGATTCCATCACCAACTACAAACTGCTTAAGCAATTCCACTTTTACACCTGAAGCTTTCTCCATGTGTAAGGAATCAATCTCTTTTTTCAAGTCATTTCTCTCTTGGAGCAAAGATTCAATTGACTTCATCAGGTCTTTAGGATGTTTCAGCAATTCCTCAATCTCCTTCACCAAACTCTCCTGCTTACGGAAATAATCCTCGGCTGACTTAGCAGTGATCGCTTCGATTCTACGAACACCAGAAGCACTTGATGCTTCAGAAATTATCTTGAACAAGCCAATTTTACTTGTTTGAGGTACGTGCGTTCCTCCACAAAGTTCCACGGAGAAATCTTTATCGAATGTAATCACACGGACGAAATCACCATATTTCTCTCCAAAAAGCGCGGTAGCTCCTTGTTTCTTAGCCTCTTCTATAGGCACATTTCTTTGCTCGGACAGCGCGATATTTTGTCTGATTTTCTCATTCACTATATCCTCCACCTTAGCAATCTCCTCATCTGATAATTTGCTGAAATGTGAGAAATCAAAGCGAAGCAGATTCTGATTCACCAAGGAACCACGTTGCTGTATGTGATCTCCCAATACTTCTTTCAAAGCCGACTGAAGCAAGTGAGTTGCTGTGTGGTTGTTCTCTGTCAAAAAACGCTTCTCGGCATCTACTTCGGCACCGAATTGAGCTTCTGGATTACTAGGAAGTTTTTCTACAAAATGAACAATCAGATCATTCTCTTTCTTGGTATCGATTACTTTGACATTCTCAGTCTCAGAAATCAACCAGCCGGTATCCCCTACCTGTCCGCCACTTTCTGCATAGAAAGGTGTTTTGTCCAAGACCAATTGATATTTATCGCCCTTTTTATCCGAAATCACCCGATACTTGATGATATGACAATGCGCTTTAAGGAAATCGTATCCTACATACTCGACTCCATTGTCCTCATTCAATATCACCCAATCTCCGGTTTCAGATTCTGAAGCAGCACGAGAACGGGTTTTCTGAGCTTCCATTTCTTGGGCAAATCCTTTTTCATCCAATGAAAGTCCGCTTTCGCGGGCGATCAGAGAAGTCAGATCCAGCGGGAAACCGAAGGTATCGTATAAATCAAAAGCTGTTTTTCCTGGAATTACTTTTTCGCCTTTTTCACTCAATTCAGCTTTAATCTGATCGAGCATTTTCAGTCCATTATCAAGCGTGCGAAGGAAGGAAGTCTCCTCTTCGAAAATCACTTTGGAAATAAACTCCTGCTGCTGTCTCACTTCTGGGAAAATATCTCCAAAATTATCAGCAATCAGACTTGTCAACTCATATAGGAATGGTTCGTGAAAGCCCAAGAACGTGTAGCCGTAGCGCACTGCTCTTCTCAGGATTCTACGAATCACATAACCAGCCTTGTTATTGGAAGGCAATTGCCCATCAGCGATGGTGAATGAAATAGCACGAATGTGATCTACAATCACACGGAAAGCAATGTCTGTCTGTAAATCTTCTCCGTAAACCTTTCCTGATTTCTTAGCCAAAGCTGCCAAGAATGGCGCAAATAAATCCGTGTCGTAATTGGAAGATTTGTGCTGAATAGCTCTCACCAATCGCTCAAAACCCATTCCTGTATCTACGTGCGTTGCAGGCAGAGGCTTCAAAGATCCATCTGAAACTCTGTTGAACTGCATGAAAACCAAGTTCCAGATCTCGATCACTTGCTCGTGATCGTTATTCACCAAATCTCTACCTGCTACTTGAGCACGCTCAGCATCTGATCTCAAGTCAACATGAATTTCGGAACATGGACCACAAGGTCCTACATCACCCATTTCCCAAAAATTATCCTTTTTGGAACCCATGATGATACGATCTTCGGGCACTATGGCTTTCCAAAGATCATAGGCTTCCTGATCCAAACCTAGGTTATCGCCTTCGTCACCTTGAAATACAGAAACATACAATCTGTCTTTTTGCAGACCATACACTTGAGTCAATAATTCCCAAGCCCATTCGATCGCTTCCTTCTTAAAGTAATCTCCAAAAGACCAGTTGCCCAGCATTTCAAACATGGTGTGGTGATAGGTATCCACGCCCACTTCCTCGAGATCATTGTGCTTGCCACTTACCCGAAGACATTTCTGAGAATTGGCGACACGGGAATATTTGGCGATTTCATTACCTAGAAATGCGTCTTTGAACTGGTTCATTCCCGCATTGGTAAACATCAAGGTTGGGTCATTTTTGACCACAATCGGTGATGAGGGAACGTAGTGATGTTGCTTGGATTGGAAAAACTCTATAAAGGTGCTCCGTATTTTCTTTGCTTCCATGAAGGTGTTGAGGCAATTAAGAATGCTATTTAGGCCGATTTCAGCCTTATATATTGGGTGACAAAATTAATAGAATTGGCGGTGTTACCTGCATTGCGGGGAGAATTTCTCTCTTTGAAAATCTTCCGCAATGGAGGAAACAATAAAAAATATTCTCGCGGCGACGCAACGGCGCGGCGAAGGATAAAGTGTCGTTCCTTTGGCTTTAAAAATTAAATCTCCCGCGATGGCGCTCCAGATAGCTATACGGGAGGCGCAATTTCTAATCTCTACAGCCTAAAGGTGCTTAACTTTTAAAAACCAAGCCTCAACTCCTCGGGAATCTCGTAAATCGTAATTCGTATTTCTTAAATATAAACTGTGAGGTTTTCACTAATCTCTATTTTCGTTGCGTCGCTGCGTCGCCGCGAGCAAAACCAAACTCGTTCAACTCTTCGGGAATCTCGTAAATCGTACTTCTCACTTCGTAAATCTTTCTTACTTTCAATAAAATTTTTAAAAACTCAATTATAACTAATGAGCTACCTCGATCAAATAACCTCCCCTACGCTACTTCTGGATGAAAAAATCTGTCGAGCTAACATTAAGCGAATGGCTGACAAAGCTGCGCGTCATGATATGAAGCTTGTTCCGCATTTCAAAACGGCGCAATCTCACCAAATCGGCGACTGGGCTAAGGAATATAACATCACTGAAGTGACCGCTTCCTCCATCAAAATGGCCGAATACCTTACTGGCCAGGGTTGGGTGAATATTCACATTGCTTTCCCTTTCAATCCACTTGAGATCCCAAAACTCAATAAAATAGCTGCTAAGCAATCCATTTCAGTACAATTGGTCAATGCTGCAACTGCTCAAATGCTAATTGATCAATTGGAGTATCCAGTAGGTTTTTTCATAGAAATCGATGCAGGTTATGGAAGAACGGGTGTTGAAGTATCTGATTTCGGTTTGATTGAGGAGATTTTATTGATTGCCAAAAAGTCTGACAAGCTCAATTTCAAAGGATTTTACCTTCATGCTGGTCACTCTTACTATATGCCAGATATTCCAGCGCTTTATGAGCAAACTCGAAATGCCCTGAGCATGCTGAAGCATAAATACAATTCTGAATACCCAAAATTAGTCACCCGAACTGGAGATACGCCAGGTTGTGCTGTGATGGAGGATTTCGGAGATATTGATGAGATGGGCCCTGGAAATTTTGTGTTTTATGACTTAATGCAAGCAGAATTAGGTGGCTGTGATAAAGAAGACATCGCCGTCTGCTTAGCTGTACCGGTGGTGGACATCAAAAAAGACCGAAAGGAAATTCTGATTCATGGTGGTGGAGTCCATCTGGCAAAGGATGTTTTGGTGGGAGAAAATGGCCTGAAAAACTTCGGGGAAGTAGTTTATCTCAATGAAAATGGTTGGACTATTCCTGAAGATAAATCCTTCCTCAAAAGTATTTCTCAGGAACACGGCATCATCAAAGCATCGGATGAACTCTTAGCAAAAGTGAAAGTCGGTGACATCCTTGGAATTCTTCCTGTCCATTCTTGCATGACTGCTGACTGTATGGGCGAATACATGACTCTGGATGGGAAGATGGTGGATCACGCAGAAGGCAGTGTTTCTTAATCAAATTGACATTAAAAAATATGCCGTTTCGCTATGTTGTACGTGCTAACTCAGGAAGAATGGTTGAGGTTCAAATCCCCCTAACCCACTTTTCTAAAGTGGGTTAGGGGGATTTTCGCATAATAAAACCAACTTAATCCTGATACTTGCAAGATTACAGATACTCATTTTAAAAATCCCATAATAGACCCAGACCAAAACTCTGGGTTTCTTTTTAACCACAAGCAACGCTCATGATCAAGGACATCAAACTTTTAAAAACTGAAGTGCTATCAGACAATTGGTACACGCTTCGGAAGATCACTTACGGATACACAAAGAAATCTGGTGAAGTCATCACCCAAACCCGAGAAGTATACGACAGGGGAAATGGAGCCACAATTCTTCTGTATAATCAACAACAGAAAACCGTTATTCTTACTCGTCAATTTCGCTTACCAACCTACACCAATGGCAATGAAACAGGCATGATGATCGAAGCTTGTGCTGGGCTGTTGGATAAGGATAATGCAGAGGACTGCATCAGAAGAGAAACTGAGGAGGAAACTGGGTATGTGGTCAAAGATGTGAAAAAGGTCTTTGAAGCCTACATGTCTCCAGGTTCAGTAACAGAGATTCTCTATTTCTTTATCGCTGCTTATTCCAAGGATATGAAAGTCAGTGAAGGTGGTGGTGTAGATCACGAAGAGGAAAACATCGAAGTGTTGGAAATGCCTTTTTACGAAGCTTTCGAGATGGTTAGCACCGGTGAGATAAAAGACGCCAAAACGATTATGCTGATTCAGCATTTGAGGTTACAGGGGATTCTTTAAAATCAATATCATTCACTTATTTTAAAAGTCTAAAATCTTATCTTACAGGATGGAAACGATCAAAATAAAAGTCAGTGAGAAGATCCGTGATAAAGTTTTATCTCTTCTCAAGCAATTTGATAAACAAGATCTTCAAGTGATTGAAAATGAGCATGATTTTGGATTTTCAGAACCAGAATTACAGAATGAATATGAGAAACTTAATTCTGGGAAAGCAAAAACCTATTCTTTAGAAGAAGCTGACGAAATTTTAGAAGAAACTATAAAGCGTTATGAATATTGAGATTCAGGATCTATTTCTGAAGAATCTCAATAGACAAGTAGCTTACATAGCAAGTGATAAACCACAAGCAGCTAGGAGGTTTAAGCAAAAACTCTTGAAACAAATCAAAACTCTTGAGCATCACCCACTCAAGCATAGAAAATCCATTTATTTCGATGATGTCACTATTCGTGATATGATTTTTATGGGATATACGATTATTTACAAAACTGAAATTGATAGAATAACTGTTTTTGGCTTAATGAAATACGAGCAAAATTTCTCAAAACACTAATACCCAACTTCATGTCCGCACAACTCGAAATCACCCGATACTTTACACATTCTAAAGATGAAGTTTATAACGCTTTTACCACTTCCGTGAGTCTGCAACAATGGTGGGGACCGGCGGGATATGAGATGGAAGTAAAAACCTTCGAGTTTCATCCTGAAGGAATTTTTCACTTTGTACTCAAAGGAAAAGATGGCAATGAAATGTGGGCAAAATGGGTGATCAAAGACATCAAGGAATCTTCCAAACTTCAGTTTATCAATAGCTTCTCAAATGAAGCTGGAGAAACAGTCAAAGCTCCAGAAGAGCCATTTGGTTCTGATTGGCCTATGGAAACGATCGTAGATCTGGAGTTTTATGTGGAAGACGGCAAAACCAGAATCGACCTAGTCTCCTTTCCCCACCATGCTTCTGATGTGTCCAAACAGGTATTCACTGACAATATTGGTAATATGGAACAGGGATTTGGTGGTACTTTTGACCAGTTGGAAAAGTATCTTTCAAAGAAATAGTCTATGTCAAGATTCTCTTTTCACAACATCTCTCGATCTAAAATCTACCATACATGAAAGCCTACACAAGAAAGATTGTCTGGTGGATATTTACCTTCCTTTGTATAGTCATAGGGCTCTATCCTATCATATACTTTATTATTGATAGAAACTTCGGCTTGCTTCAGTCGAAATCTGAAGAATTGCTAAGCAATCCGCTTTGGAACACTGCATTTTACACCCATATCATTTTGGGAGGTCTCGCCCTACTGATCGGCTGGACTCAATTTCCTAAGGCATTTCGAGACAGAAATAGGAAGATTCACAAGAAAATCGGTATGGTTTACGTCACCGCCGCATTCTTCAGTAGCATCGCTGGAATATACATTGGACTATATGCTACAGGAGGAATCGTCAGCATTCTTGGCTTTGTATCCTTGGGAATTATCTGGCTAGGCACTACGATGATGGGATGGCTTACAGCTAAAAAGGGAGATTTTGATTCGCACGAAAACTGGATGACCTATAGCTATGCGGCATGCTTTGCAGCAGTGATGCTCAGAATCTGGCTGCCTATCCTTATGAATATATATCAAGGAGAATTTATCCCAGCTTATCACATCGTCGCTTGGCTGTGTTGGGTTCCAAATATGTTAGTGGCATTTTGGATTGTGAGAAGAAGGAAGATGGCGAGTGTTTTAAAATTCACCTAGCAGTAAAATGACATCATACATGAGTCTAACATAAAGCTAACCTATGATCGAAATCCTCCTAAAAAATAAAAAGTCCTTCAAGGCTCAACATGTGAGCGAACTGACTGTTTCCGAGCTGGACTTTCACGTCATGCAGTTCTTGGATCATACCAATGCTGATTTAAGATGGCTGGAGGAGAACTATGAGCTGGATTTCACCATTATGAAGCATTACGAGGATATAGAAATCAGTTCTCACTTTTTGGAAAATGAGACACAGGCAGCATTTCACTTTTCTATCCCCTATTACAATCATGAGAAAACCATGATTGAGGAGCCATTATTTATCATAATTACCCAATCTGGCCTTTTCCTTTTTACCAGTGTAAATCTTGATACCTATTTCAATGAGATGTATCCAGCTAAAATAAATTCCCTGCAGCGGATAACGGATTTGAATGACATTTTTAAATTTCAGTTTGAGTTTATCTCTGACTATTTCGCAGATATCACGGAAAACCTCAGTAGAAAAGTGAAAAATCTAGCGAATGATATTCTGATACAAAAGGATTTTTCAAGCAATGTCATGGACATTATCACTAGACATAATTTCAACAACTTACTCATAAAAGAATCACTCCTCGAGACCACACGTGTGTTGAGATTATATATCAAAAGTGATTGGGAGCAAAAAGCGGAATTGAAGGAAAGTATAAGAGGCGAGCTGAATGATCTGACTGTGATTTCTGATTACATACAGTTTAATTTTGACAGATTGGATGACTTAAAAGAGAACGTTTCGAATAAAATTGACTTGGAGCAAAACCATATTTTTAAGATGCTCACGGTAGTTACGGTGTGTATTTCTCTGCCTACTTTCATTGCTGGGGTTTACGGGATGAACTTTGAAATAATGCCTGAACTGAAATTAGGATTTGGCTACCCTTTAGTTTTGCTAATAATGATTTTCTCTGCGATCCTGCCCTTCATTTATTTCAAAAGGAAAAAGTGGTTGTAGCCTAGTTTTCATTGTTTGAGCCAAACAAGATAGTCCTTTGCTGATCTCTGTGGTTAAAAACAAAAAAAAGCCCTGACTTTCAAATCAGGGCTTGTGGTTATAGTTGGCTTAATTATTAAACCACAAAGTTCGCAGGGGTCACAGTTCTAGTTTTAGCATTTCTAGAAACTGGAACGAAGTCAGAATACATAAAAGCTAGTGAGCAATATTTAAATGGTGCAGAATGATATCACCCTGTCAGGGTTTCCAATGGAGTTTTTGGATCATTACTGTCTACAATATTATCACCTCTTCGAGGTTCTTTTTTTGAAATAAAAACCAATCCCAAAGGGATGACATAATTATAGAATAAGCAATTAACAAATTTCGGGAAACCCTGAAAGGGTGGTATTATTTCTCCCTTATTTATAGCACGCTTATTTGGTAAAAAAACACTTATCTATCATTTATAAGTATACCAGTATTTCACACGCTGCTACAAAATCATTACGATCACACCAACACCAAATCAAAAGGCCTAAACGAATCCAAAAGCGGGTCAGAAGGGTCAAGCTCAGTGACCAAGGTATGAACAGCTGTCATATCACAGGTCTTATATTTTTGGACAGAATGAAGCTTGTCTGAAACAGTTAAAATCACCGTCTTTTTCGCCGCTCTGATCATGGCCTGCTTTACCTGAATCACTTCCCAGTCAAACTCAGTCAACCCAAACTCCGCATCCAAATAGCCGGTTCCCAATATGCACATATCCACTCGTAGCTGTGAAAGTGCATTTACGACAGTTCCTCCTACAGCAAATTTAGCGTCGTGTAAGAGTTTACCACCAAGGAAAATAACTTCCACATTTTCATGATCAAGCAAGGCCATCGCAACGTGAAGACTTGGTGTAAACACCGTCAATACCAATTTCTTTGGAATCAGCTTAGCCACTTCCATATTCGTCGTGCCTCCACTCATGAGAATCACCTGACCATCGGTAAGCAACGAAACAGTCTTCTCTGCAATAGATATTTTCTTGGACTTCAGATAGATATTCCCATCGTCTTTGGTGAAAGTCATAAAACCAAAAGAAGTGGCTCCTCCGTGGACTTTCTTCAGTTTTTTCTCGCTATCAAGCTCCTTTACATCACGCCTCACTGTATCGATTGATACATTTAATGACTCAGATAAATCATTGAGCAAAACCCTGTGATGCAGGTGTACTTGATCCAAAATATACTTCTGTCTTTCTTCTTTGAGCATGGAATAATTACTTTCAGTTTGGGAAAGTAACAAAAACAGCAAAAACTTGCAAAAATATTCATGGATTGAAATTTCTGGCAAAAAATCGCTCCTATTACTTGTCTATCCTGCAATATTCTGGGTAGTTTAGCTGTGAAAAGCAATTTTCAACTCATTGAATTTGAAGTTCAAACACACCTGAAGAGCCATGAAAATCAATCCCTTAAATACTATTCTCTTTCAATTAGGGATCTGTATTTTCCCCTTTCTACAGTTTTCCTGTAGCCCCAAATCCACTTTTAGAATAATAGACAAACCCATCACTTGGAATCAAGAGCGCGAAGAGCTTTCGCTGAAATACTTAGAAGACCGCCACGGTCTCGATCAAAAAACTGCTTCCATAGACCCCAAAATGGTAGTGGTTCACTGGACTGCAATTAATACGGTAGAAGTGACTTTTGATGTTTTCGATCCAGCTACGCTGGCAGGAAGGCCTGATTTGACAGGCGCAAGTAACCTTAATGTTTCGAGTCAGTTTTTAATTGACCGAGACGGCACGATTTTTAGACTATTGCCGGACACTACTTTTGCCAGACACACTATCGGCTTGAATTACCTGGCAATTGGAGTAGAAAACATAGGTGGTGATGACATGCCGTTGACTAAAGAACAACTGAAAGCCAATGAAGAACTGATCAGATACCTGGAGAGAAAATATGAAATAGACTATGTAATTGGCCATCATGAATACCAAAACTTCCAGACCACTGATCTTTGGAAAGAAGCCGATCCAGACTATCGCACCGTCAAAACTGACCCAGGAGATGACTTCATGAAGAAACTCCGAAAAAACTTGGCTGACTTAAATTTGAAACCTGTACCAACGCTCTGATTACCCATTTATGAAATCCTTTTCTAGGCATCTCTTTGTTATTTTGGCCTTTGGCCTATTATTTTCCGCCTGTAAATCTCAAAAAAACACACCTACTTCCGGCAGACCATCTGGGCCAGTAATCACTTCACCCAATCCAAACAATGGTGGTAATCTCCCTGTAAAAAACTTACCTATGGCTCCGGTAGCCTTGCAGCATCTGACCTTCCAAATGCCAGAAATGCCCCGTGAATTTCGTGGAGTTTGGATCGCGACAGTAGCGAATATTGATTGGCCTATTTCTTCTACGGATCCCTATGAAAAGCAAAAACGGGATTTCCTGGAGCTTTTGGACTATTACAAGAACCTCAATTTCAACGCAGTAATCGTACAGATCAGAACTGCTGGAGATGCTTTTTACCCAAGTAATCTCGCTCCTTGGTCTAAATATCTCACTGGAGTGCAAGGTCAGGCTCCTAAAACTGATGAGAATCCTCTTACCTGGATGATCAAGGAATCTCATGCCCGGGGCTTAGAGTTTCATGGTTGGTTGAATCCATATCGCGCTACAATGAATCTCAGCACAGAGGGACTTAGCCCTGATCATGCCTACAATCTTCATAGAAACTGGATGCTGAAATATGGCACACAATATTATTTCAATCCAGGACTGCCAGAAGTTAAGGCGCATTTGCTTTCTGTGATCAAAGAAATTGTAGATAACTATGACATCGACGCCATACACTTTGATGACTACTTTTATCCCTATAAGATTGCCAAACAGGATTTCCCTGATAAATCTACCTACGACAAATACAAGAAGCCAGGTCAGTCTCAGGACGATTGGAGAAGGGATAATGTAAATCAATTGATCCTAGCACTTAACCAAACCATCAAGCAAAGTAAGCCTTGGGTACAGTTTGGGATTTCGCCGTTTGGTGTGTGGAGAAACCAAAGTATGGATCCAAAGGGCTCTCCTACCCGTGCTGGACAGACGAATTATGACGACCTCTATGCAGACGTGCTACTTTGGATGAAAAATGGCTGGGTGGATTACATGCTCCCACAACTGTATTGGAGCATGGATCATAAACTGGCATCGCATCGTGTTCTGAATGACTGGTGGGCAAAAAATCATTACAATACCAATGTCTACATAGGCAATGGCCCTTATAAAATCCGTGAAGATTCTGATGTAGCTTGGAACAATCCTCGCGAGATCAACTCCCAAATCTCTTACACGCGTACGCTTCCTACAATTCAGGGAAATGCATTTTTTTCTGCTAAATCCATGAAGCTCAAGAATCAGGATGTTGCACAGTTACTGAAAAGCGAACTGTACAATGAGCCTACTTTGCCTCCCGCATTTCAGCCGAAAAGCCCATCGATCATAGATACGCCTGTTGTATTCAGCGTGGAAGCTAATTCCACATTGACTTCGATCCGCATGGCAAATCCACTCGACCCAGCTATTCGCTACGCATTGATCCAAGGGGCTAATGAATTAAATCAACTCGCAAATGCGGAGATACATCCAGTATGGGTGGGTGGATTACGTGCCAGAACTTTGGAAGTGAAAAGCTTGAATACTAAATATCTCGCCATTCGATGGATTGACCATTACGGCAGAATCGTCCAAACTCAAGTGTACCAAATCCCTTAAATAGCTAGATATGAAAGACATGCTTGTCCGATTGATCGGTTTGCCGGATGCTTCTCTGGAAGAAGCACGACTATTGAAAAAGGAGAAAGTTGTCTTTCGAAGAGCAATTGCACCTGAGAAACACTTATTGAGCAATTGGGTGTTGGAGCATTTCGGTGAGTACTGGCAGTCAGAAGTGGAAGTAGCTTTCAGCAGACAGCCCGTAGCTTGCTGGCTCGCGCAAAGAGGAAATGATATTCTGGGCTTTGCCTGCTATGAAAGTTCAGCCAGAAATTTCTTTGGTCCAACGGGCACTCTGGAGGCCGAACGCGGAAAAGGTATTGGGAAAATTCTATTAATAAAATCTCTCGAATCTATGAAAGAAATGGGCTATGCTTACGCAATCATAGGCGGAGTCGGTCCTGCAGAGTTTTATGAAAAAGCTGTAAATGCTAAAACAATTGAAGGATCAGAAGTTAGTATCTACGAAAATCTGATCCGAAAATCATGAGCAAATCACCCCAAAGAACCCCATGGATCTGGATCCCTTCCCTTTATATGACCGAAGGGATTCCATATATAGTCATCATCGTCGTGTCGGTGATTATGTACAAAAAGCTAGGAGTTTCCAATTCTGAAATTGGTTTATACACAAGTTTACTTTACCTGCCCTGGGTAATCAAACCCATCTGGAGCCCTATTGTAGATCTTTTTGGCACAAAGAGAAAGTGGTTTCTCAGCATGCAATTGGTCTTATCGCTTGTCTTTATCGGTGTTGGACTGACTACTTCAGGTAGCAATTTTTTCTTTATGACCTTGGCCTTTTTCTGGATGGGAGCTTTTGCTTCTGCTACAAATGATATTGCTTCTGACGGTATGTATTTGATAGCTCTGAAGCCAGAACAGCAATCTTTCTTCGTTGGTTTGAGAGGAACATTCTATAGAATCGGAATGATCACCGGACAAGGCCTGATCGTCATGGTCGCAGGTTATCTCGAAACTACTTTAGGAGACAATAACAAGGCATGGTCCTATACCATGATTATTGTAGCTCTTTTGATGCTCACTATGACTGCCATTAACTTCTTTTCTACACCAAAAGTAGAAGAAGTATCAACTGAAAAGACATCCCGTGAAGCGAGCTTTGGAAAGGTATTTAGCACATTTTTCACCAAGAAAAATATCGGGATTTCATTGGCTTTTGTACTCATTTACCGATTAGGCGAATCTCAATTGGTAAAAATGGCCTCTCCATTTTTACTCGATATCAAAGAAAAAGGAGGATTAGGATTAAGTACTTCTGAAGTTGGTTTTATGTACGGAACCATCGGAGTGATCGCATTGCTATTAGGAGGAATCCTTGGCGGAATCGCCATTTCCCGCCATGGACTAGGCAAATGGATGATCCCAATGGCTCTTTCACTCAACCTGCCAAATTTACTTTACATCGCCTTGGCGTACTTTCAGCCCGACAATATTTTCTTCGCTGGTACGGTAGTAGTGATCGAGCAATTCGGCTATGGATTCGGCTTCGCTGCCTACATGATCTTTCTGATCTACTTAGCCGAAGGGCTTTTTAAAACTTCCCATTACGCATTGGCAACTGGCTTTATGGCTTTGGGAATGATGCTTCCGGGAATGCTTTCGGGCTATATCCAAGAATGGCTCGGCTATACAGGATTCTTTATCTGGGTAGGAATTGCTATGATTCCTGCGCTGGCAATTGCTGCAAATGTGAATTATCCGAGGGAGTTTGGGAAAAAACTTGAGTGATCTCGGATTTATGATCTCAGATTTATGATTTACGAGTTTCATAGGGACTTCCAACAACTTATATAGTTTAAACTCTTCGACTTCGCTCAGAGTGACATCAAAAGGCTAACAGGCTACTCAGATTAATTTTGCAATATTTCAATTTTCCAATCTTTCAATGAATCTAATCCAAAAAATAGCCCAATGCTTTTCTCCTGCTGCATTTATACATGATACAGAGGAAAATTACCAAGCCATAGAAAAGCTAATTCAAGAGCAGGAAATAGGCGGCTTGACCTTTTTCCATAGTCGCCATTCTGCTGCTGCCAACTTCGAAAAGCGGGCGGAAGTGTTGGATGTAAGCGGCACATTCGAGAAAATGATTGGATTGATCAATCGATATCAGGCAATTTCAAAAACACCATTGCTCATCAGCATAGACGGGGAATATGGCTTGGCTATGAGAATTGAAAACACACCACAATATCCCTTTGCAATTACGCTCGGAGCAATCAAAGAAAATGCACCGGCACTTCTCGAAGAAGTAGGTTATAGAATGGGTTTGGATATGAAAAAAGCTGGGATTCATTTGAATTTAGCTCCTTGTTCAGATGTAAATACCAACCCAAATAATCCGGTAATTGGTTACAGATCTTTTGGCACAGATCCTCAAAAAGTAGCTGAGTTTTCACTGGAGATGTATCAAGGCTTGGAGAAAGCCGGAATCGGAGCTTGCCTCAAGCATTTCCCAGGTCATGGAGACACGCAGACGGACTCACATTTGGGCTTACCCGTGATCCAAAAGACCAAGGAAGAACTGAAAAAAGAAGAGCTTTTACCATTTCAATATGGCATAGACCATGGTGTAGAAATGATTATGGTTGGGCACTTAGCCGCTCCGGCTTTGTCTGGCGGGAAGGAAACCGCTGCAAGCATCAGCAGGGAAATCATTACTGATTTGCTTAAGACTGAAATGGGATTTAATGGAATAGTGATCTCCGATGCATTGAATATGAAAGCTGTTGCAGACTTATTTCCAGAAGCAGGGCAACTCGAATGGGAAGCTTTTTACGCCGGAAATGACATCTTATGCTTTTCAGATCATGTGAAAGAAGGGATTTCCGCCATATCTAAAAATGCATCGGAAGATGAAATTGAGACCGTTTTTGAAAAAATTTGGGCACTAAAAGAAAAGCTGGGAGTATTTGATTTTAAGAAATTAGCCGTTCCTCAATTTGATTGGAAAAGTCATTCAGAACATCAATCTAGACTTGCAAAAGAATATGTGTCGGTTATTTCCGGAAAAGTTAATTCTGCAGAATTGAAAATACTGGCAAAGGAAGGGAAGCTTTCACATCAGTGCTTTTTTGGAAAAAATGACACAACCTTTTCGAAAAAACTGAATCAGAAATACAATTTAGATTTAGACAAAACCTCAATCGATAAAGCCGAAAAAGTGATCATTTCAGTTTTTGTCCCATCTCACAAACCGCTGAATCAATTCGGAATGGATGAGGAAACATTAGCAGAAATCAAACGTCTAGCACAAGCTAAATCCTGTATCCTAGTTCATTTTGGAAACCCTCTGGCCTTAAAACATATTGGGAATTTGGAAGCCTTTGAAGCGGTTATTTGTGGGTATCAGAGTTTTGAGGAGGCTCAGGAGGTTGTCAGTAAATTCTTTTAACCACAGAGTGCACTAAGGTCACACGGAGAACTACTGAGATACAGTTGACTTAGAATATTAAAGTCGCCTTACTCTCAAATCTATTTAGTCTTAAGGGATTTATAGGAACTAATAACATTCAACTTCATCCCCATTTGCACTAGCTGTATATCTAAATAACTAAACTCCCCTTTACTATAAGTTCTGCTTCTGGAGAAGCAGAACAACTATAATACTGCGACCTCTGCGAAATCTTAGTGCACTCCGTGGTTTTAAAAAGCCAGGGTTAAAAAAACAAAAAAAAGCCGGGTTCCTCGAAAGGAACACCGGCTCAAAAGAAATCATCACGCATTTGCAACTGGGTTAATCAGCCACAATTACATTCTGACTTCTTATAGATTTTCTAAATCTACCTCAGCTTTTACCACAACTGCTTTAGCTTTATGGTCTTTCACCTGGCCTAGAGTTTTGTCGGCATAGCCCTTTATTGTAAAGTTCTGGCCATTGTCGATTTCATTTTCAAACATAGACTTAGAATCATCCAAGATCTCAATTTGAGTTCTTATGAAAGCTTTGTCGAATTCTACTCCAGACAGGACTGCGAGTTCATCGTATTTAGCTTGCATATCTGCAGTAATCCCACCAGAAAGTTCTACGTCTTTTCCTTCTACAATACCTTCTAGCTCAGTTTTACTTGCAGAATTTTCATCTACTAGCATCCTTGAGTATTCCAAAATGGAATCATCTTCGCCATTGGCCAAGGCTAACTCACCGAAGCTAATTTGAGCGTTTACAAATGCCGAGGAAGACAAAGCGAAATTTTTATCCTGCTGACTTACCGTATCTACAATTGGCTCATCATCTTCGTTTTCGCAAGAGGTCATGCCTACTAAGCAAAATGATGATAGTAACACAGCTCCAGTGATCTTTGCTTTTCTGCTGAAGTTGTTTGTGGCGGGTTGGTTTAGAATACTTGTTCTCATAAGAATTTTAGTTGGTTTAGTGTTCTCCCACTACTCTTACAAGTACCATTCCGATGAGGTTTAACGCCAATTAGAGCTATTCCGTCAAATTTCCCTGTGTAATGCTTACGCAGTCTGTTGAATGAAATCCACTTTTAGTAGATCACTCCTTGTTCTTTTCCACAAGCTCCCATATCTCAAATGGATAATAGTCCAGTTCTTCTTCCTGATTGACAACTTTTACCAAAACGCGGTTATTTGGCAGAGTCATTTGAACCAGACCAGAAGGAATTGTCAACTCTCCCGGTAGCTGAACTCCGTTCTTAAAAAGTATTATTCTTTGAAATTCTGGATCGAACATCCAAAAAAGTTTTTTCTCACTTTTCCTCAATTCATTAGCTGCCTCTGAAATCTCCTTCACATAGATAAGTCCTAATAAATCCGAGTCGAACTTTAAAATTTCTTGATTCCTCGAAAAAAGTGCTGATTTAGTTGAAAGTCCTAAATTCGACTCTCTGAGCGGTATATCATCCAAAGCTTTAAAAAACTCATGTTTCACTGGGATTCTTTGAATTACATTCCAATTAATGGGGTTGTAAACTGTGATTTCATTGTCTATAGTAGTAGTGAAATACAAATTGCTATTCTGAGAATCAATTGTGAATATTGGATTAATGCTAACAGGAAACACCTTGTCTTCTATTCCTTTAAAGACTGGTCTGCTAGATAATGGAATAACCGATTGGACTGTTTTACTAGTTGCATCATAGTAATCAATCAAATCCATTTTTTTGGGGGCTTCATTCATACCCCTATTACCTATGCCAGATCCATTTACAATAAATGAAACTTCTTGCCCCCTTGTCAATGGAACAAACTTAGATCGTGGCCCAGAATATACAACAATAGTTGTCTTCGGCTCATATTTGACTTTATTTATCCTATTGAACTGGGTGTCGTATTTCACAAGCTCAATTGAAGTCTGAACAAATACGTCACCCTCAGGGGAAAACCCCATAGCTAATGCGTATGACTGGTAATCTTCCGGCCCCTCTCCCTGTCTTTTTTTACTGGTTAGTATTTTTCCATTTGTATCGAAAACAGCTAGCTCTATCCCTTCAGATCTATTATCGATAAAGCCGACAAAAACATCTCTCTTGGGATCATAGTCCCTTATCCCGACTTCTGCAAGGCTCTCTACTCGGAATTCCCTGACTTTTTTGAAGGTATATTCTTGTGCAAAAAGTGTAAATGATAAAAAAGTGGCGCTTAATGAAAGCGTAGTTTTAAGTAGAAGATTATTCATGGGTTAGTTAATTTAAAAAACAAGCTAATAAAATAGTTTCACAAACTAAACTTAAATTCCCGTTTAATCCTCAACCCCAAACTCATACACAATCTCATGCACGTATTTCTCGCCTGGAGCTAAACTAGTTGAGGGAAAGCTTGGCTTGTTTGGGCTATCTGGCCACGCTTCAGGTTCCAGACAAAGTGCCCAATGGGATTGATATGATATACCATCCGCTCCGGCAAAATTATTAAAGCCGTTTGCCGTATACAGTTGCACACCCGGAGCTGTAGAAAACACCTCCATAATACGACCACTTTCAGGATGCTTTACAATTGCTATTTTCTTCAGCTCTGAGGAATTTGCTCTCTTAGTGACGTAATTATGATCAAAACCCTCCCCCAAAGCATCCAACTGAGCACCTAGGTTTTTTGGTGTTTGGAAATCAAATGGAGTTCCAGCGATGAGTTTTATTTCACCAGTGGGAATCTGTCCTGGGCCGCCAGGGGTAATGGCATCTGCAAAAATCTGCAATTCATGATCCCTCACATCCCCAGTGATTCCGCTTAGGTTAAAATAAGAGTGATTCGTCAAGTTCACGACAGTTTTCTTATCTGTAGTTGATTCAAATCGAAGTTTCAATTCATTGTTGCTTGTCAATTCCATCCAAAGGTTAGTCTCCAAATTTCCTGGAAACCCCTCTTCTCCATCTACACTTAAATAAGTCATTTTCACTCCCACGGCTTTGTCAGTCTTATAAACCTCTGGTTTCCATACTTTCACTCCAAAGCCTTTAGCCCCTCCATGCAAGGTATTTTCTCCATTGTTTTTTGTGATCTCAAATGTTTCTCCTTCCAAAGTAAAGGAGGCCGTCCCAATTCTATTTGCATACCTACCGACCGCAGCTCCTAGATAAGGCCCATTCTTAGTGAAGTAGTCTGGAATATTGTCCAGCGCCAATACAACATTTTCAAGCTTACCGTCTTTATCTGGAGTTATAATTCTAGAAATGATTCCGCCATAATTGGTCATTTCAACCTGCATGGTACCATTGTCGAGGATATAATGAAAAACATCTTGTCCTTCCCAAGTGGCTACTTTCTCGGCTTTAATTGTGAGGCTAACTTCTTTTTGAATCACTGTCGATTTGGTTTGAGATTGACAGGCAGAGCCTGAAATAAGTATAGCTAATAGTACGATTTTCAGTTTTAGGTTCATGGGTGTGGTTTTAAAAATTAGAATCTTTTAAGAATTGAAATTGCCTGCTAGATGTAGCGTTATAAGGTAGCTTAAGATAATTTAAAGTCAATCCATCTCTTCAGTCTCCCAGATTCTGATAACAATTTATCTTTTGTGATTTGCCTCTATTTTGTCCAGTTGCTTTTTTAGCTCACTCCTGTCATACATTTCTCCTTTCATTACAACCATAAATGGCTTTTTCAAGGTATTCAGATCTTCCAGAGGATTATTTTCCACTAATACAAAATCCGCAGAAGCTCCTTCTTTAATAACTCCCCATTCGCCTTCCTGATCAAAATATCTGGCAGGATTGACTGAACCAGATTTCAAAATCTCAAAGTTTGACATTCCTGCCTTTGACATCAATTCTATCTCGTGATGAATGGAAAACCCGGGAACATTAAATACTTGCGGAGAATCCGAGGTCATCAACACAGGAACACCGGCTTTGTGCAAAGTCATAAAAAGCATATTTCGGAATTCCAGATAAGGCTTAACATGCTCCCTTGTCAAGACTCCAGATTGCTCATAAGGAGTCTTTGCATTGATCCAGCTTTGTACTTGCTCAGCAGACATGTATTTCATTTCTGGGATATTGCGATACTCTTCAGCTGGTTTTGATCCAAAATATCGATCAAAAAGTGTCAAGGTAGGTGCAATCCAAGCTTTTGCTTCCAGAGTCAAATCTACCAAGGCAGGAAGCTTGCTCAGATCTGCCTCATTGACCAAAAGCATCGTAAACGGCCCAGCGAGTTTTGAATCCAAAACTCTGGAATAATCGGGAATCATGGCCTCAATGTATCCATCCATATGCTCAATGGATTTATAACCTCCTTTTAAACTAGCCTCTAAACCTACATTCAAAGACACGTGTCCACCAAATGGTATCCCTAACTCCTTGGCCGTTGTGGAAATCTCTAAAAACTCATCCATCTCCAATCCCGGGTGTAACTTTAGGTGATCAAACCCCGCAGCATATTCATTTCTGACCATTTGCGCAGCTTGCTCAGGAGAAGAAACCGAACCTCCACTAAACGAGGGACCTGACAAAAACAGACGTGGCCCATCCAATTCTCCGGCATCTATCTTAGCTTTCAAAGGTAAATGGGATGCATGTCCTATCATTCCTCTCACTCGCAAAACTCCATTTGCCAAATACATCCACATAGCCTCCTCCTGAAGTTGTGTGTCACCATTTTGCGCAACTGGAATATGGGAATGAAACTCTGCCAGACCCGGATATAGGTATGATCCATTGCCATCTAATACGTGATTGACTTTCAAATCAAATGGCTCGGTCATAGGAGCTATTTTTTGAATTTTGCCATCAACTACAAGAATTGAGTGGTTTTTAAGAACCTGCTCATTTTCCATGGAAACGATGTTCACATTGGAAATAAGGTAGCTCTGCGAAAACCCAGGGCAGATTACAATCAAGAATATAAAACCAAAAGAGAGTAGTATCTTTTTCATATAATAGACTGAAGAAGTGAACAATCAATTTCGTCTTAAAAGAGACTTAATGCAATCCTTTGGAAAAAAAATACGGGGAATGAATAGAAAGTGCCATCCGCCTACCTCACTTAAAATTGTCTACTAATTATTTGCCACTGCTCATCGGAACTCCCAAATACCTAAGGGCTTCAGCAAGCATTTCCTCTGGAGTTTTATAAATATTAAGTTTCAGGCCGTAGCTAGGCTCTTCCCATGTAGCGAATTGCGAATCGAGCATGGAAGCCTTCATGTAGTGATTTTTGCGAGCTAACATTCGCCTCCAGATTAATTCTCGGTCTCCTTTGAGATGAATCCAATGCATATCCTTCTGCACCTTCAATATTTCCCGATAACTTTCTTTCAAAGCAGAACAGGCAAGAACAGCTCCATCATTTTGCTCAGATTTGACTAAAATGTCGGCCAAAGACTGAAGCCATGGCATTCTATCCTCGTCATTGAGAGGAAATCCTAGACTCATTTTTTCGATATTTTCTGCAGGATGAAAATTATCAGCATCGAAAAATGGCAAATCCAAGGTGTCTGCAATGTCGGATCCAATAGTTGTTTTTCCTGTTCCTGAGACTCCAGTGACTACAATTAGCATGCGCACAAGTTAAGTAAAAAAAGTATTTCCATATCTCAATAATCACAAGGAAACGAAGAAAAGGGAATTGAAGCAAACTAAATCCCCATTCAGAAACAGTTTTTATTTTTTAATAAGTATTAAAAAATTGAAATTCCTCTCTTGATCACCACTGTGAAATCAAAATACTACGGCCAAATACATGCATTTAAAAATAATAATCATAAAACTTTTATAAAATTTTTGTTAAAGTTCGTTTTATTAAAAAACATTTTTTAGATTTGCTTAAGTGAAGAGTCAACGTGAAATATGTTCATATTGTGTTATTCATCTGGATAAGCAATCAGATTTATTTAATGCTTTTATGAACATATATCATTGATTAACAAATATTTAAAAAAACAGCTTTTCATTATAAAGTCCCTAATAATAAACCTATCCGAACAGTATGCTAAGTAAGTATCCGCTTTCAGAAGTCGAAAAAAGTTTTCTTAAGGAATCTGGTGTAGAGAAAATCAGCACCCTAATTCCTTACCTTCAAGTTGACAATTTCCCAAAACTTGGCTTGCTAACGGCTTGCCGATTTTTGGAATGGGCAGCTGCAAACCCCGAAGGTGTCATCAGTTTGCCTACAGGTAAAACACCGGAATTTTTTATCAAATGGACTCAGTTCCTGCTAGAAAATTGGGATAATAAAAAAGGAAAAGATGTTAGAGAAAAATATGGTTTGGGCGATACTAAAAAGCCCATTCTCAAAGAGCTGACATTTGTACAGATCGATGAATTTTATCCGATTTCTTCCAAGCAGAATAATAGCTTTTTCGATTACGTAAATAAGTTCTACATCAATGGTTTTGGTCTGTCCAAAGAAAAGGCGATCCTAATCAACTCTGATGAGATACCTCTTGCAAATGGCCTTCATTTCAGCAAGGTTTTTCCTGACCTGAAAGTTGATCTTTCCTTAAGATTCCGTGATCCACAAACTGATCTAGAGAAACTTCAGCAACAATCTATCTACCTCATTGACCAATGGTGTGGAGAGTACGAGCAAAAAATCAGAGATGCTGGAGGAATTGGCTTCTTCTTAGGAGGAATCGGCCCAGATGGACACATCGCATTTAATACAAGAGGCTCACATTTATTCTCTGTCACAAGGTTGACAGAAACCAATTTTGAAACTCAAGCTGTAGCTGCTGGCGATCTTGGTGGAATAGAAATTTCCTCAAACCGACTGGTGATCACAATTGGATTAGATACAATTGTATACAATCCAGATGCAGTAGCAATTATCATCGCAGCAGGTGAAGCAAAAGCGGGCATCGTTAGAGATTCTCTTGAAACTCCACTAAACAACGTCTTCCCAGGCACAGTTCTTCAGAAATTAAAGAATGGTAGATTCTATGTCACCAAAGGAGCTGGAGTAAAACTTACTGATTCTATAGATGCTTATTATGAAAAAGGCGAATGGTCTTTTGAAAAGACTGAGAGATCTGTAATCGACCTTTGTAAAAAACTGGGTAAATACGGTCATAGAATCAAACTATCTGATCTAAAGGCAGATAAATACACCCGATTGATTCCAGATCTATCTGAAGACACAGTCAATCAGGTTATGGCAAGCATTGAGAATAAGCTTTCCAAAGGTTTAGAGCAGGAACGAGATGAAGTACTACTTCATACTGGTCCGCACCACGACGATATTTCTTTAGGCATTTTGCCTCACGTCACAAATCAACTTCATGAGCCTACAAACGAAGCACACTTTTCTGTGTTGACTTCAGGTTTTACGGCAGTGACCAACACTTTTGTAATCGACACCCTACAGTCAACCAAGAAACTTTTGGATGATGGCAAGATTCAAATGGTTCACTTTGAAGACTTCTTTGATGTAGGTTTCAAACTTAAAACAGATAAAGACGTCTATCACTACCTCACTAATGTAGCGTCTGAAAATGCAGATCAGCGATTGAGAGGTCTTTGTCACCGAGTAGTAAGAGCATTGGTGATCGTCTATGACATCAAAAATAAAACACAACTCAGAGAAACGATCAATGATGTCATCAGCATTCTGAAGAATAGCTATGATGGAGAGAAAAACTCATCCAAAGTACAAAAGCTAAAAGGGATGATCCGTGAGTTTGAAGAAGAACTAGTATGGGCTCATTTCGGAGTACAAGTGAAAAATGTTCATCACTTGAGACTTGGATTCTATACTGGAGATATTTTCACTGAGCAGCCAGACAAAGATCGCGATGTAGAACCGATCGTGGAAATGTTCAGAAAAGTGAACCCAACTAAGATTAGTTTAACGCTTGATCCTGAGGGCTCGGGACCAGATACTCACTATAAGGTGCTTCAGGCAACTGCCGCTGCTGTGAAAAAATGGGGAGAAGAAAAGGATATCAGTAAATTGAGAATCATTGGTTACAGAAACGTTTGGTTTAAATTTGAACCACATGAAGCTAATGTAATCGTCCCTGTTTCTCTTGGAGACATGTCGGTAATGGAAGATTCCTTCGCCAATTGCTATATGAGCCAAGTAAATGCTTCGTTCCCTAGCTATTCACATAATGGTAAATTCAGTACTGTTGCGAAGAGAATCTGGGTGGATCAACTTGATGCAATTCAATTATTGCTCGGTAAAAACTACTTTTACCAGCACGAGCGTGCAAAAGTAAGATCCAGCCATGGACTCATTTTCTTCCGTGATATGAATGTGGAAGAATTCCTAGCCACTGCCAGAGAGCTAGAAAAGTCTATAGAAGGAATGCTTTAAGAGTAAAGATCAAACTGAGCTGTGACTGATGGATAAGCTGATTAGTCACAGCTTTTGTAATAAACCTAACAACCTTATTATTTGTAGCGAATGGAAAAAGCCATTTTAGGATTAGATATAGGAGGCACCGGTATTAAAGGTGGCGTACTAATAAATGGACATCTTGAGGATATTCGATCCATTGCTACTCCTGCAAGAGAAAGTAAGGAGTTCATTCTGGAGACAATCGCTGAATTTATTGAAACCTATATGTCCTATGACTTGGTCGGAATTGGGGTTGGTATTCCTGGTCTGGTAGATGTACGAGAAGGCATAGTTTTAGGGCTTTCAAATATCCCAGCGTTTCAGCATGTGGAGTTAAAAAAGTTTTTAACAGAGCGTTTTTCAAAGCCTGTTTTCATAAATAATGATGCGAATTGCTTTGCATCCGGCGTACATAAGTTCGGCGTAGGTCGCAAGTTCAATCATCTGGTTGGACTTACACTTGGTACCGGCATAGGTGGTGGTATCGTGATCAACGGCCATCTTTATAGTGGTGTTAATTCTGCCGCCGGAGAATGGTGCAGTGCTACTTATTTAGATCATGATTTCGAGCATTATTGCAGTGGTAAGTTCTTTGAGAAATACTACCATAGTAAACCAAAGGCACTGGCCAAATTGGCATTGTCTGGAGATCCAGTCGCTACCAAAGCCTTTGATGAATATGGTCACCATCTAGGAGAACTTATAAAGCATATCTTGTATGCCTTAGCACCAGAAGCAATCATATTAGGCGGATCGATCAGGAAGACTTATCCCCTATTCAAGAAATCACTTTTAAAGTCATTGTCTACATTCAATTATCCTACTGTCATTGAGAGACTTCAGATTTTACCTTCTGAAATGGATGAAACTGCCATTCACGGAGCTGTGGCTCTAGTGGAATTGGAAGATGTAGTTGTTAATAGTTAGATGTAAATTGGTTTGTGGTTTAAAAAGGTGGCTTTCATAAAGCCACTTTTTTCTTTTAAAGCCACTTTTACCAAGCCCACAATATCAGGAATTTGGATTATCAGACTTGCTCTGAACTTTACCCCTAAATCATAAGCAAGCATTAAGAAATATTATTCTTTCACCTTTGGCTGGTGCATCATCAAGTCATTGATTTCCTTTTCGATGCCCATCATATTGCTTTTGCCAACTAACCTAAACTGCCCTTTTCCAGAAATACCCCATGAATTGGAGCCATCATCTGCCACCTGCATTTGGCCCTCCTCTAGCACAAAGTATTTTTCATACCCCATAGCTGCTACCCAAACTGCCGTCTGATCCCAACTCATACGCCCATTAACATCTTGTTTATCCATTGGGATTGAAAGTGCAAACACATCTTTGACAGGACTATTTTTAATCTCTTGATTTGAGATAAGCGGAATGCCTGAATGGATCCTCTCTCCTATTTCAAATCCACTGTAAATAATTATCCTAGGCCAATTCGTCACTACAAATTGAGATGCTTTTGGATCTTGATTCACGTTGAACTCTGATCCTGAAGGAAACTTTCCTGCCATACTGATTAGCTTCACAACCTTTGCACGAACTAGCTCCACACCGGATAGCGGCGAATGCTGATCCCCCTTGGATTTCAGCAAATTGGAAATATTGGTTAAAAACCCAACAGTGATCAACGTCACACTTTGGTCAGGTTGAGCAGCGAGTATTTTTCTATACAGATCTACCGCGTCTGGCACTTCGGTATTGCGTCTGATATTGTGCGGATAGTTTGCCAAAAGAGTATCCGTCCAGTGTTGCCAATCCTTTTGCTCTATCGCCTTATCCGTAGGAACAGCAATTGGGAGATCAGGCCTATCAAAATACGTATTCAGCACATCAAGTACTCCCGCAACTCCCTCATATTTCGTACTGGCAATCGTAGCAAGAATATCTATCTTTCCCTGATCTGCGAATGCATGCAATAAGGTAATTGCTCCCACATCATCATAATCAGGCCCCATATCAGTATCAAAAATCACTTTTGTGGGATTTGAATTCTGACTAAAAGCAGGTGAAAACAACAGAGAAAACAACAGAAAAAAGGGGGTGATTTTGAAGGCCATTTTGGGTCGGGTTAAAGTGATATAAGGTGAAACAATCAGCAGCTCATCTGCTAAAGTCCAAAGAAACTAGGTGTTTATAAAATCTACTATCTCCGCCTTAATACTTTCGAAGTGCTTTTTCAAGCCATCAAAATCTTCCTCACTGACCAGCTTTTTGTCAATCAACGAACTCCCCATTCCAACTCCGCAAGCTCCCGCTTGAAAAAAAGATTTGATATTATCCTTAGAAACTCCACCTGTAGGAAGCAATTTGATTTGATCCAAAGGTCCAAGCACATCTTTGATAAACTGTGGGCCTAATTGAGTCGCGGGGAAAAGCTTGACAGCAGAAGCTCCCAACGACCAGGCTTTATAAATTTCCGAAGGAGAAAATGCACCAGGGAAAATCGGGATGTTTTCGTCTACGGCATGCTCTATGACTGTCTCATCTATGATAGGCGTCACGATAAACTGTGCTCCGGCATCAATTGCCTCCCGGAGGTCATCCAACTTGCACACCGTTCCAGCACCTATATTCAGTAAAGGGAGTTTACTTCTCAATGTCGAAATCATCGCAGCTGCTCCCGGAGTATTCATCGTGATTTCTAGGGTAGTCAGCCCAGCCTCTTCATAGGCTTGAGCTATTTTCAGTACCGTGTCGAGCGACTGCCCCCGTATAATTCCCACAATTGGTGCTTCCTTATACCGTTTCCAAAAAAGTGAAGTTGAAGTTTCCATGTGGTTTTGGGTTGCTTGATAAATGGGTGATTGATTCTACAAGATAAAAACTACCTACTGAAGTTCAAGTAATATATTCAAGGCAGGTAGTAAAGCTATATCCTCCAGATTAAAGCAAATTCTATCAATTTTAAAGAAAGTCCAGGCCTGCGTCAAAACCAAAAAAGCCCGATTCTAATATAGGATCGGGCTTAGTTTGATTTTCAATTTGAAATTTTAAAATTCTCTATTTCGTCAGCGGCTTCTCTCGCTGCATTTCCATCATATCCACTGGAGGTGGAGTATTATCACCCAGTAAATGCTGCACGAAGTAATCACCCATTCTCCAGAAGAAATACTCGGTCATATCGCCATAGCCGTGGCGCTGATCCGGTAGCATGACGAGATCAAATCGCTTTCCCGCTTTGATCAGTGCACTTGCAACTCTGATAGTATTGGCAGGATGTACATTATTATCCGTACTTCCGTGAGAGAGCATTAAGTGCCCTTTTAGGTTCTTGGCCAAGTCGGGATTCTTATCGATCTGATAGATAAAAGTCGTGTCACCTTTGGCATTGATCTGCTCCTTTACCCCATGATGCTTCTCAGACCACCAGCGATTGTACACGCTATTGTCATGATTTCCAGCTGAGGAAACAGCAACTTTAAAGAAGTCTGGATATACCAACATCGCAGCAGTGGACATAAATCCTCCACCAGAATGCCCGTGAATACCAACCTTAGATTTATCGATGAAATCGTATCTGTCAGCCAACTGCTCCACAGCAGCTTTCTTATCCGCCAAACCATAATCTCTCAAATCTCCATAACCGTAATTATGATACCACTTCGAGCGACCTGGATGGCCTCCTCTATTTCCCAGTGTGATCACTACAAAACCAAACTGCGCAAGACGATCCGTTCTGTCTAATCTTGCAGAAAATGTCTTATCTACAGCTTCGGTCTGCGGACCAGGATAAACATACTCGATGATCGGATACTTGCGAGTTGAGTCAAAATCAAATGGCTTGTAAATGACACCATATAGATCTGTGATTCCATCATCAGCTTTGAAAGTGAAAGGCTCTGGGAATTGATAGCCTGTGGCAAAAAGATTAGAAAGATCAACCGTCTCCAAGTCCATCACCTTGTTGCCTGCTTTGTCTTTCAACACGGCAACCGGCGCAGTATTCACTCTGGAATAGTTATTTACAAAAAATGTAGCGCCATCATTGATCTCACTGGAGTGATTGAAATCCCCTGAATTCAACAGCGTTATCGCTCCACCATCCAAGCTCACACTATATAGGTGTTCGTAATAAGGATCTTCATCTTTCTCACGACCATTAGCTACGAAATACAACTTTCGGCCTTTCTCATCTATTCTTGCTACCCGATCTGAGTGGAATGCGCCTGAAGTCAATTGACGCTTCAGCGTACCATCTTTTCCATACAAATAGAAATGTCCCCAGCCGTCTCTCTCAGACCACCAGACGATTTCATTATCCAAAATTTCAGGCTTCAAAAAGTCTATATAGGTATTGCTACGTTCCTCGATCACCAATTCCTTTTCATTAGAGGCAAGGTTCCATCTATAGATATCCACTTTTTTCAAATCTCTGGACGTAACAGCATAGTAAAACTCATCCAAGTCACCCAGCCAGGTGATCGGTCTGAAGTCATCATCTCTGGAACTTTCAGTAGCGCTTGTATTATAAATATTCAATGATTGATCTTTGAATGTCGCCACTGGAAGGTTGGACAGCTCTTCTGAGTCAAAAGAATAATGCATCAAATAGGTAATTGGCTGTTCCTTATCACCAGGCATTGCATACTTATAAGTCTCAAGCGTTGGTCTAGGATTCTTAGTACTGTGAATCACCCAAAGGTCTTTCACCTTACGCTGATCCGTTCTGGTCATCACAAATTGCTTGGAATCTGTACTCCAATAAGCACCAACTCTCTGACGCTTCTCCTTATTTTTCTCCGTCTCCTCGTTGTCTTCTCCCCTTCCACTAGATCCATATTCGAAGTTTTCCTCTCCGTCCTCTGTCAACTGATGTTCTACAATGGTGCTGTCTTTTTCATCTTTTACAGCCTTCAGGAAGTTTGCCTTATCCATCCAGTAGAGATTACTTTTCTTCGCAAAAAGAACCTTGGAAGAATCAGGAGCGATATTCGCCCAAGACATTCGCTCAGGATCTTTCGCGGCATCGGTGATTTCTGTGAGCTGCTGATTTCCTATGTTATAGTGAAAAACAAAAGTCTTCTTTTCCATAGAATCCTTCTTGCTCTTATCTTTTTCCTTGATCTCAGCCCAGTCCTTTTTCAGCACATCTTCAGTTCCTTTTACCTTGAACTTGATCGTGTTTTCATCTTCAAGGAATTTCAAATCATCCAGTTTCAGATGAAGTCCATCTACAGGATCTTTGGTGATTTTGGTGATTTCCATCGCCAGCTTATCCTTGTCAAAAAGTTGACTTTTGGTTTTTCTAACTGGATCTACCAAGTACCAGTTTTTGCCCTTGCTAGTTTCGAATTCGTACCAAAAGCGATCTGATTTCTTCAACCAATGTGGGTCAACTCGGGTAGAGAAAACCAGTTTTTTCATTTTCTCCGGAGAGAATCTTGCTGCAAGCTCATAATTACCTGAATAAATCTGCTCCTGCGAGTAGCCATTCTGGAAAATCAAGAGAAATGCAAATGCGAGTAAAGTGTGCTTCATAGTTGTTCTATTTGGGAAAACGAATCTAAATCAAACTTCACCTTCTGGAATAACCACTAGTATAAAATCACTCGCTCATTATTCCATTTTCATGGAAAATGCTGACTGATTTTCTCCTTAAAACTGATAGGACGGCCTTTTTCACATCTAATTAACAATGGGATTACATTAGCACGAAAAGCATAAGTAATCTTACTAATTTTTTAATAATGTACTGACACTGAGTTCAATTGGAGGCTCTATCTTTCAACCAAAACCAATAGAGTGAAAACCCAATTCAAAACTATCGTCATCTCTGACGTACATCTGGGCACTAAAGGTTCGAAAGCCAAGGAAATCGCCCGATTCCTCAAGCAGTACAACTGCGAAAACCTCATTTTAAATGGGGATATCATTGACGGCTGGCAACTCAAAAAATCAGGTTCCTGGAAAAGGAAGCACACCCGCTTCTTCAACAGAATCCTGAAAATGATTGAGAACCATAGCACCAAGGTCTATTACTTGCGTGGAAATCATGACGATTTTCTGGATCAGATTCTACCGTTTCAAATGGGAAATCTGTCCATTCAGAAAGACATGATCTACGAAAGTCATGGTAAAAAGTACTTCATCACGCACGGTGACGTATTTGACAGCATCACGACCAATCTTCGATGGATTGCTTACTTAGGAGATATTGGATACACGTTTTTGCTTTGGCTGAATAGCGTGGTTAATCATTACCGCATCAAACGCGGGCTGCCCTATTTCTCTCTTTCGCAGTATGTGAAAGGCAAGGTAAAATCAGCCGTTTCCTACATCGATCAGTATGAAGAAGAACTATCAAAAATGGCTAGGGCAATGGGCTGCGATGGAATCATCTGTGGCCATATTCACAAGCCTGAAAACAGAATTATCGACGGAATAGAATACATGAATTCCGGTGACTGGGTAGAAACGATGAGCGCTTTGGCAGAGGATCATGAAGGAAATTGGCAGTTAATCTATTACAATGAAATCAACTTCAAGGAAGCCAAAGACGATAGTCTACAGCAATTCTTCATCGGTAAAGCAGAAGCTCCAGTGATCCCGATGCGAGAAGTTTCTTTCGAGAAACTAAAAGACGATCTAGAACCACCAGCATTTACTTCCATCTTATGAAGTTCATTTTTATAGTCCAGGGTGAAGGTCGGGGACACATGACCCAAGCCATCGCTTTCTCACACATGCTGCAAAATCAAGGGCATGAATTGACAGGAGTAATCCTAGGAAAAAGCAATCGGAGAGCTATTCCAGCGTTTTTCACCAGAGAAATTTCTGCTCCGATTCATTTGGTGGAAAGTCCAAATTTTGCCTGTGATAAAGATGAAAAGCAGATTTTGATTGGAAAAACGATTCGTCAAAATATAGCAAAAGCTGCCATTTTCTGGAGAAGTCTCAAGCAAATTCATGAAGTTGTAGAAGCTGAACAACCCGATATCATTCTGAATTTTTACGATTTATTGGGCGGGATTTATAATGGAGTCTTTCGACCAAAAGCTCAGTACTGGGTCATCGGACATCAGTATTTGATTTATCATCCGGAGTTCAAATTTGCTCCATCAAAAGGTTTGAACAAGTTCTTTTTCAAGTTCAACACCCGCTTGACAGCTTTAGGAGCTTCTGAAAAATTAGCTCTTTCCTTCTACGAGTTGGGATCTACAAATGAAATCACAGTAGTCCCTCCACTGCTGAGAGAAGATGTGAAGAAACTCACCCCGACCAAAGGCGACTTTTTCCTCACCTACATGGTCAATGCTGGCTACGGACACGAGGTAATCTCCTTTGCTAAAGCAAATCCTAACCTAAAAATACGCGCTTACTGGGATAAAAAAGAAGCTGCTGAAACCGAGCAACCCTTGCCAAACCTGAGTTTTCATAGAGTCCATGACAAAAACTTCCTTCGGGATATGGCGGCTTGCAAAGGACTGGTGAGCACTGCTGGATTTGAATCGATTTGCGAAGCGATGTATCTGGGAAAGCCAGTGATGGTGATTCCCGTGAAAGGTCAATACGAGCAGGCTTGCAATGCGCTTGACACGATTCATGCTGGAGCAGGAATAGCCTCAGACAACTTTGATTTCTCCAAACTTGAGCATACCATTCAATCACGAGAAATATCGGAGAATACTTTCCAAGATTGGGTAAGCACCTGGCCAAAAACATTCAGCCAAATTCTCCCAGAAACAAAAATGACTGAACCAGATTTTATCCTGACTCAGTCATTTTCATGATACGCTAAAATATTCTAGCAATTATTTAAAGCTTTTTGCTCTGGGCTAAGCTCACTTACCGCCTTAAATACAAACGCTCCATTTTCCTCCACGCGGTAGTACGGGAAATTGACCATTTTCACTTGTCTTCTCTCCGGAGCATCCATAGCTAGAAACTTAACCTGCAGCTCATTATACATTTGAAACATCGTTTGGCGCTCCTCAGCAGATTTATTTGCATCATTTCTACCTTCGTTTCGCTTTAGCTCGTATTGAAGAAAGAGTTTTTTATATGCTACTACTTGCTCTCTTTGAGTAGGTGGTGTAGGCAATTGACTGAGTTCTTCAGCTGTCAAGTCTTTCTTAAGCTTATAATAAGTTTCCCCTTTTGACGCCAGCTTTATATATGGCGCATAAGGATGCGCAGGTGGGCTAAATTTTGGTTTGTCATTAAATGATATTTGAGAATACATACTTCCCAAATCGGAAAACATTTCAGTTAGCTTGTCCTGTTCTACTTTACCTCTCTTTACAAAATGCGGAGCTTGGTTTCGAAGCTCTTCGTAGATCGACATAGCATCTTTGTAAGCTTGAAGATGTTCCTGTATTTTATTAGCTCTTACTGCAGGAGGCCATTTGGATGAAGTTTCTTCTTTCTGATCTGCCACAGGATCCTTTTCTTTTTTCACCTGGGGCTTGCCAAAATTTACTCTATTGTCTTTTGGATAAATGTAAAATTTATCATCCTTATCCAACAGATTTCCTTTTCCGGATTTTGCTCCATAAGCATTTTCATAAGCCTCATTGCTATACAGATGAACTTGATGCTCCTGTGGGAAACGCTCTGAACGGGCATTTAGATGTACAAAACTGTTAAAGAAAAAAACGACATCTGAAGTACTCATATTCTCTAGTTGAGAATTAGGAATAACCTTACCATCCAACCAAAGGGCAAAGTCATCAGCCTGCTTCCAAGCTTCAAAATCACTACTGCTTGGTTGTTTCTTAGAAGGTGCTTCTGTGACGGGCATCAAATGTGATTTTTCGAATTCTGATAGCTCACTATAAGTTTTAGCGATTAAGTCCCCCGCTTCATTCTCAACAAAAAATGAAGCATTTCTATAATACTTTTCTTTCTCTTCAATTTGTTCGGCTGTAAGTTTAGGTAATTGATCTTGGGTTACATCCTGATACTTATCTTCTTCACCACCCTTACTTTCTTGATTTTCAGCCCCATAATAATAAATTCTTCGGATATCTAGATCTCTTAACATTGCCTGAAAATCACTCAATTCACCCATTGAAACCTCAGGTCCGGTAATTAAATTAATGGTAAGGTGATTATCTACTGGCTCAGTCTTTTCTATAAGGTCTTTTACTTCCTCAATACTATATTCTTCACCTTTTGATATATAAACACCATTAGGCTTCAGTTCAAGCGTGAGGTCAAAATCAACTTCAACTGCATGTGAAGCATTTACATATACCTCACCTATGATATCGCTATCCACTTTTGCTGCTACTTTTTCACTGAAAAAATAGACTAATACTCCTACCACAGGAACCAAGACCAAAAGCTTGATCCAACTTTGTGAACTCATTGATTTTTTCTTCATCATTTCAAATCGTTTTTTGGTTAATGAAAAATTCAAACTACTGACCAATCCATACTTTTGGTTTGAAAGCATCATGGCTAGTAATTGACTCTCGTATTTCTCCAGTGGAGTGCTGCGCAAAGCAACTTCATCAGCTATAAATTCATGATTGAGCTTGATACTTGCCTTCGCCCAATGCAATCCTGGATGAAACCAAAACGGTACAAGTAATGCCTCAATAAATAGATTGTCCCAACTGTGTTTCTCTTCTATATGTGTGCACTCATGTGCAAAAACAGCATCTGTAAATTTCCCATTTTCCAGATCTGCTTCCGCCACGAAAATGTATTTGAGAAAGGAAAAAGGAAGGGAATCTTCTTTCAGTAAAACCAAAGTTTGCCCACGATAATTGATCTTAATGTTTCGCTGAATTTGATTGAACAGAATCTTGATGTTCCGTACAAAGCGATACAAAAAGATAAGTACAATCAGCCCATAGATACCAATTAACAGGTATTCCCAATTAAATTGAGATTCCGGAACTGCAGTGAATACCTGCTCTTGATTATAGTCCTGACTTGCCGCTTCAAAGTAAACAGGCTCAGAATTCACTTCGACTGGAGTGGCTACTATTTCCTGAGCAACTTCAATAGTAAGTAGTGGAATCAGAAAGGACACAACCACAGAAAAAAGTAGAAAAAATCTATTGAATCTATGCATCGCTTCTCGCTGCAGCAGCAATCGATGCGCAAGGAGTAGAATAAGCAAGCAGGCTATGGCTTTGATTAGATAAGAGATCATTTCTTCTGATTTAGCTGGTCATCAATAATACTTTTCAGATGGATTAGCTCCTCTTCGGAGAGCTCGGTCTTTTTGGTAAAAAAAGACGCAAACTGTGCTGGCGAATCGTTAAAGAAGTTTTTGATCAAGCCTTTCAAGTGCTTAGAAAAATAACTTTCTTTTGTAACTAAAGGATAGTATTGGCGTAACTTCCCACTAGCCTCATAGCCCACAAATTCCTTATCCTGCATTCTCTTCAATAATGTAGAGATAGTGGTAGAGGCAGGTTTTGGATCAGGATAAGCATCCATCAAATCCTTCATAAAAGCTCGCTTCAGCTTCCACAAATGATTCATTAGTTCTTCCTCAGATCGGGATAGTTTCATTACCTTTGGATTAAATTACATCTACAAATGTAGAACAATAAATTTCATCTACAAGTGTAGAGTAAAATTTTAAAGTTAATTTCTGTGAATTACCATTCTGGAGCTGTACAAAAAGTCATTAGAATGGGTAGAAAAAATTATACTTAAGAGTAAAAACATCTGATTTCCAGAATAGTCAACAATTGAACAAAAAGCATGTTTGATTAACAGTTCCAAAAAATAACTATACAATTCCTAAACGGATTTCGGTTTATCAAGCTATAATTAATAGAAATTGATAATTTCGGAGAATGCCCTAGAGAGATTATACATGTCAGCTGAAAATATACGATTACAAGAAGATAGGAACTTTACCAAACATTGGAAGAAATGGGGGCCTTACCTCACCGAAAGACAATGGGGAACAGTGCGTGAAGACTATAGTCCCGATGGCTCAGCTTGGGAAAATGTCACCCACGATGACGCTCGAAGTAAGGCGTACCGATGGGGTGAAGAAGGAATAGGTGGGATTTCAGATCATAAGCAAAAATTTTGCTTGGCTTGGGCATTTTGGAATGGAAAAGATCCATTCATAAAAGAACGCTTATACGGCTTGACTGGAAATCAGGGAAATCATGGCGAGGACGTAAAGGAAATCTATTATTACCTAGACTCCACTCCTACTCACAGTTACATGAAGATGCTATACAAGTATCCTCAAGCCGAATTTCCTTATAAGGAACTTTTAGAAGAAAACACGAAAAGAGGCAAAACTGATGCTGAGTATGAATTGATCGATACTGGGCTTTTCGACGAAGACAAATACTTTGACATCTTCATCGAATATGCCAAGCAAGATGCGGAAGACATCATTGCAGTAGCGACGATTCATAACCGTGGCCCTGAGGAATCAAAAATTTGGGTAATGCCTACTTTTTGGTTTCGCAAAACATGGTATACAGGACATGAGCCTTTTATGCCAAAGCTTTCCAAATCAGGTGATAATACAATTAAAGCTTTCAATCCAAAGTCAGGTAACTATTCTATCACATTTGACGGAAGTCCAGATCTGAAATTTTGCGACAATGAAACTAATCGGGAGCGGATTTACGGTATAGGAAACGAGAAGAAATTCCTCAAGGATGCGATCAACGACTTTGTAGTTCAAGGTGACACAAAGCACCTCAACCCTGCAAATAAAGGAACCAAAGCAGCTGCTATCTATGAAATCACCATTCCTGCTGGCGAAAGCAGACAGGTAAAACTTAGACTTCAGCACCAGACACAAGAAAACCCGCTTGAAATCTGCGATACCTGCCTAGAGCAGCGCAAAAAAGAGGCGGATGAATTTTACTCAAACCTTCAAGAAAGAGTAACAGATCCTGATCTAGTAAATATCCAGCGTCAGGCATATGGAGGAATGATGTGGTCTAAACAGTTCTACTATTACGATGTAGAACGATGGCTGGAAGGAGATCCAGGTCGATATGTACCACCAGTAGCAAGGAAAAAAGGTAGAAATAGTGATTGGCGACATTTGCAGAATTACGACATCATTTCCATGCCAGACAAGTGGGAATACCCGTGGTATGCCGCCTGGGATCTCGCTTTTCACACCATTCCCATCGCAAGGATAGATCCGGAATTTGCTAAAAATCAACTTATCCTCATGCTCAATGAGTGGTATATGCATCCAAATGGACAGATCCCAGCATACGAATGGAATTTCTCCGATGTGAATCCACCCGTGCATGCCTATGCCGTACAGCGTGTTTATCAGATAGATAAAAAAGCTAATAATGGCGTTGGTGATCATGAGTTTCTTGAAAGATGCCTACACAAGCTGATGCTCAACTTCACTTGGTGGGTCAATCAAAAAGATAGTGATGGCAAAAACATCTTTGAAGGCGGATTCCTTGGTCTGGATAACATTTCGGTATTTGATAGAAGTCATGCCCAGAAATATCACGGCAAACTAGAACAGGCAGATGCTACTTCTTGGATGGCGATGTTCTCTTTAAATCTATTGAGAATTTCCCTTGATCTCTGCGAATTCAACAAGGTCTATCAATTCACCGCGACCAAATTTTTAGAGCACTTTCTTTACATCGCCGGAGCCATGAGCAATATCTCTGACGAACATATTTCATTGTGGGATGATGAGGATAATTTCTTCTACGACGTATTCCATATTCCTGGAAAAGAGCCACGTAAAATGAAAGTTAGATCTATCGTAGGCTTGATCCCGCTTTTCGCAGTGGAGCCGATACGAGAAGATCTATTTGCAAATCTTCCTGAGTTCAAAAAACGATTGGACTTTTTCCTCCGGGAAAAACCAAAATTGGCAGCTTTAGTGTCTAGCTGGATCCAACCGGGCTATGACAAGCGCAGATTATTCTCCCTATTGAGAGGACATAGAATGAAAAGCGTCTTGCAAAAAATGTTGGATTCTGATGAATTCCTAAGTGACTACGGTATCAGGTCGCTTTCCAAATACCATGAGGAGAATCCTTACTCCATGAAAATTGGTGGAGAAACGCTATCCGTTAAATATACCCCAGGAGAATCGGACACAGTAATGTTTGGAGGTAATTCCAACTGGAGAGGACCGATTTGGTTCCCGATCAACTTCCTGCTTATAGAGTCGCTAAAGAAATTTGATTTCTATTATGGAGGAGATTTCTCTATTGAATATCCAACAGGCTCTGGTAAATACATGACTATGGATATTATCGCAAAGGAGCTTTCTATGCGCTGCATGCGCATATTCATGAAGGATGAAAATGGAGAACGCCCGGTATTTGGCAAAAACTCTAAATTCCAGACAGATCCACATTTCAAGGATCACATTCTATTTTATGAATACTTTCATGGAGATAGCGGCTTAGGGCTAGGAGCATCTCATCAGACAGGCTGGACAGGATTAGTAGCAGAGATGATTCACAAGTATTACAAAATCAGAGAAGATAAAGATCATGATTCTAAAACCCTTTTTAGAAGCTAATCGAATAGAAGCAGGATGTGATGAAGTCGGCCGGGGATGTCTGGCTGGCCCAGTGGTAGCGGCAGCAGTGATTTTGCCCGGTGATTATTCCAATCAATGGATCAATGATTCCAAAAAGCTTAGTAAAAGACAGCGGGAAGATCTGATCGAAGAGATCAAAGACAAAGCCCTTGCATGGCAAATAGCAGAAGCAAGTGTAGCGGAAATTGACAAAATCAATATTCTCAATGCTTCTTTTCTGGCTATGACTAGAGCCGTTCAAGGACTAAAAATTCTACCCGAGCATCTGCTGATCGACGGCAATCGCTGGAGATCTCAGCTGACCATCCCACATACCTGTGTGATCAAGGGTGATGGAAAATATGCCAACATCGCTGCAGCTTCCATCCTAGCCAAAGTTCATAGAGACCACTTCATGGAAAAGCTTGCTGAAAAATTCCCCCATTATGCATGGGAACGAAATGCAGGCTATCCTACCAAAGCGCATAGAAGTGGAATCGAAACTCATGGTGCCTGCATTTGGCATAGAACGAGCTTTAGATTACTGAAAGAGCAAATAGTGTTAGACTTGTAATAATGCTAGGTTTATCTCTCAAATCTTTTCAACCTAAACTCCAAAGATCGTGAGTTCAGAATCCCTAAGTGAAGTACATGGCTCTGTGCAAACCAATAAGAAAGGTTGGAGGAAGATTTTTGCTTTTTTTGGCCCAGCCTATCTAGTAAGCGTTGGTTATATGGATCCAGGCAATTGGGCTACTGACTTGGCTGGCGGGTCGGAATTTGGATACCAGCTGCTTTGGGTGCTATTGATGTCAAATCTTATTGCGCTGCTACTTCAGTCGCTCAGTGCTAGATTGGGCGTGGTAGCTAAGCTAGATCTCGCTCAGGCTTCAAAGAATGCCTATCCCAAATGGGCTAATATTCCACTGTATATCTTGGCAGAAATAGCTATTGCTGCTTGTGACCTTGCAGAAATTGTAGGGATGGCTATAGGATTAAACCTACTTTTTGACCTACCGCTAATCTGGGGAGTGGGTGTAACTGCTGTAGATACATTGCTTTTACTCTTTCTACTAAACAAAGGCATGCGGACGATGGAGTTATTCATCGTGTCCTTGGTATCTATTATTGGCCTTTCATTTTTAGTAGAGATGTTTATCGTAGGACCTGTATATAGTGATGTAGTTCAAGGTTTGGCTCCTTCCGCTCTTAGTGGAAATGCACTATACATCGCCATTGGGATAATTGGGGCGACTGTGATGCCTCATAACCTGTACCTACACTCCTCTTTGGTACAAACCCGAAAAATCAGCCCTACTCACAAGGGGATCAAAAATGCTATCAAATTTAATTTCATAGACTCTGCTATTGCGCTAAATCTTGCTTTTTTCGTAAATGCTGCAATCTTAATTTTGGCAGCAGCTGCTTTTCATGTGAATGGCTATTTCGATGTGGCAGAAATACAAGACGCTTCCAAGTTGCTGGAAAATCTCTTCGGAAGTATCGCTCCTACATTCTTTGCAATCGCTCTGATTGCGGCAGGCCAAAGCTCTACCATCACAGGGACATTGGCAGGACAAATAGTAATGGAGGGACATCTAAATATCCGGATACAGCCCTGGGTTCGGAGAATGATTACCAGATTTATTGCGATCATCCCAGCAATGATTACCATCATTTACTTTGGAGAAGTTGCACTTGGAAAATTACTGGTGTTGAGTCAGGTTGTGTTGAGTCTTCAGCTTGGCTTTGCTGTGATTCCATTAATTCATTTCAATTCGGACAAGAAGCTTATGAAAGCCTTTACTATCAAGCTTTGGGTGAAAATTCTAGCTTGGAGCAGCGCTGTAATTATAGTATTCCTGAATGTACAGCTGGTAATCAATGAGATTCAAGGCTGGCTTGCCGAAGCCGGGGATCATACAGTCTACATTTATACTATCGTGATTCCGATAATTTTAGCCTGCTTTGCCTTGCTGGTTTATATTTTTGTCCATCCTATGCTAAAGAATGCTGAACAGAAAAAACGCTTGATTCCGCATGGAAAAGCACTTGATTTTGAAGAAGGAACACCAATAATATATCAACATATAGGTATCGCTATTGATTTTGCCGACAACGACCAGACGATCATTCAAAACGCAATTAAACTAGGCGGAAAAGATGCTCAATACACTCTAATTCATATCGTAGAAAGTGCTGCAGCAAGGTATTTAGGAGCGAACACCCTGGATCATGAGACCCAATTAGACATAGAAAGTCTGAAGCGCTATCAGGAAAAAATGATATCACTAGGATACAGTGCCTCACACGAAATTGGCTTTGGGAATGCAGCTACAGAAATTTCAAAAATCGCCAATACCCATTCCATGGATCTACTTATCATGGGTGCTCATGGCCACAGAGGGATTAAGGATCTGCTCTTTGGAACTACAGTGGACAAATTGCGGCACAGAGTAAAAACCCCAATTTTGATTGTGAAATAAATAATTTTGGTTGGATGTACGATGACCGATGACCCATCATTGGACATCAGACATTACCTCCTTCGTGAAGATTCCATATTACCTTCGAAGCAAAAAGTATAACTAATCACCACGATCACCAACACCCTATGAACTGGATACTACTCATTATCGGCGGACTATTTGAAGTTGGATTTGCCTCCTGCTTAGGAAAGGCGAAAGATGCTATTGGAATAGCAGTCTACGGATGGTATGCAGGTTTTGTAGTTTGTCTAACTATCAGTATGCTACTTCTGATCAAAGCAACTCAAACCCTTCCCATAGGGACTGCTTATGCGGTATGGACGGGAATCGGTGCAGTCGGTACTGTATTGGTGGGGATTTTTGTTTTCAGAGAATCAGCGGAGTTCTGGCGTCTGTTTTTTCTGGTCACTTTGATTGGATCCATTATCGGATTGAAATTCGTGTCTTCTTCTTGACTAATTAGCTCATGAGGACATGGTGTCCATCCTTTCATCCATTATTTTACTCTTTTTGATCTCCTGTTCGCTACCTTTTGTTAGTATCTCGGACAAATCCATCCCTGCCAACATATTCCCCGTTCCAGTTCCCATTCCCATGATCGTACGCATGGCATCTTGGGTACTTACGCTTAGAAAGGTAATGAGCTCTTTTGGCACATGATAAATATTCCCATTGGTGGGATTGGGGGCGGTTGGAACAAATACCGTATAGAGATCACCGTTAATTTGGTCTGTAATGAAACCTGTCATCATTGTACCAGACCTAAAAGGATCCAATAGTACAACTTCCGAAAAAGGAAGCTTTTTCAGACCTACAAACTGATAAACAGTCTGATGAATAAGATTATAAAGAGGGATTTTGGTAAGGTATTTTTTTTCAAAGCTTTTGAAATAAACCTTACCTACTTTATTGCGAACTAAGACGCCGATTAAAAATACAAAAGCGCAAAATATTGCGAGTGAAAATACATTGACTAGCCAATGCGGATCGTCAGAACCTGGATCTAAAGCCGCACTCAAAGGAGAAACAATCCCGAAAATAAAATTGAAAATGATTGAAAGTAGTATTAAAATAATAGTGAGCGGAAGAAGGATCAAGAACCCTTGCAACAGGCTATCTAATATAAAACCTCTTGTAGATTTTTTTTCAACAATTGCAGGGGAGTTTGGCTCTGAGTTCATGGTTCTAATGGAAATCCCTAAAGTCGCACGAATCCATTTTTACTGGAACCGTGCGACTGTTGGTTGGTTAGTGGTTAGTGATTTTTAATTGGCAACCCAGTTAGTTAGGTTTTTCTCACCAAATGCATAATCAAGGAAATGACAAGCAAAACCAAGAAGATGTAAAAGATGATTTGAGCGATAGAAGCTGCACCAGCTGCTATTCCTCCAAATCCTAAAACGGCTGCAATCAATGCGATTACTAAGAAAATTAATATCCAGCGTAACATAGTTTTTATTGGTTAATGGTTCGAACTGACTAAGTTCAAAACCATACCAACTGCCCAAATTGGCCCTATTGGCCTTTTTAGTATCAATCTTCGAGTTAAGTAGGATTTAGCTTGGGGAATGCAAACCCCAAAATCAGCAAATTGATTGCTGAGTAAAAGGAGAAATTAGGGACAACTATTTTCCATTTCAGCTCACTTAGTGAACGTGTTGGAAACGTAGAGATACTATCTCATAATTTAAAAGAAGGAAATTGTCTAGCTGTTTCTGCAACACTAACTATAGCTAGGAATTTAAAAAAAGGAACATAGTCTAGCCATTCTTACAAAACGAACTGCAACCCGGATGAGAATAACGACAGCCTGACAAATTCAATTGTGGCCTCTGCGAAACCTCTGTGTACTGTGCGGTTAAAAAATATTATTTAATTCTTTCGAAAACCAGTTTACCAGATCCAGGATTATTACTGACAGGTTCCAACACCATTCGATCAGTTTCAAACTCCACAATTTTGGCTTTTCTGGTTTCTGCTCCTGTATGAATAATCAACATATTATCGCTGCTGATTTCTACTATAGCTTCCTTCTGCACTACCTCCTGTTGCACATAATCTGTGTATTTCAAGGTATCTCCTGGAATAAATTCATAGATAGTGTTTTCAAGTCTATTTTTAATTTTATACTCTATGCCACCTCGCATAGCTGCATTAGAATTCTTATACTGAGGAGAATTTCTCAATTCATCCATGGCATCAAAGTGAACCAATTGCCAAGTACCAAGAAGTTGTTCGAACTTGATTTGGCTAGTCTGAAGAACAAATGCCAATAAAAGAGTGGGGATAATCGAAAGATACATGGGCATAGCAAGGCAATTATTTTGCCACAATAGTAAGGGTGTTGAAAATTGAAATCAATAAGTTGAGATCACATGCTACTGCACCAACTTAGAATTTAAAAAAGGCAACCATTCCTCCGCTTGTCTTTCTGCATATTCAGACAAAAAATAAGATAAAGTAGGCTTAAAAGGCTGCGTCTGTATCGTAAGTCCAGCTTGTTCAGGACTTTTGTCCCCCTTCAAAACATTGCATCTATGACAGGCTGTAGTCAAGTTTGTCCAGTTGGACTTCCCTCCTTTAGATCGAGGAATCACATGATCTATGGTGAGTTGTCTTCTACTTCCGCAATACTGACATTCGCCACGATCTCTTCGAAATAGATTTACACGATTAAGAAGTACTCCTCGGAAAGGGATGTTTTTGTAATTATTCAGGCATATCACCGCAGGATATTCGAAACTACGGCTAACAGTACGGATCTGAAGTAACTCATACACGGATAGGCAATTTGCTTTTTCCAGCATTAGCAAAACGATGGCTTTTTGTGGAGACACTACCGCCACGGGAGAATGATCTAAATTCAATACCAATACCCGCTTTTCCATGTGTTAACTTATTATTGACCGGGTTTCTAACTCAATCTGTTTATCCTTACTATTCCGTAAGAAGGCTTCCCATTCACTCAAGTCTGAAACTTTAATTCGATTGTCCATCCAAAATACTTCCTCAGCTCCAAGATACAAGGCATATTTCACTTGCTTCTTTTCCAACTCCCTGAAAATAAATAAATCACCTGGCAAAACGAGTTCTGGATCAATTTTTCCTCCAGGAATTTTTCCTGATTTCCACGAATATCCAGCAATACTAAAAATCAGTTCAAATCCCTGATGCTCATCCAGTCCGAAAATACTCCTCCCTCCTGCCTGATAAGGTGAATTGACATACTTAAGAGCAATATCGATCAACTCTTCTCTGTTGGCTTTCACCGAATGACTACGAATCGAACCTGTAAATCCTATGTGATCCTGCCAATTAAAAAGCTCCAAGTCGGAAAAATGGAGCCTGCTGCCCGGAAGCAAATAAAGGTTGGAGCCAAGATATTCTATGGCTGCGATTGGACTGGTTACTATTTGAAAATCTTTATGGAGGAAATTGTAATAGTCATTCTTCGGGATTTCCTTGAGGGACTGCGTAGTAATCCAACCCTGATTTCCCGTGTCTTCATGTAGTATTTTAAACCATTGCTGATCCGAGGTCATGGCTATCGTTTGATAGCATTCACCAAAAAGTAATTGGGTAACCATGGCGGAATCAAAAGTTGGTCTGCGGTAAATGGGTAAAATTGTTTGCCTACAGATCCCAAAAGCGTCAATCAAAGGCCATTCGCTGGATTTCTCTTTTTGCATCTTTTTCTTTCAGGTCCTGTCTTTTATCGTGTGATTTCTTACCTCGTCCAAGCGCAATTTCCATTTTCGCCATCCCTCGGTCATTGATAAATATACGAACAGGAATGATAGTCAGCCCTTTTTCCTGCGACTTAGTTTCGAGTTTCTCTAGTTCTCTTTTGCTCAGTAATAACTTTCTATCCCTAATTGCAATGTGATTATAACTGGCAGCCATGGAATACGGCGCGATGTGCATCTGCCGCACGTAAAGTTCTCCATCGAGAAAAATACAGAACGCTTCAGTCAGCGACACTTTTGCTTCGCGGATAGACTTGATCTCAGTGCCTTTCAGCACCATACCAGCCACATAGGTATCCACGAATTCAAACTGAAAACTTGCCTTTCTATTCTTTATGTTGATGACTTTGTCAAACTTATTATCCTTAGCCATGCTTAGATTTTCATTTTTGCGAGAGGAGTGACATCCATAGATGAAAATTCTCCTTTCAGGTATTTATAATGCGCTGCCATGGCAATCATGGCGGCGTTGTCGGTACAGTATTCGAATTTTGGAACATACAAGTTCCAGCCTTTTTCCTTTGCCAGCTTAGTCAACGTATCTCTCAAACCTGAGTTGGCTGAAACGCCTCCAGCAATGGCGACCTCTTTCACACCATACTGTTTCACCGCCAGCTTCAATTTGATCAGCAACATTTCCACAAGAGAGTATTGTACGCTGGCACAAAGATCAGCTAAATTCTCTTCAATAAATTGTGGGTTTTCCTTCAACTGATCCCGAAGAAAATATAATACCGCAGTCTTAATTCCGCTGAAGGAGTAATTCAATTCCGGCATTCTGGTGATTGGAAATTGAAAAGCTTTCGGATTTCCAAGTTTGGCATATTTATCAATAAGCGGACCACCAGGATAGGGTAAGCCTAACAGTTTTGCTGTTTTGTCAAAAGCCTCTCCCACTGCATCATCTTGTGTCTCTCCTATCACCTCCATAGTCAGATGATCTTTGACCAAAACCAACTGTGTATGCCCTCCGCTCACTGTCAAGCAAATGAATGGAAAATTTGGCTTAGGATCCTCTATAAAATGTGCTAAAATATGCGCATTCATATGATTCACCTCAATGAGCGGAATATTTAGGGAATAGGCAAATGCCTTGGCAAAACTCACTCCGACAAGAAGAGATCCCATTAGACCCGGGCCACGTGTGAAAGCGATTGCTGAAAGTTGAGACTTAGAAATCCCCGAGGTCGAAATAGCCTCCTGAACAACAGGGATGAGGTTTTCCTGATGAGCGCGCGATGCAAGCTCCGGAACTACACCCCCATATTTTTCGTGAACAGATTGTGTGGCGACAATATTATTAAGTACTTTGCCGTCAGCTATTACAGAGGCAGAGGTCTCGTCACACGAGGATTCAATTGCTAGAATAAAGATATCGTTGGTAACCATTGGAAAAGAACGCGAAAGTTACGGATTTTTTGCACAAAGCGTTTCGGATCCTGCTATGGATCGTCTTTTCGCTAGTCATGCTACTTATAGTAGTGGCTTTAACACTACAGATTACTTGGGTCCAGAATAAGGCAATCGACACAGTAACAGGTATTCTCAATAAAAATTCAACTTTTCATACAGAAATAGGAAAAATTCGAATTACCTGGTGGGATGCACTAGTCTTAGAAAATGTAGTGATTCGAGATCATCGGGATAGCCTGATGATCGGAGCCAAAAAGATTAATGCCGACTTTGAGCTGCTCTCGCTGATTCCTCCTGGCATCACCACCATCAATGCCGTTCGCATGGAAAACGCTAAGCTGCACATGCTTACGCATGAAGGGGATTCTGCCATGAATATTAATATCTGGATAGAAGAGTTAGCCGATATGTTCAGTACTGGCGCTACTTCAAGTGGTCCTACTCAGTTCAAAATAAACTCTGTTGAACTCAGAAATTCGGAAATATTTCTAGTTAATGTAATCACAGATGCCATCACTAAAGGACTGGATTACAACAAACTCCGCTTTTCAGACATTACGCTAAATGCAGAAAACTTTTATCTGGAAGGGCCAGAGATTGGAGCTGACATTAAAATGTTGACTGGAACGGAGCTGACTTCTGGTTTTGAGATCAAAGAACTCAAAACGGATATGAAGTACGGACCTGAATTCTTGGAGTTTGATAAGCTAAGTTTGAAATCAGATAATAGCCATATCAAAAACTTTCTTCGTTTTGAATATGCCACACCTGCAGCATTTTCCAATTTCGTAGAAGAAGTCGTCATCATCACCAATATGGATGAAACCAAATTGCATCTGGGAGACCTGAAGCTATTCGCTCCTTCTTTGCCGAACATTGATGATGAAATCTACCTTTCAGGAAAAGTAGCCGGGCCTGTATCAGATATTCGCTCAGAAGAACTGCTCATTAGAATTGGGGAAAAGACAGCAATTTTTGGAGCTTTCAGATTGGATGGATTACCGAATATCGATGATACCTACATCAATCTTTCGCTTAAAAACTCAACCATATTTTCCAGAGACCTTGCTCCTTATCTGCCTAGCAATGTTACCGCACAAATCAACAAATTCAACACAATACGCCTGACTGCTGATTTCGCGGGCTATTTACATCGCTTCGATACCAATGGAGAATTCAAAACATCCATTGGCGATATTGTAGGCCGAGTGAATTTTGATCTAGTAGAAGGCTTGCCCACCACCGTTTCTAATATCACGACAAAGAATCTTGACTTAGGTATTATAGTCGGAGACAGAGAATCCTTTCAAAAAGTCAGTCTTAAAGGCCATGTAAACACCAAGGGTAATTCAATAGACAACCTCCTTCTCGATGTGGACGCAGATGTCACAAAATTTGGTTTCAATAATTACGATTACACCAACATAAAAACTGATGCAACTTATGGTCGGGATCTCTTCAAAGGAAACATCACGGTCACAGATCCAAATCTGAAAATTGCCGCAAATGGTCTGGTAAACCTCCGGGAATCAACTGACTCAGTGCAGATGAATCTACAGATAGATACAGCTTTTCTAGATCGATTGAATTTCACTGAAAAAGCTACGTTCATCAGTGGAAATCTAATCATTGACACTAAAGGAATTAAGCTAGATGACATTCAGGGCATTGCGAGGTTCAGGAACATTGAAGTGGGCTATCTGGATAGGTACTTGCATATCGGCGATTTCAATTTCCAATCTCTTTTTGCCGGAGGTACTCGAACCATGTCACTTAATTCTGACTACCTAGTAGCCGCTGCCTCTGGGCAATTCAACCTAGAGCAAATGGGTCGGGATCTAGATATTTTGCTCCAGCAATACATAGCCATTATCTTAAATGAAGAGCAACCGATTGCTGATCTCGAACGAGATTTCTCTGAAATCTACAATCTCGATCTTAACCTTCGATTAATAAATATCAATCCTATTGTTCAGCTTTTTGAACCTGATCTAAGCCTTTCGAAAAACATGGTTCTGGAGGGCGCTTTCTATCAAACCCAAGAAAATACCATCTTCAATTTCTTCACCAGCATAGACACACTTAAATACAAAAACAACTCAGCCCAGAACATCAATATTGACTTTAACACCTCTAAACTCATCAATAGCCCGGATATTCTAGCCTCCTTCTATGTGTACTCCAAAACACAGGACATAGGGAAATCCATTCAGTTTACCAATTTCGGATTTGAGGCTATCTGGGATAAGGATGAAATGGATATCAATTTGACACTGGATCAAGATTCTACTCAAAGTGCTGCTAGAATCAATGCTTCTGCGCGTTTTACCTCACAAAACACACAACTCGCTTTTGATCCCTCGTCTCTAAAAGTTCTTGATAGGGAATGGAAATTTGATTCTCTGAATCTAATCACCATTACTCCTGCCGAAATACTGGTGGATAGCTTAAAAATCTACAATGAGAATCAATACATTTCTCTTCAGGGAAAAGTAAGTCGCCAACAAGAAGAGCGCTTAAATCTTAAAATCAACAATGTAAATATTGACTTGCTCAATACGCTGTCCCCACAGGATTTTGATGGTACAGCAAACGGCTCTATTTCATTCAAAAACCTATTTGATAAGGCACTGATTGAAGGAGAATTCACGCTTGATCAATTTGCTATCAACAAGTTTCCAATTGGAGACATGAGTGCAAAAGCGAATCTGGACTTGGAGAAACTAAACATTTCCATGTCCAATGTAAATCAAGGGAAAAAGACGATTGACCTTAATGGCTTTATGCTGGTTGAAAATCAAGAGTTGGACATGAAAGCCTCGCTAAATGATGCAAGTCTGGTAATATTAGAACCATTTTTATCCAATTATCTCTCCAGTATGGGTGGCACTATATCAGGGAAAATGGATTTGAAAGGCACATTGGCAGAACCTCAAATCGATGGAACAGGGAAATTAAACAATGGCAGATTTACTGTAAACTATCTCAAGACCACCTATCTGCTTAACGGCAATATACTCTTCAGACCTACACAAATCAGTTTTCAACAGTTAGAACTCAAGGACCTGTATGGACATGGGGCTACACTAACCGGCGGGATATACCATAGGGGTTTTAACGACATCAGATTGGACATCAGAGCCAACCTCAATAATCTGCAGGTGATGAATACTACAGATAATGATAATGAAACTTTCTATGGTACGGCCTTCGTCACAGGAACTGCTTCGGTAATCGGAACAACCAAAAACCTAGATATCAATGCCCGCGCTACTAGTCAGCCCAATACGCAGATTTTCATCCCTTTGAGTAGCAGTAGCACCCAATCTCAGGAGGATTTCATACACATGATCAACATCCAGGATACTGTAAGAATCAAGCAAATCGCGGAGGAAGTGAATAGACTGGAACTGGAAAATGTGCGGATGAATTTCGTGCTTGATATTACTCCTGATGCTTACGCAGAGATCATCATTGACCCAAGAACCGAAGAAGGAATCTCCGGCCGGGGAAGAGGTGTACTGACCATGAACATCGATACTCAGGGCAATTTCACGCTGAATGGCACCTACGAAATCTCTGAAGGCAAGTACAATTTCTCTCTCTACAATGTGGTAAAAAAGCAATTCAACATCAAACCTGGTGGGCGTATTACCTGGTATGGTGATCCCTATGCCGGTATCATGGACATCTCGGCTGAATACACAGAGACTGTATCGCTACAACCTCTGCTTGCCTCCACTGTAACCTCTCAAACTAAAAGTTCAACTTCCAGCCGACGATATCCAGTCAAAGTATTGCTGAACTTAGATGGCGAGTTATTATCCCCAGACATTTCTTTTGGCTTTGACTTTACCCAATTCCCAAGCACTGGGGAAACTCAGACCACTATTTCATCTTTTCAAAACAAAATCGCAAATGATGAGCAAGAGATGAATCGCCAGGTTTTCTCAGTCATCATGACCCGCTCATTTTCTCCAGAAGGGCAGTTCTCAGGAGTTTCCAATATCTCTTCGAGTTTGGGACAATTACTATCATCCCAGCTCAATAGCTTCTTGGGTCAGGTAGACAAAAATCTAGAGGTAGATCTCGACGTAGCCACGTTGGATCAAAATGCCCTTGAAACCTTCCAACTCAGTGTCGCCTATACTTTCTTGGATGGTCGATTGCGTGTGTCTAGAGACGGTGGATTCACTGACAATCGTGGCAATACCGACGCTAACTCCATCATTGGAGATTGGCAGGCGGAATACATGCTTACCGAAGATGGAGTCTATAGAATGCGGGTTTTCAATCGAAACAACTTCAATACGTTCACCTCGCTTTCACTCTCCAAAAACGTATCAACGTACGGCGTTTCGATTTCTCAAAACGTTTCCTTCAATTCATTTTCCGAGCTTTTCAAGAAACTGACAAGAAAGAAAAAAGAGAAACTGATAATCAATGATCAGGATGATTTCTTGCGCTATCAGTTTGAGAAAAAGGAGGAATGGAAACCGATCAAATTGGACAATATCGAAGAAAGACTTGACTCACTGGATCAGGAACGTAGGATTAGAATGTTGAAAGAAGGGAATTTTTAAGTTTATTCCGCTGGCAAATTTCGCTGATCAGCACTGATTTTTCTACTGAAATATTAGCGTGATAGAATCCCCCTTGATTTCCTAATTACTATTGGAAACGTAATTTAATTAAAGGGGGCTAGGGGGATTTTATTCTAATCGCCTTTTTTCACAACTGTCTTTAATGATGATTGCATCTGAGGCACAACTGGTTCTAATTTGTCTATCCCCATAAATATTCTAAACAATTAGCCTCTTTTCTCTATTACACCTATAAAATCAAAATGAAGAAAGTCAGTATTTTTTGGTTCCGAAGAGATCTCCGAATAGAAGATAATCACGGCTTATACCAAGCTTTGAAAGAAAATGAAAACGTCCTACCCTTATTCATTTTCGACAAAAACATACTGGATAAGTTAGATAATAAGGCAGACGCGAGAGTTGAATTCATCCACGATCAAATCAGACAAATTCATCAAGAATTAGAGAAAATAGGATCTGCTATATTAGTCAAATACGGAGATCCTGAAGCCATTTACAAAGAGCTTCTTAGCGAGTATGCAATTCAGTCTGTTTACACCAACCGGGATTATGAGCCATATGCAAAAAGTCGTGATGAAAAGGTAAAGTCATTATTAGAAAGCAAAGAAATCCCATTTCACACATTCAAAGACCAGATGATCTTCGAGCCAGGAGAAATATTGAATGGCTCAGGGGAATTCTACAAGGTCTTCACTCCTTTCAGCAAGGTTTGGCTGAGTAAGTTCAACTCTTCCAAGCCTGAGGAGTTCAAACCCATGCATTGGAAAAATCTGCTGCAAACTTCCGCTTTAGGACTTCCCTCCTTGGAGGAAATTGGTTTTGCAAAAAGTGAGATCTCGATTCCATCCAAAACTGCAGATGAGGAAATCATCTCACATTACAATCAAACCCGTGATTTCCCATCCCAGGATGGCACTTCGAGACTGGGAATTCATTTACGCTTTGGTACCATTTCCATCCGAAAACTAGCACACAAAGCATCCGAACTCAATGCTACTTTTCTCAATGAATTGATCTGGCGGGAGTTTTACATGATGATCTTGGCATACAATCCTCAGGTGGTGGATCAGGCATTCAAGCCAGCTTATGATCGGATTCCTTGGAGAAATAACGAAGAAGAGTTTGCTGCTTGGTGCGAAGGGAAAACTGGCTATCCTATCGTCGATGCCGGAATGAGAGAACTCAATTATACAGGCTACATGCACAATCGCGTGCGGATGGTGGTGGCTTCCTTTCTCACCAAGCATTTGTTAATAGACTGGCGCTGGGGTGAAACCTACTTCGCTGAGAAATTACTCGACTACGAATTAGCCTCGAATAATGGTGGCTGGCAATGGGCAGCAGGCACTGGTACGGACGCTCAACCTTACTTTCGGGTATTCAATCCTACCTCCCAGCAAGAGAAGTTTGACAAGAATTGGAAGTACATCAAAAAATGGATTCCTGAAATAAACTCAGATAAGTACCCAAAACCGATAGTAGATCATAAATTTGCAAGGCAACGTGCAATCGACACCTACAAATCAGCCCTGAATCAATGAATATCGGAGACCGAGTAAGACTACTTCACGGAAACGAAGAAGGAATAATCCGCAAAATTTCCTCTAGTGGAAGAATGCAGATAGAAATCGAGGACGGATTTATCATTCCTGCTTTGAAATCAGAACTGGTTCTAATCAATGCAGCTGAAAAGGAACATTTTGGCGAAAAGTCAATGGAAGAAAAAGAAATTGATACGCCTATTCCCATTTCTGGCCCAAAAGATCAGGGACTTTACCTCGCTTTTGTTCCTATCAATGATCAGAGTCTTAGTCTTTACCTGATCAACGACAGCCGGCAGGCTTATTTGGCACATGCATCGGAGGTGTTTGGTACTAATCAGCGCACTTTACTTGCAGCTACGCTGAATGCTGGTGAGGCAAAGAAATTCGATGATAGATTACTGAAGGAAATGGACGAATGGCCAGCATTTTTGCTAAGGTTTATCCCAATTCATAATACGCTGGAAAAGGCAATTCCTGCTTTTGAGCGTCAGCTGAAGATGAAGGCAACTCAGTTTTTCAAACATCTTAGCAAAGCACCTCGCTTGGATAAAACTGCTTACATTTTTCCACTAGAACAAACTACCAAGGAACTCGATATACGAGCGCTAAACCAGGAACTGGAAGAAATCAGACCAAAATCTGAAACTCCAAAAACTCCTAAACCAGCCAGATCTATTGATTTGCATATAGAAAAGCTAGCGACAGATCCCAAGGGAATGAGCAATTCTGAAATTCTTCGTGTGCAACTGGAGTCTTTTGACAGAAATCTTGATCAGGCTATGGTATCGGGAATGGATGAAATCACATTTATTCACGGCATAGGAAATGGTGTGCTTCGCAAAGAAATTCACAAGCGCCTCAGTCAACTCCAAAATATTAAGTACTTTCAGGATACGCAAAAGGATCAGTGGGGCTACGGTGCTACCTTGGTCAGAATCTCCTAATCTATGCAGGCAAAAGTATCCCCTGTCTTTCAGCTTTTTGAATCACAGCACCAAGAGGCCAAAGCAGTTTTTTTGGCTTTGGGAAAGCAGATCAAGTCCAAGAAAGCAATAGAACTTCTAGGGAAAATGGAGTTCCTGGAGCTCTATGCCGACTTGATGGCAAAGGTTCACTTTGATATTGAAGGCTTGAATTTCAATATTTTCTCGGATTTCAAACAAATGAAGAGAAGCCTGCGGAAAATCCATCATTTCAAACTAGCAGAAAAAAGCCTGAATGATCGCGAAGAAGAACTAGGTTTCAAATACGGGGGATATCGCATACATCTGGATAAATACAAGAAGAAACTTTATACCGATGCCTTTGATCTGATCGTAGGCAGCACGCTGAAAAGCTGGGATGAGTTTCATCAAAAAGCCATGACCGCCAGCCGAGGAATTAAACCTCTGGCTATTCATACCGGGGTGAATCAGATCATTCAGGAGGAACTGGAATTTTTCAATCTAGACCACAAAGGGGCCATGGATAGCAAGGCCTTGAAGGATACTTTTGAAGGTTTGCGAACCATCATCATGTTGGAAAACACCCTTATACAAATGGGATTCAACTCTATTTTTATCGCCGGGATACACGAGGAAATCGGAATTCTGAAGAACAACCTCAAACCTTGGTATTCCAATCACCTTTCGTTACAGTCATTGACACATTTCCTAGGCACCAAGCAGGAAGTATCTAAGAAATACCTAGACTGGGTAAAAGAGCTCAAAGCAGAAAAGAAGATCCTTTCTTCCCAAGCCGAGAAACAAGCACATCAGTTGTTTGATAAGATTTTGGGGTGATAAATAGATTTCGATGATCATGACAAAGAATAAAATTAGACTTATTCTTGTAGCATTAGGCGCTATATTCCTTTCGATTAGCTTAATAGCGATTGTGAAGGAATTTGGAAAAGATGAGAGCAAAACACAACTTGAAACCTACTTCGAACCCAATCAGATCGAAGAACTTAATAAACTAACTGAATTTGTAATTGGACAAATAATTAAAGACTGTGGCGGAGATCAGGCAAGTTGTTTTAACAAATACTTTGATCGATTTAATGGCTACGATTATGAAATTACTGGGATTTCCAAATCAAAGCAAAGTGAACTTTTGGACTCCTTATCTCCTGTTTTATTTAGTGACATTTGGGCTATTTGTAAAGGAACAAGATCCTATTCCGAAGATAGTGTAGTAAACGTTGAGTCTCTCTGTCCTAAAACGGGCGGTAGATTCGGTAGCTTTTTAATAGATTACTGTTCTAACAACAATAGGCTCGCTGCTTATGGAAATACTTTTGAAATGGCCGGTGACTATCCTCCGTCTATGACGGTACAACTTCTTGAAAACCCTTCGACGTTTGATTTGAGTTCGAAAGAAGAACTTTTACTAATTTCTGTTCATTTACTTACTCTGAATAGTGAACATACAATCATAGAATCTATCCCTAACGATTGAGCCAATTAGCAGAATGAAAAAATTGAATGGCGATTTATATTATCTAGAATTGTATTCCAGGCAAATATTGGTCTTGCAGTAGTCAAGATAAATCCTCAAACACAAAGCGATAGGTAGTTAAAAGAGCCTCCTGTATGCCAACGGCATTCCCAGTCCAAACCCCGAATACAGCATGGCGAAATTCAGGGTCATAGTAATCCTAAGTTAATCCAAAGTGCCAAAGGCACGATCGATACAACCTATAAAAACCCCAAAATATCCCTTAGCTTAGCAGACCTATAAAACCAAGCAAACCTATGGATACCTCACACAAAACCTCCTTCCAGTTTATTAGCGAACCTTCTGACATAAATTTCGGTGGCAAAGTCCATGGCGGAGTCGTGATGAAATGGATAGATCAAGCGGCCTATACTTGTGCCAGAACATGGTCGGAAAGTTACTGTGTGACTGTTTATGTGGGTGGTATTCGTTTCTATAAACCCATCAATATCGGTGAGGTGATCAAAGTCGATTGCTCGGTGATCTATACTGGGAGTTCCAGTATTCACATCATGGTGGAGGTGTATTCCAGAGATTTTTCGCATCAAGAATTTGAGAAAAAGACGCACTGCATTATCATTTTCGTGTCAGTGGATGAAAATGGAACTCCCAAAAAAGTGAAGCCTTGGATCCCACAAACCGATCAGGAGAAAAAACTAGAAGAATACGCTATAAAGCTAAAAGCTCTCCGTGAAAATATTCACAACGAGATGAAGCCTTTCTTTAATGAATAAACCGGGTAGCCTAAGCTCGCAAACCATTTTGTGAACCCAGAAAAAAAAGGCTACAATTGATTTAGTCCGTCAACTCGATGGTTATAATAAAAAAGGCTGCTTCTGGAGAAGCAGCCTAACTTAAGTTATCATTATAGCAACTGGCTCAATTATTCTTAATATCACCCTCAATCATCAGACTATTTCCTTCCTTGATTTTTTGCAGAAATAGACCCTCAACATAGAATTGCCAGTCCGAAAATCTAAGTGCCTGATTGGCTAAATGAGCATGGTGATCCTGATCCAAAATATAGTCATCTGGCTTGTTCAGCTCTCTGGTTTTACCATATACTTTCTCCAATTCCACCAACTGAGCGTTCCACTCGCCTTCTAGACTCAGAAGTTTTTCTTTGGCAGTCTCTCTTTCCTCAGCCGTTTTCGCAAGATCCCACTCTGCAAGAAGTAATAGGGATTTATTGGTGAATTGAGTCACTTTAGCCACTTGCTCATAGACTTCTAGCGTATAGTTATTTCTCAATGCAGCTTTTTTGGAAGCAGCGATTTTATACAAAACTGAATCAACTATCACCTGATTTACCTTGGCTTTAGCCAGTTTCTCCTTATTCCTTTCCGTCCATTCTCCAGGAGTATTGGCCTCCGGCAAAGTCAACACTGCATCCTGCATAGGATTGTCCATTCTTCGAAGTTGATTGCGATCTTTTTTGTCCAGCAAGGCATTTTTCCAAAAAGCTACTGGAGCTTCCAAATCATTGATAAAAGCAAAGTCTTCTGACGCCAATTCCGAGCCGAAAGTTCGCTGTCTATAAGCAGCATGTAGTTCTCCGGAAGTCCGCTTTTGACCAGACCAGGTGTACTCAGCAAAAATCGCAATACCTCTGCCATACAACTCAAAGTGCGGAGAATCATCATCCCAAAGCGTCAATAGTAATCCATCTGCATTATTATCAATGGAAATCAAAGCGAAATCCCGAATGTTAGCTGTATTACTTTCCTCGAGTGGCATAAGATTCCAGCGAGTCTGACCTGCGGTAGCTCCCATCACCAGGAAACCATGATCGGTAAACCATTGCATCGCACGATTATTACCCATAGTCTCAGGCATGTCGTAGTTCCAGCGCATATACACACAATTTTTCGGGAACATATCCACATACTTATTCAAGTTAGGTTCGTTCACCGTCCAGATACTATCCACCTGGACTTCCGAAAGATTCCTGTTATAAACAGAACCATATACCCCAGCATTTTTCAACGGCATATCATCCCAAAAAATAGGAGTCACACCATGCTCTTCTGCATACTTACTCACTTTATTCAGCCAGGTTAACTGTAACTCCAAGGGTGATTTCCCACTTCCTCTTCCTGTAGTATGTACTTCATCCCCGCCCACATGCAGGTATTGCGCATGGGGAAAAGCGGCCAGTGCATCCGAGTACAGATCAAATTGCACCTCGTATGTTCGCTCATCAAGCGGATTAAAAGCCCAATCACTTTCCGGATCATCACGCAAATCCTTGTATTCCTCATGCTTCAGAATAAATGAAGCGTGTCCAAGTCCTTGCACCAAAGGAGAAATTCTAATATTTCTAGCCATAGCGTAATCACTCAGCTTTTTCCATTCTGCTATAGTCCATGCATCCGAAGAACCCACTTTTGGTTGCTTCTCAAATGCTAGTTTATCTTCTATTTCCAAAATAACCCCATTGATTTTCATCTCAGCCAAGCGATCCATCAGCTCATAGTAATAGTCCTTCTTTTCCAGATGATGCTTCACATCGAGTTGCACAGAACGATACTTCAGAGCTGGCTCATCCTTTACAGAGATCAAAGGCAAAGCAGCATCTTGATCCAGCGCATCCTGAACTAATTGACCAAGCGTAATCACTCCATACCAAAGACCTTCCTTTGTAGTAGCCGTGATGGCAATGTGATCTTCAGAAATATCAAGCGTATATGCTTCTGCCTTCAAGTCAGAATCCTTGTCTAGGCTAAAAGTCAAAGACTTATTCTTAGAAGCTTCAAGGGCTTTACCCGATATAAAATCTGCTTTTGCCTGATCCACTAGATCTTCAATATCGGAGGCTAGCAAATCAGAAATCCCCGAAATTTCTACTGAGCTAGGGCTTGGTAAAATCATGAAGCTCCCTTCCTTCTTGGGTACTGAGTTGCAGGAAGCAAGTATCAGTAAGGTTATCAGCAAATTGAACGTTGAAAATAATCGCATGCAAAGAGGTTATTAAGTATAAAGAATTTTGAATTGGCTAAAATACCAAATATTCAACCCTAGTGAGGCCGCTCAACAAACAATTCAAAAGCTATTACAGCTTGAGGCTTTAATATTCCCTTTTTTTCCCTAATTTTTAGGTTGAAGGTTCATAACGCTACCTGTTTAGAGCTCTTTTTTAAAAACCCAACCTAACCCAAAATGCTCACACTTCTGATCATCCTTTTTGCCTTGGCATTAATTCTAATTGCCATCGTCAAATTTGACATCCATCCCTTTCTTGCTCTTTTCTGCGGTGCAATCCTCTATGGATTGCTTGCGGGAATGCCTGGAGAATTGATCTTACAATCCATTTCAGAAGGATTTGGAGGTGTACTGGGAAGCATAGGTTTGCTGATTTTGCTAGGTGTGATGATGGGAACTTTTCTAGAGAAAACAGGCGGAGCTATAGTCATTGCAGAAAAAATTCTTTCGTGGATCGGAGAGAAATCAGTGACACTTGCCATGATGATTTCGGGGTATATACTCTCTATCCCCGTTTTTGGAGACAGTACCTTTATCATGATGAATCCGATCAGCAAATCGCTTTCACTGAAAAGTAAGGTTCCTTACGCTGCCACTACTATTGCATTGGCTTTGGGAGCTACTGCATCCCATTCTTTAGTCCCTCCTACTCCAGGTCCGATTGCTACGGCAGGAATTTATGAGGCGGACCTAGGAATGATTATTTTCTACGGACTTATCGTGAGTTTGATTGCATTGATCCCCAGTTACATTTTTGTCAAAAAAGTTGCTTATAAAATCCCTTTGGTGCCAAAGATGGCTGTCAAAACAGAGGAAATTGAAAAGAAAAATAGACCATCAGCATTTGCTTCTTTCTTACCAATTATCGTCCCTTTGATTTTGATTATTGTCGCATCGATTGCAAAATACCCAACCAAACCATTTGGAGAGGGCACTTTTTACACCTTTATCCAATTCGCAGGAAGTCCAGTCATCGCCTTACTTTTAGGCTCATTTCTGGCTTTTACCTTACCAAAAAAATTCGATGCAAAACTTCTTTCATCCAGTGGTTGGATCGGTGAAGCGATTTTGATTGCAGCGCCGGTGATTCTGATTACTGGTGCAGGTGGAGTATTTGGAAAAATGCTGCAGAATTCTGGAATAGGTGATCTGGTAAGCACGAGCATGAGTGGTGCAAGCTGGGGTATTTTTCTTCCATTTCTAATTGCTTTTGCACTGAAAACCGCCCAAGGCTCATCCACAGTAGCGATGATCACTACTGCATCTATAATTGCCCCCCTACTTGGTTCTCTTGGACTTGACTCAGAAACTATGCGTGTCTTTGCTGTCTTGGCTACAGGCGCTGGAGCAATGGCGATCTCCCATGCCAACGACAGTTTCTTCTGGGCAGTGACTCAACTCTCCGGACTATCTATCAAACAAGGCAATCAAACTCACAGCCTAGGCACACTGATTATGTCCGTGACAGCTATAAGTGTGATTTATCTGATTACCTTGGTTGTTGGCTAAAATCTAGATTTTGGGAAAAAGGCCAATAATTGAAGCAGTTATTTTTCAAATAATACCTATACTCAAACATTTCCAAAACAGACATTATGCGAAAAAAATGGAGTAAACTTCACCTTACCTTACGAATAGGAATAATCTTATTGATTGTAGGGATCAGCCCTTTACTAATTGTTCTTGGGCTTAATGAACTAGGAGTCATTGATGCTGGAAATGCTGTAGGACCAGGAATTCTTGCAATGTTAACCTTCTATCCTTCTATCATATTAATTATAATAGGTTCTGTTTTAACCTTTATAAGGAATAGAAAAGCAAAGATATCCCTGTAAAAAACCCTGTAAACACTGACAAAGGGCTTACACTTAAAAATAGAGAAATCAGGACTGAAGGATCATGAAAAAATTTATCATTTTACTTTATACTTTTTCAGTTGTTCTATGTCTTGATGCCCAAATCCTCAAAAAACCAATACCCGACAAATTGGTCGTTCTAACATTTGATGATGCACCGGCAAGTCAGTATTCTATTGTAGCTCCAATGCTAAAGGAATTTGATTTTGGAGCCACATTCTTCGTCTGTGAGTTTCAGCCAAATTATACTGATAGCACATTATATATGAATTGGCGGCAAATTCAGGAGTTGGATAAAATGGGTTTTGAAATTGCTAATCACACGCATACACATTCCAATGTCAGCAAACTAACACAATCAGAATTCAACGAACAGCTCACTTATATCGAGACTAAATGTGCCTCACTCGGAATCCCGAAACCTACCAACTTTGCTTATCCTGGATATGGATTAAATGCTCAAGCTTTAAATTTTTTACAGGAAAAAGAATACGTTTTCGCACGAGCTGGCGGCAGTAGAGCTTATGACCCTTTGAGTGATCATCCATTCCTGATTCCTAGCTGGGCCACCGATGAAACGAATAAGGCTGAGATCATGAATGCCTTTGATCAAGCCAAAGATGGAAATATTGTCATCTTGACAATTCACGGAGTTCCAGATATAGAACATCCTTGGGTGAATACACCTCCCGAACTTTTCAAAGAATACTTAGAATACCTTGACGAGAATGACTTCACCGTTATTTCCATCAAAGATCTGGAAAAATACATCGATGTAGCAGCCGCTAAAAAAACCATCACTCCAGATTTTTCCATGAAGCTTAGTAACTGATTTCTAGAATACTCAGGTAATTAATCTCTCTGTTGAATTCATATATCTGCTAACCTGAGATTTCAAAACTCTTTTTTATCCATCTCTGATTTTCATGCTCTCCAAAAAGAAAATGAAAGAATGACCCAAAGAATGATCTTCTTGTGTAAAACCCGAATTGTAAATTAATACAGCTAGGTTCTAACTACCAAAATGGATAAGGATCAGGAGGATAAGGAGGAGAAAGATCAATTCGAAGAAATGATTCAAGGCCTAATCGACAATAAGTATGGTTGTAGTAATAACTTCATAGATTTTAATACAGTAACAGGCCTTCGGGACAATATACAGCGTGAAAATCAGTCGGGAAATCTGCAAGTTTCCGGAACAGGCAACAAGCAAGATTACCAACAAAATGCGCTGATTAGAGGTGATAAAATCAAATGGATTGATGAGAAAAGTGTCAACCAATTTGAAATGATCTACAATAAAAAAGTGGGGAACTTTATTTCACATTTGAATAAAACCTGCTTTACTTCTATCAAGACTTTTGAAAGTCATTATGCCAATTATGAGCCAAAGAGCTTTTATAAAAGGCACTTGGATCAATTCAAAAATGAAAAGGGAAGGAAATATTCCATTGTTCTTTTTTTAAATCAAGACTGGCAAGCTGAAGATGGCGGCTTGCTTTCCTTGTATCCTGAAGGAAGTGCACAACAAGACATTTCACCTATTGGCGGAAGAATGGTTTTCTTTCAAAGCGATGAGATGGAACATGAAGTTCATCCATCTTTTACCCGCGACCGAAGAAGTATAGCTGGATGGCTTAAGGATTAACTAATCCTATCAAGCTTTTCTATTTCATAAATTGACTTTCAGAAAAAAAGGTGATCTGTTTCCAGATCACCTTTTATAGTTCAATTAAGAAATTTGAATTAAGCCAAATCGTAACGATCAAGCATCATTACCTTATCCCAAGCTGCGACAAAGTCCTTAAGGAACTTATCTTTTGAATCAGAACATCCATAGACTTCTGACAAAGCACGAAGCTCAGAATTAGACCCGAAGATCAAATCCGCACGAGTCCCAGTCCATTTTACTTGGCCTGTCTTACGATCTGAGCCCAAGAAAGCATGCTGTCCACTATCTGCAGCCTTCCAAGTAGTACCCATATCTAGGACATTTACAAAGAAGTCATTGGTCAGAGCTCCTGGAGTTGAAGTAAATACTCCATGCTTAGAGTTATCATAGTTAGTTCCCAACACTCTCAACCCGCCAACAAGCACGGTCATTTCAGGTGGAGTAAGCTTAAGAAGCTGTGCGCGATCTACGAGCATTTCTTCAGCAGACGCTTTGTGCTTAGGTCGGTAATAATTACGGAAACCGTCAGCTGCTGGCTCCATAGCTGCAAAAGAAGCTACATCAGTTTGTGATTGAGACGCATCCGCTCTACCTGGAGTGAAAGGAACTTTAACCTCATTACCCGCATTTCTAGCCGCTTGCTCCACACCTGCACATCCAGCGAGTACAATTAGGTCAGCCAAAGAAATCTGCTTTCCAGAAGCATTGAATTCCTTCTGAATCCCTTCCAGTTTATCGATTACTTTTCCAAGTTGAGTAGGGTTATTTACTTCCCAATACTTCTGTGGAGAAAGACGAATACGAGCGCCATTGGCACCTCCACGCATATCGGATCCACGGAAAGTAGAGGCAGAAGCCCAAGCAGTAGAAACTAATTCAGAAACAGAAAGTCCTGATTCCAACACCTTAGACTTCAGAGAAGCTACATCCGCCTCATTCACTAATTCATGAGTGACCGCAGGAATAGGGTCTTGCCAGATTAATTCTTCAGTAGGTACTTCTGGACCTAAATAACGATCAATTGGCCCCATATCTCTATGAGTCAACTTGTACCAAGCTCTAGAGAAAGCATCTGCAAATTCATCAGGATTTTCGAAGAATCGTCTAGAAATCTTCTCATAAGCAGGATCTTCCTTCAATGCCAAATCAGTTGTCAACATTGATGGAGCATGCTTCTTAGACGGATCATGAGCGTCAGGCACTGTACCAGCGCCAGCTCCACCTTTTGGAGTCCACTGATGAGCTCCAGCAGGGCTTTTGGTCAATTCCCATTCGAATCCAAATAGATTCTCGAAGAAGCCATTGCTCCATTTTGTTGGAGTAGAAGTCCACGTTACCTCAAGACCACTGGTGATTGTATCTCCAGCATTCCCTGTTCCATACGTATTCTTCCAACCCAGACTCATTTCTTCTATCGAAGCTCCAGCAGGCTCATGGCTTACGTATTCACCTGGATCTGCTGCCCCGTGAGTTTTGCCAAAAGTGTGACCACCTGCGATAAGCGCGACAGTCTCCTCGTCATTCATAGCCATTCGACCGAAAGTCTCTCTAATATCATGAGCTGCGCCGATCGGATCTGGCTGTCCTTTTGGTCCCTCTGGATTCACATAAATCAATCCCATGTGAGATGCTCCTAGAGGATTTTCCAATTCACGATCTCCACTATATCTTTCCTTATCTCCTAACCATTCACCTTCTGATCCCCAGTATATATCCTCCTCTGGCTCCCAAATATCTTCACGTCCACCACCAAAGCCGAAAGTTTTCAGCCCCATAGTTTCCAAAGAAACATTACCTGCCAGAATCATTAAATCAGCCCAAGAAATCCTTCTTCCATATTTCTGTTTGATTGGCCAAAGCAGCAATCGAGCCTTGTCTAGGTTAGCATTATCAGGCCAGCTGTTTAGCGGTGCAAAACGCTGAGATCCTGATCCTCCTCCTCCTCGACCATCTGCGATACGATAAGTACCTGCACTGTGCCAAGCCATTCTGATAAAAAATGGACCATAATGGCCAAAATCTGCCGGCCACCAATCCTGAGAATCTGTCATCAAATCAGCTAGATCTTTCTTCACTGCGGCTAAGTCCAAAGACTTGAATTCTTCAGCATAGTTGAAGTCCTTATCCATTGGATCTGATTTCGAAGAATGCTGGCGAAGTATATTCAAATTCAATTGGTTTGGCCACCAATCTCGATTTCTTGTTCCTCCACCTGCAGTCTTTGTTACCGCACCGCCGGTGAACGGGCATTTTGCTTCGCTATCATTGACATCCCATACAGGATCTGTATTGTCATGTCCGTTTTCTTTGTTATCCATATGATTAGGGTTTGTGTTTAATTTTTACGAAAGCTAATTTACTACAAGTATTATATATGTAATCAAAAATTCAATTGATAAAAACTATGACTCTTTTACACATACGATTGAGAAAGTCATTCCTGAGGGGATATAATTGATTTTCAAAATACCTAAATTCTCGGAAAGTTTGAAATTTGTGACCTTTGATAACCAACCTTCAATTTGTTGATTTTCTTGAGTATTCAATAAAAGTTGGTATTTTGAAACTGTTAAATCATTCGACATGGATGATCCCCGTAAGTTTTCACTTTTTGATGTCTCTGTCTTAACCCATTTTAAATTCAACCCATCATGGTAGCACTTCTCATTATTGCTGGAATCATTTTGTTTCTGGGCATTATCCTAGTTGGTATTTTCAACCAACTAGTGAAAAACAAAAACATAGTAAAAGACGGCTGGAGCAACATTGATGTAGCGCTTAAGAGACGCTATGATCTAATTCCTAATCTTGTAGAAACTGTAAAAGGATATGCAAGTCATGAAAAAGAAACGTTGGAAGCGGTGATTCAAGCCAGAAATGCAGCGATGGCAGTACCTTCTGATGACATCAATAAGCAAATTCAGGCAGAGAATCAGCTTCAAAAAACTCTTCGAAGCATCTTTGCATTGAGTGAAGCTTATCCAGACTTGAAAGCGAATACTAACTTCCTTCAACTGCAGGATAAACTGAACGAGATCGAAGAAAACCTGGAGCGCTCAAGACGCTATTACAATGGCACCGTTCGAGAAAACAATACGTATGGAGAAAGCTTCCCTGCGGTAGTTGTAGCCGGTATGTTTAATTATCAGCATTTTGACTATTTCGAGGCAGAACCAGAAAGCCGTGAAAATGTGAAAGTGAGTTTTTCTTAATTGCACGTCAAAAGCCTTGCAACTTCAATGGAGCTTAGTAGGTATATGAGCACTAGTATGAAAAAAATCGCATTTCTATTCCTTATATTTTTTGCGCAGCTCAATGTCTATGCACAGGATTTCACGGTCACTTCTTATTCAGTGGATATTACACTCCATGAAGAGGGTTACTTTGATGTAATCGAGAAGTACAATATCTATTTCACAGATCCGAAGCATGGGATCTTTCGTGACATTCAGACTTCCTATGATTTTCTGACAGAAGAAGGCAATCAAGAAACTCGTAAAATCAAACTAAGCGAGATAGAAGTGCAAGGTTATAAATTTGACGCACCCTCAGCATTTGGGCAGAAAATGACCGATAATCTGCAGATCAAAATCGGTGACGCAGATATTACGCTTCAAGGCCCGCAAGAGTACGAAATCAGGTATAGGGTTGAGAATGCGTTTCTACACGAGAAAGAAGTAATTCAATTCTATTGGAATATTAAGCCTAGTGATTGGTATGCGCCTTTCAATAAAATTGATTTCAAGGTTCAATTACCTCCAGGAATTATGCTAGATGAAGGAGATTACTTTCTATATGCTGGCACTGTTGGATCAGCTGTTCCTACATCAGATTTTGAGACTACTTATTCTAACGGCATCTACTCTGGCTCCACTAAACCTGATGTGGTTTCTTTCGGTGGAGAAGCTGTCACTGTACTTTTGAAACTCCCTTTAGGAAGCATCAAAGAAATCAAACCTTTCTGGCCGTTCTGGACAAATTATGGATGGGTAATCATTTTGACCCTAGTATACATTGCATTTTATGCTATCTGGAAGAAGCATGGCAAAGACGATCACGCCACAACAACGACAAGTTACTATCCACCCAAAGGCATGGATCCGGCCATGGTGGGCTTTTTGATTGACGATTCTGGTGATACGGCAGATTTGATTTCTCTTATTCCATTTTGGGCCTCACGCGGTTACTTGACTATTGAGGAGATAGATGAGAAAGGATGGTTTGCGAAAGATGACACTAGGCTAAAGAAATTGAAAGAATTAGAAGCTGATGCTCCTTTATATCAGCGCCAGCTTTTCAATGGACTATTTGCATCAAAAACTGAAGTGCTTGTGAGTAGTCTCAAAGAAAAGTTCTACACCACCATGAGTACCGCAAGCAGTAGTCTAAAAGACGCTGCTCAGATTTACTATGTGAATAAATCCAGAAGAATCAAGAGCTATACAATTGGCGGATTAGTAGTTTTGTTTTTTATTCTGGTTCCATCGTTTTTATTTTTCTGGGGAATAATTGCCGCCATCGCTGTAGGTATTTCTCTCATTTTCTTATTGGTAATGAGCCAGTTATTGATCAAAAAGAACAAAGAAGGCACGATGATTCTATCCGAACTGAAAGGCTTCAAACAGTTCATCAAAGTAGCGGAGGAAAATAAACTCAAAATGCTACTCAAAGAAGACCCCTCCTATTTCGAATCAACAATGAGCTATGCATTAGCCTTTGGCATGTTTGATAAATGGGCAAAAAAATTCGACTCACTAAATCTGCAACCTCCAAACTGGTATTACTCATCAAGTGGTAGAATGATGTCCATGAATCATTTTTCAAAATCTTTCAACAATTCCATCAAGTCCACTCAATCCACTATGGTAAGCTCACCGGCAAGTTCAGGTGGCTCAGGTGGTGGATCATCCGGAGGTGGTTTTGGAGGTGGTGGCGGTGGAAGCTGGTAAACTACTGAGTGCAGGAATCTCCTGAAACCCCAAAACCAGAGAAAAATCCCCCTGCCCCCTTTGAAAAAAAGGGGGAGTTACCCTATCGAACCTCAACCATTGATCCCAGAAACCTACTTTCAGTTGCCCTTAAACATTTCATAATGGAAGAAAGACCAAAGATCAAAATAAAGTTAGGATTCTGTACAAAAACATCCAAATCGCTCAAGGCTTGAAAGATGGTTTGGGTCATTGGTTTTTGCCTGTTTCCTTAGGATTTGTTTTTATTCCCTTGGTTTATTTTATAGCTTATTCATTTAGAATCAATAAGAAACTTCAGGCTAAATGAACCGAGAACAACTAAACAGTAATTTTTTTCCAACAGAGTTAATGCTCAAACTCTACAGAGACATTCCAGATTCTGAATATGAATCTAAAATAAAACTGCTCAATGATTTTATAGACGAAGTTCGAGGCTCCTATGATGAGGATGTTCTTAAAATAAAACAGCACAACCAAATAGCTCACATCTACTGGATGTCGGAACAATATCCTCAAGCTACTAAGCACTTCGAAATTGTAGTGGAAATTATGGAGCCGGAAGACTATCCTTCCCTTTATTTTCTTGCAATTAATTTATTGATCAGAGGAAATAGACACCTTTCAAACTATGAAGAAGCTGAAAAATGGGTTTCAATTGCATTTGAAAATACAGAGATTTTCAACACTGCTAACAACTTAATCAACCTAAATGATTATGCTGACTTGATCACTGACTCTGGACAAGCTTTCGAGAAGAAATATATCCGGTTGATCAAATTAATAATTGATGAGCTTGGCTTTCCTGAGGTATTGGAAGATCCTGTAGAGACCATTCGATCAATGAATAAAACTCATAAGTTTTGGGCAAGGAGACTAGGTGAAATGGAATTAGGATCAGTCAGATCTGATTTGACTGTAACTATTGGTGAGTATGAGGATTATATTAAATCATGTGAAATTGAATGGTTTAGAAATTATGCCAAGAATGCTGTTGAAAAAATGAAAAACAAATAGCGCAACTCTTTATACTTGCGCTAAATTCAATAATCATCTGGCGCTGCAATAAATCTGATATCGTATGAAAAACAGCGTATTTATAGCCACCAGCTTAGACGGTTTCATTGCCGGAAAAAATGATGAATTGGACTGGCTTTCTACTTTTCCGGAAATTGATCATGTAGACACTGGATTCAATGAGTTCACTTCCCGCATAGATGCCCTGCTGATGGGAAGAAATACCTTTGAGGTGGTTGCAGGTTTTGAAGGTGATTGGTTTTACACCAAGCCTGTATTTGTTTGGAGTAATTCCTTGAAAGAGATTCCCGAAAAGTTCAAAGACAAGGCCTTTCTGGTCAAAGGAAGCATCACAGAAGTTCTTTCCGAAATTCATAGCAGAGGCTTTCACAAGCTTTATATCGATGGAGGCAAAACCATTCAGAGCTTTCTAAAAGAAGATTTAATTGACGAAATGATCATTACGACAATTCCTGTGTTGCTGGGATCGGGCATTCCAATGTTTGGAGATTTACCGAAGCAATTGGTTTTTGAATGCATAAAATCAACCCGTTTTTTAGACAAAGTCGTACAAAACCATTTCGTCAGATCTAGGTGAAATTACCTCGCTGTCCAGCCACCGTCCACAGTCAGCATAGATCCCACCATATAGGTTCCGGCAGCTGAAGCCAAGTAAATCGCAGCTCCCTGGATCTCTTCCAATCTCCCCCATCTGCCAAGTGCAGTAGCACCCACAATAAACTTTTTCCCCTCTTCTGTATCAGCAATCGGCAAGTTCATTTCGGTCAAAAATGGCCCTGGACAAATTGCATTCACAGTAATATTGAATGGTGCAAACTCCAACCCAAGCGCTCGTGTCATCTGAACAACTGCGCCTTTACTGGATGCATAAGGCGTTCTATTAGATAGTCCAACCAACCCCAAAGTGCTCGCCAAATTGATAATACTTCCTTTGCCAGCTTCTTTCATATAAGGAGTTACTGCTTTGCAGCATAGCCAAGTTCCAGTCACATTGATATCCATCACTTTGCTAAATTCCTCCAGCTGCAATTCATCGATCGCGCCGCGAATGTTGATTCCTGCACTGTTGATCAGAATATCTATACTTCCAAATGCATCAAAAGCAGCTTTTGCCATAGCTTCTGTCTGATCTTTATGTACGACATCCGCTTCAAAAGCAATTGCCTTTACACCATACAGTTCGGCGATTCTACTTGCTGATTCCTCACCTTCATTCAGAGTTCTACTTACTAGCATCACATTCGCACCAGCAGAGGCAAGTCCTTCAGCCATGGCTAAGCCCAGTCCTTTCGAACCACCTGTGATGATGGCTGTCTTTCCATTTAGGTCAAAAAGTTTGATTCCAGGTAATTTTTCAGACATGATTAGTTATAGGTTAATGATTAGATATTAATTATTGATTTATATGTATATCCGCTTTTCTGCCAGTATAGCAATAAAGGAAGTGGTTAAAGCTAGGATTGAGGCTACTTCGATTACCGGTCTTCGGGCCAGCAAACCAAAGAAAATAAGACTACTTGCATCATTACGGATAATCACATTGATTTTACACATTTTTTAGAAAACACTTAAACCAATCCTAAAGAACTTCGACTGTAATTCAAGCAAGAGACAACGTTCTGCTCTTCGTACGCGAGTTTCTCTTCAGGACTAAGCCCTGTGACATGAGGAAGATCTCCGGCAAAAGCTTTTTCCTTCACAAGTCGAAGTACTTTGGCAGTTTCCTGAGCAGATGCATCCTCAAAAGTCGCCCAATATCCATCAGTCAAATAAGGAATTTCTAAGGGATCACGAGTGATCATTTCCAGAGAAAATGTGATATCAGGATTGAATTTCTTACACAAATCTACTCCCGCTTTTACATCCACAATCCCCTCGCCAAGCGGAACCTCAGAAAGCAGAATGCCGTCTTCGTAATCTTTCACTCCCATATCCTTCACATGAGTGGAAAAAGCATAAGGAGCCAAAGTCTTGATGACTTCCATTGGATCCTCTAGAAATGACACATTGTTACCAAAGTCTAATGTCACCCCTACCCATTCGCTCCCAAGATTATTGATAATTGCTTCCAACTCTTTTGCGGTCCAGTCTTTATGATTTTCTATTGCCAGCTTCATTTTATGCTTTCTCACAATTGGCTCCGCCAATTCCATGGACTTCAATGCATTTTTTTTGAAGGTTTTATACTCCTCAGGGGTTTTGAAATTCACATATCTCCTACCACCCAAACACGCTGTCCTTAAGACAGTAGCTCCTGCTTCTTTTGCAGCTAACACTTCTGATTCAAATTTCGCGACATCCTCAGGAGTCTTTGGAAGTCCAATACTTCCTTCCAGATATAAGTCTAGCTTTTCTCTCCGATCTCGCACTTTCTTAGCAAAATCATCTGCCCAACCACTTACGAGCACCTGCACTCCACCAGCCCCGATTTGCTTGCAATGCTCCATCATATCAATAGCATCTGTAAAAGCAGGATACTTTTGACTATTTTCCTTGGATTGCCACCTCGCTCCGTAGGAATGAACGACAACGCCCATTGGAACATTCTTTAGGTTTTCAGGCAAAAAAGGAAGCGGAAAGCTCATCGCCATTGCTCCAAGGCTTGCGGTTTTAATGAAACTCCTTCTGTCAGCATCAAAGCTGAGGACATTGGTTTTGGGGTTCTTCATAGGTTAGGGTTTTGGGGTTTCTTCAGGAGGTATAGATTCTATGTATTCATTTAGTTCAGTGGCTTTCCACGGGTAAACTCTTCCTTGGGTAATCAAGCGAGTTTTGCTGACAGTACGGCCAGATATTGGCGGAGATTGATTGCCCCACTCATTCCTAATATAAGTCAAAATCGCTGCAATACTCCCATCATCCATCGTAGAATGTGAAGGCATAACAGGAAGAATATCAGGCGCATCGTAGGTTTTCCCAGCCACATCAATCGGACCTTCCAAACCATGTAGTAAGATCATTGCCAATCGTCTCTCATCTCCCAGTACCCAATCAGAATCAGCCAATGGCGGTCCCATTCGGGTTGCACCTGCTCCATCGGAACCATGACATCCTGCACAGGTCACCAGGAATTTTTGTCTACCCTGAGCAAACTGCTGCATTCCCTTCTCATCCAATTGACTTTCGGAAACTGCTTTTTCTGAAGGAACAAATCCTGGCCACGTAAATATTCGCCTCAGCATATCCAGACGATTTTCATCAATTGGAAGGTCTGTACGCTTGAAAAGCGAAGGTTCAGATTTTAATGCTATAAGCTCTTTGCCCTTTAAGTTTCCGGCCTGAATAGACATCCCTGAAATCAATATATTCTCTTTCCAGCCAAGTTCTTTCGTATTTGCCATTGTCAAAAGCCCATTAACTTCAGCAGGTTTTCCATTTTTCAGAACTGCTGTAGCCAGAGTTTCCAGAAAAATTTCCTTTGACTGATCCTGATTTTGCCACTCTGAAGAGACCCAAAGCTTTTGCAAGAAATCATATTCTCTTCCTTCCAAGCTGCTCAACATTGCATCGCGCATCAGTGGATCATCTCCATATTTTTTGAAAATAGCAGAAAGTACTTTTTCATCATCACTCGCAGAAAGCATATAACTACTCAAGGCAAGTTGTAAAGCTTCTGCCTGAGTAGCTTCTACAGCTGCATCCTCCATAGCTTTTGCTAGTTTGGATCGTGTAGAAGAAGATGCTTGCGCAAATGGCTCAAGTAATCTTAGCGCTGTACTCTGAATCAAACCCGAAGATTGCTCGAAGATTGAGAAAAGAAAATCTTCGGAAAGTATGCTTAGACCTTCCAAAGTCCAAAGTGCATGAAATCGTCCCATTTCACTCGCGTTTGGATCTACCGCCAACTTTATCAAAGCATCCTTCACGCTTAAATCCTTTCGCTCCACCAAAAGTCGCTGAGCCATATCTCTGTACCAGCCATCTTTATCAGAAAGGAATATGATTAAATCCTCATTACTTGCTTGAGAAAGCTTAGGCATAGCTCTGGTAGTTGCTCCCTCAGGAACAATCCTCCAAATTCTACCTAAATGGATGGGTAATTCCAACCCTCTATCTATCGTTTGCTCCAGCAAATACGGTGTCATAAAAGCTCCATGCTGGATCAGACCTCGGTACATGTCTGCTATATATAATGCTCCATCCGGCCCAGTTGCAAAACTTGAAGGCCGAAACCGCTCATCTGTAGAAGCTAAAAACTCTTTTCCTGGATTTGGATCGGTACCTGTGATCGTCGTCCCATTTTGAATCAAAACATTTCGCTTGACCAGATTGCCTGATGGCTCCGCTACAAAGGCATTGCCGTAGTACTCCTCCGGAAAAAGTGTGCTTCTGAATACTAAAGGAGAACATGCTGCAGTGAATTCCATTAGTTTCTGATTCTCATCTAAAACTCCCGGAATATAGCCCCTATTCACTGCTGGCGTAGGGCGAATCGGATAAACTCTACGATCCTGCGCCACTCCATAATCTATCCCAGTGGATGGACTATGATTGGGATTTCTTGAAAGGTAATTTGGAGGAACTAGATCTGCGTGAAGCTGCGACCAATTGTAATTGTAAAACAATCTACCCTGATCATCCTGACTGATTCCCCATTGTCCACGGAATTCGGTCAATTCTCTGATCCATTCTCCATCTTGATATTTATACCTGATTTTCGACTTCGCATTGTAATACCAGTTATCTACATTTCGCAGCAAACCATTATCTGAATGCTCGGGATTCCCTGAAGAGGCATAGGTCGAATCCAGCAAAACCTTTGTATCAGCTTTAAGATCTCCATCCAGATCCTGGGTGATCCAAAGCGCTTTGTTTTCTGCTACCAATACGCCATCGGCGAAAAAACCAAGAGCACGTGGCATTATCAAGCTATCCATATAGATGGTGCTTTTGTCCATCACACCATCCCCATTTTCATCTTCCAAAATGGAGATTCTGCCTATCGGTTTATCCTCTTCGGAACCCAACGTATCTGTCATAAAACCGCGCATTTCTATCACCCAAAGGCGGGCATCTGCATCGAAAGTGATAAATACTGGGTCCTCCACCATAGGTTCGGCGGCAACCAATTGGATTTCAAGTCCAGATTGCAATTGAAAAGTCTCTAATTCTTCCTTCGCTGATTTTGCAGGTGAGGGGTTTGAGGGATCTTCCTTGACTGTTTTGGCACATGATGCCAGAATCATTACTATAAAAAAGTAAGGAATACTACGGGTAATCGACATACTATAACACGGAATTTTGGGTTTGAGCAAAGCTCCCTAGGTAAGTAGACCATTTCAGATTTGGAATACTTAAAAAAGGGACTGTACAATTTGAAACATATTCAGCTGATACACAAGCTAGATTTTATGAATGTAGAGATAGATCTATAGAAAAACTGGCTCCTCTCGCTATCATTTTTGCTATATTAAAACATTCTTTAATACTTCGCCTTATGCTAAAAAACAGTTTGCTTGCCGCTATCCTACTTCTTTTTTCATTCTATGTTATTAAAAAGGAAGTACTGGAAGTCGCTGCTCCAAGTTCCGTCACACTCATCGAATCAGAACTTTCATGGAATGGAGATTCTTTGCCACATTATCCACTATCAAAGCCCAAGATTTCAATTCTCAAAATCACTATCCCTGCCCATTCGGAACTTCCGCTGCATTTTCATCCGGTGATCAATGCAGGCGTACTACTCACAGGAAAGCTATTTGTGATCGATGAAGATGGAAATGAGCTCACGCTAAAAGCTGGTGATCCTATCGTGGAAATTGTGAATAAAAAGCATTTGGGTAGGAATACAGGTGATATCGATGCTGAAATTATTGTCTTCTATGCTGGAACGCAAGGAATGAAGATTACCGAAAAAGTACAATAGTAATTTCCAAGCCTTAACTTTGCGGAAAATACGCGCACATGAACTTTTCAGAATTAGGACTTTCCAAGCAAATCCTTGAAGCAATCAAAAAAGCAAATTACGATAGCCCATATCCTATACAGATAGAGGCCATCCCTGCTATTTTGCAAAAGAAAGATGTGCTGGGAATCGCGCCTACGGGGTCTGGAAAGACCGCTTCTTACATTTTACCTATACTTCAAAGACTTCAGGAAAAAGCTCCAAATAAAGGGCGTATGATTCCTGTTTTGGTGCTGGTACCTACCCGTGAACTTGCAAGCCAAGTCGCAGAAGTGACCGAAAATTTTGCGCGATTTCTGAATAGACCTGTTAAAGCTTTGGCTGTTTTTGGTGGAGTATCGATCAATCCGCAGATGATGAAAATCTACGGAACGGATATTTTGATTGCTACTCCAGGTCGTTTGTTGGATTTGCTCTCTAAAAACTCGCTTAATCTCAATCAAGTGGAAGTCCTAGTTTTAGACGAAGCTGATAAGGTTTTGAATATGGGCTTCAAAGAGGAAGTGGATCAGATTCTAGAAAAACTTCCTAAAAAACGCCAAAACATACTTTTCTCAGCGACAAGTGAAGAATCTGTAGAAGGCTTGATCGACGAGATGCTTCATGAGCCTGTTAGAATTTCTGCCGAACCAGATACTGTTTCTCCGGATCTTATCGAGCAGTATGCGTACAGAGTTCCTATGGAGCAAAAAGGCCCTTTCCTTCGTTATTTGATCAACTCAGGCGACTGGTCTCAAATTTTGGTTTTTGCTTCATCTATCCGTGCAGCAGATAACATCGTCACGAAGCTTAACAAAAATGGGATTGAAGCACTGGCATTTCATGGAGACAAAAGTCAGGGTGCTAGAACGGAAGCATTGCATACATTTAAATCCGGGAAAACACGAATTCTTGTTGCAACTGATTTGGCAGCAAGAGGAATTGACATCAAGTTTTTGCCTCTGGTGATCAATTACGAATTACCTCGCTCGCCGAAAGATTATGTGCACAGAATAGGTAGAACTGGGCGTGCAGGAGCGACGGGCGAAGCTATTTCTCTAGTATCAGAGGAAGAATTGCACCATTTCAAAATCATCCAAAAGAAGATGAAAAAGCATGTGCAGCTGAGAAGTATAGATGAGATTGAGTTTTAAGGATTTTGCTTCCTGTTATACGTCAATTGCAAAAATAATAGGGTTCACACCTCGACTTCGCTCGGTGACCGATAATTTGATATACTATGGAGGGAGGGAGAAAAGTGCGGCGAGCCGCACTTTTCTCCCTCCCTCCTTTATTGATTAACTCCGGTGGCCGAGCGAAGTCGAGGCCAATTTAAATATCCAAACAACACATCGTTTTCTCATATATTAAAAATCCGCGTCGATCCACGTGTCTTTTCTGCGTTAATCTGCGGGAAATAAAAACACTCATTCAGGCACAGGATAGCTATTCCGTCAAAAGAATTTATTTTTAGATTACTGGTACGCACTAACCTTAATCTAATGAAGATCAAAAGCTCCATTTTTACCTTCCTATTTTTCATATCCTTCAGTTTTAGCTTTGCGCAGCAAAAGCAGAAATCTCCCAATATAATCCTCATCATCACCGATGATCAAGGCTACGGTGATTTGGGTTCCACTGGAAATCCTCATATCAATACACCCACTTTAGATGCATTCGCATCGGAGAGCATACGATTTACCAATTTCTATGTATCTCCAGTTTGCGCTCCTACACGAGCTAGCCTGATGACTGGGCGATATTCCCTGAGAACAGGAGTTCGTGATACCTACAATGGCGGCGCGATGATGGCAGAATCTGAAATAACCATTGCTGAGCTGTTGAAATCCAAAAACTACACGACGGGGATTTTTGGTAAATGGCATTTGGGAGATAATTACCCTATGCGCCCGAGCGATCAGGGATTTGATGAGTCATTGATTCATCTTTCTGGCGGAATGGGACAAGTGGGTGATTTCACCACTTTTTATCAGGGAGATCGAAGCTATTTCGATCCTGTGCTTTGGCACAATAATCAGCAAGAAAGCTACGACGGCTACTGCTCTGATATTTTTGCGCAGGAGGCGATCAACTTCATAGAGAAAAATAAAGACAAACCATTTTTCACCTATTTATCCTTCAACGCACCGCATACACCACTTCAGGTGCCAGATGAATATTATCAAAAATATAAAGATATAGACCCGTCAGCCGGTTTTGGCGAAGACGGAAAGCCTTTCTACCCTATGTCGGAAGGGGATAAAGAGGCTGCGAGAAAAGTCTATGCGATGGTGGAAAACATCGATGATAATCTGAAAAAGCTTTTCCTAAAACTAGAAGAGCTAGGGATAGAAGAAAACACCATAGTCATCTTCATGACTGACAATGGTCCGCAGCAACAGCGCTATGTAGCAGGATTAAAAGGCCGCAAAGGCAGTGCCTATCAGGGCGGAATAAGAGCGCCATTTTTCATTCGATATCCTGAAGGATTCAATGGAAACAGAGAAATCTCTGCATTGACGGCACATATGGATGTGCTTCCCACACTTGCAGACCTTTGTGGTTTTGAAGTGCCTAATGACAGAAAAATTGATGGCCACAGTATGGTACCATTGATAGAAGGAAAAAATAATGCTGCTAATGATCGGAGTTATTTCGCCTATTGGACTAGAAAGTACCCTGAACTTTATCAAAATATCTCTATCCAAAAGTCAGGTTGGAAATTGGTGGGCAACACAGATTACAATTCGGAAATCGCAAAATTTGATTTATTCAATCTGAATGAAGACCCTTACGAGCAAAACAATTTGGTGTCCACTAACAGTGCAAAGTCAAAAGAACTCAAATCTGAAATGGATGCCATTTACATCGAGCTTATCAACGAGAAAAACCAAAAAGATCCTCCACTAATCCAGGTCGGCAATACCGCAGAAAATCCTATAATCCTAAATCGAAATGACGCAGCGGGTGAACGTGGTATTTGGGATCAAGAAGACATATTTGGTTATTGGAATGTAAGCGTCGAGCCTGGAGTATATGACATACGGGTAAAATTCGTGAAACCTGTTCCTCCACAAGGGAAAATGACTATCGAGACTTCCAACTACGCCAATATCGCTTTTGATAAATCAAGTGATCAAATAGATATTCTGGAATTGAAGGGCGTGACTATTCAGGCAACTGAAGGGCAATTACTTCCTTTTTATGAGGTAAATGGCCAGCGATATTTTCCATTTTGGATAGAACTAACGAAAAAATAAACATCCAATGAACAAAAATAGGTTAGAAGCTTTTAGTGATGGTGTTTTGGCGATTGTCATCACGATCATGGTCCTGGAGATCAAAGTTCCCCATGGAGATCAATGGGCTGATTTGCACACATTGATCCCGGTGTTTTTTAGTTATGTCTTGAGTTTTATTTACATAGGAATTTATTGGAACAATCATCATCACATGATGCATGCAGCTTCCAAAATAAGCGGCAAGGTGCTCTGGGCAAATCTTCACCTTTTGTTTTGGTTATCCATGATTCCTTTCGCCACGGGATGGATGGGAGAGAATAACTTCGGTGCAGCGCCAATGGCTCTTTATGGAGTTATACTCTTATTGTCAGCCATTGCATACAAAATCCTACAAACAACACTTGTAAACTGTCAAGGGCGAAATTCTATCCTGGCGAAGGCAGTAGGAAAAGACAAAAAAGGGTGGATCTCACCTATACTTTACCTGATTGCAATTGCCGCTACTTGGATTCATCCTATTATAGCAGGAGGAATCTATGTATTAGTTGCATTGATATGGTTAATTCCAGATTTAAGAATTGAGAAAGTACTGGAATCTGAAAAAAACTGATTTTTCACAAAATCTATTCTTTGGTAATCCTATCTCCATCCAAAACCTTTCGATTTAGCTAATTTACTTTTCGCATAAAAAATTAGGCTATTAAAGATTCCTCAATACATTCTAAGCAAGCTTAATTATTTCACAAAAAAATAAGCTAATATTTACGAACTCATAAACAATCATGCCTGTTTACCCCAGATAGTCTGCGTAAAATATTTTTAGGGTGGGAAAGAAATACAGTAAAACGGAATACTTCAAAATTATCCTAGTACTAGGTGCTTTATGTACTATTAGTCCTTTTTCTATTGATATGTATCTTCCGGGTTTTCCTGAGATGGCAAGAGACCTGAATACGCCTATTTCAAATATTCAGCTTTCACTTACTGCCTATCTTGTTGGTATAGCCATAGGACAGTTATTCTACGGACCGCTATTAGATAAATATGGCCGTAAAAAGCCTCTCTATGCAGGTTTGGCTATCTACATCTTAGCATCCATAGGCTGTGCCATGTCTCAGTCTGTAGAGAATCTGATTTTCATGCGCTTCCTTCAGGCCATTGGTGGATGTGCTGGAATGGTGTCTGCTCAAGCTATTGTTCGGGATATTTTCCCTGTTAAGAAAATCGCGCAAGCAATGTCTTTGCTTGTTTTGGTGATAGCAGTTTCGCCTATGATCGCTCCTACTTTAGGTGGATTTGTGACAGCAGCTTATGATTGGCACTGGGTATTTATTATTCTAGCTGCTTTAACAGCCATTATTTGGATCGCTACAGTAGTTGTGCTACCTGCTGGAGCTCTGCCAGACAAGGAAGTATCTCTTAAACCAAAACAGGTTTGGAAAGGCTACATTAAGGTTCTTGAGAATCGGCAGTTCTTAGTTTACATGCTCGCAGGAGGAATTGCCGGCGCGGCACCATTTGCCTACATCGCAAGTTCGGCAGATGTGTTTATGAACATTTATGGATTGACAGAGCATCAATTCGGTTGGCTTTTTGCAATTCTGGCATTTGCTATGATCGGCTCTACTCAGCTGAATCACATTTTGCTTCGCAAATACACGAGTCAGCAGATCATCAATTTCTCCATACACTATCAAAGTATAACTGCTCTTTTCTTGATATTGGGGGTATATTTTAATATATTCAATTTGTATTCACTGATAGGAATGATGTTCATTTTCCTAACAGCACATGGTTTGAATGGTCCAAATACAACAGCGCTAGCCATGGCACCATTCTCTAAGAATGCTGGATCTGCCTCTGCAATGTTAGGAAGTATGCGAATGGCAATTGGTAGTATAGTAACTGCCATCGTGAGTTTATTTCATGCGAGTTCAGCATTTCCAATGGCCGCAGGAATGGCAATATGTGCATTCGGAGGTTTTATAATATTGAAGACTGATCATCATATTCCTGGAACCATCAGTAGAAAAGAAAAAACCGAGGCATTCGCCTCTTAATACCTATTTAAGCCGAAAGCCGGAGTTCTTTATGAATTCCGGCTTTTTTTAATCCACTAAAAACTAGAAGTTTAAACATGCCTTTCAGTTTTTCATTTAAGAAAACATTTATTGCCCAGCACTGATAATCCCCTCAATCAAATCTGGATATAATAGACCTCCTGAGTTTCGATTAAAGAGTGCAGAACCATACTCTCCACCAAATCCATTATCCCAGTAAAATGGCACTACCCCATGTTCTTTGGCACATTTACTAATGTGGAGCAAGTAGTAATTCCGGTAAATATCATTGTCTTCAGCCTTTTTATCTGTAGCAGCATATTCTCCTAGCAGAACCGGAACACCTTTATCTATGAATTTGGTTTTAATCTTTTGGAATTGCCCGTCTGCATAGGATTCTCCTCCCCAGGAAGCTGTCTTAGAAAGGTCTGTAGCATGCTCGCCCCATTGGGTAATGACCTCATCTTCTTTAAGTGAAAACTCATACGGATCATAATAGTGTACTTCCACCATCAAGCGCCCTTCCGTATCATCCGTTGGCATATCAAAGAAATTCACTCCATGATCAATATTGGTATTGAAGGTCTGAACTACTAGATTTCTATAGGTATTTCGCCCACCAGTTGATCTCACAGCATCCACAAAAGTCTGATTAAAGGAATTCTGAACCTGATAGTATTCCGGCTTAGGAGTACTGTAATCTCCATCTACCATCACTTCGTTTGTTCCCGCAAACAGTAAGTGATCATCGTAATCCCGGAAATTTAGGGCGATCTGAATCCACATTTTCTCCAGTCTATTATTGACGTAGTTTTGCTGCGCAAAAGTCGGCTGCATCCAACCCTCATCCCAGTGAATATTCATGACTACATACATATCATTGTCTATCACATAGTCCACGACCTCTTGTACCCGAGCCATCCAAACAGGTTCAATTTCGAACGTTTCAGCTTTGGTGAATTTGCTCCAGGCTACAGGAATTCTTACGGATTTAAAGCCAGCTGCTTTGATGAGCCCGATAAGCTCTTTGGTGGTTTTCGGATTGCCCCAAGCTGTTTCCCCTCCTATTGCCTCCAGTGAATTCCCCAAATTCCAACCTATCCCCATTTCATTTGCCAATTCCAGATTAGAAATATCCCTCATACCTGTCGCGTCGGAAGGAATATAATAAGAAGGAAGTGACGGAGCTTTTGCATCCTGCTTTACAGAAATCAGCTGTACAACTGTCCCTGCTATAACTTTCACATTTACTTCTCTAGCTTCCATCAATTCGTTTGAGGAAGCTTTTAAAGTAATCTGGGTGTTTCCTGTTCCTGCCATAGGGGTTACTTCAAGCCAGGATGATGCAGCCTCGATAGTCCAGGTAGAATTGCTCGTAATGGTAATAATTTGGCTACCACCTTCAGCTTCAAACTGAACAGAATTACTCGAAACTGTAAAAATGAGTGGATTTGGATCTTCAGTTTCCCCACAAGAGAAAATAGCTAATGCAGACAAAAGAAAGAAGCCTAGAAATCTAAAAGGGTTATTCATAGGGTTAGTTTTGCAGTTCTAAAAGTATTCAATCCGTTCCTACCAGAAGGGGTGTATATGTTAGGTAAAAGGGATTCATTTGTTACCTGGTATGAGAAAACGAGAAAGAATTCGTTGTAATCAGCTTTTACCTCAAAAAAAAGAATAATCCCTATTTTTGCCATTCTCCCTTTAGTTCAACCCATGAGCAACTCAAATCTTGCGATCAGAACAGTCATTTTCAGCATGCTGGGAAATGTTGTTTTGGCAGCAATCAAATTTCTAGCAGGCATATTTGGAAATTCCTATGCGCTGATCGCTGACGGAATAGAGTCTGTGGTTGATGTTTTTGCTTCAGTGCTAGTTCTCTTTGGATTGAAATATTCTTCACGACCTGCGGATGAGAATCATCCTTATGGTCATGGAAAAGCTGAACCTCTGATTACTTTTTTGGTAGTAGTATTTCTAATCATCTCTGCTGGTACTATCGCATGGCAAGCCTACGAGCACATCATCACTCCACATGAATTACCCAAACCTTTTACACTGATCGTCCTGGCAATTATTATTATCTGGAAGGAAATCTCTTTCCAAGTGGTCATGTCGCGAAGCAAAAAACTAAAAAGCAGCGCGCTAAAGGCGGAAGCTTGGCATCATCGTAGTGATGCAATTACGTCTGTCGCAGCGTTTATAGGAATCACAATTGCGATTTTTGGAGGAGAAGGATTTGAAGTAGCTGATGATTACGCAGCTCTTTTCGCAGTAGTTTTCATACTTTTCAATTGCTATAAAATATTTCGTCCAGCTCTGGGTGAAGTGATGGATGAAAACAACTACGAGGAGCTTACCGAGCAAATCCGACAGGTTTCCTTGACAGTTCCCGGAGTAAAAGGCACTGAAAAATGCTTTATTCGTAAAGCTGGAATGGAATATCATGTCGATTTACATGCACTGGTAGAAGGCCATCTTACAGTCACTGAAGGACACGACATTTCACATAAACTGAAGGATAAACTTTGCAAAGTGATCCCCGAACTTGGAAATGTATTGATTCATATCGAGCCTTATTAATTCGGAAAATCCCCCTCATAATCTGAGAAATAGTAATTCGATGAGTTAAATTTTGAGTGCTATTCATTAAAACTTTGGTTAACTTAAAAAGAATCAATTCTAGTACGTTAATCCCAAAAACACCATGAATATCCTAGAAAACTTATCCTTCGGCAATGAACGGCCCTCTGTATGTCCCATTCAGCGTACAGACAAAACAAACTATTTCGCAATTGGACTACTTCAAGACCAAATCCTAAAAAAACACACTGCAAATGGCCCTTCTCTACTTACTGTGGTCAAAGGGGAAATTGAATTTTTCATCAATGGCGAGACGATTCGTTTCAAAGAATTTGACACCTATGATATTCCTGTGATGGTAGAACATGAGGTAAAAGGTGTAAAAGAAAAGAATATTTTCACGATTGTTCAGGAGAAATAACGCCTAAACAGACTCTAAATTTTGATGTGACTTTCATGATATAGAAAACCTATTTTTACTTTACACAGTACATTCAGTTTGCAAAGTCCTAAACAAACCACTTTTAAAATTGAGTCAACTTCCTTGAAAGGGGATTTCAAAGTGAGTGAAAATGGAAGAAAAATACTGGAACTAAAATACAAGAATTGGTACTCTGGAATTGCAGAAACCTACCTAGATCGAGAAAAAATTCAACTTAAGCCTAAAAACTGGTGGTCGGGTAAAATTGAAATTTTCAAGGACAGCAGGAAAGTTGGCGAGATCACACACAATTCCAAACTTCATCTGAGCATCACCATAGAAAATAAAGACCAGATCGAAAAAACCTATGTTCTGAAAAGCTCTGGGAATTGGAAAATAAAATTTGAAGTCAGCTCTGATTCCGGAGAAAAGGTAATGATCCTAACTCCTGTCAATTCTTGGAAAAAACTAAACTTCGATGTACAAGTCCTTGACGAAAACTTGCCTCTAGAGGAATTAATGATCTATTCAGCTTATGCCTGCAAACTGTACTACGCCTACGTTTCTGGAGGATAAACTCTCCATATACTTTCGTTCAGAGCTAATCTATTCACTCTTTTTTGTATCTTAACACAGCTCATCAATCATACATATAAGCATCTGATTATGTGAGCAACAAGACTATTTTTAACAACAAAAAAACAACCCAAAAACCTATGAAAACCATTTTAACCTTAGCCCTTTTTCTCAGCGCTACTTTTGCTTTTGCACAAGCTGATAAAGATTTGGCATCCCAAGTAGAAAAACTTCGACTGGCATTAATAGACCCTACAGCAGCTACGCTAAGCGAGCTAAGTTCAGAGAAACTTACCTATGGACATTCAAGTGGAAAACTTGAAAACCAGACGCAGTTTATCGAAGCGTTAGTTAGTGGTGCTTCAGATTTTTCAAAAATGGCTTTTGAGAATCAGACGATCCAAGTAGAGAAAGACGTAGCTATTGTACGACATAATTTGGCAGCGGTCGTTCTGGATGGTGGAAATTCAAACTCAATTAAAATTGGTGTCATCCTGGTCTGGCAAAAAGAAAAGGGCCAGTGGAAATTACTGGCCCGTCAGGCATATAAGCTGCCTTAGATTATTGAGGAACTTTCTCCGGTTCTATCGGTTTTTTATGCCAATAAGAAGCTAGTATAGAACCACTTACATTCATAAACGGACCAAATACGGCAGGTGCTAAACCAACGGTTGCAATCTTCCCCATCTCCTTTGCAATACCAGAGGCTAGTCCTCCATTTTGCATTCCCACTTCGATGGCAATTGTTCTACAATCTTTTTCGTTGAGTCTAAATAATCTACTGGCCCAATAACCAAGTGTATAACCGGCAAGATTATGAATCACCACAAGAATAATCAGAAGAGGACCTATCTCAAGCAAGCTATCCCTTCCTGCAGCTACGATCACCACAAGGATCAATGCAATTGCAGCCATGGAAATAATTGGCATCAGATCATCCAGCCATTTGGCTTTTCCTTGTAGGAAATAATTAAAAATCAAACCTGCCCCTATTGGTATGATGACCATTTTCACAATACTAATCATCATGTCCATCACGTTGATTTCCACAAACTCTCCTGCAAGCCAACCCATCAATAAGGGAGTTACAAAAGGTGCCATTAAGGTAGTGACTGAGGTCACTGTAATAGAAAGCGCAAGATTTGCTTTGGCAAGATAGCTCATCACATTCGAAGCCATTCCACTTGGAGAACAACCGATCAAAATAATCCCAGCGGCAATTTCAGGTGGAAAACCACTCATGCTGGCGAGTGCAAATCCTATAAAAGGCATGATGGAAAATTGGCAGAGCACTCCAATCAATACACCTTTGGGCATTTTGACTACTCCAAGGAAATCTTTAATGCTCATGGAGGTTCCCATTCCAAACATGATTACCTGAATTAATGGGACGATCAGCGCACTGAACTTGAAGCCCTCGTACTCGACGAAATATTGAGGGAAATAAAGAGCTAAAGCCACTGATCCAAAGATCATCATAGAGTAAGCATATCCTTTTAATTTGGGCTTCCCTAAAAAAGCGATAGCACAGATGAAGAAGAACCCTATCCAAAACAGGCCAGCATTTGCAATACCTGAAAAGAGACTTGTTGCCAGTGCGGCTACGAACAAAATGCCTGTGACTATTGAAAGTATTTTTAAAGTTTTTGGATTCAAAATGACGGAATTTTGGGTGAACTCATAAGAAATTACCCGGGAACCAGTTTTTCAACTAGTTCCCGGGTCTATCAATAGGTAAAATAGGTATTATTAACTATACGTTCTATCGTGCGAACGCTTATCATTCCACATATCGGTAGGAGCAAAATACGACTTGTCGGATGGATGAAGATGTGCTTTCACTACTTCCTCATTCAATTCGATTCCCAAGCCTGGAGCGTCCAAAGGAACTGGCGCATATCCTTTATCTATCATTTTGCCTCCGCCAGTCATAGTGACTAAATCTTCCCACCATGGCACATCTACTGAGTGATGCTCAAGTGCGAGGAAATTCTGGGTTGCCGCTGCGCAATGCACATTTGCCATAAATGAAACCGGAGTTCCGGCTTGGTGCATCGCCATAGCAATTCCTTTTTCTTCTGCATAATCGGCTATTCTTTTTGTTTCCAAAAGTCCTCCTGATGAAGCTAAATCTGGATGAATTATATCCACCGCATGATTATCAATCAAGTCTTTGAAATACTCAAGTAAGTAAATATCCTCGCCCGTCGTGGTAGGTGTATTCAGTGAATCTGTGATTGTCTTGTGCTGTTGCCACAATTGCCATGGAACCATATCTTCCAACCACGCCAAACGGTATTTATCAAGCGCCTGTCCTAGGCGGATACAGTTATTCAAATCAAAGTGACCATAGTGATCTGTAGATAAAGGAATATCATAGCCGACCATCCCACGTACATGATCCACGATTTTTGCAAGTTCGTCTAGTCCCTTCTCGGTGATTTGCACTCCTGTGAAAGGGTGAGCAGTGTTACCATAAGACATATAACCACCTGACCACTGACTTTTTCCACCTTTGAAGATTTCGGGATTCACTATACATCCAGGAATATCCATTATCTCGCCGATAGAAACATCCATTTTCAACCAAGTATAACCCTGTTCTTCTGTTCTATACTTGATCAACTTCATCTGCTCTTCCGGAGAACTCGCCTCTGGAGTATCAGCATAAAGTCTCACAGTATCGCGGTAGCGACCGCCAAGTAACTGCCATGCAGGTACATTATAAGCTTTGCCACAAAGATCCCAAAGTGCCATTTCTACTCCGCAAACACCACCGGCTTGACGAGACTGACCACCAAACTGTTTGATGATTTTAAAAATCTTCTCCACGTTACATGGATTTTCGCCCAGAATACGACTTTTCAGCATGAGGGCATATTTAGGATCTGCACCATCCCGAACTTCACCCAAACCATATATACCTTGATTGGTGTCGATACGGAGGATAGCTGTTCCGCCCATTACATTGGTATGGGCATAGCGTAAATCCGTAATCTTAAGATCTGAAGGAGCGGAAGCCCTGCGCACATTCTTAGTGGTTTCGGCCATGGTATCTTCGATCCCAAGTCCCATTAGTGCTGTCAAACTCAACCCTCCGAGTGCAGTTTTCTTTAAAAAATCTCTTCTATTGTCTTTTGTAAAAGGGCTATCGATTTCAGCTTGCCGCTGGAAAGTGTATGCACGTTCCTGTTCCTTATTCTTTTGAATGAGGGTTTGTAAGGTGTTTTTCATCTTGATTAGGTTTATTGGGTTATTGAGTATTTTCGATTTTAAAGAAAATTGGAATTAGTAATTCCGCTCTTTGAGGTAATTATCCAGTTCAGCTTTAGTCATAGGGAGTTTTCCCGGATAATTATTCAGCCAATCCAAAAAGTCCTTTTTGATTTCTTCTGTCCATTGGCTATCAATCTGCCCGGCGAGATATTTACCTTCTCTTAGTCTTTGGTGCCCAAATTCATCCCGTAATCCTGTTACCTCTGAGGTCAATACAAGCTCTTCTACCAAGTATGCTGGAATGAAAATCACGCCGTATTTTTTCGCTAAAACCACATCCCCAGGGAGAACTGTAGCGCGACCTACACGAATCGGAGTATTGATGGACGTGAGCATCATTTGCTGTATGTAGGATGGATCTTGCCCTTTCATCCAAGCATTGAAGCCTTCAATCTCAGAGAGTCCTTCCTGATCTCGGACGGATCCGTTGAAAATCACACCTCGCTGAGATTTAGCATAGATGGCATTTCCAAGATTATCCCCGATTAGTGTTCCATCCACTATTTTCCCATAGCCATCTGCTACATACACATCACCATTGGTGAGAATATCGATTGGCCACGAGTTCGTGCCGCCTTTAGGAGATCTACCCTCTTTTTCAACGCCTTGGTCTTTGACCTGCTTCTCCAAGTCCGGTCTCAGCGGCATGTATTGAGCAGTAACCACACGGCCAGTCATAGCTTCGTCGGGAAGCATAATTTGCCAATCGCCTTCGTATTGGTTTTGATAACCTTTGTTACGCAATACTCCCCAGGCCTCTTCAATGGAAATATTCTTCAGTCGTTCTAAAATGGAGTCTGAAACTTTAGGCCTTCCATCAGGGAATCGCTCTCCTTTCCATTCTGAAGTGAGTGCTTTGATATATTCAGAAGAAGCTCCGACGTTCTGAGCATTAACTTCGGCTTTGGGCAATAGTAATAGCCCTGAAAAAGCAAGTATCCAAAGTGAGGCCTTTATGCCTTTAATGGGTGAGATAATAGAGTTCATTAGTATTGAGGGTTTAATATTTTATAATCATTTATCAATTCAATATTTCAAACCAATCGCTGGTTACTCAAAAAATGGAATTCCTGGGACTGCATGTTTTTTCATTCCTTCCTCATTGATTTCCACACCAATTCCAGGTTTTTCTGAAAGAGTGATGAAGCTGTTTTCAGTCTTTGGTCCATCATAAGTCACAATATCCTTCCAGAGGTCATCTTTGTCCATATAAATCTGCCATTCCATAATCTGGAAATTGGGCACTGAAGCACACACATGACAACTCGCCATAGCTCCTAGAAAAGAGGCGACCATATGTGGAGAAAAAGGCACATAATACAGATTTGCCAAGTTGGCAATACGCTGACCTTCACCAAGCCCACCTGCTTTTTGGAGATCTGGCATTATGATGTTTAAAGCTCCATCAGACAATAGCTTCGTGAAACCATAAGCCAGGTAAATATTTTCACCTGCGCAAATCGGAGTGCTTGTCTCCTGAGTGATATGCTTATAAACCTCAGGATTGTCAGCAGGAACAGGTTCTTCCAGCCACATGAGGTTAAGTGGCTCATACATTTTGGCCATTTTCATACCTGTGATTGCGTCGTACCGACCATGCATATCCACACAGACATCGATATTTGGCCCCACGGTTTCTCTCACTGCCGCAATAGCATTGTACATTCTATCAATCTCAGCAGGACTTGCAGTCCAGTTGAAGCGATCATACTTATTAGGATCTCTACCGTCATCCACGTCGAATTTCACCGCATTATAGCCGCGGGAAACAGCATCTTTTGCCGCAGCTGCATAGTCGTCCGGCGTTGGGTTAGTAGAAGTATAAAGTGCTGTATCGCAATAGACGCGGATTTTATCCCGGTATTTTCCACCTAACAATTGATAAACTGGTACTCCAAAAACTTTCCCGGTAATATCCCAAAGTGCTGTCTCAATCGCTGTCAATACAGCCACAAAAACCCCAGACTGAGCACCACCAAAAAAAGCTCCTTTTCGGATTTGCTCAGCCAGCCGATTAGGATTGAGAGGACTTTGGCCTCTGATCTGCTCACCCAATTTTTTAACTAAAAAATAGGAGCCTTGTATCGCGTCCACTGCTTCTCCACAGCCCCAGACGTCCTGATTCGTATAGATTTTTACATATACTGCTCCTCTTACAAAACCACATTTTACATCAGTGATCTTGAGATCGGCAGGGTTAGAATAGGGATTCTGATTAAGTACCGCGGCATTTAATCCTTGTCCAAAAGTGGCTAGTATACCGGCGCCAGTTAAGCCTGCTGCGGCTCCTTTCTGTAGAAAGGATCTTCTTGAATTCTTGGTTTTCATGTGTTTATAAAATGTTTTTTAGGCCACATGGAATCTCGCATTTACTATAATTATCCCTCTGTGTGACAGTTACGGCATGCTCGATTTCATAGGTTTTAAGGGTTGTAGTTAGGGTTACCAAGTTCTGTTTTTCAGAATTTCTTGAATTTGCTCTTTTGCTATAGGAAGCTCGTCTATATGAGCAGTGAGCCATAGGGAAAAATCCTTTTCTATCTCATCGGACCATCTCGTATCAATTTGGCCAGCAGTGTAGGTTCCTTCTCTTAATCGCTGATGTCCAAACATGTCTCTGAGACGAACGACCTCAGAAGTCGTTACCACTTTTTCCGCCAAATGAGCTGGAATAAAAGACACTGCTCCATCCCTCCCAAGCACGACATCTCCAGCCATCACAGTAACTTGATGGATTCTGGTAGGCTTGTTTATCCCAATCAGCATAGTATTTAGGTCACCTTGCTGATTGTGGTGAGAAGGGTGATAACTCGAAACAAACGAAGTGAATGATCCTATTTCCTTTAGCCCAACAATATCTCGCACAGCACCATCATACACGATCCCATTTCCGGATTTTGCATAAATAGCGTTACCTACATTGTCTCCTATGGTGGGTCCTCCATTGTGAAGACTAAACTGGTCTACCACATATACATCGCCCTGTTGGAGAATATCCACCGGCCAAGAGTTCTGGCCCCTTTTCCCTTCTTTCTTTCCCCGCTCATCAATCGCATCATGGATATCCGGTCTACCTGGCATAAAAGTCGCCGTCACTGCTCTTCCTATCAAAATGCTGTCTGGATTGATCATTAAGCCCCAGCCGTCAGCATATTGATATTTGTAGCCTGCATTTTTCATAACAGCCCAAGCTTCGTCGTGTGTCACTTCTTTCATTCGTCGAAGTATATCGTCAGAAACTTTTGGCCGTCCATCTTCAAAGCGCTCTCCTTTCCACGCCTGGGTGAGAAAGAGCATTTCTTCTTTGGATATCTGCTGAGCGAAAGATTCTATCCCAAAAAAGAATAGAAACAATAGGGTTATATAGATTTTGTTCATTTTTGAATATAACTAAAATTAAAAAAACCGAGTCTGGATTTTCCAGACTCGGTTATATTTCTATTTGTCCCACCACACTTTAGTAGCCAGATTGTCTGCCCCTTGAACTGAAATAGCTGCTTGAACATTTTCAGAGTTCACTGAAATCTCAGAGTTTGGATAAGTCAATCGATTAATGAATTCAACTTCCTTACCTGGGAAAGGATTGGAAGTCAAGAGAGGATATCCAGCTCTACGGAAATTGGCGAAGGCCTCAGGACCATTCATAAAGGATGATACCCAATATTGTGTATTGATCATTTCCAATGCCTTTGAAGCGTCAAATGGATTTGCAGCCAAATATGCATCAGCAGCGGCTGGAGCTATGGAAGATGCGGCATCTACCGTACCCAACTGCTCCATATGAGCTTTTACTCCTGCTATATAATAGTCTTCCACCGTTCCTACGGTAATCCAACCTCTTTGTCTAGCCTCAGCCAAAAGAAGGTTGTTTTGAGAAGCTGTCACCAGAAAGTTTGGTGCTGTATTTTTAGCGAGTCTTCTTCTGTCAGCTTGTGCAAATTCATAAAAACTAGATAATCCTGCATCTGAAGCTGCTTTTACAGCTCCTACATTATCGTTGCCCATAGGCATTCCCTTATGTACACTGGCATCATATGTCCCGCTGGCAGCTGTTTGCTCAGGACCGGATTTGGCCCCAACATAAGTGACAGCTATTGCGGACAGGCGCGGATCGTTTTTGCTTCGCAAATAATCTACAAATGGCTTAGTCAAATAGAAATTTGAAGCTTCAGTAGAGTTCAACAAGTTCCCTATAGTGTTAGTATAGTTTGCGTCATGTGCAATTTTTGCATTGTCTGAGTTGGAAAGAATTACTCCACCTTGGAATGCTGCCTGAACTACTTGCTGAGCTTTTGTAGGGTTTACTTCACTCAATCTCATCCCAGCTCTAAGCAATAAGGAGTTCCCAAAGCTTTTCCACTTATTCAAATTCCCACCATACAAAATATCCGCACTTTCTACTTTCCCTGAGAGATTCAGCGCAGCTGTAGCTTCAGTTAATTCCTTGATGATATCTGTATAAATAGCTTCCTGAGAATCATAAGTTGGGAAGAATATCTGCTGTGAATAGCCTATGCCTCCTTCAAAATAAGGAATACTTCCATAGTCATCAGTCAAAACCATAAAGGCAAATGCCTGAATAATCCGTGTCATATTAAGCAGGTTAGCTCTGCTCGGATCGTCTTGAACTTGACTTATTACATCTCTGGTGTTCTTGATGACATTCCGGTAGTAGCTCTGCCAAAGTTCTTGAGTAGCAGCTCTATTATCTTGATTGTAATTTGCTCCGGTAAGTACTCCTGAGTTTGGTGAAACAATTTGCTGAACTATTCCTATGTCATAAATCAAAGTACCATTTGGATAAGCGCAGCCAACTATCGCTGCATTCATTTGAAACGCTGGGTCAATAGCTGTAGCGCTAACCTTATTGGTATTTAGCTGGTCAAAATTATTGTCGCATGATGATGAGTACATCAAAATGGACACTAAGAATATATAATTAATGATCTTTTTCATATCTGTATAGCTTAGAATTTGACGTTAAGATTGAAACCTAAACCTCTGGTGGATGGAAGACCAGTGGACTCCATACCTACCAAGTTATCAGAAGAATACCCGAACGATTCTGGATCGATATTGTCAACCCATTTCTTTATCATGAGTACATTGTTCGCTACGAAATTAAGTTTGATTGACTTGAAAGGCAGATCCTCTGGAAGATGCTTGGTAAAATCGTAGCCAAGTGTAATCTGCCGCAGCTTCCAATACCCGCCATCATAGATTACAGGTTCTATTAAAGCCTGAGATCTAACCACTTCCCAGTACGATTGTACCGGTGCTACCACCTTGTTTATCTCACCTGCTTCATTTACTCCTTCACCGATCACTCCACCTTCTCGTCCTTCCAAAGTCATCTTATGTAGACCATGTCTTGTCGCATTGAAATTGGTACCAGAAAGCATGATGTTCCCTAGTTTGAAATCTACCAGGAAAGAAAGCGTCACGCCTTTGTATTTGAATGAGTTGTTAAAGCCACCTACCCAATTCGGTAGAGCACTTCCGAAATTGACTAAATCAGAAGTACGGAGCGGAATACCATTGGCACCGAAGATCTTCCTCCCCTGCTCGTCTCTTTTATAACCGAAACCAGCTATTTGGCCCATTTCCATTCCCACGATTTGTCTTAGTTCTCCGTTGAAAACGTGGGTACCTACAGTGATTCGTTCTCCAGGAGTATCCGTTAGCAGACTAAGCACTTCCGTCTTATTGTATGCTGCATTTATTGAAGATTCCCAAGTGAACTTATCGTTCTCAATTGGAACCAAAGTCAAGAGCATTTCCACTCCTTTGTTTTCACTTTGTCCACTATTGATTGAGGTATTCACAAATCCAGAAGCGTCTGAAATCTGAGCACTTACAATCTGATCTGTAGTGAGTTTTCTGTAAGCAGCCATATCAAGGCCTACTCTGCCTTGAAACATTCTCAGTTCAAACCCTACTTCAGCTTCACCAATTCTCATTGGACGCAAGTTCGGATTTGGGAGATTGCTACCGTTAGGTCCACCGACAGGCTGACCGCCAAAAAGATTGTTATTAATCCCATAAAAAAGCACATTGGAATAGGCTCCTACATCGGCATCACTACCCACTTCAGCATAGGCAACTCGTAGTTTACCAAAGTTCAACCAGCCACTTTTATCAAAATTCTCGGTAAACACCCAGCTGGCAGAAACCGAAGGATAAATGATACTTCTGTTTTCTTCAGAAAGTGTAGAGAACCAATCATTACGCACCGTACCGGTCAAAAACAGCATGTCTTTATAGGAAACTTCAGCAGATCCATAAATTGAATTAACTGCACGCTCATTGAGGTCATAAATAGGATCTTTTGCTCTACCATTTTGCACCGTATAAAGATCTCTTACCACAAAGTCGGTTACCTGTACGCTGTTCAAATCAGATCGTCTCTGCATGTGATTGCCACCGACGTTCACGTTCACACCAAACTCACCGAATTTCTTATTTGCATTGATCAAAAAGTCAGTGTTCAATTCACGAAATCTTCGTTGATCTTGCGTGTACACGCCATTCACAAAACCTGCTGGCGCGGGAGCCCGCGAAGCTTGTCCTGTAGGGAAGTTATTGTAATCCTGATCTCTTGTCCAGAAATCCTGGCCTACTCTACCTTGGACAAACAACCAATCAGTCAGGTTGTATTTAAGTGCAATGTTTCCGAAAATCCTATCTCTACTAATATTTTGGAATTGATCAGATAGTGTAAAGTACGGGTTGGTACGATTCCTAAATCTTGAATAAACTGCTTCGTTTCCATTCGCGTCATATCTATTATCCCGAAGCACATCCAAAGGCATGGAATTCGCCATATTATATAGCGCCACTGGAATAGTATTATCTTGTTGCCCTACGTTAGGTGGATTAGTATTCTCTTCGTGAGAGTAATTAAAGTTTCCTCTAAAGCTAAATTTTGAGCTCAAATCATAAGCAAAACCTAAATTAATGGTCTTTCTATTGTAGGTGTTGTTTGGAACAATACCCTTGCTATTTAGGTCCGAAAAAGACAAGCTCAAACCACCTTTTTCACCTGAAGTAGCGAGCGTTATAGAATTGGTTACGTTCTGACCGTTGCGGAAGAAATCATTAATAATTCCTTTAACAGGCTCGTAAGGAACCGTTACTCCATTGAAAAGCATTTGTGTCATTCCTGGCTGAAATTTCTCGCCAAAAGACCACTGTCCTGAGGTAGGATTTGGGGTGGTAGGTCTCACACCCTGCTCTCCCTGACCGTACTCATATTGGTAATCTGTGAAATCCAGTGGAGCCTCATTCGTATAATTCAGGTTGTAAGTCACACCTAAGCCTCTGCTGTCATTTTTACTTTTGGTTGTGATCATGATTACTCCGTCTTTTGCACGAGAACCATATAAAGCAGCTGCTGCAGCTCCTTTAAGGATAGTCATGGATTGCACATCATCAGGGTTGATGCTGGATAGTCCATCACCACCATCGGAAGTATTTCCACCGCCTCTTACACCTATACTGCTATCTGATGCATTATTTCCTGGGTTTGAACCAAAGTTGGTATTGTCTATTGGTACTCCGTTAACCACAATTAGAGGATTATTTTGACCTGAAATTGAAGACTGACCACGAATACGGATTTTGGATGTACCTCCAGGACCAGTTCCCAATGCAGAGATTGACACACCAGCTACTTTTCCTTGGAGAGCATTCATGACATTTGGTGTTCTATTTACTGTCAACTCATCAGATTTGACTGTGGAGGTGGAATAGCCAAGGCTTTTTGCAGACTTTTCTATACCCAATGCTGTTACTACAACTTCTTCGAGGTCACTTTCATCTACCTTCATGACAAGGTCTATTTCTGACCTATTCCCCACCACGACTTCTTGATTGAGATATCCTACAAATGAAAAAACTAATACAGATGTCTCACTTTCTGCATTGATAGAATAGTTACCATTATTACCTGAAACGGTACCGACGGCGGTTCCTTTCAGCAGAATGTTTACACCCGGGAATCCCACTCCATTTTCATCCGTTACCTTGCCAGTAATCTGGATTCTACGGTTTTCTGTTTTAGAATTTAGGGACCTTGCAAACCTAGCATTTGTACTGCTTACTCTCCCATCTGAAGCTGGTGCAAAGGATGCTGTTTGAATATATTTCAAAGCAGCATTTTTTAAGGGCTGGCTCGACTTATTTTGAAATATCACATAAAAATTCTCACCAGCTTTCTCGTAGCTGAGACCAGTTTCTTTTAGGATTACTTTCAATCCCTCTTCCACAGAATTAAAGGAAGATTTTGAAGATTTGATTTTTTTCGATTGAACCAAATCATCCTTATAAGCAATCGAGACATTGTATTTTCGCTCGAATTGGCCAAGCACCTCTTTGAGGTCTCTGGCTTCAGTTTTGGATGCCCCGAAGGTATCCCGGTTTCGTTCTGAGGCTATTAAACCCTCGACTTGCGCAGATGCAAACCAAGAAATCGAACAGCTAAAACACACTAATAGTACAAACTTTCTCATTGTAAACAGGGTTTAGGTTATTTTGGAAATACTTCATTTTGGGTTATTTAATCAGGTACTTATTTTGTTCGTTTACTATTTCAATATTGAAGATCTTAGAAATTTGATCCATAAAATTGGCAGCATCCAGAAGCGGCATAGAGCCCGACGCCGTTTGCTTAAGGATATCCTCATTTTGGACCTCAATCTCAATTCCGTAATTATTTCTAGCCATCTTTATGATTTCATCAAGGCTTGTTTCATCGAGATTGAGGACTTTGTCTTTCCAGGAAGTATATAGTGAAGTGTTTACTTTTTTGCGTTGAAACTTACTCTCCTTAAACTCTACTAGGTCACCTGGATTCATCAGGATTTTACCTTCTTTTTCTTTCACCGGAAAGCTAAGTGTCACCATTCCAGAGGTGAGTACTACTTCAGTTTCCTCTGACCTGTTGTACACATTAAATTCTGTCCCTAGAACCTCTATCGCTACATTTTGAGAACTTAGGACTTTAAAAGGCTGATGGTCCACTTTGTGAACCACACTGAAAAAAGCCTCTCCTTCTATCCATATTTCTCGAGCCATCAGTCCTTCCCAATTATCGATAAAAGTCAATCTGGAATTAGAATTCAGGATCACTACAGAGCTGTCAGGCAGGATGATCTCTTTTGTTTCTCCAAAAGCAGTCAGGTATTCTATTTCTTTTGGCAGCTCATACCAATACCAGACAAGCATGGCTAATACGATGGACGCAGCTGCAGACACAAAAGGCCAAAAGTTACTTTTGTGAGAAGAAGAAGATTCAAGAGACTTTGGGGGCAGCTTGATGTTGCTTTGGATGGAATCCCACACGGAAATCAATTCATCTGAACTCATTTGAAGTTTTGACCTCTCGAGACTTAAAACCAAAGCCCTCGCTTCATCTACTCTATTGACTTTGGAAGGATTGGATTCTTTCCATTCCATCCAAAATTCATCATGAATCGGATCTGAATAGAGTACCCATTCTTTAAAAAATGGATCCATGACAAAGTCATCAATTGTATAATTATCGTAATCGCTGGGCTGATGATTCACTGTATCTCCTTTGGTTAATACCTATAAGAGTGTGAAAGCATTAAAACCTCATCATTTTTCTGAGGCTTTTTCTAAAAAAAAAATAAAACTATATGAAAATCACTCTCAAAATACTGATTATCAAAATCATGCATCAAAAACATAAAAAAAACGCACCTATCAAAAAAATATTTATGACTACCCTTAAACACTGCAAAGCTTTTGATAGAAGATTATGAGCAGAAGCAGGCGTGAGATCCATTAGACTCGAAATCTCAGCGTAGCTTAAGTCATTAAAGTATTTAAGTATTACAATCTCTCTTTGTCTTTTAGAAATTTTGAAAAGTGCTATCGCAATTTTCTGTTTATTTTCCTTGAGATATTCTTCTATAATAATGCTACTCTCTATAGAGGAATCTGACTCCTCGAATTCATAAGAATCATTAAAATCAACAAAGCGCTTTCGGTCATTACTGATGTGCTGAACAAGCAAGTTTCTAAAAGATTTGAAAAGATAATACTTGACCGAATCAATCTCTGAAAGTGCTTCTCTCCTATTCCAAATAGTTGTGAAAAGCTCTTGTATACAATCTTTGACCAACTCACGATTGTAGCAAAAGTGCATTCCATAGTTAAAAAGTAAATTAGAATAACGCTGGTACAAATTAGAAAATGCGAGATCATTCCCCTTTCTGACACTTTGCCAAAGGGCTTTGTCATCTAATTGGGAATTTGAAGTTTTTTTAGGGCTTCTTGAAATAAATAGATTAACTGTACTACCCATAAGCAAAATATTATTGCTGTAAATTTAGATTTTAAGGTAGTAAATTTTTTATTCTATATCAAATACCAATTTTTATAAACAATAAACTCCTTAATACAATTAAGAACTCAACCCAAAATCCCTGCAATGAAAAATCCCGCATAAGTCCCCAGCGCATTCCCTAAACTCCCCACCAGCACTCCTGGAATAAGCAGATCTGGGCGATTCAAACTTTCCGCTGATGCCAAAGCCGTAGTGTTCCCTCCCACGTTTGCCTGAGAAGCTACGGCAATTACATCCCAATCAATTTTGAGAAGTGCGCCTAATCCAAAAATCACTAGACCGTGAGTTAGAACTATTATAGACACAAAAAGAATCAGTGTCCCTGCCAAATCACCTAATCCAGAAAGTGTACTTAGATCGCAAAGTGTACCTATCGTTGCTAGAAAAAGAAGAATAAGAAAAAATCCGATGGTATGTGTGCCCGATAATTTCTTCACAAATGGCATCTGCGCCAAAATCAGCGCCAAAGTAGTAAGTGTTATAATCTCAGGTATCTGAGGAAAAGCCTGAGCAATAAACTTGGAAATTGCCATGGCTAAAAATGCTAAGCCCAGAACGCTTGCTAAACCCGCAATACTGATTGATTCTTCAGTCTTTATTTTTTGATTTTCATTTGTTAATGGAAGTAGTTTTTTTCTAGGAAAAAAAGACTGCAAATACTTAGGAAGGATCAATGTGGCAATGATCCATGGAGTTCCGATCAAGTTATCAACTACTGTCGTAGCTGCAAATAAATCCGCATTATCATTGACATGATAACTCAGTGCGACTGCATTAAAATTTATACTGCCACCTATATAAGTTCCTGTATACATTCCCGCCACCGCATTTGCCATCGGCCCAATTTCTGCCGCAGGCTGTACCAGAAACCAGGCGACTAGCACCCCGACAATGGTTCCCAACCCGCCAAGGCAAAACATAAGTAGAATGGGCCAACCTGCCTTCTTGAGACTTTTGAGATCTACTTCCAACAATGCTATAAAAATCCCCATTGGAGCCAGATACATAAATACACCGGTGTAAATCGGGTTGCCATTAGTAGCAGTAGGGATGATTCCAGAGTTAGCGGCTATAGCCGTAATCAGTATCACCAAAATAGGTGTACCGATGGTTTTCCATCCTTTGAATTTTACCAGCCATACTGCAAGCAGCACAAATGCGCATAGCATACCGCTGACATATATTGGGTCTTGAGTCCAAGTCATTGGGGAAATTAAGTGAAAAAGTCCCGAATAGCCTTAACTATATATTCTATTTCTCCTTCCTTCATCCAAGGATTAAGTGGCAATGAAAGTACCTGTTTGCTTAGCTTTCTGGCATTTGAAAAATTTCCATCACTGTGAAAAGGCTTCATATCCGGCAAAATATGTGGATAATGAATAGCGGTTCCAATTCCTTTGTCCATGAGAAAAAGTTTTAACTCAACTCTTCGGACTGTTTGGATTACTAAAAGGTGGGCGTTATGACCTTCTTCTAAAATAGACGTTGGAAATTGTAATCCATCGATTCCTGTAAGTCCTTCCAAATACATGCTTGCAAAGTTCTTCCTTCGCGTTTGGAACAAATCGAATTTCTCGAAAATGGCATTTAAGAACCCTGCTTGAATAGAATCAATTCGGCTGTTTCTACCTAGCAACTCATGTTCATCTCGAACTAACTGCCCGTGATTGAGTAGCAGTCTTATTCGTTTATTTAATTCAGCAGAATTTGTCAAACACATTCCAGCTTCTCCCAAAGCTCCCAAGTTTTTGGTCGGATAAAAACTCAAACAGCCCACATCACCGAAAGTGCCTGCGCCCTTTTCATTTTGGTATGAGCCAAATGATTGTGCTCCGTCTTCAATCACAAAAAGCTTATGTTTTTTAGCTTTTTGCATCAACGACTCCATATCCACCATCTTCCCATAGAGATGCACTGGAATCACAGCTTTGGTTTTTGACGTGATCGCTTTTTCCCAATCAGAAGCTAAAAGTCCATCTGCATCCGTATCCCAAAATACTGGCGTCGCTCCCACCATCACCACAACTTCTGCGGTAGAAACCCAGGTCATCGCAGGAACGATTACTTCATCTCCCACTCCAATTTCAAGCGCTCGCAAGGCGAGCTCCAGTGCATCGGTTCCATTTGCACAAGCAATCGAAAATGGAGATTTGAGATAGGTTGAAATTTGAGACTCCAAAAGATTCACTTCATCCCCTCCAGAAAAAATGCCTTTGTCGAGCATATCGGAAAACTTGGATTTCAAAGCGGCTTTAAGCTCCTCATCCATTCTTTTAAGGTCAAGAAATTGAATCTGCATCCAATAATTTGGCTAGTTGAACACTTAGATTTCTTCGGGAATACTGATCAATTCCTCTGGCAGATTCGGCTTTGCCACTGCGCTCAAACAACCTCCTCAAGCTAACTTGAATGGCCACATGATCCGAATGAGAGAAAACCTGACCTGCCTCAGCCTCTTTCAAAATCTTGGCAGAATCCCCCTCTGGATCTCCTAAAGCCAGAATAGGCAAAGTCGTCGCCATGTATTCAAATAGCTTCCCAGGAATATTTCCCTTCGCATTTTTAGTACTGGTGAGAATCAAAGCCAAAGCATCGGCTTTCTCATAAAACCCGAAGACTTCCTGATGCGAGACATATCCAGCAAAATGTACATGAGTTGAAAGCCAGGAATCAGCCGCTATTTCCCCACGAACTTGGTCACTCACTCTGCCTACAAAAGTGAATTTCACATCTCCTTTTTCCTTAGAAAATTCCTCTCGCATAGCTTTCAGCAAAGGCATGGGATTCCTGATCGAATCTATAATCCCAGTATAAACAAGGTGCAAACTGCCAGCTTTTTTCTCGCCAACAGAAAAACCTTCTGGAATATCAGTATCATCAAATCCATTGGTAATTAGATTGATTTTACGATTTGCTACTTGTTCCAAATCATGCTGAAACGTAGGAGAAATCGTAGTTACTACATCTGCTTCATTAAGAACTTCCTGCTCCATTTTCTTATGCTTGTCTCGTACTCGATTTTGCATGGGCAGCTTATCCAGAAACTCCCACTGAGACCAAGGATCTCGAAAATCTGCCAACCAAAAAACACCTGTTTTCCTTTTCAGATCCCTTCCGATCAAATGCATGGAATGCGGTGGTCCCGTAGTGATTACGGCATCAAACTGCCCTTTCTCCACTAGTTCGGTCAAGAATTTCACTGAAGGTTTTACCCAGAAGACTCTTGGATCAGGAACCATCAGATTAGCTCTAAGCCAGATCGCGGCTTTTTCTATAAAACTTTGCTCTTTTTGTTCCAGCACTCTTCCTGGATGTGATTCTTTTTTACCTCTAATTCTATCCAACAACTGATAAGGTTCCCAAATCGGGAATTTCATTACCTCCAGATTGGTAGAGATTTCCTTTTCCAGACTCTCGTCTTTCAGGTCAAAATCTGGATTCTCAGGCGTAAAAATTACTGGCTCCCAACCAGCTTCAGGTAGGTATTTGGCAAATTTCAGCCAACGCTGCACGCCGGAACCTCCACTCGGCGGCCAGTAGTAGGTTATAATTAAAACTCGTTTTTTCATCTGTTTCTAATTGTCTTTCAATGGTCAGATAGCCTGTCCCGACTTGTTTCGGGAGAATCTCGCACTATGAATAATTATTCTTCGTGTGTGTTTTCGATATGCCTGTCTCCCTCAGGCAGGCTCGATTTCATAAGTGTACCATGTCCTAAGTACAAAGTACCAAGTAGCTGGCCATAAAATCAAATTTGAGGAAAAACATTAAGTCGCAGTCTCAGTATTCAATCAGAGTCGTAAACTTGTCCATTGAATTTGAACATTGACCATTGAATTTATTTAAACCACATAGGAAGATATAGCCATGTCCTCAGTGCATCAAAACAGATGTATTCTAATTTCAAAACCTTAAGCTCTTTTCAATTTTATGGTCAAAAAGTTCTACCGCAAAAGGGACAAAGATAAAAATTATGGAAGTCTGAAGACTTCATTTTTGTGGATCCAAGCCCGCCTGGCATCGGACAGGTCTGAAGACTTGAACAAAAACCCACTACTATGCAAAAAGGGAGCAGGTCACCCCACTCCCTTATAATTTCAAATTTGAGATTTCAAATTTCTAATCCCATTACTCTCCCTGTGCTAGAGAATATCCTCTTACACCGTCGAAAGAATATAGATTCTCAGTTTTGATGAAGTCAAATCCTAATTCTTCTACTTGCTTCAGAAGTTCACGAATCTGAGCATGAGAGATCGTAGACTGCTCCGGAGTTTGGAATCTACATCTCCAGTGATCCGTACAGAATGTTTCACGCATGCCATCAGGGAATACTTTGATTCCACGGTTAGTGATCAAAGTCAACTGAAGTCCATCCGCATTTGTCTGGCGAAGTTTCTCGCCTAAGATCTGAGGATTTCTTCCTGGCTCATCCCAATCTACAAACACATCCACACCGATCAATTCTTTTTTAGCTTTGACCACTGGCGAAACGAACACATTCATAGGAGTAGTATCCTTGTCAAATGAAGCTGGAACCATAGTAGACGGAACCTGCCCCAATCGTTCTATTACAGCATTGGCAAATTCTTCAGTACCGGCTTTCTTGCTAGAAAGACCTTCCTGATAGATGTCACCCGTATGAATACCATCTTCCAACGTTTTCATCCAAGCATTGGAGATTTTCTCTGCGATCTCAGGCTGACCGATGTGAACCAACATCATGATCGCACCATTTAGCAATCCAGATGGATTGGCGATTCCCATCCCTGTGATATCAGGAGCAGAACCGTGAATAGCTTCAAACATGGCTACTTCCTCGCCGACATTGGCAGAACCACCAAGTCCTACAGAACCAGTAACCTGAGCTGCTACATCTGAAATAATATCTCCGTAAAGATTTAATGTCACAATTACATCGAAAGTCTCTGGTCGATCCGCGATCAGAGCAGTTCCGATATCGATGATTTTGTGATCCACTTTGATTTCTGGATATTCTTTAGAAATCTCATCAAATGTCCGGTGGAACAATCCATCCGCAATCTTCATGATGTTATCCTTAGTCATACAAGTCACTTTCTTGCGACCGTATTTCTTAGCATACTCAAATGCATATCGGATAATTTTCTCAGAACCTGGCTTAGAAATCAACTTCAAAGACTGACAAACTTCCTGAGTTTGTCTGTGCTCGATACCTGCGTATAAATCCTCTTCATTTTCACGGATAATCACCAAATCAGTCTCTGGGAAATACGTGTGGATAAATGGAGAAAATGATTTACAAGGTCTCACGTTCGCATACAAACCAAAGGAAGTTCTGGTGGTCACGTTGAGCGATTTAAAACCTCCACCTTGAGGAGTCGTGATAGGTGCCTTCAAGAAGATTTTCGTTTCTCTAAGCGATTCAAAAGCATTTGGTTCCATACCAGAACTGATTCCTTTGAGATAAACTTGCTCTCCGATTTCGATTACATCGTATTCGAGCTGAGCTCCAGCTGCTTCGAGGATCGCCAAAGTAGCCTTCATGATTTCGGGACCGATCCCGTCACCATAGGCAACCGTAATTTTTCTTTTGGAAGACATATTAATATAGCGGATTAGTTAAAATTCGATTTTGAACAAAAGTAAATAAAAATGTGGAAGCAGGTTTTTGACCTAGGACAAAATCCGCTTTATCCGCACTTAAATTACAAAAGGGGTAATAATCCTTTACCTTAGGTTTATGATTTTATAAGTACGCAGTTTGGGATTGAATACCCTGCTTGTATATTTGTTTTATACTCAACGATGAACTATGGCTGATTTCAAAAATATCCTAACTGATGTGAAGAATGGTGTGCTCCATTTGACCGTCAACAGAGAGGACAAAATGAATGCATTGAATTTTGAGACTTTAGATGAATTAAGGACGATTTTTGAAGAGGTTTCAGACACAAAGGAAATCAAAGCTGTGATCATCACAGGTTCAGGTGAGAAAGCTTTTATTGCTGGTGCCGATATCAGTGAGATCGCTACCTTGAATGAGGTAAATGCAAGGAAGTTTTCTGAGAATGGTCAGGAAATATTCAGCATGATAGAGAACTGCCACAAACCAGTAATAGCTGTAACTAATGGTTATACACTCGGAGGAGGATGTGAATTAGCAATGGCTTGTCATATAAGAATAGCAACAGCTAACGCGAAATTTGGTCAGCCGGAAGTTAACCTTGGCATCATCCCCGGCTACGGCGGAACTCAACGTCTTACTATCCTAATAGGAAGAGGAAAAGCCAATGAGCTGATGATGACAGGCGACATGATCGGAGCTGAAGAAGCAAAGTCATTAGGATTGGTAAATCATGTACTTCCTACAAAAGAGGAAGCTCTGGCAAAAGCTGAAGAAATCATTGCTAAAATACTAAGTAAAGCGCCACTCGCTATTGGAATGATCATAGACTGCGTTAATTCAGCTTATATACCGGACGAAAATGGCTTTCAAACAGAGGCAAACAGTTTCGCCAGATGTGTAAAATCAGGCGATTACAAAGAAGGAACTTCAGCTTTTCTAGAAAAAAGACAGCCGCATTTCAAAGGAGAATAAGCTCCTTTACCTTGAATGAGCAACCTCAAAAAATTAGCTGGACAAACAGCAGTTTACGGACTGAGTAGTATCCTCGGTCGATCTATCAATTTTTTAATGATCTTCGTGTACACCGCATACCTCAGCAAAGAGGCATTTGGTTCGTTCACGAGCATCTACGCACTGATCGGATTTCTGAATATCGTTTTCACCTACGGGATGGAGACTACTTTTTTCAGATTTACCACAGGAAAAAATCTTGATCCAAAAAAAGTTTACAATACCACGCAATCGCTGCTGCTTACCAGTACGGTGGTTCTAGGATCAGCGCTTTTCTTGCTTGCCCCTTGGCTGGCTGAATGGTTAGAATATCCTGGCCAGGCCTATTTATTCAGATGGACAGCTCTGATACTATCTTTTGACGCGATTCTGGCTATCCCTTATGCCAAGCTTCGTTTAGAAAACAAAGCATTGATTTTCGCGGGAACGAAGATCTTGAATATCCTCCTGAACATTTTCTTTAATCTTCTTCTGATCATCGTATTTCCTTACCTGATCTCCAACGGAACGATTTCAGAAGGATTCCTAGGTTACAGATCAGACTGGGGAGTAGAATATATTCTACTTTCTAATCTGCTTGCCAATGGTTTGATTATTCCATTTGTGTGGTGGAAAGCTGGTTTTTTCAAATTTCAATTGGAAGGAGCTATCATCAAACCCATGTGGACATATTCCATTCCTCTACTATTCATGGGATTTGCTGGTGTGACCAACGAGTTACTTTCCAGATTCTTATTCGAATATGTATTGCCACCAAATTTCTACGCAGGACTGACCGCTCGGGAAGCTGGAGGCGTATTTGGAGCCAATTTCAAGCTAGCAATTTTGATGAATTTGGTAATTCAGGCGTTTAAATATGCCGCTGAACCTTTCTTTTTCAAACAGTCAGCAGACAAAAACTCTCCACTGCTTTACGCTAAAGTGATGCACGTATTTATCTTATTCTGCACTCTTTTAATGATTGCCATTTCTGTGAATTTGGATTGGATTGGCTCATTTTTGAAAGAGACTGGATACGGAGACGCACTATTTATAGTTCCTACCCTGCTGATGGGATACCTACTTCTTGGTATATATTTCAATCTTTCTATTTGGTTCAAAATCACAGATCAGACCAAGTACAGTTTCTGGATCACCTTGGTTGGAGCGATACTTACTATAGCTATTATATTCATTTTTGTTCCAATTTGGGGGTATATGGGAGGAGCACTAAGCACCATATTATGTTACTTCGTCATGTGTCTGCTTTGCTACTTTTATGGTCAAAAATATTATCCTATTCCCTATCAAACAGCGAAGGGACTCCTTTACCTAATCATCTCATTTGTAGTTAGCTATTTAGGCTTTTACATGGACTTGGGTGATTCAGCCATTAATTTCTTTGCAAAAAACAGTCTCATCTTCCTTTATCTTGGACTTATTTTCCTAATAGAAAAAGATCAGATCAAGGCATATTTACCAAAAAGTAAAAAGCTTTAGACTTAATTTTTATAAACTGGGGATCATTTTCGTGTCAACTATCGTTAACAAACCGAATAGCCCTTATAATCTACCTAAGTATTTCAATCATACGTACAAACAAAGCCTAATTGCATAAAAGGCATTATGTTTGTGAACTCAAGCTGCAGTCCAAATTTCCCGTGAATTTCAAAAGAACACTCATCATATTTCTAGTAGTCGTTTTAGGCTCCTACACAGGTTTTGCCCAAGACAGACTTTCGAAGAAAGAGCGTACCGCTCAATTAAACGAAAAACAAGGCACCCGATATTTCATCGAAGGTGAAAAAAACCTCGTGCTTGATGATTTAGAAAAAGCCTTTTTCTATTTCCAAAAAGCATTGGAATTCTCACCAGAAGAGCCTGCTATCCACTACAAAATTGCTGAGGTACTGGTAAAAGTAAATCAAGCCGAAAAAGCAATGCCCTATGCTACCAAAGCAGCAGAGTTAGATGGAGATAATAAGTATTACTCCTTGATGCTGGCGGAGATTTACACCAATCTCAAGCAACCACTCAAAGCAGCTGAAATACTGGAAAATTTGACTGCTGATGGCGAAAATAACCAGCAATACAATCTTGACTTGGCTTCGATTTATCTTAATGCCAATGAGCTGGACAAAGCCTTGGTCGTACTGGATCGTGCTGAAGAATACTATGGCGTGATGGAACCGATCACCATTCAAAAGCAGCGAATATATTTGAATAATAACAACCTCAATCAAGCTATTGCTGAAGGTAAAAAGTTGGTAGAAGCCAGACCTGGAAATCCAGCTTTTGTCATGAATGTTGTTGAGATTCTATTTAATAATAATCGTGTGGATGAGGCATTGGAATTGGTTTTTGGAGAAATCGAGAAATATCCTAATCAGCCTGAATTGCAGATGGCGGCGCATAGTCTGCTAAAAGAAAAAGGAGACATCCAACAGTCTAATCATCATCTTTACCTGGCTTTTGCAAGTTCTGATCTTGACGCTGAAGTTAAATCGAAGGCATTTATTAGTCAATTGAACGAGATAAAAACCCAAGAAAGAGACATTTTACTGGACAGCCTTGAAACACTCATGTCTGTCGCCAGTCCTGAAAGTGCCTTCATATATGCAGCACTAGGTGAGCGAAGAATTCAAGATCGAAAAACAAAAGAAGGTATAGACTATTTCAAAAAATCTCTTTTGATCAACCCGAAAAATGCCAAAATGCTTGAGCAGGTGATATTGGGGTCTTTTGGAGAGGACGCAGATTTTATTGAGCTGGAAAAATTCACTGTTCTTGGAGTTGATGAATTCCCTCAAAATCCAGAATTCTGGTTTTATGACGGTGTAGTGAAGTCCGCCCAAAAGAAAGACGAGGAAGCGGTAGTCTCCCTGAACAAAGCCATAGAATTAAATGCTAATAAAAATCCTCAATTAGATCAGGTCGCTTTCGGGTCGCTTGGGAGTTCACTTTATAATCTGGGTGACAAGGAAGAAGCATTTCGGAATTTTGATAAAGCTCTGGAGCTCAATCCAAATGATGAGCAGGTCTTAAATAATTATTCCTATTTTCTTTCCCTAGAAAAGAAGAATCTGGAAAAGGCGAAGACCATGTCTGATAAAGTTGTTAAGAGATTCCCAGACAATGGCACTTTCCTTGATACACATGCATGGGTTCTATTTCAGATGGAAGATTACGAAGGTGCCAAGAAGTTTATGGAATTAGCCATGAAGCATGAGGAAAAGCCTAGTGGTGTGATGCTGGAGCATTATGGCGATATATTATTCCATCTTGGTGAAAAAAATGAGGCCCTTAGTTATTGGAAAAAAGCAGAAGGAAGTTCAGAAGCGTCAGATAAACTTTCACAAAAAATAAAAGAAGGAAAATACCATGAATAAACTTTTTGCAGGAATTGTATTTACCATAGGCCTTAGCCTACTTTTCTCCTGCTCCAAAAAGACGATAGTCTATCAGGCAGATGGGAAAATGGAAGATTTTTCTCCCATCTATACCGATTACGAATACATGAGCGCTAAAGCAAAAGTGGTAATCGAGGAAGAGTCTGGTAAAATCACTCGAGGAAGTATGAACCTACGGTCAAAAAAGGATTCTGTTCTTTGGTTTATGATTTCTCCAGGTATGGGAATGGAAGCAGTGCGAGGCCTGATCACTCAGGAAAAAATCCAAATCAAAGACAGAATTGGAAATGAAGAAGTAAATCTAACATTCAAAGAATTTGAGTCTATATATGGGTTAAAGTTATCGCTTGAGATATTTCAAAATGTTCTTTTCGCTAACCCACCTCATCAGGTAGATTACAAAGACAGGTTGGTAAGAGTTGGGAAAGCCTTTGAACTGACTCAGGTTCGCGATAAAGTAAGATACTTTTCTAAAGTCGATGTCAATTATAGAAAAGTCTCTGAGATGGTAAGTAATTCCTTAGATGACCGAGGCTCCTTGCTAGCAAGTTATGCTACATTTCAAGAGGTTGATTCCAAGCCATTTCCCTTTGAAGTCCTTTATAAGTTAGCTTATCAACTTCCTGAAGGTGGCCAGAACACAATTATTCATGTGGAATGGACATCAGTAGATCCTAATTCTGCCCCACTAAGCTTCCCCTTCAAATTTTGAATTGCATGCTCCGCAAATACCTTATTCCATTTACTCTTTTAATTGGATTACTATTTTTTTCGGCTCCTGAACTTGCTGCGCAAACAAAAAGAACACGTGAGCAACTTGAGAAAGAAAAAGCTGACGTGCAGGCGAGATTGCTTGAATTTGACAAAATCTTAAAGCAAACAACAGCTACAAAGAAAAACACCATTGGTGAGCTGAACGCTGTTACTAGGCAATTTCAGACTCAAAATAAACTGGTCAACACATTAGACCGTGAGGTGAAGTTGATCAATCAGGAGATCAAAGAAACCGAGACAAAAATAACAAGTTTGGAAAGTCAGCTGAAGGAGCTGAAAGCTGAATACGGCCGAATGATCTACAATGCTTCTAAGCTGAATCGAGGACTTTCTATCGTTTCTTTTGTCTTTAGCTCGGCGAATTTTAATCAGCTTTATTCCCGACTGATGTACCTGAAACAATACACAGACAGTCGTAAGCAACAAGCGGCACAAATCGAAAAATTAAGCACTCAACTAGCCGAAGAGCGAGTTCTTTTAGATCAGAAAAAAGCTGATAAAGAAAAAGTTCTGGTAGAAGAACAACAAGAACGCGCGCAGCTCGATAAGATGAAGCGGGAGCAACAAGGTATTGTCAATACACTTTCTAGTAAGGAAAGAGACATCCAAAAGCAAATCGCGGCTACTAAAAAACAGCAAGATCAATTGAATAAAATGATCAAGCAGGTGATCGAAGATGAGATTAGACGTGCGGAAGCTGCTGCTAAAAAAGATAATAGTACTGCTACCAAATCTTCAGGAAGCAGTATGCCTATGACTCCTGAAGTGGCTGCTTTATCCAATTCATTTGCAGGAAATAAAGGAAGGCTTCCTTGGCCGGTGGAAACAGGCTTTGTGACACAGGGATATGGCACCTACCCCCATCCTACTTTAAAAGGTATTACCATGGAAAGTGATGGAGTGGATATTCGTACTCAGCCTAACTCCAATGTACGGGCAGTATTCGATGGGACAGTCACCAAAATCACGACTATGCCTGGCTTCGGAGGAACCGTGATTATCAAACATGGTGAATATTATACCATGTATAGCAAGTTGAAAACCATTACTGTAAAATCGGGTCAAACTATAAGCTCAAAAGACGTAATTGGTCAGGTAGCTACAGGCGCAAACGGCGAAGCAGAAGTTCATTTTCAGACTTGGAAAGGACTGACAGTAATGAATCCTTCTGCGTGGCTTTCATCCAAGTAGCACTTAATTGCGTATATTAAAAAAAAGATGGACTGCTTTCCCGTTGAACTTTGTGTAAGCGGATCACAGTTATATCTTTGTAAACTCATTTACCCTTAAACACACACCATCATGACTACATTAGGTTTCATTCAAAATATGGGCGGAGGCTCGATCGTATTGATCGTATTAGTCGTTCTTCTATTGTTTGGTGCTAAAAGAATACCTGAATTGGCCCGTGGCCTTGGACGTGGTATCAGAGAATTTAAAGATGCTACTAAGGACATTCAGAACGACCTAGAAGAAGGACTGAAAGACGGCAAGAAAAAGTAATCTCTTAATCCAAGACAATTGGGAAAATTTATCTCATTCGACGATATTAAAAAATCTCTCGAAAAGAAGGAAACGGATTGTCATACGATAGTCCAATATTACTTAACCAACATTCAGACGAAGGCGCATCTCAACGCCTTCGTCGAAGTTTACGAGCATTCTGCCTTAGAGCAAGCTGATCTGATAGATCAAAAATTAGCTATGGGCAATGCTGGTAAACTTGCCGGAATGGTGATCGGAATCAAAGATGTACTTTGTTATACCGGCCATGAGGCTAATGCTTCCTCCAAAATCCTAAAAGGTTTCGAGTCTCAGTTAACGACTACAGCTATCCAACGATTGCTGGACGAGGATGCCATTATCATAGGCAGACTCAACTGTGATGAATTTGGCATGGGAAGTTCAAATGAGAATTCAGCACACGGAAAAGTATTGAATGCTGCAGATGAATCCCGAGTACCTGGAGGATCTTCTGGAGGATCCGCTGTAGCAGTCCAAGCTAATCTTTGTACTGTTTCTTTAGGAACTGATACTGGAGGATCTGTTAGACAACCGGCGGCCTTTACAGGAGTGATTGGCATGAAGCCAACTTATTCACGTGTATCGCGCTGGGGTTTGATCGCATATGCTTCCTCTTTTGACTGTATCGGAGTATTTTCCCGCACAGTAAAAGACAATGCAGTGGTGATGGAAATCATGGCTGGACACGATGAATACGATAGTACTTCTTCGAGAAAGTCAGTACTTCCATACAGTGAACTTTTGCATTTTGAGAAAAAAGCTAAAATCGCCTACCTCAAAGAGACAATAGAATCACCTGCCCTTCAACCGGAAATCAAAGCCAACACACTAGCTGTCTTGGAAAAATTGAAATCTGAAGGTCATGAAGTCGAAGAAGTAGATTTCCCTCTACTAGACTATATATTACCTACCTATTACATTCTGACTACTGCAGAAGCAAGCTCTAATTTGTCTCGCTTTGATGGAGTTAAGTATGGTTACAGAACTCCAAATGCACATAATCTAGAGAGCATGTATAAGCTGACTAGAAGCGAAGGATTTGGAGAGGAAGTAAAGCGCAGAATAATGCTTGGTACGTTCGTTCTAAGTGCTAGTTACCACGACGCATATTTCACCAAAGCACAGAAGGTCAGAAGATTAATAAAAGATTTCACTGAGAATCTTTTGAATGATTTTGACTATATTATCATGCCGACTACGCCATCTACAGCGTTTAAATTTGGTGAGCATAGTGGTGATCCAGTAGCCATGTACCTTGAAGACCTCTTCACAGTACAAGCGTCAGTTTCAGGAGTACCTTCTATTTCTCTTCCAAATGGAAAAGATGAGCAGGGAATGCCGATTGGATTGCAAGTAATATGCAACTCATTCAAAGAAGCAGAGCTTTATGCTTTCAGTAATTATTTAACCGAATTGACATCATAAAACCCATTAATCTAATGAAAAGTCTTTTGTACAGAACCATCACACTTGCGCTTATCACATGTTTGATTCCACTGTCCAAAGCCTATTCTCAGGATGATGAGTTGGTCGCGGCAGCCCCTCTCCTTGACGAGGAAGTATTGCCAAATTATCACTACGAATACATTCCGGATTTCACTTATGAGCAAATTGACCGTCGTGTAAAAGCGATGGATCACGAGATGGCTTTTGATTTGAACGACAAAGTTTTTTCATTTATCCAGTACTTTACAGTAAGGAACAGAGACTATACCAAAATGGTCTTGGCTCGCAAAGAGCTATTTTTTCCAATGTTTGATGAGATGATGACCAAGCATGATATGCCTTTGGAAATCAAATATCTCTCCATCATCGAATCTGGCCTAGATCCTCAAATACGTTCTCGGGTTGGTGCTATGGGGCTTTGGCAGTTTATGCCGGCTACCGGAAGAATGTATGGTATGAACACCAACAATGACATAGATGATAGAATGGATCCAGAGCTTTCTACTGAAGCTGCTGCTAAATACCTGAAATCGCTCTATCGTATGTTTGATGATTGGGAAGTTGCTATGGCAGCTTATAATTGTGGTCCCGGCAACGTAAGAAAAGCAATCAGAAGATCCGGTGGTAAAAAGACTTTCTGGGGAATCTACAACTATTTACCTAGAGAAACTCGAAGCTATGTCCCTCAGGTACAAGCCATGTTGTACATTTTAAACCATTTGGAGGAGCATAATTTCCACCCAGAAGATCCTACTTATGTAGTAGAATATGAGAAAATCCGTTTCGACAGAGCTTTAAGTCTAGATAAGCTAGCTGAACTCACCAACCTCTGCGTTACCGATTTGAAAACTCTAAATCCTGCTATTAAGAATAAAAAGCTTCCGGAAAGCAATCGAAGCATGGCACTTCGTATCCCAAAATCCAAAGTCCCTTATATCAAAGAAAACCTAGCTTGGTTGAACGATTCACTTAACAATGCACCTACAATATTCCTAGCATCTAACTTGCAGTTACAATCTGTAGAAGCCCTAGCACAGGATATTCGCCAAAACGGTACGACTTACAAAGTGAGATCTGGAGATGTTTTGGGATCGATCGCACAGCGTCATGGTGTAACAGTCACTCAAATTAAATCTTGGAACAATCTATCTTCAAACTTGATCCGAGTAGGTCAGACACTTCATATCAACTCTGGAATGTCAAACAATATAGCTTCCACACAAACAAACTCTTCTGGTCAGACTACTTACACTGTGCAACCTGGAGACTCGTTATGGATTATCTCTAAAAAACATGAAGGCCTGACAGTGGAGCAAATTAAGAGATTGAATAACCTTAATTCCAACAATATTAAGCCTGGTCAAAAACTGATAATTGGTTAATTGACGCCTTATTCCAACTTAGTTTGTTAATTTTTTTTAACTAATGGCAATATTCAATCCTAAATAAGGATATATGTTGTTATGTCATTAATTTGACATAATCCAAAACCAAACAACCAAAATGAAAACCTTTTCATCCTTGCTTATAGCCCTAGTTCTGGGCATAATCCTAACATCTTGCAATTCAGATGGAACTACTGCAGATAGTGCCAAGCCAAAAGCAAGAGGCACAATAGGTGAAATAATTTTAGTCATTGACTCTGTAAAGTGGGCTGGCCCAGTTGGAGACGAGCTAAAAGATATTTTTGAATCTGACATCCCAGGAATGCTTCGATCAGAAGCCAAATTCAAAGTTAATACTGTGGATCCGAGAGCAATGACGCGCATTCTCAAAATGTCAACCAACTTGATTTATGTGACCACTTTTGATGATAAGGGGTCTGCAAGTCAGGTGATTAACGCACAGTTCTCTAAGGAATCAAAAGAGAAGGCAATGAATGACAGCAATATGTATTCTTTGCGAATTGAAGATGAATATGCGATTGGACAAGAAGTTTTATACTTATTTGGAAATACTGAAGACCAACTCATCGCAAACCTTAAGAAAAACGGAGGTCGTTTACAGAATCTTTTCGAGGTAAGAGAAAGAGGAAGACTGGAAAAAATCATCCTCGCCAGAAAAAATACCGCAGCTGGTTTTGAAGCTAAAAAGAACCTTGGAATCGAAATCAATGTCCCAGCTTCCTATCAGGTGGCAAAGTCTGAAGATGATTTTCTGTGGGTGAGACAAATCACTCCAAGTGCAAATAGAGCTGATATCAGTTTATTTTTCTATGAAACAGATTACACTTCAGAAGAGCAAACATTTCCTGCAAACATCCTAGCACTCAGAGACTCTATTACAAAGCAATACATTTTTGGGGATCCTGAAGACCCTACTTCCTATGTAGTATCTGAAAAACAAATTCCTCCTGCTTTCAGAAACATGGTGATTAATGATAATTTTACCACAGAAATGAGAGGTTCCTGGAAAACCAACAACATCAGCATGGGCGGATCCTATTTGGGTTACCTTATGGTTGATCAGAAAAAAGGAAAACTTTATTACATTGAAGGGTTCGTGTTTTATCCAAATGAAGTACACAGAGATGCCCTCCGCGAAATAGAGACTATTCTTCTCAACACAAATGTGAGTTGGAGTGAAGACCAGGGGGCTTAAAACCCAAATTATACTAGCTTTTTATGGCAATCAAAATCCGCAAGGAAGACGCACTTAACTATCACACGCAAGGTTCTCCTGGCAAAATTGAAGTAAATCCAACAAAGCCACTTTCCAGTCAAATGGATCTTGCCCTTGCCTACTCCCCAGGAGTAGCAGAACCATGCAAGGAAATCGAGGCAGATGTAGAAAACGTTTATAAATACACTGCCAAAGGGAATTTGGTGGGAGTAATAACTAACGGAACCGCAGTGCTTGGCTTAGGGGATATCGGGCCAGAAGCTTCCAAACCAGTAATGGAAGGAAAGGGAGTCCTTTTCAAGAAATTTGCTGGGATTGATGTATTCGATATTGAGATCAATGAAAGAGATCCTAAAAAGCTCATTCAAATTATAAAATCGCTAGAGCCTACTTTTGGAGGGATAAATCTAGAGGATATCAAAGCACCTGAATGCTTTGAAATTGAAACTGAACTGAAGAAGGAAATGAAAATCCCTGTCATGCACGATGATCAGCATGGCACAGCTATCATCTCTGGAGCAGCATTACTAAACGCTCTGGAGATTGTAGAAAAAGACATTTCCAAAATCAAATTGGTGGTAAATGGTGCCGGTGCTGCCGCAATTTCCTGCACTAGATTCTACATTTCTCTAGGTATTAAGAGAGAAAATATTGTCTTGTGCGATATAGTTGGTATTCTCCGCGCAGACAGAACTGATCTCGATGAGATCAGAAGAGAATTCTGCACCGACAGAGATCTTTTTACGCTTACAGACGCTATGAAAGATGCAGATGTATTCTTGGGTCTTTCGGCGGGAAATATAGTAAGTCAAGATCAGCTCAGACTAATGGCGCCGAACCCAATTGTTTTCGCATTAGCAAACCCTGATCCTGAAATCCCCTATGACCTTGCCGTTGCTACACGCGAGGATCTGATCATGGCTACAGGACGATCTGATCATCCTAACCAAGTAAATAACGTACTTGGATTCCCTTACATTTTCCGCGGAGCACTTGATGTCAGAGCTACTGCGATCAACGAAGAAATGAAGCTGGCTGCTACTCACGCAATTGCAAAGCTTGCTAAAGAGCCTGTTCCAGATATAGTAAATAAAGCATACGGGGAAGACAAACTTGGTTTTGGTAGATTATATCTGATTCCTAAACCTCTTGATCCGCGACTGATCACTACCATAGCTCCTGCTGTAGCTAAAGCTGCAATGGAGTCTGGTGTGGCTAAATATCCAATCAAAGATTGGGATGCTTATGAACTGGAGCTGCAGGAACGCATAGGAATTGACCAGAGACTGATGTCTGTGGTGATAGCAAGAGCCAAAAAAGATCCTAAGCGCGTAGTATTTGCGGAAGCAGATAACAGAAAAATACTCAAGGCAGCACAGATCATCAGAGACGAAAAAATCGGCGAGCCAATACTATTGGGTAACCGAGAGAAAATCTTGTCTTTGATCGAAGATAATTCTCTGGATTTGAATAACGTAACTATCATTGATCCAATGGAAGAAAAGGAGCTGCTGAAGAAATTCGCAGATATGCTCTTCCAGAAGCGCCAACGAAAAGGTATGACAGTCGGAGATGCCGCGAGACTGGCAACGCAGAGAAATTACTTTGGAGCATTGATGGTAGAATCTGGAGCTGCAGATGCATTTATCTCCGGTCTTACCCGTGATTACCCGAAAACTATTTTGCCATCGCTTCAGACTATAGGTGTGAAGCCCGGCGTAAATAGAGTGGCAGGTATGTATATCATGAATACCCCAAAAGGCCCATATTTCTTTGCTGATGCTACAGTAAACTTAAATCCTACTGCTGAGGAATTGGTAGAAATTATTGGATTGACTGCGGATGCGGTTAGATTCTTCAATATGGAACCTAGAATTGCAGTCCTTTCTTATTCCAACTTTGGATCTGCAAAAGGAGATATTCCTGATAAAATGGCTAAAGCAACTGCTATCGCTCAGAAAAAATATCCAGACTTGATCATAGAAGGAGAAATGCAGGCAAACGTTGCAATTAACGAAGATATCCAGCGGGATATGTATCCATTCTCCAAGCTTATCAATAAGAGAGCAAATACATTAATCTTCCCAGACTTGAGTTCAGGCAACATTGCCTATAAACTTTTGGCTGAACTTGGAAACTCTGAAGCAATTGGGCCAATTCTACTTGGAATGAATAAACCAGTTCATATTTTACAACTAGGTAGCTCCATCCGGGAAATCGTGAATATGGTGGCTGTCGCAGTTGTAGATGCACAATCCGCAAATACCTTATGATCGATTATTTAAGTGGAAAACTAGTTTTCAAAGACCCTACGTATGTGATCATAGACGTAGGTGGAATTGGATATCATGTGAAAATTTCACTTCAAACCTACACGGAAATCAAAGATGAGGAGCAGATCAAGCTCCTCACTTTTCTTCATATCAAAGAAGATGCTCATACACTTTTTGGATTCAAACAAGAAGATGAAAAACGTCTTTTTTTACTTTTACTCTCTATCAACGGAGTTGGGCCAAGCACAGGCTTAATGATTCTTTCATCCCTAAGTTCAGTTGAAATAGAGCAAGCTATATTATCAGGAGATGTAGCTACTATTCAGCATGTCAAAGGGATCGGTGCTAAAACAGCTCAACGAATAATTTTAGAATTGAAAGATAAGGTTGGCAAAGCTGGTTCAGATGCTATTACCACTCCACTCGGATTCCTGAAATCCAGCAATAAAATACGCGAAGAAGCGTTACAAGCACTTATTACGCTAGGTTTCCCAAAAGCTGCCGCAGAGAAAAATATCGCGACGGTCCTCAAAAAAACCACTGGAGAAATTTCGTTAGAAGATTTAATTAAAGCATCTTTAAAGACATCATAATTTTACTTTGTATTGAACTTTTGGAGTGTACTGACTTTTTGCGGGAGGAGGTTCCTCGGTAGTTGGCCTAAATCATTTATCCTTTTTGGTCTGCTACTGGCCTATTCCACTTCTGAGGCTCAACAAACCAATCCTGACACTGTTCAGTCTCGGATTGATTCTTTGAATCTAAGGAGACTATCTCCCTCATATTTGCTGTGGCAAAATATGAGGACAAATCCTCTATATCCTTCACGCAACCCATTTCTACGATCTCAAAATCCCTTTTTCCCAACTTCTCCAATCACCCAAAATATAGAAGTAAAGATAGATTCTACACTTCGATATAATGTCGTAGATCAGATAGATACAGTTCGGGTAGGAAACGAGCAAGAATACAACTTCGATGAATTTTCAAAGATTCAGGAGTATAAAGTCAGGCAAAATTACTGGCGAAGCAGAGCTCGGGGAGGTGATGGAGAAAGTGCAGTAGAAGGAAGAGGTCTGATTCCACCATTAACTGTGAGTCCCTCTTTTGATAGGCTCTTTGGAGGTAGTGAAATAAATATCGTTCCATCTGGCTATGTAAACCTAGACTTCGGCGCTATTTTCCGAAGAGTAGACAACCCTACCCTACCAATTAGGCAGCAGCAAAACGGTGGTTTCAATTTTAACCAGCAAATCCAAATGGCTGTAAATGGCTCTCTGGGTGAAAAAGTAAAAATCGGAGCCAATTTTGATTCGAATAATTCATTTGACTTTCAAAATCAAATGAAGCTCGAGTTCAATGGGTTCGAAGAAGACATCATCCAATCCGTGGAAATTGGTAATGTCAGCATGCCTGTTCAGAATCGGTTGATTCAGGGAGCACAGAACCTTTTTGGGGTAAAAACGCAGCTTAAATTCGGGAAGTTGGGTGTCACTGCAGTAGCTTCTACACAACGAGGACGACGCGATAACCTGACTATCGATGCCAACGGTCAAGGGAGGTCATTTGATATACAGGCTTCAAAATATGATGATAATAGACATTTCTTTATAGGTCATTTCTTCCGAGACAATTATGAAAGATGGCTAAGAGGTCTTCCTCAAGTGCTTTCTGGAGTGAATGTGACTAGAATTGAGGTATATATCATGAACAGGGCGGCAAATACTGAAACACTTCGAAATTTCGCCGCCTTCATGGATTTGGGTGAAGGAAGAGTGATCTATAACCCCACTAATCCAAACATTGGGCAAGGAACTCCTTCTGCGCCGGCTGGAAATTCAGCTAACAACCTTTTTTCAAATATTACTAATAACCCTTCTTTCCGTCCATTTGACACAGGATCTCGAGCGATGGAATCAAGTTTGGGAATCAAAAAAGGGGTTGATTTTGAGCAAATCAACGGTGCAAGAAAATTGCTTCCTACAGAGTACTTTTTCAATCCTCAACTAGGCTATTTATCCCTTTTCAGAAGACTTCAGAATGATGAAGTTCTGGCAGTTTCTTACGAATACACCTACAATGGTCAGGTTTATAAAGTCGGAGAGTTAACTGAAGACTATCAAAACAGACAGGAGGATGAGATGATTTTCTTGAAACTTCTTCGTCCCGCCCGAATCAATACCCGAACTCCAACGTGGGATTTGATGATGAAAAACGTCTATAGCCTGAATGCTAATCAGATTACCAGAGATGGCTTCCAACTTCAGGTTATTTATAGAGACGATAGAACTGGACTTGATAACCCTTCACTATTAGAAGGAGCAGAAGTCAAGGATAAACCTTTGATAAGGCTCACAGGGTTGGACAACTTAAATCCGCAAAATGACCCTGCGCCTGACGGAAATTTTGACTTTGTCGAAGGACTCACCATCCTCTCCGATCGCGGACTTCTTGTTTTTCCTGTATTGGAACCCTTTGGATCCACGCTGGAGAAGTATTTCCAACCAGGCGAGGTCGTGCTGAAGGAAAAATACGTTTACGATACCCTTTACCGAACGACTCAAGCAGATGCGGAGCTCGTTACAAGACTTAACAAATATTTCATTAAAGGTCGACTGACGGCAGGCTCAGCTAGTGAGATCCAGCTGCCAGGCCTGAATATTTCTCCTGGATCCGTAATCGTTCAAGCTGGCAACATACCTCTGACAGAAGGCATAGACTTTACTATAGATTATAATGTAGGTAGGCTTGTAATAATCAACGATGCAATCCTTCAATCAGGTAAGCAAATCAATGTGAGTTTCGAAAAAGCTGATTTAGTATCCTTCCAAACAAGAAGTTTGCTTGGAACGAGATTGGACTATCTATTCAGTGACAAATTCAACATAGGAGGTACTTTTCTTTATTTAAATGAAAGGCCAAATATCACAAGAATAGCCACAGGCAGCGAAACATTAAGAAATAGCCTTTGGGGATTAGACGGGAATTTCAGTGATGAGTCACGCTGGTTAACTAAAATGGCTGATGCTCTTCCTTTTACCAGTACCAAGGAAACCTCTCTCGTTCAAATTAGCGGGGAATTTGCACACCTTATTCCAGGCACGTCTAATCAAGTAAATGGTGAACAAGCATCATACATCGATGATTTTGAAGCGGCCATCACTCCTTATAACTTAGGAAGTGCGGCTAATCAAAACTGGAAACTGGCTTCTACACCACAAACTATTGACGATAGATTTGACCTGAGTAATCAAACGGAAGATAATCTTGGAGCTACATACCGTAGAGCAAGAGTTGCTTGGTACAATATTGACAACATCTTCTATAGAGAAAATGGACCTGGGGTTCCATCCAATATTTCGAGGGAAGATCGCAGAAACCACTACGTGAGACGTGTTGTACCCCAGGAAATTTTCCCTCAGCAAGATCGAGACGTGATCGTTACTCCCGAGCCACTTTTTGAGCTGGCATACTTCCCCAGCGAACGAGGGATGTATAATTACAATACCAATCTGACTACAGAAGGATTACTCCCAACACCAAAAAAGAACTATGGTGGAGTTACCAGAGCTATTACTACTGAAGTTGATTTTGATAGGACAAACATAGAATACATAGAGTTTTGGCTTTTAGATCCATTTATAGGAGGTGAAAATGGTCGTGTATTGGATGGTGTTTTCAATCAAAACAATACTACTGGAGGAAAGCTATTCATCAATCTTGGAGATATCTCTGAAGATGTGATGAAAGACGGTCGACATTCATTTGAAAATGGATTGCCTGCGGATGGAGACCCTGCAGAAACAGGCCAAAATGAGTGGGGAAGAATTACGAGAGAGCAATTCCTTTTACCGGCTTTTGACAATTCAGAAACCTCAAGACAAAATCAGGATGTAGGTCTTGATGGATTAAAAAATGAAGATGAAGCCAACTTTTTCCGTTCAAGATTCTTGGATCGTCTTAATGTAAATACTACAGCTAGGAACGAGATTCTCCAAGACGTTTCAAGTGATTTATTCAAGTATTATCTGGGCGAAAATTTCGATCAAAACGATGCGAAAATTCTAGAGCGTTACAAGAAGTTTAATGGCATGGAAGGAAATACGCCAGTGACTGCCAATCAAAACCTTCCTTATACTCCATCAGCATCAAATACACCTGATAATGAGGATTTGAATACAGACAATACCATTAACGAACTGGAGAATTACTATTCCTATGAGATGGATTTGAAACCAGGTAAATTGGTAGTAGGGCAAAATTATATTGTAGACAAAACCACTCACAACGAAGGCGGAGAAAATGTAGATTGGTATTTATTCCGCATTCCTGTTCGCCAGCCAGACCGTGTGGAAGGTGATATCACCGGTTTCAAATCTATCCGTTGGATCAGAACATATTTAACTGATTTTGAGCAACCTGTTGTACTCAGGATGGCTAATTTCCGAATGGTAGGTAGCCAATGGAGAGTCTTTCAGGAATCGCTTTTCGAGAGAGGCCTTTTCGAAATTCCTGAACCTGATAATTCCAATGTAACTGTTGATGTAGTAAGCATAGAACAAAATAGTCAAGGTAGTTCTACCGAAAGTCCATATGTATTGCCGCCTGGTATTTTCAGAGATCGGGACAACACCTCCACTGTGGAGCGAAGATTAAATGAGCAATCACTCCGAGTATGTGTGGAAGACCTTGCTGCAAAAGATGCCAGAGCTGTTTTCAAGAATGTTACCTTGGATTTGGTACAATTTGAACGAATCAAAATGTTCTTGCATGCTGATAGTGAAGACGCCATGGATGGAGAGATTTCAGCGTTCTTGCGACTAGGAACTGACAATACCGACAACTATTACGAGATAGAAGTTCCTCTACTAATCACTCCCAAAGGCACGAGAGATCCAAATCAGATCTGGCCTGAGGAAAATGAAATAGACATTGCAATCCAAGATATAGTAGGCGTAAAAGTAGAACGTGATAATCAACATGTTCCGCTGAACATTCCTTTTTCTCAACAAATCGGTCGCTATAAAGTAACCGTAGTAGGCCGACCAGAACTGAGTCAGTCCCAATCCTCTATGATCGGGGTAAGAAACCCTGGCACAAACGGTGGCGGCAGTAGAAGCATCTGTATTTGGGCAAATGAGCTAAGAGTTACAGGGTTCACCAAGTCTAATGGATGGGCTGCAAACGCCCTGATGAATGTCAAAATCGCAGATGTCGCGGTAGTATCTGCTTCGATCAGACACAATTCCATTGGTTTTGGAGGTTTGGAGACCAGACTTTCTCAGCGAGCCAGACAATCTACTACGCAATATGATATCTCTACTAACGTAGATATTCATAAGCTTTTACCAGAAGCTTTGGGCGTGAGCATCCCGATGTATTTCTCGATAGAAAATAGCACCACTAAGCCAGAATATGACCCACTGAACCCAGATGTTCCTTTCGAAGTAGCTCTTCAGAAATTTGACACACAGGGTGAAAAAGATGCTTATCGGGAAATTGCTTTGGATCAAGTAAACCGTAAAAACATCAGTTTCAACAATGTCCGGAAAATCAAGACTAATCCGGAAGCAAAAAGTAATTTCTATGACATAAGCAATTTCTCATTTTCCTATGCTTTGGGAATAATGAGTCAGACCAATGCTCAAATTCAAGATTACACTTACAAGACCTATCGTGGAAATGTCACTTATAGTTTCCAACCCAAACCGCTTACCATAGAACCTTTTAAAAATGCCGGTTTCTTAGATTCCAAGCATTTACAATTGATCAAGGATTTCAATTTAAACTTATCCCCTACGCTAGTTTTAGCTAGACTGGATGTTGATCGTAAACATTTGAGATCCCAATACAGAAATGATCAATTGGGCACATCTGGAGTAGATCCACTTTTCCAAAAAAGCTTTTTTATGAATCGCTTTTATTCTGTGAATTGGGATTTGACAAAAAATCTACGAGTTGATTATTCGGGAAGTGTAATGGCGATTGTAGATGAACCTCAGGGCGATCTTGACACAGAGCAAAAATCAGATTCAGTGAAATATAACGCGTGGCGATTTGGGCGAAGAACAAATTACAATCATAACATTACACTTAATTACACACTACCTCTAGATAAGTCCCCGCTGACTGACTGGATTAAGGCTGATTACAAATATACCACGACCTACACTTGGCTGACAGGTGCTATCGGCCAAAAGGACACACTTGGTAATTCCATTCAAAATACCAGAGATCAATCACTCAACGGTAAACTAGACCTTATCAAGCTTTATAATAAAAATAAAAAATTAGCAGCCTTAAATGCTCCGAAACGGCCAAGTATCCCAGGTAGGCCTGGAACTCAAGCAGAGGATACTATAGGCACACCTTTCACCAACAAGGTGTTAAAAATGCTGATGATGGTAAAAGAAGTAACCTTTAATTATGGCAAAATAGAAGGAACTTTCCTCCCGGGCTACATGCCTAATACGGGGCTTCTAGGAATGGATCGAGCTTTTGACAATCCTGGCTTGGCCTTCTTATTAGGCAGCCAAGATGCAGGTATTAGGAATGAATTCGCACTAGCAGGTATCATGGCTCCAAGCAGTGAACTCACTCAGACATTTAGGCAAAGTAGTGTTGTGAACATGCGGTTTGGTAGTTTGATAGAGCCTTTCCAAGACTTTAAAATCACCTTGAATGCTACTAAGCGGGAAGTTGGCGATTATCAAGAAATTTTCAGAAATTCTATAGATAACCCTGGAGTATATGAATCAATAAGTCCAAACAGACTTGGGGCATACAGCATCACCACGATAATGTTTGGAACTGCCTTTAGCAAAGATGGTTTTGACAATGTATCCCCGCTCTTTACAGAGTTTGAAAATAACCGAGCTATTATCAAAAACAGATTAGATGCATTAGATGACGGAGGAGAATATTCGATAAATGGGCAAGATGTATTAATACCTGCCTTTATGGCTGCATACAGGGGAAAAGACGCATCTACCTTCAATATGAATCCATTCCCTAAAACACCGCTACCAAACTGGCGACTGGATTATCGCGGACTTTCTAGGCTGAAAGGACTGAGCGATATCTTTAGCAGCATCAATATCACACATATGTATACTTCTACATACGATGCCAGCAATTTCTCCAATTCCCTACAATACAAGCAAGGATTAGAACTTTACAACACACTACAAAATATCCCTAGACCTACACAGGTGAATACAGAAGGTCAATACATACCGATATATGTATTGAATCAGGTAGTTCTTACGGAACGGTTTGGCCCACTGATTGGCATTGATATGTTGACAAAAGACAGATTCAATATTGCAGTGCAATACAATAAAGAAAGAAATCTTGGCTTAAACTTTTCTAACTCACAGGTGACAGAACAAAAAAGCAACGATTTTGGATTGACTTTAGGTTATACAAAAGCAGGTGTAAAAATCCCTTTCAAATTTCAAGGAAAGCAATCAGTGTTGAAAAACGACTTGCAGTTCAAACTAGACTCCAAGGTTGTTAGCACTACTCAAATTCAGCGAAAAATTGAAGAAGGCAGCACCATAACTAGTGGTAACTTGAACATTTCGATAAGACCTACCATCTCCTACTTAATCAATCAAAATCTAAATCTTACTTTATATTTTGACAGGACTATCAATGATCCTAGGGTAACAACCGCCTATAAGCGAACTTCCACAGCTTTTGGAGGTCAACTTCGATTTAATTTAGGCCAATAGATTTTATCCTTACTTGATTCCTATTAATTTTGACTCCCTTATAAATATTTACAAACATGGATTTTCCACAAGAACTAAAGTACACCAAAGACCACGAATGGGTTAAAATTGATGGTGATGTTGCAACTATTGGAATCACTGAATTCGCAGCTGGCGAACTAGGAGATATCGTTTATGTAGAAGTTGAAACGACAGGTGATACATTAGACACCAACGAGGTTTTTGGCTCTGTAGAAGCAGTGAAAACTGTTTCAGATTTGTTTATGCCTGTTTCAGGAGAAATTCTGGAAGTAAACCCGGAGTTGGAAGATGCTCCAGAATTAGTAAATGAATCTCCTTACGAGCAAGGCTGGATGATCAAGGTGAAAATCACTGGTGATTTACCTTCTGATCTACTGTCTGCAGCGGAGTATGCTGAGCTAGTAGGAGAATAAGAATATATTTTGAGATTAGGACTTGCAATAGCTTGGCTTTTATTTATTGCCATTGCCATGTTGACTCCCGGGAATAATTTTCCTGACGCTTCATTCAACTTTCAAGACAAGCTGATTCACTTTATATGCTTCGGCACTTTAAGCTTTCTTTGGTGCGGAGTTGGTGTAAAAAGAGTCTCTGTTAGTACTGTGCAAGGCCGGGTTCTGAGCAACTATTTGATTTTCGGCGTAGCCGCTGGAATAGTTCTAGAATGCGCTCAAGTATATATTCCCTTCCGATCTTTCGAATATATGGACATGATTGTCAATGAAATAGGCGGGATAGCTGGTTTATTAGCATATTTTAAGATTCCGACCAGCAAGATTGGCTTGGATTAATGCCTATTAATTATTACAATTGTTAATCAAAATAAGAGCAAAATTTAACCTTTATAAACCAAACTTACCATGGAAGCAAAAAAGACTCCCAGCGCTGATCTAACCAGAAAGTCAGGAATGTTCCTGAACCTTGGTTTGGCTGTTGCTGTAGGTGCCACTCTTGCTGCCTTCGAATGGAAGTCATTTGACGATGGTTCTTTGAAAGACCTTGGTCAAGTAACTGATAACTTCGAAGAATTGCTAGATATTCCAATCACGGAGCAGCCACCACCACCACCACCACCACCAATTGAGCAGCCTATCATCCAGGAGATTCCTGATGAGGTTGAAATTGAGGAGAAAATCGAAGTTAACTTCGATGTGGATGTAAAGGAAAAGACAGTAATTAAAGAAATCGTAATTGCTGAAGCTCCAGTTGAGGAAAAAGCAGATGCTATCTTTGATGTGGTAGAAACTCAGCCTGAACCTCCAGGGGGAATGTCAGCTTGGAACAAATACCTAAGCGACAACCTAAAATACCCAACTCAAGCAAGAAGAATGGGTACTGAAGGTACTGTAATCGTAGTATTCGTTGTAAACACAGATGGATCTATTCAAGATGTTGACGTGTTGAGAGGAATCGGCGGAGGCTGTGATGAAGAAGCTGTAAAAGTAGTGAAAAATGCTCCTAAATGGACTCCAGGAAAACAACGAGGTCGTCCAGTACGTACTCGAATGAGACTTCCGATTAGATTCAAACTGAGCTAATCACCAAGTAATTATAAAGGCCCGATATATCGGGCCTTTTTTTTGCCTTCTGTTTAACAACTTTTAGCTTAGTTAAATAGTGTTAGACGATTAGTATCAATGAGTTAGGTAGTGTAAATTATTAGAGTAGTTTTTTTCTAACCTCTAATTTTACACTCATGGAACTCAAAAAAAATCCTAAGTCTGATCTTAAAAGATGGTCAGGTACATTGTTTAACTTGGGACTGGCAGTCAGTCTCGGTGCAGTATTAGTAGCTTTCGAATGGAAAGCCAATGAGAAAGTTGTAATACAAGATTTTGCAGGAATGGAAGATGATTGGGACATCCTCGATATCCCTATCACTGACCAATCTCCCCCTACTCCGCCGCCTCCTGCTCCAATCGAGGTTGTAATAAAGCCTGATGATATCGTAATTGACGACATTGATTTAAAGACTATCGACATCAATACTACAGAAACCTCAGTAATCCCTGTAGTAGAAATGACTGCTCCACCTGTGGTCGAAACGGCAGATGTGATCAATGACTTTGTCGAAGTACAAGCTATGTTTAAAGGGGGAATGGACGCGTGGTACGCTTATCTTAAAAAGAACCTGGATTACCCTTCACAAGCCCGGAGAATGGGGACTGAAGGCGTAGTAATCGTTCGCTTCGTCGTCAACACTGATGGCTCTATACAAGACCTCGAGCTACTGAGGACGATTGGTGGTGGATGTGATGAAGAAGCGATGGAAGTCATCGCAAACTCACCAAACTGGACACCAGGAAGAATCAGTGGAAGAGCGGTAAGGTCTAGAATGACTATGCCAATTCGTTTCAGGCTTAACTAATCATTGAGCGAAGCTATTATTCATAAAAAAAGGGGCCTAAGCCCCTTTTCTATAATACATTCAATGATTGTTCCTTCACTTTTTCCAGCTCATCCTTCATTAGGATTACGTGCTTTTGCATTTCTGCATCATTAGCTTTAGAACCAATAGTATTGATTTCTCTTCCTATCTCCTGACTGATAAAACCAAGTTTCTTTCCCTGGCTGTTTTCTTCATGCAGGCTTTTTGAGAAGTATTTTAAATGAGTATCAAGCCTTACGATCTCTTCAGTAATATCTAACTTCTCAAAGTAGTAGATCAATTCCTGCTCGAATCGATTAGCATCGAAAGAATTCTCGTCCAGCCATTCATTGAAGTGATTACGAATCTTTTGCTTAATTCTATCTTTTCGGTTGCCTTCCTCCTCTTCAATTTTATTCAAACCACTGGCTATTTTATTGATATTTCCTTGCAACTTATCTTCCAAGGAATTGCCTTCATCCTGTCTAAATGAATCACATTTGTTCAAGGCAACTACCAATACTTTTTTAATTTCCTCCCAATCTGCCTGATCATCTCTTTGCTCACCAGTCACCTGAGTGATTACACTTGGAGATTGTAGTGCGAGTTTGAATAGGTCTTGAGAATCGTCTTTTACGCTATCAGCAAGGCCTTTGTATTTCAGGTAAAAGAGATTGAATAGATCTTCATTAATACTTACAGGCATCTCCGCAGAGCCTTTAGACTGAAAGTCAATAGATATACTCACTTTGCCACGATCCAAAACGGATTGAACAAGGTTTCTGATTTCTAGCTCTTTATCATTAAACTGTCTAGGGCTACGGATAGAAAGGTCCAAAAACTTAGAATTGAGCGTTCTCACTTCCACTTGGATCACCATCCGCTCATCCTCAAATCCGGCGTTTCCGAAGCCGGTCATTGATTTGATCATAATAAAATTTGTAGTTAGAAATTGAAGCCCAAAGTTACATAGAACTTTAAGTCTTCTGCTTCATAATTTCGAATTGGTCTTGCCACATCGAATTTGACGTAATAATTAAGTAAGACCGTACGTAATCCAGCCCCATAACTTTGCAACCAGGGATTGTTGAAATTATTCAGAACGATAGTGAATGGAGATCCTTGAGTATTGATTACTTCTGTATTTTGATCATTTACCCGCTCCCATGGAGCAGAATCATTCCAGGCTGATCCTATATCGTAGAATCCTACCAATTGGAAATTGCGAATGAAATTTGAAGTAATATTTCCTCGTGTCAAGTAAGAAAATACAGGAATTCTCAGCTCAGTGGTAAATGTCACCACATTTCTGCCTCTAATTTCATCGTAATCATATCCTCTCAAATCCACAAAGTCAGCAAAGAGTATATTGGAATTCTCAACACCTGATGGATTCCTAATTGGAGACGATTCAGGTCTGTTTGATGGTGGGCTATAGAATGCATTGAAGAGCCAATTATCCATGCCACCTACCATATAGGTCTGAGGATTATTTCCCATGAATGACCCGGCATACAACCTTGCTGCGAGAACTATATTCTTGTGAATTTTTCTATATTCTCTCAGATCAAGATAAAAATTACCAAAAGACCGGTCCTTATTTCCGAAAGACTGATACTGTGTATATCCAATTTTCCCCTTGAATCCTGTCTGCGAGTAAAGGCCAACAGGTTGGGTACGGTCATAGACAAATTCTGCCCTACCTCCCACATAATTGACATCAAGCTTATTTTGAGATGGATTCTGCCCATTGATCAATGAGTCTGAATTCAAATTAAAGTACTGAGTCTTTGCCACAAAAGGTGACAAAGAAAACCTTGCATTTGCGTTTAGCGGGTATGAAACACCTGCTTCAACTTTGGTCAAGACATATTTCTGAAAAGTGATATCACCTTCGGTAATCCGCACAGTCTTACGGTCATATCTCGCCTTGAAATCAACTCTGCTTTTTAAATATTCATATTCAAAGAATATATCGCCGCCAGAGCGGAAATCCAACGTAGTCAATACACCGCCTTGGAAAACATGATTGTCTAGCAAATCAGTCATTTTCCCGGTAAGCCCTATCCCAAAACCTCTCAAAGGATCAACCACGAACCTCGTATTGATACTGTTTATGAAAAACTGAGGTTCCATTTGTCTTGGCCCAGTCACTCTCTTTTTCAAACTCTGCTTCCGGAAAGTCTCCAGTAAATTGGTTTTAGACTCTGAATCTGAAGCGACTGAAGAACCAAGATTACTCGGCAATGTATCAAATGTGTAATTATCCGTATTTAATCCATTTTTAGACTCAAAACTAAGTCGCTTTAGATCAATAGAAGAGGTTGTGTTTTTCGCTACCGTATCAAGTTTCGTTGGCTGTGGGAAATTCATTGTCGGCTCCCTAGTGACCGGTTGTAGATTGGCTTTCGATTCTCTTTCTTCCAATAACCTTCTGGCTGCCAACCTTTCATTCAGGCTTTTTGCTTGTTCTAGCTGTATCCTTGGCGTACTTGGAGTGAATTGGTCAGAATTAGAGAATCCTTCTAGCACCAGATAGCTTTCCCTACCATCCCTTATAGAATAAGCCATTTTATTCATTCTGCTGTTTACGTCAAAGGCCTCTATGCTTCTATTATAGGCTGAAATCTGGTTAGACACCTGATTTCCTATACTCATCCGCATCAGGTTATTTATACCGCTAAGATCACTCAGGTAAACAATTGAATTGCTATTCACCTTTCGAGGACTTATGTTTTTGCTATTTGAGTTGGTCAGTTGTTTGGTGATGATCGTGTCCGTCACCTGCACCATGAAGAGGTTATAGTAATTAGGTAAAGACTTCAATTCTAGACTATTACCTAAAAGTGAATCTGGAAGATTAGTCGCATTGGAAGAGTATATAATAGTAGAGTCATTCAAAAAGACAGGCGTCAGTTCGTCAAAAGAATCATTTGTCAATCGCTTCCCTGCACCTCTTGCATTCAATGTGTATATATCTGACTTCCCATTTGAGATAGCAGAAAGAACCATGTTTTTTCCTGTACTATTGAAATCAAGACTTAATATTTGGGTGATGTTCCTGAGGAAAATCTTATCCTGATTTGACCCATCAAGTGATCTCAACCTCAGTGTGGTAAAACCTCTTTTAAATGAAGCAATCGCAATATTCGCGGAGTCTCTCCAAGCAATAATCGGAGAATAAAAGTTTGCCTGCTGATCTTGCAGAGATGTCCCCCCAGAAAATATAGTTTGTTCCCGGCCAGAACTTACCTCTCGCACCTGAACTTTATATTTTCCTTCATTATTTATCACATAAGCCAGATTCAAGCCATCAGGGCTAAACTTTATATCATTTATGGCTCCAATAAATTTCGGAGAAGTTTTGGCAACTATAGCACTCTCATTAGGAATCTTGAAGTTTGAAGAAACTTGTTTATTTACATCCAGATAATACTTTTTCCAATCTTCAGTGAAGGTCTTGTAATTCAGCCCAACGGTATTTGCAATACTGTTTTCCTCATTTCTATTTATTCGGGAAAGATTGAGAATACTAGAAACATACCTTCTTCCATATCTTTCGGCTATGTAATTCCAAACGGACTGTCCCACTAAAGCGGCTTCCCTTTCTTTTAACTTAAGAATTTTCGGGTTTTCATCTTCCTTGAAATAGTGGCGAACAAAATCATCCATTTCCCTACTCCATCCTTTTGCCAGATATAATGCTATGCCGTCCACATACCACTCCGGAAAACTATTGGTCAGATTGGACTGAAACGCATCGGATACAGAAGAACCGTAAAGCATTTCTTCAATGATTACTTTAGTCGTACCATAAATTAAGTCAGCCTTAAACAAATCAACTTCTCCCTTGTAAGAAACCTCCGCTAAAAGTCGGTTGAAATTGGTTTGTCCCTGCTCGTTATATTCTTCTTTGTTGAGATTGATATTACTTTGCAAAAGCTCCTCTGGGGAGTTATAAATGTAAATTTTTGGCTTTGTGTAAGCTACATATCCAATCATCTGCGTGAGTCGATCGAACTCGCTTTCCAGATAATCAATGGCCATTTTGGCATTTGCGCCTCCACGGTCATAGTAATACACCTCAAAATTATTTGAGGAATAAAAATACCATTCAAACTGCTGGTGCTGAAGTCTGTTTTTCCCAAAACGCTCTTGATCAAACTGAGCGAGGGCAAAAAATGAATTCAACCATAACCCAGCAAAAACTAAAATTCGGAATAGGTGATATCGCATTCGGTTTGCTGAAAGATGTTTTTAAATATAATTAAAATACCTAGCTATGTCCACTTCAGAATCAATAGCCTTACTATTAAGTAGATGTTCAACCATTTGTTTACTAAAATAAGGAATTAGTGATACGCCTTTGGCTCCAAAACCATTGAATATGTAAACGCCTACCTCGGTAGGATGTTTTCCCAAAAATGGTTTTCTATCTCTGGTAGCAGGTCTAATTCCTGTCTTATGGCTTATTATCCCCTCTACAGGTAGCCTTACCAAATCTGTCAACTTCTCCAAAATCTCAGTTTTCGCGGCATCTGTCGCCCCTACGTCCAAATCGTGTTTCGTATAAGTTGATCCTACTCGATGAACTCCATCTCCCAAATGAACTCTGAAAACTCCTCTGTTCACCACATAATCCGGAGTAAATGCTTGCTTTACTTCCAAAATCTCACCCTTGACTGGAGCAAATGGAAGGAAATTGAAAAACCTAGAATTCATCGCCCCCAAGCCATTACAATAAATTACTGCTTTTGCTTTCAGATCTCGATAAATCCATAAATCATCCTCACGTGAAAATAAACTCTCGTCGAATTTTTCCAAAATCAATTGCTCTTTAAAATACGAAGTCATCGCATCAAGTAGATTGTTGATATTCAACCAACCAGAGTTGCGAAGCATAACTCCACCATAAGGGTCCTTGAGAAATTCAGATTGACTTTCTTGAAAAATCTTCTCCAGGTAGGTTTCAAAACCAGGATCAGCACTATGTCCCATCCATTCGTTCAGCTCCTCAATCGTTAAAAAAGGCCTATAAATTGCTTTTTCTGTGAGAAACTTGCTTCCCGTAACCTGTTCGAGTTCTTGATAAAATGGCTTGATTTCTGGAAAAAGTGAATCAGCCTTCCAAGTTTTCACCATCTTCCTGCCAGTCACCGGATTAAAAAGCCCAGCAGCAATTCTACTCGAGTTATTAGCTTCAGGCTGATCAATTATTCTTATTTTCTTTCCAGCTTGCTTAAGTCTATAGGCCAGCGCTGTACCAGCAAGTCCTTGTCCAATCAGCAAAAAATCAATTTCCATAGCCCAAAATAAAGGTTTAATTCCTTATTTTGTTCCTTTACACCGATACATTTCCCATGCTTTATATTAAGTCTTTTACATTCAACCCTTTTCAGGAAAACACCTATTTGCTATATGACGAAAATGGCAATGGAACATTGGTAGATCCGGGATGCTTTGACCTCGCTGAGCGAAAAGAGTTATTAGATTTCGTGACAGACAAAAAGATACGAGTGACTCAATTACTCAACACACACTGTCATATCGACCATGTCTTGGGAAATGCTTGGGCTAAAAAAACTTTTGGTGTGGAACTCCTAATTCATAAAGAAGAAGCTGCCGTATTGAAAGCGGTGGAAGTATATGCCCCCAACTACGGCTTTGTAGGCTATGAGTCAAGTGAAGCGGACGGATTTCTAACTGAAGGGGAAGAAATTAAAGTTGGTAATGAAACGCTGAAAATCATCTTTGTACCAGGACATGCTCCAGGGCATGTGGTTTTTTACCATGAACCTACTCATCAATGCATCGCTGGTGACACGCTTTTCAAAGGAAGTATTGGCCGCACTGATTTACCAGGTGGAGATCATGAACTCCTTTTGAGCAAAATCAAATCGGAGCTTTTCACTCTTCCCGAGGAAACTGTGATTTATCCTGGACACGGGCCAGAAACAACAATAGCTTTCGAGAAAACACATAACCCATTTGTGGGTAAAAACGCAAGACCTTGAAAATAAAATCACATATCCCAAATGCAATCACACTCCTAAATCTACTTTCAGGAGTAATTGGAATTATTTGGGTGATCAATGGAGACATAGTTTCCGGCGCATATTTCATCATTTTGGCAGCAGTATTTGACTTCTTTGATGGCTTTGCAGCTAGACTACTGAAAGTGCAAGGTGAGCTTGGTAAACAGCTAGATTCATTGGCTGACTTGGTTTCCTTTGGTGTACTTCCAGGAGTGATACTTTTCCAAATGGCCAAAGTAACTACTCAGATTGAATGGCTCCCCTATCTTACCTTAATCGTCCCACTATTGTCTGCAGTTCGTTTAGCCAAGTTCAATCTTGACACCAGACAAAGTGATAAGTTTATTGGCTTACCTACACCTGCAAACGCTTTGTTCATAAGCACATTGCCGTACTTCGCCATTAAATGGACTTGGGTGGGAACATGGGTCACTTCACCAATTTTTCTGGTTGTGATAGCTTGGGTCTTTGCAATACTTTTACTCGTTGAGCTTCCGCTTATCGCTTTGAAATTTAAGTCCTCTTCTTTTGCTGATAATAAATTCAGGTATGCACTTCTACTGATTGGTCTTGCATTGATTTTGTTATTTGGTTTGGCAGGCATCCCTCTTGTCATCTTAGCATACCTTGGTCTGTCCGTGGTGGAAAATGGTATAAGCACAGAATGACATCCCTATGTCAGAAGCTCCTGTTTTTTCTATTTTTCAGCTTCTTGTTGATTGGATCTGCTTCTGGCCAAAATTCATTTTTCAAATTTAAAATCACCAAAGCAGGCATCTATAAAATCAGTGCCAGTCAAGCCCAGAAGTTAGGCGTAAATTCCTTAGGTGAAATCGCGGTTTATGGGTACCCGGGGATGTTGCCACAACGTCTGGAAAATGAGAATTTAGACTTGCAGGAAATTCCTGGCTTAGAAAAAGACGGCAATTTGTATTTCTATTTATCATCTCCAAATAGCTACCAATACTCAGAGAATGATATAGAATATCATTCAAATCAATTCTCGGATTCTCTCAGCTTTTTGATTGGTTTTTCTGAAAACCCAAAGAGAACATCTACAATAAATGCACAATCGGGACTCTCCGTCCCAGCTGTATTATATCAATGGAATTGGCTAAAAGAAGATGTAAACAATATTTTGAATTCGGGAAGAGCTTGGTATTCTAAAGCTGTTGCACCTGGAGTAACAAGAGGCTATGCCTTTCCACTATCTACAGAATCTACTGCCAAATGGAAAGTTTCAGCAAAGCTAATGGGTAGGTCAAGTTCAGAATCAAAGATCAACTTGGCCGTAGATGAGATGACTATTTCCGAAAGCTCTATAGCTGGAATTCCATCTAGTACCTATGGCATAAAAGGTCAAGAGATTCGGGTTAGCAAAGAGTTTTCTCCTTCTGGAAATAAAGTGGAAAGGCTCAGAATTTCCTTTCAGGCATCAGATCCAAATTCCAGTGGCTATTTTGAATACATAGGAATAGGCGTACCTCAATCAAGCCTATCATTACATGAAGGCATTTTTTCAATAGATCAGAAATCTTCTATTTCTATTGCTCCTGCGGTAGGGTTATCGGCTTGGGAAATTAGTGACTTCTACAAACCAAAAGCACTCGATTTCAGCATAGGCTCAATTGTAACTGGAGAGAAATTCATCGTTTTCGATGAAGCAAAAACAAGCGAAATCCCTGAAATTGAATTAGCTAATCTTTCTCTGAGAACACAATCCTCCTGGCCAGAATTACTTATCATCACTCCGCAACTTCTTTTTAACTCAGCTGAGAAACTTAGCCTTCATAAAATCGGAATGGGAATCTATTCCGAAGTAGCATATCTCGATGAAATCTACGATGCCTTTGGCTATGGCAATCCTGACTTAAACGCCATTCGCAATTTCCTAGCATGGCATTACCAGCAAGGGGGAAAGCTTCAGAATGTCTTAATTCTGGGAAAAGGAACATTTGATTACAAAGGAATACTGGGAGGCAGGCCAAACCTTGTCCCTATATACACCAGCAGAAACAGTCTAAATCCATTGACGACATTCAGCTCTGACGACTATTTTTCTCTCCTAGAGTTTGGGCAAGGTGAATGGGCAGAAAGTCGTGCAGGGGATGAGTCTATTCAAATTGGAGTGGGGAGATTGCCAGTGATCAATCCTCAGGAAGCCAAAATAGTCGTGGACAAAATCATCAACTACGAAAGCAACCCGAAAGCTGGGTATTGGAAACAAACCGTGACTTTTTTTGCTGACGACGGGGATAACAATATTCATTTACGAGACTCAGAAACTCACTCCAACTTTCTGAATGATAATCATAAAGAATACAAGCAAGTCAAACTGTATTTGGACAGATTTGAACAAGAGAAAAATGGAGAACGACAATCTTCACCACAAGGTAGAACAGCAATTGAAGAAACGCTGGAAAATGGGACTTTACTACTAAACTATATTGGCCACGGAAATGAAACCACGCTAACAGCCGAGGAAATATTTCTGGTATCTGACATAGCTAATTGGGCTGACCAAGATCAATTGGCACTCTGGATGACTGCTACCTGCGAATTTGGAAGGCACGACAGTCCATTTATACGATCTGCCGCAGAAGAACTATTGATTGCTCCTAATAAAGGTGCAATAGGGCTTTTAAGTACAGGAAGACCCGTTTTCAGCAGTGTAAATTTCTCTTTGAATGAAGCATTTATCGAAGAAGTATTCCGACTGGAAGACGGAATACCACAAGATCTAGGAAGCATTTTCCGAAATACGAAAAACAGAAGTCAAAACGGATCACTAAATAGAAACTTTAGTCTCTTGGCCGATCCGAGCATGAAGTTAGCCAGACCTGGATTTGGCATAAGCTTTACCTCCTTTACTGACCCTGAAAATAAAAATTCTTTAGACACACTTTCCGCTTTGCAAGAAGTGGAATTCGAGGCCCAAGTTATTAATCCGAGCACAGGTGGAGTTGCAAGTAATTTTAACGGTTCCTACACAATTGAAGTGCGAGACAAACCTGTAAAAACAAAAACTCTGGGAGATGAAAGTAGTTCAGTTGAATATGATGAGGAAATAATCCTTCTGTTCAAAGGAACAGGAAAAATCACATCAGGACTTATCAAAGGCAAAATGATAATACCCAAAAACATAGATTTAGAGCTTGGAGAAGGCAAAATTCGCATTCTTGGAATAAGTGAGGATCAAGCTTGGGAAGCTTTTGGATTTAAGACCTCTATCATAGGCGGAAGTTCAAGTAAGCCTGTACTAGACGAGGAAGGCCCAGAGATCAAAGCAATTTTTGGAGATAGAGATATACCTCCATTTACTTTCTCATCAACATCTATAGAACTGGAAGCTCAATTTTCAGATATAAGCGGCATTAACATTTCAGGCTATTTACCATCCGAAAATTTGACCGTTCAAATAAATCAAAATGATATAATACTATTAAATGAGTTTTTTACATCAGTTGATAACACGTTTACATCCGGAAAAGTGAATTTCAAATTATCCGGATTAAAAGAAGGTAAGAATTTGGTAACTATCAAAGCTTGGGATATCTTAGGTAACCAGAGTGTATTCAAGCAGGAAATTATAGTGGAAGGAAGTGATAGACTTCGAATTTTAAATCACAAGACCTATCCAAATCCGACACAAATTGAAAGTCATTTTGAGCTTGAGCATAATCAACCAGGAGAGAATTTGATTGTTACACTTGCGGTTTATCAAACAGACGGCAAGATACTATTTACAGAAAGTGATCGTTTAGTCAAAGCTGACGCTCATATAGGGGATTTGTCTTGGTTTTTTTTACAAAACCAAACCAAATATCCAGCAAAAGGAACTTATATTTACAAATTAACGCTACAGTCGGAAGGTAATAATTCGGTAGCTTCAGTGAGCGGACAAATCGTGATTCAATGAAAAAAATGGCCATTTTTAATAGGAAAAACTTACTCGTTGCAGTATTTACCCTGGCTACTTTATCCGCGTATGCGCAGAATAGCACTATTATTTCCGGTCAGGATCGCACTCGAAGAGTAATCACTACAGCTGTACCTTTTTTGAATTTTGCACCAGACTCCAGACATTCAGGTATGGGTGACGCAGGAGTTGCTACTTCCCCCGATGCTAATTCAGCACATTGGAATGCGGGAAAACTTGCTTTTGTAGAAGACGAAATGGGTTTTTCACTGTCTTACTCTCCTTGGCTTGGGAAGTTGGTAAACGATATGTCATTGAGCTATCTAACCGGATATTTCAGAATTGATGAGGTTTCCGCATTTGGGTTTGATTTGCGCTATTTCAACATGGGCGATATACAATTGACGGATGGCCGAGGAAATTCACTTGGCGAATTCAACCCACGTGATATTGCAATTGGCGGCACATACTCTAGAAAACTATCCTCTTATCTAGGTTTGGGTATATCAGCGCGATTCATCTATTCAAACTTATCTGGCAACATCTCTTCCGTTGGCGGAAGTGAAGCTAAGCCAGGAGTGAGCGTAGGAACAGATGTTGGCCTTTATTACTCAAAGCCAATCTTTGCTGGAGCAAAAGATGCAAACTTTTCTTGGGGACTTAGCATAACTAATATCGGCCCTAAGATTACTTATAACTCAGCTGACGACCTAGACTACATCCCTACTAATCTTAAAGTGGGAGCAGCATACGCTATAAATCTTGACGAGGTAAACACATTAACCTTTGCGTTAGACCTTAACAAATTACTTGTTCCAACTCCTCCTATCTATGCTACAAACGAAGATGGTACACTAGAGACGGATGAAAATGGGAATCTCATCATAGAACCTGGTAATGGAAAAGACCCTAATCGTCCATTGATTTCAGGTATGTTCGGTTCTTTTGCCGATGCTCCAGGTGGATTCTCTGAAGAATTACAGGAAGTCATGATTTCTTTTGGCGTAGAATACAATTACGATGATAAGTTTGCACTTCGTACAGGCTACTTTTATGAAAACCCAAATAAAGGAGGCAGAAAATACTTCACCATGGGTGTAGGTTTTGATCTGAAAAAACTTGGATTTGACTTCTCCTACTTAGTTCCTCAAAAGCAAAATCACCCACTCGCAGAGACATTAAGGTTTACTTTAATGTACGATATCCCCAATTAAAAATGGTTTTAGACAGGTCAAAAGCTCCGGAATTTAAGGTTCCTGAGGATTTTGAACTATTGCCTCCATCGGAATTCAAACTTTCCAATGGAGCAAAGTTCTTTTATATTCCTACACCTGGTTTAGACGCCGTAAAAATCGATGTGATTGGCAAAGGCCAACGAACCTCGCTCCCACTCGATCATACCTTGGTATCTTCCTTTACTCTTCAAATGCTACTGGAAGGCACAACCGAAAAGGATGCCGGTGAACTTGCTGAATTCTTTGATTTTTATGCTTCTGAAGTTCATCCCATTTCCACATATTCTCATGAAGGCCTTGGACTTTTGTCTACCAAAAAACACCTTTCTACCGTATTAGATATATTCAATTCTCTATTTACTGCGGCGACTTTTCCTGAGAATATGCTAGAAAAGAGGCAATCTCAGCGTAAGCTCAGTATTCTACTAGAAAAAGAAAAAACAGCATCGAGAGCTAGTACAGTTTTTCGAAAGTGCCTTTTTGGTGCCAATCATCCATACGGAGCAGAAATCGAGGAAAGACATGTAGATAACATTTCAAGAGATCAACTGATTTCTTACTATGAAACAATGCTTTGGCAAGACATAGAAATTTTCGTGGCTGGGAATTTCGATTCTATAGAGCTAGAGAACCTCTGTACCCTATTCGGGCAATTGCCAAATCGAGCCGTCTCTGATTCCATTCTTTTACCTGGAATAAATACGTTATTGGCAGTATCGGAACCTAAAGACAAATCTGTTCAAAGCAGTATCCGCGTTGGTAGCTGGTCTATTCCAAAAACACATCCTGACTTTATAGCGCTTACGGTTTTCAATACAATTCTAGGTGGATATTTTGGCTCCCGCCTTATCAAAAACATTCGTGAAGACAAAGGTCACACGTATGGAATTTATTCCTCATTATCAGAAATTGGCGATTCAAATTTTTGGGTAATAGCAGCTGATGTCCAAAAGGCATTTTATCCAGATGTAATCAAAGAAATCTATCACGAAATAGAGGTATTGACTCAAGTGAAAATCGATGATGATGAACTGGAGGTAGTACGAAATTATTTAATAGGTCAGATGCTTAAGCAATTCAGCACCTCATTTGATTTGATTGATAGATTTCAAGCAGTGCATTATTCAGGAATGAATTTCGATTATTACGCCCAAAAATTGGCTTACCTGAAGACATTCACAGCAGAAGACATAATTACTGTGGGTCAAAAGTACTTTGCTAAACCTCCATTTATTGAAGTAGTTGTTGGTTGATCAGGTAAGCTTGACATAAAGCCAAGAGATATCAAGACGGACGCGAAGCCACAGTTTATATAAACTAAACTGAATGCCTTTTATATTCATCTCGTCTGCAAGATTTGCGAAACCTTGTGCAACCTCAAAATTTGCAGACCACAATGCATGCTTCAACTCAAACAATACGCGCTCGGAAAGCGCAGCCTCTTCTCTTGAATTTCTATTCATTTCCCTGATTTTCTCACAAACTCGAAGCGTAGAAGGGAGCATTTGTGACTTGTACCGCTGATACTGGCTAGCAGAAAGTGAATCTCCATGCTTTCTCTTCAATACGCCTACATGCTCAGAAAAAACGATTGAAAAATCTCTAACCAATCGTAACTGGACATCAAAGTCCTCATACGAAAGTGTAGCATCATACCCACCTACCTGCTTAAGAATGTCAATACTGAAAACCACCGTTGGAGCTGAAATATAACTTCTACGAATCAGCGTTTCATACATATCATTCGCAAGCGTTTTCTCTGCCAACTCCTTATAATCCTCACGCTCGTAGAATGTGCTCTGCTCACCATTTTCATCCAGAATCATAGCATCAGAAAAAACAAAAGCGGCAGTTGGTGTCTGTTGTAATTTGGCAATCGAAAGAGACAAATGATTTGCATACAAAAAATCATCACCGGACAGATCAACCGCAAACTGACTTTCCACCTGACTCAAAACCTCATTGAACAGCTGACAATAGGGTACAGACTTGCTCTTATAAATCGCAGTAACAGGGAGTTTATCTGTATTATTTTTTACCCATTCCTTGATTATATCTGGAGTCCGATCCTTACTTCCATTATCCACAATGATTAACTCTCTATCCTCGAAATCTTGCAGCAGTACACTTATCATCGCCTTTTCCACCCACTTTTCATGATTGAAAGCAATACAGATAATAGTAACTCGATTAGTAAACTTCATTAAATCTTCTTTATCCAAGTGATCTTATTACAAATATCATTTGAAAAGCGGGACTTAAAGAACATCAAACTATGATTAACACCTCCATCGAGGTCTGATGACCCAAGATCTATAAAATTCACTTTTTGCTCCGCAGCCAGCTGAAAAAGGGCGCTAAGGATAAGTTCTCCTCCATTCTTCACAGGAGTTTTTGGATTCATCGCAGAAAGAAAATAATACAGAGAATCACTTCTGAGTTTGACTCCAAGTGAGTATCCAATTGCTTCGCTATTCTTGCTTACTGTGATTAAGAAATACCTGTCTGGGTACTCCGAAACTTGCTGCACTATTCTGTTCTCGTCAATTGCTACCTCATAGCCTTTTTCAAGATTCCAAGATCGTATTTCCTTCAAAAACCCAAAGTTAGAGATAGGTGAATGACTGACACTTAGCCCTGCAATCTTACTCTTAGACTGGAGCTTTACAGACTCCTTTTGAGCGAGCTTTTTAATTTTCTTTTTACCTATGAAAAAATGATGACTTAAAACTTTTACTTGTTCAAACCCATTTTTAAACAAAAGGTAATTGATCAAATCAAACTGTGGCTCGTATGGTTTAGGTGACTGTGTCAAAGAAATAGATTGTATCCCTCGTAACCTCATTTCAGCTTCAATAGCCAAAATAAAGGCCTCAATAGAAGCCGAACTTAGGCCATCGTATATCCAAAATCCTCCAAAGGGTGATTGAGGAAGAGAAATAGCTTCGCCACCTTGTGAGATTGCAAACGTAATGATTGCCTTAGTTTTATGTTTTTTCTCCCAGATAAAGTCCAAGTGATCCTGATATCCTTCACTTAGGAAATTGCTCAAAAAATAATCCTTTGCCTCATTAGAGGCCGAAATCACACGAAGCTCGTGGGGATCACTTATTTCTTTCTTGAAGCTTTCCAAAATAATCTAGGTCTCGGATATAATCATTTTCTGAAAAAGCTCGATCTGACATCCCAAGCAACACTGAGTTGGGTGAAAATCTAGCGATTAACCAATTTAAAGGGGGAATAAAAACTGCCTGCTCAGGCGAATGTAATTCGAAATTATAAACCTTACCCTGTGCTGAATATATTTCCAACTGAATGCTTCCGGCTACTGCGACGATCACTTGTGACTCTTGCCAGTGCGCATGATTGCCGCGCGTATCATCTTCCTTTACACCTGATATCCAAAAACATCGCTGAATACCATCAGGAAAGAGTTCAAAATTCTCCCAAAAGTGAAGACTTCCAGTTTCGCTGGAATTACCAGGAAGACTTAATGCATACGGTGCTTGAGCAGTTATAGATTCGAGCATTGGTTAAAATTTCCTCTAGCTAAAATTAAGATAATTCGAATGGATAAACCGTTACCCAATTGTTAATTTTCTAAATTCGCTGCTCATCAACCTCACCTAATCCATGTCAGACTTCGGCGACGAGTCAGCATTCGAAGATACATTTTTTACGATTTCCAGAACTAGCGATGGTCTGTACAAAGACAGAAGCAGCAAGTTTCTATACTTTTCCTATCCAGTAAAAAATGAAGAGGAAATCAAAATCCATCTAGCCGAGCTTCGGAAAAAATACTATGACGCGAGGCATCATTGCTTTGCTTGGACGCTAGGGAAGGACGGGGATCAATTTAGAGCTAATGATGATGGAGAGCCCAATCATTCTGCTGGAGATCCGATTTTGGGACAGATCAGGTCAAATAATCTTACCGACATCCTGATAGTTGTCGTGCGCTATTTTGGGGGAACCAAGCTAGGAATGAGTGGCTTGATTCAAGCCTATAAAACTTCCGCTGCTATGGCTATTGAAGAAAATGAGATCATAGAAGAGCAAGTAAAAACCTCTGTTTCCATTCAGTTTCCTTATCCAGTAATGAACGATGTTATGAAACTTATCAAAGCTCATGACCTTGATATTCTGTCACAGGAAATGACGTTGGATTGCCAAATGAATTTGGAGTTCAGAAAAGGATTGGAAGAGCTAATCGTCAGCTCACTTGAGGAAATTGAAGGGTTGGAATTAACCCTTACTTAAATAACGGATCAAGAAATCCTTCTGCTTTAAGCTTTTTGAATATTTCCAAACATCCCCAAGCATCAGTGGCTGCATAGCGTTGTTGCTTAAGCGTAAGTTTTTCTGCTTCCCAGTTTGAAACTTGCTCTGATTTAGAAATTCGGATTCCGAGAACCATCGCACAAAGATTACGCACACCAATATTGATAAAACCAACTCTTTTAAGCTCATCGTTTAGATCGAAAAAAGAATTAGCGTAGAAAGAGTCCGTGAGCTTTGCCAATCCTTTGATATCATCATGAACAGCTGCCCCAACTTTCACAATACTCTCTTTTTCTAGGATGTTACGGATGGAGTCAGGAAAACCAATTTCATTCAATCTAAAGAGAAAAGCTTGTGTAGAAGTAGAAAGCTGAAGTAGAGACACTTGATTGATCACACCTTTTTGAAAGGCTGGTTTAGTCTCTGTGTCAAAGCCTATCACTCGCTGCTGCACAAGAAACTCAGCCACCTCCTCTACATCTTCAAGTTTATCAATTAAAAACATTTCGCCCTCAAACTGTCCCAGCGGAAGAGCGTTTACCTCATCTTTTGTAATCTTAAATGGAATCATACCAATTTTTCTTCTTCTACGTCGTCGTAATAAGTGATCCCAATTTTGAAATATCCATATAGAATGGTCATAAAGGGACTAATAATATTGAAAAAGCAAAAAGGCGCATACGTCAAGGTAGCTACCCCCAAAACCGACGCTTGCGTGGCTCCGCAAGTGTTCCAAGGCACAAGCACCGAGGTTACCGTTCCTGAATCTTCCAACGTTCTGCTTAGATTTTCTGGTGCCAAACCTCTCTTCTTATACACATCTGCATACATTCTGCCAGGCACTAGGATTGCCAAATATTGATCTGAAGTGGTGATATTAAAGAAAACACAAGTGGCAACTGTGGATGCTATCAAGGAGCCTACACTATGAACCTTCTGGATCACTGCTTCCGCAAGGACTCTTAGCATACCACTTTCCTCCATGATCCCACCGAATACCATTGCAGCAATAATAAGCCAAATGGTATTCATCATGCCTCCCATCCCACTAGTAACCAGCAATTCATTTACCACATCATTGGTAGTAGGAATGCTGATTTCTCCGTAAAGAGACATCATCACCGCTTTGAAACTCTGATAGGCATAAGATGCATTCTCATTTGCAATCAGGCGAATGATGTCTGGTTGGAAAATCAAGGCAAACAGCCCTCCTAAAAGAGCACCTGTAAGCAATGCCGGAATAGCAGGCACTTTTCTGACTATCATTACTATTACCAATAGTGGCACGACAAACAACCAACCAGTCACGTTGAATTTCTGTAAAATCACATCCGATATAGCCTGTACGTCATTCACAGAGCCGTTGGTTTCATAATTCAAACCAATCACTATAAAGATGATAAGTGTAATGCTAATTGACGGAATAGTAGTCTTCGCCATGTACCGAATGTGAGTGAATAAATCTGTTCCCGCCATGGCAGGAGCTAGATTAGTCGTATCCGATAATGGTGACATTTTATCTCCGAAATATGCTCCGGAAATGATCGCTCCAGCAATTATTCCTTCTTCAAAACCTAATGCTTTGCCTATACCCAATAGCGCAACGCCCACAGTAGCAACTGTAGTCCAGCTACTTCCTGTAGCTACGGAAACAATAGAACTAACTATACATGCTGCCACTAGGAATATAGCTGGACTCAAAATCTGAAGGCCATAATAAATCATTGCTGGCACAATCCCACTAAGCAACCAAGTACCGGCAAGAGCTCCAATAAGAAACAAGATCAAGATGCTGGACATCGCCGCACTGATACTTTTAATGACACCATCTTGGAGTGTCTCCCAATTGAAACCTAAGCGAAAGATTGCTACCAAAGCGGCAACCATGGAGGATAGAATTAGCACGATTTGGTTGGAACCCGAAAGTCCATCTGTGCCGAAAACTTGAATATTCAATACCAAAAGGACAATCAAAAAAACCAGGGGAATCAGTGCGTCAATAACTTTTGGAGTGCGGGTAAAACCTTGCATTAATTGGGGTTTGGTGAGTTAAGAGTCTGAATCTAACAAAAAAAATTAATTACATCTTGGACAAAATTACAGAAAGCTCCTTTCCTACTTGCCAACCTATTGCCACGCCCATTCCGCCAAGACGTACCGCAGCAACAGTTTTGTCTCCCACCTGCTGTATAAGTGGAGATTTAATTTTGCCAAAAGCCATAATTCCAGTCCATTCAGTATCCCACATCATACTTTTTCCCGGAAAGATCACCTCCCTGGCAAGTTTTTCTAAATGTGATTTTATTTTTGGATTGACACTGAAATCCGTACTTTCTTCACCTACAAAATCCTTATTCCTAGCTCCACCTAAGAGGAGTCTTCCATCAATCTGACGAAAATAGACATAGCCTTTATCCATGTGAAAGGTTCCTTTCCAAGGAACATGGAAGTCCAAAGGTTTAGACAAAAGAATCAAACCTCTTCCCGGCTGAATATCTGACTCTGGTAAAAGTTTCTTCGTGAATGCATTGGTACAAACAGCAATTTTCTTCGATTTGAATTCCAGATTTGTTTTTCCGTTGCCATCTTCAGCTATTACTATTCCTTCATCTTTCCTGATTTCACAGACAGAAACACCCGTTAATATTCTGATTCCTTCCTGCTGTGCTAGTTTCCACAGTGAATTCATGTACTTCCCGGGATCCAATTCTCCCTCGAATTTATTTTTCACTACCACTTTAATCTGCTCAGCAAATCCCATTTTCCCGGGATTCTTTACCAGAGAAAACACATTTTCTTTGAAAACGGGCTTAAGAAGATTATTCACTCCAGTTATCTGATCCACAGCTTCCAGTTGGCTTGGTTCTAGTAGTTCATAGCCATTGGTATGAGCATACCCTAGGTTTTTATCTCCAAATTGCTTTCTAATCGACTTTAGGCCTTTATAACGGCGCTCCACTAAAGCCAACACTTCATCTTGGGTCATTTGCCAGAAATCATCCAAAATCTCTGTTAAACTTCCAAAGCAGGCAAAACCTGCATTCTTGGTACTTGCGCCCGTTGGGAAAACTCCGCGTTCTAATACAAGTACGTTTGCTTTGGGGTGTTTTGCCTTGTAATGAATGGCCGTGGATAAGCCCACGAAGCCTGAGCCTACCACGATAAGATCGTAATCAAAAAAGTGTTTTGTCTCCCAATAACTGAACATTTCGAATTTTAGAAAAAGGAATTAAAATAGATTTAGTATTTTAAATAAATCTAAGCGATTAAAACCCAATATACCATGAGAAAAATTGATGCGTTATTTCTAGAATACGGGTTGAGTCATCAAAACATGACAAATAAGCTCATACACTGGTTTTGTGTACCTGCAATTTTCTTCAGTATTGTCGGCTTGATTTTCAGTATTCCTGTTGGACCACTACCTGAAGTGATGCCTTTCCTCGGCAATTTTGCCAATTGGGCTACCGTAGCGCTAGTTTTGGTTCTTATTTATTACCTCATGCTCTCGACTCCCCTTACTTTGGGCATGTTCCTTTTTTCGTCATTATGCCTTGCCGTCGCTAATTTCATAGACCTAACTTTCCCCGGAAAGCTCTGGATGTTTAGCCTTGGAATATTTGTTCTGGCTTGGTTCATGCAGTTTTATGGTCATAAGATTGAAGGTAAAAAACCCACATTTCTTAGAGATCTTCAGTTTTTGCTGATAGGTCCTGCATGGTTAATGCACTTTATTTACAAAAAGTGGGGATTTTCTTATTGAGGATTATCCTTTATTACTAGGACACTATCCTCTTTTACAGGCTGATTTTTGGCAAACAACTCTTCTAAACGCTTGAGTGAGCTTTGGTTTTTAAGCGTATAGACACTTTCTAGAATTGACTTTTTCTCTCTAGCAGTCAGTCTCCAATTTAGAGATGCTCGCTGCATTGTCTCTTGACTTTCTGTCAATTTTTCCGCCTGTACCTTTTCCGGGGCATATTCAAACTCTATTCTTTCCAGATCAAAAGGCATAGATTCTGCCATATAGTTGAAAAGAACCTCATTTTGAATAGTTTGAACATTGTCCCAATTCGCATAAATGTTTTTGAGAGGGGTGAAAATCTTCTCGAAAATTCTCGGAGGGAAACTAGGTGCTATTTCCGTTATTTTCTCTGAATCACGAATAGTAACCAGTACTACTCCACCGGTATTTTCATTGATCCAAGATTGAAAAACATACATAAATCGAAGTGCATCCTGAATGCCAAAATTATCAGACAATCCAGTATCCATCGTTTCCATGATTGGCGCTGTGGGAAGTTCGATATTAGGAGTAATGAATGGAAAAGTAGCGCTCATCCGCAATGCAGATAGGAAGCGTAGATTCTTTGAGTCATGCCCTTCGAAAAATCTAAGAAAGTCTATCGTTTGTTTTTTCTCTTCCGAACCAAATTTCCCTAACAGAGAAGTCCCAAAAAAAGACATGGAATGAGGAGAAATCACCAGTTTCCTGCCATCATTGGTAATCAAAGTTGTCACTGGAAGCAGTGGGATACTTCCTGAGAATTCAGGTTCTTTATAAGCAGAAATAGGCTTATCCAAGATTCCATCTGTATTTTTATTTAATTGATCTTCAAAAGCAAATCCTCTGTCTTTAAGATATTTATGCCCATTGTAATGGAAGTTTTGATTTCTAATCAATAAATCATTCACCAGCAAAGTGAAAATAATGGGGTTAAGATTATCCGCAGAGATTTGATCTAGGTACTTTGAATCCATTGGGTCTACCAAAGAATCTGTCAATGACCTAAGGTAAACTTCCCTGAAAAATGCTTCACCTAACACTCCACCTGAAGCCCCTGTAAGTAATTCTGTATGTTTTAGAACCTCTCCTTGCTCAATTTCATAAATATTCTGTAGGACCTTAACAGTCCATAGCGCTGCCCGTTGTCCTCCGCCACTTGCTGCAACCATCACTAGTTTAGGCTTACTTTCCTCAGGAAACTTAGCTTTCCAATTTTCCAGAATCTCCAATACATTATCCCGATCTTTTTTGACTATTTCTGGAGTCAATAGTGAATCCATGTGAGCCAAACTATAAGTCACTGGAGGTACAGAATAATCTAATCCATAAGCCTCGTGAGGGCGATTAAGAAAATTAAAATTACTGAAATAGTTAGCCAGAAACAGAAAAGCAAATACGGCAAAAGTGGACCATCTTCTCAGCCAAAAACTAACCGCTCCAACCAGCATAATAAGAATAGCAAACAATAAAGTTGCACTCATCGCTGCAGGCAACTGTAGGTATGGATTCTCTTTAAAAAACCCCAAAAACAAGACGAAAAGAATTAAAACTACTTGAATAATAAACAGATTCAAATGATTCTGATCGAAGACTCTAAGCAACTTTGTCCCTTCAAATCTGCCAATATCCGGTCTAACTTTTTCAGGGCGAAGATGAATATTCAGGTAGTAAAGAACCTTATATTTTTGAGTTTTTAGATCCTTGTATTGGCTGATTACATTCCCTCTCGTCAATCTGACTTTGCGGAGCCTTTTGTCGACAGTTCCAGCAAAAAGGATAAAGAAATCCTTGTTAGTAAAAGCAAAATACCCAAATATAAGCGAGTAGGTAATTACACCCCCTCCTAAAAAACCGAGGAAATAATATAATACTTCCCAGTCATTGGAAAGGTCATTGCCAAGTTGGAAACTCACAAATCTGGTAATATATACTAAATAAAAAATCAGTGGAATAAGTCCATTATTCACGCAGTAATGAATAAACGGCTTATTAACAATGGCTAAAAAGGGGAAATGCCTTCCATCCATAATATAAGTGGACATATGAAACCCCATAGTCAAAACTGCAAACCCCACTCCCATCAAGAAAAAGCTTACCCAAGAAACCCGATGTAAATATTCAGGATCAAGAAAAAGATATGGAATCCCCAATACAACACCCAAGTATTCCAAAATAACTCCCATTAGGACCACCCATATAAGTGTTAGCCCTAAATTTTTTCTCAAGTGAAGCAAAAATAATTGTACAGGGAAGCTGTACCAGATTTTATCCCGCATGTAATAGGTTTTTCGATAATTTACTGCTTTTCTTTTACTCCCCACAATTCAGGAAGCTTTCCGTTCTTTCAATTTCTAACCTTTTTCCCCCACCAAATAAATCAACTTGACAATCAGCTACTTAATCTCAATGACAGTAGATTAGGTAATTCTTTGAATGAAAATCCTCTTGTCCTTCTAAGTATAAATTTTACCTTCGAAATTCAAATAGAAAGATATGAGAACCTGGTTTTTGTGCAAAGTCAAGTACGCGAAAGAAAATGAACAAGGATTGCTGAAGAATATTTCTGAGCAATACCTAGTGGATGCGGTATCCTTTACCGAATCGGAAGCGATCCTTTATGATCGACTAGCTTCTCAGATTAGAGGAGATTTCCAAGTGACCGGCATCAGTAAGAGTAACATTGTAGATGTGTTTTTCTATGAGGATGCTGATATATGGCACAAATGCAAAATCTCTTACATGGTCGCAGATGGAGAAAGTGGCAAAGAAAAAAAGGTTACTCAATACATGATTGTCACTGCCAATGACGTCAAGGAAGCTTACGATAGAATTCAGGAAAGCTTGGGCAATATGCTAGTAAGTTTCAGAGTCCCAGATATAGTGGAAAGCCCGATTGTAGAAGTTTTCCCATATGAAAGAGACGAAGTCGCTGAGCAATTGCCTGAAGGCAACTTCAGACCAGTGTCAGCAGTTACGCAAGATGAAGAGTAGATTACCTCAATTATAAAAACAAAAAAGCCGCTTATGCGGCTTTTTTGTTTTTATAAGTTTAATTCTTGATCGATTTTTCACCTTACCTACTTATTCTGCAATTGCTATGTGAAGATCTTTGAAACTGCCAGCATGTAGATATTTGTAGCTGAATGTAAAGCTATTTAATTCCGAGGCCGCACTTTAATAACAGATTCCTGCCCGTATGTATAAGTCATAGTATTCAGCCAAAAATCAAGACTAGCGAAGAATTAAAGATACTTACAAATCTAATTTTTTGTATTTCATGCTATTTTTTATGTTTTTTAAAGCATATAACCGTATGATTCTTTAAATTTGCTTTATGAACAACTACGATCCTATTCAGGCCCTAAGTCACCTAGCGGTAGTATCCGATTATTTTTTACAAGTCACCTTAGACAAAAGTGGTAAGGTCATTAGTTCTGACTCAGGTATTGGCCCAGTCCCTACTTTTTTCGATAATAAAGAGAAACCGATTTATTTTTCGGATTGCTTTGTAGCTTCTAATTGGGGGAAATATGAAAGTCAGCGGATTAAAGCATGGAGAAATTCTCACAAATCTTTCACTGTAGATCTTCAAAAAATCGTTCATCCGCAAGGAGAAATAGTAGACACAAAATGGGAGTTCTTTTTTGTAACCGACGATTTCGGCACCTGTTTAGGCATAGGACATCCTTACACGCAACCAATGCCTTATAATTTAGGGCTAGGTGATTTTTTTGATAGTACAACTAATGAAGGCAAGCAAATTATAGACAGCATACTAGAAGATAAACTCCTTGGGTTTTGGGAATTTGATTTAACAAATAAAGGAGACAAAATCAGCCAGGGATTAGGACATATGCTTGGGTATACACAAGATGAATTAGCTGGAACAACTCCAATTTCTTGGCAAAAGCATATCCATCCAGAGGACTTTCCAAATTTGCTTCGTGACCTTGGAAGTCATTTTAAAACTACTGGAAATATCCCTTTCAAAAAGGAATTCCGAATCAATCAAAAAACTAATCAAACTATTTGGGCTTTAGGGTTTGGTAAAACTATTGAATGGTCAAACACTGGACGTCCTACCAAAATATTAGGCTGTATTGTAGATATTTCTGATAGAAAAAAACAGGAGATCTGGCTCAAAGAGCATCATTATTTCCTCAAAGAACTTGCGTTTGAGCAGTCCCACACACTACGGGCACGAGTGGCAAATATCTTGGGAATTCTCGAAATACTGGATAGTGAACCTCAAAACAATGAATCTAAAAGGCTTGTTCAACTGATCAAAAGGGAGACTAAACTTCTTGATCAATCTTTAAAGAAAAGTATCAAAGAATCTGTATCCAAGAACAAGTCTATGGAGGATGTAATCTCAGAATAAGCTTCCTTAGGTAGGATTTATTGAAAATCCCTTGCGTTGATTCACAAGTTTCTGATTTTCCACTTAGCTTTTAGATAGCCCCAAATTACTTTGGGGCTCATTACTTTTTTCCTCTTGAAGCTTCCATCATGTCCCACATTTCGTCTGGTATCTGATCCAGATTATTGAATTCACCTGCTCCTTTCAGCCATTCTCCTCCATCAATAGTCATCACTTCTCCATTGACATAGGAAGAGTAATCTGAAACAAGGTAAGCTGCCAGGTTTGCAAGTTCCTGATGCTCTCCCACTCTGCCCACAGGGACTTTCTTAGCAGGATCAAATTTCTTCACCAAATCTCCTGGTAATAATCGGCTCCAAGCACCCTCCGTAGGAAATGGTCCTGGTGCAATCGCATTAGAACGAATCCCATATTTAGCCCATTCTACTGCCAATGAACGCGTCATTGCCAATACACCGGCTTTTGCAGCAGCAGAAGGAACCACATATCCAGAGCCAGTCCAAGCATAAGTAGTCACAATATTGAGAAAAGTGCCGGGCTGTTTATTTGCTATCCAGTATTTACCCGCTGTGAGCGTCACTTGTGAAGTGCCCTTCAACACAATGTCTAAAACGGTATTAAAAGCATTCGTCGATAGTCGCTCGGTTGGGCTAATAAAATTCCCTGCAGCATTGTTGAGGACCACGTGGATTTGCCCCAACTGCTCTATGGCATCTTTCCACATAGTTTCTACTTGGTCTATCTCACGCACGTCGCAGGCAAGCGGGATTACTTTTCCGCCCTTCGCGGCCATCATTTCTTTGGCAGTTTCCTGGAGTACATCCAGTTTTCTCGAAGTGATCACCAAATTGGCTCCCAATTCCAAAAAATACTCTCCCATCGATTTCCCAAGCCCTGTTCCACCTCCAGTGATTACGATGTTTTTCCCTTTCAGTGCCCCTGCTTTGAGCATACCTTCTGCTAAAATCATAAATTTGTGGTTTATCGTCGATTTCGAAGATAGTTATTTCGGCTTGGTAATTGAAGAAGGAAAATTAAACCAACTCTGATATTTTCAAAATTCACCTAATGAAAAAAATACTTTTCGGACTTATTGTCCTATTGCCACTCATGATGAGCTGTGAAGAAGATGAATCAAAAGTCATCCAAACTGATCTTGCAATAGAAGCTGAGCAATTATTCGCCACCTCCAGTGCACTTAGTGAGAGTGCTGTTTTTGCTCTTTTTGGATGGAACAATTATCAAAACTTGGATTCACTTGCACTGCCTGGTTGCCCTAAAGTGATTGTAAATAAAAGTTTAAAGCAGGTCACTCTTAATTTCCTATCTAGTACCGCTTGTGAACCTTCAAAGAAATACGTGAGAACTGGAGAAATCCATCTGCAATATGACACTTTATCAAATTCTCCTGATAGCAATGTCATTATGAAATTCAACAATTATAAATCTGGGCCTTATTACTTAGAGGGTTCACGGTTTTTCTCCCAATTTAACCCCACCAATGCTTTAGGATCATTCAATGAGCTAATTATTCACTCCGAAGATAATACGTTAACAACTCAGGTTTCTGGTGATATGATCTATGTTCTTACTTACCAAAATGGTAGTCTCACCACAATCGAATCTTCAGGTGAAATAGAAGGAATAAATCCAGTAGGAAGAGTACTTGGCATTAACATCACTACTCCTAAGGTTCAAAAATTGAGCTGCTTTAGACAAAACCTCGTGCAACCTTCTGCAGGACAAGAAACTTGGCAAGTAGGAAGAGACAATAATTCTAAAGTCACCTATTCAGTGAGCTACGAATCTACAGCAACTTGCGCAACCAGTGTTTTCGTTATTCTTCCAGATGGTAGAAAACTCTTGCTTAATCCAAACGAATAAAAACAAAAAAGCCCCGATCTGCATCGGGGCTTCATTTTGACTTTTCAGTCTATTAATATCTGTAATAGTCAGGCTTGAATGGCCCTTCTACAGTTACTCCGATATATTCAGCTTGTTCCTGAGAAAGCTCTTCAAGCACAACTCCTAATTTAGAAAGGTGCAAAGCAGCTACTTTTTCATCCAAATGCTTAGGTAGAACATACACACCTGGCTTATACTGATCTGTATTATTCCAAAGCTCCAATTGAGCCAAAGTTTGGTTCGTAAATGAGTTGGACATTACGAATGATGGATGACCAGTTCCGCAACCTAAGTTTACTAGTCGGCCTTCTGCCAATACAATGATTTCATTACCATCTACATTATATAGATCCACCTGAGGTTTGATCTCTATTTTGGTGTTACCATAAGTGCCATTCAACCAAGCCATATCGATTTCATTATCGAAGTGACCGATATTACAAACGATAGTCTTATCTCTCATCAATCTGAAATGCTCTTCAGTGATAATGTTTTTGTTTCCAGTTGCTGTAACTACGATATCAGCTTCTTTTACAGCATCTACCATTTTCTTGACAGCATATCCATCCATTGCAGCCTGAAGCGCACAGATTGGATCGATTTCAGTAACGATTACTCTTGCTCCAGCACCACTCAACGAGGCTGCAGAACCTTTTCCTACATCACCATAACCACCAACAACAGCTACTTTTCCAGCCATCATCACGTCAGTTGCTCTTCTGATCGCATCTACCAATGACTCTTTGCAACCATACTTGTTATCAAATTTTGACTTAGTTACAGAGTCATTTACATTAATAGCAGGCATAGGAAGTGTACCATTCTTCATTCTCTCATAAAGTCTATGAACACCAGTAGTTGTCTCTTCAGAAAGACCTTTGATAGCTCCAATAAGCTCTGGATAATTATCCAAAACCATATTTGTCAAATCTCCACCATCATCCAAGATCATGTTGAGTGGCTGACGATCCTCTCCGAAGAACAATGTCTGCTCAATACACCAGTCAAAATCCTTCTCATTCAATCCTTTCCATGCATACACAGAAATACCTGCAGCGGCAATAGCTGCAGCAGCGTGATCCTGCGTAGAAAAAATATTACAAGATGACCAAGTAACTTCTGCTCCAAGAGCTACCAAAGTCTCAATCAAAACTGCAGTTTGGATTGTCATGTGAAGACAACCAGCGATTCTAGCTCCTTTCAAAGGCTGAGCATCTCCATATTCCTCACGAAGAGACATCAAACCCGGCATTTCAGCTTCCGCCAATTTAATTTCTTTTCTTCCCCACTCTGCCAAGGAAATGTCTTTTACCTTGTATTGAACGTACTTTTCAGATGTAGTTTCTGACATAATATTGATAGTTAACGTATTTTTTCACTAAAACCTCTGCAAAGGTACCGCATAAAATTTGGAATCTAAAATGCATGCCCACTATAGAAAAGAGATCTCCTTCAATCCAAAAATGGCTATTTCCCCATCTTTCAATTCTACCTGAAGTTTCCCGTCTGCCTTAATTCCAACTATTTTTCCTGAGAATTGTTTGCCCTCAGCTGAATAATTTGCCCATGAATCCATTCTATACAAATGCATCAGGTACTCTGACTTGATTTCCTTCCACTTCCCCTTTTTCAACTGAATATAGCCTTGCTCCAGCTGGGTGATCAATAGTCGAAACAACTCTTCCAGCTCGAATAGACTTCCAGTAATTGAACTAATCGAGGTAGCATTAGGCGATTCAAATTCAAGTTGGTTTATATTCAACCCTATACCCACAATGGCATATTCCCATTCTTTTCCAGAAAAAGTATTCTCAATTAAGATCCCTCCAACCTTGCCAAACCCGGGGACTAGTAAATCATTTGGCCATTTCACTTCTAAATGCGGGACATAGTCTTGTAACAATCTCCTGATACTATTTGAAACTGCCATATTTAAATAAAACTGCTCAGAAAGATCCATGAAATCCGGTCGCAACACCAGAGAGAAGGTTAGGTTTTTTCCTTTATGAGATTGCCATAAATTGCCTCGTTGACCTTTTCCCTTCGTCTGATGATCACAGATTACTACACTACCTTCGTCAGCCTGCCTTTGCCTGACCAAATTCAATGCGATGTCATTAGTCGAGTGACACTCTGGCAGGAAATGAACATCTTTCCCTAAAAAAATCGTATTGGCAAGAATTTTATACATAAATTTTGAGTTGGTCGAATAAGTATGTTTTTTATCTTCGACATTGTAAAATTAAATGAATAATATGACAGCAGAAGAGCTGAGCAAAGTAATCATCAAAGGAATGGAGGAGAAAAAAGCTTCTGACATTATATTAATGGATCTTAGAGATGTGAAAAATACAGTAACAGATTTTTTTGTTATTTGCTCAGGCAATTCTGACACTCAACTCGATGCTATCGCGGATTCTATTGAAGAAGAAGTGATAAAAATCGGGCAAGGAAACCCCTGGAAAAGTGAAGGAAAAAGTAGTCGACAATGGATTTTGGTTGATTATGTGAACGTTGTAGCACATATTTTCCTTAAAGACAAGAGAGCATTTTATGGATTGGAAGAGCTTTGGGGCGATGCTAAAATTACCCAAGTAGGTTAATCCCTGCAAACTTTCATCTCCCTCTTCCGTTTTACCTTAAGTTTATAGAATTACCCTAACAAGAAATGAGCGACACAAAAAATAAAACTAAAAAATTCACCCCAAAGACACCTCAAAAGCCCAATTTTCAGCTTTATCTGATTATTGCTGCTGTAGCTGTCCTACTTGGACTTACCTATATCCAAAACAGGAACTCGGTGGTAGATATCACTCAAAAAAGATTTGAGGATATGTATTTGGTCGGAGATGTCTCTAAAGTGACCATGGTCAAAAACATGGAACGAGTGGACATTACACTTAAGTCTTCCGCTTTATCTACCGATAAATACAAGACTGAATTGGAATCCAATTCTTCTTTTTTCAATCCAGCAGGACCTCACTATTCATTCCAGGTCGCTTCTATTGAGAAATTTGCGAACGATTTCGATGCCTTAAAAGAACAAGTACCTGAAGAGAATAGGATAGAATTGTCGGTTGCTACCGAAGAAAACTGGGGTAGCTACTTCAGCAGCTTTGGCTTCTTGATTTTATTATTTGTTCTTTTCTGGTTTATGATGAGAAGAATGGCTGGGCCTTCTGGACCAGGCGGACAGATATTCAACGTAGGTAAATCTAAAGCTCAATTGTTCGATGCTGAAAACAAAGTCAAAATTACTTTTGACAATGTGGCCGGACTTGATGAAGCAAAAGAGGAAGTTCAGGAAATCGTAGAATTTCTGAAAAACCCAGGGAAATTCACCAAACTAGGTGGTAAAATACCTAAAGGTGCTTTGCTAGTAGGCCCTCCAGGTACAGGTAAAACCTTACTTGCAAAAGCTGTAGCAGGTGAAGCAGGTGTGCCATTCTTTACACTTTCAGGTTCTGATTTCGTAGAGATGTTCGTAGGTGTAGGTGCTGCTAGAGTTCGTGACTTGTTTAAGCAAGCCAAAGAGAAAGCACCTTGTATCATCTTTATCGATGAGATAGATGCCATAGGTAGATCTAGAGGTAAAGGTCAGATGCCAGGTTCCAACGACGAGAGAGAGAACACGCTTAACTCTCTGCTAGTGGAAATGGATGGATTCGGTACTGATACAGGTGTAATTGTAGTCGCTGCAACCAACAGACCTGATGTGCTTGACAGTGCATTACTAAGACCGGGACGTTTTGACAGACAGATATCAATTGACAAACCAGATATCAATGGACGTGAGGCTATTTTCAAAGTTCACTTGAAGCCTATCAAAACGGCTGACGATGTGGATCCTAAAAAATGTGCTGCTCAGACTCCAGGTTTCGCAGGTGCTGAAATCGCAAACGTATGTAATGAAGCTGCTTTAATAGCTGCTAGAAGAAATAAGAATGCAGTAGATATGCAGGATTTCCAAGACGCCGTCGATAGAGTAATCGGTGGCTTGGAAAAGAAAAACAAGATCATTTCTCCTGAGGAGAAGAAAATTGTTGCTTTCCACGAGGCAGGTCACGCGGTAGCGGGCTGGTTCTTGGAGCATGCTGATCCATTGGTCAAAGTAAGTATCGTTCCTCGTGGAGCAGCTGCGTTGGGCTATGCTCAATACCTTCCAAAAGAACAGTTCTTGTACCAGACAGAGCAGTTGATGGATGAGATGTGTATGACTCTCGGTGGTCGTGCTGCTGAAGAAATCATCTTCAAGAAAATCTCTACAGGCGCTTTGAGCGATTTGGAACGAGTTACAAAACTTGCCTACTCTATCGTATCTGTCTATGGCATGAACGACAAAATAGGAAACGTTTCATTCTACGATTCTAAAGCTGATGGTTACAAGATGACCAAGCCTTACTCGGAAACTACAGCGGAGGTGATCGATCAGGAAGTTAGAAAATTGATTCAGTCGGCTTATGATAGAACCAAAGAATTGCTGACGCACCGCATCAAAGAATTAGAGATCTTGGCTAAAGAGCTATTGGAAAAAGAGATTCTTTTCCAAGCTGATCTGGAGCGATTGATTGGTAAAAGACCATTTGAAAAGGAAACTACTTATCAAGCTTTCACCAATAAAAAGGATGAGCCAAAAGTGCCTGACTTGATTTCCTCAGAAGGTGACGATGAAAATCCTGAGTCATCAGATCCATTGGTTGATCCCATCCCGGAGCCGAATTCTGATAATCGAATTTGACCCGTCCTGAAATAGATTGACAGATTTAAGTTAGTAAAATTAGCCGAGGGAGATTTTCTTCCTCGGTTTTTTGATGGATTTCATTTGGGGTTTTCATATTGAGACTTAGGTGAGGTCTTTCCTGGTTGAAAATGTTTATGGATTCTTTAATTAATTTTTCTAATTCTTTGCCGGTGTTACAGATTTCTAGTAAGAATTCTTGTTTTAAAATACCATTAATTCGTTCTGCCAATGCATTTTGATAACAATCATAGCCATCTGTCATAGATGGTTTTATTTGGCCGGAGGTTAATTTTTCTTGATAAAGTGCAGAACAATACTGTAGTCCTCGGTCAGAGTGATGGATAAGTGGCCAAGTTGTTTTTCTGTTTTTTATAGCCATCTGAAGTGCTTTAACCACATTTCCTGCGCTCATGTCATCACTAAGGTGATAGCCCATTATTTTTCTGCTAAATGCGTCAGTGACTAAGCTCAAGTAGTGAGTACGTTCCCTACTTCTAACATAGGTGATGTCACTGACGAAGACTTCCTCCATTCTTGAAGGTACCAGATCCCTGAGTAAATTAGGATGCTTTTTTAACCAATGCTTGGAATGGGTTGTCTTGGTATAGCTTTTTAATG
>NZ_VORW01000006.1 GCF_007997215.1 Algoriphagus aquimarinus | reverse complement strand
AGGATGCTAAAATACGAGCTGCGGCTAGCGAACAACTCAAATGGGTAATCGATCGAGCGTATGATTTAAATGCTCAGGTGCTTTGTGGGCCATACCATTCTGGATTCACTGTTTTTGCATCACGAGAGCCTATAGAAGAGGAATACAATTGGTCAGCAGAATACCTACATGCTATGGGTGATTATGCCCAGCAAGCTGGCGTATTGTTGACTCCTGAGGCATTGAATAGATTCGAATGCTATCTCTGCAATACCATGGAGCAGCTTTCCTATTTGCTCAAAAAGGCAGATCACCCGAATGTACAAGCGATGTTTGATACGCATCATGCGAATATTGAGGAGAAAAAGTTGGGTGATGCGATCAAGTATATCGCACCTCAGTTAGGGCATTTCCATATTTCGGAGAATGATCGCGGCACGCCAGGTTCTGGTCATGTGAACTTTGACGAGACGTTTAAAGCGCTGGCTGATATTCAATATAAAGGTTGGTTGACTATTGAGGGCTTCACCAGAAACGATCCTGCTTTTGCGAACTCCATCGGTGTGTGGAGGAATTTCTCTGAGCCTTGGGACATGGCTGAAAAAGGCTATGAGTTGATTCGAGAAAAACTTGTGAAGTATAGCAAATAGCTTTACCGTCTACTCATCATATAAGCAGTACAATCAAAATATTCTTTGTACTTCTACAAAAATAACATAACATCATTATCCAAATACAAACTATTTGGCTCAAAACCAAAAGTATAACCTCTTATAAGCCATGCTTAATAAACCCTCCCACCACCTCTTTCTCCTATCTATAATAGGACTCCTTACTTTTCAATGCACCCAAAAGGAAACCATCGAGTTAAAACCAAACAGCCGAATCGCTCTGATTGGAAATAACCTAGGATCCAGAATGATGGATTATGGGAACTTTGAGACCGAGATGCAACTCAGGAACCCTGAGAAGAACCTCTACATCAGAAACCTTTCAGATCCGGGAGACACTCCAGGCTTTAGACCTAGATCTGGCACAAACGATCCCTGGGCTTTCCCGGGAGCCGAAGATTTTCAGGTAGAATATGCCACTCCTTCAGGAAGCATAGGACACTTGGAGAAGCCTGACGAATGGCTGACCCGCCTACAGATGGATATTATTATCTCATTTTTTGGTTACAATGAATCCTTTCAAGGTGTCGATGGTGTAGAAAACTACAAGGCTGAATTGGACGCCTTTATTAAGCATACGCTTCGTCAGAAATATCATGATACGCTTACTCCGAAATTGGTTGTCGTCTCTCCTATCGCTTTTGAAGATCTTTCTGAGAAAATCGATGTGCCTAATGGCAAAACTGAAAATGAAAATCTAAATCTCTACACCGTAGCAATGCGTGAGATTGCGGATAATAACCACGTGCTATTTGTAGATGCTTTCACACCAAGTAAGCAATGGTATCTGGAAACAGAGGAAGATTTGACAATAGATGGTTCACAGCTAAACGAAGCTGGCTACAAAAAATTAGCTGTGCTTTTGGCAGATGAAATTTTTGGAGAGCAAAAAATCCAAACTGAAGCAAACCGTGAACTAGTTCATGAAGCAGTTCAGGAGAAAAACTGGTTTTGGAGAAATGACTACAAAATCCCTAATGGTGTACACGTATTCGGCAGACGATACGATCCTTTCGGGCCTGACAATTATCCTTTTGAATTAGAGAAAATCCGCCAGTTGACCGCGATCAGAGACACAGCAATCTGGATGGCAAATAAAGGCGAAAGAAAAGACCTTGCGGCTGCTGATGCTAATACCACCAAGCTTCCTGAAGTAGAGACCAACTATAACCCTGAAGCAAATGGCAGCCTTGAATATCTATATGGAGAAGCCGCACTGGCAAAATTAAAAGTAGCTCCAGGATACAAAATCGAGCTTTTCGCCTCTGAAGAAGAATGGCCAAATCTGGCGAACCCTGTTCAGCTTTCCTTTGACAACAAAGGCCGACTTTGGGTAGCAACTATGCCAAGTTACCCACATTATAAGCCAGGTGATTCCCGTCCAGCAGATAAGCTTTTGATCTATGAGGATACAGACAATGACGGTAAAGCCGATAAGGAAACAGTTTTTGCAGATGATCTGCATATCCCAGTAGGATTTGAGTTGGCAGCAGAAGGGGTATATGTTTCTCAGGGAAATAACCTGATAATCCTATATGATGATAATAATGACGACAAAGCTGATCGAAAAGAAATCCTTCTAAGTGGATTCGATGATCACGATACACACCATGCCATTTCAGCATTTACTACGGATGAGTCAGGATCTATTTATATGGCAGAGGGAGTATTCCTTCACACCAATGTAGAAACATCCTACGGCCCAGTTCGTGCAACTAATGGTGGTTTTTACAGATACACGCCAAGCAGACATAAGCTCGAGCGGGTAGCTCAAGTAAGCATTCCAAACCCTTGGGGAATTGCTTTTGACGAGTGGGGACAAAACTTCTACGCAGAGACTTCCGGCCCGAATGTAAACTACATGATGCCTGCTACCTTACTTTCCCGCTATGGAAATGCTACGGCTAAAGGAGCAAACCTGATCCAAAAAGATCAAATGGTGAGACCTACTTCAGGTCTTGAATTTATCTCCAGTAGACATTTCCCTGAAGATGTGCAAGGTGATATGATTATCAATAACACGATAGGTTTCCTAGGAACAAAACAACATCAAATGATCGATGAGGAAATCGGATTTTCTACCAAATTCAGACAAGACCTGCTTACTTCCACAGATAGAAATTTCCGCCCGGTAGATATGGAAATTGCACCTGACGGGTCTCTTTATGTAGTGGATTGGCATAATATCCTGATCGGTCACATGCAGCACAACGCCCGTGATCCACTGCGAGATCATCAGCATGGTAGAATCTACAGAATCACCTATCCATCCAGACCTTTAGTTACTCCTGCCAAAATCGACGGAGCAAGCATCCCTGATTTGATGGAAAACCTAAAACTACCTGAGTACAGAACCCGCTACAGAACTCGTCGTGAACTACGTGGAAGAGATAAAGAGGAAGTAGCCAAAGCAGTAGCAGAATGGGCCAGCAAATTGGACAAGAACGACCCAAGATATGAGCACAATGTACTCGAAGCGCTTTGGGTGAGCTGGGGTATAAATAAGGTAAACCAGGACTTACTTGAGGAATTGCTAAAAGCAAAAGACTACAGAGCTAGAGCAGCAGCGGTGAGAGTGCTTCGCTACACTGGGCATCAGGTTTCCAATCAAAAAGAATTGATGACCGAAGCAATCAAGGATGAAAACGGACGTGTACGTCTTGAGGCGATTGTCGCTGCATCCTGGATGCCACGTCAAGAAGGCCTCGAAGTACTTTCAGCTGCTGAAGGAACAGAAATGGAAGAATGGATCACTCCAGCCTATGAAGCCGCAGTAGCACATATTTCAGGACTGTCTGTAAAAGAGAAAAAAGAAGAGGACATCAAGTCCTCTTTAACAGGATCAGATAGAGAACTATTTATTCTGGGTAAGGAGATTTTTGCAAGAGAAGGCTTCTGTAGCACTTGCCATCAACCTGATGGATTAGGTCTTGGTGCCTCAGGTTTCCCTCCACTTGCTGGCACTCCTTGGGTGACTGGCAATGAAGAGCGACTGATCAAAATAGTTTTGAAAGGAGTAATGGGTCCGATTACAGTTCTTGGAAAAGATTATCCAGGCCAGGTACCAATGACTCCATTCGAAGGGATGCTCGACGACTCACAGGTAGCAGCCGTATTGACTTACGTCAGAAATTCCTTTGGAAATTCAGCTTCGCCTATTTCGCCTGATTTGGTGAAGAAGGTACGTGAAGAAGTCAAAGATCATACAGGATTCTTCCAACCTGCTGATTTGCTGAAAGCACATCCTATGGAGAAGTAGATGTAGGATACCTGCCCGCCGTGGTGGGTCGGATGTCGGATGTCGGATGTCGGATGTCGGATGTCGGATGTCGGATGTCGGATAAAGAAAAAATGGGTCAGAGGATTTGAGTTCCTTTTGACCCATTTTATTAATTAGTCAATACCTAAACCCCATTGCCATGAATATACTTAAAACAAGCCTCCCCCTTTTCTTTGCCGCATTACCCATATTTGCCAACGCACAAGAGGCCACCGTGAAATTCCAAAAACAAGTGATAGCCTATGAGAGCACCGAATCTGTAGGTGTTTTCGATGTGGACAATGACGGTACACTGGATTTGGTTTCCGGGAGTTTTTGGTATAAAGGTCCAGGCTTTCTTGATCGATCTCTCATCGGGCAGATCAAGCGATTTGGAGAATATTACGAGGATTTTTCTACCATTCCCATGGATGTAAATGAGGATGGGAAAATGGATTTTGTAACTGGAGGATGGTTTGAAGGGACCTTAGTCTGGAAAGAAAATCCTGGTGACGGCAGCGAATGGAAAACTCACGAAATCGCCAAAACCGGAAACATAGAAACCAGTCGAGGATTTGACATAGACGGAGATGGCGTGCTAGAAATCGTACCAAACACTCCCCGAAAAGCACTCGCCTACTATAAAAAAACAGGGCCAAATGAATTCGAGAAATTCCCCGTGGCAGAAATGCACGGACATGGATTGGGTTTCGGTGATATCAATGGAGATGGTCGTGGCGACTTTGTGATTGCTGAAGGTTGGCTGGAAGCTCCCTCAGATCTGAAAACTGGGAAGTGGATTCATCATGCTGATTTTGACTTAGGCGATGCCAGCATTCCGATGATTGTTGCTGATGTAAATGGAGACGAATTAGCAGATATTATCGTAGGACAAGCACATGGCTTTGGACTTTTTTGGCTGGAGCAAAAGAAAGAAGGAGGTAAAATCAGCTTTGCGAAGCATGAAATAGATCCCTACCAATCCCAATACCACACCATGGAATGGGTGGACTTAGACAATGATGGACAGAATGAACTGGTCACTGGCAAACGCTATCGGGCCCATAACGGCAAAGATCTAGGAGGAAAAGATTATGCCGGTTTGTACTATTTCAAATGGAATGGAGAATCATTTACCAAGAATGTGATCAGCTATGGCCCAATCGGGGAAGGTAAAGGCAGCGGGCTTTATTTTTCTATTGCTGACCTAGATGGCGATGGCTGGAAAGATATCGTAGTGGCAGGAAAAGATGGCTTGGTAGTATTTAAGAATCTCGGTAGACCTGAGAATTAAAGATATCCCGCCAAGGCGCAAAGGCGCAATTAGATGATCAATCTAGCGCAAATCTTTCCCGCCCATTTAGCACAAGTCTCATGATCAGCTTGGCGCAAGTCTCTTGACTTGTGCCTTTTGAAATGCAGTCTTCAGACTGCCCAATATCTAAGTAAAAGAAGTCTGGAGACTTCATTAGAATATGTCCAAGCCCGCCTGTCGTCGGACAGGTCTCAAGACTTGAACAAGTAAATAAGGAAGACTGATCACTGAATACCCCACGCTAAGCGTAGTTTGCAACTACGCTTTACTATTTTTGGAATTTGCAATTCCTATTCTCATAATGGAAGCAAAAGATTAATTTCTAAAAACTCCCGATCTTGCGCTGAAATTTAAATCCTATGAATCTTTTAGAACAAATCTCTCTATCCCCAGAAACCATTGCTTTCACTGATGTACTCGCATATATCGATGCAAACTTCACCTTCACTCCTACCCGTTTCGCCAACGGCGACACGGTAAACGAAGCTGGACAAAACAACGGCAGCTGCAAGATCTTTTCCTTTGCAACGCTGCAAAACCTCACACAAGACCAGACGCTGGCACTTTTTGGCAATTATTACCGAACCGACGTCCTGGGAAATCCCGAAGGAACAGATCATCAAAACATCCGAAACTTTATGCAATCCGGCTGGAATGGGATCAAGTTTGAAGGAGAAGGGCTGGAGGGAAAGTAGAAAAGCGCAATTATTTACTTTAGGCCCTGAAAGGGCTAACTAACAAAGCGAGGGGCTGCACCCATCGCTTTGTTAGTTAGTTGGTTTTTACCAACCTTGAAAGTGGATCTACTTCACCCAGACTGGATCCTCACAGTCCGAACTCAAATCGGATAATTAATACTCTCCCCTCCCACATTTCGCAATATCTACCAGCTCTTCTCAATCAATCTTATCAGCTTCCAGTTTCTTCACTTGTCTTTCAAAAACCTCTCGCATCTCAATCAGCGTGTCGCTGTGGCTTTTCTTTCCAGCTAGATTTTTTTTCTCCAAAGGATCCTTTTTCAGATCATACAACTCTTCATGAGCCAGATCATCCTGATACCTGAAGTATTTCCAATCTTTGGTTCGAAGGCCTTCACTTGCTGGAATGATATTCACTTTCCACAGGTGCTCTGCTACAAATTCCTTTCTGTCCTGTGCTGGATTTTTTCCAATTACGTAATCCGCCAGACTCAAGCCCTGCCATTCTTGGGGGAGATTTCCAGTTGCAAACTCAAGCACAGTAGGTGCTATATCTATATTCAGCGCAAAGTCCGTGATCTCTCTATGCCCTGGATTTCTCGGGTCATAGATGATCATCGGCACTCGGAGTGAATTATCATACATCAGCCATTTTCCTGCAAGCTGTCGCTCCCCTTGAAAATAGCCATTATCGCCCATGAAGATGATCACCGTGTTTTTATCCATTCCTTTTTCGGCCAGCGTCTTGCGGATTTTACCGATCTCCAGATCCACTTCCGAGATCATGCGGTAATACCCCTTCATACTCTTCTGGTATTTCTCCGGCGTATCATATCTCCAGTACCAGCGCGTGCGGTTCTCCCCTTCTTTCACATAGTCCGGCTGCTGATCGAAGTATTTTTGTTGTGACAAAAGCGGTTTTGGGAAGGTCACATCTTCATATAGGTGATCTACATCAGCTGACCAGAAAAACTGATCTTTGGCAGAGTCGTGTGCATGAGGAGCTGAGAAACTCAGCGAAAGCATAAATGGCTTATCCGCTGATTGATTCTTGATGAATTCCTGCGCTTGGTGGGAAGTGTACTTAGTCAGATGAACTGTGTCATTATCGATAGTCTTGTAGAAATACCCGCGTCTATCGTCAAATTTCCCATTTCTATCGTAGCTATCACCCACGTCAAACAACTTGGAGAAACCAGGATAATTCACCCCAAACTTTCCAAAAAACCCGGTCTCATATCCTAATTTTCTCAGTTGAGCAGGATAGGAATTCTGAGCATAACCCTCGTTTAACTCTTGCCCGAAGGTATATCCGTGAGTTCGCTCGTAAAGTCCCGTCAATACACTTGCACGACTCGCCGCACAAATGGGCGTGGTGACGAAAGCATTTTTGAAGTAAACTCCCTGCTCAGCCAACTTGTCCATTTCGGGAGTTTGGATAATATCATTTCCAGAAAACCCTAAGGCATCCCAACGCTGATCGTCGGTAAGAATGAAGATGATGTTTGGTTTTTCCTCCTGCGCAAAAGCAGTAGAATTACTAAGTAGCAAAAAGAAAAAAAGCAGTTTTGAAAAAGGCGAGATATTCTTCATAGTTTCTAAAATACTTAGAAAATGATTATAGAAGTATCCTGTACTGTCATAAAGTCTCCGTTCTAACAGCTAAGTTCCCGCCCTTTCTCAGCCTAGAGAAAAATCCCACCTGAAACTTCGATACGCTGACCATTGATCCAGCGGGAATCCTCTGAGCATAAAAAGGCCACTACTCCGCCAATATCCTCTGGCTCCCCAACGCGTCCCAGCGCAGTTGCACCAGATATAAGCGCTCTTTTCTTTTCATTATCCCGATTCTCACCTCCACCAAACTCAGTGGCTATCGCTCCCGGCGCTACCACATTTGCCGTGATCTTACGTGAAGCTAGTTCCTTAGCCAAGTATCTTGTAAACACATCTACTCCACCTTTCATGGCACCATAAGCGGATGAGTTTGGTAAACTGAATCTAGATAATCCTGAAGAAATATTGATGATTCTGCCACCATCAGCAAGGAGAGGCACTGCTTTTTGAGAAAGGAAGTAAACTCCCTTCAAGTGGATGTCGGACATTTCATCAAACTGCTCTTCGGTAGTTTCCAAAAACGGCACATACAAGCCCGTTCCTGCATTATTGATCAAAAAGTCAAAGTTGTCTCTTCCCTTTTCCGCTTTCAGGTATTCCGCAAGCTGCGCAAAAAACCCATCAAAACTCTTCACCACGCTGGTATCCAACTGCAAGGCTTTCCCTGTCCTTCCCAGTTTCTCTATTTCAGACACCACCTCATCGGCAGCAGTTTTATTAGTATGATAAGTGATCACCAGATCAATGCCTTTTTTAGCAAGATTGATCGCCATATCCCTACCCAAACCGCGGCTTCCGCCTGTCACTAATGCTATTTTACTATCTGTCATAATCTTTGGTTTTTGTTTCTACAAATCTCCGGCTAAATCAGTTCAGCTACTTAGCCAAATTTAGGGATGTTGTAGCCGAATTTAAGCAAGTAGATTTTTTGATTCTCTTTCCTTTTCAACATAAATGAAATCATCTTTAAATGAACTGACGCGTAGAAAAACAGAAATGGAAAAAGGACATAGGATAACTTGTCATTATTCATTTTCTTTATTAAACCTTTTTTATTCTCACCCTTGAAAAAGCTACTACTCCTTATCGTCATCTATTTGGCATTTATCAGTCTTGGATTGCCAGATGCACTATTGGGATCTGCTTGGCCGGCAATGTTCGACTTTTTGAATGTTCCCGTCGATTATGCAGGGATAATCTCGATGATAGTGGCAGCAGGCACCGTTATTTCCAGTCTTTTTAGTGGTAGTTTGATTCAGAAGTTTGGAGAGGCTAAAGTCACTACAATCAGCGTATTCCTGACAGCAATAGCGCTATTGGGATTCTCTTATTCCTATAACTTCCTTTTCCTGTGTTTACTAGGCATTCCTTTAGGTTTGGGTGCAGGAAGCGTGGATTCTGCACTCAACAATTATGTAGCAATCCATTACCAAGCTAAGCATATGAATTGGCTTCATAGTTTTTGGGGAGTTGGTGCGGCAATTGGTCCCATGATAATGGCCGGGTATTTAGCCAAAGGAATTTCTTGGTCTCGAGGCTATAACACGATCGCATGGATTCAAATCGGTTTGGTAGTGCTCCTGATTATTTCACTTCCACTTTGGGACAGAAAACGGGAACCAGATGATCCCGAGCAGAAAGGTAATTCTGATAATCTCTTTACCCTATTGAAAACAATACCAGGATTAAAACAGGCACTATTAATCTTCTTTTGTTACTGCACGATTGAGGCAACTTTCGGATTATGGGGAGCTAGTTTTTTGGTTTTTGAGAAGGGCTACGCTGCAGATCAAGCAGCAAGACTGGTATCACTTTATTATGTGGGTATTACCGCAGGAAGAATGCTTTCCGGTTTCTTAACCAATTACTTCACCAACCGAAAACTGGTCTATTTGGGACAGGCTGTGATTGCAATTGGATTGGGATTATTGTTCATGCCTTATGAAACTTTGCTTTTACCTGGATTTCTGATTGTTGGTTTAGGATGTGCTCCGATCTTTCCAAGTTTATTACATGAAACTCCAGTGAATTTTGGAGAAAAATACTCACAAAAAATCATGGGAATGCAGATGGCCAGCGCGTATGTAGGAATTACGCTGATGCCCTTCCTTTTTGGGAAAATCTCCACACTTACGGGATATTCATCACTAGTGGCTTTTTTAGGAATATTCCTTTTACTTATGACCATACTTACTATTGCATTAAATCAGAAAACAGGGAAGAGGATAACTTAACATAGATCCTAAAGTTATTTAAGCCCCAGTTAGGTGAGTTTGTAACTACACCTTAATTTACTATACAAGAATCAGAACATATCTTATATCCCAGTTGAGACAATTAGTCAATCTCGGCAGATACCACACCCACCATACTATCAGCAGTTCCATAATACAGCAACCATTTGCCTTCGAAATAGACCAAACCTTCCAGAAAGGTCGTTCCCTCTGGGTATTGCCCTGATTTTTCAAAATCGAGTGTTGGTTGAATAAAGGGCGTTTCTACACGATCGAGAAGTTTCCAAGGCTCCGTAGCAGAGAAAAGTGCCTGCCCACCCGTATAGACCCGGTTTCCCAGATTTTTCACTCCAACTTGCTGGGAATTGCCAGCATTGTAAAGCACTACGATTCCATCTTTGGTCAGCACTGGAGGAGGACCTGCCTCTACCAACCATGAATCAAAGTATCCGGGTCTAGGACTAAGTACCGGAACCCGATTTCCCTCATGATTTTCTACCGGCTGCCAGTGGACCAAATCTTCTGAAGTAGCCAGCCAAATGTGTGGCACCCCGTAATACATCCAGTATTTCCCATCTATTTTTGCCGCTGTTAACTTGCCGTCCTTCAGTTCAGTGACTATAGCCCCGGATTTGGATTCTGTATTATGGTATTTTCCATCCTTCCAATCTTTGAAAATCGGCCCATGTTTTTCCCAATTTCGCAAGTCTTTTGACGTGGCGACGGCGAGTCTAGGCACATCCCTATTCCATTGCGTGTAGGTCAGGACATACATTCCTTCGCTAGTTTCTACGATTCGGGGATCCTCAGTACCTCCAGTCCATTCAAATTCCTTTTGATTATCTTCTTTCGGGTAAAAAATCGGTTCAGGCTCCCGCTCGAAAGCAAAACCATCTGCTGAGGTGGCCAAACCAATTCTGGAGGTATGCCCACCAATTTCTTTTTCTCCCAGTTTTTCTTCCGCCCGATAGAGCACAAACACTTCACCGTTTCTAGCTATAGCAGCCGGATTAAATGTAGCCATGGACTCCCAAGCTACAGTTTTGCCAGTCATTGGATCTACAAAAGTCGTTGTGCTCAGCGGAGCGATAATAGGCTTGGCCGCTTCTGGTCTAAGGAAAGGCCCTAGCATCCAGGATTTTTCCTGAGCTTGGAGAGACAAAAAAGAAAATAAGAGTAGGAGGAATGAGATCGACTTCTTCATTTGAGCTGGGTTTATTACACTCAAGATAGACTCTTGAAAGCTGTAAAAAAAAAGTCAATAGAATGCCCAAGTCTAAAGATTCAATAAGTCGACCTTTAGCTATCTCGGATTGCAGTCCTACTTTCGGTTGCCATCTGGTACTTTTCTTTCTCCTGTTCCTATGGATTGGGAAGACAAGGCGCTATATATTCACACCGATCACGATAGAGGTAATGAAGACCGATGATTTATACCAAGCTCTTATAACAGTATAAAAAGTTTAGTTTTTTAACCTAAAAAAAGAATAACATATACCGGTAAATTGGCTAACTAGCTTCACAAAAAATGCATCACTAGGTAAGGCTGAGGCGATCCTAAATGACGAGTACTTCAGTTTTAATTTTTGGTAAACAGGATAAGAATTTGAAATATATAACCAGGGCAGTTTGGGTTTTATCAGTAGTTAGCTTGCTGACTGACACAGCCAGCGAAATGCTATATCCCATCATGCCGATTTACCTAAAAACCATTGGCTTCTCAATCGTACTGATTGGAATCCTAGAAGGTGTAGCAGAGGCAACGGCAGGAATTAGCAAGGGCTATTTTGGTAAGCTTTCAGACCTCTCGGGCAGAAGAGTTCCTTTTGTACAAATTGGCTATGCCTTCAGCACCATTTCCAAACCGATGATGGCAATTTTCACCTTTCCACTTTGGATATTCTTTGCGCGAACTATTGACCGCTTTGGAAAGGGTATTCGCACAGGTGCACGGGACGCAATTCTTTCTGACGAAGCAACTCCAGAAACCAAGGCAAAAGTTTTTGGATTTCATCGTTCCATGGACACCTTAGGTGCAGTCATTGGCCCAATACTGGCTTTGTTATACTTGTATTTCTATCCAGAAGACTACAAGACACTTTTTTATATTGCATTTATCCCAGGGCTATTGGCAGTGCTTTCTTCCTTATATCTAAAGGATAAAAATGTAAAAGAGCATGCCCAAAAGGTCAAAACGCCATTTTTCTCATTCCTACATTACTGGAAAGTAAGTCCTACAGCATACCGGAAAGTCGTTATAGGCCTTTTGGTTTTTACGCTTTTCAACAGCTCTGATATATTCCTCCTGCTTCAGGCAAAACAAGCTGGACTTGACGATACTTGGGTGATCGGAGTATATATTTTCTACAATCTTATTTATGCCCTTTTTGCTTTTCCTATTGGTATTCTTGCTGACAAAGTAGGGCTCAAAAAAATATTCATTATCGGCCTTGGACTATTTTCTATCGTCTATTTCGGGATGTCGGTCAACACTAACCTATATTTTTTTTTCGGACTATTTTTTCTTTATGGTATCTATGCCTCTGCCACCGAAGGTATTTCAAAAGCCTGGATTTCAAACATAACCGACAAGAAAGATACAGCAACAGCAATCGGGACATTTTCCGGACTGCAAAGCATATGCACCATGTTGGCAAGCACACTCACCGGTTTAATTTGGTTTCAGTTCGGAGCCACTACCGCCTTTCTTATGACAGCCACGGTTACTCTTTTTGTGATACTTTACTTCCTGACCATTCCTAAACCTTCAACTTTACCTGACAACTCGAAGAGCTGAGAAAATGCTTGTTAATAGTACATCCCCGACGTTATTGCCTGCCTTTCCCGATTAGTCAGGTAACATAAACGGATAAAACTCTTACTTGTGCCCCTCAGGGCATCGCCCCGAACTCCGTGGCAATAAGCAACCCTTATGGCAGGAGATTAAATCCTCCTTTGGTTAGAATCAAAGTATTTGCGTCAAATGACTCATTTGGCAGGAGCTCTATCATACTTTCGCTTGTCAGTCCTGTCTGCACTGCAACTTTCTCCAATCTAAATCCGGTTTCAGTTTTTTCACGCTGCACCAATACAAAGTTTTGTCCTTCAGATGCGATCACCGAAGTCACTGGCACTACCCATGCTTCTTTCGGATCCATAATCAACTTCGCCTCCACGAACATCCCCGTTACTAGCAAAGCCTCATCTTCTTCGTTAATTAAATCAGCGTGAACATTAATCTGACGATCGCTATTAATAGACTTTCCTACCATAAACACTTCAGCTTCTAACTTCTTACCAGCGAGATCCGGAATAGAAATCTGCACTTTTTGCCCCTTATGAATTCTAGCCGCATCCTTCTCAAAAATCACTAACTCCATATGCATATGTTCGGTGCTGATCAATGTCATTGCTTTTCCTGCCACATCTAAGAATGAACCTTGAACCAAATGAATTGCCTCTACAAATCCATTAATAGGAGAATATACTGGAACTTTAGATCGAATATTTTCGGGCTTCAATTGATCTGCATTGATATTGATCATCGCCAATTGACGCTTCAAACTCTCTGCCTTGGCTTTTGTAGACTGAAAATCTGCTTCAGCTTTCAGGTAGTTCTTCTGTGAAGAAATTTTCTCCCCAAACAAAGTTTTCTGACGCTCATATTCTGCTTGTAAATAACTCAACTGGCTATTTGCTTCCAGAAAATCCTGCTGCAAACGGATAAAATCAGGGTTCTCGAGATAGAAAAGCACTTGTCCTTTTCGAACTGCCTCTCCTTCCAACATCTCTAAACCGCTAACATAGCCTCCGAAATAAGCTGAAATCTCCTGGATACCTTCCACAGGAACTTTCACCATTCCCTGTACCGAAATCCCTTCAGAAAACTCCTCCAACTTAGGGCTTCCCCAAGTCATTTTCATCGTCTCGAATTGCTTGTCTGAAACAGTAATAAAAGGTCCAGAAGTTGTTCCTGCTTCCACTTCTACTGCCTCTGATTCGGGTGCTCCTGATCCTGTGCATTGAAAGAACAACAGGCTGCTAGCCACTAGCGAAATAGACAATATTGATTTTATGGTGTAATTCTTCATTAGTTCAGAAGGTAGTTGATTTCCAAAATAGTTTGTTGATATGCAAATTTGCTTTGCAAGTATTGTAATGTGATCGTCCTGGAATTTTCCATTAATTGGACGTATTGGAGAAAATCAATTTCTCCTTCTTGGTATGATCTCTGAGCTTGCTCAAGTATCTGAAGTGAAAGAGTTTTGCCTTCCTCCTCATAATAGGTGATCACTCGAATGTTCTGATCAAGTTGTCTATGTAATTGCTGTGCTCGGTTTTCCAGTTGATTTCTATATTGCTCTGCTTCCAATTGAATTTTTTGTTGCTGAAATTCACTGCTTTGAACATTAGCTTTTTGAGCACCAAAAAAGAGTGGAATAGCCAAACCAGCATGGAATCCAGGATAGACTTTTGCATTTGCTCCAGGATTTGTCCCACGGAACACGTCCATGGTAATATCAGGAAGAAGCTTTCGCTTTTCGGTTTGAATCTGATACCCAGATTGACTTACGGCACTTTCATAGTATTGTACTCCAGGGTGCGTAGACCAATCTTGCATCAATGAAGTGTCGAGGGTAATCTCTTCCTCCGCAAGCACCAACTCATCTTCCCAGTTTAACAGTAGTTTCAGATGATCCATCGCCATTAGGTAATTCTCATTGGCCTCAGATTTCTTTAACCCAATCTCCTGACGCTTTCCTTCAGCAGTCAATTTCTCCAGATAATTGCTCTCACCTGTTTCAAACTTGCGTGAAGCAGCTCTGGAAAATTCGGAATACAACGAGTCTAGGTAATTGTAGTTTCGGATCAAGTCCTGCCAATATTTCACCTGAATAAATCCTTTACTTATCTCACCAGTCAACTTTCTCTTTTGCAGTTCAAATTGGCTGAGCTGCATTTCTGCTCCGGCTTCCAGCGCATTTCTTTGTGCGCCATAGAGTGTAGGAAAGGCAAGGGTTTGACTAATTCCCCACTTCCTGTTGAAGACTCCGTTTTCAGCGATATCATTTTTATCTTCTGAATAATAAACGTTGGTCTTATCCAGATTCCAGCCTTGACCAATCTTGGTATTAGCCATCTCTAAAGATTTGTCTGCTGCTTTAAGATTGAGATTTCGTTCCATTCCTATTTCTACTGCCTGCTCCAATGTTAATGGAGTTTCTTGTGCTTTTGCAGCAAAAGAAATCATGGAAATAAGCACCAAGGAAGTCAAGACTTTCTTGGAAGAGGAAGAAGATCCTCCTGATTTGGTTTTGAATAATACGTACAAAACAGGAAGTACAATCAGTGTCAGGAAAGTAGCAGAAATCAATCCTCCAACTACCACCGTTGCTAATGGACGCTGAACCTCTGCACCTGCCGAATTAGAGATTGCCATTGGCAAAAAGCCAAGTGCCGCCGCTGCCGCAGTAAGCAGCACCGGTCTTAAGCGCTCTTTTGCCCCTTTAATTACTAAGTCCTTGATATTGGTATAATGTGATTCCATGGATTTGAAATGTTCGATTAGTACGATTCCATTCAGCACTGCAATACCGAAAAGGGCAATGAATCCAACGCCGGCAGAAATACTGAAAGGCATGTCTCTCGCCCATAGTAGGAGAATTCCCCCTATTGCCGAAAGTGGAATCGCTGAATAGATCATCAGTGCATCTTTGGTAGATGAGAATGCAAAATAGAGCAGAATAAAAATCAGGAATAGGGCAACTGGAACGGCAATCATAAGTCTATTTCTAGCTTGTTGAAGGTTTTCAAACTGTCCACCATAATCCACTCTATAACCTGCCGGCAAATCAATTTGATTGTTCACAATAGCCTGAATATCATCCACTACAGACTGAAGATCTCTATTACGCACATTCACCCCGATTACTACTCTTCTCTGGGTATTATCCCGTGAAATTTTCGCTGGTCCTTTCGTATAGCTGATTGTTGCCAATTCCGAAAGCGGCACTGAACCTCCATTTGGAAGCTGAATAGATGCTTGCTCCAGATTTTTGATATCCTTGCGGAAAGGCTCTGCAAATCTCACCACAAGATCAAATTGCTTTTCACCTTCGAAAACAGTTCCTGCAGTCATTCCTGCAAACCCCATGGTAACTATCTGATTCAGGTCAGAAATATTCAATCCAAACTTTGCGATTTTGCCTCTATTGTATTCAATTTTCATTTGAGGCAACCCATCCACTTTTTCTAAAATAATATCTGCGGCACCTTCTACACCTTGGATGGCAGCTTCAATTTCCTGAGCAGTACTAAGCAACACATCTAAATCCTCACCGAATACCTTGATCGCCAAATCGGCTCTAACTCCGGTAATCAGTTCGTTGAACCTCATTTCAATCGGCTGGGTAAATTCAAATGCCATCCCTGGAATAATGGAAAGTGCCTCCTTGAATTTCTCTGCTAACTCATCCTTGGTTTCCACTGTAGTCCATTCAGATCTAGGTATTAAGGTCACGATCACATCACTTTCCTCCATGGACATAGGATCAGTAGGAATCTCAGCGGCACCTATTCGGGTCACAATCTGATTCACCTCAGGGAATTGCTTCAATATTTTCTCAATCTCTGTGATAGTTTCTACTGTGTTGGTCAGCGTGGTTCCAGTTTTCAAAAAAGGTTGAATCACAAAATCCCCTTCATCCAGTGTAGGCACAAATTCAGAACCCATGGTAGTGAAAATCAAGATCGTACCGACTAATAACCCAAAAGCTGTAATCAACACAACTTTGGTATGATCTAATGCCCAGGTGATCGCAGGCTCATAAACCTTGGTGATTCCTTTGATGATTCGTGTGGAAATGTTCTTAGGGCCTGGAGGTGTAGTCTTTAGGAAAAGAGCTGACACTACCGGCACATAAGTCAAACCCAGGATCATTGCGCCAACCAAAGCAAAGGAGAATACTTCTGCCATTGGGCGGAACATCTTGCCTTCCACTCCTGTAAGTGATAAAATCGGAATAAATACGATGATGATGATAATCTGTCCAAAAATCGCTGAATGCATCATTTTGGAAGCTCCTCTGAAAGAGATCTCATCTTTCTTTTCTTGTATTTGATCCTTAGTAAGTCCGACAAGCTGACTATCTGCTTTGGTAAATTGGAAGGCAATGTATTCCACTATAATCACCGCTCCATCGATGATAATCCCGAAGTCAATTGCTCCAAGACTCATCAGGTTGGCATCCACACCAAAGATGTACATCATGGAAAGTGCAAAAAGTAAAGCCAATGGAATTACAGAAGCTACCACCAATCCAGACCTGAAATTTCCAAGAAGTAAAACGACTACAAAAACCACGATCAAACAACCTAAAATCAGGTTTTCTGCAATGGTAAAAGTTGTTTTACCGATCAATTCAGAGCGATCCAGAAATCCGTTGATGACCACACCTTCAGGAAGCGAAGTTTTCATTTCTTCTAAGCGAGTTTTCACCCGATCAATAGTCCCTTTGGAATCTGCACCTTTCAGCATCATCACTTGACCCAAGACTTTTTCGCCTTCGCCATTTGCTGTGACTGCTCCGAATCTATTTGCATGACCAAAGCCAACTTCAGCTATATCCCGAATATAAATAGGAGCGCCGTTTCTTACATCTACAACAATATTTCCTATGTCTTCTAAGCTGGCAACTAGCCCTTCACCCCGAATGAAGAAACTTTCATTCGTTTTTTCAATGTATCCGCCACCAGCGATAGAGTTGTTCATTTCCATTGCCTTAAACACATCAGCAATATCGATTTGCATGCCCTTCAATCGCTCAGGATTGATAGCTACTTCATATTGCTTCAGGAAACCGCCCCAAGTATTCACCTCCACTACACCTTCGATTCCAGAAAGTTGACGTCTCACCACCCAATCTTGGATTGTTCGAAGATCAGTAGTAGTGTATTCACTTTCATAGCCAGGCTCTACATCAATCACATATTGATAAATCTCTCCAAGACCTGTGGAAATAGGCCCCATCGTAGGCGTTCCAAAACCAGCTGGAATACTTTTTTCGGCCATTTTGATCCGCTCTGCGATCAGCTGCCGAGGGAGGTAGGTCCCCATTTTGTCTTCGAAGACGATGGTAACTACCGAAAGTCCGAACTTAGAAATGGAACGAATTTCGACTATACCTGGAAGATTTGCCATCTCCAATTCTACCGGATAGGTCAGGTATTTTTCTACATCTTCAGTAGCGAGATTTCGTGAGGTAGTGATCACCTGCACTTGATTTGTCGTCACATCTGGAACTGCGCCTATTGGGAGGTTACTTAGGGAGTAAACCCCAAAACCTATCCAGGCTGCTATAAAAATGAATATAATGAGCTTATGCCCTATACTCCATTGGATAATTTTATCTAACATGCGGGAGGTAATAATTGAATTACAAAATTGGACTATTACCTTCTTAATGCACTAAAAACTCCCTTAAGATTGCCTTAAACTTAATTACTAAAAAATCAATCGGAACGAACTTCCTTCACCTTTTTCACTTTCTACCTCCACTTGTATGTCGGATTCTAGAGCGAGTTTTTTCACTATCGCCAGCCCTAATCCTGTCCCTTGCACAGGATCTCCAGTTTCATCAATTTCCCTATAAAATGGATCAAAAATCTTAGCTAATGATTCGCTGGCCATCCCCTTCCCTTCGTCTCTAACAAGTATAAATGGAGCTCCTTCATGATTTCCTACCTGCATAATAATTTTAGTAGATGACGCGGAGTATTTGATGGCGTTTTGAAGGAGATTATTCAAAATCATCTGAAGTGATTTCTCATTTACAAGTCTAAAAATCGGTTTAGAAAGGTTTGTTTCAAATTCGATTTCTCTGCCGGACTCCTTTGCTGACAGCTGCGCAAAATTCTTAACAAAGGAGAGAAGTTCAACTTCATCTTTGCTCATTTTACCTTTGCCAACTCTAGCCAGTGAGAGTAATTGATCTATCATTTCTGACATCCGGTCTATACTTCCCAGAGCCATTTTTACTTTTTCCACATATTCCTCAGAAGTTCTAGGCTTACGAATCAAGACTTCAAGTGTTCCCCTCATCACTGCCAATGGAGTTCTCAACTCATGCGATGCATCCGAAGTAAATTGCTTCTCTCGAGTCAGTGCCTGCTCCAATCTAGAAAGCAACTCATTTATCGAGCGTGTAAGCTGGGCAATTTCATCATTCGGCTCGGCTACTGGGACACGTTCATTTAAATTACTCTGGGAGATAAGATTAGTCTTCTGAATAATCTTCTGGATGGGCTGAATACTTTTCCCCGCCAGAAAACGCATAGATAAAAACAAGGAAATAAGTATCCCTGGATAAAGTAAGAGTAAAATATTTCTAAGGTTTGTGAGCAATTCTCTGGCATCCTCAAAGGATTTTGCCACCAACATATATCCCTCTCTCTTGCCAGAATGATTCAGCGGAATCTGCATCTGACGAACTTCCCTGCTCCCAGCTTTCAAGGTCCAAGTTTCATGTTTTTCCCCTCTGTCTGGAGAGAAACTCAAGTGGTTTTCACCAAGATTAGGCGACTTATCCATCGAATTGCCTTGCATATCAACTATCTCTATGAAAATTGGATTAAGCTGTATCTGACTATGCTCCATCTCCTGCCATTCGTCCATGTGCGCAAAACGAATCTCGCCCTCTACCAAAAATATCTGTCCTACATGCTTATTCGTCTCAAGTGTCAACTCACGGTCTATAGTTTGGATTACAGTGAAATCCACCACCAAATAGATAATAGCAAATACGACGAGGACGATCAAAGCCGTGACCAAAGTCAGTCGGCGCGCTATACGTTCCTTGTATGAAATACTCATAAATCCTTAGCTATATAGCCGATACCACGAACCGTATGGATGTAGTCTTCATTGGTGGTGAAGTGTAGCTTTTTTCTGAGCGAATTCATAAACACATCAATGACACCGGTATTATAATCAAAGTGAATATCCCACACCTCCTCGATAATCTGCGTGCGTCGGCAAACTTGATTTTTGTTTTTCATCAGGTATTCCAGCAAAGCAAACTCCTTTTGAGTCAGCTGAATTTCCTCTTCTTTCAGAAAAACCTGATGTCTATTTGTGAAGAGGGTAATGGGACCTAGGGTGTATTTCTCCTCAGAATTAACCTTCGATCTCAATTGCACACGGATTCGCTCTAATAACTCTTCAAAATGAAAAGGTTTCTTGATGTAATCATTTGCGCCGGATTGCAGTCCGATGATCGTTTCGTCAACGGTGTCTTTTGCGGTGAGAAAAATAACAGGGGTATCTGAAAACCGCTTTCGGAATTCCCGACAGACTTCCAACCCACTTTTTAATGGCAACATCCAATCAAGCAACAAAAGATCATAATCGCCACTTAGTGCCAACTGAAGTCCTTTTTCGCCGTTTTCAGCGACATTCACGATATAGGATTCCTCTTCCAAGCCTTGTTTTAAAAAGCTGGAAATACCCGGTTCATCTTCTACGACTAGAATTCGCATGATTATTTTTTTACCCCAGAGATCACGCAAAGTTCGCAACTAGGAAATCTAGTGATTAGTGAACAATGAATTATCCTTAGAAATGTTCTTTCATTCTCTTTAGTGAGAATTTCAATGCAAAAGTTAGCAATTCAATCTCAGTCAAGTAATTCTATTGCTTAAGATTGTCTTAAAGTTTTGGAGATCTAGTCAAAAGTCCCACTAGGGACAAGTTTGACATTAATCACATCACCAGTTCTCTAGTCCAGTTTCCGAAAAAGCAGGGCAACATTAAATCGCGCCCTCTGCGAAACCTCAGTGCTCTCCTGTGGTAAAAACAAAAAGATGTTACGCCATTTCAGCTACACGCTGTTCGGCTGGCTTTTTCTTAGTCGGTTTCTTTTTTCTCTTATTCCACCAGATCAAAGTCCCCGTAATCGGCAATGAAGTCGCGATCAAGCAAGCTACAAACCATAGAAACTTAGAGAATGGCCCAAAAATATCTCCTACATGTAGTGACTTCACTGATCTGCCTATTTGCTGACGGAAAGGTAAATCTGAAAACAAATTAGCCTCAGTCACTGATAAATCCGCAGCCGATAAGGTCAATTGATCAGAACCAGCTCTAGCGAAAAAACCCGTTCTGTATTTACTCACGCTAATGAGATCAGAAGATTTGGATGGAAGAGAAACTCTGATATTTCCACCATAAGGAAGCTCAGCGTTCGTTTTGGCGAAAATATCCTCCAAAGAAAGAACAGCAAGGTTTCCCTCTTCTATAGGAGCAGCAAGTTCTGGCTTGGCTTCAGCTGTTGGCTTAGCAGCAACTTCACTTTTCGGAGCAGGCGCTTGATAGGTATCCCAAGTCTTTTGCCATCCTTCTCTGTACCACCCGTAAGACCAAAAAGGGCCAGTGGCAGACATGATAAAAAGGAAAATAAGGGCGTAGAATGCCAAACTATTATGCAGATCGTGGTTCACTCGCTTCCAATTTCCTGACCATTTGATTTTCAAACCTTGCTTCCAATTCTTCACTTTATTTGGAACCCAGATCACTATACCTGTAATCACTCCCAGAAGAAACAATAGCGTAGCAACTCCATTGATAAACCTGCCAAGGTCACGGTTACTCATGCTCTCCAGAATAGGCGTTTCTATTCTATCCAGAAGTAGCCACCTGTGAAGGCTAAACATATAACCCATAAACTCCACTGTAGAGGTTTTGTCAGAGCTATTTCCCAAAATCTCAGCAGAATACGGGTTGACATAAAAAGTACTTCCTCTCCCCTCCTCTCCATCCCTAATTAAGGTAAACTGCACACTTCGATCAGACTCCTCGTTCCACATTAGGCCTACCACATTCGAATCAGAGCTTTTCTCCAAAGAACTTTTCAGCTCATCTGCTGACATACGCTCTCCCGTTTCTTCCACGAAGTAAAGTTCGGAATCCATTATCTCACGGATCTCAGTATTGTAGACATAAATCGTCCCACTGAAACAAACCGCTATAACCACCAAACCAGAAATCAATCCTGCATACAAGTGTATTTGGTCAAAAATATTTCGAATGCTTTTCCAAGTAGTAGATTTCTTTGGCTGCATAAAGTGGTCAGGTTAAAGAGAATGAGAATAATTACGGGGCAAAAATAAGGAAGTATTTTATTATTTAGATTTAATCTAAGAAAGAATTAAAAAAAATTAGAGAACAACTATTTGATTCAAACGGAGATCAAAAGAGCATGCTTTATGACTAGCTATTTGTCAACAAACTCTTTAAACTCTGAATTTAATGCAATCGATTTTTAGCCCTCTTTTCAGATTTTTGAAACAAATTTTCTAACTTTCTATTTCATTTAAACCCACTTTTTGATAGTTTAACAAAAATTATTCTATCTGATAGAATATTTAAAACCAACTTTTACTGATTTTACAATTTTAGCATACCAATTATTAAGTAAAAGACCCCATGCCCGAAAAAGTGTTAAACGAACAGGAAATCATAGAAAGAATCAAGAATGGTGATGAGGCAGCATTTATTGATGTTTATGACCTTTTCTGGAAGCGCCTGTTCAATTTCGGCTATAAAAAACTTGGTAAAAAGGAGATCGTGGAAGGAATCGTGCAGGAAGTATTTATTGATTTTTGGACTAAACGCGCAAAACTCGATATCCACACATCTCTTTCCTCTTACCTCTTTACCTCGGTAAACTACCGTATCATTAACCAGTACAAGTCACAGACCATACGAGATAAATATTCAGATCAGGAAAAATCCAAAGGCGAACAAAAAAGCTCATCGACAGATGAAAAGGTTCTCTTTAATGACCTGAAATCAAACATCAAAAAAGTAGTACAGGATTTTCCTCCACAGCGGAAAAAAGTCTATCAACTCCGATTCAAAAAAGGGCTGAGCTATATTGAAATTGCTGAAAATCTTGAAATATCAGTTAGCACAGTGGAAAAACACCTGATGCGGGCGCTAAAGGATATACGGATCAGCCTACGAGAACTCACTCTATCAGTACTTACTTATATAGGTTCAGAGTCTCTTTTTGAATCACTTAGTACCATACCCTACCTCAATTAGGGAGCTATACCTCCCCAAGCTTATTCTGAAGCACCAAGTTCCCATCATTGATGCATTTCATTTTTGCACTTATTCTACTTTTAGGGTTCATAAATAGACTTTTTTAGTAAAAAATATATCCAAATTAAAAAAGTTGGTTTTTTTTCTATTCAGTATGGAGGATAATTCTGTTTGAGTTGACATGTATAGTATAAGACAGAAGTCATGACAGAAGAAAGTTCCAATTTATTTCAAAATGATAATGCTGAATTCGAAGAAATTTTCGAAACAGACATTGTAGGTCAAATGAATAAAGAAGATCAGCAGGCCCTGAAGAAAAAAATACTTGGGAATATTAAGACTGGTATTCAAAAGCATGAGAAAAAGAGAAGTAACAGAAGAAGGATTCTCAGCTACACAAAAATCGCAGCTTCAATACTTGTAATACTTGCGATAAACGGGGCGCTTTGGACCACACTTAAACTAGAAAAACATACTTATCAAACGGGCTCCAATGAAACGCTGAAAATAGAATTGCCTGATGGCTCTACAGCCTTACTGAACTCCAACTCATCGTTGTCTTATACCTATAATTTGGCTTTTGGCTTTGAAAGAAAAGTAGAACTGATCGGAGAAGCATACTTTGAAATAGCTAAAGACGCAGAATCCAAACGATTTGTAATCAATGAAGGAGATGTGATGGAAGTGGAGGTTTTTGGAACTGAATTTAATCTCAAAAACCAACACCCAATACACAAACTAACACTAATAGAAGGAAGCGTAAAGCTCGGCTACCAAAGCGAACAAGGAAATACAAATCGTATGGTAGTACCTGGAGAAACCATAAAACTAAATGTAGAAAATCATCAACTAGAAGCCAAAACAGTGGCTGATCCTATAAAACTTCTTGCTTGGCAAGACAGAAAACTTCGAATGCAAAATGAGAGTCTCGAAGAAGTCCTAAGCATAGTCACAGAACTGTATGATTTGGAATTAGTAGATCAGACACCACCAACAAACTATCATCTTATCTCAGGAAGCTTACCACTAACAGACAATCCAAATGAGGTGATCGAAAACATCGAAGTACTATTCGATACCAAGATCCATCTAGAACAGAATCCAATACGAGTACAATAGATTACCGCTTGCCTTTCGGCCGGATCGCAAGCAAGAATATTAATGAAAGTAAGATTAGTTCGAGTAAAAGCTATGGTAAAGACCAGCAGCTAAAAAATTACACTAGTGAGATCTAGGTATTTACCATACCCAGATCTATGAATGATTAGCAATTGGCCCAAAATAAACGCGAGTTATCATTCTAACCACTAACCTGTTAATCTATGCTCATCAAATTTACCCGTTATCTATTGGCAGTCGGGGTGACTGGAGTGCTAGCGCTCCCACTCTCCGCAGAAGGCCAAAATCTCACACAATTTGCCAAAGGCCCAACCCTTACGCAGAAGTTGGATACTAAAAATCTTGCATCTACACTTAAAGAACTAGAGGACTTATATGCCATATCTATAGCATATCCTTCTTCTTTGGTAGATGCTGAAACAAAAATCCCCGCAGCTATTAACTCCAAACTGACTGCCGAGGAGAATCTTCAACGGATTCTAAAAGGAAGTCAGATTCACTTTAGAAAAGGCGCCGGAGACTTTTACATGCTGGAGCAGTCTTCTGCAGCACCTGAAGCTCCTTCCACCTTACCCAATTTCTCTTATCAAATCCCCTCGTCTCAAAAAATAGAAAGAGTAATCTCTGGCGTGATCGTAGACGAAGAACAAATACCCATTCCAGGCGCAAGTATCCTGATCAAGGGAACCATGAATGGAGTGGTAACTGATATAGATGGAAAATTCTCCTTAACCCTACCTGATGAAAGCTCCGACGCAATCTTGACGGTCTCTTTTATAGGATTTACCACTCAAGAGATCAAAGTTGGAAGCACCTCAATGTTCACCATCGAATTAGCTTCGTCTGATTTGGCGTTGAATGAGGTAGTGGTAACTGCTTTTGGACTAGAGCGAGACAAAAAAGCGCTGGGCTATTCCACACAAAGTGTAGATGGGAAATCCCTTACAGAATCCCGACCTACTAACGTGGCGAATAGCCTTTCAGGGCGAGTAGCTGGCGTTCAGGTAACAGGAAACTCCATGCCTGGCAGTGGCGCCCATATCGTAATCCGAGGATCATCTTCAGTAGCTGGAAACAACGAACCTCTAGTGGTAGTAGATGGTGTTCCACTGGAGCAAACCTCTAGTAGACAGTATGGAAACGGCTTATCTGAGATAAGTCCTGACAACATCAAAGAAATGACCATTCTAAAAGGTGCCACAGCAGCAGCATTATATGGCTCTCGGGCGGCAAATGGGGTCATTATGGTCACTACCAAAAATGGATCTGGATCCAAAGGCTTAGGCATTGAATTCAACAGCAATATGACATTTGATAATCCACTTGTAAAGCCAAATTTCCAGAATACATATGGCGGTGGAACTGGCTACAGAACTTGGTATGTGGACGGAAGAAATGGATTTGATGCAGACGGGATTCGTGGAACTGCCGGTGTGGATGAAAGTTGGGGCGCTCCTATGGACGGTAGAATGGTGCCACTTTGGTATTCCGCACCAGAGAAAGTCGCTCTTCTTCCTCAGCCCAACAACTACGATGATTTTTGGGAAACAGGTCAAAGTATCTCAAATACCATCGCACTATCCGGAGGAAATGATCAAGGTAGTTTCCGAGTATCTATGGGAAGACTGGATCAGACCAGTATCATGGCGGACAATGATTATTTCCGTAACAACTTCAAGATAAACACTTCCTACAAATTCATCCCAAAGCTTCAAATGAGCGTGAATGCTGAGTATGTCAAATCAGGCTCAGACAACAGAGGTTTTACAGGAAGTCAGGATTTCATCTGGGCTCACAGACACACGGACTATACCAAGTTAAAAAACTGGGAAGACTATTATGACACCCAAAAACTCACCTTTAGAGCTGGTGATGATTATCCCTATGCCAACTGGCAACATGAATACTTTTCCAATCCATTTTTCAACCAAAAGTATTTACCCAACTCAAATGAAAAAGACCGCTTAGTAGGAAGCATAGCACTGAACTACGACATCAGCGAGCATTTCAGCATCCTGGCCCGATCAGGCACGGACTACTGGAGCGACACCCGTATAAACATCAACAGTGCAGAAAGCTTCAAAAACAATGTCAAAAGGTTTGGCTCCTATTCAGAATCAGTTCTAAACAGTCAAGAAACAAACAGTGACGTTATTTTGACTTTTGACAAGGACTTGCTTCCAAGACTTTCTTTGAAAATACAAGCTGGGGCAAACAACAGGGTCAATAACTACAAAAGCACCTCAGTAAGCGTTGGTCAGCTTACCATTGATGGACTTTACAACCTAGGTAACTACGCCAGCCCAGTTACACCTTCCAGTACGATTAGAAAACAAGTCGTAAATAGTGTATTTGGGTCCGCTCAATTTGGATTCAACAACTACTTGTTTCTAGACGTGACGGGGCGAAATGATTGGTCCAGTACTTTACCTACTTCAAACAATTCCTTCTTCTATCCATCGGTAGCTATGTCTGCTGTGCTGACAGATATTTTCGACGTGCAGTCGGGCTTCCTTTCATTTGCAAAAATCAGAGGAAGTATAGCTCAGGTCGGTAATGATGCAGATCCATATTTACTTAATCAAGTTTATTCCTCTGAAGGACTTTGGGCAGGAACTACGCCTACCTATTCAGAATCAAATGAGATTGCAAATAGAACTCTTAAACCGGAAATCACTACGGGGAAAGAAGTCGGTTTGGATCTTAGGTTTTTTGAAGGAAGAGCAGGAATAGACTTCACCTACTATCACCAGTCTACTGTAAACCAAATTCTTGCGGTATCTATTTCTACAGCTTCAGGATATAGCAGTCAAATCCTAAATGCTGGTAAAATCACCAACCAAGGAATTGAGCTTACGATTAACGCTACTCCTATCAACACCGCATCAGGGTTTAGCTGGTACACTGCATTGAACTTTGCCAGAAACCGAAACAAAGTAGTAGAACTAGCGGAAGGTCTTGAAAACTATATTCTAGGCACTCAAAACTCGCTTACATCTGAAGCTAGAGTAGGTCAGCCTTATGGCTCACTTTACGGAAGAAGATATCTAAGAAGTCCAGAAGGAGAGCTTGTCTACAACAATGGTCTTCCTGTATTAGAAGAAGGCACTTACACACTTGGAAATATTCAGCCTGACTGGATAGGCGGATGGACCAACTCATTAGCATACAAAGGTCTTGAGTTGAATACGCTGATCGATGTAAAAATGGGCGGAGACATATTCGATGTGGGAACTGGCCTTGCCAGAAAAACCGGTCAATATGCTGAAACTGCCATAGGCAGAGAAGAAGGAGTAATAGGTCAAGGTGTAATGAATATAGGTACGTCAGAGGCGCCAGTGTATGTACCAAACGATGTAATCGCTAGTGCAGGGACATTCTGGAATGCGCAGAACCCACGTACCTACCATGAATCAGGGATTTTTGACGGAACCTTCGTGAAGCTTCGTGAAGTGTCTTTGGGCTATGTATTCCCAAAAAATTTCCTAGGCAATAAGTTCATCCAAACCATGAAACTCTCTTTCGTGGGACGTAATCTGGCTATTCTTTACAAGAACCATCCTCACATGGATCCAGAAGTTGATATGAAGGGTGGCAACGGACAAGGATTTGCCTACGGCCAAATGCCCACTACACGTAATCTGGGCTTCAATCTTAACGTGACATTCTGATCTAATCTTTTACCTATTAAGAACTTATCATGAATAGACTATACATATACACTCTCGCAATACTTCTTCTGACTCTTGGTACGATGACTTCCTGTACCAAGGATTTTGAAGAAATCAATACCGATCCAAACAACCCGGTCGCCATCTCCCCTTCCTTGCTTTTGCCAAATGCAATACAAGTAACAGTGGACAGATATTGGGGACACAGCACCAGGTATGAAAGGCTTAATATCGATGCAGCCATGTGCTGGATCCAGCATCTTTCCAGAAATATCTATATCAATGCTGAAGGCGACAGTTATGAGATTCCTCTCACCATCTCTTCCGGCACTTGGAACAATATCTATAAAGAATCCCTGATCAATTTCGAGAAAGTAAAATCCCTATCTGGACCAGGCAAAACATACGAAAATGCCAATTATGTAGGCATTGCAATGGTCATGCAGTCATTTGCTTATGCATATCTCACAGATGTATTCGGACCGATTCCATATTCTGAAGCGCTGAAGGGCACAGCGGAAGAAGCCATCAACTCTCCGAAATACGATTCTATGGAGGAAGTGTACGCAGGCATTCTTGCTGACCTGATGGAAGCAAATGATCTTCTCTCTACTTCTGGACCAGCTGTAGTCGGGGACATCATGTTCAACGGTGACATCATGAAGTGGAAGCGCTTCGCGAATTCACTTGCCTTGAGAATTGCAAATAGACAAGCATCTAAAAAAGCTACAGAATCACGGGCTATAATGAGTCAAATATTGGCTAACCCTACCAAGTATCCTGTTATCGAGAGCAATTCTCAGACAGCTGAGCTAACTCACTTCGATGTAATCGGCAGCAGAAACAAAATGTTTGATGTATTCTCCACTCGATCAGATTGGAATATCAGCACAACATTGATCAATAAACTTCTTGCACTTGACGATGAAAGAATCACAGTCTATGCGCAGCCTTTGGCTGATGGAAGCTACGCTGGCTTGCCAAATGGCCTGACCGATGCAGCTGCCGGAACATACAACGCGTCGAGAATTGGACTTAAATATTTGGACCCAACCGCTCCAAGTGTACTAATGACCTATGCAGAAGTGGAGTTCATCAAAGCCGAAGCAGCATTAGACGGAGATATCACGGGTGATGCAAGTGAATTCCTAGAAAGTGCAATCAAAGCCTCTTTCAAGCAGCAGGGCCTCACTATGCCAGGTGATTACATGTCACGTATAGGCGAAGTCACTAAGGAAAGCATCATGACTCAAAAGTGGATTGCACTTTTCGGACAAGGAGTAGAGGCCTGGAACGAATACCGCAGAACAGGATATCCTGTGATGCCTGCACCGAACCCAAGCGCTGTGTTTTCAAACGATGGAATACTTCCTACTAGAATAGAGTACCCCACTTCCGAATACTCCCTCAACAAAGCAAATCTAGACGAAGGTGTAAGAAAACTAGGAGGCTCTGACAACATGCGAACTCCACTTTGGTGGGTAGACTAATCAAAATCGATCTCTAATCATTCAACTGAAATTCATATGCAAAAGTCATTCAACATATACTTAATTCTGGCAGCGTTTGCCACTATTGTGTTCACCCAATCCTGCGTGGAAGCCGAGGATTTGGCTACGCCAAATGTAGCATCCCCAGTATTGGTTTTACTTGAAGGAAGTTCATTCAGTGCCGCTTCCCCAGTCACGGTGGGATCCAGATTTCTAGAACTCGATAAGACCAACATTCTAGACTACACTAAAGGGATAGACTCCATTCCTGTACCCAACCTAAACATCGCTGTCTTCATCAATAACACCAATGAAGTAGCCAAACTGGTGACAGATACAGGCGGCAGCGCTGAATTGGTTATTTCTTGGGCTGATCTGGGCTTATCAGAAGCAACTATTGGAAGCTCGGTTCGACTTGAATTCTCAGGAACCTACAAAAATGTCGCCTTCAGAAAATACCACACTGTTCGGGTCAAATAACAACGTTCATTCTTTATAAAAATCAATCCTCTAAATCTTTCTACAACCTTATTAAAATTACTATGAACCACTCTATTAACAGAAGAAATTGGATCAAATCCAGCCTTATGGCTGTGGGAACTATGGCGATTGCCCCTGCTTTTGCCATGCCAAAAAACAAAGCACTAGCAGTATATCAGCCTGACTCAATTCTACATGAGCACATTCCAACTTTTCAATACAATGAAGCTAGAATAGTAGCAAAATTAAATGCAAATGAGAATCCTTATGGTCCATCTCCAAAGGTGATCAAAGCCATTTCGGAATCTATTTCTCTAGGCAACAGATATGGTCATGGGGAAGCAAAAATACTTCTTGACATGATCGCCGAGAAAGAAGGAGTATCAGCAGACCACATCATGCTATCTCCTGGTTCTTCAGATATTCTGGAAAAAGTAGCTTTTGTACAGTTTATGAATGGCGGGAATGTAGTTTCTGCAGATCCATCCTACATGTCATTGATGAATACTGCTCAAAACCTTGGCGCCACGTGGAAGCCTACGCTATTGACAGGAGATTATCAGCATGACCTGGATGCAATGGAAAAAGCTGTCGACTCTGAAACGAATCTTGTTTACATCTGTAATCCAAACAACCCTACAGGATCAATTACTGATGCTACCAAACTAAAAGCTTTCTGTTCCAAAGTATCAGCGAAAACTCCGGTGTTCGTAGATGAAGCTTATTTGGAATTCCTTCAGAAACCAGAGGAAAGCTCTATGGTAGGGTTAGTAGCCGAAGGTAAGGATGTAATTGTAGCTAGAACTTTCTCCAAAATCCACGGAATGGCTGGCTTGAGAATTGGCTACATGGTAGCACTTCCTGAGCGTATCGAGAGCATCACTTCTATGGTTAGAAGTACAATGGGACTTTGTGTCACCTCACTAAATGGCGCTATTGCAAGCATGAAGGAAGAAAGCTTCCTCAGCAGCTGTAGAAGCATGAATGCAGAATGTAGAGAATACACCAAAGGTGAAGTAGCTTCTTTAGGTTACGATATCATTCCTACCGAAACCAGCTTTATGATTTTCCCACTTCGAATGGAAGGACAGCCATTTATGAAAGGCATGTACGACAGCGGAGTTGGTATCAGGGTATTCAACATAGACAACAAACCTTGGTGTAGAGTAAGTATGGGCACCATGGAAGAAATGGAAATTTTCGTCGATGCATTCAAAAAAGTGACCGCATAGTAAACAAGGATTCGTATGAGTATTGCACTTCAGAAGACCCTATCGCTGCTCCTTTTGATAGTTATCGGAATATTTCTCCAGAAAAAACTTCAAAATGAGGATCAGAAAAAGGGGTTAAAATCCATAATTCTAAACATCGCCTTGCCGGCAATGATCTTTGTTGCCTTGTTGAAAATCGAAATCAATCCGGATCTGCTGATTCTTCCGGTTTTGGCTTTGGTATTTAATATTGTGATGATCTTCCTTACCAAGTACTCGCTGCCATATTTTGGCGTCAAAGCGGATACACCGGCCATGCGAACACTGATGTTGCTTCTCCCTTCTTTGGCTCCGGGATTGACCTGTTTCCCCTTTATAGTAGAGTATCTGGGTGATGACGCGCTAGCTTGGGCTGCACTGTCAGACATTGGAAATAAGCTTTTTGTATTAGTATTAGCCTATTTACTAGCCATGTCTTGGTATTACAAAAACCAAAACCTCAAATCTAAATCCAATGGCCAAAAGGTAAAAGAACTGCTGATAGCCATGGTAAGTGAACCGATCAACCTGGTTATTCTAATTGCAATTGTTCTGCTCAGCTTTGGATTCAATATGGAAAGTATGCCAGGTTTCCTTAGCGAATCTATCCTGATGATGAAGGATATGATGACTCCGCTAGTCTTGATTTTCATCGGCATAGCCGTGATTTTCAAATGGGACCAACTGCGCATGATTACCTCTATACTCACTTTCAGAGCTGGATTTACATTTCTGCTTAGCGGTCTATTCATCTGGTTAGTGCCAATGCCTTCCGAGGCAGCGATACTACTAGCAGTGGTGTTTCCGCAAAGTGCCGTGAGTTTCTGGCCATTTGCACACATGTCGGCGATACGTAAGTTTGAATATGAAAATGAGGCTCAGAAAGACAATCCAACCTTTGATCTGGAATTGGGAATCAACGTATTAGCGGTATCGATGCCTTTTAGCACCTTACTGATTCTAGGCGTATTCACATCGGGAAGCTATTTCACTTATCCGCTTCATGTCATCACTATCGGTGGGGTATTGATCGGCGCGGCCTTATTGCCAAAAGCCGTTCAATGGGTGAAGAGTGCAGATTTTGGATTTGAAAACCTACGAGAGAAAGAATTAAAAGACAGTTCAGTTGAGTAACACTAGGTAGGTCAATAGAATAACCGATAGGTTTGACCAAATGAAAATGCCTGAGCAATGCTCGGGCTTTTTTTTAATCTAAATACCAGTTTCTATTTAAGAAACTTAGTGAAATCATCAGGTTGGAAGACGCTCAATTTCATGCTAAATTGAAGCCCCAAACACGCTACAAAATGCAAAAAATCACCCTGACATTTGCCTCCTTACTACTTCTAGTCTCTATTGTTTCTTGCCAAACCAACGTAGAAAAAGCACTTCCTGAGCTTTCTCCTGAATTCACTGCGGTTTTAGAGGCACACGGAGAATGGCAAAAATGGTATAATGCCAAAGCAGAGAGCTATGCGATGATCCATGAGGGCATCATGATAGAGGAAAATGCTTTCATCAATCTGGAAAGTAGAAAAATTCGCCTATCTACTACGGATTTTGAGATTGGTTTTGATGGGTATCAGACTTGGATCAGCCCAAACAGAGAAGCTTATAGCGGAGAATCCCTGAAGTTCTATCACAACCTGTATTTCTACTTTTTCAACATTCCCTTTGTATTCACTGATCAGGGAGTGACGGTAGAAAAAGTAGAGGACAAATCATTGAATGGTAAAAAATACTCAACGTTCCAGGCAAAATTTGATACTAACACAGCATCAACAAACCCTAAGAACCGATACTTCATGCTGGTCAACCCTGAAACCAAGAGAGTTGAATACGTTCTTTACTCGGTTCCTTCCAATGACAGTGAAAACCCTCCTCTTAGCGCGTTGAAATACGATGATTACAGAGAATCAAATGGTGTGTTTTTTCCTAGAATTCTTACAGGTTACACTATTGAAAACGACTCTACCAAGATTTTAAAATACCAAGTCACCATAGCAGATGCCTTGCTTTTGGATGAAGAGTTTGACTCAGAAATATTCGAAAAACCAAAAGATGGGGTTTTCGCAGATTAATATCCCGGAGATTTCAGCTGATCAGTTCTGAGTTTGACTTTGAGTTTGATAGGTCTGATTATCTCTGATAGTAAAGAAGTTAGAGTCGACTAAATTAGATATCTCATTAATTTTCAACTGAAGATTATCCAAATACTCGTGCAAGCCAAAACCAATAATCTCTCCTACTTCTGCAAATTCCAGTTTTGATCGCAGCTCGCCCATAGCCTTTTCAGGCGAATTCATATATCCACCCCCCAGATTTCCTGAGATATTATGGAGGCATTTCTCGGCTTCTTTGATACAGAAATAGATGGATCTAGGAAAGTACTTATTCAGTGTTAAAAACTCCACCACATTGGCAGACTCAATATTCCCATACAATCTGCGATAGGTATTGAATGCAGTAACTGACTTCAGTAAAGCCATCCAGTGAAGGAAATCAAGAGGAGTTCCGATCTCCTGGTCTGAAGGCAAGAGAATATGATATTTCACATCTAACATCCTGGAAGTCTTATCGGCTCTCTCTAGGAATTGACCAAGCTGTCTGAAATACCACCCTTCAGTTCGAGCCACACTGCTATCAGCAATACCATAAATCAATAAAATCTGGTTTTTTACTTTCTCAAAAAACGGCCTTGGATCTTCTTTTTTCCAAACCTTTTTTTCCAAGCCTTCCTGCATCATATAATAGAGTTCATTGACTTTCTCCCATGTTTCCTTACTTAGGTTTTCACGGATGATCCTGGCATTTTCTCTAGCATTTTTGATGGTGGAGACCATGGAGTTTGGGTTTTCTGCATCAAACCCCAAAAAGAATAAAACCTGATTTTTCTCGTAACCAGTACAACTCTTCTCATAAAGAGCCAAGTCTCCCGTAGCTGCAATCAAAGGACGCCACTGCTCTTTCAGATCTAGCGGCAGATCTTGCATCAGGTTAAAATTCACGTCTATAAATCGCGCATAATTCTCCGCGCGCTCTAGGTATCTCCCTAGCCAATAAATACTATTTGCTACTCTACTTAGCATATTCTTTCTGTTTATTAATATAAAACCCAGGTATCCTTACTTCCTCCACCTTGGGAGCTGTTCACTACCAGCGAACCTTTTTTCAACGCCACTCGAGTTAATGCGCCGGGAATTACCTCAATTTCTTGTCCATACAAGATATAAGGTCTCAGATCCACATGCCTACCACTTATTCCTTCATTTGTCAAAGTCGGCACTGTAGAAAGTGACAACGTTGGCTGAGCGATGTAGTTTGTCGGATTATTTGCAACAAGCTCTCTGAATTTCGCATGCTCCTCTGGAGTTGCCTTTGGCCCAATCAGCATCCCGTAGCCACCTGCTGCATTCGTTTCCTTCACTACCAACTCTTCTATATGATCAAGCACGTACTGCCTATCCTTCTCTTCTCTACAGAGATAAGTTGGTACATTATTTAATATTGGTTCTTCATTAAGATAGTACTTAATGATTTTTGGAACGTAAGCATAAACTGCCTTATCATCCGCTACGCCAGTTCCAGGTGCATTTGCCAAAGCAATATTCCCAGCTTTGTAAGCTTCAAAAAGGCCAGGAACTCCCAGCATAGAATCTGGATTGAAAGTCTCTGGATCCAAGAATGTGTCATCTATCCTGCGATAAAGCACATCGATTTGCTCTAGGCCTTTCGTGGTCTGCATGTATACCTTTTTGTTCTCCACAATTAAGTCTACTCCGCTTACCAGCTCTACTCCCATTTGCAAGGCGAGATACGAATGTTCATAATACGCCGAGTTATAAACTCCCGGAGTAAGCACTCCTACCACAGGTTTAGGCTTATCCGAAAGATTCTGAAGCATCCGAAGTAGCTTAGTCGGATAGTTAGAAACCGGCATCACTCCTTTTTGATTGAAAATATCCGGGTAAACGCGTTTGATAATTTCACGGCTTTCCAGCATATAGGAAACCCCAGATGGACATCGGAGATTATCTTCTAATATGTAATATTCCCCATCCTTACTTTTCACTAGATCAGTTCCGGTAATATGACACCAGATACCCTTAGGTGGGGTTAGTCCTATACAAGGCTCAAGGTAATCCTTACTCTTAAGGATAAGATCTGAAGGGACTATACCATCCTTTAGAATGTTTCGCTCATTGTAGACATCCTGAAGAAACATGTTCAAAGCTTGGGTTCTTTGCTTTAATCCCGCCTCTAGTTTTTGCCATTCTGAATTGGGAATAATCCTGGGAATGATGTCCAAGTGAAGAATTTTCTCCATCCCCTGATTGTCATGATACACATTAAATGTCATGCCCATCGAGCGCTGCGTCTGATTAGCAGAGTGCTGTAGCTGGTTCATCTTCTTAGAGCTAGTCTTTTTCAGATGATTATAAAATTCATTATAATGCTCTCTAATCTCCCCTTCCCCAGAGATCATCTCATCGTAATGTTCTCCTGCGTTGTATCCTTCGGTCTTCATAAGTTTATCTAAAATATAACAAGCTTCAAAAAGATAGATGAAAAAGGGTAATTGTCAAAAAAATTATGAAAATAGGCTCATATTTTTATCAAAATATATATTCTTGTCACGAATTATCAATAATAAGATTCAATAATTACCATTCCATCAATTGAGATAACGGTCAATTCAACTCTCTCTTCCCAGTTAAGTTAAGTATTTATTCTTGGGTTGGTTGCAATTGCAGACAGAACAGTTGATTAAAATACTCTATTTTCGACCCATGGTGAAGCGACTTTTAAAAATACAGGATAACGCAATTGTAAAGCGAATTACGATTTGGCGGCAAATCAAAGACGGGCTTTTCATTGCAATAGGTGTAGTGATGGCAAGTATTGGCCTGAAAGGGTTTTTATTACCAAATGGATTCTTCGATGGTGGCGCGATGGGTATGTCATTGCTCTTGGACATGCTCACTCCTGTCAATCTTTCGGTATTGATTATACTAGTCAACTTACCATTCATTCTGCTTGGTGCAAAGCAGGTTTCAGTGCCATTCGCCATCAAAAGCACCTTGGCGATTTTTGGGCTGGCATTACTTGTTCATTACATCGAAGTTCCAGCTATCACTGCGGACAAATTACTTATTGCTGTGTTTGGAGGTTTTTTCCTGGGTTCAGGGATTGGCTTCGCGATTCGAGGTGGAGCAGTGATTGATGGCACGGAAGTGCTCGCAATTTCTGTCAGTAGAAAATCCAGCCTGACCGTCGGTGACTTTATTACGGTGTTCAACGTCTGCCTTTTTATAGTTGCGGCTATTTTCGTAGATATAGAAACAGCAATGTACTCCATGTTGACTTACTTTTCGGCTTCCAAAACAGTTGATTTCATCATCAACGGTGTGGAAGAATACCTTGGCGTGATGATCATGTCTTCGTACAATGAAGAAATCAAGCAAATGATTTCCTTTGATCTGGGGCGTGGAGTAACTGTCCTAAAATCTGATGGAGGCTACGGCGACAAAGCCAATCAACTACCCGATAGGAAAGTATTATTCTGCGTGATCACCCGACTGGAAGTAACCAAAATGCTGGTGGAAATTGAAAAAATTGACTCCAAAGCCTTCGTAATCCAATATCCTATCAAGGATACAAAAGGCGGGATGATTAAAAAGAGACCGCTTCATTAGAAAATAGTAGCTAGAGACAAGAAGCAAGACATAAGATTTTAGAACAAAGAAAAAAGAGCCAAGAAAACCGAAATACATTCGAGTTCTTGGCTCTTGGTTATAAACTCTAAACACTCAAGTCTAGATAATTAGATCTTGAAAACTTTATAATTCTCGAACCAATTAACTTAGGTATTTTAAGAAAGCTCCTTTTGAAAAACTTGACCCAAAAGTCAAAAAAAATATTCTAATCGATGAGCTCGAAGGTTAAGGAAATTGATTTAAACAGTTTCAGGTTTTCGTCGAAATCATTAAATGCATTCCCAAGCAGCAGATAATACTTCGGCCCGTCAAATAACATTACGGAATAAACCATTTCTTCTGGTCTATCTAGCTCTTTTGCTCCTCTAAAATCAAATTCAAAACCATCTAGTCCATTTATTTTTACTTCTCGCAATAAATCTTCACTTACCTGAATATTTTTATATGGCAGCTGCTTGATTCGATTTACTGAATAGGTTCTTCTGTTAACTATCTCTAAATTATATAAAGAGGAACCAATAATAAAGGCTGTTTTATCTTCAGCCTCAGTTGGAACTTTACCATCTACAGTATAAAAAATGATACCTGCTTTTTCCCCACCCTGTATCAGCTTGGTGTTTTCTGTTCTAACAGAGAATGATTTTTCTCGCAGTTCAGTCGGATTTGAATCATAAATCACTGAAAGAATGGACTCTTTGATAGATTCATTAATTCCTGGATGATCTGAAGGGCAAACACCTATCACCATATATAAGAACTCGTCACTTCCGAAAAACAAAGTGTGATTGGTTATCGGATCTCCATCTCGAATTTCTTCAAATATAAAAAATTTACCCTTGTTTCCGTTGATTAATACATCCTCAACATGCTTAACTACTTTTTCCTTTCCTATCAATTCATCAAATCCAGACAAAAACTCCTCATAATTACTATTTAGAACCTTCGTAGCCATAACTGCTGCATGAGATGCAGGCTCTAAAAACCCCGGTATACCAGGACTAAAAAAGTTTGGCGGAGGAATCATATAAAGTTCAGTACCTACAACCAATTGATGTGCACCAGACCTCACATTCGTAATCTCCATTTGGCTAAAACATGGAGTAAAGAGAAAAAATGTAATCAGGGTTAAAAGAACTCTATCCATAAAATTTCTTTAAATAATCTTCTAGCAATTATTGATGTTGCTTATTCAGAATTTAAAAGTAAGTTAGAGAATATTAGTACACAAAAGAATCATGATAGAATTCGTTTAATTAAATGAGCATTTGATTTAAAATGAAAAAATCTGTCAAATAAATAATTTGACAGATTTCTAGTTTCTTACTACTTAAATCTTGCTGCTTACGAAATCCCCGATCCACTCGCAGTACTTTCATGAGGCACAAGTAGCTTCAGCTTCCCGTCTTTGTCTTCTGCCATCAGAATCATGCCTTCAGAGTCTATACCCATCATTTTGCGTGGAGCAAGGTTGATCAGCATTGTTACTTGCTTACCGATCAGATATTCTGGTTCGAAGTGTTCAGCCACACCGCTGAGCACTGTTCTATGTCCCAAGCCAATATCCACTTTGAGCTTGAGAAGTTTCTTGGATTTTGGCATTCTCTCCGCTTCCAAAATGGTAACTACACGCATATCAAGCTTAGCGAAATCATCATAAGCAATGATCTCTTTCATCGCTGGAACTTGTGCACTTTCAGCTTCATTCATCTTCTTGGCATCTAATAGTTTTTGTACTTGTTTTTCTACAGTTTCATCTTCGATTTTCTCGAATAGCAATCCCATCTCTCCCAGTGAAGTTCCTGCTTTCAGCAGTTCACCCTGACCAGCTTCAGACCAATCTATTTTTTCCATTCCGAAAAGACCCACTAGTTTCCCAGCAGTAAATGGCAAGAATGGCTCTGATACAATCGCAAGGTTCGCTGCGATATTCAACGCGATATTCAGGATAGTCCCAGTACGGGCTTCATCGGTTTTAATGACCTTCCAAGGCTCTGTATCCGCTAGGTATTTATTTCCCAATCGAGCCAATTCCATCACTATGCTCAGTGCCTCACGGAATCTGTAGCGCTCGATAGAGGAAGCAATTTTCTCAGGAAACTCTGCCAAAGCATCCAAAATCTCCTGATCATAACCAGTCAATTCACCTCGCTGAGGGATGATTCCCTGATAGTATTTATGAGTCAAAACGACTGCACGATTCACGAAATTTCCGTAAATGGCAACCAGCTCTGAGTTATTTCTAGTCTGAAAATCCTTCCAAGTAAAGTCATTGTCCTTGGTCTCCGGTGCATTTGCTGTAAGCACATAGCGAAGTACATCCTGCTTGCCAGGAAACTCCTCCAAATACTCATGAAGCCAAACCGCCCAGTTTCTGGAAGTTGAGATCTTGTCTCCTTCTAGGTTCAAAAACTCATTTGCCGGCACATTTTCAGGAAGTATGTAATCGCCGTGAGTTTTCAGGATTGCAGGGAAAATAATGCAGTGGAATACAATGTTATCTTTTCCGATAAAGTGTACCAGTTTGGTATCTTGATCCTTCCAATACGGCTGCCAATCAATTCCTTTTTCTGCAGCCCATTCTTTAGTCGAAGAGATGTAACCAATCGGCGCATCAAACCAAACATAAAGCACTTTGCCCTCTGCGTCCTGCAAAGGCACTTTTATTCCCCAATCCAAATCTCTGGTCATCGATCTAGCTTGCAGTCCTTCGCCTGCTTCTAGCCAAGAACGACATTGGCCTAGTACGTTATTTTTCCAATCATTCGCATGATCTTCGAGTATCCATTTTTTCAGGAAATCCTGATACCTCGCCAAGTCAAGAAACCAATGTTTCGTCGCTTTCAAAACAGGAGTTCTACCGCTGAGTTTTGATTTTGGATTGATGAGTTCTGTAGGGCTAAGCGAGCTACCACATTTCTCGCACTGATCTCCATAGGCGTGCTCATTGCCACATTTCGGGCAAGTACCTTCTATGTATCTATCCGCCAAAAACTGATCGGCTTCCTCATCATAATATTGCTCGGTAGTCTCTTCTAGGAATTCGCCTTTTTCATACAAATCCTTGAAAAAACCTTGCGCAGTCTCATGATGTATAGGCGCTGAAGTACGGGAATAATGATCAAAACTGATCCCAAATTCCTGAAAACTCGTCTTCATGATCTGATGGTAGTGATCCACCACCTCCTGAGGAGTCTTACCTTCTTTTTTTGCCTTGATGGTAATCGCCACACCGTGCTCATCAGAACCGCATATGTAGGCTACGTCCCTTCTCAGGCTTCGCAAATAGCGAACATAAATATCTGAGGGAATGTAGCATCCAGCCAAATGACCTATATGAAGCGGGCCATTGGCATAAGGAAGTGCGGAAGTGACTGTATATCTTTTGAAATTCTTATTGCTCATGATCAATCTAAGATTCTAACTAGTAAACCCCGCTTTGAAAACAAATTCCTGACAGGATCAAGGCGCAAAGATAGGAAAATCAGGCAAAGCGAGTCTTAGGCATTTGCAAATTCATTGCGTGCCTCATCTGTCAAAATACCATTGTATATAATAGTGATTGCCTGATCGTATATATCGGCAGGAGGATTCTTCATGCCTTGTTGGATGGGCTCGGGAAACTGGCTAATGAATTTTGGATCCATAAGCGATTGTACCGCAGTCGCATAAAGCATAACTACAAGATTGATATTGATGGAGGGATTGACCAAGCCCTCGCTTACCCCCTGCTCCAACAACTTCTTAAAACGGGTGTAGGCAGACTCATTGATATATTGGGTGAGATCTTCCCATATTTCGGGTGCATGCTCTCTAAGATCTTCGAAAAGATCAGGATTAATAGGCCCAAGAAGTGAAGCCATCACAGTCAAAGTGGACTTCAATTTAAGCGGAAATGAAATGTATCTATTGTCCACAATCGCCTCCACCTTGGCTGTAAGCTTGGTTTTGGTTACTTCAAAAGACGCTCCGAGTAATTCCATCTTACCGGGATAATATTTATAGAGTGTCTTTTTGCTCATGCCCAGAATTTGGGCGATATCATCCATGGTAGTTTGGCGGTAGCCTTTCTCCAGAAAAAGTTTGTAGGCGGCATCCAGAATCTTACTTTCAAGATTGGCTTTCTTAGACATAGGTGATTGGGGAGAATTAGGATAACAAAGATTTAAAATAAAGGGAGGATATGCAATGTAAAATTCTTTCGGCAGCTCAAAGATCCTGATTTTGCTCGCAACGGCGCGGTGGCGCAACGTATTGATATGCTTTGAAGTCTTTTTTGAACCTCGAAGATTCTGTGTTGAAAAGCTATCGCGCTTTAGATTGCTCTAAAGGAGACTTTAAATCATCACCAAAAATTCAAATTAAAAAATTGCTAATGTTACCTTTTAAGATAACTTTGATAAAAAAAAAGAATAATCTTTTACGAAAATTACTTCATAGAATTCTACCGAGAGCAAGATCAAAAAGTGAAAGGTAAAATCCAGTATGTTTTCGAATTGATTAAACAAGTTGACCGTGTTCCTGAAAAATTCTTGAAGCATTTATCTGGAACGAACGGACTCTACGAAATCCGCATCGAATACCAGTCTAGCATTTATAGGATTTTCTGCTGTTTTGATGAGGGGCAGCTAGTTGTTCTGTTTAATGGTTTCCAAAAAAAATCACAAAAGACACCTCGAAAAGAATTAGAAAAAGCGGAGAGGATTATGAAAGAATATTTTGATGGTAAAAACTAAAACTATGAAAGATTATAAAAACATAAAGACATTTGATGAATTGATCGAACTCGAACATGGAAAAATCGGCACAGAGAATCGCAACAAATACGAGGAAGGTGCCCAAATGTTCATTGTAAGTGAAATGCTAAAATCAGCACGTAAGGAAGCAAAACTGACTCAAGAACAATTGGCTGAGAAAGCTGGTACAAAAAAAAGCTACATCTCTAAACTCGAAAACGGAAAAGGAAACATCCAACTTTCTACTCTAATCAGAATTTTTGAACAAGGATTGAACAAGAAAATTGGATTGACATTTTTATAGATTCATCAGGCCATCATTTCAGTATTTTATTCCGAATTCAACAACTTTAGTTCTTATTTACAGCATTTTCTATCTTTTAACACAGAATCACATTCCCCAGGTGGGCGATTGTACCTCAGGGAAAAAGTGTCTTACAAATTCGGGGAACGTTCTTACTTTTTAGAGGAAAGTTCATAGAATTTTGACCAAAGTTCCTACATTCTAGTAGAATGATCTATCTGAGGAAAGGACGTTGTTATATTTTTGACGAACCTTGGTGCAAATTGCATGAACGATGGTTTGTGAAGAAAAATCACAATGTCGTTCAATTATCTCAAAGAAAAAGTTATAAGACGGGTAGATTAGGTGAAGAAAATCAGATTCCAACTCTCCAAATGACAATAACAAGTAGGTTGAACATTCTGAACTCAATAATAGCTCCCGTATTACTTATTTTTTGGCTGGGCGCAATAGCCAGCTTCTTAATATTCCTTTCTTTCGAAGATGTAAACAATGGGAAAGTAGATTCAATCTTCAAAACCCCCATTTACGGAAGTCTTATTCTATTTGCAGTGATTATTGGGACTTCCATTCACTACATAAAAATGAGTAAATCTATCCAGATTGATAGCAAAGGAATAAAAGTCAGCAACCTATTTAATAAGGAATTCATATCCTGGAGCGAGATTAAGATGATTGAATTGATCGGCAAAAGTCAAATCGCAAATTCACCCTTGGATGCAACAATCCTTAAACTCAAAAATGGCAGGAAAATAGACCTTATAGCTTCCCGCTATGAAAATATGCCCACCATTAGAAAAACACTCCAGCAAGTAATTGAGTGCATAGATGCCAAAAAGCCAATCGAACTAAACCCAATATTAGAAACTTCGAAAGTTGATCCAATTGGTTTTGTAAACCTCAGTGGAATGACAAAATATAGTGGTAACCATATTCTATCATTTAACGGACTTGTGATTTACGGATTGAACGCCTTTACCATATTTATGGTAATAAATTCACCCAACCATTTTGGACTCTTATTTTTAGTATGGATCGTTATTTTTGGCTTCACTTATGGATTCTTGGGGTCTCAACTTCATTATTTTCACCTAGACAATAATTACCTAGTGGTCAAGAATCATGTATGGCCATGGGTGAATGATAAATACAGAGTAGACAATATTAAACAAGTCAGCATCGAAACTCCTTACAAAAGATCTACTTCATTAATGGTGATCACAAAGGATTTCAAATCAAATCTTTATCAAGGAGGAAGCTTAAGAAATAGCACTTGGAAGGATCTCTTAAATAACTTTCAGAACTTGAATGTAGATATAGGGAATGAAGCTATTGATTGATGATTCTTTAAATACGCCTCAAAAATCCCTTGCGACTTTCTTTGCGCACTCGGTGACTTTGCGGTAAAAAAAACATACCCTCGCTTCAAGGTTAAAAAACCCGTACAGATTGCTCCTTCCCTATCGAAATCCTATTTTTACGAGCCCGAATTTTTCTATACAAGCCATGAACCCACAGGAAGCCGAAAAGCGAATTGCACAGCTGAGCCAAGAAATCAACCATCACAACAACCGCTATTATCAGGAAAGCAGCCCTGAGATCTCTGACTTTGAGTTCGATAAGCTTTTGGAAGAACTGATTCAATTGGAAAGCAGCTTCCCTGATTTGCTAGATCCAGACAGCCCAAGCCAACGTGTGGGTGGCACAATCACGAAGGATTTTCAGACGGTGGAACACAGCACTAAAATGCTTTCGCTGGGAAACACGTATTCTGTAGAAGAACTTATCTCCTTTGATGAGCGTGTAGTGAAGGGACTCGGCCACCCCAACTTTGAATATTTCTGCGAGATGAAATTTGATGGGGTTGCTATCAGTATTGTGTATGAAAATGGGCGAATGGTTCGGGCTGTCACCCGTGGCGATGGATACAAAGGAGATGATGTCACGGCCAATGTGCGCACGATCCGAAATATTCCTTTGGAAGTAAAAGGCGAGAACATTCCAGCAAAATTTGAAGTGCGCGGAGAAATATTTTTGCCTTTGAAGGAATTCTTGAAAATCAACGCTGCCCGTGAAGAAGCTGGAGATGCTATGCTCGCTAACCCACGAAATGCAGCTTCTGGAACGCTGAAAATGCAAGATTCATCCGTAGTAGCGAAGCGTAGATTGAATTGCTATTTCTATCAGTTGCTCGGCGATGAACTCAGTGTAAACACTCATTCTGAGGCGATTTCCCTGATAGAGAAATGGGGATTCAACGTATCCCAAACCTATAGAAAAGTTGGAAACATTCAAGCGGTAGTCCAATACATAGAAGACTGGAAAGAAAAGCGTTTTTCACTTCCTGTGGATACCGACGGAGTGGTTTTAAAAGTTAACAATTACGATCAGCGCGAGGAACTGGGCTTCACTGCCAAAAATCCCCGCTGGGCGATTGCATACAAATACAAAGCAGAAAGCGCTGAGACGGAACTGCTGTCTGTGACATATCAAGTTGGGCGAACTGGCGCGATCACTCCCGTGGCAAATCTGTCTCCGGTGAGTTTGGCTGGCACGACCGTGAAGCGAGCTTCCCTTCACAATGCCAATGAAATTGAGCGATTGGATCTGCATGAGGGCGATTTTGTCTTTGTGGAAAAAGGCGGAGAAATCATCCCAAAAATCACAGCTGTAAATCCCGAAAGAAGAAATTCTGAGGCGAAACCAATCGCCTATATCACGCAATGCCCGGAATGCGGCACTGAGCTGGAGCGAAAGGAAAGCGAAGCCAAACATTATTGCCCAAATGCTGAATCCTGTCCCCCGCAAGTACTGGGAAGAATAGAGCATTTTGTATCCAAGCGCGCCATGGATATAGACTCCATGGGAACTGAGCGAATCAGAGCTTTGATCGATCAGGGATTCATCACCGATCCAGCGGATATTTATGAGTTGGAGGCAAAAAAGGAGGAACTGCTAGGACTGGAAATGTCGCAAGACCAGTATGAAACTGAAGGTGATGGCTTGCTTTATATCACCCTGGAAAAAGCCCTCTACGCCTTAACTGAAGGTCTGACATTCAAACAAGTTCATGATTTCCTAACCGAGAATACTGAATTACCTCTAGCTCAAATGCTTAAGGCATTTCAAGAATATATCCGGAAATTGAAGAAAAAAGTCCCTTCCAATACTGGGATGATCGATTACCTGATTTCAAATCTAAAGGATCACAACCTGCCAAAACTCGAAGATTATGTGCCAGTGGCAGTGGTTTTGGATCTTTTCCTAAGCAGAAAGGTTGAATTTCAGCAAGTACTTGAAGTCAGCAAAAAGGAAGGAACCGTTCACGGCATTTTGTTGAAACTCAACCTTGATCTCAATCAGCAATTAACTGACCGCATCAAAAAACTAAAAGCCAACACTTTTCAGGACGGGGTCATCAAAAACATGATGGAGGGAATCGCTGTATCGAAAAATCAGCCTTTCGAAAAAGTACTTTTCGCCTTGGGAATTAGAAATATCGGAGAAAACACAGCTCAATTGCTAGCCAGACATTTTGGGACAATTGAGAAATTGGAAGCTGCTACTTCAGAACAATTACTGGATATCAATGGCGTAGGTGAAACGCTTGTGCTTAGCCTTCAGGACTTTTTTGCGCAGCCAAAAAACCAAGAGATCATCGCAAGACTGAAAGGTTTCGGGTTGAAATTCGAAGTAGATGAATCTGAATCAAAACAACTGGGGAATTCACTGGAAGGAAAACGCATTTTGGCCAGCGGGAAATTGATACATTTCAAACGCGATGAAATCAAAGATGCCGTCATCGCACATGGCGGTCAGTACATTTCCTCCGTTTCCAAAAATTTGGATTTCATCATCGAGGGTGAGGACATGGGCCCAAGCAAAAAAGAAAAAGCGCAGAAACTCGGTGTTCCGATGATTTCTGAAGAAGAATTTTTGAAGATGATAGGTGACGTGTAGGGGCGAAAAATCTTTCGCCCATGCACAATAATAGGAATAAGAATAAAGAGCGAATATTCATTCGCCCCTACAGAGGCGTTTTTTTCCAAAAACAGAATGTCAATTCCTAGCATCCCCTTATCTTTAGCCTCCCAAACCTTATATACATGAATCAACTTAAAGGAACCGGCGTAGCCCTTGTCACCCCATTTCACGATGATTACTCTATTGATTTCGATGGTCTAAAACGACTTATCGATCATGTAATCGACGGTGGAGTGGATTATTTGGTGGTTTTGGGCACAACTGGGGAGACAGTTACTCTTTCATCTTCTGAGAAAAAACAGGTGCTCAATGCCTGTCTCGAATATAATGCTGGACGCGTGCCTGTAGTCTATGGAATGGGTGGAAATAATACCATGTCTGTATTGAGTGATATAGCGGCTACAGATTTCACTGGCATCACCGCCATCCTTTCTGTAAGTCCCTATTATAACAAGCCAACTCAGGCAGGAATTATCGCGCATTATAAAGCGATCGCTGATGCTTGTCCTGTACCTGTGATATTATACAATATCCCAGGCAGAACCATGTCGAACATCACTGCCGAAACTACCCTTAGCCTTGCAGAGCATTCTAATATTATAGGGATGAAAGAGGCGAGTGGGAACTTGGAGCAATGCATGCAAATCGCTGCGAAAATGCCAAAAGATTTCTTGTTGGTTTCTGGTGATGATCTCATGACCAAAGCTTTGTATAGCATTGGCGGATCTGGGATTATTTCAGTGATGGCAAATGCGCTTCCTGCTACTTTTAATGCCATGTGCCATGGTGCAGAAGCAGAAAGTCTTAAAGCTGCTTTCTCCCTTTTACCCCTGAATCATCTTATGTATGAGGAAAGCAATCCTGTAGGCATCAAAAACTTGCTTTGTCACATGGGAATCTGTGATGATCAGGTGAGACTTCCTATGCTTCGTGCAAGCTTAGGATTGAACCAAAAGATCAAAGCGGAATTTCAAAAACTTAAGTAAGTATGCAAAATGCCCGATCGATATCTGAACTCAATAGGCTAATCCAACAAGCCCTAGAGACGGAACTTGATCCGGTAATTTGGGTAATCGGAGAAATTGCAGACTTCCGTCAGGCTCCTCAGGGACATGCCTATTTTGAATTGGTAGAAAAGGAAGGAAACACCGTCCAAGCAAAGATAAAGGCCAATCTTTGGTCCTTTGCCTATAGAGCTGTGGCGGCGAGATTTGAATCCATTACTGGATCCAGCATCAAGAATGGTATGAAAGTGCTTGCCCAAGTGGCAGTCAACTTCCATCCTGTATATGGTCTGAGCATTAATGTTAAAGATATTGACCCTTCTTTTTCCTTGGGAGAAAGAGCAAGAGTTCGTCAAGAAACCATCGATAGACTGACTAGAGAGGGTTTACTTCGCCTTAACGCCAGGCATCTACTTCCTGCAGTTATCCAGAAAATCGCCATCATAAGCAGCCCAACTGCGGCAGGCTATGGTGACTTTGTCAATCAATTAGAAAATAACGGGTACGGTTATCAAGTTTACCATAAACTGTTCCCTTCTATGATGCAGGGAAATGAAGCCGTAGCCTCCTTGACCAGAAGTCTGGAGCAGATAGAAGCTGTAAAAGATGATTTGGGAATTGAGGCGGTGGTCATGATACGTGGCGGTGGAGCCCAGTTGGATTTGGATTGCTTTGATGATTATAGGCTTGCAGCCAAAATCGCAAATTTCTCCTTGCCCGTTCTTACAGGAATTGGACATGAGCGTGATGAAAGCATAGCCGATTTGGTGGCGCATACCAAACTGAAGACACCTACAGCGGTGGCAGAATTTCTACTTTCTGGTTTTAGAGAATTCGAAGAAAATCTAGGATTAGCAATGCTAAGATTAGATCGCGCTACTCGCCAGAAAATCAGCGAGGAACAAACCAGAATTCAGCAAATCGCTCATCAGGTAAAAGCATTTTCAGAAAGCCGTTTGAAGCTTGAAGCTGAGAAATTGAATTCCTCAATCAGTAGAATTCGAATTTCGAGCAAAAACATCCTACAGATTCAGGAGAATAGTTTGGCTTCCTTCGAGAAAAATATGATTCGGGGATTAGATAGCTTTTTGCAGAAACAAAAACAGAGTCTAGACTCCAAGGAAATACTTCTGCGACAGTTGAATCCTGAGACTATATTAGCAAGAGGCTATACCCGAACGGAAATGAACGGTAAGCCTATCAATGATGCAAAAATCCAACTTGGAGATGAATTGCAGACGCATACTTCCAAGCAAAAAATCAGTAGCACTATTACACAAATTGAGGAAAAATGAGTGAATTAAAGTACAACGAAGCAATGAGCCGATTGGAGACAATTCTGGCAGAACTTGAAGAAGGAAAGAAAAGTGTAGACGAACTTTCTGAGTTGGTAAAAGAAGCCGCAGAGCTGGTAAAAGCCTGCAGAAGTAAGCTAAAAATCACCGAAGAAGATATTAAAAAGGCTTTTGAGGGCGCTTGATTTTTTAACTCAATTATACTAATTCTCGTATTTTTCTGTTTTAAATATAATTCCAAGCAGGCGATTGGCATATTTGTTGCAAAATTTGCAAACAAGTCTTACCCTGAGGTTAATTTTCCTTTTTAGGCTCTACCGTTATGTCAAGAAAATCCCAACTTCTCATCTTAGTTTGCTTACTTTTTGGAAGCATGAATTTGTCTGCTCAGAGTTTCTATAAAGAGAAACAATCCCGAGACAATATCTTCAGCATTGGTGTAGGACCTGCTATGGCTTACATGGATAATGGAGGGCAATACAGCACCTTCCATTTTGAAGTCAAACCTTCAGTTACCGCCTCATTAATTAAGAGACTTAATGATAGATTTGATTTGAGAGCCTCTGCTGGTATGCAGTGGATATCGAGTGGCGGCAATCCAACTCCCAACATTACAGGTTTATGGTTTGAGAAACACTCAGCCTTCACCGTATCTGGACCTGTCTATTATTTTGACTTGATGCCCAGTATGTATGTAGTTCCCTTCGGCAACCATATGAACAGAAGTCTATTCAATTTTTACGGAGGCGTAGGACTAGGAGTAATGCACGCCAGCACAGAACAAACAAAAACCTTTGATAGAGATGAGATACCTACTCATCATACCATTACAACGGGCTATGTTCCAATCCGAGCAGGCTTAAGCTATTCCATTGGTCCATTTTCAGATATCGCACTGGAAGGCTCCTTAATGATGACCTTTACTGATAATTTAGATGGAAATGTTGACTTCAACAGATTTGGAGATCACCTAGGCCAGGCACAAGTTGTTTACAGAAGGTATTTCTTTAGCAATAAAGATTAAGATTCATACCTAATATCAATAAAACAAAGAGCCATCCCGAGAGTCGGGATGGCTCTTTGTTTTTCAATTGGTAACCTCCAGAAATTTCCTTGGTATGTTGATCAATAGGTTTTGGTAAATACCGGGAATTCGAATCATGAAATAATCCTTATTGCCTTTCTCAATGACTTCACCGCTCATATTCTGAAGTGGTCCGCCTATTACGTTCACCTTCTCCCCAGGGTCTATAGTGGATCCGTCGGATTCTACTCCTACACCTGTCTCAATCACTCGCTTGATGATATCCAGATCTTCTTCTCTGATAGTGGCGTGCTGTCCTGAAAAATGGACGAATTTCACTGCTCCCGGCACCTGTAGGCACTCCCAAAGTTGATTCCGATGAGTCTTCACAAAAACATAGCCGTTGAACATGGCTCGTTGTACTTTCTTCTTACGATCTGACCATTGGCGCAATTCTTCGATCATAGGCAAGTACACATCCAAGCCTCTTTCTTTCAATCGATCAGCCACTTTTTTCTCAGATCGAGAAGCTGTGTACATCACATACCACTTTAATTCTTCCATTTTACTCGAATAATTTCGGGATGGCGAACTTACAAATTCCATGCTTGAAAGGAAAAAGCGCCCTTATATAAAGTAAAAAACCTCTGAGACATTGCCCCAGAGGTTTTAACAAAAAAAACCACCAACCTTAATCCAATCAAGATTTAAGTTTGCTGATTCTCATGTTGAGTTTATCTGCCAACAAATACATGACTGGTACGATAACTAACGTAAGGAAGGTTGCAAAGGTTAACCCAAATATTACCGTCCAAGCCATCGGTCCCCAGAAAGCTGCATTGTCTCCTCCCACGTAGAATTGAGGGTCAAAAGAAGTAAGCAATGTTCCAAAATTGATGTTCATACCAATAGCTAAAGGGATCAATCCAAGTACAGTAGTAATCGCTGTAAGCAATACTGGTCTTAATCTGGTTTTTCCTGCTTCTACTATACTTGCAATCATAAGTGGGAACGGCAAATGATCCTTTGGCCCCATGTCCAGCTCATCTCTTTTGCGCTCACGAACTAGATCGGTGTAATCAATCAGTACAATCGCATTGTTTACCACTACACCAGCAAGGGAGATAATACCAATACCCGTCATAATGATGACGAAATCCATATTGAAAATCACAAGCCCTAAGAATACTCCAATGGTACTCAGGACTACGGAAGCCATGATGATAAATGGAGTTGTAACTGAGTTAAACTGAGCTACGATAATTAGGAAAATCAAGGAAACTGCGATACCCAAAGCACCAACGAGAAATTCCATAGATTTCTGCTGCTCTTCTTGCTCGCCGGTGTATTTCACAGAGATACCATCCGGCACTTCGTAATACTCAAGAGCTGCCTGTATTTGAGTATTTACTTCAGTTGCATTGAAGCCATCCAGCACATTGGAATAGATAGTAACTGCCTTTTCCAAATCCTTTCTCTTCACAGAGCCATAGGTGGAACCATATTTCACATCAGCCACAGCTGAGATAGGTACTTCTCGCTTATCTCCAAACTTATCTCTGAAACCGATTTTCTTATTGACCAAGGTATTGATATCATATCTAAAACCTTCTTTTAACCTCAATTGTATAGGATAATCATCCTCACCCTCTTTGTATTTGGAAACTTCCAAACCAAAAAGCGCAGTACGAAGATCAGTTGCTATTTCTGAGGTAGAAAGCCCAAATCTTCTGGCCTTATCCCTATCAATATTCAAGATCACCTCAGGGTTACCCAGTGATAAATCGGACTTCAATTCTTCTACTCCAGGTACATTTTGATCATTCAAGTACTCCTTTGTTTTATTTACAAATGCAATCAACTGATCGTAGTCCTCACCAGCAAATTCCAAATTGATAGCCATGCCTACCGGAGGTCCATTTCTTTGCTTATCTACAGTCACCAACACTCCTGGATATTTCTCTGCCAAGTCACGAATTACTTCCATCGCTCCATTGGTATTGACACCCTGTCTGTCAATATAATCGACAAATCCGATTGTGATTTTAGCTTTATGTGGAGTAGGCTGATTACTCGGTCCTTCCATAGGATCACCAGTACCTTCACCCACTAGAGAGATTACTGACTCTAAAACACCGGTGTAATCTTCCAAAGCGACCATGAGCTCATCTTCCATACCATCGACAAATTCGTTTGTCGCTTCTATATCTGTTCCGATTGGAAACTCAATGAATACATTAATCAACTGCGGTTGGTTGTCCGGAAAGAACAGTACCTGTGGGGCTCTTACATACAAAAGAAGTAGGGATAGCACAAGCAAAATCACCGTACCACCAAGAAATCCATAAGGCTTTTTCCCATTCAGAGCGTAGGTCAAAGTAGACTCATACATGTTCTCCATATTGACCAAAAACACGCTCTGGAACCAACGAATAGCTTTTCTGAGGACGAAAATATTGAAAACAGTTAATACGCAAGCAATTAACATCAGTGAACCAAAAGCTGTCCATCCAATCAGATAAAATAACGCCGATAGAATCAACAATACACCCGCTACAATAATAGATTTCTGCTTTGGTTTGTCCTTACTTATATCTTCTACCTTCATGAAAAGGGCAGTCAACACTGGATTGATCACCAAGGCTACAAAGAGCGAAGAAGAAAGCACGATAATCAACGTGATTGGGAGGAATTTCATAAACTCCCCAACTGTACCTTGCCAGAAAGCCAGAGGTAGGAAAGCTGCAAGTGTAGTAGCAGTAGATGTAATAATTGGCCAAGCCACTTCTCCTACACCTTCTTTTGCTGCCTGCACAGCACTCTTACCTTCGGACATCAATCGATAGATATTCTCTACCACCACGATACCGTTATCCACGAGCATTCCCAGTGCTAGAATCAAAGAGAAAAGCACCATTAGGTTCAGTGTAATCCCAAAGGCATTCAAAATCAGGAATGAAATGAACATGGAAAGCGGAATTGCAATCCCCACAAAAAGTGCATTTCTAAACCCTAGGAAAAACATCAATACCAACACCACTAGAATCACCCCAAAAATGATAGAGTTTTCAAGGTCACTTACTTGAAGTCTGGTTGCCTTAGACTGGTCATTGGTGATGCTAATTTCAAGGTCCGGAGGAAATCTGTTTGCTTTGGTTTTTTCGATTATCTCCTTGATTTTATCCGCAGCATAGAGCAAATTCTCTCCACTTCGCTTCACTACACTAATGGTTACTACTGGTAGATTTTTATTTCTTGCGTAACTACTTCTCTCCTTATAGGTGTCCTTTACCTCTGCTACATCTCGCACATAAACGATTTTCTGATTATCCGTCTTGACGATGATATCCAGAATCTCCATAGGGTCTGTGAATTCGCCGTCCACACGAAGTGTACGCTGGAAATCTCCAGACCGAATATTACCCCCTGAAATTGTTACGTTTTCCGATTGAATTGCTGATGCGATATCGTTGAAACTCACACCTACAGATTCCATTTTGTATGGATCTGCATTGATCTGAATCTCTCTTTCTACTGTTCCGGCTAGGTCTGCTTTTGATATTTCAGGAAGTTTCTCTATCTCGTCCTCCAGATATTCTCCGAACTTCTTCAGTTCTGCCTCAGAATAGTCGCCCGAGATATTAACATTCATAATCGGGAAATCAGATGTATTCACTTCCAATACATTGGGATCCTGATCCAGATCAGAAGGCAATTCACTTTTCGATTTATCTACCGCATCCTTTACATCCTGAATAGCTTTGGAAATTTCCACACCAGGATTAAATTCTACGACAATAGAAGAGAAATCCTGAACAGATGTAGAAGTAATATCCTTCACGTCGTTCAGAGACTTCAGCTCTTTCTCTATAGGTCTTGTGATCAAATTCTCCATATCCACTGGTGAGTTACCAGGATAGGGAGTTCCTACATACACCGTAGGGATTACAATCTCAGGAAAGCTCTCCTTAGGCATATTGCGATAAGCGCTCAAACCAAGGAAAGTAATTATCAGCGTAAGAATCACCACTGAGGTGGAATTATCCACCGACATGCTGGATAATCCGAACTCGCGTGTTTTTATTGGTTTTTTATTTTCCGCCATCTTATTACTGCTGAGCTATATTCACGTTGAAATTATCTCCTACTTCACGGAAGCCTTTGTCCACCAAAACTTCGTTTCCTTCCAAACCTTTCAAAATTTCAGTTTCCTGATCAAAGGTCTTTCCTCTTTCCACATATTTTTTCTTGGCGATGCCATCCACTACTACAAATAGGTAGTCACCCCTGTTATCACTAAGAACCAAGTGGCTTGGTACAGTGACCGCATCATTTTGCTCGTAATCCTGAATCTTCAGAACAGAAATCATATTCGGCTTCACCATAGGGATCTTTGGAAGATACACCTCTACTTTGAAGGTCCTGTTGTTTGGATTGATGATCGCACCCACAGCAGATACCTTAGTCTGTATATCCTGATTGATGGAAGGGAATCTCACATCTACTGAATCCCCTTTTCCTAGAACTCCTACATAGGACTCAGAAATATCTGCTTCAATAAACAAATCACTTTCTCCAACAAACTGAAACATAAGTGCACCTGGCTGAACTAACTCTCCCAATCTCACCTGCACAGTTTCTATTGTTCCAGCGAAAGGCGCACGAATCACTCCTTTTGCAAGCTCAGTTTTGGCAGTAGCAAGATTTCTCTCTAAGCCTTCTTTTCTGTTTTTGGCTTCCAGATACTGCACCTCGGTACCGATCTGCTGCTTCCAAAGACGCTCCTGCTTTTCAAATAAAGTATTCGCTAGATCCATGGTGTTCTCTAGCTCTTCGATAGCGCGTTGGATAGATTCAGTGTCAATTTTCGCCAATACCTGCCCTTTGGCTACTCTCATGCCTTCGATTGCTGGCACTTCCAGAATTCTTCCTGAAGTCTCGGCACTGATGCTCACATTTTTCTTCGAAAGTACAGATCCAGTCACCTCTACATAGTGCTCAAATCTTCCTCTCTTAGCCTTAGCTGTGGTTATCAGGATTGACTTGTGGTTTTGCTTGGCAAACTCAGGATCAAGTTTGACCAACTGAGCTTCCAATTCCTTAATCTGACTATTGATTTCGTTGGATGTGGTTTTGAGTTCTTCCAACTCGGCTTTTTTCGCCTCCACTCCATCTTCAGTAGCACAGGAAATAGCGACCAAGGAAAGTGCAATCAGGGGTAAAAATTTATATAGTGCTCTCATATGATTATAATTTTACTTTTAAAGGCCATCCCGATAGCTATCGGGAGAAATCTCGCATATTATCCCGATGTGGGACGGTTTGGTGTTGCTCGATTTCATGATTTATTGATATTGTCGTTTTTAAATACTTCCCTTTTTGAAAAGGAAATGTTGGATTAGTCGTTGATACCTTCTTTCAAGATCCCTAGCGCCTTTTCTAGATCCACTTTGGAAATTAGGCCATCATAAAGAGCCCCCAGGTAATTGATTTCTGATTCTATCAAAGCGGCATCAGCGTCTACAACCTCCAAGTTGGAGCCCACACCTTCATTGTATTTGATTTTGGAAATATCGTACACCTCTTTTGCTAGCGCCATACTCTCTTTTTGCACTTCCAAAACTTCCATATCATTTGCCAGATTTTGTCGGGCCTGAAAAATCTCCAATTGAATATTGCCATCCAAATAGAACTTTTGGTTTTCCATCTGTTGCAATTGTATTCTGTTTCGCTGTATTCTAGCACTCTTGGCTAGCCCATCGAAAATCGGGATGTTCATAGAAACACCAATCATAGAAGAACTAAACCAATTTGATGATTTGAAAAGCGTGTTAAACGAATCTCCAGCTCCTGATCTAATGAAATTAGCATTGAGATCAAGAGTGGGCATGTATTGGGAAGTGTTATACTTCAAATCCAGCTGAGTTAATTCCATGTTAGTATTCAACTGATCCATTTCTACACGGTTGCTGCGTTCCATATTCTGAAGTCTTAGGAGATCTTCTTCAGGATTCAATTCAGCAAGAGTTTCCGTGATTACGATATCGTAATTTTTGGGTAGTCCCAGTTGAATTTTCAAAAGTTGCTTCGAGATTTCATAAGCTGTTATACTTCTTTTCAATTGCGAAAAGGTATTGTTGCGCTGAACCTGAATTCTGGAAACTTCTATTTTCTCCAAAAATCCCGCCTCATTCATGGCTTTGGTTTCTTCCAAAAGTGAGTCAATTCTGGTCAGGTTAGCCTGAGAAAGTTTGATTCTTTCAGCATTTACCAAAACCCCAAAATATGCCTTCTTGACGTTCTCGATCACATCATTTTCCACTTTAACTTTGTTCAGCTCGGTCAGAGCCTTGTAAGTTTTAGCAGCTCGTAACCCCACGAAAAATGAACCGTCAAAAATCATTTGAGTCATATTCACTCCAGCATTTGCGGAGTAATTCACGCCGAATCTAGCAGGAATCACATCAGAAGGGTTGCTAGGATCACCGAACGGTGGCGCATTTGGCAAAAACACCACCTGAACCAGTGGATTATAATTAACCCCAACCGTACCATTCACCTGGGGCAGACCAGCGGCGGTTTCTTCCTTTATGGTAGTCTGCGAAACCATCACTTCCAGTCTGGAATTCTTCGCATCCACATTATTTTCCAAGGCATACTCCAAAGTCTCCTTGAGATTGAGTTGTAGTGTCTCCAAAGGCGGAGCTTCTTGGGCTGCAGCCTCCAGCCTGAATAAATTCAAGGCAAGGAAAACCACAAAATAAATCTTTGTTTTATGCATGATTAAATCTAAAAAGAGTCTGATTTTAAGTAATCGCCAGCAAAGGGCAGTTATAGAAGTTGATTAGTAAGAATTATGCTTTTGCAAATATGCCTGCCTACCTTTTTCGGTAAATATACCATGTAAGAAATGATCTAACATTTCCATATGCAGTGTTAATAAACTAAAATCTCTTCGGTCATAGTTGGATGGATTCATAGCAGCGCTGATTTGATCTATTCTCATATTCGCCAAGATCTTCGCATTGATTTCAGGACGAAAATAGCCAAGTGCCTTTCCCTTTTCAATGACATTGACGAGATCTGTCACAATAATTTCTTCTTTGAATTGATTGAACATCTCCCAAACTTCCGGGAAGTACTTTTGGATCTCAAGTAAAGCCATGGGATTTAACGCAGACAAACGCTCTCGCACCATTTTGGATGTGCATACCAAGTGCTCAATTACTCCATCCTCAGCCTCCATGATTTTGTTGAGCCTATTTTGATCTTCTTTCAAAGCCATTGAAAATGCCTCTTTAACCAGGTGTTTCTTGTCTTTGAACTCTTGATAGATGGTCTTTTTGGAAATCCCTGCCAAACGAGCAATATCCTCCATCGTAATGGCTCTAACACCATACTGGCTAAACTGTTCACTGGCTATTAGTAAAATCTTTTCTTTCATTTATGCTAATCAACTCAAATTATAAGCTTCAAAACTACAGAAACTTTCATCAAAGCAAAAGTTTCCACCGTATCAAAAACGAACAATATTCGGCTTAGTTAAAAAAATAAGAGAGAAAAGTGGGTGTAGCTGAACACTGGGTCAATTTTTTGAAATTTAAAACTGCCAGAAATATAGTGTCAGATTTTAAAAGACAATAGATGTTAGACATTAGATACAAGAAGTAAGACGGTAGATTTAAGAACCTACGATAATGAAGTCTCTTGACTTCTATTTCAATTTCACAACATAGCAGTCTGAAGACTGCATTGGAATAGGCACAAGTCATGAGACTCGCCAATCGCGGTCGAAGTCATAAAACATAGTCCTCGACTCCGCTCGGACTGACACAAAAAACATTTGAATCAAGGGGGAGTCGCTCAATGACAAAGCTCAACTAACCAGAAAGTACCCCAACTCTTCGGTAATCTCGTAAATCGTAATTCGTACCTCCTAAATAATAACAGATTGCTTCAAGCTCCTCCGTCTCTTTCGCAATGACGAATATTCACGACTGAAATCTGAACACTAATTTTTCAATCTCCCTCTCAATTCCGTACCTTTGCATCTTACCAGCCAAAGGACATGATTTTCTTCTTTGAATCCCCTCTCAAAACCGTTTACGCTGTACAATCTCCACAACCTTTCGCATCCGAAGACTTAGAAAAGCTGACTTGGCTTTTTGGTGGAGCTACAGCGATCAGCAACCCATCGCTCACCGGAAACTATTCAGGACCTCGCAAGGAAATGATTACTCCATGGTCAACCAATGCAGTGGAAATCACTGCAAACATGGGTGTCCCTGGCGTCATTCGTATCGAGGAGTTCTTCCCGCTAACAGAAGGTGACAGTATCGATCCTATGCTTCAGCATAAGTTTGATGGACTTGATCAGGAGATTTTTGATATACACTTGCAGCCGGAAGCAATTGTTGAGATCACTGACATAGCTGCATATAGTAAGGCAAATGGATTGGCACTTAGCCAAGAAGAGGTAGATTATTTGGACAATGTCTCCAAGCAATTGGAGAGACCATTGACGGATTCTGAGGTTTTCGGTTTTTCTCAGGTGAACTCTGAGCATTGCCGTCACAAGATTTTCAACGGTACTTTTATAATAGATGGAGTAGAAAAGCCACAGACGCTTTTCCAACTCATCAAAGAAACTGCAAAAGCGCATCCTAACCGTATCGCTTCTGCTTACAAAGACAACGTTGCATTTGTCGGTGGACCAAAAGCACAGCAATTCGCACCGAAAACAGCTCATCAGGCTGACTTCTTCGAAACCCGCGAGATTGACACAGTAATTTCCCTTAAAGCTGAAACCCACAATTTCCCAACTACCGTGGAGCCTTTCAACGGCGCGGCCACAGGAGCTGGTGGAGAAATCAGAGATCGTATGGCAGGCGGAACTGCCTCTATTCCTTTGGCGGGAACGGCGGTTTACATGACTTCTTATCCTCGTTCCGAGAAAGGAAGATCTTGGGAAAGCAAACTCGCTGAGCGTCCTTGGCTTTACCAAACTCCTATGGATATCCTGATCAAAGCTTCCAACGGAGCTTCTGATTTCGGAAATAAATTCGGTCAACCACTGATCTGTGGATCTCTATTGACTTTTGAGCATGAGGAAGACGGCAAGCATCACGGTTTTGACAAAGTAATCATGCTGGCTGGTGGCGTGGGCTTCACCAATGCCAAATACACTAAAAAAGACGAGCCAAAAGCCGGTGATCAGATTGTGATCATGGGCGGCGACAACTATAGAATCGGAATGGGCGGTTCGGCTGTTTCTTCCCTGAATACCGGAGAACTTTCAAACGCGATTGAGCTAAATGCAATTCAGCGATCCAATCCTGAGATGCAAAAGCGTGTTTCCAATGTGATCCGCGCCATGGCTGAAAGCGAAAACAACCCAATCATTTCCATCCACGATCACGGAGCTGGCGGACATTTGAACTGCCTTTCTGAATTGGTGGAAGATGCCGGAGGAACGATACACATCGACAAATTGCCGGTGGGTGACCCTACCCTTTCCGCTAAGGAAATCATCGGAAACGAATCTCAGGAACGTATGGGATTGGTGATTGGCAAAAAAGACGTAGATACCTTACATCAGATTTCTGACCGTGAGCGCGCGCCATTCTATGTCGTGGGCGAGACGACTGGAGATATGCATTTCAAATTCGAAAATGGCAAAACTGGCGAGAAGCCGGTGGACTGGAACCTGAGCTACATGTTCGGTTCTTCTCCTAAGACCATTTTGGAAGATGATACCACCAACGCTTCTTTTGCGGAAGCAAGGTATGAAGCTGATCTGATCCAGGGATATATCCGCGAGGTATTGCAACTGGAAGCGGTAGCTTGTAAGGATTGGTTAACAAATAAAGTAGATAGATCCGTGACGGGTCGTGTGGCAACACAGCAGACCGTCGGTGAGATCCAACTTCCACTGAATGACGTGGCTGTAATGGCTTTGGACTTCACTGGAAACAAAGGAATCGCCACTTCCATCGGTCATGCACCAGTGGCAGCATTGGCAGATCCGGAAGCAGGTAGCCGATTGGCGATAGCTGAGGCGATGACAAACTTGATTTTTGCACATATTCAGGACGGTCTGCAAGGGATTTCCCTTTCTGCCAACTGGATGTGGCCAGCCAAAAACAAAGGCGAAAACGACAGACTATATAGAGCGGTAGAAGCCGTTTCTGAGTTCGCGATTGATCTGGGTGTGAATATCCCTACGGGAAAAGACTCCCTTTCCATGACTCAGAAATATCCTGACGGAAAAACGGTTTATTCTCCGGGAACAGTGATTATCTCCACTGTAGGTGAATGTAGCAACGTTCAGAAAACAGTGAAAACTGCCCTGAAACCTATCAAAGGAAGTAGAATCCTGTACATAGATTTCTCTAAAGACGAATTCAAACTGGCTGGATCAAGCTTCTATCAGGCCTTGAATAAGGTCGGAACAGAAACTCCAGACGTCAAAAACCCTAGGTATTTTGCGAAAGCATTTACTGCCGTTCAGGACCTGATCGATCAGACTTGGATCCTTGCAGGACACGACATCTCTTCCGGTGGTTTGGTAACAGCCCTTTTGGAAATGTGTTTCCCAGTTCAAAATGTAGGCTTGAAAGTGAAACTGGATCGCTTGCACGAAGCAGATCTAGTGAAAGCTTTATTTGCCGAAAATCCAGGAATCTTAATTCAAGTTGAAGACACTCATGCGGTGGAAGCCTTATTGGTGGAAGCTGATATTGATTATGTAGAACTGGCAAAAGTGACTGATTCCGGAAACATTGAATTTGCAGGAAAAGACCTGACGCTGGACATCGCTGAGCTTCGTGATGTATGGTTTAGATCTTCTTACTTATTAGACAGAAAGCAAAGCGGAGAGAAACTTGCCAAAGACCGCTTTGACAATTATAAAAATCAGCCGCTTGCATTTGAGTTTGCAGAAGGCTGGAAAGGCAGTTTCGAAACTGCTGGGTTAAATCCATTCAGAACTGAGAAAGGCAAGGCGAAAGCAGCGATCATCCGTGAAAAAGGTGTGAATGGCGATCGTGAAATGGCTTATTCCCTTTGGTTGGCAGGATTCGAAGTGAAGGACATTCACATGACCGACCTGATCGCAGGTCTTGAAAACCTGGAAGATGTACAGATGATCGTCTTCGTGGGTGGATTCTCCAACTCCGATGTACTGGGTTCGGCCAAAGGCTGGGCGGGTGCATTCCTTTACAATCCCAAGGCTAAACAAGCGCTGGACAACTTCTACGCTAGACCTGACACCTTGAGTTTGGGCGTATGTAACGGTTGCCAACTGATGGTAGAACTTGGCTTAGTCACTCCTGATCATGCAGACAAACCAAAGATGCTGCACAATGCATCCCATAAGTTTGAATCTACTTTCGTGAACGTAACCATCCCACAAAACGAATCTGTAATGCTAGGCTCACTTAGCGGACAGAGACTAGGCGTATGGGTAGCGCACGGAGAAGGTAAATTCTCACTTCCTCAGGCAGAAAGCAACTATAACTTCGCGATGAAATACAGCTACGAGGCTTACCCAGGCAATCCAAACGGTTCCGATCATGCTACGGCAGGTATCGCATCCGCCGACGGTCGCCACCTAGCCATCATGCCACACATCGAGCGAAGCCTGAAGCCATGGAACTGGGCGCACTACCCTGCTGACAGAAGCGATGACTTTACACCTTGGATGGAGGCTTTTGTGAACGCACGCCTTTGGGTTGAAAATCACACTTCTTAAACTTCGACATTCGATGTTCGGCGTTCATCATTCGATATTCTTCTGATTGAAAAATTCAGAACTTCAAAACACCAAAAAATCCCTTAGAGCAATCCGAGGGATTTTTTTTTTGGTTAAAGATTAAGTGATATCTTAACCTAGGTTTTTAGAAAGAAGAAATTAGCCACTTATCAAAAAAAGCCTGGTTAGCTATGGGGAGACCGATGATTTCGGCTACAATGTGGTCAAAGACCCCGTATCTGTCCACGACTTGCAAGCAATCCTACTTCACCTATTCAGCATAGACCACGAGAGACTCACCTTCAAGCATCTGGGCAGAAGATACCGACTAACGGATGTGGAAGGAGAAGTAGTCAAAGGAATTTTAACTAAGAGGGAAAACAGGTTTCCACAAAATTTTTTAGAGAATTTACCATATAAAGAGTATTGTGTCAAATGAATTTAGTTGGCATATTCGTGAGCTAAAAAAGCGCTCAAACGGCTATATTAACTACTTTTCTAAGCAAACAATTGACTATAAAGATGTTAGAGTCACTTTTTCGAAATGACAACTTTTCTAAAAATTAAGTAAATAAACAATGGCAAAATTTCTAAACACTACAGGCATTTCATATCATCTTGAAGAGCTTATCAAAAACACAAAAGATAGACTGATTTTAATAAGTCCATATCTCCAATTCCATAAGAGAGTCAAAGACCATTTAGAAAACCTAAATATTCAAAAAAGGGACATTAGAATTATTTACCGAGAAAATAAACTTCAGGTAGAAGAAAGCAACTGGCTTGAAAAACAAATAGGAATTAGGACAAGTCTCTGCAATTCTCTTCATGCAAAATGCTACTTGAATGAAAATGAAGCAATTGTAACCTCAATGAATTTGTATTCTTTTTCTCAGCAAAATAATGACGAGATGGGGATTTATGTCACAAAAGACACAGATCCAGAATTGTATAAAGATATTTCTGAGGAAGCCCAGAGACTATTAACAATAAGTGAGGAAATAAGAGTTTCAGTAAAAAAAGTTGATAAAGAAATTGAAAAAGAAACGGAGAAAACAATTTCAAATTTTGAAAAAACAAAAGACCTATCGAAATCGAAACTTTTAACGACAAAGGAATTATCTGAAATAACAGGGATTAGCAGTAGGAAAGTAAATAGTTGGTTTACCGACAAAAAGTTGATGTATAAAAAAGATGAAGATTGGATAACTACAAAACAAGGAAAGGAAGTTGGTGGTGTTGAAAAAGAAGGCCAATACGGGAAGTTTGTGATTTGGCCAGAAGATATTGCAAAACATATAAAGGAATAAAAATATCAGGGCACACTTTCTAAAAACCAGCGTCGATTCTAATAAACGCTGGTTTTTTTTAAGGAATATACCCTGTACTGGGTATTGTGAGGAAAGGAGATAGTTGGGATATTGTGAGATAAAAAAAGGTTTAATATCATCTATCTTTCTAAAATAAATACGGTTTCACCATATCATCAAAAAAGTTATAGCCATTAGGCCACTTCATTAAAAAATAATACTTGAATCAAGAATATCACCTATCGATCAATAGGGCAAAAAAGAAGCACCAAAGAAGGTTAAAGAGTCGTATTAAGCAAAAAAAACGTAGAATTCGTGAGCAAAAACGCGCACAGCAAAATAATAGGTTTAGCCGTAAAGCTGAAAGTGAACTGGATGGAGATTTTTCATTAGAAAATGCCATTCAGCAATGGATGCCACAAAATATTATCAATATCATAAGCAATGAAAATTCTCAGTTTAGCGCAGATAATTTGTTTGAATCTTCACAAAATGCTGATGGTAATTTTCTTGTACCAAAGATTTTTTCAATTGTCGAAAATCCAGAACCTAGTTACAAGTTTATAAGAGAAGTATTTGGAGCTTTGCTTTTTCAAACTCATGACGAAATTCTAATGGATTATTCTTTATGTCAAAGAGTTGATTTAGGTGCCCAAGTTCTGTTGGATATAATTCAACTTGACATCATTTCATTTTATAGGAACTGTCGCAGACACAAGAAGACAAGGCCAAAAGTAAGGAGAATTGGAGGTCTAAACTTGAATAATGAAGATGTATCTAAAATGCTTTTCTCAGTAGGTTCACCTGCTATTCACAATGATGACAAGAGGGATTTCCCTGATATTATCCCATATAATTTGTGCGTATATGAAAGACCTGCAAGTTTAGACTCAACTGATGCATCAATGCAAAAAGACATTGATACAACTACGTTGGTTGACTACGTCTTAGATTGTTTGAGCAGAATGGATAAATTTTTAACTCCTGAGAAATTAGATGATTTATGCACCGTTATCAGTGAGATATTAATTAACGCTGAAGAACATTCGTCTAATCAAAAGAGATTTTCAATTGGATATTTTCAGGAAACAAATGGTACAGAGGAACATTATGGCATCTTTAGGCTTGCAATTTTAAATTTTGGAGACAATATCTATTCTAAATTTAAAGATCCCGATTGCCCTAATAAGGATATAGTTAAAAAGATGCAACAACTTTCAAAAGACTATACTTCTAGAGGGCTTTTTAAATGGAAAAAATTTGAAGAAGAAACACTGTGGACATTATATTCTTTGCAAGAAGGAGTTACCACTATTTCGAAACAACTTTACAAAAAAAGAGGAAATGGATCTATTCGATTTATTGAAAGTTTTTTTAATATAAGAGGTTCTCAAGCGGTCGATGACATTTCAAAAATGGCCATTTTATCTGGTAATACGAGTATAATTTTTGATGGCAAATATGGAATAATGGATAAATTAAATGACAAAGGCGAAAAATTTCAAGTTATGACCTTTAATGATTCAGGAAACATCGCTGAATTACCTGATAAGAATTATGTTAAATTCGTAAAGGAAGATTTTCCTGGCACATTAATAAGTGCACGAATATTGTTCAACGAAGATGATTTTGATAATGAAATTTAGTCATGATAACGTAATAAACTTGGAGGATCATCGAACTCCAAAAGCTAAAGTTTTTACTGGTAGAGATTTGGGCAGAAAGGCACGTGTTAAAAGTGAAATAAATCGAATAGAAAATGAATTTGAATCTGTTTCAATTATTATACCTGACAATGTATACTCCATTATCCCCTCTTTCTTTGAAGAACTTTTTATGGATGTAGTTCTAAAATTAGGCAAGGAGAATTTTTTGAAAAAATTCAATTTCGTCTCAGAGGGAAGTTACAAGTATGAAAAACCCCTAAATGAAGCAATTGAACGTATTCTAAGAGATAATACTGCAATAGGATGATTATGTGTTGTAATTATATTCTATCAGTCGGAGGTGCGACAACTCTTGAGACAGTTGGAGATATTTCTACAATTGTTATTGCTTTAGTAAATACTTTTTTAGTCTGGTTTATTTTCATTAAAACTAGGAATAAAGGTAACGAGGATAAAGAACAATCTAGAAAATTGGATTTGCTAAAATCTCTTATTCTTGATCATAATCTAAAACACTTTTATAGCTTTTTTGAAAAAGTAGAATCTGTGCTAAAAGGATTAAAAAGTACTGGCCTTTCAGATGATCAAAAGTCAACTATAGTTGAGTTAGGTAATGATGAATTCATTAAATTAAGAAAAAAATTCACGGATTCTTTGCTAGCAGTCGATCAGAATTTGTACGATAAGGTACTTGAGTGCTCTGATCAACTTCAGAGTAATATAAGTAATAATGCTTTTGATCCAGGCAATAACTTAAGTCATTTACCAAAATATGAAGAGTGCATAGAAAATCCTTTACAGTTGACTAGGACAGAAATTCTTAAGATTTTGTTCCAATATAAAGGCTAGATTTTGCAGACGTTCTTAATACGCCCCCCGTCTGGGTGTAGGCAGATCGTTCGTCTAAGCGCAGTTTTTAACTACACTTTAATATCCTTACCGATTATTAATTGATGATAAAAATAAATTGATCCCTATACTGATTTAAAATTTTTAGTCTAAAAAAATTTTTTTATTAAATCATTAAAACATATACTTATGAAAGAAAAAGTATTTGATTTTTATATGTTTATTGTATATCTGGTTTTTTTACCTCTGTTTCTGATATTTTCAGCGCTATACCTTTTCGTTTTAAATATAGAGGAAGTTGATGATATCTTTTTAAAATTTGGAATTATTGGGCTATCAGCTTCAATTCTAATTGGTGCAATTATTTTTATTTACCTTTTTAAGTTTATTAGCTTTAAAAGTCAATACTTGGATTTCATTAAAATTTTCGTCGCCTCGTTATTTTTTTTACCTGGATTTTTAATATTTTCTATTGCTTATACAAATGTTGTTTTTGATAATTCAACACCTGTTTTCCGTAATGTTGAAATTATATATAAAAAGAAAAGCGTGAGGGTTAGAAAAGGCAGATCTAGGAATTCGTTTTATTTAGATGTTAAATCATGGAAACCTAATTTAGATAAGGTCTCGATAAGAGTAAATAAGAATTCTTTCGAGAATCTTGAGGTTGGCGACCAAATATCTATAGAAACAAAATCAGGGTTTTGGGGAATTGAGTATATGGACTTTAGCGAATGACGAGTTGTCAGATCGTTCTTGCCCCCTTCTGGGTGTAGTCAGATACCATTGAGGCATAACATAATTGCCGATATGGTCACTTGAATGGCAAGTAATAAATTGGTGGTAATTAACTAAATAAATATGCATGAACGCTGGAATGAAATCTATCAATTAGTGGAAACTTATCTTGCTTTATTAACCTCAATCGCATCAATTGGAAGTCTGGTTTTCGTATGGCTTGGATACAAACTTGCAAAGGGCTTTCTTGATCAGCACCGAGAAAAAGTAAAACATGAGCAAAAACAAAAAATAATTATTGATTGTATTCAACTAACTTACAAACTAAAGTCCAACTTTTTGCAATACTATGGGATACCCAATTATGATGTTTTTGATGATTCTAATTCCGATGAAATTGGAATTACCTTAGATTGGATTATTAATCAACACATAAAAAGATCGGATTATTTTATTTCAATAGATAACCAGATACATGAATTAAGAGCCTATTTTTTAATTCTAAACAATGATAAACTAAATTCCCAAATAGAACGATTTCCAAAAATCATTAATAAGCTAAACTCTATTTACTATGAAATTACATTTTATCGTAGTGAGCATTTAAATAAAAAAGCATGGGAAATTGTAGTAGATCTTGAAGAATTAGATGCTGAAAAAAATCCGAAAAATGTTTTACTTCTTAGCTTCAAAGCATTAAACATCCTCGCTAATGATTTAGTATCCTTATACCAATCAGATCGAATAATTTTTTAAAAAAAATTAATACTATTTCCTCGTCTGGGTGTGGTCAAGTCGTCGTCTGAGCCCCGTCTGAGTGTAGTCAGATCGTTCTTGGGACTGGGTGTAGTTTGTAACTACACCCTAATATCTTTTTGATAGCAATTTCACTCGTCACCAATAATCAACCTCAATCAAACCTTTCATTCCTGCATAATTCCTAGCACTGGAATAAAGGTAATCTTCCGGCTTTTCTACAATTCCAGCTCTGACAGGATTTTCATGAATATAATTCATTCTACTCTCGATCATCCCTGTCTCGGTGCAGTCAGATCGTTAACCCCGCATTAGAAAATCTTCCTGAGATTAGAATAGGGCGTAAAGATGGCGGATTTTGAAGGGAAAGAGTAAAATTGTAAAGAATAGAATTTTATCATTCAATATCAAAACATCCAAAAATCAAGATTGACTAGGAATCATATCCCTAATCATCCTACCTGCCAACTGCCTGAAAAAATATGGAAAGGCGTATTTTTAATTCCTAATTTAATTTCCAATTTTCATCATACCTAGCTCTTATCTGAAATTCACTTTGGGCTTTTAAAATAACCGCCATGCGTAGCCTATTCGCCGCCTTTCTTTTCATATTCTACCTTCCCTCTTTTGCCCAAAACAATGCCATCGACAGCTTACAAGTCCTATTGTCAAGTGCAAAAGGCCAAGATAAAATCCAGATTCTAATTGACCTGTGTTGGGAATATCGATTCTCTAATGCAGACAGTGCTAGAATATATGGACTTGAAGCACTCGAGCTAGCACGAAATGGAAAACTGAAAGAACTAGAAGGAGATGCCTTGCACAATCTCGGAATCACACATGAAGCCCAAGGAAATTATCAAGAGGCTTTAAAATATGAACTTCCGGCCCTAGAAATTCGAAAAATCATTGGAAACGATTTGAAAACAGCAAACACCTTAAATAATCTAGGAATCATTCATGACGAGTTAGGAAATCAAAATAAAGCCTTGGAATACTATTTTGAGGCAAGAAAAATATATGAACACCTTGGCGATAAATCCAAAATTGCTATGGTGATTAGTAACATTGGTATTGTGCTCAAAGCTCAAGGGGAATATGTTAAAGTTATTGGATACTATCACGAAGCATTGAGTTTATACAAGGAATTAAAAAATGAATTTGGTATAGCAGCATGTCATGCTAACCTAAGCTCAGTCTTCTATTTTACTCAATCTTATGATAGTGCTTTATACTATGCACTTTTGAGTACTGATGAATTTAGATCACAAAATGTCCGGCAGTTTTTACCGACTACCTTGAGTAATTCTGCTCAGGCATACTATAAACTTGGCAAGACTCAAGAAGCCAGAAAAAGTTTACTGGAAGCAATCAAACTCAATGAGGAATTTGACAATAAGTTTGATTTATCTGAGGTGCTTCTAATTTTAGCTTCTGTGTATCGAACTGAAAATGAGACAAAAGATGCTAAAGAAACTGCTTTGCGTGGATTGTCAATCGCCGAATCGATACAAGCCAAGAAACTAGTAATGGATGCTCATTTGGAACTATCCTCCATTGAGGAAGCGAATGGGAACTATTTCGCATCCTTAAAAGAATTAAAACTTTATAACATGCAGAAGGACTCGATTTTCGAGCAGGATAAAATTAGGCAAATGGCAGAATTGCAAACCCAATACGAAACCGAAAAAAAAGAGAAGGAAATCAGTCTTCAAAAATTTAAATTAAGTGAGCAAGCACTTAAGATCGAACGAAATCAAGCGATGATATTTGGAATGATCATATTGTTCGTTTTACTATTAATTGTCTTCATATTAGAACGAAGCCGAGGAAAATTAAAAGAACAAAAATCAAAGGCCCTGCAACAGCAGGCATTTCAAAAAGAACTAACAAGGTCTGTAATTGACCTTCAAGAACGAGAACGCAGCCGTTTTTCTCAAGATCTTCACGATGGCTTTGGGTCCCTAATTACAGCTCTTAAGTTTAATCTGGAAAATCCAAATCCAGAAAAACCAAATACTGAATCCCTGTTTAACCAGATCTACGATGAAATCAGAAATGTCTCTTTTGCCTTATGGCCACAGGTACTTAAGAGAGATGGAATAGTCCAGGCATTTCGAGAACTTGGAGAGAGGCTGAACAAATCAGGAAAAATAAAAATTGAGGTCATCACTCATGGATTTATCGATTTAGGGGAATCAGAAATAATCGTTTATCGAATCTGTCAGGAGTGGCTTACAAATATTCTTAAATATGGTAGTGCTTCGAAAATTACAATTCAAATGATTTCACACCCAGAAGAATTAATTTTTATGATTGAGGATGACGGCAATGGCTTTGATACCGAGAGCTTATCCCTAGGAAAGGGCAATGGCTGGAAAAACATTCAATCGCGAGCTCATATTCTAAAGGCAACATTAGACATCGATTCACAAAGATTTAACAAAGGAACAACTCTTACCCTTACTATTCCCAAAATCATAGAAGATACCAATCGTGAAGTTGCCTGATGAAAAAAAACTCAAAAATCATTCAGTTTTTTAAATCATGGAATCATGGAATTATTCAATAAATTGAATGAATTGAAAACCTTGATTTATGCCGCCAATTCGAATAGTTCTACTGGATGACCATCATATTGTTCTTGAAGGATTAAGGTTCCTTTTGGATCAGGATCCAGCATTCAGTGTTTTAGCTTCATTTACCCAGCCTGAAAAGGTAATTCCATTTCTTCAAACTCACGAAACTGACATTTTACTAACCGATTATTCCATGTCTGGGATGAATGGATTGGAATTAATAAAAAAAGTGAAAGCGAATTATCCATCTGTTAAATGTGTCTTACTGAGTATGCATGATGAGCCAGCAGTGGTTCGCGATGCGATGAAGAGCCAAATCAGCGGTTTCCTTTTTAAGAATATTTCCAAAGCAGAACTAAAAAATGCGCTTCAAAAAATCAACAGTGGATTGGTTTATATCAGCCCTGAGATTTCCACTCAATTGCTAAACGTTCGACAAAATCAACTAGACATCTCACTCACTGAACGAGAAATGGATATTTTGGAGCTTATTATCAAAGAATTTTCCAATAAGCAAATCGCTGATACACTACAAATAAGCGAGCGGACGGTGGAAACCCATCGAAAAAACGTCTTCCGAAAAACTTCTACAACCAATCTCGTGGGCTTGATGAAGTACGTCTTTGAAAACAAATTAATGAGCTAGCATCCGTACCAGTACGCAATAAACTTGCGGGAAAACGGCATTGCTAGGCTTGGTATGGGGCCATAGTTTTACAGAACTATGGAAATACGAAAAATTTTAATGGCACTAGCAATCCCTTCACTATTCCTATCCGCATCTGCATGTGATCTAATAGACGAATTGAAGGATGAAAATGACATCGACAAAGAAGTAGCGAGAATCACTAATGAGTGGACGGTGGACAGCGTACGCGTAATCGAATATGGTTTCGTGCCAGGTCCGGGATTGACCAATGAACAGCAAAATCCGATTGTTAGCAATAAGCTATTGCCTATTGTGAAAATGAAATTTATAAGGGATCCTAATTCAATCGCTTACGTGGGTAAAGTAATCGAAACTAGCTCAGAGAATGGTGTGCAAACGACAAAAGAATATCGATGGAGGTACGATCAGCCTTATATAATATTACTCTATCCATCGCCATTCAGCCCAAATGACACAGAGGTCATTTATAATATAGAGGAGATTTCTGATAAGAACTTTTATTTCTCTCGCATTGAAAACCTGGTCTCAAATTCAAATGGAGGCAAATATGGTTCGCTGAAACGTTCCTGGAAAATGCGGAAGTAATCCAAATCTTGGCCTTTTTAAAATTACGCTAATCGAGTCGATAAATAGTAACTACCAAAAGACATACTACCTATGAAAAAGCAAATTTTTCTTCTTTTCCTATTCATGACCTACATGACTTTTCTTTCACATGCCCAACTGCCTAAACTCAAAATAGGCGGCAAGAAGGATAGCACTGAAGTCGTAAGTGAGCCAAAGGCCCCAAAAGTTAAGAGTGCTGGAGGCAGTAATTTGATGGGAAAAATCCTCACCAAAACAGCCATGCTTGCGGGCTCCATTGGAGGATCTGCTTTTGGAATGGTCAGTTCTACAGACAACCTGGAAGAAGTGGTAATGACAGGAGGCGTTTGGCATAATTTGCGAAATAAATCTGTTGGTACCGTAGACATGACATTTTTTGGGGATTGGTCTTCAGGAGGCAACATGACGATGCTTTCATTTACTCAAAAATCAAGAACTGGATGGACAAAAATTGAGGGTGACATCACTGTGAATGGCAAAATAATTGAAGGTGATAATTTTGGGATTTATTCAAGTTTTGAACCAGCAAATCTTTCAGCACCGAAGGAGGTAGCAATAAAAACCAGCAGTGGACAAGAAGCGTCTTTCACCATCCCAGCTGCTAGTCAAACTTTTGAATTACTTTCCATTAACGGACAAAATGAAAATCCTTCGGTTGATTTTTCTCAAGATGTCACGCTAGAGCTTTCTTTAGGTGAAAATTTCGACAAAAACATCCCTATGTTCGTTCAAATGACAGCTAGGGTACTTGGTATTAGTACTTTTTATCCGGTAGGTTACTTTGAACCATCCACCACACTGGTGATTCCAGCAGCAGCTTTTAGGAATATTGGCATCGATCCAACCAACGATAAACTTGCCAATTACAGTAGTATCTATTTAGAAATCGCACGCGCAGAAATCCTCAAACCAACCGATCTTGTTGGGGAGATTTCAATCCCGCAACTCGTAGTCAATTATGCAGATGGAAGGTCCTTGAATATAGTAAAGGGTCCGGAAATGAATAATGGAATTAAATACAAGGGCACAGAAAAATTTCAAAATGGTGGAATGGATTACGACTTTTTGAAGCCAAATGCATTCTACAGCCGCCCTATATCCCAAATCAAAAAAGCAGGTGTTTTATCACTTAGTATTACGGGGACAACTTATGTACAAGGAAAAACTACCTCCTCATCTTCTTCATTCAGCGCCGGGGGCACTACCTATACGAGTACTACGACTACTACCACCTCGGCCTCATTTCCACAAATAGCGGATGAACTCTGGGAAGATGTCTTAGAAAGTTTTTACAACGACTTCACCAAAATCATTGAATCCGAATACAATACCACGTTTGTCCCAATAGATATGATCACAGATAGTGATGCCTATCAAAATCTAATACCTTACTCAAGTGATGATGAAAATACCACCACAGAATTTCAATATTCCTATAAAAATACAGTAGCACTCCAAAAAGTATTACCCTTTGTACCATTGACTGGAGGGCCAAATGATGTCATGAAGGAAACTGGTGTAAATGCGCTTTTCAAAATAATGCTTGAGCTAAAAATCGCCTTCGATCGAGGAAATCCTGTAATGATTCCTACACTAAACGTTGAACTTTTAGGAGTATCCAATGGTGATCCAAATGATGTGTTAGCTAGTCCTACGAAATATTTTCAAGGCGAAATTGTGGGCGATGGAGTTCGATATCCCGCCGCAAATCTTTCGAAAGAGGATCTTGATAAAGTCATTCGAAAATCAAATTTGCTAGATCTTTTTCAACGTAGCATCCAAGAATTAAAAACCAAAGAATTGGCAAACCCAGATTACCAAACTGTTTGGGACAATTCCTTCAACAGATAAAAAAAGGATAACTACTCTGTAATCAACTAAAGCTAATCGGGAATTTCGTTTACCCGATTAGCTTTATCTCTTTTTTTAAGATTAACAACGACTCTTTAAAGAGTACTTTTTCTTAGAAATTTGCTCAGATCCCTTGGTACCATCTGAGGGATTTTTTTTGAGCGTTAATGCTGGTCAGGAGACTGGTTTCCCCTTTCTATTTCCAATAAAAATATTTCAAACCCACTGGAAGGGATCGATAGATTTCTTAATTTGAACACAGCACACCCCCGAAGTCTTGTGGACAATAGCAATATTGACCCGATAAGGTCGAGAAAGTTTCGTATATACAAACCTTTAGCAACAACAAAAAAATGAAAGCAACAATTACCTCTATCGAATTAAAAGGACCTCTCACGTTCTTTGCACTGTCCTCTAAAGCATTTAGAATCATTAAACAACTGAAAGCTACGAACTGTAAAGATTTTAAGAAAAAAGGTATTTGGACGAAACATTATACTATGACCTTATGGAATAATGAAGCCGAACTAAAAGAATTCGCCAAAAGTGGAGCACACTTAGAAGCCATGAAGGTAAGTAGTCAAATTGCTAAGGAGATTAAGACGATAAATATTGACACAACAGCACTTCCCAATTGGGAAGAACCAATAATACTTTTAGAAAGTGGTAAGGTTTTCAAATATTAAATCTGTTGCTTGTCGAGTCGCCATCCCCCGTCTGGGTGTAGTCAGATCGTTCTTGGGACTGGGTGTCGTTTGTAACTACACCTTACTATCAAATAGAATTTGCAATTCTCATTTTAACGAAGATAATTTTTAATCTGCTCGACTTAGACAAATCATTTCTAAACACCTTGTCCTACTCCACTAGTGCTAGTGCATATCCAAACCAATAAAAATAACTTAGGAGAGACTTCGCTGTCCATGATATCTTCTTTTTGGTTCAATAATTAAAACGAACCTGATTATATTAAAGGTAATTTAAAAACTAGGCGAAATTATAATAAAATCAAGGTTTTTAGCTCGTGTCAAAATCTGAAAATTTGGTGCTTAGAAATCATCTACTTTTCATATACTAACCTTTACCAGTAATGCTTTATGAAAAAATCAAAGGAACCAGAACTACTATAAATACCAGCCAATATGACAATGATTCGATTACTTTTCCTCTATATATTCCTATTTATCTTTTTAGGTTGTGCAACAAAAAAAAACCCACCAGATTTACGGGCTATTAATCTTAAAGATGTACAATGGGGAGAACCAGGTGACGGAAGTATAGCTCCCGCAGGAACACGGACAGCATTGCAATCAACAAACCCTAATACAGGTGGAGTTAGCTATTATGCACGGTTTCCTGCAGGAGGTTTTTTTGACGAGCATTGGCATACTCACGATGAGTATGTTGTTCTGATTAGCGGTGAAGTGACTATTAAACTTGGAACGGAGGTATTTGACCTAGAGCCGGGTGCTTTTATTGTCATTCCGGGTGGAATGCCTCATTACTGGGACATACCAGAAACGGGAGATGCGATTATTTTAGTAAAGAGGGATGGACCACCTGACTTTCATTTTGTGGACAGATGAACCCAATAGTCACAATATCCTGATATTAGACATATTTCTCCTTCTCAGTATACTCAGATTGTATATCTAGGCGTAGTCCCCGTCTGTGTGTAGTAACATCGTTCTTGGGACTGGGTGTAGTTTGCCTGCCCTACATGCTGGCCCAAGGCACTAGAATACGGATGCTCCACGTGTCTGTAGAATCAGCGCTGAGTCAATTTAAACCTTTTAAAATTCAACAGTCTAACAGGGTATAATCTGCTATAAACTTCCCTGGATATGAACAGAAATAATTCAATCATTACTAGTGCATTTATTTTTTTGATTGTGACCATTTTTTCATGTAGTAAAGATGAAGACTATAACCCTATTGAAGAAAGTGTTTTAAACTTACCCGAAACGTCTTTTGACTATACAAGTCTCAATTTGCCTAGTCATTTTACCAGCAATGTTCCGGGACAACCTTTACCAACTTCCATTAACAGATTAGATAATACACCATCAAACAACCTAATAACTAATGATGGAGCAACGCTTGGGAGAGTTTTATTTTATGATAAAAAATTAAGCGCAAACGGAACAATTGCTTGTGCTTCTTGCCATAAACAGGATAAAGGATTCTCAGATGATGCTACGTTGAGTCTTGGGTTTGAAGGAGGTAGAACGGGAAGGCATTCCATGACGCTAATTAATGCTCGTTTCTATCAACGGGGACGTTTTTTTTGGGATGAAAGGGCCGCCACTTTAGAAGAACAAGTATTGATGCCTTTTCAAGATGCCGTAGAGATGGGGATGACTTTAGATCAAGTGGTCAGTAAAGTGCAAGAGCAATCTTATTATCCTGAGTTGTTTCAGAAGGCATTTGGTTCTCAAGAAATTACCTCAGATAAAATATCCAAAGCATTGGCACAGTTTGTACGCAGTATTGTAAGTTACTCCAGCAAATATGATGATGGAAGAGCTTCTTCCGCTTCACCAGGTGCCAATTTCCCAAACTTTACCTCAGCCGAAAATTTAGGGAAAAACATATTCTTTCAAACTATTCCTAATGGTGGTGGCGCTTGTTTTGGTTGTCATACTACTGAAGCATTTGTGAGTGCCAATCCTGGACCTCAAAACAATGGACTTGACGCTACTTCCACTACTGATCTAGGCGCAGGAGATGTGTTTACAAACCCGATTTTTGTGGGTCGCTTTAAAACCACGAGCTTACGAAATATAGAATTAACAGCACCTTATATGCACGATGGTAGATTTGCTACTTTAGAAGAGGTGGTGGAACATTACAATAGCGGAATTCAAGCTCATCCCACTCTTTCACCTGCGCTAACAGATGCAAACGGCAACCCTGTTCAATTGAATTTAAGCGAGACTGAAAAAGCAGCTTTAGTTGCATTTCTTAAAACATTAACAGACAACAGTATAAGTACAGAAATTAAATGGAGTAACCCTTTTAAATGAAAAATTGGCTGCAATAACAGCTATACCTAATGAGGGCTAAAATGAGAGTAAATAACCTTGAAAGACAAAACCATAGCTATGCTCCCATTCGTGAATATGAGCTCCAATGTTGAGAATGAGTATTTCAGCGATGGAATCACAGAGGAAATTATCAATGCCACTTATAAACCAAATCTTGGAAGAGAAGTAATTGGACCGTATTTTAACAGATTATGGACAACTTATAGATTAAATTAAGTCAAAACCAATTAACCCAAATTTTTATGAATGAAAACTTAGTCATGCCAAATCGGATACTTTCAATTGACGCTTTGAGAGGTTTTGATATGCTGCTAATAATTTTTGCAGATCGATTTTTTATCAGGTTAAATCAAGGAGCAGGCACTTCTTTCACTGAATCTTTAGCAATGCAATTTGATCATCCTGAATGGTTTGGTTCTACATTCTATGACATTATAATGCCTCTATTCTTGTTTGTTGTGGGAGCAGTAATTCCATTTTCATTGTCCAAAAGGATTCAGGAAAACACCTCGAAGACTTCGATTTACGGCAAACTTATCAAGCGCTTTGTCATCCTATTTATTCTCGGATGGATTGTTCAGGGTAATCTATTGGATTTAGATGCTTCTCAGTTTCATGTTTTCAGCAATACTTTGCAGGCAATTGCCGTTGGATACTTTTTTTCATGTGTAGCATATATCAACTTGGATAAAAAATGGCTCTATTTTATTTTCGCCGCTTGTCTTATTGCATATGCCTTGATTTTAACGATCCCCAATGTTCCAGGTGTTGGAAAAAGTGTGCTGCTACCAGATCGTAATTATGCTTTGTACTTTGATCAGTTGGTTTTTGGAAAATTTGACGACGGCCTTCAGTATACTTGGTTTCTTACCGGATTAGGATTTACAGCAACAACCTTGTCTGGAGTCTTTGCAGGAGAATTAATTAAATCAAAACTACCCCGAGAAAAAGTTGCCTTATATTTATTTATTGCCGGCATAGCTGCATTGGGACTAGGATTGATTTGGGGAATATGGCATCCTATTGTGAAGAAAATATGGACCAGTTCATTTGTACTGGCATCATCTGGAGTTTGTTATATTTTACTGGCTTTGTTCTATTGGATTATTGATGTAAAAGGAAAAGTAAAGTGGGCATTTCCTTTCAAAGTAATTGGTATGAATGCAATCGCAGCGTATGTTCTTTCTCACGTCTTTAATTTCTCTAGGATCGCAGATTTCTTACTTTTTGGATTGGAGCAATATGTAGGAGCCTATTATGGAATGATCACCGCAACAGGAGGTTTTGCTCTCCTCTATTTGTTGCTATGGTATATGTACAAAAACAAAACGTTTATTAAAGTCTAAAATCAAAGCTCAAAAATCTAGTCCTGATAAATCCAGAATACTTACATGTCTGGGTGTAGTCAGATAGTTCTTGGGACTGGGTGTAGTCCCCCGTCTGGGTGTAGTCAGATCGATGTTGTGCCTAAGCTTAGTCCCGTACAGTAGTCGGGAGTAACTACGCTTTACTATCCTAACCAATTTGCAATTGGTCTTACAGCACTTATTAGCAATAATCACTTGACGGGATCGACGAAATTCTTAATTTAGTCACAGCACACCCCAGAAGCCCTGTGGACAATCGCGATATAGACGCAATAGGGTAGAGCAAGTTGCGTATATACAAGTAAGTTTTGTGTAAAATTACAATAATGTAGATCCACATGAAAAATACGAATTATCTAAAAGAAGAACTCTACGAGCTTATCAAAACCGATGAGTCAATTTTTGATTTTATTCAAGAGTCTTCTCTAGATGGCTTGTGGTATTGGGATTTGGAGCAGCCCGAAGAAGAATGGATGAATCCTAAATTTTGGTCTGTTTTAGGGTACGACCACCGAGAAATGCCACATAAAGCATCAGCCTGGCAAGATATTATCCACCCTGAGGATTTAAAACTTGCCACAGATAACTTTATCAAGCATTGTGAAAACCCGGATCATCCGTACGATCAAACGGTACGATATACTCATAAAAAGGGATCTACCGTCTGGATTAGATGCCGTGGTTTGGCGATCAGGGATAAGCATGGCAAACCGCTAAGAATGTTAGGGGCTCATCAAGAAATTACAGACAGTAAAAACAAAGAATTACTGCTTCAGAGGAATACTGCTATACTTCGCAACGCCCAGCAAATTGCCAAAATAGGTAGCTGGGAGCTTGATTTAAAAACTAATGAGGTGGTCTGGACAGAGGAACTTTACAAAATGTATGGCTTTGACCCTACACTTCCTCCGCCCCCATACCCAGAGCAGATGAAGATGTTCACTCCGGAAAGCTGGGAGGTTTTAACGTCTTCTGTAGCCCTTAGCAGAGAGCAAGGCATTCCTTACGAATTAGAACTTACAACCATTCGGAATGATGGAAGCCGCGGATGGATGTGGGTGCGCGGAGAAGCTGTATTTGATGAAAATAAAAATATCATTGGCTTAAGGGGGGTAGCACAAGATATTACTGAACGAAAGCAGATAGAAGAAGCACTCAAAGAAAAAGAAAGAAAAATACGTGATTTAACCAGTAATATTAATGAGAGTTCTTTGATTTCCATTACTGACGAAAAGGGAACTATCATAGAAATAAACAGGCTGTTTTGTGAACTATCTGGCTACACAAAGGCTGAGTTAGTTGGACAAAACCATCGCATTATCAATTCAGGCTACCATGATAAAGAGTTTTGGCTTGGTATGTGGCAAACCATCGCTAAAGGAGAAATATGGAGAGGAGAAATTAAAAACCGAGCGAAAGATGGCAGTGAATATTGGGTAGCGTCTGTTATAAACCCCGTTAAAGACCATAGTGGAAAAATCAGACAGTACATTTCAATCAGGCAGGATATTACAGAAAGAAAAAAAATAGAAATTGAAAAAGAAGCATTAACAAAGCGTCTAAATTATGCTTTGGACGCTTCTGGTGATGGCATTTGGGATTGGACTCCCTCTAATGGCGTCACAGTTTTTTCGAAAGCATGGATAGAAATGCTTGGTTATGAGGTAGGCGAGCTTGGCTTCTTAGCTAGTGAATGGTCTGATAGATTACACCCCGATGATGCTGAATGGGTTTTTGCAGCAATCAATAAAGTAACCCAGACGTCTAAAAATGGCGACTCATTCAGCCACGAATACAGATTTAGAAACAAAGCAGGCGACTATTTGTGGATACTGAACAAAGCAAAAGTTGTAGAGCGAAATGAAAAAGGAGAAGCATATAGAGTAGTAGGTACGCATACCAATATTACCGAGCGCAAACAAGCCGAAGAGGCGCTGCGCCAGAGCGAGGCGGAAGTGCGCGCGCAATTGCGCGAGATCGATCAAATCTACACCTACTCGCCAATTGGGCTATTCATCTTTGATCGTGAGTATCGTTTCCTGCGCATCAACGAGCGCATGGCGGAGATCAACGGCTATTCCGTAGCACATCACTTTGGCAAAACTCTAGACGAGATCGCGCCCGACCTAGCCGGTTTCTTGAAAGAAATGTATCGCCCGATCTTTGAGAAAGGGGAGCCTGTGCTGAATGTCGAGATTCATGGCAAGACATCCAGAGACCCTGACCATGAGTGCGATTGGATCGGTAACTATTTTCCGCTCAAATCCGAAACAGGCGAAGTGATCGGCCTGATAGGTGCCGTGCTGGAAATCACTGAACGTAAGCTTGCTGAAAATGAACTAAGGCTATCCAAAAAACAAGCAGAAGCCGCCAGCAAAGCAAAATCAGAGTTTCTTGCTAATATGAGCCACGAAATCCGTACGCCGCTCAATGGGGTGATTGGCTTTACGGAGTTACTTACAAAAACTCCACTAAACCCTATTCAGCAGCAATATGCAAATAGTGCCAATGTATCAGGTCATACACTCTTAGGCATTATCAATGATATTCTTGATTTTTCTAAGATTGAGGCAGGAATGTTGGAGTTTGAGGTAATGAAAACCGATATGGTGGAGCTGTTAGAAAACAGCATCGATATTGTAAAATTCTCTGCAGCAGACAAAGAGCTTGAATTATTATTGGATATCGACCCTGCTATGCCTCGTTTTGCCCATCTTGACTCTATTCGCACTAAACAGATTTTAGCAAATCTTTTAAGCAATGCAATAAAGTTTACTCAAAAGGGCGAAGTAGCACTAAAAGTAGTCTATCAGGCACTTGACAGCAAACAAGGTAAACTTTCAATTTCTGTACGAGATACAGGCATAGGTATCACTGAAGAGCAAAAAGCAAAACTTTTCAAATCATTTTCTCAAGCCGATAGTTCCACCACACGTAAATTTGGAGGCACCGGTTTAGGGCTTGTCATTTCGCAAATGATTACAGAAAAAATGGGAAGCAAAATCAACATAGATAGCACTCCTGATGTTGGCACTACTTTCTATTTTGACATCATCACGCATTTTGAGGAAGGAGAAAAACTAGATACCACAAAGATTACAGGCGTAAAACGCTGTTTGATTATTGATGATAATGACAATAATCGACTAATTCTGGAACAGATGCTCAAGCAGTGGCATATAGAATCGGACTCCTGCAATAATGGATTTGAGGCACTGAAGAAACTGGAAAGTTCTCAACCTTATGATGTGATTATCTGCGATTATGATATGCCCTATTTCAATGGTATCGAGACTATCCGTTTAATGAAGGATAAATTGAAACTAAGTACCGAAAAGCAACCCATCATTTTACTTGATTCCTTATTAGATAACACAGAATTGAATCAAAAAAGTAAGGGGTTAGGAATTCGTTTCCGTTTGAATAAACCCGTAAAGAGTCAAGATTTATTTACCTACCTCTCTCATCTCGATCAACCAACAGAAACCATCCCACAGAAAGAAACTGAACAAGCAGTTAATCTGAGTGAAACAAGTGAAAAAATAAAAATCCTTATCGCAGAAGATAATCCCTTGAACATGGTGCTGAGCAAAACCATCCTTTCACAACTGATGCCCAATAGCGAAGTTTATGAAGCAAGAAATGGCCTAGAAGCTATTGAGCAATACAAAAGCATTTCTCCTGACTTAATCTTTATGGATGTACACATGCCCGAACTTGACGGCATTGAAGTTACCAAAAAAATCAGGGCGTTGGAAGTCAATAAGAGTAATCACCTTCCCATCATTGCCCTTACGGCAGGCGCATTAAAGGAGGAAAAAGAGAAGTGTCTTGCCGCAGGAATGGATGATTTTTTAACTAAGCCATTAGAATACGCGAAAATACAAACAGTATTGAATAAATTCTTTCAGCAAGGAAAAAAGGTCAATGCTGATTTGCAAAATATAGATGCTAAAAATGAAATTCATTTTGGATTTAGCGAACTAGCAGGTATTATAGGAAATGACATGGAGATGGCCCAAAATTTAATATCGATGTTAATTACTGATATGCCGATTAAGATAGACAAGCTCGAACTGGCTTGCAATGAAATAGATTTAGCTAATATCGAGGCAATTGCTCATTCAATTAAGGGAATTTCTCTTTCTATGCGTTGTAGTATATTAGCTGATATTGCAGGAAAAATGGAAAATGCTATCATAGATAATTCCTTTGATAACTTGGAGGTTCTACTTACAGAACTTAAGGAAGAATGGGATACGGTAAATAATTTGTTGCTAAAAAAATAGATCATTAAAGGAGTAAAACAATACACAACAGCCGTTTGCCGCAATGGAGGTTGTCCTGGTTTATTAAGCATTGTGTTTCTATCAAAGTTTCTGCTTAGTTGACAGTGAAGTGCTCCGAAGTCTCCCTCGGAGAAATCTGAGGGATTTTTTTTATGAGAGTTAATGATGGTCGGGAGCCCCCCGTCTGGGTGTAGTCAGACCGATGTGGTGTCTAAGGCTTCGTCACCCGGCTGAAACTATTGAACCAACACTCACTTCTCCACAATCGCTTAACTAGAAGAATGTGTTTGTTATCGTGGTTTTCTGTTACTCTGACAATGTTGTGAGCTGCAACCAAAACTCTTCGATTTTCAGTATCGCACCTAAAAACTCGCTCATTTCGAGTGGTTTTTTCACATAGCTATTGCAGTGATTTCCATAGGCTTCATCCAAATCTTTTTGATTGGATGATGTGGTGAGCATAATTACTGGGATTTTTTTGAGAATGGAGTCGGCCTTGATCTGCCGTAAAACCTCATGGCCGTTGAATATGGGTAAATTAATGTCCAAAAGAACAAGGTCAGGCTTTTTCGCATTGACATAAGATCCTTTTTTAAACAGAAAATCAAGTGCTTCTTGACCATTTTTTGCAATGCTTATTTCTGTCTTTACTTTACATGCCTCAAAAGCTTCTTGGGTGAGCAAAATATCTCCTTCATTGTCTTCTACCAATAGTATGTGAGCGAGATTGTTTTTTTTATTTTCCATGCTATTTAGTTTTTGGAATTGTGAAATAAAACACTGTGCCTTCTCCGGGAACAGATTCTAACCAAATCTTGCCCCCTAAGAATTCAACCTGCCTTTTGGCAATAGAAAGACCTATTCCCGTTCCAGTATACTTATCCTTATTATGGAGTCTTTGGAAAATAATGAATATTTTCTCGTGGAACTGAGGATCAATTCCTATCCCATTATCTGTGATCGAAAATGCCCATTCTGTTTCGTTTTCCATGGCAATAATCTCAATTATGGGCGGAGTATCGTCTATCGAATACTTAAGTGCATTGTCCAATAGACAATGTATTATTTGAACACTAGCTACCTTATAAGTAGTTAATGTGGGCAGATTATTAGACTTTATTACAGCTGATTTTTCTACAATAAGTTTTCTTCTCAGTTGCTCAAATTCAGACAGCACATCGTTGAAATTTACCACTTCTATTCCATCGGTATGCTTAGTTGCTCTAGAATAGTCTAACAGATCAAGTATAATCTTTTTCATTCTTTTGGCACCGTCTGTAGCAAAATAGATATACTGTAGTCCCTTTTCATCGAGTTTATGCCCGTATTTTAGCTTCAATAGATCCATGAAGCTAGAAACCATCCTCAAAGGCTCTTGAAGATCGTGAGAGGCAACATAAGCGAATTGTTCGAGTTCTTCGTTTGAGCGCTCGAGTTCGAGTGTATATTGTTTGAGTAATAGTTCATTTTTTACTTTCTCCGAAATGTCTGAAGAAATGCCAATCATTCCAGATAATATATTTTGCTCATTATAGGTTGGAGAATTGGAAATCATGGCTGGAAAACTTGTCCCATCTTTTTTTCGCACGTTAAACTCTCCTAGCCATATTTGCCCGTTTTTGAGCACTTCCATTATATCTTGAGCTTCTTCTTTATTGGCATCAGGAGTTGTGAGGTCCATAATGTGCCTTCCTAGTGCTTCTTCCCGTTTCCAACCATAAATATTTTCAGCAGCTTTGTTCCAGTAATTAACAATTCCATCTAGGTTTGTCGCAATAGCAGCCTGACCAATCGTGCTTAATAAATTAGCTTTGAACCTGTTTTCTTCTTCGGCTTTTCTCCGCTCTGTAATATCCAGTATAATGGCTAGAAAGCGTTTAGTGTTGCCATCAGATACTAATTGTAAATGGACTTCCACAGGATAAAGGCTTCCGTCTTTTCGTTTATGGTTTGTGAAAAACACAATTTTCTCCTTTTCATTACTTTTTAAAGGAGCAATAAGTTGATTGAAAGAAGTTTCTGTGTAATCAGGCTTTAGATCAAGGGGAGTTAAAGTCTTTATTTCTTGTTTTGAATAGCCCAAATTAAGCAACGCGCCTTGATTAACATAGTTAAACTGATGGGTGTCGACATCGAATATATATATTTCATTTAGGCTGTTTTCGATAGTTTCCTGTAAACTGCTTTTTTCTTGCTCTGCTTTTTTTCTTTCTGAAATATCTTCACAAATGGCTACAGTCCTGATGGGTTTTCCAGTTTCGTCCCTGATGAATGCTAGGTGAATTCGTACCCAAACAATGCTCCCGTCTTTTCTAACATACCGTTTTTCATTGCTATACTCTTCTTCTCCGTGGGCTGCTTTGCTGAATAATTCCCAATCTTTCTCACGGTCATCAGGGTGAGTGAGTTTTGGGAAATCTATTTTAAGCAGCTCTTTTACGGTATACCCAGTAATGGTTTCATAATAAGAGTTGGCCAAAATTATTCGGCCATTTGTCGGATTAACCTGTGCAATACCTAGAGAAGCAATTTCAAATATAGTTCTGAACTTGGCCTCGCTTTCCCGCACTGCTATTTCAGCTATTTTTCTTTCATGAATATCTTGATAGCTACCATAAACTCTAATACGTTTTCCATTTACCATTTCACTTTTACCAATGCATCGATTCCAGCGCTCATTTCCTTTTGCTGTGCACAGCAGTATCTCTTCATCAAACTCAATACCCTCAGTAATCAAAAGTTCCAGTGCTTTCTTTATTCGCTCTTTACTTTCTCCAATATGAAACTCAATGCCTCCAGTTAAGGTAGTGTCGTAACTATCGTCTACTTCCACTATTTCCCGCAGAATTGGAGACCAGTATACGTATTCTCCATCTTGGTTGATCAAGTCCATCTCCCAACTCCCGATTCTCGCTATGTCGGTAATCTCTTTTAGCAGCTCTTCATTTTTGACTTCCTGCGTAATATCGAGGTCGATCGAATTGAAAAGAACAGTTCCGTCTGATAAAAAAGTAGGTGTTCCAATCCCTAAATGTGTACGAAGTTCACCCGATGGCATCATGTATTTATAGCGACACGTCCAATTTGTTTTGAACTCTATAGCATGAGAGAGACTTTTTTTAACTTTTTCAAGATCACCTCCAGCTTTTATATTGTCCCAAGCTAATTGGATATTGTCAATCACTGCTTCACTAGCAAAGCCCCAAACTGGTCCTGAGCCTTCAGACACGTTCTTTAAACTGTCAGTTCCATCTGGCTTAATAATGTATTGATATATTACGCCAGGTAAGTTGCTAGCTAACGATTGTAGCCTTATTTGTGATTGTTTGGTATCGTCTATATCCTGAATACTTCCAAAAATTCGAGTGCATTTGCCATCAATAAATTCCGCACTTCCCGTACCCCGTACCCAAGTTTCTTTTTGATTCGCAGTTACCAACACTGCTTCAATGTAATAGGGTTTTCCAGTAGCGATACATTTTTCAATAGTTGACCTAACCATATCATGAAAATCAGATCTATAAAAATTGATAGATCCTTCAAAACTTGGTACAAAGGAGTTGGGGTCCGTTTCGTGTAATCGATGAACTTCTTCTGACCAAAAAACAGATTGTTTCCCTAAATCAACTTCCCAACTTCCGATTTTAGCCAACTCGCCAACTTGGCGATTCAATTCTCTTAGTTTTTTTTCTTCGGTAATGTCTTTTGCTACCGCATAAACAATCTCGTGGTCAGGTGATGGAGTAGCCGTCCAGCTTAGCCATATTATTTTTCCTTCTTTGGTGACATAGCGGTTTTCAAAGTTGTTTAGTCTTTCACCACTGTGCAGCTTCCTTTGATGTTCTTGCGTTAAAAATCGATCTTGCTCATATAAAAATGAACTGATGGGCTTTGAGCGCATTTCTTCTAAAGAGTAACCCAGCAATGCTAAGCCAGCTGGATTAATCCTTTTTATGTGGCCATCAAAACCTGCCATGCAAATCAAGTCAGGTGTAAAGTCAAAAATTTGAGCCAGTTCGATTTCTATTTTCTTACGGCTGAGTTCACTACCGATCGCTAACTCTAATTTTTTCAATAAGTCGACATATTGAGTAAGTGCCGACTTAGTTCTAATTGTGCCTAATAAAAGTACCCCAATTACCTCATCTTTATGTTTTAGAGGTACTCCCATCATGACCTCAAAACCTGCCTTTTTAGCGGCTAACTTTCTTTGCGCAAGCCATTTCCCTTCAACATTTTCCCAGACCTCTGTCTTTTTGTTTTTCCAAACGTAGCCAGGCAATCCTTGACCAAGAGCACAGGAGGTGATTTGCTTCGTTAACTTGAAAAAGACATCTCCCGCTTTACCTTTCTCGTAATGAGCTACCCGATTAATACTTTTATCATCAATAGAAGGCAACCAAACTTCTGCTATATCAAAATCACCAACCTGAGTAATATGCTCGCAAAGATTTGAAAGGCATAGTGTTAAATCATTATCAATGCTTTGATGGAAAATATCACTGATTGTATTAATGAGATTTTTTTCTATCTCTCTGTTTTTTTGCTCCGTCACATCCCTTTCTATAGCAACCCAGTGGGTGTACCAACCTTTTTCATTGGCCACAGGCGTCACGGTGAAGTTGGTCCAGAATTCTTCGCCGTTTTTTTTATAATTAAGAATGGTTGTTTCATGGGGCTCCCAATTTCTGAGTGCACTCCCTAGTTTTGCAAGGTCTTCTTTATTAGAATTAGGACCTTGCAGTATTCGCGGTGATTTACCAATGACTTCCTCAGCCTCGTAACCTGTCATCTTGGTAAAAGCTTCATTTACGTAAATGATCTTTGGCCCAGGTTCGTCATATGGTTCTGCTTCCGTGATTAAAACTGCATCTTTTGTATTAGTGATTACGCTCTCAAGTAGTTTCAGTCTTTCTTGCTCCTGTACTTGTTCTGTGATATCTCTGAAATTATCTACAATCCCCATGACCGAAGGATCATGAAGCAAATTGGTAATAACTGGTTCTATCCATCGCCAAGAACCGTTCTTGTGCTTTACTCTCGAAGTGTATCCCTTCATTGGAACTCCAGGGTTATTTATACTGAGTAACAAAGCATTTTCCGAACCGGCTATATCTTCAGGGTGAACTAATTCTCTAAAGTCTATATCCATTACGTCAGCCGGAGAATAGCCAAGAACTTTTTTAACCGAGCCAGATACATAGGTAGTGTTACCTTCCGGGGAGATTATGATGACGCAATCCAGACCATTTTCAACTAAGGACTCAAACCTTTTTTGACTTAGTAGAATTTTTTCTTCTTGTTCAATTTTATCTGTAATATCTCTAGAGTTAATAACAATACCATTTACAGCAGGATTATCTAACATATTAGTGAGCACCGTCTCAACCCATCGCCATTCATCATTTTGATTTTTAGCACGATAGTTCTCCATGACCACTTTACCTTCGGTCCTTACTTTTTTTAGATTGGACCGTGTCTTTTCCATGTCCTCAGGATGAATAAATTCAAACGCATCTCTACCGATGAATGCCTCCGGAGGTATGCCTATAATAGCAGTACTTGAAGGGCTCATATAAATATAACGTCCTTGTAAATCTATGATGGCGTAAAGATCATAACCTTCCTGAACTAAAGCCTTAAAACGTTGTTCACTTCGTAATAATTCCTCCTCCTGCTCAATTTTCTCCCAACCATCTCTGGCAACAGAGTAATGCAACCTGGTACGGTTATCCCACCTTACCGACCACAAATTATAGGAAATTCCGCCATCCTTTTTCCTATAGCGATTCGTGAAAGATCGGGTGTCTTTTCCACTAAGAATAGTCTTCGCAACTTCCTTAGTTTTGGCTACATCTTCTTCCAATACAAAACCTAGGTAAGATTTGCCCACTAACTCTTCAGGCGAATAACCCCAAAGACTGATAGAAGCAGCACTCACATATACGAAATCTCCTTTTTCATTGATCGTACAAAAAACATCCAATGATGAATCTATCAATTGCTTAGCCTCAGATCTTTGATTTATGATGTGAGAAATATCTTTGGATTGGCAGCTTGCGGCAAAAACTTCACCATCGTCTCCCAGCAATGGTTCAAAAGTGATTTGACTGTATTGTGTGTTATTCGAATCTTGATCAGTGAAGTGCTCTTCAATTTCAAAATGATCCCCTTTAAATGCCCTGCTATAATGAGCTTTCCATTTTTTGATTTCAACTTCATTGTCACTTTCATCAAATATTGATTCGTTTAGCTTCCTTTGCTCTCCAGTCACTTTTTTCGTAGAATCTAGATATGCTTTATTGGCGTAAATCAACTGGAAATCAAGGTTAATCATCCAAATAGGATGTTTGCTTTGGTCTAAAAAGGTATTTATCAATTGGGTCTGCTTCATGATCAGAATTGATTTTTTATCATGGGGTTATAAAAAAATATGAAATGTTAATTTTTGGAAGCTCCGAAATCTGGTAGAGGAGTAAATTTCTGCCAGAGAATATATAGTTACTTATGAATTTCTTATTCATTTGAATCAGCTTCTTTAAAAGATATATGAAGTACTGAAAGCCAGGGAGGGAATATCTACATTAATTTGCTCGTGACCTTATTTTGCAAAGAATATTTTAAATAAGGCTGACTTAATAACCATGAAAATTCTATTGCTGAATTATAGAGAGGTTATTGTAAGGGCGTTTGAGGATTAATTTATACGCTTAACTAACCCCATCTGGGTGTAGCCAGATCGTTCATCTAAGGGTAGAATGCCTGCCCTACCCCCTGGCCTAAGGCTAAAACAATCAGCCGCGGCAGATTGTTTTTCAACGCCTTGCCCTACCCTAATACCCCCTCATCCCATACAGCGGTCGAGACCCAATTGGCTCAAACGAGTTATTTACCAATAATCAACCTCAATCAGACCCTTAAATCCTGAGTACCTACCCGCCGTGGCGGGATTCCTAGCGCTAGAATTCAGGTAATCTTCTAGTCTGGTAGTCAAAGACCTACTGTCAACAATGCAGGCTTATTACAGCATTTTAAATGACTCTCTGACATCGCTTCTCTCTGTTTTTATATTAAAGGCATAAATTATCCCTGCCAAATATCTATTTTACCTAAGAAATAGAGTCTCAGATTCTGCGTCTTATACAGGAAAGGCATAAATTTGATTTACTACAGAAATAAGTCCAGAACCCACCGCCCCGGTTTGTGACTTCCCTTCGAGGCTGTCATCCTGAGCACTTGAGAGACGAGAGTCTCGAAATCGAAGGATAGTTCATCACAGACAAAATAAACAGTAACATGAGCGATTCTCCATCCAATTTTAGTCGACGAATTATTGTTTGTCGAGTTTAAATGTAAGATTACAGAGATTCATCCTGGCCGAACTTCGACTAAGGAGTTCGCGCTATTCAAATCTGCCAAATTGCCTGTAGAAGATCTTACCGCGACGCTATTGGTCTCTTGGAGAATAAAAATTACCCAATGTTATTTTACCTTACATCAATAAGAAATAGATAGTGAAAACTATCAATAACAACAGCTATACTATATATACCTCTTTTATAAATCCATTAGACTGAGACCTCAAAGACATTGTTTCTTCCGCGTTTGATTCTTTCAAAAGTGAGTGTGGAATAGTCTAAAATTAAAATCATTTAAGAAAAAAACACTTAATCAATGAAAAAAGCCTTACTAATGGTTTCCCTAATGATCTTTTCAACTTTTGGCTTCTCCCAGTTGATGGACAAAAATGCTACCCGGGAAACGGTCAATCTTTTTAAGTCAATGAGAAAAATCCAAAAGAGAGGGACAATTTTTGCCCATCAACATGCCACTGAATATGGAAGAGGATGGAGTGGTGACGAAGATAGATCCGATGTGAAATCCGTGGTAGGAACACATCCAGGAATGATAGGAGTAGATTTCAGTGGTTTTACCGGGAGAAATTCCGAAGCGTATAAAGCAAAATTAAAGAAGACTGTAGAAGATGCTTACAACCGCGGAGGCATAGTTACTATTGCTTGGCACTTTTACAATCCTATGGGAAAAGGTGGTTTTTATTGGGAAGGATCAGACTCTACCGAAGTGGTCTCAAGGTTAATCCCTGGAGGTGATGGACATGATAAATACAAGGGGATTTTAAATGATGTAGCGACATGGTTAAGCTCATGCAAAGGAGCCGACGGTGAATTAGTTCCTATGATTTTCAGGCCTTACCATGAGTTTGACGGAGATTGGTTTTGGTGGGGAGCTTCTCACTGCACAGTGAATGAATATAAAACCCTTTGGAAATTTACTGCCAGCTATTTAAGAGATGAGAAGAATGTCCACAATCTTATTTGGGCATTTTCGCCTGATAATAGGTTTAATACCGAAGCCGAATATCTGGAAAGATACCCGGGTGATGAATGGGTGGACTTGGTCGGGATGGACAATTATGCCGACATGGGAAGAAACAGATATGACTTGGACGCGGCTACCAAGAAATTGAGAATAGTCTCTGATTATGCCCGAAAGCACAAAAAATTGGCTGCTTTTACAGAAACTGGTCTGGAGTCTATCCCAAATGAGACATGGTGGACAGAAACGCTCCTGAAAGTAATGAAAGCAAAGAAGCTCAGGCTTTCTTATGTGTTGGTTTGGCGCAATGATAGAAATAGTCCAACACACTATTATGCACCGGTTCCAGGCCATCCAAGTGCGCCAGATTTCACTAAATTTTATGAAGATAAATTCACTTGGTTTGAAAGCGATTTGGCAAGTAAGAATATTTACAAAAAGAAATAAAGGTTGAACAGGAATCTTCTAAAAGATGAATTAAAACTTATCAAGTTTCACTATTCTTGAGGAGGAGTTGCTGCATGCTACAAATTGTCCTTAAGCAGTTTCTAAGCCCCATTTAGGCGTAGTCAGATAGTTTATGGGATGAGTTTGTGACTACGCTTTAATATCATGTAGAATAAGCAAATTGACTTTGAAATTGAAGCTTATATTTTGGATCTTAAATCAATTACAAATAGATAAGGATATAAGAGTGCAATTGAAAATCTCACCTATTCCAAACTGGTTTTTCACTACACCGAGCGGAGGAAAGTGACCACCGAATTTGACTTCTACAGTATCGAAGTCAGCAAGTGCGAGCGACTTGAGTATTAGAATGCAGAGATTAGAATTTAAAATGAAGAATGTGAGAATTGAAAATGAACCAATCAAAGGAAATTGAAAGATCCATATCTTGATAACTATTTGAAGCCTCTAACAAATTGGATGTGAATGGATTCCCTCTAAGATCCTCCACGCATTTTTGTGCGAATTGTGATAAAAAAACTTTTCAAAAAAAGATCTAAATAAGACAATTTACGTTATCTTAAAGGACAAATTACCTCCTTGAGTTATGGCAAAGAAAAATCAGAAAGTCAATGAGCCTGCAGTTGCTTATCTCCGGACTACCAATCTATCCGTAGGCGATGTGCTCGATATTGCTTCCAGCGGCTTGGAAGAGCCACTAAGTCGGGTAGAGACTTTTAGAAATGGTCTCGAGAAAAAGTCTTTTGAAAACCTCAAAGAACTATCGGGGCTTGATTATAATACCCTAGCCACGGCTTTGGGTGTTTCCTCCAAAACCCTTCAGCGAAAAGACGTATTTGATACCACACAGTCCGAAAAGATCTATGAGTTGGCCGAATTATATACTCTGGGCATCAATTATTTTGGTAGGGAAGGATTCAGAAGATGGATGGAGCGACCACTTTTCACGCTTGGCAATCGTGCACCCCTTGGTCTGATTGATGTATCAGAAGGCTTAGACCTTCTCAAAGCAGAAATCATGCGGCTACAGCACGGTATTGCCGTCTGAGCGATATGAAAGTCTATCGGATAGCCTTGTCCCAATACTGTGACACAAGTGGCGAAGGAGCTAAAATCTATGGAGGCAGATGGAATCTCCCCGGATCTCCCGCTATCTATGCAGGTTCGAGTATCTCTTCTTCACTACTAGAAAGATTGACGATTGATCCCGAATTGCTATCGTCGGAGCGGTACATTCGATATGCCGTGATGGAAATCAAAATTCCCGATGAGCTGGTATTTTCACCAGTACTACTGAATTTACCGATAGACTGGAATCATATTCCGCCGATCCGCGCTTCGCAAACATACGGCACTGACTTTTTAAAATCCGGAATAGCCTGTTTTGCTGTGCCTTCAGTGGTAGATCCCAGTTCTTTGAATTATGTGATCAATCCACTTTCCGATAAAATTCATTTGATGGAATTCAAAACCTATCCGCTAGAGTTGGATCAGCGGATTGTCAAGTGATTTTTTTAAACAGATTGGTATTAATCCATACAAAAAATAATTCAGGCCTTAATTTAACTTTATATAAAATCAAGACTACCAAGCGCGACTGCCTGAATAAGTAGAAGGAGAGTCTAGAATTACTCATTGGTAACTAACTGATTTTAAGCAACAATAAACAGCTATATTAACAATAGAAAATAAAAAACCATGAAAAAAAATATTTACAAAAGGCTTAAAATTCATTATTTGCCCATGTTTGCTCTTAGTGTAATTTTCTGTCTTATTTTTTACCTCCTTTGGAAGCCTACTTTACCTATTGTTCCTTTTATCACTTATACTTCAGGATATTTAAGCATTTGTTTATTGGCCGTCTCACTACTTTTAGGACCTATCAATTTGATGTTAAAAATCAAAAACCCAATCTCAACTAATGTAAGAAGGGATATTGGTGTTTTTGGAGGAATATTAGGTCTGATTCATTCTGTGGTGGGTTTATTTATGCATTTCACTGGCAGGCCATGGCTTTATTTTGTAGAAGAAGTTGAAAAAGGTTTTGCAATTCGTAGCGGGAATTTCGGGTTGGCAAATTACACGGGGTTATTTGGTGCCTTAATCCTGATCTTACTAGTTGTGATATCAAACGATTATTTTTTAAGAAAATTAAAAGCAGCAAAATGGAAAAACCTGCAGCGCTTCACTTACTTAATGTTTGTTTTAGTAATTGCACATTGTATATTTTATAGATTAAACGCAGACAAAATAGATTTAATATTTTATTTATACCTGCCTATGTTTTTGACCATATTGGTATTTCAACTTATTGGAATATGGTTAAAAACAAGAAAGAATATTTGAACTATACTACAAGTATTTAATAGCTTTTGGAAAAATCAATTCAATTTTAAGAAGCCGCTTCTGGATATTGATACCTGTCTCTGTGTAGATAGATTGATATTGTGTCTGTGTGTATTTTTCCTGCCCTACTCCCGACAATAGTCGCGGACTGGCCCAAGGCTAACATAATCCACAGAATTGTTTTTTAACGCCTAGTCCTACCCTAATATCCTAATCATTTTATTCCGCTATCGGGATGCCATTGGTCTAGCAAAACTTTTTACATTTTGACCGCCTGAACAACTCTCCGCCCAACCTTAACTTTTAGACTTTTTCAATGAAATATAAACCGCACAGGGTATTGGATGATAAGTGTTTATAGGGATATTGTATAATGCTTAAAAAAATGATTAAACCGTGCCTATAGTACTGAAAAGGGTAGTTAGATACGGAAAAGCTGTAACAATAAATTCGTTATTACACATTTTAAAACGCCACCATAACAGAAATTGACAAAATGAATAAATTGAAATTCACAAAGGACGAGGGTTCTGAATTTTATAAGGAACTGAACGAAAAAATCGAACAGTACTTTACCGACAAAGGAATTCATAAGACAGGGAACAAGACAATGATTTTTAAAATCATCCTTTATTTCAGCCTTGACATTTTGTTTTATGTACTTATGATTACCAGTACAACGACAATTGGATTTTACGCATTTTACTTACTAATGGGACTTTCTGTTTTGTTGACAGCATTCAATATTTCCCATGATGCAGCACACGGAGTTGCTGTTAAAAGTAAATTTTGGAACAAACTGTTATTCTCACTTAGCTTTAATCTACAAGGAAACAACGCTTACGTCTGGGGAAAGAATCACAACGAATCACACCATTTATACACCAATATTGAGGGCAGCGACATTGATGTATTGAACAATCCACTTTTCCGAATGACAGAAAGCCAACCCCTAAAATGGTTTCATAAGTATCAATTTATATACGCCCCCTTTCTTTATCTACTGTACTCTATTAATTGGTTTTTCTTCAGAGAAACTTTGATGCTAATCAATTATTCAAGCCGAACTATCAAAATAGAAATCCCAAGAAACGAAGTAGTAAAACTTATCCTATATAAATTTCTTTACATCGGTTATATGATTATTCTGCCTGTTTATCTTTTGCCGTTTGGTTGGGCAACAGTTTTATTGGCATTCTTACTAAACCACTTTCTTGTTTCGCTAATATTTGTTGGGGTTTTAGGCGTTTCGCACTTGTCTGACTTTGTAGACCATCCTGTTCCAGACAAGGACAACAAGCTTCATATGAGTTGGCCAAAATTGCAAATGTGTACATCTGTAGACTATAACGCCGACAGCAAATTTTTCAACTGGACTTTGGGCGGTTTCAATGCCCACGCTTTACATCATCTACTGCCAAATATTTGTCACGTTCATTACTTGGAAATCCTACCCATGTTTGAAGAACTTTCTAAAAAGCATGGTTTGACTTATATGGAAATGCCCTACAGAAAATCGCTTGCATCACATTTCAGATTTCTAAAAGGAATGGGAAAGCACCAACAATTTAAAGCTATTCCTTTTAAGAGATAAACACATTCATATTGCTAAAGACAGCAAATTCCTATTCCCATAGTGTTCCAAAGCATTAAATAATGGTGAAATAATATCATGCTTATATTAAAAATTACATTCCTGATCCTGTTAGCGGATTTCTTGACAGGACTTATTCATTTTTATGTTGACCAATACGCTGTGATGGATAGTAAATATTTAACTGTTTCCATTAATGGCCTTTTAATTCATCACAATTTCCCAAGAAAAATGGTTAGCCAGTCTTATTGGGACCTTACTAATGGAGTTTATAAAATCGGAGGTGCAATTTTTTTCATCAGTTTATTTTCCGGATTTTATTGGGAACTTTTGTTCTTTATTTTAGTAAGTGCTCAAGCTAATTTGATACACAAATGGGCACATCAAGATCAATCTGAAACTTCGATTATTGTTTACTATCTCCAGAAGTTTTATATAATTCAAAATAAAAAGCAACACCTAAAACATCATAATGGGCATTATGATGGAAACTATTGTGTCATGACTAATATTTGCAATCCATTGCTACAAAAACTTCATTTTTGGGAATCTGTAGTAAAAATCCTGAAATATTTTGGAATTCAGCCTGTGGATAGAACACCAAAATTTCACCAATGAATACCCTAAGCCGTTTGAAATTTTCTTTAGAAGGAGAAGTCTCTATTTTTTTTTATGAAAACCATTAAACTATAAACCCCTTGAGAGATAAACACATTCATATTGCTAAAGACAGCGAATTGCTCAAGACTATTTACAGACAAGTAGAGGAGCAACTCAATGTGACTAGATCCATCTTTATCCTAAAAATATGGGCGAAGTTTATATTCTATTTCACATTTACTGCCGTTTGTTACGCTGCCTTGTTTTTCATAAATAGTCAACTAGTATTTGTTTTATGTTTCGTTTTATATGGTTTTGTTTCCTTACTTTTTGCTTTTAATTTTTCTCACGACTTTTCGCATAACACGATATTTAAAAGCAAAAAACTAAACCATCTATGTTTTATTTTCATCTACACTATTGTAGGTGCACACGCAGAAGCTTGGAAACAAAGACACATAAACTCACATCATTACGCCCCAAATGTCGAAGACTACGATTCTGATTTGAAAATCTCAAAACTTATTCGAGTAATCCCAAACAGCGAACATTTTTGGTTTCATCGCTATCAACATTTTTATGCCCCATTGGCCTACACCACCTATTCTCTGTTTTGGGTGTTTATCAAAGACTTTGTAATTCTGTTTTCAAAAGACGAATACACAGAAAAAAAAGGCGTTAAATATCATCTTTCATTCTGGGCACAAAAAGCATTCTATCTAACATTTATACTCGCCTTGCCATTACTTTTTTCACCTCAAACTTGGTATATAGTTTTGATAGGGTTTTTATTAATGCACCTTTCGCAATCCTTGTTTTTGCTCTTCACATTCTTTATGACACATCACGTAGAGCAGACTGAATATCCAACGACAGACAAAAATGGTTTTATATCAACATCGTGGCTTATGAACCAAATTAAAAGTTCAAACGACATGCACCCATTCAGCGAAACAGCTAATTTTATTCTTGGTGGTTTCAACAATCATATTGCCCACCATTTATTTCCACATTACCACCACATTCATTATCCAAGACTTAACAAAATATTATACGACATTCTATTACACCACGACATCAAACCAAATCAGACAACTTATTGGGGTGGAATTACTTCTCACCTGCGACTACTAAAACGAATGAGCTATGGGGACAGAAATCAGGAGTCGTCCTTGCGCTGATACCTGATACTGGAAAAGTAATTTACCAACCCCAAATAGGAAAAGGTTGAGTAATAGGTGGCAACCACTAGGTATTTGCAGATGGTTTGCTGTGTCTGGGTGTAGGTTGTAACTAAGCCTACATACCCTAATCATCCCGTACAGCTGTCGGGAATTTCAACATAAAACTCGATTGAATCCCATGTCGGAAAGTGTCTTTGCTAGATAAATAACTAGGGAAGGGAAAGAAGTGCAAATCTTATCGATGATGTCCTTAATCGAAAAAACACCACTTGATCAACCGTTTGATCAATCAGGAAGGCATAAGATAAATCTCCCTAGGATGTCCACTAAGATCTTCCTAAACTCGAAAAACTTAACGCGATTATAAACCATTTTTTAAAAAGGGTGATTACCAACTTTTCAATCTTCTTAAGGGAGCAGGATTCAAGATTCTGCTACCTTTTGCATTACTAACCTTTACGATGAAATATAAACTAGGGAGGGCTTTGGATAACAAGGCTTTGTAGGGATATTGTATAGCTCAATATAATACGGTAAACAGTACCTATAGTACTGAAAAGGGAAAGTAGCTGTGGAAAAGCTGTAACAATAAACTAGTTAGGTATATCCAAAAAAACACTTTTAGTATGAAAAATTCAAAACTTAAAAAAATTCAATTTTTAACGTTTTTAATAGTATCTATTTTCATTACTAGTTGTAACGAAAAGATAGGCAACAAGGCTCTGGAATCTAATCAAACGGATATATCAACCCTTGAAAAAGAAATAGAATTACGTCTTCGGGAATATGAAAGGCATTTACTGAATGGAGACTCAATTGCCCTGGGAAATATGTACACTGAAGATGCCGAAATAATTCCTTCCCGTGTAGGCAGGGAAGATATTATTTCGGCATTTGGAAATTTGATTCGAGATAGTATTTCTGGCTCATTTAATACCACAAAAATCTGGGGAAATGACCAACTAATCGTAGAAGATGGAACAGGTACCTGGAATTACCCAAATGGAGAAGTATATAGCAGCGGAAGATATTTGTTGATATGGAAAAAAGATGATGGAGAATGGAAAATATTAAGAGACACTTGGTTTGCTGACTAAAAGGAGTAACTCAAATCAATAGAATATAAAGCCCCGTCTAGATACAGAAAGATCACTGTTGGATTTAAACTTGTACTAGATAGTCATCGGGAGCATTAATACTCGAATATCCTTTTTTTGGTGATTGGTTTAACAAAACTTTTACTTCGATTGTCAGACTTTTTTTACAAAAAAAACGTTAATATTTATCAAACAATTAAAGCCCAAAATTATGAAATACTTAAAAAAATTTAAATTTAGTTTTATAATAGCTATCCTATTTATTTTGACAACTTCATCGATGTGTAGTAATGACGATGATAGTCCAAATCAATCAATGAATACACCTGCCGATGTTATTAATATTGTAAATAAAGGAACTTGGAAAATAACTTATTATTACGACACAGACCACGAAGAGACAAGTAGTTTTAATGGTTACAATTTTACTTTTGGCGCAAATAATGCTTTAACTGCAACAAATGGTACAAATAATTATACAGGAACTTGGTCTGTAACTGATAGTAATAGTAATGATGATAGTCAAAGTGACTTAGATTTTAATATTGCATTTAGTTCACCAGCACAATTTGAAGAACTAACAGATGACTGGGAAATTATTGAAAAAACAACAACCGTGATTAAACTTAAAGACGTAAGTGGGGGAAATGGCGGAACAGATTATTTGACATTTACTAAAAATTAATCTGTCCTAAAACCAATTCTGGGTGTAGTCATATCGCTAGTATAGCTAGGTCTAATCCACTGCATTTCCCTATTCCAAACCGAAGGAGAATTATTAAAGAACTTTTCGAACTTTAAGTCTTTATCTAGGCTAAGAGTAGATACTTCCGATGACTATCCTAGACTACAGCTAGTCAAGGCACCTTAATTCCTGCTTACTTTTTATTGATTTTCAAGAATTAAATTCAGTGATTTTTTACACTATTATTTCTTAAAGTCCCTTACCCAAACCACATAAAGCCCGTCAATCACCACTTCCTTTCGAATTCATCAGAGTCAAACCAGATTTGGTAGCCTTTCATTAAAATAAACATCCAAAAAAGAATTGCAATTGGAAGTTATCTGAAGATATTCGCCCGCGCTAAATCGTGCAGAACTCAGCTATTGAGCCTAACGTACCTGATAGATCTTATCGATTAGAGTCAATGATTTATTCTTAGTTAATCTCGCCTAGCAAACAGCACCCGTTTTACGATGGGCCTTTAAAAAATTTATGAAATTGAATTTAATTGAAAGATTTAAAAATAAACACATCAGTTTAACTGTAGCGATCTTAACTATTTTATTCATTGGATATATTGACTTTTTAACTGGAGATGAATTTGCCTTTTCTTTTTTTTACCTTTTGCCAATTGCTGCTTTGTCCATATCTCCAAAGACAAGCCTCTCTGCGATTATCTTTAGCTCCACATTAGCATCTATTGAATGGTTTGTCTCGGACTACTTGTCGAGAGAATACACCCTACTTTTCTTTCCCATCTGGAACGCAGGAGTCCGACTTGTATTCTTCATTTCAATAGGTTTACTATTATACTACCTCAAAGCAAATGAGCAGAAACTTAAATCTTTAAATAGCCATTTGAAATCTCTAAATAAGGAAAAAAACAAATTTATAGGGATAGCTGCGCATGATATCAAAGGACCTCTTGGCATCATCAATGCCTTTACTGAAATTCTAATTGAGGACTATAAGGAGGAGCTGAATCCTGAAATCACCGAGATCCTGGATATTATTAAAACAACGAGCAGCAACAGCATTACAGTAGTCAGGAACCTGCTGGATGTTTCCAAAATAGAAGCTGGAAAACTCGTATTAACATACAAAACACAGGACTATATTTCATTTATAGCTAATCAGGTTTATATAAATCAAATACTTGCTAAAAATAAAGACATTAAGATTACGCTTGAATCAGAAAAAGATCAACTGATTGTTGATTTTGATCAGCATTACTTAAGTGAAGTAATCGGGAATTTATTATCAAATGCAATCAAATACTCCAATCGAAATACTGAAATATTAGTCAAAATCTCGTTGAAAAATAGCAACGAAGTTTTGACGGAGGTCATTGACAATGGAATCGGGATTTCGGAGGCAGAGCAAAACAATCTTTTTAACTATTTTCAAAAAACAAGTTCTCGACCTACCGAAGGAGAAGAAAGCACAGGTTTAGGCCTAGCCATTTCTAAGCAGATCATCACCTTGCATCATGGGCAGATCGGTGTCAAAAGTTCTAAAAACCAAGGCTCCAACTTTTTCTACCAACTGCTCATCAAAAAGTATTGATTGGAGTTAAATAAAAAGGAGGTTAACAATGATTACTCTCCTTTACCACCGCCAGATGTAATTCCAGCATTGGACAGGTTATTTAGCTAAAGCTCACAAACTAACCCTCCCCCTTTATATAGCACAAATCTATTTTTTGAACTTTTTCAAGACTTCCTTACACCAGCATACCTTTTATTCTATAAATCAATGCTTTATATTAAGAAAGTTTTTTTATCAACTTCCCAAACTTCTTTACACACTACCCTTATGTCCAAATTTTCAATTTTTGTAATCCTAGCTTTTTTCTTAGTCACCTCCTGCCAAAAGTCCATCGACAACACCTCAGAAAACGTCACTGATGCAACTGATGCCCCCATCTCAGAAGAAGTGTTAAAACTTGGGGAACAGACCTATACTAAAGTCTGCGCTGCCTGCCATACAGAAGCTAACGCAAATCTGGCACCAGCAAAAGGACTGTTAGCAGGAATGTCTCCGCATGCGATCTTATCCGCTCTGAACATGGGAAAAATGCAAGTTCAGGCAGAGCCATTAAGCTCGAAAGAGCGGGAGGCTGTAGCCCAATACTTGACCAATAAGAAATTAGTAAAAGTTGTAATTCCAGAATCTGCCTATACCACTTTCTCTATTTCGGAGGCAGATACCCAGTCAGAATTCAACTATTCAGGTTGGGGTGGAGATATGGAAGGTTCGGGCTTTCGATCTACTGCACAGGCAGGAATTACACCTGAAAACGTTTCATCACTAGAGTTACAATGGAGTTTTGCCTTTCCAAATGCAACCGTAGTACGAAGTAAGCCAGCCATCGTCGGAGACTGGCTGATCGTAGGAAGTCAGTTTGGAGAAGTCTATGCAATGAATCGACATACAGGTAAAATCGGATGGACGTTTCAGGCCAATGCTGCAATCCGGGGAGCAATTACCTATACCGCCGAGGATGAAAATCTCACCGCATACTTTGCCGACTATGCGACCAATACGTATTCCCTAGACATCAAAACCGGCGAGTTAAACTGGAAAAAAAGAGCCGGCCAGCACCCACTTTCCGGCGTCACTGGCTCTGTAGTGGTGCACGATGGGATCGTTTATGTGCCTATTACTTCCTTCGAAATAGTCTCCACTCAAGACCCGAACTATGAATGCTGTAACTCCTCAGGTGGAGTGACCGCACTGAATGCTAAAACCGGAGTTGAAATATGGAAGCATAAAGTAATCGCTGAGGAAGCCAAGATTTCCGGAAAAAAGGAAAATGGAGGCTCAATTTATGGACCTTCAGGAGCTCCTGTTTGGGCAAGTCCTACTGTGGATGCAAAAAGAGGTTTGCTATTTATTGGAACCGGTGAAAACTATACCGCTCCAGCCACCAATACCAGTGATGCGATTCAGGCACTGGATCTGAAAACAGGAGAATTAAAATGGAATTGGCAGGCCTCCAAAAATGACACTTGGAATATGGGCTGTCCTGATAATCCTAACTGTCCCACGCCAACTGGCCCTGATGTAGATTTCGGAATGGCACCTATTCTTGTCTATGACAAAGTAAATGAAAGAGATATGCTAGTGGTAGGACAGAAATCAGGAGTTGTGCATGCCCTACTCCCTGAAAGTGGAGAAGTTATTTGGCAAACCCGGATCGGAAAAGGCGGAGCATTGGGTGGCATCCATTGGGGCATGGCAACTGACGGCGAGTTAGTCTATGCTGCAAATTCAGACAATGTCTTTGCCTTAGATCCTAGTGATGAAACTATTTCTCCTACACCAGGAATCTATGCGCTCAATCTTCAAACCGGGAAGAAAGTTTGGAGTGTATCTCCTCCGCCTTGCGACGATTCTACCCGAGAAAACTGTCAGCAATCCAACTCTGCTGCGCCTACTGTCATTCCTGGGATCGTCTTCGAAGGAGACCTTAATGGATTTGTTCGTGCTTATTCCACCAAGGATGGATCTGTCTTATGGGAGTTTGATACCGTCAAAGAATATGAAACTATAAATGGACAAAAAGGCAACGGTGGATCTATTGATGGCCCATCACCTGTGGTGGCAGATGGCATGCTCTACGTCAATTCCGGTTATAGCATGTTTGGGGAAATGCCTGGAAATGTTTTGCTTGCATTCAAAGTCAAAAATGAATGATTAGAATCAGGTGAAACCATACCTAGTTCACCATATGATCCTAGTCTAAACTTAGAGAGAATTAGTAAAGTATTTCTCGAACTTTACCCCTTTGACCAATTCAAGAAACTAAAATGCTTATTATCCCTGATGAGAAAATCATCGAACTTCTAGATTACAAAAAACTGATAGAGGCACTTCGAGAAATTTTTCAGTCTGACTACACCATGCCATTACGGCACCATCACTTTTATACCACAGCAGAAGGAGATGAAAACACCTTGATCCTAATGCCGGTTTGGAACAGCGAATACATGGGAATGAAGCAGGTCACTGTCGCTCCAGCAAATGCTAATCGAAACATGCCTTCTATTTTTGCCCAATATATTTTGAGCAATTCCAAAACTGGCGAGCCTCTGGCTATGATGAATGCCACTGAGCTCACAGCCCGAAGAACTGCTTGTACTTCGGCACTTGCAGCCTCTTACCTATGCAGAGATGATGCTGAAAATCTATTGATCGTGGGTGGCGGAAAAGTGGCTCAGCATTTAGTTCATGCTCATATGGCGGTGAGAAACTTTAAAAAAGTCAGAGTTTGGATGCGAAATCCAACTAAAATGAAAGAATTCGTAGCGAGTTTGAAGAATCAGGGAATCCTTGCAGAATGCGTCACTAATTTAGAAGAATCAGCACGGCAGGCAGATCTTATCGCATGTGCCACGCTTTCTAAAACTCCTGTGATTAAAGGGGATTGGGTAAAACCCGGAACACACTTAGATCTAATTGGTTCTCATAAACCAACTACCCGTGAAACTGACGACGAGGCTATTCTTAAGAGTTCTATTTTCGTTGATTCCCGTGCCGGCGCTCTTCATGAGACAGGTGAACTTGCACTACCTATCGCTGAAGGAATCATCACAGAAAATGATGTAAAAGCCGACATCGTGGAACTGATCAAAGGCATTCACCCTGGAAGAACCTCAAGCGAAGAAATCACACTTTTCAAATCAGCCGGTTTGGCTGTAGAAGACCTTGCCGCCGCGCTACTGGTTTATAAAAGATATAATATCAACTAGGTCTACCGGGCATTAGACCCCCCCCCCCCGTTTAGGCATAGTTCCGTACAGTGGCCGGAGGTAAAATACCTATTTATACTCGTCACAGCTTTCCTGAAAAATTGTCAATTACACGCTATCATTTTTATAATTCTCAATTCTATATTACCTGTCTAAGCACATTTTTAACAAAAAAATATTATTTTGTATTTCAAATTTTTACCAAGTAATTATTTAGTTATTTTTTATAAACGAAATAAAATCAATTGGTCAGTTAGATCCGAACCACCAAACTCATGCTAAGCATCCAAACAAAAAACACCTATCGCCTTACAGCACTGCTGATGGTAGTCATTATCATCGGTGTGCAATGGGGTTTTTATGAAACTTACACAAGCCAGTTCCCAAACTTCATAAATTCAACTTACATCATCCATATTCACGGCGCCCTTTTAATGATTTGGTTGGGATTATTAGTAGTTCAGCCAATGTTGATTTATGTAAAAAAGGCAAAACTGCACCGAAGCATCGGTAAAGTAGCTTTTGTATTAGGGCCCTTGATTATCCTCTCAATGTACTTTGTTACGAGAGATTCTTACTGGCGCGGTTTGGATGTTCTCTCTGAGAGCGAAAACCTGGGTTTTATGGTGCTTGATATTCGTGGATTCTTCACTTTCGCCATCTTTTGGGCATTAGCCATGGGCTACCGCAAAATACCATCAGCACATATGCGCTATATGATTGGTACCGGAATTTTAGCTATTGGGCCTGGTGTGGGACGTGGTCTTCTTGCCAGCTTTGATATATCACCTTATGTCGCTTTTACTATAACAGATGGTATTGATCTCCTGATTGTAGGCACATTGTTAGGTATTGACTTGGTGAAGAAAAACGACTACAAACCTTCCCTCGTGGTATTCTTGTTTTTGCTGGTTGGCTCGGCACTTTGGCAGATCAATGAAAGTAGTCTTTGGCAAAACTTTGCCCTTTCTTACGCTGAGCTTTTCTATTGATAGAAATTATCCTAAATATAATTACAAACGCATAATCCAGAAAAGTATAAGTTCTAAATTCACCCTATCTTTTTCATTCCTATAGTGCCCGGAAGAAATTGAGACAGATAAAACAATGAACCTTATACATCCAAAATATGCCTCCCTTTATCACCAATTCTCTGTGAAGTTTCCTCGGTGATATACTTCTTTTGATCAATCTGTTGGGGTTGCTCTCTGCTGCAGAAATAACTGTGAATACTTCGTCGTACCTGGTTAGTTTGATTAGTAGTCCCTCCATGCCAAACATGTGAGTTAAATATAAAAACCGAGCCCGCAGGGGCTATGATTCGGATTTCGTCAGGATGTTTGTCAAGAGGATCCGCCATTACTTCATCGGGTAGAGAGCTTAATTTATGTGATTTTGGCACGATTCGCGTTGAACCATTATGCTCCGTGAAATCGTCAAAAAGCCAAATGCTATTGCAAACTTGGTACGAGCCATTCACGACCGTATTTTTCCAATCTACATGAAGTTTTTGAAGACCTTGATTGGGTTTTGCAGCTCGATAATTGAGCGAGGATAATTTGTATGACTGACCCAAAACAGCCTCAATACCAGCCAGCACACGAGGATGGGTATAAAAAACATCAAAAATGGGTCCCTTATTAACCAAATTAGCCAAGCGGTCTGCCCCCTCTTCTTTCGGATGACGGATGTATTTCGACTCTGCTAATTCTGCCCCTGCATTTTCACCCTCCGACTGCATCAATTGATCAATTCTATCATTGACTTGTGTGACTTGTTCTGCAGTTAATAGTTGACCTAAATTGAGATACCCATAGGTATCTAAAAATTCGATTTCTTGTTTGGTGAGCATATGAAAGCATTTTATGATTGACCGCAAGTGTGCCAATATTCTATTGTAAAATATAACTACAGGCAACCACTTAAATTCCCTCGTTCAATGTGGCTGGAAGACATCCCCATAATTATCAGGAGACCGAAGCGGCCTCAATGAATGTTCCGATTCCTATCGGGATTACCAAATCTTATTATGCTTTTTAATGGTAGAAAATCAGATAATCAAGCTGTTTTTATCTCAAACAATGCTGAAAGGTTGAAATTCAGTAAAACACTTAGTTTGATGTTTTTCCAGTTCTAGCCCTGCACAGTGGTCGAGAGTAACTAAACCTAGTCCATTGCACCATCCTTATTCTCCCTTTCTAGTTAAAGGAAGGGTAAACTTGAAATTACTTCCTTGTCCCTCTACACTTTCAACCCAAAGATGCCCATCAAGTCTTTTCACAAACTCTCTGCAAAGAACTAGACCTAAGCCCGAACCACCTTCGTTATCAGTACCTAGGGATGTCATGGTAGTGGATGGGTCAAAAATCTTACGTATGGTCTCTACGCTCATTCCTACTCCATTGTCGCAAACAGAAATCTCCACTTCATCCTCGCTTGTAGTTGCAAGGATATCAATAGACCCTCCTTTATTGGTGAATTTTATTGCGTTAGAAATTAGATTTCGCAAAATAGTCCCCAAAATATTTCTGTCTGTATATAATTCGATATCAGTTGAAAGGGCATAATTCAAAGAAATATTTTTAGCCTTTGCAAGTGATTCTTTAAGCCAGAGTGTCTCAGTTATGACTTTGGACAGTATGATTTTTTCTGGGATAAAACGTAATTCCCCCGTCTGTGATTTTGCCCAGTTCAATAAGTTATCAAGCAAATTAAGGGTGTTTTTTGCAGTAGAGTTAATTAGGTCAATGTATTCTTCAGACTCTACTTCATCCATATCACTTTCTTTGAGGAACTCAGAAAGGCCTATAATATTGTTAAATGGATTTCTTAAATCGTGTGCTATGATGGAAAATAACTTGTTTTGGGTTAGGTTTAATTCCTCGAGTTTAAGTTTACCCTGTTGTATTATTATATTTTTTTCAAGTATGGTTTTTTGATCTATCTCTTTTAAAAGCATAATGAAACCTATGCAGGAACCACTTATGACAAAAAGTGAAATTATCAGAAACCAATTACCAATGACTGAATTAGTTGTATAAATATAAGATTGATCTAATTGGTAAATATAAAAAGCCCTGATAACCTGGAACAATGAATAGATCAAAAGCACTCCACTTATCAGTAAAGCGGATTTGTACTTATTCTTATTGGTAAAAAGATAATAGGAGCCAACACCTAAGAAAAATGAAGAGGATGCTATCCGTATTACATTAAGCATTGTATTGTTTTCTTCGACGATTAAAATGCAGGAATAAACCAGAAGTACGGCAGCAATGAAAACCCACAAGAGTTTTTTTCGGATTTTACCATCGAAAGAAAGAAGGCCAAATGATGTCAGTGCAAAACTGGAAATCATAAGGAAATTGCTTATCCGGGTTGAAAATAAAGGAGGAAAATGATCTCTAAAATTAAACAGAACAATAGCGATTACCTGAAACGAAACCCCTAGTGCAACTAACAGCAGATACCATCGCTTATGATGGTAAAAATATTGATAGATGAATAAGGCTATAATGAATAAATTATTCAGCGCTAAAAAAAACAATATCGAAGGGTAATCTAAGGTCATATTTTTTCGCTATTCACTTTAGTCCAATAAAGATTAAAAAAATCGCTTAATAATCTGGTTTTTAAATGTGATTCTGTAAACTTAAAATTACTTCTCAAAAGAGTCGCTTAATATGATTTATGCACTGATCAGCTGATATCCGTTTGCCATCAATTAACAGCTACCAAGGCTATTCCTTCCTGATTAGCTGCACAGCATCCAAACGCACCCTAGCTTTATTTATCAGGGCTGATAATGTATTTCGCTCTTCCAATGCTGTCTGAATTTCGCTGGCCCTAATGTCCTTATTCTTTTTTTGTAAGGCAGTCAGTCGATTGATCTCATGATCCAATGTGCGTTTCATTCGGTCTAAACCCCTGTTTATTTCTTTTTCTCCCAGCTGCTCAGCGATTTTTGTGGCAGATGAAATCATATTGGGCAATAAAGTGTCTACAAATACATCATTTTCCAGCAAGGGATCTATTCTGCCGGGTACTACGTTTTTGTTGAGCATTGCAATTGTATAGCTTTCTGTCACTTCTTTTCCCGTATGGTCTACCACAATTCTCAGCGGTGTATCTGCGAGGAAGCGGTCAATATCAATACTCTGCTTGCCTGCTGTTTCGAGAACAAAAATCAATTCAAGTAATAGCCCAGGACTACCGGTGCCCCGAATCAATCCACAACTGGCTGTTCCTAGGGTCGAACTCAGCATTTTATCAATGGCACCGTTTGCCATGGGGTGATCCCAGGTAAGAAAGCTCACATCCTCTCTGCTGAGTGCTCTTTTTCTATCGAATGTCACCTGAACTCCCTCCTTCGGAATGGAAGGGAACACTTCAGCACTATAGGATGCAGGATGTAATAGGTACGTCCTGGACGCCAAGTCTTCCATCTCTATATCAAAATATCGAAAGACTTTAGTCAGGTAAGTTTCCAGAGCGGGGTCATTATCTTCCGCCTGAATTTGTTCAATTAGTTTCTCTGCTACTTTCGGACGAAATGAATTCATCTCCAGCAACTTATCGCGTCCCTCTGCAAGATTTCTCTTTAGTTCTTTTTGATATTCAGCAGTTTCAGAAATCAAAACTTCCAGTTCAGACTTCACTGCTTCAACCGATTCTAATTCAGAAATAGCAAGTAATCGCTTGCTGAATAGTTTAGAGATAATATTCCCTCCTTCCAGATTAGTATTGAAAGCATCCAAGCCTTCATGAAACCACTTGACAAGGAGTTCTTGTGGGCTGCCTAGCAGATATGGAATATGGATAGTAATATCCTCCTTCTGCCCTATGCGGTCAAGACGGCCGATTCTCTGCTCCAGCAATTCGGGATGGAAGGGCATGTCAAACAGTATAAGATGATGTGCGAATTGGAAATTTCTACCCTCACTCCCTATTTCAGAGCAGATTAATAGTTGAGCCCCTTCAGACTCAGCAAACCATGCAGCATTCCTATCGCGCTGTACAAGCGTGAGGTCTTCGTGGAAAACGCTTGCCGTAAACTCTGGATAATCACCTAAAGCCGATTCCAATGCCAGTACCTTTTCTTTGGAGCTGCATATCAACAATATCTTTGCATCCTGCAATTCCTCCATTTTCCCTACAAGCCACTTCACTCTCGGATCTTCATCAAACCAAAATTCCTGCTCTGGTTTTGGTTCGGAAGAATGTTCCATATCATAGGAAAACTCCTTCCTCAACCGTTCAATCCAAAGACTATGATTTTCCTGTTCCTTGATAGGAATCAGCTGGGCAATGCGCTTAGGAAATCCGCTCATGGCCAATCGGGTATTTCGAAACAAAACTCTTCCCGGGCCATGCTGATCAAGCAAATCTTCTATAAGATTGTGCCTAGTCAGTTCATCCTTATTAGCTAGCAAAGCGATTCTTTCCTTAGAAAAAATATCTTCCAGCAGGCTTATTTCTTTCACTTTTAAAGCTTTGCCTGTGGAAAGCTTTTCGACTATAACAGCAATGTCTTTGGTACCATCAGATTCATTGATAAAATCATCGTAATTGTTATACCTATTTGGATCCAGTAATCGCAGTCGTGCAAAATGACTTTCTACCCCCAACTGTTCCGGCGTAGCAGTTAGCAGCAGCAATCCTTTGGCTACCTGACTCAACAATTCTACAATGCTATACTCGGGACTTACCTCGTCCACAGACCATTCCAGGTGATGCGCTTCATCGACTACTAGCATGTCCCAATTGGCAGAAATGGCTTGCCTGGTTCGCTTTTGTGAACCTGCCAGAAACTCTATGCTACAAATCACCAACTGATCATCAAGGAAAGGATTTCCTTCGGGCGCACCTTTCTCAAGAGACCTACAACGTTCCTCATCGAAAATATTAAACCATAGGTTAAATCTTCTCAAAACCTCCACAAACCACTGGTGGATCAAGGATTCGGGAACAAGAATCAGCACCCTAGAAATCCTACCCGTTACCAACAAACGATGCAGAATCAGACAGGCCTCAATGGTTTTGCCCAAACCAACCTGATCGGATAGCAAAACACGGGGCGCAAACCGGGAACTCACTTCATGGGCTATATACAATTGATGCGGAATCAAATCTATTTTACCCCCTACAAATCCATGTACCGGAGATATTCTTCTTTGATAATTGTGATCAAGCGTTTCTCTACGTAAGGCAAATAGTTCAGGCGTATCTACATCTCCCGCAAAAAGTCTATCATCCACCGTATGGGAGGTAGACACATCCCCAAGCTCTTCCTCGCCCAACTCTCTGCCGTCCCCATAGTACACATACAGCTCATCTTCGAGTTTAACTTCTTCAATCAACATAGCTTGTCCTTGTTGATCTACGATGGTATGGCCAGGCTTAAAAACCGTTCGGAGCAAAGGAGCACTTTCTATGGAATACATTCGCACTTCTTCTGAGACAGGAAAAGATATCCGCACCTTTCCTTTGCTGACTTCTGTCACTATGCCCACTCCGAGTTCAGGTTCTCCGGAACTGGTATATCGTTGGTTTAGAGAAAATTCTCCCATGTACTATGGTTCTTTTTTAGGTGATTAATTTGCGAGTATCATGATTCTTTGGTTGAAAAGCAGGGTGTCGGATGCCTGATGTCCGATGAAGCCTCAATTCAGTGTTAACCAATTTTATTTCAAAATATGTTAAGTCATTGCTGAGGCTGCGGAAAGTCAACTGAAAAACAATTCCTAGCTAGTATGAATCTTGAAAATGAAAAACTGCAGAGTTGTGTTTGTCATTTTTTGGATGAAAACAAAGATAGCAGAAAAGAGGCAAGCTTTAGGTTTGGCTGGGATAGGAGTAGCTTGATAGCAGTGAAATCGGTGTAATTCTGTAAAGCAGTCGGGAGAAAAACATCTTGACGATCTCAATCATTCCTTTTGTGATCGGATGAAATTACTCTTTATAGTTGAATGATTTTTCAATTTCAACCATGCTAGGTAATAGCAAAAAAAGAGATTTCCCCTTCCCTAACCTATGTAGTGCCGGACAGAACAATGAAAAAGTACGTGGTCTGTGTCTTCACAGACCACGGTTAGGATCAAGCTCGTAAACTTTAGGTTTTAAACCTCTTCCGAACTCTTCTTAGATTTTCTATAGATATAATTTGGATAGATGGCACGCTTTGCAAAGCGGTTGATCTTATCGCTATTGATCATTTTTTGATAGACTTGCGGAGTTACCCCGAAGTATTCGTAGGTATTACCATCTACAAATGTGATCTCTAGCAACATCCCTTTGTGGTGATAGTCTGCGATTCCAGCTACGTTAATCGTTTCTGTGTAATTCGCGAAATTAGCCTCATGGGTTTCTGGAGCTATACTTACCAAAAAATGATACCCATCGATAATTCTGCGGCTTTGTACTTCTGCTTCTACTTGCTTTGGATCTCCACTTAGAAATTTGTCAGGATGCCACTCCTTCACAAGATTGCGGTAAGTCTTTTTCAAGGTGGTCAAATCGATTTCCTTTTCAACTCCAAAGAGTTTCTTGTATTCGTTTATACGCTTCATGTTATTTTCTTTGCGGGCGCAAAAGTACGGCTTAATTTGACGCGAATTACTATAGGGTCTAAACTTTGATTTGAAGAATACACCAAACTCCATTCTTTATTGCTAATGAATAGCTTAGGACATGTATACACACGCCATAACAACCAAGCGTGTCGTCTTTCGAAGACCATATCAAACTATCACTTCGCTGAGGCATTCTATAGTTTTGGAAGTCTGGGCTAGAGATCTAGAATCAACAAATTAGAGGGATAGAAAAAGCTACTTTATATCCCATTGTACCATGCCCAGCCAATATCTCCTGGATCTATGTATTCCTCAGAAATAACAATCCGCTCCAAGTACTTCATGCTTTTAAAACCGATTTGTTTCTCCAGTCTCAATCGAAGCGGCGCACCATGTGGTATGGAGAGGTTTTTTCCATTCATACCATAAGCCAAGATGGTTTGGGGATGAAAAGCATCGAGTAGATCTATGCAATCCAACCACCCATCGTAGGAATAAAAATTTACCCAGCGAGCTTTGGGCATAATCCCCGCATGCTCCAGTAAGGTACCCAGTGGTAATCCAGTCCACTCTGCAATAGCCGTCCAACCTTCCTCACAGGTGTGCCTGGTGATTTGAGTCCGTGCAGCAAAACTCTTAAGTTGGTTCAGTGAATAGCTCGTAGGCCTAGCCACAAGACCCTCCACAGGAAGCTGCCAATTGTCAAAGCCATTGCTTAATAAACGCTCATAACTTTCGCTGAAATATTCCTTTGAAGTATCAGCGGGATTAATAGTACCAGTCGCAGGCATGGAAGAGATCTCACTAAAACGGTATTCCTTAGCCAAAGATTGACCGGGAAGTAAGGCTCGATGAGCAGCATAAGTGAAATTATCACCCATCCGCAGGATATTCCCATAGTTCGGAGGCAGGGGTTGCTTGCAGCCGGGAATAATCAGGGCGCCTAGAGACGCCATACCAGTTGTGATGGCTGCACGTCGAGTTATAATCTGCTTCTTTTTCATCTGTTTACAAATTGATCTTCAAAGGTCATCCCTCCGATAATTATCGGGGCTATCAGGAGAAATCTTGTAGGCGTCTTTCTCAATTTCATGATTGTTTACCTATGGTCATATACCGCAACTGTTGTTTGAATCCAGATAACATAATCATCACTATATGCATGATCAAAAAGATCTCAAGGGCCAAAGAGGTAAAGAAATGGATCGTTCTGGCAGATTGATATCCACCGATAACTTCCAACAGAAATGGAAAAGCGGCAGTGATGGCAGGAGACATAGTAAAGCCTGTGATTATTGCCAGAGGCAATGCCATGAAAATAATAGTCATGTAAGCAAGTTTTTGAAGCAGCCCATAGGTGGGGCCACCCGTAGGCGGGGCTATCTTCATCTGAAAATGCTCTTTTATATCTCGCCAAAGCTGAGCAGGAGTCAGTTCTTTTATTCTGGGCCAAATGTGTTTTTGAAAATGCCCGCTAAAAATCCCCAGAAGCAAATACACTAAACCTGTCACCACCAGAAACCAAGCGGCTAAAAAATGAATACTTCGCCCCCATCCATTTTCATTAAACATCAACTCCTCGCCATTTCTGCCTGCACTGACAGGCGAATCTTCGGAATCAAAAAACGGTACTTTCTCTTGCCAATCCGAACGCTTATGGTTACGACTTATAGGAATTTCCAGCAATGCGGGAGTGAGCTCATTCCCTACTTCCCCCCAATAAAGTCGCGGATGAACCATCATTATTTCGATGCCGGTAAAGACCAGAAATAAAAAACTAAGGGTAATAATCCAATGTGCAGTCTTCACCCAAGGTTTATGCCTTAGTTTCTCTGATAAGCTTGTACTGGTAGAATCCATATAATAAAACGTACATTTTTTTGGGCTAACTCTCTGTAATTAAATGTACTATTTTATTTGAATACTTGATTAGTGTTGCACAAGCAGGCTTTTAACACTACTTCCCACTTGGGAAATCTTAAGCCAAATTGCGGACAAGCCCTTATCTTCACTTGGAAGTCGCTGGGACCACTCCTCCGTAAGTTTGCAAATCGTTAGCTCCATGGCATTTTCCTCTGATGGGAAAATATTCTCACAGGAAGTGGGGACAACACTTCTATCCTTTGTCAAATGTTCAAATCGGAAACTTACCGAAGAGGATAAATAAACTATGGAATAATTGAATATGTGGCAGATCTCAGCAACTGAAAGATTGAGTACTTAGGAGATCAGTCAGAATAAAGGGATTACCTAATCAGTAAGGAAAAGTAATAGTCAATCAAAAGCACACCTTAATTTGAGATAAACTACTATCGGGCATAGCTTTTTATTGGCAAGCTAATCAGCGTCAACTTCCTAAAGCATCTCCTGATCTGAGTTGCTATTCCGTGGCAACAGCGAGTAATTATACCTACCTATCCAAAACAATTGGTGATTGAGTAGCAAAGTGAAGAACTCATTGAGATTGACATTTATATCAGGTGAAATCCATCCCTTTGCTTATCGAGATATCCGTAGAAAAGATCATTCCCATGCCAGCTCAACTGAGAGTAAAATGGGCTGAACTAGATCCCACCCTCTAAATACCGTAGGAGATTATAGAGCCTTGTACCCCTAATTTTTTTGGTTTATATTCACCATTTCAGCCACATACAATGAGTATAATTTATAGTCGGTTAGTAATAAATTAACGGATTGTAGACTGCTTCAATCCCTTAATCAAATAGCTGAAATGAAGCACAAAATAAGCTACTCGTCTTAAATTACCCAGTGCTAACTAACTGATTTTAAGCAATAATAAACAGCTAAATTTATAGTAGAAATTAACAAAACATGAAAAAAAATATTGTCACTAGGCTTAAAATTCATTATCTGCCAATGTTTGCCCTTAGTGTAACTTTCTGTATTATTTTTTACCTCTTTTGGAAGCCCACTTTACCTATTGTTCCTTTTATCACTTATACTTCAGGATATCTAAGCATTTGTTTATTGGCAGTCTCACTAATTTTAGGACCTATAAATTTGATGTTAAAACTCAAAAACCCAATCTCAACTAATATAAGAAGAGATATTGGTATTTTTGGAGGGTTATTAGGTCTGATTCATTCTGTGGTTGGGCTATTTATGCATTTCACAGGTAGGCCTTGGCTTTATTTTGTAGAAGAAGTTGAAAAAGGTTTTGCAATTCGTAAAGGTAATTTCGGGTTGGCAAATTACACTGGGTTACTTGGGGCCTTCATCCTCATCTTGCTACTTGTCATATCAAACGATTATTTTTTAAGAAAATTAAAAGCAGCAAAATGGAAAAACCTGCAGCGCTTCACTTACTTGATGTTTGTTTTAGTAATAGCGCATTCTATATTTTATAGATTAAATGCAGACAAAGTAGATTTAATAATTTATTTATACCTACCCATTTTTTTGACCATATTGGCATTTCAACTTATTGGAATATGGTTAAAAACAAGAAAGAATGTTTGAACCGGAGAAATCAATTCCATCTTGAGTAGCTCCTGGAAATTTAATAGTTCGCTTATCTGTTAAGCCAAAAAGATTACACCTTTTCAGATTCTTTAGCAGCCAGCCTAAAAGAAACTAGCAGAAATAAACAACTAAGACATAGAGCTGCATATACACAGCTCTATGTCTTAGTGTTCACCACACCTCCGAATCAATTAAGGCTGGCTATAAAATTATCAACCACCAAACTTAAATACTCATTGAGGGCTTGTTGCGTTTTTGTTTTATACGCAGCTCTATCAGCTTTTACTTGATGAGATACTTCCAGCTCTTTATCATTTGTATAGGCAACTCCTGCATATGTCGTATTGTAACTCCTATCTGGTGTAACATACTCCTTAAACTTCTTTTCTTCCATTACCCCTGGGATTTCTATACCACCTTTTGGGCTATAAGACAAAATGGTATTTGCTCCTGCTCCATTCATTCCACCTTTCCAAACCACACGAGCGGCAACTCTAGATGTTTCTATTTTAGAACCAAATATACCCTCAGCAGATTTAGCTATTGCAACTTCTGGCATTTGGTATTGCACCACCCCTTTCATCTTGGTGGCATCAGTTACATAAGAACTATTACCTTCAATGGTCACAAATTGAAAGCAGATGTTGGCTTCAAAAACCGGAATATCTCCTAGTTCTTTGGATAGTTTAGGCGTTGTATCCAAAAAGGTGCCTTTCGTTTTTCCTTTACTGTCTACTTTTTTAACATAAAAATCAAATCCAGCGGGTGCCGTAGAAACATAACCAATAAGTTGAGCTTTAGAAGGAGTACCTCCGGTCATTTTGGTCCAGTCACTATAAAACTCCGTATTACCAGCCTCAGCTGAATTGACAATTTCTATCCCTGCATCCTGGAGTTTTTTCACCACCATGGCATAGGCATTATTGGTGATTTCCTGCATATCTGCAATTTCTACTCCCGTCATACCAACAGCCATCTCTGCTTTAGTTTTACCTCCTGCACTTGCTTCCGAACTTGCAGCAATCAATTGGTAATTCACAAAGAATTGATTTAGATAAACCTTCTTTGGAGCATCCTTTAATTTTTTTTCACCGTAGCTGTTATCGCTAACATTTTTACTGGTTACTATTTGCCCCTGCACCATAGTGCAAAAGAAGAAAGCTAGAATTAATAAGTAGTTTTTCATGGTTGCAGATTTTTATATAGTTACTTATACAAATAACTCCATTAATAACCCTTGTTTCAATAAGGTTGATTAGGTATTTTGGCATACCTAATGGTAGGTATATAGCTTAAATTTACTGCCTTGAGAGTAATCGTACTAATCATTTTTTGCCTATGTAGCTTTGTCTCTTATGGACAAAATGAGTTACTAGATAGCCTCCAAAATATTCTTACTAATAAGCCAGATGATTCGACCAGAGCAACTGTGCTCGGTGATCTCTGCTGGCATCTAAAGTACTCAGATCCTCCCAAAGCGCTGGAATATGGTTACGAATCGATCAAGATTTCAAAGCAACATGGATACAAAGCGCTGCAGGCTTATGCCTCTAATAATGTTGGGGTAGTTTTTTGGGCCAAATCAGATTATGACTCTGCAGCCTATTACCTAGACCAAACCCGGGAACTGTATACCTCCATAGAAAATGAGCGAGGTGTGGCAGTGACTTCGGTTAATTTAGGACTCATCCTACAAAACAAAGGAGATTATGATGCCTCTTTGGAATATCAATTAGAGGCACTACGAATTGTAAATAAGTTAGAGGATCAGGGTCTGAAAGGAAGCGTCTTGACAAATATTGGAAACGTGCATTTCCTGAATGAAAAATTTGATAAAGCCAAAGACTACTATTTTGATGCGCTTCGCTTAAAGAAATCATTGCCTGACGATGATTTCAGACAAAACATTCAAAAAACCTTATTGAATATTGGCAATGTGTATGGAAGACTGGAAGCCCAAGATTCGGCCATTTATTATTATCAAGAAGCTCTTCCCTTCGCTATCAAAGCCAATGACTCCAAAAGCCAGGCCTTAATTTATACGGACTTGGGTCACGCATTTTCTAAAAAGGAGCAATACAGTTTGGCAAGTGACTATTTCAAAAAAGCGCTGGCAGTATATACTGAAGGCAAGTATGAAAATGATTATGATCAATCTATCCTTCTCTGGTCCTCAGCTCAAAATGAACTTAGAAGAAATAATATTTCAGTGGCGGTCAAACTGGCTGAGCAAAGCCTGCAACTCTCCAAAAAACTAGAAAACCTAAATCGCCTAAAGGATAGCTACGGACTTTTAGCAGAAGTGTATGAGGCAGATAATCAATTTGGACCCGCGCTGCAAGCCCATAAGTTTCATAAAATCTATCAAGACAGTCTCCTGAACATTGAAACTAATAAGGAAATCGCAGAGCTAGAAACCAAATATGAAACAGAGAAGAAGGATCAACAGATCGTTTTATTAGACCAAGAGAATAGTATTCAGCAGGCCACCAACCAGCGAAATTTCATCATTATTCTTGCCTTGTTTTTTGTGCTGCTACTCTTACTTCTGGTGTTTTATCTCTGGAGAAAGCAAGCACGGATCAGTCAGCAAAAGGTGCTCAGCGAGCAAAAAACAAGACTTCGTGAGGCTCAGATTCAGGCAGTAATTAGCAGCGAGGAAAAAGAACGCAAGCGCTTTGCTTCTGACCTCCATGATAGCATGGGGCAATTGGTGAGTGCATTGACCATGAATATTCAGGGTTTGAAAAACAGTAGTAATGATCTTTTGGTGCGCAATGAGATAGTAGATAACTCTACCGCGTTACTTAATGATATTCAGCATGAGATACGAAATATAGCCTTCAACCTCATGCCTCAGGTGCTCACCAAAGAAGGTTTAATTCCGGCACTGCAAGAATTGATTGTAAGGATTAATAAATCAAATCAGGTAAATGCCGAAGTTCAGGTTTTTGGGATAGATGCACGATTAAACGAGGTTTTTGAAATTTCACTTTACAGGATTTTGCAAGAGTGGATATCCAATGTATTGAAGTACTCCGGAGCTACTGAGCTTTTGATTCAGTTTACAGCCCATGAGGAAGAGGTCATCATCACAGTGGAGGATAATGGAAATGGATTTGACCTGAACACCTTTGAAAACAGCAAGGGAAATGGCTGGAGGAATATCAATACGCGGCTAAATCTTATCAAAGGAGCCATGGATATCGATACCAAAAAAGGAAGAAAAAACACCATGCTCACCATCACCATTGACAAATCTCATGCACTAAAACCCTCTCAGGTAGAGAGGAATACCTATTCATAGGTATTGAAAATGACTTTAAACGCAGCGTAATTTGTAAAAAAAAATGATGCGCTTATTTAAAAGTAGGACAGAAAAACGGATGAAGAAGTACCAAATACTTTTAGTAGATGATCATAAAATATTACTGGAAGGCACACAGAGTCTTCTTAGTGGTTTGGAGAATTATGAGGTAGCAGCAACTGCCAGCAGTGGAAAAGAGGCGATCGATCTTCTGAAGACAAAAGACTTTGACATACTCGTAACAGACTATGAACTACCCGATTTTTCAGGCTTGGAGATAATCAGACTAGCTCACTCCATAAATCCCGACATCAAAGTTATCGTGCTCAGCATGCATGATGACCCTTCGGTAGTGAAAGAGTTGCTTAAAGAAAATATTGACAGCTTTGTTTTAAAAAATGATGCTCACTCTTCCTTGATGAGAGCTTTGGACAAAGTCACCTCAGGTAAAAAATACTTTAGCGACGAAATTTCCGAGATACTCGTGCGACAGATCAATTCACCAACGGAGAAAAGTGATCTTTCACCGCGAGAAACAGAGATAATTAAGCTGATAGCTAGGGATTTTTCTACCAAGCAGATAGCTGAAGTTTTGTTCATCAGCGAGAAAACGGTAGAAACACATCGCAAAAATATTCTCCGAAAGACTGATTGTTCTAGCCTAGTAAGTCTGGTCAATTATGCACACGCACACAACCTGGCTTAACCTCTTGATTCTATACAAATAGAGACGTTAAAAAAACGGTGCTGCGACCTTAGTAGCCACAACACCGTTTGTAATAATATTGACCCATAAAATCATTCTATAAGGGAATTCGATGGGTTTTAAGAAAATATTATATACAACCTTGAATAGTTGAAAAACAGAACATAACCTTATATATTAAGATCTACCAAGCAATTCTTGTAAAAGAAACTTCATAATTATTAACTATGTTTAAATAAACCGCAACTCATTTTTATTTTTTGCTTTAAAAACAACATAATCCAAAAAGTATAACTATCCCATTTATAAATTATATTTTTCAATATGAAAACTTCCTTTACAATAATCTTTTTTCTCATCATTAAACTTAGCCTCGCACAACAATCTCAAGAGCCTCCCAAGCTTGTGGCGGGTTTCCCTGTCAATTATGATGAGGCTACCATTCCCCCTTATACTTTGCCTGAATTACTTACACTTGAAAATGGTCAAAAAGTAACAAATTCAGATACTTGGATGAATGAACGAAGACCGGAGCTTTTGAGCTTTATAGCTGAGCTTCAGTATGGAAAAACCCCGCCAGCTCCAAAATCAATAGCTTATGAAGTTTTTGAAAAGGAAAGTGATGCCTTAAATGGCAAGGCTATTCGAAGACAGGTCAGAATATATTTGACAGAAAATAGCAAAGCCCATCCCATGGATTTGCTCATTTATTTACCCAAGAATTCCATTGAGAAAACCCCTATTTTCTTTACCATTTCCTTTACTGCAAATAATCAAACCGTTGACGATCCAGGAGTACGTGTGGGAGAAATCTGGAATAAAGAAGGCAAAAAAGTCAAAGCAGATCAACCCGGTATGTTCCGAGCCACCAATGTGGAACAATTCATAGATGCAGGATATGGTTTTGCTACAGTCTACTATGGAGACATAGATCCAGATTTCAAAAAGGGTTTTGAGCATGGAATACGCCAAGAATTCCTAAAGCCAGGAGAGACTTCTCCCCAGGAGGATGAGTGGGGAACAATATCGGCATGGTCGTGGGGACTTAGCAGAGCCATGGATTATTTCGAAAAAGACGAGCAAATCGACGCGAAGAGAAATTGCTTTAATGGGAGTTTCCCGATTAGGAAAGACAGTGCTTTGGACAGGAATTAGAGATCCGCGATTTAAAATGATCATCGCAAGTTGCTCAGGCGAAGGAGGAGCAGCTATTGCCAGAAGGGATTATGGGGAAAATATCAAGCATATGTCAGACTCAACTAGATATGGCTATCAGTTTGCTCCAAACTACCATGCCTATTCCACGCATGTGGATGATTTTCCTTTTGATGCACATACGCTGGTAGCGATGATCGCACCAAGACCTTTATTGCTTCAAACAGGAAATGTTGATTATTGGTCTGACCCGAAAGGTGAGTTTATAGCAGCACAGGAGGCTAGTGCAGTCTATGAACTCTTTGGTGAAAATGGTCCAAAAAACAATGAAATGCCTGCTGCAGGAGACATTTCATTGCTAGAAAATAAACTTGGATATTATATGCACGATGGTGGTCATGGGACTATTCCCTCAGACTATCCCATTTTTATCCAGTTTATGAAGAAGTTTTTATGACTTGTGATCAGTAAGAAATCGGAATTTCTACCATGGTCTGATCCCAACCCATTCGCATTACCGCAGTATTATTTCCTAGGTCTTCAAATCGAATGGAGAAGGCTTCTACTACTTTAGGAATAGATTTGGAATCAACTGAAAAACGAATCACATCTTTGCTTTCATCATATTTGAAAGCTCCCCAGTAATCCAGATCTGAATTGACGATGATGGTCCATTCTGTTTCTCCCGGAATTGCAAATAATGAATAAGTACCAGCTTTTAGCTTTTCACCACCTATGGTCAAATCTTTAAATGCTTTGAATTCCACAGCTTCGTTAGCTCCAACTCTCCAAACTTTCCCGAAAGGAACAATCCCTCCAAAGACAATTCTATCAGACTTATTAGGTCTACTGTAATATGCTTTTGCAATCGCTTCCTCACCTGATTTGCGGTCATGGGCAAAATTATCAGGTAAATAAGCCACATCCATTGGGCTATTGTCGGTACCTCGGAAATCCTGGGAATTGACAAGTGTAGAGAAACTACATAGAAGAATTAGAAAGGCAATAAGGTGTTTCATAAGATTATATTAGTGTTAGAAGTGAAGCAAAATAGTGAAATTTTATGGAAGCAAATCTTCCATTCCTGTAGATTATCAGACTATATAAGGACACGGATCGACCTTTTTTGTACTTTTCATTTTCAAATCTTACCGCCCAAAATGAACAAACTCATTACCCTAAGTAATTTTTTCTTACTTGTATTTTGCACACTGCCCATCATCTCCTGGAGTCAGAATATCTCCCTAAAATCAGATAACAAAGAGTTAGAAGAAACCTTTCATTGGGCAGTCCAAAAAGCCAACACTTGGAAGATGACAGGTAAATCTGGGGAGATCAATCGGCATGAAGGCGGCGAAGGCTTGGGATATGCGCAGGAAGTAGCTTACCAACCATCCTATTGGGCTGGATACGCGCACCGCTCTGCTTATTACATTCGGGACTTTGCGCATCAGATCGATGGCGCTCATTTACTAGGAATGGACGAGGAGAATTATGCCATGATGGAAAAATTTGCGGAGCACACTACTCCTGATAAAAAATGGTATTCCTGGTGGGCTTTGAATTTTGATGGAAGTGTATTTACCCTAGATGCACCAAACCCTCCTGACACCGAAACCTACCCAGGTTATCCTGCTGAATTTGCCAATAAGCAGGGTGAATCTTTTGTAAGAGAGATTCCAGCTATGTTTGAATTGGTAGAGAAAGCCTGGAAAAGCTATTTGTGGACTGGTGATCGAAGATATATAGAGAATAATAAGCTCTGGAATATGTATGAAAAGGTAGTGACTGATTTTGTTTCTCTCCATGATTCCGATGGAAATGGAATTCCTGAAGGGCAAGGGAATATTTTCGAGGGATCAGCTACTTACAATGAAGCAGATATTCATCCCGTAGAAGCTGGAGATGCGATTGGATCTCAGTATCAGGCATATTTGGCCTATGCTTCATTTTTGTCTGAGAGAAATTTAACTCTCCAAGCGAAAGAACAATTGAAAAAGGCCGCTACACTCAAAAACTATTTCAATTCAAAGTGGTCGGTAATTGACGGCACAGATTTATACTCTTGCGCAATCACTTCCTCTCAAGAAAAGTATCCTTTTTTCAATAAGGAAACGAGCTGGTTTATCCCGATGAAATTAATCACTGAGCCAGGCGAAAGGAATGACAAGTATTTGGATTTTATCTCAGAGCAACTTGGAGATGGAGTGGGAACAGCCAACTCCAAGAAGGGTTCACCTGCAAATATCGAGGCTTACACCTATCTTCCCGATACCTATTTCCCCTACGGAAAAGTAGATGAGGCCTGGAAATGGATGAAGTATATCATTGATCAAAAGGAAAAAGCCCATGTAGTCATCAAGCAAGGGGAAAACGGAGATTATCCCGAAGTTCCATTTACGCTAGTGAGTCAGGTAGTAGAAGGACTGATGGGTATAGAACCTGATGCAGCCAATCATACCATCAGCACAATCCCTCGCTTGCCTGAGGAAATCGGCTTTCTTGAATTGACTGATTTAAAGATTGGAGAGCATACTATAACTGTGCGCCAGTCCAACAAAAAGACAGAGATTACCAACTTATCAGGGGATGCTCCATTAGTTTGCAAGATTAGATTTTATGGTACCCATAAAGTCATATCCGTAAATGACCAGAAGACTAAAGCCTCCACAGCAGTACTCAATGGAAAAATCTACAGCTTCATTAGGGTAGAGTTAAAACCAGGGGAGAAAGTAATAGCAAGCATCTAAAACACTCATGACTTAGAAGTGATAGACCAATAGAGAATTGGTATTTGATTTGTTTACAAACTTTACTCAGGCAGCTTCAATTCATAAACACATGACTATGGAGTAGTTGAATGATACATTTTTTTAGTGATTTGCTCCCCACTTTCCATTTAGTACTCTTTCAATCACCTCCTTAGCTAATTTAATATCCAGAAAATTGGCCTAAAATTGGCTAAGGAGAATTGACTCCTAATAATTGATCACTTTCTCGTTTTAATTCCCAAAATGAACTCTAAAAAATCTCTTTTACTCTTCATTTTTCTGATCTCCGCTGCTTTTGCGCAAGCCCAAACAGAAATCACTGAGCAAATCAAAACTGACCGGGATAATCAACTCAAGGAACTGAATGAAAAACTGAAAAATAACGAGGAGATAGTTAACAGACTTACGGAAAAACTCGCGGCTACAGACAACAAAACCGCATCCGATAAAGAAAAAATGGAGGACTTGGAAAAGCTTCAATTCGCGCTGGACAACAGACTAAAAATCTTAGAAGAAGCCCCTAAAACCAAAATCAATCTTAACGGACAGCTGGCTTTCACTGAGTTACTCAGCATACAGCGGGACATTCAACCCCTTGAATTGTTTCTTACTTCCCAATCATTCTTTGATCAGCTTGGCAGCATCGGAAAAATCCAGCAGTACAAGTCTTTTTCCACCTGGAAAACTGAATTTGACAAATGGTATGAAAAAGACGGCAAAACTGATGCGATGACCGGCTTGCTTCAAAACTCCCTAACGTTAATTTCTACAGCATCTTCCGTGGTTCCTCTCTATGGCACCATGGTAAATACAGCCATCTCCGGCGTCACTAGTCTGATGGGAACACTTGGAAAAAAGGAAAAAGACCTATACGACAAAACACCTGAAATGCTTAAAATTCTGACAATATCCAGTCAGTTTGAGCAACAGAAGTCAATCATCGACCACGAATGGAAGTTGATCAATCAGGAATTGGAACAACTGCAGAAGGAAAACACTCAACTGCTGGATGAGCAGATGCTTTACTTTGCGATCAACAAGCAGCGCTACGAGAGCAGGTATTTAAGAGCCACATTGGACTCAGAGCGGGAGATGTTCAAGAATGAGTGCAGAAAATCAATTTCCGATAAAATAGCTACTCTAGATAGGTTGCCGGAAACCAAAGGCAAATGGCTAGGTCAGGTGGAAACCTATATGTACAAAGTTCAATCTTTGCGATTGAGATTTGGACAGCTGACCACCCGTATGTTGGCGAATATCGACCAATACGATTCTCTTTTGAAAACCTACTCCGATCCAGGGAAATTCCCATTAGAATTCACTTCCAAAATCCTCGCAATGAATACCCCGCTGAACAACCTGCGGAACAAATTCTACTCCAGCTTCAACCCTGCCAAATATGTAGAGGACTCGGCGGTGATGTACATCGAGCGACAGTAATTAGATCTGAAAATCATTCTTTCATCCCTGTCCCCATATAAAAACTAGGATGTGGTGGTTGATTATAGGCCACATTTTGCCAAGCGATACTGACGCGATATTGAGAATCCTGCATTAGAGTTGGCATTTTAATAGCCGTGGGAATAGGGCTTGAATATATCCTAAGTTCATTATTGTCCTCACTCCTCAGGATCAGTTCTTCACGCCAGTCACCAAGTATATCACCGGACAAAGCAGGGGTTGCCTTAGTTCCATTGTTTGAAGTAGCCCCTTCTGCTTCAAAAATCACCCCTTTACCATACTTGGTAATTCGATTGCGGTCCAGCAATTCCCTAGAAAGATCACCATCCCACCAAATAAGGAAATTCTGCTCGCGTGGTGCTTCACCAATTATATTTCCTTTGATATCATAAAGGTTGGGATCTCCCGACCACCACATTTGCGCTCCCACACGGGATGAATCTATGTTTGCGGCCACACCACGGCCTACATCAATATCTGGAGCAGCTTCAAATAGCACCTTCCCATTTCGTGCATTAAACAATGCCACCCCTGGTCCTTTGGTACCATCTTCAATTTCATGAATTCCGAAAACTTCCAAATCGGGAGTAGACGGATCAAGATCGCTAACATGGAGAGCATCACCATGTCTAAGTCCAGTGGTGTACAAACCTTCTCCATTGTCATCCACTACCATTGACCCAAAAACAATTTCATCTTTCCCATCAAAATCAACATCCGCTACCGATAGGCCATGATTCCCCATACCTGAATAAGGGTTCTTTCCATCTTTAGAGTCAAATACCCAGCGGTTTTGCAATTCCCCTTTAGTAAAATCAAAAGCCGCTAACACCGTACGTCCATAATATCCACGCCCCATTACCAGACTTGGGTGCTTACCATCAAGATAAGCCACGCAAGCGGTAAAGCGATCCACACGATTTCCAGAATTATCGTTTCCACCATTGCCGCCTACTCCTCCCCAGGTACCAATATCGCCTCGAGCAGGAATATAGTCCACCGTGCTAATAGCTTTTCCAGTACTTCCTTCAAATACTGTTAGATATTCTGGGCCTGAAAGTATTTTCCCATAAGTACTAGACTCCTGATCCAAGTCCCGCCAATCTTTGGATGTATCACCAATGACATTTCCCAGCGCATCTGTAGTTCCATCTGCCGTTTTGCAGGCAAATTCTGCTCTACCATCACCATCTAGGTCAAATACCATAAACTGCGTATAATGGGCTCCTTCCCTGATATTTTTCCCCAGATTTATTTCCCAAAGAAAAGTGCCATCTAACTTATATGCCTGAAAAACCGGAGGATCAGTCATCCCCTTTTGTGAATTATCACGACTTTTCCCGACCTGGTGAACCACAATTTCATATTGACCATCCCCATCCAGATCACCTACAGAAATATCATTTGGGGCATAGCCATCAGGCTTTTGCAAAGGGATAGAAAAATAGGGCTTTACAGGCGATGATGCGGCAATGGAAAAACTTCCTTTTTCATCCGACTCCTGCTTTCCTTTTAGTGATTTTACAAACCAGCTGTTCTTTTGAGATGGATCAAAGGACTCATCTTTGTACCAAGTGACCTTATGAATAGGTTCTGCATTGACTTTAGCTATCTCACCTTTTCCGTTTTTACGATAAAGGTTGAAAGCAAGATCCTCAGGATCTTCATTGAACAGTCGCCAACTTACAAATGCAGCATGATCGCCTGTTTTGATGGCAACCAGTCCGCGATCAAGATTTTCCATCTGGCGCTGAGCAAATAAAAATGAAGGAACTGTCACTAAAATCAGGCAGGTCATGTAAAATTGAAATCTCATAAGGCTTATTTATTGGAGGAGTTCATTTGATAGAAAAAAGTTAGTATATGCTTCGGCATTCCTGTTCTCTCTCATTAATCCGCACCGGATGGGTACTATCATCTCCTGAATTAATGAATATATAAGTGTTTAATTATATGACACTTAATCTCTATAAACAAAAATATAAAAGATTGCAAAAGGACCTTGACCGCTAGACATAAAAAGCAGCTTTTTCAGAATTGGTTTAAATTCATAATAAATATGAATCAGTTGAGCAGGGATGTACCTAGCCAAAAATCAACTACTTCTAGGGCTATTCCTTAGGTGCTTTTCTTCCCTATTCCGTAACTTAACGAAGTGCGAAAATTCATTATACCAGCTATAGCCTCCCTTACTTTTATTGCAGGACTTGTTGCTCTACTAGTACCGTTTATACCTGTAGGTTGGCTACTAATAGCGCTTGCTTCCTTGCTTATGGCCCCGTATTTCAAATTCATGCGGAAATTCATCGGCTGGCTTGCCAAAAAAGACACTACAGGCTTTGTAGAGAAAGCAGGTGCCAAGGCTTCGGAATTATACGAATGGGCGGGCGATCACAAGAGAGCTGAGAAACTGGAAGCTATCATAGAAGAAAACGTTCAGAATTCAGAAAAATCTAAAAATTGATAAGTTGTATTACAACCTACCTCACTTTCTATTTTTATCCCGCTCCTCATTGTCTACCGTTTCTTCCTGAGGATCGTTCTTCCTGTCATTTTCTCTTTCTATTTTTCTGTAATCTTCCCTTTTGGGAGGCTGAGCACCTTCTGAATTTCCAGGGGTTTTTCGAGTGGTTCCTTTATCCACATCTTCATGCTTCTTTCCAAAATAGCTTAGAGGGAGAATTCCGGTTGGTTGATTAATAAGTACAATCATGATCTCATTAGTTTTGATTTACAGAATTAAAAACCAACAATCATTCCATTCAACCTACAAATTTAACGTTGCTTTCAGGGCGATTAATTTCAAACTACTTTAGAACTTCAGTAATTACGTATTATAATCCAGAATTCAACTTTTAAGGCATCAGCGTCAATTTCAAAACGTAAATGAGCAATACGATAATCCAAGAAAATGAATCAGAAAAACGAAAAGTGGGATGAGCTATTAGAGGAAACTTGTGGACTAACAAGTCCCGGAATGGTGAAAAGCTTACTCAGTGTCAAGGAATGTGAATCACTTTTAGCACTTATCTCCAAAGCAAATGGGAACTTTGCCAAGGCAAATAAACCCTTCAATGGGCTCAAAATCTTTAAGGACAGACTTCAAGACAATTCACAGAACGAAAGATTTGTAATCGATCCACCTCGTGAAAACGAATCTCTGACATCATGGTCAAAACGTTTCTTCCAAGGAGAAGCTTTCGGCTTAATCATGAATTTTTTAGAAGATTATGAAAACGAAATTGTAGAGGAAATGGCAAGCCATGTGGCACCTTTACTTGAAAAACAGGGAACGCCTTGGGCTGGACTGTCAACGCTTTTCTTTATGGGAGACTATGGTTACACGCCATTTGGAGTGCATCGCGGAAGCCCGGGTGAGGACGGCATTTTATTTCACCTTGGTCCTGCTACCAAAACATTCTATATCTGGGAAACTGAAGACTATAACAAGCTTACAAATCACGCCGCATCTTATCATAATGTAGAAGAAATACTACATGCAGCCACTCCTTATGTGTTAGAACCTGGAGATGCTATTTCATTTCCCGATGACATGTACCACGTGGCTAACACTGAAGAGTTTTCAGTAAGCTTGGTACTCGATTATCGACGAGGCGCAAAAAAAACAATCAAGGAAATGCTCATCACAGAAATGCTGAAAGTGAATCTTCAAAATGACGACTTGTTAGCTCATCGTGACGAATCGGACTTGCTAAAAGCTCTTGACTTTCAAAAAGAAAGTGAAACTGCCGTAACTAGATTAAAACTGAGACTTGGCAGTAACGGTGGCTTTGATAAAAAATCTAGAATCATACCCTTTACTATTGACCTGGCGGGAACCTATAAATTAAAAGCACCTTTTAGGTTAAATGTAATTAGCCAACAAGAGAATCTGCTCTTGGTGTTTTCACGAGGGCATGAAATTTACACGCGCCAAAACCCCTTGTTACTAGAAGTCATCGACTGCCTTAATTCTGGTAAAAATCTACATGTTTCAACTCTCAATATCGATTTTACCCCTGATTCATCTGGTATGACCGTGTTTGAATTCTTAATAAGAATAGGAGAAACTGATGTTATAGAGAAAGTCTGAAGTATACTGCAGACTTTCATTTTTAAAACGCAAACTCAAATTTCAAATCCTTCAATTTCATTTATTGGTACCCGCTTAATAAACTCATCATAATACGGATTGTCCTCATCGGAATAAGTGCCATAAGCATTGAGCAGAAACCCTTTTTCGTCAGTATCACTATGTAGTAAATAGATCACAGCCATATCTGCGGGATCGGATTCGCCTTCGAATCTGTAAACTTTGACGATTTTCAATTGCTCAGGATGGTAGATCGTCTCAGAGTCATCAAAACTTGCCCCTGCTCGCTTGATATTCAATTCTTTGCCATAGCCTTTTGCCGGCAACAAATTCAATACTTGAGAATAGGTAGTCATTGATTTGGATGTGCTCATGATTTCTAGTGTTTAGTTAAAAATATGCAGGATTGCTCTGCTTTATCTTTTAGAACAAGTCAAAGACCAGTATTTAGAAACCAGCTATTTTAAAATCAAAACCATCCTCAAAATAGATTGAGTGTGTATTTTAAGAAATTACAAACCCATGTAGGATTGGTAAAACACTAAGAAAAGTGGCTGTTTCGCCCCTAAATGGGGAGGCTAAATATGGAACTGGGACGAGGAGTTACAACCCCAAAAGGAAAAATGAAGAGGTTTGGTAAACTCACGAACTGATGTAAGCTCTGTTCGTTGATAAAACCTACGTGTTCATCGTGTTTAAAAAACACCAAAAAAAGCCAACCCATGAGGATTGGCCTTTTCATATAATTATAGCTAATTAATTCTCGATTGTGATATTTCCTGATGAAATCGATCCCTTCACCCAATTAGATGAATCATTGTCAATTTCCAGGTTTTTACCTGTGTTGATTCCACCGACTCTCAGATTTCCAGAGGATGCTTTGAGAGAAAAATTATAATCTTTTAAATTTGAAGGTGTCTGGATTTTGAAATTGCCAGAGGTGCCACTGAACTGGGTTCTTCCGCTCAAACCTGCATTGGTAGCTCGGATGTTTCCTGAGGTAAATTTCAACGATCCCAAAGAACCTATGTTGCTCAACTTTGCATTTCCTGAAGTAAGAGCAACACTCAATTGTCCTTTCACGCGATCAGCAGTCAGAGATCCACTTGTAGATTGATAATCTACACTACCACCTACATTGCTTATATCGGCATTTCCCGAGGTCACTCCGGCTTCCACATCTCCAGATACTTTATCTACATAAAGTGAACCTGAACTCGCTTTGATAGTCAAATCTCCTGAAATATTGGTGGCAGTGATTTTACCTGAAGACACTCTCAAATTAGTCTGATCTCCTACTACTTTATCAACTGTAAGCGTGCCAGAGGAATTTTTCATATCCAGGTCAATATTCATGGGGCCTGTGATTTTGATGTAGCCTTTGTTTCTGTTATCTCCCCAAGATGAAGAGCTGGAGCTTTGTTCATAGGAGATTTTCAGCACATCGCCAACAGTCACAAAAATGATATCTTGCTTTTCATTTGTTGATTCCAAGAAAGCTTCCACATTCACATCCGAATTGGATCCTCCCGAGAAGGATACATCCAGCCAGCCGCCACTTACCTCGATAGCTTTGATGTTGGAATAGTTTTTATTGGCATCTACCAATACTTTTTGTGCAAAGCTGACAACTGTGATCAGCATCATGGCTAAAACCATGCTTGATAATTTGAATAGTTTTTTCATAATTCTAGTGTTTATCTGAGTAATACTCCGAAGCTTAATGCCTGAACTTCAGGTCCTAAATTTTCTTGAAAAAGGTTGTTTAAATCATAGTTGAAGAACAATGTAACGTTGCTTACCCCGATTTCAGCACGAGCTCCGTAGCGAAAATTCTCTGCGTACATGTTAGACTTTTCAAACTGCTTTTGCTTGTTTCCATTCTCGTCGTCGTAAACAAATTTGCCTCTTCCTCCTATTCTTACACCGGCATATCCACCGAGTCCAAGTCGGAGTTTTTCGTTAGTAGTAAGGATGGTAGGAACCAGCGTAAAGTTGAGATAGGAAGCTGAAATTTTAGATTTGGTACCTTCTCCAGGTCCAGCAAACTCCTCCCATTCTATGCCACTAGGAGTCTTAGCCGCAATCAGATTTCTATCTTCCAGTTTGAAATTGTACCAGTTTACTCCGAGGCTAGAGTATACACGAAAGTTTTTTGAGACTTTAGTATTACCGGTCATATTGATCGCATAGAACCAAGATCCCCATGGTTTCACTACCGGAATTCTATCAGATGGAGTCACTTGGTTGATGCCTAGCTCAGAGTCAAGCCCTACAGTAAATCGATTTCTTACAGGAAGGTCTTTGATTTTGACCTCATCGTTTTCTTGGATATCGAGTAACCATTTCCCGTCCTCCTTTTTGTGATAAGTCCATGTGTTTCCAAAGACTGAGATGATTTTACTTTTGGTATAAATCACCGTGTCTGCTTTGTCCTGAGCAAATACTTGGCTTAGTGAAAGGACAAAGAATACTAGTGGTAGAAGTGTAGTTTTCATGTTATAAAAATTTTGACTAAAAATTCGGTTTTTATGTCAGGCTGAGCGCCCGCCTGCAGCGAGGCAGGGAGTCGAAGCTCATTTCGACTCCGCTCAATGTGACTCAAATAATGATGATGAAATCCCTTAGAAGACTATCCCGAATGTGATTGGATTAAGAGATGGCCCTTTGTTTTCTTGGAAAAGGGTATTCATGTCATAAGTAGAGAAGAATTTCACTCTCCCGATTCCTAGCTCTCCACGTAATCCATATCTGAAATTCTGAAGATAAAGCCCTGTGTCTTGCTTGTCTTTATGACGACCTGAACCGCCTAATTCCTCATACACAAACTTGGATTGTCCGCCAAGTCGGTAACCTATATAAGGTCCCGCAGCTATTCTTACCCCTCTACTGCCGTTGTCATTCATTTTCCCGAAATCCAATTCCAACATAGTCATTGCAGTGATGTAGGAAGCTGAGATTTTGCTCTTGAATCCGTCCACATCTGTTCTTTGAACAAAATCAATCATATCGTCTCCTCTTATAGCCTGAAAATCTCTGTTCTCAAACTTGAAATTGTAAAACTGAAAGCCCAAACCAAAGTCCCAATAAAAGCCTTTGGAAATACGCTGTGCAGCCATCCAGTTAACAGCTACATTCCAGCTTCCCCAGCCCTTTACAGCATATGGTTTATCTGAGGTTGGGAATTTGCCATCCTCTAGGTAATTGTTCACCCCAAGATCAAGATTGAAATAGGTCCTGAATGTAGGATCACTTTTTCTTTTCAAGCCAGGCTCAAACCGTACTTTGGTGTTATCACCAGTTTCATCGACTAGGAGACGCATATTGCCAATATAAACTTCAGTTTCTGCGCCATCTTCAGTCACTTTTACGACTTGCTTGGAGGTGCCATCTTTTTTCTTGATCTCAACAATTGTTGTTTCTCCAGTTTCTTCATTTTCTTCCAGATCAAGTTCTCTGATGATCTGATTGATATTCATCAGTTTTAGCTTTTCAAAGTCTTCTTTGCTGTCCACGATGATCACGATTCTTCCAGATTTCCCGAATTCTACCACTATGCTATCACTTGATACGCTGTGGTCTAGGGATGGCATAGCTCCGGCAAATCCTATTTGCACGATGGCCATCAAACAAAATAATAGAAGGTATTTTTTCATTTTAAGTTTTCGATTAATGCTAGTTGGTGAGTTTTAGTCCTCAGATTTTGATTTGCGAGTGGTGATGCTGGCGAAGAGGTTGTTTTTTGCATCCTGCAGGTCTGCAAATCCCTGATCTACTTTGCCTAATAATCCTTCTACTTCATTGACAGTTTTGCCGATTTCGGATATTAGATTTTTATCTTTTGGTTCTTCGGTCAGCCCATTAGAGTAGATTTTCACCCGGTAAGCTGGTTCTACTTCCGCAGGCTCAGTTACAGCTGCTACAGCTTTTTCCAATTTTAAAGGAGCAAGTTCAGCTTGTTTGAATTCTGGAGTTTCCACTTCAATTTTCGGAGCTTCTACTTTCAGCACTTTTTCCTGCTTTGGCTCCTCTTTCTTCTCTGTCATAGCGATCAGATTTTGAGGACTTGTTGTCTGAGATTTCTGAGTTTTAGAAGAAGAATCAGCAGGTTTGGCTTTTGGTTTTGTGGTAGTAGTTGGTTTAGTATTCAATTCCTCAGCAGCCTGCTGCTTTTCAATTTCGTTTTCCGCTTGCTCAGTTATTTCTGGTGTTGTTATTTCTGTTTGAGTTGGTGTTTCTATTACCTCTTTAGTTGTGTTGTCAGCAAGCATTGGCTTTTCTACAGCCACTTCTCCTTCTCTCAACACCAAGTAACCCACAGTGAAAAGGATCGTAATTGAAGCAGCTGCTGCCCACCAAATTCCTTTGTAGGATTTGGATTTCTGAGGAAGCTGAGACTCCAATCTTTCCCAGGCTAGTGCGCTTGGTCTTTCTGTATGGTTTTCGAGTTTTTCTTTGAAAAACTGATCGAGATTATTTTTTTCCTTAGCCATTGATTCTCCTTTCTTTTGGTGTTTGACTGGCAATTTTTTCTTTCAAAGTATTTCTTGCCCGATTGAGCTGGGACTTCGAAGTGCTTTCGCTGATTCCCAAGAGATCTCCTATTTCTTGGTGTGAGAAACCTTCGATTGCGAAGAGGTTGAAAACTGTCCGATATCCTACTGGGAGGCTTTCTACCATTCTCATCAAATCTTCAGTTTCCATGTGATTGAGCTCATAGTTGTGATCCTGATATTCCGTCTCATTTTCCATGTTGATCTCCATCATGAGATGACGGTTGCTTCTCAACGTCATCAAAGCCTGAGTGACGATGATCCGCTTCATCCAGCCTTCGAAACTCCCCTTGGACTGAAACTGAGGCAGTTTTTCGAAGATCTTCATAAAGCCTTCGATCATCACATCTTCCGCATGTTCCCGATCTTTTAAGTATCGGATGCAGATGGCCAAGAATTTTCCCGAGTACTGATCATACAGGTGGCGCTGCGCCATTCTGTCTCCTTGGAGACATCCTTGTACTAATCCTGATTCGTTTGAAAAATTGACTCTGCTGAACATTTGATATAGCTTTCAATTAGGTAGATGCCCGTATTGAAAAAATGGTTGCGTGGGTAAGTGAAAAAAAGTTAATAATATTTATTAAAGGAGCTTTTTGTATTTCATTCCCCCCTTAATCTCCTTAAAATTAGGTCTTTATGGATCGTGAAAAAGCTACGATTTTTTTCACTTAATATTGTGTCGAATTTAAGGATTAAAAAGAAAAGGTCTCAGAATGATCAATTTTATTGTCATCCTGAGTAAGAAAAATTTAGAATTCACAAAAGAGTAATGACTGTGTCAGGCTGAGCGAAGTCGAAGCCCCTTTTACAACAGGTGAAATTATTGTCCTCGACTCCGCTCGGACTGACCAGGGTTTCGTGTCCTCAAATCAATCTGTAATTGGTAGTCCTTGGGGAAAAAAGCTTTAGATCTGCTAGCTCAAAAAGCCGCTTTATAATTCACCACGATATCCAGCAAAGTCCACTCGCCTTCTTTCACGGTGACAGGCTGGATATTTCCATCTCCATCAAAAATACTGGCGAAAAGACCGCCTTCCTCTACGGTCAGTATGGAATATCTTCCTGGACTTAGGTTGACGGTATATTGTCCGTTTTCGTCTGTCTCCACTTCGGTAATTGGCTTGGTGGCGACAGATTTGAAAAGCCCACCTTCTAGTGTCACGTCAGAGATTTTCACTAGCGGATAAACTCTCACGGTTCTTTTCACAGGCTCACCCATCGTTGTCTTCTTATTTTTTGCACCATCCTCCACTATCGTAGGCATCTGATTCCCTTCGAGCCAAGTGACCTGACCTACTACCCCTTGGCCTTCTGGCTGGTATGGAGCACATTGAAATAAGATTGAGGTAAATGCAGCTGCAAAAATAAGTCTTAGTAGTTTATACATGAGTAGATGGTTTAATGGGTTCCAGTAGAGTAATTACTCTAGCCTATCAAATTCCCTCAAACAGCATAAATGATTCCAAATAATTTGGAATGACAGTATTCCACCCTAATTCATCTTTAAGTTTTTGCGCAAGCACTGAGGAACTTTTTTCTTCCCCATGAACAATAAATGCGAGTTTAGGCTTTGTGCTAAATCCCTCAGCCCATTCCATCAATTCGTTTTGATCTGCATGAGCGGACAAACCTTCCACACTGTAGATTTTCGCCTTTACTGGTACTTCCTGACCGTAAATTCTAACGTCAGTCTCACCATTGACTAGCCTTCTTCCCCGTGTGCCTTCTGCCTGATAGCCTACGAAAATGACTCCGTTCCTTTCATCCGGTAAGTGATGAAACAAATGATGCATTACACGTCCACCCGTTGCCATACCACTGGCAGAGATGATAATAGCCTTGCCTTTGAGGTCATTCAGCGTACGGGATTGTTCCTGCTTACGATAATAATGAAGCTGGGAATGCTGAAAGGGATGTTGCTCGGTGTTATCTAATACTGCGATCAGCTGATGATCTTGGTGAAATTGCTTATATAAATTTGAGACATTGATTGCCATAGGGGAATCTAGGTATATAGGCACATTAGGTATTTTTCCCTTTTTCAGCAATTGATACAGATAATACATGACCAGCTGGGTACGACCTACCGCAAATGCTGGAATAATCACCAGTCCGTCCCTAGAAAACACGTCATTGATAGCTCTCTCTAGTTCTTCTTCAGGTTTCACGGTAGTGGAAATACGATCACCATAAGTAGACTCTATCCACACTACATCAGCTTCTGGTATCAAGGTTGGAGGGTAGAGAATAGGGTCATGATACCTGCCTAAGTCACCTGAGAAAACAAGCTTCTTGGTTTGCTTATCTCCCTTGATTACAATCTTGGTAATAGCAGCTCCCAGAATATGTCCAGCATAGTAATAGGTAACTTCCACAGCAGGATGAATGAAAAAGGGCTTTTTGAAATCCTGAGGAACAAAAAGTGGAAATACAGCTTCTGCGTCTTCCACTGTGTAGAGTGGCTCCGGATTTTCGTGTCTGGAGTAGCCCTTCTTTCTTGCATATTCCGCTTCTTCTTCCTGAAGCTTTCCGGAGTCCAAGAGTAGAATCTTCGCCAATTCAGCTGTGACAGCAGTGCAATAGATAGGCCCTCTAAATCCATCTTTGACAAGCTTAGGTAGGCAACCTATGTGATCCATGTGCGCATGCGTGAGTACAATCGCTTCCATGTCGGTTGGCGGCATGGGGAATTTATCCCAGTTTCTACGGCGCAATTCCTTTCTTCCCTGAAAGAGCCCGCAATCGACTAAGAATTCAAAATCACCTATATCCAATAAATAGCGAGAACCGGTCACTGTCCCTGCTGCTCCTAAAAATTTTACGCTTATATCCATTTTCTTTTGGGTTTGGATCAAAAGATACAAAAAAAGAGGCACCCATTTGGATGCCTCTATACTTAGTCTATTACTACAGCTTTTTCTGCCGGGATTTTCGATTGATTAAATTTCGCTCTACTGATACTATCGAGTTGATCTCTGTTAAATTCTCCAGTATCGGGTTCTTCCACTTCGAAATTAACTCCTTCTGAATCTCCATCCTCGTCTGGCTCCACTTCTTCTTTACAGGTCAGACAAACCAAGCCTTGCTGGTTAAATGTCCAAATCGTGTTTTGAGAAAGATCATTTGATCTAAAGCCATTTCTATAAATCGTGTTTCTCAGAATCTCGAGAAGTGAGCGCTCCATGATAAATGGCTTTTCGTAAGGAATCTCAAGAAACAGATTCAATTTTTGATCACGGAAGGTGCTCAGGTTAGATACATCATAGCCTTCGTCAAAGGTGATAATGGAATCCAAAACGGTATAGTTGTAACCTATCATTTTGGCATTATTCATCGCCTCAGCTTTAGTTTTTCCTCTGGAGAAGAAATCTTCCCGAAGTGTCACTATACTATCGGAGGTCCCTTCAATCTTCAGATTCACATTATTGAATGTGGATTCCTCTCCGATTGGATTCAGTCTTAGAATCAAAATCCCTTCTGTCAAAGGAAGAGGGTTCTCTATTTTATGCCAGTTTTCTTCCTTGAACTGAGCTACAATCAATGGAATCTGGAAAGCACATATACCTACGCACAACAACCATAAGCCAAGTGCGACAAAACCAAATCTTGATCCTATCAGGTTCTTTTGCATCAATACACTCAATCCGAGAAGAATGATGATAATACCTGGAATAATCAGCAAGAAAGATGCACCAACTACAAGCCAGATTGGGATAAGATTGGAGAATAGCTCTACCGGGAAATTATCCATTAATACTCTATAGTCATCATTGGTAAATACGCCCATGTACACAGCCAAACTAAATATCGGTGCGATGGTCAGACCTAATCCTATGAAGAAGACGAACAAACCGAAGATCACTCGGATTACATTTAAGAAGAACCTTCCCAGAGGACCCAAAGCACTACCTATTGCCTCGATTACCTGTCCGATTACCCTAAATGGAGTCAAGAGAATTTGTCTTGTTTTAGACTCCGGCATTTTTGGAATAGGGTTGATATTTTCCTTGATCGTAGAATCTATGTTGTCTAAGGTGATTTCCCCACCTTTCATGCGGATACGCTCAGTGATGGAGCTTGCCACAGGAGTAATGATCCATAGTATTAGGTAAATAAGGAAACCTGATCCTCCGGCCAAAATCAACAACACCAAGGCCAATCTTGTGTAAATCACCTCTACTCCAAAGTACGCTGCCAAACCGCTGGCCACACCACCGATAACTTTGTCATCAGGATTTCTGTAGAGTTTCTTGATGTTTTTGTCTTCCTCTAGTTCATAAGAAACTGGCAATATGATCCAGAGAACGATGTAGGCAATGGCAGCAAATATGCCGAAGCTTAGATTCATCCTGAAATTATCAAAAGGCAGAATATCCAAGAACCCAAAGTTGAACCGCAGATTGCCAGAAAATAGTAAAAGGATGGCAATCAATCTAGGCCAAAGCGGATCCATCGAGAAGTAATGTGCAATTCCGGCGCACACACCACCAAGAATTTTTCTGTTTTCAAGGCGTACCAATTTTTTATAGCCTTTTCTTTCCGAATCCGGAGGCGTGACATACTTATAGAAATCCTGATCATTAGTGGCGTTTTCTTCTTCCAGTTCTGCATCAGATTTCTCCTCTTCTACAGAACCAAAATCCGCGATAGTACCCATTTTCTCAATGAGCTTATCTACATTATCCGCAGTGATTACCTGCTTATTGTTTTTCAAATTGCTCAGAAAAATCTCAGCAATTCTGTTTTCAATATCAGATATAATCTCCTGATTGTCTTTATAGGAAGAAAAGTGGCGATTGATCGCATCCAAGTATTTGCGGAGCGTATCGTAACCGTCTTCTTCGATGTGGAATAGAATACCACTGATGTTTATACTTATCGTCTTTTTCATCTGTTTATAATTTTCTTTCAGCGGTGATATAAAATCTCGCATTTCGGATAATCATCCCTCCGTGTGTTTCCTGTAACATGCTCGATTTCATAATCAATTCTTTGAGGTGATTAGAAGGGTGGAATTGACTAGTGAATCCCAGGTGATGGAAAGTGTGCCCAGAAAGGCTTTTCCTTCTTCCGTGATGGAGTAGTATTTCCTCGGAGGTCCCGATTCAGATTCTACCCAGCGATATTCAACCAATGAGGCAGACTTCAGACGATTAAGGAGCGGGTACAGCGTGCCTTCCACCACGATCATCTGAGCCTGGGTAAGCTCTTCGATCAGATCTGAAGTATAAACCTCGCCTCGGGAAATGATGTGTAACACGCAAAACTCTAAGAGTCCTTTGCGCATTTGAATCTGTGTGTTGGCGACATTCATTGTTAGGTGATTTGTGTTTCAATAGTTGGGGACATTCTTATTCCCTTCTACCCTATCTAAAGAAAAATGATACCAATCTTTTCCAAGCTACCTTGTATAACCTAATTCCTTGCAATAAACAGGTAGTAGGTATAGAATTGTAAGGAAAAAAAGTAGCTTAATTACTCTAAATCGAGGTTTAGTCTTTTCCATGAGGGTCAGAAAAAAAAATATTCCAGAAAAATCAGCTCTTCCCTGTTTCTTTAAAAAGTTAAAAATGTGAACATATTTATGTACGCAAGCGGACAGCAAATTGCTTGATTAGTATAAAATTCTAAGATTCATTTATCCTATAGCAGAATATAAAGACAACATAGGATTTGGCTCATTCCAGAAATACTGTATTCCTGCTTAGCAGAAAGTATGGGATCTTCCAGCACTCTACTTATCCAGAGATATAATTCTAACGGCATCATTACGTATATTCATACTATTAAAACAGGCTTGAATTAAAATAGGATTGATAAAATGGTTTATTTTGGATTGTGAAATATAGAATCAAGGGTCATTTTTTTTTCTTACTAATACTACTGTCACTTTGGACAGGTCATGCTAAGCTGCTTTCGCAGGATTTGGCGCCCAAGTATTCCAATGAATTTCTAAGTATAGGAGTAGGTGCACGGGCGCTAGGCATGGGCGGAGCTCAGGTCTCAGCGGTGCGGGATGTAACAGCGGCTTACTGGAATCCTGCTGCACTGATGGGAGTTCAGCACAAATATGAATTCAGTTTGATGCACTCGGAGTATTTTGCTGGCGTGGCGCAATACGATTACCTAAGCTTCACCACTCCTGTCAAAGATCAAAGTCAGGTGGCCGTTTCGCTGATTCGCTTCGGCGTAGATGATATCCCAGATACTAGATTCCTCTACGATGCCAATGGAGCATTGAATTATAATAACATTCAGTTCTTCAATGCTGCGGATTACGCGATGCTGCTAAGCTACGCGAGAGATCTTTCGGATAAATTCAAAGTGGGCATGAATGCCAAGGTCATCCATAGAAATGTAGGGAAGTTTGCTCAAGCTTGGGGTTTTGGGCTGGATGTGGGCGGAATCTACGTGAAAGATAAATTGACACTAGGCTTGATGGTTCGTGATATCACGACCACGTTCAATGCCTGGTCTCATAATGCGGAATTGGTTCGTGAGATCTATGCACAGACAGATAATGAAATCCCTGTCAATTCAGTAGAGTTGACTTTGCCACGGGCAATATCGAGTGTTGCTTATAATTGGACTATCGGAAAGCAGTTCACTTTACTTACTACACTGGATCTGGATATGACTTTTGATGGGGAAAGAAATACTGTAGTAAGCACTCCCCTGCTCAGTATCGATCCTAGGTTTGGGTTGGAGGCAGGTTTTCAGAATATAGCTTTCATTCGTGCGGGCATCGGAAACTTCCAATACATCAAGGATTTTCAGGGCAAAGAAAGTTTGAATATGCAGCCCAGTATGGGAATAGGTGTCTTTATAAGCGAGCGTTTTCAGATCGATTACGCACTTTCAGACATTGGGAATGTATCTGAAACTCCCTATTCGCACGTGTTTAGTGTGAAGGTAAGTTTGGAAAAATTGGATCCTGACTTCAGGAAATTTAAAAGCTGGACAGACAAATGATAAAAAGACTACTCTTCGTTTTTCTGGCATTCCTCATGCTTGCCAACGTATCACTAGCCCAACAAGCAGTTTGGTACAATTACGACCAAACCTACTACAAAATACCAACGGCTACGGATGGCATTCACCGCATATCAGCAACTACACTAAGCAACTCAGGCATCAATCTGAGCAACCTTGATCCAAGGAACATCAGACTTTATCACCGGGGAAAAGAAGTTGCGATTCACATAGAAGGAGAAAATGACGGGAAGTTTGACACGGGCGATTACATAGATTTCTTCGGAATGAGAAATGACGGAACGCTCGACAAATTGCTTTACACGGATTTTGAGCAGATACCAAATCCTTACTTTAACACGAGCTCTGACACCACCGCTTTTTTCCTGACTATCACCAACGGTCAAAGCGGAAAGCGAATGAATCTGCGAACTGCGCCTGAAGTAGCTTTGCCGCTAGCTAGTCGCTATGCTTCTGAAAAGTTGCTGGCTCTGGGAGAGCAATATTCACTGGGTGTTGGGTATACGCTGGGTTTTAGATTGTCTAAGTTTGATCTGGGACAAGGCTGGATGTCGGCTGTGATCAGCAAGGGCAATACTCGCCGTATTACCCTAGATAAGTTAGGAGCAATGGCGAATTCCGGACTGGCTAAACTGGAGTTTGGTTTGGTGGGCAGATCAGAAAATGCCCATACTACGAGAATCTACGCAGGCCCAACGGCGACCAATCAAAGACTGCTTACTACAATTAATTTCGCAGGATTCAATTATCCTCAGCAATCGATCAATCTGTCAATGTCTGATTTCAACTCAGATGGTAGCATAGTAATTTCTTTCGAAGCAGCAGGATCAGAGTCCACTGACAATGTATCTGTAGCTTTCACCAAAATCACTTTTCAGAATAATGTAAGCGCTGGGGATTTCACCTCGAAACTTTTCATTTCACCTGCTGGAAATCAACGCATTCAACTTTCCCAGCTTTCGGGCACCTATGCTGCTTTGGAGATTTCAGATCCTAGCAATCCAGAGAAAGTACAGCTTACTTCCAGTGCACAAACGCTAGCCTTCCGATCTGCAGTGGCTAATGATTCCAGTAAAGTTTGGGTACAAAATCAGGAAAACATCGTGTCGGTTTCAGAGCTGGAGTCGGTAAAATTTAGAAACTACCTAGCTCAAGCTGCCAACTATATTTTGGTAGGACATAAGGTACTGGAGCAGGCAACAACGCAATTCGACAATCCACTGAAAGCCTACGCCGATCACAGAGCTTCGCCTGCAGGTGGGGGATTTGACACGCTGACGGTAAAAGTGGAGGATCTGTATAATCAGTTTGCCTATGGAGAATATTCTCCGGTAGCGATTTATGAGTTTTTGAGAGCCTATTACCCGGTTCACAAACCAACCCATATGTTGTTTGCGGGCAGGTCATTGGCAATTTATTCCACTGGTCGTGCTGGCGGAGTGACTTATTACTACAGAAATAATCCTGCAGCATTTAGCTTCCAAGACTTGATTCCTGCTGGAGGTTTTCCATTTTCAGACAACGTATATACGCTCGGTCTTGATCCTTCCAAGCCCTTTGCTCCTGCCCTAGCTGTGGGAAGAATTCCAGCTAGAAATGCCCAGCAGTTAGCAGATTACCTCAGCAAGGCTATAGAAAAAGATGCGGTTGGGATTTCCCAGCCATGGCAAAAAGAGTTGATTCACCTCTCTGGCGGTGAATCTGAATTTGAATTGGAGCGATTCTATAATTTCCTCAATGGCTTCAAAACTATTGCAGAAGGGCCTTATTTGGGAGGAAAAGTGACCACTTACCGCAAGAGGTCAAATTCTACTATAGAAGTGATCGACATCACGGGAGATCTGAATGAAGGAAGGTCGATGCTCACGTTTTTTGGACATGGAGCTCCTACTGTGATTGATATAGAGATTGGATTTGCGTCTGATCCTACTTTGAATTATCAGAATAAAGGAAAGTATCCCGTCATGTTGTTTAATGGCTGCGATTATGGAAGTGCCTATGGTAATAGTTATACCCAAGGGGAAGATTGGGTAATTACACCGGATAAAGGCGCTATCTCAGTGATAGCCAATTCTTCCATTGGAGTAGATGTTTATCTCCGTAGATATTCTGATTTATTTTACAAAAAGGCGTTTGCCGACAGCTCGCTCATTTATCGAACACTTGGAGAAGTGAAGCGAGAAGCTGAGGAGGAATATGTTGAAGTTTTTGGTCAGGCTCCTCTGGCATATTCTCATATGGAGCAGATGATCAATTATGGTGATCCAGGTTTGCGAATTTTCCCTGCGGACAAGGCTGACTATACTATCAATGTGGAGGAAGTCTCAGTGGATAGTTTTGATGAGATTCCAGTCTCGGTACTTTCGGACAGCTTGAAACTGAGTTTTGTGCTGAGAAATATAGGAAGGGTGAATACCGACTCCATAGAATTCAAAGTAACCAGAAAACTTCCTGATGGTACAACTGAGTCTTTTTCCCCAGTGAAGATTCCATACATCGCCAGAATTGATTCTCTCTTTTTCAATATCCCGAATACAGGTAGAAATTCTGCCGGAGATAACACCTTTACTATAGAGGTGAACTCCAACAAGGACGTGGAGGAGATGACTTTTGTGAACAATACGGTCACCTTCACCAAGTTTATTCCGCTGAGTGGCACGCTCAATCTCTATCCGCTCAATTATGGAATTGTCAATGAAAGCAGTACAAAACTGATCGCGCAGGTACCGGGCAAAAGCACTGTAGATAGAACGGTAATCATCCAAGTAGATACAGCTGCAGGGTTCAATTCTGCTTACCGTAAAGAGGTTCGTATCACTACTCGGGGATTGGCAGAGATGCCATTGCCTTTGACTGCTTTTTCGGATAGCACTACGTTCTATTGGAGATCAAAATTCCAAGAAGCCAAACCTGGTGAGACAGATGCCTGGACTAATTCCAGTTTCTCCTACATTCCTGCCGGACCGGAAGGATGGACGCAGCGAACTACCTATCAACTCGATGAGGATCAACTGACGAATTTGGAAATCTCTGATTCGGACAGGCGATGGAAATACCTGGATATACAGGAGAAAATCGAAGTCTTTACCGTGGGTGCGGGAGTAGATACCTTGTCTTTTAGAAACACCCAGTTTTACCTAGATCAGATTCCTCAAATCATCGATAACGTAAACAATGCCAACAGCCGCTTGTGTCCAAATGGCTCGCTGGGATTGGTGGCTTTTGAGCAAAAGAGCCTGATGCCGTACTTGGCGATTCCTGTTCCGGGCTTCGATATTCTGGATTCCCGGGCTTGTGGTCGGGTACCACAGATGATTCAAAGTATTCAAAATTCTTGGATCACCACGCCTGGACAAAGGATGCTTGAGGATTATGTGAACAATGTGAAAACGGGTGATTACGTGGTTATTTTCTCTGTGGGAAATGTGACTTTCGAAGCTTGGCCTGATATAGCAATAGAGAAGTTGAAGGAATTTGGAGCAAGTGAAGCTACTCTTAGAGCATTGAAAAGTGGCGATCCCTATATTCTTTACGGAAGAAAAGGCATGTCACCGGGAGAAGCGATTGAGATCGTAGGAAATAAGAATCTGGAAGTACCCGCGTCTCAGCAGACGCTTTCATTCGATACTGAACTGGCGGGTTACCTGACTTCGGGTCTTGTCTTAACACCGCGAGTAGGTCCAGCTTCCTCGTGGGAGCGTTTCTTCCAAAATGTGAATTCCAGAAACTGGATCAATGAGGAGGAGAAAACCTACTTTGATATCATCGGAGTGAAGGAAAATGGCGAAGAGGATCTTTTGATTGGAAACACCTATGATATGGAAATGGACCTGTCATTTATCAGCACAGAAACTTATCCTTATCTGAAATTACGCTACAGCATGAATGATCCCGAGTCCACGGCTCCGGCTCAGTTGGACAAGTGGCAGGTGAATTATACGGGAGTGCCTGAGGGAGTTTTGATCCTGAAATCTGCTAAAGATCAAGTCAACCTTCGTGAGGGAGAAACGGGACTTCTGGAACTACAATTCAAGAATATTTCCAAATACAACTTCCTGGATTCTATTCAGGTGGACTGGAAAATGACCAATCTGACAAGTAAGAAAGTAGAGAATTTTTCCAAAAAATTTCCTGCGCTGAAAGCCGGGGAGGCATTTGACTTTACGATAGAGTTTAATTCCATCGGCAAATCCGGTGAGAATAGATTGGAGATTTTTGCCAATCCTAGAATACAGCGAGAGCAGACTTTCCGCAACAATCAGGTGGATATGGGTTCCTATTTCATCGTCGAGGGAGATAATTCTACGGCACTGCTGGATGTGAACTTTGATGGAATCTACATCATGGATGGGGATATCGTCTCGCCAAATGTGTTGATCACGGCTCTTCTGAAAAATGACCAAACCTTATTGTACAAAAAAGACACAGTTGGGCTGGATTTGTATCTGAAGCAGAACTGTGAAGCCTGTAACTTCAAGCGGGTAAGTTTCTCCAATCCAAACTTGACTTGGACACCAGCTTCAGAAGATGAGGACTTCAAGGTTTCACTCATTCCTGGACCGTTGGAAGATGGGATTTATACCCTTCGCGTCGTCAATGAGGATTCTTCAGAGCCATATGAGATTACTTTTGAAGTCATCAACGAATCCCAGATCACGAATTTTTATCCTTACCCAAATCCATTCAGTACGAGTGTACGCTTTGTCTTTACGGTGACGGGAATGGAAGTGCCAGATGAAATCAAGATTCAGATCATGACTGTGACGGGAAAAGTCGTCCGGGAGATTTTGCAGAACGAATTGGGTCCTATCCGAATAGGAAACAACCTGACGGAATACGCTTGGGACGGCAAGGATGAATTTGGCGACCAACTCGCCAATGGCGTGTATATCTACCGCGTCCTAGTCCGCAAAAACGGCCAGTTCATGGAGCATAGACCTACCGCCGGAGACAAGGCATTTAAAAAGGGATATGGGAAGATGTATTTGTTGAGGTGATATCGTCATTGCGAACGACGAAGGAGGGGAGAAATCTGGTGTAAGATTAAAAATAAAAGTTACCAAAGGTGTATATACTTGACCAAATCGGGCAAGTATAGATACAAAAGGTAAAGCAATAAACGAGTTAGGTACTATTTAAAAAAAACATTCCTATTAAAATCTAGCGAATATGAAAAATGAATTTATTGGATACCGCAGAAAAACAGAAGAGGAAATAAAGAATATATGGGAGAATGGAATAATTTGTTTTGATACAAATGTGCTTCTCAACCTTTATCGATATTCTGATTCGACGAGGTCAATCATTCTCCAACTAATCGAAAAATTAAAAGACAAAGTTTATCTCCCCTACCAAGTTGCATTGGAATTCAACCGTAATAGATATGAAACTATTTCTGAACAAGAACAAGTTTACAAAGATTATATAATTAAAATAAATCAAATACAAACTGATTTACAAAGTGCAAACAAACCTCCTTTCTTACTTTCCGCAACTCAAGAAAATTTAAACAAGGTAGTTGAAGAAGTTTCTATGGAACTAGAAACTACTCGAATTAAGTATAATGACTATCTAAAATCTGACCCAATTTTCGATCAGATTTGTATTTTGTTCGAAACAAAAATTACTGCATTCTATGACGATGAAAAGTTAAATGCAATATTTAAAGATGGAGAAGAGAGATTTAAAAATAAAATTCCTCCCGGTTACGAGGATGAAAAAGACAAGGAAGGAAATCGAAAATATGGAGATTTAGTACTCTGGTCTCAAATTATCGAACTGGCAAAGGAAAAAAACAAGCCCGTTTTATTGGTTACTGATGAAAGAAAAAAAGATTGGTGGTGGAAAATCAAAGATGGGAGAAATATGGGGCCAAGACAAGAGCTAATTTCTGAAATCAAGGAAAAGTCAAATGTGGATTTTCATATGTATTCATCAGAAAGATTTCTTTCTTACGGACAAGAATTTTTACAGGAAAATGTAAGTCAGGAAGCTGTAAAGGAAATTGTTGAATTGAAAAATTCTGATTTAGAAAATTTAAAAGAAAGAAATTACTTAAAGCACAAAATCTCACGTTTTCAAAGAGAAATTCGTGAACAGCAGAAGTCACTTGAAGAAAAAGAAAAGTATTTAGAGGAAATGAATAAGTATCAGGATGATATGTATTCAAATTCTGAAAAATTCCCTGATATGCAGGAACATGCGCATAATTTGGGGTATTCTTTGTCTGAGCAAATAGAAGCAGCGGATGAAATTCGAAATAGAATCGCTAATTTAAAGAAAATGAGAAATCATTTATTAATAAAGTACTCAAGTATTCGTAACGAATAAACAGTTCAGTAAATACGAACTACTAAACATTGATATTCAAAGGCCAGTTTTTGCTGAACTGAAAACAAAAAAAACAAATTTAATCAAAGACAAAGTATAATTGCTGAGTTTCTTTATAACCATCTTGGAAGAATGTTATTTACTTTCGAGAGAACTGAAAGAGAAGCGAATTATGCCAAGGAATTAGAGCTATATAGAACTGAATTACCTTTTCAAATTGTATCAAAATGGAATATTCCCGAAAACGAAAGTAGGGAATTTTCAACCCCCACTGAGAGTAGTCTAAGCGTTGAGGTAACTAGGTGTAGATCCGTGCATTAGTCGGATGTATCTACACCTTCCTATCCTTATCAATTTGAAATTGACCTTTTTATCTTACTAGGGTGAATATCGCTAGCAACCACCCTCTCCTCACCACAACCATCGACCCATAAAACAATCGCACTAAGCTGGAACGAAATAAAAGATAGAGCTTTAAATTTTTCTAAGGAATGGGCTGATACATCCAATGAGGGAGCGGATGTATCAGCCATTTTTAGTAGAGTTTTTTTAATGTGTCTGGTATAAGCCGCAAACGGGGTTTCAACTTTCGAACATCGCGTAAAAAAGTTGGATGCGAGAGACGGCTACATTGATCTGCTTTGGAAATAGACGATTTTAATAGAAATGAAAAGTCGAGGTAAAAACCTTGATCGAGCCTATCGGCAAGCTATTGACTATACCCACGGATTCAAACAACACGAATTTCTCCTACAAGGACAGTTCTAGATCTACCTAATGCCTATTTCTGACGAAAGGTATCTGATACAAATGATAACACTTCGGGAAGGGATGTTCTCCAATAGGTCCAATTATGGGCTCCATCCCTTATTCTGAATTCATGGGGGATATCTTTTTTCTTCATTGCGATATGTACCATGCTATTTCCTTCATAAAGGAAATCATCATCCCCACAATCAAAATACCATTTTACAGATTTCATCGCATCCAATTCATTCAATTCGATTTGTCTTAGTGCGGAATGCCGGTCATAATAGCCTTGAAGGGTATCAGTATTTTTTACCTCGGTTTTATTGGTTTGAAGTCCTTGATTGAATTCTTCAAAAGTGGTATTCCTCAATGATGCACTTAAGGGGCAAGCGGAAGAAAATAAGTCAGGGCGGTGCATGGCGTAGAAAAATGTACCACCCCCTCCCATGGACAATCCAGCTATTGCCCTATACTTTTTCTCAGATTTGATTCGGTACTTTTTTTCTACCTCAGGCATCAGTTCCTCAAAAAAGAAATCCTCATATCGCCATTCATTGTTGACATCATTGAAGTAACCCCGCTTACCGGTATTGGCATCGGGCATGACAATGATCATGGCCGTGGATTTTCCTTCTAAGATGGCTTTGTCAGCGATATGTTGGACTTCTCCAAACTGCACCCAACCTGTCTGATCATCTCCGGCTCCATGAAGGAGATACAAGACAGGGTAAGAGCGCTGCGACGTCTCATATCCGGGTGGCAGATAGATCGCATATTTGCGCTCCATATTGAGGATTTTACTCTGCATTGTCATTTGGTCAAAAACCTTACTGTCTTGTGCAAAAGCAATTATTGAAAACAATAAACAGAAGGATAAAGCAAGTGTGTATTTTTTCATATCGGTTGGGGAATTTGGATTTGAGTAGCTGTTTGATTTTTTGAACAAAAAACTATGGATTCATTAATCTACCATAAAGATGAATGTATAATAACCTTTACTTTTTTTGCGGTCGTGCAGATTTTCCGATGGTCAATTTTTGTTTTTTTAATTAGGTTTAAAGATTTAATGTGTATTCGGATATCTGCACGTATGTTCAATCAGGCTTCGACTTGGTTCGACGAGCTCACCAACCGGCGCTCAGCCTCCGGTCAATTTTGGCTTAAAGGGAGAGGGAGAGAATGCGGCGGTGCCGCATTCTCTCCCTCTCCCTAGATTTTACGCTTAAATTCGGTCCCTGAGCGCAGTCGAAGGGAAAGGATTCAAAATATTATTTTGGTACGTGCATTCAAGCGAATACACATAAAAGATTTAATATTAAGCGACTACCTATTATTTTCAACCTAGAGTCTATATGAAGAAAATGTCAAAACAGTTGGCTTTCAAATTTTTGAAAGAAATATTTCTACGGAATGGAAATCTCAGAATTAAAGATGAGGTAAAGGTTGCAAAACATGGATCTCAAAAACATAAAAAGGGCTACGAGGTAAGGCTTTTGGCCAAGGACGAGCAGGAGCTGGAACACATACAGATCGCAATTTCTTCTTTAGACTTATATGTAGCAAAATCATATCCGAAAGGGAAACAAATTGTTCAACCCATTTATGGGAAGGAAATCACCAAGAAATTTGGGGAGATAAAGAGTAGTGAGGCTAGCAATAACAATCCCCCACTGAGCGTAGTCGATGCGTTGAGGCCGCTAGGTTTAGATTGCCAACCCTGCATTCTGGCCTCTCACTAAACAGCTTTTCTAATGCTGTTTTAAACGCTCAATCCTACCTTACTATCAAGTAGAATTTGTAATTCATTGATAGTCTATCCTACCTAACTATTACTCCCGCTCAAAATTTTATTTAATCGTTAGCAACAATTCGAAATAAATGAAAATAAAAGTCAATCTCAGACAGAAATAATGGTGACTCCTTAGTCCTTTTTTATAATAAAAACATTGAGTTGGTAAAAGCACTGCTTTGCAAACGGATCCCCAATTCGAAATACCTTTTTCTACCCACAATTTCTTTTTATCATTTATGTATATCCCCCCTCTCCAGCACCAAAGTCTTCAAACCCTTCTCGCAAAGTTCTTTCGCAGCCCAACCTCCACTGATTCCTGACCCTATGACAATCGCATCATAGGTCATTTCTTGTTTTGCGTCAATATTAAAATTGGCCATTAGATTTAATTTAATTGGGGCATAATTTAGCCATTTCTCCAACATTTGGATTAATTTTCACTTATGAAAAGAATTGTCTTAACGTTTGTCCTAGTAGGTTTAATGTCATCTATTTTCGCACAAACCCTGTCCAAAGCCGAAAAAAACCTGATTGCTGAGGTAGAAAAAAACTATCAGGAAACAGTTGCTCTTTTGGAAGAGGTTACGAATATAAACTCCGGTTCATTAAATGCAGAGGGAGTAGAAGCAGTTGCAAAGGTTTTTGAGCGAGAATTTCAAAAAATAGGATTTGAAACAGAATGGCTCAAGCTTCCTGCGGAAGTCAAAAGATCAGGCCATTTCATTGCGACTCGAAAAGGAACAAAAGGAAAGAAAATCTTTATAATCGGGCATTTGGATACAGTTTTTGAGAAGGATATGCCATTTACCCCATTTACTTTCCTAAATGATTCGACAGCCACAGGGCAAGGAGTCAATGATATGAAAGGCGGAGATGTTATGGCATTTGCCAGTCTCAAAGCTCTTCATGATTTAGGTTTGTTAGAAGACAGAACTGTCACTGTTTACTTCACGGGAGATGAAGAAAGTTCCGGAGACGAAGAACTTTCCAGAAGGGATTTTATCGCAAGAGCAAAAGAACATGATTTTGCCTTGGGATTTGAAACTACCCAAAGTTTTGGCATTGCTACAGTAGCAAGAAGAGGGAGTAGCGGATGGACATTAAAAACAACAGGGAGACAATCTCATTCAAGTGGGGTTTTTCGTGAATCAGTAGGTTATGGAGCCATCTATGAAGCAGCAAGGATATTGACAGAGTTCCAAGAAGAATTGGCAGGTGAACAATATTTGACGTTCAATCCTGGGCAAATTATTGGAGGTTCAGATATCAGTTATAACTCCGAAACAGGGAAAGGTGAAGCTTTAGGAAAAACAAATATTGTGGCCAGAGAAGCCCTTGTCACAGGTGATTTGAGATTCCTAGGGGAAGAGCAAAAAGAAGTAGCAAGAGTGAAAATGCAGAAGATTGTAGACAGAAATTTAAATCAAACTGATGCCGAAATAATTTTTAAAGATTATTTACCCTCGATGATCCCTACTGAAGGAAATTATGCATTAGCTGAAATATTAAATAAGTTAAGTCAGGATATGGGTTTAGGGGAAGTTAAGCCTGGAGACCCAGGAAGCAGAGGTGCGGGAGATATTTCTTTCGTAGCTGATTATGTAGATTGCCTGGATGGTTTAGGTGCATCTGGAAGAGGAGCCCATGCACCGGGTGAGACCATCAACATGAAAGAGTATCCTGAATTGATTAAAAGAAGTACTTTATTTTTGTATCGTCTTACAAGAGAATAGGTTTCAACAACAAATTTATGCCCCCTCTGAGCGTAGTCTAAACGTTGAAGTCACTAGGTGTAACTACACCTTCCTATCAATTAGAATTTGTAATTCTATTTTAGAATATACAAACCCCGCTGAACGTAGTCTAGTCTTTTCTCTAAATGTACTATGCAATAACCCCACTGAGCTTAGTCGATGCGTTGAGTCCGCTAGGTGTAGTTTACCAACCCTGCATCCTGTCCTCTCGCTAAACAGCTTTTCTAAACCTATTTTAAACGCTCGATCCTACCTTTCTATTAATAATAACTCGCAATTTAATCTTAGTCTATCCTATTTTTCTACTAGATCATTTGCTTAAAACTCCGCTTTTTTGCCACCCACTAAAACATTAATTTAACTTTTTCAATATTCCTGATACCCCGCTCGAAATTTTATTTAACCGTTAGCAACAATTCGAAATAAATGAAGATAAAAGTCAATCCCAGACAGAAGTAATGGTGACTCTTTAGTCCTTTTCTATAATAAAAACATTGAGTTGGTAAAAGCACTGCTTTGCAAACCTATCCCGAATTCGAAACGAATATTTTCCAATCATAATTTGTATAACATTACAATTTGTTTAATCCAATAATCCCTAGAATGATACATTAATCATTCCCAATAAAATTTGCCCTTCCAAAAAATCTTCGATTCACAAAGTTATTGAGATTGGAACCAAACCGGTAATTAAACCCAAATCTGGAATCGATGGTATATGCTGAGGGTAGGGTTACTCTCCCGCTTAAAATATCCTGTTCGGTGAAATCTCCTGATGCCAGGTAAATCTGGTCCTTTACGTAGTTACCTTCTAACCTTGCAAAAAAAGAAAATCTCCCAGTTACACGAACTTCTGCACTAATATTCAAACCTGTGGTCCAAAAGTTAAAATCACCTAGATAATTTCTCAGACGATATCCAACTTCCAGGTTACCCCATCGTTGACTTAGTCCCAGACTGGCTCTCAGACTATGGAGGACCCTGGTTTCTTTAACAGTACCGTAAATCGTCTCTTCGACATATCTATTATTCCTGACTTCAATCCCATAGTTCACTCTCAGAAACCTGGAATTCTGCTCTGATTCCGGAAAAAAATTGTACTCTAAAGCTGGCCTAAAGCTGGTCTGAAACTTATAATTAAAGCGAGTGTTCTGAAGACCTCCAACATCATATCCATAAGACCAGTGGGGTGAAATGGACTTTACCAGCTGGTGACCAAATCCAAATTCTGATACATCAAAATTGTTCTCAACTTCATCGATGATCTGCTTGCCATCAGCATCAAGAACCTGATTGCCATTGCCATCAACTCTTGGTTCCCTTTGAATCGTTGTTCTCATCCTTTCATCTAAGCTCCCGGATATGGAAATTTTCAATTCATCCGTGATACGGTTAACATTGAAGTTTCCACCAAGATTAATTTGCTTGCTCAATTCCTCTAATTCAATGTTCGCATCAACACCAATATTAAAAACCCAATAATTCCAGGGATCAACGCTTTCCTGCCTTGTATCTTCCAAAACGCCAGGGTCAGTCTTCATGTTGATTTCGATCTGCTCTCCTGCTATGGTCTTCGCAACATACGGTGCTAAACCTAATTTGATAAACCGGGTAAGTTTTTCCCGCACTTCAAAGTCGGTATCCGTCTGTTTGGTATTTACATAGAGGGTATCTTTTCTTCCCGCATGAATGTTTTGTTGACCTATAAACATCAGTTGATATTGTCTTCCACCGCCACCAGATCTGTTATTGTTAATGAGCAGAAAGACATCAGCTATTTGATTATCCCTGTAGAAGTCAACTGCTGTAATTTCCGTTCGTATAAAATCCATATCACAGCCTCCATCCCTCCGTTCACAACCATCGATAAACACCCTGAGTTTATTGGGAAGGCTGTAATTATCAATTAATGTTTGACTAATTGCAGTAGGATTTAAGGAAAAGAAAGTCAGAATCAATAAAAGTGGTATTTTTCTCATTTTTTTTTTGTGGTGATTCACTTTGATCGTTTCATTTCAATCGAAGTTGAGTGCCAGTTATCAAACCTTGACACGGTATTTTCCCTACATTTTTTTGAAAATGAATCTACATTTTACAAGAAAAAGCAAAGAAAATAATAGCCGATCCTTAGCTACCCAATTACTTGAATCAGGCATGTGGCCTTCCCCTTTTATGAAACAAATTAATGAAAGGATTTGAAGCACATACAAACTTTGGGTACAAGTATGTACTTGGAATTATATGAATGTATAAACAAATTGCTTTGCTAACAATGAATATAGGCATCAGCGGTATCTGTGGGTATTCGAGCGGTAGTGTCTCTATTCAACTCCAACTGAGCGTAGTCTATGCGTTGAGGCCGCTAGGTTTAGATCGCCAGCCCTGCATTCTGGCCTCTCACTAAAAGGCTTTTCTAAAGCTGTTTTAAACGCTCGACCCTTCCTTCATATCAATAATAATTAGCAATTCAACATTAGTCTATCCTATTTTCCTACTGGGTCTTTTGCTTGAAACCCCACTTTTTTACCAAGTGCTAAAACCTTAATTTAACTTTTTTAATACTGCTGATAACTCATCCTAAATGCCATTTAAGAAAGTACTACCTCTAAGCTGGTTTAAGGATTTGAAATCCCAAAATAAAACGTTGTTTATGCTAGTTTAAGGCTAGGATTCGTCACCTAAATTGGAAAAATGATTAATATCAGGACACTATTAAATCAGCATTGAATTTTTTAACTTTCCTATTCTACATCTAAAGACAACTTCCAACACTTAAATTAAAAATATGACCCAATGCCCAAATTGTAAGGATGAAATCAAATCCGGCTTTTTAAAAGATAACCACCTTGTAAACGAAAAGCAGGTGGCTTTTATCCATGACTTTACCGAAAATACTTCGGAATCCTATTGCGGGCATTGCATCAACGACATGCTCAAAGAAGCCAAGGATAATTTTCAGGAAGAATTGGCGCAGCTGAAAATCCGATTAGAAACTGAGCTTCAGCATATTCCCATTGTCACTATACATTCCCCTACAAATTGGGAATACAACACCCTTGGGATAGTGACAGCCCAATCCGTAATTGGCACCGGTTTGATTTCTGAAATTGCCTCATCCTGGACTGACTTTTTGGGAAAGGAATCGAATATTTTCAATTCCAAAATCAAAAAGGGCGAAGACAACTGCATGATCATTCTTCGAACTAAGGCTTTACTGATGGGGGCGCATGCAATATTAGGTACCGATATCGATTACTCCGAAGTAGGGGGTTCAAAAGGCATGCTAATGGTTTGTATGGCAGGAACCGCTATTCGGTTTACCAATTCAAGCCACCCCGGGATGGATATTGAAGCCCTAGAAAAACTCCAAAAATGCAAAATGCGATTGGAGTATATGATGAGTAAAGATCTCGGCAAGGAGACTTTATTCTTGTTTGACTAACGCTCGATCCTACCTTTCTATCAATCAGAATTTGTAATTTGATTTTAGTCTATAAATCAGATGAGCCAAAATAACTTATCAGAATTAGCAGACGAGGAATTGCTACAAAAAGTAAAACAAACCAATCAAGGGAATAAACGATAGAAGTTTGACAATTATAAATTTTATAATTGTGGCCTATTTCATCCTGATTTGGTTGGTCAATTACTATAAGTTGGACTTTGTGTTAATTGGAATTTTTGCTGAGTTACTGACCATTCCATTTTTACTTGCCCAACTTGTTTTTTTATTCCTTGGGATAAAATTTGTTATCCAAAATGAAAAACGCGTTCTGACAATTATTAGCCTTTTGGCTTTATCGGTATGCACATTTTTTACAATTGGAAGTTTCTTTTAACCCTACTTCTAAAAAAGAATTTGGCTCTAGGGGAAATCTAGGTTAGTCAAAACAATTCCACCTCCGAACAGCTTTATAAGTAGTATAGATTGATAGACCATTTCTTAGGGAAATGGTTTGTAACAACAGGATTATACTAATGACAGAGCGAGAAATAGATAGAATTATAGAAATGGCTTGGGAAGATAGAACTCCTTTCGAAGCTATAGAAACACAGTTTGGAGTGACTGAAGCAGAAGTGATCAAACTAATGCGAAGGGAGCTGAAGGAAAGTAGCTTCAAAATGTGGCGAAAGCGCGTGAATAGCGGGGTAAGTCAAAAACATCTTAAAAAAAGGAGTTCTGACATCGAGCGATTCAAATGCTCCAGACAAAGAAGTATTTCTCTTAATAAAATCACCTAGTGTACATTTTCCCAACGGATTTACCTTCGATTGAAAAGCAGATTCAAGCCATTGATCCTGTGAAATATGCTTCGAGCAGAAATTACAAAGATGGCGCGGTGACACGCTTGAGTCCTTATATTTCACGCGGTGTGATTTCCACCAAACAGGTTTTTGAACATATAAAGAGCTTAGATCTTCCTTGGTATACCTGCGAGAAACTGATACAGGAACTTGCGTGGAGGGATTACTGGCAGCAAGTATGGATTGCAAAAGGTGATGGAATCAAACAGGATTTAAAGCAGGAGCAATCACCTATTTCAAATCATCAAATTCCCAATGTAATAGTACATGCAGAGACAGGAATTCAGGAAGTGGATAATGCAATCAAACAACTCTATGAGACAGGCTACATGCATAATCACATGCGAATGTACGTCGCTTCGATCTGCTGTAATATTGCCAATTGCCATTGGCTTCAGCCCGCCAAGTGGCTTTATGGACATTTGTTGGATGGAGACTTAGCTAGTAATCATCTCAGTTGGCAGTGGGTAGCCGGGGCTTTTTCCAGTAAAAAATACTACGCCAATCAATGGAACATTAACAGGTATTTTGGGGGAAATCAGCAAAACTCCTTTCTCGATGTGGAGTACGAGGAGTTTGAGCAATTGGAGATACCTAGTGTATTACTTGATACAGTTTCATTCAAGTTGGAGACGGTACTTCCAACTACTCCAAACCTCAAACTCCAAAAGAATAAACCAACCCTCATTTACAATTATTACAACCTCGATCCCTACTGGTATCAAGGTCAAGATGTTCAGCGGATTTTCTTGTTAGAACCTTCCTTTTTCAAAGAGAATCCAGTCAGTAAAAAATGTCTTGACTTTGTGCTGGATTTGGCAAAAAACATTGAGGGTCTACAGATTTTCGTGGGTAAGTTTTCTGATTTGGCAGAGCATATCAATTCTGAACATTTTATATACAAAGAGCATCCAACGAATACTCATTATAAAGGCAAAGAAGAGCCTCGAGAATGGTTGAGCAGTGTGAAAGGTTACTACCCTTCATTTTTTGCTTTCTGGAGAAAGTGTAAAAAGGAAATAGACTTCAAGTCTGAATAAGGAATATTTCAAAACGAAATACAGCAATTACCATCTACATGCACTTACACAAAGAAGAAATAGAAAGACTGGAGCGAACCTATAAATTGAATTTAATCAATTCGATTTCCGGGATTAAACCAGCAAATCTTATAGGTACCAGGTCTTCCAGTAAAATGGACAACGTTGCGATTTTTTCATCTGTGGTGCATCTGGGATCAAGCCCTGCGCAGCTGGCATTTATCATGCGCCCGCAATCTGAAATCCCTAGAGATACATATCCCAATATTTTGGAAACTGGGTTTTACACGATTAATCATGTCTCTGAATCATTTATTGAAAAAGCACATTACACTTCCGCCAAATTGGAAAGAGGAGAATCTGAATTTGATAGGATGAAATTGGAAAAGGAGTTTATCGGTGGATTCCATGCACCTTTTGTAAAAGACAGCCCAGTAAAAATTGGGATGAAACATATGGAAAGTATTCCCTTGCCCAACGGATGCATATTTGTGATCGGCTCTGTGGAGATGCTTGTCCTGCCAGATCATTCGATTAATGACATGGGGCAAGTGAATTTACAAGGATATTCCGGTGTAGGAATTTCTGGATTGAACACCTACTATGGATTAAATAAATTGGATTCCTTTCCATACGTGAGAGAAGATGAAATCCCGGATTTCAAATGAAGAAATCTGACTTACCAACCAAGATTTGCCTAGTGTGCAAAAGACCTTTTGCTTGGCGCAAAAAGTGGGAAAAGAACTGGGAAGAGGTTAAGTATTGCAGCGAAAGATGTAGAAGAAATAAACCAGGTATCGATTGATCAGCGTTTTTTTCTCAGGTAATTGTAAATAAATTCCTTCAGCAATTCTTACAAAAGAGATTGCAATTCTGAACTAGGACTTATTCCTATTGCTGGTACTCATTCAAATTTCTTGGTATATTTGATTTATGGACTTAGAACTTCAAAACAAAAAGATCGAATTGATTCAATGGTTGTCCACTTTAGAAGATAATTCTCTGATTGATAAGCTTATGAAGTTTAGAGAGGAAGAGAAATCTGATTGGTGGAATTCAATTTCTGAAGCTGAGAGATCTTCAATTCATAGAGGAATCGAAGATGCAGATAATGCTAAACTAAAGCCACATTCTGAAGCTCGAAAGATATATGGAAAATGGCTTTAAGGTTTTATGGACTGATCACGCCTTAAATGAACTGCAAGCTACCTTTGAATATTTGGAGGATAATTGGACTGAAAAAGAAATAATAAAGCTCGTATTGAAAATAGAGCACACTGTTGAATTGATTTCAAAAAATCCAGATATGTTCCAATTGTCATTAGTGGAAAATGGGATTCGGCAAGCTGTAGTGATGAAACATAATACGATGTATTATCGAGTTATAGGAGAGACTATTGAAGTCTTATCTTTCTTTTCGAATAGGCAGAGCGAAGGTAAAAGAAGATTTTAGGCCTTTTTGCTAGCGAATTTTTTCATTTCCTAGATTTCTTCACATAGCCATAAATCCCTGCCACACCTACAATCAACAATGCAATACCAATTCCCCATTGCAAGGGGCTATTCATGGATTCTTTGGCAGCTAAATAGGAACTAGCCAATACTCCAGCCGCGAAGGCAATCACGGTGCGGGTAAGCATCCCGGGAATTCCGTAGACCAACACTTTCCACAGCTTGATATTCATATTGGCAAAGAGGAAGTTGGAAACGGCGAAAGGGACCACAGGAGAGATTCTGACAAAGAACACCAAGGAGCCTTCCTTTCCTTTGCGCGACTCCAGTGCAGCATGAAACTTCGGGTTTTTCTTGAACAACTTTTCCGTCAGGCCCATATTGGTCAGTTTGCCCAGCACATATCCAAGTATGGAGGCCAGTGAATAACCCAAAATCAAAAATGGTAAGGATACCCAACCGAAATAGAAACCAGAAGCTAAGGCAATCAGCGTAGTGGGAAGAAGCGCCAAGCCCATCAATAGGGCTCCAATCACCGTGTAAATGAAGTAATCTAAGGCGGTGTGAAGCCGGTGAACTTCCAGAAAATCATAATTCGCAGCAAAAAACACACTTCCAACAAAAGGCATCAGCGTCACCCAAAGCCATGCAAATATGCCTGAGGGGTGCTTGCCAAAGTACGCGCGGATAGTTTTGAATATCCTGCCCTTTTTTGTAATATTTGAGTTATCAATCATTGATTTACTGGGATTGTCTGCAAGTTTAACAAGCAAAGGCTAAAATCACCCCGAAAATCATAAAAGGTTTTCTATTTCTGAGAAGCCAAAACAGTCTAAACCAATTACGAATGAAATTCGGAACAAAAGCCATACACGCCGGAATAGAGCCGGATCCCGCCACCGGCGCGATCATGACTCCGATCTACCAGACGTCTACTTATGTGCAACAGTCGCCCGGTGATCATAAAGGATATGAGTACTCCCGTACGCACAATCCTACCCGTACTGCCTTGCAAAATAACCTGGCAGCACTGGAAAATGGCAAGCATGGCATATGCTTTTCTTCAGGTCTTGGAGCAATAGATGCGGTGATCAAGCTTTTCAACCCAGGCGATGAGATCATCAGTACCAATGATCTGTATGGCGGGTCTTACCGTCTATTTACCAAGGTATATGAGCGATACGGCATCATATTCAAGTTTGTACCTATGTCAGATGCAGCAAGCATCGCGGATCATATCACAGAAAACACGAAGATGATCTGGGTGGAGACGCCTACCAATCCGATGATGAATATCATCGATATTGCTGCTGTGGCAAAGCTAAGCACTGGCAACAAAATCATTCTTGCGGTGGATAATACATTTGCCTCTCCTTACCTGCAAAACCCACTGGATCTAGGTGCTGATATCGTGATGCACTCGGTGACCAAATACCTCGGTGGGCACTCCGACGTGGTGATGGGAGCTTTGGTGGTGAATGACGATGAGCTAGCGAAAAAGCTGGTGTTCATCCAAAATGCAACTGGAGCTACTCCAGGCCCTCAGGATTGTTTCTTAGTTATAAGAGGAATTAAAACCCTTCACTTAAGAATGGAGCGCCATTCTCAAAATGGTAAAACAATAGCGGCTTACCTGAAAAATCACCCAAAAGTAGATAAGATCTATTGGCCGGGCTTTGAGAGTCATCCAAATCATGAAATTGCCAAAAAGCAGATGCGTGATTACGGAGGAATGATATCCTTTACTCTAGTGGGTAATAAAGAATCTGCTGCGAGAAAGTTAATGGAAAGCTTTCAAATTTTTGCGCTGGCCGAATCCCTTGGAGGTGTAGAATCCCTGTGTGGACACCCAGCATCCATGACCCACGCGAGTATCCCAAAAGAAGAACGTGAGAAAGTAGGCTTGGTGGATTCTTTGATCAGATTAAGCGTAGGTGTAGAAGATGCTGAAGATTTGAAGAACGATCTGGCAAATGCCCTTTCGAAGATTTAAGAACTAATTACTATAAATCAATAGCCGCTTTTGGAGACAAGAGCGGCTATTTTTTTATAACAAATAGTGATGAATGATATGGAACTGGGCTTTGTGAAAAGGAGAATAGTATTATTTCAAGCCCAGATGAAGTAAGCTACTTTCATCGAAGGAGGTCACGCCCACTTTGCACACAACCAGATGGCAGCTAGGTCAAAAAATATAGTGTGTTATTTTTTATCAGTAATACTAATGCTAGCGCCTGAACAACACTCCCGAAATATGGTAAGTGCTTTGATTGTTTTGTTGCTTCTTTCATGAGCTAGATCAATCAAAGACATTAATGGACTACGTAATGGGAAAGTTTCATCCTTTGTATATGCTGAGACAAAGACCTTCTCTAGTACCTTTCCAGCTATTGGGCCTTTATGAACGATGCTTAAGATTTTTCCATAAACTGGTGGTGCAAACTTATCATACAGCTCTGGGGTGAGTTTGCGATTAGGTTGCTTATTCTCTTGATTTTTATCCGGCTGCATACTAGTTCAATTTTGGTCTTTTTATTAAGGTATGAAATATCCTGTTTTTAGCTACACATAGACTTACTGCAAAAAAGCATGAATAGCATGGACGGTTTCAGCAGGATGGCTCATATGTGGACAATGGCCATGCGCTTCTAACACTGTTAATGTATTGTTTCTGGTATTTGCATTTATGTATTGACCCACAGACATTGGTGCTATCATGTCATCAGAACATTGAATCGTTAAGCTTTCAACAGAAATTAAAGGAAGGTCTTTTCTATTATCTGACAAAAAAGTCACTCTAGCGAATTGCTTAGCTATGAGCGGATCAATTACACAAAAGCTAGTTGATAATTCACTGGTAAGTTCTTCCCCATTTTGAGCATCCATTAGATCTGGAGCGAGCGATCTGGCCCAGCTGATATAATCTTCTTCCATCACCTCCAGCAATGAGTCTATCGTTTCCTGATCAAATCCTCCTGTGTAATCTCCTGAACTTATATAGCATGGAGATGGGGATATGAAGACAAGTTTTTCAAAAATATCCGATCTCTTTATGGAAGCCAAAGCCCCTATCATACAGCTTACCGAGTGCCCAATAAATATTGCATTTCTTAACTCCAATGCATCGCATACTTCTATAATATCATTTACGTAGCCATCTAATGAGGCATATTTTTGGGGATCGTAGGATGCCAAATCAGATTTCCCCGCTCCGACAAAATCAATAAAAACAAGCTTGTAATCTTTGGTGAAAAAATTCTGAATGTGATTCCAGGCATTTTGATCACATCCGAAACCATGGGCAAACAATAGCACTTTACTTCCCTCGCCTAAAACATTTACATTGTTTCTTTTCAAGACACTTGTCATACATTCTTAAAGGTTTATCTTTTTAATACTTACTAAAAATACAATAACCATTCCTTTAAAGATCCTAGCTTCCCCTAGCCTAACTATAGATCTCAATAAAGGTTTTGGTTAACACTGGCGTAAACAGTACTCCCAGGTTTCTATTCAGGGCAGATCTCCTCTAGACGTAGCTTTAAGGAGATTATGATAGCAGCTTTCTATCTGATAAATTACCTTTTAGTTTGCATAGAGACATTTCATTGGGTAGTTGAAAATCTTATTTACTTACTTTCAATAAGAAGAAAACCCAGATCCGAAATGGTTAAAATTCCTAAACCCCAACTACATTTACCAAGAAATCCGGAAATTGAAAGCATTAGTATTTGAGAGTAAAAACTAAAAATGTCCAGCTTCTGGAGAAGCAGGACAACCGCGAAAATCATGTCCAGCTTCTGGAGAAGCAAGACAACTGTATCCATCATATGCTAGAAATCCAGCACTTCAAAAAAACATACCCAACGGGCTTTCAAATGGAGATTGACTCACTCCATTTGAGCAAAGGCATACATCTGATCAAAGGCGAAAATGGCTCAGGAAAGTCTACTTTGCTAAAGGCCATTGCCGGAATTCATGACTTTGAAGGCGAGATTATGTTGGATGGCGTTTCACTTAAAAAGGACCCAATCCCCTTTCGCAAGCTTGTCAATTACTCAGAAGCAGAACCCCTATTTCCGGATTTCCTAAGTTTGGATGAGTTGATAGCTTTTGTCTCCAAAACCAAAGGAGCTGACGATTTGCAGATTGACTCTATGAAAGAGATCCTGGGGATCGGTGACTATTCCAAAAACACTATTTCTACCTATTCCTCTGGAATGCTGAAAAAAGCAGGATTGATTTTAGCTTTTCTGGGCAAACCCAGCTTGATCATTCTAGACGAACCCTACACTACTATCGATGTGGGTTCGCAGAAGCGACTTACCGAACTGGTAAAACGTGAAATGGAACGGGGAGTAAGCTTTCTGCTCACTTCGCATATCGCTGATTTCGAAGAGTTTTTTGCTTATGATTCTGTACTCACTATCGCTGATGGCAACCTGATCCAAAGTCATGAATGAGCTATTTTTCAAGACTTTTGTAATCACTTTCTACCGGGCTTTTCTGGGCTTTTTCATATTGGTCATCCTGGTTTTTGGTGTCTTTATGGAAATGAAGCAACACCTCATGATAGCCGAACGAATCCTCCAGAATTCTACAGGTTTTTATGCTATCCTGTTAATTTTCCTGGGCTATGCTCTCGCCCAAAAACGATTTCAGATTAGACTCCTCAATGACAAGCATTATAGAATCTTTCATCAGCTAGGCTTTTTCACTTGGCCCCAACTTGGCCGAAACTTCCTGCCCTTTTGGCTAGCAAATCATGCCCTGATTTTAGCCTATTCGGTTTTGCTCACTTATGTAGGAATCGGTATTCGCACAGGAGGAAAGCTTGGGATACTTTGGCTATTTCTCATTGGTATTTTCTTGGCTGATATCACTCTCCTTTATTTCAAACTCAAGAAACCTTTCCCAGAAAGCACACGAGTTAGATCTGCCATTTTCAAGAAGCTGAAGTTTGAATTTTGGTTTTTGATGCATTTGAGAGAAAACAGAACGCTGCTAATTCTGGGAGTGAAAGTCATCAGCATCCTTTTGCTGAATGGGTTCTTCTACATTTTTCACTCTGGAGAATTTGATCTGCGATGGCTGGAGTTCGGCTTACTATGCGCTGCCTATGTTCATTTCCCACTTTGGCTGGAGAAAGATGGGTTTGAATCAGAACAACTGAGCTATTTCCGCAACATGCCGATCAGCTACCCAAAAAAGTTGTGGCAACATACCCTATCAATAGTCCTTATTCTTTTTCCTGAAATAGCCTTGGTAGTCTATAAATATGGGGCTATTGAAAACCTATCTGAATCATTCTTTTTACTCATTCTTTTGATCTCGATAAACATGGGATTGTATGGACTCATCAAGTTAAGAGATAATCAAGAAAGAGCTCTAAAATCATCCTATTTGGCTTTTTTCTTTCTATTTCTCCTCGTGATTTTCGGAGTTCATCCAGCTATCCTTTCAGTTATTTGCGTACTTCCATTTTTGATCTCCATACGATCAGGGTATTCAGTCTGAGACTCATGCTTTAAAGTCAGAACCGGATCTTAGTATTGCGTAGATCATCATAAACAAACTTTGCTTCACCATCTTGAATTCCCCATTTTTGGTGAGAATAAAACTTCTTACATATGCGATTGTACTTAACCCTATTTTTTCTTTTTAGTATGTCCTTTCTTTTTGCTCAGGAATCTCTTGTTTTTGAAGGCGGAAAAGAAGGGCATGCGAGATACAGAATCCCAGCCATTATTAGCCTGCCAAACGGCGAACTTTTGGCTTTTGCGGAAGGCAGAGTTAAAGGATCCAGTGATTACGGAGATATTAATCTTGTGCTGAAAAGAAGTAAGGATCAAGGTGAAAAATGGTCTCCTCTCCAAACCATTGTCGATTTCGATAGCATCCAAGCAGGCAACCCCGCACCAGTGCTCGATCTGTTTGATCCAGCTTATCCGAATGGGGTCGTTTTTCTATTTTACAACACCGGAAATAATCATGAATATGAAGTTCGGATGAACAAAGGCGTACGGGAAGTCTGGATGATCAAATCTTTTGACCTAGGCTCAACTTGGGATGAGCCTATCAATATCACCAGCCAAGTACACAAGCCAAACAACCCTGATTTCAATCCTGCCTATACAAACTCCGCCGACTGGAGACACTATGCCAATACGCCTGGGCATGCCTTCCAATTTCAAAACGGAGAATATCAAGGCAGAATATATGTCGCAGCTAACCACTCATCCGGAGATGCCAAATCCGATTGGTCGGATTATAAAGCGCACGGTTTCTATACAGACGACCATGGCAAGACCTTCAAAATCTCCGAATCAATTGAAATCCCTGGATCAAATGAATCTATAGCCGCCGAACTTCCCGATGGCAAAATGATCATGAGCACTCGAAATCAACGTGGAGATATCCGTCAAAGAATTCTTGCCTATTCTGAAGATGGAGGTGCTACTTGGTCGGAGCAATATTTTGAGGAAAACCTACCCGATCCAGTATGTCAAGCTTCCATACTTTCATTCGAAGATTCAGATGGCAGCACCATTTTGGCACATGCGAATAATGCAAATACTAGTCAACGAAATGACCTCACTGTCAAATTCAGCTCGGATCTCGGTAAGACTTGGATAGAACCTGTTTTGATCGACCGCAAGGATATTTCAGGCAATACTTCTTGGACAGCTTACAGCGACTTGGTTTGGCTTGGGGGAAAAGAGTTAGGAATTCTCTACGAGCGGAACGATTACATGCAGATTGTTTTCAAGAAAATCCTGAAATAGAAGCAGAAAAAATGCTTTTAGAAGCAAAGGATGACTTTTGTCATGGGTTGCTAAATAGAATTGAAATAAGTTTCCATTCTAAAAAACACCCAATATGATAACCCCTACTAACTTCGGCCGTATTTCCCTTTTCATCATCTATTTCTGGTTTGGAATCCTCAAAGTCATCGGGATATCACCTGCTGAAGGATTGGTGGAAAATCTATTCGTAGAAACCTTTGGCTCCTTTATAGACTTCAAGATTTTCTGCCTTGGATTTGGGGCCTTCGAATGCTTCATAGGCATACTTTGGCTTTTCCCAAAAATGACCAAACTGGCTTTCTATCTATTGATTGCTCACATGATTAGCACATTTTTACCCGTGTTGATTTTGCCGGAGGCGATTTGGCAAGCTTGGTTCACTCCTACTTTAGTCGGGCAGTATATCATCAAGAACTTCGCTCTTATTTCTTTGGCTTGGTTTATTCTAAAAACCTACCCTAGACTAAGTACTCTAACAAGCGAGGTAAAATTGGAAGATAGTTTTGATAAGATCCTTGTCAAATAATTCCAAAGGTTAATTACTTCATACATCTATCAATGGAGTTAGGGTTATTCTATATCTTTTGGAAAGAAACCCAAGTAAACCATGAAATCAACTTCCCTCAAACTCCTTATTGTCTGTTATGGAATTTTACTTTTTGTGGCATGTTCTGCTCCTGAGGAAAAGACCACGGAAGACACACAGACTAGATCTGACACCTTATTGAAGGATTATGTCAATGGTCCTAGCCCGGATTTTTCTTACGAAATCGTCCACTCGGTGCCTGGCGAGGAATATGACTTTCATGTGCTGCGGATGGTTTCACAAAACTGGCTAACCACTGCTGAAGTCGATCAAACCGAGTGGTGGCATTGGATCTCAGTGGTGGTGCCAAAGAATACGACATTCACCACGAGCCTCATGTGGATCGGTGGAGGAAGTACAAATACTAAGATGCCTGAGAAACCAGATGCCTTGATTTTAGCGGCTGCGATGCAGACCAATTCTATCGTGGCGCAAATTCATAATATCCCTTTTCAGCCTTTAACTTTTGTAAATGATCCCTTGGGAAAGCGAACGGAAGATGCAATTATCGCGTACGGCTGGCGCAAATTTCTCGAAGGCGGAGCCAAAGATGAAGATGCAATCTGGCTGGCAAGATTCCCGATGACCAAAGCTGTGAAACTAGGAATGGATGCGGTGACGGACGCGGTAGAGAAGAATTACCAAAAGAAGCTTGATTCCTTTGTAGTCGGTGGAGCTTCCAAAAGAGGCTGGACTACCTGGACTACAGCGGCCACAGATGACCGAGTGGTTGCAATTATCCCAGTAGTGATCGACATGCTCAATCTCGATGAATCCTTTGCGCATCATTGGAAAAACTACGGCTTCTGGGCTCCTGCTGTCAGCGAATATGTGGAAGAAGGTGTGATGGATTGGATGGGGACTCCGGAGTTTGACCGACTGCTGGAGATTACCGACCCCTATACCTTTAAGGCTGATTTAGATATGCCCAAGCTTCTAATCAATGCAGCCGGAGATCAGTTTTTCCAGCCAGACAGCTGGGAGTTTTATTGGAATGAACTAGTCGGCGAAAAGCACATGCAATACGTACCGAATTCTGGGCATGATGTATCCGAATCTGATGCGCTGCCAAATATGATCGCCTTTTATGCTTCGGTTTTGAATAAAACTGCAAGACCAAAATACGACTGGAAAGTTTCCGATGATAAAATCCAATTAACACTCGATCCAGCAGATAAGCCTATCTCCGTCAAGGCTTGGACCGCCTATAATCCAGAAGCCCGTGACTTCCGAGTGGATGAGTTTGGGCCAAATTGGAAAGCTGAAGAAATGCAGATCAACGAATCCGGCACCTATGAATTGGCTCTCGAAACTCCCGAATCGGGTTTTAAAGGATATTTCATCGAAGTGACTTTTGCAGGAAAAACTCCACTGAAAATCACTAGTGGCGTAGAAGTAATGCCAAGAACTTATCCTTTCCCTGAATACGAACCAAAAGAGATCTTGGAGGCCGTAGGGAATTGAATCAAAGGGGTGAGATTTAATTTCACCCCACCAACTCCTTTTCTATCTCTTCCAAGGACTTGCCTTTCGTCTCAGGCAACACATAGTAAATCACCAGGAACCCAACCGCACAGATTGCACCATAGAGCCAGAAGTTATTTGCCCAACCTAGATTCTCACGGATCGCTGGAAAGAAATAAGTCAAGGTGAAGTTCCCAATCCAGTGCGCAAGCGCTCCTATGGAAATCGCAGCGCCACGGATTCTTGTCGGGAAAATCTCTGAAAGCACTACCCAAAGCAAGGGTGCCAAGGTGAAGGAATAAAACATCACATTGGTCAATACTGCAAATACTACTGCATTTCCGCCAAGATCGATGTAGAAAAAGTAGCCAATCAGACCATACAAAATCGCCATCGCAGAAGTACCGATCAGCAGGAGTTTCTTCCTGCCAAATCTATCCACTGTGAAAATGGTGATGAACACCGATAGCACCATCACTCCCCCAATCACCACTATATTCAGCATCATCTGCTTGAGATTATAACCTGCCGCCTGGAAGATATCCGCAGCGTAATAGATCACAACATTGATCCCGCTCCACTGCTGGAGAAAAGCCAGGAAAATACCGATTCCCAAAAGCTTCATAATTCGCTTCTGGAACAATTCCTTCAGATTCACATGCCCAAAATCACCTTCCTTCAAGGTAGTTTTCACCTCGGCGATAGAGTCTTCGGCATAGGCATTCCCTCCGATTCTTTGGAGAATGATACGCGCTCGACTTTCTTCCTTATTCTTGATCAACCAAGGCACGGACTCAGGTACAAAAAACATCAACACAAAAAACAAGAGCGCTGGAATAGCCTCAGCGGCAAACATCCATCTCCAGCCATTTTGCCCAGACCAACTCGCCGCGATCATCTCGAACGTTGCATCATCAGCCAATTGGGTATCCGCAAGCGATATTTGCCAATTGACCAACTGAGCCAGCAAAACTCCGATCATGATTAGCAGCTGATTGATCGTCACCATTTTTCCGCGTTTCTCTGGAGGCGAAAGTTCTGCGATGTAGAGCGGTGAGAGGTTTAGCGCTACTCCCATCGCCACGCCACCAATGATTCTGTAGAAATTGAATTCCCAGAAAGTCCCAGCCAAAGCAGTTCCTATAGCCGATATGGAAAACAATAAACCAGAGGCAATCAGTAATCTTTTCCTTCCTAACTTATCCGAAATCAAGATGCAAATCCCCGCTCCGATCATGCACCCTATCAACGCTGAGCTTGTTCCCCAACCCTGATCGCCCACCGAAGTAATATTAAAAAAAGGTTCGTAAAATGGCTTTGCCCCTCCTATCACCACCCAATCGTACCCAAATAAAAACCCTCCCAATGCTGCAGTGAGGCTAATCAGCCAAAGGTAAGTTTGGTTGTAAGTATAGGTAGTCTTCATGGGATCAGGTTAGGGTTTGGGAAAAAGCATAAAATCGAAGCGATAAAATAGGGCTTTTTATGATTTCAGCAATCCTGTACTTCCTCTGGAAGAAACCGTCAAAGAAGTATAGCTGTAAGTGAGAATCATAGAAAAAGGTACTAAACTAGTTGATCTACGCTATAAAAAAGCATAAAATACCCTGTGTAGGGTATGAATTTAAAGTCAAAACTTCCTTTCTTAGAGGACGGAATCTTCAAGCTATGAAAGTTGAGATTTTGGGGAGAATAAAATAAAAGATATATAGAAAATATTCACAACTATTTGTGTTTGCACAGATGTCAGGTTTCATGTTAAAGACCACACCATGAAAGAAAAAGAATTTATACAAGGGACATTATTTGAAGACGACTATTTAGTGAGAACACTTGGTAGTTTGGGGACACAACCTGAAATTGCCTTAACTGAATTAGTTGCAAACGCATGGGATGCGGGAGCAACTCAAGTTGACATTTTTATACCTGAAGAGAAAGGTCAAAAACTTACAATTCAAGACAACGGGACAGGTTTGACTAAAGATGAATTCTATAATAGATGGATGAAGCTGAGTTATAATAGACTTAAGCACCAAGGAAAATTAGTAGAGTTCCCAAATGGAGTAGACTTAAAAAGATATGCATATGGACGGAATGGAGTTGGACGACATGGAATGTTGTGTTTCAATAGCGAATATCAAGTAATTACTAATAAAAATGGTATTGAGTCCACTTTCACACTAACAACAAAAAGCGAAAAACAACCTTTCATTATAAAAGAAGAATTATTCAAAAAATCTAAGGAAATTGGAACTCGCCTAGAAGTTATCGTTGACAAAAATCTCCCAAATACACTGACTATACTAGAAGTAATATCAGCTAGATTTTTACACGACCCTAAATTTTTTGTTTCAATCAATAGACAAACAATTCAATTAGAAGAACACAAAGGATTAATTGAATCAAATCCAGTTGAAGTTGACGACATTAAACTTCAAGTAAACTTAATTGATTCTAAAAAGTCTAGAAAATCAACACTTTATCAAGGAATAGCGATTTGGCAAGGCGGACGACTTGTAGGTGAACCCTCATGGATTCTTGGCAATATCATGGTTTTAGATGGAAGGTCAAAAGAAGCAAAACGTTATACTGTTGTTGTCGAGACCACTGACTTAGCTGACTTTATTAAGGAAGATTGGACAGGGTTCAAGAAGGACGATAAGCTTGAAAAAGTTTATGAAGCAATAAGTGAAGAAGTTCAAAAAATGTTTTCTAAAATCGCCCATGAAAACATTGAAGAAACAACAAAACAGATTAAAAGCCAATACAAAAAACAATACAATGAATTAAGCCCACTAGGTAAATATGAATTTAATGAAGCTATACAACACATTTCAATTACTAGCCCGACCGCTAAAGATGAATCTATTTCATTAGCATTAGAAACTGTTTTAAAACTAGAGAAAACAAGAAGTGGAAGTGAACTCCTTCAAAAACTTTCAAATTTATCCCACGAAGACATTGAAGGCCTAAATAAACTGTTAGATAATTGGAGCATAAAAGATGCGTTGACAGTCCTTGATGAAATTGATAAAAGAATTTCAGTTATTGAAGCAATTAGAAAATTGTCTTCTGATTCCAGTGTAGATGAATTACATGTTTTACACCCACTAATTGCTAGTGCTAGATGGATTTTTGGCCCTGAATATGACTCACCAGAATATTCTTCAAACAGCCAACTACATACAACAGTTGAAAAGGTCTTCGGGAAAAAGATTGATAAGAACATTTTCAACAATAATAAAAAACGACCTGATATTGTGGTTATGGGTAATTCTACATTTTCATTTACCGGGACAACGGATTTTGACCATGACAACGGATTGAGTTCGATAAGAAAAATTTTAATAATTGAATTAAAACGTGGGGGATTTAAAATCGGGCGAGATGAAAGAAACCAAGCAGTTGGTTACATTGAAGATTTTTCAAATTGTGGGACAATAATTGGTAATCCTTATATCAATGCTTTTGTTGTTGGTGAGTCATTTAGCGAAAAGGTTCAGCCATTTCAAACTATTGAAAATGATCATAAAGTTGAAATCGGGAAGGTTCATATTTGTTTATTTTCTCAAATTGTTGACTCCTCCGAAAAGAGACTATTCAATCTTAGAGAGCGACTAAATGAAAGATATTCAGACATTGCGGGAATTGACCTATTTCACCAACAAAAAAGACTTGCGATTTGACCCCGAGAAAAGAAACACGAACGCCCAACAGCACCTATCCAAAAGTGGCGGTTCAGTGGTTAAATCAAGCTTTGTGCTTCGTATCAAGCTTTGTGCTTCGTATCAAGTTTTGTGGTGGCAGACAGTTTTCGTCTCCGAAATCGCCAACTTCTTGTAGTTGTAAAACGTTACTCCTCTTTATAAATGGAAAGAACCGAAAAAGACATAGTAAAGCTGCACAGCAATCATTTCTTTAAGGAATTCACCTTTGGAAAGAACAAATTTATTGGACATTCCAAAGGACAAGAACTTGAATTTGCAGATAATGTAGTTTGGATAGATCAATTTTTTCTCGTTTTCCAAATCAAGGATAGAAACATTGAAAAAGAAAGTAATTTTGAGAATTGGTTTAAAAGCAAAATTCTTAGAAAAGCTGTTCAACAAATTAAGAAGACGATATCATACTTAGATGAATTCGATGAAATTCTAATTGAAAATGAGCGAGGTGTATTACATGATATTGCCAAAGCGAAAGGCCAAAATCCATTAAAATTAATTGTCTATAATCCTGGACACAACTTTGACAATAAATTAAGAAACCAAAAATCGTATTTAAGTTCGAAAATTGGCCATATTCATTTATTGCACATTGAAGACTATAATCTCATTTGCGAATCCTTAATTACACCATATGAAATTCAAGAATATCTGAATTTCAGAGAGCAATTAATAAGAAGAAATGGTGAAAATTTAAACTCATTAAAAGAGCAATACATACTTAAACACTATTTCATAGATCATACCGACACTAATATCAATTTAGATTATAATCGAAAAGAGGTAAACATCATTTTTAATATTGATGAGTTTGACATATCATCAATAATTCAAGATTTCAACAAGAAGATACTATTGACATCTGGAAAAAATGATTACTACTATATTATAAAAGAATTGGCAAAACTACATAGGTCTGATTTAAAGCATTTTAAGGAAAGATTATCATTAGCTATTAATAAAAGTAAACAGCAAGAATTTGATATTCCATATAGGATGACATCTTCGGAATCGAATTGTGGATTTGTATTCATCCCTCTTGAATTTGAGCGAAAGGAAAACGTGAAAAATGCCTTGACAAACTTCACAAATATTCATATGTATGATCAACGGTTAGATAAAGGAATAGGAATGATTAGTTACTTCAATCCGATCGAAAAGTACTTTGATATTTACTGGATGTATATAGATCAAAAATGGATAGAAGACAAAGACTATGAGAAATTAATTTATAAGGACTTTCCATTAAGAAAAGTAAAAGCCAAAATGGATTATCGATATTACATGAAAGATAAATAAGAAACGAGTAGTAATCGAGTAAACGTCCTCGCCAACCGTTAAGTTAGCGAGGTGCGCCTCTCACACCACCGTACGTACGGGTCTCGTATACGGCGGTTCGTAAAGCATAGCATCATCGCAATAGGATTCAGATACTTATCGATCACCTCACCGATCTTCGCTCCGGGACACCAGGTATTCCAATCATGGATCTGGTTATCATTTTCAGGATTCTTGAGTTTGGCGGTGGCATCCGTGTAAATCACCGTCATTACTTTTCGCATTTCATGTGTTTATAATTTGATTTTAATTGGCCACATAGCCTGTCCCGATTTTTCTTCGGGAGAATCTCGCATATCAGATAATCATATAAGTGTGTGACGCTTGAGTCATGCATGTCTGCCTCAGCCAGGCTCGATTTGATCTGTTTGATTGGCGCCTGCTCGGTGAAACACCCAGCCTGAGTTAAAGCTCACCTCTCCCAAGTCGAATGCTTCGATCACATGATCAAAGTTGTTGATACGAAGATTCTGCTTGATTTTCAGCTCAGAATCATCCCCTATCTGTAGGTCTCTTCCCAATATAAATTTTTGAAATTGATTCGATTTTGATGTAAATTAGCACCAAATCAAAAAATATCATTATGGCAAGGCAGAGCATTTCATTTACAGAACCAAATGATAAATGGTTAAAAACGCAGGTTGACAATCAGGAATATTCCAGCAAAAGTGAACTTGTGAATGACTTAATAAGACAAGCGAGAAATCAGCAAATCGAAATAGACTGGATTAAAGCTAAATTAGAAAAAGCAGAAAATAGTGGCTTTACCGATGATAGTAAGGAGCAAATTTTAGCTCAAGCCAAGTCTTTAAATGAGTAGTTACAAGCTTAGTAATGTTGCTAAGGAAGACCTGATACGTATTCACAGCTACGGGGTCAAGCAATTTGGAATGACACAAGCCGACAAATATTTTAATACTTTTTTCGAATATTTTGATCTCATAGCACAAAGCCCTTATTCCTTCGAATCGGTGGATTTTATAAAGGAGGGGTATCGCCGATGTGTTTGTGGTTCTGACAGTATTTATTACAGGATAACTAATAATAGGATTGAAATAATGGCAATCGTTGGTAGACAGAATTTGAAAAACATACTGTAAACATTCCGGACAAAATCATACCACCAAAACAGGCCTTAACAAATAGGTCATAAATTGAACCCGAAGGCTTGAGAATACTTTTTCCGAATCACCCCGCCAAAGGATTCAATTCCGTATCAATCAACTCTCCGATTTTCGCGCCTGGCCACCAGGTATTCCAATCATTGATCTGATTATCATTTTCAGGATTTTTAATTTTGGCGGTGGCACCCATCACCTTCTACGTTGTACTTCATCCAAAAAAAAAATGTTTGGCAGACACCTGATTAAACCCCAAATTTATCAGGCTATACCCTTACTTTTTATACTATTTTGTCAGGCTATAATTTGACATTATGCTTGTTTGAGTCAGGTTTTAACCTTACATTTAATTAAATTTATCAGGCTATAACCTTACATCATGGACAATAAAAAACTCCAAATAGAACAACTAGAATCTAGAATCAAGCTGTTTTCCCCTACTCGCCAACTACCCAATCCACCAACAGGATGGGTCAAAGCAATTAGATTAGCCTTAGGAATGTCACTCCAGCAGTTGGCAAACAAATTAGGGATGACAAAACAGAGTGTTCAAGAGATTGAAACACGAGAGAAGGAAGGTGCAATAACACTTAAATCATTAAGAGAAACTGCTCGAGCATTAGACATGGAACTCGTATACGGTTTTGTTCCAAAAGAAGGAACTTTAGAAAAGCATATTGAAAGTAAGGCTCGTTCCTTGGCCGAAAAAATAGTTTCTCGAACATCAAATACTATGAAACTTGAGGATCAGCAAAACACCAATGAACGAATCAAAAAAGCAATTGAAGAACGAACTCTGATAATCAAACAAGAACTACCTAAAACTATATGGGACTAGACCTGGAATACATAAATGGACAAACCCCATTAGACGACGATGAAAAGGAAGGTCTCTTAATCCCAACAGTTGCTACACGTGAAGAATTAGATGAATTTGAGCAACAAAATATTGAAGAAGCCTTACAATGGATTCTAACAAGATCCTTTAAAACAGAAACAGTTTTAACCGAAAAATTTATCTGCAATCTTCATAGACGAATGTATGGAAGTGTATGGTCGTGGGCTGGGAAATTTAGAAAAACTAATAAGAACTTAGGGATTGATAAATGGCAAATACCTGTAGCTCTAAAAACGTTATGTGACGATTCGTTATTTTGGGTCAGGAACGAAACCTATTCTCCTGAAGAAATCGCAATACGCTTTAAACATAGAATAGTAAGCATACATTGTTTTTCAAATGGAAACGGTCGTCATAGTAGATTAATAGCAGATATTATCATCAATAAGATATATGATTTACCAATGTTCAGCTGGGGAACAGGTGATCTAGTGTATCAAGGCGACACGAGAAGTACATACTTGAAAGCAGTAAAAGAAGCAGATAATGATATATTTCAGCCACTAATTGAATTTGCAAGGTCCTAAGAAAGAAACGAATAAAAGCACTTTAGCCTATCACCCCGCCACAGGATTCAATTCAGTATCGATCACCTCGCCGATCTTCGCTCCCGGGCACCAGGTATTCCAATCATGGATTTGGTTATCATTCTTGGGATTCATCAGTTTGGCTTCAGCATCCATGTAAATCACCGTCATTACTTTTCGCATCTGGTCCGTTTGGTTTGCCCCGGCACGATGGAAAACCCAGCCTGAGTGAAAGCTCACTTCTCCCAAATCAAAGGCTTCGATCACATGATCAAAGTTGTTGACACGAAGATTCTGCTTGATTTGCACCTCAGAATCATCTCCAATCTGCAAGTCTCTTCCGAAAATAATCTGCTGACTTCCGGCAGAAAACTCCAATGGCCCCATCTCCAGCGGAGTTGCCTGAAGAGGAATCCATACCGTAATCGTATTATCGGTATCGATCGGCCAATAATACTGATCGGCATGCCAAGGAGTAATTCCTCCACCTGCCTCTTTGAATAAGGCCTGATCGTGGTAAATCCGAACTTGCTCGCAGCCCATCAGATCTGAGGCTATCTGAGCCAAGCGCTTGCTCAGTACCAGCTTTTTCACTTCCTCACTTTCCGTCCACAAATTGAAAATCTGCAAAAAAGCCTTGCTGTAGGTATCCCGCTCCTCCATCGGTCTTTCCTGTGTGTTCTTCCGCTGGACTTCTGCCGAAATCACGGCATTGAAATGTGCGACTTCCTCAGGACTTAGCACCTGCTTGAGTTTGATAAAGTTGTTTTCCTGATAAAAAGCTTTGGCCTCAGGAGAGATTGGATAGGGATGATCTAGGTTATTCATGGGTTGGGTTATTTGTACTTAAAATTAATATGATTATCTGTAATGATGCCAGTATTCTTAATTTCTTTGATTTACTGGCTGGAAGACCGATGACGGATGACCGAAGTACCCTTAATTGTTACATTAACCTCCTCCGCTATTGCTTTTATCTCCTTAATGGCAGAAAAAAAAGTGATTTTTACCGCAAATCGTGTTAGTCCGAGGGAAAATTCGTGTCAGTCCGAGCACCCGGAAGACGGAAGTCTGAAGGCACGAGGACAGTTACGTTACTCGCAATAACAGGGGCTTCGACTTCGCTCAGCCTGACACCGACTCCGTTACCAATGACGGATTATGATTTTAAGCTCAAATCATGTCAGTCCGAGCGTCCCGTATAGCTATCGGGATCGAGGACAATTATGTTACTTGCATTAAAAGGGGGCTTCGACTTCGCTCAGCCTGACACCGACTTCGCTCAGCCTGACAACTACAGACAGATTAATTGTAGTTTAATACTACTTTGATATTCACATTAGACACTGGTAATTAGTATATTGTAATTACAAAACTCATTTTTTTAAATTGAAATTGTATGAAAATATACTTTGTTTACATACTGAAATGCTCCGATAATACTTTCTATACAGGAGTTACAAATAATTTGGAAAGGAGATTCGCTGAACATTCTGAAGGCCTAGATCCTTTTTGCTATACTGCAAAAAGAAGGCCTTTAGAGTTAGTGTTTGTGCAGGAATTTCAAGAAATCAAAGAGGCTATTGCTTTTGAAAAACAAATCAAAGGATGGGGTAAGAGTAAAAAACTCGCAATGATTAATGACGAGTGGGATAAATTGAAAGAATTAGCAGAATGCAAAAATGAGTCTTCTCATAAAAATTTCAAGGAGAATTTATTGACCTCTAAAACTGATGAAAAGTCTGCCTAGGTTTAAGGGGGGCTTCGACTTCGCTCAGCCTGACATCGGCATCGCTACCAATGACGGATTATGATTTTAAGCTCAAATCATGTCAGTCCGAGCGAAGTCGAGGACAATAACTTCAGTTACTTTAAAAGAGGCTTCGACTGCGCTCAGCCTGACATCGGCATCGCTACCAATGACGGATTATGATTTTAAGCTCAAATCGTGTCAGTCCGAGCACCTGGAAGACGGAAGTCTGAAGGCACGAGGACAGTTATTTTACTTGCATTAAAAGGGGGCTTCGACTTCGCTCAGCCTGACACCACCGACTTCGCTCAGCCTGACAATTGTGCCCTCTGCGTGAACTTTGCGGTCTTTGCGGTTTATAAAAAAAGCCTCAGCAAACTAATCTACTGAGGCTCTTTATGATAGGAAAAACGTAACCTTACTTTTTCTTTCTGTCTTCGAAAATCTTATCGATCAACTCAGTATTTTTGCCTCCGGCAGATGAATTATTTTCTTCCAAGTAATCCAGATACTTATCAATGTATTCCTGACTTAATTCTGAACTGTCACCATACTTTTCACGCAAGCCATCAAGCTGTTTGTGCAAATCTGCCCGGATTTCAGCATAAGCTGGATCATCGTAGACATTGGTCATCTCCATAGGATCCTTCTTTCTATCGATCAATTCCCACTCGTCATTATCAAAGTAGTAGTGAACCAATTTATATTCCTTGGTAATGATCGCATAGTGACGCTTCACCATGTGCACGGATGGATACTCGTAATAGTGATAGTAAACTGCCTCACGCGTCCACTTGTCAGTTTCGCCCATTAGCAATGGCAATAAGCTTTCGCCTTGCATATCCGCAGGAGCTTCGATCCCTGCTGCAGCTAGGAAAGTCTGTGCAAAATCAAGATTCTGAACCATCTCGTCAGATTTGGTCCCAGCTTTGACTTTGCCTGGCCAAGCCATCAAAAGTGGAGTTTTAAATGACTCATTGTAAACAAAACGCTTATCAAACCAACCGTGCTCGCCTAGGTAAAATCCCTGATCAGAAGTATAGACGATGATCGTATTTTCCATCAAATTATTTGCCTCCAAGTAATCCAACACACGACCTACATTTTCATCAACGGCTTTGATCGTACCTAGATAATCCTGCATGTAGCGCTGATACCTCCACTTCATTTTATCCTTCTCGGTCATGGTAGGGTATGCTTTCTTGAAGTCCTCATTGACTTTCATATAAGCCTTATCCCAGTTCGCACGCTGGGCTTCATTCATTCTACCAACTTCTCTTTCGAAAGCACCCTTGTCCCAATCTGAAGTTTCTGGTATGCCCAATTCATCCATCACTTCCGGATACACTTTGGAATCCCCTGACCAGTTCATATCCTCTAATAAGTTCATTTCCGCCTCGTGAGCGGCTCTTCCTCTTCCGGAATAATCATCAAAAAGTGTAGCTGGCTCTTTGAAAGTTCGGTTGGTAAATTCTTCTATATGACGCTCGGCAGGAAGCCACTCTCGGTGTGGGGCTTTATGCAAGTACATCAGCATAAATGGCTGATCGGCCTTGCGCTCATACTGCAGCCAATCCAGCGTCATATCTGTGATGATATCCGTCACATAGCCTTCCACTTTAATATTACCTTCGTTTTTGGTGATGAAATCAGGATTGTAATAAGCGCCCTGACCTGGCAAAATCTTGAATTGATCAAAGCCTTTTGGACTGTTACCAAAGTGTAGCTTACCAAACATGGCTGTCTGATATCCTGCATCCTGAAGAATCTGTGGGAAAGTCACATTCGTCGTATCAAAGGGAAAATGATTGTCCACTTTACCGTTGATGTGTGAGTGCTTACCAGTCAAAATAGTAGCACGAGAAGGTGCACAGATCGAATTGGTCACAGATGCATTGGTGAAAAGCATCCCCATTTTCGCAATACGATCAATATTCGGAGTTTCGATCAAGGTATTGTCGTAAGCAGAAATTGCCTGATAGGCATGATCATCCGACATGATAAAAATGATGTTTGGCCGCTCAGCGGTTTTTGCAGCCTCCTCAGTTTTACATGCAAAAGCAAGTATTGCCAAGGAGCCGAGGAAAATCGATTTTAAAACGTGCTTCATTATAGGGGTGGTTATTTTGGGGGTAAATTGTTTGTCTGCAAAGATGTCAGTCGCAGCACTTTCTTTGGTTTGCTGGATGTCGGATGACCGATGACCGAAGTAGCCTCAGCTATAGCTTTTACCTCTACTTTTAGCGCTTTTATTTTATTTACTGGCAGCACAACAGATAATCCTATTTATTAAAAGGGAGGGATATTCCCAATAGTTTATGTTTACGTATTTCTTCTTTTCAAACAGCATAGAGACTAAAGCAAAATAAGATATGCTAAACTCTAAACTTCAGGCCGCTTCCGTCTCCCGACTTCGGTCTTCAATCTTCAGCCATCAGACATCGGGCACATGACATCGGTCACCCGACATCGGACATCGGTCATCTGACATCGGTCACCTGACATAAAGCCTCCTCACCCCTCAATAAAACTCTCTTCAAATCGTAAGAAGTGACAAGTATACCCATTAGGGTTTTTTACCAAATAATCCTGATGATAGTCCTCTGCAGTCCAAAAAGGAGCAAAAGGTTCTAAGGTAGTAACCACCTTGCTTGGCCATTTTCCAGATGCATCCACAATAGCTATCACTTCCTCTGCTTCCGCTTTTTCTTCCTCATTTTGATAGAAAATAGCAGATCTATAGCTCGAACCCATATCGTTGCCCTGTTGATCGACAGTAGTAGGATTGTGCATTCTGAAGAAGTAATCCAAAATTTCTTTGAAAGATGTTTGGCTTGGATCATAAGTCAATTCTATGCCTTCCGCATGACCTGGATGGTTTTTGTAGGTGGGATTTTCGTTTTGCCCGCCTTGGTAACCAACTTCTGTATCAACGATTCCAGGACGTGTTCTAAAGAGATCTTCCATCCCCCAAAAACAACCTCCTGCGATGTATGCTTTTTTAGTATTGCTCATTTTATTTCAATTTTTTTAAAGTAACAGATGGCCTGAGACTTAGATTCCTTTCCTCCTAGCCATCTGAAAAGATACCTGAAGTGTAACATACTAGATCCAATTTACTTATTTCATAATTCCCCACATTTGGCAGTAAAAACCAAAATCAATCACATTTAAGTTTGACTCTTAGATTAAGTCTACTTCGGTCTCCGGTCACTTGTACTGAGCGTAGCCGAAGTATCCGTCTTCCAGCCTTATAAGCTAATAATTAAGACAAATGGCATCTTTTAAAGAATCATTTCACTTACTATTCCTCTTGTTATAAACTTCCATGTACTCGTCCAAGAAGCGCTTGTCATTGGCGTCACTATCACCATACTTTTCGCGAACCTCCACAAACTTCTTATGCATCATTTCTCTCACCTCAGCATAGGCAGGGTCATCATAAACATTTTGCATTTCATGCGGATCAGTTTCTAGATCATAAAGCTCCCACTCGTCTATATCGTAGTAAAAGTGAATCAGCTTATATCGATCGGTAGCCACGCCGTTATGCCGCTTCACGCTGTGTTCGGCAGGATATTCATAATAGGTGTAGTAGACAGCATCTCGCCATTCTTTACTTTCTCCACTGACCAGTTTACGGAAAGACTCTCCTTGCATCTCTGCTGGTGCTTTGATTCCTGCATAATCAAGGAATGTAGGCGCAAAATCTAGATTCTGAACCAAGTTTTTGATGGTAGTTCCAGGTTTGATCTCTTTAGGGTATTTCACCAAAAGTGGTGTACGGAAAGACTCTTCGTACATAAAGCGCTTGTCAAACCAGCCGTGCTCTCCTAGGTAAAACCCTTGATCTGAGGTATAAACCACGATGGTATTCTCAGCCAAACCATTTGCTTCCAAATAATCCAAAACCTCTCCTACTCCATCATCCACAGACTTGATCGTACGCAGGTAATTTTTGATGTAGCGATTGTATTTCCAGGTGGCAATTTCTCTCTTTTTCTCTAGGGTTAATGTATTCTCATCCAATTGTCCATAGGCTTTCAGGAAAGCTGCATTCTTTGGATCAAAAGCTTCTCTCCAAGCTTTCAGTTGCTCTGGATTGAATCGCTTTAACTCTTCAGCCAAGCCGGTGCTGTCACCATTTGGATTAACTTCCAGCATCAAGTCACGACCCCAACGCATGATCTCATCGATCTCCATTTTTTGCTCGCGAGCCGCAGAGCCTCTTCCCTGATAATTCGTTTCCTCGTCAAAGAAGTTAGCCGGAGGAGTGAATTCCTTGTCATCATATAATGTCAAATACTCTGGAGCAGGCTTCCAATTTCTATGTGGAGCCTTTTGGTGATAAAGCAAGACGAAAGGCTTTTCCTTATCTCTTCCATTTTCCAACCAGTCCAAAGCCAAGTCAGTGGTGATGTCTGTGACATAGCCTTCGATTCTCTTCTTTTCTCCATTGATCAAAAAGTCTGGATTATAATACTCGCCCTGGCCTGGTAGCACCATAGAATAATCAAAACCCTGAGGCTGTCCATCTAAGTGGATCTTACCAATCAAAGCAGTTGTGTAGCCATTTGCCTGCATCAGTTTCGGGAAATTATCCTGATCCCAATCAAAAGGCTGTATGTTATCCACCTTTCCATTCATGAAACTATGCTTACCAGTTAGCAAAACTGCACGACTTGGAGCGCAGATAGAATTGGTAACCGTAGCTCTGGTGAAAATTGCTCCTTCTTTTGCGATCCTGTCTATATTCGGTGTTTCATTCAATCCTTCACCATATGCACTAATCGCCTGATAGGCATGATCATCTGCCATGATAAAAATGATATTTGGCCTCTCAGACATCTTTTGCTCCTCTTTAGAACTGCAGCTAAAAGCAAGAGTAACTACTAAAAAAAGAAAATAGATTTTTACTCCAGACATACTTTATTTTTTTATTTAAGTTCTAATTTATAGTTATTTACTCAAAACCCTGTTCCAGGGGTAAAAGAATCTATCCTGAGTCCTTGAATAAAGTTCTCTTTAAAATCTAAATTTATCAACGATAGTTAGATTTAGGTCAAGAGACCTATTTACTTCACTATATTGCTTGGCTAGAAAATTTCAATGGGCACGAAAATATTTGAAAATTCATCACGATTTATCATGAGAAGTCTACTAGTAGTTACAGCACTTTTACTATCCTTTTCAGCCTTTTCTCAGCAAAAAAAGCAGCCGAATGTCCTTTTTATCATTTCAGACGATTTAACGACGACCGCTCTCGGCTCATATGGAAATGAAAAAGCCCATACCCCAGCTATTGATCAATTAGCCAAAGAGAGTACCGTTTTCACTCGTGCCTATACTCAATATCCAGTATGCGGACCATCAAGGGCATCTTTTATGTTCGGTTATTACCCGAACGCTACGCAGACCTATGGCTATGTAAGTGGACGTGAAAATGTAGGCGCAGACAGACCGTCTCTAGCGGAGCTTTTCAAGCAAAATGGCTATTACACTGCCAGGGTAAGCAAAATCTATCATATGGGAGTCCCCATCGATATAGAAAATGGTACGGATGGCACCGATGATCCTGCCTCATGGACCGAGAAATTCAATTCTCAAGCCCCTGAATGGAAAGCTGAAGGCAAAGCAGAATTGGTGCAAAATAATGCTGATGGAAGTATAGAGCGAAAAGGTGGAAATGTAATGACCATAGTGCAGGCATCAGGTGGAGATTTGGCACATTCCGATGGAAAAACTGCTGAAAAAGCATCTGAGTTGATCCGCATGCACAAGGATGACCCCTTCTTTTTGGCTATAGGTTTTGTACGGCCTCACGTGCCTTTTGTGGCTCCTGCTGAGTATTTCTCTCCTTTTCCTTACGAAGGAATTAAGCTTCCAAAGCAGGTGGAAAATGACTGGGATGATATTCCTGAGCGAGGAATCAATTACGTCACAAGTGTAAATGCCAACATGAATTCGGTGCAAAAGCAGAAAGCAATTGCAGCCTATTATGCCTCAGTTTCCTATATGGATGCTCAAGTAGCTAAGGTTTTAAAAACGCTAAAAGAGGAAGGCTTGGAGGATAATACCATAGTCATTTTCACTTCAGATCATGGATTCCATCTGGATGAGCATGAGTTTTGGATGAAAGTAAGTCTTCACGAAGAGTCCGTCCAAGTGCCGATGATGATCAAGGTGCCCGGCAAAAAACCTGCAATCACCAACTCATTCACTGAACTTATCGACCTCTATCCTACCCTTGCAGAATTGGCTGGTTTAGATTACCCTAAAGGTATTCAGGGTAAGAGCCTAATGCCAATCCTGGAAAACCCTAGAAAAAAAGTACGCGAATTCGCTTTTTCAGTGACGCAGGGAGGCAAGTCATTTTTGGTTCGCACAGACAAGTGGGCATATATTCAATATGACGAGGACGCAGGATCAGGCATGGAACTTTACGATATGAAAAAAGACCCCAATCAGTTTACGAATCTCGCTATGAATCCAGCTTTCGAAAATGTAGTGACTGATTTGCAGAAAAAGCTAAAGAAAAAGCTAATTGAAGTCAGAGAAAATGACCTCGGTATTGGCTACCCATAACTTTGAAAACATGCTCTTCGTATCACTTCCCATAGGGGATTACTTAGATTTAAGAACAAACAAGTACGGTCAAATACAAGTTAATAATCAACAGTATTCGGGACAAATAATAATGACTTAAATCATTGTTCTACCTTGTTGGTGATTTTCACTTAGTCGATTTATAAACACGAAAACTCAAGTATGCCTTCAATCCCAAAATTGAAAACCAAGGACAAAATTCTTTTAACAGCTGTAGCTCTATATAATAAGTCAGGTGTTCAAGGAATTACCAGTCGACACATTGCGGGTGAAATGGGGATTTCACACGGCAATCTCGATTACCATTATCGCTCTAAAGAAGAGTTGATATCAGCAATTTATGATAAGATGAGGGCTGAAATGTCAGATTACTTTATCACACGTAATGCGAACTCATCATCCATTGAACATTTTCACCTGTTACTTGGGCAATTGGAGGAATTTCAATACAAGTATCGCTTTATCAATCTGGATGTCATGGAAATCACCAGAGCTTATCCAAAAATATCTTTGCTTCTCCAAAAAACTTCCGAGCATAGAAAAGAACAGATGAATGCGCTATTCCAGGAGTTTATCTCTGACAAATTCATGTTAGAAATAGAAGCCGATACTTATGAGAAAATTCAACATATAATCCGGGTAATTATTACTTTCTGGCTGCCTCAAAGAGAAGTCTTAGCAACTGAAAAATTCACGGAAAAAGGCTCCATGGTCAAAAGTATATGGGCAGTAATTTGTCCATATTTAACTGAAAGCGGGAAGGAAGAACAAGAAAAAACAATTAATAAACACGGACACATAAAACAGGAACCAACTAATGATTAGTAAAGCCAGACTCTTTGGACTATGCCTTACCCTTCTATTTTCAAGCACTTTTCAACTAAGCGTAGCACAACAAAAAGCAAGTAAACCCAACGTACTTTTCCTCTTCGCAGATGATCAGCGTGCGGATGCTTTGGGAGCTTCTGGTAATCCTTACATACATACTCCGAATATTGACCAGCTGGCAACTGATGGAAGCCGCTTCGAAAATGCCTACGTAATGGGCGGAAATCACGGGGCAGTCTGTGCAGCAAGTCGCGCGATGTTGCTAAGTGGTAAGAGCTTATTCCATGTGTATGACAAACTCAAAGGCGAGCGTACCATGCCGATGGACTTTGCACAAGCAGGATATTCAACTTTTGGGACTGGCAAGTGGCACAATGAGAAAGAGGCTTTCGAGGCGAGTTTCCAGCAGGCTAAAAATGTCTACCTGGGCGGAATGGCCGATCATTACAGCTTAGCTATGCGTGATTATGACGAAAATGGCAAGCTCGGTGAGCCAACAAACAAAGGTTATTCTACAGAGGTATTTGCGCAAGGTGCTATAGCATTCATTGAAGATCATGTGAAATCAGGAACTGACAAGCCATTCTTCGCATATGTAGCATTCACAGCACCGCATGATCCTTATTCTCCTGAAGCGAATTACATCAATCACTACCCAGATGGCACTTTGCCTTTGCCGGGGAATTACAAACCCTATCATCCTTTTGAGTTTGATTACTTGATGGTTCGTGATGAACTACTAACTGACTGGCCGAGAAAACCAGCGGTAATCCAGATGATTCTGTCAGATTACTATGCGCTGGTGACTCACTTGGATACTCAGATTGGCAAAATCATTCAAACACTAAAGGATAATGACTTATACGATAACACCATCATCGTATATGCTGCTGATAATGGATTGGCTGCAGGATCTCATGGATTGCTGGGAAAGCAAAGTCTCTATGAGCATAGCACCAATGTTCCTATGATCATCAAAGGCCCTGGGGTTCCGAAGAACGAAACCTTCGACGCCATGGTCTATCTCTACGACCTTTACCCTACACTTTCAGAATTGGCGGGTTTACCTAAACCAACTCAGGTGGACGGAAAGAGCTTAGCTCCTATCCTCGTCGGAAAAGAAAAAGAAGTAAGAAGCAGTTTATTTACTGCTTACCGACATACTGTACGGGCAGTAAGAACACCGGAATGGAAGTTGATCCGTTATCCAGAGCGAGATTATACGCAGCTTTTCAACTTGAAAAACGATCCATTGGAATTAAATAATTTGGCTGAAAACAAAGCCTATTCCTCCACCAAAGATGAGTTAATGAACCAGCTGAAGGATTGGCAAAAAAGTTCTGGTGACACTGCTGCTTTGACCACCAAGGTGATCAAACCACTAGAATACGATCCAGCCAAACTTACTAGAAAACCAGATCGCTGGCAGCCAGAATATACGCTGAAGAGGTATTTTGAAAATATCGAAAAGTAAAAGATGCAGATAATTTCAAGGTGAATTACTCAAAAAAATGGCTCCAATAAATTGGAGCCATTTTCAATTATATACAAACTTTTAGTCCAACTTAATATCCAGGATTCTGTGGAGTAAGATTAGGATTGTTTTGCATTTCTGGAAGAGGGTAAGGCATCAAATAATGCTTAGCCTGCAGTGCTTGATTAGAGCTAGGATTGATATGACCTACAAACTGATCAAATCCATTAGTAGCTTCATTATATACTTTGCGTAAGCGAAGCATATCAAACCAAGTAATCTGCTCATAGCACAGCTCATGCCATCTCTCTCTCAAGACTGCATCTCTGAATGTATCCGCAGTAAATCCACCAAGAGCAGGGGTAGTCAATCCAGCTCTATCACGAATTTCTTTCAAACTCTCCACTGCTAACGCATTTGGCCCTGAAACTTCATTCTGAGCTTCTGCATAAGTCAATAATACTTCGGCATATCTGATCAATGGTACATTCAAGTTGTTTGATTTATTCCCAGGTTGATCCTTTGTTCCTAAAGCAAGCTTATTGAAGTGCTTGAATACATATGGAGCACCAAGATCAAACTCTGCTCCACTGCCGTTTACATAGTAGGTAGTATAGAAATAACCTTCCTGATTTTTGGCACGGATATCTCCGTTCTCATACGAGTTGTAGAAATCTTCGGTTGGCACGGTACTACCTGTTCCCGATGGACCAGCAAATGTTACTGGCTTAAAGTTTGGAAACATATTATTCATAGGATTTCCTGAAACGATCACATTGTATTGTAGCATAAAAATATGCTCCAATTTGTTATCATTTTTCTCGTCGTGAATGGCCGTATAAGTAGGAAATAAATTGATCGATTGCGGGTTGTTATTTGCATAATCTACCACTTCCTTAGCCTTATCAGCAGCCAGCTGATAGTGAGATGCTCCTTTGCTGAGCGGAAAGCCAGCCATTGTTAAGTATACTTTGGCAAGCATAGATTTGGTAGCCGCTGCTGAAGCTCTACCACTAACATCCATCCAAGGCAAACCTGCCGCTTCTGCTGCTTTCAAATCTTCCAAAATCAATGCATAAACTTCTTCCTGAGAAGCAGGTGCCGGTTTGAAATTTTCAGAACTGGCTGTCTGTGGAAGCACAACCAAAGGCACATCTCCCCACAATCTCACTAAATAGAAATAAGACCAAGCTCGTAAAAACCTGGCTTCGCCAAGTACTTTCGTCTTCTGAGCAGCATCCATTGGAGTGATAGCCGGAACTTTTTCTATAACAAGATTGGCTTGTGCAATTACTCTGTACAATCCATTCCACCAGTTAATCACATGTTGGGTTCTTCCATCATAGATGAGTCCGTATAAGTTATTCAAATCTGAATTTTGAGCTGTCTCAGTAGTAGAAGTCCCAGTAGGAGCTTCTAGCAATTGCCATGTGGAAGAGAAAATCCCACCATCGCCACCAATAAATCGCGTCTCTGCATAAACCGCAGCAAGTGCTGCTTCTGCGTGGTCAGGAATAGTGTAGAAACTTTCAGGTGTCAAATTAGAAGGATCTTCTTCCTCCAAAAAACTTGAACAACCTACAAATCCTGCCACTAATGCTCCAAAAAGGAACAATCTGCCTGCCTTATTATATATGTTATCTTTCATTTGTTATATCGCTTTAAGTTGAAAAAGGATTAAAGAGTTACCTGAATACCGAACATGAAAATTGTTGGTCTTGGGTAACTGTGCCAGTTCATACCCTGAGAGAAAACGTTACTTCCGGTTCCTCCCCGAATAGGTGATGTCTCTGGATCTCCATTAACATCTTTTCCAGTCAAAAGGAAGAAGTTCTGAGCCGAAGCATAAGCTCTCAATCTACTTAGCTTAATGGCGCTAGCTACGTTTGAAGGGAAATTATACCCTAACAAAAGGTTTCTTCCTCTCAAAAACGAACCATCTTTAACCCAGTGAGAATCCACGTTGGTCACATATCCTGCACGCGTATCACGGATCTCCGCGATCATAGTATTCTGATTTTGTGGAGTCCACGCATTCAATACAGAGGTGTAGCTATTTGCCAGTGCCTGACGGTCTTCACTTGGGTGGAGGGTCATATCTAGTATGTCATTTCCTACACTATATTGAAGCTCTATAGTAAGATCAAAATTGTATAGTCTGAAACTGTTAGAAATAGCTCCCCAGAAATCAGGGCTACCATTACCGATGATCATTCTATCCGAATCGTTGATTGCTTTGTCTCCATTGACATCCAAATACTTGATGTCACCTGGAAGAATTGTAAGTCCATTTCTGTAACTCACAAATTCTGCAGCCTCTGCTCTTTCAGCTTCACTCCAAGTTCCCAATCTTGTCAAACCCCAGAAAGCACCTACTGGCTCACCAACTCTGATAATATTGGTTTGGTTAGTAAAATTAGGTCCACCAACTCCAAAAATATCCGCAGGTGTAGCTAGAGACAATACTTTGTTCCTATTCAGAGATAGATTGAATGAAGAATTCCAACTGAAATTTTCTCTATCAACGTTGACAGAATTAAGGGTAAACTCGATTCCCTTATTCTCCATCGATCCTACATTACTTCTGATAGTAGCATATCCACTTGTTCTAGGTACTGGTGAATCCAGTAGCATGTCAGTCGTTTTTCTATAGTAAAGATCAACTTCTACATTCAAGCGATTATTAAACATCCCTAACTCAACGCCAAAATCTGTCTGAGCAGTTTTCTCCCATTTCAAGTCTGGGTTTGCCAGTCTGTTTATACCAGTTCCACCTACCTGATTTTCATTGTAAATAGCCGAATAATTCGAGCTCAATAGCGAAAGAGAAGAATATGGAGGAATCTCAGAGTTACCTGTCAATCCAAAACTGGTTCTCACTTTCAGGTTCGAAATGGTCTGATTCCCTTTCAGGAAGCCTTCTTCAGAAACTCTCCAAGCTAATGCAGCAGAAGGGAAAAAGGCATATTTATTATTATCTCCGAATTTGGAAGATCCATCCGCACGACCTGTCGCAGTAAACAAATACTTATCATCCAAGATGTAATTAATTCTGGCAAAGTAGGAGTTCAACGCTTCACGTGAAGCTCCAGAACCTACTCTTGGTAGCTGGCTACCTGCTCCTAGGTTATTGTACAAGAAGTAATCAGTTGAGAAATTCTGAATACTTGCACTCATACCAGTATAATTACTTTCCTGCCAAGAAATCCCTAGGAGGGCATTAACTGCATGTCTTTCTGCAAAGACCTTATTATATGTCAAGTAGTTTTCAAGCGACCAGAATGTGTTTTTACTTAAACTTTTAGATGCTGTTCCACTTTGACCAATCGCCAAGGTTCTCGTTTCAGATTGATTATTTTCTTGAGTAAGAATATTGACACCCAAAGCTGTTCTCATTTCTAATGCGTCCGAAAACTTAATATTTGTGTACGCACTACCCAAAGTAGTCTGGGTATTAAGAATATACTTTCTTCCATATAAGCGGTGCATAGAACTCATCGTTCCTTCAGCGAATGGATAGTCTCTGTTGTTAGCAAAGGTCCCATCTTCATACTTTACTGGTAAGAATGGGAAATCTTCCACCATTTGTCGAGCAACCGCATCACTTACATCTACCAGATTTTCAGTTTGGCTATTATAGCTAAGACTTCCCCCTACTGTTAACCAGGATTTCACCTTATCCTCCATAGTAAATCGAGTAGAATATCTCTTCTGATAAGATGTCTTTACTAAGCCTTGATCATCTCTATAGCCCAGAGAAAGTGAATAAGAAGTACGTTCATTTCCGCCAGAAAAACCTAATTGATGGTTTTGAGAAAGCTTATTCTGAGTTGTCTCTTCCAGCCAATTGGTATCGTAAAGCGGATTACCTTGACTATCAAATATTCGTGGATCCGTCCTTCTTAATGCAGGATTTAGATAGGCCCATTTGCCATCAGCCCAGCCTTGTGGATCATACTTTGCCATATTTGCCCATGCGAGATCCTCTGTTGCTAGGTATTGCTTAGCATTTAATACCTCAGGTCTGTTTGGACCAATTACAGGCACGCTCAAATCCACATTGTACGTCACAACTCCCTCACCTGATCTACCCTTTTTGGTGGTAATTAGAATAACACCATTAGCACCTCTAGATCCATAAATCGCAGTAGAAGAAGCATCCTTAAGCACTTCCACAGAAACAATATCGTTCGGATTGATATAGTCTATCGCATTTGTTTGTTGATCAAACGTTCCAACTGGCATCTGAACTCCATCTATCACATAAAGTGGGTTGTTGGAAGAGTTGATTGAGCTAAATCCTCTGATTCTTACAGTAGTTCTTCCTCCTGGTCTACCAGAGTTATTGTTGACTTGTACACCAGATATTCTTCCGGCTAATGCCTGATTTAAGGAGGCTGCTGGACGTTCTCTGAGTGCTTCAGCATCTACTGAGCCAACTGAGCCAGTCAAATCACTTCGCTTGGTCGTACCATATCCAATTACAATTACTTCGTCCAAAGCTGTAGCATCAGGCCGAAGTGTAATATTTATGACCGTTCGATTTCCAACAGCTACTCGCTGTGGATCATATCCAATGTAGGAAAAAATCAACTCCGCATTTTCTGATACTGTTATTGAGAATTTTCCATCTACGTCAGTTATTGTTCCTGAAGTAGTTCCTGCTACTGAAACTGTAGCACCTGGTAGAGGTAGTCCTGTTTCATCAATGACTGTACCTGTCACGGTTACATCTACCGCATTGTTTAGAGGAAGGCTACCTTCATTAATAACATCTCCGGCAGACACATTTTCAATACCGGGTTGCATTTGCACTTGATTACTATTCGTCTGAAGATTTTGCTCAGGATTTGCAAAAAGCATCGAGCAAAAAATCAGCTGAAACAAGAACCCATACAAGATTCTTTTAGACACCCATAGGAGTCGTCTATGTAAATATATTTTCATGATTTAAGAGGTTTATTTGTACTATTGACTAGAAATTTCGCCTATTATTTAAAAAATTAAATAGGCGTACAGATATTGTGCAGCGAGGAATTCCCTGAAATATCAACTGCTCCTTACAAAGGCTTTTTTTGAGTATATCATTGGCAATCTATCTTAGGTTAACAATCAATTAAAAATTTATTACAGATCATTATAGCAACTTGCTATACAATCACCTTTATCATTCAGACACAAAATACTTTCGATCCATTAAAAAAGAATCAATCCACTAAAATCCAACAAGTTAACAGAACTTTCCCCGAACCAAAATCTCAAAAAAACATCTAAAAACACTACTACTCCGCTTGGAATTTTACTGTTAAAATGGATTTTAAATAGAATAAAAAGCCGAATAACAATATTATTTAGACACCCTATGGAAAATACTCAACATGCCACATGAGAATAATCGCCTTATCTCGCAAGAGATCTATAACAGATTTAAAAGAATAACTGTACTGTTTTATCTTTTTATTAAAATATATAAATGCTATATGAGACCTCCAAAACTCTTTACACCAATTTAGAAAAAAAAATCATCTTTTTGAATAGGCTTTATAAATTTTTTATCACTACTGTCCGAGAAACGGTTTAAAATTTAGGGGAAGCTTCGTTTGAGAAGCTTCCCCTTTTCTGTATTTTCAGTTTACCACAACCAATAAATACAGCAGATGAAAAATACACATTTCTTCGGACA
>NZ_VORW01000057.1 GCF_007997215.1 Algoriphagus aquimarinus | reverse complement strand
GTAGCAACTGTCCGTAGCGCTCGCTTCTTCCTGTGATGTTCTGTACATCTTTAGGATAAACTATGCATCTTTTCTTTGGCATGATTTGAAGATGTTTATAGCGGGTGAAGAAATCCATTTCTCTGTTGGATACTTTCCTCCATTCCGCCAGTGGACGATAACTTAAGTTCCCAAATCTTACATACTTAGGTGAATGATCAAACTCTTTGTGGAATTTATAGATTCTGTGGATTCTGTGGAATTAATGAAAAATATGGAATCTATGGAATCCGTGGACTTGCTTTGAATATAATACTCCTCTGCTCAGAGTAGATCTGCTAAATACTTTCCTACAGTTGAGGTCGCTAACTAGTTCTGCTTTCATCCAAAACAGTAAGCTGTTTGACCCAAATTTTAACAAAACCTTGTCATTTGTCCCCATAAGTTACTTAGCTAGGACACAAGTCGCATTTTCTAGCTAAAAACAGATGGACTTTCTATTTAGAACCCCCTTACTCACTTTTGAC
>NZ_VORW01000056.1 GCF_007997215.1 Algoriphagus aquimarinus | reverse complement strand
ATTCTCCTTATGCCAAATGGACTTGGAATAGCAAAGTCGCTGGTTGGGAAGGTGGATTTGGTCAGCAAATCGTAGGTGAAACCTGGGTCGCTCACCACGGCATTCACAAATCTGAAGGGACCAGAGCCTTGATTGATGGAGTTGATCGTGATGCAGATCACCCGATTCTGAGAGGTGTGGATGATATCTGGGTGCCAACGGATGTGTACTCGGTTAAGAATTTACCATCCGCTGCCAATGTGCTTCTATACGGACAATCTACCGCTGGAATGACTCCAGAAGCACCGCTAATGTGGGATAAGTCAATTATGCCAATTACTTGGACGAAAGATTACTCTCTAAATGGCGGGAAAACAGGTAAGGTACTAGGAAGCACGCTGGGTTCTTCGATTGACTTCCAGGTGGAAGATATGCGTCGTTTGATCGTGAATGCTTCCTTTTGGCTTTTGGATATGCCAGAGGTGATTACACCTGAGCTTTCTGTGGAAATAGTCGGGAATTATGAGCCTACGA
>NZ_VORW01000055.1 GCF_007997215.1 Algoriphagus aquimarinus | reverse complement strand
ATTCTCCTTATGCCAAATGGACTTGGAATAGCAAAGTCGCTGGTTGGGAAGGTGGATTTGGTCAGCAAATCGTAGGTGAAACCTGGGTCGCTCACCACGGCATTCACAAATCTGAAGGGACCAGAGCTTTGATTGATGGAGTTGATCGTGATGCAGATCATCCGATTCTGAGAGGTGTGGATGATATCTGGGTGCCAACGGATGTGTACTCGGTTAAGAATTTACCATCCGCTGCCAATGTACTTTTGTTCGGACAATCTACTGCCGGGATGACTCCAGAAGCACCGCTAATGTGGGATAAATCAATTATGCCAATTGCTTGGACGAAAGATTACTCTCTAGATGGCGGGAAAACAGGTAAGGTACTGGGAAGCACATTGGGTTCATCGATTGACTTCCAGGTGGAAGATATGCGTCGTTTGATCGTGAATGCTTCCTTTTGGCTTTTGGATATGCCAGAGGTGATTACACCTGAGCTTTCTGTAGAAATAGTCGGGAATTATGAGCCTACGA
>NZ_VORW01000005.1 GCF_007997215.1 Algoriphagus aquimarinus | reverse complement strand
TATATATATATATATGGAATCAAGTATCTAATAAGCATTCAAAAATTACAAAAAAGAAGAATGAAAATTATACGACAAAATCCTACTAATAAAAAGATTAATTAATGATTGAACCAACCTGTTTAAACCAAAACTTTAGCACAACCAGATTATTGGTAAATGACCAATCGGCTATCCTGAAACAAATAAAGCAATCTAGAAACCCCGATGATAAATTCGAAACAATATTATTTTTAAGGGAAGACAAAGATCGGCAAGGAGAAGGCGGCCTACGTACTCAAGGATGTTTTAAGCAATCATATATAGACAAGCCCTTGATTACCATCGTCACCGTAGTCTATAACGGCGAAAAATTTCTTGAAGAAACTATCCAAAGCGTTATTAACCAAACCTACGATAATGTTGAATACATTATTATAGACGGTGGTTCAACTGATAGTTCTCTTAATATTATCCGACAATATGAAAACATGATAGATTATTGGGTGAGTGAGAAGGATGGAGGGATGTATGATGGTATTAATAAGGCCTTTGTTTGTGCTCAGGGAGATTTAATAAATTTTTGTAATTCGGATGATTTATTTTATTCTAAAGATGTAATCATGAAAATTGTTATGAATTTCAAATCCAGATATTTTGATTGTTGTTATGGCTCTAGTGAATATATAAATACCAAAGGTGGCCATTTATATTACAAACATCCTTTAAATTTTAAAAATCGTTATCTTTTAACATTGGGAATGCCTTTTACTCAGCCAACTTTTTTTTGGACAAGTAATATTATGAAGAGAACAGGATTGCTTAATATTAAATATAAAATTGCAAGTGATTATGACTTTATAGGTCGAATTGTGCTTGAGTCAAAAATTGTACATAAAAATAATTTTTACATAGCAAAATTCCGTAAACACGGAGAGTCTTTTGGTGATAAAAACACAACGATTGCTAATAAAGAAGTTTATGATATTAAAAATAATACATTGAAGTGTTTTAAACCATCTTTTTATTCGTTTTTTTTGTTGTATGATCGGGTTATTCAAAAATGTTATAATATTTTATCGACTTAAAAAAGGATTTAAAATGATAGATTATTTGATTGTAACACACATACCTGTTTTTTACAAAATAAACTTATACAATGAAATTTCAAAGGAAAGAAAGATATTTGTATTGTTTGTGTCGGATAATACAGGACAAAAAAGATCTATAGACTTTACAGGTCTCCATAATGCTGTTTTCGATTATGAGTGTATCAATTATGGTAATTTTGAGCACCGCAACAAAATTAAAAGCATTTTTAAATTAGTTAATAAAATTAGATTATTGTCCTTTAAAAAAATTATTATTTCTGGGTGGGATTTGCCAGAATTTTGGGTTTCCGTTTTTATGGTGAAAAAACGAAAAAATTGTTTGGCATTAGAGTCAACAATTAATGAAAGTATTATAAGCGGTGTTAAAGGTTATATTAAGAAATTATTCTTGAACAGAATTAGCCATGTATTTGCATCTGGGAAAATGCATGCAAAGTTAATTCACAATTTAAACTATCGGGGTAAAGTGTCTTTAACATACGGAGTTGGCATTATTAATAAGCCTCTTTTAAATAAAAAAGTATATAAAGAATTTCATAAACGCTTTGTTTTTATTGGTCGATTATCACCAGAAAAAAATTTATCGGATACAATTCTTGTATTTAATAATCAACCTGATATTGAATTACAAATTTATGGTTCTGGTCCTCAAGAAAACTATTTAAAAAGTATAGCCGGAAATAATATTAGCTTTATGGGTTCGATTGCCAATTCTCAATTGCAAGGAGTTTTTAATAATGTAGATTTTCTGCTTTTACTCAGTAAATCAGAAACTTGGGGCTTGGTTGTTGAAGAGGCCTTATATTTTGGTGTTCCTGTTATACTAAGTGATACTTGTGGTGCTTCTGAACTTATTAATGATGGTGTTAATGGCTTTATATTACCAATCAATAACCTAAAAGATAAACTTAATTCTTTACTTATTGACTTTATGGAAGATTCAGAATCTTTTAACTTGTCAATAGATAAAAACTTCATTGATGAAAAAGACGAAACTCAAGTCAAAGTTTATTTTTTAAAAAATTAATATGAATAAAAAGTATCTTAATTTTTTAATTTTGCTTTTATTAGGTATTTCTCCACCATTAGCAGGCCAGTATCTTAATGCAACGTCAATGGCTTTGGGACTTTTAATATCTTTAGGATTTATAATAGTGACTTATTTAACTAAATTGGAATGGCTCTTTAAATCAAATAAAGTAATTTTATCTACTTTTGCAATAGTGTTCATTTATGGTGTTTTTCAACATATTCTCGTAGGGTTTTGGGAGCTAAAGTCTTATTATAGTTTAATTCTTTTATTTATTATTGTATCAGTTGCTTATTTTTTCTCCAAAATCCTTGTTACGGACAATCTTTTTGACAGAAAAATGATTTATTACTTAACTGGTCTTTTAATTTTTTTTGGATTTTTCGCTATTGTAACTGATTCAACCCTATCCAAACTTTTGTATAATAGGGAGAAAGGCGTTTTTCCATTTGGAGAACCAAGTCATTTCGCATTGTTTTTTGGTCCTTTTTTTATATTAACAGTTATTTTTCTTAAAAGTAATTCCATTAGGTTTTTGCTGATATTCATAGTTTTTTTATTGTCAATTTTTATTGAATCATCTACCTTGTTGATCTATATTTTTCTGGTTTTACTGCTTTTTGTGAGGTTTTCCTTTTTTTCAGTATTAATTTTCATTCCGTTTTTCTTAGGTACTCTTTACTATTTCCTTACTAATGATTATTTTAACTCACGTTTAATATTAAGCGTTGATTCTACCAATCTAACTTCACTTGTATATTTACAGGGGCTTACAGATGCATGGTTAGCTCTAAAAAACACAAATGGTCTTGGCTTGGGCTTTCAAATGTTAGGTTCCCAAGCGCCAAGCCAGATTAGTTATCAAATAGCTCATGTTTTAGGATCCCAAGGAGGGGAAGTAAATCGTCTTGATGGTGGTTTTTTAGCGGCCAAAATAGTGGCTGAATTTGGTGTGTTTGGAATATTTGCAATTTTTGGTTATTTATTTGTATTTATAAAGACTTTCCTAAAGTTAAGAAGGGTAATGAATAGCCGGATTTTTGTTCCAAATTTTTATCTTTTCTCTTTAGTTTTTATATATCCCTTATTTGTTGAGTTTTTTGTACGTGGAGTTGGTTATTTTTCACCTAGTCTATTCTTATTTTTCGTAGCTATGTTTATCTATAATACCTATTCAAATAGATTTTTATGAAATTAAATCTTTATTCTTTTTCCATCATGCGTGGCGGTGCTGGTCTTGCTGCTAAAAAATTTAAAACGCTTTCTGAAAATATATTACGTTCATCAGTATTGATTGTATGTCAAGATAGTGCTTCAGGGTTTCAGTTCTTCAAGCGTTTAATTTCCTTTGCTTTATTGAAACTTCAATTCGATGGTAATCCGATAAAGCATTCACTCAATTTGTTTTCATATGGTCCAGTTTTAAATTCATTTAAGAACCTTGAAAAGCTGCATCATATTCATTGGATTAACAACGACACTCTCAGTGTTTTTGATTTCGATAAAATCCCTGCGGGGTCAATAATTACATTGCATGATGAGTGGCTTTATTGTGGTGCTGAACATTGTTATAATGTTAAGGATGAAAATTTGGATTTTGTTAATGGTTATTTTTTTTTAAAAAAGGGAACATTAGGTATTCATTGGAATTATATTATTTGGAAGATTAAATTAAAAAAACTCTCATACAGATCAGATTTAATTTATACTGTTCCTTCCACTTGGATGTTGGAACGCGCAAAGAGAAGTTTGATATTAAGAAATGCAGATGTTCGCTTATTACCGAATCCTATCGATACTGATGTTTTTTGTCCTGTTACTTTCAATTTTCTAAAAAAATATCGAAGGAAACTTGGGTTGTCTGTTGATGACTTTGTTCTGTGTTATGGAGCTGTCGGCGGCAAAGCTAGCTATTATAAAGGTTCACATTTGTTAGAAGAGGCGTTGCGAATTCTACACAAATCGATAAGTGAGATAAACTCAAAGAAAATAAAAATTGTTATTTTCGGTGGTAAATGGAAAGGGACAAAGGAAAGTTTCGGTTTTAAAACTTATTCTCTAGGCCATATAGCAAATCCTGCTGAACTAGCGTTGCTTTATGCCAGTATTGATTGTGTCGTAGTCCCTTCTTTGGTTGAGTCTTTTGGTCAGGTCGCGGCTGAATCCATGGCGTGCGGGACACCTGTAGTATCTTTCGACTGTTCTGGCTTAAAGGATATTGTTATTGATGGTGCGACAGGTTTATTAGCTCAAAACTATAGTGCGGATGATTTAGCTGCCAAGTTAAAAATTATACTTATGATGTCATCAACTGAGCGCAAGGCATTAGGAAAGAAAGGTAGAGAACACGTAGTTAATAACTTTTCCTATTCTGTTATTGAAGATCAATATAAAAGCATTATTAATGACGCTGCACTCTTAAAAAAACAAACAGTTATACCTAAATGAAAATCGCCCTAATCACGGTCTTTTACAACAGTACTGCAAACATTGAAAAAACAATACAGTTGGTGGCTGCACAAACTTATAAAAATATAGAATACATTGTAATAGATGGCAATTCAAAAGACAATACAGTTGCTATTATCAAAAAACACGAAGCCGTAATTACCAAATGGGTTTCAGAACCAGACAAAGGTTTGTATGATGCTATGAATAAAGGCATAGAAATGGCAACTGGTGATATTATAGGCATATTGAATTCAGATGATACTTTTTATAACAATACCGTATTGTCAGTAGGATCAGTTGCTGTCAAAAACCTGGAAGCCTATTCCATATACCAAGGGAACCCTGCTTTAAAAGTTAGAGATCGAATAATTTCTTAAATGAAAGTAAGTATCATCACAGTAACCTATAATTCCGATTCTACTCTTCAGGATACTATTGATAGCCTGGCCATTCAGGATTATCCGAAGATCGAATACATCATCATTGACGGAAATTCCAAAGACAGGACTCAGGATATTATCCGTGCCAATCTGGATGTGGTATCCTCCTGGATATCCGAACCTGACAAGGGGCTCTACGATGCCATGAATAAAGGAATAAAAATAGCTACGGGTGATGTGGTTGGAATAATAAATTCAGACGATTTTTATCACAGATCGGATGCGATTTCTAAGATTGTAGAGGCTTTTCATTCTTCTGGAAAAGATGCGGTGTATGCAGATGTAGAATTTGTAGACCCTTCAAATCTTGAAAAAACAGTTCGTTATTATAGTTCAAAAAGATTTGCACTTTCTAAATTTAAAAAAGGAATAATGCCAGCTCATCCTACTTTTTTCACCTACAGGAAAAACTTCGAGAAATTTGGGTATTATAAAACTGACTATAAAATCACGGCTGATTTCGAGCTTTTAGTTCGATTCTTATATAAGAATAGACTAAGTTCACACTATCTCCCTATTCCTCTAATGAAAATGAGAACGGGCGGTGTAAGTACAAAATCCTGGATGAGTAATATTATAATAAATCAGGAAGATTTACGGGCTTGTCAAGAAAATGGGTTAAAAACTAATTATTTTTGGCTGTATTCCAGATATTTTAAAAAAGTATTTGAATTTTTCCCTAGACTATTTTGAAACAGATTCTTATTCTTTTATTTCTTTTTAATGTAGTTATTGGCAGATCGGCATTAGCCCAATCTATACCAGCCAACTTCCCTGTTTTAGAAGAAAATCTTAGGCGAAGTCAGTTAGTCGACACTTTACATAAATCTACGTCCATTTTATTAAGACCTGTTTTAGCTGATAACAGTCTTTATCCGTTTTTGGAGAGTATTAGCGATAGTGAAGTGTCCATCAAACTCAGCCCGGTAATTAACACTACTCGTCTCACCTCCAAAAGACCTTATGGATGGGGAGATAATGGGATGATACCAAATCCCGGTTTTCAGACCTATTTTTCGGGTGGTGTTGAGGTAAAGTATAGATTCATCAACCTTACTTTTAGGCCTGAACTGGTTATTGCTCAAAACAAAGGTTATAGAACCGGGCTGGACAATTTTTCGAATTCGGAAATTAGGGATAAATTCTATTACTTTAATAGAGGTGATTTTCCTGAGCGCTTTGGTAACGGTACTTTGGTGAATCCTTGGTGGGGGCAGTCCAAGCTTACTTTTCAATATGGAGCATTTGAAATTGGAGCCGCCACTCAAAATATCTGGTGGGGTCCAGGCCAATTTAACGCTCTGACCTTTTCAAATAACGCTCAAGGATTTCCTCATTTGACTTTAAATACTACAAAGCCAGCGAAAACATTTTTAGGAAGCTTTGAAACTCAGCTGATCTTTGGCAAGCTTCAAAACTCAGGATTTGCTGGATCTCAGTATCCTGAGTTGAATTCTCAATATTTTAAGCCATTTTCTGGGGACTGGAGATTTCTAAACGCCTTAATGCTATCCTATAATCCAAAATGGGTTCCTGGTTTATATGTAGGCTTTACCAGAACTTTCCAACAATACAGTGAATCAATGGACTCTGGGCTGTTAACGTATCTCCCTGTTTTTTCGGGTGTTACAAAAGATGCCTATGGTTTTGATAAGGATGCCAATGGTCAGGACCAGCAAATATCGATTTTTGGACGCTTAGTAATGCCTAAATCCAAAAGCGAAATGTATTTTGAATTTGGACGTAGAGATCATGCAAAAAACTGGCGGGAATTTACACTTAGTCCCGAACATGCTAGAGCATATATTTTAGGTTTTGTACAGTTATTTGATGTGCCTCTTTTAAATAAAATGCTTCAAGTTCGTGGAGAAATGACCCAGCAACAAGAATCTGTAAATAGATATATTCGATATGGAGGTTTAGGAGGAGAATCAACTTGGCATACCCATGGAATAGCTAGAGGCTTTGTCCAAAACGGTCAGCCCCTTGGAGTAGGGATAGGAGTGGGTACTAATGTGCAGACACTTGAGTTCTCCCTCGTCGAAGGCTTAGACAAAATTGGGATTCTGTTTGAACGATTGGCTAATAATCAGGACTTTTATTACAAAGCCCAACTACAGAATACGGAACGAAAGCCCTGGATCGACTTATCTCTAGGCTTCCTTTACGATAAAAAATTCGGTAACCTGTTAGTTAGTTCCAAGCTTCAGTTTATCCATGCCAGAAACTATCAATGGCAACTGGATCCAGCAAGTACGCCTGACTTCCCGAAAGGAGAGAACATGACTTCTTTCCTAGCGCAGACTAGTTTGATTTACTTCTGGAATAAGTAGCTGAGATAAGAAGCGACCTCAGAGAGCTAGGAGGTTTAAGGAAATTAAAAAAGGGAGAATTTTAATTGGATACCACAGCTATTAATGTTTGAGAAATTCTCACCTTACTATCAATCCGAAAGAACAGGTTGGTTCGCTAGTGAGTGAGGAAATTGTGTCTTTTATATTTTTCCTTATGCAATTTCTCACCAATTCAGTTACCAAAATGCACTGGAATTACCCAATTCTCCCCATTCCGATAATGATTTTTCAATTGTTTAGTGGCCGGTAGTGTAGGCTCTATAATTTATGATTTTAATCAAAAGTGGGTGTATGTTTTTTTGGCGTATTATTTTTGTAGTTTACATTTCAATTTTAGCTTAACGCCACATTTTTAATATTTTCTTGTTTGCAAATAATCGCACGTAATATTATTTGATTATTAATGGCAAGGCAATTGTATTGTATTTTCCTAAATTTGTCCTAGCCAACTAGAGTTTAACTACTTCTTTATGTTTTTTATACTTGCTACACTTTCAGCGTTTTCAGTAGGTCTTTTAGTAACACCTATATTGATCAAGTTCCTGAGAAGGATGAAAATTGGTGATTCACCTGGAGGACGCAAAATTCATAAATCATTTATCCCTTCTATGGGGGGGATCTCTTTTGTGATAGCAGTAGCTGTCTCTCTTGCTACATGGGGTTGGCAATTTCCATTACCGGACATTAGGTATTTGCTTGGAGCAATAGGTTTGATGTTTTTTGTAGGGCTTAGTGATGATTTGATTGAGCTGAAGGCAACTCATAAGTTATTAGGGCAAATGGTTGCAGTGACTTTAGTGGTTGTTGCTTCAGATATTAGAATCAGAGACCTGCACGGATTTCTTGGAATAGGAGAGCTAAATATTGTTATCAGCTACGCATTTTCAGCATTTACTCTTCTTGCTTTGACGAATGCTTTTAATCTAATCGATGGACTGGATGGACTTGCTGGTACGATTGCTTGTATAGTTTTTGCTCTTTTAGGCTCTTGGTTTTTGATTCAAGGTTTGGAAAGTTATGCACTCTTATCATTTACATTCCTAGGGGGTATCCTAGCATTTCTTGTTTTTAACTGGCATCCAGCAAAGATCTTTATGGGTGATACAGGCTCGTTAACTCTGGGCTTTACTATGGGAGCATTAATTATTGCTTTTATGGAGCGAAATTCAGGATTGCCTCAGGGTAGTTTTCTTAAGTTTGAACCTGTATTTTCTGTTGGGGTTGCACTGATGATGTTTCCTCTTTATGATATGGCTAGAGTGTTTACTCGAAGGATATCTCAAGGAAAAGCACCTATGAGTCCAGACAAATCTCATGTCCACCATTTCTTGATGAGAATGGGACTTCGACATGATCAAGTAACTTTGGTACTAGCAGGATTGCAGTTCGCATTCATTTTTTTGGTTTTTATTTTAAGAAATTTTTCAGATCATCTAGTGCTTTCCTTGATCTCAATTTTGGCCATTGCACTTGGTTACCGGTTGGACAAGATTACTGTGAAATATGTAAAAAAGAAAGTATCTGTTCAACCTAAGGTCTTAGAAATAAGAGCCTTAAGGATAAAACAAAAGAAGAAAATTAAGGTTGACAAAAGCGAATTTAAAGAGTCCCAAATCAATTTGAATTAATCGTTAAAGTGAACTATAAAAATAAAAAGGCTCCATAGGAGCCTTTTTTATTAAAATCTGATCTATTGTGGTTTGAAATTTGTGTGATATATTTATAGTCAAGAGCTAAACCTATAGAATGTCCTTACAAATTCCCTTATCATTTCCAGTATTTAAAGGCAGTGAAAACCTGTATTCCCAACAGGCTATAAGTTCTGGACATATAGCTACTTTTGGTTCATTCATAAATAAGTTTGAGAGTAAGCTGACTAAAAGATTAAAAACTCACGAGTGCGTTGCATTAAACTCAGGAACATCAGCTTTGCATTTGGCAATGGTTCTTTTGGGAATTGGTTCAGGCGATGAGGTAATCTGTCAGTCTTTTACTTTTTGCGCTTCGGCCAATCCAATTGTTTATCTAGGAGCTTCACCAATTTTTGTAGACAGTGAAAAGAGCTCTTGGAATATTTGCCCGGAAATTCTGGAGGATACAATTCTCAATAGAATATCCAAGGGAAGAAAACCAAAAGCTATAGTTGTAGTGCACTTGTTTGGTATGCCTGCTAAGATGCGGGAGATCATGGAGATTTCTACCAAATATAATATACCAGTTTTGGAAGACGCTGCTGAAGCTGTTGGTAGTAAATATTTGGATAAAAACTGTGGGACTTTTGGTGAGATTGGGATTTTTTCCTTCAATGGAAATAAAATCATTACTTCAGGAGGGGGAGGTGCTCTAATTTCAAATGATGCAGCTATGATCCAACGTGCAAGACATTTGTCCACTCAGGCTAGAGAAGATTTACCTTATTATCATCATTTGGAAATTGGCTATAATTTTAAAATGAACAATCTAGCGGCTTCAATAGGATTAGCTCAATTAGAGCAACTGGACGTTTTTATAAAGAAAAGAAGATCCATTAATGAACTTTATAGAAACTTATTGAAAAATTTTGAAGGAATTAGCTTCCAAACAGAAGGGATAGAATCTAAATCAAATTACTGGCTTACAACAATTTTGATTGATAAGGAGAAAACTGGTTTTACCAATAATCAGTTAAGAACTTCATTAATGAAAAGAGGCATAGAAAGTAGATTCTTGTGGAAACCACTTCACACTCAGCCGATATTTAATAAAACTCCATATTATGGAGGTAGCTTATGTGAAAAATTGTTTGAGAATGGCCTTTGTCTTCCGAGTTCTGTTAATTTGTCCCTTCAAGATCAAGAGATTATCGTAGATATAATGCATGAGGAGCTTAGTAAAACATTTAAATAAGTGATATACCGTAATTGGCTAAAAAGGGCTATTGATTTACTTTTGGCCTTAATGTTATTTATTTTTCTTTCACCGATATTTTTGGTGCTTGTGGTTACTTTAAGTTTATATCATAAAGGGACACCTTTTTTTTCTCAATCACGCCCGGGAATGGACAATATTCCATTTAAGATTTTGAAATTCAAAACTATGTTGGATTTAGTAAATGAGGATGGTAATCCACTTTCAGATTCGGAGAGAATTACTGGTTTTGGAAGAATTATTAGAAAATCATCATTGGATGAAATCCCCCAATTAATTAACGTACTTAAGGGAGATATGAGTCTTATTGGACCTAGACCTTTATTGGATGACTACCTTAAGCTTTATTCATCTGTACAGTCTAGGAGACACGAGGTAAGACCAGGTGTGACTGGTTGGGCTCAAGTGAATGGAAGAAATGCTATTTCTTGGGATACTAAGTTAAAGCTAGATGTTTGGTATGTAGATAATATGACTTTTCTTCTGGATCTCCGCATTCTTTTCCAAACATTAATTAATGTCCTGGCTGGTAAAGGAGTTTCGCAAAAAGGGCACGTGTCAATGGGAAGGTTTGAAGGAAGTAGAGAGGGATAGTAATTTGGATATTGTTTTTTCTGCTCAACATATACAATCAGAACTGATCCGAAAAAAGTATTTATTGCGTTAATGAACAAAAGTTATCATTTGATAGCCTAAAAAACGCAAAATATTATATTAGGATTTAGATATAAGCAGTAAAAATCTTTACTTTGCAGATTAATTAGTCTGTTTCATTGATTGAGTTTATAAATTAGTATTATTTGAATAAATCTTTACTATGAATTTTTTAACGCGGTTGAAAATCCTTCCTAGATGGATAATAGCCACCCTTGACTCCTTTATTCTTTTCTATTGTGCCTTATTTGGATATTTGGTTCGATTTAATTTTGAACTAGTTCTAATAGAGCAGAATGATGCTTTTGCCGGAAGCTTTATTTTTATGGTCGGCGGTCTATTGGTGATGCAAAACACCAGAAGCTACGAAGGTATTGTGCGCCATACTGGTTTTAGAGATGGTGCTAATATCTTTAAAACTGTACTCATAAATTTCATTCTATTTTTGTCCTTGAATTTCTTTCATGGCAACTTTCTGAATGATAGGTTTTTGCTTCCTACATCTGTACTTATTATAGCAAGTCTATCGTCGCTCTTCATGTTAATCTTTTACCGCTTGCTAGTAAAAGAACTATTTGTTTACCTGAAAAATGGAATTTTGGTAAAAGAACTGAAGAATGGAATAATATTCGGAGCTGGAGAAGCGGGAATTATCGCTCAGGAGGCAATTAAACGTGACAGCAAGATTCTTTTCAACACAGTGGCATTTTTGGATGATGATCCAAAAAAAGAAGGTAAAAATATTGATGGGAAGAGAATTTATAAGGGATTAGGCGATCTGGAAAAATTAGTGACTCAATTTGGTATCACAGAATTGATTATAGCGGTCAGGGATCTCTCTGTACAGCGAAAGAATGAAGTGATAGATGAATGTCTTCGTTTAAAGATTTCAGTTTCTATAGTTCCACCAGTTGACCAATGGATTAATGGTGGTTTGACAGCGGGGGCCATTCGCGAAGTGAAAATTGAGGACCTGCTTAGTCGTGAGCAAATAATTTTGGATAATCCTAGAATTCATCAAGACTTGCTAGGAAAAGTAATCCTGGTGACTGGTGCTGCTGGTTCAATAGGATCAGAATTATGCCGACAGATTAGTCATTATGAGCCTAAGCTGCTAATCATGTTTGATATTGCTGAATCAGCTTTATACGATGTGGAGCAAGAATTTAAGGAGAACCATGCCCATTGTCCAATAAAAATTGTACTTGGTGATGTACGGAATAAGAAGAAGGTTAAGGAAGTTTTTAAAGCATACAAGCCCCAGGTTGTATTCCATGCTGCTGCATACAAACATGTGCCAATGATGGAGAATTATCCAGAGGAGGCTATCCAATCAAACGTGTTAGGGACCAAAATTCTGGCAGATATTTCCGTGTTAGCTAAGGTGGATAAATTTGTTTTTGTTTCAACCGATAAAGCTGTGAACCCTACTAATGTAATGGGGGCAAGTAAGAGAGCAGCCGAAATGTATGTACAGGCTTTAAATGAATATCTTGAAAGAAATCATAAAAGTTACCATACAAAGTTTATCACTACCCGATTTGGAAATGTGTTGGGCTCTAATGGATCGGTGATACCATTGTTTAAGAAGCAAATAATGCATGGTGGGCCAATTACGGTGACTCATCCAGAAATAACTCGGTATTTCATGACTATTCCAGAAGCTTGTCAGTTAGTACTGGAGGCAGGGATAATGGGTGAAGGTGGTGAGATATATATCTTCGATATGGGAGATCCGGTCAAAATTCTTGACTTAGCTTATAAGATGATCAAGCTTTCTGGTAAAAAAGTGGGTGAAGATATTGATGTGGTTTTCTCTGGATTAAGAGAAGGCGAAAAGTTGTATGAAGAACTTTTAAATGATTTTGAGACAGTCAAAATTACTCACCATCCTAAAATAAAAATTGCTCAGGTGCTTCCATCCTCTTATCACAAGATCGATGGGCAAATCGAACTATTCATAGATTTGGTAACTAAAAATTCTGAGAATGAATTGGTTTCACATCTGAAAGTAATCGTACCTGAATTCATTTCTAACTCGTCAAGATTTGAAGTTCTTGATCGTTTAAATTAAGTTACTTGACAAGTTCAGCCCAGATCTAAGCAATCTATATTTTCTTATACTTATTTATATCTAGCAGCTTCGGTGTTACTAGATTCTTTACCTAATCCCGGTAGCTACTCCTTAGATACCCCATAGATACCCCGTAGATACCCGCATGATAAAGGCATGATAAAGGCATGATACTTGGGCTTTTGCTTACTTTATCTTTTTAATTATTTTTTGCATGACTACCATTTGTCATTTCAACCATTCACCACTCACAATTTTTACTACTAACAGTTACACGTGCTGGGACTGAAGCTGAATACTGATTACTAAGTCTAAGTACATGATACTTCTGAAAACACTATCTTTGCAAACCCTTTTTAAGGATAAATACCTTACTATGAAATCGAGCATATTACAGTTGTTTTATAATGCGTGGGTTATGAACCATGAGAGATTCCCCGTCCGACTGGGTTCAGCTGGGCATGCATGTGACCATAAAACCCAAATTATAATCACATGAAGAAAGAATTCACCTTACAATTGAGCCCTCAAGAGGCTTATGACCCTGTTGTTTTTCAGGAAGTAGTACTAAGGAAGGCAGGTCTTTCAGTAGATTCAAAAGAGGTAATAGCTAGGCAAGTGAAGCGCTCAATTGATGCAAGAGGCAGAAATATCAAAGTGAATATTCAAGCAGAGCTCTTTGTCAAAGAAACGCCACCTGCAATGCTTGACCACAAACCAGAATATAAAAATGTAGGGAATGAAGACCCAATTATTATTGTAGGGGCAGGACCAGCTGGACTTTTTGCAGCACTTCGCGCTATTGAGCTTGGAGTAAAACCCATTGTGATCGAACGAGGTAAGGATGTTAGATCCCGTCGGCGAGATCTCGCAGCAATCAACAAAGAGCATATAGTAAATCCGGATTCAAATTACTGTTTTGGAGAGGGTGGAGCTGGTACCTATTCAGACGGTAAACTATATACCAGATCTAAAAAGCGTGGAGACATTCGAAGGATCATGGAAATCCTAGTAGCGCATGGGGCTACAGAAGAAATTCTAGTGGATGCACATCCTCATATCGGCACAAACAAACTACCGAAACTTGTGGAAGACCTTCGGGAAAGTATCAAGCAGTTTGGAGGAGAAGTCTTATTTGATACTAGGGTTGAAGACTTCATTTTGGAAGGAAATGAGATGAAAGGTGTAGTAACTCAGCATGGAGATAAAATAATGGGAATGGGAGTAATCTTGGCTACAGGTCACTCTGCACGGGATATTTTCCAATTACTGCACAAAAAGGAGATCACCATTGAGGCGAAACCATTCGCATTAGGAGTTAGAATAGAACACAGTCAAAATCTCATCGATAGCATTCAATACCATTGCGGTTTAGATCGGGGGCCATATCTTCCTGCGTCTGCTTATTCATTAGTACATCAGACAGAATTCAAAAAGAAGCAAAGAGGGGTTTTTAGCTTTTGCATGTGCCCAGGAGGATTTATTGTTCCTGCAGCTACTGCTCCAGGAGAATTAGTAGTGAATGGGATGAGTCCCAGTCGTCGAGATGGGAAATTCGCTAATTCTGGAATAGTAGCTTCGGTCGAACTTGAAGATTTGCCTGAATATCAAAAATTTGGTCCTCTTGCAGCTATGGAATTTCAAGCTGATATAGAGAGAAAAGCTTGGGTAGCTGGCGGAAAAACTCAAACAGCTCCAGCTCAACGAATGGTTGATTTTGTAGAAAAAAGAGTGAGTTCCAGCCTACTTGATACTTCCTATCAACCTGGGCTGAATTCAGCGGAAATGAGGGATGTATTGCCGGATTTTATCTCAGAGCGTCTAGCGATGGCTTTTAAGGCTTTTGGGCAAAAAATGAAGGGCTATTATACTAACGATTCTCAGTTGATAGGACTAGAAAGCAGAACTTCTTCTCCAGTCCGTATTCCTCGTGATCGTGAATCTTTTGAGCATATTCAGATCAAACGTCTTTACCCATGTGGAGAAGGAGCTGGTTATGCAGGAGGTATTGTATCTGCAGCCATGGATGGGGAAAGATGCGCTGAGCGTTTGATTGAAGCTTATGTGAAGTGATGGAGGTAGGGTCGAATCATTATTCGCCCGAACAGATCCAAATTTCCGAAGAAAAGATTATCCTCAGGAATTGAAAATCCTGATTGGCATCTGAGTTTGGTCTGTGAGGACATTCTATGGTGAAGAAATTGGCCTGAAAGGCCATAATGTCCCAACGATGGGTGCATCCCATCACTAATTGAAGGAGATTGTTTTCTAGCCCTGAAAGGGATAAATCTTGTAAACTTCTATAAAACCAAAAAGAGGTAGCATGTCAGATGCTACCTCTTTTTGGTTTTAATACTGAATGTTGAATTTTGAATATCGAAGTTTATAACCTCAAATCATTGACCTACAAGCTTATCCCAACCAAGCAGACCAAGGAATTCGGCTAAGAATCAGAAGAAATCCAATCGCATACATCATATAGATACTTCTGAATCTACCTCTAGAAGCACCAGGTTTTTTAGCTCGAATATATCCAATACTGATTAACACTATCGCGATGATATTAATCAACGGGTGCTCTAGTGCCATCAATCTTGCTGCAGGATCAGACATAGCTGAACCTGATTTTAGCATTTCCAATCCCAAAGGACTTAGGAAATAAAGGATCAAACCTACCAACAACTGGATGTGTGAAAGGATAAAAGCGATCAATGCAATTTTTCTGTCTTTCTCCGTGAACTCACGATTAGAAAGGGATCCAATTAGCATGTAAATAATGACCACTGCCAAAGCAAGCAATGCGAGATAGGCCACACCTGAGTGTAAATGTTGTATTCCTGTGTACATGTTGTTATTTATTAGTTAACGAAAATAGGGCAAAAGTCTTTAACTCTTAACTATAAACTCTGATTTTACTCTACAAATAGAACCAAGCCTTTCAGATATTCAGTTTCAGGATGGAAAATGTTGATCGGATGATCAGCTGGCTGCGTTACTTGATGAAGGATTTTCACTTTTCTACCACATTCTAAAGCGGCGGCGGTGACAGTATTTCGGAAAAGTGCTTTGTCCACCACCTGACTACAGGAGAAAGTAAATAGAATTCCACCGGATTTGATTTTCTTTAATGCTTCAGCATTCAATCGTTTGTACGCCTGTACAGCATTATGTCTAGCTTTTAGATTCTTCGCAAAAGCAGGTGGGTCTAGCACGATCACATCGTAATCATCACCAATTTCGCGAATGTATTTAACCACATCGGCTACTTTCGATTCGTGCTTTCCTTTGATTTCTGGATTGAGCTGAATGTTTTCCTCCGTGAGCTCTATGGCTTTTGAAGAAATATCTACAGAATGTACTTCTGCTGCTCCCTCTTGTAGGGCCAAGACAGAAAATCCTCCTGAGTAGCAAAAAGTGTTTAGAACCTTTTTACCGTGGGAATAATCTGCCAGTAGTTTTCTGTTTTCGCGTTGATCGATGAAAAAACCTGTTTTCTGACCTTTTTCCCAATCAATTTTATAGGTCGCCCCATACTCCTTAACCAAGTCAGTTTTCGGCTCGCCGAGCACCCATTCATTGGAAATGACACCTAGATTCTTTGGTAACGTTTCAGCGCTTTTATCATAAACTCCTGAGATTTGATCTCCATAAGCCGTCTTGATAGCTTGTGCGATTTCATTTAGATGAGCATGCATCCCAATTTGATGCGCTTGAATGACTGCAGTGCCATTGTAAAAATCCACTATTAATCCCGGTAGTAAATCTCCTTCGCCGTGTACCAATCTGTATACATTCGTCGCTTCATTATCTGCAAGTCCTAGGCTTTTTCTCAAAGAAAGAGCTGAAGCAATTTTCTCATTCCAGAAGGATTGATCTATTTCCCGCTCTTCGAAGGAAATAATTCGAACCATAATTGAGCCTTCGGCAAAATGCCCTATCCCCAAAAACTCATCCTTCGAGGAGACAACGGTAACCAATTGACCATTTTCAAGATCGGCGTCTTTTTGGAAAATAGCTCCGGAGAATACCCAATGATGTCTTCTTTTTAGAGAGATTTCTTTGCCGTGTTTGAGTATGATTTTAGGATAGTTCATGAGTATTTTAAGTTAAGTAAAAGCAAAGGGAGCGAACGACCTGTCAAAACAAAGTTATTCGATCCCTTTATGAATTTTGAAGCCTAGGCTCCAATTGGAATTGTGATCGGTAGATAGGTGATTATTGCTGTTTATAGCAACGATCTACTACTTAGATTTACCGTACATTTTCTCTCTCAATTCCTTGATTTCTTCACTTTCAAGATAAGCTTCGTAAGGCATTCTTCTATCAATTGTGCCATTTGGAGTAAATTCTACAATTCTATTTGCAGAAGACTGTACAAATGCGTGGTCATAAGAAGACATCAATACCGTTCCGGTGAACTCAATTATTGCATTGTTGAAGGCAGTGATCGATTCCAGATCCAAGTGGTTTGTTGGTTCGTCCATTACCAAAAGGTTTGGATTCTGAAGCATCATCCTGGAGATCATACAACGAACTTTTTCACCTCCAGAAAGTACTGAACACTTTTTCAATGATTCCTCACCTGTGAAAAGCATTCTACCCAAGAAGGTTCTTACATAAGCCTCTTCCTGATTTCCTGAGAATTGTCTTAGCCAATCGATAAGGGAAATATCTGTTTTGAAAAATTCAGAATTATCGTTTGGTAAATATGCTTTGTTGATGGTAACTCCCCATTTGATACTTCCTTTTGAGGAAGGGATTTCTTCCATTATTGTTTGGAAGAATTTATTCACAGCCTGCTTGGTCTTAGAGATAAAAGCAATTTTATCGCCTTTGTCCACCATCAGATTTACGTCAGTGAAGTAAGTCACTCCATCAGCTTTCAATTCCAGGTTTTCAGTCATGAAAATCTGATCTCCGGCTTCTCTTTCTGGTTTGAAAATGATACCAGGGTATTTTCTCATCGAAGGCTCAATCTCATCGATGTTTAGCTTTTCGATCATCTTCTTACGCGCGGTCGCCTGCTTAGACTTGGCGACATTGGCAGAGAATCGATCGATAAATGCCTGCAATTCCTTTCTCTTATCCTCAGACTTCTTGTTGGAATCAGAACGCTGCTTCAATGCTAATTGTGAAGATTCGTACCAGAAGGTATAGTTACCAGAATATATTTTGATTTTCCCAAAGTCAATATCTACGATGTGTGTGGAAACTGAATCGAGGAAGTGTCTATCGTGAGACACTACAATTACCAAGTTTTTGAAGTCAAGCAGGAAATTTTCTAACCAATCGATGGTAGCTGCATCCAAATCATTGGTAGGCTCATCGAGAATCAAAATATCAGGATTGCCGAATAATGCTTGAGCTAATAGAACTCGAACTTTCTGGTTACCGGCAAGATCTTTCATTTGCATGTAATGCAGGTCTTCAGTGATCCCAAGACCTGATAGAAGGGCAGCAGCATCAGATTCTGCATTCCAGCCATCTATTTCTGCAAAATCAGCTTCGAGTTGGGAAGCTCGTAAACCATCTTCTTCGGAGAAATCCTCTTTCATATAGATGGCATCCTTTTCCTCCATGATGGCATACAGCGTCTTGTGTCCCATAAGAACAGTCTTGAGCACTTCTACTTCGTCAAATCCGAAGTGATTTTGGCTCAAAACGGCCATTCGCTGACCAGGAGTAATGCTGATGCCACCACTGGTACTATCCATTTCACCGGAAAGGATTTTCAAAAAAGTTGATTTTCCTGCGCCGTTTGCCCCGATCACACCATAGCAATTGCCTGGGTTGAACTTTAGGGATACTTCGTCGAAAAGGGTTCTTTTTCCAAATTTGAGGGATAGATTATCTACTGAAATCATAAAGGTGTTGCTTCTTTTTTGAGGCGCAAAGATAGGAATTAAATACGTGAAGACTTAGGGATTGTCCAGCTTTTGGAGTGATAGAATCATTGTTTATACTGGATGGAGGGTTTTATTTTTATCAGTTAGCTATATTGAGGTGTTAATGAGTTTCAAAGTTCTGAATGATTAGATTTTACCGGCTTGGTATTTTACTGTTGTGCCTGCAAATTTTTGCATTGGCTACCTATGGCCAAGTATCTACTATTGGAAAGGAATTTTGGTTGGGATATATGGACAATAACAGAATTCTCCCAGGAGCTCCAGACAGGGCGGTCTTAGAAATAGCAGCCGTTGAAGATGCTATTTTTACTATTGAATATCTTGGACAGTCGATTAGCCAGTCGTTAAAAAAAGGCGAGAGATATAATCTGGTCGTGGATTCGCGTGATGTGGATCTACATCATAGGTCCTCAGGAATAGTTGAAAAAAAGGGAGTTTTTATAAGCTCTACGGGTGATTTGTCTGTATATGCTTTTAATGAAAGAGTTAGGAGTGCTGATGGAACAGTCATCCTGCCCTTGGGAGCACTCGGAAAAGACTACTACGTCACTTCTCATTATGAGAGGCTCACATATCCAGTGGAATACGACGGGAATGTTGATGATGAAAGCAGTCTTTTGGTGATCGCAACAGAGAATGATACTCAGGTAGAAATATCCAAAAGTAATGGGTCAACACCTATCATAATTAAATTGGATCGTGCTCAAAGCTATCAGATAAAAGAAAAGTATGATCTCACAGGGTCAAGAGTGAGAGTGATCGGGGATGATGCAAATTCATGTAAGAAAATTGCTGTTTTCGGAGGGAATAAATGGACTTCGGTAGGAAACTGTGGTGCAGCAAATGACAATCTTTTTCAGCAAGCTTATCCCGTAACTACCTGGGGAAAATCATTTATCCATGTGGCTTTGGAAGGACGGTCATCGGGGGAGTTGGTAAAAGTGCTGGCAGCTGAAGAGAACACTGAAGTAGTTGTAAACGGAATTAGTAGAGGTACGATCGATGCAGGTGATTTTTTAAATCTTGATTTAAAAGCAGATGAAACAGTCTCAATCACAACTTCAAAGCCATCTTCTGTTACTGTTTTTTCTAAAAGTCAAGAATGCAATAATGCCAGCGACCCTAATTTTGGGCAAGGTGACCCATTTATGATTACCTACAGTCCAAATGAACAATTGCTGAAAGATGTGAAGTTTTCGGCTCTTTCATTACAGTCCATAGTGGTCAATTATGTGAATATTATTGTTCCTGCTGGATCTCAGTCAAATACTGTGTTAGATGGTAAGAATATAGGAGCTTCCTTTTCTCAGGTTCCCGGAAATTCCTCCTTTTATTTTGCCCGAATAAGTGTATCTCAAGGAGTACACCAGTTGACAAACCCAGAAGGTTTTATAGCCTACGTTTATGGATTTGGATATTTGGAATCCTATGGATATGCTGTGGGTGCTGCCTTGGATAATTTGAATTTTGAAGTTAAAGTTGACTATGATTTTGAAGTGGTTGGAGATCTCACAGCTTGCCTCAATGAAGAGGGAACTTGGTCTATAACTTCAGAAAATGAAAAGTTTACCTACTTCGTTTGGGATTTTGGAGATGATTCTGATATTCAAGAGGGACAAGAAGTAACTCATACATTTACCAAGCCGGGTAAATATGAAGTTTCTGTTACAGCCTCCATCAGCCAAAACACATGCGATCAGCAGGAAGAAGAAACGTTTACAGTAGAAGTATTAGAATCTAAAGCAACCCTAGTAGGAGAGCAGTCGGTTTGTCCTGATGTAGAAGAATTGATTTATAAAATTGAAGGAAAAGAGCATATTAAGTCTGTAAGCTTTGAAGTTGAAGGAGGCGTTATAGTACAAGATTATGGTGATTCAGTTTTGGTTAATTGGGGTCCGCCGAACCCAAATGCTAAAATTATTGCCACACCACTTAGTACAAACGGTTGCTTAGTCACGCCTATTTCTCTTGAAGTTGTTATCAATTCAAAACTGGATGCTGCTAAACCGGTTGGAAATATAACTATCTGCTTTGATCCTCTGATATCACATTTTTATACTGCCCCTAATCCTTCGGTAGGACGGGGCTACGAGTGGATGGTGAGCGGCGGAAAAATTATCTCCGGAGAAAACCAACCTACGGTTGAAGTCATTTGGGATACAGCAGGCACTACTGGTACAGTTAGCTATATGACATATAGTCTTGTAGACCAATCCTGTGCGGGAACTTCTGAAGAATTGCAGATATCGGTGGCAGAAGACTTTGTGGTTAAATTAGAGACTATTGAAAATGTCAAATGTTTTGGCGAGGCCAGCGGACAAATAATCTTAGATGTCCAAGGAGGCGTTGCGCCTTTTGTTTTTACTTGGTCTCATGATCCTGAGTTGAATTCAGCAACTGCAGGAAATCTACCAATTGGGAGCTATTCTGTTACCGTGATTGATAATATTGGATGTGAGAGAATTATAGAAAACTTAGAAATCACCGAGCCGCAAGTATTAGAGATTGCTTCAATAGCTGTAGCTGGAGTGAGTTGCTATGGTAAAAAGGATGGAGTACTGAATTTGACGGTGAAGGGCGGAACTGGTCCATATAAATTAGACTTGGACGGAGAGAAAGTGTTTTCGGGTCAGTTGAATCTGACGGACGTATCTCAGGGTTCTTACGAACTTATGGTTTATGATGATGCAGGATGTTCCGTTCCACTAATTTTTGAAATTACTTCGCCAGCTGCATTGGAAGTCGATGTGAGATTGACCAAGCCAGCATGTCCTGGTGGTAGTAATGGTGAGTTGTTTGCATTTCCTGCAGGAGGCAAGGCCCCTTTTATCTATTATTGGGAAGAACAGAATGTTAGTCAGAATTCCCTGACTGGACTATCAAAAGGAACATATACTATATCGGTTTTGGACGCTTCTGGCTGTGTGAGTTTAGGAACTGGATTAGTAACTGAAAAGGCACCGGATGTAAGAATGCCCTCAGGCTACTATCCACAGAGAGACGGGGGAGTTTTTCAGGCTGTTTCCAATTGTGAAATCAACTTTAATATCTGGATCTATAATAGATGGGGACAGTTGATTTACTCTGGTTCTGAAGGATGGGATGGCTTGGTTAATGGGAGAAATGCTACTCCAGGAAGCTATACTTTCTTGATGCAGTATAGTTTTCCGCTTGATGGGGAAATGCAGACTGTCGAAAAGCGGGGAAATTTTACGTTAATTATGTAGCCAATTAAGGAAATGAGTCAACTTTATGAATGGTAGATTCATTGTCAATTAACTTTTCACAGGTTACTAAGTCTTCAATTTTTCATTAACTCTTCTTCCAAAATAAATCTATTATCCATCCAATTGGATAGTTTTGTCTTAGCAAACTTTTACAATAGATGAAAAATATTTTAATCACTGGTGGAGCAGGTTATATAGGATCTCACACAGCAGTTCAACTCTTCGAAGCGGGATACAATCCGATAATCATTGACGACCTTTCTAATTCTGATGAAAAAGTACTTGACAGATTAGAAGATATTATTGGTAAAAGACTTACTTTTTTTAAAGGAGATTGTAGTGATCGTAGTCTTTTGGATCAAATTGCTACTGAGTATGAAATAGCCGGTGTGATACATTTTGCAGCGTTCAAAGCTGTGGGAGAAAGCACTAAGCAGCCATTGAAATATTATCAGAACAACATAGGGTCTTTGCTAGCTCTACTTGATTTCATGAAAGCTAAGCAAATTAAAGATTTGGTTTTTTCATCCTCATGTACTGTGTATGGTCAGCCTGACCAGTTACCCGTCACAGAGGCTACACCTAGACAAGATGCGGAGAGTCCGTATGGCAACACAAAGAAAATTTGTGAGGATATTTTGGTGGATTTTGTAAAAAGCCAAGCTGGAATCCGTGTGGTTTCCTTGCGTTATTTTAATCCCGTAGGAGCACATCCAAGTGGGAAGATAGGGGAGCTACCAATCGGTACTCCAGCTAATTTGGTTCCTTTTGTGACTCAAACTGCAGCTGGAATTCGAGAGAAGCTTACAATCTTTGGAGATGATTACGATACAATTGATGGTTCATGTGTCCGTGATTTCATTCATGTGATGGACTTGGCAGATGCTCATGTTAAGGCTTTGGATTATTTGAAAGAGCAGCAGGATGATTTTTACGATGTGTTTAATGTGGGGACTGGGAATGGAAATACTGTATTGGAAGTCATTAGAACATTTGAAAAAGTCAATCGCATAAAAGTAAATTTCGAAATCGGAGCTAGAAGACCAGGTGATGTTGTGAAAATCTGGGCCGATACAACTAAAATTAATTCCATACTTCATTGGCATCCTAGTTATTCCTTAGAAGACTCATTGAGAGATAGCTGGAATTGGCAGAAAACATTGTAACACGATTTTACTACACAACTAATCTCTGGTATTAGTTAAAAAGTTCTCTTTATGGTAAACATACCGTAAGAGAACTTTTTTTATTTTTGGATACTGATGAAAGAAGGCTAAGAAGAGGAATAATTTAAATAAAAAGCATATTTAAATTATATATAAAATTTTTGTTGAAAAGCGTATTCTTTTATTTGAAGAACATTAAATAGGTGTGTTGGGTTTTTTTACTACGAAAAAGAGTTCGCTTGTTGGCTTAAAATGATGTTCCAAGAGGATCTAAGCTTTTTTATTTCTTACCAAAGAGTCATAATTTGAGGGCGAATTATTATCAATTTCCATTAGATCATTAAATAAAAATTGAAAAATTTTAAGTTTGGATATGAATAAGTCCGTAAAGGGAGGAAGTAACTCATCACAAGTGCCAGTCCAAAAATATCAAAATCTTGATACTGTAGAGGATGCTTCACTATATAGAATTTACGAACTAAGTTCAATGGTTAGCGGTACTTCTAAGGCATTTATTTTAGTAGAAGGAAGAGATCTTCGTTTTAAAGCTGAAGTTGGATTTAGTATGGAGAGCAATGAGCTTAGGTCCTTTTTTAAGATGCATAGCTTAGATAAGACCGCACTAATTACCTGCGCAGATATAGAGAATCTTGCACTTACGTCGGAAGTTTCCAAAGCATTTTCCGATTATGCTATTAAAGCCTTTGCAGGACTTTCCTTGCTTAGTGAAAAAGGAGAGTTAATCGGTTGCCTTTATGTGCTAAGCAGTGATGCTATTTTACTGGATGAAAAAAGTAAAACTGCCTTGGAACTCCTGGCCCTTGAGGCTCAGTGTATAATCCAAGAGCGTAAGTTAATTGCTGATTACAGCAATGTAGAGAAGTTATTTAATCTCTCCAACGATCTGATTTGTATCGCTGGAACAGATGGCTTTTTTAAGAAAGTAAACCCTTCTTTCTCCAGAATTCTAGGCTGGACCTCTGATACTTTATTAAGTCGATCATTCTTTGAAATGGTACATCCTGATGATCTGGAGAAAACAAAATTGGAGATCGAAAAACTTGCCAGTGGAGAGCCCACTATCAACTTTACTCATCGATTTATTCATGAAGATGGTTCATACAAAATATTAGAATGGGTAGCTACCCCCAATCCAATCACAGGGGATTTATATGCCATAGCCAGAGATATTACAGATTGGAGTAAAGGAGAAATGGCTCTTGCTCAAAGCGAGGCACGTTTAAGAGCATTTTTTGAGAATTCTCAAGGATTCATGTGTACTCATGATATGAACGGTGCGTTTTTATCTGTTAATGATGCTGGAGCTACTATGCTGGGCTATTCCAAGGAAGAAATCTTAGGGATGAGTCTATTTGATATAGTTCCAGAATATCGTAAACCAGCGGTCCATGGATATTTGAAAGCCATTGATGCAGAAGGTATATTAAGTGGACAGATGATTACCCAACATAAACATGGACAGATATATACTTGGATGTTCAATAATGTTCGTGAGAAAAACAGTGTTGATGGTAGCTATTATGTGATCGGTAATGCTATTGACATGACTGAGCGTATGGGATTGGAGGTAGATTTAAAGCAGACCAAGTTTTTGCTTGAAGAAACAGGTAAGGTTGCTAGAGTAGGTGGATGGAATCTTGATATGGAAAAGCAAAAAATGACATGGACTCCGGTAACTAAACAGATTCATGAGGTAGCTGATGATTTTGAACCAGATCTTGCTACTGGTATTAATTTCTATAAGGAGGGGGAGAGTAGAAATAAGGTCATCAAAGCTGTAAATGAAGCAATAAATGAAGGTAAGCCTTGGGATTTAGAATTGCAGCTGGTGACTAATCTAGGAAATGAGATTTGGGTACGTGCAATTGGCCATTCGGAGTTTATTAATGGAGAATGTACTAGAGTCTTTGGTACTTTTCAGGACATAGATGAAGCTAAAAAATCTCAGTTAGAATTAGTTAGAACTAAAAAAACCTTGGATGATGTGATTAATGCTTCATCTGAGGTTAGTATCATTGCTACGGATGTAGCTGGTGTTATTACAGTGTTTAATCCGGGAGCGGAGAAAATGTTGGGTTACACAGCTGAAGAAATAGTAGGCAAGCATACGCCTGAAATATTTCACGATCATCAAGAAGTTGAATTACATCTGGCAGAACTTCAGAAGGAATTTGGGAAAGATATAGGTATAGAAGAAGTCTTCACAGCTAGGGCAGAAAGAGCCGGTATGGAGCAGCGGGACTGGAGTTATATGTCTAAAGACGGTTCTAGGAAAACTGTATCGTTGGTTGTTACTCCAATCCGGGATATAGATAATGTAACTATTGGTTATTTGGGTTTTGCTACTGATATGTCAGATATTAGGAAAATGGAAGATGAACTCATCTATGAAAAGAGTCGCCTTTCTGCTTTTGTCCAGCACGCACCCGCTGCTGTGGCTATGCTGGATAATGATATGAAGTACATCGCTGTCAGTAATCGCTGGATAGAGGATTATCAGTTGGAGGGACGAGAAATAGTGGGAGAATCGCACTATACTTTGTTCCCATCTATTAGCCAAGAAGGCAAAGAGAGACACGGACGTATTTTAAATGGAGCAGTAGAGACACGTGAGGAGGAATTGGTAAAAGTGCCTGGATTATCTGAAGACCAGTATGTTACTTGGGAAATGAGGCCTTGGTATCTGCCTAACAAGGAAATTGGTGGTATTATGCTTTTCACCCAAAACATCACCAGTCTGGTAAGACAGAGAGAGGAGTTGAAAAAAGCGAAACTACAAGCAGAAGAAGCCAGTGTTGCCAAGTCAGAATTCTTGGCCAATATGAGTCATGAAATCCGTACTCCACTAAATGGTGTAATTGGATTTACAGACCTTGTCTTGAAGACAAGTCTTAATGAAACACAACATCAATACCTTTCCATTGTTAATCAGTCTGCAAATTCCCTCCTGAGTATAATAAATGATATACTTGATTTTTCAAAAATTGAAGCTGGCCGTTTGGAATTGGATATAGATAAATGTGATCTCTATGAAATAAGTTCACAGGCTACTGATATCATAACCTATCAGATCCAAAATAAAGGTCTGGAAATGCTCCTAAACGTAGCGACAGACTTGCCTAGATTTATTTATGCTGATTCTGTTCGTTTGAAGCAAATTTTGGTGAACCTCTTGGGTAATGCTTCCAAATTCACGGAAAGCGGAGAAATAGAATTAAAAATAAAAACCCTGGAATCAAATGGAGACGATTATAAAATTCGCTTTGCAGTCCGAGACACTGGTATAGGAATTAAGCCTGAGAAACAATTAAAGATCTTTGAGGCATTTTCACAGGAAGACAGTTCCACTACTAAGAAATATGGCGGTACAGGTCTTGGCTTGACTATTTCAAATAGCCTTCTTAGACTAATGGATAGCAAGCTTGAATTGAAAAGTAAGCCAGGAAAAGGAAGTACTTTTTACTTCGATGTTACATTGAAAACTGAAAAGGGAGAAGCTATCGATTGGTTTGATGTAGATAAAATAAAGAATGTATTAATAGTTGATGATAATGAGAACAACAGACTAATTGTAAGGCAAATGTTGTTGCTTAAAAACATTCAGTCTAAAGAAGCATTCAATGGTTTTGAAGCGCTACAGCTATTGGCTACTGGAGAAGTTTTTGACGTAATTCTAATGGATTACCACATGCCTTTTATGGATGGACTTGAGACTATCCGTAAGATTAGAGAATCCTTTAAATCCTGGGGAGGTGAGGAGCCTATCATGCTACTTCATAGTTCTTCGGACGATCATAAAATAATAGAAAGTTGTAAAGAGCTACGTGTTCATCATCGTTTGATTAAGCCGATTAAGATTCAAGATTTCTATCAGGCACTTTCTAGACTTCACAAACCAGATGAATTTAAGGAAGTAAACAATCCTGATTTTCCGGCAGAAAGGATTAAAGAATTTACAGTGCTTTTGGCTGAGGATACTCTAGTCAATATGCTGTTGGCTAAAACTATCATTAAAAAAATTGCTCCATTAGCAACTATAAAAGAGGCTGCTAACGGGCTTGAAGCATTTGAATATTGCCAAAAGCATTTTCCGGATATTATCTTAATGGATGTTCAAATGCCTGTGATGAATGGGTATGAAGCAACCAAAAATATAAGGCTTTTAGAAAAGGATACTCGTGTTCCTATTATTGCCTTTACTGCTGGCAATGTGAAAGGGGAGCGTGAGAAATGCATAGCTGTAGGCATGGATGATTTTGTGGTAAAGCCAGTGGTGGAAGCGACCATAGATATGATCTTAAAAAAATGGGTGGGTACACATGCTTTAAAGGTGAGCCAGAAAGAGGAAGCAAAAAATTCAGGTGTAAATATTCATTATAATCCAGCTAAGCTGCAAAACTACACAGATAATGATTCAGAGGTTTTGAATAATATTCTGACAATTGTGAAAGCTGAATTAGCAAACTCACTTTTATCTTTAAAGGAAGTTATACAGGGAGAAGAATTAACTAAAATCAATGAAGCAGGACACAAGCTATATGGTACAGCTATCTCGGCAGGTATGAGTTCACTGACGGATTTGGCCAGTGAAGTTGAACATATGAATTCTTTTCAACCTACTCATATGAATGAACTATACGAACGTGTAGCAGCGGAAATAAAACTTGTGCTGAAGATGATGGAGGAAGAGAATTCTTAATGGATTCTCAGTTTTGAAAGCATTTGAGCATTGCATAAGCAATAGAGTTGAAAAAATATCTCATTGAAATAGAAGTTCATACGAATTATTAACGCAAAAATTCGAATCTACTTTTGCAATAACAAATCTAAAACATACCTTTGCATCACTCAAAAACGGGGTAGTTGAAGAGAAATCTAAAACGGTCTCGAATTTGAAAAAAACGGAGTGGTAGTTCAGCTGGTTAGAATGCCTGCCTGTCACGCAGGAGGTCGCGGGTTCGAGTCCCGTCCATTCCGCTTAAATTTGATGAAAAAGTTCATCAACTAGTGACAATTAAAATATTGGAGTGGTAGTTCAGCTTGTGAGATGCTTGTCCCGATACATCGGAAAGGTCACAAGTTCGAAATCACTTGTATGAGATAAAAAAATCTCAATTTAAAACCATTGGAGTGGTAGTTCAGCTGGTTAGAATGCCTGCCTGTCACGCAGGAGGTCGCGGGTTCGAGTCCCGTCCATTCCGCATTAAGTCCCGAAGAAATTCGGGACTTTTTTGTTTTTTAAGGATTTTTTGAATTCTTATATATTTATAAATATCCACTCCTCATTAAAAATTTTAATTCCCAAGGGTATATGCTTATCTTTGTTTTTCCCAAAAATCACCAGAATGGTATTAGAATTCGAAAAACCTATAGCTGATTTAGAACAGAAACTTCAGGAAATGAAGGATTTGGCTATTGGCAGAAATATCGATTTAAGCTCAGATATTGTATCCCTTGAAGATAAAATTCTTGCTTTGAAGAAAGAAACTTTTCAAAATCTGACGCGCTGGCAGCGAGTTCAGCTATCTAGGCACGCTGATAGACCTTATGCACTGGATTATATCTATGAGATGACAAATGATTTTGTCGAGCTGCATGGAGATAGGAATGTAGGAGATGATAAGGCTATGATAGGCGGTCTAGGAGATTTGGATGGCAGGTCAGTGATGTTCATCGGACAGCAGAAAGGTAGAAATACCAAGCAGCGTCAGATGAGAAATTTCGGGATGGCAAATCCTGAAGGCTACAGAAAGGCTCTTCGCTTAATGAAAATGGCAGAGAAGTTTGGTAAGCCTATCATCACTTTGATCGATACTCCAGGTGCATTTCCAGGTTTGGAAGCTGAAGAAAGAGGGCAAGGTGAAGCGATTGCGCGTAATATCAGAGATATGTTTATGCTGAAAGTCCCTGTTATTTGCATCATCATAGGTGAAGGTGCATCAGGAGGAGCTTTGGGTATCGCTATTGGAGATCGTGTTCTTATGCTTGAAAACTCTTGGTATTCGGTGATTTCCCCAGAAAACTGCTCTACGATTCTTTGGAGAAGTTGGGATTACAAAGAACAGGCAGCTGAGGCTCTTAAATTGACTGCCATAGACATGGAAGGCAATGGATTGGTTGACGGTATAATTCCTGAGCCACTTGGTGGAGCACATAGAAATATGAAAAAAATGGCTATCACGCTTAAGGAAGCTATTCTTCAAGCATTGAAGGAATTAGATAAAATCAAGCCAGAGAAAAGAATAGATCAACGCATCGACAAGTATTGTTCGATGGGTGTAGTAGTTGAGTAACATAATTTAAGCCCGGATTTCTTACAAAATCCGGGATTTTTCTTTCATATCATGGAATTACACGTAGTTAATACAGGATTTTTCAAACTGGATGGAGGAGCCATGTTTGGGGTGGTACCTAAAACGCTTTGGTCTCGAACAAATCCAGCTGACGAGAATAACCTTTGCACATGGGCGATGAGATCTCTTCTTGTAGTCGATGGAAATAGGATTGTATTAATTGATAATGGTATTGGGAATAAGCAGGATGCTAAGTTTTTCTCTCATTTTTATCTTCATGGCGATGATTCTTTGGATCAAAACCTGAAGAAACTGGGTGTTAGCCCTCACCAAATCACAGATAATTTTTTGACGCATTTGCATTTTGATCATTGTGGAGGTGGAGTGAAATATGGCTCACACGGGCAATATGAGATGACTTTTCCAAGAGCCACTTACTGGTCAAATAAAGAGCATTGGCAGTGGGCAACTATCCCAAATCCCCGTGAGAAAGCTTCTTTCCTTGAAGAGAATATCCTTCCAATGCAGGAGTTGGGCCAATTGGGTTATTTGGATCTGGATAAGAAGTCATTCTTACCTGGATTTGATTTTATCACTGCAGATGGACACACGGATAAACAAATGCTTCCAAAAATCCAGTATAAAGGAAAGACGGTAGTTTTTGTAGCTGATTTGCTTCCTTCTGTTGGGCATATTCCATTGCCTTATGTGATGGGTTACGATACTCGACCTTTAGTCACGATGGATGAAAAAGCAAAATTTCTAGAAGAAGCTGCACGTGAGGAGTATGTTTTATTCCTTGAACACGATGCTGAAAATGAGTGCTGTACTGTGAAAATGACAGACAGAGGCGTGCGCTTGGATCAAACATTCAGACTAGATGAAATCTAACCTTAAGATAGGTATTGCTCTTTCTGGTGGAGGTGTTAGAGGGATTTCACACTTGGGAGTGTTAAAGGCGCTCACTGAGTCTGGGATTTACCCTACGAAAGTTTCTGGGACTTCAGCTGGAGCTATCGTTGGAGCGATGTTTTGCCAAGGCTATACACCTGAAGAAATCCTTAAAATAATCGTAGAAACTAATTATTTTAAGTTTTTGCGTCCAGCGATTTCCCTAACAGGATTCCTGAAAATGGATTCTGTGGGTAATCTATTTAAGCTTTATCTTGATCACGATGATTTTTCTAAGTTGCAGATTCCTCTCACCGTAGCTGCTACTGATATCAAAAAAGCAAAAGTCAGGTATTACTCAGAAGGGGAGTTGATCCGCCCAATTATGGCTTCTTCTTGCATTCCAGGCATGTTTGATCCTATTGTTATTGGAAAAAGATACCTAGTGGACGGAGGAGTTCTTAATAATATGCCGGTAGAGCCGCTGGAAGGAGTTACAGATTATGTGATTGGTGTGCATTGCAATCAGCTACCGGAAGAAAGTAATGTCAGTAATATGAAAAAACTGATCGAGCGCTCTGTAATTATGGCTATGAATTATAATGTGTACACTCGAAAATCTAAGTGTGACTATTTCATTGAGCCTCCAGGACTTGGAAGATATGGCGTATTTGATATTAAAAAAGCCTCTGAATTATATGGCTTCGGTTATGATTACACGATGAATTACATTGAAAATAACCCTTCGATTTTGGAATTAGCAGTGAAAAGTAATAAATCTAGTATAGCATGATGAAGTTTTTGTCTCGTATTGTGTTTTGGATTTCAGGCTGGTCTTTGAATAATCAGTGGCCGAAAGGATTGAAAAAAGCGGTGCTTATTGCAATTCCACACACCTCCAATTGGGATATCTTGTATGCTCGTGCAGCATTCTTTCTCATGGATATTCCAGTACGTTTTACCATCAAAAAGGAAGTAATGGTAGGTCCTTTGGGTTGGTTACTTAAAGGGCTTGGAGCAATTGCTATTGATAGGAAACGTATTCCCGGAGGTAAGAAACAAACCTATACTGAATCCATGGTCACCATGTTAAATGAGCGAGACGAACTCGTAATCATGGTGACACCAGAAGGAACTCGAGGTCAGGTGAAAAAATGGAAATCAGGATTTTACCATATTGCACTGGGAGCAAATGTTCCTATAATTGTTGGCTACCTTGATTATAAGAAGAAGGAAGCCGGTATAGGTCCATGCATCTATCCAGATGGAAATATGGATGCGCAAATCGAAGAATTAAAAGTCTTCGGAAGAACTGTAACAGGAAGACATCCAGAGAAGGGGATTCTGTAGAATTTGAAATTTCTATAAGGAAATATCGCTTGAATTATAGTGCCAATTCGATTTAACTTTTTGTAACATCTCAAAATGAATTTTTAGATTGAATTCAATTAGCTTTTAGTTCAAAAGGTTTTTAATTGAATTCTAACATTGCTTTTTATGAGATTGTTAATTGCTGCAGCATTATTTTTAGCTGTTAGTGCCTGTGCTTCAAAAGAAGAGAAAAAGCAGGCAGTCTCGGATCAAATTAGAGTTTCATTAGACACTGTGCTAGTGGATTCAGGTGATGAGTTTCTTCATTTACAGGATCAACTTTATTATTCTGGTCTATCTAATGATAAAAGCTATCTGATCAATTTTAATAGACAAGATTATACCACAGAGAAGATTGATTTAAATGAACTTAGACTTTCAGAAAAGGTTCAATTCGAAAAAGAAGGTCCCAATGGCGTACTTAACGTGGTTAACTATGTTTCACACTTCTCTCTTTGGTCGGATGGAAATATACTTTTCTGGGATTATTTTTTATATAGGATTTTTGATCAAAATGGACAGTTAGTCAGGGATTTGGCACTGGATAAAATTGCTCCTGAATTCCTTGGAACTGATGAATACTATGCAGGAGCATTTTTTCAAGTCAAAAATAATTCAGATAGGCTTATTGTATTTATTTTTCACCAGAAGAGTGGATCTCTCCTGATACTTGATTTTGATTTGAAAGATCAAACTTTTGAAAAGATAGAGTTGCCAGAATTAGAAAAACTAAAGGATTTTAATGTTAAGCTTTTGTTTGAAGGATCTCCAGCAGGAAGCTATGGGCCAAGTGCCTCAGCTATAAATGTCAATGGGCAAATTATTATTAGTAATACTGCCTTCAATGAAGTGCTTATTTTTGATTTGGAAAAAGACAGCCTTTATACGAAAAGCTGGAATACCCATTTACTGGCCGATAAGAAAAGTTATGTGCCTCCAAAAGAAGTTGAAAGAACCTCTGGTCAATTGAAGGAAATTATTAAAAGAAATGAGGAAGATCTTAATTACAAATCTTTTTTTTGGGATGAGAAAAATGAACGTTTTTTCAGGTTTTCAGAAAGAATTCATTTTGGAGAAGAACTCAATGGTTACGGAGACTATATATCGGCTGGGTCGGATATTTTTTTAAGTGTATTTGATAAGGACTTCAATCTAATTGCTGAAGCTGAGATACAAGAACTGGCTAAGCTTCCGCTAAAATACTTTACTAAAGATGGGGACATCTGGATGTTTGAAAATGTCAATGATGAATTGGCATTCGTCATTATGAAAATTGAAGATCTCTAGAGATTGTTTGACTGAGGAGGCTAATCTTGAAGGTATGAATCAAATTAGCATGCGCGACTTATATTTTAGTAGTAGCTAGCATCTGCTTTTAATAGATAAGTAGTTTCTGTTTTTAGTGAGTAAGGCGCTTTAAACAAAGTCAGGGAATAGCCTCGAAATACTTCTCTGATAGGTTGGAGGGTGTTTTTTGAAGTTTAATTTGCCTGACTACCAGTGAAACGCTACATTTGCAGCACCTAATGAACAGAACACCCAACACATCTTCCCCAATCACACCGCCTTAAGTATAGGCTAATACGCATTTTTTCCAATTGTTATTTATTGGCAACTTTCTCTTACCGAAAGTTTTTTCTATCGGTACCTATTTCAATTATATATCTCAGATTCTACACCCATGCAGAAAATCATTAACCTTTTTGATTTTAAACAACAAGTAAATTATAAGAATGAAATTCTAGCAGGGCTTGCGGTTTCAATGACCATGATACCGGAATCCTTATCCTTTGCTATACTAGCTGGCCTTCCTCCCTTAACAGGGCTTTACGCAGCGTTTTTAATGGGGATAGTTACTGCTATTTTAGGCGGAAGACCAGGTATGGTCTCGGGAGGTGCTGGTGCTACGGTTGTCGTGCTTATTGCGCTAGCCGCTTCGCACGGGGTAGATTATCTTTTGGGTGCAGTTGTATTGGCTGGAATCTTACAATTGCTGGTCGGTCTATTCAAATTAGGGAAATTTGTTCGCTTAATACCACAACCTGTTATGTACGGGTTCCTAAATGGTCTTGCTGTTATCATTTTTATGGCTCAAATTGAGCAGTTTAAAATCTTTGAGGGTGGTGTTTCTACCTGGATGCAAGGCCCAGCACTTTATCTGATGGTAGGGTTGACTATGCTCACCATCGCTATTGTGTATGTATTGCCAAAGTTTACCAAAGCTGTTCCAGCTTCCTTAGTGGCTATATTAGTTGTTTTTGGAATAGTTTATTTTTTCGATATAGATACTAAGAAAGTTATAAATATTGCTTCTGTAGGAGGTGCATTACCTTCATTTCGTATTCCAGAAATCCCATTTAGTCTAGAAGCTTTAAAAATCATTTTCCCGTATTCTCTTGTAATGGCTGGGGTTGGCCTGATTGAAAGTTTGCTAACTCTGAATATGGTGGATGAAATAACCAATACGAAAGGCCAGTCGAACAGGGAAGCTGCAGCTCAAGGTATTGCCAATATCACAAACGGGTTTTTTGGTGGCATGGGCGGATGTGCCATGGTAGCGCAAACTTTGGTCAATATAGGAGCAGGAGGGAGATCTAGACTTTCTGCAATCGTAGGAGCGACTGCTATTTTAGGGGTTATTTTGGTTGCTGGTCCTGTCATAGAACAAATTCCGATGGCTGCCTTAGTTGGTGTGATGATGATGGTGGCTATAGGAACTTTTGAGTGGGTAAGTTTCAGGATCATTAATAAAATGCCACGACACGATATTTTTGTAGGTATTCTCGTAGCGTTGATCACGGTTGTTTTACACAATTTAGCCTTGGCAGTATTGATAGGAGTGGTTATTTCAGCACTTGTATTTGCTTGGGAAAGTGCCAAACGAATACGTGCTCGAAAATATGTAGATGAAAATGGAGCTAAGCATTATGAGATTTATGGCCCGCTTTTCTTTGGTTCTACTACCGCATTTATAGAGAAATTTGATGTGGAGAAAGATCCTGATGAAGTAATTATTGACCTCAGAGAAAGCAAAGTAGTAGATATGTCTGCCATTGACGCGCTTCACAAAATCACTGAGAAATATCTAAAACAGGGGAAAAAGGTACATCTAAGACATTTAAGCCAGGATTGCAGGCTTTTGCTAAAAAATGCGGAATCGGTTATAGATGTAAATATTATCGAAGACCCAACCTATAAAGTGATGACAAATAAGTAGATGGATTTCCATCTATTAGGACTTTGAATTTGGCAAGGTCCATTTAATCCACCTGATTCTCTTAAGTTTCTAGCATTTGCTTAGCTATTAGCGTCGGAAAGAATCTCTTACTTGTGAATAAATGAGGGGTTTTAGGAAGGAAATACTTCTTCAATCGCCTTTAAAATAATAGCACAGGCTTCATGAATCTCGTCTGACGTGATGGTCAAAGGAGGAGCGATTCGCATGGCATCGTCGCAGAAAAGGAACCAATCTGTAATCACTCCCAATTCAATTGCTCGATCAATGATGGGCTTGAGCGTATCAAAAGAATCAAACTCCACGGCCATCAGCAATCCTTTATTCCGGATGCTTTTGATCTTTGGGTGCACTAAAAGTGACTTGATCAAATTGGCTTTCTCTTCAACTGACTCAATCAGCTTCTCTTCTTGAAGAATTTGTATGGTTGCCAATGACGCTGCTGAACTAACGGGATGACCACCAAAAGTAGTGATGTGACCTAGGATAGGATTGTTTTTGAATACACCCATTACCTCTTTATTCGCTATAAATGCGCCTATTGGCATGCCGCCACCCATTCCTTTGGCACAAACAAGAATATCAGGTATGATCCCAAAATGCTCGAAAGCCCAGAATTTTCCTGTTCTACCGAATCCACATTGAACTTCGTCCAAAATCAATAAAGTGCCTGTTTCATCACATCGGGTACGCAAGGCTTGAAAATACTCCTTCGTGGCAACTCGAATTCCTGCTTCGCCTTGGACCGTTTCTATGAGTACTGCAGCAGTATTTGAGTCAATACTTTCTAAATCGGAGATCTCCCCATAATTTATGTGGCTAACTCCTGGAAGTAAAGGTCGGTAGGCTTGTTTGAAAATCTCATTTCCACCCACGCTAAGCGAGCCGTGTGAACTGCCATGATAAGCATTCACACATGAAATCAAATTAGGTTTGCCAGTGTATCGCTTGGCGAGTTTTAATGCGCCTTCAATAGCTTCACTTCCGCTGTTAACTAAATAGACATTGTCTAATTTCTCTGGTAAGGTGTCGCAAAGTGCTTTAGCTAAAAGTGACTGAGGGCTTTGCACATATTCGCCATACACCATGAGATGTAGGTATTTTTCAAGTTGTCCATAGATCGCTTCCAGTACTTTTGGATGACGATGTCCCACATTGCTTACGCCAATTCCTGAGATCAAGTCGATGTATTTCTCGCCTTTAGGGCCATATAAATATACTCCTTCCGCTTTTTCCACCTCGATCATCAAAGGGAAATCTGTTGTTTGAGCTAAGTGTTGTAAGAAAAGCTGACGGTTATTCATGACTGGTGTTTAAATCAATAGCTTGAAAATCTGAAGAAGATCCCCAGTGGCAGTTTTTTGTTTTGATTGTCTTGAAGGTAAAGTTCGCCATGCTCTGCGTTCTGTACATTTTTGAACGTAGTGTTGATCAAGTTCGCTGCGATGAGTGATGAGAAGCTCAGTGAGTACATGTTGAGCAAAAGGAAATGATCTTTTGGATCAAGAATCTCAGCACAGACTTTCAGCATTTCATTGATTTGCTCTTCCAAAACCCACTTTTCTCCATCTGGTCCGCGACCATAGGCAGGAGGGTCTAAAATGATTCCATTGTACTTATTTCCACGACGGGCTTCTCTTTTGATGAATTTCATCGCATCATCCACCATCCAGCGGATGTCAGATTGAGCTGAAGATTCCATATTGTGTCTAGCCCAAGTCACGACTTGCTTCACAGAGTCCAAGTGAGTCACGTCCGCTCCTGCGGCTTTGGCTGCCACACTTGCAGCTCCTGTATAGGCAAAAAGATTGAGAACTTTAGGTTTTGCTACTGGTGAGCGCTTGATGGTTTTATAGAGGTAATCCCAGTTTACAGCCTGCTCAGGGAAGAGACCGATATGCTTAAAAGAAGTTTGGGCAAGATTTAGCTTCAAGTTTAATCCATCAGGATTAGAATATTCAATGGCCCAGTTATGCGGCATTTTCTTCAATTGCTCCCAATTTCCCTTTTCAGGATTGCTTTTTTCTTTAGCAAAATGCGCATGAGCCAGATTTCTCCACTCACTTTCAGGAAGAGTTTTATCCCAAATCGCCTGAGGTTCCGGTCTGCTGAGAATGAAGTCTCCAAATCGCTCTAGTTTCTCAAATCCTCCAGTGTCAATGAGTTCGTAATCATTCCATGGGCCAGGACAAAGTGATAGTATGGATTCGTTCATAGGGTATTGTTTTTCAGGAAGCAAAAATAAGAAATTAATTGGAGGGAGTAGGAAGCGATCTTTAGAATCCGTTTTTGAGATCATTTAATTGATTCTTTTCAATTGTACAATTCGAAACTAGTGTTGAATATTAGAAAAGAACGGCTGGAACTAGGATCAAATGGTCATGGTATAAATTAAGTCGATTGGTACTCAGGGCAGTACTTCATTCAGTCTTGGTTAATCTTACTGTTAAATCTGTTTTTTTGTACTTTTAGGTTTATTTTGAAATTGAAAAAGAACTATTTCTTCTGTTTTCAACCAACTTACAATCACCAAAGAGTATAAATGTCCAAGAAATTTATCGATATAGAAAAAGCCATTGATTCCAAAAATCCTGCGCTTTTGAAATGGATGCCTGGCTTTATGCTCAACTATATTAAGCGGGTAACTCACGAGGCTTGGATGAATGAGGTCCTTGACAGAGTTGATCATTTGCATGGAATTGATTATGCAAAGGGTTTGATGAGAGAATTGAATATAGAGGTGGAGCTGAAAGGAAAAGAAAATATCCCTAAGACAGGTGGGATTATCATTGCAGCGAATCATCCACTTGGAGGAATTGATGGAATTGCATTAATTCAGGCAATAGGAGAGGTAAGGACAGATGTACGGTTTTTGGTAAATGACCTATTAATGGCTTTCAAAAATTTCAATACATTATTTATTCCTATTAATAAGCATGGTAAAAATTCAGGAGATACTTTAGCTGCAATTGAATCGGCTTATTCTGAGTCGTATGCAGTTTTAATCTTTCCTGCGGGGCTTGTTTCAAGGAAAGATGATTCAGGAATTCGTGATTTGCAATGGAAAAAGAGCTTTGTAAGCAAAGCGAAGAAATACAAAAAAGATATCTTACCTTGTTTTATAGGAGGTAAAAATTCCAAATTTTTTTACAATTTGGCTTATTGGAGAAAGAAGATTGGCATCAAAGCTAATATCGAAATGTTTTACCTCGCTGATGAATTATACAAGCAGCAAGGGCAAAAAGTGGTGATCACTGTAGGTGAACAAGTTTCCTATCAAAGCCTTAATTCCTCTAAAACGGATGGACAGTGGGCAGATCATTTGAAGGATGTAGTTTACGAACTTGGTAAAAAAGAATGAATAAAGAAGCAGCAATAATTCCGGCAATTGATAAAGAACTACTGAAGGCTGAGTTGATTCCGGAGCGTTTTTTACGATATACAAACAATGGAGACAACCTAGTTTACTTGGTTAATTTTCATAATGCCCCAAATGTAGTACGGGAGATAGGTAGACTCCGGGAATTGACTTTCAGAGCTGCAGGAGGCGGAACAGGTCTAGAGCTAGATTTAGATGAAAATGATATCTGCGAAAATTGCTATGAGCAATTAGTCACTTGGAACCCTGAGGATGAAGAGATTGTGGCAGGCTACAGATTAATCAATTGCAAAAATTCAGTTAAGGCAGACGGTAGCTTAAATCTTTCTACGACCCATTTGTTTGACTTTACAGAGCGATTTATTAAGGATTATATTCCTTACACTATTGAGCTAGGTAGATCATTTGTTCAGCCTAAATACCAACCAGCATTTGATAATCGAAAAGGAATTTTCAGTCTTGACAATCTTTGGGATGGCTTAGGAGCTGTTGTGTTAATGAATCCGGATGTCAAATATTTATTTGGTAAAGTCACCATGTATCCGCACTTCAGCCGTGAAGGGAGAGATTTATTGTTGATGTTCATGAATTACTATTTTCCGGATAAGGACGGATTGGTAAAGCCTAAAGATGACTTGGCATTGGGGTATGAAACTGATTTACCAAAAGCTGGAAATCCATTTGAGGGCTTGGAATATAAGGAAGGGTATAAATTACTTAATGGGCGGATTCGTACTTACGGCGAGAATATCCCGCCTCTGATCAATACCTACATGAATCTATCTCCTACTATGATGACTTTCGGTACAGCTTTGAACGACGAATTTGGCGAAGTAGAGGAAACGGGGATATTGATCACACTGGCGGATATATACGAAACCAAAAAGCATAGACATATGGATACATTCGAGCGCGATAAAATCTATGGAAGCAGGTAAGAAGATGTCTGAGAAGGTTACATTGGTCGTTGGCGCCACAACTAACCCGTCTAGGTATGCGTATTTTGCGGCAAGTAGATTGGCCAATGCTGGTGTTCCGTTTATCCCAATTGGAATCAAATCAGGCGAAGTTTTTGGTGAGGAAATACTTGATCTCCGTACAAAACCTGATTTAGAAAATATTCATACGATAACTCTTTATATAGGGGCAGTGAATCAAGAGGAATGGTTGGATTATTTAATCAGCCTACATCCAAAAAGAATCATCTTTAATCCTGGAACGGAAAATCCTTTATTTTTTCAGAGAGCTAAGGCGGCGGGGATAGAGGCGATTCATGCCTGTACATTGGTTATGTTGAGTTCAAATCAGTATTAATAACCTTGAGGCACAGTTTTGAAAGCTGGTATTTCAAATGGTTTTTGTGTACCTGTGTATAGCGAAAGCCTGTGAAAAGTCACTTTTTTTATCTATCTTGCCACATCTAAGAAAGAACATAAAATCACCCTTTTAGACCCAATTTGAGGGTTTTCTCCAAAACATATGAGTGAAGAAAAAGCGAAGAATCTAGGCGAATACGGTGCCAGTAATATTCAGGTATTAGAAGGTCTTGAAGCGGTTCGTAAGAGACCTGCTATGTATATCGGTGATATTGGAGTCAGAGGCCTCCATCACTTGATCTGGGAAGTTGTAGATAACTCTATCGATGAGGCTCTTGCAGGGCATTGCGATACGATCAAAGTCACGGTGAATGAAGATAATTCAGTTACCGTCGAAGATAACGGGCGTGGGATTCCTACAGATATGCACGCTAAGGAGAAAAAATCTGCTTTGGAAGTTGTGCTAACTGTACTGCATGCTGGTGGTAAATTCGATAAGGATACCTATAAGGTTTCGGGTGGTCTGCATGGTGTAGGTGTTTCTTGTGTGAATGCACTTTCAGAAGATTTGAAAGCTACAGTTTATCGCAATGGAGTAATCACAGAACAGGAATTTAAAATCGGAGTGCCTCAATATCCTGCCAGACAAATTGGTGAGACAGATCGCAGAGGAACTACCATTCATTTCAAGCCTGACTCTTCTATTTTCGCGATTACAGAATATAAATATGAGACGATAGCCAACAGGCTTCGTGAAATGTCATTTTTGAATGCTGGTATCAGGATTATTTTAACTGATCTAAGGGAGAAGGAAGACGACGGAACTATGAAATCAGACGAGTTTTACTCTGAAGGTGGATTGGTGGAATTCGTACAGTATCTGGACGTGAGCCGTGAGAAAATCATTGAAGTTCCGATTAGTATTGATACAGAAAAAAATGGAGTACCCGTTCAGGTAGCTATGAACTATAACACTTCATATTCTGAGAATGTGGTGTCCTATGTAAATACAATCAATACTTACGAAGGAGGTAGCCACGTTTCAGGATTTAGAAGAGCGCTGACCAGAACTCTTAAATCTTACGCTGATAAATCCGGAATGCTGGATAAGTTGAAGCTGGAAGTTTCTGGTGATGATTTCCGTGAAGGTCTTACTGCGGTAATTTCAGTGAAGGTTCAGGAACCACAATTTGAAGGACAAACCAAAGCTAAATTAGGTAACTCTGAGGTAGTTGGGGCGGTGGATAGTGCTGTTTCGGAAGCTTTACAGTCTTGGCTGGAAGAGCATCCTAGAGAAGCAAAAGTTATTGTTGGTAAAGTGGTTTTGGCTGCACAAGCAAGACACGCGGCAAAGAAAGCACGTGAAATGGTGCAGCGTAAGAATATACTTGGTGGCGGTGGCTTGCCAGGTAAATTAGCCGATTGTGCAAATAGTGATCCTACTGTCTGTGAACTGTACCTAGTGGAAGGGGACTCGGCAGGTGGATCTGCTAAGCAAGGAAGAGATCGTGATTTTCAAGCGATTTTGCCATTGAAGGGTAAAATTCTAAATGTAGAAAAAGCTCACGAGCACAAAATCTACGACAACGAGGAAATAAAAAACATTCTTACCGCACTAGGAGTTAAGATCGGTACACTGAATGACGACAAGGAATTAGATCTTACTAACCTTCGGTATCATAAAATCATCATCATGACGGATGCTGACATTGACGGATCTCACATTCGTACCTTGATTCTTACTTTGTTCTTTAGGTATATGAGAACATTGATTGAACATGGCTACTTGTATATTGCTTTGCCGCCATTATATTTATTGAAAAGAGGAAAGGACGAGAGATATTGCTGGACAGAAGAAGAGCGTAAGGTTCTTACAGCTGAAATGGCAAAAGATGGTAAAGAAGATAGTGTGGGTATTCAGCGATACAAAGGTCTCGGTGAAATGAACCCTGAGCAACTTTGGACTACCACTATGGATCCAAATTTCCGAACGATAAAACAGGTGAATATTGAATCAGCCGCCGAAGCAGATCATCTCTTCAGCGTGCTCATGGGAGATGAAGTTCCACCTAGAAGAGCGTTTATCGAGAAAAATGCTAAATACGCAAAAATCGATACCTGATCATTCAAAAGGGGCTTTTCAGCCCCTTTTTTTAATTAATAACAAATTGATAAACCCAAAGTAGGCAAGCATAACTTAACTTGCTTTCTGAATATTAACTTTGAATGCGATGAAATTGGAAGTTGTAGAAAAATACGATTCGATTATACAACAGAGTGATCTGGTAAGCAGGGATTTAAGTTGGTTAAAGTTTAACGAACGAGTGTTGGATCAGTCCAAAAAGGCACATCGTAGTGTTTTTGAAAAACTTAAGTTTCTTGCGATAACGGCATCCAATCTGGACGAATTTTTTATGATTCGCGTAGGATCACTTTATAATTATCTAGATTACGATAAGGAGCGAGTTGATTACTCCGGATTGAGAGAAGAGCCTTTCAAGGAAAAGTTGATGAATGAGAGTCACATGTTTCATGCGGATCAACATACTCATTTCTCTCAGGTAATTATGCCTGAATTACAAGGCCAAGGAGTAGTGCTGTGCAATGTTTCCAAGCTCACAGATAGAGAGCAGGAGAAAGTTCATGATTACTTCTTGAAAGCCATTTACCCTATGCTTACCCCGATGGTGTATGATGGGTATCGTACTTTTCCGATTCTGATGAACAAGCTGTTGGTTTTTGGAGTGGTGACTACCAGTCCAGGAGACAGACAGGATATGCGCAAGATGAGTTTTGTACAGATTCCGGCTAATATTCCCCGCTTTTTCGAAATAGAGAGAGAAGATTCTCTTTTACTGATCCCTATTGAAGAGGTGATCCGGGAAAACATCGTTTCACTCTTTAGAAATGTGGAAATCGAAGGAATGAGTCTTTTCAGAATTACCAGAAATGGTGACTTCACACTTGAAGAAAGTGAAGATATGGACGCTAACTTCCTAGAAGAAGTGAAACGGAAATTGATGGAAAGAAAAAGTGGTAGAGTAGTAAGAATAGAAATAGAGGAAGGATATAGTAAGTGGATGATGAATTCACTTTTGGAGAGATGGAATCTGAAAATGGATTCTGTATTTCTGGTAAAAAGAGAAAGTTTGATAGATTTCACAGGACTTTGGCAGATCGTGGGTAATAAAAAATTCCGTGAGCGATTACCTCAAATTCCTGATCCGGTAAAGCCCCTTTCTTATCAGGATGAAGGCTTGTCAGATATTTTTGAAGTGTTGAAGGAGAAAGACATTCTTCTTCATCATCCTTATAACAACATCGATTCGATCTTGGATTTGGTGGAAAAAGCATCCGAAGATCCTGATGTGATGGCTATCAAAATGACCATTTATAGACTGGCCAAGGATAGTAGAATCACAAAAGCCTTATTGAAAGCTGCTGAGAATGGTAAACACGTTTCGGTGCTGTTCGAGGTCAAGGCTAGGTTTGACGAAGAGAACAATATTCGTGAAGCGAAGAAACTTCAGAAAGCTGGTTGCTTTGTGATTTATGGTATTTCGCACTTGAAAACACACACCAAGCTTCTCTTAATAGTCAAGCGAGATGGTGGGGAAATTACCCGATTTGTTCACCTAGGATCAGGTAATTATAATGAAGACACGGCTAGACTTTATACTGATATTGGCTTGATGACTACCAATGAGATTTTGGCAAATGATGTGTCAGAATTTTTCAATGTAATCACAGGCCACTCCATGCCGTCTCAGTATAAAAACCTGATTACAGCTCCTCGTGACATGCGAAATCAGTTGATAGAGTACATTGAGAAAGAGTCTGAAAATGCGAGAAATGGTCTGCCAAGTGGTATTTTCATCAAGGTCAATTCCCTGGAAGATTCTGAGATGATATATGCTCTGTATCGCGCTTCCCAATCTGGTGTGACAATCAAATTAATCGTTCGCGGGATTTGCTGTATCAGACCAGGAAGAGTTGGTCTGAGTGAAAACATAGAAGTGTTATCCATTGTAGGTGATTTCTTGGAGCATTCCAGAATCTATTATTTCCATAACAATGGTGATACTAGAACTTATGCTGGTAGTGCTGACATGATGGTAAGGAGCTTTGACAAAAGATTAGAAGCCTTGTTCAAAGTCGAATCTAACTTGCTGGAAAAGCAATTGATGAACATCCTTGCTTATAACTTAAAGGATAATGTAAACTCTTATGTGATGCAGGAAGATGGTACTTACTTGGCTAAGCAGCCGGTAGGAGATGAGCCGGAATTCAATGTTCATCGAGAGTTTTTTAATCTAGATGCAGAAAAGGTAATGCAAGTTAAGCTTGTAGATTAATAGAAAAAGCCCCGATCAAAGGGGCTTTTTCGTTTTATTACGCTCGTAGAGCACTTGGATAATTCCATCTTTCAAACCCAGGTCAGGGACAAGCATTTTTTTTGATTTTGCAGCTTGCATCACGCGTTGATATATTTTTCCTGCAGGAATAATTACATCAGCTCGATCATGATTCAAGTTCAGCTTGTTCACCCGTTCTTCGAAAGTGTGGGTCTGTAAGTGACCCAATACTTCCTCGATTTTTCCATAGTCCAAATAACGCTTGTTTTTATGAGGTAGTGAGAGTTCAAAGATCTTATTGATATTCCCGCCAGTTCCTATTGAAATGACTGAAGGGGAATTTTCCAGATATTTATGTACGAAGGACTCTACAGAGTTCCAAACCGGGGTAGCTACTTTGTCCTCCAATGCGCGTACAGAACCAATTTGAAATGATTTCGAAGCTATTTTTTCACGACTCTTATAAATGTTCAGCTCTGTGCTACCACCTCCTACATCTATATGTATGTAAGTCTTTTCATCGAAAAACTTATTAAGAGATTGATTGATCAGCTCGGCTTCCCTGTTACCATCTATAATGTTGATTTTCAGCCCAATTTCTTCCCTTACTTCAAGCGCTATTTCCTTGCCATTTACACTTTCTCGCATTGCAGAAGTAGCACATGCCATATAATCATCAACTTCATAAAGGTCAATGAGAATCTTAAATGCTTTCATCAATTTGACGAATTTCCTTCTGTTTATTTCAGAGATCTTTTGATTGTGAAATACATCCAGGCCCAAACGAAGTGGAAATCGAAGGTATTCGACTTTCTTGAATTTGATGATTCCTTCGTATTGCGTTACGCTCGTGATTTGCATTCTTATGGCATTGGAGCCAATGTCTACTGCTGCTAATTTCAAAGGCAGATTGGATTAGTTGATTAAAGGATTTTTCTTCGGAGCGTTTACTTTTTCTTCTGTGCGACCACTAGCATGATTACACCGGCCGCCACTACAATTCCTCCTGCATAGGTTGGCCAGGTAACGTCTCTTTGCTTATCTGCACTAATTTGAATTGGACCTGCGTCTACTACCTTTTCTTTGGTAGTGAAGGAAAAACTATTGCTGAAGAGCATTAAAATGCCAGCGACGATTAATACAATACTGAAGATTTTCATAGTTGTTTTGGGTTAAATTGTTTGGGTCGTGATAGTGTTGCTGGCTTGATATGTGTAAAATACGTAGTTGTGACATATTTTCTGAGAATTAAAAAGGGAAAAAGTATGGAATGCCTAATGTGGCCACTATCCAAAGAAGAAGATTTAAAGGAGTCCCTACTTTTATAAAGTCGGTAAACCTATAATTTCCAGGTGTATAGATCATCGTGTTAGTCTGGTATCCCATTGGAGTCATAAAACTTAAGCTAGCAGCAAAGGTGACTGCCATTAGCATTGGCCTTGCATCCACATCTAGTGCTGCAGCAATACTTATCGCAATAGGGGCCAGTAAAGCTGCAGTTGCGTTATTTGACATCACGTTTGTCATGATAAAAGTTAAGGCGAATAAAGAACTCATTACAGCTCTTGGTCCAAATTGTCCTACACTTTCTACGATATAATCACCAATCAATTGTGAGCCGCCGGTCTTCTCCAGAGCCAAACCCATAGACAATACACCTGCAAGCATGAGGATAACTTTCCAGTCAATAGCTTTATAAGCTTGTTCTGTACTGAGTGATCCCAACATAATAAGTGCAATTCCTCCAGCTACTGCCGTTACTACAATGGGAAATACTTCAAAAGATGCCAGTCCTATAATTAATGCAAGCACAGCAAGAGTTAAGATGCTTTTGGTTTTGTTTAATACTTTGCTTTTAGTCTCTGAGAGTAAGAGCAGATCGTCACTGTTCTCTACGCTTTGAATGGATTCTTCTGATGCTCTCAATAGTAAAATGTCTCCAGCTCTTAAGTCTGTTTTGGAAAGAAGTGCATTGAGCATATCTGACCTATGTCTAATTCCAATGACTAATACCTGATTGTATAACTTTTTGAAATTCAAGTCCTTTATATTTTTGTTGATAAGGAATGAATTAGGTGTAACTAAGGCTTCATATAATCTTTCATCCTCGCTGGTGATGTTTTCCTCATTCCATTTTAAGTCTGCTTTTAGTTCTATTCCTGCGGTAGATTTGATTTTCTCCAAGGTTTCTTTGTCGCAGTTAATTCGTATGATATCACCTTCCTGAATGGATGTATTTGGGTAAACACGTATTTTCCTTCCATCTGATCGAATGATCTGTAATGGCTTCATTGGTAGTTTGTCAAAAAGCTTATGCTTAAACAGGGGTTCATTTAGCTGTTCATAGTCTTTTAAGATGACCAATTCTGAGAGATAATTTCCGAGTTGAATACTATCTCCCACTTCTGATTTAGGTTTTCTGTTAGGGGTGAGCCACCTTCCGATGGTTAGCATGTAGATTAATCCTGTTGCAAAAAAGACTAAGCCCATTAAGCTCATTTCAAAAATACCAAATGACGGAAGACCAGCTTTTTCAGCAATACCACTGACCAAAATATTAGTGCTTGTTCCCAGCAATGTGCAAATACCTCCCATCAATGCACCAAAAGAAAGTGGCATGAGAAGCTTGGATGGAGGAATATTATCAGTTTTGTTCAATCTTATTACAGCTGGCATCAGCAGTGCCACTACTGCCGTATCACTTATAAAAGCTGACAGAAATCCCGCAGATATCATTAAGGTGAATAGGAGGTGAGTTTGGCCTTTTCCTGCTTGGGCACTTAGTTTATGGGTGAAACTATCGAGTAGGCCAGTATTGAAGATCGCAGCCGAAACAACAAACATAGCAGCAACAGTGATAGTGGCAGGATTGGAAAACCCTGATAAACCTTCCTCTACATTCAGGATTCCTGTGAGCAGAAATGCCACCATTACTCCGATGGAAACGGTATCGATAGTGAATTTTTCTGTAAAAAAAAGAATGATGGCAAGCCCAATAATTGAAAAAACAAGACCGATTTCAAAAGTCATTTATTACATGTTTAGGTAATTCCCTTTTTTAAGCTTCTTACGAATGCGGAAATAATTAGCAATTCCGATTAGTAAAAACACAAAACTCAATCCAAATGCCAAGTACCCCAAGTCCCTCACGTGGTCAAGTTCTTTTACTTCAAAAAGTGCTGTACCTGATACTAAAAAATAAAGAGATGTACGAATAAAAGATAATAAAGTCCTGTCGTTTGCGAGTGTTGTACGCTGTCTTGCCAAATAATCACGAATTATTAATTCTCTTTCCAAGTCATTTTCCATATTTGTATTTTATTTATTTATATTGAAATAGTTCAACCTCCTTTAATTATGAAAAGAATTTCTACACTTTTCCTCTTTATTTTGTTTTCTGGGCAATTATTTTCCCAAGAAGTAGTATTGACCGCGCAAGATACTAGCTATTGGTTGAAAGAATTAAACGGAGGATTAAATCTTAACCAAGCCTCTTTCAGTGGTAACTGGCAAGGTGGTGGTGTCAATTCAATTGCCTTAGGAGTTTATCTAAATGGAAGGGCAAATTATGCTAAAGACAAATGGTCTTGGGATAACACGATGGACTTTATCTATGGTGTAGTGAAAAATAAGAATGAAGATGGTCGCAAATCCAATGACCGTATTTTCTTGGATTCCAAAGTGGGATATGAGATTAATGACAAATGGAATTACTTCTTTGCCGTCAATTTTCTCTCTCAATTTGCTCCTGGCTATGAATTTCCTGAGGATGCAGAAAAAATTCTTATCTCAAAGTTTGCCAATCCAGCCTATCTTACTACTTCTATCGGTGTAGAATATAAGCCAAATGATGAATTTAGCCTTCGTATTTCACCTTTCTCACCTAGATGGACATTTGTGACTGATACAAACCTGTATTTGAATGTGCCAAACAATTATGGAGTAGAAATAGGAGAAACAGTAAGAACAGAATGGTTAGCCTTCAGTTTGATGGCTGATTACAATAAAAAACTTTCTGAAAATCTATCCTTAAAGCTTAGATATCAAATGTTTGCGAACTACGAAACATTTGCTTTTAATGCTATAGACCATCGTCTGGACTTCGGTTTAACGGCAAAAGTATCTAACCTTGTGAATGTTAGTTTAACAAGTTTAATGATCTACGATTTGGATCAGGACAATAAAATTCAATTTAGTCAAGGATTAGCATTGGGAATTGCATTTAAACGTGGTAACTTCCCTGAGAAGAAATAATCAAAACAAATTTATATTTGGAATTTTGATTTGATTATAAAAGTATTATTTTTGAATTCATTGTGGTAGTTAAATAATAGTTGGTTTAGTTTTCAAATAAAGGGCAGGAGATTTTCTCCTGCTTTTTTATTGTATATATACAAGGTCTATCAATTTTTACTTGAAATAATCCTATTTTTTTAAATTGACAAGAAAGTTACCTTTGAAACCAATAACCTATCTAACCTAAAATGAATAATAAGATATTTCTAATTTGTTGTTGTCTATTTATCAAGACAATAGCATCTGTCGCACAGGAGAGCCCAATTCCATTTGAAGTGCTACCTCTTCAAAACCTAAGTGAATTTCAATCAACAAGCGGGAATTGGACCATCGTAAAAGACGTATTCTACGATCTCAATGGTGGAGCCTCCAAAATCACAAATGGCACTGGTATTTTACTGAACACCTTAGACAAAGGTGAAAATCAACCCATCAAGTCTTCTTTTGAGCATGGTGACATAGAGTTGGAGCTTGACTTCATGATGCCCAAAGGCAGCAATTCAGGAGTTTACCTTCAGGGTAGATATGAGGTGCAACTTTTTGACTCTTGGGCAGTGAAGAACCCTAAGTATTCTGACGCAGGTGCTATTTATCAGCGTTGGGATAGTAGTAGAGGAGTTGGCAGAGAAGGATATGAAGGACATCCGCCTCTTGTGAATGTAAGCAGAGCGCCTGGACTTTGGCAGTCTCTCCGAATTGTGTTTAGAGCTCCTCGCTTTGATTCACAAGGCAAAAAAGTCTCAAATGCCAAATTTATATCTGTCCACCAAAATGGTGTGCTGGTTCAGAAAAACATTGAAGTAACTGGCCCTACGCAAGCTGCATTCTTTGATGATGAGCAAGCAATGGGACCGTTGGTTATTCAGGGAGATCATGGTGGAGTGGCTATTCGGAATATTAAATACAAAACTTACGGCGCAGCAATGGTGACTTTGAAAGACATGAAGCTCACCTATTATGAAAGTATTAAAACCATTAATGATTTTGCAAAAGCTAGCCCTAAGGGCGAAATGAATATTGATGTCTTGGCACATTTAGCTCCAGCTACTAGAAATGAGTTTTCAGGAACGATCGAAGGAATCTTAAGCATACCAAGTGACGGTGAATATTTCTTTAACTTAAATCTAGCCTGGGTGCCGGATGATACCCCTCCAGGGCGTATCAATGGTGCAGGAAAACTATTTGTCGACGAGCAAGAAGTGGTTTATGTAGATGGTGTTACGGGTAAAGCCAATGGTTCTACTCATTTGACTTCCGGTGATCACAAAATCAAGTTGAATTACTTCAAAACTTTTGGTCACTGGTATGCACCTAGTAATGATATCACACTTACCGTAGAAGGAAAAGGCGTAGCTAGAACTGCCCTTAATGTTCCTCTGAGAGCTAATGATCCAGTTGGTCAGATAGCTGTCAAAGTAAATGATCAAACTGTGATGCAAAGAGGTTTTATCATGCACCATGGAGAGAAGCGTACGCATACAGTAGCAGTGGGCCAACCTGGTGGGGCAAATTATGCAATCGATTTGAACAGAGGTGAGCTACTGAATGTATGGAGAGGAGATTTTGTAGAAACTACTCCGATGTGGTATGGTCGTGGTGAAACTCAGCTGATGTTGCCATTAGGGAATGTCATTGAATTTGCAGGTAAACCAACTGTGGCTGTACTTCCGAATAAAGACGCCGCGTGGCCTCAGGAAATTGAAGGTTTTGCATACACTGAGTATGAAGTATTGAAAAATGGCGATCCAGTGATCTTATATGAAATGCCCGGAGTAACTATCCGTGAGACATTTGAAACCGGGGACTCAGGAAAGAAATTGGTTCATTCACTTAGCGTCACCGCTGAGGATGAAAGTAAGCAACTCTATTGCTTAGTAGCTCATGGATCAAAAATCGAAAAACTGCCAAATGGGCTTTATGCGATAGATGACAAATCTTATTACGTTGAGTTTGAAAGAAAGACCTCGCCAATTTTAAGAACAACCAGCGATGGTTCTCAAGAGTTGATTTTACCGGTGCAGTTGAAAGACAACATGGGAAAGGTTACGTATTCAATTGTTTGGTAATTAATAGGAAGCAGCATGAAAAATCTAATGAAACTCAATACTACAAAAGGATTTGCTTTTGCCTTGGCTTGCCTATTTATCGGTCAAGTTGAATTAAAAGCCCAGGATAAAGCGCCTATGATGGTGCCTGAGACTGAGGATGATTTCTATAAGATGATCTCCTTACCAGTTCCAGAAGATGTGATTTTGGAAGTAGGCGGTATGGCAACTTTGCCTGACGGCAGTTTGGCAATATGTACTAGAAGAGGAGAGGTTTGGATAGTATCCAGCCCAAATATTTCCGGTAGCGAGAAGCCTGTTTACAAGAAGTTCGCTACTGGTTTACACGAGCCTTTGGGATTAGCATACCATGATGGAGACATCTACGTGACTCAGAGAAGTGAGTTAACGCGCTTACGTGATACCGATGGAGATGGTCAAGCCGATATATATAAGAAAATTTACTCTTGGCCTCTTTCAGGAAATTACCACGAGTATTCCTACGGGCCTACTTTCCTGCCAAACGGTAATATGCTCGTCACGCTTAACGTAGGCTGGAGCAATAGTCTAGGTCACGGCGTGAGTTTGGTGCCTTGGAGAGGTTGGGCCTTGGAGATTACTCCTGAAGGAGAAATGATACCTTACGCTGCGGGAATGCGTTCTCCAGCTGGATATGGTATGAATGCTGAAGGTGATTTCTTTTATACTGAGAACCAAGGTGACTGGGTTGGATCAGGAAGAATCTCACACGTGGAGAAAGGTGATTTCCTAGGTAATGCGGAGAGCTTAGCTTGGTCTGGCTTACCAGGATCTCCTGTGACGTTAAAGAAGGAAGATATTCCAAATACTGGAGAACCATTTTATGATGTAGCTAAGCGAGTTCCAGGTCTGAAAGCACCTGCAGTTTGGTTGCCACATGGTATTTTGGGAATTTCTACCTCAGGATTTTTGAATGATAATACAGCAGGTGGATTTGGCCCTTTTGCCAATCAGGTATTTGTAGGTGATCAGGGACAAAGTACTATTGCTCGCGTTGATTTTGAGAAAGTCAATGGTGTTTACCAGGGAGTTGTTTTTCCATTTAGAGAGGGCTTTTCTTCTGGTATCCTGAGAATGGTCTGGGGGAATGATGCTTCCATGTTTGTAGGAATGACTAGCCGGGGTTGGTCTTCTACGGGCAAGGAATTATTCAGTTTGCAGCGATTGGTGTGGACAGGAAGAATGCCTTTTGAGATGAAGACTATCAAGTCTAAGCCTGATGGATTTGAGATTGAATTCACAGAGCCTGTGAATAAGGAATTGGCAGAGGATCCGGCTAATTACCAAGTAACAGGCTTCACTTATAAGTACCAAGCGGCTTATGGTAGTCCTGTGATTAATAATGAGCCTTGCAAAATCATTGGCGTAGTAGTCTCAGAAGATGGGATGAAAGCTCGATTAGTACTGGATAATTTGCGTCTTGGATATATTCACGAGATCAAAGCAGAAGGAGTGAAATCAACCGAAGGAAAACCACTTCTACATACTGTGGGCTATTATACCTTGAACAATTTTGGTGCAGGGGAAAAAGTAGATGTCGCTCAATTCAAAGCCAGACATGATCACGAAATGATGATGAAGTCGCAGGCAGATAGCGCAGCGAAAGCTCAGGCTGATGCTGAAGCAAAAGCTCAGGCTGCTGCAGCAAAGAAACAAGCAACAGCAAATAAGCCTGCAACTGCTAAAATGGCAAAACATGTGACGACTATGCCAGCTAACTGGGATGGCAAAGCGGATGTTACCATTAATATGGGTACAAAGCCAGGCCTAAAGTTTGATCCTGCTCAATTGCAGGTGAAGGCTGGTAGCAAAGTGAAGTTAGTCTTCCAAAATGTGGATGATATGCTACATAATTTCGTGATCGTGATGCCAGGAACTGCCATAGAAGTAGGAGAGGCGGCGATGGCGTTAGGCTTAGAAGGGCAGCAAAAGGATTACATTCCAAATACTAGCAAAGTGCTTGTGCACACTAAATTGCTACAGCCAAGCGAATCAACCACTATTTATTTCATTGCTCCAACAGAGCCAGGAGACTACACCTATGTATGTACTGTTCCAGGGCATTTCTATACCATGCAGGGAATATTGAAAGTGGTGAAATAAATGTGCTTAGGAACTGCAAATGAAGTCAGCAATCTTATTTGCTCTGTTTTGATGGCGGGAAGACCGATGACGGGTGACCGAAGTAGCCTCACTTTTAAAGGATGCCTTATTAGTTTTGGCTAACCTTTTACGGTTTCAAATACAGGACATTAAAAAAGCGCAGATCTTAACGGTCTGCGCTTTTTTAATGTCCTATAAATTTGATTAATCCAGATTGAAAATGGACTTTAATTCTACGGCATCTTCCGGCTTCATTCTTTTTGCCAGAACCAATCTCAATTGCCTTCTTCTTAAAGCTCCTTCGTAATTCTCTATTTCCTCAGGAGTTTCAGGGACTAGTTCAGGGATTCTTGATGGTTTATTATTCTCATTTACAGCTACGAAAGTGAAAAATGCCCGATGAGTCATGACTTTCTTATTGGCAGGGATATCCTCAGCAGTCACTTCTATAAATACTTCCATGGAAGAATTAAACGCGCGGGTTACCTGAGCTTTCAGTGTCACTACATTACCAAGAGCAATAGGTTGCTGAAAGGAAATGTTATCCGCAGAGGCAGTCACCACGATGCTGTTAGAATGCTTCTGAGCAGCTATAGCAGCTACTATGTCCATCCAATGCATCAGTTTGCCACCCATTAAGTTGTTTAGCGTGTTGGTATCGTTAGGAAGAACCATCTCAGTCATGATCACTGCAGACTCTTTTGCGAATTTCTTTTTGCTCATAAAATCTAAATTTTAACAAAAATAGAAATAAAATTTGGCTGAAAAACTTTGATGATTAATAATCGAAATTTTATTTTGAAATAACATGAATTTCGGAAAAGCAGAAATCTCAAATCCGATATCGAAAATCTCAAATCTCAAATTTTAGATTTCAAATTTTAGATTTCAAATTTGCTCAACCCCAACCATCTTTCCCCAAAAGAGGCACAAAAGCAAATCCCTCGTATTCTTCCTGAGCAGTCTTCGAAGTTGACATTTTAGTGATTTTTAGCATAGCTTGTTTACGCTTATCACCCACGGGAATCACCAGTATCCCACCTATTTTCAATTGCTGAATCAAAGCCTCTGGCACTACAGGAGCTCCGGCAGTGACAATGATCTTGTCATAAGGAGCATAAGCTGGAAGTCCGCCTGTTCCATCACCATAAAAAAGATGCATTTCTATTCCCAGTCTTGACAAAAACCGCTTGGTTCCTTCAAATAATTTCTTTTGGTATTCGATAGTAAATACTTCAGCACCAAGTAAATGAAGGATGCTTCCTTGGTATCCAGAACCTGTGCCGATTTCTAGCACTCGTTCACCTTCCTTGATCTCCAAAAGCTCCGTTTGGAAGGCAACTGTGTAAGGTTGGGAAATGGTCTGACCTTCTCCAATCGGGAAGGCTTTGTCTTCGTAAGCATGGGAAATCAATGCGGAATCAAAGAAGAAATGACGGGGTAAGGTGTTGATTGCCTGAAGTACACGCTCATTCTTAATTCCCTTTTCCCGAAGCAAGGCCACAAGAGCTCTACGTTTTCCTTTATGTAAATATGTGTCTTCGAGTTTGAGTAGGGGCATAAGTATTTTGTGATTCTATGGTCGAAGATAAAAGAATATTTGGCTTAATTTGAACTAGAATTGGGCATTTGTTGCTTAATCATTGAACCTTTGAAAGTTAAATTCACCTCCATGTTTACAGGAATTATAGAAGCTTTTGGCACCATTCGGAATATTACTCATGATGGAACCAATGTTCATTTTGATATAGACTCTGCACTTTCTTCAGAATTGAAGATTGATCAGTCATTAGCACATGACGGCGTTTGCCTCACTGTAGTGCAAACTACGCCTGATTCATACCGTGTGACAGCGATAGATGAGACTATCCAGAAGACGAACCTGTCTCAATGGAAAGTGGATAAGAAAGTCAACTTGGAGCGCTGCATGCCTGCGAATGGGCGCTTTGACGGGCATATAGTGCAAGGTCATGTAGATCAAGTAGGAAAGGTAAAAGGAATTACTGATCAAAACGGATCATGGGTTTTTGATCTGGAGTTTGAGCATGGACTGGGAAATGTAACCGTGGAGAAAGGATCTATCACGATCAACGGAACGAGTCTTACTTGTTTCAATTCTGGTCCCGGTAGATTCTCAGTGGCTATTATCCCTTACACTTTTGAGCATACCAACTTTCATCAGCTGGTTCCTGGTGATCTGGTCAATCTGGAGTTTGATATTTTGGGCAAATACATTCAGAGAATCACCAAGGGCTACGATTTGCCATAACATAAAAAAGGCCATTTCTAATCAGAAATGGCCTTTTTTATGTTCAATTGAGTTTTTACTTCAAGCTGATTGTTTTGTCCTCAGCATCTTTCACCAGTCTGAAACCCACATTGGAAGTTCCGCTATCAAATGCTTGTCCCTGACGAGCTGATGGTCTATAATTTACACAGTAGTTGTCAGCGCAAAGGAAAGATCCACCTTTGATCACATGCTCCATCGCATAAGGATTGTCAGGATTGTAACATTGGTTCATACCTGCATCCAACTTAGGAGCCTGACCGGCTAGTCTTGCGTATTTGAGCGCATCATACCAATCATCCGTCAATTCCCAGACATTTCCTATCATATCATATAATCCGAATGTATTTGGAGCAAAGGATTTAACCGGTGAGGCTCCCTCGTAACCATCGAGATTTTGATTGTCATTAGGGAAATTTCCCTGAAATGTATTGGCCAAGTATTGACCATTTGGTGTCAATTCATCACCCCAAGCGAAGCGTTTGCCTTCAGCTCCACCGCGTGCAGCGAATTCCCACTCATTTTCTGTAGGTAATCTTTTTCCAGCCCACTTCGCAAATGCTTTCGCATCTTCATAAGCAACATGTACTACCGGGTGATTTTCTCTTCCTTTTAGATTAGATTCTGGCCCATCAGGATTTTTCCAGCTGGCACCTTCTACCCACACCCACCAAAGGGAAATATCTTGAGTAGGAACAGCGTAGGCTGGAGGGCTGAAAACCATCGATCCAGCTACTAAAAGAGCTTCATCTGGCTTTGGTGTGCCTGGAGGCAATTGCTTTTTGAGATCTTCCCATTCTGGCTTTTTCTCTGCTACAGTCACATAGCCAGTTTCTTCCACGAATTTGGTGTATTCAGCATTTGTTACTTCATGGGTATCCATCCAAAATCCCTTTACCTGAAGATTAACTGCAGGTTTTTCGGCATCGTAGGCATCTGCTTCATTTGTTCCCATGACGAATTCACCTCCTGGAATCCACACCATACCTTCCACTTTTTCAGAAGGCTCGGGCATGGAGGATATGACCATTTTTTCTTCATCGATCGCTTTGTCAGTAGCTTTCTCCTGACAGGCAAAAAATGAAGTACTAAACAGTATAAGGCTAGCAATACTGTATTTTATTGAATTGTTCATATTTGCTTACTTCAGCTTTAAAAGTAGTAGAATCTTTTGTGGATGTGAAGGATTTCTACATGTGAGGCTATTTTACTCCTCTTCTATAGGAAGAGCATTTATCTTTTCCACTACTTTTTTACGCAATTTGTTAAAGAATTGCTTTCGATCTTTTTCACCTACAATACTGATTTGAGTAGATTTCTTGATGAGATTGTCCAGATTCCGAAACATGGCATTATTGAATGACGGGTCTGAAGTGCCATGGAAATAAATAACGCTGTGATTTAGATAAGTGACTTTTTTCTCATCCATTGTTGCAAAAAATGTATTGTCACCAATGATAAATTCATTCAAAAAGAAATTGTAATCAGCACCTTCAATCTCCGGATGGGAAGGGAGAATTTTTTTTCCTTTTTCTGCCATCTTCTCCAAGTTATCAATTACTTCGAGCATGCAATTATATAAGAATACTGTGTCTTCGGTGGAAGTCATGATTCCCATTTCATGATACAATTCTATTTGCCTAAGGGTGCTATTTATGCCTTCAATATTCCAGATTTCTGTCGTTGGAATCTTATGATATGCCTTGAGGATTTTCTGAGTTATTTCAGCAAATTGACCGTATAAATTATCCTTAATGGAGTATTTAGATTCCTTTAAACTTTCCGTAAATAGTATCGATTTCCTCCAGAAAAAGAACTTAAACGCAGCCAATTCCTCATGATAATAGTGATGAAAAGGGGGCATGTCTTTCACAAGCCAATAGATGTGCTTTTTGGAAAAACTATTGACTAGATTAAGTTGTGCATACACATCTTCCATCCAATTCATGAAGCTATTTTCCTGATAATCATTCTGATTACCCTGGAATAGAATGCTGTTGGAATGAAGATTAAAAAAGGTGTCAACGGAGACATTGAAGCGATTGCAAAGAATTTCCAATTCAGCGAAGTCCAATAATTTTTCTCCGCGAATTCTTCTATACGCACTATCAATGCTGATCTCTAATATCTCTGCAATCTCATCTACCAATGAATTATAACTTGGTAAGGACAACTTTAGAGTTTGGAAAAATGCCGCTTGGTTCTTGTTGAAGCTCATAGAAACAAGGATCTTAGGAGATTGAAATAGTAAAATCCTTATTAAGATATATGAAAGATGAGTAAGAAAAAATGAATAGGACAATAAATAAGTGAAACTAATGACCCATCAAAAAATGTGTTTAGTGAAGCTGGATGAATTATTGGGTGTCTTTTACTTCATATAGAAAGTAATCTATGATCTTATCTGTGGTTTTTAGCACTTTTTTACTCTTGGTTTTTTGACTGCTGACTTCAGTGACTCCTGTCAAGGTCATTAGAAGTTTGTCCTCCTTTGGATCTATGAAATCCACAATTACCTGCACTAATTCATAGGTACTAGTTTTGGCGTTATTCTGGTTATTGAAGTAAGGGTTGTATCTCCATGGATCCCAAACTCTATAGCCCCAGTATGGGTAAGGGTTATTATTTTGAAAGGTTTCTCTTTTTCTGGGATCTTCATTTGAAGTATAACGGATGACCAGTTCCGGCTCCGTTTTATCATATATTAATCCTTGCTCTTCGAGAGCTTCCTGCAGGTGAATTTGCACTTGCTGATCGATTAGTTCAGAAGAGAAACTGCGCATTCCAACTTCCTGATTGATAATCACAAATGATTTATAGGGCCTTTTGATTGGGATTTCATTATTCTCCTCAAAAATATCTATAGCGGTGCAGGAGCTGAGAGCTAGCGCAAAAACGAGAAAGATGAAGAGGTGATTTATGTGTATGCGATTCATAGTTTCAAGGTTTATCTTCCAAAACGAGGAATGTAACAGAAAGTTAGAATTTACTATTTAACGAAAAACTTACACCTATTATTCAAGATTTCTGCTCCCCTTCGGTAGCAAATGCTAATTTTGCCGAAACTTTAAGATATGAATAGACCTGATTTTGATGATATTTTTATGGAATTGGCGGTTAATTTGGCCAAGCGCTCTCATTGTATCAAGAAGCATGTGGGAGCTGTTCTCACCAAAGACACCCGAATTATTTCCATTGGTTATAATGGACCACCTGCTGGCACGCACAATTGCGATGTGGAGTTTAAAGAGAATGGATGTGCTCGTGATAGCAAGGGGAGTTGCTCACTAGCTCTTCACGCGGAGCAGAATGCGATTCTTTATGCTGTGAAAAATAATACAGCGGTGGAAGGATCTACACTTTTCGTCACGCTTTCTCCTTGTCTGGCATGTGCAAGAATCATCTTCTCCATGGGGATTTCTAGAGTGATTTTCTTGTTTTCCTATGCAGAATACAAGGGAATCGGATCTGACGAAGGAGTGGATTTCTTGAGAAAATTCGGTGTTCGCGTAGATAAATATGAGAAAACACTAGAGGTGGGCGATCAGTTGATCTAAAGGAAATTGACTTCTGGATGTATGCTTATTCCAAACTTATCGATCACTGATTGTTGGATTTTTATCGCTAGGTTTTTGATTTCATTGCCATCACCGTCACCATAATTTACAAGAACTAGAGGTTGCTTGGCATGTACACCAATTTCTCCAAATCGCTGCCCTTTCCATCCGCATTGCTCGATTAGCCAAGCTGCAGGGACTTTTGTTCCTTCAGAATTTGGATAGCCTGGAATGGAAATGTATTGCTCTTTTAATGATTCGTATTGCTCAGTGGGTATCGTTGGGTTTTTGAAAAATGAACCTGAATTTCCAATTTCCTTTGGATCAGGTAACTTTGATTGACGGATTTGAATGACAGCGTCTGAAATTGCTTTTAAGCTCAATTCCTTAATTCCAGATGCTTCGAGTGTCTCTTGGATTGCTCCGTATTCTGTGTGAAATACAGGATCTTTTCTCAACCTGAAAATCACAGAACAAATCACATATTTTCCTTTCAGCTCATGCTTGAAAATACTTTCTCTGTAGCCAAACTGGCACTGCTCAGCATTGAATTCCTCGATCTCTAAAGTTTCCTTGTTCAGAGCTTTTAGACTCCAAAATACATCTTTGATTTCTACCCCATAAGCACCGATGTTCTGCATCGGTGAGGCGCCTACAGTACCTGGGATAAGGGATAGGTTCTCTATTCCCGCCCAATTGTTATCAATGGCAGTTAGAACGAATTGATGCCAATTGACTCCTGCTCCGACTTCAACGAAAGAAAACTCATCGTTTTCCTGAACTATTTTGATACCCTCCAGTTCAATTTTGATTACTAGCGTTTCTTGATTTTGAGTCAGTAGGATGTTACTTCCTCCTCCTAGGATCAATGGATTGACTTCCTGTGATTTAGCCCATACCAAAGCTTCTTTGAGCTCCTCTATAGATTTTACTGAGACAAAAAATCGGGCAGTTTTATCAATGCCGAAGGTATTAAATGTCTTGAGGGAGATGTTTTCTAGTATATTCATATGCGGAGAGTGCCTTGCGAAATAAGTAAGTTTTTGCTCGAATAAGAAATTAAAAAACTCAATTGAAGGTTAAAAATTGAAATTGAGCATGGCTCAAGCGACATACATAGGATTGATATTAATCTTGAGGGACTTGCTAGCCTTTAAAAGACAAATTGTTAACATATGAAATCGAGCATTTCGAAAACGTCGCACGAAGTGATAAATATCAACCATGCGAGATTTCTCCCAATAGCTATCTGGATGACCTTTGTAAAACAAATTATAAATAGATGAAAGAATTGGTCATAAATGGTGTACGGATCAGACCCGGCCAGTCGATGAATATAGAAATTGCTATCGCCAAGCTTCCAACCCACACCTTAATTGATCTGCCTATTTTTATCCGGTCCTCCAAGGAGGATGGACCAGTAGTATTGATCAGTGGCGGTGTTCATGGAGATGAGATAAATGGTGTAGTGACAGCAAAGCGACTTTTGGAGGAAGTTGATGAAGGGCTTCAACTCCTCAAAGGCACCTTGATATTTATCCCACTGGTGAACATTTATGGTTTTCTTTCAAACAGTCGAACCTTTCCTGATGGGAGAGATCTGAACCGTAGTTTTCCTGGTAGCAAAAAAGGATCACTGGCAGCAAGTATTGCATTTATCCTTAGCAATGAAATCATCCCCCAGATAGATTATGGAATTGACTTCCATACTGGCGGACGTATGCTTAGTAACTTCCCGCAAGTTAGGGTGGATTATAAAGATAAGGTAGCTGTAGAGCTGGCAAAAGCCTTCGGAACACACTATGTGGTCAATTCAAAATACATAGAGAAGTCTTTTCGAAAGGAAGCTTACAAAGCAAGAAAGCACATTATGGTGTTTGAGGGCGGCGAATCTATGCGCCTTGATGAATATGGGATAGAAGAAGGAGTGAATGGTACCAAGCGTATGCTAGCCAGCCTTGGTATGCTGGCAGATGCACCGCCGGCACAAGAGTGTATTTTTCTAAAGGAAAGTAACTGGGTGCGAGCAAGGGCTTCAGGGATTTTCAACTCCAGTGTGAAAGTAGGCGAGTCTGTTAAAAAAGGACAGATCTTGGCACGAATTTCGGATCCTTATGGACAAATCAAAATACCTGTGAAATCTCCAACAAATGGCCATATCATCGGAATGAATAATAATCCGGTGATTAATGCTGGTGACGCGTTGGTACATATTGGCAAGGAGTAAAATAAAAAACCTTTCATCTTTTAAGTTAATTATCAGACGAATATGAATTTATCAGAAGCTTTTCAAAGCGTAAGAAATCACTCTTTAAACCTGTGTAGCCATTTAATTACGGAAGATTTTAGCCTACAAGCCTCAGAAGAAGTTAGCCCTCCTAAATGGCATTTGGCGCATACCACTTGGTTTTTTGAGCAGTTTATTTTGGTGCCAAACGACCCCAGATATGTGGTAAAACATCCCCAGTTTAACTTTCTGTTTAATTCCTATTATAATTCACTCGGCGCGAGAACTGCAAGAAATCAGCGTGGTTTGATGACTCGTCCTTCAGTGGATGAAGTGAAAACCTATCGTGCTTACGTGGACGAAGCGATGCTGAAGTTTATTCAGAAGAATAATCCTGAATTGAACGAGTTGGTAACGCTGGGTCTGAATCATGAGCAACAGCATCAGGAATTATTGATTACAGATTTGAAATTCAGTCTCTGGTTTAACCCACTGAATCCAAGTGTCATGGATATACAGGAATATGACTCTGAACCTAAGTCAAAATGGGTTTCAATTGACTCTGGAGTCTATGAAATTGGGTATACGGGCAATGATTTCTGCTACGATAATGAGCTAAATCAGCACAAGGTTTATATCAATGACTTTGCGATTTCAACAGCTTTGGTTACTAATCAAGAGTATTTGGAATTCATGAAAGCTGGTGGGTATGAGAATCCAACCTATTGGCATGATGAAGGCTGGGCTTGGAGCAAGGAATTGGAAGTTAAAGCGCCACTGTATTGGGAGAAGCAAGACGGAGCTTGGTTTTATTACACTTTGGATGGATTAAAACCAATTGATCTTGATGCAGCTGTGGCACATGTGAATTTCTATGAAGCATCTGCTTTTGCAAGTTGGAAAGGCGTGAGACTTCCGACAGAATTTGAGTGGGAAGTGGCCCAAAACCAATTTAACTGGGGAAAAAGATGGGAGTGGACAAATTCAGCTTATTTGGCTTACCCAGGCTTTAAAGTAGCTCCAGGAGCAATAGGAGAGTACAATGGGAAATTTATGATTAATCAAATGGTGTTGCGCGGTGCTTCAGTCGCAACTTCTGATGGTCACTCAAGACCTACTTACAGGAACTTTTTTCATCCAAAATACAGATGGCAATTCATGGGCATTCGCCTTGCCAAATCACTTTAATTTATGAACGCAAAAAATACGGATTTCGGGACTTTTGCCCAAGATGTCATGCTTGGACTTAATTCAACTCCGAAAACTTTACCATCTAAATACTTCTATGATGCCAAAGGCGATAAGCTGTTTCAGCAGATCATGGCTTTGCCAGAGTATTATCTCACGAGGAAAGAATATGAGGTTTTAGAAGGCCAACACAAGCAAATTCTAACAGAAATTATTGCCTTGGATAAGCCTTTTAATTTGGTGGAACTAGGAGCTGGTGATGGGATGAAAACCAAAATCTTACTGAGATATCTTACTGAAATGAACGTGGAATTCACTTACTATCCAGTGGATTTTTCCGGTTCAGTTTTGGAAGAATTGGAAGAAAGTTTAGCAACTGAATTTCCAGCGTTGAACGTAAATCCTATTCAGGATACCTATAGAGATTCACTGAAGAAGCAAGTTTGGGAAAATGGTAAGCCTAATCTGATTTTATTTTTAGGTGCCAATCTTGGGAATTTCGGTATGGATGAAGCCAAGAATATAATTGATCATCTGAGGGTGGGTACTAAAAAAGGAGACTTGGTTTTGCTGGGCTTCGATTTAAAAAAGAATCCACAGATTATCTTAAATGCCTACCATGACAAGCAGGGGGTGACGCGCGAGTTCAATATGAATTTGCTGGATAGAATCAATAGTGAGTTAGATGCTGATTTTGATCGCGATTCATTTACGCATTGGCCTACTTATGATCCTGTAAGTGGGGAATGTAGAAGCTATTTGGTTTCTCAAAAATCACAGGTGGTAACTATCGGCGCATTAAATCAAAGCTTCGAATTTGAGGCATTTGAGTCGATTTTCACTGAAATTTCCAAGAAATATAGCTTGTCCGAAATCAGCCATTTAGCATCATTAGGAGGTTTTGAAGTAAAGGAAAACTTTATGGATTCCGAAGGATATTTTGCTGATGTGCTTTGGGTAAAAAAATGATTGGGCTTCAATGAATTATCTATTCCCCAATTAATTTTACGAGCCTGCTCTACTCTTTTTTTAAAGCATACATTACTATTTTAGGATTTTTCTCTTCAGCACCTTTCAAATTTCTAATGATAGAATAATAGGTATCCTTATTTAGATGTTTTGGAAATACTTCAAGCGAGTAACTTTCACTAGGTAGTTGCATACTGGATTTTGGAATTCTGTTCTCTAAATCAATAATCAGGTTATAGGACTCTTTTTTATAATTTAAGAATATGCTTGCATTACCATCATTTATTTCTGCAAAATCAATTCGTAAGGTATCTGAGTTTCCAAAATCAGTGAAGTCAAGTAGATATTCTGGAACCAAGTGATCTTCTTCCATTCGGTAGATTGTATCCTTCTGATCAGTCATGCCCTCGAAACGAACACGGGGAAAGTAAAAGAGAGAGGTATCATTTAGTTCCCCAAAAGGTCTTAGGAAAGCGTGGATTCGGTAGAATTTTGAAGTAAAGCTATACAATGGGCTTTCCTGTGATTTGAATTCCAGGGTAGTTGGCTCTATTGAGCTTACCAATACCGTTTGAGCACCCTTTCCATAAGATTCAATACCTTCTTGAATTACTAATATCTTATCATTTTCCTTATAGAAAGAAATTGGGCGTCCTGGTAATTTTTTACTTGAAGCAATAAAGCTACCTTCTACATCATAGGAATTCACTACCATTTTTTCCCAATCTGATATCAGAGCTATGTTCTCTTTATCATTCAGATAAATTGCTGTGGGGATACTATATTCATCTGGACCTTCTCCTTTATTGCCAATAGCCTGAATATAGTTTCCTTCGTAATCAAATTTTAATAAGCCATGTTTTCTATCCAATAGAAAAATAAATTCCTTACCTAAAGCAACATCTTGGATTGCGGTAAGTGGGGGATTTCCTGGACCTTCTAAATCTATCGTATCTATTGCTTTAAACTTTAATTCATTTACTTCACTAAGCAAAAAATCCTTATTAATTGATATTGTCTGCATACCATCCGTTTCTTCGACCTCATTCTTTTGGTTACAATTCTGAAATAGTGAAACACATAAAAAAAGAAAAATCAATTTGGAATATTTCATGGCAGACTGAATGTTTCGATTTTACTATAATACAAGATATAGTTAATAATTAGTTTGTTACAGATTTCGTATAAACATCCCAACATATCATGGTTTTTGGATATCCCCAGATTCTCTGAAATAAAAAAAAAGCACTGATTGCTCAGTGCTTTCATTATCTGATAATTTGACTTTTAGCTGAAATATTGCTTCAAACCTTCTAGTCTTTCTACAAGTTCCCCTTCCACTTTTCTATAGTCCGCAGTATTAGCTAGCGGCGCGTTTACTGAGAAATAATACTTGATTTTTGGCTCAGTGCCTGAAGGTCTAGCAGAGATCTTACTTCCGTCAGCAAGATAGAACTGCATCACGTTGGATTTGTCCATATCCAGCTTCTCTGATTTTCCTGACTTCACGTCTGTAACTGTGCTTTCTTTTACATCCACGATTTTGGCTACTTTAATTCCATTCATCTCAGCAGGTGGATGGTGACGGAAATCAGTCATTAAAGCCTGGATTTGCTCAGCACCGTCTTTTCCTTTTTTGGTGACAGAAATAAGCGACTCCTTATAGAATCCGAACTGATTATATATCTCAGCAAGCACATCAAAAACTGTTTTGCCTTGAGTTTTGTAATAAGCGATCAGCTCAGCTACCATGGCACAGGCACTCACACCGTCTTTGTCACGGACAAAATCTCCAATGAGGTAGCCATAAGATTCTTCACCACCACCGATGAAGGTTTCTTTGCCTTCAAGATCCTTGATGATGGCAGCGATATTTTTGAATCCAGTCAATACTGAGAAGCATTTTACGCCAAATCCTTCACAGATTCTATCGATTAACTCGGTGGTTACAATGGTGTTGACCATGAATTGATTGCCATCAAGTTTGCCAGCTTTTTTCCATTGACTCAATAGGTAGTAGGTGAGCAAAGTACCTGTTTGATTACCATTCAATAATTCAAATTCACCTGAAGCATTAGGAACAGCGGCGGCATAACGGTCACCATCCGGATCACAAGCTAAAACCAATTCAGCACCAACTTCTTTTCCAAGTTTCAAAGAAAGCGTCAAAGCCTCAGCTTCTTCAGGATTAGGATAAATGACAGTTGGGAAATTACCATCTGGCTCAGCCTGCTCTTTTACCACATGCACATTATCAAAGCCAAATGCTTTTATGGCAGCAGGAACCATTTTGCCGGAGGCTCCATGAATCGGAGAAAATACAATCGGCATATCCTTTTGAGCCCTGATAGCATCTGGAGCCAAGCTCAGACCTTTGACAAGTTTCAGGTAAATCTCGTCGAAGTCCTCTTCTATATATTGGAAAAGGGAATCATTCTTATCCCAGTTCACATCATCAAACGAAGTGATTTTCTTCACCTCATCGATGATATTCTTATCGTGCGGAGCGACTACCTGCGCTCCATCATCCCAATAAGCCTTGTAGCCATTGTATTCCTTAGGATTATGCGAAGCGGTGATCATTACACCGCTTTTGCAGTTAAAGTGTCTTACAGCAAAGGAAAGCATAGGAGTAGGGCGCATTTCCTTAAAGTACAACACGTGAATCCCGTTTGCAGTCAACACGTTTGCGGTGGTCGTAGCGAAAAGGGTATTGTTAATCCTACTATCGTGTGTAATCGCCACACGGATAGTTTCTTCAGGAAAGCACTTCAGTAGGTAGTTTGCCAATCCCTGGGTTGCCATACCGATGGTATAGACATTCATTCGATTGGTGCCTACACCCATCAGACCTCTTAGGCCGCCCGTACCGAATTCTAAATCTTGGTAGAAAGAATCCGTGAGCTCAGAGGGGTTTTGATCAATAAGGCTGCGGATTTGGGCTTTCGAATCTTCATCGATATTGCCACTAAGCCAAGAATCTGCTTTGGCTAAGATGCTAGGGTCTATGGTTGTCATATTTTAAAAATTGTTTGTTGTCTAAGATATAGAAAAACATAAAATATGCCATTCCCAAGTATAAAATCATCTTGAGTATGCGCGATATTTTTTCAAAGGAAATAATTGACCCTGGTATAAATCATTTATAGCTATTTTTAAATCGAAGGGATTAGCCTAATTTCAATTTTCAAGAAAACATCCTACATGCCCTCAAACCTTTGTCGCTTAATTTCCATTTTTGGCCTTTGTCTCATACTTTTTTCCAATGCCAAAGGACAATCTCAAAATGAATACAAAAGAGTCTACTTAAGCGGGGTAGATGCTGCTTCTCAAGTTTACTGGGACTTCAAAGTTTCTGATGGAAGAAAGCAAGAGCAGTGGACAAAAATATTGGTTCCTTCGAACTGGGAAATGCAAGGTTTTGGCAACTTCAATTATGGGCATGATCATAAGAATCCTGAACGAAAAGTAGCTGATGAAATAGGGTATTACAAACACGAGTTTGAAGCGCCTTCAGCTTGGAAAAAGCAAGTGATCAACTTGGTTTTTGATGGAGCTATGACTGATACTGAGGTGAAAATAAATGGGGAAATTGTGGGGCCAATACATCAAGGTGGCTTCTATAGATTCTCTTATGATATTTCGGATTTTTTGGATTTTGGGTCTAAAAATCTACTTGAAGTGAAAGTTTACAAACGATCTTCAAATGAGTCAGTTAACAAAGCAGAAAGAGAGGCCGATTTCTGGATTTTTGGAGGGATATTCAGACCTGTGTTTCTTGAGATCTTACCGGAAAATCATTTCACAAGAATTGCTGTGAATGCAAAGTCAGATGGGGAGCTCGAAGCTCTCATTACATTGAATGATATTCCTAGGTCATCTGAAATTCATGTTCAATTAATAGAGCAGAAATCAGGAGAAATCCTTGGTGAATTCTCTCAAACTGTGGACTCTGATTCTGTCTGGCTAAGCCATGTTTTTCAAGGAGTAAAATCCTGGAATCCCGAAACTCCCAACTTATATAATGCCCATTTTTCGATCCTTCAAAACAAGAAAATTCTCTACCAGAAAACGGAGAAAATTGGCTTTAGAACCGTCGAGGTACGTCCGAAAGATGGGATTTATATCAACGACGTAAAGGTAGTTTTGAAGGGAGTGAATAGGCATTCATTTTACCCAACCACGGGAAGGGCACTAAGTGAGGCAAATCTTCTGGAGGACATAGTGCTGATGAAGGAAATGAATATGAATGCAGTCCGCATGTCACATTATAATCCAGATGAACGATTTTTAGAATTGGCAGATTCACTTGGGCTTTTTGTTTTAGATGAGGTAACTGGCTGGCAAGATGCCTACGACACGGTTATTGGTCCAAAATTGATACAGGAAACAGTCTTGAAAGATGCCAATCATCCTGCCGTGATCGCTTGGGATCATGGAAACGAAGGTGGTTGGGATTTTAAGAATGAGTTTGCTTTCCACCAATTTGATATTCAAAAACGGCCAATTATTTATCCATGGTTAAACAGAAACAATATTGACACCAAGCATTATCCTACCTATGATTCGCCGGAAGGAAGATTGGATAAAAGTGGCGACATCTTTATGCCTACTGAGTTGCTGCATGGAATGTATGATGGTGGACTAGGTGCAGGCTTAGACGATTTCTGGACAAAGTACAGCAAAAACTCACTTTTCGCAGGTGGATTTCTTTGGGTGTTTTCTGATGAAGCAGTAATAAGAGATGACAAAGGCGGTATTCTAGATTCTGATGGAAATCATGCGCCTGATGGGATTTTGGGTCCATATCGTGAGAAGGAAGGAAGTTTTTATACGATCAAGGAAGTTTGGTCACCCATTCAACTCGGAGCTTTTATTCCCACAGATGGGTTTGATGGCAAAATGCAGGTAACCAATAATTACCTCTATTCTGATCTAAGCACAAGTATACTCGAATGGTCAGTTGAAAAAATTGACAGCTGGAATGATGCTGAGAAGCTGTATTCTGGAAGTTTTTCACTGCCAAATGTCAAGCCTGGCCAGTCCACCGAAGTTGATCTAGGTCTTCCTATTGCTTGGCGTAACGGAGATGTTTTGAAAATTTCGGCAATCGGAATTAATGGAGAGGAACTTTATACTTGGTCTGAAGCAATTAGAAAACCTAAGGAGGGAAATCCATCTTACTTTTCAGCTAGACCTGCACTGGAGAGCCAGAATATCACGGTCCGGGAATCCTCCGTTGATATTCATATTTCTGTAGGGGAAACTCTTTTTGTTTTTGGAAAGGAAAGAGGCAATCTCCAACTCGTAAAGGTTGGGAAAAGTATAATTAATCTGAGTCAAGCTTTAAATCCTGAAGGAGTAAATGCATCTGTTCAAAAGGTGACTTGGAAACAGATGAAGGATGGCACCATTCAGATCATGTCAACCTATGACACCTATCCTAAAAAGCTTACTTGGACTGTATTCACCACTGGGGAATTAATGATGGAGGCTTCTGTCCCTGAAAGTAGTATTGATTTGCTAGGTATAGGATTTTCATTTCCGGAGGAAAAAGTGCTAAGTGCCAAATGGATAGGAAATGGTCCTTACCGCGTGTGGGCAAACAGAATGAAAGGAGTAGAGTTTGGGCTTTGGGAGAAAGACTATAACAACACCATGACTGGCTATAGCTATGAAAAGCTGATTTATCCTGAATTCAAGGGCTTTCACTCCAATTTTCATGCGTTGTTATTGGAAACAGAAGATGGGAGAATAGAAGTGAGAACAGAAACTCCAAACTTGTATTTAGGCTTGTTTAAACCAGTGTTGCCTGAGAATTCTACTCCAGGGACTAAGCCAGTCTTGCCACAATCAGACCTGAGTTTTCTTTACAAAATACCAGCTATCGGCACCAAGTTTCACTTAGGATCAGAGATGATGGCACCTGAGACTGTAAAAGCATTAGGGGAACAACCAACCTCATCCATGATTCTATGGTTTAGATTTGATTGATACTTTCTAGGCAATAAACAATTGGGATTTATATCTATTTGTCTTCCTTTGAATCATCCTTTTCACGTTCTTTTTCCTCCTTCAAATCATCTACTTCACCTTTAGGAATTGGGTCTTCAGGAGCTGGTACAAAATCGCCCTTAAGTACTACTTCTTTTTTTTTAACCCTAGAATAGTGATTCCTAGGAATGATACCATAGCCATATCTGATAGAGAATACTTTGGTGAATTCTGCACCATAAAAGAAGATCAGACAGGAATAAGAAACCCAAAGCAGCACAAGGATAACAGATCCTGCAGCTCCATAGGTTGACCCAGGCTCGGCTGCGCCAAAATAAATACCGAGTAAAAATTTAGAGATGGTAAAGAGGAATGAGGTAAGGAAAGCACCAACCCAAACCGATTTCCATCTGATTTTAGCATCAGGCAAGTATTTGAATATTAATGCGAAAAGGAAAGCGATTACGCCATAGGAAATAGCGAAATCCACTACAAAAGCAAAAACAACCACGAAGTCAGGCAAAATGCTTTTAATAAAATCACTGAAAAACGATAATAAGGCAGTTAGTACGAAACTAATGAATAGCAGGAAGCCCAGTACAAGCACAAATCCAAAACTGAGTGCACGATCAAAGAGGGTGTAATACCATTTGACATCATCGGTCTGCTTAATACCCCAGATGGCATTGATGGAGATTTTGAGGTGGAAGAATACTCCTGAAGCACCGAAAATCAACACCCCAATTCCTATGATAGAAGCTATCATGGACTTATCACTGTTCTGAGTTTGCTCAACCATGTCGATCATGAATTGCGCAGTCTCTGGCCCCATAGCGGAGGATAATTCATTATTTAGCTTACCTGTAACAATTTCCACCCCCCAGATTGCACCTACGGTGTTGATCACAATGATCATTAGAGCGGGGAGAGAAAGTACTGCGTAATAAGCGACAACAGCACTGAGTCGCCATGGATCGGCAGCATTCCACTGCTTGAAACTTTCCACCATCAAACTGGGGATATGCGTGATTTTAAAACGCGTAGGAGTGATATTTCCCATGTTTTCTTTTGTTTCCATTAACTCTCAGTGTTTCGACTCGTATCATTTTGCGGCGAAATAGAAAGTCCCGATAGTTCTTTATTTAACTGAGTACCACCTTTTATTCCAAAGTCCAAAGTCCGAATTGGGAATGGAATCATTATATCATTTTTATCGAATGCTTTCTTGAGAGAAATAATTGCTTCGTTTCTTACAGGTATGTAATCAAGATCAGCTCCTTTAAATTTGCACCAAATATTCAAGGTGAAATTTATGGAGCTATCCCCAAATCCTGTCCAGAACAGGGTAGGCTCTTCAGATTGCAGTCTGCTGGATACATTCCTGGCGGACTCTAGAGCCACTTTTTCCACTTGATCCAGATCTTCGCCATAACTTACACCACATTCTATCTGTACTCTTCTCTGTGCAAATTCGGTGAAATTCGTAAAGCATTCTTGGAACAAATAGCGGTTTGGCACATATACAATAGGACCGTTGTATGTTTTGATCTTGGTGACGCGAAGATTGATTTCAATAACAGAACCTTCGTGTCCATCTTGAGTCTGGATGATATCTCCCAGTTTGTATGGCTGATTAAATGTGATGTAAATACCTGAGATGAAATTAGCGGCAGTGTCCTGAAAGGCAAAACCCAAAGCCAATCCAATAATCCCCAAACCTGCCAAAATGGATGAAACGGTCTTGGTCAGATCCAATGCAGACAAAGCTAGCATAATTCCAAGTATCAAAATTCCGAGGAAAATAAGTTGACTTAGAAACTTAGAAATTGTCAAATTGGTCCCAAGCTTATGAATGTACTTGGCCGATAATCGCTTGATTGATTTTGCTATAAAAATAGTACAGATAATAAGAATTAGGGCTAGGACAAAATTTGGTAGATTCTCCACCAAAATGTCTATCCATGCGCTTAATTTACCTGTGATCTTTTCAAATATCTTTTGGGAATCATACCCTAAAATTTCAGCTATACTCATATATAAATAGTCCTTTAAGCTCCTACAAGTAAAAAAAACATGCCAAGATGACCTTAATTAGAGTATTAGCTAAGTTTTGTACAGAGGATTTGCATAAGTAGAACTTCTTCTGGTTTGTATCCTTCGCTTGAGAAGTCCTTGGGCAGGCAATCTTTAAGCTTTTGAGGATTTAGGCATTGGGATAAAATTTCCGGATGCAGGTAGGAACTTTTGCAGACTGCCACGGTGTGACCCATTTTTTCCGCCACGAGTCTGATTAAGGTAGTCTCTGGTTTTTTTCTAGTATTCTCACAAAGCTTCCCCACTTCCTCTGTGTTCTTAATACATACACAATTTGCTCCCCAAGTTCTAAAGTATTTAGCCGTATAATAGTCGTCTTCAGGAGGCTCATGACTGATATAATCGTTTAATGCTGAGGAGCCCACTGTATGCCAGGAGTCGTCTTCCTGATATCTGAAGAGTTCGTAACCTTGAAGTTGGGAGTAATCTTTTAGTAAGCTGATCAGCCTTTTATTGGTAAGAGCTACAGAGCGATCTTTCCCACTTTTCGCTGTGTAATTGATCAGTAGTTTTTTACCATCTTCTTTCAAGTGCTTTCTCCGGAGTGTCGTCAGCCCGTGGGTTTTGTTGCTTTCGGTGTAGTATTTATTTCCAACTCGTAAGTATAATTCATCCAAAAGTGCCGTTGCCAGAGCCAAAACTTTATTCTTGGTCCAGGTCTTTTGTCTCAAATCTTTTTGATAGCGTTCTCGCAGTTTGGGTAAATAAAACCCAAATTTGAGAAGGTCATCATATTTGATTTTTGGGAATATTCTGACCATGTTGGATGATAGAGGTATTACTTTCTTCCTTTTTCGTCTATCCCGGTAGCTTGTAAATAGCTATTCTTTTTTGGACTGATCAAAACATTTTTCCAAGCAGGCGGGATCACCAGATAATGAATTCTTTCTAGTTGTGATTCATTTAAAAGCTTTTGTCGTCTTTGTCTAAAAAAACAAAACCGTATCCTTTCTTCTTTCAGAGTATTCCAGGTTGTGAGTCTCGTATATATACAAGACCTTCTGGGAGTTCGGCGGCTGTGACCATGTGCTTGTGATGTTAGTGTGTTTTCTAAAATCATTACAAGACTCATGCAAACCCCAATCATCTATATCAAAAAAATAGCCGACCTTAATTTCAAGTCGGCTATTAGCTATTTTATTACAAGTTTCCTCTCAGTCCTTGTTCTCTCTCGATGGCTTCGAACAGCGCCTTGAAATTTCCTTTTCCGAAGGACTTAGCACCTTTTCTCTGGATGATCTCAAAGAACAGTGTAGGTCTATCCTGCACAGGTTTAGTGAAAATCTGAAGCAAATAACCTTCGTCATCTCTATCTACTAGGATATTCAGATCTTTCAGTGGTTGTAAATCCTCATCTATTTTCCCCACACGATCCAGTAAATCATCATAGTAGGAGGAAGGCACCACTAGAAACTCAACACCTCTTTTTCTCAATTCAGTCACGGTGTGAATGATATCGTCCGTCGCAATTGCCATATGCTGCACTCCAGGGCCGCGATAGAAGTCTAGGTATTCTTCAATCTGTGATTTCTTCTTTCCTTCCGCAGGCTCATTGATAGGGAATTTGACGTAGCCGTTTCCATTAGAAACTACTTTAGACATCAAGGCTGAATACTCCGTAGAAATATCCTCGTCGTCAAAGGTGATAAGCAATTTGAATCCCATGACAGTTTCATAGAACTCCACCCAACGGTTCATCTCGCCAAGGGCTACATTTCCCACGCAGTGATCTATGTATTTCAGGCCAATTGGCTGAGGAGTATAAGTACTTGATCTGGGCTGATAGCCTGGAAGGAAAATGCCGGTATAGTTCTTTCGCTCTACAAACGTATGGATGGTTTCTCCATAGGTCTTGATAGAAGACACCACTACATGGCCATTTTCATCACTTATCTTTTTTGGCTCGGAAGAAGACACGGCCCCTCTGTTGGTAGTTTCTTTCCAGGATTGCTCTGCGTCATCCACCCACAGGGCAAGTACTTTCACTCCATCACCGTGTTTTTGAATATGATCGGCTATTTCTCCATCTGGATGTAGCGGGGATGTAAGTACAAGCCTAATTTTATCTTGTTTCAGCACATAGGAAGCTCTATCCTTCACACCAGTTTCCGGGCCTGCATAGGCGATGAGCTCGTAGCCAAAAGCATATTGGTAGTATAGTGCAGATTGCTTGGCATTGCCAACATACAATTCTACATAATCAGTCCCTTTTAAGGGTAAGAAGTCTTGACTCATGGTTAGTAATTTTTGGGTTTATCTCTTCTTTCAAAGGTATAAAATATCCCAAAGAATATTTGGTCAAGCCTACGATTATTCCTGGGGGTTTTTATTGATGATCAAGGTGATTATTGCCATTACCAAAAATGCCAATGCCCAAGAACCTAATGGGCTGCTTATAGCAAGCCACAGCAGTAATATGTAATAGGACGGACCCAATACATAGCCGATCAAAAACTTCCATGTGGATGAAAAAACAGGATCTTTCACGCTTGGCTTTTTCCACAACCAGATCCAATAGAGTGGAAAATGAAAGATCTTCATCAGTTTATTCGTGAATCCTGCTATTTCTTTTACGGGGTTAGGAACTTCTCCGGTTTCCAGAAACTGACTTACATCAGCACTTGAACTCAAATCCACTTGATGTTCGATCAGTCGTTCCAGATGTTGTTCATATCCCTCACTTGGTATCTCTACAACCAGGTTTTTCAGGGCTACTTGTACCGATTTGGTGAGCAAACCAGATTTAGCAGCAGGCATATCGACAGGAATGGCTTTGCCGATAGTAACTCGTGCAATTCCTCCAGATCGCTTATGTGTACTGTAATCCACTGCTACTGGTAAGATCACAGGGTTAGTTTCTGGATACTTCTCTTTTAGGCCAAAAGCTATTCTGGTAAAACCCTTGCTTAGTGGGCGTAAGTTCCGGATCAGACTATGTGAGCCTTCGGCAAAAATGATCACTGATCCATTATTACGAAGTACTTCATAGGTTTGGTCAAAAGTGCCTTGATTTTGCTGAATAGTAGAAAATCCATCCCGTACTCGATATACAGGAAGCATGTGGATGTAATTCAGGAATTTGGCGACAAATGATTGCTTGAAAACAGAGGCCCTCGTTAAAAAAGAGGGTCTTATCCCAGTGTGAGTAGCCAAAAGCAAGGGGTCGATAAGCGCATTTTGGTGATTCGAGACCAAAAGTATGGGAGTGTTTTTAGGGATATTTTCTTTTCCTTCAATAATTATTTTATTGAAATATCCCTTCAACGAGATCATAACGAGCGTGCGAAGGAATTCATTTATTAAGTATTGCATTGATATGTTAGCGTTTCACAGCCTGCTTATATTTTCAAACTTTTAATTTCCAAAGACTTGCGATGGTCATACCTGAGATCAAGTGCCAAATGCCCCACCAAGCCGTAATAATAGCCATTCCACCAAGGCCATCAAAATAAGTAAAGATCAAAACCAGCCCTAAACCTGAATTTTGAATTCCGGTCTCTATCGTCATCGTTTTCACATCAGCCAGGGGTAATTTGAATATTTTGCCAGTGAAAAAACCTGAGCTTAAGGCCACAACATTATGTGCTAAAACCCATAAGAAAATCAAAGAAATATACTTGGTGAACAGATCGAAATTTCCAGCAAAAGCAATCACAATAAAAGCAGTAAAAATCAGGATGCTCAGTGGCTTGAGGATTTTGGAGGCTTTTTCTGCGAACACAGGAGCATACTTATGTGTGAGGATCCCGAGAATCAATGGAAGGCCGAGAATCAGCGCAACTGTAGTAAATGCTTCTGTATAATTCAGACTAATATCTCTTAATAAGTTTGAAGTAGGTGCGTAGAGTCCTGCCCAGAGCGCAAAATTCAATGGAGTGCTGATGATACATATTATGCTGGAGAATCCTGTGAGACTTACCGAAAGTGCCGTGTTGCCTTTGGCTAGACTTGTGAGAAAATTAGAAACATTTCCTCCAGGGCAGGCTGCCACTAGGAACATTCCCAAGGCTACTGATGGTGGAGGTTTCATAATAAGCACCAAACACCAAGTGAGAAATGGCAGGAGTAAAAACTGTGAAAAAACTCCTAGAATAAAGCCTTTTGGGTTTTTCGCAAGGTATTTGAAATCCTCAAATCTAAGATCCAGGGCTACGCCATACATAATCAGTGCAAGAGCCAGATTGAGAAGTAATAAATCGCTGGAAGAAAAATTGAGTTGGATGGAATCCAGTTCGGAGTTTGGGGTCATTTAATTGGATATTGAGAGGAAGATAAGTCCCGATAGCATGGCTGTACCAAAGCTAAGTAAGGTTCCTATCAGGATATATTCAGTAAGTTTTCGCTCTTTTGATTTTCTTAAATCACCAAATCTAAATACTGATTTGGCCGCTAGTAAGAATCCTACAGCTTCCCAATGCCCTGTGGCGATAAAGGAGAATACAAATAGTCGTTCTAGAATTCCTATGTATTTGCCTGCATCCTGGAGAGATTGATCAGGTTGAGAAGGGATGGAGTCAGACCACTTTTTCAGCAAATTGGATAAGATAATCGAGGTAGGCTGCGTGAGGAAAAGTACAATAGTGATTAGTCCAAGTAGGAAAGGATCCTGAAATACCAACTGCCAGTCCACATAGACTTCTGTGAATACTGCCCAAACAATCAGGATACTTAAAAGATGCATGGCTTGATCTGCGATGAACCAAGTTGTTTTGGTTTTAGGCTTCTGAGCGTAAAGTTTGATGAGATCAATCAGTACATGTGCGATTGTGATCGCCAGTACTATTGGCCACAGGCTAAGATCCCATAGCAGTAGCAGGACAAGTGCCCCATGAATTAAAACATGCAAATATAGCTTTGGCGATGTGGCTTTAAGTTTCTCCTTTTCCTTCACCCAAGCGGTAGGCTGGAGCAGGAAATCACCAATTAGATGGGCGAGAATAAGTTTGATTAGTATAAGCATCAGAGAAGTTGTGTGAGTTTTTTTCTGAATAATTTTTCCAATGCCAATATATCCTCACCATTTGCTGACTTGTATCTTTTACTTACTGAGTTTTGGTTGATGTGAAGTACTGCTCCGATTTCCGCTTGGGTGCGATCTGGATTGGAGAGCATCTCAGACATCAGTTCGCCGGATGAGATTGACCAACTGTCCATTTGAATTCCCGCCAGTTTCAGGTAAAGATTCATTTCATCATTCCATTCTGACCATGGGGAGTTGATGGCCAGTGTGATCATCTCGCTTTTGAGTTGCTCAAACTTTTCGCCTGATCGTACGAATGCCTCACCGTTGCTTTCTGATATTCTTTCTGCATCATATGATTTAGAACCTATTCCAATTGCCATTCGCACATCCACAGGAGAGCTTCTTTTATTCTCATCAGGATAGGGAAGGCTTTTGATAAGCGCTTTGATCTGTAAGGCAGCAAGCAGACTTTCTTTTGGGTCTGAGATTTCCAGTTGAAAGCTATCTCCTCGGAAGATCTCCCATTGCTTGGGTGTTTGTCCCCAGTTGCCCAGCAATTTCTTAAATGGATTAATCCAAAGATTCTGGTCTTTCAGTTCTCTGGAATTAATAATATCTCCTGTAAGTAATGCAATCATAACTCTAATATCACCGTAAATGGTGATAAATCAAAACATCACCGTAAATGGTGATAAAATAGAATATCACCGTAAATGGTGATAAATATTGACCGTAATTCTATCCTAATAATTGGATGGACATAAAAAAAGCAATCGTTTGCACAAGTTATCCCGGAGTCCAAAGAATTAGTATTGATTGGTATGAAGAGATTGTTTAGATTAAAAATTCATAGCTGAAAGATTGTCTATTAGTATAAAAAGCGAATAATCAGTAATGAGAAAAAGCAAAAACAACAAACCCAATAACCTTATATCAAAATGGAAAAAAGAAGAGAATTCATAAAGAAAAGTCTCTTAGGCACGGCCGGAATAGCAATGGCCGGCATGAGTATGAGTGCCAAATCATATGCTTCCATCATAGGAGCTAATGAGAGAATCAACATTGCCGTGGTAGGAATTCGCGGACAAGGCAGCAATCACATCAATCAGTGGTGTGCTTTGAAAGACAATCGCAATGTGAGATTGAAAACACTTTGTGATGCTGATGAGCAATATTTCTCAGAGAAATCAAAAGTAGTCATAGACAAGACTGGCGTTACCCCAACAACAGAGTGGGATGTACGCAAGGTATTGGAAGATAAAGAATTAGATGCCGTTTCTATGGCAATTCCCAATCACTGGCATGCACTTGCCACCATCTGGGCATGTCAGGCTGGAAAGCATGTATACATAGAAAAGCCTGCCAGTCACAACGTCTGGGAAGGTAGAAAAATGGTAGAAGCTGCCCGCAAATACGATCGTAGAGTGCAGGTAGGTTTCCAAAACCGCTCCATAGCTAACGTCATGGAAGCTATGGAATTTCTTCATGGTGGAGGAATTGGAGACGTCTATATGGCACGTGGTACATGCTACAAACCAAGAGACTCTTTTGGAAAAGTAGCTGATAGCAACCCACCAGCTTCATTGCATTACGATTATTGGAGAGGTCCTGCAGAGATGATTCCTTACAATGAAAAGAAAGTGCATTACAACTGGCATTGGCACTGGGCAACAGGAAATGGTGATACTGGAAATCAAGGTCCACATCAATTTGACGTAGCTCGCTGGGGAATGAACAAGAATGAGCACCCAGTTTCAGTTTATTCTGCTGGTGGCATTTACGGCATTGATCCAAATGAGTGCTCTCAGGAAACTCCAAATACGCAAAGCTCAGTATTCAAATATGCCGACGGAACCATGCTGGAATTTGAAACCCGTGGAAGATATACCAATGGTGAGTCTAGCTTAGGCATAGAAATAGGAAATGTGTTTTATGGTACGAATGGGTATCTAGAACTCGATGGTGGTACATGGAAAGCTTTCCGTCAGAAGGAAAAAGAGCCTTTTGCCCAATCCAAAAAACAAGCTGCTCCGGTAGCAAGTACTCAGGTTTTGGCCGCGCCAGGTGGTGCTGAGCATTATGCCAACTTCCTGGATGCCATCAGAGCAGGAAATAACGAGACACTTCACTGTGATATAGAAGAAGGCTTTAAGTCTTCAGTTTTGCCTTTGATCGCCAACGTATCTTATCTGACTGGCCGCGAATTACGATTTGACGGAACTACAGAAAAGTTTGTCAAGGATAAAGAAGCAGACAAAATGCTGACAAGAGATTACCGTGATCCTTATACTGTACCAAATAAAGTTTGATAAATGAGCAATTCTAGAAGAGATTTTATGCAAAAAAGCGTAGCCGCTGGATTAAGTCTAGCTGCTATGCAAATTCCCTTCAATGCCTTTTCAATGGCGAAATCAGGGATGAAATTCGGTTTGGTGACTTACCAATGGGGCAAGGACTGGGATCTGCCTACGCTTATTGCTAATTGTGAAAAAGCGGGAGTACTGGGAGTGGAACTTCGCACAGAGCATGCGCACGGAGTGGAGACAAGCCTGAATGCAGCAGAACGTGCAGCAGTGAAAAAGCGCTTTAAGGATAGCAAAGTGACTTGCTTGGGCTACGGTAGTAATTTTGAATATCATAGTCCTGATCCCGCGGTGCTTCGCAAAAATATTGATGGAACAAAAGAGTATATCAAGCTCTGCAAGGATATAGGCGCGACTGGAATTAAGGTTAAACCAAACAATCTACCAGAGGGTGTTCCTAAGGAAAAAACTATAGCTCAGATTGCAGCTTCCTTCAATGAAGTTGGCAAGTTCGCAGCAGAACATGGACAGGTGGTGAGGGTAGAGGTACACGGGCATTTGACCCAGGAGCTTCCAAATATGAAGGCGATTTTTGATCAGGTAACTGAACCTGCGGTGAAGATATGCTGGAACTGTAATGCAGAAGATCTCTTAGCCCCGGGCTTGGAAGCTAATTTCAACTCGGTAAAAAAATGGTTTGGAGATACTGTCCATGTACGTGAATTCAACGAAGGGGATTATCCTTATGCTGAGCTTTTCAAATTGTTTAACGACATCAAATATGATGGTTGGATTCTAATGGAAGCACGTACCGAGCCTACAGATCTAGTGGGAGCACTGAAGGAGCAACTGGCTTTATTCAATCAATTGAAGAAAGGAAAATGATTTGATAGTAAGTTCTCATCAACTCATTTTCATTAAACTATTTTCACAAAATCTAGAAGATCAAACGATGATTATTCATAAACAAAAACTCTTTAACTATACTGCGCTAATTACCTTGTCAGCAATGACTTTTGCTTGTGGAGGTACAGAAGGCAAATCCGAAACTGAACAAGAATCTGAACAGATGAAAGACAGAATAGAACTGGTCCAAGACGATGCTGCTAAGAAAGTAGATGTGATCATTGATGGAAAGTTCTTCACTTCTTATATCTATCCTGACTCTTTAGAAAAGCCAGTTTTGTACCCAATCAATACTGCAAATGGCAATGCTGTCACTAGAGGTTGGCCTGTAACTCCCCGTCCGGGAGAGCGAGTAGATCATCCGCATCATTTGGGACTATGGTTCAATTATGGAGATGTAAATGGCCTTGATTTTTGGAACAATTCCTCCGCGATCAAAGACAAAACGAAGTATGGCCATATCGTCCATAAATCAATCAAGTCAGTGAAAAGCGGAAATGAAGAAGGCGTGTTGGAAGTGAGTTTGGATTGGATGAACAATGCAGGCGAAGTCCTTTTGACAGAGAATACAACCTTCATTTTCAGAGGTAAGGATAATCAACGGACCATTGATAGAATAGCTACGCTGACCGCACCAAATGGTGAGGTAAAACTGACGGATAACAAGGAAGGAATGCTAGGTCTTCGTACTGCGAGACAACTGGAGCATCCGTCCAATAAACCTGAGATTTTTACAGATGCTTCAGGGGTAGCAACAGATGTACCGACGATGAACAATGAAGGAATCACTGGAATGTACCTGAGTAGTGAAGGTGTAGAAGGTGATGATGTGTGGGGTACCAGAGGAGACTGGGTAAGTCTTTCAGGCAAAATAAAAGATGAGAATATCTCTGTGGCTATACTTGATTTTCCTTCTAATCCAGGGTATCCAACCTATTGGCATGCAAGAGGATATGGTTTGTTCGCTGCAAATCCTTTGGGTCAAAAAGCGCTAAGTGATGGTAAGGATGAGCTTAATTTCAAATTGGAAAAAGGCGAGTCAGCTACTTTCAAGTATAGAATTATTATTTATTCCAATGAAAGTATTCTAGATGGCCAAGTCAATCGAGATTACATTCAATGGGCGAAATAAGCAATCTGTATAACCGCATCCGATAGCTATCGGATGATGCCAGTAAACTTAGCCTCCTTGTTTAGAAAGGCAGGAAGACAGAAGACCGGAGGGACGAGTGGTAGTGAAGGGTGAAGAGGTTCGCGATTAGCCTTAAGTGGGAGTAAGGAGCTAACTAGTAAGTTGCGCTCTCTGTGTCCGCCTCTGTGTTCTTAGTGGTTAAAATGGACTTTCAAAAAAAATCGTAGCAGTCTTTCAAGAGACTGCTACGATTATATGTATCGAATAGGATATTCCTACTCTTCAGCGACTTTTTCCAACGAAACAGCATTCATGCAGTACCGCAAGCCACTCGGAGCAGGCCCGTCTGGAAATACGTGGCCAAGATGTGCATCGCAGACATTGCAGAGGGCTTCAACTCTTACCATTCCAAAGCTGATATCTTTATGATAAGCTACATTTTCGACTTCAACTGGTTGGGTAAAGGATGGCCAGCCTGTACCGCTTTCAAATTTCTCATTCGAATCAAAAAGTGGTGTTTTACAGCATTTGCATGCATAAAGACCCGGTTCGAATAGGCTACAAAGTTCAGAACTATGGGCTCGCTCGGTGCCTTTCTGCCGAGCTACATAATATTCCTCATTACTTAATAGCTCCTTCCATTCTGCATCTGTTTTTTCCACTCGCTTTGGAGGGGTAGGGTTTCCATTTGTTGCAAATTTGATGATGTCGTTCCAGTTAAGCATATATTTTCCTTCAGTTTAATTACTAATTGAGTTCTTTGGAGAAACGCTTTCTAAGCATGTCAAGTTTAGGAGAAATGTAAGTTTGGCAGAAAGGGGCATCAGGGCGACTTTGATAGTAGTTTAAGAATTCCTCCTCGTTCTTCTTAAACTCCACCATGGGAAGAATCATAGTGATTGGCTTTTCTTTCAATGCTACTTTAGCTTCCGAAAATGCATGCTCAACCGCTGATTTTTGCTCCAAGTCTTTATAGTAAACCGCTGATCTGTATTTACCTCGAAGGCTGTGCGCTGATGTACTCGCATGAGTGAGTAGGTGGATTTCAATTAGCGTTTTGAGAGAAATCGACTCGGAGTCAAAAGTCACCATCACTGCTTCTGAATAGCTGCCGAACTGTCCTTCGGAAGCAATCCAGCCTTGTTCTACTTCGGTTACTCCAATTAAAGCTTGAAATACTGCCTCAGTGCACCAGTGACAACCTCCACCAAAACCTATCTTCAACTCTGACATGTACCTAGCTTTTTTTTCTTCAATGTTTAGTCAATAACCATAATTGAGTAGCTTTTGGTTTCACTCTGTTGAGGTTCCAGTTTTTGCAAACCCTCTTTATTTACAAATTCATTGTTTGAATTGAAACTGTCACCTATTCCCAGCCATGGCTCAATGCATACAAATGGCGCCCCAGATTTTGCCCAAATACCCAAGTAATCGAAATCATCAAATTTCACTGCTAAAATGGCTCCTTTGTTTCTATGGGTAAGGGTAACTTCGCGGGATTTTAGGTGTTTGAAAATTAATGCATCCTTATCAAAAAGATGTTTCTGCAAGACAATAGAGCTGCTATTCTCGAGAAAAGGCTGTGTTTGATCAGTGATCAATCCATTGTCTGTGATCAGCCATGTAGCGTCAGTTTCTAATTCGGGAAATTCTAAAGAATACTCCTCATAGGTTTCCCCAGAGTGGAGCGGGCAATTGAAGGCTGGATGTGCCCCAATAAAGTAAGGCATAGTTTTATTGCCAAGATTAGATATCTGATGCTCGATCTCCAGAGTTTTTCCTACAAGAGTAAAAACCATATCCAATTGAAATTCAAAAGGATACTGCATCAAGGACTCTTCGTCCCAGGTTAAGCGTAACCTAACTGAGTTATCCGTTTCCTCGACTAGTTTTGGTTTGGTCGAATTACGGACAAAACCATGCTTGGGCATTTCATACCTTTTACCGTCTATGATTGTAAATCCATCCTTTAATGCCCCTACGATTGGAAATAGGACTGGTGCCTGACCATTCCAGATACTTGGATCAGCCTGCCAGATGTATTCAAGGCCTGTGTTTTTTGATTTGATGGAACTGATCTCCATACCTATGGGATTGATTTCTACCGTGAGATCCGCGGATTGCAGCGTGTAATTCATTTTGAATTTAAAATGTTAGTAAAAACAGATTTGTATTGGGTGACAGAAATTAACGTAGATGTTAATTAATGGTGATTAAGGCAATTTGTCAAATGCTATAGTAGGAGGGATACCTTCGGGTTTACGCTTATGCATGCTGTTTAATTCAATAAATCCATCAAAAAAACCTCCATTTCTCAAGTAGAATTTCCCTGATTTTTCCCCGCCTTCGTAATCCATTCTATACCCGCGTTTTGCGATATCGTCACCAGTGAATTTGGCTTCGTTGAGTTCTTGCCAGTTGCCTTCATGATCTGCAGCCCATTGATTGTCATAATTAGCCCTGCGTTCCAAATAACCTGATTCTGGAACGAAGTTCTCCAAAAAGGAATGTGGTCTCTTGTACCAAGTATCTGTTTTTGGTCTTAGAAAACTCGCTATTAAGATCCACTCCTTCACTTCTGGATCCAAGAAATAGGCAGTGTAAATGGTGTTTCCCTTCCCATCTGGCTCCACTGAATTAAGGAAGCTATAGGTTTCTCCAGCTTTCCAGGCGTATTTAAGAAAGCTTTGGCCACCTGAACCTTCATTTCCAAATTCGCCTGTATAGACATCCTCACCTTTTTTCAAAAGAATAATTTTTTCCTCATCAGGAATTTCTCCCGGGTTATCCGTTTTGAAAGGACTCCACACGGAGAATAAGATTCTACGTTCTGAATCTGAATTTACCTGTATTCCGAAGTATCCTTCTCCAAAACCATTGGCCATAAAGTAAGAACCAATTGGGTCAGAACCGACCGGAACAGTAACCTCATTGTAAAACCATTTGAAATCTTTGTCCGCCGGAAGAGTATAACTCAGATGAACTGAAGGTCCTCTACGGCCCCAGTAATATCGATTGTCAACATTGTCTTTTACAAAGTCCAAAGCCAATGATTTCTCAGAATTTATTTGAATAGCTGTGATTTTGGCGAAGTCTGACCCTGATTTTTCTATCCCACGCAAGTTGATCACATTATAGCCTTTTACCAGCTCAAGCTCACCTATGGAGATGTTTCCAGTAGTTCCTGCGGAAAGGTTAACAAGTTGATTTTGACCATTTAGGTTGACGCTGATTTGGCTATTTCCCACTTGAGAAATAATATCAAGAGCTAAGTTAACAGTGGCAGCCTTATCCGATTTTACATAAATTGAAAATTCAGTATCAGAATTTTCCCACTGTGATATTCCTTCAGCAGTGACTTTTTCTGTATTCGTTCCCTTAGTTTGAAATGTATTACCACCTAGCGGAACTTCAATAGCGGACCTAGTGAATTCAGAACAAAGGGCAACCGTGAAGGTAAGATGAGTGAGGAGGAGATAGAAAAAGATGGCAAATCGAAAGTTCATTCTTTAATTTTTTTCATAAAGGTAAGTTTCTAAAAGATAAATTTTCATCCTTTCAGATAGTTGTACTGCATTTTTATAAAAAATATGGGTACATGCACGCAACTGTTTTTGGATAGCTTTAGTTTTAACTGCACTTATCACTTTCAATTATTTAATTCTTTTTATTATGAAGTATAATTATGTAGGAAACACTGGATTGATGGTTTCTGAATTATGTTTTGGAACCATGACTTTTGGAGGCCAAAATGAAGATATGTGGTCCAACATCGGAAAGCTGCAGCAGAAAGAAGTCAATGATATGCTCGGAGCCGTGGTCGAATCAGGAATCAATTTTATAGATACAGCCAATGTGTATTCTTTCGGTCAATCAGAAGAGCTTTTGGGTCAAGGATTACTAGATCTGGATGTACCAAGGGACGAAGTGGTGATAGCCACTAAGCTTTTGGCTAAAATGAAGGACAAGCCAAACGCTGCGGGGCTTTCCAGATACAATGTTTTCAATTCGGTAGATGCAAGTTTGAAAAGACTGCAAATGGATTACGTCGATATTCTTTACGTACATGGCGTAGATCCTGTGACCTCACTAGAAGAAATCGTTCGCTCATTGAACGACATCGTTGAATCTGGCAAAGTCAGATATATAGCCATTTGTAACTGGCCAGCTTGGATGGTTGCTAAGGCTCAAGCGATTGCACATTATAGAAGCTGGCACAAGTTCATGGGTTTGCAATATTATTACTCTGCCGTCAGCCGTGATATTGAGTATGAGTTGGTGCCAATGGCTGAAGCTCATGATTTGGCGATTTTCCCTTGGAGTCCGTTAGCTGGTGGTTTCTTGACTGGCAAGTTTACAAGAGATGGAGCTGATGCTGATTCTAGAAGGGCCAAATTTGATTTCCCTCCTATAGACAAGGAAAAAGCTTATGATCTAGTGGACGTGATGGGGGATTTGGCTAAAATCCATGATGCAAGTATTGCTCAGGTTGCCTTAGCTTGGGTTCGCCAGCAGAAAGGTATTACCAGCACTATCATTGGGGCTAAAACCTTGGAACAGTTGAAACTCAATATTGACTCTACACAGCTTTTGCTAACTGAAGGTGACTTGGGGAAAATAGATGAAGTAAGCCCACTTCCAATGCAATACCCGGGCTGGATGGTAGAGCGACAAGCGGCTTATAGGAAGTAAGTCTTGTGTCTAGATAAAATCATGTAAGTTAGATCATGAGTGGGAAGGCGTAAAACTGACTTCAACCATAGTTGGGCTTAATTGGTAAGAAGGCCGAATTACATCAATCTGATCTGGACTTAGCTCGGCCTCCAAACTTTTGCTTAATTAGGGAAGAGAGTGAATGCGGCTCCAATGCATTCACTCTCTTCCCTATACTTTTATATAGAATACTATCACCCAGCAAAGCCGAGAGGCATTATGTGGAATTTTATTTTGTATTGTTTAAGATTTAAAATACTCATATTTTTTTTCCTATCTTATTGATGGTAAATGCTATGTAAGTTTTTAGTGGCATATACAAGTTGATCCTGTCAACCATTTTTAAACCATTTCAATATGAAAAATCATCTCTTGGAGAGAAGTGTAGTTTTGACTTTTATAACTTTTCCACTGTTTATTTCTAGTTGTATCAATCTTAAAACTGTCGGAGATTATTCTGCTATTTCTATTGAGAGTATCAGGAATTTTGAAGAGATAGACTATTCTTTTTTACAACACTGTCTGGACAGATGTACAGATGAGGCCATACAAACTTTTGAAATCAAGCGCGCTCAAGATTGCTCCTGTGAACTTTACCAAGAGGCTGACAGTGTGACGCAGGTTTTTTATAATTCTATTGAAGGGTATTTTCAAGGTCTGGGAAATCTTTCTCAGAATGAGCTGACCCAATACAGCAGCAACGCTCTAATAGGCACACTGACTGCAGACGAGCTTGGCCCAGTGAAAATAGAAGAGCGTACGGCATCTGCCTTTTCCAGTCTTTCCAACACCCTTTTGCGCGCCTCTACAGATTTCTATAGGCGAAAGAAAATAGTTGAGTACATAGAACAGGCCAATGAACCCATTCAGATTTTATTGGAAAAGTTTGAGTTGATCATCAGCAACAACCTAAAAAAGGAACTAAGATTCAAACGGGAGAGACTTTACGCCTATTACACGGATATGAAAATGAATAGAACACTCACTTCAGATTACGAAAAGGGCAAAGCTACTGCAGACTATTATCAAGCTTTGGAAGCTATACAGCGAAAGGAAATGGAACTGGATGTATTTGGGAAAAGCTTGGCGGAAATCGCTAAGGGGCATCAAGTCTTATATGAAAATAGAAATAAGCTTTCTGTCAAAAATCTTCAGGAACTCCTGCAGGGATACTCCAGTAATGTAAAGGGGCTGATCTCCGAATTCAACAAACTTAATGACTAATACTATGGCCAATCTTACTTCCGATCAAGCACAACAATTGTCTGACAACTTTTTCGATCTTTCTGTAGCAATAACGGACTTTAGGATTGCAAACTGGGAAAAACTGAGTCTAGAAGAGAATAAGGAACTTGGTGAAACTCGTTATAAACTGCTGAAATCTGGTGAAGATATTTTGGCTTTAGCGACTACATTAATTATGGATGAGGTTGCTGATTCCTTGGGGAAAATAAATACGATTACAGCAGATATTAAAGGGACAATCAAGACACTTCGTACTATTCAAAAGGGGCTAGATGTAGCTGCTACTTTAGTCGCTTTGGGAATAGCTATTATTGCTAAGGATCCTCAGCGAATCGGCAAATCCATTAAAAGCGTATTTGATGCTTGGACAGCTCCTTCGGTTTAAGGTAGATTACTTGTTTACTTTTTTAGATTACTCATTTGCTCAGGATTTTCGATCACTACCTCATTATATATTAGAGTCCAGCCCATGGATTTGGTAAGAATATAGATATTAAGTAGCTCACTCATCAAGCGTTCTTCAGCATCTTTCTTCAGTCCTGATTCATCTATTTTCTTGCGAAACTGCGCTGTAATGCTGGTTTTGATGTTGTTGTAATCTTTGCCTTCAAATTGATTCAGGTAATCCTGAGTTACATCGTAATATTCGAATTCTGGATAGACATTGATCACAGGATCCGGGATTTTTATTATTGTGACCGTCTTATTATCGGCATCTACTTTTGTTTCCATCTGTCTAAGGTCATATTCCACAGTGGCCTTAGCCTTTGCGATAATCAACGCTTTTTTATTTGCGCTAACTAGGTTGAGAAAAAGCTTTTGTGAGTTTTTATAAGTAAAAACCTGCGAATAATAGGCCTCCGTCACGATCAACTTCCCCACTTGCTGGATTTGCTGCTGTATCATATCTGAATTAGCCTGGAGTTCGGCTTCTTTCGCTCTGCTATCAGTAAAGAGCCAGATGCCTCCAATAACCAGTAGTGCTGCCAAAAATCCAAGTACAAATCTTTTCATGTGTATTTACCTAGTGGGTTTGGGTTAAAAGTACGTGAAATGAGCTGAAAGGATATAGGTGTTTAGATTTTAAATAGTAGTCAAAAGAGTTAAAATGATTTTCTATCGCGCCATTCGAGATAGCAATCCGGTCAGGGCAAATGATTTAAATACAAAAAAAGCGATGGGAAAACCCCATCGCTTTACTTTATAGCCTTTCAGGCCTATTGTTACTATTACAATACATTAAATATCAACCTTCAAATTTGCCCTGTAGGGGCAATATACCTTAGCAACGGTCGCTAGGCCGTTGTGTGAAAATGCAGTTTAGAAATACTAGCCCTGACAGGGCGCAATATCCTTGAAATCTGAAATATCCACCAATAAATCCTCAGACTTAATTCATAAAAAAAGCGATGGGGGTTTCCCATCGCTTTGCTTTTTAGCCTTTCAAATCTTTGTACTTCTTAAGCTTAATTTACCTAGCAAAAAGCATCAACTGCTTCATTGCCCATGGTTCTTCGCCTTTTTCCGTAGCTTCTATTTTCAAGAATCTCGCAGGATTTTCGGCGTTCCAATGGATAGTGTTCATGCCTTTTACTCCTTCGCCAGTAGCAACTTCAGTCCACGCTTTGCCATCGGAAGAAATAGAAACTTTATACTTTCTTGGATACTCTTTATCCCCAGAGTTAAACTGCAATTCAGCGAGGTTTCTTTCTTTCGGAAGTTCTACTTGGAACCACATGCCTGCTTCTTGTGCCACATCTGTTTTCCAACCTTTAAAGCTAAAAGCATAAGATGGATCCTTCGTAGAGCCAACTCCCTGAAGGGCTGTGCTGCTAGCCGTGATTTTCCAGTTATCCTGAATGGTAAGTGCTTTTGGGATTTCTCCGATCAGTTCGTCAAACTCATAAGTGCCTTCTCTATCGGCTGTTTCTTTCCGCAGCTGTGCCACAAACTCTGGGCTGACGAAACTCCCTGAATTCCCGAAATCATTTCGAATATAGGAGACTACAGCAGCGATGTACTCATCATCATTGCTGTCCATGGCAATCATTACGCCTTCATATTCCTTGCCGTCTAGTGCTCCCGTCAAACCATGCAAAAGGGTTTTCACCGCATATTCTGGATGGCCCATGAGTCTTGGCGAACCAGAAAAAGCTGGGGCAATTAGTTCTCCGCCGCCAGTAGGAGTGCCCAATCCTTTCACACCATGACAAGTAGAGCAATAGCCATCAAAGATGGTTTTTCCCTTATTGAAAAGTGCAAGTTGTTGAGGAGCAAACTGCGTCGCAGCCAACTTCTTTTGTTCCGCCATTTTCTCCAAGAGTTGAGTTCCTACTACTTGGAAACTCTGAGCAGGATTCTCTTTGATAGACGTTGTAATAAATTCTTCTACTTTATCAATATTTAAAACGTACGCACTGAGCAAAGCCTGAAAAGCCACATCTATATCAGCATCTTTGACCATAGTTCGATAATCTGCTGCCAGACTTTTCTCGCCGTATTTGTATAGGCTTTCGCTTGCTCTGAGTGCTTGAATACGAATCTTTGGATTGCTGTCTTTCATCAGTTTTCTGATCAAATCCACCTTTAAGGAATTTAATCCCTCAAGCGTCCACAATGCATGTATTCTTGCCAGTTCATTATCAGAACTGTTTACTAGCTTTTCTAAGTCCTTCACCACCGATTTGTCCTGATTCAGAATGATCAACTGCTGCGCCTGATCTCTCCACCAGCCATTTGGATTGCTCAGATGGCGAACTAGCTCGGCAGAAGTCTCTTCATACATCCTTGGCTTTTCGGTATTCCGCTCCATTCCCTCATAAGTCAATCTCCAGATTCGGCCATTTCCTGCTATATCATCCATTTGATACTGCTGGATTTTGGTACGTAGGTAACTCCCTTCCTGAGTCCAGTTACCCTGCTGAATAATGCCTCTATACATATCTACTATATACATGGTGCCATCAGGAGCTGTGGCCATATCTACAGGCCGGAAAAGCGGATCGGTTGATTGGATGAATTCTGACTGAGCTTCTCTGTAAGGGTTTTGTATGTAGGAAAGTCCCTCTGATTTCTCAGTGTTTACCTGACGGACAATCCTTCCTACAGGCTCACCGTAGAAGTATTTGTTTTGAATTTCCTTTGGAAGCCTATCTCCTCGGAATACATCATTTCCAGCTGATCCAGTTACATTATTCAAGGAGTTATCGGGCTTTGTTTCCCGCATGCCTGGCTCGAAATCAGCCAATTTAACCAAGCTAAAAGGTTCTCTGAAGCCATCTTTGTACTGACCCTTGATCCCAAAATTGCCATATACAATCGGTAAATTGAAGTTTTGAGGTACTCCGCCAGCACCGTCTTGGAACCACACCTGACCGTAATTATCCTGGGTTACTCCCCATTGTCCATAAGGATTTCCGGTAGGTTCTTGGATTACTCCATCAGGAGTCCAGCGAATTCTGCGGGAATTGTAAGTGCTGTACATCCAGTTGTCCATAGTCCAGGTCAGGAAACTGGTCTGATGCTCTACATTGCCAGATCTTCCGAGCCCAGAAGCAAAAAGCTCTTTTTTGTCTGCCTTGCCATCACCGTCCGTGTCTGTGTACTTATAGACATTATCTTCATTCGACTCCATGGACAGAATGGTGTTTTTCCCAAAAGGAACTACATAGCGAGGAAAAACTAAACTATCCAAGAAGATGACGCTGGTTTCATATACTCCATCATTGTCCTTGTCCTCCCAGCGGGAGATGCGCGAGGTAGGCATCAATTCCCCGTTGGCATCGATATCCTGCATGTAGGTTCTGAGTTCCAGCACATACATTCTACCATTTCCATCAAACTGAATGGCGGCAGGCTCACGGATCTGAGGCTCAGAAAGTATAGGAGTTAGTTTGTATCCAGGTTGCAGGACAAAGGATTTTAGTTCCTCATTGGCAGAAACTGGTACTACAGGAGGCTGAGGAGTTAGATCTATTCCTTTCCATCGCGGAGATTCCATATCAGTGCCTTCAGGAATACTAATGGCAGGGTAGGGCGCTTCCATCCTTTTGGGATCCAGAGAATCGGCAGGAGAAACGTCAAAGGGTGATTTTTCTGGTGTACAACTGGCAAAAATAGCCAGTGAAATGCCAGTGGAAAGTATGAGTTTTTTAGAAATAAACATCTGTTGAATAAGAGGAATATGAATAGGTTTATTATCAATACCCTTCTTTCAAAGAAGGGTATGCAAAATATAAGATTCTTTGGGGAATGGGTGTACCGAAGAAATAAAACTGAAGGATTTGTCTAGTTTGGTGGTATGTGATAAGGTTCATTGTGATGCTTTGGCTCCGGGCTGTTTTCACAAAGTGGGTTAAAAGGCTTTGCTTAGGCATGATAATTAGTCTATATCTTGTTCTTAGCGCATTGCTATTAACTTAAAAAAATCGAACCATGGATAAGTTAGAGAAAGTAGAAATGATGGATAAAATCCTGAGAGAATTTGATGATTTGAAGAACAGCCAGACTTCTGTTTTGAAAAAAATATCCAAGATAGAGGCAGATAACATCAATTTAGGCGTGGGTCTGCTGGAAAAGAAGCTTCCTGATATGTGGCAAAATGTAGATGCCAATCTCAACCTAGTCACCTCATTGGAAGAGGAATTTCAAGCATATCGGGATAAATATTATACAGACAATAACATCAAAGCATTACAAGATGCCGAAGAATAAAGAGGTAAAATAAGAATACGTTTTAATTCAAATTGAGTAAGTCCCTGCCTAAAGCGGGGACTTTTTTATAAGCCTCCATTTAAAGATGGAGGGAATTGATAGAGATCCGAATTCCATGGTATTTCGAATTTCTTCAATAGGAATGTGGCTTTAGCCAAATTCCAAATGCATTTAAACGCTTAATTATCCAATCTCTGCCCGTTGTAAAACCAAAACCTTCACGGTAACCAGCAATTGTCCGAAATGTCGCTGGGTATGTTCGGCAGCATGAAATAATAAGCCGCCTATCGTAGAAGGTAGCTGAGCTCTGCCCACTCCACGAAAATCACTAAGCTTATTTGGATCGATTTCCGAGAGGATTTGAAGGAATTTCTTGATCTGAACGTCCAATTTCTCCACTAGAGTTTCGGCTGTAATGGTCCTATCTGAAACACCTTCATTTTTCAGGTAATCTAGTTGTTCCTTACTGAGCATTTCAGTTTTAGCATAAGTAGCCAAGCGATCCAGCACTCCTGCCATATGCTGCAAATGAAAGCCCGGACTGGCCATTCCTGCAGGCTTTTCCCAAAGTAATTCCGAAGGAAAATCCTGCATCAGTTCATGAATTTCTTCTTGTGCTTGTAGGATTGCATGCGCCACAGGTTGCAGAGCTGAGGGATAGGAATCGATTGGACCTCTAAGCCATACTTCAGGTTGAGATTTCATGGGAGTGAAATTACGGGAAAAATTGAATAGGGCTGGAATGTTAACCTCAAATCGCAATTTATTGATGGTTTAAAACTTCTACTTTATTACCATCGCCAATTTTTAATTCTGCCATTCCTTAAAAAGTAGTCAGTAGATTGGTAAAGATATTCTCTTTAGTGACCGATGAAAGTCTTAATTTGCTCCCGGGCTATCAGAGTTTTGCCGAATACCACAAAGACATTGATACGGTTGTTATTCAATTTAATAATACAACCAACTTTGCTGGATATGATTGGAATTTGGCGGAGATCATCTATAGCCGAATTGTGAAACTAGTAAGAAGGGAAAAAAACTCGTAGCATTGGATAAAGGGTTTTAAACGGCCTTATATTCACCTTACGGAATATTAAAACAAAACTAAAGTGAGGTGGTACGGTATAAGTGGACTTGGAGCAGATAAACGGGTTTTTAGCAGGCTAACTCTTGATTTTGAGCTTATTTCTATTGAGTGGATTCAACCTTTAAAAAATGAATCTATTGAAGATTATTCTATTAGACTATCACACTCTATAGACCAAAGTATTGAGTTTGGTCTTTTAGCAGTAAGTTTTGGAGGTCTTATTGCCGTTGAAATCAGCAAGAAATTGAATCCTATTATGACCGTTTTGATTTCCTCTGCTGAAACTAAACAAGAATTAAGACCGATTTTCCGAGGAATTGGTAAAACCCGACTTGTCACTTTATTGCCAAACCTATTTTTCGATCCACCAAGGAAGCTTGCGCATTTCATTTTTGGTACAAACCAAAAAGAACTACTCAATAGTATCTTGGACGATACAGACTTGAATTTTGCAAAATGGGCAGTGAATGAGCTTTTGAATTGGAAGAATACTCAACAGTTAGAACAAGTTTTAAAAATTAGTGGAACTAATGATAAGCTGATACCACCATCTAAAGATGAAAAGATCCAATTAATAAACGGAGGAGAGCATTTCATGATATTTGACAGAGCAGAGGAAATCAGTAAAATAATAAATGAAGGCTTTAAACTAAATAGATCACTAAAATAGAGGTTATAGCAAGAGGAATCATTTTGTTGAAAAGGAAAGGATATTACATAATCGTTTGAATGAGAATCAGAGCCTCTGAAGCAGATAAAATAGGATAATTGATTATCTGCATGCTTTTAAAACAAATTATCTAAAGTTCTTGATTACAAACCATTATCTCTGAAAACCAAACACAAGTAAGTAATCATGTATTTTCTGAGATGAAGAAGTTGACAATAATAGGCGGAGGGCCCGCTGCACTTATGCTAGCAGCTGAGCTGGATACGAGTAAGTATAAGGTGACTCTGTATGAGAGGAAAAAGACTATGGGGCGGAAATTTTTGGTAGCCGGTGAAGGTGGACTGAATCTGACTTACAATTCCTCCATTGAAGAGCTTATCAAGCGTTATTTCCCAACTGACTTTATGGCACCTATCATCCGTCAGTTTACAAATTCGGATTTGATAAGCTGGCTGAATACCCATGATATCCCCACCTTCATTGGGTCAAGTAATCGGGTTTTTCCTGAATTGGAGCTAAAGCCAATTGAGGTACTCAATAAAATTCTGGGATTTATATCAGCTAGAGAAATAGAATTTAAGCTAAATACCAAATGGGTAGGTTGGGATAAGGAAGGGGATTTGTCCTTTGAAGAAATTGAGGCTATAGATTCTGATATCGTAGTATTTGCGATGGGTGGATCCAGCTGGAAAGTGACAGGGTCTGACGGTGGCTGGAAAAAACTATTTGAAGATCGGGGAGTGCATGTGCAGCCATTTAGAGCAGCCAATTGTGCTTTTGAGATAGATTGGGATAAAGACTTTATAGAGCAGCATGAAGGGAAACCCTTGAAGAACATTGCATTGACTTACGCTAACCATTTTTCTACAGGTGAGTTGGTTATTTCCAAATTTGGTCTGGAGGGAAATGCCATCTATGCTTTAAGCCAAAAGATTCAGGATAAGCTCCTTACCGAAGAAAGTGTTGTAATTCATTTGGACCTAAAGCCCACTATGACAGTGGATCAATTACGATCCAAATACAAGAATGCTGGAAGATCTAAGGTGACGGACATTCTAAAGAAGGATTTAAATCTTGATCGAACCTCTATTGGGCTATTAAAGCAATTCACCGCAAAAGATACTTTTTCAAATCCTGATCTTCTTATAGAAACTATCAAATCCGTCCCGGTCACCATCAAATCCGCCGGGGGATTGGATGAGGCGATTTCAACTCTTGGTGGTATTGCTTTGGAAGAAATAGATGAGAATTTCCAGTGTAAAAAAATCCCTAATACCTACGCTATCGGAGAAATGCTAGACTGGTATGCACCCACTGGCGGGTATTTATTGCAGGGCTGTTTTAGCATGGGCTATGTATTAGCGAAATATTTGAATGGTTTGGATGAAAAAGAGTAGGACCTGGAACCTGCTCCTATGATCAAATCAATGGGCTTATTTGAGTATCAGGAAAACATAGTCTATAATTTTTCTTTAATTTGTATGCCTTACTTGTAAGGAGCGACCTCAGGTTCAGCTGAAAATTAGAAGCATTATTAACGAATAAAAAGACAAGACTAAAATGAGATTACTTTTTACAGGAGGATCGGGAAAAGCAGGAAAGTACGCAGTAGCCTATCTGCTCGAACAAGGACATAGAGTGGTGAATGTAGATCGGGTGCCCTTGGATTATCCAGGGGTAGATAATCTGATTGCGGATATTACAGATTCAGGTCAGATGTTCAATGCCATGAGTTCCTATGCTGGATTAGATGAACTGGAAGCTGGAACTGGGGTACCCAAGTTTGATGCGGTGGTGCATTTTGCCGCAGTACCTAGGATCTTGATCAATCCTGATAATGAAACTTTTCGGGTCAACACCATAGGAACTTACAATGTAATAGAAGCAGCTGTAAAGCTTGGGATTAAGAAGGTTGTTATAGCCTCCTCAGAAACTACCTACGGCATATGTTTTTCAGATGGGAAAACAGACCCGCATGTGCTGCCTTTGGAAGAGGATTACGACGTGGATCCCATGGACAGCTACGGATTGTCAAAGGTGGTCAATGAGAAAACGGCCCGCAGCTTTCAGCGAAGGTCAGGGATTGATATTTATGCGTTACGTATTGGAAATGTAATTGAGCCACACGAGTACGCAGAGCTTTTTCCGGATTACTTCAAAAACCCGGAGGTGCGCCGCAGGAATGCCTTCTGCTATATAGATGCGCGTGATTTGGGACAGATCGTGGATTTGTGTTTGAAAAAAGACGGCCTTGGTTATCAGGTTTTCAATGCAGGAAATGATCACAACGGTGCTATCATCCCGAGCAAGGAATTGGCAGAGCAGTTTTTCCCTGGAGTACCCATTACTCGGGAATTGGGAGAGCATGAAGCCTTGTTTTCAAACCGTAAAATCCGTGAAGTTTTGGGCTTTAAAGAGCAGCACAACTGGCGGAAATACGTGAAAGGGGAATGATAATAGTTTGGAAAGTCTTTCGGTATAATGCACTTGGCTAATATTAAAGACTTTCCATTTTTTGGACCTTATTAAATTATACAAATCGGTTTGACAGTGCCCCTTTTATAAGTAATCAGTCAAAAAATTGGCTTCTCAAAAATTTTTAAATAGCATACTAAAATCTCTTGCAAATGGATTTTTTATTCCTGTAACTTGCACACAATTTCTCAATTGACAAAAATGTATAAGAAGCAAATTGCATTCTTTCTCGGCTTGATTTGGCTTACGAGCCTTTCTGCTTTTTTGTCATTTCCTCACCATTCAGAGCCTAATAGAAAATTTCAGGATAGCTTTGGGACAGTTCAGGAATCTACTTCTCCAATTATACATATTCTTGGTTCCAATTACATTCCAAAAACTCCACCTTTTTCTATAGATTGGAGTGTCTGGACCAAGTTCAATTCCCTTTGGAGTTCATTTGGATTAGAGGTAGGGGAAACCTGCCTTCACTCTTCATTTTTTAAAAAGTCACTACCCTTATTTGATGTGATAGTGACTTTTATCCATTTCTTCCATACCTGGTAGGGTAACGGTAAAATAGGCGGCCTCATAATAGGCCTGCCACTCATTTTATTGTTTACCTAACTATAATCACAATGTTTGAAATAGACCCAGTGACATTACTAATGTCATGTATACTGATGTGCGCATTTAGCGTACCGTTCATTTATAATGGACAAAAAAACAAAAAAATAGCCAGGACCTTGATGGCAAAACTCAACGAATTGGCCCAGCTCAAAGGTGTAAATCCCACGGAGATCGACACCTGGAGGTTTCGCTATGCATTGGGTTTGGATGTCAGTCAGAATGTGCTGGTCTACCTGTGCCAAGATACAACTAGTGTGAGCTACAGTTTGAATCTAGCAGATTTTAAAACTGTCAGACTCATCAAAAGATATCAGGAAATAAATGGTAAATCCCAGACACAGAAACTGCCGGAATACCTTGCCTTGGAACTCGTTCCAGTTGACTCAGTGGCACAAGTGGTTAGTTTGGAGCTCTATGATGGTGAGCTCTTTTCAGATTTAATGGGAGAAACTGTATTGGCTGATAAGTGGGTTGGGATTTTGAATAAGCAACTAAATTAAATAGGGCTAGGGCCAAGGGTGTCCTTCAGGACACCCTTGTTACTTATTTAAAAATATATGGTGAAGCAAAACGATTCTTGGGGTTCCCGGACAGGGCTGATTCTAGCTATGGCGGGAAATGCAGTCGGACTTGGTAATTTTTTGAGGTTTCCAGTACAGGCGGTCCAAAATGGAGGTGGCACATTCATCATTCCATACCTAGTATGTTTTGTGGTTATGGGCATACCCTTGCTCTTTACCGAATGGTCTATAGGGAGATTTGGTGGAAAAAGGGGCAACCACAGTACACCTTACATTCTGGATTCCATGAGTAAAAGTGTCTGGTGGAAATATATTGGCGTCTTTGGTATTTTTACCAACATAGCTGTGGTAGCATACTACACCTATATTGAATCCTGGACTTTTCTATACGTAATCCATACGGTGATTGGGACGTTTACCCAAATGTCTCAGGCAGAAGTAAGCAGTTTCTTTGTTCAATATGTAAATCTGAATGGATCTAATTTTGGGATTCCCTACCTACCAGTTTTAGTCTATATTCTGGTATTGGGCATCAACATATACATTCTGTCAACAGGATTGGGAGGGATTGAGAAAGTAGCCAAAATCGGTATGCCTCTTTTGATTTTGTTTGGGGCAGTGCTTGCTTATAAAGGCTGGACCATGGGTGCAGAAAATGCATCCGCTGCTTTTCCCGAGGCAAATGCTTGGGATGGAATCAACTTTCTCTGGACTCCCCAATTTAATTCACTTCTAGATCCAAAAGTTTGGCTCGCTGCGGCAGGGCAGATTTTTTTTACACTATCGGTGGGAATGGGATCTATTCAATGCTACGCTTCTTATTTAAAAGAGAATGAAGACATTGCCCTGAATTCTCTCACCTCAGGTTTCACTAATGAATTTGTGGAAATTGTACTTGGAAGTGCGATAGTGATTCCTATAGCGGCAGGATTTCTTGGTCTGGACTGGGTGATAGAGAATGCTGGTTTCGGAATGGCTTTTCAGACCATGCCTTATTTGTTTATGCAGTGGGGGGAGGTTTTCGGTGCTATCGCCGGGATTTGTTGGTTTGGTCTTCTTTTCTTTGCAGGCATTACCTCTTCATTGGCGATGGGTACACCTTGGATGGGATTCATGCAGGATGAATTTGGCTGGGGGAAAGCAAAGGGAGCAGTCAGCTTTGGTATTCTTGCCTTCGTAATGGGATTACCCACCATTCTTTTCTATCAATATGGATATTTTGACGAGTATGATTATTGGGCAGGAACTGTGAGTCTGGTGGTTTTTGCTCTGCTCGAAATGATATTGTTCACATGGGTCTTTGGGATGGATAAGGGTTGGTCGGAATTGAATCGTGGAGCAGATATCCGCATTCCTGAGGTTTTCAAGTGGATCATGAAATACATCACACCTTTGCTTTTGTTGCTGGTGTTGACGAGTGCATTGATCACACCACAGGGCAATGATTGGGTGGGGGCAGTCTCAGGATTATTTGATGGAGTGGGGTGGAAGCTTGACTCAGGGTCTCTGATTTCAAAACTTACACATGATGACCTGAAGCTGCTGCAGCTAAATGATCCGCAGAACGGGGAGATATATGAAAAGAAAATTTTCTTCTCAACCCTTGCCCGAGTTCAATTACTCGCCTTGTTTCTGTTCATTGTGTCCTTAGTCTGGTATTCAGGCATCAAACGTAAATCAATTTCCCATGAATAGTTCAGCATTACTTCTCTGTATTGGCGTTCAGCTGCTGGTGGTTTTTTTTACTGCCTATTGCTTCTATCAGGTATTGAAGAAGCCTAATTCAAATTAAACTTTATGTGTATCCGCTTTTCTGCCAGTAGTGTTTCAAATGCATCATCGGATTTGGTAAACTCAAGCATTGAGGCCACATCGGTCACCCGTCTTCGGTCTTCCATCTAGGAAACCAAAGGAAGTATCTCTACTGGCATCATTGCGGACAATCACATTAAACTTAAACCTTAGACTTCAAGCAAAGACCAAAAATGGACAAAATGACACCTTGGGTTATTTTAATTAGTTATATACTCCTGCTTCTCGCAATTGACTTTTTTGTGCTACACAAAAAAAATGAGATACCATCTGCAAGAAAAGCAGTTTTAGAAACACTGTTTTTCATCGTAAATGCATTAATATTCTCGGGAATTATATACTGGTTATACAGTAATTCACTGATTAGCAATATCAATCAGCTTACGGCAAACCAGTCAGTTATAAAATATTTGACGGGTTATATTATAGAGCTGTCCCTGAGTGTAGATAATTTATTTGTCATCGCAATTATTTTTGCTTCATTCAAAACCCCCATTCAATACCAGCATAAATTGCTTTTTCTGGGAATACTTGGAGCTATTGTTTTTCGTGCACTTTTAATAAGTGTGGGTCTAGTTCTATTAGATAAAATCCATGGGATGAACATTGTTTTTGGGTTATTCCTCCTGTTTTCCGCCATTAAAATGTTGAAAAAAGAGGCAGAGCATAAAGACATAGAGCAGCCAAAAGGGGCAATGAAATGGTTTAGGTTTAGCAAGGAACTTGATGGTGGGAAATTTATCACCAAGGTCAATGGAAAGTATGTATTGACAGTTCTATTTGGAGCATTATTAACCATTGAATTAACTGATTTGCTATTTGCATTAGACAGCATTCCTGCAATTTTTGCTGTGACCACAGATCCTTTTATAGTCTATAGTTCAAATATATTCGCAATAATGGGGCTTCGTTCGCTCTATTTCTTTCTGTCAAATATGCTTGAAAAGTTCTATTACATTAAGTACAGTGTTTTTTCAATACTTCTTTTTGTTGCATTAAAATTGATCACGTCAAATTGGATTGAAATTCCTGAATGGTTTTCACTTTTATTCATAGGTATTTCCCTGGCAATCGGAATCTGGATTTCTATTCAAAATGTAAAAAATGAAAATGTAGAGGAATAGTCTACGATTATTCCTTTATCTGCTAATATGATTATCTTCATTCTTGCCTGCTGTATGATCTCCTCGGATAAGCAGGAATATTACTACAAATAAATAGTATTAGGTAAAAGCTTTCAGGAAGCCATTGACAAGGATAGAGGGGAGTTTTAATATTTTTACTGATCTTGATGTTCAAGTTCCCTCAAGAAATAACTGGATGAGGGTTTCATACCTTACCGAATTCTGATTGAATTGATTATTTATTGATCAATAGTAAAATCGGATTAGATTGGTAATTCACTTGCCATAAAAGCTTTAAAATGAATACAAAATGTAAACTAGGCCAATCAAGGAGCTTACTTTTAGTTGGATTGCTTTTCTTCTTCTGTTTTAACGGATATGCACAGAATACCCTTATTTCTGACATGGACCATTTGAAATGGGAAAAAGTGATGCCGGGTATCTGGAAAGCAAGCTTTGGTGAAATGGGGTTAAATGCCATGGATTATACCAATTCACCCAATACAGAGGCTATAGAAGAATTAGGAGATTTACCTTTCCCTTTCGACAAGGAAGCCACATATAGTCTTCTTACTCCAACCCGTGCCAGCATAAGATTACCCCTGAATGAGACAGAACAGATTTATGGATTAGGTTTAGAGTTTGAGGGGATGAATAGAAGAAGTAATGTCTATTCTCTAAAAGTAGACCACTATGGCGGCACGAAAGGTTATACGCATGCACCTGTTCCCTTTTATATTTCAAGTAAAGGCTACGGCGTACTAATTAATTCCTCACAGCGTGTCAAAATATATGTTGGGGTAGGTAACAGAAAAGACAGTAATCTACCAGAAGTTATAGACCGAACGACAGGTAAAAACTGGGCTGCCCGACCGATATCTGATGCTATTGAAGCAAGTGTTGAAGGAGGCGGTATGGAAATTTATGTGTTTACCGGGGAAACAAACCTTGAAGTAGTTCAAAGATATAATCTTTTTTTTGGAGGAGGAATCATCCCTCCCAAATGGGGTCTTGGGTTTTGGCATAGGGTACATACCACTAGCTCCGATGAAGATGTGTTGAAAGAAATACAGGAATTTGAAAATAATAATTTCCCCTTAGACGTAATTGGTTTGGAACCGGGATGGCAAAGTTTTGCATACCCTTGTTCCTACGATTGGGATAGTACTCGATTTCCAAGCCCTGGTAACTTTGTGCGAACTCTGGATGAAAAAGGAATAAAAGTCAATTTATGGGAAAATCCATACGTAGCGCCATCGTCTACCATGTATGAGGATATTCGTCCTTATACTGGAAGTCATACCGTATGGCTAGGTGAAGTGCCAGATTACACTATTCCTGAGGCTAGGCAAGTGTTGCTAAATCATCACGAAAAGAATCATTTAAACCTAGGGGTGAGTGGTTATAAAATAGATGAGGTCGATGGCTACGATGTTTGGTTATGGCCAGACCATGCCACTTTTCCATCAGGTACAGATGCTGTAGAAATGAGACAAGTCTATGGCATGATGATGCAGGATATGTTTGATGATTATTTCAAAGAGAAAAACACCAGAACTTATAGCCTTATTCGTTCGGCATATATTGGATCCAGTAATCATAATTTTGTACTGTATAGTGATTATTATGACCACAAAGGGTATGTCACAGCTATGGCAAGCGCTTCCTTAGCAGGTCTTTTATGGACGCCTGAAATCAGAAGTGCAGATTCTGCTGAAGAGTGGGTCAGAAGGTTTCAGACAGTTGCTTTCTCTCCACTCATGATGCTGAATGCATGGTCATCTGGTAAAAAGCCCTGGAGTTTTCCAGAAGTGACAGATATGGTAAGAAATACAATCGAGCTTAGAATGAAGCTTTTGCCTTATCTCTACACTGCATTTTATGAATACAATCAAAAAGGTATTCCGCCATTTAGAGCAATGGTTTTGGAAAGTGGTTATAACGATCAAGTAACTAGCAAAAACGGTGTAATTGATGATGTGAAGAACCCTTATGCTGAGGATAAAAGATTGGAAGTTACGGATCAATATATGATGGGTCCATCCATTCTGGTGGCCCCTGTTTTTACGGGGCAAAAAGATCGCAAGATTGTACTTCCCAAGGGTGATTGGTTTGATTTCTATAGCGGAGAATACGCTGGTAATGGTGAAACAATAACTATACAAACCAAGCTTGAGGAAATTCCCTTATTTGTTAAAGATGGAGCCATCATTCCAATGTTGACGTCTATAAGCAAAGAAAAAAAAGAGAAGTCCTTGGAGGTTAGACACTATGGTAGTAAAGCAAATACATTTTTATTGTACAACGACGATGGAGTTAGCTACGATTATGAAAAAGGTGAATTCTCATTAACTGAACTTAGCGTTGAAAAAACAAGGAATGGGGAATTGTCTGGAAACTCAAAGGCTTTAAATAGCAATAAGTTTACCTATGATACCATCACATGGAAATTTATGACAAAATAGTGAGTTAGGTAAAGATCAAAGTTCATCGCTAGTGAATTGCCTTATTTGCTGATGTGATCAATTAGTCTCATAATGCAAAAGCAATAACCTAGCATTTGAAAATCAGGTACTACCTAGTAACATTTTAACAACAACACGATGAAGATTTATTTGACCGCAATTGCCAAAGCCAAACCAGAATTTACTTCCGAAATAAAAACTGCTTTAGAGAATTTGGTGATTGAAACTAAAAAAGAGCAAGCCTGTATACACTATGATTTGCATCAGGGGATTGATGATGCTAATACCTTTGTTTTCTATGAGATTTGGGAAGATCAAGCTGGCTTAGACTTACACAACAAGCAGCCCCACATACAAGAATTCGTTGCTATGGCCGCAGAAAAACTTCAGGAGCCACCGATCATCATTAAAATGGTAAAAGTTTAGTAAGTAATTTTCCGCAGTTTGACCTGTATGTCAGACTGCGGATGCCTGATTTACTCAGTTAAGTGACCCGACTATTATTTTTATCAATTGGCACAGGGTCCGTCCTTCTCAAAAGACCTTGGCTCTTCACCCAATAATCTAGATCCCTAGCTTCCGGACCTTCCAATAGTTCTTTTGCTTTTTTATATTCTTTTTCAAGCAGCCTTTTGTCAAAGCTTACTTTTTCAAGGATGGTTTTGTAGTAATTCAGAAAAGAGCTTTTATCCATGGTTTCAATACTTTTTGTTCAACATAAAACACAGAATTGCTTAGATCTGTAAATCGCCTATAACGATTTGTATAGCAATAGGCAAAATAAAAGTAGGTAAAGGCAACCTAGATAGATTGCCTTTCACCCCTTAAGAAATTTGGATTGTTTTTACTGGTTTTTGCTTGGCTTCCTCCCGTTTTGGGATAATTAGCCTCAAAATACCGTCTTGATACTTAGCCTCTATTTTGTCATTTTCTACCGTATTTGGTAAGTAAAAGGAGCGTTTAAAGTCACGATAGCTGAATTCCCTTCGGGCGTAGTAAACATATTCCCTTGCAGCCTCCTCTGAGTTCCCGGAAGCTTCTGCCTGTATTGTCAAGGTATTATTGTCCAGCTCCACCTTGAAATTCTCTTTTTGCATGCCTGGCACTGCCATCTCGACTCTGAAATCATTCCCGGTTTCTGCTATGTTGACACTAGGCCGTGTGCTGCTTTCAGTGGTTCGGCCAAAGCCTGCAGCATCCAGCCAGTCAACTAATCCTCTGCTAGGAAAGTCCTCGAATAAGTTTGTAGATGGACTGTATCCGTTTCTTTTCATTAATGTGTTCATTGCTTTTACGTTTTAGAGTTAAACAAATAAACGTTCTCGAAAGGATGAGTCATCAGGACTATCAAATCAAGAAACCAATAAAAGAATCGCGATTCTGAGAGAAAAAAAAACAAGTCAAATGCCAATAGATTAATGAGTGAATTATGTCACTTTTTTCTGAAAAATTGTCAGAGTCAGGGCTCTTATTCAGGTAAAAAATGTCAGAATTATCCTCTCAGAACTTTTAAAATGAGTAAAACTGTGAAATGTCTGTGGAGCCAGCTTACGTAAGTATTCCTTGTAGGCTGCCTGGATATGGGGTGTTAACTATATTACTAATCTTTAGATTTGGATTTCCAGTGATAATAATCCTACATTGAACAAGAGTCTCGAGGCTTTTTGTTCTTTGGTGACTTATCTCAATGATGTAAAGCAATCTCCACGATATCCTGAAAAGTTTGCTCTTGGTTTGTCCTATCCTGAGCACTCACAGATTCTATTCGATAGTTGAGTCTGGTGAATACATGCAGTTCAGAATCAATCATCTTGATACTTACTTGATTCGACGGACTGACTCCCTTATAAATCAAAACAGCACTCGCTGGATCAGCACTGGAATCATGAGTTGATTTATAGACATTTAGGGAAGTTTGGGAAGGAAGATTAATGCCCTTCTGTAGATCTAGACGAACTTTTTTGATGACTTTTTGGAGTTCTTGGAGTGTTTTTTGAGGTATATAGGTATACCAGTAGCTTTTTTCCCCATTCGTATTTTCTGCTTCAGTATAGCCTATCAAAGGACCCAGTACACCGATCAAAGGAAGTATTTTATCGGATGGTAGGACAATGGGATCTACCATGAAAATATGTTTTGGTGCGGTTTTACCCTTGAAATAACCTGATGAAATAGCCTCTAAAATAAGTGCTCCACCAGTCGATGAACCCACCAAGTTGATATTGGTATAGCCTGCATCCAAGAGCGCTTCATATTCGTCAAAAATCGCCCATTGCCAATCTTGCCAGCTGTTAGATTTAAATTCCTCATAGGTACGGCCATGACCTCCTAATAATACACTGGAAGTATAATAGGCTTCGGTATTGCCTGACCATGCGATAAACTCTGACCACTCAAATGTCGAAGCACTATAGCCATGACAAAGAATAAAAACGGGTCGGGAAGCTTCTTCTGGCGTGGGATTCGGATTACTCAAGGAAGTCAAATAGTTTTCTGGAGCCATGATCGATGGGTCAAAAATGACTTTTCCATCTAGGAGTTCGTCCGAAATATCAGATGGATCACCACAGGAAGCTAAACTGATTCCCAAGCAAAGGACTAAGTACAAACCAAGTCGGTTGCGAAATAGGAGAGTAGGTAAATTCACTTTCAACCTCAACGAATAAAAAGGTTCGTAATTTTTCATTTCAGTGGATAGTAAAAATTGAGTTGTCCAAATACTGGGTAAAGTGTTCCCGGACCTTCTTGACCATTACCGGAGATCAAATTGTATCCTATGGCAAGGTTTACTTTCAGTCGGATGGGAGTTGTATACTCTAAGCCGGCACTTGTCGAAAGCAAAAGCGAGCTTTGGTCCAATTCCTCAAAATCATCTGATTCATAATCTGCATGAAAGAAGCCGCTGCCCATGCTGACAAAAGGCTGAAGTTTATGATCTTTTTTAAAATAATAGGAGAGCCAAACTTGATAGTTGTCTTGCTTGATGGCGTTGGAGCCGATCGCCGAACCTAGTCGGCTGCTGACATAGCCTATCCCCAAGTAGAGGCGCTGCTGGGCAATGCTATCAGCCGAAAACTGTGCGACAAATCCATTTTCGTAGTAGAGGCCAAAAGACTTTTGGACGCGAAGTCCTAAATCAATATGGGTTTGCTGGGCAAAGGATTCAGTTGTAAGTACAAAAAGAATCATGCCTAATAAAGTGACTAGGCATTTCAAGATAGTTTTCATTGGGATATCAAAAAACCGATTATGAGGGTGTATTTGTGGTAAGATTTTTAAAAATCGATGGTGAAAGATAGTGTTTTATTTCAAAAAGTAGATAAGTGATTAGTTATGAATTAATTTCTTGGTAGAGATTCTGAAATCAACTTTTTAAATAAGCTATTGGCAGCTTGTATTACTTTCAGAATATAATTCTTGAAATAGAAATAGTGAAAATTTTGATAGTATCTATTCAGAATAATTTTTTGATTGTTTTTAAGCAGCTTTCTTGTGTTGCTGAGAATAATCAAGTTTCTGTTTACGCTACTTCGGCTACATACGTGGACAAATAATGCAGCCTTATGATCATGTTCTCCATATAGGCAATTCATTGTATAGGGGTCATGGATAAGAACCTGTGACCCATACTTGGGCACAATATAATCGATAACCAACTTCTGCTCATAGGGAAAAGCACAATTCTCCCGTAAAGCATAGATTTCATCTTCCCAGTGTATTGCTTTCCTATTTACAAGTTTTACTCCTGTATTTACTGGAAATCCCCACGGCTTTTCATTAAACACATGGTAAAGAATCGTCGGGTCACTCAAATCAATAAACTCCTCAATCCTTCTTTCCATTGCTTGAATGTATATATCCGTGTCGAGCCATATATACCATTCCGCATATGGGAAAGCCTCGCTCGCTTTTTTTAAAAGCAAGCACCTTCTGAAATGTAATTCGGGAATACCTTTTGGGACTGGGGTTTCCGAATCATAGTACAAGCTGTATTGATGCGTTTTAGCATATTCTCTTAAGATGTTTCTGGTAAGCTCTGCAAACAAAACAACTTTTGGATAATGCCCAGATACGATACAGATTTTTCGTTGTTGAATCATTTAAGAAGAAAGGATGAAATAATAGATGTTCTCCAATGTAACTAAGTAGAAAGCACGTACGATATTTTGATTAGTATTTTTCACCACAGAGGCTCCAAGTTTTTCCACCAATAAAAAACAATATGTGTATCCGCATGAATGCACGTTCTAGAATTATACATGGTTTTAGTAGTGAAAAATCCCCCTTGCCCTCCGCCGCGGCGGAGGGAATTGCCAAATTTGAACTTCTAGCATTAATATAAAGTACATACGTGCAGTTAAGCGAATACACATAAAAAACAACGGTCACAAAGGAAATGACAAACAAGTTTCTATTTTTTTTCTAGAGTTTCAATTTAGGAGAAAAACGAACCTCAAATCTTTTCCTTTCCGCAGCGGATCATTGATAGGCATAGGAAGGAAGTGTGGTAGTGAGGAATCGGATCTATTTTTAGAACAGAGTGGATTGGTTTTCGGTTTGTGAAGATGCAAATCTAGGCAGAGCTTTTTTAAAAATAGAAAACTAAAGTTAGAAATCTAAAAGTTGTACTTTCTGAAATCACGTTGGGTCCACTTAACACACTTATGCTCTTGCGCTTCTTTCATAACATTACATTTTCTGTAACGCTATTTCAGGACGGGACATTTCCAGGATACTAGAGCATCGAAACAAAAAAAATAGCCCAAGCTTTTACACTTGGGCTACTTAAGAAAGTAAGAGAACATAAAATGCTATTGTTCTAAAACCAAGGAAGATTTTGTGATTTTCCACTCTCCATTAACCTTTGCCAGGGTATTGGTATAACTGCCATTCGTATTTACAGCCTCGGTACCTGCTGTGCCCTCCAGGTGATAGGTTCCCTTCGAAACAAGCGTTCCATCAGGGTTTACATCGTATCCCCCAGGATGAATTGAAACTTTCAATGAGGTTCCAGCAAACTCTTCTGTCATTGCTGCTCCGATTTCGCCTGTTCCACTGAAGTGTCTTCCATCACTAAATGTCCTGACAGCATCTGCAGTGTACATGCTAACGAGCGTCTTCACATCTTTTGCATTATATGCTTTTTCATATTTTGCTGTAATAGCTGCCAGTTCCTTTTCTAAGTCTTGCGCCATTGACGGAATGGTAAGTATCAATGATGCAATCATCATGTACAAACCGATTTGGATTGTTTTTTTCATAAAAGTATTGTTAAGTCTTATGCCTACTCTTATCAGTTTTCGGCTTCCCTGTAGATATGATTATTAAAAATTGAATCCACGTTAAAAATCTCACAGCCTTTGGAACATCTGAGAAAAGCTATTCTAAAAAGATTAATAACTGAGTTCCAAAAAACTTCTTGATAAATTACAATTTTTAAGCGAATATTAAAGCGATTAGCATCATTATATTCAATTGAGCATCAGATAGTTTTACTTAAGTAAAGTCACTTTTTAATATTGTACAATCGTCTAGCTCTCTCTATTGAAGTACCAATTCTTTATAAGCTTATTATCACAGCTACTTTCAAAAAGTATAAGCATTCTTTGTTTCGGCTCATTCCCGCAGATTGTTTCTCAATTAATTTTTAGAAATCAGCCAGATGTTTTTCACCCATTATCAGGGGGTTACATTTGACTAAATAATTTTTATTTAGAATTTATCCAAATAAGCTTTTTAGAATTAGTCTAAATAAATATCTTTGCCTCAGATCTCAATTAAACCATCATTATACTATGTTTCAGTATTTCAAAAAACCTCAGGTCTTGCTAGGACTTGTCCTTTTAGCAAGCACCGCTTGTGAGAACGATTCGGAAAACCCAAGACTCAGAGCTGAAGTAGAATACAGCAGCTTAGACTTCGATAGTTCTTACGCTTCACAATTCCTTGATGCGAATGGAACTTCCACAGTATCTCTTGAGGAAGGAAATATCTCCTTGACTATGTTTCAGTCTTTGAACAAGTACCTGACGTCCAACGTCAGTGCAAACACCCAACTAGATAAGACCATACTTTCTAATCTATTTACTAATACTCAGTCTCCTTTTTCAACTCTGGAAATAACAGGAGATTTATTCACTGCGGCTGATTTGAACAACTCTTCTATCAGCCTAAGTGAGAGAGTTGCAGCTTCCAAATCCGCACAGGAAATTGAAAGTACCAGAGCAAACTTTGAATTACTTTTTGCAGAAATTGAAGGCATAAGCTCATCTCTCAATGAGGAAGCGGGAGTTAACAAGGCCGGGAAACTGGGGAGCTACCTGTTAAATGAAGACGGAATTGAAGTCGCGCAGGTCATTCAAAAATCTTTAATTGGCGCATTTCAGCTTGATTATATTGGCAACGTGCTTTTAACAGCTAGATTAAATGCTGATAATTCTACGCTGGTAGCTGGAGAAAACTACACGGAACTTGAGCATAACTGGGATATAGCCTACGGTACGCTTACTACTAATCCTATTTACCTGGAAGGATTCACAGACAGTGAAAGGGGTACTGTGTCAGAGTTTGGTGCAGGATCCTATATCTGGGAATACAATAAAGCTAGCTATGCTAAAATTTATCCAGCATTTCTGAAAGGAAGAGCTGCGATCGCTAACAATGATAGGGTTGAGTTGGAAAATCAAGCTTTATTTATCCGACAGGAGTTTGAAAAATCTTTGGCAAATGCAGCCCTAGGGTATTTAGGAAAATGGAGAACCAGCGCAACTGCAGATAAGAGAGCGCATGCAATAGGCGAAGCAATTGGATTCATTTACTCCTTACGATTTGCAACTACTTATCAGGCTGATGCGAACTTCTCAGACTCGATCTTGCTCGCACTTATTGGAAGTGACAATGGATTTTGGGACTTAGATGCCACTAAAATCAGCAATGCTGAAGCTGCCATTAAGGCGAAGTTTAACCTCTGATAAATAAAGATTTCCAAAAATGTATCGGCCTATTAAGAGTAGGTTGATACTTTTTTCATTTCTGAAAAAGCCCTACGATGAAAAATATAAAGACTCAAATCCTATTTCTGCTTTTGGCAACCTTGGTAAGCTGCGTAGATTCTACCGAGAATATAAGCCAGCCTGATGTTTCCACTGACCGAAAAGAAATGCTTACTTTTTGGGTAGAGGAGTTGATTCTTCCTTCTTACGCTGAGTTTGACAAGGATTTGCAGGCTATGCTGATCACTGCGGATGATTTCACCACCAATCCCACTGAGGCTAGTCTTTCGGCTTTTAGAACTTCCTGGACTGAAGCTTATATTTCTTGGCAAAATGTAGAAATGTATGAAGTAGGACCTGCTGAGAAATATACGCTTAGAAGTTTCTTCAATATCTATCCTGCCGATGTTGCCGGAATTCAAAACAACATCACCTCAGGAACTGCCAATCTAAACTTACCGCCAGCCTATGCCCAGCAAGGATTTCCAGCATTGGATTTTCTGCTAAATGGCGTGGCAGCTCAAGAGGAAAATATCCTCGCGTTTTACCTTGACTCTGAAAAAGGAGCACAGAGGCTTTCGTATATAAAAGTGCTTGTATCTAGAATGGATACACTTTTAGATCAGGTCATCTCTGAGTGGAAGGGAACTGCAAAGGATGATTTTATCAACCGAACCGGTCTGGATATTGGTTCTTCCACTGCCTCCCTTGTGAATGCCTATGTGCTTTATTATGAGAGACATGTGCGGAGTGGGAAATTTGGAATTCCTTCAGGCGCAACGATTGCCAGCGCAGGTACTCCAAACCCTGATAAAGTGGAAGCTTATTATAAAAAAGACATTTCCGGGAAATTAGCCAAAACCGCTCAGCTAGCTTTTAGCAATTTTTTCAATGGAAAAGCAAATGGGAAACAAGGCCCTTCCTTGAAGTCCTATTTGAATTCAATTGGCGCAAAAGATCCTAGCACTGGAAAATTATTATCTGAATACATCAATGAGCAATTTTCACTTATAGATAATCTTGTTGAAGCCTTATCAGATGATTATTACTATCAAATAGAAACTGATAATGATGCCATGGTAAAGGTGTATCAGGAGATGCAAAAAGCTGTCAGAATTCTTAAGGTAGATATGACTTCTGCCATGAGCATCACCATCACTTACACAGACAATGATGGTGATTGATCTGAAATCATCATTTTCCTCCTATTTAAACCAAACATCATCCCCTGCAGCCTTGGCTGTTTTCAGGATGATGTTTGGTGTTTTGATGATGATCAGTATGTTGCGTTTTTGGTTTAAAGGCTGGATTTTTCAGCTATACATTGAGCCCAAGCATCATTTTACTTTTTACGGTTTCGAATGGATAAAGCCATTAGGACCCTATACCTACCTGCTTTTTATCATAGCGATTCTATCCGCATTGCTTATCTGCATTGGCCTATTTTATAGGGGAGCGAGTATCCTGTTTTTCCTGAGCTTCACCTACATAGAGCTGATGGATAAAACCACCTATTTAAACCATTATTATTTCATCTCCCTGCTAAGCTTTCTACTTATTTTCCTACCGGCAAATGCCTATTTCTCTGTGGATGCCTGGAGAAAACCCCAGATAAACTCAGACAAAATTCCAAGCTGGTGCACCGATTCCATCAGGTTGCTAGTGGTTATCTTGTATTTCTATGCCGGACTGGCCAAACTGAACTCTGACTGGTTATTCCATGCCTTACCTATGAAAATATGGCTTCCGGCAAAAAATGATATTCCGTTCATAGGCGGATTATTCAATGAACTATGGGTTGCATACCTGTTCAGTTGGATTGGTTGCCTCTATGATTTGAGCATAGCTTTTCTTTTGCTCTATAAGCCTACACGTAAACTGGCTTTCCTTTCAGTGGTTACTTTCCACTTGCTTACCTCGCTACTCTTTCCGATTGGGATGTTCCCTTACATTATGATAGGGACAGCATTGATCTTTTTTTCTACAGGTTTTCATCAAGCCTTTATTCGTAAAATCGGTGCAATTCTTACCGTTAGCCATTCCTTTCTTACACCAGTTCGAACCTATAGTTTTTCAAAGATTCAGCAAAATCTTGTGACTGTTGGACTGCTTATTTTCTTCTCATTTCAGCTGCTTTTCCCCTTTAGATACCTGCTATATCCGGGTGAGTTATTCTGGACGGAGGAAGGATATAGATTTTCCTGGCGTGTTATGCTCATGGAGAAAATGGGGGCAGCGTCATTTATCATCAAAGATGAGATGGGGAAAATCATTGAGGTGGATAACAAGGATTTCTTGACTCCACAGCAGGAGAAAATGATGGCTACGCAGCCGGATATGATTCTGCAGTATGCCCATATTCTCAAAGAGCATTATGAAAAAGCGGGGTTTGAAAACCCTCAAATCTACGCCGACACCTATGTCTCGCTGAATGGCAGAATAGGAAAAGCATTGATAGACCCAACCGTTGACCTTTCAAAGGAAAAAGAATCATTTCGCCCTAAACATTGGATTTTAACATTTCAAGATGAAATTAAAGGTTTATAACACCCTGATATTAAGCTTATTTCCGCTGATCCTGATGGCTCAGCATAAACTGAGCGGGACCGTCAAGTCTGCTGAAGATCAGAGCATCATTGCACAGTGTACTGTCTACCTGAATGATGGATCAAAATTGGTTGAGGTAAATAAGAAAGGAGAGTTCAGCTTCGATAAGCTAGCAGACGGAGCCTACACTGTACATTTTACCAGTGAATCCTTCCAGTATAAAAATATACAAGTGCTGATCTCTGGAAAAGATCAAACCCTGCAAGTCCTACTCACGCCCCAAAGCCAAGACTTAGACGAAACAGTGGTGACAGATTCAGGGGCTGATTTTGGGCTTTCTAGAATGCGCTCGGTGGATGACATGGGCCTATATGAAGCTAAAAAATCTGAAGTGATTCTAACCGAGAATTTAACAGCAAATCTATCTACCAATAATGCCAGACAGGCTTATTCTAAAGTGGCCGGCTTGAATATCTGGGAAAATGATGGGGCAGGACTTCAGCTCAGCATAGGAGGCAGAGGCTTGGACCCCAATCGCTCTTCCAATTTCAACACCAGACAAAATGGGTACGATATCAGCGCCGATGCCTTGGGCTATCCAGAGAGTTATTATACCCCTCCTTTGGAGGGTATAGGTAAAATTCAAATCGTCCGTGGAGCGGCTTCTTTACAGTATGGAACTCAATTCGGAGGCCTCATTAACTTTCAGATGAAGCGGCCGGTGGAAGATAAAAAGTTTGAACTTACTGCCAGACAGACCCTGGGCTCCTTCGGATTCTACAATACCTTTACCAGCGTCAGCGGCACTGCAGGCAAAGTCAGTTATTACTCATTTTTTCAATACAAAAAAGGGGAGGGCTGGAGACCAAATTCTCAGTTTGAGAGCTATAATTTTTACTCAAATATCAATTACCAGCTTTCTGACAAAACCAGTGTGGGAGTGGATTTCACCAAGATGAAATACTTAGCCCAGCAGCCAGGTGGACTTACCGATGAGATGTATCTGCAGGATCCCAGACAAAGCAACAGGGAGAGAAACTGGTTTCAGGTGGATTGGAATCTTTATGCGCTGCATTTAGACCATAAATTCAATAGCAGTAATTCTATTAATCTTAGAGTTTTCGGTTTGAATGCCAACCGCTATTCCGTTGGTTTTCGTCCCAACCGTGTAGCAACAATCGACGACAACTCAGAAAGAGATCTGATCAAAGGAGATTTTGAAAACTGGGGAGCAGAACTTCGGTATTTGAAAAGATACGCGGTAGGGAATATTCAATCGATCGGCCTTGCGGGCGTTAGGTACTATCACGGGTATAATCATAGCAGTCAAGGCTTTGGCAGCACAGGGTCAGATGCTGATTTTGACTATGTGCCTGGGGAAAATAAGTTGCTCAACGATTACGAATTTCCAAATAGAAATACCTCCCTTTTTATGGAAAATATCTTTTTCATAAATGAGCAGTTTTCCATCACTCCGGGGGTAAGATTTGAGTACATCAAAACCTCATCTGAGGGATACTATGCTACGGAATTTAAAGATCTTGCAGGCAATATATTGGATAGAACAGTCACCGAGGAGTCAAGGTCAAATACCCGAAGTTTCCTGATAGGAGGGCTGGGCCTCAGCTACAAGCCTACGCAGCAGGTAGAACTGTATTCCAATATTTCCCAAAATTATAGATCCATTACGTTCAGTGATATGCGGATTTCTAATCCCTCCGCTACCATAGATCCCAATTTGCAGGATGAAAAAGGTTATTCATTGGATTTGGGAATTAGGTCTGATCAAGGAAAAATCCTCAATTACGATCTGAGTTTTTTCTATCTGAATTACAATAACAGAATTGGGGAAGTACAGTATTATAATGAAAGCAACAGGGTACTTAGACAAAGAACCAATATAGGTCAGGCCATCCTCAAGGGTGTAGAAAGTTATGTGGAGTGGAATTACATCAACACTTTCCTACCTGAAAACAAGCTTTGGAGAGGATCTATTTTTACCAATATTGCCCTGATTCACTCCCAGTATAAACTGAGCGAGGTGCCTGGAATCACAGGCAATCAAGTGGAGTTTGTACCCAAAGTCAACTTCAAAACTGGCCTTGCTTTAGGATACGATAAGTTCAAATCCTCCATACAATACAGTTTTCTAAGTGACCAGTTCAGTGATGCCACCAATGCAACTGAAGGCGGGGTTTCGGCAGTAGTGGGATTGATTCCAGCCTACCATATCCTGGACCTTAGTTTGTCCTATGAATTCCAAAAATTCAAGCTGGAAGGGTCAGTTAACAATTTGACAAATGCCATCTATTTCACCAGAAGAGCTACAGGATATCCCGGCCCAGGCATTCTACCATCGGATGGAAGAGGAGTGTATCTGACGCTACAGTTTAAGTTGTAATCACATCTAGAGTTGATTATAAAATATGTGTATCCGCATGAATGCACGTTCTAGAATTATACATGGTTTTAGTAGTGAAAAATCCCCCTTGCCCTCCGCCGCGGCGGAGGGAATTGCCAAATTTGAACTTCCAGCATTAATATAAAGTACATACGTGCAGTTAAGCGTATACACATATTATAAAAAGGTATTAATTGCGTAAAAGCATTTCTAATATTCCTCTAAAAATGAAGGGTGTTATTGTTCAGATTCGAATATAATCAGCTCTGATTCAGTAAATAGAGGAGAGATTCTCCATGAGTGTGGGTAGTAATTTCCCAAATAGCATACTCATCGTGGAGCCTTCATGAATATAGTCTCTTCCATAAAAAGAATGCCTCCTGGAAATTGTATTTCCGGGAGGCATATAGTATTGTGTTTTATTTCTCAGGTTAAGCGTTTAGCAGCTCTTTTAATTCTTTTGCTGCCTGAGCAGGGTCTTTAGCTCCATAGATTGCAGCTCCAGCCACAGCCACCACGGCACCGGAATCCTTCACCGCTTTGATGCTGGATAGATTTACGCCGCCAGCGATAGACACAGGTACCCCGGCACGGGAAGCTTCATCTATCAGAACCTGAATGGAATAACCATCCTCTGCCTGTTCGTCCAAACCGGCATGCAGTTCAACAAACTCAACTCCCAAAGCATACACTTCTTGTGCACGCTTAACTCGGTCTTTAACCCCTATAGTATCCACTACCACTGCTTTGCCATAAGCTTTAGCCGCTTTCACTGCTCCGACAATAGTAGAATCTCCGGTTGCTCCTAAAATAGTAATGTAATCTGCTCCTGCCTTAAAAGCCATTTCAGCTTCCAATTCACCAGCGTCCGCAGTTTTAAAGTCAGCAAAGACCAGTTTGTCTGGAAATGCTTTTTTCATTGCTGTAATTACAGCTAGACCTTCACTTTTGATCAGTGGAGTTCCCAACTCTATAATGTCCACATAGGGAGCTACTTTGGTTGCCAAAGCGATTGCATCTTCTGTAGTTAATAAATCAATTGCTACTTGTAATTTGGTCATAATGTATTAGTTAAATATGTTTTATTAGACTGGTGGAATAGCTAGTATACTATTCAAGATTGGCATGACGCTTCCATAATTCAGAGGTGGTACTCCCACCGGATTTCCAGAGTACCTGAATAGTGGAGTCGAACACCAGTAATAATGCCTGTTCGAATAAACTGCCGGCGTATTGAGTGGAGAGCTGTTCCTTTTGTTCTTGCTTTTGCGCAGCAGGAAGTACGATCACTTGATCGGACAATCTGGCCAGTTCAGATTCAATGGCAGTAGTGAAACACAGATTTCTGGCTCCTGCTTCTTTTGAGGTAGCCGCTGCCCTTACTATGCTTTTGGTGGTGCCGCTACCTGAACCAGTGATCAATAGATCTCCTTGACCTATGGCAGGAGTAGTAGTTTCGCCCACCACATAGGTTTGGTAACCCAAATGCATCAGTCGCATCGCGGAGGCTTTCATCATCAATCCACTTCTGCCCATACCCATTAGGAAGATTTTATCCGCTGAGTTGATTTCATTGATGAGCTTGGCAAGTGAGCTGTAGTCCAAGCCTGCTTGGAGCTGTAGATGTTCCTGGTATATAGCTTTTAAGGCCTGAGCCAGTTGATCTTGTAAAGTGCTTGCTATGCTGTCTTCCATTACTATGTGTTATCGTCTGTTTGGGTGGGTACAAAGCTAGGCAGAGGTAAGCCGAGCTGATTACACAATCTGATAGTTGTGTGGTATTATTTGCTAACACTTGCTGAATCTGTGGTGTAATTGTCTACTATTGTGGTACATTATAGAAACTCATCCGAATGAGAGCCTTAATTAATTGGGATTAGGCTCTTGGATCTAACCAACAAAATCACATCAATGCTTAAGGACAAGGTTTTATATATTAGAGATTTGGCGGACTGCCCGCCATCCTATTTAGATGATCCGGGAAGAAGGGAGTTTTTCGAGATTGTGTGGCTTAAAAATGAAGAGGCACTTCACACGATCCGACATGACTTTCAGACTTTAAAAGGAGATTGGATTTATTTAATTCCCCCATATAGGGTTCATCAGCTTAATAAAGCTGGGAAAAATGGAGTTTTGGTTTCCTTTAAGCAGGAGATGCTTGAAGATGACTTAAAGGAGTTCCTGCTGGATGTGTTCAGGATATTCAACATTCAGGGAGAGTTCTCTTGCCTACAGGTAAATGAGGAAAATGCGAAAAGTCTGAATGCTGTTTACAAATTGATGGAGGAAGAATACAACCAAAGCTCCATGAATCTGATTATGCTTAAGGCTTTATTAAAGGTTTTACTGTTGAAATTGATCCAACTCAAGGAACATCATTTCACCTTGCAGGATATTCATGAAAAGCGAATCTATGAGTTTATGATGCTGCTTGAGCTGAACTATCATGAAGAGCGTACAGCTGATTTTTATGCAGGAAAGCTTGGAATCAGCGCCAAGCGGCTCAATCAAATTTTAAAAGAAAAACTCAATAAGACGGGTGTACAGTTGGTCCATGATCGATTGATTTTGGAAGCCAAGCGACAAATTATCCATAGTGAAAATACGATGAAGGAAATTGCATTTAATTTAGGATTCCAGGACCGATCCTATTTTAGCAGGTTTTTTAAGTTGCACACAGGCAATACCCCCCAGGAATTTCAGACCAAGGTTAAAAACCATGTACTGCAGCATGAAAACACGCTTATTGCTAATTAAAATGCGATGTATTTTCATCCGAATAATAATTCGCTTTCCACAATAGCTTGTATTTATGGCGCGCTATCCTGTCCGACAGCGTATCGGGAAGGATGGGAGGAGCTTAACTAAAAAAATACCCTGTACGTGAGGAACTAGCGTAAGAAAACAGTCCATTGGACTGTTTTAGTGAGGGGCCAGGTTGTGCGTTGGAAAATATCATTTTATTCACTTTCTTGCACAGGTCTTTTAGTTTTTGAAATCTATTATCCCGGTTGAAAGCAATTCGGGAGCTATCAGTTACCACCGCCCAGCGCCTCCTCTTTAAGGAAGAGCCGGTCCTGCAGTATTTCGGGAAGGATGGTAGGAGGTAGATAAAGCAACTTTTATCAGCATTTTCCGGGATTGAATCTGGAAATCAAACAAGAATTATTTTGAAATTATAATTGACCAGAGTTTAGTGCGCACTTTCTAAAGTGGCTGTCCCGATAAGTGACGCGATATCGGGAGTTGGGTGAGATCAGATATGTTTTGACTTTAATTGTTTCCTATCTTTTTATATAGCCTATACAGCCCATTAGTGTCAGGAAGTATGATTGTCTTAACATACATAACCTTAGATATAATGGATATAAGCAACCCTAGTTGATCTTGCCTATTTGTATTTTTTGTACCAATAATAAAATAACGCTCACAACTTTACATACGTCGAAATGAAACTTAAAACCTATTGTCTACTTACTAATTTAACATTGGCTTGGCTTTTTACTTCCTGCGGAAATAAAAATAATGATTCAAACTCTAATGCTGACAGTGCAACTTTATATAGCTATTCCCTGTCGATAGAAGCTGTTAATGAAAACTATCTTGCTCCTGCGTTACAGTCCTTCGTGCATGCCAGTATCCAAGATGATTGGCTACTTTTTGCAGGAAGAACTAACGGAAATGATACGCTGGGTGGCTTACACAATTTAAATGCGGATTATTCACTAAAGTCTTTCCCTCCTAAATCATTTAATCCCTTTATCTATACGTTCAACCCCAAAACAGGAAACCAATCATTTCTTAACTATTCGGACATGTTGAGCACTATTCGCTCCATAGCAACCGGAGCTAATGGCGAGACCGAAGATATTCAGGCGATCAGTAAAAAAGTTGGAGATCTATTGGCTGAGCACGGCAGGATCTTTATGTGTACTAATCCTCAAGTCGTACAATCGGGGGATTACCTATATGTAGTTGGAGGGTATGGACCTCCTTTAAGCGAAACCCCGACCAAGGATAACTACACCACATCTGATGAGATAGCCAAAATTAACGTTCCACTCTTAATGAGAATTACTAACCAGGACTGGAATTTAACTGTTACAGAATGGGAAGACCTATTTAAATTTGGAAACAATGCAACGCTAAGGGCTACTGGTGGGGAATTGAAAAAATTAAATGACAAATTTTATTTGGCTGCAGGACATAATTTTGATACTGCACAAGTTTATTTAAACAGTGTCTACGAGTTCAATTTCTCAGAAGATGCTAGCACGCTCGCTCTTACTGCAACGGTAACAGATACTATTAGTGATATTTCTCCAGCAGAATTGCTAAACAATCCGAAAAAAGCAGATAGCACTTCTGTTTTCAGAAGAAGAGATCTACCCATAGCTGCAGCCCTTTATCTAGACAAGGACAACAACCTTGCTCCCAACTTTGCGCTACTGGGTGGAGTATTCAAATATGGTGAAACATTGGCCGCTTGGAACGATGCCATTTACATTACTCCTGACGGAGCAGAAAAGTATGTGATCGATACACAGTACGATCAGAAGAATTGTAATATATATTCCTGCCCTGATTTTGTAATCTATGATTCACAATCAAAAGACCTTCATACCTTCTTACCGGGAGGCATAGGAAATGGCAAGCCAGATGCTGACTTATCTGGATTTACGAACACATTGGGCTATGCTAAGTACAATCTAACGACGAAAGCAAGTTCATTTGACACCCTTTCAAACGTTTATCCATCCAACTATTTTTATGGAGCAGAAGCAGAATTTGTTCCCAATAGCAATGCTAGGTATGTAACCATTAATGGCATGGAAACAGATGTAATCGATGGAGAAAGTACCTTTAATAGTTCAGAACCAGTGCATATTGGATATATCTATGGAGGAATCGAATCTTACGAAATATCTCCTTCAACCTTTGGCAGTGGTAAATCTGGAGCTTCTAATAAAGTTTGGAAGGTAATGGTATCTCGAACTCCAGTTCAAGGAGAGAAATAAGATGACCTCTAATTAGACTAAACTTCAACCAGTGCCAAATAGAACTTCAATTGAGAGTAGAAGAAGCTTCTCTCAGAGGGGGGATTTTCTTACAATAGCCCCCTTCGGCTCTATTTGAAGCACATTCCAACAATCTAGCAGAAGCAATCTCCCCCGCCTTAAGGAAGAGAGCCTGTACCGATGAGCAAATCGATATCAGGAAGAAGGAGGGATGAGATAGAAAAGGCAAATACTCCCGACTGCTAGGTGCTAAGAAATCTTCCTAAAAAAGAATTCTGCCTTGGGCAGACTGCAGGGAAGGAAAATCCCACCCTGTCACCACGAGCGATTTGACTACACTTACCGGGATTATTTCAGCGAAGAATTCATCTGAGATTATCTACCATATTCATCTGTCTAGCCTAGCATCATTTATAAATTACCAAAGCATTTTTATTTAATGAAATTCCTCCCTAAACTATTGGGCTGTTAGAAACATATGTTTATAACTTAGGCTCAGATCGCTTTTGCTTTTATTAATTGACTAACCCATAAACCTATGAACGATAAACCTACTGTGTCCCTTTTTAAACTACGGGGCTTTATCCTGTCTCTATTCGCCATTCTTGCTAGTATAAACCTCAGCATCGCGCAGGAAAAGGATATCAGAAATGATGAGCCTGTCCATTTCAACATTGATCTTTCAAAGGAAATAGGACCCATGCAACCAGCTTGGGCTTGGTGGGGATATGATGAGCCTAATTACACCTACATGAAGGACGGCAAGAAACTGCTTTCTGAAATAGCAGATCTCAGCCCTGTTCCCGTGTATGTAAGAGCGCACAGTTTATTGGTCACCGATGAAGGCCCAAGAGCGGCATTGAAATGGGGATCGACAAACGCCTACACCGAGGATAGTGATGGAAATCCTATTTATGATTGGACCATAATTGATCAAATATTTGATACCTATATAGAAAGAGGAATGAAGCCTCTTGCCCAAATTGGATTTATGCCCAAAGCATTATCTACCCAGCCAGAACCTTATCGTCATTATTGGAAGCCGGGGGCAGAGTACAATGATATTTACACGGGCTGGGCATACCCTCCAAACGATTATAATAAGTGGGCTGAATTGGTTTTCCAATGGGTAACACACAGTGTGGAGCGATATGGTAAGGAGGAAGTAGAATCCTGGTACTGGGAACTTTGGAACGAACCTAATATCGGCTACTGGAGAGGAACTACCGAGGAATACATCAAGCTGTATGACTTCACTGCCGATGCGGTAAAAAGAGCCTTGCCAACTGCTAGAATTGGTGGTCCTGAAACAACTGGGCCGGGATGGGACAAAGCTGCGGAGTTTCTGACTACTTTTCTGGATCACGTGATTTCAGGCAAAAACTACGCGACTGGAAAAACAGGTTCTCCTCTCGACTTTATAACCTTTCATGCCAAAGGAAGTCCAAAAGTAGTAGATGGAATTGTGCAGATGGGATTGAGAAATCAATTGAATGACATCGACAAAGGCTTCGAAATTGTTGCCTCCTATCCTGAACTGAAGCACTTACCCATAGTGATAGGTGAATCCGACCCCGAGGGATGTGCCGCCTGTTCTGAGGCAGATTACCCGCATAATGCTTATCGAAATGGAACTATGTATTCCAGTTATACAGCGGCTTCATTTGCTAGAAAATATCAGCTGGCAGACCGCCATGGGGTTAATTTTCTAGGAGCTGTGACCTGGGGATTTGAATTTGAAGATCAGAAATGGTTTGCAGGATTCCGCGATATGGCTACCAATGGTGTAGACAAACCTGTACTGAATGTGTTTCGCATGTTTGGAATGATGAGTGGACAGCGAGTCTCTATTTCCGGTGGGGTAAATGCAGGTACTGATACGTTCGCCTATAATCTGGATAGCATACTCCAATCAAGTGTACGTAGAGCTGCTCAGGATATCAATGCTTTTGCAACCGTAGATACTAAGTCTGCAGCTGTTATGGTTTGGAACTACCATGATGACGACAAGGAAATGCCTACAGCTCCAATAAAATTGACTCTTGGAAATATTCCAGTCAATAAGGTGCTGATACATCATTATCGGGTGGATAAAAATCACAGCAATTCCTATCAGGTTTGGAAGGATATGGGCTCACCACAAAATCCAACCCAAGAGCAGATTTCAGAGCTTGAGGAAGCTGGACAGCTCAAACTGATCACCTCACCTAAATGGATTAATGTAGAGGAAGGCAAAGCCCAAATAGAATTTGACTTGCCTAGTCAGGGGGTGTCTTTGGTGAGATTGACCTGGTAATCTTTATTGTCGGTTATACAGCGCATGCTTTTCTTGTTGGTGTCAGGTAGCAGCACCTGGGTCTGCGGTAGATTATGTCATTAGCCCAAAGCAATGATATCAGGGTGCGGTATCTTAACTAACCGAATTAAGTGATGATGATCTTATCACTTAACAAGAGGGGGCGCACATTAACTAAGTGATTTGATTAACTAGGAGAGCCTTGCGATATTTCCGTATTATTCACTTAATTGATAGAATCTCCTACATCCTGAAGCTCTCAACCCTTCAGGATGTAGGATTAGGGATCCAGCCAAATTTTCTAATTCTTCGGCCTCCATCCCAGCAATGGCAATTTCTCCCCATTCTTGGCATTTTCTTTCTAATTGAAATATAAACTTGGCCGGTGAATGCCAACATCACAACTTAGCGAACATCATACTTTTAGTGCTTCATAGGCCTCAAAAAGGCCTGTGGAGTAGATAAAACGACGCTTGGAAATCCTTTAGTAATAAAGCCCTCACGTTCAGCTACCGAACAATCATTATCGGATTGAATTTTGTGCATACTATGATCTCAAAATCAATCGCTTATCTAATTTTAAGATTCAATCGATTTTTATTAAAAAAATAGTAACCTAATAGCAATGACAATGAGCAACTACATAAGATTTATTTCCACCGCTTCGAGTTTTCTTTTTGCATTCCTTTTAACCACAGGATTATCCTATTCCCAAATACCACAGAATACACCAAAACCAACAGGCCCAATTGACCTTTCCAGGACCAGCAACGTGGTCATTTTTATAGTTATTCCCGTTGTTATCCTTATCATTTACCTAATTTTTAGACGCCGAATAAGTAAAGTAAAGAAAGAGAAAAATGAGAAAATGAGATAAGAAAAGTAGTTTATAGTAATCCAGATAAGGAAGCATCAGTCTTGCAGCATGACCTCCCCAAAATCTAGTGGGTCGATGTGGGAGATCATGTTTTAAATTACCCATTTCCTACTTTAGGGTCATGAAACAGTTACTTCACCTATTTCCACTAATTTTTTTGCGTTCCAGCCGAGCTATGAGTTGAAAATCCTCCTTTATGCGGTAGTTGCTCGAGGAGTTCAAGGATGAGCCTTAAAAAAAACACCATTGTGAACAGCTGGTTTTCTAATGTGACATTTGGAATAACAACTTTGGGCAGTACAGCTCACCCCGCCGATAGCTTTGCCGATGCCTGGTATGGAAAATGGAGGAATAGGCTCGCTCAAATTTTTTAAATTCAGGAATGACTCTCGTGTTTCAATGTTCCCAATTCTATTCCGCCAATCCACTCAAACTTTTCATTGCATAAAAAGCAAGTGATAAAGTCAGCTGTCTGAAATGGCCTCCGTTCTGTAAGAAACCATAGGTTTGAAAGCTTTTCTGAGATCTGCCTTGATGCATAGCTCCGGCTGGTTTATGTCCTTCCAGATTGCCAATGTGGCAAATAGTCACTTCATTGTCGACTAGGGGACGTTTTTGCGAATTCAAACTCTAAAAGTATAGTACATTGTTCTAGGTAATATTGAACAAAAGCATATATATCTGAAATTTATTTATTATTTATAATGTGATTATACGTTCAATAAATAGGAATATAATATCATAATAAAGATTCTGTAATAAATAAATTATGCAATAATTTGAAGTTTTATAATAATCAAAATAAACAATTTAATATATATTTTTTAACTGATTAATTAACATACCTTACATGCTAACTTTATATATTTTGTAATGAAAAAACTATTATTTTTCTCCATGATCGCCGCGATCATGGTAAGCTGTAACATCGATGGAGAAGATCCAAAGCTCAATCTACAAGATGAATTAAATCAGGGGCTTGACACTGGTATCGAAATCGATATACTGGCGATGGAGAACGGGATTAAGGGAATTTTGCAAAAAAATGAAACGAGATTAGCTAATTCGGAGAATTTCAAGAAAGAAAAGAAAGAAAAGATTAATGTTCCCGAAGACTATGCCACAATACAAGAAGCGGTGGATAATGCTGGAGAAAATGCTTCTATTACCGTTGAATCCGGGATTTATGAAGAGCAAGTCGTTATTACCACAAGAGGAATTAAAATTGAAGCAAAAAAGCTAGGAGAGATCATACTAAACGGTGGATTTGTAATAAATGCAGATGATGTGAGTATTGAAGGATTTACGATCAATTTGACTTCCCCGCCAAACTTTGTGTTATATGAAACCTCTCTTTATTCGATAGTTGCTCAAAGTGTTAAAGGACTAACATTGAAAAATAACACCATTGCTAACAACATTTTTACTAATTTTGCATATGGAATTATAACTTTTGGGGTGAGGGAATCTAGCTTTGAAAATAATAATATATCAAATGTGCATTATGGTATAATATTAAGTTATTCAGCAGAAGGCAATGTCCCTTCTTTCCAAAACACGGTTTCAGGCAACCACATTTATGATGGTTGGAATAGTGGACTTCGCCTAATTGGAGATAGTGACAATCATCTGATTAGCAATAACGAATTCTCGAATAACGGAAATCCGGATATTTGGATAACAGGTAACTCCAATATAGGCCATAGCGATAATAATCAAATCAAGGGAAATAGGTCAAAAAATAGCTTGCAAGGTATTGCCCTATCTGAAATAGGTGATTTCAATGAAATTACAAATAATGAATTTCTTAATCATCAATATCATGGAATCTCACTTTACACCCTTAATTCCTTGAGTAAGGGAAATATTATAAAAAATAATAAGGCCTTTGGAAATGGCACTGATTATGGAAAATGCGATATCTATTTGAATGAAGCTTGGGTACTTTTAAATCCAATCGAAGAATCTGATAACAAATCAGGTTGTTTTGAGCTGTTTACACCATGTGTTGGTTTTGCATGCGGGCCATAATTATAAGCCTTTTATCTTGAGAGGCCTAAAAATACGATGTAAGCCATTGAGGTGAAACAGATCATAAATAGCGCTTATTAATTAAAAGGATGGTTCGATCGAGCCGTCCTTTTTTCATATACTTTTTCAAAGCAGATTTAAATACACTAAATAAATCCTTGTAGATTTTATAGTCAACGCAAATAACACCAGACCAAATGGCAACAGTTGGATACTCCGATTTTAGTTTGGCATTGCTATCAATAGGAATGTGGCTTTAGCCCATTCCTAATTGTTGATAACATTCCCAAACGGGGCTTTAGCCAAATCCCAATATCACCCCGCGGATAGCTTTGCGGATGCCTGGTAAAGGAATGGAGGAATTGGCTCGTTCAGGCTTTTAAAATTCAGGAATGACTCTCGTGTTTCAATGTTCCCAATTCTATTCCACCAATCCAATCAAACTTTTCATTGCATAAAAAGCAATCGCTAAAGTCATCTGTCTGAAATGGACTTTGTTCTGTAAGAAATTTGATTGATTTGATTGCAGCATCTTCGTAGCTAAGGCTTCCCCAAGTCAAGCTTACTTTTCTAAATACAAGCGATTGACCTTTATAATCAGCTATTTTGGTCTCTCCTCCAAGGATGTTTTGAATGCTATCAAAATGCCTGGCATCACCCAATGCGAGAAATACTTCATTGGTTACTGGTAGAAATTCATTGTATAAATCTGTAATTGATTTGATCACCTCCATCATCTCTTGTACAGCTTCCTTCGGTGTAGAATATAAGGAGTCTGCCTCAAGGGTGGAGTAATCAAACCTTTCGAGAATTCCTTTAGTCTGATCGAATCCTAGTTTGTATGGTTTATCTGGATTTTCATATCGATCTTCAGTCAGGTAAATTCGAAACTCACCTGAATAACCGGACAGTTCCAGATAGTGATATTCTTCATCATTCTCGACGATTTCCCAGTTTGGAATTATAGAAGGTAGATGGGATAGATACATTGGATTTTGCTAGTTTTAGTATCAGAAGAAGCTGTATAAATATAACAATTAAATTCAAAATGTTGACAATAGTCCACAGTATTAAAACGCGCAAATCTTAAATGGACATAAAGCAAAGTTTTGGTTTACGAATTCAGGGACTTAGAAAGGTCAGAGGAATGTCCCAGGAAAAACTTGCATCATTTTCGGAATTGGACCGTTCTTATATCTCAGGCATTGAGCAGGGAAAACGGAATGTATCCCTCGAAGTAATAGAAAAACTAGCCAAAGCGCTGGAAATTCATATCAAGGAACTCTTTGAAGAATAAACCCTACATACGCCCCAAAATTGCAATCCCACAGTTCTCTGAGGAGAACGGTTTTTATACTACCAAAGCCCGTTCCTTCAATATGTCGCAAATCAAAGGGAAAAATACCAAGCCTGAAAAACTATTGAAGAAAGCTTTATGGCAAGCAGGAGTGAGGTATAAAACTCCGAAGAAGCCATTATTTGGGAAGCCTGATATCAGCCTCAAAAAATACAAACTCGTCATCTTTGTAGATGGAGCTTTCTGGCATGGCTATGACTGGCAAAACCGCAAACATGCGATCAAATCTAATCGTGAATTCTGGATTGAAAAAAATAGATGTTGAGAATTATGGCTGATTTATGAATTGTTCCAATATTTTTTTGAACTCTTCTGCCATTTTTTTATTGAACTGAATATTTTGTTTTGATCCCCTTTCCCTTTCTTGATCACCCATTGCATATGTGCGAATTTGAAGATATTCTTTTCCAATAATAACATCTCCTATGACTTCTCCTGATCTAGGAGATATTTTGTCAATATTTTCAAATAGTATTTTGCCTAATAAAGCCATATTTCTATAAGGATTTAAATGATGAATTTATTTTATCTAAGTTCTTGATTATTATTTGGCTAATAACCTCTAAATCTGACATAAATTTAATTTGGGGAGGAGGAATTACAAATTCCTGAAGAATAAAAAAGCGTAGTTTATAACTATGTTTAGTCCAACTGGAGATTATACTACCCCCAGAAAGTGAAAAAATGACAATTAGGTTTTATTTAAATTATATAAACCTGAGATTGTTTTTTCCAATAGTAGGTATTATTTGAATTAGATTTGGACAAGTTACAGATTAATACTTTCTTTTTTCCAACTCCTCTTATCTCCAATTCCGTATTAGGCGGAATGCCCCACAAATAGAAATCATGAAAACGAATTCCATTATTTGTTGAAATTATTTCATCAGGAGTTTCTATTATCACCGCATAGGGAACGTTATTTGCGTCCAAATAACTTAGGAAGCTATGGCATTTGGGTTTAAACAGACAAAACTTACAATTTGACTCACTGGGACTTCCTAAAAGGTCAATACTATTCGAATCAACATAGTTGTTTATTTCATCAATTGATGCTTTTGCCTCGTAATAGAAATTCTCATATTCTTCATTTGAAAAGTTAATAGGTTCAGTTCGCTGACCATTCACTTGTTGAAGTATAAGGTTAATTCTAGGAGCACTAATTTTCTTTTTCTTCATTACTAAAAATCCATATGCTTTCAGCTGAATCTTATACTCATCTTTTATAACATACTGGTTACCCTGTTTTTTATAAATTGGTCCTGTTTTAAAGTCAATTAACCTGCTGTAGCCATCCTTTACATAAACTGAATCAGGCTTACCCTTAAGGACTCCATACTTAAAAGACTGTTCAACATAAAACCCCTCTCCCTTTTTTGAATTTTTATTGGGTGCAGGTTCCTTTGCAGATTTAAGAATTATTTTTTTGGTTTGACCTTTTTTGATTGAATAGTATGGAGCCCAAAACTCAATAGGAGAATAAATAAGATTTAATTCGTTCTTGAAATATTGAGCACTCGCTTTAGCCAGTTCTTCTTTCCAATGCTTTTCGAAGCTTTGATCATCCAATTTTTTACTGGATGCTATTTCATACATTTTATGAATCAAATTACCTAATACCGTAGATGGGTGATCTGAATAACCTTTCTCTCCATATTGCTTGTAATGCAAAAGCTTAAGTCTACACGTTTTCAGCATAGCTATTTGGCTTGGGCTTATGGTTTCAATCTTCTTCAATCTTGAGCGGATTTATTTCTGATCCAGCTAATGAAAGTTGAGTAGCTAGTACTCAATTGCCTCTCTAGGTTGAAAGTGTCAATGAAGAATATATTTTCTGGGTTTAAATTTTGGTCAACAATGAATTTTTGAAGAATATTTTCTTCTGGCCAATGTGATCCTGTTGCCCAAAATGGATGCACAATACAGATAGCAAATTCTAATCCCTGATCTTCGAACCTAATCATTGGAATCCGAGAGTTGTCAATAATCAATCGACTATTCTTTTCTTCTGGAAGAATATCAATCAATGATTTAGACAGTCGTTCAGCTATTTCTGGCCAATCTGCTATATCGATATACTCATCGAATTTTCCATCAAGACCAACGACGTAATTCTCATCCTTCATTAGTCTTAAAAGGCTTACAGCCAGTCGCCAATCAAGAATACCATGATAATTAAGGTTCCGATAGTTTTTTAGGTCTTCGTAAGATGCAGTCGCACAATTTTTGGCATGCTTCTCATTGATAAAACTCTTTGCAAACTTATGTTTCGGATCATCAGTAGGATCCGTGCACATTTCTAGAAAGAAATCTAAATTATCGGCTAGGTGCTTAACAAACCCAGACCCATTGGATAGTTCATCTGCTAAGATGATTCTCCCAGTGGACCTATCGGAACCGTCATTGATGTTTCTTTGAATTATCGCAGCAACTTCTATTTCCTCTGGGGAGACATCCAGATTATCAGCAAGAGTCCTTTGGAGTAAAAAGGCAGCTGAGTAAAAAGCTCCTTTGGAGGCTATAGCTTGCATGCCATGAGTAAAAGGATTTATTTCTAATTGACCACTAAGTTTTGCTAGAGAAATTCTAAATGTGTTCGTTGTTTTGCTAGCCCCTAAACTGTATTTATTCCAGTTTGGAAGATTGTCTGGATATTTTTCATTGATATCCTGCAAAAAACTTCCTCTAACTGCATCTTTCCATTTATCTCCAAGAAGAGAAGGTAATTCTACACATATTATCGAACCATCATCTTGCTTAACATATTTTCTCTGATCCGAAAAATGAGTACCTATCTCCTTAAAAGCATACTCTTCTTTATTGTTGTGGTTAATTCTCCATGTTCTATTTTGGACAGATAACCCTTTGATTGCATTTTTAAACTTTTTTTCAGATGCTTCATCAATCATTTCTGAAAAGACTGGCGCTTTTGAAGTTCTCACAATTTGATCTACTTCTCTGTCTTGAGGCTCTAAATGCCAATCTGTTCTAAAAGCATTTGGTGTTACCACTAAAAAAGCATCTTCACCCGGTTCTTTTATCTCTTCCTTATTATCATCCAATTCATATTCTTTTGTTCTAATGATATTGTTATTCTCATTGATAAATACCCATTCTTTGGATGAAATTGGATCTCCAAAACTATCAAAGGCATATCGGCCATTTTCAGCATAATTTTTTCTGATACCAGAAAATGATGAGCAGAGACCAATACTTGTGAAAATAGATTTGTCCTTCGATTTTTGAGCACCTGGAGCAAATTCGAAAATAGCCATATCCAAAGATCTACTTATAGTTTGAGCTTTATATTCATCGCCGATTCTTATAAATCCGGTAATGAGCTCTCTCTGTCTTGTGGGCATGCCTGTCATTGGTAACAAACCATCTTCCGCCAGGGCCTCTGCTAAATCATTGCTTTTAGGATTTGCAATTGTGTTCTGTATTCGATCAGTAAATATCTTCCGTAGAAACGCCTCCTGAAATAATCCATAGTCTTGTTGAACTATTTCGCCATTTTTATAAAGACAGCTAGTCAGACTGTCCCAAATTGGTTTGAAGTTCCCCTCATCCTCTATCCAATTAGACAGAGTGTCTATTGCATTTGTTCTGATGAAATCCTCTACGTTTCCAAACTCACCATGAACACCACTGGTTGGATCGTTTGTAGTCCATGTTGGATTTTGTGAAAAGAAACTTCGCAAAAGTGCTTTTGAGAGCATTCTGTATAAAATTTCCTTTTGATCCTGACTCAGGAAAGGGACTGGTGACAAATCTCCTGTGATTCTATGAAGATTTCTAAAGTAGTATTCGTCGTGACTTCTACCTCTGCAGAAAGTAAGAGCTAAACTGAACGCTTGACCTGCTCGACCTGCTCGACCAACCCTTTGTTGGTAATTAAATCGTTGTGGTGGCATGTTTCCTTGATAAACTGCTTGCAATGAGCCAATGTCAATTCCTACTTCAAGTGTTGTGGTTACACTCAGCATATCGATCGCATACAATTCAGGATGACTCTCATTTATCTCTTCATTAAAATGTCTTTGCCTTTCTAATTGGTTGTCCGTTTGACCTGTAAGCTCTTCACTTCTAAAACGAAATGGCTTTTCATTGCTATTTAGGATTCCATCAATTAAGAAATTCTGTTCATTACTTTCTTCTTCTATAAGATTATCAGAGTAACAAAAGACACATACTCCAGCAGAAGAATGTAGATGCACTTGACCACAATCCTGACATTTATGAATTTTGTGATCATCATTGGCATACTTAATCGCAAGATTTTCTAATCTCAAAATGGAATTTGGATGATGTTGCCGAACTGCATTAATTAATGCATCACCAATGGTTTGTTCCTCTATGTTATGCTTTTGGGATAGAGCCCGAATATATCTTCTTACTTTGTTTTTAGGAGGCTTTTGACCAGAGTTTCCTCTGTACCCTGTAGGAATAGGATTTTCATTATTGTATGTGTCCCAACTGTTTAAGTCAAAAACAAAATCCGAAGGAATGACTCTGTAGTTGGTACCCAGTAATCGGATAAAACTGTTGACAGCATCAATAAAAGGAAAGTCTTCAAACCCTTTAGGTATCTTGATTTTCGTCTTTAATGTTGCATGTCCTATTCCCGAAGACTCCATCCCAAAATAGAGTTTTCCAAATAAAAATGAGTTGATTCCTTTCAATAAAGGTTTCTTAAAATCATCTAAACATTCTTTCTTTTTATCAGGAGTTATTCCATTGTAACCTTTAAATGCAAACGAATCCCAATCAAAAAAATCTTTCCAATTATGATCATCAATTTCTTGCATTGAAGCTGAAGGACCAGCAGGATTCATATTTAGTCGGATCAAGTCATTTAGTAGCGAGTCACTAAGTCTATCTACTTCATATACTTTTTCCTTAACTAATTCCAAATATTCTTGAGCTCCCAGAATCTCATCTGGAGTAGCATAATCATCCTTTATAACTCGAATTTTCTCGCGAATCACATTTGCTGAACTACCTATTTCTATCGCTAACTGCTTAAAGTTGTCAGTTTCTTTTCTTTCATCATGATTCACGAGTTCGCTTAACTTTTGAAGCAGATCCCTTTTATTAATGATGAACTGTCTGACTAATTCTTGATAGTGCTCATGTTCAATGTCGCTTGAGAAAACAGCCGCATCCTCTCTACTGTCAGAAAAACTTACAAGTTTTCTCGGCTTTGACTTACTATAAGTTAGATTAGTGAACAGGGACTTTCCAAGTATTTGATTCGTCTTGGCAAAACCTGATCTGAACCCTCTTACTGGGGATTTCCTTGCCTTTCTTGTTGTATAATCAGAAGCACAATGAGGGCAAGTAAATGGCATGGCACTTTTCGGTTTGTCATTTCTTTCGGTAGGTGCATAGAAGAAGCCACTTACATCTTTTTGGCTTAAATGATCCTTTATTTGACCTGTACTAACAGAGATGGCTGCCTTCTTCCAATTATCCAAGTCATTAATAGTTTCATCATCAGCTATTCTTTTTTTTGGCCAAAAAACCCCATACTCTTGACATGATCTATAATCAATTTGGCTTTCCGTCGATTCATTTGGTGCTTTCTGTAGGTCTTTATCGTTTGATATTAATTCTCCAAAATAACCTTGGTCTCTTTGTTCAAGGGGCGCTTCCATAAAATTTCCGCCTACGAAACCAGTACCGCAGTTTTCGCAGTAAAGAGCATCAAAAACTTTTTTCCCTTTTTCATTGATAGATAGCTTTGGTAAAAGGCTATCGAAAGGATTCTGGTTTTCATTTTCTGAAATATCACCAGCAGGATCATCTTTTAAGGTACACCATACTCCTTCAACGTTTCTAATAAAAAGGTGAAATCGAAATCTCGGTAACGTCGTTCTAACACGGTATTTAGTTTTGTTCAGAGATGAATCAAATAGTCCTCTGACATAGAACAATCCTCTTACAGCTGTCGCTCGATCTTCATCCTCTTTATTCAGATGACCGAATAGTGATTTGGAAACTGAATAGAAGGGGGCACGTTCATTTTCTGCGGGCTCATGAGAAGGGATAGCCCTACTTCTGGCCTTTTTATCATCTTTTTCTTGAATTTTAAAGATTGAAGAAAGTAAAGATTGCATATGACTAGTATTCATAGACATTAGTAAATGCTCAAACCCATCTTTTGATGGCTCTTTACCCATCAATTTCTCCGCACAATTTTTCAACTTTTCGAACTCACCTTCACTTGGTTCGTCTCCATTCAATCGTTCAGCGATTTCGCCAAGTATTTTAAATGCTTCAAAAGCTTTATCATCTAATTTTCCCTCAACAGCAGCAACGTCCTTTACCTCACCGGGAATAACTTCCATATCTTCTTTAAGACCAAAAAATCCTTTTAAAAAGGATTGACTATCCTCAAATGCTTGAGTTCCTTTTTCTCCTTCAAGCGATGCACTTGAGGCTAAAAACTTAACCTGATCAGAATTAGCACTCAAACCCAATTTATGCAGTAAAATTCTTATGAGATATGCATTTTCTGTACCAGCAGTTCCTCGATATAAGTGTAATTCATCTATGATTACATGAAAAATTCTATTATTTTTTTCATTTTCACGTTCATCTCCTGGTAAATCCTTGCATTCTAACCAATCACGGGTCTTCTGAAAAATAGGTTCATCAACATCACGCATCATCATGATACTGAGCATAGAGAAGTTGGTAATGAGAATGTCAGGAGGAGTTTGTTGAATATCAAAACGACTCCTCACTTCAGCCCCATCTAGTCGTTGATACTTTGCATATTTTTCAGGTATAGATTTTTTAAATTCCTCTAATTCTACCCTTAATGAGTTTTTTGTCTCCTTATTAGGTTCATTTGAAATGGCCTTTTCAAACTTCTCAATTCTTGCATTCACACTATCTCTTACTGCCTGAAATTGATTACCGATCTCACTTAAAGTTGAGGCTAATTCGTTCCATTTATAAGTATTCTTTTCAAGTTCTCCATTCTTCTCTCTATGAAGATTTCCTGCAATAGGAGACTCGCCATTATATCTACCGAAATAAATTCTATGACCGTTCAATGCATCATCACAGTATTCCCGAACTTCATCAGAATCTAAGGCTAGTCTTAATCTTGATAATTGATCTTCCACCAATGCATTCATTGGGTAGATAATCATTGCTCTCATTGCTGCAGGTTTTTGACAATTATTACGTTGCAAAACTGCGCTACTAAGGCTTGAAAAGGTCCTACCTCTCATCGATTTTAACTCTACTTCACCTACACCCAACCCAGGAGTTTGGGGCCCTCTAGGATTAACACTTTCCGACTGATTGGTATACTTTTCAAGATCTTTTATCAGATAAGCAAATAGCGGCAGTAAAAATGACTCTGTTTTACCAGAACCTGTACCTGAAGTAATTACGCAATTTTTCCCAGCAGTCGCTTTTTGGAGCATTTGTAGCTGATGTAGATACAATGGGAAATCTCCCGGGAAGAGTCCTTTTTTCACAAACTCTTTAAATGTCTTCAGTTCTGCTGGAGTGAAATACCCATTGATATCCTCTGAAGCAAGCTCTTTACTCGCATCTGCATTAGCGATATAGCTTGATGAAGATTTATAATCTGGAATTGGCTCCACCCAGGGTTGTTGGTACAAGACACCTGATTGGTGGAGAAGCTTTCTTCTGGCCTCATTGAATTCTTCGAATCGCGTACCAAATGCAGTCTCAATATATGATATGTAACGATCTCGTATGTTTGTAAAAGTACCAATTGGGTCTATCATGTTATTCTCCTTTTAAACTGTTATTTCTTCAATTTCTTGCTCGAGCTTTTCACTTATAATGTTAAGAAATTTTATATGGACTCCTTCATATTTACTGTAAGCCTTTTTACCTATAAATTCTGTAGAAGGTAATTTCGCTTTCAATAACACCAAACACTTGTTTATCCAATAGGGCAGCTTGACTGGTCCGAATGGAACCAATAAATCAAAATGCTCTTCGTTAACTTTTCTTTTGAGTAGAATGCTTTTGTTTTTTAATGCTAGCAGGCTAAATAAACAAAGTTGGTAATTTGGGAGAACATAGCTTTCTCCATTGATTCTATAAACATACCAAAAGGTGAACCCGCCAGAATCTTTATAGCGAACAAGCATAGGATCATTTCCAAATTCTAGTATTTTTTTTGTAGTTGCCTCCCACTTGAGTGAATCAACATTGAATATTTCTTTTTTATGGTCATCCCTTATTTCTTCTTTCCCTTTCAGTTTAAATCTTGTTAGTGAAAAATAATTATCTCTGAATTTTAAAACGGAATGCTGATACAAGAGACATTTAAGTTGATAGATTTTGCTGTTATGGATCGAAGAAATGTATTTACCGTCTATAGGATAATCTAATTCATTCCAATCTATTTTTAAATGACTTACAACCCTCTCTATATGACTATATTCACCATGAATAAAAATTGATTGTGGTAAAAAATCATGGTTCTGAATTTCGAGATATACTTTTACAGGTACTCCATCTACTTTACGTATTGTTTTCAGATGGTTGACAAGCCTAGCATCTCTAAAGCCAGATAAAAAAGCTCTAACTCCATCTTCAGACTGTGTAAATAATAACGTTGGAGGAGGGGTTGTAATCAATTTGCTTTCTGAATCAAAATCCAAGTATCCTAAATCTCTCCAATTTTCTAATAAATAGAACAAACTTGAATTCTCAGGTTTTTCCAAATATTCTGGAAAAAATTCTTCAAGTTTATCTTTAACATAACTCCATTTAGTTTCCTTTCCTCCCAGAAAAGCAAGAAGTTTATTTCCTAATGATTCTTCATTAAAGTCATTTTCACTGAATGATTTATAAGAATTCTGCTCTTTAAAAAAGACAAAGAATGTATTATTCTTATTAGCTAGTGATTGAGTTTCCTTATCAAGATGAATATCTGCAAAGTCACTATAAATATTACTAGTTCCTTCGTGCTTTCCATCTTTATCTTTTGAAGCTCTTGTTAAATTAGTCGCATCAATAACATCCAAATTTGAATAGCAATATTTTGGAGACCTAACACCTTGGGTATTATCTATAATTCTAAAATCCACATCTTTAGAAAATTCGATCGGTAAGATAAATTTGTTGTCCTGATCTGAGAGTGGTTCCAATTTGATTTTCACCTGATGTTCCTCTGTTATTGCAAAAAGTTCGGGACATCCTATTGGTCCTGTGTATTCAAAATAATAAGGGTACCCATCAACAATCTTTTTCCTTCTATCAAGCAAAAACTCGCCCATCAAAGATATTTTGCCAAGCCCTTTAACACCCAATAATAACTGAACCTTGGTAAACTGCTCCTCACTGAGATTTGGTGAAAATTCAAATAATCTAATTCCTTCATCATCAAAGGCCCTAATGAATTTTGACCCCTCTATTTCAGTTATATTTTCATCAACAGTCATCAGGTAAAAACTATTACGATTTGTATTATGAAAGTTTTCTTCTTCCAAGAAAAAGTTAGAACTATGATAATAGAAAAATCGATTCTTTTTCTCCTTAAAACTAGGTAAAGACGAAATTTCTGGCCCCAAAAAAACATCCAACATCTTGGACTTTAAATCTTCTATATGTTTTTTGTTCAACTCACCTATTATAAGTGAATTAGAAGTTTTAATTGATTTAATTGTAAGAATGTCTTTACCAACTTTTAATTGTTCTCCTAAGCTCTGATCATGTTGCTTTTCATCGTGGTAAGCGGCAACTAATTGGAATGTTTTTTTACCTGTAAAAGTATCTGATATTATTTTAATACCTAGTTTAACTTCATTTGGTGTCTCTGAAATTTTTACTTCTGATAGGAACTGTTCATTGATGTCCCAACTAAAATTTTTAAATTCATTAATAAAATAATCTTCTACAAAACTTCTATAGTTATCGTCTTTACTCAATAGGTTATTTATTCCCTTTCGTAAGTTTGGTTTCGAATAGGAATTAAATATTGAGATTAATTCATCATCACCTACTATAATTTCACCATTTGATTGTATTAATTGGTCTTTTTCAAAACCTCCTAAAATTAGCCTTGCAATAGTTAATTTTTCCTCCTCTAATGTGATAGGGATTTGACTATAAAGTGTCCCAACATAAAGCCATGCCCCAGAAGGGTAAATATTTTGAAAATAAAAATTTGAATCAAATTTGTGAAGATCTTCAAGTAAGTCTAATATTAATAACCCATCTTTTGAGCCTAATTTCGGCATTTCAAGAATCTTGTTTATTCCACTCCAGTATGATGAATCGTTTTGACGAACTTCCAAAATTAGGAAGAATAAATATGCTAAATAAGGAGGGGGGTAATTTGGGTCTATAATCCACAAACGAGCCTGATTACTTCTTGAATAATATAATTTATTATTTCTCCATGATGTTTTTAACCAGTAAGCTATTTCAATAATATTAAAACCTTCATCATAATGATATCTTTCTGTATCTAATGGCCCATTCTTTATAGCTGTTTTAAAATTTATAAATGCAGTTTCACTATCCTCTTGAGAGATTTCACTTAGAATTCGACGTGAAGCGGTTAAAATTATTATATAATTAGTGTTTTTATTAAAGAAAAAATCGAATATTTTATTATTCCATTCAAAATAATTCATCATAGCAATTATAAAGATTTATGATTCATTAAAAATTTTAAATAATATTTAACTTTGATTGATTTGTTATATATTAAAAACTATATTACTTTTTTTATTTTTCCAAATTTTGAAAAAAAATATTTTCAGGTTTTTCTATCCATTATTTTCAATTTTTGTTAACAATAAACTAATGTGTCTTCCAAGACTAAGAGCTAATTTTGGAGGAACTGCATTACCAACTTGAGTGTATTGAGGTACTTCAAACCTTCTATTATTACCTCCTGTAGTTTCTTTCCCTTTGAAAATGAACCAGTCTGGAAAACTTTGAATTCTTGCCATCTCTCTAACTGTAAGTACTCGACTTTCAAAAAGTGAATAATGACAAATATCATCTGGTATTGTAAGTTGAGCAGGTGACGGTAGTGCTTGAATAAGTGCACGTTGCGAGTGTTTTTTACTTAAACTAACACTCTTGAAAAACTTCTCAAATATTATTTGAGATTCAAATATCTTATTGAATTCTTTGACTGAAGATTGTAAACTAGTATAAAGCTTTTTTATTTCTTCTTCTGTAATATGCAAATCCCCCTTTTTCTTCCTGAAAATGGAATCTCTTAATCCATTTGCATAATTTAGAGTTTGATAAAATAAAAATCTGTTTTTAATCTTTTCGGTATGATTTCTATGATTATGGTTGTGCAAATCTTTGTGCGTGAATAAGTCAGTTTCGAAAAGATCATTTATATCTTTAACGTATTTTGACTTTTCTTGTACTCCTTTTAGTGATAAGTCATCTATTGACTCTTGTACTGAAATCCATTTCTTTTTTTCAAATGTCGTAGGTTTAGGTAAAATAATTCCATCGAATAATTCATTGTTTTTTTCTATATCATAATAGTCTAAATCTTTAAGATTTAAATTCTCGAAATCAGAATGTACCTTTTTAAAAAAAGTAGAAACTTTTAATAAGACTTCATTATTAGGAAAATTATCCATCATTTTATTGAAAACATCAGCTCTAAAAGCAAGCATTATATACCTAGGCCTGTTTTGCGCTACGCCAAAGTACTTTGAATTAAGCAGCATACATACCGGTGCAAATCCCTTAAGCGCAAATGCTTTAGCTACTTCGAACCAAGCATAGAACTTACTGTCCCCTTGTTTAAATGCGGATAGTATTCCTTTTACATTCTCCAGAAGAACAACTTTAGGTTGGATAGTTTCGCAGATTTCAGCAAAGTCAAGAGGAAGTCTATTTTTATAATTATTCAATTGTCTTTTACCAGCTAAACTAAAACTTTGACAAGGAGGTCCGCCTGATACTAAGTCTAGATTTCCATTGTAAGGATTTTTAATTTTATGCTTAATAAATTTATTTCGAAGATGTCGTACATCACCAACTAACAAACTCCCATTTAAATCACTCAAATCAGACTTAAATTCAAGCTCACAATTTTCTTCAATATCATGAGATAATAAGTTCTCACGAAGTCTTTTTTCGTATTCATCTATAGAGTAACGAGAATGAATCCATTGTACTTTTTTGTTTGGTTTAGAAATGTCTATTCCTAATAAATTATGAGCAAATGTATCACTTGCCATAGGAGAAACTTCATTGGCAAATAACAATGAAAAACCAGCAGTTTCCATTCCTATTGCCATTCCACCGCATCCAGCAAATAATTCAATATGTTTCCTGCTCTTTTTTAACATTTTGATAAGTGATGTATATTCTATGTTTTTTTTATCAAAAAAATACCCTGTACAGGGTATTTTTAGTTGATTGACATTAATTGCCTGAGTTTTTATGCCAACTTCCTCAAACTCGCTAGAACCACTCTCGAAACACCCGCCTCAAACATCGTAATCCCGTAGATAATATCCGTGCTGGCTAGGATGAGCTTATTGTGCGCAATGATGATAAGTCAACTTTCTTTTCTAATAGCTTAAAGATATATGGAAACCCAAAAACTAAAGCTCCATTCATCAGAAAATCTAGTCATTAGTTTCGATATCAAATACTTTCTCTCAGATTGATCCCTAAACCCACTCCCTTAAATCCACCAGTACCACTCTGGGAATTCCCGCTTCAATCATGGTAATCCATCGTACCGAAAGCTAGCTTCACAGGTAAATAGGTAAGATTTAGAAAATGAGGTATTTAAATACGCTAGTTAGGATGGAGAACCGTCAATTTTTTTCTTTCTTGCAACAAGCTTTTAGCATAAGAAAACCAACCAACTTTTATCGTCCTTCTGGACATACCTCCAGAAGTAGTAGGTATTATTTTATAAACTAATTAATAGAAGAGCTCTGCTCTCACTATCCTGATTGTAAAGGCAAAAGAGACTGCCCTTCAGCGTATTACCACATCGAAAGCTAGAGTAAAGTGGCAATGTCAAATTGTATCCTATTTGTTTGATGGATATATGCCCGGCTTTGTAATGGATTGCAAAAATACCGAACCATCGGAAAAGGATTAGGAAGGCTTTATGTTGGCTTTTTAAATGCGAAAGTAATTGCTGAATCATGGTTCGTATCGAAGTAAGATGCTAACTGCCAATACCAAAGAATAAACAGTGGAGACCAGCTACCACTCAAAAAAACGGGCCAAAACCTATAGGCTTTATGGGTAAGAATAACTTTTAATTACTAATGGAAAAATCTAAAATCATTACAGTATTTGGTGCCACAGGGGCACAGGGCGGAGGGCTTGTAAGAGCTATTTTATCCGATACCAACTCAGAATTCAAGGTAAGGGCTGTTACCAGAAATGCTAATTCTGAAAAAGCAAAAGCTTTGGCACATTTAGGTGCCGAAATAGTAGAAGCAGATATTGATGATGCTGCTAGCATTAAAAAAGCTGTGGAAGGAGCTTATGGAGCCTTCTTTGTTACTTTTTTCTGGGAACATTTTTCAGCCGAAAAGGAATATCAAGAAGTATCTGATTTCGCCAAGGCTGCCAAGGAAGCAAATTTGAAGCATGTCATTTGGTCAACTCTGGAAGATACCAGAAACTGGGTGCCCTTGGATGACGACAGAATGCCTACGCTACAAGGCAAATACAAAGTGCCCCATTTTGATGGAAAAGGTGCTGCAGATAAACTCTTGGTGGAAGCTGGCTTACCGGTTACATTATTAAGAACTTCCTTTTTCTGGGATAATTTTATCCATTTTGGAATGGGTCCACAAAAAGGGGAGGATGGAAATTACTACATCGCATTCCCAATGGATGACCAGAAATTAGCAGGTATGGCTGCAGAAGATATAGGCAAATGTGCCTATGGGCTATTCAAAAAAGGCAATGGATCTATTGGGGAAATGATAGGTATTGTGGGCGAAAAGTTAAGTGGTGGTGAAATGGCTGCAAAACTTTCAAAAGCCTTGGATATCAATGTGATTTATAATAATGTAAGCCCAGAGACTTACCGCAGTTTTGGCTTCCCGGGAGCTGATGACTTGGGCAATATGTTCCAGTTTAAAAGAGATTTTAATGAGGATTTTAACGCGGTACGTAGCGAAGAATTGTCTAAGGAGCTGAATCCGGAATTGCAAAACTTTGACAAATGGCTTTCTTTAAATGCTTCAAGCATTCCGATAGATTAACCCCCTTATAAAATCAAAGACTGTCAAATACTTCTAAAAAAAGGGAGTGTAATGGAATAGCCATGTCAGTTCCATACAATAATCCAAAAAATGAAAAAAACACAAAAAACAAAGCTTCCAATTTTATTAGTACTAGCGATCACCTTTGCTTATTTGAGTACGTCTTGCTCAACTAAACAAGAAAACAATGAGGAAAGCTATGTAGCAGAATCGGAAGATGATGTTGTGAAAAAAGGCCAGTACTTAATAGCAATTATGGGATGCAATGACTGCCACTCTCCTAAAAGAATGGGAGCAAACGGACCAGAAATAATTCCCGAATTAATGTTGTCTGGTTATCCGGCAGATCGACCAATTTTAAAGTTTGACGATCCTTTGATTAAAGAAGGTTTCGCTATGTTTTATCCCGATCTGACAGCTGCTGCTGGACCCTGGGGCGTTTCCTTTGCCGGTAATTTAACACCTGATGAAACCGGAACTGGGAATTGGACAGAAGCGCAATTCAAAAAAGCAATCACAGAAGGTAAATTTAAAGGATTGGAAAATGAGCGAATGCTGTTACCCCCAATGCCATGGTTTAACTTTGTTAGTTTGACCGACGAGGATGTCCACGCCATGTTTATGTACTTAAAAAGTATTAAGCCTGTTAGCAACTTAGTACCAGCTCCAATCTCTCCAGATAATATGTAATGGTAACGTATTAGTATTTTGAGAAAAAACATCAATTAACTAGCCCAATTCATTTTATAAAGCCATGGATTGGGCAGATAGGAGATACCTCATTTCATAGAGCAGCAACCCAACTTCCGAGAGCGAAAAGTATAGGGAGTTGGGTTGAACTGAGGTTAAATAGCTACTTTCAAAACAAGTTAATCCTTCATTTAGCACCTTCGCTAAGTAAATAGGTAGGGAAAGTGGATTACAGCAACTCCCTTAAATCCACCGGAACCACTCTGGAAACTCCCGCCTCAATCATCGTGATGCCGTTAGCTATTATAGGTGCTGGCTAGGATGTGCTAGTGGTGGTTGAGGATAATAGATCAATTCAAAACTTATTTGTTTAATTGATTAAGTGCTTTTTTATGCTGAACCAGAGATTTCATCTGTGTAATCGCCAACTGGTTAAGCTGGATCAATCGTTCAGATTGGATGAGTTCCTGATGGATCAGTAAGGCATTGGTGCTCTCCATGTTGGATAAAACTACCAGTTGCTCAATGGTAGCATAGTCTCTAATATTTCCTTTGAGATCGGGATTTGCATCACGCCATTGTTTAGCAGTCATTCCGAAAAGAGCCATGTTTAGTACATCAGCTTCATTAGCATAGATGATTGAGCTTTGTTTGGCGCTTACTTTTTGAGGGATTAGGTTTTCCTTGATCGCGTCAGTATGAATGTGGTAGTTTACTTTGGCAAGTGTTCTTTGGAAGTCCCAATTTAACTTCAAGCGATTATTTTCATGTGTTTATAACTTGTTTTTTAATTGCCACATGGAATCTCGCATGCAAAATATTCATTCCTAAGGTTTATACTTGAGTCATGCTCGATTTCATCTTCTTTTAGACGTTGAAACTCCTTAATGATATAAAGTTTGAATTCAATTGATATCCAAGCGGCAAATTCAAATGCGATGTCTTTATGAGCAAAAGTTCCCCCATATCTACCAGATTTTGAGATTATTCCTATTGCGTTGGTAGATTCAATCCATTTTTTCGGAGTAAGTACGAAGCTGTTGAGCCCAGCTTGCTTTCTAAACCCGTCGAATTCGACGGGTTTAAAATTAGGGTTATACATTTTTTCCCAAAAGCCCAGAAGTTCTATTGTATTTCTGTTTCGCAACCAGTTTTTAATAATATCATCGGTATTAGCACCGTCTTTATGCCTTGCAATATCAGTTAAGGAAAGATAGTCTTCAGAATGACCTTTAAAAATTGTAATCTCCGTTCCTTGCACATTTATTTTCTTTCCTTTTGCCATAAAAAATTGGGTTAAACTAGAGTCAGGATAAGTACTTAAAGAATAAAGATAACGAAACTGCATTAAACCAACTATCTCAGATTTATTCATATAATCCTAAAATACCCTGCTTCGTTACAGTTCAGTTAGTTTGATAAACGCTTCGAAAACAATGCGTTAGATCTTACTGCCAAAGCTCGATCTTTCTATTACTCTGAATTCGGGTTAAATTGATTCCCTGTGTTTCAGTGTTGAATCCAAGGATGTAGTATCATTTCGATTCAACTTTAGCAATAAACATTGAGCCCATTCCGACTCTAGGGGTTAACCGGCCTTAGTTTGCTGTCAGGTTTCCATGCTGGTGCAACTGTGCCATTGGCCACCTTTTCTACGAGTTCATAAAAAAACGTGTTGAACTTTGCTGCTGCAGCCCAGTCGATCTTTTGCTCAAGATCATCCTTTGGGGTGTGATAGCCTTCACGATACCATTGTCTGTAAATGCGTTCGCTCTCAGATCCAGGCTCAAAGCCAAAGACAAAATTGATGGCGGGAATTCCCGCTTGGATAAAGCTCCATTGATCAGAGCGCCGGATCAGTCCACGTATGGGTTCGGGATCATTCTGTACCTTAATCTGCATACTCGCCGCCACAGCAGTCGCATCGTCTCCAAGGGTAGTTTCATCTAATGCATGAACGGTCAATAGCTCCAAGGGAAATAGCGGACGGAGTTGATCCAGGTTTATGTTTGCGGCGATGCTTTCTTTGGGCACAGGAAGGTGTTGCACCATATAGCGTGAGCCAAGCAATCCTTTCTCTTCACCCGTCACGATTGCAAAAATTACCGGTCTTTTAAATCCTTTACCAGCTCGCCGTTCTGCCAATTGAATGAGCAGCGCTACATAAGCGGCATCATCCAGCGTGCCATTATACAAACTATCTCCATCGACAGCTTCGCCATATCCATAGCCATCTAGGTGTGCAGTGAGAACAATTGCCTGATTGGCAAGACTAGGATCCGTTCCTGGCAGGAGGCCAATGATGTTTGGGGATTGTAACGTACGGCTAGCTAATGTAAAACTCGCAGTCAGACGGTCGGGTACTTCAAAAACGGGTAGTGGCTTGCCCTGACTGCCCAAATCAATCAGTTCTTTTGCGTTTTGTCCACTGCCTTCGATGATTTTGTCTAATGCATCAGTACCAGCATTGATACTGAAGGTTGGTAGCGTTGGTGGGGAAGGACTAGCATCTGCCAGCCTAACGCTTCGACTGTAGGCAAAGGGCCATCTTGGGGGCTCTATGGTAAAACCGGGATCTGCTATGAAGATGATTCCCAAGGCACCGCCTTCGCTCATGTTTTTTATCCGGTCGGAATTGCTAGGTAGTTCTTCACGCCTTGTCGCATGACAGATCACCAACTTGTCCTTCACCAGACTTGTGCTTGTTGAATCACAGTAGCCACAGTAGATAATCGGTGCTTCGACTATTTCGGAGGCGCTTCCAGGCGAGCCTGTAATATCATGCAAGAATCTTAGCTCGCGTCCACCTACCGTGATTGTAGCCTGAGTGATCGCTACTTCTTCCATCGGTACCTCCTGAAACCAGGTGCCATTGTCACCCAGCGGTTCGAGTCCTGCAGCAGCGAATCGCTCCGCAACCACAGCCGCAGCTCGTTCATAGCCAGGAGAGCCCGTATCCCGTCCTTCCATCTCATCGCTGGAAAGTACAGTGGTGGTTTCCCACCAAGCTTGGGTGTCTTCATCGAGTGAAGGAGAAGTGTCAGTTGGTTTATTACATCCTGAGAAGAGTAAGACAAGTAGGAGAAAGGAGGGGAGAAGGGAGCGCATATAATAAAGGGTTTCGATTAAGATAGGGGGATTTTTTTGAATATTGTCTAAAATGAATGGGCTACAGAATTGGGCTAAAGCCCGTTTAACTATGGTCATTCAATTCAATATGAATGGGCTAAAGCCGCATTCCTATTCAATTGGATTACATTTGAAATATCATTTTTACTTTGCTACTCCTTGTTCAGTAAATACAAATGGAGGTCTTCTTAATCCCATTTTGTCATTATTGGAGATCACAGTTTGTGACCTCCAATTTTCAAATTCTTCATCATTTAATTGAAATCTGAATGAATTTGGGAATCGGTTTAGGTTCCTTTTGACAGCCTGGTTTAATGCTCTGGTTTCAACCTTATATAATTCGGCCAAATCTCGGTCAATCATTACCTGAAGACCACGAATCGTAAAAATCCGATTTTCGATTTCTTGGTTAGAAAGGAGAAGGTCTTTGCTCATGATTTGAAAAATTAAAAAAGTTAATCCAGACTAAAATAAGCACTTTTGTAGAGTGTAATGATATTAGAATCGAATCTCTTGTGAATACTCCTAATTGAATTCTACCTTAAGAATGAATTTCGAAAAATCTCTAATATCTTTTCACTAATCTCCCTTCTCTATTTAAGCCAACTCCCTTAAATCCACCGGAACTACCCTAGAAACTCCTGCCTCAATCATCGTAATTCCGTAAATAATATCCGTGCTGGCCATGGTGCGCTTATTATGCGTCACGATGATAAACTGGGATTCTGCACTGAACTTCTGTATGATGGTATTGAACTTATCAATATTAGCGTCATCCAGTGGCGCATCTACCTCATCAAAAATACAGAAAGGCGCAGGCTTCAGAAGGTAGATAGAAAAGAGTAGGGACGTGGCAGTCAGTGTCTTTTCTCCTCCGGAAAGCTGGTTGATACTTAGAGGACGCTTGCCCTTTGGCTTAGCCAAAATCTCTATAGCGGATTCCAGTGGATTGCTAGGATCCACCAAGGTCAAATCACAATCATCCTGCTCGGTGAAGAGTGAGCGGAATACCTTCACGAAGTTCTCCTTGATCTTGGCAAATGCATCCAAAAATGTCTCTTTGGCTACCTGGTCGATTTCCTTGATGGTAGTGAGTAGGGATTCCTTGGCTTTGATCAGGTCTTCTTTCTGAGTGGTGATAAAGTCATAGCGAACCTTGATCTCATCGTAGGCTTCCATGGCCATAGGGTTGATCGGTCCGATTTTATCAAGTTTCTCCTTTTGTCTGCTGACTAGCTCGCGCAATTTATCTTCAGCAAACTCCCTGAATTCGGCATCTATTTCAGGGTTTTCTTCCATCAGCTCGTCCAGATCCAGCTCAAGTTCCACGCTGAGTCTTTCCTTCATTCCTGCCATTTTCAGCTTGATCTCATTCACTGCGTTTTCCAGTTCATGAATCAGTTGATCGTAGCTTTCCTTGGATTTCTGAATACTTCTGATCTTTTGGTCAGTCTCATCTATAAATCCCCGTGAAGCATAATAGTCCTTCTCAGCTTCCTGCACGCCTTTTTCTATTCCTTCTTTCTCAGAATACAACTCGATCAGTTCATCATCCTTGACCTCGTTATTGTCCAGTAAGGATTTCACTTCCGTGTCAAGCGAGGAAAGTTCGGACTGGGATTTCCCAATACGCTCCTTTGAGCCCTCATAAGCAGTTTGCTTGAATTCTATTTCCTGATCCAAACTGCTCACCCGGTTTAGATGCTGGTGATAGAGAATGTTCTCGGCATTGAAAGCCTGAGACTTCTCAGTAAGCGAAGCCGATTCCTTCTCATAGGATTCGTTCAGCTCTTCGAGTTCATCATGCATGGCTTCGAACTCAGCTCGCTCATCAAAAAGCTGTGGCTGAATCTCAGTCAAGCTCTCCTCTATGGAAGCTATTCTATCGAGGATATCTTCACGCTTATTGGCATTGGAGCTCAGTAATTCTGCCAGTTGTTCCTTCTTGGTGCGCACGGATACAAAATCCTGATTGATGGCATTGATCTTATTCTGCCATTCCTCCAGCGTCTTTTTATAGCTGATTTCCTTCAGCTTCATCAGTTCAGACAGCTTATTATCCAGGTTGTTTCTAGTGCTGCTGACTTTTTTATTCAGGTCTTTTATTTCCTTGTCCAGCTTCTCCAGGTTCTTGGCTCTACCGATTCTTTTTCCTTCGAAAAGGCCTACCGAACCACCGGAAATACTGAATTTCCGCTTGGTGTATTTACCATTTTCAGAGATGAAAACAGCCTCAGTATCCTGCGGAAAATCCCTGTGCTCACCTTGTACTATATATACATTGTCCAGAATGAAGTTGATCAGACGGGAATACTTGACATCAAATTCTATGATCTCTGTTGCTGCTGTAGCATTTGCAAAAAGCTTGTTTTGACTAGGCTTGAATCGCTCAAAATGCTCCAACACAAAGAAATTGGCTTTGCCTCGTGCCGAATCACTCAAAAGTTGAATGGCTGAAATAGCTTGTGACTCCGTATCCACCACATAATAATTCATGTAGCTGTCCAGGTAATTCTCAATGGTAACCCTGAATTTTTCGGAGGTGGTCAGCAAATCGGATAGAAGAGGCATGTCCTTACCCCAACTTTGATTTTTCTTCAGGAATTTGATGGCTTCCGGAAAACCTTCCAGATTTTCCACCAGAGACTTGGTGAGGTTGTATTCGTTGGTTTTGGAATCGAGCTTACGGGAAGATTGAGTCAGTTCCTCACGGATCATTTCTATCACCCGATTGGTTTCTTCGATCTTCTGATCCAGATCTTCCTGCTTGGTTTTTAGCTCCTGATAGCCTTTGGTCGACTCATCAAGTTCGGCTTTGAGTGTAATTATTTTCTCCTCAAAATCCACCAAACTTGCTTCCTGAGAGGAATCATCACTAGAGGTGCGCTCCAGTTCCTGCTTTAGGGTAGACAGCTGAATCTGCTTGATCTCTATGTCCTTGCTCAGCTGATATACTTTCTCCTTGAGTGCTTCAAAATTATGATTGATCGTCTTCTGCGCCTGCTGCTTTTCGGCTTGTATTAGCTTCTGGCTTTCATAGGCTTCACGAAGTTCGGAAACGATCATTTCCTTCTCGGCAAGCATCTTTTCGGCAGATTCTTTTTCCTGCTGCAAGGAGCGTATACTGAAGCCTGCACGATCGTTTGACTTACGGTCAGCATCTATCTGCTCCCGCAGTTTTTGGGATCTATCTTCCAAAAATCTAAGACGCTCATTCTTGATTTTTTTCTCAGATTCAAAAGTTCGGATTTTATTGACGTGCTCATTGAGAGCCTTTTGACGGCTGGCAAGCAGTTTTTCTTTTAGGATTAACTCAGACTTCAATTGGCTGAGTAGGGCTTCCTGATCGGCTACCTGCGTTTGAAGTTGGAGTTTTTTATCACCTTCTTCCTGGATCTTAAGATTAGCTTCTATGAGTGACTTGCTGTATTTCTCTATGCTTTTTTTTGCCAGATTTATACTTGCGACTTTGTAATCTTTTTTGATCTCAAAGTAGTTAGAAGCTTGTTTTGCCTGCTTTTCCAGGCTTTTCAGATTCTTCTCTATTTCAAAAAGCACATCTTCCACCCGGTCCAGGTCATCGTCAGTATCCTGAAGTTTTCGGAGAGTTTCTCTCTTTCTATTTTTGAATTTGGAAATCCCCGCAGCTTCCTCAAACAATTCCCGGCGCGAGTTATTCTTGTCATTCAGTAGCTCATCGATCATTTTCAGTTCGATGATGGCATAGCTGTTAGAGTTGATCCCCGTATCCATGAAGAGATTCGTGATATCCTTCAGACGGCAGGTGACACCATTGATCTGATATTCGCTGTCACCGGATCTATAGTAGCGGCGGGTGATAGTTACGTAAGTGTACTCGGTAGGAAGTAGGTTTTTGGTGTTTTCAAAAGTCAGGGATACTTCGGCAAGATTGGAGGGTTTACGGTTTTTGGTCCCGTTGAAAATCACGTTCTCCATCTTGTCGGAGCGGAGCATACGGGTTTTCTGCTCGCCAAGAACCCAACGGATAGCATCGACCACATTGGATTTTCCGCAGCCATTTGGCCCAACTACACCAGTGATTCCCTTGTCGAAGTTAATCACCATTTTATCCCCAAAACTCTTAAACCCTTTGATCTCCAGCTTACTGAGCAGCATTCTTTTGAATTTGTCTTAATTAATGAAACAAAATAAGATCATTTGCGCCATTGTCCAAGGAATTGGGGGTTAGAGTGATCAGTTTTCAGTTGGCAAGCAGTGGTTAAAGAATTTAAAGTTTAAAATGTTTTAATTAAAAATTAGTTGTTTGTTATTAGTAACAGTGATCAGAGTTCAGTCACAGTGTTCGGAATCAAGTAACAGTTTTTAGTTTGTCAGGCTGAGCACTTGAGAGACGAGAGTCTCGAAATTGAAGGGTTAGTAATTGCTCAATTCTCAAAATCATTTTTCAAGTTAATAAAGAACAAATTTCTTAATCATGCAAAGGTAGTGTTCGAAGTTCTAATTCGGCAACTCCCCCTTTTTTAAAGGGGGCAGGGGGATTTCTGGAAATTGATGTAAGTTTTTCAGTAGGAATTAAAAGATTCGGAAAAATAATCAATTCTCAAATTCAATGGACAATTATTAAGTAGACAAACAATCAGTTTGAGCTCTCTGCGCTATCCTTTGCGTACTCTGCGGTTAAAAAATATGTTTTACTTAACGAAATGATTTAACTTACCCCTGTGGATTTAGGAAATATAGTTTATATCGTCGCCGTTTTGGCCTATTTTATCTATCAGGCTACCAAAGGCAAGAAGAAAAATCAGGGTGGAGAGTCTGAGGAAATGTCTGGTGCTCCAGAGCAAAAGTCTGTTTCTTTTGAGGATCTGATGCGGGAAATCCGTGATGCCCAAAAGCCAAAACAGGTAGCTCCAGAAAAGCCTAGAGTGCAACCTGCCCCTGTAGTACAACCCAAAGAAGTGGTTTATGAGCGAGCTGGAGATATAGCATCACGTCCTGAATGGAGAGCTGATCCTGCTCCAGCTGTCAAAAGGTTTCCAACCCGAAAAATTGAGGAAGACGATGATGAGATTCAACATTATCAAGGTGCTTTTGAGAAAGTGAAATCTGATCTAACCAGGACTTCCAAGGGTATTCCAGATATTCCTTCCTTCAAGGAAATCTCTGTAGAATCTTCGGACTCTGGGAAGAGCCGTTACGGGCGTATGTTGAAAAATCCACAGTCTATCAAGGATGCTGTTGTACTAAAGGAGATTTTGGATAGGAAGCAGTTTTAGTAATTGATAATCAAACTACTTCAACTTTTTTATTCAGCATCTCAATATTGATATTTACTTTGGCCTCAAGTGCTTTGAAAACCTTTAGCACTGTATCTAGTGTGATATTTCCAGTATTATTTTCCAATCTAGAAATTTGAGATTTTTTTACTCCGACGAGATCCCCAAGTTCCTCTTGAGTTAGTTTTCGCTGTTTCCTAGCTTTTTGTATCATGTCACCAATAAGCTCAAGTTGTAGCTCAGTCTCATATTGATCACGTTCGAAACTCCCTGCTAATCCAATTAATTCATCTTTTGCCTGATCAAGTGTATAAGTTTTCATAATCTTATTCATTCAAATACTGTTGCCTAATACGATTTGCTTTATCAAAATCCTTTTTGTCTACTTTATCCGTTTTCTTAACAAATCCATGGGTTGCCATCACCAATGTTTTCTTATTATCTCTCTTGTCCCAAAATGCGAGCAGGCGGTATTGCAATCCTGCATAAACCGTTCTAAACTCCCAGATGTCACCCGCCAATTTTTTAAATAATTTTGGATCTGTTTGATGACTTGCTCGTTCAATATTTTGAAAGATTTTATTTCTTGGCTTTTCTCCTACTTGCTTAAGAAATATCATCACATCTTCTAGCAATATGGTTTCAAATCGCTTAATCATAAAATCTTATAAAAAGCCAAAAAGTTTCATTAAATGTAAACAATTTGAATTTATCAAATCTAGAATTAAGTGGAGAATTTTTTAATGTCTCAGAATTTTGGACGATGCTTAAATATTTTTTTGGTTAAATAGGTCTAGTTTATTTCAGGTATGGTAGATTTAACATAGATCTGTTTCCAAATAACTCCCTCATTTTTTTCTTCGCTTAGCACATATCCTAGCTCTTTCAGCTTACTCAATACCGCATCAATTTCCTCCTGCTCTTGTGGGTAGGCATGCTGATAATAGGTATAAAGGAGGAGCTTAACCGTATCCGTTTTTGCATTCTCCCAAGTCAGCAAACTGTCCAAGCCATGGAGCTTTTCTTGGGTAATTTTATCTTTGGGGAATAGTACTTGTTCGCTAAATTCAAGGAAGTTATTTGTAAGTAAAAATGATTGATTTTTAGTGGATTGTGATTCACTACTTAAAGTTTCGATCATTGAGGAATACTGCTTCAGATTCTTCTGATAAGGAACAGCCAGCAAGGCTGGAGCAAGAAGAATAGCCGCGCTGATAATAGCTTGGAATTTGAATCGGTAAGCATATACAGCGCCTACCAATGCGAGCTGAAAACCAGCCATTTTCCAATCCAGTTGTACCAGGCTAAATGCAGCACCGAGACTTAGTAATCCCATCATCCAAAGTCTAGCTCTAATGGATGTTTGCCATTTTTTCCAGCCAAGTGCAATCAGCAAGCAAAGAAGGGGAACTAGGATAATCAGATGTCGTGGATTGAGGTAAATGGGATTATAGAAATCCAGTGTGGAAGTCATAAACCAGAAGCCAATCAACAAGCAGAGAAATGCTAGGGAGAATTCAAAAGCTGGTGTTTTCCTTGACTTCAGACCTAGTACTATTCCTGGCAGTGCAAAGACTATCAAGGCCCAGTAAGACCGCTCTACAAAGGTGATGATGGGTAAAATAGTGAGCCTTCTTACCATGGACCAAAGACTTTTGTCTGCGTAGGTGAATTCGGATATGTAATGCCCCGCATTGATGGAGCTGACCCGATGAAGAGGATCACCGAACTTGATCCAGAAATAACTTAGGTAAGCTGCAGAAAGTAAGATTCCCGTCGCCAGTATAGCCAGATAAAATGAGTAAGTGACATCTTTCCTCTTCCAATCGAAATAGAATAACAGGACGGGGAAAGGTGCCAGTAATACTATGGTTTCTTTCGTTAGAAAACCAGCAAACAAAGCGACTACTAACACTATTCCAGCTAGTATAGGTTTGTTTTTTCTATAAACGGAAGCAATAGGAACCAGACAAGTCCATAGAACTAACAAGCTGTCTGGGTAGACTTTGGTGAGGAAATGAAGGAAGTATACCTGCGTACAAAACCATAAAACCAATACCCAAGCAGGTAAAGATTTCGGGAGGATTTTCACTAATAGTAAGAGCGTGGCAACATAGCTCAGCAGAGAAATAAGGGAAATCCTATGTGCATCAAAACCAATCAAATATCCAATCAATCCTGATGGCACATAAGCCCCCCAGCGACTGGAAAAATGGTAATCATTAACCTCCATAGTTCCTTCCCAAAACTTTTGTCCAGCAAGTAAATAATAGACGTCGTCACTGAACGTAATGCCGTCGTAGCCAAAGTACCAGTAGGCTAGAAGGAAGAGAATACCAGCGATGAGAGCTGAAATTCTAGCTTGGGAAGAATTGAGATTGGGTACTTGGTGACTCATTAAGCTAAAATTAGAAGGAATTTTGATTAGCAGCTGAAAAGATTGAATAGAAATTAATTGACAATACACGTCAATTATTCTAATTCCTTTTTTCAATTGTTTACTTTTAGCTTTCTAAATTCAGAATCTACTATGAGCCAGGCCGGAAAAATCGAACAGCAAAAAATTCTTCGCGTTTTCAAATTGATCAATTTACTGCAAAGTAATATTGGGAAGCCTGTTCATAGACTTGCCGAACTTCTGGAGACGGATGAGCGCACGATCTATCGCTATTTCAAACTACTCGAAGCACTAGGCTTTGAAGTGGTGAAGGAATTCAGCAAGTATAAGATTCAACAACGTCCCGGAATGGATCAGACGCTGAATTACGGGACTTTTTCCCAGGAGGAAAGCCAGTGGCTTCGGTCTATGATAGAAAGTCAGGGTAAAGGGAATCTACTTCATGATTCAATTCTCAAAAAACTGGCTGTACGCTCAGAAGTGAAGCAGGTAACGGAGCAACTTTTTAAAGCGAACCTTGGGAGATTGGTAGATGAGATAGGTCAGAGTATTCAGAAAAAAAAGCAAGTTTGGCTGAAAGACTATTATTCCTTGAGTTCCGATACCACGAGTGATCGCTTGGTGGAGCCGGTAGCTTTTTCATCCAATTACGAGACTATACATGCCTTTGAACCTGCCAGTAAAAGCATGAAGGTTTTCAAAATAGAGCGTATCGGGGAAGTGGTATTGAGTCAAGAGGCTTGGAAATATGAAACTAAGCACCAATTACCGGGGACTCAATTATTTGGATTCACAGGGAAAAATCTCTTTTTGGTAAAGTTGAAGCTGAGCAAAAAAGCCTATCAATTGATGATGGAGGAGCATCCCAATGCACGCCCCTTTATGTCCATCAAAAATAGGAATCAGTTTTATTTCAATGGAGAAGTTCCACAGCTTCCTGGATTGGGAAGGTTTATTTTAGGCTTGCCAGGTGAGATAAAAGTAGAAGAAGGAGAGGAGCTAAAGGAGTATTTGAGTGAGCAGTTATCCAAAATGCTGTTGTAAGAAATAGAGTTTATATGGCTTTGATTGGGGGTTAATTCTAATATTTTTTTATGAATATTCTTAATTGCACACCTAGCCAAATAGTATTATGAGTATTTCCCCTCGACTTTGCTCGGGGACCGAATTAAAGTCGCATCTTTCTCTCTGCACATTACATGATTAAAAAACGGTGGCTGAGCGAAGCCTGCTGACAGCTACTTGTAAAATATTGAATTCACATACCAAATATTACCAATCTCCAAAACTGAAAAAGGGCTTAGAATTTAATCTAAGCCCTTTGTTTAATCAGATCTGCCTGCTAATTGATGGTATTCACCTTGCTCTTCTATTCACAAGCATATTTCCAAAAACAATCAAAACTATCATACCAACTATAGTCACCAAAACCCATGTATTACTTAGCGATGGCCTATCTAACCAAAATCCAACAAAGTATCCTGTAATAGATATCAGCCCCATAGCTCCAAATACAATAGCGGCAAACGTGGGCAGCCCGTTGGTTTCAGCATTTTCTTTTTCTCTATTGGATAAACTATTGTAACCCGCTAAGAGTCCAGGGAAAAATTTGATCAGAATTCCTAATACTATAAAAAGCGAACCTATATAAATACTTTCCATGCTTGATAAATTTGATAGTTAAAAACAACTATGGAATATAGCAATTACAAGGAAGATTGACAATATGAATTAGTTTTGATTTGTTATAAATGCCGAAAGCATGGCTATACCTTGGTCCGTGAAAGTGAAAATTAGTGAAGTGAAATGATTTTGATTGTTTAACCGGTCACAATTTGTGACTAGTTCAGATTATTCTTTTTCGGTAAGCTGAAATACAATAATTTTCGGACAAGCCGGTTACACCCCTTCGGGGCTTAATTTTTCTAAGGTTTTTAGCTTCCCCCGGCTTTGCCGAGGGTTATGAATTGTTTCAATCCTTCGGATTTTTTCAGAGGAAATGAATAGTAATTTCCAATAATTAAGTTATCAAAAATTGTATTCTGGTGTTATTGAAGATATACATATAAATAGATTACATACTGTCAGTCTCCAAAACTGAAAAAGGGCTTAGAAATTAATCTAAGCCCTTTTCTTATGTCTAAAGTCTTAAGTCTAAAATCTAACGTCTCATTTCAGACTCTTAGCCATCTTATCCACTTTCTTGCTCAAGTTCAGAATCGCTTTAGCATAGCGGGTATCCCATTCTTCCAGACGTTTAGTCGACTCGGTTTCTACCTCATATTTGATGCCTGGCAATATCCAAGAAGCATAGCCGGAGAATGGGTCAGTGCTTACATAAAGTGATCTATACCAGCTTCCGAAATACATTCCTTTAGGATCGATCCAGCTTTTCTCCAGTGAAATCAATCCCTTGTTCAATGCATGGATTTCTTTATCAGAAAACTCACCTGAAGACAATGCTGCATTCATGGATGATTCGTAGGCTTCAGAGCTAGCTTTTAATTTTACTATAGCTGCGTCAACTTTATCAAAGGAAGTAAATGAAGAATCCATTTCTTTCACTGATGTGATAGCATTGTCGAAATGTAATCTCAAATCCTGAGCGTATCTAGGCACATCGTAAGGGATGATTGTGGCATTTGCCATCCTTAGTGCAAGGATACCTATCACAGAAGCCACTGTTCCCCCCATTTTGAAGGTTGGATCTACAAACTTGCTGTAATAATGAAAATTGTCATAGTTGGAATGGTAGGCAGAAGTTCCACCAGAACCTCCACTCAAACTTGGCACTCCAGCGTACATATAGAAAGCTATATGATCTGATCCTCCACCTAGATTTCCGATTCTAGGTTCTTCACTTTTCCCCGCCCAAACTTGGTAGACTGATTTTGCAGAATCTGGATAAGCCACTTCCTTGGAAGCTTCAATGATTAGATTTTTCAGCGTAGGAGCAGCCGAAACACCAAAGTTTCTTCCTGACACCGCACTATCAAAATTCATGTAAACCACAGCTTTGGCTCCCAATTCATCTTTAAATTGCTCTACCCATTCTGTAGAACCGATCACACCTTGCTCTTCCGCATCCCAGTGCCCGATCAAAATTGATCTTTTAGGTCCCTCTCCATTTTTTACCAATTCTCCTATAGCTTCAGCTAAGATCAGCATCATCGCTGTGCCGGAATTGGGATCAGTAGCGCCAAAACTCCAGGCATCGTAATGACTTCCCAAAATGATCCATTCGTCAGGATATTCACTTCCTACAAACTTGCCCACCACGTTATTTGCTCTGATATAATCTACTGGCTGCTCTACTTTCACTCTAACTTTCAGATCTGCTCCGCCAGTAATTTTATAGTCAAATGGCAATCCTCCTTGCCATCCTTCAGGCACTGAAGAGCCTTTCATTCTTCTTAAAATCTCTTTGGCAGCACCATATCCAATTGGGGAAACTGGTATAGTATGGAATGCTACATCTTTTGGATCCAAGCGCTTCACCTGCTTATCTCCGTCCAATGGAAGTGCCGGCTCGAATGGTGTCAATGGATCTCCAGTGTAATCCAAAGTCAATAAAGAACCCCGTTGGATGGTGGTTTCATTATAAAATGGCCCGTCTGGATACACGTCTCCTTTACCAGATCCAGAATCTTTTGGATCGGTATAAATGATCAAGGCCGCTGCTCCGTATTGCTCAGCGAATTTTGCTTTGTATCCTCGGAAATTTCCGCCGTATCGCGCTATGACAACTTTTCCTTTCAGATCAACTCCCATTTCAGCTAATTTCTCGAAGTCAGCCTTTACTCCATAATTTGCATAAACTACTTCTGCGGTGACATCTCCTGAACCTGAATAAGCATTGAAGCCTTTATGAAGTCTTGGGTCTGTAGAAAAAGGGTCTCCTTCTATAGGCCCTTCCTGCTGTGACAAAGTCATTTTATCGGGCGTAATAATCTCCAAGAGAGATTCACCAGGTTTATTTGGTAAATAGACATCATAGGGGTAGGAGGTCACATCCATGCCCGCATCCTTCATCACCTTCGTCATGTAAGCTGCTACAGCTTCATTTTCCGGTGTTCCGGCGATGTGTGGAGCTTTGGTGAGTTCCTTCAGGTGAACCTTAAACTGCTCGTAATTCACAGCTTTCAAGTAATCCTTCTCAATGGACTCTTCTTTTGTCTTATCCTTGGGGTAAAAGCCAGTGACTTGTTGTGCATTTGCAGAAAGACTAAAGCCTAGTGCGATAGCGATTCCGAAAAATGTTTTGTTTATGGACATGGTTAGTTATTGGTTAAAAGCTCTGAAACTGATAAAATATGCTCGGAAGGAACATTGACAATTCTCTTTGTTCTCAGGTATCTGCCAAGCTCATACTCGTCATAATTAGGGTTTTCCGGGTCAAAGCTTGAGATTCTTACCAAGCCACGAGAATGAATGAATTCTCCATTTCCTATCCACATACCCACGTGGACTACCCGTTCTTTTTTCTCAGGAGTTTCTTTTACTCCAAAGAAAAGTAGATCACCTACCTGAAGTTTATCCCAGTTTTTATCTGTATCGACTAGATCACCTTCGTTTATTTGCTGCGAAGCATCGCGGGGAATTATCTGTCCGTTGAGGTAAAAGATGGTCTTGGTAAAACCACTACAGTCTACACCTTTGATGGATGTGCCTCCCCATAGATAAGGAGTTCCCATCATTTGCTTGGCAGTAGTGATAAGAGCCTCCGGAGTAGTATTTCTGGATGCAATCCAGCTTTCCCAATCTTGCGCATCGCTGGAAGAAATCCATCCTTGGCGACCATCTGGTAGATTGACTTTCAGCTGATCTTTGCTTTCTTCTGCAATTGTCATTATATCTCCGGCAACGAGATCAGACACCATTTCAGATTTGTCAGTGCTTTTCCAGACATACCCAGTGAGTGCTGTAATCACAACTTTTGGCTCCCGGAACCAATGTTCCAATTCCGCCTCTGTCATCAAATGTATGCCTGCTCTATCTACCCATGACAGATATCCATCTGGCGTTTGTACTAGGAACCATCCATCATCTTCTTTCAAAACATTTAATGGAGTTCCCATCAAAGCCTGAGTGGCTAGTTCTGCTGAATGCTTTGGCTCGCTACGGATATTGGCTACTGAGATAGTGACCAAAGCTTTGGTTTTTTCTCCCAGTTCAGCATCTGGTAAGCGTAGCACTGCATCTGTGAAATTGATTTGTTGAGAGTTGAGCTCTTCGATTAATTCTTTCAAAGCCTCAGGTTGATTTGTTTCTCCCTTCAGAGAGTCATTTTCAAACCTCAAGTCCCAAAGTGCCACGCGTTTGTCAGGGGCGACTTCAGCTCTTTTTGCTTCGATGAGCGTACTTACTTCCTCCTTATTATCCTTGCTTTCGCAGGAAAATAGGACAGTAACTAGGGATACTAAAATTGGGATATATATTCTTTGCATAACTGGGGCAAAATAAATGAAAACCATAAGAAATCGAGCATGACAATGAACATCTCTAAGATGATTATTCTCCGTGCGGGATACTATGTGGCCTTTCAAAAAAAAACAATAACCACAAGAACCGTCCAAAATCTGAACTCTCCTTGTGGTTAAAATTAACTTAAATCAGATGACTAATTTATTTTCAATCCAGGAGAACGATCAAGGAACTCTTGGTAAAGTCTGATTTGACGGTTAGAAAGTGGCATTCTATAACCATCGATGAACACATGCATGATGTTAGTCCTTGTTTCGAAAGGATCTCCATCAGCAACGATCAAGTTGGCTACTTTACCAGCCTCTACTGATCCGTACTTGTCAGCCACACCGAAAATCTCAGCAGTATTGATTGTAACAGCCTTCCAAGCTTCTTCTTTGCCCATGCCATAGGCAGCTGCGAATGCCGCAAAGAATGGAAGGTTTCTTACGTTCTCTTGTCCGTCAGTTCTGATAGCTACTTTCACTCCAGCTTTAGCCATTTTACCTGCATTAGCATAAGGAGTATCATAACGATCTGAATCACGAGTTGGAAGTGCCTGAATAGGGCCAGTTACCACTGGGATGCCAGCTTTAGCGATTTCATCAGCTACTCTCCAGCCTTCGGATACTCCGGAAAAGATTACCTTGGCATCTTTACCTTCTACCCATTTGATCGCTGCTTGGATATCTGAAGCAGCATTCACTTCGATCAAAAGTGGAAGTTCACCAGTTGTAGCTTTTGCAAGCTGGGCCATCTCAGGATAGTATTCCAGTTCAGCACCATTTGCAGACATAGCCGCGTAGCTTACAGCATTGTCCCAAAGTTCGTTTGCTTCTTTTAGAGCTTTTTCATTTGCTTTTTTGATGTCATCATCAGATCTACGGTCAAATCTGCCACGACGCCCAGAACTTGGGAAGCTCATCACAATAGCTTTGAAACCTGCATACATTTGATCCGGAGTGTAGCCATTTAGATTGATCAATGCAGCTGTGCCTGGGAATAAGCCTCCCGAAGGAACAGCTAGCACAGTAGTTACACCAGAAACTCTGGTCACAGGAATTGCAACTGAATTAGGGTTTACGGTGGTCAAAGCCTGCATATTAGGAGTGAAATTTCCTATTTCTGCATAATCGACTGTTTCAGCCACTGAGTTGATTTCTACAAGGCCCAGTTTAGTGCCTCCGTCAATCATTCCTGGATAGATAAATTTGCCAGTACAGTCTATTACTTCTGCTCCATCGGCAGAGATATTTGCACCAACTTCCTTGATTTTTCCATCTTCCACCAATACAGAGGTGTTTGTTAATACACCTTTAGTAATGGTGACAACTGTAGCATTCTTAAGTAAAAATTTACCCGCTCTTGGTTTGATCACTTCCCCGTCAATCTGTGCCATCGCCATCATAGGCAATAAGGCCAGGAGGAAGGCGAAAAAGATTTTATTTAGTCTTTGCATGTCTTCTTTAATTACGGGTGATTAATGATTTAAATTGAATAGTGCCTCTGTAGTCTCGAATAGACTCTCAGTATCCTGCATACATCTGCTATCGTGACCTTCAAAGATCATGATAGGTTCTACCATCTCTGTAGCACTCACTTTCAATCGCTGATCATTCGCATCTTCCTTGATATCGAAATATTTCACCCCATCTACAAAGGTCATTTGGGGAATAGTATAAGAGGATAAAGGATGACCTTCGAAAATCACCAAATCAGCTTGCTTACCTTCCTCAATTGAGCCCACCTTATCCGCGATTCCCAATTGCTTGGCTGGATTAATAGTAATCATTGACAATGCCTGATCGTCAGTCATTCCACCATAGCGCTGAGTTTTTGCAGCTTCATGGTAGAGGTGACGGATCAACTCAGCATCATCGGAATTGATAGAAGTGATAGCGCCATTTGCTGTTAGGATAGCAGCATTGTAAGCAGTGGAATAATATACTTCCATCTTATATGCCCACCAGTCAGCAAATACTGAAGCCCCCATGGTGTATTCCGCGATTTCCGGAGCCACTTTGAAACCTTCGTTTGTGTGCTGGAAAACTAGTTTGGTGATACCAAAGTCTCTGGCAACATTGATCAGCATGTAGATCTCATCTGCACGGTACGAGTGACAGTGAATGATGATCTTTCCATCTATAATGTCTGAAAGGACCTGAAGTCTTTCATTGTGAACAGGAGGAAGAGCTGTACTGTTTTTCTGAGATGCAGCTGCATTGTATTCGCTCCAAGCTTTCTTGTATTGAATAGCTTCATTGAAACCATTTCTAAGAACTGCCTCAACACCCATTCTCGTACGCGGTTGGATACCATTTCCTCTTCCGTGAACTCTCGTTGGGTTTTCACCCAAAGCGAATTTGATTGTACGGGGAGCATCTTGCATAATGATGTCTGCAGGATCAGTAGATCCCCATCTATGTTTCAGCGTAGCGTTTTGCCCTCCAATCACATTGGCAGATCCGTGCATAGCATGTGAGATAGTAACTCCACCAGCTAATGCACGATATATACCAACTTCATATGGATTCACCATATCCTTCATTCTCACTTCAGCCACGATAGGGGAAGTGGCTTCATTTACCACATCCAAACCTAGGTGAGAGTGAGCATCTATGATTCCTGGCATTACATACTTACCAGTAGCGTCTATAGTCTGTACTCCTGATGGAGCACTTAGATTTTGGCCGACTTTCTTGATGATACCATCTTGAACAAGAACATCTGAATTCTCCAACGTTCCCTTTGTAACTGTAAGAACGGTAGCGTTCTTTATTAATACACTGCCTTTTTTCACTTGGGCTGAGGCAAACTGAATACTCAGACCCAACAGAACGGCAAGAAAATAATTTACTTTTTTCATGTGTTTGCAATTAGATTTTAAGGCCACATGGAATCTCACATAGCTTATAATCATCCTCCTTTTTGTCGCGTGTGTCATGTTCGATTTCATGTCTTTACTTGTTAGCGATTAGAGTTGGATTGAGTGTGCCTTCGAATGGAAATGATCCAAATTCGCCAACAGTCATAGAGGCTTCATAGCTTCCTTCGCTAACTTCACCTTTTACGTCTACCGTGATGACCATTTCATTTGCTGAAATATTGAATGAAAATGATAAGGTGCTTCCATCCAACACTACATTTTTGATAGGAGAGGATGCCTTACCAGAACCTGATGGGTCATCGTAAGTGATAGATCCTGTATAGTTTGAGCCATCTTTTTGAATAGATAGTACTCCAGAACCTGAGCCTGCAGGGCTTTCAGAAGTGTAATCCCAGTTTCCTTCAATTTTCACTGCTCCTTTTCCTTCACCGTCTTTTGGAGCTTTCTTTTTCGCTTTTGTCTCATAATCGAAGACGAATCCATCTACTACTACATGCTTGATCTGTGAGTCTTCTGCGAAAATAGAATCAGTACTCATAATCAAGTTTGCTATTTTACCTTTCTCAATTGATCCGGCAACTTTATTGATTCCCAAAATTGCTGCTGCATTAGTAGTCAAGGCTGCAAGGGCCGCTTTTTCTGAAAGACCATTTGCTATCATTGTTCTCATAGCTTTCATGATATCTCCTGATTTCACTCCTGAAGTAGTGAATGCGAAAGGAATTCCGGCAGCTTCCAATTTACCCGCTTGTGCAAGTGCATTGTCATAGGCTTTTTTAACGCGTGCATTAAGCTCCTTTACTTCATCCTTGGCATCTTCTTTTTGTGCTTTGATTGCCTTATCATCCGGAATTTCCAGTTTGACCAATACTCCAGCTCCTGAAGCTTTGATCACATCCAAAACTTCTTCGTATTCTTCCAGACCAGTCAAAACTAGTTTGAAGCCTTTTTCTTTTTGAAGGCTAATGGCTCTTCGGATTTCCAACTCTGATGATGCGGAAAAGAGTACAGGAATCTTACCTGCTACTACTTCTTCCATAGCAGAATAAGTAGGTGTGATCTCTGGGCGCTTTAGGCCAGCTACTGTAGTGTATTTTTGCGATCTCTGGGAAGTCAGCTTAGTATTGTCATATACCTCTCTGAATTTTGCCATAACACCTACTGCAGTGCCTGGATACATTCCTCTAGAAGCTCTGAAACTAGCCGCCAAGCCAGAGTTATCTACCAATAAATTGGTGGAGTTCTCAGAACCTAACAGCACAATAGCTGCTTTGCCCGCAATCATACCGCCATCAGGCATAATCTGAACTATCGTAAATCCAACCTTTCTTAGATCGTCAACTTTGCTGTCTTTGAGAGAAAACTGATCGGTGGCTGATCTCCAAGGGGTAATTCCTGCGATTTCATCAGGAGGATTTGAAGAAACAAAGTTTTCTGGCTTTTCAGGATCCTTTGGTTTGGTGATTCCTACATCACCGGCACCATCAATAAAGCCAGGGTATATAAATAAGGAGTCACCGGCAATTAGTTTCGCTTCTTTAGGAAGTGTGAGGTTTGTTCCTACTCCTTGTATTAATCCGTTCTTAATGAGGACGGTAGCTTTGACCCCGGCTTGGCCAGGAGCTGTGAAAACAGTTGCATTTGTGATTGCATAGGTATCAGTGATTCGTTTCTTTCCAGATGGGTCGCTTTGCGCATAAGCCAAGGTGGAAGAAAGCCATCCTGCAACCAGCAAACAAAACACACCTGCATGCAGTAGATTTTTTTTCATAAGGTTGAAATGGTTTTAAATAATGTGGATGATTTAACACTGAAAAATGCCCATATGGACTTCAATAAATATTCAATCTCCTCATCGTATTTGGTTTATATTTTGATAAGCAAGCTAATAAAAGGGTTTTCTTTATCCATTTAGATTTTTTTTTTGCGACTCATTATTTGACCAATGGCAAGATGTTGAGTTTGAAATACTGTTTTGTCAACACAAAAACTCTTCTTTTTAATATGATTTTATTTGATTGGTATTAGGGGTATGTAATTAGCTTATAGATACTATCTTTGAGCCAAGTGTCACCCGACGAATAATGAAAAAAATCCTAATCATCGAAGATGATTTGCTTATCTCTAGTCTAGTTCAATTCCGTCTAAAGAAGGATGGATATGATACTGTATTAGTAAAAGATGGTAATGCAGGTATAACAGCTATCGATACAGAAACGCTTGACCTGATAATCACAGATGTGATGATGCCATTCAAAAATGGAATCGAAATCATTCACCATGCCAGAAAGACAAAACCTGAAGTTCCTATTATAGTCCTAAGTTCATTGGGAGAGGAAGAAAAAATAGTTTTGGAAGCATTCAATTTAGGGGTATCAGATTTTATCCCTAAGCCATTCAATCCAAATGAATTAGCAATTCGTGTAAAGCGTATTCTTAAGTCTTAAATTCATGAAAGTTAAAAACGCAGTTGCACTTGTGTCCTTGCTGTTTTTGATTATCAAAACAGATATTGTTTTGGGGCAGGATGAACCTGTCTTTGCTGATTCTGTTTCATTTGCCAATTTTTTAAAGAGTCAAGGTAAAATTCCAGGGTTGCAATTCCGTTTAGTGGATTCTTCTAAAGCTTATATCTTGGATAGTGCCCTCAACAGATCTCTTCAATCGGGTATAGTTCGCGATTTTGCAACTGCCCTTAGGCTGAAGGATAGTGTTTTACGATCGTATGAATACGATTTGGAAATACAATATTTGATCTATAGTGATCCGAATACATTCAAAGCTACTCAAGAGTACGTTTCAAACCTTCTTAGAAATGGCGATATAGAGCCTACTGTTGCAGGGGATTCTAATGGTAAGGATTTAATCTCCCTTGCTTCTAGAAATAAGTATTCTCCTTTTCTTAAAGGCACCTATGCCTATTTTAGTGAGATTAAAATTTTTGCAGTTAGCCTTGTCATTTTACTTTTCTTCATTTTCGCATTCAGCATGATCCTCTTTATGTTGATATTTAAAGCAAGAAGAAATCAGAAGGAAAAATTACTGGTATTATACGATGAGCAAATTGTAGCACCACTTTCTGAAATATTGTTTGAAAAAACGCTAGAAGAATTAGAATCCCTAAGTGATGAGGAGCTAAACGGCTATTTCCCTGCCAAGCAACTTAAAAAGCCTTTCTATGTTCAAGTGCTCGTTGAGAGAATACTTGCGTTGAACAAAACGATGAAAGGTGATTTTAAGCTTATGCTTAAAGCTCTTTACAAAAGGTTGGATCTTGACAAGTCTTCCCTCAAAAAGCTTAAAAGTTCCAAATGGGATACGGTAGTCACCGGATTAGTTGAGGTCAATGAAATGGATTTGACGGAAGCTATATATGCGGTAAAGCAGCATATCAATTCTCCTAATTTCTATGTGCGCTCTCAAGCTGTAGCTACGATTCTGACACTTTCAGACAGTGTGGATCTATCTTTTCTGCGTGATCAGACTTTTCCACTTTCCCGTTGGCAGCAGATGAATTATTTGAGGATCATCAAGTTTCTTCATACTACGCGTGAACTTCATATTGAAATGCTCTTTGACTCTAGAAATCAAAGTATCAGGCTATTTGGATATAAACTTGTCCGGGTGATTGGTCGGGTAGATCTCTTGGAAACCTTGGAGGAGAAGTCAGGTTCTGTTACCGAAGAGGAGAAAATTGAGATTATCAAAACATTCGAATATTTGGGGGTTCCGGCACATACTGAATTGATCAATGGTAGTTTGAAGTCTGAAAACATAGCATTAGTATCAGTAGCAGCCAAGGCTGCAGGAGCAATAGGTGATGCTACTTCTGCCAAGATTATTTGTGAATTATTAAATAAAGCACCTGAGTTTAGGCTAAAAATGGTCTTGTTGAATAGCTTGCAGAATCTCGATGCAGCGGTTTATAATCAGTTTATTAATGAAAGTGAGAATCCGGAGGTAATGAGAATTAGTATGCACTTATCAGACTCCTTACTACAAGATGTATAGTTTTTTATTTTATCTTATTTTAGAAATTCTAGGATTTATTTTTCTTGTCCTCAGCTTTTCTGTGATCGTGCTTTATATGCTGATTATGATTCTCAGCGCAATGGAAATGCGTGATCATCGTAGAAAGAATAGGTTTGCAGACTATCAGGATATCATTACTTCACCCTTAGCTCCAGGGGTTTCTATTTTGGCACCAGCCTATAATGAAGGTGAATCCATCGTGCAAAATGTTAAAAGCTTACTTTCTCTTCATTATGGAAAGTTTGAAGTGATTGTGATTAACGATGGGTCAAAAGATGAAACGCTTACTAAACTCATCAATGCCTTCGAATTGCAGCTAACTGATTTTGCATACCATGAGGAAATTGAAGCAAAACCAGTCAGAGGGATTTACAAATCAAAAAATCGCTCCTATAATCGATTGGTTGTGATTGACAAAGAAAACGGAGGAAAGGCGGATGCACTGAATGCTGGTATCAATGTTTCTAGCAAGGAGATATTGGCCTGTATAGATGTGGATTGCATTCTTTCTCATGAGTCTATCACCCGTATGGTAAGGCCATTTATGGAGGAGACCAATCGTAAAGTCATTGCCGTAGGTGGAGTGATTGGTATTGCCAACAATTGTGATGTGGTGGATGGTACGGTGACTAATTACCGAGTTCCTACCACACTTTTAGGTAAATTCCAGGTCATCGAATATTGTAGAGCCTTTTTGATGGGAAGAATGGCTTGGACTAGAATTAATGGATTGATGTTAATCTCTGGGGCATTTGGATTTTTCAAGCGCGACCTTGTAGTGGAAGTAGGAGGCTATTTCCCAAAGACTGTAGGCGAGGACATGGAGCTGGTGGTGCGTATGCGTCGCCATATGGAAGAGAGAAATATTCCTTATAGAGTATCTTTTGTACCTGATCCACTTTGCTGGACAGAGGTGCCTGAGAGTGAGGAAATTTTATCTAGACAGAGAAATCGCTGGATACGTGGTACTATAGAAACACTTCAACTTCATAAAGTGACGGCCCTCAACCCGAACTATGGTGTAATGGGATTAGTGTCGTATCCCTATTGGAGTGTGTTTGAAAAAATGGCGCCAGTTCTAGAGCTGTTGGGTGTACTGTATACCATCACTCTAATAATTATTGGTGATTTCTCAGCTTTCTATTTTATAGCTTTATTCATCGTTTTGTACTTATTGTCGATCCTGGTATCCTCATTTAGTATCCTCTATGAGCAGGTTTCATACAATAATTACAAAGATAAAAAAGACCTTAATAAGCTTATCGTAACTGCCTTTTTGGAGCCACTAGTAATTCATCCAAAGATTGTACTCTGGGGTCTCAAAGGCCACTGGGACTTTATCAAAGGCAAAGGAGGATGGGGGCATATGATCCGGACTGGCTTTAAGAAATCAGAAGACAAAAAGAACATTGAGCCTAATACATTGAATTCTTGATTATGAAAAAAGTAGCTTTTCTTCTTATGTGTTCTCTGGCTTTTTCAATGGGAATCAAGGCGCAGGACTCGTTTGATCCAGATGTTTTGCTGGTAGATGCCAGAACTTTGATTTTGGATGGGAAATACTATGAAGGTAGGAAGATCGCTTTTCGTGCCTTGTCCAAATACCCGGATTATGCTGATATCTTAATTTTAGTAGGCAGAAGTTATGCTTGGGAAGGTAAAAATGATTCAGCTTCTATTTACTTGGAGCGGGCGATAATAGCTGCTCCTACCTATGAAGATGCCTATTCTGCCTTTTTGGATAATTTATCCTGGGATGAGCAATATGATCGAGCAGAGGAAGTTTTGGCCAAGGCTAAGGAGAATTTAGGACAGCCGCTTCCTAATAACCTTCGTTATAAAGAATCTCGATTATTTTATTTCAAAGAAGAGTATGAAGAGGCTTTTGAGATAGCAGAAGATCTTTTTGAAAAAAATTACAAGAATGATAATCTGCTTAGCTACATGCAAACCTTGCAGAGGTTGAGAAGAAATAATGCAGTGGGAGTGACATACGATTATGATACTTTTGCTGGGGACATTTCACCTTGGAATACTTTCTCTTTTTATGGAAGAACCCGAACAGATATTACCGGAACACTTATAGGCAGGGTGACTCAATCTTCTCGTTTTGATGATAATGGGACCTTGTTTGAGCTAGATGCCTATCCATCTCTGGGAGAAAAAATGTACGCATATGTGAATGTGGGTGGATCATCGGCAAGTTTTTTTCCTCAATTCCGTTTTGGAGCATCGCTTTATTATAATTTACCTAAAGCATGGGAAATAGATGGTGGGTTTAGGTACCTGAAATTCTCTGATCCAACTACTATTTACACTGCTTCAGTAGGTAAGTATATAGGCAACTGGTGGTTTAATCTTCGAGGTAACTTAATTCCTGGGACAGGTAATAGTTTGGGGACTTCTGCCAATTTGCAGGCAAGATATTACTTCAAAACAGGAGAGGATTTCTTCTCAGTACAGTTGAGTTCGGGAGTATCTCCTGATGAGGAAACCCGTGACCCTACACAACTTCTGAATTCCTACAGAGCGAGAGTTGGTTATCAGCAATTGGTGCTTCCTCGTTTTATGATTTATGGTTATACTGGCTATAGCCGTGATGAACTTGGTCCGGATAGGTTTAGAAATAACTTGAACTTTTCAATGGGTGTTGAATATAGATTTTGATGAAAAGAATTTTTACAGAAGAATTTAAGCTACTTATTAGTCGGGTTTTTCCCTTCGTCTTTATTTTGGTCCTTATTCCATTGATCAGTTATCTGCTATGGATGGTGTTTCCTGCCAAAGAGATAGAGATTGTGGTGATAGACAAGACCGTACCTACTGATACTTATCAAGAACACCAAACACTCTTTTGGGCTTTTGAGCACATGAAGATTCAGAATAAGGAAGGGCAGTATTATAAAAAAGACAAGGACTACTTTGGTTTTTTCCCAAATGATTCCCCTTCATTCGGAACCCCTAGGGACTTGAGGGAATTGACTGAAAGCGAAATAAAAGAAAAGGCTTCAGGTCTTGATGTTTTATACTTTGCTGATACCTATGGTGTTTTTGAAGATGATTTTGAGGAAGCTGAATTCGATGAAATATCCAAGAAAATTTACGGAGGCTTAAATCGCGGGGATATAAGTTTATTACGTGAAGCAGCAGCGCAGCATAAAACAATCATAGCGGAATTCAATACCATGGCTTCTCCTACTCCTGTAGGAATAAGAACAGAGTTTGAGAATATCATGGGCCTTAAATGGACTGGCTGGATAGCTCGGTATTTTGATGAGATGGATACTACTATTAATACTGATATACCAAAATGGTTTATTTCACAATACATAGATCAGCATCAGAATACCTGGGTGCCATCTGGCCCTGGTATTGTGTTTGTGCATGAAGATGGTACCGTAGAAGCTTTTTCCAATGATGTGGAGTACTTAGGTAGAACTCCCAAAATCCGCACGCAAAGGATCAATCAACATGGATTTAATCTACCTGAGATTGTTCCATATCCTGATTGGTTTGATATAGTACTTATTGAGCGAGATTATCAAGTGATTTCCTACTACGATATTGATCCAACTGATATAGGCAAAGAAAAGCTTAGAAGCATGGGGTTACCTCGTTTCTTTCCCGCAGCAGTTGTCAAGAATGTAGGAGAAGGTGAATATTATTATTTGGCAGGTGATTTCTCAGATATGCAGAATCCACTGGGATCTCCCCACTTTAAAGGATTACCTATGCTGTGGAGAGGCTTGCATACTGTTTCAGATTTTACTGATAGAGAGAGTTTTTATTGGAATTATTTTTATCCATTGCTTTCTCAGATTATGGATAAAACCTACAAGGAAAAACTTAAAGATTAATACTATTCAATTGGTAGTAACTTACGTGTCTGCATAGTGTAGTTATTTTTGTTTTTGTAGTCTTCAAATTCACCAGTCAATTTATTCTTGACATTTTGATCATCGATCGGATCTATATTTAGTCCATCAGTGATTATATATAACTGATCATCAGAGATGAAGTATTCTCCATTAAGGTATTCCATCAGCTGATTTTTATTCCGCATCAGCGGCATAGCAATGTTTGATTGAAACACACGAGAAGTATCCAATACCTGTCCCATCCAAATTGTTTGCTCAGGTAGTTGAATACCAACCTGTGCGTGTAGAAAGGCAAGCAGGGATGGCGTAACTTCAAAATGACTACTCATTCCTTTAAAATAAGCAGGTCTATTAATAAGCGGTGAATAAATAATTAGAGGAACATGGAATCGGTCCAATCTGGAAGCCATAGGAACTTCAGGAAGCCGGTGATCACCTGTGATTACAAAGATTGTATTTGCAAATTCAGGCTTCTTACTATAGGATGTGATAAAGTCCTTTATCGCATCATCAGCATAGAGAATAGTCATGTAAATATCCTGATATTCCCGATATTCAGTCTTTTTGGCATCGGATAGATTCAGGTAGTTTTCCAGATGATCTTCAAACTTTTTCGAATAGAAATCCCTTTCCGGAACCAAATAAGGATCGTGAGAGGTAATGGTTTGGAATATTCCAACTTGTGGTTTTCCTATATTTCGTGGGAAAATGGCTAATCCATTACTGAATATCTCTTTGTCACCATAACCCCAGGTAAAGCCATTGGCAGGGGGCATTTTCTGATATTGTGGAGCAAAATCGTCAATATCTATAAGCTGAGTTACCCCAGCATTTTCCAGAAACTCCTTTTGATTGTCAAAGCTGACATCACTACCAATAAAGAAGCTGGATTCGTAGCCGTTTTTCTTTAGAACACTTAGCAACGTTTCATGATTAGGAAAATCTTCATACAACTCTTGAAATCCTCTTTCTCCAAAGGGAAGCCCTGCCATGAGTTCAGGCAGCACCCCAAAGGTTCTACCAGTGGAAGAAATGGCATTGGTCCATACCAAGCTATGAGACTCGAGTGAATCAAGGAAAGGAGTAAAGCTCCCGAGATAGGCATCCTTGCCAGAATAGGCTTTCCCCATACTTTCTACCAGAATGAAAACTATATCTGGAGCAGTGGTGAGACTGTCGAAATATGGACTTAGTACATCTGGGTATTCTGCTTTGTGCAGAAAAGGATAGGTTGGGTCTGTAAATTCCTTTTTTACAAACAAGGCTTCATTGAGAGACCTGAGGTAGAAATCAAAGTAATATTCTTTGGTGTACATGAAGTAATCAAATGCCTCCTGTGAGAGGTACTTAGATTTATTCATCTGAATATTTGTCTTTGTCTCGTCTAATTTATTCGTATCAGTAATGGGGAGAAAGTAGAAAAAAATCAAAAAACAGTATGTAGCAAGGGTTAAAGCCATAGTTACTTTGCTACTGATTTTTAGGTACTTATTAGCCAAGGCTAGTAGGTAGAACATAGCCGCACTCAATAAGACACCACTTCCAACAGTCAAAATATTGAACTGTCCTGAAGATCGAACGGTGAGGATGATGTCATCCACGTTATAGGCAAAAAGATCTTTGCCCAGCGGGACAAATGTCTTATTGAAATAGAATATTAGGGCTGATTGAAGAAAGATTGCAATCACCAGCCAAGTTTGGGTAAACCACTTTGCAAACGTGACTGAAAACAAACTATTCACTACATGAAGTATGAAGAGTAGACCCAGAAAATAGAAAAGCCAACTGAGATCCTCTAAAAGACTGTAACCAATTACCTCTTTTATACTGAGAGGAATTATACGCGATTTGAATATTAAACTTAATTCAATTGCTCTCAACAAAAACATTAAAGTTGAGAAGATCAGCGACATACTCCAGAAATTACTGAGAGTAGTTTTAATTTTTGCTGGTAGGTTGGATCTAATTTCAGCCTTTTGGGCCATATTTACTCGTTAACTTTTTGGGTGAAGTCTGAAAAGATAGGTTAAAATCGGGTATCTTCAACGGGAGAATTAAAATATTATATGAGCAAATCAGATTTGTTGTTGGAGTTATACACCAACTTGAGTACTACTGGAGCTGTAGCTTTCAGTTCTAAAACATTGGTTAAGAAGATGCTTGCCCATGTTGATTTTAAAGACGCCAAATTAATTATTGAATTAGGGGGAGGAGATGGAAGTATTACTAAGGGAATAGTAGATAAATTAAGTCCTGAAACTGAACTTTTGGTTTTTGAGATCAGTAAATCTTTTTGTACTTCAATGGAGAAGTTGTTTCCACAAGATAACGTAAGAATTATCAACGATTCCGCTGAAAACATCGACAAGTATTTGGATGGAAGAAAGGCAGATTATGTTCTTTCTAGCTTACCATTTAGCTTTTTTGCACCAGAAGTAAGGGATCGAATTCTTTCTCAAAGTAAATCTGCACTCACTCAGAGCGGTTCTTTTATTCAGGGCTGTTATTCCTACCTATTGAAGAATTTATTCAAGAAGCACTTTGGGAAAATAAATATCAGCTTCACTTTAAAAAATCTTCCGCCAGCATTTGTGATGGTTTGTCGATAAGTTATTGCTATGGAAGTTCTTAGAACAGCCATTCTAGATATGCTTAGGCGAAAAAAGGCTGAACCTTTTTCTTTATCTGAAGTAGTCCAACAGATGTATCCCGAAGACTGGGAGCAATTCCTCGAAGAATTGAATAAAGTAGCGTTGGAATTGCAGGATGAAGGTCTGCTGAGTATCGCTTACGATAAGCAGCAAAATAGTTCTGATGCGAGTACTTCCAGCACTTTGATTATATCTCCTCCAATCAAACCATAGTAGATCTATTTCAGTTTGTAAATCAACAAGAACTTACAGCTATGGATAAGGAATTGAAATTCCCGACTACTGAAGTAAAAATACCTGAAGGATTGAATTTGATAACCCTTGGGGCTGGATGCTTCTGGTGCATTGAAGCCGTGTTTCAGCGATTGGAAGGAGTAGATAAAGTGGTGTCGGGATATGCTGGAGGCTTCATTGAAAATCCCACGTACAATGCAATTTGTACAGGAACCACTGGTCACGCGGAAGTGATTCAGGCTTATTATAATCCTACTATGATAAGTTTGTCAGACCTTTTGGAAGTTTTTTGGGCTACGCATGATCCTACTACTTTGAATAGACAGGGTGCAGATGTAGGCCCTCATTATCGATCTTCCATATTCTATCATAGTTCTGAGCAGGAGATTCTTGCTAAAAATATGAAGACTCAATTGGATGACTCTAAGGTGTTTGACAGTCCTTTAGTTACAGAGATTACTGCCTTTACTAATTTTTATCCTGCAGAAAATTATCATCAGGATTACTACAACCAGAACGGGGCACAGCCTTATTGCCAGTTTGTGATCAAACCCAAAGTGGACAAGTTGAAGAAATTCTTTTCACAGCGCTTAAAATAGTATTTGCTATTTTTGTCTTGCAAAACCCATTTGCACTTATGATTAGAACCAGAGCACACGAATCCAGAGCCGCGATCGAGCGATTGTACATCACAATGAGGCACCTTTTTACACGAGGTAGCTATAAACCAATGGGAGTTTCAGGTGAAAGCCTGGTAGATGCCTTGCGCGTATTAAGCCCAGAGATTTACGGATTGGTTACTGACCATGAAAAGATAGAATTGGATGGTTTGCTCTATGTAATGGAGCGTCTACCTAGAGGGATAGAAGAATGCCGTTTTGTACGTCTGATCAGTCGTGAAGGCTATGAAACTTCCAAACTGGAAGCCATCATACCTTCTAAGCGTAAGCGGAACTGTTACAGATTGGACGAGCAGATCATGTATGTGGAGATGACACGTGGCCGCTCCGACATTTATGATATTTTGACTCACCTTACTTTTTTATATATAGAGTCAAACAAAATCTACAATAACAGCACAGATCCAAAAGGTAAGATTTCTACCAACTGGTTGATGCTGCAGGAATTTGTACAGAAAGAAGCAGCAGGAGAGGAGTTTGAGAAGGAAGCAGCAAGTGCCTACTTGAGTCATCTGATCGGGAGAACTTACGAAGAGACTATTGAGGCAGTAGATAAATTTGAGAAAAGCAGTAATTCCAATAGTCTGTTTTCCATTGTGTATCACATGGGGAAATTAGCGCAGGAAGAAGCCACAAAGCAGTTGGATCGTGAGATATCTTTTTCCACCACACTTAGAGAGAGAATCGGACATCACGTATATGGAGAAATGTGGGCTAGGAGAATAAAGATTGCGCTGGATGAGCATGATCTACTCAAACGTCCCATTCATATTATCTCTGCTAATCTTCACTCTGTAGTCAATACCATCTACGGAACTCAGTTGCTAGATCTGAAAAGCTACGAAGCTCTGGAAAAAGTGGTGATGGATATTTCTGTCAAAGCAAAAAGTAACAAAGGGGAAGCTATCGATAAGTATGCGGTAAAGCATGGTTTTATCAATTTGCCGGATGAGTCAGGAACAAATATCGGTGCTCAGATTATCGATACGGCACTTTTGGAGAAAGATGAGTTGATACCAGGTGTGAAGTTGCCAAAAGATAAATCCAAGAGACCTGTTTTCGTGGTGATGGATTATGCCTTTGGCGAACAGGCTTACGAATGCTTTGATGAATTGCTCAAGCCTTATGATAAGGACGGTAAGTCAATTCCATTGGATGTGGTATCTACCTCTATCATGGGAAAAGCTGGTATTCTATATGGAGGCAAAGGTGATCTAATGATCCCAAATGCGCACGTGTTCGAAGGAACCGCGGATAATTACCCTTTTAAAAATGAGCTGAAGAAGTCTGACTTTGAGGGTTTTGGATTGGGAGTTTATTCTGGACCTATGATATCTGTTTTGGGTACTTCTCTTCAGAATAAAGACATACTCACCTACTTCATGCAATCATCCTGGAAAGCGGTAGGATTGGAGATGGAAGGAGCGCACTATCAGAAAGCCATACAATCTGCTTCTAAAATCAGAAAATCCATACGCTCCAATGTAAAAGTGCTTTATGCTTACTATGCATCGGATAATCCCTTGGAAACAGGAAGCACCTTGGCTTCTGGTGCTTTGGGAATGGAAGGAGTAAGACCTACTTACTTGATAACCTATAAGATCTTGGAGAAGCTGTTTGGGTAAGTTTCTGAAAGAATAAATACTATTGAAAAATGCCTGAGATGAGAATCTTGGGTATTTTTTTTAACCCTTATCTAGTTCAGATGGATAGTAGGATATTTGTGTGAGACTTATGTTGCCAAATGCCATTTTAACGCTTGTGTTGAATATGATCTATTTCAACCTAGGTGTTTGGAGATTTCCCCGCGTCTAATCATCACTTTTTGGTTGAATGGGAATCCATAACTCTTCTTCTGAATCCGGGTCATCATTCTTGTACTTTTCTCCCATCTCAGTAAAGTGAGGTCTATGGTCAAGTTGGTGGTTTGAACTAGGGAGCCAAGTTCCCAAAATATACTGATACATCGCGGGTGCTTCATTGTCAGTTCCTCTAAAAGGGAAAACTGCATAAAGACCGGAAGGAATAATTAGTTCTTCCATTTGATCTGGAATAGTTTCCAGATCAGTCACTTTTACTGCCGCCCATTTATCGAATTCAGTTGCAGGATTAAATGAATCGAAATAGGATAGGGAATCATATACTTCCACTGAATACAAGTCTTCATCTACTCTAGTATGAATTTCCTTTTTCCTAGGCATAAAAGACTTCCAAAGTGCTTGGGTCTGATTGTTCAAGAAATTCATTCTCACTTTTTTGCCAATGAGTTTTGTTTCTGGAAGGGATTTTATGCTTGGATTCATGCTGTTTTTATTGATTATTAAAGTAGACCACTGTGGTCATGGAGAATAACACAGAGGGCGCAGTGTTTAATCTTTAGTAACTTGTGTAACCTAGCAAATCATCCAAGGGATCAATTTCCACTTCGAATCAAATCATTCTTAAAAACAAAAACTCATTGAAAAGAAAAGGGGGTAGGAGATTTAAACTCGTTTACCAGGTTTATTTTTTCGTGTAATTTTCAACTCTATATTCTTATTCCTACTTCATCCCAAGATCCTTCTCCAGAAAGCTACTTATAGATTCACTAAGCTTCTGGTATCCTTCAGGAGAATAATGTACATCATTTGATCCTACGCCGTAATCCTTATGAATTTTCACAGACTCTTCGTAGATATCATTTACTTGGACTTTGTGTTTTTTCATAATTGCCTTTGCGGCCTCATTGTACTTTTGCACATCATCAGTGAATCTGCCTTCTTCCTCAGGTGGTACATAGGTAGTGGTCACAAAGATCAATTTTGCATCAGTTTTTGCCTTGATAGTAGTTACCAATAAGTCAAGGTTTGCAGCATATTCATCCACAGTGTAAGTCACCTTACCATTTACCTTATCTCGATTTCCGGTGGATTTTGCATCAGGTAGTCTATAGCACAAGTCCCACAGGCCCCAATTGAATTGAACTATATCCCATTCTTTATTACCTAGCCATTTATTGATTTGCTTCAAGCCAGTGCCTGTATGTTGGGCATTTCTAGGATTATGTTTAACCAATGCTTTGCCTTCAAAATGATCCTTGACGAAGGGAGTGTAACCAATCGAGATAGAATCGCCGATAATTAATACCCTGGGTTTCCTGAAGCTAAAAGCGCTTAAGCAAAGTAAAATCAGGAATGCGGAGGATAAGATACTTTTATTCATTATTGAAGATAATTAGGTTTTTTGGCTTAGGATGGTCCTTTTATATGAACATACCTTACCAGGCAATCCCATAATCATCGCCGTAATCACTACTTCCTCCCCAGAAGCTACCATGCTTCCAATCAAACCAAATTGCATTGATTGGGCCGGAAGTTTTGTTCCATAATTCAATATTGTATCCTTTTTTTGCCAAGTCTTTTCGTATCCAACTTGGTGTGTCTTCTCTTACTACTATGGCGCCAGGTCGTGATTCATGATCACCAAACGAGCTCTGCATTTGATAGGAATTGAAGTTGGCTGCTTCTGTGGCCTCTTGCACATCCATCCCAAATTCAATGATGTTTAGGAAAAGCTGTAAAAGATTCTGATCCTGAGAATCTCCGCCCTGTACTGCAAATGCCAGCAAAGGTTTCCCATCTTTCATCGCTAAGCTTGGGGTGAGGGTTACTCTTGGTCTTTTTCCAGGTTCAGGTAAGTTATAGGGGCTGAGATTTTCATCTAAAACGAAACTTTGCATACGCTGTGACAACCCTACGCCTGTGTTGCCTGCGACGACTGCAGGAATCCAACCACCGCTAGGAGTAACAGAAACTACCCAGCCTTCGGCATCTGCAGTTTCCACTGAAGTTGTTCCGCTTTGGAAGTCACTTATAAACTGCTCATCCAAAGTACTGTTGATTTGCTTAGGAGAAAGTGCCGCAGTAGCCTGTTCCTTTTTTCTGAGTAGATTCAAATGAGGATTGGTTCCACCCTGAAAAGGGTAGGGATCTCCTGCACCTATTTTTGGATCATTCATTTCTTGGATCAGTTTTGCACGCTCCTTAGCATATTCTTTGGAAAGCAATCCTTCCATTGGGGAATCTACAAATGCAGGATCTCCGTAGTAAAAGTCCCGATCTGCAAATGCCAAACTCATCGCCTGATAAACAGTGTGGATGTAATTCACGGAATTGTAACCCATAGATTTAAGATCAAAATTCTCTAAAATATTCAGGGACTGAAGTAAGACAGGACCCTGAGTCCACTCCTGCAATTTGTACACATCAATTCCATTGTAATTAACGTGCAGTGGTTCTTCTATTTTTACTTTCCAATTTGCTAAGTCAGCTTCAGTGAAAAGTCCTCCTTGTTCCCGTGTTCCTCTGACGATTTCCTTAGCAATATCTCCTTTGTAAAACCTATCATAGGCTGCATAAATTGCTTCTTTTCTAGTTTTCCCGGCTGCCAAGGATTCTTTCTCGGTCTCTACCAGTTTGGACAGCATCTGGTAGAGATCTTCCTGTACGAAGATTTCTCCTGCTGAAGGAGCTTCTCTTTTTTCTCCCAGATGTGGGAGGAAAATCTTTGTAGAATAAGGCCATTGTTTAATTCTAGCCTTTTGAGCTTCTATAGCATCTGCAGTTTGAGCTTCTATAGGATAGCCTTGGGCAAGTTCCATGGATGGTTTTAAAATTTGGGCTAAACTCATGGTGCCATATTCTGCAAGCATCGTCATGATTCCGCCCGGTGTACCAGGAGTAGTTGCTGCCAAGGGACCATATTGTGGAGGATAATCCATGCCTTGAGATTTATAAAAATCTACCGTAGCACCAGTTGGAGCATACCCCAACGCATTGATAGCAATCACTTTTTTGGTGTTGGGATTATAGATCAATGCTTGTGTTTCGCCACCCCAGGAAAGCACGTCCCACATCGTAGAACTAGCAGCAATCATAGCGCAGGCAGCATCTACTGCATTGCCACCTTGTTGGAAAATGGCTGCTCCGGCAGTAGCTCCAAGTGGTTTTCCTGTGATAGCTACCCAGTTTTTTCCATGCAAAACGGGTTTGTTATTTGGCGTGGTGCCAGCTCCCAAACCGGGAAGGCCTTGACTGTGTGCCTGAAGCGTGATTAGAGAAAATAGCAGGAGGTAAAATTTATTCATAAGGGTAGGTTTTAGTCGATTTATTTCAAATCCATCAATTGATTCAAAATGGGTTTGAAATCAGCGAATTTAGAATTGTAAAAAGTGAATATATTAAATAAGGTATTGGGATCTCGAATTGAGAGTGCATTTGAATTCACATAATCTTTCATTTCCTCTGCATTTTCATCAAAGAGTTCAAATAGCTTTTTCCGATTGGTTGGTACTTCTGTTATATTTTTCCCCTCTAGATAGTAATAAATATTTCTTTTGATTATTTGGTGATTCTGGTTCCCCATCATCAGAGCTGTATTATAATTGGATTCCTTAAAAACTGCCATAGTCCTTCTCATCAGAGGGAGTTTACCATCTACAATTACCTCAAAGAATCCCGAAATCGGTGATCCTTCATTAAGAAAATCCATTCCATTTACAAAATACCGGGGAATCATTGTGGTAGAATCCACCCACACCAAATTCTGAATACGTAGTCCAGCCATCATTGTGATTTGATCGGCTTGCGGAGCCAACATCTCAAAAGAATTAGAGGTGATGTTATATCGAACGCTATAGCCTTCAAGCATTTTTTGATCTTTATAGAGTAATAAGGAAGCTGTGTTCCATTTGGTATCCAGGTAGTTGTCACCCTCTATTTCGGTCGGCTGAGGAGGAATTCCATAAATCATATTTCCTCCAATAAAATTTGGTCGTTGATTGAATAGGTTGGTGATATTGGTCGCCCTGATTGTTTGTTGAATCGCAGAACCTGTACCTGTAGCACCATATTTTACGAGGTAAATTATTCCCAAATCCAGGTCTGCTTTCAAATTAACTACCTGTTCATATGCAGTATATCCTTCAGCATTGATCGACAAAGTATACTTGTCTTCAGCTATATTCTGGAATTTAAAATAACCGCCCTTAATTGAAATATTCCCATAGGTTGTACCCTTTAGCGTAATCTTCGCTCCATCAATAGTTTCTCGTGTTTCTGCATCGAGTATCCTTCCGTGAAAACCAAAAGTTTGGCCAGCTAAAAATAAAGGGGTAGTGAGAAATAGGAGGGAAAAGAAAAAGGATAGTAAATAATTTTGATTTCTATGCATAAAATTAAAGGGTCAATTTCGATACAGATGAAATATAACTTAAAAGTGGGATTGAAACCAGAGCTAATCAGGGAGAATTAATATTATTAGGAAGATAGCTGCATCGCTAGCTATAGTATGATGCCATTAGTCTAATTTTCTTTAGGAGACTTAAATAGACTCAACATTAGCTTTAACAATTTCCTTTATTACTTTACTAACAGAAATGGAATAAACCTATAAATTGGAATTCGATCAGGTTCAAATAACCCAACTATTTGTGTTTCTGTACAATTAGGGGCTATATTTGAGCAGACGTAAAAGATAACGTCGCTTTTTACAATACTTCACTTACCATAATTTGGACTTCTCATCATTTAATTTCGAAACCTCGCTTCAGGAAGGACTGGACGCAATGGGTTTTGAAAAACCAACCCCAATCCAAGAAAAGGCCATTCCGGTCATCATGGAAAATAAGGATCTTATCGCTTGTGCCCAGACGGGAACAGGTAAGACCGCCGCATTTATACTTCCTATACTTAATAAAATAAGCAAGAACGGAACGAGCACTTTGAATACACTTATTCTAGCGCCAACCCGGGAACTTGCTATTCAGATTGATCAGCAAATCCAAGGATTTGCCTATTTCTTAGGAATTAGCTCTATTCCAATTTACGGAGGAGGAGACGGGATCGTCTGGGAGCAACAAAAGAAAGCTCTAGAAACTGGTGCTGAAATTATCGTTGCGACACCAGGTCGTTTGATCGCATTGCTTGCAGGAGGTAAAATTGATCTGTCAACACTTGAACATTTGATTCTTGATGAAGCTGATCGTATGATGGATATGGGATTCTCAGATGATATTCTGAAAATCGTCAATTACCTTCCAAAGAATCGTCAGACAGTTCTTTTCTCTGCTACCATGCCTCCTAAAATCAGGCAGTTTAGCATGAAGTTTCTCAATAACCCAGCTGAAATATCAATTGCTTTGGGCAAAACAGCTAAAGGAGTAACTCAAGCTATGTATTCTGTGTACGATACGCAGAAGGAAGAATTAGTCAGAAATATACTTTCTCAAAAAGCTTATGAGGCTGTTATCATTTTTGCTTCTACGAAGGACAAAGTGAAATCCCTTTTTAAGGTGTTGAGAAAGCAATTCGATATTGAGGCTTTTCACTCAGACTTGGAGCAAGTAGAGCGTGAGAAGATCATGTCTGCTTTCAAGAACAAATCAGTAAAAATTCTGATAGGTACAGATATCATTTCACGTGGTATAGATGTAGTGGGAATAGAATTGGTAATCAACTATGATACGCCATCTGACCCTGAAGATTATGTACACAGAGTAGGACGTACTGCCCGTGCAGATGCAAAGGGTGAGGCAATTACTTTCGTGAATCCTAAGGATCAGTATAAGTTTGATAACATAGAGAAGTTGATTGGGATGAAAATCACTCAAAATCCACTTCCTGAAGGTTTTGAAACTGGACCTGCCTACACTGGAACGGCAGAGAAAGGTAAGTCTGACTATGGTTCAAAGAGAAAGCCAGCATTCAATAAGAACAAAAAGTCGAATTCTGGAGGGAATAGAAAGCCTTTCCCAAAAAGGGAGAATTCTGGAAATGACGCTCCTAAAGAGGTTCAAGCAAATAAAGAGATTCAAGCAAAGCCTGTCGAGGAAAAGAAACCTGCAGAAGTGAAAGCTCAGTCTGAGCCAAAAGAGGTTAAGCCAAGTAAATATGGTATGCGAAAAAATGTCGTTGATCCTGATTAATTGATCAACTAAGGAATTGCTAATATGAAGTACTTCAATTATATTGAAGTACTTTTTATTTTTAAACCTTTTTAGCAATGCAATATATAAGACTCAGATCAAGAGGTTTATCTGTTTCATTTTTACAGGAACTTCTTGGAAAGCTAGGTTACGAAACTCCGTCTTCAGGCTATTTTGGAGTTGAAACCGATGTGGCAGTTAAAGACTTCCAATCAAGGAATCAGCTTGTCGTAGATGGAGAGGTAGGAATTAAAACGTGGACTTTACTTTTTGATAAAACAAAACCAGCGGATGTGCTTGGAGATGTGTTTCTCGGTGAGCAAGACCTCGTTGATTTTGCCAAAAGGTATCTGTTGGAACTTGCCGCTGTAAAAGCAGTAAATGAAGTAGAAAGCTCCGGTAAAGGTTTTTTTATTGATGGAAGGCCTAAGATTTTATTTGAAGGCCATGTTTTTTGGAGACAATTACTAGCTAGAGGAATAAATCCTGAGAATTTTTCCAATCCATCTAATGAAACTGTTTTATTCAAGCATTTTAATAGAAAACAATATTTAGGAGGACCAAGGGAATATGAGAGGCTTAATCAAGCTGCTTCAATTTCTCCTGACCCTAAATTCAGAGAGGCAGCTCTATCCTCAGCTTCTTGGGGAAGTTATCAGGTGATGGGCTTTCATGCTATTCCATTGGGTTATCCTTCTGTTCAGCAATTTGTTGATGAAATGTATAAGCATGAGAGAAATCACTTAGAAGTATTTGGGCGATATATCCTAAAAAACGGTTGTTTAGCCTATTTACAGAGTAAAAACTGGGCAAAATTTGCAGAATGCTACAATGGTTCGGGATATGCACAGAATAAGTATGATGAGAAGATGGCTAAAGCCTATTTGAAATTTTCAACCCAGTAACTATGATACTTGATGAACTTATTAGACTTTTTGAAAGGGATATAAAGCGAATGAAAGTGGAGATTGATGCTTATTCCAAAGAAGAGAATTTGTGGAAAGTAGATCAAAGAATCACTAATTCAGCAGGAAATCTTTGTCTACATCTGATAGGAAATATGTCCTATTTTGTAGGAAAAGAAATAGGTGGATTTCAGTATGTCAGAGATAGGGATTTTGAATTTGCAGGTAAAAATGTACCCAAGTCAGAATTGATAGCGATGATAGAAAAACTGGAACATGTTGTCACAGCTAGTTTGGAGGGGTTAGATGAGTGTATGCTTGAGAAAGATTACCCTCTGGAAGTATTTGGAAGTAAAATGACTTACAATTTTTTTCTAATCCATCTCTTTGGCCATTTTAGCTATCACTTAGGCCAGATCAATTACCATAGGAGGATACTAGATAAGTAAAGAATAACTGTTTTTATAGATAATAAATACGTTATCAATATTGTTTTAAGTCATGAGAGTTCTAGCTGTTTTATTATCTCTTTTCATAGTAATAATTTCATGTGATCCCAAAAGCAAGACCAATTCAATAGAACCTAATCAAAAGGTTTCATTAGAAAAGCTGGACAGTATTCAGATTAATTATTTAGGTAAATATCAAGTACATGATCTAGATCCGGTGTCTAAAACTGTTGTATTTGATGGCGGTGATGGAAACGCTTCGCAGATAATAGTATTAGCAAATTTTGATGGGTCAATAATCAATTCATTTTCCAAATTAGGGGATGTTCCTGATGGTTATGGCGGTCTAATGAGCACAATTAGACTGATTGGTGAAAATCAACTATTGGTATTTGGCTCTAAAGGATTTATAACATACGATTTTGAAGGAAACCTAATATCGGGTGTTAAGGCAGTAGATTTCCAACCGCTTAATTCCAGACCGATACGAATGGGGCTAGGTATGGAAAAGTTAGGTGATAGTTATTTATATGTGAATCAAGATATTCCGGATAATAGGAGTTATTCGGATAAGGAGATTTATGAAGATTTATATTTGTTGAAGTGGTGGTCTCCACTTACAGGAGAGCAAGAGTCCTTTGGCCAATTTCAGGAAAGTAGCATTTACCGAAGCGGAAAGTACTTTTACCCCAATTCCTGGGCACCTGTGTACAGCCTTTCTGATGATAAGATCTATGTGGCATTTGGATTGGAGCCAGTAATCTATGTTTTCGATTCCAATCCACCTTATTCACTGATTTCCAGTTTCCCGCTTGATCTTCCAGAATACCGCTACTTTGAAGGGAGGGATAAGTATTCAAGAGACTTGACATTTTTCTTTTTAAGCGTAGTTACTTCAGGAAGAATATTAAACATAAAGAAAGTTGATGGGTACTTCTTGGTTGCTTATACCCAAGGATACAGCAACGCTGATATAGAAATGCGAATAGCAAAAAAATCCGAAGAGGAAACTATCGATTTCAATAACAGAATTGATGAGAAATATCCTTTACATCTCGCCATTTTGGATTCACTTGGGAATTTAGTTAATGATATAGTCCCGGTTGGCTTGGAGGTTGAAAGTATGTTGATAAGAAATGGTGAACTTTGGATGCAGGAAACACCCAACAAGGAAGTGGAGCTGGATTATTTCAGACTGTTTCGAGTCGGGTTGAAATTAGATTAATTGGTTTTTTGTAGGTGTTTCAATTCTTAAGAGATATAAAAAAAGTCCCGCATCAACGGGACTTTTTTAGTTTTAGGAATGCTTAAATCCTAGTAAAGCACTCTAAAGCGGATAGTGCCAGGAATATGTTTCAATGCATCGATTGCTTCATTTGAATAAGCTTTGTCGATATCAGTAATTACGTATCCGATCTTCTCGTTAGTCTTCAGGTATTGTCCGACGATGTTAATCTCAAAGTTTGCCAAGATCTGATTGATTTTTGCCAATACGCCAGGCTCATTCATGTGAATATGAATAAGTCTATGAGCGTTCTGCAAGAATGGCAATTGGATATTAGGGAAATTTACAGAATTGTACGTGTTGCCTGTGTTGATGTATTCCATGATTTTTCCTGGAACAAATCGGGCAATGTTCTCTTGCGCTTCTAATGTACTTCCACCGATATGTGGAGTTAAGATCGTATTTGGCAAGCCAATCAATTCAGAAACGAATGGTTCCTTGTTGTTCTTAGGCTCTTCAGGAAATACATCGAATGCACATCCAGCTAATCTTCCGGAAAGTATCGCGTCACGTACTGCAGGGATTTCTACCACATGTCCACGGCTAAGATTCACTAAGTAGGAGCCAGGCTTCATCAATTCGATTTTCTCTCTATTGATTACATTCTCATTTTCTTTTCTACCATCCACATGAAGTGAGATGATATCACAAGTACTCATTAGCTCATCAAGGGAGTTTACTTTCGTAGCATTTCCCAAAGCAAGTTTTTCAATCACATCGTAGTAGAACACATTCAATCCCATGTTTTCTGCAAGAACTGAAAGCTGCGCTCCAATATTTCCGTAACCTACGATTCCTAGTTTTTTGCCTCTGATCTCAAAACTACCTGTAGCAGATTTGTCCCATTTGCTTTCATGCATGGAAGTCGTCTTATCTACAAAATTTCTCATCAGGAAGATTATTTCTGCGATAGCCATTTCGACTACAGAACGAGTGTTGCTGAAAGGAGCATTGAATACTGCAATTCCTTTTTCTTGACAAGTTTCCAGATCGATCTGGTTTGTACCTATGCAAAATGCACCTACGGCGATCAGTCTATTAGCATTCTCCAATACCTTCTTAGTGACATTGGTTTTGGAACGAATTCCTAGAATAGAAACAGTTTTGATTTTCTCGCAGAGTTCCTCTTCTGACATGGCAGAGCTTACTACTTCTACTTCGTAGCCTTCTTCATTGAGTAGATCGACACCGATTTGGTGGACATTTTCAAGGAGCAATACCTTGATTCTGCTTTTCGGGTAAGAGAATTTCGTGTTCAAATTATTGACGTATAGGATTTCATCCAAACTTGGCGCAATATGATCTGCCTCTTTGGTTACTTTAGGACGGTTTACATTTTCAGTAAATGCATAAAACTTATTGGCTAGGCCTGATTTCTTGATCTCATAATCTGTGTAGCCGTCACCGATCACATAGATTTCGCCTTCAAGATTGATCTTTCTAATTGTTTCCGCTTTGCCATTATTCTGAGAAAGTGGGTTGTCATGGTTGAAATCTACAATATTATCCGACTCATCGTACACAAATTCATTTGCAAAGACATTGTCATGATGAATGCCATAATCTGCTACTATAGGAATAATGAAATCCTTGAAACCATTGGATACGATGTAGATATTATCCGAATTATCCTGAAGGAACTCTTTGTTACGCTCAAAGGACTTGGAAACTTTTTGCTTCAAAGCAGCGATCAAGTCAGTAATCTGAGCCTTGTTGGCTTTGAGGATATCGATTCGTTGGACCAAACTGTCACGAAAGGTCAGATTACCCTCCATACCTTTATCAGTAATATCCTTGATAGCTTTTAGTTTTACTTCTCTTTCTGGATCATTGAGAAGACTGATTTCTCCCAGAATATCGAGAGCTTCTACTTGTGTGAAGGTACTGTCAAAATCAATAATGAACTTAGTCGGATGAGGCATGTGCAGGGTCAAAAGGTTAATTCTTCTGTAAAATTACAGGATTGTTAAAAAAATCGAAGTTTTATTGAAAAAAATGTTTCAAATCTTTTTCGCAATCGATCTTTTCGCAATAAATAAGGGAAATAGGCAGGAATTTCGAATTACTATAAGTTTGCCAAACATTAATGATTTTCTTTTTCCCTCCAAATCTAAAGCGTATTTTTGGGCATTAATCTCCCAATGGTATGAAAAACTCTCATTTAGTTATACTTGCTTTTGGTCTGGCACTAACTACTGCTTGCCAAAATCAGAAATCTGAAACAGTTCTGGAAGAAGTAGGAACAGAGGTAAGTGCTACGGGTACTATTCCTGGTAGTTACGGTGCTAAAGTAGATGTGTCAGGAATAGTTTCCCCATCTGAAATGGTTCTTGTGGTGGAGAAGGAAGGGAATTTTGAAGGAAAAATTTCTGGTGAGATAAAAGAAGTTTATACCAAAAAAGGCTGCTGGCTTACTATGGAACTCCCTAATGGAGAGAGCATGCGAGTGACTTTTAAGGATTATGAATTTTTCGTACCGACTACTTCTCAGGGATATCCAATTATTTTGGAAGGAATAGCTGTTTTGACAGAAACGGATGTGGAAACTCAGAGACACTACGCTGAAGACGGTGGAATGAGCAAAGAGGAAGTGGCAAAAATCACTGAACCTAAGCGTGAGATTACTTTTGAAGCAGTTGGTGTAGTGATTAAAGACAAAGCGTAATATGCCAATAGCACTTGACAACCTGCGGATAGGTAGAAAATATCAGTTGGTCAACATGGGTGAAGTCAGACAGCTTGAGATTATTGATCGTTTGAGAGGTGCTAATTTCAAAGTAAAGGATCTAGACACCCTTGAATATTATACCATTGAGGAATTACTTCAATGGGGAAAAGGCAAGGATTACGATATCGATGAGATTTTTCGATAAAAATTAAACACCTGCCATCTTTCATTTATCAAAGTTTTTTAGGTGTCGTCAAATCCTAGAATTTATTCCTATAAACTAGACGAAATGAGTAATAAAAGTACATTCAGGGCTATCCTTGGAGCAAAATGTCCTCAGTGTCACGAAGGAGATTTATTCTCAGTGCCTGTAAATAGCTATCGTAAATTATCCGATGTCAATAAATCTTGTTCTGAATGCGGAGCTAACTTTCACGCAGAACCGGATTTTTACTATGGAGCAATGTACGTCAGCTACGGCTTCTCTGTAGCCTTAGTGATTACGACTATGGTGGCTTTGAATATACTAATGGACAAACCGGAGCTTTGGATGTATCTTACTACAGTTGGATTGTCGAATATAATCTTAATGCCTTTGATGCTTCGGTATTCTAAAGTCTTGTACCTCTATAATGTGGGGAAATTGAAATATCGAGGTTATTGATTGTTCAAATATTTACTCGGTGAAATAAGTATCATAAGAAGGCTTACAGAAACCAGAAGTAAGAAAAATAAGGCTGGTAATCCGCCAATTACGGAAAGAATTCGTACCCCATCGATTCCTGAATAGGTGATCATTACCCAGGATAAAAATCCAATCAGCACCCCCCAAATGACTTTTAAATTGGTGTCTGAGCGAAATGGATCTCCATCTTGCTTTTTCATGCTTATGCTTGCCAAGGCATCTGTGCTGGAATCTGCTGCCGTCACGTAGGATATAAAAATGCCAAGAATGAATAGCTGGGCAAATATCTTAAAGTAGCCCATATCCTCAAAAACCTTATAAATGATAGATTCAGGGCCTGAATTTAGAAAAAGGTCTTTGTAAAGCTCAGGATTGGCGGAAGCAAAATCTAATGTAGTTCCTCCAAAAATCCCCATCCAAATCAGACAAAAAAGTGCAGGGAAAAACCAATTTACCAATAGAAATTCCCGGACTGTTCTACCCACAGCTATTTTTCCAAGAAACAAGGCAGTCATGGGAGCCCAGGCCATCCACATCGCGAAATTAAAAGTAGACCAATCGTAGGTCCAGCTGTTTCCAGAGCCGCTTAGTTGTAGGCTTAGGTCTGCGAAATTTGAAAAATATTGGCTAAAGCCAGTCAGTATAGAATCGAATATTCTCCCCTTTTCTCCAAGAATCACAAATAGAAATGCGATGAGAAAGAAGAAGCCAAGATTGAAAAGTGAGAGGTTTTTAATTCCTTTTTCTATTCCTGTAGAAGCTGAGATAATGAAGGTGATCAAGATCCCAAGAGTAATTAATCCTGTGAGAAATGTGGGATTTAACTCCGGAAAGAAAGCTAGAAAACCTCCAGAAAGACTTAGAATTCCCGCTCCAAGCGCAGCAGCCATTCCTGTCACCAAAGCGAAAAGGCTAAACATATCCAATCCTGTTTCCCAAAATCGGTGAGGTGTATTTCCTATCATCGGTCTAAGCATGATACCAAGACTTAATCTGCTTTTGCCAGAATAATACATCAATGCAAAAACTAAGGCTGGCACCGCGTAAATAGCATAAGGAGTAAATCCCCAGTGAAAGTATAGTGCTCCCAAAGCAAAGGTCTTAGCTTGATCTGAATTGGATTCAAAACCCTTGAAATCTGGAGGAAATAAAAAATGGGAGAGTGGCTCAGCGCTCCCCCAAAACAAGATTCCAACTGCGATAGTTGTACATAGGACAATAGCAAACCAGCTGATTCTATTCAATCGGGGAATTGCTGATTCACCGCCGATTTTATACTTGCCTAAAGGGGAAAAGTAGACAGCAATCGTAAGCAAGGTCATCGTAAATGATACCCAGCTAAAACCAAGTGAAAAGTTGGTCAATATCCTTTGCTGTATATTCCTGATGAAATCAATAAATACATCAGGAAAGATTATGCTGCTAAATACAGCTAGAATTAGAAGTATAAATGGCGGCCAGAATACCCAGGGGCGAACGTTGAACCTGAAAAATGCAGTGTTTTTTGCCATGGAATGGGTAAGATACCGGAATTTAGAGTTCTTCAAAAATAGGATTGAAACTCTTTTAAAATATGACTCATACGACCAATAATGAAAAAACTTAAAACAGTTGGACTCTATTTGATGTCTGCTTTTTATATACTAGCGGGTATTAATCACTTCATAAGCCCGGACGGTTATCTCCGATTAATTCCTGAATATTTACCATTTCATGAGCTGTTAAATATTTTGGCAGGAGTATGTGAAGTAGCATTTGGAATTGCTTTGCTGTTTCCTCAGACTAGAGGCATGGCAGCTTGGGGAGTCATATTGATGCTGCTAGCATTTATTCCGGCACATATATATTTCATCCAACTGAATTCCTGTATTGAAAATGGAATTTGTTTGCCTCCATGGACAGGTTGGTTTCGATTGCTGATCATTCATCCTGTACTGATTGCTTGGGCATATCTATATACCCGTAAGATTTAATTCTTGATTTCTCATGTGGTGATGAAATATATATTTACCACTTCCTGTTAGTAATGCTAACTTTTTGAAAGATTTGTTAACTTTTTCCCTACTTCTGCGTTTCACAAGAGGTTACAAGACTCTTTTATGGAAAACTTAGTGAATAATATGAAGATGGAGGTGCATGACAATCTCTATCTAAAAGAACCTTTCAGCTCAGAATTGGGTAGCTCCATAGTACAGAAGGGAGCAGTTCTCATACAGGATTTAGGTATGGAGAACTTCACTTTTAAAAAACTTGCAGTACATATAGGAGTGACGGAAGCGGCAGTTTATCGCTACTTTGAAAATAAGCATATGTTGTTGCTTTACCTTACAGCTTGGTATTGGGCGTGGATGGAAGTTAATTATGTTTACTCTACGGCAAATCTTGAAAGCAGCAAAGCACGTCTATCCATTGCTATGAGACTCATTGTAAATGGGCCGGTCTTCACTAAGAATGTTCATATAAATCCTGCTGATTTGCGCAGTATAGTAGTCAATGAATCACTTAAAGGATACCTGACCAAAACTGTTGATGTAGAGCATGAAAGCGGGATTTTTGCTCAAGTTTATAGTTTTGGAGAGCGAATTTCCGAATTGATATTTGAAATAAACCCTTCTTATCCCTATCCGAAAACCTTGGCATATACTGTCATGGAGTCTAGTTTACTTCATGCCTTTAATGCCAGACATTTGCCCGGCATGACGGAGCAATCTCTAGACTCAGAAAATCGGTTGGTCTTTTTTGAAGATTTAATAGTAAAGGCAATCTCAAATGAATAATTCAAACACAATTACTCCTATGAAGCGATTTTTTAATCTGCTGAAGGAGGAAAAGGATCAGGTGTATTCGATCTACTTTTATGCCATTTTGAATGGTTTGGTAGCATTGTCTTTACCACTGGGAATACAGGCTATTTTGAATTTCGTCCTTGGAGGTAGGATTACTACTTCTTGGGTGATTTTAGTTCTTATAGTAGCAGCAGGTATTGCTTTTGGTGGTTTTCTACAGATCTCCCAATTGCAAATCACAGAGAAACTGCAACAAAGAATCTTTGCCAAGTCAGGTCTTTCTCTTGCATACAGACTTCCAAAAATTAAATCAGAGCTTTTTCATGGTACTTATGCTCCAGAGATTGTAAACAGGTTTTTCGATACTGTAAATCTTCAAAAGGGAGTTTCTAAGATTCTAGTAGAGTATTCTACAGCATTGATTCAGGTGGTTTTTGGATTGATTCTGTTGTCGTTTTACCATGCGACTTTTATTCTTTTTGGGATAGTTTTAGTGCTTATTCTAGTTACGATTTTCTATTTCACCAGCCCAAAAGGTATGTCCACTGCGATGAAAGAATCCACGCACAAATACGAGACAGCATATTGGTTGGAAGAGATTGGACGTACTCTAAATACATTTAAACTGGTCGGAGGGAATTCAAAGCTGCCGATTCTACGTGTAGACAAGCTTCTAGCGCGCTATGTGGAATATAGAACACATCACTTTTCCGTGTTGGTTTTTCAGTATAAAGTCTTGATCGGCTTCAAAGTATTGATAGTGACCAGTCTTTTAGTTGCTGGTAGTTTACTACTGATCAATGGACAAATCAGTATTGGTCAATTTGTAGCTGCAGAAGTCATTATCGTAATGGTGGTGAATGCTGTGGAAAAGTTGATCATTTCTCTGGAGACTGTTTACGATACACTGGTGGCTTCTGAGAAACTAGGGCAGATCATGGACATGGAACTTGAGGATCACAATGAATCCGAAAAGGATATCACTAATCAATACAAGGGAATCAAACTGGCAATGGAAAATGTGATTTTTCAACCTAGAGATGTTATCAAACCTATTTTGAAAGGAGTCACCCTAACTATAGAAGCTGGTTCCAAGGCAGTAATTACTGGGAAAAGTGGAAGTGGGAAAAGTGCAATGCTTGCCCTTTTTTCAGGATTATATGAAACCTATCAGGGCAAAGTGAAAATCAATGATCTCTCCTTGGAGATGATACACTTGGACAAGTACAGAAGTTCAATAGGGGATTGCATGGAGCTGCAACAGATTTTCCATGGAACGATTGGTGAGAATATTTTGGTGGGCAGAGACATAGAGCCGAAACAAATGGCGTTTCTACTTGAATTGGTAGGACTAAAGGACTTTGTGTATCAGTTGCCGGAGGATTTGCAAACGGTACTTCTGCCTGAAGGAAGAGGACTTTCAAGAAAGATGGCTCAGGCGATTATGTTGGCAAGAGCTCTTGTGGGTGAGCCTCAGGCAATGATTCTAGAGAATTCGCTCCATCATCTTGACAAGGAGATAAAAGACCGCGTTAAGGATTATTTGTTTGGTGGAAAGTGGACACTGGTGATGGTCACACAAGATGTAGAAGTGATCAAGGAGGCTAATCAGGTAATCGTAATGGACAATGGTGAGCTAATTTACCAGGGGAATCAAACAGGGTATCAGAATTTTTTAACACTTAACTCATAGGACTATGTTAAACATCTCTGAAAATAAAATCAAAGATAGAAGGCCTTTTGAGCAGTCAGAAAGTCTCCAAATGACTCTTGCCAGTCAGCAGAAGAAAACAAGGGTTAGAATTCTATTTGTGTCGTGCTGCATTGTATTTCTTATGCTTTTTCTTCCATGGACACAGTATATACGGTCCAAGGGCTATGTTACGATGCTTCAGCCACAGCATAGAGCTCAGACTATACACTCAGTAATTGCAGGTAGAATAGATAAGTGGTATGTGAATGAGGGGGCTTTTGTAAGCAAGGGAGATACCATCGTCAGTATCACAGAAGTGAAAGATGAATACTTTGATTCCTTGTTGCTTCCAAGAACTCAGCTACAAGTAGATGCAAAGAATCTATCAGCGCTTTCTTATAAGGAAAAAGTCAAAGCGCTGGATAGCCAGATCGCAGCGCTGAAACGAAATAATATCCTGCGGAAGGAACAAGCTAGAAATAAGCTCAAAATGGCTGAATTGAAAGTTCAGTCAGATAGTATTCGCTTTGAACAAGCCAAAGTCAATTATGAAATTGGTATTAAACAACTCGGAAGAGCAGAAAAGCTCTACGAAGAAGGCTTAAGATCCCTCACAGATTTGGAAACTAGAAGGTTAAAGTTTCAAGAGGTACAGGCCAGTGTAATTGGTGAGGAGAATAGTTTGTTGAGTAGTAAAAATGCCTTCGTTTCTGCACAATTGGAGCTAGATGCAATAGATAATGATTTCAAAGATAAGTTAGCAAAGGCTGAATCTGACATGTATACAGCTCAATCTAGTCAATACGATGCGGAAGGTTCAGCGTCGAAACTTGAGAATCAATACTCGAACTATGAAGCCCGAACTGGGTTTAGGCATATTTTGGCTCCTCAGGATGGATTTATAGCTGAAGCCATTCAAGTAGGTCTGGGTGAGACAATCAAGGAAGGTGACCAAATAGTAAATATTGTTCCATCCAATGGTGAACTGGCTGTAGAGATGTACATCTCACCGGTAGATTTGCCATTGATGGTCGTAGGCAAAAAGGTTCGTTTCATCTTTGATGGATGGCCTGCAATTGTATTTTCAGGCTGGCCTAAGCTATCCAATGGTACGTTTGGTGGTGTCATCGTCGCGATCGATCAATTCGCCGGGACAAGCAACCAATACAGAGTCTTGGTGGCTGAGGATCCAGAAGAGGCAGCATGGCCCGAGGTATTGCGGGTAGGATCTGGAGCTGATGGAATCGCATTGCTGAACGACGTACCTGTATGGTATGAGATCTGGCGTCAGTTGAATGGATTCCCTGCAGATTACTACACTAGGATTCAGAAGGAAGAAATAGCAAAAGGAAAGTAATGAAAAGGATACTCTTCACTATCTTACTAATTGCCAGCAGCCTGAACCTTCAGGCCCAGCAGACAGATACCTTAACATTTGAAACGTATCTGGAATGGGTGAAAGCCTATCATCCACTATCAGCACAGGCAGACATTATGCTTACCATGGGGGATATGGAAGTCCGCACCGCGAGAGGCGGTTTTGATCCCTTGCTGTATGGGAATTTGGACAAGAAAAGCTACGACGAAAAGACGTATTACGATAAGCGAGAAGCGGGAATCTCGATTCCAACTTGGGCCGGAATCGAACTTAATGGAGCTTTTGAGCAGAATTCCGGGCAATATCTTAATCCTGAAAACTCTTTGCCATCTGGAGGTTTATTATCAGCAGGTGCATCTGTAAATCTGGGCCAAGGGTTGATTTTGGATGATAGAAGAGCAGGTTTGCGTAAAGCACAGATTTATCAGCAGTCCACGGAATCGGAACGAAAAAGTATGCTGAATGAATTGTATTTACAAGCAACTGACACTTATTGGAATTGGTCACTAGCTCACGCAAATAAGGCATTGCTAGTGGAAGGAGTAATCCTGGCAAAAATGAGATTTCAGGGCGTTAAAATCAGTTACGAGCAGGGTGATTTTCCAGCTATAGATACGGTGGAAGCAGCTTCACAACTCTTGAATAGGGAATATAATCTTCAGAAAGCTGAGAATGAGTTGTTTATTAGAACACAGAATCTCAACAATTTTCTATGGGATGATTCAGGGAATCCAATTGTTTTGAATCAGGAGACTTTACCTGAGAAGTTATACACAGAACAAGCCTTGATATTAAATGAGGAAGAATTGAGGGTGTTGGTGGCTGATCATCCAGAGCTAATGCTGGTAGATTATGAGTTGGCGAGTCTTAATGTAGATAGACGACTCAAGGCACAGCAGATTATTCCTGTGGTCAAGCTCAAGTATAATTTTCTCACAGAAAACCTTAATCAATTTGATCAGGCGAGTTTCTTTGAGAATAACTACAAATGGGGTCTTACTGTATATACACCTTTGATGTGGAGAAAGGCCAGAGGAGGAATGCGTATGGCAGAAGCCAAAATTGACTTAAAACAGAATTCCAGAGATTTGAAGGAACTTCAGCTTCGTACAAAGCTTGAAAATGAATTAAATGGCTGGAGCGCGGTTAATTATCAGATCAATACGTATACTCGAAATGTAGCTGCATTGGAAATGTTGCTCCAAGGTGAAATAAGGAAATTTGAAATAGGAGAAAGCAGCCTATTTTTAGTAAATAGTAGAGAAGTATCTGTTTTCAGTTCAAAAATCACCTTAAACGAGTTGCTTTCAAAGCGCAAGGTTTCTTTTGCCAAAACTAGATTTGCAGCCGGAGTTGGGTTTGATTGATCTTATTATTTGATGTAAATTTATCTATAACCAAAACTAGAATTTATGCCTGCCTTTGTAATAGTAGAAGTAGATATCACAGATCAAGAAAAGTACAACGCTTACAAGGAGCTTACGCCTGCGACAGTTTCAGCTTATGGTGGTAAGTTCGTTCTTCGAGGTAATCCTGTGAAAGTACTCGAAGGAGAGTGGAATCATGAGCGCTTGGTAATGCTGAGATTTCCCACAAAAGAAAAAGCAGAGGCTTGGTACAATTCTGAAGGATATCAACATGCTAAATCTGTGAGGAAAGGGGCAGCAAAAGCTAAATTTCTGTTGATTGAATCGTAAATAATTTTAAAAATATAGTATCAAAAAAGGCTTCCATTTGGAAGCCTTTTTTGATTGAATACCAGTTGATTATAAGTCTGGTTGAGGAGTCATTCTTAAGTAAGGTTTGATCACCTTATGCCCTTTAGGGAATTTGGCAGCAATATCTTCAGTCTTGATAGAAGGAGACACTACTACGTCTTCGCCTTGCTGCCAGTTGGCTGGAGTCGCTACTGAATAGTTTGCAGTCAATTGAAGTGAATCAATTACTCTCAGCAACTCATCAAAGTTTCTTCCTGTGCTAGCTGGATAGGAGATGATGAGTTTCACTTTCTTGTCATTTCCAATAATAAACACGGAACGAACAGTAAAGTTTTCACTGGAATTAGGATGGATCATATCGTACAATTCTGATACTTTTCTATCCTCATCACCGATGATTGGGAAATTCACAGTAGTATTTTGTGTCTCATTGATGTCAGAGATCCAGCCTTTATGGTTTTCTACTCCATCTACACTAAGAGCAAGTACTTTCGTATTGCGCTTCGCAAATTCATCCTTGAGTTTTGCAACAGCACCTAGTTCTGTAGTACAAACAGGAGTATAATCTGCAGGATGAGAGAAGAGAACTCCCCATCCATCTCCTAAATAGTCGTAAAAATCAATTTTACCTTCTGTGGTATCGGCTGTAAAATTTGGTGCCGTATCGCCTAGTCGTAATGCCATGTTGTTAATTGTTTAAAAGTTCCTTTTTCTGTATGTTAAATATAACAATCAGTCATCCTTTCAGTTCATATTTTTCAAAACCATTGTAAAAAAAAATTATTTATCCTAAACCCATTTTGGATTAAGGGAGTTGTAAGTCCATCGAATACTTTTACTTCGTAAATAGACTAAAACCAAAGCTCCCATGAAAACATACTATAATCCAGAAGACCTTAAAAATTTCGGCAAGATCGCTGAATATCAAAAACCACTAGCAGACAAGTTTTTTGATTACTATGGAGAAGTCTTTGCCGAAGGTGCACTCACAGCAAGGGAAAAATCATTAATAGCACTAGCGGTTGCTCACACGATCCAATGCCCTTATTGCATCGATGCTTACACCACAGACACCATGGAAAAAGGCTGTGACGAGGAGCAAATGATGGAGGCTGTGCATGTAGCAGCAGCTATCAGAGGTGGTGCTTCACTAGTCCATGCTACTCAGATGATGAATAAAGTGAAAGAAATATCCATGTGATGAAATCATTAAAAGCGCAACATCATCGATTATCAAGTGCAAAAGAAGAAATTGGAATCTTAGAAAACCCAATACCGGGTTCTAAAGGGGGAGGCTTTTCCACTTATTTAGATGAAGTGGGTCTTTTTCCACTCAAACCAACTCAATTGGACACTCTCCAGATAAATCTGGGTAAAATGTGTAATCAGGTTTGTCAACACTGCCACGTGGACGCAGGTCCGGATCGTAAGGAAATAATGACCAGAGATACCATGCAGCAATGTCTTGAGGTTATTAAAAATCATGAAATTAAGACCATTGATCTGACAGGTGGAGCTCCTGAAATGAATCCTGATTTCCGATGGTTTGTAGAAGCTATACGCTCAATTGATTCTGATGTGAATATTATTGTGCGTTGCAATCTCACCATCATTTTGGCTAATCCTAAGTATCATGATTTGCCGGAGTTTTTCAAAAAGCATAGAATTGAAATAGCTTCCTCTTTACCGTATTTCACAGCGACGAAAACTGATTCACAGCGTGGAGATGGAGTTTTTGACAAATCAATAAAGGCTCTCAAACTGCTGAATGCGCAGGGATATGGAATACAGGATTCTGGGTTAATTTTAAACTTAGTGTATAATCCGTCGGGTGCTTTTATGCCTGCACCTCAAAGTGGTTTGGAAGTGGAGTTTAAAAAGCGGCTTGCTGATAAATTTGGGATTACCTTCAATTCTCTTTTTACAATAACGAATCTTCCGATTAGTAGATTTCTTGAGTATTTGCTGAGAAGTGATAACTATGAAGCATACATGGAAAAGTTAATTGCCAGTTTTAATCCTGTCGCAGCATCAGGTGTGATGTGTAGAAACACTATATCTGTTGGTTGGGATGGGTATTTATATGATTGTGATTTCAATCAAATGTTGGAACTAAAGGTAGCTACAGCAGATTCTCAGCATATTAAAGATTATAATGAGAAAACACTTCTTGGTAGAGAAATCATAGTCAAAAATCACTGCTTTGGCTGTACTGCGGGAGCAGGTTCAAGTTGCGGAGGTACAACTGCATAATATGAAAAACGGGATACTAATTTTCCAGAAAAATGCGGAATTGGGAAATGTGAAAACCAGATTAGCATCTACTATAGGCGATCAAGCTGCTTTCGAAGCATATCAACTTTTGGTGAAATACACTCATAAGGTAGCATCAGAAAGTCCTGTTCAGAAGATTCTTTTTTATTCAAATCATTTAGAAGAAGATCGAGGTGAATATCCTATAAACTATAGGTTTGAATTGCAATCAGGCTTCGGATTGGGCGAAAAAATGAGTAATGCCTTTCAAAGACTTTTTGAAGAGAAATTTGATAGGCTGATAATTATAGGAACGGATTGTGCAGAGATCACGGCAGAACTGATCTATGAAGCCTTTGAAAGTTTAAAAGATAAAGATGTGGTCATTGGTCCGGCACATGATGGGGGGTATTACCTGCTTGGCATGCGTAAATTTATCCCCGGATTATTTGAAGGGATCCCGTGGAGCACTGATCAAGTGGCATCTTTGACTAGGGATTATTTGGAGAATCATAAGATCTCCTATGATGTGCTTGCTACACTTTCAGATGTGGATTTTGAAGAGGAGTGGAATAAGTTTAAGGATAAACTTTAGCCTTATTGTACCTTCATTTCTTGGGGAAATTAAGGGAAACTCCCATCTTACTTCAGATTTTGTTCGTTGGAAAAAATACTAAATCATCCCCTTTACTTCTTGATAGAAATATATGTTGTTAAAAAGCTTTAAGCCAGTCAGTTTCGTTATTACTGTCTTTTTCCTATTGCTTGGATCTAGCCTTAATTGCTTTAGCCAAACCAAAACGAATAAATACGACATTGTACTCGCTGGATTTACTATTGGTAGTATGCAGGCAGATAAAACTACTTCTCCAAAGGCTGAAGATTATCAGCTCCACAGTAAAGTGGAATTCTGGTTTTTTGGTAAAATCCACGTGGAATTTCTCCAGAACGTAAATTTTAAAAATGGGCAGCTCATGAAAGCTACGACTAAGTCGGATTCGAATCGAGGTAACTTTGTGACAACTGTAAATTGGAACAAAGATCACTACGACGTAGATGCCAATTCCTATAAATTCCACAATGAAGAGTCTATCAAACAAGCTGTCTACGGCACTCCTGCCAAACTTTATTTCCAGGAACCTAAAAATGGTGATGAACTGATTTCAGAGAATTTCGGAATGCTCACTAAGGTGATAGAGCTAGAGAAAGGCGTGTATGAAATCGATGTGAATGGTAATACAAATACCTTCTATTATGAAGGTGGGATTTTGCAAAAAGTGGTGCTAGAAAACAACCTCAAGAATTACTCTATAAAGCGAAGAGTTGACTGAAGCAAATAAGATTTCTGTAATAATCCCCTGTGTCGATGAGGAAGAGAATTTGAAAGAATTGATACCCTATCTTCTGAAATTTGGAGGAGATTTACTTTCAGAAATTATAGTAGTGGATGGTGGTTCAACTGATAATTCTATTTCTCTTGCGATTTCCTTGGGAGCTGTAGTCATATACTCCCCAGTTCGAAATAGAGCGAAACAATTAAATCTAGGTGCTCATCATGCCAATGGAAGTGTGTTTTACTTTGTGCATGCTGATACCAGGCCAGTAATGGAATTTGCCCAAGTCATACTCGCAAATATTTCAAACGGGAAGCAAGTTGGATGTTTCCGGTATAGATTTAACTCAGAAAGTAGACTTTTGAAAGTGAACTCTTGGTTTACGAGATTCAATGGAATATTGTCAGGAGGAGGGGATCAAAGTCTATTCATCAAAAAAACATTTTTTGACTCTTTGGAGGGATTTGATGACTCGTATTCTATTATGGAAGACTTTGAACTAGTAAGGAGAATTCGGCAAAAATCTGATTTTCATGTTCTTCCAGAAGAAATGACAGTTTCCGCTCGCAAATACCAAGAAAACAGTTGGGTGAAAGTGCAGCTAGCTAATTTTGCGGCTTTGTCTCTTTTTTTGTTAAAAGTTAAGCCATCAAGGATCAAAAGTTTATATTTAAATTTTTTAAACAAAAGAATCAAAAGCATAACTTTAGTTGAATGAATCAAGCGACAATTAATGGCATCCAGCAAGTTGGTATAGGAGTAAAAGATGCGAACCAAGCTTGGGCTTGGTATAGGAAAGCTTTTAAGATGGATGTGCCGATCTTTCAGGATAGTGCAGAAGCTAAGTTGATGACTCGCTACACTTCTGGAAAAGTGGAAAGCAGGCATGCAATTCTAGCTTTGAATATGCAGGGAGGGGGAGGATTTGAAATTTGGCAATATACATCGAAGGTCCCGCTTGCATCTGAGCAGGAACTTACTTGGAAGGATTTAGGTATTTTAGCTGTAAAAATGCGATGCCATGATATCCAAAAAACCTATGCTCACTTAAAAACAGTGGGAGCGCTCATGCTGGGTGAACCTATAAAAAACCCAATTGGAGTTTGGCATTTTTACGTGAAAGATCCATACGGGAATACCTTTGAGCTGATTGAAAATGGCTCTTGGTTTAGTAAAAACAAAGATCTTACAGGTGGAGTTTTAGGAGTTGTCATTGGCGTATCATCTGTAGATGATGCACTGCCTGTTTACCAAAAGCACTTATTGCAGACCGAAATCCTGTGTGACAAAACTGGAGTATGGGATGACTTTGTTCAGGTAGGAGAAGGAAGTACAGAATATAGAAGAGCGATTCTTCAGGGTTCATCTGTTTTGACTGGCGCTTTTGGGAAATTGTTTTGCCAAACGCAGATCGAACTGATAGAAACACAAAGTCAACCTAGAAATAAGGCATTTGAAAATAGAAACTGGGGGGACCTAGGTTTTATCCACGTTTGCTTCGATGTAAATGGAATGGGAGCAATCAAAGAGAACCTTGCGAAAGAAGGCATCCCTTTGACTGTTGATAGTGGAAATGAGTTTGATATGGGTAAAGCCGCCGGTAGATTCTCTTACTTGGAAGATCCCGATGGAACGCTTATTGAAATGGTAGAAACTTTCAAGGTTCCAATCATGGAGAAATTAGGATGGTATTTGAAGCTAGACAAAAGGAAAAGCAATAAAAACCTACCAAACTTTATAGTGAAGCTTCTTTCTCTTAATCGCGTAAAAGCATAATCTCAATTTATTTCCCAGAAATCAAGCGGGCTAGGTCGACCAAACGGTTGGCGTAGCCCGCTTCATTGTCATACCAACCTACAAGTTTGATCATGTTGCCCTTTGCAGATGTCAAAGCAGAATCAATGATGCAGGAATGTGGATTCCCTATGATATCAATAGATACGATAGGAGAGTCTTCGACTTCGAGAAGTCCTTTTAAATAGCCTGTACTCGCCTCTCTAAATGCTGTGTTTATCTGATCTTCGGTGACATCTTGTTTAAGTTCCACAATCATATCAGTTAAGGAACCGTCGGGCACTGGCACTCTCATCGCAGAGGCTTCGATCTTACCTGCTAACTCAGGTAAAATTTCATCTAAGGCTTTTCCAGCATTGGTCGTGGTGGGGATAATTGAATAGGCCGCAGCTCTTGCTCTTCTTAGGTCACGATGAGGCGCATCATGAAGGTTCTGGTCATTGGTGTAAGAATGGACGGTAGAGGCAAAGCCTTTGACCACTCCGAAATTATCATCCAGAACTTTGACCATAGGAGCTAGGCAATTTGTGGTGCAGGAAGCATTGGAAACAATTTTCTCTTCACCTGTCAAAATTGAATCATTGACTCCCAACACGACCATTTTTATAGTAGGGTCTAGTGAAGGAGCAGAAATGATTACTTTTTTTGCTCCTGCCGTTAAATGTTTTTCAGCTCCTTTTCGATCCGTGAATCTTCCAGTACACTCGATGACTAAATCAATATCTAAACTTTTCCAGGGAAGTTTTTCTGGGTCAGACTGTCCAAAGAGTTGTATTTCCTGTTTATTTACTTTCAAGATCGAATCCTCAAGCTCAATTTTGCTTTCAGATTTACCATGAATAGAATCATATTTTAGGAGGTGTGCTATAGAAATTGGATCAGCCAAATCATTAATAGCCACTAGGGTTAATCCTTTTTTCTCTAGGATCAATTTTGCAGTATACCTGCCTATACGGCCAAAACCGTTTATGGCAATTTTGATGTTTTTAGTTGGTTCCATTGGTATAGTTTTCAATTGGGAGTTCAAAAATAGGAAAATCAACTGCAAACCCTCCAAAGAAAATTTTATTCCTTTTGGATCAGCTTTTTAGCTAAAATCAAAAGAAATTTTCGGAGCCAAATTGGTTTTAAAAACTTAACCCTCTATATTTGCACAACCATTCAGAAAAGCAAGTTTTCTGAGGTATTTAATGGTCGGTTCGTCTAGGGGTTAGGACGTATCCCTTTCACGGATAAAACACGGGTTCGATTCCCGTACCGACTACATTGTCGCCTGAATTTCAGGAAGTTGTGAATAATTTTTGATTTATTATGGTCGGTTCGTCTAGGGGTTAGGACGTATCCCTTTCACGGATAAAACACGGGTTCGATTCCCGTACCGACTACCAAGACGTTAAAGCTCAATCCCCGCTTAGTCTTAAGAAATTTTTGTTTTATGGTTGTTAGTGGTTAAAGTGAACAAAAACCCGATCTGTGATCGGGTTTTTTGTTTTACAGCCCTTTTTGATTAGTGGCGAAAAAGCCATTTTTAATTTTGTTAATTTCAAGATTGGAATAATAAAATAAACCTATGCCTCAACCCAAAATAAAACGACACTATGCCAAAATCATTTTGGCTGCCGCTATTCCGCTACTATTTTCTTGTAGTAAGCAAGAGAAAGTAGATCTCCGGGAGCGTAATCTATCCCAAGAAGAAATTGCTCCAATGGTGCAAGCCGCCGAAAGTCAGGTTAACCCAACATTAAGTCCCGGGTTCAAACTTTCGCTTTGGGCGGTAGATTCTTTAGTCTATGACCCTATTTCTATTCAGATTACTGATGATGGCAGCTTGTATTACTCACGTACCAATCGTCAGAAAAATTCTGAATTTGATATTAGAGCGCATCAAGATTGGGAAATTGAATCCATAAGTCTTCAAACCATCTCGGAAAAAAGAGCTTTCCTTCAAAAGACACTTTCCCCTGAGATGTCTGACAAAAATACCTGGTTAGCTGATGTGAACGGTGATGGTTCACACGATTGGCGGGATATGACTGTGGAAAGAGAAGAAATTTACCGACTGGAAGACAGAGATGGAGATGGTCGTGCAGACTATTCTCAAATGATGGTTCAGGACTTTAACGACGTGACTACGGATGTAGCAGGAGCTTTGCTGAAACTGGATGATAACTTGTTTGTGGGTGTAGGTCCAGATGTTTGGAGACTTACCGACAAAAATGGTGATGGCATTATGGATGAGAAAGAATCAATTTCTCATGGATATGGTGTTCACATTGGATTTGGAGGACATGGTATGTCAGGCCTGGAAGTTGGGCCGGATGGTAGAATATACTGGGGGATTGGCGATATAGGTTTCAATGGTAAAGGCCCAGATGGAACTGAGTGGAAATATCCAAACAGAGGAGTAGTAGCGAGAGCAAATCCTGATGGAAGTGATTTTGAAATCTTCGCCATGGGTGTAAGAAATACACATGAGTTTACCTTTGATGCTCATAATAACCTGATCTCTGTAGATAATGATGGTGATCATGGAGGAGAAAGTGAAAGACTTGTGTACCTAGTTAACGGTTCAGATACCGGCTGGAGAACAAACTGGCAATTTGGTAAATACCGTGATCCGGATAATAATACTTATAAAGTGTGGATGGATGAGCGACTTTTTGTGCCAAGATATGAAGGTCAGGCAGCTTATATCACACCACCAATTCAGAATTACATCAATGGTCCTACAGGCATGGTTTATAACCCTGGGACTGCTTTAGCAGAGAAGTGGAAAAACACCTTTTTCGTAGCATCTTTTGTAGGGAACCCAGCTAGATCAGGAATCCACGCATTCAAATTGGAGCAAGACGGAGCATCTTTCAAGATGTCCCAAACTGAAAATATTATGTCAGGAATACTGGCAACGGGCTTGGACTTTGGACCTGATGGTTCGCTTTATTTTGCTGACTGGATAGAAGGTTGGAATACGAAAAATTACGGTAGAGTATGGAAACTTGATGACGAGGGTGGAGCTAGCTGGGAAGCTAGAAAAATCACTGCACAGGTCATGAAAACTGATTTCAAAACCTTAACAGACGATGCGCTTAGCGGCTATCTTGGTGATGAGGACATGAGAATCAGAAGAAAAGCTCAATTTGAATTAGCTAAAAGAGGAGCTGACGGAGCGAAAGTTTTTCAGGCTACTATCAACAAGAAAGGTAATCAGTATGCTAGAATTCATGCAATCGTCGGTATTAGCCAATTGGCTAGAATGGACAAAATGGACTATGCGGATGCTTTGATTCCTTTGTTGAAAGACCAAGACTCTGAGATTCGTGCCCAAGCTGCTAAATGGCTTGGAGATATTAAGTATGCAAAAGCTGGTGATGCACTTTTACCCTTGCTGAAAGACAGTGAAATCCGTGTTAGGTTCTTTGCTTCAGAAGCTTTAGGAAGAATCGCTTACGAGCCTGCTATTAACGGTTTGATAGGTGTATTGGAAGCTAATAATGATGAGGATGCCTTTTTGCGACATGCAGCAAGTTTAGCGCTAGCTAGAATCAATAAGAAAGATCCTATAATCAAGTTAGCGTCTCACTCTTCTAATGCTGTTCGTCTTGGAGCTGTTTTGGCACTTCGTAGAATGGCTGATCCAGGAATCACAGCATTCTTAGCAGATAAAGACGAATACATCGTTACGGAAGCGGCAAGAGCTATCAACGATGATTTCTCAATCGAAGGTGCTTTGCCAGCACTTGGTGATCTATTGGTGACTACCAGTTTTGAAAATGAGCCTTTGATCAGAAGAGCAATCGGAGCCAATCTTCGTGTGGGAACACAGAAGTCCATGGACAACTTGAAGACTTATATAGCCAAGCCTGGTGTCAATGCAACTCTGAAAGCAGAAGCAATTGCCACTTTGGGAACCTGGGCTAAGCCTTCAGTGCTTGACCGTGTGGATGGCAGAAATAGAGGTGCTGTACAAAGAGATCTGGCACCAATTCAATCTTCCGTAAAAGAGACACTGTTAGGTGCTTTGAATGATAAAAATGAAGTAATCAGAGAGGCAAGCGTAAAGGCCATAGGTAAATTGAAGATTGCTGATGCTGAAGCTAAGCTCATTGCACTATTGAAGAATGATCAATCAGAAAATGTACGTGTAGCTGCAATTTTGGCATTATCCAATGCGAATCCGGGGACTATCTCAGGACCTATTGAAATAGCCATGAAAGATAAATCAAGGGCGGTACGGGTAGTAGGATTGGATCTATTGACTAAGACCGATATTTCTCAGGACTTAATGGTGAATTTACTTCAGGATGTAATTCAAAATAGAACTACCGCTGAAAAACAAGCTGCTTTGCTAAGTTTGGGTAATCTTGACAAGTCTGCTGAGCTTCCTCTTTGGAATACGCTTTTAGATGATTTGTCTAAGGACAAATTGCCAAATGAAGTGATGATTGAATTGGAAGAAGCGATAGATGCTACGAAATCGACTGATTTGAGAGCCAAATATGACAAAGTACAAGAGTCGCGAACCCATGGTGATCTAGTAGCACTTTATAGTGGTGCTCTAGAGGGAGGTAGTGTAAGGGCAGGTAGGAATATTTTCTTCCAGAATCAAACTGCTCAATGTATCCGTTGCCATGGTTACGATGATATGGGTGGAGTGGCAGGACCGCATTTAAATGGTGTGGCCAATAGAGCTTCTAAAACAGAACTCCTAGAGGCTTTAATTGACCCAAGTAAGAGATTAGCACCTGGTTTCGGTTTTGTTCAACTAGAATTGAAAAATGGTACTACTATAAGCGGAACTCTGATGGAGGAAAAAGCTGACGGGTTAGTTTTGAAAGTTGGTTCTAAGCCAGATACGTTAATCATGAATACTAGTATAGCTGAGCGTAAAAACTCACCTTCTAGTATGCCAGATATGAAGGCATTGCTTACGAAAAGAGAAATTAGAGACTTAGTAAGCTTCCTAAGTACCATGACTAAGGAGTGGGAATAGGAAACTGATAGTAGCATTAGTAATTATGGGATCATCACATTTTGTGGTGATCCCTTTTTTTATCTAAAAATGAGGGATGATTTTTTTAGGAGAAGTTGTATGTAAAATTCTATCACCCTTTCAAATTAGTGTCAAAACCGCCTGAAGGATATCAAATGTTTCGCCCAAAATATGCTCCGCAAAAGACTCTTTAATAAACATGAAAGCCTTATGCGATCACGTATTAAATGTGATTTAACAAATAAGAGTCAATAGAGAAGGGGAAAGATATATTGGCTATTCATGATCGAGTTTCTGTAGCTATTTCATCCACCATTTTTGATGAAGGATATTTCCATGGGATAAAACCAAAAAAGCCATCCCGGAATCCCGGAATGGCTTTTAAGAAATTGATTTTTGCTAAATCTTAATTCAAGAACTCGTCAAATGTAAGGCTTACGAAATACGTGGTTCCAACAGTAGGGTTACCCCACGCTTGGGTGTATCCTTTGCTGAAAAGGTTAGATCCTCCCACCTTCAGGATTGACTTCATGCTCTTGATTTTATAGCTCAACTGAGCATCTAATGTTCCATAAGCAGGAACTACTGATAATTGCCGACTGGAAACTGAAGGATTTACAAAAGAAGATTGCCAAGCAAATTCTCCTTGCCATCTGTAGGCTACTGCGAATCCTAGATTATCGATTACTTCTCTATTAGCGAAGTTCAACACATATCTATACTCAGGAGTGTTGAAGCTAGGCTGGAAACCTGTCTCAGCTAATTCATCCAAGTTGGAAAGTGTATTGAAGGACACGTTACCACCTACAGTGTAGCCTTTTGGTAACTTATAGTCCATACTCGCTGCCCATCCCCAAGATTTTATTATTTCAGTTCTGTTCACAGGCATTGAATAAACTTTTCTGCCACCTGGACCTGCACCAATAAGGTTAAGTCCTGTTAGTGGGTTTGGACCTGCAAGTCCTGAGTCAGAAGCGTCCTGAATTAATACTTGGCTACCATTGAAGTTTTCGAATCTATTGAAATAAGCATAGGCATCAACCAATAGCTTATTGCCCCAAATCCCTTTGTAACCTACTTCAAAAGACTTCACTCGCTCTGGTTTGAATTCTTTTATCTCATAGGGTTGAAGCTGGGCTATATTTGCAGCAGCTGATAAAAAGCCTACAGTTTGTACTATTGCTGCTTGAGCTTGTGAAGGGGGGATAATTCCTGCTTGTACCTGCTGAGTTACTATTGCAATCGCTTGCTGTTGTATAACTGGATCTTGAGTGGACTGTTGAACCGCTCCACCGTAGCTAGTCACATTAGCTAATGTGTAACCTGGATTTGTATTCAGATTGTATCGATTTGTAAAGAATGGTAAGCCACCGATCAAACGAGCTTGTGGTGTATTCAAATCGATGTACTGGTCTTGGTTAGTAGGAATACGGAATCCAGTCTGATAAGAAGCTCTGAAATTATGATTTCCTTCAGTGAGAACTCCGGAAATTCTTGGAGACCATTGACCAGCAAAGTTTTCATTCTTGTCATAGCGAGCTGAAGCTGTCAATTTGAATTTATCATTGAGAAACTTTTTTGAGCCCTGTATATATCCGCCAAACTCCTTGATATTGTATTCATCTCCATTTTCATCAAGAGCGAAAATGGTTCCGTTTGAATTCAAGTCATAGATTCTATAGTTAGCACCTACTACAAATTCAGCAAATTTGATTTGCTCTGTGAAATTGTAAGATCCTTCAAAGTGGTACAGGTTACTGCTGTCAACAAATTTTGCCCCAACACCATTTTGATCACCTGGAATAGGTCTAGAAGAAACTCCATTCAAGGCATTTTGGAATTCTGTTGACCCTGGCATATACCTTCCTTGGTCAGCAAATTGTCTAGCTAACCCATGGGCAGTATTACTATCAGCACCCTGACCTATAGCATTTGCATAGGCTCCTACATATTCAGGAAACCATTGTGTACTTGCTTTCCAAGCTTCATTAATACCTTGTGCGGCCGTTCCTACAGCAAAAGCATCACCTGATCTTTCTTGGGTGGTATATGCTCTTACGTACCAGTTGGACGCTCTCAGTTCAGCTTTGTATTGTCCCATTATGAAATCCTTCAGGGAGTATCTATCTGCACCGGTATAAACTGTGGTACCAAAACCTAAATTCCCTTGAAGAATAGCTTCAATATTGTCATTAATTCTATAATGTAGGGCAGCGTTGAATTTTACTGATTTAGTGCCATAATCAGCTATGTCTCTTTCCATATAGCCTGTTCTTGAAACAGCAGAATTTGGGATCAAACCTAATGCTGCAGAAGGAAGGGCTCCAGCCTGAACCATAGACTGAGCTACAGAAAGCATGTTTACGTTAGTTTCATCACCGTAAATATTCACACCATTATAAGCTGGGTTATTTTGGGTGTTTCCAGTTCCAATAGTTGACCCGTTTAAAAGTGATTGATCCCGGAAGTCATTTGCTTGCCAGTCGTCAGCTTTTAGGTATTCCATGTTTACTTTAAAAGCAAACTTGTCGCTGATAGCTTTTGCATATCTAGCACTGAAGTTATAGAATCCTGTAGCTGCTTGTGATCTACCACTTTCATTCATGATGCCCGTTTTCACACTGGCAGAGAGTCCTTGGTAAAGGAAAGGACTTTTAGAGTTCATCAGCAAAATACCATTAATGGCATTAGGTCCATAAAGGGCTGAAGATGCACCCGGAAGAAGTTCCACACTCTCAAGGTCAAGTTCTGAAATGCCGACAATGTTACCTATAGAGAAATTCAATCCTGGGGCTTGATTGTCCATTCCATCGATTAGCTGAACAGTTCTCACATTTCCGTTAGCATTAAATCCACGCGTGTTGAAAGACTTAAATAGGAGAGACTGCGTGCTCATTTCTACTCCTTTCAAGTTGTTAATCGCATCGTAGAAACTTGCTTGAGGAGCATCACGGATAGCGATGATATCCATTTTTTCTACAGATACAGGTGATTGAAGCACGCTTTCTTCAACTCTGGAAGCAGAGACTACCACTTCTTGACCAAGGATGGTTGTTTCAGATAATTGAATGTCAAGATTATTCTGTGATCCGTTGATTTCTACTTCTTGTGGTGTGTAGCCAATCATAGAAAAGACCAATGTAAACGGAGGTTCTTGATTAACATTCAGGGAGTATTTCCCGGAAAGATCAGAAATGGTTCCGATTACCTTTCCTTTTACCAAAATATTGACGCCGACTAAGGTCTCTTTGGTATCTGCATCTGTCAATGTTCCAGAAACAGTTGTTTGGCCGAAGACTTTTGCCGCAGTTAGGGAAACTAGCAGTGTCATTAGAAACACTGAGCTTCTGATTTTGAGTGTAAAATTGCACATAGGCTACTTTGTTAAATATTAGGGTTTACAGCATTTAGGGTGAAAATGCCTTATGTAATACGCGAAAATTACCCTAAAAAATGAAGAATTGGCAGATTCAGAACAAAATTTAAAATCACTCCAAAATCCTTAAATGTTGGTATTGATTGGAAACTGAGGCATTCACTTAAAAAATTAATGATAAAAGTCTTCTTTATTGCTAATCCTTAACCTAGTTAACGGTTTTGTTAACGATTCATAAAACCATACTTTTTTTCTAAAATCCGCTAATAACAAAAAAGCCCGATTATAGTCGGACTTTTTTAGGGATAAAAGGAAAAATTAACCTTCCTTATTTTCTTCGTTAACATGTTTGACTAGTCGATCACATAGCTCTTTTATCTCCTCAGACATATACTCATCTGCAGTACTATTTAGGATAGTTTGTGCCATCCCTCCCAAGATGTCAATGTAAAAACGCTTCATTTCTACCACTGACATTTCTTCGGTCCATAGATCGATTCGAAGTGTACTGTGATTCTGATTGTCCCATACGTTTAGACTTATGCTTTTCGTATCTTCCATACCTTCTCCTTCTTTATCGGAAGCATCCCACTTGATGGTTTTTGGGAAACTGTTTTCGTCTAAGTCGATTTGGAATTTGATCTCTGAATTTTTCATATGATTATTATTTGTCTTTTAAAGGCCATCCCGATAGCTATCGGGAGGAATCTCACACATGTCATAAGTAGCAAAATTAGCAACGGGTGAATAATGCCTGTCTGACTCAGGCAGGCTCGATTTCATGTGTGATAGTTTGATTCCCCTGGAATCCCTGTGATGATTCTGCAAAATTAATCAGGTTAACTTCATGAGCGTTGCCTGAGTTCATTTTTGCTGATTTTATTCAAAAATCATCTCAGGTATTTCACCTTCAATGATCAATTTACCGGCGGTTTTGGCTTTTATTTCTTCGACAGAAACTCCTGGAGCTCTTTCTTTTAATATAAAGCCACCTTCTGGGGAGATGTCTAAAACGGCCAGATCAGTGACTATTTTCTTAACACAGCGAATTCCTGTAATTGGAAGCGAACACTCGGGTAGAAGTTTGGATTCACCTGACCGAGAGCAATGCTGCATCGCCACGATAATATTATCTGCCGAAGCAACGAGGTCCATAGCTCCACCCATTCCTTTCACCATTTTACCAGGGATCTTCCAGTTTGAGATATCTCCATTTTCGGAAACCTCCATTGCGCCAAGAATAGTCAGGTGCACGTGACCTCCACGAATCATTCCAAAGGATTCCGCAGAATTAAAAAGAGAAGAGCCTTTTGCCATGGTAACTGTTTGCTTCCCGGCATTGATAAGGTCTGGGTCAATTTGATCCTCAGTAGGGAAGGGGCCAATTCCGAGAAGTCCATTTTCCGATTGAAGTACAACTTCTAACTTTTCCGGAATGTAATTGGCTACTAACGTGGGAATTCCTATGCCTAAATTTATGTATTGCCCATTCTTCACCTCTTTGGCAATTCGCTGAGCTATTTGATCTTTTGTTAGCATTTTGGGTTTGTTTTTGAAGTCGAAGAAATGTTTGAAAAATAATATTCAATCTTTCAAACTATTTGGAGACTGTTCTCTGCTCAATTCTTTTTTCATAATCCACTCCTTGAAAAATACGCTGAACATAAATTCCAGGGGTATGAATTTGATTCGGATCGAGTTCGCCAGCTTCTACCAACTCTTCAACTTCGGCGATACATATTTTACCAGCTGCCGCCATAATCGGATTGAAGTTTCTAGCAGTTCCTTTGAAAATCAAATTGCCAGCGGTATCGCCTTTCCAGGCTTTCACGATAGAAAAGTCAGCTTTGAGCCAGCTTTCTAATAGATACATTTTGCCATCAAATTCTCGGGATTCCTTGCCTTCAGCGACTTCTGTACCGACTCCAGCAGGGGTAAAGAATGCTGGAATACCAGCTCCACCTGCACGTACACGCTCAGCAAGTGTCCCTTGTGGGATCAAATCTACTTCAAGTTCTCCGCTGAGTAATTGTCGCTCAAACTCAGCGTTCTCGCCTACATAGCTTGAAATCATTTTTTTGACCATTCGCTTTTTCAGCAAAAGCCCAATGCCAAAATCATCTACTCCTGCATTGTTTGAAACGATAGTCAAACCGGAAATATCTTTTTCTAAAAGTGCAGAAATACAGTTTTCGGGAATGCCTGTAAGGCCAAAGCCTCCCATCATCAGCATGCAATTGCTGGGAATGTCTGCTACTGCTTCACGGGCATTTTTTACAGTTTTGTTGATCATATATTTTGGGTTTATAAGAAGTTCTTGGCATTCTTCTGATCTAAAAATAGTTGTTGTTTCAACGCTTCTAATCCATCAAATTTTTTCTCCTCACGAAGAAAAGCTTTGATGTATATCGTGATCTGTTTGTCATACAAATCACCTTGGAAATCAAATAAATTAGCTTCTACAGTCTTTTGAGTGCCATTGACCGTAGGTCGATTCCCTATATTCAGCATGGCCTTATATAGAACTCCATTCACCAAAGCCTCTACAGCGTAAACGCCGTCTTTGGGGATAAGTTTGTAGTCGTTTGGTATATGGATATTGGCAGTAGGGAAGCCTATTGATCTGCCGATCTGCTGCCCTTTGATTACCAAGCCATTCAATTCATAAGGTCTCCCCAAGTAATTAATGGCGGTTTCAATATCGCTGGTTTCTAAAGCATGGCGGATTTTGGTGCTCGATACGCCAATATCTTCTACGTCTTGCCTAGAAATCTCCTCCAGATCAAATCCATATTCTTCATGATGGGCTTGGAGGTATTCGAAACTTCCTTCACGATTTTTACCAAAGCGATGATCATATCCTATTACCAGCTTTTTGGTTTGGATAGTATCGACCAGTACGGTTTCTATAAATTCCTTGGAAGAAAGTTGGGAGAATTCTTTGGTAAATGGAATTGTAACTAAGTGATCAATGCCCAGTTGACGAAGGAGCTTAGCCTTTTCCTCAAATGTACTTAAGAGCCTAAGATTATGCTCGTCTGGATAAAGCACTAGCCGTGGATGCGGCCAAAATGTAATCAGTACCGTCTCGCCATTTATAGAGCGAGCTATTTCACGGATTCGCTGAAGGATTTTCTGATGCCCAAGATGCACTCCATCAAATGTACCGCTGGTTACTACCGCGTTGGAGAGCTTGGGGAAATCACTTAGGCCTTCATAGATTTTCATATGATAATAATTTGACTTTTAAAGGCCATATGGAATCTCGCATGCATTATAATCATCCCTCTGTGCGACCTTTTTCATCATGCTCGATTTCATTTGTCCTTGCTTTGATTTCTTCTACTAAAGCTAAAAGTTCATGAGCTTCTGAGTTTTTGAAATTACCAATTCTTGTTCTGCAAAGCGAACTCATGTAAGCGCCTACATTAAGTTTTTCTCCTAGATCTCTAGCCAAGCTACGTATATATGTGCCTTTGGAACAAACTATTCTAAACTCAACGACAGGATTTTCAAACTTGGTGATTTCGAATTCACTGACCGTGACAGGCCTAGGTTCCATTTTTACATCCACACCTTTACGAGCAGATTCATACACCCTTTTGCCATCTACTTTAATAGCAGAGTGCATAGGAGGGATTTGCAAGATATCACCGGTAAGCTCAGCTACTGCAGCTGTTACTTGTTCTAAAGTAATATGAGATGGATCTGCTACTTGAATTACAGGTTGCTCTAAGTCAAAAGAATCTGTGGTAGCTCCAATTACGAAAGTTCCTGTGTATTCCTTTTCTTGACCCATGAACGAGTCAATTTGCTTAGTCATTTTACCTGCACACACGATGAGAAGGCCAGTAGCTAAAGGATCAAGTGTACCTGCATGCCCAACTTTCTTTATGCGGAGCGCGTTTCTGACTTTTTTCACTACATCAAAAGATGTCCATTCGAGAGGTTTATTGATTAGAAAAACTTCTCCGTAAGGCTCTTGCTGCATTTTATAGGGGATAAAGAGGCTAGTAAACTAGCCCATATAATAAATCAGGAATTTGCCTCAGACTTGGCAAAAATCGCGTAAAACTCGAATATGAAACCCGCCAAAGTCACGATTGGGCCAATAGTCAAACCTAAAACGCCATTGCCGTGTGGTTCGCTATCCAGTCCTATAATGATAAATCCAAGGATGATCAGACCGATGCCGATAAACATCAGCTTGTAATTTTTGCGGGAAAAAGGGAAAGAAGATTTGCTCATTATATTAATAGAGTTCGTCCAAAGACATGTTTAAATACTTATTCACAGCTCTTAAGGTACTCAAGACAGAAAGAATTCCACCTACAGTGATTAATAAACCAAAGAGCACTAAGAGTAATTGTTGATTTTGAAGCATTGCAAATCCCTCAATATTTGCCTGAGTATATTTCACTAGGGCGAAAAGAATCACTGAAGCAAATGCCCCTGCCATCATTCCAAATAGAAATGCTCTCGAAAGGAAAGGCTTTCTGATAAATCCTCTGGTCGCGCCAACTAATTGCATGGAGCGAATTAGAAAACGCTGGGAAAATAAGGCTAATCTGATGGTGTTATTGATCAGCATAACTACCGTGATGATCAGAATTAAAATGAATCCTCCTAGCACCAAACTGACTTTGAGTAGGTTCTTATTAATAGAATCTACCAAATCGGTCATGTAAGAAACTTCAAACACTCCGGGAATAGCCTGGATTTCTGCTACGATTGCTTCAAGCTGCTCTGAAGTCTGGAATTCCTCAGCGATAGTCAATACGAAACTGTCCCGTAGCGGATTGTCCTCCAGGAATTGTGTGAAGTCTTCTCCTGTACTTTCTATAAATGTAGCTGCAGCTTCTTCGTCTGAGACAAACGCAAGATTCAGCGTGTCACCTTTTTGAAGGATAAAAGATCGCTGAGATAGGTTATCGTGAATAGCATCAAGGTCTTTTTGCTCTAGGTTTTTCTCTAAGAATACCTGAACCTCAATATTCTCCCGGATCATACTTGTAAGCGTTTTAGCCTGAATCAAGATCACTCCGAAAAGACCTACTATGAAAAGTGAGAGGGTAGTGCTGAAGAGTACACTTCCAAATTTGAAGTGTCCTAGTGTCTTTTTCTTGCGTGGATAGTTGGCCATAGATTATGATTTCTGCTCAAAAGTAACTTTCCCCAAGGATATTGCCAATCTATTCCTGATAAAGGATTTTAATGACTTTTTCTTCAGATTTTGAAAAAACTGACACTTTTCACTTTGATCTAGTTAAAGAGAGATATTTTTCATGGTAAGAAGAAGACAGAGTTTGGCAATTTTAACTTTGGTGATTCCTAGTGTATTTAAGTGTCAAACCATACCTGAAAAAGTTTGTTGATAATTCCTGAATCACCTTTAATGGCATATGAATGAGAAATAGATTCCCCAAAGCGACTGGATTTTCATTAGTTTGAATTTACGATTGCGTCTGGGCAATCTGTTAATCCACTTATTGATTATAGGTGATTATTTGGTGATAAAACTGATTTTTATCCAAAGTATTTGTTTCATTTTATTATGCTGAAATAAGTCTTTTAAAGTTTAGGGGAATGAAGATTTTTGATTTTCAATATTAATTTAATGTCCTGTTAATCAGTATGATAAGATGATTTTATGCGTTTTTTTTAATCTACAGAAGGGGAGATTTGTGAAAAAATGTAAGTTAGGAACAAAGAATATTCAGCATTACGAAATCCAACTGACTTTTTAATCTAGTATATAGATTGTAGCACCGGTTATTCAAACATTGGAAAAACAATTCTTATTGGGTATGGTTTTAGGGTCTAATCATTTAGAATCATAATTAGCCATATTCTAAGTACTTTAAATTAATTTTTTATGAAAATATATCAGTATACTTTAATAAGTATCTTCTTCTTACTATTAGGAGCAGAAAATGTACAGGCACAGTCTAAGTCAAAGATAGTGGGCGTTTGGTTCAATACTGAAAAAACAGCTCAGATTGAGATCATGGAAAATAATGATGAAGTGATTGGCAAACTGATCTGGATCAAACATGAAGATGGTGATCTTGAAGCATTCACAGATACCGTGAATTCTGATACAAGTTTAAGAAATCGACCCTTGATGGGGCTTACCATTTTGGAAGGATTAAAATTTAAAGATGGGATTTGGTCTGATGGAAAAATATATGATCCTAAATCTGGCGTAACATATGCCTGTGATTTACAACTGAAAAAGAAAGATATTTTGGAGATCAAAGGGTACCTAGGAGACTCATGGGTGAGTCGAACAGTAGAATGGAATAGAGTAAAAAAATAAGGCAGTGATAAATGCCTTATTTATTTTACCAATTTATTTATTTCTCTGTTAGCTTTTGTTTTGAAGATAAAACGACTTCAGAATATAGGAAAGCTGCTCAAATTCAATCAGAAATGCATCATGTCCGGCAGTTGAAGTGATTTCTTTGTAAGTGCCTTTTTTCACTTTTTGGCTTATATACTGAGATTCCTCAGGAAGAAACAGCAAATCAGAATTAACTCCAATTGCCAATACATTTGCTTCAATTTTCCCTAAAGCTTCATCTAAACCACCGCGATTTCTTCCCAAATCATGGGAATCCATCGTTTTACTCAGTGTCCAATAGGATAGTGCATTAAATCGTTTGGCTAGCTTCTGCCCCTGATATCGGAGATAAGATGCTGCACGGTAATCATCTAATTTATTCTCTGAGTCAGCTTGTTTAGTAGCCAAGTCAAGTGGATGTCTGTACGTAAGCATAGCTATTGCCCGAGCAGTTTCCAACCCTTTTTGACCAGCGGCTTCATGACATTCTCCCCAGGTGCAATCCGACTCTATCGCCATACGTTGGGTTTCATTGAAGCCGATCACCCAGGGTCTGGTCTTAGGAGTGGATGCTAAAATAATTGCATTCTTAAGCTTATTGCCTAAGACATACGCCCATTCTAATCCTACTTGTCCTCCCAAAGATCCTCCTATGAGGCTATGAATTGATTCTATTTTCAAATGAATCCTCAAGCGTTCCAATCCCTCAGCGAGGTCTCTTGTGGTCATCTGAGGGAAATCGTAATAATATGGCTTACCAGTCTTGAGATTGGTACTAAAAGGCTGTGTAGAGCCATAGCAAGAGCCCAAAAGATTTGCACAGATGATGAAATGATCTGCAGGATCAAAGAACTTGTCTTCTCCGATCAGACCATTCCACCATTCAGATGCATTAGAATCGCCGGTAAGCGCATGAATAACCCAGATTACATTGGATTTATCGGAATTGAGCTGACCATATGTGGTATAGCCAAGATCAAATTCAGGAAGAAATTCTCCTGATTCCAGCTGTAAAGGCAAATTAGAATGAAATATTTCCTGGGTCATGGTAATCAAAGCGTACTTACTTTTAAGATTCATTTGTTGTGTTAGATTTTATCGAAAGCTTGCTGCAAATCCGACTTGATATCTTCAATGTGTTCGATACCACATGAGATTCTCAATAGTGTAGGAGTGACTCCAGCTGCTAATTGTTCCTCGTCGGATAACTGCTGATGAGTAGTTGCTGCTGGCTGTATGATTAATGTCTTCGCATCACCCACATTGGCTAAGTGAGAAATTAATTCCAGATTATTGATCAGGGAAGAAGCCTGCTCCTTGTCGCCTTTTAGCTCAAAGCTCAATACCCCGCCAAAGCCATTTGTTAGGTATTTCTTAGCTAACTCATGGTATGGTGATGATTTCAATCCTGGGTAATTCACTTTCTGAACAGAAGGATGTGCTTCTAGCCATTGCGCCAAAGCCAGGGTGTTTTCAACAGTTTTCTTTACTCGTAGAGAAAGTGTTTCTATTCCTTGAAGTAAAAGGAAGGAATTGAATGGGCTGATAGCAGGGCCAAAGTCACGAAGACCTTCTACTCTAGCACGGATCGCAAAAGCTATATTTGGAAGTCCTAATGGATTCTTTTCTCCAAAAACCTCCCAGAAATTCAATCCATGATATCCTTCTGAAGGCTCAGAGAACTGCTTGAATTTCCCATTTCCCCAGTTGAAGTTTCCGCCATCAACGATAATTCCACCGATAGAAGTACCGTGACCACCGATCCATTTTGTAGCTGATGATGTGACAATATTTGCTCCGTGAGCGATAGGCTGACATAAATATCCTCCGGCACCGAAGGTGTTATCCACTACCAATGGAATATCATGTTTCTTCGCCACTGCTGCTATGGCTTCGAAATCAGGAATATTAAATTCAGGATTTCCAATAGTTTCCAGATAGATTGCTTTTGTTTTATCGTCTATCAGTGCTTCGAAATCTGCAGCATCTTTACCCTTAGCAAAGCGGGCATCAATGCCGATTCTCTTAAAAGAAACTTTAAATTGATTGAAAGTTCCTCCGTATAGAAATGGGCTAGAGACAAAGTTGTCTCCAACCTCCATGATATTATTTAAGGCTAGAAATTGCGCAGCTTGACCAGAACTGGTAGCGACTGCAGCCACTCCTCCTTCTAACGCGGCAATTCTCTTCTCAAAAACATCCGTAGTAGGATTCATGATCCTAGTGTAAATATTCCCGAATTCCTTCAGCCCAAAAAGATTTGCACCGTGCTCTGCTGAGTTGAATACATAGGAAGTCGTTTGATAAATAGGTACTGCGCGTGAGTTTGTAGCTGAATCAGGTTCCTGTCCCGCGTGAACTTGCAGTGTGTCGAAATGAAGGTTTTTTGACATGTTTTTTTGGGATTTATGGTTTGAAAAATAGTGAACATTAAAAAGCCTATGGGGAATTGCTCCGGAATAGGCGAAAAGGAATCAACAGGAAAATAAAGCATGATGCTTTACCAAGAATGATGTTGAAAGAGAGAGTTGTGAGTAGTATCCTGAGTGCATTTTACATTGAACTTATAGTTCCAAATAAGATTATCTCATTTGGCAGGAATTGGCACCTTGGACTTTCCAGGTTGCCAGAGGGTCTATGAGCCTGTCTCTCGCCTCTTCTATATAAATCCGAGCACTTAAAAGTGAAAGGATGATGCAAATAAAGGGTCAGCGAGTGGAAAATCAAAATATTTTTTCACTCGCTGACCAAAAAACTTTGAAATTATTTATCTAATTCTTCCAGATCGAATCTGAAAATAGGATTAATGTTCTGAAAATCAGGTTCAATATTTAGCAATTCTTTCACCAAACCATCTTTTATTCCATAAGCCCATCCATGAACTTTCGGAGCAGATCTATCCCTCCAAGCTTTCTGAATAATTGACGTTTTAATTAGATCTTGGCATTGCTCGATTACATTGAATTCTACTAGCGCATTCACTTTATCTTCATGATTTTCAATTGCATCTATCTCTTTTTGATAGACTTTATAGACTTCCTTGATGTTTAGAAGCCATTTGTTGATTAGTCCAAAGCTTTTATTGCCTAGAGCAGCTTCTATACCTCCGCAGCCATAGTGGCCGCATACGATGATATGCTCTACTTTCAACACTGCTACCGCATATTCTAATACACTGAGCAAATTGAGATCTGTATGTACCACCATATTCGCGATGTTGCGATGCACGAAAATTTCTCCAGGATCCGTTCCCGTGATTTGATTTGCTGGAACTCTACTATCAGAGCAACCAATCCATAGGAATTTAGGGCTTTGCTGCTGTGCTAGTCTTTCAAAAAAATGCTCATCGGTCTGCTTTTGATCAGCTGACCAGGACTTGTTCTGAATCAATAATTTCTCGTAGGGGCTCATATGTTTTCGTGAATTTTATACTTAAATCCTTCTACTGTTATACTAATATTTTTATCGGGACAGGAGGCTATAAAGTCATTTAACACTTCCTGAATGTCATGATCAATAAATTGAGCTTTTTGAGCATTGATGATCACCTTGCTGCCGGAAGGGATTTGAGCTATATTTTTCATCAAAAGTGCTTTATTTAGGAAAGAAACATCCTTTTGTAGCTTCAAAAGATAGTTTCCATTCATTTCTGTCAAAGTTACAGAACGAACGAAATTTGTTTTCACCACAAAGAATAATCCGAAAACCATTCCAATACCTATCCCTACCAAAAGATCAGTAAACAGGATAGCAACTACAGTGACTATAAAAGGAATAAATTGGTCCCAACCATTTTTGTAAATACTTTTGAAAATAGATGGCTTTGCAAGTTTGTATCCTACTAAAAAGAGTACTGCTGCAAGACAACTGAGTGGTATCAAATTAAGGATACTTGGAATACTCAATACCAAAATCATCAAAAGTACTCCATGAAGGACAGCAGACATTTTGGTCTTAGCTCCTGAAGCGACATTAGCCGAACTTCTAACAATGACCGCAGTAATAGGTAAGCCTCCGATTAAACCTGAAATAGAATTACCTATTCCTTGAGCCACAAGTTCTTTGCTGGGAGGAGTAGTTCTTTTTTGAGGGTCTAGTTTATCTGCAGCATCAATACTTAGTAAGGTTTCTAAACTACCAATGATAGCAATCGTGGCAGCAACGATCCAGAAGTTACTTTCTCCAATCATGGAAAAATCCGGAAACGTCAGCAAATCACCTATTTGGCTCAAATTATCCAAGACAGGAATATTAACTAGATGGTCACCTCCAAGTTGCCATTCTGGTTTCCAGATACCATATAGAAGATTGATAAGAATCCCAGATAATACTGCCCATAGAGCGCCTGGAACGACTCCAAATATTTTATGATTTTTGATTTTTGGTCTTTCAAAAAGTATCAAAATACCCATTGCTACAAGTACAATAGGAATAGCACCTATACTAGAATATTGGATAGCATACCAAATTTCAGAAAAGGTATTGTGATTATCAGTCTGCAAAAACGCTTCATCACCCATCAAATCCACATCGTATCCAAGTGCGTGTGGGATTTGTTTCAGAATTAAAATCAGACCTATAGCCGTTAGCATTCCTTTTATGACAGCATGAGGAAAGTAATAACCAATCACACCAGCTTTCGAAATTCCCAATGCGAGCTGAAACAGGCCTGCAATTACCAGCGTAGCTAGAAAAAGTGGAAATGTGCCCATGCTGCTAATTGAATCAAGTACGATTACAGTCAATCCTGCCGCAGGTCCACTTACACTTACATGGGATCCAGATAAAGCTCCCACCACTATTCCCCCAACAATTCCTGCAATTAGGCCGGACATTGGCGGTGCTCCACTTGCTATAGCAATTCCTAAGCAAAGAGGCAATGCAACCAGAAAAACCACTAAACTGGCCTTTAAATCATACTTTAAATTACTTCCAAAAAGGGTATTCATTCTGGTGATGGGTTAGGATTAAAAATGAAATTTTCTTCTTGATATCAAGTAAAAATAAATTTTTGTATGGTATGATTCAAATTAAATGCATAAAACCTACGTCTGGTCTTATTTTAAAAGATCTTCTATGGAATGCTCTACGTCTTTAAAATTAAATAGTTGGATAGATTTCTTCATTTTATTCTGAATTTCCTTAAGATTTAAGTTCCCAATACTTCCTTCATGGGTGTGATTTAGCTTGCTTTGATCAGGTACAAAATTGCCCGATTCAATATCCATCCCCACTTGCTTGTACGCATCCCTGAAAGGTGTTCCTTTCAAGACCAAGTCGTTAACTACCTCTACTGAGAATACATGCTTGTAAAATGGATCTGACAAAATATTCTCTTTGACCTTGATAGACTTGAGCATAAAAGCACTCATACTTAGACAAGATTTTAGACTTTCCAAAGCAGGGAAAATTTCCTCTTTAAGTAATTGTAGATCTCTATGGTAGCCAGTAGTAGTATTTGTCAAAATCATTGAGACAGAATTTGGTACCGACTGAATCTGATTTGTTTTCGCTCTTATTAATTCAAACACATCTGGATTTTTCTTGTGAGGCATGATACTACTACCTGTGGTCAGATCATCTGGGAATCCAATGAATGCAAAGTGTTGATTCATAAAAATACACACATCGGAAGCCAGACGATTTAAAGTTCCTGCCATTCCTGCCATCGCAAATGATAAGGTACGCTCTGTTTTCCCTCGACTATTTTGAGCATTCAGCACATTGTGATGTAGATCTGCAAAACCCAGTAGATCTGTAGTCATAGTTCTATTTAATGGAAAACTAGAACCATAGCCCGCTGCAGAACCCAGAGGATTCTTATTAGCCAAGTCAAAAGCAGCCTTCAACATACCAAGATCTTCACTTAAGCCTTCGGCAAAAGAACTGAACCAAAGACCAAAAGAGGAAGGCATAGCAAGCTGTGTATGCGTATAACCTGGCATCAAGTCAGCTTTATGTTTCTCAGCCAATTCTATCAATTGTTCAAAAAGCGCGGAGCTTTCTTCCACCAATTCATGAATCGCAGCTCTATAATAGAGTTTCAAGTCAACCAAAACCTGATCATTTCTGCTTCTGCCGCTATGAAGCTTCTTACCTACATCACCAAATCGTTCAGTTAACAAAAACTCAACCTGAGAATGTACATCTTCCACACCTGGAGCTATTTCAAATTCTCCTTTTTCTATTTCTAAGTAAATATCCTTGAGACCACGTTGTAGGATTGCATTTTCTTCTATAGTCAGCAAGCCAATAGTGGATAGCATCTGCGCATGAGCCATAGATCCAAGCACATCGAAAGGTGCCAAAAGTATATCAAATTCAGGATCGCGACCGATGGTAAAGGATTCAACTTCCTTTTTGCTTCCTGTTTCTTTTTGCCAAAGTTTCATTTCTAATTAGTTTGAGTTAGCAAGTCAGCGTAAGTATCAAGTATTTTGATATAGCCTTCTATGCCTTTCTGAATTTCATTCAAGTAAATATATTCATCTGCAGAATGTGACCTTGCGGAATCTCCCGGGCCGATTTTTACGGATGGGTAGGGGATCAGAGCCTGATCAGATAGGGTAGGACTTCCGTAGGTTTTTAGTCCTAGCTGTTCACCAACTTTCAGAATCAGATGACCTTCCGGGACATGTGAAGATTGAAGTCTCATAGAGCGAGGGGTCAGTTCAGCGCTGAGTGATCCTTTCAATTCTCCCAAAGCTCCTTCCAAAGAATACGCATCGGTGACACGGACGTCTAATACAAATTCGCAAAGATCTGGAACAACATTATGCTGCTGTCCGGAATGAATTACTGTTGCAGAGACTTTTGTCTTGCCGAGGAATGGTGAAGTCTTTTTGAATTCAAAATCTTTGATCTTTTGAAGATCATCTAAAGCTAAATAAATAGCATTTACACCTTCCTCACGAGCTGCATGTCCGGCTTTTCCGTGAACTTTTGCATCGATCACCATAAGGCCTTTTTCGGCAACGGCCATATCCATCAGTGTAGGTTCTCCGACGATAGCCAAATCACATGGAGGAAGTTGGTCAATGACCGAGGCAATTCCATTTTTACCAGAAATTTCCTCCTCAGCAGATGCAATTATGATAAGATTAAAAGGAAGTTCCTGTCCATAGAAATGCGAAAAAGCAGCCATCAAACTTACTAAAGGTCCTCCGGCATCATTACTTCCCAGTCCAAATAGTTTTCCATCTTGTGTAATTGCCAGAAAAGGATCTTTGGTATAGCCAGCATTTGGCTTTACTGTGTCATGATGTGAATTCAGCCAGATAGTAGGCTTTTTCTTGTCAAAAGGGTTTGCAAAAGCCCAGATGTTGTAGCCTGATTTATGGACTTCTATATCCCGTGCAGTGAAAAATTCCTCAATAACTTCGGCAGTAGAACTTTCTTCTTTAGAATAAGAAGGGATTTCTATTAACTGAGTGAGAAGTTGTACTGCATCATCATATAAAGCCATGGTTGGTTTCAATTATTTGATTTAATAGAGGTCATAGCGACTTCTCTCTATAGTTGTTCCTGAAAGTTTACCCTTTGCTGCCAAATGTAGGTTTTCAGCCTTGCCAATCCATACATGATTTACCCCCTTTTCTAATGCTTCGAAAGCATTGTCAAGCTTAGGTATCATCCCAGAGTGAATCACATTTTCCTTTCGAAGTTCTGCGTAAATGTCCTCATTGATAAGTGGAATGATGGAGTTTTCATTCTTCTCATCAATCAAAACCCCGCTCTTATTGAAACAAAAATAAAGATTGACTTGATGTTCTTTTGCAAGGCTGGTAGCTAGGGCAGAGGCAATACTATCAGCGTTAGTATTGAGTAATTGACCTTTGGCGTCATGCGTAATAGCATTCACCACTGGAAGTAAATCTCCTGAAAGTAAATGATCAATCAACTTGGTATTAACCTCTTGAATATCACCTACAAATCCATAGTCAATATCCTTCACTGGACGCTTGATAGAACGAATGATATTACCATCAGCTCCACACATTCCAATCGCATTTACTTTAAGCGCTTGAAGTTTTGCTACCAGGTTTTTATTGATTAAACCGGCATAGACCATAGTTACCACATCCAGCGTATCCTGATCTGTGATTCTTCTTCCGTCCACCATTTCAGGCATTACTCCAAGAGATTCACCAAAGCGGGAGGCCATAATTCCACCACCATGAACAAGTATTTTATGTCCAGGGAATTTGGCGAAAAGAGCTAAAAATTCATCTAGTTTCTCAGGAAAGTCGATGACGTTACCTCCGATTTTAATTACACTAATTTTCATTGGGCGTAAGTCTTTATTTATTTTCCTAGCAGGTGGCTAATCGCCGCTTGCGCAGCATATATTCTGTTTTTGGCTTGCTGCTGTACTAAAGAACGTTTGCCATCCAAGATCTCATCAGACAACTCCAAATTTCTTCGCACAGGAAGACAATGCATTACTTTAGCATTTTCAGCATGTTCAAAATGCTTTTCAGTAAGCATCCATGAGGCATCAGTTGAAAGGATTTTCCCATAATCATTGAAAGATGACCAGTTTTTAACATACACAAAATCAGCGTCTTTTAACGCCTTACTTTGATCATATTCTATAGAAGCTCCTTTGGTAAATTCTTCATCCAGTTCATAACCGGTAGGATGGGTAATTGTTAGATCATGATCCATTCCAAGTGTCCATTCTGCAAATGAATTCGCAACTGCATGAGGAATCGCCTTAATATGCGGTCCCCATGTCAATACAACTTTTGGCTTCTTTTTTCCTGACCAATTTTCTCTGATTGTAATCTGATCAGCAAGACTTTGAAGTGGGTGACGCGTGGCAGATTCCAAGCTGACTACAGGTACTCCTGAGTACTTTACAAACTGAGAAAATACAAAATCAGAGGTGTCTTCTTCTCTATTTGTCAACGAAGGAAAAGCACGAATCGCAAGAATATCAAAGTACGAACCTAAAACAGCCGCCGCGTCTTTGATGTGCTCGACGGTGCCACGATTCATTACTGCTCCATCTTGCATTTCCAGCGCCCAACCTTCCTTGTCCATATTCAGCACTATAGGCTCCATTCCCAGGTTCAAAGCAGCAAGCTGTGTAGAAACACGCGTTCTAAGAGATGGGTTTAGGAAAACACATCCAATGCGTTTTCCTTCTCCTTTAGCTTTATCTAGAGCTGGGTTTGCCTTGTATGCTAAAGCTTGTTCGATTAGCTGGTTGCCCAGATCGAAGGATTCAAACTTTGTAAAGTGCTGTAGTGGCTGGATAATATTGGCCATTAGATTAACTGGAAGGGGATTGACTTAAGATTTCTTTTAATGCGGATATAAACGAATTTAACTGATTCCACTCGATATTTAAAGGAGGCAAGAGTCTTATCGTATTCTTTCCTGCGGCACTTCCTGTGAACATGTGGTATTTTTTCACCAATTCAGAACGAACAGGACCAGCTTCCCGATCAAGATCAATCCCGATCATCAAGCCTGTACCACGAATAGCCGTGATTCCAGAAATTCCTTTCAACTCTGCTATAAGCTTCTCTCCGAGTTTTGTGGCATTTTCCAGAAGGTTTTCTTTTTCAATAACTTCCACTACTGCCAAACCAGCCGCGCATGCAAGCTGATTGCCTCCAAAAGTAGTTCCGAGCAGCCCGTATGTAGCTTTGAATTCAGGAGCGATTAAGATTCCACCAATTGGAAATCCATTTCCCATTCCTTTAGCCATGCTAATGATATCGGGGCTTACTCCATCTACCAATTGATGCGCAAAGAATTTCCCCGTTCTACCAAAGCCTGACTGAACTTCATCCAAGATCAATTTGGCCTCATATTTCTTCGCTAGTGAGGCTAATCCCTGAAGGAATTCTGGACTTGGAACCTGAATTCCGTTTACACCCTGAATGCCTTCAATGATTATTCCGGCTATTTCATTTGATTTCAAAACCTCTTCCACAGCATCTAAATCTGCCCAAGGAAGAATATGGAAATCCTCGCGTGCATTGCAAGGAGCGACGATTTTTGGATTGTCTGTTAAAGCAACTGCACCGGAAGTTCTACCGTGAAAACCTCCTGAGAAGGCGATAAACCCAGATTTTCCAGTTGCGAAAGATGCTAGTTTGATCGCGTTCTCGTTGGCTTCAGCTCCAGAGTTACAAAGGAAAAGCTCGTATTCAGGATAGCCTGAAAGCTCGCCTAGTTTTGCAGCGTATTCCTTTTGAATAGGAATTTGAACAGAGTTGGAGTAAAAAGCGATCTGATCCAACTGATCTTTGATTCGCTTCACGTAGTGTGGATGAGTATGACCAATGGAAATCACTGCGTGACCACCATATAAGTCTATATATTCTTGTCCGTTTTCATCCCAAAGTTTTGCTCCATCAGCCTTTGCAATGGTCACTGGGATTAGGGGATATACATCAAATAATTTCATATTGAATTACGATTTACGAAATACGATTTACGGGGTATTTTTGAACCTCGGGCATCTATTTCAAACTTGAAGATATATGAATGAGAAATGATGAATACTGAAGTTCGAAATAGCACTCACCAAATATTGAATCTTGTGTCTAGCTTCTAAAATCTATTTAGAATGCTATACTTTTTAGATTCAAGCCCATCCTCTCCTCAAGTCCAAATGCCAAATTGTAATTCTGAACAGCCTGTCCGGAAGCTCCTTTGAGCAAGTTGTCAATGGCAGAATATATCACCAATTGCCCTGCTTCTTTCTGCACGTAGACTATGCCTTTATTTGTATTCACGGCTTGCTTCATATCGATGTCGATATCAGATACGTGAGTAAATGCAGCGTCTTTATAAAATTCCTTATAGGCAGATACTGCCTCTTCTTGAGTGCCTTCGAAAGGGAAATAAGCAGTAATCCAGATTCCTCTAGGGAAGTTACCACGATAAGGAACGAAGAGAATTTCAGATGAAAAGCTTGAGTTTAGCTGTTTGAAAGTCTGATTAATCTCTTTTAAATGCTGATGTGTAAATAGCTTATAGACAGATGTATTTGAAGATCTGTAGCTGAAGTGTGAAGTCTCCGCTAGTTTCTTTCCTGCACCTGTACTTCCGGTAACTCCAGATATTTGAATCGTGTCTTTTACCCAGCCTTTTGCGATAGCTGGAAGTAATGCCAGTTGGATTCCAGTAGCAAAGCAGCCTGGATTTGCGATCTTCTTCGAAGTCTTGATTTTCTTAGCATTCACTTCTGGAAGACCATAGGTAAAGCCGTTCGACTCGTCGCGGAAATCAGTGGACAAATCGATCAAAACTGTCTCAGGAGAGAAGGAATGTTGATCTAGAAATCCTTTGGTCTCACCATGTGGCAATCCTAAGAATACAGCTTCAATTCCTTCCGTTTGTACTTCATCTGTGAACACCAGATCACAATCTCCAATCAGATCCGGATGAACCTCAGCTACTTTTTTGCCCTTTTGGCTATTGCTATGTACGTAGACCAGTTCGCAGGCAGGATGATGAACCAGAAGACGAAGTAATTCGCCTCCAGTATATCCCGCCGCGCCTATGATCGCTGTTTTTATTTTAGTCATTGCCTGAGTTTACCTTATGGAAAATCGAAGTCTGGTTACCCAAAATGCGGGTAAATCCTTTCACATCTTCAGCAGTATAGCCTTTGTTCATTTCTCCATAGCTTCCAAACTTATTGGACATCAGATCGTGATCAGAAGTGATTCCAAGCAAAGTGAATCGGAACGGTTGGAGCAGAACTCGAACTTCACCCGTCACATACGTCTGAGTGCTAGCCATGAATTCTTCCATATTTCTCATCACTGGATCTAGGTAATGTCCTTCATGCAGGTGATTGCCGTAGAATTCAGCCAATTGATTTTTCCAGAAAAGTTGCCACTTAGTAAGTGTGTGCTTCTCAAGCAACTGATGTCCTTTAATGATAATTATTGGAGCAGCAGCTTCAAAACCCACACGGCCTTTGATCCCGATAATCGTATCACCTACGTGAATGTCACGACCGATGCCATAAGGCGCAGCCATTGCCTGAAGCGCTTGAATAGCTGCTACTGAATCATCGTATTTTTTACCATCGACTCCTTTGAGCTCTCCTTTCTCGAAAGACAGGATCAATTCCAAAGGTTCTGTTTCTGTAGCTTGAGTTGGCCAGGCTTCTTCAGGTAGGTAATCAGAAGAAGTAAGTGTCTCTTTTCCTCCTACAGAAGTACCCCAAATACCTTTATTAATAGAATAAGCGGCTTTCTCGAAGTTCATCGATACACCATGCTTTTTCAAGTATTCAATTTCCTCAGCACGGCTCAGTTTCAGATCACGAATAGGAGTGACGATCTCGATGTCTGGAACGATCGTTTGGAAGATCATATCAAATCTAACTTGATCATTTCCAGCACCTGTAGAACCGTGAGCTACCGCTTTAGCACCGATTGACTTCGCATATTCAGCCAGTGATTTCGCCTGAAGAATACGCTCAGCAGATACAGAAAGCGGATATGTTTGGTTTTTTAGCACGTTGCCATAAACCAAATACTTAATCACCTCATTATAATAAGTATCCATTACATGAAGCGTAGTGAAAGAAGCAACACCTAAACCTTTTGCCCTTTCCTCAATGTCTTTCAATTCTTCATTGGAAAATCCGCCTGTGTTTACCAGTACAGCGTGCACTTCATATCCTAGTTCTTTGGACAGATGCAAGGCACAAAATGTGGTATCCAAGCCTCCACTGTAGGCTAAAACTATTTTTTTCATGTGTTTGTTATTTTCTTTCAAAGGTCACATGGAATCTCGCAAGGTGAAAAATCGACCCATAGGGAATCGTTCTTCGTTATGCTCGATTTCATCGAAATATGGTTTTTGCTTCCAAAAAGGAAGAATTGATTTATAAAAAGATGCTTGTAAGGGTGTCCTTAGACTTATTCAATTTAAGCATCACGTATTTCTTTAATCTAACCCAGCGATCAAATAATTTGAGATCTTTCTTGAAATCATCACGTAGTGCCAATTCTTGGGTGTGATTTCTCTTTGAGTTGGGATCATAAAGCATAGCTGTACAAAGACAGTTTTGCCTGTTTTTACTCATTAGAATCTCGTAATTGACACAGCTTTGGCAGCCTTTCCAGAATTCATTATCATCTGTTAGGTCTGAGTAGGATACAGGGATGTAGCCTAATTCAGAGTTGATTTTCATCACGGCAGCACCTGTGGTCAATCCGAAAATATTTGAGTCTGGGTATTTCAAACGGCTAAGTTTGAATACTTCATTCTTGATCTTTCTGGCAAGTCCGTATTTTCTGTATTCAGGAGAAACGATCAAACCAGAGTTTGCGACGTATTTACCATGCCCCCAAGCCTCAATGTAGCAGAAACCTGCCCATTTGCCGTCAGAGGTCAACGCGATTACAGCTTTTCCTTCCTCCATCTTGGTTTCCACATAAGCTGGGCTACGCTTGGCTATACCAGTGCCACGAGCTTTAGCAGAATTTTCCATCTCATCAGTGATTTGAGTGGAATAGTCCTTGTGAGAAGCATTTGCTACAATAATCTGGAAAGAAATGTTATCCATTAGGAATTGCATGTGTTAATACCGACGGAATCGGAAGATTGGTAAATAAATCAAAATGTAAAAGGGCGGGCAAGTACTCCACGTAGGAATACAACTATTCATCGAAGGGTTAAACCCTATAGAAAAATCTACACGTCCTTAACGGAGTGAAAAAAGCAATAGCATCAGCATTTACCACTACTGAAGTAGTATGAATAAATTGTGGCGCTATTTTATTTACTTGTGTCATGCGTAATAGGGACGCAAAATTCATTCCTTAGCAAGGAAAATGCAAGGGTTTTTAAGAATAATTTAAGGTTTGACCTTAATTTTTACAGATTTGAGAAAATAGCAAGGTCTATTTTGCCTAAATAAGCATCTTCAGAATATAATTTGGCGTCGAATTGTCAAATAGGTAATTGAGAATGGATGATTGCAGTTATGCATTCCCTGACATTTCTTTCAATGCTATGACAAATTTGTCCATTTCTGACTCTGAGGTATATACATTAGGCGTGATTCGGCAGCCATTCACACCTCCGGCTCCATTGATTGCTACAGTGAATATCTGATACTTTTCCATTAAGGTCTTTGCCATATCGGCTGGACTCATTGCATCCAGGCCCACATTTGCAATAGCGCAGGATCTATTGGGATCCTTAGGTGTATTGACGTTGACGCCGGGAAGATCACGAACCTGATCAGACCAATAGCGCTGTATGTATCTCAATCGCTCGTCTTTTCGCTTGCTTCCCATTTTATTTAGGAAGTTGACAGCATCGATGACAGACAAATCTGTGGAAACAGCATGTGTGCCGGTATGATTAAGATTCAAAAGTGTCTTTTGATCCAATTCATAAGGAGCCAAAAGCGGACGTATTTGAGCACTTTTTCCTTTTTTGACATACAGCATTCCACAACCAAGAGGTACGCTCAGCCATTTGTGAAGACTAGATCCATAATAATCACAATTCAGTTCTGAGATGTTAAAATCAAAATGACCAACGGCATGTGCACCATCAAGCATTATCTCCACTCCATGACTATGTGCCATATCTGCAATTTTCCTAACGGGTAAAATATGGCCTGTGATATTGACAATATGAGGTACCATCATCAGCTTGGTTTTGGGCGTGATAGCTTTCTCATATACGTCTACAATTTCAGCATCGTCTTGTGGATGCATGGGAATGTCTATTCTTTTGACTTTGATATCATATCGCCTTTCTGCCAACTCAAACATATTGAGCAAACTTTCATAATCCTGATTCGACACAATGGCTTCATCTCCAGATTTCCATGGATAGCCGGAAATAATCAGGTCAATAGATTCAGTTGTATTCCTAGTCAGGACAACTTCCTCTGGAGAAGCTCCAACTAGTTCAGCAACCATCGCTGCACTTTTGGCTTTATTATCCCACTGCACGGTACGCATGTAGCTTGAAGCCTGGTAATTCACGTCTCTTAGGTGCTTGATATAGTTGTCCAGTGTTTCCTCAGGTAGGAAACAGTAGTAGCCATTTTCCAGATTGATATAATCAGGTTTGAGCTTGTATGCAGCACGGATTTGATCCCAAAAATCAGCAGCATTTGGATCAATTTCAGCGATAGTTTTAGCAGTTACTTTTTTGGAAGAGAAAATAGAACCAGAACCTATTCCTAGGAAGGCCAAAGACTTCAAGAATTTACGTTTATTCATGCTTTTACAGAATTAATGTGGTGTGGTCAAAGTATGTAGCTGAAGATCCATATAATCAATAAAATAATTGCTACCCAGGTAATCCAAGGAGAACGCTGTGGGAATTCGAATTTGCATATTGGGCAAATTTTGGCTTTGGAATCTATCTCCATCGCGCAGGAAGGGCATTCTTTAGTTTTCAAAATTGGCTGAACTCTTTTGGCTTAATTTCTATTTCATCATAAGTTAATTAAAGAATCTAGCTATGAAAATAGAAATATGGTCAGATGTAGTTTGTCCTTTCTGCTACATCGGTAAAAGAAAAATAGAGAAGGCAATCAATAACTCGCCTTTTAAAGATAAAATCGAAATAGAATGGAAAAGCTTCCAGCTCAATCCAGATCAGGTAACGGATCCATCGCTAAATTCTCTCGAATATCTTTCTAAGGCAAAAGGCTGGTCAATGGAGCAAACTTTAGAGATTACAGACAACGTGGTGAATATGGCTGCAGCCGAAGGCTTGGATTTTCAAATGGGAAATACAGTCGTGGCCAATACGATGAATTCACATCGTTTGATCCACTTAGCCAAAGAATCAGGCAAAGGAGGAGAGATGAAGGAGAGCTTGCTGAAAGCCTACTTCACTGATGGGTTAAATATAGACGATGCGGCTACATTGGTTTCTTTAGGAAAAGAAGTTGGTATAGAGGAAGAGCCAATCAGACAAATGTTAGCTTCAGAGCAATTCAAAAATACTGTAGAGCAGGATATTTACGAATCTAGAACTATAGGAGTGAAAGGTGTTCCTTTTTTCGTGCTGGATAAAAAATTTGGGATCTCAGGTGCACAACCCGACGAAGTTTTTGATCAGACTTTGGAAAAGGCATGGAATGAATACAGCAAAGTAAATCCAAGTCTCGAAATCGCAGAAGGAAATGGCGAAGCTTGCGATGTAGAGGGGGAGAATTGCTGATATTCCTCTTAATATAAGAAACAAAAAAATGGCTGTAGAAATACAGCCATTTTTTTGTTAAGAGTAAAGATTGTCTACCAAACTCCTCTGGTTTTCATTTGAAGTGTATAGACCGCATCCATGGCAGTGATAAAGAGTGTTTTCCTATCTAATGCACCAAAAACCACATTTGCAGTCCACTTAGCTGGAACAGGAATATGCGCAATTTGCTCACCGTTTCTATTAAATACAGTTACTCCGTCTCCAGTGAGGTAAACATTCCCTCTGTCATCGATCGCCATACCATCAGATCCCATTTCGCAAAAAAGTGTTTTATTAATCAGGTAGCCATCTTCACGAACTTCGTATTTATAGGTTTTCTTGGCACCTATGTCAGAGACAAAAAGGTACTTACTATCAGGGGTACCAACAATTCCATTTGGTTTTACCAGATCATCAGCAACTTTGAAGAGTTCGGTTCTGTCAGCTGATAAGAAGTAAACATCCTGTCCTTCCTGCTCAGATTCATCTCCTCGACCTTCCCAATAGGGTCTTGGATAAAGCGGGTCGGTAAAGTAAATGCCCCCACGCGGACGTATCCATAGATCATTTGGACCATTCAGTTTTTTGCCTTTAAAAGCAGTGATCCATACTTCAGGATTTCCATCGGTATCAAAAGCCCAAAGCTCATTTTTGTTGTCAGCACAGGCAACCAAAGTTCCGTCTAGCATAAAATACATTCCGTTTGATCTTCCTGCATCTTCTTTGAATACACTTACTTCATTGGATATAGCATTCCACTTATGAATACGATTATTTGGTTGGTCTGTGAAATAAACATCTCCAAAGCGATTTACTGCTGGACCTTCAGTGAATTCAAAGCCATCTTGAACTTTTACTAGTTGTGCATTTTTAGCAACGATTCCTTTTTTGTCTTCTATTTCCTGAGAAAAAGCCTGAGTTCCAATCAGAAGCGCAGCTATGCAAAATGTTGATTTAATAGGGTTCATAGTGTTATTGTTATTTTCTATTCATAGTGATCACTAGCACATTAAGATCTTCGCTGAAGGCCATTCGGGTAATGTTTTCATGCGTGTCGGAATGGATCACACCCAGTGATTTCCATTCTGGGCTATTGTATTTTCTTAGAAAGATTTCATTTCCGGCAGCCATCATAAGGTGATTTTTATCCAGCCAAATGAAATCTTGAGATCCCGTAATTCCTTCAAGATATACTTCTCTTTCTCCATTTTCAATATCATAGCTTTTAATAATGCCCGGCTGTCCTTCTGAAGGATGAGAGATGTATGTGATTTCAGATGTCTTTGGACGTTTCTTGACTGATCGGTCGATAACCGAATCAATTTCAATCAGATCATTTCTGCCTCTAGCATAAACCAGTTTATTTGGCTCACCTAGTACAAACATCGCTGCTTTATTGTCATACCAATCGTAATATCCCACAGGCTCTATGTCATCGTAAAGCAATTCTGCTGGTTCAAAATTAGTAGGGTAGAGCCAAATTCGCTGCTTTTTATCCTCCTCCATTACAACTGCGGCTATGTACATTCCACAGTCTGTGATACTGGGAGAAAATTCGCTGCGATCTGAAGTCTTAGAAAGGTTGGTAAATTTATCAGAATCGAAATTGTATACTATAATATCGTGATTGCCATTTTCATCTGCTGCGGAGAATACCAATTGATAATCATTGATAAAACTCGGCTGGTTATCGTATTCAGGACGATCAGTTAGAGAATGGGCCGTTTCTATTGACAATTTCAAATTACCTCCTTTTCCACTTGTGTTTATCACCCAAAGGTCTGTACCAGTCTGTGCCTGAAGGGAAAATGTACTGGCTAGATATAAAATATAACAAGTGGTAAAGAAGTATTTCATTATTAACTCAAAATTGAAGTGCCAAAATACAAAATGAAGATGAAAAACAAGTGTCGAAATTCAATTGAAGGGATTTTTGAGATTTATCTTGAATTAGTACTTTAATGATAAATTATATGTTCATTTCCGAACATATTTCTGTTCGTTTCCTTAGCATCAAAATAGCTTACCCTTCGAAATTCGCCGTTTTAGGCTATGTTTGGGGAATGGCACCTTTTTCGTAATTAAACAGAACATGAAGGTAATAACCCAATGGATATCAAATTTGCCGCTAGAGCTGATCTTTTGGATCGGCAGTATAGCAGCGATCCTTCTCTTGGATCCTCGGGGGGGCAGTCACTTAAGTCTCTGTCCGCTGAGTCAACTTGGGATTGATTGGTGTCCGGGCTGTGGACTTGGAAGGTCTATGAGTTTACTCGCAAGAGGAGAATTTCAAGCTTCCTGGGACATGCATCCACTGGCTTTACTGGCATATGTGGTTATTATCTCTCGAATCTGGCAACTAATTAAAAACACAAAAACAACACACAATTATGGCTAATGTATTAAGACATCTTCCTGAATTGGAAGGAATGGAACTGGGCTACATCCAGGGTTTGATGAAAAATATGGATGAGGATCAGGCGTCTCTTTTTGCGCAGGTTTACCGTGCTAGAAGAAAAGATGCACAGATGATTTTGATTTTGACTTTGCTGGGCTTTTTTGGCTTTGCAGGTCTACATCGATTCATCCTCGGTCAGATAGGCTTGGGTATTCTATATATTTTAACCATTGGACTTTGTTTTATAGGTACCATAGTCGATTTGGTCAATTATAAGAGCCTAGCATACGAGTACAACATCAAAGTAGCGCACGAGACTATGAATATGTTGAATGCCAATTATCCTGGAGATATGACGAATACGAGTACCTAATTATAAACCTAATGAGTTAAAGGGCCGGGGGAACTCCGGCTTTTTTGTTTTCCTCTAATCATAAGCTTGTAATTAATTTAGCGGAAAAATGATGAGTTGGTGATTTTACTTCATAACTAGTCTGACTGGAAAAATTGGGCAATAAAAAAACCTGGGGGTAATACCAGGTTTTTTTATGCATGTTTACTTTTCAAAAATGTTTACTGATACGATTTTGTGTTCAGTGTTTCGTCACCTTTAAAGAAATCAGTAAGTTTCCCGAATGAATTTTCGAAATAACCATCTAACATTTTTTTAATAATGAAGGAACGATATTCATCTTTCGATACGATTGGAAAATACTCGTGACTCTTTCCATAAGACTTGTGACTCACAAATCCTTTGCGCTCCAATATCCTAACTATCGTAGACACAGTGTTATACGCTGGTTTTGGTTCAGTCATTGGAGTAAGGATGTCTTTGACAAATCCTCTTTCGATTTCCCAGAGGATCTGCATGATCTCCTCTTCGGCTCTTGTTAATGGTTTCATAAATAAGGCGTTAAGTTTTAAGTGCAAGAAAATTATTCGTTTAGTTTCACAATTGCAAAAAAAACCACCTTTAGTTTTAATTTTTTTTATCCAAATAGATTTGATGTTCACATAAAAAATAACCGACTTCAACAAAAAATAGCCTCAATTGAGGCTATTTTTTGCTATGCGGGTCTTAATTTAATTATCCTAGTCATATGTAGAAGTTTGACAATCGGGTAGGTAGGATCAAATTCGTACCATTTAACCGCAAAATTGACTCTATTTGGAAGTTTGTGGTGATTGTTTTGAAACAATTCACCTAGCATCAAAACATCTAATAATAGGCTGTTTTTAGAGTGATCGTTATTGTCAAAGTTTGCGTAGCCGTACTTATGTCCGCTCCAGTTCACAATAGCTCCATGAACTGGTCCCATTAGGAAGTGGATTGGAAGCAAGAAATACATCCACCAATGTGTTCCTGGCATATCAAAAACAGAGATACAAAGGACATAAATGGCTACATACAATAATCCCCAGCTAACTCGCACTAGCATGGTATCTGCAAATTTGTCAAACTTATTCCAATCAGGAATATCTTTGGAAAATCTTTCCTCGGGTTTTAAACGAAAAGAGAAGTATTCATTGTAAATATTTTTTGTCTTCCACATCATAGTAAACAGGTTTTCTGTATGATGAGGGCTATGTGGGTCTTTTGGTGTATCACTATAGGCATGATGCATTCTGTGAAGAATGGCATATGCTCTTGGAGAGAGGTAAGAGCTTCCCTGCCACATCCAAGTGAAGAAATAGAAGAATTTCTCCCAGTATTTGTTCATATAGAACATCTGATGGGCGGCATATCTGTGAAGGAAGAAGCTTTGGCAAAACAAGGAGAAATACCAATGAAGCAAGAACAAGATAATGATTATCACTCGGCGTAGGATTTATGTTAGAGGCGCAAATATAAGGCAACCCAATTCAAGTAACGAATTTAAAGCCCTTTGCATTCCATTTTTTTGAGATGATATTTATCAGGTTTTAGAAAAATTAAGGTAAATTCTAACTTTACAATCTGTGGACAAAAACCAACCGACCTATGAATTTTCTAGTAAAAATCCTCTTGGGAGGAATTTCTGTAATAATTGCAGAATATCTAATCCCAGGTATTCATATTGATACAGCTATGACTGGATTTATCCTGGCTGCAGTAATCATTCTAATCAATCTTACCCTGAAGCCTATATTAATTATACTAACCTTGCCGATTACCATTTTAACACTTGGATTGTTTTTATTAGTAATCAATGCGCTGATGTTTATGCTTGCAGATCGGATTATTCAGGGATTTCAGGTGGATGGATTCTGGTGGGCAGTATTGTTTGCAATAGTGGTAAGTATTATTAACTCGCTGTTTGGTAATAGTTTGAATCCTTCCAAACCATCTCAATAAGAATTTGAAGATTAAATTTTATCAAACATTTGATTGCGTGGCCGGTTTGGATTAATCAGATTGAGGTTTAACTAGAGGATTCTCAACATTTTTATTATAAAAATTCATTAAGGACTGAATTCACGAAATATCCTTGAATTTATGAATCCTTAAATGCATTTACTATACCAATTAGCCCTTTCAATTGAAGTTCAGATTATTATATCTCTTAGAAAACCTCAATTATTTAACAATTTCTTTATTAGACTTTGTGGTTTTTATTAAATTCGATTAGATTTTGATGTTATATTACTATTCGTTTTAGTACTATTGGATTGCTAATCACTTAAAAGTAAATATTCTTTAAATATTTGACCTATGTCAATCTCAAATCCGGGTTTTGATCCTCAGCGCATAGAAGAGCTAAAGGATGAGCTAGGGAAGCTCAATAAAACCTTCAAAATCCTTCCCGATGAAGAAAACTCTGATGAGTTTGTGAATTTCTATTTTATAGGTATGTACCAAGGCAAAGAAGTCATTTATGATGCTGCTTTGTACACCCTTAGGTTGCATCATGCTAGTGAGGTTTATGAATTGGCGGAGCACAAAGCCGCACAGAAGTTCCCGAATTTCAAAGGCATATCCTATGAAGAAGATGAAAATGGCAATTTGAAGCCATTGACTTGTGAAGAAGAAGAAATCGGTTGGTTTATCACCGAAATCATTATGGAGATAGAAGAGGAAGAAAGTGTGAAAGTGCAGGAATTCGTTGATGTAGATACACACCATGATTTCGGAATTGGTGTGGATGCTGCCTTAAATATTGATCTTATAGATGAGGCGGTGATTTCCAATTTCATCAAAGAATTTAACGACGACACATTAGAGCTAGATGATACCATGTATGCTTTTCAATCTGAAGAAGAAGAAGAAGAAGAAGAAGAAGAAGAAGAAGAAGAAGACATCGAAGATTGACCTAAACTCAATTCAAACACGAAAACGACGCTTGCTAACCGCAGGCGTTTTTTTATGCTAAAAATTGCCTATTCACCTATATATAAGCATTCGTTGCCCGAAGGTCATAGATTTCCAATGGAGAAATATGAATTGCTTCCTGGTCAACTGTTACATGAAGGAATTGTCATCGAGACTAATTTCTTTGAACCAAATCAACTAGAGGAAAAATGGATTTTGACTACCCATACACTGGAATATTGGAATAAGCTTAAGAACTTATCTTTATCCAAATCTGAAGTCCGTGCTACTGGATTTCCTTTGTCCCAAGAATTAGTGGAGAGGGAAGTCACAATTTTGCAAGGGTCTGTACAAGCTTCGATTTATGCTCTAAAGTATGGGATCGCAATGAACATCGCAGGGGGAACTCATCATGCATATGCTGATCGGGGAGAGGGTTTTTGTCTGTTAAATGATATTGCTGTTACAGCTAATTATTTAATTGAAAATCAGCTATCTAAAAAGGTTTTGGTGATTGACTTGGATGTTCATCAAGGGAATGGTACTGCAAGTATATTTGCTGACAATTCAGCTGTATATACGTTTAGTATGCATGGAGAGAAGAATTATCCTATGAGAAAAGAAGTCTCTGATTTAGATTTTGCTATTCCTGATGGTACAGGTGATGAAATGTATTTAGGTGTTCTCCAGTCTCAATTCGAAATAATTTTGAAAGATTTTTCTCCTGATTTTATTATTTATCAATCTGGTGTAGATGTATTGGAAAGCGATAAATTGGGGAGATTGTCCATGAGCATTGAAGGAGTGAGGAGACGGGATAGTTTGGTTCTTAGCCTTGCCAAATCATTGCAGGTTCCTATTATGTGCTGTATGGGAGGAGGGTATTCACCGAACGTAGCTAAAATTGTAGAGGCCCATACTCAAGTATATAGATTGGCTCAAGATCTATATTTTTAAGCGGTGAATTCCAAATTTGCCTAGAGATGTTAAGTCAATTCTTGTAAAATCAATACTTTCTTTATATTTGCGCCCTTGTAATCAATAACATCAACAAAGTGAAAAGAGGAATAAAACTAATCGGTGCATTGAGCCTTGCTACAGTGCTTTTATACGGCTGCGATAAAGCTGGAACTTCTACTACGACTGGCGAAAGCGCTTCCAAAGAAGTAAAACAAGGTGATTTGAACGTTGCTTTTGTTTTCACAGATAGCGTAATCAATAAGTATGATTACTTCTTGTCGAAGTCAGAAGAGCTAACTGAAAAAGGAAAGAAATTTGAAGGAGATCTTCAGGGAAGAGCTAATGGCTTTCAGCAAGAAGTTCAAACTTTCCAGCAAACTGGTGGTAACATGACTGTGAACCAGCAGAGAGCTAAGCAAGAGGAATTGTCTAAAAAAGAGCAAAATCTGATGACTTACCGTGATAATTTGATGCAAGAATTATCTGCTGATGAGGCTGCACTTTATAGTGAAGTGTACGACAGAGTACAGAAATATCTTAAGTCGTATGCAGAAAGCAACGATCTTGATGTGATTTTGAGCTACACTAGAGGTGGGGCAGTTTGGTACGCAAATGACGCTATTGATCTTACTACATCTGTAATCGAAGGATTAAACAAAGAGTATACATCTGCTCCTGCAGACACAGCAAAATAAGCTGTACTACTTATTCCAAATATTGAAACCCGGCTTAGGCTGGGTTTTTTTGTGGGGAAAAATTGGGTATTTTTGAAGCTCTAACGAAAATTTATAGAATGAAAATCACTGAATTTTTAAAGCATAATTACCGTCACTTCAACGCTGCGGCGTTGATCGATGCCGCTGAAGGTTACAAAAGCCATTTGGATAATGGCGGAAAAATGATGGTAACTCTTGCCGGCGCTATGTCTACTGCCGAGCTAGGTATTTCTCTAGCAGAGATGATCCGTCAGGACAAGATCCAAATAATCACTTGTACTGGGGCTAATTTGGAGGAAGATGTATTCAATTTGGTAGCCCATGATTACTATGAGCGTATTCCAAATTACCGAGAACTTACGCCAGCACAAGAACAGGATTTGGTAGAGCGACACATGAATCGCGTTACTGACACCTGTATTCCAGAAATGGAAGCGATGCGAAGAATTGAAAATGTGATTTTGGAAGAATGGGTGAAAGCTGATGAAGCGGGTGAATCATTTTTCCCACATGAGTTTTTCTATAAAATATTGCTTTCAGGAAAATTAGAAGAGTCATATCAAATCGATCCAAAGGATAGCTGGTTGCTTGAAGCCGCCAAAAAGAACATTCCAATCATAGTACCAGGATGGGAAGATTCCACATTGGGAAACATGTTTGCAGGTCACGTGATCACAGGAGATGTGAAGAATGTGCATACAGTTAGAACAGGCATTGAGTACATGATTTACCTAGCAGATTGGTATACAAATAATGCTACAGAGGAAAGTACTGTTGGATTTTTCCAGATTGGCGGGGGAATTGCAGGAGACTTCCCTATATGTGTGGTGCCGATGTTGCATCAGGATTTGCAAAGGACTAATGTACCGCTTTGGGGGTATTTCTGTCAAATCTCTGATTCGACCACTTCTTACGGTTCGTATTCTGGAGCTGTTCCAAATGAAAAAATCACTTGGGGCAAACTGGGAATCGATACTCCGAAATTTATCATCGAGTCTGATGCAACGATCGTAGCACCTTTGGTATTTGCCATTGTGTTGGATCAATAAACTATGAGAAAATTTAAGAACGTATTTATAAAAGCAAGTGGCGTAATGCTACTTGCTTTTTGCTTTTCATTTAATCTTCAAGCTCAAAAAGTAGTTTCGCTATCTGGAGCCAATAGTCCACAAGACGATATAAATCCTGTTTGGATTGGAGATAATACTTTACTCTTTACCCGAGCTTTTCACCCTGATAATATAGGAGGAGTTGCAGATCCAGGTGATATCTGGATGACCAAAAAATCAGAATCTGGAGAATGGTTGGAAGCCGTTCATAGAGCAGATTTAAGTACGGACGGATATGATTTTTCTCTCGGGTTGGAGGATATTCTTACGCTACTTGTTTATCATACAGGAGGTGAAAGATTTGGGATTTATCAATATTCCAAATTTGGTAAAGATTGGAATTTCCTTCGTCAAATATCTATGTCTGGTTTGGAAGAGCTTTCGGGACAAGTTACCGGTCGTGTAGGTTCTGGCGGTAAAGTGATTTTTCTGTCTGGAAAAGGAAAAGACTCCAAGGGAAATGAAGATATCTATGTGAGTGACAAAATTGGCCCAACAGAATGGTCAAGCCCAGTCAACCTTGGTTCTACGATAAATACCATAGGTCAGGAGATGAGTCCGTTTTATGATGTTAAGTCAAGTCAATTGTATTTCTCCTCCAATATGCATGAAGGCGCAGAGGGAAAGGATATTTTTATAGCCAAGCGCATGGGAGAAGGATGGAATAATTGGAGCAAACCAGTAATCTGGGAGCAAGTGAGCTCTCCTGGTTCTGAAGTTTCAGTGACTTTTATCAATGCCGAAGAAGTAGTGTGGACGAGTACGCAGAATAGTGATGGCTTTGCAGACTTATTGACTTTTGAGACAGTGACCCCACTTGATATCCCCGCAGAATTTTCAATTGCAGCTCCTGAGTCTACAGCTCAAATTGCAAGGCCTCAACAAGTAAAGACAGTTTCCATAGAGCCTATATATCCAGCATCTAGTGTTGGAATACCGGAAGTGAGAATCGTGGAGCAAACTGCTGAGAAGGTAGAAAGTCCGATTTCATGGTTTGTGGTGGATGCGAAGAATAAAACTCTCGTTCCTTTCACCTTAAGCTGGAAAGTAGGTGGAAATAGTTTTTCCAAGAACGCTAGTGATTCACTCAAACTCTCTGAGTTGGGAAATGCTCAAGTAAAAGAAATAAAGGTGAGTGCTAATGGTTATTTCCCTAAGACAATATTGATAAGGGAAATAAGGACCAACGAACCTACAGTAGTGCTAATGACAAAAGCAGAATCCGGTAATGTAGTGTTACTGGATAATGTGAATTTCAAACGCGGTACTGCAGAATTGGAAGGAGAGGATACCAAAGCTTCATTAACTGAATTGGCAGAATTCCTTTTGTTAAACCCTGAGATGAAACTTAGAATTCATGGGCATACGGATAATGCTGGTGATCCTGGATTGAATAAAGGTCTTTCTCTGGACAGAGCAGGTAGTGTGAGGGATTTCTTGATTGAACAAGGAGTAGCTTTTGAAAGCCTTAGAATCTCAGGCTGGGGAGGTACTAGGCCTTTAGCTTCCAACTCGACCGAAACAGGAAGATCAAAAAACAGAAGAGTAGAACTGGAAGTAGAGAGGTAGGGAGTATTCAGTGGCAGTTTTCAGATCGAGTTAAATAACTACTCAGTAGTACTAAAAATAAGGTATTTAAGTAAAACGGCTTTGAAATTAACTTTCAAAGCCGTTTTTTTATTTTAAAGAGAATAATCTCCTCTATAGTCCCGCTTCACAAATTGGTTGGCAGGTTCGAAATTAGAAACCTTCATTTCTGGACCATCCCATACAAGTTTGATTCCTCTTCCTGGATAATCGAACTGATTTGCATTATCAGGCTTTGGCGTTCTATAATCATAGCTTCTGATAGCAAGATTTCCCATCAATACAGACTCGGTCAGCGGACCAGCGATAGAGAAAGGAGAACTCAGGTTTTTGAATTCTTCCGAACCATGACCTGCGATACAAGCTTCAACCCAGTTATTATAGTGGCCACCATCTCCACCTTCTACTCGATGAAGGGTCTGTGGTACATTTGCATCTTTTGTTTTTGATGTAGGAAGTAGCTGAGGATTTTTGCCATAAGTAGAGCACATCATCTTTCCTTTGGTTCCTTCGATGATCACACCATTTCCACCATCACCCATTTGCTCATTTGGAGCTAATTCTTCTGGTCTATTTGGCTGTATACCACCATCCATCCAGTGGAATTCAAGATCATCTTTGCCCGGTCTATCAAATCTTAAGGTAATATGAGAAGAAGGAGGGCAGCTCTCTGGGAAATATCCTCTTTTAAACTCACCTACATAAACGGAACCAACAGAGCACTCAGCGGACTTTGGATAGCCAAGGCCCAATACTCGGAATGGAGGCTCCATGATATGACAAGCCATATCGCCTAGTGCACCTGTTCCGTAATCCCACCAACCTCTCCAGTTAAATGGAACAAGATTACCTACATAATCCTTATATGGCGCAGTACCTAACCATAGATCCCAATCCAAATCAGATGGAGGTGTAACTGGCTCTGTTGGCCATTGTATACCCTGAGGCCAAACTGGTCTATCTGTCCAACTATAAACTTTAGTAGCTTCACCGATAAGTCCAGCATCATACCATTCTACCATTTGACGCACCCCATCTCCGGAAGAGCCTTGGTTACCCATTTGGGTGACAACTTTGTATTTTTTCGCTGCTTCAGTCAGCATTCTTGCCTCGTAGATATCGTGAGCAAGCGGCTTTTGTACATAGACATGTTTGCCCATTTTCATAGCTGTCATTGCAGCTACTGCATGCATGTGATCAGGAGTTGACACAGTGACTGCATCAATATTATTTCCTTCCTTATCCAGCATTTCGCGGAAATCCTTATAATATTTTGCCTTAGGATGTAACTCTCTGCTGGCTTTTGCTCTGGAATCATCCACATCACATAGTGCTATAAAGTCCGCTTTACCTGTTTTGGTCACTCCGCGAACATCACTTCCTCCCATTCCCCCAACACCTATACTAGCTACACGAAGTTTGTCACTCGGTGCTATGAAGCCTGGACCGCCCAAGACATTTCTCGGTACGATGTAAAATCCAGCCGCAGCTAATGCAGTGCCTTTAAGAAATTTTCTCCGGGAACTCCCAGAATCTGAGCTATTACTTTTCATTAGATTAATGGTTTTGTTAAAGAGGGTTTTTTGAATTGTTTCTATTTTTTACTTAAAATGAAACCAATTACTGACTTTGTGAAATTTGAAATTATCAAAAATGAGCCACAATCTTAAGCCCATTCATAAAAATACACTTAGTAAAATCAACTTGCCTTTTAAAACTACTAATTAGCGGCGTTTAGTTATAAAATTAATTTGCTCTAAAAAGATTGTTAAAAAAATAGATTAAGTTTACTCAAACCTTTATTCTATGAAACTTACATTAATGACAATGGCTGCGCTAGCAGTTTTATCTGTTAGTTCTTGCCAAGCACCGAATTCAATCCCTCTCGATGAAGCTGGAATTATTCCAATTCCGAGATCAGTCACAGCAAAATCTGGCGCATTCGTGTTGAGCTCAGAATCTTCCATTCAGTTGATTGGATCTGGGGATGATTTGACCAGAGTTGGAAGTTACTTGGCTGAAAAACTTCGACCAGCAACTGGCTATGATATTCCCGTATCTGCTGAGAATGGCGATTTGGTTTTGGAGTTGACTGGAGGAGAAGCTTCTGAGAAATATAGTATCGAAATAACAGACGATGGGGTGAGAATCACTTCAACTTCTGGTGCGGGACTTTATTATGGGACGCAAACACTTATCAAAGCTTTTCCGGTGGAGATTGAAAATACCTCAGTAGTGGATACTGATTGGACAGTAGGGAATGGAAAGATTGAAGATGAGCCTGAATTTGCATACAGAGGCGCGATGCTGGACGTTGCGCGGCACTTTATAAGCGTAGAAGATGTAAAGCACTACATAGATCAAATGGGAAGTCTGAAATATAACTATCTCCATTTGCATTTATCTGATGATCAGGGTTGGAGAATAGAGATTAAATCTTGGCCTAAATTGACGGAAATAGGTGGCAAAACGGAAGTAGGAGGAACTGAAGGCGGTTTTTATACCCAAGCCGAATATACTGATATTGTGAAGTATGCAGCGGACAGGTTTATGACTGTAGTGCCTGAAATCGATATGCCTGGTCACACTAATGCTGCCTTGGCTGCTTATGCTGAATTAAATCCTGGTGTGAATTTACCAGATGGAGATTTTGCTACTATGACTGAAGGTAAAATTGATTTTGATATTCTAGATAAGAATCCAGAGCCAGCAGAGATTTACACAGGTATTGAAGTGGGGTTCAGCACGTTTGCTACAAACAAAGAAATCACTTACACTTTTGTTGAAGATGTAATTAGAGAACTCGTAGAGCTTACTCCTGGTCCTTATATTCACATTGGAGGAGATGAATCCCATGTGACAGAAAAGGATGATTACATCTACTTTGTGGAGCGTGTGCAGGAAATAGTTACCAAATATGGTAAAACGAGCATAGGCTGGGATGAAATCGCAACCGCAAAATTATCGCCAGGTACAGTAGCTCAATTCTGGGCTTTGGAAGAAAATGCGAAACTGGCTAAGGAGCAAGGAAATCAAATCCTTATGTCACCAGCTAAGCGAGCGTACCTGGATATGCAATATGACTCTACGTCTAGACTTGGTCTTCATTGGGCTGCATATATTGAGCTTGATGATTCATATAATTGGGATCCAGCAACCTATGCAGATGGAATTAATAAGACCGATATTTTAGGTGTTGAAGCTCCTCTTTGGACAGAAACAATTACTAATCGTGCGGATATTGAGTACATGGCATTCCCTAGATTGGCAGCACTCGCTGAAGTCGCTTGGTCTTCAAATGAGCGAAAAAATTGGGAAAGCTTTCAAAAGAGAATTGCACAGCAAGGTAAACGCTGGGATATCAATGGGATAGGTTTTTATCGATCTCCACAAGTCAATTGGTAAACTGTACCATCAAAATTAAAAACCCGGCTTCGACCGGGTTTTTTGTTTCTTAAGAAAGCTATATTCTTTGAAATTGAATAAAATGAACCTAATATGGACGTTAATTTTAAAATCATCCTATTAAGTAACTTGACTACTCTAAATAGAAAAATTTAATGAGCGAATACATTATTTCCTTTGCTAACTGGATTTGGGGAACCCCTATGCTTATCATCTTAATGGGAGGAGGAATGGTTTTGTTAGTGCATTCAGGCTTCGTTCCCTTTCGCAAAATTGGACATGCAGTAGGATTACTCAGAGGGAAATATGATGACACCTTCGTTCCAGGTCAGATTACTTCTTTTCAGGCATTATCGGCTGCGATTGCGGCGACAGTTGGATTAGGGAATATAAGTGGAGTTGCCATTGCGATAAATATGGGCGGTCCTGGTGCAATTTTTTGGATGTGGGTATCGGCTTTTGTAGGAATGGCTACCAAATTTTACACCTGTAGTCTCGCTATTATGTATCGGGGTAAAGATTCTGAAGGTCAAATACAAGGTGGTCCCATGTATGTGATCGAGGAAGGAATGGGTAAAAAGTGGAAGTTCTTATCTGTGATTTTTTGTGGAGCAGGTATTTTAGGATTGCTGGCGATTTTCCAAGCGAATCAATTAACAGCCGTACTTAGAACTGTAATCCTAGAACCTGCAGGGTTAGATGAAGGAGATAAAACACGATGGATTATAGGGATTACAATGATGGTGCTTGTAGCCATCGTTATTCTCGGAGGAATTAAAAGAATTGCTGCAGTAGCGTCCAAAATGGTCCCTTTTATGGTGGGGCTTTACTTTGTGACAGTGCTGATTATCGTTTTCAAATACATAGGCGATGTGCCTGATATGTTGTTGAAAATTGTTACTGATGCATTTACAGGCGAAGCAATGGCTGGTGGAGCAGTGGGAGCTGTGATTATCGTCGGAGCAAGAAGAGCAGCATTTTCAAATGAAGCAGGGATAGGAACTGCACCGATGGTTCATGGTGCTTCCAAAAATAATGAGCCTATTCGGGAAGGTTTAATTGCGATGCTTGGACCTTTTATTGACACAATAGTAGTTTGTACACTCACTGCTTTGGTGATCATGCTGACTGGTGTTTGGGAATCTACAGAAAAGGATGGAGTTAGACTTACTCTTGCAGCATTTGATATGGCACTTCCAGTTTATGGTAGATATCTATTGATGATTGCAGTACTAGTCTTTGCGCTTTCTACCATGTTCACCTATTCCTATTATGGTCATAAGTGCTTCGGTTATCTATTTGGAGCCAAAAGAGCTGATTACTACAATTATTTCTATTTGATCACGATTGTAGCTGGCGCTGTGGCGTCATTGGATGTTGTGATTAGCTTGGTAGACGGTATGTATGCGATTATGGCTATACCAACTATGATTTCTACATTTTACTTAGCACCTAAAGTACGTGTTGAGATGAAGGATTATTTTCAGAGAATGAAAAAAGCCTAATTATGAATGTCTTAATTTCTCCAAACGCATTCAAAGGTACTATGAGTGCTCATGATGCTGGGGTAATTATTCAAGCTTATATACAAAGAAAATATCCTCAGGTTAATACAGATTTACTTCCAATTGCTGACGGAGGAGATGGGACTTGCGAGCTATTGACAGAGATTTTAGGCTTTGAAAAAAAGAGGACTTGTACACTTGACCCCTTTGGTAGGCCGGTCTCATGTGTATACGGCTGGGATCACCGTTCCAAAAAAGCCTATATAGACGTATCTGCTGCCTCTGGAATCGCTTTGTTGGGCAATGAGACCTTAAACCCTTATGTCGCCTCTAGCTTTGGCACAGGGCTATTAGTGAGGAAAGCAATTGATCTTGGGGCAGAGGAAATTGTACTAGGTCTAGGTGGAAGCGCTACTGTTGATTTAGGAATTGGGATCTTAGCTGCTTTAGGTATTGAATTTTTGGATGAGAGTGGGAGAGGGTTGACTCAGTTTTCACCTAATTACCTTTCGAAAATCAGACATATTCAGAAGTCTCCTTCTATTCCAAAAGTTAAGTTTTCATTTCTCTGTGATGTAAAAAATACTTTTTTCGGAAATCGTGGTGCAATACCTGTTTTTGGTCCACAAAAAGGTATACAATCAAGTGAATTTGAAAATTACGAATCAGTTTGTAAAAAAGTAGTGCAGCAACTTTTTGATAAACAAAAGAAAACTTTTGTGGATGTTCAAGGCTTTGGAGCAGCAGGCGGAATATCCTTAGGATTATCAGCATTTTTTGAAACAGATATTGAATTTGGTTCGCAGTACTTTTTTGAAAAAGTGAAGTTAGAATCTAAGGTGAAATGGGCCGACTTGATCATCACAGGAGAGGGGAGATACGACAATCAATCTGCTGATGGTAAAGCTTGCTTTGAATTGATGAAAATGGCTCGTAATCTATCTAAAAAAATAATTCTAGTTACTTCAGGAAAGGAAGAGGGAGTAGAACAATTCGATCAGGTTTTGACTTTGCCTGATTTGGATTTTTCAGACCCTAATTATAAAATTAAGTCCAGAGAGAATCTTCAAGCTCTACTAGCAAAGGAATTCTCTCTGGACTGATAAAACTAAACCTATTAGACTCTGTGATGGTCTGCTGTCCAGTTTCTGATACTTTTTTTGATCTCTTTAGGGGCTGTGTTTTCTTTGATGGCCTTATCCATTAGATCCAAAAATTCATCATCTCCAGCAAATCTTAATGCAATAATTTGCGATGCAGTAAGCTGGATCTCTTTTTCGTAAAATGGAGTGCCAGTAAGGTAGAAATAGCGTTGTCTCATCTCCAAACGAATGATTCTGTTTTGATTTTTGATAGCATATATCCGTGGGAGATAAGATATGAAAAAAATTAAAAATGCTAATAGGAGTTGATAAATGCTATCTGCTATGGAGGAGGACGAGCTGAAGTCAGTTCTCACAACGGTCCATCCCAAGTATATCAGAGCCATCGGCATTATAATAAAGTGATGAAAGGGATATAGCTTCGCGTGATTTTCGAAATTCTGTGTTTTTGACATAGGTATGGGCATAAAAAAAGGAGGCGTTAGCCTCCTTTTAAGTAAGATATAAGTTATTAATGATCAGCTTTTTTCTTCTTGGAGAAAGTACTTCTAGTATCAATTGCAGTGATGCCGGCTCCAAGACCGATTAATACACATACAATCACAAGGAAGGTTTGGGCTCCTCCAGCAATTGGAGAACTGAAAACGTCAAGTAGTATCATGATCAAATTGTTGAATTTCTAAAGATTGCTCGAAGATAATTTCTTAAAGCCAATTAACCAAAAGATTCTAATTAATCGAATTGATCATCATCGAAATCTTCTTCTTCAGCGCCATCGTCATCATCGTCGAAATCCATGATATTATCATCGACAAATTCATTTTCATCATCGAGATCATATTCATCTTCGAAATCATTCCCGAAATCGTCGTCATCATTTAAGTTGTCGTCATCTTCGAAGTCGTCGTCAAAATCCTCCATAGTAGTTTAGATAGGGGTTTTTTAAATTGTTGAACGATGCGAATTAAAGTAAAAATTTATTTAGCACCATGCGGTGGATATAATTTTTTACAACTTTTTTTATGGCTGTAGTTTCATTTTTGATTTACCCGCCTTGTTTCAAACTATTTGCTTGAATTCAGGATTAAATTATCACTTGTTTTCAAAATTGGTTTACAATGAAATCTATATCAAAAATGATTGATTATTTGGAATCTAACTGTTTAAAATGACAAGTCAAAAAAAAGACCCAATCTTGGGTCAATTAAAAATCGATTTTATATATTTTTTTATAAGGGGTTTCGATAAGTAATCCTTTACTACACTATATCCACTGGCTTTATTGATGTCCCTTTCGTCCACAGAACTACTCAAAATGTAAATTTGTGCTTCGTTTTTTTCAGAATTAAAACAGTCTAAGAAATCCCATCCAGTCATTTCCGGCATATTAAGATCCAAAAACAAGTAATTGGCCTTAATAGAATAGATTTCTTGTAGTGCTGCTCTAGCACTTTGGTACTTATAAAATTGACATGGCTCTTTTACATTCCTGGAAATGAGCTTTTCAGTAACAAACGTACTGATTGGATCGTCATCTATTAAAACTATGGTTAGCATTGAAGTGCAAAAATAAGTTGCTGAAATACATTATAGCTACTACAAAAGTAATAGTAAATTAATATTTAACAAATATTTTGCCATTTAAGAATCAAAAGAACTTAAAAATCTTTCTAAAAAGATCAAGAGAGTATTAATTAGCTGTGAATTACCCTCAGTCTTTGGAATAAAAAAATGAGTGGATAATAAGCTTAATTCAAAAGAGGTGTTTTTTTAAATACAAAAGAAAAAGCGGCTGATAAGCCGCTTTTAATTTATGCCTGTGGATGGGCTGCTGCGTGGAGCTTTCCAAGCTCTTGATCAATGGTCCAAAGACCAACTCCTTCTTCTCCGATAATATCGAAAAGCTCAAGGGCTCGTCTGGACATAGTTTCTTCTTCTCTTTGTTCGGTGACATACCATTGCATAAAACTAAACGTAGCGAAGTCCTTCTTTGTGAAGGCATGGTCAACGATGTTATTAATAGACTTAGTCACGTTGATTTCATGCTCCAAAATCAATTCGAAAATCTCTCTCAACGAATTAAAATTATGTCTAATATCAGTAATCTCAGGTTGAAATGCATGTCCCCCCGCCTCATTGATATATCTGAATATTTTCATCATATGCATTCTTTCTTCGTCTGCATGTGTATAAAGATAGTTTGCGGCATTTTCATAGCCCATCATATGACACCAAGAAGCCATAGACAAGTAATATGCGGAAGAAGTACCTTCCATTTCTACCTGCTTATTAAGTAATTTCTCTGTATCGATAAGTAATGAACGCTGTAGCGTTACGATTTCTTTAGCTTTCATAGTTTTAGTGTTTCAAATAGTTAACTGAATATAACCATTGAGGTTCCATCCCACTCGTCTTATTTTGGAATTTGGAATTGATTTAATTAAGAACAGCTATTATCTGGAAAGTGGAGTAGGAAAAACAGGAAGGCTTTCTCCGCCTGATTCTGACACTGCTTGTACAGCGAAGAAGTAATTGTCCTTAGAGTAAGGTAAAGTCAGTGTAGTCTCTGTGGTCCAAAACTTCCGTTCCCACATTGCAGAAGAAGTCTCTCGCATCAAAACATAATAGCCTTTTACTTTTCCACTTGCTGGCGCGTTCCATAGCAATGTCGATTTGTTGCTCAAACCACGTACATCTATTTTAACTTCCTGAGGTTGATCAGGAGAATTGGCTAAAGAAGCCAAAGAAGCCAGATTCACAGCAGAGACTTTTCTTAGGTATTCGAAGTCCATAAACTCAGGCAGATCGCCGTATTGTATACCATTTTCCAATCTGACATTTTCGTGTTGATGAATGAAGTTTTCATTCATTTCTGACATTCTTACCGCTGTAAAGGCATTTCTCGCAAAAGGAGTTTGGTCGCCACCTCTTAAAAATCTATCAGCTCTATAGATTAATTTCACTTCAAATTGATCAACATATCGTTCTCCCAGCTCCTTTATATATCGAGCCAGCTGCCTTGATTTACTGTCATTGTCTGCATTGGTATAGCGGCGAATGTTGCCTTCTTGTTCTGTTTCCGATGCAGGAATTGTTTCAGAAAAAACACGCATTTTCAGATTGTCTTTGATCAGTGTCTCAGAGGAGCTACTGTTACCGACAATATCGTTGTTCAGCACAGCCGCGATGTTCCATTCTTCTGAAGTAGCTTTATCTGCCAAATAAGTTGCGCCTTTCAGACCTTGCTCTTCACCTGTGAATGCTACAAAAATAATAGTAGCAGAAAACTTATGAGAAGCCATCACGCGGGCCAATTCGATTACTGCTGCTGTTCCACTACCATCATCATTTGCACCAGGTGCGCTGCCTTCTGAATCCATTACGTCCTTATTACGGGAATCCATATGGGCTGATATAATGAAAATGCGGTCATCATTGGGATCAGTTCCTTTAAGAGTAGCAATTACATTTGCACCTGGTGAATCTTCTAATATCCTTCGTTTGTCAGCAGGGATGGTGAATTTCTCGATTTCTGCAGTCATCCTTCCTCCAGATTGCTTCGCAAAATGGTTGAACTTAGAAAGCACATATCGTTGTGCCGCAGGCATGCCATTTTCCTCATTTGTACTTAGAGTATGACGGGAATTAAATGAAGCGAGTGTTCTAACGTGGTGTTCTAGTGAATCCGATGAAATCTCAGAAACCATTTGAGCTATTTCAGGATTTCTGATGACCGTAGTTTGTGAAATAGCCGCTTGACTTGAAATAGCGAAGAAGAGAAAAAGGAAATTTTTACGCATGATATGGAGCTGGTTTATACTTAAGACTTAAATTTATCTCAATAATATTCAAGCCAAAACATTTTTACATGAAAAGCCTAGTACAACCTAGAGAAGGTGATTATTCTGCCTTTTTCTCTACCTACCTCAATTTAGTGTCTGGCCACAACTACGAAGAACAGCTCCAGAATCAAGTCACTGAACTCTTAGTATTATTCAAAGAAAAAGGAACAGACTGGGCTGAGAAAGCCTATGCAGAAGGAAAATGGACTCCTAAAGAAGTACTGGGGCATGTGATCGATACTGAGAGAATCATGACTTTTAGGGCACTTTGTTTTGCCAGAGGAGAGAAGTCCTCTTTACCGGGTTTTGATCAAGATCCTTATGTATTAAATGCTAGATTTGGGCAAGTTCCAATTGAATACCTTCTTGAGGATTTTCAGGCTCAGCGCAAGGCTTTACTCACTATGATTCGAATATTACCTGAGGATTCTCTGGATTTGGTAGGTCGGGCAAGCGGGAATTCGATTACCCCAAGAGCTTTATTTTGGATTATCCCAGGTCATTTCACTCATCATTTCAATATTTTCAAAGAGCGCTATTAACCATGAAATTAGCTATAACCACCATTGATGCTTTTACTTCTAAAGCATTTTCCGGTAATCCTGCAGCCATTTGTTTAGTAGATCAAGAGCTTTCGGTAGTTCAGATGCAAAGCATTGCTATGGAAATGAATCTAAGCGAGACTGCTTTTGTAAAAAGAAATGTAGAAACGGATTCCTTCAGTTTACGCTGGTTTACTCCAACTGTTGAAATAGATCTATGTGGACATGCTACACTGGCTTCAGCTTTTGTGATGGAAAAGTCAGGTTGGGCAAAATCAGGAGAAACTATACGGTTCCAAACCCGGAGTGGTGATCTTTTGGTGAAAAGTGATGGGGAATGGATTGAGATGGATTTCCCCTTGATTTCAACTTTTGAAAAAGAGCATCCATTCTTTGGAAATGATTTCTTTGGAACCAAAATTACTCGTACCGCAAAATTAAAAGGGAATTGGATTTTTGAGTTGGAAGATGCGGATGCTGTAGAAACTTGTGAGCCTGACTTTGCACTAGTGAAAAACCATAGTGAAGAGGGAATTATTATTACTGCTCCAGGAAAAAATTCATTTGATATTTATAGTAGGTACTTTGGTCCAAATATAGGAATCGATGAAGACCCTGTTACTGGATTTGCACATTGTGCTTTGATGGATTATTGGTACAAAGGATCTGGAAAAAGTAACCTTAAAGCATTTCAGGCTAGTAAGCGCGGGGGAGAAATTCATTTAGAGAAAAGAGAAGATCGAGTGATCATTCGAGGTCAAGCTGTAAAAGTGTTATCTGGTGAAATTGAATTTTAGATGAATCATTTTGTATATAAAAGAGGTAGACAAGTAAAGCACGCATTCAATTCCTTCACAGAATATTGGTTGACAGATGCGAGTTTTGTTGTACTGCTTCTTATTTTATTATTCACTGTATTTGTCCTACCCATACTGATTGAGTATGGTCATGTTCATGCACTTTTTGTCAATACAGTCTTCCTATTTTTGTTTTTCACCGGTATTTGGTCATCCAGATATAGGTTATTGGTGGTCTTGACCACGGTTCTTTTTTTGACACAATTAGGACTGAGAATCCTTCGTTTCTCCAATTACGATTTTCAGTTTTATCTGGCAGAACGGATTGTGGGTGTGATGAATATGTTGGTCTTTATATTTTTAAATATCAGGCTTTTATTTAGAAACCATGAAGTAAATATTTATAGAATAATAGGGGCTGTGAATGTCTATTTATTGGTAGCAATTTTAGGTTCCTTTCTTTTTGAAATCATCTATTTAACTACCGGTTCTGGTATAGGAGGCGATGTGGTTTTGGAAGGAATAGACAAGGATTTTGCGCTGTATATTTACTTCAGTTTGGTGTCACTTACCACAGTTGGTTTTGGAGATTTGTATCCCATTCAGATAATTTCAAAAATGCTATCGGTCTTTCTTTCTACCATTGGAATTCTTTATCCAGCAGTGGTAATTGCAAGGCTTGTTTCAGCTAGTAAAGACTGAAGAATTACCTCCATCTATGTAAATTTTCACTGCTTTCTATTTACAATTAGTAGTTTTAAAACTGAATGATTTTACCCCATACTTTATGAGAAAAATAAGTTTAACCATACTCTTTGCGATCTGCTTTTCGGCTGTAATGGCCCAAACGGAAAGGCATATTGAAGTTGAGTCAGCCGTAGTTACTACGCACACAACTACCATCAAGGGCAAAAAAGTCCCTTATAAAGCTACAGCTGGAACTCAGCCAGTTTGGAACGAAAAAGGAAAGCCAATCGCCTCTTTGTTCTACACATATTATGAGCGAACTGACATCACGGACAAGACTACTCGTCCACTTGTGATTTCTTTCAATGGTGGCCCTGGCTCAGCATCTATCTGGATGCACATCGCATACACAGGTCCAGTAGTATTAAATATTGATGACGAAGGTTATCCTCTTCAGCCATATGGAACCAAGTCAAATCCTTATTCTATTCTTGACGTGGCAGACATCGTCTATGTGGATCCTGTAAACACTGGATTTTCCAGAATAGTAGATGAGGAAGTAGATCGCTCTACTTTCTTTGGAATCAATTCTGATATCAAATATCTGGCAGACTGGGTGAATACATTTGTAACTCGTCAGAATCGCTGGGCTTCGCCAAAGTACTTAATTGGTGAGAGCTATGGGACGACTCGTGTTGCTGGTTTGGTGGCACAGCTTCAAAATGCTCACTGGATGTATTTCAATGGAGTGATCATGGTTTCTCCAACCGAATTGGGAATTGAGCGTGGTGCACCTATTCATACTTCTAATTATCTACCTTATTATGCTGCTACAGCTTGGTATCATAAGGCCTTGGATTCGTCTTTGCAAAATCAGGATCTAGATGATTTCTTGCCAGAAGTAGAAGCTTTTACAATTAATGAATTGATTCCTGCAGTTGTGAAAGGAGGGACGCTGTCAGCGACTGAGCGAGATGCAATTGCAACAAAATATGCACTGTATTCAGGCCTTAACAAAGAAGTGATCCTTGAGCATAACCTTTTGATTCCTACCAATTTTTTCTGGAAGGAATTACTTAGAGACAAAGGGATGACCATCGGTAGATTGGACAGTAGATACAAAGGTTTTGATAACGCAGGAACGGGTTCCAGACCTGATTTTGATCCTGCCTTATCTTCTTGGAATCATGCTTTCGCGCCTTCATTTCAGATTTATGTTAGAGAAAACTTGAATTTCAAAACTGATTTGACGTACAACCTATTTGGCCCTGTGCATCCATGGAATCGATCTAATGAGAGCACGGGCTACGATTTGGGAGACGCGATGCGTCAAAACCCATATTTACATTTGATGGTGCAGTCTGGCTACTACGATGGAGGAACTGATTTCTTCAATGCTAAGTATAACCTGTGGCAAATTGATGCTGCTGGAAGAATGGCAGACCGAATTTCTTGGAAAGGCTACCGAAGTGGTCACATGATGTACTTGAGAGCGGAGGATTTGGAAACTTCCAATGAAGATATTCGTCAGTTTATCAAGAATTCAATGGTAGCACCTGATATGCCTGCGAAGTATAATTAAGCTGGTAGATGGGTGACGGAAGACCGAAGTAGCCTCAATATTTGAGCTCATCATTCTGCGATGCTTTTGTCACTTTACTATTAAAAAGATTGATGTAACTAGTTAATACGAAAGCCGGAAATCATTCTCCGGCTTTCTGTTTTTATGTTCCTTTATATTGCAAGATGCGTTTTGAAGGATTCAAAATCTTGTAACTCTTCTTTTGCTCCGGTCATCTCACCCAATATTCTATATACATCGGCAGGCTTCTTTCCTTCTTTTCTGAGAAACTGAATAGAGTTGGCTCCGTCAGATTTAGAGAGCTTCTTGTTTTTTGGGCCTTTCAAAAGTTGATGATGATGAAAGGTAGCATCTTCGAAGGATTGGAGATCAAGACCATTTGCCAAGATTTTTTGATCCAAAGTTGATCCCAACAAATCATTTCCCCGCACTACCAAATCAACTCCGTAATGAACGTCGTCTATTAAAGAGGTCAGGTGATAAGCCGGAAGTTTGTCTTTTTTCCTAACTATGAAAAAGGCAGAGTCTTCAGGTAGTACATAGGATTTTTTGCCTTCTGTGCAGGTGTTTAGATGGATAAAATCGGTATCAAAAGTATCCATGCGCCAGCAAGTTTCATTTCTTTCCAAAGGGATATTTCTGACTTGGCAATGTCCCAAATAATAGCCAGAAGAGTCTAATTGCTGGATTTTCTTGCGGGTGCAATCACAGGCAAAGACTAATTTTCTATCTCTAACCTGCTCCAATGCATCCAAGTAACTAGTCATCCTATGAATCTGAGACCAATCTTGTTCAAATTCCTGAACATTTTTCGGGCCCTGATCATATCCGATTTCCATGAAATCCAGCGTGTCAAAAATATCCTGAACAAATTCAGTCCTATACCGATCCCGGTCCAGATCATCTATCCTGAGTAGAATCTTAGCACCGCTTTTTTCTGCCAAAGCTTTTGTTACTAAAAATGAGTAGAGATTTCCCAAGTGTAAAAATCCGCTGGGTGTAGGGGCAATTCGAGTGAGCTTAAAATCCATTGGACGAAATTAATCAGATTCAGGTAACTTAAAGTCATGAAATGCTAAACCTTCGTATTCTCATGAATAAGTAATCACCTACAGAATACTGACAATACGAATTACTTCACTGTTGTACGGAAAGTTACTTATAGATTTAGAATGAATATCCTATATAAACCCTCTTTGAAATCTCCCGACTTTTTGATGTAGCGTCATTTGTCTTACATCATACTTTTCACCTTTTACATCTTATTTCACTCACTTAAGCTTAATTAACTTTGTAGATTTTAATAGATATGAAAAGCCTGCTTACTTTTGGTCTTTATGAAATTCAGGTTCCTAGTATTTATATATTTCGCTTTTTTACCAGCGCTATTGGCTCAGAGATCCTATTCAGGAAATATCTTGGATGCCAACGATAAAAAATATCTCGAAGGAGTAACGGTACAAGTAATAGGTAGTGACCAATTACAACTCACCAATTCAAGAGGTTATTTTTCAGTGAAAGGTGGAAGTGGAGATACTTTGCGATTATCTTATCCTGGATTTTTAGAGCAAAAGATTGTTCTAGCTGAAGAGACATTTCTTCTTCTTCAGATTCAAGATAGAGCTAGGATGCTTCCCGCATTTGAGGTGAAAGCAGAACCTTATTCCTTCCGATTTAAAGATGGAAAACTGGTTTTGATAGATCCTGACGAGGAGAAATCTCCTTCTAATAAAAGTGGTATCAGTGCAGGATACCTCAATTCTCCTAATCAAACTGGAGGAGTTGCTATAGCCGGTGTATTATCATCTCTGACCAAAAGGGCTAAGCAAGAGCGAGAATACCAGAAAAAGCTAGAGTGGATGAAGAGGAGAGAAGGTTATTATGCGGTGATTGAATCGGATTCAGTTCGGCAGAATTTCATGGTTAAGTACCAGCTAGAGCGCTCAGAGTGGGATAAAATGATCATTCGATTCAATGAGGGAAATAACTATCATGAATTTCTGGATTGGGACAGAAAGCGTGTTTATGCCACACTGAGTGAGTTTATTGAAAGAGAAAGTAAGTGGATTAATTAGGCTTTCCTCTTGAAGGACCAAGTCACATAGAATCTCGCGACTTCTTCACCTTGAGGATTTTTACCACTTGATATCATTGTCAACTTTCCAGTGTCATTTGGTTGTAAAGATTCAATATGATTAAATAACTCTTGTCCTTGCTCGCAGGTGAATGTGATCTTTTGATTGGCTTTTTTGAAATATTCTGCTCTGAAATCAACTACCAACATGGAGTATTTCCCGAGGCCACTTATAGCTAATTGGCATAATGCACCTGTAGTCAATTCACCTGCTCCTGCCATCGCAGCAAAGTAAATTGATTTAAAAGGATTCTGAGTTCTCCAGCTATATGGGATAGTCACCACACATTTTTCAGCATCTAATTCCTTAATTCGAAACTTCCAGAAAATTGCAGATGGCAGCTTGATCAACATGCCAAACCAAAAATAAAGAGGATTACTCATTTTTTTCTGATAAGCCAAAGCCTCTGGTTTTAAAGCAATTCGGGTTTCTTTCGTATTCATTTTTCTATAATTGAAATCTTAAGCTAGTGAAAATTGCTTTCTGGTATTTAAATTGGATCAGTTGATAAAAAAACAACCACCATGAAAAAGATAGCAATTTTATTTTGTACTGGATTAATCCTCTATTCCTGTGCAACAGTACCACTTACTGGTAGAAGCCAGTTGGCTTTAGTGCCGGCAGAAGAGATTCAGCCTATGGTAGATCAAGAGTATGCTAAGGTTTTGAAAGAAAATAAGGTCGTGACGAATACCGCTGATGGGCAAAAAATTCTCAAAGTGGGTAATCGCATGGCGAAAGCAGTGGAGAGTTATTTGATTTCTCAGGGCTATCAAGACCTAGCAAATAGCTTTGATTGGGAGTTTAATTTAATTCAAAGTGATGACGTCAATGCTTGGTGTATGCCAGGTGGAAAAGTAGCATTCTACACTGGAATTATGCCACTTACACAGACTGAAACTGGAATTGCCGTGGTAATGGGACATGAGATTGCACATGCTGTTGCTTCACATTCTGCAGAAAGGATGTCAACTGGTATGATTACTAACCTTGGTGTAAGTGCATTATCATCTGCGATGGGTCAAAATCCAACATTGACTCAATCTATTTTATTGCAATCTGTAGGTGTAAGTAGTGAACTTGGAATGCTAAGTTTCTCTAGAAAACATGAGCTAGAAGCAGATGAAATGGGGTTAACCTTCATGGCAATTGCAGGATATGATCCGCGTGAAGCGCCTATCTTCTGGCAAAGAATGCTGGATAAAGAAAATGGTGCAGCGCCACCAGAATTTCTTTCTACCCACCCAGCGTCACAGACTAGAATTGATAAATTGAATAGAAATATGCCCGAAGCTCTGACTTATTATAAAGGGAAATAGATCGATTAGGCTATGATATTAAAAAAAAAACGGGCATATGTCCGTTTTTTTTTAGCTTACCAACTTAGTTTTAATTGCCTGATTAATAATCTTCTTAATATGATAAGAATGAGAAAACTAATAGTTTTTACCTGTTTGATCACTTTCGCATTGGCTGGATGTGAAGAGGAATTACCTAGAATAGATTATTCATTGGATCAAATTCTTTTTGCCTGTAAGAATGATAACAGAGCTGATTTTCTTTGGCTGGATCAATTTGTGGCTAAGGCAGAAGCGCAACCCGGAGGCTATTATGCGGTAGAATTGATGAAATATAATTCCTCGGTATATATCATGCTTCAGGATAATTTGAGCGCAAGTCCTCCTCAAATTTATAATTGCAATGGAGATCTGGCATTGGGGGATTTAGGGTTGACGTACAATGAGTTTATAAATCTATCTACCAAACTGAAAACGATCTACTATAAATACTAAATAGAAAAACCCGACTTAATTAAGCCGGGTTTTTCGTTACTGATTAAATCCTCTCAGTTTGATCTGTGTCAGTTTTCGTTTGGTGTCTAGCGGGAAATCGCCCCGCATCATCCAGTCGTAATAGCCTGGCTCATCTTTCAGCACCTGAGTGACCGGCGTGCCTTTTTGCTTTCCAAAGTTAAATACCTCAACACCCTCGTTGTTGAATACAAACCTTCCAGCTAGATCTACCATTTTTTCATTCAGTAGATCGTGCAGTTTCTTCATGTCATTTTCGATGATCCCCATTTTATTTCCCTGAAGATCTTCCATTTCCTCACCGAGGTAGCGTTCTATCTGCGCTTTGAATACATCCAAAGTAGCCAGTGTGTCCGCTTCAGCACTGTGTGCATTTTCTAATTTTTGACCGCAGTAGAATTTATAGGCAGAAGTTAGGTTCCTCTTTTCCATCATGAAAAAGATCTTCTGAGCATCCAGTAAGTTTCTCTTGTCCAGATCAAACTCGATTCCTGCTCTAAGAAACTCTTCTACCAATAGTGGAATGTCATACTTCAAGACATTAAATCCAGCCAAATCTGACTGACCGATAAACTGGTATATCTCTCTGGCCAGTTCTTTAAAAGTCTTCTCTTCTTTCACATCCTTGTCATAAATGCCATGGATAAGAGAAGATTCCAACGGAATCGGTATAGTAGGATTGATTTTTCTAGTGAATATTTCTTGCCCGCCATCTGGCATTACTTTTACTATAGAAATCTCCACAATTCTATCGGTGGAGATATTGATTCCGGTTGCTTCCAGATCAAAAAATGAAACGGAATTCTTCAGGTTTAACTGCATGGTTATTTGAATTTAGCTTTAATCGGCTCTAGATCCATCTTGTCATAGGATCCTGAACTCATCAAAAGTAGGTTGGAATTTGTATAATCTTGAGCCAAAAGGAATTCCTTCAGCTCTATGCTATTTGTAAATAATTTTAAATCAGGTCTTTGAAAGCCATTTCTCAACGTCTCTTCATCCATTAGTTCTAGCTTTTTCAAGGCTACAGCATGCGGATCAAGGTAAATAATTGCTAAGTCAGCAGCTTCCATGGAGTTAGCGTAGTTAGGCAAAAACTCCTTATTCAATGAGGAGTACGTGTGCAGTTCTTGTACAGCAATTAGCTTTCTGTTAGGGAATTGGGTTTTCACGGCGGAAACTGTTGCTTTCAATTTGGAAGGAGCATGCGCGAAATCTCGGAAGAGGCTGGAGTTATCAGTTTGAACCAAAAGCTCTTGTCTTTTCGCTGCGCCTTTGAAAGTTTGTATGCTTTTGTAAAACTGCTCTTTGGTCAAGCCTAGCGCAAGGCATATATCTAGAGCACCTTGCAGATTTTGCAGGTTATGCTCTCCAAAAATGTAAATAGGAACTAAGCCGTCTTCTGTTTCAAGGAAAGTTTTACCTTCAAGAATAATTGCAGGATGAGCTTTGTATGCAGTTTTCTTTGCTGAAATCTCACTTTTTTCTGCCGCATCTTTCACAAGTGGATCAGCTTCGCAATAAATCAATTCACCTGACTCCGGAGTCAGATCCATCAATTTGCTAAACTGCTCTTTGTATTCGTCAAAGTCTGGAAACACATTGTAATGATCCCAAGCTATTCCACTTACTAAAGCAATGTCATGCTTGTAATGGAAGAATTTTGGAGTTCTATCTAGGGGAGAAGTGAGGTATTCGTCTCCCTCAATGATGATCACAGGAGCATCTGAGAGTTTGACCATCAAGTTAAATCCTTCGATCTGGGCGCCTACTAAGTAGTCAAAATCTACATTCTGATCTTTCAACACATGTAAAATCACGGATGTGATAGATGTCTTTCCGTGAGAACCAGCTACGATCACTCGTTTCTTATTCTGGCTCTGATTGAAGATGAATTCAGGGAATGAATAAACGGGAATGCCTAATTCCTGTGCCTTGACAAGCTCTGGGTTATCTATTCTAGCATGCATGCCAAGGATAATACCATCCAGTTCGGATGTGATTTTATCTGGAAACCATCCATATTCAGCAGGTAATATTCCGGCTTTTTCTAGTCTTGTTCTAGATGGTTCATAGATTTCATCGTCAGAACCGGTTACCTGATAGCCTTTTTCTACTAGGGCCAAAGCTAGGTTGTGCATCACGGCTCCACCGATGGCTATAAAATGATAGTTATTCATTGAGCTAAATAATGAGTTGGAATTCTGATTCAAACTTAAAAATAATAATCGGGTGCTCAGGAGACTAGCAATTCTAAATCAAAACATTTTTTCTGAGTGGTACAATTTGCCTATTTTCGAGCCAAAGCCAAAAGAATGATTCCAGATAAATACGCTTACCTCAGTTTAGCATTGATGTACATGATTGCTTGGACTGTGATTTTTATCAAAAATCCCTGGAAAAGTGGAATGATAAAAGTAGGCGCTGTGGGCGGAATAATGGGGATGGTGGCAGAGTTCTGGTATTTCCGAGATTATTGGCGCCCGCCAACTCTATTCGGTGAAGGGATTGTAGGAATAGAAGATTATATCATTGGCTTTGCTTTATTTGGTGTTGGAGGATATATCCATTCTTCTTTTTCCAAAAAAGAGATTGATTTTGACAAACACATGGTTGCCAAAAATCGCGATTTCTTCTTCATATTCCTGCTTGGATGTGGAAGTTTGACCTTTTTTAGTGTTGTACTTGGCTTTCATTCGGGCTACGTTACCTTCCTGACATTCTTCTTGTTATCTGTTTATATCTGGATACAAAGACCTGATTTAATTGGGCTATCTATTATCTCAGCTTTCGCTACACTGGCGATTTCATTGGTTATTTATTACATCAATTTCAACCTACTCTTTCCTCATTTTTGGGATCAATATGGTATGTTGGACAAGCCTATTTTGGGCTTCAAAATACTTAATATCCCGCTTTCTGAGATGCTGTGGCACTTTTCCTGGGCTATGCTTTGCAGCATGTTCCGTGGGTACAGGAATGGTGTTTATTATAAATAGTTTTGCTTTTAGGGCTTGATTATTGAGTCCTTCTCACTGTTGATAACTTTGGCAAAAGTTGTTTAAAACTCTTGCCTTTTTCACAATACATTTGTTCTATGTCCGAAAAAAGTAACAATCCCCGTATCACCCGTAATAAGCCAACTCACCAAAACACTAATATGCTAGGTAAAGTACCGCCTCAAGCTATTGATCTTGAGGAAGCTGTGCTTGGTGCATTGATGCTGGAGAAGGATGCGCTGACGAATGTGATCGACATTCTGAAGGTTGAAAGCTTTTATAAGGATTCGCATCAAGTGATTTTTCAGGCTATCCTTGATCTTTTTACTGAAAGTCAACCGATAGATTTGCTAACGGTGACTTCGCAGCTACGCAAAAGCGGAACTTTGGAGATTGCTGGCGGCGCGTTTAATGTTACTGAACTTACTTCTAAAGTAGCTTCAGCTGCCAATATTGAATATCATGCGCGGATTATTACTGAGCAATCCATCAAGCGTGAGATGATTAGAATTGCTTCAGACATTCAGAGAGATGCTTACGAGGAGACGACAGACGTATTCGAGTTGTTGGATAAAATGGAGCAGAACCTTTTTGAGATATCTGAAAAGAATATCCGAAAAAATTACTCTGACATGAAGTCCATCATGCGGGAGGCGATCATTGAACTGGAAGCTAGAAAGGGCCAAAAAGATGGACTGACTGGTGTTCCTTCTGGATTGACAGCCTTGGATCGTGTGACGGCAGGTTGGCAAAAATCAGATTTGGTCATCATTGCAGCACGTCCTGCAATGGGGAAAACAGCTTTCGTACTTTCTGTATTAAGAAATGCGGCAGTTGATCACAATCGTCCAGTAGCCATTTTCTCTTTGGAGATGTCCTCAATTCAGTTGGTCAATCGTCTGATTTCCTCGGAAGCAGAACTGGATTCTGAGAAAATCAAGAAAGGTACTCTTGCGGAGCATGAGTGGGCACAGCTGGTTCACAAGACTGCCAAACTCTCAAAAGCACCACTATTCGTAGATGACACACCTGCACTTTCTATCCTGGAGCTTCGGGCAAAATGTAGAAAACTTAAGGCGCAGCACGATATTCAGATGATCGTAATTGATTACTTGCAGCTGATGTCTGGTGACTCCAAAAATGGAGGAGGAGGAAACCGAGAGCAGGAAATTGCGAGTATTTCCCGAGCGCTGAAGAAAATCGCAAAGGAACTGGAGGTGCCGGTAATTGCACTTTCGCAGCTTTCCCGAGCAGTAGAGACCAGAGGAGGAGATAAGCGACCACAGCTTTCGGATTTGAGGGAATCAGGAGCCATCGAGCAGGATGCCGATATGGTAATGTTCCTTTACCGTCCTGAATATTATGGAATCACGGAAGATGAAGATGGCAATTCTACTCAAGGAGTGGGTGAAGTGATCATCGCCAAGCATAGAAATGGATCATTGGATAATGTGAAGCTCCGCTTCATCGGTAGATATACTAAGTTTCAGGATTTGGATGGCTTTGGCAATATGCAAGATCCACAAGGTGGAAATGCTGTTTACCGACCAACATTCGCTGCCCAATCTAGCGGAGTATCTGAGTTTGATTCGGGTAATACGATCAAGCTACAGAGTAAAGCCAACAGCGATGATGGAGATGATTTATTGAATAGAAATAATTCAGAAGACGCTTTTTAAATTTTAGAAATGAGAGCAATCACATTAGATAGTAGAGAGGAGTCGAAATTACTTTTGACTGAAGTACAGACTCGAACTCTTCTTCCAGGCGAAGTAAGAGTATTGATCAAAGCTGCGGCTTTAAATCACCGTGATGAATGGTGTAGAAAAGGTCTGTATCCAAATATTCAAAACGGTGTAGTTCTGGGTTCTGACGGAGCAGGTATTGTCACGGAAATAGGAGAGGGCGTTGCTTATGATTGGCTACAAAAAGAAGTGATTATCAACCCAGCACTGAACTGGGGTGAAAACCAAAAAGTGCAAAGTGCTTCTTTTGAGATTCTAGGAATGCCAAGAAATGGCACTTTAGCGGAATCTGTCATTGTTCCAGTGGATAGACTTCACGATAAGCCTACTCATATGAGCTGGGAAGAGGCTGGAGCATTGCCTCTAGCTGGTTTGACAGCATTTCGGGCACTTACTTATCAGGGCGATATTCAGGAAGGAGAAAATCTCTTAGTTACTGGATTTGGCGGTGGAGTAGCCCAATTTGCTGTGCAATTTGGAATGGCTCTTGGTGCCAATGTATCCACAAGTAGCAGTAGCCCAGAGAAGTTGGCACGTGCTAAAGCTATGGGTGTGTCAAATACCTTTAACTATCTAGATCATAACTGGATAACAAAAGCTGTAGACGATACAAACGGTTTTGATTTGATCATAGATGGTGCAGTGGGTGATACCTTAAACCATCTGATTCAAGTAGCAAAACCTGGAGGGAAAATTGTTTGCTACGGGGCGACACTTGGAAACCCTAGTAAAATAGAAGCGAGAAAAATATTCTGGAATCAGTTGAAAATCATGGGTACCACGATGGGTTCTGATCTGGACTTTAAGAATATGGTTGCTCTTGTCTGTGAAAAGAAAATACAGCCTATTATAGATCAGGTTTTCAAATTTGATCAGGCTGAAATGGCCTTTGATAGAATGCGTGATGGCAAGCAGACTGGCAAAATTGTGTTGGTTCCTTAATCTGGTTTAAATCTCCACGTAAGTTTCGCCAAACTCTTTTATTGCAATTCGATAGATTTCATCCTTTTCCGGAGGAACGACCAGCATATCGCCGGGCTTGACGATCATAGTATCCTTCCAAGGAGCCTGAAACTCCATAACGCTTGTTGCTCCAAAAGCTTCTAAATGATCTTTACCAACTATAAGACCGGAAATTTCACCCTTTGGTTGATAGCAACCCCAGCCTTGCTCCAGTGATTGGACTAATGAATATTTCTTCTTGAAAGTTTCTGCTTTCACTAGATAGAGTTCATTTGTGCTTGTCTGATTTTCGACCAACCAATCTCCTGTCTCGGCAGTATTTTTCGTCTCATCTCCATCAGAAGTCTTTGTCACTACCACTAGTCCCGCTTGTGCTTTTTTGGCGCGCACCATAGATTTCTTTTTATAGCGTTTGCCGCTAGTTTCCAGAAGAGGAAGAAAATGAGCCAACATTTCTATTTGGGTGATCATTGGGAAATGGGATTAAATTATTTGATATAGGTCATATAAAACTAAGAATAACAATTTAAGTATTGCTTACTATTTAGATGATTTTAGTACTTTTTAGCAGAATTGAGTAGTCTCAATCCAAGTCATTTTCAAAGAGAAAATTCTGATAAGCATTTTGTAATTCCTGCAGAGCTTTGGAATTCTTTTCGGTACGAGCCAGAGCTATACCATTTTCAAAAATCACCTTGGATTGCTCTATTTCCCCCATTTCTGCGTATAAATGAGCGGCTGGAAAGTAGGTAGCCAAGTAAGATGGATGTTCAGCCAGTAACTTTGCAAAGAGTGTATATGCCTCTTCTTGATCCGTTTCTCGGAACTCTATAGCCAAGGCATACCAGTTGAAAGGGTTTCCTGGTTCTTCTTCGGTAAATTGTCTTAGTACCTGTATCCTGTCCAGATTGCTCATCAATAGTTTTTTTAATTAAGTGCTTACTGTTATTTTCACGATAAATAAATCTAACCTAATCTAATTCTAAACCAATGAAGATTCTTGTTTGTATCACCCACGTACCCGATACTACCTCCAAGATTCAGTTTACAGCCGACAATACCAAGTTTGATTCTACTGGAGTTCAATATATTATTGGTCCTTACGATGATTATGCCTTGGCTCGTGCTGTTGAATTGAGAGATCAAGCGAGTGGAAAGTTAACTGTTTTGAATGTAGGAGAAGCGGATTCTGATCCGACCTTAAGAAAAGCTTTGGCAATTGGAGCTGATGAGGCTATCCGAGTGAATTCTGCACCGAAGGATTCTTATTTCGTTTCGCAGCAGATTGCACATTACGCCAAAGAAGGAGCTTATGATTTGATTTTGATGGGTAGAGAATCTATTGATTTCAATGGCGGAATGGTTCATGGCATGGTAGGAGAGTTGTTGGGAATTCCTTCATTTTCTCCAGTGATGAAACTAGATGTAGATGGATCTTCTGTGAAAATGTCTAGAGAAATCGAAGGTGGCAAGGAAATGCTAGAAGCAAGTCTTCCGCTGATTGCTGGATGCCAGGAGCCGATTGCAGAATGGAAAATTCCAAATATGCGTGGAATCATGTCTGCGAGAACTAAGCCGCTGACTGTAGTAGAACCAGTTTCTCAGGAAACTCAAGCTGAAGCGAGCAAGTATGAACTTCCTCCAGCTAAAGGAGCTGTGAAATTAGTGGATAAAGACAATGTAGCGGAGCTAGTGAGGCTTTTGAAAAACGAAGCAAAGGTTCTTTAATCCAAACCCAATAACTTATTAAAAATTAAGATATTATGTCAATTTTAGTATATATAGAACAAGCCGAGGGAAAGGTGAAAAAGACCAGTCTTGAGGCAGTCTCTTTTGCAAATGCTTTAGCGGGACAAACTGGAGAGGGCGATGTGGTTGCAGTAGCTCTTGGTACCATCGGTGCCGAAGAATTAGCTGCAATAGGGAAAGCTGGTGCTGCAAAAGTACTTCACGGTGCAGACAGCAAACTGGATGCAGGTGTGATCCAAGCACATGCTTCGGCAGTAGCTCAAGCTTTCAATCAAATCGGAGCAAAGACCTTGGTGTTAGCGAAATCTTCTTTAGGAGATGCCGTTGCTGCTAGACTTGCGATCAAACTTCAGGCAGGGTTGGTTTCCAACGTAGTAGAGTTGCCAAAGACTGATGGTGCATATATCGTGAAGAGAAGCATTTATACAGGAAAGGCTTTCGCAGAAACTACAGTAACTACTGATAATAAAATCCTTGCAATCAAGAAGAATGCAATTGATTTGAAACTTGATGGTGCTGATGCGCAAGTGGAAAAGTTCGATGTAGCGCTGGATGATACCGATTTTGCTTCTAAAATCACTTCTACCGAGCGTGCAACTGGAGATGTCTTGCTTCCAGAAGCTGATATCGTCGTGTCAGGTGGTCGAGGCTTGAAAGGTCCCGAAAACTGGGGTATGGTAGAAGAAATGGCGAAAATATTAGGAGCTGCTACTGCATGTTCTAAGCCAGTTTCTGACCTTGGATGGAGACCTCATCATGAGCACGTGGGTCAAACCGGTATAAAAGTCGCGCCAACTTTATACATAGCGATAGGAATTTCAGGAGCTATTCAACATCTTGCAGGAGTCAACTCTTCAAAGTGCATCGTGGTCATCAATAAAGACCCAGATGCGCCTTTTTTCAAAGCTGCAGATTACGGAATCGTAGGAGATGCATTTGAGGTTGTACCCAAATTGAACGAAGCATTTAAAGCTGAATTATAAATTTTTGTGGAAAAACTCATAGAACTCGAGATTTTAGGACTTTCGTCCAACCATTCCCAGTCAGGGTCATTTACCTTGGTGTTAGGGGAAGTTGGTGGAGCTAGACGTTTGCCGATTGTGATCGGTATGTTTGAAGCTCAGGCGATAGCTTTGGAGATCGAAAAGATAGTCCCTAATCGTCCCATGACACATGATTTGTTTAAGTCATTTGCCTCTGGGTTCAATTTTGACATCGAAAGAATTGTAATTACCGATATGAAGGAAGGAGTCTATTACGCTAAAATTCAGTGTAAAAGTGATCATACCGAATCTGATGTGGATGCGAGACCTTCTGATGCGATAGCGATAGCGATACGATTTGGAAGTCCGGTCTACTGTACTGAGAAGGCCATGTCAGAAGGGGCAGTGGAGCATTATGAAGTAGAAAAGAAGGACGATAAAAAAGATCCAGCTCCTTCATCACAAAAATTCACTACTAAAAAAGAGCCTTCTTTGAAGGATTTCAGTTTAGACAAGCTCAATCAGATGCTTGACAAAGCGATAAATAATGAAGATTATGAGCGAGCAGCTCGAATTCGCGATGAAATCAATAAAAGAAATTAATACAATTTAAGGCCCGAGACTATCTTGGGCTTTTTTTATGACTTTAGTTCAAGTCTCATGACTTGGACTTGAATAAATGAAGTCTTCAGACTTCCAGAACCCAGTGTGAGTGTCTCACTAAGGCATATAGATTTGTTTAATGTAGCTTTCTAAGCACATGCATTGGCCACTAATTACTTCTTCATCTCCGTTTAAAGAATTCAATTTCTCTGAAAGATTTTTATGTAAACATTTAGGCTTGTGCCTTGGAAATCGTTGCAGTCAGGAGACTGCATTGAGAGTGGGTCCAAGTCTGGAGACTTGAACCAAGATGTACGTTGGTCTACAATGATCGAAAATCTAGGCTGAGTGAGTTTTATGTCCTTTGGTTCTTTTGTAGTTCAAAAATCTCTACCGAAAAAGTCATAAAGGCAACAAAGAAAATGCCTGTTAATGCCTTATCAATTTCAGCTCTATGAAAATCTATGTGTCTATGTGGTTATTTTTTTCACCACATAGACACATAGGAAAACATAGAAATGTTCTCATTTCGGATTAATTCTCATTCGAAAGCATTATGCCCTTTGTTCCTTTTGTGGTTCAAAATACTCTACCACAAAAGGAACAAAGAAAACAAAGTTACTGGATCTTCATTGGGATGATGCCTTGCCACATTCTAAGCTATTAAAATCTATGATTCTATGTGGTTAACCTTTTTTCCGTCACATACCACATAAAAAGATTGGATCCTCAAACAAGTTTCAATCAATAATTACGCAAAAACAGGATGGCTGAAAGCCCTAAATACCATAGCCCAGTTCGTAGGACTGGGTAAGAAGTGTTGGAATAAAATCAAAGCTCTGAAAGAGCGAAATCATCGTAAACTACTTTAGGGACAAATAGTAATGGATGAAGTTACCCTGATTCTCCATCACCTGGACTCTTCAATTGAAATAACCGCAACAGCGCATTTATCAGAATGACCAGAATCAAAGTCCAAACTGGGACTGATTACAGATCACTTTTCTAACTCGAACTGTCAATATTCATCCCCAACCACTTAATTCATAATTGTTTTCTGAACAAGTGTTCCTTATTTTTAGGCCTTATTATGCACTAATTATTGAATGGATTACTTAAGAGGAGTTTTTGGTCTGGCCGTCATCGTTTTGGTGGCTTTTATTTTTTCAAGCAATAAGAAAAGAATAGACTGGAGATTAGTTGGTATAGGCATTTTGTTGCAGCTAGTATTTGGCTTTTTAATCACCCAAGTACCTATAGTGGAAAGTGGCTTTGCGATGGTTAGCCGGGGCTTTGTGAAGTTTCTAAGCTTCAGCCGTGATGGTGCCTCATTTATTTTTGGAGATCTAGCAGGAGATAGCTATGGTTTCATTTTCGCATTCCAAGTGCTTCCAACGATCATCTTTTTCTCTACTGTATCAGCTGGATTATACTATTTGGGAGTTTTGCAAAAAGTAGTGTTCGGGATCGCCTGGGTGATGGCCAGAACAATGAGACTTTCTGGGCCAGAAAGTTTATCTGCTGCAGGAAATATATTTTTGGGACAAACAGAAGCGCCTTTACTTGTTCGTCCTTTCATTCCACAAATGAGTAAATCTGAATTGATGTGCTTGATGACTGGTGGAATGGCAACCATAGCGGGTGGAGTGTTGGCTGGTTATGTGGCTTTTCTCGGTGGAGATAGTCCAGAGGAGCAAAGTAGATTTGCAGCCTATCTACTCGGTGCTAGTATAATGAATGCCCCTGCGGCAATAGTGATGTCGAAGATGTTTATCCCTGAAGTGGAAAAAGAACGGGTGCAAGATAAGCTCGAAGTAAACGAAGAAGCGATGGGGGTCAACTTGATTGATGCCATGTCAATAGGTGCTTCTGAAGGACTTAAACTAGCACTGAATGTAGGAGCGATGCTCTTGGCATTTATAGCGGTGATTGCTGCGGTTAATTACCTCTTGATGGGAATCTTAGGAGATATAACAGGCTTAAATGAATTTGTAGTAAACAGCACGGGAGGTCAGTTTCAAGGTTTCTCTTTGGAATATCTTTTTGGCCAGGTCTTCCGGGTATTTGCTTGGGTGATTGGTGTAGATTGGGTGGACACATTGCAAGTGGGTAGTTTGCTGGGGCAGAAAACTGTGATCAACGAATTTGTAGCCTATTTGAGCCTTTCGGAAATGAAGGAACTGGGAAGTCTAAGTCCCAAGTCCATTGTGATCGCTACTTATGCGCTTTGTGGATTTTCTAACTTTAGCTCTATAGCAATTCAATTGGGTGGCATCAGCATAATCGCTCCGAACCAACAAGGAAACTTAAGCCGATTAGGACTTAGATCCTTACTAGCTGCTTCACTTGCTTGTCTGATGACTGCTACGATTGCAGGGATGTTGTTTGGGTGATTTTTGGGTAGTTATTTGCAATTTTGAAATTCCAACTATGAATAAACTTTTCGTTTTTGAAATAGAAAAAGCAGATAAATTCGAAGGAATCGTAACATTTCGGAATTATAGAGGTCATTATATATATGCAAATTTTTGGGGCATAGATTTAGAAATCGGGCAAGAATACATTGTTGAATTTTTTGCTTTAGAATATTCACTAGAATGGGAAACAGTTTTCAGTGAAAACAAGAGCAAAGAATGTAAATTTGAACAAGCTGAAAATAAAACAGCATATAATTGTTATGGGATAATTGAATCTATAAATCCAACAATTGTTGACTTCGGAGATTTCAAACTTTCAATAGGAGAGTTTTCAAACGACCAAAAAGTTATCAATGATTATATTTATTGGAAAATATTTAGACTTGATGTCTCGAAAATTCTAAAATGTAATGGTTGATCATAAAATAGGATCCGTAATTTGATGTTTCTTTAAATCAACTATCATTTAACAATCTTAATGAAATTCTTTAATCTAGTATCAGGCATTTTTCTATTACTGATATCCTTTATATTTTCTTGTAAACCTTCCGGAGATTCAGCAGAAAGAACATTTTCGGATATGTCAATTATCGACAGTATCGAGCTTGATTTGCCTCTTAGGAGGATAATGTATGAGAATGGTAATTACTATTCCTATGATTATTACTCCAAAAGCATTTTGAAGCATGATACCAACTTCAAGATTATTGATAGTCTAGGGGCAAGGGGAGAAGGTCCAGCCGAAAATCTAATGGTGAGGAACTTTCAACCACTAGGTTCAGACAAAATCAGGATTTTTGATGCGCAGAAGCACGCGTATAAAGTTCAGGGTTTTTCTGATTCGGTTTACCTGTATCACAAATTCATGACTCCTGTAGAAAGAGGAGTGGCAATTAGTGAGTCTTTATTACTCACGATAGCGAGTTTGCCTGGTTCTAAGCTCGGTTTTTCATACTATGATCTAAACAGGTTAGAATCAGAATCTATCGAAAATATAAATGTATTATTCGATGAAGAAAATTCAGGAATGATATATGAGGGAAAGCTACTTCAGGAAGGGAAATACGTAGTCCACACATCCTACTTTGCTGATCATTGGTTTGTTTTCAATACAGTAAGCGGTGAACTTAAAGTAGGCTCTTATCGCTATGAATTTGAGAATCCCAAAGTTCTTGAATTAGGAGGGGGAGTAATGCTAGACAATGCTCCTGAGTTAATAGCAGACGCATTCTTATACGGCCCAAAATTATTCGTGATTTCCAATGTAGGTGAAAAAGAATATCCTGAACAAGCGGTTTTGGATATCTACGACCTCGAAACCACAAATTATATAAAATCTTACGCGCTTCCAAAGCTGCAAGATTCTGCACCCAGCGAAGGGTTTTATATTGAAAGTGATCGGATAGGATTACGATATGAAGACTATTTGTATTTTCTGCAATTGAAATAACGCCCTGGCCATGGTCTGATATATTTAAAGAATTAACAGTTCCAGTTTTCAACAAATACAAAAGAGGTAGTAAGTGAAATCCCATCAATGATTCCACTTACTACCTCTTACTTTTTACTTACAATATTTACTACTTATCCCCGTAAAGTGCTTTACCAGCTTCCTCATACTTATCACCAGCAACCCACATAGGTTGGTTAGCTGTATTAGCGATATTCTGAGCTGCTAGGATAAATGATTTCCAATAAAGGGTCACATAATCTAAATTCATGGAGTCCACGTGGTCACCCGCTTTGTGATAGTATTTGTTGATCTCATCATCAAATGCTGTAAAGCCAAGACTGAAGGTAGGAGCAGGAATTCCTTCTTTGGCGAAGTTCACATTATCAGATCTATCGTAAAGTCCTTGCTCAGGAGCTGGATCAGCCAAAGCTTTCAAACCAAAGTCTTCCACAGCTTCAATCACTAAATCATCACCGGTTGTTCTTCCCAAACCGATCACCGTGATAACTGAAGTGTCATTATAACCAGCTCCGTCGATGTTGAGGTTGTAAATGATCTGATTTAGGGGGATCAAAGGGTTTTCAGCAAAGTATCTACTGCCTAGTAGTCCTTTTTCCTCAGCAGTCCAAAGTGCTAGCAACACGGATCTTTTTGGTGGGTTTTTAGCAAAAAACTTGGCAGCATTCATGACGGCTACAGTTCCTACAGCATTATCACGGGTACCATTGTAAATAGAATCGCCGTTGGCATCAGGAGTTCCTATTCCTACGTGATCATAGTGTGCAGAAAGCATCACAAACTCATTTTTCAGAGTCTTGTCTGTTCCTTCAATCCAAGCAACTACATTTTTACCTTCAATTAGCTTGTTTGTTTTTCCTTCTATCTCCAAAACTGCCGATTTAGCTTTTCCAGTAGCTATTTCCTTTGGCAATACATTCGAGAGATCTTTCACCCAGATGTAAGGTAATTTGCTTGACTCACCATTGTCAATGCCCATTTGAGCACGGTTCAGGTAATTGACGATCAAAGGCCATGGAATTGATGGGATATTAAATCGCTCGATTAAAGCTACTGCACCTTGCTTTTTGGCATTTGCAGTTTTTTCGCTACCCAGAGAGAATAAATCAGCAGGTCCCATCTTGTCTGGAGCACCCACGCTACTCACCGCTATTTTACCAGTTAGATCTTTTCCTTCAAAATCAGCCGGAGTACCAAATCCTACATCCACCAATTCATAAGTTCCGCTCAGCGATTCTCCATCCAGCACAAGTAAGTTTACGCCCTGGCTGAAGGTGGAATCACCCATGGTAACTTTACCTTTGGAAGGAGGGGACGAAAGATGGAAAGGGATATTTTGAAAATAGCCATCAGTTCCAGGAACTGGTTTTGCACCAGCAGCTTCTAGTTGGTTTGCTATGAAATCATAGGCAAGGGCCATTTCTGGAGCTGCAGGATCTCTACCTTTTAACTCATCAGAAGCAAGGTAGGTCAGTTCAGAAATCGCTCCTTTTTCATCGAATTTCTTGTCAATTTTCTTCTTTTGAGCTTCAGCTACAAAAGTCACAGACAATAAGAGGCCAAGGCCTAAAAGTGATTTTTTCATGTGATTTATAATTTGATTTTTATCGGACACATGCCCGCCCAGCTGATGCCAGTCGGACAAGGAATCTCGCATAACGGATAATAATCTTTCCTGTGTTGCTTGAATCAGGCTCGATTTCATAGGGTTTATAAAATGTGTATTCTAAACTAATCCATTTTTGGGAAAAGATGGGCTTTATTCCTTCAATTGAAGTTCTGACCAGCCCAGATCAATTATTGTCTTTTGGAAATGAGGGGGAAGTTGGGCCAATACTGAGATGTTTTCGGAGGAGATAGGATGCCTAAACTCAAGTTTTCTTGCATGCAAAAGCAAGTTCTCCATTCCGAATTGCTTCTCGAAAAATTGGTTTTGTTTGTTATCTCCATGTTTTTTGTCTCCCAATATATAATGCCTCAAATGAGCTAAATGTCTTCTGATCTGATGAGTTCGGCCGGTTTCTGGTTTCAATTCCAGCAAACTATAGCGGCTGGTTGGGTATCTCCCTGTGGTATCAAATGGAATTTCTGCCTCGGCCAAAACCTGATAAGAGGTTTGCGACTCCTGCATTCTTCCGGATCTCTCACTTTTCAAAGGATGATCAATCATCGCTGATTTAACTTCAGGAATCCCACGCACAATCGCTAGATAGGTTTTCTGAACGGACCGATCGGCAAATTGCTCTTTTAGCAAAGGCAGGATTTCTTCCTTCTTGGAGAAAAGTAAAACACCGCTCGTAGGCCTGTCCAGACGATGCACAGGCGATACGTGCTGACCAATCTGATCGCGTAGCATCTGCAAAGCAAAAACAGTCTCCTCTGCAGCAATGGATGTTCTGTGAACAAGTAAGCCAGAAGGCTTATTTATGGCAATGAGGTATTCGTCTTCGAAAAGTATTTCTAACACTGGGGAATTTAAATGAATGAATGAAGAATTTAAAATAATGGCTATCTGAAAGTAATGATTGAGGTTCAGGTTTGGCTATTTTCCCTACTCATATCGATCGCGATAAAAGGGGGCTAGGGGGATTTCTTACTTTAGAAAAGGAGGCTAATGAGTTGAACATGAAGGACTGCCAGGTCGCCCATTTAATGGTAAGGTATAATGGGTAAATTACAAGCAGTTTGAAGACTGCAGCATAATTAGCACAAGTCAGAGACTCATATCTTTGGAATGAATCAAAAAAACAGAATAATGGTGTAGCCAGACTTCGAGACTAAGTACGGCAATGTCGATACTGTGCGCAAGGAATCACACCTTTATTCTTTCCTCTTCAAATCTGA
>NZ_VORW01000054.1 GCF_007997215.1 Algoriphagus aquimarinus | reverse complement strand
TTCCTGAACCCTGCCAGGCATTGGGTTGCCATGTGATTCTTATAGAGGTACCTTCCCTTTCTGCCAATCCCTCTTCCAAACCCACCAGCCATCCTTTGGATACTTTGACACGTTCCGGATAAAGCACTGGAGCATTTTCCTCAGGGAGAATGGCATTTTTAATCAGCCAGCTCAGTGTCCTGTTGGTCCCGGATTCAAAACTTGAACCCTTTTTTTTCATCGTAAAATTCAATGCTTCCCTGAGCGGAGTCACGAATTTCTGGCCTATACTGAAAGCCTTTTGCTGGTAAAGTTGCCTTTCACTGGCAGGTTTCTTTCTTGGGCCTGGCTTTTGTCTGACCACTGTTTTTCCGTTTAACTGGTAAAACACCAGATTGCCCATGGATCCGTTTATTGTACCCAATAGGCTGCTATGTATTATCCCCATTATTTTTGATTTTCAAAGTGAACAACTGATTAACTTATAGATATTTTGGAAGTGAATTCGCAGTAATTCCCTCTTTGTATATATCACCCCACTTCTTT
>NZ_VORW01000053.1 GCF_007997215.1 Algoriphagus aquimarinus | reverse complement strand
TCGATTGACTTCCAGGTGGAAGATATGCGTCGTTTGATCGTGAATGCTTCCTTTTGGCTTTTGGATATGCCAGAGGTGATTACACCTGAGCTTTCTGTGGAAATAGTCGGGAATTATGAGCCAACGATGTTTGGCTTTGATAGCTTCCGGAAGGGAATGAAGGTTAGTGATTTTAAATAAGTAAAAAATCCCCCTTTCCCCCTTTGGAAGGGGGAATTGCCCTCATGAGAATTTAAACCATCGACTTCGAACGAATATTCTTAATTGAAAGATTGAAGTTCAGGAAGAGCCACTCCCCCTTTTCTAAAGGGGGCAAGGGGGATTTAAAAAAAACATATAATGAACAAAATAGGATTTAATGTGCTGGCCTGGTCGGCAGAGATGTCAGAAGAGTTGCTGCCTGTTCTCGATCGCTTGAAAAAGATAGGATACGATGGGGCAGAATTTTTTATCGGAGGTTCACCGGAGGAATCCTTCAAACTGGTAGGAAAGCACTGTGCGGATATCGGACTTGAAGTGACAGCTGTGACCGTGATGGGGCCAGAACAAAATCCAATCTCGCAGGATGCTAAAATACGAGCTGCGGCTAGCGAACAACTCAAATGGGTAATCGATCGAGCGTATGATTTAAATGCTCAGGTGCTTTGTGGGCCATACCATTCTGGATTCACTGTTTTTGCATCACGAGA
>NZ_VORW01000052.1 GCF_007997215.1 Algoriphagus aquimarinus | reverse complement strand
CTTCTAACATAGGTGATGTCACTGACGAAGACTTCCTCCATTCTTGAAGGTACCAGATCCCTGAGTAAATTAGGATGCTTTTTTAACCAATGCTTGGAATGGGTTGTCTTGGTATAGCTTTTTAATGGCCTAATCAGCATTTTTTGTTCTCTGAGATAATCAAAAAGCCCGTCTCTACCCAACTTCACTCCGAGGTGATCAAACTGATCCGCTAAGAGATGATACAGTTTTCTGGTCCCTAAACGGGGCATCCTCATCCGCTTGGCGACAATCAAGGGCCTGATCTTAGAAAGCTCTTCTTCCCGTTTTTTTGCCCGTTGTTTGCCTTGGTACAAGGCCTGGCGACTAATCCCAAACACCCTACATGACCCAGAGATACTTATTTGTTTCTCTTGGTGGAGGCGCCAGACGGTTTGGGAGAAAACTTTTTTCGAATGGCTGTGCCATACTGTTGATCGGAGATGTCAATCATTTTGTTAAGAATCAGATTCTTTAACCGTTCATCTTCCAGCTCTCGCTCCAATCGTTTGATCTTCTGAGCAGGAGTTTCTTCTGATTTTGAGGGGTTCATCGCTTCATGGTTAGGTCTAGACCAGTCTAAACTACCATGTTTTCGCAACCAGACCAAAACCGTGGATCTTCCTTGAATACCATAGATCCGTTGGGCTTGTTTGTAGGTCATCTCGCCTTTTTCTATCCGGGAAATCAGGGTCAATTTAAAGCCTAAATTGTAATCACGTTGCGAACGCTTTTTCCCCTTGACACTAGAGAGGTTTTCTTTTTCCATAATAAGTCGATTTGGTGTCAACTTATTTCAGGACGAGACA
>NZ_VORW01000051.1 GCF_007997215.1 Algoriphagus aquimarinus | reverse complement strand
ATTCCCTCGATGAAACCCTTGGACTTTTCAGTTGGATTGAGCAATTCCTTCACGAACTGATCGTATGCCTTATTGTCTCGAAGAGAAGTGTACAGCCAGTCGCTAATATTGTATCGACCTCCCGTGATGTAGCCCGTGCCGGTGTAATCATTTCGCAAGGCGTCATTCCAGAAAGTGAGCCAATGCGTGGCATAATCATCTGATTGGCTCAATAATTCCTGAAGCCAAATACTTCGTTTGTCAGTCCTAGTGTCTTGTCTGAATTCATCCAAATCCTGTGGACTCGGAATCATTCCTGTGATATCTAAGTAGATTCTTCTTAGATAGGTTTTATCATCAACGACGCCTTTCCACTCTAGCTTGTTTTCCTGGAAATATTCATCAACCCAGAGATCGATTGGGTTTTCCAAACCAGCTTTGTAAGCAGGTAGCGTAGGATTTCTAGGAGCCAATTCGGCAACACGATAAACAGACTGCTGGGCAGCGCCATCTGGCCATGGAGCTCCTTTGGCTATCCAAAGTGCGATCAATTCCTTTTCATCTTTGCTGAGTAGTTTGCCTTTGGAAGGCATTACATCGTCGTGGTTTTTGCCCAGGTTAATCCTTCGGATAATCTCACTTTCACTGGGATTTCCGGGGATTAGAATCTGACCATTTTCGCCTCCGGCAAAAACAAACTCTTTTTCATCCAAGCGTAATTCCCCTTCGATTTTTGCTCCGCTGTGGCACTTATAGCAATTGTGGGCCAAGACCATCCGAACTTCCCCGATCAGTTTCATTTCTTTCTCAGGGGAAAGTTCTGTTTCGTAAGAGGCAAGGTTTATCGGAGTTTTTTCAATTTCTAATTCATCATCGATACTGCTAGGTAAAACTTCCGTAAGGAAATC
>NZ_VORW01000050.1 GCF_007997215.1 Algoriphagus aquimarinus | reverse complement strand
TTACATTTGATATGGAGATTCCCGCAGCACCATTTGCCATGAACAGCAAATTATTATCAACGGATACTGCGTTTGTAACAATGTCACCTGATTCTACATTTTCAGGGCGAATTGGGATAGCTAAATTGCTGATTAGGCTACCATCTGCCATTTTGTAAATTCCGGCACCATTTGCACCTTCCGCTACATATAGATTGCCATTATCAATATCTAAGGTTCTTTTTGCCCCTGGCACATCAGCAAGCTAAAGGAATTGAAATTACTTCAGACAGACTATTGGGATCCAAGATTTGGATACCTGTGGTACCGCTAAGCACGGCTAATTTGTCATTTCCAAAAGCTACAGCTCTCAGGTCTGTTATTTCGGAAGTTTTCCCAGGTGTTTGAGAAGCGTCAAAAAGCCCGATTACTCCTGCATTTCCGCTACTTACTGCGGTGTTGGAATTGGTATTTGCTACGTCTGTAGCTACAAAGCCAGGCAAAGATGTGTATACAAAATCTGAAGTAAATCTTCCTCCTGATACTGAAACGGTGATTAAGTTAGCAGGCGAAGTTACCTCAGCGTTTTGATCGACGCTTACAGCTGCTGCTAAATAGAGCTTGCCATTCTTATACTCAAGTGAACTGATATCTGTATCAGTAAAAATAGCTTGCTCAGTAATCTTCGGGCTATAGATGTTACTGATATCAAAAATATCCACTGCTCCCAAATAGGTGTCACCTTCCGTATTGTAAGATACATAAGCGTAGTTTCCGTCTATATCTACATGGGTAGCCTTGAGTGTTTTGCCATCATATTCTGGGGGATCAACTTGAGAAACTAAAACTAGGGGAAGATCGGTTGCTTCTTCCTGAATTCTTCCGGCAGGCGCATTAGGGTCAATTAGCCCTATTACACCAGTATTATCCATTTTTACTCG
>NZ_VORW01000004.1 GCF_007997215.1 Algoriphagus aquimarinus | reverse complement strand
TGTCCGAAGAAATGTGTATTTTTCATCTGCTGTATTTATTGGTTGTGGTAAACTGAAAATACAGAAAAGGGGAAGCTTCTCAAACGAAGCTTCCCCTAAATTTTAAACCGTTTCTCGGACAGTAGTGATTAAAAATCAAGGTTTCATTTGAGCCAATCAAAGCAAAAGAATTAGGAATATTTTCCAATTCTGAAACCCAAGCGTAGGTAGTGTAATTAGACAAGTTTGAGCCACCGTCTTCTCTAGTTACTACCTTCATCTGTTTGTTTGAGCAAGCAGCGATTGACAAACTGAATACGGTTAATAGTAAGAAATATGTTAATTTTTTCATGACATTATAATTTTTGATGAAACATGCATAAAAAGAAGACTTACTTAAATTGACCCTATTTCGGATCTTAAAAACACTGCCAGTATAACAGCTGATCTAGCTTCCTTTTACTTATACGTCCATTATAGCGCGAATACGATGCCAAGCATATAATGTAGACTTACACCACATAACACACATAAAATCAATTATTTAATATAAAATAATGTGTAAAAACCTCAACGGATCGTGGAAAAAATTGCGGTTGGTTTCACTGAGAAAGACCTCTTAAAACATCATCAATGTGATAATACAACCAATCTAAAGAACTCGCTGGTCTTAAAATCATAAAAGAGATAATTGAATTTAGCCCCAAATTCACAATGCTAACCAGTATGCTCTCAAAGAAAGTGTCTTAATAATTTATAGTACACCCAAAGAAATATTTATTTTCTCTACTCTCTATCAGAAGTTTACCTTAATTTAAAATCGATTCTTGAAAGGAATTGAATTTTAAAAAGAACTAGTAAATAAGCCCACCTAACTTAACTATGAAAAAATTCCTGCTTGGTTTAAACTCCCTTTTACTACTTCTGATTTTCATAGGATGTACTTCCAATACCAAGGAATCAGAAACTACCATTGGTTTTAACCTCCAGGAATCCGACCTCCCAGATTATGAAAAAGATATAGACCATCAAGGTCTACTTACCGCATGGGGAGACCGTCAAGGGGAATCTATTCGGACAGGCGAGCATATTTACAACAATATCTGTTTCAATTGCCATGGTAATCCCGATCAGGAAGGCTCTATGCCGAATGCTTTCAAGTTTTGGAAAGATGAATTTAAAGTAGGGAAAGATCCCTATTCCATCTATCAGACGCTCACCAGAGGCTACGGCTCCATGCCTCCACAAGTCAATTTGACTCCTGTAGAAAAGTACGACATCATCAATTACTTAAGGGAAACCTTTTTGAAGGAGGAAAATCCAACTCAATACATCGACCTCGATTCGACGTACTTAGCAAGCTTACCGGTCGGGACAAATACTGGCCCAGAGGCCAAAGAATTTAAGCCTTGGGCTGAAATGGATTATGGGAATTTTTTAATCAACACCTATGAACTTGTTGACCAAGATGCCGCACCAAGAAATCGTTCCACAGGTCCTGCTCCGCTTCCAGATGAAGATCTAATTAATTCAAATTTCGCATATAAGGGTATTGCCGTAAGACTAGATCCTGGAGAAGGTGGAGTTGCTGCGGGCAAAGCCTGGATGATGTTTGATCACGATCTTATGAGAGTTGCAGGCGCTTGGACTGGGGAAGGATTTATAGATTGGGAAGCCATTTTATTCAATGGAAAACACAATATTTCACCAAGAACCGTTGGTGATCTCCATTTTGAAAACCCTGTTGCACCGGCTTGGGCAAATCCCGCAACCGGCAGCTTTGATGATCCCAGGTATACAGCTAGAGATAAACGAAAGTTCGGTCCATTACCTCGTGAGTGGACACATTATGAGGGCCTGTACCAATACGGTAATCAGGTGATTATTTCCTACACAGTGGGCAAAGCAAGAGTATTGGAAACTTTTGGACTGGAATATTTGGATGATCAGCCTGTTTTCACCCGAACATTGAACATATCTCCTTCTGACAAACCACTTAAAATGAGAGTTGCCCCAAGCGCTACAGCTGTTGCTTTGGTAGGTAAAGGAGCAGTTTTGAAAGATCAGGGCGGTTTTAATGTATTGGAAGTTAGTCCTCACCAAAATCTGAATATCAAGATATTGATGGCAAAATCCGGTACCCAAGGACTCCAGGAATTTGCTAAATCTTTACCACCACCAGAGGATTTGACTAGGATTAAAGACGGTCCTCCAAGATTTCCTGAAAAGTTGACCACCAAAATCATCAAAGGTGAGCAAGAAGGTCCCTTTCAAGTAGATATTTTGAATCCGCCATTTGACAGTCCTTGGAAAAATCAATTCAGACTAAGTGGTCTGGACTTTTTCAAAGATCCCAACAAAGGTGTGATTTGCTCCACTGACGGGGACGTATGGCTAGTGGAAGGTTTCCTGAAAGATTCCGGAGAACTTACCTGGCAACGTATCGCTTCTGGATTGTTCCAGCCTTTGGGAATAAAAGTAGTAAACGAGGAAATTTATGTCACCTGCAGAGATCAGCTTGTTCGCTTGCACGATTATAATGGTGACAACGAAACGGACTTTTACGAAAGCTTCAACAACGATCATCAGGTCACCGATCACTTTCATGAATTTGCCATGGGGCTTCAGGTCGATGATGAAGGAAATTTCTATTATGCGAAAAGTGCCCGTCACGCCAGAGAGGCTTTGATTCCTCAACATGGAACCTTGATCAAAGTGAGCAAGGATGGTAAAAAGACAGATATCATCGCAAAAGGATTCAGAGCGGCAAATGGAGTCTGCATCAATCCTGATGGCACTTTTATCGTGACAGATCAGGAAGGTCACTGGAACCCAATGAATAGAATCAACTGGGTAAAAGAAGGTGGATTCTATGGAAACATGTTCAGTTACAATCCTCCTCCTGACAGCACCGAAAATGGAATGGAACTTCCTTTGGTTTGGGTAGAGCGGGATATAGATCAGTCACCCTCCGAACTACTTTGGGTAGATAGCAAAAAGTGGGGAGCATTAGACGGAAAACTTCTGAACTTCTCCTACGGGTATGGAAAAATCTTTGTAATTCCATACGAGACAGTTGGAGAGCAAGTCCAGGGAGGCATTTTCGAATTACCGATTCCGAGATTTTCTACCGGTGTGATGCGCGGAAGATTTAATCCTGGAGATGAGCAATTATACCTCTGTGGTTTATCTGCTTGGGGTTCTACCCAGCCACAATTGGGTGGGCTTTATCGAATAAGAAAAGTAGATCAGCCCATGGTTATTCCAATTGAAATCAAAGCCACTACCGCAGGGATTGAGCTAAGTTTTACAGCCGAACTGGATCCATCCAGCGTCAATCAAATCACAAACTATACCGTGGAAACATGGGATTTGTTGAGATCAAGAAATTACGGATCAAAGCACTACAATGAAAAAACGTTGTCTGTCACCAAAGCGGAATTAGGGAAGGACAAAAAGACGATACTACTGACTATTCCCGACATCAAACCAACTTGGGTCATGGAAATTCAATACCAGGTGAAGGATAAAAATGGTAAAAGTATTGAAGGATCAATTCAGAATACAATTCACCAATTGGGAGAAATCGCGGCTAGGTAAGTATGATCAACTTGAGATTATTCTTCATCGCTTTTTTATATATGGTCCTTTCCCCAGGCAATGCACAAACTCTTTCTTCTCATCAATGGAAAAATCGTGTGATAATCGTTCATTCAAATGATTCTACCTCTCCACTTTTTAAATCACAAATTCTAGAATTGAAGGAACATCAGAAAGGTTTGGAAGAAAGGCGTCTTATAATTTATCAGACTACTACGGAACAATTTAAAAAAGGACTTCGAGAGGATGCAAATTGGCATAAATCAGAAAACGATCTTCAGCATATTAAAAAATCTGAAACTGTCTTCGAAGTTACACTACTTGGTCTGGATGGGGGAATAAAACTCCGGAAAAATGAGCTATTAACCTGTGAAGAGCTATTTGCAACAATAGACCAAATGCCGATGAGAAGGTCAGAAATAAAAAAAGACAGCTTGAGAAATAAGCCTGACTTTTAAGTAATCAAAAAAGACTAAGCTTTTTAATATCACAAATCTAAGCTCAATTTAAACGAAATTATTAATTTGGTGTCATCAGACTCTTAACACCTGTGGACAATTGCGATATAGACGCAATAGGGTAAAGGGAGTTGGGTAAATAAAAGTGTTGGCTTCAATTTAACAAATATCGAATATGAGACATGTGATTCTAGTTATTGCTCTAATTGTATGTTCTTGTGATTATGCATTAGAACAAAAAGTATTAGTGCTAGATAGAAAAAGTGACAAGCCAATAGAAAACGCCAAAATTGACATTCAAGGTTATAATTGTATGACTGACTCAACAGGGTTTTGTGAAATTCAAGAAATAACTGGTCTTCTTTCCGACCGCACAATACTTGTAACAAAAGAGGGTTTTTCGACATTTGAAATTCATATAATCAGAGAAAGTAACGAATGGCAATATTCCCAGAAGGTTGATTCAACATTTAAACCAGTTAACAATTTTGGGATAAAGTCTGATACACTAATAGTTTATTTAGAAGGGAGCAAGTGAAACTGATGCTAACAAACAGTAAAACTCCTTCATAATTCCCCAAACTTAACAAGTCCACCCCCTCGAGAAGCAAGACAACAAACCCCGCACTACTTCGCGCTTTCTTCGCGCCCTTAGCGGTTAAAAAAAAGCATAAAAAAAACCGAGCCTTACAGCCCGGTTTCAATGTTGGTTTTCGTCTTCAGTTGTTACTTTTCAAGACTGATGTACTGTATGAATTCGTTTCTTGATTGCTCGTCTTTTTCGAATTTCCCTGAGTAAAAAGAAGTCACCGTAGAACTTTGCGTGTCCTTCACCCCTCTGGAGCTGACACACATGTGATAAGCATCGATGATCACCGCCACATCGTCTGTTCCAAGCGCCTCTTTCAGTTCATTCCCGATCTGCATGGTCAGTCTCTCCTGCACTTGTGGGCGCTGAGAGAAATACTGCACGATTCGGTTGATTTTGGATAGTCCGATTACGCTTCCATTGGAAATGTAGGCCACGTGGGCTTTTCCGTATATCGGCACGAAATGATGCTCGCAGTGAGAATGTACGGTGATATCCTTCTCTACCAGCATCTCATTATACTTGTATTTATTTTCAAAAAGCTTTGCGACAGGCTTATTCTTAGGATTCAGCCCAGAGAATACTTCCTTCACATACATCTTTGCTACACGATGCGGAGTGCCTTTGAGACTGTCATCTGTGAGATCCAGCCCCATGATGTTCATGATTTCTCTGAAATGCTTCTCGATCAACTCTACTTTCAGCTCATCATCCATTTCGAAAGCATCCTCACGAAGGGGAGTCTCCAGGGAAGTTCCTACGTGGTCTTCACCGATTTCCTCAAATGAAGCGCGGGCGATTTTAATTCCCATCGTATTCAACAAAGTTTCTTTCTGTTTCATAAAGTCGAATCGTTAACTCGAATTTTCGATCAATTTTTTCCCTTAAAATATTCCAAATAACCACTGCAATGTTCTCAGCGGTTGGGTTAAGTTCTTTGAATTCATCGGTATCCAGGTTTAAATTTTTGTGATCTAATTTCCTCAACACATGCTCCTTGATCAAGTCACTAAGCACTTTCATGTCATAAACATAGCCAGTTTGCGGATCTACTTCCCCTTTCAGCTTCACAACCAATTCATAGTTGTGACCATGGAAATGGGGATTATTGCACTTTCCAAAAACGGCTTGATTTTGTTCATCTGACCAGTCAGGATTATGAAGGCGATGTGCCGCGTTGAAATGTTCTTTTCTGTAAACTGATACTTTCATGGAATGCTGAAACAGCCGCTTTTCTATTTTTGTTTGAATTATTTTTCTATTTGTCTGTTAGAGTACTAGAAGTATCCTGATTGACAGGTAAATAATTTTGGAAACGCAAAATTACAGATTAATAATTGGTACCAAAATCAAAGTCCTATCTCGTATAGCCAAGAACGGATAAAGCCGCTGAGAAGGTTCACGAAAAATAATTCACATCTTTTATGGTCAAAATCATAAGAGACTGACTTCAAGTTCGTTTGAAGTCACAGGATATCCTCCTAACTTTGCAAAATCACCCAAATGCTTATGCTATCACAAACACTTGCGATTACCTTCCTATTGTTTATAGGAATTTTCCCAAATCCAGATTTCAAAGAAAATAATACAAATACCACCTCCATCGACCCAGTCACCGCTATTTACGATGGACTTCATATTAAAAACGGAGTTCTTCCTTCCAGAGAAGTATTCAACTTGGCTATCCAAGGTTGGAACAAAATGAAAGGAAATCTCAAATCAAAAGTTCTCACAGTAATTGATTTCAGCCTTCCTTCTACCGCTAAGCGGATGTGGGTGATAGATCCTGAAAAAGGTGAAGTGCTATTGAATTCTGTAGTTTCTCACGGTAGAAATTCCGGAGACCTAATGGCAAATACCTTCTCTAATGTGCCAGAATCCTTCAAAAGCAGCTTAGGTTTTTATAAAACTGCCGAAACTTACTCAGGCAAACATGGCTATTCTCTTCGACTAGATGGACTGGAAAAAGGCTTTAATGATCAAGCTAGAAATCGAGCAATTGTAATTCACGGAGCAGATTATGCCCGTGAAGAATTTGCCGAATCAGTTGGAAGATTAGGAAGAAGCTTAGGCTGTCCTGCCCTTCCAAGCGAACTTTCTGCACAAGCAATTGATCTGATCAAAGACGGCTCTTTGCTATTCATCTTTGGAAAAGACGATAATTACTTATCAAAATCAAGCCTGATCAAGGCTTGATTTTTTGCTTTTAAGCGCTTTCAGTAATGATTGGTCTCTTTCGTAGACATCTGATCTGAAATTAGCTTTTCCTTTTTTATCTGCCCAGAAAGTCATATAAACTAGCACCACTGGTATTTCTCTATCCAACTTCACTACCTCTTCGTTGGTTTGATTCATCGCTTTTTGGATCTTTTCATCATCCCAAGACTTATCATTAAGCAAGATCTTTGCGAATTGATCTGGATTCTGAATTCTGATACATCCGTGACTAAGCGCTCTTGTCTCCCGATCAAAAAGACTTCTAGCTGGAGTATCGTGGATGTAAATATTGTAATCATTTGGGAACATGAATTTCACCAAACCCAAGGAATTATCTCCTCCTGGCTTTTGTCTAACTCTGTAGCCTTTCTCTTTTGAAAAATTGACTTGAGAAGCTTTCACCACTTCTCCACTTCCATCCACCACTTCCATATTTTTCTGAGAGAGATAATTTGGGTTTTTCTGAACTGAGGGAATAATCTCATCATTGGTGATCGATTCGGGAATATTCCAATAGGGACTAAAAACGATGTAACTCATCGGCGCCGTGAAAGTCGGTGACTCATTATATTCTTTTCCCACAATCACTTTTGCTGTGAACGCAGTATCAGAATTATTCATGTAGTCCAACTGATAGTTGGCGATGTTTACTAGAACCATCTCCTGATCCCAATCCATTTGTGGCATCCAACGCAGTCTTTCCATGTTGATGGATGCGATATCGATGAGATTTTGAGGGGAATTATTGAGCGATTCAGCGACTAAGGAACCGATCACGCCGTCAGGATTCATTCCATTGGACTCTTGATATTTCTGCAATCCTGCAAACATGGTAGAGTCAAAAAGTGAAGGATCTGCAGTTTCATAAGGCTTCAAAACATCCCAAAAGATCAAACGCTTACGCAAAGCTGGAATCGCTTCGTGCTTCTCCCCTACTTTGATGGCGTCATCTACCTTAGCAAAATCCCAAGTAAGCGTGTCATTCTTCTGAATCTGGTATAGCTCCTCCATCGCTTCTCTGCCATGTGCATATAAGTCTGAAGTAGGATATAGACTTGCCAAGGTCTTCTCCACAGAGCTTCCATTGGCTACTTTTTCCAATAACCCAGTGTAATTCACGTCAGTTTCCTTCTCTTCAAACTTCCAAGTTGGATCCAAGCTTGAAGGATTCACTTTCCCTTTTTCCAAGTCATGGGCTAATCTGAAAAAGCTATCAGTAAGCAAAAGTTCTAAGTTGACTTTCTCCTCTGAGGAAAGATTTCTGAATTTCTTATTCTCTTTCTCCTGATTAGAAGAAAGTTCATAGATGTTGGCCAGGTTATAATCTTCCGGCTGCAAACCATCATATTTTGAGTTTTCAATCTGAGCGAGCATTTCCTTTCCAGTTTTGGAAAGTGTCCCGTTGAAAAGCCAAACTTCCATATATTCTCTACCAGCATAAAAGCTCTGAATTTCTTCTGAATAATTTGAGTTGGCTAAAACACCGGTTTTCTCTCCACTTAGATTTGCCTGCAGTTCATCTGTCAAATCAGATCTGCGTTGGTTAAAAAACCAGATGAGTCCTACTGCAAGGAGTAGAACTGCGGATATTGGGACGATTATCTTCTTATTCATAAAAGGCGATTTGTATCACCTTCTACTAGTCAAAGTTCATACGCTTAATTTTTTGTAAAAATAAAATCCCGAGAACCCTATTTATCTCACTACAAATCAATGATTTAAGACAGACTAAAATTGTAGAGCGAAAAAATCTTACTCTTTTTTACTGAGTCTGGAATTGCCCAAGTTGGGGTAAAAGACTTAACACCTGCCCCCTCTCTGCTTTTCCATAGACCAGAAAACTCACTGACCGAAAAACTGGATCACTTACGCAATGCGATCAAAACTTCCTCATCTCTGTCATAGATATCTTGTCTGAAATGCCCTAGTCCCTTTGAATCTGCCCAGAAGGTCATATAAAGCAGCACCACGGGTATCTTTCGGTCTAGGGTTACAATCTGCTCATGGCTTTGATGCATGGCAGCATTGATCTTCTCTGGCGTCCATGAACTATCACTTTTAAGCAATAGCTGCGCGAATGTCGTAGGATCCTGAATTCGAATACAGCCATGACTCAGTGCTCGGTCTTCTCTTTCAAAAAGACTCCTCGAAGGCGTATCGTGAATGTAGACACTATGCTCATTTGGGAACATAAATTTCACCAGTCCCAGAGAATTAGTAGCTCCAGGTTTCTGACGCACCATATAAGGAATTGATCTTCCACTCCAATTCACCGAAGCAGGATCCACAGGTTTACCTGAGAAAGTCACTACTTCCATGTTTTTCTGGGTCAGGTAATTCGGGTTTTTACGAACTGCAGGCATGACTTCATTTCGCACAATCGAAGTAGGTAAATTCCAGTAAGGGCTAAAGACGATGTAACTCATGGCAGAAGAAAAAATAGGCGACTCATGGTACTTCTTTCCCACGATCACTCGTGTAGAAAATAGCGTATCTCGATTGCTTATATAATCCAACTGATAGTTGGCAATATTCACCAAGATCATCTCAGCTCCCCGCAAAGTATCAGGCAACCAACGTAGACGCTCCATATTTACCGACGCTTTGTCAATCAAATCCGTTGGCGATTGATTCAGTGCATTAACTGTGTTTTTGCCCAAAGCTCCATCGGGCTCTAGACCATTTCTCTGTTGGAATTTCTGAACAGCAACAAACATCGTCGAGTCGTATTCCTTTTCATCTTCAAATGTGTATGGCTCTAGATACTTCCAAAAAGCTAAACGCTCACGTAAGTTCGGCATCCCGCCATTAGTCTCCCCTACTTTAATGGTTTTCGACACTTTGACTGCCTTCCAGTTGAGGGTATCCTGCTTACGGATTTCATCCATAGCCCGAATCACTTCACGCCCTTTTTTGTAAATCGTAATCGTAGGATAAAGTGTCTCCAGCGATTGCCTAATCTGCTGCCGCTTTAGTGCTGATTCTAGCAGTTCATTATAAGAGACTTTAGCTTTTTTAGCAGTGATATGCCAGTCACCTGCTAGGGACTGAGGATCCACTTTGCCTACTTCCAGATGTGCTGCCAAATGAAAAAATGCATCGGAAAGCAATAGATCCACATCTGCCAGATCATCCAAGGCATTGGAGATACCTTGTTTTTTATTAGACTCGAAAAGTGTGAAAAACACATTAATCAGATCCAAGTGATAATCCTTGGGACTAAGCCCATCAAATTTGCTTTGAATTATTTCAAACCGAAGTTCGTACGCAAATTCAGTGAGCACTCCATTTTCTGTCCAAACAGGATTGAACATACGATGATTATAAAATTGATAAATTTCGCCTTTGGCAAAAAGCTCATTCTGACGCACATTTAAAGGAACATCAGGCTGATCCAGCTCTAGCCTAATTCTGATATTATCTTGCAGATCAGTACGCTGAGCCAAACAAAAAAGCCCCGGAGCAAAACTCAGGAGCAATACTAACAGCAAGTGTTTGTGCATATTTTTAGATTAATTATTCACATCAAAATCCTGATACTTTCTTCCAAGTGTCCAGGCTTCTTTCAGCATCTCTAAGAATTGCCCCATCTTATGAAGTGGGATCAAGTTTGGCCCGTCGCTCAGCGCTACAGATGGGTCTGGATGAGTCTCGATAAAGAAGCCATCAATTCCAGTTGCCGCTGCTGCTCTAGCTAGGATAGGCGCAAATTCACGCTGTCCTCCACTAGTTCCACCTTGACCACCTGGCTGCTGCACAGAATGCGTGATATCAAAAACCACCGGAGCAAACTGACGCATAATCGGAAGCCCTCTCATATCCACTACCAAATTATGGTAACCTAGAGAAAAGCCTCTTTCCGTCAAACACACATTTTCATTTCCAGTTGACCTCACTTTGGTCACCGCATACTGCATGTCCTCAGGAGCCATAAATTGGCCTCGCTTGATTTTGACAGCTTTTCCACTTTCGCCTGCGGCTAAAAGCAAATCCGTCTGCCGACATAGAAATGCAGGAATCTGCAACACATCTACTACTTCAGCTACATCCTTCACCTGATAGCTTTCATGGATATCTGTCACCAAAGGAACGTTCAATGCATTGCCTACGCGCTGCAAAACTTCCAACGATTTATCCATCCCTATGCTTCGAAAAGATCCAGAGGAAGTACGGTTAGCTTTGTCAAATGAAGCTTTAAACACATAAGAAAATCCGTGCTGATCGGCCCAGTCTTTAACTTTTGTCCCTATTTCAAGACAAATATCATAGCTCTCCACTGCGCAAGGGCCAGAGAATAAAACAGGTTTGTCTTCTCCCAAAATCACCGAATCAGTGATGCGCATGGGTTGGTTATTTCTTATCATTTTCCTTTTGGGATAAAGTATCAATCAATGGGACGAGTTGGCCTTTGGAATGAAGAAGCAAATCTCCCACTTCTCTAAAAACTCCCTCTCCTCCTTTAAATCTAGACACATAATGAGCAATCGGCTTTATGTACTCTACGGCATCAGCAGCAACTATAGCTAGACCGACACGGGCTAAAATAGGCAAATCGATCAAGTCATCGCCGATGTAAGCAACTTCCTCAGCTTCAAGTTCTAGTGTCTCTAAGACTTCCTGAAACTTTTTACCCTTGTTCTTGACACCATGGTAATGAAAATCAAACTTGAGTTCTTCACAGCGGTTTTGCACCACGTAGGATTCTCTCCCGGTGATTGCCCCTACCATTAAGCCACTTTTGCGAAGGTGATAGACGATCAAGCCATCCTTGACATTAAATTTCTTGAATTCCAGCTTATTATCATCGTAGATAATGCCGCCGTCAGTCATCACTCCATCTATGTCAGTGATGACCAATTTTATTTTGGCTGCTCTTTCCCACACATCTTCTGTAACGTGTGAGAAGTAGTCAGCTACTATTTTTTCTGTTTCCATTGGATAGAATAAAGGTCGAGCCTTCTCTGCTCGAGGTTTCGTACACTTCCTGCTTTTCTCTGCTTGGTCAAAAGATCCAAATCCACATCAGCCACGATGATTGTTTCTTCATTTTCTGAAGCCATCGCCACTACCGCATCATGAGGAAAAGAGAAATCTGACGGAGAATAAATCGCAGCTTGAGAATACTGAATATCCATGTTCTCCACTTTCGGCAGGTTACCAACCGAACCCGTAATCGCTACATAACATTCATTTTCGATCGCTCGAGACTTTGCACAGGTGTTCACACGAAGGAAGGCATTCTTGGTATCTGTCCAAAATGGCACAAATAAGATATCCATTTCCTGCTCAGCCAGGATTCTTCCCAGTTCAGGGAATTCCACATCGTAACAGATCAAGATCCCAATTCTTCCCGCATCGGTTTCGAATACATTGATCCCATTCCCGCCTTGAAGTCCCCAGTAGGAAGCCTCATCTGGTGTAATATGGAGCTTGTATTGCTTGTCCTGCGTACCATCTCTTCGGCAGAGGTAACTCACATTTCTTAGCTTTTTACCATCATATTCAGGCATGGAACCTGCGACGATGTTCACGTTATAGGAAACCGCAAGATCGCTCATTCTGCTTATGATCTCGTCGGTGTATTCTGCCAGATTACGGATCGCTTCGGAAGCATCCATGTCATTGAATTCCGCCAAAAGCGGTGCATTGAAGAATTCGGGAAGTAGGCAGAAATCTGATTTGTAACCAGAAACTGTATCCACGAAGAATTCTACCTGTTGCATCAGATCATCCACATTGGCGAAGCGACGCATTTTCCACTGCACCAGGCCTAGACGAACTATTGATTTTTTGTTACCAATTAGCTTCTCGTCCTTTTCGTAATAAATATTGATCCACTCGAGAAGTGTAGCATAGGCTCTGGAATCTGTATCCGAAGGCAAATACTTTGTAATCACCTTTCGTACGTGGAATTCATTCGCAATCTGAAAAGACAATACGGAGTCATATATCTCCTTATTTTTAACAAGGTCGATATACTTCCGAGGTGTCATTTCATCCGCGTAATTTTTATATCCTGGGATTCTTCCTCCTGCAATAATAGATCGAAGGTTCAGATTCTCACAAATCTCCTTACGCACGTCATACAGTCTACGTCCGAGACGCATTCCGCGATAGTCGGTATGGACAAAGACATCCGTACCGTACAGCGTATCGCCTTCCATATCATGGGTGTCGAATTTGCCAAAGCCAGTGATCTGATCATAGGTATGGTTGTCACCAAACTTATTGTAATCGACCACCAAACTCATAGCAGCTGCTACCAGTTTCCCGTTATCCTCTATACCAATCTGGCCTTCTGGAAAAGCCTTCAGTTGATTCTTAAACTCTTGTTTAGTCCATGCACCGCCTTGATTTTTATAGATCGAACTCATGATTTCCTGAATATCCTCATAGTCCGAAAGTTTTACGTTTCGCAGCTTAAGCCGGTGCTCTAACTCTTCTTTTTGCTTGCTCATGCCTCAAAATTAGCCAAAATCAATTAAATAATTCTAAAGAGTCATTCCTTAAGAAAAGAAACGGAACAATCCATTCAATTGCGTGTTTTGAAAGAATTATATTACATTAAAAGGCGATTCTGAAGGGTTTGAGAATTGAAAAGAAGAAAAGAAAGCACATATTAAATGCAGCAGGAAATAAAAGAAGTAGCTGAAGAGAAGGCCCAAGGCTTTATAGAATGGCTACAGGAAATATTCAATTACAGCCTAGTCAACTTGGGCGAGTCTAAGCTTACTGTAGGTTTGATCCTCACCTTGATCATATCCTTCATAGTCCTTTTCATCATTACCGAATGGATTCGCAGACTACTCGTACACAAAGTCTTAACTCGCTATCAGATCGATTCCGGCACCAGGTCCTCTATAGGCATGATCGTCAAGTACGTGCTGATTTTGGCGGGTGTATTTTCTATATTACAAACCAACGGAGTTGATCTAAGCGCATTCGGAATCCTAGCTGGAGCATTAGGTGTAGGTATTGGTTTTGGCCTGCAAAACATCACGAATAACTTTATTTCCGGGCTAATTATCCTGTTTGAGCAGCCTATAAAAGTGGGTGATCGTATCGAGGTAGGCGATGTTTCTGGTGATGTAATCCGAATTTCTGCCCGCTCCACTACCATTGTCACCAATGACAATATCACGATAATTGTACCCAACAGTCAGTTTATAGACAGTCCAGTAATCAACTGGTCACATAATGACAGAAATATACGTTTCAACTTCCCAGTTGGAGTAGCTTACAAAGAAGACCCGGAAAAAGTGAGGGGCATCCTCGTAGAAGCAGCGAAAGAAAATAATGGAGTGCTGAATACTCCTGCTCCAGATGTGCTTTTCGATAGCTATGGAGACAATAGCATCAATTTCATTCTGCGTGTATGGTCTTCAGAATACATTAATCGCCCCAAAGTGCTGAAAAGCCAATTATACTTTGCAATTTTCAAAAAATTTGGTGAGCAAGGAATAGAAATCCCTTTCCCTCAGCGCGATCTTCACCTCAAGTCTGGATTTGAAAAGTTAGAAAATTAGCCTAATTTTCGTGTTGAATAGTAACGCTATTCAATTGAACAGAAGTCCATCGATGAAAAAACTATTATTCATATTACTTTTTCTTTTCTCCTGGACAGCCCAATCCCAGAGTTTTTACCGTTACAAGTTTGAAGAACCATTCTCTATATCTGCCAGTGCAGGAGTAACCCAATATTTTGGGGAGCTTTATTCATTTTGGAAATACAACGAAGGTGTACAACCTGACTGGAATGCCAATATTGCTGCCCATTACACCTTCGGCACAAACCTAAGAGCACGTGCTGAATTCTCCTATTATAAAATGTCTGGCCAGGACCCCCCATCGGATCCAAGAGCCTACAGAACGCCCAGAAACCTCAATTTTAGAGCGAAAAACTGGGAAGCAACAGCCATAGTAGAGTATTATTTATTCCCTGTAAAGGTTCCCAATATTCACCGCTCCCTTCTAAATCCTTACATTTTTGCAGGACTGGGCATGTCCACTAATAATCCGGAAACTCAGCTTGACGGAAACTGGGTAGACCTACGACCTCTTCAATTGGAAAACAATCCCTACAATAGAAACATTATTGTTTTCCCGATGGGATTAGGCTTCAAGTACAAGCTCAATGTGTACACAGATTTAACTTTTGAAGGCAACTATCGCTTCACGCTGACTGATTACATGGATGATATTTCTTCCTATAATATCAGTGAATTCTACCTTGATCTGGTAGACGATTATGTCACCGGCAAAAATCCTGATCGTCTGAGATTAGCTGTGCGCAACCCAAGTTTCATAGATGATAATGGGCTACCAGATGTAGATAAAATCCTTAAGAATAGAGGCAGAATACGTCGAGGATCAGGCCTTACGCACCGTTATGATGGATATATGACGGTCAATATAGGTTTGGAAATTTACCTTTCCCCAGACATTTGGGACAACTTGATCTTCCGAAACAGAGTGTACGAGAAAGCTTTCAGATTCTGGTAAGCTAGCTTTTTACACTGAGCACACCCAAGTCACTCTTGAAAATCAAAGTCTCTGTAGTTTCTACTAGATAGGCAGGAGCATGACTATGATCACCTGTTACCAAAATAATCCATTTAATATTCTGGGTTTCGGCGAAAGCAATCATCCCCTTTTCTACTTCTGAATCATTGAAAATATGCTGATGAAAAGTCAATTCCTCATGTCCTTTCTTAAACAAATTCATTCTTGAAGTGATTTCTTGAGAAGAAGTGAAATGAGCAGGAATATTGACGAACAGTAAGTGAACAGTGCTTTTGAATAGCTTTATAAGTGGCTTGATTTTTTCAAAAGCCACTTTGGATTTTGGTTCAAAATTGGATGCAAAGGCAACTTTTCGGAAATCATTTCCATTTAGAGGCTCTTTTACTGCCAAAATAGGGCAATGAGATTTTCTGAGCACCTTCTGCAAGGTTGATCCAATGAAGTTTCCTTCTATATATCCTTTACCATAAGCACCTAGCACCAACAAATCAGGATTTTCCTCTTGAACTACTCGAAGAATTAATTCATTAGGAACACCTATTCGAACTATTTGTCGGATTGGGGCTTTTGCTGGAGCAATCTTAAGAATGTAATCTGGAAGCACTTGCTGAGCTTCTTCAAATTCTTCGATCAAATCGGGATAGTTTTTTTTCGCCTCATCGGAGAGTAACTCCCAATCTACTTCGGAAGGAATAACTGTAACACAGAGAATCTCTGCATCCGATTTAGCACTGATTTTTTGAGCAGTTTTTAGTGCCGCCAATGAATAGGAGGAAAAATCAAAGGGAACGAGGATCTTTTTCATGATGATAGGGGAATTGATTGATCCTAAATTTCTACATATTCAACTCATTTTCAGCTGTCAAAAATCAGTTAAACTCATGATAAAAATTAGTAAAAATAATTCTACAGATCCAGTTCCATTTTGATATCGCAGCGGCAGTATTTTCCTTCTTCAAGTTCAGCAGCCTTGAAACCTAATTTTTCATAGATCCTTAAGGCTGGAGCAAGTTTGGAGTGCGTATAAAGCACCACCTTCTTTCCTCCCATTTCCTTGGCTTTTGCCAGAATAGCCTTGGCCAAAATCATCCCAACTCCTTTTCCTTGTGCACTTGCTGCCACCCCCATTTTGATAAGTTCATAGATCTCATCAGAGACTTTATGCAGCCCTACAGTACCCACGATTTCCTCACCTAGCTTTGCATAAATTATAGTGCCGCCAGGTTTGATGATGGTTTCTTCAGGACTATCAAACTGCGCCCGATCAAATGGCTCAATTGAAAAAAACTGTTCCACCCAAGCTTGGTTGATAGACTTGAAAAAAGGGTTTAACTCGGGTGAATAGGGTAATATCTCGATTTGATGCATCGGAAGATCTTTTAATAGTTGATTCCAAAAGTAAAAAGAATCGGCTAGCTTAGGAAAACCAAAACCACTACCCTATGAAATTAAAACACCTCTTGATAACGCTAAGTCTTGTCACTTTACTTCCACTTTTATCTTTTGCGCAAAGCCCTGAAGAAAAGTTGAAAGAACTCGGACTAACACTACCTGAAATCACCTCCCCCATCGCCAATTATGTAAAATGGAAACAGGTAGACAACATACTATATCTGTCCGGTACAGGCCCAGATGTATTCGGGAAAGTCGGTGCTGACTTGAGCGTAGATGAAGGATATCAGGCCGCCAGAGAGACGGGATTGGAAATTATTGCTGTATTGAAAATCGCAACTGGAGGAGATCTAAGCAGGATCAAGCAGTTTGTGAAAGTGATGGGAATGGTCAATTCCGCTCCTGACTTCACCAAGCAACCGGCTGTGATCAATGGCTTCTCTGATTTGATGGTAGAGGTTTTCGGCGAGAAAGGAAAGCATGCTCGTTCAGCAGTTGGCGTTGCGGCTTTGCCAAATAATATGGCTGTAGAAATAGAGATAATCGTGGAGATAGAGTAATTAAAAATGGCCAGAAGAATATTGAGGGTAAACAATTGCTTATCATCTAATTATTTATAATATAATGTGAATATCCGCAATGATGCCAGTGGTCTTAAATTCTTTGGTTTCTTGGCTGGAAGACCTCCCGATAGCTATCGGGAGACCGGTGACCGAAGTGGCCTAAATGCTAATGTTTGCCAAATTCTGTAATGCTTTAATCGCTTTACTGGCAGAAAAGCGGATATACATATAAAATAATTATCCGCACACCATTTCCATCGGATGCGGATAATTACTAAAATTTCTTTGCCTGCCAGCCTTGCTCTTAAGGTTAATTTGGTATCACAGGTACCAAGCCATGAGTAGTCATTACCTTTTTTAGTTTTTCTAAATCAGGTGGTCCACCAGCGTTTACGATTTCAGCGCACTCTTTAAAAAAGTTTGGTCCAAGAAGTGCCGGAGTAACTACAGCTAAAGCCTTAGCATCTACTGTCCCGTGATTAATAAATCCATGAATGACACCGCGGGGAATGAAATAGGATTCACCTGCGGCAATATCAATAGGTTTTCCAGCTACAGTGAATGTAATCACTCCTTCCAATCCGTATATCGTTTCATCATAATGCTCATGATAATGTGGAAGTGGAACTTTAGCTCCTACGGGAACGCCAAATTCAAACATTGCTAATGAGCCGTTGGTATCGGCTGTTTCCAATAGAAAAGCTATGGTAACCTGTCCAATTCGAATTATTTCCTTGTTCATAATATCTTTCTTTAATTGTTATTGGATAAAGCTAAATCCATAAACTATCAAAGACCTTGATTTGAATCAAGAAATCATTTGGAGCCTATTTTCTTCCTGACTCGGCTTATTGTTTCCGGTGTAATTCCTAAATATGCAGCAATCTGAAACAAAGGCAAGCGAAGAAGGAGTTGAGGCTCTTCTTGTAGAAACCTTATATATTTTTCTTCCGGAGTTTCGATGGTCGCCTCGCCTAACCGTTTTTTCAACATGTAATTAGTTTGCTGCTGCGCCCTAATAAAATACATGGTAAAGGGTGGAATATGTGTCACTGCATAGATCCAGTTTTTCTCATTAATTGCTAACAATTGACTGTCTTCGAGAGCTTGTATAGATAACTCAGTTGGAGTATTATTTAAAAAACTTTCCAGCTCACTACACCAGCCACATTCCACTTTAAAATAGATGTTTCTCTCCTCACCGTTAGTATTGATGAGGTACTGGCGCAAACACCCTTCTTCTACGAAATATACTTTCCTGGAAATATCTCCTGCTTTTAAAAGATGCTCATTCTTCTTCACTCTAATCCTTTCAATCAAAGGAGTAAGCTTCAAGAATTCCTTGTCGGGGAACTCAACTACACGCCTAAATTCGGATAAGAGTAATGAGTAGTCCATGATTTCAATCAAAAGTCATTGTAAAAGTCTCATTTAGGATCAGTAGAAGATTAAAAATGCTTTTCTGTCCATTTAGCACTGGGTTATTTAAGCGGACATGTTTTCTCGCTAACAGCAAATACTCGTAGCTTCTGTTCGCTGTTATTTTCTGACCACTAGGTAATTCAGTTCAGTGACCCCGGAAGTAAATTGCCGGGTATTCAATAGCTCCAGATTAATTTTGTCTTTGATATCCAAAAACAATGGAATACCTCGCCCAAGAATAACAGGGTTAACAAATAGCCAGTAACCGTCTATTAAGTCCTCTTGAATAAGTGCATGCGTAGCAGTAGGACTACCAAAAAGTAAAATATCTTCACCTGCCACTTGCTTAATTTCATTGATGCTTTCCGACAAGTTGTCGCTGATTATTTTGGTGTTTGTTGATCCGATAGCTATCGGATCAGCGTCTTTCATTGTTTTTGATAGCACCACCTTACGAACTTTGCTATACCACTTTGAATGCTCGATGTCGTGCTTGGTCGCTTCCAGCTTGTCTGCCGCGGTAGGCCAGTAACTTTCCATCATCTGGAAGGTCACCCGACCATATAATGCTGTGTCGCCCTCGCTTATCCGCTTACCAACATGATCAAAAATCTCTTCATCTACTTTAATCCAGTCCATTTCCCCATTCGGTCCTGCTACAAAACCGTCAAGTGATATATGCATAAATGAAATTACCTTTCTCATATGGCTCAAGTTTGTTTATTGCTTTGTCTGGAATGTTGCTGCTTTTTTAAATAAGGAGTTTGGCTATAAATCATTAGATGCATTTAGGCTGGACAGATCTATGATTAGTAGTAATTTCTATATGTTCGGTTTTTAAAGTCCAATATCACGATACATTTTCCATTGGCCATCTTCCAGCTTTCGAACTACCAGGTATTTCCCCGTACTTTTAACAGTGTTGTCTAAAGCCAAAGTTTCAAAATCACCGATTTCAACCAAAAATTCACCGTGACTAGAAACAGAACTGATTTTGAATTTGAGATTTGGTATCCCATTTTCATTGGCATATCGGATTGATTTTCCCCAGGCAGAAATCAAATTTTCTCTTCCCTTAATTACCCCAAAGGTTCCATCCATTGTGTAATGATCGGCAATTGCTACTGAATCCCCGTTATTAAAACTATCCGAAAATTGGTCGTCCAGTTCCTGCAATACGCCTCTAACTTTCACTAAGTCTATTGCTGATGGTTCAGATTCAATAGTTAGCCTGTCTTCATTTTTACACGAATTAAGCATTAACATCATTAGAAGCAGCACTACTGTAGTTATTCTAGCCTCCATATTTTTTTTGTTAAGGTTAATAAGTTTTCATGGATTGAGACAAAACGGTTTCGGGCTTGGCGAAGGTGGCGATTTTCACCACAAATGTTGATGCGGAGAACCAAACTTTGATTAACCACAAATATGTCTGCGGAGCACTGAATCGCCACTTTTGCCAAACCCGTGTTATATGCCGCTTTTCTCATTTCTTTAACGGTGTTGGTTTTGGTCGTCCGTGTTCTCTATATTTTTTAACTGCTTCATTCCAATGCCAAACCATTCCGCTGTCCGCTGGTGCAACTCGTCTATTTCCTTTTACCTGTCCATCGAAATGTCCGTTGTCGTCAAATTCAAAAGGTTGTGAAGCACTCAAAATGTCTGACAGGTCAAATTCTCCACCTGCCAACTCATAATGTCCATCTAAGAAATACCACATAACCCAAAATGCTTCTTCTTCTGTCAAGTTGCTATATGCAAAGTTGTTGTCGGAAATTTCGGTTGGCATTTTTATTCCGAGTTCTATTTGTTCACAATGAATTCTTATTAGTTGTCCGTTTTCAAAAAAGTAAAGAATGTCGTCTCCGTCATTTGGTTTTGGTTGAGGAACAATGCTGTCATTAATATCTCTTGCTGTTGATGGAAAAAATGTAATTTCTCCTAAACAACAATCGTCTTCATAAACGCTTTTTTCATCTTGTTCAATTACATTCAAAAAGGTCACGCCTTTATGTGTCAAAACCAAACTTGAAAATTCGTTTTTGTCAACCCAGTCACCACTTGATTTTTTCCAATGAAGTTTAATTTCTCTGTCAGCAACATTGTAGTCAAAACCAACGAAGTCGAAATTGTTATGTAAGTCGATATGTCGTCCTGCAATTTCAATAGCGTGATTGTCTTTTATGTCGAAGTTTACTTTCATTGTCGTGTCGTCCTAAAGTGGCATATAACTTATTATATCCTCAACTCCCTCTCCCCTTCTCTAAACCTACTAAACTTTTCTAAAACCTCAACCCTTCTTCATAGTCAATAAACCCACTTTATCCGATCACAAACGGATACTATCGAATACAAACGACTAGCTACCGACTTAGTGCAGACCGATCCCCCAACTTTGGATCATAAGTTTTTCCTCTAGCGAAAACGACAAACAAATTTTCTAACCAAAACAACAAACATCATGAATGCGCTAAGAAACAAAGTACAGCTAATCGGTCGCTTGGGCGGCAAAGTAGAAATCAAAAACCTAGACGGTGGCAAGACTCTGGGTAAAGTATCCCTCGCTACCAATGAGGTGTACAAAAATCAAAAAGGTGAGAAAATCACCGAAACCACCTGGCATAATCTCGTCATCTGGGGCAAAAACGCGGAGGTCTTAGACAAGTACACAGACAAAGGTTCGGAGATCGCCATCGAAGGCAAGATCTCCAACCGTGACTATACCGACAAAGAAGGAATCAAGCGTTACATCACCGAGATCGTAGTAAACGAAATACTGCTAATGGGCAGCTCCGAAAAGAAAGAAAAAATGGAAGCTGATCTGCCTTTTTAGAAAAGTTAGACAAAGCGTTAAAAGTCAAAAAAGGCTGGGAAAAGAATATCTTTCTCGGTTTTTTTTAATTTGTCAGAAAAATGAATTCCGGCAAAAGGTAATAATGAAGATATGCTGGAAATAAATTTAAATCCCTAACTATTTAAAAAACAAATCAAAGTCTTTTAAAATACTCTGAAAAGCATCATCTGAACGTTCCCAACTACTAATCGCTTTTCCAACTTCACCCTCTTTTTTTGGCAGTATTAGAGGCATTTGAGTTAATTCTTTCCATAGTTGCCAATTGCAGGTACGTGTAATAATTGGGATGACCTTTGAGCTTTTGTTTTGATTTTGTTTTAATACCTGAGGCCAAACACTATTTAAAATCTCATTGGAAGCCATAAAATCAGGACTCACAAGCAAAAAAATAATATTAGCACTTTCCAAATGTTGATTGAAGGATTCTGAAGAATCCTCCCCAAGAGATATAAGCCCAGAATGCCAACTATCATATGGCAATGGTTTTAGATTTTTATAAAGTTCATCGCGATATATTTCATCCTTTTGTACAGAAAGAATAATTATCTTTTTTTGATCAACAGATTCTTCAGAGGATGCATTGAATCGGTTATGCAACTCAGTTAAGAAATCACTGATTTCTTCAGTTACAAAAGAAAAATGGAAATGCCCTTCATAAAAATCTTTTGTTTTGATTTGTAGGCCATTCTCACCGCCTGCATGAGCCATAATATTGCTATCATTTTTTAGATCGAGGCTTTGGAGCAGTAATCGTAAATGCCAATTTTCCCAATTAAAACCTAAGAATAGAAATGTTTTTTTTCCCTGAAACTGCCTTAATAATTTTGGTGGCAGAGAAGGTTGATCTTTGACAACCTTACTGATAAATTTAACCTGATCAGCTTCAGTAAGCACCAAAGACTCTGTATTTTTATAAAAACCAAAGAGATTGTAGACCAGTGGACATTCAGGAGAAGGGGCCTCAATATCATCAGATTCCTCACCCTCAAAATTGTAGTAGTCATGTACGCTACGGTATTTACCTTGTTCTTTCAACGCAAGAAAAATACTGCTGTCTGGTGAGGTATTGATTATCAAGCTTATAGGTAAACTAGCAACCATTTTTTGAATGCTATTAATTTGGCCTTGATATTTTTCATAAAATTTCTTGGCTTCATAACCAGGATCAGACGAGGTCACACCTTTAATGGTCATAAAACGCTGCATTATATAGGTGAGGTTGTGTGAATGCATCTTATCATATGCTATACCCTCTTCTTCAAGAGTGACTCCAAGCGCCTTGGCAAAGGCTGAATCTAATGGTAATCCCCCTTCACTAACAGTAGATACCAATGGACCAAGAAAAACAATACATGATCCATTTCCCAAGGCTTCCAATAAATTATTCCATTGACGTCTTAATAAAGTCATTTGATTGATTTCATATTAAAATTAAGTTCATGTTTTTTCAATTTTCAAAATCAACAATATCAAAATACACTTCGCAGTTAGGTAATAAATTTCGTATTTTCTCTTTCTCTTCTTCTGATATTGGATTACCGCCTAATAGTAAATATTGTAAGCCTTCTAATTTTCCAATTTCAGAAGGTAAAGTTTCAATTGAATTATTTTCTAAATGAATAAAAGATAAATTTTCCAATTCCCCTATATCAGGAGGTAGAGTTTTGAGTTCATTTCCCTCCAAAAAAAGACTTTCCAAATTTAAAAGGCTACCAATTTCGATAGGTAGAGTTTCAATGGAATTATTACTTAAAATTAATATTCTTAAAAATTCTAATTTCCCTATTTCAGCAGGCAGGCTTTTTAGTTGATTTTCTTCCAAGTTAAGATAATAAAGTAATGTGAGGTGACCAATCTGGGGAGGTAAAGTTTGCAACTCATTCTGGTCCATTTGAACAATCAATAGAGAGGAACCTCGGGCAATAGTGTTGGGAATTATTTCTAATTCTTTTCTACGTAAATCTAAAGCTTCACTAAACTCATTCAATTCTTCAAAACTTTCAGCAAGAGTATATTTTACTTCGGTAGTATCTATCCAAAATTTCTTACCATCAACCACAACTTTTGCAAATTCTGTTTCATTATCAAATGCTGAAGCCTCATCATATTTATAGTCTATCATGGGCTCTCCTTGTTTATTAATAAATCCGTACTTGATTTTTCCTGTGATAGTATCTTGCCTCGACGCGAGGGCAAAACGATTCTCATAAAAATAAATGGCGTCAATTATAGTTTGGACTCTTTTCTCATTCGAAAAGGCGCGATCAGTTGCTTCCTTTTGATTTAAATACAAAACCAAAAAAGTAACTAGAAATATAATAGAAACAAGTATAACCAAATATGATCTTTTTTGCTTTTTCTTCATTTCAATCTGCCCAATCTTGAGCTGTTTTTTTTCTTCCTCATCTTTTCGATATTCTTCAACAAATCTGCGATTTTTCAAGGCATCAAGGATTGGGACTACTAAAGTATCGTGGCTGATTTCATATGTACGGCCTAAACGCGAGTCTTCTGGGCGAATGAGTCGACTAAGTAGTAAACGTCCCAGTAGCTTATCATCAATTTTAAATGTACCCTTTACCACCGCCTCGGCGACACCTATCCGTCTTCCATCGGCGATTAGGCCTTCTTCTAATAATTTTCTTGCTGCTAATTGCTCCCCTTTCGAACCCAAATCGGCAATATTATCCAAATAATAATTTCTTAGTATAAGAGCTATACCTTCTTTACCATCCAAAACCCATGTATTGATCGTAACTTTATCAACGCTATCCCATTTATTAGATTTAACATACTTTTCAATGTGTTGACATATTATTTGCAATTGAAATGACTCGATTTCGCCAGTTTCATTTTTTAAGTTTTCAAGAATCTCATTAACTGTTTCCGTTTCATATTCGAAAGGAATACTCGAGAATTCATTTCCTATAAGTGTTGCCGGTTTTATGATCGCTTCTTTTGCTTGGTCAACCTGCAATGGTTTAAGTTCGAATCGATTCTGTAAAATACCTGGGAATTCTGACCTTAACTGATGTAAATCGCTCATTCGATCGGAACGAATGGAAAACAGAATCTTAACCAATGGAGGCTCAAACCATTCCAATTGTTCGGCTGTTCTTTCACTTCTTGGAATAAGTTGTAATATCTCAACCACGTCTTTTGGGCGCCTTCCTTCAATCAAGTCAGACAACTGGCTTGCCCATTGATGTCGAAGAGAGATATCATGATTGAATAATTCTTCAAACTGATCAAAAATCAGAATAGGTGTAGCAGGTACCCCACTTGGATCAAAAAAATTGCATGCATTGATAGCCTCCCATATGACATTACTGCTTTTTCCTCCAAATTGCTCAAGCTTACTTTTATCAACATAAGGTTCTAATTCACTTATTACAGTATCTATAGGTGATACTGACGTGTTTTGAAGACGGATCATTAAAGGGAAAAAGTTGTTGTTCTTCAAAAGTGAGCCTAAACCAGCTTTTATTAATGAGGTTTTTCCTAAACCTGATTTTCCAAATAATATTATTAATGGTTTGATAGTGACTAAACTAAACAGACTATCAATTTCCTTAGTTCGTCCATAAAATAAGCGCTCGTCATCTGCCTCAAAAGAACGAATTCCTGGATAACGATCCTTTTTTATAATTTGCATATCTGAGATTTAAAAAAAATCAATTAGGTAAACTGATTTGCATTAATTCTTTTAATCGAGTTTGAGAGACGCCTAATGAATTAGCTATTTCTAGAATTACACTAAGTTCATTATCATCAACTTTTCCATCTGAAGACGCTACATTAAGTCCACAATTTAAAATCCCTTCTTTTTCACGATCATTTAACAATGGAGCAATTGCTGTCAAATATTTACTGATTGGTTCTTGATTAACTTCTAACTTCCTAACAACACTATCCAAATCAGCTAATGAAATATCGTTGTAGCTAAATCGATTAATAATTAAGTGAACCATTTTCAATTCATCAGTATTAATCTCCCCATCAGCTAACAAAATTTGAATCATAGCTTTTTGAATCGCCTGTTCGAATATGGACTGAATACCGCCGTCATTAAAATTTATTTTGTAATCTAATACTTCAGTTTCATAAGTTGCACTACAAACTGAACATTCAACAAATTCCATTTCTGTATTTAAAGGTATTATTGGAACCCAGTAAAGATGGAAAAACCTTTTAACCTTTTTATGTCTATATTTATTGACCCTATTACAATTGGGACATAAAAATTGCCCTTTCTTTGTCGTTATTGTTACTCCTTTTGTTCCATAAATTATCATAATAAAAATATTTTATTTGTGGATATTGAAAATCAAGAAAGCATTCAAGCTTATTATTTGAATGCATATAATTTCAAAAAACTTATAATTAACTAAGGATTGAATCTTTTTTTTTAATTTCCCAAGATTATTTATTGTTTTTAATAATATTTTATTCTAAGTAAAAAACTACTATTATTTTTTTGAATCATAGATGTAATCCACTAATTTTTTTAGAGCAATTGCAATTTCAGTAAAAGCTTCATCACGGTCTTGAAAGGAGGTAACTGGTTTAGCATTCCGTGGCAAGCCTTGTAATTTTGCAAAAGGCATATCCTCCCATAAGCAACTTTTTAGTATTATAGGAACTACAAATGCATTTCCTTTGTCTTGACGACTCATTGCTATCTGAAGTTCTTTTTCCCAGATGTATTGTGAGGCAATAAAATCTTTACTAATTAAAAGTAAAATTACCTCTGACTTATTTAATTCTGCCAAGATCTCTTCATTCCATTCTTGTCCAGCAATTATCTCTCGGTCATTCCAAGTATCAATTTTACCTGATCTTTTTAATGGGACTAGATGAGAGTCTAACTCCTTTTTTAATTCTTCATCTTTATGAGAATAAGATAAAAAAATACGCGGTTTAAAAATAGCGCTGCCTTCCATATAGTCATTCTTTAGTTTATAATTAAAGACAACCTTTTCTTATCATTTTATTTGCAAGTTGCCTCTATTGATCTTTTTTTTGACTCTTTATCAAACAAGATATTCAGTTTTTTGGATTTTCCATACTTCCAAAGAACTAAATACATATTTTCCACTGAGATATTTTAGAAAAAAATTGAAGTCCATCGCTACCAATGAGTATTACAAAAATCAGAAGGGAGAGCGCGTAGAAGAAACCAGCGATAAGGATGGCGTGAAGCGTTACATCACCGAGATCGTGGTAAACGAAATACTGCTAATGGGCAGCTCCGAAAAGAAAGAAAAAATGGAAGCTGATCTGCCTTTTTAGAAAAGTAAGACAAAGCGTTAAAAGTCAAAAAAGGCTGGAAGTTCGAACTTCCAGCCTTTTTCTTTGATAGTCTACTCAGCCCAGTTTGCTGTTATCCTGCTTCTCCAGAAACAGTATTTAATTTCTATCAATTTAATAAGTACCGTGTTGTCATTAAAACCCGAAGAGCTGAAATCCATTGCGTAAATACCCTACACCTCAGGTTTGTTTTTCGAACTTTTGAAACTTACTTAAGCTCCCATTTCAACTGCCCCAAAAGATGAACCTCAGACTCTGCCTTTCATTACTGATTTTTCAAATTTCACTTTTCACTTTTGCACAGTCAAAAGAATCCCCAGCAGATCTGGTAAATCCCTATGTGGATAGCAAAAATTCCCGCTGGTTCTTTTTCAATACTGCTACCAGACCTTTCGGCATGGTGAATCTCAGTCCTGACACAGATACGGGTGGCGCCTGGGGATCCGGATACAGGTATGAAAGTGACTCTATCAAAGGCCTGAGCCATGTCCATGCTTGGCAACTTTCGGCACTCTCTGTTCTACCCGTTTCTGATGTGAGTTTGGAAGGTGAGCGGAATTTCGCTTCTCCTTTTTCCCATGAAACAGAAATAGTAAAGCCTGGCTATCATCAACTAATGCTAGATCGCTACGGGATCAAAGTAGAACTTACCTCCACTCTACGCACAGGATTTCACAGATATACTTTCCCTAAGAATGCTAGCCAGCAAGTCATGATCCGATTGGGCGGAATGCTCGGCCCTTCAGAAATCATAGACGGGGAGTTAATGCAAGTAAACAGTACCACATTATCAGGTCATTTGATCAATGGGCCAACAGTAAGAAGACCGAATGACACCCCTATCTTTTTTGCAATCAAACTCAATAAAGAAATCGCTGAGATCAGTGGCTGGTCAGAAAATGGTATGACCTCTACCCTATCTGAGATCAAAGGAAAAGATTCGGGAGCGCTGCTGACTTTTGATAAATCTAAGGAGGAACTACTCATGAAAGTTGGGATTTCCTATGTCAGTGCGGAGCTGGCATTACTCAATCTGGATACGGAATTGGCGCATTGGGATTTTGAGAAAGTACGGGAGGAATCTTTCGAAGAATGGAATAGCTACTTAGGAAGAATCAAAGTAGAAGGCGCTACAGAAAAGGACAGAAGAAGGTTTTACACGGATTTATTCCATGCGCTACAAGGCAGAAGAACGATCTCAGATGTAAATGGAAAATATGCTGATCTAACTAGTGGAAAGCATCTGACTAAGCAAATTCCATTGGATGCTGCTGGCAAACCAAAGTTCAGGCACTTCAATTCGGATTCATTCTGGGGAGCTCAGTGGACTATCAACACGCTTTGGCACTTGGTCTATCCTGAGATCACGGAGGAATTTGTGAATTCCATGTTGCGGTACTATCAGGATGGTGGATTAATCCCGAGAGGCCCTTCTGGAGGAAATTACACTTATGTAATGACTGGCGCATCGAGCACACCGTTTATCGTCAGTGCTTACCAGAAAGGAATCCGAGGTTTTGATATTGAGATGGCCTATGAAGGTCTAAAGAAAAATCACCGTCCAGGAGGAATCATGGAAAAGGCAGGCTACGAGCACAAGACATCCTTGGGTGGTGGCTTATCTCATTATTTGCAAAACGGCTTTGTACCCTGGCCAATTCCTGAGGGGAATTTCGGTTTTCATCAGGACGGCCCAAGTTTGACCTTGGAATATGCTTATCAGGATTGGACGCTGGCACAGTTAGCAAAAGCGCTTGGAGACAAAGCGGGAGAGCAGGAATTTTTGAAAAGGTCAGAAAACTATAAAAACACCTTTGATGCTGAAACTAGTTGGATGCGCCCGCGAAATGTAGACGGAAGCTGGAAAACACCTTTTGATGCCTACGAGTACAACGCTGGTTTCAACGAGGCAAACGGAAGTCAGGGCACTTGGTTTGTCCCTCATGATTTGGATGGACTGGCTGACTTGATGGGCGGAAAAGAAAAAACCATTGAGCGATTGAATACTTCATTCGAGGAATCTGAAAAGCTTGGTTTCACTTCTGGTACTTCCCATTCTCAAGAAACACATCCAGAGTATCGTAGAATCCCGATCAACTATGGAAACCAGCCTTCCATTCAGACAGCTTTCATTTTCCACAAATTGGGAAGACCTGATCTGACTCAGTACTGGTCTAGAGCGATTGTGAAAAGAATCTATTCTGACTTAAGCCCTGAAAATGGCTACAATGGAGACGAAGACCAAGGACTGATGGGAAGCCTTGCAGTATTGATGAAGATTGGATTGTTCCAAATGAACGGCGGAACTGAAGCTGATCCAGCGTACCAGATAGGAAGTCCGATTTTCGATAAAATCACCATAGCCCTGAATCCGAACTATTACTCCGGCAAGCAATTCATCATCAAAACTGAATCGAATAGCCCTTCCAATGTCTATGTAAAATCTGCTAACTGGAAGAATCAAAAACTAGGAAACTTTGAGCTTTCTCACAGCCAGATTACTGGAGGAGGGGAATTGAAATTGGAGATGAGTGAAAAGCCATAACCTAGTCAGGGTACAAGTCTATTAACGATCTCTTTCGATCATCTACCTGCTATTTCGCTCTTTCAGAGCTTTGTTTTCTATTTCAACTTCCCTTGCCCAGCCCTATCGAGCTGGGCTTAGTTATATAGGACTTTCAGCCCTTTTTCTGATTTATAACATCAAGTCCAGCTTCTGTAGAAGCAGGACAACTGAGAAATAAAACAAGACTTCGACTTTGCTACACTAATGACGGATTATGATTTTCACACCTAATAGTGTCAGTCCGAGCACCCGAGAGACGGGAGTCTAGAGGTTCGAGGACAATAACTACGCTTATTTTAAAAGAGCCTTCGACTTCCTGCCCGAAGTCAGGCGGGCGCTCAGGCTGACACGCGTTTCCTCCATGAAAAAGTCAGCGTTTCACGCCACCGTTCGTGTAACACGAACGGAAATAAAAAATTGATACCAAGTCCAGCTTCTGGAGAAGCAGGACAACTCAGAAATAAAATAAGACTTCGACTTCGCTACACTAATGACGGATTATGATTTTCACACCTAATAGTGTCAGTCCGAGCACCCGAGAGACGGGAGTCTAGAGGTTCGAGGACAATAACTACGCTTATTTTAAAAGCGCCTTCGACTTCCTGCCCGAAGTCAGGCGGGCGCTCAGGCTGACACGCGTTGCGCCGCCGTTCGTGTCTCGCGAACGGTAACTAAAAACCTTGAACTTCACAGCCAGATCTAAAAAGCCCAGCTTCTGGAGAAGCAGGACAACTCTAAATTGCGGTCTCTGCGCCATCCTCTGTGACCTCAGCGGTAAAAAATAACAAAAAAATGAGGCTCTTTCGAGCCTCATTTTCATTCAATTTATCTTGGCCAAACATTATCAGCCTTGTCTTTATCAGGAAAACGTCCATGAGGATCAAGGGTGATTGCTTTGATTTTGCGATCACCAAAGTCCATCACTGCATCGAAAGTTCTGCTTCCATCAAACCAAACTGTCACTGGCCAGGTCACTTCAGCAGTAGTAGCATCTATCATTTTAGCATTAGCCATTTTCTTGATTGCTGCTCCTTCTGATTCAAACTCTACTTTCAATACAACTGGAGAAGGCATTTCTCCCGCCTGATGAACAGTCACTGTAGTTTCACCATTTGAAGTAGTGACATTTTGAATGGAACCCTCCACAGATTCTGTAGTAAACAACCAGTAATACCAGAACCACTCCAGATTTTGACCCAATTCTTGATTCATGAAGAACATGTAATCCCAAGGGGATGGATGCTTAAAAGCCCAAGTGGCTGTGTATTTTTTCATTGCATTGATCACAGCCTCATCTCCTACGATTCCACCAAGCATGGATAGCATTAGCGGAGTTTTAGAATAGGTCTGAAATCCATACATGCTACCAGCATCGTTGGCACTCCACATCATTGGCGCTTCATCTTCCATGCCACTGATACGTCCGTAGCTTTGTCCCAAACCATCCAAATTATAATCCACTCCTCTGCTATCTGCTCCAGAGAGAATGTTCATGTATTGGTTAAAACCTTCATCCATCCAGCCGTAGCGGGTTTCGTTTGTTCCCACCATCATCGGCCACCACTGATGTCCTGCCTCATGATCTGCTGCTCCCTGATTGGAATTGATTACCATAGGATATTCCATGCCGGCACTTGGCCCATCTTGAAGGGTAAGTTGTGGAAAAGGATAAGGTGCCCAAAGCTTGGAATAAAACTCCAGCGCATGTTTGGTGTTCTCACCAGCTTTCTCAAAATACTGAGCTCTCTCAGGGATGAAAACCATGTAAATTGGCACTGGTCCTTTGCCAGGAATATCCGCCTTGGTTGCTTTCCAGATAAATCTATCAGATGTAGCCCATGCGAAATCATTGACTTTATCAGCCACAAAATGCCAAGTAAGTTGATCACCAGCTTTCGTTGCTTTTCCAGGACCTTTTTCATCTGCACCCACAAGTGTCACCTCTCCATCAGCGTCAAGAACTTTAGCGAATCTCTCAGCAACTGTAGGAGTCAAAACTTCAGTTGGGTTTTGCAATACTCCTGTACCACTTACAATCCAGCCAGCTGGAACTGTTAGCGCCACATCAAATTTTCCGAAATTATTATGAAACTCAGCTGGACCTAGATAAAGGCTGGTTTCCCATCCTCTTAGATCGTCATACTTCGCCAATCTAGGGAACCACTGTGTAGGCTGAAATAAGGTGCTATCAAAACGCTGAGTCATTCTATGACCTCTGCCATTATCTCCACCAGGCAATTTGGTATGCCAGTCGATTTCTACTTCAGCTGTTGTTCCTGCTTTAATTGGATTTACCAGTGTGATTGTCGCAACGGTGCTTTGCAAACCTCTTACACTTAATGTAGCAGGATCATTTCTACTTCGTCGAGGCGCTGCATTCAGATCAACTGATTGTCCCGCCACTTTAATGGCAGTCACAATCATTCCTTCTGTATTTTCCGCTGGAACTGAACTTCCACGAGGAACATCTCCTCGGAAAACATTATGATCCAAGCGAAGGACGATGGAAGTCATGTCTTCTTTGCTATTGTTATGCACCAGGATTTTTTCCGATCCAGTGATCGTCTGTGTACTTGGATCCAAACTAGCCTTGATCGTAAAGTCCGTTTCTAGCTGCCAATAGTTTGCACCCGGCTTGCCGGAAAAATCTCTCGATCCTTCATCGAAAGCTTTACGAACAGAATTCGTCATCGGCACCTCTTGCCTGATTGCACGAGTTTCTGTTTCTACAGAAGTTCGCAGTGGTTTAGTTTCTTGCTGCGCAAAAGCAACTGAACTGCTAAGGAGCAGGAAAAAGAGTATTTTTCTCATAAGCTTTGGTGGGTTTTATTCGAGTTTGAAAACTAAGTTAAAAATCTAATAACCCGCTCACTAAATGAGTATGAACGGGAAATGGAATTGATTTATTGACGCTTTTCACTTCTTGCAAAATTTACTCGGCTGGTTCAAGTCTCCTGACCTGCCTTCAGCCGGCAGGCTTGGACCTAAATCAAAGCAGTCTGTAGACTGCATTAAGGCAATTAGGATTATTTTTTTTAACCGCAAATCGTGTCAGTCCGAGCGTCCCGTATAGCCATCGGGATCGAGGACAATAACTACGCTTATTTTAAAAGAGCCTTCGATTTCGAGACTCTCGTCTCTCAAGTGCTCAGGCTGACACAATCATTTCTCTTTTGAGTAGTGTTCATACTGACAACTTCACAAATCACTCAATACAATTAAATGATGACTGAATTACTGCGACTGATTACTCACATTCCCCTACGGTAAAGAAAAAGAAACTACTCAAGACCTTCGAGGTTTTAGAAACCTCAAAGGTCAAAAACGGATCACTGCTACTGACTACTGATCATTTCCTCTTCCCCGGCACATATCTCTCCTCCATCCTAGCCTCCACATCTTCGCGATAGAAGGCAACATCCTTGAATTCACCGTCTACGTAAGCTTGAGTCTGATCATAGAAATGTGGAGAATTGGGATCCGAATTCTGACCACCTGCAAGGATGGTCTTGGCCTTCACTTTCTCACCAAATTCCACTACAGCCACAAAGCTGTTTCCTCTATAACCATACAATCTCTTCGTTCCAGGATAGGTTTTGGCACCAAAGGCAGCCAAAGCTCCCCAAGTTCCAGATGCCATTCCCACAGGAGTGTACTCTTTCTCATCATCAAAAGGCATATCGATTTCGCCTGTCAATCGCTGGAATCTATTGATCTCAGACCAAGGCGTATTCCAAGTACCAAAATCGGCATTCATCTGATCCAAAGTCTGGCTAAAAGTGGCTAGCAGTTCAGTAGGTGAAGGATTAGGGATCTTGGAATTTTCGTTCGTATTGAATTCGATCAAATTATTGATACTGCCATGGTTTCTCATAAAATTCATCCCAAAGAAATGCGCCAGTGACATGGCCACGGATTCTTTGGAAGTGCGGTAATCCCACGACTCCAGCACTTTAATAGCCTCAGTGAATTGGGAATCTGCGATTCCTTTCTCCTCATAGGCTTTCAAAAGCATAGGGATTAAATGCTCCATTGCAGGCAAATATGGATCATAAGCAAGTTCAATCATGCTATCAATCGTCAAGCCTGAAGCTTCCTTCAGCACTTTTACGGCATGAATTCCACGGAAATTCTCCTGATCAGGAGCCATGTAGAATGGATAATTTTCACGTTTTGGGCTAAACTCTGCCGCCGCAGTGAATGGCGTAGAATTACAATTCTGAATCCAGCCTGTCTCTGGATTTACTATCATTATACTTTCATCCACGGTATGTAAGCCTTGCCAATCTGAAGCTGGGTCTGAGCCATCTACAGGTTCGGAAAAGTCAAAACCTTCATTTCTCTTTGGGATAAAATTGCCGTGGAAATAGGCAATGTTTCCGTCTGCATCTGCGAAAACCGTATTATTTGAAGAGTTCGTCCGGATATCCATCATATTCTTAAACTCCGCATGATTGCTCAGTTTTGTCCGCGTGAAGCTTTGGATCAACGCATTCACAGGATCCCAATTAATCTTTGTAGCTACCCAATTGTCACCAATCTTATGTGTGATCGGACCATGGTGAGTTCTGTAAAAAGTAAATGGTTTTTCCTTAATTTCTGCGCCAGACTTATATTTCAAAGAAACCTGAAACTCCTCCACCGCCCTGCTCTCGTCTCCATATTGATATTCATATTTCCCATCTTTCTCGGTCACCTCTTCCACAAACTCATCGATGAAGTCCACTTGGGTGGAAGTATGCATCCAGCCGGTCTTCTCATTGAAACCTTGATAGACAAAAAACTGCCCCCAAGTCACCGCGCCATACGCATTCAACCCTTCTTCACTCACCACATGAACTTCCGGTCTGAAATAGAATGAAGTATGTGGATTGATCAGCAAAATGGCATTGCCTGAAGCCGTCATTTTTCCATTTACCGCAATTCCGTTCGATCCTTTTGGTTCATCCAGCAAAGCCTCACGCTTAAATTCATCCTCATATAAGGCCATTACGTCCGGCTCTTTCTCTGCATAAAATGCCTGAATTCCTCTAGTAGGAATCTGCTCTATGTCTCCACCAATGGAACCTTCGCTGAAAAACATCGGCATCCAAGGTTCATATTTAGTAATCACTTGCGGCTTCACCTCTGGGTGTGTGGCTAGGTAATAATTTACTCCGTCGGCAAAAGCCACGCAAAGCCCCTTCAACCAATCAGGAGATGTTTCATAAGCAGCCTTTGCTTCGGCTTCGGTCATGTAGAGATTTGCACGCAAATCACTAAAAATTGCTTCCTGGCCTTCTAACTCAGCCAATCTCCCTGTGGCCCAAATGTAATTTCGCTCTACTCTTCTAAAATCATCCTCGCACTGTGCATATAGCAATCCGAAAACTGCATCCGCATCACTTTTTCCATAAATATGAGGAACTCCAAAATCATCTCTAATAATCTCAACGCGGCTGGCGGTATCCTCCCAGCGTTCTGATTCGCTGAGTTCTTTGGGTTCGCATGACCAGATTAAAACCGGTAATGCAAAAAGCAACAGTCTAAATTTCATACTTGGGTGTTTTATAGGGCTAGATAAAATAAATTCTTCCAAAATAGACTATTTACAGAGTCTAGGCAATTGGAATTTTATCTATGCTGTAAGTATTGGTTTAGCGGTATTTTGGCAGAGATTTCCTCGATCAGCTTATCGGAAATTATTTTTTGTTGCTGATAAGCGAGAATTATCTTTTCCACTTGTTCTACAGAACTTGCCCCGATCACAAGGGAACCCACGGCTGGCTGAATCAAACCAAATCGTATCAAAAAAGCCTCGGGAAGCAAACCAGAATCTGCGATCAACTCGCGGAGTTCTTTTACTTCTGTAGATGTGTATTCCAGAAATGCTTCTTCAGGTTTATTAATCAAAAGCCCTTTGGCAAAGGCACCACGAACTAACACTCTGGTCTCAGATTCTGCGATCAAAGGAAAGGCAGTTTCCTCAGGTCTGCGATCCAAAGGATTGTATTGCATCATGATCGTAGCAGGAGAACTCATTCCAAGCACTTTTCTGATCACATTTGGACGAATGGATGAAATCCCAAACGCCCTAATTTTTCCTTGACTTTTGAGAATTTCAAACGCTTCCAATGTCTCCTCCCAAGGATCTTCGAGCGTACCGCCATGGAGTTGATAAATATCTATGTAATCGGTTTGCAATCGCTTTAGACTCTCTTCCACAGCTGCTAGAATATAGGCTTTCTTTGGATTCCAATCCCAGCCACTTCCATCTGCACGTACTTGATTACCAACTTTGGTGGCTACTACTATATCTTTTCTCCTATCCTTGATAGCAGCTCCAACAATTTCTTCATTCAAGCCTTTTTGGTACAAATCAGCCGTATCCAAAAAATTAATCCCTCCGAATAGTGCAGTATCAATGATCTTTTGATCTTCTTTTAGATTGCCTTTCAGCGACATACAACCCAAAGCTATTGGACTTATTTCAAATTCTAAAGCAGGTAATTTTTTATGTTCCATTCTCCCAAATTCAGATTTTTAGCGCTGGAATTCAAGCCCTTTTACGAAAGAGGATTTATTAAAAGTTTAATAATTTAAGAATCTGAAAGCATTCTTTCTTTAATCCCTATTTTTGGGATCTTAAACCTATGAACAATGAAAAAAATAGCAGTTTTCACTTCTGGAGGAGATAGCCCTGGCATGAACGCTTGCGTGAGAGCGGTCGTTCGTACAGCTATTTATAAAGGATTGGAAGTATATGGAATATACCGTGGATACGAAGGCATGATCGACGGAGAAATCAAGCGCCTGCAATCGCATTCAGTCAGTAATATAGTACAACGCGGTGGAACAGTGCTGAAGTCTGCCAGATCAATGGAATTCAAAACTTCTGAGGGCAGAAAGAAGGCTTATGATAACCTTACCGCTCATGGCATCGAAGGTTTGGTGGCAATAGGTGGTGATGGTACTTTCACTGGGGCTAAGGTGTTTTTTGAAGAATATGGCATCCCTACAGTCGGCTGTCCAGGAACTATCGACAATGACTTGTATGGAACTGATTACACCATTGGTTTTGACACAGCTGTAAATACCGCTCTGGAAGCAATCGATAAGATTCGTGATACGGCTGCTGCACATGATAGAATTTTCTTTATAGAAGTGATGGGCAGAGATGCTGGATTCATTGCAATAGAATCTGGAATAGGCGGAGGAGCTGAATTTGTCATGGTTCCGGAAACACATACAGATCTAAATGATGTAGTAAAATCTCTCAAGAACCTACGAAAGACTAAATCTTCAAGCATCATAGTAGTAGCAGAAGGTGACGATGCAGGAAATGCACAAACCATCATGGAAAAAGTAAAAACCAAACTGAACGATCCTACTAAGGATTTTAAAGTAACTACACTTGGCCATATTCAGCGTGGAGGAAATCCAACTGCGAGAGACCGTGTATTAGCTAGCCGATGCGGGATGTCTGCCGTGGAAGGATTACTTGCAGGAAAACAATTTCACATGGCTGGAGTTGTCAATCAAGAAGTAGTTTTCACACCATTTGCAGATTGTATTGGCAAAACAAAGCCGTTGATCGAAGATCATCTTAAATTAATGAAAATCTTGAGTATATAAGATGGGTTTTATACCACTATTTATCATGCTGGGAGGCGGAGGCCTCCTATTTTTCCTTACTGTGAAAAATGCGCTGCAACGCAAACTCAATCAACAGAAAGAGTTACTATTTAAGTTAAATTCCTTGAACCCCGCTCTGGGCATTTTGGTGGAAGACTCGTCTGATCCTGATTTGCTTATTGCTGCGCTAAAGGGAAAGCAGCTTGAAAGAAACGTCACCGAAAAAGCGCTGAAAATCATAAGAGAACTAAAGGTCAACCGCATTCAATACAATGCCTTGATCAAAAAAGCTCCTTACAACTGGGTTGGTAAAATAGCTCGTTTTCAGGCGATTTGATCTTGAATATAAGCTAGGATTTCTTCCTGCTTTTCTGGAGAAAACCACTTGATAGATTCGTCCTTCTTGAACCAGGTCATCTGCCGCTTGGCATAGCGTCTTGAATTTCTTTTGAGTAAGCGAATAGCTTCTTCCTTGTCGTACTTACCTTCTATATAGCCGAAGATTTCAGAGTAACCGACAGTCTGTAATGCGTTCAGATTCCTTTTACCAAAAAGAGCATCAGCTTCATCAAACAATCCTGCTGCTATCATCTGATCCATTCTACGGTCTATCCGAGCATACAATGCTTCGCGGTCTCTTTCCAGACCGATTTTGATCACTTCAAAAGGCCGTTCCTTTTTTGATTTCACACGGAAAGAGCTGAACTTCTTCCCTGTTCCTCTCCATATTTCCAGTGCCCTCATCAGTCGTTGCGGGTTTTTTTGATCCACTATCCCGAAGTATTCAGGGTCATTTTTAGCCACTTCTTCCTGCAAAAACTCCAAGCCTTTTTGCTCATACTCCTGAATAATCCCAGATCGAATTTCTGAATCGACCTCCGGCATTTCATCCATACCATTCACAATAGCATCGGCAAACAACCCCGATCCTCCGGTCATAATCACCACTTGATGATGTTTAAATAATCCCTCTAGTAAGGCCAACGCTTCTTTTTCGAACTTACGAACGTCATAGTCCTCTTCTATAGACAGGCTGTTGATGAAATGATGTGAAACTTGCTGCAATTCATCTGAACTGGGCTTAGCTGTCCCGAGCTTCATTTCCCTGTAAAACTGCCTGCTGTCACAGGACACAATTTCAGTGTTGAATTTTTTGGCTAGATTTAGACATATATCGGTCTTGCCGACTGCCGTGGGTCCCACCACTAGGATCAAATAGGATCGATTTGACAAAATGAGTTAATAATTTAGCTGAGAGTTCAAAGTAAACTAATGAAAAGCAAAAAGGTCTTGATTGTCGAGAATAATGACTTGACTCGTGCATTATTTGAAAATCTAATCGGCCAGTTATTTAGCTTTGAATCAGTGAAAAATGGCGTAGAGGCTGTGGATAGAGCTTCCAAAGAAAAGTTTGATCTGATTCTCATGGATATTCAAATGCCTGATATGGATGGCATTGCAACTGCAAAAATACTATGGAAGCAATCAGCTTATCACTCTAGAATAATCGCTCTTTCTACTTATTCAGCGGAATCTGTTAAAAGTTGTTTTTTAGAAATGGGGTTTGAAGATTTTATCGCGAAACCTATCCGTCCCAAAGAGTTTTTGGAAGTAATCTCAGCAAAACTCACTTCCAAAACAGGGGGAACTCAAGACCTTGACGGAAATCTCACCTTAGACAAAGAAGTATATCAACAATTGCAGAAATACAATTCCATAGCAACCATAAAATCATTGTATGCGGATTTACTGCAAGAATTTGATCAATTAATGGAGCAAATTGACACCGCATTCAAGGCAAAGGATCAACAAACTTTAATTGGAAATTTACACACCATAAAGGGTAATTCTGGCACTTTGGGCGCAAATGCTATTTTCATATTGTCCACTGATGCTGATAGGATGGCACGGGTTCAGGATTGGGATTCTTTAGAAAAAGCACTGAATAAACTTAAAAAAGAGCGTAAAATTTTAGAGAAATATATCATAGAAGAAACTACTTTTAACCCATGAGTAACTCAAAAAAAATCTTAGTCGGTGAGGATAGTTCAGTTATTATCAACCTGACTAAAAGCATCCTCTCATTTGAAAATTATCAACTGAAAGCTGCAAAAAATGGCAAACAAGTATTAGATATGTTGGAAAAAGAGGAGTTTGATCTGATTCTAATGGATCTCAATATGCCTGTATTGGATGGAGCCAGCTGTACCAAAATGATCAGAGAAATGACGGACCCCATCAAATCAAAGCTTCCTATCATTGCTATTTCCGGAAATATGAATAACTATACAATGGATGAATTCAGAAAATTAGGTTTCGATGATTTCATTCAAAAACCACTTAATTACGATAAATTACTTGCTACCGTAAAAAAAATCCTCGGCTAAAATGGTAATAAAGCACACTAAGCACTTTTTGGATAAACTTGAAAATCTATTCGCCTCATCAGAATACATGCTGCGCTACGAAAAGGGTAATTTCAAATCGGGCTATTGTGTATTGAATGACGCCAAAATCGTCATAGTGAATAAATACTTTCCCTTGGAAGGAAAAATCAACGCACTCATAGATATTCTGATTGAACTGAATATGGATCCGGCAGATTTCAAAGACAAAGCAAATCATGACTTCCTCACTGAACTGAGGCAAACCCAGTTGAAATTTTGAAAGTAACTTTTTTAGGAACCGGTACCTCTCAAGGCGTCCCCGTGATTGGTTGCGACTGTAGTGTCTGTACCTCATTGGATTTTCGGGACAAAAGATTCCGTTCCTCCGTGCATCTTCAGATCGGCAAGCTCAGCCTTGTCATTGACACAGGTCCAGATTTCCGCAGTCAAATTCTAAGGGCAGGAATCACCAACCTTGACGCTGTACTTTATACCCATGAGCATAAGGATCACACTGCCGGATTGGATGATATCCGTCCATTTAATTTCAAGCAACAAAAGGACATGCCCGTATTCGGGAAGCTGCAAGTCCTGGAGCAAATCAAGCGCGAGTTCGCATATATTTTCAGTGGAAAAAGGTATCCCGGAGTTCCTCAAGTAGAGACTATAGAAATCAACGAAAATCCATTTACAATTGAGGGGATTACAGTCACTCCTATACCGGTTTTACATTATAAGCTCCCGATTCTGGGATTCCGAATTGGAGATTTCACTTATATTACCGATGCCAATTACATCTCAGAGGAATCACTGAAGCTTATCGAAGGCACAGAAGTCTTGGTTCTGAATGCGCTGCAAAAAGAACCCCATATTTCACATTTCACCCTAGATGAGGCTGTAGATATGGCTCAAAAAATAGGCGCTAAGGAATCCTATTTCACTCACATTTCTCACCGTCTTGGCCTACATGATGCTGTGGACAGAGAATTACCTCAGGGAATAGCCTTGGCCTACGACGGGCTTCAGCTAACTTTGGACTAATGCATCTTAATTATCATTTCCTCCAATACCTCTGCCCTGAGCTGGAAAAAGCTTTCTTGGGCAAAAAAATCATCGCCTGTTTTTCGCAAAACAAAGATGAATTGATTCTGGAGACTGAAGACGCTGAGGAATCAAGGTTTATCCGTGCTCATTTCCTACCTCCTCAGATTTACCTTTCATTTCCCGATAATTTTTCACGCGCTAAAAGAAACAGTATTGATCTATTTAAAGAACTGATTGGATATGAGATTGTAGGATGTACAGTTTTAAGCTTTGAACGTGCTTTTTATTTTTCACTTAGTTCGGGGAAAACCCTTCTGTTCAAACTTCACGCAAACAGAAGTAATGTCCTGCTTTACGAAAAGAATACCGCTACTCCAGTAAAATTATTTCGAAATGGAATTGTAGAAGACCGGGATTTGGACTGGAATTCCTTGAACAAGAAGTATGATTTGAGCTGGGATAGCTTCGAAAAACTTGAAGGAAACGCATCTCAATTTCTACCTACTTTGGGAGCGATTCCTAGAAACTGGCTGAAAGGAAGAGGTTACCCCGACGAAAATATTTCTGCCAAATGGGAGCTTATGCAGGAGCTTCTAGAAATGCTGGAGACTCCGCTATTTTCTATAGTAGAAAAAAATGGAGAACCTCATCTGAGTCTTCTACCTGAGGAAAATCCGATCAAAAGTTTCTCTAATCCCATACAAGCTGTGAATGAGCTTTTCTATCTGGCTCTAGTTCGGGGGAATTTTGAAAAGGACAAAAACACCATGCTCAAGAAGTATCAGGAGCAGCTCAAGCGAACCAAATCATATATAGAGAAATCCACACAAAAACTGGAAGAACTCCGCAACTCACCACCTCCTTCACAATTGGCAGATGTGATCATGGCTAATCTTCATGAATTTCAAGGGGGAAAATTGGAAGTGGAATTAATGGATTTTTATTCTGGAGAAACTGTCCTAGTGAAGCTTAAGCCAAATCAAAAACCACAGGATCATGCAGCCTCTTTATACAGAAAAAGTAAGAATAGGAAACTAGAATGGGGACAACTGGATAAGACTATTGCCTCAAAAATCAATCAAGCAGCTATCCTCGAATCCCAAATTGAAGAACTGAATGAAATCGATGATTTCAGGGCACTAAAAGGCTACAAGAAATCTCATGGAGAGGACAAAGTCTTACAAAAGGATGCGGTGATTTTACCTTTCAAAACTTTTGAATTCGAGGGATTCCCTATCTGGGTTGGCAAGTCCGCTCAGGCAAATGATGATATGCTTCGCGGCTACACTAAGAAAGACGACATCTGGCTGCACGCCCGCATGGTTCCGGGTTCACATGTACTAATTAAGACTTCGGGCCTTAAAAGCATCCCTGCGTCCGTCCTCGAGACTGCTGCTTCTCTGGCTGCCTTCTACTCAAAAAATAAAAACGAATCTCTAGCACCTGTGATCCACACCGAAGCCAAATACGTGAGAAAAGTGAAAGGCTCGCCTGCAGGATCTGTGATGGTAGAAAAAGAAAAGGTATTGATGGTGACTCCTAAAGGCCCAGAAGAGATCTTTGGTAAGGGGGATTAGATTTAGTCTTTAGCGATCAGTCGCAGTGATCAGTTTTGACCTTTGAAGTTTAGAAAAGCTAGAAGGTCTTTTAAGTGCATCGCCTTTTCATTCGTTTTTCACAAACGGCTAAAACAAAAAAAGAGTCCCGAAATATTTCGGGACTCTTTTTAGTGATTTTATAGAAACCTTAATCTACAATATGAACTTTCAGCATGTTAGTTCTACCGTTCGATTTTAACGGCATGCTACCCGTGTTCACGATAATATCACCAGTATGCACATGGTCATCTGCTTTCAGTGTACTTTCGATGTCTATGAATGTAGCGTCAGTTGATACCTGATTTTCATAGAAATATGCACGTACACCCCACACCAAACTCATTTGTGTGATCAAAGGCTTATTTCTGGTAAATACAAAAATACTTGCTAATGGTCTGTGAGAAGCAATTCTAAATCCAGTAAAGCCAGATGAAGTGATTCCAACAATGGCTTTTGCTTTCACATTTCTAGAAAGTCTAGAAGCCATCAAAATCAGGTTATTGCTCAAGAAGGTATCATCATCCTCAGGGATTTTGTATAGGTTGTGATAGATATCAGCATTTTCCTCTAGATAGCTAATGATGCTACTCATTGCTTTCACAGCATTCACTGGATACTTACCAGAAGCAGTTTCAGCAGAAAGCATCACTGCATCAGCACCATCCAACACAGCATTGGCCACATCATTTGTCTCCGCACGAGTAGGACGAGGATTAGTAATCATACTTTCCATCATTTGGGTAGCAATGATCACTGGCTTACAAGCAATCTTACATTTCTCAACAATTCTTTTCTGCCAAAGAGGGACAATTTCCATTGGAACTTCCACTCCCAAGTCACCACGAGCAACCATGATTGCGTCAGTAGCTTCAATGATAGCATCTATATTTTCAAGTGCTTCAGGCTTCTCTATTTTCGCAACGATCTTACAAACCTTGCCTTTAGCTTCAATTCTTTCTCTAAGATCAATGATATCTTCAGCTGATCTTACAAATGATAAGGCAATCCAATCTACTTCCTGCTCTAATCCGAAAGCTAGATCCTCTATATCCTTCTCTGTAAGAGATGGAGCAGATACTTTAGTATTTGGAAGGTTGATGCCTTTTCTAGACTTAAGGATACCACCGTGGATTACAGTACAATTGACATTCTTGCCATCTGTATCATTCACTACCACCTCAAGGTTACCATCGTCAATCAGAATCCTATCTCCACTTACTACATCATTTGGAAGATTTTGGTAAACTGTACTTACCAATCTACTAGTACCCACTACCGGGTCATTGGTGATCGTAAGTAATTCTCCAGGCTTGATCTCTACGCCATTGTTTTCTACTTCACCCACGCGGATTTTCGGTCCCTGAAGATCTTGTAGAATACCAAGGTTAAGTCCTTCGTCCTTATTTATCTTTCTGATTATGCTCGCTACCTCAGCATGAATTTCATGTGTACCGTGCGAAAAATTCAAACGAAATACATTCGCTCCAGCTGCTGCCAAACTTTTGATAGTATCGTAGTTATTTGAAGCAGGGCCTATGGTTGCTAGAATCTTAGTCTTATTGAAATGGCTCATTAGGGTGTTAATAAGTTAGTAGGTTTTCTTTTGATTTAAGTTTAGTCACGTCCAGCTTCATCACATTCTGTATGTAGCGATTTTTTGCCAGCTGGGTAGCAAATGTATTAATACTTATTTGAAAGGTCTCGTCTTGTACCAAAAGGAAATAGTCCATTGTTTTCAATTCTGGTATCAAATAAGACACTTGATTCGTTGAGTTTAAGGCTTTATTTTTTAAAAGCTGAACAAATCCATGCGGTAAAGAAAGGAAATATTGAGAGATTTTCAGGCTTGGAAGAGTCATAAATTCCAACTCAAGATCCTCAAATTTGACAAGGTTAAGATCCAAATCCCTATTGATCAACCAGGCCATTTTATAGTCTTTAACAGGTGATACAAGCCCCAAAAGCTCGAAATCGTAAGTATGTTCTATCAGTAATTTGGCCTTCTTCATGCAGGGAAAAAATGAATCAAAACAAAGTTAGAAAATTTAATTCAACTTCTATGGTCAGCAATTTGCATAAAAATTTACTTGGATCATTTCTTTGTCAATTAGCTATTAAATATATTTCTTTGCGAAGTGTTAATAACTAAACTGATCACAAAATGTCTGAAATTGCACAAAAAGTAAAAGCCATCATAGTAGACAAACTTGGCGTAGAAGAGTCTGAAGTTACTTTGGAGGCGAGCTTTACCAATGACCTTGGTGCTGATTCTCTTGATACTGTAGAATTGATTATGGAATTCGAAAAGGAATTCAATATCTCTATTCCAGATGATCAGGCAGAGCAAATTGGTACTGTTGGACAAGCAGTTACCTATTTGGAAGCTAACGTAAAATAATAATTCATAAATTCATTGTATGAATTTAAAAAGAGTTGTTGTAACTGGTATAGGTGCCCTCACACCCATAGGCAATACCGCAGAAGAATTCTGGCACGGTCTGTCTAATGGTGTGAGCGGTGCTGCGCCGATTACCAAATTCGACGCATCCCTTTTCAAGACACAATTTGCCTGCGAGGTCAAAAACCTCGACGTAGAGCAATTCATGGACAGAAAAGAAGCTCGGAAAATGGATCCTTTCACTCAATATGCCATGATTTCTGCAGAAGAAGCCATGACGGATTCGGGGTTGGATCTTGAAAAAATCGATAAATCAAGAGCCGGAGTAATCTGGGGATCTGGAATTGGAGGTTTAAAAACCTTTCAGGATGAAGTGACTGCCTTCTCTACAGGAGACGGTACTCCTCGCTTCAATCCATTCTTTATCCCGAAAATGATTGCTGATATCAGCGCTGGCTTTCTATCAATTAAATATGGTTTTCGCGGTCCAAACTTTGTAACAGTTTCTGCCTGTGCTTCAGGCACCAACGCCCTAATTGATGCATTCACTTACATCAGAATGGGTAAAGCTGATATTTTTATCAGCGGTGGTTCAGAAGCAGCAGTGACTGAAGCAGGTATTGGTGGGTTCAATGCAATGAAAGCCCTTTCCCAACGAAATGATTCTCCTGAAACTGCCTCAAGGCCGTTTGATAAAGACAGGGATGGTTTTGTACTGGGTGAAGGCGCCGGAGCATTGATTCTAGAAGAATATGAGCACGCAAAAGCACGTGGTGCCAAAATCTATGCAGAACTAGTAGGTGGAGGAATGACTGCGGACGCGCACCATATCACAGCCCCACACCCTGAAGGGTTAGGTGCTAGAAATGTTATGAAAATCACGTTGGAAGATGCTGGTTTGAATCCTGAAGACATTGACTATATCAATGTTCACGGTACATCTACACCTCTTGGTGATGTAGGTGAAATCAAAGCTATCCAACAAGTCTTTGGTGAGCATGCTTACAAGCTGAACATCAGCAGTACTAAGTCTATGACTGGTCACTTGCTAGGTGCTGCTGGAGCAATTGAAGCCATCGCTTGTATTTTCGCATTAAATAAAGGAATTGTGCCTCCTACTATCAATCACTTCTCAGATGATGAAGCGTTTGATCCAAGGCTAAATTTGACTTTCAACAAAGCGCAGAAGAGAGAAATGAAGTATGCGTTAAGTAATACGTTTGGATTTGGTGGACATAACTGTTCAGTAATTTTCAAAAAATATAATTAATCTGAATTTTGAGATTATTTCAAAGACTCGGGTTTAACAATCTCTTCTTTAGTGAAAAAGATAAAAGGCTTGCTACCTCCATCAGATTGATGACAGGGAGCAGGCCTTTTAATTTATCACTCTATAAGCTAGCCCTCACTCCTTCCAGCCTTGGGTCAGAAACCTCTCAAGGCTTCCGTATTTCCAACGAGCGATTGGAATTTTTAGGAGACGCAATTCTGGGAGCAGTCATCGCAGAATTCCTTTTCCAAAAATACCCCTACCGCGACGAAGGTTTCCTGACGGAAACCAGGTCTAAACTTGTCAACAGGGAAACCCTCAACGATACCGGAATTAAAATCGGATTGCGAAAAGCACTGGATATGGAAATCGGAGAGCGTAGTTTCACTGGCAACAAGTCTCTTTATGGAGACATGCTTGAGGCATTTCTTGGAGCCGTTTACCTGGACAAGGGATACCATTTCACCAAGAAATTTATCACCCAAAGAATTCTTCTACACTTTGATGTAGAAGGCATGATCGCTACTACTACCAATTACAAAAGTAAGATCATCGAGTGGTCTCAGAAAGAAAATAAACAAATAGAATATGTAGTGCTCAGTGTAAGCGGAAACCAGAGATTCAAGGAATTTAAGGTCGCATTACAAGTAGAAGGGGACGAAATAGCACAAGGGAAAGGAAGCACCAAAAAGAAAGCAGAGCAAGAAGCTTCCAAAAATGCATGTGAAATACTAACTATTGCCACATAGCTGAGTAATTTTAGGATCAATTAATCCATTCATGTCTTCAATAAAAATCGCGGGAGCAACCGTCAATCAAACACCGCTAGACTGGTCAGGCAATCTGAACAGAATCATTCTGGCTATTGAAGAAGCAAAAATACAAGGTGCTGAAATCCTATGCCTGCCTGAATTGGCTATCACAGGATACGGATCTGAAGATTTATTTTTAAGCTATTGGTTCCCAAAGAAAGCACTGGCTCAGCTCGAACTCTTGCTACCCTACTGCGAGGGAATCACTGTCGCCGTTGGTCTACCAATAAGAATACAGGATAAAGTTTACAACTGCGTAGCAGTTATTGAAAACACTAAGGTTAAAGGATTTGTAGCCAAGCAATTCATGGCAATTGACGGAGTTCATTACGAGTTTCGATGGTTTACTCCATGGAATGCGAATGAAGTCGTTGAAATAGAATTTCAGGATCAGATGGTTCCTCTTGGAGATCTGACTTTTCATCACAAAGAAATTCACTACGGATTCGAAATCTGTGAAGATGCGTGGAGAGGCAAACTCAGACCTGGATATAGATTATGTGATCGCAAAGTCGATTTGATTTTCAATCCTAGCGCAAGCCATTTTGCCATGGGCAAAACGGCTCTTCGAAAGGAATTAGTTGAGGAAAGTTCGGCGACTTTCGACTGCTACTACTGCTATGCAAATTTGCTGGGTAATGAAGCTGGCAGAATGATTTTCGATGGAGAAATCTTACTTGCCAAATCAGGAGAAATACTTTCTCGAAACAGGCTTCTATCCTTTGAAGACTTTCAGGTAAAGAGCTTTTACCTAGAACCGAAAACTCAAGACATCGCTCCTATCAATTCAAAAAATGAGGAGTTTGTCCAAGCCTCAGCTTTGGCGCTTTTTGATTACATGAGAAAAAGCCACAGTACTGGTTTTGTGCTTTCACTTTCGGGTGGGGCTGATTCTTCTTCGATTGCAATCTTGGTAGCTGAGATGGTAAAGCGGGGGATAAATGAATTGAGTTTAGAAGGGTTTTGCAAAAAAGCTGGAGTTAAAAACCTTCCAACTTCTCAACAACCTGAAAAGGAACTGATAAAGCAACTGCTTACCACTGCTTATCAAGGAACCAAAAACTCATCTGATGACACTTTTTCCAGCGCAGAAACTTTAGCGGAAAGTATCGGTGCTACATTTTATCATTGGGAAATCGATGAGGAAGTAAAATCCTATACAGCAAAAATAGAAAAGGCTATTGGTAGAAAACTCACTTGGGAGCAGGATGATATCACCTTGCAGAATATTCAAGCGAGAACCCGATCACCAATCATCTGGATGCTAGCAAATATTAACAACGCCTTGCTCCTCTCCACCTCCAATCGAAGTGAAGGAGATGTGGGCTATGCGACCATGGATGGAGATACATCTGGAAGTATCTCTCCTATAGCAGCTGTAGATAAATTCTTTATCCTCAATTGGCTAAGTTGGGCTGAGAAAAACCTTGATCGTCCTGGGCTGGCCAAAGTAAACTCCCTGCAGCCAACTGCCGAGCTTCGTCCTCTGGAAAGAACCCAGACTGACGAAAAAGACCTGATGCCTTATGCAGTAATCGTAGAAATAGAAAAACTTGCTATCCGTGACAGACGTTCACCCATGGATATTTACCTCATACTTTCTGAGGAACTAGAATTGGAACCTGAAATTTTGAAAGGCTATATCAAAAAATTCTTCCGACTTTGGTCACGCAATCAATGGAAAAGAGAAAGACTTGCTCCTTCTTTTCACTTGGATGAATTCAACGTGGATCCAAAGACTTGGTACAGATTCCCGATTTTGTCGGGAGGATTTGCAGAAGAACTTGCACAACTAGAACAACTATAAAACATCAACTATGCTTGAATTAATCATGAACTACATCGTTTGGGACCCTAGCCCTTCAGTAATTCACGGCTGGGAAAGACCTCCTTGGTATAGTATTCTTTTTGCCGCTGGCTTTGTGATTTCACAGCAATTCATGGTTCATTTTTTCAAAAAGGAAGGACAAAATCCAGAATTGGTAGACAAACTAACTATCTACATGGTAGTGGCTACCATAGTCGGCGCTAGACTTGGTCACGTCCTTTTCTATGAACCAGCCAAATATTTAAGTAACCCTATAGATATCTTGAAAGTCTGGGAAGGTGGACTTGCCAGTCACGGAGCTGCCATTGTGATTCCAATAGCCTTGTGGATGTATGCCAAAAGAACTCCTGGACAAAACTACCTATGGGTGGTAGACAGAATTGTGATCGTAACGGCTATGACCGGGGCATTGATCAGATTTGGTAATCTAATGAATTCGGAAATTGGCGGGAAAGACACAAACTCTGATTATGGAATCGTTTACGCTTGGGACACGGAAGAATTACTTTCTACCCTGAAAGTACCGATTGAGTCTATCGACCCATACAAACCTGATGACCGCCAAAATGAACTGGTTGGAAATGGTATTGTTCCACTAAACATTGACCTAGAAATCAATAAAGGAGCCTATTCTTTAGAAGATTTAGAAAGTACGCTGAGACGTGACATTAAGTATGCTTTGACTGAGTTCAACTCTAGTCAAGATTACTTAGCAGAGCCAGTAGAAAGTCCTTTGGACATGTCAATTTCTGATAAGGGAGACCACTATTTAGTAACAGTCCGAACCTTTGGAAGAACAAAGCATCCGACACAGATCTACGAGTCACTCTCCTATTTCGTGATTTTCCTTGTGCTTTTCGCACTTTGGAATAAATACAAAGAACGTTTGCCAGATGGACTTCTCCTTGGCATTTTCCTCATCTCAGTTTTTGGGATGCGCTTCGTTTGGGAGTTCTTCAAAGAAAGCCAAGTAGATTTCGAAGATGGTATGGCCTTCAACATGGGACAATTACTGAGTATTCCTCTTGTAATTGCCGGAGTGATATTGGTGGCTAGAGCTATGAAAAATGGTGTGAAGCCTATCAAAAACTAAGGTACTGGATCATGCCCGTGGCCGCCCCAAGGATGGCAACGGGCAATTCGCTTTAATCCCATCCAGCCTCCTGCAAAAACTCCATGCTTCATTATTGACTCCTTCATGTATTGGCTGCAAGTTGGTGTAAACCTACAGCTAGAAGGAAATAAGGGAGAAATAGTGTATTGATAGACCAATACTGGAAATATAGCTATCTTTCGAAGTATGGATTTTGCCATGAATTAAGTCCTAAGTGTAAGCGATTGCGTAAGTAACCAAATATTTTCAATCTGAATTCCCTCTTGATTACCAAGAATCCAAATATCCTTTATTTCTCTCTCCTAATCATAGCCCTTTTCCTAGAGCCATGGGGAAATACTTCCTATGCGCAAGGTGATACTTCTTATGCTCCTGCAAGTAAGACTGCGCCAGATAGCGTAACTGTTAACAATATTTTCATAGTAGGAAATGTAAAAACGAAAAAGAGTGTAATTCTCAGGGAATTAGATTTCACTACTGATTATTATTACGATTGGAATACTTTCCTAGAGATAATTATTGCCGACCAAAAGAAAATCTACAACCTTAGACTTTTCACATCAGTCGAAATTACTCCATTAATTACTAGCGACAGGGAGGTAGAAATCTTAATTACTGTAAAGGAACGCTGGTATATTCTTCCGCAAATCATTTTTCAGCTTGCAGACAGAAACTTCTCAGAGTGGTGGACAAATCAAAACAGGGATTTCTCTAGAGTAAACTATGGTCTAAGACTTAGTCATAGCAATGTGGGAGGCAGAAATGAGAAACTCAAATTCGCTGGGCAACTGGGCTTCACCAAAGCAATAGACTTCCAATACAGTAAGCCTTACATTGATAAAAACCAGAAACATGGCCTTGCCGCTCAGCTGACTTTCAAAGAAAATAAGACCATTCCTATCAAATCTGAGTTCAACAAGCAGGTCTTCTACACCAATGAGAATGAAGAAATCATCAAGAAAAGCTTTGCTGCAGCCCTTAGATATACCTATAGAAGGAGTTACTACAATTATCACTTCCTAACTTTAGGATATAGTGGAACACGCGTCGCAGATGAAGTGCTAATAGAAAACCCAGATTATTTCCAGCATGGTGGAAATAAATTAAGGTACTTCTATGCGACATACACTTTTAGACACGACCGCAGAGACAATGTATCCTATGCTACCGACGGGGAATTACTTCAGCTATCGATCACCAAATACGGTATAGTATATACTGAAGAACTTGATGAGGTGGAAGTAAATCTCACCGCCAATAAATACTTTAAGCTTTCTGATAAATTCCACTTCAATACTGGGTTGACCGCTGATTGGTTTTTGAGCAAAAGCCAACCCTACACCCTTGTTAGAGGCATCGGATACAATCCAAACTTTATTCGTGGGTATGAATTGAATGTGGTCGAAGGACAGCAGCTTTATGTGCACAAAAATAGTTTCCGTTGGAAATTCGTGGATTGGAAAATCGATATTTCTAATTTGGTTCAACTGGAGCAATTCAATACAATTCCTATCCGCCTATACTTGAGTGCGAATTTTGATCACGGCTATGTAAAAGACAGAAACCACATCCCTGAAAATTCACGTCTTGCTAACAAATATCTGATGGGATATGGTACAGGAATAGATCTAGTTGGCTTCTATGATTCAGTATTGCGCTTCGAATATTCCCTAAATAATAGAAATGAAGGGAACTTCTTTTTTAACTTCTCTTCTCCATTCTAGGAATGACAGTCTAAAAAAATAATTAGACTGTTAGATTGATTATCAAGTTTTTAACTAAATTAGTTAAGCCTTTTTTCAATCTATTATGAAGCAATTGATTTTTTCCTGCTTCCTGCTTTGTCTGCATTTTTTCGCAAAAGCACAAACAGACCCACTGACTCAAGTACATGGTGCTAGAAGTCAAAGCATGGGCAATCTGCGCGTGCATGGCATGGACTCTTGGAGCTATTTCAATAATCCTGGTGCGTTGGCAAAATTGGAATATTCAGCAGTTTCAGCTGGATATGATAATCGATTTGGACTACAAGAACTAAGTACTGCTTCCTTTGTCGGGGCATGGAAGGTGAAAGCTGGAACTGTGGGCTTGGGAGTTTCACGCTATGGAGGAAAGTTATTCAACCAGCAAACACTCGGATTAGCTTTCGCAAATCAATTAGGAATTGTAAGTGTGGGTGGAAAATTAGAATTGTTTCAAACTCAAATAGAAGGATTCGGAAGCGGAAATAGCCTTATTTTTAGTCTTGGAGGAATGGCAGAACTCAGCCCTCAATTCTCCATTGGAGCTAGTATTTCCAATCTCAATCGAGCCAAAATCTCAAAAGATTCTGAAACAAGACTTCCAACCGGAGTAAGCTTGGGCCTCTTTTACCTTCCCATATCCCAACTCCAGTTCCATCTCGAAGTGGAAAAGGATATCCAAATCAAACCTGTCGTAAAAGCCGGATTAGAATATGGAATCAAAGACTGGATATTCCTTCGAACGGGTATCAATAGCAATCCAAGCAGGTTGTTCTTTGGCGTAGGCTTGAAATCAAACCGCTGCAGTCTGGATTATGCTTACGGGCAAAATCAGGCTTTAGGAAGTACAAATCATCTGAGTTTGGGATTTTCTTTTGTCGAAAAATGAAAGCGATCACACTCATAGCTATTCTGGTTTTTTTGATGAATTCTCACGTGCTTTCCCAACAGCCTCCACAAAGGGAAATAGACTTAGAATCGTTTATGGAGCGTCTTTTCCCTGTACAAGACGAAGATTTAGATTACGAATCTATTTATGAGGTGCTCCTTCAACTCTTCCTCAATCCCATGGACGTCAACCGCGCAAGTGCAGAAGTGCTTGCTTCTAGCTACCTACTCGATCCTATACAAATCAGCAGTTTAATTGCTTATAGAGCCAAGTATGGACCACTAATCTCTCTTTATGAGTTGCAAGCCGTCCCAGCTTTTGATCTCAAAACCATAGAACAGATTCTTCCATTTTTAACTTTGGGAACTGGCGTATCAAATCAAACTCAAGCCTTTTGGAAGCGAGTTGGAACTGAAGAACAAGCATATTTTATGCTTCGTCATCGTCGTACCTGGGAAACCCGAAAAGGATTCACACCTGCAGACACGAGTTCTACTGGGAAAATATCCAGCCGCTACCTAGGAGATCCGAATGAATTATATCTCAGATTTCGAATCCAACATGCGCGGGATTTTAGTCTTGGCTTGACACTAGATAAAGATCCTGGAGAGCAATTCACTTGGGATAGCAAAACAGCCAGATATGGCTTCAATTTTTTCTCATTTCACTTCACCAAGTATTATGTAGGAAAATGGAAAACCATCGCATTGGGAGATTTCCAGGCACAATTTGGCCAAGGGTTAGTTTTTGGTGCAGGATATTCTCTTGGCAAAGGTGCAGAAACAGTTCCGACCGTAAGAAGAAGTAGTGTCGGGATTTTGCCTTACACAGCGGCATTAGAATTTGGGTTTTTGCGTGGTGCAGGACTTACTTATCAAAGCGGGAATTGGCAAAGTAGCTTGATTGCTTCCAACGCTCCCAGAGATGGCCGAGCTTCTGCCCTTCTGGACACACTCAGCACAGAGGGCTTGACGATCAACTCATTCAACCAAAGTGGACTCCATCGTACATCAAGTGAACTCAGCACTAAAAATCAATTTCGAGAAGTTAGCCTCGGTGGAAATGTCCAATTTTCTTCAACTTCCGGAAAGCTGCAAGCTGGCAGCAACTATCTCTACACAAGATTTGATCACCCATGGATCAAAGAACCTACGCTTTACAATCAATTTGATTTTGCAGGGCAACGCAACAGTGTAGGTAGCCTTTATATGAATTACAATTGGAAAAATTTCTTCCTTTTTGGTGAATCTGCTATTTCCCAATCTGGTGGAAAAGGAAACGTGATAGGATTTATTTCAAGCTTGAGCAAGCAAGTAGATTTTTCGGTTCTATGGAGAAAATACGATAAAGATTTTCACAGTTTCTACGCCAACTCATTTTCAGAAAGTACAAAGCCAGCAAATGAACAAGGTGTCTATCTAGGTATCCAAGTCAAGCCAATCCCCAAATGGAAGATCAATGCTTATTATGATTATTTCAGGTTTCCATGGTTTAGATACAGAGTATATGCTCCATCCAAAGGCTACGAATGGCTAGCTAGAATCAGCTTTCAGCCAAACCGAAACCTTGTCGCATTCTTTCAAATAAGGGAAGAGCAAAAAGACAGGAATCTTTCGGACTCCGGAGAGCCATCGCTCCCCTATCAAATCAAACCTTTGAATAAGGTAAATGGATTACTCAGTCTGGAATATAACGTCAGTAAAACTTTCTTTTTTCGCTCAAGGATTCTCTTCAGTCGTGTCAATTATAATGATCAAAAATCGGCCGGTTTTATGGTTCTTCAGGACGCGCAATACAGTTTCAGTAAATTCAGACTGACAGGAAGAATAGCACTTTTCGATACTGACGACTACGATACCAGGCTTTATGCTTTTGAGAATAATGTATTATGGACATTCTCCATACCTGCTTTTTCCGGACAGGGAATGCGCTATTATCTGCTTGCTCAATATCAAATCAACTCCCAGATCACCACCTATTTTCGCTTTTCAAGAACATCATACACCGATCGGGAAAGCATCAGTTCTGGGCTGCAGGAGATTGATGGATACCACCAGAGTGAAACCACTTTACTCATTCGATATATGCTTCATCGCTAAATTTCCATCAATGGTATAAATGAGAGTCTGCTTTTTTGATAATTTGTACTCAAACACCACCGCTACTATGAAAAAACTACTACTGATCCTCATTACCCTCCTTTCACTGAATAATGGGTTTGCACAAAGCCTAGACTTGAGCAAAATGAGTAAGAAAGATGGATTTATCCCTTTTTACCTAGACGAGGAAAAAGGAAAGATTTACCTCGAAATTGACAAACTAGAATGGGAATTTCTCTATGTAAATTCTTTAACAGCAGGCGTAGGATCCAATGACATAGGGCTGGATCGTGGGCAATTGGGAGACACTCGAATTGTGGAATTCAGAAAATCTGGAAACAAGCTATTCTTGGTTCACAAAAACTACGATTTCAGAGCATATTCTGACAATCCCGCAGAAGTACAATCTATCAAAGATGCCTTCGCGGAATCAATTCTTTGGGGGTTTGAAATCGCACAGAAGGACGGAGATAAGTTAATCGTAGATGCGACCAATTTTTATCTTCAGGATGTTCACGGAGTAGGAGAAACTTTGACCAGAAGTCGTCAGGGATCATTCAGAGCAGATGCTAGTCGCTCAGGATTGTACTACCCAATGACCAAAAACTTCCCTCAAAATACCGAAGTGGAAATGACCATTACCTTAACTGGTCAGGCGACAGGTGGGAATCTAAGATCTGTAACCCCTTCTCCAGATGCTGTCACTGTCCGTCAACGCCACTCATTCATTTCGCTTCCTGACGATAAGTATGAGCCACGCGAGTTTGATCCTAGAGCTGGCTATGGTAGTATTTCTTACATGGATTTCACTACGCCAATCTCCGAGCCAATCATGAAAAGATTCATAGCGCGTCATCGATTGGAAAAGAAAGACCCTAGCGCAGCGATGTCGGAAGCCGTCGAGCCAATCGTATATTACCTTGATAGAGGAACTCCAGAACCTGTGGCTTCGGCTTTGATTGAAGGAGGAAACTGGTGGAATCAAGCATTCGAGGCGGCAGGATTTATTGATGCATTCAGAGTGGAACTGGCTCCAGAAGGCATGGATCTGATGGATGTACGCTACAATGTGATTCAGTGGGTTCATCGCTCCACACGAGGCTGGTCCTACGGTGCTAGTGTCCGTGATCCTCGAACAGGTGAGATTTTGAAAGGTCATGTTTCTCTAGGTTCTCTACGTGTGAGACAGGATTACTTGATTGCACAGGGACTTTTGCAACCATTCGAAGATGGCGCTCCTGCTAACCCAAAAATGCTAGAACTGGCTGTAGCCAGACTGAAGCAACTTTCTGCACATGAAATAGGTCATACCATCGGCTTAGCACACAGTTATGCTACTTCAGCCAACAATCGCTCTTCGGTTATGGATTACCCATATCCACTGATTACTGAGACAGCAAATGGTGAGCTGGATCTAAGCAATGCCTATGATGATAAAATCGGTGATTGGGATAAATGGGCTATCAAATACGGCTATGCTGTGACGCCTAAAGATCAGGATGAAGCTGCTTTTCTCAAGAAAACCTTAGAAGACACCTATGAATCCGGCCATCAATTCATCACGGATTCGGACTCCAGGAGCCCAAGCGGAGCCCATCCAACTTCTCACCTGTGGGATAATGGAGCATCTGCTTCGGTGGAATTGATGAGAATGCTTGAGTTGCGAAAAAACAGAATGAAAACTTTCGGTTTGAATGCCATTCCGACTGGCCAGCCACAAGCACTGATTGAAGAAGTATTTGTACCTCTGTATTTGATGCATAGATATCAAATAGAAGCTACCAGTAAGCTACTTGGTGGAGTAGATTATAGATACAAAATAAAAGGAGACAATCAGCCAAATCATGGCTGGGTTCACAATGATCAGCAGGAAGCTGCATTACAGGCTCTTTTGCAAACCATTTCACCAGAGCAACTGCGGGTGCCAGAACATATTTTAAGATTAATTCCACCAAGACCATTTGGCTATGGTAGAAATAGAGAAACTTTCGTTTCAAGGGTAAGTCCGATATTTGACCCTATTGCTCCTGCAGAAACCATCGTTGATTTGACCTTTGATTTCCTACTGGATGGAGCTAGAGTAAGTCGCATTTATCTACAGCATTTGCAGCAAAACAATCTTTTTGGGTTTAATGACTTACTAACAAGTGTGGAGAAACAAATATTCTCTAGCTATAACAAAGAAGATCTCAATCTGGAAATAATCCTGATGACACAGTCAAAATACGTGGATCATTTAATTGCTTTGGCTAAAAATGCAGACGTATCTAACACAATCAGAGCGATTGCTAGAGGGAGATTGGCATATTTTGCAAACCCCGAAGAACAACGCATGTCTGTTGGTAAAGATGCTGCAGCACAGCATCGAGTTTATTTGGCCGAAAAAACCAAGACATTTCTTGATCTTCCAGAAGAACTAATCCCGCAAGAAACGCTGACAGCTCCAGACGGCTCACCTATCGGTATGGATATCATGAGTTGTGACTTTGATTTCTAACACGGATTAAAAACATCAAAATGCACTTCAGCTATCGAGCCTGAAGTGCATTTTTGATTTATAGCCCTAGTAAAATTAAATTAACCAACACAAAAACTAGATATCATCTCTGAAGCCACTACGCTTTACAGCGTAAATGGGTAAATTAGCGACCAAATTGACCAAAGCAGGTCATTTGATGGAACCATCCTGGAAAGCGCCTGTTTAATTAGCCAAACGATTTTAGATTTATGAATAACCCATTATTGGCAGATTTCGCCACTCCTTTCGATACAGCTCCTTTTGATCAAATCACACCTAGCCATTATCTTCCAGCTATAAAATCGGCCATCACTGAAGCCAAAGCAGATATTGTAACTATTAAAGCAGAATCACTTCCTACTTTTGAGAATACGATTGAAGCACTCGATGGAGCTGGCAAAAGACTTGGCATCATAGCAGGGATATTTTTCAACCTTAATTCCGCCGAGACTAATGAAGAAATCCAATCGTTAGCTCGAGAGATATCTCCGCTCTTAACTGAGCATGGCAACGACATACTTCTGGATCAAGATCTTTTCCAAAGAGTTTCACAGGTTTTTGATCAAAAAGACCAGCTGAAACTGACTGCTGAGCAAACAACTTTACTAGAGAAAACCTACAAGTCTTTCGTAAGAAACGGAGCGAAACTTGAAGGTGACAAAGCGGATCAACTCAGAAAAATTGATCAGGAATTAGCACAAGTATCCTTGAAATTTGGAGAGAACGTATTGGCTGAAACCAACAAGTATGTCCATTTCGTGGATCAGGAATCTGATTTAGAAGGACTTCCTGAAGGAATAAAAGAAGCTGCAGCGCAAATCGCTGAAGAAAAAGAGCAACCTGGAAAGTGGGCCTTTACCCTAGACTATCCTAGCTATATCCCCGCGATGACCTATGCGAAAAACAGGGAATTGCGCGAGACACTATTCATGGCTAGCGGCACTAAATGCGCTAAGGGCGATGAACTTGATAATCAGGAAATCATCAAGCAAATCCTAAAACTACGTCACGACCGAGCAGTATTATTAGGCTACAAAAGCCACGCAGATTTTGTATTGGAAGAGCGAATGGCCAAAAGTCCAAGTCAGGTTATTTCCTTTTTAGATTCTCTGCTCGAGAAAGCCAAGCCAAAAGGAATGGCTGAAATGAAAGAATTAGAAGCTTTTGCCAACCAACTAGATGGAATAGAAGGTTTGAAAAAATGGGATTTTGCCTATTACTCAGAGCTTTTGAAAAAGGAAAAATATGCGCTTGACGACGAGCTGCTGAGACCCTATTTCCAACTGGAGAAAGTAATTGATGGAGTATTCCAAACTGCCGAAAAGCTCTTTGGAATCACCTTTTCTCCCGCAGCAGACATTCCTGTTTATCATAAAGATGTAACTGCCTACGAAGTCAAAGACAAAGACGGAAATTACCTCTCAGTATTCTATGCTGACTTTTTCCCACGTCCAGGCAAACGGAATGGAGCTTGGATGACAAGCTATAAAGGCCAAAGTGTAAAAGAAGGTGAAGATATCCGCCCGCATGTTTCTATCGTGTGCAATTTCACCAAACCTACAAAGTCAAAACCTAGTCTTTTAACCTTCAATGAAGTCACTACTCTTTTCCATGAGTTTGGTCATGCACTTCATGGCATGATGGCCAAAGGGACTTACGAGTCACTTTCAGGCACAAGTGTCTTTTGGGACTTTGTAGAACTTCCTTCACAGATCTTTGAAAACTGGTGCTACGAAAAAGAATGCTTAGATCTCTTTGCGAGGCACTATGAAACGGGAGAGAAAATTCCTGAAGAGCTAATCGAGAAGATCAAAAAGGCTTCAAATTTCCAGCAAGGTTATCAGACAGTAAGGCAAATCAGCTTTGGCCTGTTGGACATGGCGTATCATAGCCAAGACCCAACTACGATTTCGAGCATTTTTGAATTTGAAGAAGAAATAATGAAGCCTACCGATCTACTTCCTAAAGTATCGGGAACCTTGATGAGTACCTCGTTTTCGCATATTTTCCAAGGAGGCTATTCCTCTGGCTATTACAGCTACAAATGGGCGGAAGTATTGGATGCAGATGCCTTCGAACTTTTTCAGGAAAAAGGAGTTTTCGATAAAGCTACTGCGGATTCATTTGTAAAAAACATACTGTCTGCAGGCGGAAGTGAGCATCCAGAGAAGCTATACAAGCGATTCCGGGGTAGAGAACCTAAGCAAGACGCCTTGCTGAAGCGAGCTGGCTTGATTACAGAATAATTTGCTTTCTTTACTTTAAATCTGTCTTGTAAAGATGCATTTACATCCTAACACAACTCCTTAATGAAAAACCAAGGTTTGAAACTACCTGCCTATTTACAGGCTCTCGCTGTAATGATATTCATTATCGTGTTGGTGTTTTTTCTGATTGTAGGAAAGCGCCTTCTTGTGCCCCTATTTATGGGCGGGTTTTTCGCGATTTTGCTTACCCCTCTATCCATGTGGCTGGAATCAAAGAAAGTCCCGCGAATATTATCTTGTGTCATTTCTCTTCTTGTCATGACAGCTCTTGTAGGAGGGCTTTTGACTTTTATTATTGGAAATGTGGCAAATTTCACGAAGGATTTCGATGACGTTTCCGGAAGACTAACTGAATATGCAGAAGATGTGGATCAATGGTCAATGGATACCTTTTCCTACAATACTGCTTTAAGTGAGAAAGCCAATACTGATTACTTAAAAAACCTATTGACTAAAAACAGCTCAAGTATTGGAGACTTCGCGCTTAAAACTGTAGGCTCACTGACGGGATTGGTTTTGATTCCAGTATTTATGTTTTTCTTTCTCTTGTATAGAAATCACCTTACCAATGTGATTATTCATATCTACAAGGACAAGGATCCGGAGCTAGTGAAAATACGAATAGTAAGTCTCCGAAAGGTGATTCTAAACTACATCGTAGGTGTGGTAAAAGTGATGGGTATCCTCGCCATTCTGAATATTACTGCATTCTCCTTACTTGGAATAAAGCACGCGGTGTTTTTCGGTACACTTGGAGCAATGTTAAATATCATTCCTTATGTAGGCCCGTTTTTCGGAGCTATGCTACCAATGATCTATTCATTTCTCACCAAGGACAGTTTATTCTATCCTGCAGGTGTTCTTGTTAGTTACCAAATTATCCAGATGATTGAAGGAAACTTCCTTACGCCGAAAATCGTCGGAGGAAATGTAAACCTGAATGCATTTATCACATTTCTTGGTTTAATAGTCGGAGGTACTATCTGGGGAGTGGCTGGGATGATTTTAATCATTCCTATGATGGCTATTCTAAGGGAAATATTCGATCTAAGTGATGCTACCAAGCCGTTTGCCTTGTTGCTTGGAGAAGAAAAAGAAGAGGAAAAAATAATTGCAAAGACAGAAGAATCTGAAGAAGTAAATGAAAAGGAGAACGATTAAAACACTTTTGGCACTACTTATCATCGGAACAGCATTTGCCTGTGATTCCGATGAAAATAAGAAAGGGAGATTCCTTCTAAAAGGGAATGAAAAGATGGAAGAAAATGACCCCAAAAGTGCGATGGGATTCTATGGTGAGGCTCTTGAAATGGATTCCACTTACTCCGATGCTTACTACAATAAAGCACTCGCTCATTTACAGCTAAATCAACTGATGGAGAGCATACAAGATCTCAGTCTAGCGATCAAATACAATCCAGACTATTACGATGCTATTTTCCAAAGAGGCTTAAGTTATCTTGACAACGGAGAGTTTTACAATGCCAGAGAGGATGCTCAAAAGCTCGTGCAACTCGATGATCAAAACTGGAAAAGTCACTTCCTGACGGGATTGGTTGAAGAAAAACTAAAGAATTTTCCTGAAGCAATAACGGCTTTCAAAAAGGCTTCTGAGATTAACCCGGAAAACTCTGACTTGCTAGTAAACCAAGCAACCATACACTTCTATCAGAAGGATTATGAAGCTGCAAAAAAGATTTTAACTGAAGCGATGATTGTCAATCCTTTGGAACCAAATCTTCACAACCTACGCTCTATGATCTATTTTGATGAGCACAATTATTCTGAAGCATTAGACGCAGTGGAGAAGGCGATTTCACTTGATAAGAGCCAAGCTTACTATTATAACAATAAAGGCTTGTATCTGCTTTTTCTAGATCAAAAGGAAGAAGGCCTTGACCTGATCAATCAAAGTATTCAGATGAATGCAAACAATCCTTTTGCGCTAAGAAATAAGGGGATTTACTATGTAATGCAAGGAGACAAAACTTCTGCCTTGCAATATTTGGTAGAGTTGAATCAGAACTATCCTGATATGGACTTGGTCAAAGAATACTTGGAGAAGGCTCAGGCACTCTGATTTCGGTGTAAAATCACTTCGCGAATAATTTTTTGTAATTCAGAAGCATCTATAGGTTTCGCTACATATCCGTCAAAGTCGCATTCCTCTATTCTATCTTTGATTTCAAGTTTTGCAGCTGCAGTAAGGGCTATTACAGGCGATTCTGAGATTTTCTTGATAGCCTTAGTCGCATCAAAACCATCCATTTCGGGCATTTGAATATCCATCAGGATACAATCAAAAGTTGATCGTTTTGCTGCATCAACAGCCTCTACCCCATTCCTAACTCGCTCGTAAGTGAAACCCCACTTATTAATGATCTTACCCAATACCAAGGCATTCACATCATTATCCTCTGCCATCAGTAGATGTAGTGAAGCGCTATCATTTGAATAATTGGTGTGGTGGGAAGACTTTTTCTCTTGCTCTTCAGCGATCTCAAACTCCAATGCAAAAAAGAATTTACTTCCTTCATTTACTACGGATTGAAGTGATATTTCTCCTCCCATCAGATTCAATAGCTTTCTTGTGATAGAAAGTCCTAGGCCTGTTCCACCATACTTTGTATTAAAGGTTGGTCTTACCTGATCAAAATCACCAAAAATCTTCTCCTGATGCTCAGGTGCGATACCTATACCATTGTCACTCACTTCAAAATATACTTTGGCTTTGTCATTGGTACTTTCGACCAAATTCACAATTACTTTTACCTCACCTTCATTAGTAAACTTGAGTGCATTGGTAATTAGATTATTAAGTATCTGAGACAGACGGGTCTTGTCTCCACAAATAGTAATATCCAGTTCCTCCGAAATTGAAACTTCAAGTCTATTTTTGCTATCCCTTGCATGAAATGATAAGCCTTTGATAATCTGGCTAACAAAAGAGCTTAGATGGAAAGGTGCCTTTTCAATAGTTAATTTACCTGCTTCAATCTTTTGAAAGTCTAGTAAATCATTGATCATAATAATCAGATTATCTACTGCAAAATTAATAGTATCCAACTCAGACTTTTGCTGTAGCTGAGGATGATCATGCATCAGAGAATACGTCGAACCAGAAATAGCATTCAGTGGCGTACGTAGCTCATGGCTGATCATAGAGAGGAAATCCGACTTAATTTTATTCGCCTTTTCTGCAGCCTTCTTAGATTCGTTCAGCTTGGCTTCAAAGATTTTCTGCTGACTTATATCGGTCAAATAACCATACCAAACCATGTCTCCATTTGCAAGTGCCTCTGGTCTTGCTGCTCCAAGAATCCACCTGTATTCCTCAGAATTTGGATCTGTTTTTACGCGGAATTGACATTGCCAAGGCTCTACTTTCTTAGCCGAGGCGATAGAACTCATAATTACCTGCGGCAAATCCATTGGGTGAACTCGAGAGATTGCAATAGAAATGTCTGTGAAATTCTCAATTTCCTCAGGCTTCAATCCTAATACTTGTGCAATTCCTTTAGAAAGAAAAGAAAAGCTCATTTTTCCTTCATCATCCAAAACAAGTTGATATAACCCGCCAGGGACCTGCTCTGCAAGATTCATTAGGAAATTACTACTATCTTCTAAATCCTTCTCCAGCGTAACTTTCTCAGAGATATTTTGGAATGAAAGCAATACATACCGTAAGCCATCTACCGAAAGTTGCTTGGAGGCAATTTCTAACGAAAGTTGATTTCCAGATGAATAAGTAAGTATTGCTGAAAATTGTTGCCTATCAGATCCGGAAACAGCGGGGCTAATCCAATTTTTCCATTGCTGAGGCTCATCAAATAAGCCCTCAAGTTCGCTAAGATGATTTAATACTGAATCTTGCTTGTAGCCGAATAGATTAACTGCCTCCGTATTGATATGGAAAATCCCTCCATCTGGCTTCACTATCACTTGTGCATTGGGAGATTCAACTATAAACTGTTCAAACTCTTTCTTGGTAGGAAGTCCTTTTGTTCTGACTTTTTTGCCCTTGTAAAATAAAAAATGATTTGTTGAGCTATCCTGTGGTAGTTCTATGAGAAAGTCAAACTCATTTCCCTCATACTTCAATTTCAATTCCTGCTTGAAAATAAAACTGCTGATATCCAATCCTAGTCCTACTAGGCTTCTATCAACTAGGCTTGTACCAATCTGATCTTCAAAGGATTTGTTGGTATAAAAGATAGGATATGGAAAGGAATCATCTGCAAGGAACACCATCTCTGATGACTCGAAAATTAATTTCTTAAAAGTACTGTTGATTCCTGTCTCTTGCATCAAATTAGGGCTTGCGGTGACTGGTCTTTGATCTTGATAAAATCATAAAATCAATGAAACAATCACATATAGCACAAACATACACCAATTTGTATTTCATAACAATTATTATGGCTTATAAATACATTTATTTGACGAAAAATTAAATATCCTTGCTATTCATGCGTTGAAGGCCTATCTGTTTTTCTAAAAATATTACATTTTAATTTTTCTACTCAGCATGACTTTATTGCTTTCCGCTAACTACGCATCACTTAGCTCATTTCATTGACCCATCTAAAGCCTTACAACCTAAACCTTCCTTCAATATAATTAAAGCACTTCAATCTTCAGACTTCCAAACACCAGTAGTAAATATTGATCATACTAGTAGCTCTCATGCCATCACCCAATCGAACCGCGAGAATTGCATCAAGGTATATTCGGGAATCAAGCTGTTCTTGGCTTGGGCTAGAGTTTTAGACAGGATATTCATAATACCAAAGTGAATTTGCATTTAATTCTTCGCCAGTAAGAACGATTTTAATTTGTGTGGATTCTCATAGACAAGTTGCCCAGTGATCACTTTTCATATTAAGCCTGCTTCATAATCATTCGAGCTCCATGAACAATTAATTCAAATCATAAAAAAAACCGAGCCTCTCAGCCCGGTTTCATTTTCATATCGCTAAAGCAGTGATCGATTATTTTCCAACTACCTTGATCAGCATGCCTTTATTAAGCTGATCTGTCAAGTGCATACCATTCAGAAGAGAAAGCTCTTCATATCGCTCCGTTGGCATTCCATAATACTTAAATGCTGCCTCTAAGGACATAGAATTTGGAATGGTTTTGATCTTTATAATGTCAGGTTTACGATTTAGCTTTTCCGAATCTCGCAATTCCTGAAAGTCTCTGATCGTGTTTGAAAAAATTGATTGATACGAGTTAAAATTAGCAGCATCTGTCACTCCCATCAGGCTGTAGATATTTCCTTCAAACTGAATAAGGGAAGAAAGAACACGGATGGTAGCACCTTGCTCCTGCACCTGATCAGCAACCATGACTATAGCTGGCATTCTGTTGATGGTCTCCTTCTTGGATTCTACTAAAGTCAATTTATACTGCTCCAAAACTGCATTCGCGGCTTCCTCCAAGCTAGCTCCCGGAGCTAAGGTGAGGATCATGACTGCATCTCCAGCCTTTGGTGCCATTTGAAACTGCTGTGGTGTATTTTGGTGACTCCAGGCTGTAGGGATTGGAAATTGGATTTTGAGTACAGGATGGTAAAAGGTGCTGTTCTCCACAAATCCTTGCTTTGGATCCGCTCCTACTATAAGTCCGTCTATTTTCCTCAGGTAACTATCTCGGTTTACTGCAAATTCAGTCATTTTAGATTTTCGCTGCCATTCCAACGCTAGGTTTTCGACAGTAGCATTTCTTTCTTCAGGAGAAGGGTGAGTCGAGAGAAACGGTGGAATTTCATCTGCTCCACTATTAGTCTGCTGCCTTTCCAGCGTTTCGAAAAAGTCTGCCATCTCAGTGGCATCATACCCGATTTGGGAAGAATAATCCACACCTAGCTCATCCGACTGTCGCTCCGCATCTCTACCAAATTTCAGTAATGCCAACTGCATTCCCTGGGAAAGCGGATCTACAAATTGGCCTAGCTCTGGGACTAAAATGATCCCTGCAATAAGGCCTAGCTGTCCAAGAAGCTGATTACGCTGCTGTATCACTGAGTGCCTAGCGGTGACGTGCCCAATCTCGTGACCTAACACCCCCGCAAACTCTGCTTCATTGTTGAAATGCGCCATGATCCCACGGGTAAAATAGACAAACCCACCAGGCACCGCAAAGGCATTAATCACAGGTGAATCCACAATTTTGAACTCATAGGCCAATTTTGGGCGATGGGAGATTGCCGCCATTTCATTTCCCTTCGTAGTGATAAATTCTTGGAGTTCTGGATCTTCATAAAGACCAAAAAAGGCGATAATTTCAGGATCCGACTGCTGCCCCATGGCAACTTCCTGAGCTTCAGACATTAAAACAAGTTGCTTTTTTCCTGTGACAGGATTGATTGCACAGGAACTTAAACCCAAGAGTATAAATGCTGAACAGAGGCTGAGGTAATTGTTGAAAGTTCTCATATGATGATAAGTTTGGCGGCTATAATTTAATGAGATATGGAAAATTTCATTCCAATTAATTTTGGAAAGGAAAATAGTTTCTAGTCACTATTGAATAGATGTTTTATAGATGCCATTCAACGAATTAAATCAAGGCGAATCTCTCTGTATAGATAATCAAAAAAGCAATTGTTAGGATATTGCTGAAAATCGAAAAGTAGAATTAAAAAATTAATGAAAGTATTTAAAAAGGCACTTCACATAAAAAAACCGACTTAGAAATTAAGTCGGTTTTTTTATGTGAATATGAATCTCTATTTCCCTTCTGGTTTGTAGATTGCTCCCGTGGCAAAATCAACAACGGCTCCAGGCCAAAATAAAATAATATCAGCGATAAGTGCCCCCACTCTAACATCACGCTGAGGTTCGCCAGCCATAGGCTTTGTTTTCTGGTATTGGGAAACCTTCCCGCCGAATACTGTAGCACAACTTGACATACAAAGGACAAGCACGGCAATTACAAAAATGTTACTTAGTTTTTTCATCTTCTGATTTGGTTTGGATTAGATATGTATTAGAAATATGATCATGGAGACCTTTGCCAGTAATAATATATGAAACAAAATATAGTGGAATCATCCTTCCAATCGTCCGCAGCAAAACTTGCCAAATACTAGGACTTTGGCCTGATTTGCAATCCGCTACTTGAAATCGAGTCAGGTATTTTCCCGGAGTCTTACCTAGAAAAAATTCGAAAAGAAAATAATTTACAAAATAAAAGGCTAAGAGAATGGGCTTTAATAATTCAATTGAGATTAAACCATTATTCAGTATTAATAAGCCTAAAGCAAATAAAAAATAGACCAATGTGTCTATAATAAAGTGAATAACCCTAACTCCTGAACTCATTCTTAAATCTATTAGACACGAGTTTAGTTATAATTCTGATCAAATAAAACTATAAAATTATTTTAAATTTCAACTAGCTGAAAATTAACTGAATAATTAATATAATTTGAGATCTTTTAAATAAAATAACTTAATAAATTGCTTCGATGACAAGACTTTAAACTTGATATATTTCAAAATCACTTATACCTTTTTTACTACCCTTCGCTTTTAAAAACCAAAAAAAAACCGAGCCTCTCAGCTCGGTTTTTACTTTTATATCAATTTGGAATTAATCGACCAAAGACACCGTGACAGCATCACCCTCTTTAGTCACTTTAGCAACTCCTTTGCCTGTCAAGCCTTTTATCGCTGCATCCCATTTCTTTCCGCTTAGTCCAGCCTTTCCTTTTAGGTCTGCCAATCCAACAGGAGATTCTGCCTTCAGCAATTCGAAGATGCCTTTTTCCTCCTCAGTCATTTCCACCTGCTTTTTCTCAGGTCTCATCTGCGGGAAGAATAGCACTTCCTGTATGGTGGTATTATTTGTAAGTAACATAGTCAGACGGTCGATACCGATACCCAAACCTGACGTAGGAGGCATACCGTACTCCAAGGCACGAAGGAAATCCTCATCCATCGCCATCGCTTCGTCATCACCTCTTTCTGCCAGCTTCAACTGATCTTCGAAGCGCTCACGCTGATCGATTGGGTCGTTTAGCTCGGTGTAAGCATTTGCGATCTCCTTACCATTCACGAACAGCTCAAACCGCTCCACCAAGCCTGGCTCAGTTCTATGCTTTTTCGCCAAAGGCGTCATCTCAATAGGATAGTCTGTGATGTAAGTTGGCTGGATCAAGTTGGCCTCTACCTTCTCACCGAAGATCTCATCCACCAATTTACCTTTACCCATAGTCGCATCGGTGTCTATGCCCATCTCTGCGCAAACCTTACGAAGGCCTTCCTCATCCATCTTGCTCACGTCGATACCAGCATATTCCTTGATGGAATCGTACATGGTCAATCTTCTGTATGGACCAGCAAATTCAATCTCATTTTTGCCTACAGTAAGTTTGGTTTTGCCATGAATCTGTTCAGTCACCTGCTCGATCAGTTCTTCCACCATTTCCATCATCCAGATGTAATCCTTGTAGGCTACATAGATTTCCATAGAAGTGAATTCAGGATTGTGCGTACGGTCCATGCCCTCGTTACGGAACATTTTACCAAATTCATATACCCCATCAAATCCACCTACGATCAATCTTTTCAGATACAACTCATTCGCAATTCTCAGGAAAAGCGGCATATCCAAGGTATTGTGATGTGTATCAAATGGACGGGCAGCAGCTCCACCATGCACAGCCTGTAGAATTGGAGTCTCCACTTCCAGCCATCCGTGATCGTCAAAATAGCGACGCATCTGAGTGATGATTCTGGAACGAGTGATAAAGGTCTTCTTCACCTCAGGGTTCACTGTCAAATCCACATAGCGCTGACGGTAACGCATCTCAGGATCTGTAAATCCATCGTGTACATTTCCGTCCTCGTCCCTTTTCACCACAGGAAGTGGCTTCACAGATTTGGAAAGCACCGTCAACTCAGTCACATGAAGCGAAATCTCTCCTGTCTGAGTAGTAAAAATATACCCTTTCAAGCCTAGGAAATCACCTATTCCTAATAGCTTTTTGAATACTGTATTGTATAAAACTTTGTCTTCGCCTTCGCAGATATCATCGCGACGCACATAGAATTGTAGACGGCCTGTAGCATCCTGGATTTCTCCAAAGGAAGCCGAACCCATAATTCTACGACTCATCAGGCGACCAGCGATCGAAATACTCTTGTAGTCATTCTTTCGATTTTCATAGTTCCGATGAATATCCTCCGATGTGACATTGATCGGGAATGCCTCAGCTGGATAAGGGTTGATCCCAAGCTTCATCAATTCTTCCCGGTCTTTCCGACGTTCAATTTCCTGTTCGCTTAAAAGTTGCATTCTATATAATTTGAAATTTATAATTCCTTTTTTTATTTTTTGGTGTCCGATGTCCGATGCTTGTCGCATTCCTTCAACCTTTCACCTTTCTACCTCACACTATTTACTTCTATTCAATCTTCTGGGCTTCGACTCCGCAGCCAATGAAGAATTATGATTTTCACAGCAAACCTTGTCAGTCCGAGCGGAGTCGAGGACAATAATTTTATTTACCTTAAAGAGGCTTCGACTTCGCTCAGCCCGACACCATCATTGCCCTTATTTAATTTATCTTACCCAGTCTGACAACACTTTAGATACTGGACCTAATAGTAATTGCGACTGATCACTGAGACTGACCTCTGATCACTTACTCTTCTTCCGTCTTTTTATCTCCTTCTTAATCAAGGAAAACTCCCGACTGCTTTGCCCCGCAATACTGGAATTCTCAGAAGCTCTTCTGATCAGATAAGGCATTACCTTTTCTACTGGCCCATAAGGCACATATTTCAATACTTTATATCCAGCGTCAGCCAGATTAAAAGAGATATTATCACTCATTCCAAGGAGCTGCGCAAAGTATACACGGTCAGAATCCTTAGCTATGCCTTGCTTCTCCATAAGATCCACAACAAGGTAATTACTTTCTTCATTGTGAGAACCCGAGACTAAGTAAACTCCATTCTCTATGCAAAACTGAACACCGAGATTGTAATCCTGATCCGTTGCAGCTTTGTTTGGCTGAATAGGACTGGGATAGCCCAGTTCCTTCGCACGATCAGCCTCTTTCTCCATGTATGCACCACGAACCAATTTCGCTCCTAAGAGAAAACCTCGTTCCTTAGATAGCTTAAGAGCTTCTTTCAGTCTGCTCAGCATATCGTGTCGATACATTTGATAGGTATTGTACACGATGCAGGTCTCTCGGTTATACTTCTCCATAGCCTCGTAAGCCAAGTTATCGATAACATCCTGAAACCAAGACTCCTCTGCATCTACTAATATTTTTATCCCTTTCTGAAAAGCCGCATTGCACAATTGATCAACTCGGTTTTTCATTCTTTCGAAAGCAAGACTTTCATCATTCGAAAGAGATTCTCCCGCCTGCACTTTCATCATTATATGGTAATCTCCAAGTCCTGTCACTTTGAAAACTGCAAAGGGCAAGGATGATTGATTCTCTGCTTTCTCAATAGTTTTCAGAATCTCCGCACATGTCTGATCATAGCTTGCTTCATCCCCTTTTCCTTCTACAGAATAATCAAGGGTAGATTTCACACCAAATCTTGCCAAATCTTGGGCAGCTGTTGTGCTTTCTGCAATTGTCTCACCACCGCAGAAATGTCCAAACATCGTTTGCTTCATAATTCCTTTGATAGGCAAATGAAGAGCAAAACCGATTTTGGTCATTGCAATCCCTAGCTCGGAGACAAACTTGTTGTTCAACATGGCAAAAACTCGGTACATATTCCTAAGTTCTGCATCACTTTTTGAGGCAAAGGCAACCTTTAAATTCTCAAAAGAAATATTGGGTCTGGAGGGCATAGTCCTGAAATAAAGCTGCAAAGATATTAAAAAAACTCCTTTCGCTTTCCTTTTGTTCGGATAAATGACATGAGGAATAGCCCCCTGAAACAGGCGGAAGTTAGGGTTTTGAAGAGGGATACTCTATCTCTCTTTTTGGTCTCCCGTCTTCTTTCTTCTATTTGTTCAATAGAAATATCCTTTCTCCTTACCTGCCTCTACCCTTTTTAAATTATTCGAAAAAAAATTCTAAGGGCTTTCTGAAACATATTCAAATGAAAATCAAAATATAATTCTGAATGCAGCTATAATTTTATCAAGATTTACGAATTTTCAATGAATTGCCTGAATTGGTGATGATTAAATAATGTAATGGATGTAAAATTAATTTTGTTTTTAAAAATCACCACTTTACATTTGACACATGATTAACACAGCAGCGACATATTTTAGCTTCTTTTACTTTTACTTTCGAAGACAAAATCGAATCGGAGTTGTGTATTGCCTAGCCAAAAACTAAAAAGAAAATATAACACATAAAGCCCGATTCGAAAGAGTCGGGCTTTTTTTATTTAAAGCTCAGTAATTATGAAAGAACACAAGCAAATCAAGGACTGGGGTCTAGGACTCACAGGACCAACCATCATCGCAGGCCCTTGCTCTGCAGAGTCTCCAGAGCAGATCGAGCAGATCTGTATCGAGATGAAGGAAAACAACGTCATCCCTTCTATGTTCCGTGCCGGAATCTGGAAGCCAAGAACTAGACCGGGAAGCTTCGAAGGTATAGGAGAAGAAGGATTGAAGTGGATGGAGATCGTTCGTCATCACTTGAACATCCCTATCACGGTAGAAGTAGGAAATGCAGCTCACGCTGAAATCGCTCTTAGAAACAACGTGGATGTGGTTTGGGTAGGCGCAAGAACTACTGTAAACCCTTTCGCTGTACAGGAAATTGCTGATGCATTGAAAGGCACAGACATCCCAGTGATGGTGAAAAACCCAATGAACCCAGATCTTGATCTATGGATAGGAGCATTGGAAAGATTCCACGCAGTGGGTTTGACTAAATTGGCGGCTATCCACAGAGGTTTCTCTGATGCTTACGACAAGCGATATAGAAACAAACCAAACTGGTCTATGCCTATGCACTTGAAGCGCGTATGGACTGGAATGGAAGTAATCAATGACCCTTCCCACATCGTAGGAAAGAGAGATGGAATCCTTGAGATCTCTCAAAAAGCGATGAACTTCGGACTTGATGGATTGATGATCGAAACACACCACGATCCTGACAATGCATGGTCTGATGCTAAACAGCAGGTAACTCCAGCTCGTTTGAAAGAAATTTTGGATGCGATTGACTTCAAAAAACCATTGGAATCTGAGCAGCCAAGTGAGCGTCTAAACGACTTGAGAAGAGCTGTTGACCACATGGATGATCAATTGCTGGATATTCTTCAGGAAAGATTCGCAGTGATCGACCAGATCGGTGCACATAAGAGAGAGCATCACTTACCCGTATTTCAGTCTGATCGCTGGAAAGATGTAATGGAAAGCCGTACTCAAAAGGGCGTGGCTAAGAATCTTAGCGAGAAATTCATGAAGGAGTTACTTTATTGTATCCATGAGGAGTCAGTAAAGCGTCAAGAGAAGCAGCTTAGAGAAGCTGATTCTGTAAAAAAGTAAATATATAATCACTGAGCTTATTCAAGTCTGAGGGGAAGGTTTCCTCTCCCCTTAGACTTTTTTATTCTAATTTTAGGCTCAGTAAATCCTACTCTTGTGAAGCCTATTATCTTTTCTGAAAATGCATCTGCAGATTTAACCGCTGTGCTCGGCGAGTTGAAATTCTCTAGTCTTTTTATTCTGACAGATGAAAACACAAAAATCCATTGCCTCCCGAGAATTGAAGAACTACTCCCTTCCAACACCACTTTTCTAACCATAGAACCTGGAGAAAAGAATAAAACCATCGCTACCTGCATGCAAATCTGGGCTGCGATGACTGAAGCTCAGCTCGACAGAAAAGCGCTATTCTTAAATATAGGAGGCGGAGTACTCGGAGATATGGGCGGTTTTTGCGCTAGCATTTACAAAAGAGGAATACGCTTTATTAACATGCCTACTACCCTCCTGTCCCAGGTGGATGCAAGTGTAGGCGGGAAATTGGGTGTGGATTTCCAAGGTTTGAAAAACCACCTCGGAGTATTCAATGAACCGGAAACTGTCCTAGTGGCTTCTGAGTTTTTGCAAACGCTCCCACAGCAGGAAATACGATCAGGATATGCAGAGATTATCAAGCATGGATTGATTAAGGACAAGACTTATTTTGAAAGCTTGGATTTTGACAATTGGCAGAACTCCTATTGGTCGCCACTTATTCATCATTCGGTAAGCATCAAAAAAGAAGTAGTCGCTGAAGATCCGAAAGAGGCTGGATTGAGAAAAATCCTAAACTTCGGACATACCATTGGCCATGCATTTGAAACGTATTTTTTGGATGGCCCAAGACACTTACTACATGGAGAAGCTATCGCAGTCGGAATGATTTGCGAAGCTTGGCTCTCACACAAGAAATTAACCCTTTCGATAGCTGAACTTGAAACTATTCAAAGCGCACTTTTGAAAGTCTATGGCAAAATAGAAATCTTCGATACGGACCTTCCTGAAGTGCTGGATTTTTGCCTGCAAGACAAGAAAAACGAAGGGAAAGAACTGATGTTTTCCTTGCTCAATGAGATCGGAGATTGCACGTTCAATATCCCCATCACCCGCGAAGAAATCCGCGAGTCCATTGCCTATTACCAAAACCTTACACATTCCTAATTTCCCAGACTTTGAAAACCGAAACCATGGAAGTTCTTCACCTGGCTCAGAAACCCGACTTTTCCCCAACACATATTCCACTGCCTTCTTCCAAAAGTGAATCCAATCGAGTTTTGATTATCGATGCATTGACGGAAGGAAAAAATCAAATCAGCAATCTGGCCGAAGCTCGTGACACGCAGACGATGATCAGCTTGCTGAAAAAGAATCCGCCTCTTTATGATGTGTTGGATGCAGGTACTACTATGCGTTTTTTGACTGCTTATGCATCGATTACCAATCAAAATAAAATAATGACTGGCACTGCACGTATGTGCGAGCGACCAATCGGGATTTTGGTGGATGCACTGAGAACTGTGGGCGCAGAAATCCATTACTTGGGCGTAGAGGGTTATCCTCCTATGGCTATTCATGGACTTTCTGAGCAGAAAAGCGATAAAGTAAAAATCCGTGGAGACGTTTCCAGTCAATATATTTCTGCCATGCTGATGATCGCTCCTTTGCTGCCAAAAGGTTTGGAAATAGAATTAGAAGGTAAGGTTGGTTCTAGATCTTATATAGAAATGACTTTGGATACGATGTCTCAGTTTGGTATCAAATACAGCTGGGAGGAAAACAAAATCAAGGTTGCAAACCAAGCTTATCAGCCAACAACTTTCGCTGTAGAAAGTGATTGGTCCGGAGCAGGATACTGGTTCAGTTTGCTGGCTTGTGCTGATTCTGGAGAGTTATTTTTGGCAGGATTAAAAGAAAACAGTCTCCAAGGCGATGCCAAAGTGGTGGAAATCATGGCGCAACTTGGGGTAAAGAGCACTTTCCAGAATGGTGGTGTTTTATTGCAAAAGCAGGAAGTGACCGGATTGGAAACTTGGGATTTCACTCATTGTCCAGACCTAGCTCAAACTATCGCGGTGACCTGTGCTATTCTAGGACAGAACGCGACTTTCACCGGTTTGGAAAGTTTGAAAATCAAGGAAACGGATAGAATCTATGCCTTGCAGCAGGAATTGGCGAAGTTCAACGCTGACCTGAAAGAAATCGAACCTGAAGTTTATCAGGTAATCCCTTCGGTGACCATGCCAGCGGATGTGAAGATTCACACCTACGATGATCACAGGATGGCGATGGCGTTTATGCCTTTGCTTACCAAAACCAGAGTGAGCATAGAAGATCCTTCTGTCGTGGACAAATCTTATCCGAGCTTCTGGAAGCATTGCCAACTTGCAGGTATTTCTGTTCTCAACCAAGCTTAGAAATGACACAGCTCAAAATAGCAATCCAAGGAGTTCCTGGATCATTTCACCATCAAGTAGCACTACGCAACTTTGGCGAGGACATAGAAATTCTTGATTTCGACACTTTCCCTTCAGTTGCCAAATCTGTCGCAAATGGTGAGGCTGACTTCGGTATTATGGCAATTGAAAATTCCATTGCAGGAGCTATTTTCCCAAACTATGATCTGATAGATCGTTATGAATTGAGCATTCGTGATGAGTATTATCTTCCCATCGGACATCAATTCATGGCTCTACCTGGTCAAACCATTGAAGATATTACCGAGGTTCGCTCCCATCCCATGGCACTTTTGCAGTGCAAGGCTTTTTTTGCGCAGCATCCTCACATCAAACTCAAAGAAGATACGGACACTGCTTCTGTAGCACGGGATATTGCCGAAGGAAAACTGAAAGGCGTGGCAGCAATTGCTTCAAGTATAGCTGCCGGAATCTATGGAATGGAGATCATTGCTCCCGATATTCAAACGATAAAAAACAATTTCACTCGCTTTATCATTCTTCAAAAAGAGCCTTTAAAACCTTCTACGAGTGTAAATAAAGCTTCTACCAAAGTCACTATTCAAAATCAAAAAGGCGGCCTCGCAAAGCTGCTAACTTTGATCGCTGACAATGAGATAGACCTGAGTAAAATCCAGTCAATCCCTGTGATCGAAAAACCTTGGGAATATGCATTTTTCATAGACTTGGTTTTTGAAGATTACACAGTTTACAAGAACACAATCGAAGAAATCCAACGTAATTTCGGAGACGTAAAAATCATCGGTGAATATATAAGCAGAAAATAATGAAAGGTTTCGCAGATAGAATTTCGACCGTGGAGGAATATTACTTTTCCGCCAAACTCCGTGAAGTCAATCAATTGATTGCCGACGGAAAACCCATTATCAATCTTGGAATTGGCAGCCCAGATCTAGCTCCAGACAAGAAGGTAACTGAAGCATTGAAAAACACCGCCGATAATCAACAATCACATGGATATCAGACTTACATCGGTATCCCGGAATTGCGTGCCTCAATAGCTCATTATTATGCTGAGTCATATGGCGTCAACTTAAATCCTTCCAAAGAAATCCTTCCAATGATGGGTTCAAAGGAAGCGATCATGCATTTGAGCATGACTTTTTTGAATCCTGGCGATCAAGTATTAATCCCAGATCCGGGCTATCCTACTTACGCTTCGGTCACCAAATTAGTCGGTGCAGAAGCCGTTTATTACTCCCTAGATCTAGCGAAAAAAGGCAGACCAAACTTGGAGGAATTGGAAAATTCAGATCTGAGTAAGGTGAAAATCATGTGGATCAATTATCCGCACATGCCTACTGGAGCACCGGGAAGCAGAGAGATTCTTAAAGAACTGGTGGCTTTTGCCCAAAAGCATGACATCATTCTGCTTCACGACAATCCATATAGCCATATCCTGACCAAAGAACCTATCAGTATTTTATCCATTCCTGGTGCAAATGAAGTGGCGATGGAGTTGAATTCGCTCAGCAAAACGTTCAACATGCCTGGCTGGAGAGTTGGGATGTTGCTAGGAAGAGCGGACTGGATTTCAGAAGTATTGAAAGTCAAAAGCAACATGGATTCCGGGATGTTTTTGGGAATTCAAAAAGGTGCAATTGCAGCATTGAATCTCGGTGAGTCTTGGTTTTCTGACTTGGAGCATGTCTATCAAAGTCGCAGAAAACTCGTTTGGAAGCTTGCTGACAAATTAGGCCTTAGCTATTCTACTACTGACTCTGGGCTTTTCGTTTGGTGCAAAGTACCGGATGGAAAAACTGCAGATGAGCTAGTCGATGAGTTATTGTACGAGAAAAACATATTTATCACACCCGGAAAAATCTTTGGTTCACAAGGAGAAGGCTATGTGAGATTTTCACTTTGTATGCCCGAATTCAAGATTTTGGAGGCAATTAATCGAATTAAAATTTAAGCTAGTATGCAAAAGTTACACATTATCGGTTTGGGACTTCTTGGAGGTTCTTTCGGCTTGGCAGCCAAAAACAAATTTGAGAACCTTGTCATCACCGGTTACGATTCCAGTGAGAAAAACCTGCAAGACGCGCTTAACCTTGGAATCATCCAGGAGGCAAAAGAAGCTCCGGATGCAGATACTGATATTGTGATTTTGGCTACTCCGGCAGATACCCTAAGTGATTTGCTTCTAAAAACGCTTGATCAAATTGGCGAAAACACCTTGGTTTTTGACGTGGGTTCTACCAAAGCAAAACTCTGTACACTAGTCGCTGATCACCCAAAGAGAAAGCAATACCTAGCAGCTCACCCTATCGCAGGGACTGAGTATTCGGGACCAAACGCAGCGTTTGCAGGTTTACTTGATAGAAAAGTAACGATCATCTGTGAACTTGAAAAAACAGATCTACAACTCAAGGAAAAGGCTTATGAGCTTTTTGATGCGCTCAATCTGAAACTGAGATTTATGGATGCGGAAGAGCATGATCGTCACTTGGCGTTCGTCTCTCACCTATCTCACATCTCTTCTTTTATGTTGGGAAAAACTGTCTTGCAGAAAATGGAAGATGAGAAAAACATCTTCGACATGGCAGGTTCAGGCTTCTCCTCCACTGTGCGATTAGCGAAATCAAGTCCAGCAATGTGGGCTCCTATATTCACGGAAAATAAGGATAATATCTTGTCTGCTTTGGACGGTTATATTTCGAATCTTTCTGCTTTCCGTGAAAAAATTGCCGCAAGCGATGGACAAGCATTATCCGATGATATGACGGAAATCAATAAGATCAGAGATATTCTGGATTTGGAAAAATAAGTTTATTTCGAATCTTGGATATATGATTTTGGATTTATAGGAGTGCCATTTATAGTAATACAGGTGGCGTTTTATTTTTTCATAGAAATAGATATTAAAGATCTGAAAATCAAATTCATGAACTGTTTTTCAACTTTTACTCGTTAATTCAGTATATTCCTATGGATTTAAAACCATCAAATACGAATAAAATGACACTTCAATATATTCAAGATAAAGAAGGAAAAACTACGGGAGTTATAATTCCAATCAAAGAGTGGCAGTCTCTAAAAGAAAAGTATTCTGAGTTGCAAGAAGAAGTAGAGCCCTCAACTGAATTAATGTCTTGGCAAAAAAAAATCTTAGACGAGCGTATTTCAGAGTATTTCGATGATCCGGAAAATGTAGGCGATTTTGAAAGAACGCTAGACGATATTGAAAAGAGTTTATGAAATTCATTTTTGTAGACAATGCTAAAGTCAATTCTGACATTAAAAAAGCTGTTGCCTACTATAATGACATTAACCCCAAATTAGCCAAGCAATTTTTATCCAGAATACGAGAAGCTAAATCACGCATTTCTCAATCTCCAGAGGCTTTCCAAATAAAGTATAACCAAGTTAGAACGGTTTTATTAAATCAATTTCCCTACCATATTCACTACCTAATTGATTCCTCGAAAAATAGGATAGTAATTCTTGCTATTATTCATTCGCATCAGAATTCTCAAGATTACACGATCAGGTAAGAATAAGTTGTGTATGAATCCGTATTTTCACCCCAATCAAACCTAAACCTAATACCTATGAAGTACTTTTTAAGTATAGCACTCCTCCTTATTTCCCTAGCGGGATTTTCTCAATCCAGTGATCGCTGGACCACAGTAGAAACAGCCAATGAACCTCTTGTTCGGCATGAAAACTCATTTGTCGAATGCGATGGAAAGTTCTATCTACTTGGCGGTAGAGGAATCAAACCGATCGAAGAATATAATCCCAAAACCAATACCTGGAAAACTTTGGCGATGGCACCGATGGAGTTTTCTCATTTCCAAGCCATCTCTTTCAATCATGAAATCTATGTCATCGGAGCATTAACAGGTGGCTATCCGCACGAAACACCTATTGCAAACTTTCTGATTTTCAACCCAAAGACAAATACCTGGAGAGAAGGAGCCGAAATCCCTGAAGATAGAAGAAGAGGTTCAGCAGGGGTATTTACACGTGGAGACAAAATCTACCTTGTTTGTGGGATTGTCGATGGACATTACGCAGACTTCGTGCCTTGGTTTGATGAGTACGACACTAAAACTGGCAAATGGACAGTTCTTCCAGATGCCCCAAGACCTAGAGATCACTTCGGTGCGGTACTAGTCGAAGACAAAGCTTATGTAGCTGGAGGTAGAACTTCCCATGCTGAGATAGGAAAAGTACTGGATTTAGTGATTCCTGAAGTTGATTTCTTTGATTTCAAGACCAATACCTGGAGCACCGTAGAAGCAGGTTTACCGACACCAAGAGGTGGAACTTCTTCGATTTCAAAAGGCCCTTTTTTGGTTGTAATGGATGGCGAAAGCACTGTACAGCAGTCTTCACATGCTGAAGTAGAAGTCCTAGACACGAGAACTGGCAAATGGTCAAGCTTACCGAGTTTGAACCAAGGACGTCATGGAACTGGAGTTATTTATTATAAAGGAAAAATCTATGTGGCAGCTGGAAGTGCTAATCGTGGTGGCGGGCCGGAACTCAATGACATGGAGGTTTTAGAGTGGAAGTAAGGATTTCGGATTTTTGATATCGGATTGGTTATTTGAAAATTGATTATTGAAGATTGGCAATTGATCATTTCACCTTTGTTTCCTTAATTTCTCTTAACTGAAATCTGCTTCCTCAATTCTGGCTTTCATTTTGAATAGATACTAAGGAAACTAACATTATACATATGAAAAACTACTTAACTATACTATTTGCCTTATTGCTTGCAGTGCCGGTTTTTGCTCAGGACAACATGACTGTTCCTTTGATCGAAGTAGAAGGATTTAGCGAGCGAAAGATCGCCCCAGATGAGGCTACATTTCAGATCAATCTGGAAGAAAAAGCAATGAAAGTAACCGATGCAGTGAAAGTGCTGAACAAAAAAACTCAACTGCTTGCGGATGCATTGAAGAAAGCTAAGATCAAGGATTATAAATTGATCGCAGATAATTACGCTGTGGACGTCAATCGAATTTACCGAACTGGTGTTTCTCGGGATTCAGGTTATGTTGCCCGTCAATCACTACGAGTGGTTACAAGTAGTAAGAATGAGGACTTAGAGAAAATCGTAGAAGCCATTCAAGGTGCTGGAGATATGAGTTACAATTTGAATTTCCAGATTTCTGAAGCTACACAAAAGTCACTTGAAGACGCATTGCTTACCGAAGCACTGAAAAATGCCGAAAGTAGAGCACAACTTATTGCGCAGACTTTGGGTATCAGAACCATTAAAGTTCATAGAGTTTCTTTGGAATCTCAGCCAGTTACCTATGCTTACTCAAAAATGGAAATGATGCGAACAAGTACAGATTCTGCCCCTGCGCCACCTTTGCTTAATCCTGATGAACAAAGTATTCAGAAGCGAGTATATGTGAAATACACCTATTAAAGCAAGGCCGCGAAAGCGGCCTTCTTCATGACTTTTTTAGCTCAACTCATTCATTTAACTCATCATATACTATTCTCATGAAAGATTTCGAAATCCGGAATAAACCCCGCGTTCATGCTGCCATCGAAGCAAAGTGTCAGGAAATAGGTTTTATTATGCCTTCTGATCTATACATAGGAACCCTTCTAAAAACCCTTATTTCCAGTAAGCCTTTTGGGAATTTCCTAGAACTTGGGACAGGGATTGGTCTTTCTCTATCCTGGATGGTGGATGGTTTGGATGATTGCGGACATATCATTTCTATCGATAACGACCCGAAGTTAACCACCATAGTTAATCAGCTTTTTAGCTTGGATTCACGAGTTGAAATACTTTGCGAAGACGGTACTGAGTGGATTAAGAATTATAAAGGAGATAAATTCGATTTGATTTTTGCAGATGCTTGGCCAGGAAAATACAGCGATTTGGATGAAACTCTTGCCTTGCTGAAAGTTGGCGGAATGTATGTGATCGATGATATGGATCCACAACCAAATTGGCCAGAAGGTCATGCCGAGAAAGCTGAGAAATTGGTCGAAGCATTAGAGAAAAGAACCGACTTCAATATGACTAAGATGAATTGGTCAACAGGTGTGATATTGATGACTAAAATTCAGTAACAAACAAATCAATCTCACTTCTTCCCATTCTGTATTTAACGGTTAAGCGCAGCGTATTTCAATAGCTTGAAATACGCTGCGCTTTTTTTACAACACTATTAAATAAATGAAAAAGGTAATTACGCCAATCGCTAAACCTATTATAAAAACCGTGTAGGCGTGCGCCAGTAAGGTGTATTTTCTATTCAAAACCTTCCCTTGATAGTAAAGAGAAATTGCCATCTGCTCCTGCACTTGCTTCTTTGAAGGTAATATTTGGTCTAGCTGCTCCAAATACTCAGTTAAGGAAAAATTCGAGCTAACGCCGAAAAACATCATACTCGACTTTTCCTCATCATTGTGCCCATTTTTCTTACCCAACACCTTCGGCCTTGCTGCCTGTACAGCCAGTATAGTAGATATGAGACAGGTGGTCAATAATATTACAATTGGAACCAGGGTAATAGTCTTCTGATAATCCAATTGATGAGAAATAGAACCATATCCAATAATTGCAACTACAGATGAGATCACCAGAGCATTAATGCTGATGACTATATTGGCCTTATTGTCTGCAATTTGAAGCAGGTTACAATTATTCATAAAAGTCACCCGAAAAAATGTCTGCTGTGCTCGTTCGGTTTTATCTTTTTTGGGCTCTAAAAATTCCTCCATTATAAAAACTTTTGTGAACACATAATTTACACAATAATTCTTCAAGAAACCTTAAGTAGCTGAGAGAGTTTCAATTAGCCATTCCTTACCAAAACCATAACAAAAAGGAAATCATAGAAACCTTATACCAAATGGAAAAAGTCACTATACTTAAACCATAAAAAACCGCGTAATGAACGATTCGAGAAGAGAATTTTTAAAGAAAGCAGCCTTAGTCACAGGCGGAGCAAGTATCTGGAGCTCCATGCCAATGGCAGTGCAGCGTGCAATGGCTATTCCTGCAGTGCCGGGAACTACTTTTTATGATGCTGAGCATGTGGTAATGCTAATGCAGGAAAACCGATCGTTTGATCACTGCTTTGGTACTATGAAAGGTGTTCGTGGATTCAATGACCCAAGAGCAATATCACTTCCTGATCTAAACCCTGTTTGGCTGCAGCCTGATAAAGACGGAAATAGATTCGCTCCTTTCCGATTTGACATCAAGGACACCAAAGCTACCTGGATGAGCGGAACTCCACATTCTTGGGAGAATCAAGTTGACGCGAGAAATGAAGGGAAGTACAACAATTGGATTGAAGCGAAAAGACCAGGAAAAGAATACTACGATCTGCCTTTAACTATGGGCTTTTACAGTCGCGAAGACCTTCCTTTCTACTACGCACTAGCTGATGCCTTCACTGTATGCGATCAACACTTTTGCGCAGCACTATGTGGTACTACGACCAATAGAAGTTATTTCTGGACCGGAAAAACTCATGGAGCCGATGGAGAAAAGGCAAAAGTTCGGAACGGAGAATTGACCTACGGGAAAGAAGGAAATTGGAAAACTTTTCCTGAGCGATTGGAGGACAACGACATCTCTTGGAAAGTTTACCAAAACGAATTGAGCATCACTTCGGAATTGGATGGAGAGGCTGAATCTCTTTTGGCAAATTTCACTGATAATAACCTAGAGTGGTTCTCCCAATTTGGTGTGCGCTTCAATCCAGCACATTACCTTTTTCTCCAAAAAGTAGAAAAGGCACTTCCTTCTGAAATAGCTAAACTCAAAGTAAACCTAGCCAGCAATCCTTCCAACCTGGAAGAGCTGCAAAAGGAATTGAAGGAAAAAGTAGAGAAACTCGCATACCTGGGAGAATATCTCAAAAAATGGAATGCAGCCGAATTTGAAAAGCTCTCAGATCATGCTAAAAGTCTTCATAAAAAAGCTTTCCAAACGAACTCTGGAGATCCTGACTATCATCAAACTGAAAAACTTTCTTACCAGGAAAATGGAGAAGATCGGGAAACAATTATCCCAAAAGGAGATATTCTTCATCAGTTCCGAAAGGATGTCAACGAGGGCACATTGCCTACTGTCACTTGGCTAGTAGCTCCGCAGAAATTCTCTGATCACCCAAGCGCTCCTTGGTATGGCGCATGGTATGCTTCCGAAGTGATGAATATCTTGACGGAAGATCCTGAAGTATGGAAAAAGACGATCTTCATCATCAATTACGATGAAAATGACGGCTATTTCGATCACGTCCCTCCTTTCGTCCCACCAAGTCCATACAAGCCAAATGGAAAAATGTCTGCTGGTCTTTCGAGTGTTGGAGAATTTGTTACGGTAGAGGAAGAGATGAAAGCCGGGTTTAAACAAGAAGATTCTAGAACAAGTCCTGTTGGTTTGGGATATAGAGTTCCGCTCATTATCGCGTCGCCATGGTCACGTGGTGGCTGGGTGAATTCGGAAGTTTGCGACATCACTTCTACCATTCAATTCTTGGAAAAATTCCTCACTAAAAAGACTGGAAAGAACATCGAGGAATCCAATATCAGTTCATGGAGACGAACTGTAAGTGGGGATTTGACTTCAGCTTTTAGACCTTATAATGGTGAGAAAATAACCCATGCAGAACCTGTAAATCAGGAGGAGTTTGTAAAGCAGATCTACAACGCCAAATTCAAAAACGTTCCTACCAACTTTATAAAGCTTACGGAAGAGGAAGCTAGAAAGGAAGCTGTAAACCAAGCTTCTTCATCTGTTTTTGCAACCCAAGAACCTGGCACTAAGCCCTCCAACGGCTTGAAATATGATTTGCACGCTGATGGTAAACTGAGTTCTGACGGGAAGAATTTTATTATCTCTTTCACTGCTTCTCAGGATGTTTTTGGAAAAGATGCCTTAGGATCAGCGTTTAATGTTTATGCTCCGGGCAAATACTTGAATCAAGAGACAACTGCATTTGAACCTGTAAAAACTTGGGCATTTGCGGTGAAGTCAGGCGATAGCATCTCTTACGAGTGGCCTGTTTCTGAATTCGAAAATGGCCTTTACCATCTTAGAGTTTATGGGCCAAACGGTTTCTACAGGGAGTTCAAAGGTTCGTCTAATTCACAGAAGTTAGAACTGAGTGCCAAGCCAGTTTTCAAACAAAAGAATGTAACAGAGGAACTTGAACTAACAATAAAAAACCGTTCTGCTTCCAATTTGACTTTGCAGGCAACAGATGATGTCTATCAGATACTAAATAGGGAAATAAAAATAGCTGCAGGCGCCGAAGCAAGCTTTAAAATTGACACTAAAAAGCATAAAGGCTGGTATGAGGTCACACTTGCAGATAAAGCTCAGGATCTGAAAATCACCTATGCCGGAAGATTGGAAACAGGCAAAGACAGCATTTCAGATCCTCAGATGGGTAAGGTAATCTAGAGTGAATTGCCTTTTAGCTGCACTGACCTAATAGCATAAAGATTACCACAAATACCAAGATAGTTCCTAGGCATCCTCCACCTAGTTTGTAGGCGCCATAGCCTGCGATTAGTCCTTTGAAGAGATTATTCATACGGGGGAAGTTTTAGTATAAAATGATTGCTATGGCTGCAATTCACAAGTTGTGCCATAGCAATTTTTGTTTCTAAAGATCACGGTAAATCCAGATGGCACTTCTTTAATAAATGGGTATGTTTCTGAGTGAAAGTGAAGACACTCAGTTTGAATTTCGCTTAAATAAATCCCCCTAGCCCCCTTTAAGAAAGGGGGAGTTGCCAAATCGGAACTTCTAACAATGACCTCAAAATTTGCTTTCGGTTAAACCTAGCACTTTTCATCACCTCCGTTTTTGAGTAAAAAATATCCCGTTTTGAGTTTAAAATCAATCCCCCAATTGAGTAGCATTTCATGTGTTTATAATTTGTTTTTTAGCTGTCACATGGAATCTCGCAAGGTTATAATCATCCCAGTGTGTGACGTTCTTCGTCATGCTCGATTTCATATATCAGTCTGAGCTAAGTCGAAGGAAATAAATTATTACCTATATCCTCTTTTCTGCCAGTAAAGTAACAAAAGCTTTATAGGGTTTGGCAAACACTACTATTGAGGCTACATCGGTCTTCCGTCATCGGTCTTCCTGCCCTTAGATCAAAACACCAACAATCCGTGCTCTCTCAGTATTTCCCAAACTTCTGATTCCAGCATTTCTTCGAAGTCACCAAGCTGCGACTCGTAACTTTCCCGAATTGGCTTGAGCGTATTGAGCTTTTGCTCATAACCCACAGTATTTAGAAGTTCAGAAACCCACTGCCCCAAATCAAGCGGAAGCTCCATGGCGAAGTCTTCCTTTTTCCCTGAAAAAATCAACTCCGAAAGCTCATCATCTTCAAAAATCTGCAACTCAGGTTGAGCGCCTATCCATAGGATTCTATTTCGATCTTTATATTCAGGAGCTGGCTCATTCCTAATTTCATTTGCTATGTAATTCTTTGGGACTGTCGTCTTAGGAACTTTAGCCTCAAACCAGTCTTGGAGCGGCACATCAAAGCAGACTCCATGCATGTAATTGAAAAGTGATTTGCGAAGCCCTTCTCCAAAAATCTCATGATCGGCTCCAGTAGGATCATCATGAGGCAGGTCGTTATTGGCAAAAGAACCTGCATTAGGCATCAGATTGACTGCTCCAAAGGACTTCGGATCTAAGCCAACTGGGCTATGTGCAGTCATGGCAAAGCGATGCCAGAAACCGGATTGTATCACTCCTGCCTGAATCAACTGCCTAACCATTTCCAAGGAATCGATAGTTTCCTGAGCCGTCTGGGTAGGAAAGCCATACATCAAGTAAGCATGAACCATGATTCCTGCTTGAGTAAAATGGTTGGTCACCTGCGCAACTTGGGAAACCGTCACGCCTTTCTTGATCATCTCTAACAAGCGATCTGAGGCAACTTCCAAACCACCTGAAACGGCAATACATCCTGACGCTCTGAAGAGCCTACAAAGGTCAGCCGTGAAATTACTTTCGAAGCGAATATTCGTCCACCATACTACCGAAAGCTCCCTACGAAGAATCTCTATTGCCAGATCCCGCATCAAAGCCGGCGGAGCTGCCTCATCTACAAAGTGGAATCCATTCTCGCCCGTCTGAGCGATAATCTCTTCTATGCGATCGCACAAGATGGAAGCAGTGATCGGCTCATATCTACCGATGTAATCCAGCGACACATCGCAAAAGGTGCATTTACCCCAATAACAGCCATGGGCCAGCGTCATCTTATTCCAGCGCCCATCCGACCAAAGTCTATGCATTGGATTGGCTACCTCAATTACAGAAAGGTAATCACGGATCAGCAAATCAGAGTAATCAGGAGTTCCCACCTCACGCTGGGAGACATCTTTGACAGCGTTGCTATTGCAATACGTCACTTTACCATCAATTCTGGTAAAGGTTCGCTTCAAATCAGCAACTGGTAGCTGACCATCCAGATGTTCGAGCAACAGCTTAATTGGCGCTTCCCCATCATCTAAAACTATAAAATCTATGTAATCAAAAACCCGAGGTTCTTTCAGGGAACGTAGCTCGGTATTTGGGTATCCCCCTCCCATCCAAAGCACCAACTCAGGATGGTGTTTTTTGAGGTATTGCCCGCATTTGAAAGCACCATAAAGATTGCCAGGAAAAGGCACTGAAAATGCAACAGAAGTCGGTTTGTACTGTTGGATCTTTTGCTCCAGCAAGTCACAAAGCAGGTCGTCAATCAAACCGGATTCCTGATGAAGCGCATCATGCATTTCATCAAAAGAATTGGCTGACATGCCCAATCGCTCGGCATAGCGGCTAAAGCCAAAATGTGGATCAATCTGCTCAGTGATCAGATCACCGATATCTTCCAGATAAAGCGTCGCAAAATACCGCGCCTTATCACGAATGCCCAGCGTACCAAAAGCCCATTCCAGATCATCCAATTGTTCGAAACGACTTGCCTCAGGCAGGTAATCTCCCTCAGCAATTCGGTACGCCAGCGTAGGATTTCTATCCTGTAGAAAAGCAATCACAGGATCTATGGTTTGCAGGTAGTTAGCCTTCAATCGTACGATTCTAGCCGTATTATCAGACAAATCAGGTTCGTTTGCTTCGATCTCCTGGAAGATTTTCTTCAAGCCTGCCTTAGAAAAAAGCTGCAAAATCACTTCAATTCCCAAATCAACCTGATTGGATTCTACACCGATCTGATTGAGGTATCCTTTCAGATAGGCCGTCGCAGGATAAGGCGTATTAAGCTGGGTAAAAGGCGGGGTGATGAAAAGTATTTTTGAAACCAAAATATTATGTCGGTGATTTGCGCCTGCAATTTCGCAAGAATAGTTAAGTATTGAGTGATTATCCTTCAATCATGCTAGTAAGGTTATTTTCTCTGGTCAAAAGGCATGAAGACGAAGTAGTCAACCATACGAAAAAGGCCTCGACTTCGCTCGGCCACCGGATTTAGCTTGTGATTGAGGGGAGGGAAAAAGTGCGGCTTTGCCGCACTTTTTCCCTCCCCTCTCTACTCCAAAATAGACGGTCACCGAGCGAAGTCGAGGTGTCACAAGTTTAGTAGACTAATGAAGTATTTACACATAATCGAATTTAGAAATTACACGAACGCACATTATTGAATCTGACATTTTAGTAAATTACACAACTAGCCATAAAACCAAAACCATGCAAGAACTTAAAAAAGAAGATATCAATCAGGAGGTTTTCGACCTCTATGATGCCTATGCTCACAATAAGCTGGAGCGCAGACAATTCATCGAAAAACTATCCGCTTATGCCGTCGGTGGTGTAACGGTCGCAGCACTCATGAGTGCGATGATGCCAAATTACTTGGACACACGCACGATTAAATCCGATGATCCGCGTCTTGCTTCGGACTACATCATGTATGATTCTCCAAAAGGCGGAGGAAAAATCAAAGGGCTATTATCCACCCCAACTGGAACTTCTGGAAAAGTCCCTGGAGTGGTAGTAGTTCATGAAAATCGCGGGCTGAATCCTTACATAGAAGATGTAGGAAGAAGAACTGCTGTAGCTGGATTTATTTCTTTAGCTCCAGATGCGCTAACTCCACTTGGCGGATATCCAGGCAATGATGACGAAGGCCGGGAAATGCAGAGCAAGCGAAATAGAGACGAAATGCTGGAAGACTTCATTGCTGCTTACGAGTATCTGAAGGCACATCCAGATTGCAATGGCAAGGTCGGAGTGGTAGGATTCTGCTTTGGAGGATGGATCTCAAATATGATGGCCGTCCGCATTCCAACTTTAATGGCTTCAGTTCCTTTCTACGGAGGTCAGCCATCTGCAGAAGAAGCAGCTCAAATCAAATCACCGCTTATGCTTCAGTACGCAGGACTGGACGAGCGGGTAAATGCAGGCTGGCCAGCTTATGAAAAAGCACTGGATGCGAATAATGTGGAAAATCAAGCATTCATCTATCCAGATGTGAATCACGGATTTCATAATAATACCACACCTAGATACGATGAGGCTGCGGCGACTTTAGCTTGGGATAGAACCATAGGGTTCTTTAAGAAAAAATTGGGGTAAAGTCCCATCTGATACTATTACGGAGTGCAAATTTGCACTCCTTTTTTTAGCTTATATATAAAAGAGAATCCGAAAAAAATGAGAATATTAAATATAGTATGGAGATTTCCGGCAGTTTTATTACTCACTGCTTCATGCGCCAATGCACCAACAGATTGGTCACAGGAAACAGAAATCACTAAATGGCCTGATGGAAAGAATGGTGCTATTTCTATCACCTATGATGACGGGATAATTAATCAACTGACCATCGCAAAACCAATAATGGATAGCTTAAGCCTTCCTGCTACCTTTTTTATAATCACTGGAAAAGTAGAAGGGTCTGGAAAAGGGAAATTCATAGGAAGGGATCCAAAGGCCATCATCGCTGAAACCGCTACCATCAAAACAGATTCTACCAATTTCTTCGAAAGAGCTTCCTTAATTGCTTTCACAGGAAACACCGAAGCAGAGGAATATCATGCGAACGTAGGGTCACTTTTTGAAGCTGGCAAAGTAGCGGAAGCCTATAAACTCCTGGATGAAGGATATGAAAAAATACGAAATGGCCGCATGAGAGACACCAATGATGTGGTTTTTCATAACAACCCAGTTGACACCACTACTTGGGAGCAATATAAATCTTACGAAAAACAGGGCCATGAAATCTCCTCACATACCGTCACGCATCCGAAACTTGCTGTGCTTGATGAAGTAAATATGCGCTATGAATTGGAGCAAAGTAAAGCCGACCTAGCGAAGTTCATGGGAGAGGATGCTACATTTTCTGCTGAGGGTCCTTATGGCACGGAAAACGAAAGAGTCATGGAGTACGCTCACAAAATCTACCCTGCATTAAGAAATAGAATGCCGGAAGACTGGCTGGAAGAAATCAATCGGGGAAGCAAAGTCCAGCCTGGAAAAACCCAAAAGGAATATGTCCAATGGCAAAGAGGCGCGCTGAGCACTACGGGTATTGATCAAATGAAAGCTTGGACTGACACTGTGAATGCACATGACAACATCTGGCTGGTGCTGGTGATCCACGGAGTTGAAGATTACGGCTGGGAACCGCTGAAGAGGGAGGAATTAAAACAATACTTTGGGGATGTCAAAGAGAATGAGGATGCTGTTTGGGTTGCCACTTTTGGCGATGTCACCAAATACCTTCGCCAAAGAAAAGCTACTACAATCAGTTCCGAACTTGATGAAAATGAAATTAGAATCACATTAAGCTCAGACTTGGATGCTAGCATATATGACATTCCCGTAACTCTTAAAACATACTTACCCGAAGGCTGGAAAGGTGTAAGTTTGGTTCAAGAAGGAGGAAATAGGAAGCTTGAAGTAATGTCTGATAGTAAAGGTAGCTATGTGAGCTATTCTATTCCCTCAGCCGAAGCTAAGGTTCAACTTGCAAGAGTGGAAGGGAATTGATTTAGAAAAAGTGGAAACCGATCGTGCCTTTGGCACTCTAATCCATTCTAGTAGTAACCAACCCAGAATTGCATTCTGGGTTGGTATGGGTCTTGCCTTTGGCAAGATTCTCTTAGTACAAGCTTCGCAGCTATACACTTTCAAAAACGTTTACCAATCCTATTAGTGACAAGAGATTCGGTTAGGACATCGAAAATGCCAACGGCATGGAAAGTAAATGCCCAGAATGAAATTCTGGGTTTTAGGAATCAAAAATCTGGCAGAGTACCAAAGGCACGACCAGTGATTCCATTTCTCAGACAGCTATATTCTAAGAGAATAGAAATCCCTACCATGTACTTACTAAAAAACCAAATCAATTGGTCTGTGTGACACAGACCACGGTTAAGAGCTCGAAGTTTCTGGTAATCTGGATTTTTCCATTCCAAACATTAACCTCGGCTTACTAATTGCTAGCTTTAAGCTTCAAACACTACATTTTTATATATGCAAGAAAACAAATTCAACATAGCCGTATTGATCGATGGTGACAATGCTCAGGCAAGACTACTTAAAGAAATCCTGGAGGAAGTTTCCAAATACGGAAAAGCCACCATCCGAAGAATTTACGGAGACTGGACTACTCCACATATGAACAGCTGGAAGGAAATGATCAACCTACACTCCTTCAGCCCTATCCAAAAATTTTCCTACACGACTGGTAAGAACTCCACTGACAGTTCCATGATCATCGATGCGATGGATATACTTCATAGCACAAGTGTAGATGGTTTTTGTATTGTTTCTTCAGACTCTGATTACACAGGTTTGGCAAAAAGAATCCGTGAGGAAGGCCTTTTTGTGATGGGAATCGGACGCAGGATTACCCCAAAAGCTTTTGTGCAATCCTGTGAGATTTTCACCTATGCAGAAAATCTTTCTCCTCAAGCAAAAGAGGAAAACATTAAACCGGAAGCGAAGAAACCTGAGAAAAGTCAGATGACTACTACGCGTAAAAATGTGGTGGTAGAAGAAGAAGTCAAAAAGGAAACACCAGTCAAAGAAACTCAGGAATTAGATTTGGGAGTAATTGACAAAGCTTTTGAAATCTCCTCGGATGAGGAAGAGGAAATTCACATTGCCAAGATCGGGGCTTCACTACGAAAGATAGATCCAAGCTTTGACCCAAGATCTTATGGTTTCAGAAACCTGACAGAGCTTTTTAAAAGTTTGAAAAAGTACCAGGTGATGAAGAATGAAGTGAATGGATTGAACTATCCGTTGGTGAAGTTGAAGTAGGTGAAATAGCTGGAAGACGGAAGACCGATGAGCAAAGAGATTATGGCCACGGGAAAGATTGAAGACAATCATACTGGATAATTTTATTTCAATTCATATCATTCTCTTTTTTCATTTGCGGATCAGTTTCACTACTTTTTAGGTCTCTATTGACTCCTATGAAAAAACTGCTACTACTGCCCCTCCTTGCCTTTGGCCTTTCTGCATATTGCCAAACACCAACCAAAGCAGACCTTGAAAAACTAACAGACGAAAATTGGCAGCATGCGTTGGACTTGCTCCAGGAAATTGTCAGCATGCCAAATGATGCCGCTTATCCGGAACAAATTGCTGTAAATATTGCCTGGTGCGAGAAGGAATTTGGCGAGAGAGGCTGGGAATCTGAAAAATTGGAGACCGGTGGAATTCCCTTGCTACTAGTAAGTAAAAGCCAGGCAGGAGCTTCAAAAACAGCACTTTTTTATTTCCACGTGGATGGGCAGGCAGTGGATAGAAGCAAGTGGAATCAGCCTGATCCTTATATCCCTGTGCTTAAATCCATAAATGAGTCCGGAGAATGGGAAATTATGTCTTCAGAAAACCTTAAATCGGGTTATGACGCAGATTGGAGATTATTTGGGCGGTCAACTTCAGACGATAAAGGTCCAATAGCCATGTTTCTCACCGGCTGGGATGCACTTAAGGCTGCTGGCGTTGCTCCTAATTATAACATCAAAATCATTTTGGATTTTGAAGAAGAACAAGGATCTCCAAATTTACCAAGTGCAGTTTTGAATTATAAAGAAAAGCTTGAAGCCGATTTAATGTTGATCATGGATGGTCCGCGACATACCAGCAATGAACCAACATTGAGCTATGGAGCACGCGGAATCTCAGAAATGACACTTACCACCTACGGACCAAAATTTCCTCAACACAGTGGTCATTATGGTAATTATGCTCCAAACCCAGGTTTTCTTTTGGCACAGCTTCTGGCGAGCATGAAAGATGAAGATGGAAGAGTAACAATTCCTGGTTATTATGATGGAATTTCCTTAACCGAAACTGAAAAAGCGATCTTAGCGCAAGTTCCTGATGATGAAGAAGCGATTCAGCAAAAATTGGGAATCGGAAGAACCGATCAAGTAGCACAGACCTACCAAGAAAGCATTCAATACCCATCTCTGAACATTAGAGGTATGGAGTCCGCCTGGGTAGGAAAAGAAGCCAGAACAATCGTACCAGCCACTGCCCTTGCAGAAATCGATGTGAGATTAGTCCCGGAATCTGATCCAGAGCGTTTGTTTTCCCTTATCAAAAAACATATAGAAGGTCAGGGATTCCAAATTCTTGATCATGACCCAAGTGATGAGGAACGGATGAAATATCCTAAAATCGTCAAAATGAATTATTCGATTTCTTATCAGGCTTTTCGTACACCCATGGATTCTGAAACCGGCGCATGGCTGAGAGCTGCTATGAATCGAGCATTTGGAAAGGACCCAGTGCAAATACGAATCTCTGGAGGTTCTATTCCTATTTCTCCATTTGTGGATGCATTGGGTATCCCAGCAGTGACTATACCTACTGTGAATTCAGATAACAATCAGCACAGTCCAAACGAGAATATCAGATTAGGGAATTATAAGGAAGGGATTACTACAGTTATGGCTATTTTAACCCAAAGACTATAGAATTAATCAAATCACACAACTTCCTTCAGCTTCAAAATCCACATTACTTTAGCGAAAATCTTTTCAATCATTCAAGTACAAAAACATATAGAAGAAAGACTGACTAGACCAAAAACAAATAGCCTAAACTGAAATTATAAGTTGATTTTCCTTAACTCAGTTCTTCGAGATAATATTGAAGACAAAGGCTCTATACTTCAGCAAGGCAACGAAAATGGCTCCTCCAAAAGCATTCCCTAGCAAAGCGGTGCTTTGAAATGAAATATAATCCCAAGCTGAAATATCAGGAGAACTTAACATCCCAGAGAAAATTTCCACACTACCGATTATACTGTGGTGCAAACCGGTAAATGACATCACTGCTGTGATTATAAAAATCATCACAATTCTGCTGATCGTATCTCTGGATGAAGCTAACAACCAAGAAAGCAAGCCCATCAACCACCCAGCCACAATCGCACTTACGAAAATCACATGAGTTTCTGCATGAAGTACGTGCTCGGCGATAGTCACCACCACTTCTTGGGTGAAAATCCCCAGATGAGGTCCAAGCCAAAGTAAAATCCCTGCGATCACGTAACCTCCAACAAGATTTCCGGCAATCACTACTCCCCACACCTTGAGCATGCTTCCTACTGTTCGTTTCTTATTCAAAACAGGAAGTGTCAACAATGCGGTCTGCTCAGTAAACAGAATGCTTTGCCCTAACACAACCAAGATGAATCCCAGCGGATAGACCAAAGACACGATTCGAATGATAGAGCTATCATCTACTTTGCCGATCAAAAAAAAGTAAAGGGAACAAAGCATCAAGTAGCTAAAACCAATTTCTAATCCTGCAGTCAGAGAACTTGTAAATAGGCTTTGATAGCTTTTGTCGTAAGTTTCCAGCGCATCGATGATCTGATTGCGGAGAATTTCTCCGTGTGTTTTTGCGGTATCTTTACCCTTAGAATTGGATTTACTAAGTTCTTTATCAATATCCCGCTGCTTTTCTGCCTCTAGTTGTTCCTCAGTTTTCTCTTTTTTCCAAGCCATTCATTAGGTGATTATCTGTTTAACTAGCTAGCAATTTAAGTTAATCAGGATGATTTAGTACAAAATAATCAAGTCAGCTAAAACGAATCCCTAAGCATAGTGATTGAACAACTCAAAAAATTACTCAGAGGTTCTGCATGCAGTCAAAATATTGAATTCAAATCGTCTTTCATCTTTCAAGACGTCAAAAAAGTCCTTCAGGTAATTATTCATAAATTTAATCTCGTACCCTGGCACTAGGTGCTCAAGTTGTTTTATCTCCCCGTAAAGTAAATTTTCCTTTGCCAAAAACTCATCTCTGATTGTTTTCATCAGCAATTCATCTCTGCAAAATCCTCTGTATAACCGTTCGCTAACCGTTTCGATATCGACCAGATTACTTACCTGTGCATAAGGCGGCAATACCATCCCCGTCATGTCAAAATCATAGGCCAGAGGGATCACAGTTTTTGCGTTCAGCTTCAATATTTTCATATTATGCTGATAGAGACTCGACCAGTCCGTATTGCCAATCATGTATTGAAACAAATCATGTCGAACTGAAGAAGTGTCTTCCATGATTGCCCCTATTATCTTTTTGTTTTCCAAAATCTCCCCATCAAAACGATCTGCAACTTTATCATCATCTTCAATCAAAAAGCCAAGTAGTTGCTCTGATTGCCCCTTCTTGTCGTCCTCATTCTCAAAGGTGATACGGATCATTCGGGTATGAAATGTGTATTCACTCACTTGCTCATATAGCTGATAGCACAAAAACTCCTTCACTACATACGAGTCGGCGTTGTTAGCTTTGGAGCAAGGAAAAACTATTTTCAGATTCCTATTCCCATCAAAAAGGTTATCCTTTCCCTCTTTCTTTTTGAGCCGCATCCGAATCGGTGGATAGTAGCAATTTTCCTTACGGAAATTCCCTCTTACTCGCAGGCCCACATCGAGAGTATCCTGTATACCTTCAGAGTTTTTGAAAATCAGAAAGGAGTTAAGATAGGTCGAATCGTTGGTCTCACTCCGAAGCTGCTTTACCGAAAACTTCATGCTGACTTCCAAGATTTCTTCCACATCAAAAAGACGCTCATCATCCTGTGCAAAGGCAGAAAATGATAAAAAAACAATACAGCAAAACAGGTATAAAAACTTATTCATATTCCTAAAATTTAAACTTAAAAAAATCCAACTAAACTTAGTCGATAAGATTATTTCAATCTAACTATTCTAGGCTATAAATTTTTAGGAATGAAATATTAATGTTTCAATTATAAAATCAGTTAAACAACTGATCTATAGATCAGTTAGCAATATATTTTTGAACTCTACCTCAGCGCCTTCTGCCTGCAAAGCTATTTTCCCACGTGTAGCTGTGGCATTGAAACCGTCATTGACCAGATCACCATTCAACCAAACAGTAACCTTATCGGCATCGCAGACGATCTTGATGTGATTCCATTCACCAAGTGGCTTTTCAGAATCATCCGTCAGATTCTTAATCCTTCTCTCCTTCTTCCCATTCACGCCCCAATTCTCCTGTGGCCCTCTTCTAGCTTCCATGTCCTCCACTTCGATATTCTGCTGGATACACCAAAAATCTCCCGCATTACTATGCATCAATTGTACTTCTATAGACTTCGGAAACATGTCATACAATGCTCTAGGAGTGGATGCATGAACCAATATCCCACAGTTCCCAGGCTTCCCCGCAAATCTATAATCGAGCTCCAGCGTGTAATTATCATACTCAGCTTCTGAGATCAAGTGGCCTTGAGGCGTACCCAAACTTACCAAAAGTCCATCGCGAATGATAAAGGGAATTCGTAAGGAACTATCGGCTTCTAGATCCGGAACATCCATGTACCAGCCTGCCAGGCTTTTTCCATCGAAGAGATTTTTGGTTTGGCTTTGGGCGAAAAATGTAACTAGGACAAAAAGCAATAGTAAGGTAATTCTTCTCATGATTTTGGGATAAAGTTAATGTAGCATTAAGCTAGCAAGAATCTGCAGATCAAACGCTTCTCACGGCTTACTTTTTACAATATTCCGGAAACTGAAAACTGCGACTGATAACTAAAATTACTTCGCCCTCGCTTCCCAGATTCTCATAAAAAGCATGTGCGCCATTCTCCGGGCATGTTCCTTGGCGTAACTGGCATTTTCTCCTTCGAAGTATCTATCCAAAGTCTGAAACCAAAGTTCCAACCAGTTCCCGAAATGTGCTTGTTCTATGCTATTATCCACTTCAGCATCTACTTGTCTGTGGACTTTGACCGGATTAAATTTACCTGCACCTGGCCCAGTTTGTAGCAAAATCATCTCCCAGAAATCACTAAGATGAATCAAGTGAGTATCCCAGTCTTTGACTACTCCATTGAAAATCGGCCCCAAGGTGTCATGCTGACGAATTTGATCATAAAATCTCCTCACCAAAAAATCAACTTCTTTCCTCGATTTTATATCAATCTTATCCATTTTACTTATCTCAAAATTGGCTCCAGTACTTCCAGCTTTCCATCAATATTATTAGGAATCGGTAGTCCAAGTATCTTACATATCAAAGGATACACATGCACATTCTGGAAAGTTTCTATTTCCAATCCTGATTTGAAAGCTGGCCCATTAGCATAGAAAATCGCATGCACATCTTTATAGGCCGGACTAAAGCCGTGCTCACCAAATTTATCTGTGTCCAACCTATCCATATTATCTTTCAAACGAGTAAGGGTTGTCTCCCAAGCCAAATAATAGTATCGGTCAGGGATAATCAAAATATCGCCAATTCTATCCTTGTACATCAAATCCTGGTAGTTTTCCTTGTCATCTACATCGGTGATATGAATCGGCATGTCAGACTTTTTCAGTTCTTTAATCACCTTTTCCTTGTCTTTCTGATCTTCTAGATACACGTGAGCCAAAGCTCCATTATTGACAACTCTAGCAGGAATATCTTTGGTCAACTCGGTCAAATTAAGATAATGATCTGCGGGCACGTTCATCATCCCATGATCTGAAACCACGATCACATTAATATCTAAATCATAGCTTTTCAAGCCTTCGAAAAGTGCACCTAACTCATGGTCAAGCTTGGTTAACCTCGCTGACAATTGCTCATCATTATTGGGTCCATAGCGATGGCCAACGTCATCCATATCTGAAAAATACAAAGTGATCAAGCTTGGGCGCTCGGCTTCCGGCAATTCCAGCCACTTAAAAACCCCAGCGATTCTGGTTAGGTTACTTACTCTACCATCATACTCGTGGTAATAGCTAGGTAGTACTCCTTGCACATCGGCTTCTGATCCTACAAAAAAGTAGCTGGCTGCTACCATGTTATTTTGCTCTGCAAGCACCCAAAGTGGCGTGCCTCCATACCAAGTCCCATCCTGCACAATTTCCGCTTTACCAATTGCATAGGTCAGATCTTTAGCTGGATCATAGAAAGAATTATCAACTATTCCATGATGCTCAGGCTTTAGACCAGTAGCTATAGTATAGTGATTCGGGAAGGTTTTGCTGGGAAAAGAAGGCATCATACTTTCAGCAGCCACTCCGTCAGCGATAAACCGAGTGAGATTTTCAGGCTGAAACCGCTCTACGTAATCGTATCTAAAGCCATCAAGTGATATTAAAATAACAATCGGCTCTTTACTTTCTTGGGAAAAAGCAATGGAAGGAAATGCTAAAACAGCAAGCCAAAATAGGGAGCAGAATCTTTTCATGGCGTTTTATTTATTTAAAAGTAATTGCTGCAGGCTTGGCAAGCAATCCTCACTAAAAACAAATTGGTGAAATCTGAGAGTCTCTAAGCTCATCATTTCTTAAAATAAGCATGATCCTCCAGCCAATCTTTTAAGCGATCAGGCCAGTGATTTATACTTACAAATTCGGATCGAAACCCCATATTGAATGCATGCTCATCTTTGGAGTATAAATGCATCTCTACATCAGCACCAGCTTTACGATAGGCTAACATAATATCCACAATCGTACTGGAGCAGCATTCGTCCTTATTCGCTGCTAGCAAAAAAGCTGGCGGAGCATTACTTGCTACTGTTTCTGGAGTTCCTAAAGGACCTGGGTATATCTGAATCTGGAAATTAGGCTGAGCAGCAAATCGTTCTATATGGTCCAAGGAACTCGCATTCCCTGGATTAGCATCATACGCCACCCAATTGACCACTTCACCGCCTGCAGAGAAGCCCATGATCCCGATTCGATCGGAGTCTATACCCCATTTCTCAGCATTTGAGCGTACTAATCTCATCGCTCGGATGACATCTTGCGTGGGATGCACATCTGTATAGGGAGAATCTTCTTCACGGAAAAGTCTGTATTTCAAAACGCCCACCGTGACTCCAAGATCATTGAGGAATTTGGCAGGTGCGACTCCTTCTCCATTATAGCCTAAATTTCTAAACCCTCCACCTGGACAGACCAGAATAAAACTTCCATTTGGTTTCTCAGGCTTAAAAAGTGTGATGCTTGGATTATGGATATTTCTTACCCACCAATCCTGAGCGAGTTCAGGTTCATCTTTTCTTGATTCAAAACCGGGTGCACCATTTTCCCAAAGATAAATTTTCTCTGAGTTTTCTTGAGCAAATACTAGGCAAGGCAAAAACACCACAAAGCAAAAAAGGATTTTTAAACTTGACATGTTAGGTTGATTAGGTAGGTAGAGATGAAAATCTAAAAAGAGCAACTACAAACTACCACTTTTCTGTGTAATCCAGCGTAATTTCTGCCTGCATCTCCCCAAAATCGGGAATACTTTACCTAACATAAAAAAGGAAAACCGCCCTAATTACCTCAAAAGTGATATGGTACATGAATTGAACTTAGCTGCCCTATCAAACAAACAATGATATGAAAACTACCAACAAACTTTTAATGGCTGCCCTAATCACTTCGACTACTTTGGGTGCTGTAAGTTGTAAATCAAGTAATGCTGTAAAAGGCGGAGCAATCGGCGGAGCAGCAGGTGGAGTCCTTGGTGGCGTCATAGCTGGAAAAGGCAATACTGCCGTAGGAGTACTGATAGGATCGGCAATCGGCGGATCGGCAGGTGCGATCATAGGTAACCAAATGGATAAAGCGGCTGATGAACTTCAGCGTGATCTAGAAGGAGCCACTGTAGAACGAGTGGGTGAAGGTATCAAAATCACATTTGATTCAGGCCTGATGTTTCCTGTAGACAAATCAGATTTGAGCGCTGTTTCCAAGCAAAACTTGACAGAACTCGCCGAAACCTTAAAAAAATATGATGAGACCAATATTCTGGTAGAAGGTCACACCGATAATACCGGTGCAGACGATTACAATATGGATCTTTCGCGAAGAAGAGCTTATTCTGTTGAAGACTTTTTGACAGCAAGTGGAATTGCGAAAAGCAGAATGGAAATCACTGCTTACGGTGAGATGCAACCAACTGCTTCAAATGACACAGAAGCTGGACGTCAACAAAATAGAAGAGTAGAAGTAGCTATCTATGCGAATAAGAAAATGCAAAGAATGGCTGAACGAGGTGAACTGGGACAAGAGTAATTATCCCGCAATCCCTATTTAAAGGCGACCAATCGGTCGCCTTTTTTTATTAATACTTTTCCTTTTCCTTGTGCTGTGGCTTATCTATCAATTAGATGATGGCCAATTTCAGAAATGAAGTATAGACCCAAATCAGGCCGTACCCTCTATTCTAAGCACATTAACGGATATTAAATTTGAACCAACTTCACTTGCTGTCATAAAGCAATCTTCATCAAAAAGTCTGTCTGAAGTTCATCTCCAAATGGAAATGGATGTGAGCTAAAAATGCTTAAGCCATGCTTTTCGTAGAATTTGATCGCTCGCTTATTCTTTTCCCACACACCCAACCAGAGATATTTTTTCCTATTCAGCTTCGCAAAATTTATGGTATGATTAAGTAGAACCTTGCCCAGCCCCATACCAATATATTTTTCTAAAAGATAAAGTCGAGCTACTTCCAAACTGGAATTATCATGAAGATCAGTCTGAGCGGGGACAAAGTTCACTTTTGCATAACCCGCAAGATCTCCATCCACCTCTAATAGAAAGAATATGGACGCTGGATTTTCCAGTTCCTCGGTGAATTGTTCTTCAGTGAATGCCTCTTCGAGATAAGCGTTCACATTTTCGGTTTTATTTCCTTCGGTAAAAGCTTCGACAAAAGAGGTCCTAGCCATTTCCACCAAAGAATTCAGGTCAGCATAATTGGCTTTTCTGATCAAATAGGGCATGCAGTAATATTAGATTTCGAAATTTTCCTTTTTAGGAGCTTTTCAATTATCGCACAAAGATAAATTGATTTACTCTTCTTTGAATTGAAATCAACTCTTTTCCTCAAAGAAATAATCTAATAGCCCTCGCCAACAAATTAGAATGAAGCGCAAAGCGCATAGTAAATGCTATGGAATTAATCAGTTAATCCTTTTCCGCAGAGAATTTTCGGAATGTATTTCTCCACTCTTGCCTCTCGGGTCTTAGCTTGCTTAGCTGCGGAAAATTGCAAAAGATACCCACGCTGTCGTCCTGGTGTCAATGCCTCAAAGGCTGTTTTCAAGGCCGGATTTGCGTCCAACTTTACTTGAAATTCCTCGGGAATAGCATACTCCTTCGTTTTTTTCAATTCTACTTTCAACCCAGCCTTTTCTACTTCTGTAGCCTCAAAAATATATGCCTTCAAAGTCGCCTTTAATTCTACTATCTCCTGAAGATTAGCAAACCGAACCTGACGAGCTGCCTGCACATTTTTGGTTTGTTGGATTAGAAGACCTTCTGCATCACTTAGTAAAGCACCTTTGTGAAACAAAAGCGCGCAATATTCTTTGAATCCATGGATAAGCACCACATTACTACCATGTATCGTATAGCATGGGACACCCCATTTCAATTCCTCAGTCAAGCCACATTCAAGAATCAGTGTTCTCAACTGTCTATATTCCTCTTGCCATTGAGATGGTTTATTGAAAAAAAAGTCAACTTTAGGGTTCATTATTAACCTGTTAATTTTTCAAGAAATTTAATTTCGCACTACAACCCAATCAACGGAAGTTGCTTCACTTGATGATAGGTAAGCGCTGCTTTGATACATTTCTTCAATTCAGATTCTGGAACTTTCTCATCCAATTTGAACACCAACGCTCTGCTGCCTTCATAGGCAAAGATTTCGTCATAGGCCAAGCGAAAACTTGGCACCAATTTACTGGTACACTTGAAATACATCGCATATTGCTCTGGACTTTTAGCTTTCCAATCCATCCGTATACTACTTCCTTTTTTTGCCAAAAAGCTTGGCTCACCCCACTTGAGGGTTTCTTCAAAACTAGTTAAGCCCAATTCCTCTGCTGATTCCAGAATTAACCTACGGAGGTTTAACATTTTATCACGAACGGAGTCAGGGTATTTCAAAAAAACAGATTCTACTTCTGGGTTTGTTTTCAATTCCATTCCTACCGGTTATTTAAATTTTTAACCTATAACTACCTCACACCAGCCTTGCTGAAAATTTCCTGAATATCCTGAGCAATTTCAAACGATTTTAACGGAGGAAAATTTGCTCCACCGGGATTTCCTACGGGCACTTTACCCACAAAAGATTTCACTCCACCCACCAACAATCTTGGTATTTGGCCAATGATTTCTTTGGGATTTTTGATTCGAAAACCAAAAAGAAGCATCTCCCAATGTACAAAGCTGTGAGAAAAAAGATATCTCTGTCCGATGATATGTGCCCGTTCCAAATGTGACCAAGCTATCTGAAGTCGGCCAGACTGATATTCCTCCCGGTACATTTGAAGTTCTCGCTGGAAATATGGGCTAAGAGTGGTTGGGATTTTAGTATAAAATATCATCCTGCTATTTTTTATCCATCAAACTATCCACTTCCAAATACTTCTCTTTGATCAAACTCAAACCAAAAGCTGCAGCAGAAGCAGTAAATACCGAATAATCAAATCCGCTTTTGATACCGACAGAGAAAGTCATAGAAAGAGCAAAAATCAACATGAACAGTCCGCTTAGCTTTGCAAAAAGCTCCGTCTTAAAACCTATCAGCAGAAAAAGTCCAAATACAATCTCCGCAATTGTAGCAATGACCGCAAGCATTGGAATAAGTCAAGCTGGCATCCACGGATTGATCACTGCGGAGTAATCAACAAAGTTTTGCCAATTACCCCATACAGAAATTTCTGCAGGCCACATCCCAAATCTGTCCGCCACAGCAGACAAAAAAGACAATGAAATCGCCAGTCTCAAAAACAGCTTGATGAGTTTAATCTTCATATTTTTCAAATTATAATTCAAAAACATCCCTAATTCTGGCAATTGTAGAAAAATCAGTAATCACACGTCCAAAACCGATTTGTTGGCTCCGAATGTAAACCCCAAAATTCAGAGAATTTTCTATTGATTTATTAACAGTTTCAAATGAAATCCCATTGCTCCAACCAGACTCAGTGCTTAAAAAGTTATAAATAAGTTTTAGGTCTAACTTATCCACAGATGTAGAAATTAGATAGTCATCTTTTGTTCCTTCCATTATTTCCATAAAAAATTGAATTACTAGTAAGTAATCCTAAAATCATAATTAAGGTCATTTTCTAAAGTAGAAAAACATCAATGTTTTATCTACGCCTTAAAATGCATGCCTGCTTCAGGAAATGTTCCATTTCTTGAGTGAAGAGATCACCGTCACGCAAGCGAGTAAAGTGAATACAACTAAGGATTGAATAACTATAGATGATAGGTTAATAATTGGTATAGAAAACCTTGGAAGTGAAAGGGCAATTTTAGGAATAGCTACCTGTGGAAGCTGATCAACTAGAGGCAATGCATTTTCTGCCGATGGTAAGAATAGTAAGACAGATAAAACAATCACCGCAATAGCCCCACCGATTATTTTCCATGCAAAAGATGAGATTACTGGTCTATATACCGAAACTGATTTCTTTGGGCTAAGTCTTTCTAATATAGATTTATGAAAGCCTTCTGAAGGCTCATCTGTGCCCAACTCAGACATAAACTTTTTAATATATTCGTCTTCCTTGCTTAGGTTCTTCATAGCAGATGTATTAATTCACTTTTAGTGATTTTTTGCAGCGACTCTAACAAACTCTTTCTTCCTCGATGCAGAAGGATTTTAACATGAGAACTTTTTAAGTCCATAATCTCCTCAATTTCTTTTATACTTTGTTCTTCCAGATAAAACAAGGTGAGTACAGCTGATTCCGCTGGCTTCATTGCATCTAGTCCTCGCTGAATAAGTTCTTTTCGTTCCAACAGCTGAAGTGTTTTTAGCCCATCCAAATAATCAACAGAATCACTAGCCAAGTCTTCGACTTCATCCAATTGGATTGTGTAGTTTTTTGATTTCCTTAATCTCCCCAACGCCTCATTATATACTATCTTATATAGCCAGGTAGTAAACTTTGATTTTCCTTCAAAGGTTTTTAAGGAATGGTAAGCTTTCATAAAGGCATCTTGAGTAGCTTCTTCAGCTTCCTCTCTATTTTTGAGAATACGAAGCGCAAGCGTAAAGGCATACTTTTCATGCTTTTGAATCAATTGTCCAAAAGCATTCATATTACCCTTCAGCGTTTTCTGTATATAATGGTGGTCTTCCTCGAATCGCATTTTCACATTGGATGCAAGTACCTGAAAAAAAGTTACAGTTTTTTTTCAACAGACTTGTAACCTTTTGGTTGAGTCACTACATCCAAGAAGAAAAAACAAACATACCATGGCAGAAACCATCCTAGTTACATTGATTATTTTCTCCAGTATTTTCGGAGTCATCTTCACATTCCTGAGCACCCGAAATAAGGAAAGACTCGCACTCATAGAAAATGGTGCTGACGCAAAACTCTTCAATTCTGGCAAAAAGTACAGCTTTGGCCAATTTATCCTAAACCTTGCACTTCTGGCAATCGGCGTTGGAATTGGCGTATTGGTTGGTGCAATGTTTAATAATGGAGGAATGGAAGAAGGAGTTGCCTTCACTTCTTGCATCTTTATTTTTGGAGGGATTGGCCTGATGGTTAGCTTTTTCTTGAACAGAAAACTTGATAAAGAGGATAACTAAACCTGTTTTTAATACCTACCAAAAGCCTTCCTTTTACGGGGAAGGCTTTTTTGCTTTTAGTCAAACGACCTTGCTCTCGAAATTCTGATTAATTTTGTCAAAAAATAAATCACCTTGGAGCATTCACAATTATTATCTGATTTTAGAGAAAAGGGCATTTTGCATCTAAAAGAAGGAAATGGAAAAGTAATCACTTTCATGAAACCAGCCCTCTGGAAGACTGAAATGGGTGAAGACTGGACATTTTTACTTTTTGATTTATTCCAAATCCGCACGATTTGCGAACCTTTCTCTGAAGTTTCGTTGGATATCGTAGAATATGCTAACAAACCTACTATCTACCATAGTCCGGCAAATAGAATCATTAAAGATGGGCCTATTGTAGACGGAGTACTAAAGTTTAGCCTGATTTTGGAGCCGAACTGGAACAAACTGTTATTTCAGATCTCCCAACCAGTCCTAGTAAAATTGGACACAAAAGAAGCAACTACTCACCAGACACCTATCTTATTTCCACTTTTGAGTCCAAGTACCAAAGAGATGTTTTTGGGACCAGATGGGGATGTAAAAATTATTAAAGGATGAATTTCAAATCGCATCTTGACGAATTCGATGTCTTCGGCAAAGTAGCAAAAGCTGCAGCCAATTTAGGTTTAGAAACCTATGTGGTTGGCGGATATGTGAGAGATTTGATTCTGAAAAGAGAAAAAAGCGGACAAAAAGATATTGACTTCACCTGTGTTGGGAGTGGAATAGAGCTTGCAAAAGAAGTTGCAAAGCAATATGATGAACATGTACCTCTTTCTGTTTTCAAAAATTTCGGTACAGCCATGCTGAAACTGGAGGATTGGGAATTGGAGTTTGTGGGTGCAAGAAAGGAATCATATCGAGCAGACTCGAGAAACCCAATCGTGGAGACAGGAACGCTACAGGAAGATTTGGAACGCAGAGACTTCACGATCAATGCCATGGCCATTTCGTTGAATGCAGCTGATTACGGCGAATTGCTAGATCCATTTGATGGGCTTGCAGATATCAAACAGAAATTGATTCGCACACCTCTTGAGCCTAATATTACATTTTCGGATGACCCTCTGCGTATGCTTCGTGCAGTACGATTTGCTGCTCAGCTGGATTTTGATATCGATGGAGATACTTTTCATGCCTTAAGCGAAAATGCACATCGATTGTCTATCATTTCAGCGGAGCGAATTATAGTGGAGTTAAACAAAATCATAGAGGTAAAAAAGCCTTCTTACGGCTTCAAATTGTTGTTTGCAGGCAAATTGCTTCATGAGTTTTTCCCGGAAATGGTTGAGTTGCAAGGAGTGGATTCTGTGGATGACAAATCCCATAAGGACAATTTCTACCACACATTGCAGGTGCTAGACAATGTCTGTCTGATGAGTGATAACCTTTGGCTACGATGGGCGGCAATTTTGCACGATATAGCGAAACCAGCTACCAAACGCTTTAATAAGAAGGTCGGCTGGACTTTTCATGGTCATGAAGACAAAGGAGCACGTATGACTCCGGGGATTTTCCGAAGGATGAAACTTCCTATGGATGATCGCATGAAATATGTGCAAAAACTCGTCAAACTGCACCTTCGGCCAATTGCGCTAGTGAAAGATGAGGTGACAGATTCAGCTATGCGACGACTGTTGTTTGAGACAGGAGATGATATAGATGATCTGATGAAACTTTGTCGTGCCGATGTGACTTCTAAGAACAACAAGAAAGTAAAGCGATACCTAGAAAATTTCGATAAAGTAGCCCAAAAGTTGATCGAAGTAGAAGAGAAAGATCAGGTCAGAAATTTCCAACCCCCTATTTCTGGCGAGGAAATCATGGAAATATTTGGTCTGGAACCCTCAAAAATCGTCGGAGATATTAAAGAAGAAATTAAAGAAGCTATATTGGAGGGCAAAATTCATAACAATCCCCAACAGGCTCGCGAATTAATGCTAGAAATAGCCAAAGCAAAAGGCTTGACTTTAGTTAGCAATCCCCCTAAATCATAAACAATTAAAATTAATAACAAATGAAGCGCGTTTTATTCATGCTGCTTATGGCCTTTTGCGCCAGCACAACCATTGCACAAACTGCAGACTCTGTAGCCAGACTCGACCCAAAACTTAAGAAAACATTAAACAATTCAGATCAGGCAGCTTATCAGTTGGCTTTGCGCTACAATGACATTGCGGCTGCCAAAACTTTCTTGTATAATCTGATCGTGAGAAATCCTGATGATTTACGCTACGTAGAATTGTTGGGCACGGTGTATTATGAAGCTGGCCAGGCGATGTCTGCAGCATTAGTTTCCATGGACGTTCTAGAAGTCAATGACAAAAGTGTCACATCTCTAGAGATCGCTGCCTACTCATTGGAGCAGGTCGGTGCACTGGAGAAATCTCTGCCTTATTTTGAAAGTTTATATTTACTTGGCGGTGATAATTTCAGCCTTTATAAGTCTGCCTTTATCCAATATAGCCTAAAGAAATACCAGGAGGCTATGAATTCTGTGAATATGCTTGTGAAAAATGCTAAGCCAGATGAGAAAGTAGGATTCCCAAAATCAGAGACAGAAAATCAAGAAGTATCTATAAAAGCTGCTGCATTGAATCTAAAAGGAATGATCTACTTGGATCAAGGTTCCAAAGTTGAGGCTAAAGCGGCTTTTGAAGAAGCATTATCACTGGATCCAGATTTTGGTTTAGTTAAGGAAAACCTTGCTAAGACAAATTGATTAGCTTTTTCTAGCTATTGAAAGCAAAAATTCAATATAATGTGCCCCCATCAGACAAGTACTAATGGGGGCATTTCTATGAGTATTAGTTGATCAGTTCACTATGGGCAAAACTAATCCCAGCTCTCTGTAAACAAGCTTAAGAAGCACCTAACTGGATAGAACCTTAGATCAGCATCAAACAAAAAAGGCAACCATTACGGTTGCCTTTTTTGTTTATCAAGGAAGAGAGATTAACCTCTTAACCAGTTGATGAATGTTTGGTATCCAACTCCTATTTCTCTTGCAAATGCAGCTTTTGTTTTCTTACCAGCAGCTTCTACTTTTTTCCACTCTTCTACAATCTTGCTCTTCTCAGCGTCGCTGAATGTTCTTCTTTTAGAAGTCTTCGTAGCAGCACTACTTCCAGTAACAAGTGAGATCAATTCATTTAATTCATTAAGGAATCTACCGTCATTCAAATGAAGACCTGCAGCTTCTAATTTCTTAATTACTTGATCTTTTGGATTTACAGGAGTAACTGCTATTCCTTTTGAAGCAGCTTCATGTAAATCGATCTTGTTTCCATCTGAAGTTACATAAATAAAACCATCACCTTTTTTAAGATCAGCAATAGCTTCTTTGATTAAATCTCTCATATTTTTTTACTTGTTAATAATAGTTTCATTAATAATCCTGCAATATATAGAAATATTAAACTCCGAATAAAATATTTTGTTCGAAAAAATATTTTTTAACATAAAAAAACCATCCTAGCTAATCTTCTAATTATCAGAATAATTTTCTATCCAATGCTGAATTAAATTATTTGAATTGTACTTTTTCATCAAGGAATGAAAATAATTTTTCTCTAAACGTCTATTAACATATGTTGTAATACATTTTTCTAGGTTTATATCTGATTGCAAGCTTTCCATTAATTGTTCAATACTATTGAAAAAAGGAATATTATTAGCTAGTATCTTCTTTTGAAATTCATAGGATGATTCAAATTCATATGCAATATTTTCAGACATTAAATAGGAATATTTTGATACACCATTCTCTTCCACACTAAATAATAGAATGGATTCTTCAGAATTTCTCAGCCAAGCAATTTCTTCAAAACCATCATTAAGTTGAATATCGTCAAAAAGCGACTGAACCATAAATAAAACAAAGGATTTCCAAGAATCATGAAATTCAGGTAGAATATCATTAGCAACTTCACCTCTATCTTTAGTGTAATTCACTAACATTTGAATACCTGCAGACTTGCAATGACCCAATAATTCCACCCATCGATCATCGGGAAAATTTAACATAGGCCAGTAGCATAATAAAGTCTTTCTATCGACGACCAATGCCTCAAATAAATCAGAATATACTATGTTTATCACATCAACATTGTCTTCAAATTTTGTCCAATCAATTTGTGCGAACAATTCAAATGGATCCAATATAAAAGCTTCTTTTTCATCAAGTTCAAGCCGACTCCAATCAATTGTTTTTTGATCTAGCGTGCGATCTATCAAAACAACTTTTCTATTTAAATGTCTCATATTTATTCATGTTTAATAGTTACAAATCGAAATGTGGGAACCTATTTAATTTGGTCAATAAATTCAAAACCCAACAATTAAAACTACCTTAATTCAATTTGAATTACTAATATTTGACACATATTGTCGCAATATACTTTTGTGTCTCGGAGCAATAAATATGAGAAAAGTGATCTATCTCATGTTCAAAAAGTCATTAATCGGGATTTTTTCCATAATTTTGAGCCCCATAAGAATCCAAACAAATTTCCAATCTCCCCCATTCTTATGGCTTCAAGCACCAAATACATATTTATTACCGGAGGAGTTACTTCCTCTCTCGGCAAAGGCATCATAGCAGCCTCATTAGGCAAGTTGCTCCAGGCCAGAGGCTTCAAAGTGACCATCCAAAAGTTTGACCCTTATCTGAATATCGATCCAGGAACTCTAAATCCATATGAACATGGTGAATGCTATGTGACTGATGACGGAGCTGAGACCGATCTGGATCTTGGGCATTATGAGCGATTTTTGAATATCCCTACTTCTCAAGACAATAACATCACAACTGGTAGAATCTACAATAATGTGATTACTAAGGAGCGTAAAGGCGAATTTCTTGGAAAGACTGTTCAGGTCATCCCTCACATTACAGACGAAATCAAAGCTAATTTTTACAAGCTAGGTGAAGACGGGAAATATGACGTAATAATCACCGAAATCGGTGGTTGTGTAGGTGATATTGAATCCCTTCCCTTCATTGAAGCAGTAAGACAAGCTAAATGGGATCTTGGTCCAAATCGATTTTTGGTAATTCATCTTACTCTGATTCCTTACCTCAAAGCTGCCAAAGAATTAAAAACCAAGCCAACTCAGCACTCTGTCAAACAATTGCTAGAAGCAGGTATTCAGCCAGATATCTTAGTTTGTCGTACAGAATATCATTTGCCTGCTGACGTAAAGAAGAAGCTTGCCCTTTTCTGTAACGTTCAGCTGAACAATGTGATCGAAGCAATGGATGCTGACTCGATCTACGATGTGCCGCTTTTAATGAAAAAGGAAAAGCTGGACGAGCGAGTGATGACTAAGCTGAAGCTTACGTCCAAAGAAAATACTGATCTGGAAAATTGGAAAGATTTCCTCGGGAAACTTAAAAATCCAACTCAAGAAGTGACTATCGGTCTGGTAGGTAAATACGTTTCCTTACCAGATGCTTATAAATCAATTATTGAGTCATTCACACATGCAGGTGCATCGATTGAGTGTGATGTTAATCTTCGATTGATATCATCAGAAGAAATTAATCCTGATAACATCGTTCACAAGCTCGAAGACCTAGACGGAATTGTCGTAGCTCCAGGATTTGGTGAGCGAGGTTTTGAGGGAAAAATTGAAACGGTGAAATATGCAAGAGAAAACAATATTCCATTTCTTGGAATTTGTCTTGGCATGCAGGTAGCAGTAATCGAATACGCCAGAAACGTAGTCAATTTGAAATATGCAAATAGTACGGAGATGGATCCAAATACGCCTACTCCAGTAATCGGATTGATGGAAGAGCAAAAAAATATTGACCAAATGGGCGGAACTATGCGTCTAGGTTCGTATGCTTGCGACCTCAAAAAAGGTAGTAAGGCGTTCCAGGCTTATGGAAAATCTAAAATCCAAGAAAGACACCGTCATAGATATGAGTTTAACAACGAATATCTAGCCATTATGGAAGAGCATGGCATGATCGCTACAGGGAAAAATCCAGAAACAGGCTTAGTGGAAATTGTGGAAATCAAAAACCACCCATGGTTTGTTGGTGTGCAATTCCACCCAGAATATAAAAGTACCGTACTCACTCCTCAGCCACTATTCGTGAAATTCATCCAGGCGGCTGTGGACAAAAAAATTAAATAAAACTCCCCGAAGCTACTTTATCGGGTTTACGATTAATCTTTATGGACAGAAATCAAGCAACAGGTTTGATCCTTTTTGCAGCAGTCATCCTGGTCTACTCGTTTTTCTTTGCGAGCGCACCGGAGATACCTGAGGTGGAGACAGCAACTACCACTCAAACAGAATCGGTTCAATCTAATGCCGCAAACCAACCAGCGTTAACAGAAACTAATTCTGAAAACGACAGCACAATGGATGCAGCAAGACTTGCCAAATACGGTGTTTTAGCATCCATGACTGTAGGAGAAGAAAAAGTTCTTACACTTGAAAACGATTTAATTCAAGTAAAAATCTCTTCTAAAGGAGCTCAAGTCAAAGAGGTAATTCTAAAGGAATATAAAAGCTGGGAAATGAAGCCCCTGGAACTCTTCAATGAAGAAAGTTCTAATATGGACTACATCATCGAAAGCAAAAATGGACCATTAGACCTGAATGACCTTTATTTCACTTCTTCAGTGGAAAATGGTCAAAATGGAGATAGCGTAAAAACTCAAACACTTACGTTAAAGTCTGGCAGTGAGAGTGGTCAAATCATTCAGACCTACACCCTAGCGGATGGCAGTTATCAAGTAAAGAAATCCTTTGAGATAGATCGCTACCAAGGTGTTTTCACAGGCAATGCTCTGGCACTAACCTGGGAAGACAAAGTGATCGCTCAGGAGATGAACCTAGCGGAATCCAGAAGACAGGCTAGACTGAACTACTATACCACTTCAGGTTCTTTTGATAACCTAGGAGCTGGCAATGATTTGGAGCAAGAGACTATTGCAGAACCAGTAAAATGGATAAGCTTTAGTCAGAGATTCTTCACGGCAGCGATGATTGCTGATACAGACTTCCAAAATGTATCCATCACTCAAAGTACTCCAGAAGATAGCGCTATTGTGCGGACAATGGCAACCAGCCTATCTATTCCTCTTCAGGACGGTAAAGCTGGATTCACGTACTATTTCGGCCCAGATAAGTATAAGACTTTGAAAAAAGTCACTGATGGCTTTGAAGACAATGTGGACATGGGATACTTCTTCGTCAGCTGGGTGAATAAGTATATCATCGTAAATCTCTTTGCATTCCTAGAGAAGTTCTTCACCAACTATGGTGTTATCATTATCATCATAGTATTCCTGATCAAACTTGCACTCTTCCCACTGACCTACAAGTCATACATAGGAATGGCAAAAATGAGGGTAATCAAGCCTGAGATCGATGAGTTAAAAGAGAAATATGGTGATGATGCTACCAAGATGCAGCAAGAGCAAATGAAGTTGTTCTCCAAGCTTGGTGTGAGTCCTATCTCGGGATGTCTACCGATGGTGCTTCAGATGCCATTCTTGTTTGCGATGTTCTTTTTCTTCCCAAATGCGATCGAACTTCGTCAGGAATCTTTCCTTTGGGCAACTGACCTTTCTACCTACGATACCTTTTTCAATCTGCCATTCACGATCCCTTTCTATGGATCTCACGTGAGTATGTTTACGTTGTTGATGACTGTGTCTCAGATTATCTACACACACTTCAACAACCAACTGACTACGGCTACTGGACCAATGAAAAACTTGGGTTACATCATGCCTGTCATGTTTATGTTCATTTTGAACTCTTACCCAGCAGGATTGAGCTTCTATTATTTCGTATCCAACATGGTGACATTTGGCCAGCAAGCCCTGATTAAACTATTCGTGGATGACGAGAAAATACGAGCAAAAGTGGAAGAGAGCAAATTGAAAAATGTGGATAAAAAGAAATCGAAATTCCAGCAGAAACTGGAAAATGCTATGAAAGCAGCAGATAATACTCGTAAAAAATAATTCAAAAGGAGTCCACATCGGGCTCCTTTTTTTGCATTGATATTTTCTTGAAGAGTGTAATTTATCCCAAGATCAATCGTTCCCCTTAACTAGAATTAAGAATTGAGCGATTTAGAAATTATTCTCCTTTTAAAAGACCTATGTAGCAGGCTTGAATTTATTTAATACACTGTTTATCATAAACTTATAACATAATAACAATATAGATTATCGCCAAAACCCTGATTTTAGGTCATTTTGAAAATGCTAAAAAAAGCGGAGAGATCAGCCGGAAAAGAATTCATTTTGCTTAATATTGAGATTAAATTACTCTTCAAATAACACCATGGGAAAAATCATTGCCATAGCCAATCAAAAAGGCGGAGTAGGCAAAACTACCACAGCGATGAACCTGGCGGCTAGTTTAGCTGTCCTGGAATTTAAGACCCTGGTGATTGACGCTGATCCACAGGCTAATACAACCTCCGGGCTAGGTCATGATCCCAAATCCGTCAACACGAGTATTTACGAGTGTATGGTGGATGGAATTGATGTAAAAGAGATTATTCACAAAACTGATCTGGAGTATCTTGATTTGGTACCTTCTCATATTGACTTAGTAGGTGCTGAAGTGGAAATGATCAATTTGGATAACCGCGAAGAGAAGATGAAAGAGGTTATTAGTGATATTAAAGAGCTATATGATTTCATCATCATCGATTGCTCTCCATCACTAGGATTAATCACTATCAATGCGCTTACCGCAGCCAATTCAGTAATCATCCCTGTTCAGTGCGAATACTTTGCATTAGAAGGCTTAGGCAAATTACTGAATACCATAAAAATCATTCAGACCAGATTGAATCCTGATTTGGAAATCGAAGGTATCTTGCTTACCATGTACGATGTAAGACTCCGACTCTCTAATCAAGTCGTAGAAGAAGTTCGGCTACATTTCAAAAACATGGTTTTCGACACCATCATACCTCGCAACGTGAGGCTCAGTGAGGCTCCTAGTTTTGGTCTACCAGCTATTTCCTTCGATGCAGATGGAAAAGGTGCAGTAGCTTATCTAAATCTTGCTGGTGAAATCGCGCAGAAAAACGACCTGCAAAAAGTGACCAAATAAACTATGTCAGACCAGAAACCGAATAGAAAAAAAAGTGTCTTGGGAAGAGGTCTTGGAGCTCTGCTAGAAGACAGCCCTGCAAAACACAAATCTGAGGACATATTACCTGAGGTCGTTAAAACCGGGATTTTTGAAATTCCACTTGATCAAATTCAGGTCAATCCTTTTCAGCCTAGGCTTCACTTCGACAAGGACGCTCTAGCTGAACTTGCAGAATCTATCACGGTTCAAGGAATCATTCAGCCTATCACCGTCAGAAAACTCGATACGGATGAATATCAACTAATCTCTGGTGAACGTAGATTCCAAGCTTCCAAAATTGCGGGTTTAACTCGAATCCCTGCATACGTTCGTACGGCCAATGATCAGCAAATGCTGGAAATGGCACTGATCGAAAACATTCAACGGGAAAATCTAAATGCGCTTGAAATTGCACAATCTTATCAGAGATTACTTACTGAGTGTGACCTAAAACAAGAAGAATTAGGAGACAGAGTAGGGAAAAACAGAACTACTGTAAATAACTACTTACGACTTCTAAAGCTCCCTCCTACCATCCAAAGTGCTATCCGGGATCAGCAGCTGTCTATGGGACATGCCCGAGCTTTGATCAATATTGAAGATGTAGATAAGCAACTCGCCATTTTCAAGAAAGCGGTAGAGGAAGAATTAAGTGTTCGTAAAGTAGAAGCTCTAGTTAAGGCTTTGAATGAAGGAACACCTGAGAAACCTTCCAAACCAGAATTAGATCCAGTAAGGAAATATGAGATCAATAAGCTCCAGCAGCAATTGGCCTCTCATTTTGGAACCAAAGTCGCATTGAAGTCAAATCCCAAAAACAAAGGCGAAATTAAAATCCCATTTAATTCTGCATCAGATTTGAATCGAATTCTTGAAATCTTGGAAATCATCTAACCTTGAAGCTCCCAGTTTCTCATATCAAATTCAATATAAAAGCCCCGCTGATTTTAGTGGGACTTTTGCTTTTCTGTTTTAGTCTGAGCACCGTATCCCTTGCTCAAGAAAAAGAAAGCCCAGCACCTCCAAAACCTAAAGTAAAGCCTGATTATTCTTCACTGCCTAAGAATCCTCGAAAAGCCACCATTCTCTCGGCGATTTTACCTGGAGCAGGGCAAGTTTATAACGGAAAATCCTGGAAAGTCCCTTTAATTTATGGGGGATTCATTACCGATATTTACTTTATAAATTATAATAATCGCCTCTATAATGTGTTCAAACAAGCACTTTCAGACTTCGATGATGAATTAACAACAGATTTCCCAAGCTTGAACCGTGATGGACTAGTGCGAAATGTAAACTATTGGAGAAAAAACCGTGATCTATGCTTCCTGCTATTAGGAGGCATTTATGCACTGAATTTAATAGATGCCAATGTGGATGCACACCTCTCCGGATTTGATGTTTCTGATGATATCTCATTGAAATTTGAACCACATTACGAAAGATTCTCTTCCAATAATACCTCAGTTGGACTTTCTTTAAAACTCAATTTTTAACTAATGAATATTTTACTTCTAGGCTACGGAAAAATGGGACAGCTGATTGGTCAGCTTTCAGAATCCCGTGGTCATACAATAGCTGCAAAAATCAACATTGACAACCGAGATGAGTTGGATTCACTCGATCCAGCTACTATAGATGTGGCGATTGAATTCAGCCAGCCTGAAGCTGCTGTAGAAAACATTAAATGGGCTATTGAGCGAGGCATCCCTATTGTATCTGGTACAACTGGATGGCTAGACCATAAAGCAGAAATCGAACGACTAACGCTTGATAAGAATGGTGCATTTTTCTATGCTTCCAATTACAGTATCGGTGTCAACATCTTTTTCAAAGTCAATGAATTCCTTGCCAAGCTTATGAATGAAACTACTGGCTACAAAAGTTCTGTAGAAGAGATTCATCATACTGCTAAAAAAGACGCTCCTTCAGGGACTGCGATCACTTTGGCCGAAGGCATAATCAAAAATATAAACGTACTGAACAACTGGAACCTGTCCGAAGGAGTGAACGAAAATGAACAATCGCTACCTATCACTTCTAAACGTATAGACCCAGCTCCAGGAACGCATATCATTCGCTATTCATCTGAAATAGACGATATTGAAATCTCGCATACCGCACACAGCAGACAGGGCTTCGCACTTGGCGCAATTTTAGTCTCTGAGTGGATTCAAGGTAAGAAAGGCGTGCTTTCCATGGATGATTTTCTATCTTTCTGAACTTAAAAACCAATCATGAGTAAGTCAACCAAAAAAAAATCAGCCGCCAGAGAATGGGGTGATGCCTTGATTTTTGCAGTAGTAGCCGCCAGTTTGATCCGTTGGCTTCTTCTAGAACCATTTACAATCCCCACTGCCTCAATGGAGAAATCACTTTTAGTGGGGGATTTTCTTTTCGTAAGTAAAATGCATTATGGAACGAGGTTTCCAATGACACCTTTGCAAGTTCCTCTTACCCATCAGAAAGTCTGGGGTACAGAGATACCATCCTATTCAGATGCTATTCAGCTTCCCTATTACAGACTTCCTGGTTTCTCAGATGTTCAGAGAAATGATGTAGTAGTATTCAACTACCCTGTTGAATTCCAATACCCAACTGATCTTAAAACCAATTACATCAAACGAGCTGTTGGCATTTCCGGAGATGTAATAGAAGTACGAAATGGAGATGCTTATATCAACAATGAGCTTGCAGAAAAACCTGCAGAGATGCAGTATTCATACGATGTGATTACTAACAGACCACTTACGGAAGATTTCTTTAAAGATTATGACATTAATCCTGACAGTCACATTTCGTTCACTGATGGCTCAGGCTACTTGGTTTTCGCTACTGAAGAGGTCATCAATAGATTAGAATCCTCCCCAGTAGTTACTTCCGTCATTAAACGTATCGAGAAAAGTAAAGGAGATTCACTTATTTTCCCAGATGGACTTGCGCTAGGCTGGAACCGTGATCATTTCGGACCCCTTCAGATTCCTGCTAAGGACTGGACAATACAAATGACCGCGGATAATGTATTGAAATACAGTTCAACAATTATGAATTATGAAGGCCTCGAAAATGTAGAAGCCAAAGACGGTCAACTCTTCATCGATGGTCAAAAAGTAGAAAGCTATACTTTCAAACAGAATTATTACTTCATGATGGGAGACAATCGACACGATTCTCTGGATTCACGTTATTGGGGATTTGTGCCGGAAGATCACATTGTAGGTAAAGCTTGGTTCCTGTGGCTTTCCCTGGATAAGCATGAATCGATGTTCAGCAAAATTCGATGGAGTAGAATATTTAGCGGAATAAATTAAGCATTAAGCCCTGATCATCTCAGGGCTTTTTTTTACCACTAATATTCAAGGCGGTTTCTGCTAAAACCTAGTTTTACTATAGTAATTCTTACCTATCGTCTTTGAAACTATACTAAAACTCTCTTCTAAGAAAAAAAAACTGAGCTGATCACTGCGACTGAAAAACTGAATACTTGCTCTTACCAGTCAATCGGCTTTATCCCATTTGCTATTAAATACTCATTGGCTTTTGAAAAGTGCTTGCACCCAAAAAAACCACGGTAAGAAGAAAGTGGGCTGGGGTGTGGCGCTTTCAATATCAAATGTTTGTTAGCATCGATTAGAATAGATTTCTTTTGAGCGTATGCTCCCCAAAGAAAGAACACGACATGTTCTCGCTGATCACTTATCGCGCGAATCACCTCATCGGTAAACTCCTCCCAGCCTTTTTTCTGATGAGACCCAGCTTGATGTGCTCGAACTGTTAGTGTCGCATTCAATAGAAACACACCTTGGTCTGCCCATCTGGTAAGATCTCCATTAAGTGGCAAAGGCTTTCCTAAGTCAGATTCTATTTCCTTGAAAATATTGGAAAGACTTGGAGGAAAAGGCACCCCCGGCCTTACTGAAAAAGCTAAACCATGGGCTTGCCCTAAGCCATGATAAGGATCTTGACCTAGAATAACCACTTTCACAGAATATATTGGACAATGGTTAAATGCATTAAATATTTCTTTCGTAGGAGGGAAAACCTTTACGGTGGTATATTCGTCTTCTACAAACGCAAATAGGCTTTCAACAAACCTTTGCCCAAACACTTGATTCAAAGCTATTTTCCAACTTGGATCGATTTTAACTTCCATTAGAATTTGGTGATATTTAACTATAAATTGTATATTTGCTAGCTATGAAATTGTTTAATATATGGTAACTACAGTCACTTCAGGTATTCAAGTCAGTGTAGAAGTCACCTATCAGGCAGAATTCTCCAGTCCACATCAGCATCATTTTGTATTTACCTACAAGGTAACTATTGAAAACAAAAGCAACCAAACTGTTCAGTTAATGGGCAGAAGATGGGAAATCTCTGATGCTGCAGAAATCAAAAAAATTGTTGAAGGAGATGGTGTCGTTGGACAACAACCTGTATTGGAACCAGGTGAATCGCATAGCTACGTATCTGGTTGCAATTTGAAATCTGGTCTGGGTAAGATGAAAGGAGTATACTTCATGGAAAAATTGGTTGATGGAAGTAAATTCGAGGTAGTAATACCAGAATTCCAGATGATTGCCAATTACTTCTACAATTGAGTTGCAAAACAAAGTTTATCCGCTCCTTACCTATCTAAGTTACTGGCTAAAGAAAGAGGACAAATACTCACTTCAGTCTCCCCTACTTTACAATACTCATCAAAATCTTTTCAGATTTATTCAAGCTAGAAAAGAAGTAGATCTGGACGTAGAAATCTACAGAAAAGAGCTTCTTTCTTCCGAGGAGGTAATTGATGTGGAGGATTTTGGAGCAGGGTCTAAAAGTGTCAATGCTGCTAAAAGACGAGTTGCTGATATTACAAAATTCAGCACCAGTAACAGGAAATTCGCACAACTCTATCAGTTTTTCTGCTCATTAACTGCTGCCAATACAGTGCTCGAACTAGGCACTTGTATGGGGATCAGTAGCAGGTATCTTTCCAAAGTCACCCAAGGTCAAATTTATTCTTTTGAAGGCTCGGAAGAAATAGCCAGAGTTGCAAAGCCAGTTGATGGATATGAAAATCTTACAATTATTGTGGGTGAACTATCCGAAACACTCCCCAACGCTTTAGAACCCTTGCACCAAGTAGACTTTGTGCTGATAGATGCAACCCACACGTTCGAAGGGACACTACGCTATTTTGAGCTACTACTTACGAAAATCCACCCTAAGTCCATCATTGCCATAGGCGACATTCATTGGTCGCGAGAAATGGAAATGGCATGGGAAGAAATAAAATGCAAACCAGAAGTCAAACTCAGTTTAGATTTCTATGAATGCGGTATTGTGTTCTTTGACTATCCAGGAGAAAAAACAGAGTATATACTAGATTTTTGAATTTTCGAGGATCATAAACACCTCTGATCCTAATCGCTCAGGAACAGAATTGTAACAGGGAGCTAGAACTTTGATATCGAAGTATTTTTCAAATAGCTTTCTATATTCTGTTGATTTCCCTCCAAAAGGCGGACCTTCAAAGTCAAATTCTCGATCAAACCAAATACCAACCAATTTAGCTCCTGGTTTTAGCAGCTCTTTCATTTTGATTAAATAATCCTCTCTGAGATTTGGGTTGAGTGCACAGAAGAATGTCTGTTCCAAAATTAAATCATAGGAACCGTTATGTTCAAAGAAATTCTGATGATGAATATGCTCAACAGGAAAATCAGGATTCAATGAAGCAAATCTCTTTAACGGCTCTTCGGATATATCGAGCAGATGGACATTAGTGAATCCAGATTGCATAGCGGAAGAAGCTTCATAGCCCGAGCCAGCACCAGGGATCAAGACTTGGATGCCATTATTTTTAATTTGGTCTAAATATTGCACAAGTGGTGGAGAGGCATATCCTATATCCCAACCGGTTTTGCCTGTAGAATACCTTTGGGTCCAATAATTTTTGTCTAAAAAAGCCATTATATAGCCTTATCTGAATAAATCATGAATACGGAATTTGAAAAAACCTCGCCTGAAAAGAAAGACCAAGGTAAAAACATTATCATTATTGTTTTGGTACTCTTGGTAATAATAAGCGGAATCAAATTGTACACTGACTATGTAGATCGAACCAAAAAATCAGAAGAGATTCTTCTTCTTTCTACAGAAAACAATGACCTGAACAAGCGGCTTGACTCTGTGACTTATCAGTTAGATCTAAGAATACTAGAAATAGAGAAACTTGGCGGTGATGTGAAGTCGCTCGAAGAAGTACGTGATCAATTAATCGCGGAAAGAAATACATCGAGACAGAGAAGTTCTTCAGAAATAGTTGCCTTAAATGAGAAAATCAAGAGTTACAATGGTATGATAGTACAGAAAGACCAGGAGATACTTGAATTACGGGCTATGAATCAGCAACTTTTCACAGAGAATCAGGATCTAAAAACCACTCAAGCAGAGATTGAAGAAGAAGTAGCTCAACTGAATATCCAAAAAGAAGATCTTCAAGCTAAAGTTAATGTGGCTTCTATGCTGAAGGCTGAAAACATTGAAATCTCAGCTGTAAATTCTAAAGGTAAAGAACGTGTTGAAACTACGAAAGACTTCAGAAACAGACAGATTGAACGCATCAAAGTGAGTTTCAATCTTGCTGACAATAAAGTCGCGGAGAAAGGGCCTAGAAATATCTATGTGCAGGTATTGGCACCCAATGCTCAGCCAATATTTGATGTAGCTAAGGGATCAGGAACTTTTATGATGGATGGAGCAGAGAAATTCTACACTGTAAAACAAGATGTGATTTTTGACAATACAGAGCAGGAACTCACTTTCTTCTACGAAAAGGGCACGGATTACACTTCTGGCATACATCAGGTCAAAATTTTTGTCGACAATTACGAAGTCGGTTCTAAGACTTTCACTGTAAAATAATCAAAGCCTCCTTCGGGAGGCTTTTTCATGAAGGCCCGTTATTTTTAGCTAAGGCAGTCACAGAAATGGGCCAAGAGAGAGCAATTGAAAAATTATCTATCAATTATCTCAGGGCAATACAAACAATTACGTTACACCTCAGCCAATCCAACAGCACTTTCATTGCTTATATAGGAGTCATGTACTTGAATCTTTTCTATTTCCCTTACTTTTGACTTAGCTATTCATTTGGAATACAGTGAGATTTCCCCTACTTTTGCATCCTGTTTATTAAATTCCTTAAACACATTAAAAAAATGTTCCAAAGAAATTACGAGACGGTATTCATTTTAACTCCCGTTTTATCTGATGTTCAGATAAAGGATACTGTCGACAAGTTTGTGAACTTGTTAAAAGAACTGGGGGCAGACGTTATTAATGTGGAAAATTGGGGTCTTAAGAAAATGGCTTATGCTATTGAGAAAAAGACTACAGGTTTCTACGTTATGGTTGAATTCAAGGCCGATCCTACGCTTATCCGCAAATTCGAAGTAGAACTTCGAAGAGACGAGAAAGTGATGAGATTCTTGACTACTGTTTTGGATAAGCATTCAATTGTTTATGCCGAAAGAAGAAGAAAAGGAGAGTTTAACAAAAAAGTTGAAGCTAAGGAGGAAGCCACCAAATGACATTAGTTAACGAGCCAATCAATAGAGGCGAAATCAGAAAAAAGTATTGCCGATTCAAGAAGCACGGCATTAAGTACATTGACTACAAGGATCCTAATTTCTTGTTGAAGTTCGTCAATGAGCAAGGTAAAATTCTTCCAAGAAGACTTACTGGTAACTCTGCGAAATTTCAGAGAAAAGTGGCCCAGGCCATCAAAAAAGCAAGACATTTGGCTTTGTTGCCATTCGTAACCGATGGGTTGAAATAATTCGGTCTTGTATCGTCCAATCACAAAAGATCATTACAAATGGAAATCATACTAAAAACAGACATCAAAGGTCTTGGCTATAAGAATGACTTGGTAGCTGTAAAGCCAGGGTACGGAAGAAATTACCTGATTCCTCAGGGTTTCGCAGTACTTGCAACTGGCTCTAACAAGAAAATTCTTGCTGAGAATATCAAGCAAGCTGCTCACAAAGCAGAAAAGATTAAAACTGAAGCTCAGAATATCGCTGAAAAACTTGAAGCTCTAACACTAGAGATCAAAGCGAAAATCGGTGAATCAGGTAAAATCTTCGGTAAAGTAACTACTCTTCAGATTGCTGACGCATTGGCAGCTCAAGGTATCGACATCGACAGAAAGAAAATCTCTATCAATACGCCAGTTGATGGTGCTGGAGAATTTGCTGCAGAAGTTGACCTTCATAGAGAAGTGAAAACTAACGTTAAATTCAACGTGTCAGGAGAGTAATTCTTCCGCACTGATAAAAATAAAAAACCCCGATAAATTCGGGGTTTTTTTTGTGCTTAACTCAATGCTTTTTCAAAGCTTTCTACCAATTTCTTAGAAACAGCCTTGCTGTTCTTTTCTCTAGCTTCTTTGAAAAATGCTAGAGCCTCTTGCCCTTTTTGGATCACACCTACAGGGTTCTGATCATTTTGGAAACTTACCCAGCACCAAGAAAGCTCTGCCGCTAAGGTTTCACCAGATTTTAACTTTACTAATTTCTGCACCACTTCAGGTACAGTTTTTTCTAATTTCTCAACTTGCATAACGAATAATGGTTTAGTAGCTTTTTCTGTATTTTTTGACAAAAATGAACATATATTTCCAATTACGCAATATAACCTCCTCACTGTTAACAGAATCACAATTTTAAGACGTTCAATTCCTATTATCGCAAATAGAAATTTCATTTTAAGTTAACTTGTATAGCATATACCCACAGTCTAAAAGACCAATATTTTCAGCTGATTCAAAGGCAATTAGCTAAAAAACACAAAAATCTTTAAATACTGGTTTGGAAAAAAAGAAGCAAGACTCTACCTTTGTGACACTTTAAAGGAGAGGAGTTATATCTCCCTACTGAACTGGCTTATGGTGTAACTGGCAACACGTCTGATTTTGGTTCAGAAGAGTCCAGGTTCGAGCCCTGGTAAGCCAACTAAAAAAGTAAAAAAGACCGCTGAATCAGCGGTCTTTTTTTATGCCTATCTTTTATCGACTTAGAAGTTATTCTACGAACCTACTAGACTCTAATACCTGAATCAACTTATCAATGTCTTCGGCAGTATTAAATACATTCACAGAAATACGCAACTTGCCTCCACGATTGGACACTGAAATCTTGTTCATCTGTAGGTTATTTCTCAATAGCTCTGTATCAATGTCCTCAGGCAATTTCAAACCAAAAAGGTGATGTGAGGTATACTGCTCGTCCTCAAGTACTACATCTCTGCTTTTTAGATAGCTATAAAGAGGAATTGTAAGCTCTTGACAATAGCTCTCTATCTCGGGCACTGTCCATTCATTGATCTGCTTCAAGGACTCATTCAGCATAGGCAAAAGGATGAAATTGCTCATCTCACCCACATTGTAGCGACCAGAATCCTCGGTGTACTCATGATCGTATTTGGTCAGGTTCCCAAAATCCTGAGAATTGGTACGATTCAACCAAGATTCCTCCAGAGGCTTTCCGTTGTCGAACGCATGACCGAAATAGGAAATCCCCATCCCATATGGTCCAAGCAGCCATTTGTAACTCGCACAAATCAGTGCATCAATCTTAAAGCGTTTCACGTCCATCTGAGCCGCGCCAGTAGATTGAGTGCCGTCCACTATAAAAATCGCTCCTACCGTCTTACATTTTTGTCCTATGCTCTCCAGATCGAACTTCAATCCATTCATCCAGTGCACAGAGGACATCAACACCACAGCAGTCTCTGAAGTGATACTTTCCAGTAAGTTCTTGTTCCAGCTTTCTCCGAGGGTCTCAGCCTCTTTATTGGGCCCGACTACTTTAAGCAGCGCCTGATTTTCGTCGCACCAAGTTTTCAGAGAAAAATACCCGCTTGGAAACTCATCTTCCAAAACGATCGCATGCTGGCCTGGTTCACAGGAAATATTTCGTAGGGCTATAGCAAAGCCATATGAACTCGAGGGAATCAATGCTACTTGAAAAGGATCACAATTTACCAACTCAGCAAATCGCCCCTTGACCTCTTTGGCGGTGGTGAAAAAGTCTTCGGGTGCAATACTAGTTGGGTTTCTATCCCGTATAAGCGCTCCAATAGCAGCTTGCTCAGCCGATTTCATAAGCGGCCCCTTATATCCACAATTGAGGTAATGAATAGCTGGATCGAGGCTAAAAAGGTGTTTTTGAGATTCCATAGATGTTGAATTAATTCGTTTTTTGAAATGCAACAGTTCCGACTTAGCGGCTTATCACTCTAACACACGTAATCTATAAGCGTTCATTGCGTATTTCCCAAGATGCTCTGTCAAGCGATAATTTGCAATCGCCCCGACTCCTGCTCCTACGATTGGAATCAGTTGAGCCAGTTTCGCTAGATCTATGTAATCTCTATAGTCCAATTGAAAAGTTTTCCAATCAAACTCCTTGAGGTCACTGGGCAAAGTGCCCCTAAATTCCTCCCAATTTTCCACAAGTCCGATCAGATCATTGCGTCTTTGCTGAGAGGAAAAACTAAGTTGAAAAACATATAGTAGAAATAGTCGCTCATGGAAATCCTTGGTATCAAAACCATAAAGTGCGGCGATATCAAAAAGCATTTTCATTTTAATCGTCAGAAAAGCAGGGAAATCTGCAAAGCCTAAAAGAATTCCACCTGCACCCGTGACTGCACCCTCCACAGAAGCGGTATTTCGATACCACTTAATTCTACTTCTCACTTTGAATTCTCGCTGCTTGAATGACAGACTTTCATGTGGCTTTGGGACAATCCAGCTAGAACCTGTAAGGACAACTTTGACCATATGCTCAATAGCAGTCGTCACCACCGTGTGGACTTTTTCAGGAATCCAGCTATTGATTTTATTCTGGACACCATGAGTGATTCTCCCTCCTAGACTTGGCTTTTTCTTCATTCTATACTGCCAAAGCGCGAGTTCAGCATGGGCATAATGTAAATAAGAGTCCATAAAATCAAATTAATTAACTTTTCTGTCTAACGGATTTTTGAGTAATAGTTACTAAGATCTAACTCTTTGATGGATCATTCATCAAAGCCTGGTCTAATAAATTGAGCATAATTTGGAACCAAGTCAGCCAACAAATTTCTGGATTTCTCCAAGAGGACCAACAAGCTCAAAATTGAATCCTGCTCCGATCTTAATGCATCTAGCAATATTCTCCAAGCTTGCATACTTCGCTCAATCGAGATCATCGCAATCTTTGCTGATCCGTTATAGCTTTTTTCAGATTCCGGGTACTCTTCCCAAAAGTCATCAGAAATATCGTTGAGCACTCTTTTAGATTTTACATGGATAAAAAATAAATACCATCGAATCACTTCAAGCCCCTCCTCAATTTTAGCACCTTGTATCTGAGCCTCAGAAAGATCCATCAACCCAAGATTTACTTGCTGAGTTAATTCTTCCAGATAGTCTTTGACATTAGATGAGTCAAGCCAATCTTTACCCTCAAATAAATATTTATTAGTAATCACACTCAATGGATGTTCATCTAGTAATTTATCCGCCCGAGACAAAGAAGTATCATTCTTACTTTCTTCAATAATGTTGTCAATATCAATCCCATTCTCCTCTGCCATTAAACGAAGCATCTCTAAAGTCTCCTTGAAATTCTGGGATAAAGCATTCCAAAAATCCTCAGGATCTTTCAAATCTCTTTCTTCCTCCTTTTCAAAAACTCTGCATCTCGCTGTAAATGAACAGCGTTCACACCAGCGATCGCACCAATTGTGTATTCCTGAAATAAAAATTGAATCGTCGTTATTCATGGATCAATGAAAAAAGGTGAGGGATATGAATACGTTTAAGTTAAAAAAGATTTGTGAAATAAAGTACTCTAAGAAGGCACAGTCCATAGAGACTGAGAAGAAGGAAATGCAAATATATTGTGCTCTCAGCAACAGCCTGCGTGTCTACTTTGGTGAAAGAATAATAACCATAAAAAAAACCGCCTCTCTCAAGGCGGTTTTCAATAATCAGAACATGATTCTTATTTATACAATCCATTAAATAGCATCTTAAACGTGCCATGGGACTGAGCTCTGAAGGTTATCTCTGGTCCAAAAGCATAGAACTTACCTTTGCCCATTTGAGCTTCGAAGGCTGTAACGCCATTTTTCAAATAAGACTGTCCCCATGCCCATCCACTTCTTAGTGGCTCCTCTTCTCCAAACCAAGCAATTGGCTTCACTCCTTTATTTGCCGCTGAAGGTGACAATTTGAATACTGGGCTTCTATTGAACATGATGTATGCACTTTCACCCATACCATAATTCATCGGCACAGAACTATCTACCTGCATTTCCAACACTGAGCCTGGCACATAGTATTTCTCACCGCTAAGTGATTTGGCTTTACCGTTTTCATCTATTTCAACTAGGGCATCTTCTACTGGCAAACCGAAGTGATAGGCTAGATCAGTGGCTGAACCTACAGAAATCACCTTTCCACCTTTCTCTATGAAAGATTTCAACTCCGGCACAGACTTCTCAACACTAAAGTCCCCCAACATATGGTGATATTTCTCGTCGATTTCTTCAGGTTTGGGCTGAGATCTAGAAAATCCTGCTGCGCCCACAGAAGGAATCCCTGAGCTGATAAATAGTAACACATCATACTTCTCATTCAAGTTGCCCGCGTCAATCTCTTCAGGGAATACCAATTGGTATTCAAAGTGAAATTGCTCCATCACCCAGCGAACCCAGCCTGAAGGCATAGAGCCACCATAGTAATCATACAAACCGATTCTAGCTGGCTGGATTAAGGTTGCTCCCTTTGGCATAGCTGCCGGCACTGGATATACTCCATATTCCTTGGCAGCCAGTTCCAATTCTTTTTTACCTCCACTTACGTAGAATGAACCAACTGGTAGCCCATCCACTGAATTATTGGTTCTATAAACTTTCACTTTTGCTTTCAGCAAATCATTCACTGCCATAAAGCTGTTATTATTTCTAGCATCAAGTAAATAACCTGATCCATTTGCAAGTGACTTAGAGGGAGATGACTGAATTTCTCCGTAAGGAATTCTCTCGAAAGGGCCTTCAAAACTTTCATATTGCTTATCCACTTCCACTCCCATTTGCAAAGCCAAGGTCCAGCCAGCAGCATCATATGGACGGATAGGAGGACCGCCTGGATATAGGAAATCATTTGGGTGATCTTGTGGCTCAAACATATCTATTACATGCGGACGAAATGCTTGTGCGGTTTTCACGATGAAAGAATTTACCGGATAGGTTTTGCCATTGACCGTGAATTCAGCGGTTGCTTTCTCTACCAAAATCCCTGACTTGATCAACGCATTCATAAACTTCACTGCAGTAGGAAAATCTGGTTGATCTGCGGAAAGGATATAACCACGAGGATCTCTATTCGCTGGCGCGTTGTAGATAGAATCGTAGAGCTCAGCTGGAATTCCGCCTCTTGATCTCTCGCCACCTCTACTTTTATCTGATGCCTTGAAAGCATCTTCTACAGCTTGAGCATATTTAGGATACATAGTCACATTATCCTGACTTCCTTTCTCAATGGACTTTCTCCCCATCAAGTAAATATTGTATAGCAACTCATCACCATGTCTCACTGCATGATTGAAAATCGCATAGTTTAATGACACAGAGTAATCAATTGATCTACGGAAAGGCCATTCTTGTGGAGCTACTGGATATGGCGTTCCATTGTTTGGAATCAAACGGTCTGGAACCAAAGGCACACTGTACGGAGTAGGGTTACCAATGATCTCTGTAAGAATCCCAATAATATTATGGTAGTAAGGAGTCGTTCTAAGCCCACCGTTCCACCAGGTAGAGAATACAGAACCATCCAATCTGGTATAGCCTGGCTTATCTTCTGTATGCATTCTATTGATCATTGCTGCACCTACAGCATCTAGACTAGTGATGATCAGCGGATCAAACACATGATTAAATGGATCTCTATAAGGAGGGCCAGCCACCACAGTGCCTGCTGGAGCTGTCTGATGGTGATTGTAAATAATCTGCGGAATCCACTCTACATATTGCTGAAGAGACATGTTTGCAGCTTCGCTCATATTATTCATGTAGAAATCACGGTTGTTATCGTGCCCTACGTACTTCTGGTATAGAATCGGGATATTTTGATCACGTTTTGTAGAATCTTCCTTTCTCATATACCAATCTGACATGATTTCCATCCCATCAGGATTAGCATGTACAAGCAAGATGATCACGTCGTCAAGAATTTTCAACGTCTCCGCATCATCTCTTGAAGCCAGTTGGTAAAGTGTTTCAATCAGCTGATGTGGGCCTACTACTTCATTTGCATGCAAACCTCCATCAACCCATACGACAGGCTTACCTTCTATCGATAGCTTCTCAGCTTCTTCTCTGGTAATCTCAGCATGGGCAAGCTTCTGCGAAATTTCTCTGTACTGTTCTAGCTTCGCGAAATTAGCAGGAGCTGTCACGATCATCATAGGCTGAGATCTACCGTACTCGGTTTTACCGATTTCTACCATGCTCACTCGGTCACTCGCATCAGCTACTTTTTTGAAGTATGCTTCTGTCTGGGAGAAATTGGCAAGTTTATAATCATCGCCAATATCAAAGCCAAAATGTGATTTTGGCGTAGGTACATTTTGCGCAAAAGAGCCAAAAGAAAAGGCAAAAATCAGCGCTAGAAAAGTAAATCGTAATCTCATAAACATTCGGGTTGGTTTATAATCTGTTATTTCACTTCCAAAATAACATGAAAAAAGCAGCTACTCTTGATCGAGAGCCTGTAATCTTGAAATTTTACAGGACTGGAAAAAAAAGGCAATAAGCTTATTAATAATAGAAACAATCAACCCCCTATGCCCCTCTAAAATTGTGGTTAATCTATTTGTGACGCGAGGATCAACCAACAGTCATCCTATAATAAGTGATTGAAAACTGAATCTTTTACCCCAGTAATTAAAAAATGAGCCTAATAGTATCAAAAGTCAAAATTATCTTCCGATTCAATTTCAAACACCTTAGCCATCCATTCAAAAATTATTACTTTTGATCTTAAGTCCTTTCCATACCTTTCCCGAAAAAAAAACTACTAACCATGTCCGAGGTTAAAATATTTTCAGGCACTAACAGCCAATCACTTGCCGAGAAAGTCGCTAAAAACTATGGCAAAAAGCTAGGCGATCTTACGTTGTCTAAATTTAGTGACGGCGAATTATCTCCCAGTTTCAATGAATCCATCAGAGGTTGCACCGTCTTTTTGGTACAAAGCACTACACCTCCAAGTGACAACCTTTTGGAACTTTGCCTGATGATAGACGCTGCCAAAAGAGCAAGTGCATATAAAGTTTGCGCTGTCATTCCTTATTTCGGATACGCTAGGCAAGACAGGAAAGATAGACCGCGAGTATCCATCGCTGCTAAGGCTATCGCCAATATGATCACCTCTGCAGGCGCAGACAGAATCATGACATGTGACCTACATGCAGGACAAATTCAAGGTTTTTTCGATATACCTTTGGATCATTTGAATGGATCAGCTATTTTTGTGCCCTATTTGAATTCGCTAAGGCTTCCAAATATGATTTTTGCGTCTCCGGACGTAGGAGGAGTAGCTAGAGCCAGAGCATACGCTAAGCATTTTGAAGTAGAAATGGTGGTCTGTGATAAGCACAGAAAAAGAGCCAACGAGATTGCATCAATGCAAGTAATCGGGGATGTAGAGGGTAAGGATGTAATTCTTGTGGATGATTTGGTAGATACAGCAGGCACGCTCTGCAAAGCTGCTCAAATCGTCATGGAAAAAGGAGCTACTTCAGTAAGAGCTATTGCAACGCATGGCGTTCTTTCTGGTAAAGCTTATGAAAACATCGAAAACTCAGTTTTAGAAGAATTGGTAATTACAGACACCATCTCTCCAAAACAGCAATCATCCAAAATCAAAGTATTGACAGTAGCTGACCTGTTCGCAAAGGCAATTCACGCCGTGACAGGGAACACTTCTATCAGTTCTTTATTTATTTAAAAAAACCAATTTAATAAAATACAATATGAAATATCTTGAGATTATAGGGTTTAAAAGAGCAAATCTCGACAGTGCCAGTCTTTCTGAATTGAGAGAATCAGGTAATGTTCCCTGTGTGGTTTACGGACCAGGTATCAAAGAGCAGATTCACTTCTACACTCCTATTATCCTTTTCAGAGAATTGATTTATACTCCTGAAGTTCACATGGTTGAGTTGAACATCGAAGGAACTATCATCAAAGCAGTATTGAAAGATGCGCAGTTCCACCCGGTAAGTGAGGCTATTCTCCACGCTGACTTTGTAGCTTTTGCTGATGATAAGCCGATCAAATTCGAAATCCCTGTGAAAGTTGTTGGTAGTTCTCCAGGCCTTGCAAAAGGTGGTAAACTAGAATTGAAAACTAGAGTATTGAAAGTAAAAGGTCTTGCAAAAGACTTCCCTGACGTTATTCCTGTTGATATTTCTAACCTTGACTTGGGTAAATCTTTTAAAGTAGAAGATGTACAAGTAGAAGGATTTGAAGTTTTGACAAGCCCAAGTGTTTCTATCGTGACTATTGGTATTCCAAGAGCACTTAGAGGCAAGAAAGGCGGAGACGAAGAATAGATTCAGTCTCATATTCATTCAAAATCCTGCCCATAACTGGGCAGGATTTTTTATTTTCAAGCCATATAGCTGCAGTAAGATGAAATATCTAATCATTGGCCTAGGAAACATTGGCCCAGAGTACGAACTCACCCGACACAACATTGGATTTTTGACTGTGGACAGACTTGCTGACGCAAAAGAATGTTCATGGAAAAGCGATAGACTAGCCTTCAAAACAGAGTTCAAACACAAAGGCAGAACTATTCATATGATCAAGCCTACTACTTACATGAATCTAAGTGGTAAAGCAATGAATTACTGGATGAAGGAGCTTCAGGTAACCAAAGAGAACACGTTAGTGATCGTAGATGATGTAGCTATCCCTTTTGGTAAACTTCGTATGAAACCGAAAGGAAGTGCAGCTGGTCATAATGGCCTGAAAAACATCGAGGAACTCACGGGTGGTCAAAACTACCCAAGACTCAGAATGGGAATAGGAGATGATTTCCCAAAAGGAAGGCAAATTGATTTTGTTTTAGGCAAATTCACTACCCCTGAATTTGCTGAATTACCCATAATAATGGACAAAGCGATAGAAATGAGCTTGACTTTTTGCTCCATCGGTATAGAACGAACTATGAATCAATTTAACGATTGATCAAAAAGATTTGGAATTTCCCGAATCTCGGTCTTTCTTTGCATCACTTCAGGCAACTGATTTATAAAGAAGAGGCGAGAGATTAGGCTCTATGACCCTCTGGCAACCATCCCGAAACGGAGAACGGTGCCAAATCCTACCCTATGCGGGAACTATAGATTGGCTTACTTAACAAATAATCCCTTTTAGTTCGCTTACCGCCTTTGGGTTTGATTTTCTCAAATCTGCTTGATTAGTATTGTCAAAATCTAAACTGATCAATAAATGAGTAAGCACTTCGAAACGAATTCTGTACGGATTTCACCCTCAAAGTCCAGCCAAAGAGAGCACTCTGCTCCGATCTATCTTACTTCCAGTTTTACATTTGATTCTGCAGAAGAAGCAAGAGCTACTTTTGCAGAGGAAATAGAAGGAAATATCTATTCCCGATATGCCAATCCCAACTCCAGCGACTTGATAGAAAAAGTCTGCGCTGCTGAGGGAACTGAAGATGGCTTTGCCACAGCTTCTGGTATGGCAGCCATGTTTGGAAGTATTGCTGCGCTGCTTCAGCAAGGTGATCATGTGCTAGCGGCCCGATCCCTTTTCGGGTCTACACATCAGCTTTTGACACGAGTATTTCCTAAATGGGGCATCACCTCGACATACGGTGATATTTCTGATTATTTGAATTGGGATAAACTCGTACAACCCAACACTAAAATGCTTTTCATCGAAACTCCATCCAATCCGGGCCTGGAGATAATCGATTTGGAATGGGCGGGGAAATTTGCGGAAGCACATAATCTAATCCTAGTAGTAGACAATTGCTTTGCTTCCCCCTACCTGCAGCAACCAGCCAAATGGGGTGCTCATATCGTCACTCACAGCGCGACCAAATACATTGATGGACAAGGAAGAGTTCTTGGTGGTTTGATCTTAGGCAAAGCTGATTTGATGAAAGAGGTACACTTTTTCGCCAGGCATACAGGACCTTCCATTTCTCCATTCAACGCATGGATTCTTGCAAAAAGTATGGAAACACTTGGCTTGAGAATGGACAGACATTGCAGCAATGCACTAACAGTAGCTGAGTATTTTGAAGGAAATCCAGAAATACTTACCGTAAAATATCCTTTCCTCAAATCGCATCCGCAATACGAAATCGCCAAAAAACAAATGAGTCAAGGTGGTGGAGTAATTACGCTGGACTTAAAAGGCGGTGTACAACGTGCACAGCGATTCATCGACCAACTTCAGATGATCTCTATCACTGCTAATCTTGGAGATAGTAGAAGCATAGTCACTCATCCAGCTTCCACTACACACAGCAAGCTTTCTGTTGAAGAAAGGGCTCAAGTCGGGATATCGGATGGATTGGTCAGATTATCGATCGGATTAGAGCATTTTGAAGATATCATTCTTGATATAGAGAGAGCGATTGACAGTTCAAAATAAAAAATGCCCCCACTAAGGATCTTCTTCCTTACTGGGGGCATTCATATTTTAGTAATTATTTTTTACCAGGTAGTCTGCCTTAAAGTAGGAAACGCCCGAATGATATCACTCAGACTGATCTGACCCAAAAGCACTCCATCTTTCATCACAGGGAATCGTCGGATTTTATGCATCAAAAATTGTGAAGCAGCATCAAAAATGGACAAATCTGGAGAAAGCGTAAGCACATCAATAGACATATGCTCACTGACTTTGGCAGGAAACTTAGGCGTGTTGGTATATTTCCCTTTAATGATCTCTTTTAGACAATCCACCTCTGAAATAATACCAACTAAGGCACCAGAAGCATCAATTACAGGTGCTCCGGAGATTCTTCGCTTGGTAAGTACTTCCATCACTTGATCAATGGTGTCATCAGGTTTGAAAGTAATCAAGCCAGTACTCATATACTCTTTGACAAGAATTTGCGGAATCGGGGCTTTTTTGGGCTCTGCCATTCTGACCCCTTGAAAACTTTTTACCATAGGTTAAAAATTAAGGTTGAAAGAATAAATTACCGAAACTACACCGCAATTAAAAATTATAGTTTAAAAAATATGATTAATCAGAACTATATTTTTTAAATAGTCGTAACACCAAAACATTAATTCCTTTTGTTTTCCAAATAAATAAATGGCTTCCACGATTTAGTAGCTCCCTTGTATAGATCATCAAATTCAAAGGAACCAACCAGCAAGTCAGTATCTCCATCCAAATCAGCGTCACCGGATGTCATCGTCAGCCAATTTCCTTCAAAATTCTCACTCATTACAAAAGGCTCAAATTCACCTATTTCACTTTGACGGAAATAAACTAGGTTCTGCTTAGGTATTTGTGAATCATCAGGGAAGAAAGACAGAACAAAGAAATCCTGATCACCATCTCCGTCAAAATCCGCTATTTCAATCCCGCTCGCTCCATGCATTGGGTAAAACCAAGACTCTTCAAATTCATTTTCTCCATTGTTCAAAAAAACATGAACCCCGTGGAAATTCTTAAGCACTTTTGACAAATCTGCGTTGTCTCCATTCACGACAATAATATCTTTGTGCCCATCCTTATTCACGTCCTCAAACCGGAAGTCGCTAGATCCAAATGCAGGCTGAAAACGAAGTAACACTTTCTCTTTATACTTATTCCCACCTTCATTTAACCAGACATAAACTCCTTCCTGCGCCTGCGCCATAAGTCCAAGCACATCCAAATCGCCGTCTTTATCGAAATCAACTGCAATTGCACGCCTTGCGCCAGGCTGGGACCTTAAAATCACTTCTGTTGGCGTAGTAGTTCCAGAAAGATAAATACTCAATTTCCCAAGGTGATTTCCAAACTGCGAAACAACTCTATCCAGCTGCCCATCTCCATTCCAATCAGCAACAGCTAGATTTACCGGCCGGATCAGCTTGTTCAATAGCTCTTCACTTTCCCACACCTGACCTTCTTTCCAAAATCTGGAGACCTTTCCCAATGTGTCATTGGATGGATCCATTCTTCCCATCGTCAGCAGGTCGAAAGTAGCATCATCATTCCATCTGATATCCACAGGCGCTACATCAGTTGAAATAGAATCTTTTATCTGAAATCCATTTTTGGAATCAAGGATATAAATCATCTTCAAACGATCTCCCAGCCACACATCACCGCTTTCCGGATGAATTTTTAGCATGATAGATAGATTACTTCTAGTTCTTTTAAAATCAGGCTGAGAAGCATGAAAGCCTGGGATTCCCACCTTTGGGATTGCTTTTTTAGCCTGAGGTAAAGGAGAGTCTGGCGCATTTTCCATGTAATAGGCATGAATTTTATCCCAATCCTCTCTTCGAATCAATGCTCTCTTTGAATAAATTCCCGGAGGCACGCCCAAATCTTCTGGTAATGGGTTTCCAAAATCTTCCGGTAAATAAAGTCCAATTCGCATTCTCATGTCTGGAAGCACTTTATCTTTCCAAGTATTTTTATCCAGAATTTCGGGCTCAGGCTTCACATGACAGCTTGCGCAATAGGCATTTGCAAGTTGCTCCCCATTTAAATTCAAATCGATAGAAGCCAACAACTCAAGTGAAGGAGGGGGTTGCTTCCTCTCAGAAATAGGACTGCATGAGCCTAAGACAATCGTTACAACTACTACAGTCAGGCTTAATAACCTCATTCTTTGATTACCTCCAAAAATTGTCTAACTACTTCCTGATCTATTCTAAGGTGGTGGGTAAAGGATTTAGGATCATCAGAAAATGAAACATCCGCATTAAGATATTGATTAGCCGAAGGTTTCCAAGTTTTGCATGAGGCATGGATTTCAGTCAAATAACCTGTTTTTTTCAACTCCAAAACATGTTCAGGCTTAGTTCCTCCTCCTGGCATAATGCTGATTCTATCCTGAGCCTTTGCCATTAATTCTTTCAACGTATCCAATCCTTCAGTAACAGAATTTTTTCCACCCGAAGTCAAAATACGATCAAAACCACAGGCTATGATTTTCTCCAAGGAATCGAAATAATCAGCAGATGCATCAAATGCTCGATGAAATGTACATGGCTTGCCTGAGGCCGCTCTTAAAAGCGACTTACATGAATCCACGTCCACAAAACCCTGATTATCCAATACTCCAAACACAAACCCATCCGCGCCTTGAGCTCCCAATAATTCAATATCGCGCTTCATCACCATCAGCTCTTTCTGAGAATAGGCAAAGTCACCACCTCGGGGACGAATCATCACAAATACCGGGATATCAATTTCAGTTTTTAAGAATTTAAGCATTCCAGCGCTAGGTGTCTCTCCCCCTTCAGGAAAATTAGCACATAGCTCCAAGCGGTGAACACCAAAATTCGCTGCATCCATGGCAGCTTCCACATTGAAAACCGGAGATTCTAAGGTTATCTTATTCATTATTTGAAATGTGAGCCTGAATCAATCATCCCATTTTTCTGAAGAGTTGCTTGCGCAAAATTGAAACCTGGGTGAACTGCGTAAGCGCCAACTTCACCATCTTTATTCATGGCAAGGAAACCTGCTTGTATATCTTTAATATTCTTGCTGTTTTTTGCAATCAAACGCTTCACCGCCTCTTCACATGCTTCTTGTGGTGTACGTCCTTGACACATCAATTCCACAATCAAAAAGCTTCCACAGATCCGAATAATAGACTCACCCAAACCAGTGGCAGTAGCAGCTCCGACTTCATTATCTACAAATAATCCGGCGCCGATTATCGGACTATCACCTACTCTACCATGCATTTTGTAAGAAAGACCGCTAGTCGTACAACTTCCTGCCATATTACCTTTGGCATCCATCCCGATCATTCCAATAGTATCGTGATTTTCAATATTGATGATTGGCTTGTATTGACTAGTGATTTTCCACTTCTCGTAAGCTTCCTTAGCTTTTGGGCTTAGCTCCTCTTTCTCAATTGGAAAACCTTCAGATATAGCCAATTGTCTTGCGCCTTCACCAACAATCATCACATGAGGCGTATTTTCCATCACTACTCTTGCCAAGGATATTGGGTGCTTAACCTGTCTTACAAAGGCTACAGCACCACAAGAACCATCTCCTGACATGATAGAAGCATCTAGCGTAGTAATTCCTTCTCTGTCTGGCAAGCCTTGCAAGCCTACAGACAAGTTACTCAGATCCAACTCAGTGTCTTTAACTCCCGTTTCTACAGCATCAATTATGCTCCCGCCTGTTTTCAATTTTTCTACAGCCGCAGCATTTGCTGGCAAACCGTGATTCCAAGTTGACAAGATAAGTGGTTTTTCTCCTTTGAAAAGCGAAGGAGCTTTAGCTTCAGCAATGGTAGAAACTCCTGGTATGAATAGAGCAGTGCCCATAAGGGATTGCTTAATAAACTTTCTTCTTTGAGACATTCGAGTTAATTTAGAATCAGCGTTCAAATTATTAAAATTGAGGCTAATTAGGCTCATCATCCTTGATTTCATTTAAAATCAATTTATGAAAGGAGCATAATTAAGCCAAACAGCAACAAGAATTGTTTATTAACCAGACGAATCCCATCTAACTTCAATAAGAAAACAGTCATATGAAACCCTACCTACTTGCAGAATCCAACTGGAAAACTCTTAAAAATCATCGTTTCGAATTGGCCGTTTTACCTTGGGGTGCTACTGAAGCACATAACTATCACATGCCTTATGGCACAGATGTGTATGAAGCGGATGCTGTGGCTAGTGAATCTGGAAGAAAAGCCTGGGAAAAAGGAGCCAATGTCACGATCATGCCCACGATTCCTTTTGGAGTAAATACGGGTCAGTCCGACATCTATTTGGATATCAATCTGAATCCAAGTACGCAGCTGATGATTCTGAAGGATATCATTACGGTTCTAAATAGACAAGGAACAAAGAAGCTATTGATTCTAAATAGCCACGGCGGAAATGACTTCAAAACGATGCTCCGTGAACTTGGACTCAAGTTTCCTGAGATGATGCTTTTTACCTGCAACTGGTTTCAGGCATTAGATAAGACTAAATACTTTGAAGAAGCTGGTGACCATGCTGACGAAATGGAAACTTCCATCATTATGCATCTACATCCCGAATTGGTTTTACCGCTAGAGCAAGCTGGGGATGGGGCAGAGAAAAAATCCACAATCAAAGGAGTGCAAGAAAAATGGGCTTGGGCCGAACGAAAATGGTCTGAAGTATCGGAAGACACTGGAATAGGCAATCCAAAAAAATCCTCCCCTGAAAAAGGGAGGAAATATTTTGAGGATGTTACCGATAAAGTTGCTGAGCTTATGATTGATATCTGCGAGGCTAAGGCAGGGAAAATGTATAAGTAATCAATCCAAGGAATTCATATCTACAGCCTTCATATTCCCTTTATAGTCCTGTAATTGAATTCCTTTCACTCCTTTTGGAAGAATAACTTCTCTTCCAGATTGAGATAGAAATCCAGACCCAAGACTGGTTTCAATCCGTTGTTTCTGACCATTTTCCAATTCTAATATCACTGCCATGACTTCCTGACCAACGGTGATTGATCTATTCGTCTGCGCATTCTTATGTTGGAACATCAGAAGCTTTCCTCTGTTTTGGGAAGCCACGAAAAGAGGCTGTCCTTGAGCGGAAGCTATTTTCACCAAGGCTTTACCATCTCCAGGAACGACAAATCCACTTTCTTGAGGGCTCATTGGCGTAAAATTTCCTTTTCCATCTCCTAAGAGCACCAAGCCTAAATGAGCATCAAGGCGACCGACAAAGATCTCATTACCGTAATCATTACCAATCAGAACTACATCCGGATATCCATCTCCATTTACATCTTCAGTGGCAAGTCCATTTACCGGCGCTATCTGCGCTAAAGTTGGTAGTCGTTTAACTTGAAACTTACCATTACCAAGGTTTTCGATGTAGGCAGTCTTGTCATAATTACCTATAAGAATTAGTGCATCCTCCCTTTCTTTTTCAGTAAAAAGAGACTGCTCAGTACTTAGTGCATATAGCTTATAGCGTTCAAACTTCCTTCTGAACATGGGACTTTGTCCATACAAATCTCCCCAGAAATGACTTGGAAATGAGTTGTAATTACCTTCACGATCCTTGTAGTAAGCAAAAGTGATTGGGTCCACACTGCCATTATTATCAAAATCCTTAGCGTAAATCTTAACAGGTCGTTCAGCTGTGGGATGATGCGAGTTGTTTTCACCTAGATTCCCAACTACAAAATCAGTATCTCCATCTTGATCAAAATCTCCAGAAGTGATAGAATTCCACCAACCCAAATAATTTTCAAGTCCGGTATTTTCGAGCTTTGTTAGTTTTTCTCCGGTATTCTTGAAAACAGAAATCTCCATCAATTCTCCTACTACAACCAAATCTACCAACCCGTCAGCATCTACATCTGACCAGATTGCATCCGTCACCATACCTACTTTGCGAAGTCCAGGAGCAATTTCATCCGTGACATCCTGAAGTTGACCATTGATATTTTTAAGTAGAAAGCTTCTATCAGGAAAAGGATATTGCGCAACAGGCGTCCGGCCGCCTACGAATAAATCCATAAAGCCATCTCCATCGAAATCAGCACCACGAACGGCTGATCCACTTGCTTTTACCGAAGAAAAGTTCTTGTCCAGCGAATAATTTCCCTTACCATCATTTAAAAACAATCGATCTGTATACTCAGTGGCATCTCCCAAAAACTCGTTGCTTCCTCCCACCAGATACATATCGAGATCTGAATCGTTGTCTATATCAAAAAGCAGAATACCCATTTCCTCAAAGAAATTCCCGTCTTCTGGAATTAGATTCTTAATAGAAAACTTTCCTTCTAAATTTTGAATAAATACCTGCGGAGCATACCCAGAAGCTGATCCAACCACCAAATCCTCGAGTCCGTCTCCATTCACATCACCAGCTGCTAGGCTTGGTCCATACTGACTCAGTTTGTGTGGAATGACACGCTGAATATTGAAATCAACTTTATCATCTTCTTCATGTGTGTATTCTAAACCCTTTGCTGTCGAAACTTCCTCAAAAAGTGCATTTGTTGGTTCTGTAGGAATTATTGCCAATTTGTTTTTACCTTCCTTTGCATCTGAATATGCAAATTCAAGTAGCTGATTTACCTTCACATTTGCCAAAGAACTTTCTTTTCCATCTGGCCAAATAACCTGAATAGAGGTGATTTCAGAAACTTCACCCACTCCGAAATGCATCACTTCATCAATCGATGACATGTAGCCTCTTACAACTTGCTGCTCCTGATAGAGCTGATTTCCGTTTGGAAGGGTGAGTAAAATTTTGGTCCCTAAACCTTGGGGATTTAGCTTTGAGCCTTTCAGTTCCAACCTCACATAATTATTCTTTTGCTCCGAATTTTTAAGATGGTTTTGAAATACAAAAGCAGGATCATTGATATTATTTACCACATAATCCAAATCACCATCATTATCCAGATCTACAAAAGCTGCCCCATTGGAAAATGAAGGTTTATTCAAACCCCAATTGATTCCTTGATCAGTAAATGTTAAATCACCATTATTTTTGAATGCATAGTTTGGGATTTTTACGATTGGTATGGAATCTAACAGCTGACGGGTAGTAGCTATGCTGCCCACATCTGCTCTGTAATTAGCAAAGTCTTTATCTGTAATATCTCTTGGAAACCCATTAGTCACCAGCAGATCACGATAGCCATCATTGTCCACATCACCAAATAATGGCGCCCAACTCCAGTCAGTTTGATACATGCCTGCCATCATTCCTATCTCACTAAATGGCACATTATCGCCAGTATTCATATGGAGCATATTCCGGACATACTGGTATTCGTAGCCCCATTGTTCGTTGCTTATATAGACCTGGTAAGAGTTGTTCCCAATGGTTGTCTTCTTACGATAATTATCTTCCCCGAGCATATCAAGTGTGATAATATCTGGTCGGGCATCATTGTTAAAATCAGAAATATCACCTCCCATTGAAAATTGGCTTTGATGTCTCAGCCTTTCATTGGATTGATTGGAAAAAGTACCATCCTGATTATTGATATATAGAATATCATTAGTCACATAATCATTACTGACATGAATATCAGGCCAGCCATCATTATTCAAATCAGCAACCAATAAACCCAATCCATATCCTTCAATGGTAATCCCGGCTTCTATGGTCACATCTGTAAATGAACCATCACCATTATTTCTGTAAAACTTATCATTATTAATAGCAGAACCGTCAGTTATTTTTAGGCGATAGTTACTTGGCACACTTCGCTTTTGCTCATTATTCAGCACGTACAAATCCAAATCTCCATCCAAATCATAATCTATAAAGGAAGCCCACATTGCATTTCCAGAATCAGCAATACCATACTCAGTTGCCATTTCTTTAAAAGTAATTTGCCCCAAGGCATCCTTTCCTTGGTTCACAAAAAGCAAATTATTCCGCTCACCTGGACCGAGTTTCATTGCGGAGGCAACATAAATATCCATCCAGCCATCTCCGTTTATGTCTACAACAGCCGCACCTGTACACCATTGATTAGCAGCAGCTACACCGGCAGACTCTGTTATATCATCAAACTTGAATTTACCAGAATTGAGGTATAGTTTATTCGGAACTTGGTTTCCTGTAAAAAACAGATCAGGCAGTCCGTTATTGTCAAAATCTGCCACGGCCAAACCTCCACCATTAAAGATATATTCATCAGTGAGGATATTAAATGAGTCAGATTCTACAATTGTATTACTAAAATCAATGCCTGTCGTACTAGAGGGGATAAGTTCGAATAGAGTAGTTTCTTTTTTGCAAGAGGAAAAAGCCAAAAGGAATAAAACCAATAGGCCAGAATAAGTGAACTTCATAGTAAATAGGTTGGGTACTTAGGTGTTTGAAATTACCACATTTGGGTGCGATTCAGAAATATAACTTAGCTTTTTTAAGCATTAAATACAAAAAAAAAGGGAGGCAAATGCCTCCCTTTTAAAATGTATGTGAATCAACTAATTAGAATCCAGGATTCTGAATTAGAATATCAGGCCCTACCAAGTCAATCTGATCTTGAGGGATTGGAACAAACTTATACTTATCAGTGAATTTAGCTCCACCAAGTGCAGCTATCAAAATAGCTCCATCATGTGCAAAGTACGCATCCAATTCTGCTTGAACGATATCCCATCTTACTAAGTCATAGAATCTATGGCCTTCCATTCCGAGTTCAAGTTTTCTTTCGAATCGAACCGCGTCTCTAGCAGCAGTTTGACTACTCCACGGTGTATTGTATAGACTTATTTTATAGTTAGCTGCAGCGGTTCCTGTCTCATCTTTAAGAATGGAGTTCATAGCACGAGTTCTAACTCTATTCACATATCCACGAGCTGTTTCCAAGCTACCTACTTCTACTTCTACTTCAGCAGCCATCAACAATACATCAGCGAATCTGATCATGTTAAAGTTCATACCAGTGTAGCCAGCCGTCCAGCTTGATCCATCTTGGAAGCTGCCGATTTCAGCTTTCTGGTAGATATACTTTTTAGGAGCATATGGTCCACCATTTGGCTGATTCCTGATCCAAGCAGCCCCTGGGTGATTTCCCCAATCCAAATAAGGGATATCTCTTCTACCTACAGTATGATCTAATCTTGGATCCAAATTTCCTTGATCAGTTGTAAAGGCAGCGTCACTAGCTAATCCCATATCATTCTTAACTCTATTAGCTGAAGCGTTAAAAGACCCATCCACATATGGAAGACCAGTAGCATCAGTTCTGAAAGAGTTTACGAAAGAAAAGCTTGGTTGGAAGAACCCGCAGCAACCAGCTGGTCCACCATTGTAAGGGTAGTTCAAATCAAATTCAGGATTCGCATTATTTACAGAACCAGTTCCAGCAGCCGCTTGATAAACCCAAACTGACTCTTGGGTGTTGTCAAATGCTCCTCTAAACACATCTCCATAATTATCAATTAAACCATATTTATCTCCTTTACTGGTTACTCCATTTGCTATTACATCGTCAAAAAGAGTTTTAGCTTCAGGATACTTCTTTTGATAAAGGTAAACTTTACCCAGAAGTGCCTTGGCACCCCATGAGTTGATTCTACCTACCTGAGAAGGAACAGCTGGAAGGTTTGATATTGCAAATTGAAGATCGGCTTCGATAAAAGGATACAAATCTTGCGTATTGCTAACTTCCTCTAATCCTGAGCCATAATCTACTGTTTCATCGACATAAGGAGTATTACCGTAGTCTCTTTTCAGTTCAAAGTAGTAGTGAGCTCTCAAGAATCTAGCTTGAGCTGAAATTCTAGCTTCATCTGCAGGTGTTACGTCACCAGCCTTACTCATCATCAGCCTAAGAACATTATTTGCTCTTGCGATGCCTTCATATGCGCCGTTCCACTTAGAACCAACATCACCTGAGGCAGCATTAGTTTCAAATCGCTGAATAGGGTTAATTGTACTGAAATCACCTGGATCTGTCCCTTTATTGGCATCTCCACCTCTGATACTTCCCCACACCCAGTTGGATGGTGAGGCTAGTCTATTTCCCCTGCCATTTACTTGAGAATAAGCCGCAATCAAAGATGCCTCAAGCCCAGCAAGAGTGGTCAATTGTGCCTCTGCGAGTTGTCCAGTAGCTGGAACCTCGAGAAACTCATCGCTACAGCTCACTGCCACCATCATCAATGCTGATGACAAAAGAGCTCCGACTTTTAATTTATAATTCTTCATGTTTTATAATCAATTATAGTTTCTATAACTAGATTTATCTATTTAACAATACTTAGAAGCTAAGATTTACTCCAAAAGTATAACCTCGAGTAACTGGGTAGTTACCTACATCAATACCGAAAGTAGTATCGGCATTTCCACCTACTGCAGGGTCTAGACCACTATAACCTGTGATAGTAAACAAGTTGTTAGTAGAAGCAAATACTCTAAGTTTTTCCAATCTCCATCTCTCTAGTAAAGGAGCTGGAAGAGTGTAACCTAAAGTTACGTTCTGCAATCTCAAGTAAGATCCATTTTCTACATAGAATGAATTAGCTACGTTAGAGGTAGAGAAGTTTGCAGTTTTTTCTACAATAGGAATAGTAGCTCCAAGATTTTGTGGAGTCCAAGCATCTTTCAAACGCTCAGAAATAGCTGCTCCTTCAAACGTCTGATAGAAATCAGTGAACCATCTAGATTGATTGAAAATCTCATTACCTAGAGAAGTGTATACATAAACAGACAAATCCAATCCTTTGTAACCCACTGTAAAGTTTACACCACCTGTGAAATCAGGAACTGGGCTACCTATAAATGTTCTATCATCTGGAGTGATTTGGCCATCTGGCTTACCAGTTAGCTTACCATTTGCATCTCTACCTTCAATATCAGCATATTTGAATCGACCAGGTGCAGCACCATCTTGTGTTGCGTGGTTAGCGACATCTTCTGCAGAACTAAATAGACCTTCAACTTGGTATCCGTAGAAGGAAGAAAGTGAGTGACCTACTTGGTTTCTGATTGGCTGAATACCTCTGTAGCTAGGGTTGATGGAAGTAATGATATCCAATCCTGGCGCCAAAGCAACAATCTCATTTTTCAAAGTAGATGCAGTAACTGTCATATCGTAAGTGAAGGCACTAGAAAGATTACCTTTTACAGCTACCAAAAGATCTATACCTGCGTTTTTCATCTGACCAATGTTCACAAAAGGTGGAGTAGCATTACTACCAGCAGTCTGTGGAATTGGAAGTTGGAACAATAGATCCTTAGTATCCTTCTGCCATACATCAAATATTACATCTAATCTACCATTGAAGAATGTACCATCAAAACCTATGTTTTGGGTAACTGCAGTTTCCCACTGTGTATTTGGGTTACCTATAGTAGTTCTTCTAAAGCCTATTAAAGCTGAAGAGTTAGAACCCGATATGTCATAAGAAGAAGCACCGACATTTCCTCCGAATAGAGAATATTGGTTGGTCGCAGGAACTGGATTAGAGTTACCCATTTGTCCCCATCCACCACGAACTTTCAGTTCGTCTATCCAAGTCATGCCAGACATGAAACTTTCAGATGACATTCTCCATGCACCTGACAATGCAGGGAATACACCATATCTAGAGTTAGCTCCAAATACAGATGCACCATCTCGTCTAATCACTGCACTGAATAGATACTTATCGTTATAAGTATAGTTTAATCTACCAAAGTAGGAAGCGAAATTCACGCCTTTATACTGAGATGAATTTACTTGTCTAGTAGACACTGGTAAGTTTGAGATTGTAACGAAGTCTGGATCAGTAGAGAAAGGATTCTGTCCACTTGCGCTAATGTTTCGCCCTGCTCCATTATTTAAAGCTTCCTGACCTAAAATCACGTCAAATGAATGCTTGTCAAATTGCTTTTTCCAGCTAACTGTATTGGTAAATACCCAACCGAAGTTAAAACCAGAACCTTCGCCATAACCGAATGCTGAGTTATTTTCAGAGTTCTCATACTGCAATCTGCCGTAGTCCCAATAGTAGTAGTTATTATACTGTCCACCGAAAGAAGTTCTGAACTTCACGTTGTCAATAAGATCAACTTCTGCATAAACGTTACCGAAGATATTCGCATTAAAGTTTCTATTGTTTACTTGACCATCACGGTTTGCAATCGGGTTTCTAGGGTTGTTAAATCCTTTAGCCGCAGTACCTGCGTAGCCACCGAATTCATCGTAAACAGGTATAATAGAAGGCATACGGAATGCTTGCAAGATATCGTTCTCATCCTGAGCAACACCCTGTCCACCAGTACCACCACTTTGACCTAAAACTTGACGATAAGTAGCTTGGAAGTTTTCTCCAATTCTAAATCTCTTAGTAACATCAAACTCAGAGTTAGCACGTAGTGATATCCTCTTGAAATTATTATTCAACATAATACCTGCTTGGTCCTGATATCCTAATCCAACAAAAAATCTACTGGATTCAGATCCACCATTCAAGCCGATAGAGTGTCTATTCAAAGGAGCATTTCTAGTAAGTTCTTTATACCAGTCAGTACCCTGACCAGTTGCAGCTCTTACTACTTGATATACACCACCTTTTGATCTATCCACATTATAGTTTTCTCTCTCTGTAGCCAATTGTGCTTCAGAGAATGGTCCAGCTACTCCGGATGCACCACCGACATTGATATAGTAAGGCAAAACAGGAGTGGTTCCGTTACCGAACTGAGGGTGCTCATATTTAGGAGCTCTGCCATCTTGCATAGCTTGATTAGTCTCTGCTAGCCAAGTATAGGTAGCGAAATCCTGTGGATTCATCATTTCTAATCCTTCACCTGGAGTAGTCACACCGAACATACCGTTGTAATCCACTCTCAATTTCTGATCTCCTTTACGGCCTCTCTTAGTGGTATAAATGATCACACCATTTGATGCTCTAGCACCATAGATAGATGCTGCTGCTGCATCTTTCAACACTGTAGTTGATTCGATGTCATCAGGATTCAAGAAATCTGTAGATTGTACTGGAACCCCATCCACCACATATAGTGGCTGATTTCCGCCGAAAGATCCAAAACCACGAACACGGATAATTGAAGAAGTACCTGGTTGACCGTTTGTAATTACCGTAACACCAGAAACACGGCCTTGAAGAGCCTGCTCTACGTTACCAGTAGGTATTACTGTCAAATCCTTTGGATCTACAGTAGCGATAGCCCCTGTAGTTTCTCTTCTACTGTCAATGGTGTAACCTGTTACAATCATTTCAGTAAGAGTTCTTTCGTCTGGAGCCATTTTAACATCCACGATGCTTCTGTTTCCAACTGCCTGCTCAATAGGAGAATAACCTATAAATGAGAACACTAGAACAGACTGATCACTTGGCACATTGAGGGAGAACTTTCCGTCAATGTCTGTAGCAGTCCCTGTTGTCGTTCCTTTCACGAGGATAGTAACCCCTGGAAGTCCTATATCGTACTCGTCTAATACAGTACCAGTAACGGTTTTTTGCGCAAAGGCAGCCGCTCCGGTAAGAACTAAGAGCACAAAAAGTGCACTCAGATTTTTGTAAATATTTTTCATAAACATAGATAGATTGGGTAACAAGATTAATTTCAAAAACTTGTCCTTGTAATTTATTGATGCAATCGTTTGCGATCATGCTCAAAATAATAGCAAAAGATATTCTCCCGATTTACAGGATACTTTTGCGATACCGCGGCTTTTTAAAAACCAGCTGTGAAAAACCTTTAGGTTTGAGAGCATCTGTAAGTGACGCTACATGGGTGGGCACACTTCTTTCTAAGTAGAATAGGTCATAGGCAAATATTTTGGGTTACACTAATTGTACTAAAGCATCAATGTTAAAGATTCTTAAACAAAATTCAAATTCAAAGGCTAAAATAAAATTTGGAATTTTTTTAGGTTACCTGCACTAATTCGTAGCAATAACATCAATTACGCCTCAATTTAGGTTAATTTATGACTTTTACCAAAATCAGAATAATACAATTCCCTATATTTTAACTTATCAAAATAGGTGAATAATTAAAAAATTGTTACTTATTTTTCATTAATGCTAACAGACGGTCTGAATATTTGAAAAAACTCATCAGATGACCTGATTTCTTCAAATATCGGATCCACCAATGCTTTTTGATAAATTAATTCACTAGCATTAATTGCTTTCTCTAATTGTAGTAGTGCAACCTCGGTTTTTCTTGATTTACTTTCTCAAAGAAATTTCCCAAATCACGTTCTAATCTATAGGTCTTTTGTGCGTATGGAAAAGTTTTTGCCTGAATTTGCTTAAGCATTAACTGATGTGTTATTGAAGTACTTGTATATCCGCAAAGTCAACAGTAGCCAAATAAGTTAAAACTGACAGGTAGTGACACTTGCTTTATTAAGGTAATCAATCATTTTAATTAGGTAGAAATAGACGGTTTTGACCATAAATATCTTCAATTTCCACAATAGGTTCCCTGACGAATCTGCTTGCATTGCGTTCATCAAAAACCAACGAATTTAACAAGGTATTCACTGCAAAAGCTGTGGCTGCACCAAACACTACTGGCTTGAAAACAAGCAATCTTTTCCGTGCTCCAGCTGTAAATTCAGAACCAGCATCAAGCGCGAAAAAGTGATGGAAAGTAGCAATCTGCCAACCAAAACATGAATGCTTCCCATTACCTTCATCACAGCGACCAAGATGGGTTTTAGGGCGGCATAACTCCAGAGACAATTGAGGATAAAGCAATATGTATCGGATCCAGTTTGTAGCATAAACTCAGGGTAGTCAGGTAGGCAAAAATAAAGAGCCTATCCAAAGTTATAGGATAGGCTCTTTAGGTTAAAGTTAAATCAAGTTAATAATTGGGATCCTGAGTCAAAGTAGGATTGCCATCTTTCAACGATCTATCAATGGCCTCAAGTGGAATAGGGAAATATTCATTTTTATTCTTGGTAAATGTTTTTCCACTTAAGTACACTCGCTTATTTTTCTCAACAGCCAGATAATCATTCAACACCTGGGCAGAAATACCCCATCTTTGAAGGTCAAAGAAACGATGTCCTTCCATGCTAAACTCAAGTCTAGTTTCGAATCTTACAGCCTTTCTAGCAAGATCTTTGTCAGTCCATGAAACATCATAAGTTTTGATGTTGTAATTCGCCGCTGGTACTCCATCCACGATGGTGAAATCATTTCTTGAACTTCCTTGGATAGCTTTAGGAACGAAACTATCTGGATTTGCCGCCCTTGTCCTGACCATATTCACCAATTGCCTCGCTCTTTCAAGACTTCCAATCTCAACTTCAGCTTCAGCTAACCATAGCAAAATCATGTCGTAACGCAGAATCCTGTAATTATTAGCAGTCAGGTTACCCCATCCACCAATACCAAAGGCTGCTTTTTCTGCTACATGCTTCATAGAAGAATAAGGGCCTGCGTAAGATACGTCCCTTACGAAATCTGTCCCATGAATTTTAAAATCCTTGAAAAGAATTCCTGGTCTTCCTAAAGAATGATCGATTCTAGGGTCAAGGAATCCAGTGTACTCAGTCTCCCAAGTCACATCTGAATTATTGAAGTTGTCCAAAAGAGGAAGTCCAGAAGGAGATGTCTTGAAAGCATTCACCAAGTTTTGAGAAGCTTGGTAGAACCCACAGCATCCCCATGGATCGATGTATGGGTGCGCAAGACCCACTCCCTGATTTGAAGCTTGGTCATTGGCACTGTTTATCGCGTATTGAATTTCAAAGATAGACTCAGCATTGTTACGTGTTTCAACCAAGAAGTTGTCTTGAAATTTATCAACAAGCGTGAATTTTCCACTATTTACGATTTGATCCAAAAGCGCTTTTGCTTCAGTAAGTTTGGCCGTGTTGGCATTACCGTTTGCATCCCATCCCTGGTACATTTTTGCTTTAGCTAGTAATGCCATAGCTGCCCACTTGGTAGGCCTTCCTACTTGAGCTTGCGTCTCAGGTAGTTTTTCCATCGCAGCTTGGAGATCGGCTTCGATTAAAGGCCAGATTTCGACGTCATTAGGAACCTTTGTGCTTTCTACATCATTGATATCAAAAATCTCATCACTGATATATGGAGGGCTTTTCCACATTTTTCTAGCTTCAAGATGGAAAAATCCTCTTAAGAATCTTGCTTCAGCGATAATACGAGTCCTAGTAGCTTCACTGACATCCTCTACTTGTTTTAAAGTATTAAGTGCATCATTTGCTCTTGCAATGCCCTTGTACAGACCTCTCCACTTATTTTTAATGTGCCCGTTAAAAGCCTGAAAATCATATGCCTCGATAAAAGACTGCTCAGGCTGATCCCCGGCATCTGTGCCCTTGTATGCATCATCTGAAGCTATACCACCAAACACCCAGTTTTGAACATCATTTTCCCATGGAGCCTGACCATCCAGTCCAGTACCTGAAAGCATTTTATAAGAGCCCAACAGAAGTCCTTCCACTCCTGATTCAGTAGCCAATCCTTTCGATGAGAATTGTCCTTGTGGCTCATTTGTTAAGAATTCATCACCACAACTGATCGTGATAAATAATAACATTACAAGTGATAGTAATTTATATATCGTTTTCATAACAGAATATATTTAGAAATTTAGATTAAGACCTATCAAAAAATTCTTTGATACCGGCATATATCCCCCATCAAAACCGAGTGTATTATCAGTATTTGTCTGAATCTCTGGATTTAAACCTGAGTATTTGGTAATAGTCACAAGATTTTGTCCCTGCACATACAGAGATGCTCTACCAAACCCAATTTTAGACAGCGTAGTAGCTGGCAAATTATAAGTCAATTGAATGTTTCTGATTCGGAAATATGTACCATCCTCAATAAAGTAGCTTGATGGACGGCTACTTACTTGATCATTCGCGTCCATAATAGGAGCTGTTGCATTTGGATTAGCTGCTACCCACTGCGACTTAGGCGCTGTTGGGTTGCTTGGTTGCCATGCATCGTAAAGAGCTCTTTTCGACCTGTTACCTTGGAACGTATTGAAATCAGCGAAGTACCGAACATAGTTAAAGATATCATTACCTACAGAACCATTACCGAAAATGGTAAACTCAAAGTTCTTGTAACCCAAATTCAAATTGATACCATACGTAAAGTCTGGATGAGGATTTCCGATTACTGTTCTATCGAGGTCAGTAATCTCTCCGTCGTTATTTACATCTTCTATTTTGAATTTACCCGGAGCATTGTAGCTTCCGTAAGTAGCATGAGAATTAGCCTCTTCCTGAGTTTGGAATATTCCTAGGACATTGAAACCATAATAAGAGGACAATGGCAATCCAGCTTGAGTCAATGTCACAGCTGGAACTCTTGATCCAAAACCGAAGAATCTGGTACCTTCATTATCATCCAATTTATCCACCACATTTCTATATGTTGAGATATTACCGGAAACACTATAACTAAAATCTCCACCTCCAGCAGTGTTTTTATACCCTAGATTTAGGTCAATTCCTTTGTTTGTAATTTGACCCACGTTTGAAGAAGGAGCTGATGCATCACCTGCAGTGAAAGTAATAGGAATAGTAAATAGCATGTCTGAAGTCACTCGCTGCCAAAGATCAAACTCCAAATTAACCTTATCACCAAACATCAAAACGTCCAATCCTAAGTTGTTAGAAGTAGTTGTTTCCCACTTAGCATTAGGATTTCCAAATTTCTGTGCATCAAAACCGATTGTCGGTGAAGAAGTGGATCCATCAATAGGATATCCAGCATTGAAAATATTAGATCTGTAGGTAGTGAAGGCGTTGTAATCACCAATAGCTTGATTACCAGTCTTACCCCATCCATATCTCAATTTCATATCAGTCACGAAAGGTAATGCTGATCTTACAGCTGCTTCCTCAGACAATCTCCAACCCAAACTGAATGCAGGGAAAACCGCGCTTCTTGATGCTGACAAGAACCTAGAAGAAGCATCATTTCTTACGATAACTTGAATCAAATATTTGTCTAAATAAGAATAGTTAAATTTACCGAATTGAGAAAACAAGCTGTAATCTCTGGACACATTTCCAGAGTTGGAAGCTGTAGTTGCATCACCTAAGTCCAAATAGCTAAGGATTTCAGGAGAATTAAATGCAAATCTTTGTCTTCCTGCCGAGAAAAACTCTCCAAATTCCTTGATAGCTTCAGTTCCGACGTACACGTCCACATTGTGAATGTCATTGAACGTCTTCGTATAGCTTAAGACATTTGACCAAACCCACTGATACTGATAGTCACTAGTTGCAGTGGTACTATTGATGAAATTTCCTTCTACATATTCAGGTTGAGGGCGACCTAGGTACCTACCTCTACTCGTGTTTGCATCAATACCTAGACTTGTTTTAAACTGGATATCGTCTGTGAAATCATAAGAAGCATACGCATTACCAAAAACCCTCATTCTGTAAGTTCTGTTGTCTTGCTGACGTGAGATGATTGCATAAGGGTTAAAGTTGTTTCCTAGGTTAACTCCTCTACTTCCTGCAAAATTACCAGCGATGTCATATACTGGCAGCAAAGGATGGTGCTTGTAAGATCCAGATACGGCATTTTGCTCGTCCTGATTTCCAAACCCTCCTTTTCTATTGTCAAATGTTACTGAAAGGTTTTCTCCAACAGTCAATTTATTGTTAAGAGTTTTGAACTCTGTGTTAGCTCTCAAAGAGTATCTTTCATAGCCAATAAACTTGACGATACCATCCTGATTGAAATAACCGACGGATAAAGCATATCGACCGCTCTCAGTACCACCAGCAGCAGAAATTTGATAATTTTTAATAGCCGCAGATCTAGTCACCTCATCCCACCAGTTGGTATCAGCTGATTTAGTGATTGCATAAATATTGCCTGGTTGTAAAGAATACAGATCTGGATTGGTAGCTGGGTCACCATTCATAGCACCACTTGGGAAAACATAATCAGGAATCCCTACTTCTCCATTTGGACCAAAAGTGTACTGTCCGTGAGTTGGAGTTTTGCCTGCATAGATATCAGCTAGATACAAATACTGACCAAGTTCTGCTGAATTCAATACCTCCATAGAATTCCCAGACTGCTGAGTTCCATAATAGGTATTGAATGAAATTGATGTCTTACCTACTTTCCCTCTTTTAGTAGTGATGATAACCACACCGTTTGCAGCTCTTGAGCCATAGATAGAAGCAGCAGATGCGTCTTTCAACACTTGAATAGTCTCAATATCTGCAGGGTTTAGATTGCCTTGTCTCTCTGTAGGCACCCCATCAATCACGTATAACGGGTTATTGTTACCGATGGTACCAAAACCTCTAATACGGACAGTCGCTTCTCCTCCTGGAGTAGCATCATTAACAATGTTCACACCGGCAGCTCTTCCTTGAAGCTGCTGAGCAAATGTAGTCGCTGGAATAGAGAGCAATTCGTCGGTATTCACAGTCGTTACAGCCCCGGTAATATCTCTTTTGGATTGAGCTCCATAACCAGTCACAACAACTTCCTGAAGTGAACTTTCTGATAGTTTCAATTGAACATTGATCAACGATCTGCTCTGAACCGCTTCTTCCAATGTTGCATACCCGACGAAAGAAAATACGAGGACTGATCCATTTGAAGGAACATCAATACTGTAATTTCCATCAATATCAGCTACAACACCTGAAGTAGTTCCTTTTATAGTTACAGTTGCACCTGGAAGTCCAACACCAGATTCATCCAGAATCTTTCCTGAAACTTTGTTTTGAGCGAGTACAACCGTACTCGAAATCGCCAAGAGCATCATAAATACACTTAGCCTTTTGTAAAAATTTTTCATAAACATAGGTAGATTGGGTAACAAGATTAATTTCAAAAACTTGTCTTTTTTTTTATTGATGCAATCGATTGCGATCATGCTCAAAATAATAGCAAAAGATGATCTCCCGGTTTACAGGATACTTTTGCGACTATACCGCGGCTTTTTTAAAAACCAACTGTGTGAAACTTTGAGATTTGAGAGCATCTGTACGTGATGCTACTTGGGTAGGCACGCTTCATCTAAGTAGAATTGTTCATAGGCACGTATTTTGGGTTACACTAATGGTACTAAAGCATCAATGTTAAAGATTCTTAAACAAAATTCAAATTCAAAGCAAAAATAAAATTTGGATTTTTTTTAGTTTAACGGCACTAATCCACAGTTTTAACATCAATTACGCCTCAATTTAGGTTAATTTATGACTTTTACCAAAATCAGAATAATACAATTCCCTATATTTTAACTTATCAAAATAGGTGAATGATTAAAAAATTGTTACTTATTTTTCATTAATGCTAACAGACGGTCTGAATATTTGAAAAAACTCATCAGATGACCTGATTTCTTCAAATATCGGATCCACCAATGCTTTTTGATAAATTAATTCACTAGCATTAATTGCTTTCTCTAATTGTAGTAGTGCAACCTCGGTTTGCGCACTTTGCGCAGCAACCATCGCCAAGCCATAAAAGCCATATCCATAGTTTCTTCCAGACATTACTGACTCCTCAAATGACAAAGTTGCATTGGCGTAATCTTTTGAGAGAAAATATGCCAATCCTTTATTGAAAAAATCCTTAGGTTCCGAATAAGTATAATCAAAACGTAGGGTAGCCAATTTGTAATCTCCCCGCATAATGTCTAATGCTCCTCGTAAGCTTTCGTTGTATTTCAGAAAATCTTGATTACGCGTCAAAACTGAAGCATCTGAAAGCTTCTTATAGGCTTCCCAAGTTTTGCCCTGTAAAACCAAGATCTGACCTTGATTGTGTAGAACATAAGGATCGGTGGCTATTTTGGAAGCTTGGTACAACAATTCATTCGCTTCTTCCCATAACTTAGTTTTGGTAGCTTGATCAAGTGTACGCTGGGCTTGACGCATTTTCACTACTGCCAAGTTGTTATACGGAATCGCGGATCGAAAAAGCTCTGTCATTTTGCTGTAAATCTTCGCCTTATCTTCAAGACGAGGAGTAGTCTCACCAGCAATGGCCCAGTCTACTAAATCGAGATCAGAACTTGCTGATTTTTCCTCCAATGCTCTTTGAAGCAAAGCAGACTGCACTTGATTAAGTCCCGGAAGAGGTTTTGCTACCACTTCAATTTTTGCAGCTCGTAGACCTGGAAACAATTCACTAGCGACCTGAGTAAAGCCCGTTATCTTTTTTAGTGATTGACTTTGTGACTGATAGTCTGAGCCATCTAACAAAACTGCATAATATTGGTCTTTCCTTTGGGTGAAAAGCTTATCGTATCCACGAAGCTGCAACCGAAAATCAAACCAGTCATTCGTCCGAGACTTTATTTCTGTCACATTCTCTTTAAGAGAGACATTTGATTCTAGTAGAAGTTTTTTTACTGCCTCTGCCCTATCCATGCCCAGCTTACTGCTTTTCCCTTCTGAGGCCTCTGGAGATTGAGTACCTGTAATCCTAAAAGACATCACAGACGAATTTTCAGTCAAAAATGACTTTAAATCAGCAATAGCTTTCTTATTCGCAGCATTCATTTTAATAGTGGAAGAACCTGCGTCAAACTTGAGCAGAAACTCTTGCGATCGTGAAAGATCAGCATCCATCACCCCTGTGGAAATAAATAGCCCAACCTGAGGTATTGGCTCATCTGGATTGACATTACCTATTTTCGCCAATAAAGGAGTAGTAATCACACCCCTAGATAGTATTTTTTTCTGATACGGTTCTATCTGGGCTTTTTTACCTTGAAAAAACTGAGCTTCTAAAAAAGCGCCTTCCATCCAGGGCTCATAGGCTATCACATAGGATTTCTTGTATTCGTATTCTGCAACCTTCTTAGTTAATTCTATATCTTCAAAACGCATGAAATTCTCTGATGACTTGAAAAGTAAACTTAACTTTGGGCTTCTCGGACTTAAGGCTGATTCGATAGGGATGGTACCTGAAACCTCAAACCGAACTGAATCTCTAAAGAATTCCAACTTGCCCGGTGTTACTTTAGAATCTTTTAAAAAATCGGTTTCGGGCACTATTTTTGAACTACAAAGCAGTGGCAATAAAAGCATTAAAAACAAAACAGGTTTTTTCTTAAACAATTGATCCAACATTCTTATTTGTTAATACACGAGACTTTTTCCTTAAATTTACCGCAACCAACTCACCTATTACCATGGAAAAACTGAAAATCTTCTTCGAAGAAAGAGCATTTGGGGTTTGCTCACGCTTGGGTGAAAAGCTCAACTTCCCTATTGACAGCATTCGTTTATTCTTTATTTATGCCTCATTCGTTACGATGGGATCGCCAGTGATCTTATATGTGAGTATGGCAATGACTATGAAAATCAGGAAGTTCTTTCGAAAAAAGAACAACCCTGTCCTTTTTGATTAAAGTTGATCGTAGCGCTTCTTTCCTAACACTTTCCAGTTCCAAAAGACTAAAGTCACCTTCCCTTGTCTTTTCACCACTTCTCTCCCATCCAATTCTGGGCGAAATTTATCAATAGAATTCTTTTTTAACCTAAAATCTCGATACGCATTTAATACTGCATTCGAAAACTCTTTTTTTCCCTGACTCACAAAACTCAGTGCTGCCAGATGCTCTAACAAAGATTTGACCAGAAAAATCCTGAAGAACCTAAAGGAAGTCTCATTCTTATAAATCATGCTGAGACTATTCCGAATATTCAGGTACATTTTCTTGGGACTCGCCCTATCCAGCGTAGCTCCACCCAGATGATAGACTTCTACTGAGCCGTTGTAGCCTATTTCCCAACCTGAAGTCCGCATACGCCAGCAGAGATCTATCTCCTCCATGTGCGCGAAAAAATCTGAGTCAAAGCCGGACAGTTCATGGAAAACTGTAGCACGCACTACCATACAGGCTCCTGAAGCCCAATCAACATCAATTGCATCGTTGTAATGACCAATGTCTTTTTCAATACTATCCCAAATCCTACCCCGACAATAAGGATAGCCATAAGCATCCAAAAACCCACCTCCAGCACCTGCGTAGTCAAAAGTGTCTTTGGCTGCCCAAGACAAGATCTTAGGCTGAAGTGCCGCATAAGCAGGGTGAGCTTCCATCCAAGCAATCAGAACCGAATCCCAACTTGCGGAAACCTCCACATCGGAATTCAAAAGAATATAATAATCGTATTGGCCTTTGAGGTAAGCAAGTCCTTCGTTATATCCACCAGCATATCCGAAATTTTCAGAAAGTTTAATTTGCTGAATCTGAGGATAGTTTTCATCTAAAAAATCAATCGAGCCATCGGTACTCGCATTGTCTATTACCCAAACGTCATAGGTACTATGCTTACAAACTGAAGGAAGAAATGTCTTCAACATTTCTTCCCCATTGTAATTCAATATGACGATGGCGCAGGATTTCATATGATTAATATCGTTTTTCAGCAGCCATACCGATAGCTATCGGGAGGAATCTTGCATGAATTATTATCATCCTAATCTGTGACGGTAAACTTCTGCTCGATTTCATCTGTATATCTTTTGTTTATAAATCCTCAGAAAGCCCGTCATGAACCGGTCTGCTTAAGGCAGGCTCGATTTCACCCAAACATGCCACCTAGATCCATTCCAGGGATATTCGGCATCATGCCCTCTGTAGCAGATTTCATCTCAGCTTTGATTTTGGCTTCGATAGCTGTCATCGCAATATTGGTAGCAGCTACGATTAAATCACTTAACATTTCCTTGTCTTTTGGAGAAAGAAGCGAATCATCAAATTCTATACTTACAACTTTTCTATCTCCATTCACAGATACTTTCACCATTCCTGCTCCAGATTCTCCAGTTGCAGTAAGATGAACAAGCTTTGCCTGCGTTTCTTTAATTTTTGCTTGGGCTTCTTTCACTTTGCCCATCATGCCCATTATATCAAACATATTTTCTTTATTAAGATCTTCCCACAAAGCGTGAGTTACAATTTACTTTAACAGCGCGATTGCCTCTTCTAAACTTACGGATTCTTGCGCTCCCGTTTCCAGGTTTTTCAATGCTATTACATTCGTCTCAATCTCTGAGTCTCCACAAATTCCCACGAAAGGAATTGCTTTTTTAGAAGCAAAATCAAGTTGCTTTTTCATTTTGGTCAGGTCAGGATAAAGCTCTGCTTTGATCCCCGCTGCTCTGAATTTCTTCATCAATCCCAAAGCATATACAAATGCTTTCTGATCAAAGTGCGTCAACAAAATTTTGGTGCTTTGAATACTGTCATCTGGAAATAAACCTAGTTCTTCAAGCACATCATACAAACGATCTACCCCAAACGAAAATCCGACTCCAGACATTTTCTCCTTAAGCCCGAAATTTTCAGTCAAGTTATCATATCGACCACCCCCACTGACGGATCCTATGGAGACATGGTTCACTTTTACTTCGAAAATCGCTCCTGTGTAATAGGATAGCCCTCGAGCCAACATAATATCCAAATCCACTAAATCCAGGTTTTCACCCATGTCTGCCAAGATCTGAAATACTTCCTCCAACTCGCTCACTCCCTGAAGTCCAACCTCGCTCGTAGCAAGGAATTCTTTCAAATAGCTCAATTTCCCCGCCTGATTAGCTTCCAGCTTCACAAGTGGAGCCAATTTATCTATAGAACCAGCTGCAAATCCTCGCTCACTCAATTCCTCTTTTACTTTATCCCAACCTATTTTATCCAGCTTATCAATGGCTACGCAAAGCGGGCCTTCTTTGCCAGCTTCTCCGATTGCTTCAGAAATTCCAGTTAAGATTTTCCTATTATTCAGCTTGATGCTGTAATCGTTCAACTTCAATTTTTCGAAAACAGATCGTATCATCAGAATGATTTCTGCTTCGCAAAGCAAACTATCCGTCCCAACCACATCTGCATCACACTGATAGAATTCGCGGTATCTACCCTTCTGAGGTCGGTCTGCGCGCCAAACTGGCTGAATCTGAAAACGCTTGAAAGGAAAAGTCAAATCATTTCTATTCATTACCACGAAGCGGGCAAAGGGAACAGTCAGATCATAACGCAAGCCTTTCTCAGAAACCTTTGTCAATGTTTGCTTATAGCCATTTTGCAAATCTTCAGTACCCACATTTTTCAGGTAATCTCCACTATTCAAAATCTTGAAAAGCAACTGATCTCCCTCATCGCCGTATTTCCCAGTCAAAGTACTGAGATTTTCCATCGCAGGAGTCTCGATCTGATTGAAGCCAAAAAGTTGAAAAGTGCCTTTGATTGTATCTAGGATATAATTTCTTCTGGCCATCTGGATGGTTCCAAAATCTCTGGTTCCTTTTGGCAGACTTGGCTTTTGCATAGCTTGTTTTTTGGTGATTAGCTGCCAAATTTATTCAAAAAAAAGGAAACGCTCCCTGATATCACGAAAGTCACGGAATTAAATTCTATTTATTTTAGGCTGAAAAGAAATCTTTATTTACTTTTGCGACTCGTTTCGAAACAATACTATTAAAAATATACGACCATGGCAGTTACTACACTGAAGAGAAAACTTAAAAGAAAAAGACAATCTCAGACCACACGTGTGATTAAGATCAAGCAATTGTCTGCTCAGCCTGTAATCAGAAACGTGGACGTTGAAGAGCTTAAGAAGTCTTTCGCGAAATAATATTTATTTCTGCAAAAACATTGAAGGCGGTCAGTATGATCGCCTTTTTTGGTTTCTGGCATTTTTTAGATTTTAGACGTTAGACTTAAGACATTAGAAAATGTCCGCAGAAACTAGACAAGGCTCCACGACTGAATACTGAGGCTACCTCTAACTTTTTACATCTTACCACTAACAAATACACACTCAGAAACCAGAACACTACCCCACTGCGACTGATCACTGTGACTGAAAATAAGATAACCTCTCACTTTTCACATCTTACAATCTTTACAAAACCTTCCCTCTTTTCCCCAATTCCACCACTCGGAGATCTTTTATTTGCCCCGCCTCCAGATCAAAAAGTAACATCGTCCGCATCACATGAAATCCATGCTGACCAATAGCCCCAGGATTCATATAGAGGCAATTCACTGTCTTATCGAATTCCACCTTGCAAATGTGTGAATGCCCACATATGAAAAGGTTGGCGGCAGATTCCTTAATTTTAGATTTAACACCCTTGGCGTAGCGGGGAGGTTTACCCCCGATGTGCGTCATCAGCACCTTGACTCCTGCCAGCGTAAACTCCTGCCACTCCGGATAGGATTGCTGCATAGCCTTGTCATCAATATTCCCAAAAACAGCCCGTACAGGCTTCCCCTGAGGCAAAGCATCCATTACTTCAAAATTCCCAATATCCCCTGCATGCCAAATCTCATCCACCTCATCTAAGTAGGCGAGGGTTTTGTGGTCTATATAACTATGGGAATCTGAGATGAGAGCGATCTTCGTAGGCATTTGAATTTAATCTTGCTAAATTTTCATTTCAATATGGAATGTCAATCTTTCACATCAAACTCATAAACCATGAAACTTCAAAAAATTATTTTCCTAATAGTAGCGCTCGTTTTAGTCAAGATTGACTTTACCTATGCTCAATCTTCTGGGGTAAAAGCGATTAGTGTATCAGAATTTGAAGAATTAGCAAAAAACAAAGGTGCTGTAAGAATAATAGATGTTCGCACACCTGATGAAATGGCTGAGGGACATATCCCAAATGCTAAAAACGTAGACTATATAAATGACAATTTCAAAAGTGAGATTGCCAAGCTAGATAAAAACAGAACCTACATCCTTTATTGCAAAATAGGGGTGAGATCTGGAAATGCAGCAGATGTAATGAAGGCTGCTGGATTTACTCATATCTATTCGCTACATGGAGGAATCGAAGCTTGGCAGGAAGCTGGTAAACCTATAGAAAAATGAGCCTTATCAAATCAATCAATCCCTATTCTGGAGAATTATTAGCTGAATTTAACTCCTTAACGGAAAAAGAAATCGAGGAAAAACTTAGCGCGGGCTCAGTTGCATTTTCGATTTGGAAGGAAACTGATTTTGAAAAACGAGCTGAATTGATGAACAATGCAGCTAGAGTATTAAAGGATAACAGAGATAAATACGCTCGCATCATTTCTCTGGAAATGGGAAAAGTATTCAAAGAATCACTTTCGGAAGTAGATAAGTGCGCTTGGGCTTGTGAGTATTATGCTGAGAATGCCTCTGAATTCCTCCAAGCTGAAGCAATTGATTTACCTGATGGTAAAAAAGCAAAAGTCATCCATCAGCCACTAGGAATTATCTTAGCCGTGATGCCTTGGAATTTCCCATTCTGGCAGGTCTTCCGCTTTGCTACACCTACTTTGATGGCCGGAAATGTAGGCGTACTAAAACATGCTTCTAATGTCCCTCAATGTTCATTGGCGATTGAAGAGGTATTTACTCTCGCAGGATTCCCCACAGGAACTTTCCAAAGCCTCCTCATTGATTCCAAAACAACCACATCCCTAATTGAGGACGACAGAATTAAAGCAGTCACCTTAACGGGTAGCGAAAAAGCAGGCGCTTCAGTTGCTGCGGCTGCTGGAAAAAATATCAAAAAATCCCTACTGGAACTAGGGGGCAGTGATCCTTTCATTGTTTTGAAAGATGCTGATATTAAGAAAGCAGCTGAAACGGCCGTAAAAGCTAGAATGATCAACTTTGGCCAAAGCTGCATTGCAGCCAAGCGGTTTATTATAGAGGAAGACATATATGAAGAATTCCTCGCATTGTTTGTAGAGCATTTCAGAAACTTGAAACAAGGAGATCCAATGGACGAAGGCTCTGATTATGCCTGTATGGCAAGGCCAGATTTGGTGGAAGAGCTACACAATCAGCTAGACAAATCCGTAAAAGCTGGCGCCACTTTACTTTATGGTGGAAATAAACCAGAAGAAGGCTCGGCATTATTTCAACCAGCAATATTAACTGATATCCCGACCTCGGCTCCAGCATATTATGAAGAGCTTTTTGGGCCCGTGGCGACTATTTTCAAAGTGAAAAATGAGGAAGATGCAATTTCACTTGCCAACGATTCTGAATTTGGATTAGGCGCTTCTATCTGGTCTGAGGACAAAGAAAAAGCGGAGAACTTAGCCGGTAAAATCGAAAGCGGCGTAGTCTTTATCAACTCGATGGTGGCATCCAATCCGCACCTACCTTTTGGTGGTGTGAAAAAATCAGGATTCGGTAGAGAACTGAGCAGATATGGGATTTTAGAGTTCGTTAATTCAAAAACCGTGTATTTAGGGTAATCAATTAGGGATAAAGCGCCCTTAATTTTTGGTTTTGGCCAATTCCTTTCTATTTTTACGAGCCAAAATTTTGTCATAAACTAATGAGAGAAATACAGTTTCGTGAAGCCCTCAGAGAGGCAATGTCCGAAGAAATGAGACGTGATAAAGACGTTTTTTTGATGGGCGAAGAAGTTGCTGAATACAACGGAGCTTACAAAGTATCCCAAGGAATGCTTGAAGAATTCGGTCCGGACCGTGTCTATGACACGCCAATAGCCGAACTCGGTTTTTCTGGGCTTGCTGTAGGCGCTGCGATGAATGGGCTTAAGCCTATCGTCGAGTTCATGACTTTCAACTTCTCTTTAGTTGCTATAGATCAGATCATCAACTCTGCTGCAAAGATGCTAGCCATGTCAGGCGGAGCTTACAGTGTGCCAGTCGTTTTCAGAGGCCCTACAGGTAATGCAGGTCAATTAGGAGCAACACACTCTTCCAACTTTGAAAACTGGTTTGCTAACACGCCAGGTCTTAAAGTAATCGTCCCTTCCAATCCTTACGATGCAAAAGGCTTGATGAAAGCTGCCATCCGGGACCCAGATCCAATCATTTTCATGGAGTCCGAAGTGATGTACTCTGACAAAGGTGAAGTGCCTGAGGGAGAATATCTACTTCCTATAGGTGTAGCTGACGTGAAGAGAAAAGGAAAAGACGTCACTGTGATTTCCTTCGGTAAAATGATGAAAGTCGCCTTAGAAGCTGCCGAAGAAATGGCAAAAGAAGGCATAGAAGCTGAAGTCATTGACCTCCGTACAGTGCGACCTATAGATTATGCTACTTGCATGGAATCTATAAAGAAAACCAATCGTGTAGTGATCGTAGAGGAAGCAAATCCAATCGCAGGTATTTCTTCTGAATTGACATATCACTTCCAGCGTTATGCTTTTGATTACTTAGACTCTCCGGTAATTCGTGTGAATTCAATGGATATACCTTTGAGCTACTCTCCTACTTATATAGAAGCTACTTTACCGAATGTGAAGAGAACAATAGATGCTATCAAGAAAGTCTGCTACAAATAGTATTCTTTCTTCTCAATAGAAAATCCCGACTTCAATGGATGAAGTCGGGATTTTTGGTTTTAAAGAACATGCGAGGTTAATTCATTTGACTTCGCCTCTTAAGTGCTTTAAGCATAAAAAAGCCCGTCCTCAATTGAGGACGGGTTTTCTCTTGTAACCCAATCTACTATTTACTTTGTTTAATATTATTTATTCTGAGTCATTTCAGCTCCACCACCTTCACTTCCGCCTTCTTTCAAGTCATCGTTATTAACTGATTTCTTTCTTCTAGGCTTCTGATCCACGCTTAACTTACCGATTCTATAGCTAAAGTTGATTTTGAAGTTCATATTTCGCATGATATTCGTGCTATTCTGAACGATAGATGGAGTGATGATTTCATTCTTCATTTTAAATTCCTTAGTCAGGAAGTTATCTGCTCCGAAGCCAATAGTACCTCTCTTTTCGTCAAACTGCTTATTAAGCCCAAGTCCGTACATGTAGAATCCTCCAGAAGAACCTTGCAATTGAACTTGACGTCCTCTTGCAAAAGTGAATGCCTGTACCTGCCAGTTATTAGGAAGCGTATAGTTACCAAATAGTCTTCCGCTGATTACAAATCCGCTATTTGAAACAGAGCTAAGTTCGCTACCAAGGTTTGCGTAGTAAGCATCTACACTAGCATTCAAAGAGACTTTATTGCTAATACTGATATTGGTGAAGACGTTAGTACCATAAGCTCTTTCATAACCGATGTTGTCATATCCTGTATAAATGACCCCATCCTCTGCTATAGTTCTTACTGACTGAATGGAACCTGTAGTGTTTCTAAAGAAACCGGTAAAACTTACCATTGTATTCTTGAAGAAGGTGCTATAGCCTAACTCGTAGTTATCTGTGAATTCTGGATCCAGTTCTGGATTACCCTGAGAAACCTGAAGTGGGTTAGATTGATCAATATTTGGATTCAAAAATCTAAGCGAAGGACGAGAAATTCTTCTGTTATAAGCCGCCTTAATCATGTTGCCATTAGATAGGCTTCTACTCAAATTCAAACTTGGAACAAAGGTGCCGTAAGAAGGTATTTTAGTAGTAGTTGTTTCTGTTTTGAAATCTGCACTGATCGTAGTGTACTCATATCTGATTCCCGGTTTGATCGTGTAATTCTTAAACAAAGTCGCTGTATAGGACAAATATCCTGCAGTTACATTTTGATCGTAGCTGAAAGCATTGCTTAAGCTTGGATTCGGATTTTCTACATATGCTCCATCTGCACCATCAGCTTGGAAGTAAGCGAAGTCAGAATACGCTTTTCTTAAGATGTTTTTAGCACCATATTCTAATATTGATTTGCCTTTTTCCCCAAGTGGTTCTACAAAGTCAAGCTGAACTGTAAACTCTTCATTTCTGCTTGGATTGTCATTCTTCAATCTTGAATTGACAGTAGATAAGTCTTCTTCGAAAAGTGTATTTACAAAAGAATTTTCTCCGTTATTACGGCTATACAAAGTCAGCAATGATATATCCTTACCCTTTTTCTCGAAGGTTTTGGTATAGTTTAAGCTAACATCTATAGAGTTTGAATTGTCTTTTGTGTCTGTCTCTCTCAGTGCATTTCTTACCAAGTTTCCATCAAGGAAATTCTGCGTAAGGAAGTCATTTTGACTGCTATTTCTATTTCTGATACCAAAGTTTACAGCACCTGTCAGGAAGTTATATTTATCAATCTCATAATCTACTCCGAAATTATATCTTCCGAAAAGCTGATTACTCTTAGTATCTGCTGACTGAATAACTTTAGAAATAGAATTGTCTGGATTCGTGATTACTTGCTGGTTTTCGAATGTACCATTGATGTTGTAGCCAGATCTACCATGTCCGCCTAGGGTAAAACCAAATTTGCCTTTTTTAGCACTTAGATTTAGTCCCAAATCAGAGCCTCTTATACCAACACCAGTACGTATGTTAGCAGACATTCCTTGCAGGTTGTTCTTCTTAGTAATAATGTTAATAACTCCGGAAGTGCCCTCAGCATCAAATTTTGCAGAAGGAGAAGTAATTACTTCCACTTCCTTTATTTCGTCAGCGGGGATTTGCTTCAAGGCATCAGTAATGCTACTTGCAGCTATAGCGGATGGTCTACCATCTATCAATACTCTGATATTACTGCTTCCTCTCATGGAAACGTTACCGTCCAAATCCACAGAAAGCATAGGCACTCTTCTTAGTACGTCTGTACCATCACCACCTGCAGTAGTTTTATCATTTTCAGCTTTGTAGATCGTACGATCCACACGCTCTTCGATCAAGTCACGCTGACCTTGAACAGTCACTTCTTCAAGTGCTAGGCCTTCGTCTGTCATTTGAATATCTCCAATATTAACATCACCTGTCTTAGAGACTACCTGAATATCTTTCACTGTTTTTGTTTCAAAACCCAAAAAGCTAATCTTCAAGTCATAAGATCCTGGGGTCATTCCAGTGATAAAGAATTTACCTTCACCGTCAGCGACACCGCCAGCGACATTGGTATCACTTCCCGCTACATAAAGTGCGGCTGTAGCATAGGCTACTGGCTCTCCTGTTTTTACATCCTTGGCAACACCAACGATTTTAGAAGGAGTAGTTACTTTACCTGTTGTCTGCTGGGCCATGACGCCACTTGTGCTGAACAGAAGAAAAACTGCGATAATGTTTAATAATTGTTTCATTTGTAGTAGATAGTTGCTCTATAAGTCTGGTGATTGAAAGTTGAATCTTGTTTTTCTGAAGCCCCTTTCTAAATCACCTATTAATTTCAATTCCTGGACCTCGTGCTAGTTGATACCCCAAAACAACAGGGTTTGTTTCGCACATTTTCCGGTAATAGACGGAAGCGGTGGTTTCATCGACAAACACCCACTTTCAACAGATAAAACTGATATATTCACCCATGAGTCACTTTATCAGCTCATATACACTATTGGTAGTCAAATCAGCCTTATTCGCAGATTTCATTTTATATACAGCCTACCTTTACGTTAGTTTGGATACTGAAAATCAGATTTTATGATCAATCTAAGTCCCAAGAGGAGAGTATCGATACTAGTCCACATTCTAGGCTGGACTATGCTAAGCACTGTACTATTGCTACTCACCCCACTTTCATGGCGAGTTGACATCCCTGTAGAGTTTTGGATTAGGCAAATATTCATGGCGGTACTTCTCATTGGTATATTCTATGTTAATATGCTCTGGTTTGTACCCAAGGTGCTACTTGAAGGGAAGCATGCAGTATATCTATTGACGGTTACTCTAGTTGCGGTGCTTTTTGTAGGTGTGCTTATCTACGCTGAAAATTTCCTGAATCTTCAGGAATTGATGCATAGAGCTTTCAATCCAGATGAGCCATACGTGCCGAAACCACGTAGATCATCGGGAGATGTTTTCAATATTATGCTTTATCTGTTGACCATAGGAATCAGTACTTCTGTGGCATCAGTGCAGAAATGGCAAAAGGATGAAGCACTTCGAAGAGAATTGGACCAGCAGCGGATCAACACTGAACTTTCCTACCTGAAAGCTCAGATCAACCCACACTTCTTTTTCAACACACTTAATAATATCTATGCATTAACCAATCTGGATGTAAAAAAGGCGCAGGAAGCTCTTTTGAAACTCTCAAGAATGATGCGTTACGTATTATATGAAAATCAGAAAAATGAAACATTGCTCAGCCGGGAAGTCAGCTTTATAAACGATTATATAGAATTGATGAAAATGAGGCTTACTGAAAAAGTAACCCTTAACATCTCCATACATGAACCAAAAGATGACCTGGTAATCGCTCCAATGCTTCTACTCCCCTTTATGGAAAACACGTTCAAACATGGTGTGAGTAGCCAGCAGCAAAGTGAGATTATGATTAAACTTGAAGTCATGGGTAATACTGTGTTTTTCGAAACTCGAAATCATATTTTCCCTGTGCATGCTGAAAGTCCGGAAGCCAAAGAAAATGGCATTGGACTGGTCAATACTCAAAGAAGATTAAGTCTGCTCTATCCAGATAAACATCGTCTGAAATTTGGTAAAGACGAAGCCAAACAAGAGTATTGGGTAAATCTTACAATCAATCTCGAATGAAATCGAGCCTGCCTGAGTCAGACAGGCATGACTCAAGTGTCACAGGACGAGATGTCTCGATTGTTATCGGGAAAGATTTGCGAGTTCCCCGTCCGACTGGCGTAAGCCGGGCTGGCATGTGGCCATTGAAAATCAAATAATAAACACATGAAATCGAGCACGTCGAATTCGACACACAGAGGTGATAAATCATCGTGCGAGATTCCATCTGACCATTAAAAAGAAAACATAAACAGATGAAACTTAACTGCGTCGCAATAGATGATGAGCCACTTGCACTGGAACTGCTTAGCAAGTTCATCGAGCAAACCTCTTTTCTAAACCTGATTGGCAGGTTTTCAAATGCCATTGAAGCCTTAGGCTTTATCAATCAGAATGAGGTGCAACTTGCTTTTATGGATATTCAGATGCCGGATCTATCCGGGATGGAACTAGCCAGAGTGCTTGATGGAAAGAAAAACTCTGATCAGACCCGAATCATCTTTGCGACAGCCTATCATCAATTTGCCATCGAAGGATACAAAGTCGAAGCACTCGATTATCTGCTAAAGCCTTACAGCTACGAGGATTTTCTAAATGCTGCGACCAAAGCTTTTTCCTACTTCGAGAAGCAAGAGCAAACTAAATCTGAAGGCACTACTATAGATACCGCTGCTCCCGAATACATTTTTCTGAAAGTAGAATATCAGCTGGTCAAAGTAATGCTCAAGGATATTGCATACGTCGAAGCATACAAAGACTATGTAAAAGTACATTTGCTCTCAAAGCCAAACCCGATACTCTCCCTGACTAGTTTGAAAAGCATGGAGGAATTGCTTCCAGCTGACAAATTCATGAGAGTTCATCGCTCATATATAGTGGCGTTGGATCACATTGACTCGGTATCAAAAAACGTTATCCAAATCGAAAAAAATCACATCAGCGTGAGTGACAACTACAAGGAAGCATTCTTGGAGTTTATGAGTAAGTGGATGAATTGAGTGTTTTAAGCAATACTGCTTAAATACTCCTCCGCTGTCATCACTGGCAAGGTAGAATTCTTAAAATCTTTCCCATTTCTAGTAATGATGACTGAGCAATTTGCTTGCAATGCTGTAAAATACTGAACGGCGTCTTCGAAATCTTTAAAATCTGAATTCAATCCTTTGTCAATTGTTTCTTCATCAACAGAACATACCCCGCAGAGAATTTTAAACATCCGGAGTTTCTTTAAAACTAACCCTGAGCTTTCAAATTTGCTTAAAACGTAAGCTACTGTTGTAAATGAAAGCGGGGAAATAATCAGCCTGATTTTCTTTTGATCTGCTAACGTCACAGCCTTGGCTATTGCATCATAAAAAGGGGCTCTTTCTCCTAGCAGATCCAAAATGACATTCGTGTCTAAGAAAACCCTCCTCATCTGTATTTGCGATCCAAATAATCAGCACGATCCTTTTTATAGTCATAGTCGGCAGGTATTTCAACTCCTGAAGAAAGACTTTTCACAAAAGGAGAAATTTCCAGCTCACCCGTAGGTTGATTTGAAGTCAAAGAATTAAGGTAATTTTCAATCAATCGAGACAAGCTCAATTTCCTCTCAGATGCAAATAATTTAGCTTTTTCAATTACTTCCTGATCAAGCTTTAATGTGAGTTTAGTATCCATGGCGAAATCATTTATACGTACAAATATAATAATTTTACACGTAAAAAATATGGACTATGTTTTCCCTGCTTCTGGTTTACGAAGCTTTGATGAGTTGGGCCAAAAGATTCAAGCGTTAAAAACTTAATCCAAATCGAAAAAAATCACATCAGCGTAAGTGACAACTAAAAGGAAGCATTCTTGGAGTTCATGAGTAAGTGGATGAATTGATTTATCTAAACCAAAAAAGGCTGTTTTCCAATCAGAAAACAGCCTTTTTTATTAGTATTATCCGTACTAATTGACCTTTACATAAACCGGTAAAAAAGTACAATAAGCATTCGGTGGGCATATAAAAGAAAGTTGGGAATAATCTTCTGAATTAACATAATCACTTGTATAACCTTCCTCTTGTGATTGGATCAATTCCTCCTTCGGTATATAGTTGACATCTTCCACTCCCATGTGATATGACTTACTATAGGCGATAGTGACTTTACCTTCAATGACCATATAGGAACCCGAAAAATAACCTCTATAACCTAGGATTTTATCCGATCCTAAATCAGTGGTGTAGCTCTCTCCAGTCACAGTACCATCGGACTTAAACTCCATCACGTCCACAAAATTGAAAGTTTTATCAATCCATGACATATTCCCTTCAGAGCTATACTTATACTTACCTTCAGTTATAGCATTGGGAGATACCTCGTCATTGTCTTTACAGCCAAAAAGAATAATGAACAGGGCGAACAAAGGAAGTAGTTTTGTTTTCATCTGAGAATTGATTTTGTGTGAAATTAAAGTTTTGGCTGATAGAATAAAATCTAAATCTTAAACTTTACGTCAACGAACTTCCAAACGCTACTATTTAGGCCCCATATTTTAAAAATTAGTTGAAAATAACTAATTAAGTCCAGCTTCTGGAGAAGCAGGACAACTGCGCTCTCTGCGAAAAATCAGCGACCACTGCGGTTAATGGCCATAAAAAAACCCGATCTCTCGACCGGGTTTCAATTTCTTATCTTCTTCCTCCCATACCTGGAGGCAGCATCTTGCCCATGGCGGCTTTGGCACCGCCCATTTTGTTCATCTGCTTCATCATCTTGCGCATATCCGCAAACTGTTTCATGAGGTTGTTCACCTCCACGATAGTTCGGCCAGATCCGGCAGCAAGCCTCTTTCTTCTATTTCCATCAATCAAATCTGGATGCTCCCGCTCTGCTGGAGTCATGGATCTGATGATCGCTTCGATTGGTTTGAATGAATCATCGTCGATATCCATTCCTTTCATGGCTTTGCCCATACCAGGAATCATGCCTAGCAAATCCTTGATGTTACCCATTTTCTTCACCTGCTCTAGCTGAGAAAGGAAATCATCAAAGTTGAAATTATTGGTACGGATCTTCGAATTGATACGCTTAGCTTCATCTTCGTCAAAGGACTGCTGTGCTCTTTCCACCAAGGAAATCACATCACCCATTCCTAGGATTCGCTGAGCCATACGATCTGGGTGGAACACATCCAGATCTTCCATTTTCTCACCAGTAGAAATAAACTTAATAGGCTTATTAACTACGTGGCGAATGGAAATCGCAGCTCCACCTCGTGTATCACCATCAAGTTTGGTCAATACGACTCCGTCGAAATTCAAACGCTCGTCGAAGGTCTTCGCAGTATTCACCGCATCCTGACCAGTCATGGAATCGACTACAAAAAGTGTTTCGGATGGATTCAAGGCTTTTTTCAACGCCTCAATCTCCTTCATCATCACATCATCCACTGCCAGACGACCAGCTGTATCGACTACAACGATTTTCTTACCAGTTTTCTTTGCATAGGCAATCGCATTTGTCGCGATTTCTAGTGCATTCTTGTTCTCAGGCTCAGCATAGACCTCTACGCCGATCTGCTCACCCAATACTTTCAGCTGATCAATCGCCGCTGGACGGTAGATATCACAAGCTACCAACAATACCTGACGACCTTGCTTCTTCAAGTGCGCACCAAGCTTACCAGTGAACGTGGTTTTACCAGAACCCTGAAGACCTGATATCAAGATAACCGCCGGATCGCCGGAGATTTTGATATCCTCCTTTTTACCCCCCATGAGCTTAGTAAGCTCTTCTTGGGTGATTTTGATCAGTAATTGACCTGGAGAAACAGAAATCAACACATCTCTACCTAGCGCTTCCGTCTTGATAGTATCCGTGACTTCTTTGGCAACTTTATAGTTAACATCGGCATCGATCAAAGCTCTTCTGATCTCTTTGACGGTCGTTGCGACGTTTATTTCGGTGATTGTCCCGGTTCCCTTCAGTGTTTTGAAGGCCCGGTCTAGTTTTAGGCTAAGATTATCAAACATTCCTTTATTGTGGCTATTTGGTGCAAAAGTAATGATTTTCATCAGTGATAGAAAGGAGTCTCGCATCTATTCCAGCCAGAGACTACCTATTTTTGTAGATGGGGTTTGCCTATAAATCCTTAATTTGCGTCAGCATCCATTTTCCAAAGAAAAATTCTTTTCATGCAGTTGAATTTCAAAAGAGACGTACTTCCCCATTTGGTGGGAATCGCCATTTTCTATGCTATTGTAGTGGTTTATTTCGCTCCTGTAGTTCTTCAAGATCAAGTGATCATGCAGGGTGATATCTTAAAGTGGGAAGGTTCTGCCACTGAAGCTCTGGATTACCGTGAAGCTACCGGTGAAGAAGCACTTTGGACAAATAGCGTTTTCGGCGGAATGCCAGCCTATTTTGTCAGCTTGGAATTTGCCGGTGACATCACCACTTCGCTGCTTTCAATCATCACATTAGGCCTTCCCCATCCGGTAAACAGCCTTTTCCTAGGGATGGTTGCCATGTATGTGCTGATGCTGACTTTCGGAGTCAGGCCAGCTTTTGCCATCATTGCCAGTGTTGCATTTGCCTTGAGTTCATACAATCTCCTCAGTCTCGCAGCTGGTCATAACGCCAAAATCTGGGCAATCAACCTGATCCCGGTAATTCTGCTCGGCATTCACTTGGCTTTCGAAAAGAAACGTTTGCTCGGAGCAGCGGTCATGGCACTTGGACTTTTGCTCCAACTGAAGTTCAACCACATTCAGATTACTTATTACACCTTGATCATTTCGGTGATCTACGTGACTGTTAGACTTATTTTTGACTGGAAAAAAGAGGGTTTTCCACAACTAGCAAAAACTATAGGTTTTCTGGTTTTAGGAGCAATATTAGCTGTTGGCGGAAATATAGGCAGATTAACTACTGCTCTTGAATACACTCCTTACTCTACTCGCGGCCAAGCTACTTTAGAATCAGCATCCGCTGGTTTGGATAGAGATTATGCCTTCTCTTGGTCAAATGGAAAACTCGAAACCCTAACCTTATTAGTTCCAAACTTCTATGGAGGCGGCAGTAGCACTCCTCTTGGCAAAAATACCGCGTCTGAAAAAGCTTTGCGAAGCAATGGACTTGATCCAGCACAAATCAACGGTTTCCTTGCTGGCGCGCCAACTTATTGGGGAGATCAGCCCTTTACAGGCGGCCCGATTTACGGTGGGGCGATCTTGGTTTTCCTCGCATTTATAGGAATTTGGGCTGCGCCAAAAGAAAGTCTATACACCTTTGGAGCGATTATAATTCTATCACTATTACTTTCCTGGGGAAAAAATCTGAGTTGGTTTAACTACCTGCTGTTCGACATACTTCCAGGTTACAATAAATTCAGAGCGGTTTCCATGGCACTAGGAATGACGCTCTTTGCTATTCCTGCTTTGGCTGCTATTTCACTGGAAAGACTGTACCGCAATAAAGATTTCAAACCATTGTATATCGCTGGAGCTGCAGTTGGAGGACTTCTACTTCTACTTGCCCTTGGCGCTGGAGTCTTCAGATTTGAAGGAGCAGCTGATGCTGGTTTGCCAGATTGGTTGATCGATTCCTTGAGACAGGACCGTAAGTCTATGCTTTCAGCAAGTGCCTGGAGAAGTTTGGCGCTAGTTGCAGCAGCTTTCGCCCTGATCTACTTTGCTATGAAGGGCAAAATCTCTGATATCCTTCTAGGCCTTGGAATTTTCGCCTTGGTTACGATTGACCTTTGGACGGTCAATAAGCATTACTTGAATGATAATTCATTTCAAGAAAATCCTACCAAAGCATACTTTGCAGAAACTCCTGCCGATCAGGAAATCGCCAAAGACGATTCTTATTTCAGAGTTTTAGATCTCACAGAAGGACTAACCTCCACAGGCAAATCTCCTTATAGATTCCATAGTCTTGGCGGGTATCATGGCGCCAAAATGCGTAGGTATCAGGATTTACTGGACAATCGCTTAAACTTTGAGCTGAATGGTTTTGTGAAAAAAGCTCAGGAAGGTGAATTTGACTTTGCCGGTATTCAGACAATCAATATGATGAACACCAAGTATGTCATTGCTGGAACAGCTGCAAATTCAGTGTTTGAAAACCCAGAAGCCAATGGCCCAGCTTGGGTTCCTTCACAGATAGTCTCTGTTCAGACAAATCAAGAAGAAATGGATGAACTAGGCAGAATAAACACCAAAGCTCAGGCTACTGTGAATTCAGCCGAATTCGGTGAGATAAAAGCTGGATCTGGTCAAATCACCCATACCTCCTATGCTCCAAATGAATTGAAATACCAGGCAGAAATGGATGCTGAAGGCTTGGTAGTTTTCTCAGAAATATATTACCCTGTGGGATGGACAGCGACAATAGATGGGAACGAAGCTGAGATTCTCCGAACCGATTACCTACTTCGTGGGTTAATAGTGCCAGCAGGAACTCATGAGATTGTTTTCAAATTTGAACCAAAAAGCTACACAGCCACGAAAACACCAATGATCATATTTCAGTACTTGATCATTTTGTCTCTGATTGCAGGAGTCTTCTTCACTGTAAAAGAAAATAACCAGACAAGCAAAAGCACTGAGAGTTAAGCTTTCATCTCAGAACATTACAAAGAATCATAAATTAGGAACATGAAAATAGCAGAAAACACAGTCGTCGGACTTACCTACGAACTCAAAGTAAGCAAAGAGGCAGATGAAATAGAATCAGCTCCTTTCAGCGTAGAAGTACGGGATACGGAAGACCCTTTTTACTTCCTTTTTGGAGCAAGTGATCTACCTCAAAAATTCGAAGAATTGCTTTTGGGCAAAGAGCAAGGCGATGACTTTTCCTTCGTGATTCCAGTGGTAGAAGCATATGGAGAGATCGATGAGGAACTGATCGTTAACTTGCCGAAGTCACAGTTTTCAGGAGAAAATGGTTTCAATCCTGAGATGCTACAAGAAGGCAACTTTCTTCCACTGATGGACGAAGATGGTTATCCTATGCAGGCAAAAATCCTGAAAGACATGGGCGAAGAAGTTCTCTTGGATTTCAATCATCCATTGGTAGGATTTGACTTACATTTTGAAGGAAATATCGAAGAAGTCCGAGAGGCGACAAAAGATGAGCTTGCACATGGCCACGTTCATGGTGCGCACGGAGCTCATGACGAAGAATAGTCATTTGTAAATAATAAGTATTGTAAGAGGTAAGAGGTTTAACTTCTTACCTCTTTGTTTTTTCACCCCTTTATAATATCCCGATTTGAAAAGGAATCTGATCTTCTTTTTAGTCCTACTTGCAGCTTGCTCTCAGAAATCTGCTGAGGAGAGTATTGACTCTTCTGAGGAAAAAGAGCGAGCCTACATACGAGCTATTGAAGGTGAGGACGAGGATTTAGATCTGGAAATTATCAAAAGAGGCGAGGTTCTGATTGCTTACTCTGACTGTGCAACCTGTCATAAGTCGGATAAAAGAGCGAAAGGGCCAGCATTCCAGGACATTGCCAAGCGATACCCTATCAAAGAAGTTTATGTAGACCTACTTGCACGAAAAGTGATTTCGGGAGGCACTGGATCTTGGGGAAGTCCAGTCATGTCTCCTCATCCTGACTTGAAGACAGAAGATGCCAAAGCAATGGTGAGTTATATACTTTCGTTGAAAGAATAAGATTTAGTCCTCATCATTTTCAGCTTCATTTTTAACTTTCTCCTGCGCAATTTCATCCATATCCTCTTCCAAAATCCAACCTTTGGCAAGAGCATATTGAGAAGCTTCTACCGTGTTTTTCACAAGCAGCATTTCTACTCCCAGCACCTTCAATTCTTCACTAATCTGCTTCACTGACGCATGCCTAGAAGCATGTACATCTCGGATAAAAATCATCATAATCCTTCCGGGGAACTCGCGCACTACTTGTAAATAAATAGTCGGATCCTCTTGCCCGCTATCGCCGATCAACATAAAAGGCAGCTGAGAATATGTGGATAAAATATGGCGGATTTGTTCCAGTTTATGCTCGGAGTGACTTCCTGAGATAAGCTCAGTCCTAGACAGCCCAATATCCCGCAGCATCAATGGTCCTTTGGGAATATGATGAATTTGGAGTAGTTCATGGAGAAAATCATACAAATTCCACGGGCTGCTGGAAACGTAAAAAAACGGATTGCTCTCAATGCCATCCACACCTTTTTGCAAGGCCTTATAAAAAACCGAAACTCCGGAAAAGGGAACTCTGGTGTGAGCATTTTTGGCGAAAGTGGTCTTCAGCATTTCTGTCATCCGCATCGCTCCAGTAGGAATAATCGTGTCATCCACATCCGAAATGATGCCATAGTCAATGTTTCCCACAGGAAGAAAAACATCTCCGCAAGATCTGATCTCTCCCTGATTTCTGATCACCTGATCCATCAAGGTCAACTCTATCTGCTGCCAGCGTGAAGAAAATTGTAAGGATTTTGTCGGTTGAATTTTAAACTCAAAATAGCCTTCCTCGTCTGTCTTTGTGAAGTATTCCTCTCCTTGAAACTCAGCTTTCAACTCCACTTTAGGAATGACCACACTCATAAATCTCCTGCGCATTTTACTGATATTCTGCCAGACGCTATCCTCAGGATGTGATGCCCCTACTCTATTATCGCGAATCACTCTACCTACTAATAAGATTTCCTTCTCATTGCCAAACCCCTCAAAAGGAATGATCAACAGAGATTTCACCAAACCTAATTTGATCCACAGCCACAATTTCGCCTGACTGATCGCTAGTTTGATCTCATAAAGAATAGTGAGTGGTATATGTCTTTTTTTAGGCATTTGAAAAAATATAAAATGCTCAAAGACTCATTACTTTGGTATCATCCCAACTCAAATAAACGCGGTCTCCTTCCGCGTATTTTCTCTGAGGATCATCTACCTCCCAAGTGATGCCACTCTCTTTGAGTTGCACCTGAAGAGAATTGTAGTGCACCAAAAAGCGTGAATCTTTCACATGCGCCAATACCCCGCCTTTTGTTCTCAGCTTTACATCCGCTGGTCTGACATAGGTATTTTTGGTATCGGGAAGTTTATTGATTGGGCTAAATAACTGAGCCACATATTTTGTTTTAGGTTTCTCACAGAGTTGTCTTGAACTCCCCTTTTGTGCCACTTTGCCCTTTTGAAGAATGATCAAGTTATCTGTCAACCGAAGCGCATCATCGAGATCATGCGTCACAAAAATCACGGTAGTACCCATTTCCCGAAAAGTAGTCTTCATCTCAGAAATCAACTGATGAGTCTGTATGCTGTCCAATGAGCTAAATGGCTCATCCAGCAATACTATTTCTGGCTCCACACTTAATGCTTTTCCAATAGCCACTTTTTGCTTTTGCCCACCGGAAAGCTGATGAGGATAGCGATCTCGAAAATCTGTAAGCCCTAACAATCTCAACAGATCCTCCACCCTATTTTTGGCATATTCTCGTTCATAGTGCAGCAAAGGCCTCGAAAGATTCTCCTCCACCGTAGAATTAGGATATAGATGGAAATTCTGATGAATCAGCTTTATCTCATCGTAGCCAGACACTATCTTCTGATTGGGATTCAAAATGGGGTTTCCCTCCAACATCACATCTCCAGAATCCTGAACCTCCAATCCTGCCATAATCCTAAGCAGTGTGCTTTTGCCCGAACCACTTTCTCCAACGATCGCAAGGAATTCTCCCTGCTTCAGCTCTAAAGAAAAGGGATGAAGTGCAAGTTGGGTATCGTAAGATTTAGAAACATTCGTAATGGAAAAATAACTCATGGGCGGATTTCAGCTTGCAGTTTTTTGGTCAAGCTGCCAAAGATAAGCTCGTAAGAATGATCCGCCAATTCCAAAATCAATCGATCAGGCACATTTCCCGTCGTACTCACCGAATTCCACTGCTGCTTGTTCATGTGAAAACCAGGAGTAATCCCATCGTACTGCTCGCGTAACTCTACCGCACGCTCAGGATCACACTTCAGATTGATGTATTGAAACGCTGAAATGGAGCAGATCGAAAATATCTTATTGCCCACTCGAAAGCAAAGGGCATCCTGATCAAAAGGCGTGTCTTCGGTCACTCCAGGCTTAGCAAGGCAGTAATCGCGGTAATATTCTAGGGTCATGGCAAATCTTAATTGAGAAAGGAATTTAAGGAAAAGAGCCTGGAGAAAAAACAATAAAGGATTAGAACTACACCCTCGCTCAGCCTGTCCAACTCTAGTAAAGAATAAGCTACTGTCAAGAGACTGCAATAGCTGTAGGTCCAAGTCTGGAGACTTGAACCAGTCATGTCGTAATCTTTGTGCTAAGAAAAAATTTTTCACACAGCTCACAATTCAGTAATTTCCGCACAAAATAAAACTTCATGAAGATAAATCTACTCGCTTTTTTCTTACTGCTTTTACTTGCCAGTTGTGATTCTTTGAGCAAATCTAAGGTCAGCAAAAAGGATTTTAAAAAAGACATAAAGTTAGTTACCACAGAAGGAACGATTGTCCTTCGCTTATATGATGACACCCCCTTAAGTCGCAATAATTTCCTCAGCTTGGTGAAAGAGGGGATGTACGACAGTATTCTTTTTCATCGGGTGATTGAGAAATTTATGACTCAGGCTGGTGAGCGAGTTCACGCAGATTCTTTCCAAAAAAGGAAGGATGATTTAAAGATTTCTGAGAAAGTTCCAGCGGAAATTACTACCACACATTTTCATAAAAGAGGGGCTCTTGGAGCTGCACGTGAGGGTGACGATGTTAATCCTGCCAGAGAAGGCAGCTTCATTCAATTCTACATAGTGCAAGGCAGAACCTATACAGATAGCACCCTTGAAATTGCAGAAAATCGCATCAATAAAATGCTTGCATACAATCGGGTCATTAATGATCCTACCCATAAATCCACCTTTGCGAAGTATCAGGAATTGATTGGAAATAGAGATTCCAGAGGCGGAGAGGCCGCTAAACAGCTAAAAGCTGAACTGGACTCCTTAGCTGAAATCGAGCAAAACGGAATGAATCCATATCACTATCCTGAAGCACATAGCGAAGCATATAAGACCGTTGGTGGAGCAGCTCATTTGGATCAAAACTATACGGTTTTTGGAGAGGTGGTTTCTGGAATGAATGTAGTTGATAAAATTGCTGAAGTGGAAACCAATAATCGAGATAGACCTAAAAGCGACATTTTGATCCTGTCCACAAACTTGATCAAAAGACAGGATTAAATCAGCTAAGGGATAGATAATCGAAATTCTAAAATGCTATCACATTTTCCCCAATAGTAGGACTCACTTACTGTTAGCATGGCACTTGTATAAAAATTAGTCTTAATCCTAATTATAACAAAAACCAAAACTACCATGGGAATAGTAAAAGTATTAGAGGTTATTTCCTCTTCAGAAAACAGTATTGAAGAAGCTATTCAGAATGCAGTAACTGAAGTATCGAAGACTGTACACAACATTGATTCAGTTTATGTAAAAGATATCAAAGCGCATGTAAAAGACGGCAAAGTCAGTTCTTATGGATGTGTCTGCAAGATTTCTTTCCGTGTGGATCAATCCAAAAACGTCTAAGTATTAAAGAGTGTGACCTACGTCGCACTCTTATTTTTTTACATAAATCATTGACTTGCATTTTGACAAAGAAAAGTTGAGAACCTTCGTGCGGGCGCCCAAAACTTCCTAATTTCAGAGCAAATTCACCAAAATGCCTTGAATGAACACCAAGCTTATCATGACTTTGAGTGCAATATTCATGTTCTCAGCAGGAATAACCCTCACCTTTTCCCCTGATTTGATTTTGGGCTCTCTCAATCTTAATCCGAATCAAATCATCGTATTTTTACTTCAACTACTTGGAGCACTGTATTTCGGTTTTGGGATGCTCAACTGGATGAATAAAGGAAGACCAATTGGTGGTATTTATAATCGACCTGTCGCCATCGCCAATCTAAGTCATTTCATGATTGCCGGATTGGCCTTGCTAAAAGGACTTATTTCTAATCCAGAACTCCAATTTACAATTTGGGTAATAGGAATCATTTATATTCTTTTTGGGTTTGCATTTGGAGTCATATTCTTCAGACATCCAATTAACGATAAACCATAATTTCTGCATCATAACCAAATGGAAAAATACATCAAAGCTATTCTAGACGGCTACTATGGCTATTGGAATTACTTTACTGGAGAGATCCTAAACCCAAGCTGGCATAATTACTTCTACTGGTTAGTGGGTGCATCTTTGGTGATTTATGGCCTAGAGATTCTTTTTCCATGGAGAAAGAATCAACCCATAATTCGTGAACATTTCTGGCTGGACATCTTCTACCTCTTCTGGAATTACTTTCTTTTTGCCTTAGTCGCCTACAATGCCCTGTCTATGGTGGCAGTGGAAGCGTTCAATGATTTTCTAGGCTTATTTGGTATTACAAACACCATAGCTATCAAAGTCGACCAACTTCCTGGCTGGCTTCAGCTGGTGCTTATATTCATACTCCGCGATTTCATGCAGTGGGCGATTCATCGCATGTATCATCATGTAGGCTGGATGTGGGAGTTTCACAAAGTGCATCATAGCACCCGAGAGATGGGTTTTGCAGCTTTGCTACGCTATCACTGGATGGAAAATATCCTTTATCGCACGCTGGAATATATTCCTTTGGCTATGATTGGTTTTGGTATTACGGACTTCTTTATCGTCCATATCTTCACTTTAGTGATTGGACAGCTTGGTCACGCAAACCTCAAGATTCCTCTTGGCCCCTTCAAATACGTAATTAATGGGCCGCAAATGCACCTTTGGCATCATGCGAAAGAACTACCAGAAAGTCATCCATATGGATTCAATTATGGGATTTCTCTGAGCCTTTGGGATTTCCTTTTCCGAACAAACTACTGGCCTTCAGATGACGAGAACCTTCCTGTGGGACTTCCTGATGGAGAAAAATTCCCTGAGGATTTTATAGGCCAAACTACAGAACCATTCAAGCGGATTTTTAGAAGAAAAAAGGCATAAAAAAAGCCAGTGAGGTTTATCCCACTAGCTTCAATTATTAGAAATAGTAATTATTAAATATGTGTATTCGCTTTGTTACCAGTAAAGAACCAAAAGCATAATAGGATTTGGTCAACTCAAGAATTTAGGCCACTTCGGTCACCCCCGCCAGTAGTCGGGCTGGCGTCTTCGGTCTTCTGACCGGGTGAGCAAAGAAATTTTGGGTACTGGCAAGACTGCGGATAATCAGATTATTTAATTTCAATGATTTTAGTGTGAACTGTCTCATTGATGAAATAAACCTTTTTGCCACCGAATGATTTTTCCTCCGCATTATAGCTTGCCGCCTGAACTAGTCCGGCTGAGGTTGCTTTCAAACCGCTCAACTCCGACGAGGAAAATGTAACAGAGGTAGTTTTAGATTCTTTCGTCACAGTTGTTTTTCCATCAGAAATCACCCAAAGTATATTATCCGTATTGGAAGTCACTGACTCTATTGATAGCATTACGTCCGAACCTTTGCTGTAGCTCGCTGCAACTGATGAGGAGAATTTCACTTGTGAAGGCATTTTCTTGGTCGTCGTGTAAGTAAAAGCATCGAAGCCACTACCACCAGCTACTTGCCAGGTATTGGTCTGACCTGCTACAAGTGAATAAGAAAAATCTGTAGGATTATTGATGTAAGCGTTGCCTCCGGGGATGGTGAGTGCTTTAGAGTTGAGTTTTACATCTCCTACATTGACTAAATTGGTTCCAATAGCCGCAGTAAAGAATGAGCCGGAAGCCACATCTATCGCAAGGCCTCCCACTCCAGGAATGCTGGGCACAGAGCTAGGAAGATCAGAATAAGACATCACAGCCGCCAAAACAGCATTTGCATCGCCAGGTGCATTTGGGATCGGATTGGTCTGAGTAGTTTGGGCAGGATCGATATCGTCATCGGAGCTACATGCCGAAAAAATGACCGTTATTCCCAAAAATAAAGCACAAAGTGTAGTGTTGTAAGTTTTCATGGTTTTGAAGATTTAAAATACAGTTCAAATGTATATCCAACCCTTCCTTCACGCCATACGACAAATAGCGTATATTCTTCTATAGGAAGGTGAAAAATGATAAACCAGTAGTTCATTTCCTTCAGGCAGAAGATTTTGATACCTTCGCACATCTTATGTAATTCAGAAGATCAAAGTTTATTCATGGATAACATCCTTGCTTTCACCCTATCCGTTTTTACAGGTTTTTTCGCGATCATGAACCCGATCGCCAACGTGCCTATTTTTGCGTCCCTAACAGATGATCTGGATAAGGCTACCAAAAGAAGTATAAGTAAAAGAGCTACTCTTACAGCATTTGTGATCGTTGTTGTATTTGTAGTACTCGGAAAATTCATTTTTGAAATCTTCGGGATCACCATTCCTGCCTTCAAAATCACTGGTGGTATCCTGATTTTCTATGTGGGTTTTGAGATGCTTCAGTCCAAAAAATCAAGTGTGAAGCACATCAAAGACCCTGAAACCGAGGAGAATATTGCTATTTCCCCATTGGCAATTCCAATCCTAGCTGGCCCAGGCACAATCGTGACCGCGATGAACTTTGCTTCACAGGGTGATTACCTAAATATTCTTATTGTGATCGTTGTATTCGCAGTAATGTGCTTATTGACACATATTGCCTTTGAACTGGGAGATCAGATCGTAAAGCGATTAGGGAAAAACCTGATCGTCGTGATCGGAAAGATTATGGGTTTGATCATCGCCATCATCGGCACCAATATGATCATCTCAGGAATTAAGGCAGCTTTTCTTGAGTAAAAGTATCCAACCTCCTACTTCTTCCTTAACACATAAAACAAATCCAATCCTTTCGCAGGATCATCAACAATCGGATAATCTTCATGCGTGATGTCAACCACGCTTTTTCCTTGTTGTTGGTGGAGCTTGTTTCTATTTCTCCGGTTTAGAATCTCATAAGGCATTCTCAGAATTGATGCTGGCAGTTTGTGTTGCAAGTCAAAAATATCAAAGCGCATGATTTTCTGCACAGACTTTCGGTTCGCCTCATGATATGCCCAGACTTTTTCATTCCCTCCTACTCCTTTGGCCTCCACTGAGTCAAAAATGGATGCACATAAATCAATTAATTGCTGAGGTGTGTATTCCCGCTCATGCCAAGGATTTCTTGAAAGCGTATGATTAATATTCGGAGTAGAAATCACAGCTTTCCCTCCTGGCTTCAATACACGATATATTTCCTCTAAGAATAAGCTGTCATTTGGAATGTGCTCGATCACCTGAAAGCTCACGATGGTATCAAAAGAATTATCAGCGATTCCCTTGAATGGAGGAATTACCGCCTGCTGAAACTCAACTTTTGGGAATTTAACTTTCAACTCATCAATAACTTCCTGAATCTTATCTAAGCCAAGATAGCTTTCTGCCAAAGGCAAAAGTGTCTCCACACCACGGCCTTCGCCACAGCCAACTTCCAGCAATTTGCCAGAAATCCAAGGCTGAGCAGCAATGTATGCTTTCAGTAAGCGTTGATGAATAGGATTGTCACTGACCAACTTGTCAGAGGCGATTTCCGTTGTATAGGTAGCCATACAAAAATTTACTATTTTGGCAAAAGTAAGGTTAATTTTGAAAACCCGAGATCAACACCCGATGAACTGTAAAACAAGCCGACTCCTGATTTTTTTGATCCTCTTTGCAGGAAGTACTATACCAACCCTAGCGCAGAAAACCTTAAGCAGTCTAAATCAGACACTTCGCTACTCAAGGTACTCAAGACTTTCGCTAAAGATCATCCCGATCAAAGAATCTGAGACCAGTTTTAAGCTGCAATTTCAAGTAGAAAAAATCGAAGAAAATCCAGAATTCAATTCTTTTAGCTTTACCTATTCCATTTTGGATAGCTATGATGAGGAGATTCTTTCGGATAACACCAACATTTTGACATCAGATGACTTGAAGTATGATACGGATAGGCATTGGGTATTTGAAAAATCAATTGACATCCCTGCTAGCAAAAGTACTTCAATAGCATTATTGACAGCTTTGGACACGAGACAAGGAGATGAATACCACTATTCTACTGACATCAAAAGCAGCTTTGTCTTTGATCAACCGAACTTTGGGGCCTATTATGCTAATAATGTTGGCTTTGACCAGAACTACCTGAACGTCGGAGAATCCTTATTATTCAAATCGAACGGAGGACCAAATCTTCATGGATTTTACTATCCAATCAGCTTGGAAGTGCCTTATCCTCCTATGGAAACCAAACCAGCTCAAGTTCCAAGAGAACTACAAGTGATAGATCAAGGTGATTTTCTATCCAATATTCCTAAGGCTTTTGATCAGATTGGTTACTATTTCATTCAAAGTGATACAGCTGCCAAGGCTGGATTTGTACTAAAAACAACTCATGAAGCTTTCCCAAAAGTGAAAGATTGGGATGAAATGGTAGACATGGTCACCTATATTTCTACTAGAAAAGAACATGAGGATCTAATGGCTGCAGAAGATAAAAAGAAAGCTCTGGACGCATACTGGATAGGATTAACAAGAAATCCAGATACTGCAAAAGAGCTGATTCGCGAGTATTTTCGTCAGGTAGAATTCGCAAATATCCTATTCACTGACTTCAAAGAAGGCTGGAAAACAGATAAGGGAATGGTCTATATCGTAATGGGTCCACCAGAGGAAGTTAACTTTTATTTGGACAGAGAAGTGTGGAGTTATGGAGGAACTAACGAGAGTTCAAGAATTCGCTTTACCTTTGCCCGGGTTAAAAACATACTTAGCCCAAACTATTACACATTGAATCGTTCACGTGCCTATCAGCCGGTTTGGTTCAAAAACATATCCATATGGAGAAGCGGAAAGATGGCTTTTTGATTGAAAAAGGCGAACACGAGAAAGATTTTATTTTTGGTACAAGAGCAGTAATGGAATCAATCCATGCTGGCAAAGACATTGACAAGGTGTTGGTTCAGAAAGAAATCAACAATGACTTGATCAAGGAGCTATTGCAGCTTTGTAAAGCTGAAAAAATCCCAGTAGTCCGTGTACCTGATGCAAAACTGAACAGAATCACGCGGAAAAATCATCAGGGCGTAGTAGCTCAGATGTCTTCCATAGAATATGCTTCTTTAGATCATGTGATCGAAAGCTGCTTTAATGTCGGCAAATCTCCTTTGATCTTGATTCTCGATAGAATCACCGATGTAAGAAACTTTGGGGCTATCGCCAGAACAGCAGAATGTGCCGGTGTGGACGCAATCGTAATTCCTGAGAAAGGGAGCGCACAGATCAACTCTGACGCAATCAAAACTTCTGTAGGAGCGTTGAATTTCCTTCCAGTAGTGAGAGTAAGAAACCTTTTTTACACTTGCAGAGATCTTCAGAAATCCGGTTTGGTTCTAGTAGCCATCACTGAGAAGACAGAAAAGACCATGTATGATGTTGATTTTTCTGTTCCAGTAGCAATGGTAATGGGTTCTGAAGAAGACGGGATTTCTACCGAACTAATGGGAATCGTAGACGAAAAAGTCAAAATACCGATGGCAGGTAGAATTGAAAGTTTGAATGTTTCTGTTTCGGCAGGTGTAGCTATTTACGAAGCTATCAGACAGCGTAAATAAGAACGAGGGCATGTCACTTGTCCACAAAAGGCAAACAAGCCCCTATCAAAGCTGACTGCTCACCAAGTTCAGAGACATTAATAGGAACAGGATACCCCATAGTTTCCAGATAAGACTTAGTAGCCGGTAGATAATAATCTCCGGCTAAGCTTATTTTCCCTCCCAAAATCACACCCTCAGCATGTAGCCTGATCAAGTAGGGAAATAGAAATTCGCCCAAGGCTCTTCCAAATTCAGTAAATAATTCGCTTGAAATCTGAGGATCAAAACCCTCTGCCAAAAGATCTTTTGCTCCTGAGATATGAAGAGAGTATTTGTTCTGAGCTTGATTTTTAAACCAGCCCGTACCAATATAATCCTCGGCAATCCCATCTCTAAAAGGAGCAGTCCAAAGCTTTGCATCTTTCACCACCTCTTGCACTTTGATTGCCGAACCGAGTCCTGTCCCCAAAGTGATCCCTATAGAATTTTGAAATTCCTTCCCGGCACCTGCATAGCTTTCTCCTGAGAGAAATGCTTCAGCATCGTTGGTGAAGGATATTTGGCAGGGTGAAACAGCTAAACTTTCAGCCAGTAAATTTTTCACTGAAAGTTTGTACAGCGCCGCCATTTTTCCCTGATCCTTGATCAAAGAAACTCCATTCTCGTAATCGTAGGGGCCTGGCATGGCGATGCCAATTTTGACATCGATCAGATCCCCTTTAGCTCTTTGGATTACCTCAGACCAAGCAGAAATAATACTTTCTACATTACCATAGGTATCGACATCAGCCTCATGGAAATTGGCGATTTCTGCATGACGATTTTCCAAAATCACCTGAGCCGCTGAAATATGAGAGCCTCCTATATCTACTCCAATCAGTTTCATAATTTAATTTGCTCTACTTGTCAGAATACGCTTGCGGTATCCTTATCACCTTGGTTTAATTCCCTTTCAGAATTTAACACGTCTTTCAAACTACCTGAACTGATGCGCACTTAAAGTGCAAACAAGAAATCACAGGTGGAGTGAGATAGCGTTGTTAATTCTGTCTTAAACTTACAAAGCAATTTTCAGAGTATTTAATAGAATTCAACAGGTGGCAGAAGTATTCAAATCTAATCAGTGCTAGTCTCCAGAAATCAACGAAGAGAAATACACTTCACCAAAGAATTTTCTAGACATCTCTTTACTTGCGCCACAGGAACTGACTTTCTGTTAAAACCAAAAAAGCCTCTCAAGTACATGAGAGGCCTTTATTAGTCATTGTAACCCAATCTATAATTAATTTACATCCCAGAAAAGAGTATTTGTCAACTTATCCTGTGGCTGAACTTTTACATAATTCTCCATATTATAAGTCTGCTCTGATCCTGGATACATCCACCTAGACGGAGGAAGATTTTGCTGATTTGAATTGTCTGTCCAGAAGTCCAAATCTACTTTTCCAAGTCTTCTCAATTCATGCCAGTTTTCGTTTGACTGAATTACATTGAAGTGAAGCCATTTCTGATCGGCGATTAACGATAGTTTTTCATCCATACTAGAAGCAGCACTCCAAGAAATTTCATCCATTGCCAAATAGTTGCTGATTGACTGTTCAGTTGGAACGACTGGCGCATCTGCTTCAGCATTGTTACTGATACTTCTCAAATACTGATAAAAACCAATTGATTTCTTCACCGCTTCCTCAAAGTGCATTTTTGCCGTAGCATCCTGTCCTTCTTTTAAGTAAAACTCTGCTGCCATCAAGTGAACCTCAGGGGCAGTAATAAGAATACCTGGGAAATATTGGTTTCTGCTGATAGTTGAGAAATTGTAAACACTCAATGTCTGAGTCAATACCAATTCATTTTGATCAGTAGGATTCATCAACGGGTCAAGACCTAAATAGGCTCCATTTGATTCAATGCCTGGTTGAAACACATAAGTCAATCTAGGATCTTCATTAACTACCATGTGATCCAAAATTGCTTTGCCTGCAATATTTCCGTTCCAGTCTTCTAAACCGCTACGGAAATCATTTCCACCGATCACAGTACCTACAGAGTAAATATCCCACATGATATTACTAGCATTATCTGCTACAATAGGGAATTGTGAAGGGTTAGACAAAATAGAGGCAATTTCTGATTTAGCTCTAGCGCTGAATTCACTAGTACCACTTACTCTAGTAAGCATTTTCAATCTCAAGGAATTGATATATTTCTTCCACATATCAATATCTCCATTGTTGATCAAATCCTGCGTTTTAAATTCAACAGCAGAAGCAGGATTGATTTGCAATGAACCTATTTCAGTAGCAAAGCCAGCCAAATCATCTAGCATTTTCGTGTAGATATCACTTGCTTTATCATACCCCGCGTAGGATTTAGAATAATCACCACCATTTGTACTAAGCATACCAGCTTCAGTCCACGGAATATCACCATGTAAATCCACTACTTGCTGCGTATGATCGTAGAAATAGGTGGCAGCAGCAATCATAAACACACGGTTATCTTGCTTTTTGACGTCAGTCAATCCATCATACACTTTCTGTAGCTCTCTGTATTGAGCCATGAAATTGTAGTAATTATTCCATCTGTCATTTACTGCGGCAGAACCCGGAACATACTGGTTTTCTACGTTTACCCATCCTACTGATTGAGTAAATCTGTTAGAAGTGATTCTTTTGATCACAAAGTAATCCCAATAAGACGGTAATACAGATTGGCGGTTAGACATAATCATACCAGTAAACTGCTTTCCTACCGTAGTACCAGCCAGCTTGGATGGATCAGAATAATCATCTGCAAAGTCATCTATTGTACAGCTAGCTAAGCCGCTGATCAATAGGGTGTATATAAATATTTTCTTAAAATTCATGTTCATATGTTTTTAACTTAACCAACAATTAGAATCTAGCTCTTAACATCACACCATATGTTCTGGTAGCTGGGTTTGTACCCGCACTCGTCAGCGTCTGAGTCCATCTAGATCCACCAGTCAATACTTCTGGATCTAGGTCCTTGATATTTCTATAAAGGAAAAACAAGTTTCTGCCGTATACAGAGATATTCACATTAGATGCTCCAATTTTTGAAGTGATGTGATTAGGTATTGTATAAGCCAAAGACAATTCTCTCATTTTGATATAATCATTATCCTGGATATACAATTCATATCTCGATTGGCTATACTGAGGACCACCCCAATTGTAAGTATTCCAATAGTAGTAAGCTTGAGAGATTACGTTGTTATTGTTAGACCCATCAGCTACTACACCATCCATCACCATACCATCGTGATATACTGTCTCACCGTTAGGACCCTGAGCTGTAGAATGAGAAACACCTACACCTTGTCCATCAGCATTTTTATAGTAAGCCAATCCTCCACTTGCTTCATCCATGTAGTTCAAACTTTCCTCTGTTAGACCACGGCTGATCATCCAGTTGATACCTGTTGGCATAACAGAACCACCGATCTGGAAGTCCATCACAGCTGATAAACTGAAGTTCTTGTATGAAACATTATTAATAATACCACCTACGGCATCTGGCATAGCATTTCCTACCTGAATCCAGCTTTGATCATCAATTTTGTATAGACCATTTGGCTGAACGATTTTATCACCGTTTGCATCAAGTGCAATAGGGCGAGCATAGAAATCACCCATTGGTCTACCTACTACAGATCTAAGTTGAGCAGCGTTTCCGTCATAATCAGCATGCAATAGTTCAGTAGCACCGTTAGCTAACTTCTCTACTTTGTTTACATTTCTAGCTATGTTAATTACAGCATTCCACTGGAAATTTGGTGTTGCAATGATATCACCAGTCAATTGAATTTCAACTCCTGTGTTTCTTAGGGTACCAATGTTAGTTAATACAGAGGTAGCTCCTGAAGAAGAAGGTAAGGTCAATGGTAAGATCTGATCACGGATCTGCGCATTATAATAAGAGATATCTATACCAAATCTGTTGTTAAAGAACCTTGTATCTAAACCAAATTCAAACTCATGTTTTTGCTCCGGTTTGATAAGGTCATTTCCAAAAGATGATGACAAATTAGTATAAAGCACATTTGCTCCACCAGTCTGCTGCACACCCAAAGTATTCTGAGAATAGGCAATGTTCGCTCTATAGATATCAGGATAATTACCAACAATACCCCAAGAACCTCTCAACTTTGAGAAAGTAATAAATTCAGGTAAATCCAATGCGTCTGAAATAGCAAAAGCCGTATTGACAGAAGGATATATAAACGCATTATTATCAGGATTCATAGTAGAAACTCTATCTCTACGAATTGTACCTTCTACAAACCAAATATTCTTGTAGTCAAAGTTTGCAGTACCAATGAATGCATCAATTGTTCTGTATGAACGGTCGGAGTTATTATTAGGAAGATTAGTCGAAGCAACGACATCAAAAAGGTTTTCAGTACTCAAACCACCATTCGTACTTCTACCTATGCTGCTAAAACTTTCAGTTCTAGCTGTATAACCAATCATCGCACCAACAGTAATCTCGTCAGTGATTGATCTTTTGTAATTAAGCATTAAATCACCATATAGGATATTAAACAGTTCTGATTGCATGCCAAAAGATCCAGATGGGCCAAAGGCCAGCGGTCTTTCGGTTGAGTTTTCGTCTTCAGAATATCTGCTTGTAAAGTCAGTAGACACTCGTGCTCTTAAATTCAACTCTTCAGTAATTTGGAATGTATTTGTCAAACTACCAATCACACGATTACTAAGCTCTGAAGATCGATTATTATTTACTCTCCAAACATAATCTGCGATATCTCCTCTGAAGCCGTTTCCTGTTATATTCTCGTCCGGAGTTAAACTCTGTCCATTTCCTGTCACATAACGATACCCTCTACTGGTCTGATATTTATCTAAATACCATGCTCCATTATCAAAACGGGTCATCATACCACCGAAATTATTGATCATTCGATCAATTGAATATGGACGATTTTTAGTGTTTTGATTAATGTAATTAATCATCAAGTCAGTCTTCAATCTTTTGCTTACCTGATAACCAGAATTAAGGTTAACAATGTTCTTACTATTCTTAGAATTCAAACTCAAAGACTCATTGTCCTGACGTGTTAAAGAAAGACGGAAGTTTGATTTATCGGTTGCATTAGAAATCGAAACGTTCACTTGAGAACTGACAGGATTATTAAACAAGGCTGCATAATTATCTTCCTGTGCTACATAAGGTCTAGCAATACCATCCCATGCTAACATTGGCTTACCGTCGAAGACAGGTCCATAGTTAGTAGTAGTGCTAGGCACTGTTCGTACTCCGTCAGCTGTATAATTAAATCCATCTTCAGCTTGTCCCAAATTCTGCACTTGTGACGGCATTCCTGGACCTCTTACATTTTGATATCTTGGTAAATACGCAATCTCATCTACTGAGTAATTAGTATTAAAATCTACCTGCATGCCGTTTTTGCCCGCTTTACCTTTCTTAGTGGTAATCAAAACAACACCATTCACAGCTTCAGAGCCATATAGTGCAGCAGCAGAAGCTCCTTTCAAAATTGAAATATTATCAATATCAGCAGGGTTGATATCCAATAGTCCATTACCTCTCAGGCGCTGATCTCCCCAATAGTTATTATTGGTAACTTCCTCATTTCGGATAGGAACACCATCTAATACAATCAATGGCTGGCTTTTACCCGTGATAGAGTTTATACCACGAATCTGTATGTTGACAGCGGATGTTGCTCCACCAGCACCAGTATTGATTTTGACACCAGCAGCTTTACCATACAAAGCAGAAGCTACGTTAGGCGTACCCACTTTTACTAGTTCGTCTGCATTTATTGTACTCGTCGCATAGCCCAAAGACTTTTGCGACTTGTCCATACCAAAGGCCGTCACGACAAACTCAGAAAGTTCGCTAGTATCTTCACTTAGGCTGATGTTAATTTCTGATTGGTTCCCTACTAAGTACTCTTGGGCTGCATATCCAATAAAGGAAAATACTAATACAGAAGTGGATCCTACCGAAATAGAATAATTACCATCTAAATCAGTAGTGGTACCTGTCTGGTTTGTCTTGTCTAAAACCGTGACGCCGGGCATTGGAAGTCCATCCTCCTTAGAGGTCACAACTCCCTTCAAAACTCGCTTTTGTGTCTGTGCTGTGGCTGTATAGCCCAACATTAAGACCAGAGCGAAAGCAATTGATAAAATTTTTCTCATAGCTGGTAATTTGAGGTTAATGAAAATTTGAAATTCGTTCCAAGCACATTCATCTCATTCTCTCGAGGAATTGTTGGTAAATACTGCTCCATACTAACTTGAATAATGGTTTATGTTAAATTTTAGTGAAAACACATCAAGCATTTTTATCTGAAAAAAATCTCTCTAAGTGCTTACTGTTCATAAAGCTAGAAAAAACAATAGTCTATCAAAATAAACAGCAAGATTTTTTTTACAAATATCGATGATCTTAATGTATATTTTTTGTTAAGTGTTTATCAAGAAAGCTAAATTTTACTCTCTCATTAAATCTTTAGCCACATTTTGTGTTTTTGAACTTAAACAAAAATTTTTTTTAATCGATTAATAATATCTGGACAAAGAATCTTAAGAAGTCCCGCTTCCTACTTATTGTTTGGAGAAAAGTTTGATATGGAAATTTGGAAGAAGCATTCACTTAGAACATGAATATCTGTAATCTTAAAATTGAGGAGAGTGAAGTATATAGCATCGTTCTATTTAAAAACTATTGTGCCACACGGGTCATTTACATTTAAGATAAACCCAAGAAAAAAATACTGAATCAACTCCCAATTAAATTTTAGACAAAAAAAAAGCCGTAACGAAATCGCTACGGCTTGTAATCAAACTCTTTTATATTATGCTTTTGCTTTGATCAAATTAAGTGCTGATCCAGCTTTAAACCATTCTATCTGACCTTCATTATAGGTATGATTCACTTGGATAGTATCTGAAGATCCATCCGCATGATTCAACACAACCTGCAATTGCTTACCTGGTGCAAATGTAGTCAAGCCAATGATATCAATTGAATCATCTTCCTGAACTAAGTCATAGTCTGCAGGATTGGCAAAAGTCAATCCTAGCATGCCCTGCTTCTTCAAGTTAGTTTCGTGAATTCTAGCAAATGATTTCACCAAGATAGCGCGTACGCCAAGGAAACGAGGCTCCATAGCCGCATGCTCTCTAGAAGATCCTTCTCCGTAGTTTTCATCACCAACGACAATTGAACCTACTCCATTAGCTTTATAGTCACGCTGTGTAGCCGGAACTTCACCGTAGACGCCTGTCAATTGATTCTTCACAGAATTTGTAGCATCTGTATAAGAGTTGACAGCACCTATAAGCATGTTGTTAGAGATATTATCCAAATGTCCTCTGTATCTCAACCATGGACCAGCCATAGAGATATGATCCGTAGTACACTTACCTTTTGCTTTGATCAGAAGTTTAAGACCTTTCAGATCCGTTCCTTCCCAAGGCTTAAATGAATCTAACAATTGTAGACGATCAGATGTAGGGCTTACCACAATAGTAACTCCAGAACCATCTTCCGCTGGCTGCTGATACCCAGCATCCTCTACTGCAAAACCTTTCGCAGGTAGCTCAAGTCCACTTGGCTCATCCAACATCACAGATACGCCATCTTCGTTGATTAGGCTGTCTGTCATTGGGTTGAAAGTCAAATCACCGGCAATTGCCAATGCCGTCACGATCTCAGGAGAAGCTACAAACGAGTGCGTGTTTGGATTACCATCCGCACGCTTCGCAAAGTTTCTGTTGAAAGAAGTGATGATTGAGTTTTTCTCTTGCTTCTCAGCTCCATGACGAGCCCACTGACCGATACAAGGTCCACAAGCATTTGCAAGAACTACACCGCCCATTTGACCGAAGGTATCCAAGAAACCGTCTCTATCGACAGTGAATCTTACCTGCTCTGATCCTGGTGTGATTGTGAATTCAGATTTTGCTACTAGTTTCTTATCAACTGCCTGCTGTGCTAGCGAAGCTGCTCTGGAAATATCTTCGTAGGAAGAGTTGGTACAAGATCCGATCAAACCAACTTCCAATTTTGCTGGCCAGCCGTTTTCTTTCACTGCTGCCGCAAATTTAGAAATAGGCCAAGCCAAATCTGGAGTGAATGGGCCATTTACGTGTGGTTCCAATTCAGAAAGGTTGATCTCAATTACCTCATCGAAGTAAGTAGCAGGGTTAGCATAAACCTCTTCATCACCTGTAAGGTGCTCAGCGATTCCATTTGCCAATTCAGCCACATCAGCTCTTTCAGTAGAACTCAAGTAAGCTGCAGATTTCTCATCGTAACCAAAGATCGAAGTCGTAGCTCCAATTTCAGCTCCCATGTTACAGATAGTACCTTTTCCAGTAGCGGAAAGAGATCTAGCGCCATCGCCGAAATACTCAACGATTGCACCTGTACCACCTTTTACAGTTAGTATTCCAGCTACTTTCAGGATTACATCTTTGGCAGAAGTCCATCCAGATAGTTTACCAGTAAGTTTGATACCAATCAATTTTGGGAATTTAAGCTCCCAAGGAAGTCCAGCCATTACATCACATGCATCAGCTCCACCTACTCCGATGGCTACCATTCCAAGTCCACCTGCATTTGGTGTATGAGAATCGGTACCAATCATCATTCCACCTGGGAAAGAATAATTTTCTAAAACTACTTGGTGAATGATACCTGCTCCTGGCTTCCAGAATCCAAGTCCATATTTATTAGAAACAGAAGCCAAGAAATCATAAACTTCTTTGTTTTTATCTTTTGCTTTGGTCAAATCCTGATCAGCACCTACTTCAGCCTGAATCAAGTGATCACAGTGAACAGTGGAAGGAACTGCCACTTGGCTCTTACCTGCTTGCATAAACTGAAGCAAAGCCATCTGTGCAGTAGCATCTTGCATTGCAACCCTATCTGGTTGAAAATCAACGTAAGATACACCTCTGCCGTATGTCTGTGAAGCGGCACCTTCGCTCAAGTGTGCGTAAAGAATCTTTTCTGTCAAAGTAAGTGGACGTCCCACAGCCTTGCGGGCTGCTTCGATACGCTCAGGGTATCTGGCATACACTTTCTTGATCATTTCAATATCAAAAGCCATTGTATAGGGAATTTTATGGTAAAATGTTCGGTAATTTCGAGTGCAAATATAGAAATATAGGTTAATAATCAGTAACCAAATCCAGTCAACAAAGGTGCCTTTCCCTTATTTAAAACCATTTTATTGAAGTCACTATTCTGATGATTTGAATTTTCCTGAACTATTGGGGCATTCAAGTATTGATTATGGAGTAAATCCTGTATTAAATTACCTTTAGAATAATTCTTGTAGAAAAGCCATCGTATCCACACCGTCAGCATATTCCCATGGCTCAGGATTTTGAGCTGTTCCAAAAGGCACTCTTTCAGCACCATTCCCCACTACACATTGGATTTTAGGCTCAAGCTCCTGCAGTTTCTCACTCAAAAGCTTTTCGCTTTCATAAACTTCATAGAAAAGCACAGAAATTGGAGATACTAAGGCATCGCTTTCTTTTAGAAGCAAAAAACCATTGTCTAAATGATCTTCTAAATTAACCAAGTAGATTGACTTATTGTAATCGTAGTTATTATGGTATTTGTGATGTGATGCAATCGGTGCATATACCTCCAACGCACCCAGTAAGTCCTGTAATTGAGCCTTAGATTTTATATATATTTTTGAGACGTTTCTACAACCCAGACCATAATACAGAAAGATGTCTTTACCGAGGTTGACATAATCCTCTTTTGTCTCTTCTCCTGTCAAAACAGCCACCGAAGTCCTATTCTGACGAATGACGTGTGGATATTTCCCAAAATAATAATTGAAGTATCGAGACGAATTGTCGCTGCCTGTAGCAATATATGCATCCATTCCCTTAAGCATTTCTTCTATCCGAATCTGCTTTTCTAGTCTGGGATCAATTTCAATCAGCTTTTTAAGGATCCATTTCATCAAAATCTCGTCAGTAGAACTCAACTTAATCACCGCCTGGTGACCAGAAAGAATCACACACATCAAATCATGAAAACCCACCGCTGGGATGTTTCCAGCCATCATCAACCCAATAGATTGAGGATTCCCCACTTCTTTCAAATCGTATATAGAAAGCCAAGCATCCATTTTCTCTTCGGAAAGCATTAATGAGATGCCTTTAAGAGCAGATTCTACGGAATGTTTAGTAAACCAATTATTATTGTTCTCCGCCCTCCATAGTAATTCATCTTTATCTTCTGAATTTAGATCTTGGATTGCTTTTCCAAGTTTGACAAATGCGGAGATACGTTCTACTGGCTTCATGTTTTCTAGTTATTGGGGCAAATTTAGCTTTTTTGAAAAGAAGCACCCTTAGAATTGAATTAAATTAGTTAGTATGACAACTTTTTTATTGCCTCACAGTTTTAAGGTTGTTACTTTTGATCTTTAAATAATTGAAGTTATGGCTATAATGATTACTGACGAATGCATCAATTGCGGTGCATGCGAACCAGAATGCCCAAACACCGCCATCTATGAAGGTGGAGTGGAGTGGACTTGGGGTGGCGGTACTAGTTTGAAAGAAGTTACTTTAGAAGACGGTACTGTCGTAGACGGAAATGAGAAGCAAGAACCTGTATCGGATGAGTTCTACTATATCGTGACCGATAAATGCACAGAATGCAATGGCTTCCATGAAGAGCCTCAATGTGCTGCAGTATGTCCAGTAGATTGCTGTGTGGATGATCCTGATCACCGTGAATCGGAGGAAGCTTTATTAGCCAAAAAGGCTATGATGCACGACGAATAAGATTTATTAGCTAGTCAGATGCTTTAATTTAGCACCTAATTCGCCATTAATTGGTAATATTTATGTCAGCTAGGCTAAAATAATTAGCGTTTAGACTTGAATTCTCAAAGCTAATTGTTTTATCTTGGGTTGTATTTTAAACAACCTTATACTCATAACATTTAGAATTGTGGACGATCAAAGAGGCTATGACAGAGAGGAGATTTTCTCTAAGAAAGTAAAAGCAGGTAAGAGAACGTATTTTTTTGATGTAAAATCAACTCGTTCTAATGACTACTACCTGACTATAACGGAAAGTAAGAGAAAAGTAAACGGAGAAAACTTCACCTACGAGAAGCACAAAATCTTTCTATACAAAGAGGATTTCTTCAAATTTGTGGAAGCACTCAATGAATCGGTAGATCATGTGAAAAATGAGCTACTTCCGGATGTTGATTTTGAACAATACGAAAAAGAAGAGTCGGAATCAGAGTATAACGACGAACTGAAGTGGGAATAATTCAGCTAGATTGATCAGAATTCTAGTTTCAAAATAGAGAAATAGTATATTAGAGGAGACAGTAATGTCTCCTTTTCTTATTTTAGAATATGCAGCGTTTTTTCATTTATCTCATTTTATTCACCGCAGTTTTCCTGCTTTTCGGCTGGTATTTCTCCAATATCACGCTTTATCTAGTCATTTCTTTAATACTAGCAGCGCTATTACGCCCACTAACGAACCACCTAAATGATTTTCATTTATTAGGACAGCATATTCCAAGGTGGTCTGCAATTCTGCTATCCTATTCGGCGATAGTACTTTTGTTGGTATTGCTTAGCTTTCTGTTTTTCCCTTTGATCAATAATCAGATTATTATATTAAGCGAATTGGATTTAAATGGAATCTATGAGCAAATTCAAATACCAGTCACTAGGGTTGAAGGTTTTCTTTTCAGACATGAGTTACTAGAAACGGAGCCTGGATATTTATTTGGTAGTTTGAAATCCAGTATGATTAAAATGATCAAAGGATTCGATTTTACTAGCTTCATAGGTGGAGTAATAAATACTACTAGTAGCCTTTTTATAGGTACAATGGCTATTGCTTTTATTAGCTTTTTCCTGCTGTTGGAAAATGGACTATTGCGAAGAAACCTACTAAATCTAATCCCAAACCCCTATTTTGAGCTATCAGTAGCGACCTTTACTAAGGTAGAAAAATTGCTGTCCAATTATCTTTCGGGGCTATTACTTCAAATGCTGGCAATCTTCTCTTTGGCCAGTTTCGGACTCACCGTCATGGGAGTAGAATACGCTCTGACCATAGCGCTGTTTGCGGCAGTAGCCAACCTAATCCCTTATGCAGGCCCTTTACTTGGCGCCACTTTCGGTATCATTATCGGAATTTCATCCGGTAGTTTTGAAACAAACAACGAATTAAATTACCTGATTATCAAGATACTTTCAGTTTTTGGGCTAGTTCAGATCACAGATAATATATTTCTTCAGCCTATGATTTTTTCTAAATCTGTGAAAGCACATCCCCTTGAAATATTTGTTGTTATCTTTGCCGGGGCAAAAATCGCAGGCGTTGTCGGGATGATTTTTGCAATACCACTTTACACCATCTTTAGAGTTTTCATTTTGGAGTTCTACAAGGGGTATAAATCTTACAGAATATTTAAAATAAAATAACAAATTAATGGCATTACAATGTGGCATTGTAGGACTTCCAAACGTAGGAAAATCCACTCTGTTTAACGCCCTATCCAGTGCGAAAGCTGAAGCAGCTAATTTCCCTTTTTGCACTATTGAACCTAATGTGGGTGTAGTAACCGTTCCGGACAAGAGACTTCAGATTCTAGAAGAACTTGTTAATCCGCATCGAGTTCTTCCAACTGTGATTGAATTTGTGGATATCGCAGGACTTGTAAAAGGCGCAAGCAAAGGTGAGGGCCTTGGAAATAAATTTCTAGCAAATATCCGAGAGGTAGATGCTGTCATTCATGTGATCAGATGCTTTGACGATGACAACATCGTCCACGTAGCTGGTGGGGTAGACCCAATTTTTGACAAGGAAGTGATAGATACTGAGCTTCAACTGAAAGATTTGGAGTCAGTGGACAAGAAAATCCAGAAGTCTGAGAAGGTCGCTAAATCCGGAGATGCCAAGGCTAAAAATGAACTGGAAACACTTTTACTATTCAAACAAGCACTGGTAGACGGAAAAAACGCTAGATCTGTAGAAGTGGATAAGGAAGAGCTGGAAGCTGTTCGTGACTTACATTTATTGACTATCAAACCTGTGATCTATGTAGCCAATGTGGATGAAAGTAGCCTGCTATCTGGTAACAAATATGTGGATAAGCTGAAGGAAGAAGTGAAAAATGAAAACGCTGAAGTTATCATCCTGTGCGCTGCTATAGAAGCTCAAATCGCTGAATTCGAAGATGCTGAGGAGAAGGAGATGTTCCTTGGAGAATACGGATTGGAAGAAAGTGGATTGAACAAATTAATCAGTGGTGCGTATTCTTTATTAGACTTAATCACCTATTTCACAGCTGGAGTGCAGGAGGTTAGAGCTTGGACAATCAAAAAAGGATGGAAAGCGCCTGCAGCCGCCGGAGTAATTCACACAGACTTTGAAAGAGGCTTCATTAAAGCTGAAGTGATAAAATTAGCTGAGTACCAGAAATTCAAAACTGAAGCAGCTTGCCGTGAAAACGGAAAAATTGCCATTGAAGGCAAAGAATACATTGTCCAAGATGGCGACATTATGCATTTTAGATTTAATGTATAACAATTTCTCAAAAAAAATGATAATTTTGTAATTGCGTATTCACCCCAAACGTTACAATTTTATCTTATTTATTGTCTCATTTTATTTTTAATTTACCGTGAGAGTTAGACTAATATTTTCCCTAAAAAACAAGGGTTCCTATTTACCTTTTCATCATCAGTATATTCTGGCGCAATTCCTGAAAGGGTTAATTGTGAAAGGTGGAAGAGAAGAGTTTTACAACTACAACTATTTCAATTTTTCTGGTCTGAAAGGCCAGACAAAAGTGAGTAGAAGTGGCTTGCATTACTATTCAAGTTTGGTAACCCTAGTGTTGTCTTCCCAAAGTGAAGACTTCATGGACTATCTGTTAGAGCAGGTTTTTGCCACCCCAAAAATCGAGCTTGGCAACCTAATTATGGTCCCTGAATACACTGAAATCGAAGTAGAGCCAGTTTTGGAAACTTCAAACAAATTTGTTTGTATCTCCCCATTGGTATTGATCACTCCTGCATTCAATGAGGAAGCTGGTAAGCGTTTCATTAGCCCGGATAGCGATGAGTTTTCCGATCTGCTATACGAATCTACGCTAACTCGAATGGAGAGATCTGGCTGGTACACTCCTGAGCAAATGGAGACTTTCTACAAGTTTCAGGTAGTTCCTGATATGGTTTATGTAAATAAACTTAAGGAAGCCCAGAAGAAATTTGCTAGAATCTATGCCGTCTATGACATGGATGTAAAGTACGAAGTGAGAGGTTATACACTTCCAATTACATTGTACGCTGCTCCTGAAGTTCAGGACTTCGTATTCAAATGTGGTTTGGGTGCATTTACTCACAAAGGTTTTGGTATGCTGGACTTGGCTAATCACCCAACAGGCCCAAGAACTACTACCTACAAATTCAAAAGAGAAGGATTTGTTCCTTACAAGCCAAGTGAGCGTATTCGCGAGAACGTTGCTCCACCTGCTGAAGAGGATAAAGAATCTCCTTCTTCTACAGAAGAATCATAAAAAAATCCCTTCCGTCTATTCGGAAGGGATTTTTTTTTGGCATCAATTCTTACTCCAGCTGAATTGAGTCCATGATATTGAGTCTTGACTCTATAATCTAATCACAAGTCTAACTTCTATATCCTTAATCTGGTCTAGAAGCCAATCTGATTACCTCAGCATCTTCTTGAGAAAGCTTTAGTAGAGACTTAATTCGATCAGGAGTGGGCTTAGCAACAGAAAAGAAGAAAAGTGCGCCTGCAAAAATAAAATTGTAAATCGCCGAACCGAAAAAGAGCAAACCAACAGAGCAAATCAACGCAACAACGAAGAGGATCATATACCGTTCACGAGTAGCATTCGCATAGATTTTAAGCTTTGCCAGCAAATCCTCAGTCAAGAAGACAGCCTTCACTTTCTTACGAAAAAGTAAGTATTGAGCTACTAAGAGACCTATACCTGCACCAGACAAAATCTGCCCTACAAGCTGTGGTAATTCTGGCAGATCCCAAGTTAATTTCCCGGAAGATTGGTACAAATAAATCATCCCAAAAATGGGCAAAACCAATACCAGAAGTATCAAAATAAGTTGATCAAGGTTTTTATAAACCTTCCTGAATTCTTGAATTTCCAAAATAATTTTTATTGTAAGGTTACCTGAATTACTCAATCGTAACCTTGACATCATCAGTCAGCGGATGCGATACGCAACAAAGTACATAGCCCGCCTCAATTTCATTTGGACTTAAACCTGCATCTTCGTCCATCTTAACCTTCCCACTAAGTAATCTACCTCTACATGCGGTACAAAGACCACTTTGACAACTGTAAGGCATATTCAAATTCTGAGCAAGCCCTGCTTCCAGAATAGTCTTGTCAGGAGACACCGTTACAGCATGTTCTTCTCCTTCCAAAATCACTTTCACATCTCTAGTCAACAATCCACCAGTAATGCCGTGTGCTGCGTCATCATGGGCTTTATCTGCAGCTGCAGAATAGAAGCTTTCACGATGTACTTTTTCACTAGGAACTCCTAACTCATCTAATATAGAAACTACATTATCCATGATACCCTCTGGTCCACATGCGAAGTATTCCTTTTCGAAATCAGGTTCTGACTCAGCTTTTTTAGCAAACTCAAGGATAGTTTCCTTTGTCACACGACCTTTCAGACCAGTCCAAGTTTCACTCGGTTGACTCAAATTATGTATCACTTCAAGTCTTTCCGTATTTTTTTCTGCTAAGGATTCCAATTCCTTCTTGAAAATGATTTGATCTTCATTTCGGCTACAGTAAAGTAGAGAAACTTTAGAATTAGGTTCATTCACCAATACGGACTTTAAAATCCCCATGATAGGTGTGATACCACTTCCTGCAGCTACCAAGAAGAAATGTTTCTTGTTTTTGGAGTGGAAATCAGTGGTGAAATTACCCAAGGGCTTGAGCGCATTGATTGTTTTCCCTGGGAAAACCCGCTCATTAAGAAAGTTGGAAAACTTTCCTTTTGGAACACGCTTAACAGATATCCCAGGAAATGGATCCACGTAAGGCGAGGTGCAAAGACTATAAGATCTTCGCTGTTCTTTGCCTTCAAAATCCATCACCAACGTCAAAAACTGACCTGGTTTGTAATCAAGAAACGGCTCTGGTTGCTCAAAATATAAAGTGACTGTATCTGCCGTTTCTTTCACTACCTCCCTCACTTTCAGCGGTAAATACTGTGGAGCCTTTACCTCTTCCTTCTTTTTCTTAAATAAATTGAACATTCCTGATCTGAGCTTTTATCTGTTTAAACGGTTGCAAAATTAACCCGCAAAGTCAAATATTCTGGCTTGTACCTGATTATTTGCAAATCATAACTCAGATAATACCATGGTAGTTCGAATTATTTGAAGGAAATTTTCTGAATTAGCTAGCTCAAATCCCATGTTTTGGCTTCAAAAAATTAACTTTGCACCTTCCTAAAACCAAATTGATTAAAAGAAATGGAATTAAATGCATTGACCGCAGTGACTTCAGTAGATGGACGCTATGCTGGCAAAACAGCTCCTTTGAGAGCCTATTTTTCTGAATTTGCCTTGATCAAATACCGTGTTCATGTAGAAGTGGAATATTTCATTGCGCTATGCGAACTTCCATTGCCACAATTAAAGGACTTTGATAAAAGCCTTTTCGCGAATCTTAGATCAATCGTGAGTGACTTTTCTCTCACCGACGCAGACACAATCAAAGCCACTGAGAAAATCACAAATCATGATGTGAAAGCTGTTGAGTATTTCTTGAAAGAGAAATTCGATGCCCTAGGACTGGAAGCTCACAAGGAATTCATACACTTTGGCCTGACATCTCAGGACATCAACAATACAGCAACACCACTGATGCTGAAGGAAGGTCTCAATGAAGTGATTTTGCCTCAGCTCGATGCTGTCATCGACAGACTTCAAGTACTGGCAAATGAATGGAAAGACATTCCAATGCTGGCCAAAACTCACGGACAGCCTGCTTCTCCCACTCGTTTGGGAAAGGAGATCGAAGTATTCGTAGTTCGTCTTACAAAGCAGCTTATACTACTAAATCATATTCCATACTCAGCAAAATTTGGCGGAGCCACTGGCAATATGAATGCACATCATGTGGCATATCCAGCTTATGAATGGAATGAGTTCGCCTTTCAGTTTGTAGGAGAATATTTAGGCCTGGAGAGAAGCTACCCTACTACACAGATTGAGCATTATGACAATCTTGCTGCTGTATTTGATGGGCTGAAAAGAATCAATACCATCCTATTAGATCTTTCTAAGGATGTATGGCAGTACGTAGCCATGAATTATTTCAAGCAGAAAATCAAAGCCGGTGAGATAGGCTCATCAGCAATGCCTCATAAAGTCAACCCCATTGATTTCGAAAATGCTGAAGGGAATTTGGGTATTGCGAATGCCCTGTTAGAGCATTTAGCTGCAAAACTTCCAATTTCAAGATTACAGCGTGATTTGACTGACAGTACTGTATTGAGGATCATCGGTGTACCACTTGGTCATATGTTGATCTCTTTTGAATCCTTGCTAAAAGGTTTGGGTAAATTAGAACTTAACGAAGCGGCTATTCATGCAGATTTGGAAGAAAACTGGGCAGTAGTGGCTGAGGCAATCCAAACGGTATTGAGAAGAGAAGGCTTTCCAAAACCTTACGAAGCACTTAAGGATCTTACCAGAACAAACACCAAGATCACAGAAAAATCAATCTCAGAATTCATTTCTAATCTGCCTATTTCAGATGAATTGAAAACTGAATTAAGTGTCATTTCTCCATTTAACTATACTGGGATTTAACAGGTATAGATTTCGGGAATTTCCTTTTCCAACCGGGTTTATAGCTTTAAGATGTGACTACAATTCTTAAAGCTATAAACCCTTTTTTATGCTAATAAGCTCACTTAAAGTATTTTACATTTGTAAAAAAAAAATGAATCAAGCTCAATATTAAAGCTTTATGTACCCAAATAGAGTTCAAAAACCATTTAAGAACTATAGGATTGTATTATTATTAGAAAAAAACAGTATTTTACTTTCATTAAATTTAAAAAGCATTTCAAATACATCAGAATGCTTGTAATATATTTTAAACTTTAAACTTAAGATAAAATGAAAGCTAAAAAGGAAATCAAACCTACATCTACAGATCAAGTTACAAATTCAAGTACTGAAGCTATTAAAGGAATTACAGATCTAACTAGTTTGGAGTCGGATAGAAAAAAGAAAGTAGATCCAATAGTGGAGTAACTCTAACTCTTAGATTTCACAGAAAGGAAACTTTCGTCGAAAGGCAAAAAAATCTCTGCCATCATACAACGTGAACTTCCCCCTCCCAATTTTTCGATGGTGGGAATAGAAGGGCTTATGATGGTGGAGTATTTTTCTATAAGTTGAATCTGTCCAATATTCAGCGAATCAAGCGCTGATTCAGACATTACCGTAAATTTCTCTCCTCCGTCATTGCCTACCTCTAGCATATTTCCTGCAAAGTGAAGCTTTTGCTTTGGCGTGATAGGCACCACTTTTTTACCAGCTTGCGTCAAACTTTTTTGCACAGCCTGCTTTTCAGAAGCTTTTGGGATACTATCCAAACACACCACTGCCAAATCAGAACCTATGTGCATCATCACATTCGTATGGTAGATCGGAGCATACACACCATTTACCTCCTGAACTGCATGAAAGCCTACTACTTTGTATCCAAGAAGCTTACCTACATAATCTAGGGGGATTTTATGCGTACGCTCTGAGTAGCAAGCAAAAATAGTCTTGGACTGATGATCCATTACCATGCTTCCAGTGCCTTCCAAATATTGGGCATCTTCTTCGAAAAAGCTTAAATCTATAATTTCATCTACTTTAAACTTGCGCTTCATTAAGTCCTCAATCAAATCCTTTCTTCGCTCCAACCTTCTATTGGGAGAATACATGGGATATAAAATCAACTTTCCGTCCGGATGTGTGCTAAACCAATTGTTAGGAAATACTGCATCAGGTTTGATAGGTACAGAAGTATCATCCTCTACTATTACATTGACGCCCTGATCTCTCAACATCGCTACAAAGCCATCAAACTCTTTTAGAGCTAGCGAGCTGATTTCACTCGCGGATCTACTATCTGGCACTTGATAAAAGTTGTTTTCAGCAGTTTCAGCATTAAAGCCGAAATTTGCTGGCCGAACCATCAGGATAGTGGTAGAAATCTGCATAAGTACTATTTGGTAGTATATTTATACAATACAGGTTCCAAATCGAATCGTTTTTCACTGAGTGTATAGTATGCTTTCCCGCTAGGCAAAAAGCCTATTGCCTCTCCTTGAGGCTCTGGAGAATAAGGCAATTCTATTGGCTGTCTACTCATTGCCTGCACAATAGATTCACCAGGATTCCTCTTCCAATAGTAAATTGCAAGGTAATTTTTCACTAGAATTTGACTGCCATCTGCAGAGATATCAGCAGCAGTAGCACTGGTTAGGGGAAGTTTGATAAGCTCTTCTAGTTCCTCTTCACTACTTCCAAATTTACCTGCTGCTAAGCGATAAAGCGTATTTATACTATCACGCTTAGAAATAATGAAAATATCACCAGAGATTGGATCAACCATCAATGACTCCGCATCTCTTGCTCCTCCGGGGTATTTGAGTATGGTCTTTTCTGGTGTTATCTGGCTGGTAGGGTTACGGGTACTCGGCTCAGGAATTCGATAAATAACTATTTCATCATGAACTGCATTATTATCTCCGATCTCTCCAACATAAATATAGGACTTCCCATCTGTCCCAGGACCTATGGCTATATCCTCCCAATCTCTATTTTCAGCCCCGAGGAGTTCTATTTTCCCTACATTATTCCCTAAGGAGTCTAGTATATATACAGCAGCTTCTCCTCCACTATCGTTATGGACATAAATCAAACCTTGGAGAATTCTGCTACATGCTAAACCAGAAATCTCATCAAGCCCATCATCTTTCAGTGTCGCAACTGCAACTCCCTCACCGAAGCTAGTAACAATTTCTTCCTGAGCACTGACACAGGAAACTGAAAAAAATAAGAGTAAGACTACTATAGGTGTTTTCATGGGATCGCTTTGAATACAGGCTAAAAGTAAATAAAATGCTTAGCAGCCGTACTATCCAATCGGCTCTTAGTTAGTTATTTTTATATTAGCCTACTTCTATAAAGCTGAATATGGATCCACTACTAAAGAAAATGACTTGGAAAGATGGGATGAACATTCAAATCTGGAATGCACCTCCTGAATTAAAAGAAATGATTTCATCATGGGAAAAGATGTATTAATCAATCCTGCAGCAAAGCCAGATTTCATGTTGGCATTTGTCCAAACTGAGGAAGAAGTGAAGAAATATTTCTTTGAAATGCAGGCAAAGGCTCCGAATGATGAGCAAATATGGATGGCGTACCCCAAAGGAACCTCTAAGAGATACCAAGCAAAGATTAACCGTGACTCCGGATGGAAATACTTAGGGGAATTTGATTATGAAAGTGTTCGCCAGATTGCAATCAATGAAGACTGGTCAGCGCTACGCTTTCGCAAAACGAAGTATGTGAAAGTAATGACAAGGGGTTTCAGTGTGAAAGATCAAAAGTGAAAAGACTCAACTCCATCTGATGCAATAGAGTTGAGTCTTCAAATCTGAATTAAACTTTAAAAGGCAATTTATAAATCCTTTCTCCATTCATTTGATACATGGCATTTGCCAAAGCAGGAATAAATGGAGGCACAGGGGGCTCTCCTACTCCAGTTGGCTTAATCTGGCTTTCTATGATATGTACATGAATATTTTTTGGCGAAGCAGGCATTCGAATAATCTTATAAGTATCGAAGTTATTTTGCTGCACTTGTCCCTTGTCAAATGTAATTGCCGAGGTCGTTGCTAGACTAGTTGCAAATTGAGATCCTCCCTCAAACTGAGACCTTATCCGATCTGTATTCACCGCTACTCCACAATCCACTGCATAATGCACATCTGAAATAATAGTGTTGCCACCAGACCCTTTTTCCAGTATCACCACACAGGCTACGTAGGTCAGAAAGCTTTTGTGAGCAGCAAAGCCCATTATTTTTCCTGAAGCTTTATTGGCCGTCCAATTTGACTTTTCAGCAACAGTTCGAATGACATTTTTCATTCTCCCCGTATTCCAAGGATAGTCTTCTATCTTTTCCCCATAGTTCCCAAACTCACCACTGACCATTTCAGACTGGAAGGTAATATCTCTGTCCGTTCCCAAAAGTTCTATCGCATTTTCTATGGGATCCTTGCCTCTTGCCTCCGCTATTTCATCCATCATAGAATGTATGGCAAAAGCATGATGAATATTGCTAACCGAACGAAGCCATCCAACCCGTGTATTTCCAGTGGATTCATGGGATTCTATCCGGATGTTTGGCACATCAAAAGGGAAATCAACACAGCCTAACCCCAATTCACCATCAGAAGGATGTAATTCTTCTTTACTACTTGTAGAACCGATCGCAGGAAAGACTGTATGATGATTCCAGCCTATTAGATTTCCAGAGGCATCCAAACTCGCTTTAATACGCTGTGCGCTGTGTGAATGGAAAAAGTCAAAATGCAGATCATCTTCACGTGTCCATTGAACTCGAACAGGAGCTTTTGCAGCTTTAGAAAGCAGGGCTGCCTCCACCACAAAATCAGGTTTGGATTTTCTCCCAAATCCACCTCCTAGTAAGGTTACATTTATCCTGACCTTGGCAGAATCAATCCCAATAGCAGTAGCTACTGCATCTCTAGCCCATTGAGGATGTTGGCTTGGAGCCCAAACTTCACAGGAGCCATCTTCTTTTACATGAGCGATGGCAGCTGGTGGCTCTATGGTGGCATGAGCATAAAATGGTGCTTCAAATGTTCGTTCTAAAGATTTAGCTGCCGATCTACTTGCTTTATCAAAGTCTCCACGCTCTCTTCTTACTTTACCATTCCCTTTAGTACTCTCCAGCATTTCTGCCTGTTGCTTGTCAGAATTAAAATTCTGGTTATCACCTAAATCCCACTCCACCTCCAACGCTTCTCTCCCTTTGATTGCAGACCAAGTAGAATCAGCAATGACCGCCACCCCCTCCAACGCTTTATCCAACCCAGGAGGAAAACCTGAACCTTCAATTTTCACCACCTGAACTACTCCGGGGACTGCCAAAGCTTTTTCATCATTATAAGAAATCACTTTGGCTCCAATAACCGGGCTACGCTTGATCACTGCAATTTTCATATTGGGCAAATCCACATCTGCTCCAAACACTGCTTTGCCGCTGGTGATGTCTTTGAGATCATAGATCGGCACATCAGTACCAATTAACTTATAGTTAGTAAAATCTCTCAATTTCACGTCTTCTGGATCAGGAACAGGAGCATCTTTCAATCTTCCTACTAAGTCGCCAAAGCTAATTTTCTTGCCTTTTCCAGCATGAAGCACCATACCGTCTTGGGTATCGCATTCGGAAGCTTCTACACCCCACTCGGAAGAAGCTGCAGCAATCAGCATATACCTTGCCGTAGCCCCAGCTTTACGCATAGGCTCATAAAACATTCGTACAGAAAAGGAGCCATCTGTATTCTGATTGCCGTATTTCTCTTCATCTCCTTCGGCCTGAATAATCTTCACCTTGGACCACTCAGCGCCAAGTTCATCAGCTACTATCTGCGGCAGGGAAGTTCGAATACCCGTACCCATCTCAGATCGATGAGCAACCAAAGTCACTTCATTTTCTGAATTGATACTGATATACACATTTGGAGCAAAAGTCATAGTTTCTCCCTTTGGACCAGAACACTGGAAACTCACGCCTAGAATGAGTCCTCCAGAAGCCAGAGAACCTAATTTCAAAAAATCTCTTCGTGAAGCCACGAATATTTTACTCTGATCTTCTCTTTTACCTTTTTTGAGAAATGGAATATTTGGAAGCATGGGTATGGAGTTAAGTTGGGAAAATTAAACAGACTTGGAAGCGGTCAAGATTGCCTCTTTGATACGATTGTAGGTACCACAGCGACACAAGTTCCCCGCCATTCCCTGCTCTATTTCTTCACCAGTAGGACTTGAATTAGAGTTAAGTAGTGAAGCTGCATTCATGATCTGTCCAGATTGGCAGTAGCCGCACTGCGGTACGATATGTTGTACCCAAGCTTTCTGGACAGGATGATCACCGTTTTCCGATAACCCTTCGATAGTGGTTATTTTCCCATCCCCTACGTCAGCTATAGGAATCGAACAAGAACGAACAGCCACGCCATCCAAGTGCACTGTACAAGCGCCGCAAAGAGCCTGACCACAGCCAAATTTGGTTCCTTTCATCCCAAGCAAATCACGAATAACCCACAAAAGTGGCATGTCATCCATTGCTTCTACTTCCTTGCTTCCGCCATTGACGGTTAGTGTATATTTAGCCATTGGTATTAGGTTTATTTTCTGTATTATTTATGAGTATCCGCTTAACTGCACGTATGTGCTTTGAAATAATGCTAGAGGTTCAAATTTCGCAATTCCCCCTTTTTTTAAAGAGGGTAAGGGGGATTTTTTCAGGCTAGAACCAGACATAATTCTATTTATGTGCATTCATGCGGATATACATAATATTATTTATTCAATTGGTTCTACCGCGAATTTAATGGAGATTTTACAAAATAAAGAATGCTCAATGCCGATTACATCATATAAAATACTGAGAAATAGCTCAAAGCTTTATCCTGATAAAGCTCCCTTTTCTATATTGGACTATAGATAGAACTATTCTCCACTAACTTAAGGGTAGAACCATTCAATTTATTTGATGTGTCAAGCGCCTATCAGATTCCACTTTTCTCGATATGGTCTGAACAATAATTGATTGGCAGCGTCATTATTTTTGAAAAGCTCTTTTTTAGCATCCCATTTCAATTCCTCTTTTAGTCGGAAAGAGATAAGTGCCAAATGCATAGGCATGGTCATGCTTCGTGCATACTCCAAATAGGATTCAGGTTGCTTGCGGGATTTCACGGCATCGATGAAGTTTTGCTGATGTCCAGGAGATCGGATAATCGTTTTAGGTATTTCTGGAATATCATTCATAACCTTGCCGTCAATCCTGATTTCTCGACTGGAATAGTCACAAACCAAAGTACCCTTACTCCCCTCAAAATAGGCTCCAATTCCCTTACCGGCTGCACCGGGCACATCGGGTGGTATGGATGTCCAATGAAGGTCAAGTTTTTTGAATTTAAAATCCACATCGATCCATTTAGGAGTATCACCAACACCATCCGAACTCTCACCGTTTGCTTTTATCTTTTTAAGTCCCGACGGCTCCATAGACCACCAAACTATATCTGCTATATGACACCAGAAATCCTGAAAAACCCCACCGGAATACTCCATGAAATAACGGTAGTTGAAGTGGCATTTTTCAGGAGCATATTCTGAAAAAGGCGCAGGACCTAGCCACATGTCCCAATTCAAATTGGACGGGGGCTTCTGATAATTTAGGGCTGGAATAATTGGTGGTTCTCCACTTTTCCAAAGCCGAACTGTCTTGATTTTACCCAAGACACCAGATTTGATAATTTCAGCTACACGATGGTAATTATCCCCTGCATGAATCTGATTGCCGAGTTGAAAGATCTGTTTTGTTTGATTTTGCGAAGCTAGCATCAGCTTGCCTTCATGCTGAGAATATGAGAGGGGTTTTTCGCTGTATACGTCCTTACCTGCCTGGAAAGCTAATATAGTAATCTGCGCATGCCAATGATCAGGCGTAGCAATAGTAACTGCGTCAATATCTTGCCTATCTAACACATGTCGGAAATCCGTATACACCTGAGCTTTGGTATTAGTATGGACTTTTTTAAGCTGTAGCAAAGCTTCATTAGCACGATTTTCATCCACGTCGCAGAGCGCTACTATTTCCACATCAGGCAGGTTGGCAAACCAGTTCAGATGATTCAACCCCATTCCTCCTAAACCAATATGGGCAACGCGAACACGATCTGAAGTAGCTGCTCTCAGGCCTTGAAAAGGTAAAAATTGCAAACCTAATGCCGTAAGAGCGGAGTAACGGACAAAGTCGCGTCTATTTATTGGATTGGACATGAATAATGAGTTAGTAAAACAATTGTAAAAGCCTTTCTCAAGTTACAAATCTTACGGAGTTTTGAGTAATACCCCTGCAATATGTTGAGCCAATAGTTTTTCAGTGAAAAATTGAAAAATTAAGTCTCTGATTTAGAAGACCAAAAGTACTGATAGGCCAAAAACATGGAGTTTTTTAGGACACTAGTTTGGAATAAATGGAATAGCCTCCTACATTTGCATCACCAATTCGGAACAAGCTCCGAATGAAACACAAAATTCCTTCTTAGCTCAGCTGGTTAGAGCATCTGACTGTTAATCAGAGGGTCCTTGGTTCGAGCCCAAGAGAAGGAGCGTCCAAAACCTGTTAGATTTATTTCTAGCAGGTTTTTTTATGTGCAGTTTTTTTGGAGTTGAAAAGAGTACTGCTGCGAATTAAGAGTATACCGTTTAAGTCCACAGATGAGTTAATCAAAAGGTCCTTGTCCGCGATGGCTATCGGGACGAGCCCAAGAGAAGGAGCGTCCAAAACCTGTTAGATTTATTTCTAGCAGGTTTTTTTATGCCCAGCCGGACACAGGCATTTGTGCCTTGCTGTTTGCAGATGAGTACTACCGCAGCTTCTTTGACTACTCTGCTCCAAAAAGCCTTGGAAACCTTTATCAAAGAATCCCACTTCGAAGTCTGATAATGAAAGTCTCAAATTAATCACATTAAAAAAACCGAGGAAGAGAATCTCCCCCAGCCTATTAAAATTATTCAATATTCTCTATCGTTTTAGAATGGATTTTAGATAGTCAGCTATCTAAAATAAGGGTATTGAATAAATATTTGTAAAGAGAAGATTATTGAAAAGATAGCGACACTCAAGAGCATTACCCCAAATATTCATCATCAGAGTTTATTGCCCAGATCTCCTTTTTAGAAGGCTCGCCTTTCTCAAAAAGCTCCACTGCTTTGAAGGCTGTCAACATCGAGTGGTCTTGGTTATTATATTTATGCAGACCGTTTCTTCCCATAAGAAATAAATTCTCCTTGGTGTCTAAATAATCGATGACTTGATTAAGGCGATGGTAGCTACCTGAATAGGTAGGATAGGCTTTTGGGCAGCGAACTACTTTTCCCGACAGATATTCTCCTTCTTCCAAGATCCCAATTATAGAGAGTTCTTTCAAAGCAAATTTGATTACATCTTGATCTGAAGAGTCCCAAAGTTCATCATTTTGTTGGCAGAAATATTCTGCTCCTATCCATACCGTATCAGCCGATGTCATATAAGGACTCCAATTATTGAAAATCTGAAGTCTTCCCACCTTGACATTCCCTTCCTGGATATACAACCAATTATCTTTAATCAACTTGCCCTTTTCCTGCTCAAGCTTGAGTTTCTTAAGCTCCAACCCCACAATCATAAAATCTCTATATTCTAATTGCGCTGCTATTTCTGCAATTTCTACTGGTACATCTTCCTGAATGGACTCAAACAAGTTTTTAATCGGCATGGTACTAAAAACCGCATCACATTCCAGTTCAGTTTCATTCCCAGGCGCTAAGGTGGAATAATAGCTCACCTTATTTACTGATCCATCCTCTATATGAAGTTTAGACAATCTAGACTGAAAGAGAATTTCAACACCCGCATCCTGACAAGAATCTGCTACCTTCTCCCACAACATACCAGGACCTTTTGCTGGATACAAGAACTTCTCAATCAATGATCGAGTATTTTCTTTTCTGGCACTTCTCGGGATAAAGATTTTCTTAACGCTATGCTTGACCAAATCCCTCACCTTCAAACTTTTGATGCGCTGCCTCCCCCACTCAGAACTCAAATCTGTACAAGCCTTTCCCCATACCTTTTCAGTATAATCTTTAAAAAATGTTAGATATAGTTCTTTGCCAAAATTATTGATGAAGAAATCCTCCAAATTATGCTCCTCTTTTATAGGAAACATTCTTGCATGAACGATGCCTTTTACTATCCTAAGTGATTTGAAAATCCCCAAATTGAGCAGCAATTGAATATTTATTTTCAATGGATAATCAAAAAGCCTTTTATTGAAATAAATCCTGGATTTCCTCTTCCGAACTAGCATTGCATCTTCGGGATTTTTCTGGAGAATATTATCTAAGTTTTGGGTTTCAGAATGATAGCCAATCTTAAGATGGTGGGTAGTATCCAATATCGGGAGAAATTTCACCCACCAATTCAACACTTTCTCTGATTTTGAAAAGAATCGATGCCCTCCTATATCGATCAAGTTTCCTTGATGATTCACTGTTTTACTAATTCCACCGACTTGATCATCAGCTTCCAATACAGTAATATGGTATTTTCCAGTTTGTGACAATTCGTAAGCAGCAGTCAAACCAGCAGGACCCGCACCTATAATAACAATCTTCTTTTTATTCATTAATATAATAATTCAACGCATGCTTTTAATTGCTGTCATTGTTAAGTCAAAAGGGAATTAAGAATATATATCCTTCTTAAAACTGAAAACCCCAAGAACGAAACCTGTGAGAGCGAAAATGTAATAAATATGATGTAGGACTAGTACAGATGGTAGAAAACTAAATTTTTTGGAAGCAAGCCTATAAAAGCTCAACTGAGTTAAAATAAAAATTAGAATAGTTACGGGAACCAAAGTCCAGAGCCAAGTCCAATTGAATCCGCAAAGTAACAACCCTATGGTAAGCAAAGTGAACAATGCACTTACTTTTTCCAATGAATCGGTATTTAGATGATTTCCTGCTTGCTTTCCATGACGATACATCAGGACTGTCCACGGCTTAGCTCTTAAAAAAATATCCGTCCTCATCCAATTATAAAAAGTCCAATTCTTCAGATGTTTCACTTGAATATCTGCATCAATACGGATAACATAACCTCGGTTAGCTAAACGAATACCCAGCTCCACATCCTCGATACTCGGCAAGTCAAAATCTTCATCAAACCCACCTACATCTTCAAAAGCATTCTTGCTAATGAGTGAAAAAGCTCCCCAAAAAACACCTGCTTTATGATGATTTCTTTGATGATGATGATGGTGCAAAATATTTCGGAATTTGGATACAAAGCTAGGAGCAGAAGGGCTATTGTCATAAGACCCAATCAATCCATCCTCCCCGTTTTCCCTTAAACTATGCAATGCTACTGCTAGGGTGTTTTTCTCGATTAGCACATCGGAATCTACAAAGGAAATCCAGGTTCCATGTGAGATTTTCACACCATAGTTTCTACATGCAGCAGGGCCAGATTTTGGAAAAGGAATAATTCGAACTCGAACATCTTTTTCCCAAGCTTGAAAATAATCGAGAGATTCCCAGCCATCCAGTATGACCACCACCTCAAAATTACTTAGGGAACTTGCACAGACAGCCTTCAAGCAAGAAACTATCGTCTCATCGTTTATCTTAACAGGGATAATCACACTCAAATCCATCCCGAAAGATATATTGAATATTTTCAATCCATCTACTAATACCTGCTTTCTTCCCCATTTCGGACAGTTATTTAATGGTTTTTGAAATAAAAAATCTTCTATTCTTCCCTCACCTTAAATTATAGCTTATTTATATTAGTAATATTGAAGTAAGACTTAAAAAGCATGCCAGCAATAGCTGTAATTATCCCCACTTACAATCGTCGTGAAGCCCTCAAGTCTTGTCTTGATTCATTAAAAACTCAAACGCTGAACCCCTCACTTTGGGAAGTGATTGTGGTCAATGATGGAGGCTGTGATCTAGAAGAAATAGGCTTAGGTTATGGAGAGAATTTCAGATTTATTAGGCAGGAGAATGCTGGTCCAGCTAAAGCAAGAAACTTTGGGGTTTCCTTAGCTAAATCTCAAATCATTACCTTTTTGGATGATGATTGCCAAGCCCAACCCACATGGCTGGAAAACATACTCAACTTCAGTAAGGAAGGTGTCCTTTTGGGGGGAAGGGTAATCAATAGCTACACCGAAAACATATACTCTGAAGCCAGTCAGCTCCTCATTGACTTTTTGTACATCTATCAACAAAATACTCCTAACCAATTTTTTACTTCCAATAATTTCTCCTTATACAAGTCAGATTTTGATCGTTTTGGAGGGTTCGATAGCACTTTCTCCACCTCTGCTGGGGAAGACAGAGAGTTTTGCGTTAGGCTGCAGAAAAACGGGATGGATCTAGTCTTCAATCGTCAAATCATAATCGAACATAAGCACTTTCTAGACTTTAGGAGATTTATCAAACTGCACAAAAAATACGGCAAGGCGGCTGTTTTATTCCAAAAATCGGCAAAAGAACAGGACATCAGTATTGACAGAAGACCTAAATTGACTTTCTACAGAAAGCTCTTCTATTATCCCTTCAATCTTGAACATAAACGCTTCTCTACCAAGGTAGCATTGAGCCTTAGTTTAGCTCTTTCTCAATTTTGTGTGGTTTGGGGTTTCCTTGAGGGCAAGAGATAAATTCACTTATTCTTCCCTTGCCATTTTCGAAAAAAACTCCTCTGGATCTTGCCCTGTTTGATGCAAATTCCTTTTCCCAACTACACATTCAAGCAACCCATCGATTTCTTCAAAATCCCTTTTTTCTATAACTCGACCTTTGCATTGTTGACCTAGCTTTTCCCAATTAGAAAAATTGTCTATTGCCTCTTGAAGAGCTTTTTGAATGTTTTCTACCTGATGACCGGAAACCACAAAACCAGAGTTTGACAGCCAGATAGCTGAATCACCAACTTGGGTCACAAGCCCTGTTCTACCGCATGCCATAGCCTCAATCAAACTGAGAGGAGTTCCTTCTGCCAGACTACACAACACTAATAATTGATGGGTTCGCCAAATTTCACTTACATCGGCCACATGTCCCCCAAAAAAGACCTTTCCCTCTAACCCGTAATAACTGACAAGATCCCTAAGATGCTTTTCATCAGGCCCAGTACCATAAAAAGTAAGTTCAAACTGAAGACTACTAAATCTCGGTGAAGAAAGGGCCTGTAAAAACAAATCTTGCCCCTTGATTGATGTCTCCAAACGTGCCACGTATGCCATTTTTGGAATACCAGATTTGGGATAAGACAGGTTGCTTTCTAAACTGACCTTCAACGGGTTTTGTATAATTCTAGCTTTGGGTATATCCATCGCCAGTTGACTGCATGCCATCTTATAATTCTGGTAGGACACAAAGAAAAAACCTTGACAATCCTCAATCAAACGCTTTCTTGACTCTCTGAATTCTTGATCTACAGACATATCCCATTCCCAATTACGCTGAGAAATCAGGTGAAATGGCACTCTGTTGTCTTTACAATAAGTTATCAGGTAGGATTGATGGTGCAAATAGTGATCGAAGGTTTCTCCGCTGGAGATTACGACCACTTCCGGTTTCCAGGCTTTAACAGCTCTCCAATCCATTGAGGTTTTATCCATTCCCAATCGAGACTTAAGTTCTGACAACGCTCTGTAGGCAAATGGCTGCTCGTTATAATAGGAAGGTAAAGGTCTCTGATGAAGAATTGCTCCATGCGCTACTAACTCGGCCAGATTTGGATTTAAATTCTGATGTGCAAAAACAGACACCATCACCTCGTCGCCTTGGGCTAGACCTTTCATGGCAAGCGATTTCCAGAGCTCTTCACTCCCACCCCAAGGCGCCACGTTGATGCTCACTACCAAAATCCGCATTAGCCTATTTCCTTAATTTGTAAACAAAATAATCTCCGTACTGCATTACAATATCCTCTTTTGAGAGCGTATCTAACTTATCCTTTCCCATATCAATAACAAAATCGGCCGTTATCAGTGTGGAAGAGCTCATCCGGCTCAGTTCTTCCTGTTCGGGAATATTCCCATAATCATCCACATCAAACGCCCCCAATGCTACAGGAACCTTGTAATGAACATCCTCATGGTGTAGCCCCATTTCCTTAAAGCGATAACTAATCGCGTAATGATCCTTTCCAGCTAAACTGTACCAATCCGATAAACTGTGATTGGACAATTTGAAAAAGTTAACCATATACACACTGTGTTTAGAAAAAACCACTGTAAAAGCAACCAGAGTTAAAACGCCAAGGGCAATCTTTTGGAAATTCTCCAGAAGTTTTGGCTTGGATTGAAGTAACTCATCTAGGGCTTTCAGAAATATGACTATTCCCAAAATTAAAGGTGCCCAAATAAACCGAAAAGGCTGGTTTGAATTTCCTAAAACAATAAACCAAGGCAAAAACATGAGGAAAATCAAAATCAGACTTTGAGCTAATTCGACTGAAATTTTAACTTTTCGAAACCATATAAACCAGATTAAAGCAAAAAGTAATAAGCCTAGCGGATATATGAAATCATCAAGTAGTGTAGCCATAAATGGAAGATTCTCATTCGCCAAATCAACTTGAACTTGCTCATCGGGGATATCTCCATGTGTTGCTACAAATCTGGATTCGTTACCAGTAAATACTATCGGGGCCAATGGGTTATTAACCTCTAGCTGATTTCGGAGCATCACTGAGCCAGTGAAAAACAATGGAACCAAGGCAAGTAGGGCTACTTTTCTGAATTTCTCCCTTCGCAATAATTCATAACACAGGTAGCAAAGAGGCAAAATTAAGAGCAACCAATTGGAAAACTTTATTCCTAGGGCAATTGAAAAGATCAGAAATACGCCAGTTAATTCCCTTTTGCGATAGTTCTGTATAAAAAGAAAAATGCCTGACATGATAACATAAGTATTCCAAGTGTCGATTTTTCCAGAAGAAAAGACAAAGAAAAGAGTGCCCTTGATTAATAGAACAGCAAGGACCAGCACTTGGGCCATCCTAATGGAAAACAACTGCTTTCCTGAGGTATAAATCAAGTGAAGTAAGGCAATTGACCCTAAGGCATCAAAAAACAATACACCCGGAATTCCGGTAAAACCAAAGGGGATAGTAAAAACATATTCCATCCCAAGTGGCATGAGTGTGTAGTTGGTCAGGTAAGGATTGAATCCGATCCCTTTTGCGAAAATCCAGGCCACGTTAGGCAAGTAGAAGCTCAATCCATCATCGCTAATCGGTGGACCCAAAAGCCGGAATATATAGGGAAGAAAGAGAACAAAAAGCATCCAAATAAAAGGGTCTGACCATTGAATTAGGCCTAGACTTTTTAATATGGAATTTCGCTGAGTCAGAATTGCCAGTGCAAACAGGAATATCCAGGCATACCAGACTAATTCCGGTGGAAAAAGTAGTGAAAACAAAAAAAAGGAAAAGGAAAATATACCAACACCTAGCACGACCTTACCATGCCCATTAATCGAGTGCAGTCTAGTTGTTGAGGCAAGAATAGTTCCTAAAGAAAACAGGCCTAAAAAAGAAAAAGCCGCTGCCAGTACAGAAAGTACCATCTCTATAAAACTCATGCTTCAGGTATTTCCTTCGAATGAAACAGACTCATAACCAATGCTGAATTTCGAATTATGTCATTTGGAAAGATTAAAACAAAAATGGGAATCAGCAGGTAAACCCACGAGTAATAAGCACCAAGCATTCCTAGTAAACCAATAGGAAGTAATACCTGATAATAAGTCGCCATTAAGATATTCCAATTTGGGTGAATTGGATGTAGAAGGATAACGTGTTTAATTCCAAATCTCCAATTCAGGAGTAGAATATACAAATAGTAAACACCGAGCAGAAAAATGAGAAAATACAATTCGAGATAAATCAAGAAGCCTAATAAGGCTGTTACTTCTAAAAGCAGTAAAGGCCATTCAACTCTCTCTATTTTATCTATTGAAAATCGGGCAGCAAAGGTTTTTATCCCAACTGATTTATCAAATTCAAGATCTAAATATTGATGACTAAGAATACCTCTAACACCATATACTAAGCTCCAAAACCCTATGAGCATCAGCGCCACCCAATCAATTGATTGAATCAAAAACTCAGATAATAGGGCAAATATGCCCATCGCTGGAAATACATGCGCTCCAAATGCATCGGCCAACACACCCAATAAACCTCTTGCTTTTAAACGAATAGGCGGAAAAGAATACAAAGTATATACAACCATAGCCGCCAACAAAAATCTCGAACCTATACCGTAGGGCCAAAACAAATAGGTGAAAAACAGAACACCTACAGCTGAGGTAAAAATAAGTAAAAGCTGTTGTACCCTTGAAAACCCCTGAAGCCTATTCTTCTTGCCTACTTTAAAATCATCTTTTAGATCAGTAAAATCATTTATCAAACTGACATAAACGGCTCCTATTGAAATCGACAGGAGTAATAACAATAAAAATCCGATAACTGAATACGAGGCTTCATTTCCATACAGGTAGATAGCCAAAAGTCCTATAGAAACAACTAAGGTGATTTTTGGCTCCCACCAATCAGTCGTCCGAGTAAACTTTGGAGCAATCATGAATTAACAAATTCTGGACTTAAAGACAGCTGATACATCTTGTACTTATGAAGAGCTTCTAAAACAAAGCTTGTGGAAATAGCATCGTCTCCAAATCCTGAGGTCTTAGTGGGTTCTCCATAATATATCACCCACTTATCCCAAGAACCCTCAGGGTTTTGTGAATTTAATAGGTATTGGATAGACTTTTTAGGAATATCCTGGGGATATCCCATGTTGATTAATGCAGAAACTGCCATGGCCGTTTCCAACGCACTCTTAAAAAATTGCCCATTAGACTTGAACTCGGCTGAAATTCTATTTTTTATAATTTCTTTGAGCGGCTCCAATTTGGGAATACCTTTTTGTATGTTTTTACTAAAAAAATAGTAAATCATAATAGCTCTTGAATACCATTTATCACAAGTTTCCTCTCTTCCTTCTTGAATAACTTGGACCATTAAATCTACAACTGACTCAGTATGATCTCCCTCTCCCAAATAAAAAAGAACATTTGAATTGACTACTGCGTCAATATCGCGCTTTTCACATGACATCAATTTCCAAAAATAATATTGACCGATCGGATGCCGGAATTCCTCCCATAAAGACATCCAGTATTTAATGTTGGAATCCCATTGAGGTCGGAGCGTAACCCAAGTGTAAAACAAGCCATTTTTAGAATGATTGGAGTTAAAAAGGTTGTAGTTATCTGGGGCTGGAAACCCCAATTCCCTTAGCACAAAAGAAGCAAGTGATGAATTATCTAAGTCATTTGGAATTAAGGTAGCTAATTGGTGTGCCCCTCTATAATGACGCCACATACCATAGTGGCTTTTGTTCTGAAGCAGAAAACTCGCTACTTGATCTAATATTTTACGGGCACCGGAATTGTCTTTAAGGTGCAGCAGTGAAAGACCAATAAGGCTTGCAGGAAATATTGTATCGTCCTCTTGCGTGACTTTTGATTTTTTTACTCCATCATCAAACTCCAGTAGATCTTCCGCAATGCAATTTACTGTTTGTGCTAAAAGGCAAGGGAATCCTCCATTTGACAACTGTCGATTTTCTATAAAAAGAAGTCCTTTTTCTATCGAAAAATCTAATTCACTTAAACTCATTGTAATAAAAAGTCCTTTTTCAGTTTATATTTCTAATAAACAAGTATAAGGCTTATTTTTCTCTTTTCGCTGGGAGAAGCACTTCATTTCTGTAAGAAGGTAGATATACGTATCTGACTTACTTATTCACTTGAAATGCTTCCAAGAGGTATTTTAGCATGCTAATAGTAAACCAAATCCTGAAATTCAAAAAGGATACTCCTACAAAGGAAGATTGTTAAATTACCTTCCGGAAAAATTTGCTCCAACCCATATCCAAATGAAATTTCTTTATTTTATTTTTCTCAGCATCTTCTTATTTACCTCCCCTTCCAGCCAAAGTAAGTCTGAATATTTAAAGGATTTGAAACTTGAACTTCAAACAAAGTGGCCAGAAAACAGAACCATCAACTTGGTTTTCCATGGTCATTCGGTTCCGGCTGGTTATTTCAAGACTCCTATTGTCAATACGCTAGCATCTTACCCTTACCTTGTATTACAGGAGTTGAAAACCCAATATCCGTATGCAGTGATCAACGTCATCAATACTTCCATCGGTGGTGAAGATTCTAAAAGCGGCGAAAAACGATTCGAATCAGATGTTTTAAGTCACAGGCCTGATGTGTTATTTATCGATTATGCACTAAACGACAGAAGAATCGGACTTGATAGCGCAAAAGTGGCCTGGGAAAGCATGATTCAACTGGCTCTGGCTAAGGACATAAAAATCATTCTGCTCACTCCCTCTCCTGATAAGAAGTTGGATTTAAAAGAAAATGATACTGTTTTAGACGAGCATTCAAATCAAATTCGTCAGTTATCAGAAAAATACGAGATCGGCCTAGTTGATAGCTATAAGCTATTTAAAAAAGAAATTGGCTCCGGAGCTGATCTCGACAACTTCATGTCTCAGGGAAATCATCCAAATGAGAAAGGACATGCATTGATTGCAAACGGGATTTTAGACTACTTCAACTAGCATCGCAATCAATAATTAATTGCATAAAACCAAAGCGACATGAAAATACATCACCTAGCACTCCTCTTAATTGGTTTAATAAGTTTAAGTTGTTCCAGTGGAAAAAGCATTTCTAATCGAGACCTAAACAACTCTGACATCAAAGAAAACTTTCATCTATACCTTCTGATGGGCCAATCAAATATGGCTGGAAGGGGTAAAGTGCAATCCATCGATACACTTACTCATCCTCGAGTATTGATGTTGGACAAAAACCTAAACTGGGAGTTGGCAAGAGATCCAATGCATTTTGACAAGTCGGTAGCAGGAGTTGGTTTAGGTTTGACATTTGGAAAAATCATGGCCAATGGAGATAATAATATTAAAATCGGACTGATCCCAACGGCAGTTGGCGGGAGTTCAATCAATCATTGGTACCAAGACTCACTTTTCCAGCAAACCAATACTTATCCCTACAATGACATGATCAAGCGAGCTAAAGAAGCAATGACTCAGGGCACGTTAAAAGGGATACTTTGGCATCAAGGTGAATCTGACTCAAATACCGAACTTGATATGAAAAGCTACAAGCAAAAATTCGAAGCCATGCTAGATTCCATGAAACAGGATTTGGGAATTGAATCTGTTCCGATCGTCATGGGAGAAATTGGTTACTTTTTCTATCCTAAAGCCACCTATGCCAAACAAATCAATGGAGTAATTGCCGAAATCGCAGCTTCTCAACAGTGCATTGGCCTAGTAACTTCAGAAAACTTGAATCACAAAGGTGATAGCACTCATTTCGACTCGGACTCTTACCATGCACTAGGAATAAGATATGCTGCCAAAATGCAGGAAATTCAATCGGAGTGCTCAGCAATTTTGATCAAATAAGATCAAAGTCTAACTAGCTCATCACTTAAACTCACTGTAACTTTTTCCTCCAAACAATACCCTAACAAAATGGATAAATGGCTGAAAGAATTAACGCTTGAAGGCAACTCGGTAAGATTAGAACCCATGTCTCTAGATCACACCAATGACTTAACTCAGGCCGTAAAAGATGGCAACCTATGGGAGCTTTGGTACACTTCTGCCCCAAACCCTGAGAATGTAGGAGCTTATATATCAAAAGCTCTCCAAGAGTAATATTCAGATCTCTCACTACCCTTTGTGATACGAAACAAAACGACAAGCAAGGTTATTGGAACTACGCGCTATATGAATGCGGTAGCCGCAAATAGACACTGAGAAATCGGCACTACTTGGTATTCCAAATCATATCAACGGACTGGTGCAAACACGGAGTGCAAGTATCTATTATTGAAATATGCCTTTGAGAACTTGAATTGCATTGCTGTGGAATTCAGAACCAACTGGCACAATATGCAATCCCGCACTGCAATTTTAGGCCTGGGAGCGAAACAAGATGGGGTATTGAGAAATCACATAATCGACAGTACTGGTTGCCTGAGAGACACAGTGGTCTTCTCTATTTTAAATTCTGAATGGCAGATGGTGAAAAAATCTTTGGATTTCAAAATGAGCAGAAAGTACAGCAATAGCTAGGCTATTTAAAAGTCAAAGCCCTCAAATAATAGTTGAAACTTCTTCAATAATTACATTTCTCTAGGGTACCTCTTCTTTGCCCAGATCGGCATCAATGTCTGTTAAATTCATATTGTTTTCAGTAATACATTTCTCAAAAATACTTATTTCATTCTGAAAATAAATCCTTCCACAATCTTCTTGACTTTAAATTATTTTATGAAAACAAGACCAAAACACTCAATTATTCCTAGATACACCAACAAATACACTCCGGTTATCTTATTTTTTTGGAAAAGTATTTTTTGAAGATTAAAAATTACCGTAATTCAAGTTTAACTTGAACCTATGCATCTAATAAACCCTCAACAGGTAATCGACAAAATGGACGGAGTGGTAGAAATCAAAAGCTACCTCAACAAAATTAAGATTATTAAAAACCTTTACACCAAAGGAGCCAATACCGCCAGTGAAATCTGTGCTGAAGTTGGAATATCCTTACCAACCGTCAATTCGCTGCTGGGGGATTTGATGATAAGTGGAGAAGTCATCAAACAGGGACGCGCCGAATCCCAAGGAGGCAGAAAGCCTGATTTATACAGACTTGCACCCGATGCTTTCTACGTGTTGTCTGTGGATCTTTCCAAGTTCAACATGAATCTCGCGCTCTATTCCTGCAATCAAACCATTGTAACGGAAAAAGAAAGCCATAAAATCAGTTTAGATAACGAGAAGGAGACCTTTGACCATATCTGTGAGCTGATCGAAGCTTATCTCATCAAGACCGGAATTCCTGAGGAAAAAGTAATAGCCATAGGGTTTTCCATGCCGGGTTTAACGGATTCTATTGGGGGAGTAAATTATACTTACCTGAGATTTGGCAAAAACACCCTTCTTGAAAATCTGGAAACAAGATTTTCTAAAAAAATATTCCTAGAGAACGATGCCAGGGCAATGACTCTGGCTGAGTTTAAATTCGCTACTGATCATCATTACAAGAATGTACTTGGCCTCTTCATCGGATGGGGAATAGGCCTAGGCATCATCATAGACGGCAAACTATATCAAGGCGGCTCCGGTTTCGCCGGTGAGTTTAGCCACTCTCCTATTTTCGAATCTAGAGATGTCTCCTGTATTTGTGGTAAAAAAGGATGTTTGGAGGCTGTAGCTTCTGGTACCGCTATCGTCAAAATGGCGGAGGCAGCTATCAAGCTCGATAAAGACAGCATACTAGCCCGAATGGCAAGAGACCAAGAAGGAAGTATCGAACCAAGCCTAGTCGTAGAAGCGGCATTGTCCGGTGATCAGCGAGCGATTACGATTCTCTCGGAAGCAGGCTTGGATTTAGGACGTGGGATTTCCATGCTTATCCAGGTGCTAAACCCAGAGTTGATCATCATCGGTGGGTCTGTAGCCGAAGCCAATCAATATTTGATCACCCCGATCCAACAGGCATTGAATATCTACAGCATGGCCAAATCACGCGAAAAATCACAACTCGTACTGTATCAATTAGGTGAAGATGTAGGCCTTTTGGGTGGTGTGGCCGTAGTAAACGAACAACTATTCGAAGATGTAATCAATCGACTGGGGTAAATCTCAGCTTTACTATTAACCAAGCGAATGAAAAATCATATCCTGCTTCTGGAGAAGCAGGATAGCTCATCTGCGCAAAACCACCCTAAACCTGTTACTAAAAAAAATCAGATAAAGTCCTCGCCCTTCTTTTTGGCATTGGATACGAACTCGCGGAATTTCTTCTCTGCATCGAGCTTACAAATAAGCAGCACATTATCGGTCTCATTTACCAGATAATTATCGAGGCCCTGTACGACCACTAACTTGCCACTATCCACTTTAATGTAGCTGTTTTCAGTATCATATAGAATCGCATTTGCATCTACCACATTGTTGTTTTCATCCTTTTCTCTCAGATCATACAAACTATTCCAGGATCCCAAATCCGACCACCCAAAATCACCAAGAATTACATAAACATGATTTGACTTTTCCATGACTCCATAGTCTATGGATATATTTTTCAATTGAGTATAGGCGCGTGATACAAATTCAGCCTCTTTATCAGTGCCGTAGATATCCCTTCCTTCCTCAAAAACTTCTGCCATATCCGGCATATGCTTTTCAAAAGCATGGATAAGACTCTTGGCTTGCCAAACAAACATCCCTGAATTCCAGACAAAATCCCCGCTTTCCATAAAAGTCTTAGCAAGTTTTGAGTTCGGCTTTTCAGTGAAGGTCTTTACCCGAAATGCATGTGCCCCTGGCTTCTCTATGTATTGAATATAGCCATAGCCCGTTTCTGGCCTGTTCGGCTGAATCCCCAGAGTAATTAATTTCCCCTCCTGAGCTTCTTCAACAGCCTTATTTAATATACGAGTAAATTTCCTCTCCTGCAGAATCAGATGATCTGCCGGAGTGACGATTATAGTGGCTTTTGGGTCTAATGAATGAATTCTGTACGTAGCATAAGCGATGCAAGTCGCCGTATTTTTCCGCATGGGTTCGGTAAGGATCTGATGATCCTTCAATTCCGGTAATTGCTCTTTGACTAGCGGAAGGTATTTTCTGTAAGTAATGACGACAAACTGCTCAGGTTCGGCAATATCTGCAAAACGATCAAACGTCATTTGCAAGAGCGTACGACCTGTTCCTAGAATATCCAAAAATTGTTTTGGCCTCTTTCTTCGACTATAGGGCCAAAATCTGGAGCCAATTCCTCCGGCCATTATTAGAATATAGGGTTTATCGTGCATGTCAAAAATTAAACAATTCCTTCTTTCATCAATTCATGAATATGGACAAAACCTGCGATTTTATCCCCATTCATTGCCACGAGTTGAGTGATATTATGATTTTTCATCATATTCAGTGCACGAATGGCGTATTCTTGGGTTGAAATAGATTTAGGATTTACAGTCATGATGTCAGCGGCCTTGAGCAAATGAATGTCGAGTGATTTTTGTAGCATTCTTCGCAAATCTCCATCAGTGATAATTCCTTTTAAATTTCCCTCCACATCCACTACCGACGTCGCTCCAAGCCTTTTACCGGATATTTCAAGAATTACCTCAGCCAATCCCGCATTTTCAGAAACAATTGGGATTTCATTTCCTCCCAACACATCTCCTACTCTAAGATACAACTGCTTGCCCAAAGAACCACCAGGATGGTATTTAGCAAAATCCTCAGAGGTAAAGCCTCTGGCTTCGAGTAAGCAAACTGCCAAAGCATCTCCCAGAGCCATATGGGCAGTGGTACTGGTCGTTGGAGCCAAATTATGCGGACATGCTTCTTCCCCTATACTTGCATTCAACACATAATCAGCCTGCTCAGCAAGGTAACTTTTAGTGTTACTCACCAAGGCCACGAGCTTGGAACCAAGTTTTTTGAGCAAGGGAACCAGAACTTTAATCTCTGGTGTGTTGCCACTTTTGGAAATGCAGATGATAATATCATTTTCCAGTATCATCCCCAGATCACCGTGTAAAGCGTCTGCAGCATGCATAAAAAGTGCTGGAGTACCAGTAGAATTAAGCGTGGCAACAATCTTATTGGCTATAAGTGCACTTTTCCCAACACCTGTAATTACCACCCTGCCATTGGAAGTCAAAATATGCTCAACACAGGCTTCAAAATCACTATCTAAAAAATCAACAAGATTTAACACTGCCTGCGCCTCGTTTTGCAATACTCTCGTGGCTGTATTTCTAATATTTTTAGCTAAATTCAATTTTACCTGCGTTTATAACTAGTTTTGGACCTGGGTATAAATGTAATAAATCATTCCTGTTTACAGGCTTTAGTTACCCTTTTAGCCCCCTAACAAGTGGAAGAAAAAGTAAAAGCAGATCTTAAAAAAATCTTTGGATTCAGTCAGTTCCGAGGAAACCAGGAGTTGATCGTGGATAACTTGCTTAACAAACGAAATACATTCGTCATAATGCCTACGGGCGCTGGCAAATCTTTATGCTATCAATTACCCGCCGTAATCAAGGATGGGACAGCTATAGTCATTTCTCCTTTGATAGCTTTGATGAAAAATCAGGTGGATCAGTTGCAGGCTTTGGGAATAAATGCTCATTTCCTCAATTCTACTCTGAATAAATCTGAAGCAGCACGCGTCAAAAGTGAAGTTCGTAGTAAAAAGACGAAACTACTATATGTCGCCCCGGAGTCTTTGACCAAGGAGGAAAACGTAGAGTTTCTCAAATCTGTAGAACTCAGTTTTGTAGCCATTGATGAAGCACATTGTATATCAGAGTGGGGCCACGATTTCCGTCCGGAGTACAGGAGAATCAAATCAATAATTGCTCAGATAGCACCTGATTTACCGATAATAGCACTGACAGCCACTGCTACACCAAAAGTACAGCAGGATATACAGCGCAATCTTCAGATGGAAGAGGCAGATTTATTCAAGTCTTCTTTCAACAGGACCAATCTTTTCTATGAGATTCGTCCCAAAGTAAAGAATGATTCGAAGAAGGATTTGATCAAATTCATCAAGGGGCACAAAGGGAAATCTGGAATCATCTATTGCCTCAGCCGTAAAAAAGTAGAGGAAATCGCACAGCTGCTAATTGTAAATCAAATCAACGCAGCTCCTTATCATGCCGGCCTGGATTCCTCTGTTAGAATCAAGACTCAAGATGATTTCCTCAATGAAGAATTAGATGTAATCGTAGCAACAATTGCATTTGGGATGGGAATTGATAAGCCTGATGTGCGCTATGTGATTCATTACGACGTTCCAAAATCTTTGGAAGGATATTATCAGGAAACTGGTCGTGCTGGCCGTGATGGACTAGAAGGGCATTGCCTCATGTTTTACAGATATGAAGACATCGTAAAGCTTGATAAATTCAACAAGGACAAACCAGTTACCGAACGGGAAAATGCTAGAATCCTCTTGCAGGAAATGGCAGCGTTTGCAGAAACAGGTGTTTGCCGAAGAAAATTCATCTTGAATTACTTCGGAGAGACTATGAATGATGACTGTGGCTTTTGCGACAATTGTAAGCGGGCCCGAGAGACTTTCGAAGGAATGGACATGGTCAGCATTGTTTTAGAAGCAGCCCAGCAAACCAACGAGAGATTTGGTCTTGAGCATCTAGTCAAGGTGATCATAGGCGAATCAACTGATTACGTGGTGAGTTATTCGCATGACAAACTTCCAGTCTACGGAAAGGGAAAAGAAAGCACAGAGAAAACCTGGATAGGAGTAATCCGTCAGGTGATGATTCTCAATATGCTGGAAAAAGACATCGAAAGTTACGGTGTGCTGAAAATCACTCCTAAAGGCAAGGATTTTCTTGAATCACCTTTTGAAATCAATCTCTATAATGATCATGATTTCGCAGCAGAAGTACAGACAGGGCAGGCTGAACTAGATATCAGTGCAGGCATCGCATATGATGAAAAGCTATTCGAACTGTTAAAAGCAGAACGAAAAAAAGTCGCGCGCTCCAAAGGTCTTCCTCCTTACGTCATCTTTCAGGATCCTTCTTTAGAAGAAATGGCTACAGTATATCCAACCACACGTGAGGAGCTAGCTCAGATCATAGGAGTTGGTATGGGAAAAGTCGTTAAATTCGGGTCTTCATTCTTGAAATTGATCGCGAATTACGTAGAGGAAAACGAGATCGAAACCGCTTCAGATGTCGTAGTCAAATCATCAGGAACGAGATCTAAAGTAAAAATTTCAATAATCCAGCAAATCGACCGCAAGATTGGTCTGGATGAGGTCGCCGAGAACCTCAACATGAGTTTAAGTGATCTTCTTCACGAGATAGAGCAGATCATTTATAGCGGAACTAAACTAAATATAGATTACTACATAGAGAGTATCATGGATGAAGATCGGGAGGATATGCTCCACGATTATTTCATGAACGCTACGAGTGATCAGATTAAAGCAGCCTTAGAAGAATTGGAGGATGAAGATTTTGCAGAAGACGAATTGCGAGTCTACCGAATCAAATTCATCTCTGAGCATGCTAATTAACTTGAACTGAGTCAATGAATATACTCTTATTAGGAAGTGGAGGCAGAGAACATGCTTTCGCTTGGAAGATCGTACAAAGTATCAATTGTACCCAATTATATGTAGCCCCAGGCAATGCCGGCACAGAAAACATAGCTACCAATGTCAACATCAGCATCACTGATTTTGATGCAATCCGAGATTTTATCACATCAAAAAATATAGGTCTAGTAGTCGTAGGCCCTGAAGAGCCTTTGGTCAAAGGTATAGTTGATTACCTATTGACTCAACCAGAAACTGCCGAAATCCCAGTGGTAGGACCGTCTCAACTCGGAGCTACACTAGAAGGAAGCAAGGACTTTTCTAAGCGCTTTATGCAAAGGAACAATGTCCCGACTGCAGCCTATGAGACCTTCACTGCCGCACAACTGGAAGCAGGTTTAGCCTATTTGGACAAACAAAATCTTCCTATAGTATTGAAAGCAGATGGACTTGCCGCCGGAAAAGGCGTGCTGATCTGCTTGACGCTGGAGGAGGCAAAAACTTCCTTGAAGGAAATGCTTTTGGATAAAAAATTTGGCGAAGCATCTTCCAAGGTGGTGATTGAAGAATTTCTTACGGGAATTGAGCTTTCTGTATTTGTGGCTACTGATGGGAAAAACTATAAGATTTTGCCGGAGGCGAAAGACTATAAACGCATCGGGGAAGGCGATACTGGATTGAATACCGGAGGAATGGGAGCTGTAAGCCCTGTGATTTTCGCAGATGCAGCATTTATGTCCAAAGTGGAAGAAAAGGTAGTGAAGCCTACCGTAGAAGGCCTAGCTAAAGAAAATATACCATACAAGGGATTCCTGTTCATTGGCCTGATGAATAACGATGGAGAACCACAAGTGATTGAGTACAATGTACGCATGGGTGATCCGGAAACAGAGGCAGTATTACCTAGAATTGAAAGTGATTTCTTGGCCTTGCTTCATGGAATCGGCACGGGGACTCTGGATTCTTACGAATTGAAAATCTCTCCTGATTTTACCACTACAGTAGTAATGGTAAGTGGTGGTTATCCTGGTTCTTACGAAAAAGGAAAGGTCATTTCCCTCCCAGAATCTGCCGTAGGTGCAGAGATTTTTCATGCTGGCACTGGCAGAAATGACAAAGGTGAATTAGTCAACCAAGGTGGTCGGGTAATAGCCGTGACCGGTAGAGGTGAATCCTTACAAGAAGCGCTGAGTAACGCATTCACAACTGTAAAAGGAATCACTTGGGACCAGGCTTATTACCGCAAGGATATCGGAATGGATATTCTGAACTTAATGTAATTAAACCCAAAACTAACCAGGGCTTTGCCCCTGTCTATATATTATGTCTGGATGTAGCACATGCTCAACCTCCTCAGGAGGAACCGGAGGCTGCCAAAGTAACGGCAGTTGCGGGACGAGTGATTGTAATAAAATGAATGTCTTCGATTGGCTATCTCACATGGGAATTCCCGAGGTAGACAACTTTGATATTGTCGAAATAAAATTCAAAGGAGGAAGAAAAGAGTACTACAGAAATGTAGATTTTCTTGCCTTAAATACTGGTGATCCAGTAGTCGTGGACGTCCCAAACGGGCATCACATCGGCTATGTATCACTTCAAGGCGAACTTGTTCGTCTGCAAATGCAAAAAAGAAAAATCAGGGATGACGATGAAATCCTGAGAATATACCGTGTCGCCAATCAAAAAGACATGGAAAAATGGGGTGAAGCTCAAAACAGAGAGATCCCTACACTCTATAGATGTCGCCAGATTGTAGATGAATTTGGGCTTAAAATGAAAATGTCTGACATCGAATATCAGGCTGATAATTCCAAAGCTACCTTCTATTACTCTGCAGATGATCGGGTTGATTTCCGTGAGTTAATCAAAGCACTGGCGGGAGAATTCAGAATTCGCGTAGAAATGCGCCAAATCAGTCTTCGTCAGGAAGCTGGCAGGCTTGGAGGAATCGGAGTTTGTGGTAGAGAACTTTGCTGCTCTACCTGGCTTGTTGATTTCAAAAATGTAAGTACTTCTGCTGCCAGATATCAGAATCTTTCCCTGAATCCAGGGAAACTGAGTGGTCAGTGTGGAAGGCTTAAATGCTGTCTAAACTACGAGTTGGACACCTACATGGATGCGATCAAAGATATCCCTGCCGTGGAGCGTCCGCTTCAAACTGAATCTGGCCCAGCCAAACTTCAGAAGACGGACATCTTCCGCAAGCTGATGTGGTTCAGCTACAATAACGACAACGACTGGCATAGCATCACTTGCGAGCGCGTGAAAGAGATTCAGGCACTGAATGAGAAAGGCATTAAGGTCTTTACGCTTACCTACAACGAAGCTTCTGAGATCGAAGATTTAGCAGCTAAGTCAACTCGGGAATTGGAGCTTTTGGATAAGAAGTTTGCTAACTCAAGTCCAAAGCGTAAGAAAAAGCCTCGTCCACAAAACAGGACTGCTGGAGACAATCGTAATCAACAGAATCCAAACAAACCGGCTCCAAAACCAGCTCAACCTGAGGCGAAACAGAACGCTCCTCAAAACCAGAGACCTGCGGGAGAGCAGCCGAAAAAGCGTAGAAATAACAAGAACAGAAATAAGCCTAGAAATCCTGATGCAAATGCAGGACAGGCTCCAGCAGCACCTCAACCGCAGCAGGCTAAAGAACCGAACGCAGCTCCAAAAAGGCAAAATGTGCAAAAGCCAAAACCTACTGAAGGCAACACAGGGAATGCTAATGCAGGAGACGCTGCTCCAAAACCACAGGGAAAGAAGAAATTTCCACCAAGAAAAAACCAAGGGCCTAATCCAAATAAACCTGGGAATGAATAAGGTAAATTACTGCCTACTTGTATTACTAATCCTCGTAAGTGGGGCCTGCACAGACGGGCGCATTTATGAGGATTTTAAAAGCTTACCGAATCAAAACTGGGGCGTCTCGGACAGCCTTATTTTTGATCTTCAGGAAGTGGAATTGATCAATACTCCGGATCTGGTGGCAGTGAAGTTTAACGAGGATTATTCCTTTTCCAACTGTTACATTAGAATCATCAGCAAGGATTCGGTAGGTGTGATTTTAGATAATACGCTGGTGAATCTGATTTTATTCGACCCGAAGTCCGGCGAGCCACTGGGAGAGGGATTTGGTAATTCGTACACACGCTACGACACACTTCCTTTCCTATTTGATCAGAGTACCAAAAGTGTCACGCTCTTACAGTATATGCGACAGGATCAATTATCAGGGGTAGAAGCAGTGGGGATCAAGATTTTGAAGTAAATCACTGATTTGGGTTAGGACAGTGATTTATTTCCCGCAGATATACGCTGAAAAAACACGCAGATTCTCTCAGATTTTAATTTCGATCATCCAACACAATTCACAAATCTTTAAGAAGATCCGCGTAAATCCGCGTAAGTTATCTGCGCCAATCTGCGGGAAACAACTCATTTCAACTCTTTTCGAAAACATACGCTATTCTCAATCCCTATGTATTGCGCATAATTCGGGATGATGGAATAGCCTTTGTTTTTATATAGAGCTACAGCCTCTACCTGCCTTTTGCCAGTTTCGAGCACACAATTTTTATAGCCTAGTTCGGCAGCCCACTCTTCCAACTCAGTCAATACACGGGAAGCCAAACCGTTCCCTCTCGCTTCCGGCTTTGTAAACATGCGCTTCACTTCCATAGTATCCGCATCAAATTCCTTGATCGCGCCACAGGCTACAGGAACTCCATTTTCAGAGCAAACCACCACGTTATTTAACTTTACAATCGTATTGAATTGATTGTAAAAGTCATGCTCTCGTCCGTCCTTCTCTGCTAGATAGGCATCCAGCAGCTTTACCAGGGCTATAAAATCAGGATTGGAAGAATCTGTGCGGTTGAGTGTGATCATGGGTTGAAGATAAAAAATCTAAGATGTAGAAAGTGTGAAACAGGTTTAGTTGACTATTTTCGTAAAGTGGACTTAAATCCTAAATTCGATAATATTCGTTTTTAAAACCATATGAAGCTAAAATTTGAAATTCAAAAAGATGATTTATTCAGCTTTTACAAATTCAGTGAATGGTATTCACCGGAAAAAGAGGATTTCAGGTTTAAACAAAGACTTAATTTTGGATTCATTTTATTCTTTCTTCCCTTCACTTTATTTATCTTCTCTGATCAGAACTTCAATCTTCTTTTTTTTATCGGTTTACCCTTTTTTGGTTTTGGTTTTTTCATAGCCAAACCGCTAATGACCTTAAAACTTAAGAGTACATTCGAAAAATTTCTAAAAAACAGTAAGAATCAAGGATTGACTGGAGAAAAAACACTAGAGTTTAGTGCAGACCATATTCAATGGTTTGACCTAAACTCGGAAGGAAAATTTAGTATCAATGAGATTGATAAGTTTCTAGATGATCGGTATAATTACTACATCTACTTATGTAATTTATCAGCTTTAATTATTCCAAAAAGAATTTTTACAACTGAATACAAAGTACAGGAATTTGAAGATTGGTTAAATGACACTAGATCTAAAAGTAGTTCAATCAAACCATTTCGATATTTTGAATAAGTTTGAAACCGTATCACTTCTCAAGAAAAAGGAATAAACAAGAACTAATATAAATTGCTGAGACAAAATAAATAGGTACAGGTATTATGAAATCGATGTTACTATTACTTTTTTTATTTGTTACCAGCTTTTTTGTAAAAGCTCAAGGCGAAACAGAGGACTTCAAAATCATAAGTCACCTACTTTACGAACTCGAGCAAAAAAAATGGTTTCCTAAAGACATCTACCCTCGGCTACCTCCTCCACCCGCATCGAGAGAGACTTTTATTGATTCAAGAAACGACCTGACTCCCAAAGAGGCCGACTCTCTGTACACAAAGAAAAAAAATGATTTTAATCAACATCTAAAATTAATTTCAGAAAGAAAAGTTGATAGTTCTTTCATTTTTATTGCAACCGAGAACTACTTATATGGATTAAAATGTAGAGCATGTGGCATCAATCCTGATACATTGCTTAATAATCCAGAGTACTCAAAATATAAACAGCTAGTAAAGCAATCAGTCAAAAGAAATAGAGCCAATCTCCCAATCCCATTCGAAAAAATGAAATACTATGGGAGATATCAACTGAAATCGTTAGATGAATTCCCTCCAGAGGACGAAATGTATAACGGGAGTTTAAACTTCTTAAGTGGTGGAAAAATTAGTTTGTCAAGATTTTACCAAAAGGATGATTTAGGATTGATTTACTTCTCAATTAGCTCTTGCGAGATGGATTGCTCATCTGGACACCTTGTTCTTTTTGAACGAAAAAACGGGAAATGGGAAATCTTCGATATTTTGCTCCAATGGATAACCTAAAAGATGCGTCTCTCAGTAATAAAACCCCTTTTCTGAGCTCAGTCTCTGTCCCAAAAACCTGAATCAGTATCCCCAAAAAAAAGACTTTGAGACACCTTCATCTATATGGAGAAACAAGAATTACTTTATATTGAAGAGAGATGGAAAATGAGGACAATTGAGGATCCTAAATATTTCTAGCCTCGGTCTGTGTCTCACAGACCGAAATCAAACGTCATAAAATCAGAATGCCAATAAAAACTAGAGTTATCCTATCTTTAACTTATGAATCTCGATCAAAAGAAAATAGCAGTAATTAAGGAGTATTTTAGAACTCGTCCAGTTCTAAAAGCATACTTATTTGGTTCTTTTGCCAGAGGCCAGGCAGACAGCACGAGTGATATAGATATTCTAGTTGACCTGGATTATTCTCAACACATCGGGTTAGGATTTGTACAAATGCAGCTAGAATTAGAAAAGCTATTAAACACCAAGATTGATTTAGTTTCTTCCAATGGCCTGTCGAAGTATATCAAACCAATTGTAGACGATGAAAAGCAGTTAATCTATGCGAGGTAAGTTGGGTGATAAAATCCGTTTGCAACATATTGCGGATGCTATTTCAGAAATTGATCAGTATCTAGATAACGTGAATTTCGATGCGTTTACAGAAAATTCAATGATGCGATTCGCTTGCATCAAGCAACTAGAAATTATTGGAGAAGCTAGCAATCACATTTCTAAGGAAATGAAGAATAGATTTTCTGAGATAGAATAGCAGCAAATCGTAGGAATGAGGAATGTTTTCATTCACGAATATTTCGGAGTTGATATCAACCTAGTCTGGGATATTATTATGAATGACTTGCCTTATTTGAAACAAAAAATCACAACTGTACTTCTATTAATTGATGGTGAAGGGAGTGATCTAAGCTGATTTTAGCTCCCCAAACCTCGGACGGTGTCTTAAAGACCAAAATCAAAACCCTTTAAATAGACACAAATAAGATACAATAATGGCACTTACGGACAGATTTTTAAAAGCAAAACATTGGCAATTATTCCTACTGACATTTGGGGCACCCTTGATCTTCCAATTTATTTTTATGGGGAAAATGATTTCGAGCATTGGAACTGGGACTGCGCCAGACCCATCGACCCTGTTTATTTTCTTTAAGGTCTATCCCCTGCTGATGATACCAATCGGTTTGGTATTTTTTGGTTGGTTTTGGTCTGTAGCTATCGGACTACAAAGTAAAATCCCTGAAAATGTAAAAATGAAAGTAAAGAAGTTCAAATTATTATTTTTTATTCTTTTAGTTTATTTGCTTATCATAAACGTGCTTCTTTGGGTTTTGACCAACGGATTAATGACCGGTACGATTGAGCCGAATAATGATCAAGCAGGATTTGCATTTGCCATTATTGTTCCTCTACACTTATTTTCAATATTCTGTATTTTTTACTCTTTATACTTTGTCGCAAAGACTTTTAAAACAGTTGAACTGCAAAGAGAAGTCAGTTTTGCCGATTTTGCTGGAGAGTTTTTTATGATTTGGTTTTATCCAATTGGGATATGGATGGTGCAGCCAAAGATTAATAAAATGATAGAAAAATAACGCTAATACCTAAGACAGGTATAAAGAATAGCCAGCCCTAGTCTGTGTCTTCACATACCGGAAAACCACATAAAATGGTCTGTGTGGACACAGACCACGGTAAATCTAAGGAATTCTTATCTTGAAGCATAAACCTAAACTAAGACCCCAAATGATTAAAAACCGACTTCTAGTATCGATTCTATCATCTTTCCTTTTCATAAGTACTTTATCCATCACCTTAGGACAGTCAACAGCCTATAATCAATTTGTTTATGGAGACTTACTGCCTGATGCTCCCGAACTGGCTGCAAGAGGGGATTATTCTGTAGGTGTACAGACCCTAGATTTAATTCATAAAAACCAGCTCGACATTCTTAATTACGGTAAAGGTGCAGACTCACTTTACAATAGACCTCTGAAAGTAGAAATCTGGTATCCTACAGAAGCTGCATCCAATGAATTGATTTCTTACGATGAAGTAATGGGACAAAATGGTTCGCCTACCAGACCTCTTATTCCTTTCACTTTTCTCGGTAGAGCAACAAGAAATGCAAAACCTGCCTCCGCAGATGGTTCTTTTCCATTGGTGATCGTTTCCCACGGATATACAGGTTCAAGGTATTTAATGACTTATTTGACAGAGAATCTTGCTTCCAAAGGCTATGTAGTAGTGGCAATAGATCACACCGAAGCAACTTTCAGAGACGCTGCTGGTTTTCAAAGCACTCTTTTGAACAGGTCTCTTGATGACCTTTATATACTTAATGAAATGGCAAGATTGGGACAGGATGAAAACTCCTTTCTGAAAGGCTTGGTGAATGCTGATAACACTGCATTGATCGGTTATTCGATGGGTGGCTATGGGGCAGTTAATGTAGCTGGAGCAGGATATAGTCCTCAGGCAGCTCAACTATTTGGAGGCATGACAGGTGGAAGTAAAGCCTTATCGAGACGAACTATGGGAAACCCTGAGTTTGAGGCTTCCATAGATCCAAGAATCAAGGTCATCGTAGCTTTTGCTCCATGGGGCATGCAACGTGGAGTTTGGAATGAGGAAGGTCTAGCTGGTATCAAAATCCCTTCTCTATTCGTAGCAGGAAGTTTGGATGATATCTCTGGATATGAAAATGGTACCAAAGCGATTTATGAAGGCGCTGTCAACTCAGACAGATACCTGCTTACCTACATCAATGCTAGGCACAATGTAGCGCCAAACCCGGCGCCAGCAGAAGCTCTTGAGAGAAACTTGAGTATCGATGAATACTTAAGATATGGTGATTCTGTGTGGGATATGCGTAGAATGAATAACATCAACCAGCACTTTGTCACTGCATTTCTGGGCGTTCACTTGAAAGGCAAAGAAGACTTTAAATCCTATTTAGAAGTTGATGAAAATGCAGAAAAGAAAGAGTGGCCTGGATTTAAGCCTAGAACTTCTGTAGGCCTAGAGCTAGATCATAAATCGGCAAATTGATATAATTATTTGTTATAGGAAACTCCGATTTCTACTTGTCTTTAGTAGACTGGTCACGTAAATTGGGTTAGCTATCTGATTTTTGCTAAGTGATAATTTGTGAGTAATCATCGCTATTCATATGACTCTATATCCACAATATTTAGGTTTCTATCATCCTTGATATGTCAGAGGAAAATAATATCTTGACAGAGGAGAAATGAATAAGCCTAAATATTTATACAAATCAGAAGAGTCTTTTAAGGTGTTCGAATTCACCAGTGAAGGATCAAAGGGGGAAATTCGAAAACTAGTGCAATTCTCTGAAACGGGCACTGAGAATGTCTATAATTTAGCTTTTGGAGATTTTGATGAAAATACACAAGAAATAAATGACTTCTCGGTTACAAATAATGGTGATAGCCAAAAAGTACTGACTACGGTAGCTTCAACAGTATATGCATTTATAGATAAACACCCAGAAGCAATGATCTTTGCAACAGGAAGTACTAATGCTAGAACAAGACTTTACAGAATCGGAATAACTAATAATCTTACCGAAATAAGCAAAGATTTTGTTGTATTTGGGTTAATGAAAAACGGAAACCATTGGGAACACTTCACTGTTGGAGTAGAATATGAAGCATTTCTTATTTCCAAAAAAGAAAACATCTAAAGCCATGAAAACTATTGATAAGTTGAACAACTCAAAAATCCCTGTAATCACTTTTAATAAAAAGTTAGAACAATTCAGAGAAGTGGTTTTATTCCCGGAGAAACTGGAAAAAGCCAATGAAATACTTTCAAAAGTTGGAATCCCAGAAAACCTGAAGAGATAAGTTTCAAGCCTTTTTATTTTTTCAACTTTTCCACGGCACCTGTCTTCACCATCGGAAATAAAACCACTTAAATTGGTCTGTGAGAACACAGACCACGGTAATAGAAGCTGTATAGCCAGCAATTCAATTCTATATATTTCCCATGAAAAACCTATCCCTATTTTTTCTAATCCTAATCATCATCTCATGTTCTTCGAACAAAGAAGAATCAACTGAATTCCGTCTAAGAAAATCAGCCACTCCTATTCAGCTATCCAAATACTTTAGCTCCATCTCATCCAATCTTCTCCAAAGTGACGAGCCTATTGGTTCGATTGATAAGTTAGTGACTACAGATTCTCATATTTTGATTTCTGATTTCAACTTAATGAAATCCCTGCGCGTGTTTGACCAGACAGGTGTTCAACTAGCTTATCGGGATGACATTGGAGAAGGCCCGATGGGTTTGAGTCAAATCAACGATTTTACCGTATTCAAAGACACGGTTTACGTGCTTGATGGTTATCGAAGAAAAATTTTACGCTTCTCATTAGAGTTAGAGACTCTTGATGAAATTGATGTTCCAATTCCTTGCAATAACTTTTTGATTAACCATACAGGTATTTTTTTATTGAGGCAGGGAGAAGATGCTGAAGAAGGAAGGCTTGTCCATTACTCACATCAAATGGATTATATAAACACCCTTATTCCATCAGAAGAACTAAGCACTCAACTAGTTTTTTCAGGCACCAACTTTTTCATCCCCATCAATGACTCATCCTTTGTTTTCTACAACCCATTTTATCCATATATCTGGATATACAGAAACCATAGCATGGAAAAATTAGAATTGAATTTTAACAGCCAATTTATTGATGTAAAAGAATTGGCGAATATGGAGCCATTGGAAAAACTTCGTTTCGCTAATACCTTTGAGAACTTTTACAATCTATCAAATGGCGTAAAGCTTTCTGACACAGAGTTCTTATTTTCTATTAGGTTCAAGAAAAAGAATGGGTATTTAAGAGTTGATCTCAACACCATGGAAATGACCTACATGGACCAAATCAAGAATAAACTTATGATTACGCCCTCCACCATCACTTTTTCAGGTAACTTAGGTAACCAGGCTTGGTACTGGAGCGAGCAAGAAGACATTGAAAAATTCTACTATCTCAACAATAGCAAAATCCCATCTACTGAAAGAATGCAGCTGAGCTCAGACAAAGAATCAAAATTTGTTTTTCAGCTTAGGTATCGATAAGCTGGATCTCTTCCTCTAAACAAATTAGCCAGTTTAATCAAGTTCTTGAGAACATAGGTGTTCATCATCCAAAATTTGTATGCACCTACCATTGTGCTTGCAGAGCAGGACTTGAAGGCCTTTTTTCGCCAAAAAATTAAACCTTTTTCATCAATCTATAGAGTTCGTCCTTGTATTGCTTTCCTATAGGAATAAGTCTCCCATTCAGCTCTACATGCGAATCTGCCACAGCATCAAGTTTTGAGAAGTTGACCATATAGGATCGGTGAATTCGAATAAATATCCTTTGGTCTATTTTTTCACAAAGCTTATTCAGAGGACTTACTACCAAATAAGATTGCTGAGCAGTGATTATTTTACAATAATTCCTTTCTGCCTCCACCCAAAGTATATCCACAAGCATGATCTTGATCAACCTGTTTTGGTTTCTGATAAAAATCCTGTCCTCATGAGCAGCTACCGATGATTCCATTGAGGAAAAATCTGAAGGACTTTTCTTGATTCTTTCTTCTACCAAGGCGATTGTTCTTTCTAGATTCTGCTTGGTAAAAGGCTTGGAAATAAAAGCAAAAGGGTGTGTCTCTTTAGCTTTTTGAAAAGTAGCATCATCCTCGTTTGCAGTCAGGAATATCAATGGAATATCGATGAACTTATGTATTTCATGGGCGGCATCAATCCCACTGGATTTCCCCCTCAGCTGAATGTCCATCAAGATTATATCCGGCTTAGTCTCCAGTGCATGATGCACTGCCTCTTCTGCTTTGGTCTCTATTCCAGTGACTTCATAACCAAGATTACTTAACTGCAAACTGATATTAGCTGCAATTATCATATCATCTTCTACAATCAGAATTCTAGTTGCACTCATGCTGCTTTATTAAGTAAAAATTCAAAAGAAAATGCAGTACCAGAGTTATTCACCAAGGTCATTTCTCCGTCCAATTGACGCGTTAGTAGGCTAATTAACTCGCTTCCAAAGCCGGTACCCTTTGTCGTGGAATTTTCCATGATCCCGACGCCATTGTCAGAAACTTTCAAGAAAAGATTACCATCTCGTTCATTCAAGCTAACACAAATTTGACCTGTATTATGTCTAGGGAAAGCATATTTAAGAGAATTGGATATCAGTTCATTTACTATGAGCCCAATTGGAATTGCTACATCCACGTCCAATTCCAAAGAATTCATTTCCGTAGAAAAATCAATCCTTTCCGAAGCATCAAAAGTATCTAGGATAAATTTACCCAAACCTTCAAAAAACCCCTTCATTTCCACCTGCTTCAGATTACCTTCTTTGTACAAACTAAGGTGAATCATTCCCATGCTTTGGACTCTTGTATAGGTTTCTTCCATTACTTGCTTGAACTTTGGATCTTCGATTTTAGCAATCTGAAGCGTTAGCAAGCTTGAGATGGTTTCCAGATTATTTTTTACTCGATGGTGGATTTCCTTAAGTAGAAACTCTTTCTCCTCATTCTTTTTTTCCAGTAGTGTGCTGTACTTCTTTTTTCGCAGGAAGACTCGATAAAGCAGAAATAAAAAGACGACTAGAGTTCCAGCAAGTGTCAGATAGAAAACCTCAAGGATCCGATTTCTACTCAAGTCGGCTTCCTGAAGCTTAATGGTATTTTCCTTTTGGGCTACATCCATTTGAGTCTGCAATAAGGATATTTGCTCCTCTGCCTCTGCAGTAAAAACATCCCTGCGGAGTTCATCAGATTTCCTTGAAGCAGTAAGGGCTTTTTGAAATGACTCGGAACCCTCATAGGCTTTACTCAACTCCTCATAGACCAAACTCAAATAAAATTTATCCCCAAAGTTCTCAGTTGCTTCAATAATACTAGTCTCCAAATAATCGGATGCCTTTAAGAAATCTCTTGACGCATTACTGACTTTACCCAAAGCCAAATAAGACCTCATAATCATAAAATCATTGTTGAGCAATTCAGCATAACGTAGCGCCTCTAAGCCTGATGTATGGGCATCGGAAAAATCACCCATTTTAGCTTGTAAATTCGCTAGCGCAATAAAAGTATCGCTCAGATTATTATAAAAACCATAGCGCTCTCCCAATTGCACTGAATGCTGGAAGTAGTCTAGTGCTTCCTTTGGCCTATCCAAATCGACCATGTATTGCCCTACTAAATGGAGCGTAAAGTCGTAATCCAGATCCTTAAGACCTCTTTTTTCAAATATCTCGAGTGATTTCAGCCCATAGTTCAACGCCGCGTCAAACTTACCCTGCTTCCAAAAAAGGTTACTCATGTCGGAATAAGCCATGGCGATGGCTTTGCTATCTCCATACTTTTCTCCAATCTCCAAGGTTTTGGAAGCGTAGACAAAAGCTTCGCCGAGCATTCCTTTTCGCTCGTACACATATCCCAAATTGGTATACAATAACCACGTTTCTCTTTCAGGGATTTTGAGAATAGCTTCTCTGAGCACATTCTCAGCGAATTGCAATTCCTCCATTCGCAGCAAAATAGCTCCCTGAGAAACCATCAGCTTGCCTTCCCAATATTCATCTCCTATTGCTCTAGCTCCTTCTAATCCCTGCTCTATGTATTCCAGCGCTAGCTTGAGATTACGGGTATGATAATAGTATCCTAGATCATTTAGAACTTTCAATCTAAGTGTGGAATCTCTTTGTATCCCTGCTACAGCATTTTCTAATTTCTCAAGGTAATCCGATTGAAAATCATCTGTTTCTACAAAAACCTCTTGGTACTGGAAAAATCCATTTATCCCTTGGATTTGCGCAAACCCAGCAGTGGAAATCAAAAAAAAACCTAGGAAAAAAAAATGCTTCATTCCTAAATGTAGTAATTAGATAGACTTGAAGATCAATTTCTTGTATTTAAAACATGCCCCGGGAAATATTTCCTGTAGATGGGACAGTAATAGCATACGTTCATACCAGTTCATTTTTAACATTGCTTGAAGAAGTACAACTTACTAGGATTAAAGACAATTCTGAAGTTTCACATTTTATATACTACACCTATGAAAAATGTATTTTTCCTTGGATTGCTCCTACTCACAATTGGATGCACTACCAAATCACGCTATACACAACAGTCTCCGGAGATTGACACGGTTAAATCCATAATCGGAAATTATGTCAATGGAGAATGGGATGAATATGCAGCTCACTATGCAGATGGAGCTACCATATTTTTTAATACTACAGAAAATAACCCTTCCTCTATCCAAGAAATCATTGCTGGCCAAAAACTAACAATTGAGCCACTATCCTCTTACTCATTCGTAAGAGATAAAGACGAACTTGAGATGGTAGAGACTGACGAAGGGGAAACATGGGTGAATTTCTGGGGTTTATGGAAAGGGACAATCGCAGCAAGTGGCGAAACTTTTGAAATGCCAATACATATCACGTCCCAGTTTGTAGATGGAAAAATCGTAAAAGCCTATGGCTACTGGGATAGCACTCCTATGACACTTGCACTCATGGAATTACAGCAAGCAGCAGTGGAAATGGAGGAAACAGAAATTCCACGCTAAAAATACCAAACAAAATTTTTTTATTTCCAGGAGGAGCTTCATCGTAGTAATTGAGCTTTCCTCCTGGAATCATTCTTTTATTTTTCAAGAGCACATAAACCCAGCTCCAAAAACATTCATAGGCTAAAGACTCTGCTGTTTTTGAAAGAACTTTTTACAACAAATCAAATCCTTTTCGCATCGCGAAACTCTCTCTGATCCAGCCGGCAAGTCTTGCACTTTGGGCGAAGTCAAGCGTCTGCTGTCCATCGGAATAAGCTTTCTCCGGAACTTCATGAGATTCATAGATAATCCCGTCTGCTCCGGACATCACACCTGCTAGTGCCATCTGAGGCACATAGGCACGAATACCTATCCCATGCGAAGGATCCACGATCACCGGTAGGTGTGATTTCGCTTTCAAAATCGGAATAGCATTCAGATCCAATGTATTTCTGGAAGCTCGCTCGTAAGTACGGATTCCTCTTTCGCAAAGAATCAGTTTCTCATTTCCTCCTGAAAACACATACTCGGCGGACTGCAAAAGTTCCTCGATCGTGCCTGAAATCCCACGCTTGATCATCACAGCTTTATCTACTTTTCCCAGTTCATCGAGCAAGTTGAAGTTTTGGGAATTTCTAGCGCCCACTTGATAGACATCCACGTACGGATACATTTCTTCGATCTGCGAAGTTTGCATCACTTCGGTAACTATCTTAATTCCAGCTTCGCTGGCGATTTTATGCCATAGCTTCAAACCATCCAATCCCAAGCCACGGAAAGCGTACGGGCTACTTCTAGGTTTGAATACGCCACCACGCATCATCTTGATATCATTCTCTACACAGTGCGCCACTACAGCACGGATTTGCTCTTCCGTCTCGATGGAGCAAGGACCAGTGATCACGGCCATTTCTCCTTCTTTAATGAAAATACCATCACCCAAATCAACAGATGTTGGCTTGGCTTTCCACTTTTTCGATACCAACTTGTACTCATCAGAGACGATGTGAATATCGATAATACCGTCCATCTGGCCGATTTTACGGATATCGAATTCCTTTTTACCGATACCAATCAGATAAGAACCCAATTGGGTTTTTACTTCTGTGGTTTTATAGCCTACCCCATTGACCTCAAGGATCAATTTGTCTTTTTGGCTGTCGGAAATATCGGGTTGAAGTTGGATAATCATTTTTAAGTACGATTTATGAACTACGAATTACGAGGCACTTCAAAGTGTTGAGGCCTAATTACAAATACGATGTTTGAGGAAGAGAAATTTTTCAATATTTGAATATTTCAATTTTTCAATTAACGACTGATTGAATGTATTTCTGAATGTCTTCGCTCAGGTTTTTAGAATCTTTTACTGTCTTGATGAAAGCCGAGCCAATGATGGCGCCGTTACTATAATTCGAGGCGGTGGTGAAGGTCTCCGAATCGGAGATCCCAAAACCAATCAGCCTAGGATTCTTCAGATTCATCGCTTTTACACGCTCAAAATAGGCAATCTGCTCTTCGCTTATCCCCGTTTTCGCTCCTGTGGTACTGTGTGAGGACACCATATAGATGAAGCCGCTGGTGTTTTCGTCGATTTCACGAATACGCTTTTCGCTGGTTTGTGGTGAAATCAAGAAGGTATTCACCAGACCATACTGCTCAAAAAGCTCCTTATAATCATCCTGATATTGCTGCATAGGCAGGTCAGGCAAAATCAAGCCGTCCACTCCTACCTCTTTACATTTCTGGCAAAAAGCTTCCATCCCGTACTGTATGATTGGGTTCAAATAACCCATCATCACTACTGGAATGTGGATTTTGGCACGAAAGCCTTTCAGCTGATCAAAGATTTTTTTGAGAGAAATCCCATTTTCCAGTGCAATCATATTGCTATCCTGAATCGTTGGACCATCAGCCACCGGATCAGAATACGGTACCCCAATCTCTATAATATCTGCTCCGCCAGCCTGTGCAGCTTCCATGATCGGGAAGGTATCCTCCAGCGCCGGAAAACCAGCAGTGAAGTAGATCGACAGCACGCGAGCTTTTTTGGTTTCAAATAAGGTATGTATTCGGTTCATTTTGCTTTGATTGGAAAATTGAAAGATTGAAAGATTGGAATATTAGGTCGAAAGGTTGGAGTGTGGTAAGGCTGGAAAGTTTTGAGACTTCGAACTTGATCATTCGACGTTCTTCATTCGAAATTAATTTCATTAAATGCTCAATTCTATAAATCACGTTTGAGGTTCAAAATAATCTCGTAAATCGTCAATCATAATTCCTAAATCAATAACCACCCCATTTAATATAAGTATCCAAATCCTTATCGCCTCTTCCCGATAGATTGATTACGATCACATCTTCTTTGGAGTATTCGATCATATTCAGGGCATGCAGCGCATGAGCTGACTCGATTGCAGGAATAATTCCTTCCAATTGACTGAGTTCAATTCCCGCTGCCATGGCATCCTTATCTTCTACAGCCACGAATTCCGCTCTTCCCACATCAAATAGATGCGCATGAACTGGCCCAATTCCAGGATAGTCCAAACCTGCGGAAATAGAATGTGGCTCCACAACTTGCCCGTCTTCCGTTTGCATCAGGATAGTTTTGGATCCATGCAAAACACCTGGAGTTCCAAGAACAGTAGTCGCTGCTGATTTACCAGATAAAACACCCAACCCAGCCGCTTCCGCTGCCACTAACCTTACTTCAGGAGTATTATAATAATGGTAAAAAGCACCCGCAGCATTTGATCCTCCACCTACGCAAGCGATCACGATATCAGGATTTTCTCTACCTTCTTTTTCTTTCAGCTGCCATTTCATTTCCTCCGAAATCACGGATTGAAATCTCGCTACCATCTCTGGATAAGGATGTGGCCCCACCACCGATCCGATAATGTAATGTGTGTCCACAGGATTGTTGATCCAAGCACGCATGGCTTCGTTGGTCGCATCTTTGAGCGTCTTCGAGCCTGAAGTAGCAGGAACAACTTTTGCTCCCAAAATCTTCATCCGTTCCACATTAGGATGCTGCCGCGCGATGTCAATTTCCCCCATATAAACGGTGCACTCCATGCCCATCAGCGCACAAACAGTCGCCGTCGCCACACCATGCTGACCAGCTCCAGTCTCAGCAATGATCCGCTTTTTGCCAAGCTTCTTTGCCAAGATGATCTGACCAATGGTATTGTTCACCTTGTGAGCGCCAGTGTGACAAAGATCTTCGCGCTTGAGATAGATTTTGGCACCATACTTTTCCGAAAGTCGGGAAGCAAAATATAGTGGAGTCGGACGACCAACATAATCTTTCAGCAAACCTCTGAATTCATCCTGAAATTCCTGTGAAGCCATGATGGCCTCGTAGTTTTCTTTCAGTTCTTCGATATTCGGATGCAGCATTTCGGGGATGTAAGCTCCACCAAACTTGCCGTAAAAACCCTTTTCATCTACTTTGATCATCTCTTGTTGTTAGTTATCGGTTGTTGGTTTTTCTTCCTGACCAAGTAACCTTTTCTTAAAACTCTTCAGTTTTTCAATATTCTTCAATGCTGGCTCGACCTCAAACTTGGAGTTTAAATCCACTCCTTCCAGCTGTGGCACTTTTGCAACCAAGGCCAAAACTTCGTCCGCACATGACTCATCCAATCCTCCACTGAGCAAAAATCCCTTGTCAAAAGGATAGGATTCCAATACGCTCCAATCAAACTTCTTCCCAGATCCTCCATGCGCGACGGTGGCTGTATCGAAAAGAAACTTGCTGATAAATGGCAAATATCCCCTCAATGAATCCCAATCAATCGTGTCTTTCACAGAGATGACTTTCCAGATTTCCTTTTTCGTTTTCTGTGCCAAAGCTTCCACAAACTCCACCGACTCTTTGCCATGCAATTGAATCGCTGAAAGCCCATATTCACCAACCTTCTTCAGTATCTCTTCTTCACTTTCATTGACAAACACGCCAACCTTCCGAAGGTTTGTCTTTGGCAACGATTCTGCATTATTTACAAAACGAGCAGACTTGGGATAGAAAATCAACCCCATCCAATCCGGAGCAATTTCCCGCTCCAATGCTAGGATATTCTCCCGCTCACGCATGCCACAGACTTTGATTTGCATCTGTATCTTTTTAGTTTTTCGATAGATCAGGCGTTGTTCAGCGCTGTTTCTTTCGCCAGCAACTTCTTATACTCTTTGATAAAAGTGTAAGCTGCTTGTTCGGGACGAGAAAATTTCATGAAATTCTCACCGATTAAGAAACCATCGAATCCTGCTTTTTTAAGCGTCACCAACGTCTCTGGCGAGGAGATCCCACTTTCGGATATTTTCACAAAAGATGAAGGAATGCGACTCACCAATTCCATAGAGATATCAAGCGACACGTCGAAAGTTTTAAGGTTACGATTATTCACTCCTACTAGATCCAAGTCCTCACAGAGACTTCGGTCCAATTCTTCGCCGTCATGCACTTCCATCAATACTTCCAGCCCAAGGCTTTTTGCAAAAGCAGCCAATTCTTTCAATCTAGCCGGTTCAAGAGCTGCAGCGATTAACAGAATACAGTCGGCACCTATAGATTTTGCTTCGAGAATCTGGTATTCATCCACCACAAAATCCTTTCTGAGAATCGGACAAAAGTTGAACTTTCGCGCCTCCTTCAAATCAGCATTGCTACCTCCGAAGAAATCTGTATCCGTCAAAATCGATAAGGCTGAAGCTCCAGCCTGCATGTAACCAATACTTACAGCTTCCACTGATGCAGCACCATTGATCAGTCCTTTGGATGGTGATTTTCTTTTGAATTCAGAGATAATTCCTGACTTCTCAGGATCACACACATACTTCTTCATTGACACCACTTTTCCTTCGAAAAAGGGGCTTTTCTCCAAAAGTTTCACTGGAGCCAAACTGCTTCTCTCAGCAACTTCAATGTACTTTTGAGCAATAATTTTATCTAGAATGTTCATATGATTTTACGCTAAAGAGACACTGGTTTTAGGATTGACAAGACCTTCAAATACGTTCAACGCTTTGCCTGAAAGCAATACTTCTTCAGCTTTTGCGACAGCATCTGGAAAAGTAAGTCCTTCTTCGGCAGTGACCAATGCCGCTGCTGAATTAGCAAACACTACAGCGTTTTGACTCTTGGTACCTTTTCCTTTCAATATATTTTCAAAGATTTTAGCAGATTCTTGAATAGTGTCCCCACCTCTGATTGACTCTGCTTTTAGCTTTTCCAGACCCAAATTCTCTGGCTTTAAAACTTTTTCCCCTTCATTGGAAATCATTTTAAAATCCCCTGTCAAAGAAATCTCATCGTAGCCATCTAAGGCATGAAGTATGGAAAATCTACCCTGCATTTCCTGATATAAGTATCCATAAAGTCTGGCAAGTTCCAGACTGAATACACCCACCAATTGTTTTTTAGGGAAACTCGGATTCACCATCGGACCAAGCATATTAAAGAAGGTTTTTACCCCAAGATCTTTTCTGATTGGCCCTACATGTTTCATAGCTGGGTGAAAAAGCGGCGCATGCAGGAAGCAAATTCCAACTTCATCGAGACTTTGACGGATTTTGTCCATGTCGCTGGTAAATTCATAACCAAAATATGCCAGTAAGTTTGAAGATCCACAGATTGAAGAGACGCCAGTATTCCCGTGCTTGGCAACATTCTGACCAGCTCCGGCTACTACGAAAGATGAAAGGGTAGATATATTAAACGTGTCTTTACCATCTCCGCCAGTGCCACAAAGATCCATAGCATCATATTCAGCTATTTCCACAGGAATGCAACGCTCCAGCATCGCATCTCGAAAACCTGAAAGCTCCTCTACGGTAATACTACGCATCATATACACAGTCATAAAGGCCGCAATTTGACTCTGATTGTAGGTGCCGGAAGTGATGTTTTTCAATACTTCACGGGCATCTTCTCGGGTAAGCGTGCGGTGCTCGATGAGATGGTTTAATATTTCTTTCATCTGTTTGTTTTTTGATTTTTTAGGTCAGATATAATGCGCTTAAAAGCAGTCCTCATCTTAACTTGATCTGTTAATGAAAAATTTCTTAAGCTCATTTCATGGTTGTGGGTATTGTTTGGGTGATCCTATTTCTTAGCTCTCCATCCAGTTTTTGATAATCTGGACTCCATTTTCAGTCAGAATGCTTTCCGGGTGAAACTGCAATCCTCGTACATCGTACTTTTTGTGTCGAATCGCCATGATCTGCTTATCCGGTGTTCGCGCGATCACTTCCAGGTCTGGAGAAAGGGTATTCTCATTGATAACCCAAGAGTGATATCTGCCAATACTAAAAGTATCGGGAACGTCTTTGAAAAGCAAGTCTTCTTCTACTTTAACCGTAGAAGCCACACCATGCAGCACCTCCGAAAGGTTAGTCAGGTCACCACCAAAAGCTTCGCCGATAGCTTGATGTCCAAGACAAACTCCTAGGATAGACTTGGTAGCGGCATATTTTTTCAAAAGCTCAGGCATAATACCCGCATCCTCCGGGACACCTGGTCCTGGCGAGAGTATGATTTTATCGTAGTTCCCCACATCCTCCAAGCTGATCTTGTCATTTCGAAAGACATCCATGTCTGCTCCGTAGCCAAGTTGGCGGACGATATAAACCAGGTTGTAGGTAAAGGAATCGTAATTATCGAGGACGAGTATTTTCATTTTAATTAATTGAAATAGTTGAAGATTGAAAGATTAGAATATTGGAAAATCGAAAGATTATCCAGAGTTACCCTCCTTTCCTTTTTCTATCTTCAAATTCATTTAGGTATTTGATTAAACCTTTTAATTCACTTGACATGTCAATTAATTCCAGGTAGATTCTTGGTAAGTCTGTTCATCTATTTTTCCTGCAGAAAGCAACAAAAACAACTGGCTACGGAGCTCTCCCGCAGATCCTTTTGATATTTCTAAATAGCGGATAAACTGGCGATTTCGATTGTATTCAAAACCTTCCGCTATATTATTTGAAACCGAAATTGCAGACCCTATTAATTGATCTTTGGCACGATAGTCTTTAGCTAATTTTTCTGACTCCACTAGTTGATATATTCTCACCCCTATTCTGATAGCGTGTTGCCAAACGGGTAAATCTTCAAACCGCTCATATTTTGCCATAATTTTTCAATATTAAAATCTTGCAATTTTCCAATCAGATGGCTTCCGCGGTGCGAAGTGCAACTCTCAGCGCTTCCAACTTATTGGCGACTTCCTGCAATTCGGATGGAATGGTAGATTTGGCAACAACACCAGCCCCCGCTTGAAATCTAAGTTGATTGTTTTCTGAAACAAAGGACCGGATCAATATCGCGTGATTGAAATCTCCATTGAATCCCAAATAACCGATAGCTCCACCATAAAATGTTCTGGAAACATTCTCAAGCTCATCGATCAATTCCATCGCTCGGTATTTTGGAGCTCCCGAAAGTGTCCCTGCGGGAAATGTATCCGCTACGAGTTGAAGTGGATTGGTGTTTTCTGGCAATTCCCCAGTCACTTTGGATACCAGATGAATTACGTGTGAATAATATTGAATTTCTTTGAAAACATCCACGGTGACTTTTTCGGAAGATCTGCTCAGGTCATTTCTTGCTAGATCTACCAGCATCACATGCTCTGAGTTTTCCTTTGGATCATCGTAGAGCTTTCTGGCAAGCTTCGCATCTTCTAGATCATTGCCCGTTCTGCGAAAAGTACCTGCAATTGGATAAATCGTTGCTTTTTTATCCTTAACCACAATCTGAGCTTCTGGAGAACTTCCAAAAACCTTGAAGGAGCCATAGTCGAAGTAGAATAAATAAGGAGAAGGATTGACAGATCTAAGCGCACGATACACATTGAATTCATCCCCTTTGAAAGCCGTACTAAATCGACGTGAAAGGACAATCTGGAAGACATCTCCTTTGAAACAATGCTCACGGCCCTGATTCAAAATCTTTAAGAATTCCTCGTCTGTATAATTTGATTCTTCTTCCCCTATACGCTGGAAAGAGTAACTCGGAATGTTCTTGTTGGTAAGTAGACGTTCAATTTCTTCCATTCTTTCCACATTTTCCGCTCCAGCTACTCTGTGCTCCAGCAGATGCAATTCATTTTTATAATGATCTACTACGATTACATTTTGGTAGACCGAATATTGCATCATCGGCACTTCTGTGGGAGTCGTGTTCTTTAGATTAATATCTTCAAAATAGGCTACCGTATCATATTGGATGTATCCAAAAAGACCATTTGAACTAAATTTGAAATTGTCTGGAGCTACATCAAACTTGCTACCGAAGGCACGCAAGCACTGCATTAGCTTTTGATTAGAACTCACTTCATATGACTCTTTTTTGCCAAAAGGTAGGTTCTCGACCACCATACCATCATTGAAAGTGAATGTAGCCAGAGGATTAAAACAGATATAGGAATAGCTGTTTTCGTGTCCATGATAGTCTGAACTCTCAAGCAAGATTGGATTGGCAAAGCGATCTCTGATCTGCAAATAAATGCTTACCGGCGTGATCGTATCTGCCAATCTCTTCCGGTAGGTAGTTAGTATGGGAAATTTCACTTGAGTCATTTTGTGGATTTTTATAATGAAAAAAGGCTTACCGGAAATCCAGTAAGCCTTTTATACTATGTCGTAACGCAAAATTAAATGCAGGGGCTTTCTAAACTTCCTTTTGGAAAGAGTAAGAATGCCACCACCAGTTTTTGTTTGCGATTGTTTTCATAAGAATGAGAGCAAATTTAGAAAGGGATTGTTAAGTACAAAGCATCTTTTTGTTTTTTTTCAAAAAAATCGAATTGTTATACTCAATCCTTTAAAACTTACTGAGTATAAAACCGTGAAAACCATTAGGTTCAAAAAACAACGTTATGAGATTTTTATTCGCAATTGTTGCACTTTTACTTACCTCAAGTGCCTATTCCCAAAGCAATCCTACATGGAGTACACCAGCTCATCAGATAAAGTACGGAGATGAAGCAGGAAAGCAAACCAATCTAAACATAGATCAAGGGTACCGCTTTGCGGATCTAAAAAGTGAATCTACAGAGTTGCGCTTTTTCTATAATAAAGATGCGCAGAGCATTCACAATGCAAGAATAGTCGATAAACAAACCAACGAGGAAATCGCTCGAGGTAAAGGAAGCTACTTTTTTGGAACTGCACGATTTGAATTCAAAGACGGTGAAACAATCAAGCTAAAAAGAAAGCGAAATGCCAATGGTTATGAAATAATCGGCCCATACGGTGTGCTTTTTAACGTGAAAAATCAAGGAATTGGCTATGCAAAGACCTACGGAGAGAAGGACTTCCTCCTTCAAGCATTTTATGTATTTGACAGAGTGAAAGAAACCCTAAGCCCATCTGATGAATACTATCAAGTCTACACTACCTCTTATTATTCCTCCAATTAAAGTCAAAAATGATTGGCTATTTTTATGAAAAAAAAATTATGGCAAAGGCATTTCCACAATATTTCAAACGAGTTTTTGACGATTACCAAGTATTAGTACAAGTAGATTCTGGCACATTTACTGGGATTGAATTGATCGTTCATCCCGACGGAAAAATAGAAAAAACAGAAATGGAGTTTGACGAGGATATTTTTGAGGATCTTGCAGAGGATGAATTCATCCATTGTAATGTCCTGGAATTCCAGATGCATCTTGCGAAAACGAAGTAATTTCAAATTTGAAATCTCAAATTTGAAATTAATGTTCCTCACTGTCAGCGCTAAAAGCGGCTGATTCTGCAATCCGGAGTAAGATTATTGGAAAGAATAATTTTCTCCTTACTTTTGTCCCGGCGGCACGACCAGCTCCTGCTGAATCCCCCAGGTCCGGAAGGAAGCAAGGGTAGGTGGTTGAGCGGTGCGATGCCGCTTCTTTTTTGTCCTAAATTTTTTATGGAAATCAATTAACCATATGGGACACGAACTCTACAAAACCTCACTTCACCCTCTTTAGCTATAGAGACTTTCTTTTTCAAATTGGCAATTGCTCATTGAATTTGATCATTGACAACACCTTCAATCCCGATAGTTATAATGACGAACTGACTCAAAAGTAGTCAAAACACTACTCATAGCTCACCACTAACTACTTACAATTTTTCTCTTCACCACTTCACACCAACTTTTGAAGTGTTAATTCTTCAATGTTTTTTGCCTCACCTCTCCAATCAGGTTCTAAATCTTGATTTATCTTCTAACTTTGTTTTCACAATCAAATCCATTTGGAATCATGCTTTTTAAATGGCTTTTGCCCTGTTTTTAAAGAAAGACAGGAATAACAAAACCTGAGAAAAGAGGTTTCCATACCTATTAAACAATTCAAACATGAAATTCTTTATTGACACAGCCAACCTAGATGACATTCGCGAAGCTTATGACCTAGGTGTTTTAGACGGTGTAACAACCAATCCTTCCCTAATGGCCAAAGAAGGCATCAGTGGGGACGAAAAAGTAAGAGCTCACTACAAAGCGATCTGTGAAATCGTAGATGATAAAGTAAGTGCTGAAGTAATCTCTACAGATTACGAAGGAATGATCAGAGAAGGTAAAGAACTTGCGAAGATCGATGACAAGATCGTAGTGAAAATCCCGATGATCAAAGACGGTGTGAAAGCGCTTAAATATTTCAGCAACGAGGGAATCCGTACAAACTGTACATTAATTTTCTCTGCAGGTCAAGCTCTTTTGGCGGCAAAAGCAGGAGCATCATACGTATCTCCTTTTATAGGCAGACTAGATGACATCGGTTTTGACGGGATGGATCTTATCGCTCAGATCGTTCATATCTATGGCAATTACGGATTTGAGACTGAAGTTCTTGCAGCGTCTGTAAGACATACCATGCACTTATTGAAATGTGCTGAAGCTGGTGCTGACGTAGTGACTTGTCCATTGAAAGTAATCACTGGCTTGTTAAATCATCCACTTACCGATTCTGGTTTGGCAACATTTTTGGCAGATCACGCGAAGGCAGCTGGAAAATAACACATGAAAGACCGGCTACTGTCGGTCTTTTTTTAATTCCCCCTATGTATATTATCAAAGTAAAAGGCAAAGCGAAAATCCCTGATTACATACAGATCAGAGATGAAAACTTTGTATTGGTTGCCTATTTCAGGGCCGATAGACCCTTGAAAAAAATAGAGAAATTTGGTCTGGAAGGAAAGGAAGAAGAACTTGAAGCGTTAATCAAAGGTCTTCCTTTTGGGAAATTGCAAAAATTAGAATTATAAGAATGGACTTCAGTACTCAGCCTGTACTTCAGGTAAACCAGGCGACGATCTTTCAGGGAATAGACCCTATACTTACCAATGTGAATTTTTCGGTAGAGCAGCACGAATTTGTGTTTCTAATCGGAAGAACTGGTAGCGGCAAAAGCTCCTTATTAAAAACACTCTATGCAGATCTTGAGTTAAGAAGTGGAAGTGCTGAGGTAGCAGGATTTAACCTGGAAAATATTAAGACCAAAGAGATCCCATTTCTAAGAAGGAAAATCGGGATCATTTTTCAAGATTTCCAACTCTTCAATGATCGCTCTGTAGCTGAAAATCTAGCATTTGTCATGAGAGCCACAGGTTGGAAAGACAAAGCAAAAATCAATGAACGAATGGCTGAAGTACTGCTTTTAGTAGGGTTAAATAATGCTTCTAGCAAAATGCCTCACCAATTATCCGGCGGAGAGCAACAACGTGTAGTGATCGCGAGAGCTTTGCTAAATGAGCCATCGATTTTACTGGCTGATGAGCCTACTGGAAATCTTGACCCAGATGTAGCAGATGGCATCTTCAAACTTTTCCAAGAGATTAATAAAAAGGGAACTGCTATATTAATGGCAACCCATAATTATGATTTACTTCGTAAGTACCCATATCGTGTATTAAAATGCGAAAATGGAGAGCTACTGGACAGTCAAACACATGACGTGTCTTATGGTTCTACTTATTAATATTTCTTGTCTTAATCAACCGGAATTGCAAATGCTACGTTTGTAATTATCCAAACTTCCCAAATATGAAATCTACCCTACTCTCAAGAGCTTTCTTCTTTGTAATTCTAAGTGGATTACTTTGGAGCTGTAACAAAGACGATGATAAAGATCCTGTTATCGACGCTGAACTCACGCTAGAAGAAGAAATCAACAATTGGATTTATGATGTGATGGATGAAGTTTACTATTGGAGACTTAATCTAGGCACTCCAATCGCAGCGACTTCTGACCCTACGGATTACTTCAAATCCTTACTCTACACTCCTACAGATCGTTTTTCAGTAATTTATCCAGATTATCAAGAACTGATAAACTCGCTGAGCGGAATTTCTTTAGATCCCGGATACGAATTTAAATTGTACAGAATCCCTGATTCCGACGACGTCTACGCTGAGGTTCTTTATGTAAAGAAAAACAGTCCAGCTGCATCTAAAGATTTGAAGCGTGGTGATGCGATTGTAGCTATAAACGGAAAACAGATAACTGTAAATAATTATAGAGAGCTTCTGGATGAAACTGAAACTACCCATACTATTAAACCATTGCGATATAGCGACGAAGCTGGAGCATATGTGGCAATGGATGATATTTCGATTACACCAGTGGAATTCTCGGAAGACCCTAATTTTCTTGACACAGTATACACGATAAATAATCAAAAAATCGGATATGTGATTTACAACTTTTTTGCCCCAGGCACTGCTTCGGACAACACAAAGTATGACAATGAAATGGATGCTATTTTTGCCAAATTGAAGGCAGAAAATGTAAACAATTTAGTATTGGATCTTCGCTACAATGGTGGTGGGTACGTATCCTCTGCCGTAAATCTAGCTAGCCTAATAGCTCCTGGAGTTACTAGCTCTGACATTTTCTCAAAAACCAAATACAACAAGTTACTTGCTTCAGAAATACCCGCATTGAGCAGCGTGAAAACCGCGTTTTTGAATAAAGCTCAAAACCTTGGCAATACCTTAAACGATAGCCGTCTCTATGTTCTAACCTCTGGCGGAACAGCTTCAGCATCGGAATTAATTATCAATGGACTAAAGCCCTACATGGATGTCTTTCTTATAGGTGCTGTCACTTACGGTAAAAACGTAGGTTCAATCGCGATTGAAGATGAAAAAAATCCTGACAATGCTTATGGCTTGTTACCGATCGTAACGCAAAGCTTCAATAGTTTGGATCAATCGGATTACAGCACAGGATTCACACCAAACATAGCTATCAATGAAAATACTGAGAGACTTAAATCATTGGGAGATGTAAATGAGATAATGCTCAGAACAGCCATCGAGCAAATCACAGGTGTCCCTTCATCAGGGAGATTCATCAAAATAGATCGAGAGGAAGTAGCTAATACACTTGATAAGAAAATTAGGACTGGGAAGATGATAGAATCTCCCATTATAAAATAATCTCCAAGCCCCGACATTCGGGGCTTTTTTTTACTCTAATCGAGCACTAAATTTTGGTTTTCACAAATTAATTGAAGAGATTATGTTGCTTGATCACTTAGAGTCAAGGTAATAACAATCTATAACCACTTACATATGACCATCCCAAATCAACTTTGGAAAAAGCCTGTACTATGTGCAGGAGTCCTGCTAGCGTTTCTTGCTTTCTCTTGTCAGCAGGAAGCCGAATCGCCAATCACCGGTGATTCAATGGAGTTTGTTGGATACAAATCAGGAGACATTATACCTGGGAAGTACATTGTTACTTTTCAACCTTCGGAAATAAATTTCCGGAAAGATTTATCTTACGTTGCAACTCAGGATGCTATGCGTAAAACAAGTTCTGCGCTTTTGGCAAAGTATAGAATAGCCGAAGAAAACTTGACTTATGTCTATGGAAATTCTATTCAAGGTTTCGCTGTCACTCTATCTGATGAGCAACTCGAATCCATCTCCAAAGACCCATCAGTAAAAGGAATAGAACCTGATCGCATAATTGCACTAGCACCACCATCAGGTAAAAAACCAGGAAATGGTGGAGGAGGAGGATCTACTAGTCAGCAAACTCCTTACGGAATTACCAGAGTAGGAGGAGGAGCAACTTACTCAGGCTCTAAAAAGGCATACATCATCGATTCAGGAATTGACTCTTCCCACCCAGACCTAAATGTGAATATCACTGCAGGATTCAATGCTTTTTCAAGTGGAAGAGATTCAGACCTTGCCACAGATGGCAATGGCCATGGTACACACGTATCAGGAACTATCGGAGCAATTAATAATTCAATAGGCGTAATTGGTGTGGCTGCTGGTGTGACTGTAGTGCCAGTGAAAGTATTGGATTCTAGAGGTTCTGGATCTTATTCAGGAGTGATTGCTGGAGTGGATTATGTTACAGCAAATGCGAATTCAGGTGACGTAGCTAACATGAGTTTGGGCGGCCCTGTATCCTCAGCATTAGACGCTGCAGTTGTTGCATTAGGCGGAGCTGGAGTAAAAGTTGCACTTGCTGCTGGAAATGAATCAGATGATGCAAATAATCACTCCCCTGCTAGAGCTAACGGAACAAACATTTATACTGTTTCAGCCATAGACAGTTCAGATAGATTTGCATCCTTTTCTAACTATGGCAATCCTCCAATTGATTTTGCGGCCCCAGGTGTAGGAGTGCTTTCTACCGTACCAGGAGGCTATGCTAGCTATAGCGGAACTTCCATGGCATCACCACACGTATGTGGGTTATTGATCTGGGGCATTCCAAGTAACGGAGGAACTGCTATCGGAGATCCAGACGGCAATTCAGACATCATAGCTATTAGATAAGCTTCTAAAGACTATTCAAAAGGTGATTCTGATGAATCACCTTTTTTCTCATTATCAAATTGTTAAGTTTCTCTATTTCAAAAGGTTCCTTTAGAATTGCTGTTAAATTTGAGATTCAACTTTGAATGTCATGGAAATTGCAGCTAGTTTTTTACTTATTCTATCTATTTACTTTCTAGGTTGTCTTGCACTCGTGCAAGAGATAGTAAGACCAAATCGGCAGTTGATTATAGAAGGCAACACAAAAAAAGGGCAATGGGTGACTAATTATCCAAAGATCATCTCGTTGAGCTTTGGCATCTCTTTACTAACAACCTTCATCGCGTATTACCTATTTCTTAGGTAAGAAAAACACATACAATTCTTACACAAAAGGCTTCTAAATAATACTTGGAAGCCTTTTTATATTAATGTATCCGTTACCTCAGGCAAAATGGTTTTCGCCCTTTCTAGTAAAAAAAAAGTGTATACATACTACCAGCAAAGCATCTTTCCCCTATTAAGGTCAATGATGTTCACATTTCAATTCCTGACAGAAAGGCAATTTTTTAATCTTTCAATTTTTCAATCTTCAATTTCTTACCTTTGCCGCTTCACTTCCAATACTTATGATTTCAGTAGATAATGTCGCCGTCATACACAGCGGTTCCACACTCTTTAGTAATATTTCTTTTGCCATCAACGAAACCGATAAGATCGCCCTTATGGGTAAAAACGGTGCTGGTAAATCCACGCTCCTGAAGATTATTGCAGGTCAGACCAAACCTAGTTCTGGTTCTGTGTCTGCGCCAAAGGACTTTATTGTGGCTTATCTTCCACAGCATCTACTGACTTCAGATGATTGCTCAGTGATGGATGAAACTTCCAAAGCTTTCGCCAGCTACCTCTATATGAAGACGGAGATAGAGCGAATAAATGAGGAATTGACCATGCGAACGGACTACGAATCAGATGAATATTATAAGTTGATTGAGCAAGTTTCTGAGTTATCTGAGAAATTCTACGCCATCGAGGAAGTGAATTATGAAGCAGAAGTTGAAAAGGTATTGATTGGATTAGGTTTCGAAAGAGCTGACTTGACACGTTCTACTTCGGAGTTTTCCGGAGGCTGGAGAATGCGAATTGAGCTGGCGAAGATCCTTTTGCAAAAGCCTGATTTGATTCTTCTGGATGAGCCTACCAACCACTTGGATATTGAATCGATTCAGTGGCTGGAAGATTTTTTATTGAACAAAGCCAAAGCAGTAGTCGTGATTTCTCACGATAGAGCATTTGTGGATAATATCACCACGCGGACTATTGAGTTGACTATGGGTCGTATGTACGACTACAAAGCCAAATACAGTCATTACCTAGAACTCAGAAGAGAACGTCGCGAGCAACAACAAAAGCAATACGAAGAGCAACAGGCTGTCATTGCCGATATACAAGGATTTATCGACCGATTCAAAGGCACGTATTCCAAAACGCTCCAAGTGCAATCCCGCGTGAAAATGCTGGAGAAAATGGATATCATAGAAGTCGATGAGGTAGATAGCTCTGCCTTGAAACTCCGCTTCCCTCCTTCCCCGAGATCTGGTAACTATCCAGTGATCGTCGAAGACATGAGCAAAAAATATGATGAGCATGTTGTGTTCAAAAATGCTTCCATGACCATAGAGCGTGGCCAGAAAATCTCTTTTGTCGGTAAAAACGGGGAAGGTAAATCCACCATGATCAAAGCGATTATGGGAGAAATCGAATTTGAAGGTAAATGCGAATTGGGTCACAATTCCATGATCGGATATTTTGCTCAGAACCAAGCTTCACTTTTGGACGAAAACTTGACGATTTTTGAAACCATAGATTACATAGCTGTAGGTGAAGTTCGGACGAAGGTGAAAGATATTTTGGGAGCATTTATGTTCAAAGGAGATGATATCAACAAGAAAGTGAAAGTCCTTTCTGGTGGAGAGAAAACACGTCTGGCGATGATTAAACTATTGCTAGAGCCGGTGAACTTGCTGATCCTCGATGAGCCTACCAATCACTTGGATATGAAGACCAAGGACATCATCAAGGATGCGCTGAAAGCTTTCGACGGCACTTTAATCATTGTATCTCACGATAGAGATTTCTTGGATGGTCTGGTGACCAAAGTATTTGAATTTGGGAATAAGCGAGTGAAAGAGCACTTCGAAGATATTAACGGCTTCCTTAGAAATAAGAAGATTGAGAATTTGAAGGAAGTGGAGAGGTAGTCGGATGTCGGGTGTTTGGTGACCGATGTCGGATGCCTGGGCGCCGCGGCGGCTCGGATGTCGGATGAAACGAACTCCGTTAGAAATTTAGATTTCCATGTTTAGAGAAAAATACACGAAAATGTTTCTATTCTTCGATCGACACCTGACCTATCAGGAGTTTTAGTTCTCTATCCGTTAGTGAGGACTTTTCTGATTTGTCATAAATATCCAACAAGTAAATCTTGTTTTTGACAAGCTTCACAAAAGTGATTATTCTAGCTCCTCCGGATTTCCCTTTTCCTTTTGAAGATATTACTAAACGTATTTTAAAACAATCTTTACCAAGGGGCTTTCCTAATGTGGGGTTTTCAAGTAATTGAGTGACTAACGACCTCAAATCACCTTTCACTGACTTATGTTTCTTTGCGATTTTCTTAAGACTTTTCTCAAAAGAATCTGTCACTAAAACCTCAAAGCTCATTTAGAACATCCACTATGTTTTTAAGCTTTTTTCCGTCTTTCTCATGAGCTTTCACCTCTTCAAATGAATTCAAAATGCGCTCAATCATTTCGCTTTTTGACTGCGTTTTAATAGAAATCAGCTCCAAATCAGCCAAATCATTTAAAATACTTTTGACTTTAGGATTTAATATCTGGATAGTTATTGATTCCATTGCGTGATTGTTTAGCTACTTACAATTTACGGAAATCTTCATCTAAAGATCAAACCAGGCTAAAACAAAAAACAGCAGTCGTTAAACTGCCGTTTTTTGTTTTGAATTATACATCGGACATGCGACATCAATCACCTGACTATTCTACACCCCAAACACTCTAGGTAGCCAAAGTGATATTTCTGGGAATAGCATGATCAGAATCAAGGCCAAGACCATTGCCAAATAGAATGGCAACATGGGTTTCATGATCTTTTGTATAGTCGTATTTGCCACCCCTACACCGATAAAAAGAATTGAGCCCACAGGCGGAGTACAAAGTCCTATACATAGGTTGAGGACCATCATAATTCCAAAATGAACTGGATCCACACCCAATGCTGTCACTACTGGAAGGAAAATTGGAGTGAAAATCAGTACTGCTGGAGTCATATCCATAAAAATCCCCACAAAGAGCAACAGTAAATTGATCATAATCAAAATCACAAAAATATTGTCACTTAATCCCAACAGCGCATTGGAGATATTTTGAGGAATGTCCTCGCTCGACATCACCCAAGACATCGCCATTGACGTCGCGATCAAAAGCATCACTACTGCTGTAGTCTCAGCTGCCTTCAATAATACCGAAGGCAAGTCCTTCGCCTTCAATTCTCGATAGATCATAGACAAGACCAGGGAATAAACCACGGCAATAGCTGAAGCCTCAGTCGCTGTAAATACTCCTCCGATGATCCCTCCAATGACTACTATCAACAAAAATAAGCTTGGTACTGCTTGCCAGAATGTCTTCAAAATCAATTTAAAAGAAGAACCTTCTCCAGCTGGAAGTTTATGAACTCTCACCATGATCGCCGCTGTCACCATCAACAACCCACCGACTAACAGCCCTGGCAAATACCCTGCAACGAATAGTGCCGCAACGGAGACTCCACCTGAGGCAAGTGAATAAACGATCAACACATTGGACGGAGGAATGATCAATCCAGTCGTAGAAGAAGTGATATTTACGGCTGCTCCAAGTTCTTTAGGATAACCTTCTTTCTCCATTCTTTTACCAAGGATACCCCCCATAGAAGATGCTGCAGCTACCGCTGAACCTGCAATCGCACCCATGAGCATGGCTGCAATAATATTTACGTGTAGCAATCCGCCTCGCATTCTACCAGTAAGGGCTTTAGCAAATTCAATCAGACGGTTGGCTATTCCTCCTCGATTCATTAGTTCTCCTGCGAGAATAAAAAACGGAATTGCCAGCAAGGAAAAACTATCTAATCCCGTACCCATACGCTGTGCGATGGTTGTGATTGCCGGCATAGTTTGAACTGTCACCATCAACGTTAGCATACTGGAAAGACCAAGACTCCATGCTACCGGCACACCAATCCCTAAAAAGAAAAGAAAGGAAATCACTAATATTAATACGCTTAAAATCTCCATTACACGGTAGCTTTTATACTTGTCAAAAATTTAATAGCCACTAGTTGGTAGTAAATCACCAATAGCCCGCTAAAAGGGATAATAGCGTAGATATACGCTAGAGGAATCTGCAGTACCGCTGATCTCTGCTCTAGGACAAAAGTCAGGTAAACAAGATTTGAGCCTCCAATAACCATTACCACCAAAGCAAAGGTCAAAACACAGCAATTAATCAAAATCATTAATTTATCCTGTGCTTTATCCTTCAGTTTAGTAAGGAGAATATCAATGGCTAAATGCTCATTTTTCCCTGCAACATAGGCAGCTCCCAGCATTCCTACCCAGATCAACATATAGCGTGAGAGTTCATCTGTGAATGAACTTGGACTTTGAAATACATAGCGAGAGACCACCTGCCAAGTCACATTGACCACCATGAGTGCCATCAATACGACCAGAAAATTGCCAATCCATTTATCCAGATTTAGCTTGGTATGGGGTGAAAACATAGGTTAATATTATTGGGTTGTTGATTATTTTACTGCGCGGATTTGCTCCACTATTTTATAGATTTCTGGCTGCTGAACTTTCAAGTCAGTGTACATAGACTCCACTGCCGCACGAAATGGCTCCTTGTCTGGATAGCTGATCGTCACACCCGCTTTCTCCAATTCCCGTAAAGATTCCGCCGTAGCCTCAGCCCAGATTTTATATTCGTAGGTAGCTGATTCATCTGCTGCCTCTTGTAGCCATTTTTGCTGTTGCTCACTGAGGCTTTCCCACACTTTGGTACTCACGATCATTACATCAGGCAATGCTGTATGCTCGTCAATGCTATAAAATTTACAAACTTCGTAGTGCTTGGAAGTATAAAGACTCGGCGCATTATTCTCAGCTCCATCGACGATACCTTGCTGCAGCGCAGTGTAAAGTTCTCCATAAGAAACGGGTGTAGGAGAACCTCCAAGGCTTTTTACCATATTGGAAGCCGTATTACTTTCCATCACTCGGATCTTCAAACCTGCCAGATCTGCAGGTGACTCTACTGGCTTATCTTTAGTATAAAAACTTCTTTTGCCGGAATCGTAATAGCAAAGACCTCGAAGAAGGTATTTCTGGGGATCTAGCAAAAGCTTCTTGCCTATTTCACCTTGCAAAACGGAAAGTTGATGTGCATCATCACGAAAAAGGTACGGCATTCCAAAAACCTGCATAGTAGGAGCAAAACCTTCTAATGCAGCAGAAGATACTTTTGTCATGCCCAAACTTCCTATTTGAAGAAGTTCTACAAGCTCACGCTCGGAACCAAGTTGTTGATTGGGATAAATTTTTACGACCATTTCGCCACCAGACTTTTCCTCTACTTTTTTGGCTAAATAAAGCATGGCCTCATGCACAGGATGGGTCACCCCAAGACCGTGACCAAGCTTAATGATCCGCTTAGAGGAAGGCCCCTTACAGGAAGAAACCGAGAAGACGAGAACTAGGATGGAGAGAAAAAAGAGTTTGTTTTTATTCATGGGTTTAATGAAAATTGAAAGCTAATAGCAATAATAGCCCTTTCTACACTGTGTTTTTCGAAGAATTACGGAATCGATTTATGAGTTCATACTATTCCCTCAGCTAAAGGATGTTTTATTAAGGGAAATTCAATTTTTAGAAACTTATCTTTGATTTATTTGAGCATAAGCAAATCTTAAAATACCTTTCATATTCCTATCATGAAAGCAAATCTTCATATCATCTTTCAAAAACTCATATTGACGAATTCAATGGGGATTTTTAAATCTAAAACTCTCCTTCGCAATACTAAACAGAAAACCGTACTTTGCGCAATCGGTTGCATAATTTAATAATTAATCCCTATGAACCATAAAACATTACAGATTCATCCAAAAGACAATGTTTTAGTAGCCTTACAAGATCTAAAATCAGGAGAAAACATAAGTTTTTCCGGAAATTCCATAATCCTAAAAGACGACATCCCAGCTAAGCATAAGTTCGCAATCCATGACTTAAACAAGGGCGATCAGGTCTATATGTATGGAGGAATCGTAGGCAAAGCTCTTTCAACTATCCCCTCTGGCGGCGTGCTTAGTACTCAAAATGTAACGCATGAAGCGGAGGATTTTGGTCAAAAAACAGGCGATTACCAGTGGGATGCTCCAGATATCAGCAAATTCAAAGGCAAAACTTTTATGGGTTTTCACCGACCTGATGGTCAAGTGGGAACTGGAAATTACTGGTTGGTAATTCCTATGGTTTTCTGCGAAAACAGGAACGTGGACATTATCAAAGATGCCTTTATAGAAGAACTTGGTTTTGGCAAACCAAATCCATTTAAGAAAATGGTAAGAGAAATGGCTAGCCTCTATAAGTCTGGTCAAAGCAATTCTTTCGATACGGTTTCTGTAGAAACGCTCGTAGAGAAGACTGAAGAAAGACTTTTTGAAAATATAGACGGAATCAAATTCCTAAATCACCAAGTGGGCTGCGGTGGCACGAGAACGGATTCTCAGGCACTTTGCGCACTTATCGCTGGCTATATCAACAATCCGAATGTAGCCGGAGCGACCATTTTGAGCTTGGGCTGTCAAAATGCTCAGTCTTCCTACATGGAAGAAAAACTACGCCTAATCAATCCTGATTTCAAGAAAACTTTGATCATTCTTGAGCAGCAAGTAGAAGGAACCGAGCAGCAATTACTTACTAGGGCTATCAAAGAAACCTTTGTAGGCATGGCTGAAGCCAATACACAAACCCGTCAGCCTGCTCCTCTGAGCAAATTGGTAGTAGGTCTAGAATGTGGTGGCTCGGACGGTTTCTCGGGAATTTCTGCTAATCCAGCTGTAGGCTATGCTGCTGATTTGGTGGTTGCCTTGGGCGGAATCGCAATATTATCTGAGTTCCCTGAGCTTTGCGGGGTAGAGCAAGAATTGATCAACCGCTGCGTTTCGGATGAAAAAGCTGAGCGCTTCTCTTCTTTGATGCGTCTATATGCCGCAGCAGCAGAAGCGTCAGGATCTGGTTTTGACATGAATCCAAGCCCTGGAAATATTAAGGATGGTCTCATCACAGATGCTATGAAGTCTTCTGGAGCCGCCAAAAAAGGTGGTACTTCACCGGTAACTGATGTGCTTGACTATGGAGAATATGTAAACACCCCAGGTCTGAATTTGCTTTGCACTCCTGGAAATGATGTGGAAAGCACTACGGCAATGGCTGGAGCGGGGGCAAATATGATTCTTTTCACGACTGGTCTAGGCACTCCTACAGGAAACCCGGTGACACCTGTGATCAAAGTTTCCTCCAATCACAAACTATCCGAGCGTATGCCTGATATCATCGATATCAACACAGGTTTTGTGATCTCAGGTGAGAAAAACATCCAGCAGATGGGCGAAGAAATCTTGGAGAAAGTAATCCGAGTGGCTAGCGGCGAAGAGAAATCCAAAGCGATGATTCTTGGCCAAGATGACTTTATTCCTTGGAAACGAGGCGTTTCGCTTTAAATATGATCTAAAAAGGGAAGTTCGACTTCCTTCTCTAGTTCTGAAGATCTATAAATGGCTCGGATCAGCTCGACTGATTTTCGAGCCATTTTTCCTTCTACCAAAACTGGCTCATTTTTCTCGATCGCATTCAAGTAATGTTCCCATTGGGCTTTATGAAGTGCATGGCCGATAGCCATCGGATCTGCAGCACCTGAGCCCGTAATAGTATCAGCTATAATTGGCTCGCTTTGTTCACCTTGAATACTCCATTGGATGAGCTTTCCTGCTTCCAATACAGCTGACCCATTTTTTCCGAAAATCTCTAAACGCTCTGGCAAGCCTGGATATAAAGCTGTAGAAGCAGTAATATTCCCCAAAGCTTTATTTTCAAAAGTCACAAGTGCAGCGCCTAGATCTTCCCCTTCTATAGGATGAAGCGCTGTTTTTACTTTTGCAAAAACTGACTGCACATCACCCATGATATCAAGCAAAAGATCAATCGTATGAATGCCCTGATTCATGAATGCTCCGCCACCATCGCCTTCTAGCGTGCCCTTCCAGGGACTTCCGCTGTAATATTCTGGAGCTCTGTACCAGTTCACATGCGCATTACCCATCAGAAGCTTTCCGAATTTACCTTCTCGTACAGCCGCTTTGAGTTTGAGATAATCAGCCGAAAATCGATTCTGAAAAATAACTCCGAGCTTCACACCATTTTCCTCACAGGCATCAATTAACTGATCTGCTCTGTTTAGATTTATTTCAATTGGCTTCTCTATCAACAAGTGTTTACCAGCTTTGGCTGCTAGTAAGCCCGCTTCCATATGATGTCCACTTGCGGTGCAAATACAGACAATATCGAGCTCAGGGTGAGTCAAAAAAGCGGAGATATCGGAATAAGTATCAATGCCAAATTTCTCCTTAGCAGCCTTAGCCCTCTCGGACGAACTGCTGCAAAGTGCCACCAATTCAGCATTTTCAATTTCACTGATTGCATCTGCATGCTTTCCAGTGATTGCACCAGTCCCTACGATTCCAATTTTTAATTTCCTCATGAGTTCAATTCATTTTGAAGTTCGGACCAAAGCTTCTCTGAGATCGGCACTCCATTTTTTAGATTTTTATTTCGGGTTTCTAATGTATTCTCTCCTGGGTAGCGAACCGATTTCTCTCCAAAAGTTGAGGAGCTTTTCAGGTCTTCAATTAATGCATCCGATTTAGTTTCTATCCATTCTGTGAGTTCGAGTTTGGTTGGGTCAAAGCAAAGGAAAACTTGCGAAACAGCGCTTTCATGACCTGATTTCCCTACTTCGAAAGAAGCATTTCCGCCAGACAGCACGGCTGCGAGCAAATCCAAAACCATGCTAAGCCCTGAGCCTTTCCACAAGCCGATCGGTAATCCAAGATGGTTATTGATGACAGTTCCAGGGTCTTTGGTCAGATTTCCTTCATCGTCAAAGCCTGCCTCATAATCCATTTGCTCACCTTTTGCTTGGGCTATACTTAGCTTCCCGTAGGCAAACTGCGTGAAAGCCATATCCAAAACCACTGGACCTTTTGCTCGGGGAATCGCTATCACAAGCGGATTATTTCCAATTTTAGGTTCGCTGCCACCCCATGCTGGCATATTGGGAATCGTATTTGTGAAACAAATACCTATGCATCCCTCCTCCACAGCTTGCCAACCAAAGTTCCCACCGCGCATCCAGTGATTGGTGTTTTGCAAGGTGACACAGCTAATTCCGAATTCTTTGGAAAGCTGAATAGCGCGATTCATGGCAAAATCTGCATTTAGATTCCCCACTCCCTCCTGACCATCCCAGCGTTCAAACATGGCAAGTTGGCTCAAAGCGGCAGGTTCCTTGTCTGGATTAACCAAGCCTTTTTTGATAAAGTCTAGGAAAAGGAAGAAACGATTTGCGCCATGTGAGCGCACGCCATCCAAGTCAGCCTTTGCAAAAAGAAGAGCACATCGCTGCGCCCGCTCTTCTGAAAATCCATACTTAAGTAATATTTCCTTCAGCGTGGTACTGATTTGCTCGAAAGGAATGTGAAGATCTATCATTGAAAAACAGGGTTCTAAAGCGAGATATCCTCTAAGATAAAATCAATGATCAACTTTTGCCTGATTTGCAAAAAAACTATTTAGCTAAACAGACTGAACAACTATTGAAATAACTTAGACACCTCTCCTTATTTACAAAATCAGATCATCGGTACAGCTCGCTTGCATAATTGCAAAGCCAGTCCCCATGGGTCTTTCACCATTACTAAATGAGAACCATCAGGCAAAATATCATCAGAAATCACTTTTGCTCCAGCTTCTACCAATCGATCTCTATCGGCATTTGGATCATCTGACACCAGCGCTAAGTGTACCGCCAGAGGATGTAAGGTCGCAAAATCCAATGTTTCTCCCTTTGGGTTTGAGTAAATCTCAATCATCACCGTCCCGCTATCATCTGCCAGAAAAGTCATGAACGGAGATTCTACCATTTTCTTAACAACTTTCAACCCGAGGTGCTCCTCGTACCACTTTGAAGCTGCCGGTGCATTGCTCACATTGAGCGCAAAATGTTCAAATTTCATATTTTATTGTTTTATAAATTCAATAAGTGGGAACAGAGTCATTTTCAAAATACTTTCTCTAAAAAGTCAAATATAATATTCACATAAGGTTCGAACCATAAATCATTACAATTCCTAGACACGGTGATTTGGATTGAATGGGAGAAAACACTTCTAGTTTTAATGTTCTGGAACCAACCTTTTTGTAAACCAAGCCAAGCATCATCCAAATTGAAATAATAATTTTTTTCATATCCTTACCAGATTTGAAACACATCGCATCATCGCCCACTTCAAAGGTATTATTGTAAATCAGAACATTTTTGCATGACTCCAGATCCAATCCATCGCCATTCTGTGAATACCAAGGATTGCGCACATTCAGATTCCGGATGATGACATCTTCGCTCATATGTGGATGGACATTCCTCCACCTTTTGCATTCACAGCTTCGATTGTAGCTTTGAAAGCCTCGGAGTTTTTGAAAATTCCGTCGCCAACTCCGCCATATTCTGTGATTTTTTTCTCAAAATCAGGAAAGCTTGTTTCCTTCACTTTTGGCATGTCAAATTCTATTCCCTCGTACATGCTTTCCAGTGTTTACTGAGCAAAAGATGGCAAAACAAAAGAAAATAATAGGAGCGAATAAATAGTTTTGAGTTGTATAGGTTTCATATTTTGGATGTTTGTCAATAAACAACAGCTTATTAAAAAGCCTAAATAAACATTTGCGCCAAAAACTCGGTAGACATTTGAAGAGCCTAAATACAAATAGTATGAGCAATCGATTGCATATTAAAAAGTTCATAAGAAATAAAAAAACATTCTCTTATAAAAATTGTAATTCAGATGAATTGTAAAACAATCTCGACATTAAGTCAAATTAAATCACAGTAAATCTACCATATTCAGGATTATAAGCTGAAGATATGTTTTGCAAAATAGCACTATATTGCGCAAACGATTACATGGATAATTATGAGTATAAAAATAGAAACGCGCTATTCGTCACACCCTGAAGACTTCAAAAGTTATGCGACGGAAGAAATCAGAGATAAATTTTTACTAAACGAGATTTTCGTCCCTAATCAGATCACTGGTACCTATACCATGGAAGATCGGTTGATCATCGGGGGAATTCATCCAGTCAACCAACCACTTAGGCTGGAAACTATTGATCAACTGAAAGCTGAGAACTTTCTGGACCGAAGAGAAATCGGAATAATCAATGTAGGAGCTTGTACCAAAATTGATGTGGAGGGAGAATCTATCACTTTGGGACATAAAGAAGCGCTTTATATCGGCAAAGGAGTTAAGGAAGTAATGTTTCATCCGTCAGCAGAAGGAGAAACTTATTTGTATTTCAACTCTGCACCAGCTCACACATCTTACCCTACTCGCAAGATCACTCAAGCAGATGCCGAAGTGGTCACTCTTGGATCTTTGGAGAATTCTAATCATAGAACTATTTATAAACTTTTGGTCAATTCGGTAGTAGACACCTGTCAACTTCAAATGGGAATGACCGAATTGAAACCTGGATCAGTCTGGAATACCATGCCTGCCCACACACATGATCGCAGAATGGAGGCATATTTCTATTTCGATCTTCAAGAAGGCAATGTCGTCTCTCATTTTATGGGACAACCAGATGAAACACGACATATTTTCCTAAAAAACCATCAGGCAGTCATCTCTCCTGCATGGTCCATTCACAGTGGGGCCGGTACTTCCAATTACACTTTTATCTGGGGAATGGCTGGTGAAAACATGGATTATGGAGACATGGACTCCGTCAAGCCTTCTGAATTGAGATAAAATGAATTCGACATGGATATAAAAAAGTAGATATCTGAACATGAAACCAAATTTTGAACTAGCTGGAAAAATAGCGCTGGTCACAGGCGCTACTCACGGACTGGGAATGGCAATGGCTAAAGCTCTTGCACATCAAGGAGCAACATTAGTGGTCAATGGTCATACTCCTGAGAAGATGACTGCCGCTCTTGAATCTTATGCCTCCGAAGGCATCACTGCTCATGGATATTTGTTTGACGTGAGTGACGCTAAAGCAGTCAATGAATTTATCAGTAAGATAGAAAAGGAAGTAGGCGACATCGACATTCTAGTGAACAATGCTGGGATGATCAAACGCGTTCCGGCACTGGAAATGGATCCTGAAGAATTTCGCCAGGTGGTAGATCTGGATTTGGTCTCCCCATTTATTGTGGCACAGCGGGTAGCCAAAACAATGGTAAAAAATCAGCAGGGTAAAATCATCAATATTTGCTCAATGATGAGCGAATTAGGTAGAAATACTGTCAGTGCTTACGCTGCAGCAAAGGGTGGACTAAAGATGCTGACGCGTAACCTGGCTACGGAATGGGCTAAATACAACATTCAAGTAAATGGAATTGGCCCTGGCTATTTTGCCACAGAACAGACAGCGCCAATCCGCGTGGATGGTCATCCTTTCAACGATTTTATCGTGAACAGAACACCTGCAGGAAGATGGGGAGATCCTGACGATCTAGGAGGCACAGTAGTTTTCCTGGCAAGCGAAGCGAGTAATTTTGTCAATGGCCAGATAATATATGTCGACGGAGGTATATTAGCCACTATTGGCAAGCCTGCGGGTGAGAAATGATAGCTAAATGCAAGACTAACCCAAAAACCCAATCTAACCTCTAGGCAATGAAAAAAAATAGAGCAACTATTCATGATATTGCTTTAAAGCTAAATATCACCGCATCAACTGTTTCGCGGGCATTAAATGATAATCCCAGGATTTCAGACGCCACCAAAAAAAAGGTTCTGAAAGTTGCCAAACAAATCAATTATCAGCCTAATCATATCGCTTCAGCTTTACGAAGTGGAAAAAGCAAACTCATTGGAGTGATTGTTCCGACTGCAAACAGGAACTTCTTCTCTTCTGTAATCAGGGGGATTGAAGAATTAGCGAACAGCCTCAACTACAAAGTCATAATTTCTCAATCCTATGACGATTTCGATAAGGAAGTACAGACCGTAGAAGCACTGCTCAATGCCCGCGTGGATGGCATCATTGCCTCTATAGCCAAAACCACGGAGAATGTGGATCACTTCCAAAAAATCATTGAAAAAGGGATACCATTAGTGCTTTTTGACCGAATCACTAATTTGCTAGAAGTAAGTCAGGTAGTTATTGACGACCACTACGGCGCATACCAGACGGTCGATCATTTGATCAAAAACGGATGCAAACGAATAGTACATTTCTCGAGCAATCCTCGGATCAACATCTACCATGAAAGAAAAAGAGGCTACGAAGATGCACTCAAGGACAATGGAATTGAAGTAGACCCGAAACTGATTACCTTCAGTAATCTTCAACTAGAGGATGGCAGAAGGATCATGCAGGAAATCATAGATAGCAAAATTGATTTTGATGGGGTTTTTTCTTCCTCAGACTATTCTATCATGGGAGCTTTGCAAGTGCTGAAAGAAAATGGCTACAAAGTACCCGAGCAGGTGAAAATCGCAGGGTTTGGAAATGAACCTTTCACTTCTTTCACCGAGCCTCCTATCACCACAGTAGATCAGAAAAGTATTCCCATGGGGAAAATAACAGCGGAGTCATTTTTCGAATTATTAAATGCCGGATCGTCTTCGCCAGTAGCCAAGAAAACAATTTTAAAACCAGAACTTATCATTCGGAAATCATCTATTAATAACTCTTAACCAGTATTCCCGAAACCTACTTACTATGAAAACTCTTTCAAAATATGACTTCAACATCCAGCCAAAGCCTGTTAAAATCCTTCAATTTGGAAACGGTAACTTCTTACGAGGATTTACCGATTGGATGGTAGAGAAAGCAAATGAAGCGGGGGTTTTTAACGGTGAAATTCACGTAGTGCAGGTTCATAGTAAGTCTGGAAATGACACAATGAAAGATCAGGACAACCTGTTTCACGTCATTGAGCAAGGCTTGAAAAATGGAGAATTGGTACAGGAATACCAACTGATCTCTTGCATCGATGGAATCACAAACGTTTTTGAAGACTATCAGAACTATCTCAAATTGGGCGAAAATCCAGATTTGAGATTTATAGTTTCCAATACTACAGAGGCAGGAATTGTGTTTAATCCAAACGATACTGATGCGGAAGCTATTTCTCAGACCTTCCCCGGCAAGCTGACCGCCTTACTTTACCATCGCTTTCAGGCTTTTAAAGGAGACGAATCAAAGGGTTTTGTTTTCCTTCCCTGTGAATTGATTGAGCACAATGGCGAGGCGCTCAAAAGCTGCATAAACAAGTATGCAACACTTTGGAAGTTGCCTATGGCTTTCTCCGAATGGATAGATTCATCATGCACATTCTGCAATACATTGGTTGATCGCATCGTCCCTGGTTTCCCAAAGGATAACATTGATAAGATCCAAGAAAAGCTGGGCTATGAGGACAAGCTGGCTGTAATGGTAGAGCCTTATCACTTTTGGGCGATAGAAGGTGGGGACTCTATCCGAAATGAGTTCGCTTTAGACATAGCCGGATTGAATGTGAAATACGTGGATGACCTGACGAGATTCCGCACCCAAAAAGTACGAATTCTAAATGGTGGCCATACCGCTATGGTTCCTTATGCTTATTTAAAAGGACTTCGCACGGTGAGAGAATCTGTTGAAAACCCTGAAACCGGTAGTTTCTTAAGAACAGCAATATTCGAAGAAATCATTCCTACACTGGATATGCAGGAAGACGAATTGAAAGCTTTCGCAAATGATGTGTTGGAGCGCTTCGCAAATCCATTCATTGTGCATGAACTGAAGTCGATAGCCCTGAACTGCATTTCCAAATTCAAAGTGCGTGTACTCCCATCTCTACTGGCTTATCATGAGAAAAAAGGAGTTTGGCCAGCCAACCTGATTACTGCTTTTGCTGCGCTTTTAGTATTCTACAAAGGTGAATTTAATGGAGAAAAAATACCTGTTAATGATGATCCTGCTGTTATGAAGCAGTTTCAAGAAGCTTGGAAATTGGCTTCTTCTCGAGAAACCGTCAATACCTTATTAAAAGAATCGTCATTCTGGGGTGAAGATCTGTCTCAACACAATGGACTGGAAGAAGCTGTCACAAATGCAGTAGATGAGCTGATCAGCGCTTAATTCACAGTCCTATATTTTGACAAATCAACCGAACTTTCAGTCCGAACAATCTTCAATTTTTCGAAGAAATAATTTAGACGGTATAGTAAAGGGCGTGTGACTTCCTGTGCTCTCACTTCTATGCCTAGATTATAGCCACAATTGTCTAAATTGTTTTTTTGAAGCCTACCTATCTGCCCGAAACACCAACCTATGAAATTTCCTCATCTGCTTTTCTTTGCATTGCTTTCAACAGCTATTTCATGCAATTCCACCACTGAAGAAAAACATGAAAGTCAAAAGGAAATTCTAGCCGATCAAATGGAAACCCATCTCAAGACTGAAGTGCTTGACAAATGGTATCCTATGTCTATGGACACGGTAGATGGCGGCTTCCTGAGCAATTTTTCTTTCGATTTCAAACCTGGAGAAAAGCAGGAGAAAATGATCGTGACTCAATCGCGTCAAGTTTGGACAAATTCAAAAGCTTCGCTCAAATATCCAGAAATCGATTATTACAAAACCGGAGCAAAACATGGCTATGAATTCCTGCGAGACAAAATGTGGGATTCTGAAAACGGTGGATTTTATTGGTTGGTAGACAAGCAAGGGAATCAGACAGGTGACCCTATGAAAACAGCCTACGGAAATGCTTTCGGGATTTTTGCACTTGCTGCATATTATGACGCCTCTGGAGATAAGTCAGTCTTGGAATTTGCCAAAAAGGCATTTTACTGGCTCGACGAGCATGCACATGATTCCATAAATGGAGGCTATTATCAGCACTTGGATCCTGAAGGCACTACTATTTCCCGTCCTACTTCTACTCCATCCACCTCCGACCTAGGCTATAAAGATCAAAACAGCTCCATCCACATTCTGGAAGCTTTTACAGAACTCTACCATGTTTGGCCTGACCCCTTGGTTAAGGATCGACTGGAAGAAATGCTACTTCTGATCCGTGATAAAATCGTGACTCCAAAGGGCAACTTGACACTATTTCTCTATCCAGATTGGAGCCCAGTGACTTTCGTAGATTCTACAGAAGAGGTTATTTTGGCACATCATAATCTCGATCACGTTTCTTTTGGGCATGATGTTGAGACTGGTTTTCTGATGATAGAAGCATCAGAAGTTTTAGGCTGGGAAAACGATACGACTACGCACCGAATCGCCAAAAAGATGATCGATCATGCGCTGGATAATGGCTGGGATGGAAGTGTGGGTGGATTTTATGATGAAGGCTATTATTTCCAAGATGGTTTTCGAATCACACATGACACCAAAAACTGGTGGGCACAAGCCGAGGGAATGAATGCATTGCTATTGATGGCAGAGCTTTACCCAAGCGATCCTCATGACTATTATGGGAAATTTGAAAAGCTTTGGAATTACACGGATACTTACTTAATCGATCATGAAAATGGAGACTGGTATTCTGGCGGGTTGGATAAACAACCAAATTTAAAGACTGTTGGCAAAGGCAATATCTGGAAAGGAATCTATCATCATTATAGATCTTTGGATCACTGCGTAGTTCGATTGAGGGAAATGAGTGAGCAATCTGAGTAGTCTGTAAGGATTCAAAAGAGAAATAATAAGTCAACTCTGTGTCTGTTCGAGCGAAGTCGAGATCAAGTTTAATTACACAGGACTTCGACTTCGCTCAGTCCGACAGCTCTAAAGTCCTACCAAGTCATATTGACTATATAATGTCAACCTTTGCTGTATTAAAAGCCCAAAATGAAGAAAATCACTTTTGTATATGATCCGGAAACGGAACAGGAAAAGCTAGACGAACTGTTGGGAAGACTTGACCCAAAGCCCGAAAACCACCTTTCTTTAGCTGAACTCAATTTAAGTGAGTATTCTTCAGATGATTGGCTAGCCTGCTCGCTCTCAGATTCTCAGCTTAAAGAACTTTTTGAAAAGCTTAAAAACAGCGATATCAACATCGGACTCCTTCCTCACCCAGAAATGGAGCAAGGAAAAAAAGGCTTTGGCATCAACACAAATTTTGAGAAAGCTTGGGAGGAAATACAGCAAGCAGAGAAAACTCCGGAAATCGATCTAATGCAGGTGAATGAGCAAGTAACCTTCAATTCCTTGGTCGTCGGCACCTCGCTAAGTATCCTTTATTCAAATTCTGCCAGCAACTTCTTCGAGGGTGTTAAGATTAGATTCACACAACTTCTGAAGCTTTTCCGAAGGGTAAAACTCAAGCCTTACACCATCAAATACAAAAATAGCAGCGATGAAGAACAAACCATCGAAACTGCAGCGATGGGCATTCTGGCTGTTGCACACTGCGAAAGTAACCTGATTTTTCGAAGGGTAATCCAGGAATCCGGGCTAGATGATGGCCGAATTCACTTATTGATTTTAGCACCCAAAAGTTTGTTTGCACTGATTCAATTTGGACTTCAGAATTTATTTTTCCCTATAAAAGGAGGTACACTACCACGTTTTGTTGGTTATATCTCTACTAGCGAAGCTGTGATATCTTCTTCTGAAACCATACAGTTTGCACTAGATGGAAAAGAAGGTGAAGAACAAGAGCTAACCATTAATCTAGTCGAGGAGAAGATCAAGCTGCTTCCTGGCGCATCAATAATCGAAGTAGAAGAAAAAGATGGGCCAGCAGAAATCAACGCCAGATCACTTCCCACTGGAAGATTAAAGGAGGAACTGCTTCACTCCTACCTGCCTTGGGTACGTCACGCCACTTCAGATGAATTTAAGGACTTATTTTCTCTCTTGAGAAAAAACGCACAGACCAGTTCGACCTATTTGGTTTTGATGGCCTTGTCCACCATGATTGCTACTTTTGGTCTATTTGGGGATTCGGCTCCTGTGGTAATTGGTGCGATGATTTTAGCTCCCTTGATGGGACCAATTATTTCCTTGGCCATGGGCGCCCTTCGTCAGGATAGCTTATTGATCAAAAACAGTTTGATCACCATATTTTGGGGGATTATTATCGGTTTATTCTTCTCAATTCTGATTTCTTTGATCACTCCATTGAAAGTTTTGAATGATCAAATAATAGCTAGAATACGTCCAAACTTGCTAGACCTAGGAATAGCTGTGGCATCGGGAATCGCAGGCGCCTATGCATACTCCAAGGAAGAAATCAACAAAACTCTGGCAGGAGTGGCTATTTCTGTAGCCTTGGTACCGCCATTAGCAGTAGCCGGCATTGGAATTGGCTGGATGGATTGGGGTGTTTTTGGGGGCGCGATGCTCCTGCTAGGAACCAACTTGGCAGGTATAGTAATGGCTGCTTCATTGACATTTCTACTCCTTGGATTTTCGCCATTTCGCCTTGCCAAAAGAGGCTTGCTAATCAGTCTTGGAATTCTGATCGTTATCGCCTTGCCACTTGGGTTGAGCTTTAACAAAATGGTAGAAGAGAACATCATCATCCAAGATCTTAGCGGACAGGAAATCCCTCATGGTTTGCTTCGGGAAGTCAAAGTGATTCAAATGCAGCCGCTGAAACTTTCAGTCACCATTCTCTCTGAGGAGGCACTGACAGAGCAAGATTTCAAAGAAATCAGAGCGGAGATCGAAGAGAAAATCGGAAGAGATATCGCACTGGAACTGACTCTAGGCGTGAGGCTAGGCGATATTGAAAAATAGCTTTTCTAGGCAGGAATCAGATCACAAAACCAAAATCCATAGGTAGCTGGATCTTCTTTTTCCTTAGAAAAACACTGATCGCTGTCATCTTCAGTTTTTGGGGCTTCATACTTTCTTAGGACAATTTCTCCTTTTTCAAATTCTATGGGTTTGCTGAAAATCGGGCCATCATACACGAACGTATGAAACTCACCATTTTCTCCACAAGGGTCGACATTGGCAGGAAGATCTTTTAAAAAATCCGCATCAATCACTCGCCCTACAAAGCTTTTATCTAGATATTTCTCATTCACGCAAGTGGTGATCGTCTTGAAACCCAAATCCAAAAACTCATGGATAAGTTTATCGGTGGATTGTTTCCAAAGCGGAAAAACAGCTTTCAGATCTAATTCAGTTAATTTATTCTCACGATACTGTCGTAGATCTTCCAAGAAAATATCACCAAAGATCGAGGCAGTAATCCCTTCCTTCTTCAAGTTGGAAAGTGTATCCCGCATGGTATTTTCATAGACTTCCATCGATGGCATATCAGGAACCTCCATTTTCACCACCGGAATGCCTATACTTCTTGCCTGCAAATCAAGCAAGTCAGACCTCACTCCATGCATAGAAATCCGCTGGTATTTCTGACTGATGCTCGTAAGCAAACAGGCAATTTCAAATTCCTGAGATTGCTGTAATTTATGTAAAGTAAGTGCAGAATCTTTGCCTCCACTCCAATTCATCACTGCTTTATGTGCTGGTGTAATCAAAACAACTATTAATTAATGGTCAAAAAAATGCCCTATTCCGGCAATTAGCTTGCTAAAATAGGGCATTTAAAATTTACGAGTTACTATTCTTTAACACGAGTAAGCTTCATCTCCCCTCTCTCCGACTTAACAACTATTTCATCCTCTGAGATTTGCTCTCCATTATGTGTGAAAGTCCTGTCCTGAAAAGCAAAGTCATAGCTGAATTTCTCACCTTCAACCTTACCGTTTTTCAACGCAATCTCACCCATTTGGCTTCCGATTGTTCCAGTGACAACTCCCTTGTCAACTTTATAATTAAATATTAACTCCATCTCACCCTGAGGCCCTGCTAGCGTAGCAGCCCATTTCCCAGTAATATCACTTTGAGCATAAGCAGTCATTCCTGCCATCAAAAGCACAAAGCAAAGCATTGCTATTTTCTTGAAATTCATATGTTGTTAGATTAATGGTTATTGATAACAAATTTGAATCTAACTTAACTAGATCCCGAGGCGAATACAAGCTCAAAAACACTAACAACGAGCTATTTATAAAAATAAAAACCGGATACAAATCGCTTTGTATCCGGTTTAAATTGGTTGATTGTTGGTTATACTTATTGCTTTTTCGGCAACTCTTTTCGAGGAAGCATCTCGTCTCTTTGTGCTGTATTGTATACAAAAGAAGCGATGACTACCGCCATTTGCTTCAAGTCATCAAGCTCCAATCTCTCGAATGTATCCATATTCGTATGATGCGTACGTGTACGGTATTCGATTGGATCCTGGATAAACTGGAAACCTGGGATGCTTAAGGCATCAAAACTCTGATGATCTGTTCCACCAGTATTACTGATAGTGATGGTGCGATCATTTACGATATCATCCAAAGGCATAAACCACTCGTTGAAAATCGGCTCAACGGCTGCATTTCCCTGAAGATAGATTCCACGAACTTTGCCAGTACCATTATCAATATTGTAATAAGCTGAGATCTTTTCGTGCTCAGGTTTCAATTCCATTGTTGCACGATCACCAAAATGGTTTAGCACATACCCTCTAGAACCGTGAAGACCTTGCTCCTCTCCACCCCAAAGAGCGATTCGTACTGTTCTCTTTGGCTGAAGGCCTGTAGCCTTCAAAATCCTTACAGCTTCCATCATCACAATACAGCCAGCAGCATTATCTGTCGCGCCGTTTGCTCCATGCCAAGAATCCAAGTGACCACCTAGCATTACAATTTCTGATTTCAACATAGGATCAGAACCAGGAATCTCTGCAATCACATTGTAACCTTGCAAATCATCATTTCTATAGCGGGTTTTAACCTCAGCTTCCAATTCCACTTCAACTCCATTTTCACTTAATCTAGCCATCAGGTTCACATTTTCCGGTGCAGTTTCCAATTCTGGAATCCCAACTGGAGTACCCTTGACATAGTCTCTAGGGCTACTTGTGAAAAGTGTACCGTGACGACCATTCACACCTTTTACTATCAAAGCAGGACCTTCTGCAATAATAAATTCGTTAATTTTTTGAGACAAAGCTCTTGCCGCTCTTAATTCAGCCATTCTATCAGGAGTGATACCACTAGAGCCACGTGGAGCTGGGTGCTCCATACCGTGCAATTGCTCAGCTGTATATCGCTCAGCATCCGCTTCAAAAGTAGGTTCTTGGGTGCCGGATGGTTTTATTGCGACGATAGCACCTTTCAATTTGCCTTTGTACTTAGCAAAATCTTCTTCAGTTTTGATATCAACGAAAACAACCTTACCACTAACCTCTCCTTTTGTGCTTTCTGTCCAAGCTTTTGGGATCGCAATGAAAGGCATGTAATATGGCTTGGTCATCGCGATGTAGCTTTTTTCCATTTCCCAGCCACGACCAAATTCACCCCAAGCTTCGGTTTTAGAATTCGCCAAACCCCAATCTGAAAGTTGCTTCACCGCATATTTTGTAGCACGCTCATAGCCTTCCGAATTACTCAACCTCGGTCCAGCTTTGTCCACCAATTGAAATGCGATCTCTTCGACCTTAGAGTTCTCTAAACCTTCTTTTTTGATTTTCTCAATTGCCTCAAGCTCTACTTCCTGGGCAAAAGTCATCCCGGCTAAAAGCAGCGCCGGCAGGATTAATAATTTTCTCTTCATAAATATTAGGGTTAGGTATTGGTGCTATTTCAATGAATTTTTGTCTAAAAATAAATTTCAGGATGAAATTAAACCAAAAATCAGGATCATAATGGCTATTCATGTAAAAATCAGTCACTCCTAGTGACAAAGGCAACAATCAGTTTCCCGCAGGAAGCATATTTCGAATAGCAGAAATTTTCCATTGCTCTTTCTCAGAAACTACCGCAAACGTACTCCACATTTTACGAACAGTCCCATCTTCATTCTTTATCTCGTAGCGAGCATCCACAAGCGCAACCGTAGGATTCAAAAATCGGATTGACTCTACTTTCAATGTTCGGTCACCAGGATTTGAGGTGGAACTCTCCATCATTCCTTGTACCGCCTGAGCGATACCTTTCCTCCAAACTCCAGAAGAAACCAACTGATCAATATCCTTCGTCAAAATCTTTTTCAACAATACCGTGTCTTTTGTATCCCGTGAAGTAGAATATGAGCTGATCAGATTTATGATATCCTGAGAAGCATTTTTTGTTTCCGAAGTGTTTTGGCAAAAAGCTAAGGAGGTGATTAGAAGGAAGAAGAAAAAGATGGGGAGAGTTTTCATTTGGGTAATAAGAATTTTGACTATAGTAAAGGTATTTAAAACCAAATTTGCATTCAAGAAAGACTCTTATTTTTACATCACTTTAATATAGAGCATATTACATAACTACATACCACTTAATACCAAGTCTGACTTAGGTCGTTTATTAGTTATTAGAGCCAATTCATCTTTATAGGACATTACCGGATCGTATAATTTATGATAGGCCCTCCCTACTGCCCCAGAAAATAAAATTAAATCTGGTAAAGAGCTACCATCTCTAAGAATATGCCATCTTGAAATACCTGGATATGGATCTATATAATATATCTGGCATATTTCCAGCTGCCTAGCTTTCTTAGCACAAAGCTCACAGGGACTCGCTGTTGTAAATAATATTCCATTTTTCAATGACACTCCCCCATTTTTAGAGATTTGAAGCATTGCATTTTCTTCAGCATGTAAGGATCTAGTATGGACTTGATTATCCTTACCTTTAACGGTATTGTAGAAATCTTTGAAACAAAAACTACAATTCTGACCACCTAAAGCAGAAACATCAACATCCTTATAGTAGGAAACCAATTCTTGATTAAATCCATACTTATCTTCTTTTTCAAATGGACTAAATGATTCAGGATCTTTTTTATTAACCAAATTTGTTGTACTTCGAAGTAAACATGGTGTTGAATTTGTCGGAACATCATTCCAACCTATAGATTTTATAGAAAAATGAACATCCGTAATTGCAGCACCAACCTGCCTTGATATGCACCCAGAATTTGCTTTTGCAACATAAGCAATCTGCATACATCTTTCTTGGGCAGATGGAGTTATCAGACCAGGATGAAGAATCAAACTAGTGTATTTTATTATTTGACCTACGAGATAATAATCCGACCTATCTATTAATTCATTAACAGGTAATTCTGCTTCCCTTTCTTCAAATGGAGGGTTATAATTAAAATAGATGTCACTCTTTTGGATACAATTTCTTACATCTTGTACATAAAAATTACCTTTACTTACTTCTTCACCTTCATACTCATCCTTTTCAAAAACCATCAACCTATCTACAAAATTAATATCATCCTGATACTTGTTTAATAGAAATTCTCTTCGATGCTCGGAATTTATTGAAATCATATAAAATGCAGAATACCTTTCCTTAAAAAACATTATTTCAATTGAGTTCCTTAATGAATCTATTGTAATATGTGTTTCATCATGAGAGATCTTATAGCCTTTAATAATTCTGTTAATAGTTTCAGCAATGGTAAATATTGAAATTTCATCTTCATCTTTATGATTAAAACAATCTCCGGATTTTCTTAGATTATTAGCAAGGTTATGAAAAAATTTAATCCTATTTAATAAATTATATCCATTAAGTATTTCATCAAATCGATTGGAAAAATCATTAAATTCTTTTGAGAAGAAAATTTCCGAAAGTTGTTTTAATTCATCTTTATCTTTTAGAGTTTCATTAATAGATGAAATTTCTTTAATCCTTGTAATCAACTCAGTACACCCCTTAATAAGATCAAATATTTCTTCTACACATACTACTGGAAATTTCAATTCAAGTAATGATACATTCATGTTTGAAGAATCACTCCTAAGGAGATGCAATAGAATTACGTTTTTATATTTTATAACCGTATATTTTTTCCAATTTTCCTTGGCATAAGTATAGGAGATATTATAACGTCTAGTTTTATTAATTAATGGCTCTAATTTCAAAGGTTGTATATTCTGAATAGTTGAGAAATCACTTGATAAAAATTCAGCGACTTTAGTTACTCCTGCTCCAGTTCTTCCTGTTAGTCCAATTATTGAAAATTTTGATCTAAGCTTATAGATTTTCTCTACTTTTGATTTTTTCATATAAAAAAGGGTTCATTGAATTAATTTAACTGTCAATATAGGTGAAAATTAATAAAAATGAGGTACTACCACGAATTTAATGGAAGTCCGGTAATGAAAATCTACCTCTTAGCTGAATAATGCTTAAAGGAGCCTGATATTCAGTCTTAAAATGCTCCTGACCTTTTCTCCATTGATATTTAAGCCTAACAAGAACCATGTTTTCCACTAACTTAAGGGTAGAACCAAAAATGTAAAAGCCACCCATTCCTGAGTGGCTTTAAGAATATTTACAGTAAGTAAGATGATTCGAAAGTCCAGCTTCTGGAGAAGCAGGACAACTGTGAAGTTGTATCGTTTACTGATCTTCTCCTCGGAGTTTGATTACTGAACCATCTAGCACATCACCAATCCGGATCTGGCAAGCCAAACGTGAAGTAGGAAAGTACTCTGGAAGATTCTCCAACTGATCCAATTCTGGATCTGTGGCTAATCCAAGTTCGTCCTTGCCTTCCAGTATTTCGATGTGGCAAGTACCACATAGAGCCATACCTCCGCAGGTAGCCAATATAGGATATTCGTATGCTTTGAGGATTTCCATCAGGTTGAAGCCCATGTCATCTGGCGCTTCGCAATCTTGACGATTTCCTTCTTGATCTTCTACAGTGAAATTAACCATGCTGCAAAAATAGTATTAAAATGAATTTACACCATTAACGGTTGTGTATTTGAAGCTCAATTTTTGATCCGGATACACATATTTGAAAGCAGAATGCATCATGATCGCCGCTTCGTGGAATCCACAAAGGATCAATTTCAACTTACCAGGATAGGTATTGATATCTCCGATCGCATAAATTCTGTCTACTCCAGTAGAGTAATCACGGGTATCGACTTCAATCGCATTTTTATCAATGCTCAATCCCCAATCCGCAATCGGCCCAAGCTTTGGACTCAAACCGAATAAAGGAATCAAATAATCCGCTTCAATCTTGATCTCTGCTTTGCTTTTATCTATAAAAGTCACCGTATCCAACACACCGTTTCCTGATACTCCCTTCAAATTGGCAGAAAGTATCAAATCAATTTTACCTTGATTAGCTAGGTCAAATACTTTAGAAGCTGAATCAGGAGCTCCACGGAACGTCTCATTTCTATGTACCAAGGTTACTCTTTTGGCAACTTTAGAAAGGAATATAGTCCAGTCCAAAGCGGAATCTCCACCACCCGCAAGAATCACATTCTTATCGCGGAAGGTCTCAGGATTCTTCACCATATAAGTAATTCCCTTTCCTTCGAATAGCTCCAAATTCTCAACCACAGGCTTTCTAGGTTCAAAACAACCCAAACCACCCGCGATCACAATCACCTGAGCATGAACTTTTGTTTTGTCGCTAGTCGTAACGATGAACGATCCATCTTCCTGCTTGTCCAAGTGATCTACGCGCTCACCCAAAGTGAACGTCGGAGAAAACGGCTTCGCCTGCTCCATCAGATTGTCCACCAAATCCTGCGCATTCACTTCCGGATAACCCGGAATATCATAAATAGGCTTTTGCGGATAAATCTCCGAAAGCTGACCACCTACCTGAGGCAAGGCATCTATGAGGTGACAGCGCATTTTCAGCAAACCAGCTTCGAATACTGCAAATAGGCCTACAGGGCCGGCTCCGATAATACAAAGGTCTGTATGGATCATGATGTATGAAAATTTGGGGTGCTTCCCCGAGTTAAAATTTCAATATTGTTAATTACTTATTGATCAAGTGACTCTCCATTGAGATTTTGGTAAATCGTATTGAGAATCCGCTTAAACTCTTCGAAATCATGGGTACTCAAATTTTCCCAAGCTTTCTCTCTTATCTGAAGAATCTCAGGACGCAGTGAAGTCACTTTGGAAACTCCTGTTTCCGTCAAATGCAACTGAAAACTACGTCTGTCCTGAGGGTGTGGCACTCGCTCCACATATCCTTTTTTGCAAAGCAAATCGATAATACGCGTAAGGGTAGGATGGTCTTTAAAAACCAAATTCGCCAGTTCAGTCTGACTCAACACATCATTTTCAGACAGGTTTTTCAGCACCAACCACTGATCAACAGTCACATCAAAATCTCCTGATTTGAACTGCTGTTGAGCATATTGCTTCACCTTTCGGGCCGTGCGGTCCAATAAAAATGAATACTTAGAATATTGCTCCTGTGTCATACCAATAGTTAGTGTGACAAATATATAAAAAATCTGACTCAGGAATACAATTCTCTATTATTTTTATAGGGTATATAGGTTTATGGATTTCAAATTTGAAATTTCAAATCTCAAATTGGGCAATTTCTTAGTATCCATATTTCCCCTGCCACTTCGCACTCAGGTATCTTCTCAACTCATTTTCCCGTGCATTTTCTCCTGGATCGTACAGCTTCAATCCTTTGATTTCGTCAGGTAAAAACTCCTGAGCAACAAAATTTCCGGGGAAATCATGGGAATACTTGTACGCTTTTCCATAATTCAAATCCTTCATCAATTTCGTAGGTGCGTTGCGAAGATGAAGTGGAACGGAAAGATCTCCCTTCTCTCTCACCAAAGCCTGAGCTTGGTTGATAGCCATGTAAGCCGCATTGCTTTTCTGAGAACTAGCCAGATAGGTTACACATTGAGAAAGAATAATTCTCGACTCCGGATAGCCTATGATCTTTACAGCCTCAAAACAATTGGTGGCTAAAAGCAACGCATTTGGATTGGCATTCCCAATATCCTCTGAAGCCAAAATCACTAAGCGCCTTGCAATAAACTTCACGTCCTCTCCCCCTTCGATCATCCGAGCAAGCCAATAAACGGCTGCATTTGGATCAGAACCGCGGATTGATTTGATAAAAGCTGAAATAATATCGTAGTGCTGCTCACCGGATTTATCGTAAAGCGCCACTTTTTGTTGAGCAATCTGCATCACTTTTTCATCGGTAATCACACAGGGATTTTCATTGATCCCGTCGATTACAATCTCAAGCAAATTCAACAACTTCCTACCATCTCCTCCTGAAATCCGCAGGAGTGCATCCGTCTCTTTGAGTTCCACTTTGATTTTCTTCAAATCCATATCCTGCTCCAAAGCCTGATGAACCATAGCTTCAAGCTCAGATTTCCCAAGAGAATTGAGCGTAAAAACCTGACACCTGGAGAGCAATGCTGCATTGACTTCAAAGGAAGGATTCTCCGTAGTAGCACCAATCAAACGGATAACTCCCTTTTCCACCGCACCCAAAAGTGCATCCTGCTGGGATTTATTAAAGCGGTGAATCTCATCTATGAAAAGTACCACTCCTTGCTGAAACTTCGCTTTTTCGATTACCTCCCGTATGTCTTTCACACCAGAACTGATCGCACTTAAGGTATAAAACGGAGCTTTGATTTCATTCGCGATTATATTGGCGATGGTCGTTTTTCCCACGCCCGGAGGGCCCCAAAGGATCAAAGAAGGCACATTGCCAGTTTTGATGGCTTTAAATAAAAATGACTTGGGAGAAGATAAATGCTCCTGTCCGATCAGATCTTCCAATCGGGTTGGGCGCATGCGTTCTGCAAGAGGGGTGTTATTCATTTTCTTTAGTATCAAGATATTAGACACAAGACTCAAGACAAGAGAATTGAAAATCAATGTGCTGAGACAAATCTAACATCTAGTGGCTTGAATCTTTTGTCTAAATTTTTCCAACCCTCTTCCCAAACTCTTCCAATTCCCCATCCCCAAAATCTAAATGAGTAACAAACCTCACCAAGTCTGGACCAAATTTGACGGCTTTTATCTCCTTTTCCGCAAGAATCTTTAAGAACTCTTCCGGAGAAATCCCTTCTAATCTGGCGATCACAATATTCGTAGCTACTGGAAAAACCTCAGAAACGAAAGACAACTTCAACAACATCTCTCCTAAAGCTCTAGCCCGTGCATGATCTTCAGTCAATCGCAGCACATGATTGTCCAATGCATAAATCCCTGCTGCAGCTAGGAAACCAGCTTGTCTCATTCCGCCACCCCAGGATTTTCTAACTTTTCTAGCTCGTTTAATATCAGCTTTTGAACCCAGAAGTAAGGATCCGACTGGACAACCCAGTCCTTTGCTTAGGCAAATGGAAATTGTATCAAACTGAGCGCCCCAAGCGGCTGGACTTTCGCCAGATTCTGCCAAGGCATTGAAAAGCCTTGCACCATCTAAGTGCAACTTCAAGCCATTTTCATCACAAATCTTACGAATTGGGATGATCTCATCTAGTGTATAAATACTTCCTCCACCCTTGTTCATCGTGTTTTCCAAAGAAACCAAGGTAGTCTCAGGCGCATGCACATCGTCTGGATTGATTGCTGCTTTGACCTGATCCGCAGTGATTTTCCCCAAATCTCCCTCAAGTAACTTCACCGATGCCAAAGAATTTGACATGATCCCGCCGCCCTCGTAGAGGTAGATATGGGAATATTTATGACAGATAACTTCTGTCTGAATTCTTGTATGAAGTCGGATTGCTATCTGATTGGTCATTGTTCCAGAAGGACAAAACATAGCTGCTTCCATCCCAAAAAGTTTAGCAACTTTCTCTTCCAGCGCATTCACCGTTGGGTCTTCGCCAAAAACATCATCACCTACAGGCGCAGAAAACATCGCTTCCTTCATTCCCGCCGTTGGGCGAGTAACTGTATCACTTCTTAAGTCAATTATCATTTCTTGAAATACTTAGATTTAGAACTTTTTGATGGGGCCAAAGTTTTGATGGCTGCGGCTGCTTCGATGGGTCTATCTGTCGCTAGAATATCTGCACCTTTCTGTACAAAACTCGCATACAACTGATCTCCACGGGCAACGGCTCTTCCATCTAGGTTACCCAAAACTCCTAGGATAGTAAACACTCCTTTTTCGTGTAAAGCTTTATTAAATTCTTGCGGGCGCTCCGCTACTCCCGTAAATGCAATCACCCGAGTCCAGGGAATGCCAGATTCTTCCATTCTCTGGATTTCTTCCATATTCCGGATAGTAACTGAAAGCATCAGCTCAGGAGCCATGTAATGCAATTTTTTTGCTGCGGCAAAAGAATAGGTGATCAAAGCTGCATGAGCTTCTGATTCCGTTTCCCGTACCACGTCTATGATTTTTTCATAAGGTACCGACTGCTTGATATCAACTGTCAAAAGCGCTTTTCCCTTTGACCAAATCAAAGCTTCTTCCAAGGTTGGAACTCTGAAATCGGTAACATTTCCGTCTTCATCTTTCAGAAAAAGGGCCTGAATCTCAGCGTAAGTCGCATTGCTTACTAGCCCTCTGCCGGTCGTCGTACGATCCAATTTATCATCGTGCATCAGCACCAATACTCCATCTTTGGTCATAGCCACGTCCAACTCAATTATCGTCGGAGTGTATTTCGACACGTTCGCAAAAGTCTCGATAGCATTTTCGGGAAATCCTGGATATGGCCCGCCCCGATGAGCAGAAACCAACGGAATGCGATCCGAAGTCCAGGTATAAAAATCCCGAGCCTCTTCTACATTGCTTAACTGAATGTAATTTCCAGTCGTTTCAACTCCTGATTCAACCGCTATTAATTCCTGCTGCTCTGCTGGCTTTTGGCTACAGGAACCAAAAAATAAGAGTAGAAACGGAATCCATAAAAACTTATTCTTCATCTTTCTTTGAATCTTTTTTGAATATAAAATCGAGTCCGCTACTATGTTTTTCGAAAATATCCTCCATATCCTTAAGCTCTAGATTCAAAGCTTTCGTAGAAATCTGAATCTCGATTAGTGATATTCCTAAGGAAATCAAGAGAGAAGCCATGCTTCCAACAAAAATCCAATTCGCTACTATGGTATAGCCTCGGAAAAGCAAATACATACAAATGATGCATAATAAAAAGCTGAAAACTCCGAAGAGTTGCATGTTTTTGATGAGTGTAAGTCGGCGGCGCAAATTATGGATCTGCTCTACTATAATTTCCTGATTAGAAGCCTCCATATAGTTCTTATGCAACCCTCGAATTAAGCTCGCAATCGCCAGAAAGCGATTGGTAAAAGCAAGCATCAAAAGGGTAATTGCCGAAAAAAGTAAGGCTGGCGTTGAGAGTTCAAGTTCCATGAGCTAAAGATGCTTCTAATTCCTGAAAATGAAAAAAGCCTGCTCTTTTCAGAACAGGCAATTTTAAATTATATCATTTTTAATTTTAAATTTCTACGCCACTTCTCCCAGCACAACCAACTTCTCCAGTGTGGGTGCTTTGGAACCACCTTTAGGCTCTATAGTGATGGCAAATGCGCCAGCTTGCGCTACAGCTTCCATTTGCTGTAAAGTCAACTTTTCACCTGAATTCACCAATCCTATTCCCACTGGCCCATCGTCTCCGATAGCCCATAGTTGGTAGTCAAACTCATCACTTAGATCATTCAGGTTATTCACAGCGATAAAGACTTCCTGTGCATTTTGATCCCAAAGCACATCGACTCTCGCGTCCTTTTGCATATCAAAACCTTCACCCTTCATCACCACTCGCTTGAAATCCCCAGCTATCATCTTGTCAAGCTGCGAGTCCTTTTGATCATATTCCTGCTTCACCTGATTTAGGTTATCGGCCATTACAGATTGATCCTGAAGTAAGGCCGTAAACTGATCATTTCTTTCCTCATACTTCCCAGCATAATAAAATGCTGCTCCAGAGGCAACTATTGCAGCGATAGACGCTGCGATTGCAAAAGGTTTCCAAGGGCTGCCGATAGGCACCACCTTAGCATCAGCCGGAACAGCTGTTGGTTTAGGAACCTCTTTTAGAATGAAGTCACTTTCTAAGGTAGAGAAAATCTTCTCCTTCACTTCCTGAGATGGCGCTACACCAGTCATATTATCAAAGGCGAACATAGTCTCCTGCAGATCATCCAACTCCTGTTGGATTTCAGGATAACGCTTCGCAAAGTCTATGACTTCCTCTCGCTCCCTCTCTGTCAGCTCTCCGAGAAGGAAAAGCTCCAGTTTACCTGACGATATGTATGATTGAATATCCACTAGATTCTTGCTACATTTTTTTTCAACACTTGTATGGCCGCTCTCACCCTAGACTTGACGGTACCAAGAGGAATATCGAATTCCTCCGATACCTCAGAATGCGTATATCCTTTGAAATAGATATACTCTACAATGAACTTTTGATCTTCGTTAAGTTCGATCAGCAGTTCCTTCACTCCGATACCGTCTATATGTTCTTGGGTGCCTGATTGGCTCTCCATTCCATATACGAAGTCATCTATTGTGTTGGTCTTACCGGATTGTGAAATTTCTTTGGAGCGAAGTTTATCAATGGCTGAATTACGACAAATATTGGCCATCCATGTATATAAACGGCCTTTGGATTCCTCGTAATGATCTATTTTTTTAGTGATTTTGACAAATGCGTCATGAAAAACTTCCTCTGCGATGTCCTTGTCAAAGACTATTCTGGAGATCACCGCAAAGAGAGCTCTTGAGTATTTGTCATACAAATACTCTGTGGTCTTTCTGTCTTTTGCCCTTAGTCCGGCGATGAGTTGTACTTCTTCCAAAAATCGGTGGTTTGAAAAATTCTTCCTTAAAAGTAAAACACAAGACCAATTGTTTTAGGTCTTGTATCTTTTATTTTCAAAATATTTATATCAAAGGTGAATTACCTCGTCATAAGCTGCTGCCGCAGCCTCCATAATTGCTTCTGACATAGTTGGGTGAGGATGCACGGTTTTGATTATTTCGTGACCAGTAGTTTCAAGTTTGCGGATCGCCACTATCTCAGCGATCATCTCCGTCACATTGGCTCCTATCATGTGCGCACCTAGCAATTCCCCGTATTTCTTGTCAAATACCAGCTTCACAAAACCGTCTTTTGCGCCAGCAGCAGATGCTTTTCCTGATGCTGAGAATGGAAACTTACCGATTCTCAACTCATAGCCTGCTTCCTTAGCTTTTGCTTCCGTCATACCTACAGAGGCAATTTCAGGAGAGCAATAGGTACAGCCTGGGATATTCCCGTAATCCAAAGGATCTGGATTCTTACCAGCGATTTTCTCTACACAGATAATTCCTTCAGCAGAAGCTACGTGAGCCAAAGCTGGACCAGGAATTACATCACCAATAGCATAATAGCCTGGCATGTTTGTTTTATAAAACTCGTCAACTTTGATTTTGCCTTTATCTACTAAGATTCCAACATCTTCCAAACCACAATTCTCTAGGTTCGAAACAACACCGGCAGCAGAAAGCACGATATCACATGTTAAAGTCTCTTCGCCTTTGGCAGTTTTCACGGTGACTTTGCAACCTGCTCCTTTGGTATCTACCGCAGTCACTTCCGAAGAAGTCATGATGGTCATACCTGCTTTTTTGTAGAGTTTCTCCAAAGTCTTGGAAACTTCCACGTCTTCCACTGGTACGATTCTATCCAAATATTCTACGATAGTTATTTCTGTACCCATGGTAGCATAGAAATAGGCGAACTCGATTCCGATTGCTCCAGAACCTACAACCACCATTTTCTTAGGCATCTTATCCAAAGTCATCGCATCACGGTAACCGATGATTTTCTTCTTATCGATCTTCATAGAAGGAAGCTCACGAGATCTAGCACCAGTCGCGATGATTATGTTGTCAGCAGCATAAACGGTCTTCTTTCCGTCAGCATCTTCAACTTCTACTTTTTTACCTGGCTGGATTTTACCCCAACCTTTGATTACTTCGATCTTATTTTTCTTCATCAGGAAGGTCACTCCCTTGCTCATTCCGTCAGCTACCCCACGGCTTCTTTTGACAATGCCTGTGAAATCAGCGCTTGCATCCTTTACGGTAATGCCGTAGTCCGCAGCATGATTGATGTACTCAAAAACTTGTGCACTTTTCAATAAAGCTTTGGTGGGAATACAACCCCAGTTAAGACAAATACCACCCAATTCCGCAGCTTCTACTACGGCAGTCTTTAGGCCGAGTTGGGAAGCGCGAATAGCAGCTACATAGCCACCTGGTCCACTGCCCACCACGATCACGTCAAATTTGGTCGAAGACATATCTATTACTTGTTTTTTAGAACGAATTGATTAACGCAAAAATAGGCCTTTTGACTTCAGAAAAAAATTTGGTTTCAATCACTATTTCAGGTTAAAAACCTGATTTCGGCGATCAGAGCAGATGATTTCCAATCAATATTTTACCAGTTTACAGAAAAATCAAATTATATTTTAGATAAACGATATTTAACCAATGATTAAATAAGTACAGAATCTAAAGACAAGTGAAATCAATTTTAGAATCAAAAGTTTTAGGTTTTTTTCTAATTTTGGCCAAACAAAATTTTAAACTCCATGGGATTACTTTCAGGAAAAACGGCATTGATCACCGGCGCATCTAAAGGCATCGGAAGAGCAATTGCTATCAGATATGCACAAGAAGGCGCAAATGTCGCTTTTACTTTTTTGTCAAGTGTGGAAAAAGGCCAAGCGCTAGAGGCTGAATTGGCAGAATTTGGCATCAAAGCAAAGGGCTATAGATCTGACGCTTCGGATTTCAAAGCTGCCGAAGAATTAATCGCTGCCGTCGTAGCGGAATTTGGCGGATTGGATGTTCTGATCAATAATGCCGGCATCACCCGCGACAACCTATTGATGAGAATGACCGAGGAAGCTTGGGACGAAGTGATCGGAATCAACTTGAAATCCTGCTTCAATACCGTAAAAGCAGTGAACAGAACTATGATGAAAGCTAAGTCAGGCTCTATCATCAATATCACCTCTGTAGTTGGGGTGAAAGGAAATGCCGGCCAAGCAAACTACGCGGCTTCCAAAGCTGGTATCATCGGATTTACTAAATCTATCGCACTGGAGCTAGGCTCTAGAAACATCAGATGTAATGCTGTAGCTCCGGGATTCATCGAAACTGAGATGACTGCAGTGCTGGACGAAAAAACTGTACAAAGCTGGAGAGACGGAATTCCTATGAAGCGTGGTGGCCGACCAGAAGAAGTGGCTGACGCATGTGTGTTCCTAGGATCTGAGATGAGCACTTATATTTCAGGCCAGGTGCTTCATGTGAATGGTGCGATGTATACCTGATAATTTGAGATTAATAATTTAAGATTTGAAATTGATGCGGCTGGAGAGATTCAGCCGTTTTTTTTTTAAATGGTTAATATTCCTTAAACCATAGTCTTTAATTTTTATATCCTTACTGAAGGAACTAAATTATTAAACACTTTTTTTCAAAGCCATGAAACAGATTCTATGTTCAGTTTTTTTTTCAATACTAATACTGAGCGCTTGTTCTCAAAGAAATGACCAAAAATCAGAAAATGAATCTCAGCTTAATCACTTTAACCTCACCCCTATTGATTCGATTCGAATACCCTTTTTAGGCAATCCCATTTTACAGGACATTTCACCTTCAACTCAAAAAATCCTTTTTATAGAAAGTGTTCAAAATGATGAAGAAATATTCATCTCGAATTTCAAAGGGGAAATCCTACATTCCTTCGTAACAAATGGCAACACAATTGTCGGAACGCTTAGGCGCATCGCTCCTTTACATTTTGATGAAGATGGAAATTCATTTCTATCTTTTGGCTCACCACAAATTAAAAGAGTGTCTCTAGATGGCAAAACAGTGGAAATCATTTTGACAGGTATTCCTCCTTACTATTCCAGTTTTCCATCACCTACCAATGAGATAATCGTAAGAGACAATAAAATATTCTATAACAGTCGATCGGAGGACGGGAATTATAACCGTTACCAAAAAGAGTACTTAAAAAATCTGAAGTTGATTGGGTATTTGGATTTAGATAAGAAAGAAACCACAACTTTTCTATCCTTCCCAGAAGAAAGCATCTACCAAAACGGTTTAATCTTCCCTCATTCCTCCTGGGTATCTCATTTTATTTTTTCCCAAAATCAATTGCTTGTTGCTTTCGAAGGGGAACCAGCACTTTACGTTTTTGATGGAAAAGAACCATTTTCTTTCCATCAAAAAATTGATTTAAACCTTGGTGAATTCCGCGGATATGAGGGACATACAGAAGGTGAAGAAGGAATAGATTTTATGGAAGCGAGGATAACCTTGGGAAAAATTGAAAGCATCAAAAAATTAGGGGAATATGTTTTGATTGGATATAAACGCGGGTTCACCGATGATCAGTTGAGAATTTGGGAAACTGCCTCCACACCAGAAGAGAGGAGAGAATTGATCACTAGATTTGAGAAGGAGAGCCCCAATAGATTCCTGCTATTAAATGAAGACCTAGAGTTTTTAGACGATTTTCCTAATCCCCAATTTTTAAATATTTCAAGTCTGATGGCTAGAGACGGTTATTTATGGGGATCAAAATATGATCCTGACATTGAGGAGGATTACTTCACCATATATAAATTGGAAATTCAAGAAAAATAAAAATTTCCAAAACCTCATTTCTCAAACCCACTCAAATCAATCTTATAAAACTCGTATTCATCTTCTGATTCTTGCTCGGGTTTATTGATAAAAAGTCCTTCCGAGGTAAGGAACCAGTTTTCAACTTCGATCTCTGTTTCGAAGTCAAAAAAGTACTCTCCTTTAGACTCCCACTCTCCTGAGTTAATACTCAAAACATAGTGCTTGGTTCTTTCGAATGTAGATTCACTTGCTCCTGATTCCTCTATTTTAGAACATCGAATGATTAGATCTCTTTGTTCATCATAAAGTAGAAACAATTGTTTCGATGCATTTTTCGGTTGCAGTAGAACTGTATTTAAATCCATAGCCTTGCGCTCACTTGGGAAATAATTGAATTCAACGGATGAAAATGGCTTTACCACACTTTCCATTTTCACCCCATTCAACACATACACCTCATCTGAGTATGGCCATGCGAGGTAATACAAATCCCTTTTGGAATCATAAGCACCAAAAAGAACTGATGCTGTGTTGTCGTTTTTAAATACTTCATAGCCTTCAGGCATAGAAAAATCACTGTTTTCAACTTCTCCCGTTTCCAAGTCCACATGTGTTATCCAATTTTTAAAATCTAGTGGAAACTCTGTCATCATTTCACCTGCAGCCACTGGTTTTTTAGTGTTTAAAAATTTGCTTGGATTGTTACCCAGCTGGATAATAGAGGGATTAAATTGAGTGATCTCAAAGTTTAAGGGAAACTCGCCACCTTTGCCATTTAGCTTAGCCTTATAGTCGCTAAAGAAATTGTAAAGGGCTATTTTCTTTCCTTCTCCATTATACTCACCAATCTCCCCGAGATGATTTATTTGAAAAACCTGATTTTCTGAGACAACAATATTCGCATGGATACCACCTCTCATAGACTCTGGCCCTTCGGTAGGAATCTCTATTCGGCCCGCTTCTTTTCCGGAAATTGTGCTAATAAGAGCAAAAACCCACTCCTTACGTATGTTTGCTGGCTTGGTGAATGAAATGTATTCTTGAGAATTATCCTCTACCACTCGAATATTAAATATATACTTTGTCAACGAGTCTTTTTCAAGGCTGAAATCACCCACTATCAACTCCTGCAACTTCCCTTGGTAAATTTCTTCAGACCCTTTTTCGTCACATGAAAAGATTAACCCAATAAATATCAATCGTAAAAATAGTTTCTTCATCAGTCTGCAAATTGGGATAAATCAATCTTATAAAACTCGTATTCATCCTCCGACTTTTGCTCGGGTTTATTGATCATCAGTCCTTCGGAGGTGCAAAAAATATTTTCAAAGCGCGTTCCTGTAGGGTAAAATATTTCAAGTTCAGCACGCAACTTCCACTCATAATCATAAAGCAATAGCAGATAGGTACTCTCATTCAAATACATTCTCTTATGAGCATCTTTAATGTCAGGATCAGACTTTCGTTGCTTCAATAAAGTCATTCTTACATTCATACCTGAAGCTTCATCGTGAACTAACCGATAATTTAAAGCACCATCTTCAGGTATTTCCCAAGACCCCTTATTCTTATCACCTTCAAATTTATCTGGGAAATACGAAAGCGGGCTTAAAGACTGCAGCTTAATTCTTTTTACTACCTCGCAGTCTTTAATCTGATAAAGAGAATCCGAATAAGAAAACATCCCCCAAGAGTTCCCATTTTCCACCATTCTTATCATTTCTGAAGCCACTGCTGAATTAGCATAAGACTCATCGTACGGGGCTAAGAAGTCTGTTTTGCAAAGCCAATTTCCCTGCTCATCAAATTTGACTATCCAAGAAGAAAAAGCTAGGTCAAATCCATGTTTACCCATCCGTTGTGCCATAAAATCAAAAGGATCATAAGTGACTTCATATTGATCGGGAGCTACTTGATGCAAGGCATTACCGCCCAAGGGAAATGAAAAAAATGTATTGGACTCGAAATCACCCATGTCAAGCTGAAAACTACTAAAAACTGTGTCATCTTTATATACATTAAAATACCCAAGGGTATTTGTTGCAACAATAGTGGATTCATCGAAAGATTTTGCGATATGAACTCGGCCTTTCAATGACATAGGTCCCTCTGGTGGAATCTCAAATGACCCCAATTTCCTACCCGACTTTGGGTCATAAAACTTAAAAACCCCATTCCATTGGGTATATGCAGCTTCCTTCGATTCATAGTTCACCGTTCCAAGGAAAGCCATGTACCCTGTTTCAGCATCCCGCTCAAAACTCATCTCTCCTGAGACAAAGTCTACCAGCTTCCCCTGAATGGATTCTTTCTCTTTGGAGCATGCAAAAAATAATACGGCCAAAAAAAGTAAGCACAGGTTTTTCATTTACGAGATTTTAGAAGGATAACTAAAACTAAAGAAAAAACTCAACTTTCTCTTGCTACAGATAACCTTATCCAGAATATATCGCTGTCAAGATTGGCAATCTTATTTTTCAGGCCAATGCAAAACATGTGTTGGAAAAAGATGGAAAAGAGTTAGTTTTTTCATATTGGAAATGACTGAAAGATCAACTTCGAAGAAAAATAGTACTATTCTGAGAATACCAAGTAAGATAGGTAATTATTAAGCAAAGATCCTAAGGCAAATTTTTTATTACATTTAATTGATTTTTGGCATTTTTATTGGTGTTAAATGCAAATTACTATTTATAAGTTTTGAAATCACCCACATCAAAGATTGTAAATTCTAAAAATCAATATGTTTTTACCAACACCCAACCCCAAAAAAATATGAAAAAATCAATGCGCTCAAAGCTAGGCATGATGACTCTAGCTGGATCAGTTTTAATGGCTTCTTGCGTACCTACTATGGAAGAGCCGACACAACTTCAACAAGTTACAGAGTCCGAAGTACTGGCTAACCCCACTTCTTCTACAGACCTAAATGCTAGAAAATCAGTAGAAAAAAATTATTTCGAACGGTTTGCAAATCAATTGGCTCAAGTAGATGAAAACGGATATCCGACTTTTGATTTTCCAGCTTATCTCCCGGGTACGGGAACCGGTAATTCTAGTCATATGGGTAAAGCTTCTACTTTCATAAACCAGTTTGCATCGCCCGGAGAGAATGGCTTAGGGACTGTAGGTGCTCCAGTGACTCAATTTTATTCAGAACAATTAGAAGCATTAGGCATAGTAGTCGATAACCCCGAAGTCAGTTCGGTTACAACAGATGGAAAAGGAAATTCGGTATGGTTCAAAAACATCCAAAACACTATTACAGCATCAAGTGAAGAAAAAATTGATTTTGAAGCTGAAGTGGAAATTGTAGGTGGAACTGGAAAGTTCGAGAACGCATCCGGTGCGGGAACAGTTATAGGATATTTCAATCCTACAAATGGTCAAGGAATGAGCACGATACAAGGTAGGATAGAATATTAATTACACATACTTACATCGTAAAAAAGCAGTAATAACCAAAATGCCCCCAATAGCTTAACGCTTATTAGGGGCATTTTTTTTTGTGAATACGTAAGAGTAGATTTTGAAAAAGTCTGTAGTAATGTTGTTAACTCCCCAACGTAAGCAGCTAAAAAAAAAGCCTCGAATCTAAATCCGAGGCTCTTAAAACCTTTGAGGTGTCACCCTGAGCGAAGTCGAAGGGCCTCCTCGAAGCTTTTATTCAATTTAAAGATATGTACTTAATACCTTCGAGGAGATCGCTAGTATTACTTGTCGCTTTCCAGGAAAGGATATTTGTAATCTACTGGAGACACGAAGGTTTCTTTGATTGTACGTGGAGAAACCCAACGTAGCAAGTTGATCATAGAACCAGCTTTGTCATTGGTTCCTGAAGCTCTCGCTCCACCGAATGGCTGCTGACCTACTACTGCACCTGTCGGCTTATCATTGACATAGAAATTACCCGCTGCATTTCTCAGCTTTGTCGTAGCTAATTCTACCGCATAACGATCCTGGGAGAATATTGCTCCAGTCAAAGCATACGGAGAAGTCTGATCGACCAATTCCAATGCTTCTTCGAATCGCTCCGAATCATACACATATATTGTCAGCACCGGACCGAAGATCTCTTCACACATCGTAGTGTACATTGGATCTTGAGTCACGATTACGGTCGGCTCGATGAAGTAGCCTTTCGATTTGTCATAATTACCTCCAGCGATAATTTCCACCGCAGGATTTGCTTTCGCATTGTCGATGTACTTGGCGATTTTATCAAAAGACTTCTCGTCAATCACTGCATTAATGAAATTGGTAAAATCTTCCGTTCCGCCCATTTTCATGTCAGCAAGATCAGCGACTAAGCCTTCTTTTACTTCATCCCAAATATTGGAAGGAATATAAGCACGGGAAGCAGCAGAGCATTTTTGACCTTGGAATTCGAAAGCACCACGGGCAAGTCCTACAGCTACGGCTTTTGGAATTGCAGATTTGTGAGCGATCACGAAGTCTTTCCCACCAGTCTCACCGACGATTCTTGGATAAGATTTATACTGATGAATGTTCGTTCCGATAGTTTTCCAGATGTGCTGAAAAACTCCAGTAGAACCTGTAAAGTGAATTCCAGCGAAATCTCTATGCTTGAAAATCACTTCTCCTGCCGTTGGACCATCTACGTAAATCAAGTTGATCACACCAGCTGGAACGCCAGCTTCTTTGAAGACTTGCATCAGCACATTTGCAGAATAAATCTGCGTATAAGCAGGCTTCCACACGATGGTATTTCCCATCATGGCAGCCGAAGTAGGAAGATTACCGGCAATCGCTGTAAAGTTGAATGGAGTCAATGCAAACACAAATCCTTCAAGTGGTCTCTGCTCCAATCTATTCCAAACACCATTTCCAGAAACCGGAGGCTGTTGGGCATAGATTTCGGTCATGTATTGCACATTGAAGCGCAAGAAGTCTATAAACTCACATGCCGCATCGATCTCAGCTTGCATGGCATTCTTAGACTGACCAAGCATAGTAGCAGCATTGATTTTGGCACGATATGGCCCTGCCAAAAGATCAGCTGCTTTCAAGAAAATCGCTGCTCTTTGTTCCCACGCTATGTTTTCCCAAGCTTCTTTCGCTCCCATGGCAGCATCGATCGCTTGCTCTACATGAGAAGCATCTCCTTCATGGAAATGACCCAACACATGCTGATGATCGTGCGGAGGAGACATTATGTGTGTATTGCCAGTTCTGACCTCATCTGAACCAATGTACATTGGTACATCAACTTGCTGAGATCTAGCTTCTTTGAGCGCTGCTTGCAATTCTTTTCTCTCGGGACTTCCGGGAGCATAAGCTTTTACCGGCTCATTTACCGGAGCTGGAACATTAAAAAAACCTTTGAGCATAATATCTGGGGTTATAATTTTCTGATTGGCCAAAGATAACCAGAAGGTTTTATTGGCTGTTGAATATGAAGTAAAAGAACCCTAAAGTATGTCTTCTAGTTCTCTCAAATGTGAAATAGTATAAGTTGGCGTCATTTCAATTGCTTTTTCAAGCGGATTAAAAAAGACCTGATCGATACCAGCTCCGTGTGCACCCTGAATGTCAGAGATGGGATTATCTCCTATCATCAAACTATTTTCCTTGCTTGCACCTGCTTGCTCCATTGCATACTGAAAAATCCTCGGATCAGGTTTTTTATGGCCTGTAGTCTCTGAGGTCACGACTAATTCAAAATATTCATTTAGGCCGGATGAAGTCATTTTCTTCGCCTGACTCTCATCGAATCCATTCGTAATCACATAGAGCTTGTACTTTGGTTTGAGGTATTGGAGAATCTCGATGGTGTGTGGAAAAAGATGAGGTTTGCTAGAAGTTCGATGCATAAAATCTCCTTCGAACTCTTCAGGAATTGCTGGATCAATCACTCCTGCATGGGCAAATATCCGTGGAAATCGAGTTGTTCGAAGCTCATCTTTATGCATTTCACCCTTGTCATAAGCAGACCAAAGCTTGAAATTCACTGCGTAAAATGAGTCTATAAAGTGCTGAGAGGATAAAACTCCAAGTTCTTCAAGCTTATAATGATGAAAGAGCTCGGAAAGAGATTCTTGGACATTTCGATCATAATCCCAAAGTGTGTGATCAAGATCGAAAAAAAGGTGTTGGTAGGTTTTCAAGGGAAATTAACGTCGGTACTGATTATTCTGAATTTTATTGATCGCAAGTTCGCGATTGGATTTTAGAATCTCGAAAGTGACCTGATCTTTAAGAAGACTAGGATCTTTTTGTATAAACTTAAAAATCTGCTGAATGATTTCAAGATACTCCTCAAGGATGTAATAAAACACCCACTGATCTACACGTCTACTGCCAAGTAAACCCGCATTTTTAAGGTAAATCAAGTGTCTGCTTGTTTTTGTCTGGGTGAAATCCAGAATCAATTCAAAGTCGGAAATGGACAACTCTTTATTCAGCATGAGCAAGTGAAAAATACGCACACGAGGTTCCTCCGATAACGCTTTGAAGATTCTAAGTCCGTAGTTTAAACTGATATTTTTTAGCCGCATTAGTAAGTTTTAACGGAGTTTATGAGGGTAAAATAAAAAATCATCCGAAATTAGGGTAATATCGCATCAGAAATAATCATATCCGTCGTTCTGTAAAGACTTTTAATTTGTGAAGAATTCATTACTCCTTAGCGCCACATTCCTTTTTATAATTGGATTATTTTTTAACTCTCTTGAAGTGAAAGCTCAAGATGTGCAAGAAAAAAAAGTAATCCAACTTTCTGGAATTATCCTTAATGCAGATAGCACAGATGCTGTAGCTGGTGTAAATATTTACGTCCCGAAGAAAGGTCGAGGCACCAGTTCTGGACGATTTGGATATTTCTCCATGCCAGTACTTGAAGGAGATTCCGTTGTTTTCAGCTTTATCGGCTTGAAAAGACAAACCTTTAAAATACCTGATCAAGTTACCAGTGATAGAATTAGCTTAATTCTCACGATGCAAATAGATGAAATTGCCTTGGCAGAAATTGAAGTAATGCCTTACCCAACTGAAGAGGAATTCAAGCGGGCAGTAATTGCGCTGAATGTAACCGATCCAATGTCAGTCTCAAGTGCAAACATGAGCCCTGAAATGCTCCTTCGCTGGGCTGAATCCATGCCAGCCTCTGGCAATGAGAATTTCAGATATTTCCAACAAGGGCAAGCCATCCAAAACCAGGATCTGTATGGCCCAAGAACGCTTAGACTCCTCGATCCATTCGCATGGGGACAGTTTATTCGGTCTATTAAACGGGGGGATTTGAAGAGGAAGGATTAGACTTAGCTTTATGTTTTTTTTATCTCGCGGCGGCGCGGCGGCGCAACGAATAATTGCGAATATGCTATAAGTTGTTCGCTACTCTTTTAATCCCATCTTTTAATAAGGCCTCATTGAAATTCAACAAGAGACCTAATTTTAACTTGGTTAGGCGCAAGTAGGTCATTAATTGCTTAGAATGGACAGGAGCTATGATTTGAACTGATTTAATTTCTACAATCACCTTATCATCAACTATTAAATCAGCTCTAAATCCATTTTCAAAAGTGATATCATCCCACTTGAAAGGGATGAATACTTGACTTGCAACATTAAGTCCAGACTTTTTCAATTCATGGAATAACACTCGCTCATAAATAGATTCCAGCAAGCCTGGCCCCAATTCCCGATGAATTAGAAATGCTTTATCCAGAATTAAAGTAGCAATATCATTCTCAATCTTTTCCATATTCAAAACAAAAACACGCTGCGCCGCCGTGTCGCCGCGAGAATAATTCATGTCGCTTTTAATCAATCTCTGGCAGCACCCACTCCTCCAATACACTTGGGAGTCGCATCATTTCTTCGATAGCAGCGATAGATCTAGGTGCATCACCTGAAAGGTTCACATTCCCATCTGCAGTGATCAAAATATCATCTTCGATTCGAACGGCTATTCCCCACCATTTCTTATCACAATTTGATCCAATTGGAATGTATATCCCTGGCTCTATTGTAAAAACAACTCCTTCTTTTAATGGATCACTGGTTCCGCGATCATGTACATCCAGCCCTATATGATGGCTTGTGCCATGTGGGAAATATTGATGGCTCTCCCCTTTTTTGATAATCCCAAGCTTCGCCAATCCCTCATCGATGATTTGACGACCTGCAGCATCTATCTCCTGAAAAGTGGCTCCTGGCTTTGAGATGGCTATTCCTGCTTCCTGCGCCTGATAAACTAGCTCATAGATTGCCTTTTCTTCTTCATTGAATTTGCCACTAATTGGTATAGTACGAGTCACATCTGCCGTGTATCCTCTCCATTCGGCACCCAAGTCCATTAGCAATAATCTATCATTCAAGTCACGCTTATCATTCTCTATGTAATGAAGAATACAGCCATTATTGCCTCCACCTACTATGGATGGATAACCCAATTCCTCCGCTCCATACCGCTTGTAGATAAACTCATGCACGCCTTGAATTTCCCGTTCAGTCATCCCAGCTTTTGCTGCTTTCATTACTTCAATCTGCCCAACTGCCGATATCTTAACTGCTTTTTTCAGCAAGGTGATTTCCTCTGCTGTTTTCACCTCGCGAAGTGCATCCATCATACTCGCCAATGAGGTGATGTCCAGCTTTTGCTCGGGAATTCCATCCTTCACGATCATACGCTTTTCCGGAGATTCAGCATTCATAAAAGAACTAATCAATGGATCTTTCAACATATCTGGATATTGATTAATATATCGTTTAAGCAGTTGAACCACTCGATCTGAAGTCTTTAGATCTGAATTTTTTATCATTCTATAAACATTCGCACTCACTTCGTTTAGCTTTTCAGGATAAGCAGTAGCGGTCTTAAATTCCTCCACCATCTGAATTAAAGGCTGATTTGAACTACTTCCCTCTATTTCTTCTGAAAGGCTAAAAGTCAATATCTTATCGAAATCTTGGAGATTGATCCCTGATTTGGCGCCAAAATCAGAATTTAATAATGCCTCTTCAAAGCCCAAATCACTCTTCATCCCTTCTATGCCGAGTCTTTTACCATTCCACATTTCTGCACGTGGATCTCTGTTTTGGACAAAAATCAATTCATCCGCTAATCCGCCATTAACTTCTCTCCTTTCACTAAAGATGACCAGCACAGCATTAGGCTCACGGAATCCTGTGAGGTAGAAAAAATCTGTGTTCGGATGATAGATGAAATCGACGTCATTGGTTCTGTTTTTCACCGGATTATTGAAAAATACTGCCACCGATTTAGCCGGCATCAGCTTTCTAAATTCTTCTCGTCTCTGGCTATGCCATTCCGAAGAAAGCCCATCTTCAAAAGATGATTGAGCAAAAGAGCTCATTGATGATATCACCAATAACAAAGTCCAGATTGTCTTTTTCATAAAATTAACTGTAGGTCAGGAAATCTAATGTCTATTCTTTTGACCATTTAACAAAGTCTTAATCCATAGGTAGCGGCATATCCTTATATTTGGGCTGAAAAACCTATCAGAATAATGAAGAGAACAGGAATATTGACCATACTTTTTTTGCTGACATTCGGGAGCCTTTTTGCTCAAAATAACGAAGACAAGCCAAAATTAATAGTCGGAATCGTAGTCGATCAAATGCGACATGAGTACCTGAACAAATTTTATGACCGCTATTCTGATGGTGGCCTGAAGCGCTTGATGAATGAGGGTTTCGTGATGAAAAACGGACATTACAATTATATCCCTACTTACACTGGACCAGGTCATGCGTCGGTTTACACAGGTACCACGCCAGCCACTCATGGGATTATTGGAAATGATTGGTATGTACGCAAACTGAATGGCTCTGTATACTGCGCGGAAGACAGTACAGTGACCAACGTAGGAGGAACAGTTAACTCCGGTCAAATCAGCCCAAGAAATCTTCTTACCACAACGATAACAGATGAGCTCAGAATGTCCAACAATCAGAGATCTAAAGTAGTTGGAGTAGCTATTAAAGACAGAGGCGCTGCTTTACCTGCTGGTCACCTTGGAGATGCGTATTGGTATGATGGAGATAATGGAGAGTTCATGACTTCGACCTATTATTACGAATCTCTACCTGATTGGGCAAAGGAATTCAATGCTAAAAAACTGCCTGCTACCTACCTAAATCAGACCTGGGAGACGCTTTATCCAATTGATACTTACATTCAAAGTATCGATGACAACAATGACTTTGAAGCTCCTTTCTCCGGAAAAGACACACCAACTTTCCCTTATGACCTTGCCAAATTGCAAGAGACTAACGGAGGATTGGGAATGATTTCATCCACTCCTTTTGGCAATACTTTGACCTTGGATTTTGCGCTAGCAGCTATAGAAGGTGAGCACTTAGGTGAGAATGGAGAAACAGATTTTCTTGCACTTAGCTTCTCCTCCACTGATTATGTTGGTCATAGATTTGGCCCGACTTCAAAAGAACTTGAAGACACTTACTTAAGACTAGATCAGGATTTCAAAAGATTGCTTGATTTCCTTGACAACAAATATGGTAAAGATGAATACCTGGTGTTTTTAACAGCTGATCACGCTGTAGCAGATATTGCGACTTATATGGAGAGCCAAAATGTTCCTGCTGGAAATGTGAACATGGGCTATATCACTGGCCAAATGAAAGGCTATACTTCTCAGAAATATGGCGAAGGCGACTGGATAGAAAATGTATCAAATGGCCAAGTCTTTATCAATGAAAAACTAGTTACTGAAAAAGGTGTAGATCTAGTTTCACTAGAAAATGATCTTGCACATTTCTTACTAAAATTCAATGGAATAAAAGAAGCCTATACTGCAACTTCCATGCGAAACACCGCCTTCACCCAAGGCAGTGCTCACTTATTACAGATGGGCTACAATCAAAAAGCTTCTGGAAATGTCTTAATTATCCTGGAGCCAAACTGGCTAAGTGGCGGATCTCGTGGCACTTCTCACGGTACCGGGTTCACGTATGACACCAATGTCCCAATTGTATTCTTCGGATGGAATGTACCTCAAGGTTCTAGCTCTAGATATGCTACGATCACTGACATAGCACCTACACTTTCTATGATGTTGGACATCAAATTGCCAAGTGGGTCTACTGGCCAACCGATCTTGGAAATCACTGACAAGAAGTAAAAGTTTAGGCTGGAGGACCGAAGGCGGAAGCAGCCTCATCGCCAAGTTCCTGTGAGTTCAAATTCAGTTTTCCCTTATAATTTACTACAGCTAAAACACAAAAGCCTCAATCTTTTACTGATTGAGGCTTTTGTGTTTGCACCAACTCACATGACTCTTTTTACTGTCAGACTGAGCGTCCCGTATAGCTATCGGGATCGAAGTCAACTAGCCACATTACAAAGCCTTGACTTCGCTAAGTCTAACACACCCATTTACCTCATTATTAGCAAATTTATTTCCTACCATTAGGTGGTAAATCACTCCACACCCAGGGTAAAGCCATAAATCAAAAATCGTAATTAGACACCCTACTCCGTCCAGCTCATGGGGTAATTCTCATCTACAAACTCAAGCGCGTCAGTCGTAATCTGAAGTGATTTGAATGTATCCAGCATTACTGCATATTCATCCGTTGCTTTGGCACCAATAGACTTTTCTACCGTTCCAGGATGCGGACCATGCGGCAAGCCTCCCATGTGGAGTGTGAATGAGCCTCGATCTATTCCTTTTCTACTCATAAATTCCCCTTCTGCATAATACAATACCTCATCCGAATCAATATTGGAATGATTGTAAGGAGCAGGAATGGAAAGTGGATGGTAATCAAAAAGCCTAGGCACAAAGGAGCAAATCACAAAGCCCCACGCTTGGAAAGTCTGATGAACTGGTGGTGGCTGATGAATCCTACCGGTAATCGGCTCAAAGTCATAAATAGAAAGCGCATAAGGATACAAATACCCATCCCATCCTACGATATCCAAAGGGCTGTGTCCATAGGAATACTGATGAAGCATTCCCTGCTTTTTAATCTGTACGAGGTAATCACGTTTCTCCTTTTCTACATGAAGTTCATGTGGTGGACGGATATCCCGCTCACAATACGGCGAGTGCTCCAGCAATTGTCCCACTTCATTTCTATAGCGCTTGACTGTCTCTATAGCTCCTACAGACTCTATAATCAATAATCTCAATGGACCCTCCTCCTCAAATTCAAATCTATAAATCGTCGTACGAGGGATCACGATATAGTCACCCTTGTGAACTTCAAGCTTACCAAACTGAGAATACATCACACCTTCTCCATCGTGCACATAGATCAATTCATCACCATCAGCATTTTTGAAGTAATAATCCATCTTTCGCTGTTTCGGAGAGCAAATCCCCATCATCACATCAGAATTCATCATAAGATTTCTTCTTGCGGATAGATAATCTTCCCCAGTGAATTCCACATTGGAAGTCTTCAAATGCGTCTGATGTAATCCATGCTCAGGAGCTGGCTTCCAGGAAAATGGTTCTGGTTTGCCTATAGCAGTTACTTCGTTTGGATTGTATATATGATAAAGTGTAGAGTAAATCCCTGAAAAGCCTTTGGAACTCACAACTTCTTCCTTGTAAAGACTGCCATCTGGCTGTCGGAATTGTGTGTGCCTTTTAGGCGGGATAGCTCCCATTCTGTGATAGTATGCCATTAGTATTGGGTTTATTTCTTTGCTTAAATTTAAACAATCTATCAAAAGGAGTTAGTCCATATGATAAAAATGAGACATAAAAAAAAACGGCCTACGCCGTTTTTATGATTATTATGATATCCTGAATTAATTCTCCTCGAAGAATTCCTTCTTGATCGTATCTTCAGCTTCACCTGTTCGTTTTTGGATTCTGCCGAGCAATTGATCTTCTTGACCTTCTACATAAGTTAAATCATCATCGGTAAGGTTTCCATATTTCTCTTTTATCTTACCTTTCAAGATATTCCAGTTTCCTTTTAATTTTAAATTACTAGCCATAATAAATAGTGGTTTAAGTTTAAACATTAACTATCTAGTATTTTGCAAAGCATATACCAAGACACGCCCAAAATGAAGACAATCCTTGCCCTTTCTTTACTCATCTTTTGCCTAAATCCATGCTCAAAAGCTCAGGAAGCCCGATTAGTATGGTCTGACGAGTTCTCAATTGATGGCTTACCTGATCCAGAAAAATGGACATACGATGTAGGAGATCATGGCTGGGGCAATGATGAATTGGAATATTATTCACAAAATGACCTAAAAAATGCCCGAATTGAAAATGGCAGACTGATCATTGAAGCACATGCTGATATATCACATCCCAAAGGCTATACTTCAGCACGATTACTCACAAGGGAAAAAGCAGCTTGGCAATATGGCTACATAGAAGTCAAAGCGAAATTACCTCAAGGTCGAGGAACCTGGCCAGCCATCTGGATGCTTGCAGAGGAAAACCGCCATGGCGGTTGGCCAAAAAACGGGGAAATAGACATCATGGAACACGTGGGATATGACCCTGGAAAAGTACATGGGACAGTCCACACCGAAGCCTTCAATCACAACATCGGAACACAAAAAGGAGGGTTTCAACAAGTTTCTGATTTCAATACAGCATTCCATACTTATGCAATTGACTGGACTGCAGAAAAAATTGATTTTTTGATTGATGGAAACATCTATTTCACTTTTGAAAACACAGGAGCTGACTACAAGGAATGGCCATTTGATCAACCATTTCATTTGATTCTAAACATTGCTGTAGGAGGAGGATGGGGTGGCCTACAAGGCGTGGCCACTGATATTTGGCCTCAGCGTATGGAGGTAGATTACATTAGGGTTTATGACAAAAAGCCCAATCAAAATTAGAAACAGATAACATTTCCCTGCTGACATTGCATTTCGCAATGAACTTCCATGTTTAGTTTGAGATTTTCTTGGGAAGTAGAAAAGATATTATTAAAATGATAAAAATACATAGACCCTAATATTACTTCCATGAATGATAACAATGCGAGACGAAAGAAAATAACTGCACTTGTAATTATAGGTCTATTACTACTTCTATTTTATGGCAAGAACCTGACGGAACGTCAAGCTTTCAAAAACATAAGCAGCACTTTCACAGAAGTGTACAATGACCGTTTGGTGGTAGAGGGCTATATATTCAGGATTTCAGAGAATTTATTTAGGATTCAAAAGCTAGTCGATCACTGTAATATCAACTACGATTATTCTAGAGTGATTGAAGAAATCGCCGAACATGAAAAAAATATCGCTGGAATTGTAAGTGATTTTGAAAAAACAAACCTTACAGATCAAGAGGCTGAATTTTTATCAGATTTCAGAGCAATCATAGAAAATGACCTTCAGATAAAAAACTATGGATTGCTTTACTCTGACTCCTCAGGCATTAATAATAGCCAAGTCATGCTCTATGATCAAAAAATCAGTATTGCTCAGAAAGACCTTGACAACTTGAGCAAAATACAGTTGGAAGAAGGAGAAAAATTAATCAACAAAGCCAACATCATCATCAATCGCTCCCAGATCTGGTCTCAATTTGAAGTGGCCTTGTTGATTATTCTAGCACTTGCATTATACTTTATACTATTCAGAAATAAGAAATCTTATTCTTAAATCAGACCTTTAATTTAGCTAGGTAAGCTGCATTTTTTTCAGCGGCTTCCATTGGATTGGTTCCTACAAATCGCTCTTGCTCTACCACGAAATACTTCATTCCGTATTTCTTGGACTTCTTGATGATATCAGCATAAGCCATTTCACCTGATCCCAATAAGACGCCACGGTCATGCGCATTCGCTCCAGCAGCTTCAGCATCCTTCACATGGCAAAGCTTGAATCTACCTGGGAATCTGGCGACATATTCCAGTGGGTCGTATCCAGCCACAAATGCCCAATACATATCCAATTCAAAATCCACTAAATCAGCATCCGTATTTTCCATCAATATATCCTGAGGTAATTGGCCCTCCAGCATTTTGAAGGTGTAATCGTGATTATGGTATGCAAACTTTACTCCGTGTGACTTCAATGTTTCTCCAGCAGCATTAAATCTATCCGCTACTTTTTTCCATTCATCCACAGATTTCTGAGCTCCGATGTAAGGACAGATTAAGTATTTCATACCCACTGCCGCAGCTTGCTCTGCCTGTGCGTCTAGATCTTTAAACACATTTGCATGAGATGAAATGAAATCAACTCCGATGTCACTCAATAAACTCTTGCATTCTGCTGGCTGCATTCCCCAAAGGATTCCTTTTCCTCCATCAAACCCTTCAAACTGTTTGTACCCAAATCCGGCCAGCTTGCGCATTGTGCCAGCTGCATCTTTTGCCATTTCCTCTTTTACGGAGTAAAGCTGGAGTCCAAATTTGGAAAGCTTAGCTCTATCAAGAGATCGGGCAGCTAGTTCATAAGGAAACAATGCTGCTCCAAGTCCAAGCATACTTCCTACCTGGAGAAATTTTCTTCTTTGATTGTTCATAAATAGGTAAGCCTGCCCCTATGAGGGGCAGGCTGTTTTTATAGGTTGGTTATTATTAAATCGCGTATTCTTTGTCGCCTTTATTGTAAGGAATACAAGGATCAAATCTACCGGGAGTCTCCACATAATTCAACGCTTGAGTAGCTCCAATTTCAGAAGAGAAGTAGCCCAAAACAGTTAAGTCTCTTAGCATATTGATCACCTTAGGACTTCTGTCTTTTCCACTTGCTTTAAACTCCTCATTCATCTTATTCAAATAAGCCAGTCTCTCTTCTGCAGGTGCACCTACAAAATCTTTCCCATTAGCAGACTTGAAGTCTTTTCTCAATTTATTCAAGCCATCAACAAACTCCTTCTGGCTATCTCCGTCATAGGTATCTTTCACCATCATTACCATAAATGACCCAATCCCTACTGCTTTGGCACCAGGCGTGTCTGTTTCTGGAATGATCGTGTCTCCCAATTCGTCTAAGAAAGCTATATCATCCGGATCAAAATCTAATCCTTCAATTTGGTTTTCAGGAGTACAACCTGTCATGATCGCCGTAGCGCCGATCATCGTCCCTCCCATCATTACCATGACGCTTTTCAAAGCGTCTCTTCTATTCATAGTCATAGTCTTGTCTTTTACGATTAGAGATTTTGCTTATTCAATTCATCTACTGCAAAAGCTGCCGCTCTTGCCGTCAACGCCATGTAAGTAAGTGATGGGTTCACCGCCGATGCAGATGTCATACATGCGCCATCAGTTACGAATACGTTTTTCGCTTCCCAAACTTGGTTATTACCATTCAAAACAGATGTCTTTGGATCGCGACCCATTCTTGCTGTTCCCATTTCGTGTATACCCTGTCCGAAGGTGTATCCTGCATCGTATTCCTGAATATTTTTAAACCCTGCCACTTCCAGCATCTCTGCTGCATCTGACATCATATCCTTACGCATCTTGATTTCATTGTCTTTAATCTCAGCGTTCATTACCAGTGCTTCCATTCCCCACTTATCCTTCACTGTATCGCTGAACTTGATCGTATTTTCATGATATGGTAGAATCTCGCCAAATGCAGTAATCCCCATAGACCATGGTCCTGGCTGTGTAAGTGCATCTTTCATCGGAGCTCCAAAATTCAATTCAGCTACATCACGAGTCCAGCCACTACGACTGGCTCCGCCTTGATATCCAAAGCCACGTAGGTAATCTCTCTTATCTCCGTGTACATTTCGGAATCTTGGGATATAAAGTCCAGTAGGTCTTCGACCAAAGTAATATTTGTCTTCATAACCCTCCATAGAGCCTCTTGCTCCCAAACGGAAATGGTGATCCATCACATTGTGTCCAAGCTCTCCTGAACTACTTCCTAATCCACCCGGCCATACATCTGTAGCAGTTCGCATCAGAATAGCGGTAGAGTTGAATGCTGAAGCGCAAAGGAATACGATTTTCGCATTGTACTCAATCGTTTCATTGGTTTGCCCATCCACTACTTCTACGCCAGTAGCCTTTTTGGTGTCTTTATCATAAATCAACCTTCTCACAATAGACCAAGGTCTCAAAGTCAAATTACCTGTAGCTTCAGCTGCCGGCAAAGTAGAAGCTTGAGTACTGAAATATCCACCGAATGGACAACCCAATGAACATTTGCTTCTGTACTGACAACCAGGTCTTCCCGGAAGTGGCTCAGTGATATTCGCAGGACGACCGATTGTCCAGGTTCTTGCACCTTTATAATGCTCTTTGATTTTAGCGGCACCATCTTCCTCCACACAGTTCATTGGCATAGGAGGCATAAATTCGCCATCCGGAAGTACATCCAAGCCATCTTTGGAACCCGAAACCCCAATAAATTTCTCTACATAAGAATACCAAGGAGCAATATCCTTGTAGCGGATTGGCCAATCTACAGCCACACCCTCTTTTGTGTTTCCTTCGAAGTCTATATCAGACCAACGGTAAGACTGTCTTCCCCAAAGCAAAGAACGTCCACCAACCTGATACCCTCTAAACCATGTAAATGGCTTCTCTTCAACATACGGAGACTCGTCCTCATGTGCCCACCAATCTAGGTTACGCTCATCAAGCACATAATCCCTCTTTAAATTAGGATGCTCTTCTATCAACTTCTGAGTATCTCTTCCTCTATGAGGAATTTCCCATGGAGGCAAAGTCGCTGACTTGTAATCTACTATGTGCTTCACATCAGGTCCTCTTTCTAGCATCAATACTTTGAGGCCTTTCTCTGTTAGTTCTTTTGCAGCCCAACCGCCGCTTATTCCTGACCCAACTACAATTGCGTCATATGATTCATTTGCCATAGATATGGTTTTTAAGTTTTTGAATTAGTTAGACATCACAGATCTGAACTCCCTGAGCCAATGCAGCCATTTTATCGTCAGACTTTGGTAGGAATTCATGTGAAACATAACCTTTGTACCCAGTAGCGACAATCGCTTTCATCAAGGCCGGGTAATAAATCTCCTGTGTATCATCCAACTCATTTCTTCCTGGATTGCCTGCAGTGTGATAATGTCCAAAGTATTGATGATTGTCCTGCACGCTTCTGATTAGATCTCCCTCGTCGATCTGCATATGATAGATATCGTAAAGCAATTTGAAATTCTCACTTCCCACTCGCTTACACAACTCAATGCCAAAAGCAGACATATCACATAAATAATCCTTGTGATTTATTCTACTATTAAGAAGCTCCATCTGGATGATGACACCATGCTTTTCAGCTATAGGAATGATTTTTTCAAGACCGATCACACAGTTTTTCAAACCAGTCTCATCATCCATTCCTCTTCTGTTTCCAGAGAAACATATCAGGTTTTTATATCCTGCTTCTGCTACTTTTGGGATCATCTCAGTATAATTCTTAATTAACTGCTCATGGTATTTGACTTCACCAAAACCTTCTGTAAGGCTGATTTCTGCTCCATTACACATGGACGAATCTAGCCCATGCTTTTTCAGAATATGCCAATTGCTTGGGCCGATCAGGTCAATGCCTTTGATGCCGATTTTTTTTGCTTCTACACAGAAATCATCAAGGCTATAATCACGAAAACACCAGTGGCACACGCCATGATTGATATTTCCTTTCAATTCGTAAGGTTTCTCTTCCTTCAAATTAAAGGAAGATAAGGTGCTAAATGCAGCACCGCCAAGTAAAACTTTTTTGAAAGAGTTTCTTCTTCCAGTGTCAATAGGTTTGGTCATGAGGGGGTTATTGAGGTGAATTTATTTGTTCTCTTTTGAAAAGAGAAATGAAAAATAGCAAAACCAAAACGGAAATACCAGAAGGAATCAACCAAATTGATTTCCAAAGATGTGCTCCAGCTTCATTTGTGTAATAATCTGAGATTAATCCTGCCGCCCAGAAGCCTATTAGCATCCCTACGCCATAAGTAGCCAAGGTAATTAAACCCTGTGCAGAAGATTTATATTTTGCGCCAGCATGTGCATCTGTGTAGATCTGACCACTCACAAAGAAAAAGTCATAGCATATCCCATGAAGAGCTATACCTACCAGCAGCATCCATACTCCTTCATTCGCATCTCCAAAAGCAAAGAAAACATATCGAACTGCCCAGGCTATCATGGCTACAATTAAGGTCTTTTTGATCCCAAATCTGGAAAAGAAAACTGGCAGGGCAAGCATAAAAACCACTTCTGAAACCTGTCCTAAGGCCATTTTACCAGTGGAATTTTCCAATCCGATTTCAGTCAGAAAAGGGCTTGCATTTTGGTAGTAAAAAGCCAGAGGAATACAGATCAAAATAGAAGAGACAAAGAAAATTGCAAAATTCTTATGCTTAAGAAGGGATAATGCATCCAGACCAAGAATTTCTGACACCTTGATCTTCTCAGACGATTTGGCTGGCGGAGGTGTAGCCGGAAGGGTAAAACTATAAAGTCCCAAAACCAACGAACTTACTCCTGCCAAAATCCAGGTGTTTTCCAATAAACCCTCTTTGATACCCTCTTGACTATCCCAAGCGAAGTAACTTATTAAAACTCCAGCAGTGATCCAACCAATGGTACCCCAAACACGAATGACAGAAAACTCCTTAGCAGGATTTGTCATTTGATTGAAAGAAACAGAATTCACCAAAGCCAGCGTAGGCATAAAGAGAATCATGTAGCCTAAGAGAATCGGAAAAAATCCTGCAAAATCAGTCGCGGTGTATAATAAGTACATCAATCCCGCTCCTAGAAGATGAATAAAGCCCAAGATTCGTTGAGCATGAAAATAGCGATCAGCTATTAATCCCACGACAAAAGGAGCAATGATTGCCCCAAATGATTGGGTGGAAAATGCCAAGGCAACCTCTTGTCCATTGGCCATAAGATTAGAACCCAAAAAAGTACCTAAGGTCACAAACCAAGAGCTCCAAATAAAAAACTCTAAAAACATCATGAAGGAAAGTCGGAGCTTGGTATTGATATTCATAGGTTTAAAATCAGATTAAGGCAGTGTTCGGTTTTAAGAGGTTGCCAAAGTTTAAAGTTTAGCCAAATTGAAGTATTTTAGGCTGTTCAATTGAATACCAAGTAAGGGATTCTAATTAGAATAGACCTAGCCATTCATACCTTGATGTTGCTGTTGATCAATTATTCTTCTTATTCATTCAATGAGCGAAGGATTTTCCGCTCGGATTCAATTATTTCGACTATTAATATCTGAGTAAACAGTCTTTTAACCTATGTCAGCAACACAAAAACTAAAAATCGGACTTATCGGTGGCGGTCCAGGGTCTTTTATAGGAGCCATCCATCTAAATGGCGCATTGATGGACGGGATGTTTGAGCTAGTCGCTGGCGCATTCAGTTCAAATCCTGAAAAATCAAAACTACGCGGCAAAGAGCTCATGCTCGATCCCACTCGAGTCTATGACAATTACGATGAAATGTTTGCCAAAGAGATGGAACTTCCAGAATCTCAGCGAATGGACGTAGTCGTGATCGTGACTCCAAATAATTTGCATTTTGACCCAACAGTAAAAGCACTCAACGTTGGTTTCCATGTAGCACTGGACAAACCTCTTACGCTGAATTACGCTGAGGCAAAAGAGCTTTATCATGTCGTAAAAGCTTCCGAAAAGAGATTTCTGTTGACCCACACTTACTCTGGCTATCCGATGATCAAACAAGCCAAGCAGATGATCGCTGAAGGCCAAATCGGAAAAGTGAGAAAAGTCTATGTAGAGTATCCTCAGGGCTGGCTTTGGAAGTTGCTAGAATCAGAAAACAACAAGCAAGCAGAATGGAGAACTGACCCCAAGAGGAACGGCTTGGCGGGATGTATGGGAGATATTGGTACGCATGCCTTCCATTTGGCTGAGTATGTTTCTGGAGAAAAAGTAGTTGCTATCTGTGCAGATCTCTATATAAAGATTGACGGAAGACGGATAGATGACGATGGAGTGGTCTTGATGAGATTTGGGAATGGCGCTTCCGGAGTGCTTACTGCTTCGCAGACGGACACTGGAGCCGAAAACAACCTGAGGATCCGGGTTTATGGAGAAAAAGGAGGATTGGAATGGCAGCAAGAATTAAACAACACGCTTATCGCTCGCTGGCCGGAGGCTCCAGATCAGATATTCAGAGCCGGTTCAGTATATTTAGGTTCCCTGGCAAATGAAAACACTAGAACTCCAGCTGGACATCCTGAAGGATATGTGGAAGCATTTGCGAACTTGTATAGAAATTTTGCAAGATGTATATATGCAGATCGAGCTGGCGAAACACCCAAACCAGAATGGGAAGACTATCCTGGCATAGAAGATGGAATCCGAGGAATGGCTTTCATAGACCATGTATTAAAAAGTAATGAGTCCGACATCAAATGGACTCCATTCGAAGTAGAAAAATAAATTCTTGAACCTAATAAATTAACCTAATTAAAATGAAGACAATTAAAGGACCGGCGATATTTCTCGCCCAATTTATTGACGACACAGCCCCCTTCAATAACCTGAAGAACATTTGCAACTACATGGCTGATCTTGGCTATGCAGGAGTGCAGATTCCTTCTTGGGATGCTCGAATGATTGATTTGCAAAAAGCTGCAGAAAGCAAAACTTACGCAGATGAGATCAAGGGCACGGTAGAAGAAGCAGGTTTACAAATCACTGAACTTTCCACACACCTTCAAGGACAACTGGTGGCGGTGCATCCTGCATACAATGAATTATTTGACGGATTTGCACCAGATAACCTAAAAGGAAATCTTCAGGGTAAAACAGATTGGGCAGTGCAGCAATTGAAATATGCGGCAAAAGCTTCCCATAATATGGGATTGACTGCACATGCTACATTCTCGGGAGCGCTGATGTGGCATACTGTATATCCTTGGCCACAGAGACCAGCTGGGTTGGTAGAAACAGGTTTCACTGAATTAGCCAAAAGATGGACTCCTATCCTTGACGAATTTGACAATTACGGTGTAGACGTGTGTTATGAGCTTCACCCAGGGGAAGATTTGCATGATGGAGTGACATTTGAAATGTTTCTAGATAAAGTCAATAACCACAAGCGTGCGAATATCCTTTATGACCCAAGTCACTTCGTGTTGCAGTGCTTAGATTACCTGCAGTTCATTGATTTTTATCATGAAAGGATCAAAATGTTTCACGTAAAAGACGCTGAATTCAACCCAACAGGAAAGCAAGGTGTCTATGGTGGCTACCAAGGATGGGTAGAGAGAGCAGGCCGATTCAGATCTTTGGGTGATGGACAAGTTGATTTTAGCGGAATTTTTAGCAAACTTTCGCAGTACGATTATGACGGCTGGGCAGTGTTAGAGTGGGAATGTGCAATAAAGCATCCTGAACAAGGAGCAGCAGAAGGCGCACCATTTATTGCATCACACATCATCAATGTAACCGAAAAAGCATTTGATGACTTCGCCGGAAGAGGTGCAGACGAGGAATTCAACAAACGAATCTTAGGAATCTAATTACTTAAACAATTTATAACACCTATGAAAATCACAAAACCAATAAACTTTGCGATTGCAGCAATGGCAGGATTGGCATTTGCCTGCGGCGGCGGAGAAAAAACTACTGAAACCACAGAAACTGAAACAGTTGTCACACCAGCTGCTCCTGAAGTAGAAATGAGCTTGGAAGAAAAATACCAAGATGATCCTATCTACATCAAAGGTCTTGCAAAATTGAAGGCTTCTGATTGTACTTCCTGTCACATGGTAGAAAGAAAGATTGTAGGCCCATCTTATGCTGACGTTGCAGCAAAGTATGAAACTACTGATGCGAATATCACTATGCTTGCTGAGAAAGTAATCGCTGGCGGCGTTGGTGTATGGGGAGAAATTCCAATGCCTCCACACGCAGCTTTGAGCTTAGAGGACGCAAAAGACATGGTAGCATACGTTCTTCTTTTGAAAAAATAAGATGAAAAAAAACTATATCATCGTTGCAGCATTAGCGGGAATACTCGCTTCTTGTTCTGGTGAAAAAACTGTCGAATCTGAGGTAGAAGAAGTGACTGTATCTGAATCACCTGCTGAAGAATGGGTTGATCTATTTGCAAATAATGATTTCTCAAACTGGCATAAATACGGCGGAGGAGAAGTAGGCAACGCTTGGAAAATCGAGAATGGGGAAGCTTATCTTGATGCCACTAACAAAGACAATTGGAAAGACGGAGACGGCGGCGATATCACTACCAATGAAGAGTACGAAAACTTCCATTTGAAGTATGACTGGAAAATCTCTCAAAACGGAAACAGTGGGATTATTTTCTATACTCACGAAGGTCCAGAATATGAGCGCTCTTACTATACAGGCTTGGAAATGCAGGTATTAGACAACGAAGGTCATCCTGACGCTAAAATCATCAGCCATAGAGCTGGAGATCTATATGATCTAATCGTAAGCAGTGAAGAGACTGTGAAGCCTTTTGGAGAATGGAACTCAGCTGAGATCATCGCTAATAACGGGCAACTTGATCTTATCCTAAATGGAACTACAGTGGTGAGCACTACGCTTTGGACTCCTGAGTGGGCAGCTTTGATCGCTGATAGCAAATTCAAAGACATGCCTAATTTCGGCACGTTCAAAAAAGGAAGTATCACACTTCAAGATCATGGAGATTTAGTGTACTTCAAAAATGTAATGATTAAGAAACTTTAATCTCTCACCTATTAAAACTAAAAAGAGTCCGGCAAATTGCGGGACTCTTTTTGTTTAAACCAGACTTTGCATTAAGAATCCTTACGTGGTATTGTATTTAGGAATTTAAAATTGCTGGCATTTTATTTTTTGTATCCACTATTGACATTCTGCATGAACCTTCGGCATTAGTATATTTTATATATCATCCCTGTCTTTTACCTCGGTTTTTTGAGAAATGATCCTGATCTGATCATCTAATTCGTGCGCGGAGGTCGATAAGTAGTCCAGCAATTCACTTTGTGATAATTCTTCGGGTGGTGTATTTTTGATCAGATTGATAAGCCCCATGATCCGCGCTAAAGGAGCTCGGATTACGTGAGACTGCAACCAAGCTATATCCCTAAATTGCTTGTTCTGCTGTTCAATGGATATCATACTCCTGACTTTCTCCGTATTGTCCAGGCATGCTCCAATCATCCCAAGGACTTCCCCATTTTGATCCGATTTTATCTTGGCCCAAGACCGCAAATAACGCACCTCACCATTGGGCCGGACTATCCTTTCTTCAAACTCGGTATCATTTCCGGTACTTAACACATTTTGAATTATCTCTCTTACCCTTGTCCGATCATCCGGATGCAGCAATTCAAGGTATCCCTCAAAGGTCGCTTTGAATTCACTGGAGTTCAACCCGTAGATTTTATATAGGGCTGGCGACCAGGTGACAATGTTGTGTCCGATATCCCAGTTCCAATTACCAAAATGTGCCAGATCCTGGCTCTGAACCATGAGCAAATTCGTATCACTGATAATCTCTGTTTTTTGCCTGTTTTCTAGGACAATCTGTAACAATGCTGTTACCCGTTCCATAACCTGAAGTTCATCTTCAGTTGGTGCTTTAGGCTCCCTATAATACATTGCCAGTGTAGCCATCACCTCTCCTTCGGTACTGATTACAGGATTTGACCAACAAGCTCTTAAGCCATGAATAAGGGTGAACTCTCGGTAATCTACCCACTTAGGATCAGTGGAAATATCAGTTACAATGATCTGTTGTTTTAAAACTGCCGCAGTGCCACATGACCCCGCATTCTCACCAATCTGCTGATTCTCAATAGCCGCCATATAGGCAGCGGGAAGAGATGGAGCAATACCATCATACAAATGTCCATTTTTGACTTTCATAATGGAACATTGCATCCGGGGAAACAATTCTTCCAATCCTGTTAGATAACTTAGAAGAAGCTCATTAAGAGAATTGTTTATATCAAGCCGAAAAACATTTTTTTCCAGCTTCTCCATCTCTATTAGCCTTCTGAAATCTGTAGTCTCAGTCATAACACCACAAAGAATAGGCTGAAAACCACTTTCATGAATCAGCGCGACTGAATCCTTAATCCATTTAATATCACCATCCACACTAACCATCCGATATTCAAAAGAATAAATTCTTCCATGACTGCTATACAAATCACGGTATTGCGACACCACCCCAATATCATCGGGATGTATTCGACTCTCCCAAAAACCTGGGATCTCAATCCACTTTTCCTTCGAAAAACCCAAAATATGCATCCCTTGATCACTGATGAAGTTTAATTGCTGCATATCTACATCAGCCTCCCATACACAACCCCCTTTGGATTGCAGAAAAGCCATCAATTGCCCAGGGTTATTTTTCATAATGATTTGAATAATTTGTTTTGTCAATATAAACTTCTAAATGACTTGTAATGAGTAGCTGGGGAGCAAGATAGTAAAACGGAATAATTTAAAAACAGATCTTTAAGATGAATTAAACCTTAGTGAGAGGGAACTAGATGGGCAAGCTGGAAGCAGAAATCAGGGGTCTGCCTATTATAAGTGGAGCAGGTTTATGCCGGAAAAACTAACGATCCTAATAGGAAAAACCAGAGAGAGCGAAGAGTTAGTATAGTGTATACAAAACAACTGACTGATTTATTTAGCTTGTCGGAAAAGAGAATGTGTGGCCATGCTTAAAAAAACAGATTGCCTTAAAATAAGAAAAGCAGCCCAATTGGACTGCTTTCTTGTGATCCCTCTGGGGCTCGAACCCAGGACCCTCCCGATTAATATCGGGATGCTCTACTGAACTGAGCCTATTAAAAACTCTATATATTTTCTAGATTTCATCTTTTTAATCACTACTGTCCGAGAAACGGTTTAAAATTTAGGGGAAGCTTCGTTTGAGAAGCTTCCCCTTTTCTGTATTTTCAGTTTACCACAACCAATAAATACAGCAGATGAAAAATACACATTTCTTCGGACA
>NZ_VORW01000049.1 GCF_007997215.1 Algoriphagus aquimarinus | reverse complement strand
GCCTGTCGTATTGATGTTGTTATGGTAAAAACTCTGGTACTGGTTGGCGGCAAAGTACACCGAATAGCTACCCGCCTTCGAATGAATATGGTTGTTGGCAATCAAAGCTGGTGAGCCTGCTGTGGCGGTGCAGCTGGTCATATACAACCCATATTGGCTTGCTCCTTCAATCCTGTTCCCAGTCAAGCGGAAAGCACCCTCTGACTCGTCCACATAAATCCCATCCGAACTCGATGATGATGATCCCAATAAAACTACTCTGTTATCAGTGACTTCTGCTCCAGTCAGGTACTGTAGCACCATTCCTCGATAAAACTGATCGGTCAGTTCATTGTTGCGGATCTCTCCTCCGCTTCCTCTTGAGGCTCCGCTCTCCGATCCCCGATAATAAATCCCTGTCGAACCTCCCCTGATCGTGCTGTTCAAAACACGAAGGTTACTCGAAATTGCTGGTAGGAACACCACATTCCCACGATCCGTACTTGTGCTGTTAGTGATCGGTGATTCCAGAATACAGCCCTCAATCGTCAGATTATCCGCCCGGTTCAATGCCACTACTGTTCGTCCGTAGGTTGATCCTGTTGCTACTAGGTTTAGGTTTCTCAGGATGATATCACTCGCATTGTCAAAGCCGATCACATAGTTTGTCCCGCTAACCGTAGCTCCAAAGGTCACAATTACGTCTTCCGCATTTCCTGTTGCTGATTCATAGGTCACCGTATTGCTAGCCGATCCTCCAGAAAGATCCGGTATCAAGATCTGCTCGGTATAAGTTCCAGCTGCTACCTGAAACGTAACAGCTCCACCAAGTCCGTTCAAAACCATTGCATCCACACTCTCCTGGAAGCTTATAAAATTTCGGTTTCCACTACCTGATACATCTATTGTATAGATCCCTGATAAAGGCACTAACGCTGCCGCATCATATTCATTCGCTCCGATGGTAGGAGTTGATTTTCTAAGATCTCCATTGATATCTTCAGGGACTTCGGCTAGTTGAATACCTGCATTCGCTAAAGCCGGAGAACTCGCTGTCAGATCGGTATCACTCGCATACTGAGGATCGGCATTCAGGGAATTGGCATCCTTCGAAGATAACCCCTGCCAATCGGAAAGATCACCTGCATTGGAACTCCCCCATCTTCCCAGATAAACACCTGAGGTAAAAAAGTCATTGTAATCCATCTCATCCAAACCAGTCGAGTTCGCCACGTTCACCGCATAACCCGTGTTCGACTTGAAGATGTTGTTCTTGATTTTGTTTCCTGCCCCACCAGAACCACTGTAGTAAAGCCCCTGTGCACTGCCTGTCGTATTGATGTTGTTATGGTAAAAACTCTGGTACTGGTTGGC
>NZ_VORW01000048.1 GCF_007997215.1 Algoriphagus aquimarinus | reverse complement strand
CACTAGTGTCCGACTAAAGTAAGAATTTCTCAGAGAGGTTGAAAAGAACTTAATCAGAGGAGATTTTTGGGTGAAATTGGAATGTAAGCCCACTAGGTTGGAAATAGGGCCGTTTGGTTGGCTTTCAGGAGATTTTCCTGGAGCTCTTTATCCGGGTTATTAAGGAAGTTGGTTAGGTGGACATAGCTTGCTAGATGGAATCTTGCCATGGCGACCATATTTGAGAATGCCCAGTTTCTTTTGAGTTGTTTGCGGATCACTTCCATGAGCAGCAGTGAGATCAATGCACACCAAATCTGGATTTCGATGGCGTTTTGATTGTCTCCAAGAAAGTATTTGAGTGGAAAGTTTTGTTTGAGTCTTTTGAAGAGTAGCTCAATCTGCCATCTGTACTTATAAATAGCAGCAACAGTGGAAGCCTCGATCTCCAGATTATTAGTCATAAAGACAAGGGTCTTTTGGTTTTTTTCATCCCAATAGGCGATTCTTCGAAGCTTGAGCGGGTGTTTTTCAGTCCCTATTTTATATTGGACAGTCACTGTTTCATCTTTGAGAATTTCCTGATCCTTGTGTTCAGGCAAGTCAAATTCTTCCAAACTTTCAAAGATGGCGTTGTTTTTCATCCGCGTGATGAAGTAGATGCCCCGCTCTGTCCACCGCGCATATTGATGGTAATCTGTATATCCTTTGTCCATTACCAGATAAGAGCCCACAGGGAGGTTTAGATGCTTTAGAAATGTATGATCGTGCTTACTTCCTTCAGTTAATCTGACCAGACAGGGCATCAGTTCAGCGGCGTGGATCATCACATGGGCTTTGATTCCGCCTTTGCTTCTACCATCTTTTCTTGGCCTTCCAGCTACTTTAAGAATATCTTTGAATAAGCTGATGACCGTGGAATCCACGATAAATAGCTTTTTAAGTACATCCATTTTCAGTCGGCTGTCCGGTAAAACAGATCGATATTTTTCAAAAAGTGCCAAGTAAACGTCCTTAAATACTTCACTGGGTCTGCGCATGTTACCATCCGAGATAGTGGAACGGCGGGGTGCTTTGGGCATCCCAATGTGAACAAGTCTATTCTGCCACGCCAAAAGTCCTGTTGAAAGCTCTCTAAGAGAACTGGCGCCACTAAAGGAGCAATAAAGCATCGTGACTAGGTGCTGCCAAGTATCGAAACATTTGTAATACCGATCGGACTGGTGCTTGGACTTTACCTTGAAAACTAGCGAACGGTCAATCAAAGAAAGTATCTGAGAAAATATCGGCTGTCCGAAGAAATGTGTATTTTTCATCTGCTGTATTTATTGGTTGTGGTAAACTGAAAATACAGAAAAGGGGAAGCTTCTCAAACGAAGCTTCCCCTAAATTTTAAACCGTTTCTCGGACAGTAGTG
>NZ_VORW01000047.1 GCF_007997215.1 Algoriphagus aquimarinus | reverse complement strand
AGACTCATATCTTTGGAATGAATCAAAAAAACAGAATAATGGTGTAGCCAGACTTCGAGACTAAGTACGGCAATGTCGATACTGTGCGCAAGGAATCACACCTTTATTCTTTCCTCTTCAAATCTGAATAGTACCTAAACATGGGGGCTTCATTTCTCTCAATGTTCCATACTATGAGTAAAGAATTAGGAGGGATACTGTTTTTTTTTAACCATCAAATCCCATGATAAAGTATTCTGTCGGACTGGATATTTCCAGTAAATCCATTTATGGCTGCATCTCTTCTATAGATAGTGGTCAGAGAGTAACAGTGAAATCAACCCAGAATTTTCCCAACACCAAGGCCGGCTTCAAATCCATGGATGGCTGGATGAGAAAACACAGGAAGGATGAAAACATCCCACTGGTGGTTTGTATGGAAGCTACGGGGAATTACCATGAATCCTGTGCTTTATACCTGTTTGAAAAGGGTTTTTCTGTTTCAGTGGTCTTACCTAATAAAGCGAAGAATTACCTTCGGTCATTGGGACATAAGTCAAAAAATGACAGCATAGACGCAAAAGGCCTTGCCCAGATGGGAGCAGAACAATGTCTGCGTATTTGGTCACCTTTTGGTAGGTTTTTCTATGAACTCCGATCCCTGACCAGGCATCACCAAAGCTTGCAGGAACAAAAGACTGTTGTAAAAAATCAACTCCATGCCCTAAAAAGCGGTATGTATTCCTCAAAGACGGTTGAAAAGCACCTGGAAAGCATGATCAAACTCATTGACAGGCAGCTCGAACAACTCGATACCACGATCAAGAACCACCTCCAATCCGAAGAAGAAGTTTGGGAAAAGGTCTGCAATATCTGTATGATCAAAGGAGTGGGTGTACTGACCACTGCTATCCTACTGGCCGAAACCAACGGCTTTGAGCTGTTTGAAAACACCAAGCAACTAGTCAGTTATTGTGGATATGATGTGATTGAAAACCAATCGGGAAAGCACAATGGTAAAACTAAAATCTCAAAGAAAGGAAATTCAAGAATCAGGCGTGCTATGTTCATGCCGGCATTCCAGGCTGTCACCTACCAAGTCAAACCTTTCTGCAACCTATTCAATCGGACTTTCGAAAAGCATGGCCTGAAAATGAAAAGTTATGTAGCGGTCCAAAAGAAAATCCTAACGACAATCTACGCATTATGGAAAAACAATACCGCATTTAACCAAGAGTATCAACACCAACTATCCAAAGAACAGGAGCTGGAGCTTCCCTCTCCGGTCAGCTTTGAAAAAGCTGGAAAAAGTAGTGCCGATCAAGTCGGCACTACACAAGGTAAACATCCAAGTGAACAGTCACTGCATGCTTCCTCTCCGGTATCGTAAAGGTAAAAAAAATCTAAAACTTCTAGTTTTTAAAGATAGTACCTTGCGC
>NZ_VORW01000046.1 GCF_007997215.1 Algoriphagus aquimarinus | reverse complement strand
CAGGCATACGCGTTAACTTAAGCCATATCGGTCTAGTTATTAGACACTTTGTTCTTATTTTTTCTTTTTCAGGAATGACTCTTTTTTGATTACTCTTTTCAAAACAAAGGTATTCCTATCCTCTATTTCCCATTCTAGTTCTTCCGCTTTTTCTATGTCGCAAGCCTCCGCCAATGCTGCCGGGAAATTGATATAATAGGAGCTAGTTTTTCCTCGTTCAACTCTCTGAATTTTAACTTTGTAACCCATTTTTTACGTAGTTTTATAATAGTATATTTACTATTATAAAACTACGTAAAAATGCCATTGAAACCTAATCATATACTGGACAAAATTGATTTTTTCAACCTTTTTGATCAGCTCAATATCAGTCATGAGACCCTTCTGGATATTGCCTTTGAATCCAAGTTGATCAGACGCAGGCGCGCCATTGATCCCATAGATTTACTCTACATCCTATGCCTAGAATCTTCACAGGGTACTGTCAGCCATAATGATCTAGCGATACAACTTGAATCCGGTACTGGTATATCGGTCAGTAAGGTTTCCATCTGGAAAAAGATAAACGAGCAATGTCTGGTCTTTCTCAAAAAGGTTTTCGAGCTGGTGATCCAGAGCAAGTTCGCACCTAACGGTCACCAGGCCGAACCACTTACTTTTGATAGAATTGTAGTTCAGGACAGCACCATTATCAGGTTGCCTCAGCGATTGTTTGGCGAGTTTTCGGGTGTGTCCAACGGTCATTCAAAAGTCTGTAACGCACGGATTCAGGGAGTTTATGATTTGGTAGCCGAACAGTTCCTGTTCTTTTCAGTGGATACCTACAGTAAAAACGACCTTGAAGCTGCACCTGAGCTTGTTCTGAAAAAAGGAGATCTGACTTTAAGGGATCGTGGGTATTTGATCGCCGATGAAATACAGCGCCACATAACCCATGGAGCCGATTGTATTTACAGACACAAGTACAACCTGGTACTCCTTGATGCTGAAAATGAAAAGGCCATTGACCTGTTACTTTTGCTTAAAAAAAAGTCAGTGTGGACATAGTCATAAAATTGAACAACAAGGTCAAAAGCGCAGTGAGGATGATCGCGTTTCCAGCGAGCGAGGAAGTTGCCGAAAGTAGACGTAGAAAAGCCCGAAAGGAGCTTAAAATGACACCTTCAGCAGATTATCTAGAGCTTCAGGGCTGGTTCATTTACCTTACAACCATCGGGAAAGAAACCGCAGAGCCAAAGAAGATTTTTGCCTTGTACAAACTGAGATGGAGAATTGAAATCATATTCAAATCTTGGAAAAGCAACATGGCTTTTGATAGAGTGCATAATGTCTCCAAAATTCAATTATGGGTAATACTCTGGTCAAGGTTTATTATGATAATTATCTGTACACAACTTATTTACACTCCATGCAGATTAGTAATTAAAGCTAATCTAAACAAAGATCTGAGTCTGTTAAAAGTGACCCATTACCTGATTAAGCATCCTGAGAAAATAACAGGAATACTCACAGAATTACAGAGTGATCCAAATAAACTGGGTGTAATAAGCACCACAATGGCTAAGTATTGTTCCTATGAAAAAAGAAAAAAAAGATCAAATTATCAGGAGGATCTCAGAACAATCTATTCTTAAGTTAACGCCAATGCC
>NZ_VORW01000044.1 GCF_007997215.1 Algoriphagus aquimarinus | reverse complement strand
TGTGTGTGCCTTGAATGGTGAATATAGACCAAAAAGATGGTCGTTCCAACGGGTGAAAGTCCCTTAAGCGCGGGAGTCGTTACCCGAAGCCAAGCAAGTGGCAAGGTGGTTTACCGCGAGGTATGCACTGAAGTAAGCCAGACTGCGGTGTCTGTACTGACGAACAGGAACCACATACCGAGGCTATGAGGTGGGATGAGGTAACACATGCTGCTGAAGTCCAAAATCCTGACCAATCAGGAATCATCACCAAAATAGTAGATGTGGCAGCGATAGGCACAAGGATATTCGTCTTACCGAGGGAGATCTCTGGACGTCTGGAACGTCCAAGAGAAGTCAGCCGAGGTCATAGTAGTTATCGGGAACGAGCTGTAAATACTACAGAGGTCTCACTGGATAATGAAGGACTGAACATTGAATCGCGTCCTAATTCGGATAGGAATGCTGAAAATTCAGTATAGCCTATTCTTAAGCGGACAAGGAGAACAAAGTAATGATAGAGAAAGTACTACAAGCCAAAAACCTTTATAAAGCCTACCGCCAAGTGGTAGGAAACAAAGGTGCATCGGGAGTGGATGGTATGCAGGTGACCGAATTAAAGTCGTTTATAGACCAACACCGGACAGCTGTATTAACCGACATCCTGAGAAGAAGGTACGTGCCACAAGCTATCAGAGGGGTGGAAATCCCCAAGAGTAACGGGAAAACCAGATTACTCGGAATCCCATGTGTAGTGGACAGATGGCTTCAACAGGCGGTTAGCCAGCAATTAGCTTGTCGATTCGAACTAAACTTCGAAGATGAGAGCTATGGTTTTCGGCCTGGAAAGAATCTGCACGGGGCAGTAACACAAGCACTGAAAAGCATCAATGATGGTTATCAGGATATTGTTGACATTGACCTGAAAGGATTCTTTGATGAGGTACAACACTACAAGCTACTCCAGTTAATCTACAACAGAGTAAAATGCCCAACAACCTTGTGGCTGATCCGAAAGTGGCTTAGATCACCGATCCAGATCAACGGAAAACTGCACAGACGCAGAAAAGGAATGCCACAGGGAAGTCCCCTGAGTCCATTGCTGTCCAATATATTGTTGGACGAACTGGATAAGTATCTCAAAAGTAAAGGGTTGAAATTCGTTCGCTATGCCGATGACTTCAGTATCTATACCCAGTCAAAAGCAGCCGCCCAAAAAGTAGGTAATGAAGTCTATCTGTTCCTGAAGAACAAACTGGACTTGCCTATCAACAGGGAGAAAAGCGGAATCCGAAGACCCTCCGACTTTGAGCTTCTGGGTCACGGCTTCGTGCCAACCTACAAAAAGGGAGAAAAGGGCAAATACCAACTGGTAGTGAAGAAGCAGAGCTGGGAAAGCCTGAAACGTAAGCTCAAAGGTATCACCAAGAAAACCTTGCCATACAGCTTTGAAGAGCGACTTCAAAAACTAAGAGAGGTATGGATGGGCTGGGTAAACAACTACCGATTGGCCAGTATTCAGGCCAAGCTCAAACAACTCGATGAGTGGTTGAGGAACCGACTCAGATATTGCATCTGGCATGACTGGAAGAAACCTGAGCGCAAACGTAAAAATCTAATCAGACTGGGAGTGGATCAAAACCATGCTTATGCGTGGAGTAGGGCCAGAAAAGGAGGATGGGCCGTAGCTCAAAGTCCTATACTGGGAACAACAATTACACTCTCTAGACTGAGAAGAAAAGGCTATCTAAGTATGTTGGACTATTACTCTAAATCAAAGCCTGAGATTCAGTGAACCGCCGTATACGAGACCCGTACGTACGGTGGTGTGAGAGGCGCACCGTGGGCTTATAGCTCACGGCCGTCTACTCGATT
>NZ_VORW01000043.1 GCF_007997215.1 Algoriphagus aquimarinus | reverse complement strand
TTCCAATTTAGGCGGCCTAGCGCAGGGGTCCCACCTCTTCCCATCCCGAACAGAGAAGTTAAGCCCTGCAGCGCCGATGGTACTGGGGTTACACCCGGGAGAGTAGGTCGCCGCCTCATTTATTCAAAAGCCAGCTTTAATAGCTGGCTTTTTTGCGTTTAACCCATTATTGTTTTGATACTATTACATCCAACAGAGCAGCTCTCCATAGTAATAAATAGGGTCTGCTTAGAAAATATAAAAGGAGACTATTGATACAATTACGGAGTTATTTTTGGAATTTAAGGGAAGACAAGTGCAAGGAACTATGTAAAAGACTTCCAAAAGGCGTGCGCTACGCAGCGAATATACCAGCCAAAGTCCACTCTCATTCACCGGATTTGAAAATTCCTTCTATAACGGTCTGGATGCCTGTAACCGATGGGTTGCGCTCAGTTCTCGGATTCCCTGGGACGAGCTAGTACGTCTGTATAATAAACGTAACCCAGCTAAATCCACCGGAAGGCCTGCCCTGAACCCCAGAGTGTTTATCGGTGCAGTGGTCATCAAGCATTTGCTTAACCTAGATGACCGGGAGACCGTAGCCCAGATTACCGAAATCATGTATCTACAATATTTTCTGGGGTACAGTTCCTATATCAAACGGCCTCCCTTTGATGCTTCCCTTTTTGTGGATATCAGAAAACGGCTCGGTGATGAATTGATTGCCGAGATGAACGATAAGGTCCATGAATTCGCGCAGGACAAAACTGTAAAAAAAAAGATAAGACCGCTACCGATGCGAATGGATCTAAAGTAGACTGTCCCAACAAAGGCGAAGTGATCTATGATGCCACGGCTTGCCCCCAAGACATCGCCTATCCCACCGATATTAGATTATTGGCCAAGTCTAGGGAAATCACAGAAGCGATCATCGATGAACTCCATGCGGCAAACCCACAGGGAAAGAAGCCCAGAACCTACCGACAAGTGGCCAGAAAGCGCTATCTCAAGGTTGCCCAAAACAAAAATCCCTCTAGAAAAGTCATTCGTAAAGGTATCAAATTCCAACTTCAGCATCTAAAAAGGAACTTCAAGACGATTGAAAAACAACTGGATTCCATTACCATTTTTCCGCTCTCCCACCGAATGCAGCAGAAGCACTGGATCATTCAGACGCTGTATGCGCAGCAACTGGCGATGTTTGAAGCAGGAAGCCATCAGGGGGAGCATCGAATAGTCAGTATCGATCAGCCCCATTTACGTCCCATCGTCCGAGGAAAGGCCAGGGCCAAGACTGAGTTCGGAGCCAAGATCCATCTGAGTCTGGTGTACGGCTTTTCCTTTTTGGATACCATCTCTTGGGATTCGTTCAACGAGGGCAGCCACCTGAGAGACTATGTGGAAAATCACAAATAGCGCTTCGGCTTTTATCCTGCAAAAGTACTGGCAGACCAAATCTACTGCACCAGAGAAAACAGGGAATGGCTGAAGGACAAAAAATTGAGTTGGCGGCCAAACCCTTAGGCCGTCCATCCGCAAAGGCAGTGGCATACCACGTAAGGCGCGGAGAGAGGAACCCGATTGAGGGGAAGTTTGGACAGGCCAAAATGCATACGGGATGAACCGCATCAGGGCAAGACTAAAAAACACCAGCCAATCGTGGATAGCCTCCATCATCCTAGTGCTGAACCTGGTTAAACTGGCCAGGAAGGCACTGGTATGTCTGGGTTTTTCAGCATGGGAGAAGATCAACTACCTGTGTTTAATTTGCCTAAACGTAATCTCTGACTACACAAAATCAAAAACCCAGTCCAAATGCGATTCTGGACTGGATTTTATAGCTTGTAGAACCTGAGTTTTTTTAGAAGACCCTAAATAGGTCTTGTGTTTAAGAATAAAAGGCAGATATTTGCACTCCCAAACGAGGCGAACGGCGGAGGAAACGGGAAGAGTTGAGAAGCTCAAAAAGTATTGAAAAATTAAATTTTGTAAAGGGTTTGGAAGTCAGGAATGATCACTTACCTTTGCGCTCCCTTCAGGACGGAAGGGGGATAAAGTGGAGAGGGTTTATCCTCTGAGAAACTTTAGAAATTAAATTTTGAGAAGGTTATTGGAAGTTAAAATTATCCTCTTACCTTTGCACTCCCTTCAGCAAGGAAGGGGGGAAAACGGATCGGAAAACGCGAGTTACCGGTATCTGACCAGAGTCACAAATGAGTGACACTAAGTTCTTTGAAGTGATGTAAGACAAAAAAAATAGTAACCTGAGAACAGACAGGGAGAAGCTTATAGAATTTGCTTCGTGCGGTTTTATAGGCAGTG
>NZ_VORW01000042.1 GCF_007997215.1 Algoriphagus aquimarinus | reverse complement strand
AAGTTCATTGACATGTTGAGCAGAAATTGTAACAGACGTGATACGGAAGTATCACAATAAGTAGAAGTAAGTGAATAAGGGCGCACGGGGGATGCCTAGGCTCTCAGAGGCGAAGAAGGACGTGATAAGCTGCGAAAAGCTACGGGGATCGGCCAATGCGATTTGATCCGTAGATGTCCGAATGGGGCAACCCAGTCTATAAGACTATTCCGTAAGGAAAGCGAACGTGGGGAACTGAAACATCTAAGTACCCATAGGAGGAGAAAATAATAATGATTCCGTAAGTAGTGGCGAGCGAAAGCGGAACAGCCCAAACCTATTATGTTACGGCATAATGGGGGTTGTAGGACCTGTATAATTGATAACAATCCGACGAGAATAGCGTGGGAAAGCTAACCAGAGGGGGTGAGAGTCCCGTATTGGAAGGATTGTTTGAGAGACGGGTATCCTGAGTAGGTCGGGACCGGAGAAATCCCGATTGAAACTGCCGGCACCATCCGGTAAGGCTAAATACTCCTGAGAGACCGATAGTGAACTAGTACCGTGAGGGAAAGGTGAAAAGTACCGTGAATAACGGGGTGAAATAGAACCTGAAACCGTGCGCTTACAAGCGGTCGGAGCTACTTTGTGTAGTGACGGCGTGCCTTTTGCATAATGAGCCTACGAGTTACTCCTCATCGGCAAGGGTAAGGTATTAAGTACCGCACCCGGAGCGAAAGCGAGTCTGAAAGGGCGATTGAGTCGGTGGGGGTAGACGCGAAACCTAGTGATCTACCCATGGCCAGGTTGAAGTTGTGGTAACACACAATGGAGGACCGAACCGATAAACGTTGAAAAGTTTCCGGATGAGCTGTGGGTAGGGGTGAAAGGCTAATCAAACTGGGAAATAGCTCGTACTCCCCGAAATGTTTTTAGGAACAGCGTCGTGAATTGTATGATGGAGGTAGAGCTACCGATAGGACTAGGGGGAGTCAAATCCTACCAAATCCTGACGAACTCCGAATGCCATCATATAGAAGCGGCAGTGAGGGCTTGGGTGCTAAGGTCCAAGTCCGAGAGGGAAAGAACCCAGACCTTCCGCTAAGGTCCCAAAATCTATGTTAAGTTGAACAAAGGTGGTCCAGTTGCAGAGACAGCCAGGAGGTTAGCTTGGAAGCAGCTATTCCTTTAAAGAGTGCGTAACAGCTCACTGGTCGAGCGACAGGGCGTCGATAATAATCGGGCATCAAACATAGTACCGAAGCGAAGGATTCGACACTGATTTATCAGTGCGAGTGGTAGGGGAGCATTCCAACGACAGTGAAGGTATGGCGTCAGCCGTGCTGGAGTTTTTGGAAAAGCAAATGTAGGCATAAGTAACGATAATGCGGGCGAGAAACCCGCACACCGTAAGACCCAGGTTTCCTGATCAACGCTAATCGGATCAGGGTTAGTCGGGACCTAACGCGAACCCGAAAGGGGTAGTGGATGGACAATGGATTAATATTTCCATACTAATTATACAGGTGAAGGAGTGACGGAGTGATGAAAGATCCGCGCGGTGACGGAATACCGCGTTAAAGGTAGTAGGTATTGGACCCATAGTTAAATGCGTGGGTTTAGCCGAAGCTGATAGTACTGAGCGTTTACGGACAATCAGATAGTGATCCTAAGGGCTTCCAAGAAAAACTTCTAGCGTTAAGCGTATAATTACCCGTACCGCAAACCGACACAGGTGGTCGAGGAGAGTATCCTAAGGTGCTCGAGTGAATCATGGCTAAGGAACTCGGCAAAATAGCCCTGTAACTTCGGGAGAAGGGGCGCCTCTGGCAACAGAGGCCGCAGTGAAGAGGCCCAGGCGACTGTTTAACAAAAACACATGGCTTTGCAAAGTTTAAAGACTAAGTATAAGGCCTGACACCTGCCCGGTGCTGGAAGGTTAAGAGGGGATGTTATCGTAAGAGACGCATTGAATCGAAGCCCCAGTAAACGGCGGCCGTAACTATAACGGTCCTAAGGTAGCGAAATTCCTTGTCGGGTAAGTTCCGACCTGCACGAATGGTGTAACGATCTGGGCACTGTCTCAGCCATGAGCTCGGTGAAATTGTAGTCGCGGTGAAGATGCCGCGTACCCGCAACGGGACGGAAAGACCCCATGCACCTTTACTGCAACTTAGTATTGGTACTGGACAAATGATGTGTAGGATAGGTGGGAGACTTTGAAGCGGGTTCGCTAGGATTCGTGGAGTCACTGTTGAAATACCACCCTTTGTTTGTTTGGTATCTAACCCCTGTATAGGGGGACATTGCTTGGTGGGTAGTTTGACTGGGGTGGTCGCCTCCAAAAGGATAACGGAGGCTTCCAAAGGTTCCCTCAGTACGCTTGGTAACCGTACGAGGAGTGCAATAGCATAAGGGAGCTTGACTGTAAGGCCGACAAGCCGAGCAGGGTGGAAACACGGGTATAGTGATCCGGCGGTTTTGAATGGAAGAGCCGTCGCTCAAAGGATAAAAGGTACGCTGGGGATAACAGGCTGATCTCCCCCAAGAGCTCATATCGACGGGGAGGTTTGGCACCTCGATGTCGGCTCGTCACATCCTGGGGCTGAAGAAGGTCCCAAGGGTTGGGCTGTTCGCCCATTAAAGTGGCACGCGAGCTGGGTTCAGAACGTCGTGAGACAGTTCGGTCCCTATCTGTTGCGGGCGTGGGAAGTTTGCGAGGACCTGACCTTAGTACGAGAGGACCGGGTTGGACTGACCGCTGGTGTACCGGTTGTGATGCCAATTGCATTGCCGGGTAGCTACGTCGGGAAGAGATAAGCGCTGAAAGCATCTAAGTGCGAAACTCCCCTCAAGATGAGACTTCCAAATAGGGCCGTCAGAGACGATGACGTTGATAGGCTATAGGTGTAAAGGCAGTAATGTCATAGCCGAGTAGTACTAATTGCCCAAAAGCTTACGCTACGTTTGTTACAGTTTCTGCAAAAACATGTTGTTTACTTAAGATATTAGACAAAAGACGCCGGACAAGAGATGGTTGAGATACGAAAGAGATCTTGCTACTTGTGAGAGCACTTGAAGTCTTCCAATTTAGGCGGCCTAGCGCAGGGGTCCCACCTCTTCCCATCCCGAACAGAGAAGTTAAGCCCTGCAGCGCCGATGGTACTGGGGTTACACCCGGGAGAGTAGGTCGCCGCCTCATTTATTCAA
>NZ_VORW01000041.1 GCF_007997215.1 Algoriphagus aquimarinus | reverse complement strand
TTTCTGCTCTCTGTAAATCGAATCAGTTTATCCAGTCCCGTATAGGTCCAGAGGAGTATTAGTACGGTACTGAAGATTCTGTTCATATTCATATCATCTTAGTTAGCACTGACAAGCTCCCTCTCCTTCAGGAGAGAGCCTGTCCCGATAAGCGAAGCGATCGGGAGCTGGGGTGAGGTCATCTCCTCTAGGAAGCCTGTCCTAATACCTCTGTTTGTCGTAAATTTCTATGGTAATTTTGGGGTAAAAAGTATTGTAAATCAAGTGGTTGGGTTGAATAGTGTGCTCTTTGGGATAAACAGCGGAGTATGAAGGTTTATGCTGATTTTCTCCTCTTTTGCAATCATTTAAAGGTTCTCAGAAGCTGGTAGTCGTGTGAAAAATCAAATGTTTTTACGGATACAGCGACACTGTAAAAAAAGTATTAATAAAAATTTGTAAATGTTTGTTAGTTACATGATAATTTTTACATATATTATTGCTGCAAAGCTAGTTAGCGTACTAGCTTGCGGGTTTTAATACTAGATGTTTTATCGTTTTGGACGCTGTTTTTATCTCAATGATTTTTAAAAGGAAAGTCATTTACGCTCAGGATATCATGATTTTTACCGGCAGAAGCAGATCTTATGCTTACAAAGTTTTAAAGCAAATGAAGGCATTTTATGGTAAGTCAAAAGCAAACTTGTTGACCATTCAGGAGTTTGCAGATTATCATGGTATTCCCGTAGCAGATGTAGAATCATCTGTACTGGGGATTCCCCAATAAAAAACGGATTTCAGTTTATTGAAATCCGTTTTAATTGAGGTTTTCTTAACCCCTCCGGACTTACGGCCCGGTTTTGAGCTCCTATTTAGGAGTAGTTTTTAATAATAAAGCTGTACAAACAGGACGTCTCATCGCAAAAGAACCCTGTACCGTTTTAGTGTTTTACCATTAGTTAAACCCGGTAATGGTGGTAAGACACTCGCTTGTAATACTAGTTGTGGTATTTATCCTCAGGGATAAACCTCCTTGCTGTGGTCTGTTGACTTCTGTCTGACTTACGTGTAAGGCAAACTCATTCATTTCTGTTTCACTGATCATAAGCTGAGTTTTTATGAAACCTACCAGTCAGAAGAGTAAGAGGCAAGAGCCGGGGACATACGACACGTGGGTGGGGACAACTGGCAAGGTTTTGTCTAAAACCCAAAAGAACCCTATCACTTATCTAGGTATTTCTTGGGTAGTTTACACGCTCACGGATATCTTTTCAAGAGAACTTCTTGATATAGAATACAGTTTTTCGGTGGTGGGTGTCAATCTGATTTTTTCGTTTTCGATTTCCCTTATCTTTTTTTATAGCATTTTTTCAGGTCTCAGAGATATAAAACACAATTATCAAAAACTCTTATGGGCAATAATCTGCCTTTTCATTCTTTTGATTTTGAAAATTGCAGCGGACGTATCCTTGGTGTCTCAAAATTACCCGCCTATGCATTATTGGGTGTATGGGAGTTTGCGTATAGTTACCTGCATTTTAGTTGTATTTCCCATGTGGGCGTTGACGCTGATTGCAGAAAATTATGAGCAAAAGCTAGAAAAACAGCAGGAAGCTCAGAGGCTGGAGTTAGAAAACCGCACGCTGAAATATAATCCTCATTTATTTCTGAATATCCTGAATGATATTAATGGAAAGGCAGCAAGATTGTCCAAGCCTCTTTTTGATGACCTGACCCATCTCAATAATTTTTTCAGCTATGCCCTTAATGATGAAAAGGAAAAAAATTCTTTGATCATACAGCTGGATGTGGTCAAATCCTTTCTCCACTGCCAGGATCTACGTTTTGGCAGTAGTATGTATTTAGTAAACAAGGTGATAGTTGAACCCTCTTTGCTAACCAAAAGCATCAATTTCCCTGAAAATGGACTGATTGATCTGGTTCATAATATGTATATTCATGGAGACCTCAGCGATCCTAAGCATCCTGGACGCCTGGAGGTCAAGCTGCTGATTGACAGGGAAATTGACTGCCCAGTTCTCACATTTCACTCTGTTAATAAGATCAATACCAATGGTACGGTAGGTCAGGGAGGCTTTGGAAACAAAGCTACTGGAGAGTTTCTCAAGCAACTATTTCCTTCAAGCCGATGGAGGGAGACAGTAGAGAGAAATGTATATGAGCTGGAAATCACCATATTTTTCAATTGACATGATTAGAATAGGTATAGTTGACGATGAAAAAAATGCATTGGATGTTCTACAGGAATTTGTCAATGCAATCCCGGGATTTGAAGTGAAATTTGCCTCCACTGATCCCCTCAAGATGCTGAACGCTTGCGAAAGCAAAATGATTGATGTATTGATATCAGACATCAAAATGCCTGGGTTGGATGGGGTAGTGCTTTCAGAATTGTCTTATAGGCAAAAAATTCCTGTAATTATCTGTTCGGCCTATCCAAATCGAGCTTTTGAATGCATACAAACCCAAGTAGTAGGGTTTATAAAGAAACCCACAAGTAAATTATGTGTATATCTAGCCTTAGAAAAGGCCAAAGACCGATTGGAACTCATATTCCCAGGTAAGGGTAATCTGGAGAATCCCTATATAATGGTGTCAAAATTCGGTAACAACAGTCTGCAAAAAATCATGGTGGACGATATTCTGTACGTAGAACAAAAAAACAACTACGCACTGATCCATACCTGGCAGGATAGTATTAATTACAGAACAACTTTTTCCAGATTACTGGATTCATTGGAATCACATAGCTTCTGGAAAACCCATAAATCCTACGCTTTTAATATCCGGTATTTTAGCAAGCTTGAACTGAAGCATATACACTTGTCCAACGGGAAAATAATTCCTATAGGCAGGACATTTATTGATGAAATAAGGAGGAGAATTGAGGAATATTTTAATGATTAATTACCAATTCATGACCTCACATATTCATGCCTTCTGATTAGCTATTGCCATTGCTTTACCCATTTTTCGGTAGACAAGAAATAAGATAGTGGCCTCCGTGTCTTTAGCCTCATGAAGATATATACGGTTGATGAACAGGTGAATATGATGAAACAAAAACATAGGTAATCCTGCTAACTCTCCATAAAAGCTATGCTTTTTCATAGTATAGAGATACTTATCAGCAAATAATTGGTAGGAGGCAGGAGGAGAGTAATCAAACTCTACTCTCAAGATCCTTTTCTGATCAGGTCTCATCCTGCTTTTGATCTCTTTCAAATGCTTAAAAATCAAATCAGCTTGATGATGATCCAAGAATAAACGGGTATAGAGTTCAGCTACTATCTCTACGGCATCTTTCCTGAAATTTACAATTTGACTCAGTTCACTAAGGATAAATTCTGATTCTATTCCGAAGATCTTTTCAGAAATTGCCATTCCACTACCAAATTTGCTCACCTCAGGGAAATAGGGTTCGAAATTATAGGATAGCACAAGGTGGTTTTCTTCAAGTTCATGAAATAACGCTTCTTTCACTAGTGACTTGGATGTTAGGTTTTTGAGGTGAAACCGGATTCGGATTTCCTCATGAATTGTGGCATAATATAGGAAGAACCACTGCGTGCATTCACCGGTAGTTGTCACTCTACTGATTAGATTTCTCAGAGTCTTATTCATAAACGGTTCCCTACAGGGACTTACCAGATGAACTTTCAGATAAATCCAATGAGAATTGGCACTTCTTTGATAGTTAATGTTTGAGGGAAGCTTGGGATAGGGCATTTCAAATTTCCAGCTCTTGATGATCTGCGGGTAAATCATAGCCTTATCTCCAGTATGGATAGGGCTTTGACCAACCCATTCTGCAGATTTGACATGACATTTGCCATTTGTGAGAAGTTCCTTTTCTATGATATTTCTATCTGTAGATCGTCTTGTATCAAGTAGTAACTCTCTGTCATAATTACCGAAGGCTATTAATTCAGGGATTTGCCATTTACTTATCAATTGTCCCAGAGAGCCATAGTTCTTAAGATCCTCTGCTTTAAGTATCCATTTTTCCGGCTGAACGCACATTCCTTCTCCCCACATCAAACGCGGCGTATACTGTGGGGCCTGAAATGCAGAATGGTAATAAGGCATGAATCGCAACACGTCCTGCTGAGCAATATGCCATACTATTCTCGATACCGGATGGCTGATGTGCATGGGGTTCAAAGGATGCTGAATAACTGGAATTACCTGCTTTGCCAGTGATTCTGAATACAGAACAAATTCCTTGCCTTCAGAAATTCCTAGCCACAGCTCGGTCAAATGAAGAATATTCTTACCATGATGCGCTCCGAAGCTGTCTATGCTGTAATCAAAAAGGTTAGTGTGCGAACTGAGTTGTAGAGATTTTTCAGCCTCTTTCAACAGGACATCTGCATAGAGGATTGTGTCTTTTCTTGACTCCAATCCTGATTGACGGAAGTACGTGTGAATAGCTGAGTCTTTCCCAAATCTTCCCATAAATGCATAGGGATAATTACATGCAAAATTCTCTAGCTGTATTTCCTCATCTTTACCTATTCTAAACATCGCCTGCAAGTGGCGCATATTTCTGACTTCTTTTTTTTCTATCAGCCTACTTAAGTCCAGCACCTGACCATATTCCCAGAATGTGCCAGGAATAGAAAAGGTGGAATTGGAAGGAGTGTTTTGGATGTCGTAAGTAGCAGGCCAGAAATCCTTATGCTGCATCAACCTATCCATTCGAACAAACCTGTCGTCAAAATGGGTTATAAACCAAGTCTTGAATGATTCCAAAAAAGAGGTAGCTACAGGTGTAAAAAGCGCTCCCATTTCATTAGGTATCACTTCAAGTCGATTCTTAATAGCTATAGGTATAGTGATGGTATTCTTAATTTTTAGATCAATAGAATTATCCTTAAGAATAGGTTTCACTGTACCATGTGCTACGAGAATACCACTCATTATTAATTTTTCCCAGATGGTTTTTATCCTTCGTTGGTCTGATGAATCAAACCAGCTGCAGAAACTGTCGAAATCCAGAAATGCATTAGTGTAATACCATTCAATCACCTTATCTAACACCTTGTTGGTTTCAATAAATTTTGCAAGCCATCCTTCCTTTTCCTCATCAAATGACCAGAATAAGTAGTGATGTTTATTTTTTTTAAAACCAACTGGCAGGCAGTAAGTTGAAGGACTTTTGGTTTTTGAAATATTTGGTGCTGGCTTGGCTGCTTTGATAGGTTTGGTATTCAGATCAGGTTGAGAGTAGCAAAGCCCCCAATTTCCCAGTCCCACCGCTGCCCAGTATCCAAATGGAGTAGCTCGGTACCTACCTCGAAGCAAGTATTTGAGAAGCTTTTCTTGCTGATGTACGGTTAGCTTGCTATACTTTTTTCCCTTTATGCCCAATGCAAAATCGGGAGATGAATAGGTTATAGCTCGCATGATTTGCTCCCAGTTTTTTTCTACGTCTTTTTGATTTCTTGGGTCAAAAGTGAGTAAGGGGGTTCTAAATAGAAAGTCCATCTGTTTTTAGCTAGAAAATGCGACTTGTGTCCTAGCTAAGTAACTTATGGGGACAAATGACAAGGTTTTGTTAAAATTTGGGTCAAAC
>NZ_VORW01000040.1 GCF_007997215.1 Algoriphagus aquimarinus | reverse complement strand
TGAAAGCCAACCAAACGGCCCTATTTCCAACCTAGTGGGCTTACATTCCAATTTCACCCAAAAATCTCCTCTGATTAAGTTCTTTTCAACCTCTCTGAGAAATTCTTACTTTAGTCGGACACTAGTGATTTAAAATTAAAAGAATTTAAAATTTAAAATGAAGAGATCAGCTGAGTTGTAGGTTCTTGGTTGTTGGTACCGCAATGGCGGGCAGGTGTTGGTTACTTCCATCTGATTTTTACGATCCTTCTTTGCGCGCTTTGTGCCTCCCGTACAGTTGTCGGGAGCGGTGAAGAATTTAAAAGTGGTTGTCCCGATAGCTATCGGGAGTTGTTGGTTCCGCCACGGAGGACAGGTCTAGAGTCTAAAATCTTGAGTATTGAGTCTTAGGTGTTGGTTCCGCCTGTTGTCGTTCAGAGAACGGTATGGTACAAGAATAAGCTTTGCGGTAATTCTTTGTGAACTTTGCGTCTTTGCGGTAAGAAATAAATCCGTTTCCATCCTCCCGCACTTGCTTATATTTTCCAAATTAAAACCCTGCGCGGGAGGCGGGTGATTTTTGGTTTTCCAGCCATGGGTTTCACCCATGGTTATTGAGAAGTTGGACACCTTCGGTGTCAGACCTGATTCCCTTTGAAGATTCTGCTGAGTAAATACTGCTCATCCGTCTAGGGTATTACCTACAAGTTGGAATGTCTGATGCTAGTGTATTTCTTGGCTCTAAGCTCTTGATTCTAGGATCTTAATTCTTGATACTGGAGAATGATACTCTTCACACATAGCTTCGCCCTTTCACTCACACCCCCTAGCCCCCTCAAGGGGAATATTGTATCTACTAGGCCATTAGCTATAAGGAAAGGGTTAATAGATACAACAGGAAGTTAGAACTAACGGTTGACTGAGTAATAAATTTACTCGGTTGTTTTTAGAAAGCAAAGAAGGAATTTAAAATGGAAGGAATTTAAAATTTAAAATGAAAAGAATTTAAAATTTAAAATGTAGAATTTGAAATGTAAAATGGAGTGCGTGGTGGGGAATAATTTTAAATTTTCCATTAACTAATTTTAAATTAGTCGCGAAGCGCTAAGCTACATCAGCAAAAATCCGTTCTACCCCCTAACCCCTAAAGGGGAGAACTGGGACTCTGCTAGAAGCTCGACCTCTTCACTATAGCTATCTCGGAGGGGAGAACTGTTATAATTTTACATTTTTTTTAACCCTTCTATGTCCATTAAAATTAATCGGAGCACTTCTTCTGTTTCTTGCATAACAAAATGATTTTTGAATCTAAGGATATGAATACCTAATGCTTCTAAATCTTCCTGTCTAGCTAAATCTCTTGCTTTTTGGTCGCTTTGATAATGTATTTCTCCATCGAGTTCGATTCCAAAGCTGTATTGGTGACAATAGAAATCAAGGATATATTTAGATACAGGATGTTGCCTTCTGAAATGCAGGTTATTAAGCCTATTCGATCTTATCCTTTCCCACAACAAGGCTTCTGCGGGAGTTAACCTCAACCGTAACTCTCTTGCTCTTCTAAATATTTCTGGAGATGCGTTATGATGCATTTTAGGAAGAAATTTTAAATCCGTTACCCCCGACCCATTGCCGTCCGGATAGCTATCGGGAGCTATCGCGGAGGGGAGAATTGGCACTGTGGAAGCTACGCTTTTTTAATAGCGAATAAGAAACATTTCCATTTCTCCACCTTTTTTCGTGACTCGCTCCCCTCTCTCTTTAGGAGAGGGGCCGGGGGTGAGGTTAAGCTACATCAGCGAAAATCCGTTCCATCCTCCGAAAGTACATCATGCCGAAGACGAATAGGATAAGGGCGACGATGGTGCCTGGCCAGATCCATTCCCAAGGGATAGGTCTATCGAGGAAAGCGGCGCGGAATCCTTCGATCACTCCTACCATGGGGTTTAAGACATAAAACTTCTGGTATTGCTCGGGCACGGCTGTGGTACTGTAAACTACCGGCGCGGCATAAAGCAGGAGTTGAACTACGAAGCTTAGTGCGTGCTTCACATCTCTATATTTCACTGCCATGGCAGAGAGCATCATTCCCATTCCTAAGCTGCACATCAAAAGTTGGATGATCAACAATGGCAGTACCAACAGTCCCCAACCTGGCATAATCTGATAGTAGATCAGCATTCCTATCACTACTACAAAGGCAATTAGAAAGTCCAGCAGTTTGGATAGAATGGAACTCAGAGGCAACACCATTCTAGGGAAATAGACCTTGGTGATCATATTGGCATTTTGGATCAGGGAATTGGCCGACTCGGTGAGCGTGCCGGAGAAGTAATTCCAAGGCCAAAGTGCCAGGTAAGAAAATAAGGTATAGGGAATGCCATCTGAATCTATCTTGGCCAGGTTGCCAAAGACTATGGTAAATATTACCGTAGTAAATAGGGGCTGAATAATAGCCCAGGCAACTCCCAGAACGGATTGTGCATAACGGGCTTTGATTCCTCTAAGTGTGAGGAAATACAGTAGATCTTTGTATCGCAATAACTCCTTGAAGTCTATTAGCTGCCAACCGGAAGTGGGCTGGATGATTTTGATGTTGTCTTTAGGGGTCAAAGGGGTTGGTGGTTGGTGGTTGTTGGGTGTCCGATGTCCGATGTCAGGTGTTGGATACTGGATGTTGGTTGTTGGTTGTTGGGTGTCCGATGTCAGGTGTTGGGTGTTGGTTTCAATACTGTGGACGGGGGTTTGTCTGGATGAAACTAACAACACACAACTAGCAACCGAATATTTTTTTGATTAGAGTTCAAGAGCTATTTTTCGCTATACCAATGATAAACAAACGTCTTTTCGGCTAATTTATATCCTAGGGATTCGTAGAGTTTGCAGGCAGGGATGTTGCTTTCCTGGGTGCTTACTTCTATTGTTTTTGCTCCAAGTGAGAAGGTCTTGGCTTCTGCGGCTTTCATCAGTTTCTTTCCCCAGCCCTTTCCCTGACTCTGCTTAGAAACTGCTATTAGTCCTACTTTAGCGGCTTTATCCTCTACACTGTAGGTTACCATTCCTTGTAGATCTGGAGCTTCCAGTACTAAATTGGACTCCCATGCTTTTTTGATCCATATCCTATATAGCTTTTCAAATTCCCCTTGCACCAAACGGGTATCGAGTTTGTAACGTGAATAAGCTCCGCTTTCAAAGGCTAGGTCCTGTAATTCCTTACTTAATGGCCTTTGATAAGGCATTATTTCAGGAATTTCTGCCGGCTTATTGATTTGCTTTTCGAAAGTCATTTTAATATCGACCAATTGAATGAAAGGATTATTGAATTGGACAGGTGATGCTGAAAAGAGATAAATCAATTGGAATTCCTTAGATGCAGCTGGGAATTCCTCTTCATTCCAATCCTTATTGATTGATATTCTACCTACAGGGTAGTTGAAGAGGGTCGAGTCGAAGGGAAGTGGTACGATGGTGAGCAATGGTTGGTTCCGCCACGGCGGAGGGGGTTGGTGGTTGTTAGTTGTTAGTTGTTAGTTATTGGTTGTTAGTTGTTAGTTGTTAGTTATTGGTTGTTAGTTATTGGTTGTTAGTTGTTAGTTATTTCCGCCACGGCCTTTAGGTTTACAAAAGAGAATTACTATTCAAAAAAATGAACTTTTACCTTTCTTATTTCGAGGCGATTCAGAGATTTTCTAAATTAAAAAAGAGCGGGGTGAACTTTCCCTCGGCGTAGGTTCGTGGCCTCTTGTCCGTATTAGTCCCCCCTCTTTCTTGAGTTGCCAATAACCAGTTAGAATTTTAGGCTTTAAGGCCTGTTAAAGGTTTTAGTTTCCGCAACTCTTATTTGTTAAACTATAACAACCAAAGTTATGAAATTCAAATCATTTATCGGAATTGATGTAAGTAAATCCACTATTGATGCGTATCTCAAAATCAATCAACACCATGCCGTCTTCGGCAATAACCAAGAGGGATTTAGAGAGCTGGTGGAATGGGTCATGGAAAATTCTGGATTAGTCTTGGCGAAGCATCTTCTTTTTGGATTCGAATCTACGGGTATCTATTCTTCTGAACTTGCATTGTTTCTTGAGAAACATGCACTTCCATTTCACATCATGTCTGGACTCGAATTGAAACGCTCTTTAGGGATACGAAGAGGGAAATCAGACAAGGCAGATTCAAAGGATATAGCTGAATATCTCTATGAAAAGCAAGAGAAGATCCAACCAACAGTTCTTCCATCCCAGACCATACAAGATCTAAAGAAGCTATTTAATTACAGAGAGCGACTTGTAAAAAATAGAGCTGCATTTACGACTCGCCTCAATGAATATGAAACCATCGTCTCCGGGAACAAAATAAAAGTCTATCAAAAATCCCATAATACGGTAATCGCTTGCCTAGACAAGCAGATCGAAACAATTGAAAAGGAAATAGACAAACTATTACATAAGGAAGAGCTGTTGTTGAATCAATATATGTTACTTAATTCTATCAAAGGTATAGGGCCGCAAACTGCTCTTGCCCTCATCATTTTGACTGAAGGTTTTATGTTATTCAACAGTTGGAGGAATTTTGCCAGTTACGCAGGAACAGCACCCTTCCCTAACCAGTCCGGTACATTTAACGGCAGAACGAAAACGAGCAAATTGGCAAACAAGAGGATAAAAACACTCTTAACTTTGTGTGCCGGCACCTCCATTCAGTACAGTACAGAAATGAAGAATTACTACCAGAAAAGAATCAGTGAAGGGAAAAGCAAAATGAGCACGCTTAACATTATCAGAAACAAACTTCTCTCCAGAGCTTTTGCTGTTGTCAACCGTAATTCCAGATATGTTGATACCTTAAAATATGCTGCATAAAATATCTTAGATTCTTCTTGTTTTACCCTTAGAATACGGACAGGGGTTGTACCGATAGCTATCGGGAGGTGTTAGTTGGTTTCTGGTGACGGACCGTGGTTATTGGAAATTGGAAATTGATAATTGATAATTGATGGGGCTTACCCTACTCTTTTCTCTACAATATAAATCGGGCGTTGCTTTACTCCTTCGAAGGTTTTGCCGACGTAAAGGCCTACCATGCCAAGGGTAATTAGCAGAAAGCCGGTGAGCATCCAGAGTGAAATAATCAAACTGGCGTAACCAGCCACAATGATATCTCCATGTAAATACTTAAACATAGTAAATAGGGCAAAGAGGAATCCTGTGAGTGCTATCAGCAATCCAAATTTGACGGTAAGCCGAATAGGCTTGTCGCTATAGGCCAGCATGATATCCAGTGCCAGGTTGAATAGGCGCTTGAAATTGTAATTACTATTTCCTTCTGACCTCTCCGCGTGAACTACCTCGATGGATGTTTGCCGAAAGCCTACCCATTTGACCATGGTAGGGAAATAGCGTATGCTTTCACGCATGCCTATAACTTCCTTTATGACTTTGCTGTGATAGATACCGAAGTTGGCAATGCTCTCATCCTGCTTGGAGCCAGTGAGCCAAGCCAGGGTTCGGTAGAATAGTTTGGATGACAATTTTTTGAAAAACCCATCTTGTCTATTGGATCTTCTGGCGAGCACCACATCATAACCTTTCTGAGCAGCTGCCAGGAGATTAGGTATTTCTTCAGGCCTGTCTTGCAGGTCGCAGTCCATCACCACAATCCACTCGCCTGTTGCGGCATCCAAACCTGCTGTAATAGCGTAGTGTTGCCCAAAATTGCGGGAAAGTTTGATCCCCTTGATCTCTGGATGAAGGCTGGCGAGTCTTTCGATTTCAATCCAGGAATTATCAGGACTGTAATCATCCACGAGTATGATTTCAATTTCTGAAGTCAACCCAGACACGGAGGATTTTATTCTAGAGATAAGTTCAGCTAGGACGTTTTCGGCGCGGTATACGGGGGAGATGATGGAGAGCACTTATGAATTTAAAATGAAAAGAATTTAGAATTTAAAATGAAATAATTTAAAATGAAAAGGAATTAAGAATGTAAAATGAAAGGAATTTAAAATGTAAAATGAAAAGAATTTAAAATTTAAAATGAAGGAATTTAGAATTTAAAATGAAAAGAATGTAAAATTTAAAATGAAAAGGAATTTAAAATGTAAAATGAGGAATGGAAGATCTCGAATAGAGTAGTTGGGGGAGCAATTTTAAATTTTAAATTCAAAAATTTTAAATTAATACTATGCTGCTATTTACCATATACCAGTATGCCCTGAATATCTCCGGGGTCTTTATCTAAGATAGAAACTACCACATTTCGCTGAACTTTCTCGTAGGTTTTTTCTCTAATAAAGTCCAAGTATTTTTTATCCAGTTCTTTGCCTATAAGTATCATGTGGACCGTACCTGAATCTATTCCTTTTGCATAATCTCCGACGATATAGGCTTTTTCCACGTCTCCCATCCTTCTGACAATTCTTTCCATCAAATCATCCAGTCCCAGGAATTTTGAGACCATGTTTTTGATTTCTGTGAAGAAAGGATGCTCCTCATTGGCTTTGTATACTTTGGTTCTTCCCTCTTCCTGAGAAACCAGCAAACCTGCTTCGGTAAGGCGGTTTAACTCCACCCGAACGGAATTGGTGGATTCATCAAACTCCTTGGCCAGGGAACGCAAATAGCCTGAATTGGCATGCGAAAAGAACTTCAGGAGAAGTTTGATACGGGTTTTTGAGGTGACTAGGGATTCGAGCAAACTTTTGGTTGGTGGGTGTTGGATGTTAGTTGTTGGTTGTTGGGTGTTGGTTGTTGGTTGTTTCCGCCACGGCGGACGGGGGTTGTTGGTTGGTGGTTGTGTAAAAATCTGGTTGCTAGTTTATTAAGAAGTAAATAACTTAGTAGTTATTATTTTGTCGTATTTCTCTTACCTTCTAACAACTCTGTGATGAATACTTATAAAGACCTTGATATTTATAAAATCAGCTTTAGTTTATTTTTAAAAACACATCCATTTTCCCTTAAACTTCCTAATTATGAATTATATGAATTGGGAAGCCAACTAAGACGATCTTCAAATTCTGTCAACACTAATATTGTGGAAGGATACGGTAGAAGAACCTATAAAAATGATTTCATTAAATTTCTGGTGTATTCAGAAGCAAGCAACCTGGAAACCTCATCTCATTTGGAGAAAATACAAGCCTTATACCCACACCTTTTAAGCGAATGTGAAGGGTTGATACAAGAATATAATCTCCTAGGTGGCAAAATCCACTCCTTCACGGAATACGTAAGAACAAGCTGGAGAAGTTAATGAGGGGTTGTTTCCGCCACGGCGGACGGGGGTTGTTGGTTGGTGGTTATTGGTTGTTGGTTATTGGTTATTGGTTATTGGTTATTAGTTGTTGGTTCTCCACACAGGACGGGGGTGATCATTGATAATTGATAATTGATCATTGTCTATTGGCAGCTGTCTTCAGAGCTTCGCTCGGTCACTCCCATTCTTGGGAAATAGCTAGCCGAGTAATAAACTTACTCAGTGAGTAACAAATTTACTCGGGTAAATGGAATTTGCAAATTTTGGAGGAGGGTTGTTTCCGCCACGGCGGACATGCGAGGATGGAAACGAATCCAATCAATCCAGCTGATTTTATTACTCTCTTTCTTTTGGCTTGGCCCAAAAGAAACAAAAAGCCAAGTCGTGGCAAAGCTTCCACCGCACATACCCACCGCCTGGCCCGCTGCCACGACCTCCCACCGCGCCGTAAAAATTAAGGGAGGTGGTAAATGACAAATTTTATTGGCGGTTGTTTCCGCCACGGCGGCCAGGTCCTAGTTGAGTGAATTTAAAATTTAAAATGAAGGAATTAAGAATTTAAAATTTAAAATCACTACTGTCCGAGAAACGGTTTAAAATTTAGGGGAAGCTTCGTTTGAGAAGCTTCCCCTTTTCTGTATTTTCAGTTTACCACAACCAATAAATACAGCAGATGAAAAATACACATTTCTTCGGACA
>NZ_VORW01000003.1 GCF_007997215.1 Algoriphagus aquimarinus | reverse complement strand
CATATTCTGGGGGATCAACTTGAGAAACTAAAACTAGGGGAAGATCGGTTGCTTCTTCCTGAATTCTTCCGGCAGGCGCATTAGGGTCAATTAGCCCTATTACACCAGTATTATCCATTTTTACTCGTGTAGTGAGTGTTTCAGAATTTGAGTTAATTAAAATTGACTCTTCAGAGATTGGGTTTGAAGTGTCATTACAGGAATAAAGTGCTAGGGCAAGTGCCAAGCCAAGGAGTAAGTGCTTTTTCATAAAATATTAAAATTGCTTTTTGTGGTATTAATTACGAAGTTCACATACTTTAATTTGAAATTAAATTCTGAAACTTGGTTTTTTTTCGAATAATAACACCTGATAATTGTGTATATAGATACAATAATAAAATAATATTTTGAATTAGGTTAAAAAGAGAGGACGGTGTTTTTGGAGTAGACACCAGGACATTTCCCTATTTCAAATGAAAAATAGGGGTGAGAAAATTTACAGTACGTAAAAATTAGTTTCTCAATAGCTTGATTAGCTGTGTCTTGCTTCCCCATCTAATTTCGATGATATGAAGCCCTGAACGCTGCTTTCGTAGCCAGTCTGACACTATTGGAGAAATTTGATCTGGTGAGGAAAGTATTCGTGTATTTCCATTTCCAAGAAAGCTTATGAAACGGAGATAAATCAATTCGTCCAAATATTTATCAGGTTGAGCTAGATCTATTTTAATTTCAGATCCGGATGTGCTTGGATTGGGGTATGTTATCCAAACATCGCTGCTTTCTAATGCTTCTGCCTGAATCGATTTTGTATTGCTGTAGCTGAATTTGCCAGCATAATCTACTTGTTTGAGTCTATAGAATATATTTCCACCTGTTCTAGGTAAATCAGAGTCAGTGAAGCTATACTCTGAAGCGGAATCTGAATAGCCTTTTCCTTCTATTCGTCCTATTTTGCTCCATTCTTTGACAGTATTTATAGCGCGCTCAATCTCGAAGTGAGAGTTTTCCCATTCTTTGGCAGTCGCCCATTCTACTATTGCGGTATGATCGGATGACTTATAGGTCGTATTAAAATATAGGAATTCTACAGGCAGAATCCTGTAGGTGATTTGTACTACTACTATGCCATCGGAACCATTACCTCCTTTATTGGAGGAGCTTCCAGCACCACCACCAGATCCTGAATTTGCAGAAGCATTACCTCCTTGCCCAGATGGATTAGCATCTCCCGTACCCCCAGAGCCTGCAGATCCTCCATTTCTTCCATTTCCACCACCTCCAGCCCCATACCTTTTACCCGTAAATGCTACAAAAGCTCCATCTCCTCCTTTACCGCCGGTTGACGAAGACCCATTGCCTGATCCATTAGTACCAGGGCCACCATTACCGCCGCCACCGCCACCTTTGACATTTTGTCCATTTCCATTTCCATTTCCGCCAGAATTCCCATTTCCACTATTGCCACCGTTTCCATTTCCATTTCCGCCCTTGCCACCGCTTGCTATGTAGCCTATAGAGGTAGATCCAGAGCTCAGATTGACTTCAGTTTGAGTGCCATCATCTCCGTTATTGGTCCCTGGTCTACCTCCAGGTCCACCGGAACCAATAGCAATATTTAATTTCGCTCCTAAAGTTAGGTTGAAGGTTTCTACTCTCACTTGGCCACCACCACCTCCACCAGCGGAATTGCCTCTTCCGCCACCACCACCACCACTTACTAACAAAACCTCAACCTCTGCTAAGGCAAAAATCTCATTATTAGGATCATAGCCTGAGATATCAGTAAGATCGGTAATCGTAAAAGTGCCGCCAGAAGTATATGTTTTGGTCGCAATTACAGCCCTAGAATATTGGGCATATACTTCATTACCAGAGATTAAAGCATAGGTAATGGTTAGAAGAATTAAAAGTCTACTCTTCATTGAAAATACTATAAGAATTGATGAGCTTGGGTGAGCCCAAGGGGTACTGATTAAGCTAATAGGGTGATTGCAAAGGTAAGGAGACTTTATGAGACGAGTGAAAAAACAATGTTAAAAATGTCATTTAAATACATGAAATAACCTTTCATTGCGATTTGATCTAATGCTGTGGTTAGCATATTCAAAGCACAAACATTTTAAAAATTAGAGCCCTTGATTTGCATAAATCAAGGGCTCTTATTAATTATTGGAGTATAGTTTTAGTAGGTGTATATATCCTAATTAAAACATCTCTTCGATCAGTTCAGTGTAAAAATCCCGAACGTCCATTCCAATAGCTCGAACTTGCTGGGAAATTAGACTTGTTTCGGTTTGACCAGGAACTGTGTTGACCTCTATGAAGTAAAACTTTCCTGTTTCATGCTGTAGAAAGTAATCGACCCGGATCGCGCCTTTGCAGTTGAGTTTCGCATAGATTTTAGGAATAATTCTATTGACGCGTGCTACTTCTTCCTCAGATTGTCTACCAGGAGTGATTTCTTCACATACGCCAGCGGTGTATTTCGCTTCAAAATCAAAAAATTCTTTACTGCTCACAATTTCAGTAGCTGGAAGGACTGTGATCTCTCCTTTACCTTTATAGCATCCAATAGAAAATTCGCGACCAGAGACAAATTCCTCTACAAGGACTTGACGGTCTTCTGCAAAAGCTTTATCCAAAGCTTCTGGTAATTCACCCCAGGTTTTCACCTTGCTCATGCCTATTGAGCTCCCACCGTTGTTAGGCTTGATAAAAAGTGGTAAAGTTAGCTCAGCTTCCACTCGTTTGAAATTTGCGGGTGAGTTTTCAAAAAGCTGAAGTGATTTGGCAATATGCAATTCCTCGATATCATCCACTATTGCTTTTGTGTAACCCTTGTTCATGGTGATAGCAGAACTAAGCTGATCACATGTGGTATAAGGAATGCCGATCATATCTAAGTAACCAGCAAGCTTTCCATCTTCTCCCGGTGAGCCATGCAGGATATTAAAGACTCCGTCAAAAGTGATTTTATCATCGCCTATTTTGATGCTGAAGTCATTTAAGTCCACTGGGATTTTTTCTCCTGATATACTTAAAAAATGCCAATCTCCAGGATAAATCAGGATTTTGTACAGGTCATAAAGTTCGCGATCAATGGTTTTTTCCACCACAGCCGCACTTTTGAGAGAAATTACAGATTCTCCGGTGTATCCACCTGTCACAAGGGCAATTTTTCTCTTCATAGATATCAGAATTAACGGTACGAATTACTCGATTTTTTGGGGAAGGAAGAAGGAATAATCTGAAATTTGTTCTGTCTGTCTGTACGCTCGACCGCTGGTCAGGTAGTCGAGGATAGTTGGATTTAGATAATGTCTAAGGTAGTGGTGGCTTCGACTTCGCTCAGCCTGACACCGACTTAGATACCAATGACGAATTATGTTTTTCACTGTAAATTGTGTCAGTCCGAGCGAAGTCGAGGACAGTAAATAAGTCAATAAATGTCTTTTCAAAAGGCACATTAATTATAAGATCACTTTTTTGAAATTGAAATTGTATGAAAATCTACTTCGTTTACATACTGAAGTGCTATGATGATTCCTTTTATACAGGAGTTACAGATAACTTGTATAGGCGATTGGCTGAACATAACGAGGGCTTGGATCCCTTTTGTTATACCGTAAAAAGAAGGCCTTTGGAATTAGTGTTTTTGAAGGAATTCTAAGAAATCAAAGCGGCTATTGCTTTTGAAAAACAAGTCAAAGGATGGAGTAGAAGGAAAAAACTCGCAATGATTAATGATGAGTGGGATAAATTGAAAGAATTAGCGGAATGCAAGAATGAGACTTCTCATAAAAATTTCAAGGGGAATTTAGAGATATCTAAAATTGATGAAGAGTCTTCCCATGTTTAAGGGGCTTCGACTTCGCTCAGCCTGACAATCACACCGTCAGCCTGACGGTTACAGAGATCACCGAATCTTTTCTGCCTAAATCTGCAGGATCAATCACGACAGCTTTATCTGATCCAAATAGAACTTCATCCGAGTGTGATCACGTGGCAAAAAGTCAATTTTGTCAATTTTGTCCTGCTTATGATTATAGAAGACTTCAACGTATTCATCTTCTAGCAAATACAAATTCACCTTATGCTTGTAATAGCGAATACCCACTACGAAAGTGCCTTCTGTGTAGAGGGCACTAATTTTTTTGTGGAAGGGGAGGCTGGCGAATTCTTCTTTGCTCATAATCTTCAATTGCTCTCGTTAAGTTAAGGAAACGAATCTCTTTTTTGATCAAAAAAGATTGATTCCTGCCCGACTTCGTCTTATACTTGAAAGAACAAAAACCACTATGCTGCGCAAACAATTCCGTTTTACCGCTTTTTTTATTGTTTTGGGATTGATGCTCGCTACTTCCTGTGCCTCCAAAAGGAAGGTAGCAAGTGAGCCTTTTAATACTGTGATTCAGACTGCTAGGAGCTATACAGGAACTCCTTATAGATATGGAGGAACTACACGCTCAGGAATGGATTGCTCAGCTTTAGTTTATCATTCTTTTTATTCAGTGGGAATCACGATGCCTAGAATCTCTGCTGATCAAAGTAAGATGGGCAAGAGTATTCGTACGAATGAGATCAAGCCTGGCGATGTGCTGTTTTTTGCCACAGGCAAAAGAAAGAAGCAGGTCACACATTCGGGAATTGTGACAGAGGCTTCGAGAGATGATGTTCGCTTTATTCATTCATCTACGTCCCTAGGAGTCTCAGAAGATTATCTGAGCAATAATTATTGGGCAAAAGCATTCTTATTTGCTAGGAGAGTGCTGGATTAATTTTTAGGAAGGGAAGCTTTTCGAGGCTAATGTTTCACATTTAATTGATAAGCTGTAGATTATTTCCCAAATATCCTTTGGGTTTAGGCATTAATGGTTAATTTTGCGGTCGAATTCAAAAAGCATATCCTTTTTACATTTCAATTATCAAATGGCAAATATTGGAAAGATAACTCAAGTGATCGGGCCCGTAGTGGACGTTTCCTTTGAAGGCGGTAAGCTGCCAAACATCCTTGACGCGGTAGAAGTTACTAAAGAAAATGGCCAAGTGGTCGTAATGGAAGTTCAACAGCACTTGGGTGAAGATCGAGTGAGAACTATTGCAATGGACTCATCTGAAGGGATGGTTCGTGGCATGGAAGTAAGAGACCTTGGTCTTCCTATTTCAGTTCCTACAGGAGAGGCTATCAAAGGCCGTCTTTTCAACGTGGTTGGACAGCCTATCGATGGTTTGCCTCCTATTCCAACTGGAAAGAGACTTCCTATTCACAGATCTGCTCCTCGATTTGAGGATCTTTCTACATCTACCGAAGTTCTTTTCACAGGTATCAAAGTAATTGATTTGATCGAGCCTTATGCAAAAGGTGGTAAGATCGGTCTTTTTGGTGGTGCTGGTGTAGGTAAAACTGTATTGATTCAGGAATTGATCAACAACATTGCGAAAGCATATGCTGGTCTATCTGTATTTGCAGGTGTAGGTGAAAGAACAAGAGAAGGAAATGACTTGTTAAGAGAAATGATCGAGTCAGGCATCGTTACTTACGGTGATGACTTCGTCCATAGCCTTGAAGAAGAAGGTGGATGGGATCTTTCTAAAGTTGATTTGAAAAAACTAGAAGACTCCAAAGCAACCTTTGTTTTCGGTCAGATGAACGAGCCTCCAGGGGCGCGTGCACGAGTTGCCTTGACAGGTTTGACTTTGGCAGAATATTATAGAGACGGTGATGGCGAAGGAGAAGGAAAAGATATCCTATTCTTTATCGATAACATCTTCCGATTCACTCAGGCAGGTTCTGAAGTGTCCGCACTTCTTGGACGTATGCCGTCCGCAGTAGGTTACCAGCCTACATTGGCTACAGAAATGGGAGCCATGCAGGAGCGTATTACCTCTACTAAGCGTGGTTCAATTACTTCCGTTCAGGCGGTTTATGTACCTGCTGATGATTTGACTGATCCAGCTCCAGCGACGACTTTCGCTCACTTGGATGCTACGACTTCACTTTCACGTAAGATTGCAGAATTAGGAATTTATCCAGCAGTGGATCCATTGGAATCAACTTCACGAATTATGTCTGCTGACATTATCGGAGATGAGCACTACAATTGTGCACAGCGTGTGAAGGAGATTCTTCAGCGTTACAAAGAATTGCAGGATATCATTGCGATCTTGGGTATGGAGGAACTTTCTGAAGAGGATAAGCAAGTCGTACACAGAGCCAGAAGAGTTCAGCGTTTCTTATCTCAGCCTTTCTTCGTAGCTGAGCAGTTTACAGGCTTGAAGGGTGTGTTGGTAGATATCAAAGACACTATAAAAGGTTTCAACATGATCATGGACGGTGAGTTGGATCACCTTCCTGAAGGAGCTTTCAACTTGGTAGGTAGCATCGAAGATGCGATGGCTAAGGGGGAGAAAATGTTGGCTGAAGTTAGATAAATTAGTTGTGAGTTGTTGGTTGTGAGTTCTGGTAACAAACAACCAACAACTAGCAACATTTTAATATTTTACCGGAGGGTTTTCGCTGATGTTTTTTCTAGGCGAAGTCTCCAAACGATAAAAATTCCATGCATTTAGAAATCGTCACACCGGACAAAAAAGTATTTCAGGGTGAAGTATCCGAGGCCAGTTTTCCTGGTGCCAATGGATCATTTCAGGTGCTGAATAATCACGCTCCGATCGTTTCGGCTTTGGCAAAGGGAACTGTTTCCTTTACCACTCCTGACGGCAAGCAATCCATGATCGTGGATGGCGGAGTAGTGGAAGTAAAAGACAATGTGATCGTATTGCTAGCCGAGAAAGTAGTCGCTTAAGCAATTCATCCGAATATATAAAAAAGGTCTCCTGTGTGAATGGGAGACCTTTTTTGGTATAGCCACGATGAATTCAGAGAAAGTTCGAAGGGCTTGATGTCTAATTTCATGTTCTCGATAATTTAGTTTGAAGATTTTTTTTATGATTTGAAGATGATGACAAAAGAAACGTAAGGTAAGGCCCAATTAAATCAAAAAAAGGAAACCCTCAGGCTTCCTTTTTTTGATTATAATGAATTTCCGAATGTTTAACCACACTTGGAAGAACCACAGTCCTTACAGGTCAAGCAGCCTTCCTGATAGATCAAATTAACAGATTTGCATTGTTCACAAGCTTGTCCTTTAGCTTTCGTTCCGTCTTCAACGTAGCGCTTCACTGCTCGTACTACGCCATTTTTCCAAGTATTGATAGATTCGTTATCCAATTGCAAGCTGTTTATCAGATCTACAATCTTGTCGATCGGCATGCCATAGCGAAGTGTACTGGAGATCAATTTGGCGTAGTTCCAATACTCTGGATCAAACTTATGTGATAAGCCTTCGATAGTCGTCTTATAACCTCGTTGATTCTTGTACTGGAAGTCATATCGAGAGCTACCATCTTCATTTCTGTTTTTGATGATCACTCCTTTGTTTGCCCATCTAGGAATTAGGATGCCATCTTCGTCATCTGCCAGACCCGTGAATACTTCATAAGGTCTTCCATCAATCAGGCCTATGAATGCGATCCATTTTTCTTTGTTGTTTTGGAAGCGAACTACATCTGCTTCCAATATTTGAGGGCGTTTGGTAGGGAAAGGAGTGATCGAGTTTACTAGTTCTTCTTTTCCTTCTTCTTTTTTCTCCTCATTAGAAATCAAAACACCTGATCTCGATCCGTCTCTGTAGACGGTTACTCCTTTGCAGCCAGCTTCCCAAGCTTCCATGTATAATTGCCCTACCAGTTCTTCGGTAGCATCGTTTGGAAGATTGATCGTAACTGAGATGGAGTGATCGACCCACTTTTGCACGGCTCCCTGCATACTTACCTTACTCATCCAGTCCACATCATTGGAAGTAGCTAGGTAGTAAGGAGATCTTTTTACGATCTCGTCCAGTTCTGCTTGCGCAAAGTTTTTGGAAGAATCGATGCCGTTCACTTCCATCCATTGCTTAAATCTATGGTGGAAAACCACATATTCTTCCCAAGAATCACCTAGCTCATCTACGAAATCAATGCGGACATTTTTATCATTAGGGTTCACCTTTCTTCTACGCTTATATACAGGCATAAATACCGGTTCAATGCCAGAGGAAGTCTGAGTCATCAAACTGGTCGTACCTGTAGGTGCGATGGTAAGAAGCGCAATATTTCTTCTACCATATTCCAACATCTCATAGTAAAGCTTGTCATCTGCTTCTTTCAGGCGCTGGATGAAAGGATTGTTTTTTTCTCGCTCTGCATCGAAAATAGCAAATGCTCCTCTGTCTTTGGCAGTATAAACTGATGCTCTGTAGGCTTCAATAGCCAAAGTTTTGTGTACTTCCACAGAGAATTCATTTCCTTCTTTGCTTCCGTATCTGATTCCCAAGCCTGCTACCATGTCGCCTTCGGCAGTGATGCCTATACCTGTTCTACGGCCTTCATTTGCTTTCTTCTGGATATTCAGCCACAGATTACGTTCGGTAGCTTTTACCTCATCCTGCTCAGGATCCGCGTCTATTTTTGCTATGATCGCATCGATTTTTTCCAATTCTAGGTCGATGATATCATCCATGATGCGTTGTGCTGCATGAATATGCTTTTTGAATAGCTCAAAATTGAACTTTGCTTCTGGAGTAAAAGGATTTTCTACGTAAGAGAAAAGATTAATCGCTAATAGGCGGCAAGAATCGTAAGGACAAAGCGGTATCTCTCCACATGGGTTAGTAGAAACTGTCTTGTAGCCAAGATCTGCGTAGCAATCCGGTACAGACTCATTGATGATTGTATCCCAAAATAGAATTCCTGGTTCAGCGGATTTCCACGCGTTATGAACGATCTTTTCCCATATTCTCGTCGCTTCTATCGTCTTTGTGAATTTTGGGGTTTCGCTGAAAATTGGATATTTCTGAACATAGTCAGTATTTCCTTTCACGGCTTTCATGAACTGGTCATCTATTCTCACAGAGACATTTGCGCCAGTTACTTTTCCCTGCTCCAATTTGGCGTCGATGAAATCTTCAGAATCTGGATGATTGATAGAAACTGACAGCATAAGCGCGCCACGACGTCCGTCCTGAGCTACTTCTCTGGTAGAGTTGGAGTAACGCTCCATGAATGGAACAATGCCTGTAGAGGTAAGCGCTGAGTTTTTGACTGGAGAGCTTTTTGGGCGAATGTGCGAAAGGTCGTGACCTACGCCACCACGTCTCTTCATCAGTTGCACTTGCTCTTGATCTATTTTCATGATCCCTCCGTAGGAATCGGATTCACCGTTATTTCCTATTACAAAGCAATTGGAAAGTGAAGCTATTTGGTATGGATTTCCAATTCCCGCCATTGGGCTTCCTTGAGGCACTATGTATTTGAAATCCTTAATCAGGTCAAAAATCTCTGCTTCTGAAAGCGGATTTGGGTATCGTGCTTCAATTCTTGCCAGTTCTTTTGCAATTCTGGTATGCATGTCGTTTGGCGTCAATTCATACAGATTGCCTTCTGAGTCTTTCAGAGCGTATTTATTGATCCACACACGTGCTGCTAGGTCATCTCCTTTAAAATAGGCTTGTGAAGCTTCAAATGCTTCGTCTTGCGTGTAAGTTTTGGGCTGAACTTTAGATGTGATTTGTGTGCTCATATTCTGTTGGTTTAAAAATACGCGGATGCTGTATGAATACATGAAGTAAGCTAAAATTGGAATTTTAAAAAATGATTTTAATCTGCAAGTTTACAAGTAAAAAATGCAAACATTTAACTATCAATTGTTTGCATTTTTAATGGTAGTAAAAAGTTTACAAAATTTTTATTTTCGAATTCTTTAATTCAAAGTACCTTCAAGCGAAAAGTACGGCTATAGCTACTTGACCGTCAATAGTTTTGAAGCGAATAAGTGTAGCTGGATTTGGCCATATCTTAATTACCGGTAGATTTAAAACTATTCTATTAGATGAATAACCTCTTATATAGTAGATAATACAAAGAAGCTTCTCCTATCCTAAAAAATCAGCTCCGGCAAATTTGAAAAATTGCTTTTACTTTTAATTGCTCTCAATCACCTGTCCTTTTTCCCGATAGAGGTCTACCGGCCCATCTAGCAATACAGCCAAGACGGTAATGTCTTTATCATAAACATTGTCAGGAATATCAATGTACTTCATGCCTGGTACAGCATTCCAGTACATTTTACCTACTTCTCTCGCTTGTAGTTTGGTGCCATTTCCTACCACCCAAACCCGCTGAATCTTATTTTTCAGGCCTTTGATGGCAAGGGATTCATTCACTTTATAATCCAGGTAGCTATATAGTATTGTCTTGTCTGCAGAAAGTGTGGTTGGGGCATACACATGTCCATCTGGAATACCAGCTTGAGTTTCGTAGATGGCTGACTCATGCTTGGATGTCCAGCGTCCAAATTCATTCAAAATATTTTCAGCTTCTTCTGGAATAGTGCCATCAGGTTTAGGTCCAAAATCTAATAGAAGATTTCCTCCCATATGCAGGCAGTCTACAAAGATGCGGAGTAGCTCGCTTGGAGATTTGTATGTATGATCGTTGCCTTGATAGCCCCAGCTGTTGTTCATGGTCATACATAGCTCCCAAAATTCACTGCTAGGTCTAGTTACAGGCACTCCTTGCTCAGGGGTGTCATAGTCACCGTAGCCTGGTCCTAGTCTTGAGTTTATGATTAGGTTTTTATTATAGGTCAATAGTTTAGCTTTCAGCTCAGCACTTTTCCATTCTTCTGGCGTATGTTCCCAATCTCCATCAAACCAGTATAAGTCTGGGTTGTACTTGCTGGATAATTCTTCTAACTGCTTGAAATTGAAGTCTACAAACTTTTGGAAGCGTACTGGATCATTCTTATATCGGAAAGTCTCTCTTGTATTTCTGTCATAATCTGGGTGAGACCAGTCAAGGACAGAATAGTAGATTCCTTTTTTAATTCCTTCCTTTTCTAGAGCGTTCATGAGTGGGCCTACCAAATCTTTTCCTGCAGGAGATTTTTTGACGACAGAAAGATCGGAGGCCTTCGTATCCCATAGCGCTACTCCATCATGATGCTTGGCTGTAAGCACAGCATATTTTGCCCCATTTGATTTGATCAGTCTCGCCCACTTTTCAGGATCGTATTTGCTGGCTGTAAATCCCGAAAGCTGCTTCATGTAGTCTTCATAGCTGATGTAATCATTGAAAAAAGACCAAGATTCATCAATCCCATTCACTGAATAAATACCCCAGTGAATAAAAATACCCAGTTTGGCATCTTTAAACAATTCCATTTTCTCAGGATTTTCTTGGGAAAAACCTGAAATGGATTGGGTGAATAAAAGGATTAGGATGCCGAATGCTAGGAAATAGCTCTTGAGTGGATTACAGATGTTCACCTTGGATTAAATAAGATTCCTGAGATAATTAGGCAAATCACCCTACATGTCAAGCGGCTTGGAAAGACTTTATTGTGGGAGCTGTTATTGTTTTTACAATATTATCAATACCTTTGTGCCCACGAAAGGGGGTGTATAGATATGATCATAGTTAACGTAAAAGAGAACGAATCAATCGAGAAAGCGCTAAAGCGTTTCAAGAAGAAGTTTGATAAGACTGGTGCAGTCCGTGAACTTCGTGCGAGACAAGCTTTCACTAAGCCTTCCATTAAAAGAAGAGCACAAGTAATCAAGGCGGCTTACAAGCAGCATCTTCAAGAAGAAGCAGCGAAGTAATCAGTTTTGATCTTCCAATATCAAACGCACTTGCCATCAGGCAGGTGCGTTTTTTTTATGCCCTTTTGTGAATTTGATACGCATTACTTGTCATTTTTTACCCTAACTTATCTCCTGAGTTACGTGACATATGATCGATTCTTTCGTCAATTATTTAGAGTTTGAGAAAAAGGCCAGCCCGCATACGGTAGATGCGTATCGTCGGGACCTGACGCAATTCGAAGAATTTGTGGCCCTTTCTTTCGAATTAAATGAAATTTCTGAAGCCCAACATCCAGAGCTTCGGGCATGGGTAATCGATCTGGTAGATAGTGGTTTAAGTACTACATCGGTCAATCGTAAAATCGCCACTCTGAGATCTTATTACAAGTTTTTGCTTAGATCACGGATCATTTCTAAAGATCCAACGTATAAGTTAAAAGGTCTTAAAAACCCGAAGAAACTTCCCGAATTTGTACAGGAAGAGGCCATAAAATCCGTTTTAGATGAAAGCGTTTACGAGCCGACTTTCGAAGGACAGCGAGACAAGATGGTGTTGGAATTTCTTTACCTAACTGGAGTCAGACTTTCGGAGTTAATTGGATTGCAATGGTCAGACATTAATCTTATCGAGGATTCGGTGAAGGTGCTTGGGAAGAGAAAAAAGGAAAGAATAATTCCTATTACAAAAGGATTAAAACAGAATATTTTGCTGTACAAAAAAGTATTTGAGGAAAGGTTTTCAAAAGTAGGTCAAAGTGACTATTTTATTGTCAGCAATCAACAAAAGCAAAGTTACCCTATGATGATTTTTCGCATCGTCAGGCATTATCTGGATCTTTTTGCGCAGACTTCCAAGCGCAGCCCACATGTGCTGAGACATACTTTTGCTACTCACCTCCTCAACAAAGGTGCTGATCTGAATGCTGTCAAAGATTTGCTAGGTCATGCAAGTCTCGCCGCCACTCAGGTGTACACACACAATTCAATGGAAAAACTTAAGGCTGTGTTCGAGCAGGCACATCCGAAAGCATAATATAAATTATTTGTTCACCACTAAATGCAATTGAATATGAAACTGCAGATGCACTCCATCCACTTCGACGCCGATCAAAAATTGATCGATTTTATTCAAAAAAAAGCCGATAAGCTGGATACTTACTTTGATCAAATAATAGACGGGGAGGTTTTTTTAAGACTTGACAAAAATGACAACAATGCCAACAAAATCGTAGAAATCAAACTGAATGTGCCAGGGAAGCAGTTTTTTGCAAAGAATCAGGCTGATTCTTTCGAAGCAGCTTCTGATGATGCTATCGAAGGTCTAAGACGCCAAATTAAAAAATATAAAGAAAAAGTAGTCTTGGCTAAGCAGTAACAGCTCAGCATACCTAAATTTGAGGCATCTCTCGGGAATCGGGAGATGCCTTTTTGTTTTATACTCAGCAATGCAAAAGTCACCCAACTATACTTTATATTTTTGGCTCATTACCCTCGGGCTAGTTGTCTCTAAGATGCTATTCACATTTCGCCCCGAAATAAGTCTTTTCACTGAAGAGGCTCAGTACTGGCTCTGGTCTCAAAATATGGCTTGGCATTATTATTCTAAGCCGCCACTTGTCGCCGTACTGAATTACATTAGCACAGCTATTCTAGGTAATTCTGAGATTGGGGTCAGAATCAATGCGATTGTATTTGGAGTAGGTATTTCATGGGTGACATTTATTTTTGGGACTTATCTGTTCTCGAAGAAAGTTGGATTTTGGGCTTCTTTATTATTGCAGTCAATGCCACTGTGGTGGTTGGCCAGTACGTTTCACATGACAGATACTTCGCTTACTTTTTTCTGGATTTTAAGTGTTTACTTGGCTTATCGAGGTATCAGAGAGCAAAAGATGTCATGGTGGATTTTGGCGGGCTTGACTACAGCTTTTGGGCTGATGGCAAAAATGGTGATGATACTGGTATTCCCATTTTTGTTATTCTTTTTACTTTATACAAAGGAGTGGGCAATTCAGAAGAAGTACTTCCTGAGCTACATTTTGGTTAGTGCAATTGGTTTTCTACCCATGCTGATCTGGAACTGGCAAAATGGTTTTGATACCTTCAAACACCTGGCAGCTTTGAGTGGAGCAGGGGAAGGGGACTCAACACCTTTTGATGTAGGCAAAGTTGCTAAGCAATTCTTTGAATATTTAGGTGGGCAACTAGCGATGGTATCTGTTTTTTTATTGCCTCTTTTTGGAGGTTTTTTAGTAAAGATTAAGAAGTACAGAGACTCTAAATTTATCTATTTACTACTTCCAGCAGTTATGTCTTGGGCTGGATTTGCATTTTTGAGCTTGTTGACTTCAATTGAAGTGAATTGGCCGGTCTTCGCATATAGCAGTTTAGCAATTGTATTAGCAGCGTGGGTTTGTGAACAAAAAGGAGTCTGGATTAAGTTGAGGAATTGGGGAGTTGGACTAAGCATCTTTGTTCCTTTACTATTTTTGTTGCCTGATTTTACGTTCCTCAAAAGTATTGCTCCGATCAAAAAGGCTGAAAAGTCAGCTTTCAGAAGGATGTCTGGTTATCAGCCACTCGCAGATCGTGTCGCTTTCCTTCAGGATAGTCTCGGGGTGAAAGATGCTTATGTGTTCTCAGAGACGTATCACATGGCTTCAGAGCTTGCTTTTTATCTTCCTGGCAATCCTCAAACCTATATGGTGAATATGGGTTCTAGAAAGAACCAATTTGATCTTTGGCCAGGATTAGAGCAATTTGTCGGAAAAGAGCAGCAAGGAATTTTTGTCAGCTGGAACTATGAAGAGCCTGGAGAATTTGCAACTTTTCAGAAGTTGAGGTATGAGGAGCATTTTCAAGTCTTTTTTCAAGGAGAAAAACTCAGAGATGCTACGATTCAGGTTTGGGAGAATATGGAGAGATATGATCCCTATATTTCCGATACCTATTGATATTATTTAGCCTCCAGTAGATAGTATTTTTGTCCTTTTTCTTCCAACAGTTTATCAAACTCAGGTGATCCTGCGGCAAAAAGAAGATCCGGAATTGCTCTTGATGCCCAGTTTACAGATATCACTTGCTTGGCGTATCCAGAAGCATCGATGGAATCCAAGTATTTATCCTCAATGATTAGTCGATCGTACTTATGCAGCTCTTCTCTAAACTCATAACGAGGTAAGTCGATCATCTGGAAGTCAGTGCCAAGACCGATTCTAATCTTACTGCTCGTATGCAGATTCCCGATGAAACCAATTGCACCAGTTGGATCAATATTCTCCTTTGCTGCAAACTCTTTCACTTGCTGACCTTGATCTGGTAATGAAATCTGGTAAGTACCTGTTGAGATCAAAAAGAATAGTAGCATAAAACCATAAGCTATTGCTTTTGTAAGCTTTATACTTTTAACTGTAAGTCTTCCTAAGTAAAATAGAATAGGGAGAGCTAACCCGAATTGAATCCAAATAAGGAAAGATGCACCTAAGTTAAAATTTAGCCAAAGGCTAAAAAGGAATACAATTGAGTTCAGTATAAGAAAGAACCAACTGGCGATTTTTAAACCAGTTCTTCTACTTTCATAGTCTGCTTTCACCAGAACCCAAGCTAGTAAAATAGCCAAAACCGGAGCTACAGGGAGTAAATAGCGCTCATAGAATTTGCTGGTCATAGCGCCCATACCGAGAATTGCTATGCCCCAGAGTATCGCAAACCAGAAAAATACGGGATCTTCTTTTCTTGCATTTATGATTGATTTTTTAGCTTTTGTAAAGCCAAAAAGAACCCAAGGAAGAAAGATCAAAATAAGGATTCCAAGTGCCAGAAAGCCATTTTGGACGATAAGAAGATAGCGTGAAGCCACACGGGTACCGACTTGGTCCTCTAGAAAACTATCTAGATAAGTTGGTCCGTGGATTTTCCACATGGCTGCAAACCAAAATAAGCCAATAAAGACGCTGACTAAAATGGAAGGGAAATGAAAAATCGTTTTGAAGGAGATTTTTTTCCAAGGATTGAAAAGTAAGTAAATCAAACCAATGCCGCCTAAAGCTGCTGCTGGAAGGCCTTTCACTTCAAATGCAAATGCCAAGCTGATATAAAGAATCCACAGGTACTTTTTCGGAGTAGCATCTCCAAATCTGATCAAACCAGCAAACCCCACAGCACTTGCAGTCATCGTCAAAACCAATAACACATCTGGAATGGATCGTGTCGCACTGAATATTAAAACTGGGTTGGAAGCTATGATCAAAGCCGAAAGTCCAGAGATTCTCTTGTCCTCAAATAAAACTCTTGCAGTCCAATACGTGAATCCTATTGTCAATGCTCCCGCGAGCAAAAAGAAAAATCTGGAAGCAAATGGAGTAACTCCAAAAAGCTTAAACCCAGCAAGTACTGTCCAGTAGGTTCCTATGGGTTTTTTGAATCTTAGTTCGCCACTCCCTAGGTAAGTAGTCAAATAGTCACCGGTTTGTAGCATTTTGACTGCCGCATCAGTGTAATACATCTCATCGGGGTAATGCATATGAAAGCCCAATGCAAAGGGACCAACCAGAATGGCAAATGCAATCATGATTACCCATGGGTTGATTTGAGGATTTTCGGAGGCGGCTAAGGACATGCCGCAAAGATAAGCCGATTGAACTTTGTCACACCAAATTTTCGTTCGCTTGCCAAAGCCATTCGTAGCTTTTTTGTCCTAGGAACTATTTTACTGTATTTTTGACAAAATTTTATAGCATGTCCAAGCCACTTATTTCTATAGTAATCACTGTTTATAACGAAGAGGATAATATCCAGCCTCTTCTGGAAGCTACTTATTCTGCTTTAGAAGAGATTGATTACGAAGTGATTTTAATTGAAGATGGCTCTACTGATAGGACTGTAGCAGAGGTGAAAAAGTATGCTAACAGCCGAACCAAGCTGATTATTTTTAATAGAAATTTCGGACAGACTACTGCATTAGCTGCAGGCATTGACATGGCTATTGGTGAATACATTGCTACCATGGACGGCGATCTGCAGAATGACCCAACTGATATTCCAGTGATGCTGAAAAAGGCTATGGAAGAGGAATGGGATGTGGTCGCTGGTCGCAGAGCAAATCGAAAAGATGGATTTGTGCTTCGAAAAATACCAAGTAAAATTGCCAACTGGGTGATCAGAAACACGACCAAAGTATATCTCAAAGATTACGGTTGTACCCTAAGAGTTTATAAAGCTGAGATCGCTCAGGGCATGGGTTTGTATGGAGAATTACATCGTTTTATTCCTGTTTTGGCAAAACAGCAAGGAGCCAAAATGACCGAAATGGATGTGAAGCATCATCCACGAATTCACGGGGAGTCCAAGTATGGATTGAGCCGTACATTCAAAGTAATGTCGGATTTGATTCTGATGTTGTTTTTTCAAAAGTACTTTCAGCGCCCAATTCACTTGTTTGGAGGTATAGGTATCATCTCGTTTATGATAGGTTTTTTGATCAACATTTACTTGCTCATCCTCAAAGTAATGGGCGAGGATATTTGGGGTAGGCCAATTATGATCTTGGGCTTTATCTTGGTGCTTGGTGGAATTCAGTTTATCACCACAGGTATAATCGCCGAAATAATTGTACGTACCTATTTCGAATCTCAGGATAAGAAGACTTATACCATTAAATCTGTCTATCAAGGAGTATTGGAGCCAGCTGCTGGAATTCAGTAAGAAATAGACAAGGTTTAGTGCGTTACCAAACATCAATTGAATTTTGGCGAAAACAGGGAGTTCTCTTAAGAAGAAAGTATCGACTGCTTTAAAACTGGTGTTAACCGGTTTGGCGCTCTTTCTGGTTTTTCGAAAAATTGATACTAATCAACTGTGGCAGATTGTCCAGACGATTCATTGGTTTTGGCTAATACCTGCACTTCTACTATTTGTGCTCAGTAAAGTATTCACTGCCTTCCGACTTAATTTATATTTCAAAAATATAGGATTGGCGATTTCCGAAAAGCTAAATTTAAGGCTTTATCTAATCGGAATGTTTTATAATCTCTTTCTGCCGGGAGGGATTGGCGGTGACGGATACAAAGTCTATTTGCTTAATAAACATTATCAAACCTCAGTTAAGGAGCTTGTTCAAGCTGCCTTACTTGATCGATTAGGAGGCTTGGTGGCAATTATTTTGCTGCTGCTTCTGATGGTTCTTCCTGTAGATTTGACTTTGCCTTTTGCTTCGGATATTCCTTTGGAGTTATTAATCGGAATAGCAGCGGTATTGGTTCTCCCAGCCTTTTGGTTGATACAAAAGCTACTGTTTAAAAAGTTTCTTCCTTCATTTTGGAAGGCAAATGCCTGGTCGCTGTTGGGTCAGTTAGCACAGTTAGTAAGTGCTTTTTTCATATTAAGAGCTCTTGGAGTAACTGAGAGTATACTTGCGTATCAATTGGTTTTCCTTCTATCGTCGATAGTGGCTGTTTTGCCATTGACTATAGGTGGAGTAGGGGCTAGAGAACTTGTTTTCGTCTATGCTCATACCTACGCAGGAATCGATGAAGCCACCGCGGTAGCTTTCAGTCTTATATTCTTTTTGATCACAGCATTGGTTTCACTTGTAGGTGCCGGGGTGAAGGTTGATTTTGATGAAAGTGCATTGAGGCACTGATTTCAATAAATAATAAGGATTGCTTTGGCGACTCAATAGGAAAAGTTGGAACTCGATTTATAGAGTTAATTACCTTGTCTTTTCAAACAAAGCCTTTTAATGCGTGATGTAAATCTCGCTTGGTAATCAAACCTCCTTTTCTCCAGAGGATTTTTCCTTTTTTAAAAAGGATGTAATTGGGGATTGAACGTACAGCAAACTGCTGAGCCATTTGAGGGCTTTTGTCGATGTTGATTTTGAGGAGCTTTACTTTTCCTCCAAGCTCATTTAGCACTTCATCGATAATTGGATTCATTGTCTGACATGGCCCGCACCAGTCCGCATAAAAATCTACCAAGACAGCATCTTGGCTTTTGCTGATTACATCTTTTGGATTACGCTTTGGCATAGTTGAAGTAAGCTGATATTAATTTAAGCAATGATGAGGAATTCTCCGATTAACGAGTGGGGAAAGACAGTAGGTCGAGTTGCATTATCTTATACTATTGCATTGCGATTAGTTGTAATCCCAGTTTAGTATAGAAGTAGGGCTGTTGTCGGAACTGTGACCTTCAGGTTAGAATAAGTAATAACAAAAAAAGCCGCTAATTCGAATTAGATCGAACTAGCGGCTTCTCGATAACTAGTGGTTAATTAATTAGTTGCTGTTGGAGCAACTGGCATTTTAAGACCCAACTTAGCCAATACAAGCTCAGTAAATTTATCTTCTTCTTTAGTGTAAAGTAAGATAGGAGCTTGACCAGCAGATTCAGCGAAAATATGAGTGTAATTGTTTTCAGCAGCTACTGAGTTGATCGCATTGACCACTTTAGTTTGAACTGGTGCTAAAAGCTCTCCCAGTTTTCTTTGGTAGCTTGTCTGAGCATCTTGCTCATATTTTTGTAAAGTACCTTGCAGAGCCGTTAATTCCTGCTCTTTAGCAGCTCTAGCTTGCTCAGTCATTGTCTGAGATGCTTGCTGATAAGTCTGTACTTGACGCTGAAAATCTTCAGCTTTGGTTTGAATGTTAGTTTGAAGCTGAGTTTCGTAATCTTTGATATCAGCTCCGATTTGCTCCATTTCTGGCATCAAATCCATGATAAATTCCACATTGGTGTAACCAATTTTTACATCTTGTGCCTGAGCCACGAATCCTACGCAAAGCAAGGCTACTGCGGAAAGGATAACTTTTACTTTCATCATTCTGTGTTTCTATTTATTTGTTTTCTTCGATTCCTAATTCTTCCAAGACGAACTCGGAGTAATCATGTCTGGGGTCTGTATAGATAATAGCCGATGGTTCGGCTGCTTTATCAAATAGTATAGCCAGATTATTTTTCCGGGATACCCGTTCAATAGCGTCATACATTTTGGATTGTAAAGGCTGCATTAATTCCGCTTGTTTTTGGAAGTACTGCCCGTTTATTCCGAAAATCCGACTATTGAATTCATGAGATTCTTTTTGTTTCAATTTAATGCCTTCCAGCCGTTGCTGGTACATTTCCTCTGTGAGGAGGACTTCCTCTGCTTTTAACTGAACAGAAAGATCTTTGATCTCTTTATCCAAATTTTGTGCCTCTTTCTTCCATTCGGAGCTAATGTTCTCGAGCTCTTGCTGAATAATTTTGTAGTCTGGATGCTTATTTAGAATATATTCTGAATCAATGTATCCCATCTTTTGGGCTGCCAATGGTGCTGCTTGTAGCACTATGAGCAGCAAAAATACAATTTTCAGTGATTTATTCATGAGTTTGGGAAGTTAACAATGACTCTATTTCTTAACATTCTTAGAGTATCAATTTTTGCATAAATTAACTATTCGCCGCACTAAATCCATACTTATCTTATTTGCTGACCTATAGTGAAGTGAAATTGTGAGCCACTTCGCTGGGTTGTACCTGGTATGGCGTCAAATCCATATCCCCAATCAATACCCAATAGTCCAAATGCTGGCATAAAGATTCTCGCTCCTGCTCCCGCTGATTTATTCAAATCGTATGGATTGAAATCTTTATAGGAACCCCAGTTATTTCCTGCCTCTGCAAATGCTAGTACAAAGATCGTTGCTGAAGGATTTGGAGAGACTAGGTATCTCACTTCCATTACATACTTATTATATACTATTCCTCCGTATGGCTCTGGATTGGCTGTTCCTCGGCTGGCTCTACCTGGCGTGATAGATTGATTTTCATATCCACGTAGACCGATGATTTCTTGGCCTAATGCAAAGTTGTTCATAGACATACCGTCTCCACCCATTACAAATCTCTCCAATGGAATAACTCCGAGCTTAGAGCTATAAGAACCTAAGAAACCCATGTGAGCTCGTGCACTTGCTACCAATTTGGTTGAGCCAAATAATGGGGTATAAATTGATGCATCAAACATCCATTTGTGGTATTCCAACCACTTGTATTTTTCTTGGTCTGTTGACTCATCATCTATATTCTTGTTCAAAGAGGAATATGGAGGAGTAAAGGCTCCTGACAAAATAATGTTTGATCCGAATCTTGGATAGGTTGGATTGTCTAGGTTGTATCTAGCAATCGTAGTATTCAATGTAATACTGTTGGACGTTCCTGTAGGATAACTTAAGCCGAATGAGGTGCCGAACTGATCAAACTCATAAACTTGAAACTGCAGGGAGTTACTGATGCTAAAGTTATCGTCAGGCCAAGTCACACGCTTAGCAAGCCCTAGAGTTACTCCTGTAATTTTGAAATAGCCTAGCTCTGCACCAAAACTAGCTTGGTTGTAGAAGTCAACCTGACGCTGTACAGAGTGATTGAATGAGAAACTCAAAGCATTTGGCTTCTTGCCTCCAAACCATGGTTCGGTCAAGGATACTGAGTAGTTCTGGAATGAACGACCGTTAGCTTGTACTCTTAGTGAAAGCTTCTGTCCATCACCTACAGGGAGTGGATCCCACTTGGAGAAGTCTTTGATGTTTCGGATAGAGAAGTTGTTGAATGAAAGGCCGACTGTTCCTACGAAACCATAGAATCCTCCCCAGCCTCCTGAAAGCTCAATTTGGTCATTTGGTCTTTCTTCTAGCTCAAAAGTAATATCTACTGTTGCTGCTTCGAAGTTTGGGCGCAGATCCGGATTGATTTTCTCAGGGTCAAAATACCCAAGAGTAGATAGTTCACGAATCGTACGGACTAGGAGCTCTCTGTTGAATTTCTGACCTGGAAGGATACGTATTTCACGCATTACTACGTGATCAGAGGTTCTTTCATTCCCTTTGATATTGACACTATTCACAGTTACCTGAGGGCCTTCAAAAATTCTCATTTCCAAGTCAATGGAATCTCCTGCAACATTTACTTCTACAGGATCTATAGAGAAGAAGAGGTACCCATCATTTTGGTATAAGGAACTAACGTCATCACCTTTTGTAGGGTCATAGTTTAGCCTCTTATCTAGACGCTCTTTATCGTAAACATCACCTCTTTGGATACCAAGCTTAGCAAGTAGGACTTCGTCAGGATGGATAAAGTTTCCATTAAAAGTGATATTTCTATAGTAATACTTTTGACCTTCTTCCAGAGCTATATCAATGTTGATTTTATCCTGTCCAAAGTTATATACTGAATCGGCAACGATCTTGGCATCTCTAAACCCTTTACTTTGATAGAAATTAATCACGTTGTCTTTGTCATTCCTGTATTCTTTTGGAATGTACTTGGAACCGTTGAAGAAGTTCAGTTTAAAGTTCTTATTGATGTAGTCTTTTACATCTTCGTTGGATACAGAGTCCGTGTGCAGGATGGTGTTCTTAATGTCTGAAGCAGACGCATCGCTTATACGGGAATAGCCGTCTTTGAAAACGCTAACCCTTGCATGTTCCTTAGTCTTCTTTAGCTTCTTTTTCAGTTTAGAGTCAGTGACTTCTTGATTGCCATAGAATTCGATGGCATTGATTCTGACTTTAGAGTTTTGCTCTACATCAAAGATCAATTTCACCGAGTTTGGTAAGGTTGTGTCTCTTTCCTGTCTGATTTTTACGTCAGCATTCATAAAGCCTTTATCAAGGTAATATTTCTCAATACTTCTTTTGGCGTTATTCAGTACATCGTCCCTTACTACACGTCCTCGGATATTTACTTTGTCACGAAGTTCACTTTCCTGGGTTTTGTTCATGCCGGTAAATTCTACGCGGGAGAACCTAGGTCTTTCTGTTAAGTCAAGAAGTAGGGAAATATCTTCTCCTTCAATTTTGGTGACCAAAATTTTGACATCTCCGATGATACCTTGTCCCCAAAGCTTTTTCAAAGCATTGGAAATTGCGTCTCCGGGTACTTCAATTTTATCATCCACTTTCAATCCCGAGAGGGATAGAATGGCGATTTCATCCAAAGTAGTTAGACCTACAGCTTTTATTTCTGCGATTCTAAAGGTTTGGGGCTTAGCATAATTCAGCTCCAAAATATCGATTGGCTTGCTTGAGGCATAGCGACTTTGGCCCAAACGTATTTGCGCCATTGCTGAACTTGCCCAAACCAGACAAAACAGAATCAGTAAACTTCTTTTCATCAATTACTTAAGATTTAACTTGCTCACCTGTTTTTCCAAATCTCCGTTCACGCTTTTGGTAATCGGAGATTGCAGCATCTAGGTGTTCTCTTCTAAAATCTGGCCATAGCACGGGAGTAAAATACATTTCCGTGTAGGCCAATTGCCATAGCAGAAAATTGCTTAGTCTGTGTTCGCCACTGGTTCTGATCATGAGTTCAGGATCAGGTATGCCAGCAGTTTCCAGATGATTTGCCATCACATCTTCTGTGATTTCATCCACTTTCAATTTTCCTTCTGAGATTTTTTGAGCAATGCGTTTAGCTGCTTGAGTGAGTTCCCACTTACCACTATAGCTGAGTGCTAAGATTACAGTGAGACCAGTGTTTTTGGAGGTGGTGTTTTTTGCCTCCATTAGTTTTTCGTAGGCAGATTTAGGAAGACTATCCACATCACCAATACTCTCTAATTGGATGTTGTTTTTCATCATCATAGGGACTTCATCGGTAATAGTTTTTACCAGAAGTTCCATGAGTCCGTTGACTTCTTCCTGAGGTCTTGACCAGTTTTCTGTGGAGAATGAAAATAGAGTTAGGTATTTAACACCTAAATTATCAGCCCCTTCTATAGAGTCTTTAACAGCCTTAATTGCATGTCGGTGCCCAAATATTCTCATGGCACCTTTCTTCTTGGCCCAGCGTCCATTGCCGTCCATGATAATTGCAATATGTCGGGGGATTCTGTTAGGGTCTAATGCGCTCTTCATTCCAGTCGTTTCCGAATGCTTACTTTTTTTGGAGGTACAAAAATGGTATTTCTTTTCCAATAATCAGCCCTAAGGGTCAATTAATTAATAGGCATAGCATTTTGTAGTCGCAAATGTATAGCTGATTGTGACTCCCAAAAAGTAGTACCAATCCTTGTCATAGACATTCCCAAAATTGATTCCATAGGGTTCTCCTGGATTGATTGGATCCTGGAATTTAGGGATAACAGGTTCTTTACTATCAATCTTATCTAGGTAATCAGTGAAGGTAGGTCTAAAGCCTAATTCTGTGGCTAAGGTCCAACGTTCGTTGAGTTGATACTTAACTCCTCCTCCAAATGGAATGACAACCGTACCCAAACTATATCTTGAAGATACATTATATGCGAAGGTATTTCCTTTTGCAAAAGCATAAGTATATCCTATCCCAAAGAATGCGTAGGGTGAAAATCTGAATTCGGAATTACCAGCCAAATAGTCTAGGAAATTGAATTCCATCACAGCTGATGCCTCGATAATTCCTGCTCTAAATCTTGCATCTCTAGCCTCTGCCAATTGGTCTATTGGTTTAATACTGTCAGCTCCATTTAGCATAGCTATACTTCCTGCCACTCGCAGCGTCCACACATTATCAAAATTTCTCTTGCCAAACAACGTGCCTTGAGGTCCAATTTGACCCGGGTCAATTTTTCTGATGATATCACCTGAATAAGCGGCGACACCTAAACCACCTCCTATTTCGTACTTCTGAGCTTGTATCTCTCCAGTAATACCGAGAAAAACTAAAAACAGAATTAGTAAGTGATTGTAAATGTGAAAATTGACCTTTTTCAAGACGATGCAAGTTATGAAGTACCTAACGTTTAAAAAACGCATCTTTGTATTTAACGGGTTAATAATTGTTAAGCTCAAGTTTGGTTTTTTTACTGCTATTTATGTCTATTAATTCCTCATGTCAAACCCCCAATTAAGCTTTTGCCTTAATGTATCGAAGAAATGATAGTGCGGTAGCTTTACCAATTTAGCGGAAAACTTTTCCTTTTTGACACTCAACTTCATCTCTGAAGAAATAGAAGTAGAACGCGAATCTAATGAAATCAGGAATTTTTCTGACCTTCCTTCTATTTCAAAACTGATTTCACTTTCATCTGATACGATTATTGGGCGCACGTTTAGGTTGTGAGGACTTACTGGTGTGATGACCAGGTTTTTGGCTTCTGGTGAGATCAAAGGCCCTCCGCAACTTAACGAATAGCCGGTAGATCCGGTAGGCGTAGAGACAATTAATCCATCCGCCCAATAGCTGTTGAGGTATTTTCCATCGATATAGGTATGAACAGTGATCATTGATGAGGTGTCACGTTTATGTATGGTGAATTCGTTAAGTCCGAAATTCAAACCATTAAATAGCTTCCTATGACTTTGAAGTGAGATCAAGGTTCTTGATTCTATTTGATAATTGTGATTAGCCAAGTCTGCTATAGAATCAGAAATCTTTTCTGTTGCCACAGTAGCCAGAAAGCCAAGCCTTCCGGTATTGAGCCCTAGAATTGGGATTTCCAGATCACCTACCTGGCACACAGCATCCAGTAAGGTGCCATCTCCGCCTATAGATATCACAAAGTCCATGGAGGCCATATCCTCACGGCTTTCCAGTACCCAGTAGGACAGGGATTTTTTGCCATGCTTTCGAAGTTGCTTGTCAAACTGCTCCGTGACGAATATTTCGAATTGATGGTTAGTAAGTTCGTTGAAAAGTGACTGTACGTCTGAAAACAATTCTGCTTTCAGAGCCAAGCCATGAAGAGCGACTTTCATGGCTTAAATATCTAAAAATCTTAACAAATTACCGATTCTGTCCTCTTCGCTAGTCACGCCAGATTCTTCTTGATAGTGATCTATGATTTTATATCCGAATCGCTCGAGCGTTGCTTTAATGTGTCTCAGTTCGGTTTGATCAAGCTTCAAAGTGAGTTTGATCTTAGTATCATCCAAGGGATCAGTTGTGATAAATGAACTTAGAACTTTGGCATTTTCTGATTCGATGATTCTTGAGATCTCAGATAAACTATAATCAGTCATACTAAGAGAGAGAATCACTACACTTCCCTGTGATTTTATAGAGAGACTATCGGCAAAAGCAGCAATGGAATCCTCCATAGTTACGATTCCCAAATAATTTGATTCCCTGTCTAGAACTGCTACAATATTTGAATTTTGCTCTGAGCTGACTCTCAGTACATCGTAAATGTGTTTATCTGAAAAAACCCAACAATCCGGATTTGAAGGTTCTATATCGGCAATTAAGGCCTCGGGATCATTCACTTCAAAAATCCTTTCCTCTTTTATCAATCCTAAAAAAACTCCTTTGTCAATAACTGGAAGTACGTCAGTTCTGATTTCTTCCATCCATGCTAAGGCCATTCCGGTTTTATCGGAAAGCTTCAGAGGTGGGATCAGATTATTGATGTATTCGTATGCGTGCATAAGAGAAAGATAGGGAATGAATTTAGATTTCAAAACGTGACTCAGTCTATTCTTGTTCCTTTTGGGGGAAATAAGTAGGGAATTAATTCCTGTTTAGAGGAAGAAGCTATTGTAAATAATCCCTAAAACCACCCCGCCCGCAATGATAACAGGGGATGAAATTTTTGTAAACTGAAGCAAAATATAGGTGGCTAGAATAAATAGAATATTCAATCCATTTGCTTCAAGTGGCTCAAAAAGCAAATAGGCTGCTGCAATTAACATCCCGCATGATACGGCGTTTATTCCCTCTAAAGCTGCTCTAACGGGGCGGTATTTTTTCAGTTGATCCCAAAACCTAATCACAAAGAATATGAGGAAGATTCCAGGTAAGAATATTCCTGCTGCTGCTATAAATCCACCAATAAAAAAACCTGCCGTTCCAAATTCCTTCATGGAAAGTGCTCCTACATAAGATGATATGCTGAATGTAGGACCGGGTATGCCTTGAGAAATCGCATATCCTGTCAGGAATTCTTCCGAAGTCAGGAAATGTTTGAAGTCTACAAACTCGGTATATAGGTACGGGACAAGTACTTGGCCGCCACCGAAGATCAGACTTCCATTTCGATAGAAGTTCTCGAAAAGAATGATAGGTTGATATTTGGTGACCGCACCCAGTACTGCAGCCAATATTAACACTCCACCCCAAAGGTAAAAGTTAGACCATTCGATTATAAGGGGTGCATCTTTCTCCAGTTTAGGTTGCTGCTTATATTTGATAGAGGTACTCAAGCCTCCTATAGTCAATAAGACAGGGAAGATATAGGGTGAACTATAGAAGAATGATACAAATGCCGAAATCAGCACCAGCACCATGGCTTCGGTAGTCTTAATTGTCTTTCCAATTATCTTTTGCGCAGCAAAAATGATAAAACCAATTGCCATAGGCTGGATAAACCTCGCAAAATCCAATGCCCCAGGAGTATTTTCCTGAAGAAAGAAAATGAGCATTGCCGCAAAAATCATGAGTAAAGTAGCGGGCAAAATCCAGACAATGAGGGCAAGGTAGGCTAAGTTTGGGCCACCCACTCGGTAAGCGATGGCACATACTAGCTGAGTGGAAGATGGGCCGGGGAGCATGTTGCAAAGTGCATTCAGCTCCCATAGCTCATCTTCCTGAATATAGGCACGCCTTGTCACCATCCGCTCTAATAGCATGGCAAGAAATGCTTGCGGACCACCAAATGCAGTAAGTGAAAGCGTAATTGTGTCTTTCAGAAATAGATAATATCGGACCTGCTTTACCGACATGCCTTATTTTCTGAGTCCTAGTTCTCGAAGGCGTTCTTCCAGGAATTCCCCTGCAGTGACATCTTCGAATTGTTTTGGGTGATCTGTATCCATACAGCTTTCAAGGCAGGTAAGACCCATTTCGGAGCGCGGATGCATAAAGAATGGGATTGAGTACCTGCTGGTATTCATCTTTTCTCGAGGTGGGTTGACTACACGGTGAATGGTGGATTTCAATTTCTTATTTGTCAATCTCTCCAGCATATCACCCACGTTTACGACCAATTGGTCAGGTAGGGCAGTGATTGGGATCCATTTTCCATCTCTTCTCAAGACCTGAAGTCCATCTGCACTTGCTCCCATTAATAAGGTGATCAAATTGATGTCGCCATGCTCCGCAGCCCTTACTGCATCAGCAGGAACTTCATCTGGGTTTTCAATTGGGAAGTAATGGATTTGTCTTAAGATAGAATTTCCATGTGCGACTTTGTCTTCGAAGTAATTTTCGTCCAAATCCAATGAAAGCGCGATCGCTTGAAGCATGGCTTTGCCAGCACTTTCTAAGGTACGATAAGCTTCATTTGCATCGTTTTGAAATTCTGGAAGCTCGGAAGGCCAGATGTTTGGCGGGTATTCGGATTTGATAGGGTCTGAGTCTGGGATTCGGCTGAGTTCCTGCCCTACATGATAAAATTCCTTTAAATCACCGGTATTTCTTCCTTTGGCATGCTCTTTTCCCTTACCTGTGTAGCCACGTTGAAATCCGATTTCAGGTTTCTCGTAGTTGGTTTTGATTGTATCCGGAAGTTTGAAAAAATCTTTGATGGAGCCATAAAGTCTATCTTGGAGATCTTGTGACAAGCCATGACTCTTAATTGCTACGAAACCTATGTTTTGGTAAGCTTCTCCTAGTTTCTGTACAAATGCTGCCTTTTGGGCCGGAGAGCCAGAGGTGAAATCAGCTAAGTCTAAACTTGGTATCTCGTCAAATAGGATTTCCATATGGGGCTGTATTATAGTTATACGTCTAATTTTTCTTTAAAATTAAATATCTTTAAACTCAATTTACATGCTGTATGAATAAAATCCTGACTTTACTCCTTTTGATTTGCCTTTTCTCAGCTTGTTCTGCCGAAAAACAGCGAGTGAATGAGGAAGTAGTAGAAATGCCTCCTAATATTGATGCGCAAGAGCCAGCAGCCCCGCAGGTGAAATTCTTTCAATATGAGGATCAAGCTGCGTACCCAGATGCCATCCTTGAATTATATACCCCATTAGGAAATCAGATTTTCAAACCTGGGAAAGTGCCTTTTGAATTTAATGTCAAAAACTTCCCGTTTGATTTGAGTGCGACCAAAGAATTTAAGCTTTTCAATATCTTAAATGGGGGAGATCCTGTAGGTTTTTATTCGCCAATCTTCCAAAGAGACCTTGCTTTAGGGAGTTATCGTGTAGTTGCATACTTGGTAGATGAAGAAGGATTGGCTTTGAAAAATTTTGGTAATTATGTGGATAGAGACTTTCAGGTAGGAGAGTCTAGACCATTTCCTTATTCAGCCGAACCTTACCTTGCTTTGAATTTTCCTCGCTCAGATCAGTTCTACGAGGCTGGGAGTGAAGTGATTATTGACTTTTTGGTAGTTGGGGGTGATATGAAACTCGATGGACTTAAAGTAGTCATCGAGGTAAACGATCTAACCTATGAAATTGATCATATGGCTCCTGTTCGGATAGAACATTTGCCAGCTGGTGCCTATCAAGTGAAAGTGAGATTGCAACGATCTAATGGAAAAGAGCTCGATGGGCCATTTTCAAGTGTGAGTAAAGCCATCATTGTTCGCTAACATGCTTATCTTTGAAGCTTCAATTTCAAAGATTTTAAGATGCTTTTAGTTAATCAAATTCGAGAAAACTTCGACGGCGTACTTGCCGGACTTCAAAAGAGAAATTTTCCAAATGCAGAAGCTGTACTGAATCAGGCAGTTGAGCTGGATGAGTTGAGAAAATCTACTCAGGCTGAGCGTGATCAAATACAAAGTGAATCCAATGCGATTTCGAAGCAGATTGGATCATTGATGCGTGAGGGAAGAGCTGAAGAGGCAACCAAAATCAGAGAGAAAACAACAGAACTTAAGATTCAGACCAAGGATCTTGAAGACCAAAATGCTAAGGCTGAAGAAGAATTGCTGGCCTTACTTTATACTATTCCCAATGTTCCTCATTTTTCCGTTCCTGCTGGCAAATCAGCCGAGGACAACGAGGTGGTATTGGAGAACGGAGCAATTCCTGACTTGTATGAAGGTAAACTTCCGCACTGGGACTTGATCAAGAAATACGACATTATTGATTTTGACCTTGGTGTGAAGATCACTGGGGCAGGATTCCCTGTTTATAAAGGCAAAGGAGCAAGACTTCAGCGAGCACTGATTAACTTTTTCTTGGACGAGGCATTAGCTCAAGGCTATTATGAGATTCAGCCACCGATTTTGGTGAATGAAGACTCTGGCTTTGGTACTGGCCAACTTCCGGATAAGGAAGGGCAGATGTATTATGCTGATGCGGATAAATTGTATTTGATTCCTACGGGTGAAGTCCCAATCACGAATATTTATCGTGATGTGATTCTTTCTGAAAGTGATCTACCCATAAAAAATGTGGGTCATTCTCCTTGCTTTCGTAGAGAAGCAGGCAGCTGGGGAGCGCACGTAAGGGGGCTAAACAGACTTCATCAGTTTGACAAAGTGGAGATCGTGCAGATCACTCATCCTGATAAATCCTATGAGACTTTGGAAAGCATGAGCTCTTATGTGCAGGGTCTTCTGCAAAAGCTTGAATTACCTTATCGCGTCCTGAGACTTTGTGGAGGTGATATGGGGTTCACTTCTGCTTTGACGTATGATATGGAAGTGTATTCTGCCGCTCAAGAGAGATGGCTGGAAGTAAGTTCTGTTTCTAACTTTGAAACATACCAATCGAACCGATTGAAATTGCGATTCAGAGGAGCAGATAAGAAAACTCAGTTAGCACATTCTCTGAACGGTTCTGCTTTGGCTTTGCCTAGAATTGTGGCTTCTATCCTAGAGAATAATCAGACACCAGATGGAATCAACATGCCGAAGGTGCTTCATCCGTATTTAGGATTTGATAAGATATCTTAATTATAGGCAGACTTAGACCAGAGTCGGTGAAAGCTAAAAAGCGTGAAGATTAATTCTTCACGCTTTTTTTATCTAATGTCTATACTCTTAAGTCCACCTTACCCTACATTTTCTTCAAAAAGCCTTTCCAGCGTTTTCTCCAAATCATTGGCAAAGCCAGAATGCGGTCGAGATGTTTGGATTACGGAGCTTCTGACTGCCGTAAGCCATCTGAATCTTGAGGCTAAATCCATAGTAGCGATATTGCCTCCATTGGTGGCACCGGTGCATATTTTTTCAAAAGAGGCCAAATTCAATTGTATCATTTCTACGTCAGCCAAAGGATCTAACATCAACAATTTCTTTGAGTCTAGCTGAATCTTGCTACGCAGAAAATTTCTTTTCCAATGACAGATAACCACCCCGACATTGATAAACTCTTCTCTTTCCACCCGTGGTACTACGCGGATGATGGCATATTCATATAAGTGCTGTTCTTGCATCTTGAGCTTCTTTTATGAATTGATCAGAATAGGAAAGGCGAAGAGTGAGGAAGTCTAGGTAAACTTGTCTGCTCTCCTCAGCATCTTCGGAATCACCACCGGCAAGTAGCCAGACCTCAGGAATAGTATTTACGATTGCTTTGATTTTTTCAGGTGTCAAAATCTTTTTGAAAGCTTCATTCACTGCTTCTAGCTCTGAAGCCAGAGGAAGAAGTACATGATTTTTGATAATTGGAAATGGTCCTTCGGCATTTTTTCTCCAATTAACCCAGGCGTGTTGAAACAAAAATGATGCTCCGTGATCGATCAGCCAAAGCTCTCTATTCCAGATCAGCATGTTTGTATTTCTATAGGTTCGATCCACATTTGTGATGAACATATCCAACCAAACAATTTGCGAAGCTAACTGTGGATCTGTGCTCATGGCTACAGGATCATAATTGATGGCACTTGACAGGAAGTGCAAGGCTAGGTTTAATCCCTGACTTCCTTTCAGAAGGTCTTGGATCTCTTCGTCTCCTTCCGATCTGCCAAAAGCTGGATCCAAATTGGCAAAGACGAGTTCAGGAACTTTCAATCTCAAAGCTCTTGCAATTTCTCCCCCAAGCAGTTCAGCAATAAGTGCTTTTTCGCGCTGACCAGCTCCACGGAATTTCAAAACGTATTTGAATCCATCATCCGCATCTGCCAGTGCGGGCAAGGAGCCGCCCTCCCGTAAAGGCAAGATATAACGTGTCACGTTTACCGTGCGAAGAGTTACATTTTCGTCCATTAGATTTTCAAAACTTGTAGGTATGGTTGAGATAAGCACTATTGGCTTAGACAAAGTTCCTATTTGAAATACCGAACAAATTCTCAGCAATCAAAATTACAGGGAATATGAAGGCGATTTCATATTAATTCTTGTACATGCTTTTGGATGTTTTCTGACAATTTCCCCATCGGTAGATCATTTTCGTCATTGCCAAAAGGCTCTTCTATTTCTTCTGCAACTATTTCCAAGCTGGCTAACACGTAAAAAATAAATGTGACAATAGGAGCAGCATAATAACCTAGCGAAAAAACATAGCCTAGCGGTAAGGTAAGTACATAAGCTAGGATGAATTTTTTGATAAAGGAGCTGTAAGAATAGGGAATCGGCGTGTTCTTAATTCGCTCACAAGCTCCGCATATATCAGTGAAGGAAACTAGCTCATTGTTTAAAACGATCAGTTGATCTCCCGTGATCTTTTTCGCTTTATATAGATCATTTACCTTGGCAAACATCAATTTCGCCACTTGGTTTGGGACATGCTTTTCGGGATCGATCTCAGGCTTTATTTCTACATCTTTCACGTCATCCAGCATATACATAGTTATGTTATTCTGCAGATGTTCCTTCAGAGCAAAAGCATAAATCGGAATAGTTCTTCTGAAAAAGCGTCTGTGTTCTTCATCCTCGTTGTCCAGAATCCCGGCTAATTTGAGAGCTAAGTTTCTGCTGTTGTTTACCAGTTGACCCCAAAGCTTCCTCCCTTCCCACCATCTATCGTAGGCTGTGTTTGTGCGAAAAACAAGCAGGAGCGAGATCACAAAACTTAACAAGCTATGCATGATGGGAATATTCTGTACCCAGCTATTCTTTCCGATCTTCAGGTAATCCATTTCTAGCCAAGCTATTCCTAGCGAGTAAATAAAAATAACAATCATGAATGGGCCAAGCTTGACTAGCGTATCAGATTTTTGGACTAAAAACAGAATTTTAAACCAGTCTTTAGGATTGTATCCTTTCATAAGATGATAGAAAAGTGTGTATGCAGAAGGAGAAAAATAAGGCTAACGATCGTTTTTCACAATAGGTAGAGATCTAATTCTCTGCAATCAGTTGTTGATGGATTTTTAGAACCTGTGGAATCAAAAGCTTATTATCTGTATTCTTGATTACAAAATCAGCTAATTCGTTTTTCTGCTCATCTGGAAGTTGCTGATTGATAATTTGATTTACCTGCTCTTCGGAGCGAAAAGGATCTCTCATCAGTGTTCTTGCAATCCGTACTTTAAGTGGCGAGCTTACATTGATTACATGATCCAATGCATCATTACTTCCTGTTTCGAAGATCAAAGCAGCTTCTTTTAGCACATAGGGAGTAGTTTGCTGAGATGCCCAATCCGAAAAATCCCGTCCAACAGCAGGGTGAACAAGTGAGTTAATCGTTTTTACTTTTTCAGGATCGGAGAAAACTGTTTTTGCGAGAAAACTCCGATCAAGCGCTCCATTACTAAGGTAAGACTCAGATCCAAATGCATCTTTAATCTGAGTTTTTAGATGTTCGTCATTTCCCATCAGCCACTTGGCCCGATCGTCAGCAAAATAGATGGGAATTCCTAGTATAGAAAAAATTTTAGCTACAGTGGATTTGCCAGATCCTATTCCACCGGTAATACCTACCAAAATGGGAGTGTGATTACTCATATTTTAGCTTCAGGATTTCTGGAGTGATCACTACTTTGTCCAAGTAATCAGGCATTGGCTTCACCTGAACTGTAATCGTGCTATCTTCCTTGTTTCGCTTATAATAATCGAGCACAGCTTCAAACTCTACGTCTTTTAATTCAGCTACTTTTCGCCCATCTATTAGATAGGAAATCATTATTACCACTTCATTATCTAAAGTGACTGATTTTGGGAAGTTAACTTTATTGATTTTTAGTCTTTTGTTTCCTTCTAGAAAAGCGATGACTTCGAATTTTACTCTGATTTCCGCATTCTCTATTTGTACTAGATTGATCAAAGAGTCAGGGACTTCAAGGGGGATTACTTTGTCTATTGATTTGTTGATGCGGGTTTCATTCAGCTTCACAGGGAAGTTTCCATCCAAACTGTCCAAAATGGAACTTGGTCCTCTAAGTGTGATTGTTTCCGAGCTAAAGGTTACCTGATCTGATATCCTAAAGTTCTTGGCCATAGAAAAACTATTTGAATCAAGAACTGGCTTTACTTTGATTGACTTTATTTTGTCAATTTTAAATTTAAGAGAATCGTCGAGTACGGAGACGAGTTGGGTAGGAGAAAGGAATTCACCCAGAGATCTTTTGAGATCTGCGGTGAGAATGTAGTTTTTTGAAGCTGGATTATTAAGTTCTATAGGATAAGCGTCGTTGTTGAAGTTGAAATACTTCCTAAGGAGATCCCAACCATTACCAGAGATTTCTATTTCCAAAGTTTTTGGTAACCCTGCTACAGCGATGAACTGGTTTTGATCATAAATAATCTCAACTGGAAAATCGACAATAGTATTATAATCGTCCTTATTCAGGGCGTTTAAAATCCAAAAAGTGGTAGCTGCTGCAATGCAGAGGACTACCACTTTCAGATTAGAGAGTTTTTTAGGAGAAATCCTTTGTGAGGATTTTTTAGTTTCCAGCAAAATTCAATTTATTTTTTTATTTCTGGCTTCTTTGAGAAATCTAGAGAAATAGCGGATTTTTCCACTTTGACTTTCAGGCCTCTATCAAGTTCAAGCATTACGGCATCGCCTTCTACAGAACTTACTTTACCATGAAGGCCACCGATGGTCACTACTTCATCTCCTTTTTTTATTTCTTCAATAAATTTCTTGCTTTCCTTTTGCTTCTTTTGCTGAGGTCTGATCATAAAGAAATACATGATCAGAATAATTGAACCGAATAGGAAAACTTGTCCTAAAATTCCACTACCACCTGCGGCAGCTTGAGCTAATACTGTAGAAATCATAATTATCGTTTAACCGGGCCTACTGGTGCGGCCGCGCCTGCAATTTTTGGAGTTACTGTGCCTTTCAATCTTAATCGGGTTACAGCAGGGTTTGTGTTAGCTTGTATGCTTACTGTTGGCGCTTGTGCACCTGACTTAGCAGTAGAATTAAATACAACTTTCACATATCCTTCATCGCCTGGTTTCACTGGTGCTTTTGACCAGTCAGGACTAGTACATCCACAGGAAGCGGTGATGTTAGAGATTACTAATGGCGCTTGTCCATTATTTGTGAATTTGAAGATATGCTCTACTACTTGGCCTTCGTTGATAGCACCAAAGTCATGTTCCATTTCTGGAAATTCAAATGCTCCCTGCGTAGCTGGGTCGGATACTGAGGTAGCCTGTGCATTTACTGGAGTAACTGCCGTGTTCCCTGTCTCTAGTTGAGAAATTTTATCTTCAAGAGCCTGAATCTTGGCATCTTGTTCACTTTTTTGGTTACACGAAGTTCCCAATGCAAGTGCGACGGTCAATACCGCCATATTCAATACGTTGATTTTCATAACGATTAATTATTTCCTTGATTGATTTGATCTATTAATTTATTGACATCGCTTAGCAGATTCTCTGCCTTGTTTTTTGCTTCAGAAATAACGCGCTTCCCTTCGGTTTTTGCCTCATTTAGATGCATTTCTTTTCCATCTACTAAGTCGTCGATCAGTTCTTCCAATTCTTTCTTGTATTTAGAAAGTTTGAAAGAAAGTCGATCACGGGTGTTTGTTCCCGCATCAGGTGCAAAAAGTACCCCAAGTGCTGCGCCCGCGCCTGCACCTATTAGGAATGCGATGAGTGAATTACTGCTCTTGCTCATAGTTATATTATTTATTGTCCAAAAGGCCTCTACCGCTCTTACGGATTTCTCCACTTTCGGTTAACTCTTTTGCCATTACGTCTAACAATCCATTGACAAATTGCTTGCTTTTGGGTGTACTGTAGGTTTTAGAGATATCGATGTACTCATTAATACTTACTTTAACCGGGATGCTTGGAAAGTTTTTCATCTCTGCAATTGCCATCGAGATAATCACTTTATCTGTAAATGCCAGTCTTTCAATATCCCAGTTTTTAGTTTTTTGAGAAATAAGAGCTTTACTTTTTATGTCATTTTCAATGGTGAAGTTAAAGATATTTTGAAAAAACTCCTTATCCTCATCCCAGTTCATAGCAATCTCTGGCATTTGGCTTTCATTTTCCTCATGAAGGTTAGCCGCATTTTTCAAAACCTTTGATGCTAAGCTTCTCACAACGGATTTATCCTCTACCCAATTTAGGTCTTTCTCTGAAAAGAAATTAAGGATGACTTCGTTTTTGAAAATCACTTTTTTCAATATATCATCTGCCAAATCAAAATCCTGCTCTAGCGTTGGGCTTTCCAGTTGAAGGTATGCCTGATAGTGCTCGGATGGCTTCACGTAGTCTCTAAACCATTCTCTGATTTCTAATTCTACATCGTCCAGATGTACATTGTATCTAGCTATTGCGCCTTTGTACAAATTAGATTCTCGTAGTGTGCGTAAGACTTGATTGTTTGGAAGGTTTAATTCATTCCCAAAGCCAATTGGATTGTTTCCTGCAAACTTCTTTTTCTTCTCAATTTCTTTTTCAACATGTTTCGCAAATGCCTGCAAAAGTTCAATTGCCAATAAGTACAACTGAGGAATGCGCTCGGCAGACACTACCATGTTCTTTAATAGAAACTGGTGATCTTTTTCGTTGGCATCATGAAACTTTGTCAAAGCCTCCAATACGACTTGCTTTACTTTGCGGCTAGCGTCGCTTGATTTCAGCAGGTCTTTAGAAGTAAGGTTTTGGTCAAAAAGCTTGATAGCTTCCTCAGCCTCTTTATTAAGCGCGGTTTTATCTTGCACTTCCATGCTGTTCAGATCCGGCATAAATGAAGTTCGGATAAAATCTTTTGAGAGGTTTAGGTTGGAACCCTTGCACTGTTCGTATGCATATAGGTTTTGAAAAGCCTTTACTCTGAGTATTCTTCTGTTTAGCATGTCTTCGAAATGAGTTGCAAATATAGGTAATTTGACGGGGCTATTGCCTAGTTAGGATAGACAAAAAAACCACCGGAAGTCATTTCCGGTGGTTTTGAAAAGGATATTGATATTACTTAAAAAGAAAGCTTCACTCTTCCGATAGCTTCAATTCTTGCTTTTGCTGTTTCTATTGCAGCTTGCTGAGCAGGGATATTTTCCTTTTCAGATTTATTCAAAATACCCAAACAGGTATCAAAGATTCTTTCAGTTTGCTTGTAAACGGTCTCTCTATTATATCCACCAAAGTATTCAGCGCCTACGTTAATCACGCCACCAGCATTGATCAGAAAGTCCGGAGCGTATACGATTCCCTTTTCTACCAGTATGCGGCCATGCTTGGTTTCGTCCTTCAGTTGGTTATTAGCACCGCCGGCAATCACAGCACATTTTAATCGATCGATAGTCTGATCATTAATTGTAGCACCTAGTGCACATGGTGAGTAAATGTCCATTTCCATGTCGTAGATAACATTTGGGTCCACTACCTGAGCACCAGTAGCCTTTGCTACTTTCTGTAATTTGTCTTCAAAAATATCAGTCACCAATACCTGTGCTCCTTCTTTCACCAAGTGCTCAATCAAGTATTTGCCTACTTGACCTACACCCTGAACACCGATTCGCTTTCCTTGTAGAGATTCTGAACCAAAAGCTTTTTTTGCAGCAGCCTTCATACCCATGTACACGCCATAAGCTGTGACTGGTGAAGGATCTCCTCCTCCGCCTTTGATCTCAGGGAGACCAGTGACATGACGAGTTTCCAAGCCTATGAACTCCATGTCGGATGTATTCATATTCACGTCTTCAGCTGTCACATACCTTCCGCCAAGACTTTGGACGAATCTTCCGAAACGTCTTAGGAAAGCTTCGTTCTTTAATTTTGGATCACCCAAAATCACTGCTTTACCACCGCCGAGATTAAGTCCGGCTAGGGCATTTTTAAATGTCATTCCTCTGGAAAGACGAAGGACGTCTGTAATCGCTTCCTCTTCAGAAGCATAAGGCCACATACGGGTGCCGCCCAATGCTGGACCCAAGGTGGTGTTGTGAATTCCGATCAATGCCTTTAGGCCGGTTGCTTCATCATTACAAATCACAAGTTGCTCGTGATCCATTGTGGTGATTTGGCCAAAGATCGAACCTTCACGTACTGTTTCGGTAGCTTTAATCTCTAACATGTGAACTTAGCTTTTTAGAATGTGTTATATTTGGGTACTCCTTGCGATAATAGCCGATACAAAATTAAATACTTTTATTGGCCTTCAAAGGATTAATATACCCAGTTTTCCTAATCTAATTCCTTCATTTTAAAATTTTTATTTGGTGAAACCACTTTGGCGACTCAATAAGTATTTGTACAAATACAAGGGCTTGATCCTTTTAGGGATAGTTTTTACGGTGATTTCAAACATTTTCGTAATTATCCCAGCGCAACTAGTCAGACTTGCAATAGATTATGTTGTGGAGAGTTTTTCTATTTATAGGCCTTTGGAACAGGGTGGAATGGGTGCTCAGGCGCAAGATATTTTCTTAAAATTTGTTGTAGTCTTTGGAGTTTTGATCTTAGTAATGGCTTTGCTAAGAGGAGTTTTCCTGTTTTTCATCCGCCAGACGCTCATCATCATGTCCCGAAAAGTGGAATATGATATAAAGAATGAGATATACGATCACTACCAAAAACTACCACTTAGCTTTTATAGAAAAAATAGCACGGGTGATTTGATGGCCAGAATCACAGAAGATGTGAGTCGTGTGCGGATGTATCTTGGTCCAGCAATTATGTATGGGCTGAACCTATTGATTCTTTTTCCTCTAGTGATTACTTATATGATCACAGTCAATCCTGTGTTGACTTTGTATGCACTTTTGCCTCTTCCAGTTCTTTCGTTGAGTATCTATTATGTGAATAATATGATCAATGAGCGCTCTGAAAAAATCCAACGCAGTTTGAGTGAATTGAGCACTTTTGTACAAGAGGCATTCTCAGGAATTCGGGTGCTCAAGGCATTCGTAAGGGAAAGTGACAGTGCCAATGATTTTGCGACAGCAAGTGAAGACTACAAGTTAAAATCAATTCGGCTTACGAGAGTGAATGCGTTATTCTTTCCGATCATAATGGCCTTAGTAGGTGTTTCTACAATTATCACGGTCTATGTGGGAGGTTTGCAGGTGATCAGTGGAGAAATAGGCTATGGTGTAATCGCAGAGTTTATTCTCTATGTAAATATGCTTACCTGGCCGGTTACCTCACTTGGTTGGGTGACTAGTATCGTGCAGCGTGCAGCAGCTTCGCAGACACGGATCAATGAGTTTTTGGATGAGAAAAGTGAAATAATAAGTACTGATACTATCAAAGCAGATATCCACGGAACGGTGGAAGTTGAGAACTTATCGTTCATTTATCCTGATTCTGGAATTCAGGCGCTAAAGGATGTTAGTTTTCAGATCAAGGAGGGGCAGACACTGGGGATCATTGGAACCACAGGTTCTGGGAAATCTACTATTGCCAATCTTCTGATGCGTATGTATGATCCTACCGCTGGAGTGATTAAGGTAGATGGTAATCCAATCAATGAATATGATATCTCTGACCTGCGAAGGCAGATTGGCTATGTACCACAAGACGTTTTCTTGTTTTCAGATAGCATCGGAAATAACATTGCTTTTGGCATCGAAGAATCAGACCCTAAGATTATAGAGCAGGCAGCTAAAGATGCTGACGTGTATCAAAACATTGTAGAATTCCCGAAGGGATTTGAAACGATGCTTGGAGAGCGGGGGATAACACTTTCAGGTGGACAGAAGCAGCGGGTATCCATTGCGAGAGCCATTGCCAAACAGCCTAAGATTCTTATTCTAGATGATTGCCTATCGGCGGTCGATACAAAAACAGAAAATGTGATCTTGACTGCGCTTAAGAATATCATGATGAATCGTACTTCCATCATTATCTCGCATCGGGTATCTTCAGCTAAGCTAGCGGATCAGATTATCGTATTGGATGATGGTAAAGTGATCGAGCGAGGAAATCACAAGTCCCTAATGAAGCAAAAAGGGGTGTATGCAGAGCTATACGAAAAGCAGACACAGGCAGGCGAATCTATTGATAATTAAGCTTTTCAGTACTTATTCTGGATTCGGAAATAAGCTTTCAAAAAAAAGTATTTAACTTGATGTATATCAGTTCATCTAAAAATTGTTAGTCATGGAAGAAAAGAAATCCAGCACTCAAGACATAGAGAAAGTACTTAAGGAAATCGGAGATAAAATTGAAGAGCTTGTAAAGAAAGGAGCTGACGCAGGAATGGATGCGAAGGAAGATATCGAAAAGAAAATCCAAGACTTGAAAGAGAATAAGACTACCCTCGAATCGGAGTTTAAAAAAGGTAAGGAGATTTTAGAGCGAGAGTTTAAAGAAAGGACTGAAGACTTCAAGCCAAAGCTGCAGGAATCTAAGGGGTTGTTCAAGGAAGGACTGAAGCAAATCGCATTAGCTTTTAAGGCGCTATTTGCAAAGAAGTAAGTAGTGAGGATTGAATACTGTCAGTAACAAAAAATGCCCGAGGATATTCTCGGGCATTTTTTGTTACTTCTCTGCGAGTGCATTACATCGATCATAGGCTGGATCGAGGTCAATGAAAATATCCTCTTTCGCCGTAATAAACCATTTGCCAAGAAGGTCATCCTCTTTTTTACGGAGTGCAGCTGCTTTTAGCTTTTCGTAGTCATCTTCCATATTGGCTCGGTGAGCTGGGTATTTTGCTTTATAATATAGAATCCGAACCTTGGTGCCTTCTCTTGGATCTTCAAACTGCATCGGCATAGTGATATCACCTACCTGCATCGTATCTATCATAAAGAATAGCAATGGATCTTCAAGTGTTCTTAAGGATAGACGATTTGAATTGTTGGAGGGATCGGTGAAGAAACCACCGGCATCTGAAGTGCTTCTGTCATCTGAATAGTCTTTTGCTGCTTTAGCGAAATCCAATCTTCCTGCTTCAATCTCAGTTTTTAAACTGTCCAGGTATCGCTCAGATTTTTCAATGTCAGCTACAGTTGCCTTTGGAATCTTCAAGATATGTCTTGAATTGTAAGAACCGTCATCACGTCTCTCAAGTAATTGAATCAAGTGAACGCCGAAAGCTGTTTCTACAGGATCACTTAATTCACCTGGCTTGAGTGCTAATGCGGTTGACTCAAATTCTGGTGCTAATTCGCCTCTTCTAAAAAAGCCTAGATCGCCTCCTTGTGCTCCAGAGCCTGGATCCTCAGAATGCTGTTTGGCAAGGTCTGCAAAATCTGCTCTCCCTTCACCGATATCTTTTTTGAATTGATTCAATTGCTTGAAAATATCATCTTTTGTCTGAGGATTCACTTTAGGTTTTATTACAATTTGACCTACTGTAGCTTCTGAAGTGAATAGCGGCAAGGAATCTTTTGGGATACTGTTGTAAAACTCTCTAACATCATTGGGAGACACAGTCAGTCCTTCTGTGATCTGACTTCTCATACGTTGTACGATGAGTTGTTCTCTGATTACGTCCTCGATTTCAGCCTTCAGCTGATCTGAGGTTTTGCCATAAGCCTCTACAAGTGTATTTTCATCACCACCAAACTGTTGCATGACCATGTTGAATCGTTGCTCTGTCTGAAGCATTACTTCTGCGTCAGTGACTACTACAGAATCTACTTCTGCTTTAGCGACCATTAATTTATTGATCATCAAGGATTCAAATACTTGGCATCGAGAAACAGTTGGTTGTCCCTGCTGGTTTTGTGATACAGCTTCTATATATGCTTTCTGTACATCTGATTCCAATAAGATATAATTATCCACCTTAGCTACGATTTTGTCAAGAACCTGACCTGTTGGTGGCGCTTCTTGAGCAAATGATGCAGTTATCAGCAAGCTGGCGATTAGAGTGAATGTAAGTCGGTTTAGCAATTTCATGGATGTTTTCCCGTCTCTTAATACTAGGGCGACGGTTTTCTTTTGTGAATTATTATTGATTCAAAGCTATGAAAGTTTCCTCTTTAGCCTTAGGGTTGATCTTAACTGGGTACTTCTTACGGAGTGATTCAACGAGGTTTTCATCCAAATATTCCTGATAATCTCGTATTACCAATCCCCGTGTTTCTTCGAATTTTTTTGGACTCGCTGGAATTCTTTCTCCTAAGAGAACTAAATGCAAATGACCATTTACTTCAAGTTCCTGATAGCTCTCTTTCAAATCTGCCTTAGACAAAACGGCATGCTCACCGTATTCGATGTTACCAGCTTCTGTTTGATATGCCAAAGAATTGGAGGTTTGATAAGTACTTTCGAAAGAAGAAATCAGCTCCTCCGAAAGGGTTTTCCCTTGTAATATTTTTCTAGCAGCATCTAGCTGAGTGATATCAAGTACTTTGACGATGTAAGCATTCACTCGTCCCTTCCATTGGTAGTCCCGGATGTTTTTTTCGTAAAATGTCTTTTGCGCTACTGAATCCATGAGACCTTTCTGCCATACTTCGTCATTCATGAGTGAGAACAGCAAAATACCGTCTCTATATTCTTTCAATAGCATACGGTACTCCTTGTTATTCGCAGCTAAATCAGCCTCTTCGGCCTTATTAAGTTCCATTGCTGCAAAGCGCTCGTACCAGGCATCAAAAGTCCCTGTTTTATTTTTCAGGCTGATTTCCTCTTCTGCCATATAATCAGCCAGATCCTGAGATATGTAGCTTTTGCCCTGAAGGGTAAAGAGCTGATCACTGGCCAGATCTTTTTCGGCTAAAGCACTAGCGAATCCATTTTTGGTTGTAGTGTTTAATTCAGCTTTTAACTTGGCTATATTCTTTTCATTTTCGGTGAAATTGTACCGGGATTTCTGAATAGCCATGACCTGCGATTGAATCATCGTAGAGCGAGAATCTCTCAATATTCTGGAACGAATACTCTCTTCCATCACTTCAAAGCTTTCAACAGGTCTTTTATTTTCTAATCTTAATATATGGTACCCATAGCGTGTTCGAATAGGCGGAGAAACTTCTCCAGTCTCAGTCAGTGAAAATGCCGCCATTTCAAATTCTGGAATCATCGAGCCAACGCTGAACCAAGGAAGCATTCCACCTTTTTGACTGCTAGCAGGATCTTCAGAAAAGTTTTTTACTATGTCTTCCCAGATGGTACTTTCTTTCTGAATCTCATTATAGATATCAGCGACTTTGCGTTTTGCTAAATCTTCGCCGTTAGACAATTTCTCATCTATTCTTACCAAAATATGAGAAACGCGTACCTGTCCTGGATTGGGTTGACGATCGAATACTTTGATGATATGATAGCCAAAATTGGTTAAGACTGGGCTTGAAACCTGTCCTGCCTGTAAATTATAAGCAGCGTCTTCAAAGGGCTGAACCATCTGTAGAGCGGTAAAATAGCCCAAGTCGCCTCTATTTACCTGAGCGGAAGGATCATCTGAATATTCTACTGCAAGTTCATTTATACTTCCATTGTTTTTTATTTCGCCTTCGATTTTCAATGCCATTCGAAGTACAATCAAACTATCCTCCTTACTCGCATCTGTCGGGAATTCTAGAAGAATGTGACTGGCTCGAATAATTTCCTGCATTCTGGAGTAGGCTTTTCTTAGTTCCCCCTCTTCCAAAGAATTTCGGATAAGAAATGGCGCTTTGAGGTTTTCCCGAAAAGACTCAAATTCTCTAAGAAATTCCTCTGATTGATCGAGTCCTTTTGCTTCAGCTTCCCTTACTTTTAGCTTGTAATTAGTGAAAAGATCAAGGTTTTCTTCAAACTCTTCTCTGGACATTCCAGGCGTTCCAGGCTCAGATTTATTGCCTTTAGATAGTAGATAGATCAATTCATCCTTGTCCACAGTCTTTCCTCCTATGGTCATTAATGGATCGTCCTGCCCAGATGTCTGAACAATAGCCGTCGCAGGGACAGAGAATTCAAATGCTAGGAGTATGGTGAGTATAAGTGCCGAAATGGTTCGGTTTGTCATGTTTTAAATGGCAGAATTTGAATGCAATTTTACAAATTTATTAGGATTTCAAGTCAAATGTCCCGAATACTAAGCATTTAACAAGAATTAGGATTGAAACCATTTGATCAGCCGACAGGTATTTGTGCCCTTGCTGGATTCAAATTCTATTTCATCCATTATCTTCTTGACCAAAATTATGCCTAAACCGCCTTTTCGCTTTTCTCCTTTTACTTTATTGAGGTCTGGAACCTCATAATCAAGCATATTAAAGGCTTTACCCTCATCAGTAATTTCAAAAATTAATTTTCCGGGATTTTGTTTGACGTTGAGTTCGATGTAATCTTGGGCGTTGCAGTTATGGGAATGGATGATCAGATTAGCACATACCTCTTCCACCGCCAGTGTGATCTGGTGTTGGTCAATGTCGGATATACGCAACTCTCCCAAGGTCTTTTTTAAGAAGACACGCAGCTCAGAAAGCGCTGTAGTTTGACAGGATATTCTCATCTGATGCTTCATTTCAGGCAAGTAGCGCAGTTTTTTTGTCAGGATAAATTTGCATGAGCTGATCTAGGCCCAGAATTTTAAACACTTCAAACACGCGATCAGAGAGAGAATAGATTTTCAAGTCAATTTCTTTTTCCTGGAAATCCTCTAAATAGGACATAAAAACGCCCAATCCCGCGGAAGAAATGTACTCCAAGCCTGTACCATCTACTAAAATGGAGCTACTACCAGCAGTAACCAATTTGGTAATTGCCTCATCCAGAATTACAGAGTTACTCGCATCCACCTCACCTTTGAGGAATAGTATATCGTGTCCGTTTTCTTGTAGGGTTTCTATTGTTAGCATTTTAGCTATCTTTTTATTAGGTAAATTTCACCACCATCATAGAATAATCATCGTCTATTAATCTATCGCCACCGACAAAGGCATGCAAGGAATCAATAATTTTAGTCTGAATTTCTTGTGGACTTAGTTCGTGATATACTTCTAATAGGGTTCTGATCCGTTCAAAACCAAATTGTTGTGATTTTTCATTTTTTGCTTCTACGATACCATCTGTAAATAGGACTAGCGCATCGCCGGATTGATAGGTAAATGTCTTCTCCACAACGTGTTTTTCATATTGCATGTTTCTTAAAATACCTAAGCCTAAGCCATCAATCTGTAAATATTCAGATTTATTAAGACTTTTCTGATGAAAAAGCGTCGGTACATGACCTGCTCGAGAATGACAAATGGTTTGTTGTGCTGTATTGATGATGAAAATCGATGCTGTAATAAAATGGTTCCTTTCCAGACATTTACTCAAAGCAGAATTGGCTTTGATCATAAAATCCGATGGGCTTAGATTTAATTGTATCAGACTCTGAAAAATTCCTTTCATCTGAGACATGTGGAATGCAGCAGAAGTCCCTTTACCGGATACGTCTCCGATAATCAATACGTAGCGATCCTCATCTAATTTATAAGTATCGTAATAGTCTCCTCCTACTTCATCTGCAGCATTGGAATATGCACAGATATCAAAGTTTTGATTATGATCTAACTGAGTAGGGAGTAAAGACTTCTGTACCCGCTGAGCGATTTTCAATTCTTCTTGGTAGCGTTCGTTAAGGATTGCTTGATTGAGCAATCGATGGTTTTCTACCGCGATACAGGCTTGTCTTGCAAATGTGCTGATGATGTTCAACATTTCTTTATTGAATCCATCTCGTACCTCTTTACAAAGCACAATTTTCCCGAATACTGATTTATTTATTACCAAAGGAACCAGCAGGAGTGACTCGTATTTCGGATTAATAACTTTAAGAGTAATAGGACTAAGATTGTCAGGACGCTTTTCCGAAGCCCAGTCCTGAACGGTTTTATTGTGTTGAATAAGTTCTGAAATTTCTTCTCTTGTCTTTCGATCTATAAAACGCTCCTGAGTAAATCCGTCAGGAAATTCTTCACTGGTCATTTCCAACCAAGCTGCATCTGCATATGCCGCACTCATGCAAGAATCCATCAGAATGTCTAGCACTTCTTCCTCATTTTCTTCAGGCTGTATGGACTGACTTAAGCGCTGAAAATTAATCGCCTCTGTCAGTTTTTGTTCAAAAACTGACGAAGTAGGAAGGTTGAAAAGCGTTACTAAAAAGCTGAGAACAGCATAAACTAAGATAAACCAGAAAAGAGCTAGGATGAATAGACTGCCAGACAGATTTACGGGAGTGATAATGTCCTCCGTTGACACGTAAGTATTCCATATCAAATAGGCAATGGAGAAAATAATAATGGCAAGGAAAAGCAAGGATTTCCATTTCTCTTTAAACGTGAGATAAGGGATCCATTTCAAATTTGCCGAAAGGATAGTTCCTAAGATTCCAAGTAGTGCTAGGCTAAAAAAGAAGGTGTATTCAGGATTACCTCTATCGAAAAACACGACAAACATGGAAATCAGCATAGCTATTTCATATGCTTGCCACTGTTTTACTATACGTTTTGATTTTTGATAAAGGATCAGATGCTGCCACAATAGAGCAGTGGAAATCACAAAAATGGTAATGAGGCCAAATTCTACATGGTAGAAAAAGGTGTCAAGAAAAGGATCTTTTGCAAGTTTGCTTTGGCCTAATGAAGATTTGAACAAATCAATGATCACAAAAATAGCTACAGCAAAAATACCTGTAGATGCTCCTCTCCATATTAAATTAAGAAAGTCACTTTGGGAGCTCTTATTTATAGAATATTTATAAAATCCATAAACACAAATAAAATAGAGTGTTTGAAGAATCCAGGTGAACTCTACTGCAATTCCTGACTCCAGTTGATTGAGAACCCCAATCAGTCGCACTAAATCCACAAATAGCAAGGCAAGCCACACCAAGATGGCGAGCAACAGACTTAGCTTTCCGATATGGATTGGTGGTAGTTTGATCATGGATGCGCTGCCACAATAATACTCATTCGGAATGGAAAATTATGAAGATGGTTAACTTACTGAACGTAGTCAGGTGTTAAAATGTCTAAATTAAAAAAGGCTAAAAGATAAAGGTCAAAATTTACATACAGACCAAGTCATCAATGACTCCCACTCCATATTTCTCGTCGATTAGCGTAAGCACCTTACTTTTATGCATCAACAATTCCTTTTTGATGGGTCCTGAGCTTATCTTCACAAAAAGCTTTTTGTCTTTTATAAAGACTGAAGTAGTTCGGTCTGCGATAGTTTTTCCGACAATTTCCGGCCAATCATGGACCAATGATTTTTCTCTGAATTTACCCTCTAATCGGTATGCTTTGAGCAGATCGTTGAAAGCTGACTCAAGTGGTGCCACTTCCTTTTTTCTGCTGAAATATCCGTCTCTCGCCATAATTTATGTAAATCTCAAATGAAAAGTGCCGCAGCAATGCTATCGGCTAACAGTTTTCCACTTTTGCTCAAAGATAGGTTTTTATCCTTCCAAAGGAGCCAGCCTTCCGAATCCATTTGGGATATAATAGTCTTTTTAGAAGTTAGAAGATCCTGACCGAAATCTCTGTGTATAAGTTCGAAGTCAATACCCCAAAGTGTTCTCAGGCCAGTAAGAATGTATTCATTTAATCGCTCGTCATCAGAAAGGTTATCCACTGTGAAAGGAGGAGTGTTTTTCTCCAAGCTTTTTATGTAAAGCGAATTGTTGGAAGGATTTGCTCCTCTGTTTTTTCCATCAAAAGAGTGAGCGCTTGGCCCTACCCCCAAGTAAGGCACACCTTTCCAGTAATTAGTGTTATGTAATGCGAATTGATCAGGCTTCCCGAAATTGGAAACTTCGTATTGTATATATCCAGCTTTTTCGGTTTGCTCCTGTAGAATTTCAAATTGCTCGGCAACAAAATCTTCATCAGCAGGCTGGAACTGCCCTTTTTTTGTCCAGTTTCCCAAGGCAGTTTTGGGCTCTACCGTAAGAGCATAGCTGGAGATATGACCAGGATTTTGGACAATTGCTTCAGATAGATCCCGCTTCCACAGTTCATGATTTGTCTGTGGGAAACCGTAAATCAAGTCGAGACTGAATTTTTCAAAGCCCACTTTCCTTGCCTTTGCGATCGCTGATCTTGATTCTTCGGCAGAGTGAGCCCGGTTGTAGAACTTCAAAACCTCCTCGTCGAAACTTTGAATCCCAAGACTCAATCGATCTATTCCAAGAATTTTCCATGAGGTAAGATTCTCCTCACTCAAATCATCCGGGTTAGCTTCCAAGGTTACTTCCTTCCAATCCGAATTAAAGGTTTTAGCAATTTGATCTAGAATTTTCTCAATGAGCTTTGGCTTAAGAAGTGAGGGTGTCCCTCCTCCAAAGTAAATGGTGTCTAGCTTTTTAATTGGCAGATATTCGGCTCTTATTTCCAATTCTCTACAAATCATTTCAGCCATCTGATCCATTCTGTCCAGATTGGTACTGAAATGGAAATCGCAATAATGGCATGCCTGCCTGCAAAAAGGAATGTGTATGTATATGCCCGCCAATGTGAATTCTTTATTTTGCGAATATAATCAATCCCCGTCAGCCCATTGAAAACCTTCCTTTTGGCATCTCTCCTTTATTTCCTTGCCGGAGGACTCATTTGTGAGGCACAAAATGGCTATTGGATATCCTGGACAAGTGATGACCCCGTGCGATATGGAGACTGGACAGGCTTTACCACCCAGATAGCAGGGCGGAAGTACCTCGATTCAATTCAAAGTTCTCTACAAAACGAAGGGTATCTTAGTCTTTATTCTGAAGAGGAGGAAATTGCAATTGATTCTTTACAGGTGAAAATATCCCTTGGTGAGAAATATTTCTGGGAATCACTTTCTCAAGGAAATGTGCCCAGGGAGATTACCCAAGATATTGATCCCGTTACAGAGGAATATAGCTCTGCCTCACAATGGATGCGTAATGTGATTACTGAAGCAGAAAACAGAGGTTTTCCTTTTGCAGAGATTAAACTTGATAGCATTCAGCGAAGTGGAAATAAACTTTCTGCAGTTTTTAGCTATGATTCAGGACCGCTGATTCTCTGGGATAGCATAAAAGTAGCAGGAGACACCAAAACCCAAGCACGGTATATTCAAAACTTAACCGGAATTCAGCCAGGAACTCTATTTTCCCAAAGGCAACTAGACCTTGCAAGTCAAGTGCTTAGTCGGTCGCCCTACTTCGTTCAGACACAATCTAATAAAGTCGATTTTCAGATTAAAAAGGCTCAACCCACTTTTACTATACGAGATAGAAATAGCAATGTGTTGGATGGAGTAATAGGGTTGCTGCCTAATGCCAATGAGCCGGGAAAAATGCTCATTACCGGCCAGCTAGATTTGGAATTGTATCACTTAGGGGGTAAAGGAAGAGATGTCGCTGTTCATTGGCAGCGTTTGAATGTAGAAACGCAGTCTCTGGATATTTCGGCAAAAGAGTCATTTCTTTTTAATTCCGCGCTGGATGTAAGTTTAGGATTCAATTTACTCAAACAAGATTCTACTTTTTTAAATAGATACTTAACTTTGGATTTTGGCTATCATGTAAGTTCAAACAGCTATCTACGTTTTTTTACCAAGAGACAGTCCAGTGATGTGCTGAGTACAGAGTCCTACGAGAATGCTACTAATCTTCCTGATATAGCCGATTATCGCTGGAATCAATATGGTTTGGGGTGGAACTTGAATAAGTTGGATTCACCTTATTTCCCTAGAAGAGGTTTTTTGATTAGCAGTGAATTAGCAATTGGGAATAAGAGGATTCTAGAGAACACGGGATTTCCTCCTGAAGTTTATGTGGGTTTGGATTTGAATAGTCCTCAGTATCTGGGAAAGGGAGAAATTGAAAAACATATTTTTATCAGACCTACATGGGGAATGTGGTTCAAAGGAAGTACTGGATTCACTCAAAATAAAAACCTCCTTCTGAATGATTTGTTTCGCTTGGGTGGCCTGAAAAGCATTCGTGGCTTTAATGAGAACTTCTTTTTTGCGAGATCATATGGTTACCTAAATATGGAGCAGCGACTTTTTTTTGGAGAAAACTCATTTCTCATGGTATTTGCTGACTTTGGGATTATGGAAAACCCGTACTTTGCACCCTCGATTGATAAACCCATCTCTTTTGGAGCAGGGATAAACCTGGATACGGGCTCAGGCGTCTTTCGATTTATTTATGGAGTCGGGAAGTCTAATTTGCAACCTTTACAATTCTCCTATTCTAGGATTCATTTTGGCTACTTAGCCAGATTTTGAGTATGAAAAAATTGATCAGCAAGTCAATACTTATATTCTCACTGCTTTTTGCAGTGGGACAACAGGCTTTTTCTCAAGTTTTGGAAGATTACAATCCAAAATGGGAAGAAGGAGAACGTGAGACTTGGTTCAGCTCAAATGACCGATTGCTGCTGGAGCTTGATCTAGAAACTTTCCCATTAGCCTATTTTTCTTTTGAATTCCCAGATCATTCTGTGGTTTTTGTAGGAGAGAAACTGTGGTTTTTTACGGAACAAGACACTGCTTTCACAGATCAAGTCAGGGACTTTAAAAAAGAATTTTCCGGAAAGCAGGTAAATCTTACTGTCTTTAAAAATGGAATATCTTCGGGACAGGCGAGTGTAAAGAAAATTTTGAGATTCGAAAGGCCAGATTCTAGTGTAAACGAGGAGGGACTACTTTCAGAAAAGAGGGGTTTTGATCGGCAAAGTATCCGTGATTTTTTTGTTTTAGGATTATTGATTTCCCTCTTGTTGATTGCGCTCTACAAGTTGGCTTACCCATTCATTTTCGCTATGATGATTAGACCTATCTCCTTAGTGAACGCAGAAGATTTTTCGGAAAGTGGGAGTTTACAGAAGTTTTTCTCCATAGATATTCTGTTTTATGTTTTTATAGTAAATATGCTTTTGTCACTCGCTATGGTGACTAGTTTGGTTGTGTTTCTTCAAGAATGGCTAGAAGCACGAGTAGAACTGAGTTTTAATGCCTTAATTATACTTTGGATAGGTGGAGCTTTTTTTCTATTAATACTTACTATAATCAAGTTTTCTGCGATTAAAATTTTGTCTTATTTATTTGATTTGGGAAAGTTAGAATTCCCTCATTTTTTTTATTTACTCCGCTTAGTAGTAATAGCAACTATTGGTTTAATATTGATATGTGCATTTTTCTTATTTAATGAGTTTTCAGGTATCAAAAGAGCATTGGAGTTCTCATTTGTAGGTTTTTTCTGGATATATATCGTAGGTATTTTAGGATTGTTCCTAATTATGGTGAATAGATTGGGCTTTAAGAAATATCATTTATTTACTTACCTTTGCATCGCAGAATTAGTGCCCTTTTTAATCTTGGCCAAATTGGTGCTTGATTTGGGTAATTAATCTCGATAATCACCAAAAGGATAATAGAAGCATGAGCGCAGTTACCAAAGACAGGTTTAGACCAGTAAAAAGTATCCTAGTATCTCAACCAGCCCCAGCGGGGGCAAATTCTCCCTACGTGCAGTTGGCGGAGAAATATAATCTGAAGATAGATTTTCGACAGTTTATTAAGGTTGAGCCAGTTGTGCCAAAGGAATTCCGCAAGCAGAAGATTGATATTTTGAAGCATACAGCTGTTATTTTCACAAGTCGTAATGCTATAGATCACTTCTTTGCTATCTGCAAAGATTTCAAAATTGAGATGCCTGCAGATATGAAGTATTTTTGTATTTCAGACCAAACGGCTCATTACCTTCAGAAATATATAGTAATCCGAAAGCGGAAATTATTCGTAGGTCAAAAGACAGCACAGGATTTATTTGATTTTTTCAAAAAGCATAAATCAGAGAAGTATCTATTCCCGTGCTCGGATATTCGCAAAGAGGATATTCCGGAATACATGGAAAAGAATGGAATTGCATTTACTGAAGCTATTATTTACCACACGTTGGAGGCAGATTTATCTGACTTGGCAGATGTTAAATATGATATTCTTGCATTTTTCAGTCCATCTGGAATTAAATCGTTGAAAATCAATTTCCCGGATTTTAAACAGGGTAATACCAGAATAGCTGCATTTGGCCCAACGACGTCTCAGGCAGTGCGGGATTTGGATTTAATTTTAGATATTGAAGCGCCTATGCCAAATGCCCCAAGTATGACGGGTGCGTTGGAACTTTATATTAAAAAGGTGAATAATTTGTAAAACATAGAATCTAAATCTGTGGTTTTTCAGTTTAAATTCTTACAATAGTTCTTAAGTTGGACAAAACCGCAATAATATGATTCAAAGAGGCCATTTTATATACTTTTTGAGATATTCCATTCTCCTGCTATTCTTCTGTTTTTGTTTTGAGATTTCTTCGCTGATGGCCCAGCAGGATCCTCAATTTACGCAGTACATGTATAATGGTATGTATTATAATCCAGCTTTTGCGGGTAAGGAGGGCGGATTCAGGTTTTCGGCCTTACATAGATCTCAATGGCTAAATTATACAACCAATTCTGCGCAAGGCGGGGCTCCTGTAACCCAATTAGTTACTGCTCAAGGAAGGTTGGAAGGTAAAAACATTGGATATGGCCTCACGCTTGTCAATGATCAAATAGGTGCTACGGGTAATTTGGAAGTCAATCTTCAGGGCGCATATCACAAAAAGTTCAATAAATCTACGTTAAGTATTGGTGCTTATATTGGTATGTATTCTAGTTCGATAGATTATGGCGAGCTTATTGTAGTGAACCCAGAACCTAACCTGCCGAATTCAGGTAAGGAGAGTCAAGTGAATATGAATTTTGGAGCAGGCTTGCTACTGGACGGAAGAGATTATTATATAGGTTTAAGTAGTCGTCACATTAATGAGCCTAACTTTGATTTTGGTGATGGTTCTTACGCTAATCAGTTGAAAAACCATTCCTATTTATTGTTAGGATATAGATTTAGACCGGTAGGACAACTTGCTATTGAGCCTAGTTTTCTGCTAAAATCAGTTTCATTTAATAATTTTTCTTACGAAGTGAGCGTTATTGCTACGCATCAAAATAAGATAAGTGGAGGAGTAGCTTTCAGGGGAGAGGAATCTGTATCGTTTATTTTAGGATACAGTCTCTTAAAAGACAATTCATTGAAATTGGGTTATGCATTTGACTTAGTCATCGCAGGGGTTGAAGCTAAATCTCCTACGAGTCATGAATTGATGCTTCGTTATACTTTATCTGATATGAGTAGAGAAGTACAACGAGTTATTCAAAGAACACCACGGTTTAGATTTTAAAATAATAGTATAAAATTGTATAGTTTACACCAAGTTGACTTTTAAACATAAATAATCAATGACCTATATTTTGGCAGGTTATTTGCATTATTGAGCCAAATTCAGCTAAATTTCGAATCTTGAAGATACTTTACATAGCGTAATTATTTGATGAACGAAAAAACGTCATTTATGTATAAAAAAATCAATGTTCGCTTAATGCCCATTACCTTAGGGTTGGCAATAGCGATACTTTTGCCAGGTTGCGGCCTTTTTAATAAGAAAGGTTCAGCTAGCGAAAAGATGAATAGAAGGGGAGAAGTGACTGGTGTGCCGAAGAGAGCAAACTGGCAACAGAATCTTCCCTATGACATGGTACCAGTGAAAGCGGGAACTTTTTGGATGGGGCAATCTGATGAAGATATAGCCTATACGCAATCAGCCTTAAATAAGCAGATTACGATTTCTGAATTTTTCATGGACAAGTACGAAGTGTCTAACAATAAGTATCGTCAATTTTTAGAATCTGTTAAAAGCGGAACTCTAGAGACGGGCACATCTACTACATTGAAAGATCCACCTCAGTTGAATTATGATGAGTTAAGACCTGACACTACAGTTTGGTCAACTAGCTTTGCATACCATTATGGAGATCCATTAATGGAATTTTACTTTGATCATCCAGCTTTTGATAACTATCCAGTTGTAGGAGTTTCTTGGGATCAGGCTAAAAAATATTGTGAGTGGAGAACTTACCACATGAATGCCAATGATGAATCTGATTTTGATGCACCAAGCTTCCGTCTTCCTTCAGAGGCTGAATGGGAATACGCAGCAAAAGGTGGTAAAGATGTAGCTAAGTATCCATGGGGTGGGCCATATTTGAAGAATAAGAGAGGCTGTTTAATGGCTAACTTTAAACCAGGAAGAGGAAATTATATTGATGATGGATTTGCTTACACTGCTCCTGTCGATGTATTTGCCCCAAATGGTTTTGGATTATATAATATGTCTGGAAATGTTGCCGAATGGGTAATGGATGCTTATGCTACTACATCCAGCTCTATTACTTGGGATTTAGATCCAGTATATCTTGATCCTAATGAGCCTAGAAAAGTAGTAAGAGGTGGTAGCTGGAAAGATATCGCTCATTACCTTGAGACAAGTACAAGAACCTACGAGTACGAAGATGTTGCTCAAGCTCACATTGGATTTAGAACAACCATGACCTTTATCGGTAGATCTGGATCAATGGACGTGAAAACTTCAACAAGAAGAAGAAGATAAGTAAAAAATATACCCTCAAACGAAAATTACCTTAAAACATTAATTTAAACTTTACACATGGCTAGCAACAGCAATTCGTTCTCAGCAAAATTTTATTCCAGCATAATGCCAAAGATATATGGTATTGGTGCTGCAGTCGTTATTTTAGGTGCGATGTTCAAGATTTTGGATTGGACTGGCGCCAATTATATGATTGGTATTGGACTTACCACGGAAGCGCTAATATTTTTCTTTTCAGCATTTGAGCCAACCCATAAAGAGGTGGATTGGGCAAAAGTTTATCCTGAATTGGAAGGTGGTCCTAGTGCGCCAAAAGCGCAGAGAGTAGTAGGAGGAGGAGATCAAGTTTCTCAGAAACTTGACGAAATGTTGGCTAACGCTAAAGTAGGGCCGGAATTGATTGAAAGCCTTGGTAAAGGAATGCAGAATTTAGCTACATCAGCTCAGAAAATGGGTAACCTATCGGATGCAGCCGTAGCTACTAATGAATATGCTATTAATGTAAAATCTGCTGCGAAGACATTGGTGGATATGAACGCTTCTTATAGCAAAACTGCAGCAGCGCTTACTGAAATGTCTGCTGCATCTCAAGATGCAAAAGCTTACCATACTCAAGTGGTAACAGTGACGAAAAATCTTTCTGCTTTGAATTCTGTCTATGAGATGGAGCTTCAGGATGCAAATAGTCATGTGAAGACGTTGAATAAATTCTACGCAAACATGACTGCTGCTATGGAAGGCCTTACCGAAGCTGGTAAAGAAACCCAAGCATTTAAAACAGAATTATCAAAATTGAATCAGAACGTAAGTTCATTGAATAAGATCTATGGTGGAATGCTTTCCGCTATGAAAGGTTAATTTCTCTTCAATTCATTTTAAAATCCATTAAAACTTAAAAATGGCAGGAGCTAAAGAGACACCTAGACAGCGGATGATTGGTATGATGTACCTGGTTTTGACGGCCCTATTGGCCCTCCAGGTAAGTAATAAGATCCTCCAGAAATTCGTATTGATAAATGATGGGATGGAAAGAACATCCAAGAACTTTATCAATAAGAATGTTAAAACTGTAGAGTCTATCGCTTATACGGTAGAACAGCAGGGTAACAAGGAAGTAGATGTACCCAAGGTTGCAGCATCTCAGAAAATCAGAGAAGCTACTTCAGAAATCTATGATTACCTAGAAGCCGTAAAGCAAGACTTAATTGTACAGTCCAATGCAAAGAATGATGAAGGGAACTTCGTCAATGCAAACCTGAAGAATACAGAAATTACAGGTAATATGTTCGTCAATAAGGGCATAGGTGAAGAGATGAAGAATAAGTTAAATACTTATCCAACTGAAATCACTGAGATTTTGTCCGGTATTGGTCTTGGCGATTTAAGATTTGATCCTATTGCGAAGGATGCAAAAGACATTGAGTTATTTGCAAACGATCGGGAAGCTCAGAACTTGAGTTTTGAGAAGCTCAACTTTGTTAAATCTCCAGTGGGCGCAGTTATTGCATTGATTTCTCAGTACCAAAATGAAGTGTTGAATATTGAAGGTGAGTCATTGACTGCGGTGCAGAATACAATTGGCTCATTCTTTTTCAAGGCTGATGTGACGGAAGCTAGAATTGCAGCGTTATCAAATGTAGTGGCAGCAGGTACAAAGTTCGAAGCAGATATGTTTATCGCTTCAAGTTCTACTTCAGCGGCTCCTACTATGACTATTGACGGTCGTTCAGTAACAGTGGATCCAAAAGGATTTGGTAAGATTGAATTTACTGTGACTCCAGCTGGATCATATGATGAAAGAGGATTAGCAAAAAGAACTCTTAAAGGTGAGATTATAACCAATATTGGAGGAGAAGACAAGGTGCTCCCAGTTGACTATGATTATTTTGTAGCTCAGCCGGTTATTAAAGTTTCTTCTGAAGTAGTTAACCAGCTTTATGCTGATTGTGCAAACGAGTTGCTGATAGAAGTTCCTGCTTTGGGTAATACTTATTCTCCTGAGTTTGCTGTTACTAATGGTCAATCAATAAAAGGAAATAAACCTGGGCAATTGACTATTATTCCAGGAGCATCTGGAAAAGTTGCTATTGGAGTGAGTAGCGGAGGAAATAAAATTGGGACCGTTGATTATGAGATCAAGCCAGTGCCCACACCTAGTATTGTCCCTGAGCTGTCAAATGGTAATGCGGTTGATATTAGTCAGTCCTATGCAGTGGGTGCATTGACTGGTCTGAAAGTTTCAGCACAACCAGAGCCAACGTTTGGACGTACTATGGCCAAAGATGCAAAATTTGAAGTGACCGGTGGCGAGGTAAGATTGTTAAGAAGTGATGTGCCAAGACAAACTATTTCAATCTCGAATGGAAATAGTATTGCAATGCGTCAATTGCTGGAAAGTGCAAAAGCTGGTGATGATATCGTTGTAGTAGTAACTCAGGTGACCCGAACTAACTTTAGAGGAAATAAAATTCCTTCAACATTGAATCAAGTGATTCGTATTGGGGTGAAGTAATCATTGAAATTGAAATAGTATTAATGAATTCATTATGAAAAAGTTTCTTCCAAAATTAATCTTGTCTATGCTTTTAGCAGCAGGCATCGCTCCTCTTACTACTGAGGCGCAGATTCCGGCTACAAGCGTGAATCCTTCAGGGTTTGGCGATCGTCAATTTGACATGGATACTATCTACTCGGCGAAGAGAATCCGCGAGGATGATAAAATGTATCAAGTTGGAGTATGGAGGAGGATTGACCTCAGAGAGAAATATAATCTTCCTTTATACGGTTCAGGAGATACTAAGGCTAATGGAATAGTTAATCAGATCTATAAAGCAGTAGTAGAAGAGAATGCACTGGAAGTTTTCGCTGATGAGGATTTTACGCAGCCACTTTCTATTGCTGAATTCCAGGACAATTTTTGGTTGAATGCAACAGGTGACAGTATTTTCTCTAAGCAGCTTTATTACCTAGACTTTAGAGAAGATTTTGTTTTTGACAAGCATCACTCTGATATGGTATTTGATATCAAATATCTTGAGCTAGTAATGCCTTCTGAGACTAATTCTAATGCTGGCCAAAAAAGTATAGCTTTCATTCGCTACAAGGACTTCTATAATCACTTCAAAAATCATCCTGAAGCTAGATGGTTGAATTTCCAGAATATTTCCAAGAGCTTAACTTATGATCAGGCTTTCGAAACAAGGTTGTTTAGATCTGTAGTTAGAAGGTTTACTAATTCAGAGGAAGCATTGATTTCGGATCTTGTTTCAGTGGATCATCCCAATCCTGAGATGCAAGCCTATGTAGATGCTCTTGCCTTTGAATACAAACTATTAGAATACGAGAACTCCCTCTGGGAGTGGTAATATAAAAAGGGGCTTTTTAAGCCCCTTTATTTTTTTCTTTCCATTCCACCAATATTTTTGCTCTATTAGTTCCTATCACTGCGGCTATTTCTGGCTCTGTTGCTTCACTTATTTTTTTTACAGATTTAAAATGACTCAATAAATTATCAGCTGTACTTTGTCCAATTCCAGGGATAGAAGTCAGCTGTGTACCAAATGCATTTTTACTTCTTAAGTTTCTATGGAATGTAATTGCAAATCGGTGAGCTTCATCACGGATTCGTTGCAATAGTCTTAGACTTTCAGATTTCTTATCAATGTGGATGGGATAGGAATCTCCCGGAAAGTAGATTTCTTCCAAACGCTTTGCAATGCCAATGATTGGCATCTGTCCATATACACCTAATTCTTTTAGCGCTTCTACCGCAGAAGAGAGCTGTCCTTTACCGCCATCAATTACTACTAGCTTTGGCATTGGTTTCCCCTCCTCTAATAATCGCTTATATCTCCTTCCTACGACCTCCTTCATACTAGCGAAGTCATCTGGTCCTACTACAGTTTTTATGTGGTAGTGCCGATATTCTTTCACAGCTGGTTTTCCATTTAGAAAACATACCATACTAGCCACAGGGTTTGTTCCTTGGGTATTTGAGTTGTCAAAGCATTCTATGTGATCCGGGATTTCCGGTAAGCTAAGGTCCTGTTGTAATTGACGAATTACTCGGTCTTTCTTATCTTGATTTAGGCCCAGTAGTAACGCTTTTTCCTTTTTATAATACAGTGCATTCTTCAATGATAGCTCTATAAGCTTTTTCTTATCTCCAATTTTCGGCATCACTACATTCAACCCTTCTATTGGTTCTGATAATTCTATGTTTAATAAGACCTCTTCAGCATCACTTTGAAATTGGTCTTGAAGCCTTATTAGCGCTGTCAATAGTAATTCCTCGTCAGATTCATCCAGTTTTTTCTTGAGCTCAACATTTTTAGATGTGATCAATGAACCGTTTTTCACTCGCATGAAATTTACATAGGCACTTTTATCATCAGAGACAATAGTACAGACATCAATATTGTTGATTGAAGGACTTGCAACCAATGATTTTGCATGGTAATTCTCAAGGGATTCAAGTTTTTCCTTGAGGAGATGTGCCTTTTCGAATTCCAAATTCTCAGCGTGATGCTGCATTTCTTGCTTGAAATAGGTTTTTGCCACTCCTAAATTTCCTTTCAAAATATGCTTTACATGCTCTAAGTCTCTTTGGTAGTCAACTTCTTTTTGTAAGCCAACGCATGGTCCTTTACAGTTGCCAATATGATATTCTAAACAGACCTTGTAGTTGCCATCAGATATTTTGTAAGGAGATAAATCAAGCTTGCAGGTTCGGATAGTGAAAAGCTCGCGTATCAACTCAAGCACATTGTTCATTGCCTTTACACTTGCAAATGGCCCATAGTACGTGCCTTTTTTAGGGATTACTTTCCTTGTGGGGAATATTCTTGGGAAGTTTTCTTTGGTCAATAAGAGGTACGGGTATGTCTTATCATCTCGAAGTAGAATATTATACTTAGGATGAGATTTTTTTATTAGGTTATTCTCTAGAAGAAGCGCGTCAAATTCGCTGTCTACTAAAGTGATTTCAATTCTACGGATCTCTTTGACCATTTTCCTGGTCTTGAGATTGACCCCAGTATTTTTATTAAAGTAACTGCTCACTCGCTTTTTGAGACTTTTGGCTTTGCCAACGTAGATTAACTCATCTTCCTCATTGAAATACTTATACACGCCTGGGTGATCAGGAAGCGTAAGATGATCTGTAGGTAAAAAGGAGGATGACTGCATGGTCTAAAATTAAAAAAACAGCCTTAATCCAAGGCTGTTTTTGAAAGAGGATTTATGTTTTTCTAGAAATCGTTTTTCTTAGCGTCGTAATCAAAATCAGCAAATCGCTGGCTTTCTTTTTCATAGACGTCACAATTTATCTCGATACTTAGCGGACGATCAGGTCTAGGGAAAGGCCCCTTGGTGTAACCGAGGCTTTTATCTGCGTATACTTTTATCATAAAATTCTGCCAGATAGGTCTGGCAGTTCTACCACCTTGACCTTCAGACCAGCTTCTGAAGTGAATAGCACGATCATCTCCACCTACCCAAGCCCCACTTACCAGGTCTTTGCTCATACCCATATACCATCCATCAGAAGCATTCTGAGTAGTGCCAGTCTTTCCACCTAATTCCAATCCTTGTCTCAAATCCCAATTGACACCTTGACTTGTTCCTCCTCTTTCTTCAAATCCTCCTCGAAGCATATAGGTCATCAAGTATGCATGCTCTTCACTCATTGCAGGTCTCTTTTTGGCGGTGAACTGCTGAATTACATTACCATTTTTGTCTTCAATCCGGTCTATATAGAATGGGGTAGTATGCTCGCCTTTGTTGACGAAAGTCCCAAATGCTCCAACCATTTCGAAAATAGATACATCATTTACCCCCAAAGCTAGTGCAGGAACCTCCTCCAGATCACTGGTAATACCTAATCTTCGGGCTGTCTCAACCACTATCTTTGGACTCAATTTTTTCATCATGTAGGCAGTGATGGAGTTAACTGATTCAGCCATCGCATGTCTGATTGTCATTTTCTCATAGGTGAATTTCCCGTCAGCATTCGATGGACTCCAAGCTGGTTGACCTGGTATGTATACTTCTACTGGCTGATCGATGACACTATAGCATGGGCTATATCCATTTTCAATTGCTGCTGCATATACAAATGGCTTGAATGTAGATCCAGGCTGTCTCTTTGCCCTTGATACATGGTCGTATTTAAAGTACTTATGATCCAAGCCACCTACCCAAGCTTTGATCTGCCCGGTGTGTGGGTCCATACTCATAAAACCTGTTTGAAGGAATTTTTTGTAATACCTCATGGAATCCATTGAGCTCATGAGTGTGTCTATTTCACCTTTTTCCCAAGAGAAAACCTTCATTTGCTTTTTCTCATTCAGTTTGAGATTAATAGAGTCGGTGTCATTTCCGTACCGGATTTTCAGTAATCTATAGGCTTCCGTTCTTTTTACTGCATCTTCGATGAAATTTGGGATAACACGATTACTTTCATCTATCCATGGGTCCTTATTGCCCATCTCTTTGTAGAATTTAGCCTGTAGTATTTTCATATGGTCTTCTACAGCTTCTTCGGCATAGCGCTGCATCCTGCTGTCAATGGTCGCATAGACTTTCAAGCCATCACCATACAAGTCGTATGCACTACCATCTGATTTCAAGTTTTCTTTAGTCCATTTCACTAAATCGGCTTTTACGATTTCGCGGAAGTAAGTAGCTAGACCTTTATTCTGGTTTGCCACACTATAGTTCAACTTTATAGGTTGGCTGGATAGTGAGTCAAATTCCTCTCTAGTGAGATAATCATTCCTCATCATTTGGGCCAGAACGGTATTTCTTCTTCGAAGAGAATTTTCCGGATTGTACACTGGGCTATAATAGGTAGGTGCCTTGAATAGACCTACAAGTACCGCCGCTTCTTCTGTAGCTAAAGTGGCAGGTGTTTTATTGAAGAAAGTCTCTGATGCGGTCTTTATACCAAAGGCATTTGAACCAAAGTCCGATGTATTTAGATAAAGAGTAAGAATCTCATTTTTGGTGTATGCTTTTTCCAGTTGTGTCGCCACAATCCATTCTTTTGTCTTAATGATAAGCATGCGAAGTCCAGGAATAGAGCTCAGTAAACCATTACTGGCATCAGTCCTTGTCTTGAAAAGGTTTTTGGCTGTTTGCTGACTCAAGGTAGAACCACCACCCGCATCTTGCCCTAAGAGAATGGATTTTATAAACACTCTCATCATCGCTTTCATGTCGATTCCCGAATGATCTTGGAATCGAACATCTTCGGTAGCTATCAATGCTTGCACGAGCTTAGGAGAAAGTTCGTCGTATGTCACTGGACTTCTGTTTTCACGAATATATCTACCGAGAAGCATTCCGTCGGAAGAATACAATTCAGAGGCTATCTGCGAGTCCGGATTTTCCAGCGCTTTGAAATCAGGAAGAGATCCGAAAAGCCCAAGGAAATTGATGCTGATCATCCAAACGAACAGAATGAACCCAAAAATCCCTGCTATAAAGGCGATCCAAAGATATTTTATGGTCTTAGATACCCAAGTGGTATCTTGGGGTTTTGCTTTGTTACTCATAGTTTACTTATAAGCGGACTTAAAGAAAGCCCTATATCCTTCTAATTCTTCTAATTTTTTGCTTTTACTCAATACCTGAAAGTTTTCTATTGATATCACAAATGAGTTTGCTTTTACCTCATCAGAAAGTCCTTCTGATTTGAAATCTTTTTGAAATTTACTGTAATAATCTTTTGCTTTCTCGGCATTTGAAAAAGGGCTAATGATAAAAATTGCATTCTCCCACTTATTCATATTTCCTGTTCTCAATCTTTCCTTAGCGAAACTTGTTGAGTGGAAACTATCCAAATCAGCTAATAGATTTTTTGCTTCTTCTGCTTGTCCTGCATCCATCGCAATCACAAATATGTGAGTTGCAGATGCATTGTATTCATAGGGTGAGTCAGATAAATCCTCATTTCCCCCATTTTCAGCTAATTCCGCACGCTCTACTTGGGTGGAGTCGGCTGCTTCTATTTCTTTTGGATTAAGCTCAGCTAACTCTGCTGAGGATAGTAAAGGTTTTAGCATATTCCTTGCCAATTCTACCAAAGCTTGATCTTGAGAATTCTGAATATAAATTTCCAGTCGTTCTCTATACCTAGCACGGCTCTCGGTTTTGCCTGTGTTCATGATATCCAAAAGCAAAAGTCTCTCAGTATTGCGAGTAAGTGGATAATCTTCTAATGTAGATCTAATAATATCCTTACTGGATTGATATTTCCCTTGATAATAAGCGTTATAGGCTTGTTCGTACCTTTTTGAAGATTCCACATAGGCCAGATTTCCAGAAGCAGCATCTGGGTTATTTACAGAAAAGGTGTATTGTGAATCAGGAAACTCACGGTTCAAGCGGCCTACATATTGTTGTGAATTCCCTGCCAAATCTTTTTGTGCTAAGTACAATAAATAATAAGCTTCTGGCTTTCTGGAAGAAGCTGGATATTCTTGTACTAAAGTCTCTAGGTTATCAATGCTTTGCTCTGTTTCCTTCAGATCGAAATAGAGTAGTTTGCCCAACTCAAAGTAAGATTCCTCGAGCTCGAGATTAAGGCTCTCAATTTGTTCTGGAGAATTAGGGATACCAGCCAATAGACCTTCCACAGTTGGCAATTGACTGACCAAGCTCTCTTTTTCTGTGGCTGTAGAGTCACCTTCTGTAGGCTCAGTGATTGTAGGGGCAGCATTTTGGAAACTTATAGCACTTCTTCTCCAATTATCTTGCAAAGCTCTGTTTCCCCAAGTTCTTCTAAAATCTATAGCTCCTTGCTGCATAGCTACCCCATTGTCAAAGTAAAACGAAGAGCCCGAACCCCTATCGCTAAATGCCAAAAGGTTGTCGAAAATGCTGGTTGCTTGTGGTTTTTGAAGGGCTTCCGCTTCTCTGATCAATCGTTCTTCTTCCGATTTGATGTAATTTTCAGCAACTAGTTTTTGCTCCTCGGGCGTTAATTGCGCCAAGGATAATAGGCTATCATTGTCTTGGATTCTCTCAAAATGGAATACATACTGATCAAGCGATTCTTTCTGACTGGTAATTTCGAGAGCGATTGGGTCACTTTCATTGATAAATGTGAGCGCAGAATCTAAATAATATTTGGTTGCCCGATAATCTTTGAACTCGCCAAGATTTATCTCTGCCAGTTTTTGATAGATATACCCTTTCACTCTAGGATTACTTCCAGGTTCCTTTGCCGCCTGATGAAGGAGGTCAATGGTAAGTTCGGTGTCGCCCTGCTTTTCTTCAAAAAGAGCCTTTTCATAGATCACGACATCTTTTAAATCCTTGTTTTTTGGATCCTCGTACAGGTCATCATAATATTTTCGGACTTTCTTGAGGTCTTTTGAAGCATTCAGCTCTGCCACCTGCTGTGCATATAATTGTGCATAAAAACTGCGTTCATAAGGAGGGTTTCCTTCTAGCGCTTGGTTATAATAATCATATGCTAGGGCATCTAAGCCTTCTCTCTGGTAGCGTTGGGCAAGGATAAAGTTGATTCTTGATTTCTCTTTATTGTCCTGAGAATATTCGATTGCCTTATCCAAAGCTCCGATGACGCCACTTTTATCCCCTCTTTTCTCGTAATAATAAGCGAGGGTTCTATAGAGTTCGTAGCGGTTTTTCTCTGAAATCCCACTTTCCTTCGATAGGTAATCTATAGTGAAATTTGCGTTTTCAATTTCTCCCTGATCCACATAGAGACGGAGTAAGGTGATTAGGGTCTGATGCCTTAGGTCGGGACTTTTTGAGTTTACATTGATGTATTTGAATGTATTCTGAGCATCATCAAAGTGTGATTGATAATAATCAAGCTTCCCGAGAATGTAGTAACTATCATCAACCCAATTACTGATTCTGTGCCATTCGATGGCTTTGGAAGCCAATTCACGTGATGATTGAAGTTTCTCGGCATTGGATTGAATCGTGGCAGAATCAAATGGGATAAAGACGGGAAGAATCTGCGTGTAGTCTTCTTTATAATTTTGAAAAACTTCAGTTTCTACCTCTGTTAATTTTACATCAGCAAGGTAATAGGCATTGAAGTGCGCAGTGACATTATGAAATGTCCTGTTAGTAAAGGTGTTGCGCTCAGAAGAACACGCTCCGCTAAAAAGTAAGATGACTATGGCTAGCCTGGAAAATATCCTCATGAGTTGTTTTGCCCAATTCAAGTAGCAAAATAGGTTTTTTGGTTTACTTAGTGAACGAATTCAATGGTCTATTATTTGTATCACTTAAAGTCAGCCTCATTTAACCAAGAATTTTAATAAAATTAATCATTTACAGCAGTCACTATGAACCAAGATCACAAAGATACAAAACCCAACAGTACTCCAGTTTATGTGAAATACATAGGGCTTTCTTTTCAGCTTTTTGGAATAATAGGGGCAGGGACATGGTTTGGTTGGTGGCTGCAAGGAAAAAGTGACATGAAGTTTCCGGTTTGGTTACTATTATTCTGTTTTCTATCAGTGATTCTTGCCTTCTACCAGCTTTGGATGTCTATGAAGCAGGATAACAAGTGAGTTAAAAAAAATGGGCTAATTTTGTAGGCAAATGTCAAAAACTATGAGCTTGCCTAAAAATATGCACCTTCAATTTCTGCTTTTCTCAGCTGCGGTTGCGGGGTTGATCGGTTTATTTTGTGTTTTATTGCCTGATATTGTACACGAAAAGATCTGGAACATTTATTTTTTCATGGTAATTGTATCTTTTTTGATCAGCTTATTGAATGGGTTTCTCTTGAAATCATTTGCAGAAAATTTCTTCAATATCATGGTTTTAGCTATGATTCTTAGATTTATAGCCACTATCGTCTTTATAGGATTGGCTGTTTGGCCTGGAATGGAGAATATTATTCTGTTTATAGCGGATTTCTTCGTAGTTTTTTTGTTCTACTTAGTTTTTGATATCTACACCTTTCTGTCTAACTTGCGCCCGATTTCAAAGTAGCCCTCAAAAAAAAGAGTTAATGAAGCGTAAAATACTGGCCCTAAGTCTTTTAATTTCAGCATTTTTGCTAGTTTTTAATAGCAGCACTTTTGCCTCTGAGCAAGAAGAAGACAAGACTAGCTTCATCATGCATCACGTGAAGGACTCACATGAGTGGCACTTGGTGACTTTGGGTCATACTCATGTTACTCTTCCTCTTCCGGTTATAGTTTATTCTGGAGATAGGGGTTTAGAGTTTTTCAAGTCTTCTGATTTTCAAAATCACGAAACTCATGCATTTGGAGAAGAGTATGGACATGAAGGTTACTTTATCGATGAGCACGACCATTTAGGTAGAGCAGATGGAGCAGGCTTCGTAGAATTCTCTATCACCAAAAACGTGGTAATGCTATTTATAGTATTGATCGTAGTGGCTTGGCTTGCATTATCAGCGGCATCGTTCTATAAGAAAAATGGTGCTATTGCTCCAAGAGGTGCAGCAGCTATCATAGAGCCTATCGTGATTTTCGTAAGAGATGACATCGCTAAAGAGTCAATTGGCCCACAATACAAACGTTTTGTTCCTTATTTGATTACGCTGTTCCTTTTTGTGTGGTTTGGTAATTTGCTTGGGCTTATCCCAGGCGCTGCCAACATGACTGGAAATATTGCTGTCACTTTGGTGTTGGCGACATTGACTTTCATTATCACGAATGTGAATGGAAATAAGGATTACTGGAAGCACGTCTTTATGACGCCAGGTGTTCCGCCATTGATGTTGTTGATTATCGTTCCTGTTGAAATTATCGGTTTGTTTACTAAGCCTTTCGCTTTGATGGTTCGACTTTTTGTTGCGATCACAGCGGGGCACATTGTAATCCTAGGCTTCATAGCTTTGGCCTTTATCTTCGAATCGTACACTATCGGTATCGCAAGTACGCTGATGGTTACCTTTATAAATCTAATTGAGTTGTTGGTTGCCACTATTCAGGCATATGTATTCACGTTGTTCTCAGCGATGTACATTGGTTCTGCGGTAGCTGAGCACGCTCATGCGGATCATTAATTAATAATTTCTTTGTTCAATTTATAAATTCAAACTTATGTTAACTATTATCTTGTTGACTGCTGGTTACGCTCTAATGGGAGCTGGTATCGGTGCAGGTATTGTTGCGATTGGCGCAGGCCTAGGTATCGGTCGTATTGGTGGTCAGGCTATGGAAGCTATTGCTCGTCAGCCAGAAGCTGCTGGTAAAATCCAGGGTGCAATGTTGATTATTGCAGCCTTGATTGAGGTAGTATCTCTATTTGCGGCAGTTATCTGTTTGTTGATCGCGCTAAACATCGCGGAGATCGCATAATTTACTTTGAAAGGGGATTGGCGTTAGGCCTTTCCCTTTTCTTTCTTCTATTGAACAATCTGAGATAAAACATACCCCATGGATTTAATTACACCAGGTACCGGTCTTATTTTCTGGCAATTATTTGGCTTTTTAGGCCTACTTTTCATTCTGATCAAGTTTGCATGGAAGCCTATGCTAGCTGCATTGGACGAAAGAGAAAGCAGCATTAATAATGCATTGAAAGCTGCTGAAACTGCCAGAAATGAAATGGCTAACTTGAAGGCTGAGAATGAGAAGTTGCTTGCAGATGCTAGGCTGGAAAGAGATACTATTTTGAAGAAAGCACAAGATGTTTCTGTTAAAATGATCGATGATGCAAAGAACGAAGCTATAAAAGCTGGTGCTTTGATGATTGAGAATGCTAAAGCAGTCATCGAAACTGAGAAGAAAGCTGCCTTGGCAGATGTGAAAAATCAGGTTGCTGAACTTTCTTTGGATATTACTGAGAAATTATTGAGAAAAAATCTGTCTGATGACAAGTCTCAAAAGGATTTGGTAGATGGATTTATCAAAGAACTTAAGCTTAACTAATACACCTCCATGTCAAACCAGAGAGTAGCATCCCGCTATGCCAAGTCAATCATGGAACTTTCTTTGGAAAAAGGAAGACTAGAGGAGGTGCACAGAGATTTTCAAAGACTTACTGCTTTGGCAGAAAGTAATCATGAATTGAAGCTGGTTCTAAAGAACCCTGTGATCAATTCTGATAAAAAATTGAGTGTGCTGAAAGCACTTTTTGCTAAAGAGGTTGAGCCGCTTACGATGACATTCTTTGCTATCGTTTCCGGTAAAAACAGAGAAGAGATTCTTCTCGATGTAGCAAAAGAATTTGAAAACCAATACAATCTTCATATGTCTATTCAGGTAGCTGAATTGACTACTACTTTCTCTATTGATGATAACCTTCGCAAGGAGTTTTCTGATGTAGTGAAAGAAATATCTGGTAAGCAGACAGTACAATTGGTAGAGAAAATAAATCCAGACTTGATAGGCGGATATATTTTGAAAGTAAATGATCGTCAGCTTGACGAGTCATTGAGTAGCAAACTGAGACAGTTAAAAACTCAGTTTACCCAAAATCATTACGAAAGTAAAATCTAATCAAAAAGCATTAATCTTAATATATCATGGCAGAAGTAAGACCTGATGAAGTTTCGGCAATTTTAAGAGAGCAACTCTCTGGTGCAAGAACCGAAGCTGAACTCGAAGAAGTAGGTACAGTCCTTCAAGTGGGGGATGGTGTAGCTCGTATCTATGGACTTTCTAAGGCTCAAGCTGGTGAATTGCTAGAATTCGACAATGGTCTGAAAGCAATGGTACTGAACCTTGAAGAAGACAATGTTGGAGCTGTACTTTTCGGAGATTCCAGAGGAATCAAAGAAGGAGATACAGTAAAAAGAACTAAACGAATTGCTTCTCTTCAAGTAGGTGAAGGAATGCTTGGCCGTGTAGTAAATACCTTGGGTAATCCTATCGACGGTAAAGGTCCTATCACTGGCGAATTGTACGAGATGCCTTTGGAGCGTAAAGCACCAGGTGTAATCTATCGTCAGCCAGTAACTGAGCCTCTTCAGACGGGTATCAAAGCGATCGATGCGATGATTCCAATCGGTAGAGGACAAAGAGAATTGGTTATTGGTGACCGTCAGACTGGTAAGACAGCCGTAGTTATCGATGCTATTCTTAACCAAAAAGAATTTTACGAAAAAGGTGAGCCAGTTTTCTGTATCTACGTTGCAATCGGTCAGAAAGCATCTACCGTTGCCGGTGTAGTAGCAGCTTTGGAAAAAGGCGGCGCACTGCCTTATACAGTGATTGTAGCTGCTCCAGCATCTGAGCCTGCTCCAATGCAATTCTTTGCACCATTTACAGGTGCTTCGATCGGTGAATTCTTTAGAGACACAGGTCGTCCAGCATTGGTAGTTTATGATGATCTTTCTAAGCAAGCAGTAGCTTACCGCGAAGTTTCTCTTCTATTGAGAAGACCTCCGGGACGTGAAGCATATCCAGGTGACGTATTCTACCTTCACTCTAGATTGTTAGAAAGAGCTGCCAAAATCAATAAATCTGATAAGATCGCTCAGGAAATGAACGATTTGCCAGATTCTATTAGACACTTGGTAAAAGGTGGTGGGTCATTGACTGCACTTCCAATTATCGAAACTCAAGCTGGTGACGTTTCTGCCTATATCCCGACTAACGTGATTTCTATTACGGACGGTCAGATCTTCTTGGAGACTAACTTGTTCAACTCCGGTATCCGTCCTGCGATTAACGTAGGTATCTCGGTATCTAGAGTAGGTGGTAATGCACAGATCAAAGCGATGAAGAAAATTGCCGGTACCTTGAAATTGGATCAGGCAGCTTTCCGTGAATTGGAAGCATTCTCTAAGTTTGGTTCTGATCTAGATGCGACTACTAAGCGTACGATCGAAAGAGGTAGAAGAAACCAGGAGATCTTGAAGCAACCACAGTACTCTCCAGTACCTGTTGCGCATCAAGTTGCTATCATCTATGCTTCTACAAAAGGCTTGATGGATACAGTTCCGGTGGATAAAGCTAGAGCATTTGAGAAAGAATTCTATACCCTTTTGGATACTTCTTATCCAGAAGCACTTCAACTGATCCTGAAAGGTGATGTGGATGGAGCTGGAAAGATTCTTTCTAAGGCAGCTGCAGAATTAGCTCCTAAGTTCTCTAAATAATTGATTTGAATTCCGGGAGGCGAAAGTCTTCCGGTTATTTATACCCTAGCACAAAGCAATCAAGATGGCTAATCTTAAGGAAGTAAAGGAACGGATAACCTCAGTAGTCTCCACTCAGCAGATTACTAAGGCCATGAAAATGGTTTCCGCCGCCAAACTTAGAAGAGCTCAGGACAAAATCATACAGATGCGTCCTTACTCTCAGAAGTTGACCCAAATCCTAAATAATGTATCAGCTGCTTCTGATGGAGCTGCAGATATTGTATTTGCTGAAAAACGAGAAGTGAAAAATGTTTTGATCATTCCCGTTACTTCAGACAAAGGACTTTGTGGTGCTTTCAATTCAAATATCATGAAAGCAGTAAATCTTGCTATAGCTAGACAATTTGCAGATAAGAATATCACTATTCTTCCTATTGGTAAGAAGTCATTTGAAGCGTTCAAAAAGCGTGATTTCAATATGGTTTCTGATTATTCTCAGTTATTCCTGGATCTTACTTTTGAGAAAGTGAGAAATGCAGCTGAATTTGCAATGAATGCTTTTATCGCTGGCGAATATGATCAGGTAGTATTGGTGTTCAACGAGTTCAAAAACGTAGCTACTCAAGAAGTAGTAGTAGAGCAATTCTTGCCAATGGCAAAGGATGATACTGCTGAGGAGAAAATGCCTGATACAGACTACATCTTGGAGCCATCCAGAAAATACATTATTGAAGAATTGGTACCCACTTCTTTGAAGATTCAGTTTTACAAAGCAGTCCTAGAAAGTAATGCTTCTGAGCATGGCGCTAGAATGACTGCAATGGATAAAGCAACAGACAATGCTGGTGAATTGCTGAAAGAGCTTAGATTGATGTACAACAGAACACGTCAGGCTGCAATTACCAATGAAATACTTGAAATCGTCTCCGGTGCAAATGCACTTGGCGGTAAGTAATAAACGATAGACCTACTTCCAAAACCACAACTCGCAAGGGTTGTGGTTTTTTTGTTTTACGAACGGCGCTCAAATGCTAGCAGAATCAATTCCCCCTTGATTTCTTGAGTTCTTTGGGAAACGAAAAGTCATTAAAGGGGGTAAGGGGGATTTTTAACACATCATTTTATTCGACTATTTTTTGGTTCTTTCGCCCTAAATTGATGATCAAATATCTACCCTCTTATGAAACAAATTCTTCAGCTATTTGCACTTGTCTTCACTCTTCAGATTTTTTCCTGCTCACCAAAAGGCCAAGAACAGGAAAGGCAGCCAAATATTATCGTAATTCTTGCAGATGACCTGGGCTACGGAGATATCCATGCATTCAACCCGGATAGTAAAATACCTACACCTAATATAGATGCATTGGCATCTGGAGGAATGAAATTTACAGATGCGCATACGCCTTCTGCGGTGTGCACGCCTACCAGGTATGGTTTTCTGACAGGTAGATATAACTGGAGAAGCCGGCTTAAATCTGGTGTGTTGACAGGGAAATCAAAGGCTCTGATTCCAGATGATAGAACCACCATCGCAGATGTGCTGAAAGGGCAAGGATATAATACGGCATTTATAGGAAAATGGCATCTGGGCTGGGACTGGGGGTTAAAAGGTGATGAAGAAAATGCAGGCGAAGGATGGAATCCCCAAGATTTCGATGCGATTGATTTTGCCAAAACTGTCACTCACACTCCAAATGATTTAGGCTTTGACTACGCCTACGGGCATTCAGGTTCTCTGGATATGGCGCCTTACGTTTATGTGGAAAATGGTCAAGTCACAGCAATTCCAGATACAATAACTGTAAATACGGGCAAATACTCTTGGTGGCGCGAGGGGCCAACTTCTCCGGATTTTGATCATGAAAAAGTTACTCCAAATTTCTTTGAGCGATCCATACAATACATAGAGGAGAAGTCTCAGGATGACAAGCCGTTTTTTCTATACCTAGCTCTGCCTTCTCCACATACGCCTATTTTACCTCCTTCAGAGTGGCAGGGGAAAAGTGGTCTGATGCCATTTGGAGACTTTATGATGATGATCGATGATTATGTAGGTCAGGTTAATGCAGCGATTAAGAATGCAGGAATTGAAGAAAATACACTGGTTATTTTCACCAGTGACAATGGTGGATCTCCAGCAGCAGGATTAGAAGAAATGGCAGCTCTAGGGCATTTATCGAATTATACCTTCCGAGGGAATAAGGCCGACTTGTATGAAGGTGGGCACCGCGTGCCCTTTATCGCCAAATGGCCTGCTAAGATCAATCCTGGCTCCACCAGAAGTCAAACCATCTGCCTGACTGATATCATGGCGACAAGTGCTGAAATCACAGGCTACGCCCTAAAAGAAAACGAAGGAGAAGATAGCTACAGTCTAATGGGACTATTTGACGCGGATAAGGAAGTGGATCAATTCCGTGAGGCGACAGTGCATCATTCCATCAATGGTTCTTTTGCAATCCGCCAAGGTGAATGGAAATTGTTGATGGCCAAAGGCTCTGGAGGCTGGAGCTTCCCTAAGCCAGGCGATCCAGCTGAAGCTGAACTTCCAGAAGTACAGTTGTACAATTTGGCTTCCGATCCAGGCGAGACTACAAACCTTCAGGCCGAAAATCCTGAGAAAGTAGCTGCGCTAAAAAGTCTCCTGTCCAAATATATCAAAGAGGGTAGAAGTACTTCCGGTGCTCCTCAGCAAAATGATAAGGTTGAGGGCGAGTGGAAACAGATTGGGTTTGTGGAGTAGCATGAAAAAGCACAACCCTCCAAGTTTCTAAAAACCTGGAGGGTACACGAAGACTACACCCCACATCGGGCATCCGTCACCGGACTGCTTACAATCTAATTGCTCTCGCAATCACCTTCGCCATAATTCCCAAACCTTCCGTATTTGGATGCACGCCGTCAGGAAGTAGATCTTCGTGACCCATAAATGGTGTATAAAGATCAATCAATTCCGAACCGCTTTCGTCGGCAATATCTATCAGCATCAAGCGCTGCTCATTATTCATTACATCCGGCGTAATCCCAAAATTCACACGAGTCACCGGAACAGGCAAAATCACATAGACTTTGCCATCCACGGGCATAGTTTTCTTGAATTCATGGATCATATCCAAATAATCCTGTCTGAATTCTGAAGCGTACTGCCAGTTCTGAGGTTTGGAGTCATTCGTTCCCAGCATGATTATTAGAATATCAGCTTTGAAATCTTTCACTTGCTGAAACTGTGGTTCATTCCAAAACGGAAAATCTCCTTTTCTGAGTAGCGTTCTGCCAGAGACTCCGAAATTGCCCACCTCATAGGCATCGCCGAGTATGGTCTGCATCTGTAGCGGCCAGCTATCTGGATTATCTCTTCCAGGGCCTTGGGTGATGCTGTTGCCTACACAGGCGATTTTAATGGGTGCTTGCGCAAAAGAAACCGTGGTAAAAGCGATCAGCGCAACTAAAAGCAAATTGAATTTTTTCATTTGTTCAGGTTTATGGGGTTGAGAATTGAGCTGTAAAATAAATAATATCCCTGAGCATCCGAGTACCAACTATGGACTTTTGCCTATTCACGCTATCTTTAAGCTGTGCAGTTTCTTTTTAAAATCTATCAGCGCATTACCTGGCTTTCTCTTGATGTAGTTCTCGGCGCTATGGCGGGAATGCTTTTTTTTGCTAGAGCACTGCGGGTTGAGCTGGCCTGGCAGGAATATATCTTATTGGGGATGGCTGTTTGGTGTATTTATACAGCCGATCACTTGATGGATGCCCGAAAGCTAGCTTCAGGTCACGGAGCGGATAGGCATCATTTCCACCTGATCTACCAAAAATCCTTACTAGCAACACTTGGGGTAGTAGGCTGTGTTGGATTGGTCTGGGCAATAAAATTCTTTGGGTTTTCCAAGGAGTTATTTTTCGGTGCTGGTCTTGGGCTAGTGATTATGGGGATTCTGCTTGCCGTGAGGAAATTGGCTGCAAAACGAGTTCGACTAAAAGAACTTAGCTCTGCGATATTCTACGTGATCGGGATTTCTTGGCTTCCATGGTATGAGGCACCCGAAATAGATTATACCTGGACGGCTTTTGGCCTGACCATTTTATATATGGGATTGGCCTATTTGAATCTAATCATGCTTTCCAGTTTGGATACCGAATCGGACAGCGAAGCAGGATTTTCGTCCATCGCCACAATAATACCTCAAGAAAGACTCTATCCTAGAATTCGCCAATTGGCAATCGCATTAGTTCTCGCTGCTTTTATGGGATTGCTACTGGTGAATTCACTGTATAGAATCTTTCCTAGTTTAGTACTGATTATGCTGCTGTTGCACTACCTGAGTTTTTTTAAATCTGGCTTAAAATCTGAGCAAATCAGGATGCGAATGGAAGTTGCCTTCCTGATTCCGGCGATTTTACTGGTGCTTTAGACAAATGCACTGTGCCCTGTAATGGCTCGACCTACGATCAGTGAATTGATTTCCTTAGTGCCTTCGTAGCTGTAGACTGCTTCCGCATCTGCCACAAATCTCGCGATGTCATGGCGTAGCAATATGCCATTTCCACCAAACAAAGCGCGGGAATTATCTACGATAGAGCGCATTCGCAGTGTACAGAATACTTTGGCTAAGGAAGCATGTTCATCTTTAAGAATATCTCCATCCTGCATCTCGGAAAGTCGGAAAACCATCGTCTGCATGGCTGTCAAATCTCCAAGCATAGTTACCAACAAATCCTGAACGAGTTGGAAAGAGGCGATAGGTCTTCCGAATTGCTTGCGTTCATTAGTATATGCCAAAGCTAGTTCATAAGCTCCTCGTGCACATCCAACAGCTTGCCAAGCTACGCCAGCTCGCGTCATGCGAAGGACTTTTGCAGTGTCTCGGAATGAATTAGCTTCTTGTAGTCTATCCGTTTCAGGAACTTCACAATTCGTCAGCGTGATCAATGCATTTTGTACCGTTCTCAGCGCCATTTTATCTTCCAGCTTTTCAGCAACAAACCCTGGATTGCCTTTTCTCACGATAAATCCTTTGACCTGCTGGTCTTCCAAGTCACGAGCCCAGATAATGGTCATATCTGAGAAGGTGGCGTTTCCTATCCATTTTTTCTGGCCATTAATCACCCAAGTATCACCTTCTCTTTTACAGGTAGTCGTCAATCCGCCCGCTACGCCAGATCCCACTTCAGGTTCTGTCAAGCCAAAAGCCCCGATTTTCTCCAATTTCTGCATAGTAGGAAGCCATTCTTGCTTTTGTTCTTCTGATCCACAGAGATAGATTGACCCCATTGCGAGTCCACTTTGTACTCCAAAAAAAGTAGAAATAGAAGTGTCTATTCTTGCCATTTCCATTGCCACAAAACCTTCCAGCAGCGCCGAATGTCCTGGGCAGCCATAGCCCTGATAAGTTAGTCCTGCGATATTCAGCTCAGCCATTTTAGGGATAATCTGCATGGGGAATTCACCACGGTTCCAATAGTCATTGGCGATGGGTTTGATCTCACGCTCCATGAATTCCCGCACCTGAAGTTGGATTTCCCGCTCATGAGGCAGAAGGGTTTTACCAAGCTCATAGAAATCGCCATTGACTGGAGGGATGACTTTAGGTTTGCTACCGCCTTTCATCATGCCCATCATTTTTGATAGATCTTCTTCGCTCATCTGCGACACTAAGCCTACCATTTTGGAGATATCTACTTTCTCCGAAAGCTTGGAGATTTGATCCAGATCGACACTGGATAAAAGTTTGCGTAATCCACCGAGGGTTTTAAAAACATTTTTCATTTTAGGTTATTTTGGAGTTTATTTTAAATGTACATGCGGGAATATGTCAATTACCAAATTTTATGATACCTCACCTCGACTTCGCTCGGTGCCCGATTATTAATATTTTGGAGAAGAGGGGGATAAAATGCGGCGCAGCCGCATTTTATCCCCCTCTTCAGTGTTAATTTGATTTCCGGTGGCCGAGCGAAGTCGAGGTCATTTTGATTTACAGGCATAATTGCGGATAATTATTCCATTCCTTTAAACTAGTGAAAGATCATTACAGTTTCCTCGCTCCATTTTACAATCGCCTGACCAAACTGGTTTTTGGGGATCAATTGATGCTGGCAAAAACCAATTTTGCGGAAAATCTATCGAGAAAAAGAATCTTAATTATCGGCGGTGGGGATGGTCTTGACTATCAGAACTTCCAAGCTCAGCTATCAGGGGAATACTGGGAAATCTCCCAAGCGATGCTCAGCAAGGCTAAAATAAATTTAGCAGAAAGTGACTTGACCTTTCATTTGGACTTTTTTCAAGCCGAAAAGGGAAAGTTATTTGATGAAGTCTGGCTTCATTTTGTGCTGGACACGATGAAAGATAAAGAGATCTCCAGTCTTTTGGGAGAAATTAGAAAAAGCGTTAAGCCGGAAGGGACGATTTACCTAGCTGATTTTTTTGCTCCCAAAAACTTATATCAGCAGTTTTTGAACAGAAGCATGATCACCTTTTTTAGGATAGTTACGAATCATAAGCGGGCAAGTATTCCTGATTATGAGAGAATTTTCCTTGTCAATAATTGGAAGAGAAACTCGGAAAAGGAGTTTCTGAAAGGTTGGGTGAAAGCGCAGGTTTGGGAAAAACTAGGGAGTTGACTTCTTGATGATAGCCATCATCATCTCATCAAAGTATTTGCCGTTACCAGGCCCGTACCAATTCATTTCTCTCACTTCATGGAAGTTTTCGTCATAGAGTTCATCAGGCGTGATGTAGCCGATGTAGCCTCCGTTGAATGTCGTGATGATAAGATTCAATCCTTTGCTTTGCGCCAGCTTCTCCCACTTTTCATAGAATACTCCAGAGAGTTCTCCGCTTGAAGCAATCATTAGCGTATTGCCAATCTGAGTAATATCCAGATGAGCGTTGGTATCGCCTAATAGGTAATTGAAAAGCCAAGGGCGAAGGCGAAGATTATCTGAAACTCTCAGATGCGGTTCTCGCAATGAAATCGGCAAGTAGCCAGTTCTGATCCGGTGATTTTTGACAGTAGCATAATAAGTCATTCTTAAATTCAATGTCGAATCCAATTGATGCGCATATAGCTCGACCATTTCAGGTGTATTTCCAGGTCTCAATGGTCTATGACTTCCTACAGTTCCTGCAGCGTACATGGCAAAGTCAAACTCACCAGCTTCCAGGTCCTTGGTCAGGTAAAAAGGATAATCACCGGACAAGCCCATAAACTTCGTGCTCATCGTAGTAGCATGTGCCGAATAGGTGAGGAAAGTGGCTTTTTTACCAGAGGTTTTGGTAAAAATAAGTTGACGGACAAAAGGATCTGTCGGCCCATCTTTCACAAATCTATTGGCGACGAGATCCCCTGCGTCTGACTTGCGATAGGTGATAGAAACGGTGTCTTGGGTAGCAATAGCATTTTGCAAAGCGGATAGGCTGCTCGAAACCATCAAATCCACAATGCTTTGATCGTATCCGCCAAAAGCAATTTCTCCCATCGGACCAGGCATGTAGCCACCCATTCCCGAATGTGTATGCGTAGCAGTGAAAATCACCTGATCTACTGGCAGTTTTGCTTCTTTGATAGCTGTCTGTAGTTGTTCCGCAAGAGAAGGATGTACGATCAGCAATTCATAATTGAGCCAGGCTATGCGGGTTTTTCCATTCGAAAGAGCCAATGCTTTGACATAGCTGCTGTCTTGCACGAATTCGTATTTTCCTCTAGGCGCATAGCCCACGAGATCCGCAGGTTCGGCTGGAGTCATATTGGAGCTTGACCAGCCAGCGATCCAGGTCTCGCCTTGGGTGTTTGAAAAAGTACTTTGATCTAATCGCTCCAAAGTCTCGGTATAAAAGTCCTGATCCTCAATCGGTGAGCGATCTACTTTTGTCAATAGGATCAACCCAATTACCACCAAAACAACAAAAGTCCAGCTTAGGACTTTTGTTGTTTTAAGTAAGATGTTATTCCTTTTCATTGCCATTTAATATGGATATCCACAATTTTATCAGATAAAGACCAAAGTGACTTAATAAATGGTAAACACTAGTTTTGCAGGTACTTCGGTCACCCGTCATCGGTCTTCCCGCCAGATAAGCAAAGAAAATACTGTTACTGGCATTATTTCGGTTAATCAGATTATTTATTAATATTCGAAAACGCCATGAGGGCTAGTAATCGTTACTTTCTTGCCTTGGTGCGGTTCTACTCTACCGATGATCTGTGCTTCTACGCCATAAGATTCTGCGATGTCGATGATCTCCTCCGCGTAGCGCTCGTCAAGGTAAACTTCCATTCTGTGCCCCATGTTGAAGACTTTGTACATCTCTTTCCAGTCCGTTCCACTTTCTTCCTGGATGATTTGAAAAAGGGGAGGAGTTTCAAAAAGATTGTCTTTGATCACATGCACATCGTCCACAAAATGGAGGACTTTTGTCTGTGCTCCACCGCTGCAATGTACCAAACCATGGATTCTAGGTCTCATGTAGTTCAGTACATCCACCATGATAGGTGCATATGTTCTGGTCGGTGAAAGAACAAGCTTGCCAATATTAACTGGTGCGCCTGGAGCAGGGTCAGTAAGATTATATTTTCCTGAGTAAACCAGATCTTCTGGAACAGCCGAATCAAAGCTCTCAGGGTATTTTGTCTTTAACACTTTGTTGAAAACATCATGACGGGCAGAAGTAAGTCCATTGCTTCCCATACCGCCGTTGTAGGCTGTTTCGTATTTCGCCTGACCAAAAGAAGCCAAACCTACGATCACATCTCCGCCTTGAATCTGATCATTGGAGATCACTTCGTCACGTCGCATTCTGCAGGTAACAGTGCTATCCACGATGATCGTGCGAACTAAATCTCCCACATCAGCAGTTTCTCCGCCGGTAAGTACAGCGTTTACACCATTGTCACGAAGCATCTGAAGAACCTCTTCGGTGCCTTCGATGATCGCGGAGATTACTTCGCCAGGGATCAGATTTTTATTTCTTCCAATTGTAGAGGAAACGAGGATATTGTTGATAGCGCCCACACAAAGCAAATCATCGGTGTTCATGATGATCGCATCTTGGGCGATACCTTTCCACACGCTCACATCGCCAGTCTCTTTCCAGTAGGAATATGCCAAGGAAGATTTGGTTCCTGCCCCATCAGCATGCATGATATTGCAGAAGTCAGGATCGTTTCCAAGTGTGTCTTCCACGATCTTACAAAATGCCTTTGGGTAAAGGCCTTTGTCAAGTTTTGAAATGGCCTGATGCACATCTTCTTTGGAGGCGGAAACTCCGCGCTGCATGTATCGCTCGTTCATGGGGGCAAAGTTAATAGGTTCTCCGCAAAATGGATGAATAAGAAGGGTAAAGTTGGCGGTGGTGAAATCAATAACCACAAAGTTCGAAAAGTTCGCGCAAAGAGTACAGATTAAAAGTTTGGATGATTACTTAGAGCAAGCACACTTAACGTGGTTCAAATCCGCCTAGCGTCGGACAGCCCTCATCACTTAGTCCTAAATTATTGTAATCTTCATTAGGAATATGGTGAGAAACCTGATTTCCAATTTAGAGTTGGTTTGTCGGAAGAAAGATGTATGGTGTTTTTGTGAAATTGTAAAATGTGTATATTGTGTAAAACTATACACATCATGAGGACGAATATTGAAATTGATGAAAACCTAATGGAGGAAGCAATGAAAGCTTCTGGATTGACTACAAAGAAAGCTACAGTAGAGGAGGGTTTGAGATTGATTCTAACCTTGAAAAAACAAAAGCGGATTAAAGAATATCGAGGTAAATTAAAATGGGAAGGTGATTTGGAAAAAATGAGGACAGATTCATGATTCTGGTAGATTCTTCTGTTTGGATAGATTATTTTAATGGGAGGAAGAATTTGCAAACTGATTTTTTGCATGAAGCACTTGGTCAGGAAATAGTCTGCACAGGTGATTTGATAATGACTGAAGTTCTTCAAGGTTTTAATTCAGACAAGAGCTTTTCAGATGCTCTAAGTTTTTTCGAGGATTTACACTTTTTTAGCCTTGGTGGAAAAGAATTAGCAGTTGCATCAGCTCAGAATTTCAGGTTTTTAAGGAAAAAAGGAATCACGATCCGCAAAACAATTGATGTTGTTATAGCTACGTTTTGCATCAAAAATGAAGTGTTTCTTCTTCACAGTGATAAAGACTTTGATCCAATTGTGATTCATTTGGGGTTGAAGTCTGTGATTTAAATGAATTCCTGAAAGTGTCACAAAAAAAAGCCGAAGACTTTCCAGCCATCGACTTATTCTGTTTTTTAATTATAAAGTGGAAATGGATTTTCACGAACGGTCAAATTAAATCATCGCGAAATCAATGCTTTTACTGCAGTTAAAGCATTTCCTGAGTAGTAACTCCAGAATGTTCCAGCACCATCTCCTTCACACATTCTACCCAGGTGTTTTCTGAGTTCAGGCTTGGTACCAAGTCCCATTCTTCACCGCCCCCTTCGAGGAATTTATCTCTGTATTCTCCGGCTACTTCCACGGTAGTTTCAAGGCAATCAGCCACAAAAGCCGGGGAGAATGCCAAGACTTTCTTCACTCCTTGCTTATTCAACTCATCAATTACATCATCCGTATAGGGCTTTACCCAAGGGTCTTTTCCTAATCTGGATTGAAAGCAATTCACAGTTTTTTCTTCTGGGATTCCTAGTTTCTCGGCTATCAAACGAGTCGTTTTGAAGCATTGAGCACGATAGCAATAATGGTTTTTTGCTCCATATTTATTACAGCAAGCACCAAGCTGGCAATAGCCATCTACGGAACCTTTGAGTATGTGTCGCTCCGGAAGTCCGTGGTAAGAGAAGAGAATTTTATCATATTCTTTTCCTTCCAACATTGCTCTTCCTCTCTCTGCCCAAGCCTCTAGAAATAGAGGTTGCTCTATGAAATTACTGATAAATGAAATGTCAGGAATAATCTGCCAGCCTCTGGCTATTTCCATCACTTTGTCCTGAACGGAGCCTGTTGATGCAGAAGCATACTGTGGAAAGAGTGGAAGGACGATGATTTTGGTCACATGTGCTTTCCGCAATTCCTCCAGTCCAGCTTCTATAGAAGGAGTTTGATAGCGCATGGCCATAGCTACTGTGTACTGCTTGGGATCAAGCTTTTCTTTCAGTTTATCTTTAAGATCCTGTGTGTGAAAAAGCAAGGGAGAGCCTCGATCAGTCCAAAGTTTTCTGTATTCATGAGCTGATTTTGGAGCGCGAAAAGGGGCAATAATCAGATTGATGAGCATCCATCTAAAAACAACTGGGATATCTATTACACGACCATCCATCAGGAATTCACGAAGGTATTTTCTTACGTCGCCGGTGGCGGTACTATCTGGAGTTCCCAGGTTCACCAGCAAAACGCCGATTTTTCCGGTTTTATTCATGTGTGCTCTAATTGAGAGGATTTCCGATTGAGAACCCAAAAATACGTCCTATTGTTAGATTTCGCCAATTGATCCTAATAATCGATGATTGAAAAAAACTCTTAGATCTTTAGATTCCTTGCCCAGCCTATTAGAGGTCCAGCACTCATGCTGGCGATTATTGCTAGAATAACCAGTCCGATAAAGAGTGGTTCGGTCACCAAACCATTTTCTAAAGCGATCAGTCCCAGGACTATATCCATGCTTCCTCTTGTACTCATACCAATGCCTGCGACGATGGATTCTTTCCGGGGAATACCTGCCAGTCTTCCTCCGAAATAGGCTCCATAATACTTGGTCACTAAGCCCACAATAATTACCACGCCGACGATTCCCGGATCAAAGCCCGTGATAAAGTTCACCTTTAGGCCAATCGATACGAAGAAGATAGGAGCAAAAATATTATTGATAAACTGGTGAAGAATTTCCTTGGCTTTTTCCGTCAAATACTCGGAATCACCAAGGGCTACGCCGATGATAAATGCACCGAAAATGGCATGTATTCCTATGAATTCGGTGAAAGATGCAGCTAAAAAGCATAGTGCTAAGGAAAGAGAAAGTAATCCGCCAGGCCACGCCATTTTTTTATTAATCCATGGTAAGACACGATTGATGAGTCCTTTTCCTATGGTCAGCATGCCTAAGGTGAAAAGTAGCGTGAGTCCAATGGTAGGCCATACTCCTAAACCATCACTTCCAGACTCAGATAGCGATAAAATCACCGAGAAAATTAGCCAGCCGAGTACATCCACGATCATCGCCCCTGCTATGATCAGTAGGCCTGATGAAGTTTTGAACAGGTTCAAATCCATAAGAATCCTGGCGACTATGGCCAAACCTGTGATGGAAATAGCAAGTCCAAAGAAGGTGGATGCAACAATTCTATCGTTGATATTGACTCCTAGAAACTCAGGGAAGGCATAGGCGACGACAAACCCGGCTATGATCGGCAAGATCATCGAGGCTACGGCTATGTAAAGCGCTTTTTTGCCCTGACTCCACACGATATGTAACTCAACTTCCAGACCAGCGATGAATAGCAAAAGCACCACTGAGATCTGGACGAAGCCATCGAAGGCTATATTGGTCATCTCATTGGATGCAAATAAATACTCATGTGCTCCGGGAAAGAAATTCCCGAGTATAGTCGGGCCAAGAATTATTCCGGCAAAAATTTCACCCACCACAGCAGGTTGTTTGAATTTTCTGGCTATTTCAGCAAAAACTCTTGCTAGAATAAGAATAGATGCGAGCTGGAGGAGTAAATTAATTACCTCCTTATGGCCTAAAGTTTCCATGGAGGTTTAATTTTTTACGATTAATAAATTACAAGGCAAGGTGCTCAATAGGTCTTCCAAATCATGTGGAAATATCCTGTCGAAGAAATTCAACTTATGATCATCACCTACCACGAGCAAATCAGCTTCAATTTTCTCGCAGAATCTGGCTAGTTCAACGGCCCATCTTCCACCAGTCACTTTTATATTAAGCTTCAAATCTCCCGGATCTATTTTTTTCATAATCTCCTCCACATACTCCATTTCATTCTGCACTAACTGTCGGCGAGTCTGAGAGGCTTCTTCTTCTGAGTCTTCGCTAGCAGTGCCCATTTGAAGGCCATACATTTTGATTTCATTCAAAATATGAACCTGCTCAGCATTTATTTTTTTGGAAAAATTAATCCCTACTTCGATCACGTGTGGAGTGATTTCTAATTGCGTTCCGTTCAGAACAATTTTCTCGAAAATGGTAGACCCTACTTTAGGTTCGATAAGTGTCAAAACTGAGCAAGGAGCTTTTCTGATGATTTTTCTGCCTACCGAACCCATGTAGTAGGTCAAGAACCCTTCACGTTTTAAGGCACCGGCAACCAGAAGATCTGCTTGCTCCTCCTTACATGCTTGGATGATCATTTTCACCGGCTTGCCTTCCTTCCAGATCAGTTTAGTTTTAACTTTGTCCAAACCTGTTTTCACAATTATTTCGTCAAGTTTGGTTTCCAGTTCATCGGTTTTTTTACCAATATGAATAAGGATCAGTTCAGAGCCGAAAAGCTCAACTAGACGTTTTGTTTCTGAAATAAGAGCTTCCATCCGTGGGGAAAAAGCTATGGCAAGGGCTACTTTTTGATACATTTTAAAAAAGCTAATGCCCTTAAATAAGCGAATTTTCATCATCTGTACAATAGATAGGGTTCAACTCCATTTATCCTGATCCATATCCATTCAAGAGCTATTTCTGCATTCAGAAAAAGGAAAGGGCATATTATCCCGAATTTTTAGTAAAATTCATATATCAATCTTTTTTAGGATTTGGTAAAACAGAAATATAAATCCAACCAAGATACCTTCCGTTAACTACGGGATGGTATTAAATGACAAACAAAAAATACATGAAAAAAACACTACTCAGTTGGTTGTTGATCGGAGGTATGGGGCTTTCAGGAGCTGCGGTTGCGCAGTCGGATTACCCTACTATCAGTCAACTTAATCAACGTTTGCAGCGCGTGGCTTCCAACGCCTCAGCTACGCTCACCTCACTTACCAAAACAGAAGGCGGAAAAGACATCTGGGTGCTGAAAATAGGCACAGGGCAACTAGACCAAAAACCCGCTATTGCTGTAGTCGGTGGAGTGGAAGGTTACGAGGTTTTGAGCGTTGAACTTGCAGTGCAATTTGCAGAAAAGCTAGTTGCTGATCATTCAGATGCACTTGAAGCGAGCACTTTTTACATTTTCCCAAATATGTCTCCAGATGCTTACGAGCAATACCATGCTTCTTTGAAATATGAGAGAAGGGGAAATGCAGTTTCGGTAGATCACGATAGAGATGGCATTCCAGGTGGAAGCGCTTATTCAGATCTAAATGGCGATGGAATGATCACCATGATGCGTGTAGAAGATCCAATGGGTGACTATATGATTTCAAAAGAGGATGAACGAGTGCTTGTAAAAGCAGATCGTTCTAAAGGGGAATCAGGCAAGTACTCCCTTTATAAGGAGTCAAAAGATGATGACAAAGACGGTGAATTTGCAGAGGACTTGAAAGAAGGAATAGCCTTCAACAAGTCTTTGACATACAAATTCCCAGTATTTGAGCCATTGGCTGGTGATATGCCGGTGACACAAAAAGAGTCAAGAGCTATGCTTGATTACCTTTTCGAGCAATGGAATATTTTTGCTTTTGTGACTTTTTCTCCAGCTAACAACTTGACTTCACCCTTGAAATACAATGCGGGAAATGCAAAGAAAAGAGTAGTCACTTCCATTTTGGAGAAAGATCAGGCGCTTAATGTGTTGGTTTCTGACCTCTACAAAGAGACGGTGAAACAGAAAGGTTTCCAGCAAGACAACCAAGGAACTGATGGTGATTTCTTCCAATGGGCCTATTTCCACTTTGGTAGATTGAGTTTCAGTACTCCAGGTTACTGGGTTCCGGAATACAAGGACTCTACTGGTAAAGGCAAGTCAAATGCAGAAGTAAATTACTTGGCTTGGGCGGATTCGCTGGACATGAATGATGTTTTTGTGCCATGGACAGAAGTGAAGCATCCTGACTTTCCTGATAAAAAGGTAGAAGTAGGCGGTGTGAAGCCTTTTGTGATGACAACTCCTTCATTTGAAAAAGTAAGTGAGATCGCAGATCAGCATACAGAATTCATTCTTAAGCTGGCGGAGATGCAGCCAAAGCTGGAAATCCATAACGTAAAAACGGAGTCACTTGGAAATGGATTGACTCGAGTGACGATGGATCTTTTCAATAACTCGTCGATGCCTACGCATTCAGAAATGGGTGAAAAATCCAGATGGCTTCGCAAAATCAGGGTCGATATAGATGCCGCTGCAGACAAAATCGTCTCTGGAAATAAGATTGAGCTTATGGAATCACTGGGTTCTTTTGAGAAAGCTAGTTTTAGCTGGATCATCAAAGGATCAGGAAATGTGACAGTAAAGGCCGGCGCTTCTCATGCTGGATTCACTACTTCAACTGTAAAACTCTAAGCCATGAAAAAGATGAAAACAACAAAAATGTTCATTGCCTTGGCTGTAGGTGCACTTAGCCTTGTAAGTTATAAAGCAGATGCGCAGGAGAAATTTTTCCGCGCTGTTGGAACCCCTCACAACCCAAAAGTAGATATCGCTTTTAATCGCTACAATACTTATGAAGGTTTGGTGGATAATATGAAGAAAATTGCGGCAGCGCATCCTGATATCGCTAAGCTCGAATCTATAGGCAAATCCTATGAAGGTCGCGATATGTGGACCTTGACTATTACCGATTTTTCTACTGGTAAGGACACAGAAAAGCCAGGTATGTGGATCGATGGGAATATTCACTCCAATGAAATTCAAGGTGGAGAATTCTCCTTGTATGGCGCTTGGTACCTGACAGAAATGTTTGCTGATAATGAATTTATTCAGCAGCTATTGAAGGATAAGGTCTTTTACATTACACCTACGATCAATCCTGATGCAAGAAATAATTTCTTCTTGGAGCCAAATACAGCGAATTCACCACGGTCCGGAATGATGATTCTGGATAACGACGGTGATGGAGTAGCAGGCGAGGATGGAATGGATGATCTGGATGGTGATGGGAATATTACCATGATGATCCGAAAGTCTCCAACTGGTCGATACATCAAAGACCCACAAGATCCGCGCAAGCTAATTATGGTAGGCGCAGATAAAATGGGTGAATACGAAATGCTTGGCCAAGAAGGTACAGATGGTGATGGCGATGGTCGTGTAAATGATGATGGAGTAGGGTATTATGATCCAAACCGTGATTGGGGTTGGAACTGGCAACCTGATTACATACAGCGTGGAGCACTGAAATACCCATTTACCTTACCTGAGAATCGCTCGATAATGGAGTTTGTGATGAAGCATCCGAATATCGCTGGAGCTCAGAGTTTCCACAATTCAGGTGGGATGATACTTCGAGGTCCAGGAGCAGAGGAAGATGTAAGCACTTATAATCGTAGTGACATCCAAATCTATGATGCGCTAGGGAAAAAGGGCGAAGAAATGATTCCTGGTTACCGTTACCTGACTGTTTACAAAGATTTGTATTCCGTGTTCGGAGGAGAATTAGATTGGTTTTATGGAGTCAGAGGAGTATTTACGTTCTCTAATGAGTTGATGGTTCCCTATCTATATTTTCACAAGCAGTCTGGAGGCCAAAATGAAATGTTCGAAGTGGATGAGATGTTGACTATGGGTGATGCTTTTGTCAACTGGCATGAGTTTGATCATCCGCAGTTTGGAACTGTGGAAATTGGAGGTTTTAAGAAAAACTTCGGACGTGCTCACCCAGGTTTCCTGCTTGAGCAAGATGCACATAGAAATATTGCGTTCACGATTTACCATGCTTATCACACTCCAAAGCTATCTGTAATGGATGTGAAGGAAGAAGATCTTGGTGGAGGATTGAAAGCTATCACAGCTACGATCTTCAACGAGCGCTTAATGCCGACTCATGCGAGTCAGGATCTCAAATACAAAATCGAACGACCGGATTATGTATCTATTTCCGGAGCCAAAGTTGTGGCAGGTTTTGTTGTGGAAGATGAAGACTTTAACAAGTTGACTGAGCAAAAAAATAATCCTGAGAAAATGCTGGTAGACAATGTCCCGGGAATGACTGGAGTAAAAGTGAAGTGGATAGTATCTTCAGGATCTAATTATTCCATTACGGTTGATTCTGCCAAAGGTGGAAAAGCTAGTTGGAAGAAAGAGAAATAGAGTCGCAGTGGTCAGTATTCATTGATCAGTTGGTTTAATAATGAAGAAAAGAATGCGGAGCAGTGATGCTTCGCATTTTTTTTTTGAGCATGGATTACCGCAAAGATCTCGGAGGTTTGGGTATAGGTCGCAAGTTTGAGCTCGATTGAATCCAAGTCCCTTTAGGGACGACCTATGGGTAGAAAAGAAGGTTTTTGTACGATCTGCCGTGCCTTTAGGTACGGCTCTAATTTATTGTATAGATAAATCCTGCTACTGGAGAAGCAGGATAACATTAAATGAGAGTAGGTAACTCGGCGAAAAATCAAAGTACAAATCCCTATAAACAACAAAACCCCGCTCGATTGCTCAAGCGGGGTTGAAATATAGAAAGTTGGTTTAGCTTAAAGGCTAGTCACGTATCCTTCAAATCCTGATGCAGTTTTCACTTTGAAGTTGATACCTGCTCCACTAAGGTTGCTTAGTGTATAGATTTTATGAAGTCCCTGAGGATTATCGATTTTCTCTGTGTGGATCAATTTTTCACCATCGTAGATCATCACTTCTACATCTTTAGCTTGTAGGTTGCTTACAAGCAATCTGTATTGGTCGTCACCCATTGGAAATACTCTAGAGAATACAGAAGGAGCTTCTGTTACGAAGTTGTTGAAAGAAGCAGTTCTTAAAACGCCTGATTCGTCCATAACTTCTACAGAGTAAGATCCTTGAGGAAGATCTTTAAGATCATATTTCTTAGCAAAAGCTTCTTCCTTGTTGATTCTGTCTCTCAAGATCAAACGATCTTCTGAATCTGTGATTTTCACGATCACAGTACCTTGTGGTGCTTCATTGAAGGACACTGCTACCTTAGTAGTTTCAGTTTTTCTAATTAGAACTGTTGTTCCTTCAGATTTTGCAAACGCTCCTGCAGCGATCCCCGCTACAAAAAGCAAAGTGAATAATTTTTTCATTTTAATAATTGGTTTGAGTAGGTTCTAAATTTTGTGTAACCGCCAGACGGCTGATCCGTCTTTAAGTGAGTATTTTGGGTTACAGATTCCATCGGGGTAACCGATTGGTTTGTTATTATGATTCAAAGGTACGACTGAAAAACACAATTGCAAATACTTCAATAAAAAAAGATTATTGTTAATGATTCCGTAATATAACATTGTAAAAAATGTGAATTTAATAAAATGCTCCCGCAATCGATAGCGGAACTCGTTGCATTTTGATTTTTGGGCTATTTGTGAAATAATTGTTTGTTATTTTGGTATAAACAAAATTTAATTACCTCATGACAAAAGGATTTCTATAGATTTCCAATGGAAATTTTGTGAAAAAAAATTAAAAAATTTTAAACTGAGGTTTTAAATTGAAGTAAAATCCGACCGTAATTATAAATTCAACCTCAAAATGCCTGGTAATTATATCTATTATTTACCCTATGATTCTAGATTGGACAAAAAAATAGGTTTAGAATCGATTTTCTAAACCTATATATGAGATTATTACAAAAAAGAGAATGTTGCTGTTTTCTGTCTTTAAGGTAAAATCAGTTTTTGTTCTTATAATTTGCCGCTTTAGCTACCAATTCTTGGTCGAACTTGCCTTTCAATTCTACTACCATCAAGTCACCATCGTCACCTCCAACAAGGACTACTAAATCTGAAATGGTATTGCCTCCTTTTGAATATACAATTACGCCACCCTTTCCTTCAGAAGCTTCCATCAACAGCTCATACCTTTCTCTCTCCAGTCCCTTCTGCAAAGCTTTGTATTCTTGACGTGCGTCATCCATATGATCAGGTAGCTTAAAGAAATTCAATTTCTCGATAGACTTTGCTACAGTAGCCATGTCATTTTTGTCAATATCGATTTTGAAGCCTTCGGCAAAGTTCATGAAATTGCCTCCCAGCTCCATGTGGAAGAAGTCATCTTCACCTTTGAACTTTTCATAAAGCGCTTTGACGCTTTTGCTTTGTGCCTGAACGGACATTACCGCTCCAATTATTGCTAGGGTTAGAATTAGCTTTTTCATATGCGTATTATATAGTGTGGTTTGTTTAATATTTTCCGAATTGTGAAACCTAGGCACTACCTTCTAGTTTCGCTTTACTTGATACTTGATACTTGATACTTGATACTTGATACTTGATACTTGATACTTATTTTATTCCTTTTGGGCCTTTCTCGCCTTTAGGCCCCTTGCTTCCTTTGCCATACATGTCCATTCCTGGGATATCAGTCTTTTCAGCAAGCAAGTTTAGGTCTTCATAGGTGAAACTTCCCAGCATTGATAATAAGGTGAAGTCTCCCTCTTCTCCTGAGATCATCATTAGCTCTTTTACCAAGCCACCTTCCTCGCGAACCATAAACTTTAGGCTGCTTCCCTTGTCTTCGACAATCATCAGGTCCTCGTACTTGTTTTTGGAAAGTGTTCCCATTGCCTCTTTGTAGAAAGTCAATCCATTGACTTCGTCCGAGGAAAGAATTCGAATACCCTTCACTTTTTGTATTAGGACGCCAAGGTCTTGAGAGTCTTTGTCTGTCCCGGCGTTGCTTTTCAGGAATCCTCCTGCCATCTGCATCATTTTAGGGCTGATGTAAACTCTTGAGAAACGATCGTCATCCATGTACTTGGAGAAAAAGCGCTGAATAGCATCATCCTGAGCCTGCGCCTTAATAATAAAGGCAAACAGCAATAGCGGAATTAGTATGAATTTTTTCATAGCTTATTTATTTGTAGGGTTGCCAAATAGTTGGTTGGTCGTATTTAGGTATTTCATATCATTCATTATGGTCATTTGTTCCTGTCCTTTTGAAAGATTGGTTTGGATTAGTGCAAAAGCCTGCATGACTTCCATATAAGCTTCTTGCTCAGCTTGCTTTTGCTCATAAACTCTCCATCCCCAGACAGAACCAATCAAGATTGCTGCAGATGCCGCCCAATTCATCCAGTTTCTGGATTTGATTGGGATTATCTTGGTTGGCATTTGTAGGCTTGGCTCTTCGTTAGAAAAGTCACTTAAGCCTAAGAACAATGCTTTTTCATCGGCATAGCCTTCAGCAGATAGGAGCAAGGTCTTAAGCTCTTGCTCTTCTGCTAGACTACTTTCAGCTTCCCAGTACTTTTCGAGTAATTCGTCTATTCGCTGATTCATTTGGTTAATTTTTGATTGAGCATCCGCTCTCGAATGCTTTTTCTGGCTCTGTGAAGATTTACTTTCACTTGATCCAGGCTAATGTCTAGGTGCTCGGTAATTTCCTCGTAACTCAACCCTTCCACTTCTCTCAGATGAAAAATCTCCTGCTGTCGCAAAGGCAATCCTTTCACAAGATTCATTACTTGTTGTATCGAATCTTTTGTGTCCTCAGAAATTGACTCCTCCACTTTCATTTCTTCCAATCCGTCCAAAGAGTCTAGCTTTTTGGTTTGCCTAAAGTGTGTCAATACTTCATTTTTCAGACTGCTTACCAACCAACCCATCAGATTTGGGTGACTTCTAAGTTCATCTTCCCGTACAAAAGATTTTTCGAAGACATTCTGAAGCATATCCTCTGCAAGGGATCGATCCCTCACCCAGAGATAACCCAGCCGGTAGAGCCTGCCTCTTTGCGGCCAGATATGTGCTTCAAAAAATGACTTCATTTAATACGGTAATGCATGGGAATTGCGAATGTTACAGTGGCAATGAAAAAAAATAAAAGTTTTTTAAACATACTATAAAAAAGGAGAGCTTAAGAAATTCAGCAATTTATGCTTTTGGCTGAGATAACTAACTAGACTAAATTGCTTCAAAATTTGAGTAAGAAATAGTATGCATGCCTACTATTTCTTAATTTGCCTATCAGGCATCCCAAAAATGATTCAGTATCTTATGATAAAGCAATTGCAATACTAATGAATAGGGGATTCACAAATGAGATTAAAGGAGAGGTGACTGTTCTGGTTTTTTGTTCAGAATATGAAGCTGTGCCCTCTGCAATCCCGATAACTATCGGGACTTTGTGCTCTTTGTGGCTAAATAAGGGCACAAAAAAAGCCCTGAATTGCTTCAGGGCTTGTGGTGATAAATGGACTCGAACCATCGACTCACGGATTTTCAGTCCGATGCTCTACCAACTGAGCTATATCACCTTGTTTGTAAAGTGATGCAAAGGTAATTATTTGAGTATTTGAAGCAAGTCATTTAATGAAAAAAATACAGACTAAAACCCAAGAAACACGCTAATAACATCACTATGAGCTTTTTACCTCAATTAATATTTTTGATCATTTTGAGTGCTGCAAGCTTCTTTCTGATCAAACGAGTCAAATTCCTCCGCAGAAACATTCTTCTGGGCAAAGCAGAGACAAGAAACGATCAGCCGGACAAGCGTTGGAAGACAATGCTTTTGGTGGCTTTGGGTCAGCAGAAAATGTTTAAGCGCTTTATCCCCGCATTTCTACACTTCTTTGTTTATGTGGGGTTCTTGGTGATCAACCTTGAAGTTCTGGAATTTGTCCTAGATGGTATTTTCGGTACGCACCGCTTATTTGCTCCTTTCCTCGGTGGGGCTTATGTGGCTGCGATGAACTTCTTCGAGTTTCTAGCTGTGATGGTTCTCATTTCCTGTGTGATCTTTTTGATCCGAAGAAATGTGGTCAAGGTGCCTCGCTTCACCAAGCCAGAGATGAAGGGTTGGCCAGCGATGGATGGTAACTTGATCCTTTGTATTGAGATCGTCTTGATGATGGCAATTTTGAAAATGAATGCCGCTGATCAGATTTTAGCTTCGAGAGGAGTGGGGCATTACATCGTGGTTGGGGATTTGTTCTTCAGCGGTTTGCTTCATCCGATCTTCGACGATATGAGTACTGAATTCCTGATTTTCATAGAGAGAGCAGCATGGTGGTTTCATATAGTGGGGATTTTAGCTTTCGCTATATATGTGACCTATTCGAAGCATTTACATATTTTCCTAGCCTTCCCAAATACCTGGTATTCGAATTTGAAGCCTAAGGGTGAAATGTCAACTATGCCAGCTGTCACCAATGAGGTGAATATGATGCTTGGAATTCCTACGGATGCGCCAGCTGACCCGCCTGCTGAGATCGGTAGATTTGGAGCCAAAGACATCAATGATTTGAGTTGGATCAATGTGATGAATGCCTATTCATGCACCGAATGCGGGAGGTGTACTTCGGAATGCCCGGCTAACCTGACAGGAAAGAAGCTTTCCCCTCGTAAGATCATGATGGATGTGCGAGATCGTGCAGAGGAAGTAGGAAAAAGCTTGGATGCTGGAGGAAAAGGTTTGGAAGATGGTAAGTCACTTTTGGGGGATTACATCACCAAGGAAGAATTGAATGCATGTACTAGCTGTAATGCTTGCGTGGAAGCCTGTCCAGTGAATATCGATCCGCTAGCTATCATTTTGGAAATGCGTCGCTATGTAGCCATGGAAGAGTCAGGAACGCCAGCTCAATGGAATGCGATGTTTCAAAACATGGAAACCAGCTTTGCTCCATGGAAATTCAGCCCTCAGGATCGATTCAATTGGGCTGAGAAGGTGAAAGAGGAGGAAATTCCAGATTAAAAATTGGAAGATTTGAAAATTGAAAAATTATTCATTTCCGAGACTTTTTTGTTTTAATACAGCAATTTTCATTGAAGTAAAAAGCAACAAAGAATTAGGTTAAAACTGGCAGAGAGGCTACTTCGGTCACCCGTCATCGGTCTTCCAGCCTATATACCAAAGAGGATAAGCTTAATGGCATATTCTCGGACAAACATAAAACGTATAATCATGTCAACATATAAAGTACCAACCATGGCCGAGATGGCCGGCAAAGGAGAAAGTCCAGAAGTCCTATTCTGGGTAGGTTGCGCAGGTTCATTTGATGAGCGATATAAAGCTGTAACGCAGGCCTTTGTGAAAATATTGAATAAAGTAGGTGTCAGCTTCGCTGTGCTTGGCCCAGAAGAAGCCTGTACTGGAGATCCTGCTAGGCGTGCTGGAAATGAATTTCTTTTCCAGATGCAAGCGGTAGCGAATATTCAGGTGATGAATGGTTACAACATCAAAAAAGTAGTCACTGCCTGTCCACATTGCTTCAATACAATCAAAAACGAATACCCAGCTTTGGGAGGAAATTATGACGTGATTCACCATTCGCAATTTCTCCAACAACTCATCAATGATGGGAAAGTCGCATTGAAAGGTGGAGGGGAGTTTAAAGGAAAGAAAATCACCTTCCACGATTCCTGCTACTTAGGGAGAGGCAACGATGTCTACGAAGCGCCAAGAGATGTCATCAAAGCGTTGGACGTGGAGTTAGTGGAGATGAAGCGTTGCAAGACCAAAGGACTTTGCTGTGGGGCTGGTGGTGCTCAGATGTTCAAGGAACCTGAGCCAGGCAAAAAAGACATTAACGTAGAGAGAACAGAGGAAGCTTTGGCAACTGGAGCTAGTACAATTGCTGTAGGATGTCCATTTTGCTTAACCATGATGACGGACGGCGTAAAAAACAAAGAAAAAGAAGCGGAAGTGAAAGTCTATGACTTGGCAGAAATGATCGCCAAAGACATGGGGATTTAACTTTTTTTCAATGAATCAATTTGACCCTTTTTGCCGTTAGGTAGAAAGGGTTTTTCTTTACCAATAAGTAACAAGAAATTATGTACGTAGAATTTAAAGATATGCCAGAAGATTCGCGCGTTTGGGTTTACCAGGCTGCACGTCAATTTTCTGAGCAGGAAAAAGAGTTAATAGCTTCCAGATTATCCCTCTTCTGTAATGGGTGGAATACACATGGCAATAGAATGCCAACTTCATTTCAGATCTTGGAGGATCAGATTTTGGTTTTGGCTGTTGATGAATCTGGGTTAGGGGCAAGCGGTTGCTCTATCGACAGTTCTGTCAGGACTTTGCGTGAGCTGGAAAGTGAAATCGAAAACAATATCACCGATCAAGGTAAAGTGACTTTTAAATCCAATTCGGGTGAAATAAACGTAGCTTCTGCTTTGGGCATCAAGACAAAAGTCACTTCTGGAGAGATCGATTCGCAAACACTAGTGATCAATCCGCAGGTGCAAAGCAAAAAAGAACTTGAAAGTGTGTGGATTTTGGCAGGGAATAGCTGGCTGAATCGATACTTTCCAAATTAATTTAGTAATATTCAGAATAGATCATCAATAGCCGTTTCAGATGAAAAACCATTTTTTTTGGATTTGTCTTTTACTCCTCATCGGGGTAAGCTCATGCAAAAGCCTTCAGGAAAAAGGTAATGACCAATTTCTTTCTGGTCAGTACCAATATGCCATCAATTCTTTTTCTCAGATCTTGGCAGATGATCCTGAAAACAAGGAAGCTAATCAAGTAATCGCGGAGAGTTATAGACTGTCAAATAGGATCGAAGATGCGGCTCCTTATTACCAGAAATTGGTAGAGGAAGATCCCACTTTTGATAGCTATTATCGACTAGGTTTGAGTTTGAAAGCTCAAGATAAAGACGAGGAGGCAAAGGAAGCTTTTGAAAAAGCTAAAGGCTACACACAGGACGAAACTTACTTGGCAGAGACTCAGCGTCAGCTTGAATCTATCAAACTGTCACAGGGTATTAAAGATTATTGGCCTTATCATGAGTTGGTTAATTACAAAGACCTCAACACGGCTGGGCCTGACTATGCGCCTGTAGTCTCTGAAAATTTCATTTATTTCACTTCGGGTCGTCAAGCAAGCGGGCTTTATCCTGCTGATGGGTCGCCCTATACTAAAATATTCCGAGCAAGAGCAGAAGGACTTCGTGTAGATGTCACTGGAGCGCAACCACTTCCTGAGTTTAAAAATGAGGAAGGATTGAACCAAGCAGCCATTGCTGTTAGTCCTGATGGAAATACGATTATTTACGCGAGAGGAAACTCTACCTCTGATAAAGATCTTCCAGAAACTGCGCTTTTTGTTTCTTACTTCAGAGGTGGAGGCTTTACGCAGCCGATATGGATGCCGATAAATGAGGATGAAACTTGGTGGAATTCTACTCCTGCTTTCTCTGCGGATGGTTCTGAATTGTATTTTGCTTCAAACAGGCCAGGTGGTTTTGGAGGGATAGACCTTTATAAAGCCACCAAGTTAGCAAATGGAGATTTTGGGAATCCCGTTAATGTTGGGCCAAATATCAATACTCCAGGCAATGAGCTTTTCCCAAGGCCGATGGCTGATGGTAAGTTTTTCTTCTCTTCAGATGGACATCCTGGTTATGGTAAACTTGATCTTTTCGTAGCTGAAAAAGATGCTTCCGGTGCTCAGGTGATCAAAAACCTAGGAGAAAACTTCAACAGTACAAATGATGACTTTGCTCTTTTCTTCACCGAATATCCAAAAGCTGGTTTCATCTCATCCAATCGTGATGGTGGTATAGGTGATGATGATATCTATTTCTTTGAGGATAAAACACCGAAGCCAAAAATCATTAATGTCTTGCTAAATGTATTTACCAAACAGCGAGTGGCAGGAGCGGATGACGCTGTGCTAGAGCAAGCTCGAGTGGTATTGTATGATGAAAATAGCAAACAAGCAGGAGGGGATTTCTCGAACACCACTGGTCGTGTGAGATTTACATTGACACCAGATGCTGATTTTACCATTATAGCTTCAAAGAGTGGCTACTTCTCTAAGTCAATTCCATATACCACGAAAGGTAAGACTCCTGATATCTCCACACTCATCCAAGATGTGACCAATATTACGTTGGATACTACGATCGTGTTAGATCAGCTTGTACTTGATCGCTCTATCGTACTGGAGAATATCTATTACGATTTGGATAAAGCGGAAATTAGAGCGGATGCAGCAGTAGAACTAAACAAGCTGGTTCAGATTCTAAAGGATAACCCGGCGATAAGAATTGAATTGAGCTCACATACCGATTCGCGTTCTGGAGATGCTTATAATCAAAACCTATCGCAGAGAAGAGCTCAATCAGCGGTTGATTACATTGTTTCCCAAGGTGTAGCTGCAGATAGACTTGTAGCCAAAGGATATGGTGAAAGTCAGTTGATTATTAAAAATGCAACTACTGAGGAAGAGCATCAAACTAACAGAAGAACCGAGTTTAAGGTAATTGAGATAAAGGAGTAAGCTGACGTAATTGTCATCTAGCTAATTCCTTTATGATTATCTGAGCATATAGATCTAAAGTAAAAGAACCTATACTTTGTCAATAGATAGAGTATAGGTTCTTTTTGGTTTTATTACTTCTTAAGTTTCCCTACAATATCCCTCACAATCATCGCAGCATGTACTACGCTGTTTTCGATGAAGAATTCTCTAGTATTTAATCCTCCACAAACTACCCCTGCTAGATAAACTCCCTGCACGTTAGTCTCGTGAGTTTGCTCGTCGTATTGTGGCTGGCATTTCTCGTCTTCACTCAGTTTTACTCCCAATTGATTTAATAATCCAAAATTCGGCTTGTAGCCTGTCATGGCAAGCACAAAGTCATTTTCTATGGTCACTTCTCCCTTGGGAGTTGAAATCACGACTTCATGCTCATGGATCTCCTTGAGTCTAGATTGGGTGAAGGCTTTGATAGAACCTTCTTTGATTCGGTTTACGATGTCGGGGCGTACCCAGTATTTCACCGCCTGATCCACTTCCTCTTCCAGTAAAACCATGCTGACTTCTGCTCCTTTTCTCCAGCATTCAAGTGCTGCATCCACGGCGGAATTTGCTCCGCCCACTACGACGATTTTTTGGTTGATAAATGGCCAAGGCTCTTTGTAGTAGTGCTGCACTTTTGGTAAGTCTTCGCCTGGAATGTTCATCAGATTTGGCAAATCGTAAAAGCCAGTGGCCAGAACTACATTCTTTGCTTGGTATTCTCCCTTGGAGGTTTTGACGTGGAACAACTCCTCTTTCTTTTCTAGCGTCTGCACTGCTTCATACAGTTTAACATTCAGATCGAAATGAGAAAAGATCCTTCTGTAATATTCCAGTGCTTCGGTGCGGTTAGGCTTATTTCCTATTGACATAAAAGGTATATCTGCCATCTCCAGCCTATCTGATGTGGAGAAAAAAGTCATATTGATCGGGTAATTAAAGATAGAATTCGTGAGTGCTCCTTTTTCGACAATCACATAATCCAATCCTGCTTTTCCTGCTTCTACACCGCAAGCCAGACCAATTGGTCCACCACCGATGATCAGCATATCGTATATTTTGTTTGACATTTGGTCTTAGGTTTGATCGAGTTGAAATTGAAAATCCAAGTCTTGATAGGTCTCAGCGTTCCATTGAAAACTTCGTTGTTTGAGCTCTACAAGCCCGGATTTATGTTGAACCACAGCAGCGGCCGAAACCGTTCCATAATTACCTGACATTCGAATTAATTGAGCTGAAAGGCAAGTTTCCATTTCTAGGGGAATTCCGGTTTTGGGAAGTTTTTCTGGAGGATAAGTCTCTTTGGATTTCAGGATATTAAGTAAGTCATTGGTGGAAAACTCAGTCTTAATTAATTGTTCAAGCTGCCGTTTTGCCAATTCTACTTTTGGCCATGGATCATTGAGAAGGCCATTGCTCAAACCATAGATCCCCGGTTGTACTTCCTGTATATCAGGAGAGTAATTGCTTAGATAAAACAACTTTTCCCCATCGCTGACCAGTAGATTAAATCCATCGTATTGATCTTGGTTTTTTTGTATTTCTTTCAGGTATTCTTCCGCTGAACTATCATTTTCAAGCCAGTCCTGAACAAGTTTTCCACGACTTATTTTTGCATTTCTAGGATTGGAAAAATCCCGATAATTAGTCAAAAGTGACCAGCGTCCGTTAGGATGAAATCCCATCCAAGTACCGCCACTTCTAAGGTCTTTTCCAGCGTAAATTCCGCTGTCCCAGACATGCATTGCTTGGGTAGGGCGTTCAAAAAACTCATCACGATTAGTACTGATGATCAAAGGGTATTCTGGATGAGTTCTCCAAGAAAAAGCTACTAGACACATAGGCTAAAAATAAAGAAAAGGCCGGGAATTCCGGCCTTTAGGGTGATTATCCAACTTTTATTTCTTCAAGTGTGGGGTAATCTGTGTAGCCTTTTTCTCCAGGCGTATAAAACGTATCCTTGTCTGGACTTGCCAGCTCGGCATTCTGCTCAAAACGCTCTACCAAATCTGGATTTGATATATATAGAGAGCCGTATGCAACCGCATCTGCATCACCTTCCTCAATTACTTTGTTCCCTTTTTCTTGGTCAAAACCTGCGTTGATTACTAAAGTGCCTTTGTATAATGGTCGGAAGTGTTTCGCAATATGACTCACTAAATAAGGGATTTCTGACACATCCGTAAATGGCTCAGAAAGGTGGAGATAAGCTAAATGGTACTCATTCAATTTTTTGACGATATACTCAAAAGTAGGAATGGTCTCTTCATCTGCTGTCATTCCAAAAACACCATTAAGCGACGGGTTTAGTCTCAAACCAATTTTTTGCTCTGGCATTACTTCTTTCAGTGCGTCGATGATTTCAAAGAGAATTTTTGCTCTATTTTCTATTGAGCCACCATATTCGTCAGTTCTCACGTTGCTTGTTGCGCTGAAGAACTGGTGTAGCAAGTAGCCATTGGAACTGTGGATCTCAATCCCGTCAAAACCTGCTTCCATCGCATTTTCACCAGCATTTCTAAAATCCTGGATGGTTTGCTTGATGTCTTCCAAAGTCATTGCTTTTGGAGTGACAGTATCTTTGAAGCCTTCTGGCGTATAGGACTTTTCGTTTGGATTGATAGCAGATGGTGCCAAAGGCAGATTTCCATTATGGAAATCAGGGTGAGAAATTCTGCCTACATGCCATAGTTGTATAAAGATGTGTCCATCATTATCATGTACCGCTTTAGTCACTCCCTTCCAGCCTTCTACTTGTTCTTTGGAGTAAATACCTGGAGTGTTGATATATCCTACAGCATCTTTGGAGACTTGAGATCCTTCGGTAATGATGAGACCGGAGGATGCACGCTGGGTATAATATTCCTCGTGAATTTCAAAGGGCTTATTTTCTGAGTTGGCAGCCCTGCTTCTTGTCATTGGCGCCATCCAAACTCTATTTTTTAACTCTAACCCACCAGCTAGTGTAATGGGTTTAAGTAATGCTTGATCAGTATTCATGGTAAAGTTGGTTTTGTTATCAAAAATTCAATGTGTATACAACTAATGTCAGGGAAGGAAAGTTCAGCTTCAAACGCTTAAACTTTATGGCCTTCTCAACTTAGGTTGAGTTAGGTCCTTACTACTATTCAAAACCTTTCCAAAGATCACTAGCGCAAAAAATTAGATTCTTAAAATTGATGTCTACACGCTCTAAGTATTGCAGTGCAAGTGTTTTTGAAATATTTTATAGGTATGTAATTATCTGTTCAATAGTATTTTAACACTTTTTAATACGATTATTTTCGTAGATGTTTTGAACTTACGATTCTCTTCGTATATCTTTGGTACGAAAGTTATCGTATAAGCTCCTATGAGTAAGCCAACCGAGTCAGAATTAGAAATACTTTCCCTATTGTGGGAAATGAAACAGTCCAATGTTCGTCAGATTCATGAGCGTTTAGCTCTGACAAAGGACACGGGATATACCACTACTTTGAAGACCATGCAAAACATGCATGCCAAAGGAATGGTGAATCGAAATGAAGAGCAAAGAACCCATGTTTACAGTCCTGTGACCAATCAAAAAGAGACCCAAAAGTCTCTACTGAAAAATCTGGTTACTACGGCTTTTGGGGGTTCTGCGCAGAAATTGGTGCTCCAGGCTCTGGGGGAAGAGAATCCCTCTAAGGAGGAATTAGACGAAATACGCGCATTTTTAGACCAACTAGAAAACAAGAAATAATGAATCTTTTAAACGACTGGGTTCCCGAAAGTTTGCTTTATGCCATGGGCTGGACGCTCGTGCATTCACTTTGGCAATTAGTATTGATAGGAGCGGCCTTGTGGTTGGTTCTGAAAGTTTTTCACAAAAACAGTCCAAATTTCAAGTATAATCTGGCGTTGGGAAGTTTGGGAGTGAGTTTGCTTTTTGCGGTAGCCACCTTTATCTATGAATTCTCCAGCTTTAGTCCGACCCCGTTTTTGGATCGAATAGCATTTGAGGGAATGGTACTAAGTGAAGTACAAGCTTCAGCGAGCATAGGAATCGAGAGTTTGATCAACCATTTGATCAACCAATTGATTAACTGGATTGAGGTACAACTGCCGCTCTTAGTTAATTTCTGGTTTGTGGGAGCACTTCTATTTCTTTTCCGCTTAGTTAATAGCCTTTCAGAAATCAGAACACTTCGAAAATCATCCTCAGACCCTCAAGATTTTCAGTTAGAAAAAATGCTTTACCACTTAATGGGTAGGATGAATGTCTCCAAAAAAGTGGAAATTCGACTTACCTCTCATGGCGTATCTCCAGTCACTTTTGGCTATCTCAAGCCTATTATCCTAATTCCATCAGCCCTGATTTTACAACTAGCTCCTGTGCAACTTGAAGCGATTATCGCTCATGAACTGGCGCATGTGAAGCGTAACGATTACCTCTCGAATCTACTGCAATCTGCCCTAGAAGTACTTTTCTTCTATCATCCTTGCTATTGGTGGATGAACCAGACTGTCAAAGAATTGAGAGAAAATGCTGCCGATGATGTGGCGGTGAAAGCGGGTGTAGCTCCTAAGGAATTAGCTTATAGCTTGGCTGAGGTCTTGAACTTTTCGAAGCAAAATCCTCCTGACTTAGCGCTGGCAGCGGCGAAAAAGAGAAATCCTACGCTGCAGAGAATTAAAAGAATACTGGGTCATCCAGCTCAGACTTATCCACAAAACCCTATTATTTCTATCCCTATGCTACTAACACTCTTATTAAGCGCAGGCCTTATGGCAACTGCCCAGCAGGACGTTTCAGTGTCCGTCGAAAATGTGAAGCCAGTGGTTTCGGTGAATGTGAATACCAATGTAAATCCGGTAGTCGAAGTTCAGGAAAACGCTAACGTTAATTTAGATGTCAATACGAATGTCAATGTTTCTGTTGACACGATTATTTCCAAGTCAGATACCGTAATCGTGAAGAATAGCAATAAAAGGACTTACGTATACAGTCAAAATGGGAAGACCATGATTTTGGAAGATATGCCAGCACTAGAACTTACTCCCATGCCACCATTCCCAGCTGAGGCGATTGCTCCAGTAATGGATTTTGCAATGGCTCCAATGCCTCCAATGGCATTCGATATGGCTCCAATGATGGATTTAGATATGGGGACGATGCCTGCTATGGACTTTAATATGGGTACCATGCCTGTCATGGATTTCAAGATTTCTCCGCCTGTTTTTGATTTCAATTTTAATTCTTTCTCTCCGAAAGACACGATAAATATGACAAAAGCGGAGAAGGAGAAATGGGCGAAGGAAGTCGAAAAACGTGCCGATGAGTACGCTAAAAAAATGGAGGATTGGGAGAGTTCTATGAAGCCACAAATGGAAGCGTACGAAGCAAAAATGGCTGAATGGCAGAAAGCTTACGAGCCGAAAATGGAGGCTTTTGAGAAAAAAATGGCCGAATGGCAGAAAGCTTACGAGCCAAAAATGAAGGAGTTTGAGAAGAAGATGGAAGAATGGCAGAAGGCAAATGAGCCTAAGATGCAAGAGTTTGAAGCCAAGATGAAAGCCTGGCAAGATTCCAATGAGCCGAAAATGAAAGAGTATGAAGCAAAGATCAAAGCTTGGGAAAAAGAGATGAAGCCTAAGATGGAAGAGTACGAACGTAAAATGGAAATTTGGCAAAAAGAGAATGCTGCCAAAATTGAAGGATACCAGAAAAAACTTGAGCAAGAAGTGAAGAAAAAAGACGACAACAAATAGACCCCTTGTTCTAAAGATCTTATCTGAAAAGAAAATTGTGTGTTGATGCTTTGAAAAAGACCTGTCCGTTGGGCAGGTCTTTTTTTGTCATAGTTTATTTGGGGAGCAAGTAGAGTTTGCCGGGTAAGCAAAGGAATTTAGGTGACTGGTATCATTACGGATAATCATATTGACCAATTATAAAATCAAGATCATATCAATGTCCCGTGGGATTTTTCCCCACTTCACAGTTCGTATTTTCATTATTTACGGGAAATCACCCCACTTTTCTTTTGAAGGATAGCACGCTATGAGTATCATATTCCTTTCTGGCTATGAAAAACCTGTAATACGCTCTATTTTGCCCCATTTTGGGGAAAGCCTAACCTCTTTCTAATCAATACTATACCGCCAAAAAAAACCTTGAATTTTTACTGGTAAATATTGGGATGGAATAAAGATTTGTCTACTTTTAAGTCAAAGTGGGAATTTGTGGGGGAAAGTGGTAGAAAGTGAAGGTCATTTTATTACTTTTGTCTTTACTACATACTCATCATTCTAAAGAGTTCAAGAAATTATGTTCAACAGTCAATACGATTGCAAGCTAGATCCCAAAGGGCGTCTGGTATTGCCAGCCAAGATCAAGGCGGCAATTCCGGAGGCTAATGGAGGTACGCTTATGCTTCGGATGGCTGAAGATAGATGTTTGGCTCTTTATCCTATGGTGGAATACAAGAAACTTGAGAATCAAATCAAGTCTCTCTCTATTCATAATCCGGAGCAAAGAATGTTGCAGCGTTCCTTTTTCAATTCTGTCGTCGATGTGGAGTTGGATAGCGCAGGGCGCTTGTTGATCCCAAAAGCTTACCAAGCCTACGCAGGTCTTGAAAAAGATGTAATCGTGATAGGTAATGGAGGAAGAATCGAATTTTGGAATCAAGAAAATTATAGCAAGAATATCATAGTTGATCCTGCGGACTTATCCAGTCTAATGGAAAAGCATCTCTCTTAATCACATGACAGAGTCTATTTACCATATCCCAGTGATGCTAGCCAAATGCACTGAAGGCTTGTCTATTGATCCCAATGGGATTTATGTAGATGTGACTTTTGGTGGAGGAGGGCATTCCAGAGAGATTCTGAAGCATCTAGATAAGGGGCATTTATATGCTTTTGATCAGGATGTAGATGCTGAAGCGAACATTCCTGCCAGTGACAACTTCACTTTCATTGCTGCCAATTTCAGAGATTTGAAGAGATACCTGAGACTACATGGTGTGAAGAAGGTAGACGGCATCTTGGCTGATTTGGGTATTTCTTCCCATCAGATCGATGAGCCAAGCCGAGGCTTTTCTACCAGATTCAGCGGTGATCTGGATATGCGTATGAACCAATCAGATGAGATTTCTGCCAAAGAAATTCTCAATACATACGACGAAGGCAGACTACATAAGATTTTAGGGATGTATGGCGAGGTGAAAAATGCAAAGACATTGGCACAGGCCATCGTGTCTGAAAGAACCTCCCAACAATTTGAGACTACAGAAGGATTTACCTCCTTCTTGAAAAGATATGCCCCTAGGGGCAAAGACTTCAAGTATTACGCTCAGGTCTTCCAGGCATTGAGAATAGAAGTGAACGATGAAATGGGGGCTTTGGAAGAAATGCTACTGGAAGCTGTGGAATTGCTGAAGCCTGAAGGAAGATTGGTGGTAATGAGTTACCACAGTCTAGAAGATCGATTGGTGAAAAATCTGATGATCAAAGGCAAGTTTCAAGGTGATGTAGAGAAAGATTTCTACGGAAATCTCATTCGTCCTCTTGAGCCAATCAGCAAAGGTGCCGTGGTGGCAGATGCGGAGGAAATTGCATCTAACCCTAGAGCAAGAAGTGCAAAATTGAGAATAGCGAAGAAGATAGAGGCATGAGCAATAACACGTTCAGAAAGAAATTGAAGTCAGGCAACACGCCAAAAGGCGGTTCTCGCAAATCCATCTTTAGTTGGATGGAAGAGAAGCTGGATATCACCGGGATTTTGGGTGAAGGAGTGCCTGTCCAGCTGGTTCCTCCAGTTGGGTTTGTGGCTTTACTGGCTTTGGTCTATATCTGGAGCAATCACCGCGCAGAGAATATGGTGCGCAAGATTGAAAAGGCTCAGCAAGAAGTAGAGGATTTACGTGCAGATGTCACTACGCTGGAAGCCGAGTACATGCTTAGCAGCATGCAGTCAGAAGTTGCCAAGCGTGTAGCAGAACAAGGAATATTTGAACTCAATCAACCACCAATAAAAATTGAGGTAGAGAAGTGAATTTTAAGCGATCCATATTGCTCCGAGTACGGGTGGTTTTCATCCTAATAGCGCTTTGTGCAGCGGCGATTCCATACAGGGTTGCTAAGCTTCAGATGGCGGATGGAGACGTATGGCGCGAAAAAGCTGAAACAATCAACTTCCAATACAGAGAGGTGGCAGCTACTCGCGGGAATATTTATGCGAGTGATGGAAGTTTGCTGGCGACAAGTTTGCCTTTTTATAGAGTAGCACTTGATCCGACCATTGCAAAATCTGATACCTTCAAAGCTGGAGTTGATTCGCTGGCAAAAATGCTTTCCTCTTATTATAAGGACAAATCAGCAGCTTCATATAAGCGAATGATCAACGATGCTAGGTTGGATAACAAGAGATATCTGGTATTGAATAGAGAGAAGATCGGGTATCAAGGAATGCAGGAAATGTCTACCTGGCCAATTTTTAGAGATGGAAGAATGGGGGGAGGAGTGATCTTCGAGAAAGTAGAGCAAAGATATCGTCCTTTTAATTCCCTTGCCAGCCGAACAGTTGGCTTTTTGAATGATAATGAGTACGGGGCGGGAATCGAGTACAGCTTCAATAATTACCTGCAAGGTCAAGACGGTAAGGCTCTCTTTCAACGCTTAGCTGGTGGGAGCTGGAAGCCGGTTTTTGATGCAGAAGATGTGAAGCCAGAAAATGGCTATGATGTTACCACTACGCTGGATGTAAATATTCAGGATGTAGCAGAAACTGCTTTACGTCGTCAATTGACCGATCGTGATGCAGAATTTGGTGCTGTGATCGTGATGGAAGTGAAGACGGGACAGATCAAAGCAATCACCAATTTACAGCGGAATAGTAGCGGCAATGGCTATGGCGAGAATTACAATTATGCCATAGGTGATCAGGGAAACACAGAACCTGGCTCTACTTTCAAACTGCTTTCCATGCTTGCACTTTTAGAAGAAAATAAGATCACGCTGGATGAAACAGTGGAAACTGGAAACGGTGCCCACAAATTCTATAATCAAGTGATGCGAGATGCTCATTACGGGGGCTTTGGCACTCTGACCATTCGTGAAGCATTTGAGAAATCTTCCAATGTTGGCATCTCCAAATTGGTCGATGAACATTTCGGTTCCAGTCCATCCAAATTCATGGCTTACATAGACAAAGTTGGATTGAGGGAGCCTTTTGGTTTTCAGTTGATAGGCGAAGGCAAACCATATTTCAAGAAACCGGGTGATAAAAATTGGTATGGTACTACTCTCCCTTGGGTTTCTATAGGATATGAAGTAAAGCTAAACCCCCTTCACACATTGGCTTTATATAATGCTGTGGCAAATGGAGGGGAAATGATGAAGCCTTATGTAGTGAAGTCAATTTCGAAAGGAACTATAATCGAGCAGAGCTACGAGCCAGAAGTCGTTCGCAAGCAAATCGCATCTGAGAAAAACATCAAACTTCTTCAGAGTCTATTAGAAGGTGTGGTGGAGAGAGGCACTGCAAGAAACATCGCCAATGCGGATTATAAAATAGCGGGTAAAACTGGCACTGCTCAGAAACTAGTCGACGGAAAATATACCAGGAATTATTACACAAGTTTTGCGGGCTACTTTCCTGCGGATCATCCGAAGTATTCCATGATCGTAGTGATAGACAGTCCAAAGGGCTTGGCTGCATATGGCGGGGATGTTTCAGCCCCGGTTTTCAAGGAAATCGCAGATAAAATCTACGCTCTTGATATCGAATTGAATCCAGATAATCAGCAGGGAATAATGAGAGCCGAAGCAAATGGCACTCAACTGCCTTATGTGAAAGCAGGTAAAGCAGAGGAGCTACAGAGCATATTCCAAGAATTAGGTTTGAAGGCTTCCGCTGCTAATCCTGAAGAGTGGGTGAAGACGGTTGCTCATGAAGCTAGTGTACAAATGAGCGTCAATGACACGGATCAATCACTTGTTCCAGATGTGTCAGGACTTCCGCTTAGGGACGCACTTTTCATATTGGAAAATAAAGGAATGAAGGTGAACTACACCGGGAAAGGTCGGGTGAAAGGCCAATCAATTTCACCGGGAACACAATTAACACCAAACGCAACTATAAATCTTGTATTAGGATAAATGAAAGTACTGAAAGACATATTATATAAAGTATCACTTACATCTACTACCGGAGACATGGAGTTGGGTGTGAAAGATATTGTCTTTGACAGTCGTCAGGTGACGGAGGGAAGTGCTTTTGTAGCCATTAAAGGGACTCAGGTTGATGGACATGAGTTTATAGAAAAAGCTATTGGTCTAGGAGCTCAGATCATTGTTTGTGAGCAGTTGCCGGAAAAGCTTATCGATGGAATCACCTACGTGGAAGTGGTGAATTCTGCTCGTGCGCTAGGTATCATGGCAAGCAACTACTTTGACAATCCGTCTGAGAGTATCAAGGTCGTAGCGATTACCGGAACCAATGGGAAGACTACCACAGCGACTCTTTTGCATCAGTTATTTATGCGAATGGGCTACAGCACGGGCTTGCTTTCCACGGTAGAGAATAAGATCAACGAAACAGTAATCCACGCGACTCATACTACGCCAGACGCGGTAAGTGTGCAGGCTTTGCTTCGCAAAATGGTTGCGGAAGGATGTACTCACTGCTTTATAGAAGCGAGTTCTCATGCGATTGTGCAAGAGAGAATAGCAGGATTGAAACTAGCGGGAGCTGTTTTTACAAATATCAGTCATGACCATTTGGATTATCATGGCACATTTGACGAGTATATCAAAGCCAAGAAAAAGTTATTTGATGAGCTTCCAAAAGACGCTTTTGCTCTTGTAAACGGTGACGACAAACGAGGAGCTGTAATGCTTCAAAATTGTAAAGCTTCTCATCAGTTTTTTGCGCTGAAATCTCCGGCTGAATTCAAAGCTAAAATCATATCCAACACGCTTGAAGGGTTAGAACTAGAAATCAACGGTAAGTTGATTTGGTTCAGAATGATCGGCGCGTTCAATGCATACAATCTTCTGGGAGTATTGGGAGTCACCGTGCTATTGGGCGAAGAGGAAGATGAAGTTCTTCGTGAGCTATCTGGAATCCGTGGCGCCAAAGGCCGTTTTGACAGAATTTCCATTGCAGGCATTACTGCCATTGTGGATTATGCGCATACGCCTGATGCTTTGGATAACGTCCTGAAGACAATTAACGGAGTAAGAACTGGCGGTGAGCAACTGATCACAGTCGTAGGCTGCGGTGGAAATCGTGACAAGACTAAGCGTCCTATAATGGCAAAAATAGCTGTTCAGGAAAGTGATAAAGCAATTCTTACTTCTGACAATCCTCGCTTTGAGGAGCCAGAAGAAATATTGAAGGATATGCAGGTAGGTGTAGGCCCGTCTGAAATCAGAAAAACATTAACTATTGTGGATCGCAGAGAAGCTATCAAGACTGCCTGTATGCTTTCCCAAAAAGGAGATATCATCCTCATCGCAGGTAAAGGCCATGAGGATTATCAGGAAGTCAAAGGGGTGAAGCATCACTTTGATGATACTGAAGTAGTAACTGAGTTTTTACAACAATTGACACAAAGCTGAGATGTTATATCCACTTTTTGATTATTTGGACAAAGTGCTTGATATTCCCGGAACAGGGGTGTTTAGATACATCTCGTTTCGTGCGGGAATGGCATCGCTTTTTTCACTGATCATTACCATCTCTTTCGGTCACAAAATCATCGCTTGGATCAGAAATAAGCAGATCGGAGAAACTGTAAGGGATCTGGGTCTGGAAGGACAGCAGGAGAAGAAAGGCACGCCTACTATGGGTGGCTTGATGATCATGGCTGCGATTTTGATCCCGACTTTGCTTTTCGCAGATCTAAATAATATCTACATCATTCTTTTGCTTATCACCACCGTTTGGTTGGGAACGATAGGCTTTATAGATGATTACATCAAAGTTTTTAAGAAAAACAAGGAAGGTCTAGCTGGTAGATTTAAAATCATCGGTCAGATCGGTATAGGTATTATCGTGGGTTCTACGCTTTATTTCAATGAAAGCGTAGTGATACGCGAATTCACCAACCCTGTTTCCATAGAAGAGGGTGTGGTAGAAACACCAGCTTATCGAGATGTGAAAGTGGCTAAAACCACTATTCCATTCACCAAAAATAATGAGTTGAATTACGAGACGATGCTGGGTTTCTTGGGCGAGGCAATGACTCCGATTCTTTACATTTTCGTGGTGACATTCATCATTACGGCCGTTTCAAACGGTGCAAATATCACGGATGGAATAGATGGTCTTGCGGCTGGTACTTCAGCCATCATCGGTATTACCATTGCCATTTTCGCCTACATCAGTGGTAACGCCATTTTCTCGCAATACCTCAATATCATGTATATCCCCAACTCAGGCGAGCTGGTGATTTTTGCTTCTGCCTTTGTAGGAGCATGCGTGGGTTTTCTTTGGTACAATGCTTACCCGGCTCAGGTTTTCATGGGCGACACGGGCAGCTTGATGCTGGGGGGAGTGATAGCTGTTTTGGCTTTGACGCTTCGCAAAGAATTGCTGATTCCAGTGATGTGTGGTGTGTTTGTTATAGAAAATGTCAGTGTCATGCTCCAGGTGGGCTATTTCAAATACACTAGAAAAAAATACGGTGAAGGCAGGAGAATATTCTTGATGTCTCCACTACATCACCACTACCAAAAGAAAAGTATACCGGAAGCCAAGATCGTAACACGATTCTGGATTGTAGGGATTTTGTTGGCAGTGATCACTTTGGCAACACTAAAACTTAGATAATAGAAATGAAAAAAATAGTCGTTCTGGGCGCAGGAGAAAGCGGATTGGGAGCAGCAATGCTTGCCAGACAGAAGGGCTATGCCGTTTTTGTTTCTGATGCAGGGCAGATTTCTGAAGCTAGAAAAGCGGAAATGCAGAGTTTAGAAATTCCATTTGAAGAAGGCACACATTCGGAAGAGCAAATCCTAAATGCTGACCTGATAATCAAAAGCCCTGGGATTCCTGCCAAAGTGGCAATTGTACAAAAAGCTATAAAAGCTAGAATTCCAGTCATAGATGAACTAGAATTCGCATTTGGTTATAGCAAAGGAAAAGTAATTGCGATCACAGGCACCAACGGAAAAACCACAACAACACTTCTTACTTATCACTTGATGAAAGAAGCAGGACTGGATGTGGGATTGGCTGGAAATGTAGGTAAAAGCTGGGCTGGCCAATTACTCGATGGAGATCATGAGTGGTGGGTGATCGAATGCAGTAGTTTCCAAATCGATGGATTTGTAAGCTTCAGGCCTTCTATCGCTATTCTTACGAATATCACTCCAGATCATCTTGATCGATACGATTATCAGATTGATAAATACATCGATTCTAAGTTTTCTGTTTTCAAAAATATGACCGCCACTGATCAGGCAATTCTGTCTGCTCAGGATTTCTTGACTTTGGAAGGTTTAAAATACCGAGATATTCTACCTGCTTTAAGCTGGATTTCTTTAGAGAATGAGCAAAAAAGTGGAGGCTTTCTCAATGGGAATTCTCTGGAGATCACTATAGCTGAGCAGTCAGTAACAATCCCTCTTAACATCCTTCCTATAAAAGGGAAGCATAATATTTTGAATGCACTTTGTGCCGGTATAGTAGCATTGATTACCGGAGTGAATGAAGAAGCATTAATCGCTGGATTCCAAACTTTCAAGAATGCCCCTCACCGTATGGAGCAGGTCAGAGAAGTGGATGGTGTGACGTTTGTCAACGACAGCAAAGGCACTAACGTGGAGGCCACAGCTTATGCTTTGGCTAGCTTTGAAAATCCTTTGATCTGGATTGCAGGTGGAGTCGATAAGGGAAATAATTACTCAGTCCTTTTGCCGGTGGCAAGTCAGAAAGTAAAATCATTGATTTGCCTTGGCAAAGACAATGAGAAATTGAAAATGGCTTTCGGGCCGGTGGTGAGTGACATACGAGAAACTCAAGATATTTCAGAAGCGGTGAAGTGGGGACAAATGCTTGGAGAAGCTGGAGATATTGTCTTGCTATCACCTGCATGTGCAAGCTTTGACTTGTTTAAAAATTATGAAGATCGGGGAACGCAATTTCGCGAAGCTGTTGAAAACCTTAAATCTAAAACCATCGCATGACACAGTTTAAAGCATGGATAGATAGAAATTTCAAAGGCGACCCAATTATTTGGGGTATTGTCATTCTATTGTCTCTTTTCAGTATTCTGGTAGTGTATTCTGCTACGGGTTCTTTGGCCTATAAGTATGCTGGAGGCAATACCGAAATCTACCTGATCAGACATTCAATGTTGATTTTCGTGTCGCTGGTGGTGATGTGGTTTGCGCATAAAATCCCTTACAGAAAGTATGCGGTTTACGCTCGACTGGGAGTGATTATTTCCATACCACTCTTGCTGGTTACTTACTTGTTTGGCTCTAATATCAATGAAGCCAATCGCTGGATCACTATTCCTGTAATCAACCAGGCTTTTCAGCCTTCAGATTTGGCAAAACTAGCCTTGATCGCATCCATAGCAGGAATGCTGGCTAAGCGCCAAAATAATATTAAAGACTTCAAGAGCACCTTCGTGCCTATCATTATCGCTATTGGCTTGATCTCCGGCTTGATTGCAATGGCTAACTTCTCTACAGCCATTCTCCTATTGGTGACATGTCTTCTGATCATGTTTATCGGTAGAGTTCCTGTCAAGTATCTGGCGATGGTAATGTTGGTAGGAGCATTAGGCTTGACTGCTGCTGGATTTATAGGTCAAAGAGGAGCGACGCTAGTATCTCGAGTGGAAGACTTCATGAACAAGGATGAGATTCCATTTCAAGCTGAGCAATCCTACATCGCTATTGCCACAGGCGGTATCGGTGGAAAAGGTCCAGGAAACTCTGAGCAAAGGAACTCACTTCCACATCCGTATTCGGATTTTATCTACGCGATTATCATTGAGGAATATGGGCTGATCGGAGGATTCTCTGTGCTGTTTCTTTACCTCGCGCTTCTTTATAGAGGGATGCGAATCGTAGCGAATTCAAACAAAGCATTTGGAGGATTGCTATCTGCGGGATTGAGTTTCGCATTGGTGATCCAGGCATTGGTAAATATGGCGGTAGCAGTTGGTTTAGGCCCGATTACAGGGTTACCACTTCCTCTGCTAAGTATGGGAGGAACATCATTGGTTTTCACGGGAATTTCCTTGGGGATTATCCTTTCGGTAAGCCGTGGCGATCATCAGGACGAATCGCAGACTAGCTCTGCTTTTGGAAATAAAACAAGACTTAAAACAGCATAATTATTAACACACAACGCACATATCGCATTTTGATCAGTGGTGGAGGTACCGGTGGACATATCTATCCGGCTATCGCTATTGCGAATGCATGGAAGGAAAAACATCCTTCCAGCGAGATCTTATTTGTGGGTGCTTTGGGCAAAATGGAAATGCAGAAAGTCCCTGAAGCTGGATACAAAATCAAGGGACTTCCAGTAGCTGGCTTGCAAAGAAGTTTGTCTCTTGAAAACCTCAAGTTTCCTTTCAAGCTGTTGAAAAGTCTAACTCAGGCTTCGCAAATCATCAAGGATTTTAATCCAGATGCAGTGGTAGGAGTCGGTGGCTATGCGAGCGGTCCAGTACTTTATGCTGCGCAAAGAAAAGGAATTCCTACGCTGGTACAGGAGCAAAACTCCTATGCTGGCTTGACTAATAAAATTCTGGCTAAAAGAGCCAAAAAAATCTGTGTTGCTTATCCTGAGATGGATCGCTTTTTCCCTGCAGATAGAATAGCCTATACAGGAAACCCTGTTAGAAAGGACATTCTTGATTTATCGGGAAAAAGAGAAAAGGCACTGGCGCATTTCGGATTGGATCCAGCTAAGAAAACACTCTTGGTTTTAGGAGGATCTCTTGGAGCCAGAACACTCAATCAAGCGGTGCTTGCAGATATGCAAAAACTGGATGAAGAAGGTTACCAAGTGCTTTGGCAGTGTGGTAAGTTTTATTTCCAAGAGATGAAATCAAAGCTGGCAGAATCAGGCTTGACAACAATTCATCTGAATGAATTTATCCGCGAAATGGATATGGCCTATGCTGCAGCAGATCTGATCGTGTCTAGAGCTGGCGCTTTATCGGTTTCGGAACTTTCCCTAGTGGGCAAGCCGGTGATTTTCATACCGTCTCCAAATGTGGCTGAAGATCATCAGACCAAAAATGCCATGGCTTATGTAAGTCATGACGCAGCTTTACTTCTGAAAGATTCAGAAGCAGTAGGCGCTTTGGAACAAAAAGTAAAAGAGCTAATGGAGGACACTAAGCTGTCTGAAACATTAGGGAAAAATATAAAGAATCTGGCCAAGCCGAATGCGGCAAACGCCATAGTGGAAGAAATAGAACAATTGTTTGTATGAGTTTCGAAGGAATAAATAGCGTCCATTTGCTCGGTATCGGCGGCATAGGCATGAGTGCCTTAGCTCGATGGTTCCGCCATGAAGGATATGCTGTGTCTGGCTATGACCGCACACCTTCTTCACTTACAGACGAATTGATCGCTGAAGGAATGCAGATTTCTTTCGAAGATAAATTGGAGACTATACCAAATGTGATCAAGGAAAGCCCGGAAAAGGCGCTGATCATCTGGACTCCAGCTATGCCAAAAGGCAGTGTTCAGCTGAATTTCTTTCAGGAAAATGGCTATCAATTCAAGAAGAGATCTGAAGTACTAGGTATGGTGACGAGTTCCTATTACACCATTGCGGTGGCGGGAACACATGGAAAGACGACTACTTCTTCCATGATCGCGCACATGCTCAAGTCTGCAGGCAAACCTGTGGTAGCATTTCTTGGTGGGATCACTCAGAACTATCAGAGTAACCTGATTCTTGGAGACAAGAAGTCAAAAGAGAAGACGCTAGTCGTGGTAGAGGCGGATGAATTTGATCGCTCTTTCCTAAGGCTTCATCCTAACGAAGTGGTATTGACAAGTGCTGATCCAGATCACTTAGATATCTATGGTGATGAGCAGCACATTCTAGATGGATTCCTGGAGTTTGTCAATCTGGTAGATAAAAAAGGAAGATTATATATACAGCAGAAAGCTGCGCAAAGACTTGGAGAAGGTAAGCTTCCGAAGGTCGCTACTCGAGAATACGGCTTGAGATCATCTGGGATTGGAGCTGAGAATATTCAGGCTAGACCTGGTTCATTCGTCTTTGACTATTTGGATGGCAAAAATGAGATCAAGGGACTGGAGCTATTTATTCCAGGTTTTCATAATGTGGAAAATGCATTGGCAGCAATTGCTATTGCCTTGGATCACCAGATTTCAGTAGAGCAGATCAGAAATGGAATTAGCTCTTTCAAAGGAGTTAAGAGAAGATTTGAGATTCATGTGAATGAAGGTAATCGTGTCTTCATTGATGATTATGCGCATCACCCTGAGGAGATCAGAGCTTGCTTAAGTTCCGTGCGAGCTATGTTCCCTACGAAGAAGTTGACTGTCATTTTCCAGCCGCATTTGTTCACGCGAACAAGAGATTTTGCAGAAGGTTTTTCTGAAAGTCTTTCCCTGGCAGACTCAGTGATTTTGCTGGATATCTATCCTGCGAGAGAACTTCCGATTGAAGGAGTGACTGCTGCGATGCTATTGGAAGGCATCAATACTGGGCATAAGGAATTGGTAGCCAAGGAGGATTTGATGAGTCATTTGGATCAGGTTTCTACGGAGGTTTTGGTCACGCTTGGAGCAGGAGATATAGATCGTTTGGTGCCAGGAATTGCTTCTTGGATGAAAGAGGGACTTAACCGATTTGAATCATGATAAAGGCAAACGTAAAAAAGATACTCGCTTTTGTAGTGCTCACTTTGGTGCTGGTAGGATTTATTGGCTTTGTAGAAAAGCAGACGCTGTATAAAACTTTCCAAGGGACTGAAATAAATATTGAAGGAGTTAGCGGAGTCTATTTCGTGGAAGACGCTGAAATCGCCAGAATCCTAAGCCAAGCATTTCCTGATCTAAAACCAGGATTAATGCTGGAAGAGGTACCGATGAAAGCCATTGAAACTAGGCTGCTTGGGCATCCTTTTGTGAAGTCAGTGCAAGCAATGATTGGTCAAAAAGGCATCTTGAATTTGAAGATCAGTCAGCATCAGCCGGTTGCGAGAATCGCTCAGCCGATGGGAGCTGATGGATATATCACTACGGAAGGGAAAGTTATTCCGACCTCTACTTCATACACCAGCCGTGTGTTGATTCTGGAAGGGGACTATGCAGAGATGCTGATGGATAAAGGTGATATCACAGCAGATATGCCTGAGCTGATGGACCTAATCACTTTTATCACTGAAGATGAATTTTGGAGCGCGCAGATCACCGAATTGGAAGTGAATTCCAAAGATAATATTCGTCTTTTCCAACAAGTTGGAAGGCAAATTATCGAGTTCGGAGATGCGCATGATATAGCAAATAAATTTGACCGTATAGCGGTCTTTTATAAGGAAATATTGCCCCGAAAGGGTTGGAACGCTTATGATAGGGTAAGTGTAAAGTTTAAGGATCAAATCGTCTGTGAATAATAGCTTGGATATGGAAAATAAGGAATTAATAGTAGGACTGGATATTGGTACAACCAAGATCTGTGTCATCGTGGGCCGCAAAAATGAGTATGGAAAACTCGAGGTGCTGGGCATGGGCAAAGCCGTTTCTGACGGGGTTGATCGTGGCGTAGTGACCAATATTGACAAGACTGTTCATGCAATCGAAAAGGCTGTGGAAGAAGCGTCAGAAATGGCGAATGTGGATATCGTGGATGTCATTGTAGGAATTGCAGGCCAGCACATCCAAAGCAAAATTCAAAGTGGCAGCATTATGCGTCAGCCGACGGATGATGAGATTACCATAGAAGATGTGAGGAGACTTTCCAGCGAAATGGAAAATATCCTGATCCCTCCGGGAAATACAATTATTCACGTAATGCCACAGGATTACACCGTGGATTACGAAGGTGGTATCAAAGATCCTGTAGGGATGTCTGGTACACGTCTAGAGGCTGATTTCCATATCATCACAGCTCAGACCACCGCTATCAATAACATTAACAGATGTGTTCGCCGTGCTGAATTAGTTTCCAAGCAATTAATTCTGGAACCACTTGCGAGTTCACTTTCTGTATTAAGCGACGATGAGAAAGAAGCAGGCGTTTGCCTGGTAGATATAGGGGGCGGAACCACAGACATCGCCATCTTCTATGAAAACATTATTCGTCATACTGCTGTGATTCCTTTGGGTGGAAATATCATCACCAAGGATATCAAAGAAGGATGCATGGTGATGCAAAATCAGGCTGAACTTCTGAAGACAAAATTTGGAAAAGCAATCACAGAAGAAGCAAATCCAAACGAGATCGTATCTATCCCGGGCTTGAGAAATAGAGCACCAAAAGAGATTTCTATTCGGAATCTGGCATCTATCATTCAGGCAAGAATGGAAGAGATTATTGAGATCGTGCAAAATGAAATCATGCAAAGTGGGCATTACAAAAAACTGGCTGGAGGAATAGTTCTTACCGGTGGTGGTGCGCAGCTGCAATTTGTCAGTCAGTTATTTGAATACATGACTGGTCTGGATACAAGAATAGGCTATCCAAATGAACACTTGGGTAAGTCGGTGATCGAAGAAGTAAAGAGCCCAATGTATGCAACCTCGGTAGGTTTGGTACTTGCGGGATTCAAAGCACTTGATGACAGAGATCAAGGATATACTAATCGTACCGCTAACGGGAAACCGGTAAAAAGGGCTAAAAGTATAGACATCAATCCAAAAGATATATTCGATAAAATCGCCGGAAGACTGAAAGGTATTCTAAGTGATGATATCGGTGACGACTCAAATTACTAGGGCTTATGATTGGGGGAGATTGCCGGCTTTGCTGCCAATTTCCCCATTTAAAATCCCACTATAACAACCATAGAAATTTCACCAATAAAAATAAATATGTCAGATAACATGAAAGATTACAGATTTGATTTACACAAAAACCCGAAGTCGATAATAAAAGTGATCGGCGTAGGTGGAGGCGGTTCTAATGCCGTAAACCACATGTTTGGTTTAGGTATTAAGGACGTTGAGTTTGTGGTAGTCAATACCGATGCTCAGGCTCTTAAGTCTAGCCCGGTTCCACTTAGGTTGCAACTTGGTGCCAATTTGACCGAAGGTCTAGGTGCTGGTGCAAATCCTGAGCAAGGAAGAAATGCAGCGATAGAATCAGAGGATGAGATCCGTGAGCTATTGGCTGATAACACCAAAATGGTATTTATCACTGCTGGAATGGGTGGAGGTACCGGTACAGGTGCAGCTCCCGTAGTAGCTAGAATCGCGAAAGAACTAAATATCCTGACTGTGGGTATCGTGACCGCTCCATTCATGTTCGAAGGAAAGAAGAAAATGAATGTAGCTCAGGCAGGTATTGAAGCGCTTCGTGAGAACTGTGATACTGTACTGGTTATTTTGAATGACAAACTGAGAGAGATCTATGGCAATCTTGCCATCAGAACTGCTTTCAGCAAAGCAGATGATATTCTATCTACTGCTGCGAGATCGATCGCTGAGATCATCACTATCCATCAGGATGTCAATGTGGATTTTGAAGATGTGAAGACAGTAATGAAAGATGCCGGTGCTGCTGTGATGGGTTCTTCCACTGAGGAAGGCGAAGGACGTGCGATCCGTGCAGCTGGTGCTGCTATTTCTTCTCCTTTGTTGAACAATGTAGACATCAAAGGAGCTGAGAAAATATTGCTTTCTATTATGTCTGGTGAAGACGAAGAATTGTCAATGGACGAATTGAGCGAAATCACGGAGTACATCCAAGAGAAGGCTGGAGACAATGCTGAAGTGATCTTCGGTCAAGGTATCGACCCTGAATTGGGCAAAGCTATTCGTGTAACTGTAATTGCTACAGGTTTCGAAATGGACAGACTTCAAGGAGCCAGCAAGAAAGTAGAAGCTGCAAAAGCAGTAGTAATTCCTGCCCCTGCTCCAGTAGCAAGCGCTCCAGTAGAAGAAGTAGTGGAAGAAAAGACAGTGATCAATTTGGACTCTGGAAAATCTGAAAAAGTGAAGGAAGAGTCAGTTTCTGGAGGATCTACTTTTGTGTTTTCTATGCCAAAAACTCCTATGCCAGCGTCAGCTCCAGAAGTGAAGCCGGCCGCTGAAGCCCCTACAAGACAAGAGCCTATTCAAGCTCCTGCTCCTAAAAAGGAAAGCCTATTTACTTTCATGAAGCCTAAGGAAGAAGTGAAAGCTGAAGCTCCTAAGCCTGCTCAGGAGAAAATCGTTCATGACCTTTTCGAAGAAGAAGATGAAAAGAAAACTGAAGATCAGCCTAGGAAAGAAGAGCCTGCAACTCCTGCTTTTGCAAATGATTACTATGAGCAGATGAAGCAGAAGGCTATTCAGAGAGCGCACGAGCGTTTCGAAAAGCTAAAAGGTAATCGTGCTTTCAATCCAACTCCAGACGAATTGAAGGAGAAGATGGAAGTGCCAGCTTATCAGCGTAAAAATGTTGTATTGAACGAACCTCAGCATAGCTCAGAGCCAAGCATAAGCAAGTACAACTTGAGCGATGACAATGAGATTCTAGGTAATAATAGATTCCTGCATGATAATGTGGACTAAGTCCTAAAATTCAAGCAGCATGTCTGCCTGGGTTTGCAGCAAGTCCATGTACAACCTGTTGGTGAGCAGGTTATCTGACATATTTTGCTCTATCTTAGCCAGTTTTGGCTTGAGAGCAAGGACATGCATTCCCAGATAATGGAAGATGTCGGTAAGGTGGCTCATAGCGATGCCACCCCCGCCTATTCCAGATGAAATCCCCACCAAAGCACACTTTTTATTCCTAAATGTATTAGGATAGGTCATCCCGTCGATAAATGTTTTTAAAATTCCCGGGAAAGAACCGTTGTACTCAGGTACGATGAAAACAAACTTTTTTCCATCCACCAATTGATCGTGGAACTCATTATATAACTCATGCTTCCCATTATTTTCATACAAAGCATTATCAATAAAATCACCGGGTAAGTTTTCCAATTCAAGGATTTCTGATTTCTCACCTCTCTCATTTAAAAGATTTTGATATAGCTCTGCGATGGTTTTAGAGACAGAATTCTTGCGGTTTGTTCCTACTATTATCTTGATCATTATCTGTTTTTTCTGAATGCAATACATTCTTGCCTATGCAAAAGTTCGAAGATGGGTGGTAATTTATATATTTAGGACTGGCAAAATAATCTCTATGAATTACCTAAATCAAATTTCAGAAGCAACTTCTTTCATTCGCTCACAATATACTGGTGAAGTATCAATTGCGATCATTCTCGGAACTGGCCTTGGTCATTTGGGGGATCAGATCACCGTAGAAAAAGAAATTGACTATGCAGATATTCCTAATTTCCCGCTTTCTACTGTAGAAAGTCATTCTGGAAAATTGATTTTTGGGGAGCTTTCAGGCAAAAAGGTTATGGCTATGAAAGGTCGCTTTCATTACTACGAAGGCTATTCTATGCAGGAAGTCACCTTTCCTGTTCGAGTGATGAAAAAGCTTGGGATAAAGACTTTACTCGTTTCAAATGCTAGTGGAGGGCTGAACCCTGATCAGGAAGTAGGAGATGTGATGTTGATACGTGATCATATAGATTTATTCCCAGAGAGCCCACTTCGTGGAAAACACTACGAGGAATTTGGGCCAAGATTTCCAGATATGAGCGATGCTTATTCATCAGAATTGCATGCAGTTGCACGGGGTTTTGCGAAAGCAAATAATTTTCGGGTACACAGTGGAATCTATGCAGGTGTGCAAGGGCCAAACCTAGAAACTCCAGCTGAATACAAATATCTCCGTGGAATTGGCGCTGATGCCGTGGGGATGAGTACCGTACCAGAAGTGATCGTCGCGAGGCAAATGGGGATTGAAGTTTTTGGGATTTCCGCAATCACCGATTTAGGCGTGGAAGGAAAGATCAAAAGAATCACTCTGGCGGAAGTATTAGCCGCTGCTGCCATCGCTGAGCCTATGATGGCTGCGATTATCAAGGAATTGGTGAGAGTGATTAAATAGGTCATATCTCTCACTTCTTGGGCTAATTTATAAGGATCAGTCTAGGTAGTTCAATCTTGTGTCATGATACTTGGAGTTAGCAACCGCAATCTTTCACCATATTCGCAACTCCTTTGCTGGTAGCTTTTCGGATTGCCTGACTTACAGATCCAAAGTTCCAAAAGTTTACTCCGCCGTCTTCGTCTGGAGTTCCCCAATCGCTAATTTTTGTGATTATAGCATTGTCCGACACGATTTTTCCTGTTGCAGTTTCAATCAGTGCTACTCGGATAGTGGCTGATATTTCCATGTCTGGAGCTGGCGGATTCATTTCGTAAAGTTCCTGCTCGGTTCTATAATCCCATTCATCAGACTTTCTCGTGTCTCCCAGCGTTATTCCCAAAAAGTAAGGATATCCTAAGATAGAATTGATTTTAGCTCTTTGCTCAGGATCAGTTGGATCATTTATTCCTGCGGAGAATAGTTCGTGTTCCAGTCGGTCATAGAGTTCAACTTTCGTAAAACCTTTGTCCCGAAGGATGTCCAATACCTGCAATTCAAGATCAGCTTGCTCACCTGGAGAAAGTTTGCTGAATCCTGCATCCCAAGGTAAAGGCAAAAGCAAAACGCCGTCTGACTGAGCAAGGCAGATATGGCATTTTAACCGGGTGTAGATTTTTGTGGAGGTGCAGGCGGAAAATGCTATTAGGATAAATAGCAGTAGAAATACTTTTTTCAAAATGTGGAAAGTGAAATTTTGGTTTTGTGAGCGATTGATAAAGCCTTGAGCTACTGCGACACTTCACTTATGGTTCTATTTTTAGCCCATTTACTCACCAATCCAACGATTGAAATGACGTGAAGAATCATTGCTGATCCTAAGATTAAATCAGCATTTGGCTGATCATTTATTTTTGAAATAAGCTCCAAAAGGTATCATACTTACACTGAGAAGCAAAAGGCGAAACATTAGTTTTTGACGCTTGGTAAAGCTATTCAGAGTTGGGAAAAGTTTGTATAGAATATTAATCATGCAGGTAAGTTAGTTGAAATATTGTCAAAACCTGTATCCAAATCTGAGATGCAAATTCACCATTAGATTCCCATCATCATAAGAGTATCCTTGGGATTTGTAGAAATAATGTATGTAACCGAATCCAATCCCTGTTTCAAATACAAAATTTGTGGATATAGGTCGGCGGATTCCCCAAGTAGGTACGATCGACAAATCAGGGATGACAATATCATCGTATTGAGAAATCACAAAGAGATCAGGATGAAAACTGGTTTTTAAAGAAAAGAAATTTCCAAAGTTACCTTTGGTGGTCTTTCCCTTATTACTTCGTTTTTCTAAATTATAATACCATCTAGGTTCCGCTGTGATTACGGGCAAAAACACGTAGCTACTTGTGTAGTTTAAATCTCCCCAAGCCTGCATATCTAATCCGATTTCTGCTCTTAAGGCAAATTGATCCGAAAGCCTATATTCATTGTTCAGCCAAACTCCTAAAAAACCTATTTGGAGTTCTGGTTTATTGGTGGTCACTTCTGCTTCCTGAGCATTGGCAAGTGAAATTGAAAATAGAAAGACAAAAAGTGTGAATAGTTTTTTCATTGAGACTATAATTTTAATTCTCCAAAACTATTCTTTTTTGTTTAACAACCAACAACCAACAACCAACAACCAACATTTATTTCCTTGGATGAAAATCTGTCAGTACCTGCCTCAGATAATCACGATCCAAATGCGTGTAAATTTCTGTGGTTGTAATGCTTTCATGACCTAACATTTCTTGAACCGCACGAAGATCAGCTCCTCCTTCGATGAGATGGGTGGCAAAGGAATGCCGGAATGTATGCGGACTTATATTTTTCTCAATCCCGGCTTGTTCTGCTGTCTTTTTGATAATCAGGAAAATCATCACCCGAGTCAGTTTCTTACCCCGTCGGTTTAGAAAGACAAACTCTTCGTGGCCTTTGGCAATGGTCTGATGCACCCGAACTTCATCTTTATAGATATTCAGATATTTCAAAGCATCAGTTCCAATTGGGACCAAGCGTTCTTTATTTCCTTTTCCGGTCACTCTCAGAAATCCAACATCTTCGAAAACCTGCCCTTTTTTTAATTCTGTCAATTCAGAAACCCGCAGACCAGAGCTATAAAGCATTTCCAGAATAGCTCGGTTACGATGACCTTCGGGTTCGCCGAGAGGAATCGCCTCTAGTAGTTGAACAATTTCCAGATAGCTTAAGGTGTCAGGAAGTTTTCTACCAAGCTTCGGAGCTTCTAGAAGTTGCGCCGGATCTTCGGTGATTCTATCCTCATACATCAGGTATTTGTAGAAAGCTTTGATCCCGGATATGATTCTAGCGTGCGTATAATCTGATATTTCCAGTTTGGCTAAGTCATTCACGAACTTCCGTAAATGCTCTAATTCGAGATTTAAAGGGCTTTTTTCTGGAAAATTAGTATCGGAATAAGCCGCCAACTTCTCCACATCACGGGTGTAAGCTTCGATAGAGTTCTCACTCAAGGAACGCTCCAGCTTAAGGTAATGACGGAATTGCTTGATATGATTTTGCCAGAGATTGCTCATTGGAAGATTGGAAGATTGGAAGATTTAAAAATTGGAAAATTAACACTCCCTCATTTCATCCAGATTTCCTTCCCATGTGATTTTACCTCTTAGATTGGCCAATTCAGCCAAATTGATTTTTCTGAGATAAGCATTCAATGCTGCATCAACAACTTCCTGAACACTTTTGTCTCCAGTTCTTTTTAAGATTTCAGCTACTAACTTTTCATCAATGTCGATCTTCATGTCTTATTTGTGAGGGACAATAGTAAAATTACAACTTTAGAACTTTCCAGTCTTAAAACTTTCTAACTTTATCCCTCAAACCTAAACGAAACTAAGTTTTGAAAATCCTGATAATAAACGGTCCAAATCTTAACCTTCTCGGAAAAAGAGAACCGGAAGTCTATGGAAGCACTTCTTTTGAAGAATATTTTGAGGGTATGAAAAAAGCTTTTCAGGATGTTGAATTGCATTATTATCAAAGTAATGTGGAAGGTGAACTGATCAATAAAATCCACGAAGTGGGCTTTTCTTTTGATGCCATATTATTGAATGCCGGAGGATACACTCACACTTCAGTGGCGATCTCTGATGCCATTGCTGGGGTAACTACACCTACACTGGAGATTCACATTTCAAATATTTATAAGCGAGAGGAATTCCGCCACAAAAGCATTATTTCCAAATCCTGCGTCGGTATGATCTCTGGTCTAGGCCTGAAAGGCTACGCGCTAGGAATTCTCTATTTTCAATAACCTATTTCCCTATGCTCACATTTGCACCCGGGCCATCAAAAGTTTATGATGCCCTTCCGACTTATCTGCAAGATGCCTACAATGATGGCATTTTAAGTGCCAATCACCGCAGTAATGCTTTCATGCATTTGTATCAGGAAACTGAGCAATTGATGCGTGAAAAGCTGCACATGCCGGATGATTACAAGTTGCTTTTCACTTCTAGCGCCACCGAAAACTGGGAAATTATCACCCAGTCCATCGTGCAGCAGGCGAGTTTTCATATCTACTCTGGTTCATTTGGGAAAAAGTGGATTGGCTTTGCAAAGCATATCAATCCAGCTACCGACGGTCTGAAAATCGAAGCAAATCAGGCAATCGATGTAGCAAGCTTGGAAATCAGCGAGGACTTTGATGTGATCGCGCTCACGCAAAATGAAACTGCCAATGCGACTCAAGTTCCGATGTCAGTAATTGATGCGATCAAGGAAAAGTATCCTGAGAAAATGATCGCAGTAGATACTACTTCTTCCATGTCTGGAATCGAATTGGATTTCAGTTTGGCGGATATTTGGTATGCATCTGTTCAGAAATGCTTCGGTCTTCCAGCAGGTTTGGGGATTCTCATTCTTTCTCCAAAAGCCATAGAAAAGTGCGAAAGCAAAGGAGAAAAGGGGCTATATAACAGCTTGAGTTTTATCCTGGAAAATGCAGCTGGCTATCAGACGCACTATACGCCGAATGTCTTGGGGATCTATCTGCTCAACCGCGTATTGAAGGATTTGGAAGAAATTCAGCACATCGATTCGAATCTACGTAGCCGCATGCATAAGCTGGAAAATGCAGTAGCTCAATCTAAGTCACTTCGAATGCTTGTCGATAATGCAGAAACAAGAAGCACAACAGTTTTGGCTGTGACTGGCTCGGAAGATTTGATCTATTCTGTGAAAAAAGATGCTGAGAAAGAAGGGATGCAGTTGGGTTCTGGATACGGTCCACACAAGCCTACCAGTTTCCGAATCGCCAATTTCCCTGCAATCACCAATGCGGAAATGGATAAGTTGATTGCGTTTTTGGGGAGGTTTTAACCACAGAGTACGCGGAGTTTTGCGCAGAGGACGCAGTGTCTAAATACCTAACTGGTTCAAGTATCCTGACCTGCCTGCAGCAGGCAGGCTTGGACCTTTTTTGTTTTCACGGCGGAGCCATAGAGTTCACGAAGAATTTCACAGAGATTTTTTTCTTCACCATTTCATAATTCAAAAACCTTCGAGGTTTTTGAAACCTCAACCGTTAAATACCTACTTTCGCGGAATGTTTGATTTGAAAGAAATTCTATCGGTTTCCCTAATCCTTTTTTCTGTAATTGATATCCTCGGATCTATTCCGATTATTGTCAACCTAAGGCAGAAAATAGGCCATATTCAGTCTGAAAAAGCCACTTTGGCTGCGGGTGTTTTGATGATTCTGTTTCTTTTTGCTGGCAAATCCATTTTAAGCCTTTTCGGTATAGGAGTGGAGGACTTTGCAATTGCTGGTGCGCTGATCATTTTTGCGATTGGAGCGGAGATGATTTTGGGTGTAGAGCTTTTCAAGTCCGATCCAGATGCCAAGGAGAGTGCTTCTATTGTGCCAATTGCTTTTCCTTTGATTGCAGGTGCCGGGACACTCACCACTATTTTGACGCTGAAAGCTGAGTTTGCGCAGATCAATATTGCCATTGGAATTCTACTGAATTTGGTCTTGGTTTATATCGTGCTGAAAAGTACTGGTTGGCTAGAGCGTAAAATCGGCAAAACAGGCCTAGACGTTTTGAGAAGGATTTTTGGGATTATTCTGCTTTCCATTGCCGTTAAGATTTTCAAGACAAATGCCTTTCCTATGGGTATGGAATCGGGTTTATAAACCGATTGTCTAGCGTATTTTCAGTTAACTTTACTTCTATGATTTCCATTTACACTGATGGCGCCGCCAAAGGCAATCCTGGTCCGGGAGGCTATGGCGCCGTTCTAAAATTCAACAAACATCGCAAAGAACTTTCCGAAGGCTTTCGACTTACTACTAATAATCGCATGGAGTTGCTAGCGGTAATCCGTGCACTTCAGGCTATCAATACAACCGAATTCCCTGTTCAGATTTATTCGGATAGCAAATACGTGGTGGATTCTGTAGAGAAAGGGTGGATTTGGGGCTGGCAGAAAAAAGGCTTCAAAGACAAGAAAAACCCAGATCTCTGGCTACGCTACATTCCGCTTCATCTGAAATACAAACCCAAATTCATTTGGGTAAAAGGCCATGCTGGCAACATCGAAAATGAGCGTTGCGATGTGTTAGCTGTTCAGGCTGCAGAGGGATTTGATTTGCAAGTCGATACAGGATATGAAGCGAGTTTGTAAATTCTCTTGGTGTTAAAGCTGTTGGATATAAACTCTGAGAAAGTCCTTCACCGGGATTATATGGATTGTTTTTCCAACAGAAGAAAGTGAGTCTGTTTGGTTTAGCGTAAGTTTAAAAATTTCTTTTTATAAAAGACACTAGTTTACGTTATCATCGTAAACTAGTGTATCCATTCAATTTTTTAATTCAGACTACTTATTTAATACTTTATAATTGTTCCATCGTCACCAACGGTAAATCCGCACGATTTACCTCCAAAAGTGGTTTATGTTCTGAATCAGGATATTGCCAGCCATCCTCTCCCAATTCATAAAGCAAGGGAGCAAGGTTCTGGACAGCAGCTTTACATCCTTGGACGATGGCTCCCATATTGCCTGTTTGCTTAGAGAGAACGGCTTCATTTTCTATTTCAAAAGGGCCAGTGAACTTGCATTTCTTTAGAATATTCACAAAAGCTCGCCAGTCCATTGAGTCACCAAGTCCAAAACCAGGAAGGGTAGCCTCGTAGTGATGTCTATCCCAAGGATTGGTGCTAGAAGTAATTCCAGCTTTCGCGGCCATTTCAGGATTCACTTCCTGCATGGGATACATATTTCCCCAGAATGGATTAGGATTGTTTCGGGTGGATTTTACGTGGATTCTCTTCAGGCGGTTCATGTCTGTGTTTTTGATCACTTCCACAGGATCGGTGTGTTGCCAGACATCGTGAGAAGGATCGTAGATTTCTCCATGATTGGACTCAGGAACTAGCTCGTACATGATTTTTCGAGCGGCCAAAACTCCAGTGAGATTGTTGAACGTACCGAAATGACCTGAACTTCTCCAGCCTTCCATTGGGCAGTTTTCATAGAGTACCGTTACCCCAAGGCTATTTGCATAGCGGATGATTGGCCCAAAGATTCGCTGATATTCTAATAGGTTTTTCTCAAAGCCGCCTTCTTGATTTCCGAGTTCGTGATTGTAACCCACGAAAGTCCCGACCTTCACGTCGTTTTCATCTCCTCCTAGCAAGTAGGCCATTCGGATCAATCTCAGTAGATGGTTTTGATTCTTGATGCGTTCAGCTGGATCTCCTCCGATAAGATTGTCAAAGGCTCCTATGGAAAGTCGGAGTTTGGCTCCATTGAATTTCTCTAGAAGTTTTTTGGCTTCTTCAAGCCCGAAGTTTTCATAATCAAGATGTGTTGCCACAAAGTCGTCACGCGTTCCATCTTTTCTAAAAACACAAAGATCTAGGCCTTGAGAACCAATTTCTAATGCTTTTTCTACCGTTTGATCCAAATTAAGTTGGTCAAAAGCAGAAGTCATGATCCAGATAGGATTTGCCATAGTCAGATAGTTTGGGAGTGAAACAAAAAAAGGAAATAAACCAACTGCTTACAAGCTCATGGTCTATTTCCTTTTAAGGATTTTAAAGAAGTTGAAGGAAAATCAATGAACTAATGTGAGTTTCACTTCTTGGGTACCAAAGCCCGGTATCGCAACATTTTGAGAAAGCACAAGCTCAACACTAGTGATGCTTACCACTTTTAAATCACCTGCTGCACCAGGGATATCGATGACATCACTATTGACAGATAAGATTTTAGTGGATTCATTATAATCCCACGTGAAATCTTCTGTCTGTGGAGAAGAGTCATCGCATTTGGTGGCACCGGAATCTACTACTCCAGTTTTAAGGTTAGTCTCGAAGTTAAATGTAATTAGGTTGTCGAGGTGGCAAGCATCTATAAAAGCCCTTGCATCAATTCCTGCGGCAGTGACTTTGCTAAATTTCCAAGTAATGCCTGATCCGATAAGTTCGGCATCTGTCTTCGGCGGATCAGTATCGTCATCGCTGCTACATGATCCTAACACAACAAGGCAAGTGAGTGCCACTAGAAAATTTAATTTGAATAATGATTTCATAGAGAAAAATGGTTTTAAATAGAAAGTCTAAAATAGGGAAAATTAGGGTTAGACTGGTTGGAATAATGACGAAGAGCACTATTCGTTTGATGAATACCTTCTTCTGATTTCTATTTTTTGCTTTTGGCGATTCCAAAGCGCACGAGCTAAATCTGGTGCTACCTGGTCAGGTTCGGACAAGTGAAGGATTTTTTTGAGCTTTTCTTCTCCTAGATCAATACGATAACAGATCTGAAGCAAGCGCTCAAATTCCCGGTCTAGCATATAGGCAATGACTTTGGAAAGCGTGGAGATTGCTTTTTCTTCATCAAAATCCGCTGTGACTTCAGGGAGTTCAAAGTCTTTTCTAAGCAGGGAAAAAGTATCGTGGGATAAGGATTCGCTCATGCTGGTATCAAAAAAGCCCCGACGTTAATCGGGGCAGTAGTATTATTCTTTAGATTTTCCTTTTGCCTTCGCCTTAGGTTTTTCTTCTTTAGCTTTTTCTTCCACTTCAGGAGCTTTCTCTACTTCCTTATCATCTTTTTTCAAAACTTCAGGAGCTTGTACTCGAAGTAAGTTGTACCAAGTGATCAGTTTCTTGATGTCAGAAGTGTAAACTCTAGCTTCATCAACCTCTGGAAGAATATGCTTCATGAACGCTCTCAGCTCAGCATCATCTGGGTTGGCATCGAGGCCAAGATCACCTTGGAATTCCGCTTCTATCTTCTGCATCACAGATTCCAAAGGCTCAGCACCCTCTTCTGTCAAGGTATAGATAGAAATATCGCTTAAAATAGATACACGCTGGGCCATGCCGGCAACGAGTTTAGTTTTCTTCGCATCCATGCTTTCTAGGATTACTCCTGTACGTGAAGGCTTCAAAACTTTGAACAAACCGGGTTTACCGGCTACGGTAGCAAGATCTTTAAAATTCATTTGGTTTATTTTTTCGAGGATGCAAATATAGGATTATCAATTAAATGATTCACCTAGCTGTATATTCTGTTATTAGTTGTTCCATAAACTTCGTCAGTTCCTTTTTACCAGTGCTTGCTTCTGCACTAGTCACGAAGTAATCGGGGTTTTCTCCGAACATCTCTCTCGTTTTCTTTAGAAACTTCTGGATGTTTTGATCAGTTTTTGATTTGGACTGCTTGTCGGCTTTAGTGAATACCAGTGCTGTAGGTACTTCCTGTGTTCCACACCAAAGCAAAAATTCTAGATCAATTTGCTGCGGTTCTAATCTACTGTCTATTAATACAAATACGCCGCATAGATTCTCCCGCTTCGTGAGGTAAGTAGTGATCATACTTTCCCAACCTTGCTTCACTTTCAGGTTTACTTTGGCGAAGCCATAGCCTGGAAGATCGACTAGGTACCACTTATCGTTGATGATGAAGTGGTTGATCAGCTGGGTTTTACCTGGTTTTTGAGAGGTCTTTGCCAGCCCTTTTTGATTGACTAGCATGTTGATCAGTGAGCTTTTGCCCACATTAGATCTACCGATAAAAGCAATCTCAGCTCGGTCAGGCTTGGGACAATTTCCGGGGTTAGAATTACTGATTACAAAGGTTGCTGTCTGGATCATCTGCTGGTATTTGTTTGCAAAAGTACGATATTATCCGAAAAGGGAAGGATGAAGCGGAAGTGGAAGTTTTTTCCATTCCTCGTGATTCTTGCCTATTATTGTTCTTTCAAAGACAGAATTCAGAATGGCCGTAGTTCCTTACAAAGACAAGCAAGATTCCAAAAAAGATCAGGTAGCTGAGATGTTCAACAATATCTCTGGCAAATATGATTTGCTCAATCACGTGCTCAGCATGGGAATTGATATCACTTGGAGAAAAAAAGCAATTAAATATCTTAAAGACGATCAGCCCAAGTTGATCCTTGATATCGCTACTGGCACAGGAGATTTTGCGATCGAAGCGCTTTCTTTAAACCCAGATAAGATCATCGGAGTGGATATTTCGGAAGGAATGCTGGAGGAAGGTCGTAAAAAAATGAAGAAAAAAGGTCTTGAAGATAAAATCGAGCTTCAGCTTGGAGATTCTGAAGGACTACTTTTTGAAGATAATAAGTTTGATGCAGTCATCGTTTCATTTGGTGTTAGGAACTTTGAGAACCTGGATAAAGGGCTAGCAGATATGTATCGTGTGCTCAAGCCAGGTGGCAAAGTGGTGATCTTGGAATTTAGTAAGCCAACAAAAGCTCCGATGAAGCAAGCTTATGCATTTTATTCCAAAGCGATTCTTCCACAGATCGGCAAAATTGTATCGAAGGACAATTCTGCTTATACTTATCTTCCTGAGTCAGTGCAGGCCTTTCCTGATGGAATGGATTTCCTGAGAATTATGAATAACGTTGGATTCACTAGCAACCTATGCAAACCACTCACATTTGGAATAAGCTCAATCTACGTAGGAACAAAGTAGTCCTAGTAGGTTTAGTATTTTTCTTAGCAACGATTCCAACGTTTGGGCAAGGTATGTTTGGCTTGACTTCAGCTTCAAGCTCTGATAATAAACCTCTTTCTTACGGATTCTTTCTGGCTACCCATAATAGCACATTGAGAGTGAAGTATTCTGATGTGTTTCTGAATGCTGCGGTGACTAACGGTTTCACTAATGTGCGAAGTATACAGCCTAAATTTTCTCCTGGATTTTCACTTGGCTTCGTAGGGATCTTGAGATTCCATGATCAGGTTTCCATGATGTTTACTCCCAAAGTGGGTTTCTATGAGTATAAGACGGATGTCACCTATTTTACTGATCAGGAAAATGTAATTACGGATGGGGGAGATATAATTATAGATATAGAGAATCAAGGCAGGATTGTAGAATATACCTCGGAAGAAACTGTGGTAGAACTTCCACTTCTTTTCAAATACAGGTCTCAACGATTCAACAATACAAGAATGTATTGGCTGGGTGGGGCGAGCTATCAGTTCCGTACCAAAAGCCAGGATGAAGCTAATGTGGATGATATCGTCATGACTGGTCAGGATTTTTCGCTAGAAGCAGGAATGGGCTTCGAAGTTTATTTCAAGTACTTCAAATTTGCTCCAGAGATCCGCTTCTCTCATGGTTTGAATAATCTTTATCAGGCCGAAAATACACTTCCAGAGCTAAGAGATGCGATTTCTTCGCTTAAGAAAAAATCAATTACTATTTATCTGAATTTTCAGTAGAGGTTGAAAGTTTTAAGGTGGGAAGGGTTTTTTAACTTGATCAAGGAGTATTGAAAATTGATCATTGATAATTTTTTATCTTTAAGCAGGAAATCAAGCATGTCGAAAGCGGCACGAAAAGGGATGATTATTCACCGAGCGAGATTCTCCCGAATCTATCCCGATAGGTATCGGAACGGGACAGGCTATCTGACCAATAAAAAACTAAAAATAAACAGATGAAAAATAAAATTGCCTTAGTCACTGGAGCAACTTCTGGAATCGGCAAAGCTGCTGCAATTACCCTTGCCAAAATAGGTTACAACATTATCGCCACAGGCAGACGCGGAAATCGTCTGGAAGAACTAAAGTCTGAATTACCTGAAGGGATTGATTTTTTGCCCTTGATATTCGATGTGCGTGATCGGGAAAAAGTAAAAGAGATTCTGGATAATCTTCCTGAGAAATGGAAAGCCATCGACGTACTGATCAATAATGCCGGAAATGCCCATGGGATTGACCCGGTGCAAACTGCCAATCTGGACGATTGGGATGCCATGATGGATATCAATGTGAAAGGGCTTCTTTATGTCTCCCGAGCGATTATTCCGGGAATGACAGTTCGTAAGTCAGGAATGATAATCAACATCGGCTCCATAGCCGGAAAGGAAGTGTATCCTAATGGTAGCGTCTATTGCGGAAGTAAGCATGCTGTGGATGCTATCACCAAAGGTATGCGAATGGACTTGAATTCATTTGGTATTCGGGTAGTAGCGATTCACCCAGGCTTGGTGGAGACGGAGTTTTCTCTGGTCCGCTTCAAAGGAGATGAAAGTAAGGCGGAGACTGTTTATCAGGGAATTGAACCATTGGTAGCTCAGGATATTGCAGATATTGTAGAGTTTGCCGTAACTAGGCCTCCACATGTAACAATAGCTGATGTGGTGGTTTTGCCAACAGCACAAGCATCTGCTACGATTGTGAATAGAAATTCGAAATCTTGAAAAGATCAGCTTTAATTTTTCTTACGCTAGCGATTGCCTGCTCTTCTCCGAAAAGCGATCAGGAGGTATTCTCCGAGCAGCGACTGGAAGAATTGGGCCCAATAAAGGAAAAAGAACTTGTGGAGGAAATGCCTGAATTGGAAATGACTCTTCGCGGCCAAGGATTGGTGAATGTGGAGGAAGTAATTCCTGGAATTAAGGTAGAGTTAAAGTATTCTACTACTGATAATTTCTTTAATCAAGACGTATATGGAGATCTAACTAAAGCATTTCTTCAGCCAGAAGTAGCGGAGCGCTTGAAGAAGGCTCAGGAAATGCTGAAAACTGACTATCCTGGGTATACTTTGCTTGTATATGATGGAGTACGTCCATCTTCTGTGCAGCAGATTCTTTGGGACAATCTGGACAAACCCGATAGTTTGAAGCCACTTTATGTTGCGGATCCTAAAAAAGGCAGTTTACACAACTTTGGAGTTGCGGTGGATTTGACGATTTTTGACACGAAAGCTGACTCAACTTTGGATATGGGCACTAGCTATGATTACTTTGGCTATCCGGCTTATCCTGACCGTGAAAAGCAAATGCTTTCTGAAGGAAAACTTACCAGAGCTCAAGTTGCTAATCGGGATATTCTTCGTAAAGTGATGACAGCAAATGGCTTCTCAGGAATCGGGTCGGAATGGTGGCATTTCAATGCTTTTTCCAGACAAGAAGCAGGAGAAAAGTTTGAAATTATCAAGTAATAATGACCAATTTTCAATTAATAAGTATCAATTTTCAATAACCCTATAACTCAATACCTATGACCTTAAAAAAGACTCTTCTTACCCTCTCGCTGATTTTCAGTATCGCTCTGGTAGCGTCTGCTCAGCAGTTCAAAGCTTTGGTCTATACCAAAACAGCTGGTTTTCGCCATCAATCCATTCCAAATGCAATAGTTGCTTTGAAGAAAATGGGTGAAAAGCAGGTGTTTAGTGTTTATACTTCCGAAGATCCAAAAGTGCTTTCTGAAGAAAGTCTTTCCAAGTACGATGTGCTTATTTTGGTTTCCACTACTGGAACCATATTCGATGAAGCTGCCCAGGCATCTTTGCAGAAATTTGTGCAAAGCGGAAAAGGTATAGTAGGTGTACATGCGGCGGCTGATTCAGAATACGAGTGGCCTTGGTACAACAAAATGATGGGCGCTTACTTCTTAGCTCATCCAGCTCAGCAGACCTTGCGATTAGAAGTGGTGGATCAGAATCATCCTTCTACTTGGCATTTGCCAAAAAACTGGATGTGGACAGATGAATTATATGAGTACAGAGACATCAATCCAGACTTGAACATACTGATCAAAGCGGATGAAAGTACTTACAAAGTTGCCAAAGGAAATGGTGACAATCACCCTATGGCTTGGTATCATGAATTCGAAGGCGGAAGAGTTTTTTATACTGCTCTGGGACATGTGGATTCTGCCTGGGAAGATGATGTTTTCCTGAAGCATCTTTATGGTGGAATTTGGTACGCAGCTACTGGACATCCATTCAAATAGTACGGCAGGTTAACCAGCAGAAGGCTTACTGATTAACAGTTGAAGCCAAGAATACAAATGAAATTCCGATTTGCTGGAACTTAATACCGGCAAATCGGTTTTCTAAACAAACATCAAGAATACCATGCTACAAGCACAAGCAAGACCTGTACACCTCTACATGGAGGCTAATCCAAATCCGAATTCCCTGAAATTTGTAGCCAATTTTATGTTGGTGGATGAGGGAGTAAGTTTTGATTTTCCAGATGCTGAAAGTGCTAAAATCAGCCCTTTAGCTCAGGAACTGTTCAATTTTGCAGCGGTGGAGCGCGTTTTTGTCGCTTCTAATTTTGTGACTGTAACCAAGTCTGATAGTGTTGATTGGTCCGAGATTCAGGGCATTGTTCGTGATCATATCAAGCAATATCTGGAAGCAGGCAAAGCGCCAGTACCAGTAAATATTGAAAAGGATCCACTTTTTGATGAGAATGATTCTGAAGTAGTGAAAAAGATTAAAGGAATCTTAGATGAGTACATTCGTCCGGCTGTAGAGCAGGATGGAGGAGCAATCGTATTCCATTCTTTCAATGAAGGCGTGGTGAAAGTTCAGTTGCAAGGCTCCTGCTCAGGATGTCCTTCAAGTACGGTGACATTGAAAGCCGGCATTCAAAACCTTCTTACCCGAATGCTTCCGGAAGTGAAGGAAGTGGTAGCAGAAGGAGTTTAAGCTGTTAAATATGGGTAAGAGAGATTGGTCCTGGGCGATTCTTGGAGTTATTGCTTTGGGAATACGTTATTTGGCGGCTCAAAACCCTGAAGCAACAGACGATATTTATTCTAGAATATTCTTTCCGGGAATCCGGAATGTAATAGATATGACGCTGGGAAGATTGCCTTTTCCCAGCGTTTATTTGTTTATAGTGTCAGTGATGCTGGTCATTGGCATTTATCTTTTTAGGCTTACCGAACGCAAAGGATGGAAATGGAAATTGTTCTATACTTTCCGGGCATTAGCTAATGGAATTGGGGCATTGATCTTCTTTTTCCTTTTCCTCTGGGGGTTTAATTATCAGCGAACTCCAATAGTGCTGCAATTGGGGCTTAGTCCGCATGCTATGAATTTGGAGGAATTAAAACACGAGGTGCTCATCACGCAGCGCCTAGTGCAACAATACAGGAAATCTATCACTCAGGACACCACAGCTATTGAGGAGATTTTACCCTATCCTGAGTTGGAAAAACTCGTGCGGGCAAATATTGCAGACAATCTCGATATGCTTGGTTTGAATTTCACAGGTAGACCACGAACCAAGCTTTTTCCTCCTCCAGGATTTATGAGGAAAATGGGGATTCTTGGTATCTATTTTCCCTTTACTGGAGAAAGCTATATCGACCCTACTTTACATGCGCTGGAGAAGCCTTTTACAGTTGCGCATGAGATGGCTCATAGTTATGGGGTGACGGATGAGGGCGAGGCGAATTTCATTGCATGGGTGATCTGTACCAATAGTGATGATCCACTCTTGCGCTATTCAGGACAATTAAGGTTGTTGACTTATCAAATCCGTGACTATTATCGTATGGCGCCCGATGAATACAAAGTATGGGTGAAAACCTTGGATCTAGGAGTACGAAATGATTTGGTTTCCTTGCAAAAAGCTAGTGAATCTGTTAAAGCATATTCTTTAGAATTAAGCAGAAAAACAAACGATGTTTTCCTGAAAACGCAGGGTGTTAAAGCTGGAATCAACAGCTATCAACAACTGCCTAAACTAGCATTTGCTTGGCGAGAGCGAATGAAGTGGGGCTATTAAATTATTGAAACTTTTTCATTTTTAGTTTAAGACGTTTTTCCAAAATCACTATTTTGGGTTTTCTCTTGCTGAGTTCTTGATTCACTTGATCAGTCTCAGCACTTAGTTTTTTACTCCCAAATCAACTTATGCGTCCATTTATAATTATTCTTTGTTCATTCTTTTTCGGGCAAATTTGCGTAGCTCAAATCACCATGGAAACTGTTCGGGGTGAAGAAGGAAGTATGGAATTGTATGCCACCAATACGGGGAATGTACCCTACACTATTTTAATAGACTACACTGAGCTGACTAACTTGAATTCAATAAGTAATACGGGGATAGTGATTGCCCGGCCAGGTAAATCTAAAGTGGTGACTCTGAAAAGAGTGACAGAAAGCCAGTCTACAAACCTGCGCTATACTTATTCATTCATCAAAGGCGATTATAGCAGAAAATCAAAAGATGAAACGGTTTACCTGATTCCTTTGCAAGAAGGCACTGTTGCGACGGGAATTCGCATGACGCATATCGAAAATCGTCACCAGCCAAGGGAGGAGAATACGGATTATGTTGGGGTTTCTTTCAGGTTTGGCTTGCCTACTGAGGTGGTAGCTCCTCGCAAAGGAGTGGTTTCAGAGATTAGTATGGATAAATATGCAGATAAAAATAATTTGGATTTCGACCGAGGAGAAAACTTCATAGAGCTCTTCCATGAGGATGGATCGCTAACCAAAATCATGGTTTTGAGTCCTGGGAGTGAAAAAGTAAAATTGGGTCAGGTGGTTTTTCCAGGTGATGTGATTGCCGAGTCAGCTGGTGAAGATTATAACTCCGGCTTTCATGTAAGATTAGCCAATATGAAACCTGTAAAGGACGGTACAGCAAAGCTTAACTATGAAATGACTCCGATGAAGTTTATCTCTAAGGAAGGCGTGTCCGATATCTCCGAAATGCAAGAATTAGTCGTGGTGCATCCCGAGGAGGTAGTGACTGCGGAAATGAGCAAAAAGGAGAAAAAGACCTATGAGGCGGGGAATTAAGGCTGAGTTATTTTCTTCCTATTCCCAAACCATACTCCTATGATCACTGCTACGATTCCTATGTAGTGTCCGAAAAGTAACACTTCGCCATCAAGCACACCCCAGAAGATGGCTACAATTGGAATAATGTAGGTAACTGAAGCTGCGAAAACTGGCGTTGCCGTCTTCACCATCACATTGAAAATAATCAGCGCGATCGCTGTACCCATCACACCCAATAGTGTGACATAGCCAAGGGCAGGAAGTGCACCGTCAATATTCACGACTTTGTAAGAAAACTGTGTACCTGCCATCAGGTAAATCAGCGCCATAGGCAAAACCATGATCAGGGAAATAGCAGTGATCTCTATTGGTTTGAGCTTCTGGAATCGGTATTTGATAATATTCAGATTGAATCCATAGCAGATACAAGCAAGAATTACATAGAAAGCATACGAGTTGATATCAGCAAATGCACCAAATCCTGAACCTTCTTTTACAGTCACCAAGATAAAAACCCCGATAAATGCGATGGCTAGGCCGATTCCATTTCGACGGGTGATTTTGGAATTAAAAAACAATGCGCCGATGACGACAACAGCAAGTGGAGTGAGCGCATTGAGAACGCCTGTTAGAGAGCTGCTGAGTTGTGTCTGGGCTTTTGCAAAAAGAAAAGCAGGAATGAAGCTTCCAACTAATCCCACGATGATCAGGTTTTTGATCTGGGATTTGTCAAGATTTTTTAGTCTTGGAATTGAAAGCGGCAAGAGGAAGGTCGCTGCTGCTACGATTCTATAAGCCCCAACTTCTCCGGCTGAAAACACTTCTAATCCTCTTTTGATGAGGATAAATGAACTGCCCCAAATCAGGGACAAAAGTATGAGTAAACCCCAGTTTCTGAGATTGCTGTCGTTGGTGGTAGTGGACATCTGCTAGTGCGGAGAATTGTCCGCGTCACAAAGGAAGCAAAACCAAAGAATAGTTGTTTGGAAAAATAAAGTCTGGAGAGTAAAAAGTTTACGAGACTAAAAATAGAAAAGCGGTGAAGTTGAAGCTAACCTTTCAACCTCACCGCCTTTCAACTTTATTTCTCCTAGAAAATGTGATCTGCATATACGTTAGAAACTTTCTCTAAAACTTCACAAACATGCTCGTACGTATCAGCAGTGACCATTTCTGCACGGTATTGTTTGAAATTCGGCATGCCGCGGAAGTAATTCGTGTAGTGTCTTCTCATCTCCAGAATTCCAAGTTTTGGACCTTTCCACTCTACCGAGAAATCCAGGTGCTTCTTGGCAACAGCAATTCTTTCATCTAGTCCAGGAGCAGCAAGTTTTTCGCCAGTAGCAAGAAAATGCTTTATCTCGTTAAAAATCCAAGGATATCCTATCGATGCTCTGCCGATCATCATGCCATCGACGTTGTATTTATTCTTGTATTCCTGCGCTTTTTCCGGAGAATCAATGTCGCCATTTCCAAACACAGGAATATGTAAGCGTGGATTGTCTTTGACTAGATTCAAATAACTCCAATCTGCTTCGCCTTTGTACATTTGAGCTCTTGTGCGGGCGTGGATACTGATTGCTTGTATTCCTACATCTTGAAGTCGCTCAGCTACCTCTACGATACGAATGGTGTTTTGATCCCAGCCGAGTCTAGTTTTCACGGTGACCGGGATGTTTACTGATTTCACGATTTCGGCAGTCATGGAGACCATCTTGTCGATGTCTAAGAGTATCCCTGCACCAGCTCCTTTACAAGCCACCTTATTTACAGGGCAACCGTAATTGATGTCCAGAATATCAGGTTGAGCTTCTTCCACGATTGCTGCAGCTTCACGCATGGAGGCGATCTCATTTCCGAAAATCTGAATTCCAATTGGCTTCTCGTAATCAAAAATATCAAGTTTTGCCACGCTCTTAGCCGCATCACGAATCAAGCCTTCTGAGCTGATAAATTCCGTATACATGAGGTCTGCACCGTTCTGTTTGCAGACTGCTCTGAACGGCGGATCGCTTACATCTTCCATTGGTGCAAGCAACAATGGGAAGTCCCCTAACTCCAAGTTTCCTATCTTAACCACTTCTTATTTTAAATTTGCGCGTAAATTTACCTCAATTATGGAGATATACGAAACGGAATCAGAAATTGGTAAACGAAAGAGTTGGCTTTTGTCCTTGATAGTCATTGTTTTAGTTGCAATAGGAGTTTTGATTGTACTTCAAGTTGTTGCTTTGGCAATCGCACCATTTCTGTTTAATATCTCTATGGAGGAGATAATTGGGCTCATGACAGGCGATTATTCACCGAGTAACGGGAGAATGGCGATGTATTTTGTGCAAGGAATAGGTTCGGGGATTGGCTTTTGGGTAGCAGCTTATGTAATCATGCGGTTCATTGATAAGGCTGATTTACATTGGGAGATACAGTTGCCAAGATTTAATATAAAAGGAGCAGGCTTGGTGTTGTTAATCACTGTGGGAGGAATGCTTTTCAATGGTTTGCTTGTATATTTTAATTCACAATTAATTCTACCTGATTTTTTATCCGGAATGGAGTCGTGGATGCTGGAAATGGAGGAGCAATTATTAGAGTTGACTAAGTTTCTCACCGATTTTCAAAGTATTCCAGAATTGCTCGTAGGGATTTTGGTAATCGGAGTTTTTGCAGGAATTGGGGAGGAAATGTTTTTCAGAGGGCTTATTCAGCCCAAAATGCATTTATATACAGGAAATGGTCACGCTGGAGTTTGGGTGACAGCTTTTATATTCTCAGCAATTCACCTTCAGTTTTATGGCTTTCTGCCTCGATTGTTTTTGGGAGGGATGTTTGGTTACCTTTATTATTATTCTGGAAGCCTCACGTATCCTATACTAGCTCATATGTTGAATAATACGGTGACGGTATTGATGGTATATGCTTCTAATCAAGGGATGATAGATTTTGATATGGAGTCCACAGATACAGTGTCTTATCCTGCCGCCATTGTTGGATTATTGGTTCTTTTGGCAGGAATCTTTTACTTTAAGAAATTAAATAAGCCCAATGGAGAACTGGAACAAAGTATTTGAAACCCCAATGCAGGTGAGAGCTGAGATCGTCAAAGGCGTCTTGGAAGAGCATCAAATACAAGCTGTCATATTGAATAAAAAGGAAACTATTTATCAGATTTTTGGAAATTATGAGGTTCATGTGCAGAGTGAAAATATGATGTCGGCGAATAATATAATCCAGAATGAGATCACGTTTTAGTATAAATAATTACAGTAATCTAGGTCAGAGAGCCATCACCGCATTGTTTGGAGCGTTGATTATCGTGGGGGGCTGCATTTATTCTGACTACACTTATTTTCTTGTATTCGCAGGGATTTTAGGTTTTTCCCAAATGGAATTCTATAAACTGAGTGGTCTCGATGGGATGCTTCCTCTCAAGAGCTTTGGTACATTTCTGGGGCTGATGATTTTCTGCCTGACCTTTCTGGTGGAGAAGGAGCATTTGTCCATGAAATATTTCTATTTGATCTTCCCTATAGTCTCACTTACCTTTTTTATTAAGCTTTATCGCAAAACTGATAAGAAACCTTTCACTGGAGTTGCCTATACTTTTTTGGGTCTTTTCTATGTAGCAGTGCCCTTTTCTCTGCTTAATCTTGCAGTATTTTCAGTAGATGCCACATATAATTATCAGATCATTATCGGGTGTTTGTTGATTCTATGGGCTAGTGACACAGGCGCCTATTTTGCGGGAACAAAATTTGGTAAGACTAAGTTATTCGAGCGTGTCTCTCCCAAGAAGTCTTGGGAAGGATTTTTGGGAGGAGCATTTTCTGCAATTGGAGTAGCTTTTGTTTTGACACGATATTTTCATGTGATTGAAGATTGGAAATGGTTAGTGATCGCCGGGATAATAATTATTGCCGGTACCTATGGAGATCTTATCGAGTCGCTTTTTAAGCGATCTATTGAGATCAAGGATTCTGGAAAAGGACTTCCTGGACACGGTGGATTTATGGACCGTTTTGACGGATTGTTACTTTCAGCTCCATTTATCACTGCCTTTTTGAAAATCTTCTAATTCTGACCCCTGTTGATTGAAAATCTGCTTAATATTGCACCGCATTTGAATAACTAAATCAAACCCGAATATGGCTTACATTGAACCGGCTCCGATTAAGGATAAAGAGAATCCTTTGGAGTCAATGATGGAAAGATTCAACATTGCCGCTGAAAAGCTAGGCCTCTCTGATGAGGTGTACAATGTTCTGAAAAATCCTGCCAAACAAGTAATCGTTTCCCTTCCTATCACGATGGATACTGGTAAAATCCAGGTCTTCGAAGGCATCCGAGTAATCCACTCAAATATTCTTGGTCCAGCAAAAGGCGGTATTCGCTTTGCTCCCGATGTACACATCGATGAGGTGCGTGCACTTGCGGCTTGGATGACTTGGAAATGTGCCGTAGTGGACATTCCTTATGGTGGAGGTAAAGGTGGAGTGAGATGTAATCCTAGAGAAATGTCTAGTGGTGAAATCGAACGTCTAGTCAGAGCATATACTATGGCAATGATCGATGTCTTCGGTCCGGACAAGGATATTCCCGCACCAGACATGGGTACAGGTCCTAGAGAAATGGCTTGGCTAATGGATGAGTACTCTAAAGCGAAAGGAATGACAGTCAGTTCAGTCGTGACAGGTAAGCCACTTGTACTTGGTGGATCACTTGGGAGAACTGAAGCTACTGGTCGTGGGGTGATGGTTTCTGCATTGGCAGCCATGCAAAAGTTGAAAATCAATCCTTTTCAAGCTACATGTGCAGTGCAAGGCTTCGGTAACGTAGGCTCTTGGGCGGCTAGACTTTTGGAAGAAAGAGGGTTGAAGATTGTTTCAATTTCCGACCACACTGGAGCATTTTACAATGAAAAAGGAATCAATATCGTAGAGGCTATTGAATACCGTGATGCAAATGGTGGGAATCTAGAAGGCTTCAAAGGCGGCGACAAAATGGAAAATGCGGGCGACCTGCTGACCTTGGATGTCGATGTGCTCGTGCCTGCTGCAGTAGAAGATGTGATCACTATCCACAATGTAAATGATATCAAAGCTAAGCTGATCGTAGAAGGAGCTAATGGGCCCACTTCCGCTAAGGCAGATGCGATCATCAACGAAAAAGGAATCATGGCTGTGCCGGATATCTTGGCAAATGCCGGTGGAGTGACGGTATCTTACTTCGAATGGGTTCAAAATAGATTAGGCTACAAATGGACTGCTGACCGCGTAAATCGCCGTTCGGACAGAATCATGAAGGATGCCTTTGATACGGTTTATCAGACTTCATTGAAGTATGACGTTCCGATGAGAATTGCAGCTTATATCGTTGCAATTGATAAAGTTGCGAAGACATATACATATAGAGGAGGATTCTAAGCCTTTTCTATCGAAAGAATATTTTATCTTTGAGGCGTGGAGGAATCTCCACGCCTTTTAGTTTTAAAGCTTATGACCATACACAGAGAAGGAAGAGTTTTGTTATTTTGGATGCTAATTATATTAGTTGCCGGTAATTACCTCATCATCTATTTCATGCCAGATGCCAGAGTACTTTCTAATGTTGCTGTATTAGGAAGTATTGCGCTATACCTGATTATTCTACAGTTTTTCAGAAGCCCAATTATCCAATTGCCATCAGACGAAAGTTTGGTATACGCTCCCGTAGATGGGAAAGTAGTGGTGATTGAAGAGACTTTTGAAGAGGAGTATTTGAAAGAAAACCGTAGACAAGTATCGATTTTCATGTCTCCGATCAATGTGCATATCACTAGATCTCCGATCAAAGGGATTGTGGAGTTTTTTCAATATCATCCAGGAAAATACCTGGTAGCATGGCACCCAAAGTCAAGTACAGAGAATGAGCGTACTACGATGGTGGTGACGCATGAGAATGGTACTAAACTGTTGGTAAGACAGGTTGCGGGTGCTCTAGCAAGAAGAATCAAGTGGTATGTGAAGCCAGGTTCTGAATTGGAACAAGGCGGTGAATTCGGTTTTATCAAATTCGGTTCTCGTGTGGATGTTTATCTTCCTTTGGATGCTGAAATCATAGTTGGGTTGGAAGATAAAACTAAGGGCGGAAGAACTCCTATTGCGAGGTTGAAATAGGGGTTACTAGTTTTTATTGAAAATACTTTTAGATTAGTTTGAATTTCTGTAGCGATTATAGTCTTCGTTTCGTAATAGACTTTGTCAACCAAATTTTTGAATGATGAGATACTTATGCCTTCTTTTTATAGCTGCTTGTACAGCATCACTTTTTAGTTGTACTGATTCTGAAGAACCTATGTCTCCACTGATAGGAGCTTGGGAAAATAGGGAATACGTAGACTCACTCAATTATTGGATTGTAGAGAGGTATGATTTTGTCAATGATAGCACCTATGATATCAATGTGACAGTCAGAGAGTCAGAAACAGGTAAAGATCTTGGCTATAGGTTCGCTACTCGAGGTTGGTATAATTTGCAGGCAAATGATTTTACCTTTACGTATTCAGAGATGTATCAAATAAAGAATTATTATCTCCCTAGTCGCGATAATTTATACGCCCCTAAAAATGAATTGAGATTTTCTGAAATTGATTTTAGCGATACACCTACTGCCAATTTGACTTTTTCCTCAGATGGAAAGCAATTTGAGCTTTTGGCTGAGTGCTTAGGATATAATTCGGAATGCTCACTCCCAAAAACGTATAGTAAAATTAACTAGGAAGTTTTTCTGCTCTTATAAATCCAATAGCCTAAGCCCAGCGTACTTAGAAAAAAAATTGTAGTAGTCCACTCAAATGTTCTTCGTGAGCTGAGCATTTTATCAAGTGATTTGTCTCTTTCCGCAACAGCTCTTTTTAGTGCCTGTACATCCTTTTCTTGTTTGAAAGCAATGGCTTTGTAGTCTTCTCCTGTTTGAGTAGCTGAGGTAGTCTCTATATCCCCAATCATTCGCAACTCATCCATGATCAGGTTGTCTTTCTGAATGATTCTCTCCAGCCATTCATTCGTTTCGATCATGTCCTTTTTGGTACGATTACCGAATATTCCTGACTTTTTGCTTTCGGATTCTTTCCATTGCTGCGTGAGCGCATCGCGATCTTGAACCATTTTTTCCAGTTTCGCTTGGCCAGCTTCAGTGAATTGAGGAGAGAATAAGTTTAAAATCAGTAGAATTAATCCAAAGGTCATTTTTGTTGAGGGTATAAGGTGCTATAAGTAAGCGGTTCTTGATGATCATCACTTCGCTTGCTTCTAATATAAAGTAAAGCGAAGACAAGCATGCCTACAAAGAAAATCAATGTGGCAGTTTTAGATTTCCATTGATCCAATTCTTGCGTGTAGATCTCATGGTTTTTATGTGCTAGTTGACTCTTTAGCCTTTGAATATCTTTCTCTTGTGAAACTGCAATAGCTTGAAAATTTGCGCTTCTATCTGCCGGTTCCGCGCTAGCGATTAGCTCGGAACTTCCAAGGTCGATTGCTTGTGCACTACTTTCTATTCGGTGAGTGTTTTGAGTCAAGTCTTCCGAGTGACGGGAATCATACCCACTTGCATAAATTTGAAGAGGTAATAAAAATAGCCAAGTAAAAATTGCAGTTTTCATAAGTGTATAATTTGTTTTCAAAGGCCTTATGGAATCTCGCATGATAAATAATGATCCGAGTGTGTTACACTCGCCATGCTCGATCTCATAAGATTGGTGGTTTTTTCTATCCACTATCCAAACAGCATTCCACTTGACAAATTATTTTTTCCAACCTCGGGTCATTTCTTTTTTACCAGGAGGTCCAGGTAAGATTTCTACTTCAAGTCCTACATCCTTCAGGTCTCTTCTCAGCTGCCCAGTAGCGCAGTAAGTTGTTAATATTCCACCGGGGTTTAAGGATGAACAAACCTTGCTTAGAATCTCCTTTGTCCACATTTCTGGTTGTTTACTCGGCGCAAATGCATCATAGAAGACGACGTCGGTAGGATACAACACCACATCTTGAAGGCTTATTTTTTCCTTTTTCATGTTGAAATATTCAGACATGATAATGCCTTTATCCCAATCAGCTTTATGCAATCGCTGTAGATATGGTTTGTAATGAAAAATCGCATCATCCATATCACCATAATTTAACTGGGAATAAATATCCTCAGGTAGTGGAAATGGCTCAATACTATGATAAAGCACTGGGATTTGATTTTGCTCCGCCCAAACTAAGGTGAGCCAAGCATTGAGTCCTGTGCCGAATCCAACTTCGAAAATACGAATAGGCTTTTTGTTGGGATTATTCATTACCCAAGAATCTAGCCCGTACAGCATACATATGTGGATGGATTCTCTAAAAGCGCCACCTGAATTGTGATAGCTTTCTTTTAGCTCGTCGTTGTATAGAGAATGTGAGCCGTCCTCAGTCGTTATAATTCTTAAATTTCCACTCATACCGAATAAATTAAAGCTGAACAATATGCTGAGACACCTTCTTGTCTACCAACAAATCCTAATTTCTCAGTAGTCGTGGCTTTGATGGAAATATCATTCTCAGACACATTCATCACTTCTGAAAGACACGTCTTCATTGTAGGAATATGTGGATTGACTTTCGGGAGTTGCAGGCAGATTGTAGTATCTAAGTTGCCTACTTCATAACCAGCTTCCCTAATGAGAACCATTACTTCAGCAAGAAGGATTTTGCTGTCTATGCCTTTGAATTTAGGGTCTTGATCGGAAAAATGGTGTCCAATGTCGCGCAGATTTGCAGCTCCAAGTAGCGCGTCGCAAATTACGTGTATCAGCACATCTGCATCCGAATGACCGACAGCACCTTTTTCATATTCTAATTTGATCCCCCCCAGCCAGAAGTCGTAGCCTTCTTTGAGTTGATGAACATCGTAACCGAAACCTATTCTGAATTTGTTCATGCAGGTACAGATTTATAATATAAGACAGAGGAGTTTTCTTCACGGATCAGGCTATTTGCCCAAGTCATAATTTCTTCTCCTTTTATTTTTGATTTATTTTCGAATTCCTCCCAGTAAAGGTCTGGATTTCCAAGCTGCGCATAATTCGCCAGATTCATTGCTCGATTGAGTACTTGAATGGATTCGTAGGTCTTCATGGCTTCTCCCTGATTCTTCACTTTCTGCAGAGAAAGATCGGATATTTCCGAAGTTAGAAATTTAGAAACTACCTCGTCTAATGCGTTTTCGGCTTCTTCCGCAGTAACCCCAGATTCCATTTTCCCAGAGAAGATCAACAGCCCCGGATCTACAGACCCTAAGACGTATGCTCCTACAGAAGCGAAAAGCTTCCCGTTTTTAACCAAAGTTTGCTCCAATAGTGAAGACTTTCCAAAGCCTATGATATCTGTAATCAGATCCGCTTCCAAATAACCCTCGGCCAATTTTGCCGGCATTTTATAAGCTTTATATAATGCGTCTGTAGGGACAGCTGCCTCTACAACTTTGGCTCTTTTGGTGTTTTGTGTTGCCTCGACGGGGATGTGGAGATTTGATTTTGAAAGATTAGGAATTGGCTCAAACCATTTCTTTGCCAATCGCTCTACCTCGGCTTGAGTAACTGCACCCGCAACGACCAAAATAGCATTATCAGGTCTATAATTCGCTCGATAAAATTCCCAGACATCTTCTGCTGTATAGTTGATGATGTCGTCTAGATTCTGTCCTATGGTCGGCCAGCGGTAGGGATGGGTGTCGTATGCTAGATCCCGCAAGTGATGGAATACATCGCCATAAGGTTGATTGATATAGCGCTGTTTATATTCCTCCATCACTACTTTTCGCTGAGTCTCTATTGTTTTCTCGCTTAGGGTCAATTGAAGCATACGATCAGATTCCAGCCAAAAGGCCGTTTCTAAATTCGCAGCAGGAATGGTGATGTAATAGTTAGTGATGTCGGGACTGGTGAATGCATTGCATGCACCTCCGACACGTTCCAATTCACGATCGAAAACAGGGACATTGGCAGAACTTCCAAACATCAAATGCTCGAAGAAATGGGCAAGTCCAGTTTTGCCGAGCTTTTCATTTCGGGATCCGACTTTATATAACAGGTTGAAAACAGCGATTTTACTGCCGTGATCCTCATGGACGATCACTTCCAGTCCGTTTTCTAGGAAAAATCTTGTGTAGGGTAGCATAATTGTAGCTTGCAAAGCTAAGATAATTGCCAATTTTGGCTAATTAGGAAGGCTTATTTTAACTAAACCTTCAACGGAATTCTAATGTTTAATTAGAATCAACTCCATTAGTGTAAGCATTCCTGATTTTTCCGAAAAAAAAACGAACTTTGGAATGATTGCTTAAGTTAGTTATCCATTACAACCCTCATCAGCTTCCTCATGAAATTGAGCATTGCTCAAGTGTTGCAGACTATTATGATTAACATGTATGCGAAATTCCATGTGGCCTTTGAAAATCAAATTATAAACACATGAAAAAACATTGCGTAGAACTCCATCAAACGGGACAGTTTTCACAATTTTTTTTGGATTACATAGGAGGGAAAAAAGAGTTGACTCCTTTTTATTCTCATGCTCCTAAGTTGGAGAGCTTCAAGCAAGCAATTGAACAGAAAACTTTTTCTCATGAAAACCGAAAGGTTTTGGTAGAGGCGCTTCATAGCCAATATGCCAATCAGGAAGTGAGTTACGCTGTTTCTTCGAATATTGATTCCTTGGCTTCTGATCGTACGTTTACAGTGACTACGGGGCATCAACTGAATCTCTTCACTGGGCCATTATACTTTATTTACAAAATTGTCTCTACTATTAATCTTGCTAAGAAATTGGCGGAAACATATCCAATGCACAAGTTTGTGCCAGTGTATTGGATGGCTACAGAGGATCATGATTTTGACGAGATCAATTACTTCAAGCTTGATGGAAAGAAATACCAGTGGAATTCTGATCAGACTGGTGCCGTAGGAGATTTTGAATTGGATAAGAGTTTCAAGGAATTTCTAAAGTCAGTTTCATTTGCGCCGGAGGTTTTTCAAGAAGCTTATTCCACATCCAAAACTTTAGCAGAAGCTGTCAGGAAATATGTAGATGCATTGTTTGGAGAGCAGGGATTGGTAATCGTAGATGGCGATGATTCGAAGTTGAAAAGAGAGTTTTCAGAAGTGATTCTTTCCGATTTGTTTGAGCATAAGCCCTTCGAAAAAGCTAGTCAGGCCACTGAGGCTTTGGAAGAATTAGGATACAGCAGTCAGATATTCCCTCGAGAGATCAATTTCTTTTACCTGGATAAAGGAGTGAGGGAGCGAATCGAAACAATGGAGTCTGGATTCGGTGTGGTGAATACTGAGTTGCGATTTACAGATGAAGAGATGAAGGCTTTGGTAGAGAAGCATCCAGAGCGATTCAGTCCAAATGTGGTGTTAAGACCACTGTATCAAGAGGTGATTTTGCCAAATCTCGCCTATTTAGGAGGGCCTGCGGAAGTGGTGTATTGGCTTCAGTTGAAAAGTGTGTTTGATCATTTTGATGTTCCTTTCCCCGTCGTGTTGCCTCGTAATTTTGCTTTGCTTATCAATGAGAAAGTTCAAAGGAAAATGAAGCAGATGAATTGGGATGCGGAGGATCTGTTTGTTGATATTAAGCACTGGAAAAAGATTTTTGTGAAAGCGGAGGCTAGTATTGATATAGAGCTGACTAAGCAAAAAGAAGTAATTTCGGCACTTTTTGATGCAAAAGGACAGGAAGCTGCTCATTTAGAGAAAAGTCTCGAGAATGCCTTTGAGGCTGGTAAAGTGCGGTCATTGAAGATCATCGACCAGATGGCTACTAAGCTTCGAAAGGCTGAAGAACGCAGATTGCATACGCAGATAGAACGTGCCTGTTGTATTCAGGAATTAGTGAAGCCAGGGGGGAGCCCTCAGGAACGAGTTGTGAATATGATGCAATTCTATCTGAGTAATCCTAATTTGATTTCAGAGTTATTGGATTGTTTTGATCCGCTGGATTTCAGAATGATGGTATTGGCAAATGAGTCTTGACAAACAACAGCTAAGAACTTTCTATAAGGAACTGCGAGCAGCACTTTCAGATGAAGAGCTGGAGAGAAAATCACTAGAGATCACAGATAATGTGATTGCATTTTTAAGTGAGCGAAAAGAGCTAATCCATTTTCATCTATTTTTCCCAATTCCTAAGCAACGGGAAATTAATACCTATCTGATTAAAGAGTATTTAGAGTTAAATGGAGATACTGTTTACACCTCAAGAGTGGAGTCTGATTCGTTGATTTTACATACGTTACTTTTACAGCCCTACACAAAATTTCAATTTGATACTTGGGGGATTCCAGTCCCAGAAGAGTTTGAGTTGGTGACAAACGAGTCAATTCAAGTCGTTTTTGTTCCGTTATTGGCTTTTGATCAAAAAGGACATAGAATCGGTTTTGGGAAAGGGTATTACGATGTGTTTTTGGCTAGTCTTGATCCTTCGGTATTGAAGATTGGATTGAGTTTTTTTCCTGCTGAGCTAAGTATTTCGCCAGAATTGCACGATATCCAGCTAGATTATTGCATTACGCCAGAAAATATCATTACTTTTTGATCTGTAATTAATTAAACATTCCATGCGGTTTACTCTTTTTGTGGCTTTTGCCACTCTTTCTCTTGCGTTTTCATCTATCATTGAGTCTAAGGCGCAGATTGCAGATTACAATACTATGATTGGGATTACATATGGAACCAATATTGGAGGAACTGTAAAGCAATTTATTTCAGCGCAAGGAGCAGTGGATCTTCTTGTCTATAGAAGGTGGAAAGGCTGGGTTGCAGCTGCCCTGTATGAACATCACATGGATATTAGGGAATTCCGAGGTTTAGAGTGGTATTTTGGTGGAGGAGCACACTACGGGATGTGGAAAGATGGAAAGGGAGAACCACCATGGGTTTATAAAATTGATCAAGATTATAATGTATATGGGGTAGATGCGATCGTAGGAGTGGAATACAATATCAATCAAAGTAATTTTTATGTAGGGTTATATTGGAAGCCAGCATATAATTTTAATGAATTCACTAAGGTTTGGGAAGATGATGCAGCCTTTACATTGCGGTATTCTTTGTAAGACCTGAAATGATGACAGAAGATCGATCTTTCCGATTCCGCAGCGTGAGATGGATGCAAACTCTAGTTTGATTCAAAATACGGCCTGCACTAATTAATATTTCAGAAGTATATATTTCAATGAAGCAGCGCCGTAAAGGAGCTGCTTTTTTATTGATTCTCTTTTATATCGCTCTTTATCATTACATTAAAATCTGATTTTTGTTTCTTTTTAAAACTAGCTTTTTATGGCACAGTCAGCTGATATTTCCGAACGCTTAAAGCCTTTTAAATCAATTGGAGTCTGTTTTAGCGGTGGTGGATACAGAGCAACAGCTTTTAGCCTTGGGGTATTGGATTACCTGAATAGAATTGAATTAGAGGGTAAGCCACTTCTAGAAAAACGTCATTGCAATTAGTTCAGCAAGTGGTGGTACCATCACGGCTGGTCTATTTACTGCCAGCAATGCCAAGGGGGAAGCCTTTGATAATTTTTACTCAAAGCTTTATTCATTTTTGAAAGAAGATAAGCTTGTAGATGAGGCAACGTCCAAATTTATGGATAATGACTTGTGTCAGACTACCACTAGAAGTAGGTCAGTCATCAATGGATTTGCACTCACTTACCATTAAAAGTTGGTAGACGAAACCTTTGATGCTTTAAAGCCTGAGAATATAAAAGGTCATCTGAAATATGTTTGTTTTAATGCCACGGAGTTTTCTTACGGGCTAACTTTTAGATTTCAGAATATCAATAAGTTTGGGAATTATGAATTGAAATGTGACCAGATTCAGGCAGTTTTGAAAGACATACGTATTGCAGATGCTATTGCTTCTTCCTCTTGTTTTCCGGTAGGTTTTGATCCGATGATTTTTCCACATGACTACCTAGAGAATCACGAAAGCCAGGAATATATTGATTTAATCAACTTGGCGGATTGCGCGAAGTGTGTAGTATAATGGACGGAGGGATTGTTGATTATCAAGGGATTGGTAGCATGGTAAATTTTGATAAATGTTCTTGAGATGGCTTTCCTTTAGATCTACTTATTGTGAATGATGTTGATGTTTTCGAGATGCCTTCTTGGACTCCATACGAAGGTTCCGATTCCCATGAGGGTCAGGGATCTTTTTCATCTTATGTCGCAGGATGGTTGGGATACCTTCAGATGAAGCCTATTCATTGGATTGGACTTTTGATAGGAATCTTTGGGCTAATTTTTTCCAGTGTTTTAGATGTGTTTTTTGGCAAAACTTGGATATTGCTTTATGGTATTTTCAGTGGAATAATTGGAGTATTTGCCTTATTGACAGGCTTGGGTCTTTTTGGTGATTACTTGGTGAAAAAAGCGAAGAAGGAATTGCAGGGGAAGATTAAAAATGCCTTGCCTCACGCCTTGCTGGATGACGTTGAGAAATTCGCTGATTTGGAAGTAAATCAGGTCAAAAAAATGATAATAAATAGTTGGACTTCTGCATTGCTGATGATCAATGAGATATTCCTTAGACAAATAAGAAGATTGAACTTTGACTTACTTTATTCATCACCTGAATTAATTAATAGGCGAATTACTTCTATGGTATACCAATTGAACGGGATACAAAACACCCTATGTAAGGCTAAACAGAAGGAGACAGCTGAGGAAATCACTATTTCAACGCGAATCAAACAATCCGCATTAATTGCTTCCATGATGCCCTCCACACTTTGGTGGGATGCAGAAGATCTAAAAGTACGACGCCAAGAAAATCTTATTGCGTGTGGCCAGTTTACTACATGCTACAATCTGATTAAATACATTCAGGATCTTCCTGAGGAATACCAAACAGAAAAGGTCAAGATGCTAGAAAAAGTGCTTGTAAAGGATTGGAAAAAATTTGAAGATGATCCTTTACTTTTTGTCAAAGAAAGACAATCCTGAAATAGTCCGGGATAAAAGTGATTTATGAGACTTAATTTACCTAGCCTAAGCTTTGACTATTTAAAATTAGGCTTCAGTTGCAAGGCCGGAAAGATAATTATCCTAGAAGAAGAGTTTTTAGATTTTTACTTCTAATTAACTACTTTTCAAAATATAATTTTGATTTTAAAGATCGGCCTTTTGAATAGTTTGTGCCCTTGAGCTTGTTATTTTTCATCAAATCGCTAAAAACACCACTTTTATTAGACCAGGTTTTCAAAGTATCGCTAATAAAGATGAGTTATGTACAATTATTAGACCCATTTATATGAAATCTTAATATTCATAGCTTAAAATTTATGAAGTAACGGAGACTGCAAAATTTTATACTTTAAAATAATATTAAATTGATTTTTTATTCCGTTTTAGATCATTATTGATGGTGTTGATTCAATATTATTTTTTTCAAATAAAATTTTATTTTTTTTAAAAATATTTATTTTTTAAAAATTCAGAATTTAATTCTGTTTCGAATAAATCAAATGTTTTTTTTCTGTTAAAAATCCTTAACAATAGCTTGATATCCAAACAATCTATCTTTTTATCCGCTTGGAAAACATTTAAACCGTTGAATTACCAAAAAACGATAAAGTTATATTTTGGTGTTTATAAAGATTGTTTATTGAATTTTATCGAATATAATTGATTTATTGAACTATTAAATTGCACTATACTGATTTACCCACTTTCTTAATAGTATTTTGATAATGCATTTAAATAATTTTTATTTACTCATCAACCAAAATTTAAAACCTTATGAGAAAAGCTTTACTATGTATTGTTGCGCTTTTTACCATGACCCTCACCTTTGAGGTGTCTGCGCAGCAACGGGTAATTACCGGAACGGTAATTTCCGAAGAAGACGGACTCGGCTTGCCGGGTGCCACCATCCTTGTGAAGGGTACAACAGTGGGAACTACCACTGATTTAGATGGAAATTATTCCATTACCGTGCCTGGGGGTTCTGATGTTTTGATTTATTCTTTTATAGGGTTAAAACCCGCGGAAGAAGTAATCGGAAACAGAACTATAATTAATGTCACTTTGATGACTGATGCTGCACAACTTAATGAAATTGTAGTGACAGCAATTGGTATTGAAAGAGAGAAAAAAGCTTTGGGCTATGGCGTAACCACTGTAGGTGACGAACAGCTTTCGAACCGACCAGAGCAAGATGTTGCCCGAGTATTGCAGGGCAAAGTACCGGGAGTAAATATCACCTCAACTAACGGTATGACAGGTTCAGGTACAAACATGGTAATCAGAGGATACTCCTCTGCTACTGGTTCTAACCAGCCATTGTTTGTTGTGGATGGGGTTCCGTTCAACACAAGTACCAATAATACTAACGGGTTTACTACGGGTGGAGCGACTACTTCTTCTCGATTCTTGGATATTGATCCAAATAATATCGAAAGTATGTCAGTTCTAAAGGGTCTCTCTGCAACCGTTCTTTATGGAGATCAGGGAAGAAACGGTGTAATCTTGATTACTACTAAATCTGGTTCATCTAAAAGGAAAGCAGCAGAAGTAACGATCAGTCAATCCCTATTCTCTAATAAAGCGGCGTCTTTGCCTACTTATGGTACTGAATACGGGAATGGATTCCAGCAGTCTCCAGGTTTCTTCTTTTCAAACTTCGGTCCTGGATTGAATGAAGGTATAACTGTAAGGCACCCCTATGCTAACTCTTCTGTCGCTTCGGTAAGAGAAGCTTTCCCTGAGTTTTGGGTAGATGGAATAGTGGGCGGAACGCCAATCCAATATGAGTATAAGGCATACGAGGATCCTTCTACAGCTTTCTTCCGAACTGGAATGGTTTCGAATACTTCTGTGCAAATCGCGGGAGGTTCTGATAAAACTGGATTCAGCGCTAGTTTCGGTTATACCGACGATGAAGGCTTTACTCCTGGTAATGAGATGGAAAAGTATAATTTTGGTTTAGGTGTGAACTCTGCGGTTACAGACAAGCTTTATGTAAATTCCTCTTTCACATTTGCAATTACAGATTTGGCATCACCACCAGTTAACGCTGCATCTGGATCTGGACCTTCAGGAGGTATTCCTTCTGTTTTTGCACACGTATTGTATACTCCTCGATCTGTGGATTTGGCTGGATTGCCTTTTGAGAATCCAACGGATCATAGCTCAGTTTACTACAGAGGTGGTAATGACATTGTGAACCCACGTTGGTTAGCGAAGTATTATTCTAACACGTCTGACGTACAGCGTTTCTTTAATTCAACTTCTTTGGTTTATGATGTAAGTGATGACTTTTCTGTCACATATAGATTTGGTCTAGATACTTATACAGAGAAGCAAGAGAAGCTATATAATAAAGGTGCAGGCAGCGGAAGTGCAGCTATCCAGTCTGGATTGTATAGTACAGCAAACATTACCAACACAATTTGGAATCAGGATTTGGTATTGAACTGGAAAAAGGAATTTTCTGAAAAATTCGGGATGAGCGCCTTGCTAGGAGGCAACTCAAGATATGATTCCTTTATTAGAGATGGAATTGAATCTCAGGGTCAGCTAGCTTTCGGGCTCTTCAATCACTCAAACTTTACAAGCTCTTCTGCTGCAGGTCTTAACTATGTTGAGGAACAAAGAAGAATTGGAGTTTATGCCAATTTAACTTTCGATTATTCTAATTTCCTTTATTTAAACTTGTCTGCGAGAAATGACTGGACTTCAACAGTAGAAGAAGAGAACAGAAGGATTTTGTATCCAGGAGCTTCAGTGTCATTTATTCCTACTTCCGCTTTTAACTGGAACTCAACGGTATTGAATGACTTGAAACTGAGATTGGCTTATGGTACTTCGGCTGGTTTCCCTAGTCCATATAGCACAAGAAATACACTCGCTCAAAATGCTATTGCCTTCTCCAGAGATGGTACTCTTACACAAACACACTCAGTATCCAATACGTTGGGTAATCCTAACCTAAGACCAGAACTTCAAGAAGAAATAGAGTTTGGTGCAGAAGCTGTCATGTTTAATAATAAGTTGAGCTTTGATCTCTCTCTATACGAGAAGAATACAAACGACTTGATTACAACTGCTCCAATTGATCCATCAACTGGATTTACCCAAACTACAATTAACGTGGGTAAGATTAGAACTCGAGGTGTAGAGTTTCAGGCGACAGTTACTCCTATTGCTACAGCATCAGGATTTACTTGGAATTCGATCGTAAACTGGAGTTTGTACAGATCAGTAACGATGGAACTAGGCGGAGGATTGGAAGAGATCGTAATTGCAGGATATACCAACTTGGGTAATTTTGCTATTCCGGGAGAGCCATTTAACGTAATCAAAGGAACTGGATTTGCAAGAGATCCTGATGGCAATCCGATTGTGCTTTCAGATGGTATTTATAAAGCAGATCCTGAATTGAAAATTCTAGGTGATCCTAATCCTAAGTGGACTGGATCTTGGATAAATACATTCTCTTTCAAAGGATTTTCTTTGATGGGAATGTTAGAATACAGACACAAGGGTGATGTGTTTTCAAATACTGTGACTGCCACTCTAGCAAGGGGTGTCACCAAAGATCCGGTAGCTGATAGAGAAATGTCTTTCATTATGCCAGGCGTAAGGGAAGATGGTCTTAATGCAGATGGAACTACGAAGTACGTACCAAATGATATTCAAATTTCCGCTTCTGATTACTTTTTCTCGGGTTACCAAGGAAGAACTGATGAGCCGAATCTATTTGATGGATCTATGATCCGACTTCGTGAGGTTTCACTGGGTTATGAATTGCCAAAAGGACTAATGGCTAAGACGCCTTTCAAGAGAGCAACTGTTGCAATTAGCGGTACTAACTTATGGAAGTTGGCATTGAACTTCCCTCCAAATATGAACTATGATGTAGACGTATTAGGAACAGGAGTTGGAAATGGTCTTGGTTTCGATTTCGTAACAGGACCTAGTTCAAAGAGATTTGGAGGAACTGTAACTCTTGCATTCTAATACCAAAAATAATATAACTATGAAAAAATATATATATAGTTTGTTGTGTGCGTCAACCATGTTATTTGCATCGTCCTGTGATCTAGATTTACTGGATAATCCAAATGCGGTAACAGCCTCCACAGCATCTCCTGATTTTCTACTGAATAGAATTCAGCTTGATTACAAAGATTTCTACCAAGGAATTAGTAATACAGGCATGGACCTGACTAGAATAACAAATCAAGGAAGTGCTCAGTATGAAAGTGCTTACACTACTTCATCTACAAATGGATGGTGGAATAATTCTTATGCTAATATTCTTGCAGATATTAAGTTTCTAGAGCCTTTGGCAATCGAAGGTGGATTGCAGAGACATTTAGGTATTTCTAAGACTATCAAAGCTATGGTGATGTTCAACTTGGTGGATGTATATGGTGATGTGCCTTATTCTGAAGCGTTGGATGCAGGGAATTTCAATCCTAAGGTAGATGGCGGTAAATCAATTTATGAAGCAGCGTTTGCTACATTGAATGAAGCTGCTGAACACTTTACAGGTACTTCTGCTGGTTCTCCAAATGATTATTTCTATGGCAGAAATTATACGCGATGGATCAAGTTAATCAATACCTTAAAGTTGAGATATTACCTGAATCTAAGGTTAACTGACGAAGCAGGATCCAAAGCTGGGATTGCAGCATTGGTAGCTGAAAATAACATGTTAGGCACAGGAGATGATTTCGCTTTCAAATTTGGCACTTCTTCTGCGAATCCAGATTCTAGACATGGTAATTTCGTAGGTTCTTATACTTCTGGTGGAGGAACATATCATTCTACATTCTACATGTGGCACATGACGGAGGCTAAGGGATTTGACGATCCTAGAGCACGCTTCTACTGGTATCGTCAAGTTACTGAGAATTCAACAAGTGTAGATGAGATTGAATGTATCTCCCAAATCGCTCCCCCTCATTATTTGAGTGGTGGGTTCATCTATTGCTTGCCAGGAACAAGGGGCTATTGGGGTCGTGATCACCTCGATCCAGATGGCGTTCCACCAGATGGTTTAAAAAGAACTATGTGGGGACTGTATCCTGTTGGTGGAAGATTTGATGATAATTCCGCTAAGCCAACTAATAGTACTTCATTAGGTGCTCAAGGAAAAGGATTGTATCCAATTATGCTTGCTGCCTATGTAGATTTTATGCTTGCTGAATATGCGTTAGAAATCAACAATGATGCAGCAGCAGCTAAGGCATATCTACTTTCTGGAATTACTAAGCATATGAGCTATGTAAAGTCTTATGCTCTTGGTACCCAGGAGGCCGGATCAATTAATGCATACTTTGCAAAACAAAGTACTACTCTTGATCAGGACATCGCCGCTTACATCGCTTTTGTTGCTTCTCAGTACGATAGTGCAGGCCCAGGTAACCCACTTTTGCCTAGCAAAATGTATGTTATTGGACGTGAGTATTGGTTATCTCTTTTCGGAAATGGGGTTGAGTCTTACAACCTTTACAAAAGAACCGGTGAGCCAGGAAATATGCAGCCAGGTCTAGAGCAAAACGCTGGAGATTTCCCTCGTTCGTTCTTGTATCCAAACGTGTATATGGTGACTAACACTAATGCAAGTCAGAAGTCTGGCTTGAGCGCACAGGTATTCTGGGACACTAATCCTGCAGGTAACAGTTGGGTATATTAACCAAAAAAAAATCGAGATAATATGAAAATGTTAAAATATAGTTTTGGGTTTCTTTTGGGTGCTTTGGTTTTCCTAAGCTCATGTAGAGATTTTGTTGATCCAGCCATCCCATATTCAGATTTTGATACAGGGGCATACTTGCGCACAATTGCAAGAACAAGTACAACCTTCAATTTCTTTAATCTTAACAACTCTAAATTCGCATTGACTCTAGAGGCAGTAGATAAGGAAGATGGAGCTACAGTTGAGACTGTAGAGATAAAGGTTCAGCATAGGAGATTGATTCCTGGTGTAGGCCTAAAATATACTCCTGCAGCCGCGCCGGTGTTGATTAAAACACTTCAGCCTTCAGATTTTGCTCCTAATACCGATTCTAGATTCTTAAGAACTAGCTTCGAAATTACTGCTGCTGAAGCAATGGCTGCTGTGGGATTGACTGCGGCTGATATTGAAGGAGGAGATACCTTTGAATTTAGCGTAATTTTGAATGATAAGTTCGGACGTTCATTCAATAGAGAGAATGTTTCAGGGAACATTGCCGGAGCACCATTCTACGATTCACCATTCCAGTATTTTGTGAATGTAGTTTGTCCTTCAGATTTGGGAGGTACATATTCATTCACTTCTACTAATATGGATTCTGTTTATGGATCTTGTGGAGGCACTATTTCTGGAACTACTACATGGACTCCAGTTTCTAACTCTCCTGGTGGCTATACTATTTCAGATGCGACTTTTGGATTCTGGAATTGTTATGGCGACTCTTGGGGTAGTGGAAACGTAAGAATAAATGATGCCTGCGGAAAACTCAGTATGTCAGGTGCAGATAAATATGGTGTAGGATATTCTATTACTGTATTAAGCAGTACTCCTGAAAAACTTGTATTCGTCTGGATAAATAGTGACGATGAAACAGGTGAGGTGACTATGACAGCTCAGGCTGGGAAACCTTTACCAATTCTTAGGTAATAGATATTTGGTTTATTTTGAAAGCAGCGTCCCTTGGGCGCTGCTTTTTTGTTATAGCCCTCAAAGTAATGGAGATGCAATAATTCCTACTCGACTGATATTTACTTTTCGTCTGACTTTATATTTTAATTTTTCATTAAGCAATAGAAGATACACTATCTAGTTTGAAGTAGGTAAATAGTAAATTTGTAAAGGCAAATAGGCGATTTTTTATTATTGAATTAAGGCCTTAGCTTTGAGTTCTTCTTCAAAAATTAACAATGGATAAGTTTTCTTATATAGCTAATGCTCATGTGTCTTATATCGATGAGCTATACTCTTCTTACAAGAGTGACCCAGAATCAATCGACCCAAGCTGGAAAGAGTTTTTCGACGGCTTTGACTTTGCACTAACCAACTACGGTGAGGAAGAGGTCACAGCTTTATCAAATGGAAAGACTACTCCTCCTGCCAAAAATGGCGCACTTGCTACTCCAGGTACTATTATGGACATGGAGCAATTGCCAAAAGAAATAAAGGTTAGAGCATTGATTCATGCCTATAGATCTCGAGCTCACTTGAGATCTAAAACCAACCCAGTAAGAGAGCGAAGAGATAGAAAAGCTTTGATCGATCCTCAGGATTTTGGATTGGGTCAGGAAGATATGAATACCGAATTCCAAGCTGGAAATGAGATTGCAATAGGAACTGCTAAGTTGTCAAAGATTTTAGATTCTTTGAAATCCATTTACGAAGGCTCAGTAGGATTTGAATACTTATATATCCGTGATCCAGAAATGCTGGATTGGTTTAAGACTAAAGTGGAAAAAGAAGCTTTAGCTTTTAACCCTACTCACGAAGAGAAAAAGAGAATTCTTTCGAAGCTAAACCAAGCGGTAGTTTTCGAAAACTTTTTGCATACCAAATATCTTGGACAAAAACGTTTTTCACTTGAAGGTGGAGAAAGTACCATTCCATTTTTGGATGCTGTAATTAATACTTCATCTCAATTGGGAGTAAAAGAAGTAATGATCGGTATGGCTCACCGTGGTCGTTTGAACGTTTTGGCTAACATCATGGGCAAAACCTACGAGCAGATTTTCTCGGAATTCGAAGGAACTGCCAAACCGGATTTAACGATGGGCGATGGTGATGTGAAGTATCACATGGGCTATTCCAGTGATATTGTTACGCATAGCGAGAACAAGGTTCATTTGAAACTTGCTCCAAATCCTTCTCACTTAGAAGCGGTGGATCCAGTGGTTGAAGGTTTCCTTCGTGCCAAAATCGATTCAGAATATAAAGGAGATGTAACTAAAGTACTTCCTATTTTGATTCACGGAGATGCAGCTGTCGCAGGACAAGGCATCGTCTATGAAGTGACTCAAATGGAGAGCCTGAAAGGATATAATACCGGTGGTACGATTCACTTTGTTATTAACAACCAAGTTGGATTTACTACGGATTTTGATGATGCACGTTCCTCCATTTACTGTACTGATGTTGCTAAAATCATAGATGCACCAGTTATTCACGTGAATGGTGACAATGCGGAGTCTGTTGTTTTTGCAGCTAAACTGGCTTCAGAATTCAGGCAGAAATTCAGCCGTGACATTTTTGTGGACATGGTTTGCTATAGACGTCACGGACACAATGAATCTGACGAACCAAAATTTACTCAGCCAGAGCTTTATAATATTATTTCCAAGCATCCAAATCCAAGAGAGATCTATGTGAAGCGATTGGCAGAGCGTGGTGATGTGGAGGCAAAGTTGGCTTCTCAAATGGATGAGGAATTCAGACAATTGCTTCAGGATCGTTTGAATCTAGTGAAAGAAAAGCCACTTCCTTACCAAGCTACTCGTTTTGAGCAGGAGTGGAGCAGTTTGAGAAGATCCAAGCCAGAAGATTTTGATCAGTCGCCAGAAACTGGAATTAGCCAGGAGTTGATTGAGAAAGTAGCTGAAGCGCTGACTGTAATTCCTAAAGGGTTCAAACCATTGAAGCAGATTGAAGCGCAGCTGAAGCAGCGTAAGGATATGTTCTTCCATTCTAAAAGTTTGAACTGGGCAGCTGCTGAATTGCTTGCTTACGGTTCTTTGACGTTGGAAGGGAAGTCTGTTCGATTGACAGGTCAAGATGTACAAAGAGGCACTTTCTCTCACCGTCATGCCGTACTTCATGATGCTAATACTAACAAAGCCTACAATTCCTTGAAGGAAATGAAGGAAAGAAAAGGTGAATTCTACATTTATAACTCCCTTCTTTCCGAATATGCTGTACTAGGCTTTGAATATGGTTATGCTATGGCAAACCCTAATTCACTGACTATATGGGAAGCGCAATTTGGTGATTTCGCCAACGGCGCTCAAACCATGATTGACCAATTTATCACTTCCGGTGAATCAAAATGGCAGAAAATGAACGGTTTGGTGATGTTGCTGCCTCACGGCTATGAAGGTCAGGGACCAGAGCACTCCAATGCGCGTCCAGAGAGATTCCTTCAGCTTGCTGCTGAATACAATACAATTGTAGCAAACGTAACAGAACCTTCTAATTTCTTCCACTTGTTGAGAAGACAATTGGCTTGGGAATTTAGAAAGCCATGTATTGTGATGTCCCCGAAATCTTTACTTAGACATCCAAAAGTAGTTTCTCCACTTTCAGAATTTACCTCAGGTACATTCAGAGAAGTGCTTCCAGATACTACCGTGAATGCTAAGGATGTGAAGCGAGTAGTACTTTGCTCAGGCAAAATCTTTTACGACCTTGATGAGGCGAGAGAAAAGGAGAAAGTGAAAGATGTCGCTATCGTAAGAATCGAGCAGCTTCATCCGCTACCTAAGAAGCAAATGCTTGATGTGCTTGCAGGTTATCCAGAAGCTGAAATTGTATGGGTACAGGAAGAACCATCTAACATGGGCTATTGGAATTATATTCTGAGATTGCTTTACAAGGAAATACCAATGGAGGTAATTGCTCGGAAAGCTAGTGCTTCACCTGCAACAGGTTACAATAAAGTCCACATGGAGGAGCAGAAGAGTATTGTTGCTCAAGCACTTAATTTGAAATAATCACAGCTCTTTTTATTAAGACATCCAAAATAATCGTATCATTTTGTTCCTCTCTTTTTGACTACAAAAGAGAAAAAAAGAAAAACTTATGAGCAAAGAAATTAAAGTCCCGGCTGTAGGCGAATCCATCACGGAAGTTACCATCGGCCAATGGTTTAAAAAAGACGGAGATGAGGTTCAGATGGACGAAGTCCTATGTGAATTGGAATCCGACAAAGCCACTTTTGAGTTACCAGCTGAAGCTGCGGGTGTACTTAGAATCAAAGCCCAAGAAGGCGATGTATTGGAAATCGGAGCTGTGATCTGCGAAATTGACGAAACTGGTACACCAGGTAAGTCTGAGCCAGCTGCTGCGGCTGCTCCAAAAGCTGAAGCAAAATCTTCTGCGGCGACAGCTACAGGAGAAGTGAAAGATATGGTGGTGCCTACGGTGGGTGAGTCCATCACTGAGGTTACCTTGGCCAATTGGCTAAAAGGCGATGGGGATTATGTGAAGTTGGATGAGATTATAGCTGAAGTTGATTCTGATAAGGCAACATTTGAATTGCCAGCTGAGGCATCAGGAATTCTTCGCCACGTGGCGCAAGAAGGTGATGTGCTTGAGATTGGCGGAATGATCTGTAAAATCGAAGTAACGGAAGGTGAGCCAGCTGCGGCAGCTTCTTCTGAATCTTCTTCGACTCCTGTATCAGCATCAGCTGAGTCAGGAAATACTAATTATGCTACTGGACATGCTTCACCAGCTGCTTCAAAGATTTTGGCAGAAAAAGGAGTTTCTCCTGAGTCTGTAAAAGGAACCGGAAAAGACGGTAGAATTACCAAAGAAGATGCGCAATCTGCTCAGAAATCGGCTCCTGCACCAGCAAAAGCTGAAAGCAAACCAGCTGCGGCTGCTGCACCTGCACCAGTTGCAGGTTCTAGAAATGAACGCAGAGAGAAAATGTCTTCATTGAGAAAAACAGTGGCCAGAAGGTTAGTTTCTGTGAAAAATGAAACGGCAATGCTTACCACATTCAATGAGGTGAACATGAAGCCGATCATGGATTTGAGATCCAAATTCAAAGAGCAATTCAAAGAGAAGCATGGTGTAGGACTTGGATTCATGTCTTTCTTCACCAAAGCTGTTTGCGTAGCGCTTCAGGAATGGCCATCTGTAAATGCTAAAATCGACGGAAATGAGATGGTTTTCAACGATTTCTGTGATATTTCCATTGCTGTGTCTGCTCCAAAAGGATTGGTAGTTCCGGTGATCAGAAATGCTGAAGCAATGAGTTTTGATCAGATAGAAAAAGAAGTGGTTAGACTGGCGATGAAGGCTAGAGACAATAAACTTTCTATTGAAGAAATGACTGGTGGTACGTTCACATTGACAAATGGAGGAATCTTCGGCTCAATGATGTCAACACCTATCATCAATGCCCCTCAATCTGCTATTCTAGGCATGCACAACATCGTGCAGCGTCCGATGGCCGTCAATGGTGAAGTTGTCATCCTTCCGATGATGTACTTGGCGCTATCTTATGATCACAGAATCATCGATGGTCGTGAGTCCGTAAGCTTCCTTGTTAGAGTTAAAGAATTGCTTGAAGATCCGACAAGATTGTTGTTTGGAGTCTAAGGATTTACGATTTCCGATATACGATTTACGATGGGCTGAGGAACTTCAGCCCTCATTTTAACAAGTCTTGGCTCATGGTTCTAGACTCTAAAAAGACAAAAAAATGTACGATGTAATTGTTATAGGTTCTGGTCCAGGTGGATATGTAGCAGCGATTCGCTGTGCGCAACTTGGACTGAAAACCGCCATTGTTGAAAAATACTCTACGCTTGGAGGGACTTGCCTGAATGTAGGCTGTATTCCTTCCAAAGCATTGTTGGATTCATCCGAGCATTACCATAATGCTGCTCATACCTTCGAAACTCACGGTATCAAACTGAGCAACTTGAAGGTGGATTTAAAGCAAATGATCACCAGAAAGGATGATGTGGTGAAGCAAAATACTGATGGGATTCAATATTTGATGAAAAAGAACAAAATCGATGTTCATCAAGGAGTGGGTTCTTTTGTGGATAAAACCACTGTCAAAGTGACCAAAGAAGATGGAACTTCTTCAGATATTCAGGGCAAGAATATCATCATTGCTACTGGGTCGAAGCCTTCCTCTCTGCCTTTCATCAAATTGGACAAAGACCGAGTGATCACTTCTACTGAAACTTTGAACTTGAAAGAGATTCCAAAGCACTTGGTAGTCATCGGTGGTGGAGTAATTGGTTTGGAATTGGGTTCTGTGTATGCGAGATTGGGAGCGAAAGTTTCTGTGATTGAATTCATGGATTCCTTGATCCCTACTATGGATCGCACCATGGGCAAAGAGCTTCAGAAGTCACTGAAGAAAATCGGTTTTGAATTCTTCCTGAAGCATAAAGTAACTGCTGTAGAAAGCAAAGGCAAAGAAGTAACGGTGAAAGCTGAGAATGAAAAAGGCGAAACCATCGAAATGAAAGGTGACTACGTCTTGGTTTCTATCGGTAGAAAACCTTACACTGATGGCTTAAATGCTGAAGCTGCAGGGGTGAAAATCACAGACAGAGGTCAAGTGGAAGTAAATGATCACTTGCAGACCAATGTACCAAATATCTATGCAATCGGTGATGTGGTGAAAGGTGCAATGCTAGCTCACAAAGCTGAAGAAGAAGGTGTATTTGTTGCTGAGACTATTTTGGGGCAAAAGCCACATATCAATTACAACCTGATTCCTGGTGTAGTTTATACTTGGCCAGAAGTGGCGGCGGTAGGATTTACTGAAGAGCAATTGAAGGAAAAAGGCATCAAGTACAAAACTGGTAAATTCCCGTTTATGGCTTCTGGCCGAGCTAGAGCTTCCATGGATACCGACGGTTTAGTGAAAGTCTTGGCTGATGCTGAAACTGACGAGATCCTTGGAGTTCATATGATTGGTCCAAGAACGGCGGACATGATCGCTGAAGCTGTCGTGGCGATGGAGTACAGAGCATCTGCAGAGGATATAGCAAGAATGTCTCATGCTCATCCGACTTATACCGAAGCTTTTAAGGAGGCTTGTCTTGCCGCAACGGACAACCGAGCGCTTCATATTTAAGTAAGAAATATATTTTATACTAAAGCCATTCGGAGAGATTCGAATGGCTTTTTCTTTGGTCGAATTTTTGGTTTAATTAGCGTATGAAGTTTAAAATTGCCATAATCGGTGCTGGAAATGTTGCATGGCACTTGGCCCCAGCTTTAGAAGATGCAGGACATGTAATTACTGAAGTCTTTGCCCGCACGTTAAAAAGCGCTGAGAATATTACTAGTCGAGTATATGCCGGAGAGGCTAAAGATGATCTTGATTTTTCAGCTAGTGAGGCGGAAATATTTATTATGGCGGTAAAGGATTCTGCAATTTTGGAGATAGCAGATGAAATTATTCTACCTGAGGACAGTATTCTTGTGCATACCTCCGGATCTGTTGCTTTGGATATTTTGAATTATAGCTCGGCTACCTACACTGGCATATTTTATCCCTTGCAATCCTTTACTAAGGGACGAAAAATCGAATTTGACGAGGTGCCTTTTTTGCTGGAATCTGATGATGAGGAGACCTTGCAGAAACTGAAAAAGCTAGCTAAAAGCTTGACTCCGCTAACTTATACTGTGAGATCAAAGGATAGGAAAGCTATGCACATTGCTGCGGTTTTTGCCAGCAATTTCTCCAATCACATGATTAGAATTGCTGAGGAGGTCATGCGAAGGCAGGGGTTGGACTTCGAGATGCTTAAGCCGCTAATTATAGAAACAATTTCAAAAAGCCTTCAGATGGGAGCTAAGGCTGCTCAAACAGGACCAGCTATTCGAGAGGATTATGAAACTCTGGAAGACCACCATAGATTTTTGAATTACAACGAATCAATAGCTGAAATCTACAGACTAGTCTCCCAGGATATTATTGACGGATAATTAGTGAGTCCAAGTCCCGAATTTCCCAGCTTGGTAATCAGCATAGGCTTCTTGGATTTGCTTGGTCGTGTTCATGACAAATGGGCCTTGAGCAACCATTGGCTCATTGAAAGATAGGGCATTGCCTAAAATCAGAACTGCATCTTCAGTAGCTTCCACGCTAATGACACCCTCTTCATTTTTGAATTCTACCAAATTCCTGAAATTGACTTCTTCGCCGTTGACCTTCAGAGTACCTCGAACGATGTAGAAGAATATGCTCTCATCCTTAGGAATTGATTTTTCAAATTTCCCTCCCTTTTCCAAATAAATAGTGCTCATAGTAATCGGGAAATTCCCCTCAAAAGCACCTGCATTTCCTTCCCACTCTCCGAATAGCTGTTGAACTTTTACCTTGCCATTGTCCAAAGTGAAAGTTGGGATTTCCTCCTTCTGCAGGCCGATATAGCTTGGTTTCATCATTTTTTTGTCCGCAGGAAGGTTCAGCCAAAGCTGTAGGATTTCAAGGTCGCCACCGTTTTTCTTAAAATCAGAACTACTTACTTCCGAATGGATCAATCCACTTCCGGCAGTCATGTATTGTACTCCACCGGGACCGATTACAGATTCATGTCCAGACGAATCCAAGTGCATGATATCTCCAGCTAGGATAAAGGTAACCGTCTCCATTCCGCGATGGGGGTGGGGACCAAATGGCAAGCCTTGATTATTGGTAGGATAGGTTTGAAAACCGTGATGATTTAAAAAAATGAATGGGTCTAAATGATCTAATGACCGAGTTGGCATCGGGCTATACGTTACCAAATCCGCAATAGGCCTGTATTCAGCTTTATGTATTTTCTTAATTGCTCTCATGATTTCTCCAATTGATGTATATACATGTAATGGTTTTCAAAGGAATATGATTCACTTTTTTTTAGATTATTTTGGAATATCCTTAAGCCTAAGCTCAAAAAGGTCAGTTCGACGATCCTTCCGGTTTCTTACACTTCCAGATTGATTCAACTCTCGTAATAATGATAGATCAACATCTGCTATCAGTGTCATTTCGTTATTTGGAGTGGCTTCAGCTTTGATACCATTACTCGGGAAAGCGAAATCACATGGCGTAATTACCATGGATTGTGCGTATTGCATATCCATGTTGTGAACCTTCGGTAGATTACCCACACTTCCAGCCATAGCCACATAGCATTCGTTTTCAATTGCTCTGGCCATTGCACAATTTCGCACACGGGAATAGCCGTTTTGTGTATCAGTCAGGAATGGTATGAAAAGAATGTCCATACCTTCATCAGCTAAAATTCTACTTAATTCAGGAAACTCAGCATCGTAGCATATCAAAATCCCGATTTTGCCACAGTCAGTATCAAAAGCTTTCAGCCTACTACCGCCTTGCATCCCCCAGACTTTAGCCTCTAGCGGTGAAATATGTAACTTCTCATAAGATTCTACCGACCCATCTCGCTTGCAGAGGTAACCTACATTATATAGCTTATCATTTTTGATCTTCGGCATGGAGCCGGTGATGATGTTGATATTGTAGGAGACAGATAGCTGCGCAAAACGCTTGACGATCTCGTCTGTGTATTTTGCCAATCCACGGACTGCCTGTGCTTCGCTCAAGTGATTGAATTCGGCCATCAAAGGAGCATTGAATAGCTCGGGGAAAAGTGCGAAATCCGAACGGTAACCAGACACAGCATCGATGAAGTACTCCGCCTGCTGCATCAACTCATCCAAATTGTCATACAAGCGCATTTGCCATTGGATCAAACCTAGGCGAACGATTGTCTTGTTCGTAGAGGCCTTTTTGTTTGGCTTTTCATAAAAAATATTATTCCATTCCAACAACACGGCAAACTCACTTGAAGCAGAATCACCCTCAAGATAGTTTTTCATGATCCGCGCTGGGTGGAAGTCATTTGCCAATTGGAAATTCAGAACTGGATCATAGATTTCCTTCAGCTTCACTTTTTCCAAATATTCCTTTGGCCCCATCTGGTCTGCATACTTATGGTAATTGGGTATTCTTCCGCCAAATACAATTCCTTTCAAGTTTAACTTTTCGCAGAGCTCTTTACGGTAGTCGTACAATCTTCTTCCAAGTCTCAATCCACGAAATTCAGGTTTGATGAAAACATCAATGCCGTATAGCATGTCTCCTGAATTGTTGTGATTGTCAAAAGTAAAGTTAGTAGTGATGTCTTTGTAGGTATGTTCTCCTTCCAATTCAGCATCATTCACTATGATTGAAAGAGCACATCCTGCCAGCTGATCATTAATTCGAATTACCACCTGTCCTTCTGTGAATTTGGTGATCAGACTTTCTATTTGACTTTCCTTCCAATAAGAACCTGGCATACTTCTGTATGCTTCGATCATGGCTGCCTTTAGGTCTTTATAGTCCGAAGGTTGAAGGTAGGATAATGATATATTTTCGACTTGAGTATTGTCCATGATGTGGTTGCTTAATAGGCTGCGGTTTGAAAGACTTGGGTGTTAGAAAAGCGATGCAATTAAGGTAATTCCTTGTCAAGTCTAAGGATAGTTTGTAGTAAAACATTGGCTCCGTTTGCAATGTTTTCAGGAGAAGAATATTCCTCTGGTGAATGACTTATTCCGCCTCTACTTGGGATGAAAATCATACCTATAGGTGCTAACCTAGCCATTTCTTGAGCATCATGACCGGCACCGCTTGGAAGATACATAGTGGATAGACCAAGTTCTCTGGCTGATTGTTCAATTACTTTTTGAATAGCTGGATTTGCCAATGCTGGTTTGCTTGCTACTTCCTGGTGAGCTATACTCACTTCAGTCCCGCTTGCTTCAGCAAATTCTTGTGCTTTTGCAGCAAGTACATTGTAAATGTTCCAGATTTTCTCAGAGGAAAGGTCTCTAAGCTCCAGATTTAAAGAGACTTCCCCTGGGATTACATTTCCTGCACCCGGGAAAGCTTCTATTTTGCCGACGGTCCCCACCTGAGCACCTTCATATGATTTTACTATTTCATTCACCGCTAGAATAAATCTAGCTGCCGGAAGCATTGGGTCTTTTCTCATGTTCATGGGAGTGGTTCCTGCATGATTTGCAAATCCTTTAAAAGTAAACTGCCACCATTCAATCGCTACAATACCTTCCACTACTCCGATTTGTACTCCTTCACGTTCGAGATTGCCTCCTTGTTCTATGTGAAATTCAAGAAAAGCGGCATAGGCTCCTTTTTCTTTTTTGACTTCAGGAATTCGGTCAGGATTTCCATCTACAGCCTTTATTCCTTCAGCTTGGGTGAGGCCGCTGCTACTTTTCGTAAGTAAAGCTTCTGGTGAAAGTTGGCCTGCTAGTGCTCTACTGCCAACAACTCCACCTTCTTCATTGGTGAAAATGATGATTTCCAATGGATGTTGAGTCACCGTTTTATTTTCAAGCAAAGTCTGGACAACTTCGATAGAACTCATTGACCCTACAGGCCCGTCGTAATCCCCGCCATTTGGCACTTCGTCTATATGAGAACCAAAGGCAATAGGTTTGAGGTTAGGGTTAGTCCCAAACTTTTTTCCAATAATATTTCCAGCAAAATCAACTGAAACGTCTAGTCCTAGCTCAGTCATTTTCTTGATGACGAACTTCCTAGCGGCAATGTCATGAACACTGTATGCTACCCGGTCAGATCCGCCTGCTGCATTTTTCCCATAAGTGGAAAGTTCTTGAATTAGTCCTGCAAGTCTTTCTTGGTTTACCCTAATTGTCTGGGAGTTGGCGTTTGCTCCAGAAAACAGTGTAAGAAGGCAAATGCAAAAGATGGTAGAAAAAACATGTCTCATAAGGTGGAATATAGTACGATAAGATAATTATAGTAGATGCAAACAAAAAATCCCTTCCAGTTTGGAAAGGATTTATTGAAAGAAATTCTTGATTATTTAAGCCAAGCTAATTTTACTTCTTCAGGAGCTTTCATCCTATCGGCAAGCCTCATATATCTATCGGATAATTTCACGAGGTAATCCTGCGCTTTGGAGGCTACATCATTTAATCCTGTCAAGCTTTCTATTTTCCAAAGATCTACTAGATGTTCAATAATTCTGGCGTAATCCCAGCCAGTGTATATACCTACTTTCTGCGTAATAGTGGAGAATTCAGTGAATAAAGAAGGGTTTGAACCACCTTCACCCATCAGTACCGCCGGCATGACGATCTGCTTTCTCATCAGTTTTTCAAAAGCCAGAATTGCTCCATTTGGATCAATTTCGAATATGGCTGACATAAAGCTTTTGTAAGCTTTTTCGTGTCTAGCTTCGTCTCCAGCAATTTGCTTACATATTCTTCCTAAAATAGGGTCTCCAGCGATATCTGCCAATTTCCCAGTGTTAACGTGAGAAATTTTGGTAGCTCTCTCTTGAAAAGAGGTGTACACAATCGCCTGATATGGATCACCACCGGTATTTGGGTCGAATCCATTGGTAAGTAATCTGTGAATGGTTTGCTCTACAGCTTTCATATCTACTCTTCCAGTCATGTAGAGGTATTTGTTGAGTAGATCACCATGACGGTTTTCTTCTGCAGTCCAGGATTTGGACCATCTCACCCAACCTGAAGGTGATAGCAGGCTTCTTTCTGGATTGATTCCTTCCAAAAGATTGAAGTAGGTCTGATAACTTGGAAGAGCTTCCTCCGTAATCATATTTCCAACTAAGGAAGTTAAAACGGTGTCAGGAATACCTTCTGATCTTTGTTGAAGTAATTTTACTTGATCATGAATATCTGGATCTCCAAAATCGGGTAGGAAATCTGATGGTTGCCAGCACTTGTCCGGATCAACGAGGATATTATCTACGGCCTCGCCAACAAGACCATCCAATTGAGAGATGACCTCTATGTTCTTTTCTAGTTCGTAATTTATTTCTCCTGATTTCATCATGGATAAATTTAGGCCCGAATTATAAAAACTCGGTCGGATTTTGAATTAGGACAAATTTACTCACAAATAGACAAATTACTGATAGAATATGTCTATCAATGATTCAAGATTCTATAAGTGACCAACATACAGTGAATTAGAGTAGCAATCAGTTGAAGATATTTAATAAGGTTTTCAACTTCTACCCTTTGTTGCTCCTATTTGGTGATAATTCTGTTAGTCGCTTGTCCATTAATATAAGGAAAATTAAGTCCTCACAGTTCATTAACGTAAAAAAGCCTTCTTAAGAAGGCCTTTAAATGTGTTGCTGACCTAGGTATTAATAGTCTAGTTTGTAGGCGACTACCTTATTTTTGAAGAACGTTGGGACTAAGACGATGTTGTCTCCGGGGATGAATCCAATATCCGCAGTGTTTGATTCTGCATTTTTTGTATCCAAAAGCAGTGTCTCACTGCCATCGCTATTTACAAAGTAGATTTCTCCAGCCCATCTAGAAGCTACATAGTTCCCATCTCCTAAAATCACAAGTCCGTCACCACCTGTCACCACATCATTCAATATCATGGATGTGCCGTCTGCCTGAAGCGATTTCATACCAGTTTTATCCAAAACATATAGCATTCCGTCTTCTCCTATAGCAATTCCATTGATTGACTCATGTCCTTCAGTTACGGTAGATATTTTTCCACCATCAAGCAAATGGACTTTGCCAGTATTCATGTCAGTGAAATATACTTTCCCGTCGTATGTAGCAAGATCGTTAAGGAACTGGCCTCCTTCGACTGGGTATTTATTGCTGATTTTCCCTGATTCAAGATTTACTTCTATGAGCTGATCAATGTCAGTCACATATAAATTGCCATTAGCAATCCCCATTCCCTTAGGAGCATTTAGTCCAGTTACCCAGTTTTGGTTGACTACTTTGCCTTCTTTGTCAATGATAGAAATAGAGCCTTTGCCGTCTTCGCCTTGAGGATCTCCTTCTATGTTGGAAACATAGATTTTGCCTGATGCAGCATCATACAATACGGATTCGTTTGTGGTCAATGTGGTGTCTGTCTCCCAGATTTTAGTCAAAGTCGGTGTTTTCACTTCTTCGATGACTACCTCTTCGGTAGTTTCTTCAGTTTTGGGAGAAGCACAATTTGCGAAAAAGAATGCTGCGAATAAGCCTAAAAGGCCTAGTTTGATTGTTGTTGATTTCATATTAGTTTTTGGTTAGTGTCCAGTTATATTGATTAAATCCAGCAGGGGCTGTTTCCTTTAGTCTATCTGCAATTTCTCCTAGGTAGAGCGTATTATATCTGAGTCTGGAAATATAATTTGGGAGAGTAGGGTCTCCATTCCAGCAATGCTCTGCTCTGTCTCCGTATGCTACTGTACCATCATAGTAAGGGTTTTGCGTTTGTTCCAAAAAATCTTCAGTCAGGTAAACTGCATTGTTTAGGTAATAGTTATCCATGTCACCACAAAAGATATTTATTTTCCCTTCCAATTTTGGGCCTAGGGTCTCCCAATCTCTCTCCATTATATAGCGAAGGTCGTAATTTTCCTTCCAATAAGAAGCAACCTCAGAGTCGATTTCTCCTGAATATTTATCCCATATGGGTTTTGGATATCCATCTGCGCCTTGTGGAGAATAGACCGCTTGCCAAATATCGAATTGATCACCAGATCTACTTTTGGTACCTCCAATTGCAAGTTCACGATGATTCATGTCTTGGACGGTTGCAGATATATGACCTAAATAATCCCTATGTCCTGGTCGTAAAGTCTTTCGGAATTCTCCTTCTTGATAGTAAGCATTCTGATCTTCATAGAGATTAATAGAAGTATAAGCTCTAAAATCTATAGGATCTGGGCAAGCAGCAAAACAACCATTATATTCATCAGGGTAAAATATCTGCACAGCTAAAGCTTCCCATCCTCCAGTAGATCCACCATACAGAAATCGTGACCATCCCTCGCCAATGCCACGGAATGTCCTCTCAATGTGAGGGATTAACTCAAAAGTTATTGCGTCTCCGTATGGCCCAAGGTTGGCTGAGTTTACGGCATAGCTGTCATCATAATAAGGATTAGCATGTTGAATCTCCACAATAATAAAACGCTGAAAGTCTGGAGACGTCCATTTTTGATAAAAGTCATATTCTTCTTGCTGTTGAATTTTCTCATATCCATAAATCCCGAACCTTTCGTTGTATTCATCATCGCTTAGATCAGGATCAGGTGGGATAGTTCTGAAGCCAGAGAAATCAGAGGGGAAATGCCCATGAAAAATCATGATCGGATAGTATTGATTTGGGTTTTCATTAAATCCCTCTGGAAGGAGTATGTTAGCTCCTAAGTACATATCTCTTCCCCAGAATTCTGATAGTAAATCAGACTTAAATTTTATGTGCTTGATGTAATCCGTGTCTTCAGGTTCCTTTATCTCAGGAATGATCTGGTCTATAGTCAATGTTAGGTCTTTTCCATTTTTCCAATCGACCTTAACTGGGTTGCTGTAAATGTTTTTTGGTGCTCTAGCCCATTGCCGACCTTCGCCCTGATCCATTGGGAGCTTTACAGTGTGGCCATCCGCGCGGGTAAAGCTTTCATGTTTTTGAATAAATGCTTGCACATAGAATATTCCGTCCGGCATATCTGAGAGCTTTTCCTTGGGGTAGCCAAAACTAGTGATGTCAAATTCAATAGTATTGCCAGATTTATAATTTTCAAAATCCATCCCAAATACCTGATTTGTTCCCACATTGTCACTTATCCCAAACCTAGGTTCTGTAGTGCTATCAGGCGAGAAAATTAATAATAGTCTCCCATCCTTAAGGTCACTTTCTAGCGTGAGATCAATCTTAATCTCGATAGGTGAGGACTGTTTTGAGCTGCAAGCCCAACTCAGAAGAAGAAAAATTGAAAATATCCAGAAATGTTTCATGCTAGGTGGTTTTGTATTGGAATTTACATAATTATCTATTGGTAAATTGATTTTAGGGGTTCTAAATCGCCTAGATCTGCCAGATATTTTGCTAAAAATGCCTTTGATGGATTAATGAGTGTTCAGTTAGAAAAACCACTTATCTTAGGATTTAATCTAACCCACCAACTTATGAGAAAATATTTAAACGCTGCATTGCTGGTCACTTTGGCTTTCGCATGCTCGCCCAAGGAAAAAGAGGCAACTGTTGATTACACTGCACTGTCTGATGCAGAGCGATTGGAAGTTGCTACCAAAATTGCTCACGAAACTATCATCGTGGATGGTCACGTGGACTTGCCTTATCGTATGAAAATAGGAGGTTTTACACTTCAGCGTGAAATCCTTGATGTTTCGGTACGTACGCCAGATGGTAATTTCGATTTTCCAAGAGCTAAAGAAGGCGGGTTAGATGCGCCATTTATGTCCATTTATATTCCAGCAGGTCTTCAGCAGACTCCAGGTTCTTCCAAAGCTTTGGCAGATTCGTTAATACTGATGACGGAGCGTTTGGCGGAGACTTTTCCGGATCAGTTTGCGATGGCCTATAGCCCAGCCGATGTGGAGGCTAATTTTGCCGCAGGCAAAGTCTCTCTTCCAATGGGAATGGAGAATGGATCAGCTTTGGAAGACGATATCTCAAATGTTGCCTATTTCCAAAGTAGAGGTATTCGATATATTACGCTGACTCACGGCAAGGCGAATCTTATTGGTGACAGTAGCTATGATACCGTAAGGTTATACAATGGTTTGAGTGAGTATGGTGAGAAGGTAGTCGCGGAAATGAACCGTGTGGGAATAATGGTTGACTTGTCACATGTTTCGGATGATACATTTAAGGATGCTTTGGCTATTACCAAGGTGCCGGTAATTGCTTCTCACTCATCAGTGAGGGTATTCACGCCAGATTTTGAAAGAAATATGAGTGATGAACTGATTCAAGCGATGGCCAAAAATGGCGGTGTGATGATGATTAATTTCGGCGGTTCTTTTATTGATTCAGCATATGCAGCTGGTTCTGATATAGTCCGTGAACATCTGATTAACTATATGGCTGAAAATAATTTGAGCCAAGCTGATTCAGTATTTAAAGCTTATGCGGCGGAGTACATTTCTGCAAATAATCCGTTTCCTACGGTTCAGCGAGTAGCGGATCACATCGATCATGTTAAAAACTTGGTTGGTGTTGATTACATCGGTTTAGGTTCTGATTTTGATGGGGTAGGCGATTCCTTGCCTACAGGGTTAAAGGATGTTTCCATGTATCCAAATTTGATTGCGGAGCTATTAAAGCGAGGGTACTCGAGAGAAGAAATCGAGATGATCTGTTATAAAAATGTATTCAGAGTTTGGCGGGCTGTAGAGGACTATGCAGCCAAATCTGAATAAGATCGAACTGACTTAAGATTTTCAAATCCTGCTTTAGAGATAGAGCAGGATTTTATTTTTAGAATCCAATTTTCTTTCTTTCACCCAAACTTGGTTTTAGTAATTCCTCAATAATTTGATAGATTTTCGCAATGTGAAGATATGGAGCAGTTCGTCGTCCTCTCCATCTTGAGGTCACATTTTGTGACTTCAAGTTTTGCCACTCTTCTTCAGATAGTTGAAACATGAAGTCTAAAGGGAATCTATCAGGGTTTCTTTAGACAGATTGATGAAGTGCTTTGGTCAGTACTCCATACATTTCGGCTAAATCGGAATCTAGCATCACTTTCTTGTTGCGGATTTTGTGGATGAGCTGTATTACCTGTTCTTTATTTAAAAGTTCGTTCATAGAAGGTGTTTAAAAAAGTGTAGACTAATATAAAATAATCGAACGATTTCGTGTACACAAAATGTCGTTTAATCTTTTTGATCAGAATAAAGTTCTGTCAAGTTTTCCGTTTTAGCCTAATTAAAAGAGGTTATTCGGTCATTATGGCCGTAATATGTGATTGGATGAAGTTTTGATAATAGAGTGGAAGTTGGGAGATTAGAAGTAGTTTTTAAGACCCAATTGATAAAATTGACACCACAAATAACCAACCATACAATGGACTTTAAACAATTCACTATAAAATCTCAGGAGGCGATTCAGAAGGCTTTGGAGTTGGCATCTTCGGCGGGACAACCGAATATTGAGCCAGCACATTTACTTAAGGCGATCATCACTGAGGATGAAAATGTGATCGAGTTTTTGTTCAAAAAACTCGGTACAAATAAACAGCTCATTTCTCAAAAGCTTGATGAGCAATTAGCCCGCTTGCCAAAAGTGAGCGGAGGACAGCAACAGCCTTATTTGTCGAATTATTCGAATCAGGTATTGACGAAAGCCAAGGATTATCTCAAGACTTTCGGCGATGAATACGTAGCAATAGAGCATTTGTTGTTAGCGATTTTGGCTAACGGGGATGCTTCTTCTCAGCTATTGAAAGATCAGGGTGTTTCTGAAAAGCCCTTGATCGAAGCTATCAAGGAACTTAGAAAAGGAAATAAAGTGACCGATCCAAACGCAGAAAGTAAGTATCAGGCATTGGAGAAATACTCCAAAAACCTAAATGAAATGGCTAAGAAGGGTAAAATTGACCCTGTGATTGGCCGTGATGAAGAGATCAGGCGAGTACTTCAGATCTTGGCACGTAGAACCAAAAATAATCCGATTCTACTGGGGGAACCCGGTGTAGGTAAGACTGCCATTGTCGAAGGGCTTGCGCAAAGAATTGTTTCTGGTGATGTGCCTGAAAACCTGAAGTCAAAGACTTTGATTTCATTGGATATGGGTTTGCTGGTCGCAGGAGCCAAATATAAAGGTGAATTTGAAGAGCGCTTGAAAGCAGTCATCAAAGAGGTGACAGATGCTGAAGGCGAAATCATTCTCTTTATTGATGAGATCCACACGCTGATTGGCGCTGGTGGAGGCGGAGAAGGTGCGATGGATGCGGCAAACTTGCTGAAACCTGCTTTGGCACGAGGAGAACTACATGCTATCGGAGCGACTACACTTAAGGAATATCAGAAGTACATCGAGAAAGATAAAGCGCTTGAACGTCGATTCCAGACTGTAATCGTGGATGAACCGGATGCTGCAGATGCGATTTCAATCCTTCGTGGAATTAAAGATAAATACGAATTGCACCACGGTGTTCGAATCAAGGATGATGCGGTGATTGCAGCCGTGGAGCTTTCACAGAGATACATTTCCGATCGATTTTTACCAGATAAGGCGATTGATTTGATGGACGAAGCTGCGGCAAAATTGAGAATGGAGATAGATTCTTTGCCGCAAGAGCTTGACGAATTGAATCGTCGAATCATGCAGTTGGAGATCGAGCGTGAGGCTATTCGTAGAGAAAAAAATAAAGACAAAGAAACTGTCCTAAGCAAAGAGCTTGCTGAGCTTGCCGAAAAGCGAGATAGCGTGAAAGCCAAGTGGGAGAGTGAGAAAGCTGTGATCACAGGAATACAGCGAGAGAAAGAACGTATTGATAATTATAAGCTTGAAGCTGAGCAGGCTGAACGGGCTGGCGATTTCGGGAAAGTAGCCGAGATCAGATATGGTAAAATAGTGGAAGCTGAGAAGAAGCTAGAATCCTTCAAGTCTCAGTTGGCAGAAATGCAGGCTGGATCTCCTTTGTTGAAAGAGGAAGTAGATCAGGAAGATATTGCTGCGGTAGTGTCTAAATGGACTGGCATTCCGATGAATAAAATGATTCAGTCTGAACGCGAGAAATTACTTCATTTGGAACTTGAGCTAGGGCATCGAGTGGCAGGTCAGAAGGAGGCAATTACTGCTTTATCAGATGCTGTACGTAGAAGCCGTGCTGGATTGCAAGATCCAAAGCGTCCGATTGGTAGCTTTATCTTCATGGGAACCACAGGCGTGGGTAAAACCGAGCTGGCGAAAGCCTTGGCTGAATATCTTTTCAATGATGAAAATGCCATGGTGAGAATAGATATGTCAGAATATCAAGAGCGACATTCAGTAAGCCGCTTGGTGGGAGCACCTCCAGGCTACGTGGGATATGATGAAGGTGGTCAATTGACAGAAGCAGTTCGTAGAAAGCCATACTCTGTGATCTTACTTGATGAGATCGAAAAGGCTCACCCAGATGTGTTTAATATTTTATTGCAAGTTCTTGACGACGGTAGATTGACAGATAACAAAGGTCGTGTGGCTAATTTTAAAAACACGATTATTATCCTGACTACCAATATCGGTTCGCACTTGATCCAAGAGCGATTTGCGGAGATGGAAGAGTGGAACAAAGATGAGATATTGGATAAGACCAAGAAGGAAGTTTACGAGCTTTTAAAGAAGTCCGTAAGGCCAGAATTCTTGAACAGAATTGACGAGACGATTATGTTTGAGCCACTAAGTAAGAAGATCATTCGTAAGATCGTGGACATTCAGTGGAGGGAGATTCAGCAAAGATTGTCTGAATCCGGAATTGAAATTGAAGCTACAAAAGAGGTGTTAGATCACTTAGGAGAAGTTGGTTTTGATGCAAACTTCGGAGCTAGACCGCTCAAGCGAACCATGCAGCGATTGGTGCTGAATGAACTATCGAAACAGATCTTGTCTGGATATATAAAAAATGATTCTGCAGTGATGGTAGATCTGGATGCTGATAAGCAGGTTTATTTCAAAAATATAGGAACAGAAATAGAAGTGTAATTTAGGTTAATCGTTAGAGTTAAACCCTCGGAGCACATGCTTCGAGGGTTTTTGACTATAACTAAATTAGTCAGTATAAGAAATCCTTCTAGAGGCTTTTTTCATTAAAATGTTAATCAATTGGTCGGTAGAGGATCCTAAGGCGCCACTGACAGATTTGTTATAATTTGCTAATAATAAGCCTTCATCAGCGTCGTAAAGATTCATATTGAGGACAGCTTTATTTGTAGCACCGCCAAAACCTACTAATAAATTCAAGGCCAGATTTGCAGCTTCTGACATTGGTTTATTGGTCTCAAATGTGCCCATAATAATGGCATCAACACCTAGGATATCGGCTAATTCATCAGGAGTATATTCTTCGAAATTTTCAGATGTTACCCCAAATTTTTTAAGTTTTGCGTTACAGGTGATTGGATCTTGAAATGTGACAGTCGAGGTGCCTTTTTTATCTCTTTTCAGAAACCAGGAATACATTCCGTTTTGTACACTAATTCCTTCATCTTGCTCCATCTTTTCAAGCTGGCCAGGAGCCATAGATTTCATGTCTTTAGGTCTAAGTGTAATACTGGTATTAAATGGGAGAATCGCAATCGTTTCATGGGTCTTAGCATATTCTTCGAATTTAGGATGTTCATACAATGAAGTTTGAGCAAAAGAGTATGCACTAAAAAGGATCAGCGCTAACGTAAATAGGGGAGTTTTCATAAAAGTTTAGTAATTAAATTTACGTCCAATTATAATCGATTTGTCCTAAACAACCTAATTTTTTGGTTCACCAAGAATTATTTTGAAATAATTAATTGATATTTAATTATTTATTTTAAGATGAGTTTATAATAAGTCTGTTTTTTTGTTTTTGCCTAAAACTCTGACGTGATAATATGCTGGTTGGAAATTATTACCCTCCAATCCAATCCAAGTAATTTCCAGTGTGAATGGTCTCGTAACTGGCTTTGGGGTAAGTTTTTGCCCATGCTCCAGGCGCTTTGGATCCTTTGCTGTTTTGATATTTGAATTCAAAACCTCGAAGCTTATCTCCCTCTTCTTCCACCCAGTCGATTTCCTGCTGGTCGTAGGTTCTCCAGAAATAGTTATTGCAGCGCATTTGGCTATAATTCTGGAATTTCATTCGTTCCACGGCGAGGTAATTTTCCCAAAGTTCACCTACATCGGCTCGAAGATCTAGTCGGTTGAAGTTCTGAATAATCGCATTTCTCACTCCGTTGTCATAGAAGTACCAGCGACTATTTTTGACTATTTCCTTGCGGAGATTTCGACTAAATCCTCCGATTTTGAATACGACAAATACTTTCGAAAGCAAGTCCAAATAGCGCTCTACCGTATTTTTGGACATCCCCAACTGCTTTCCGAGTTCTTCAAGCGAAACTTCCTTTCCAACTTGGAATGCAACCAAGCGGAGCAATGAGTAGAGTTTGTCAGAGTTTTTTACCCCATCTACCATCAGGATGTCCTTCAAAAGGTAGTCGTTCATGATCTGATAGAGGTAGTCTTCCTTGTCCTTCCAATCCGTATAGTGGGTGAGTTCTGGGTAGCCTCCGAAAATCAAACGCTCTTCACGTTTTTCTATAGTAGTCTTGAAATCTTCAAGTTTAGCAAATTCCATCTGGGCCAATGGATAAAGGAAAAGTGTGTTTTTCCTACCCACTAGGGGTTCGCCAACTTGCTGATGCATGTCGAATGAAGATGAGCCAGTAGCTATAACTTGAATTCCGTCGATGGTATCCACGATCAATTTCAGTATAAGTCCAATGTCAGGAATGTGCTGAGCCTCGTCTATAAAAAGAAGGGTTTTGCCGGCTAGCAATCGACTGTAATTGGCAACTGATCTTTCTTGTAAAAGCGCAGCATCGAGCACGTCTTCTCCATTAAGAATCAAGCTTTGCTGAGGATCTACATCTTTGGTGAACTGACGAACGAGCGCAGTTTTCCCAGACCTTCTTGGGCCTAATATCATCAACACCTTGTTAGGTTTGAGTTTCCGATCAAAATCGGCTTGTAAAGCTCTTGGTATATTTTGCACTTGCTATCTGCTTGTAATACAGTGCAAAGTAAATTATTTTTTGGAGGAATTAAAAATCTAACTGACGGAATTAATGTAAATACCGTCAGGTAAGTGACGGAATTAATATAAATACAGTCAGTTGATGAGCCTTTTATATTTGATTATCTTGAAGAATGCTTGAACACTTCTTTCAATGTCCTTACTGTCTAGCTGACATAACTATGTTGATTTACCCATCAATCTCCTCCCAGCAGTATATCGAAGACTGTGAAGTTTGCTGCAATCCTATAGACATTAGGGTTGATATTGAGGAAGGAGAAATAAGTTCTTTCGAAGCGAAATCAATTGAGCAATAAGCTATTCAGCTTCACTATTCGGAGTAAATAATCCTAATCTTTAAGTTTTTTAATTGACTGGAGTGTGAGTCATTAGATAATTTGTGAGCAAGGTGTACAAATGTAGACTTGTCCCTGCTCCTTCGTATATCCCATGAGAGCGATTTGGGTAGGGCATCATTTGAAATTGCTTGTTATGCTTGATCAGTTCATTCATGAGCATTTCGGCACCTTGGTAGTGAACATTGTCGTCGCCTGTGCCATGCACGATCAAGAGATTTCCTTCCAGATTTTTAGCATAAGTGATGGGAGAACCATTAACGAAATCTTCCATGTTTTCTTGAGGAAGTCCCATGTAGCGCTCCTGATAGATATTATCGTAGATCAGTTGATTTGAGACAGCAGCCACGGACATTCCTGTTTGGTAGACTTCAGGGAATTTGAACATTAGATTAAGCGTCATCGAACCGCCGCCACTCCAACCCCAAACAGCTACTCTATTTTCGTCCAAGTAAGGGAGCTTCAATAATTCCTTCGCAGCCAGACCTTGGTCCTGCGCATTAATGACGCCGATTTTTCTATAAATGCTTTTCCTCCAAGCGCTTCCTTTCAAGGTCGGTGTACCTCGGTTATCCATATCAATGATGAAGTAACCTTTTTGCGCCAGCATAATATTGTAAAGCCCAACTTGAGTATCTGTAGCGACTGTACTCCAAGGTTCGCCATAGACATGGAAAAGAACTGGGTACTTCTTCGATTCGTCAAAATCAATAGGGTAAATCACCCGCGCATCCAGTGTAACTCCTTCTGATGTGGTCACGGTAGTGAATTTGATTTCAGGAGTTTTGAGAGATGCTAGCTTTTGGGTATAAGCTGTGTTTTCAACCAAGTTTTTGACTATAGTGTGTTTTGGTAGGCTGATGAGGCGCACCGTTGATGGCTTCTTCGTACTCTGATTCGTATGTATTGCAGCTAGACCATTAGGAGCGATATCATAGGTGTTTACACCTTCGAAAGCTTCTGGAGTTACCCTACGGAGTTGTCCTTTTCCTGCCAAGTCGATGGCATAGAGGTAGCGCTGAGTAGCATTGTTGGGTGATGCGATGAAGTAAACTTCCTTATCAGTTACTCCTCCAAAAGATGCTACGTCATATTCTCCAGGCGTGATAAGTATCTTCTTTCCGGTAGCTATTTCAACTTTGTAGATATGTCTCCACGCATCATTTTCGGTCATCCTTAGGAAAGCTTTTCCACCATCTACTAAAGGCAAGCTGTTGTCACTCCAGCCATTTTTGGAAAGATCCGGATAGGCCAAGTCCACCCAAGTTTCCTCTGATTCGGTATAGATTTTCTTTAGCTCAGCTGAGGAAGGTTGGTATGTCCAAATAGTCAAGAGATTTTGCTTGCGATTCATCTGTTGGATGAGCAATAAGTCTTCGTTGATCCATTGCGTCCCTGGCAAGTAATTTTCAGTTTCTCCACCTGGAATTGGAATCCAGTTGGTCTTTTGTGAAGCCATATCTAATAGCCCGATTTTAGCTCCTGCTGGCTCTTGACCAACTTTTGGGTATTGCAATGGAATAGGTTTGGAATAAACCGAATCAGTATTATTGATCATGTAAAATGTGCCAATCTTGGATGCATCGATCTGCCAGTAAGCAATGAACTTAGCATCTGGACTCCAAGAAAAGCCATCTCGTTTTCCAAATTCCTCTTCGTAAGCCCAATCAAATGTGCCGTTGATGATCTTATCTGTACCGTCGCTGGTTAGCTGAGTGATTTCTCCGGTCTTAAAATTTTCCTTATACAAGTTGAATTTTTGCACGTAGGCTACGTATTCATTATCTGCGGAAAATTTTGCAAACATTAGTGATGATGGATCGAATTTGCTTCCAACCTGTTTCAATTCTTTGGAAGCAAGATCATAAACCCAATAATCTCCTTTGGTATTTGATCTCCATACGCGACTGGAGTTAGTGAAAATCAGAACTTTTGATCCATCATCAGAAAGTGTGAACGATTCAATTGAAATTGGTTTCCCACCATTTTGCAAAGCTGATCCGGGCACAAAAATGCTTTTTTCTAAGGTTTTAGAATCCCATCGACTCAGTTCATTGTCGCTCTCAACCGTCACATAGGCTGCTCCATTTTCAATCCATTGAATAGGCTGAAGCCTTTCCTGTGAAAATTCTCTGGAACTGTATATTCTGTCCAGAGTCAGGAGTGAGGAGTCTTGGGCGGAAATTTTACCAATGGTAAAAAATGCCACAATTATGAAGGCTAAATAATTGATTCTACTGTTCATTTCTTTGGGGGATTTTCTCAAAGATAAAGTTAACCTATATCTAGAACTCCAAGCCACAGAGTTAATATTCCAGAAGAATCCATCAAAATGGAAGTATTTTAAAAGCTACAGATTCCACCAATAAGTAAACTTCAGCACCACTGAACGATTTTTGGTGTAAAATGGAGCAGGGAGATAATTGTCTGTATAAACCAAAAAGAGATCAGATGCAGGTTTAAATCTCCACTGGAATCGGGTGTTTAAGTTAATGTTTTCTATCTGCTCGTTATACTGGACAAAGGCGGTAAAGAAAAGGGTATTTGTCATCGTGACGTCGACTCTTGGGCCAACCAACCAGAAACTAGTGGTATTCCAAGGCTCTGGTAATAGAATTTCATTATAAGCTGCAGTCATTGCAAGACTCACATAGGGTTGAAATCTATAACCAAGTTCAGCGGTAGCATTATAGCGATGGCCATCAGCGTAGTAACCGCCCAGTCGAGTAGTAAATGCGTAGGTAAATAGACTTTGTGGCTTTGAGGTATATTCCGCCCCCATGGCATACCACTGATGTTCTGTTCCAGTGGCCAGCGTATCTCTGCTGTAATTCGTCGGGTCAAAAGGCCTCTGCAACTTCACGTAGTCAGTGCTAGTCCAAAGCATAAATGTACTTTGGCTTCGCCATTTTAGATTGTAAGCGAGAAAGGTAGTGTTGTCAGTTTTTTCTCCGTCTTTGTTGAAAAAGAAGGTTGTGCTTACGTCTGGGCCATGACTTAGGATTTTCGCACTTTTAGGAAACCAGCGATAACCTATCTGGGGATTGACTTTGTAAAATCCTCTTCTTGGTACATAACCTACTTCTGCTGTATAGTTTTCAGATACATATTCATGTTGCCAGCTCCATGTGAGATTTCCAGCAGTGTATTTCAGATTGGCAGCATGGACAAATCCATTGCCTAAATTGTCTGGCCCGAAACTTTGAAGCATCATCGCTTTTCCTGTCCAGAGGTTGTTCGACGAAGCGAGGTTATATTCCAAGCCTACATTTCTATTGAACTGAGAATAAATAGGTGCTTCTGCGTTTGGATCAGGATTGTAATTCAGCGATTGTTTGTTGATAAATAGTCCTGTGATATTTGACCTTGCTCCGACTTGCCGCTGAAGTGCCAAAACGGTAAAGTTTTGAGATGGTAGTTCATCTTCCTTCACTTTTCCAGTCTGCATATTCATTGCCCCAACTCGCCAGTTTTTGTTGATTTTACCGCTTAGCCTTGCTCCGAATTGTATTGGAGCATTTAGCCCGATGCGTCTTGAGAAAAAAGGTCTGATGGTGCTGTAGCCGAAGCCTGCGAATAAGTCTCCGTTTTCAAGAAAAAACTGTCGCCGCTCCGGGAAAAACAATTCAAAGCGATCCAGATTTGTGACTTGTCTATCCACTTCCACTTGGGAAAAGTCGGGGTTTACAGTTAAATCGAGATTCAACGAAGAAGTCAAACCTATTTTAGCATCCAAGCCTACTTCCTTTCGATATTCCGAAGGTTTGCCAGCAGCAACATCCTTGCTCAATCCACCCATAGCATAAGGAATCACAGAAATATTTGCGCCAGTTTGTGGAGGAGCTTCATCCCAAACGAGAATGCCTGTGTATGCTAAAGAAGCTGATGGGAATTGGCGAGGGACTGGAGCCCATCCCGATTTTTCAGTGGTTTTAAGATCAAGTCGGGAAAAATTGATTCCCCATTCGGTAATTCCTTTTTTGTAGCGGATGGATTTGAAGGGGATTTTCGCTTCAAAAACCCACTTGTCATCATAGTTTGTGACCTTGGAAGTCCACTTATTATCCCAGCTGAGGTCCACACTTCCACCGTTATACATGATTCCATCCCATTGCGCTCCAGCAGCATTTGCCCCAAATGAAAACCCATTGGTCTGATCATCGAATGGGTCCATAAAGAGCAGGAAGTTGTCATTCTTACCAAAGCTGAAATCCCGACGAAGCGACTCCACCATATATGGTCCTTCTACTCCGTGAAAATTCTCTACCAGTAAATAGAGGTTTTCATCATCATAGGTCATTCTTACATCAGTTCTTACCTTTGCAAAACTCGTATCCATGGGAGTGATCATGAAAAAATCCGTGGCAACTTCTGCATCAAGCCAAGCCTGCTCGTGTAATCCGCCATCTATAATGATGTCCGAACTCGCTTTTTGGATATGAAGTTGATAGTTCGAATTAATCTTTTGAGCTGAAAGTGTTGCTACTAAATATAAATTAAGAAATAGAAATAAGGAGAGTTTGCGCATGCAAAGAAGTCTTTCAAATGATTGTAAAGTGATTACTTAAATGGGGGGTAACTTGTTTTTCAGGTTATTTTGGAAAACATTTTACTGCTTAAGGCGATAATTCATCGTTATGTTAATTTGACGTCTTTGATATTGTGATTTGCCTTCAGTATAGAAATTTGCTCCTTGCGTGATATATCTGTTTTTACGGGAATTTAGGATGTCGATCGCATTCAGAGTCAATGTTCCTCGATCATTGATGATGTCCTTGCTTGCTGATAAATCCATAAAGAATATGCCTTTTCGAACTCCTTGAGCAGTCTTTTGTCGGGCTTCATAATTAGCCCTAAACTGAATATCCATACCGTTATTCAAGGTAAATCGTGATGTTTGGCGAAGCAACCAAGAATATGTTTTGGCAGTATAGCCCGCTTGAATATTACTTCCGTCGATGTTTGCATGGAAGAAATTTACATTCATGTCTATCTTCCACCATTCTTTCGGACGATAATCTCCACTCAGTTCCACTCCAAAAGAATTTTCTCCATTCAAGTTATAGGGCAATGTCCTAGAATGACCCTTGTCATCTACAGAGCGAAGTCTTTCGATCTTGTTTACCGTACTCCTATAATAAACGGTGGTAAATAGTGTCCCCTTGTCAAAATATTTGATATGACCGAGTTCAAACGCATTGGTGTATTCAGGATTCAAATCTGGATTTCCACTGAAGAAATTTCGAGAATCTGAAAGGGTCACGTAGGGACTCAGGTCATTGTAAACGGGTCTTCTTACCCGACGACTGTAACTGAGTTGAAATGCATTTTCTTGGGTAAGGTTATAGGTCAAATGCGCACTAGGGAAGAGGTTAGTGTACTTTCTCGGATTCTCTTCATTAGTTTCTTCCAAAATGGTTTTTACATCCGTATTTTCTACACGAAGACCTGCTTGATAGCTCCAGTTGTTTGTTTTGTTTCCAATAATCCCGTATGCGGCCATGATATTTTCATCGTAGAGAAAAACATTGTCCAAGCCAGGAAGAGGAGAATATTCACCGTCTTCACCTTTTTGCTGAACGATGTAATCATTTTTCATTCTTCGAAAACTCGTACGGAAACCAGTCTCGAACTTCCCTTCTTTTGCAAACGGCTTTACGTAATCCAGCATTACCAAATACTGATTTTCATATTCATCGTTGATTGACGTTTGGACCTGTTCGAGCCCTATGTTTTCAACTCCTCCAGGTGAGAACGTATTTTGGGTAAAAAGCTGATCTGAGTTTTCCCAATAATTCAGATAAGTGAATGTAGTAGTCAATTCATGACCTTTTTCTTCAAATGTTTTCTTATAATTTGCACTGATTTCTGAATTAGGCTCTTCTTCTGTTTCATCCTGTTTTCTTAAAGTATAGCTCTGTAGGTTGTCTATCGTATTCCAGGAATCTTCGTAACGAATATTTGTGATTCGGTGTGCATCACTTCTACGCCATAGATAGGATAAAGTCAGGATGCTATTTTCTCTGAAATAATAATCTAGACCGCCTCGGATATTATTATTCAGACTAGTTACAAGTCCTTTATTTGACTGATTTAGGATGAAGGTGGTATCCTGCCCATAAACTTCTTGGTACAACATTCCCACATTTGGCGAGCGTCTATGGGCCAAACCATAATTTATAAACCAGTTGATTTTTTTTCGACGATAGTTCAAATTGGCAGTAAAGCCAAGATTAGTAGGTGTACCAGCAATTACTTCAAATGAGCCATTGAAGCCTTGATTATTTTCCTTTTTCAGAATGATATTGATCACGCCAGCCATTCCCTCAGCTTCGTATCGGGCAGATGGATTAGTGATGACTTCAACTCTCTCCACCATATTTGCTGGTAGTTGCCGCAGTCCGCTACTGCCTTTGAAACTCACCAACCCTGAAGGTTTTCCATCGATTAGAATCCGAACGTTGGCGGACCCTCTCAAGCGAACATTTCCTTCAGGATCTACTGCGATAGAAGGTAAATTCATCAAAATGTCATTTGCTGTACCACCAGCATTTGCCAGATCCTTTCCCACGTTGAAAATACGCTTGTCTAATGAAAGTTCCATGATGGTCTTTTCTCCCTGAACTACAACTTCGTCCAAATCACCTGCAGTAGTTTTCATTTTTATTTGACCGAGGTCATGTGAAGGAGATTCTTTTGTGATTGAAAAAGAATTCGTTTTAAGAGGTTCGTAGCCCATAAACTCCACAAGAGCGTAGAATTTCCCAATAGAAATATCGATTTGAAATTTGCCATTATCATCCGATAGACCTCCAGAAACTAGACTATCAGTAGTGGTGTAAATACCGATAGAAGCAAATGGAAGTGGTGAAGCAGAACCATCTTCTAGAATAATACCCGACAATGTGCCTTTTTTGGGAGATTGCTGAGCTAAAATGGGTAAACACAAAAGCAGGCTCAAGCTAAGCAGGATTGACATCTTGCCATGAGAGCGGAGTAAAGAAGTAGACATTAAATGTCGAATTAGGTTTGGGTTTGAGATAACTTACATCCAAAGTAAATCTCCCTTGGAATTAAAATCATGGAAAGATATTTCGATTTTATGGAAAAATCGGTTAAAAAATGACCAAAGGCAGATTTATGCAGACGAGCAGTTAAGGGCTTATCCAATTGTTGAAATGTCTATTTTCTTTTCAAAAGACTGGCAACTGTCCTGCCTATCCAGTCCAAACGCTCAATAGGCCCGATTAGTGAGCCATGCATCATGTCCATTACGGGCATTCCGCCTGCTTTTGGCTGATTAGGATAAATAAGAATAAAGCTGTGATTTTTTAGCCAGAAATTGATCAATTGAGGCACACGCTCCAGGCGAGGGTGATAGGATGCTTCTCCTTTGCGACTGAGCACCATAATTAGGTTGTCGTCAGGTTTGAGTAGAATATTCAGATTGCCTAGCTCATCCCATTCTGGGAAAGGTCTAAAATCTACTCGAATTGGATGCTTTTGTAAAATGTCACTTAGGTATTCTCTAGTTTCATCTGAAGCATAGAAGATCATTCTTGCTCCTGAATTTCGAGCAATATTCCAGACTTTGACTAGCCAAAATGGAAAGCCAAGTTCCTTTTCGGCATAGGGCGGTATAAAAACCAGATGGCGTTTGTGTGTATCGAATGGCTGATGTGGCTTATATATAAACGTTGTTGTATTGCATTTGCTGAGTAGCCCTTCAGTGAGATTGCCAAGGAAACTATCATCCATCTTAGTCTGCTCGTGCAGTCCTAGAACCAAATCTGTGATTTTGTTTTCATGAATTACCCCTGAGATCCCATGTTCTACATTAGTGTCATAGCGAAGCAATTCGTATAGAAAATGATCTGTAGCCCCAGCAGTTTTACTGGCTTGATTGAGCGTTTTCTGCGCTTTCATTTCAGCATTTGCATCTTCCAATTCTGAATTGATAATGCTAAGGGCATAAAGGTTGGATTGTTTCTGCGGTGATTTCAGCATGATGCTGAGATGAATCAGCTCGTCGGATGTTTCCTGATTTCTCACAGGAATGAGGATACGCTCCTGTACCTCTTCACTAGCATCTTCATCTAATGGTAAATCTGCAAATGCAATTCTTTTGGCACCTTTTTGAGCTTCTAATGAAGCAATAGTACAGGTCACAAGGATCATGATGATAGTGCCATTTAGCACATATTCAGAGAGAAGTCGGATCGGTTCCCCATTTTCGTCAGTTCCCAGAATGATTTTGTAGCCTACGGTCACTGCAGCCAACGTAGCCGCTGCCTGAGCATTGCTTAAGCCGAAGATGATTCTTCGCTCATCCTTCGAGAAGCCGTACGTTTTCTGGGTAGCTAATGCCGCAAGGTACTTGGCGAGAGTGGCGACCACTGTCATGACTATAGCTACTGAGATCGCTTCCCAACCATTGATAAACACAGTAAAATCAACCAGCATCCCAACACCAATTAAGAAGAAGGGAATAAAAATCGCATTTCCCACAAACTCGATCCTATTCATCAAAGGAGAAGCGTGCGAAATCAATGGGTTTACAGCCAAGCCAACTAGGAATGCACCAATAATTGGCTCTACGCCGGCCAGTTCAGCTAATGCTGCACCCAAAAAAACCAGCACTAAGCAGAAGACATATTGGGACACATTATCTTCATATTTCTTCAAAAACCAACGGGCAATTAGTGGGAGCACAAATAAAATAATGCAAGTAAAAACCGTTAATGACACGACTAATTTTGTCCAAAAAATGGTGTTTACTTCACCTTGAGTGGCGCCAACTACTATAGCAAGCACTAGCAGAGCAAGTGTATCTGTGATTAGTGTGCCTCCTACTGTGATATTGACAGCTTTGTTTTTTGCTATGCCCATCTTGGAGATCATCGGGTAAGCGATCAGTGTATGGGAAGCAAACATACTAGCTAGTAAAATCGAAGTCAGCATGCCAAAATTGAGAATATACAGACCGGTGATCATTCCCAGAATCATTGGAATCAGGAAGGTATACATACCGAAAACGATACTTTTTTTGCTGTTTTTGCGGAAATCGGCTAGGTCAATCTCCAATCCTGCCAGAAACATAATGTATAGCATTCCGGCAGTACCCGAGAGGATTATGCTACTGTCACGTTCAATCCAGTTTAGTCCCTTCGGGCCTACAATGGCTCCTGCGATAATTAGGCCTAGAAGTGGCGGGATTTTTAATCGATTGAGAGCTATGGGAGCCAGCAAAATGATCAATAAAATCAATAGGAATTTGAGTACCGGATTATCGAGAGGTAAATTAAATTCCGAAAGTTGATCTAGGTGCATATTATATAAATTTAAGCAGCAAATCAGATTTCTCCGCTAACCAAATATGCGGTATAAGCCAAGTATGAAATTAAAAGTATTGCTGCTTCCCAACGATCTAATTTTTTGCGTTTTCCGGTGAACATTGCGACAAACAAAAAAATCGTCCCCGCGCCCAAAATATATAGGTCAGTATTGAATGCCAGTGCATAATCAAGGGGACTTATAAGCGAGCTTACACCAAGTATTAGGAAGATATTGAAGATATTAGAGCCAATGATATTGCCGATTGCTATGTCATTGTTCTTTTTCATCGATGCGACGACAGAAGTTGCCAGTTCAGGAAGGGAAGTTCCGGCGGCCACGATGGTAAGGCCAATGATCTTCTCGCTCACGCCAAATGATTGAGCCATAGCAACTGCATTATCAACTACGAGTTTTCCTCCTAGAACAAGTCCTGCCAAACCTGCGACAATAAAAGTCCAAATCTTAAGATTTGAGTAATCTTTTTTTACAATTTCACTGCTTACGGGCTCGGATTTGAGTTGGGTAAAGACATAATATAAAAATGCCCCAAACAGAGTTAAAAGGATAATCCCATCTACAGCTGATAGTCCAGATGTACCAGAAATAAAGTAGTTGTTAGCAAGAAATAGAAGGATAAGAGCAGCTAGGAATGAAAATGGAATTTCTTTCCAGACTGAACTTGATTGCACGGTGAGTGGAGCGATCAGTCCTGCTATACCTAGGATGATAAACAAGTTGAAGTTGTTCGAGCCGATTACGTTGCCAAACACGATGTCAGGATAGCCACCCATTGATGCGACAGAATTAACGACCAATTCTGGCGCAGAAGTACCAAAGGCAACTATTGTTAAACCAATGGCCAGATCTGATACCTGGTATTTTTTTGCCAAAACGGAGGCCCCATCTACAAGCCAGTCAGCGCCTTTCACAAGAAGTAGCAGACCAACAATTAATAGTATAATTGGTAAAGTCATTTTAAAAGAGTTGTTGGGAAAAGTTGCTTTTCACTACCACATAAATCTTTCAAAAGTAGTGGGAAAAGATGCTCCGAAATTCAGCTCTGGAGTAATTATTTTTCGAGAAAAATATATTTATAAAAATTCTACTTTTATACTTGTTATAACAGGTATTGCATTCCAATAAAATATCTTTATTTTTCCAAATACTCTTTAAACCAAAAAATTATGAAAAGTTTTTTTTATCCATTATTCTTACTGATTCTTTTAAATTATTCAGGTGTATTTGCTCAAGGCGAAATGCCTGATCACATCAAAGAGAAAATAACCTATCCTGTATTTGACTTCCATCCTTGGGTAGGAGTGATGCCTGTATCAAATGGGGCTTTACCTTATGATTCTACGCTTGATTATAAGGTTGCCTTAGATCTCTATGGTAAAGTGAAAGATTCCACTGCTATTCATCCTTCTATTTTGGAAGTGGCAAGGACTTACAATCTCAATATTGCGAATGGTGTTCCTGCCGAAAAAATTCAGATTGCAGCAGTTATTCATGGAGGACTAGTACAAGCAATTCTTTCGGAAGAGGAGTATCAGAAAAAGTATCAAACTACCAATCCGAACATAGCGGCAATAAAAGCTTTAGAAGGTGCTGGAGTGAAATTTTATGTCTGTGGGCAGAGTATGGGTTTTTATAAGCTTGGCAGTGAGAATATTACGCCAATGGTTAAAATGGCTATATCTGCAAAAACGACTTTTATCACATTGGATCAGATGGGATATTCCTATCTGAATGTTAGTGATGATTAATTAGTTGAACAATATAACGCTTGACTTTGAGTGTGCCTACTACCAAGAGTAAAGGTAAGCAATACATTTTTGGCCGAATGGTTTAAGTCTATCCCAGCCCAGATATATCTCAGATGGTTATATAGTTCAGGGGTTTTTGGCGACTATTTTTTAGCTCTTTATTCGGACTACTAGAAAGATTGAATGCAGTGAGGAAAGTTTTTTACTCTAGTCTTTGTGAATGTGGGAAAATGTTTGGTCAAACCAGCGGTAGGAAGGGACTAAAAAGGGCTTGATCACTGCAGTTCTGTTAGGATACTATTTACAGAGTAAATAATTGGAACGTTAAAAGACTTCCCCAGCAATAAAATTCCCAACAAGATTTATATACCAATGCACACAGCCAATTTATTACAACAAGTAGCTTTCATTAAGGAAATAGACAAGTTGAAATACATTCAGCGCAAAACTCGGTTGTTCAACAGCGACAGACAGGAAAATGATGCTGAACATAGTTGGCATTTGGCGATGATGACCATAGTTTTGGCTGAGCATTCAGATAAGCTCATTGATGTGCTGAAGGTGGTGAAAATGGTACTGATCCACGATATCGTAGAGATTGATGCTGGGGATACGTTTATTTATGACTCCACAAAAAACCATACGAATACTGAAGAGGAACTTCTTGCTGCAAAGAGAATTTTTGGACTTTTGCCGAAGGAGCAAGCGGATGAATTTATAGCTGTTTGGGAAGAGTTTGAGGCGGGTGAGACCGATGAAGCAAAATTTGCTAAAGCGATGGACCGATTTGAACCCTTGTTACAAAACACTTCAAATAATGGTGGGACTTGGGCGGAATTTGATGTGCCCTATCAAAAAGTTTACGACAAGAAAAAAGCAATTAACCAGGGCTCTACATCTATTTGGAACTACGCGGAGAACTTGATTAATGAAAGTGTGGAGAAGGGGATTCTAAGGAAGGAAGGTGAATAAAGGATCGACGAACAGTGACTTGTAGGTCTTTTTCTAATAGGATCTAAGCAAAACTAGTCAAAGCGATGAATCGTTTATTTTATATATTTGAAGAATAACTTAATGATTTGCAGATGGATATTGCTTCTAGAAAAATCGAATTTGTTCAGAAGTTTCTGAAACTTGAGGATTCTGATTCCCTATCTAAATTGGAGATTCTTCTGAAGGAAGAAACTTCGGTAGATAATATGCCAAAGCGTTTGACAAAGGAGGACTTGAATAAGCGGATTGATCAATCTGAATCTGACTTTGAAAAGGGAAAGTTTAAAACAACCAAAGAGCTTCTTGTCAAGTTTCAGTAATGGAGTTTGAGGTTATCTGGTCAGATTTTGCCGAGCAGCAGCTAGATGATATTTTTGAATATTATCTCAATAATGCTAATTTTTCGGTTACCAAAAAGCTTTTAGTAGGTATTCTTAATGCTCCCCAAAGCCTAGTAAGGTCACCATTCATAGGACAAGAAGAGGGATGGCTTAAAGACAGAGAAATAAAGTACCGATATCTACTTTTTAAAAACTATAAACTGATTTATTCAGTCGATTTGGAGAAGGGAGTTATTAAAATTGCCGATGTCTTTGATACTCGGATAAATCCTTCTGAAATGAATAGGGGATTGTAGCATTTTTTTGTTCGAACAATTGATGCTGTATCAGACTTTATACAGCGATGAATTGAAATCAAGATTTTTAAACTTTAAGAATAGCTCATTCTAGAAAAATTAATTTTTAGCACTATTCTAACTCCTAATTGCACTCAATGACCAAATCTGGCCTTTAAACCCAATAAAATTTTGAATACGAGCCTTTATGCTTAACTTTGAAAAATTATATTTTAAGAAGATTTTGTCACAAATAGAAATTAGATATGAGTTATATAGATCTGGGGATCTTTGTCGCCTACATGCTGGCTATGCTGGGGGTGGGGTATTTTTACATGAGAAAGAATTCAGGTCAGGAGGATTACTATGTGGGCGGAAGGAATATCGGTCACTGGCATATCGGGCTTTCGGTTGTAGCCACTGATGTAGGAGGAGGTTTCTCCATTGGTCTTGGCGGACTTGGTTTTGTGATGGGAATATCAGGTTCCTGGATGCTTTTTACAGGACTTTTGGGAGCTTGGATAGCTGCGGTAGTATTAATTCCCAGAGTAAAATCAGATCCAGCCTTTGCTAAATTTTTCACTTTTCCTCAGATCATTGGGCATCTGTACAATTCTACTACAGCCAAAGTAGCCGCAGTTATTTGCTTCTTAGGTTATTTGGGATTCACATCTTCTCAGCTTCTCGCAGGAGCGAAGCTCGCTTCTGGCACTTTCGAAGAGCTGGAAATGTCTTATGCTCTTTTGATTATGGGCGCCGTGGCGGTGATTTATACTGTGATGGGAGGATTGAAGGCAGTGATCTACACCGATACGATTCAGTGGATTGTCTTGATGGCGGGATTAATGTTTATAGGCATTCCGATTTCCTACAATTTTGTAGGTGGATGGGAAGGGATCCACAATACTTTGCCACAGGAATTCTTCTCTTTTTCCAATCTGGCTTGGCAGGATTTAGCCAACTGGGGGATCACGATTATTCCGATCTGGTTTGTGGGTATGACCCTATACCAGCGGATCTTTGCAGCGCGTGATGTGCAGTCGGCCAAGAAGGCTTGGTTTATCGCGGGACTATTTGAATGGCCCATCATGGCACTTTTAGGAGTTTCTTTGGGTTTACTATCCAGAGTAGCAGTTGAGCAAGGTGCGCTGGAGGGTTTCACCACAGCGATGGATCCTGAGATGGGACTACCTGTTTTGCTAAGCCAGATCCTACCGGCTGGTATTTTAGGCTTGATGATGTCGGCTTATTTCTCAGCAGTTCTTTCTACAGCAGATTCTTGCCTGATGGCAGCTTCAGGTAATCTTACTACAGATATTTTAGGGAAATATTACACTTCAAAATCTCTTAAAGAGGAGATGAGAATCTCACAGTTGCTGACTTTAGCCATCGGAGTCGTGGCAATTATTATTGCCTGGCAGATGACGGAAGTTTTAAGTTTGATGTTATATTCCTATGCTTTTATGGTCTCTGGACTATTTGTGCCGGTAATAGGAGGTTTGTTCTTTGGACAGACTAGTGCCAAGGCAGCTACTTCGTCCATGATCACAGGAGGTTCTTTGACTGCAGGATTGATTATATCTGAGGTCTCACTTCCACTTGGTTTGGATGCCAATTTATTCGGGCTTACGCTCTCTTTGCTGACTTTTTTGTCAGTGATTTATTATGAAAAATATTATAGTTCAAAGTTAATATCTAAATGATCACACTCGAAACTCTATCAACTATTGACAACGCGACTTATTTACAAAAGAATGAGATTGCGGATTTCCTTTTCCTTCACCTTGGGCAATATGGTGATCCAAAGGACGACATTATGAAATGTCTGGATTATGCCTTGGATCAAAGTATGCACGCAGGAGGTTTTGTAGTGATGGCTCGTGAGAATGGAAAAATTCTCGGTGCGCTTATCATGAATAAGACTGGTATGTCTGGCTATATCCCCGAGAATATCTTGGTTTATATCGCCGTAGATGCAGATCAAAGAGGTAAAGGCATTGGTGGGGAAATCATGGAAATGGCTATCAAAATGGCCAATGGATCTATTGCATTGCACGTAGAGCCAGATAATCCTGCTAAGAAACTTTACGAACGAATCGGCTTTACCAACAAATACCTTGAAATGAGGTTGACTAAGTAAAATGGCTTATCTGACATTAAATAGAGCTAAGCTCAAGGAAAACTATGAGTTTCTCAAGAAGACCTTTACAGATAATGATGTGACTTGGGGAGTTGTGTCTAAACTACTGTGTGGTAACAGACTTTTTTTGCAAGAGCTTATCAATCTTGGTGTAAAGGAAGTTCATGATAGTCGAATCTCGAATTTGGCTATGGTCAAATCCCTTAAGCCTGAAATCCAAACTGTATACATTAAGCCTGTTTCCAAAAGAAATGTGGGCAAAATGGTTCAATTCGCTGACGTGAGTCTGAATAGCGAGTTGGAGACCATCAAATGGATCAGTCGAGAAGCTGTGGAGCAGGGCAAGAAGCATAAGATCATCATTATGGTCGAGACTGGCGATCTTCGCGAAGGTGTAATGGGAGAGCAATTGGTGGAATTTTATTCCCAAATCTTCCAGCTACCAAGCATAGAAGTGATTGGTCTGGGTACTAATTTGAACTGCCTAAATGGGGTGATGCCATCTACAGATAAACTCATTCAGCTCTCACTTTACAAGCAAATAATAGAGCTTAAATTCAACAAGAAAATCCCTTGGGTTTCTGCTGGAACTTCAGTGACGATTCCATTGATGTTGACTCAACAATTGCCTAAAGGAATCAATCATTTTCGAGTAGGAGAAACCTTGTATTTCGGCCTTGATTTGTTTGAGGAAAAAGTGATTAAAGGCATGAATGGAGATGTGTTTGAATTGCATGCTGAGATCATAGAAATGCAGGAAAAGCCACTTTTACCCGTTGGTAATCTGGCCGCTAACCCACAAGGAGAAACTTTGGAGATCGATGAATCCCTTTATGGAAAGAGCTCTTTTAGGGCAATTATAGACATTGGGTTGTTAGACGTAGATCCAAAATATCTGATTCCAAGCGATGAAAAATATGAGATTCTTGGAGGTAGTTCTGATATGTTGATCATCAATCTGGGGGAAAATCCTAACAACTACAAGGTGGGAGATACACTGAATTTCGACATGAAATATATGGGTGCTTTGAGCCTGCTCAACTCGAACTATATCGACAAGAAAGTTATCGAACGCTTGGACTAGGTAATTGCATTTGGCATGATCATGGGAATACAGTCGGGAAACCAACTAGTATTTGACTATGAAAAAAGTATTGTTATTTCTTGCCCTTGGATTCGGAGTAATCCAATTGTCTCACGCCCAATTATCTGCTGATAAGCCAGGAGGATTTGGAGTCAGAGGTGGAGCCAGCCTTTTCAACTTTAGCGGTGACGACGTCTCAGAAAATAATTACACCAATAGAGTGGGATTTCACGTGGGTGGATATACCATGTTGTTTATGACGGATCGTTTGGCTTTGGAGCCAGGAGTTTACTATTCTGTCAAAGGAACGCAAAACGACGACTTCGCAAATAGCAGAGCAATTCTGAATTATGTGGATGTCCCGGTGCTTTTTAGAATGTATCCTGGAGAGGGATTTAATGTCTTTGCTGGACCTCAGATTTCCTTCTTGGCGAGCTCAAAGTTTGAAGGTGATTTCTTCGGAAATACAGTTTCATATGATTCGGATGCAATCAAAGAAACGGACATTGGTCTAGTGCTTGGTGTAGGATATAACCTTCCAAAAGGCTTTAATGTGCAGGCTTCTTATGATTATGGCTTTACACCAATTTTCAAAGACAGCGACGCCGATGTATATAACAGAGGCTTCAAATTGTCTGCTGGCTTTACTTTCTAAGAGAAACGAAATAATGAAAAAATACCTCCGTCTTCATGGCGGAGGTATTTTTGTTTGATCACAGGGAGTCAAAATGGGTCACCCTGAGTGAGAAAAATTTAGAATTCACAAAAGAGAGATGGTGGTGTCAGCCTGAGCACTTGAGAGACGAGAGTCTCGAAATCGAAGGCTCTTTAAAATAAGTGAAGTTATTGTCCTCGACTACGCTCGGACTGACACGATTTGGTGTGAAAAATATAATTCGTCATTGGTAGCGAAGTCGAAGTCTCTTTATATTACAAGTGAAATTATTGTCCTCGATCCCGATAGCTACGGGACGCTCGGACTGACACGCTTTCCGTATCTTCAAATTAAGCTGTCATTTGTAGTGAATTCGTATTCCTAATTTATAATAGGCTATTAATTCATACTGTTTATCCAATCTTTGATCAACTGTACGCCTTCTTTATGGACTGTGGTTCTGCCTAGTTCAGGCATTGCGATCCCAACTTCAGTGGAATTCATGCGATGGGTAATAATGGATTCATATGCCTTTCCCGGAACTATGTCAAAGTCAAAAGTTCCCGCACCATTTCCAGCCGCGACAGGAATTTTGTTCACCCCAAGTTTTAGAGGATCAGTTTGATCATAAGTTAGAAAAAGGCCTGAGGTACTTGCGGGCCCCGCTGCACTATGACAATGGGAGCAATTGATATCCAAGTAAGCCATCGCTCTTTCTTCCAGAGGAAGATTCTTATCCTCGTAATTGATCATAGCAGGATGTGCTTTTTCTCCTTCGAAACCTTCCAACTTACCTAACTCAGTCCAATGAGTTAATTGGTTGGCTTTTCCCGATTTGTAATCTAACTCATTATTTAAGTGCTGAACTTTCATGTCTATCGGAGCTAAAGTTTCGGATTTGTTATGACAGGTTTTACACTGATTTTTATTCGGCACGATGTAATTGATCACCTGATCTTTTCCCTGGTAATCGGTAAATGAAACTTCGATTTCGCCACCTACTACTTTTAGAATTGCCTCGGTCTGACTTTCATTCCAGATGTACGGGTAGGCTACCCAGCCTTTTTCGCTAATAATCAAGAATCCGAGTAGTTGATAAACTTCATGCCTTGACTTTTGTCAAATAATGAGATTTGACTCTGTCAAAAAGTAATAATCCATGGTATAAAAGCTCTGTTTTAGAAATTCATTATATAAATATTCTTTTTGCTAATTTGCTAATTTGCTGATGCCTTCTAAACTTATTCAACTATGCTAAGAAAATCCCTGACGTTTATTTTGCTGATCATTCTTTTTTCAGCGCAAAAACCAAAAGAGAATGGTATCAAGGATCTTTTCAAAGATAGCTTTCACATAGGAGTAGCGGTGAATGCGCAGCAGGTTTCAGGTAAGGAGCCAAAAGCCTTAGCAATACTAACAGAGCATTTCAATAGCTTAAGTTCTGAGAATGGATTGAAATGGGCTTTGGTGCACCCGAAGCCGGAAGTTTATGACTTTGGTTTTGGAGATGCCTATGTGGCTTTGGGAGAAAAAATGGGTGCATTTACGATTGGGCATTGCTTGGTTTGGCATCAGCAGATTCCAAATTGGGTTTTTGAAGATGAATCTGGGAATATGCTGAACAAAGACGGCTTGATTTCCAAAATGGAGGATCATATCGAAACTGTAGCTGGTCGCTACAAAGGCAAAATCCAAGGCTGGGACGTAGTCAATGAGGCTTTCAATGAAGACGGGAGTTTTCGGGAGTCGAAATGGTACAATATCGCGGGAAAGGATTTTATCAAAGCAGCTTTTCGCAAAGCTCATGAGGTAGACCCAGATGCAGAACTTTATTATAATGACTACAATGTGTGGAAGTCTTCGAAGCGCAAAGGGATTTTGGAGCTGGCGAAAGAAATGAAATCGGAGGGGATTCGGGTTGATGCCATAGGAATGCAGGGGCATTACATGCTGGGAGGTCCTTCACTGGAGGAAATAGAGCAGGGAATAATTGAAATCGCTGAAGCTGGATTCAAGGTTGTGATTACCGAACTTGATGTGGATGTACTTCCTCGTCCTAATAATGCACAGGGCGCTGATTTGAATATCAATTTTGCTAATTCACCAGAATACAATCCTTTTGTGAATGGAATTTCTCCTGAAGCTGAAGCGAAACTTGCTCAGCGATATGGTGATCTTTTTCAGCTATTCCAAAAGCATAAAGACAAAATCAGTAGAGTGACTTTATGGGGCTTGCACGATGGCAGAAGTTGGTTAAACAATTTTCCAGTTCGTGGACGCACCAATTATCCTTTACCTTTCGATCGGGATTTGAAGTTGAAAGAGGATGTTTTTGCTAAGCTGAAAGAGGTCTCTGAGCAGTGATCGATGAATTGAAGGCAGATCACTGCTCAGACCCTATTATGGATTGGTAGACCAGAACTCCACGTTTTTCACCAAAGCTCTTTTCGGTAATTTCAAGTGAGAAACCAACAATTCTGCAAAATCCTCCGGTTGCAGCACTGTGTCAGGATTTCCATCTGTCAGGTTATTTCCGATAGCCAGATCGGTGGCAATTGTGCTAGGAGTCATGCTGAAAACACGAATATCTGATTTTCTGACTTCCATCATCAATGATTCAGTTAGGCCGTTCAGTCCAAACTTGGATGCGCTGTATGCACTTGTCATGGCATTTCCCTTTTGACCAGCTGTAGAGGATACATTTACAATGTCGCCAGACTTGCGGGCTAGCATTCCTGGTAATACTTCATGAATCACGTAATAAACCCCAAGCAGGTTGACTTTGATCATGTTTTCCCATTCGGAAACTTCCAGATCTAGGAATTTGCCAAACTTGCCAACACCCGCATTATTTACCAAAATATCAGGAACTCCAACTTCAGAGATCAAGGAAGCGATTGCAGTTTTGATACTAGAGAAGTCAGACTGATCTGCAACGGCATAGCTTACTTTCAACGAAGAGTCGATTCCTGCTACGATATCTTTGACAGCCTGCAGATCTGATTCTGTTCTGGATAAAAGTGCGAGATGAACTCCTTCTTTGGCCAAAGCCAGAGCTATTGCTTTACCCAGTCCTTTTCCTGCGCCGGTGATCAGCGCTATTTTTCCTTTTAGAGATTCCATGGTTTTGTGTTGATAGTTATTAGACAGAAAACAGCTGGAGTGAATTTGAGTTCAGTTGGGAGGCTTTTTAGCAAAAAAAACTCTTCCTCTCTGGTTTTAACAGAAGGGAAGAGCTTGATTTTTGGATTCACAAAGCATCAGGATTATTTCTTCGTAAACATCTCAATCGTATAATCCAATAGCTCCGTTCCGCCAATTTTTCCATGACCGGGAATAACGATGAGTGTCTCAGGAAATGCAGATTTTACATTCCGAACGGTTGCAGGCCACGCTGCTACATTTGCATCTTCCAGATTGCCATTTCCTACACCAAGAGCTTTGATCATACATCCGCCGAAAATGACCTTGTCCGTAGGCACATATGCTACGAAATTGTCTTTAGTATGTCCTTCTCCCAAGAACTGGTTGGTAACTTTTAGATTTCCAGCCTCTAAAATCAACTTCTTTTTGAATCCATTCTTTGGAGTAGGATATCCTGCCGTTTTCGCCAAAGCTATAGTCCGATCAGAAGCGTAAGAAGGTATTCCTTTGGAGTGAAATTCATTCAGTCCGCCTAAGCAATCCCAGTGGAAATGTGTTGCGACGACTCCTTTTACTTTTACTTGTTGATCTTTCTCCAGCCAGTTTATCAATTCTAAACTTGCTTCATCATTTGCTGGAGTGTCAAAAACCAGGGCCTCATTTTCATTCATGACGATCATTCCGTTACAAGCCACTTTTCCAAAATCATCCGTATTCAGGTAGCTGATGTGCACGAAGGTGTTTGGACTGATTTGCTCGATCTGAAGTGTTTCGGTTTTGTGTAGTATTTCTTGTGCAAAACAAACATTTGCCGAAAGTGAAAAGAGAGTAATTAGGCTGGAAATGAGGTGTTTCATACTGGGTTTGGAAAATATTTTGGAGGAATTTAAACTGAGTATTCGAAGAGTACAGGTTCAAATTGCTTTGAATCATACCGTAGATAGGCCAGCGATTTTTCCAATTCCTCTGTAGAAAATGTAAGCTGAAAATGTGCCAAGATTTGTGATAGTGTATTAAGGAAATCAGGGTAGTGCACAAACAATTCATGTCCATTTTGGGCAGCTATAGCATGTTTCCTATGTCCTTCTATTATGCTTCGTAGGTAACTTTCAAAATCAACGCTACTTGAGGTGTTTTCTACAAAATGTTTCCTTAAAATATCTACAGGATGATACCACCAATCAATAAAGCCACCATCTTTATTTTTCAGTGTCTGTACAAGTTTCTCTGACTCCCTATCAATATATATCCAGGGCGTATTTGGATAGAGTTTGTGGAAGAAATGAATCAAGAATACATTCCAAGAGGTTAATTTGAAAATTATCGACTCTTTTTCATCCCCTGATATTCGATAAGCCTCAATTATTTGCTTTAACTGTGTGAGGACTTGGGCTTCTGGTAGTTGATTCAAAAGATAAGAAAGCAATAGTCCATTGATTGATTCCGGTTCTGAAATCATTCTTACTTGAAAAGATGAACCAAGCATTCTTCCTAGCAAAGTGGAACCACAGTGCGAAGTGTGGAAGATAAAACCCTTGATAGGAAGAAGTTGAGATTCAGGTGGCGCAAGGTTGTCTTCTAAGCTGAATGTTTTACGCTCCGCGTATTGTTTTCTCAGTGCATCTACCCCTTGATTGAAAAAAGGGTAGTTGAAGACATCGGGTGATAGATTTTCACAATAGGTGGTAGGAGGCCCACAAACAGACGTGTAAGTTGGAAATCTGAATGATTTAAGCATGAATTCAGCAAAACAACATAGATAGAAGAGGCCCGCACACAGTGTCGGTTATTCGCACCAGTAAGTGCGGGCCCAGATTAGATTATTTCCTCAATGTCTCCAAATAACTAACCAAGTCTACCAACTCAGTTTCCGAAAGTGGGAATTTTGGCATAAGTGATTCATCAAGTTGGGTGACGCTTTCCACGTTCACAAGCTTATAGATCTTCTGCTCGCTTGTGCCTACAAGTTTTACAACAAGGTCATTTTCAGTTTTGGAGTTGACAATACAAGTAAACTCAGTGCCGTCTTTCATTTTTACGAGTTGAGTTTCGTAGCCAAATCCCATGCCTTCGGATGGATTGATCACTGCATTGAAAAGCCCTTCTTTGGAAAGTTTGTCTCCGATTTCTGTTAGGCCTGGGCCAAAATCAACTCCTTCATTCCCGATTTTATGACATGATACGCAGTAATTTGAAGCGATGGTTTTTCCATTTTCTATCGATCCACTTGCTGCGACCAATTTGGCAATGTCATATTGCTTGGCTGTAGTGCTGCCAAATTTTTCAGTCGCTTCAGTTCGGATATTTCCATTCCAGGAAGAAAGAAGAATTTTCTGAGCTATCGGAAGCATATCTGCAGGGATTTTATCCGCTTTCGCCAGCTCCATTAGGTAGGGTTCAGAATTATAACCTTTCGCAGCTTCCATCGCAGCTGTTCGTATTTCCACTGGTTTTGATTCGTCAGTGTATATCTCAGCCAAAAGTTTGGCCATAGCCTCATTGTCTATAGTCCCAAATTTCTCAATGGATGAGATAGCTTTTGATTGATCAGAATCAGCAAAAGCCTTTTTGATTTCATTCATGCCATACAGTGAAGCATAGCTATTGGCAGCCATCTGAGAATGTTGGTTGTTGTCCGATTGGTAAATCATCTTCTCCAATCTTACCTTTTGATCTGTCAAGGCGTACTTGCTCACAACGTCCAAAAAGTCGCGGTCATCGGCGATACTTCCCGCTGTTTGTTTGGCAAGTGAAAGTATCTGTCTATCGGGGTTTTTTGGGTCAAAGCTGATCTGTCTCAAAATAATGAGCTGATCTTCTTCTGAAGCACTAGCTAGGAGGGATTTTAGAGTTGCATTTTTAGCTGAAGCCGACTGGAAGTCCAAAGCTCTATAATAAGCTTGATTGTTTCTGCCAGGCTGTGTAAGGATGATTTTTCCTAAAAGCTCAGCTGTATTAGAAGCCCGTGATCTCCATACAATATCCTTCGCAACTTGGTTCTCCATCCAGCCAGAACCGCTTGCTTCCAGGTATTTTGGTAAATAATCATCCCAAAAACCTTCTGCAGCAATACCCAAAGCCTCCAAATACCAGCGGTCTCCGCTTTCATAACCATCGACAAGCTTCAGCCATACTTCAGGATTGGATTTGTATCGGATCGCTAATGCAACTTCTCTTCGAACTTGAGCTGACTCATCACCTGCCATTTCCAGCAAGAATGATACATCACTCAATTTATTGTTTCTATACGCACGAATAGCAGCCACTCGGATATTCTCATCCGAATCTGTAGCCGCAGTTTTGATGTAGTCGTTGCCATTGGAAAGTTTGGTAAGTACCCAGAATGCTCTGGCTCTCATTCGACTTTCGCCTGCAGTAAAAAGTTTCTCCAACGCATCTTTTGCTTCATCTCCTTTTTTCACCAAAGCCATGAAAGCTTTAAAGTGAGTTGCACGATTTGGACTTTGAAGTAAATTGATCAAAGAAGAAATGCTGGTGTAATCAGGTTTGCTTACTTTATAATCCACGCCTTTTGGTGCGAGTCTGTAGACTCTACCTTTGTCCTGATCTCCCATCGCATGACCACCAACTCCCGGATCGTACCAATCTGAAATGAAGAGAGAACCATCAGGTGCTACAGTCACATCAGAAGGGCGAAACCAATTATCTCTAGGATTGCCATCAAGTAGATTAATGATTTTAGCATTGAATCCTGCGCCTGAAGGGACGGTGGGATAGGCTCTTACGATATTAGGACCTGCATCTGAGTGAATGACTTGATTTTGATATTCTTCTGGAAGTAATTTTCCCTCGTAAACCAAAATTCCAGTAGGTGAACCAGCGTAAGTTTGAAGGAGGTTTGGTACCACACCAGGATCATTCAAGTGCCAATGCTGCTGATAAACAGAGTCTTCCATGTTGATTCTTCTTGATCTCCAGTCGGCGCCAGTGAATTCATCTTTGAAACCATAGTTACCATAATCCATCACGTAGTTGATTCGAGTGCTTCGGTTGCCATCATCATCGTTGTCAGACTGCCACATTCTACCGTAGCTATCTGTCGCTACTTCATAGTTGTTTCTAAAGTTCCAGCCCAGTACTTCGACATCTGATCCATCAGGATTCATGCGGAAAACCATTCCTTCTTTATAAGGTTGAGTTTTGTTATTTACGGGTCTGCCCAGTGGATCCAAAATCGGAGTGCCGTCAGCATAGTGTAAACCTTCTCCGGCATTTCCATAATTGAAATACAATTTGCCATCAGGGCCAAAGGTGAAGGAGTGCATTCCATGATCATGCTGTTCTCCGCCTACACCTTCAAATAAAATCTCTTTTTTCTCTGGAACATCATCGCCATCTGCATCGGTAAATACATATACATATGGACTGACAGAGACGTAAACTTTGTCTCCGAGGACAGCGATTCCCAAGGCCGCGTTGATATCATTTCCCTGATAGAAAACTTTGGATTCATCGGCTACACCATCTCCGTCTGTGTCTTCCATAATGAGGATTCTGTCACCCTCCTCTTTGGTGGGATTTCTTGGGTTCAGAGCAGAACGATAATTGTATGCTTCCGCGATCCATACGCGTCCACGGTCATCGATGTCCATGTTGGTTGGATTTGACATCATAGGTTCAGAGGCAAAAAGTGTGAGTTCTAGTCGCTCATCCTCGACGATGATTCCATCTATAGCGTGTTCTGAAGATCGTTTTTGCTCGTCGCTGAGCTGAGAATATTGTTCATCTGTGAGTAATTCAGGTTTTTTTTCACATGAAAAAAGTGAAAATCCCAGCAGGCTGAGGACAGTAAATTTCTTAAACATAGGATTGGAGGTTAATAGGGATTTAAGATATAAAAATCAAATTAAGGAAAAGATATGAAATGGGAATAGATGAATGATAAAAGGTAGGAGATAAGCTCGTTCACTTCCAAATAAGCAAAATTTTTATACGCAATAAGTTAATCCATCTCATCGTGTTTTCAGTGAAAAAATGAGTCTGTGCATATGTATCCTTTCCTCTCAAAATCTTATGTTTATAGGATGAACAAGTCCTTTAAACTTACACTGCTCACATTTTTATATCTCATAGCAAATGCTTCTCAGGCACAGGAAATCCGATGGTACAGTGATGGTCCAGAGATGATGCAAGCGCTTGAAGGCAGAGGTTGGGAGGATATTGGATTTAATCGCCTGCCTGATTCTGCTGAAAACATAGTCAGACTACCTGTGTGGAATTTGTCCAGACAGACCACAGGTCTAGCTCTGCGCTTTACCTCTGATAGTCCGGAAATCCAAGTTTCTTATACTCCGACTTCATCTCGATTGGAAATGCCGCATATGGCAGCGACTGGCGTAAGTGGGGTGGATCTGTATGTAAAAGATGGTTCTGGTAAGTTGTTATGGGTAAGAGGGAATTACAAGTTTGGCGAAAAGGTAACGTATCAGTTTCAGTTAGATAATGAATCTGGAATACAAAAAGAATTTCAGCTTTTCCTGCCTCTTTATAATGGGTTGAATGGTTTGGAGATTGGAGTGCCAGCAAATAAAAATTTTGAGTTCACTCCGAAAAGAACGGAAAAGCCAATTTTAGTATATGGTACTTCCATTGCTCAGGGAGCCTGCGCTTCTAGACCAGGTATGGCTTGGACAAATATTGTGGCAAGGGAAATGAATATGCCAATGATCAATTTGGCATTTTCCGGAAATGGTAGAATGGAGAAAGAAGTGATCGAATACGTCTCTCAGATCGATCCTGCAATTTTCATCTTAGACTGTCTGCCAAATCTAGGCCCAGGAGCGGGGTTCAGTTCAGGTGATATAAAAGAAAAGATCAGCTATGCAGTAACCACTCTTCGTGCTAAAAATCCTGACACACCAATTTTATTGACCGAACATGCAGGATATTCTGATGGCTTGGTCTATAAACCTCGAGCTGAGATTTATGAAAACTTGAATAGCTGGCTTAAGGAAAGTTTTGCTTTATTGAATGAGCAAGGAGTTACTGGGATTTATACATTAACCAAAGATGAAATTGGCTTGGGGACGGAGGATTTTGTGGATGGAACACACCCGACAGATTTGGGGATGTCAAAGTATGCTTCTGCTTATGCTAAAAAATTAAAAGAGATATTAAAATGAAGGAGTACTTCAAGAACTTATTTGAATACAATTATCAATGCAATCAAGCCTTGATAGAGAAGCTGGTGGGAGCTCAGGAAAATTTGGATCCGAGAATTCTCCGCTTGCTTGGTCATGTTCTGAGAGCTCATGAAATCTGGAACTCAAGAATTGATAGGATTAAGCTTTCGAAAGGTCCTTGGGAACCCGTTCCAATTGGTTTTATGGAATCTATGGATTCTGCCAATTATGAAGCAAGTAAGAGGATTTGTGAAGATAGTAATCTGGATGAAGTCATTAGCTATACCAATTCCCTAGGGGACGATTATAGCAATAGGATCTCTGATATTTTGACGCATTTGATCAATCATGGTACGTATCACAGAGGGCAGATAGCTATGCTTATGCGTGAAGTAGGAATGGAGGCAATACCCAGCGATTTCATCTACTTTAAACGATGAGTTAGGCGGGCTTCAAATACCTTTTTATTGGCTAAATCCCGCCATAATATCGGACAGTTTTTCTCGCAGAATCGGCAGAACCAGGGTAGTTGTATTCAAAATAATAGTGGTTTTGTTATCGGGTAGAATGCTTATTCTACCAGAACGCTACAGCGGATTTGTGTTTTCTGATTTCTATTGAAAAAAAATGTAAACGAAGATCATCTAAGGGTCACTCCTATACTGCTATGCTTTCTTACAAATAAGAAAGTGGAAAGGGTAGCTTTGATCTGTTAAGTGAGATAGGAAAAATAACATGAGACTAATCAGTCTATTGACCACATGCCTACTTTTTGGCTACGGGCTTCTTTTTCAAGTTTTTTGAAATACTCCGCATACTTGACATTTGGAGGGAAAGTAGCCGCAGTTGCATACCCGTCTTTTACTAACAAAGCATTTAAAAATCTGCCATCTTCTAGATAAACATAGGCCAAAGTTCTTTTGTAGCGGTCATATCTCCCAACATCATATACGAGCCTTACTTTTTTACCGGTGAGAAGCATCTTCACATATGCTGAGGCTTCTTTTCCAAAATATTCAATTTCTGTCCTCCCTGTTCTTCTGGCTTCTGGGGTATCGATCCCAATCAATCGGATTTTTTCATTTATTCCATCCTCATTAATCACCCAAAAAGTGTCTCCATCTACGAATTTTGAAATCTTTAAAAGCTCCGTTTGCTGCTGGGCAGTTGCGGAAATAGTGAAAATAATAAAAATAAAAACCAGATAGGTTTTCAGGAAGCTGTGCATTTCTCTAGGTTTGAAATACTAAGGAAGGTTTTAATTTTAAAATATGTTTAAGAGTTCAGCTTCTTTTTGGGGTAGGCTATGGAATTGAGAGAGATGAAGGATGAAGAATTTGATGCACTTTATCCAATTAAAATTAGAAAACTTTCCAGTACACACTGGACGCCAGTGGATGTAGCTAAGAAAGCTGTGGAATTTTTGTGCGGAATTGAAGGCAAATCCATTTTGGATTTAGGTTCTGGAACTGGAAAGTTCTGTTTGATCGCTGCGGCAAATGTGGAGATTAAAATTACAGGGGTAGAGCAGCGCGAGAATCTTGTTCAGATTTCACGAAAACTAGCAGCTAAGTTTCATCTTCAAAATCTAAATTTTATTCATGATGATTTGATTAATCTTGATTTCAGTAATTATGATGCCTTTTATTTTTTCAATTCCTTTGAAGAAAACATCAATCTCACAGATAAGCTGGACAAAGATAATCGTATCAACCTCGAGCTGTACCATTCTTTAATCACAATAATCAGAGATAAATTTGATGGGTTGCCCATCGGTACCAGAATCGTCACTTACTGCGGTGATGCTACCGAGATCCCGGCCGACTACTTGCTGATTAAATTCAGTAACAAAGGCAAGTTGAGGTACTGGGAGAAGCTGAGCTAAATGAGTGATCTGCCTATTTTTCAGTTCTCAAAGTGGTAGAGAAGCTACTTGATTCAAAAAAAAAATACTAATATCATAAGCCTTGGCTTGCACTAGATCTTATATAAGATTTAATTTATTCATTAATTCTGCTCGTCGGGATCTACTTATTGGAATCACAAATTTTTGGATTAAAATCGTGTTGTCCTGTATGTCTATGATTTTGCTTAAGTTGATAATATAAGATCGGTGAACCTGGAAAAAGAATTCGGAGGGAAGTTTTGTTTTAATTTTGGAAAGGGTAGTGTGAACTCTATACTCTTTGTCATCGAGGTGGATCAAAACATAATCTCCTTTAGCTTCGATCATGTTTACATCCTCAGAATTAAGCTTAATTAATCGTTTGTCAATATTAATATAAAATTGACTAATGCCTTTTGAATAGGTTGATGTTTCGACCGAAGGAATATTCAGTATTTTTTCTACTTTTAAAATAGCCTTTTTGAATCTATTAGGGTCAATTGGCTTGATCAAAAAGGCAACAATATTCTCATATTCAAAGGCTTTTAGGGCAGATTCTTTGTCGGAAGTGGTTAAAATAATTTGTGAAGAACCTTTTAATGTTTGCAAGAAATCAAAGCCAGAAAAGCCAGGCATATGGATGTCTAGAAATATCAAGTCAACTTGTTCCTTGTTAAGAAATATGAATGCATCCATGGCATTCGTAAAAGTGCCTACCACCTCAAGATTAGGCTCCTGGGAGCATAAAAAAGCTAAAATTTCTCTTGACACACTTTCGTCGTCAACGACTATGCAGTTCATGCGGTTCTTCAATAAATTCTGGGATAAATTTAAGAATTTTTGTTACGATTCCCAGAAAATATTCTTGATAATTTAGTTTTCCCTCTCTTAATGCTAATTCGTGCTCAGTTGCGAGCAGAGAACTTTGTTCCATTTGAAAAAAAGCAATCTTGTGATTGATTTTATGCACTATTTCTGCTGCCCTAAAGTGATTTTTTGATTTTAAAGCCTTGTTGTAACTATCTAATTCTTCTGGGAGTTCGTCTTTTAGAATCTGAAGTAATTTTATTGCAAAATTTTTATTGCCGTTTGATAAAAACTTTAAATAACTAAGGGAAGGGAGTTCCAAGTGTAAGTGATGGGGGTTCATAAGCATTTTATTCTGATGTAAATGTCTCGAAACTTACGTGTTACTTCTTCGAAATTACAAGCTTCAATTCCGATAGAAGTTTTTTATTCTCTTTTTTTTCTTTAAAAACCTCGCCGGAGGTTAAATCCTGAACCAACAAGCCGAAGATCCATGAATGGCGATTCCTTATATGTATGATCTCAATAGTTTCGATTTGTCCTTGCAGTAAGCTCATTGCATTAACAAGAAATTCTTTGAAGGCCTTTTCTATGTTGCTAGGATTTCCTTTGATGAATGGTAAGATGATGTCCCGTTTGAAACGAATAGTGCCTTGCCCCTCCAAATCAATTATCAGGCTTTCCAATAATTCGTAGCTATCTATTATTTGCTCTTCATTATTTAATGCTGAAAAGGATGTATTTATGTCATATGTATTGACCATACTTTTGATTGGTTTTAAAGTCATTATTCGGGGCAAGGCTTGGGTATTAAACAACTTACTCTTCTAAGATTTATTCAGTGCGATTATATTTATACTCCAATAGTTAATTAATATTCTTATAGTATTTGTATATGTTTTTGGTTTCAAAGACTTGTGTATAAAACTGGCTATACCTAAGTGATAGCAAGTATTTATGTCTGATAAATTAGTAGAAGTAGAGAATGCTACTATCGGTATTGATTTTAGTCTGGGTATTGATTTTATTATTTTTAGGAACTCAATGCCATTAAGTCTAGGCATATTCAAGTCTAGCAAAATTACATCTGGGAGGCTTTTTGTTTCTTTTAGAATATCCAAGGCTACTTGTCCGTCCTCTGCCTGGATTAAAGTGTAGTCCACTTGTAACAGAGATATAGTTTGACTAAATCTGGCTTGTTCGAGTAAATCATCATCTATTAGTAAAATCCTCAATTCGTTTTTTTTATAAATGTCGTTGCTTTTAGTTTTAAAAAATTAAAAACGCAGTTGGGCGCAGATTACCTATAGTTGAATTGCAGGAATCTGTCGGGGAAGGGATTTGAAAAGGCGATGATATATTTAACTAGATTTCTCTAGTGCGGTGAGCAGAATATCCCTTTTGAGGGTAAGTGAATAAAAAAAGGAATAGTTTTGACATCAGAAATAGTTCAGGAAGATTAAGTGTAAATGCTTCTATTGATTTTTCGACGACTAATGGCATGTAAAAGGATACTTCAGCTTTAAAAATGAAGTTCTGCTAGCTCTTTGGCTTATAATTTTTTGTTGAAATGATTTTCTCTTAATAGATATTACCGCTAATGATTGAAAATTAGGCATAAAAAAAGCGCTAAAGTCGTTAAACTTTAGCGCTATGCAGAGGAAGAGGGATTCGAACCCCCGGTACCTCACGGTACAACGGTTTTCAAGACCGCCGCATTCGACCGCTCTGCCATTCCTCTAGGTCGTCATCAGGTTTTGTGCCCGATTAGGATTGCAAAAGTAGGATAATTGTAAACTTTTGCAAAATACATTTTGTCTTTTTCTGCTAACCTTCTGATTGCTTAGGGATTAATTTTTAAATTATTCTGGTTTAATAGCCTTTTTCAATGAATTGTTAGCTTTCTAGAGATATACTTCTTCTAACGTGTAGTAAGTAAGGAGGTCTTAGCTTATCTATATGAACCATCTTGTCGGATTGGAATAGCGTACAACATCGCTAAGAAAGAAAAGCTTATTCTGTCATTGCTTTCTTTTTCTCACTTACCAATTCCTCAATTTCTGTGCTTCCTGCCCGCTTTTTCTTTTCATCTACCAGATCCAGGCTCACATTTACTTCAAAGCATACAATAACTATAATGGAGGTGATCAACAGCCATAGCATCAGAGCTATCAACGTTCCGATCGAACCATAAAGTTTATTGTAGCTGGCGAAATTGTTCAGATAAAATGAAAATCCATAGAATCCAAACGTGATCAAAAGTCCAGCTAATTTGGCTCCTGTGGAAAAGAAATTCCACTTGTCATGAACTGCCGGGGCAAATCGGAAAATAAAGGCTGTCGTGATGTAGAACATCAGCAACAGGATTAGGAATTTTAGACTGGAAAATAAGAAAATCATAAAACCAGAATTGAATACCTGCATCTCATCAAGTCTTCTGATGAGAACGCCTCCTACAATCATCACTATGCTTGCAGTGATCACTGTGAACGCCAGAATCATCACAATACTTACAGCGATGCCCCTACTTTGAAGAAATCCTCGATTATCCTTGGTCTGATATACTGAATTGAAAGAGTTCATCATGGACATTACTCCCTGAGTGGATGCAAACAAAGCAAAGAAAAAGCCCAAAGAAAGCATACTTTGCCTCGGCTTAGAGACAATGTCCATAATGGTGTTCTCCGATTGGCTAAATACCTCTTCAGGAAGAATTTCTTGAATAAAGGATAATATATTCTGAGTAGTGATGTAGGGGAATATATCCTGCAGATAGGGGATAAGGTTCAATAGAAAAAGGATTAGCGGAAAAAGGGCAATCGTAAAACTGAATGCCATTGATCCTGCTCGCTCAATAATGTCATCCTTTTGCAGCTGAATCAAAAATATTCTCCCTACATCGTAGATGTTTTTATCAGGATCTCCGAAATGAATTTTTTTGAGCTTTCTAGCCTGCCAAAGTAACTGGACTTCTAACCTAAGGATTTTTGTTTTGATCACTTTATCCTGCTTCTTGAAAATACCCTTTCAATAAAGCTAACAAATTCTGTGGAGGTCTAGTCGGACGGTGACTCTCTTTTTTGAGGAAAGTAAGTATTGTCCATCCTTCAGTGATCAATTCTTCCTGTTCATTGAAAACTTGGTATTCAAATCGAATTCGTACGCCAGGCAGTGTGGGAATAGTGGTTTTGACAGTAAGAAGTTCGTCATATTTGCCTGGTTTTATATAGCGAAAATGACTTTCCAGTACTGGCATCATCACTCCCTCGTTTTCCATTTCCTTATATGAAAACCCAATACTTCGCATCGCTTCCACTCTTGCTACTTCGAAATACATCGCATAGTTGCCATAATAGACATAACTCATCTGGTCAGTCTCAGCGTATCTAACTCGAATTTGGGTTTCGGCTTTGTACATAATTAATAGATCTTCGCAGCGTTAAGTGCAGCCTGATATCTTCTAGCGTTGGCATTATGCTGCGCTAATGTGCTGGCAAAAGAATGATAGCCCGAGAAGTCCTCTTTGGCACAGAAGTATAAATAGCTGTGATCTTCCGCATTCAGTACAGCGTCCAAAGAGTTGATGTCTGGAAGGTTAATAGGTCCAGGAGGTAGACCAGCATACATGTAAGTGTTATATGGGCTGTCGGTTTCTTTGTGGACGTTCAATACTCTTTTTATTTCGAAATCTCCAAGAGCGAAAACTAAGGTTGGATCAGCTTGAAGTGGCATCCCCAATTTAAGTCTGTTGAGATAAACTCCTGCGATTCTAGATCGCTCATCAGATTTTTGACTTTCTGCTTGTACTATACTCGCGAGGGTGCTTACCTCCGTTTGGTTTAGACCCATTGTGCTTGCTTTCTGCTTGCGTTCATCTGTCCAAAAGCTCTCATATTCCTTGTACATTCTGTCGAAAAGTGCTTCTGCGCTAGTGTTCCACCACAGTTCATAAGTGTTTGGAACAAACATGCTCATGATAGTCTCTTCGTTAAAATTGTACTTTCTGATGTACACAGAGTCTTGAATCAAGTGTAGAAATTGTTCTTCCGAAATCTCCATGTTTGCCGTAATCTTCTCTGCCAAGTCTTCCTTCGTACGCACATTATTAAATGTCACACGGATTGGGCTTTGCTTACCAGACCTAAGCACTCTGATCAATTCCAGGTTGGTCATCTTAGGAGCCACAGTGTATAGCCCTGGTTTTACATTGTCTTGATATCCCAATACTTTGGCAAGAAAACTAAAGCTCACCAAATCATTCACGACGTGGTCGTCATATAGTCGATTGGCAACAGTCTTGTACGTGTCGTTACTTCCGATCTTCAGCATGTAGTTCTGATTGGAATCAATCAGCGCATTGGGGCTGAATAAAATCTGATAGAAATAGAAACTCAGAGAGATAGCCATCACCGAGAAGGCGATAACTAGGACGAGGTAGATGTTTTTTCTTTTTTCGCTTAGCATACAGAGGGCAAAAATAGGGAAAAATCTAAGTTGGAGTTTGTGCTTGAGGCAATGTAATTATACCTTTCTATGCAAAAACGTTTTTAATGGAATTAGTTTCAGTCACCTGCGCCCTTATCTTTTTGGACCAAAAGGTGCTTTGTGCTCAGCGATCTGAGTCAATGCAACTTCCAGGCCTATGGGAATTTCCTGGCGGGAAAATTGAGAAAGGAGAAAGCCCTGAAGCTTGCCTTATCCGTGAAATCAAGGAAGAATTAGCGATTTCTATTAGTATAGTTGGCTCTTTGAGGCCCAATGAGCATGCTTATTCCGATGTGAAAGTGATTCGATTAATTCCTTTTCTCAGTTTTTGGGAAAGCGGAGAGCTGAAATTATTTGAACACAAAGAGGTAAAGTGGCTAGCTAAAGAAGAATTAAAATCTTTGAATTGGGCTCAGGCGGACATCCCGATAGTGGAGGACTTATTTGAGAATTGGAACAATATTCAGGAACAACTAGTTGATTACTTTAGAGAAAATTAAGATATGGCTGCTGAATTGATTCGATTATATGAAGAAAATCCTGATCCGGATAAGATCAGACAAATTGCTGCTACGCTTCGTGATGGAGGCGTGGTGATTTATCCTACAGATACAGTTTATGGTATGGGCTGTGATATTATGAACATGCGTGCTGTAGAGCGCATTTGTAAAATCAAGGGCATTAATCCTAAAAAGCATAATTTCTCCATTATTTGCGCTGATTTGAGTAACATTTCTCAATTCACCAAGATGATCAGTAAGTCAGTTTTCAAAATGATGAAAAAAGGCCTTCCAGGTCCATTTACATTTATTTTGGAAGCGAGCAATCAGGTGCCTAAGATATTGCACAGCAAAAAGAAAACGATAGGGATCAGAGTTCCCGATCATAATGTGCCACGGATGCTAGTGGAAGAATTGGGGCATCCTATTCTCACCACATCCATCAATGATGAAGATGAAGTGATAGAATACAGCACCGATCCAGAATTAATTTTCGAAAAATATCAGCACCTCGTGGATATAGTAATTGACGGAGGATATGGTCAAAATATCGGTTCTACAGTATTAGACTGCACTGGAGAAGATGTGGAGGTAATTAGAGAAGGCCGGGGAAAACTGGAAGATTTAGATTAGAATGACAAAGAGCATTGCAGTGGATTTGCACTATTTTCCCAACCTTGAGTTTTTTGCAGCGATTGCTGAAGCGGAGGAATTGGTGTTTTTTCCAGAGGAAATTTACCAAAGACAATCCTTTTTCAATCGTACTCAGATTCGTCTGGCAAATAAAGTTGGGACGTTAAGTGTGCCTATTCAAGGCAGAAGGCCAAGACTTTCGCAAGAAGATATTAAGATAGATAATTCTCAAAATTGGGTGAATATTCACTTGCGTAGTATTCAAAGTGCATATGGGAAAGCACCATTTTACGAGTATTATTTCCCGTATTTTGAAAAGAGCTTTCAGCAGAACCATGAAAGTTTATGGGCTTTGAACTGGGAAATGCTGACAATCTGTCTCAAGCTTTTGGGGTCATCTGTCAAGATGGGTATACATGAAAAAGGTCAGGATCAAACTTGGGCGAAGGACATAAGAGGTGAATTGGTGTCCTCAGTGCCTTTTTCGGAGAGGAATTACTATCAGCCCGAGTCTTATTTCCAACTTTTTGGCTTAGACTTTGATCCTAGCCTCAGCATTCTGGATTTGTTATTTTGCGAGGGACCTGCTTCTAAAAGCATAATCTTAAAGTCTGTAAAAAAACAGTGAACAATCCGCAAAAGGATTGTGTTTTTAAAACAAATTCGGTAACATACGTACAGGATTATTAAACAATCAGATAGGAATTCAATGGAAGCAAAATTTTCGAACAGAGTCAAAGAGGTGATCTCTCTTAGCCGCGAAGAAGCTCTTCGCCTGGGACATGATTACATTGGCACAGAGCACCTCTTGCTAGGGATGATTCGCGAGGGAGAAGGTGTTGCTGTTTCCATTCTTAAGAAATTGGGAGTGCCAATGGACGAGTTGCGCAATGCGATAGAACGCGCTGTAAAAGGCACCGCAAATCACAACGTAAAGAATATGGCAAATATCCCTCTGACCAGACAGTCAGAGAAGGTGTTGAAAATCACGTATTTGGAGGCTAAAATATTCAAAAGTCAATTGATTGGTACGGAGCATTTGCTTCTTTCCATCTTGAGAGATGAAGACAATATAGCTACTCAGATACTTAACAAATTTGAAATCAATTACGATTCTGTAAAAGAGATGCTGGAAATGTCATCCGATACTCCTCCTCGCTCAAAAGCAGAGGCTGAAGATGGCGATGATGACGGTTCCAAGCTTTTCGGTTCTACGGGAAGTGGTTCTGGTGCTTCTAAGCCTGGTGCTGAGAAGTCAAGAACTCCGGTTTTGGATAATTTTGGTCGGGATTTGACTAAAATGGCTGAGGACGATAAGCTAGATCCGATCATTGGTCGTGAGAAGGAAATCGAACGTGTAGCACAAATTCTTTCCAGACGAAAGAAAAACAATCCGATTTTGATCGGTGAACCAGGTGTAGGTAAGACAGCTATCGCCGAAGGTTTAGCCCTTAGAATTATTCAGAAGAAAGTTTCTCGCGTTCTTTTCAATAAGCGCGTAGTGACGTTGGACCTTGCTTCACTAGTAGCTGGGACCAAATATAGAGGTCAGTTTGAAGAGAGAATGAAGGCCGTGATGAACGAGCTGGAGAAATCTCCAAATGTGATTCTTTTCATCGATGAGCTTCATACCATAGTTGGAGCAGGTGGTGCTTCAGGTTCCCTGGATGCATCTAATATGTTCAAACCTGCTTTGGCGCGTGGAGAAATCCAATGTATCGGAGCTACTACTCTTGATGAATATCGTCAGTATATAGAGAAGGATGGTGCTTTAGCACGTCGTTTCCAAATGGTGATGGTGGATGCCACTACTCCAGAAGAGACCATACAGATATTGAACAATATCAAAGACAAGTACGAAGATCACCATAATGTAAATTATACAGATGAGGCTATCATCGCTTGTGTGAAGCTTTCCGATAGATATATTTCCGATAGATTTCTTCCTGATAAAGCAATAGATATCTTGGATGAGGCAGGAGCTAGAGTCCATATCAAAAATATTCATGTACCAGAAGAAATTCTGAAACTTGAGGGTGAGGTAGAAGATATAAAATCTGAGAAAAACCGAGTGGTGAAATCTCAGAAATATGAGGAAGCTGCTCAGTTGAGAGACAAGGAGAAAAAATTGCTAGAGCAACTTGAAGTAGCCAAAAACAAGTGGGAGGAAGAAAGTAAGTCTAAGAGATTTACCGTAGATGAAGAACATGTGGCAGAAGTGATTGCTATGATGACTGGAATTCCTGCCAAAAGGGTTGCTCAGAAAGAAGGTGCGAAGCTTTTGAATATGGGATTGGATCTTTCTGGTAAAGTGATTGGTCAGGATGAAGCGATTAAGAAGCTTACTAAGGCAATTCAAAGAACTAGAGTGGGATTGAAAGATCCTAAGAAGCCGATTGGCTCCTTTATCTTCCTAGGACCTACGGGTGTTGGAAAGACTGAATTGGCTAAGATGCTCGCCACTTATCTTTTCGACAAAGATGATTCTTTGATCAGAATTGACATGTCGGAGTATATGGAGAAATTCTCCGTATCAAGATTGGTAGGAGCGCCTCCGGGCTATGTTGGCTATGAAGAAGGTGGACAGTTGACAGAGAAAGTCAGAAGAAAACCATATTCTGTAGTCTTACTTGATGAGATAGAAAAAGCTCACCCTGATGTTTTCAATATTCTATTACAAGTATTGGATGATGGTGTCTTGACGGATGGTTTGGGTAGAAAAGTGGATTTCAGAAATACGATCATCATCATGACTTCCAATATTGGAGTTCGTGACTTGAAAGATTTTGGTGCAGGAATTGGCTTTGCCAGTCAGACCAAATCTGACAATATGGATGAAGTGATGAAGTCAACTATTCAATCTGCATTGAAAAAGGCATTTAGCCCAGAATTCTTGAATAGATTGGATGATGTGGTTGTATTCAACTCACTGACCAGAGAGCATATCTATAAAATTATTGATATCAGCTTAGGTAAGTTGTTTGCAAGAATCACGGATCTAGGATACAAGATCGAATTGACTGAAAAAGCGAAGGAATTCTTGGCTGAGAAAGGTTATGATCAGCAATATGGAGCAAGACCTCTAAACAGAGCTATCCAGAAATACTTGGAAGATGCAATTGCTGAGGAGATTTTGAAAGGTGACCTATCTGAAGGGGATGTGATCTCCGCTGATTATCTAGGTGAAGGTACAGAGTTGACCATCGCTGTAAAGAAGAAAGAAAAGGCTGATTAATACTTAGCTGAACTTAATAAATTGAAAGCCCTGAACGATGAGTTTAGGGCTTTTTTTTGGATAATTTCGCCAAAGAAGACGCAGAGGTTTGCGCGGAGAACATAATTTTATTTCTTACCCAAATAAAGGCTAAACAGCTACTCTTTTAGAGTAGAATGTGATGGGAAAGGCTTCTTTGTAAAATCACAAAGTCAAAATGAAAAACAGTAAGCCTACAGCTAGCACTAAAATCATCTTTTTAGCCTTCTCCTTGATTTCAGAGGTTAATTTCCGCTTACGGATTACCAGAACCGCCAGGCTCAAGCCGACTAATTGCAAGGCCATACCTACACCATTCATCGGTCCCATAGGAGCAGCAAGCACTTGGAAATAAGTATTCAAAAGTGAAAGTATACAAAGCACAATTCCTGTGATTCCAAATAAAAAGGAACGTTGCAAGAGTGTCTTATCTGAATGGTCAGTCCATTTCATCTGTTTATAATTGGTTTTTTAACGGCCATCCCGATAGTTATCGGGAGGAATCTCGCATGTATAGTAATCATCCCAGTTTGTGATCCCTGAGTCATGCACGATTTCATCTGTTTATATTCTTGATTGAGTGCGCAAAGATACAAGACTTCCTATGTCCAGCGGTACCTGCGTTATCCTTTTACTTTTTCCAGTCTTGTATTGAAGTAAGTTCTTATTTCTTCACCTGACATAGCATTCAGAGTCATTTCTTTAGTCAATCCGCCTTTTCTTCCAACGAGTACGCCATATTTCATGTCGGCATAACCCTCCATCGCATGTGCATCTGGATTGATGGAAAGCATTACCCCTTGCTCCATAGCATAGTGAACCCATCTCCAGTCCAGATCTAGTCTCCAAGGATTTGAATTGATTTCTATCACTACATTATTTGCCGCACAGGCATCTATGATCGCTTTGTGATCGATGGGATATCCCTGACGGCGAAGAAGTAACCTTCCGGTAGGATGACCTAGAATGGTGGTGTATGGATTCTCAATCGCCGTGATTAATCGAGTAGTGGCTCGCTTAATATCCATATTTAGTATGGAGTGCACGGAAGCGACGATAAAGTCAAAACTTGCCAGAACATCGTCTGCATAATCCAGTTTTCCATCAGTAAGAATATCGCTTTCTATTCCTTTGAAAATCCGAAAAGGAGCCATTTCGGTATTTAGCGCATCGATTTCCTGATGTTGTTTTAAAATTTGATCTTCCGTCAATCCTCCAGCATAAAAAGCTGTTTTGCTGTGATCGGAAATCCCCAAGTATTCATAACCGAGCTCTTTGCAATACTCTGCCATTTGTCTCAGACTATGCTTGCCATCGCTATAGGTAGAGTGATTATGAAGAATTCCCTTCAGGTCTTTTTCGGTGAGCAATTCAGGTATTTTGTTCTCTTTGGCCAGCGCTACTTCTCCAAAACCTTCACGCATTTCTGCTGGGATAAATTGTAGATTATTGATGCTGAAAAACTCCTCTTCACTGGAGAAATCCTTTTTCTGAAGCTTTTTTGCCACACTTTCCTTCTCATCTACCATAGCTTCCAGATGAAGTGGTGAGGCGATTAGAGAAAGCTTTTTCCAAAGGAAATCATCCTTAGCACAAAAGTGAATACTCACTCGAAGGTCTATTTCCTTCAATTTCCCTCTTAAAGTTCTTGGGCCAGATTCCAGTAAAATCCACTCGATTGAATCCATTGCTTTGATCTTGGATTTGACGGTAGCTAACTCATCTGAGGCGATAAGGAACTCGGCTTCCGTAATGATTTCTAGTTGTCTAGCGAAATCACCGACAACTGCTAAATCGGCTTCTGGAGCCATTATTTGGAAAGTCTCTTTCAGTTGGCTGATCATTTCCTCTATGTCTGCATAGAGCCACTTGCCAGAGTTAGACGCTTTGAATTCTAGATTCTCGATGATCGTGTTCTGGGTTTTTTCTCCGAAACCTTTGATTTTGGCCACTTTGCCGGATTGACATGCTTCCATCAATTCATGCGTGGAGGTAATACCAAGTTCTTCCCAAAGCATCTTCACCTTCTTCGGTCCCAAACCTTTGATCTGTAGAACTTCCAAAATTCCCTCGGGAGTTTTGGCTAATAACTCATCAAGAAAAGGGAAGGTATCAGTTTCTTTCAGCTGTTGGATAGCATCCACCATACTCTTTCCCACTCCTTGAATCTTCGCAAGTTCTGCCTCGCTCAATCCCATAATGTCTTGATCTCCGCGCTCTAAGGAAATCAAGGCGCTTTGATAACTGCGGATTTTGAACGGGTTTTCGTCGTGAAGTTCCATCAGCTGAATGCTGAGCTTAATTTTTTTCAGAAGAGTCTTGTGATCCAAAATTTCTCGGGTTGAGTGAATGTATTCAGACAAATGTCTTGAAATAATGTTTCAATTTAAGGGGCTATGCCTTAACTTAAAATTGAAATTTGATTTTCCATAAGCTTAGCGGTGCAAAGCACTGGAATGGAGTAGTATTCATTCTCATTTCTTACGTTATTGAAACGAGAATGTATTTGGCTTTATCAAATCAATGTCTTTTTAACTTTTAACCAATAACGATTGCATGAAGTACTGGATGGTCAAGTCTGAGCCAGGATCGTATTCCTGGGATGATTTCGTTGCGAAAAAAGAAGATGTCTGGGATGGTGTGAGAAATTATCAAGCTCGGAACTTTCTTCGTGAAATGCAGCTGGGTGACTTGGTATATTTTTATCATAGTGGTAAGGAAAAAGCAATTGTTGGAATCGCCGAAGTAAGCCAGGAACAGTTTCCTGATCCAACGGATGAAGCTTGGGTGACTATAAAATTGAAAGTAAAAAGCCAGTTGAAAAGACCAGTTTCATTGGCTGCAATTAAAGCTGAGGATAGGCTTTCCGACTTGCCTATGCTGAAGCAGTCCAGATTGTCAGTTTTGCCAGTCGGGAAAGAAGAATTTGACTTACTTCTTAAAATGGGTTCATGAAAAAATCACTACTAATCTTTTTCCTTTTCATCCTCGGGCAGCAGTCTTTTGCGCAGCTTAAATTCATTGAGCGCTATGAAGTAGCATCTGAGATGAATGACCCTTTGTTTGAGATGATTGACTCTAAAGCAGGTTTGATATCTTTTCGTACTATTTCAGAGAAGGGACTGAATTTTAGGAAGAGATTTCAATATTTTATCTCAGACTCTTCCTTGAATTCTACGGAAGGACTAGTGGAATTTCCTGTCAAAGAGGGATATGATATGTTGGGTTATGATACTGAATCGAATCAGTTGTTTGTTCTTTTCACAAAGGGCTACGCTGTGAATTCGTCAAAGTACATCCTTCAAATGAATTTGAAGACTAAAAAAGGAGTGGAGTTTGAGGTAGATAATGTATTGGATATGGAGCTCGTAGAGTTTCTAGTTCAGGATCAAAAAGCCATTTTCATGGGGACTTCTGATAGCAGACCCGTATTACAGATCCATGATTTGATGTCAAAAAGTGTTCACACGCTGCAGGGGATATATGGAAATGATACGCAAATTCTTCAAATCCGTAAAATGCCTGAGACTAATTCGCTGGAAGTAGTATTGAGCAGGAAGGGTTCCTATAGAAACCGAGACTTGCTGATCAATACCTATGATATGATTGGGAATGTGATTCAGGAAGTGAAAGTAGATCAGTTCGCAGATCCCGGACAGGAGATTATGGATGGGATTTTACTTTCTACAAGCAATTACCAAGAGGCAATGATAGGTGCTTATGGCCTGGAGCGTAGAAATTCATACCAAGGAATGTACATCATGGATATTAATGAATTTGGCGAGTTTGACTTCAAGTTATACACACTCGAAGATTTCCCCAATTTTTATAATTACCTCAATGAAAAACTGAAAGGTAAGAGAGATGCTGAAGTGCAAAGGGAACTAGATAGAAAGCGAATTCCGGGTATTAATAGTCTTTATTCTATTCGAGATATACGACAAACCCCAAATGCTTACTTCATCTATTTTGACCAGTTTACGGTGACTAGTAGTAGATCTGGGTATCAAAATGGGATGTATTCACCCACAGGAGGTTACCGATATGATCGATGGAGTAGAATGGGGACCACTATTTTAAATGATCCCTATTTAGCGAGCAGATTTCCCATGTCCAGTAGTTATCAGACTATTCCTGAATACAGATATATTTCCGCTCACTTTGTAAAAGTGGCAAAGACTGGACAGGTACTGTGGGACAATGCGACTTCATATAATGAAATGGTTACTACGTACCCAGAAGCATTTGGCGAAGTAGCCGTTGTGGGTGAGGATTTGTATCACATGTTTGTAGAGGATCAGCTTATAAAGCTGAGTTTTTTCAGAAATGGCGAAAAGATCTTTGAGAATCAGGAATTTGAATTGGCCTTAATTGATGAAAATGAACGTATTCGAGATACAAATCTGGAAAGCTTACGATTGATACATTGGTACGATAGATACTTCCTGCTTTCAGGTACACAGCGCATCCGATACATGAATGAGTCGGGCGGTGATCAAGTCAGAGAGGTTTACTTTCTTACCAAAATAGTGGTTGATGGGGATTTGTATCAGCCAGAACAACTCCCGGACTAGATTTTATTTTTATATTTACCCGCAAATCTACCCCATGCAAAAAAGGCTTGTCTTAGACGAAGGACAGATTGAGATCATACTCAGACGCTTCTGTCATCAACTGATCGAAAATCACGATGATTTTGACAATACCGTACTTCTGGGTTTGCAGCCTAGGGGTCCGATCTTGTTGGATAAAATCGTAAAGCTTCTAGAAGAAATTTCTGGAGTGAAAGTTCCTTCAGGATATCTCGATGCTACATTTCACCGAGATGATTTTCGCAGGAGAGATTTCCCCCTCAAAGCAAATGAAACCAAAATCAACTTTCTCGTAGAAGGCAAAAAAGTGATCCTTGTCGATGATGTGCTGTATAAAGGCAGATCAGTTCGAGCAGCAATGGATGCGATGATTGCTTTTGGCAGACCGCAGAAAGTTGAGCTTATGGTCCTGGTAGACCGCAAGCTCACCCGGGATTATCCCATCATGCCAGATTATTATGGTATTCGCGTCCATACCTTGGAGAGCCAATATGTGCTCGTGGAATGGGCAGAGAAGGGGAGTGAAAAAGACGCAATTTGGATCACAGAGAAAGATAAAGCTTAACCATGTCGCAACTCAGTACGAAACACTTACTTGGAATCAAAAACCTCACGGAGGAAGATATCCAGCTTATTCTAGACACGGCGGCTAATTTCAAAGAAGTGATTAATCGCCCGATCAAAAAGGTGCCATCTCTCCGTGATATCACGATTGCCAATGTGTTTTTTGAAAATTCCACCCGAACCAGACTTTCTTTTGAACTTGCGGAAAAGAGACTTTCTGCAGATGTAGTGAATTTCTCCTCATCAAATAGCTCGGTGAAAAAAGGAGAAACGCTGGTAGATACTGTGAATAATATACTTTCCATGAAAGTGGATATGGTGGTGATGAGACATTCTAGTCCTGGAGCACCTCATTTTCTTTCCCGAAACGTAAATGCAAACATTATCAATGCTGGAGATGGTACGCATGAGCATCCGACTCAAGCACTACTTGATGCTTTCTCTATCAAGGAAAAACTAGGAGATGTAGCTGGGAAAAAGGTCGCCATCATCGGTGATATTCTTCATTCAAGAGTAGCACTTTCTAATATTTTTTGTCTGCAAAAGCTAGGAGCAGAAGTGATGGTCTGTGGACCGATTACACTGCTGCCTAAATACATTGCCAGTCTTGGTGTGAAAGTAGAATTGGATGTGAAAAAGGCGCTTCAATGGTGTGATGTGGCTAATGTCCTGAGAATTCAGCTGGAAAGACAGCAGATCAAATATTTCCCAAGTTTGCGCGAATATTCACTTTATTACGGCATCAATAAAAAACTATTGAGTCAGTTGGATAAAGAAATCGTAATCATGCATCCAGGACCGATCAACCGCGGCGTTGAATTGAGCTCAGATGTGGCGGATTCAGAACATTCTATTATTCTAGAGCAAGTACAAAACGGAGTGGCTGTAAGAATGGCTGTACTCTATTTACTTGCAGGATCAAAAGGGTAATTAATTTGAAATTTCAGATTTGAGATTTCAAATTTTTTGCATTAAATCTCAAATTCACTTTTATGTTAAGCGTAACCAATCTGGTAAAAACCTACGGCAAGCAGAATGCTGTCAACGATATATCTTTCGAACTTCAGGGAGGAGAGGTAGTTGGGCTGCTTGGGCCAAATGGGGCTGGAAAAAGTACGACGATGAAGTGTATTGTAGGTTTACTTCGCAAAACCTCCGGAGAGATTACCTTGGGCGGATACGATCATTTGAGTGTGGAGGCCAAGAGGCTTTTCAGTTATATTCCCGAGACACCTTATGTCTATGATTTGCTCACTGTGCAGGAGCATATGCAGTTTGTAGCTCAGGCTTATGGAGTAAAGGAGTGGAGGGAGAAAGCCGATGAGTATTTGGAGTTATTTGAGTTAGCTGATAAAAGGGATAAACTTGGCCGTGATTTATCTAAAGGCATGCGCCAAAAAGTGTCGATTTGCTTTGCGCTTCTTCCTGATCCTCAAGTGTTATTTTTTGACGAGCCAATGATAGGCTTAGATCCAAAGGCAATCAAGAACACCAAGAAGATTTTTAAGCAATTGAAGGAAGCAGGAAAGACAATACTGGTCAGTACTCACCTGATTGATAGTGTAGAGTCTATTGCAGACCGTATCATGATTTTGAAAGATGGGAATATTGTAGGCAATGACACCGTAGCTAATCTGAAGCGGCAATTTGTGCAGGAAGAAGGTACTTCGCTAGAAGACTTATTTTTAGAAATGACCAAAGATGAATGAAATCCGACTGCTATTCAGGAAGGATATTTTCATCCTGATTAATAATATCAAGTTAATTCTCAGAAATCCACTTCGGCTTTTGCCTTATGCTGGGATTTTGGCCTATATATTTTTTATGTATTACCTGCGTCTCAAGGGCAGAGGCGATGATGCTCCTGCGCAAGAAATGCCTGAGTTGGACCTTAATGGTCTTCCTGAAGTGAATTTTGCGATGCAAAATATAATCGGCGGAGTGACTATTCTGGCTTTGGGACTTCTCATTTACCAGCTTTTTAGCGCCACGAAAAAGAATGTCAGCTTTTTCAAAATGGCAGATGTCAACCTGCTTTTTACAGCGCCAGTCAAGCCGGAGAATATCCTGATTTACTATATGGCCAGATCGATTTTGCCGTCCTTGGGAGGTGCTATCATCTTTGTAATTTACGGGGCTAGTCAAGCAATAGACACTTTTGAGATGACTGTTGCGAATTTCATATTCCTAATACTGGCTTTTGCCTTGTTCTTTTTTATTGTTTCTCCCATCAAATTCCTTGTTTACACGCTGAACACCAAGTATGATGTGATGGAATACATCCGCACTGGAGTGATCGTTTTGGCAGTTTTGCTCGTAGGCATTATCGTTATTCCAGGGCTGATGGCGGAGAAATTCTGGCAAGGAATGTTTGCATGGATCACTTCCCCTTGGTTTGATTTCTTCCCACTTGTAGGTTGGAGCCGTGGAATTGCGAGCTTTCTTGTTCATGGGAACGCGATAATTTCGATCGGTTTTATTTTGCTTTATGGGGTCTCTTATTTTGTGATTCTGAAATTGGTCATTCGCTTTGCTGGATATTATTATGAAGATGTGCTGGAGGCGACGAAGTCAAATGAAGAAAAGCTTGAGAAAGTAAAAGGCAAAAAGCAAGTTGGCGAAAGTTCGTACAGCTTGAATACTAAAAAGAAACTTGCGCTTCCAGACTTTGGAACAGGGGCAAAGGCTTTTTATTGGAGAAATTACGTACACAGTTCTCGGCAGGATTTTCATCCGCTGTTTGGGTTGTATTCTCTGATCATGGTAGGAATAGGAATTGTGCTCGCTGTACTTTCCTTATTCGAATGGTTTTCGCACTACTTCTTGTATGGCTATCTGCTGATTATGTTGTTTCTATATTTCTTTGCCGGAATAGGTAGAGCAAATGTAGGAGACCTGAAAAAGCCATTTTTCATCCTTGTGCCCGCTACATGGGCTGCTAAGTTCTGGAACATGATTAAGCTGGACATTCTTCAGATTTCCTTGTTTTGCGTCGCATTGATCGTTCCTTCTGTACTGATAGCTGGGTTAAACTGGTTTATAGTGCCTCTCTTTTTATTCGCAACTATAGAAGTTTATTTGATAGGTTTTGGGATCAATATTATTCCTCAAATAGCCTTAGATGAAGGCTGGGATCGAAAATTGATCAAGCCCTTTATGATTGGCGGAATAGTGCTTTTTGGATTTGTTCCGGCATTTGCTTTCAGTATTGTCGCATTTATAGTTTCCAAGCAATTCGTCTGGGCGCTGTTTGGAGGAACCTTTGGGATGTTTTTCGTGGCAGCCATCTTGATGCATGTGACCTTGGATGTGTTGAAGCGTTTGGAATTCAAGGAGATTTAAAAGGATCTCAGTACAGAGTGGTCAGTCCCAAGATTACATAAAATCAGGAATTACGATTATCGGCTTTTGATTATTTTGTAAAAGGCCTCGGCTGCGCTCGGCCACCGGATTTACGTGTAGTAGGAGAGGAGGGAGATTGCGGCAGACCCGCAATCTCCCTCCCCTCCTTTAGATTTCAATTTAACGGACACCGAGCATAGTCGAGGTGAAACAAGTTGACTTTGGTTACTTGTAGTCGCTCGTATAAGTATTTATTAGTTTTCGGTTTTGAAATCGATCAACCGAATTTTATTCTGTTTTAACTTCTTCGTAATCGCTTCACCAAGAAAATTCCTGTAATTTTGAATTCCAAATGTAACCGACTATGATCTATAACTCAATAATCGAAACCATCGGAAATACCCCGATGATCAGACTAAATAAGCTTGCGCAACATATCAAAGGTGATGTGCTGGTGAAAGTGGAATATTTCAATCCTGGTAACTCCATGAAAGATCGTATGGCGATCAAAATGGTAGAGGATGCCGAGAAAGCGGGTTTGCTGAAACCAGGAGGAACGCTCATCGAAGGGACATCTGGAAATACTGGAATGGGCCTGGCGCTTGCGGCTATTGCGAAAGGCTACAAGTGTATTTTTACTATGGCCGATAAGCAGTCTAAGGAGAAAATCGATATTCTAAAGGCAGTAGGGGCAGAGGTGATCGTTTGTCCTACAAACGTTTCACCTGACGATCCTAGGTCCTATTATTCTATTGCGAAGAAATTGAATCAGGATATTCCTAATTCCTTTTATCCAAATCAATACGATAACCTATCCAATACTGCTGCTCACTATGAGACGACTGGCCCTGAGATTTGGAATGATACAGAAGGCAAAATCACGCATTACGCAGCCGGAGTAGGAACAGGCGGGTCTATGTGCGGTACGGCAATGTATCTGAAAGAGCAGAATCCAAATGTGGTGACAGTAGGTATAGATACCTATGGTTCAGTTTTTAAGAAATATAAGGAAACTGGTATTTTTGACGAGAAAGAAGTTTACCCATACCTGACTGAAGGAATAGGCGAAGACATTCTTCCAAAGAATGTGAACTTCGATATGATCGATCATTTCGTCAAAGTAACTGATAAAGATTCTGCGGTAATGACTCGCAGATTGGCCAAGGAAGAAGGTTTATTTGTAGGTTGGTCATGTGGATCGGCTGTGCACGGAGCTTTGGAATGGGCGAAAGATAATTTGAAAGAAGGTGACCAGATGGTGATTATTCTTCCAGATCACGGGACTCGCTATTTAGGTAAAGTCTACAATGATGAGTGGATGAGAAACCACGGTTTCTTGGAGGATAAGACTTTCTCCACTGCACGTGATATCATTGCACAACGAAATGGAGCATATACTTTGGTTTCTACGCTGAAAACTGACTCAGTAAAGGATGCAATTGGATTGATGAACAAGACTAGCGTTTCCCAGATTCCAGTGATGGAAAATGGCGAAGTGGTAGGATGCTTGACTGACAATAAATTACTTGCCAGAATCATCGACAACCCAGCCTTGAAAGATGCTTTAGTAGCTGATGTAATGGAAGATTCCATGCATTTTGTTGCGCTGGATAGTACGCTGGACGTACTTTCTTCTATGGTTGAAAAAGAAAAAGCAGTACTTGTACGCGATGTGCAGAATAAAATTCACATCATCACCAAGCATGATATTTTAGAAGCTTTTACTAAGTAATATTATTCATCTCTCTGCTGCCAATAACCATAATTTTCTTGGTTTAGTAGGCAGGAAGACGGGAGACCGAAGACCGGAGAAGCCTCTCCTATAGCTCTGAGGCTTCTTCGGTCACCTGTCTTCGGTCTTCCGTCCGCTAAATCAAAGAAGAGAAGGTGATTGGCATCCTTGCGGATAATTATATAATTAAAAATGAATCAAGATAAAATTCAACGGATCATTGATTCGGGAGTAGATTTTAATATTAAGGAAATACTTACAAAAGCCTGGGAAATGTTCAAATCCCGGGCTTTGTTTCATGTAGGTTATATGGTATTGATTGGGGCGATTCAGGCTGCCTTTACCGTTTATCTTGCTGATTTTACTTTTCTATATTCCATCTTTTTAGCACCACCATTAGTTTGTGGTTTTTATTTGGTCGCTAACCGTCAAAGTCAAAATGAATACCTTGATTTTCAGAATTTCTTTGATGGATTTAAGTATTGGTGGAATCTTATTTCTACGAATTTGATCAGTTCCATTTTCATCGTTGGCGGGATTATCCTCCTGATTATTCCAGGGATATACCTACTCGTAGGCTATATGTTTAGCTTACTGTTTGTGATTTTTGGAGGATTTGATTTCTGGACTTCTATGGAACTTAGCCGTAGGCTGGTTCATACCAATTGGTTGAAGTTCTTCTTATTTGCCTTGGCACTTATCGCACTCAATATTATCGGATTTCTTTGTTTGATTGTTGGGTTATTTATCACGATTCCAATGACCTATTTGGCTGTTTATATTCTTTTTGAAGAGCTAACAATAGATGCCATTGACGAAGAGCCAAAGGATAACATTATTCATGTGTAAGAATCATGGCTTCAAGCCGTGATCTACATTTTTCAGAAAGCTCGCTAACGGCGGTTTCGGATGGAGCTGGAGAAGTAATTGGTTTGGAGAAAGTGATTTTGACTTTGCCAGGACTGATCAATAGTGATCCCTTCTTCATGATACTGTCGGCTCCGATCACGGCGATAGGAAGTATAGGAATTCCTGTTTCTACAGCAAGACGAAATGCGCCGGATTTGAAAGGTAATAGGGGCGCTTCGCTATCATTTCTTGTTCCTTCAGGTGCTACTACTGCAGAGATTCCCTTATTCAGAAAGGACACCAATTGAGCTATACTTTTTCTTCTAGATTCGGTATCTGTTCTATCTACCCAGATAGCGACTTTTCCCACTACCCATCCGAAAAATGGAATTTTTGATAATTCCTTTTTTCCCAAAGCCCGTACTTGCTGAGGAATGGCTAGGGGAATTATGGCTGCATCTAAAAATGAGCGGTGGTTAAATATAAAGATATAGGGCTGTGTTCGATCGATGAGCTCTCGTCCATGAAATTCGTATCGGATTCCGGATAGAAAAGACCAGGTTCTTGCCCAAATCCGAATCAAGAGAAAAGAGATTTTTCCTCCAGCAGGACTGATACTTACGGGAATTACGATAAAAACACCAAGGATCAGGAGCAGTGTGAAGAAGACAATAATAGAGTAAGTGGTAAATATTACTTGGATGACTTTTATCATTCGAGAGAATTGGTAATTTTGGGTATAAATATAATCTTCACTCTTTGCTTGCAAGAGCCTCCGAGCGTTCGGAGGCTTTTTATTTTTCGTAGTAAAGAGTCATTCTGTAAGTCAATCTTGGATATTTAACCCAAGTTATTAATAGTTTGAAGGGATGCTTTTAAGTTTGCCCTTTTTTTGAATGGATAGGATATGATAATTAGAAATATGATGGAGAAAACACTTCTTTCCAAGGCGTTTTATTTTGCGACCTGCTTTGTCTTATTGCTCAATCAGAGTTGGGCACAGGAAAAACAGACGAATGCAACTCCTGAAGAGACTTTAAAGATTAATGTAATCACCAATGAAACTCATCAGGTGATAGAGCATTTTGGTGCTTCAGATGCTTGGTCGGCTCAGTTTGTGGGACTTTGGCCAGAGAAAAAAAAGAATGCAATCGCAGAATTGCTTTTTAGCAGTGAGGCCGATGCTCATGGAAATCCCAAGGGAATAGGACTGTCAATGTGGAGGTTTAATGCTGGTGCAGGCAGTGCTGAGCAAGGCGAGCAAAGTGGAATCAGGGACGAGTGGAGGAGAGCGGAGTCATTTCTGAATGCGGATGGAACCTATGACTGGACTAAGCAAGCTGGCCAAGTTTGGTTTGCCAAAGCCGCTAGAGCGCATGGAGTGGGTAAATTGTTGATTTTCCCAAATAGTCCTCCCATATCTATGACCAAGACTGGAAAAGCTTACGCAAAGGATGGACAATCAAATTTGGAGGAGGATAAGTATCCTGCTTTTGGCGAGTACCTAGCTCAGGTTATTAAAGGGCTGAGTGAAAAAGGACTGAAGGTGGACTATGTGAGTCCGGTGAATGAGCCCCAATGGGATTGGTCTGATGGAGGGCAGGAAGGAACACCCTTCTGGAACGATGAAATAGCAGGAATTGCAAAAGCAGTAGACCAAGCGTTGGAGGAAAATAATCTAACGACGAAGATCGATATCGCCGAAGCTGGTAAAATCAATTATCTATATGAGCAAGCGGATAAGGATGGGCGAGGGGAGCAGATTACGGATTTCTTTAATCCAGCGTCCTCGAATTACATCGGTGATCTCAAGCATCTGAGTCGCACGATTTCAGCTCATAGTTATTTCACCACATCTCCATACGAATCAGCTGTACAGCTGCGAATGAGTCTTAATTCAACGATTCAAACAGTGGAAGGACTGAGTTACTGGATGAGTGAATACTGCATATTGGGAGACAACGGAGGAGAAATAAATGGAAACGGGAGAGATTTGGGGATTGATCCGGCACTTTATATAGCTAAGGTAATTCATAATGATCTCACGGTTTCGAATGCGAGTGCTTGGCATTGGTGGATTGCGATTTCACCTTATAATTATAAGGATGGCCTAATCTATATCGATAAGAACAAGGAAGACGGAGAATTTTATGAAAGCAAAATGCTCTGGGCGTTGGGTAATTATAGCAGATTTATCCGCCCAGGCTTTCAGCGTCTTGCAGTAGAAATAAATAGTCAAAAGCAACAGTCTCCAGATTTGTTGGTTTCTGCTTACTCATCCGCCGACGAGCATGAAACGGTATTGGTATTCGTGAATTCTGGAATTAAGGATGTAGAAGTGAGTTTGTCCGAGGACGGTAGTTCCAAATCAATCAAGAGTTTTTACATCACCTCAAAGGATAAGGATTTGGAAGCAGAAGTAATAGATGTATCAGTAAATAGCATCGTTATTCCAGCCAGATCTATTGTGACAGCGGTGACTGAGAGGTAGTGTATGGACAGATTATCGTATACAATTAGTTGTTCTAAATGATAGGTGTTAAGGTGATTGTGCCTCTATGCGCCAGGAGTAGACGGTATTGATAATCAGTCGCTCACATTTCCAATCCAAATTTTTGGCTAGAATTCCTCATTTGTCAATAATTCCCTACCTTTGCAATCCGTTCGGGTGAATGGAGTGTGTTTGGCTTGCCTAATACATTGATTTACAACTAAAAACGATAGTTCGCTGACCCGAGGACTATTGCTATTCAGGGTTTGTACTATTATGTCTAACAAAGAAGAATTTAACTGGGACAACTTCGAAACCAAAGGTTTTGGTGAAGGCTATTCCAAAGAACAGCGTGAGCAAATGGCCGCAATGTACGAAGGTACATTAGGCGAGATCACTGAGAAAGAAGTAATCAAAGGCACTGTAGTAGGTGTTAATGACAAGGACGTAATCATCAACATCGGTTTCAAATCTGATGGATTGGTTCCTCTTTCTGAATTCAGAGATCTTGATGGCATCAAGCCAGGTGATATTGTAGAAGTATTCATCGAAGAGCAAGAAAACGCGCTTGGTCAGTTGATCCTTTCCCGTAAGAAAGCTAAGATCGTACGTGCATGGCAGGACATCGAAGATGCTCTTGAGAATGACAACGTGATTGAAGGTTTGGTGAAAAGAAGAACTAAAGGTGGTTTGATCGTAGATATCTACGGTGTAGAAGCATTCTTGCCAGGTTCTCAGATCGACGTGAAACCTATCAGAGATTTCGATATCTATGTAGGTAAGAAAATGGAAGTGAAAGTGGTGAAAATCAACCACGCAAATGATAACGTAGTAGTATCTCACAAAGTGTTGATCGAGAAGGATCTTGAGAAGCAAAAAGCTGAGATCCTAAACAACCTTGAGAAAGGTCAAGTATTGGAAGGTGTGATCAAAAACATGACCAACTTCGGTGTATTCATCGATCTAGGTGGTGTAGATGGTCTTCTTCACATTACAGATATCTCTTGGGGACGTATCAATCATCCAGAAGAAGTATTGCAACTTGATCAGAAAGTTCAGATTGTGGTTCTTGACTTTGATGATGATAAGAAGAGAATTTCTTTGGGTATGAAGCAGCTTACTGCTCATCCTTGGGATTCTTTGGCATCTAGCCTTGAAATCGGATCTAGAGTTAAAGGTAAGATCGTAAACGTAGCTGACTACGGTGCGTTCCTTGAGCTTGCTCCAGGTGTTGAAGGTTTGATCCACGTTTCTGAAATGAGCTGGTCTCAGCATTTGAGAAATCCTGCTGACTTTGTGAAAGTTAGTGACGAAATCGAAGCTGTAGTATTGACTTTGGACAAAGACGACAGAAAAATGTCTCTTGGTATCAAGCAATTGACTGAAGATCCATGGACTAAGAATGACATGGGTACTAAGTACGCTGTAGGTTCTAAGCACACAGGTGTGGTAAGAAACTTGACTAACTTCGGTCTATTCCTTGAATTGGAAGAAGGTATCGACGGTTTGGTTCACGTATCTGATCTTTCTTGGACTAAGAAAATCAAGCATCCATCTGAGTTTGTGAAAGTAGGAGACGAGCTACAAGTAGCTGTTCTTGAGCTAGACGTAGACAACAGAAGATTGGCTCTTGGTCATAAGCAATTGGAAGAAAATCCATGGGATACTTTCGAATCTGTATTCCCTATCGGATCAGTTCATAAGTGTACTGTAGTTTCTAAGAATGACAAAGGTGCAGTTCTTGAATTGCCATACGGTCTTGAAGGATTTGCTACTGTGAAGAACTTGGAAAAAGAAGACGGATCTCAAGTAGAGGTTGGTGAGTCTTTGGACTTCAAAGTATCTGAATTCTCTAAAGATGATAAGAGAATCGTTCTTTCTCACACTGCAATGTTCAGAGAAGACACGTCTGCTAAGCCAGCTAAGAAAGAAGTTAATAAGAAGAAGCCTGAATCAGGTTCTACTTCTAACTCTTCTTCTTCATCTTCAGCTCCAGCAGAGAAGTCAACTCTTGGTGACTTGGATGCATTGACTCAATTGAAAGAGCAAATGGAAGGGAAAAAATAATTTCAAATTTGAAATTCCTAAATATGAAACGCCGACTGAAAAGTCGGCGTTTTTTTTGCGAAAAAATTTAATAGCTAAGATCACAGGTGGTTTAACAGATACCTATTTGTTGTCCTGCTTCTCCAGAAGCTGGACTTGCATCTAGAAAAATAGATCCTTTATGAAATTGATTTGTAGCACTTTGGCTACTACTTTCGTCTTGCCTAAACTAGTTTTATCTTTAATTATGGTCTTATGAAAAATGCACTTTTACTATCATTTATCCTTTTAATTAGTTTTTCGGTCACTGCACAATCTGGGTTAGAGGTGAGAGGGTATTTTGGCGTTTCAGGAGCTATGGCCAATTGGAACGAAGATCTGGATGGAGCAAGCTCTGTGGATATTGAGAGCTTTAGAGAAGTAGGTCTTTTAATTTTTAAAAACGTAAGTGAAAGATTCTCATTAAGTGGAGGCTTGAATTACTCTTTTGCTAAGGTTGAAATTAGCAGTTGTCCATTGTGCAACGAGACTGGCCTGCCTTATCCTTACAATCAGGAATTCAAGATGCTTTCCATTCCTGTCTATGCAGAATATGCCTTAGGGAAGATTTTTTATGCAGCAGCAGGACCAATCTTAGATTTCCAGTTATCAGAAGAGAATAATTTCTCCGATCAAAGTGGGGTTGGTTTCTTGGTGGGACTTGGTGCAAAAGTAAAAACTGAGAAGTTTTCTTTCTCTATTTTTCCTAATTATAAGAGACATAATGTGATTCCTTTTGAAAAAGAAGAGAACTACAAGCAAATTTTGCAAGAGCTGGGAGTTCAGTTTGGAGTAGGCTATCTTTTTTAGAGACTATTTCACTACTTGAATTAGCATTACCTACTAAGGATTTGAAGGCACAGCATGTGATAAGTTGTTGTTTATCCAATAATTTGCATCTAATTCTTAGTTGATAGCCTTGTGGAGGTGATGAATGATCTAATTTTAGCAATTAAAATCTAAGTAAAGTCAACCCTACTAAACCAAACCAACATGAGAACAATTATTACCTCACTTATACTGATTCTTATTTTTTCATCCTGCAAAAAATTTGATGATCCTATTCCTGATGGAAGTGTTCTAGAGATTCCTACACTCTCTACTCAATTAATGGAGTCCGGCAAGGTGCAACTTACGTGGACTTCAGCTCAGATTTGTGCTGGTTTCTGTCCTTCTACTGTACCCGCAACAACTTATGAGATCTGGACAAAGTCACTTACGTCTACGACCAATTACAAATTGGCAGAAACGCAGGCAGGTCAAATGTCATTTCTAGTAGAGGGCTTGGAACTAGGCGTAAAACAAGAGTTTTATGTAATTGCGAAGCGAGCGAATGTGAGTAATAAGACGAATCGCGTAATGGTGGTGCCCAATGACCTTCCTGTGCCAGAATCAGTTTTCCAAAAGGAAGGATTTGATTACATCACTTATCCGCAAGTTTCGCCAAGTGGAGAAAAGATTGCTTTTGCAGTTTCTAAAGCGGGTGGAGGTTCTCAAAGGCTCTTTCTGTATGACCTTAGCGACAAATCTGAGAAGTTGATTAGTGAGAATGGCCGATATTCATCATGGTCAGCTAATGGTGATAAATTGGTCTTTGTGAGTAATGAAGGGAATGCTTCAGGGATCAAAGAATACAAGGTGGCATCAAATTCGGTTAATGAAATTGTGAGTGATTCGTTTCTAAGTTATTTTCCCGTCTTTGGAGCGGGGGATACCACGCTGATCTATTTTTTGGATAGTTTGGAGGCAGGGGACCAAAGTATTATTTCGTATAATCTCTCTGAAAAAGCTACAACCCGGAAGAATGCACTTCGAGATGTTGAGGACATTGCAAATTTGAATACCCCTATTTTAGGGGTGAACTACTCTGCTGAGGAAAAAAGCATAGCATATGGCGTAACCTATCCAAAGGAAACAGAGAGTGGCTTTTCGTATGATGTAGTTGGCTTTACTATGGCTAGTCCTTCTGTATTAAAGAACTTTGTAGTTTCTGACTGGAATGACAGTAATCCATCATTTTCTGTTTCAGAACCTGATCTTTTAGCTTTTGTCTCAGATCGCACGGGAAATGCACAAGTGTGGATTAAGAATATCAGTACGCAGCAATTGATCCAAGTGACGGACTTTCACGAAAGTGGGTGGATCAATATTGGTATTGTGGGTCTCAGCTGGAGGGTAGATAAGTTGTACGTTAATATCGTTGACCAACAAGGGGGAACCAAGCTTCTGCGACTGGATGTTTCTGACTTGGTAGAAAAATAAGTTATGCACAAGCTAAAAAAGAAAAAGCATCCCGAATTCGGGATGCTTTTTTATTGAGGTCGAGAGCGGATTCGAACCGCTGTAGAAGGTTTTGCAGACCTCTGCCTAGCCACTCGGCCACTCGACCAATCAGAATTGGAATGCAAATGTAGTTAATATCTTTTCCCTTGCAATAAAGCATCTAATTTTTTTAAATCTTTGATGTCAAAATGGCTTCTTCATTAATTTGAATTCAATAATCCGGAGGCTTGTATCGTTGGATTTCAATGCAAGTTTAGAAAGGTTGCGAAATACATTCTATTTATAAAGATTCTAAATTATTTTTTAATGTGAAAATTATACTCAATTAACTGTAATACAGTAGTATATGAATTCAAATGGAGGTCACTTCTACTATCTGCCATCCATCAATACAAGTTTGAAAAATAGGCTTCGGGTAGTACCTTTGCAAGGGTTATAAAAAACCGCATAAACTATTTAATTAGCTATAATATGTTATCTAAACGCTCGTTAGTAGGGGTTCGATTGAATTTCCACACACTGGCAGTGCTGTTTTTCATGCTGATCGGGACGCAGGCCTTTGCTGCAGACCCGGCAGTTGATAGTAGCGATGAAGCAGTAGCAGCAGGAAAGGCTGTATTCAATGCAAATTGTAAGCAGTGTCACAAGCTTGATCAAAAATACACAGGTCCAGCTTTGCGTGGAGCTACAGATCGGCAGCCTGCTGAAATTGTTAAGACTTTTATCAAAAATTCTGGCGCAGTAATCGCCTCTGGTAATGCTTATTATGCAGGTCTATACAAGGACTTCAATAATTTGGCAATGCCAGCTCATGAGTTTTTGACTGATGACGATCTTAACAACCTATTGGCTTACATCGAGTTTGGTGATAAAGTTGATCCAGCCGCAGCAGCCGCAACTGCAGGTGTTGAAGGTGGTGCAGTTGCAGTTGGAGGAGGCATTCCAAATGAATACCTTACTGTAATTCTAGGGGTGTTAGTGGTTGTACTTTTATTGATTTTGGTGGTATTGGGATTAATTATCTCTGTATTGACCAAATACCTGACTAAGCAAGATCTTGATGAAGACGACAAAGAGTTTGTCAATCAGAAGACTAACCTAGGTAAAGTGTTTAAGAGCGACATGTTTGTGGTTATTGTGACTGCGCTTGTCATTGCATTAGTAGCGAAGACAGCTTTAGACGGACTTTATTCTGTAGGTATTCAGCAAGGATATGCTCCTACACAACCTATTGCATATTCACATGCGCTTCACGCGGGTACTTTAGAGATTGAATGTCAGTATTGCCATACTGGTGTAGAAATCGGAAGATCAGCAAATATTCCTTCAGCTAACATCTGTATGAACTGTCACACACATGTTCAGAATGTACAAGGTAAAGAAGGTGTTTCTCCAGAAATTCAGAAAATCTACGATGCGGTTGATAATAATCAGCCGATCGAGTGGGTGAGGGTTCACAATCTTCCTGATTTGGCTTATTTCAATCACTCTCAGCACGTAGTAGTGGGAGAGGTCGAATGCCAAACTTGTCATGGTCCTATTCAGGAAATGGAAGTTGTCGGACAGCATAGTGCGCTTACCATGGGGTGGTGTATAGACTGTCACAGACAGACCGAAATCACCACCGAAGGCAATGCTTATTATGATAAGTTGGTTCAAGTTCATTCGGACTCTAAAGATGCTTTGAAAGTAAAAGACATCGGTGGTCTGGAGTGTGCTAAGTGCCATTATTAATTCATTATTCTTTTCGCAAATTCATTACATCATAAAATGAAGGAAAATAAAAAAACGTACTGGAAAGGGCTTGAGCAGCTCAACAACGATCCAGAGTTTGTAAAGAACGCGGACAGGGAATTCCCTGAGCTTCCTTCTACACTCAACGAAGAGGGTAGTGCTACCAGAAGAGACTTTCTGAAAGTAATGGGATTCAGCTTAGCAGCAGCCTCTTTGGCAGCGTGTGAGGCTCCTGTAAGAAAGATGATCCCTTATGTGAATAAGCCGGTTGATATCAACCCATCTATTCCTAACTATTATGCTTCTACTTATTCTACTGGTGGCGATTATGCTTCTATTGTAGTAAAGACAAGAGAAGGTCGTCCGATCAAAATTGACGGAAACGAGCTTTCTCCTATTAATAAAGGAAAAGTAAATGCGATCGTAGAGGCTTCTGTCCTTTCTTTATATGATAAAGAAAGATTGGCAGTTCCTTATAGCGGTGGTCAACCATCTGACTGGAAAACAGTAGATGCACAAGCCAAGTCTGCGCTATCTTCTGCTGGATCTGTGAAAATCGTAGCAAATACGATCATTTCACCTTCTACTTTGGAGACAATTCAGCAATTGGCAAACATTAATAGCGAGTTAGAAGTGATCATGTATGATCCACTTTCGAATTACGGTATTACAAATGCGGCAGAGACATATTACGGTTCAGCAGTTCTTCCTTCTTATTCTTTTGACAAAGCAAAAACAATCGTATCCTTCGGAGCTGACTTCCTAGGATCTTGGATTTCTCCAATTGAATTTGCCCGTCAGTATGCTCAAACAAGAAAAATCAGCAAGGAAAAACCTGAAATGTCCAGACATTATCAGTTTGAATCCACGTTGTCTCTTGCTGGCGCAAATGCTGATTATAGAACTCCAATCAAAGCTTCTCAAAGCGGTTTGGCAGTTCTTGCCCTATACAATGCGATTGCTAAGAAAGCAGGTGCAGCTACAGTATCAGCTCCAGCGGTTGAGATAGCACATTTAGAAAAAGCTGCTGCTGACCTTTGGGCTAGCAAGAGTGCTTCTCTAGTTGTTTCTGGATCAAATGATCCAAATGTTCAAGTCGTAATCAATGCAATCAATGAATTGCTTGGTAGCAACGGAACAACAGTAGATTTTGCTAATCCTGCTTACTATAGAAAAGGGGATGATGCTAAAATGAATCAGTTTGTAACTGATTTGAATGCTGGAAAAGTTGGTGGGGTTATTTTCTACAACTGTAACCCAGTTTATGATTTTGCCAGAGGGGCTGAAATCGCCGCTGGACTTCCAAAAGCAAAAGTAACCATATCCACTAATGGTACCTTGGATGAAACGTCCTCTTTGGTACAAATAGTAGCACCAGATCATCACTTCTTGGAGTCTTGGAATGACTTCGAGCCAAAGAAAGGGCACTTTTCTTTAGCTCAGCCTACCATCACTCCGCTTTTTGATACAAGACAAGCACAAGACTCATTCTTGGTTTGGGCTGGAAATCCAACAACGTACTATGATTTCCTTCAAAGTAACTGGCAAGTTAATGTGTTCACTCAGGTAGAAACTGGCGGAACGTTTCAGGAATTCTGGGATCAGACATTATATAATGGAGTCTTAGCAATCAGCTCTACTTCTGAAGCTTTGGCTCCAGTTGGAGATGTTAATGCTTCTGCGTCTGCAGTGGCAAAAGCCTACACTGCTGACAATACTTCTCCTGAATTGGTGATGTATACTAAAGTAGGTATCGGTAACGGTACTTATGCAAATAATCCTTGGTTGCAAGAATTGTCAGATCCGATCTCTAAGGCAACTTGGGATAACTACCTGACTGTTTCTCAGAAATGGGCTACCGATAACGGTGTGACCATGTATGAAGGTGAAACTAGCAAAGCTTCTATCTCTGTAAATGGCAAGTCTTTGATCGTTCCGATTCTGATTCAACCAGGTCAGGCAGAAGGTACTTTCGGTTTGGCACTAGGATACGGTAGAACAAAAGCTGGTCGAGTAGCAAATGGAGTAGGTGTAAACGCTTACGAATTGCTAGATGCTTCCAAAGGCTTTGTTAATTTCGATATTACTTCTGGGGTAGAAGTTTCTGCTACTGGAGATTCTTATAGAATTGCTCGTACCCAAACTCATCAGACATTCATGGGACGTGAAAACGTAATCCAGGAATCTGTATTGAGCGAATATCAAAAAGATGCTTCCGCAGGCAGATATCATCCAAAAATCTACAAGGATGGTGAATTTGTAAAACCATCTAAGATTTCACTTTGGTCCGGTCACCAGTATTCTCAGCATCACTGGGGATTGGCTATCGATATGAACTCTTGTATCGGTTGCTCTGCATGTTCTGTTGCTTGTCAGGTTGAAAACAACGTGGCAGTAGTAGGTAAGCAGGAAGTATTGAACAGAAGAGAGATGGCATGGATCAGAATTGATCGCTACTATTCTTCAGATGCTCCGGCGGATGATTTGAGCGCAATGGAAATGGCTGCAGGGAATCCTGAAGTTACTTTCCAACCGATGATGTGCCAGCAATGTAACAACGCTCCCTGCGAGACTGTTTGCCCTGTGGCTGCAACTACCCACTCTACTGAGGGTCTAAACCAAATGACTTACAACAGATGTATAGGTACTAGATATTGTGCAAACAACTGTCCGTATAAAGTGCGTCGATTCAACTGGTTCAAATACCATGATAACAAAGATTTCGCTGGAGTCAATGTAGCTCAAAATGATGATTTGGGTAAAATGGTCTTGAATCCAGATGTGACCGTTCGTGCACGTGGTGTCATGGAAAAATGCTCCATGTGTGTTCAGAGAATCCAATCTGGTAAGTTGGAGGCTAAGCGTGAGAAGCGTAAAGTGAAGGATGGAGACATCAATGTAGCTTGTGCTGTAGCTTGTCCTACAGATGCTTTGGTATTCGGAGATATGAACGACACAAATAGCAATCTTTACAAACTTCTTAAGATCAAGGAGGATACTACTTCAGCGCTGAAAGAAGTGAATGAGGAAAGAGCATACCATGTATTGGAGGAGATCAACGTGAGTCCAAACGTTTGGTACTTTACCAAAATCAGAAATAAAGACTTAAACGAAGCGTAATCAAAATTTATTAAACTATGCAGGTTACTTCATCCGTACGCGATCCGTTAGTTACCGGGGGTAAAACCTACCATGACGTGACACACGATATTTCGCGCCATGTAGAATCAAAGCCGAATATCAGGTGGTTTCTAGCTTTCCTTACTTCTGTCGGTGTTTTGGCGCTAGGATCTATAGCTGTTATTGCCTCCGTCTGGGAAGGCATTGGTATGTGGGGTCTTAACAAAACCGTAGGCTGGGCTTGGGATATCACCAATTTCGTGTGGTGGGTAGGTATCGGCCACGCCGGTACGTTGATCTCAGCCGTTCTCTTGCTTTTCAGACAGAAATGGAGAACATCCATTAACCGCGCTGCGGAAGCGATGACCATCTTTGCGGTTATTTGCGCAGCGATATTTCCGGTTCTTCATACCGGACGACCATGGTTAGCTATGTATTGGATGTTTCCGCTTCCAAATACCTTCGGCTCACTTTGGGTCAACTTCAACTCCCCGCTTCTTTGGGATGTGTTTGCGATCTCCACTTACTTCTCTGTATCCTTGGTTTTCTGGTACATAGGTTTGATTCCTGATTTCGCTACTATTAGAGATAGAGCTACTGGTCTAAGAAAGATTATTTACGGAGCTCTTTCATTCGGTTGGGTTGGCGCTGCCAAATCTTGGAGCAGATACGAATCAGTTTCGTTGATCCTTGCTGGCTTGGCTACACCTCTTGTACTTTCTGTACACACGATTGTATCCTTTGACTTTGCCACTTCAGTAATTCCGGGATGGCATACCACGATCTTCCCTCCATACTTTGTGGCGGGTGCAATTTTCTCTGGTTTTGCGATGGTATTGACCCTGATGATCGTTACCCGTAAAGTTTACAAGTTGGAAGATTACATTACAATGGGACACATCGAATTGATGAATATTGTAATTATCATTACAGGTTCTATCGTAGGTATTGCTTACATCACTGAGTTTTTCATTGCTTGGTATTCAGGCGTAGAAGCAGAGCAATATGCTTTCATTAACCGTGCGACCGGCCCTTACTGGTGGGCTTACTGGTCTATGATGACTTGTAACGTAATTTCTCCACAGCTTTTCTGGATTAAGAAAATACGTACTTCCGTAGTGGCTACTTTTGCCTTGTCAATTGTTGTTAACATCGGGATGTGGTTTGAGAGATTTGTTATTATCGTAACTTCTCTACACAGAGATTACCTTCCATCTTCTTGGGCGATGTTCTACCCATCTATTACAGATGTGGGGATCTATGTGTTCAGCTTTGGCTTGTTTTTTACCCTATTCTTCCTGTTTGCCAAATTCTTCCCGGTAATTAACATGGCAGAAGTGAAAGCTGTATTGAAGTCTTCATCTGATAAAGTGAATAAATAATCATGGAAAGAGATATACATTTTGTTACTGGAGTTTATGAAGATGAGGATGTGTTGCTTCAAGCAATCACGCAGGTAAGATCTTCAGGTATTAAGATCCATGAGGTGTATTCACCTTACCCAGTCCATGGAATCGATGATTACCTCGGCTATAAGAGAAGTAAATTGCCTATCGCGGCATTCTTATTTGGATTGCTGGGAATCACATTAGCTTTGACCATGCAGTTTTACATGATGGGTTTTGATTGGCCTATGATCATTGGTGGTAAGGATAATGCCCCATTGCCGTCTTTTATTCCGGTCACTTTTGAGATTACTGTATTATTAGCGTCGTTCGGTATGGTAGGTGTATTTATGGTAAGTACTAACCTGAAGCCTTGGGCTCAGCCTAGAATCTTTGATTTGAGAATCACAGATGATAAGCACGTGATGGCAATCGACATAGCTAATAACTCAGCTATGGAGTTGGCGAAAATCGAAGAGATATTGAAATCTTCTGGAGCATCAGAGGTTAATAAAAAAAGTTTTGAATAGTAAATCTGGAAAAATGAAGATTGCTAAGACACTAAGTATTTTAGGGATTGCAGTGGCTGGGATCACCCTTGCTAGCTGTAGAGCCGGAGGGGAGAATCAAGGTTTAGAATTTGCACCTCAAATGTATCACTCTGTTGCATATGAGCCTTTGACCCAGGTCATGGATTCTGAGACGAAGGGAAATCTTATTTCAACTCGTGAAGATGGAAAAGGAGAATATTTCAATAGTAATATTAACAACCCTCACAACATGAATATGCGTGAACCAGTTGCTAATACTGTTCCTAGAAATAAGCAGGGCTACTTGCCATACCGATATAAAGCTTTTGAGATAGAAGAGGCAAGTTCAACTGTGAAAAATCCTATCGAATTAGATGATGCTGTTTTGACTGAAGGAAAGAGGTTGTATAAATTGTACTGTACGCCATGTCATGGTGCAGGTGGTCAAGGAGATGGTGCAGTGGGTAATATAATCGGTGGTGTGGCTAACCTTACAGGTGGCGCTTACACTGCACTTTCAGAAGGTCATATCTTTCATGTGATCACCAAAGGAAAAGGAAGAATGGGGGCTCACGGTTCTCAGATCACTCCAGAAAACAGATGGAAAATTGTTCACTACGTGAAGCAAGAACTCCAAGGCGGTCAGAATGCCGACAATGCATCAGCAACTGCAGATGTTGTGGAAGAAGAGGTTGCAGCTGACCAAGATGTTACACCAGTAGAAACTCCAGCTAATTAATTATGGCTCACGACGTACAACACTATAATCTGGATCAAAAATTTGATTTCACCGCATCGACCAAAAAACTTGTATTTACAGTTTTGGGGATCGGCGCAGCAATACTACTTCTCGGTATCGTACTGGCGATGTTTGGAGGCGGACACCACGAAGCGACAGAAGCTGAAGGTCATGCGTTTCATTGGTATGAGCGTCTATATGCTAATATTTGGATCAATAACGTGTACTTTACAGGTATTGCTATCATCGGCGTATTCTTCTTCGCTATTCAGTATGCATCTCAGGCAGGATGGTCCACGGCTATTCTTAGAGTAATGCTTTCTCTTGGTAACTGGTTGCCAATCGCAGGTGTATTGATGATCGTTACTTTCTTTGTAGCAAATCATGATTTGTTTCACTGGACGCATGCTTATCTTTTTGATAAGGCTTCTCCGGAATATGATAGCATTATAGATGGAAAAGGATCTTTCTTCTATTGGCCTATGGCAAAAGGAACTTTCCCTATATTCTATATTTTCAGAATGGTCTTGTTCTTTGGTTTCTGGGTTTTCTTTTTCAAGAAATTTCAACAATTCACCTATAATGAAGACATTATCGGTGGTACTTCATCCTGGTACAAAATCAGAAGTTGGTCAGCCTTTTTCTTGATCTTTTTCGCAGTGTCTTCATCTATTGCGGCATGGGATTGGGTGATGTCAATTGACACACACTGGTTCTCTACCTTGTTTGGATGGTATGTATTCTCTTCTTGGTTCGTAGCAGGTTTGTCTACAATCACTTTGATCACAATCTTCTTGAAGAGCAAAGGCCTTCTGGAGATGGTAAACGAAAATCATGTTCATGATTTGGGTAAGTTCATATTTGGATTCACAATCTTCTGGGCCTACCTATGGTTCTCTCAGTTCTTGTTGATTTATTATGCTAATATTCCCGAGGAAACTGTGTACTTCGTCGAAAGATTGTCTAGCGATATATATGGGCCATATATCTTTGTGAATTTAGCTCTAAACTTTGTGCTTCCTTTCTTGTTATTAATGACAAGAGATTCTAAAAGACATGGAGTATTCTTGAAGCTAGTTTGCGCTTTGATTATTGCAGGTCACTGGGTTGATTTCTTCCTTATGGTGCAGCCTGGTACTTTGGGTCACAACGGTGGAGTTGGGTTTATGGAAGTAGGAATGTTCCTAATATATGGTGCGGCCTTTACCTTTGTAGTCCTTTCTGGATTGGCAAAAGGGAACCTAGTTCCTAAAAACCATCCAATGCTTGAAGAAAGCTATCATCATCACATTTAAATAAACAGCCGAAATAACTAAGGTATGTACGGATTTCTGATTGGAGTAGGGGTTCTTTTGATATTTTCCATAATATGGATGGTATATCGAATCCAAACGTTAGTCTCTGTGGTAAAAGGATCTGATAAAAAGGTCGCTTCAGGGAGTAATAAGGTAAATGCAATTTTGTTTATAGTTTTCTTGGTTGGTACGGGGATTTTGATGTTCTGGTATTCTATCAAAGAATTTCACAACTATCAATTACCAATTGCATCTGAGCACGGTGTAGTTACTGATCGCTTATTTTGGGTTACTATGGCGATTACTGGAGTAGTGTTTTTGATTACTCACGTTTTGCTTTTCATTTTCCCATATAAATATCAGTACAGTGAGAAGCGTAAAGCTTCTTTCTACCCTGACAACAATAAGCTAGAGGTTATCTGGACAATTGTGCCAGGTATCGTGCTTGCAGGTTTGGTAATTTCTGGATGGATGGCTTGGTCAGACATCACTGCACCAGCTCCTGAGAATGCACATGTTGTAGAAATCATGGGTTATCAATTTGCTTGGGAAGTTAGGTATCCTGGTAAAGACAATGTTTTAGGCGATTATGATTATCGTTTGATCACTGCTACCAATTCTCATGGTATTGATTTCACAGATAAGAATGCAATTGATGACTTTCCTTCTCCTGTGGTAGTAATTCCAAAAGGTGAGCCGGTTCTTTTCAAAATCAGAGCTAGAGACGTACTTCATTCAGTTTTTGCACCTCATATGAGATTGAAAATGGACGCTGTTCCTGGTATGCCGACCCGTTTCTGGTTTGTGCCTACTAAGACTACTGCTGAAATGAGAGAAGAAACAGGCAATCCTGAATTTCAATATGAGATCGCTTGTACAGAAATCTGTGGGCGTGGTCACTTCTCTATGAAAAAAATCATCGAAGTAGTAGAGCCGGAAGCCTATCAGAAGTGGTATGCAGAGCAAAAGTCTTTCATCCAAATGAATCCTTCCTTAGCGGCAGGACTTCCTTCTGATACGAAAGAGGTTGCAGAAATTCAATTAAGCGAAAAGTAACAAACAAAATTATAGATTATGTCTACAGCATCTGTCGCAAATCATGACGCAGCACACGATCACGGTGATCATGAGCATCATGATAATTTTGTAACAAAATATATTTTCTCTCAGGATCACAAAATGATCGCAAAGCAGTACTTGGTAACAGGTATGTTTTGGGCCCTTTTAGGTGGTTTCCTTTCTGTTCTTTTCAGACTTCAATTAGGATTCCCTGAAATGGACATGTCATTCCTTCGCCCCCTTTTAGGTGGTTGGATAGATGAAACAGGTCATTTGGATCCTACGTTTTACTTGGCCTTGGTCACCATGCATGGTACCATCATGGTATTCTTTGTATTGACGGCAGGTTTGAGTGGTACATTCTCCAACTTCCTGATTCCTTTACAAATCGGAGCTAGAGATATGGCTTCTGGATTTATGAATATGCTTTCTTACTGGTTGTTTTTCCTTTCCGGTGTGATCATGTTTATCTCCTTATTCCTAAAGACAGGACCTGCTTCAGGTGGTTGGGTGGTATATCCACCTCTATCTGCATTGGAGCAAGCTATACCGGGATCAGGATTGGGTATGACTCTTTGGTTGGTAGCGATGACTTTATTTATCGCTTCATCTCTAATGGGTGGTATCAACTACATTACTACTGTTATTAACTTGAGAACAAAAGGGATGTCTTTCTCAAAGCTTCCTTTGACTATCTGGGCATTCTTCCTGACTGCGGTTATCGGTCTTTTGTCATTCCCAGTTTTGTTTGCAGCTGCATTGTTATTAGTATTTGACAGAAGCTTTGGTACTTCATTCTACCTTTCTGATATCTATATCGGTGGAGAAGCTCTTCCAAACACAGGAGGTAGCCCCGTATTGTATCAGCATTTATTCTGGTTCTTAGGTCACCCTGAAGTATACATCGTATTGCTACCTGCTTTGGGTATTACTTCTGAAGTAATTGCCACAAACTCTAGAAAGCCAATCTTTGGATATAAGGCGATGATCATTTCCTTGCTTGGTATCACTGTTCTTTCCTTCGTAGTTTGGGCTCACCACATGTTTGTGTCAGGTATGAATCCTTTCCTTGGATCGATCTTCATGTTCTTGACTTTGATCATCGCAGTACCATCTGCGGTAAAAGTATTTAACTACTTGACTACACTTTGGAGAGGTAACTTGATCTTCACACCAGCTATGCTGTTCTCGATAGGTTTAGTGTCCTTCTTTATTTCTGGTGGATTGACTGGTATTTTCTTAGGTAGCTCAGCTATTGATATTCAATTGCACGATACATACTTTGTGGTAGCTCACTTCCACTTGGTGATGGGATCTGCTTCCTTCTTTGGAATGATTGCAGGTGTATACCATTGGTTCCCTAAGATGTTTGGAAGAATGATGGATGCCAAATTGGGATACATTCACTTCTGGATCACTTTCGTAGGTGTTTACATGGTATTCTTCCCAATGCACTACATCGGTATTGCGGGATTCCCTAGAAGGTATTATAGCTGGACAAACTTTGAGTTTGCTAACATGTATACTGATTTGAACATGTTTGTGTCAGTTGCTGCTATCGTTACTTTCGCTGCTCAGTTTATCTTCTTGTTCAACTTCTTCTACTCTATGTATAAAGGTAGAAAGGCAACATTGAACCCTTGGCAGTCAAATACACTTGAGTGGACTACTCCACTTCATCCAGGTCACGGTAACTGGCCAGGTGAAATACCTTCAGTTTACAGATGGCCATACGATTATTCTAAGCCTGGCGCTGAGGAGGATTTCATTCCTCAGACTGTTCCTCTTTCTGCTACTCCAGAATCTAACCTTCCGCATGAGCAGGAATTGGTGAAAGTTGAGTTGGAAATAATGAAAGAAGAAGAGGAAGTTTTGGTTTCTAATGAAGCAAAGCACTAATAAATCTATAAAGAGCTTTCGCCGTGTGAGTGTAATCACGGTGATAGCTGTTTATGCACTGATTCTTATCGGTGGGATAGTACGAAGTTCCGGTTCTGGAATGGGATGTCCCGATTGGCCGAAATGCTTTGGAAGCGTAATTCCTCCTACAAGTGTGGATCAACTGCCAGCAAATTATCAGGAGATATATCTCAATAAAAGATTAGCCAAGAACGAACGGTTCGTGGCAACACTTGAAAAATTAGGATTCTCAGAAAAGGCTAATGAAATAGCAAACGACAAGTCAATTCTTATTGAGGAAGAGTTTAATGCAGTGAAAACCTGGATTGAATATCTGAATCGATTGGCTGGCGTTGCAATTGGGTTATTGATAATTCTTACTGTTTGGAAGTCATTCTCACTCCGTAAGATGGATAAATGGATTCCTATTCTATCTGTTTTCAATCTCATCCTAGTCCTCTTCATTGGTTGGATCGGCTCCATTGTAGTATCTACAAATTTGCTACACTGGATGATCACATTCCATATGATGCTGGCGTTGTTGCTTGTGTCTCTATTGATCTATGTTTATCATAGATCTGGTAGGCTGATCAAAAGTAAAGGGGTGAAAATGGATGTGCCAAGAAGAATTGAATTGATATTATTGGTAGGTACTATCTTAATGCTTGTTCAGATAGTCTTGGGCACACAGGTTAGGGAGCAGATTGATATCATCTCCTCTTCCCTTGGAGATATGCTTAGAGATGAATGGGTAGGGCGAATTGGGTTAGAGTTCCTTATTCACCGTTCCTTTTCCTTAGTTCTGCTTGGAATTCATGTTTTGTACTTCTTTTGGGCATTTAAATACATCCTTAGAAGATCTCAAGTTGATCTTTGGTCTCAGGTCTTGATGATTCTGATTATACTGGAAATAGCTACAGGAATTGCAATGGCATACTTTGGTATTCCTGCATTTCTTCAGCCTATCCATCTCTTATTAGGTTCTCTCATTATTGGTGTGCAAGTCATGTTGCTACTTGAAATCAGAGAAAACATTCAGTTTCGATTAAATACAAATTGATCATGAGGACAGTTGAAGTAACTGACCATATTAGTAGTTTAGTAGTAAGCAAGATCAAAGCTTACGCTGAGTTGATCAAATTGAGGCTTTCAGCTTTGGTTACCTTCTCAGCAGTATTCGGCTACATACTTGGAGATAGAGGCGTGAGCTTTGGCTGGTCTGGCTTTATAGGATTGGCACTTGGCGGATTCTTAATCAGCGGTGCATCTTGTGCTGCAAATGAGATTTTGGAGCGTGATTTGGATAAGCTTATGAAGCGGACCCAGAATCGCCCACTTCCCTTAAAACTTATTTCCCTTCAAGAAGCACTTTGGGTTACCTCCATAGTTGCTGTTATTGGTGTGGGCTTGCTTTGGTACTTCACCAATCCACTGACCACTTGGTTGGGGGTGTTGAGTATGGTGCTTTATGTATTTGTATATACACCGTTGAAGAGAGTTGGTCCAATAGCAGTTTTTGTCGGAGCTATTCCTGGTGCATTACCTCCGCTTTTGGGCTGGACAGCGGCCACGGGTGCTATCACCCACGAAGCATTGATTATTTTCGGAATACAATTTATCTGGCAGTTTCCTCATTTCTGGGCTATTGCATGGGTCGGAGATGAAGATTACAAAGCAGCTGGATTCAAACTATTGCCAAGTGGTGGTGGTAAAGATCTAAACACTGCTATTCAAATAATGATTTACACCTTATTCCTTTTACCTCTAGGATTGCTACCAAGCTATTTTGGACTCACAGGAATGACATCAGGTATAGTAGCAACTGTGTGTGGAGTTTTATTTCTTGCTCAGACGTTCTCCTTGATGAAAGATTGCTCACGCAAATCTGCGCTGAGAATTATGTTTGGATCCTTTTTGTACCTACCTATTGTACAGATCGCTTACTTATTGGATAAATTACCGTAACGATGGAGAAAGAACTTAAATACGTCGATTTAGTGGATCAGCCTATTGCAATGCATCCTAAGAAGTTTGCATTATGGCTTTTCTTAGTCACTATCGTGATGATCTTTGCGGCACTTACCAGTGCTTACATTGTAAGACAATCAGAGGGTAACTGGCTAGAATATGATCTACCTACTATTTTCTGGTATACTTCGGGAATTGTAATCCTGAGTAGTGTTTGTCTTCAGTATGCATATTCAGCTGCAAAGAAGGATAATCTAGCTGGCCTTAGAGTGGGCCTAAGTCTATCAGTTCTATTTGGAGTCGCTTTTCTTGTCGGTCAATGGTACAGCTGGGTAGCCTTAGTCGATGAAAATGTGTTCTTCGTAGGCAATCCCTCTGGATCATTTCTTTATGTATTCACAGGATTGCATGCTGTTCACTTGATCAGTGGTGTGATATTTCTGATTATTGTATTAATTTCGACCTTTAGATATAAAGTGCATTCCAAGTCAATGAATACACTTGAAATGGCCACAACATTTTGGCATTTTCTAGCTGCATTGTGGTTATATCTCTTTATGTTTTTGCTTTTGAATCATTAAAATAAACCAAGTACAAATCAATATCTTATGTCTGCGCATTCTACTGCTATAGGAGTAAGCTCGAAAAGAGGCGTCTGGGGAGGTGGTAACGAACCACTCAAAGCCAGTTATGGAAAACTCATGATGTGGTTTTTCCTTCTTTCGGATATCTTTACTTTTGCCGCTTTTTTGATTACTTACCTTTCAATTCGTGTCAGTTACCCGGCTTATGCTGGACCTGCCAAGGAGTTTGTAGGTTCCAATGAATACTGGCCAATTCCTGAATTGGTATTTGATGCTATTCCTTTCGTGCATGGAGTTCATGCACCACTTGTATTTGTTGGTTTGATGACCTTCATCTTGATTGCAAGTTCTGTTACGATGGTATTGGCTGTAGAGGCTGGGCATAGAAATGACAGAAATGATGTCGTCAAATGGATGCTTTGGACGCTTCTTGGAGGTATTACTTTCTTGAGTTGTCAGGCATGGGAGTGGAATCACTTCATCCATGGCTCAGAAGCAGGTGCTGTTTTGAACTATATCAATGGCATTAGTCAGAATGTGACTGAAACAGTATTTGGAGCTAATTTGCTAGTCAATGAATATGGTCCAGCATCTTTTGCAAACCTTTTCTTCTTCATCACTGGATTCCATGGTTTCCACGTTACAATCGGAGTTGTTCTTCTTTTCATGGTGTTTTATCAAGCAGCAGTAGGAGTTTATGATCGAAGAGGTCACTACGAAATGGTTGAGAAAGTCGGTTTATACTGGCACTTTGTTGACCTAGTATGGGTCTTTGTATTTACTTTATTCTACCTGATCTAAGCTATAACTATTAGAATTATGGATATTCAAGAAAATAAATCAACTCTTAACGTTGTTCCAAGGAACGATGATAAGATTAAGAAAATCTGGAAAACAGCCTTGATTTTGCTTGCTATTACGACTGCAGAATTTGTGATGGCTTTCACAATGCCTAGAGGAATTATCCTTTATGTCTTGTTTATGGCTTTGACTATATGGAAAGCTAAATACATCATGATGGAATTCATGCACCTTGGTGACGAGGTGAAACCTATGATCTATTCCATTCTTGTTCCTATCGTATTTTTATTCTGGCTAATTATTGTTCTTATCAAAGAAGGCTCAGATATATTTTCCCTGCGCTGGTTTTAATCAGAATTTCTATAGATGTATTAAAAAGAAGGTTGAAGTGGGACACTTTGACCTTCTTTTTTGTTAGCCAAATATTATGAGAAGTATAAGAATATTACAAGGGTTTGTATTGGTATGTATCCTTTTGGTGCCCATTTTGATTTTCCTGTTTCTTAAAGGCTTTGGAACCAATAATTACGACATACCTATCTTTTTTGAGAAAGGGGTAGACAATCCATTTAGAGAATGTCCAATCGCTGATACTACTCAGCATTATATCCCTGAGTTTGCTTTCACCAATCAGGATGGAGAAATAGTGGGGAGAACAGACATGGAGGGAAAGATCACTATTGTTGACTTTTTCTTTACTTCCTGTCCCAGCATCTGCCCAAAAATGTCTTCTGAAATGGAGCGGGTAAATGATATGTTCAGAGATTATGATCAAGTACAAATCATGTCTATAAGCATAGACCCAACCTATGATACCCCCGAAATTCTAAAAGAATATGCTGAAAAGCATCATGCGGAAGCTGGTAAGTGGAATTTTCTGACAGGTGGAGTACAAGAGACTTATGATCTAGCCAAATGCGGCTTTATTATCCCTAGTGTGGATGGTTTGGGTGTTCCGGATGATTTTGTCCACAGTGATAAGTTTGTGTTAGTTGATGATATAGGACGAATCAGGGGGTATTACAGCGGGACATCTCGTGAGGATGTTGATTTATTGATGTTGGAGACTAAAGTACTATTACATGCGAGCGAAGAACAATAATTTGTTGGAAAATGAAGGGAAAGTGAAAGGCTGGATTATTGCCATTTCAGTTATTATCCCGGTAGCGGTGGCAGTGCTTATATTTATGCCAGCTAAACTTAATCTGGGTGTGGAGTGGGTTTATTTTCTCCCTCATCTGAATGCAGTGATGAATTCCGCTGCTACAGTAGCATTGATCGCAGGATTCTTGTTTATCAAAAAAGGAAATGTTCCATTTCATCGTGCTTCAATGACAGTAGCATTTGTCTTGGGAGCGATATTTCTGGTTTCCTACGTGATTTATCATGCGGCTGCTGAGAGCACATCCTTTGGTGGAGAAGGCATGGTTCGTAGCCTTTATTATTTCTTATTGCTCACCCATATAGTGTTGGCAGCAGTGGCGCTTTTCCCTATCCTCTTTGCTTACTATTATGGATACACAGATCAGCGTGTGAAGCATAGAAAAGTTGTTAAATTTGCATTCCCGATCTGGCTTTATGTTACAGTCACTGGTGTCATAGTTTACTTGATGATCAGTCCTTATTATGTTCATTGAAAACCTACTTTCTTTTTAAATCGTAGGAAATAATATGAAATCTTGTATGTCAAAGAATGCAAACAGTGTGATGATTACTTGCAATGTGAGATTATTCCAAATCAAGTTCGTAACAGGCTATGTTGCCAAATGAAATCAAATTTTAAACACATGAAAAAAGCACTCAAAATAGGATTCTTTCCGTTCTTCGCTTTTCTGTTTCAAACTGCAAGTTTTGCTCAGTGTGCCATGTGTAGAGCATCTGTAGAAAATAATGTAAGCAACGGAGATACCAGCATTGGAGCAGGCTTGAACCTTGGGATTATGTACCTTTTTGTGATGCCATACCTTATAGCGATGGTTCTAGGCTTTTTCTGGTATAGAAATGCTAAAAAAAGGAAGGCGAAATTAGCCGTACATTAAATGAATAAAGGAGCAAAGTTTGATCAAGGACTTTGCTTTTTTTATTTTACATCTAAATGAAGCATGATTCCCGCCGTCTGATCATCTTGATCAGTATTTTCTCTCTTCTTGCCGTATTGATCCTTAATTTCTTTTTCTTCCAGAAAAATGAACAGGATACCTATTTGCAAGCGCTGCAGGATCGGGTTCAAGCTGTTGATAAAGAATTTGATGAAGATTTCATTCAGATTCTCATGGATATCAGGCCTGATGACAGCTTAAGTTTTGGTCAAATTAGTATACCTATCCATCGGCATCCCTTTTTTATTCTAAGTCCAGAAAAAGACCTTTTGTATTGGTCAGACTTTACGCTCACACTGGATTTCTCTCAAGTAGACCTAACCAAGGAATATCAACTTCTTGAGGATCCTTATGGCACGTTGTTGCTTAAGACTCGGAAAGTCAAAAGAAATGGCGCTGAATATGTTATGCTTCATGTGCTACGTTTGATTTGGCCAGGGAATATTGAAAACAACTACCTGATTACTGGAGCGAATCCAGACATCTTTGGCAATGATCGATTCGAGCTTTTCACTAACCCTGAAGATGCCACATCCATAGTTAAGAATCCTGCTGGTATACCTCTTTTTGGAATCAATTTCTTGTTCGGTTACAGCCCGGCGGGAAGGGTTGTTAATCCAGCAATCTTGATTTTTTTCACCTCTGTTTTCCTACTTTATTTTCTTTTAAGCTCTGATTTCGTACTGAGCAAATGGAAATCCGGAAGAAGATGGGAGTCTATCGGGTACGCGATTTTTGTGCTTGGAGCATTTAGGATGATGATGCTATTACTAGATTTTCCGGGGAACTACCTCAATTTGGCACTATTCGACGTAGCGAATTATGCTTCATCTTGGTTCAATCCCAGTCTTGGTGATCTGCTGATCAATACGCTTTGTGCCGTTTTGATCTTAGCTATGGTGATCTATCAGCTTGCATCGAGGATGATGCATGAAAAGATAAAAGTTCTCAAATCCAAAAATGAGTTTCTAGTATTTTTCTTTTTCTCCCTATCTGTGAGCTCTGTTTGTCTGTACATGGTGTGGTCTTTACCTCGGGATTTGATCATTAATTCACAATGGGCATTAGATATCAGTTCCATTCCTCAATTCGATCTATTCAAAGGGATTAGTTTTTTCATGCTTTTTCTGTGGGGCGCTATTTACGTTTTACTTTCATTGACACTCTTTAGTTTGCTTTTAGAGATCAACCAGCGCAAACGAGAATACTACAAATGGCTAGCTATAATCGGTCTTCCTGTCGCAGGGTTATTATTCTTTTTTACAATTTGGGCAGGAGTCATTTGGTTGATTCATCTTTCATTTTTAGTCATTATCATTCGACTTGAGTTATTCAAAAATGCCTTTAAACTCGGATTAGATACTTTTCTAACCTTCTTCTTTGCTTGCCTCGTGACAGCGACTATTGCCGGAATAAGCATTTTCCAGACAGAGAAAGGTGAATTAATACAATCTAAAACTCGATTCGCAAATCAAAACCTCATCGAAAATGATGTGATGACGGAGTTTTTCCTAGGGGAAATTTTCACGCGAATCAAGAATGACTTATTTATTCAAAACAGAATAGCCGACCCTCTTTTCTCCAAAGAACCTATAGCAACCAAAATAAGACGGATTTACCTGGATAATTACTTTGATCAGTTTGAAGTTCAACTTCGAATTTTCAATACGGCAGGGCAGCAAATACAAGGAGCAGGTTCTGATGAGAGTCTTAAGGAAATGCAATTGGAATTTATCAAAAGCGACTATGCTACTAGTGTAAAGGATCTATATTTCATCCGAGGGAATGAATCCAATTCAGGTAATCGCTTTATTGCTTTTGTACCAATGAGCAAAGACGGCTCATCCCTTGGAACGGTCTTTCTTGAACTTAGACAGTTACGTGTGCAGCCAACAAGTGTCTACCCTAAGTTGTTGTTGGATAAGAAATACAATGACAAACTAGATCCTGTATTGTATGATTATGCCATTTTTAAGGAAGGGGAATTTATAAGAAACTCGGGGTCATTTAATTTCCTGAGTAAAGGGTTTGAGCGAGTTTTGTCTAGAAAGGCATTATTAGTAGAGGGCGTTCATCAAAATGGATATCATCATTTTGGAATCAAAAATGGTGAAGAGTTGATTGTTATTTCCTCCAGGAATGTCCCTCTTTCACACTTCTTTGGGAATATTTCGCTGTTTTTTGTGCTTTTCGTGATCATGACTTTTTTGACCATTTTGATCAATACTTTATTTACAGGAGTGAGGAATTTTGAATTTAACTATTCTACTAAACTTCAACTTTACCTCAATTTTGCCTTCTTTTTCCCGATTATTATCATCAGTATCATCACCATTGGGCTATTGGTAAATAGCTATCGTGAGGATTTAGATCGTCAGTATATCCAAAAAGCAGCTCTGATCAGGGGGAATTTGGGAAGCTTTCTGAATAACCAAAAACCTGCTGATGTGGATAGCGATGAACTAAATGAAGAAGTCAATGAGCTGGCAAATACCACGGCCAGTGATATTCATCTTTACAATTTAGATGGTAAGCTGGAGTCCACTAATCGTCCGAATATTTTTGACAAGAAAATCCTGGCACCACTGATCAATCCCAAAGCGATTGCTGAGATTGAAGAGATGGGGCAAAGTCAATATTTGGCTGAAGAGCAAATAGGGAAATTGAGGTACAAGGCCGTTTATTTATCCATTCCTGCTACTGCGAGTCAAGAGAATCTGGGGATTTTGGCTGTACCATTTTTCGAGTCTGAAACGGAGTTGAATACATTGATCGCAGACGTGCTCAGCAGTATTTTTAATGCTTTTGTGGTGATTTTCATCCTGTTCTTATTCGTTTCTTACTTTGTCTCTACCAATCTTACTTTCCCTTTTAAGTTGCTTACGCAAAAGCTAAAAGCTACCAATTTGGAGAATAATGAGCCCATGTATTGGGGATCCAAAGATGAAATTGGCTTGCTTGTGAATGAGTATAACAACATGCTTTTCAAACTCGAAAACTCTAAGAAAGTCCTAGCTTCCACAGAGAAAGAATCTGCGTGGAGAGAGATGGCAAAGCAGGTTGCTCATGAGATCAAAAATCCGTTGACACCGATGAAACTCACGCTTCAGCACTTGATCCGTCTTCAAGATGCGGGGAGATTAGATGACGCTGAAAAGTTAAAAAGGTCGCTGGAAACGTTGATTCACCAAGTGGATGCACTTAGTGGAATAGCTTCATCTTTTTCGACATTCGCAAAAATGCCTCTGCCGAATAATGAGTTGATGAATTTCAAATCGGTACTGAATCAGGTCTTAGAGCTGTTCAGTGGTGATCAGCAAGTGGAGTTGATTTTTCAGGATGATTCATTTACACAGCATATCCCTATTATGGGTGATGATAAGCTTTTCGGAAGAGTAATTTCAAATTTGGTGATTAATGGGATTCAGTCTGTGGAACCTGGCGTGAAACCAGTGATTCGAATTTGGCTTTGGATGACTGAGCAGGCCGTTTTCCTTGAAATTACGGACAATGGAAAGGGTATTTCAGATGACCTGAAGGATAAGATTTTCATTCCTAATTTCTCTACCAAGTCCACGGGATCTGGTTTGGGATTGGCTATCGCAAAGAGTGGAGTGGAGACTGCTGGGGGTAAAATCTGGTTTGAAACAGAGCTTGGTAAAGGAACTACGTTCTATCTCACCTTTCCATTGATGGGTTAATTCATCTTTTTACTACCTTCAAATCAAAAGGAATTTTGGAGTGAGCATGCGAGTTTGGCTACTTTTCTGGGTATTACTGCTTGGCTTTTTCACTTCGGTAAAAGCTCAGGAGAAATGTCGATGGGTAGAGTCAGGAGCGTTTCTCAATCCCACTATTGCTGATTCACTTTCAATACTTGGGGAGACAATAAGAGTTACTGATAGAAACGGAGAGTCATATGATTTCAAGTATGAGCTCAGTACAAACAAACTTCAAGTAATTTTTGAAAATGAATCTAGGCCAGATTCACTTTTGCTTTGCTATAGAACTTTTTCAATTCGATTCGATCAGCCGATTGCGCATAGAACTTTGTTGACGGATTATGATTCCACAGCCCAATTCAAGGATAACAGAATGTCCGAATTGCCAGCTTTTGACTTTCGGGAGGAGCTCTTTCCTACTACGAATCTCTATAAATCCGGAAGTCTCACGCGTGGGATTTCCTTCGGAAATACGCAAAATGTATTTGTGAACTCTGCACTCAATCTTCAACTGGAAGGAGATATAGCTGAGAATCTGAAAATCCGCGCAAGCATCACTGATCAAAATGTGCCTTTTCAACCAGAGGGAAATACTCAGCAAATCCAAGACTTTGATAATGTGCTGATCGAACTGTACAATGATGATTTTAGCTTGGCTGCAGGGGATGTGGTGTTACAGCAAAGAGAGTCTGAATTTCTTCGCTATTACAAAAATGTGCAAGGCTTACAGTTTACTTCTAAGTATAAAATGGATGACAAGTGGTCTGCCAGTTCACAGGCTTTTGCTTCCATTGCCAAAGGGAAATTCGCTTCAATTCAATTACCGATTTTGGAAGGAGTGCTGGGTCCATATCGCGTGAGCGGCCCAAATAATGAGCGTTTTGTAATCATCATGGCAAATTCAGAACGGGTATTTCTGGATGGAAAGCAGCTCAAGCGCGGATTCAATGAAGATTATGTGATTGATTACAATCAGGCAGAAATCACCTTTACTCCTAAGGTTCTGATCACTCAGTATTCCCGGGTTCGTGTGGATTTTGAATATGCAGAGCGGAATTATTCCCGATCTATCATCGGAGTAAACCATACACAGACCAACGGGAAGGTAGATGTGTATTTGAATTATTACCAAGAGAAAGACAATAGGAACCGCCCACTTTTCACTGATTTTTCACAGCAGGAATTGGGACTTATGGCTTCCGTGGGAGATAGTGCAGCACTTGCTAGAATCCCGCGTATCGATAGCGTAGCCTTTGATAAGAATAGGATTTTATATGCTAGAGTCTCAGAATTCGACGGTTTCGGAAATCCATTGGTTTATTATGAATATTCCAATGATCCTGAATTGGCACATTATGACTTAGGATTTTCACTAGTTGGTGCAGGACTGGGAGATTATAGACGGGCTAGCCAATTATCTAATGGGACAGTCTACGAATATGTTCCGAGATTAAATGGGCAGCCACAGGGAGATTATTCCATTTTGTCCCAGCTTCCGCTTCCTGATAGCAAGCGAATGGTGACAGCGGGAACAAGGGTCAAGTTGAACGAACATGAGAAAGTCTATACAGAATTGGCACTTTCTTCGGTGGATCAAAACCTCTTTTCTGAATTAGATGACCTGGATAACCAAGGGCTGGGTATGAAGGTTGGACTGCAGAGTGAAGGTCGGGAGTCCTCACTTTTCAAGGGCTACACGATGAAGGGCCAGACTGAATACGAGTACAATTCCACCAACTTTAATTTCATTGATCGATTCAGATACATTGAGTTTGATCGGGATTGGGGATTAAGTCAAGATGCTTTGCAAAGCTCTGCATCCGAGCAGTTTTTTCGTGCCGGGATTGGCTTTGAAAAAGATGTGCTCAATCGCTTTGATTATCTTTTTTACCTGCGGAATAGGCAAAATGTGCTAAATGGAACGCAACATTCTGCTAATTGGAATGTACAGTTGGGTTCCAAAATCAGGGTACGACAAGAGTTTTTCCGGTTAAATTCAACTCAGGATTCATTGAAATCAGACTGGACTCGGTATTTGGGCGATGTGAGTTACAATTCCAAAATTATCGTTCCGGGCTATCAATTTTCTTTGGATCAGAATGCCTTGAGAATTGCCGAGACGGATTCTGTGGTGAGTACTGCAATGAACTTTAAGCAGCATTTGCTCTATTTGCGAAGCAATGATTCACTTAGCTATTCCTTCCTAGCAGATGCTGCTTGGCGTGAAGATAAAGCTCCTTTTGCGGGTCAATTGTTAAATGACACCCGAGCTTTCACCTCCAATTTGACCTTCCGGAAGCAGTGGACTCAGCATAGTTTGAGTAGTACGTTCACTTACCGGGAGTTAGCATATTTGCAACGTGATTTGCAATCTGAGCTTACAGTGATGGGGAAGCTGGACTATCAGGGAAGTTTGGGTAAAAACCTCATTCGAAATGAAATCAGCTATGCCATTGGAAACGGACGAGAGTTACAGCGTGAGTTCGTCTTTTTGCCTGCACCAAATGGGGATGGTACGCATACCTGGCGTGATGATAATGGGGATGGAGTAAAGCAATTGAATGAATTTTACCTGGCCATCAACCCTGAAGAAAAGCAATACATCAAAATTTTTGTACCGACGGATACTTACACCCAAGCTTACACGAGTATTTTGAATTATAGGCTGCAGGCAAAGTTTCCCGAAGCATGGAAAGAGTCTGGAGGATTAACGGCATTTCTGTATAAGTTTTCCAATACCACGAGTCTAAGCGTGGAGAAAAAAGTCACTTCGGATGACTTTGTAGATCGGATAAATCCATTTGTAGGAGGTGTGAATCGAGAAGCTATTTTGTCACTTCGTCAAGTCATACGGTCTAGTTTTTTCTTCAATCGTGCTTCAGCTAAGTATGGTTTTGACTTATCTTATTTCGATTCTCAGTTTAAGCAATTGCTTTCAGGAGGTTTTGAGGATTTGATTCAAAAAGATTGGAAGTGGAATACACGCTACAATTTCAATGGACAGACGACATTGAGGATTTTGGCAGGAGCAGGCAATCGACTTTCTTCTTCTGATTTCTTGGAAAATAGAAATTATACGATCTCCCAAAGTCAAATTGGACCGGAATTTTCCTGGCAACCAACACCTTATTTCAGGACTACTGCGACCTATTCTTTTACTGGGAAAGTCAATACTGCCAATATTGAATTCAAAGAAAAAGCCCAATTGCATCAAGTAGGAATAGATCTTCGTTTTTCTCGTGCAGTTAAAACAACCTTGACGAGCAATTTGAAACTGATTCAGATTGATTACAATGGAGTCCCTAATTCACCTGTAGGCTATGAAATGCTCCAAGCTTTGACACCAGGGACTAATGTGACCTGGAATGTAAATTGGCTACAGAAAATCGGGGAGGGACTTCAGCTCAATCTTGTGTATGAAGGCAGAAATTCTCAGGGCCTGGATCGAATTGTGCACGTAGGGAGAATGCAAGTTTCGGCGCTGTTTTGATAAAAAAATGTAACTTTGCGTAAGCTAAATAGTTGTCATACTAACTATTAAACTACGAATCAAATGAGCAAAAGCATCCTCGTCACTGGAGGCACCAAAGGAATAGGCAGAGCAATCATAGAGCGATTTGCAGAGGAGGGTTTTGATATCTTCACTTGCGCGCGAAATGAGGCTGATCTGGCTAGTTTGAAGGCTTCTCTGAAAGAAAAATACACCAATATTAAGGTGTTGGCTATACAAGCTGATCTTTCTAAAAAGGCAGATGTTACTAGGCTTGTAAAGGAGATCAAGGCTGTGGCTGTTCCAGATGTATTGGTAAATAATACTGGAGTCTTTATCCCAGGAGCAATTCATGATGAGGCAGACGGGAATTTCGAGCTGATGATGGAGACGAATTTGTACTCTGCATATTATATGACGAGAGGTTTTGCTCAGGAAATGATCACACGTAAATCAGGTCATATTTTCAGCATGGGTTCTGTAGCGGGATTAACTGCCTATCCAAATGGTGGAAGCTATGCAGTTTCCAAATGGGCAATGCTGGGAATGACCAAATGCCTACGTGAGGAATTGAAACCACATCAGATTAAAGTAACTTCTATTCTTGCAGGCGCTACCTATACGTCGAGCTGGGAAGGAGTGGATTTGCCTGTCGAAAGATTCATGAAAGCTGAGGACGTTGCAGAAAGTGTATGGGCTGCTTATAACCTTTCGCCTCAGTCAGTTGTTGAAGAAATAGTAATCCGACCTCAATTAGGAGATATATAACCCACATGGAGCCACTTATCAAATCATTAGATCAGCTGTATTGCGATAGCTTGACGAGTTATTCAAGGAGAAAAACCATTCCGGTGAAAATCGGTGATGTCATCGTAGGCGGAGATAATCCTATTGTGGTCCAATCTATGACTACAGTGGATACAATGGACACAGAAGGCTCCATTGAGCAGAGTATTCGCATGATCGAAGCAGGTTGCGAATTGGTGAGAATCACCGCTCCAAGCATTAAGGAAGCAGAAAATTTAAGACATATCAAGGATGGGCTTCGCAAAAGAGGTTACAATACACCTTTGGTTGCTGATATTCACTTTACTCCCAATGCGGCTGAAGTAGCTGCAAGGATCGTGGAAAAAGTGCGAGTGAATCCAGGGAATTATGCGGACAAGAAGAAATTTGAAGTAATAGAATATACAGATATCACCTATCAGGATGAGCTGGATCGTATTCGTGAGCGGTTTTTGCCTTTGGTGAAAATATGCAAGGAGCATGGAACCGCGATGAGAATTGGAACCAATCACGGTTCTCTTTCTGATCGGATTATGAGTAGATATGGAGATACTCCACTAGGAATGGTGGAGTCTGCATTGGAGTTTTTGAGAATATGTGAGGACGAGAAATACTACGATATCGTAATCTCGATGAAGTCTTCCAACACGCAGGTGATGGTGCAGGCTTATCGTTTGCTAGTTCAAAAATTAGACGAAGGTGGTTTCAAGCCTTATCCTTTACACCTTGGAGTGACGGAAGCCGGTGAAGCTGAAGATGGCAGGATCAAGTCGGCAGTCGGGATAGGAACTTTGCTTGAAGATGGATTGGGAGATACAGTTCGTGTTTCATTGACCGAAGACCCAGAGTTTGAGGCACCAGTCGCCAAAGCATTGATTGATCGCTATGCTCACCGTGCTGGACATGCGGACATTAAGCCGATTCAAAGCTATCCTGTCAATCCTTACGAACATTTCAAGCGTCACAGCGAAGAGATTTACAACTTCGGAGGACATAATGTTCCTCGTGTGATTACCGATATTTCTAAGGTCGAGAAGATCACAGAAAAGGAAATGAAGTCAGTGGGTCATTTCTATTTGCCAGAACTGGACAAGTGGAAAATGAACGATCAGGGGTGTGATTTTGTGTATTCAGGATCCAATCCTATTCCTTTTATGCTTCCAAATGGTATGAAGGAAATTCAAGATGCAGCGATTTGGACTGTCGGATCTGACCAGCAAAACAAGTTTCCTCTATTCGATTTGGTAAGTTTTTCTACTACTGAGAAATTCCATGCAGAAGTAAATTTTCTGGAAATAGTTGACACCCAGATAGCTGAAGCGATAGTGCTTACTTCTAATAGAAAGGATACTGTTCTGATCTTAAAAACTGAAAACAAACATGCAATGCCCGCTTTGCGAAGAGCATTTGTGAGTTTGCTGGAAGCTAAGTCTGAGATCCCAGTAATAGCCAAAGTAAGCTATCCTGATCAGTCTCAGGATGAAACCACGCTGTATGCCGCTACAGACGTTGGGGGTTTATTGATTGATGGATTGGGCGATGGAATCTTTATATCCTTAGAGAAGGAAAAAGAGCATTCTCGTGAAGAAATTCTAGGTCAAATCAAGTTGCATAATTCTGTTGGTTTCGGTGTACTTCAAGCAGCAAGAACTCGAATGTCCAAGACAGAGTACATTTCCTGTCCTTCTTGTGGTAGAACATTATTTGATCTGCAGGAAACTACCGCGATGATCCGCAAGCGAACTGATCATTTGAAAGGTGTGAAGATCGGAATTATGGGTTGTATCGTGAATGGGCCTGGTGAGATGGCCGATGCCGATTATGGCTATGTAGGTTCTGGAAAAGGAAAAATCACACTTTATAAGGGAAAGGAAGTGATGAAGCGTTCGGTTCCTTCAGAGAAAGCCGTTGATAAATTGATAGAAATCATCAAGGAAGACGGCATGTGGAACGAGCCGGAAATAATCTAACCTTTGAGGTTTCTACAAACCTCGAAGGATTAAGTAATCTTTGTTAACCTGCTTCTCCAGAAGCAGGTTCTCGAAAGTTCAGTAAACCATTATCCAATCTTGTCTGTTTACCCAATAAAGCTAAGCCATGTCTGAAAATAAAAAAGTTAAAGGTTTCTTCCAGTTGGGTGAATTTGGAAATTATTTTACTAGAGTTTTCCAAAAACCTGATCCAAGCCAGAAGTCTAATTACAACCTTCGCATGATGCATGGAATCAATAAGATCTCCATTGTTGTATTTCTATTGGCTATTATTTTTTGGATAGTGAAAAGGTTTATTTAGAGTTTTTTATACCGCAAAGTCCGCGAAGTTTTACGCGGAGAGCGCAATATTATTGATTAAAGCTCCGGATTTGGATCTAAAGAATTCACCCTTAAGTCTGTAGATTTTTTCTAGCTAATAATCATTCTTATGCCTTTTTCCCTTATCAATTGAAAAGTGAGTTGCGCCCTCTGCGAAAAACTCTGTGCTCACCGCGGTTAAAAATCAAAAAAGGGGTTCGAATCATCTTCGAACCCCTTCTCTATAGTTTAATAGCTATTTATCTTCTATCCAAAGCACTGCCGCCACTTTGCTGTGGGCCTAGGAATTGCTCCATTCTTAGCTTTAGTTCCTGAGCTTTTTCTTGATAACCTCTTTCTTCCAAAAGTGGAATGAAATACTTGATCATCTCCACAGAGATCATCATTTCTCTATCGTATTCTCTGTTTTCGCTGGTATAGAATTCGATCATATCAAGAGACTTTTTAGATACTTTATCGATAATATCTAATGCCTTTTCATCTTCTCCTACTTCAAAGAAAAGAGGGACTGATTGACCACTAGATAGATCGTAAGGAATCGCTTCATTTGGCATGACTTCCAATCCGTAATTAAGTAACGTAGCAGCTTTTTCCATATCCCCTTTTTCTAGCAATGCAATGACAATGCTATTCAAAGCACTTCGGTGATTGGAAGCAAATCTTCTATACTCCTCATCCAAATACGCATCAGGATTGTTCATACCACGGAAGGCAAACTTGGTCATGTAGTTTTCATAGGCCAAATCAGCATTTACTAGCTCTTCACGAATGTAATCAGGCTTTTGAACGGGAAGTAATCGATAAGTCAAGCCTTCCATCACTACGTGATCTTGAATGTTGAGACCGATGGTAGCTAGGGAAGTATTATTGAAGTAAATCGGCCTCTCCCAATTATTGGAAGTAATCAAATCAATCAGCATCAAAGTACCTTTTGTGACATAATTTCCAGTGACCTGAAGATTCATTTGCGGAGCGAAAAGAGGAGCAAATTCCGTAGGAATAATATCCTTATTGGCTACTGCAGCACTATCAACTTCTAGAATCAGATTTCTCGATGGAACCATGTTGGCAACAGACTTTCCGCCTGTTTCCATTTTCAGAAGATCAGATCCTGAGTTCAGAAGCTTCAAATATTCCCTTACCGAGATAGCATTCATGCCTTCTCTTTCCATTACATAAAGCACATCATTTGTGCCTTTTTGGTAACGGTTAGCATCCAGACTGAATGGTAAAGCTTCAGATTCATTGACTGGTCTTGTCATTTGATCCACATACCAATCCGTGTCGAAATAGCTCAATACAATCACACGGACGTCGGTACGGAAACCTTCTACTTCCTGAACATACCAAAGTGGGAAGGTATCATTATCACCACCGGTAAATAGGATGGCGTTTGGAGCACAAGATGCCAAGAAGTTTCTGGCAGAGTCTACGGAGAAGTATCTTCCTTTTCTATTGTGATCATTCCAGTTTTGAGCTCCCATCAGGCCAGCCACAGGAAGCGTGAGTAGCGTTGCAATAATTCCAGCTGTTGCTAGATTCTTCGTCGCTCGACCTATCATATGAGCTATCGCCATTACGCCAATTCCTACCCATATCGCAAATGCATAGAAACTACCCACATAGATGTAATCACGCTCTCTCGGCTCGACCGGAGGGGAATTCAGGTAAAGGACAAGCACTACTCCCATCATTAGGAATAGCATCAAATTAACATAGAAAGATTTAGGGTCTTTCATAGCTTGAAAGAATAAGCCTATGATTCCGAGCAAGAGAGGCAGCATGAGGTAATTATTGTGCCCTTTGTTCTCTGTGATGTAGTCAGGATAATCTTTGAATGCATCTGTAATTCCAATCCATGGTGCATCACTGAAGTCAGATTCACGGCCGGAGAAATTCCACATAAAGTAGCGCCAATACATTTTGCCTAATTGGTGCGAGAACATAAAGTAAAGATTGTCTCCAAAGGTAGGATCCTGTCCTTCTCTCAAGCCTAGTTTTTGACGGTAAAGCCTTTTGTGACTTTCCTGCGTAGAGTAAATCCTTGGAAGAATAGTTGTCTTCGTAGGATCATAGGTGTTTACTAAAGAATAGTCTACGATCTCATACTTGTCCTTGCCTTTCATATAAACAGGAGCGCCTTCTTCTTGGGATACTAATTGTGCAGTGAAATACTGCCCATGAAGTAAAGGTCTGTAACCATATTGCTCACGCTTCAGATACGATACATAGCTGACGATATCTTTCGGCGCATTTTCATTGATGATAGGGTCTTGGTTGGCACGCACTACTATCAGTGCATAACTCGCATAGCCGATCAGAATAAATATGAATGATAAAAGAGCTGTGTTCAGAATAGCATTTCCCTTTTTGCGGGAATATTTATAAGCATAAAATACCGCTGCAAAAAACAACAACATAAATACAACTATACCTGATCCAAAAGGTAGACCTATGCTATTCACAAAGAAAATCTCCATAGAACCAGCCAAGCTTGGAAGACCAGGGATAATCAGATTATTGATAATTATCAGCGCTACTCCACCTAGGAACATAGCGAAAAAGCCTCCTTTTAAAGTTGGGTTTTCGTACTTTTTGAAATAGTAGATCAATGCCAAAGCTGGCAAAGTTACCAAGTTCAGTAAGTGTACTCCGATCGAAAGTCCGACCAAATAGGCGATGAAAATCATCCACTTGTTCTCTTCACGAGGGTCTTTGATCACATCCCACTTCAAGAATGCCCAAATCACGATTGCAGTGAAGAAGGAAGACATGGCATAAACTTCTGACTCAACAGCAGAAAACCAGAAACTGTCTGAAAAGGTGTAAACCAAAGCTCCAACGATTCCTGCGCCCATTAATGTGATAATTTCTCCCTTGCTTTCCTGGCCTTCTACTACTTTGAAAAGCTTTTTTCCGAAAAGAGTGATAGACCAAAAAAGGAATAAAATTGAGAAACTTGAGAATAGCGCACTACCGATATTCATCCAATAGGCCACCTGCAAAGGATCTCCGAATGCGAAGAAACTGAACATGCGATACACTAAAAGAAAAAATGGAGCTCCTGGAGGGTGAGGTACTTGTAACTTGTATGCTACAGCTATAAATTCTCCTGGATCCCAGAAACTAGCAGTTTGTTCGACCGTAAGAACGTAAACCAAGGTAGCTACCGCAAAAACGACCCAACCGGTCAGATTATTGATTTGCTTGTAATTGAGCATTTAGTAAGTGGAATTTGACAGGCGAAAATAAAAAAAATAAATACCAATTAGGGTGATTTTAGGTATTTTAAAACTCTTGCTGTTATACCTGTCCATTCCTATGTGATAATAATTACTAACCTGAACTGATTTAGCTTTTACTTTTGTTGTGACGAAAACACAGAAACTATGAGTGCAAAAGCTAAAACATTCCAAGAACTAATAGATGGAGATCAAGCGGTATTGGTGGATTTCTTTGCCACTTGGTGCGGTCCATGTAAAATGATGCAACCCATTTTGGAGGATACTGCCAAACAAATGGGAGATAAAGTTCGGATATTGAAAGTAGATGTGGACAAAAATCAGTTGGCCGCAAGTAAGTTTCAAGTTCGTGGAGTACCTACATTGATACTGTTCCAAAAAGGTAAAATCCTCTGGAGAGAGTCTGGAGTCGTTCCAGCTCATCAGTTGGTCAAAACAATAAAATCTAATATTATAGAGTAAGGATGAGCCTTCTGTGACAAAAGTCATTCAGGGCCAAAACTCAAACCCCTACTTTTGTGGACAGGTTAATAGCAAATAAGACAAGATTGATATGAAAATCGAACAGATATATACAGGATGTTTAGCCCAAGGAGCTTATTATATTGAGTCAGATGGAGAAGCTGCGGTAATCGATCCTTTGAGAGAAGTACAGCCTTACATTGAGAAAGCCAATCGGAGAAATGCTAAAATAAAGTATGTATTTGAAACTCACTTTCATGCAGACTTTGTGTCTGGGCATATTGATTTGGCTAAGAAAGCAGGCGCTCAGATAGTCTATGGCCCAACGGATATGAAGTTAGGGTTTGATGCCCACATCGCTCAAGACGGAGAGGAGTTTCAGATCGGCAAGGCCAAAATCAAGTTGATTCACACTCCAGGTCACACCATGGAGAGTTCTTGCTACTTACTTTTCAATGAGGAAGGAAAAGCGGAAGCGATCTTCACAGGCGATACCTTGTTTATAGGTGACGTAGGAAGACCTGATTTGGCGCAGAAAGTCATCGCAGATTTGACGCAGGATATACTTGCAGGACATCTTTATGATTCGCTTCACAATAAAATCATGCCGCTTGAGGACGATTTGATTGTCTATCCTGCTCACGGCGCAGGATCTGCATGTGGTAAAAACATGAGTAAGGAGACTTCAGATTCTCTGGGCAACCAAAAGAAAACGAACTATGCTCTTCAAGAGATGACTAAGGAAGAGTTTACTAAGCAATTGATTACTGGCTTAACTCCTCCGCCAGCTTATTTCCCTCAAAATGTCATGATGAATATCGAAGGATATGATAGCATTGATGATGTGTTGGAAAGAGGAGTGAAGCCATTGATGCCGAAAGAATTTGAAGCGGTAGCAAATGATACAGGTGCTTTGATATTGGATACTAGAGACCCTCAGGTTTTCAACAAAGGCTTTGTTCCCAACTCAATTAACATAGGAATTGATGGGAGTTTTGCAGTATGGGTAGGAGCTATGATTCCAGACTTGAAGCAGCAAATTTTGGTCGTAACAGATGAAGGAAGAGAAGAGGAAGTGGTGACTAGATTAGCTAGAGTAGGTTACGATCATGCTATTGGCTACTTGAATGGTGGATTTGAAGCTTGGAAAAAGTCAGGCGAAGAAATAGATCAAATCACTTCAATATCTGCTTCAGAACTTGCAGACATCAAGAAAGAAAATGAAAACATTAATATTCTGGATGTGAGGAAAACTTCAGAATTCCAATCGGAACATGTACTTGATGCAGAAAATGCACCCCTTGATTACATCAACGAAAGCATGCTGAAGATAGACAAGGATAAAACCTACTACGTGCATTGTGCAGGTGGTTACCGATCTATGATTTTCAATTCCATCCTTAGAGCCAGAGGTTATGATAACCTTATTGATGTCAAAGGTGGGTTCAAAGAGCTTAAGGAATCTGGAGAATTTGAAATTTCAGAATTTGTCTGCCCAACAACGTTACTGTAAGTGGCAAGTAGCTAGTATTAAGATTAAAGAGTCAAAATTATAAAACCGTGGTCTGTGTCCTCACAGGCCACTTAATTTAACTTTCAAGCTGATTAACAGCTTGAAATTATATCACCCAATTAATATTCAAATGAATCAATTTATTGACTGGCTTAGCCAGCCTTGGCCTTGGTACGTGGCAGGGCCAATGATAGGCCTTACAGTTCCCGCCTTACTGATCTTGGGAAATAAAAGCTTTGGAATCTCATCTTCCCTGAGACATGTATGTGCGATGTGTATACCCGCTAAAATTCCTTTTTTCCAATATAATTGGAGAAAGGAAATGTGGAATTTGGTATTTGTGCTTGGCGTTATGACTGGAGGCTTTATAGCTACCTCTTTTATCTCTAATCCAAATGAAATTTTGATTGCCGCACAAACTCAAACTGATTTAGCGGCTTTAGGAATTACTGATTTCTCAGGCCTGATGCCTTCGGATATTTTCTCATGGGAAAACATATTCACTGCAAAAGGATTGCTATTCTTTGTTTTGGGAGGATTCCTAGTCGGCTTTGGAACGCGCTACGCTGGAGGATGTACCTCTGGACATGCTATAATGGGGATCAGTGCTCTGCAATGGCCATCACTAGTAGCAACCATTTTCTTTATGGCAGGTGGCTTTCTGATGACGCAGGTCTTTTTAGGCCCTTTAATGAAATTGGCAGGATTTTAATCGATTATAGAAATGTTAGTAGCAGATAAAAATATGAAGGAAGCAGTTTGTGATGCGCCCAATTCTCAGGAGTCTGGGGAGAAAGGTTTGGCATTGTTAAAATACCTGGTAATAGGTGTTTTGTTCGGGATAGTGTTTGTGAAGGCTGAGATTATTTCTTGGTTTAGAATTCAGGAAATGTTTCGAATGGACTCTTTTCACATGTATGGAGTAATAGGTTCGGCGATTGTCACCGGTATCATTTCCATTCAATTGATCAAGCGATTGAAAATCAAATCAATTGCAGGAGAGGAAATCAATATTCCTAAAAAAGAATTCCGTAAGGGACAGATCATCGGAGGATTTGTCTTTGGCTTAGGTTGGGCAATAACTGGAGCCTGTCCGGGGCCGCTATTTGCGCAGATCGGATCTGGGTTTACAATAGTGATCGTAACATTACTTTCTGCTATTGCAGGAACCTGGGTGTATGGTAAATTTTCCGATAAACTACCGAATTGATAGACTAAAAGTTAAAAATTCAATTTTGAAAGCCACTTTCCTGTAAGAAAGTGGCTTTTTTTAGTCAAAAACTTTTTTGATGATAAAGCGCACAATAAATATGGCGGCAACGATTACGGCTCCTGCTATGACCAATTCCATGGGATTTTTGATAAAGTGAGTAAGACTAAGGTAACTGGTTTATCAAGGTAATGTTCTGAAAGAGGCAGGTTTTTGGACTACTATTGCCTACTTTTGTGAGCCTCCTAAACCACCTATTTACATGAACACACTTTCTAAAAGACGAGTTGCCCTAGGGGCATTTTTCTTTTTCGTCGGTCTTTGCTTCGCCTCATGGGCGGCAAGGATTCCGGATATACAGTCCAAATTCGATCTCTCAGAAGGTCAGTTGGGTACCTTATTACTGTTTTTGCCACTTGGTTCTGTCATAGGCTTGCCGATCGCAGGCTGGGCAGTTCATCGGTTTGGAAGCCGTTCAGTAGTTATGTTTGGCAGTTTTGCCTACGCGATGACCTTGCCATTAATTGGATTAGCACCTACTACTTGGTTTTTGATACCTGTGCTCATTCTGTATGGAATGCTTGGGAATGTGATGAATATATCGCTCAATACTCAAGCTTTGGGATTGGAAGATGAGATGGGGAAAAGTATCCTGGCTTCATTCCATGGCTTATGGAGTTTAGCGGGTTTTACAGGTGCTGGATTGGGGGCATTGATGATTTATATTGGCTTTTCACCGGCACAGCATTATGCTGTGGTGATGGTTATTTCGGTTCTCATTATCCTTTCTGCCCAACGCTATATTATCAAGGACAAGAAAGTGTCAGAAGGTGGAGGCGGATTGGTGATAAAAAAACCAGATGCGCTTTTGCTAAGGATTAGTCTGATTGCTTTTCTAGGCATGATGGCCGAAGGCTGTATGTTTGATTGGTCAGGTGTTTATTTTAAAAAAGTTGTCCAGTCAGATCCTTCCTTAATTGCTTTGGGTTACGTTGCCTTTATGGGAGCGATGGCTTCGGGTAGATTCATTACGGATAAAGTAGCGGCTCGATATACCAAGGTGGAGGTGATTCAAGTCAGTGGGGTGTTGATTTTTCTAGGTTTGAGTTTAGCTGTGCTATTCCCGACTCTCGTTACCTCTACGTTAGGTTTCTTATTGGTAGGACTTGGGGTAGCCTCGATTATTCCACTTTCCTATAGCATTGCTGGACGATCTAAATTGTATACGCCAAGCGTTGCACTGGCCTTGGTTTCTACTATTTCATTCTTTGGCTTTTTGCTAGGGCCCCCTATGATTGGATTTATTGCAGAATTATTTAATTTAAAATTCTCTTTTGCGCTTATAGCAGTAGCGGGATTGGGAATTACCGTTCTGTCAAGCATAAGAAAAGCTGTTTTTCTTATTCCAATTAAGCCTTCACCAAACCGCGCTAAATGAGTTCTAAGGTTTCCTTTCAGTTTGAAAAAGATTTTGAAGTCCGCTCCTATCAGGTCGATCCAGATGGGAAGTTGAGTTTGACAGCATTGTCTAATTTATTTCAGGAAATAGCTTGGCGTCATGCTGATTCAGCTGATTTTGGAAGGAATCTACAAGAGCAATATCTGTCATGGATTCTGGCTCGGATTGACATTATCTGTGAGAATTTGCCTTCTTGGGGAGATTCTATCAAGGTCTATACCGCTGGTAGAGGAGTAGACAAGCTGTTTGCTTTTCGGGAGTTTTTAGTCACAAATCCTACCGGTGAAATTCTTGCCCGGGCGATGAGTTCTTGGGTGTTGATGAATTTGCAGAGCAAAAGAATACTAAGACCTGAAAATGCTCTTCCTCCTGAGCTTTTTGATCCTGAGGAAAAACCAGCCTGGCAGCCTGAGAAGATTCGGCTTAAAGGGGAGTTGCTGAAAAGCGAAAAACTGAAAGTGAGGTATTCGGATCTAGATCTGAATAATCATGTTAATAATACCAGCTATGTACGTTGGGTGGAAAATATTCTTCGTGAAAACGGCTGTCATACGCTTCCGTTTTTGATTAATTACCTAGCGGAATGTGTTATGGGTGATGAATTGAATATTCATCTATACAGACACGAAGGACATTATATAGTTCAGGGTATAGTAGACGGAAAGCAGGTTTTTTTGGCAGAAGCCAAATGATACCTTACTCTTCTATCATATTTTTTAAACAGTCAACGTGATCTTCGTCACATGCTACGAGGAAGATTTAGATCATTTTTGTAGCTTGATCAGGTAATTATGAATCAGACTTCTAAATCTTTATTTCGACTTTTCCCACTTATCATGGGACTTCTAGTCTCGGCGCTTCTTCTTGTAGGTTTAATTGCAGGGCTTTTGTATTTTGATTATGTAGGTCTTGAGCCGCCAAAAATGCAATTAGCTGCTGTGCCAGCAACTCTAGATTCACCTAAATCAAAAGCTTTGATGGATCCAGTAGGCATGTGGCAAGCTCCAGATTGGACTTCAGTAGATGCCGAAGCTAATGCTGACGAGATAAAATATGGTCGTGAACTTATAGCCAACACGTCTGAATACCTTGGGCCCCAGGGTAAGGTGCGTAAAATATCGAATGGATTAAATTGTCAGAACTGCCATCTACAGGCAGGGACAGCTCCTTTAGGGAATAATTATTCCACAGCCAAGAGTACCTACCCAAAGGTGCGAGGTAGATCAGGAAATTCAGAAGATATACAATTGAGAATCAATGGCTGCTTCCAGCGAAGCTTGAATGGGGAGGTATTGGCTAACGATAGCAAGGAAATGATAGCCATAGTGGCTTATATGAATTGGCTTGGAAAAGACGTGGCTAAAGGTGAAGAACCGAAAGGTTCCGGGATTTACGAAGTGCCTTTGCTGGATAGAGCTGCAGACCCTGTCAAAGGAAAAACTATTTATGAAAGGCAATGTGTGACTTGCCATATGATCGATGGGCAAGGAGTAATGAAGGCCGATGGTTCAGGTTATACTTATCCGCCACTTTGGGGGGAGCATAGCTATAACCAAGGCGCTGGATTATTTCGTATGTCTAGATTTGCTGGATACGTAAAAGTAAATATGCCCTTTGGCGCAACGTATGAAAACCCAATCCTTTCGGATGAGGAAGCTTGGGATGTAGCCGCATATGTCAATAGTTTGGATAGGCCGAAGAGAGATTTCCCGAGTGACTGGCCTGATATTTCTAAAAAGCCTATGGACCATCCTTTCGGTCCTTATTCAGATGAATTCTCTGAGCAGCAACATAAATTTGGTCCGTTTCAAGTGATCAAAGAAGCTGCAAGAAAATGATGAAATATGTATTGGGACTGTTCGTTTTTATCCCATTTCTAACTTTCGCGCAGCAGCCTGAGAAAAAGCTTGAAGTATCTCCGGATGTTCATTTTAGAATGTTTTGGATGAGTACCAGCTATTCAGGTGATTTCAAGGATGACTATGCTTTGGGTACAAGCTTAAATCTTGGCGCGAAAATAACCTATGCTGAGAATCTACAGTTTCGTGTGGGATATCGTGTTTTTGGGAATATATGGAGCTCAGATTTGACAGCTCTTGATCCTGTTAGCCATAATGGAAATCGCTATGAGGTTGGGTTGTTTGACTTGTTAAACCAAGAAGATCGCTTTTTCGGGAAGTTGGAAAATCTATCCTTAACCTATTCCAAAACTAACTGGGGGATATCTGCTGGTCGTATGGCAATCAATACCGATTGGATTAATGGGCAGGACGGTAGACTTTCTCCTACAGGAATAGAAGGTGCGAATGTATGGTTTTCGACAAAAGATAAATGGAAAATTTCTGCTTGGGGAATCGGAGCGATGAGTGTGCGTGGGACAAGTGAATGGCTTTCTGTTGGTGAGAGTATTGGCGTATTTCCTGTTGGTCGCGATCTAAATGGCGAAGGGTCTCAATATGCTGGGAATACTGAAAGTGACTGGATAGGGATAGCTGAAGTGGAAAAAGTCTGGAATGGGTTAAGTATACATTTCTCCAATACTTTGGTTCAGAATATTTCCACTACGCTTTGGGCAAAAGCTGAGAAAAAGTGGCGGAATGAACAATCAGGAATTACTTGGCTTTGGGGAGTGCAAGCGGGATTCCAATCTGGCCTAGGCGATGGAGGAAATGAGGTTCAGACTTTTCAATATAAAAACCCTGAAGATAGAAACTGGGTTGTTTCTTCACGATTTGGATTCAAAAAGGCAGCATGGAATCTTCACCTGAATTACACCAAAACTGGAGGAGAAGGAATTTGGCTAAGTCCAAGAGAGTGGGGGAAGGGGGCTTGGTATACCTTTATCCCTAGAGAAAGAAATGAAGGGTTTAGCTTATTGGACGCAGTGACGGCTTTTGCAGAATACACCATTCCAAACACCGATCTGAAGGCTTTTGCACATGTAGGCTTCCATTGGCTCCCACCCTTGAATGCTCCTTCGGAGAATAAATACAACATGCCGTCTTACCGACAAATCAATTTGGGGATGAAGTATTCGCCCAAGGCAATTTCAAAACTTGATTTTCAATTGTTGGTCATGAACAAAGAAGCAATTGGAAATCAGAATTTAAAACCTGGTCAGGAATATAATAAGGTCGGGATGTTCCATGTTAATGGAATTGTGAATTGGAGTTTGAACTAGATAAAAAAAAATCGTCTATTTATTTCCTGAGATGTGACTTACCTGCAAGTGCTTTAAAATGAGAAATTAAGCGATTTTAGTAATTAAAGGAAAATTATTTTCTTCATTTAGCACGATTAAAATGGATTGCATTTATAATGAATTAGGATATACGGAATCTTCTAGTCACCTTTGTACCCATAAAGGCGCTGTCCACGGATATCCTTTTTACTTGAAATAAAGTATGCGTTGATTATCAACCTGCTTAAGTAGCAAATTCAAGAGTTTCCCCTCGCAAAGGTTTTAATTCTTCATCTTTCTACTTTTTTAATTCACAAGATTCGGTCAAGTCCATTCTTGGAATTAAAACCTGCAGAGAAAATCCCACGGGAAACATTAGTATTTATAGTTTAATTTCAGTGCCATTAAGACAGTAAGGTTCTCAGAATCAGAATTATCTGAATTCTCCCAAACATTAAGAAAACGAGTTTATGGACATTTTACGTCCACAAACAAATCGAAGTACGGAAACACAGGAATGGTTATTAAATCCATTATTCTGGTGTCCATGTATGTCGTGCCCATTTCTTTAGTGATTACGGGCGTGGCAACCACCACATTCCAGTTATTTGCTTGTTATTTAGTCTCAGCTTTTGGAATGGCTGGCGTGGGCATGGGAGTTATGCATGATGCGATTCATGGATCCTATTCAAAACATAAGAAAGTAAACACCTGGATAGGTTATACCCTTGATATGGTGGGAGCGAGCTCCATGGTTTGGCACCTTCAACACAATGTGCTTCATCATAGCTATACTAATATTGACGAACATGACGACGATATTAACGCACCTTTCTTTTTGAGATTCTCTCCGAATGCTGAGAAAAACGGTTTGCATAAATATCAACATCTATATGCGTGGTTCTTCTATTCACTTTCTACCATTTCATGGGTGACGGCGAAAGACTTCATCAGATTCACGAGATATTATAACAAAGGCCTTGTAAAAGGCGGTGAGAAAGCATACAGAAAGGGGATCATTAAATTGATTTTTCTAAAGCTTGCATATTTCTCTGTGGTGCTAGGATTGCCCCTTATTTTCTCTCAATTCTCTGCGGGAATGATTATTCTAGCCTTTATAATGATGCACTTTGTGACAGGTTTTATCATTACGATGGTATTCCAGATAGCGCATATCGTAGAAGTGGTTGATTTCCCTAAAGCTGACGCCAATGGTGTCGTGGAAGGAGAGAGAATACTTCATCAATTAGCGACTACTTGCAATTTTGCTCCTAAATCAAAAGTCTTATTTTGGTTTGTAGGAGGGTTAAATTACCAAGTAGAGCATCATTTGTTTCCTGATATTTGCCATGTGCATTATAAGGATATAGCACCTATTGTAAAGGCAACAGCGGAAGAATTCAATGTGCCTTATTATTCAAAACCACATTTTTTAATGGCTGTGTTGGACCATTTCAAAATGCTCTATGTATTGGGGAACGAACCCAAAATGGAGCCAATCAAAGCCTAATTATCTTATGAGTACTAATAGAAATACAACTACTAGACCTCCAGCCAATCAAAGACGAAATACTCGTCCTACGGCAAGGCCAGGTCAGAATAAAAAGAAAGAATCGAAGTTAGATCCAAATTTATTGATCAAAAAGGCAGAGCCTAGTGGTCAAGAAGGATTTCGCTCAGAGACACCTTTCTCAAGCGTTAATCTGAATGCTTCTTTGTTGAGAAACATTGAAGCTAAGGGTTATGAAAGCATGACCAATATCCAAGAGCAGGCTATTCCTTCCTTGATGGATAGAAGAGATTTGCTTGGAATATCAAATACAGGTTCAGGTAAGACTGGTGCTTTTTTGATTCCTATTATAGAGCATGCTAAGCTAGACCCGCAGAATTTTACTGCTTTGATCGTCACTCCGACTCGTGAGTTGGCTTTACAAATCGAAGAAGAATTTAAAAGTCTAAGCAAAGGAATGAACTTGTATTCTAATACTTTCATTGGTGGGACGAATATCAATTCTGACTTTAAGGCATTAAGCAGAAAACTGCATGTGATTGTAGGAACTCCAGGTAGATTATTGGATCTTTCTAATCGCAAACTGCTGCATCTCAACCGAGTAAATACTCTTGTGTTGGATGAATTTGATCGAATGTTGGATATGGGTTTTGTACATGATGTAAAAAAACTCGTAAATTTGATGACAAAGAGAAGTCAGACGATGCTTTTCTCTGCGACATTGGAGCCAGGTCAAAAGGCGCTCATTGATGGATTACTTAGTAATCCTGTTGAGATTAAAGTAAATACTGGTGGTACAACCAGTGAGAACGTAGATCAAGAAGTTATTCATGTGCCGGAAGGCAAGAATAAATTTGATATACTTGCCGATTTATTTAGAGGGAATGATTTAGAGAAGGTGATTATTTTCACTGAAACCAAAAGACTCGCGGATAAGTTAAGCAAGCAATTAAATCAGTCCGGAATCAAATCTGGGTTGATACATGGAAATAAGTCCCAAAACTTCCGGAATAGAACGATTGATGAGTTCAAAACTGGAGTGACTCGAGTGCTGGTCGCTACTGATGTAGCAGCCAGAGGTATAGACGTAGCTGATGTGACCCATGTGATCAATTACCAGCTTCCCATGTCTATGGATAGTTATATCCACAGAATAGGCCGGACAGGTCGAGCCGGAAAAACCGGTACGGCCATAACATTTGCCAACTAAAATCGCCGAAATGTCAAAAAACCAGAACACATTCATTAAAAAGCAAAAAGCAGAACTTAAAAAGAGAAAGAAAAGAGAAAAGCAAGAAAAGATGGCAGCTCGTAAGGATCAGCCAAAAAGCGGAGATCTGGATAATATGATTGCGTACGTGGATGAGTTTGGTAACATCTCAGACACTCCGCCAGAACCAGAACCACCGAAAAAAGAAAACGCTCCTAGGCCTCAAAGTTTGCCTAGACCGCAGAATACACAACAAAAATTTAATAGAAACACCAAATTTAAAAACGAGTAATCATGAATGAAGGAACAGTAAAATTCTTTAACACAACCAAAGGTTTTGGTTTTATTACACCAGCAGACAACAGTGAAGATGTATTTGTACACCACTCAGGTCTAGTACACGAAATCCGTGAAAACGATCACGTTACTTATGACGTAGTTCAAGGTAAAAAAGGCGTTAACGCTGTGAACGTGAAAGTAGCTAAGTAATTCCTATCGGGCTTTGCCCAATTAAGAAATACAAAGTTCAATGCCTGCAGATCTATGATTTGCAGGCATTTTCATGTTTTAGCGGTTTTGGCTACTCTTCTTTCCAGAGTACTTCATTGGTCAATTCCTTACCTGCGTCCAGCTCGTCTAGGTTTTTTAAAGTAGTCTCTGCTATTTGAGCCAAAGCCTCATTAGTCAGAAAGGCTTGATGCCCGGTGACTAGTACATTTGGAAATGCCATCAGTCTGGAAATTTGCTCATCCTGAAGTATTTCTTCAGATCTGTTCTGGAAAAATAGATCTTCTTCTTGCTCGTATACATCAATCCCGAGATTTCCCACTTTCTTACTTTTCAGAGCCTTTATTACCGCTTTTGTTTCTATTAATGCACCTCTACTGGTATTGATGATGACTACGCCATCTTTCATTAGCGTCAATGTCTTTTGATTGATCAGATGAAAGGTGTCAGGAGTGAGTGGACAGTGGAGAGAAATAATATCACTTTCGGCCAAAAGCTCATCCATAGGAATGTATTGGACACCGAGAATTTTAAGCTCCTCATTTTCGTAGAGATCGTAAGCAACAACTTTGCACCCCATTCCAATCATTATTTTACAAAATGCCTTGCCTATAGCTCCTGTACCTATTATTCCTGCTTTTTTACCGTGTATATTAAACCCGGTAAGTCCTTCCAAGGAATAATTGTTTTCACGAACTCGGTTATATGCTTTATGGGTTTTGCGACTCAATGTCATCAATAGTGCTAAGGCATGCTCTGCAACCGCTTCAGGGCTATATGCAGGAACTCTACAAATTTTGAAACCCAGTTCCTTAGCTTTTTTCAAATCAACTTGATTATAACCAGCGCATCTTAACAGGATGTTTTTCACCCCCATTTCAGATAGTTTAGTGAGGGTTTTTATATCTAAATGATCGTTTACGAATGAACAGATTGCGTCAAAACCTTTTGCAAGCGCTATGGTGTTGATATCAAGTTTTGGTTCGAAATAGGTGAACTCGTGTTTTGTGTTTTCTAGCCGATTATTAAAACTCTCTTTATCGTAGGATTTGGTACTGAAAAAGGCGACCCTCATGATTAGTTGGATTGAAGTTGATAGATGGAAAAGCGAGTAAACTCTTCCTCAATCTCTGTATTCTCGCGTTCTTGAACTAGTATTTTGTTGCCTGGTAGTGGTAAAATTAAGCTTCCAGTTATCCCTGGAAGTTCCTTCGAGATTTGCTTTTCCCCTTCGAAAATTATTATCCTCTGTTCTGTCTCGTCAAGTGGTCCCACGTATGGATTCTCTTCTGAATTTCTACCATCATATTCAGCTTGTGATATTCCAGTGAAATACTGTAGTAGGTAGGTATTGTCCCCGAAATTAAGAAGTTTCTGGTTTCTTGCCGAAAGCCTACTTAGCTGTAATACATTAGGGTCGGGAAATTGAGTGCCGATTGGCACAGGTGAATAAGTTTTGAATTCGGAATGTGCAATCTGTATTGATCTCTTTAAGGATAGATCCGATAATGAATAAATTAAGATTTCATTATCCAAATTCTGAACAAGCACTAATTCATTATTTTCATGGTCGATGAAAAATGATTTTCCCATTAATTCCGAATAGATACTTTCTGTTGAATTATAGATTGAATTTGACTCGTAAGGGACTACCGTTTTTACCGCACCTGTTTGCAAATTCAGTTGATAGAAGTTCTGAAGCGTGTCTTTTCCTTCTATATTATGAATAAGATAAGTGGCGGTGAGGTAGTTGCTTGGTCCCACCAAGAGAAAAGTGGTATCATTTTTTTGGTAGTAAGGTGGTCTACCTAGCGGCGTGTTAGCACGAATAGGTAGGGGCGACATAATTCTGTGCGATTGTTTTATTTCGTAATTCTTGTTGTAACTGATTACCTGAAAAGGTAATTCTACAATCCTTTGCCCATTTGGCCCAAAGCCCAAACCAATTGGGTTCCACGTTCCATAAAGATCAGGCCCATCACCTTTTCTATGGGCTCTATTTAGGATTTTGCCATCTTCTGATATTTCTAAAATATCATCTTCATTTATGGAGTATCCTAAGTAGATCTTTTCCTCTGCGCTGTAGTCAAGAATACTTATGCGTGTAAAATTGTCTATTTGAAATGAGTCAATTTTGACTAATTCATAAACTCCTTCGGCTTGAGTCGCGGAATCACTATTCTTTGTGGAGCAGCTAGCGGAAATGCCGAGAAAAATCAAGAACAATATACTGGTTGAATAAAAAGAGTTTTTCATTTATTTTTATTTCGTAGATCTACTAAAATTTCGTTAAATATAGTTTTATTATTTATAAATGCCTATGGATTCAGAGTTATTCGAAGTGAGGGCTTACAATCCTCTATAGATTTAGAATAATTTGTTGAATCTCCTTAGATTGTCCAAAAATCAATAACCTATGAAAAAACTATTCTATTTTCTTCCTTTGGTAATAGCACTTTCCTGTGCTGGAAAAGAAGAAAAACAAATCGAAAAAGAAATTACTGAAGAAATTCACGAAGACACAATGGCGGCAAAACCTGATTCAGTACTAAGACATAATGTTTTTTTTAGCTTTAAAGAGACTGCTACTCCAGATGATATTCAGTCCGTAGTGGATGCTTTTAGAAATCTTCAGAACGAAATTGATGGCATTGAAGCATTTGAATATGGAGTGAATTCAAGTCCTGAAGGATTGAATCAAGGTTTGACGCACGCATTTACGCTGACATTTTATTCCAATGAAGCAAGAGACGCATATTTGCCTCATCCAGCTCATAAGGCTTTTGGCGCAATATTAGGTCCTCATTTGGATAAAGTAACCGTAATAGATTACTGGTCTAGACCCTAATTATTGATCAAAGGGCAAAGCTGACCCGTCAGTTTTGCCCGTATTATCCACCGTTAGGACTTCTATGACTACAAAGTTGCTGGTGCCTCTCCATGGAAGTATTCCGTTATATTCTTTGTAGCGAAGCTCGACAAACTTGCCAGACGCTCTTTCTAGTCGCTGTGCCACGTCGGCGTCTACTACACTGAACCGAAACTCATTACTCTGCAATCCGCCCGCTGTAGGGCTTTGAAATCCTTCCTGAACTACTCTTCCTTCGTAGGTTTTGAACATTACTCCTTTTTTCACGAAGTAATTTAGACTTCCTGCCTTCACACCTTCACCAAACACGAAGTAGAATTTATACCAAAATATCCCAGCCAAAACTCCGATTATAACAATACCGGAAATCCACGCGAATTTTTTCATATCAAGAGTAAGTTTGGCTTAAAGATATAAATCGGGATGATTTTTAATTGAAAAAGCTGTCAAAATAAAAATATAATCTCTTCAAATAAACAAAAAAAAGGCTACCCGAAAGTAGCCTTTTTACTCAAAAATCAATCAACCAACCAAACATACTCACCGTATCCTTTGGCTTCCATTTCTTCTTTTGGGATAAATTTCATCGCCGCAGAGTTCATGCAATACCTTAAGCTTGTTGGTTCTGGTCCATCATAGAATACATGGCCGATGTGACTTTTTCCAAACTTACTTCTTACTTCTACTCTTAGCATTCCAAGATCATCATCTGTTGGTTTTTCCAACGCCCTTGCATCAATAGGCTTTGTGAAGCTTGGCCATCCTGATCCGGATTCATATTTATCTTTAGAACTGAAAAGAGGAGCGCCAGATACGATATCCACATAAATTCCTTTTTCGTGATTGCCATTGTATTCATTCTGGAATGACATTTCTGTAGCATCCTCTTGGGTTACTTCATACTGTAGGTCAGTCAAGGTCTTCTTCAATTCAGACTTTGGCGGAGCATTATATTCTTTCTCGCTCAGCTCAGGCCAGTGAGCTTTGATGAATTTATCACGACCTGATCCACTTCTGTAAGAATAGTAGTCCTGCGGGCTCTTCTTGTAATAATCCTGATGATACTCTTCAGCAGGGTAAAAGTTTGTGTATTTGATCAAGGGAGTAGCAACTGGCTTTTCGAATTTCCCAGACTTGTCAAGTAGTTTCTTAGATTCTTCTGCGACTTTCTTCTGCTCAGCATCATGATAGAAAATGGCTGATTCATACTGAGAACCCCTGTCGTAAAAGGAACCTCCTACATCAGTTGGATCATATGTTTGCCAGAAAATATCTACTAATTCGGAGTAACTGATCACCTCTGGATCGAAAGTGATTTGAACTGATTCCCTGTGGGAAGTATTTCCGCTGGAAACCTCGCCATAGGTAGGGTTTTTCTCTTTGCCTCCGGCATAGCCTGAAATAGCAGTGATCACTCCATCTATTCCTTCAAAAGGAGCTTCTACACACCAGAAACAACCGCCTGCAAAAGTGGCTACTTCTGTTTTGCCTTTATAGTCTGCAAGTTTTGCTGCATCTGCGGCATCTTCTTGGTTTTGAACCGATGTGTTACCGCAGGCAAACATCAGTGCTACGATGAGAGATAACATTGGCGTCATGAGTTTATTTGAGCTAAACATTTTTTTTGGTTCTTTTTTTGTTTTGGATGATATAGGAATCATTTAACACGAAACTCAATTTAAGTAATTCTGTTTTGAGACTTTACTTATTTTAAGATTCTAATATGTTGAAATACGAGATGAATCCGAACTCGGTTTGTCTTGCAGCTTGCATTTCCTACGATTGTCGCATTGATTTCTATTAAATCTGAAACATATGAGAAAATTTGTCCAAGTAATTTTCACAATTGGAATTGTATTTCTTTTTGCAATAGAAGGAAATGCACAGCGCAAAGGTTCAGGGCTTGGGGTCAAAGCTGGGATGAATTACAATACTTCAGGAAAGTATTTCAAGGATGCCGGTTCAATATGGGATGATCCAGGAGCATCGACAGGGTACCAGGTTGGAGCTTTTTACAAACTGGCATCCTATGATATTTTTCTCCGACCAGAGATGCTTTATACACATTCCAAGTTTGAATCTGGATTGGGCCAAGTCAAATATAATCGATTGGATGCGCCTGTTATGGTGGGGTTTCACCTATTTAAAGTATTTAGTATTGTCGGAGGACCATCGTTTCACTATTCACTTAATGAAGAGTATCCTGAGGTTTTAGAAATTGAATCAGCTCAAAAAATTGATTTTGGCTATCAATTTGGCTTAGGTCTAAATGTAGGCCCCGTCGGCTTAGATTTAAGATACGAGCGAGTGTTTAATGATCAAAAGCTCACCTTAGATCGTGTCCTAAAACGTGAAGATAGCTTCAAATCAGAGCAAGTCATTTTAGCGCTTTCATTTCAGTTTTAGAAAAGTTTTTCTACTTCAAAAAAGGAGTAAATATCTCCTTCCAAAGCTCATAGCCTTTCTCATTCATGTGGAGATCGTCTTCTATGAAAATATCTGCTCTAGGCTTTCCGGTATCATCCAACATAATATCCCAGACATTCACAATATTTACTTTATCATGAGTAGTAGCGTATTGGCGTATCAGGTCATTTAGGGCTAAGTAAGAAACTTTCTTCTCCCAGCGAGATGGACTTGGCTTCGCTGCGATCAGGTTCACGATCGCGTTTGGATATTTCGCGTGGATTTTTGTAGTGAGTTCATCTAAGTTCTTCATGATTTCAGATATTTCCTGCCCATCATTGATGTCATTATCACCTTCGTAGATGAATACTTTTGATGGCTCAAATCGAAAAACAGTTTTATCCAAATGCATCAGTAGCTGATCTGCAGTAGATCCACCGAAAGCCGAATTAATCAGGGCTACATCAGGAAATTGCTCCTGCAGATTCTTCCACATTCTCACGCTTGAACTTCCCGTAAAAACAGCACTGCCTTTTTCCCAGCCTGCAGCATCGATTTCTTTTGCTCTCTTATTTACTTCCTGTTGAAAAGGGACTTCTTGACCAAATGCGAATTGCAGATTAACTATCAAAAGGAAAAGTAGGGCGGAGGAGATGTATGTTTTCATATCTTGAATTTAAGGAGGGGACATTTGAAAAGCCAGATTCCTTTTCTGAACCAATTAATTTTCTCTAAAAATTTCTGAGCAGATTCGATCAGTAAAAGTTCAAATACGTACAGTTCGGACATTTTAAGAGCTATGTACGCAACTAGGCAATAAGCTACTTTCATCACATCTTTCCCTTGAAATTTGAGCAAGGGGACTGTTTTTATTAAAATTCGTCCCAGTTGGATGTTGGGAAGATGGAAATAATCAGTTTTGGAAAGGTTTTAGCGTTATCTATTCAGATCAACCCTTTTTCCTTTCATGAAAAATTTCACTCGTTTTTTCTGGTTTTGCAGTGGCGCTAACTTCTCTTTACTCAAGCGATCACCCACGGAATCAAATAAGTATATAGGCATCGGAGCAACGGTGTTTTTCACTGGTGTTTTAGCTGCCTTGGCCGCTGGATATGCGTTGTTCACTGTCTTTCAGTCTATTTGGCCAGCTATCTTTTTTGGATTGCTTTGGGGCTTGATGATCTTCAACCTAGATCGATTTATTGTTTCCAGTATGCGTAAGCGCGAAAAAGCTTGGGCAGAATGGAAATTAGCTATTCCTAGATTGGTGCTTGCAGTTTTGTTGGCTCTTGTAATTTCTAAGCCTTTGGAATTGAAAATGTTTGAGCGAGAAATTGATCGCAAAATTGATGAAAAGCGGACTGAATTTATCACAGAATCTAAGCTCAATTTGGCTAAGGGGTTTCCAGAGATTCAAGAGTTGGAGGCTAAAATTGATACGTTAAAATCTGAGGTTGCGACCAGCGAAGAGTTTCGAAACAAAGTACAGTTGGAGTATGATGCGGAGCGTTTTGGAGAGAAAACAGCAGGCACGAGTGGGGTAGTCGGTTTAGGAACAAATGCCAAGAAGAAAGAACAGCAGCTCGATGCGGCTCAAGTGACGTTGGATGAGTTGAGATTGAGAAACCAAGTTAGAATCGATACGCTTGAAGCTCAGATTCGTGAATTTATTGCCTTACGTCAACTGGAATTTGAAAAGCAACAACCAGGGATTGAAGGTTTCGATGGGTTGGCGGCAAGGATGGAAGTACTTGATGCTTTAACTAAAGAGAGCTCGGCGATGGCTATGGCCAATGTATTTATCATGCTGCTTTTTATCGCGATTGAAACTGCTCCAATTTTCGTGAAGTTGATATCTCCACGTGGGCCTTATGATGAGTATCTAGAACTACATGAAGACAAGGTTAGGCTTTTCAAAGGTGAAAAATGGACTTTTGCCAAAGGCGAATCAGAAGCTAGAGTTGGATACTTTCAAGACACTCATTTCTATGCTACGGATCTACAGAAGGAAAAAACCAATCGAAAAAACAAAGCTCAAACTGAATCGGAGATTTCAGAAATAGAAGAAAGGTTTAGGGGTTGATAGTTAGAGAGGTTAGTGTCTGAATCTTTAGAATCGGAATTCTATTCTTGCGATCCATTTTGTAACGGTGCGATAGCTTTGTGAATAAAAAAGAAAAGAGAAATATGCTGTACGTATAGAATTATTTATATTTACGTGTAGTTAAATATCTATATCATGGATACCAAAGTCACATTGTCATTTAACAAAGACGTAATCGATCGGGCAAAGTCCTTTGCTGAGGAAAATAACATCAGTCTTTCTAGGCTGACAGAATATCTTTATACTCAGATTACTTCAAAGGATTACAAATCACTCGAAGAACTTCCAATATCTGATTGGGTGGATTTTGTTGCTGAAGGAAGGGTCGAATACCGGAAATCGAAAAATAGAAAAGAGTTGAAAGATGAGTTTTTCTCTTCCAAGAAATGAGGATTTTTCTTGACGCGAATGTTTTGATTTCGGTTTTAAACAAGGAATATCCCTTATTTCCTATTTCATCTCGAGTACTGAGTTTGGCGGATCGAACTGGGGTGCAGCTATTCAGTTCTCCGATTTGTCTGGCGATAGCATTTTACTTTTCAGAAAAGAAAAGTGGTGCCGATATGGCAAAGTTGAAGATAGAAATGCTGTCCAAAAAGATTGCTATGACTACGGTAGATCAAATTATCACTGATCAAGCTTTGTCCAATAGTCAAGTTCAGGATTTTGAAGATGGCTTGGAGTATTATTCTGCTTTAGGAAGCGATTGTGAAGTGATCGTGACAGAAGATTCGGATGGTTTTTATTATTCTAAAATCCCTGTGCTGGGCTGTGAATATTTTCTCAGAAAATACATTTATTGAGTGCTTTCTGAAAGAATAGATTCGCTGTTTTTTCTTTAAAGTGTTTGTGCTTCTTTCACCACCTCATCCAGTTGCTCCATCGTGCGGCTAACGGATTTCCATTCTGCGAAGCCGACCATTTTTATTATAAATAGCAAGAATTTCCCGGGGTTGATAAGCTTGTTTGCCAGTTTGGAGATATTGACATCACGTTCTTCTATCGAAACAGCACGATCTGGACATGCATAGTATTCTCCGGCGTATTTCCATGCACCATCTCGGGCAAGCTGAATAGAGAAGTTGAGAAGCATTTCATCCCGGCCTTTGGCCAATGGTATTAGCCAGCCAAAAATCGGAGAGACTTTGCTGATATTGACTTTGACTCCATCTACTAATTCGGCTAGAACTGTATTGATTTTATTGAAATCATTCTGAATACCTGAAATAGGCTCAGTTCCCACGGTGTCTGCAGCTGAAATGCCAAGGTCTAGATTGATATGTGCGTTAATACCCAAAAACAAATGCTGAAGAACTAGATGCTTACTTACCTTACTTGCTTCAAATGCTATCAACCAGCTTTCTGTAGGTTTATTACCAATTACCCATGAATCATACGCATTAATGAATCTGCCTGCAAAAAGTATATCAAGCTTTTCCATCCTTGGATTGTCTTCAAATTCCCGGACAAGGATTCCATCTCGGATTCTTCGAGTAACCTGTCTGTAAAGAATGGCAAAATAGCCAATGCGTGATTGATTGCTTTTGCATTCAGCTACGATTTGATCCATTCGAACCAGTACGTCATCTATGGTTTTCATATCATTGTTTTATAAAAAAGTTTTCAAGGATGTCACCTACATAATAAGCTACAACTGCGGCTAAAAGCCCTAATGCAACTGTTTCTGCTATGCTTTTAATTGGCGATGTTTGATTCACTAAGGATTTCAAAGCTCCGATTACTACAAATGCCAGCCCTGTCAGGACACTAGTCCAGAAGAAAATATTAATTGTGGACGGGTAGAAAAATGTCCAGAGATAAACTAGAAGTGGAATAAATCCGACAATAAGAAAAGACACAAAAGTAGCGACACCAATCTTAAAGGGACTTTTGGTTTCCTCCATTAGGTTTAATTCGTCCTTCATCATTTCAGCTACCCATAGGTCTTTATCAGAAGTAATTTGATCTACAACTTTTTCCAATAAGTCACCCTTAAATCCCTTTGCCCTATAAATATCCGTGATCTCTTCTCGTTCTATTTCAGGAAGATGTTCTATCTCCCAGTATTCAAGTGATTCGTGTTTCTTGTAATTTTCCTTATCACTTTTAGCGGATAGATATGCTCCTACAGACATGGAGAAGCCATCAGCAAGCAAATTGGCAAAGCCCAGGATTATAATAATTCCCGGATCCAGATCTGCTCCGAATCCACCGGCGACCACAGCAAATGTGGTGACGGCGCCGTCAATTCCTCCGTAAACAAATTCTCGAAGGTATTCTTGGAGTTTTTGAAAGTATTTAATTTCTTGGTGAATATGTGCTTCGTTCATTAGTTAAGGTTTTGGAGGAAAAATCTTTTTACATTCTCATCTGCTGGAGATTTTGAGACTATTGTAAATATCTCCAATGCAACATTAGCTTCGCGCATCCTCTGAAAATCTACCTGGCCTCGGCTTTCCCGTTTGGTCAAGTCTCTTCCCCAAATCAAGGCGTCAAAATGTAAGTCTGAGATGAAATCCAGCCGATTATACATCGCTTGGGCCTCAGAAGATACAGAATAGGGTGGAGCTGATTTGATTGGGTTTCTTTGAGATTCAATATAGGGAGGGAAAATAAGCGTAGCGGAAAAGTAAAGCAGCGCGATAGCTCCCAAAACAATGATTAATTTCTTCATAGCAAGTGATTTCACTTTTGAAGATAATGAAAAATACAACGGGATCGGGACGTAGATTCCGGGATTAGCCCTCGCTTAGCTTTTCTTCTCCTGTCGTTACCGGGCTGAGGTTTTCTAAATCTTCCGAAGTGAATAATTTGGAACGAATCATAAATCGAATTCCCATAGGGATTTCGATAGAAAAGCTACTTCCTCTTCCAGGTGTAATATCCAGTGTCAATTGGGTGTGCTTCCAATACTCAAATTGATCCGCACTCATGAAAAAATCACAGCAGTAAACCTCACCTAGCCAAATGTCCTGACTTCCTACTTTGAACTCTCCTTTTTCAAAACACATAGGAGAAGATCCGTCGCAGCATCCGCCGCTTTGATGGAACATAAGATCAGATCCAAAGCGTTCTCGAAGTGTGTCAATTACTTCTTTTGCTTCATCAGTTATCAATACTCTTTTGATTGGCTCCATGATTATTTGGGTTTATATAAAATGAAAGAAAGGCAGGAGAAATATCCCCTGCCCTTACTGATCTTAGAAATTGACGATTTAAAAGAATCCTTGTTTGTTCTTATCATAAGAGATAAGCATATTTTTGGTTTGACGATAATGATCGAGCATCATCAGGTGGTTTTCTCTACCAAAACCAGATTTTTTGTATCCGCCAAAAGGTGCATGTGCCGGATAAGTGTGGTAACAGTTTACCCAAACGCGACCAGCTTGTATAGCACGTGGTACTTGATAAAGCTCGTGAGCGTCTCGTGACCAAAGTCCTGCGCCAAGACCATACATGGTGTCGTTAGCGATCGCTATGGCTTCCTCAGTGGTCTTAAACGTGGTCACACAAGCGACTGGACCAAAGATCTCTTCTTGGAATACGCGCATTTTATTATGGCCTTTGAAAATGGTAGGCTTAATGTAATAACCAGTTTCCAGACCTGAATTCAATCCAGCGCTTTCGCCGCCGCAAAGAGTAACTGCTCCTTCTTGCTTTCCAATGTCCAAATAGGAAAGAATTTTTTCGTATTGGTCATTAGAAGCCTGGGCTCCCATCATGGTGTCTTCAGCTAATGGGTGGCCCATTTTAATGGCTTTGGTTCTTTCAATGACATGCTTCATAAACACGTCGTAGATGTCTTCATGTACAAGGATTCTAGAAGGACAAGTACAAACCTCGCCTTGATTCAATGCAAACATCACGGCTCCTTCCACCGCTTTGTCGAAGAATTCATCGTCTGCATCTGCCACAGATTTCATAAAAATATTTGGTGATTTTCCTCCCAATTCCATGGTGACAGGAATAAGGTTTTCTGAAGCATACTGCATAATCAGACGACCGGTAGTAGTTTCTCCTGTAAATGAAACTTTGGAAACTCTATTGGAGGAAGCCAATGGTTTCCCCGCTTCTACTCCGAATCCAGTGACCACGTTAAGAACTCCAGGAGGAACTACATCTGCAATAAGCTCCATAAGTACCATGATGCTGGTAGGAGTTTGCTCGGCGGGTTTTACCACGGTACAGCATCCGGCTGCCAAAGCAGGAGCTATTTTCCAGGTGGCCATCAGCAAAGGGAAATTCCAAGGGATAATTTGAGCGACTACGCCGAGTGGTTCATGCAAAGCTATACTTACTGTGTTCTCGTCATGCTCAGAAATCGTGCTTTCATCAGCTCGGATCACTCCGGCAAAATACCTGAAGTGATCTATGCAAAGTGGTAAATCTGCTGCTCTTGTTTCTCTGAGTGCTTTACCGTTATCTACTGTTTCCAGCCTTGCCAACATTTCAAGGTTTTCTTCCATGATATCGGCAATCTTATTTAGCACTCGGCTTCGTTCTGCTGCAGAAGTTTTAGACCAGGTTTTAAAAGCCTCATGGGCTGCATCAATTGCTTTGTCTACGTCTTCCTTATTTCCTCTGGCGGCTTTTGTAAATGGCTTTCCATCAATGGGAGAGATGTTGTCAAAATATTCACCTGAACTAGGTGCTACCCATTTTCCACCAATGAAATGATCGTATTTGGCCTTGACGGATGGGCGATCCACAGGCTTAGCTTGAGATAATGTTAATGTTGTCATACTGGACGGTTATTTTGGTTATGTTCAAATCTCCTTATTTACCGTTTTGAAAAATTACACTGGAACAACATCCTATCCACCTGAGTTGATACATATGGATAGAGGTTAATTAGATTTAATTGAGTTTGGAAAAGACTATCCAATTTCAGGAAGCGTTTAATTATTAGTATTTTAATGGCATGACCCAAAATAATTTTATAGCAGGTGTACCTTGGCGGAATACCAGGGATCTAAAAACACTGGTGGAAAACCGCACCACCTACACACTGGACAACTGCGAGCTGAATATTTTCGAAACACATCAACAGGCAGATGATGTCAATTTGGTTTTTGGAGACCTGGTTCTGACCACCATGCTGAAGGGCAAAAAGATCATGCATCTATTTAATCGGCCAGGATTTGAATACTTGCCAGGTGAATCGGTCATCGTTCCGCCTAATGAGGTGATGAAAATTGATTTCCCTGAAGCACAATTAGATAACCCTACGCAATGCATCGCTCTTTCTATTTCTAAAGAAATGATAGAAGCGACTTTCAATCTTTTGAATGAAAAATTTCCGGATAAAATGATAGCAAAAGACTGGGGACTTGATCTCAGTTATTTTCATTTGATTAATACTCAGGATCTCTCCGAAATCATTAATCGCTTCATTCGAATTGGTGTAAAAGACGGTTCCCGGGAAAAAGACCTGATTGCTTCCTTAGCACTCAAAGAACTCTTGATCAGGCTGAGTCAAACACAGGCTCGGGATATGATGGAGAAAAGTTATAAGGAACTGGCTGCTGGAAACAGAATGGCGCATGTGATAGAATACATCAAGAAGAATATTAGAGAAATAATTTCTTTGGAAGACCTAGCTTCTCAAGCCTGTATGAGCAAAGCGCATTTTATCCGCACGTTTAAGCAAGATTTGGGTTTGACGCCAATGGAGTTTGTTCTTCATGAGCGATTGAAACTTGCAAAACAATATTTAAATATCGGAGGATTTCAGATTCAGGAAGTTTGCTACATGTCTGGCTTTCGTAACATAACGTACTTTATCCGTGCTTTCAAGCAGGAATTTGGATTGACACCTAAAGTATTTCAGACCCAAAAGAATTAGTTTTTATAAATTTTTGTAGAAAATAATTATTTGTTTTTGGGCGGTTTAAAACATTTTCATTATGTTTATCAAAATTAAAAGATCAAAAAAACAAATACACAGCAAGGATTACAAAAGTATATTTGGTTTTAGATGATTGACGATAGACCCACTCTTGGGAGCTTTTTTTAAAAGCTCCCTTTTTTTATGCTTATATTATTTTACATTTTGTGGATATGTAAAAATGTGGTTTAAAAAATCTTTGATTTGGATCAGATTTATGTTGAGATACAAAAAACCGGTTAAAAAGAGTTAGTATACCTGAATTATATCTTTTTAATGGAAAATTTGGTGTAAATGGAAAAACCCTTTCTAAAATTCCGAAAACGATTATTTTTAGAATTAAAATACTGATCTGATTAGAAGAATGTTTTTATCGGGTAAGACCGACTTTTTTACGTTAGAGGTTGAAATCTGTATAAACCCTAAAACTTTTTCCTATTACCGACTAGAATTTTTACTAAAAGCGAAAGAACTCCTCAATGTAAAGCAGCTCTTAATCAATAAGTTGATGATTTATGTCAGTGCTTTGGGTTTTGAAGAGGGCTAAAAAGGTATACTTATGTTATATGATGGGTTCTTGTTTTACCAGAAGAGAAGCCTCAGGTATATTCTATGTATACAAGGATGAGTCCAACGACAATTATATAAAACACCAAACAAAAGTCCTTAAATATATTATTTAGAAAAGTTACTGAGGAGTAGCTAGAATATTACAGAAATCGGGCAGCTTGTCTACCTTACTCAGAGATCCTCTAAGACCTATTTTAGAGAAAGAATAATTGAATGGTTTCAGAATCTCTAAAATATGTTCGGGCAGGTAGCCGCCCGCGATACAAGCGTCTTTGTTGATTTCTAATAAAAGTATAGGGCGATGTGTTTTGATTGTGTTAATAGCGCCTTTTAGGACCTGAAGTTCTGCTCCTTCCACATCTATCTTGAGGAAGTTTACTTCATTTACATTCAATTCTTTTAGCTGCTCGTCAAGTGTGTCGAGTTGGATTTTACCTATTTCTATGCTGAACTTATCAGTGTTGTAAATGGTATTTGTCCCTTCGTTAGAATCCTCGCTTGCGTAGAGAATTACCTCTCCCTTTTTGTCAGAGAGCCCTAGTTTAACGGGCGAAATGGTCTTATGAAATGCCTCGTTGAGTCGGATGTTTTCAGTCAACTGATCATAAAGCTGCTGCATAGGTTCAAAAGCCACCACTTTTCCCTGAGTTCCGACTTTTCTAGCTGCCCAAAGGGAGTATTCTCCTTGATTTGCACCCACGTCAATGAACGTGTCGCCTTTTTTCAAAAACTTTTCCAATACGAAAATAGGAGCCCAGTCATGCGCACCTCGCCAATAGATCGCAGCCCCCATTTGCTTGGCAATATCAACCTTCATCGCAACGCCTCGGAATTCGAAATTCCTCCAGTTTTCAGGCTGAGAAGAGCCTTCGAAGAATTTTCTAAACAATTTGGTGACAAAAAAACCGCCTGGAATCACATATAAATTCCTTGAAATTTTACTTAAGAAGTGTTCCATTAGTTAGTATAAGACTTGCCTGTAAATCGTTCTAGAGCCGCAATTAATTTTTGCTCTCGAAGCGCTATAGAATAATTGGCTTGAACTTGAAGTCGTGAATTTATGGAAAGTAAATCTTTATTGACACTACTGAGGGCTTTATCCACGATAGGAATAGCGGCTTTCAAGGATTTCTGAGGAATGATAAATCCTGATTTCCCCACAATCTTCGGAATATGATTGGAGTTTGAGCCAATGGGTATAGCTCCGCAAAGCATAGCTTCGCATAAGGCACAGCCGAATCCTTCAAAACTTGAAAGCTGGAAGTAGAATTCACTTTTTTGGTACCATTCAAGCAGTTCTTCTGGAGATAGAAATCCTAAAAAATGCACGTTAGCGGATGATTTTTGATTTATTTCTGCTGCTTGAATTCCTGCGAAATAGAAGCTGCAGTTTGGGTATTCTCTAGCAATCTCTATGATCAAATCTCCTCCTTTAAGCTTAAATTGACTGGGAGACATGACCGCCAAAAAGCTATTTGTTATTCGATCTGGCTTTTCAGGTAAAGTCCACTGACTTTCATCCAGTCCATTGTAGATTGTTTCTATCGGAACTTTTAGCTCTGGGAAATGGAAAAGAAGGCCTTGCTTTCTAGAGGTGATAACCGGGTCGAAAAGCAACTCAGTCTCGATCAATGATTCACTTACAGGAAATATCGCATCGGCCCTGGTATAGCTGAATTTGCAAATTCGTTTTAGCAGCGGGATTCTAAGACTCCCGTAATTTATCTCGGGAATAGCTGCGCAATCTGTACCGTGCGTGACAATGAATACTTTTTTACCGAAAGCCTTTCCTAAGATTGTTGCCCAAAAAGCCCAATATCCACCAAAGTTGACAAGGATGAATTTTGCCCCGAAAATGCTGAATAGCATATCGAAAAACTGAGCTATGAAGTTAAATGGAGCTAGCCTTTTGTCACCCCAAGGCTGGTTAATGACCCGAACAGTGAAATATTTTGACAACATCCGTACGTCACTTTTTACAAATGACTGCATGGATGGTGTCACATATAGTATTTTGTTACGGCTCATTTAGTTTTATTGAAACGAAGCTCAATATCCCGAATGGTTTAATTTAATTAAACCACCAAGTTGACAATCTTTCCAGGTACGATAATGATCTTTTTAGGAGCTTTTCCTTCCAGCCATTTCATGACTGTTTCATCTGTAAGAGCTGCTTCTTGGATTTGGTCTTTGCTGAGAGAAAGATCAAGATTGATTTTAACTCTCATTTTCCCATTGATCATCACAGGATATTCAAATGCACTTTCCTTCAAATGACTTTCGTCGAAAATTGGGAATGATGACTCGGTAATGGAACCTTCGTGACCTAGTAAACTCCAAAGCTCTTCAGCGATATGCGGCGCGTATGGAGAAACCAATAGTGCCAATGGTTCTAAAATCGCACGTTTGTTAGACTTCAAAGCGCTTAGTTCATTCACACAGATCATAAAGCTGGAAACAGATGTGTTGAACGAGAAATTTGTCATGTCATCTTCCATCTTTTTGATGGCTTTATGAAGCGCTTTGTATTCTTCCTTGCTTGGTTCAGTATCGGAAATCTGGAGTTCCCCAGAGTTGGAGTGGTACAGGTTCCATAGCTTTCTCAAAAACTTATATACTCCGTCAATTCCATTGGTATTCCAAGGTTTGAATTGCTCCAAAGGACCCAAGAACATCTCATACAGTCTCAATGTATCCGCGCCATATCGCTCGATGATATCGTCTGGGTTTACTACGTTGTATTTGGACTTGGACATTTTCTCTACCTCAGATCCACAGATGTATTTGGTATCTTCCAGGATGAATTCGGCATCGGCAAGGTCAGGTCTCCATGCTTTGAACTTCTCCAGATTCAACTGATCATTGTAAACGATATTCACATCCACATGCATGGCAAAGGTGTCATACTGATCTCTCAATCCGTAGCTCACGAATTTGTTTGTGCCTTTTACTCTGTACACAAAATTTGATCGACCTTGGATCATGCCTTGGTTGATCATCTTTTGGAATGGCTCGTCGATGCTCACTACTCCAAGATCATAAAGGAACTTAGTCCAGAATCTGGAATACAAAAGGTGGCCTGTGGCATGTTCAGATCCTCCGATGTATAAATCAACTGAACCCCAGTAATCCGTTTTTGCTTTGTCGGCAAACTCAGTTTCATTCTTAGGATCGGTATATCTGAAGAAATACCAGCTAGATCCTGCCCAGCCTGGCATTGTGCTTCTTTCTAAAGGAAATTCTCCATCCGACGTTTTATAGTTCCAATCCTTTGCACGAGCAAGTGGAGGCTCACCATCTTCTGTCGGCAAGTATTTATCTACCTCCGGCAATACCAAAGGCAAGTCTTTTTCTTCTATTAAATTAGGCAAACCTTCCTTGAAATAAACAGGAAGTGGCTCACCCCAATAGCGCTGACGAGTGAAAATCGCGTCACGCATTCTGTATTGGATTTTACCTTTTCCTATGCCTTTTTCTTCCAAAAATTCAATGGCTTTGTTCATCGCATCTTTCATGTAAAGATTGGAAATGAAGCCTGAATTGATAATCAAGCCGCCTTTTCCAGGGAAAGAGCCTTCTTCCATCGAGCCATCGATCACCTGTCTGATCTCAAGATCGAAATGCTTCGCAAAGTTGTAATCTCTCTCATCATGAGCTGGAACTGCCATCACTGCTCCTGTGCCATATCCAGCCAATACGTAATCAGCCACCCAAACTTGGATTTCTTCTCCATTGAATGGATTAATAGCATAAGAACCAGTGAATGCGCCAGAGATGGTTTTGACATCACTCATGCGCTCACGCTCAGAACGGTTTTTAGCTACTTCAATATAAGCTTCAGCTTTCTCTCGCTGATCTTCGGTGATCAAGGCTGCTGCCAAGTCACTTTCTGGCGCCAAAGCCAAATAAGTCACACCAAATATAGTGTCAACACGTGTGGTGAAGACTTTGATCGTTTGGTCAGAATCTTTTACTTGGAAAACTACATCAGCCCCAATGGATTTTCCAATCCAGTTTCGCTGCATTTCCTTTATTGGCTCAGACCAATCGAGTTTATCCAAGCCCTTCAATAAACGATCTGCATAAGCGGTGATTCTCATCGACCACTGCATCATTTTCTTGCGCTCAACAGGATGTCCGCCTCTTTCTGAAAAGCCTTCTTTGACTTCGTCGTTGGATAGTACTGTTCCTAGAGCTGCACACCAGTTGACGGTGGTTTCGGCTAGGAAGGTCAATCTATATTTAAGGAGTATTTCCTGCTTTTCTCTTTCAGAGAAAGTAGTCCACTCCTCTGCTGTGAAACTTGTTGTTTCGTCGTCACAAACAGCCTTTACGGAAGAATTTCCTTCCTTTTCAAAACGTACTATTAAAGAATCAATGGATAACGCTTTGTCTGCATCCTGGTCATAGTAGCTATTGAATAGCTGCATGAATATCCACTGCGTCCATTTGTAATAGTCTGGATTGGATGTTCTCACTTCCTTACTCCAGTCGAAAGCGAAGCCAATGTTTTTCAGCTGCTCTGTATATCGTGTGATGTTTTGCTCTGTGGTAATGGCTGGATGCTGCCCTGTTTGAATGGCATACTGCTCAGCAGGAAGACCAAAACTATCGTAACCCATAGGGTGAAGGACGTTGTATCCTTTCAATTTCTTAAATCTGCTGACAATATCTGAGGCGATATATCCCAGCGGGTGGCCGACATGAAGTCCAGCACCCGATGGATATGGGAACATGTCAAGAGAATAAAATTTTGGTTTATCAGGATTTACCTTGGCAAGGAAAGTCTCATTCTTTTCCCAGTAAGCCTGCCATTTTTTCTCGATCTCCTTAAAAGTGTACTCCGCCATGATTGAATTTTTTCTAGTTTTTTAGCTGAACGCCTGCAAAAATAGAAAAATTGACGGGCTTTGGAATCCAAACTCATAAATCCTCGGCAGATACTATTTTTGCCGCTGATCATTTTCCAATGGAAAACATAAGAGTTTTTAGTATTTTTCAACGATCCTAACCATAAAACCTTATGAAACTTAAATCTCTAAATAGTGTGCTTTGCACGCTAATTCTTCTGTTATCGGGAGCCAATTTTTCTTTGGCACAAAAGAAAATCTCCCAAAAACAAATCGATGCACTCAAGCAAGAAGTTATGCAATTGGTAGAGGCAGATGCTAAAATGAGTCAAGTCATGGTTGATAAGGTTTTTAGTTTTGCGGAATTGGGATTTCAGGAAGTAGAATCTTCAAAATACCTCACTGGGATATTAGAGGAAAATGGATTTAAAATAGAAATGGGAGTTTCTGGGATTCCAACGGCATGGTTTGCGACGTGGAAAAATGGAGAAGGACCTACAATTGCTTTGGGCTCAGATGTGGATGATATCCCAAAAGCCTCCCAATATCCTGGGGTTGCCTATCATAAGCCAATCGTCGAAGGAGCTCCTGGGCATGGGGAAGGTCATAATTCTGGAATTCCCTTGAATATTACAGCTGCATTGGCAGTAAAGAAAATCATGGAGCGAGAGAATATAGGAGGAACGCTTATTCTCTGGCCAGGTATCGCTGAGGAACTGGTAGCTTCTAAAGCGTGGTTCGTTCGAGACGGTTTATTCGATGATATTGATATCTGTATTTTTACACATGTTGGAAATAATCTGGGCGTTAGTTATGGACAATCATCTGGTACTGGGTTGATATCTGTTGAATACACATTCTCAGGAGAGGCTGCCCATGCAGCAGGAGCGCCATGGAGAGGGAAAAGTGCGTTGGATGCAGCTGAATTGATGAATGTAGGCTGGAATTATCGTCGTGAGCACTTGGATCCTTTGAAGCGATCTCATTCTATTTTCACCGATGGAGGTGACCAGCCAAATGTTGTGCCTTCCAAAGCTTCAATTTGGTATTACTTACGAGATGTAACGTATGAAGGCATCATGGAAATGTATGGCATGGCCAATAAAATGGCTGAAGGTGCTGCTTTGATGACCGATACAGAAGTTACTTCCAGGATTCTAGGGACAGCATGGCCTCGCCATTTCAACAAGACAATAGCAGAGAAAATGTATGCTAATATTTTAAAGGTAGGATTGCCAGAATGGTCTGAAGTTGATCAGGAATTAGCAAAAGCAGTTCAAGCTGAAGTTAGTGCAAGTAAAGTGGAGGGTTTGGCTATGAAGCTGGATACGCTTGGCCTCCCCGTGACCACGCCAATTTCTGGCGGATCAGATGATATTGGAGATGTGTCTTGGGTTGTTCCTACGGTTACGTTGAGATTTCCTTCTAATATACCTGGACTTCCTGGTCACCACTGGAGCAATGCAATTGCTATGGCAACTCCGATTGCACATAAGGGAGTTACTGCTGGGGCTAAAGCTGAAGCGATGACGATTTTAGACTTTTTACTACAGCCAGAATTGGTGGAGGAAGCTTGGGATTATTTCAAAAATGTCCAGACAAAGGAGACGGAATATAAACCGATGCTTAGTGCAGATGACGTTGCGCCGATTTTTCTAAATAAAGGGATAATGGATCAGTTCAGGCCACAGCTAGAGAAGTTTTATTACGATGAGACGAAGTTTGATACGTACTTAGAGCAATTAGGAGTGAAGTATCCAACGGTTAAACAAAATTGAAACATTTAAATATTGGAAGATTGAAAGATTAATTAAAGCTGAACTCAATAGGGATGCCGCTTGATTGGTTGAAAAATCTTCCAATTTTTCAATTTTAGAATTTCTCAATCCAATGCTTACCTTTGCGGCATAATTCACTCAGCGGTTCAATTGCCCGCTTTATCAAAAATTCAGATGAATATGGATACGAAGGAGTTAGTAGCAAAAGGATTGGAGCTTCCCTTAATGGAAGCTTTTTATACTATACAAGGAGAAGGAAGGTTTACCGGACATCCCGCTTATTTTATCCGGCTAGGAGGCTGTGATGTGGGTTGTGTCTGGTGTGATGTCAAAGAATCGTGGGATTCGGGCAAGTGGCCGGTTCACTCAATCGAAAAGATTGTTGACGAAGCATTGGTTTATCCTGGTCGACTAGTCGTGGTCACAGGTGGAGAGCCTTTAATGTATGATTTGGGGCCGTTGACAGCACTTTTGAAAGCCAATGGATTCACTACAAATATTGAGACTTCTGGAGCGCATCCATTTTCAGGCGACTTTGACTGGGTTTGTTTTTCTCCTAAGAAATTCAAAAAACCACATGACTCTATATATAAAGAGGCGGACGAACTGAAAGTTGTGGTTTTCCACCAGAGTGATTTTGCCTTTGCTGAAGAGCATGCTAGGCTGGTGAATTCAAGCTGTGAATTGCGACTTCAGCCAGAGTGGAGCAAGGCTGATAAGTTCACTCCGATCATTATTGATTTTGCAAAAAATAGCCCAAAGTGGAAAATATCGCTTCAAACTCATAAATTTATGGACATACCCTAAGTCCATGCGCCCTTTTCTAGCCGGAATTCTTCTTTTATTGACCATTTCTTTCGCTAACGCGCAAAGCTATTCCATTATTGATGGTAAGGCAATAAGGATGTATCGCGAAGCAGAGGAGTTGACTCTTTCCCGACAATATGACGAGGCGATTAGCAAATACAAGGATGCAATAGACCGAGAGGCCTCATTTTTAGAAGCCTATGTGAAGTTAGCACAACTTCAGATTACACAAGGTGACTTAGCGAATGCTGAGAAAACAGTAATTGCCGGTAAGTCAAGATTGTCTGGAAAGAATGTTACAGTCAAGCATAGAGCAGATTTGGGTTGGGTACTGACTCACGTGTATTTGCAGCAAGGGAGGTTTCAGGATTCTTTTGATGAGTTTGGGCTGACTGATCCGTTATTGGATGTAGATTTCAAGAAGTCAATTTCATATGTGGACACTAAGGCACAAATGGAATTCTTGGCTGAGCAGTTGGAGAATTTCCGGCATATAGAAAAGGAAAAATTACCAGCTCCACTCAATGAATTTCAGCTCCAGTATTTTCCTGTATTGACAGCAGATGGAGAGCAGATACTTTTCACCAAAAGAGATGGGATTGGGAATAATGATAAGGAGGATATTTATATGGCCTTTGTATCCCCTGAAGGAAATTGGTCCAAGCCTCAGAGTGTAGCCCAAGCAATTAATTCTCCTTATAATGAAGGCACTTGCTCTGTGACTGCTGATGGAAATATACTAATTTATACATCTTGTGATGCACCGGATTCTGAGGGGAGCTGTGATTTGTATATCGCCTATAAAGTGAATGGGAATTGGCAGCGTCCGAGAAATATGGGCAAGAATGTTAACTCAAGGTCATGGGATTCTCAGCCCTCACTCTCTGCAGATGGGAGAATATTGTTCTTTTCCTCTAATAGAAAAGGGGGATTTGGGGGTAATGATATTTGGTACAGTGTAATGCAAAGTGATGGGTCTTGGACTGTTGCTAAAAACCTAGGAGCTGTAGTCAATACTCCAAAGGATGAGATCTCTCCCTTTATGTTTTTTAATAATGAGATACTTTTCTTTTCGTCAAATGGGCACCCCGGTTTTGGAGGAATGGACATCCAGCTTTCAAAAGTAGTCGATGGTGAATTTACTAAGCCAGAAAACTTAGGTCTGCCTATTAATGATCAATTAGATCAGGTGGCATTATTTATTACAGCGCAAAAAGATTACGCTTATTTTACAGAGTTGAGTACGGGAGAAAAAGAAAATAATCGTTCCTTATTATACAGGTTCAAATTCCCTAAAGAAATTTCATTGGGGGAGAACTTGACTGTGACCGAAGGAAAGGTGTTTAATTCAAAAACGGGGGAGCCTATCGATGCCACCCTATCTTTAGTATCACTTACGAATGACAGTACTTTATACCAGTTTAAGGCAGATGGTAAGACGGGGGAGTTTATGATGCTTTATCCTGATAAGGCTATTTCAGGTTTGTACGTAGAGAAAAAAGGTTTTATCCCCAAAATTTACAACGTGGAGCGTGATAAAATCAAAAATGTAAAGGATTTGAAAATAGAACTGGTCCCAGTCGCTGCCGGGGAGGAATTCGTTTTTGAAAATATATTCTTTGAATTTGATCAGTACGATCTCAAATCTGAGTCGATCTCTTCACTAAAGAGATTAGTTATATTTTTAGCAGAAAATCCAAATGTTAACATTCTGATCACAGGCCATACGGACAATGTAGGTAGCGCAAGTTATAATCATAATCTTAGTTTACAACGGGCCAAAAGTGTTCAGGAGTACCTCATCAAAAATGGGTTTCATCATGGTAGGGCATTAGTTGAAGGTAGAGGAGATAAGGAACCTATGGTGCCAAATATCAATCCTCAAAACCAAGCGTTAAATCGTAGGATAACTATAAAAATTTTGTAGGTAGTATAACCAGTAATTGATCAAAAGCGAGCAAATACTCCAGAAAATAAACTATTAACTACATTATAATTTTATTTTAATAGTCTATTCCCTTTCAATTTATATCATATCAGATGGTAATTTTCCCTAAGAGTCATTTTTGGCTAATAAAGAGCCGTATTTTCATTTTTAGATTAGCAAAAATTTTGTTTTAATGCCTTAAGGAGAAATATTAATTTATTTAAGAGTCAGTCCTTTATTTAGGTGGCAACATATTCAATGTTAATAAAAAATTAACTTTTGTTAACATTAGAAGAACAAAACAAAAATATAGAAAGCGGGGTATTTGAAACAGTAATCCAATTATAATTTTGTATTTGAGTAAAAATGAAGATTTTTATTAATTTCCATACTGCTACGTTTATACAAATTTGTAACCCTTGATTTTGCGATATTGCATCAATAGGAATATCATTGGGTATAATATAAACCAAATCATATTTCTTATGAAGAAAATTTTACTCCTAGGGCTTTCGCTTTTCCTAGTAAGTGCTGTGGCATTTGCACAGGAGCGTAAAGTAACCGGAATAGTATCTTCGGGCGAAGACGGTGAGCCAATTCCAGGCGCAACCGTATTAGTCAAAGGTACTAGTGTAGGTGCTGCCACAGATATTGATGGTAAGTACTCATTGACCATCCCTACTGAAGGGAAAGTATTGGTGTTTAGTTTTATTGGAACTAACACTCAAGAGATTCAAATTGGTCAGCAATCTGTCATCGACGTTGTTCTGCAGCCAGATGTACAGAGTTTGAGTGAAGTCGTGATCACAGGTGCGGCAGGTATTGAGTCCAGACGAATAGAGATGGGTTACAATGCTACAAGTATCGAGACTCGCGATGTGGCTCAAGGTAGAGCTGCTAACGTAGCGGCTGGTTTGACTGGTAAAGTAGCAGGTATGCAAATCAACACAACTGGTTCGGGTGTAAATCCAAACGTAAGAGTTGTATTGAGAGGTAGCCGTTCATTGACAGGTAATAACGAAGCCTTGATCGTAGTGGACAACGTGATTGTTCCAAATTCTATTTTGGGTAACCTTAATCCTCAGGACGTTCAAGAGATAACGGTACTTAACGGAGCGAATGCAGCAGCCCTTTATGGTTCTGCAGCATCCAATGGTGCATTGATCATCGTAACTAAAAAAGGTAAATCAGGTGCTCCAAGAGTAACTATTGGTCATACAGTGAATCTTGAGCAAGTGAGCTTCTATCCAGAAATTCAGGATACTTTTGGTTCTGGCTATGCAGGCGGGTATCCACATCAGTATGTTCCTTACGAGAATCAGCAGTACGGTCCAAGATTCGACGGGTCTATGGTGCAAATTGGTAAACCTTTGGAAGATGGTTCTATTCAGACTGTTCCTTATTCTAATACTGGATCAAAGAACGATTTCTGGGAAACTGGTGTAACTAACCAAACTGATGTTTCTATAAGTGGGGGTGATGAGAATTCAACAAACTTCTTATCTGCTCAGTACCTAAATAATGACGGTACTACTCCAGGAGATAACTACACTAGAGCATCTATTAGATTCAATAGTACTAGAAAATTCAACGATAAGCTAAGCTTAAACTTGTCTACAAACTACGTACAGAATAGATATGACATCACAAATGCAACATCTGGTATGTTTGACCAAATTCTTCAAACTCCGGCGCAAATCCCATTGACTAGCTATAAGGATTGGAAAAATGATCCATTTGCTAATCCAAATGGTTATTACAACGAGTATTACGACAACCCATATTTCTCTATAGATAACCAACGTCAAAATTCTGGTAACGACTATATCGTAGGTAATGTTGAATTGAAATATAAGCCGCTTCAGTGGTTGGATTTCACGTATAGAATAGGTATTTCTAATAGAAATTCTTTTAGTAAGAACACTACGGGTAAATTCACATTCACTGATTATACTAAAGACATTTCGGCCGCAAAGACTGATATCGCTGGTGGTGTATCTGATGGAACAAGCTTTAATAATCAGATTATCTCAGATTTCTTGATCAACATGAAGAAAGCTGTTGGTGATGATTGGTTCTTCAACCTATTGCTTGGAAACCAGTTAAGACAGAATAGATCCAAAAGTGTTGGTGTAAGTGCCAACGGTATTGTAATACCAGGACTTTACAATGTATCAAACAGAGTAGGTGAAGCTAGTGTAGGTGAAAGTAATTATGAAGCAAGTCAAATTGGTGTATTTGCTCAGTTCAAGGCTGCATACAAAGATTACTTGTTCCTTGAATTGACCGGAAGAAATGATTGGGTGTCTACTCTTTCAAAGGATAATAGATCATTCTTCTATCCTGCAGCAAACGTTTCATTTGTTGCTTCTGAAGCTATTCAAGCTCTTCAAAATTCGACAGTTATTTCTCAATTGAAATTTAGAGGTGGTGTCTCTCAGGTAGGTCAGGTTAACTTAGGTAATAGTACTAACTTTGGTGCTTATCAGTTAGCTCCTACGTTTAGCCCTTCCAGTGGATTCCCTTATGGTGGCCTTTCTGGTTATTCATTGGATAATACTTTAGTAGCTGCTAATCTGAAGCCAGAGATTACAACATCTTTTGAGGTTGGTACCGATTTTATCTTGTTTGATGGTAAAGTTAACGGTGCGTTAACTTACTACAAGTCTCAAACCGAAAACCAAACAATTCCTACAGGAGTATCTTCTACTACTGGTTTCTCTTCGTACTTACAAAATACAGGTCTTGTATCTAATGAAGGTCTTGAGACTATGTTAAATGTAACTGCATTCTCTAGAAACAGTTTCCAGATTAACGTTGGTGCTAACTTCACCTATAACAACAACAAAGTAGTTGAGATCGCCGATGATTTAAAAAGACTTCAGCTTTCCTCGGGTGGGAATGCTCAAGTATATGCTGTAGAAGGCGAAACTTTCCCAGTATTGATTGGTACTGCTTATAAAAGAGATGATCAGGGAAGAATCATTGTAGACGCAACCTCTGGATATCCAAGTGCAGCAGAAGGACAAGTTACTCTAGGTAATACAACACCTAAGCATAGATTAGGTGTAAACGTTGAGTTTCTTTACAAAGGCTTTAGGCTATTTGCTTTAGCAGAATATAGAGGAGGTTATAGTATCCTTTATGATGGTGGTGGGTCATTTGACTTCTCTGGATCTGGTATCACGACTACTTATTTTAATAGAGAGCGTTTCGTCATTCCAAATTCAGTATATGAAAACCCAGAAAATCCAGGTACTTATATTGAGAACACAAATATCACGGTAACTGATGGTGGCGCGGGCTTCTGGACTGATGGTTCTTATAGAAGAAATATAGCTGAAAACTATCTTGTTTCTGGTGATTACTGGAAGCTAAGAGAAGTTGCATTATCATATGACTTTCCAGCTAGCTTAATGAGCAGAATTGGATTTATACAAGGTGCTACTATTACAGCTCAAGGTAGAAACTTGTTGATCTTCACACCGAAATCAAATATTTACACGGATCCTGACTACAATTTCTCTGACGGAAATGCAGTGGGTATCGTTACTCTGGCTGCAACACCTCCAACCAGATTCTTCGGTGGTTCCATCACATTAACATTTTAATTAGATTGAAATGAAAAATATACTAAGATTATTTATACTAGCTTCCTTTATCTCCCTCACTTCTTGTGAGTCCTTTCTAGGAGATAATGTGAATCCAAATCAGGCTACTTCCGCTACTCCTCAGTTGGTGTTGCCAAATGCTTTGACAAGTTCCGCAAATTTGCTTTTGTCATATAGCACTAGTGCTCAGTGGATTAATGGTTATACTGTCAATGCCGGAGGATACGGTGGATGGGGAGCGACTGTTACTTACAATATGACCACAACTTCTTACAATGGGCTTTGGTCTGCTACTTATGATGATTTGATTAACTATCAATACATCGAAGATCAATCAGCTGAAGATCCAGGGTTAGCATATTATAATGCTGCAGCTAAAACTATGAAAGCATTTGATTATGCGATGTTAGTAGATGTATTTGGGGATGCTCCATATACTGAGGCGCTTTCTGGTTCTGAAAATGTTACTCCAGTTTACGATAGCCAAACAGCTATTTATCAGGATTTGGTGGCTCAGTTAAGTACCGCTGTTACTATCTTCACTACAGCAGAAGGTGCTAACGGTCTTGGTTCTGCTGACGTAATGTTTGGTGGTGATGTGACTATGTGGGCTAAGTTTGCTAATACATTGAAATTGAGGTTGCTTATCAAAATGGCTTCTGCCTCTGAGACTAGTTCTTTTGCAGCAAGCGAATTTGCTAAGATGAACACAAGTGTCGGCTTCCTTACTAGCGATGCAAAGATTAACCCAGGGTACATTGCTACTTCTGGAAAGCAAAACCCACTTTGGGAGAGATATCACTCTAATGCTGCAGGTTCATTATCCGGATCTGGTAGATCGGCTATTCCTAGTACCTATACCTATACCTTCTATAATGGCAATAAATTACTTGACCAAGGAAGAGGTTATGCTACATATCGTAGTTACCCGGCAGGTACTCCTAAGGGACAGCTTGGGAACTTAGTAGATAACCCTGCTGCGCTTTCTAATCAAACGGCATGGTACGTAGGTTCTGGAACTGGAGCTGATGCAACAAATAGCATAGGGTTATTGAAGGGTAGAACTGCTGATTTCCCAATAATGCTAGCGGCAGAGTCTTATTTGCTACAAGCAGAAGCTTACATGAAAGGATATCTTTCTGGCGATGACAAAGATGCTTTTGACAAAGGAATCCTAGCTTCTTATAGATATTTATATGAAGATATTTCTGGAGCAACTTCTTCAGATTGGGATCCTGCAACAGATGTGCAATTGTACAAAGACGATAATCCTGATAGTTATTTAGTTCATTATGAGCAGGCATCTTCTCCAGCTGAGAAATTGGAGGCAATTATTACTCAGAAGTATATCGCTTTTAACTTTATAAATGGACATGAGTCTTGGGCTGATTTCAGAAGAACAGCATATCCAAAGATTGTTAATGGCTCTTCTAATCCTGCATTAAGTTTTGCATCCATCTTATCTACCTCTACAAGAGCTGATGAGCTTCCAGTAAGATATCTTTACGCTTCAACGGAGTTCCAACTTAATCCTGCTAATGTTCCTACTGGAATCAATCAGTTTACAAGTTTGATCTTCTGGCAGGCCCAATAATCCTTAATTAATAGAAATAGATATGAAAAATATATTAACTAAAATAGGACTGTTTGCTGTTGCCATGGTGACACTTACATCTTGTTTGGATGAGGATCCGCTTTTTGATCCCGACAAAGTAGAAAATGTCATAGAATTCTTTGACATTGGTCTGATTGCTTCTCCAGGAAGTGTTTACCCTCTATATGTATCTTCTTTTACTGCAGCTGCTGAAGTAGAATTGAAGGTTATAGTAAGCTACTCAGGTGCGCAGGAGAATACTCAGAATATCAATGTGAAATTCAAATTGGATCCTGCGGCTTTAGAAGCATATAATGACTCTGAAGGAACAGATTATGAGGTTCTTCCTTCTAATTTGTATTCTATAGATGCAATGGAAGTAACTATTCCTAGTGGTCAGAGACAAGTTGAAAAGACTATCAAATTATTTACAAATAATTTCGATTTCTCTAAAAACTATGCTATTCCATTGACAATCACTGAATCTTCTTTTGGTGTTATTTCTGGAAACTTCGAAACAGCTATTTATGCTGTGGGTGCTAAGAATAAGTATGATGGAGTTTATCAAGTTACTGGTGAATTTTCAGATCTTACAAGACCAGAGTTTTCAGGATTATATCCATACAATGTTGAATTGAGAACAATTACAGCTACAACTGTAGGTCGTTGGGATTCTGAGTTCCTAGGTGGATACGGTTATGTATTCAACACAGGAGGTGGACTTAGCTACTTTGGTAGCTATGCTGCAGTCTTCAAATTAGATGATTCTAATAACGTAACTGCAGTGACTAACTATTATGGTCAACCTGCTGCTAATACTCGTTATGCTGAAATTGATCCTACTGGAGTAAATAAGTATACTACCTTCTCTGAAGATGGTAAAACTCTTGAAGTAAGTTACTTTATGTATCAGTCAGGTAATAAGCGATTGGTATTTAAGGAGAAATATGAATATGTAAGAGAAAGAGGTTAATTACTCTTATCTTATTTTGAATGATAAAACCCCGGCGATTATATCGTCGGGGTTTTATTTTTTGAGGTAGAATTACGATGAATTCCATTTTCCGCATCTTCTGGTTAACTTTGCGGCCAATTCCTATTAGAGATGATTTACGTTTGTAGAAAAGAACACTTCAATGCAGCCCATAAACTTTGGAACCCAAAGTGGTCCGATGAAAAGAATGTGGAGATATTTGGACCTTGTGCCAATGTCAACTGGCATGGCCATAATTTTGAGTTAATCGTGATGGTAAAAGGATTGCCTGATCCTGATACCGGTTTCGTAGTAGATCTTAAAAAGTTGAGTACTATTATTCGCAATTTAGTGATTGAGAGAGTAGATCATAAAAACCTGAACGTAGACGTTGATTTCATGTATGGAAAATTAGCCAGCTGTGAAAATCTTATTATGGAATTCTGGAAGATCCTTGAGCCTGCTGTGAATGAAATCACTTCTCATGGGGGCTTGCATAAGCTTACTCTTTACGAGACTCCCAGGAATTTTGTGGAGTACTTTGGTGAGTAATTTTTTTTAATTTAAAATTTGAAATTTAAAATTTGAAATCCCACAAACTCTACATCATCTCCGGTGAGCGATCAGGAGATCTACATGCATCTAATCTAGTGCGATCTCTTTTGGCTAAGGATTCAACGCTGAAGATTCGCGGGATGGGAGGCAGCTACTCCAAGGAAGCTGGTGTGGAATTGGCTGTAGATTACGCAGCGGTCGCTTTGATGGGTTTTTTGGAAGTGGTATTAGGTTTTCGAAAAGTATTAAAATACCTCAAGCTAGTTAAAAATGATATTTTAGCATATAAACCAGATGCGATCATTCTAGTTGATTATGGTGGTTTCAATATGAAAATTGCAGCTTTCGCTAAAGAAAACAACATACCTGTTCACTATTATATCCCTCCAAAAGTATGGGCTTGGAATCAAAAGAGAGCGTTGAAGCTAAAGGCTTATACAGATCAGATCTATTCTATTTTACCTTTTGAACCTACTTTTTTTGCAAAGTATGACATGCACGTTCATTATGTGGGGAATCCACTATTGGACGAGATTTCAAAATTTTCACCTCATGAGTTTTTCTTTCAAAAGAATGAGCTGAGTTATCAGCCCATTATTGCACTCTTGCCTGGCAGTAGGGCGCAGGAGATCAACGCTATGTTAGATCGAATGGTAGAGTTGGTGAAAGAATTCCCTAATGCTCAGTTTGTAATTGCCGGTGTTGGCGATTTAGGTGTCAAAATCTATCAACGTGGAATAGATGCCGGTATACGAGTGATATTTGATCAGACCTATGATCTGCTTTCTCATGCAATAGCTGCGGTGGTTACATCGGGAACAGCAACTTTAGAAGCGGCTTTGTTTAGAGTTCCTCAGGTAGTTGTGTATAGGACTAGCTCTATTTCATATGCTATAGCCAAGAATTTGATTCGTGTGCCTTACATTTCCCTAGTAAATCTAATTGCCGATAAAGAGGTCGTGAAGGAGCTTATTCAAAATGATTTTTCGATTCCTAATCTAAAAGCTGAGTTGCAGCAGATTTTAGGGAATCCAGTATACAGAGGTCATATGCTCCAAGGTTATGATTTGATCAAAGAGAAAATAGGAGAGGGGAGTGCGTCGGATACTGCGGCTGTGTTGATTCTAAAAAGTATAGGCAAAAAATAAACCCTGCCTCAGTGAAGCAGGGTTTTTATATTAGGCTACTTGAAGTCGCTTAAACTTTGACTTATCGAATTTTTCATGAGCGTATTTCGCATCGATAATCAATTCTGTGATAGAATCATCTGAAGGAATGTCATACATCGCATCTGTGATGATCGCTTCGCAAATTGATCTCAACCCTCTAGCTCCAAGATTGAACTCTACCGCTTTCTCTACGATGAAATCAATGCCACTTTCTTCGAAAGTGACTTTCACTCCTTCATAATTAAGCAACTTGGCGTATTGCTTTACCAAAGCATTCTTTGGTTCTGTGAGGATTCTTTTCAAGACATCAGCATGAAGAGGGTCCAAATGCGTCAAAACAGGAAGTCTTCCGATCAATTCTGGAATTAAGCCAAAAGCTTTCAAATCCTGTGCTGTTACATATTGTAACAGGTTTTCTCGATCTGCTACCGCATCCGCCGCTGCTTTGCTGAATCCCAAAGGCTGAGTATTTAGTCTTTTACCGATATGCCTAGCTATTCCATCGAATGCTCCACCACAGATAAATAGAATATTCTCTGTGTTTACAGCGATCATCTTTTGGTCAGGATGCTTTCGTCCGCCTTGAGGTGGTACGTTCACGATAGTGCCTTCTAATAGCTTTAGCATGGCTTGCTGCACGCCTTCACCACTTACATCTCGTGTAATAGATGGGTTGTCTGATTTTCTTGCGATTTTATCCAGCTCATCTATATATACGATTCCGCGCTCAGCCGCTTCTACATTGTAGTCTGCTGCCTGTAGCAATCTCGTCAAGATACTTTCCACATCCTCGCCAACATAGCCAGCTTCTGTCAAAACAGTCGCATCGGCTATGCAAAAGGGAACTTCAAGGGTTTTTGCCAAAGTTTTGGCTAGATAGGTTTTACCTGTTCCGGTATCTCCAACCATAATGATGTTAGATTTTTCAATCTTTACATCATCATTCTCGTCTTTTTGGAAAAGACGTTTGTAGTGATTGTATACAGCTACCGTCAAAACTTTCTTAGCATCTTCCTGACCAATTACATATTGATCTAAGTAGCTAGTGAGTTCCTTAGGTTTCTTGAGTTTGATTTTTGGTTTTGCTCCATCTGGCTTCTTGGTTTTATCTTCTTCACCAAGAATCAAATGAGCTTGATCAATGCAGAAATTACAAATGTGTGCCGAGATACCCGACACCATTAGATCTACATCTTTCTTATTTCTACCGCAAAAGGAGCAGGTAACTTGAGCCATTATTTTGGTTTTTTAACTAGTACTTCATCGATTAGTCCATAAGCTTTCGCCTCTTCTGACTTAAGCCAATAATCTCTTTCGGAATCTTTCTCTATCTCTTCTGGAGTTTTACCAGTATGCACTGCTAGAATATCATATAATTCCTCACGCATAGATAGAATAAGCTTTAAGGAAATCTCCATATCAGTGGATTTTCCCTGCATACCGCCTGATGGCTGGTGAATCATTACTCTAGAATGCTTCAGCGCAGATCTTTTACCAGCTGCTCCGCCTGCAAGTAATACAGCTCCCATAGAAGCTGCTATTCCTGTACAGATTGTAGCCACGTCAGGGTTGATAAACTGCATCGTATCATAGATCCCTAAGCCTGCAGTCACTGATCCGCCTGGGCTATTGACATAAAGTAATACATCCTTCTTAGAATCTACTGATTCTAGGAAAAGTAGCTGTGCTACAATAATATTTGCAACATGATCATCTACTCCTGTTCCTAGGAAAATAATACGGTCCATGATCAATCTAGAGAATACGTCAATCTCTCTGAAATTCTGAGGCCGCTCTTCGATTACAGAGCGAGTCATGTTTTCAATATGTTGAGTGTACTGGTCAAAAGCAGTACCACTTACGCCTTGATTGTGAATGGCGTACTTACGGAATTCTTCTTTGTTAATCATCTTTCGAGTTTGTTGTGGTAAGCAAAAATAAAAAAAGCCCTTAAATAAGGACTTTTTTATGATGATTTAAGCGAATTACTTATCTAAAAGTTCCTTGAATTCATCAATGCTTATATCCTTTTCTTTTACACTGATTTTGTCAAGGGCAAAAGCAAGGACTTTTTCATTCTGAATTGAAGTAAGCATATTCATGTAGTTCTGACCTTCTTCACCTTTAAGGTAGTTGTCTACGAACATATCCATGCTGTCTTCCATCTGCGCACCAAGGCCAGAAGAGGCGAATTGCTCACGAACCATTTGCTTGGTTTTCTCGATCACTTCTTCATGCTCTGCTTTGACTTCATTTTTGGTAGCAATCTCGTTGGAGATCAATGACCAAGTCAATTGTCTTGCGTAGATAGGAAATTCTTTTTCTACATCCGCTTCAGATACTTTGCCTTGATTGGCGATCAGAAGCCATTCTTTTAAGAATGCTTCTGGAAGATCCACCTTCGCAGCTTCAGTCAATACCTTCTTCAATTCTTCCTCAGTAAATACTTTGGATTCCCTGTCGTAGTTAGCTTGAAGTGTCTCACGTACTTTAGTAATGAATTCCTCTTCAGACTTCACTTCGTCAGGACCGAAGATTTTGTCGAAGAACTCTTGGTTCATTTCGGCAGTCTCAGTTCTGTTGATGTTTTTTACAGTCATAGTCAACGCTCCATCGATGTCTGCAGACTCTTCTTCGCTAAGGCCGAAAGCCTCTTCCCATTGACCTTTCTTCACATCCTTCGCTTCGAATTCTACGACTGCTTCTTTGCTAAGCCCGATGAATTTACCAGCAAGTTTCTTAGTGATTTTAGTCAAATCCAAAGAAACAGTTTTCTCGAATTCACCTTCAGTAGCTTTCAAGTCACCATAGATATGGTCGCCTTCTTCGCTTACTTCTGGGTTAGTGCTATTACCGTATTGAGATTTAAGGTTGTCAAGAGTTTCATTGATCAACTTGTCGTCTACTTTGATGGAATATTTTGTTGCTTTGATTTTTGGATCAAGAGTAAGATCTACTGACTCAACGAATCCGATTTTGTAGTCAAATTCAAACTCTTTTTGAGTTTTCCAGTCGATCGCTGCATCTTGATTTTGTGGAAGTGGGTCTCCCAAGATTTTGAAAGTTTGTTCTTTCAAATAAGTATTCAGGGATTCGCTAAGGATAGCATTGATTTCCTCTACAAGTACAGAGGTGCCGTACATGCCCTTCACCATAGACATAGGAGCCTTCCCAGGTCTGAATCCTTTGATGTTAGATTTTTTGGCAAAGTCCTTAAGTTTTGCCTCAACCTTAGGTTGGTAATCTGCTTCGTTTAATTTAATTTTAATTGAAGCTTGATTTGCTGAATGCTTGTCTTGTGTGATTTCCAAAGCTCAAAATTTTAGAATGAAGATTAACTAAAAACCCCCAATCCCTACCCTGTTGTTGAAGACAGTTGAGTGATTGAGGGTTCGGTATTTAGTGCGGATAGAGGGACTCGAACCCCCATGCCTCGCGGCGCTAGATCCTAAGTCTAGTGCGTCTACCAATTTCGCCACATCCGCAATAAGTTCAATTTAGATTAGAAAATATGTTTCTAATTCCAATTGTGGATGCAAATGTAGGTACTAATATATAAAATGCAATAGCAGACAAAAAAAAATATTCAACATTTGATGCAAGATGAACTTAGACCACCATTTTTGTATTAAATTCCTCCTGTATGATTGAAGTGGACATAGAAGAAGAAAGAAAAGAAATACTTAAGCGCTATCGTAGGCTATTGAGACAAGCAAAACCAATTCTAAAAGATGGCGATGCGAAATTGATAAAAAGAGCCTTCAATGTGTCTCTTGAAGCACATAAGGACATGCGCCGTAAGTCTGGTGAACCTTATATCTATCATCCGCTTGAAGTGGCATTAGTCTGTGTGGAAGAAATAGGTTTGGGCACGACCTCAATCGTATCTGCCTTACTTCACGATGTAGTGGAGGATACGGAATGGGAACTGGAGGATATTGAGCGGGAATTTGGCTATAAGGTCATGACTATTATAGATGGTCTTACCAAAATCGCAGGAGTGTTTGAATACGGAAGTTCGCAGCAAGCTGAGAATTTCCGAAAAATGCTCCTCACGCTTTCTGATGATGTGCGTGTGATTTTGATCAAACTTGCAGACAGACTCAATAATATGAGAACTCTGTCCAGCATGCCGAGGCATAAGCAGCTCAAAATTGCATCGGAAACCATGTATTTGTATGCTCCTTTGGCACATAGACTTGGGCTTTATGCGATAAAATCTGAGTTGGAAGATCTTTATCTGAAATACACAGACACTGCGACTTACAAGGAGATTGTTTTCAAAATCAATGAATCAAAATCCTATAGAAATAAATTCATCCGCAGCTTCATTCTGCCTATAGAAGAGGAACTCAATAGAACTGGACTGGAATTCACCATCAAAGGAAGACCTAAATCTGTTTTCTCTATATATAATAAGATGAAGAAACAGGGGATCCCTTTTGAGGAAGTATATGACCTGTTTGCGATTAGGATTATTTTGGAAAGTGACCTGGATAGTGAAAAAGCTGATTGCTGGCAAGTGTATTCTATTGTGACAGATTTTTATAGACCAAATCCAGACCGACTTAGAGATTGGATAAGTACCCCACGTTCCAATGGTTACGAATCACTCCATACTACAGTAATGAGTGGAACTGGGCAATGGGTTGAAGTGCAGATTCGAACCGAAAGGATGGATGAGATAGCTGAGCGGGGTTATGCTGCTCATTGGAAATATAAAGACAAGGAAAACTCCAAGGGACCTACTGGGCTGGATGACTGGATTACTCAAGTGAGAGGTTTGCTGGAGTCCAATGATGGGAATGCGATTGAATTTATGGATGATTTCAGAGGAAATCTATTTCATGATGAAGTCTTTGTTTTTACTCCTAAGGGGGATTTGAAAGTTCTGCCGTTTGGGTCTACTGCATTGGATTTTGCTTTTGAGATTCATACAGAAGTAGGGGCTAAATGTATAGGAGCAAAAGTCAATCAGCGATTGGTGCCTATTTCCCATAAGTTGAAAAATGGTGATCAGGTAGAAATCCTTACTTCAAACAAGCAAAAGCCTTCAGAAGATTGGCTCAACAACGTTGTTACCACTAGAGCAAAAGCCAAAATCAAGGATGCGCTTCGAGAGGATAAGAAATCCGCAATTCTTGATGGAAGAGAGATAGTCCAGCGCAAGATGAAACAGATGAAGATGGAATTCAATTCTGAATCTGTAGAAAAGCTTCGGGCATTTTTCGAACTGAAAACTGCAAATGAATTTTATTTTCGAGTTGGTATTGGAGCAATTGACCCGACCTCGATCAAATCATTCAAGGATTTTAAAGCAACGCAAAAACTTCAAAACAAATCCAGTCAGGAGAAAGTAAGGGACGAATCTTCTTTCACCAAAGAGATAAAAAGTCTGAAAGGACCAGATCACGATCAGCTACTGATCGGAGAGGATATGGATGTGGTAGATTACATTTTGGCTAAATGTTGTAATCCTATACCTGGGGATGATGTCTTTGGTTTTGTGACTGTAAATGAAGGGATCAAAATTCACCGTACATCCTGTCCTAATGCGCTAGAATTGCTTTCCAACCATGGAAACCGAGTAATAAAAGCAAGGTGGACAAGTCAAAAAGAGATCGCCTTTCTCGCTGGTTTGCGAATTATCGGGACAGATAGAGTTGGACTGATTAATGATGTGACCAAAGTGATTTCAAATGAGCTGAAAGTGAATATGCGCTCTATCACGGTAGATTCGGATGCAGGGATTTTTGAAGGGACAATTAAGCTGTATGTGCACAGCACAGAGCATCTTGATAAATTGATCGAAAATCTAATTGAAGTGGATGGGATATTAAAGGTTTCAAGGTTTGATTGATGCAATGAATCTTTTCTTACTTACAAAAGTTATATTTGAAAAAATACCCAGCTAATGCCTTTGAATACAAATCACTTCGAAGAGGTAAAAAAGATATTTACAGCTTATCTTGAAACAAAGAAGCTCCGAAAAACACCGGAGCGCTATGCTATCCTCGAAGAAATCTATAGCCGAACAGGACATTTTGATGTAGAGTCTCTCTACATCAGTATGAAAAATAAGAATTACCGCGTAAGTCGCGCGACTGTTTACAATACGCTGGATCTTCTGGTTGAATGTGATTTGGTGACGAAGCATCAGTTTGGTAAAAACCTAGCTCAATTCGAAAAGTCCTACGGTTTCAAGCAGCACGATCACTTAATTTGCACAGATTGTAATCAGGTTCTTGAATTTTGCGATCCTAGAATCCAAAACATTCAAAATACAGTGGGTGAAATTCTGAACTTCAAAGTGCTTCACCACTCTTTAATATTGTATGGCAATTGTCTCAAAGAGAATTGTGAAAACAGAAAAGAAGAAATACCCTTGAAAGACAAATTATAATCATATGAAATTGACATATAATACAAGTAAGGATGAGCTTGCTCATTACCTATTTATTCAGGGTGATTTGATTGGAGATGAAGTAGGGCCTAAACTCGTCGAGGTTGTTTCCGATGCGGTGGAAGAAGGTGCCAAGAATTTCGTGGTTGACCTGAGTGAAGTGAGATACATCAGTTCCAGTGGAATTGGTCTTTTGATCACTATGCTTACAAAAATGAGAAATAAAGATGGTGAAGTGTACCTGACCGCACCATCTGACCACGTTAAGAAACTGTTGATTATCACCAAGCTGAATAATATTTTTACGGTTTTTGATTCGGTAGAGGAGTTCAAAAAGTCAGCAATAAACTAGTTCTTAGCAATATTTTTTTTCTATAGTTAATACGTCACGTTTTTTGCGTTGAGCAAATAATTACATCCTTTCTCTTGGTTTTGTATGGGCTTATCGCAAATTTCACGCTTCAAAAAGACTAGTGTAACAGATAGACCGCACATCAAATGAAGATGGATGTACTTCTAGGTCTCCAGTGGGGAGATGAAGGAAAAGGAAAAATAGTAGACGTTTTAGCGCCTGATTATGAAATTGTAGCCCGTTTTCAAGGTGGTCCCAATGCTGGGCACACCTTAGAATTTGACGGGATCAAACATGTTCTGCATCAGATCCCTTCTGGGATTTTTCGCTCACAGATACTTAATATAATAGGCAATGGAGTCGTACTCGACCCAATTGTCCTGAAAAGGGAAATTGATGGATTGGGTAAATTCTCGATTGATTACATGAAAAACCTGGTAATCTCTAAGAAAGCCACGATTATCATCCCTACTCATAAATTACTTGACGCTGCTCTTGAGCAATCTAAAGGTGATAAGAAAATTGGTTCTACCTTAAAAGGTATCGGTCCAACGTATCAGGATAAGATAGGAAGAACTGCACTTCGTGTAGGAGATATTTTAAGTCCTGATTTCAAAGAAAAATACGAAGCACTTGTAGCTAAGCATAAAACTACGCTTTCATTCTACAATCATCCTTTGGATGAATTGCCAGGAATGGAAGAGCAATTCTTCTCAGCAGTTGAGTTTTTCAAGACTTTAAATCTGATAGATAGTGAATATGTGGTTAATGAAGCCTTGGATTCCAAAAAGAGAATTCTTGCTGAAGGCGCACAAGGTTCATTGTTAGATGTTGACTTTGGTAGCTATCCTTTTGTGACAAGTAGCAGTACAATGGCAGCCGGAGCTTGCACAGGATTAGGAGTTGCTCCTTCTAAAATCGGTGAAGTTTTCGGAATTTTCAAGGCATATTGTACCCGAGTGGGTAGCGGACCTTTCCCAACCGAACTGTTCGATAAGGATGGAGAGGACATGAGAAAAGAAGGGAATGAATTCGGAAGTACTACCGGTCGCCCTAGAAGATGTGGTTGGTTGGATTTACCTGCACTACGTTATTCTATCATGATCAATGGTGTTACGCAACTATTCATGATGAAAGGTGATGTATTGAATATCTTTAAGGACATCAAAGTTTGTACGCATTATGTGCTTCCTACAGGAGAGAAAATTGACAAATTGAGCTTTGAGATAACAGAACAAGATGTTTCTCCAGTCTATAAAACGATGAAAGGATGGAATTGCTCTTTGGAAAATATTAATGCATATGATGATTTCCCGACAGAATTGAAAGATTATGTTGAATATTTGGAAACAGAATTGAATGTTCCAATCAAATTAGTTTCAGTTGGCCCAGATCGTACTCAAACGATTTTGCGATAATCGAGCTTACAATACTTGAAGCCCTTGATTTTTAAATCAAGGGCTTTTTTATTTCTATGCGTTTAAAGTGTATTTTGGCTTTCCCAAAAACCTAGCCTAGCATTGAAATTTTTAATATTAGCCATTGCGCTCTACTTAGTATCTTTCACTACCTACTCACAAGTTGGCTTTCCTTACTGTGAAACTTTTAGTGCTGAAGAGTCAATTGGATCAGCGACTGTTTTTGGAGGTAGTGCAAGGTTAGTTGATGGAGTGCTGCGTTTGACAGATGCACAAAGAGAACAAAACGGGTATGTTTATATAGACATTCCTTTTTCTCCAGCTTATGGGATAAAAGCTTCCTTCGAATATTTTATGTATGGAGGGAGTGGCGCAGATGGGCTTACTGTATTTCTATTTGATGCTGATGTGCAGAATTTTAAGCCTGGAGGTTTCGGTGGAGCGTTTGGATATACTCAGAGAGATAATGTACCTGGGATGACAGGAGGTTATTTGGGCATTGGTTTCGATGCTTATGGAAATTATAGTAATTCTAGTGAAGGCAAAATCGGAGGGTTTTCTGGCTCCCCAAATGGCTTGTACCCTAATAGTATTTCGATAAGAAAAAGTGGGGCAGGTCTCAATGGCTATCAGTTTGTCGATGGGAAGATGACTGTAGATCCGCCTTCTGGATCACTCGGACTGGCTTTGGATGTAGAATACCAATTCCCATTGAGTTCTGGTGGTCCTGGGACTGGGCGAGTAACAGCTCCTGCTATTCCTGGTTATCGCAAAGTTTTTTTGGAGTTAGAGCCTAATCCTAATGGCGTAGGATATCTTTTGAAATTAGAAATGGTAGTTACTACTGTAACTAATGAACCTAGGACAATTACTATTTTTCCAGGCGTTCCTTTTCCATATGAGCCTTCAAAGAATCTGAAAATAGGCTTTGCTGCATCTACTGGAGGTGAGACAAATATCCATGAAATCAGAAATCTAATTGTTGAAGTATCCAATGATGAAGGTCTGCAATCTCCATCAGGTGTTGATTTCTCAGATTTTGCATCCTGTGAAGGACAAGAGAACACTTATTATATTACAGATGAAGAAGTGATTCTTCCAAATGAAAATTCTGAGATAAGATGTTTGCAATTTTATGCATCACTTGGTGATATAGAAGAGGAAAGTGAGGACATCTGTGCCCAAGGGAAATGTCGTGAGGAGAATAGAGTATTAGAATTGCCTCAAGGCACTTTCACTGCAGGGACAAATGGCGGAGATTTTACATTTTTTCCAAATGAGGGATTTACAGATCAAAGCGTCACTGTTTACTATACAATTACGGATACCTACGGAAAAACCTCTGCTGGCAATGCCATGACATTGAAAATCCAAGAATCTCCAGAGCCTGTAAGTATATATGTCGATGGTAATTCCGAGGTAGTAGAAGAAGTGCGATTATGTGGAGGAGAATCTGTGACACTTACTTCAAAAGGTGATGAGGTATATGAGCGTTACGAATGGTATAAAGATGATGAACTTATAGAAGGAGCAGTTTCCGAGAAATATACCGCGAATACCGTAGGCGAGTATTTGGTGAAAGCTTATAATCGTAAGAATTGCCCGGCGATCTCCAATTCCGTTTTGGTGAGTTTTCCTGAATTTCCAGACTTTGATTTTATTTCTCCAGTAGTAGGTTGCACACCTGGCCAGTTTGTGGATGTGACTAGTAGTATTTCAAATTATGACCCGCTTACCTATGATTATAAGCTTACTGGAGCAGGGCAAACTTACTTAAATGAAGAAATGAAGGCAATCTCCATCGCTGGAGAATATGAACTTCAGATAAAGCATGTTGATTTAGACTGCTATTCATCGCCCGAACCATTACACATAGTGATTCTTGAGGAAGAGCTTTTGGCGGAATTCGAATTTGAAATACAAGGAACAGGAGTGAAAGGGGAGGACGATGGAGGATTCTTTCCCGATGATGTGTTCCAGTTTTCTGATCTGTCGGCTGATGGTACTGTAAGTTGGAATTGGGATTTTGGTGATGGCTCGATATCTACTGAGCAAAACCCTACACATATATATGGTAAAAAAGGTGACTTTGATGTAATGCTTACTATTACTAATGAGTGGGGATGTGAATCATCAGAGGTTAGGACGGTTTCAATAATCAGAAGCTACAGACTTATGTTTCCTACTGGCTTCACTCCTTTAAAGAACGAGAATCAATTTTTTGTTCCTAAATCCAAAGGACTAGTTTCGGGACAACTTTTAATTTTCAATACTTGGGGAAATTTGATTTTTGAGACGGACGATATCAACACTGCTGGTTGGGATGGGAAGCTAGATGAGAAGCTACTTGACGCAGGGTTTTTTGTATATAGGTATAATGGAGTAGCTACCGATGGAGAAAAGGTGACTAAAGCAGGTAAATTCAAATTGATTAGATGATGAGGATTTACGTAGTATTTGTTTTTCTATTTCTTTTATCTTCTAGGGCTTTCAGCCAAGATGTACAGTATTCGCAGTTCTATGCCAATCCTTTTTATCTGAATCCTGCACTCGCGGGAAGTACAGGGCTCACGAGGGTAGGAGTTAACTTCCGAAATCAATGGCCAGCTTTGGATCAAAGCTTTATTGCATACACTGCTTATGCAGATCATTTTTCTGAAAAGTATAATTCGGGTTTAGGAATAATTATCTCAGGAGCGCGAGAATCCTTCAATCAAAGTAGGACGGATGAAATTGGCTTGGTGTATAGCTATAGATTGAGATTAGGTGAAAAGCGTTTTCTTCATGTTGGGGCTCAGGGAAGTCTCTTGTCAAGAGATGTGCTTTTTGACCAAGTTATCTTGGGAACTCAATTAGATATAGATAAAGGTGTAGTAGTAGGCGAGCCAGGTGCTGGCTTTTCGGGAGATAGTCGCCTTAGAGCAGGAGATATAAATGCGGGACTCTTATATTATGAAGATAAGTTTTGGTTTGGATTCTCTGCCTTTCATTTGTTGGAGCCTCAGATTAGCTATTTGGAATTGAATTCAAATAGGCTTCCGGTCAAATATTCACTGCACGGAGGAGTTAGGTTTAATCTAGCTCCGGGGAATATCAATGACTTCTTCAATAATACAGATCAGGAGCGATCGCTTGCATTGGCATTTAACTATAAGTCGCAGGGAGCTTTTGATCAGTTAGACCTAGGAGCGGAGTTTTATTTTGAACCTTTGATCCTTGGTTTTTGGTACCGGGGTCTTCCTAGCAAGTATAATTTACCAAATAATGAATCCTTAATAGGGCTAATTGGAATTGAGTTGGACTCTGGGCTGGACTTTGGATATAGCTTTGACTATTCTATTTCAAAATTGGGTCAGCGTGTATCTGGTGGAGCCCATGAGATTTCTTTGAGGTATGTTTTTTCACCCAGCAACCAACGTAAAAAGGATTATTCGGAGCTTCCTACATTCAGATATTAAGTCAAATCTTGAAAGTTCAAGAGATTATTTCAAGGAATGTATTTTGGACAGAACACCTAGGTGGAGTGGTGGTCGTTTTTGCTTGATCAGGGCATATTTATTTCCAAAAATCTTTGCGGGTTGTATTCAAGCAGTTATGTGTTTTGAGGGGATATTTTGCAAATAGGTCTTGTGTTTAAGAATAAAAGGCAGATATTTGCACTCCCAAACGAGGCGAACGGCAGCGGAAACGGGAAGAGTTGAGAAGCTCAAAAAGTATTGAAAAATTAAATTTTGCAAAGGGTTTGGAAGTCAGGAATGATCACTTACCTTTGCGCTCCCTTCAGGACGGAAGGGGGATAAAGCGGAGAGAGGTTAGCCTCTGAGAAACTTTAGAAATTAAATTTTGAGAAGGTTATTGGAAGTTAAAATTATCCTCTTACCTTTGCACTCCCTTCAGCAAGGAAGGGGGGAAAACGGATCGGAAAACGCGAGTTACCGGTATCTGACCAGAGTCACAAATGAGTGACACTAAGTTCTTTGAAGTGATGTAAGACAAAAAAAATAGTAACCTGAGAACAGACAGGGAGAAGCTTATAGAATTTGCTTCGTGCGGTTTTATAGGCAGTG
>NZ_VORW01000039.1 GCF_007997215.1 Algoriphagus aquimarinus | reverse complement strand
CATATTCTGGGGGATCAACTTGAGAAACTAAAACTAGGGGAAGATCGGTTGCTTCTTCCTGAATTCTTCCGGCAGGCGCATTAGGGTCAATTAGCCCTATTACACCAGTATTATCCATTTTTACTCGAGTAGTGAGCGTTTCTGAATTTGAGTTGATTAAAATTGCCCCATCTGAGACAGGATCCGATGTGTCATTGCAAGAATATAGAGCTAGCGCAAGTGCCAAGCCTAGAAGAGATTGTTTTTTTATGAGATATTAAATTGCTTTTTGTGGTATTAATTACGAAGTTCATATACTTTAATTTGAAATTAAATTCTGAAACTTGGTTTTTATTCGAATAATAACACCTGATAATTGTGTATATAGATACAATAATAAAATAATATTTTGAATTAGGTCAAAAAGAAAGGACGGTGTTTTTGGAGTAGACACCAAGACATTTCCCTATTTCAAATGAAAAATAGGGGTGCGAAAATTTACAGTGCGTAAAAATTAGTTTCTCAATAGCTTGATTAGCTGTGTCTTGCTTCCCCATCTAATTTCGATGATATGAAGCCCTGAACGCTGCTTTCGTAGCCAATCTGACACTATTGGAGAAATTTGATCTGGTGAGGAAAGAATTTGTGTATTTCCATTTCCAAGAAAGCTTATGAAACGGAGATAAATCAATTCGTCCAAATATTTATCAGGTTGAGCTAGATCTATTTTAATTTCAGATCCAATTGCACTTGGGTTGGGATAGGCTACCCAGGCTTCGGTGCTTTCTAATGCTTCTGCCTGAATCGATTTTGTATTGCTGTAGCTGAATTTGCCAGCATAATCTACTTGTTTGAGTCTATAGAATATATTTCCACCAGTTCTAGGTAAATCAGAGTCAGTGAAGCTATACTCTGAAGCGGAATCAGAATAGCCTTTTCCTTCTATGCGTCCTATGTTGCTCCATTCTTTGACAGTATTTATAGCGCGCTCAATCTCGAAGTGAGAGTTTTCCCATTCTTTGGCAGTCGCCCAGTTTAAAAGGGATGATCGATTTTCAGGAGAATAAGTTGCGGTGAAATATTGGTATTCTACTTCGAGGATTCTGAGGTTGAGGAAGGAGATGTAAACTATTCCACTACCCCCTCTTCCGCCTCCCAGTCTTCCACCAGCCCCTCCAGAACCTGTGTAGATAATTCCATTTCCACCTGTTCCATCTCGACTTGCAGTGCCTCCTATAATTACTCCTCCTACTTCTCCTCCCAGACCTTGTCTATCTGATTCTCCATTAAAATTGAAGCCAATACCTCCCCCTCCTGCACCATAGCCATAAGTAGAACCCGCAATTACAAAAGACTTTCCTATTCCTCCATCTCCAGGTTTTGATAACCCCACACCTGCACCATCTCCAACACCTCCTATACTACCTGCTCCTCCTCCACCTCCTCCGGCCCGAGCATGATTAGGTTGATTTCCTTTACCCCCATTGCCTCCGTTATTTCCTTGACCAGGGGTTCCAGTTCCTCCACCACCCATGATATTGGTGTTTTGGTCACTAAATGCACCTCCGCCACCAGATGCTCCGTTATTGCCAGCAAGATTATTGAAAGAGCCTCCTCCTCCTCCTCCCAAAGCAGTCATATTAATTGAAATGTTTCCATTTGGGTCCGTAATAGTTGAATTGACAGTGGAGTTACCACCATTCCCACCTTTTATGTTTACCGTATTTGCACCAATACCACCTTGTCCAACTGTTATATTCAAATTATTTCCGGCAGGTATTCCATATGGGTTTGTGCTATTTATTGTAGTAGTAACGTATCCACCACCACCGCCACCACCACCAGTTGAACCCATTCCTCCGCCGCCTCCAGCTCCAACAGCATATGTTGAAAAGCCTACCAGGCCTTCTGGAATTTGCCATTGGTAATTACAAATAAATCGAATAACAGTAGTACCAGATTTAGCTCCATCATCAATTATTTCAATGCAATCTTCTTTATTGGGATCAGGACATGAATAAGAAATAACAACAGAACCATTTGATCCAGGACCACCTCCGCCCGTTGCGTAAATCAAACCTGTTGTTTGCGGATTTGGTAGTGAACTGTCGCGAGTCACATAAGTGTCTCGTGCTGCCCCTGTTCCAGAACTTTGTCCTATTCGTATTCCTAGTGGTTCACCTGGAGTAACAGGAATTGTTATCAGGTTCGTTTGTGGAGCTGTTCCTGATCCTTTGGCCTGAATTGTGATTTCATATATTCCAGCAGGTACGGTGAAGGTCCCATTCTGATCAAAAGTTGCCCCACAGACACTAAAAAAGGCATAGTTCTTTGGATCACTTTGATTTAAATTTATTTCGCAAAGATCAGTCACCTTTTTTATTGACTTGATGATTACTTTATAGACATCGACATTTGGATTTGTTAAAGCAATAGTAGAAAATGCCCCAGTTCCATTTGAAACAATGAATGAACTTGAGGTGTATTCAACTGGAGGAGGTGTTCCATTATCAAGAATATATTTTACTATATATTCTCCATTTGGCAAAAGTGAAGGATTTCCATTTATGACCACCCTTGCAGATCCACCTGCAACAGTTGCGGATACAGCAGAAACTGATGTTAATTGATAATTACGGGTCACATCAATTGTACCTGTGGCGATTAAACCATTTATGCAATTTCCATTAAGTGGAATAGTGTAGGTATATAACCCAGGAGTAACTCCGGCAACGTTTCCAGAGAATTCGATGTTTCCTGTTGAAGAATTAAATATTGCTGTTACTCCAGTAGGTAAACCGGTTGGAGTTCCAATTCCAGTCACTCCAGTCGTGGGTTGAATAAATGGTCTTAAAGCTGGACTAGAAATACAAACACTTGGATAATTTACAGTTGGAAAAGGTGGTTCTCCATTTGCTGCTCTAGGTAAACCTACCGAGGCATAAGGTTGTACTAGAGTCGTGGAGGATGCTAAGCTAGTAGCAATACATCCAGTAGTAGGCTCAGTGTATCTTACAGTGACAGTTTTGGTGCCAGTAGAAAGCCATTGAATTGTTGTAGTTGAATTTGTGGTTCCAAATCCACCCGAGCTTATGATATAATCAGTTCCTAAGGTTCCTGTTATGCTCCAGACATAATTAGACTTTCCAGTTTGAGTTTCATAGGTAATTCCTTGTTGTTCGCAGACTTGTGCACCTGGCGAAGTGGTGAAAGTTGGAACTGGGAGTGGATTAACCGTCAAAGTATTCGATACAGGTGACAAAGAAGTACATCCATTAGAATTGGTGTAGCCAACTGAGACATTTTTAGACCCGGAGGTTAGCCAAGTTAGTGTAACAGTATTACTTGAGGCTCCAATTGCCCCTGAAGTAATGGTGTAATCTGTGGCTGCTACTCCCGGAACTGACCAGGTATAATTTGATTGACCAGATTGAGTAGTATAGGTTACAGAGGAACCAGCACACACTGGAGCAGCAGGTGCTGCTGTAAATGTCGGCACAGGTAGAGAGTTTACCGTCAAGGAATTTGTGGCAGAAGTTACAGTTGAACATCCATTGGGGTCTGTGTAGCTGACAGAAATATTTTTGGTGCCGGAGGTTAACCAGGTTACCGTTACGGAATTGTTTGAAGATCCGATTCCTCCAGAAGTGATGTTGTAATCAGTGCCAGACGTACCGAATCCCGACCATACATAATTTGACTGCCCTGGCTGGGTAGTGTAGGTCGTAGATGCACCCACACAAACAGGAGCAGCAGGAGCTGCGGTGAAGGTTGGAGTAGGTAAGGGATTTACAGTGAAGGCTCCGGAAATGGAAGAAGTTTGATCAGGCCCACAAGTACTGGATACTATAGCATAATAATAAGTTGTTCCAACAGTTGAAGATGATGGAGTATAGGAAGGGGAATTGGTGCTTGGGATTGCTGTTCCAGTGGTATTATTCGCCACTGTATTAGTGTACCATTGGAAGGTTAAAGTTCCTGTTCCTTTGGCAGTAATCGAAATAGGAGTAAAGCTGCTGCCAAAACAAATGGTTTGAGGAGCAAGGTTTTGGGTTAATATTTCAGTTGGTGCAGTGACGGTATACGCTCCTGACACAGCAGTTGGAACTGTTCCACAATTACTTTTTCCAGTAGCATAGTAATACTGTGTTCCATCGACATTGCTTGGCGGCGAAAAATTAGGATTAGTAGCTCCATTGATTAGTGTTCCTCCTGTATTTTGGGGATTGGAATTGCTGTACCATTGATAGGTAATTGTGCCTTCCCCTGAAGCCAAAACAGTTAGTTCAGTAAAAGAATCTCCACGACAGGCAGTGAAGCTATTTGCATCTGGATTAAGGTCAATTACTGTTTGCGGGGGATTTACTCGATAGAAACCTGAAACAACAGAAGTGTCTGAACTACAATACCCTGATACCACTACATAGTAATATAAAATACTTCCAATATCGGTAGAAGGAGGTGTAAATGTATTCAAGTTAGCGCCCACAATTAGGGTACCGCCACTAATTTGTTGGTTTGTATTAACATACCATTCGTAAGTTAAATCAGCCCCATTAGCAATTACTGTTAGTGGATCGAAGCCATCGCCGAAGCATTCTATATCATTTGCTGTGCTTAGCTGGGTGGTGATAGCTGTAATAGGTTCAACTGTAGCATTGGAAAAACTTGAGGTAGCAATAGGACTGCATCCACTTGTTACTTCCACATAGTAATATTTGGTACTAATTGTCCCTGAAGGGGGACTATAGGAATTAGAGTTTGTACCTACAGGACTCGCTCCAGCTTTGGTTGGCGTATCATTACTAAACCATTGATAAGATAATGTTCCTACCCCAGTAGCCGTTACAGAAAGACTTGTAAATGAAGCACCATCACATATTCGTTGATCAGCCATGTTTTGACTGGTAATTTGGGTTGCAGGATTCACAATTATAGTTCCTGTTGCCACCAAAGATAAACAGCCGCCAGTCAGTGGGATCGAATAATTAAATGTGCCTGCTGCTGTTGGCGTACCAGAAATAGTAATAATGCCTCCGGACAATGTTGCACTTAATCCTGAAGGGAGACCATTTGCACCTGAAACACCAGCATTTGAAATCCCTGTTGCTCCTGTAGTAGTATGTGTGATATTTGTGAGAGGTGTGTTAATGCAAAGGGTTGGGGTCGCGGAAGGTCCAGAAACAGTATTGTTAGGAGCAACTGTTATTGTACCGGTTGCACTTACTGAACCACATCCTCCTGTTAAAGGAATAGAATAATTGAATGTGCCAGATGCAGTTGGCGTTCCAGAAATAGTAATTGTATTACCAGCCCATCCTGCAGAGACTCCGGGAGGCAAACCAGTTGCTGCACCGATTCCCGTTGCTCCAGTTGTAGAATGGGTGATGCTAGTTAATGGAGTATTAATACAAAGAGTGGGGGTCGTAGAAGGTGCGGAAGCCGTGTTATTAGGGGTTACTATAATAGTTCCCGTCGCAACTATTGCTCCGCATCCTCCTGTCAAAGGAATTGAATAATTAAATGTTCCTGAAACCGTGGGAGTACCTGATATAGTAATTGTATTAGTTGACCAGGAGGCACTTATTCCTGCTGGAAGACCATTTGCACCTGAGACTCCAGCGTTTGAAATTCCTGTTGCACCAGTTGTAGTATGCGTAATGTTTGTACCTAAGGCCGTATTGATACAAAGGGTAGGAGTGGAGGAAGGTACTGAGGCAGTATTGTTAGGGTTAACAGTAATTATTCCGGTGGCATTTATAGTACCACATCCACCAGTAAGTAGAATAGAATAATTGAATGTCCCTGACGAGGTAGGTGTTCCAGAAATGGTTATCGTATTCGAAGCCCAAGAAGCAGAAACTCCTGGAGGTAATCCATTTGCGCCAGCTACTCCGTTATTTGCTATTCCTGTAGCTCCTGTTGTTGTATGCGTAATATTGGCTAGCGCTACATTTATGCATCTGGTCTGATTTGGGGTCGAGGAATTGACTGTATTATTCGGTATGACAGTTACAGACCCATTTCTAGTGAGAGTAATGGGAACTGAAGAAAAATAACTAGGAGTGGCTGTAATCGTGTAAGTTCCACTTGCTGTCGGAGTTCCTGAAATCGTTAAGGTATTTGTAGTGCCGTTAAAGCTTGATGTTAAACCAGCAGGCAGATTTGTAACTGAGACCGTTGAACCTGTTGGAACAGTGTAAGTAGTGGTAGTAATTGCAGTGGTAACACATACGGATTGATTGTCTGTGCCGGTCGCTGAAGTTAAGGCTATGTAAGAAATCCTGATTTGACCATTTCCACCATAACCTCCAACTTGCTCTGTTCCCGAGGCATTAGTTCTCCTTGCACCACCACCGCCTCCACCAGGAGAACTGCCGTCTTCCCCTCGATTTTGACCATTTGTTAGACCATTTCCCCCTTTCCCTCCTCCGGTAACTGCAGTTGCACCATTTTGATTTGTTGCAGAAATGCCATTTGCTGAAATCCCAGCTGAGGAACCTCCTCCCCCCGAATTATTAGAAATTGCATTAGCTCCATTTCCTCCGCTATACTTTACTGCTCCAACACCTGAAGCTGCTGCTCCGCCAGATGCACCATTAGTTGCGTCATTAAGGATAGAATTGCCCCCCTTGGCCATTAGAGTTGTATTATCTAAAAACCAAGAATCTTCACCAGCAAGCTCCGATAATGAGCCAAAACCTACATAGTAATTGAGACCTTGACCGGGAGTTACGGTTAATACACTTCTAGAATAGGCACCACCACCACCACCACCACCTTCTCCTGAGGTAAGTCTCGATCCCCCTTTTCCCCCAGCTCCCCAAACTTCGACAGTGATGGATGTTACACCTGCGGGTACAGTAAATGTACCTGAGCCGGTGCTTGTAATGATTTGTGGATTCTGCCCCAAAGCTTTCTCGGGTATACATAGCATTGAAACCCCAACCAAAATGGTTAGGAAAAAAATTGAATTTGAAAAAGCCAAAACTTGCTTTTTATTCATAAGTACTATTCAAATGTTCTATATATATGGATGATCTATCACCTTTAGATTTACTATAATTATTACCATTACATTTTTCTGTCTTAGAAATACAATTTTTTATCTAGAAAAGAATAATATTCTGTTAAATATTAAAACATGGTCATAAATATACGTTTTATAATATAAAAAACAAATAAAATATTGAATTGTAAAATGAATGTTACTGATTAGAAAAAAAATTACCGGACTCTTTGGGGTCCGGCTATTCAAATTGGGTATTAAATTTACCCATTCATACTGATCAAGAACTCCGCATTGTCTCGAGTCCCTTTCATTCGGTTGAGTAGGAATTCCATTGATTCCTGAGAATTCATGTCGCTCATCAATTTTCTCAGAATCCATACACGCTACATTTCTTCTTTGTCCATCAAGAGATCCTCACGACGAGTACCTGAATTGAGCACATCGATTGCAGGATAGATTCGTCTGTTGGAAAGCTTACGATCAAGAGCAAGTTCCATGTTACCGGTTCCTTTAAATTCTTCGAAGATTACTTCATCCATCTTAAACATGTTTCTACAAGCGCCGTGGCGATGATAGTCAATGAACCTCCGTTCTCTACGTTACGTGCAGCACCGAAGAAACGCTTTGGCTTGTGAAGTGCATTTGCATCTACACCGCCAGAAAGAATCTTTTCAGAGCTTGGTACCATCACCCCATACTCCTATTTTTAAATCTTTAGTACCGGCAGGCACTGTAAAAGTTCCAGCACCTGGGGTATTAATAATCACAGTTTGCCCATAAGCGTCCCAACCGACCGAAATCAGTAAAAAAAATCAGAATACTTTGAAGTAGATGTTTCCCCATTTTTTAATTTTAGAATTGTTGATTATATAATGAGATGCCTCAAGAGTTCCTATTTTACTTATAAAAAAAAGGGGGGGATAACAGTTTTACTGTCACCCCCCCCCTTTTTTTTTTTGCTTTATTTAAGATTTCCTTCGGTATCAATATATGATCCTATGATTTGTGCGCCACTGTTTATAGTCACTGAGCCATAAACTGTAATGCTATTGCCTTCTCCTAAGAACTCCAGAGTAGCTCCACTATCTAGTTTAAGATCTCCGTAAATTACAGTGCTTCCATGTAATTGAAGTTTGGAATCACTATTGACATTCAAACTTGTATTCTTTTTGAATTGTCCAAAGGCAAATGAACCATTTACAGTCATCAAACCATTGCTGTTTACATTCAGATTTTGCTCTATTGCCAATGAGCCACAGAATGAGAGAGTCCCACCTATATTCACATTTTTCAATACAGTAGAGCCAGCATAGGACTGTGACTCATTGCTATTTATGTTTAAATTGGCACTTCCAGAATAACTAGATAATCCGTCACAGGAAATATCCGTAGTTCCTATGTTTTCAGATAATTTTAATATTTGAAGCCCTCCAGATCCAGCGGCTACGAATACGAATGCTCCTTCATTTCTTACAAAATTGGAAGACCCATCTAGGTCTAATATCCCAAATTGTTTGATTGCGGCTAGGTCAATTACATTTGATATGGAGATTCCCGCAGCACCATTTGCCATGAACAGCAAATTATTATCAACGGATACTGCGTTTGTAACAATGTCACCTGATTCTACATTTTCAGGGCGAATTGGGATAGCTAATTT
>NZ_VORW01000038.1 GCF_007997215.1 Algoriphagus aquimarinus | reverse complement strand
AATAGAGGATAGGAATACCTTTGTTTTGAAAAGAGTAATCAAAAAAGAGTCATTCCTGAAAAAGAAAAAATAAGAACAAAGTGTCTAATAACTAGACCGATATGGCTTAAGTTAACGCGTATGCCTGTAGGGACGAATGCTGATATTTCATAAATTATTTCGCTCTTTCAGAGCTTTGGGGTTTTGGTTATTTATCATATCCCAGCCCTTTCGAGCTGGACTGAGATATTCAGGACTTTCAGCCCTGATCCAAAAACGATTTAGTATACGCGACCTATGTGCCCTTCGCGGAAAATAATCTCACAAAAAAAGGATAACCGATAGGCTACCCTTTTCAAATAGGTTTTGTTTGAGCTTAATTATTTCCTCTGGTTCTTGATCCGCTTCTTGAGGAAGAACTGCTTGAGGAGCTCTTCGCAGGAGTTGAAGTTCTGGATGAAGAACTCTTTACCTGTGGAGTAGAACGAGGAGCTGGCTGCGATTGTCTAGTTTGAGTAGTACGGGCAGGAGTGCTTCTTGTCGCTGGGCTCGAAGATTGAGTTCTCGAAGTAGCCGGCTGTGTTCTAGTTGGTGTCGAACGCTGTGCCGGAGCACTTTGGGCCCTAGGTTGAGTCGACCTTTGAGTAGGAGCAGGCTGAGTTCTAGATTCATTTGATCTTTGAGCAGGAGCAGACTGAGTTCTTGCTGGAGTTGACCTTGTCTGAGGTGTTCTGCTGTTCTCAGTTCTAGTAGATGGGCTCGAAGTTCTAGGTTCAGTGCTTCTAGTAGTGCTAGGAGATCCTTGACTCTGACGACTCGGAGTTGAGGTTCTGGTTTGAGCACCAGGATATGGTTTTGTATCAAATTCTCCACGGCTAGCAGAAGGAGAGGTTGATCTGCCTCCGGCATTCTCAGTTCGACTTGGTGTTGTTATTCTTTCAGAAGATCTCGAAGATCCAGCAGGAGTGGTCGCAGATCGACCCGATACTGCTTCAGATCTACCGTCTACTCTGGAAGGAGTAGTCGCTGGTTGTGTTCTGGCTTGTCCGGAAGAAAGAACTCTGGAAGGTCTAGCGCCTGTAGTAGTTCCTCTTGCACTTTGCAAATCAGGTCTGTATGCACTTACTGCATTTCTTGAGGCCACCGTTCTTCCTGCTGAATTACTATTCTCTATTCTACGCTCAGGATAGGATCTTTGGGTCACTCTTTCTACCTCTCTTCGCGCAGGTCCACCATAGTATCTGTTGTTATTATACACCACTGTATTATTAATGATAGTCGTATTGTTGTAGATGTTCACTCTTCTTCCATGCGGTACATGGTAGTTATAAACATTTACGTAGGCAAATCTTCTTTGAGGAACAAAAACCCAATAGTTAGAAGGGATATTTACTCTGAAATTGATAGAGAAGCCAGGACCCATAGGTGCCCAACCATAATATCCGCCACCGGTTCTCCAGTCTACCCAAGCAGGTCCCCAGTCGTAATCAGGAATCCAAGCCCAGCTCTGGTAATTGCCGTCGAAGTACCATCTACCGTAGTGGAAAGTAGCCCATCCCCAATCGTAATCAGATACCCAAGTATTACCATAATTGGTCATTACCCAGTGTCCATTAGTTCCATAAGGGTGGAAATCATCATATACAGCAGGTAGCCATACATATCCATGTCGTCCATCTTTTACCCAGTCCCCATAAGGCATCAATTCATCATAGAATACCTGAAAGGAAACTCCTGCGACATTCTCCGCTTGGGCATCTTTTGGGGTAATCCAGATTAGTGCGATGATTCCCATCATCAAATTCCTCATCCATCGTGGTACTTGTATCGTTTTCATTTTACGTGGGTTTAGTGATTAAATAATTGGTTATATACTTATAGGGTTGTGGGCTTTTTAAGGCTTCCTATTTAGGTAGATGCATTTTTCTAGTAAAAGGATGCATGCATACTAAAACCAAAATCACGCCAACTTTTCAAGACTTACATCAAAAGAACTGATTGTTAGGTTGGTTTTACGTAAAAAATTAAGCCAATGGTTGCGATAAATCTTAATATTGTCTTAAGATTAACATAAAAAATCAGTACTTAATTAATAAAATGATTTAAGTCTTTTTGACCTGGTGAATAATTTTAAGTTAGAAAATGCCTTTTGGTAGAAAAATTAGAGATAGGGAGCAGATATTTTTTTTGAGAAAAAATATGAGTTGGTGAAAAATAGCAGATCGTCTTGATGAGATTGACCTACACGAATCCGAATAATACGATACTAGTGATTCACTATAGAATTAAGCCGCAATTTTAAAACTTGTGAAAACCTCACCTAAGTCTGAATAGCTAAGAAGTAATTTTCGGCAATATCCAAGGCGCTCTATAGTTTGGCCAAATCAATTTATTGGCAGCTGCATTTCCTGTAAATTCTCTTTTCGTTTCATCCCAAATCAATTCCTCAGCTCCAATTCTTGCGGCTATATTTGGAATATGAGCATGCAAGGCTGCGATTCGCCCAGCCTCTGGTGGACAAATGGGTTCATTTCTGGTCTTAATGCATTCCACAAAATTGGCTACATGTAGATTGTGACTTTCAGTCATCACTTCCAGTTTTTTGGCTTCTATTTTTGGAGCTTTGGCCTCTGGATCCCATTCCGGGTAGATTTCGTAGCCACCACGATTGACGACTAGCGTACCTTTTTCGCCCACATACCCAATTCCGTAAGGTTTGCCGTAAGGCCCCGTTTCAAGCCCACCATTCATGTCGTAATTAATCAAAAAGTCCTTTTTAGGATAAAGGACATTCATGGTATCGAAGGTGTCCCGATCCCGATTCTCTTTGTTGACATTGGCGGCGTAGGTAAGTACTTTGGAAGGGACTGCCGGATTTTCTTCCACCCAGATCGCCATATCCAACAGATGCACACCCCAGTCGGACATCAAACCTCCGCCATAATCCCAAAAATGTCTCCAACTTCCGTGAAAGCGATTTGGGTTAAAGCTTCTGGAAGGTGCAGGTCCCAGCCAGAAATCATAATCCACGCCCTCGGGTAAAGGAGTCGCAGGTTGGATCAGGTTGCCAAGTCCGTAATTGAAGTTTGACCAGATATTCACCTTTCTGACTTTGCCGATGTAGCCATTCATTACCAAATCCCGGGCTTCAATAAACCCTTGTCCTGAGCGCTGCTGCTGACCCACTTGCATGATCCTATTGTACTGATTCTTTGCATTGACCATCAGCTCACACTCCCCGATGGTGTTTGCCATGGGTTTTTCCACATAAACATCCTTTCCGGCTCGGCAGGCGGCTACGGCGATCAGGCAATGCCAGTGATCTGGAGTGCCGATAATTACCGCGTCCACATCGCTGCGTTCCAGCAAAAGTCTAAAGTCGGTGTAGCGCTCCGGTTTTTTTCCTGTGGCTGTTTCCACTTCCGTGATTCTTCGATCGAGTACATTTTGGTCTATATCACAAAGGGCTACACAGTCCACTACCGGCAGTGCGAGGTGATGGCGAAGAATCCCAAATCCCATATTATTGCAACCTATAAGTGCTACTCGAACCCGGTCACTTGCAGCGATGCCTTGCTTGGCCTGGAGTAGAGATGGGGCTAGCCAAAGTCCGCCAGCGACGATTCCTGTGGACTTGATAAAGTTGCGACGGTCATTCATGGGTTTGGATTTTGGGTTGGGAAAAAGAATCTTGAACTCAAAATACAGGAAATTGCGATGAATCGGAAAAGTGTCTGGTTAAAAGCCTGTTGCTATCACTATACAGTGTAGAAGATTCTAATAAAAAAGTGGCTGAGCTGTGATTTTGTAGAGGACAAACAGTATCCGTGCCTTGTAGAGCGTTTGTGAATTAGGATGGGTGAATTCCGATAATTATCGGGATGCAACTTCATCCTTGTATTAGTATCAATTTGCACTTGATACGGATATAAAGGCGTAATTACTCCCGGTAACTGTACGGGGTTACACCTATCCCAACTCCTAGTATACGCTCAGTGGGGGTGAGATTCCCCTTTATCTACTCGACTATATGGCATTTTTATCATTAATTAGAGTTTAACTTCCAACTAGATATCTACTATGTTTTGGGAATAGCCTTTTTACAAACAGCGTTACACTGATGGAAAGAAAAAATACAAGCATTGTGACAAGGCAATATATTATAAATGAATTTGAGGTAAACGAAATACCTAATCCATATTTAATTTTGGATAGAATAATGATGATAATACCATGTGTAAAATAGATTCCAAAGCTATTTTCTGCAAATATTTTTAGTAATTTTAATTTATATTTTTCAAAACGATTTAGCCAAATCATAAAAAAGAAGCAAAAAAGAATCTTTTGAATAATAATAAAATTGATGCCCCCGAAGGTGAATGGGTCTTTAAAATAACCTCCTGATCTGCCAATATAAGCCTGAAATATTGCAAGAGTAATAACAAGACTTAAAATATAAAATTCTCTTCCTTTAATTTTGGAATATATAATATCTTTTTTTTCTGAAGATATTATGCCGATCAAATAAATAGGTGTAAAGTTCAAAACATTTTGAAAAACTGAAAATACATTTTGGTAGGTTCCTCTATGAATAAAAACTGAACAAATTAGCAGAAAAAGGATTGTTATTATCTGAGCTTTCAATTTGAGTTTTATGAACCTTACAAAAATGGGAGATAATGCAAAAATGATCATAATGAATGGAATGAACCAGTAACCACCATAAAAACCAACCCCCATCACATAAATCCTAAATAATGGAATAGATAATAATGCTTCATAATAATAGGTAAAAGAACTTGGTGAAAAAATACTTGCAATGCAAATTCTTAAAATTAAATACAATATTGGAAGTGTTGATAATATGAGATATGGGCATAAAACGTATTTGATTTTTCTTATCATAAATTTTTTAAATTCAAATTTTTGATAAAAAATATGATGAAACAAAAAACCAGAGATGAATACAAAAAAGTAGGTCCCTCCTAATGTTAGATTCCAAAGCGTATTGCCTGCCATTGAATCATACATAAAATCAGCTAAACCTAAACAATGTCCAAACACAATGAATATTATTGAAATACCTCTAAAATAGTTTATTGAATTTATATACATATTTTAACTTTTAATGTAATTTTTCAATGCCATATAACGGTTTTGTGTGTGGCTTAAATCGCGAATATAGACCGAAAAGTTAGTCGTTCCAACGGGTGAAAGTCCCTGAAGCGCGGGAGTTCCCGATAAAAATCGGAACAGGCTGTAACTCAGACTAAGTGAGTTTATAACTTCACCCAAATATTTTTCAATTTGTGATTAATTCTACTCCTTATTACCCACTTGAAAATTGGATTGGATAGGAAGGTAGGATTGAGCGTTTAAAACAGCTTTAGAAAAGCTGTTTAGCGAGAGGCCAGGTGCAGGGTTGGCAAATTACAGCTAGTGACCTCAAGACCTATTCTACGCTCAGAGGGAAGGGCTTAGGTTGGTGAGGGAGCATGGAAACGCCAAACCCTTAAAAATTGATCATTGAATTGAATGTTTTATTTCTTTTATCATAAGACATCTGTCTTTGATCGCTATATTCCAGCCTCTTATATATTTTTAACTAAAGCAATTACCATGAAAAAAATTCTTTTCTTTTTTGCAGCTTGTTTGATTTTCTCTGTTTCGGTGCAAGCCCAGTATTACCCTTTTGGATCTGAATTCAAGTGCTCCTGTGAAGCCGAAGACTCATTAGCTTTTCAGAATGCCAAGCAAAAAATTAGCAAAACTCTGTCTGAGCTTCGAAAATCAGGAGAGGTGTACAACTTCAATGTAGACACTAGAGTAGAAAAATCCGATGATGGTGATTCTACTAATTTTATGGTGCTCCTTATCGAATTGGATGATGCAGGTTTCAAAGCTAACACCCAAAGTTGGGAGGAAGCCAACCCGGAGATTCTGAGCTTCTTGGAGGAAAAATGCCCTAATAGAACAGATAAGCAGTTATGGGATAAATCTATGTCTATGCCTGTGATTAAAAACATGTCTGCTCTAGTAATAGATGTGCCTGAGGTGGATTACAAGCCTGACCCAAGCTTAGAGTATAAGATAATAGTGGACTTTATGGCATTTACGAAGCTAGATCCCAAGGATGACGACAGAAATGAAATCAAGCCTGAGGAACTGAATTGGGGTTTGGGTCAGTTGGGGCGACAGATTAACCTGCATGTGTCTGCTGGGATTCCCAAGGAAAATATCAAGCTGGTAGCAGCAGTACATGGGACAGCTTCACAGTCATTTATGACTAACGAGGCGTATCAAGAAAAGTATAAAATGGATAATCCTAATTTAGAGATGCTCAATGAGCTTCATGAAGCAGGAGTGGAGTTTTTGCTTTGCGGACAATCCTTGGGAACAATTGAAAAGAAGGATTTGCTACCCTTCGCTAAAGTCACCTTCACTGCACAAACAACATTATCGGAATTTCAATTGAAAGGCTATGCACTAAAACCTATACTGAATGATTAAGCCTTGAAGTAAAGTATAGGAATTTTTGAAGAATCAAGAACCTCGGGATATACCTGAGGTTCTCTTTTTTTACCTCAACTGTTATGGATGTTTAATCAAGAATCAGATAAGGACTAAGTATAGTCTATGCTTATTTCTGGAACTAAACCTAGCTCAACGCCAGTCTACGCTCAGTGGGGTAGCTATGGGTTCAAGCGTTTAATTTTTACTGAAGATATAGGTCACACAAGGTGTCCTTGATTTAAAAACACCTTTCTCAAATGCTTCCTGATGTCGTTCATTTAATTTTCTGAATCTTTTATATCGTTTCCTATTAACTGTCTTCATTGTCATGAAGTCATAGGAGCTTGCCAACATCATAATAATTTCCAAGTTATCGCAGTTGTTTAGAATCTGAACCGTTGTCAACTCAAAACCTATAAAGCTGAATTGCAATTGCTCTGTCCCAGCGGGGAGTTCTATTTTAAAATTCCCGTTCATGTCAGTTGTCCCAAGTTGTACGGTGTCGCGATTCTGAATTCTCACCTGTGGAATGGTCGTCAGTTCGAATTCGTCAATGACTTTTCCAGTAATTGTTCGTGTCTGTCCAGTTGAAAGAAATGGAATTAAATAGATTGTCAGAAGTATCAAAAGCCTCATTCCTAGTCTTAGGTTAATTTTACACCGCATTGCGCCCAACGGTTTGCAACTATAATGGCTGGGTGAAGTTTGTAACTTCACCCTATTATAAAAATCAATTTCAATTGATTAAGATATTAAGGTGTAGATTGTATCTACACCTAGTGACCTGAATGCCTAGTTTACACTCAGTGAAGTGGTGAAAGTAATTGACTGTCAGTTGCTTAAATGAATCATAATGTAAAGAAGAAAGGATAGAATACCTTATTAAACAGATTTTTAATTCTTCTTATCAGATTCAGATTTTGCTTGCATTTTGTGGATAGCCCAACCATAAGCATATTCTAGAATGCAATCTGAAATCTCTATCATTACCGCTAGAACTTCTATCCTGTTGAGATCTGTTACATTATCCCAATCGCGTTTGCCAATATATGAGCCGATTGTTCTGGTCTCATTATCAATAATCTTTTGATTAGAGAAGATGTGTGTTCCGCTAAAATGAATGAAACCACAAGATTTGTCGTAAACATCTCTTATCCATGGATATTTTTTGCTCGCATCTTCAACTAAATAGCCATCCCACATTTTATTCCCATTTCGATCTTTCAGATTTCGGACAGATTTTCCATCCATAACTTCAGATACAAAATCATATGGTTTATCTACTATCCATGCAGCATGGAGCCTCAAAAAATTATCTAAATGAAGACGCACGATGCTTGCCGCAGCCATAAAATTTTTACTGTCAAGCAATATTAAAGTTGCGTCTAATAATGAAAGAGAACGATTATAAACGCCATCAAAATATAAATCTAGGGCATAAAAATTGCCACCAGCCATCTTAGAAAGCTTGGCCATTACTATAAATTTATTCTCGTAGGATGCTATTAGTTTTTTAAAAAAATCATAATACTCAGGAAAATCTTCCTCTTTAGGATCTGGGGGTATTTTTTTACCTCCCTCAAGCAATTTGCACCAGTATTTGAATTTATCAGTTTTCTTGATTATCGCCCCCTCCTTAGTTAAATCTACTAGTACTCCATATTGCTGACCGTCTTCCGTTTGGAGGAATTGGCCAATTAGCCATTTTGAGCGGTCTGAGTTTTCACCATCCTTAGCAATTATTATTATATCACCAAGTACTGGGTATGGGTCAGCCATTAATTTCCAGTTTAGCATACGGGTCGCAGTTTAGTTGAATTTAGAGAAATAGTTTGAAAAAAAATTTTTCATGCAAAGAATTGTAAATGTTGGTGAAGGCTGATCCTCTCAGTAGGTTGCTGCTGTTTCAACAGGTCCCGAATATTAAATTCAATTTCAAATTGATAAGGAAAATAAGGTGTAGATACAATCTACACCTAGTGATCTCAACGTCAAGTCTACACTCAGAAGGGGATTCAACTTCTTAACAAAGGCCTTAAAATATTTTGAATTTCTCTTTTAGTACCCCAGTAATTCCTGACATTTTGCGACACAGAATGCGTTGAATGAGATGGAATCTCTTGAAATATTTGACTGATTTTAGCCTCTAAAGTAGCCTCGGTAATTTCTTTAGCTATAAGATTCAGTTCAAAAAGTTCAGAATTAGCATTTATGATATCCCCCTCAATATAAATTTTCAGGTCAATTTTGTCATAAAAGAGAAATTTTAAGTTTTGATCTCCAATTATTTCAAGTTCCTTTTCAAAATTATCGATTGATGTTTTTTGTCTTTCTAAAATTTTATTTCTCATTTCATAAATTCTTATAATTGACCAAAGATATTTTTTTGGAAAATTCGAATAAAGCTCTTGAAAATCAGGGTCATTAAATTCCAAATTATTTCCATGAAAAAGTGCCTCTAGTTCGGAATCAATAAAATAATCAAAATCAAATAGCTTTGAGGCAGCGATTCTCTTAGGTTCATTTTGTTTAGAAATAAATTCACGATATGCGACCCATGCACCTCCCATAATAACTATTGTTTGTATGGTCATCATTCCTGCCATCCAAATGTTCGATGAATTATTTAGTGCTAGGCTCCATTGATTTAAATCCATAATTCAAATTTTATCTCTACTCTGAAGTTAAAATACTCCCTCTTTTTTTCTCCCGCAACCCTTAGTTAAAAAATAGAAGAAACTAATCTAAAAATCTTTGTGTGAGGGGTTTACCCTTTTTGTAATAAATCAAAAGCAACCTTCCCATGTCCATCAGGCGTGGTGTAAAATGGGCGCTGTTCGATCTCGTAGTTTGTCTCTGGAGCGATGCCCAAAGCATGATAAACCGTCTGGTGAATGCTGTCGATTTTGATAGGGTTTTCTATGCTTTTGCAAGGTCGTTCATCGGCGGTTTTGCCATAGACATGTCCGCGTTTGATTCCGCCACCAAACATCAGCATGGAGCAGCCATCGGTGAAATGTCTGTGCATCCCGTAGTTTTTCATGTCTTCAATGATATCTGGCACTTCCACCTGATCCAAGACTTTCAGCCCTGGTCTTCCTTCTGTCAGCATATCTCTGCTAAACTCAGAGGCTACGATGACTAGCGTTCTGTCCAGTTTTCCACTTTCATCCAGATCAGAGATGAGTTGGGCGATAGGAGAGTCGATCATTTTCTTCATTTCTGTCAATCGGGTATGCCCGTTGTCATGTGTATCCCAACCCATAAATGGCTCGTATTCGGAAGTGACTGTGATGTATCGAGCGCCTTGATCCACGAGTCTTTTTGCCAGAAGACAACCCAGCCCAAACTTGCCATTATTGTATTTGTCATAGCTTTCCTTGGGTTCCAGACTCAGATCAAAGGCCTTGGCTTCTGGGGAATTCAGCAGAATGTAGGCCTGCTCCATGGATCGTTTGAGGGATTCTTTTTGATAGTCCGAACCGTACTCGCCCATCGCACCTGCGGAAAGCAGGTTTTCATAGAGCTGATTTCTTGACTCAAACCTACTCGTGGACATGCCGATAGGAGGGCGCACGCTTTCCAAACCCGCAGATGGATCTGGAATCAAAAATGGCCCATGCTCAGATCCTAGAAAACCAGCGCTGTGAAAAGCCTTCAGTTCCTCGCCTTCACCCACAGAAAATCGCTGTCCTATATTGATGAAGGAAGGAATTACAGGATTCAGGGGGCCAAGTTCCTTGGAGATCCAAGAACCTAAATGCGGTACGACTACGGATTGTGGCGGTTCGTAGCAGGTATGAAAGTGGTATTGGTGACGCGTATGGAGAATGTGTCCCAGATCTGCTGCCACGTAGGAGCGGATCAGCGTTCCCTTGTCCATTATCTTGGCGATGGATTCCAGACCTTCCGAAAAGTTGATTCCATCCAATGCTGTCGGGATGGAAGGGAAGGTGCTTAGCACCTCTTTGGATTCCATTCCTTTTCGAAATGGGGTGTATTTCTTTGGGTCGAAGGTTTCGGTGTGAGCCATTCCCCCAGCCATGAAAAGCAAAATAACTGAATCTGCCGTTGCCGGGATTTTGTCAGTTCCGCAGGAAGATAACAACCCCGCCAATGGAGCGCCCATCCCCATGGTTGCCATGGCAGCAGCAGAGGTTTTTTTGATAAAGTCTCGACGGTTAAGTGGTGTTTTCATGGTTTTTGTCTCTTTTGATTCCTAGTGATGTCAATATTTTCCGTCATTGCGAGGCACGAAGCAATCCCTTTTTTGCAATCGATTAGACTGCTTTCCCGATAAATTGGGATAGGTAGTACCTCCTACCAATGACAGATTGATTTGAGGACACGAAACGCTGGTCAGTCCGAGCGAAGTCGAGGACAATAATTTTACCTGTAGTAAAAGGGCCTTCGACTTCGCTCAGGCTGACACCGACTTCGCTCAGGCTGACACCGACTTCGCTCAGCCTGACACTGACTTCGCTCAGCCTGACACAATCCTTCACTCTTTTGTAAATTCTAAATTTGTCTTACTTGCAATGACGCTACTCCCGTCTTCTGTCTCCTGTCTTTTTTTATTCCACCATCTGAAACTCCGGCAACAAGATCACCGCCCAGAATAGATCCTGGATTTTAGCAGCATCTGGTTTTGCGCCTAGAGCAGTCTTTGCGATCGCCAGTTCTTTTTCGTTTGGCTTTCGGTTAAGTGCTTTTAGGTATAATTCCTCCGTGATCTGAATAGGATCACTGAGTTGGGTCTTCCATTTTTCCGCTCCTTTCTGCAAAGCAGTATTTAATCTCTCTCCATTTGTGAGTTCGAGAGCCTGCAACAAACTTCCCTGAGCTTCTCTGCTTGTCGACACAATCTCACGATTTGGTCTTCCCAAAGCAGTGAGAAAAGGATTATTAGCGACAAGAGATGCTCGCGCAAATGTCGGAGTGACATGCTCTGGTTTCTGCAATTCAAAAGGATTGTACTTGATCGCATCGTCCGGGAAAAGCGGATAGACGATCTCGCTTACCGCATCCGAAAACTGCTCAGCTGTCATTCTCCTCCGCACCATCCCGTTGAATTTGTAATCATCTGCCATCACAGCATCGTAGGATTCGTAACCTATGGATTGGGATTGGTAGATCTTGGAGCTTGCAATCTGGTAAATCAGCTCCTTCAAATCATAGCCATTTTCCACAAAATCCGAAGCCAGCCAGTCCAGCAAATCCTGACTCCAAGGGGCATTGTCCATCTCATCGACGGGCTCTACGATTCCGCGACCCATTAGCTGCTTCCAAACCCGATTCACAATTGTGCGGTACATTCTGCCATTCGCCGGCTGTACCAATCGATCTGCGAGTTGTCTTAGCTTTTCAGCTTTGTTAGCAGCGCTGTCAATATCTCCCAATTCCTCCCAAAGGATTTTGGTCTTAGCCATTTTGCCTGTTGGCACTTCGCAGCGACTGACTTCCAGCGTAGAGTCTGCGAAAATATTCGCAAAAGCATAAGACTCTTCCAGTTTCCAATCAGAGATAAAACTATCATGACAGGAAGCACACTTTAAGTTCAAGCCCAAAATCACCTGACCCACATTTTGCGCAGCTTGCATTTCTGTTCGCTGACTAGCATTTACGGTTCCTCGCCATTTAATTCCCTCGATGAAACCCTTGGACTTTTCAGTTGGATTGAGCAATTCCTTCACGAACTGATCGTATGCCTTATTGTCTCGAAGAGAAGTGTACAGCCAGTCGCTAATATTGTATCGACCTCCCGTGA
>NZ_VORW01000037.1 GCF_007997215.1 Algoriphagus aquimarinus | reverse complement strand
AGGAGAGGGAGCTTGTCAGTGCTAACTAAGATGATATGAATATGAACAGAATCTTCAGTACCGTACTAATACTCCTCTGGACCTATACGGGACTGGATAAACTGATTCGATTTACAGAGAGCAGAAATGCTTTCCATAATCAGACTTTTCCGGAAGAGTTGGCGGAGGTGCTGGCATATGCTGTTCCAATTTCCGAGTTGCTGATTGCCCTGCTCCTGCTCTTTGCAGTCACTAGATGGTGGGGATACTTAGGAAGCATTTTGTTGCTGACGGTATTTACAACTTATGTGGGACTGATCTGGGTGGGAGCTTTTCCTAGGGTTCCATGTAATTGTGCAGGGATACTGGAGAGTCTGGGTTGGGCGGAGCATTTTGTATTGAATGTGATGGGTATTGGGATGGGGGTTGCCGGTATTCGATTGAAAGATTGACCCCCGACCCCTAAAGGGGAGAATGGAGTTGGGTTTAGCAGTGACCCCCGACCCCTAAAGGGGAGAATGGAGTTGGGTGCTGGAGCGAAGAATTTAAAATGAAGGAATTAGAAATTAAAAATATATGAAAGTAGAGAGGTGTGAGAATCACCCTGAAGGGGTGAAACCATTAATAGCCATGGGTGAAACCCATGGTTAATAGAGAAAATAGGCCGTTGCCCTCGGCGCAGGATCACTTTTGGAAGACGTAGGTTTGTGCCGAGGATGGAAACGAATTCCTAATGGGAAATGGTCTTTGTTACCCCCGACCCCTTCCCGATAGTTCGCGGAGGGGAGAATGGTGTTGAGTGGAAGGTAGGAAAGGTACGTGGTGTCAGACTGACACTTCGATTTCGAGACTCTCGTCTCTCAAGTGCTCAGTGTGACAGGAGTCGAAGTCGGGAATTGAAAATAGCTGGAAGTCGAAATGCAGAAAGCTAAAAAAGGAAAACCCCAGAGGCCCGTCCGTATGGATTCATTTGGGCGGAGTGACAGATTTATAGCGCTGGCTTTTAACCCGGTGAAAAAAAGATCAAAGGCCATTTCCCTTGGACATGAAGAAAAGTGATAATACTAAGGCTTGTCCCGAGGAGGTTTAAAGAGTTTGGAAAGATAAAAGTGGAACAGCAATGATTAATCTACCTTCAAAGAAAGGCGTCGGAGGTGGATCCGACGCCCACAGTCCAAATTATCTAAAGCTGGGACTGTAAAAAATGAATCAAAAGAAGGAGGCTCTATCCTAACTTCTGCGGTCAATTGGGTGAAAGCAACTAGTTTCTTATTCTAATATAACTAATCAATAGATTACACACAAGTACCTGATAAATAAAACCTTCTATGACCCTTCGACCCCAATAGCGGGACACTCAGGGTGACACCTCAACGATTAAAAAAAGGGCGGTGGCTGACACACCGCCCCACAGTCCCAGGTTCGCAATAGGACTGCAAAAAATAGCAACGGGAATTTATCCCTCGACACTTCGAAAAGCTCAGTGTGCGTGCTTAATAAAATGACGAAAATAAAAGAGACTCATTTCTCTTGATAGCCTGGGGTAAGAGACTGGCTAGACCCAATGAGCCTCTGGAAGGGAGATGCCGAAAACCCTTATCAGAGTAGGCCTTTTAACCATGCCTTGATTGGAAGGTTCATCCCTTCTAATTAAGACTCCAAACGTTTTGTCCCTTTTTGATTGTTAAAAAAGGGTCTACGATTATGAAATCAATAACTAAAATGCTCCCGGTGCTAGGATTGGTCCTAGGAGCAACAATGGCCATGTCCATGAATTTTGCAAATCCAGCACCAATGAATGAATATGCCATTGATCCTGATGATCCTGATGAATACATCAATGTGACTGATCTTACACTGGGAACACACTATACATGCTCTTCTACTGGAGCTTGTTTATATGATGCACCAGATGGAAATGTTATCAGAAATGGCACATTTGCCTGGAAACCTTAGTATAGTGGGGAGGAGCAATCCTCCCTTTCCATTACCTTCTATCATTGTTTGGTACTGGATTGAGATTTATCTCACTATCAGGAATAGGATAATTAAATTTATTGCTCTTAGGGCTAAGTGTATATTTTTGGCCGTCAACAGTTCTATTTATAACCCGGCCATATGAATCCCCAAAATTCAATCGCCTCAAATCAATCCAGTTTATACCTCTGAATAATAAACTCTTCCTTTTTTCCTGCAATATTTCTGCAAGTAGATCCACAGGCATCCTATTTTCATAACCTACATATGTTCCATATTTAAATCGGGTAGTTAGAATTAAATCCATAAAATTTACTGCTTCTTCCAGCTGGCCTCTTCTAGCAAGACATTCAGCCTTGATAAAATAAACCTCATCAAGTGCCAAGCCACCAAATCTAGAATAATCACCCGTATACTGCCCCTTAAAAGAAATTGCTCCGTTGGATCTTTGAATACTATACAGGACACTCCTCAGATCATCATCTGAATAAAGAGCTTCTAGTTCTGGGTTTATCCAGACCTCTGAATTCCAATCATCCAAAAAACTATGTGATATTAAGGAAGTATGGAAAATCACTTCTGAATTATAAGTAGCAAATGGATAGGCAGACTCAGGATCGAGCAAATTATAATCCAGCAGCTCATAATATGAACTAGCCAAAGCATAGTCCGCAGCTAACTCTGCTTTTTCAAATTCACCCATCGTGAGGTATACCCTTGACTCCAATGCCTTTGCCGCCACTTTCGATGGACGCGTTTTAATAGCACTATACTCTGGAAGGCCTTCAAAAGCCTCTTTTAAATCCATAAGTACCTGGCTATAAAAGGGCATCATGGTACTCCTTGGCGTGGTTTCCTGAACATTGGAATTAAGTCGCAAAGGAATGGCTAAATCAGTAGATACTGTATTGGCTAGGTAGGGTGTGGCGAATAATTGTGCAAGCATAAAGTGCGCATGGGCTCTGTGAAAAAGGGCTTCACCGTTTAGTTCCTTTTTAGCCGTGGAAGGCATAAACTCTTGCAGTTGCTCAAGCGCCACGTTAGCAACAAAAATCTGTCTGTACATATATTCCCAATCCGCTGACGCCGAACCTTGAAATATCTCTTCAGCAAATATGTAGGCATTTTGTTCTGATGTAGTAGAAAGACTAGCCCATCCTGCATCGGAAATAACCAGGTCATCTGAACCCAACTGCCCAAAAGCAGGAACTATATTCATTTCGGAACTATTGTCGAGCATGGCCCGGATGTCGTCTATTGTAGTGGGAATTAGGATTTTCTTATTTGGTCTCTCGTCCAAGAACCCTTCACAGGCAAAAGACATCATGACTAAAGATGTCAATAATGTAATTTTTATATATGTTTTCATATTGATCAATTTTTGGATAAATGTTTAGCATTATATTTAATGGGGTTGCTTATCGGAATAGTTCTGCTTCCACATTAAAGCATGTAATGATTTTTAAAAGAATAAAATATGTCCCCAGGGCGTGGAAGAAATCTCTAAACCTACTAGGAAGAAAGTGCCCGGGGACAAGGTCAAAAGGTGCCCCGGATACCAAATGCGATTGACCTCAGTGGTCTCATCGTTCTAAAATCCGGATCCAAAGGATCGTCAGCGGCTTTCCAGATCATCCCCAGATTATTCAGGTAGCTGTATATTTCCAAGTTTGAAGCACGCTTTCCCTTCAGAGGAAAACGATAAGCAAGATTGATATCCTGTAAGCGGATGTGATCGCCTTTCTCAACCAAAGCTTCTGAATAGATGTAAAGGTTATCCCTGTTACTATTTCTGGCGGCAGGTAGAGAAGGTATTTCAGTAAGCATTTCATCTCCTGGATTTTGCCACCTTTTAGCATAATCAGCATGTCCTGGAGTTCCGGTAAGAAGAGGGCTGTACCGCACGGACTCCCGGCGATAATAATATCCCAGTTTGTAGGAAATATTGAGCGAAAGGCTGAATCCAAGGTATTGGAATGTATTTCTTATGGATCCAAACACCGTTGGCTTTGCGGAACCATGATAGATAAGATCCTCCTGGGTAGTTCTTCTGATGATGGATAAAAAATCATCAGATGGGCTATTATCCAAATATCCAAGGGGATTACCCGTCGCCGGGTCTAATCCTGCCCATTTATAACTGAAGATCGCAAACAGAGGAAAACCCTCAACTGGAGAAACGAGACCGCTTCCTCCACTTCCATCAGTAAGGATATTGGCGGGCGATGACTTCAAAAGGTATTTGCTGACTACCTCCCTGTTTGTACTGAACAACCATTGGGTATTCCAACCCATGGCTCCTTGGAGGTTTACTGTATTCAAAGTCAAATCCATTCCATGGCTTTTGGTGTTTGCGGCATTACCACGAAACTTATCCAGTCCACTGGAGGTGGGCAACGGAGTATCAGAAATCAGGTCAAGGCCTTCTTTCCAATAAAATTCCAAAGTAGCCCCTATCCTACCGGATTTACTCTCCACGTCCAGCCCTGTATTGATGATGCGAATCCTCTCCCATCTCAATTCAGGATAGGGAGGATTCAAGATTCGGGAATATGGCATACCCGGATTCGTTGATGATCCTGAGGAAGTAAGAAATATGGCGGTCGTTTCTCCTGTGAGCGTCCTATCAATATTACCGTTATAACCAAACGATGTCCTTAATTTGACATAAGGTAGTTCATCCCATTTATAGAAAGACATCTGACTTATAGTCCATCCCAGCCCAACTGATCCCAAGGGGACACCGCGCTGGTTGGATTTCACACCGAAAAGATTGGACTGGTCACGTCTCAAGCTCGCAGTAAAGTCTACTGTTTTGTTGTAAGAATAGCCAGCATTGAAGTAATAGGACAGAAATCTGTCACTCAAATCAGACAGCCCATCACCAGAGGGAATAGTACTCGACCTTCCAGAATTGTAGAAATAGGGATAGCGGTTTTGGTAATCCACCAATCCCGATGCTGCCAGGTCAGGGTTGTACCCATAATACCTGTGTGAGGATGAGTTCGTCTGCATTTGCTTTGCTTCAAAACCAGCCAGCAAATTCAATCCATGAAGGCCCCACACTGATGAATATCGGATCATTGACCTGAACTGCTGACTCTCAGCACGAGTAGTGGTTTCATCCAATACATCACCCATAGGTATAGCATAAGATAAACTCCCATCCACTAGCCGCTGAGTGAATGAATTAATGATATTACGTGTAAAGTAGCTGTCCCTTGAGAACAGTTGGTCCTGATAGGCAGACCTTGTCCAGTATTGATAGGAAAGCTCAGCTGTAAGGCCTTGAGCTATTTCTCCACTTATTGCGGAGGTCCATCTGATTTCCTGCGCAGTAGTACTCTCAGGAGATAGGCCTAGTTCATTTAAAGGATAATATTCCCAGTTTAGCAAGCCCAGTGATTCAGCCTTTTGGGCATAAGAAGCCCTGTAATCCCTCACCATGGAAAGTGGAAGACCATTCTCATCTGCCAAGCGAGCATAAGGATAGGTATCGGTAAGTCCGGTAAAAACTACCGATCCTGGACCTTCATTGGGTTTTTGACTCCTGTTCTGGACTAAGTTAATCAGGTTGGTAAACTTGATCCGATCACCGAGCAATTTCACCTCATGATTTGCACGCGTCGTGACTCTGCTCTCAGTATTTCCACTCAAATCAAGTGTGCTGTTGTCGTAACCCATTGAAAGGCCAAAGATTTGATTTTTGGTACTTCCTGCTAGCTGGAGTGCATATTGCTGAAAAACCGCAGGTCTATAGTAATACTGATTATAATCGGCTCTGATATCATGAGCTGACAATCCTTCCAATTGTCTCTCTCCTTCCTCCTGACTAATAGTACCTTGATCCATGGCATACAGGATTTCGACTGCGGGAGTAATTGGGGATTTGTTGGCCGATGAAATAGCTGAATTATAATATTTCCTACCAAAGAGTAATCGCTCCACCTCAATAAAGTCGGCCGAACTCATCCTTTGCTGATAAAACACATCCGGTTTTTGGCGGATAGTAAGGTTGGTATTGAATGACACCTGAAGTGGCTCTCCATACTTCCCTTTTTTGGTAGTAAGTACAATAACTCCATTCCCTGCCCTGGCTCCCCAAATAGACGCGGCTGCCGCATCTTTCAGTACGGTCACTGATTCTATATCATTGGGATTTATATTTTCCAATGGCCCATCGTAAGGGAAATTGTCCACTATCACCAAGGGCTGAGTATTGGCATACAGGGTACTTCTACCCCTTATGCTTATCTTATCTGCCTGCCCACCCTTGGTATTGAACACTAGTCCGGAGGTTACATTTTCCAACCGGGAAATAATATCAGGACTGACACTTCTATTTATAAGTTCCTCATTAATGTGGGCAAAGGAACCCGTGGCCCGCTCTGTGGGCAATTCCTGATAGCCAGTGGAAAGAACCTCTACTTCATCAAGGAACAACGCGTCCGGTGCAAGAAATATCACAAGGGCCTTATCTATAGGCACAATTAGGGAAAGTTCAGCTGGCGTAAACCCTATAAAACTAAACTGGAGTTCATAGTTACCTGCTGGCAACGCCAGATTGAAACTACCGTCCTCTTTAGAGATAACTAAGTGATCAGAGTCCTTTACCTTCACTGTAGCCCCCGCCAACGGTATGCCTTCCCCGTCTATCATTATTGTGCCATTCACTGAAAACATCTTCTGTGCGTGGCTGTATCCTCCTGTCATGAGAAGGAAAAAGTATAGGAATAGTATTTTTTTCATTCTTTGGTTTGTTTAGTAGAGTGGATAGCGGGATCAGAATCGGTAAGGGAGATATTATCCAGGTATCCCTGGAGTATGGGTATCAGTTCATCTCCGGTGAAGGGTACGTTGGAAACCATCAGTATCTTTCCCTCTCCGTCAAGAATGATCCTGTTTGGAAAGGAATTGATGCCGTATTGCCTTAGAAATTCATGGTTTCTGTTTTTCTCACCTGTATAGAGATTGATAAATTCAGGCAGGGTATACTTTCCTGAGGCTAAACTTCTTTCCCAAATTTCCCGGCTAAAATCCGCCGAAACAGTCACTACCTTCAGTCGGAGGTCTTGCTCATACTTATCCTGGATTTGAGTGAGCGCATTTTCTTTGAAGGCTACGCAGGCCTTGCATCCGGTGATCCAGAACTCTACCAGAAAGAGATCAGCATCGAGCTCACTCAGCGAGACCGTATCGCCTTGGGGAGATAGAAATGCGAATCCCTTAACCGGTGACCCGGTACTTTTAAGATGTGCCAAGGCGGAGAGTAGCTCTTGAGACTTACTATCCTTGATGGTCACAAGAGCATCCTGTAAGGCTTTGTCCACCCCAATGATGGATTCGTATCCTTCATAGAATTTCCTAACGAGCGCTTTTTCCCTCAACCAATCCGGTAAAATGGAATGGATAATTTCCAGATCAGACATAGCATACAATCGGGTACTTAGCCTTGTCTTCAGTTCCTGATAGTCCATTAGTTCTGCAGAGAAAGGGTAGTATTCGGATTCCACTTCCTGCTCTGCCATTTTCAGATGCTTCTTTCCCAGCTCTACCAGCCTTGAAACCATGGAACTATCCTTACGGATTTCTGCAAACATCAGTGCACTGTTGATTTTGGCCAGGTGTTTTCTCCATACATCCAAGTCCCCTTCCTTCTTGAAAAAAGAAAGGAAATCACTATCCAGTCTATCCTGCCAGCTGTCAATGAAATCAGTTTTTATATCAAGCAATCCCCCGGGAGCGTAGGGATCAAAATTTTCTATTCTGTCCAACTCTTCTTTACCGCGTGTAATAAATGTCATCCTAGGACCTGCCCCTAGCAATACCTCCTGATAGTCTTTTCCATGCACCGGATCGGTCAGGATTGATTCTACCTGATCTGTGACCATAACACGTTCTCTGGATAAAAAATATTCCCTTTCCAGTAGCTGGAGTTCATATTGAAACCTGAATTTATCAGCCTGTGGACCTGCAAAAAGCACACGTGCCATCTCCAAATCAATATATACCTGAACTGAATCCCCGGGCTGGACTAGCATTCGGTCAAGTATATACCCTGAATCTTCAAGTTTCAGAGAAAGCCAATAATTGCCTTTCATATCTAGTAGATTATACTGAAATGTTTTATCCTTTGGATATGCTCCCTCCATCAATTTACCCGGAGACAAAGGCATAGTAACGAAACTTGACTCAGGGGCATTTGGCGAATTGAAGTAATAGTTTTGATAGATTTCCAGGAAAACTTTATCCCTCTTTGAGTATTCGGAGACCATGCCCCAAATGACAGCAGCCTTAGGAGCAGAAGAGCTTTCGCCCTCCTGCCCTGGGATGCCAGGCTGATAAACCAAATCTTTGCCTGGGGGTGACTCCACAACTTGTGCTGTGAGTGTGCTTATGGGTACGCATAGGTATCCCAGTAAGCAGATGAGTAGTGTTTTTTTCATGCTTTAAATGTGTTTAATGCTAGGTGTCCGATGACCGATGTTGGAAGACCGAAGACGGAAGACGGAAGTGTGTCAGGCTGAGCGAAGTCGAAGCCCCTTTACGCTACAATCGATGACCGATGTCGGTTGTTGGTTTTCGTCATTGCTCCTGCCAACCGTAGCGGGAGGAGGTACGACGAAGAAATCTCATCGATATCTATAAATTCTTCATTTTAATAATGAATGAAGAATGATGAATTCCGAATGATGAAGTCTCGCTACAGCGCTCAACTCATTATACAAACAAGACACTAGTCTCCTACCCCATCGATTTCCGATAGTCCAGCAATAATGAATAATAAGATGTAATGTGTCAGCGCTACCAGCTACTGTGAGCTTACTGACGTGAGTGTGTAGTAACCGATCTGCTCAGGGATGTGCACCTCCCCTTTCACGGTCTGAAAAGTGAATCCCTTAAATCGGATTCTTAGGCTTCAGAGGATACAGGCGATCTACCGCGGCCATGCCGAGTTCCACTGGAAGGATGTAATAAGTAAAGCAATATGACCCAACGTAAAAAAGCGCAGACAGATCCTTCTTCCAGAATACTGATCCCGGGAAGCTTTTTAGTCTAGAAAAAATCACCATCTGTTCCATGATACTTGGGTTATAACGATAGTCCCCAAGAAAAAAAGCCATTGGAGTGGACTCTCCTTCTTGCAGAAACTGAGGTACGGCCAAGCACCTTAGAAATGAGCAAGCGAGTAGCCCACGCCAATGGCGTGAGCATTCTCACCTTTGTCTCATTTCTATTTTTGAAAATTGGCCGTTTTCAGTTTCGAGACTCAAGTGCGAATACTATGGAATCAGATATTCCACAAATATTAGGTTTCAACTTTTGAAATCCTAGGCTAATATAGTGAAACGTTACACATGTTGGTTATTTCACCAACACTTTTTACATAAATTTCAATGATTTTCAATTCCACAAATTAAATTTTCAATGGAATTGGAGGAAAAGGAGAAATTAATCAACCAACTCGCAGAAAAATTGAAGGAGTTAAAAGATACTAGCGGACTGAGCTACAGACAACTGGCTCAGAGGTGCAGCTTAGACCACGCAGATATCAAAAAGTATGAAAATGGAGTAGATATTCGTTTCACAACAATCATTGAATTAGCAAAGGCTTATGGCGTGCATCCAATGGAAATTATTGATCTCGAGTATAAAATCGATTTTAGCAAACCCAATTAGCGAAGAAAGAATTTAACTCCTGAATCAATCAGTTCACTTCCATTTGTGTATTCCATTGAAAGAACAGCGTTTAGCTAACACTTCCCTAGGAAATCATTTAAGTTCAATTACCTCCGAATCCCACCGTCTATATAAGAAAACCTTATCGAAAGATGTGCTGAAGCCCCTCTTAATATCAATTTTGTCCATATAGCTATAGAAATCTCCCCCTTCACCAATAACCAACCATTGCTCAGTACAACTCTTATAGTTTTTTAATGCCTTCTCTTTTTTTGACAAAATATGATTTAAATGTTCTTCTGTAAAGTTTGGGATCACACCACCTTTGGATTCTGGATGGTGGCACATTGTGAGCACATCATACCTGCTCATTGATATTCGTGAAATTCCTTTTGGAAGCTTTCTATACCCTTGATCATAAAAATGTTGATAAATGTGATTAGGTGCTTCATTCCAATCAACGTCTAACTGTTCCACACTACTGGATTCATTTTGTTTAAGATTGCTGAATTCAATAATACAAATTTGTACTATTCCTTTTATGGTTGATTCAATTTGATTCTGCTTTAATGGAATGTTGGTATCTATATCAATATCTAGCATAAATTTAAAAGGGATACGACCTTCAAGTTTAGCAATTACCTTATTATTAAACTTAATCTGAAATTCACTTTCACTCATCAATTTTTCATCATATATGCATTCAGTCAGTTCTACACCAATTGTTTGACCGTTATCAAGCACAACTATTACATCAGGCTTATCTCCAAATTCAACTATTCCAGCTGGCATATACTTATACTTTTCTTGAAACATCTTAAAAAGATATTTCTCTTCATTTTTTGTCATAAAATCTAGAAAGAGATAATATCTTCATAGAAGATTAATGTATGTATAATCAATATGAATGTTTGAATTGTCGGCTTATTTCATAAAAAAAAAATCAAACCAAATCTCTAAGAACTTCATCAATTCTTTGCATGAACGGCTTCATTGTTTCTGCTATCTCACCAAAAACCTGATTGTATATTGCTTTTTTATTTTTTATCATAGTGAAAAGCCATTACTTCAACCATTACTGATTTGTCTTTATCTTGGGGCAAATGAAATTCAAATGAAAAGGAAGATTCCCCTCTCGAACCAACTCTTTTTTTTGCGTATTGATGATTTAATGATTCTTCTTCGATAGACTTAAGAACTTTACTAAAGTCTTGATTTGTAACAAACATCACCAATGCAACTTTCGAATCACGCCAAGATAGGTATCGATCAAAGAGTTGGCTAATAGCCTTTATGTATTCAGATCCACCATGCCAGAACTTACATTCTGCTACAAATAAATTCGATCCATCAGCGGCATACTTTAATAAAATATCAGTTTTGCCAGAACGATTAAAAGTTTCACCTGTAGCGGTAATGCCTTCATACCTTGTCTCAAGGATGAATAAAAACTGGTCTCTTAAACCTTCTTCATCTTTATTGATATAAAGAGCTGGTTTTTTTTCCATACTCTTTCCAGAATCATAAATGACCTTAAGAATATCATCATACATTATATTGCTCATGGTTGGTTCTGAGGAAAATTCTTTGTCCTTTGGTACTTTGGGTTGAGGGATTATTTTCCTTTTTACGGTTGGGGCAGTAAATAAGGATTTAGTATCCTTGTTAACCTTTACACTTATAGCAGCAAAAAAGTCATTTTCCTTAATGTATTTGCTCTTTTCTTGATTGATGTAACTATTGATTGTATTTAATAGACCATTATTAATTTCCTCTATATTCTGATTCAGTTTGATCAAGTTTGCAAAGGATCTTCCATAGCAGTCATTTTTAGTTCTTATAAATTCCTCTACATCTTGTTTGTAAAGCTTAAAACTAAACGAAACTGTTTTTGAAGATTCATCAACCTCAATCTCATAGGAGGTCATTGACCATGGGTTAGATTGTACTTTGAAGAGAACAGGTGAACCTATAAAATGATATCTAATGGTGAAAGAATATACGTCCCTTTCATATCTTTCTCCCCACATCCTATCTTCAAACCATTCCTTGGATTTTGAAGGTTGATCTACTGCTTCAGATAACGCGTCTACTTCTAATGGAGTGAGTTCATATTTGCTATGCAGATATTCAGCAAATTCATCTTCGTCGACAAGAAGAAGATAATCTTTGCCTTTCATTTGAATTTCCTGCTTTATTTGAGTAAACCAATTGGTTTTGAACTCATGGAATGTTATTTCGTTGAATGATTTTATCATATTAATGAATTGCAGCTATGTTTAGCCATAATAAATGGAGATAAACGAGCACTTAACTTTCAATCTTCTTATAGCCACACTTTAATTCAAACTTATCAATTGTAGCGGACTTCTCAATCCCCTCTCAGCGTAGTCAGGCGACTGTGGTGACTTGAGGGAATTGTAATTCAACCCTTCTAAATAAACCTCTGCAATTCCCTATCAGGCATTTCGTCATAAGTCTGCCCATTCAGCTCTCTACCCGCTTTCTTTTTATTTTTACCTCCCCACTGCTTGAAGAAGAAAGCCACTTTTGAACTCTCGCACTGTTCCTGAATATCAAGCACCCAATCAGGATTCATAGGCCTGGCCTTATGTCCGCTCTCACCTCCTACGATCACCCAGTCGATACCTTGAAGGTTGAGGTTTGGAAGTGGGCCAATTAAAGGTTCAAGAGATAAAAATTTAACTCTGGCGCCAGTAGTTCTTAGGAAATCAATTCGGTCTAAGACCTTTTCGTCTTCTACAGAAACACCCATCCAGATATTGTGTGACCATGTGAGTTGCTCATGGATCTCAGCCAATCGATCAGCCCTTTTAGTCAATACCTGAAAGACATGCTGAGGATTTTCGTTCATTACCTGAAAGACACGCTGAATAAATTCCACCGGCACATCCTTATGAAAAAGATCAGACATGGAATTGACAAAGACTACTTTGGACTTCCTCCATGTATATGGGATACCCAAAGTGTCTTCATGAATGCGGACTTTTTTAAATCCATCCTTGTACTTTTCCACTCCCATGGACTTCAGTCTCTTGGTCATCACCTCTGCATAGCAGAATTTACATCCAGCCGAGATCTTAGTACAACCCGTTACAGGATTCCATGTTAGTTCGGTCCATTCAATTGAGGTTTGTGCCATGGTTCAAAAGTAGTTTTAAGAAAATTTCAATACTAATTTCTGTCACCAAGTGACGGTTTATCTTTTCTTGATGAGCAGATAATCTTGTTTCAGTTTGTTTTTACAGACATTATCGTAAGTAATCAAGGGGCTGGAACTTCTATAATCTACGCGCTTATCCTTCTTTAATCTATCCAAAACCTCTTTAGCATGAATTGGAATATGACCTCTGTCAAGTGTGAAAAAGAATGCCTCCACATTTGACTTTACTTCTCCTGAAAGGACTCCTTCTTCAAGATTTCTTTGGAATAACTCTTTCTTAGTTAACATCTTTCCTGCAAAGAGATCGATTTGTCCTTTGTTTAGATCCTCATCAATATCAAAATTGGCGGAACCATTTAGTTCATTTTGCTTCCAGGCAATCTCAAGAAATTTAACAACTGCCGCTGGATGAGATGCGCCAAAGACAAGCCCATATATACCACTTGGTTTTTTAATTGTAAAGGGATAGAGCTTAAGTTGACTTGAAATAGGTAACCAAGACCTTAAGATGTCCAAAAGAGATTGATGAATAAACCTAAACGGATTTTTAGTGATAAAATCCATTTCGATTCCCATTGCTTTGAATTCAGGAGTATCACGAAATCTCTTCAAATAGGAAGTCGATACGAAGTAGAGAAAGTCCGTAACTCTGGTTTTCTCAAGTTTACTGAGATATGTTCTATTTAGAAATTTAACTCCATTTTGATCTAGAAAAACCAGAGCAGGTAACCTTTCAATATGCGGATACTCTCTTTCAAAAGATTTCTCGAATTCTAAGGAAGTAAAATCAATTTTCAAGACTTTCTTCAATATTGGATGAGCTAGGATATATTGAGTAGTAGCCTCTTTCAATAATTCCAGCTTTGATTTTTTAAATTCATTCAGGTGAAGTATAACGGTGGTTTTATACTTCAGCAATAAAGGTGCAAAATCAAGAATTTTTGATAATATGCGAATAGGACTTCCTGCAACTCCATCAATATCATATCCAGTCCCGGCGAAAAAATCTACTATAAAAATCTCTGGACCTTTAGTAATTGTAAAGACAGGAATCCAAGCTTGTGTATATTTCTCAAATATCTCTAGTTTAGTAAGAGTCCCTTGATCAAAGGGTTTGTCGTGAAGATCTTTAACTGCCATTTTGAAAAACAATTGATGATCTTAAAAATACAGGTAATTAAATTTCAAAAAATACCCTGCACAGGGTATTTTTTTGAGAAAACGGGGAGTAAAAATCACCGATTTCGATATGGAGCAGGTTTAAATGGTTTCTCTTCCAGGTCACCAGCGGTAAAATACATCTTGTCTGTAGTGGATGCATTCCATGATTTAGTCAAAACCTTGTAATGCAAAAAAAGCTTTTTGGTCATTCTCAATTTCATGGCTGCGAGAAGTCCGATAGAGACAAATTGATCAATAATCCCAATCAAATATCATTACCAATCTAGTACAGTAATTGGGAGTATTTGGCTTCATGACCTCACTCCTTCCCTTCATCCTTATTTATACGAGTCCTTCGGGGTCGCATTACTACTCTGGTTTGAATCTTGGGGGTAAATATTTTGTCATGGATAAGATTGTGTCCCTGCACTTGAGTTGGATTGTGGTAGATAACTGTCCCATCTTTTAGCACTTCCTTTTTAATATTGCCTTTTTCCAGGTGGTAAGTCAGCACTGCATAAGCCTGATCCCAGTCATGGCCATTTAGTCGGATAATATCTTCAAAAGTTAAAATGGGTTTGTCCATTGTAAAGAGATAATAGGATTACTTGATTGAGGTAAGAATTAAAAATAATTAATTCTAATTAAAACAGGGTGCATTTTCAATTTGAAAACCCACTGATTATTATCAATATTAAATCTCTGACACAGGCTATCACAAATCATTATAGGATCAGAACAAGGTGAGTAAAAACAGATGATATTTACAGCCTACTAATCTCCTTACTCCATGTATAACTGGGCAGCCATCTGCAGTGAACTGAAAGACATGGAAAAACGCGTGGAAGCTAAATTAAGTCGGATTTACTCCGATAATCCCAACCCTATTCCCTATGAAAGAATCGCTAAAGGAAAACAGATAGGTGCACTTTCGAGGGCTCTGAGACAGTTTATAGAACAAGAGAATGAAAAAGATGCAACGGTGATATTGCTTATGCTACAAGGTATGGGTGTGATGTTGAAGGCGGTGAGGTGAAGAGTGTTGGGTGGTTGTTGGTTGGTTGGTTTGGGAGAATTTAAAATGAGGGAATTAGAAATTTAAAATGAAGGTCCCAATAGCTATCAGGATAAAATGAGGGAATTGAGAATTTAAAATGAAAGAAATTGAAAATTTAAAATGAGTAATTGGAAGTTTAAAATCACTAGTGTCCGACTAAAGTAAGAATTTCTCAGAGAGGTTGAAAAGAACTTAATCAGAGGAGATTTTTGGGTGAAATTGGAATGTAAGCCCACTAGGTTGGAAATAGGGCCGTTTGGTTGGCTTTCA
>NZ_VORW01000036.1 GCF_007997215.1 Algoriphagus aquimarinus | reverse complement strand
AGGAAAGACCTCACCTAAGTCTCAATATGAAAACCCCAAATGAAATCCATCAAAAAACCGAGGAAGAAAATCTCCCTCGGCTAATTTTACTAACTTAAATCTGTCAATCTATTTCAGGACGGGTCAATAACCTAAATTAATCTTTTACGAGTTCCTTGAAATTATAAATCCCACTTCCTATCATTTCCTTCATTGAGCCTTTTGCAGACTCGATATATTTGTCATGATCGCATGCCACGTAGTGAGAAGCAAGAGTCATTTCGCCTCCTGATACCATAACTAGTTGAGGATAGGCGGTTTTCGAGAAAGCAGCCACCTCAGCAGAAGTAACTTCTACTAATTTGTCTTCGGCAAAGATTCCTCCGAAATACACATCTTTTTTAAGTGCTGTAGAGGAAGCAAATAGAGGTGAGCTGGCCATATGACCGGCTACAAAGCGAACTTGGGAAGTTAAGCGCTCCTGTGTAGGTGAGGTGGTAAATCCTTTTGCAATCTTACCTAAACCCATTTGTTCATTATCCAGAGTTCCCACTGACGCTGCCATTCTTAAATTAATGTCTGCCTTTACTTTAGATGAGGCATAGTTAGCAAAGCTTGTGGAGCTTGCATCCAAATTCACAAATGGGAAAATAAACGTAGCCTCGGCGACGTAAGCGTCATCCAGGTCTTTAGATAATTTAGAGCTAGTATCAGTGAATGTTCCTTTTTCTTTACCACTAGTTGAAACTCCTTTAACCCAGTAATTATATCCCGTAGGAGTGACCATTACGTACCCTGTCGCTTGATCAGTGGAGGAAGCTCCACCTTCTATTTTTGTGTAGCCAGAATAGTAATCCGTTTTCCCAGCTTCCTCTGCAGTGATGATTTCAAAACCATCCGATTCGAGCTGAGCTACAAAATCAGCGTACGCCTCATCTACTATTTTTTGAAAATCCGGAACATCTACCCCGCTAAGTTGTACACCCATACTGGTTTTTGTTCCCGATACAGTAGTAGTTCTATTAGCTCGTTCATTTTTAGATTCTGAAGTACTTGCTGAGGCTTCTTCGTAGACCTCGAATAATGCTCTAAATTTTTGAATGTATACTCGCTTCGGAGATTTGGAAGATTGTTTACCTCGGTGGAATGCCCCGACATCATAATCTTTTAAAGAGATATAAGGATCAGCCGGCTGGAATATTCCAACCCAAAGTAGCAGAAGTGTAAGCAATGAAGTTTTCATAAAATGGATAAGTTAGAAACAGTTAATTATTTAGCACTGACTATCCAAAATTAGATTATTGATATGGAATTTGTAAGCATGCAAGTTTAGCTTTATGTTTCCTTGATTTTGATTGTAATGATTTAAATATCAGTAAATCAGTAAGTTGATATAATTTTTTGAATTTAATAGTTCCTTAGTTTCTTTACTAAATAGGGCATTTGTCGTATGATAAAAATTTAGGATCGGTACCATTTTTCATTCTAAATCTGCAAATATCAGTCGGGTTTAGCTAATAGTATGTGAAATATTAGGCAATAATTTACCTCTAAAAAGCTGTCATAAACTCCCTTAACTACTCAAAAAATAGAGTAAAAAAATGTGGTCAAACCATAAATTTCGGGCATAAAAAAAGACCGATCGTAATCGGTCTTTTTGCTTTTATAGATAATAACTAGTTCAATTGGCTAGCTTTTTTTTCGCTAATCTTTTCCTTCACTCTTATCATAAAGTCACTTAGCACATTCATATAATTGATGAAAGCTTCGTAAGGCGATTCGTAGGGACTGAAATATGCATGAATATCTCCATCAGAGAAGAACTTGGTACACATGTAGTAAAAGTGGTCACTGGTCTGTAAGTATGTCCAGTCTCGCTGAATATCATCGTCATCAATGCTCTTGACCAATTCCTCCATTTCAAATAACCTGTCAAAGGCTTCATCCTGGAGATCGTTTCCTAGCCATGCTGTCAAATCACGCTCCTCATCCGCCCAAGAAATAGGGATAGGAACATGTATTTTCCCAACTGGAGGGATCTTAGCGGCCACCTCAGATGGAGTGGAAAAAGTGAAGTTAGTCTTGCTGAATACAGCTTCAGGAAGAGCCTTCATGAATTCAAAAATCCCCGTCTCTGCCCACTGATGCTCGCCGAAGGTCTCATAATCCATAAATAGATTAATTGTCTCTTCATCCTCGGGCACGTCGTTTATCCATTTTACAAACTTATCTGTAGTGAGCGGATAATCTTCCCAGCCTTTGTTGCCAAATCTAAATGCGATATCATCAGAGAGCTGGAAGTTCTTTAGCAATACTTTTAGCTTAGGATCTATGCTATTGCAGTAAACATAATTTGGGCTTTTCCATCCAAGTACGTGCTTGGCTCCTTCGGTTAAAATTGCCTCAAAACCCATTTCCGCAACCATAGCTCCAATCTGATCTGAATAGATTAGCTCTGTGTTTCTAAATACTTTTGGCTGATAACCATTGAAAAGCTTCTTTATCTTTTCCTGATGTTTTTTCACCATGCTTTGAAACTCATCCTTACTTTTCAAAGCCGCTAAAGTATGTGCATAGGTTTCATTGAGCAATTCGCAATGACCTGTGGCAACGAGTTTCTGAAAGCTTTCCAGTACATCAGGAGCATAAGCTTCGAGTTGGTCCAGATATACACCAGACATGGAGAAACTTACTTTAAAGGCGCCATTATACTTGTGTATCATCTCCAAAAGCAAGGCATTCATAGGGAGGTAGCATTTTTGAGCTACTTTTCTCATAATACTGCGATTGGAAAAATCGTCCCAATAATGATGATCGTCTCCGATGTCAAAAAAACGATAAGGCTTCAGACGGTATGGCTGATGAACCTGGAAGTAAAAGCATATGGTTCTCATGGTTTCTGCGATAATGTTTTTTGGTACACAGTGACGAGTTTTTCTGCCACATGCTCCCACTTTAATTTTTTCAATTCTTCAGTTCCCAGTTCTTTGAACATCTTGGAAATACCATCATAATGAAGCAAGGCGAAAATGGCATCTGCCATAGAGTCTATGTCCCAAAAGTCAATTTTGATCGCATTATTCAGGACTTCAGCCACTCCGGATTGCTTGGAAATAATCACTGGCGTATTGTGTCGTACTGCTTCTAAAGGAGAAATTCCAAAAGGTTCAGAAACAGATGGCATCACATATACATCTGAAATGGCATACATGTGATCTACATCATCACCTTTCAGGAAGCCTGTAAAATGAAACTTGGTGCCCATGCGAAGCTCGGCCACCCGATCTATCATGCGATTCAATAAGTCTCCGTTACCAGCCATTACAAAGCGAACATTTGGGTCTCTTTCTATGACTTTCTTAGCAGCTTCTACGAAGTATTCAGGACCTTTTTGGAAAGTGATTCTACCTAAGAAAGTCACGATTTTCTCTGGTACTTTCTTTTGGTAGCTGGATTTTATGATGCTTGCGTCTAATACAGCATTATGAAGTACCGTTATTTTGCTGGCAGGTACTCCATATTTTTTGATGATGATATTCTTTGTCAGTTGACTTACTGCGACCACGTGGTCAGCGGCATGCATTCCGGCTCTCTCGATGTCATATACCACTTGGTTTACAGATTCGCCTGAGCGGTCAAATTCAGTGGCGTGGACATGGGCAACTAAAGGTTTGCCACTTATCTCTTTGGCAGCAATCCCTGCTGGGAAAGAAAGCCAGTCGTGAGCATGGATGATGTCGTGTTCCTTGGATTTGGAAATATGTGCTGCGACTAGTGCATATCGAGACACTTCCATCATTAAGTCTTTTCCGTATTTTCCGCTGAATTCAAATTTATTTGAAAACACACTTTCATCTACATCAGTCCTATCGTGGATTGCATAGTCAGTATATTTCTTGAATTGATCTGGACCCAGATATGGGACTAGAAAGCTACTTACTTCTAGGTAAGTGAGGTTTTTCCAGAATTTTTTAAACCGTTTTTCACGGTAATCTATGGTGACATCACTCGCATTGACAAAATCTGCCAGCGGTTCTTCGTCTCCCCAGAGTTTAGGTACTACAAATATGATGTCTTGATGGTGATGAGCTAGTCCCTTGACTAAACCATAGCACGCTGTTCCAAGACCTCCTGAAATATGTGGTGGGAATTCCCACCCAAACATTAGCACCTTCATAAAAAGTCTTTTATATCTTTTTGACCAAATCCATCATTCTAAGCAATTCTGATACGCTCCACGCCTGCGAAATCGCTCCTTTCGGGCGATGCGGTGGATCCCCATCATATATCTCTGCTACTGCTCCCACGCCATATTGCGTCATCACGCCGTCAAAACCCTTTACAATTTTTTGTATAAAATTCGCTCCTGATTTACCATGAAGCCTAATATATCCCTCTACAAAATGCCCAAGTGGCCAAACCCACACCGTACCATTATGGTAAGCTTGATCTCTACTGATTTGATCACCGAAATAATAACCTTTATAAGCTGGGTCATCAGGTGAAAGCGAACGCATTCCTCTGGTAGTAAGAAGTTTTGATTTTGCTGTTTCGAGGACCATGTCACATTTGTCATCGCTGAGCATCACATAAGGCAGTGAGGTAGCAAAAATCATATTTGGACGTATAGACCAGTCTTTTTCTTCACCATTTATATAATCTGCCAAATACCCATGTTCATCAGACCAGAACTCTTTTTCAAAGGTCTCGCTAATTTTCACAGCATGAGCGGCAACTTCTTCATCTCCTGTCAATTCGTGATAGAAGCAAAGAGCATTGTACCAAAGAGCCTGGATTTCCACTGGGCATCCAGTTCTAGGTGTAACAGGTCCATCTGGGGTCACTGCATCCATCCAAGTAAGTGCTTTGCCTTCTTCACCACCGTATACTAGACCATTTTCCTGAACATGGATATTGAAATCGGTGCCTTTTAAGTACCCGTCAATAATCCCTTTCATTTTTCCTAAGTAGCGATCCTTGATGGTCTTACTATCTCCTGTGTATTTGATATACTGCTGCAATGCCCAGAAATACCAAAGTGGCGCGTCAATAGAATTCATATTGGTGGTTACACCGCTGCCTACATTAGGGAAAAGTGGACCTTTAAGATCACGAGACATAGTGTCCATGATGTCTAAAAAGGTCTTAGGGTTACCTGTAGAAAGTGTAAGCCCAGGAGCTGCTACAAACGTATCTCTTCCCCACCACCCAAACCATGGGTATCCCGCTATAACTCTTGTATCTCCGTCTCGCTGCCTGATAAATTGTCCGGCTGAGTTTTTCAGACAGTTTTCAAAATTATTTCTTGGTGTTCTTCTAGCGATTTCTTTGTCAAAGGCATTTTGACGTGTTTTTGGATCAGCTTCTGTCAGTCCTGCTGAAAAAATGACAGATTCGCCTTTTTCTATATCAAATTCGAAATATCCAGGTACGTACAAGTCTTCCTGATAATCATATCCTCGCTCACGCTCTAAGATGTACTCAATATTATAATACCAATCAGGAGCAGGGACAAAGTCTGTTTTTTTGGAGACTTGCAAGTAAAGTGGATCGTAAGCCTCGTATAAATGGAATACCGCTCCATTTGAAGCTTTCTTATATTTTTTATTGATGTAAGTATTTGCTTTAGAAAGGTCATGATAACCTCTAAAAGCTAAAAACGGCGCTATTCTGATTTTTGTAGGAGAGTGAGCATCCAACAGCGTGTAGCGAATCATCAAACGATCACGGTTGGTATCCAAGATCAGTTCCTTCTGCAAAAGCACACCACCAACCCGATACGTCAATTTTGGGATCGGCTCAGAATCAAAATCTTCCAAGTATTTATGACCTCTTGGAGAGTAATTTCCCGGAAATTTACTGATGCCCAAGTTAAAGCTTGCCCCATGCTGAATGACCGTCTCATGGACAGTAGAAAGCATAACGTGACTTTGTGAGTCAATTTGAGGCTGAGGGACTACTAGCAGTCCATGGTATTTTCTAGTATTACAACCAATAATAGAAGTGCTGGTATATGCACCAGAACGATTGGATCTGATTGTCTCCCTTTCGAGGGAATAATTCAGATTGATTAGTTGTGTTTTATCGAAATGGATGTAACTCATGTGGGAAAAATTCTATGTTGCTAAAAATAGAGTTTTGCACCGACAAGAAAAATGAAATGGAAAAAAATTAAGGTTATGTTTCCATAACCTTTTGTTTTTGTAGAGAAAATCAGGAATGAATCGCTTCTTTTTGGATTTCTTCGAAATTTCTTAGCGATTCTTCAAATTTCATCAAGTAGCTTTTTACCATTCTGATATTGATTGGTTTTACCTGAGGGAATTTTGGCGAAGTTTTGAACAAAGTAAACATCTGAAGTTGGTTTAGTTCTGGCACGATTTATCAAATGCTATGCCAACAGAGGTCTAATAACAGTAAAGCCCCTCGATTGAGGGGCTTTACTTAGGGTGAAAGACCGGGTTCGAACCGGCGACCTCTGGATCCACAAACCAGCGCTCTAACCAACTGAGCTACAATCACCATTTATACGTTTGATCTGGTTTCTTCCAAACGGTCTGCAAAAGTAATAATTAACCTATATCAGTGCAAGATGATTTCTAAAATTTTCTTGAAAATTTAAGTCGCTCACCTTTCTTTTCTTCGTGAAATGCTCCGTTTTCGAACGCTAAATGTCCAGAAACGACTGTGTGTGTGACTTTTGACTGGAAAGTGTGTCCTTCAAAGGGTGACCATCCACACTTAGATAAAATATTTTCTTTTTCAACTTTCCAGGGATTATTTAAGTCAACTAATACCAAATCCGCATAATACCCCTCTCTAATAAATCCTCGATCCTTGATATGGAATAGCGTTGCTACGTTATGACACATTTTCAATGCGATTTTCTCCAAGCTGATTTTGCCCTGGTGATAGAAGTCAAGCATGGCAACTAAGCTGTGTTGATTAAGCGGTCCGCCAGAAGGAGCTTTGGTGTAGATCTGAGCTTTTTCCTCCAATGTGTGCGGCGCATGATCTGTGGCTACCACGTCAATGGTACCGTCCAGCATTGCGTTGAAAATAGCTTCTCGGTCTTTGGCTGTTTTTACTGCAGGATTCCATTTGATCAGATTTCCTTTCGTATCATAATCAGCTTCCGAAAACCACAAATGATGAATACAGGCCTCCGCAGTTACTTTTTTCTCTTCTAGAGGAATTGTATTGGTGAAAAGCTCCAATTCTTTTGCTGTACTGATATGAAGAATGTGAAGACGAGTGCCATGTTTTTTGGCCATAGCTATTGCACGACTCGAAGCATCATAACAAGCTTCTTCGGATCTGATCTTTGGGTGAAATTTCACAGGGATATCATCACCATAGATAGCTTTATACTCATCAAAATTTGCTTTGATGATGCTGTCGTTTTCGCTGTGTATCGCTATGATTGCTTTACATTCTTTGAAAATCCCTTCCAAAGACTCAATGTTATCCACCACCATGTTTCCAGTGGAAGAACCTTGGAAAATCTTCAATCCGCACACTTCCTCAAAATTGACTTTCATGATCTCATCCAGATTGCCATTTGTCGCTCCCATGAAAAAGGAATAATTAGCCATGGAAACTTCCGAAGCCCTTGCGTATTTCTGCTCAAGTAATTCTACAGTCGTCGCCTGAGGAATTGTATTGGGCATTTCCATATAGGAAGTAGTGCCACCGGCTACGCCAGCTTTTGCCTCGGTATAGATCTCCGCTTTGTGCGTAAGCCCCGGCTCTCTGAAGTGTACCTGATCATCAATTAGTCCTGGGAAAAGATGTTTTCCAGTCCCGTCAATATGGATATCTGCTTGCTCAGCACTGAGATCTTCCCCCAGTTTTGAAATTCTTCCATTTTCTACTAACACATCGCCAAGACTTATCCGGCCTTCATTGACTATATTTGCACCGGTGATCAGAATACTTTTCATCTTTTCTCCTTTTAGGATTTTACTATTTCAATCAAAATTAACGAATCATGAGCAATGAGGCCTCAACTTTTGAAGCATTTAAGCTAAATCGACAGCTATTAAATGCCGTGGCGGATGCTGGATATGTTCATCCTACGCCTATTCAGGAAAAAGCAATTCCACTTGCGCTTGCTGGTCATGACGTATTAGGGATAGCTCAGACAGGAACAGGAAAGACCGCAGCTTATGTGTTGCCTCTACTTATGAAGGTGAAATATGCGCAAGGCGATCACGCGAGAGCGGTGATTATGGCGCCGACACGTGAGTTGGTAATGCAGATCGAGGAAGTGGTTCTCCAAATGGCAAAGCATACCGATCTGAGAATGGTTGCGCTTTATGGAGGTTTGGGTCCAAAGACTCAGATTGAAATCTTGGAAAAGGGAGTTGATATCATTGTAACTACTCCAGGGAGATTTCTGGATATCTATAGAAAAGGTAAAATTCTGACTAAGGAAATTAAAACTTTGGTCCTAGATGAGGCAGACAAAATGATGGATATGGGCTTCATGCCTCAGATCCGGTCGATTTTGGAAATCATTCCTATCAAGAGACAAAACTTATTGTTCTCTGCAACTTTTGGAGAACGTATTGACAGATTTGCTGCGGAATTTCTGGAGTTTCCCGAGCGCGTGGAGGTGACTCCTCAGGCGACTACTGCGGAGACAATTGGTCAGTTGAAATACTTGGTGCCAAATATTAGAACAAAACTAAATCTCCTCGCTCAGTTATTTAAAAATGAGGAGGTTAATAGGGCAATCATCTTTACCAGATCAAGAAGAAACGCGGAAGAGGTTTTTGCATTTTTGAATAATCGAAACTTCGGTGAAGTCAGGGTAATTCATGCGAATAAGGGGCAAAATACTAGAATCAATTCCATTGAAGATTTCAAAGGAGGAGATGTTCGGATTCTTGTTGCTACAGACGTAGCTTCTAGAGGATTGGATGTGACGATGGTGTCCCACGTGATCAACTTTGATGTGCCACTGATCTATGAGGATTATGTACATAGAATCGGTAGAACGGGTAGAGCTGAGAAGGAAGGCAAGGCTATCAGTTTTGTCAATCCAGCAGAAACTTACCACTTCGATAAGATCGAAGAGATCATCCGAATGAAAGTGGAGGAAGCAGAAATCCCTAATGAGGTAGATGTGACTGCTACGCCTTTTGAGGAGAAACAAGCCTATGCACGTGAATTGGATCGCTTGCTACAACGGGATAATCCTGATTACAAAGGAGCATTCCATGAGAAGAAAGAATATAAAAAGCCAAATGCACACTTAGAGGCACAGGAGAAAGAGAAGAAGCGTGGAAATAAGAACTCCAAAGCCAAGACCAATAGAAATCAGCTGAAGACTAAGCATCAGAAAAATAAGGGGAAGTAAGTTTATAATTTATACTTAACTCTTGATTTCTTGATTACACAAAACACAAAGCCCCGATTCATGACGAATTGGGGCTTTGCTTTTCTTGATACTTGAGTCTAAATACTCTCTACTTATTTTTTTCCATATAGTCCACAACGAAATAACTCAAGGTTCGCATTCCTAACACAAATCCACCTTCGTCGATATAGAATCCAGGAGTATGATGAGAAGGTGTTGTCAATGGATCCCCACCTTTTTTCATTCCTCCTAGAAAGATAAATACGCCTGGCTTTTCTCTCTGGAAAAAGCTAAAGTCTTCTGCTCCAGTCACTGGATTCAAATAGATTAAATTCTCCGCTCCTGCAGCTGCTTCCAATGATGGTAACATTTCCTTTGTCAAATCAGGGTCATTTACGGTAGAAGGATATAGCTTATCAAGCTTCAAGTCAACGGTAGCTCCAGCACTCGCTGCGATATTGGTTACGATCTCCGTGATGCGCTTATGTACTAAGACTTGCTGTTCTTCTCCAAAAGTTCTAACTGTTCCTATCAACTTGACTTCCTCTGGAATAATATTGTGTCGGATTCCTCCATGAATAGCTCCTATGGTGACTACTGCAGGATTCTGGGTGACATTTACACTTCTGGAAAGAATGGTCTGCAATCCCATGATGATCTGTGAACTAGTCACGATCGGATCCACGCTAGACCAAGGATAAGCGCCATGTGCTTGTACACCTTTGACGGTGATTTCCAGATTGTCCACTGCTGCCATGATCGGTCCAGATCTATAGCCAATCTTCCCTACTTCTGTCTGCGAATTGATGTGCAAACCGAAAACCGCGTCTACATCTTCCATTACGCCCTCTTTTACCATTAGCTCTGCTCCGGCAATATCTGCATCATAAACCCCCTCCTCAGCTGGCTGGAATAGGAATTTCACATCCCCTTCAAGATCATCTTTCATACTTGCTAGTACTTCAGCCACTCCCATAAGAATGGCTACGTGTGAATCGTGACCACAAGCATGCATCACGCCGGTTTCCTGACCATTGTATGTTGCAGTATTTACAGATCTGAATGGTAAATCATTTCGTTCAGAAACAGGCAGACCGTCCATATCCGCTCGAAGAGCGACAGTTGGGCCAGGTTTTCCTCCCTTCAATACGCCAACTACTCCAGTCACGGCTACATTTTCGGTGACTTCTATTCCAAGTGAGCGGAGGTGATCAGCGATTTTTTTTGCGGTACGAGTTTCTTGATTTCCCAGCTCAGGATGCATGTGGATATCTCGGCGCCACTCAATCACTTTGGATTCTATTGAATTTGCCTTGCTGTCGATTGCTGTTCGCAGTTCAGTTTGTGCTAAAAGCGTTCCTGTTCCCATCAGCACTGGAATGAGGATCAGGGGAAGTAAAAGTTTTTTCATGGTTGATGGTTTGTGTTGCTATTATTCAAATTTATAAAAAAGTGTTAATGCTCAAGCTTTTTGGGAGGAATAGAAAGGAAACTCTTTGTGTATAAGAACTATTTCGCCCGAAATACTTTTGTAATAGAAATCATTTGAACAAGAATCTATGCAACTCAATAATCAAATCGCTGTAGTAACAGGTGTGAGCAAAGGAATAGGACTGGAAGTAGTCAAATTATTAATTGATAAAGGAACCGTAGTTGCAGGCTGGGGAAGAAATGCTCCTGACTTTCAGCATGAAAATTTCCATTTTTTCATCTGTGATGTTGCTAAAGAAGAGTCGGTAGAGCAAGCTTTTCAGGCTACTACTGGAAAACTAGGAAAGGATATTAGAATCCTTGTAAATAACGCTGGATTTGGTGTCGCAGGGGATACGGAAACATTTTCTTCAGAAGACTGGAAAGCAATGTTTGATACCAATGTTCATGGGATTTTTTATACTACCAAGCGTTTGATCCCTGGGATGAAAGCAGCTGATGAAGGACATATTTTGAATGTCGCATCCATAGCAGGTTTAAACGGAGTGAATAAATTTGCTGGATACGTAGGGACGAAGCATGCTGTTCGTGGTATCTCACATTCTTTATATATGGAGCTTAGAGATTTCGGTATCAAGGTTTCCACTATTTTCCCGGGTTCCATTCAAACCAATTTCTTCGACGATATAGAAGGTGCTGACGCCAATGAAAACATGATGAGACCAATCGATGTAGCAACTACCATGGTGCAAACATTGGAAACTCATCCTAATTACTTTGTGGCAGATGTGGAATGCCGACCACTTAGACCAAGAGGAAAGAAGTAAGCCCAGTATTTCAATTTTATACTCCTTCGAGCTAGTCGCGTCTTGAAGGAGTATCTTTATTTAATAGTGTCACTTCATTCTAAAGCAGGCATCAGTGTTTTCGCATGCTTTAGAATTGTTTTGGCTGTGTTAAGTGTTTAATTTGCGCAAGATTTCTCAACAGACCGAAGCAATGAAAAAGACAAATTTAATTCTCCTTCTTGTCATCCTTATTGGTGGCGGAACATATCTGGGGTATCTATCGCAGCTGGGCACTACCGCAGAAGCCGCGACGCTTACAGCGCCAAGTATTCTCCCTGATTTTACATTAAACGATATAAATGGAGAGCCCAAGTCAATTCATCAGTTGGCTGGAAACAAACCTACACTCTATATCTATTTCAACTCCACTTGTCATTTGTGCCAAGAAGAACTAGGCACGCTTTCCAAAAGAATAAATGAGTTTAAGGACTATAATCTAATCTTTACGACTGTCGAACCTGTGGGTGAAATGATTGGTTTTGTAACCGGTTTAGGGATAAAAGACAAAGCGTTTGTCAATTTTCTTCTTGACGCTGAGATGAAAGTTGCTAGCTACTACCAAATAAGAAGTGTCCCATCTATTTTTGTTTATGATGCAAAAAAGCAGCTGGTAGCTGAGTATGTAGGGATTACGGAGATTGATCTCTTATTGGAAAAATTGGCTTCAGGGAAATAGTATTTACCTAGTTTGCTGGTTTGGTAAAGTATTTTCAAGGCAGATAAAACTTCCTTGCTCACTATCTCTGGCAAATCTTCGGTAACTAAGGGAAACTCTATTTTTTCCTTACTTTTGATCTGACTAAAAAAGCTACATGTCACTCGAAGTATCCAAACTCACCAAACTGTACGGAAATCAAAAAGCGCTTGATGAAGTGTCTTTTTCGGCAACGCCGGGAAGAATTCTTGGTTTTTTGGGGCCAAATGGCGCGGGGAAATCCACCGCGATGAAAATCATAACTGGTTTTTTGTCAGCGGAATCGGGCGATGTGAAAGTGATGGGCAAGGATGCTCTAAATTCACCCAAGGAAGTTAGCCGCCTGATCGGCTACTTGCCTGAGCACAATCCGCTTTACCTTGATATGTATGTGCGGGAATTCCTTGAATTCTCTGGTGGATTATACGGGATGTCAGGACAATTATTGAAATCCAGAACGAAGGAAATGCTGAATCGCACAGGGCTTGAACCTGAGCAACACAAGAAAATCGGACAGCTTTCCAAAGGTTATCGACAGCGAGTAGGTTTGGCTCGAGCATTGATCCATGATCCCCAAGTGATTATTTTGGATGAACCTACGACTGGTCTAGACCCAAATCAATTGGTAGAAATCAGAAACCTGATTCAAGAAGTGGCGAAGGATAAAACACTTATTCTTTCCACGCACATTATGCAGGAAGTAGAGGCGATTTGCCATGACGTGGTCATCATCAACAAAGGAAAAATACTAGCTTCGGATTCGCTTTCAAATTTGAAATCCAACTCTGACGAAACAATACTAATTCTGGAAACTGAAGAGGAACTGGAACTTGAGTGGTTTGCTAATTTGGATAAGATAGACTTTGGTGCAAAGGGAGAACGTGAATTACTCGTTTCTACCACTGATCCTGCATCGGCCAGAAAGTTTATAATGCAAGTCATTCATGAGCGTTCATTAAATCTGATCAGCCTCAATCAAAGTAAAAAAAATCTGGAGTTAATTTTTCGGGAAATCACCAACGCCTAAACTATGCAAAGCCTTTTTCTGAAAGAAATCAATGCCTTTTTCGGAAGCCTTTTAGGCTATCTGGTATTAGCATTGTTTCTGGTGGCGCTTGGTTTGATCGTCTGGGTATTTCCAGAAAGCAGCGTGCTCGAATATGGTTTTGCAGATCTGGAAGCATTATTCACTTATACACCTTATGTATTCACCTTCCTTGTGCCTGCGCTTTCTATGCGGGCCATTGCGGATGAGCGCAAGACGGGGACTTGGGAGCTTTTAAGAACGTCCCCACTTTCTTTGGTTCAGATTATTCTGGCCAAATACTTAGCCTTGCTTTGCCTGGTTCTCGTGGCGCTTTTACCTACACTGCTTTATTTCTATAGCATTATTCAACTTGGAGACCCGATTGGGAATTTAGATCAGGCAGGCTTTTTTGGCTCATGGATAGGTTTGATTATGATAGGAGCAGTGTTCGCTGCGGTGGGTCTGTTTGCAAGTGCTCTGACTTCACAGCAGGTTGTTGCTTTCGTGCTCGGCGTATTTTTATGCTTTGTGCTTTATTTCGGATTCTCAGCTTTGGCAGATATGCAGCTAGGGAATATTTCCTATTGGGCATCGGATCTGAGTTTGAGTTTTCATTACATCAATCTGAGCAGAGGAGTGATTGATTCAGCAGATTTATTCTTTTTGTTCGGTATGATTTGGTTGTTTTTGGGTGGGGCAGTTTTGGTTTTGAGGAACAAATGAAAAAGTCGCCTCTACATATCGCTAAGCCTTGGTTGCTCCTTTTTGGAGGGATTCTAGTGTTTGCTTTGCTAGCGTTATTCCTGAATTTTAGAATTGACCTAACAGAAGAAAACCGCTATTCCTTGCATCCTGCGACGGAAGAAGTACTCTCTGAGGTTACTGAACCACTTCATGTGGAGATTCTTTTGATGGGGGAAAATCTACCTGGCGGAATGCGACGTCTGCAGAAATCAATAGAAGAGACAGTTAGAACCTTTAATTCATATAGTCCAGAAAAGATCACCTATTCTTATTTTGACCCGTTGAGTTTGCCGGAAAGCGAACGAGGCGATTTTATTTTGACCTTATCCGATTATGGAATCAATCCTGTAAACTTATCCGTGCTGAGAAATTCTGGTCAGCAAGAGCAGCTGATTTTCCCAGGGATTTTGGTTAGTAATGCTGAATATGAAACAGGTGCTTTAGTACTAAGAGGTGATCGGGGAATGGGGCAGGATCAAATCCTAAACCAGTCAATCGAAAACCTTGAATTTGAGCTTAGCAATGCTATTCGTAAGTTGATTTCTCCTGAGTCATCATCCATCGCGATGATTATGGGCCACGGGGAAATGAGTTCAGATGAAGGCTTTGGGTTGGTAGAAGCGTTGGATGGGGATTTTGAATTATTTAAAGTTCCTCTTGAGCAAGCTGAGAAGCCAGCAGATTTGGCACATTTCAAGATGATTTTCATTCAAGGCCCAAAAGAAAGCTTTACCGAGCGCGAGGTTTACTTGCTTGATCAGTATGTCATGGGCGGAGGAAACCTAGTGGTGCTACTAGATGGTGTCGCTGTGGAAATAGAGAATGCAGGCGGTCAAGGAACCTTGGCTATGCCGATTGATTTGGGCTTGGATAATCTGCTTTTCCGCTATGGAATCCGTGTCAACAAGGATTTGATTCAGGATTTGAACTTTGGCTATTTTCCTGTGATGGGAGGAAATTTCGGTGATCAGCAACAATTGGTGCCTTTGCCTTGGCCTTTTTATGTACTAGCTGGAAGAGTACAGGATCATGCGATTACCAAAGGTCTTGATGTAATTCAATTTCGTTTTGTGAGCAGTTTGGATACAGTGAAGGCTGATGGTGTCACCAAAACGCCTTTAATCTTTAGCTCAGATCTGTCACGGATTTTGCCAGCTCCAGCTCGTGTAGCTTTTGCAGATATGGATCAGCAGCCTGATGTGAAACTTTTTGGATTGAAGAACTTACCTCTTGCGTATTTGCTGGAAGGGGAATTTACTTCCTTGTATAAAAACAGATTTCTTCCGGATGGTTTTGCGAAAGCTGATTTTAAGGAAAGTGGAAAAGGGAAGGTAGTTGTAATTGGAGATGGGGATGTTTTTCAGGCACAAACCAATTTGGAAGATGGAGCTCCTTTAGCTTTGGGAGAAGATCCATTCAGCCAAACGACCTTTGCAAATAAGCTTTTCCTGAAAAATCTAGTCCAGTATCTTGCAGATCCAGAAGGGATAATTGCTTCCCGGACCCGTTCTTTTAAGATTCGTCCATTGAATAAAATGAAAATAGCACAGCAAAAGACCTTTTGGCAAGGGCTGAATGTGCTAGCGCCAGTGGTTGTGTTATTGTTTTTAGGTGGGATTGTCTGGTGGATTCGTAGAAATAAATATAGCAAGCGATTGAACTAGCTGATTATTTCCCCTCTATTTCATTAATTTTTGAGAGAATCATTTATACGGGGGTTCGAATTAGAATTTATTTATAAATTTACCCCCATTCAAAAGTAAAAATAAAATAAGCCCTTCGATATGAAATTTATTGTTTCCTCTTCTGCCTTATTAAAGCAGCTTTCGGCGATCAACGGTGTGGTGACAACCAATCCCGTTGTGCCAATTTTGGAAAATTTTCTTTTTGAGATCAAAGAGAGTCTATTGACCATTACTGCATCTGATTTGCAGACTTCTATGATCACCGAAATCAACGTGGAGGCCAAAGAAGATGGGAATATCGCGGTGCCTGCAAAGATTTTGATTGAGACATTGAAAAATCTTCCTGAGCAGCCAGTTACTTTCAGCATTGATCACGATACATATGCAGTAGAAATCAGCTCTGACAACGGTCGCTATAGACTAGCAGGTGAGAATGCTACTGACTTCCCTAAAATACCAACTGTAAGCAATGCTACTTCTGTGGATATGTCCACCGAGGTTCTTGCTTCTGCAGTTTCCAATACAATCTTTGCAACTAGTTCTGATGAACTTCGTCCAGCTATGACAGGTGTTTACATCAATTTAAGCCCTACCAGTACTACTTTCGTAGCTACAGACGGACATAGATTGGTTAGATACAGAAGAGTGGATATTGCTTCTCAGGAAGCAGCTACCTTGATCATTCCTCGTAAGGCTTTGAATTTGTTAAAGTCAACTTTGCCTTCGGAAAATCTTCCGGTGACAGTAGAATTCAATCAGTCAAACGCTTATTTCAACTTCAATAACATTAAGATGATTTGTCGTTTGATCGACGAGCGTTTCCCAGATTACGAAAACGTAATACCAGCGGAGAATCCTAATGTAATGACAATTGATCGTTCAGAATTATTGAGCTCACTTCGTCGTATTGCGATTTATGCGAATAAAACTACGCATCAGGTAAGATTGAAATTGACAGGTAGCGAATTGATGATTTCTGCTGAAGATCTTGATTTCTCCAATGAGGCGAATGAAAGACTTTCTTGTGAGCACGATGGAGAGGATATCGAAATCGGATTCAACGCGAAATTTTTGGTAGAAATGCTAAATAACCTTTCTTGCAAGCAAGTAAGCTTGAAGTTCTCTGCTCCTAACCGTGCAGGTTTGATCCTTCCAGCTGAGCAAGACGAAAATGAAGACATCCTGATGCTAGTAATGCCGGTGATGTTGAATAACTACGTATAACAACCACAGACCATAAAACTAAAAGCCCGGAGATTCCTTCGGGCTTTTTTTAACCGCAGAAGGCTTTTCTGGCGCAAGGTACTATCTTTAAAAACTAGAAGTTTTAGATTTTTTTTACCTTTACGATACCGGAGAGGAAGCATGCAGTGACTGTTCACTTGGATGTTTACCTTGTGTAGTGCCGACTTGATCGGCACT
>NZ_VORW01000035.1 GCF_007997215.1 Algoriphagus aquimarinus | reverse complement strand
TGTCCGAAGAAATGTGTATTTTTCATCTGCTGTATTTATTGGTTGTGGTAAACTGAAAATACAGAAAAGGGGAAGCTTCTCAAACGAAGCTTCCCCTAAATTTTAAACCGTTTCTCGGACAGTAGTGCTTTTTATCTAATAAATTATCCATGGATTTATCGACTGAATGAACGTTCAATCACAATGCTAAGTCAAAAGTTCCAGCCAGGGAGAAAATTCTATAGAAATTTTAAGAATGGCGGAATACCTACATCAGCCTGAAAAATAAAGCACTTGAAAATGAACCAGTTCTATACTCTTTACCCTTCTTTCCGCATATTAAGCTGGTATTTAATATTATTTCAATCTGAGAATTACTAACATTGCATCCCAATTAAAAATAGCAGCGGATGTGGCGAAATTGGTAGACGCACTAGACTTAGGATCTAGCGCCGTGAGGCATGGGGGTTCGAGTCCCTCTATCCGCACTAAGACCTCTCAGGAAACTGGGAGGTCTTTTTTATTTTTAGCCCTTGGCAAATTACTTGCTATTATCCCTATTTTGTAGCTTGAACATGCCCATTTATCCATACTCATGAAAAAGTTCTTAGTCCTTTTAGTACTTCTTCCCTCTTTCGCTTTTGCCCAAGCCAAAGTCGACACCATAGAGGTATTCAGCAAAGCCATGAATAAAACGCTGAAAGCTGCAGTGACCACACCTTCTACTTACGATGACAGCAAGCAATTTGCTACGCTGTACCTACTACATGGAGGAAGTGGAGCTTTTAGTGATTGGCATCAAAAGACTACTGAACCTGGACTAGTCAACCGCATGGCTGAGCAATACAACTTAATCATTGTCACTCCGGGCGTTGGGCCGTCGAGCTATTATTTCGATAGTCCTGTGATGGATTCTGTGCAATATGAGACCTACATCACCACAGAACTTATTCCTCATATCGATAAAACCTACAAGACAATAGCCAAGAAAGAATCCAGAGCAATCACAGGCCTATCGATGGGCGGACACGGAGCAATCATGCTAAGTGCCAAGCATCCTGATTTATTTAGCGTGGCTACTAGCATGAGTGGTGTGATGAATATCGACACCCGTCTATGGAAAGTTCCTGCCGAATTCAGCAAACTTCGTCAAGGTCAACAACAAGAAATGCTGGGTATGGATCTGAACTATGATGCACCCTTCAGCACCTATACTGCAGTGGGGCTGGTAGATAAAATGAAAGTGAATGGAATTGCCTTACTAATAGATTGCGGTGTAGACGATTTCTTACTGGAAACCAACAGACAAATGCATCAAATGCTACTGGAGAATGGCACTCCACACGACTACACTGAGCGACCGGGATCACACACTTGGGACTACTGGACAAACGCCCTTCCTTTTCATTTACTCTTTATAAACAAGCACCTTATTAGATAGTTTTAAAAGTTATTACCTTTGATAGATGTAAATAAGCTTAGAATTCTGAGCTAAAATTTGCTTTTTGCAGACCACCCACAAGATAATTATGTCGCAATTTGATTCAATCAGGCCTTTTTATGACGCAGAAGCCAATGCTGCAATCCGCAAGATTGTAGATGACCCTATGCTGGAGGCAATGATGAGTTTCACATTTCCTACAGATACTAGGGAGCATTGGAAAGATCTGATGGTTCACACCCACTCGTTAAGGGACTTTCAGGTCAACTTTATTTATCCTGGAGTGCAAAAAGTGCTGGAGAAAAGCTCTGAAGGATTGAGTACCGGTGGTTTTGAGCAATTGAAATCCAACACCGCTTACCTATTCATCTCCAACCATAGAGATATTATCCTCGATACATCCTTGCTGAATGCATGTCTTTATGAAAATGGCTTAGTACTCACCACTTCAGCCATTGGTGATAATTTGATCCAAAAACCCTTCCTTCATACCCTTTCCAAGCTCAATCGAAACTTTGCTATCAAGCGTGGTCTTCAGGGAAGAGCTTTGCTGGAAAGTTCGCAAATGGCCTCAGCTTACATCAAAAAATCACTGCTTACAGAAAACCGATCCGTATGGACGGCGCAACGTGAGGGGAGAACCAAAGATGGAAATGACGCTACGCATCGTGGAGTTCTGAAAATGCTCACGTTAGCGGAAGAAGGATCAAATGGCTTTGGCTATTTTGAGAAAATCAAAGTTGTACCAATTTCCATTTCTTACGAATATGACCCTACAGACGTCTTGAAGATGCCAGAATGGCTAGCCAAGTCTAGGGATGAAAAATATGTAAAGGGAGAAAATGAAGATTTTCTAAACCTCCTACGAGGAATCATCGGAACCAAAAAGAGAATTCATTTACAGGTAAATGGAGTTTTGGACAAGGAAATTCTAGAAATCTCTCAAATGGAACTTAGCCAACCTGATAAACTCAGCAAGCTGGCCGAGTGCATAGACCAAAAAATCTGGGCTGGCTATAAACTTTGGCCGAGTAATTACATCGCCCATGATTTGCTCTATGGGGACAAAGAATATGAAGGGTTTTATACTCAGGATGAGAAAAAATCATTCGAAAAAAGAATGAATGAAAAGGTCAATACCAAGAATGAATTTTTGATCAAAAGCTTTCTGGCGATGTATGCCAATCCCGTGAATAATCAAAAAACTGCTCTCAGTTTTAATTCACCTTCATCTCAATTGTAAACTTAGTACCTACACCTAATTTGGAATCAATTCCCAAGGTTCCATTCCGCTGATTTACAAGTTGTTTCACCAAATTCAACCCTAAGCCGAATCCCTGTTCGCCTCGAGTTCCTTCATGAGTTGACGTCCCAGCTTCTAAGATTTCATGGATTTTAGAACTTGTCATTCCTATTCCATTATCTTCTACACTTAGCTCTAGTATCAAATCCAACTCATTTCGTTTCAAATTCATTAGAACAGTAATTGTACCTCCAGCTTTAGTGAATTTGATAGAGTTGGAAAGTAAATTCCCCAAAATCTGCAACACATATAATTTAGAAAAAGACTCAAGTTGATTCTCTGGATTTAATTGAACATCAAAGTCGATTTGTTTTACTTTGATCTGCGGAGCCAGCAGCTTCAATATTGTTTCTTTGAGTTTCACCAGGTTTGTTTCGCCTTCTCTCAAATCACGGTTTCTATTTGAATTTCCGTCAAATTCTTTTGACAATATGTCTTTTGACAGATCAAGCAATGATAAACTACTTTGCTTAATCATTTCCGTGTATTCCAGGATTTCCTGATGAGTTGTAAGCTCATCTTCTTCAAGAATTAAATCCGACAATCCTAGTATGCCTCCTATTGGACCGCGAATATCATGAGCCAATTTCTTTTGATTCAACTCTGACTCTTTAAGTTTATTCTTGAGGTCAGCCACTAGGTTATTTAGCCTTAGCCTGTCTACTATCTGTCTTGCAATCAACCTCAAGACTTCCTTGACATCGTCAGTTAGATGCATCAGGTTACTATCCATTACACACAAGGCTCCGAGATTATACCCTTCTGGCGACGTCAACGGAACCCCCATGTAATAGCGGAGATTTGGTGAGCCTTTTACATAGAACATATTTTTAAAACGCTCATCATTACGCAAGTCTTTCACTTCAAGGCCTTCATTAGAAGAAGTATGAATGGTATATTGACAAACGGATTCTTCTCTTGGCATTTGAGAGATATCCATGCCATAGGAAGAAACACTCCACTGTGTAAAAGAATCAATGAGATTGACTAGGGAGATTTCGGTACCACAAATCTTAGCGGCCAGCTCTGTAAGATAGTTCAGTCCTTGCTTCGGCTCATAATAGTCGATCCCCAGATTACTGAGTGCCAGTAGTCTATCTAATTCATTTTCGTGAAAAGAAGATATTTGATTCATTTTACTACTTTTAATTCTATTGTAGGTGACAATCCCTATTTCAAGCTAATATCCAAAGAAATGACAATTTATATTCCATCTAACTTGCATTTAGCAAATCCCAACTCGTTTGAGCGTATTCTGACAGTATGCTTACTAATAATCATTTCATTTCTCTTCAATACAAATAAAACCTTTGCGCAGGACAATACCACAGTGCCTGTAGGACAAATAGTTACACCTTACGGAGACATCCTCATCGCTCTCGATGAACGAACGCCTAATCATAAGGAAAGCTTTATCGAATTAGCAAATGCTGGCTATTGGGATTCCCTAACTTTCAATCGTGTTATTCCAAACTTTGTCGCACAAGGCGGATGTCCGGATACAGAGGAAGGATTCACTGACCCAGAATATTTACTCGAACCTGAATTTCACCCTGAATTGACCCATGTCTACGGAGCGGTGGGTGCTGGCCGGGATGATAATCCAGGAAAATTATCTGCGAGATGTCAATTTTATATTGTTCAAAACCCCGCAGGACTTCATAGACTAGATGGGGATTATACGATTTTTGGTCATGTGATTAAAGGGATGAGTGTGATAGAGCAAATCGTGAGGGTCAAACGCAACAGTATAGATGAACCAATAAAGCCTATTACATTGAAGGTGCAAGTTATTCAAGTAAGCCATTCTGAACTTGAAGCAATGGCTGGTCAAAAGAATTAAGCTCCTGATAAATCCGATAAAACACATTACGATATGAGTACAATAAATTCAATCAAAATTTTAGTCGTTGGCTGTGGAAATATGGGAATAGCACATGCTACAGCCTATCACAATTTCCCTGAATTCGAAATATGTGGTCTCGTTTCACGCGGTGACTCCAAAATCAAACTAAACGAACAACTTCAAGGCAATTATCCTCTTTTTTCAGATTTCGATGAGGCTTTGGCGAAGTCCAAACCTGATGCAGTTTGCATTTCGACATATCCTGATACTCATGAAGAATTTGCTCTGAAATCACTTGAAGCAGGTTGCCATATTTTCATTGAAAAGCCTCTTGCAGATACGATAGTTGGCTGCGAACGGATTATAGCAAAAGCGAAAGAAGTTAAGAAAAAAGTTGTGGTAGGTTATATTTTGAGACATCATCCTTCTTGGATCCGATTTATCGAAGAAGCTGAAAAGCTGGGAAAACCGCTCGTGATGCGGATGAATCTCAATCAGCAAAGTCAGGGCTACATGTGGGATGTACACAGAAATCTAATGAAAAGCCTCAGCCCGATTGTGGATTGTGGCGTGCACTACATAGATGTGATGTGCCAGATGACTAGGTCGAAGCCTATCTCAGTATCTGCGATTGGCGCCCGACTCACAAACGACATTTCAGAAGACAATTACAACTACGGGCAACTTCAGATTCGCTTCGAAGATGGCTCCGTAGGTTGGTACGAAGCAGGCTGGGGACCTATGGTAAGTGAGACCGCCTTTTTCGTAAAGGATGTTTTTGGACCAAAAGGCTCCGTTTCCATCACAGCTAAGGATGCTGGAGCCAGTGGACAATCCGATAATGTGGATTCACATACCAAAACAGAATCTATCCGAGTGCACCATGCTGCAATTGATTCGAAAAACAAGTTTACCCAGCCGGATGAATGGATAAATCTGAAAGACGAGCCAGATCATCAGGAACTTTGCAATCGTGAGCAACGCTATTTTCTAAAAGCAATCCAAGAGAACATCAATCTGGACGATCACTTAGAAGACGCGCTAAACAGTCTCAAAATTGCTTTTGCCTGTGATGAGTCAGTGAAAACCGGTGAGACAGTTAAATTTTAATCTATACAAAATTCTTTGGCACTAAAAAATGCAGGTGCTACCTTCCGTTTTGCTTTAATTATGGAAAATAAAACAGTACTTATTACAGGCGGAGCTTCCGGAATCGGACTCGCTATGGTTCAGCTTTTTGCAGCCAGAAAAACTAAAGTTTACTTCATAGATATCAATCCTGAAGTAGGGGGAAAAGTGGTGCAAGATGAGCGAGCCAAAGGTTTTGATGTCAACTTTCTCTGTGGCAGCGTAGCCGATCCAGCAGAGTCTGAATCTTTGATCCAATCCATACCTGGGAAAATCGATACCCTAATAAACAATGCTGGAGTCTCCCATGTGGGAAAAGTGGAAACTACCTCCACCGAAGACTTTGACAGGGTTTTTCAGGTAAATGTAAAAGGCATGTTCAACTGCATCAAAGCAGCCCTTCCAAAACTTAAAGAAAATGGCGGCGGTTCAATTCTGAATATGGCATCGGTGGCTGCTACGATCGGTATCCCTGATCGATTTGCCTACAGCATGACCAAAGGAGCTGCGCTGTCCATGACCTTAAGTGTGGCTCGGGATTATGTTGCTGACGGCATACGTTGCAATTGTCTATCTCCAGGTAGAGTTCACACACCATTTGTAGATGGCTTTTTGGCTAAAAACTATCCAGGTCAGGAGAAGGAAATGTTTGAAAAACTAGCCGCAACTCAGCCGATTGGCAGAATGGCTTCTCCTTCTGAAATTGCTGAACTCGCCTATTTCGTGAGTGCAGACACTGGAAGCTTTATGACAGGAACCAATATCCCTATTGACGGGGGATTCTTGGGGCTGAAAATGTGAGGCTGATTTGAGATAGACGATTTACAATTTACGAGCTCAACGCAGTTATTTAGTTCATTTTAAGTAGTAACTCAAAACATCTTGATTCTTGGCTCAATTCTCCAATCTCTTTTCTCTAATCTCATTTCTCTTTAATCTAACATCTTAAGTCTAGCATCTTAATACTAACTACTTGATACTAATATGAAATTAATACGATTCGGCGAAGCCGGCAAAGAACATCCTGGTATTCAGGACGCAAGCGGTAAATACCTAGACTGCTCAGGTTTCAACGAAGATTGGAACGAAGACTTTTTTACTAACAATGGACTTGCCAGACTTGAAGAATGGCTGGATGCCAATCAGGAGAACTTGAATGAAATCCCTGCTGGATCCAGATTGGGTTCACCGATCGCCAGACCTTCCAAAATTGTCTGTATCGGTCTTAACTACCGTAAGCACGCCATCGAATCCGGAATGGCTGTACCAGAAGTCCCGATCATTTTCATGAAAGCTACTTCATCCCTTTGCGGACCATTTGATAATATTTTGATTCCTAAGAACTCTGTGAAAACTGACTGGGAAGTGGAATTGGCAGTGGTAATAGGCAAGCGCGCAAAATATGTAAGCAAAGAAAACGCGATGGATTATGTAGCTGGATACTGTGTACACAATGATGTATCCGAGCGTGATTTCCAATTGCACCATGGCGGACAGTGGGTGAAAGGAAAGAGTGCCGATAACTTTGCTCCACTTGGGCCAGTTTTGGTCACCAAAACTGAGATTGAAGATCCGCATAACCTTAGACTTTGGCTGAAACTGAACGGCAAAATGCTTCAGGACAGCAACACTTCTGACTTGGTTTTTGATATCCCTACACTCATTGAGCACCTAAGCCAATACATGACTTTATTGCCAGGCGATGTGATTTCTACTGGAACTCCAGCTGGTGTTGGACTTGGCTTGACCCCTCCTACTTACCTGAAAGAAGGTGATGTGGTAGAATTGGGTATCGAAGGACTTGGAGAATCAAAACAAACAGCTATCAACGACCCTGAAGCATGAGACTGGATTCACACCAGCACTTTTGGAAATACAATCCTGATAAACACTCCTGGATCACCGACGAAATGAAGGTGATCCAGCGAGATTTTCTTCCTGATGACCTCATTCCGATTTTAACCGAGCACCAGATCGACGGTTGCGTTGCGGTTCAGGCTGATGAGAGTTTTCGGGAAACTGCCTTTTTGTTGGATTTAGCAGAAGAATATGAGCAGATCAAAGCTGTAGTGGGCTGGGTAGACTTGGGAAGCGATGATGTAGATAAGGATTTGGATCAGTTTGCTGCGCAAAAAAAGCTCAAAGGCTATCGCGAGATTCTGCAGTCAAAAAATGTGGATTACATGCTCCGAAAGGAGTTTATCCGTGGCATAAAGAAAATCGGAAAGCGAGGCTACACCTACGATATTCTGATTTTTCACAATCAATTGGAGGCCGCTTTACAGTTTGTAAAAAAAGCTCCCGAGCAACCCTTTGTGATCGACCATATTGCCAAACCAAATATCAAATTGGGTATTTGGAGAGAGTGGAAAAAGGAAATGGCCCCACTTGCCGAGCGTGATTACATCTTCTGTAAAGTATCCGGAATGATCACCGAAGCCGATTGGAAGAAGTGGACTACAGCAGAGCTACAAGTTTATCTCGATGTAGCACTTGAGTTATTTGGGCCAAAGCGGCTGATGTTTGGCAGCGACTGGCCAGTGTGCAAGATAGCCGGAGAGTACGAGCAGGTTTTGGAAGTCATTGAGCGATTCACTGATAGACTTTCCAAGACTGAGAAAGAAGCAATCATGGGAAATACGGCTGCTGGATTTTACGGGATATCAACTAAATCTGAGCAGGCAAAGTAATTTGATTTTCATTTCATAAAATAGCCCCCAGCCTGGGGACGAATTGGAAATGAATTATTTTCTACTTTGAAAAAGAAAAAGCTACTCATACTAATTCGGTTTGCCGTAGTTTTTTCAGATCATCAAATTGTCGTGCCACTGTCACGACAATTTGATGATCGTATTTTATTATGCTAATCTAATTTAACACAGCCTGAAGCTATATTATGAAACCGTGAATAAAAAATATGGAGTTAAATACTAAAGCCTGAAGGGCTGACAGGATTATAGCTTTTCGTTAGTTTGTAAGCAAAAACCCCGAGGGGGTGATATTATTCACAGAATTGTTAGAATGAACAGCGATAATTTCACCCTTTCAGGGTTAGCCTATTAAGATTTATCTTATTGCTATAATAATTTCAGCCCTTCGGGCTTGAACAAACTGGAAAAAGCAATTTTCCTACACAGCTTATAGAAGAATTGGAATAGAATTAATTTCAAATTTGAAAAGGAAAAATCTACTCCGAATGTAGTTTACGAGTTTATTTGGCTATCCTCAAAAAGTGTCGCCAGTGGCGACACAATTGTTCTGGAGTCATTTTAGTTTACATTAGAACACAAGAAATTATTATAAAATGAACCTAAACCTAACCAATAAAGTCATCCTGATATCTGGCGGAGCCAAAGGAATCGGTGGGGCAATTTCCAGAGGATTGATTGCCGAAGGTGCAATTCCTGTGATGATTGATCCTTCCGAAAAAGAAGGTGCTCAGATACTCGCTTTAGGCGAAGCTTTTCAGATCCCAATCCGACTTTTTGAGGCTGCTGATTCAGAAAAAGCCGTCAAACTCACGCTTGAGAAATATGGTAGAATTGACGGTTTAGTGAATAATGCAGGTGCAAATGATAGTGTAGGATTAGAAAACGGAAGCCCGGAAGCATTTGAGAAATCCGTTGCCAAAAACCTGAACCATTACTATCACTTGGCTCATTTTGCGCTACCTCATTTGAAAAAAGCAAAGGGAAGCATAGTCAATATCAGTAGTAAAACTGCTGTCACTGGCCAAGGAGGAACATCTGGCTACACCGCCGCAAAAGGCGCTCAACTTTCACTCACACGTGAGTGGGCAGTGGAACTTCTGCCCTACGAGATCACCGTGAATGCAGTCATTCCAGCTGAAGTTTATACTCCTCTTTATGAAAATTGGATCAACACCTTTGACGATCCAAAGGCAAAACTGGAATCAATCACCGCTAAAATCCCATTAGGAAAACGCATGACTACTCCGGAGGAAATCGCGGCTATGGCCATCTTCTTACTTTCCGACAAAGCCGCACATATCACCGGACAGCATCTATTTGTAGATGGCGGCTATACCCATCTTGACCGAGCTTTATAACATACCCATGACCCAAAAACCTGCATTAGTCCCAAAGGAATTAATCATTCCATTCATCCTTATCACGTCCCTATTTGCTCTCTGGGGCTTCGCAAATGACATCACCAATCCCATGGTGGCAGCATTCAAGCGAGTACTCGAACTGAATAATACTCAGGCTTCCTGGGTGCAAATGGCTTTTTACGGAGGCTATTTTACCATGGCATTGCCAGCCGCTTTTTTCATCAAAAAGTATTCTTACAAAACTGGGATTCTACTCGGCTTAGGTCTTTACGGATTTGGAGCTTTGCTGTTTTATCCCGCAGCAGCTTGGGAGAGTTACGGCTTTTTCCTTGCATCCCTTTATATATTGACTTTTGGCTTAGCTTTTCTGGAGACCACTGCCAACCCATACATTTTATCCATGGGGCCTGAGGCCACAGCAACCCAGCGACTGAATTTAGCGCAGGCTTTTAACCCAATGGGTGCTTTGGCGGGTTTGTTTGTCGCCAAGCAGTTTATCTTGAACGCACTTCAATCGAATGCAACTGATGCGGATGGAACTATCATTTTCTCCTCATTGGATGAGTCAGCAAAAGCTGTAATCCGAACAGCTGATCTTCTGGTAATCCGTAATCCTTATGTGATGCTAGGATTGGTAGTTATTGCAATTTTGGTAATCATCGCTATGGTCAATATGCCAGAAAGCAAGGAGACAGGTAAAGTTGAATTCAAAGCTACCATGAGTCGCTTACTGAAAAACCGAAACTTCGTTGAAGGCACTCTCGCACAGATGTTCTATGTAGGAGCTCAAATCATGGTTTGGACTTATATCTATCAATACGCGGAAGTACTTGGTATTTCCAATGCTGATGCTGTCAATTATGGTTATGCCGCATTGGTTATCTTTTTAGTGGGGCGCTGGGTTTGTACATTTTTGCTTCGCTACATCGCCCCTACTAAGTTGCTCAGCATCTTTTCAGTCCTTGCAATTATATTCACAGCAGGAGCTATTTTCCTTCCGGGAATGACTGGGCTTTATTCTTTGGTAGCAATCTCTTTTGCTATGTCCCTGATGTTCCCTACTATTTACGGGATAGCACTGGATGGCTTGGGTGAGGATTCGAAGTTTGCAGCAGCTTATCTTGTAATGGCTATAGTTGGTGGTGCTATCATGCCAACACTGCAAGGAATGATCATGGATATTGGCGGAGTAGCATACGATGACACGCTGATTTTGGGAGTTCCTGAGGTCAATTTCTCCTTTATTCTTCCATTAGCCTGTTTTGTAATGGTTCTCTTGTTTAGTCTGAGAGTGAAGAAAGTGGTAAAAATTTGAAGATTGAAAAATTGGAAGATTTGAAAATTACAGTCGTAAACATCAAGTTAAATAGAAAAAAAGGAGACTTGTCTTTGGCACTTCTGGCAGTGGACCGTCTGTGGACCGTTGACAAAGAACTATATAAGACAATAATATACGAGCCGCAAATTATACATTTCGCATAAACCTAAATCCAAAATGAATACCCAAACCTTTGTCCTGCTCTGTGATCTGAAAGATGATGAGGAAGCTATTCAGGCTTATATAGCATGTCACAAAGCTGTTGCTCCTGCAATCATTCAAAGCTTACACGACTCTGGTATTGTGCAAATGAGCATCTATCGCTGGCGTCACAGATTGAGCATGATACTGGTTGGAGATGAAAACTTTACCTTCGAAAAGAAAGCTGCTCTAGACAATGCCAACGAAAAAGTGCAGGAATGGGAAGCTTTCCTCGGTCAATACCAAACCAATTTACCAGGAACCCCAGACAATTGGCGCTGGCAGTTAATGGATAAGATTTTTGATTTCAATGCCTAAAATAAACCCTATGAAAAAGCCCTTTTTATTACTCAGCCTAATCATGATAAGCATGATCCTAAATGCTCAAGAAATTATACTTCCACTTTGGGAAGGTAATCCTCCACTTCAAAAAGATATGGGACTTGAAGAAAAGGCCATTGAAGAAGGAATCATCAGAATAGAAAATGTACAGATCCCTCAGATTGAAGTTTTCCTTCCAAGTAAGCAAATGCGCACGGGTCAAGCAGTCGTGATTTTCCCTGGAGGTGGATATCATATTTTGGCTTATGATTGGGAAGGAAGAGACTTTGCCAAGTGGCTAAATACACAGGGAATTGTAGGAATCGTAGTGAAATACAGACTTCCTGATTCCAAATCCTTGACAGACGCGAAGGAAGTTCCATTGCTTGATGCACAGCGGGCAGTTCGCCTTGTCAGACATCATGCGGAAGAGTGGAAAATTGATCCTGCAAGAGTTGGCGTAATGGGCTTCTCAGCTGGTGGACACTTAGCTTCTACAGTTAGCACGCAGTATGACCATGAGGTAGACAGACCAAAAGACGCAGTCGATAGACTTTCTGCCCGTCCTGATTTCTCTATCCTAGCCTATCCGGTAATATCATTTAGAGATGCCAGTGCTCACTCTGGTTCCAGAAAAAATCTAATCGGAGAAAATGCCAGTCAGGAACTAATTGATCGCTTCTCAGGTGAACTGAATGTGACTGCAGAAACACCTCCAACATTCTTGGTTCATGCGCAAGATGACGGCGGAGTTCCTATCGAAAACAGTTTCCTGTACTATAAAGCTCTCCATGCTCACAAAGTACCTGCTTCATTACATATCTATCCCAAAGGTGGACATGGCTTCGGTTTTGGCTTAGGAAAAGGTCCGGTTGATGGCTGGAGAGATGTGTTGTTGGGTTGGCTTGAGGATTTGAAATAAGATAGTTGGAAAGTGGCAAAGTGGAAAGGTTGGAAGTTATAAGTCTAAGTTAGTTTGTCACCCTGAGCGAAGTCGAAGGGTAATAAAGAAACAATGGTACTAAGACTTCGATTTCGAGACTCTCGTCTCTCAAGTGCTCAGTCTGACTCCGGAATTTTTCAATCCGCCACGGCGTACAAGTAATTCCAATCTTGAAATCTTACAATTTGAAGAAAATGATAAAAGTAATAGCCTTCGACGCTGACGATACACTCTGGGTGAATGAGCCATTTTTCCGGGAAGCAGAGGAGGAATTTGCTAGCTTAATGGAAGGCTTTATGCCTAGGCATAGTAGCATCAAGGAACTTTACTTGACTGAAATCGGAAACCTTAATTTATACGGTTACGGCATCAAAGGTTTTATGCTCTCGATGATCCAAACGGCGTTACGGATTTCTGAGCATAAAATTTCTGTAAAGGCAATCGACAAAATCTTGGAGATTGGATATGAAATGATGCAAAAGCCAGTAGAAATTCTACCTGGAGTAGAAGAGGTACTAGCTGAGTTGAAGGATGATTATCGGCTTGTGATGGCCACCAAGGGTGACTTGGTTGATCAGGAGAAAAAGCTAAAGAAGTCAGGCTTGGACCATTATTTCCATCACATAGAAATCATGAGTGAAAAGAAAGTCGCTGATTTCGCGAAACTTGTCCAGCATCTAGACGTCGCTCCTGAGGAATTTCTGATGATGGGAAACAGCCTGAAATCTGACGTACTTCCAGTATTGGAACTTGGCGGACACGCGATCCATATTCCTTTTCATACGACCTGGGAGCATGAGATGATACAACATGAAGTCGTGCATGATAATTTCTACCAAGCTGAGCACATCTCTCAGGTGGTGGAAATAATTAAAGGAATGTAAAGTTTGGGATTTTTGATTTTGGGTTTCGGATTCTCTAAAAAAATAAACTGGTCAATGCTTTCCTTCCATTCAAATCCCATCGCCCTTTTTCTTTAACACAAAATTATTCTGTTTTGAATCGGTTGTGGCGTTGGTGGGAAACTTAAGAATCCTTCTAGAAAGCTCAAAAAATGACATCACACGCTCGGCCGGACTGAGCTTCAAAAACTCCTCCTGCCGAAGCTTATTACTTTCCGCCTTTGTCATGAACCTTATTTCCATAGTCCAATTTAACAAGGATTTTATTTTTCTACCGAAGTTTTATGAGATTTCAGATTTCTAAATCTAGACTTTAATCAGCCATCGGACACCTTTATCCCACAATCTTCACCTGGCATCGGGCACCCGACACCCAACAACCCTTTAAATCCTCGACTGGTACGTGTACAACTGATAATATCTTCCTTCCAAGGCAATCAACTCATCGTGCTTACCCCGCTCTACGATATTACCTTTTTCAACTACCAAAATCTGATCAGCTTGACGAATCGTGCTCAATCGGTGAGCAATCACAAATGTCGTCCTGCCTTTCATCAATTCCTTCAAACTAGCCTGAATCAAAGTTTCTGACTCTGTATCCAGATTGGAAGTAGCTTCATCAAGTATCAAAATTCTCGGGTCCGCCAAGATCGCTCTGGCAATCGCTATACGCTGACGTTGTCCGCCGGAGAGCTTCACTCCTCTTTCTCCGATTAAAGTATCCAGACCATCCTCAAATCGGTCCGTGAACTCTTGAACGTGCGCCGCTACCACTGATTTCTGCAAATCCTCCTCGCTTGCATCTGGTCTTGGGAATAGAATGTTCTCTCGGATCGTGCCTTCAAACAGGAAATCATCCTGTAGCACTACCCCAAGTCTAGAGCGAAATGAATCCAAAGTCACGGTCTGCAGATCATTTCCATCCAAAGTGATTTTACCCGAATCTGGATTTAAAAAAGTAGCTGCAAGTCCTGCTATGGTAGTTTTACCAGAACCTGAAGTTCCCACTAAAGCAGTTACCGAACCTGCCGGCGCGTTAAAACTTACTCCTTTGATCACTTCCTTATCTTCCTCGTAGGCAAAGGATACATTGTCAAAAACTATATCTCCTCGGAACTCCTTTAAAGCCAAAGTTCTGGTGCGATCATCAGCCTCCAGTGGAGTATTCATGATTTCCTCTGTACGATCAAGACCTGCAAAAGCCTCGGTAAGTTGAGATCCTATGTTTGACATCTGCACAATAGGTGCGATCATAAAACCTAGGTAAAGCGTGAACGCAAGGAAGTCTCCAAAGGTCATATCTCCTTGCATGATCATATAACCACCCATTCCCATGATTCCTGCGGATGCCAAACCCAAAAGCAAAGCTCCTGCTGATGTCACAAAACTAGTCGCTGTCAAACTTGCTTTTACATTCTGGAAAAGCTCATCTACTCCTCTCGCAAAAGTGTTTATTTCCTGCTGCTCAGCATTGAAACCCTTGATTACCCGGATTCCTCCAAGTGTCTCAGTCAATCTACCGGTAACCTGCGCATTGATTTTGCCACGTTCGCGGAAAATAGGCCGTATTCTTCCGAAAGCTTTTAGAGAAACCAAACCGAAAACCACTACAGGAAGTAGCACATAAAGCGTCATCATAGGACTGATACTGATCAAAAGGAATAGCGAGATCACCGCTGTCAAGATCCCTCCGATCATTTGTGCGAACCCTGTTCCGACCAAGTTCCGAACTCCCTCCACATCGGTCATGATTCTAGAAACCAGCTCACCCGTTTTCGCATTGTCGAAGAAGCGAATAGGGAGTTTGATGATATGTGCCTGAACCTGAGATCTGAGCTTAGAAATTAGGTTTTGAGCTTCCACGCTAAGTATCTGGGTCAGTGCATAGGACGTGACCGACTGTACCACTATCGCTAAAACTACTCCTCCGATCAACCACTTGAGCATGGTCAAATCATTGGAAGGAATGACGTCATCTATCAATATTTTACTGGCTCCAGGCAAAACAAGGCTTGCCAAGCGGGAGATCACGATCAAAAATAATCCTAAAAATAAGTGCTTTCTCCTAGGCCAAATAATCGTCTTAAAGACCTGACCCATGGTCACTTTGCGCTCTGCTTTCTTAGCCATGAAATAGTTTGTTAAGATTGGAAAACCCCATTTTGGGTATGTCAGTTCCAAAAGGGGATGAAGTTAATTTGCTCTGCAATGATACTCCTACTTAAGACAAATCAACACAGGATGAATTTTCTAATGACAGAATATTGCGGATATTAGCTCTATAGAGATATATACGAAACTTTTTACTTTTTCAATTATGCACTCCACTACAGTAGAAATTCGGGTTGCAGGCAGGAAAATCCTGCTGAAAATGCCTAAAAACGAGGCTGACATCCGATTTGTCAAGGGAATTACTTACGCCAGATGGAATCAAAGTCTGTTTGTATGGGAACTTCCACATTACCCGGGAAACTTAGAAAAGCTGATTTCCTATTTTGGAGATCGTATTTCTGTGATACAGAAAGAGGAATCAATCCAAACAAATAATACGGTAAAACCCATCATCAGCAACAATGAAATTTTGGCAGTCCAAACTCCAACAAAAAGGATCAAATTGATTTTTGGTTTTGTACCAGAGCTGATAAAACATATCAAAACAATCCCCTACGCTAGATGGGATACTAAAAACAAATGGTGGACTATACCCTACAGCGAGCAATTCCTAGAAGAAATCAAACGTGAAGCGACACGTCTTAACCTTGTATTCAGCTATGAAATCGAAACTCCAAAGAAACCAGGAATCGATAAACTAAGCTCCAAAGATGTAGCCTTTTATAAAACATGTCCTAAAACATACTTGGACAAATTGGCTGAGCTACGTTACAGTGTCAATACAGTAAAAACATATGTGCCCCTTTTCGAAGAATTTATAAATCATTTTCCGAAAGAAGACCTAGACTCCTTGAATGATCATCATGTGACAGAATTCTCTAGATTTTTGGTCACAGAAAGGAAGGTTTCTACCTCCTATCAGAATCAAGCTATCAATGCGATAAAATTTTACTTTGAGAAAGTATTAGGAGGAAAAAGAAAGTTGTATTTTGTAGAGCGTCCTAGGCAGGAGCAGTCTCTACCTACGGTGTGTAGTGTAGAAGAAATCCAACAAATTCTATCAACTATCAAAAATCTTAAACACAAAGCAATTCTCAGCACTATATACTCAGCAGGATTGAGAATCAGCGAACTAATTAATCTACCAATCCACGCCATAGATTCAGATCGAATGCAGATCCACATCGAGAATGCTAAAGGGAATAAGGATCGATACACCATCCTTTCAACAAAACTCCTGGAGTTACTCAGGTTATATTTCAAGAAAGAAAGGCCACATTATTGGCTTTTTGAAGGAATGGGAAGTACTAAGGCTAAGCCTATTCAATACTCTGATCGCAGTATTCAACAGATATTAAAGAAAGCATTAAGTCAAACAAAAATAACTAAGCACGTGACTGTACATACGCTGAGGCATAGTTTCGCCACGCATTTATTGGAGAATGGTACGGATTTAAGATATATACAGAGTCTTTTAGGTCATAGCAACTCCAAAACAACGGAAGTATATACCCATATCACAACCAAGGGATTCAATCAAATAATCAGTCCACTGGACAAGTTAGATATATGAAAAATATACGCAACTAGTTGCGTATACACACACGTTAGCTGCAAGGCAAAAAAGACAATGAAATATAAACCGACACCGATAAATATCATTTGTGGACTATTAATAATAGCCTCGATTTATGGTGTGATTTTCCCAGGACCAATGGGATTCGGTTTCCTTGGACTTTTTTATCTTCTTCCGATTGCCGTATTTGGACTTTTGCTCGACTACCTTGGACAAAAGACAATTAAACGATATCCGAGACTTTTTATCATCGAAATTGGAGTAATTGCTGTCATGTTTTTTGGTTTTGTATGGCAAGAAAGAACTAAGACTTACATAATTCCTGACCAAAGAGATTTTGAATTTGTAGTTACAATCTATGATGTACAAGAGTCAGAAGAACTACCTGTTAACCTTTTTACGTGGACTTATGAAAAAGAAATCCCAGAAAATGGAATTCTATTGACATCGAAGGGAATTAACTCGGATTTGCCCAAAACAGAGATGTTTACAAAAGCAGGTTTAAGTCTTCAAGACAGAAATGATACGATTGACTTGTGCTTTGGTAGAGCAAGTACCTCAAAAATTGAATTTGACGGGAAAAACTATGACTACCAAGCTTGGAAAATAGATAAAGGCGGGACAATTGGCTATTCCTCAAACGATATCAAAGAATTAGAAGAAGAACTAAAAAAGTATTTAAAAAGAATAAAACCCAGCAGCTAATCGAGTAGACGGCCGTGAGCTATAAGCCCACGGTGCGCCTCTCACACCACCGTACGTACGGGTCTCGTATACGGCGGTTCACTGAATCTCAGGCTTTGATTTAGAGTAATAGTCCAACATACTTA
>NZ_VORW01000034.1 GCF_007997215.1 Algoriphagus aquimarinus | reverse complement strand
TATATATATATATATATATATATATTGATTTTTGTTAAAATATAAAATCAGATTTATAGTTTATTTCCTGTGCTGTTTTATTATAATATCAATGAATCACTTGTAATAATATAGTCGAGATTCTGCTTCCGTTTAATTAACAATCAAACATTCTTCATAAAGTTTTACATACTGAGAGGCAATCACTTTAAAGTCAAATGTTGATTGTATTTTATTTTTTGCATTTAAACTTAATTGAGAATTATCCTCATTATTTAAAACCCACAATATCCCTTCTTTTAAATCTTCAATTTTATATGGTTTTGCTTTATATCCATTTATTTTATGATCAACAATATCTTTAGGCCCCGTACTATCAAAACACACAACAGGTGTACCACAAGCCATAGACTCTGCGATAGTTTTACCAAATGCATCCATAATACTTGGCGCCACAAAAACATCTGCACTAGAATATAGTAACCTTAATGAAATTAAATCATTTAAGAAACCAAATTTTTTATAATCAAAACCAAAATTTTCAACTAATGAATCATCAAAATCACCAAAAAAAGTCAAAAAATATTTTTCCTTATCCAATAATTTAATAGCTCCTAAATATTTGTCAAAACCTTTATAAAAATCGTTAATATTTTGAGCTCCAATTAGAATTATTTTTTTGTTAATTGGAAGCCCTAAAACCTCTCTTGCAAATTTTTTGTCAATTGGATAAAAATCAGAACACTTTATATTATTAAAGATTGTCCTAATATCAAAATTCTTAAAAACTGAACTTTCTCTAGCTTGTTGACTTATCCAATTACTTATACCTACTAATTTCATCGATTTAGGAAATTTCTTTTGTTTACTTATATTTATCCGATTAGATAAATCATTTCCTTTTTCACTGCCCAACTGTATACAAGAACCACATCCTGTTTTATAATTTTCACAACCAAGACTATAATGACAGCCTCCTGTAAAAGGCCACATATCTCTTATTGTCCAAACAATTGGCTTATTTATTTTGGCGATTCCTTTAATGCTAATAAATCCTCCATTAATCCAATGCAAATTAATTACATCAGCCCATTTATACCATTCATGTGTTGTAATATCATGACCAATAATTCCAACACTAAAGTTCCCCCCTTGATAATTTGGATATAATTTAAGAGGTAACAAATCTAATTGAGTATTTATAACTTGTTTTACTAATGCCTTTTTACCCGTAATAATTGACAATACACTCTCATCTTTTAAAGCATCCCTTGAATTTATTAAAATTCTTGAATTTACCCCAATTTCTAAAAGCCCTTGATGCTGCCAATATGCTCCTTTAGCCGCTCCTCCATTTAAATTACCAGCAACAATATGTAGTATCTTTAATTCTTTCATTTCCCCAAACCTTTTAATAAAATCTTGCGATTATTCACATTGCTAAAGTTAAAAAGTAAAAATATAATGGCGGTTATTGCAATTTTAGCTAATAACAATAAATAATAATTTTCAAAATTAAAATTTGATAATAACCATAATCCAACCCCAACACCAGCACTAATAACTAAAGGAAAACCAAAAATTTTTAAAAACTTCAAAAAGGAAGAATCCAGCGCTATCCTTATTAACATATAAAAAGCTTGAAAAAAATTAATTACAAATGCCCCTATTAAACCGTATCCTACAGCCTCTAAATTTTTCCCAACAAAAATACCATAACAAATACCGCTTACCATAAAAATGGCACCTAATGAACCTGAATAAAACATCAAATCGGTACGATTAACTGCCTGAAAAATAGATCCTGAACTTGAAAGCACCATTTGTATACCTACGGTTAATGCCAATATTTTAAAAACAGGTACACTTTGCACCCACTGGGAGCCATATAAAACAAAAATAATTTCATGTGCTGAAAAATATAAAAATACAGATAAAGGAAAACCGATAGTGGCTAATAATTTAACCACTTTTAGATAAGCATTATAAATTTTATTTTTATCACTTTGAAAAGCAGAAAGAACTGGATGCAATACAGGTGTTATTACATGGGTTAGGTTTTGAACTGGCATCATCATTAATTGGTAGGATTTATCATAATAGCCCAAAGCTGTTGGACTAATAAACTTACCTATTAATAAATTGTCTGTATTCCTGGAAAAATAATTGATAAAGTTGAAAAAAAACTGAAAAGTTGAAAAACGCATTATTTTTTTAATAGCACTTTTTTGCAAATTAAATTTAAGTCTTATTGGTGACAACCAATAAAAAAGTAAAAAAGTAAAAAACCCATCAAAGATACTTTTATACACTAAGGCATAATAACTAAAACCTTTATAGGCAAAAAATACAGCAAAAACACCACTAAACAATTGTACAATTATGGTTGCCACCCCCACTTGTTTAAATTTTAATTTTTTTAACAATAACGCATTAGGCACAATCCCAAAAGCAGTAAATAATACGGTTAATGAAAGCAGCCGTGTTAAAGGAATTAACTCCTCATTATTATAAAAAGAAGCTAATACCGTTGACGAGAAAAAAAAAACAAAAGCCAAAACAAACCCAAGAAGTATAGAAAATAAAAATATTGACTGCACATCTTTTTCAGTCAATTCTTTGTTCTGAATAACAGCGGGGCCTATACCAACATTACTTAGTATGTTAAAAAAAGAAATAAAAACAGTAACCAAAGCTACCACACCAAACTCAGCAGGAGATAACAATCGTGCCAATATGGCTCCTATGATAATAGATATTACAATTCCTGAATAACGGGTAATGCCTGTATACAGAACACCGGATAAAATATTTTTACGAATAGTCATTAGATGTTCTTTATTTCTCTCTTCATATACTGCAAAAATACTATTATTGGGAATAATATTTTAAACAAAAAAGTTGAATTGGACGTGCGCAAAATATTTAAGAATGCCTCAAACAAAGATTTAAAGCCTTCTTTTTCATAAATAAAAAGTCTCCAAGATTGTTTTCTATAAAAATATAATTGCATTAAAGTTTTTTGAAAATAATTAACAGGTAATTTTTTATAATTATCAAAAACTTCATTCAACAATCCATCTTTCCCATACCCCCAATCTTTATTAGCTTGACCTGGCTGGGTAACTTTTACCGGAAACGTAGTAAAATGATATGTATCACCATATAAACAACAATAGCTTATTAGAAAAATAAACAAGTAAATATTACTGATTTTTAAATCATTATATGCATCATACAATCCTTCTCTTTTTAAAACTAACCCACTTAATTGGTGACCTCGCCAAGAATTAATTAGACAGTTTTTAAATCCTGCCTCGTAAACTCGATTTGAAAATGCATCATCTCTTCCTTTACCTAGTTGTTTGCCAGAGATGTCTATAGGTATAAAATTAGGGATTATGGAATGGGTGTTTTTATTAATTTTAAGATGGTTAATCACTCCCTTTAAATAATCATTATCTAAATAATCATCATCTCCTAGATACATCACAAATTCTCCCGTTGCTTCTTTTAAAACAAATAAGGCATTTTTTTCGAGACCGATATTTTCTCTTTGAAAATGATAATATAATTGTAACTTGGGGTGGTTCTTTTTAAATTCTAAAATCATTTCTTCAGTATTGTCTGAAGAATTGTTATTTGAAACTACAATCTCAATCTGATTCGAAAAATTCTCTTGATGTATATAATGATTTAATAATTCTAAATTTTTTTTAAGATATTCACTTCTATTGTATGTAGGTATTAAGATTGATAAAGGCATCTTTAAAATCAAGTTAAATTATATTTGATTGGTTTTGTTTATTAATTAAGAGTGTGTTTTCAGGAACATTTTCAAAAACAACAACACCAGTTCCTATAACCGAATTGGAGCCTATTGAAACACCTTTTAAAATTGTAACATTAGTTCCAATCCAACAATTCTCACCAATAAATACCGGTGAATAATTATATCCTTGATTCTTTATTAAAATATTTGAATTTCTAAATTCATGATTATGATCATAAATATTTACATTGCTTCCAAAAATAGTATTGTTACCGATAGTAATTTGTTTAAGACAACTTATTGTACAATAAGAATTAAAAGTAACTCCACTTCCAATTATTAGCTTTCCATTTTCTCTTATATTAATAGCCCCATAATTCTTAAACATTGAATCTCCAATTATTAATAGAAAATTCTCTGCTTTAATATCTAAACTAAAATTATTTCCAAATGAAGAATTTTCTAATTGAATTTTATCTTTATACTTCAATCTCAAGTAATATTTAAAAAAATATCTTTTAACAGTAACCAAACTATAACTAAATTTATCTAACATTTTTATAATAAACATAAAATCCCAGAATTTAAATTTGTTTTTGGAACCCAACCTAATTGCAAAAGTTCTTTATTGTTTGCTTTAGCATCCATTATCTCATTTTCTCTATAGGGTAATGCTCCAAATTCAAGATTTGTGGTACTTCTAGAAAGTTCCTTTGCTTTTTGTACAAAATCAGAAATAGAGATAGAATTACCTGTACCCACCTCATATTCAATAAAATTAAAATCTTCACTAAAATTTAATAAACTTTCCAAAACTACTTTATATGCCTCACAAACATCTGAAATAAAAATAAAATCCCTCTTTTGTTGCCCAGGTGTTAAAGCAATTTTATTTTGGTTTCCTTTTAATTTATTAATTATATCCGTTACAAATTTATTTTCTGCATCATTAGGACCGTACATATGATGTAGTTTCATGTTAATTAATTTGCAATTACCTCTAATAGATTTCAACCACGATAAACAATTTTGTTTAGACAAAGTATAACTGTTTAAATAATCATATTTAGAATTTTCGATGTTAAAAAAAGTATCTGTATTAATGAATGCTTTTACATTATATTGATTTGCTTTTTCATAAAGCAATGTAGGTAGTAGTATATTTGTTTGTAATAATTCTTCAATAGAAACTTTAGGTTTATAAACAGTAGCTGTATGGATTACTGCATAAATTTCAAACCTATTAAATAAGTTAGTAATACTTTTCGAATCTGATGTAAATAAGGGATAATTACAATCAACAATTCTAAAATTATTAAGTATATCACGAACTAAACCAATAACTTGATAATCCTGATTTAAAAAAGAAGCTAAATGACTCCCTAAGAAACCATTTATACCGGTTATCACAATCGTTTTTTTCATTACCTAGAAATTCAATCCAAAAAATTCTTCCATTTTCTCAGCGACAAATGCAAAATGTTCTTCGCCCAATCCTGGATAGAGCCCTATCCAAAATGTATTGTTCATGGTGATATCCGTGTTGGTCAGTTCTCCCACAACCCTATATTCAACTCCCTTGAAATAAGGTTGTTTTGTCAGATTGCCTGCAAACAACAATCTTGAACCAATCTTGTTTTGATCTAGGAATTTGATGAGGTCCACCCTCTTCACGCCACTTTCGGGCTTTAAGGTGATCGGAAAACCAAACCACGAGGGATTGCTATTAGGTGTCGGAATGGTTAATTCTACAAAATCCGTCAAAGATTGAAGCCTTGCAAACAGGTAATCGAAATTTTCTCTTCTTTTTTGAATGAATCCATTCGCCTTATCCAATTGGGCCAAACCACAAGCAGCTTGCATATCCGTGATTTTAAGGTTGTAACCTAAGTGGGAATACACATATTTATGGTCATAGCCATAAGGAAGATCGCCATGCTGCTGCTCAAACCTGCAGCCACAGGTATTGTCACAACCTGGAGCACAATAACAATCCCTTCCCCAATCCCTGAATGACTCTGCGATCAGTTTCAGTTCTGCATTGTTGGTAAAAACCGCACCGCCTTCACCCATAGTGATATGATGAGCAGGATAAAAACTCAAGGTAGCGATATCACCAAAAGTACCGACCAATTGTCCATTGTAAGTTGCCCCTAAAGCATCGCAAGTATCCTCGATCAGCCACAAGTTATATTTTTCGCAAAGCTCCATTACCTTGTCCAGATTGAATGGATTACCCAAAGTATGCGCAAGCATTATCGCTTTGGTCTTCGGTGTAATGGCTGCTTCTATTAAATCCGCATTGATATTGTGTGTGGCCAAATCCACATCCACAAAAACCGGAACGGCGCCAAATTGGATAATTGGATTTACCGTGGTGGGGAATCCAGCTGCCACTCCGATAACCTCATCCCCTTTTTTGATGGCTCTTTCCCCTAAACGAGGAGAGGTCAAGGTGCTAAAGGCAACAAGATTGGCCGATGAACCTGAGTTGACCGAAAGGCAATGCTTTACTCCTAAAAATTCAGCTAATTTTTTCTCAAACTTGTCATTGAACCTCCCTGTGGTCAACCAACCATCTAAGGAAGCTTCAACCATATTGACGAGTTCTTCTTTTCCGAGTACCTTCCCTGATGGCGGGATTACAGATTCACCTGGAATAAAATCTTTCGATGCATATTTTTCAGCTGCAAATTTTTCTACCAATTCAACAATTTGACTTCTAATATCTTTTTCAACTTCCATCTCTCAGAGTTTGTAATTTTCGATTTCATTAAGGCAGTATTCCTGCATATTCCCATCGGATTGGAAATGTTCATTCCAATCATTGATTCTTTTTAACACTTCGGAAATGCCCCACTTGGGTTCCCATTTTAACAATGATTTGGCTTTTGAGCAATCCAACTTCAGGAACTTGGCCTCATGGGGCTGTGGATCCTGATCCAATTCCCAAGAAGCCGTACCTCCCCAAATACTTACCATTTCATCCAATATCCATTCCACACTCTTGCAATCCTGGTCTTTGGGACCAAAATTCCAAGCTTCGGCAAACATCTTTCCTTCTTTGTATAAACTTTCGGCCAACATGAGATAACCGCTCAAAGGCTCCAAAACATGCTGCCAAGGTCGGGTAGCCAAGGGATTTCTGATCACTACGGGTTCTCCTTTCGAAAACGCACACAGAGCATCAGGAATCAGCCTGTCCATTGCCCAATCCCCTCCTCCAATCACATTTCCAGCCCTTGCTGATGCAATGGCCGGAGCATTTGATCCTGAAAAAAAGGATTTTCTATAGGCTGCTGTGACCAATTCGGCACAACCTTTACTGCTGCTGTAAGGATCATATCCTCCCATCGCCTCGTCTTCCCTGTAACCCCAAACCCATTCTTTGTTGTCATAACATTTATCCGTGGTGACAGAGACTATCGCCTTTAAGTTGCTGCAAGACCTTGCCGCCTCAAGTACGTTCACAGTTCCCATCACATTGGTCATGTAAGTATCCACAGGTTCCAAATAGGATAATCGCACCAAAGGCTGGGCAGCCATGTGGATCAATATATCGGGATTGAAATCTTTCATGCTTTTAGAAAGTACATCCAGGTTTCTGATATCCCCTATTTCATTTTCCAATAGCGCATTAACATTGGCAACCTCAAAGAGGGAGGGATTTGTATTTGGGGCTAAGGCATAACCTTTCACTATAGCACCCATGGAATGCAACCAAATGCTTAACCAACTTCCTTTAAATCCGGTATGCCCGGTAAGGAATACCCTTTTACCTTTCCAAAAATCCTGTTTTACTTTTCTCATTTCCAGTTTTTCCATGGTGCCTCGTTCGCATCCCATAATTCCTGTAATTTGACTTTGTCCCTGAGAGTATCCATTGGCTGCCAGAATCCTTCATGTCTAAATGCCATCAATTGTCTGTCTGCTGCCAATGACATAAGCGGTTCTTGCTCCCACAAAGTAGCACTGCCCTTGATTCTTGCCACTACTTTTGGTGATAAAACAAAGAAACCACCATTGATCATTGCCCCATCGCCCTTTGGTTTTTCCTTAAAACTTTTGATTTGGTTTCCCTCAATATCTATGGCACCAAACCTACCAGGCGGATAAGTTGAGGTCATGGTAGCGTCTTTGCCATGGTTTAGATGAAATGCAATGGATTTGGAAATATCGATATCTCCAACCCCATCCCCATAGGTGAAACAAAAGGCTTCTTCATCTTTGATATAATCATAGACCTTTTTCAATCTACCGCCTGTCATCGTCTCGTTTCCTGTATCCACCAAGGTAACTCTCCAAGGTTCCACCCTTTTGTGGTGAACTTCCATGGTATTGTTGCCCATATCAAAGGTCACATCTGATTGATGTAGAAAGTAATTGGCAAAATATTCTTTGATGACATATCCTTTGTATCCGCAACAAATGATGAAATCATTGATGCCATGGGAAGAATAAATTTTCATAATATGCCATAAAATGGGCATCCCGCCTATCTCCACCATTGGTTTTGGTTTCAATGACGTTTCTTCACTGAGGCGAGTTCCCAACCCGCCTGCTAAAATTACTGCTTTCATAAATTAAATTAGTTTGAACTCACAAATGCATCTGAATAAAAATCAGACTCAGAAAGACCTACAGCCATTAATTTTTTTTTGGCTTCTAAAATCATTTCGTTGGCACCACAGGCATAGATGATGCTTGTGGAAAAATCAATATTTTGATCGAGCACAGTGTGCTGCACATACTTTTTTGGGGATCCCAAATTATTTTCTCTGGAAAGGACAGGGATGAAATTTATTTTTAAGTTTTCTATTTGAGGTTGCCAAAAAACTTCATTTTGATGCTTCATTCCCCAAAAAATGAATATTTCCTTGTACTTGTTCAGCTCTTCCAAGTTATTTTTATCCTCACAAATTGACTTTATTGGGGCTATTCCCGTACCGGTTGCCAGAAAGACCAAAATATCCTTTTCAGCTTTCTTCCTTAAAAAGAAAGTGCCTTTTGGGCCTTCCAATCTAAGCAAGTCATTGGTTTTTACGTGATTAAACCAATAATCGCTCATTACCCCTCCTTCGTATTTTTTAATAATCAGGTCTATAAATCCTTGATCAGATGCGTTAGCTATAGAATAACTTCGTGTCGTGTATCCTTTGATGATATCGACGTACTGTCCTGGCAGAAAGGATAAGGACTGATTGGGGGGGAATCTCAAGCTTACTTTTATGATATCCTCATTCAGTTGCTGAATGGAATTGACCTTTATTGGAATTGTTTTGGGTTTTTGAAAGCCATATTCCCCCAAGTCCTCAGTGGCTAATTTTAAATCCGATAAAGGTTTCCGTATACATGCAAGGATGTAACCCTCACGCTTTTCACTTTTAGTTAAGGTCAGTTCATCATGCAATGCAATCGATTCTCCACTTTCTACCAATACTTTACAGGAGGAGCATCTTCCAGATAAACAACTGTGTTCTACAAAAACCCCACCCTTTAATGCGGCATGGACAATGGTGTCATTGGGGTCGCATTGGAAAGATTTATTGTTTAGGAGTTGAATTTGAAACATGCTAGGACAAGTAATAATAATGAGTACCGGATATCTGCTCGATGTATAGAAAACTATTAATTTCTAATATTGGGAAATATTAATTTACCTCGAGGTATTTCTTATGGAATGATCCTTCATGCAAAATTGTGAGTAGTAAAATTCTCTTAAACTCCTTAATATTTTATCAGGATTATTTCTCCCTTTTCATGATCTAATTCACTCACTGCCAACTGCATTATTTCAGAATTGTAGTTTGCTATCTGATGCCATTATATCCTAGACAAGGAAAGATGATGTTATTCAAGTTTCCAGCCAAGTAACTGATTTTTGCAGATTCACTGATATTAGATTTATTTCCCTGAGAAGAAATACTGGGGATCGCAGCTAACTAGCTTCTAGTTTAATAGATGTAGTGAATGATCGTAAGTTTACGCAAGCTTAACTTTATACTTCTAAAATGTCACCTCTAGCACTATTAAATCTGTAAACTCTTTTTCTTAATAAGGGGAAAATCTTTGTTTTCCAAATCAAACAGCAAGCATAAAAATGAAAGAGTTACTTAATCTAAAGACCTGCTCGTCCTTGCTACACTCATTATTTCTTCCAGATTGTAGACTTTTTGAAGTTTTTTCCAATCCTCCATTTGACCATACTCCAAGACTCTTTCAACAATTAATTTTTTTGATCTTTTGAATTCAAGATCCCGTACATCTACATCCCAAAACAAGTGAGGAGAAAAGTCTGATGCCGTTATCGTCGAATTGAGATTCATACTGTTTGTTGAAGTTAGTAAAGCTAGAGTTCGTTTACAAGATTGGACTGGGATTACTCTACCTGTCTAAAAACCTCATGACCACCTTGTACTAAATGCAAATCCTTTTGCATCAATTTGATATCGGAAATCATCATATCCTCAACTAATCCTGCCAAGTCATATTCTGGTTCCCAGCCTAATTGAGTTTTGGATTTAGTAGGATCACCAAGGAGAAGATCTACTTCAGTTGGGCGGAAGTAGGTGGGATCGACTTTTACTATTGCTGTATTTAGGAGATTTGAGATTGGAAGATTGAGAGATTGACCAGTATATTCAAGGTACTTTTTCTCATCTACTGAATCTAGGATACCCACCTCATTCACACCTTCACCCTCCCATCGGATCTTGAAACCTACATGTTCAAAAGACATTTCTACAAAATCACGAACCTTAGTTGTCACACCAGTAGCTATTACAAAATCCTCAGGTTTATCCTGTTGCAAAATCAACCACATAGCCTTTACATAATCCTTAGCATGACCCCAATCTCGCAAGGCTTCCATATTTCCTAGATACAAACAGTCCTGCATACCCATGGCAATTGCAGCTGTGGCCATAGTGATCTTTCTAGTCACAAATGTTTCTCCTCTTCTCGGGGACTCATGGTTGAAAAGTATTCCATTACAAGCAAACATCCCGTAAGCTTCACGGTAATTTTTTGTTATCCAAAATCCGTAGATCTTTGCTGCTCCATAAGGAGAGCGAGGATAAAAAGGAGAGTTTTCATCATAAAATCCCTTCTCGTTTTTATTTTCTGGCATTCCTCCATATAACTCCGAAGTTGAGGCTTGATATATCCTAGTTTTCTTCTCCAATCCCAAGATCCGCACTGCCTCAAGAATTCTCAAAGTCCCTAATCCATCAACATTTGCTACATACTCCGGGGAATCAAAAGAAACCTTTACATGAGACATAGCACCCAAATTGTAAATCTCATCTGGTTGAACTTCCTGTATGATTCGGATGATATTCATTGAATCTGTCAAGTCACCGTAATGCAATTTGAAATTCACAGAATTCTCGTGCTGATCCTGATAAAGATGATCGATTCTTTGGGTATTAAAAGAAGAAGCTCTACGCTTAATGCCGTGAACCATATATCCTTGCTCTAATAAAAGTTCGGCCAAGTATGAGCCATCTTGTCCGGTGACACCGGTGATTAATGCGGTTTTCATAGTGTGGTTTTATTCATGAGGAGAATATGCAGTGGAGAAAATTGCTCAAGGTTTATACTAATCAGCTCTTTTAAGAACTTTCTTTCTAACCATATTTCTAAAGCTAGTATAAGCATTTGGACTCAATACTTTTGAATACGTATCCACCATAGTTTTAATACCTATCAAAACTCCATAATGCCTGAATTTGAAATGTATATATTCATAAAATGCCTGCCCTTTTACATCGTGAAGCATTTTCCATCTTTTCCTCAGAGGGTAGGTTGGGTTTCCCCAATAAGGCAGAATATTAGTACTACATTCCGCTAGATAATCTGAGCTAGTATAGCAGATAAATCCAGCCTCTATTGCTCTAAGTCCATAATCGTAGTCCCCTAAGTAATGCGTATAGGATGAAGATAGTCTTCCTATTTTTTTTACAATTTCTTTAGGGATTATCACAAAATTACCTGAAATCAAGGTTACTCGTTGGAGTTCCCTTTTAGGTTTAATTGGTCCAAAGCCATCCCAGCCACCATAAGAAAATTCTTCTGTATTAGGGGTTTTACAGGCTGCTGTAATAATGTTCGGCTTGCCTACTTTGATGTAATCAGCATAGATGTTTTTTATGGCATTTGGCAAAAGGAACGTATCGTCATTAAGCCAGAAATAAAAATCAAAATCATCAAATTCAATAGCATTTTTCCATGCCAAATCCATACCTCCATTCCAGAAAAGATTTCCATCTCCGAAAACCAAATGAACTTGAGGAAATTCCGATCTAATCATTTCAGAAGTGCTATCTGTACTTCCATCATCACAAAGAAATACATCTAAAGTACTTCCTTTCGGCAAATCTTGTTCAAATAGATTTTGAAGGCAATTTCTTGTTTTTTCTTTTCTGTTATGACAGGCTATGAGAACTGCGGCTTTCAATTTATAAAGGGGAATAGTTATGATTAAAAAGAGTAATGTTTGGTGTTTTTGACTTAAGCCTAAAATTTAGAGCTAATTGCATAAACATGGAAGATGAATCAATAAAAATTTATGTGTATCTGCATCAATGCACGTACCAAAATAATATTTTGAATACCTTTCCCTTCGACTGCGCTCAGGGACCGAATTTAAGTTTAAAGCCTAGGGAGAGGGAGGGAATGCGGCACCGCCGCATTCCCTCCCTCTCCCTTTAAGCCAAAATTGACCGGAGGCTGAGCACCGGTTGGTGAGCTCGTCGAACCAAGTCGAAGCCTGATTGAACATACGTGCATGTATCCGAATACACATATTCAAATTCTCACTTCCTTAAAACTTTCTAGATTCTCCAAAAACCATTCATAGGTTCTTTGGATTCCAACTTCGAGTTCAACTTTCGCTTTCCAACCGGCTTGCTCCATTTTAGATACATCCATTAATTTTCTTGGTGTTCCATCTGGCTTACTTGAATCCCACTTAATTTCACCAGTATGTCCTACTGTCTTTTGGATTAACATAGCTAACTCTTTAATAGTAAGATCGGTGCCCGTTCCAACATTATATAAGTTATCCTCAAACTTGTTTTCTAAAGCAAATACCACTGCATCAGCTAAGTCTTCTACAAATAAAAACTCTCGCATAGGACTGCCTGAACCCCATAGTTCGACAGGTTCATTTCCAATTTCCTTTGCAACATGGAACTTCCTCATCATGGCAGGAAGTACATGGGAAGTATTCAAATCAAAATTATCATTAGGCCCATATAAATTGGTAGGCATTAAAGAGATGTAATCCTTTCCAAATTGTTTCCTAATGGCTTCGCAGGCTTTCACACCTGTGATTTTTGCTACTGCATACCATTCATTCGTGGGCTCCAAAGGTCCTGTTAAAAGATACTCCTCCTTTAATGGCTGGGGAGCTAACTTAGGATAAATGCAGGAGGAGCCTAAAAAAATAAACTTTTGCACATCTGCATTCAGAGATGAGTCTATGAGATTATTCTGAATCTGCATATTCTCCATCAAAAACTGAAATGGGTAATTACTATTTGCCAGAATCCCTCCTACTCTTGCTGCTGCATCAATTACTACAGCTGGCTTTTCTTGAGAAAAAAAATCAGAAACAGAAAGCTGATTTCTGAGATCCAGTTCTTTTGAATTTCTTCCAATAAGATTCGTATATCCTTTAGCTTCCAGGGCGCTCCAGATAGCAGAACCTACCATGCCGTGATGACCTGCGACGTATATTTTAGCGTTACTATTCACTCTAATGCAATTTTGAAAATTCCTAATTCCTAATTTTAAACAAAATCCGTTTTTCCCTTCTTCAGTCTCACAAAAACCTTTGTCACATCTTGTGCCTTCTTGTTTACTGTTATTCTACTAATTTCGAATTGCTTTAATTCTACCAATTCTAAATTATTCAAACTAATTCCGGCTTTTCTCTCTCAAGCCTCTCGAAAACTTTCTTCACATCCTGGGCTTTCTCTTTCTTCAGAACTAATATAGCATCTGGCGTATGGATCAGAAGTGTATTTTTCATCCCTAAAAACTCTGAGTGAAGGCTTGTTCCTATCACCATATTACCTTTGGAGTCAACAGCATGGCCTTTCTTTCTGAAATAATAATAGATAGACTCAAATGAGCCCATATCTGACCAGGAGAATTTGGACTGCACTACTTTAATCTTTTTGGTCTTTTCCATTACTGCATAATCCACTGAAATAGCTGGGATTTTCATAGAAAGTTCAGCGTCAAGCTTACTATCCTTAGCTAAATCAAATGCAGTTTTGGAAGCAATATAAACGGCAGATTCAAAGGTTTTTAGCTCTTCCAGATAAACTCCAGCACGAAAGCAGAACATCCCTGAATTCCAAAAGAAATTACCACTTTTAATAAATCCTTCTGCTGTCTCTAAATTCGGCTTTTCCCTAAACCCTTTCACCTCTTCTCCAGCTGCCTCTATATAACCAAAACCCGTTTCAGGTTTTGTTGGTTTTAATCCAAATGTGACAATATGACCATCAACTGCTAGTTGAATAGCTCTATCAACTGAATCTTGATAATTCTGTCCAGATTCAATCAAATGATCTGATGGAGTCACGAATAGTATATCATCCGGTTGAGAAGCAAAGGCTGCAAAGGCAATAGCTGCCGCAGTATTTCTTGGGCATGCCTCTATAATTTCTATGTAATCTTTCTTACCTGCTGATTCAAGATCTTTTCTAGAAAGCTCATAATTATCGCAGTTGCCGACTACCATTACCTTATCACAAAACCCTTCATTTCTCTTAAATGTTTTTTGGAATAGGGTCTCCCCATCAAAAATCGGCAAATATTGCTTAGGTCGGGATTTGCGTGAAAGTGGCCAAAGTCTGGAGCCTACCCCACCAGAAAGAATTACGTTTATTACAGAAGACAATTAATTATAGTTGATTATTTGTGAGTAGTAAAATTCTATTGATTGCTGTAATTATCAAATTTCAAATTCTTCAATTTTAAATTCATACACAGCTTCGCCCTTTCAGTCCCATATTTGATCAGTAATTCGGAGCTACATTAACTCCAAATCCCCAATCTTTTAGGATCTTAGCTTTCACTTTTTTCTGATTATGCTAGTGACAGCTTAAAAGCAGAATTTAAAATAAAAGCGCTCATAAAAGCAGTCAATTTTTAAATTTTGACTGCTTTTATGAGCATTTCAGATAACAAATATACGGATGTGAGTAGTTTTCGTGCTCATTTTTTATCCTATTTTTACCCGGTATTTTCATATACTTAAAATTGCATTTGGGGTAATCTCAAATGATTCAAGCTAAGTCATTTTATCAAATATGTGACCAAAACATAAAGCTTTGGTTTACAATGTCATCAATATAACCTATTGTAGAGACTCACCTCAATCTGTAGAATTTAGGTGCTGAATTGATGCGGCGTTGATACAGCTTTCATATTATTCATGGTAAAAAATTAAAAATAAAGGAATTTAAAATTGATTATGATTGGCGAATCTGATTACCTGCGATGCCTTTTGGGAAGTTATAGCTGAGGGGAGATAAAAGATTCGGGGTTTCGTAGAATGGAAAATTTATCATTGGTGAATAATGATTAATACAAATAAGGAATAATGAAGTTAGAAGAGAAGTTATGACACAGAAATAGTACCGATCGAAGGCATTCTATGTCAAATGATCATTCACCCCAACATGGAATTCCATAATAATATATGATTATCCGCATCCGATATTCTTACCGGGAGATTATTCGCCCCTACATGGACACGGTAATATCATTGGCCTGTGGCCTGAAAGCCCAAAATAACCTAGCGATGGATGTCCACGATAGCAATCGGGACCCATCGCTAAATAGAGCGATAATATTTCTAGCCCTGAAATGCCTGTCCGATGTGAAGGAGGTGGAATACCAAGTGATCAGGTCTACCGTGCGTGGAGACAGAAAAGACAGTGGGAATGAAAAAGTCACACAGGGACGACCTATGGGATTAAGGATATAATTGTTCTATAGCGCTAGCCCAAGGTCATCATTCGGAGACGAAGGCCAGATGCCCGCCACGGCACAGGCAAAAGATGGAAACGAAATTTTGTTTGTTGGAAGGCAGTCAGGAGACTGCACTATCAAAAGCACAAGCCTGCCTCAGGCAGGTCGGAAGACTTGCGCTAGATGATTGTAATTGGTATGGTAAGGGCGAATGATTATTCGCCCCTACATGGATTACAAATTGATTCTAGTTAATTCATCAACAGCTTCTCAAAAGCTCCGTCATCGACGGTTAATTGAGAGATCGTCACCAAGACAGTTCCGGCTGTCACGGCATATCCAGCGTAGGCTAGCAATACGGCAGGTTCTAATCCCGGTGCTGTCAGTACTGCGGTACCAATAGCTGCGATGATCAATCCTGCCTTTTTCACTTTCTGGAAAAACGGCGGTGTAGGGGCTAATGCCCGGTCTTTTATTTCTGTTAGTATGTTCATTTTAGTTGTTTGTTCCGCCACGGCGGACAGGTGTTGGATGTCAGTTGTTGGTTCCGCCACGGCAGCAGGCAAAAGTGTGTCTGGTGTGCGGTGTCGGGTTCAACAAACTGATTTCAATCCCATTTGAGAGGTCGGTTGCGGGAAGTAGACTTGGTGTTCCTTTGAAGGATAGCCTTCATCAGTATTTGTTCTGCTTCCAGGCGGATAAACGATTCTTTCATTCGGGATAGCTCGGTATTCATCTGCCTGGAATCCTGAATCAGGAGTTTCAGAAAATAGGCGATGACAGAAAGGAGGAGTACAATTGTTCCTCCCGCCAAACTCAGCAATAGCTCCGCTGCAGACATGATTCCAGGAGATAAGGAATTCGCTCTGATACTATCTGCAACTCAACTATTTCTCCCCGCTCCCATTCCTGCTCCAGCCTTTCCATCAGCTTGAGAAATGCGAGTTTGGTAAACATAGGAGTACCATCAGCGCGGTAGCTGGTTACAGGATAGATCGTGTTAGACTCCAGAGGCTGATCCCAAGGATAGGAAGCAAACTTCCCTATGTCCGTAATCCCAATTTCCCAGCCCCTCTCTTCGGAATGAACAGGTTCCAGCTTATACACTCCTTCCTTAATCCAACTTTTCGGTCTGTGGGGACACAGACCGAGGCTGTGTTCCAACTCATAGACACCTTCATCCAGACATGCTATATCTTTTCCAAAGCAAGCCTTGGGAGGCTCCCGGGTAAAGCAAAGCTGCTTTTGACCGAGAAGTAATCTCCCAAGGGTAAGAGTTGCTTTGTACTTGCGGTGAAGTACCAGTCTCATCTTAGACTTGCTCTACTCCAGTGATCTTGGCAGCATTGTAAGCACCATTGTTGATGGAGTACTCGCTGCCATTTAACATCTTCTGTACAAATTCCACACTTAGCACAAAGGCTCGGTGTGTACCTGGCAATAATGTCTTATCCACTGAAAGACTAATTGCCAGAGCCGGATCTATCACCGGTAATAAATCCGATACACTGGTCTGCACTGCTCTTACACCGGTAGTGAAATCAAGCCCCACTCCTGTAGCTGTAATCCTCAGATGGGTAGCTCCTTTGGGTAAGGCCACAAAGTCAGTGGGAACAAATGCCGGGATGCTTACACCCCATGCCGAAGGTGAATCTGCGTAGGTAATCTCCAAAAAGAGCGTACTCCCCAGAGAACTTGCAGCATTTAATTCCATATCCTTCAGCAGAGTCCAGTCACCTGCTCTCACCATGCGCTCGCCTCGGTTATTGACCAGATCTGACTGAAGAACTTTCATCATCACCTGGGTAATTCTCAGGTTCAGTCTGCTATCTCCGATCTTGGCGATCACTGGACGAAGGGCATCCCGGAAGAGTTTGGCCGAGGAAGCATTATCGGCAAACTCCTTGAGGTTCTCCCGGGTACGTGCAAAGCGTGCATCGTTCATGATGCGGCTCTTACTCACGCCTCCTTTTTCACGGGCCAGATACCCGTCCTTGGTCTTGTAGAAAGACAGTCTTCCTACCTTACCATTCAGTGTAATTACTCCTGCTTGTTTTGCCATATGTATATGGGTTTTAGGTTAAACATGCAGGAAAATTCAATCTTATCACACTGATTATCAATAGAATGTGCGGTCTGTTCGCAAGCTTCGCAAAAAAGAGGGTTTTGATTTATTTAACGCTACCTTCTCATATCTTGCCAAGACAAATAGAATCTGAAAACTCACGAACACAGCCATCCTGGGCATAAAAGGCTGCGTAAACAAACACCTGTCCAAGTTCAGGTTCACTCCATGGTAGGTCCAACACCTGAACACCTGCTTTTCTATAATTTCCTTTATATAGCGTATACACTCGCTTTGATCCAGGTGCGTAAGCAATAA
>NZ_VORW01000033.1 GCF_007997215.1 Algoriphagus aquimarinus | reverse complement strand
TGAAAGCCAACCAAACGGCCCTATTTCCAACCTAGTGGGCTTACATTCCAATTTCACCCAAAAATCTCCTCTGATTAAGTTCTTTTCAACCTCTCTGAGAAATTCTTACTTTAGTCGGACACTAGTGGATAAAAAGAATTGTATCATCAATAGCGCGCTCTGTTTGATTCAGGAGCACGGCTTTCACGGTTGCCCTGTGAGTATGGTTGCCAAGAACGCGGGAGTAGCTGCAGGTACGATCTATACTTATTTTGAAAATAAGGACGATTTGATCCTAGGTATCTATGAATATGTGCTTGATGAAATTAAAAATTATGTGTCAGAGCGGGATGATACCTCTCTTTCATTTAAAGCTAGATTTTATAATTATTGGAAAAATTTGACCGATTTTTATGAGTTAAATCCTTCTATTCATGGGTTTTATGATCAGTTTATGAATTCCCCTTTTAATTCCGAAGAAATTCAAAACAGGCCCAACGCCTGGCATGATTACGCTTATTCTTTTTTCAATGAAGGGATTAAGCGGGGAGAGATTAAGGAATTAAACCCAATAGTGCTTTCCATTCTTGTGAATACGAACGTGAACTCAATTGTGCGCATAAAGAAAAATTTCAAAAACAAACTTGCCAGAAATAACATGGAACTGGATGAAATATCCCACTTGATATGGGATGGTATCAAAGTAGATTAACCCAAAGACCTTTTTTCAAACTCAAACCAATTAATTATTATACACATGTTCAAAAAACGTTTACTGTTGGTGGGGCTGAGTATTATACTCTTGTCAAAAGTCGCCTACAGTCAGGAAGAAAGTGCTGTGCCCCAGGGTGTATTGACCTTGGATCAGGTGGTGGAATTTGCACTCTTGCAAAGTCCGATCATCAGGCAGGCACAGATTGACGAGGAGATAGGAGACCGTGACATCAAATCAAATTTGGCAGATTGGTATCCTCGGATCACTGCTTCAGCGGCGGGAGCTTATAATATCAAACTTCAGCAGCAGATCATCGGCGATCAGTTGATCACTTTTGGTCAGCCGTATAATTCTAATGTTTTGTTTCAGGCGGATCAGACCTTGTTCAATAGAGATCAGCTGTTTGCTTCGAAGACTTCAAAATTTTACCGTCAGCAACTGCAGCAGGTCATTGAGAATGCGAAGATTAACACCATTGTGGATGTGAGTAAAGCATTTTACTCTATCCTCCTTTCCGAAGAGCAACTGAAAATCCTTGATCAAAACCTGGGTCGGCTGGAGAAGCAATACAAAGATGCTTATAGCCGATTCGATGCTGGACTAGTGGACAAGACGGATTATCAGCGTGCGTCCATCGCTTTGACCAATGTGAAGAGTGATAGAAATAGAGTAGCAAACTCCTTTGAAGCAAAGTATGATTACCTGAAGCAATTGATGGGATATCCTGATAAGTTCGATTTCACTATTGAATTTGATACTCAGGGAGCAGAAGGTAAAATAGCTGAAGATGCAGCGGATCCGCTGATGCTAGAAAATCGTGTGGAGTATAAACTTTTGCAAACTCAGCAAACTCTGAATGAAATTCAGACAGGCTATGCAAAATGGAATTACCTCCCTCAGCTCTCTGCTTATTACAGATACAATTGGAATTATTTCAATTCGAATTTCTCCGACTTGTACAAAACAGCCTACCCAATTTCGGCAGTAGGGCTAAACCTATCCATTCCTATTTTTCAAGGAGGAAAGCGAATCCACCAGGTGAAAGCCGCCGAACTTCAGGTAGATCGGGGGAATATAGAAATCGAGAATCTAAGCAATCAAATTAGAACAGAATATTCCACTGCATTGGCAGCGTACAACTCCAGTGTTTACGAATGGCAATTGATCAGAGAAAATATGGAAATGGCTGAAGAAGTCTATAACATCATCAAACTCCAATATGACGAAGGGATCAAAGCTTACGTGGAGCTTGTCGTAGCAGAGACAGATCTCCAAACTGCCCAAATCAACCATATCAATGCATTCTATCAGGTGTTGGAAGACAAGCTTGACTTAGACAAAGCATTAGGTACTATCAACTAATAAGAAGCCTCTTTAAATTTTATACCAGATGAACTTATCATACAAACTTGTAGCTTTTTCTGCCTTGCTAATAGCGGGTTTTTCCTGCGGGCCAAAGCAGCAGGCTGGACAGCAAGCTCCTACTGAAGTAGCTGTGACCACATACACGGTAATCAGTAAATCCGTTACGGGCATTGACGAATATCCTTCCACACTTGTACCACTGAATGAAGTTGAAATCAGACCTCAGATCGGCGGTTATATCACTAATATTTTTGTTCAAGATGGACAGGAAGTAAAAAAAGGCCAGAGGCTCTATGAAATCGACAGAAGCAAATACGCCGCTTCACAGCAGCAAGCACAAGCATTGGTAGAAAGTGCCAAAGCTAATCTTGCGAAAGTGAGCAAGGATTACGATCGATATAAGAGACTGGACGAAGTGGAAGCGATTGCAAAGCAGCAATTGGATTATGCAGAAAGCGCTGTTTTGGATGCGAAAGCTCAATTGAGCTCAGCACAAGCACAGCTTGCATCCTCAAGCACAGATTATAGTTATTCGGTACTTACAGCGCCTTTTGATGGCACCGTGGGTATTTCTCAGGTGAGATTGGGCGCACAGGTTTCTCCTGGACAGCCACTGCTAAACACCCTTTCCTCAAACGATCCTATGGCTTTGAACTTTGTGGTCAATGAGCGCGAGATTCCTAGATTCAATAAGATGCTAAGAGCTGAAGATAATCCTGATTCTCTTTTCAGAATCCGCTTTAGCGACGATAGTATCTATCCTTTCAATGGGACATTTACTACCATCGATCGTGCCGTTGGCAGACAATCAGGAACAATCGCACTTAGAGTGCAATTCCCTAATCCAAACAGAGAGCTTATTGCCGGAATGACTGTAAATATTCAAGTCCTAAATCAGGATCTTGGTGAGCAATTGATCATTCCTTATAAAGCTGTTACGGAGCAAATGGGAGAGTATTTTGTCTATGTAGTAGGCGAGGATCAGACTGTTCAGCAGCAAGTGGTGAGACTTGGAACTGAAGTAGGGGCTGACATAGTCGTACGTGAAGGCCTCAAGGCAGGACAAGAAATTGTAGTCAGTGGTATTCAAAAGCTTCGTCAAGGAGCCAAAATAACTACTGCCGCTCCAGGCCAACAATAAATTTTTCCATAGCCTAGATAATAAGATAACATGATATCAGATGTATTTATAAAACGGCCCGTCACCGCAATGGTCATTTCCATTGTGATCGTGCTGGTGGGTGTGTTGGCGATCCTCAATTTGCCAGTTACCCAGTATCCGGATATTACTCCGCCGGTAGTTTCTGTATCGGCCAACTATACCGGTGCGGATGCCACTACGGTGGAGCAGACCGTAGCTACGCCAATAGAAACACAGATTAACGGTACACCGGGGATGGCTTACATTTCCTCCAACAATACCAATACGGGTCAGATGCAGATGAACGTCACCTTCGAAGTAGGGACGGACATCAACATGGCAACATTGGATGTGCAGAACAGGGTAAGTATTGCTGAGCCAAGCTTACCTGAAGCAGTAAGAAGACTTGGTGTAACGGTTAGAAAGAGAAATCCAAGTATTATGATGGTGATCAGTTTATCATCACCTAATAGAACACACGATCCAAAATTCCTTTCCAACTACACGAACATCTTTATCAAAGATGCTTTGCTAAGAGTAGAAGGAGTGGGGGATATTACTGCGATTGGTCAGGATTTCAGTATGCGCGTATGGTTGAAGCCGGATAAATTGGCTCAATACAAGATTTCAGCCCGTGATGTGACTGCTGCTATTCAGGAACAAAACCTTCAGGTAGCAGCCGGAACTGTAGGTGGTATGCCGCAGTTTGAAACACAGACTTTCGAATACCCGATTACAGTAAATGGCCGTCTGGAAAGAGCGGAAGACTTTGAAGATATCATTCTTAGAACCAATCCTGCAGATGGTTCATTGGTTTACCTGAAAGATGTAGCCAGAATAGAACTAGGACAGTTTGACTACGGTAGATATTCCATGCTCAATGGAGAGGATAATGCCATTCTCTTGGTGTATCAAGCACCAGGAAGTAATGCCTTGGCGACTGCCGAAGGAGTATATGCTGCAATGGATGACTTGAAGGCTTCTTTCCCTCCAGATATGGAGTACATCGTTTCTTTTGAATCGGTGTCAGTGGTGGAAGTATCCATCAATGAGGTGCTAAAAACCTTTGCGGAGGCTTTGCTTTTGGTGATTATCGTAGTGTTCCTATTCCTTCAAAGCTGGAGAGCTACTTTGGTTCCAGTTTTGGCCATTCCGGTTTCTATTATCGGTACGTTCATTTTCTTCCCGCTTCTAGGGTTTACGATCAATACGCTGACGCTTTTCGGATTTGTGTTAGCGATCGGTATTGTGGTGGACGATGCGATTGTGGTAGTGGAGGCTGTGCAGCATTACATCGATAGCAAGAAGATTTCTGCGAAAGAAGCTACACGACTTGCGATGAAGGATATCACTGCACCAGTAATTGCAATTGCATTGATTTTGGCGGCGGTATTTATTCCTGTTGGATTTATCCCAGGAATCGTAGGTAGAATGTACCAGCAGTTTGCGATTACTATTGCGATCTCGGTATTGATCTCTGCTTTCGTAGCCTTGAGTTTGACTCCAGCCTTGTGTGTGCTTTTGCTGAAACCATCTGAAGTAAATGAAAATGGGAAAGGCTTAAATAAGTTCTTCTACAAATTCAATATTTGGTTTGCGAAAACTACCAACTCTTATTCACGTGGGGTACAAAAAGGTATCAAGAGAGCACCACTGGTGGTGATACTTTTGATCGGTATTTTTGCCGCTACTTTTGGTCTATTTCAGACCAAACCAACTGGATTCTTGCCTACAGAAGATGAGGGAAGACTTTACATCTCTATGGAGCTGCCGGAAGGATCATCCAGCACCAGAACTAGAGCAGTGATGGAGGAGATAAATGAGATCTTGTTGAATACAGATGGTATTAAAAACGTTACCGGAATCGGAGGACTGAATGTGATCAACTTCTCTTTCAAGTCTAACTCGGCTACGTTCTTCATTCAGATGAAACCTTGGGACGAGAGAAAAGAACCTTCTCAGCAGCTTTATGGTATCATGGGGCAGTTGAATCAGAAGTTTGCCAGTATCACTGATGCCCGGATTGTGGTGGTGCCACCACCGGCGATTCCAGGTTTGGGTTCTACGGGTGGTTTCAGCTTTATGCTGGAGAACCGTGGAGGTTCTATGGATATCAAAGAATTCGAAGGAGTACTTGGGCAGTTTTTGGCTGCTGCAAATCAGCGTCCGGAAATCGCCATGGCTTATAGCTTCTTCACTGCCAAAACGCCAGGATATCATGTGACTGTGGATCGTGAGAAAGCCAAGAAACTTGGAGTTCCATTGACTGAAATATTCTCAACTATGTCCGGTTTTATGGGCAGTTCCTATGTCAATGATTTCACTAGATACGGCCGTAATTTCCGGGTAGTTGCTCAGGCAGATACTTCTTACCGATCTGAAATAGAAGATTTGAGACAATATTATGTGATGGGAAGCAGTGGTCAATCCGTTCCGCTCAGCGCTGTGGTGAGTTATGATGTGGTAGAAAATGCTCCGGTAATTTCTCACTACAACTTGTTCCGATCAGCAGAAGTCAATGGTAATGCCGCTCCGGGTTATTCCAGTGGGCAGGCACTTGCTGCTTTGGAAGAAGTGGCGGCAGAAGTGCTTCCAGGAGGTTATGGATATGATTTCTCAGGTTTGAGTAGGGAGGAATTGTCTTCAGGAAATGCCACCATCCTGATCTTTGCACTGGCAATTGTGCTGGTTTCCTTGCTTCTGGCATCGCTTTACGAAAGCTGGTCAGTTCCGTTCTCGGTATTGCTTGCCTTGCCATTGGGAGCTTTTGGGGCGATTGTAGCCTTGCACTTCCTGCCAAAATTGGATAATAACATCTACGCTCAGATCGGTCTGATTACGCTGATCGGTCTAGCTGCGAAGAATGCGATTTTGATTGTGGAATTTGCCAAGGAACGAGTGGATAGAGGAGTGCCACTAGTCGATGCGACTATCGATGCGGTGCAACTTCGACTAAGACCGATTATCATGACTTCCCTTGCATTCATTTTGGGCGTATTGCCACTGGCAATCTCCAACGGTGCAGGAGCAGTAGCACGTCAAACGATCGGTTGGACGGTGATCGGAGGGATGCTTGCAGCAACCTTCTTAGCGATCTTCTTTGTGCCAGTCTTGTATGTGGTGATTACTAGAATCGCTTACGGCAAAAAAGGCTTGGCAGAGCTAGAAGCCAACTATGATCCAACGCAGCACGAGAATCATTAAGTAGCTGAAATAACTAGCTAAAATTCAAATGCCCCCAGAAAGTGATGAGTTTGATGGGGGCATTTTTTTATTTAAACCTTATCAACCGCGGAGGGCACAAAGTGTGACGCGGGGGCCGCAAAGTTAAGTTGTCCTGCTTCTCCAGAAGCTGGATATGGTTTGTGTTGAGATTAGTTTTTGAAACCTGTGATAATGGTTCACGGCCGAATACTCGATTTTAAGCCATTATTTTTTTGTCATATAGTAAAATTCACGTTCTAAATCGTGCATCATTCTTTTTGTGCTTCTCCTCATCATAAAGTATGGTAATCCAAACATAAATACAGCATGAATAAAAATAAATGGTAGGGCAAATCCGGCTTCATTTCCTTCAATATTATCAGCCATAAAAAGTACTCCAATAAATATGGTATAAAAGACAAGTCCTAATAAATAAAAGGGAATCATCATTCCACTAAATCCATTGATTTCCGTCTCAATTACTAACTTTTCACTTTTTTGTCTGTAAGTTCCTCTTGCAACTGCTAAGTTCATATTTGTGTCAAAGAATTTTCTTCTTCTTTTTATTTTGAATCCGTCATATCCAACGTGTCCCTTGTATTCATTCTTGCTTGAAGAAAAAATATCAAAAGTATCAGAAAATATCCCTGTATCACCTTCATCTACATGTTTCTTGAAATTTGACACAAATTCATTTTTCTGAATTTCAATTTCGGTTGTCAAATGTTCAAGCAGTTTAATTTTTATTAAAAATCCTTTCATGCACTATTTTTAATGGGTTTCCACGTGTATATACTTAATTCATCTAAGCAAATTGCATCAATATCTCGATTGTTCACAGGTCTTTTCCTATCCTAAATTAAGGATTTCGTCAAGACCATCTAGAGTAGAGGAGAATATGTTCGTTGCATTCTTCAAAAAAAACATTTTGGGTTATCCTGCTTCTCCAGAAGCTGGATGAAGGTTGATTTTGTTATGGTTATTCTAGAATTCTTGTCTTCCTATTATTCGGATTATTTCCGGTATTTCATCAGTAGTTAGTTTGAAATAGATAGTATCTGATCCACAAACACAATAATGATAAGATTGTCGAATATGTGATGCTTGCGGGAATTGATATGGATTTTCACCAATTCTTTCAAAACAGTTGAATAGTGCCTCGAAATATTTATCAGCCTGCGCTTCCCCAAAGTTCATAAAGCCGAATCTATATATTCAAACAATATCGTCTTCTGCTTCTTGACTGAGAAAGTAAGTCATTTCAGACCGTTTTTTGCTAAGGCTAAAATCTCGTCTTTAGTTTTAGTAGAGTAGCCACTTTCTTCACCTTTTATCAATTCTAGTCGAAGCAAGGCTATACTTTCCTGCCGTTTTCGTTCTTGTCGAATCAGGTCATTTACCAACTCACTTTTACTAGCATATTCCTTAGCAGCTACTTTTTCTTGTAGCCAATTGTCATTTGGATCGGTTAATGAAATGCTCTGTCTTCCCATGATTAACTAATTTGGTGTAAATATACACCATATCTGTGTTTTTTCAGCCAATGATTCATACCTCTGAGTCTGTATTTCAACAAGTTATTAGAGTGAAAATAGGAAGGTTAAGGGATACACTCTTAGAACTCCAATCTTTCACTCACTTCCTTTATCCATTCACGAGCAATTAATTCATGACCTGCAGGCATGGGGTGAATTCCGTCCCAAATCCAATAGTTGGCAGGGGCTTTTTCGGAGGCATCCAAAAAGGGCTGTTGCAATTCTATAAAAATGGCATCATAGGTTTCAGCTAATTTCTTTACTGTTTTTTGCATTTCGGAGATTACGCTTTGATAGGCTTCTGTCTTTTCCTTGGTCCATTCAATTCTGATCATATCATCAGCGGGGAGAACAAATGGTTCACACAGAATAAGCTGAGTGTTTGGCAATGCTTTTTTTGTTTTGTCTAAAACCTGAATATAGGTCTCCTCCCAAGTTTTAATAGAATATTCATTTTCTATTATCCGGGATACATCATTCACACCAATCAAAATACTTAGCACGTCAGGAGCCAAGTCAATTGTGTCTTCTTGCCAGCGAGCATTTAAATCCTGTATGGTATTTCCGCTAATGCCTCTGTTATAAAACATTAAGCCTTTATCCACATAGTCGAACCAAAGACGACTTGAAATAAGATAGGGATATCCATGCCCCATGACATGATTCCAGTCTTGGTTTCGCGAGCGGTTTCCATCAGTAATTGAGTCCCCTTGGAACAGAATTGTTACCCCCTTTCCACTTTTTTTCATACCGTAATTTTTGCTGTGATTTTTTGCTGAAAGAATACTTGGCGAACTAATTATGCCTAATCCAGTCACTCCTAAATTCAAAAAAAACTTCCTTCGTGAACTGTGCATTGATGCTATGATTTTTAATTGGTGTAGCTCTAATGTTTTGGGCAGCGATATGCTTCACGCAGTGTTCTCCAGGGTATCTGGTTTAGGTTTTGTTGAAGGATGTTTTATTTTTCTTCTAGTCTTAAATACTTATTCCTGCCTAATGTAAAATGATATGTCACATAGAATAAAAATGGCAGAATTAACAACATCAATAAGATTGGGTGAAGAATTAATTTTTCTTTAAAAGTGAAAAATATAATACTAATCATTGCTGCTATTGGAAGCATAAACTTTCCAAGTTTAAACCCTGATAATTCAATTTTTTTGATTTCATTATCAGATAAGTTGATTGTCAAAGTTTCGCTTCCACACCAATCAATTTTTGATTTTAGGGTATGCTCTCCCGATTTAATTTCAAAATCCTTAATTTCACCGTTTCCAATAACAGCAATTTTTTCTCCATCTAAATAGATTCCAATATCTCTTAGCCCATTGTTCCATTCTGAGGTTCTTTCGATTATCAATTTTGCCATAAATTTGTTTTTTTTAATCTGCTACAACACCCGTATTAACCTTATTCCCTCCCTTTAATTGCGACTTAATCCTAATTGCCCACAAACCTCGGGAGATCTCCAATACTAACTTAATAATTACGCTTTAATGAAAGTGTGATAAACTCAACTTTTATCTTTTACAAAAGGGACAATCTCGGAGCCAATAAGCTCTATTGCTTTCATCAATTTTTGATGGTCTTTAACAGCATCCATTTGGAAGGTTACTCTTTTCAGCCCGCCCAGAGATTCACTGTGTCTCAATATTTTATCCACGATCTCTTTTGGTTCTCCTACTAGTAAAGCTCCAGTTTCGGTGTTTTGAGCATCAAATCCAGCTTTTGTCACCGGACCAAAACCTCTTTCTCTGCCTATTTTATCAAACATTTCCTTATAGCTAGGGTAGAAGTCTGTGATGGCTTCCTCCCTGGTTTTTCCAACAAATCCTATAGAATGCAATCCTACTTTCAAGTCACTTTGGGCAAATCCTGATCTTTCTCCTGCTCTTCGGTATAAATCCACCAAAGGCGCAAATCGATGCGTCTCTCCGCCAATGATCGCCACCATCAAGGGTAAACCTAGCTTGCCTGCTCTCTCAAAAGAGGAGGGAGTACCACCCACTCCAACCCAGATAGGCAACTTCTCCTGTTTAGGACGAGGATAGATCGCTTGGTTGTGAAGTGCAGGTCTAAATTTCCCTGACCAAGTGACCACCTCATTATCTCTGATTTTTAAAAGTAGATTCAGTTTCTCTTCAAATAACTCATTGTAATCCTGAAGATTTAAACCAAATAATGGGAATGCATCAGTGAAAGAACCTCTACCTGCTACTATTTCTGCGCGTCCTTCGGAAATTAGGTCTAGCGTAGCATAGTTTTGAAATACACGAACCGGGTCGGAAGCACTCAGAACTGTGACGGCACTTCCAAGTCTGATGTTTTTGGTTCTAGCAGCAGCTGCGGCTAAAATCATAGAGGGAGCGGAGTCCAAAAAGTCCTTGCGATGATGTTCTCCTATGCCGAAATAACTCAAACCCGCTTGGTCTGCTAATTCTATTCTCTCCAACAGTTCTCTTAGTGATTTAGAACCATCCAACTGATTGTCGGGCGAGGCGGCGAAACTATCAATTCCTATTTCCATATATCTGCATTAAAATGTTAATCTAAGTCGACTTCTCTTAACTGATGTTTGGCCCGAAAAGGTTCTTTTTAGGACTTGATCAAGCTATGGATATAGAACTTTTACCTAAAGCTGTATTCTAGTTTAAGGTTTCGATCCTCATTCTGGCATGTTCATTCTCGGGATTGAATTCCAGAGATTTTATATAGTTTTCGATTGCTTTGGTCTTTTCCCCTAAAAATTCATAGACCTATCAAAGGCGTTAAATGAATTTGGATAGTTTTCTGTATTCAAAATAATCAAATCTTCAAAACCATTTGCATCTTCAATCGTTATATCGTAATATTGCAATGAAACAATTATCGACATGGGGTTAACCAAAACTGAAATATTCTCGGAGCAACAAAATCAAATCGCTGTTTTTGCGAAAGCATTTGCACATCCAGCTCGTGTGGCTATTCTTCAGCATTTATTCAAGATGGACACTTGTGTATGCGGGGACTTGGTCATTGAGATAGGTTTGGCACAGCCTACCATTTCACAGCATTTGAAGGAATTAAAACAACTCGGATTGATCAAGGGAAATATAGAGGGCACAAGCGTTTGTTATTGTATTGACCAAGAAAATTGGAATAAAATGAAGAAGGTTTTGAATGAGTTCTTTGATCTGGATATATCCGCAGCTGGTAATTGCTGCTAGAAAAATAATAAGATTATCTGCATTCGATAGTTATCAGATGATGTCAGTATAGTAATAGACTCTAGTTCACCTCGACAAGCTCGGTGCCCGGTTTGAATTGTGGTTTTGGGGAAGGGAGAGAAATTACGGCGTAGCCGTAATTTCTCTCCCTTCCCCCTCTAACCTAAAGCTCCGGTGGTCGAGCTTGCCGAGACCATTCTAACAATATTATCTAATGGCAGGAAAGCGGATATATATATATAAGACGAATCTATTAATCACATTATCGCACTAAATAAATTGAGTTATGAAATTATCTGAAGTAAAATCAGCACTGGGTAAGTTGGAAACTATTGCTTTTCAATTGCCAACTGGAGAATTGGTACCGACTCACTTTCACGTCACTGAGGTGGGCAAAATCACCAAACATTTTATTGATTGTGGAGGAACTGTGAGAAATGAAAATGTCGCTAATTTCCAACTTTGGAATGCCGATGATTACAACCACAGACTTCATCCAGAGAAGCTTTTGAGCATTATTGAGCTTTCGGAAAAAGTGCTTGAATTAGGAGACTTCGAAGTGGAAGTTGAGTATCAAGCGGAGACTATCGGGAAATTTGGATTGGATTTCGATGGGGTAAATTTCCTCCTTACTAGCAAACAAACAGATTGCTTAGCGAAGGAAAAGTGCGGAATTCCTCAGGAAAAACAGCGAATCAGACTTTCGGGATTGAAAGCCACAGAAGAAGTATGTACTCCTGGATCTGGTTGCTGCTAATAGGAATTTATTCTGAAAGATATGCAGACATGCAAAATCACGCTTTTGCCTAAACTCAACCTCACAGTAGAGAAGGCAAAAGCTCTTTCCATTCCAGATGTAAGAAAGGAAGTTCTTCAGGTTCTGATTGACTATGTTCAGTCTAAAGTCAATTCGGGTGAAGAGCTTGTGCTCAATTTCATCTGTACCCATAATTCCAGAAGAAGTCAGTTTTCCCAGATCTGGGCGCAGACTGCCGCCGACTATTTTGGGATTCCTGCTGCCTGTTATTCGGGTGGGGTAGAGGTAACCGCTTTCAATGAACGAGCGGTGGAATCTATCAGGCGAAGCGGATTCAGAGTGACTAAAAAAGGAGATGATAATCCAAAATATTTCGTGTTCCACTCAGATGATGCTGAGCCCATCGTGGCTTTTTCCAAACTTTTTGATGATCCCATCAATCAGACTAATCGATTTGCGGCTGTCATGACTTGCGCTCATGCGGATGAGAATTGTCCGTTTATTCCTGGTGCTGAGAATCGAATTCCAGTGAGATATGAGGATCCAAAAGCCTTTGATGATACGGCTGAGGAAGCAAGCAAGTATGATGAGCGCTCCCTACAAATCGCTTCCGAGATGTTCTATGTGTTCTCCAAAATCTCAATTAATAATTAACCATGGCTCATAAAAAGCTAAGTTTTCTTGATCAATACCTCACCTTATGGATATTCCTGGCCATGGCCGTGGGAGTGGGGATTGGTTATTTCTTTCCCTCCAGTTCTACGTTTATCAATTCCTTCAGCGTAGGATCTACGAATATTCCCATTGCCATTGGTTTGATTCTGATGATGTATCCTCCGCTGGCGAAAGTGGATTATAAACAACTGCCGAAGGTTTTTAAGAATGTAAAAATCCTATCAGTTTCCTTGGTTTTAAACTGGATAATTGGTCCAGTTTTGATGTTTGCCTTAGCCATTATTTTCCTTCATGACTATCCCGAATACATGGTAGGATTGATTCTGATTGGACTCGCTAGGTGTATAGCGATGGTGTTGGTGTGGAATGATCTGGCAGAGGGAAGTAGCGAATATGGAGCTGGTTTGGTGGCGTTGAATAGTATTTTTCAAGTCTTCACTTATAGCTTTTATGCTTGGATGTTTATCACTGTGCTTCCCCCATACTTTGGGTTTGATGGCGCCATCGTGGATATATCGATTGGGACGATTGCCGAAAGTGTAGCCATCTATCTCGGAATTCCATTTTTGATGGGGATTCTCAGTAGGGTTGTTTTGGTGCGGGCAAAGGGTGAAGATTGGTACAATCACACCTTCATTCCAGCGATTTCTCCTATGACCTTGGTAGCATTGCTTTTCACGATTGTAGTGATGTTTTCCCTAAAAGGTGAGTTGATCGTTCAGATTCCTATGGACGTAGTCAGGATAGCAGTTCCACTTTTGATTTACTTCACGCTGATGTTTTTGATAGGATTTTTCTTTACCAAAGCATTGGGAGCTGACTATGAGAAGTCGGCGTCGGTAGCATTTACTGCGGCAGGAAACAACTTTGAGCTTGCAATAGCTGTGGCGATTGCAGTGTTTGGGCTGAATTCTGGACAGGCATTTACAGGAGTGATTGGGCCGCTAGTGGAGGTGCCAGCTTTGATTATTCTCGTTCGTGTTTCTTTTTGGATGAGGAAAAAGTATTTCCCTAAAGTATAAAAGAAGTGATGCTTAACGTGATTTACTTAGCTGGCATTCGTTTTCCTTCTGTCCTTTTTCCAATCTTCACCTATTCTGCTTAAGAGAGTTTGCCTTCGCTAAAAAGTCTTCTGATTTCCTTTTTGTCAAATTTGCCTACGCTGGTTTTTGGAACTTCATTGATGAAAACATAGTCTTTGGGAATCTGATATTTCACAAAGTCCTTAGATAAAAGTTCGATTAGCTCTTCATCAGAGACTCCATCTTCCTTATCCATCAAAACGATTGAAGCCAGCGGTTTTTCCATCCATTTTTCATCTGGAATGGCAATTACAGCGGCTTCCTTGATTTTAGGATGAGCCATCAAGGCAGATTCAAGAGCCACGCTGGAGATCCATTCCCCGCCACTTTTGATCAGGTCTTTGGTTCTATCTTTGATTTCCATAAAACCATCCTCATCTATGGTACTCACATCGCCTGTTCTAAACCAACCATCAGCAGTGAAGGTGTCTTGATTTTTCGTTTTAAAATAGGCGCTGATTACCCAGGCACCTTTTACCTGGAGTTCGCCCATGGTTTTGCCATCGTGGGGAGCCAACGTCCCATCATCGTTTACAATCCGGATTTCTACTCCAGGAATAGCGACACCCTGTTTTGCTCGAATCGTCAATTTTTCAGCATCAGACAATTCCTCATGTTTGGATTGAAGTCTACTGACAGTGCCTAGCGGAGAAGTCTCAGTCATTCCCCAAGCCTGACCTCCAATGATTCCAAAATCTTTGTCAAATCCTTCCATTAGACTTTTTGGTACTGCAGATCCGCCAACCAAGTATTCTTTAAGCGCTAATTTTTCCTTCGGAGGATTCTTTTTCAACTCATGATACACGCCCATCCAAATAGTTGGAACCCCATTGGCCTTGGTTATTTTTTCCACCTGCAGCATGTTGATAATTGCTTCCGGATTTAGATTGGAAGAGGGCATGACCATGGTTGAACCGGACAAAAGGCATACATATGGAAAGCCCCAAGCCATCACATGGAATTGTGGGACAATCAAAAGAATCGTATCCTTATTGCTGATATTGGCTGCATTAGGTGCCATCAATGCAGTTGCATGTAAATAAGTAGAGCGATGGGAATACAAAACTCCTTTTGGAAGGCCTGTGGTCCCGCTGGTATAGCACATGGCACAGGCATCGTTTTCATTTAACTCAGGCCACTCAAAATATTCCGGCTGATCAGCGATCAGCTCCTCGTAATGGATTGTGTTTGGCAAAGTGGTTTTAAAATCCGCAGCCGCATTGATCAAGACGTAATGTTCTACGGTCTCGAGTAAGGGAGCGATTTTTTCTAAAAGTGGGACTAGGGTAGCATCTATAAAAATTACCTTATCCTCAGAGTTATTGATGATGTATTCAATTTGACCGCTGGATAGGCGGATGTTTATCGTGTGGCAAACAGCTCCTATACCGGAAATCCCATAGTACAATTCTACGTGTGGGCCATGATTCCAGGCAAAAGTACCTACCATATCTCCTTTAGTTATACCGAATTTCTGGGTCAAAGCATTGGCTAGCTTTTTACAGCGCTTGTACATGTCGCCGAAGCTATACTCGTGGCGTGCGCCATTCGGTAAATAGGTGATGATTTTTTTGTGGTGATAAACGCTATTCCCATACTCAAGAATAGTATTTGTAGTAAGCGGGTAATCCATCATTAAGCCATTCATTTCTAAAAATTTTAGGTGAAATTATTGTTAACAGTACCACATATTGGGGAATATTCTATAGTAATCCAACTTTTTAGAGGCAATAATGACCTTCTGTAGTTGCTTGGTTTTAAGTGATTTGCTCACTCTTAATTTAGTTTTGGGACAAAAAAATACTCCCAACAAGACTAAGCTTATTGGGAGCATGAGGATGGTGTAGAATTAGGTGATTACAGCTTATACTTTTCCTTTATGTCTTGGGTCAAAATCCACCATCCATTCAATCCCGTATTTGTCTCTGAACATCCCAAAATAGGAGCCCCAAGGACTTTCATCCATTGGCACTTCAATACTTCCTCCAACTGTAAGTCCGTGAAAAATTCGTTCAGCCTCTTCCTTACTTTCTGCAGCTATAGATATTTTAGACCTGTTCTCATTTTCATTTACCCGGCCCATTCTTTCAGGAACGTCATTTCCCATTAAGACATTTTGCCCTATAGGCAAAGCTATGTGCATGATCTTTTCTTTTTCATGGTCTGCAAATTGATTTTCAGGGATATCCATGTCTTTGAAGCGTGTGATATTTGCGAATTCTCCGCCAAAGACAGATTTGTAAAAAGTGAATGCTTCTTCTGCATTCCCGTTGAAGTTGATGTAAGGATTGATCAGTGCCATAGTTATTTTGTTGTCGAAGTGTCTGTGATTTATTTCTATCCAAATCTACCGATAAGTCACAAAATAGGTAAGGCTTAAAAACGTCAAAGAGTGGGGGGGATGCGTCAGGGGATTGGCTAACGCGGGCGGAGAAGCAAGCCGACGATAAGGAGGCTTATCGTTCTTCACGGGATTAGTGGCTTTTATTATAATTTATTCCTAAAACCTTTGCAATTGCACCTAAGGTTCGTACAAGAATATCTGGGGGGCTTACAGCAATGATTTCTTTTCTGTAATTTTTCATTAATGCACCAAAAAGCAACAAGGTCTTCAGGTTTTTCATACTTACTTTATTCGTTTCCCTGTTTTTTGATAATTCTACCACCTTACAAACGTCTTCAAAATAGTCCTCCATATCAAAGGCAGGTTCATGGGTATTATAGACTTTTACTATTTTATCCGAAGGGTTTCGAAATGCATGTTTTACTCCAATGTCTACTTTCAGTTTATCACCTTTCCTGGCTCTTATCCATTTGTCCTTAACATAAAATTCCATTTCTCCTTCAAGTATGTGATAAGTTTCAATTGCTTCTGGGTGAACATGATACAATGGGTCTACCATATTACATTGTGGTAATAACTCCCACTCTAATTCCAATGATTTTCCGTCTGTTTCCCCTTTACTTTTTAAGACGGTGAAGATCATTCCAAGTGGAGACATATCTAAAATTTGATTCTTAACTGCCATTTTGTTTTTTCTTCAATTCTGACTAACGCTTGTATATACACTATTCCAATTCCCAATTAAGTCTATATCGCAATGATCCACAAGACTATAGGAATCACGTATAGCAAATTAAGAATTTCAGTTAGATAATTTAACCTCAATTTAGGAAGGATTAGAAATCCAAGGGTAGGGGTTCAAGATTGCAGCCTCGGTATTCGCCGGGTATCGAATAGCAGGCAAAAAAAAGCAAACTCTTTACGCATGGTTCGGCTCTCTATAAGTTGCCAAAATGTGTAAAGAGTTTGCCTCTGGTTGTTTTGTTCTATAGCAGGTAAGTGCTTTTTATTCCACTGCGAAAGTAACAGTTACGTTTCTTGAACCTAATGCGGAAGCCAAACCTGTGGCATCATCAAGTGTGCCTAGCTTGGTGTAGTTGTAAGCCGTAGAAAAGGTTTTGTAAAACAGTACCAAAGTTTTTGAACCATAAAGCATTAAGTCTCCATTTTTAATCGTTCCTGGATTGGATGAATTTGTAGGGAGACTGTTCGACAAGTCGTCATATTTCTCGTTGCCGTTCAGCTCTGTCATATGAATGGTCATAGGTAGCATTATCATAAATGCTTTTGCAGAGTCATTGTCCAAAAGTGTTGCGGTGAAGGATTGTGAATTGACCGTGATTTTGATTTTTCCATTTTCCATTGTGCTATTGTTTATGGAGTTCATTGGTTCAACTTCTTTGATGCAAGATGATGCACTTCCCAAAACGACCGATGTACACATCAAAATCATTATTAATGCAGATTTCATAAGCCAATTGTTAGTTTAAATGCACCTCAAAGAATGATCCCAACTTATCAATAAGATTGAACTCAATTAATACTAAAGCTCTTGAGCGGTTGGACGGAAGATAATTTCATTAATATCCATATCCTCAGGCTGACTGATTGCAAATGCAACCACTCGTGCAAAACTCTCCGGACTAAGACCAACTGCTCCCACGTAATCTTTATTAGCCTGTTGAACATCCGCCTCACTGATATGATCCAGCAATTCTGTTTTAACGGCACCTGGAGAAACTATGGTGGTGCGGATATTATAAGGCTTTACTTCCATGCGTAAGCCTTCAGACAATGCTCTTACTGCAAATTTTGTGGCAGAATACACCGCAGAGCCATTGAATATCTTATGTCCGGCTACAGAAGCAGTGTTGATGATTTGACCAGACTTTTGTTTCCCCCATATGGGGAAGTACGGCTGCGATACCATTGAGCACGCCTTTGATATTTACATCCACTATGTTATCCCACTCATCCACATTTAGGCGATCCATAGGAGAAAGAGGCATGATGCCCGCATTATTGAGGATGACATCCACATGTCCAAATTTTTCAACAGCAGAATCAACCAAGTTTTTAACCTGATATCTCTTAGTTACATCTGTAGCGATAGCAAGTGCTTTTCCACCACTTCCTTCAATCTCCTTTGCCAGTTTTTCGATTTTTTCAGATCTTCTGGCACCAAGCACTACTGCTGCACCGAGCTTTGCTTAGTGTTTTGCAGCAGCTTCTCCCATACCACTACTTGCTCCTGTAATTACGATTACTTTTCCTTCACTATTCTGATTCATCATTCTCTAGTTTTTAGATAATTTTTCAGTTTCAGTAAATCACCCTAAAGGGATTTATTGCATTTTATTTAGAGTGATAGACTTCGTCTGTTACTTTCTCCATCCAGTCCACAACTTTTCCGTTCAGCTCCTCTTGTGTGGCAATATGTGTCATTGCAATTGTTGCAGATGCTCCATGCCAATGCTTTTCTCCCGGTGCAAACCATACGATATCTCCTGGTCGGATTTTCTCAATAGCACCACCCTCACGTTGGACTAGTCCAATTCCAGACAATACAATTAACGTTTGCCCAAGAGGATGTGTATGCCATGCTGTTCTTGCACCTGCTTCAAATGTTACCTCCGCTGCACCGGCGCGTCGGTGTCCGTTTGGTTGATATAAATAATTGATGCGAACTGGCCCTGTGAACCAATCTTCTGAGCCTTTTACTGACGGTTGAGAACCTAATCTGGTAATTTCCATTTCTATTATTTGTTAGATTTATACTGCTCATCCGTCACAGGCTCAAGCCATGTAACGAATCCATTTTCTGTTTTTGGCAGAATGTACATTTGAGTAAGACTGTTGTCTTCAGTTGCGCCATGCCAGTGCCTTGTATTTGCCGGAACTTTGATCACCTCACCTTTTTTCATCAATTGTCTTGCTTGTCCCTCCAGCTGATGATATCCCTCACCATCGAGTACAATTAGTATTTGCCCGCTTGGATGTGTATGCCAATTTGATCTTGCACTTTTTTCGAAATAGACATTTCCCATAAGTGTGTTGTAGATAGAATCATTTTCGACTAAGCCAAAATTGTAGGCCTTGCCTGTGAAATTTGTAGCTGGGCCAAGTTCGCCTAAAGGAAAAATCGCTTCTTCTGAAGGAGTCGCTTCGATATTTTCTTGTTTTTCAACTTTTGTATTGCATGCCTGGCCTACCACTAGTAGGAGTGCTATTGCGAGTATTGTTATTGTTTTCATTTTATATAGTTTGAATTTCCTTGATGATTTTTGCAGGAGTACCTCCTACGACCACATTGTCGGGGACATCATTTGAAACAACTGAGCCTGCGGCAACTACCGAGTTTTCGCCAATGGTGACTCCTTGCAAAATGGTGGCATTGGCTCCAATCCAGGCATTCTTTTTAATATGAATAGGCTTTGGGATGAGCGAATGTCTTTGATCCGGAGAAATAGGGTGCCCCTCAGAAAGTAAGCTGACTTTGGGCGCTATCAATACGCCATCCTCGATGGTTATGCCTCCTAAGTCCAAAAAAACACAATCGAAGTTGATAAATACGTTTTTTCCAATTCTCGTATGCTTCCCGTAATTGATATACAAGGGAGTAAAAACAGCAACACTTTCATCAATTTGGCTTCCTGTAATTTGGCTCAACAAATCCCTGATTTCTTTCGGATCGCTTGCATTGTTCATCTGCACGAGCAATTTTTTCGTATCAAAAGAAGCCTCAAGCAATCTATGAGCTTGCGGGTCGCTAGGTGGAATGATTTCACCGTTTAATAATCTCTGAAATACTGTATTTACTTCCATCCTTTTGATTTGCTGTTGGTTTGGAATACAAATTTAGAAAAGAGAGTCATTACATTTGTTACACTAATTACGGATAAAATGTCAAATATCACTTATAATCAGGAAGAGGAATCAATAGACCCGACAGAAGAAAAATCGCCACGTATTGTGATGTTGAATTTGTATAGTGAAAAGGATTTTCTGAATGATGTCCAGATAAACTATCATACGCATCTATTTTGTCATCGAGGCAGCCTTACTTTTTCGTTCAACGATACAAAGATGGAATGCAAAAGCGGTGAGTTTCTGTTTTGGTTTGCAAAAAGCAAATTGAGCGATTTGCAATTTTCAAAGAGTTTTAGAGCAACGGTTTTGCTCGTAGAAAATCAATTTTTGAATGATAATATTCCAGATCAAAACTGGGGTATCGATGCAACCTTACATTCCCGTCAATATCCTGTAAAACAATTGAATGATCAGAAGGACAGGCAAAGAGTTTTAACGAATTTTCAAATGCTGAACGATAAGTTTCAAGATAAGGAGCATCGTTTTTATGAAGAAGCCTTGAAGCTTCAAATGCGGCTGTTTATTCTAGAAATGTGGCATACGTTTGCTAAAGATTACGAACGCAGAAAACGCACCTTGCAGACAGGGACATTGTATGAAAGGTTTATGCATCTGCTTCCGGAATATTGTTTGAAAGAGCGTGAAGTGCAGTTTTATGCCAGTCAGCTAAATATCACCGCTAAATATTTGAATGCTGTTTGTAAGCAGAACTCTGGCGTTACTGCTTCGGAATGGATACAACGGTATGTGAGGGAAAGAATAATTATTCTTTTGAAGGAAAAGCAGCTGAATATAACTGAGATTGCCGATATGATGGATTTTTCGAGCCGTTCATTTTTCACACGTTATGTTAAAAAAGTATTGAGCGTGACTCCCAGTGAATTTAGGAATCGGTTGAGGTAAAATACCTGCTATTTACCGTATTATTAAATAGATGTGGTTTAGGTGAAATACTCGTAGATGAGTAATCCCTTGATCTTTTTCCATCGATATCGCAATTATCCATAGGTCTACGGGTTTCGCTATGACCAGATTAAGAATTTCAGTTAGATAATTTCAGAAGAATGTGGGGAGGATTAGAAATCCACGGATAAGGCTTCTGGATTGAATCCTCGATATTTACAGGGATCGTATAGGGGAGATTTCCATCCTTTCAAATCATTGCTCTACAATAGGAATAGATACATAGGAGCCATTCAGTATTTTCCAATGACCCTCTTCTTTAATCAATGTGAAATAATCAAAATTATTGGATTGAGGTGTTCCATTTCTGATTAACAAAGCATCTGCTTTTACAAAAGCTAACATGCCACCATCCATGTAGATTGTATACTTTGTGACTGGCTCTGTGTATTTCTTTGGATTGCTTTGAGATCTTAAAAGTTTTAGGAATTCGGCAATGCTCATGGTAAAAGAATTCCACTCTCCATTTCTAAAAGAAGCCCCTCCAATGTTGGCTTTTTCACTAAATAATATGGGCATGGAGTCAACTTCATAGTTGCCGGCAGCCTTGAGGAAGCGTTCTACAATCTCCTTTACTTCAGCTTTTTCGGCATCCAAATCCAGTTCTCCCGGCTGTTGGGCAAAAGTCAACAGACTAATTGTGAACAGAATTAACAACAATACCGTCTTTTTCATTTTGCTTTTTTGTTAAGAAGTTTTGGTTTCTAATCACTACTGTCCGAGAAACGGTTTAAAATTTAGGGGAAGCTTCGTTTGAGAAGCTTCCCCTTTTCTGTATTTTCAGTTTACCACAACCAATAAATACAGCAGATGAAAAATACACATTTCTTCGGACA
>NZ_VORW01000032.1 GCF_007997215.1 Algoriphagus aquimarinus | reverse complement strand
TGTCCGAAGAAATGTGTATTTTTCATCTGCTGTATTTATTGGTTGTGGTAAACTGAAAATACAGAAAAGGGGAAGCTTCTCAAACGAAGCTTCCCCTAAATTTTAAACCGTTTCTCGGACAGTAGTGATTTTAAATTTGTTATTTAACTCCTTCACCTTCCTTCTTTTCCTACCCATAGTATTCCTACTATGCTGGTTTATATTACGGAAGAACTTGAAGCTTCAAAATGCCTTTCTATTACTTTTAAAATTGCCTGATGCTGTGATAGGAGAGACTGAGAAAGAAAAATGATGAAAGAAATTCTTAGAAAAATACTTCCAAATTCAGTCTTTAAAATACTAAAAATGTTTTACTGGGACTATACTAACGGAACGTCTTTTCAGTCCTTTTCAGGAGAGGGAGAGGATATGATTTTAAGAAAAATTTTCTATAAAAAGAAAACTGGGTTTTACGTAGATATAGGAGCTTACCATCCTAAAAAATCATCCAACACTTATCATTTCTATAAAAATGGATGGTCTGGAATCAATATCGATGCTATGCCTGGAAGTATGAAAATTTTCAAGCAATTAAGACCAAGAGATATCAATGTAGAATGCCCAATAGGAAAGGATAATGAGTTAATCCGATTCTATGAGTTTGAAGATAAAGCTCTGAATGGATTTGAAAGTGATAAACTAAAAAACAAAGATCAATCTAAACCTCAAAATGTGATTAAAAGAATTCACGAATTGAAGTCCAAATCCCTTAATTCTATCTTAAATTCTTATTTGCCTACGGAGCAGAAAATTGATTTCATGAGTATCGATGTAGAGGGAAATGAGATGAGTATCCTTGAAGGGTTTGATTTTGTAAAATATGCTCCAACCTTCATTTTAGTAGAAATTTGGAATTATGAAATTTCACATGATTTTACTAATTCAGTGGACAGTCTCTTGATATATGAAGGGTATATTCCAATAGCGAAAACAATAAATACAGTTTTTTACGAAAGAAAGTCTAATTAATGCCAAAAACTGTAATAAGAGTAGAGAATCTATCGAAACGCTATCGGCTTGGGCTAAAGGAAAAGCAGGCTGAAACGTTAGCTGGTCAAATAGGAAATATGATAAAATCTCCTTGGGATAATCTCAAGCGACTTCGAGATATGAGTCGTTTTGGTGTTGACGATGAATCAGTTTTTTGGGCACTCAAAGATTTGAATTTTGAAGTAAAAGAAGGTGAAGTTTTGGGGATCATTGGTAAGAATGGTGCAGGTAAATCTACCTTATTGAAAATTCTTTCTGGCATTACAGATCCCACCTCAGGTAGAATCGAAATTCATGGCCGAGTAGCTTCTCTTTTAGAGGTAGGGACTGGATTTCATCCTGAACTTTCCGGTCGTGAAAATATCTATATGAATGGGACTATCCTTGGGATGAGTCGTAAAGAAATAGATTCCAAATTAGATGAGATTATTGATTTCTCTGGTGTAGAAAAATTTATCGATACTGCTGTTAAGTTTTATTCATCTGGAATGAAAGTTCGCTTAGGGTTTTCTGTTGCTGCACATCTAGATCCTGAAATTTTGATAATTGATGAAGTTTTAGCTGTTGGGGATTTTGAATTCCAGAAGAAGTGCTTAGGAAAAATGCATAATGTTGCTTCACAAGGGAGAACTGTAATATTTGTGAGTCACAATATGGAAGCTGTTTCCAATCTATGTAGTAAAGTTTTGACATTAAAAAATGGAGCAATAGATTTTCAGGGAAATTGTAGTGAAGGTGTTATAAACTATCTAAATGATTCTGTTAAAGCCCAAGAATTCTATTATGATGACACGGATGTTAATACAAATCGTATAATTTCTATTTACGTTGAAACATTCCTTCCAAATCAGATTCATAAATTTGGTGAGAGTTTAAAGATAAAGGTTCAGCTTAGAGCTGTTAATAATTTAGAAAAGGCAAATGTGGCATTTCAAATAAATGAATCAAGCTCTGGAAGATCAGTGATGTACGGTTGGTTGCATGATAGTGAAAAAACTATTGGATCAATGATAGGTGTTTATGAGCTAGAATGTATAATACCCAAACTTAGACTTTATAAGGGCCAATATAATTTCACTTTTCATTTTTCCGAATTAAGTGGAAGAAAAAACCCACAAAAAATAGAGAGTATTTGTCATTTTGAGGTTTCAATGGTAGGAATCCCGCATCAGTTTGAATGGGCTGAGAATAATTGTGTTTATATCGATGACTTTAATTGGACGATAAGTAAATAAATAGATGGATGATTTAAGATTTGGTTTTGGTAAAAATTGGCTTAACTATGTTAAAGAAGTTAATGAAGAATCGATCCAAGCAGCCAAAGAAAATATTCAATTATGGGTAGGCAATGAAAATTTGAATGATAAGAGAATTATTGATATTGGATGTGGCTCAGGAATTCATTCTTATGCTTTCTTTGAATTGGGGGCTAAAGAGGTTATTTCCTTTGATTATGATATAAACAGTGTTAGAGCAGCCCGAATTTTATGGGAAAAGTCAGGTAAACCTAAAAACTGGAAAATATTTCAAGGTTCAGTATTGGAAATCGAATTTTTAAAGGGGCTTGGTCAATTTGATTTAGTTTATTCGTGGGGAGTTCTGCATCATACAGGTGATTTGTGGAAAGCTATATCAAATACTAATTATTATCTAACAAATGATGATTCGATTATTTGGCTTGCCTTATATCAAGGAGTTGATACTTTTCAACATGATTTAAAATTAAAGATAAATTATAATACCGCTGGTTATTTAGGAAAGCGATTCATTGTCTGGAAAGAAATTTTTCGGATAATGAAACGTAGAAGAGTAAAAGGAAAAAATCCTCTTACTTGGAATGTAAAAAGGGGTAGAGGTATGAGTACTTATTATGATTTGATTGATTGGTTAGGAGGATATCCTTACGAGGTCTGTACTGTGGACCAGTTATCTAATTATATGGCAAAACATGGGAATTGGGGTCTTTTAAAATATAATGACGATGAAGCTTGTGCTGTTACAATTTTTAAGAAAAATATAGACGACGTTGAACCAATGTATCAAACTGACAAATATTAGGAATGAAATTTTATAACAAAAAGAAAATTGCTGAATGGGATTCTAAATCTGTTAGTGAATTTTGGGATTTTGTTTCAAAACAAGAAGATAAATATTTTACAAATCAAGTGGGTAATGTTGTAATTAAGTTTAGTGAAAATTTTTTCGACAAAAACTCAACTATTCTTGATTATGGATCTGGTCCTGGATTTTTAACTAAACAACTTTTGGATAAAAATTTTAAAGTAGCTGCGTTAGATTTTTCCCATGAATCCATAAAGATTTTAAATAATAAACTAAATTATTATGAGAATTTTATAGGAGCATATGATATTAGTCAAGTTGATTTGTTAAGGGAAAAGTTCGATTTGATATTTGTTGTTGAAGTTGTTGAACATTTGAATGATGATTTTCTGGATGAATTATTGAATAATGTTTATAATTTACTTTCTGAAAATGGGAAAGTAATAATAACCACTCCGAATAATGAGCGATTAGAGGATTCTTATATATATTGTCCTTTTAGTGATGTCATTTTTCATAGATGGCAACATGTAAGAAGTTGGAATAAAGATTCTTTGAATATAAAGTTGAATGAGAAAGGTTTTAATAATAATATTTTAATCGAGACTCATTTCTTCAATAAACCTAAGTGGAGTGGTTTAAATCGAAAAACGATTGCTAATTTTTTGGAATACCTTAAGATGGTTATTGAAAAGAAGAAACCACACTTGGTTGCAATAGCACAAAAGAATTGAATAAAATTGCCTTTTTAACCTCAGAATTTATAACTCCTGATCAAGCTAAAACTGGTGGATTGGGAACATATCTTTGGAACCAAGCTAAATTACTTTCTGAGAAAGGTATTGTAGTTGTTATATATCAACCAAGTTTCAGAGATAGTGAGGTTTTCTATTTTGGTAAGAAAGTACTGTTTAAGGAGTTTAAATTAACTCCTTTTAAGCCTTCTATTTTTCAAATAGCATTGCATTTTTTTATTAAAAGGATTAAGAAATATTCTTTGGTTCATTATTTAAAATTAAAATCAAATGCACAAAAAATTAATTCCTTTTTAGAAAGTGAATTAAGAAATAATCCTGTGGATTTGATACAATTTGTTAATTTGAATGGATTAGGCTACTATCCTGTATTAACCACACCAAGTATTATTCGAATTAGTAGTTTGACAAATCTTTACAATCAATTCGGAAGGGGTTATTATGGTTTGAGATCTGAAATTATTCAAGCTCAAATTAAAATTGAAGAAGAAACTTATAAAAATGCAATTTGTATTGTTGGTCCATCAACCTTTTCACTCAATCAAATTAAGCCCAATCCTTTTCAGCTTAAATTACGTCTCCCGACTCCAATAGGAATTCAGGTTGATAGTAGAAGGAATAAAAAACTGGATCAAACTTTAAAGATTGGCTACTTTGGTAATATTGATTATCGAAAAGGGGTTGATTTATTGATTGACGCTATTTTAAGACTTAAGCTTGATACCTGTCATCTATTTTTATGTGGAAGGCTAAACGTTGATAATGAAGAAAATATCAAAATAAAAGATCAAGTTTTATCAGAATCCTTTATCCATTATTCTGATTCTCTGCCTAAAGGTGATTTATTCGAATTAATGAAAGAGATGGATTTAATCATACTTCCTTCAAGAGTTGATAATTGTCCGAACACTCTTTTGGAATCTTTGGCTATGGGAAAGATTGTTATCGGTCCCAATGCTTGGGGGTTTGAAGAAGTGATTACAAATGGAGTAAATGGAATTTTATTTGAAAGTGGAAGTTTAAGCTCATTGGTTGATGCAATAGATTACTTTATGAATTTGTCAGTTGAGAAGAGAATGGAGATTGAGGAAAATGCATTTTTGTCAGTTCAGGAATATCTTGGATCAAGATTAGGTGATAAAATTGTTAATATTTATAAGCAATGTATTGACCATTATAATATTGTATGTGCGGAATCTTAGGTTTGATTAACCCAAAAGGTCTAATTAATCAGGGGTTAATAGTACAAATGCTTAATTTAATTTCACATCGTGGTCCAGATGGTGAAGGTGATTTTTATTATGAAAATGTAGGAATAGGGCACCGGAGACTTTCTATTATTGATTTGGAAGGGGGCAAACAGCCCTTATCTAATTCTGATGGCAGTCTATGGATTACCTATAACGGTGAACTTTATAATTACCGAGAGCTCAGGAAATCATTACAAGGATTCGGGTATTCTTTTACGACTGCGTCAGACACGGAAGTCGTCTTACAGTCCTATGCACATTGGGGTAAAGATTGTGTAAGACACTTCAGGGGAATGTTTGCTTTTGGCATTCTTGATTTGAACAAAAAAGAGCTTTTTTTGGCAAGGGATCATTTTGGAATCAAGCCTCTGGTTTATGCGCATAATTCTGAAGTCTTTGCTTTTGCTTCTGAAATCCAGGCTCTAAAGCCAATTTCAAATGTAAATTGGGGTATTGATCTGACTGCTCTTGATCAATATTTAGCTTATCAGTTTATACCAGCGCCAAATACCATTTATAAGGAAGTCAGGAAACTTCCTCCGGCACATTACATGCGTGTAAGTTTTTCAGGGGAAATAGAAGAGATTAATTCCTACTGGCAACTGGATTTCAAACCCGATTATTCCAGATCAGAAAAAGATTGGATGGAGGATTTGGAATATACCATCAAAGAATCTGTGAATGCTCATTTGGTTGCAGATGTACCTTTTGGTGCTTTTTTATCTGGAGGTGTAGATTCTTCTCTTGTTGTGGGATACATGTCTCAATTGATGGCAAGTCCAGTCAAGACTTTTTGTATTGGTTTCGAAGAGGAGGGTTATTCGGAATTGGAATATGCCAGAAAAGTTTCCAACCATTGGGGTACAGATCACCATGAAGCCATCATTAGACCTGATGCGCTTTCTATCCTTCCTGATATGGTTCGTCACTATGGAGAACCATTTGGTGATTCTTCTGCTATACCCACTTATTACGTTTCTCAATTAGCCCGAAAACATGTTACTATGGCACTTTCTGGAGATGCTGGAGATGAGTTATTTGCTGGATATGATAGTTACTCCAACAGGTGGTCAAGACATTTATCTCCGGTTCCTGAGCATCTTCCAGCCTACAAAAAGAGATTATATCCTTTAATGAGCTCAATTTTCCCAAATAAATATCCGTTAAGAACTTCCTCCCTTTCTGATTGGCAGCGCTATATCCAATATTATGGACCTGGCGAGCGATCAAACTTATGGAAGCCTGAATTTTCTGATCACTTAAACCAAACGGATGCTATTCATCAGAAAATATGGAATCAATCTCACTCCTATAGTCATTTCCAAAAAGCTCAAAATCTGGATTTTCAAACCTACCTTCCTTACGACATCCTGACAAAAGTTGACATCGCCAGTATGATGCATAGTCTGGAGGTAAGGACACCCTTATTAGATATAAGAGTTGTCGAGTTGGGCTCTCAAATCCCTGAAAAGTTTAATATCAATAAATCCTCTGGTGAGTGGGTCGGTAAGCAATTGCTAAAGAAAATACTAGCAAAAGATATGGGAGATGAGTTTGCTTTCCGAAAAAAAATGGGATTTGGAGTTCCCATTTCAAAATGGTTTGAGGAAACAACTAAATCACGAAACGAAGTAAAAGAGAGGATTCTGTCCTCAGGAAATGGATTGGATACTTTTTTTGAATACTCAGCTTTGGAGAAAATTGCAAATGGTAATAATTCTGGACAACAATGGCTATTAGTTTTCTTGCAAGAGTGGTTGGGGCAAAATAAGTAAGTGCTAATTTCTTTTAACTGAAAAAAATGTCCAAAAAATGCATTCTTATTGCTCTACATAGATTTGAAGTGGGTGGAGCAGAGACTCAAGCACTTTATTTGGCGAGGTATCTTCAGGAGAAAGGTTATCAGGTTCATGTTGGTGCTTTCGGAGATGAGCATGGTTTGGGAATTGATAAGTTTAGTCAGGCTGGTATTTCAACTTTTCATTGGGGCTTTCAGGAGAAATTATTACTGAATCCAGAACCTACTTTCAAAGGCAGATTAATAAAACTCAAGTATCTTTTCAAACTAATTCAATTAGTAAGAGCTTTGTCACCTGACATTATTATATCCTATACTTACCCGCCAAACGTAATTTTCGGAAGGTGGAAAAAATGGTTTAATGGCGCTAAAGTTTTTTGGAATCAACGTGACATCAGTATTGGTTTTACAGGACATCCCTGGGAAGAGTTCTCACTGAGGAATACGGATGTATTTATTTCAAATTCCGAAACGGGAGCCAAGTATATAGAGGAAAAGACAGATTGTAAAGTCCATGTAATTCCTAATTATATTGATGCTTATCAATTCAAAAATTCGCTTGATTTTGAGAAATCAGAGTTATTAAAAGTTTTGATGATTGGAAATATTCATGCCAATAAAAATCATATTAGGCTTTTAGAAGATTGGAAAGATGTTGTTAAAATAATGCCAAATGCAAGGCTGTACCTTGCAGGAAAATTTGGTAATGAATACGAAAAGTGTTTGAATTTCATCAATGAGCATGGATTATTGGATTACGTTTTTCTTTTAGGTCAGTTAAAAGATATGATTGGCTTAATTGAGGAATGTCAGATAGCAGTATTTTACTCTCATGGAGAAGGAATGCCAAATGGAATATTAGAACCTATGGCTGCGGGGTTACCTGTACTTGTTCATAGGTATGTTTGGTCAGAAGAACTTTTAGGAAAAGATTACCCATATTTCTTAAGCCATCAAGATCAAGAAGGGCTGGTAGACAGGATCAAATTAATTTCTAAAAAAGATTTAATAAAGATAGGACAACAGAACAGGGAGCGAGCTAAAGAAAAATTTGGAATTGAAAACAGTCTGAATCTCTATTTAGATCTTATAAATGAGTACTAAAATCAAAATCAAATTTGTTGATTTTTGGAAAGGTTTTGATCCAGAGGATAATTGGTTCTATCATTTTTTATCAGAAAGATTTGCGATAGAACTTTCCGATGACCCAGATTTTCTGTTTTACTCTTCATACTCTCATTCATACTTAAAGTATTCATGCAAAAGAATTTTTTTTTCTGCGGAGAATATTCGTGCTAATTTCTATGAATGTGATTACGCATTAAGTTTTGATTTTATTGAAAGAATTAACCATTTGAGACTTCCACTATATGTTATTTGGGATAAACTTGATCCTAGTTATCTTTTGAATCCGGAATATTTGAAGAGCATTAAAACTATAAAGAAATCTAAATTTTGTTGCATTGTGGTATCCAATGGGAAATCTCAGGAGCGCATCAATTTCTTTGAAAAATTATGTGCATATAAAAAGGTTGATTCAGGAGGTGGTTTTATGAATAATATCGGGGAAATGGTAAATGATAAATTATCCTTTATAAAGGATTATAAATTTACTATTGCATTTGAGAACAGCTCTTTTCCAGGTTACGTTACCGAAAAAGTATATCAACCTATGTTCACAAATACAATCCCAATTTATTGGGGAAGTTCTATGATTAATGAAGATTTCAACACAGAAAGAATACTCTGGAGAGGGAATTTTAAATCCGATGAAGAATTAATTGATAAAATTATTGAATTAGATACCAATGATGAGTTATATCAGGAATTTATTTCTCGACCCTGTTTTGTAAACAATGAATTAACAAAATACTTTGATTCTAAAAGAACAGAAGATTTTTTTAAGCTGGTATTTAATGATAGTTCAAAACCATTAGCAAAAACATGGAAAAAGTTTATTGGTATTATAGTTAGAAAAACACGTAGTTATCATCTTAAGAAATCCCTAAAAAAGGCATAAATGAATATTGTTTTTTCCATAAAAAAAATTGTTAGAGGATCTGGTTTTCGAAAAAAGCAGAAAGTAAGTTTCAAAGAATGGTTGCTGAAGAATGGCCCCTATCCACCTCCAAAAGAAGTTAAACAATTTATAATTAGAAGTCTTGCTGAAGAGTATGGGATTAAAACTTTGGTAGAGACTGGGACATACAAAGGAGAAATGGTTTATTCCCAATTTCCATTTTTCGAGCAAATCTATTCGATTGAACTTAGTAAAAGTTTATTTGAAGAATGTGTCGAAAAATTCAAAAAATTCCCAAATATAAAATTGCTACAAGGAGATAGTGGAAAGGTTCTTGATCAATTGGTGCCGCAATTATTAAAGCCTTCAATCTTTTGGTTGGATGCACATTATTCTGCAGGTATTACTGCTAGAGGAGATATTGATTGTCCAATTGAGAAGGAATTGGAGGCAGTTAGTAATTCGAAGAATCTACACATAATAGTGATAGATGATGCTAAGGATTTTGTTGGGATAGATGGTTACCCTACTATTGAAAATTTAAAGGAAATAGTAAAAAGAGTTTTACCCATGTATAAATTTCATCTCGTGGGCGGGATTTTCTTCTTAATCCCGTCGGATTATGAATCAAGTCCATTAGTTGGAACAATGGATCGTAAGTTGAACTTAAATAACTCATAGCCCATAAGAACTGCAGTTTTTGTTCCAATAAAAAGGTTTGATTTATGAGTGTATTTTCTTACACCTTTAATTCGCTTAAAAGCATAAATATTTACCTTCTTTGTTTTTTCTGAATGTGCATTCAAAAGAGTTAATTGAATTTTGAAACAAAGCAAATTATTCTTTAACATTCTATTGTGATTTTGACTCATAGATTTAGAATTTCTTTGAATAAAAACAGTAGGCAAGTCACCATAGCTAAATTTAAATCCATGAATTGCCGCTCTAAACCAATATTCCAAATCCTCAAAAGAACGAAGAGATAGATTAAATAGGCCTATTTTCTCATAAACTATTCTTTTTAAAGTTACTCCAGATCCTGAACTGATTACAGAATTTTCGCTTATCAATTCGAGAGGATTGTTGTTGAACGGTTTGCTCAAATACTTCTCAATTTTTCCTTTTTCATTTATGGTTTTACACGAACAAAATGTTAATGAAATGTGAGGATTTGAAAGATAAAGTTCGGAATCCTGTTGAAGTTTGTAAGATTCCCAAAAATCATCTGAATCCAAAAATGCAAATACGTTGCCTTTTGCACTCTGCATACCATAGTTTCTAGCACTTGAGAGTCCTTCATTGGGTTTGTTTAAAAGGATTATCCTAGGATCATCTTTTATTGTTGCCTCAATTAATTCCTGAGTAGAATCAGTTGAGCCATCATTTATTACCAAACATTCAAAATTTCTCCAAGTTTGATTTCTTACACTTTCTAAACACCGAATGATATAAGATTCATTGTTGTAAACAGGAATAATCACAGAAAAAAAAATTGAAATTGAAGTTGCCATATATAATCAGATTAAAAGGAGGGCTGGGAAACCAATTGTTTCAGTACGCTTATGGAATTAAAATGGAACAGAAATTTGGCTTGACGGTATTGTTTGATGCCCGAGGCCTTAGAAATGCTAATTCACCACGTGAATTCGAACTTTCTGATTTTAAATTTTTATCTGAGCATAAGAGAAAATTCATTTTTGAAGGTAACAGCAATTTCATTGGAAAACTCCTAAGTTCAATTTATTCAAAACTTGGTCGCTCTTATAAGGAATCAGATGAGATGTCAAGGCCGGGAATTTATTCAGGTTTTTGGCAATCAACAAAATATTTAGAGTTTCTTGATCTTGGAGGGGTAAAAGACATTGAATTTAACGAGTCATTTGTAAATGATTTTAAAATTAGTAGAAAATCAAATGATGTTGCACTGCATATCCGTGGAACAGATTTTTTAGTAGATAAAAATTACAAAAATTTAGGCTGGGATTATTATGAAAAAGCACTTTCATTTTTTGATTGCGGTTTAAACAACTTGTCCATTACTATTTTTACTGATGATCCAGTTTATGTTAAAAATCTTGTTCCAAAAGAAATCCGATATTATTTAACAGACTCGAAATCAGCTGGTCAAGACTTGTTAAGATTGTCTCAATTTCCCAATTTTATTTTGGCAAATAGTACATTCAGCCTTTGGGCAGCATATTTATCTCAATCTTCTGGTGGAAAAGTAATTGTTCCTGGATTAGATTATTTTTATTTAAAAGGTGAAATTTTTAAATCAAATTGGTTGGTAGTTGACTAGCTTTTTCAAATGAATTCTTTAAAATCTGGAATTTCAATTGTGATATGTACCTATAATGGTGAATCTAGAATTGATTTGTGTTTGGATCACATTAGAGACTCAGAGTTTAGTGGTGACTTTGAAGTAATTGTAGTGGATAATGCATCGAAAGATCAAACTGCATTAAAAGCCAACTCGATTATTAAAAAATCCGGATTGGACGGAAGGGTGGTTTCAGAGAATAACCCTGGATTAAGTTCTGCTAGATGGCGTGGAGTAATGGAGGCTAAATTTGAATTTATTTTGTTTTGCGATGATGATAATTGGATTTCAACTGATTTTTTAAAAATTGGCTATGATATCCTGAAATCACATCAATCAATTGGTTCATTGGGTAGTCAAGGGGTGCCATTTTTTCAGGGGATTAAACCAGATTGGTTTGATGATTTTTCACATAGTTATGCTGTCGGAAGCCTTGGAAAATCAAATGGACCTCAACCTAAAGGTTCTTATCATTATGGGGCTTGTTGTTTTTTTAGGAAATCTGCATTGGAAGAATTAGTAAATATTGGTTTTCAAAGTATCCTTACAGATAGAAGTGGGACCAGTTTGAGCTCTGGAGGAGATGTGGAGCTTTGCTTGGCAGTTCAATTACTTGGGTTTGAACTTTGGTTTGATGATCGATTGGTTTTTCATCATTGTATAGAGCCTCATCGATTAAAATGGAGCTATTACCTTAAATTAAAACAAGGGATTGCAAGCTCTTTCCCTTTATTGGACAGTTACCGAATTGAGGAGTTTTCAAACTTTGGGGAATTTGGAAATTTCCTGAAAAGAGAATTCCTTCTTACATCCAAGGGAGTTTTAAAATCCGGACTTTTTTCGCTCTTTAAAAAGGATAAACTTCATGAAGTGAATTTTTTGACTTCTAGTACAAAGTTCAAAGCATATTTCAAAAATAGAAAAGCAACACTTAAATCATTTGAAATAAATAAACGAATCTTTGACACCTAAATTTTCCATTATAATTCCCAGTTTTAATCGAGCGGCTTCTGTTGGAAGAACAATTGAATCTTTGTTGGATCAAACCGATTCAAATTGGGAAATCATTCTAGTGGACGATGGAAGCACTGATCATACTAAAATTTTAATAGAAAAATACCTTTCCGATCCTAGAATTCATTACTACTTTAAAAAGAATGAAGGCGTTTCATTGGCGAGAAACTATGGTTCGAATTATTCAACAGGTGATTTTTTGATTTTCTTAGACTCTGATGATCAGCTTGAAAGGGAGGCCCTAGAAAATTTCTCAAAGTTAATTTTTGCTAATCCCAATAGTAAAATAATCCAGGCAGGGTTTACTTTATTGGATGATGATCTCATTATTAAATCAGTGGTAATTCCAAAATCAAATACGTATACCCCATTTTTATCGGGCAACTTTGTGATCAGACGTGACTTTTTCCAATCAATTGGGGGTTATGATTCTCAATTAAACTTTGCTGAAAACACGGAGTTGTTTCACCGGATCAAATTGGCTAATTCAGATGTGGTTTTAGGTGATTTTATCTCATTGAGGTATTTGGATCAGCCATTAGGTGGGAGTAAAAATTTGCGAAATAGTTCTCGTTCGATCGCTTACATTTTAGATAAACATGACCTGAGTTTACCTCTAGCTACAAAAAATCTTTATTGGCAAATCATAGGAGTAAATCATCTTCGTTTCAGAGAGTTTGGATCGGCACGTACTATGTTTCGTAAGGCATTAAAGTATAAATTGTTCCAGCCTAAAGCACTGATTAGGCTTTCTTTGGCATGTTTCCCTTTTGTTTCAAAAATGGTCTATAAACAATCAATCCACTAAGTTTGCGATTCGGAGCTTTCATAGTCACCTTTAACCGTCCGGAAATACTTTTGGAAACAATCAAAATTATTTTGGATCAAACCCAACCACCTGAACTCATCTGGGTCGTAGATAACTCCAGTAATTTAGCTACAGATCAAGTGATAGCCTCCTTACTAAATCCTAGAATAAAATATCACCACGTGGGATATAATTCAGGTCCTGCTGGAGCAGCTGCTATTGGACTAAAGCTTTGTGCAGATGATGGTTTAGATTGGATTTTATGGGCAGATGATAATGATCCACCCTTTTTTCCGGATACTTATGAAAAACTGCTTTCAATTCGTGATTCAAATCCATATTGTGGCGTATTGGGTTCGGTTGGTCATTTTTTTGATCGAAAGAAAGGAGTTATCAAGCGAGTTCAGACAAGACTTTTAGAGAAAAAGAAATCAATAGAAGTGGATTATGTGGCTGGAGGAATGGCAATGATCATTAATTCTGATCTAGTTAAAGAAGGAGTATTACCAGATCCGGGCTTGTTTTTTGGCTTCGAGGAACTAGATTTTTGCCTTAAAGCCAAACGAAGAGGATACGCAATAGTAGTTCACACAGGGGTCTTTTTGAGATTGAGAGAAAAGCACAATCGATTAGAGTATGACAGACCATTCTATATGAAAAAGGGCAATCCAGTCCGGGAATACTATAGCTTAAGGAATTTATTATTTATTTCAGATAGTCTAACTTTAAATACAATGAAGAAACATTTAATTTTAAAATGGATAGCCAAAATGGTGTTTGGATTTCGTTATGGAGTTAAATATGGCTCAAGTAATTTTAAATTTATTCTTATTGCATTCTATCATTATTGGAAGGGTGTAAAAGGCAAATCATTCCCGATTGAATAATCTTAATAAAAGTAAGTTTGCTATCTTATTAGTGACTTATAACAGAGAGGAACTTCTTAGCCAGATTTTAGATGCTATTTGTATTAATCAGTGGGACTATCAATCGTTCATAGTAATAGATAACTGTAGTGAGGACGGAACTCCAGATATTTTGAAAACTTATTCGAATCAACTTTCTTTCACAAACCTAAGGGCGAGTGAGAATCTTGGTCATGGTGCTGGGTTAGCTTTAGGTTTGGAATATCTTAGTAGTTTAAAACAGAAACCCGAATACCTCATTTTTCTCGAAGATGACAGCATCCCCCAAAGAGAATTGCCGGAAATCCTAATTTCTCAGATTTCAAGTTCAGATTTTAGCTTGCTTGCGCCTTTGGGTAGTATAAAAACATTAGGAAAACGAACCTTGATTTTTCCTCCCCATGGAGAGATTAAAGAAGTGGATTTTGCTGTGTTTGACGGAGCGGTGATGAAATGGGAGTTAGTTTCAAAAGTAGGGATTCCTGTCCCGGATTGGTTTATGATGGTGGATGATTATGAATACTGTTATCGGGTCAAAAAGGCAGGATTTAAAATTGGGGTGGTTCACAATGATTTTCATCAGATTCTTCATTTGGGTGCAGGCTCAGGGTTTTCCCGTTCTTCACTTTGGAGAGGATATTATCAGGAGAGGAATTATGTTTTTTTTGTCAAAAAGCATTTTACACTTTTCAACTTTACTGATTTTGTGATCTTTTTTGGGAAAAGAGTTTTTGGGAGTTTGGCGGCACCAGACCGATCTCAAAGAATCAAGCTAAAATTTATAGGCCTTTGGCATGGATTGATTAATAAAAAAGGAAGAACACTAGACCCAAAAACACTGCAATTTATTTCCTGAGTAATACATACATGGATCTTAAAAAACTAATTCAGCAGGATCGAAAAAGATATGGAAAGACTTTTTTCAAGGCTATTGTTAATCCTGGATTTCGCTTTTTAGTATGGATGCGATTAGCTGCCCATTTCGGGAAATTTCACCCGGTTGGTCTTTTGTCCAGAATTTCCATCAAACTGATGAAGGTTCGATTCGGACTTCAAATTCCCCATATTGCTAAAATCGGAGGAGGGCTTTTTATGGGGCACTACGGCGGGATTGTGATTTCCAGTGAAGCGGCAATCGGTGAAAACTGTAACATTGCACAGGGCGTAACAATTGGTCGCATAAATAAAGGTCCAAAGAAAGGTGCACCGAAAATTGGGAATAGAGTTTGGGTTGGCCCAAATGCCGTACTGGTAGGTAATATTACGATTGGAGACAATGTATTAATTGCTCCCCTTTGTTTTGTAAATATGGATGTTCCGACAAATTGTATGGTGATTGGTAATCCTGCTAAAATCATCGAGGGAAAGACTTCTGAAGATTATATTAATATTTACAAGTGAAAATTCTATTCACTCAAGACGCGTTAATCAATGCAGGTGCTGAAAAAAGTCATATGGAACTTATTTCCAGGTTCTCACCAGAAATAAAAGCTGAGTTGGTTTATTTCTATCCTAGACATGATCTTAAGGAAGATTTTGCAAACGCAGGAGTTAAAACACATTTTTTAGATATCCCAGAAACCTACCATTTCCCTTTAGCGATTTGGCGATTGATCAAATTGATCAATAAACACAAACCTGATTTGCTTATCTCTTGCCTATGGCGAGCAGATATCATAAGTAGAATAGCTTCAGTATTTACGGGAGTACAGCTAGTAGGAACCCTAGTAAATGATAGCTATGGAACTTTTAGTATGCAAGACAAAAAGGGTCTAAAACATAAGTTCGTTTTCTGGCTGGATAAGTGGACTGCTTTTATCCCTATTCATTGGATGTCTAATGCAAATGCATTGGTAGATGCCCACGTGAAAACCTTAGGGCTGGACGCTAGGAAGATCTCAGTTGTTTATCGGGGTAGAAGTGTTCCTGAAGAAAAGTGGGAGAATGGGAGAGAAGAGATCCCGATAGCTATCGGGAGAGATTTTCGATTTTTGTCGTATGGGAGATTACTGGAGCGGAAAGGCTTTCAAGATGCAATTCAAGCTTTTTCTTATGTTGTAAAAAATCATCCTAATTGCTCCCTCACCATCTACGGAGAAGGACCTTATCGCTCCCAGTTGGAAAACTTAATTACTTCCTTAGGCCTTACAGCCTTCGTGAAACTTCCAGGTAAATTTGAAGGACCTACTAATCTCTCCCCGATAGCTATCGGGGCTCCCAATCTCTCTTCTCACAATCCTCGCAATCTCTCCTCTCTTAATCTCTTACTCTCTTCAGACTGTTTTCTGTTTCCAAGTTGGTACGAAGGCTTCTCAGGCGCTCTGGTAGAAGCTATGATGGCTGGGATTCCAATTATAGCATCCGATGTTCCTATGAATTTAGAGGCTATTACTCCTGGTCAAAATGGCATTGTCTTCCCCGTCAAGAATATAGATTCCTTGAAGTCTCAGATGCAGTTTGCCATTGAAAATCCTGAGCAAATGGAAGAGTTTGGGAAAAATGCAAGAATGACTGCAATCCAGCGTTTTGACATAGAAAAAATAGCAAAGGAATATGAAGGTGTTTTGCTAGAAGTTTTCAAAAGATCTGTTACCCATGCTTAGAATTGGAGTATTGACAGATGGAGAATCGCTTTCAGCTTGGGGCTTTGAGATGCTGAGTAAAATCCAAGAGGAAGGCTATGGCGAGATAGTACTTGTTATTGAAAGCCAAACACCAAAATCCTCAGGAAAGAAATCTCCTCTTCTTTATAGAATCTATAGAGCTATTGATAGAAGGCTTTTCAGAACTAAGCAGGATGCATTCTCCCTGAAAAAAATCTCTGATCTCCCAAATTTCACTGCCAAAAAAATTGAGATTTGGCCAGTTCAAAAAAAATATACAGATGATATATCTTCTACTGATCTTGACGCTCTCCGAACTTGGGATTTGGACATTGTAATACGCCTAGGTTTCAGAATCCTTAAAGGCGAAATTCTTCGTCTTCCGAAGTATGGAGTTTGGTCTTATCATCATGGTGACAATCGGGTAAATAGAGGTGGGCCTCCCTGTTTCTGGGAAGTGATGAAGGGTGAAGAAACCACTGGTTCAATTCTTCAGATACTCAGTGAAAAATTGGATGATGGTCAGGTGATTTACAGATCCTGGTCTCACACAGATCCACTCTCAGTTCAGAGAAATGCTAATAGAGTATTTTGGAAGTCATGCTATTTTGCGCCTAGAATGATAAAAAAACTTGCTCTTCTAGGTGAGCAAAAGTGGAAGGAGGAAATCCAAAGATTGCAAGACTCTCCATGTGGCTATAATGCAAACATGTATCGCCCTCCCAATGGAAGTGCCATGTTCGCATTATGGGTTAAACTTTGGGTGAACAACGGATTAAGAATAGTCAAGGAATACTTTAAAAGACCTCATTGGGAAATTTTTATCTCTTCTAAACCAAAAAAGGTCGAAGTAAACCACTCAGATGAGGCATTACCTTCTGCATTAAAGCCCATAAAAGATTCAATTCTTGCCTCCAACTTTGCCCCCCTAATTTCTTCTAATACTAATAGGTACTATGCAGACCCTTTTGTCTTAGAACGTGATACTAAAACCTACTTGTTTTTTGAAGATTATGACAAAAAAAGTAAAAAAGCCAGAATATCATTTGCAGAATATAAGGACGGTCAACTAGTGGAAGTTTGCCCAATCATAGAGGAATCCTGGCACTTGTCGTATCCCTTCATTTGGGAACATGAGGGTGATTTTTATTTGATTCCTGAGTCTGCAGATACAGGGCGCGTATACCTCTACAAAGCTGAGAGTTTCCCACATAAATGGGTGAAATTAGGTGTTTGGTTCGAGGGAGAAGCCTATGATCCCACAGTTCATTATCAGGATGATAAGTATTGGCTATTTGTAAATCAAAAATCACATCAAGCTTGCTCCTCCTTTGATGAATTGTATCTCTATTATTCAGATACTTTTCTCAATCCAACTTGGGTGTCTCACCCCATGAACCCTATCGTATCAGACGTACGAAGCGCTAGACCTGCTGGTAAAATATTTGCAAATGGTAGGTTGTTAATTCGCCCTGCTCAGGATTCAGGTAAGTTTTATGGACACAGGATAAAGTTACAGTCCATTAAAGTTTTGACCGAAGATGATTTTCAGGAAGAAACATTGGAGATACTGGAATCTGATTTCTCTCCCACCATCATAGGCACCCATACAGTCAATAGTTCTGAAAACTGCTTAGTATTGGATGGGTATTCTAGAAAGTAAATTACTATTGTGAAGATATTTCAAGTTATTCAAAAGCCACAAGCGAGAGGAGCAGAATTGTTTGCCTGCCTTCTTGCTCAGAAATTACTTGAAATGAATCACGAAGTAATACTCATTTCCATCTTTGAAGGGGATTATGATTTACCTTTTACGGGAAGGCAAATTCATTTACAAAGACCTATCAAAGATAGATTATGGGATCTGAGAGCTTGGAAGAGTTTTGCTGACTTAATTAAGAAAGAGCGACCAGACCTGATTCAAGCTAATGCCGCTGATACTTTGAAATTCGCTGTTTTCTCAAAAGTTATTAAGGGTTGGAAGGTGCCCATTATTTTTAGAAATGCTTCTTTGGTAAGTAGATATATCAATAGTATTTGGGTGAATAAATTTAATGCTTTCCTTTACTCTCAGATAGATGCTATTGCCTCAGTGAGTGAAGGATCAGAGGCGGATTTTAAATCTACTTTTTCAGCTTATCACAAGCTGCATCAAATTATCCCTATTGGAATTGAGGTTCCACAACTTTCTGAGGAAAAAGAGAAAACAGCCGATCCTATTCTAATTCATATTGGTGGGTTTACATTTGAGAAAAATCATCAAGAACTCATTCTGATTTTCAAAGAGATATCAATAAGGTATCCCAAAGCTACTTTATGGCTTTTTGGCGAAGGACCCTTGAAAACTAAGGTGATGCAGCAAGTGACAGATTTAGGGTTGAATGAGCAAGTACTTTTCAAAGGAAATCGAGTAAATGCTTTTCAATTTGTTCCAGGTAATTCAATCTTTGTTTTACCAAGTGTCATTGAAGGATTGCCTGCTGTGATATTGGAAGCATTTGCTAATAATGTACCGGTGATTGCTTATAATGTTGGAGGAATTGGCGAAGTAGTAAAAAACAAAGAAACAGGTTGGCTAGTAGAAGCAGGAGATTCGCAGGCTTTCATTAATGCTGTCTTGGATGTGTTAAACACCCCCTCTATAGACCTGAATAGATTAACTTCAAATGCTAAAAAGCTAGTGATAGAAAATTACCAGATTGACCAAATTGCCAAGAAGTTTATAGCATTCTATCGTAAATTTGTTTAACAAGCAGGGGTATTTAAAGTTATTGAATATCTTATTTGATTCGTAATTAAGGATTTACAATAATTTTAAATTTTAAATTCCTTTTCATTTTAAATTTTAAATTCTTCCATTTTACATTCTTATTTCCTGTTCATTTCAAATTTTAAATCTCCCCCTTGCCAACTAAAATAAGAATCCTCCACCTAATCAAATCCCTCGGACGTGGAGGAGCAGAGAAGCTGATCCCCGAAACGGCTCTGGTGCATCATAAAGACAGATTTGAGTTTCACTGCCTGTATTTCTACCATCAGAGAAACAACATAGTGGATGAACTGGAAGCTGCCGGAATACAGGTGCATTTAATTCCTTCTGGAAATTTGGGACTGTTTTTTCAGGTGAATAAAGTACGAGCCTTTGCCAAGCAGCTAGGTATAGATATCATTCATGCCCACCTTCCTTGGGCGGGAATTATGGCCAGGTCTGTTGGGAATAATCTTAAAATCCCCATAGTCTATACAGAGCATAATACTTGGGACAGGTACAATACCATTTCCTACTGGGGCAATAGAATGAGCTTCAAAAATCAGGATATTGCCATCGCTGTTTCTAATGAAGTAGCCCTCTCCATGCAGCTCAACTCCATGATAGACCCCTACCAGCGTGGCGGTAGAATGAAGATCAAAGTCATACAGAATGGAGTGAATACGGATGTTTTTAGAAGGATGTCGGATGTCGGATGTCGGATCCGCCACGGCGGACAAGTGCCCGATGTAGATTCTTCTCCCGTTGGCTCCCGAGAATTGGGAGAAGCAATTTCACAAGTTGATTTCTCACTTATTGGTAACTCGAGACCAACTCCCCCTTTAGAAAGGGGGGCAGGGGGGATTTCTCTCAATTTGAAAGACTACCTCAAAATCCCGCCTAACGCTAAAACTATCGGCATCGTAGCCGTATTCCGTGATCAAAAACGCTTATGGATTTGGATAGACTTAGCCCTGAAAATCCTTCAAAAATCCCCGGAAACTCATTTTGTGCTAGTAGGAGATGGAGAGTGGAGATCCCGACTGGAAAAACAGATAGAAGAATCAGGAAAGTCAGCTAATTTTCACCTTGTCGGGGTACAAAAGCAGGTAATTCCTTACTTATCTATAATGGATATTTATCTAAGTACTTCCGAATTTGAAGGCTTACCCATCGCTATGCTTGAAGCCATGTCCTGCGAAGTACCTGTAGTGGCCACCCGAGCTGGTGGTATAGGAGAGGTGATTCAGCATGGAGTTCAGGGCTTCTTATCCGAGATCGATGAATATGGAGAATTGGTAGACTACTGCGTACTACTCATAAAAGATCAAGACCTGCATCAATCCATGTCCCTCGCTGCCCGTGAGCGTGTCGTTGCACAATTCAGTATGAAAAGGATGGTAGCGGAGTTGGAGGGAGTTTATGAATCGGTTATTGGGAAAGAGAGTGGGAGAGAAAAGAGAGTAGGAGAATAAGAGAAAATAGAGTGCCCGAATATCCCCCCGATAGCTATCGGGGCTCGAATCTCTAATCTCCCAATCTCTAATCTCTCAATCACTAATCACTAATCACTAATCTCTATATCTCCATATCTCCAATTTCCATACGATTACTTATTTTAGTACTATAAATTCACTTTTTAAAAACTAAAATCATGGACCGATCAGAAACTTTTGAAAACCTAAAATGTTGGCAGTTAGCTTATGAGTTGAAAAAAAGTTTAAAACAGGAAGTCGTAAGTAAATTTCCTTCAACTGAAAAATATGAGCTGCGATCTCAAGTTGTCAGGGCAGCGAGATCAGCTACGGCCAATATCGCGGAAGGCTGGGGTAGATTTCATTATTTAGATAGTAATAAATTCTATTATAATTCAAGAGGTTCATTAGCTGAAATCGAGCATGTCGGAAGCGAGACATAGAGGGATGATTATTAGCCCTGCGAGATTCCATGTGGCAATTGAAAAACAATTTTAAACACATGAAATTTTGGATCACATTATAGAAGCTAGAGACGAAGGCTATATTTCTCAAGAGGTTTATTTGAAATTTAGAGCCATGATAATTGAATCACTCAAAGTATTGAATGGCTTTATTTTCTATCTAAAAAGAGAACATGTAAATAGCATGAGAAAATGATAATCTCCAATCTCTCAATCTCTCAATCTCCCAATCTCTAATCTCAAATTAGCCTCGTGCTCGGCGCCGTAATCCTCATACTCATCCTCTTTGGCATCAGCCAACCCATACTCGGCAACCTACAGCGGGAGCATAAGTGGGTGAAGGCAGGTATGCTCAATCAGATCTTCTGGTATCACATGCTTTTTGGCTTGGTTTACTGGACTTATGCTCAGTTTAATCGATCGGATTCTGTTAACTATTTTAATAATGCAAAATATCTGTGGAAGGATTGGTTTGATGCCTTTTCCCCAGGGACGGATTTTGTAGAATGGATGGCTTTTCCTTTTGTAAATTGGTTCGGCTTTAATTACGATATGATGATGTTCCTGACCACTTGGTTGGGGTTTTGGGGCTTTGTCTACTTCTACTTATTCTTTAAAGAAAATCTTCGCTTCAATCCCAAGTTCGAGGGCTGGGATGCCATCACCATTTTTATGTTCCTGCCTAATATGCACTTCTGGACGGCATCTCTGGGAAAAGGAGCAGTGATTTTTGCTGGGATTGGGTTTCTGGTTTATGGTCTTTCCTGGCCTCAAAAGAGAATTCCTCACATAGCTTTTGGTAGCTTTCTTTGTTACATGGTTAGGCCCCACATTCTCTTTGCTATCCTAATAGGAATGGGAGTGGGATTTGTATTGGGGAAGGAAAAAGTACCCGTATATCAGAAGTATTTCGTGGTGTTTTTTGCGATCGGCATGAGTATCTACGTGTACGAAGATTTGATTACCTACTTAGGTTACGATCCCAACAACCTGGTAGATAGTTTTGAAGAGGAGTCATCCTTAAATAGAGATAGATTGCAGTCTTCAGGTTCAGGGGTAGATATGGGCTCCTACAGCATGCCCATGAAGCTCTTTACTTTTTGGTTTAGACCCCTGTTTATTGATTCTCCAAATGCTTTAGGTATTGCCATATCCTTTGAAAATGCTCTCTACATCTACATGTTTAGTAAGGTAGTTCGCAAGGACTTCCTGACCTATATACAAATCGCTCCGGCCATGGTGAAGATGTCGGCCGTAGTGTTTATCTCCATCTCCATTTCCATGACCTTCGTGATGTCTAATCTGGGTATTATCATACGCCAAAAATCCCAGATCATGTACTTTATGCTCTTCGTGGTAGTGGCCTTTATGGATTGGCAAAAAACCACCCGCATCAAAAAACGTGGCGAAATTTTTAATAGAATAGTGGAGGAAGAACGAAAGAATCTGGAGCTGGCAGAGACTGAGAAGTAGTACCCGTCATTGCGAGTCTTGAAAATTTGAGAAATAAACAAAAAGGAGATGAGGGTTTTTGAATTCAGGTTTATGTCGCCCTGAGCGGAGTCGGTGTCAGGCTGAGCACTTGAGAGACGAGAGTCTCGAAATCGAAGCCTCTGTTAATGTGAGTAACATAATTGTCCTCGATCCCGATAGCTATCGGGACGCTCGGACTGACACGATTTGCGACGAAAAACATAATCCGTCATTGGTAGGAGGTACGACAGCCTGTCCCGAACTGGTTTCGGGAAAGCAATCTGTTGTTCATAACCCCAAATCTATATTTATTAACCTTCTTCCTACCTCATCCTACCGGATGAATCCAATATGACTTGTCTCTGGGGTTATTTAAAACCTGAAATCAATTTTTCTCCCAATTTTAAATTCATCATTTACATTCATCATTTTAAATTCTCAACTCATGGCCTTGGCGGAACCACCAACAGTTGTCCCTAATTCTTCATTTTAAATTTTACATTCATCATTTTAAATTCTTCATTTTAAATTTTAAATCCCCCCATGTCCCCCGGCACCTTCACCATCTCCCTAGACTTCGAACTCCTATGGGGTATCTTCGATAAAATAGGCACAGGCTACAAGCCTTCCTACTTCCTTAATACCCGACAGATAGTTCCTATCATGCTGGAGAAGTTTGCCCAAGCCAATATCCAGGCTACCTGGGCTACTGTGGGAATGCTCTTTGCAGAAAATGAGGAAGAGTGGCAGTCCTATTCACCCAAGTTTTTGCCATCCTACCGGGACAGGAAATACTCCGCCTATGAGTGGGTCAAAAAGCATGGAATCAGACCTGAGGTACACTTTGCTCCAGAACTGATCCAGCAGATCCTAGACACTCCCGGTCAGGAATTAGGCTCACATACCTTTGCGCATTATTACACCCTGATGCGGGGACAAAGTCCCGAGCAGTTCCGGGAAGACCTCAAGGCCACCCAAAAGATCTCCCAGGATAAGTTCGGCGTAAGTCTGGAGTCCCTGGTTTTCCCCCGCAATCACATCAATGAATTATATCTCGGTATTTGCCTGGAGGAAGGCTATAAGTATGTGCGTGGAAATCCCCGGAATTGGTTCTGGCAGGAGACCCAGCACGAGAACCTGAGTAAGAAGATTTTCCGCTCTGCCGACTGCTTTTTTCAGGTTGGCGCCAAGACAAGCTATCCCTTGGAAGCAGTTCAGGAGTTTGAGGGGGAACCACTAATCATCCCTGCCTCCAGAATTCTTCGCCCTCAGCAGCAGCACAATATGCTGATGAACAAAAGTAGAATGGCCAGAATAAAAAGAGAAATGCATTATGCTGCCAAGCATGGCGAAGTCTACCATCTCTGGTGGCACCCACATAATTTCGGTGCCTCTCCCGAAAGCTCTTTAGCCGAATTGGATGAGCTGATCACCCATTTCACACAGCTACAGGCAGAATATGGCATGGTATCCATGAACATGCGAACCCTGGGCGAGCAAGTAAATAAGAAGCAGATGCAGGTATAGATTTCTAATTTTGTGTGCACATCCATGTAGGGGCGAATAAACATTCGCCCGTACCGTCCTAAAATTCAAAAACCTCAGAGCCTAATGGTCTGAGGTTTTTTTGTGTCCACACCATGGTCTGTGTCCCACAGACCACTTTTCCATTTGGATTCGTTTCCATTCCTCGGCAGAATTATCCGTTTCCTATGATGATCTAGGGCCGAGGGAAATGGCTACTTTAACTTTTTTGACCATGGGGCCCGATAGCTATCGGGCCACCCATGCCTGTCCGCGGTGGCGGAGCTATTAATGGTTTCACCCCTTCAGGGTGATTCTCACACTTCTCTACTTTCATATATTTTAAACTTCCAATTCCTTCATTTTATCCCGATAGCTATTGGGACCCTCATTTTAAATTCCATATCGTTCAAAATCCCCCTAGCCCCCTTTAAAATCAATTTTCTTCCATATAAAACTCCTACTCCAAGGGGGAGTCAGATCCGTTTTCAAGCCTCCCAACTTCCCACTTCCCATCTTCCATCCATTTTAAATTTTCAATTTCTTTCATTTTAAATTCTCAATTCCCTCATTTTATCCCGATATCTATATGGACCTTCATTTTAAATTCCTAATTCCCTCATTTTAAATTCTCCCAAACCAACCAACCATTAACCAATAACCAACAACCAATAACTCCCGATTGCTATCGTGGACACCCACCGCTAGGTTATTCTGACCTTTCAGGCCAATGATATTACTTTATCCATGTAAACAAAAGCTTCGCTTTTATGAAAAATTCATATTAAATCACTGTATTTTCAATTTAAGCTTGATTTCGAAAAATTTAAAATTTAGTATCTTTGTGGTATGGGTACCAAAAAAGATAAGCTTACAGCGCAGATAGAAGATTTGACTCATAAAATGAAAAGCCAGATGCCGCGCATTAAGAAGGAGATCTGGATATATGAGCAGAAAGTTGCCATGGGCACATTGACAAAAAAACCTAAGGTGTCTCCACAGTTTAACTAATGGTAAAACCCCAGCTTTTGGTTATCGCAGGATGCAACGGAGCGGGTAAATCTTCTTATTCCCGCATTCTGTCTCCAGAAGGCATAGAAGTTTTTGATTATGATAAACATTTCCTCGAAATCTATTCAGCTCTAATTCCTACAGATTTTCAGGATTAAATGGCTCACAGTATGGCTTACCAAAAGCTTGAGACCCAAATCAATCAGGCTATTAATACAGGAAAGTCTTTTGCCTACGAAACGAACTTCAATTCTGATCCATTACACTGGCCTTTGATTTTCAAGGCAGCGGGATATGAGATTAACATGATTTATTTCTGTTTAAATTCAGTAGAAGAAGCACAAAAAAGAGTGGCGATCAGAGTTGAGAACGGCGGCCACTTTGTGCCAGATAGTGAAATAATTGCCAGATTTAAAGCAGGATACACTAATCTGAATGAGTTTTTTGGCTTTTTTGATACACTGCATTTATTCAATAGTTCCACCTATGGAAAAGCCCCGGATTATTGTTTGACATTCCAAAAAGGTGAATTGGTTAAAAAAGCTGATCTCCCATTCTTTTTAGAGGATTTAACTTCTACGCTGTATAGTCAGGCAAAGAGTTAACAGTATATATCTATTTCTCATTTTAAATTCTATCTAATCCCGTAGTATTCGGTACTCATAACTGTTAATAATTAATCATTTCCACTGTTTTTATTCCAATCCTCCTTATGTCCGGCGCGGAGGGCTGTCAAAATAGCGGGCCAGCGTCCGGCCTTGCGCGGAGAAGCATTATTTTGACGATGGTTTTTGGGCACTTTTGGCCGAAACCAAAAGTGCCAGAGAAATAAAGGGCTCATCTAGAGCAATTCTCCAGAGTTATGCTGTTGATATTGCAGTCTCCAGACTGTCTTCCAAATTCAACTTCCTCTCATTTTAAATTTCTGCTCTTTCCCTTTGCTACACAGGCTATTTTTTCAAATCGATTCGTTTCCATTCCTCGGTAGAATCATCCATTTCCTATTATGACCTAGGGCCTGCCTGTCCCGATGAGCATAGCGATATCGGGAAGGTAAATTGCTTCTTTAACTTTCTTTACCATGGGGCCCGATAGCTATCGGGCCACCCATGCCTGTCCGCCGTGGCGGAGCTATTAATGGTTTCACCCCTTCAGGGTGATTCTCACACCTCTCTATTTTCATATATTTTAAACCACTACTGTCCGAGAAACGGTTTAAAATTTAGGGGAAGCTTCGTTTGAGAAGCTTCCCCTTTTCTGTATTTTCAGTTTACCACAACCAATAAATACAGCAGATGAAAAATACACATTTCTTCGGACA
>NZ_VORW01000031.1 GCF_007997215.1 Algoriphagus aquimarinus | reverse complement strand
GGAAATCAGGGTCAATTTAAAGCCTAAATTGTAATCACGTTGCGAACGCTTTTTCCCCTTGACACTAGAGAGGTTTTCTTTTTCCATAATAAGTCGATTTGGTGTCAACTTATTTCAGGACGAGACAATCAAAAAACAAAAGCCCTGATCACTCAGGGCTTTTTGTGTTTAATATTCGTCTTCATTGAAGAAGAAGTCGTCTTTGGTCGGATAATCAGGCCAAATCTCTTCGATGGTCTCATATGGTTCCCCATCGTCTTCTAATTCTTGTAGGTTTTCTACTACTTCCATTGGCGCGCCGGATCGGATGGCATAATCAATTAATTCATCCTTGGTGGCTGGCCAGGGTGCATCCTCTAAATAGGATGCTAATTCGAGTGTCCAGTACATAGTGTTTATTTTAAAGGAGTTCCGGAGTTTAAGGGTTGCAAAATTATTCTTTTTTTGTAATAATCAGCGGTGTATTTCTATTTAAAAGAAAGTTGTTTCAAAATATAATTTTTCACATCCACTTTTCTCTTCACCGCAAATAATTTTTTCTTCATCATTATGTCAAAATCAGCTGACTGAACGCGGAAATTCTCCGTATTGTTTTGTGCCGCTTCCAGCTCAATTTGATCTCTGTGCAATAAATCTTTTAGTAAAGCGGTTTTGATCTGAATTTGTTCCATTTCTGGTTTCTCGTCAAAGTCAGGATATTTTCCGTGAACTAGTTTTTCTAGGAAAGCCTTTTCAAATACGATATCAGAGAAGAATTGGAATGATCTAACGATCAAGTTCGCCTCTCTCGGCTTACGCTGTGGCAGCTTTCTCCATTCTTCCTGAATCTCTTTTGCTCTTCCTATGAGTTCATAAGAGGAAGATTTTCCTGACAAGCCTTTGATCTCTTCCGTTAAAGTCTCCACTTTCCGCATTAGTTCCCGAGGGTTCATTTGAGGGCCAGTCTGGAGAGTTCTTTTATATCTGGAGAAAATCCTATTGTTTAATTTTGAAAATTCATCCCAAAGAGGTTGTCTCTTGTCCGCAGGTACTTTTCCCGCTTCTTTCCACTGCCGTTGGATTTTCTTTGATATCTCAAAAGCTGTTTTAGCGTCTGGGAAATCATGTGCTTCCCTAGCCTGAACTACCAAGGCTTCGTACACTTTGATGTTTTCTTCTGCCTGAAGCGCAAGTCCTTCGAAGAAATGTCTTCTATTTTCAAAGAAATGTTGGACAATATCGTTGAAAGTGTCTTCTATTTCTTCTTGATTCTCTTTGTCTACAGGGCCAGTTTTGATCCAGCGAAGTTTGAGTTCCTTATAAAACTCCGTTGTTTCTTTCCAGTCCGTATCGTCTTTTCTTTCTTCAGCTTCAAGAATTAAAGTTTTCTTGACCTCAAGATTTTTGGTTCTATTTACCTGAATGATTTCGTTCAGGTAATCCTCTTGCTCGCTTAGGTCCTTGATAAGAGGTTCAAATTCACCCAATGCATCAGATTGCATCAGAGATTCTCTGAGGTGAATGAGTTTCATTAGAAAAGATCCCTTATTCTGGTTTTCCTGAATGTTATTTTTGAGTTTGGCTACTTTTTCTTTGAGTTGCTCAAATCGCTCTTCAAAGTATTTAAGTGTAGAGGCCTCATCTTCTTTTACTTCTCCGATAACCCTATCTTCCTGACCCAAAAATCCCTTCAAATAAACTTTGTCGTTTTTGATATATCCATACGGATGCTCCATTGCTCTACAGTAGGTTAGGTGGCGGTTTTCGAATTTCCGCAAATTAATTAATTCAAAAGCACTTATCCTAAGAAAGCGGTTTTTTTGCCATCTTTGAATCTTAAGTGCAATTTCAAAGTAAAAATATAACGCATGAGCGCAGAAAAAATCATCTTTTCCATGGCAGGAGTTTCAAAAATATTCCCGCCTCAGAAAAAAGTACTCAAAGATATTTATCTCTCATTTTTTTATGGAGCCAAAATCGGGGTTCTTGGTTTGAACGGTTCAGGTAAATCTTCTCTCCTGAAAATCATTGCCGGAATGGACAAAGAATTCCAAGGTGAAGTGGTCTGGTCTCCAGGTTATACTGTGGGTATGCTGGAGCAGGAGCCAAAGCTTGATCCAACCAAAACAGTGAAAGAAGTAGTGGAGGAAGCAGTTTCAGAGACTGTTGCTTTGCTAAAAGAATTCGAAGCTATCAATGAGAAATTCATGGATCCAGCCCTTATGGAAGATCCTGATGCCATGGATAAGCTGATCGAAAAGCAAGGAGAGGTGCAGGAGAAGCTTGACGCGGCTAACGCTTGGGAACTTGACGTGATGCTAGACAAAGCAATGGATGCGCTTAGACTTCCTCCTAGTGATGCTAACGTCGCTAACCTTTCGGGTGGTGAAAAGAGAAGAGTAGCACTTTGCCGACTTCTTCTGCAGGAGCCGGATGTACTTTTGCTCGATGAGCCTACCAACCACCTGGATGCAGAATCTGTACACTGGCTGGAGCAACATTTGAAAAATTATAAAGGAACCGTAATCGCGGTAACTCACGATAGATACTTCTTGGATAATGTAGCGGGTTGGATTCTTGAGCTTGATCGCGGTGAAGGTATTCCATGGAAAGGCAATTATTCTTCTTGGCTGGATCAGAAGCAAAACCGATTGAAGCAGGAAGAGAAGACCGAATCCAAGCGTCAGAAAACCTTGGAGCGAGAGTTGGAGTGGATTCGTATGACTCCGAAAGCTCGTCAGGCAAAAGGTAAAGCCAGATTGAGCGCTTACGATAGATTGGTGGGAGAGGAGTCGAAGGAAAGAGAAGCCAAGTTGGAGCTGTTCATTCCTCCAGGACCTCGTTTGGGAGCGAAAGTGATTGAAGTAAATGGAGTTTCTAAGGCTTTTGGAGATAAATTGCTTTTTGAAAACCTGACTTTTGCATTGCCGCAGGGAGGTATCGTAGGGGTGATTGGACCAAACGGTGCGGGTAAATCCACGCTTTTTAAGATGATCACTGGACAGGAAAAGCCAGATGCGGGTAATTTCGAAGTAGGAGAGACCGTACAATTGGCTTATGTGGATCAAAGTCATGATGCTCTTGATCCTAATAAATCAGTTTTTCAGACGATTTCCGAAGGAAATGAGTTGATGATGCTTGGCAATAAAGAAGTGAATTCACGGGCGTATGTCTCCAAGTTTAACTTCGGTGGAGGAGATCAGGAGAAGAAGGTCGGTGTGCTTTCTGGTGGAGAACGAAACCGAGTTCACTTGGCTTTGACGCTGAAAGAAGGCGGGAATCTATTGCTTCTCGATGAGCCTACCAATGATTTGGATGTGAACACACTTCGTTCGCTGGAAGAAGCGCTGGAGAACTTCGGTGGTTGCGCCGTGGTAATTTCCCACGATAGATGGTTCCTCGATAGAATCTGCACACATATTTTGGCCTTTGAAGGAGATTCTCAGGTAGTGTGGTTTGAAGGTAACTTCTCCGACTACGAAGAGAATAAGAAGAAAAGGCTTGGCGATGTGGAACCAAGAAGAATTCGATATAAGAATTTGAAGTAAAGTCTGAAAGCTGAAGTGAAAAGCTTATTCTTCGGTTAATAATAATAAAACCTCTTTCAATCTTGATAATCAGGCTTGGAGGAGGTTTTTATTTTTTATAGGTTTAGTTCAATAAATCTGCTCTTCGGGATTTGTAATCTCGAAGTTCGGTCGGAAGTTTTAAATCCTTCGAGGTATTACAAATCTCAAAGGTTACTCAGTTTTACATCAAATGATATAGTTTCAGGATTATATCGCCATGGTTATCGGGACCTGAACAGTGGGAGGGAGTTTATTAGTCTATATCAAGGGGAACCAATGATTTTAAGCAGATCCGTAATGTTTAATTTTTTAAAGATTATAATTATTTTATTAGTTGGCTATGTCCTAGCCAGTCATTATAGGCCATTTCAGAATTCTTATGGTTTTTTTGATTTTGGTTTAGCAGATTCTGGTGTTGGTTTGGTTTCTGTAGTTGTCCTTTATCACCTGCTTACTCCACCATATAAAAACCAAACACTTGCTAATACTAATGCTTTGCTAGTGTTATTTGTTTTTGTAAGTCAAGAGGTATTTTGTTTCTTTTTTCCAGGGCCAGTTGGCACTTTTGATTTTTCGGATTTGATATATTATTTCTTTGGTTATGCAGTTGTTTACTTGACCGATGTCACGCATAGAGAAATACTTTGATTTTTTTATAGGATTCAGGGTTACCTGGTGGATGTGACTTAAGGACGAATTTAGAAAGCTAAAGTGAAAAAGCTGAAAATCTAATTATTTGTTAATAATAATAAAACCTCTTTCAATCTTGATAATCAGGCTTGGAGGAGGTTTTTATTTTTTATAGGTTTAGTTCAATGAACCGATTTTTATCTTTTAGCTCTTTAAAATTAAAAAAAGTAACCTCAATAGTTTTTAATGAAAAAGTCAGTCAATCTGGATTTTGATATAATAAGCAAGTATTACCAGCAAGTCGCTAAATCCGGATTCTTTCAGGATGTTTCTGATAAACTCTGGAATGACTTAGGCATGGATGAAGTATTTCTGAGAATTGATCATACCCTTACCAAATACGGAGAGCAATACCTGTATTATTCACTTCGATTGGTGAAGCAGGGGCCGTTGGTTGATGAACGGTTAGAATCCACAATTGAGACGTTTGAGAAAAATCCCGGTTTTGAATCTTTTTTGACACGTAAACTTGAAGTCTTGTCAAAAAATGACTCCTATTTTTTGTGTAATGTTTTTCAAAGAGAAACGCCTAAAAATCCCTGGTATATCATCTTGTTTTATATCCTATCGGGACTTTCTTTTATTAGTGTAGCCTCGGTATTTTTCATACAATGGATGGCTTTACCTGCGATACTAGTGGTTACCTGCAATTTCATCATTCATTATTGGAGCAAACTGACTGTTTCTCTTGAGTCAAGGACATTTGGGCAGCTTGGAGAAATGTTAGCCATGTCGCAGACTATTATTAAAGAATCAAAAAATCAAGAAATTTTCCTGCCCAAACAGCCAGAAATCGAAAAGGTAGGAGAACTCATTTTTAAGGCATCCGTGCTTAAACCAAGAATAAAAGGGTTTAGTGAATTAGCGGAATTGGCTGGGTACATTTTGGAGTTGTTTAAGGCTTCGTTCCTGATTGAAACCCTGCTCTATTATTCCCTACTAAAAGATATACGAGAGAAGCGAAGCGTTATAGAAGATAATTTTGAGTACGTTGCTTACCTGGATTTTGCGCTATCCATTTGGCAGCTTAGAAAGTCGGACTCTTCGATTACCTTACCTCAAGAGCGTGATTCCCTGCAACTAGATGGCAAAGGAATGTTTCACCCTTTACTTTCAGGATCTATTCAAAACTCTATACTGATTGATTGCAATGGGGTTTTGATCACCGGCGCTAATATGTCAGGAAAAAGCACCTTCCTGCGAATTATAGGTTTGAATTGCCTGTTGGCCCAGACCATTAATTGTCCCTTTGCCTCGGAGCTGAGTCTACCCAAACTGAAAATTTATTCTTCTATCCAGACTTTTGATGAGCTGGAAAGTGACAAAAGTTATTTCTACAGTGAGGCAGAGACAATGAAAGAAATGCTTTCTGTCCAAAAAGGGAATGGTTTCAACTTGCTGTTAATCGATGAGATTTTCAAAGGCACCAACAGTCGGGAGCGATTGGTGATTTCTTCTGAGGTACTGCAACAACTTGCCCAGAAAAATTCTATAGTGATTGCCACGACACATGACTTGGAGTTGGTTCATGGGCTTCCGGATTTTATGTTTTTCTACTTTACCGGACACGATGTGGCTGGCAAATATCAATACGATTTCAAACTTCGAACCGGAGTTTTGGATAGTACCAATGCTGTATTCGTGTTGAGAGATATGGGGTATCCTAAAGGGATTTTAGATAAAATTAGGGATAGATTAGATAGCTAAGTGAAATGGCTGAAGCCATTCTTATGATTAGGGGAAGTTCACATTAATCCCACGGGTTAAAACCCGGGGCTATGTTTTGGTAATTCATATCATGAAGAATGTATCTCGCTCTTCGAGATTTGTAATCTCGAAGCCTGATCCGAAGATTTGTAATCTTCATCATTGGTTCTATTTTACTAATTACTCGGATTTCAAATATTTCAACTTTTATCCATTTAGATAATTTTCATTCCTCTTTTTCGTTTCTTTGCACCCGAATTATTTTGCATTCAGCCTAACAAACCTATGAGACAGCAACTCCTAAGATCCGGAGCGGAAGAATTGACCTACGAGATTCGTGGAATCGTGAAGAAAGCGCGTCAGGTCGAAGCCTTGGGCTATTCCATGACTTGGGAAAATATCGGCGACCCTATCCAAAAGAGCAATCATGTGCCGGATTGGATGAAGGATATCATCGCTGATCTTATGAAAGATGATAAGACCTATGGATATGCGGATTCTAAAGGGGTATTAGGCACCCGAAAGTTTCTGGCTGACCTTACCAATGAAAGAGGTGGGACTCAAATTACCGCAGAAGACATTTTATTCTTTAATGGGCTAGGGGATGCTATTGCAAAGTTGTATCAATTTTTGATCCCTACGGCGAGGATTATTGGCCCATCTCCGGCTTATAGCACGCACAGTTCTGCTGAGGCTGCACATGCTAATGCGGCTCCGATTACCTACAAACTTGACCCCGATAATCAATGGCTTCCAGATATGGAAGACTTGTATTTAAAGGTTCGCTATAATCCTTCGATTGTCGGAATCTTGATTATCAATCCGGATAATCCAACGGGAATGGTGTATCCACGGGAGGTTTTGGAGGCTTTTGTGAAAATTGCAGAGGAGTTTAATCTGTTACTTATTACAGATGAGATCTACCAAAATATCACGTATAACGGTATTACGGCTGTTCCACTTGCTGAAGTAATCGGAGATAGACCAGCTATTTCTCTAAAAGGAATTTCCAAGGAATTCCCTTGGCCAGGATCACGCTGTGGTTGGATGGAATTCTATAATAGGGAATCTTCCAAAGAGTTCTCTAAGCTTTGTCAGACATTGGAGAATGCGAAGATGATTGAGGTCTGTTCTACTATTTTGCCGCAGCTTGCCATCCCGAAAATCATGAAGCATCCAGCTTACTTCAAGTATAGAGAAGAAGCGAATGCTCAAATTGGAAAGCGAAGTGATTGGATGCGTGAGATCTTAGGAGATATTCCTGGAATCAAGTTTAATCCGACCCAAGGAGCTTTTTATAATACCATCGTTTTTGACGAGGGAGTATTAAAGGAAGACCAGTTTTTACCAATCGAAGATGAGAAGTTGAAAAGCTTACTTGATTCCTGGCTGGAAGAGAAAAACATGCCGATGGATAAGCGATTTGTTTATAATCTGTTGGCGGCTGAGCAGATTTGTGTTGTTCCTATCTCTTCTTTTTGTTCTGATTTGAGAGGCTTCCGGGTGACGCTTTTGGAGGAAAATGAAGAGGTATTTAAGAATACATTTCGGGCAATTGGAAGAGCGATTAAGGCTTATTTGAATTCTTGACACCCTCCGAGGGTTCCAAAACCCTCGGAGGGTTTTAATCTCTATTTGGTTCAAGTCTTCAGACTTGGACCAAAACGTGTTCCATAACAAGATTATTTTAACCGCAGAGCCGCGGAGAACGCCAAGTTTTCGTTGAAAGTATTTTTACAAAAGGACAAAAATCTTTGCGGTGTTCTTTGTGCCCTCTGCGCCTTAGCGGTTAAAAAAATTCTCTTCCATAATTCATATCGTTAAACCCATATGTTTGGAGTGGCATCCATAAAAGCCGATCACCTGTCTTTTTGATGTTCAGTCGCATTGGGCGGAGCTCGTTACTTCCGATTAAGTAAATGCTGATTTAATGAGATTGCCACGGTCGTTCCTCCCTCGCAATGACGTGCCAAAAACTGACTACTTACCTTCGGTAGACAAGCTTAACCCTGCCCACTGCGACTGAATACTACCAACTGGATTTTCAATGATCTCTCACTTTGATCTTCGAATCAGGTACTATAATTTCCTCTTCGCCTGATTCTTTAGTAAAAGTCGACAAGTCTGGCTGCCCAGCATTTACCCAGGCAGTAAACCAAAAATCAGCAATCATTTTAACAGACTTCTTCATTTGTCGCTCGATTTGGCTGTTTAGCGCTAAGGCATAGGCTTCTGTAAATTCCCTCGAATAAACCCGAACTGTTAAATTATTCCTCTCCTCGTAGCCATACTTTTGATCAGGAGAGAAGTTTTTCGTCAGTTCTTTTTCGATGTACAATACACTATCAACTTTTGCGTGTGCTTCCTCTACGGCTGCCCATAAAGCTAGCTGAGGCTTTTCTACATATTCCGCCTGACCAACCCAAAGTGGATAATCTTTAGCCTGAAGCTCAGGAACGCGACTTTCCCAGAAGCCATGAATTCCGACTTGATCGGTCAACTGCCCATTATAATTCACAGTAGTGTGAAGCGGGACGTTCAGATCACCTATATAATGCCCCAAGTCTGCAGACAGTCTTAATATGGCAGCTGAATTTTTGGATTCGAAAGCTTTTGTAAGGTTTAGAAAAGTAAAATATGCTGACCAAGGCCCAATTCCATTCATTCTTAAGCTGTCCTCAGAAAATTTTTCTACTGCTTCATTCCAGTATTTCGGAAGTATTTGCATAGCTGAATCGCCATAATAATCCAAGTCTATGTAGTGCTTTTCAGCTTCTCCTTCCACGGCATATCTTCTGCGGTCAGGATTCACAGCATTCTCAGTAATGTACTGTATATGAGGTTTGTAAAAACCAATCATTTCTTCGGGAAGAGAAAACACAGCAAGCCTATTTATCAAGGAATGTGCGTAAAAACCCCAGGTGATTGATGTCTCTGAAATTAAAAAAAGTGGAAATATCCAGATAAGAAAAGTTCTCATGTCTAAAAATAATCAAAATCTTTATCAGGTAAATGCCTAGATAAAAGGTATATTTGCAGCCATAAGGGGTGTTTAGACAAATTATTGGATTTGAAAAAGGCTAGCAACAAGAGGAATGTTTAAAATTCCTTTGGCGGATTTAATAAATTCTAATAACTTTGCACTCCGATTCGAAATAGGGACACGTAAAGAAATTCAATTATAATTAAGATATGGCAAATCACAAATCAGCTCTGAAGAGAATTCGTGCAAACGAAGCTAAGCGTTTGAGAAACAGATATCAGGCTAAAACGACTAGAACTTTCATCAAAAGATTGAAAGCAACTACTGATAAAGTAGAAGCTTCTGAGCTTTACAAGAAAGTATCTTCTATGTTGGATAAATTGGCTAAGAAGAATGTGATTCACAAGAACAACGCAAGCAACAAAAAATCAAGATTGGCCAGGTTCGTTACCGCACTAGGTTAATTTTAGAAGATTTTATTTCTCTAAAACCCTGCTGGTCAGGGTTTTTTTTGTGCCCTGAAGTATTTAAATTCATAAATCATTTTTTAATTGATCACTATGGATACTTACTCCTCTATCAAAATTTCCCAGCTAGCAGAAGAAGATCGCCCACGCGAAAAGCTTCTTCTCAAAGGTAGATCAGCACTTACTGATGCCGAACTCATCGCAATCTTGATTGGCTCGGGTACTCCCTCTGTGAGTGCAGTGGATCTTTCGAAGCACATTCTTGCCAGTGTAAATTATGATCTTCGAGCTTTGGCAAAACTTTCAATTCAGGATTTGAAGAAATTCAAAGGAATAGGGGAGGCAAAAGCCATCTCTATTATCGCAGCGATGGAATTGGCTCGGAGGAGGAAGGACTCCGAACCTGTGGTAAAGCCTAAGATTACCAGTTCGCAGGATATTTATGATCTGATGCGCCCCGAGCTACTTGATGAGCAGGTTGAGTATTTTTATTTGATTTTATTGAATAGAGGCAATCAGGTAATGAAAAAGTATCTCGTGTCCCAAGGCGGTACGGCAGGAACAGTAGTAGATCCTAAAATCGTTTTTAAAATAGCATTGGAGCATCTAGCTCAGTCAATAATACTTGTTCACAATCATCCCAGTGGTAATTTAAGTCCATCAGATCAAGACAAACGCCTCACTCAACGATTGGTCAAAGTAGGTCGGGAATTAGATTTGCCTGTGCTTGACCATGTGATTTTTACAGATGTTGGCTACTTTAGCTTCGCCGATGACGGCATACTCTAATTCTTCAGGAAATAACCTGCTTAAATCAGGTATATTCTCAACAGGCTAGTTGGCCTTTGAATGGAAATTATTAACACATGAAAAATAATACAATTATACTTTTGATTATCTCAGTGGTGGTGTTCGCTGCGGTGGTTTACACCTTAACGAGTGCCGAAACTCCTGAAGATTACATCGAAAAGATCGAGGCAGAGCGTGAAAGACAGTTCAAATTTATCCGCTTTAATTTCGAATCGCCACTGACAGATGAGCAGAAGCAATCATTTACCAAATTGAATTTTTATCCAATCGATCCGACTTATAAGGTGAAGGCTCGTATGGTGACAATAGAGGACAGGAAGGTGAGAGAAGTTCCGCTTACGGACGGGACGAAGGAAAAATACATAGAGCATTCCTGGGCTGAATTTGAGCTCAATGGAAAGTCTGAGAAACTCTTGCTACTCCAAGCAATGAATGAGCCTGATAAGCGCAATTTTTTCTTGGCTTTCGCAGATGAAACCAGTGCTGTGGACACCTATGGCGGAGGTAGATATATCAACGCCCGTCAGGATGGGAAGAATAGTATCACGATTGATTTCAATCTAGCGTACAATCCTTATTGTGCCTATAATCCCGATTATGGTTGCCCACTTCCTCCTAAGGAAAATTTACTGGACATACCAATTCCTGTTGGGGAGAAAAATTACGAGAAATAGCCTTTCTGACTAGCTCAAATCTCTTAAATTTGTACGCATTATTGAATAAAAAGGGGTTTTCGAACCCCTTTTGTTTATCACGCAGATCAATTCAGATTTGCATACATAGTTTTACTGATGAAGATTTCTATAAATCGATTAAAAAAATATATCCCTCATACAGAATCGGCAGAGGAAATCGGCGCATTGCTGACCCAATCCGGTTTGGAAGTGGAGGGAATTGAAGAATTTGTTTCTGTCAAAGGAGGCCTTGAGGGGATCGTGATAGGTGAGGTGTTGACTTGTGAAAAGCATCCCAATGCTGATAAATTAAGCATAACTACAGTCGATATAGGGACTGGGATTTCTCCGATAGTTTGCGGAGCGCCGAATGTTGCTAAAGGACAAAAAGTATTGGTTGCAACTGTTGGAGCAATGCTATATCCTTCTACGGGTGATTCTTTCCAAATCAAAAAAGCAAAGATCAGAGGTGAGGTTTCCGAAGGGATGATTTGTGCTGAGGACGAATTAGGCATTGGTTCCAGCCATGCCGGGATTATGGTGTTAGACACCGACTTGCCAAACGGTACTCCAGCTTCTGAATTCATTGAGATTGGTCAGGATATGGTTTTGGAAATCGGCTTGACACCAAACCGTGCTGATGCAGCGTCCCACTTAGGAGTTGCGCGAGATTTGAAAGCACTTTTGGGTAGAGATTTAGAAATTGATTCTGCGCCTGAGTTTAAAGTTGAGGCTTCCGGTCCTGCGATTCAGGTAGAAGTGGAAAACACTGCTGATTGTCCTCGCTATGCGGGTGTGGTGATCACAGATTTAAAGGTTGGGCCATCTCCAACATGGCTTCAGAATTTTCTGAAAGCGCTGGATTTGGAGCCAATAAATAATGTGGTGGATATCACCAATTTTATTTTACATGATCTAGGTCAGCCATTGCACGCATTTGATGCTGAGAAAATTTCCGAAGGGAAAATCATCGTAGGCAAACTTCCAAAGGATACGGAGTTTGTGACCTTAGACGAAAAGAAGCGAAAGCTTTCCGGTGAAGAATTGATGATCAAAGATCCAAAGGGCGGACTGTGTATAGCTGGGGTTTTTGGTGGAGAAGGTTCTGGAGTTTCCGATAGCACAACTTCCATTTTCTTGGAATCTGCTTATTTTTCTCCTGACATCGTCAGAAAAGGTAGTCAGTTTCATGGGTTGAAGACGGATGCTTCTTTCCGCTTCGAAAGAGGAACTGATCCAAATATGCCGGTTTACGCGCTGAAAATGGCGGTTAAACTACTTCAGGAAACTGCTGGAGGAAAAGTAAGTTCCGAACTTATTGATGTCTACCCAGAGCCGATTCAAGATTTTGTGATCGAAGTGAATTACGGTCATATAAATCGCCTGATAGGTAAGAAAATTGAGCCTGCTCAGGTGAAATCTATTTTGGAAAGTCTGGAGATCAAAGTGGAAAATGAAACAGCAGAAGGCTTTACCGCCACTGCTAAGCCATATAGAGTAGATGTGACTCGTGAAGCGGATATCATCGAAGAAGTGTTGAGGATTTATGGTTTTCACAATGTGGAACTTTCCGAGAATCTTAGAACGGACTACCTCGCTGAGCATCCTGTGAAAGACCTGAATAAGTTGCAGTATCGTTTGACTGAGATTTTGACAGGTCAGGGTTACTACGAGATGATTACCAATAGCTTGACAAAGTCTACTTATGCTGAGAAATCTGGTTTTCTTGATCCAAAAGACAACGTAGTTATTTATAACAAGCTTAGCGAAGATCTTGACGTGATGCGCCAAAGTTTGCTTTACTCTGGGCTGGAGGTTCTGGCGAGAAATATAAACCGTCGTCAGACCGATTTGAAATACTTCGAGTTTGGAACCGTTTATCATAAGGCAGAGGAAGGATATTCAGAAAGCAAAAGGTTGTCACTTTTCCTTACTGGGAAAAAGACTGCCGAAAGCTGGTTGGAACCAACGAAGGGATTTGCGTTTGCAGATTTATATTCAACAGTGGAAGCAATTCTAGAGAAGTTGAACATACAGCCTGGAGATCTTTCGATGGTAGAGACTGCGCCCTATGCTTATGGCTTGAAGATTATGCTTGGTCAAAAGGAATTGGCGACAATTGGTCTGCTTGATGATAAGATTTTGAAGCAGGCAGAAGTGAGGCAAGAAGTGTGGTATGCTGATTTAAACTGGGATTTACTTTGCAAAAAAGCTACTGGTTTGAAGAAGTTTGAGGAGATTTCAAAATTCCCAGAGGTACGAAGAGATCTTTCCTTAGTGATAGACAAAACCATCAGTTACGATCAGGTAAAATCTGTTGCGACGAAATTTGGAGGGAAATTATTAAAAAGAATTGGAGTTTTTGATGTGTACCAAGGTGATAAAATTGATGCAGATAAGAAGGCCTATGCATTAAGTTTTTACTTACAGGATCAGGAAAATACACTGACCGATAAGGTAATTGATAAAACTATGAGTAAATTGATTCAAGCCTTTGAGAAAGAGGTTGGTGCTTTGATAAGAACATAGAAATGATTCAAGAAGAACTGCAAAAATTGGAGAAACTGGCATTACGTGCTAGTAGTAAATTGCTTGAGATAAGTGAAGAAAACCAGCAATTGAAACAAAAATTATCTGAAGTGAGCACTGCTTTGGGTGAAAAAGAGCAGGAAATTGAACATTTTAAAAATAAAATTAAAATTAGTAACATTGTAGACAACCAACCGGTGAATCCGGAACAGTCAACTGAAATGAGTGACCTAATCAATAATTATATACAAGAAATCGATCATTTAATTACCTACTTATCTGAGTGATATGGAGACACTTGCCATCAGGTTAAAAATAGGGGATAGAGAATATCCTATGCGCGTGAAGATCGAGGACGAGTCCAAAATCCGTCATGCTGGCAAGCTGATTAATGAAAAATTAAGAAAGTATAAAGAGGAATTTGGACTGGACGACAATCAGGATTTGCTGGCTATGGTAGCTTTTGATTGCATGGTGGAATCATTGGAGACTAACCAAGTAAATACGGAAGATTCCGAGCATATAAAATCCAGTATTTCTCATATCAATGCCTTGCTTGCTAAGGCTTTGTAATTATTTATAACACAAAAATCAGAAGATTTTTCAGATTCCCCCAGGTTTAATTTATATCCAAAATACCTATGGGAGACATACTATATATTGTCCTCGCAGCCCTAATTGGGACTGGTGCAGGAGCTGCTATTGCTGGCGCATTAATTAAAAATAAAAATTCTAAACTAGAAGAAGAAACCCGAGAGCGTGTGAAATCCATGCTTCGCGAAGCTGAAATCAATGCGGAGTCTATCAAAAAAGACAGGATTCTGGAAGCTAAGGAAAAGTATCTCAAGCTTAAGTCTGAGTTTGATGAGGAGATGGGTAATAAGAAGAATATTATCATCACCAATGAGAATAAAGTTAAGCAAAGAGAGCAGCAGGTTTCCAAGGAATTGGAGCAGGTGAAAAGAAAAGAAGCTGAACTGGATAGCAAATCGGAGAATTTAGCTGCTCAGTTACACTCAGTGAAAGTTAAAAAAGAAGAGCTAGATCGTGTAACTAACCAACGTATTGCTGACTTAGAAAAAGTAGCAAACCTTACCCGCGAAGAAGCTCGTGATCAATTGGTGACTATGCTGACTGAGGAAGCTAATTCCAGAGCATCTTCACAAATCAAAGACATACTCGACGAAGCTAAACTTACTGCTACCAAGCAGGCCAAAAAGATCGTCTTGGATACAATTCAACGTACAGCTACTGAACATGCAGTAGAAAACTGCGTGTCTGTCTTCAATATTGAAAGTGATGATATCAAAGGTAAAATCATCGGTAGAGAAGGTAGAAACATCCGTGCGCTGGAAGCAGCAACTGGAGTGGAGATCGTCGTAGATGATACTCCTGAAGCAATTATTATTTCAGGTTTTGATCCAGTGAGAAGAGAAATAGCAAGACTTTCACTTCATAGATTGGTGCAGGATGGGCGTATTCACCCAGCTAGAATTGAAGAAGTCGTAGCCAAAACAGAAAAGAACATAGAAGAAGAAATCGTCGAAATCGGTGAGAGAACTTGTATAGACCTAGGTATTCATGGCTTACATCCTGAGTTGATCAGAATGGTGGGACGTATGAGATATAGATCCTCCTATGGTCAGAACTTACTTCAGCACTCTAGAGAAGTAGCCAAGCTTTGTGCTACTATGGCTGCTGAAATGGGATTGAATGCCAAGATGGCTAAGCGTGCAGGTTTGCTTCATGATATCGGAAAAGTATGGCATGAAGAGCAGGAGCTTCCTCACGCAGTATTGGGGATGGAGCTTGCGAAGCGATACAAAGAACATCCAGAGATTTGTAATGCAATCGGAGCTCACCACGATGAAATTGAGATGACTTCCATGATCTCGCCTATAGTGCAGGCCTCTGATGCTATTTCGGGCGCAAGACCAGGCGCAAGACGTGAAGTGATGGATAGTTATATCAAACGCCTGAAAGACCTTGAGGAGCTCGCGTTGAGCTTTGACGGAGTAAACAAATGTTTTGCTATGCAGGCGGGTCGTGAACTTCGGGTTTTGGTAGATGCAGATAATGTAGATGACACTACAGCAGGTAAACTTTCTTTTGATATTTCTCAGAGAATTGAAAAGGAAATGCAGTATCCTGGCCAGATCAAAATCACGGTTATTCGTGAAATGAGATCCGTAAATTATGCTAGATAACTTATGAATTAATTCTTACTTTAAGGGCAGCTACTCATCGGTAGCTGTCTTTTTTTTGCACATATGTTATTACTTCATTCGCTCTTACTTGAGATTTTCGAATGGCTCTATGATGGAGTTACCTATTTGAATAGGCGAAAAATCACGAGTTCGGAAAGAACAATTTTAGAAAATACTTTTCCTTACTACCAAAGACTCAATCAAAAGCATAAAAATGAGTTTGTGAAAAAATTGGAATTGGTCTTAACCGGCAAATCATTTATAGGCAGGTCAGATATTAGAGTTATTACTCCAGAAATGAAAGTGCTCATTGGAGCAACCATCGTAATGGTGACTTTTGGCTGGGATGATCTTCGTCTTCCTCATTTCAGCAAAATTTTGATCTATCCAGACAGTTATTATAGTACTATTTCTAAGCAGTATCATCGTGGGGAAGTAAATCCTAGACACGGTATTATTGCTATGTCCTGGAATTGTTTTTTGAACGGAATGGAAAATGAAAGTGATGGAGTGAACCTGGGTATTCACGAGGTAGCCCATGCCTTGAAACTAGAAAATCAGATTTATTACAATGGTGAAAGTGAGTTCTTCAATCCTGAAATTTATGATGACTTTAAGATCATGGCAAATGAAGAAATAGAAAAAATAAAAGCCGGAAACTTGACTGTGTTTAGGTCAAGTGCCGGCTTTAATGAAGATGAATTCTTTGCGGTAGCTTTGGAGACTTTCTTCGAAAAACCTCACAAGTTTTTTGAATACAATCCTGTACTTTATGGGACTTTGGTACGCCTGATGCGCCAAGACCCGCGAGTTTGGATCAGGCAGTAGGTACTCTTCATATCCACAAAAGAGTCTGCTACGCTTCCATTAATTTCTTCAGGATTTTAATAGCAGCTTCTGAAAGTACTGTACCAGGGCCAAAAACCTCCGATACTCCCGCGTCAAAAAGGAATTGGTAGTCTTGAGTAGGGATCACGCCTCCAGCTACGACCATTATATCTGGTCTTCCTAATTCTTTCAAAGCTTTGATCAATTGCGGTACTAAGGTCTTGTGGCCAGCGGCCAAAGAGGAGGCTCCTACAATATGGACGTCATTCTCTATTGCTTGCTGAGCAACTTCTTCTGGAGTTTGGAAAAGCGGCCCGATGTCCACGTCAAACCCCATGTCAGCAAAACCAGTGGCAATGATTTTCGCACCCCTGTCATGGCCATCTTGGCCCATTTTGGCCACCATGATTCTCGGACGCCGACCTTCCATTTCTGCGAATTCGTCAGATAGGGCAATGGCGTTCTTAAAAGATTCCTGATTTTTCACTTCTGCTGCATAAACTCCCGTGATAGATTTTGTTTGTGCTTGATGACGACCAAAAACCGCTTCCATCGCATCTGAAATCTCTCCTAAAGTAGCTCTTTTTCTCGCTGCATCGATAGCCAATTCAAGTAGATTACCATCACCTGACTTAGCTGCTTGAGTAATGACTTTCAGGCTTTTGTCTACCTCTTCCTGATTTCTTGAATCCTTCACGGCCTTGAGTCTTGCTAGTTGAGATTCCCTAACGGCTTGATTATCCACATCCCGTACTTCAATTTCTGATTTTTCATCTACTTGATAGCGATTCACTCCAACAATTATGTCTCGTCCACTGTCTATCCTCGCCTGTTTTTTGGCGGCAGCCTCTTCGATTCTGAGCTTAGGCAATCCAGCTTCTATGGCTTTTGCCATTCCGCCTAGTTCTTCTACTTCTTCTATCAAAGACCAAGAGCGTTCTACCAATTGATCTGTCAAGAACTCCACATAATGGGATCCTCCCCATGGATCAACGACCTTAGTGACGCCTGTTTCTTCCTGAAGTACCAGTTGTGTGTTTCTGGCAATTCTAGCAGAAAAATCAGTAGGCAATGCGATAGCTTCATCAAGAGAATTCGTGTGAAGGGATTGCGTGTGTCCCATGACAGCAGCAAGAGCTTCGATGGCTGTGCGAGTTACATTATTATAAGGGTCTTGTTCGGTGAGTGACCAGCCAGAAGTTTGGCAGTGAGTTCTAAGAGCAAGTGACTTGTCAGATTTTGGATTGAACTGCTTGACGATTTTCGCCCAGAGCAAGCGGCCTGCCCGCATCTTGGCGATTTCCATAAAGTAGTTCATGCCAATCGCCCAGAAGAATGAAAGTCTAGGAGCAAAATCGTCTATATCCAAACCGGCTTGTACCCCTGTTCGCAGATACTCCAATCCGTCAGCAAGCGTATAAGCCAATTCTATATCTGCGGTAGCTCCAGCTTCCTGCATGTGATAGCCAGAAATAGAGATGGAATTGAAGCGTGGCATGCGCTCTGAAGTGAATTTGAAAATATCAGCGATGATTCGCATCGATGGTTGAGGTGGATAGATATAGGTGTTTCGCACCATGAATTCCTTCAGAATGTCATTCTGTATCGTTCCGTTTAATTGCTCAGGCTTGACGCCTTGCTCTTCTGCAGCTACTATGTAAAAAGCCAAAATTGGAATCACAGCTCCGTTCATGGTCATGGAAACGGACATCTGATCCAGCGGAATCTGATCAAATAGGATCTTCATATCTTCCACAGAATCGATCGCAACGCCAGCTTTTCCCACGTCTCCGACAACACGAGGATGATCCGAATCATATCCTCTGTGAGTAGCTAGGTCAAATGCTACTGAAAGTCCCTTTTGACCTCCAGCTAGGTTTTTCCTGTAAAAAGCATTGGATTCTTCGGCAGTAGAAAAACCTGCATATTGGCGAATTGTCCAAGCACGCATGCGATACATCGTGCTGTATGGACCTCTCAAATAGGGTGGAATTCCTGCTGCAAAATTTACATGCGAGAGTTGAGCGATCTGCGAAGGATCAAAAACTGGTGGGATTGAAATCTGTTCAGGGGCTTCCCAATTAGTAGTATCTTCAATGGAGGACGTCTGAATCTCTGCAGATTTCCAATTTTTTAGGTCTGGTCTCATGCGTGATTCAGTATGTTTTGTTCTACAAAGTATGTTGCTCTGCTTGGAAGCAGCTCAAAGTCTTTTTCAACTATTGGCTCAAAAGCAAGGTGATTTTCTAGCTTTCCTTTGGCGAGGTATTTATTTGCCCCAACTTTTATATTCGAGTCTGACAAAACTTTCTTCTGGGCAGTTTCTCGCGAAAGTCGAATGCTAGCATGGAGCGTCCTGTCTTCGAAGCTTTTCAGCCAGCCTCCTTTTTCTTCCAAATCCTGAAGGCCTTCGATTACGGATTTTTCTATTTCCCGTTGAAGTGTTTCTAAGTAATATGATCCAGCGCTAGGGTCCATGACTTTATCCAAATAGCTTTCTTCTTTGAGAATTGAAGAAACATTTCTCGCGATTCTCTTTTCGAGAACGGAGGCATCTTTTCCTTCAGTTGGCTTCACCCAAAGGGAATTTCCTCCTCCAAGAATCCCTGCCATCGCTTCATAAGTCTGGCGAATGAGATTGGTGTTTTTATCCAGAAGTGATTTGCTCCATTGGCTGGTAGAGGTGATGATGTGAATACTCTCCATCTCGATCTGCACGCCGTAGTTGGTTGCTAGTTCCACGATGAGCTTTCGCAAAGCTTTCACTTTAGCGATTTCGGCAAAGTGTGAATCACCGACAGCAGTATGAAAAGCCAAATTTTCAAAAACTTGAGTTGGAGAAATCGCTCTTTTGGAAAGCACATCTATCAACTCGATGACTTCTCCCAATCCATAGGTCAGTTCCTCGATACCAGTAGCCCCAGAATTTGCGTAGCGAGACAAATCTATTGTCATCGGATAAAATTCTCTAAACTCCTTGAAATCATTTATCGCTTTAGCCGCTTGGTTGACTCCCCAATCGAATTTTTTTTCACTTTGAAATAGCTCATCACAAGGAGACCATACTATAGCTCCGCGTAGCATTCCAGGTTTAAGAGTTAGAGATTCTATCCATTCTTGTATCAAATGAAAAAACTGGATCGTCTCTCCAGTAGGCAGGAAATTGGTGGATATAAACTCAGTATGTACTGCTTTTAAAAGTTGATTTAAATTTTCTGTTCCATCTAAACAAACTACTAATCCATCCGCACCATTTTGAAGGGCATGAAGGATTTCTTCATTTGTCTCTTTTTCATTTTCTGGACATACAGAAACTACATTATCCCAGACACGAGGAGATGTCCCGGGGATTTTAGAGTTTGGATGAAATTTATATTCGCCAGCTAGGCCATCTACATCTTCTGATGTGTAGAAGGGAGAGATTTTGACTTTGTCCCAAAGTGAAGATGTAAGTGTGTCGTCAAAATCTTTTCCTTTTAGGTCTCTTTTTACTTGATCAATCCACTCCTTTTTACTGGATGGAGGGAATGTATAGAAGGTCTGATCTGTCATAGTTGGGTTTACAATTGTACTTAATCTGCATTTCTACGAATAAAAACCATTTCTTAATTAGTGCTTGTATATCAAAATGGCCTTTCTCAAAATTAGGAAAATGAGGGAGAAATAAAGAAGCTAAAGGAATCACTTTATTATTTCGATTTGTTTTCCACATCTTTTCAAAAGCCTGAAAACTAGAATAGTTACTGTTTTTGACCGAAATGAGACCCTATATCACTTTAAAATTGATGCATAAAACTGAAAAGGATTTTATCACCAAATTTCCTTTGGTAGGAAAAAGGGAGTTGTCCAAAAACTCAATATTTCAAGAAGAAATCAATTTTTTATTTAAGTTAATTTTCATCAAATTTGACACCCTTGCACCTACCGCAAGATCTTTGTTTTTCAGAAATCTTCTCTAATGAGTTCAGAAGCTAGCGCCGTTTGGAATGAATGTTTACGTGTTATAGAACAACACGTCAATGAGCAGAGCTTTTCAACTTGGTTTAAGCCCATTAATCCAGTAAAACTTGAAGGTACTTCACTGACCATTCAGGTTCCAAGCCAATTCTTCTATGAATGGCTGGAGGATAATTATGTGCAGGAATTAAAAATTGCCATTAAGACTACCTTGGGGCAAAGTGGGAGATTGGAATATGCTGTGGTGGTCGATAGGGGAAATTCTTCGAATCAACCCTATGTAGTTTCTTTTCCTCAGGGAAATGCTGGAAATAATAAAAAGTCTCAATTACCGGAAGAGCCGGACAAGACGCCATTTGAGATGAAGTCGCTTAATGCTGAAGCGTTGACGAATAGTAATCTTAATCCTACTTATACATTCACTACTTATATAGAAGGAGATTGCAATAGACTGGCGAGGTCTGCTGGTTTTGCCGTGGCGACTAAGCCCGGAATCACTTCCTTTAACCCTTTGATGGTGTATGGTGGAGTTGGACTGGGAAAAACTCACTTGGTTCAGGCGATAGGAAATGAAATCAAAAATGGCCCGGATAATAAATTCGTGTTATACGTTTCTTCAGAGAAATTTGTGAATCAATTCATGGACTCCATAAAAGATGGGAATGTGAAAAGCTTTACCAATTTCTACATGCAAGTAGATGTGCTGATCATTGATGATATTCAGTTTCTAGCAGGAAAGGATAGAACTCAAGAGATGTTCTTCCATATTTTTAATCACCTGCATCAGAGCAAAAAACAAATCATCATGACTTCAGATTGTCCGCCTAGGGATCTGAAAGGCTTGGAGGAGCGTCTACTTTCTCGATTCAAATGGGGTTTGACGGCAGATCTTCAAATGCCTGATTTTGAAACTAGAGTAGCGATTATCCGTAGAAAAATGCAATCTGAAGGGATTGTCATACCTGATGACGTAGTAGAATACCTTGCTTACACGGTCGATACAAACGTTCGTGAACTTGAAGGGATTCTTATTTCTCTTATTGCCCATGCTTCACTGAATCGCGTGGAGATCAGCTTGGAACTTGGGAAGACGGTGATGAAAAACATCATCAAGGACATTGAGACTGAAGTTGGAGTTGACTTTATTCAGAAGTCCGTTTCAGAATATTACGGAATAGCACTTGATGACCTGAAAGCAAAAACCCGTAAGAAGGAAATTGTAACAGCTCGACAGGTAGCGATGTATTTCTGTAAGGAATTTACCAATCACTCCTTGAAGTCAATTGGATATCACTTTGGCGGTAGAGATCACTCTACAGTAATTCATGCTGTGCAGACGGTGAATGATATCATGGAAACTGATAGTTCCTTCCGAAATTCAGTCCTAGAGCTGAAGAAGAAATTTAAGATGAGATCTTATTAAAAGGGGCTTTTAGTCCTTTTACTTTTAACTATTTACCTCTCACAAAAGGTATAATTCACGATAATTAGGGAGGCTTACTCATTTAACTTTTTAGCCATAGTCTCTTCAAATCGCTGTAGCAGTCTGATGTAACGTTTTTGGATGTTTTCCAGAAAATTCTCTTGCGTATCGATTTCATAAATAGGGTTGTATTGAATACGATCTATCACGATGTCTAGCCAAGCTTTTCCATCATCGATTAAGTCTGCATGAAAAGCTTCAACTGTCAAATCCCTAGATCCTGAAAATGGACCTTTACCTATTTGTTTGAAATATTGGGTAATCACATGCAGTGCTAGCTCATGAGTTTCTTCAAAATGCTTCAAAATATCTCTGGACTGCGACTCTGTTAGCTTGCCGTTTTTAGCACGTCTTGCATAATCTGTAAGGTCCGCCAATTCAGCACTGAATTCTTCTAAGCATTTCTCGCAGGTTTTTATGACGGTTTTCATTGGAAGACGAGTTTTGGGTGTGAATGCATTTTGACTGAACAGAAAGTCCATTTAAAGTACTAAAATGATTCGATATAACTAAGTTATTTCGGTTGAAAAAGGCTGCTACATTGCTCTAACCTTCAAAACTCGTCCTCCTAAAATTTACCTCACATTATAAGTCTGCATAAATGGCTGGCCATTGGAAGCAACTCCTTCAAGAAGTAATCTTCCGCTGAATTTCTCCAAATATGCCCCGACTTTGTTCGGATCCTTGGCAGGATCACCATTGATCTGAGTAATAACAAAACCTTCTCTCAAACCGAGTTCTCTTAGATAGCCTCGTGTCAAGCCGGTGATTTTGATTCCATAATCAACACCAAACTTGTCTTTCTCTATTGTATTGACTGCTTCTAGTCTGGCTCCCAAAACTCCAGAAGTGTAAAACTCTCTCTTGATAACTCCATTGCCACCTTCCAGATTTTGAAGCTGGAGGTTGGCTGATTTCATAGACCCATTTCTGAGAAAAGTGACTGAAAGATCTTCTCCAGGATAATAATAGGAGAGAGCTTCTTCAAAACTTCCTTTTCCTGTAATCGCCTGAGATCCGAGTTTAATGATTACGTCATTTCGTTGAAGACCAGATCTCTCTGCTGCACCATTTTTTATCACGTGGGTCACGATCACACCGTTAAGTGTTTCTATGCTCATCTCTTCGGCCAGTTCAGGTGTGATTTCCACTGCTTCAATTCCTGGAATGGCTTTTTGAACCTCGCCGTATTGAATCAGATCATTCGATACTTTCATGGCTATATCTACAGGAACAGCGAAGCCATAGCCTGTGTAAGAGCCAGTTCTAGATAGGATAGCCGTATTAATTCCGACCAATTCTCCATTGACATTGACCAGCGCTCCACCTGAGTTTCCAGGATTAATCGGGGCATCTGTTTGGATAAAACTTTCCAAAGGAAAATCTCCTCCCAGTATATTGATTTGTCTTTCTTTTGCAGAAACTATCCCCGCAGTGACAGTGGAGGTAAGGTTAAATGGATTGCCGACTGCAAGCACCCATTCGCCAATTTTTAAATCTCGGCTGCTGCCACGCTTGATTGCAGGGAGATTTGTTTCCTCAATTTTCAATACAGCGATATCCGTGTTTTTGTCCGTACCGACAAGAGTTGCCTTGTATGTCCTTTTTTTGTGGACGACCTCAATCGTTTCTGCTCTGTCTATCACGTGATTATTAGTCACTATGTAACCATCTCCAGAGATAATTACACCTGATCCTGTGCTCACTTGCTGCGAAGGGGCGCCTCCTCCACCGAAGAAATAGTCAAACATGCTATATCTTCTTGGGTCAGTTCCTGAAAAGTTCTTGATAAAAACGACAGATTCTGTGCTGTTTTCAGAAGCCTCTACAAATGAAATAGGTGCATCAGTAGAGGGGTAGGAATTTACTGGCTGGTATTGAGAAGCAAAGCTTACTTCTGTTTGATTGCTTTGGGGGAAGTCAGAGAATTGCTCTGGATCATTAAAATCGATTGTGCTCCAAACTGCAGCTCCGGCCAAGCCTGCCAGAAAGGAAACTCCGGTTGTTTTGAATAGACTGTTCATAGGCGAATCATTTATCAATTTGACGAACGTGAAGATTTACAGTTCTATAAATTCACATTATTTAAGTTCCGAATTAGCGAGATCACTCACTTTTGACCTTTAAAATTATGCCATTTGGCAAAAACTGACGATTTGTACGAGGAAAAGTCTAAGCATCTTGTAATTTTGTCAGCTATTGAGAAAACTCTCCACATCATGAGAGTTTTAATTGCTCAACAATCCCAAACTGAATGACAGAACCCAAACGCGTAGCCATCCTGGGCAGCACCGGAAGTATTGGTACTCAAACCCTAGAGGTAATTCGTCAGCATCCTGAAGACTTTATCGTAGAGGTTCTTACCGCCCAAAATAATGCGGATTTACTGATAGCCCAGGCATTGGAATTCACTCCAAATGCAGTGGTGATCGGAAATGAGAAACTTTATGCACAAGTGCGAGATGTCTTGCAGCCAAAAGATATCAAAGTCTATGCAGGCATCAAGGCGATTGCTCAAGTAGTCGAGATGGAAACTATCGATGTGGTATTAACTGCGTTGGTTGGTTATTCTGGCTTGATTCCTACTGTAAATGCGATCAAAGCTGGAAAGCAAATTGCACTGGCAAATAAGGAGACTTTGGTGGTAGCAGGAGAAATCATCACTGCACTAGCGAAGGAGAATCGAGTGAATATCTATCCGGTTGATTCGGAGCATTCGGCAATTTTTCAATGCCTGATAGGTGAGTTTCACAATCCAATTGAGAAAATTATCCTTACTGCATCCGGTGGGCCATTCAGAGGAAAAGATAGAACTTTCTTAGAGACTGTTACAAGAGAGCAGGCACTCAAACATCCCAACTGGGATATGGGGGCAAAGATTACCATCGACTCGGCTTCCCTGATGAACAAGGGATTGGAAGTGATAGAAGCGAAATGGTTGTTTGGGTTGAAAACCGAACAGATAGATGTAGTCGTACATCCACAGAGTATCATTCATTCGATGGTGCAGTTTGAGGATGGATCTATCAAAGCACAACTCGGATTGCCGGATATGCGTATCCCAATTCAGTTTGCCCTCAGCTTTCCTGATCGATTGAAAAGTGATTTCGAGAGATTTGACTTTATGAATTACCCACAATTGACCTTCGAACAACCAGATTTAAAGACTTTCAAAAACCTTCAATTGGCTTATGATGCCCTTGCAAAAGGCGGTAATGCACCTTGTGTGCTAAATGCTGCAAATGAAATTGCGGTAGCTGCTTTCTTGAATAAAGAGGTGGGTTTTCTTGAAATGTCTGATTTGATTGGCGAAACTCTGGAAAAAGCTGAGTTTATTGCACATCCAAATTTGGAGGATTATGTGGAGACTGATAAGCGGGCAAGAGAAATTACTATAGAACTAATAACGAATAAAGTATAATGGATACCTTAATAATGGTGGGCCAATTACTCCTGGGATTATCGATTCTGGTGGGTTTACACGAGTTGGGCCACTTGCTTACCGCCAAGATGTTTGGCATGAGAGTAGAGAAATTTTCAATTGGATTTCCTCCGAAAATCGCTGGTTTCCAGTGGGGAGAAACTGAATATTCAATAGGCGCTATACCATTAGGAGGATTTGTGAAAATCTCCGGAATGGTGGATGAATCGATGGATGCTGATCAGATGGCTGGAGAACCGCAGCCTTGGGAATTCAGGTCCAAACCAGCTTGGCAGCGTCTAATCGTCATGCTAGGTGGGATTATAGTCAATGTCGTCACCGGTATTGTCATCTTTGTAATCTTGGTTTTCAACAATGGTGAAACCTATTTCTCTCGCGATCAAGTTGTACAAAATGGCATTGTAGCCTTGGAGATCGGTGAATCTATCGGCTTGAAAACCGGAGATAAGGTTCTTGATATCAATGGTGAGCCATACCAATCAATCAATGATTTGACAGCAGGTTCTGCTTTGCTTAGCGAAAATGGATACTACACAGTAGATCGTGGAGGAGAAATCTTACAAGTAGAGATCCCAAGAGGCTTTATTAATTCCTTTAACAGTCAGGATGCGATGAATAGCTTTGTCGATATCCGATATCCATTTGAGCTAAAAGTAATAGACGAAGGTGGCGCAGCTGATAAGGCTGGAATCACTGCTGAAGATAAAATTCTGTCCGTAAATGGTCAGCCTGTCACCTATTTTGACGAGCTGCAATCTGTATTGGCGAAAGCCAAAAGCCAGGAAGCAGATGTAGAGCTACTGACTAGCGCAAATGACACCATACACACGATGGTGGCAGTCACTGAGCGAGGCACGATTGATATAGCGGTGACTCCGATGATAGAGATGGTGCAGCGCAAATATGGTTTTGGAGAAGCACTTGCGAAAGGAACTTCTAAAGCATTTACCGTAGTTATCGTGAATGCGAAGGCGATGGGTAAGATGTTTACAGGTGAAGTCTCTACCAAGAACGTAAGTGGTCCTATAGGCATGGCAAAAATCTACGGTGATACCTGGGACTGGACGAAGTTCTGGACTATTACTGGTTTGATCTCTATGATTTTGGCATTTATGAACCTACTGCCTATCCCAGCATTGGATGGTGGTCATGTGATTTTCTTGCTTTATGAGATGATCTCGGGACGAGCGCCTTCAGATCGTTTCTTAGAAAATGCTCAGAAGGTAGGTATGGTCATATTGCTAGCCTTGATGGTTTTCGCAATAGGAAATGATGTACTGAAGCTATTTACAGGGGAGGGTTAACCCACATAAATTAGAATTTAAAGCCGGGAGAAATCTCGGCTTTTTTTTTATGCCTAAATCCATGTAATGCATACTGTTAGTTTGATTTTTTGTATCTATTTTCAGGGTTTAAAATATTGTTAGTAATGAAATTAAGAACTTCGAAAATCCAGTGTCTACTTGGCTTACTATTCCTTTCATTTGCCTCTATCGCTCAGGAGGGAAAAGTGATGGATTCCTATGTAATCCTTAATAGTGGAAAGGAGGTCAAGGGCCATATTGAGGGTAAGTTTGACTTGGAGACTTATACTGAAATCATATTTATTACCCATTCAGGAGAGAAATCAGTTTACCTGCCAGGTGAAATTCAAGGTTTTGGACTAGAAAGTGGTCGGTTTTTTAAGTCTGAAACCATTCCATTGCAAGATCAAGCTGTTTTTGCACAAGTACTAGTCTCAGGTATGTTGGAGCTGTATAAGTGGGATAATAAATATTTTATCAATCGGGAAGGCACTGTCATAGAACTCAAAGTAAACAAGTCCACCAGGACTGAAAACGGGAAACTAGTGAATGTGAACAGCAACCAATATGTTGGTGTGTTGACCTTGGCTATGAATGATAAATGTGGGGTTGGCCTTAAGAGAAGAATAGAAACAACAAGATTGACTGACAGAGATTTGATTGCATTGTTTTCAGAGTATTATACTTGTAATAGCCAGCCATTTGAAATTTATGCTTCTGAGGTCCCATATTCTAAATTGGCTTTTAGACTACAAGGTGGACTAGGTTTAATTGGTATGATGGAATATGAGTCAACCAAGAAGGATGTGAATTATAGTCTAGATAAGGCTAGCGCCCCTTATTTTGAATTAGGAGTAAGGTTCAGTGAATTTAGGAATGCACCGAGACTGTTGGTAGATCTAGGCTTAGGGTATATGTCAGAAAGCAACACATTACTTTTGGATGCTAGTTTGGTTTCTTTTGACCTATCGGGAAGTGAAAAGTACAAATCATCTTCTTTCCTAGTCCCTATCCATTTGAGTTATATTGTATATAGGCAAAATAGGAATGAGGTTTACACTGGAGTCGGATTGACTTTTTGGGCTTCGAAATTCAAGGCTGATATGGGCGAGCTCGTTATTGATAATGGAGAGCCGAACCCGAATGTGATCAATTCGATATTTGTTGATCGTAAGGAAATGGCTGTAAGCCCAAATTTAAAAGTAGGGTATAGACGTGCCTTGTCAGAGGAGACCGGTTTGTTTGTTGAGCTTAAAGGTGATTTCCTGATCAAAAACATGGATTTTTATCCACTTACCTATCATGCTGTCTATAATTATTTGGTTGGTACCCTGTCTGTGGGGATTGAGCTGTAAAAGTTAATACTGTAAGAAATATAGGTGGACTAACGGGCTTTTTATGCAGCATTTCTATGGTAATCACCTTAGAGATTAGTACTAGGTTGTAGTTAGTGAAGCCGGAATAAATCGCGGCTTTTTTTGTTTTCTGTGGAGCTTTAAAATCTCCTAAATTTATTTTCAACTAATCTATTGTTGCGTATTACGAATCTTATTATCTAGTGCGATAATTTGATTTTCTATGGTTAAGATTTTGAGAGTGGTAGCTGTCTTGTTTCTGATAGCCATGCCATTTTTTTATGCCCAAGCGCAGAGTGGATATGTGGAGGAAAGTGTCTGGTCCAATGTGAATACAGCCTCAGGACAAGCATCGGATTTCATTATCACTAATAATGGGACAAAGCTTTTTGGTGTAATTCAAAGAAACTTTGATTACACCGAATATGACAAAGTAATTTTTGAAGCTAGTAATGGTGGGAATACTTATTTGCCTGCAGAACTCAAAGCCTTTGGTCTGGATAATGGGCAATTTTTTATGAGTAAAAGGCTTCCGGATTCATCAGAATTGGAATTTGTCCAGATTCTATTTTCAGGGAACCTACAATTGGATTATAAGAAGGGGAAGTATTATATAGATAATGGTTTAGAAATTCAAGAGCTGAGGGCCTATTACGAAGATATCACAGTGGATGGTGAGAAGCGCAGGCGTAGTATCAAATTATATATTTCTATACTGAAAATCACTACTGTCCGAGAAACGGTTTAAAATTTAGGGGAAGCTTCGTTTGAGAAGCTTCCCCTTTTCTGTATTTTCAGTTTACCACAACCAATAAATACAGCAGATGAAAAATACACATTTCTTCGGACA
>NZ_VORW01000030.1 GCF_007997215.1 Algoriphagus aquimarinus | reverse complement strand
AATAGAGGATAGGAATACCTTTGTTTTGAAAAGAGTAATCAAAAAAGAGTCATTCCTGAAAAAGAAAAAATAAGAACAAAGTGTCTAATAACTAGACCGATATGGCTTAAGTTAACGCGTATGCCTGAAAGGGCGAGACTTCAAACAGTTTCACCCTTTCAGGGCTATATTTTTCTGACGTTTGAATTGTCCCCCGGCTTTGCCGAGGGTTATGAATTGTTTCAATCCTTCGGATTTTTTTATTGGAAATGAAAAGTGTTTATCAACAGTTGGCCTCAACTAAATTGTATCCTAGTGTAATTGCGTAAATACATTATTTCTAAAAATTATTATACAATCAGCAGGAAATCCAACTATTTGATTTTACTTTGTATCTCAAAGTACTTTTACCTATGAGAAAACCCGAACAAGAATTAGCCGAGATCAAATCCATGATGGAGCGGAGTACTCGCTTCCTTTCCCTCAGTGGATTAGCAGGAATTCTAGCAGGAATCTATGCTTTTGCGGGAGCAGGAATCGCCTGGTACTGGATTTATTTCCCCGACACAGAATTTGGAACTGAGAGTGAGCCTATTTCAAGCGATGAATTGCAAGTCAATTTATTGGCAGTTGCACTGTTAGTGTTGCTGCTTGCAATCGGTTCAGCTTATTTGCTAAGTCAAAATAAAAGTCAGCGCAAAGCTGAGAAATTTTGGTCCTCTGCAAGCAAAAGGTTCCTGCTTGCATTGTTTATTCCGGTATTGGCTGGTGGCCTATTTTCTATTGCTTTGATCCATGAAAATACCTACCAATTGCTCGCTCCCACCACATTGATTTTCTACGGACTGGGCTTGATCAATGCCTCTCATTTTACCCTTGGAGAAATTAGAAATCTAGGAGTTGGACAGCTGGTTTTAGGAATTTTTGCCGCTTTCTTTCCTGATTTCGGGTTGATTTGCTGGGCCTTGGGATTTGGCGTGCTTCATGTCATCTACGGCTCAATGATGTATTACCGATACGACCGCTAACGTGAAAGGAACTTACGATAAGGCCTTTGAGAATGTGGTCCGCTTGCGGGTCATGTCCATACTCATGGTCAATACTGAATATGACTTTAATTCCTTCAAAGACCTGCTGGAAGTGACTGATGGGAACCTTGCGTCACATTTGAAAAACCTTGAAAAACAAGAATACATTTCGGTCAACAAATCCTTTGTAGGTAGAAAACCGATGACCGCCTACACAGCCACCGAAAAAGGTAAAAAGGCTTTTCAGGAGCATCTGGAATTCCTCGAAATTTTAATCAAAGAAAACAAACTCTAAAAAAATTTATCAATTCACTTTGAATTACAAAGTGGAATAAATAGAACTAAAATGAAACAAGAAATCTTAAATCACTTGGATGATCCGGCTTATCTGGAAAAGCTTTATAGAAGCAATAAATCCACTTTCAAAGACTCATTTAGCTTCCTGTACCCCGAAATAAAAGGAAACCCGATGGCTAAGTTTTGGCATGAGCGGCTGAATTACGAATCGAATTCCATTTCCTGGGGATCTAAGGCTGACTTACTTTTTGTAGTCATCGCTTGCTTCATAGCAGGTTTGATCGCAAAAATCCCAACTGCATTTTCGGTCTCGGAAAACTTCTTTTATCCAAGAAATATTGGCTTTATAGTCTTTCCTTTCCTGACAGCATTTTTCGCCTGGAAAAATAAGATGTCCGCTAAAATGATTGGAATTATCAGCGCGGTGACTGTCATTTCGGCTGTCTACATTAATCTTCTTCCAGATAGCCTTGAAAGTGACACCTTAGTATTGGCCTGCATCCATTTGACAATATTACTTTGGATCCTGCTTGGCGCAGCTTTTTCAGGAAATGAACTTAGCAATTTCAACAAGCGACTCGACTTCCTTCGGTTCAATGGAGATGCATTAGTCATGATAGCAATTTTAGGTATTGCTGGAGGAATTTTATCCGGAATTACCTTTGGACTATTTTCTCTTATTGGAATCAACATTGAACAATTCTTTCAGGATTATATCATCGTTTTCGGCCTTCCTGCTATACCTATACTTGCTACTTTCTTAACTCAAACGAATCCACAACTCGTAAATAAAGTATCTCCCATAATCGCCAAACTTTTCAGTCCAGTTGTCTTGGTTATGCTCCTAGTTTATTTGGGTGCTATTATTTACTCAGGCAAGGATCCGTACAACGACCGTGATTTTCTCTTGTTATTCAACTCACTTTTGGTCGGCGTGATGGCTTTGATATTTTTCTCTGTGGCAGAAGGCTCAGGCAAGAAGAAATTTAGCGCTGACTTCTGGATATTACTGTTATTATCCATCGTCACTATTATCGTCAACGGAATCGCCTTATCGGCAATTCTATTTAGAATCGCAGAATGGGGTCTCACGCCAAATAGAATGGCTGTGCTCGGAAGTAATATTTTGATGCTAATCCATCTTTTGATGATTGCTTCGAAACTATTCCGAACAATCACCCGAAAATCAGAAAGCATTTCTGTCGGAAAATCAATCGTTCTATACCTTCCAGTTTATTTTGTTTGGGCAGCCATAGTCGTTTTCATATTTCCATTGATTTTCGGATTCAAATAACGCTTTTATCTCAGCAGGCATCATTCCGATTGAATGATGCCTGTTCTTTTTTGAGGCAATCAATAAAATGGTTGTAATTTGGCGATAGCCATCAAAACCAATTCTGATTCCATGGATATTTTCAGTGTCATCACCATTCTGATTGTACTTTCTGCAGCTTTTGCCTTTATCAATACCAAGTTTCTGAAGCTGCCATTCACCATTGGGTTGATGATTATTGCTATAGCTTTCACACTGGGAATTACGATTCTAGGCAAGTTCAATCATTTTTTCCTCGACGAAGCTGAGCTGCTTATCAAGTCTATTGATTTTGAAACTGCCCTGCTCGATGTGATGTTGAGCTTCCTGCTTTTTGCGGGAGCACTCCACACCAAACTGGATTCGCTAAGGAGACTGAAAGCTCCTATTGCAGTCTTTGCTACTATAGGAGTGGTACTATCCACCTTTTTCGTGGGTACGATGATGTTTTACGCATTCATACTTTTTGGTCACGAAATCGATTATATCTACTGTCTGCTCTTTGGCGCATTGATCTCTCCTACTGACCCTATAGCCGTATTGGGGATTTTGAAAAATGCAAATGCACCCAAGAAACTCGAGGTCAAAATAGTAGGTGAGTCACTGTTCAATGACGGAGTCGGTGTGGTGGTATTCTTGGTTATTTTCAAAATCGCCCAGCAGGGAATCGGAGCAGTAGATGCGGGAGATATTGGGCTTTTGTTCCTAGAAGAAGTGGTAGGAGGAATAATCCTCGGATTGGTAACAGGATGGATGACATTTCAGATAATGAAAGTAATAGACCACTATGAAACCGAGGTGATAATTACTCTTGCATTGGTGATGGGACTTTCTATGTTAGCTCATAAACTTCATGTTTCCGGCCCGCTGGCTGTGGTGGTAGCAGGGATTTTTATAGGAAATAAATCGCCGAAAATTGCCTGGTCGGAGACAACACACAATTACGTAGACAAATTCTGGGAACTGATCGACGTGCTACTCAACGCTGTTCTCTTTGTGTTGATAGGTCTCGAGCTATTAGTCATTTCCACCAGCGGAGAGTATTTGAAATTTGGACTGATCGCAATTCCGGTAGCCCTTATCGCTAGGTATTTAGCCCTTTCTGGACCTGTAGCTATTTTTGATAAAAAGCTAGATTTCATTCCAAAAACCAATCTAATGATGACTTGGGGAGGAATCCGAGGTGGAATCTCCATCGCTTTAGCTTTATCCCTAGAGCCTCAAATGGAGCGGGAATTATTCCTGACTGTCACCTATGTGGTGGTCGTTTTCTCGATTATTTTTCAGGGACTGACGATTGGACCATTGGTTAAGAAAGTTCTAAGCCAAAACAGCAAGGATCTCTAATTACTTTTCAAAAGTAACCGCTTCTGGTTTCGCTCCCAGATCTTCCAAAATCTTGCTTATATCTTTTACCATTTGATCTGGGCCGCAGATATAAAACTCCTGATTGAAATCTTTGACATGAGCCTTAATGAAGTCCTTGTCTATCATTCCATGCTGATGACCTGCAAGTTGATCTTTTGCCAAAATTGAAATAAAATCATTTCCTAAAGCCTTGCGAAAATAAGATTCCATGATTACATCCTCGCTGGTCTTGTTGGCAAAAATCAAGGTGTTCCCTTTCAATTTACCCGTGGATTCCAAGGATCTGAAAATGCCAATAAAGGGCGTAATTCCAGCTCCTCCTGCAATAAAAACTCCTTTGCCTTTGTATTGAATCGCTCCCCATGAGTCGTTCAGAATCAACTCATCTCCCTCTTTCAAAAGGTCGAGCTGATTAGTCACTCCATCATGATCCCTGTATGATTTGATCACAAACTCCAGGTGCCTTTCCTCCGGCAAAGATGTAAATGTAAAAGGGCGAAATTCACCTTTCCATTTCTCTTTATTGATTGCTAATTCAGTCGCCTGTCCAGGGATAAAAAAATAGCCCTTTGGCTTTTCCACTTTGTATTGTTTCACATTGTGAGTTACCTGTTGAATCTCGAGTATTTTTAAAATATGTGTCATTGTAATAAAAAGGTTGGTTCTAATGTATCAAACGAGACTGAGCATAATTGTTTAAATAACAGCTACTTTTCTCAATACATCTCAAACAGTAAATGGGGAGAGAGACGTAATATTTCGATGATTTAGCTAACTTGAAGCCGATAAAAAAATCAACCCTAAAATGAAAAAACATTTAAACCTGAGTATCAGTTTTCTTCTGGCGTTATCACTTGGATTTACTGCATGTAGCAGCAAAACTGGCTCTGAGGAAGTTATAGAAACAGTTGAAGAAACTCAAGTAGGATCATCCAGTTTTGGTGGCCTAGCCCTCTACACACTTCGTGATTCTATGGCAAAAGACCCTAAAGGCACCCTTCAAGCAGTAGCTGCTGATGGCTATGCTTATGTGGAAACTGCAAATTATGAAGATGGAAAATTCTATGGCATGACGCCAACTGAATTCAAATCCTACTTAGAGTCACTTGGCTTGACTGCCAAAAGTGCTCACATGGGTATGGTAAACATGGAAAATGCAGATCAACTGATAGCAGACGTAAAGGCTGCAGGGATTGAATATTTTGTAATTCCTGTACCTCCAATGGGGATGTTCACCTCTGGACCTAATGGCATGGGTATGAATGGAACACCCGCTGAATTGGTAACCATTATGAATACTTTGGGAGAAAAATGTACCAAAGCCGGAATCAAACTTCTTTATCATAACCATGACTTTGAATTTAAAGCAATGGCAGATGGTACAATCATCGAAGATCTATTGCTGGAAAAGTGTAATCCTGAGTTTGTAAACTTCCAAATGGACTTATTCTGGGTCACTAAAGCAGGCGTAGACCCGCTTACGTACTTCGAAAAGTATCCAGGAAGATTCATCGCTTGGCACGTGAAAGACATGAGCGAGGAAGGCAACTTCGCTCCTGTTGGAACTGGTACAATTGATTTCAAGAGAATCTTGGCAGAAAAAGATAAGTCAGGAATGGAATTCTATTTGGTAGAGCAAGACAGAACCTTTGAATTGGATCCTTTGGAAGCAATCAAAATCAGCCACGCTGGTTTGGAGGAAATTGGTTTCAAATAAGAACCAATAAGTCATACCTTATATAATGGAAAGCCATTCGAGAATTCGGATGGCTTTCTGCTTTTAAGGAAAATAATCAATAGCTTAAACGCTGCATGAGCAACACTACCATTTATATCCTAGCTGGAATAGTAATTCTACATTTTGTAGTAGGCATAGGCTATTTGATCTATAAAATCTCTGGAGGTAAATCCTCCAAAAAAGAAGAAGAGTAGCAAATTCAATGATCAATTTTCAAACTCAAGTAGGAGTCGAAAACAATTGTGACTGGTAGCTAATCGAAGTAGGTGGTTTTGGATCAGATAACTTTCCGTTTGTGAGGTTACCTTGCCAGTACTTGTATCACACAAACGAAAATCCACTTGAGCACTCTGTGTACTCCCTCGACCGTGGGTGAATTCATATCCAGCTTCTGGAGAAGCAGGATAACACTTATCTGTGCTCTCTGCATATCCTCTGTGTCCACCGCGGTTAAAACAAAAAACCACTCCTTATCAGAAGTGGCTTTCGCTCTTAGACCATTTAATCTTTACCCTATTAGCAGCGTTAAGTTGCGATGAGTACTGTTCTGGCCCACCCAGGAATACCCGTTGGTTGTCCTCGCGCTGACCGAAAGCACGAAGCTATAAGCACAGGATTGCGGAGGTCTCCAATTCCCTGATTCAGGAATTAGCTTATTGACAAATCCCTCCCAATTTCCCTTTGCAAGTGTGTAACTTTCACTGAAAATAGAAGCAGAAAGACCAGCGCCATAGGTTGCATAGAAACTGACTCCCCTCAAATTTCCTTCAGGATCATTTGCAGTAATTCGGAAATTCAAACCATCAGGAGCTGCTCCTATAGTTTCAATTGCACAGGCTGAGACTTCGATACTACCATGCTTTACACTTTCTATGATAGTGGACGGCACATGATTATCAATAAACAATCTCAATTCCTGAATAGCGGCTATATCGGTCGTACTACTTCCAACAAAAAATGTCACTTGGATTCTATACAGCCCAGGTAAAAGTGCCGTAGTGGGAAACTGGATTAGCAGATCATCGATCGAGTAATCCGTCCCAGGATTTGCCATCTGATAGTAGCCATAAGCCGAAGCAGCAAAGGATTCCAACGCATAGGTTGATCCAGTCCAGCGGTAGTTTGACCAGTTAGAAATCAACTTGGCGAAAGAGCCTCCCGGAGCTGCTATTTCCACTTTGTATTTGGTATTCCCTGCCGCCCAGAGTTGCTGTAGCTTGGTACGATTACCTATCAAATTCAGCGTTCCGCCAAATGCTGCATTCTCTACAAAGTGATAGTATCCTGAGTCAGTTTTTGCACGACCAGTCGCTGAGATTTTAGTCGTGGGTATCAAACCTACACTTCCTACCACAGGCCCCAAATCCTTGGAAGGGATGGTAGGTTTTCTACTTAAAATCAACTGGCGAAGTTTGGTGAAATCCTTGTAGAAATCGCCTGGAAAGTCAGTTGTAAACCCCGGATTACTGGATCTGACTCTAAATCCAAAATATGTGTAGGGAGTACTCAATGGCCAAGAAAGCGCAACATTGATCTCACTAAGTTCCAGTCTAAATTTCCAGATTCGGTGAGATTCATCAGAATTTGGACTGGCACCAAACTCTTGGACAACACCGGAATTTGAGGGATCTGCCAGCAGTCCAGTCCAGCTGCCCGGCCCAAGGTATTTCTGCCTTCCCAATTTATTTGGTTGACCTGGATAAAGTCCATAATTCACATCGACACCAGAGGTGATCGCACGATCACGGTTGTTGTCGAAAGTCAGCCAAAAGTAATCGTTAGTACCAGCATCATTTCCTGTGTCAGATACTACATCGAGTGTGAGATAGAGAAAATTAGCATCATTCTTTGCCATCACATAGCCTCTGGAGAATTTGAGACTGCCGGCATCATCCCAATCGCCAGCCATCACAGGCTTATTGATGTCGACGGGATTTACCGCCCATTCGCTCCGAAGAGGTAAGGCAAAAAGAATAGGGGTTGTAATAGATAAATTTCTAAGCTTAGCCATTGTTTTTAATTAGTAAGAAAGTTTGAAAAGGAATAATTGTCTCTGAAAAAAATGAGACTTGTATGGAAATCTTTATCCCGCTTCATTTCTGAAAAAAGACAAAAAACTATCGGGAACCAACGAATACCAGGTAATGATAAATACCTCAAACTACTGATATTCAACGCTTAATAAATTTAAGCGTTATAGATAAAAATGAATAAGAAATGGGCATAAAAAAACCCTGACTTGTACTAAGTCAGGGTTTTAAATTAGTATTTATTGCAAATTACTTAGCAGGAAGAACCTTGGCTTTTACCTCTCCAAAGCCTACTCTCACTCCATCTTTCTCCGCAAATCCTTTCATAATTACAGTATCTCCGTCTTCGATAAACGTTCTCTCAGTTCCAGATTCGAGCTTTACAACTTCCTTTCCATTCCAGGAAAGCTCCAGCATAGATCCATAAGAATCTGGCTCCTGACCAGATATAGTCCCAGAAGCCATCATATCTCCTACATTGATATTGCAGCCATTAACGGTATGATGCGCCAATTGCTGCGCCACATTCCAATACATGTTCTTGAAATTGGTCGTACTCACTTTGCTGCCTTTTTCTCCATCAGGCTGAATGTATGCTTCCAATTGTATATCAAAGCTGTGGGACTTATCACATTTCAAGTAGTCCAAAACCTCTGGCTCTTGCACTTGGCTTTCTACCTTGAATTGCTCCAATGCTTCCAAAGTAACCACCCAAGGTGATATAGAAGAAGCAAAGCTTTTTCCTAAAAAGGGTCCTAAAGGAACATATTCCCAAGCCTGAATATCTCTGGCTGACCAATCGTTGAAAAGCACAAAACCAAAAATATAATCCTCTGCATCAGCAGTAGAAACAGAATCACCAAGTTTGGTGGATTTGCCTGTAATGAATGCTAACTCCAATTCAAAATCCAACTTTTTGCTAGGGCCAAATACCGGAGAACCTGACTCTGGATCCTTGGTTTGACCTTTTGGTCTAGTGATAGGAACTCCAGAAGGAATGATGGAGGATGCTCTTCCATGATAGCCTACTGGAAGATGTTTCCAGTTTGGCAACAGTGCATTCTCAGGATCACGGAACATTTTACCTACGTTAGTAGCATGCTCCACACTGCTGTAGAAATCAGTGTAATCACCGATCTTCACAGGCATCAGCATAGTCGCTTCCTTTCGGTGCAACATCACTTTTCCTCTTGCAGAATGATCTCGTAGCTTTTCATTATCCGCAGTAAGCAGATCCTGAACACGCTCTCTGATTTTTTTGGTAATCACTTTACCTAAGGCAATCATCTCATTGAGCGAATCTTTTAGGAACACACCTTCAGGCAAAAACATATCGGAAAAAAACCCCTCCTGATCCAGGATACTCAAATCTACAATCTTGTCTCCGATTGCAATTCCTATACGCGGACTAAGTTTTTTATTCTGAAAAATCCCAAAAGGGAGATTATAAATCGTAAAATCAGAATTTTTTGATACTTCCACCCAGGAAATCAGTGTGTTGGTCGGGCTATCGCTCATGTGTAAAAATCGTTGTGACTGCAAATTTAGCCTTTATGTATGAAATGAAAAGGGTAAAAGTCCATGGCTTGGTAATTCATTTTCAAACCGCACACATAAGTCTTTGGCTACTTGCGCTTTGACGCAGTATATCTAAATTTCAATTAATTCTCAACCATAAAATCGACCAATCATCATTTTCCATACCTCCTAAACAATCCCTTCACTAACTTAGATTGAAATTGAAATCCTAACACATGAAACATCTTTATAACATCTTCCTGACTCTGCTGCTGGTCATGGTCGTTTCTGTTACTTTTTCTCAGGAAAAAAGCATCATCGATCAGCTGGATGAAGTCGCTATTGTGGATCAAAAAGTCATGATGCCCATGCGTGATGGCGTCCGGTTGGCCACAGATATTTACCGTCCCAAAGGCGAAGGGAAATATCCAATAGTATTTTCCCGAACTCCTTACAATTTCAATACCTGGGGAAATGGAGAAATGAACACACGCACCATGCAGACTGCTCTTTCCTGGGTGGAAAAAGGCTATGTCTACGTAGTACAAAACGAGCGTGGCAGGTATTTTTCCGAGGGAGATTGGGATATTCTTGGCGTTCCATTGACGGATGGATACGACGCCTTTGAGTGGATGTCCAAGCAAAATTGGAGTAATGGCAAGATCGGAACGCTGGGTTGCTCTTCCACAGCCGAATGGCAAATGGCCGTAGCTTCACTGGATCATCCAGCCTTAGGAGCATTAGTACCCCAAGGTTTTGGTGCAGGAGTAGGTAAAGTTGGAGAGTTTTGGGAGCAAGGAAACTGGTACCGAGGAGGTGCTGGACAGATGCTATTCACCAACTGGCTTTATGGCGTACAGCATGACCCAATGGCTCCTAAATTACCAAAAGGTATCAGTCAGCAAGATTTGCTAAGACTTCAGCGCTTCTATGATATGTCACCGGAGTACCCGAGAATTGATTCCAAAGAGGCACTTTCACATCTTCCGATTCAGGATATTATCAAAAATCAAAATGGCCCAATGGGCATCTACGAAGAGATGATCACCCGTAAGCCAAATGATCCAAAGTGGTTTACTAGTGGTTTGTATAATGACGAAATGCCTTTCGACAAGCCTAGTTTCTGGTTTGTGTCTTGGTTTGATGTGTCCTCAGGTCCAAATATCGCGATGTTCAATCACGCCAGAGAAAATGCCGTTTCCCAATTAGCACGGGACAATCAGTATTTGGTGATTGCTCCCGTTATGCACTGTTCCTACACTCGAGCTACTGAAAACACCATGATAGGTGATTTGAATGTGGGTGATGCCCGATTGAATTACGATGAGATCATTACGGCATGGTTTGATCTATGGCTGAAAGGAGAAAAGTCTGAAGTGATGGAGGAAATGCCTAGAGTACAGTATTACACCATGGGATCAAATAAGTGGCAAACTTCTGATGTATGGCCTCCTGCTGAGGCTGTGATGACTACCATGTATTTGGCCTCAGAAGGCAATGCCAATACGCTTCAAGGTGACGGAAAGCTTACTCCAAAAAAACCTAAAAAAGACAGTCCTGACACGTTCAAATACGACCCTATGAATCCAGTAACTTCCTATGGAGGAAATGTCTGCTGTACGGGAAATGCTGTGACTGGTGGTTCTTTTGATCAATCCGAAATGGAAATTCGGGATGATATTCTTGTTTACACTTCAGATGTATTGGAAGAAGGAATCGAGGTTTCAGGATATATAGAGTCCTACTTATACCTTTCTTCAGATGCTAAAGACACCGATGTAACCATAAAATTGATCGATGTGCATCCTGACGGAAAAGCATTTAACCTAGATGAAACCATTCAGCGTATTCGCTATAGAGAGGGTTATGACAAGGAAGTTTGGATGGAAGATGGCAAGGTTTACGAAGTCAAAATGACTCCTATGAGTACCTCCAATTACTTTGATAAGGGACACCGGATCCGCATAGAAGTGAGTAGCTCCAACTTCCCTAGATTCGATAGAAATATGAATACAGGAGGAAATACCTACGATGAAACTGAAGGGGTAGTAGCCACAAACTCCATTCATCATGGTGCAAAAAGCCTGAGTAGAATTGTGCTACCTATCGTGAAAAAATAGGTTTAATTCTTATTCAATAGAAAAAGGGAAGCTTAAACGCTTCCCTTTTTCATTTTCAAACTTTTAGGCACTGAGTATACCTAAGATTAGCTATTTTCAACATTGTAAATCAAGTAGACAACTAAGGAGATTTGTATCCCTTCGCAATCATTATCAATTAAGAATATGATAACAACACCTGAACACGATGCCAAAATGGCGAAATTGACATTTGCCTCAGTATATCCACACTATGTAGCTAAGGTTGAGAAAAAAGGTAGAACAAAGGAAGAATTACACCAGGTGATTGAGTGGCTAACTGGTTTTGATGAGCAAAAACTGCAGGAACTGATTGCCGAAAAAGTGACTTTCGTTACCTTCTTTCAAAAAGCAAAATTGAATCAAAATGCCCCTCTAATTACAGGGATGATTTGTGGCTATAGTATAGAAGAAATTGAAACTCCGCTGACTAAGAATGTTAGATACCTGGACAAATTGGTTGATGAGTTGGCAAAAGGAAGGAAGATGGAGAAAATCTTACGCCAAGCGTAAGATGAATGAGTAAGGACTACAAACATGTTTTATTGACTAAGCTAACTAGAGATAGAATTCCCAAGGATCCTGCAGGATACAATAAAAAACCTGAGAGGACATTTTTCATTATACCCACATGTAACCTATGATAAAATTTTTTAGAAAAATTCGCCAAAGCCTACTTTCAGAAGGCAATACTGGAAAGTATTTAAAATATGCTGTTGGTGAGATCATCCTCGTGGTAATCGGAATATTAATAGCAGTCCAAATCAATAATTGGAACAACAGAAATCAACTGGAAGATTTAGAAAGAAAATATCTTATAGAAATTAGAAACAGTTTACAATTCGATTTAAAAGACATTCAATTCAACATTGGCTTTAACGAAAGTAGGTTGAGGTCAAATGAAATCGTACTTCAATACCTAAACAGAGAAATTGAGTATTCTGATTCTCTCAAATTCCACTTCGCAAATATGATATTTACAACCAGGACACTCCCAAATCAGAGTGCCTATGAAAATCTAAAATCACGTGGACTGGAAATTATCACCAGTGATAGTCTAAGACAAAATATCACCTCACTTTACTCCTTTTCATTTCACAATTTGATTGATTTTGAAAAGCAAGACGATAATTCATTTCAGTATGGATTATTTATGCCAGAAGTATCTAAAGCTTTTAAAATTGAAGCGATATGGGAAAGTGCAGAACCAATTGATGGTCAAAATTTATTTAAAAATCATCAACTCAAAAATGTGATTACTACCAATATTTTCCTAAGAAAAACCATGCTAGGATTCTATTATGAATTAAAGGAGGACGTTGAACTAACGATTAATTTAATTAGTCAGGAATTGGACAGTTAAGCTTAATTACACCATAACACATGATAAAATTCTTTAGAAAAATTCGACAAAGTCTACTATTAAAAGGCAATACTGGAAAGTATCTAAAGTATGCCATTGGTGAGATAATATTGGTAGTTGTCGGTATTTTGATAGCGCTAACTATAAATAACCTGAATGAGGAAAGTAAAAAAGAGAAATTAAAAGACGGTTATATAAAATCATTTCAATCAGATCTGGAGGCTGACGTTATTCTCCTTGAAAAGCAATTAGCGGATTTTGAGCAGCTTTTAAAGGAGGATTCGGAATTATCCAGACGGCTTTCTTCTCCCAATGCTAACGCTGACACGCTTATCAAAATAGCTCGATTTGAATTCACCCCGTATTTCAATCCCAGTAATGAATTAAACTTAAATACCTTCAATGCGATGATTTCCACGGGTAATTTGGACTTACTTGATAGAGATTTTGCCAAAAAAATTCAAGAACATAACGCGTTCCAGTTAACAACTTTGAAACTGGTGGATTTTAATCTGAAAATCTGCTCAGACGTAGGGAAGACCTATGTTCAAACCTACCCGCTAAACAGCCCCTTTAACGCCATAAATGGTGAAACAATGGATTCGTTTTGGGATGAAGCCAATGAAAACAAATTGAAAATAGATTTAAATGCTGCACTAACTTCCAAAATATTTGTGTCCAAACTAGTAAATAATGGCAGAGGAACATTGCTGGAAAGGACAAAAGAATTGATCGCGGAAATTGACAAAATACTGGTTGAGGATTAATAAAAGGAATATGAATATCCCCAATCTTACCAGTAACCTAAAATTCTTTGCTAACCCGATCATCCCGATAGCAATCGGGAGACCGAAGACGGGTGACCGAAGTAGCCTAAATACTAGAGTTAACCAAATCCTATAATGCTTTAGTCTTCCTATTGGTAGAAATACGGATTTATATAAAAAATAAAAAGTAGAATAAGCACATGAAAGCCATTTTATTTGAGAAGTACGGAATACCAGAGGAAGTGCTAGCATTGAAAGAAGCACCTCTCCCTACTCCTATGGATAATGAGGTTTTGATTAAAATCTATACTACTACAATCAATGATTATGACTGGAGTATAGTCCGTGGCAAGCCTTATTTGTATAGACTGATGTTTGGCCTATTCAAACCTAAAAATCCAATCGCTGGGATGGAGCTTTCAGGTATAGTTGAAGGAATTGGATCAAAGGTGAACAAGCTAAAAGTTGGGGATGCGGTATATGGCGATATTTCACATTTCGGATTTGGGACTTTTGCGGAGTATATCAGTATACATGAGGATGCGGTAATGATCAAGCCTGAGGGTTTGAGTTTTGAAATAGCAACGGCTATTCCTCATGCTTCTACCCTAGCCCTGCAGGCACTTCGAGATATCGCAAAGATAAATCAAGGACAGAAAGTGCTCATCAATGGAGGCGGTGGCGGTGTAGGCACCATAGGTCTTCAATTGGCAAAACTCAGCAACTGTGAAGTAACAGGAGTAGACTCAGGAGAGAAATTGGCGATGATGAAATCCCTCGGCTATGACCAGGTGATCGATTACAATAAGGTGGACTTCACAAAAACTGGAGAACAGTACGATCTGATTCTGGACTGTAAAACAAACAAATCTCCATTTTCCTATTTGCGAGCCTTGAAGCCAACTGGAATCTATGTGACCATTGGTGGCGACCTTGGCAGTTTAATCTCAGTACTTTTTTGGAGTAAGATATTCTCCCTATTCTCTTCGAAAAGACTTCGAATCCTCAGTCTAAAACCAAATGAAGGTTTGGATGAAATAGCCCAGCTAATAATTCAAAATAAAATCTCCCCTGAAATAGATGGCCCTTATCCCGTGGAAGATACAGCTAGACTAATTCAGTATTTCGGCGAAGGAAAGCATAAGGGGAAAATTGTGATTAAGGTGAGTGGGTGATCAGAGGAAGGGAATTGTTTGTTACGACCTCCTTTAAATTAATAGTATCTTCACGGATTAATTTTCCCCAATCTAATTGAAGGGTTAGTTTGCCATTGCAGTGGACATCAAACAGCCCTGATAGAAGACCATTTATGTCCAAATTACCAGAAGCGTACAAGTTCCTTGATTTATCAGACTACGGAAGACCAAGTGCAAGATGGATCGCCAATGCACTAAAAGACACATCAGTTACCCCTGTGCAAGTCACCTCCTGGTTTATTGTTTCAGGAGCTTTGGCGATAGCCTGTATCTTGCTTCAGTTTTATGCAGCAGCTGCATTCTTTCTGATTCTGAAGTCTATTTTAGATGCGGCAGACGGGGAGCTTTCGCGGATAAAAAACACTCCATCCTACATCGGTAGGTATTATGATTCCATTGCTGATATCATCTTGAATTTCTTGTTTTTTCTTGCATTCTGGCATATTACCGATGGCAAAATTGGATACATGCTACTCGCTTTTATTGGGTTACAGTTGCAAGGCACGCTGTATAATTACTACTATGTCATTCTTAGAAATACGGTCAATGGAGACCGGACCAGTAGAATCTTTGAAGACGTAGCACCAATTGCCATGGAAGGAGAAAAACAAAGTACAGTCAATCGATTTTATAAAATCTATGACCTGCTCTACATTTCTTTTGACAAGACGATTTATCACCTCGATCGAAATGCCATGAATAGTAAACCGTTTCCGAGATGGTTTATGACTATGCTTTCAACCTTCGGACTGGGGTTTCAGCTTCTCTTAATGTCAATTATGTTATGGTTCAATCTGGAGGCATATATAATTCCATTTTTCATCGCATACTCCAGTTTGATTTTAGTCTTCGTGGTAATCAGAAGAACCGTATTAAATTGATAATCAACAGAAAAAATTGATTTAGGAGTATTAATTCCGTGCAAATATCGGGACTGACTACACCTTCCTATAAATATGAATTGTAATTCAAGATGCTTAATGCGAAGCAAGTCCAGCTTCTGGAGAAGCAGGACAAACATTAGCACTGCTCAGACCTTGGTTGGTGAGCCAGTCTGTTAGCAGACAGGCTTGTCGATACATGACTTTCATTTTGGCTAAAAAAAATCACAAAAAAAACCCAAATTCAGCGTCGAACATGAGCAAGTCCAGGTTTCGGAATCAGGGCAACCGTGACCTTGCGCTTTCTTTGTCTCAAACTGCTCTATTCCTCTCAAAATACCTCTTATAAATTCTATTAACCAACAGAAAAATTTCTATTGGGATTTGACACCAAAAAAAGACAAGTTATCGCTTCCATCAAAATGGAGGCAAGTACGGAGGCCCGCAAATAAAAGAAATTAGTTTAGTGCCAAGATTTAGTATGGTTTAATCTTTGCTCCACTCCAGCACTTGATCCTCTGCAAAAATCACAAAACCAAGTAGTCCTTTACCTATGAAAAAACCACATATCATACAACTTGCCGCCATTTTCTTACTTTTTTCGGCAGGTGCTCTCGCAACGCAAGTATATATGCCTGAATTGAAAAAGCAATTAAAAGACACCTATTCTACTCTTACCAATAAATTAGAACCAGCCTCAACAAAGATTGAAAAAACAGAACCTATTGAGTTAGAAACACCCATTCCCAGAGTAATCCCACCTATCCCTGATGAGCTGATTACCAAGGAATATGACAAGCATCTTTATGCAGCAGAATATAACGGATTTGGTTTAATTGATAATGAAAGCCATTTCAAAAAACTAATTGAGGAGCAAAAGTTAGTGCTAGTGAATCAAGGAGCTGGATACGAAGTTATGGAACTTACTCATAGCCATCCTTACGTCACCCCCTACTCAAAAATCATACTTGAAGAATTGGGGCTTATATTCCAATCGCTAACGAATGATGAGAGTTTCTTTACCATAACATCAGTCACTCGAACTCCTGAACAGCAAGAAAGTTTAAGAAAGCGGAATAGAAATGCAACTTCCGGCATCAGTTCTCACTCCTATGGAGTATCCTTTGATATTTCTTACGTGAGATTTAACGGCAAGAAAGGTTCTAACTGGGCAGCTAAGAAAAAACTTGAAAAGATTTTAGATGAATATCAAAAAGCTGATAAAATCATCTTTATCAAAGAAAGAAATCAGAGTTGTTACCACGTGACGGTTAGATAATATTTTTAGCGACGAGAGAAGTGAATAAAGTTTCAATGGTAATGGTTCGACAGGCTCACCAAAACAACTCAATTTTCAAGGAGGAAGCATGACAACTTGCTCCTAATACTTGTAGGTGCTCTTATTAAAAATATCTAAACGACTTTTAACAGGTCTTGAGCGATTTGGTGAATTCCCTCTATTACTTTTTTACGGTTATCTGCACGCGGAACCACTCTACCAGTAATGTAATGACCCAGCTGACGCTCATTGATTCCCGATGCACGGGCGATCGCCGCTCGGGAGATTTTCCCATCCAATGTTTTCAAAAGTGCTTGTGTATTGAGGCGAAAAACCAAGTCGTAATCGCCTTGAAGAACGGAAGGTATTTCATCTTCATCTTCTAGAATTCCTTCAAGGTGCAACTTTAAGGCTGAAGTGTATGCTTCCTTAACACCTTCCAAACTTTTATGCGTAGCTACGCATCCAGACACATCTTCGCTGTACGCTCCGAAATTATCTTCCCAGGTGACATCTACAACTAAATTCGCCATTTTACTTTACTATTTATTTTTACACGAAGATTTAAATAAAGCAGGAAGCTATTTCCAGCTTGCTTGCTTCCAGATACTATTGAGAAGCTCCTGACTTAAAGTGTCCGAAGGTTTACCGTTTACTGTCACCCTCCCCTTTTTAGTGAGGTGTTTGAACTGTCTGTGGCTCCCTTTCTGAGTATGTAGAAACCAATCGTCTTTTAGTAGAAGCTTCAAAACATCTGCTACTTTCAATTTCCTCATAATCCGCATCGATAAACCTCTTCAAATATAGTAATAATACTACGTTTTAAGAAATAATTCAATTGGTTCTATTTCACTCAATATCTCAATATTCATAGTTCGACATACTCACCAGAATAGCTCAATTTTCAAGGAGAAAACAACAACGACCTTTATGTCTTTTTTGAGCACTTTGTGGCTAAAAAAAAATCATAAAAAAACCGGGAATCTAAATTAGAAACCCGGCTTTGCTGCATCGGATACCTAGCATAGGACATCCAACAAATAATGTAACTACTATCCTTGCGGACAATCCTGTTAATCAATCACTCCTAATTCTTTTCCAACCACAGTGAAAGCGGCAATCGCCTGATCCAAATGCGCTCGGTCATGACCAGCAGAAATCTGCACACGGATTCTCGCCTGACCTTTTGGTACTACAGGGAAATAGAATCCAATTACATAAATCCCTTTCTCCAGCACCTTCTCAGCCATTTTCTGCGATAGCACCGCATCATATAGCATAATCGGTACGATAGCATGCTCACCCGGCTTGATATCAAATCCTGCAGCAGTCATTTTCTCACGGAAGTACTTGGTATTTTCTTCCAGTTTATCTCTCAATTCGGTCGTCTCAGATAGCAAATCAAAAACGGCTATGGAAGCTCCGGTAATCGATGGAGCCAAGGTATTTGAAAACAAATAAGGTCTAGAGCGCTGACGAAGCAATTCGACAATCTCTTTTCTTCCTGAAGTAAATCCTCCAGATGCACCACCAAGTGCTTTACCAAGCGTACCGGTGATGATATCTATTTTGCCCATCACACCACAATGTTCGTGGACACCACGGCCAGTTTTACCCATAAAACCCGTAGAGTGACATTCGTCTGTCATCACTAAAGCTTCATATTTCTCTGCCAGTTCCACGATCTTATCCAACTGCGCAATCGTGCCGTCCATAGAGAAAACTCCGTCGGTCACGATGATTTTTTGCTTTGCTCCTTTAGCAATAGCGTCCTTCAGCTGAGTTTCCAGATCCGCCATATCGTTGTGCTGGTATCGGAAACGCATGGCCTTGCAAAGACGAACGCCATCGATGATCGATGCATGATTCAATGCATCTGAAATGATCGCATCTTCAGCTCCCAAAATCGGTTCGAATACTCCACCATTTGCATCAAAAGCCGCTGCATAAAGAATGGTATCCTCGGTTCCCAAAAACTCAGAAATTTTCTTCTCCAATTCCTTATGAATGTCTTGCGTTCCGCAAATAAAACGAACGGATGACATCCCAAAACCGTGTGAATCGATCGCTGCCTTTGCTGCTTCGATTACTTTTGGGTGTGAGGATAGTCCCAAGTAATTGTTTGCACAGAAATTCAAAACCTTCTGCCCTCCGGCTATAGTAATTTCTGCTGATTGTGGTGAGGTAATGACACGCTCTTTCTTGAAAAGACCGGCATCTTCTATTCCCTTAAGTTCTTCTTGTAATTTGGGTCTGAACTGATCGTACATGATAGCTAGTTGATTTTATATTATTCAAAAACGTCTGATTCCTTTGGTCAAAAACCCTGCTCTGGAAGCAGTTTTTTCTTAGTTTTGCAGTCGAAAACCCAAATATAAACAAAAACCTAGAGCTCATCTTTAGGTAGATTTTGAAAGAAATATCAATGGAAAAAATCCTGGTAATAGGCGCCGCAGGGCAATTGGGTTCAGAACTCACTCGTTCTCTGGCAGATCAGTTTGGAGCAGAACAAGTAATCGCTACAGATCTCAGCGAATCAGCAAAAGCAAAATTTGACTTTTGTCGTTTTAAGGTCCTCGACGTGATGGACAAGGATGGCTTGAGAAATCTGGTCAAGCACGAACAAGTCACTCAGATTTATCATTTGGCGGCCGTTCTTTCGGCTGTAGGTGAGAAAAAACAGCTCTTCGCCTGGGAACTAAACATGGAAAGTTTGCTTCATGTCCTTGAGCTCGCCAAAGAATTTAAACTTAATAAGGTATACTGGCCATCATCCATAGCGGTCTTTGGGCCAAATACGCCAAAAATAAATACTCCTCAATATTGCGTAAAAGAGCCTAACACTGTTTATGGTATTTCGAAGCAAGCGGGAGAAAGATGGTGTGAATACTATTTTCAGAAATTCAATGTGGATGTCCGCAGTCTACGTTACCCTGGCTTAATCGGCTATAAGTCACTTCCTGGTGGTGGAACGACCGACTATGCAGTGGATATTTATCATAAAGCATTGGCGGGTGAAAAATTCGATTGCTTCCTACGTGAAGACAGTTCTCTTCCGATGATGTACATGCCAGACGCGATCAAAGCGACGTTGGATCTAATGAATGCTCCGCGTGAATCTGTGAAAATCCGCTCCAGCTACAATCTTGCTGCAATGAATTTCACGCCAAAAGAAATCTATCAAAGCATTTTAAAACATATTCCTGACTTCAAAATCGAATACAATCCTGATTTCCGTCAGGCAATTGCCGACAGCTGGCCGGATAGCATCGACGATTCCTGTGCAAGGAAAGATTGGGGCTGGAAACACGATTATGATCTAGATGCCATGACAAAGGATATCTTGGAGAATCTTCCAAACTTCAAATTCTAAAACCTCTACCCTGCTCCAAAAAGCAGGGTATTTTTTTTTAAACCACTGTGATCACGGAGGATCACACAGAAACCACAGCTAAGTGTTATACGAACATAGGCATCAGAGCTGGATCAACTATTGTTATCCTGCTTCTCCAGAAGCTGGATAAGTTAGGCCTTAATTCTTTACTTTTTTTCACAACCAACTTGAAGGCGGCTAACGCAAATATTTAGCGTAAGCCGTTAGTCTAGCACGAAGGAAGGCAGTATCAGAGCTGGATCAACTCCCCCTTGATTTCTAGATAGAATTTGGAAACGAGATTTTGACAAAGGGGGCAAGGGGGATTTTTAACGATCAAATGATCTGCAAATATTTTTCCTTCACTAGAAATTGGAATTAACAAGTAACAATTCATTATAAGATATTATGTGTATTCGCTTGAATGCACGTACCAAAATAATATTTTGAATACCTTTCCCTTCGACTGCGCTCAGGGATCGAATTTAAGCTTAAAATCTAGGGAGAGGGAGAGAATGCGGCGGTGCCGCATTCTCTCCCTCTCCCTTTAAGCTTAAATTGACCGGAGGCTGAGCGCAGTCGAAGCCTGATTGAACATACGTGCAGATATCCGAATACACATATAAGATATTAACCACAAAGAACCCATATCTTTTGCAGGAGAGCGCAATTCATTTCTACATGGAATAGGGCTGAAAGCCCGGCATATCAAAGCCCAGCTCGACAGGGCTGGGAACAAACAAATTGCCGCCAAACGAAAGCTCTGAAAGAGCGGAATATTGTTTAACCCGATTTATGCATTAGGTTTCGTTATGAGGGTAGCAAGTGCAATAAAATCAGGCTGTTTGGAGACTGAGGCATAGCACCGCTATGGTGAAGTCGAAAACAGCAACGTAGTGATTGATTTTGAAGCAATTACTGGCCGTAATAGAATTGCTAATGCATATTTCGGGTTTAACTATCTAGAGGTCTAATCTCAATATCTTCATAATGTTGATCCACCATGCCCAAACCAAAATTCCAGAATATTAACACATATTTATTCAGAATTACCTTAATGATATAAGCGGCTTTCGAAGTAGCTCAGAATTCTTTACTTTTCATATTCATTCAATTACCCATGAATAACCTGAAAATAGCTGGCTTTCTCACCCTTGCCGTAATCATTGCCATTGCTGGCTTTATGATTTTCGGTCAGGAAAAAGAAGTAGACTTTAGCACTCAGATCAAACCCATTCTGAATAAAAACTGCATTTCCTGCCACGGAGGTGTCAAAAAGAATGGTGGATTCTCTGTGCTTTTCGAAGAAGAAGCGTTTGCTGATACCAAATCCGGACATCCAGCAATTATCCCCGGCGATCCAAACGGAAGTGAACTGATCAAGCGCCTGACTGCCACTGATCCGGAAGTAAGAATGCCTTATGAGCGTTCTCCTCTTTCTGAGGAGGAAATTAATCTCTTAAAAACATGGATCAAGCAAGGTGCTAAATGGGGCGAACATTGGGCTTACGCACCTGTCCAAGCTCCTGAAACTATAGCTCAAAAAACTACCGCTGGATTCACTTCTGACAACAATTCAGCTTCAACAAATACCATAGATTTTTACGTAGGTAAAAAACTCGAAGAGCAAGAATTAACTTTTTCAAAAGAAGAACAACCACTTAAATTACTTAGAAGAGCAGCACTCGACATCACTGGTCTGCCACCTACTGCTGATCTTGTGGAGCAGTTTACTTCACAAAAAATCTCCTACGAGCAAGCGGTAGACAAACTTCTCTCCGCTCCTACTTTTGGAGAAAAGTGGGCAACATGGTGGCTTGACCTCGCGAGATACGCAGATACAAAGGGCTACGAAAGAGATGTTTCCCGTACCATGTGGCCTTATCGGGATTATGTGATCCGAGCTTTCAATGACGACAAGCCATTTGATGAGTTCACCATTGAACAGTTGGCGGGCGACTTACTTCCTAATCCTACAGAGGAACAGTTAGCGGCGACAGCTTTTCACCGCAACACCATGAACAATGATGAAGGTGGTACAAACGATGAGGAATTCCGTGTAGCTGCGGTACTCGATCGTGTGGGCACAACATACGAAGTTTGGCAAAGCACGACAATGGCCTGCGTTCAATGCCACAGTCATCCTTATGATCCGATCAGACATGAGGAGTTTTATCAGTCCGCGGCTTTCTTCAATAATTCCCGCGATGAAGACACGCACGACGAGGAACCTAGACTGAGGTTTTATTCGCCAGAAGAGAAAACTGAAATTGAGTCTGTCCTCACTTGGGTCAAAGAAAATGAAAGCTCAAAAGCCGCTGCAGAGCGCAGAAACTTCATGACTTTCCTTGAGCCAAAGTATCCTTCCCACAATGCAGTTGACTTCAACAATGCAGAACTCATAGATACCAAATGGCTAGGAATTCAGGCAAATGGCTCTGCCTACCTTAGAAAAGTAGATACGCGGGGCTCGGACCAGATGCTGATGTACTATGGTTCTGGCCTTGACGGGAGTAAGATGACTATCCGAAATGGAGGTCCTGAAGGGGAAGTTTTAGCAGAATTCCCAATCAATAAAACTAAAGGAGATATCATTCGAGCAATTCCCTTAAAGACTACAACTGGTCTTGTTGACCTTTACATGGAAGTCAAAAATGCGAGTGTAAAGTCAGAGCAAAATGCTGCCAAATTCGTTTGGTTTGCATTTATCCCGACTTTGGAAGGAAAAGATAAACCTGGATTCAAGTATGTGCAGAATTCATGGGAAACAGCTTTGAATTTCAGAGGAACAAAGCTTCCAATTATGGTAGAAAACCCTTCCTACATGGCTCGGGAGACTCATATATTTGAGCGGGGAAACTGGATGAGTCTGGGTGAAAAAGTAAACCCAGAAACACCAAAAACCCTGAATAACTGGAATCCAGAATGGCCTAATAATAGACTTGGATTTGCTTATTGGTTGACTGATAAGGAGAATCCACTTACTTCCAGAACCTTGGTAAATAGAGTTTGGGATCAACTCTTCGGTCGCGGTATCGTAAGTTCACTGGAAGATATGGGCACGCAGTCCGATCCTCCTTCTCATCCTGAATTGCTAGATTACTTGGCTTGGAAGACGATGAATGACTACGACTGGAGCATGAAAAGCTTGATTCGGGAGATTGTCACCTCGGCCACGTATAAACAATCTTCTGCTTTTTCAGAGAAGCTTTACAAAAAAGACCCGCAAAACAAATGGTATGCCCGTGGTCCGAGATTCAGATTAAGCGCTGAGCAGGTTCGGGATCAGGCATTAGCTGTGGCCGGATTGCTAAGTGATAAAATGTATGGTCCAGGAGTCAAACCTCATCAACCAGAGGGTATTTGGCAAACAGTTTACAATGGCGATTCTTGGAACGAAAGTAAAGGTGAGGATGCTCATAGACGTGGGATTTACACATTCTTGAAGCGAACGAGTCCTTATCCTTCCTTCATATCTTTTGATGCAGCCAGCCGAGAGGTTTGTCTCAGCAGAAGAATTGTGACTAACACGCCGCTTCAGGCTTTAGTCACATTAAACGACCCTGTGTATCTGGAAGCAGCGTATTATTTGGCTGCAGATATGATCAAGCAAGATGCAGCAAAGCCAGAAAAAGGAATTGCTTACGGCTATCAAAAACTAGTGCTAAATCCTATCACAGAATTAAAGCTAAAGACCCTTTCCAATCTTTATGACGAAGCGCTAGCCGAATACAAAAGCAAACCTGAATCGCTGGAAGCCTTCTTTACCATCAAAGATAAATCAACAAATCCTGAGCAAGCTGCGATGTCTGTCGTGGCCAATGCCCTGCTGAATATGGACGAATTCTTAACCAAACCTTGATATGAAAAGTCTCGATAGAATGCTCGTTGAGTTTGCGCAGCAAAAGCTGGAAAAGCAAACAAGAAGACATTTCCTGATGGATTGTGTCTCCAAAGTTGGCGGTCTCGCTATGGCTCCGCTGATGTTTGGTTGCGATACGGGTTCTTCAGCTGGATCGGCCGGACTCAATCTAAGTCAACGGGATTTGAATCCGCTTTCACCTTTGCCGCCGCCTTTTGGAGCAAAAGCAAAGTCAATCATTTACCTCCACATGGCGGGAGCGCCATCACAATTGGAGCTTTTTGATTACAAGCCTGAGTTGGCAAAGTACCACAATCAGCCATGTCCACAGTCATTATTGGAAGGAAAGAAGTTTGCTTTCATTCGAGGAACTCCTAATCTCTTGGGCCCACAAGCCAATTTTTCCCAACATGGAAAGTCTGGCGCATGGATATCAGATTACATGCCCCATTTTCAAAAAATGGCTGATGAAGTTTCCTTTTTGAAAGCAGTTCATACGGATCAATTCAATCATGGCCCAGCGCAACTTTTGATGCAAACTGGTAGTGCGAGACTTGGCCGCCCGAGCTTAGGAAGCTGGGTGACTTATGGTCTGGGCACAGAAAATCAAAATCTCCCCGGCTTTGTAGTGCTTACTTCTGGGGGAAAAACTCCTGATGCAGGCAAAAGTGTCTGGGGATCCGGCTTTTTACCTTCAGTATATCAAGGAGTGCAATGCAGATCCAAGGGAGATCCAGTTTTGTATCTGGATGACCCAGAAGGAATGTCTCGAAATCTGAAGAAAAATGTCATTGACGCGATCAATACAGTAAATAAAGAGGAGTTTGATGCATATGGCGACCCTGAGATTCTGGCAAGAATCAATCAGTATGAAATGGCCTATCGCATGCAAATCGAAGTACCGGAAGTCATGAATATCAATGATGAACCAAAAGCAGTTCATGAGTTATATGGCACAAATCCAGGCACAGAATCCTTTGCAAACAACTGCCTGCTTGCCCGAAAACTAGTGGAAAAAGGTGTGCGATTTGTCCAGTTATACGATTGGGGATGGGATACACATGGCACCGATCATGACGGATCGATTGATATGGGACTGAGAAATAAATGCCGTGAAATGGACCGACCTGTATCCGCTTTGCTGCTTGATCTGAAACAAAGAGGATTGCTAGAAGACACCTTGGTAGTTTGGGGCGGTGAGTTTGGAAGAACTCCTATGCAGGAAAACCGAGAAGGTAAAACTCAGAGTTTCCTAGGTAGAGATCATCATGGCGACGCCTTTACCATGTGGATGGCAGGTGGCGGCATCAAACCTGGAGTCACTTATGGCAAAACGGATGATTTCGGATTTTCAGGCATAGAGGATAAAGTTTCTGTTCATGATATTCACGCCACTATTCTTCATTTGATGGGTTTTGACCATGAAAAGTTCACCTATGATTTCCAAGGCCGTCCTTTCCGATTGACGGATGTGGAAGGAGAATTGATCAATAAAATATTAGCTTAAGACCTGCATGCTTACTCGAATTACCTGCCTTTTTCTCCTATTTCTAGTTTTTCTATCTCCAGTTTTTGCACAGCAGCAACTCCTTTTCTTTCAAACAGATTGGGGAAATAAGCTGTCCGTGGATGAATTTCTAAAACGCACCAAGAACGATGGCTATGATGGAATTGAAACTTGGTTTCCATTCTCAGAGGATGTTCAAAATGAACTGAAAGCGGGTTTGGAAAAATACGACTTGAAAGTAATTTTCCTTCATGGAACAAACAAGGGACTTCCCTATGCAGAAGCCTTAAAACTCTATGAAGAAAACCTGCAAAAGATAATTTCCTGGAATCCGGTCAAAATCAATTCCCATACGGGTTCGGATTACTGGACTTTGGAAGAGAACAAAGCTTTCATCGATATAACCACAAAAGCCAGCAAAGAATCAGGGATTCCAATTGTACATGAAACTCATCGAAGTAGGTTTTCATTCAATGTTCCTCTAACAGTAGAGATGGTGAAACTGGCTCCGGAATTACGATTGAACCTGGACATCAGTCACTGGATGGTAGTTCATGAGCGACTGATTGGCTTGAAAGACCCATTGCTGCAGCAAATATTGCCACGCGTAGATCACATTCACGCCAGAGTTGGTTTTGCCGAAGGCCCTCAAGTAAATAACCCTGCTGCTCCAGAATGGAAATCTGAGCTGGACACACATCTGGATATTTGGGAGCATATTATTCGAAATTCAGGTCAGGAAGTCTATACAATCACTACAGAGTTCGGCCCTCCACCCTATTTACCCACTGTTCCATTTTCCAACGTACCCATCGCAGATCAATGGGAAGCCAATGTATTTATCATGAATGCCATTATAGCCCGATTCGCAAATGATTGATTTTATCTTGCCCCTATTCGGGCGATTTCATCCGATCTTGGTTCACTTGCCAATAGGATTTTTGGTATTTGGAGTGATCCTTATTTTTTGGTTTGGGAAGAAGTACAACGCTTATGCTCCCGTAATTCAATTAGCCTTTTTATTCGGTGGAATTTCGGCTTTGGCAGCAAGTATTAGCGGTTTTCTTCAATATCAAAACGAAGGCTATGGCTGGGACACGGTCAAGTTTCATCTTATTTTGGGAATCCTCACTACCCTCCTTTCTTTTGGCTTGTGGTATCATCTGAAAAAGGCTGCGGCAACTCCGACACAGTTGAAAATCAAAGGAGCTAGTCTTTTGGTGATATTAACTATTACAGGACACTTGGGAGGGAATATCACACATGGAGATGATTACTTCACAGAAGTACTACCTCCGTCGTTACAATCGCTTTTAGGCGGTGGAAATAGCATAGCCGAGCCACTTGAACTTCCCGCTGACAACTGGGAGGAAGTGGAATTCTACACTGGGGCCATACAGCCTATTTTGGATCAGAATTGCAAAAGCTGCCATAATCCTAAAAAACTAAAGGGCGAATTGGATCTGAGTTCTTTCAAAGGCGTTCATAAAGGTGGTGAAGATGGAGTAATTCTAGAAGGAGAAAATCCAGAAAAAAGCGCTCTTTATTCCCGATTGATTTTGCCAGAAGATGACGACGATCACATGCCACCAAAGGAAAAGCGTCAGCCTAGAAAAGAGGAAATCGAATTGATCAAAGCTTGGATTGAGTCGGGATCATCCGAAAAAACTAAGCTTGGCGATGCTGCCATACATGTAAGTTTGGTCGAGCCATTTTTTAAGAAAGTTGAAAATCCATTTTATCCTGTCGTTGAGGTTGCAAAGCTTCCGCAGGATTCTATTGCCAAACTGAGAGAAGAGGGGTTCTTTGCTGAAATCGTGAGGAAGGATTCTCCATTATTGAAGATCAGTTGCATCAACTTTCCAGCATTTTCGGATTCAGACTGGCATATGCTCCTATCTGCAAAAGATCAAATTGTGTATTTGGACCTGACAGGAACATCGATCAGTGATGCTATTTTGGAACAAATTTCAAAGCTGCCAAACTTGACCGTTTTGAAACTTAATCAGACAGCTATTGAAGGTTCTGGATTGGGGACATTGGCTGAAAACAAAAACTTGAAGCTGCTCTATATCAATGACAGCCAAGTGACTGTTGACAAACTATCAGCACTGGATGGCCATCCAACTTTGGAGAAAGTATTTGCTTTTGACTCACCGGTAGCCGATAATGGAAGTTTCTCTCAGTTTAGTTTTTACTTGGAAACCGGAAGTTTGAGCTTACCACCATTGGCAACGGATACTATTGTATACTAATATGTCTCGGCAATATCTCGCGGCGGCGCAACGGCGCAACGTTTTTTTCCTCCTTGTTCATCTAGGTTTCTAACCTCGGCTCTTCTATCAGTAGGTTTCTAATTTCTTTCTTAGAAGATTTAGATTGAAAATCCTTGGATAAAATTTCGTGATTACAAATCCCGAATAGCTGTAATCAAAACGTTGCGCCGCCGCGCCGTTGCGAGAGAATTTACTTTAAATGCCCCTCAATCACCTCCGCATCAAAACCCAAGCTCAGGCTTCCATCTTTGTATACAATCACTGGACGCTTGATCATGCTTGAGTTTTCTTCCAGAATTGGGATCGCAGTTTCTTCGTTTTCAAGGGCTGATTTCTGCTCATCAGACATTTTTCGGTAGGTCGTTCCTTTCTTATTCACTAGAGAGGCAAGCTCCGTTTTCTCCAAAAAACCTTCTAAAAGTGCAGCGTCAGGCTTCTGTTTTTTATAATCGATAAAGTCATACTCCACTCCTTTTTCCGCTAGGAAATCGAAGGTCTTCTTCATCGTATTGCAATTCTTAATTCCGTAAACTTTGATAGACATTTTACTTAATTTTTATGCTAGACTCAATCTATTATAATCCCAATATCTCCACCATCGCCTCTTTATGAGCGACTAAGATCTGATCGATCACATCGTCTTTCAGCGCTGTGGACAAGAACAAGCTCTCAAACTGGCTTGGTGCCAAGTAAACTCCACGCTTCAACATCGCTTGGAAATACTTTCCAAACAACGCTGTATCAGAAGTCTTTGCACTTTCAAAATCAAACACTGGCTTATCCGTGAAAAACAAGGAATACATGCTTCCAAGGGTATTCACAGTATAGTCCAACCCTAATTCCTGATTGATACTTTTTATGCCTTCAGTCAATTTCGTTCCGATGTGATTTAACTCTGCATAGACTTCAGAATCTGTATTAAGATGATTCAACATCGTCAAGCCTGCAGCCATGGCAATTGGATTTCCAGAAAGAGTACCAGCCTGATAAACAGGACCGGCAGGAGAAACAAACTCCATGATTTCTCTCTTTCCTCCATAAGCTCCCACTGGCATACCTCCACCAATGATTTTACCCAAAGTGGTCATATCTGGAGTTACTCCGAAAATTTCCTGAGCTCCGCCTTTTGCCAAGCGGAAACCTGTCATCACTTCATCGAAGATCAGGATAATTCCTTCTCTAGTACAGATATCACGCAATCCTTGTAGGTATCCTTCCTTCGGAAGACATAATCCCATATTTCCCGGAACGGGCTCCAAAATCAACGCTGCAATTTCACCTGGATTCGCAGCTACCAGTTCTTCGATAGCTTCTAGATTATTGTATGGAGCAATCAAGGTATCCTTGGCTGTTCCTTTGGTCACTCCCGGAGAATCTGGATCGCCCATCGTCATCGCTCCAGAACCTGCAGCGATCAAAAATGAGTCCCCATGTCCATGGTAATGACCTTCCATTTTGATAAACTTATCACGTCCTGTAAAGCCTCTGGCAACGCGTATCGCAGACATGGTCGCTTCGGTACCAGAGTTGACCATGCGGACTTTCTCAATGGAAGGAACCATGCTTACGATCAACTCAGCTATTTCCACTTCACGCGCAGTTGGAGCTCCGAAAGATGTCCCATCCTCCATCGCTTTGATCACCGCCTCCTTCACTTTCGGATGATTGTGACCCAAAAGCATTGGCCCCCAGCTATTGATCAGTTCGATGAATTGATTTCCATCCTCATCGTACAAATAAGCACCGTCAGCTTTTTTGATAAAAAGTGGCTCTCCACCAACTGCTCTAAAGGCACGAACAGGCGAATTCACACCGCCAGGGATGAAATTTTGGGCTTTTGCAAAAAGCTCTTTACTCTTAGAAATATTCATGGATTAATCTAAAGGTTTCAATTCCCCCGCTTCTAACGTAAACAGAGGTACATATTGATTATTGTGTGTGCCTTGGAAGTTGAATCCCCAAGTCAATTTACCTGCTTGAAATGCTTTCTGATCTAGGTTTCTTCTCAAATCAAAGCCTTTGGTGTCTGAAATATTGGATGAAATCCAGTTGATCATCTCCACTCCAAGGGCGGAGTTCATACTTGGAAAACTCAGGTATTTATTATAGAATCTGTTTCGGAATTGCTGCATAGGCTCACCGTAGAAATTCAAGGTATTATTGCCTATGAAATAGAAATTCGGAAACTCAAGCATCTCGTAATTGGCAAAATTGAAACCCAACCAAGAATCCATTACCAGAGTAGGAATGGAAGCGGTAATAGATTCCAACAGGGAAAAAGCCGGTTGAGCAATGGTAGGATCGTCTGTAAGCAAAATTATCTGATCAACAGCCATACTAGCCTGCCCTTGTCGAATTCCTAAACCTTGTAGAAATGAACTCGTGTTTCTAGGAGTAATCTGCTCAAACTTCACCAATTGAAATCCTGCACTACCTAGTTGATCTTGTAGCATTTTCGCTAGCATCTCATCTCGGGAACTAGCGCTATATCCTATCGCAACTCTTTTACCCCAATTCTGCTTTCTCAATCCTTCTACAATTCCATTTGCAATAGAACTTACGGTAGGTCTAAACAGGTAGCTATAATTCAATTCTTCAAATCTGTCACCCAAATTAGAGAGTGGATGTACAAACGGTATTTTGGACGTTTCGGCAAAACTGCTCACCAAGTCTGTTTCTTCCTGGTAGATCGGGCCAATAATAATATCCGCCGAAGCAATAGCTGGATCTGCTAGTAAGTTTTTCAGATGTGCTACATCTCTTTTTGAGTCAAAAGTCAGCATATTGACCTTTGTTCCAGCTTTCTTCAATTCCTCAACTCCATATTGCAAACCTTGGTATAGTTCGAATACAAAATCACTTTGCGGAATACTAGACAAATTCGTGCGTGAAGAGTTGGTAAAAGGCAAAATCACCACGATATCCAACACCTGATCCTTCACTACATTTTTATTCTCGTTTGCTTTGCCTTGCAACTCATAATACGCTTCACGCTCCGTTGCTGAAAGAATGGTCTGAGACTCTAAAACCCGCTTCAATGCTTCCCCAAAGCCTTTATTCTCTTTGAATTCCTGTAGATTGGCAATCATAAAGCTAACGCTCACCTGCTTTAAGTTTTCGTAAGAAGCATTTTCAGCCATCTCCATAATCTTATCATCTTTAATTCTTTTGATGATTTGAAGCGCTTCTACGTTTTGTTGATTTTTAAAATAGGCTATTCCTAAAAGATATTTAGCATCGTCAGATTTTGCCCAGCTCCCAGTAGCTACAGCTTCCAAAGCAGCCACTGCTTGTGCAGGTTGATTCGCTCCAAGAAATGCCTCTCCCAAATGAAAAGCTGCATAGTTAGCAAGATTTCCGTATTCTTTCGGATCAGTAAATTGCTTGAAAAGTGGGATGGCTTCCCAGTAATTTTTGGCAGCCAGTTCGGACTGAGCCTTGCGATAAGCATCCGGTGTGGGAATTTGAGCGATAGCTAAGCTCAAGATGAAAAATACCGGAATTACTAAAAGAAATTTTTTCATTTTATCGAAGTGAATCAAACATCAAACAGGGTGTGCAAATTTAACCCAATATTTTCAAACCCAAAGTTCAGGCCGAAAAGGGTTAAAAAGTAAAAACCCGAAGAATAGTCTTCGGGTTTCACAATTTCAAATTTGAAATTTCTAATCTCAAATTAATCTATTCCCACTCGATAGTAGCAGGAGGCTTAGAAGAGATATCATAGACAACTCTGTTTACACCTTTTACTTTATTGATAATTTCATTGGAAATCTTGCCCAGGAACTCATACGGAAGGTGAATCCAGTCAGCAGTCATGCCATCTACAGAACCTACGGCTCTCAGCGCAACTACTTTCTCATACGTACGCTCATCTCCCATCACGCCTACAGATTGGATAGGAAGTAGCATCGCTCCTGCTTGCCACACCTGATCATAAAGTCCAGAATCTTTCAAGCCTTTGATGAAAATATAATCTACTTCCTGAAGTGTCTTTACTTTCTCGGCAGTGACATCTCCCAAAATACGGATTCCAAGCCCCGGACCTGGGAATGGATGACGACCGATAATTTTCTCTACAATCTCCAGCGCACGTCCTACTTCCCGAACCTCATCTTTGAAAAGCGTATTCAAGGGCTCCACTACAGAAAGCTTCATGAAATCAGGTAAACCGCCCACATTGTGGTGAGACTTGATGGTAGCAGAAGGGCCTTTTACAGAAATCGACTCAATCACATCTGGATAGATCGTTCCTTGTCCAAGCCATTTTACGCCTTCAAGTTTATTTGATTCTTCGTCGAAAACCTCAATGAATGCATTCCCAATCGCTTTTCTCTTAGCTTCTGGATCCGTAACTCCTGCAAGTGCATCATAGAATTTCTGCTTGGCATCTACTCCAATCACATTTAATCCCATGTGCTTATATGAATCCAATACTTCTTCGAATTCATTTTTGCGAAGCAATCCATTATCTACAAATACGCAGATCAACTGGTCTCCAATTGCACGGTGAATAAGTGTAGCAGCCACAGAAGAATCAACTCCTCCTGACAAACCCATCACAACTTTATCTGAACCGATTTTTGCTTTCAAATCAGCAATGCTCGCATCGATGAAAACATCAGAAGTCCAATCCTGAGCACAGCCACAGATTCCAACAACAAAATTTCTCAATAGATTTTTGCCTTCCGAAGAGTGAGTTACCTCTGGGTGGAATTGAATTCCGTAAGTTTCTTCTTCTTTTATTTTGAAAGCAGCCACACGAACTGAGTCTGTGCTTGCGATCACTTCAAAATTTTCCGGCAAATTCTTGATCGTATCTCCATGAGACATCCAAACCTGCGAACCGTGGCTCATTTCCTTGAGCAGGTCGTAATGTGTATCAAGATGACTCAAGTTTGCTCGGCCATATTCTCTGATCTCAGATGGAAGCACTTCTCCGCCATATTTCTGAGCCAAAAGTTGGGAACCGTAGCATACACCCAAAAGAGGGAGTTTGCCTCTCAAACTATCTAAGTCCAAATCAGGAGAACCCGCATCTCTTACCGAGCATGGAGAGCCTGAAAGTATCACTCCTTTAATATCAGAGGTGATTTCTGGAACTTTGTTATAAGGGTGGATTTCGCAATAAACGTTCAGTTCTCTAACTCGTCGGGCGATGAGTTGTGTGTACTGAGAACCGAAATCGAGGATCAAGATTTGTTCTGCCATGCGCAAAGGTAATCAGGGCAGACAAACTGAGGAAATGATCTGAGAAATTTTACAGAATAATGTTTGGTAGGGAGGGATTGGAAGAAGCTGTCCGCCGTGACGGATTGGAAGATTGAATCTCCAGAAAAAAGATTCTGAGGTTCAAATGATCTCGTAAATCGTAATTCCCATATCGTAAATCCCCAAATAATATATTATCTAGCACCTATAAACCAACTTGAATTCACTATTTAGTATGAAATCAAAAGCTATCCTCCCCATCTTTTTGCTTTTACTAAGCATAAGTTCCTTTGCTCAAAACGCTCCGCTTCAGAAAGTTACCGACCCTTATTTTAAACTGGTAAGACCAGAGTTCAAAGGCGACTTGGCTTATGAGACCGTAGCTTTCGTAGAGCAATACTGGAGGCTCGCTGGAAATACCGGATTTAATAACACTGTGTATCTTATCGCTGAAAAGCTGGAAGCTGCAGGGTATGTTTTAGAAGAAAAAGCAACCGATTCCGATCGATTCACCTATAGAATAGAAAGTCGGAAGATGAAACAACCTACCTGGGAGCCAGTTTCTGCCTCATTGAAAATCCTCGGTTCCAGTGAAAATTTACTTTCCTCGGAGACCAACCGAAATATGATTTATCAGTATTCCTCCTCCACTCCTGCGGAAGGGATTACTGCGGAAGTTATTTATGTGGAGAGCAAGGAAGCACTTTCTTCTCTCGATGTGTCAGGAAAAATTCTCTTTTCGGATCAAATTAGTTATAGAACGCTACAGTCAGCTGTGAAAGACAAAGGTGCTGTGGGCGTATTGACTTACGATATGCCTGCTTATTTGCAACCAGAGAAAAACACTACATCCATTCAGTTTAGAGGTTTGAGACACGATGCTAAGAACCCAACTTGGGCGATTGCGCTTTCTTTCGCAGCCAAAGAAAAACTGAAAACCGAGCTGGCAAAAGGCAAGGTAGAAGTGCTGGTAAAGACAGAATCCAAGATCTATGAATCCGAGGAACTCACCGTAGTCGCTAATGTCAAAGGATCAGAATTGCCTTTGGAAAGCCTGGTTTTCTCAGCACATATCCAAGAGCCTGGGGCAAATGACAATGCTACTGGCGTGGGTACTCAATTGGAAATGGCGAAAATCACTGCTGAATTGATGAAGCAAGGAAAGCTTGACCTGAAGCGCACCTTAACTTTCCTTTGGGGAGATGAGATAATTTCTACCAGAAGATATATTGAAGAAAAAGACAAGCGTGAAGCTGAAATCAACTGGGGAATTTCGCTAGATATGGTGGGTGAAAATACTGACGTAACAGGTGGAACTTTCCTAATCGAAAAGATGCCTGACCCAAGTGCGATCTGGACTCGTGGTGAGGACAAACACAGCGAATGGGGCGGTTCTCCTTTGAAGGTTGGTGATTTGAAGCCACACTACCTGAATGACTTTATCCTGACCAACTTCGAGGCCCAAGGCGAGTACGCCAACTGGGTAGTGAAAACCAATCCTTTTGAAGGAGGATCTGATCATACGCCATTCCTTCAAGCAGATATTCCTGGATTATTACTTTGGCACTTTACCGATCAGTTTTACCACACGGACAATGATCGCTTGGATAAAGTCTCTCAGAAAACGATGGTCAATGTCGGCACAGGAGCTCTAGTTTCTGCTTATACCCTATTGAATGCTGATACGAAAACAGTAGATCAACTAATGCTCATGCTCGCAGCAAAAGTACAAATACGATTGCTTATAGAAGTTCAACTTAGCAAAAAAGTGATTGCTGAAGGTGGATCTACCAAAGATGAACAATTGATCCTAGACACTTGGGCTGACTATTATGCAAAGGCTATGGATTCTATCAAGGACTTAGTTCCTACTGACGATGAAAAAACATTGAGGAGAATATTGCTAGCGAAAGAGGCGATCAAGGCTCATGTTCCTCAGCTGTAGTGGAGGCTCGCGGCGACGCAGCGGCGCAACGATTTTTGCTTCATCCTGTAAATCTATTCAATACTCCATAGTTCCATTTTGCCAAATTTGTTCGTTGATACTTGAATTTGGAAATTGATAATTGAACTTGATCATTGCTAATTTCCAAAAGCTCGTTTAGGATTTTCTTCCAAAAGCATTTTCCAGTCATCTTCGTCAAATCCCTTAGCATTTAATGCGGGCATCAGCTTTTCAAAAATATTGGTGAATGGCACAAAATCTCCTCCATTTGGTTTGGCAGGATCATACCAACCTGCATCATGGGAAATCAGCACTTGATCCAAGATTTCATTTTCCTTGGCAAAAAGTAATCGCTCCACATATTCATCCAAACTCCATCCTATTCCATCCATACTGATCCAAACACCGAGATTGGCTGCGTTCTGGTAATTTTGAAAGTCCTGCTCAGCCTGTGCATGGACCCAAACGAATGCGGAAGGGTCAATTCCCATTTCCTTTAATATGGCAACTTCCTGTTTGGCAGTATTCCATGTTCCGGTGTGAGAATAGATTTTCAAACCTGTTTGCTCAAAAGTCAGACCTGCTGCTCTGACCAATTTTGAATCCATTTCCCCCAAAGGATCATCCTCATTGACCGAAATTTTGATGAAGCCCGGCTTGATACCAGTTCCTTCTATTCCATTTTCGTATTCATCAATCCATCGCTCTGACAACTCTTCAGCTGTTTCTGTGAATGCATAATCAGGTAGAAACCTTCCCTTTTGCGTACCGTAAAGTCCGGTATTGGTGATGAGTTGAATTCCCGACTGCTCACTGAGTTTTCTGAGCAGAACAGGATCTTTTGCCAAATAGGAAGGTGTACAGTCAAATATGGTCTTTACACCATATTTTCTCACTTCGAGTAAATAAGGCAGGACTTTAGCGATTACCGCCTCTTGACTATACCGCTCTGGTGAAACAGAATCTGCCCCTATAAAATCCACGAGCATGTGCTCATGAATCAGGGTGAGACCCATTGAGTCTATAGGAATCGGACCAGTGACGGTATTGATGTATGTGGTTTGAGACTTAGGATTTGAACAGGAAAAACTTAAGAGTAAAAAGCTTAACCCAAGAAATAGAAAATGCTTCATGTATAAAACTAAGCAACTACTCCAGATAATATCAACTGTATTTCAATTGATTTAATTCTTATTATATGAAAACCCGCTTTTCTATTAGTGGTACCACAAAAGCATTATAGACTTAGGATAAGACTAACTTTTAGGCCGCTTCGGTCACCTGTCTTCGGTCTTCTGTCAGGGTGAGCAAAGAAATTATGGGTGCTGGCCTCATTGAGGATAATCATATTTTACTATTTCAAAGAAGACATTCCACCGTCAATATGTAATATTTGGCCAGTAACCCAAGACGATTTAGTACCTAAGAGAAATAGAGTGGCTTCAGCGATATCCTCTGGTGTGCCTATTCGACCCAAAGGATGTCTTTTATCAGAGGCTGCCCGCTTTTCGTCTGTGCTTACCAATTGCTTCGCCAAAGGTGTGTCCGTTAAAGATGGAGCAATGGCATTAACTCTAATGTGATTTGGTGCCCATTCTGCTGCCAAGGATCTAACCAATCCCTCCACAGCTCCCTTTGCCGATGCTATTCCAGCATGAAATCCCATGCCCGTTTGCACAGCAACAGTACTATAAAGAACCACCGAAGCAGCTTCTGATTTTTTAAGACCTTTCATACAGGCCTGAAGCGTCTTGACCGCACCAAAAAAATTTACGTCCATCTCAGCCTTAAAATCCTCCATCGATATTCTATGGAATGGTTTGAGATTGATGGAACCGGGACAATAAACCACGCCATCAATTACCTCAGGTAAATCCTGCAATTCTGAAGAGCCGTCTGTTACATCGAATTGGTAATTCCCCTCTCCACTTCGGGAATAGAGGAACAAATTTGCTCCACTTTCCTTTGCTAATGCTGCGACGGCTTTTCCGATTCCTGAATTCCCTCCGATGATAACAATATTCTTTCCTTTCATGTCATTAAATGGTTTTAGGTTAAAGCATTTTGAGAGGGGGATTGTTTGAAAGTTGTCTTATTTCAACTCATAAAAATAAATGGTTTGTACATCATTCTCCATAGCATCTGGATCTTCGCCTGGCTTGGCATTGGAATAAAGCACATCACGAACTGACCAAAGATTAACATCCCAGGTTCCTTGCCATAGTTTTTGTTCACCTTTGAAAATCTGGTAATTGTAGATTGACTTATACTTATTTGCCAATTTCATAAACTCTGGGCCACCAATAAATTCCCGCGGAAGCTTATCTACTTCCTCTTGCGGAGCGAAACCATCAAACTGGGTTAATAAATAATCATTTGAAAAGATAAAATTGGTGTATTCAGAACTTGCCAGCGCATTTAAAAACCCTTCAAATGATGCATCATCCCGAGTTGGCAAAATTTGCTTATAGCTATCACCAGGATCCAAAGCCCAATTTCTTTGCAAAATCAACTCAGGAAAAGTATATACATACATTTCAGGAGAGTTCGGGAAAAGCACAAACATCTCATCATTGACTATTTTTACAATAGGATCTAAATTATTGTATTTCCCAGGACTGCTGGCTATTTGACTTTCAGCAGGAATAACATCCGATCTCAAAATTTCCATAGTAGAGAGGTCTCTTACCGACATAAAGGGATAAGAAATACTAAAATTCTTAGATTCAAGAACCTCAGGTGCATCAGATTTTTCTAAAGAAAACGTATAGAAGAAATTTTTATGTGTCAGTGCTGCGCGACTACCACCAATCCTACGGGTAACCAAATCAAATTGAAGCGTCTTTTCTTCCAGCAAATTAAAATCAAGATCATATATAAATGCTCCAGCATGAGTAATTATTAGGATTTTATTTCCCCCTTTTTAATTAGCAGTGATAAAATACTGAGTCTTATAACTATCCTTCCCATCCTCACTTCTATTGGCTTTTAGTATAATTTCACCAGAGTTATCTACACGAATCAGCTCATTTGTCTTCCAATCAAAAAACAAAAATTCAGAATGATCTTCCTTGACATCTATCATTCCCAATTCGGTCAAGTGATCTATCACCAAACTATCGGTAATCACCAGCTCGGGAACGTAAACATCCGATAGTTTTTCTTGAGTCTTATCACTACAAGCAACAAGAACAGCGAAAAGAAGTACTGGCAAAAAATTCTTCATGGATATCAATTATCTAATAAAAATAGGTATGGAGAAAATAAATGACAAAATAGTAGATAGAAATCTTACTAAAAGCATTGCAATCAGTACTAAACACTATTTATGAGATGTTATCAGAAAATATAAATCACACGCTTTTGGAATTCAAATCAAGAAAAAACCCTACACTTATTTTAGTGTAGGGTTAGAAAATTGTTTCATAATCCCAGGTTCTAAAACCCGAGACATGATATCAATATATGATTACCAATTTTTATTCGGTACTTGGACCAGTCTCAAATTGATTGAAATTAAAGTCTTCGAAAATAGCACCTACTTTTTCCTGCATTGCGCTCATATTTTTAATATCTGTAGACTTTAACGCACCAGAGGCATATCCTTGCCAGATTTGATTTCCAGTCCTTGAATCCAAGAAATTAATTAAAACTGTTCCTTTATCTACCGGAACCATTTTAACAGAATTAGACCTTGGACCGAATCCAAGATAATCCTGCCCATTGTCCAAAACATATTTTCTAAGCTCAGTTTCTTCATCAAGGACCAGGAAGTTGACTAGCATCTGGGGATCTGCTTTGTCTTTAGCGAAGCCCCTTGCATCCATTTGAAGTTCGATCGCATCTTTAATCATTTTCTGAGTAGAATGATTATTAAAAATCACTAGTGTCCGACTAAAGTAAGAATTTCTCAGAGAGGTTGAAAAGAACTTAATCAGAGGAGATTTTTGGGTGAAATTGGAATGTAAGCCCACTAGGTTGGAAATAGGGCCGTTTGGTTGGCTTTCA
>NZ_VORW01000002.1 GCF_007997215.1 Algoriphagus aquimarinus | reverse complement strand
CTTCCCCGATCAGTTTCATTTCTTTCTCAGGGGAAAGTTCTGTTTCGTAAGAGGCAAGGTTTATCGGAGTTTTTTCAATTTCTAATTCATCATCGATACTGCTAGGTAAAACTTCCGTAAGGAAATCTTCCCCATGCGTAAGTGATCCGCCAAAATGCCCCGTGAGTGAAACACCAAGAGCAGTCACAAATAGAGTCGTCCTAAAAACTTTTATTTGTAAAGCATTAGGTTTACGGCGGGTTTTAGGAAGAAGAAATAAGATAACTACGCTTAAAATTGCGGTAAAGATTCCTATCCATTTGTGCAGATCGAGAAGCTCTCCACTTGTTCCCTCATTGGTTGCCAGCAGCCAACCCATAGGGGCGGCAAGTAAAGCACTTACTGCCCCTACGGCTGCTAAAATGATAATACCAGGCCTGATCTTAGAGTTGAATTTACCAAAAGTAAATAACTCCATTAATGCCGCCACTAAAATCAAAGCAATAGGAAAATGGACAATCAGCGGATGGAGTCTCCCCATGAATTGCCACAGCCAAAAAGCAGATTCTTGCATTACTTTATTTTATTAATTACTTATGAAAGCTGACAAATTCACTACCCAATAGCAGGCAAGTAGAGAGTCCGGCTTCTCAATTTATTTATTTACCAAAAAGGTATTCATTGCTAATATTTTCAAGCTAGCATTACACCTTTGTAGAAATTAATACCCAGGGTTTTGTTGAATGTTGGGATTAATTCTTCTTTGATCAGCTGGAATTGGGAACAGCAACTGATATTCTTCAATTTGGTAATCTCCATTTGAAAAAGGGATTCCCCCACGGTCAGTAGTGGGTTTAGCTATTTCAGAACGCCCATGAGCTTTTAGTAAATCAATAAGCTCTGAGTTTGAATGGGTTCTTTTCAGGTCAAACCACCTGTGATTTTCAAAGGCTAGTTCAATTCTCCTCTCCTTCCATATGGCCTTCCTAAATTCGCTTTTGTCCAATCCCGAAAGGGCTGGGAGCTTGGCTCTTTCTCGCACCATATTTAGGTACTCAAATGCTTCACTTGATGGCCCAGTAACTTCATTAATGGTTTCTGCTAGCATTAAGAGAACATCCGAATAGCGGTATACTGGCCAGTTATCGTCAGAGGCTCCTCTAACTGAATGATCATGGTTGTACTTATTAATATAAGGCACCGGAACCCACTCGTCAGATTGATTGAAATACCCCTCTTTCAAAGAGGCTTCCTTTCTTGCATCACCAGTTTCATATAGCGCGATTATTTCATTGGTAGGTATGTTCCATCCACCACCATCTTGTCCAGGGAAATTAATCACTGAACCATTCGATGAGCGTGGTGCGAAAGTATAGATAAATGAACTGTTGACGCCTCCAGTGTTTAATCCTAAGTATTGGATTTCCCAGATTGATTCACTGTTGTTTTTATTGTTCGTTTCGAATACGTCTGCATAATTATCGACCAATGTATATCCGAGTGGAAGTATTTTGTTCAAGGTGCTCAAGCATTCAGTATAATTTTTTTGTGTTAAATATACTTTAGCAAGAAGAGTCAATCCTGCACCTCTTGTAGCTTTTCCTGCTTTAGTTTCAGGATAACTTGTGGGTAGTTTTTGGACTGCATCTTGAAGATCTGTAAGGATAAACTGATAAACTTCAGTCTCAGGTTTTCTAGCTGCTAAGAAAGCTTCTTCAGGACTCTTGATCGGAATATCAATAATTGCTACATCTCCGAAGGAGCGTACAAGGTCAAAGTACATCTGTGCTCTGATAAACTTTACCTGTCCGATTGCTTGATCCTTTACTTCTTGGTCAATTTCGATCTGCTCTAAATTGTATAATAGCGTATTTATATTTGCAATTATATAGTAAGACGTATTGTACAGTGAAGAAAAATTTTGAGTCCCAGGATTGTATTGCCAATATTCCAAAGCTTCCAATGATGGTCCCTGACCACGATCTCCTACGTTAAACTGTAAGGTGGTATTGTCACTAATGTATTCAGTAAACTGCCATTGGCTATTAAAGTAATCTTGAAGAAGTGCATAGACTCCATTCACAGCCTGTTCGATTTCAGCTTCATTTTTGTAAAACTTATCAGCAACTAAAACGGTTGGATCTGTTTTATCCAAAAAACCGTCGCATGATGAAGCAAAAATGAGCGTGATAGGTATTAATATGAATTTCTTTAGAAGTTTCATGAGTTAGATATTAAAAGTTGATACTTGCGCCAATTGTGAAAACTCTCGGAACGGGATATGCTTCATCGTCAACTCCTAGATTAACCCCTCCTCTTGTATTGACATCTGGGTTCGAACCAGGGTATTTACTGAATAGAAATACGTTTTCTCCGCTTAGGAAAATGCGGGGATTGTTTTTGAGGTTTTTGACGGGAATTGTGTATCCTACTGTGATATTACGTAGCCATACGTGTGAAGCATCATATACATACCTAGAATTAGATTCTCTTTCCCACTTCCAAGTGCTGGAAGTTGCACCAACACCATCTCCTGGACTTTCTGGAGATCTCCATCTATTGACTCCGGACTGTAGAATATTGAAAACTCCATCCATATTCATTGTGGTAGCTTCAATATTTCTAAATACATCATAATTGAAGGCGCCTGTAAACAACACATTGAAATCAAAATTGCCAGCATCACCACCAAGAGTCCAGCCCATTAGTAATTTAGGGTGCGGATTTCCGATTTCTACCATGTCCTGAGTGTCGTATGAGATCACTCCATCTCCATTGGTGTCCTCATACTTATATGTACCAGGTATAGCACCATCTTGGGTTGGCCAGTTAGCTATTTCTTCATCAGTATTAAATATCCCTACTTTTTTAAAGCCATATAGCATTCCCATGGGTCTTCCTGCTTTCGAGACATTATAGGTGTCATAGAATCCTCCTGTCCAAATCGCATCATTTTCGCCCCTGATTTCCAGTACTTTATTTCGGTTTACAGTGAAGTTCAAATTACTCCTTAAGTTTAATTTCTTAACTGAAGTTCTAAAATCGAGCGCAAGCTCAAATCCATTGTTTTTCACTTTACCAACATTGTCGAGTGACTGAGTGAAGCCCGATACGGATGGCATTTCCACAGACAAAAGCATGTTGTCGGTTAATCTGTTGTAATATTCTGCCGTTACGACCAAACGATTATCAAACAATGCCAAATCTAGTCCAATGTCAGTTTGCTGGCTTTGTTCCCATCCTAGATTGTTGTTACCGAAATTCGACAACACCTGGCCATTCACAAGCACGCCACCTAGCACATAATTAGAAATCCGTAGGTTAGAATAACTTGAATAATTTCCAATTGCATTGTTACCAGTTACTCCGAAGCTTCCTCGTAGTTTTAGATCTGATACCCATTTTGTCTTTGGAAAGAAGTCTTCTTCAAAAACCCTCCATCCAATAGAAAGTGCGGGGAAATTTCCATATTTATTATTAGCACCAAACCTAGAGCTTCCTTCTCTTCTTAAGGAGGCTGAAGCAAGATATTTATCCTTATAGGAATAATTCATCCGTATAAAATATGCCAGCAAACTCCATCCATATTCTCCTGAATTTGTTGTTTGTACAGTTGCGGCGCTTAAATATCTGTTTTCATTATTTGGAAATGTATTTCCATTCCCCTGAAGGAACGTAGTATTTTCTTGTTGGGCTGAGAAACCTATAAGGCCTTCTATCCTATGGTTTTCAAAGGTATTGGAATAGCTTAACAGCTGATCACCAGATATATTATAAGTATTATAGGAAGACTGTGATAGCGTAGCTACGCGAGGAGGAGGTTGGTTAAAGCCAGTTCCGGCAAGCGTTGATGGTCTAAATTCTTTTTGCTCACTGCCGCTGTAGATCGCATTGACAGAGCTTCTGAATTTAAAATTCTTTAGAAATGACAATTCAACAAACCCGTTACCTAGGATGTTGTTGCCAACTCTAGTTCTTGATAATTCATTCAGCTCTTGGACTATGTTTGCAGTACCAAAAACCCCATTGGTTCCTCCGATATAGGTGTTATAACTTCCATCTTCATTATATACAGAATATCTTGGGTCTGCCCAAAGCGCACGACCTATCACTGCACCTCGTCCTGTTGTTGGGGCGTAATTTTCCTCTATATGTGCTGCTGACATATTCCAACCTATTTTCAGATAATCAGTGATTTGCCCTTCAACATTTACTCTCGCATTAAAACGATTATAATCAGTGTTTATCACAGCACCTTGTTGGTTAATATAGCCTAGGGATGCGATGGTCTTTAGAGCGCCCTTTCCGGCGGTAAGCGTTCCATTGACATTCGTAAAGCTTGCATTTTGATTTAAAATTTCTTCAAACCAATCAGTGTTAACAGTAGTCTCCTCTGGATATCTAAATTCTGCAGGGATTTCTTCAATACTTGGTTCACGATTCTCAAAATATCTGATTTTGTCTACAAAACTTTCATTTTTAAAATAAGCAAATTCTTTTCCGCTCATCATTTTTGTCCGTCGAGAAGTCGGAACATTTGTAATCCCTTGATTAAGATATAATTGAAAACCTACCACATCAGTTTTAGCAGATTTTGTTGTGATCAAAATAACCCCATTTGATCCCCTTGCCCCATAGATAGCAGTGGAAGCGGCATCTTTAAGCACTGTAATACTTTCAATATCAGCTGGATTTACGATGTTACCTATAGATGTCCCTACTGGAAATCCGTCTACAACAAATAATGGATCGCTTCCAGCACCTAAGGATCCAATTCCACGGATTGTGATCTTCATGTCTTGGCCAGGCGTGCCTGATTGTTGCTGTACCTGGACGCCTGCTGCCTGACCTTGAATGAGTCTTGATGCATTTGTCGTAGGGATATTTCCGATTGCTTCCATGTCAATGACAGAAACAGCGGATGTTATATCGGCTTTTCTCTGTGATCCATATCCCATTACTACCACTTCATCCAATGCCTGTTCATCTTCAACCATAGTGACATTAATCTCTACCTGGTTACCAACTTCAATCTTTTGTTGTATAAAGCCAATAAATGAATAGACTAAAAGATCTTCTGATAAGGCAGAAATAGAATATTTTCCATCTATATCGGATACAGTTCCTGATGTAGACCCTTCTACAATAATGGTCACTCCGGGTAGTGGTCCCCCGAGGTTATCTTTAATTACGCCAGTAATATTAATTTGAGTTTCAATAACGCTTTTATATTCTAAGCTATTTTGACTGGAGGCCAGCCGCATGGAAATGTTCCTGTTTACTTGTTGAAAATTCAATCCTGTTTGTTTTCCAATTTCTATCAGTAAATCTTCCACAGAAATATTTGATCGATTTACTGATACCTCTTTCCTTAGATATTTTTCATTTTCATGTATAGTGAAGTTAAACTCTGTGTCGTTTTCGATCACTTGGAGGACATTGATAAGCTTTTCGTTGCTAAAGGAAACGCTCACAAAAACTTCATTGATTTTTTGAGCTTTAATTGTATGAGCAAGAATTACATTCAACACAAGCATCTGAAACAAAAAACCATATAGGGTGTATTTTGTCATTTTCAGAATTAGCAGTATAGGTTTATTTATCATAATTTTGGGTTATAGAGTACTGACAAGTATTTTAATAGGTTTAGCCAAATTGTGTCTAAGCAATGGGTTAAACCGTCTCAGAATCAATGGGGCGCAATCCCATTGGTTCTGTTTTTTAGAATGTGATGGTCACATTAGAATCTTTTATCTCATAGGCAAATTTTTTCGAGTATTGGAGATCAGTTAATACATTTTTTAATGATTGATTTTCATACACTGTGGATATTTTCCAAGCAGCGGAAACGCTACCTTTTACGGTAATTTTCACCCCATACCACCTTTCTAGTCTGCGTGAAACTTCTTCTAAACTGGCATGATTAAACACCAGTTTTCCCAGCTTCCAACCTATCACATCTTCAATCTCAAAGGATTGCTCTAAAAATTGCTGTGTAGTTGGGTTGATAAGTAATTCTTTTCCAGGATTAAGCGTAGCCAGTTTATCAGTAGACTCTGTGTGGTTTATCCCAACTTTCCCTTCAATTAAGGAGATTCGGATTTCATTGAGATTAAAAGTATTTACATTAAAAGCTGTACCAAGTGCAACCGTTTCAATGTTTTTGCTTTCCACTATAAATGGCTTTTTTTCATCCTTGGAAACTTCAAAATATGCTTCACCAATTAAAACAACCCTTCTTTCAAGGCCCTCAAAATTTTCTAAATATTTTAAACTGGAACTACTGTTCAGATAAGCAATTGAGCCATCAGGTAAAAAAACCTTTGTTTTTTGCCCAGGTATATTTTCTCTTAAAATAAAAGTAGGCGCTATTGATAAGGTATCAATCTGCTCAGATTCTCCAAAATCAGCAGTACTCAATACCCAGAATAATGATCCAGCCAAAAAAAGGATTGCAGCAGCATATCGAAAAAACAAATCCCACCTCCATGCTTGCTTTGGTTGTTCCATCATTGCGCTAGTCCAAATTTCATTTGCCTTTGCGTCAACGTTAACCAAAATGGGTTCAGCAGTGTCCTCTCTCCATGTTTTTTGAATGTTTTCAATGAGTTCCAAATTCTCCTCGCTTTGACCAACCCAATTCTTAAGAATCACAAGTTCATCTTCACTGGCAGTATTAGTCAGCCACTTGGCAAGTATTCTATCTATCTGATCTTTCGGTACATTCACATCTTAATAGACAATCGAAGTCTAAAAAGGGCGTAACGCATTTTGATAAATTTTCAAAAAATTAATTCTTAATCATGCGTTTATTCAGAATAAATAATTGGATTAGTACAAATACATAAAATAAAACAGATGTTTAATCCATAAAATTTCCACCTGTAATAGTGGTATGAGCTTATGGAATTAAAGTGTGTTAGTTGGTAATCTCAAAAAATGCCAAGCGCCTAATACAATCACTCCTAAGTTGCTTAATTTAGCTGATATGGGAATAACTTTAGCAACTGCACTGTGATTGGATAGGTACTGTTGAATTTCAATTCTAATTTCTCTTACTGCTAGTTCCAAGTGTTTTTTCACAGTTTTATCTGCAATATCCAATAGGTTCGCTGTTTTCTTTATACTTAGACCATCGTCCTTGATCATCTTATAGACTAATCTTCGCTTTTGAGGCAATCGATTTACACAATCTGCAATTTTCTCACGCAGTTCAGAGGTCAACAATTGTTCGAGGGGCTGTGTATATTCTCCGGTTCGACAGTCCTGTATATCAAGAGGAGTGAACAAACTATTTTTTCTTTTATTTTTTTTAAGTTGGTTCAGACACTGGTTTTTAACCGCATAATAAAGATATCCTTCAAAATTCTCAATATCTTTTAAATTCTTATGATTTTTAAGTAGCCTGATAAACACTTCTGAAACCATATCTTCTGCCTCATCAAAATGAGGTAAAAAACAGGTTGCAAATGATACCAGTTTGGAATGGTACCTCTTAAAAAGTTCTGAGAAAGCAGTTTTGTCTGAATTGACTGAAATTCTATTTAGAAGAATTTTATTAGTCTCTGTAGAGGTCATAGGGTTTCCCAGTAAGTTTTCAAAATTTTTATATTTAGCTTCCAATAGTGATAAAAGAAATGTTTCAAGTGAGCCAAGAAAAAGGAGAGTACTAGGTATAGAGATGCTTAATATTTATTAAAATTTCACTTTTTCTATCCTGTGCTATAGGGGTTCTGCATAAAATCATTGATTCGAAGAATTCATAATTCATAGCTAAGAACATAAAAACATGACTTGAATGAAGGCTCCTATCTATAAGGAATGTTGATTTATAAAAATAAACATAGATACCTTGTCCCTGTTGTCTATATCTGTTATTAGGATTTTCGGCATTTGGTGTTTCATTCCGCACTATAGCTCAATTTGATCTCGTCTACTTCAAACAAATCAATTTTTCTTTCCTGAGTCTTCCTAATCTTTTTCGTTTTTGTGGAACAATGAATTATGAAGCTTCATCAAACCTTGGAAACAAAAAAACCGGAGAGGAATCCCCTCCGGTTTAACATTACCAATTGATTCTAGTTAATTCATCAACAACTTCTCAAAAGCTCCGTCATCGACGGTTAATTGAGAGATCGTCACCAAGACTGTTCCGGCTGTCACGGCATATCCAGCGTAGGCTAGCAATACGGCAGGCACCAATCCTGGTGCTGTCAGCACTGCGGTGCCAATAGCTGCGATGATCAATCCGGCCTTTTTCACTTTCTGGAAAAACGGCGGTGTAGGGGCTAATGCCCGGTCTTTTATTTCGGTTAGTATGTTCATTTTTAGTTGTTTGTTGTTTGTTGTTTGTTACGCCACGGCGGACAGGTGTTGGATGTCCGGTGTTGGATGTCGGATGTCGGATGTCCGGTGTCGGGTACAACAAACTGATTTCAATCCCATTTGAGAGTTCGGTTACGGGAAGTGGACTTGGTATTCCTTTGAAGGATAGTCTTCATCAGTATTTGTTCTGCTTCCAGTCGGATAAACGATTCTTTCATTCGGGATAGCTCGGTATTCATCTGCCTGGAATCCTGAATCAAAAGTTTCAGAAAATAGGCGATGACAGAAAGGAGGAGTACAATTGTTCCTCCCGCCAAACTCAGCAATAGCTCTGCTGCAGACATGATTTCAGGAGATAAGGAACTGGTTCTGATACAATCTGCAACTCAACTATTTCTCCCCGCTCCCATTCCCGCTCCAGCCTTTCCATCAGCTTGAGAAATGCGAGTTTGGTAAACATAGGAGTACCATCAGCACGGTAGCTGGTTACAGGATAAATGGAATTGGATTCAAGCTGATACACACCTTCCTTTATCTCACCTTTCGGTCTGTGAGGACACAGACCGAGGCTGGAGATTTTGCCTCCTTCGCCAATCCCTATCTCCCAGCCTTTTTCCTCGGAATGAATCGGGTCTAATTCATAGACACCTTCATCCAGACATGCTATATCTTTTCCAAAGCAAGCCTTGGGAGGCTCCCGGGTAAACCAAATCTGCTTTTGACCGAGAAATAATCTCCCAAGGGTTAGAGTTGCTTTGTACTTTCTGTGAAGTACCAGTCTCATCTTAGACTTGCTCTACTCCAGTGATCTTGGCAGCATTGTGCGCTCCATTGTTGATGGAGTACTCACTGCCATTCACCATCTGAACAAATTCCACACTTAGCACAAAGGCGCGATGAGTACCTGGCAACAATGCCTTATCCACAGAAAGACTAATTGCCAGAGACGGATTTATAACTGGAAGCAAGCCAGATATACTGGTCTGCACTGCTCTCGCACCAGTGGTGAAATCCAGCCCCACTCCTGTGGCTGTAATCCTAATATGGGTAGCTCCTTTGGGCAAGGCCACAAAGTCAGTGGGAACAAATGCCGGGATGCTTACACCCCATGACGATGGAGAATCTGTGTAGGTATTCTCCAAAAAGAGCGTACTTCCCAGTGAACTTGCAGCATTCAATTCCATATCCTTCAGCAAAGTCCAGTCTCCTGCTCTCACCATACGTTCTCCTCGGTTATTGACCAGATCTGACTGAAGGACTTTCATCATCACCTGGGTTACCCTCAGGTTCAGTCTACTGTCTCCGATCTTGGCGATCACTGGACGAAGTGCATCCCGGAATAGTTTGGCCGAGGACGCATTGTCGGCAAACTCCTTAAGGTTCTCCCGGGTACGAGCAAAGCGGGCATCGTTCATGATGCGGCTCTTGCTCACCCCTCCTTTTTCACGGGCCAGATACCCGTCTTTGGTTTTGTAGAAAGAGAGTCTTCCTACTTTTCCATTTAGTGTAATTACTCCTGCTTGTTTTGCCATATGTATATGGGTTTTAAGTGTAACATGCAGGAAAATTCAGTTTTATCACATTGGCTATCAATTGAATGTGCGTTTTGTTCGCAAGCTTCGCAAAAAGGAGGATTTTGATTTATTTAACGCAGCCTTCTCATATCTTGCCAAGACAAATAGAATCTGAAAACTCACGAACACAGCCATCCTGGGCGTAAAAGGCTACGTATACAAACACCTGTCCAAGTTCAGGTTCACTCCATGGTAGGTCCAACACCTGAACACCTGCTTTTCTATAATTGCCTTTATATAACGTATACACTCGCTTTGATCCAGGTGCGTAAGCAATAACAAACAAACTATCCTCATCTCTTCCTGAACCCTGCCAGGCATTGGGTTGCCATGTGATTCTTATAGACGCACCTTCCCGTACTGCCAATCCTTGCTCAAGACCCACCAGCCATCCTTTGGATACTTTGACGCGTTCCGGATAAAGCACCGGAGCGCTTTCCTCAGGGAGAATGGCATTTTTAATAAGCCAACTCAGTGTCCTGTTGGTCCCGGATTCAAAACTTGAACCCTTTTTTTTCATCGTAAAATTCAATGCTTCCCTAAGCGGAGTCACGAATTACTGGCCAATACTGAAAGCCTTTTGCTGGTAAAGCTGCCTTTCACTGGCAGGTTTCTTTCTTGGGCCTGGCTTTTGTCTGACCACTGTTTTTCCGTTCAACTGGTAAAACACCAGATTGCCCATGGATCCGTTTATTGTCCCCAATAGGCTGCTATGTATTATTCCCATTATTTAGATTTTTAAAATGAACAACTGATTATTAGATGGATATTTTGCAAGTGAATTCGCAGTAATTCCCGCTTTGTATATATCACTACACTTCTTTTACCCTATACCCGAGCTACTCCCAGTCCAAAGGGAAATAGGTGGAGGCAAAATGGGAGAAGACTGGGAGGAACCCCGAATGATTATTTACTGGGGATTTACTGCGGCATGGGCAGCACTAAGTCTTATCATTACCTAGGCTACCTTTTCTAGTACAGATAGTCGCTGATATCGCCAGGTGGTATTCCGGAGAAATCTGAAAATTCTTTTATAGTGACATATTGATGAGGTTTCTTGTTATGGAAAACCCTGATTTTCTGAAGTAGCAACTGTCCGTAGCGCTCGCTTCTTCCTGTGATGTTCTGTACATCTTTAGGATAAACTATGCATCTTTTCTTTGGCATGATTTGAAGATGTTTATAGCGGGTGAAGAAATCCATTTCTCTGTTTGATACTTCCTCCATTCCGCCTGTGGACGATAAATTAAGTTCCCAAATCTTACATACTTAGGTGAATGATCAAACTCATTGTGGAATTTATAGATTCTGTGGATTCTGTGGACTTAATGAAATATGTGGAATCTGTGGACTTGCTTTGAATGCAGTACTTCACGTCTCAGAGTAGTTCAGCAAAAATTCTTGTCTACTATTGAGGTATCTAAAAGTTAGCTTTCATCCAAAACAGCAAGCTGTTTGACCCAGTTCTTATCAAAACCTTGTCATTTGTCCCCATAAGTTACTTAGCTAGGTCACAAGTCGCATTTTCTAGCTAAAAACAGATGGACTTTCTATTTAGAACCCCCTTACTCACTTTTGACCCCAGAAATCAAGAAGACATAGAAAAAAACTGGGAGCAAATTATACAAGCTATAACCTATTCCTCTCCCGATTTTGCATTAGCCATAAAAGGAAAAAAGTATAGCAATCTAACCAAACATCAGCAAGAAAAGCTTCAAAGTGACGCAGTATTTAATATCAAATATCAGATTGATGTATCATCCTGCCAGTCATTTGAAATTCCTGAAGAAGATGTACTAACAGCAATAATATGATTCAAGCACGAGAAAAAATCCATACCGACTTTGAGTTAGAACAATATCTTCTTGAACTTTATCATGAAGTAAATTCACTTGTGTATGCTGATGAAGATGGTGCTTCAAAAGAAAATAAGTTCACTGAATATATTATGGAATTACTTTCAGAAGCTGGCGAAACTGAAAGTATTAGACTTTGCCCGTATTTAAAGGAAAATAAGCTAGAGAATATTCAGTTCAAAATCAATGGCTATGCAATTGAGGAAGGGTTTGAAACATTGGACATATTTATTACACACAATTTAGATACTAACCAACTATATAGATTAGGTAAACCAGAATTTGACAAACTGATCAAGTGGCCAGTTGGATTCCTTAATGCCGCATTTAAAGGCCATCTACAGGATATTGAACCTTCAACTGAGGCATATGGCCTTGCTTCGCTCATCAGAGATAACCATAAAGAAATTATTCGTGTTAATGTTTTTATTCTTTCAAATGGAAATATCCCGCATGATCCTCCCACTAATTTTAGTGTAAAAGGCCTTGAAGATTTAACCTTTAACTTTCATGTTTGGGATGCAGAGAGGCTTCACAGACTATCCCAGTCTAAATACAATCGCGAACCAATAGAAATTGATTTCAGAAAAACATTAGGTATTTCCATTCCTTGCTTGGCAATGCCTTCTGAAAATAGCTTATATGAATGCTATCTCGCAATCATGCCAGGCACAGTACTTTCTACTCTCTACAAAAATTACGGCACGAGGCTATTGGAAAGCAATGTGAGAGCATTTCTTCAACAAAACGGTAAAATCAATAAAGGGATTAGAGAAACAATCAGGCAGGAACCCTATATGTTTTTGCCTTATAATAACGGGATAGCAACTACAGCCCAAGAAGTAAAGACCGAAATACAAGAAGATGGCCAGTTCGTAATTACCGGAGTAAAAGATTTTCAGATTGTGAATGGAGGTCAGACAACAGCTTCTCTATTTCATACGGAAAAAAAATACAAATCTGACTTATCACAGGTCTTTGTTCAGATGAAGTTAACGGTAATTAAGGATGAAGATAAAAAGAACGAAACCGTACCTTTCATTTCCCGGTATGCAAATTCTCAGAACCCTGTTTCCGAGCTCGACCTAACCTCCAACAACCCATTTCTTCAGAGACTTGAAGAGTTATCTAGAACCACATTCGCCATTGATCCCGATGATAGTAATAAACAGACTATTTGGTTTCTTGAACGTGTTAAGGGGCAATATAGAGAAGCACTGAATAAGGAACCTACAAAAGGAAAACAGGATGCATTTAAACTCAAATATCCTCGTAATCAAGTAATCGTAAAATCAGAGATTGCTAAATACTTGAATATCTATGGGCTACAACCTTTCCATGTCGCTAAAGGTGCTCAGAAAAATTACAATCAGTTTCTCAAAGAGATTGAAAAAAAACACAAAAAGAAAAAACCAGGTCGTGTTTACTGGCAGGATATTGTAGCAAATGCTATTCTATTTCAAGTCACGGATAAATTATTTGGTAGGAAAAATCAAAATCCAATTGGGGATACTAACATTAAATCTCAGACTGTAGCCTATTCTTTATCTTATTTACATTTCCTAACAGGCAATCTTCTAAATCTTGAAAAAATATGGGAAACACAGACAATACCTGATGAGCTCCAATTAGAACTAAAAAAAGGGATGAAGTATGTGTATGACTTTTTAAATAGTCTAAATGTTGCCTTGATAAGTGAAGCAGCAAAATCTGAAAAAACCTGGATGAGCTTAACTGAAAAGAAGGTTTATCCTATGAACATGGAAATAATAAATACTTAATAAGTGATAGCGCATTTAAAATCCGGTATGAATCAGATCATTCGGACATAGAAGAAGCTGAAAAGTACAATAAACTGCAGAAGATTACTTCACTCGGGATTCGGTTTTGGGATGGTTTATCCTTATATAATTTAAATACTGATGTCTTGTCAAATTATCAGCACAGTAATGTTTCGATGATAAAAAAGATATTAAGAGAATCAGGTACTATGACTGATCAACTTATAAAAAAGGGATCTGATATAGTAGACTTTTTGACAATGAAAAAAATAGATTTTGAAAAAGTTATAGCTCTTAGTAAACTAAATGACAAAGAAATTATAGACCCTGTTGCATTATACAATAGACTAAAAAGATTGAGTAATGATGACTGGAAAAGAATTATTGATCTGGGAGAGCAAACTCAAACTTTAGGATTTAATGAATTAAGTGTAATAAAAACAGTTTTCCAGAAAATTAAGAGAGAGGAAAATATTGATTTAAAACGGTTGGAAATAGTTGATATTTCAATTAAAAAATTGAAGAAGTTTGGGGTTAAATATTAGAAGTAGCTGTTAAGATTTGATATAAAACCTTTCCCAACTCCCCTTTCACCTCAAAATCCCAAAACTTCATTATAGTCCAGCCTTTTGATTGATAGTAGTCATTGACTTCCAGATCCCGCTGCATATTGCGTTCGATCTTCGCTATCCAGAATTCACGGTTGGATTTGATGGTGTTTTTTCTCTCTTCCCAGTTGTAGCCATGCCAGAAGGTGCCGTCTACAAAGATGACAAGTTTGTGTTTTTTCAGGCTGATGTCCGGTTTCCCAAATAATGGCTTCTTTGGAGTTTTATACCTCACCCCTGCTTGCCATAAGGCTTTCTTTAGAAGCTTTTCAGGTTTGGTATTCTTTGACCTAATTTGCGACATATTGTAGGATCGAGCTTTGGTGGTGTAGAAGCCATTCTCCTCGCAGAACTGTGGGATCGCTATTTTGGGTTTTATGTAGGGTCTTTGACTCAAGAAGTTAATAAAATGGAGAGTTCTGGTTGTCCTATAGCTTTTGATCGTATTTGAGGATAATAGGTTAGTCCATCATTAAAAGATGCTGTCTCAAAAGAGCTGTTTGTCACATCTATCGAATTCGACATGCGGCTATAATTGCTGCAAATGGCCTTCGACTCCGCTACCAATGACAGATTGATTTGAGGACAACGAAAGCTGGTCAGTTCGAGCGGAGTCGAGAACCTTTCGACTTCGCTCAAGGTGACCCTGATTATGGTTGCAAACCAAATTACGGTCATTTCCTTTTTGTATGTTCGTAGAATATTTAAGACTCAGGCTGACAACTTCAAGCCTATTTTAGACAGCCTCGGACAATAGAGCCTCGGTTTTCAACCCGAGGTGCGGAATTATTACATAAGCCATGTCCTCGGAGCAGGCAGTTCTTTTGGAAACGAGAGGGCGTTCCGGGGAATGGAAATGAGAAATGGTTAGTAATACCGCTGGTGATGACACGAACGGCGGTGTAGTTGTCCTTTAGCTTTTGATCATATTTGAAGAGGTATGGTTTTACTAATCAGAGCAATTTTAAGGATGATTTTGAGATCCATATCATTTTCAACCCTGGCTGATAGCCTTCGCTGGCTAGCTATGGAACTGTGGATAGTTAATGTTTTAAAACCTTGACTGTATGGATTTTCATTCCATCAAAAATTCTAACCAAATAGATCCCATTTGGGTAAAGTTCTAAGTTCAGATAGGGGGGATCAAATGGCGCTATTTTACCATAAAAAACTTCCTTTCCTGAAACATTTATAACAGATACCATGAGGTCTGCATTTCTATCCAAATAATTTAAATTAAGAATTCCAGTGGTGGGATTTGGGTAGATTGAGAAGCCATGATCTTCTTCTGACGTATCAATTGAAGTTATAAGATCAACTTGATCCAATATTCTGCTACAGTTTATATCTGTAACAATAACGCTAAATTCAGAATAATTCTGTGTACTGTCTAATGAGACAAAACTCTCAGTTGCATTAAGTATAGTATCGTTTTCATACAGCCACTGGTATTGATAATTAATACCTTTTGGCGCCCTTAGGGTATCATTTTCAACCATTATTTTTGAGTCAGGAATTTCGGAAACATAAATGATCACTTGTTTTGGCCAACTTTCAATTTGGTTGAGTGTCTGAGTTACATATAAGGTATCAGAAATTGTACTCGGACTATAAGTATTACCTTGTTCAATTTCATTAGTAATAGAAGGATCGCTATACCACTTGATATTTTCGCCTTTTGCCTCCAGGTTAATTGTCTCATTTATATCACACACCTGTACAAATCTCTCACTTCTGGGCCGAGGAGTTCTTTTCCTGGTTGTAGATCCGGTTGATAGCTTACCTAAACCAATTGTTCTTAACTCAACATAGTTTTCCGGATCAATGAAATCAGCAGAATAGTTGTAGCCAATGTTATATAGAAATCCGTTATTGTCAATATCTATTGAATGGGAATAATCTGAACTACCCATGTTCATTTCTACTCTCCATAAATGATCACCTTCTTTATTATATTTTTCCAGATAAAAGTCAGTTTCTGTACAGCCATAGCATGTAAAATAGGTTCCAGTAAGGTAAAGATTCCCATCATAATCGCTCTTTATGTCGCACGTTGCCCCTGTTTCGGAATAGGTAGTAAAGCCTTCCTTAGCCCAAACTAGTTCACCTTCTGTGGTATATTTTGCGATATAAGGTTTTGGATTCTGACAGCAAATGCCCTCAATAAAAATATCCTCAAAAGATAACCCAGTAAATAGCGCACCACTTAGGTAAATATGATTATCTGCAGTTAACGCGATCTGTGGTTCACTGTTAGTTCGTCCGGTAGAGGACTTGATCCACAACACATTTCCTTGCGAATCAACTTTACCGAAAAATGTATCATTTCCCCCGGTTACATCATGAACTAATTCAACATCATCCACTTTCAGGACTTTAATTCCAAAAACTCCACTAAAATAAATATTACCCAGAGCGTCAACCGCCATATCACTTAAGTTTACCGCAGCAGAGGAATTATACCAAAAATCCTTTTTCCAAATAGGATTACCCTCAAAGTCCAGTTTTGCCATAAAAAATTCCCAACCATTCTCTCCTATTACATATACATTATCAAATTGATCAGTTGCAATTGATGCTCCATATCCAGCGTGTTCCTTCTCAAAATCCTGGTGCCATACAAGATTACCCAGAGAATCATATTTAGAGACGAAAATGTTTCCTTCACTTCCTGTGAGGTAAATATTTGAATCTTCGTCAACAGTCACTCCAATATCGTCAGCGTATGAATTACCTCCTTCTATGTGTTTAAGCCATTCAACTTCTCCATTTTTATTTATCCTACTTAGAAAAATGTCAGAATAATAGTCATCCTCTGTAATTATTGAATGTGGCCCAAGCGAAAAGCTCCGTTGAAAGTGACCTGCTATCACTCTGTTTCCGTAATAATCAACATTAATCTCAACTGAGGGTTCATATGGGAATTGATTATCACCTGTTGCTTTGATTCCCGAGTCCCACACTTGAGAACGGGCTTGAATTGAGGCAAATAATAGGATTAGTAGTAGGACAACCTTTCTAAAATTCTTCATATTCATTACTTGTAAGCTATAAACCCTCTGTTATGAGATCTAAGTCCTCATTTATTTGGCTCCCGAAAGATACATATGCTTACTAATCCTATAACTAATTTTTAATCTTATTCGAAGATATTAATTTTAAAGTTTTTCCATAAATGGGATTATATATCAATAGATGAGAGAGGTAATTATTGAAAAGCGATTGGCTTTGCCTCATTCTGATTCTATTCTGTTCGATCTTGGCGATCCAGAATTCCCTGTTGGATTTGATGGCTTCTTTCCTATCCTCCCAGTTGTATCCATGTCAAAAGATCCCGTCTACAAAGATGACCAGTTTGTATTTTTTGAGGCTGACATCAGGTTTCCCAAATAGAGGCTTCTTTTGAGTTTTATGCCTCACTCCTGCTTGCCATAAGGCTTTCTTCAGGAGTTTTTCCGGTTTGGTGTCCTTTCCTTTGATTTGGGACATATTGAAAGACCTGCCTTTGGTGGTGTAAAAGCCATTCTCCTCGCAGAATTGGGGGATTGCTATTTTGGGTCTTATGTAGGGTTTATTCTTCAAAGAGTACTTTAATGTGAATTTCCAATGCTTCAGCGAGCTTCTCCATTACCTCGAGCGAGACATTTCGCTTCCCCTGCTCTATGGCCGAGATGTAGGGACGATTGATCCCGGACTTTTCTGATAAGTCCTCCTGCGATAGGCCTTTACCTTTTCTTAAGGCATTCACTTTCTGCCCAAAAGTCTGTTTAATACCCATATATTTTGTTTACTATAGTAAACATTTTGTGAATTATTTCTTATCTTAAGATAGCTTCATTTGGTACTAAAAATAACAAAATCTTATGTTCCTAGACTATCTACCTCATCCCCTTCCTGAAAATTGGCTCATTAGCGAAATAGATCAGGACAACGAATACCTGGAATTCCTTGGACATAATGGAGAATTCTTGGTTTCTATCATGAAACACGAATACGACAATCCTGAAAAGCCTTATTACTTAAGCTTAAGCCAACTTAAGGGGATTCTTGGCCGATATGATTTTGAAAGCCTCGAATGGCCGGAATGGTTTAAAAGTTCAAAAGAAAGTGTTGAATCGGCTTTGACACTTATGGAATGGATAAATGATAATTGCAGCAAATTTATCCCTTTGACATTGGAAGTGTGGATCTGTATGGGGACAGAAGATCAAAAGGATATAATCCAAAGATATTTTGAAGATGTAGCTGTAAATCATGATGATGCTAATCAAGGCTATCTGTACAGCAGGTTATCTCTAACCAGAACTTCCGCGACCTATTCAGTAGCAGCTATAGAGCGAATTCTTCACTTTTTGAAAACTGTAGACCTGCCCTTCCATGAATTTAAAGGCGGCTTACTTACCAATGAAAAATTCCAGCTTATAGATGATCTAAGACCTAGCATTGCTGAATGTATTAAATCCCAACAGTATGAAGCCATCTGTTGAAAATCCTAATACTCCGAGACGTGGTCATTTGGTCAAGTTTCATACACCATACCATGACGAAGATCCAAAGCAGTTGTATTTACTTCTCGAGGTATTTGAGTCAAATGATATCTACAAAACTCGGGCAGATATTCTAGCCTTGGGTACAGGATTTTCCTTTCCTCCTATCAGTAAAGTGAATCTGGAGGACTTGGAAATTGTAAACTGGAATACTTCAGAGCTAATAGGGCATCATGCCACTGCACTTACTAAAACAGGTTCGAATGTGTCCGGAAAAATAGTCCATATTCTGGAAGAGGAAAATGCCAAGGCACCCCTCCAAACTTTGAACATCCATGTAATGCTAGAAGATGAAAGCGGGGAATTGACCGCTGGGGAATTGCTGTTGAATTCTTTTAAACACCAGACTGGAAAAATTTATTTTTAAAGGGTTCGGCTAAAGCCCCGTTTGGGAATGTTATCTACAATTAGGAATGGGCTGAAGCCACATTCCTATTGATAGCAATGCCAAACTAAAATCGGAGCAGTGCCCAATCAATTCCCTCCATCTTCAGATGGAGGGAAAAAAAATTCGGCCATCTTTTTCCGGCTTTAGCCCAAGTATTCATTCCACATAGGAATGGGCTATAGCCGCATTCCTATAAATTATGTAGTGTTTATAGGGGAAGGAAATCTTCAGGATCATTATGGTTCGAAGCCTATGAGTATTAACTCGGAAATTAACGACCCCATTCCCCCTGTTCTTTACCAGGCATCGGCAAAGCTATCGGCGGGGTGATTGGGTTAAGGTATAAGCTCTTTTAGATTTTACTTACCCCACCTGGGAGTAGTTAAATCGTCATTTTGACTGGGTGGGATTTGTAATTCCACCCTTATATCATTATCAATTTGCAATTGGCTAAGTCTACCTCACCCCATCCCTCTTCCCGATACGCTTCGCTATCGGGACAGGCACTTTAGTAGAAAGTGAACAATCCTGCTGAAATTAAATATTTGTGTTCCCAATAAGGACAGATGACATGCTAGCCAAACAATGGGGTAGGATCAGGCTTGGGTGGTAACATAGGATAAAATACTCCAATTATAACAAATGGATTATTTGCTCTGCGGGTATGCCATTCTTTGGTAGTACCGAGAAAAAAATAAAGATCTTTATTCTCCAAAAAATTCTTTTCGTATTGCTGCCGCACTTTTTCCAAAGCGATTTGTGGATCTCCTTTAGCACCTTCGAGACAATTCCAGTACAGCTGCCCAATTTCCCAATCCTCTATCATAAGCTTGGAGACTTTACCTTCATCATCTTCAAATTCATACTTGAATTTCCAAGGAACTTTCGGAAATGCTTCTTTTGCTTCTGCTTTGGGTTCATTAAACATATCCATTTGCTTTTGAAGGGCTTTCCATACAGGTTTCCAATCAGCCTCATCCTTCTGAATGATCAAGCGATTGATCTTTGTAGGTTTAAAAGTTGCCAAAGAAACATTCTTAGGGGCTTTTGAATCTTCTATAAGCTTAGTAAGATTGGTATATACATTTTGAAGACAAATAGATTTCCTGACTTTCCAGTTGTTTTTGGTGTCTATTGTATCTCCTATTACAATATCTTTAAACTCATAATCCTTAGGAGAATAACTTTCCGGACGAAAATCATCAGTTCGTTTTACCAGATCCAACTCTATCCATGTATATTTTCTGGATTTAACTTTGCCCGTAGATTTCATTCCTTTGAGATAACTGAGTGGCATAGGGTAAATTCTGATCCAAGTGCCATCCTCTCTCATCCCTGCAGTACAAACCAATTCATCATAGCTTCTTGAAGGCAAAGGATAAGTGGTGACAGTCAAAAGGATTTTCTCTCTGGGCATAGCTTACAAGTGTATCAGTTCATAATCAAAGGAGGGAAGCTCACAAATTGCCTCTGCCAAATGCTTGCGATGGCACTGGCAAATATTTGCCTCAAAGCAGGTGATAGCAACCCTGTCATGGGTTTTAATCAATTCCAGTATTTCTTCCTGTCGCGATATCGTCTCAGGTAAGACTGTCTTTTTATAGTCTTCAAAAAGTATATCGTAATCCTTCTGGGTATTTAGTTCCTTTCTTTTGTCAGCAACTATTCCAACGTCAGGAATATGTAAAAACCGTATCCCAACACCATCACAAGCCATTTGTAATTGGGATTTGTTAAAGCCGTACTTCATGCTTAAGGAATTCTTTCTCACATCACAAAGTACCTTGACATCAACAGCCAGAAGTTTGTTTATGTATTCTTCCAAACTAATTCCTTCATATCCGATGGTATAAAGCACCTTTTTGGCTGATAGAGGCTTCTTAGCGTTAACTATTTCCATTTCCGCTGTATTCAGATATCGCTCTGCTACCGTACTATTAATGGCATAATAGGGGAAATTGACGTAGGTATAGCGAATAAGTTCTCTGGAAGTCTTTCCCTCAAATTTCGTTTTCAGTTTGGTAACTGCTAATCTATCCTCCGGCTTTAGAACTTGCCAATAAGACGTTTGATCTAGTTTTCTCCATGTTTTCTCTCCTTCGGTAACCTGCTCATACTTCTTCATTGTAGAGAGGTCCGCATTTGCCTGAAATGAGAAACAGCCAAACTTATAGGGAACAAAATGAAAACTCTTTTCCTGTTGGTAGGTAGTAAAAAGCATGAGTAACTTTTGAAGCTGAAGTTTTTCTAGCTCACCTCCAAAGGCTTCCAAAATCGCCATTACTATTTTCCTTCTGTAATACATCATAATCTCTGCAAAGGTAGCCCTTACTTCTTATTAAGATGAAAGCTCTCTATATAATTCAACAAATAAGGCGGCTATATCTGTCTCAAAATTCGCCATACCATATTCTCTAGTCCTAATCAGCTCCCTAGTCTAGGTGTAGTCAATTCGTCATGGTTACTGCGTGGGATTTGTAATTCCCCTAATATGTTTGTCAATCTTATCCATGAGTTAGTTGGTTTTAGCATCCAAAAGAAACCCATCTGTGTCAAACCGAAAGGCAAACTGATCGACTTTAACTATATTTTCTTCAATAGCCACAAATCTGCCCTTATTGACAGTTTTGAAATCATCTATTTTTATCCTTTCACCATCAAGTAGATTATAGTGTGCTGCCAACAGATTGAAAAAATTGATGTTACCGTTGACTTTTTCATGAAGGTATATGAACTCATTTTGAATAGCCTGCGGGATCCCTCTTAGTGATTCACATTGCAAATTTACTTCTTCCATGGCTTCGATCTCATTTCTATGGTATTGCATTGCCTCGGATAGCATATCTTCAAACATGTCACTATTGAAATCTTTCAACCATTTGGATGCAGAGTTTGACCAATCAGACGAGGTAAAGCTTTTTAATAACCCATTTTCAAACTTTAAATAAAGCCCAATTTTCGGAGCTTGATAAAGATCGTCCCCTTCATGCTTAAGTAAAAGCACTGAGCTTAAAAAGTCAATTGAGAATGATTCTCTCTCAATACCTTCAGTTAAAGTATCCTCAACTGTGTGACTGGAATATTCGTATCTCCAATCAATACCTTTAATCTCCTTATTCAAGCTTCCTAAATCAACTCTCCTTGCTTTATTCTTTGCTACAGCAAAAACCGGTTTTTCGGTAAAAACTTTAAAACCTATAATCTCAATCAATGGTGAGTCAAAAGTGAAAACCGTATGAACTTGACTTGTATCAAATCCTAAATATTCAATAATAGAATTAACAGATCCATTCCCAGGACTTTCCTCCAGTTCGACTAAAGCTCGATTATCCACCTTATAAATGCCTGTTTTGCTTTGTCCTGAAGGTTTTTTCCCAAATAGCCAATTTAACATGTTAGTATATTTAATTTTCTAAAAGTTGTACCTAATAAATGGAAGCAATTTTATCTTTACTTTTTTGCGACATCGCGACATAACTTTTGTCGCGAAAAACTTTTGAAATAACTCTGATCGTAAACTTCGCGAAAAACTAAACTTAATTATGTCGCGATCATTTCATAATAGGTCCCCCTCTCGGTGTAGTCAGATCGTTTGTGGTGACTGGGTGGGATTTGACCGCCCTGCAGCCTCGCCCAAGGCTAAAATGATTTGTGAATCATTTCCTGACGCCTTGGCCTACCCTGATATCCATACCAATTTGCTATTTGCTCGTGAGTTGAATGAATTATTTTTTAGTGAATCCTACTTATATTAAATCCCTTTCTGAATTCTTTTTGCTTCAGCTAAATCAATTCTAGCTTTGTGCCCATGCTTTTCAAGCAAATAAAGTAGGTTCGATCCATTCATAAGAGTGATGGGTTTATTTGAAGCAAATTCATAGGCATCTGGACCATAATCAGCGGTTGTAACCAAAATTCCTTTGGTGGCCCCTTCATTTAATACAGTTCCATACAAGTCCCTTACCGCCGAGACCCCCACTGTATTGGTGTACCTTTTAGCTTGGATCACAATTTTACCACCTCTAATAGGATCAGGATCAAAAGCAATTGCATCTACTCCCCCATCTCGGCTTGCTTGAGTTACCTTAACTTCCCCACCATTTGAATTAAATTCTTTTCCAAATATCTCCCTCAGTAGGTGTTCAAAATCTTCCCAATCCATCGAAGCTAAGTTATCTCCTTCGTTGATTCTATCTGCGACATCATAAGAAGAAACAAACCTCCTATCATCCTTATTGATTTGAGCGATGGGCTGAACTGCTACTATTCCGCTTAATTTACTACTTCCTATTCCTTTAAGGTTCTTAAAGCACGTTTTGGGATCGACATGCGCTAGATTTATTTCAATAAATTCTGTTTTCCCTGCTTGAATAGAAACAATGCAATTATTGACTAATTTTCCTGTGGCTTTATTAATTGCTTCAACCCAACCATTAAATATTATCGCATCCAGAGCATTGGTCTGATCCGCTTCAAAAAGTTCATGAATTGTTCTCAAGGTAATTTTGTAAATTGACTCGTCATAAATCCGGGCAACTTGAGCTTCTGAAAGATGAGATTCCTTTAACTCCTTTCTTGTAGCAATATATTTTACATCCAGCAATGTTGGTATTTGTGATGGAGATGGTAAAACATATTCCACCAGCAGAATTTTTGTTTCGGGGTTGTAATCGATATCAAAATCCTTCGGAAAATTATCAGGATATTCAGAGTTATTCAGTACCATCTCACAGTACTCAATTACTGACCGTAGATCACCTAAGAAATATTTTTCTTTTAAAAGTTCAATTTGCCCATTATGCTCTTTCTGTTGATTATAGAACTCCTCCTGCTGCAACATCCATTCTTTTTCCAATTCTTTGAATTGGGCTCTAACATTATCTTTTCCCTCTTCAAAAGCTAATAGTTTTCTTTCGTATTCTGATTGTAAGGAATTATTATAAGCTTCTGTTTCTTTCACACTCTTCTCCCAAGATGCAAATGCTCTGTTAAATTCCTCATTAGCTTTACTTTCCTTCTTTAAGCGGAAAGCAGGGATGATTTTATCAATAAAAGTGAGCTTCGGATCAAAATAAGAGCTTTTAGGTTGGGTACTTTTCTCTCTAAAAATGGGAGAGCTTGGTTCCTTTAGCCTTTTCAATTCGTTGGGCAACTCAATCAATGGATTTGGCGTTTTGAATTTCCTGAAATCCTTTAGGCTTTCCCAGTCTACAGTATCATCTATATCCAGTGTATGATGAAGAATGTTTGCAACAGCATCTTGCAGAGCTTTAGCCTCCAAACTCTTTTCCTCAGCAACACTCAAATTATTCTCCTTTTCAGAATTAGCTTTATTACGAAGCTCTATTTTATTCCATTGCTCGTCCCATTTCGAAAATTGAGCTTCGATCTTTTTGTCAAGGATGTAATTATCTAAATCCTTTAAAACCCTGTATGTACCCAAGCCTATATGCTTAATTTCTGCTATGTGCCTAATATCATAGCTTCTCGTATACTCCGTAGAATCATCAATTTCATGAAGACTTGAATAATCGTAACCCATTCCAATTAATTTATAACTGTCAATAAAAATCGCTTATTATGGTCTCGAGAATTTCGAGGTGTGATTGTTTCCAGATTTAAGCCCGGGTCAGTACTATAAAAGTTGGCATAGTTCCCGAATCCTTCCAGTCTCAGGAATGAGAGCTTTAGGTGATAAAGAACAAGGACAAGAAAGGGAATAAAATGATAGGAGAACATACCCTATACAGGGTATTTTTGCTACCTCATTATATCCTTCTCCTTTAGGAGAAGGCGCTCGGCCCTGCTAATTATTTAACTATGCAGTCTTATACAAATCTTTACTCTCAATCCCCATGCTGCCAACAATAACTACTTCCAGAAGCAGCTTTTCTTGAGCACCTTGGCCCTGCTTTAGTAGTTGCTTTGCACTGACTGGATGCTTGCGCTGGTTGAGTTTGCTTCTTTGGCTCCACTTTACTCTGTTCTGAAGACAAAGGAAAAGGTTTGGCTTCCCCAGTTTCAGTACTGGATGGTTTACAAACCAAGCAGGCAGTTAGGCCTCTCTTCTTTGCTGCTGCCAGATCCGAAGCCCAGCCTGTTTTGGCATATCGACAGGATTCTTTATGATACTTCGCTCCTGTCTTAGTGATGAAGACCGTCTGCGCACTTAGCTGAGAAGCTAGCAGAAAGAAGGCAATAAAGAGGAAGCCGTACAGAAGTTTGTACATCTGGGTTAGATTGAGTTCAGAAGTATTTCCGGATTTAAGCCCACAAAATCCGAAATGTAATTTAGTTATCTGCCGACTCTGTTTACTTTTTCAGCCAATCAATTGATTTATATGCATTTACAATAACTGTAGACGGTATTTATACTCATCCATTTTATAATTCGATAAAAACAAAATACTATTCAACCAACGAAAACGTTATATCAATTAATATCTTAATAGCTGGAACAACTAAGTCACAGTTTAAAAACCATCAAAATGAAACTAAAAAAAATAGTCCCGATAGCTGCAATACTATTATTCGGTATAATTGGTCTTGAAAGTTGTTCAAATGATATAGATGATTCTTCTCAAATTTCAACGTTGACTGCAGAAGTAGACGATTCATTACAAGTTTCAACGTTTAATGCAGAAGCTGCTGCCAATGATTCAAAATCAAATGCTAGAATTTCAAAAAGCAATGGATTGGAAAGTGTAAATCTTGGCGTTGCCGGTGACTTTGTAATTCTTTCAAAATCAGGAATTACAAGTGTTTATAAATCTTCAATTATCGGTGATATAGGAACTAGCCCAATCACTGGTGCTGCTATGGTAGTAGATTGTACAGAAGTAACAGGTTCAGTATTCTCAGTAAATGCTGCAGGTCCTGCATGTAAAACTACAAGTGCCACTATGTTAACTTCAGCTATTGGTGATATGCAAACTGCATACACTGACGCAGCAGGAAGATCTAATCCTGATTATTTGAATTTAGGAGCCGGAACTATTGGTGGCCAAACTCTTCTTCCTGGCTTGTATAAATGGACAAGTGCAGTTAACATCCCAACAGATATTACAATTGCCGGAAGTTCAACCGATATTTGGATATTTCAGGTTGCCGGAACTCTTGACATGAGTTCTGCAGTAAGAGTTACTTTAGAAGGTGGTGCTCAAGCAAAAAATATTTTCTGGCAAGTAGCTAGTGCCGTAACTTTCGGGACAACATCACATTTTGAAGGAAACATTCTTGGGCAAACAGGAATCAATATGCAAACAGGAGCAACAATAAACGGAAGAATGTTGGCGCAAACTGCAGTAACTTTACAAATGAATACGGTTAACAAACCAGAATAAGTTATACCAAGCAACCATCTAGAAAGGCAGTCTGAAAAGATTGCCTTTTTTTTGTGCGCTACGCATACCATATATCTATAGGGTGCAAATCCCAAACGAGCCTGCCAATGGGATCCGATAGCTATCGTTAAGCCAAGAGCAAGGGTGTCTTTCGTGAGGAAGAACCTGCTTACCGGCCCTTTAGGTTTACAAAGAAGAATTATTAGAAAAAATTTAGACCTAATAGCTGTCTGATTTAGAAGTGACTCAGATATTTAATAAATTAAAAAAGAGCGAGGTGAACTTTCTGACGGCTAGAGCAATACCTTTCAAAAGCAGCTTGGATTCTGAAAGGACCTATTGATGCTTTCGACTTTAAGATTTACATCTTCCCTCTCCTATTTTTCAAAAGAATATCAGATGTCTACCATGAGGAATTTGGGATTGCGCTACAAGAGTCTGAAGGTGATTCAGAATATGCAAAACTGCCTGAATTTCATCTCCTACTCAGTGTCTTCGTATTATTAGCTTGTACGAGTCAATCTTTCCTGCATTTCTAGCTAAAGCATGAAAAACCCATCAAAAACTGCGAGAAGTAGATAGAGTTAGTACTGAAAGTGAAATGATTTTATTAGAAAAAACGGAATTACAAATCCATAAAATAGAAAGGCGTAATTACAAATTACGCCTAGTATTCAGCTACATAAAGGAAGTGATCTAGTGAGGATTCTATAGATGAAACTCTTTGTCCATTACGAATATCTTCACCGTCTCTTTGATAACGCCATCATTTGCCATCGCACCTGGCCCTTCGGTATCAAGAAGATGCATGTAAGTGTCCACGTTTTCAACTTCAAATAATAGTGCTACTTCATTCCCATCTTGGATGGAAATATGAACGGGACTGACTGGTTTGACTACTTCGTAGTCGTTCGGGATATTAATGATGGTCGTTTCTTGATGATTGTCGGGATTCAATCTCGAACCTGTATCATGGGAAAATGTAATTATGGAGCATAAAAACATTCGCTTATTCCATTTACCACAATCGCTTGTTTTGTGGGCGCGGTGGGCTGTCGTGGCCCTGTCCGCCGAAGGAGGAAGCGGGCCAGCGTCCGGCATGTGCGGTGGGAGCTTTGCTGTGTCTTGATCTTTTGGTTCTTTTGCATCAAGGCAAAAGAACAATAAAAAGGTGGCTAAGCACCTTTAGAAGAAAATGGACCAAATGAACCTCGTTTCCATCCTCCCGCAACTATATTCCTCTTACAATATGAAATCCTGCGCGGGAGGTGAATTGTGTGGTTACCTCTTTACCATGGGTTAAAACCCATGGCTACTAATGGTTTGACTACTTCGTAGTCATTCGTAATATTAATGATGTTCTTTTCTTGATGATTGTCGGGATTCAATCTCGAACCTGTATCATGGGAAAATGTAATTATGGAGCATAAAAACATTCGCTTATTCCATTTACCACAATCGCTTGTTTTGTGGGCGCGGTGGGACGACGTGGCCCTGTCCGCCGAAGGAGGAAGCGGGCCAGCGTCCGGCATGTGCGGTGGGAGCTTTGCTGTGTCTTGATCTTTTGGTTCTTTTGCATCAAGGCAAAAGAACAAGAAGAAAGAAAATAAAATCCTTTTCCATCCTCCCGCAATGAATAAGGTTTCCAAAAGAAGGCTTTGGGCGGGAGGCATAGAGATTTGTTGACCAATATACCATGGGTTCCACCCATGGCCCCGCCACGGCGGGCAAGTTATTAATGGTTTGACTACTTCGTAGTCATACTGTCCTCATTTATATTATTTAAGCAACAAACCTATGGTTCCTACGGAGCTAAATGCACCAATAATCTCCTTTGCGGAATTCTTTGAGTTCTTTGCTCCTTTGTGGTTAAAAAAACTAGACTAGTGTATCCACATTAGAATTCTACTCTTGCTCTGCCCGATAAAAAACATCTTGCAAAGCTTCTCGAATACCCAAACTGTACAATTTCTGGTGAACTCTGGACGGATAAACCCGATTGGATAGAAATATATACGTGAGCTTTTTTACGGGATCGGCCCAGACAAAAGTTCCGGTAAAGCCAGAGTGACCAAAACTTTCGGGACTTGCCAAAGGTGAAGGGTAAGCTTCTGCCAAGGGAAGCTCGGCATTGTTCAAGAGTGGTTTGTCAAAACCCAGCCCGCGGCGGTTTTCGTTTTCTGGAAATTGTACTTTAGTAAACTCTTTCACGGTTTCGGCTGAGATAAGCTGTAAGCCTTCCACTCTGCCATAATTTTGATAAAAGATCATCAATTTGGCCAAGTCATCAGCGGTAGCGAACAAGCCTGCATTACCCGAAACACCTCCTTTTAGTCCTGCGTTTTCGTCATGTACCCATCCTTTTACCAAGGTTTTTCTAAAAAGGGAATCCACTTCGGTGGGTACTATGTCGTTTACATAATTTTTTCCGGTAGGTAAATATCCCAAGGTATGAGCACCTATAGGCTGATAGAAATTCTCTTCCAAATAGGTTTGATAGTCGGTGCCTGTGAGTTGCTCAATCAAAGAAGGAAAAATTAGAAAAGTGAGTCCCGAATACAAGTATTTCTTTTCATCGGATACTTCGGATCGGTTGATGATTCGGTTCATTTTCCGTTCGAAACGATCGTTTATATATAACCCATCGTATACTTGTCCTTGAAATTTTTTATCGGGCGAATGATGCACAAATCTTCTTTTGATCTGGCCATTTTCCCGAACGACTTCATCCAAAAACACAATGTAGGGGACTAAACCCGCCTGATGGGTCAAAATCTCCCGAAGCGTTAGGTCTTTTTTGTCCTTTCGGTTTCTCCAAGGTTTCCAATAGTTGCTGAAAGGTTTGTCCAGATCAAGCTTCCCTTCATCCACCAACTTCATTATAGCGGGTAAAGGCCCAGCAATTTTGGTCACCGAGGCTAAATCGTATAAGTCGTTCAATGCTACAGGTTGGATGTTGTCGTAAGTATGATAACCATAGGCTTTATGAAAAATAACCGTATCGTTCTTTGCTACCAACACTTGTGCTCCTGGAAAAGCCAAACTGTCTATGCCCATTTCCATAATAGAATCCACTTGATGGTTGATGAAATCTTCATCAAATCCAAGAGTAGCCGGCTTGGCATGGATCAGTTCCCGTTGAGCAAATCCAAGTTGCATCACTGAAGTAATTAAGAAAAACGAAAGCACTAATTTTTTCATTGTGGACTAGTTTTATTCCTAAATATGCAAAAATCTTCGGCTAAATATCTGGCTATAGTATGAGTGGTCTTCTTGCTTGAATTGGTGAAGGAAGTGGTTGTTGCAAAATTTGCGACAACCCTCAACACGGCGCTAACAAAGAAAAAACGCAAACTAGCAAACCTGAACATTACAAAGTGGATGTTATAATCTCAGTTGGCTACTGTGTGATAGCGAGGGAAACTCTATCATAAGCAATGATGCACTTGCCAGCTTAAGCCTACCTAAAAAAACTGACTTAAATGAAATCTCCGATGATACAATTGCGGAAATAGAAAACAAAATCAATAACAGGTCTATCAAAAAGTTTAATTACTTATCCCCTAAAGACAAATTAGTAACTTACAGAACTGTTGCATTAGTGGCTTGAACAGGACATTCCTTATACTATGTAGTAAAAATCGCTATGCTAGATTATATGTATTGAGCATAATAAGATGATTAATTAATCGGTAACTATTACCCCAATTAATCAGCATATTATACCCCAACTACTTCTTATTTTTTAAAGAATAATTAATTATAATGCCTTCATCGATCATGATCCGTATTTTTTTTATTGGGTATAAATATTGGGATAAGATGAGAGAAATAGATATAGTTTGACTGGATGTTACATGCAATTCTGAAAATGTGTGAATTATATACTTTATTTTTCAACTAGGGTATCGATATAATTTCAACTACAAGCAGCTTTATTATGAAGATTTGCTTCAAGCAGTAGCTCTAAATCAGAATTGGAAAAAGGTAATAGTCAGGACTGAATCTAAATTATTAGACTTTAATAATTTTAGAATTTGTTTAGCATAATAAATTCTATCTAAGCTTATAAAATATGTCCATACAAACAGTAAATCCAAACACAAATAAGACTTTGTAAGGAGCCTAAAGTGCATTAACAGCAAACAAATGCATGATGGAGTCTCATATTAATAATCACCTCACAATAAATATCAATAAAATGCCAATACAATCAGTCACACAAGAAGTACTTAATAAACTGCTATCTGCTACAGAAGCACCGTGCATCTCCCTTTACATGCCCACCCATCGGACGCATCCTGAAAATAAGCAGGATTTGATTCGATACAAAAATTTAGTCAAACAAGTCAGGGAGTCGGTAACTGAAAAATATCCTACTGCCGACATTGATAAGTTATTGGAGCCTTTTGAAGCACTTGCCATGGATCATGAATATTGGAATCATGCGAGCAATGGCCTTGCGGTGTTGGGTTCTTCCAAACATTTCGAAGTGATTCGCATGCAGCTACCTGTTGAAGCCCTAGTGATGGTAGCCGATAGCTTCCACACCAAACCGCTGCGGAATATTCTGCAGTCAATAGATCGTTATCATGTACTGGCCCTAACCCAGGATGCCATCCATTTTTATGAAGGCAATAGGTATTCACTCCATGAAATCGATCTTCCCGATGATTTTCCAAAAGCAATGGAAGCAGCACTGGGCAAGGAATTGACGGAGAAACATTCTACCGTAGCCTCTTATGGTGGTGTAAGTGGCCATAGCGCAAACATGCATCACGGACAAGGCGGTAAAAAAGAGGAAGTAGATAATGATGCGGAACGGTTTTTTCGTGTGGTATCCGATGCTGTTTATGAGCGTTACTCAAACCCTGAAGGGATACCCTTGATTCTCGCCACCTTGCCCGAACATCATTCTCTTTATAGCCAGGTAGATAAAAATCCATTCATGCTGCCGAAAGGAATTGACATCAATCCCGAATCTGTTTCAATAGAAAAGCTGACGGAACTATCGTGGGAAGTGATGCAACCGGTATATCTAAAAAAACTGGAGACACTGGCAGAAAAATACAATCAGGTAAAGTCAAAAGGCTTAGGTAGCGATAGTATGGATGAGGTACTCGAAGCCGCGGAAGCCGGCAGAGTAGAAACCATTCTTTTGGAAGCACATCGGGTCATTGCCGACAGATTAAGAAATAAAGTAACAGGTACGTATGAAATGGCTGATTTAACGCAACCATTATTAGTCGATCACCTGGATGAATTAGGTGAATTGGTCCATAAAATGGGCGGTTCGGTAGTTGTTGTGCCCAAAGACCAAATGCCCTCGCAAACAGGTCTAGCAGCCATATTCCGCTACTAATTCATAGTCATCATTATTAAAATAAAAAACATGATTATTCAATTTAACACAGACAAAAACATCAACGGAACCGAGGAGTTTACGGCTTCCTATATCGCTCAAATAGAAGAAGAACTAAGCAGGTATAGTGATCAGATTACACGTATCGAGGTTCATCTTAGCGATGAAGACGGTAATAATAATGGACTAAACGCCATGCGATGTATGATTGAAGCCCGAGTCGAGGGTCGCCAACCCATGGCAGTTACCGATCAGGCAGATACCCTTGATGAGGCCGTTTCGGGTGCACTTGATAAGTTGACTACATCACTACACACCATAATGGGACGGTTGAGTAATCACTAGCAAAAGGAGCTGTAGTTACTCTCTTCATCTCTATTTTAAGGGACCTTGAATCCTAAAATAAAATTTGAAATAACACGCTCATTTTTGCCTACAAAACAAAGAATGATATTATCCTGGAAGGGGAATTTGACAAACTATTAAGCGATAATTCCAGAGATATTTTATCTAAATAAAAAGTGGAATAATATTCCACCGGACAAATACTATATAGTTTTTATAAGCAAACAGTAATAGAATAGACAAACTCTTTTATCTCTTCGATCCTCCCCCATTGGTGAAAGCTATCGAAAAGCATTAGTTGATTTCAAAGGATAAAAAATCAATTGTCAAAGAAGTATTTTAATTATCATCTTAATTATAAGATCATATGAAAACGAACAGACTTTCAAAAAGTATTGAAACAGCATTAAATACACAAATGACCAAGGAAGCACATGCTTCGCAGATATATTTATCCTATGGCGCATGGGCTGACAAACAGGGATTCGGTGGTATAGCCAATTTTCTTTTTAGACATGCACAAGAAGAACGGAACCACATGATGAAAATATTGGAATATATTTTAAAAAGAGGTGCTGAAGTAGTGGTGTCAGCTATTCCCGCTCCAGCAGAGAATCCGGTAAGTCTAAACAACTGCTTTGAAAAAGTATTTGAGCACGAAGTGGATAATACAAAAGCAGTACACAAACTAGTAAAGAAAAGTCTTGATGAGGAGGACTGGGCTACATGGAATTTTATGCAATGGTTTGTTAAGGAACAAGTGGAAGAAGAAACCCTCGCGATGAACTTATTAGATAAAATGAAAATAGCTGGTGGTGAAAAAATGAGTAGTAATGCTATGTACACATTTGACAGAGATATGGAAAAAGCATCTGATGAAGTAACTGCAGCTGAAGATGTGACTACGGAGAACCCCTAAAATTTGAAGGAGTTACCAGAAAAATCATTATGAATGCGTTGACAATTATATAAATTATTATGACAGACATTGATAATCCAGAAAATCTCGGCAAGTGTCCATTTCGGGGTACCCGAATAGGAGGAGCAATTGGAACGCATCCCCAGGTTGACGATTGGTGGCCCAACCGTTTACAGGTGGAGCTGCTGCATCAGGATCAGCCGGCAGCCAATCCCATGAGTGACGAGAATTATAAAACAGCTTTTAATAAAATTGATTTCCATCAACTTAAGCAGGATATCAAGGCTTTACTTGTTGATTCAAAGGATTGGTGGCCAGCAGATTACAGCAATTACGGTCCGCAAATGGTTCGTATGGCCTGGCACGCAGCTGGTACCTATCGTATCGCAGATGGAAGAGGCGGTGCAGGACAAGCGATGCAGCGCTTCGCTCCTATCAATTCCTGGTGGGACAATGGAAATACTGACAAATCCCGTCGCCTTCTTTGGCCAATAAAGAAAAAGTATGGCGCAGCACTATCATGGGCAGACCTTATGGTTTTGACTGGAAATTGTGCTTTAGAAATCATGAATTTTCCTACCTATGGTTTTGGTGGTGGCCGACGTGATGCCTGGGAACCAGACCGCAGTACCTACTGGGGTCCGGAATTCTGGGAAGGCAAGCCGTTTAAGGAATCAAAAGTAGGTGAATACTTCGACGGTCATCCCGATAAAATGGTGACCCAAACGCTCCGCTGGGAAGGAGAACCTTCGGATGAGAATCGAGACCTTGAAAATCCGCTTGCCGCTACCCATCAGGCATTAATTTATGTAAACCCAGAAGGACCTGGTGGTAACGGGGAACCTATGGATTCTGCGCGAGCCATTCGGGAATCATTTAAGCGCATGGCGATGAATGATGAAGAAACGGTAGCCTTAATTGCAGGTGGACATGCATTCGGAAAGAGTCACGGTATGGTAACTGCCGATAAGATAGGTCCCGCACCAGAAGCAGCACCTATTCAGGCCATGGGCATGGGCTGGCAGAACCCGGAAGGCACCGGATTTGCCCAGTACGCAATGACCAATGGGATTGAGGGTTCATGGACGCCTGATCCTACGCAGTGGGACAATAACTACCTAATCAACCTGTTCAAATTCGAGTGGAAAAAAATTAAAAGTCCTGCTGGAGCCCTCCAATGGACTCCGATAGATCCAATGGCTCCAAAAACCCCAAATGCACATCTAAATGGAAAGATGGAGGATTTGATGATGATGACTTCTGATATTGCTTTAAAGGTAGATCCTGCCTATAGTAAAGTATGTACAAAATTTTTAAATGACTTTGATTATTTCACAGAAACCTTTGCAAAAGCTTGGTATAAATTAACGCACCGAGATATGGGTCCTCGAGTTCGCTATTTGGGCCCTGAAGTAGCAAAAGTGGATTTGCTGTGGCAAGATCCGATTCCGGTTTGTAATCATGAATTGGTAAACGATAGTGACATAGCCGCTTTGAAAAATAAGATCCTCGAGAGTGATTTAAGCGTATCAGCTTTAGTCTCTGCAGCTTGGTCTGCAGCTGCTGTGTACCGCCATTCTGACAAAAGAGGTGGTGCCAATGGAGCACGCATAGCGCTGGAACCACAGAACAATTGGGTAATGAATCGACCTGCTGAGCTTAATAAGGTTCTTGATACGCTTAAAGCAATTCAAAGTGATTTCAATGCTAATCAATCAGGTAACAAGGAAGTTTCTCTGGCTGACCTAGTTGTTCTGGGTGGTTGTACAGCTATTGAAAAGGCAGCCAAAGATGCTGGTAATCACGTTAAGGTGCCTTTTACCCCAGGACGAATGGACACTACTCAAGAACTAACTGATGTAGAAAGTTTCGATTACTTGAAGCCTGTTTCTGACGGATTCAAAAACTACCATAATGATAAAATAGGATACCGTGTGCCGTCAGAGCGAATCTTCCTTGACCGTGCCCAACTATTGACATTGAATGCACCAGAATGGACGGTTTTAGTAGGTGGCCTTCGTGTATTGGACCAAAATTACGATTACTCCAAACACGGTGTATTTACTGACCACCCCGGACAATTATCTAATAACTTTTTCCGTGTTCTAACCAGTATGGACTACGAGTGGGTTCCTCAAGGTGAAAACGAAATGCTGTTCAACGTCAATGACCGGAAAAGTGGAACTACAAAATACACAGCGACCCGCTGCGATTTGATATTTGGTTCCAATGCGCAACTGCGCAACATCGCTGAAGTTTACGGAGCTGATGATGGACAAGATCGCTTCGTGAACGATTTCGTATCAGCCTGGAATAAAGTAATGATGCTTGATCGCTATGACGTGAAGGACGAATAAAATTTCTATAAAAAGAAGGCTATGGAAATGCCCAGTTTCATTTGTATTGAAATCGAGCATGTAACAATAGAAAAGCAAATTATAATCATATGAAATCGAGCATGACTCAAAAGTCACACACTGGTATGATAACCAGCTTTGCGAGATTCCCCGTCCGAATGGCGTCAGCCGGGCAGGCATATGACCTATAAAAATCAAATTATAATCATATGAAATACAAATCTTTATTGATCATTGCAACGATGCTAATTAGCCACCAAAGTTTGGCTAGCTATTCAGTTGAAAACAGTCGCACTGAAGAATTTGCAAAGGATACAATTCTTCAATCCTTGTCGAACGATAGTATTCATTACAAAAAATCACAAAATGTAATGGGAGATTTTGTCACGGCATCGAGGGCAATTACACCATCAGTAGTGCATATTAAAACGATTTACGAAGGATCAGAAACATCCGAAAATTCTGGACAGCAATTTAATGGGGTACCTGGCAAAAGCAGTTTTGCAATGGGCTCAGGTTCTGGGATAATTATTGAAGCAGATGGTTATATCGCTACAAATAATCATGTTGTAGAAAATGCTGATGAGATTGAAGTTATACTTCCCGATAAAAGAATATTCACCGCTACATTAGTTGGCCTTGATCCAAATACAGATCTGGCATTATTAAAAGTAAATGCTACGGGGCTTCCTGCAGTAAAATTTGGAAATTCTGATATTGTAGAAATAGGCGAATGGGTATTGGCAGTTGGTTACCCATTCTCACTCAATACAACGGTTACGGCTGGAATTGTGAGCGCAAAAGCAAGAAGCATCGGAATTATTAACCGACCAGGTAATAATAGTGACGGTAATTCTCCAAACATGAACACGGCTGTTGAATCCTTTATTCAAACTGACGCAGCCATTAATCCTGGAAATAGCGGTGGGGCACTGGTGAATTTAAATGGTGAATTAATCGGCATTAACAGTGCTATTGCTTCACAGACCGGCAGCTACTCAGGCTATGGATTTGCAATTCCTGTAAATCTTGCTAAAAAAATTCTGGATGATTTAAAAAAGTATGGCATTGTAAAACGGGGTATACTAGGTGTATCATTTCCCGCTCCCATTGCAGAAGATCAATTTTTCAAGCAACAGGGACTTGATCCGGCAAAAGTAAAAGGCGTTTATATAACGAGTGTGCTAAGAGAAAGCGCAGCAGAAGCATCGGGATTGCAGGAAGGTGATATCATTCAAAGTATTGATGGCGTACAAATGACATCATCAGCGGAATTTTCGGAAAGGATCGCGAGGCATAAACCTGACGATATTATTAAACTGAATTATTTACGTAAAGGTACTACCTATACTACTTCCGTTACTTTAAAAGGAGATGAGTCCGTAAAGACTGCAAGCAACGTAAATGAATCTCTTGAAACTATACACAATAAACTCGGAGCTGAGTTTACATCGCTAACGAGAGATCAGAAACAACAATTAAATCTGTATTCAGGTGTCATCGTAACGGATGTTCGAAGAGGAGGTTTTTTTGAACAGATCGGAATTCCCAAGAATACGATAATCGTCTTCATTAATGGTAAGCCAGTTGATAACTCAGAAGAGATTGATATGGCTTTGCTTTCAGCACAAAATGGGATCATTCAAATACTCGCTATTGCACCAGATGGCTCCAGGGTGGTATTCAATTTCTCGCTAGGAACTTAAAGTAAAGAGCGTACATCGTATTGAAAATATTTAAGTATCTAAAACAGAATTGAATGAAAGAAAATGAAATCAAGAATGATTGATCTTCAGTTGCTTATCAGGCATTGTTAAGGTTTACAAGGTGGTGCATTAAGTTCAGCGACAGTCTCTATAAAAATACTTTGGCTTTATATATAGGCAATAGCCATTGCGTGCATTGCCTGAACGGTTACGCACGAAGAGGTTTTGCGTGAGCCCATAGACTATTGGAAATTTAACTCCAGAACAAGTCCAGCAGACCAATCAAAAAACTGAAAGGTTGTGGAAAAACTATTACACTAAAAATCGTACTCTTGTAAACTCATTGCAGGACTAATTAAAATTGTAAATCTATAACAGTACTTAATCTTTAACCTGTAAACTTTTTTTAGGACGAGTCACTATTTACCATGACCCCGATAGCTATCAGGGCCATGGCGCCGCCACGGCGGGCAAGTTATTTATGGTTTGACTACTTCGTGGTCATTCTATAGCCGCCGTTCGTGTTTTCACGAATGGCAATTAAACTAGTGTATCGCCGTTCACGTCCCCTAGGCTTTAGTCCTTAAGCCTATATAAAGTGAGAATTATGTAACTATTGCCAATCCATGCGTAACACTTTCCTTTTGTAATGCACTAACCTTTACAAGGTTGCTGAAAGGCATTCTACAAATTTTTGTCAAGCTATTTCGAAGCATGCGTGCTTATGACTAACCTGCTGGAGGAGTATCTGCTATTAGGCCACATTTAAAAACGATTGAAAGATACTTTCGGAATTATTGGCCGCATCAGACTGTAATTCACACTGAGAAATGAATAGAAGTTTGAATGATAAAAGGGTGAACAAGTAATGGTTTTACTAAGCTGAAGTGTACGAAGAAATACGTCATGGAGAAAATGGATAAATCAAAAAATAAAATTGGCTTATGGTCAGCAGTGGGAATCGGAGTTGGTGCAATGATTGGAGCTGGGATCTTTGCACTAATGGGACAGGCCGGTGCGATTGCTGGCAAAGCAGTTTATATATCTTTTATCGCAGGCGGGATAGTTGCCGCAATTAGCGGATATTCATTGGCAAAGTTAGGAGCCCGTTTTCCTGCAGCTGGAGGTATCGTAGAATATGTTGTTCAGGCATTTGGAGTAAACGTTTTTTCCGGAGGGGTAAGCGTCTTGTTGTATTTATCATCCATACTGGCACTTTCACTTTTAGCGAAGGCTTTTGGCAGTTATGCTGCAGCCTTATTTAATTTAAAAGGATCGCTGATTTACACCAATATTTTTGCTTTAGCAATAATGGCAATACTTGGAACCATTCAGTTTTTTGGAGTAAAAAAAGTGGTTAAGTTTCAGAATGTAGCGGTGATAATTACCCTGGTAATATTGGTGGCATTTGCCACAGTGGGGCTGATCTATGTAAAGCCTGAATTAATGGCGCCGGCACTATATCCTTCATCCGATAAAATCTTGTTCAGTATTGCCATTACCTTCTTTTCCTATGAAGGATTTAGAATAATTACACATACCGCTGAAGATATTGTTAATCCCGAGAAAAACTTGTCAAGAGCAATTTTCATATCCATTGGAATAACCATGGTTATCTATACTGCGTTGGCGTTTGCTGTTTTTGGCAACTTGGAAGTTGACAAGGTAATCGAAGCTAAGAATTATGCTTTGGCTGAAGCCTCGAAACCTATTTTTGGTGCACTCGGCTTCACTATTATTTCAATTACGGCACTTTTCGCTACATCGTCATCTATCAATGCGGTATTATATGCCACAACTAATATCTCTTATCAAATGGCCAAAGACGGACAGCTGCCAGGATTTTTTGCCAAAAAACTCGGATACAGCAGAGAGGGATTACTCGTTAGCTTGGTCATAACTGCTTTGCTAATAATATTCCTGGATTTATTACAAATAGCTGCTGTAGGCTCCATTACCGTATTGTTTATTCACACGGTAACTCATTTAGGCCATCTTAAAATTATACATCAAACTAAAGCCTCAAAATTTTTAGTTGGTACAGCCTTGCTGACAACATTAACTGTTATCGTTTTATTTTTGATCTATTCTATTAAGGGCTCCTATACTATACTTTTTTTGTTTGTTGGAATACTTGCTTTATCGTTCTTGATCGAATTGATGATAAGATTATTGATTAATAGAAAAGTTGCTAAAAGTAATCCTTAGCAGAGCATACAAATTAAAATTCACGGACTGTACTAAAAAAAAAAACAATCCTAAACTAAAATATCAATCAGGAATTGATTTAAAATCCCCTTAGCACACTAATTTGTACCACCTCCGTACAACTTCAGATATATAAATAGCAAAAAACCAAACAGTTAACACTTACAGTATCGGGAAGTAATTACATTTACGATGATACGCTAAACCCTTCTTTTTATTATTTTAGGCTGTTTTTGCTTTCTTACTTAGTATGATGATCGGGACATCAATATTTGCTCTATTGAGGTAAGTAGCAGAACTCGAAAAATTTTTTATTCCCCTCATTTTTTTGATAGCTGCTTTTATATCGGGCCTTTCCACTACACCATAAAATTGCCCAAGAGGTTGGAATCAAAACCTACTTCAATTTACCCTATACTTCTCAAAATAAAGGAACGGTGGAAAACAGAATTGGACTAATAAGGGCACTCCTACCTAAAAAAACTGACTTAAATGAAATCTCCGATGATACAATTGCGGAAATAGAAAACAAAATCAATAACAGGTCTATCAAAAAGTTTAATTACTTATCGCCTAAAGACAAATTAGTAACTTACAGAACTGTTGCATTAGTGGCTTGAACAGGACATTCCTTATACTATGTAGTTAAAATCGCTATGCTAGATTATATGTATTGAGCATAATAATATGATTAATTAATCGGTAACTATTACCCCAATTAATCAGCATATTATACCCCAACTACTTCTTATTTTTTAAAGAATAATTAATTATAATGCCCTCATCGATCATGATCCGTATTTTTTTTATTGGGTATAAATATTGGGATAAGATGAGAGAAATAGATATAGTTTGACTGGAGGTCATATGCAATTCTGAAAATGTGTGAATTATATACTTTATTTTTCAACTAGGGTATCGATATAATTTCAACTACAAGCAGCTTTATTATGAAGATTTGCTTCAAGCAGTAGCTCTAAATCAGAATTGGAAAAAGGTTATAGTCAGAACTAAATCTAAATTTCATACTTTAATAATTTTAGAATTTGTTTAACAAAATAAATTCTATCTAAGCTTATAAAATATGTCCATACAAACAGTAAATCCAAACACAAATAAGACTGTAAAGTCATTTGAAGAAATGACACAAAAGACGGTTGATGCCAAGGTAGCCAAAGCGCAAGTAGCTTTTGCCGATTGGAAAGAAACCAGCTACCAACAGCGAGCCGATCTGCTCTATAAGGTAGCTACGCTTATGCGTATCAAGAAGTCTGAATTAGCTAAAACTATCACCCTAGAAATGGGCAAAATCATTGCTCAGGCTGAGGGAGAAATTGATTTGAGTGCCGATATCATTGATTATTATGCTGATCATGCTGAAGCGTTTCTTGCAGATAAAGTACTCAATCCGGAATATGGAACAGCCCTCGTTCGCAATAGTCCCATTGGAGTGTTGTTAGGCGTGATGCCATGGAATTTCCCGTACTATCAAGTAGCCCGCTTTGCAGCCCCTAATATCATGGTAGGTAATACTATCCTATTAAAACACGCCTCCATTGTACCACAATGTGCTGCTGCTATCGAAGAACTCTTCGAAGAAGCAAACGCTCCTGAAGGATTATATACTAACCTATTTATCTCCGGAAAACGTGCATCAGCATTAGTTTCTGATAAAAGGATAAAAGGCGTTTCCCTAACGGGAAGTGAAGAAGCCGGTGCTAGTGTAGCTGCTGAAGCTGGAAAACATTTGAAAAAAGTCGTGCTGGAACTAGGTGGTAATGATGTGTTCATTATACTGGAAGATGCCGATATGGATAAAACGGTAGAATGGGCAGTTGTTGGCAGAATGAATAACAACGGCCAATGCTGTGTAGCCTCAAAGCGGTTTATTGCTGTGGAAGCAATAGCCGATGAGTTTATCCAAAAGTTCAAGGATGCATTATCAAAAATGAAAGTGGGCGATCCCATGGATCCCACAACAGAATTAGGTCCAATGAGTAGTGAAGAAGCTGCAGTTCATTTAGCCGACCAGGTGAAACGATCTGTAGAGGAAGGTGCTAAGGTTCTATTGGGAGGCAAACGCGCCAATCGTGAAGGTGCCTTCATGGAACCTACCATACTCACCGATCTGAAGCCCGGCATTGCAGCATATCACGAAGAATTATTTGGTCCGGTGGCATCCTTCTATGTAGTAAAAGACGAACAGGCTGCTATTGATCTGGCTAATGATTCTGATTTTGGTTTGGGCGGATCAGTGTTTACACAAGACGTCGAACGTGGTAAAAGAGTCGCGGATCAGATTGATACCGGAATGGTCTTTATCAACCACCCTACCTGGACACAAGCCGATCTTCCCTTTGGTGGAACCAAGCAGTCTGGCTTTGGACGTGAACTCTCAGAGTTGGGGATACAGGAGTTTGTTAATAAGAAACTCATTCGGGTAAGCAAATTGAATGATCCTTTCTAATTGTAGAATAATGGTACTAGTAGTGGTTTTGCTATAAAAGAAAAACACAAAATATGTAAATCCGCAATCGCACCAGTAAAGGCCTAAAAGCGACTTATAATATGGTAAAAGTTGGCATTTAGGCCACTTCGGTCATCGGTCTTCCGTCCTGCAAAGCAAAGAAACTATCGCTACTGGCATCATCCGATAGCTATCGGATGCGGATAATCATACTATAAAATAGCAATCATTGATGAATTAAAACTGTCAACAAAATATTATTAAATCTAAATCAAAGTAACATGAAAACTATAGTAAAAACATTACTCGTTTTTAGTGTGATTGGCTCATTAATGAGCTGTAAATCCACCTTTAATGCTTACGAAACGATGGAAAATCAGGAAAACAGAAATGCGCTTTATCAAGAGATCATTTCTAACCAGAGCCAATTCAGCGAATTTATCGATTTGGCACAACAGAATGAAGGTGCACAAAAGATAATGATGCAGAACCATATGCAAATGATGGAATCTGGAAAGATGAAAACAATGATGGAGAAAAACCCTGAAATGAAACAGAAGATGGAATCGCATATGCAGAAAATGATGGAGAATCCTGAAATGAAAGAAAAAATGCAAATGATGATGCTCGATAAAATGTCTGGAAGTTCGGAAGGAAGAAAGATGTTGATGCAGAAAATGCATGAAAACAAAGAGATGCAAGGGGAAATGAAAGAAAAAATGATGCAAAAAATGAAAGAAAACCCTGCGATGATGGAAGAGATGATGGAAAAAATGATGGAGAATCCTGAAATGAAAGCAAAGATGATGGAGAAGATGAAAGAGAAAAATAAGGGAATGAAGATGAAGGAAATGGATCACAATTAAACTGATAACATCAATAATAATTTCATTAAATAAAATATCAATAGCTATGATGTACAATGGAGATTATGGATATATGGGAATGCACCTTGGCTGGTGGTTTTTCATAATTGTAGTAGTACTCTTGTTTGGGACATTCTTTTTCAGGTCGCGCAGAAGAAGATGATTACTCAGAGGAAAGTAAGCATTTAGTCAAATCCTAAAATGAAACAAGGAAAACTCGGTGACATAGCTACCACTATTAAAAATTTAAACTAAGAATAAGATGAAAAAATTACTGATTACCTCAATGCTAATGGCAAGTGCTATATTCTTATTTATAGCCTGCGATTCCAAACAACCCGTAGACCAATTACTAAAAAATGATGTACAACGTTCTGAAATCATAACCTCCTTTATCAATAACCAAGCCTATAGAATGGAGATGATGGATGCCATGATGGCCAATGATAGTAGTAGGAACATAATGGGCCAAAGAATGGTGGGTAGACCTGAAATGATTGGCATGATGATGAGCGACCCTGCAAAAATAATGGGTACGATGGACCATATGGTCAATATGGCGGCTAATGACAGCATCATGTTTAATAACATGATTCAGATGATGAAAGACAAACCGCAAATGTGGAACAAGGTCATGAAAATGACATCTACAACCAATACTAAATAACATCATGCACGATAATACTTGGAATTGGGGAATGGGAATGGGCTGGGGAATGTGGTTTATTCCAATCCTTATCATCGTAGTAGTCCTCTATTTTTTAAGATTTAGAAGACGAAAATGAAAGACAAAGCTGAAGTGGTAATTGTGACGGGAAGCAGTGGAATGATAGGCTCTGCCTTAATTCATAAGCTTGCCGAAAAATACCATGTTATTGGATTTGACCATGATGGCTACCCTTTCCCTCCGGCAGAGGCAGAATGTGTAAGTGTAGACCTCACCAGCGATGACCGAATGGACTTCGCATTCAAAAGGGTTCGCTACGCTTATGGAAACAAAATAGCTTCGGTTATACATCTGGCTGCCTATTATGACTTCTTAGGAGAACCTTCTGATCTATATGATAAAGTGACTGTGAAAGGCACAGCGCGCATGCTGAAATATTTACAGGATTTTGAAGTGGAACAATTTGTTTTTTCAAGTAGCATGTTGGTTTATAAACCCTCCTCCCCTGGCGTTTTGATCACTGAAGAATCTCCTTTAGTACCTAAGTGGGATTATCCGAAATCGAAAGTCACTACCGAAAAAGTAATGAATGAAAAACGGGGCGAAATTCCAATTGTGATGATGCGCATAGCAGGTGTGTATAGTGAAGAAGGTAATTCAATCCCCATCACCAATCAGGTTCAGCGCATCTATGAAAAGCAACTATCGGCAAAACTTTATCCAGCAAATACCGCCCATGGTAGCACCTATGTACATCGAGATGATGTCATTAATGCTATTGCCTTGACAATTGAAAAAAGAAATGATCTTCCCAAGGAAGTTGTGATGAATATTGGCGATGACGAAACCCTGAGCTATAAGGAACTACAAGACATTATCAGTACCGAAATTCATGGTAATAAAATGCCCATCATCGCCATTCCAAAGTGGTTTGCCAAAACTGGGGCATTTATGCTAAATCTTTTTGGCAAAGCCTTTATCAAACCTTGGATGATTGACTTGGCCGATGACCATTATGAAATGGACAGTTCAAAGGCCAAAAAGTTATTGGGCTGGAAACCCAAACACGGTTTGCGAGAAACCTTACCTAAAATGATTGAAAATTTAAAGGACGATCCTAAGAAATTCTATCAAGTTAATAAACTGGAATAACTAGAAAAATCATGGATGATCATGCTAAAAAAATGGAAGGTATGGGCTCGCGAGGTGTCACCCGCCCTATGATGGACATGGAAAAGCACAATACCATGCAAGGTCATGAAAATATGGACATGGGTGCCATGAAAATGAGCGCAGCTGACCGCATGAAAATGCTGAAGGATCATCACAAACAGACGCTCTGGGTCTACTGGGTAATTGTATTACTGGGTGTTTGGATGATTGCTTCGCCACTCACTTTTGATTATGGGAAGAATGTGGTATCACCTGCCGGAGGAAGATCTGTCTGGTTGTCGCTTAGCGATCGCATAGCCGCTATGTATTGGAGCGATATTATCAGTGGGATATTACTTATAATTTTTGGTTGGCGATCACTCAAGCCTAATCGTCCTTATAGTGTTTGGATTATATGTTTTATTGGAATATGGATCAGTATGGCCCCGTTCATTTTTTGGGCACCAACAGCCATAGCTTATTATAACAGCACCATGGTTGGGGCCTTAATTATTGCCTTATCCATCCTTATACCTGGCATGCCCAACATGATCCTATTTATGAAAATGGGGGGCAATGTACCCACTGGCTGGAGTTACAATCCCTCCAGCTGGCCACAGCGCTCACTTATGATTGGCCTGGCATTCATCGGGTGGCTGGCCTCTCGTTATTTGGGAGCATTTCAATTAGGCTATATTGATACTGTCTGGGATCCATTTTTTGGGGAAGGCACGTTAAACGTTTTGAACTCTGATATGTCACATAGTTGGCCGATTTCAGATGCAGCCTTAGGCACGCTCGCCTACACGCTGGAATTTCTGATGGGATTTATGGGAGGTACTTCCAGATGGCGTACAATGCCCTGGATGGTCACCTTTTTTGGTATTTTGGTCATTCCACTAGGTTTTGTGAGCATATTCTTGGTGATATCACAGCCGCTTGCAGTAGGTGCCTGGTGTGCCTTTTGCCTATTTTCTGCCATTGTTATGCTTCCCATGATTCCCTTACAGATCGATGAAGTTATTGCCATGTGGCAGCACATGGTACAGCGGAAACAAAAAGGAGATTCGTTATGGAAAGTGTTCTGGAAAGGTGGCGATGCACTTTCTACAGAAATGGATCAACGTTCCCCTGAATTGGTAACATTTGTTGACAATCCGTGGAAGGTTTTTAAATCATCCATATGGGGAATGACTGCCCCTTGGCAATTGACTATTTCTGTAATCATTGGGCTTTGGCTGATGTTTTCACCTACAGTTTTTCAGATGGGAATAGAAACATCCTATGCTAATCTGAATCACTTGGGAGGAGCTCTCGTGATTGTTTTTGCGGTAGTGGCTATGGCCGAGGTGCTCAGAAGTTTTCGCTACTTCAACGTATTGTTAGGTCTTGCACTAGCAGTTATGCCCTGGTTGCTGGAGGATAGTGGTATGTCCCTCACAATCAGCAGTAGCCTGTCCGGAATTACTATTATGGCCCTCTCCTTTTCAAAAGGAAAAATCAATGAAACGTATGGGCTTTGGGATAAATATGTGGTGTGAAAAAAATGCTTATTGAGAAAGGTAAGATGGTAGTCTATATCAGGATTTTAATAGCGCATTGACACATTTAGTTTAATGACACTCTCCATACAGATACTTTGGCTTTTTATATTGGCCTTGCCCATTGCTTGGAAGGTTACACAGTACAACCCTACAGAAAAGAAAATTCTTTTACCTGTTTACTTATAAGTATTGCTTCAGCCATTACGTAACAATTCTATTACCCCACTAAGCGTAGATTGCGTCTCCGCTTTTATATTTTTCAGGGAATTGTCCTGCAGTTTCAGACTTTCACCCGCATAGATTTCCTGTGTACGTCCAGTGGACAAAATGCTAACTTTAACCACTTCATTTATAGCTTTTATTTCTAAATTGGAAGAAAAGAGGATACAAATAAAATCTCTTTTAAGAACAATTTGAATCAAGTTTTTTGGATAAAAATCTCAAAGCTACTACTCGCAAAAACTTGGTTCCCAAGCTAATCCTTCGGTTTTTTTTTCGGGTTGTTTTTTAGTAATGTGAGGAATGTCACCAAAATCAAGAGACCTGAATACTTAATATCACATGAAATATGAGTTTTAACTGTTTTGGAAATACAATTCACAAAAGGTTGAGATCAGGAACTAACCCAAAATAACTAAATGAAAAAATCAAGAAGAACGTTTCTTACGAAAATAGGTGCTTTAGGCGCAAGTTCTGGTCTTTTAGGACTAACCACTTCCAAAGCAATAGCAAACCCCTCAAAATCAACCCCTGAAAAATTCAAGCTTACAATATTCCAAACTACTGACGTGCATTGTCAAATCCATGCACATGATGAGTTATTCTGGGAAAATGAAAAAGCAGTATTTCGTAAAACTGGAGGCTATGCACATCTAAAAACATTTATAGATCAGGAGCGCAAGAAAACTGAAAATAGCTTTTTGATTGATACTGGTGATATGTTTCAGGGTTCAGAGCTATCCGTGAAAACTACAGGAGAAGCCATGCTCCCTATTTTGAATTCGCTAGGTTATGATCTATATCTTCCCGGAAATTGGGAAGTCGTTTATTATAAGAAAACAATGCAACACCTTTTGGGCTCATTGACAGCCCCTAAGGTTTGTGCAAATATGTACCATGATCTAGGAGATGGAACGAAAGGAGAATTGATTTTCCCTCCATATTACATCTGGAGCATAAACGGGGTTAAAATTGGATTTCTAGGCTATACAGATCATTTGGTTCCAAAGCGACAGTCACCAAATTATAGTAAAGGCATTGTCTATACCAAGCCCGAAGAAAACTTGGCTCATTATGTGGATGTCCTTAGAAATCAGGAGAAATGCGCATTTGTGGCGATAGTAGCTCACTTGGGTCTTTCTCAGCAGATTCATTTAGGAAATCTGCCTGCCTGCGAAGGTGTAGATTACATCCTTGGAGGTGATACACATGAGCGTGTTAGAACGCCAATTCAATCTACCTATACCAAAGTGGTGGAGCCCGGTGCTTTCGGATCTTTTGTAGGAAAGCTTGAATTGGAATTTGAACACGGAAAATTGATTTCTGATGAGTATGAATTAATGGAAGTCAATGCCGAAAAATATCCAGCTGCTCCAGAAATGACACAACTCATCAAAAGTAATGAGGGTCCCTATTTAGCCGATATTCAGAAAGTGGTGGGGTATTCTACTATCCCGCTTTACAGATATTTTGTGATAGAAAACACCATCGACACCCTCGTCCTGGATGCGATCAGCTGGCAAAATCCGGATATAGATATTATACTTTCCAATGGATTCAGGTTTTGCCCTCCTCGATCTACGCCAGATCATACTGGAAATATTCCTATCACCAATGGATTTATTTACGATATGCTCCCGGTGAATTCAAATATCCGAACAGGAAAGGTGACTGGCGAGCAAATCAGGTTCTGGCTAGAGAAAGAGTTAAATAATGTTTTTGCTAAAGAGGCCTCACAACGATTTGGAGGATGGGTAGTCAAATTCAAAGGAATGTATGTGGAATTCAATGCTTTTGGAGAAGAAGGAGACAGAGTAAAAGAACTCAAAATAGCTGGAAAGCCGATCGACTTAACAAAAACGTATACTATCTCTGCCTGCGAACGAGAAGGAGATCCAGATGAAATCCTCTGTAGATTCGTTGGAGTCAAAGAAACAAAAAATACGGAATACACGCTTCATGAAGCTATTCAGAATTACTTAGCTGAAAACTCACCAGTTACACCAATTCCACCAAAATCAGCTATTGCGCTTGATGCTCCCGAGACCTTGCTGACACAAGTTCACGGCGTACCCTATGAGTTTACTTAAGAAAAATCAAAAAGAATAAGTTGTTTTCACCCCAAAAGCCGATCGAATGATCGGCTTTTTTTATGTCTTTCTACTTTTTCTCGAAATCAAGCCTGTTAGTAAAAATCCTACTACAAAAATAGAAGCAATCAAAATCCCCGTCACTCCCTTAGGAAGTCCTGATACTATGAAATAAGGAAAGACTTTATCTGCATTCTCCATTAGCTGCAATTCAGCTGGCAACAAGTCAGGATATGCTTGATAATAAGAAAAAAGAGCTGTACCTATAAAGAAGAAAAGTAAGGAAACAGGAACATAAAGTAAGCTTCCCTGCCAGGTAGATTTCACCGCTTTTTTTTCAGTTTTGGCAGTAATGTAGCGCTGTATATAGTTTGGTTAATCCCGAAATTCTGTAGGTTGATAAACAGTCCCTAAACCAGAATCATCCAGAAAGTTGATTCCAAGAAATAACTCGCTGTTCCTGTTTCTCAATAATCAGATCGGTAAACTTCTCATAGATATCTGATGATCCATTTGATCTTTATGGGTTGTTGCTCTTGCTTCCAAAGGCATTTCGGACTCTCTTTTCTACTGGTATTTTTGAGGAGGTTTTTGCTTCAATCTTCATAGCTTTTGTGTTTTGGTTTGACAATACTTATGAAGCTGCACCAGCCTGAGACCGGCACTAAGTGCAAGAGGAAACGGAATAAATCAGCAACCGCAAGAGCGCTGGCTTTATGCCTTAGTCTCTTGCCTCGTGTGATGGGATCAGGCTAAATTGGCTAATGAAGGAATAGAAAAAATAAAATTGATTTGTGTAAACCTATTTTAGGACAAGACATAGATCATGAATTCCTAAAGTAGTGTACACTTGATAACTCCTAGCTGCAGTACTCAAACTATCTTTAAATAACATACATTCATATCAAAATGGCCTAATGAAATGAACAAATATAATTCAATATCCTTGGTGAAGGATCAGGTCCAATAATTTGAAATTGAAGAATTAGCCGATCATTTTATTTTGAAAATGGATTAATAAGAAATAACCATTATTACATACCAATTCAAATCACATTTTCTCAAACTTAAAAAATTCTTTGATGTGTTTATTTGACCCATATAGAACCAAAATATCCGTACTCTCAAGCTTTTGATCCGGAGTTGCTATTCCCTGTATGTTCAATTCGGTTTGTTGAGATCCCAGCAAACTTTTTACTTCATACTGTTTCATGATAGTTAATACCAATAGGTTAAATTTACTTCGGAACCCAATTTCCCTGATGGTCCTCCCGATATACTCCTTAGGTACCTTTGCTTCAACAATACTAAAATGTTCATTTAGCTCAAAAGAATCTACTACATTTTTAATACATAGTTTTTTTGACCATCTCTCCGCTGTTTCTTCTTCTGGATGGACAATTTCATCCACTCCAATTGCTTTTAAAACTTTTTCATGAAGTGGATTAATTGCCCTGCTAATCAATCGCTTAACCTGCATATTTTTAAATATAGCAGTTGACATAATATTCGCACCCTGATCTTCTCCGATAGCCACTATTACAATATCAGTATCTTCCAGCGGTAAACCCGAAACTGTAAACTCATCAGTAGCATCCATGCAGATGGTATGAGAAATTTTTTCCTTATATAAATCAACTTTCTCCATTCTTGTATCAATCCCAATCACCTCATTTCCTTGAGCTGTTAATTTTTGAGAAAGTGAGGAACCGAAGTTCCCGAGACCTACAACTATATATTTCATTTAATCTTTAGTTTATTGTAATTTCTTCTGTTGGGTATCTATAATTCTTATGCTTGACTTTATTGAAAAATGCAATGATGATAGACAACATACTAACCCGACCCACAAACATGATTACGATGATGATAAATTTACTTGGCTCCGATAAATCTGCAGTAATACCCAAACTTAAGCCAACTGTACTGTAGGCAGAAAAACATTCAAATGCGATATCCTTTAAATTCTTCTCACTGTCGAATAAGGAAATCAACATGATGCCTAAACCAATAACAATCAATGAAAGAGAAATGGTAGCAAAGGCTCTTCTGACAGAAATGTCTGCAATTTCTCTTCTAAAAACCTCCAATCGTGTTTTTCCTTTTGCCAAGCTTAAAATATTTAAAGTGGCAATCGCGAAAGTACTAGTCTTGATACCACCACCGGTTGAAACCGGGGATGCTCCAATCCACATCAGAAGAAACACCATCATCGTGGTTGGAAATAGCATGGAGGCAGTGTCAATTGAGTTAAAGCCCGCAGTTCTTGGAGTAGTAGCACCAAATAAAGCCGTAACAATTTTGCCAAAACTAGTATGTCCTTCCAGTGTATTATGAAATTCCAAAATATAGAATATTGCAAAGGCCACCAGCGAAATACTCACCGTGGTAATTAAATTAATTCTACTGTTGATAGTTAATACCCATGGTCTAGATTCAAAATTTCTTTTTCTATTGAAAAGAATCTTCTTTGATCTATATTTCAGGTAGTTTAAAATATTTGAAACAATAGAAAATCCCAATCCTCCCAATACAAAAGTTGCAATAATAACAAGGTGCAGGAAATAATTATATTTAAATCCCTTTTCAAATAAGCTGTTTGGTAACGTTGAAAAACCAGCATTGCAAAAAGCGGAAATAGAATGAAATGCGGAGAAAAAGAACCTATTAATATGGGACGGGAAATTCTGTGTATCTAAACTAAAAAATATCGAAACTGCAGAGAAAAATTCAATTCCAAACGTAATCAGGATCACATTCTTTAAGGTAGAATATACTTCACCTAATTTTTTTGAATTGTTCATATCACCCAACACCAATTGGTTTTCATAGGTAGCACCACCACTAAAAAAATAACTGAAATAACTAGCAAAAGTCAAAATACCCAATCCCCCAATCTGTATCAGCAACATGATAATTACTTGCCCAAACTCGGTAAAGTAGCTTCCTGTATCCACTACCACCAAGCCTGTGACACATACAGCACTAGTGGATGTGAAAAGTGCATCAATAAACGATAGCCCATTATATGTGGCATTTGGAAGCATTAGCATTCCAGTACCAAAAAGGATTATCAAAAAAAAACTTCCAACAAACAATTGTGCCGGATTCAAAATCGTCCTTTTATAACTCACTTTTAACTCGGAAAACTCTCTGATAAAAGTGGCAAGGACTGCTATGCGAACCCAAATCGGATTCTCGAGGAGCAGATCTGTTTCAAATGGAACCCCTACAAACAGGTACATGTAATAGATCCACAAAGTGAAAACAACTGAAAATAAATCAAAAACAAATACACTCTTCTTTATTCTCTTATTTATACTGAGATATCGGGAGATTGTCGAAACAATTCCTATGGCCAGAACAAAAAAGAAAAATCCGTCAAAAAAACTTTGTGTTGACCTTTCCTGAAAAAAACCAAAATCGGAAATGAGAGCAAAAATTCCCAGAGCACTAATCCAAAATGCAATTTTGTTTAAATATTTCAAATCGAATTTCATTCGTCAAAGGTATTTAATCAAAGGAATTTTCCAACGGCAAAATCTTGGTAAATTGATATGTGTACCTACTCCAATGGAGGACCATTAAATATCAATCCTGAAAAAATATAAATGAGATCCAAAAGTTATTAAATAGAATGAGGGTGCTTCAAATCATTCCTTTGAGAGATAATAGAAGTGAAAAACATTTCATACACACTATAAACAACCATTCCTACAAATCCCACGCAAGAAAGTGAAGAAATCGTGGATGTTGGAAATCCCTACTTCTACTGCTTGCACTTACTGATAAGTATACCCGCCCTGTTAATTGAAAGACTCAGTCTATCCTACATAATATTACCAATGCTATCTGATAATTTCTTGGCAGAATCTCCCTTTACCTGCCCTGAAACAAATTTACCGACTATGCCTATGATTAGATCTGTAAATATTAATCAGATCCGTAAACTTCTCATAGTTATCCGGTGATCCATCTGCTCTTTGCAGGTTATTAACCTTGCTGCCAAAGGTATTTGGCTCAATTCCTTTTGCAGATGTTTTTTTTAGTCTTCATTGCTTTTGTTCTTTGGTTAGACAAATCTGACATATTGGTATGAAGCAGCACCAGCCTAGACCGAGACTTCCTGCAAGAGGCAAGAAAAACACAGCGGAGCTAGCGGAATTATGCCGGAAGCCTCTGGTTGCTAGGCTTCCTAAGGCCAAATTTTTAAAGAATTCAGGGGTAAAAAAGTCTAATTACCCCATTAATTTATAGAGAATTAAGTAGGATAATGTTTTGGAAATAATCCCTAACACTTCATAATTATCACGTAACTAATAATCCTATTTATTACCATTAATAAATAATTGCGCTCTTTACAAAGTGAATTTTATTTCAGCTAGCTTTAGCATCAGATAGATCATATGAGGATTTTAGCAGTCTTATTCTTATTTCTTAATCTAGTTGCTTCGGTAACTTTCTGGGCAGGTGATATACCTGTGAGCTTAGACTCGACTCTTCAGCCAACCCGAGAATTACCACAAGCTACCTTTTCTATTGAGCAAAGTTCATTCTTAGAATTGGGAGATGCTCTTACTATCAGGATTATCTCGGAAACATTGGTTCTTAGGACTGCTCCTTGTTTTTTTAAATCCCAATTCCTACGAAGCAGTTTTTCAGGTTTATCGGCATTTTGCCAAACAATTGAACAGAATTATAAAAAGACCGCGTTAACAATAGACGCAAACTTACCTGCTTTTTTAATCGTTTTTCCCCATCATTACTTCACTTAGCAAAAAGCTACAAGTCAGGGTTTTGACCTGGAACGCAGCATAATACTTTAACACATCCAATTACATCTTTTTGGAAAGTTGACTTTCCAAATGAGACAAGAATTGCAGCAATCGGCCATGCTTAATTTCATCAGTCGACTTGTATTAGTACCTGTTCTGGTCAAGAACCTGTATTCCATTTCTGAATGATTAATTGGCTGTGGCCTGACTAAATCAGACTGCGCTCCTTTCAAATCTTGCACTACCAATTCTCAAAACCATCTACTTGTCATATAAGAAGAGAGGAATAATTCCAATTGTAGGCTATTTAGGAAGAATTCTTTGGTAAGGAAAAAGTGAGAATACTAAAGGGAGATTATCCTTAATTCATTCCAACTACTTGCATTTTGGGATATCCTCTTTGCAAATAAGTGCCAAAACTAAAAATCAGGCTTTAAGTAGTAAACCTTTTCAATCGGTGTTGAATAACAATACCCTCAACTATCAATTCTTCCTAATTATATAAGCGATAAGATTCCGCATCATGAAACTTAAAAAAACATCCTATATTTCTTATTTTATAGCCACAGTGGGTACACAAGCCGCAATTTTTATTGTGCTCCATATGCTTTGGCCTGGACTTGTTTCTGATTCCATACTAATGGCAAGTCGGTGGCTAGGCTTGCTGGCAATTGTAGTGTACTGCCTGAAAAGAGCTTCCCTTACTTCATGGATTTTTGGCAGTATGCTTATAGGAACTGCCATAGGCATGGATTTTCCTGAGCTAGCGATGAATCTAAAAGTGGTCAGTCAGATTTTTCTCAGAATGATTAAGACGGTGATTGCCCCACTCCTATTCGCCACTCTGGTCGTAGGTATAGCTGGACATTCCAACTTAAAACAAGTTGGTAGAATGGGTTGGAAGTCACTTCTATATTTCGAAGTGGTCACTACGTTTGCTTTGTTGATCGGAGTATTGGCAATCAATATATCCAAAGCAGGTGTCGGTATTGAGCTGCCTGTGGGCGAAGTTCCTATTCAAGGTACAGCAAGAACTTGGCAGGAGGTGATTCAACATATTTTCCCCGAGAATATCGCAAAATCTATTTTTGAAGGAGAGATTCTTCAAATAGTCATTTTCAGTATTCTGTTTGGGATAGGCTTGGCATTGGTAAAAGATGAAAAAAAGAAGCAAACCATGCTTTCTTTCACTGAAAGTCTTTCTGAGGTTATGTTCAATTTTACCCGTGTAATTATGTATTTCGCACCCTTCGGTGTTGGAGCCGCAATAGCATACACAGTAGGTGAAATGGGTTTGGGAATCTTGGTTAATCTATTTCATTTGTTGGCCACACTGTATGTTGCTTTGCTAGCATTCCTACTTCTGGTTTTACTTCCTATCGCGCTTATTCTTAAAATCCCTGTATTAAAATTCTTAAAGGCAATCTCTGAGCCGGTTTCTATCGCCTTTGCAACCACCAGTTCGGAGGCGGCACTTCCCAAAGCGATGGAGGCGATGGAAAAATTTGGTGTTCCCCGCAAAATAGTCGCATTTGTTATGCCAACTGGCTATAGTTTCAATCTGGACGGAACGACGCTATACCTGTCCCTAGCAGCAATTTTTGTTGCCCAAGTAGGTGGGATAAATATGGGGATAGAAGATCAGCTTTTAATGGTGCTCACTTTAATGCTCACTAGCAAAGGAGTAGCTGGAATTCCAAGAGCCTCCTTGATCATTCTGATGGGAACTGCAGCTAGCTTTAATTTACCAATGGCACCTATCTTTTTGATCCTGGCAATCGATGAATTAATGGATATGGCAAGAACATCAGTCAATGTGATTGGAAATTGTCTGGCCACCTGTGTGATAGCAAAATGGGAAGGTGAATTTGATCTTCCTTCATCTAAAGACTTAGATTTTGTTTCCACTGAACCCGCCTTGAATAAGGAGATTCAGGAGATGTTGAATAATCGGGTTGAGCGTGTATAATCCATCCCTAAAAATCTATTCAGAGTTAAACCAACTATAGCATGTATGAATTTATACAAAACATTTTAGCGCTTCTGAGCCCTGAATTGATAATTGATAAGGGCGGGCTCATACTTCTACTTGTTATAATCTTTACAGAAAACGGACTGTTCTTTGGGTTCTTTTTACCTGGAGATTCTCTGTTGTTTCTGGCGGGGATGCTTTGTGGGTTACCAGTTTTAAATATTCACATTTTGCCATTGATATCTTGCATTACCTTAGTGGCTTTCTTAGGATATATGGTATCCTATGCAGTGGGAGCAAAATTTGGTAACTGGTTAGTTGCCCGACCCGACTCATTTTTCTTTAAAGCGAAGTATGTTAATATGGCCGAAGCTTACTTTGAAAAGAGACATAAAGGGGCAATGATTATAGGTAGATTTATCCCGGTTATCCGGACTTTTCTACCGCTTTGCATGGGTATGATAAAATCAGATATCAAGATATTTATGGTCTATAATTTCATGGGTTCACTACTCTGGACTTCAAGCCTGGTGCTAGCGGGATATATGTTAAAACTTATTTTTCCAGAGCTTATAGATTATATCGAATGGATAATTGTGATTATAGTCGCGCTTACAACTATTCCATTGCTTAGGCAATATTTAAGTTTTAAAAAAGATCAAGGTGCTTAACCAACATCATAATTCTATGGATACAAAAATTTGGATTGGTATTATTCTCAAACTTGGAATTAGTGCTTTAGATTTAGTTATTAGGAGAATCGTGTTGATATCAAATCATGAACTCTCTTTTAATCTCAATTTGGAGGAAAGAAAACTCCTTTTACCTCAGCAAAACAACTTATTTATATCATCAATTAAACAGTAGAAACAGCCATTGTAACTATGAATGTGTGGATTATTTTCATCGCAAGTATATTGCTTTTTCTTTCTTTAGATCTAGGAGTATTTAACAAAAAAGCCCATGTAATTCAGACCAAAGAGGCAGCAATTTGGACAGCAATCTGGGTTACTATCGCTTTACTATTTTCAGGGGTCATTTGGTGGCTTTTTTCCAATGAGCTCATTCCAAATCCTACCGATCTAAAACCTGAAGTTGCAGTCCTTAAATATGTGACAGGCTATTTAATTGAGTTATCTCTTAGCATAGATAATATTTTTGTGATTGCGGTTATTTTCAGGTCTTTTAGTATTCCAGCCATTTATCAGCACAGGGTACTTTTTTGGGGCATAATTGGAGCAATTTTATTTAGGGCCCTGATGATAATTTTCGGTGTGGCTCTTATCAACAAATTTGACTGGATAGTATATGTATTTGGTGCCTTTCTGATTTTCACTGCCTATAAAATGCTGAAATCGGATGAATCTGAGTTCAACCCTAAGGAATCATTTGTTTTCAAAAAATTGAGAAAAGTAATTCCTTTTACAGCTCATATGAACGGGGAACATTTCTTTATTAAAAAAAGGGGAATACGATTAGCCACACCACTATTCATGGCTTTGATCATTATAGAGCTCACTGATATTCTTTTTGCACTTGATAGTATTCCTGCCATTCTTGCTATAACAGCCGACCCTTTTATAGTTTTCAGTTCGAATATCCTTGCAATTATGGGATTAAGATCAATGTACTTCCTGATCTTCCGCATGCTCAATAAATTTCGATTTATTAATTTCACTCTGGTGGGTATTTTGGCCTTTGTGGGTATTAAAATGATAATCTCTCATCATGTAGAAATGCCCGAATGGCTATCATTAGTAGTAATATCTCTCGCGCTGGCAGGGGGTATTTTGGCTTCAGTGCTAATTCCTGTAAAGGCGGGTGAAAGTGGTTAAATGAGTATACGATTTTTTATTCAGATTATAAGCAGATATCAATTGAATGGGTTTTATTAGGGTTTCACTCTTCTTAAATACTACACCTGCATTGATGATTTCTTACAAAGCCAGCTTGTTGTTTTGATAGTTAACTCCACCTTTCCAAAAAATTGCAATTCTCTACTTATTAGGAAGTTATACTCGCTAGAATAACCTGCTCAAGTGGTCCGTTTTTTAAGACTATGAATAAATCCTTAAAAGAAAATTACCAATTAGCTAACTTTATTATCACTTTAAACTAATACAATTTGGAAATCTTGATCATTGTTTTTTTAATACTACTTAACGGGGTTTTTGCTATGTCAGAACTGGCACTTGTATCATCCCGGAAATTTAAGTTAGAAAACCAAAAGAAACGAGGTATTTCTGGGGCGAAGGCAGCATTAGAGCTTTCGGAAAACCCAGGGAAATTTTTATCAACTGTCCAGATCGGTATAACCTTAATTGGCATTCTTTTAGGTGTTTATAGCGGGGAAAATCTCACAGAGGATTTTGCATTATGGCTTTCAGATATAGGATTTGTTGCACCTTATGCCAATACTTTGGCAGTGGGAGGAATTGTAATTATGGTCACCTATTTCTCCATAGTTCTAGGAGAATTGTTCCCTAAACGCATGGGGATGACTTACCCCGAAACAATTGCTGCATTGGTATCCCGCCCCATGATAATACTATCCAAAATCACAAGTCCCTTTGTGTGGTTGCTCACCTCATCAAATGATCTGCTTTTAAGGCTCTTTGGAATAAAAAATAAGTCAGAAAATGCGGTATCAGAAGAAGAAATAAAATCTATTCTTCGTCATAGTGCTCAAGGAGGTGAAATAATGAATATCGAGCATGATATAGTGGAACGTGTATTTGAACTTGGTGACAGGAGGATTAACAGCCTTTTCACACATCGCAATGAACTGATTTATTTTGATATTGCAGACGATGAAAAAACCATCAAAAATAAAATCAGCCTTGAAAAGCATTCCGCTTATCCACTTTGTCTTAATAATGACTTAGACAATATTGTGGGATTGGTTCTAGTAAAAGACCTGTTCGATAAAAAGCTTTCAGCCAATTTTGATCTACGTACAATTGCACATGAGCCATTGTACTTAAATGAAACCATGTATGCCTTTCAGGCCTTGGAACTATTTAAGGTCAAACAGCTCCATTATGGAATTGTGGTAGATGAATATGGAGTCACTATAGGAATCATAACATTGGATGATATAGTAGATGCAATATTTGGCGATACTTCTGAACCTGGCCAAGAAGAATTTAAGATCTATCAGCGGGAAGATAGTACCTGGCTAATAGATGGCCAACTTCCTGTTCACGATTTTGAAAAGTACTTTAACACCGGAACTGATTTTAGAAACAAATCTTATACTACGTTAGCAGGCTTAATACTTAATATGTCCCAAACTATTCCTGAAGAAGGTAGTTATGTGGATTTTGAAGGATTTAGGCTGGAAATTATAGACAAAGATGGACCTCGTATTGACAAAGTACTGGTGAGGAAAATATAACTTATTCACACTGGATTACTCTTCAAGAGCTACCCTATTCATATAAAATAAGTAATCCGCCTTAATTAATTATACTTCAACTAGGTTACTGCTACTAAACAGGTATGATTTCCAAAGTTCCATTCAATACACTATAATCAAGATCCAAAATATCAAACAATTTTTTTTTAAGTGTACCGCCAAGTAAAATAAAAGGCCAAAGGTTCCTTACAGTATTTAGTCAACATCCTTACCATATCACCATTAGCATACCCATCTATTAAATTTCACAGAACTTTATCCAATGCTCTTCACTAGCTAATGAAACCACTAAAAAAAATCACTTCTGAAATTAGTGCCGAATTTCTCGTGAATCCAGGAAATGTTAACCTTGTGGAGACACCTATTAAAGTCGGGAATTTCCGATGGAGGATTTGCGCGCTCTTGTTTTTTGCGACCACAATTAATTACATAGATAGACAGGTATTAGGAATTTTAGCTCCTCAACTTCAGACCGATATGAATTGGTCAGAAGTCCAATATGGGTATATCATTACTGCTTTCCAGTTTGCCTATGCCCTTGGCTTTCTGATTATGGGTAATATTATGGACAGATTTGGAACCAGAAAGGGATTCTCATTTGCTGTTGTTTTGTGGAGCTTTGCTGCAATGCTTCATGCCGCTGCTAGTTCAGCTTTTACTTTTGGGCTAGCCCGATTTGGATTAGGCATTGGTGAAGCAGGAAACTTCCCTGCTGCAATAAAAACTGTGTCGGAGTGGTTTCCCAAGAAGGAAAGGTCTTTAGCGATTGGGATATTCAATTCCGGAGCCAATATTGGCGCAATTGTGGCTCCTCTGGCAGTTCCTTTTATTGCCTTACGTTTTGGATGGGAATGGGCCTTTATAATTACCGGAGCCTTGGGTTTTATCTGGCTAGTATTTTGGCTAGTCACTTACAAAAAGCCGGAATTACATCCGAAAGTATCAAAAGCTGAGCTGGATTACATTCAATCTGATGCGGAAGAAAATGTGGAAAGGATTCCCTGGCTTAAGTTGTTTCCACATCGGCAAACCTGGGCTTTTGCTTTGGCAAAATTCATGACCGATCCGATCTGGTGGTTCTACCTCTACTGGTTGCCTAAATATCTGAATACCTCACACGGTCTAACCTTGGACAAAATAGGACTGCCACTAGTGGCTATTTATTTGTTTTCAGATTTCGGAAGTATAGCCGGAGGTTGGTTATCTTCTTTTCTAATCAACACAGGTTGGAGCGTTAATTCCGCCAGAAAGACCACGATGCTTATTTGTGCGCTGGCTGTTCTTCCTATATTTTTCGCATCCCAGACCGCCAATTTATGGATTGCTGTAGGCTTAATAAGCCTGGCAACAGCTGCCCACCAAGGCTGGTCAGCTAATTTATTTACCCTGGTTTCCGATATGTTTCCAAAAAATGCAGTGGGCTCTGTTGTGGGAATAGGAGGAATGTTCGGAGCTGTTGGGGGAATGTTAATTGCTACAGCAACTGGCTATCTACTTGAAAAGACAGGAAGCTATGTCCCTATATTCATTATTGCCAGTGTTTCTTATCTCTTTGCCCTAATCTTGGTTCAGGTCTTAGCCCCAAAATTAAAACCCATAAACCCATAAATGAACAAGGGAAAAGCAAGTCATTCCAAGGGCAGAAAACATTCCATATTGAAACCTAAAACCTTTGTCCGAGATCAAAATTGTGCCTGCTATACTTCCATTACGTTTAACATTCCGACTGCATACGCCAGCAAAATACTTACAATCAATCCTATATTGACTTTATAAAGATCCCTGAAAATTTGCTTTCTGGAATTACCGATTTCGTTTTTGTTGAGACGGTAACTGATCGCAATTTCACGGCCGGCCAAAATCCCGATAAATACCCAAGTGGTGCTCATGGGGACGTTGCTCAACTCTGTAAACAGAAACAATACGATGGCATAGGTAAGGTCTATAAAGGTGGCCGACCGAATGTGCTCGGTGTTGGATTTGGAGTGCACAATTTCCTGAATCTTACCTCCTCTGGATCTAAAGAGATGAGCCATTAAAACCAAAATGATGATTAAGGAAGTGACCAGTTCTGTCAATGTCAATTGCCGAGGTAAATACACATAAAGATTGGCAAAATCCTGAACCAACCATTGAGACCATAACAGACCAGTGGACAGCCATTGCGCTACGAGCCAGCCTTTTTTTGCTTTATCTTTCTCTGATCTGGAAATGCTTTCTTTTGACTCAAATCGCTTGGCGATCAAAAGATAAATCGCAAATGCAAAAACAAATGCTACTGCGTATCCCAAAACTGACTTCAGGATCATCTTTTCAATTACAGTCTGGGATGAAAAAACACTTAAGATCATAAAAGTGGTACTAACCGGAAGACCAAACCTGGTAAGGATGATCAAAACTATAGGCGGGATTATATACCAATAAGGCATGTTTTCCGGAAGCGGAATCATGTCCAGTCTACCATAGGAAACGTCTCCCTGATGTGTAATCCAACCGTAAACCAGCACTATTGTTAAAATGGATCCTGCATAGAACCACAAAACCCACCATTTCTTTTTATGATTAGAAGTAAGAAATGTCCCTAATGTCTGAATGACATCATTACCTATAACAGAATAGGTTGCCAAAATAAAGGCAATCAAAGGTATGACCTGTTGTAAATTCATTGTGTCCTAAGAGAAGTAGATTTTGCCCCATTTTTCCGATGGGATTGATTATAACTTTGAAAGTAAAATAGTCGGTAAACACAATGAGTTTATATGTACAAAATTGGCAATTTTCTCTAGTGATAAATTAAATATCAATGATATATTTTTCAGAATTGGCTTACTTGTTCGCTCTTTGTCTTTTAAGGTTCAGTAAGTAATAGTGACATACTTTTTTTTATGAGAGCAACGCCTTAACTGTCGCATTTACTAAAAATTGAGCGAAACTCTATTATCAGATCGATAAACTTCTCATAGATATCCGATGATCCATTTGTTCTTTGTGGGTTGTTGCCCTTGCTTCCAAAGGCATTTCGGCCATTCCGTTTTGATAATGTTTTTGCTTCAGTCTTCATAGCTTTTGTGTTTTGGTTAGACAAATAGGTATGAAGCTATACCAGGCTGAGGCTACCACTACCTGCAAGAGGAAACGGAATAAACCAAAACGCTGGCTTTATGCCGTAGTCTCTTCCCTCGTGTGATGGGATCAGGCTAAATTGGCGGAAGAAGGAATAGAAAAAATAAAATTGATTTGTGTAAACCTATTTTAGGACAAGACATCAGTAAATAACACAGCTTCTTAGAAGGTGGCTTTGAATAGCCCCTGTAAGGGGCGTTGGGCTTAAAACTAGAAATCAAAACCTTGTTGCTGATCTTCTTCCTTTCGCTCTTCTTTCTCTTGATATTTTACATATCATTTGATCATCTCCTCATCAAGGCCTACTGTATTTACAAAATAGCCCCTTGCCCAAAACCGATTTCCCCAATAGGGCTTCTTCTTCAGTTTTGGATAACTCTTGAAAAGCTTGATAGCTATCTTTCCTTTCAATGTGCCCATCAATTGTGAAATCGAAATCTTTGGAGGAACAGAAACCAACAAATGAACATGATCTTCCTGAACGTTAAGTTGTTCAACAATACAGCCTTTCCATTCGTAAAGCATCATTATATCATGAGCAACCAGCTCCTTTATCGCACTCTTCAAAATGCGAAACCTAAATTTAGGAACCCAAACGATATGATAATCACATTTGAAAACTACATGGCTTAATTTCCTATATTTAGTCATAGCCCAAATATTAAGCATAGCTACTAGGACATGACCACCTGCAAAGCAGGCGGATTTCTAAGGTGAATTAAAAAGGAGAATACAGAGATTAAGATAATGGAGAATAAAATGAGGAAATAATCATGACAAAGAAAATACTGTTAACGATTCTGTTTTTAATCATAGCCAGTCTGGCAGTGTTTTTTATTTGGCGATTTGTTAGCTATAAACGAGAGACAAGTCCTTATAAAACATTTTTGCTACCTCGTGTTGAGCTTTCCATTATGGAAATAACGTCACTCACCGCAGAGAAGACAGAGATGACAGTAAAAGTGCTTTTGAAAAATCAACTTCCTTTTTCATTTACCGCAGATAGTTTACAATACAGCATTTTTATAAACGATGTAGAAGTAATCAAGAGTCATTACAAAAAGACAATTTCACTAGAGAGCAATGACGCCAGTTTGATTTCACTTCCGCTTACCATTCTAAACCATCACCTTACCTCAATCCTAAAAGCCAGTGAGCGAAAGGAAATTGATTCGGTTGAATATAGATTACACGCAACCTTCTTCACCGACATAGTTTTTAAAAAGAAATTTGACGTGGATGTCAATCGTCTTCTTCCGCTGATTTATATCCCTGAACTTACTTCGAAACATATTCAGGTTGATTCCCTTAATTTTTCGAGAGCTGCTATCCAACTAAATATTTCTATAAAAAATCAAAACGTTTTTTCAATCAAAGCAAAGAACATCGCTTATAAGTTTGCCATAGAAGACCATGATTGGATAGAAGGTGAGATACCCGGAGTTACCGACATTAAAGAGCAAAGCATCACTGACCTTGAAATCCCCATAAGGCTATCTTTCAAAGAGGTAGGTAAAACACTATTCGATTTGCTAAAGAATGGCAAGGATGTGAAATATAAACTTGATCTCACATTTAGGATTGACTCTGAGAATCAATCAGTGAAGAACAGCAAAGTGATTCTTAAAAGCTCAGGATCGGTGAAATCCTTATTGAAAGCAGTGAAGGAATAGCCAAACTGACGTGAATGAATATTGAATAATAATTTTAAAATAAATCAAACTAAATGAAAAAGAGTTATCAATTATAGGAATGAGTTGTGTTGGGTGTGTGAGCAATGTAAAACAGGCATTATTAAAAGTGCCCGATGTTGCAGCGGCAGAAGTTCATCTGAATCCTCAAGGATGCCCCCTCTAGGTATAGTCAAATCACTCGTAGTGACTGGACGGAATTTTCCTCCCCTACTGTCTGGCCCAAGGCTAAAATCTTCTTAAGGAAGATTTCTTAACACCTTGTCCTCCGTTGAGCTTATGCTATTTTAACTATTTTTGCTTCAGATGATCGTTTGTATTGCTGAAAAACCAAGTGTAGCCCGTGAAATTGCCTCTGTTCTAGGAGCTAATACTAGGCACGATGGATATTATGAGGGGAATGGGTATATAGTTACCTATACCTTCGGACACTTTTGTACCTTATTTGAGCCGAACGATTATGACCCCTATTGGAAGAGTTGGAGCCTCAGTCACCTTCCGATGCTTCCCGAAAAGTTCAAAACTAAAATCGTTAATAATGCAGGGATCAAGAAGCAATTTGACATTGTAAAAAAGCTATTTGACACAGCCACACTAGTTATCAACTGTGGTGATGCTGGACAAGAGGGAGAGCTGATCCAACGATGGGTAATTGAACAAGCGGAGTATAAAGGGGAAGTCAAACGCTTATGGATTTCATCCTTGACCACAGAAGCCATCAAGGAAGGCTTCGAAAAACTCCAACCTTCTGCTAAGTACGATAATTTGTATTATGCTGGATATTCCCGGGCAATCGGGGATTGGCTGTTGGGAATGAACGCCACGCGCTTATATACGGTGAAACATGGCGGATACAAACAGGTACTGTCCATCGGTAGAGTCCAAACGCCTACACTGGCTATGATTGTTAACCGGTTTAAAGAAATTCAAAATTTTCAGCCACAACCTTTTTGGGAATTACAAACGGTGTATAGAGAGACCGTATTTAATTGTGAAGAAGGGAAATTTTTAAAGAAAGAAGATGGTGAGGCTTTTGCCAACGTGGTAAAAGAACATGACTTTGAAGTCGTCTCCATTGCTAATAAAAAAGGGAAGGATTACGCACCTAAGCTTTTTGACTTGACAGGATTACAGGTGTATTGCAATAATAAGTTTGGCCTTTCTGCCGATGAAACACTTAAGATAGCGCAGCAACTATACGAACAGAAATTAATCACCTACCCAAGAGTGGATACCACTTTTTTACCGAATGATATTTACCCCAAAGCAAAAGGAATTATAGAGAAGCTAACGAATTATAACTCGTTGACTCAACCACTTTTGGGCAAAAAATTAAAAAAGTCTACCAAGGTTTTCAATGATAAAAAAGTAACCGATCACCATGCCATGATTCCTACAGGAATTCAAAGCAGTTTGCACGGGAATCACTTAAAAGTATATGATATTATTGCCAGGAGATTCATCGCCGTGTTTTATGATGATTGTTTGGTGGCCAATACCACAGTATTAGGAAAAGTGGATACGGTTCCGTTTAAAACAACCGGGAAAGTCATTTTAGAAAAAGGCTGGAGGGTTGTTTTTGAAACTGCTGACGGCAAAGATAAAAAGGAGAAAGATGAGCTCCCGCTCTTTACTAAAGGAGAAAGAGGGCCGCATGAACCTTCGTTCCTGGAGAAAGAAACCAAAGCTCCTCATCAATATACTGAAGCGACTTTGTTAAGAGGTATGGAAACTGCCGGTAAGCAAGTTGACGATGAAGAGTTGCGGGAGTTAATGAAAGAGAATGGCATTGGTCGTCCTTCTACTCGGGCAAATATTATTGAAACCCTGTTCAGGCGACAATATATTGAACGGAATAAAAAGCAAATTTTGCCCACCGAAACAGGAGTGCAATTGATCGATATCATTAAAAATGACCTGCTGACCTCTGCAGAACTCACAGGGCAGTGGGAAAAACAATTGAAAGAGATAGAAAAAGGGAATTTTAACGCGGGCTCTTTTGTGAAGAACATGAAAAGTATGGTGGAGCATTTGGTCTACGAAGTTATCAGGGAAGAAAGCCATGCTAAAATATCTCACAGCACTGAAACCAAGGTTCCTGAAAAAGAAAAATCAACAACTGCAACTGCGATAGTGGGAAGCTCTTGTCCAAAATGCAAGGAAGGCTCGCTGCTCAAAGGAAAATCGAGTTACGGATGCAGCGCCTATAAAACCGGATGCGACTTTTTACTTCCTTTTTCGTACGAAGGAAAGAATATATCAGAGAATCAGTATTTACGTTTGCTCCAGAAAGGATCTACTGTCAACTTGAAAGGATTTAAAACGACGACAGGAGATAAAGAAGGATTGATACGTTTCAATGATCATTTTCAACTCGTTTTGGAAGAAAAGAAAGTAGCTAAGTCTTCTAAAAAAACGCCTCCAGTCATTCCCTGCCCATTGTGCAATAAAGGAACAATAATAAGAGGTAAAACAGCTTATGGATGCAGTGCCTACAAAGAAGGATGTGACTTTAGATACTCTTTTGATACCCTCCGGGAAAAGGCGAACAAGAAAGCATTAACCGTTGAGCTAGTGACATCTTTATTGAAGGAGAGTGTGGGTGTTTAAACTGTAGAATGAATGATATCGCGGGTTTGGCTTGAGTGTCTGGCTCCAGCTTTGGTGGTTGACCTCACCCCCTCACCTAGGTGTAGTCAGATTGTTATCGGGACTGATTAGGGTTTGCCTTCCGGGCCCATGTCCAAAATCTTCTTAAGGAAGATTTCTTAACACCTTGTCCTCCGCTGAGCTTATTCTATTTTAAGTATTTTTGCTTCAGATGAAATCGAGCCTGCCTGCCTAAGGCAGACAGGCATGTCGAGAGCGACATACACTGGGATAATTATAAACCAGGCGAGATTCCTCCCGATAACTACCTATATTTTTTAGCTTGCCCTACGATGCCATTTCCTTTTCTGAAAAAATAAGAGTCCCTATTTGAATTTGCAGTTCTTCCTTAACATTTGGCTAATAGTTGTAAACTCTAATTTTTAAAGGTTTGTAAAACTTAGTACCAATTAGATTAAAACATGAACCTCAACATCATGGTGCAATCCATCCTCTTTAAGAGGAATCACATTTCCTTTCCCTTGCTCATTGTCTATTTTCCACCACGAATCTTCCATATTTTTCGCCTGAAAAACTTTGATAGAATAAGTAGCAGTTTTAAAACGATAATTGATCGTAACTGAAGGCCATTCCTCAGGAAAACAAGGTGTGAATTTGAGCTTGTCTACTAACAGCTCCATCCCCAGTAAGGAACCAATTATAAATTGATTCATCCATCCAGCAGAACCAGTATACCAAGTCCATCCTCCACGGCCACGATGGGTTTCATTTGCATACACGTCAGCTGCCATCACATAAGGCTCCACCTTGTAAATCTGTACATCTTCGTTATTTAAAGCGTGATTCACTGGCTGGATCATACTAAAGAGTTCATAGGTTCGCTCTCGATCACCTAGCGCTGCAAATGCCATCAAGGTCCAAATAGCAGCATGGGAATATTGCCCTCCATTTTCCCTAACTCCTGGCACGTAACCTTTGATATACCCTGGATTCAAATCAGATTTATCGAATGGAGGATCCAGCAGCTGGATGATTTTCATCTCTCTATTCACCAAATATTTATTTAAGGAATCCATAGCTTGATTTCTTCTTTCCTCAGGTGCGGCATTTGTCAAAACTGACCAACTTTGGGAGATCGCATCTATGCTACATTCTTCATTAACTTTTGAACCGAGGGGTGTTCCATCATCGAACCAAGCGCGCTGATACCATTCACCGTCCCATGCCGATCTTTCGATATTTGATTGCAATTGAATCGCCTCTTGTTTACAAGTTGATGCAAACTCTACATCGCCATAATTATTGGCGACTTTCTCAAAATTCAACAGAATATCATAAAAGAAGAATGCTAGCCAAACGCTTTCTCCTTTACCTTCATTCCCTACCTGATCCATTCCGTCATTCCAATCGCCAGAACCCATGAAAGGCAAACCATGTTCTCCGAAACGGAGACTATGTATAATTGCTAAACGGCAATGATGGTACAAATCAGCAATTAAACTTCCACTTACCGGCAAATCATAAAGGGAGTCTTCTCCTTCATGCAAGGGTCTAGATTCTAAAAACCCTGTTTGCTCTTTCAAAATCCCTATATCACCCGTGGCATTCAAGTACCTATAAAGCACAAACGGAAGCCACAAGAGATCATCCGAACATCTTGTACGTACACCCCTTCCCTCTGGAGGATGCCACCAATGTTGAACATCACCTTCTTTAAACTGACGGGAAGCGTTCAGAAGTATTTGCTCTCTAGCGAGTTCTGGCTTATTGTGCAATAAGGATAGTACATCCTGGATCTGGTCTCTGAAACCAAAAGCTCCTCCGGACTGATAGAATCCGCTTCTTGCAAATAGTCTGGAAGCGATAGTCTGATAAGTAAGCCATCCATTTGCTAAAAGATTCAATGCTTCATCAGGGGTCTGAACTTGGACCTTATCAATTATTTCATTCCAATAATCTTTTATCTCAGTAAATGAGAGATTAATAGTTTTTAGGTCTGAAAATTTCTGGACTAGTTTAATAACAGAGTTTGTGTCTTCAGCACTTCCAATCAGAAAAGCAATCTCTCTTTCTTCTCCAGGTAACAAATCGAATTTTCCCTGCAAAGCCGCGCAGGTGTCATGCCCCGCCCCAATTCTTCCTCTGAGATCTAAACGCGCTAAGGCCTGAGGGTTTGAAAGATTTCTATTTCTACCAATAAACTTTGACCTATCAGTGGAGTAACTGTATTTACTTGCTCCTATCAGTTTGAAAAATGCAACTCGATTAGCAAATGCATCATTATATCTATTACGAAAAAACAGGGATTCATTTTGCACATCGTGCTCTGAGAGAACATGCATATTTGTTTTTGACCGCACATTCCCCAATACTATTTCCATGTATCCTGTAGAGGAAATCTTTCTCAAGCGGTCTGATTTATTTTTGATTGTAATCACTACAAACTTAACGGGCTCCAGCTTGTCCACAAAAACCCTCATCTTGGAGGCTATGCCGTTTTCCACGTGTTCAAACTGGGAATATCCAAATCCATGTGTTGTAATGTAATTCGCTTCTCCTTTTGCAGGAAAAGGAGTTGGTGACCAAAATAATCCAGTTTCCTCGTCACGAAGATAAAAAGCTTCTCCGCTCGTATCAGTTACCGGATCATTATGCCATGGTGTAATTCTGTATTCATGGGCATTCACAGCCCAGGTATAAGCTGAACCGCTTTCAGATACCACTGTTCCAATAATTGGGTTTGCAATAATATTCACCCAAGGAGCAGGAGTAGATGTATTCCTATCAGTTTTAATTTTGTATTCTTTCCCGTCTGCTGAGAATCCTCCTGTTCCGTTGAAGTATTTCAGGTCCTCTGGAAGCAGTAGGTTTTCAAAACCTATTTTGTCTTGAACTTGAGGCTTAACTTCTAATAAAGGGGATGAACCTATTTCTCTAAACCTTCCAGATACTTGATCTGATAAGGTGCCATAACTATCAGTAATAATTATTTTTGCAACACTTTCAAAAAGGATTCGATCTTCAGAAGAAATTTGATCTGTAGATTTTACATATATTTTCCCAGGAATATGTCCAGTTAGGGTATTTAAAGCTGAGATCATTCCAACAATCTGGTCTTGTAATTCATTCCTATATGAACCATGATCTTCATTCCAGATCATCAGATCTACGGCCAATCCTTTCAATTGCCAGTAAGCATGAGCCTTAATCATTTGTGACACCAAGCTCAGATTCTCTTGGTCAACTATTTGTAGCAATACTATTGGAAGATCTCCAGACACTGAATGGCTCCAAAGTCCGGACTGCCCCCTATAATTACTTTTTATTACTGATTCATTGGCACGTAAAGCTGGATTTGAATAAATAACAGATGCAGCCAATTTCCCAAAGAGTTGCGCCTCTGCTTCTGAAGCGTCGATCTGTCGCAGCAATACTTGGCTGTGTGTCCAAGAAAGATCCAGCGCTCGTTTCTTTAAGTTTTTATCCCTGTACTTATGCATGAGCGCCTCACTTGCTTCACGGCTCTCGCAGATTCCATAAATAAGATCTATCGTAGCAGTCTTAAAGGGATTAATCGTAATACGGTATTTGGTAGCCATGATAGGATCTAGCACCGCACCTTGATTGCCGGCTAATTTTCTAGAGTCCAGCGCCAAGGGATGTTCTAAGGTTCTTCCCCTACCAATGAATTGCATTCTATCTGTTTCATAGGAAACTTCCTCCACTTCACATCCATAGGCATCGGTTAAGTGGAAAAGATGAGGTGGTACTTCGTCTTTGGAACGTGGTCTTCTAGTGCCAAATATGGCACTGTATTCAGGTTTGATCTCCGTTTGAACGAAAAGATTACTAAATGCCGGATGCGCCTCATCTGATGCTTGGGAAGCTAAAACAATCTCGCTGTAGCTGGTGACTTCCAGAACTTTGGGGACTTGAGAGCGATTGGTAATCCTTATTTTTCTTATTTCAACATTATCTTCAGGAGATACCACAATTTGGGTTTTGGTTTCAAAACCAAAATCTTGTCTGTGAAACTCTATGGTACCCTGGGAGAATATTGTTTCATAACTCTTTGCAGGCTGGAGTGTTGGATGATGAGTATTTGACCAAAAATTCCCACTATTGATATCTTTGATATAGCAAAAGATTCCATAATTTTCCTTAATAGCATCTTCCCTCCATCTGGTTACTGCGATATTTTTCCAGCGGCTGTATCCTCCTCCGGAATTTGTGACCATCACTTGATAATTCCCATTACTTAACAACTGTAATTCTGGTGTAGGAGTATTTGGAGTATTTATAATTCTTAACTGTGAATCGGTTTTGGCTGTAAGTATATCGTTCACTTTAGCTGTATGCGCCTGAAAAATGGATGTCTTAGGTATGCGCTCTTGTAATAGCAATAATGTGGCTTGAAAACGTAGTTCCGCCGCAAAACGATTTTGCATTGGTTTGTTTACTAAAACATATGCGATAGACAAAAAACCCATCCCCTGATGATGAGCCATATAGGAATTGATAACTACATGGTTTTCCCCACGAGGAACGCGTGTTTGCGTATAATCTATAGCTTCATAAAAGCCATATTCTCCTTCAAAACCTAGTTCAGCTAGAAGCTTCAAATTCGATGTTGCATTTTTAGGAGAAACCATTAGCGCGAGCATAGATGCATAGGGTGCTATCACCAGGTCATCCTCCAATCCACGCTTTAATCCTAACCCCGGGACTCCAAATGCTTGGTATTGATAATTTAAACTTGTGTCCACCCTGTTGTAGCCGGATTCCGAAATTCCCCAAGGCAAATCGCGTTTTGTAGCATAATCTATCTGCCTTTTTACCATGGCCCGATTTGTCGCATGCAACAGCGTATTCTCATAGGTTGGCATTACTAACTGCGGCATTAAATATTCAAACATAGACCCACTCCATGACAGGAGAACAGGACCATTTTTTGATTCAGTCAATAAACGCCCTAAAGAGAACCAGCTTTCCTGTGGCAATAATCCTTGAGCAATACCTACAAAAATGCCCAACCTAGCTTCTGACGCAAGCATATCATAAAAGCTTTCATCTCTTCTCAGCTCGTCCACATTATAACCAATCGAAAGATGACTGGTGTCTTTGTTGAGTAGAAAATCATATTCTACTATACTAAATTGCTCCAGTTCCTCAGCCATTTCCTCGAGTAGTCTGAGTTTTTCCGGAATAAAATCAAGACCGTTTTCAAGAATAGATTCTACTTTGATCAACCATTCAAAGTCTGACTCTTGACTTGTCTCTTTTTTGTATTGTTCAATCTGCGAAGTCAGGTCAACACTTACTTCCTGAAGAGTGAGAAGCGAATGATTGTAATCCATTTTGGATAGACTAGTAAACGAATCCGGAATAGGTAATAACTTCAGCCACGGAATCTGACTATATAAATCTTCCCGTATATTTTTAATTTGATTTTTTAAATTTAGGGCCCACTTACCTATTTCAGTGTGCTCATCATAATCACTTATCTTCTCACTCAGGGCTGCCAGCTCATCCAAATTTTGTTTTATAACTGATAAGGAATTACTTTTTTTACGAATAGCCTTAACCAGCGAATTCTCTAAATCTTCTATATTTTGAGTACTTTCCTTCAACAAATCCCGAAACACTCCTAGTGTAGCATGTATACCTTTATAGCTTTCTATATTGAAAATGGGTTTGGATTTGAAAGCTAGAATCCCTTGACGCAAAATCAAAAGATGTCCCACCAGATTTCCACTATCAACCGTAGACACATAGGAAGGCCTCAGAATTGATAAGGAGCGAGTGTCATACCAATTATAAAAATGACCTTTATAGCGGTCCATTTTATTTAAAGTTTTAATCGTGTTGCCACACCTCAAAACCACCTCATCCATCACAATATACCCGAAGTCGTAGGCCGTCAGATTTGAAAGCAATGACAGGCCGATATTTGTTGGAGATGTTCTGTGTGCAATTACAGGGTCTGGGTGTTTTTGGAAATTGTCAGGAGGAAGCCAGTTTTCTCCTTCATTTACAAAGTGTTCGAAAAAACCCCATGTTTTTCTTGCTGTTTTACGCAGAAATATTTTTTCATCTAGGTTAAGATTTGGTGCATTCTCTTTCTCTACAAGACTTAATCTCCAAGCAAGAGAAGGGGATAGAAACCATAAAATGAGAATAGGTATGGAAACAAAAAATGCAGGTGAATTGGAGTTTAGAAATAGTAAGAGACACAGAAACGCTAAAACTGGCCCTATCCACATTTTCCTAGAAATGAACCATAAACTATTTTTTGATTGGCTGGAAGCAGTGGCGGAGGGTGTCCATTCCAATAGTTTTTTTCCGCTTACAAGCATTCTCCAGTTAGTTCGGAATATAGCATCTGTAAAGCGGTAAGCCTCATAGGGCAATATTGCTATTCCAAACATAAAGCGTAATAATACCTCCTTGACCGAATTACCTACATCGGTAATATGAGCCTTAAAGTCCAAATCCTCTGGACGGTGAAACAACTGCAGAAATGCTGCAGCCATCACAGGTAACAATATTATTATGGTGACGGCAAGTGTCCAAAACCAGGGTTTTGGTAATATGGACCAACCAAGGACTAAGATTAATAGTAGAGAAATGGGCAATAAACTTCTACGAAGATTATCGGCTATTTTCCAACGAGATAAAATAGAAAGATTATTTGTAACCAAATTTCCGCTTGCATTTCTTACAAAAGGCAATATCCATGAAGCTATTTGCCAGTCTCCCCTGATCCAGCGATGATGCCGTTTTATATCTGCCTCATAATGTGAAGGATTGTTCTCATATAATACAACATCGCTTACCAAGCCTGAGCGGGTATAGCAACCTTCCAAGAGATCATGACTTAAAATACGGTTTTGAGGAAAACGATTTCTTAAGACAGTTTCAAACACATTCACATCGTAGATGCCCTTTCCAATAAAAGAACCTTCCTCAAAAATATCCTGGTAAACATCAGAGGATGCCCTGGTATATGGATCAATACCTTTCATGTCCCCTTGTAAACGTAGATAGAGGGAAGTTTTATTTTTAGGAAAATCGGAAGCTACTCTAGGTTGAAGAATTCCATAGCCATCCAAGACTCGTTTTTTGCTTTCGTCATAAACGGCGTGATTTAGGGGATGGGCCATTGTGGCGATCAATTTCCAAGCTGCTTCTCTTGGAAGTTGAGTATCTGAATCAAGAGAGATTACATATTCTATTCCTTTCAGGGCACTATAATCACCAACTATATGACTAAACTCATCTCTAGTACCATCTCTTAAAAGAGAATTTAAAGCAGAGAGTTTTCCCCTCTTGCGCTCGTACCCCATCCACTTATCTTCTTTAGGATTCCATTTTCTAGGGCGATGAAAAAGATAAAAAATATCTGGCTGTTCACTTTGCTTATATTTCTCATTCAATTGTCGAATTCTTTCCTTTACCAAATCGACATAAAGATGATCATAAGGCTTTGTCTCAGAGTCCGCATCAGTAAAATCTGTTAATAAACTGAAGTATAAATTTTTCTCTCGATTTGCTAAAAACCGAATTTCAAGCGCTTCAACATTCTCTTCAATTTCATTTTTGCTCGAAAGCATCGTAGGAATAGTTACAAGCGTGCGGTATTCTATTGGGATACCATTTGAAAAATCCAGCCTTGGCAGAATTCTTGGTTTTACCCAAATCGTTGCCAACCAGTTAGTGAAGGAAATAGCCAGATGTGCGCCACCTGCCAAACATAATACACCCACCAAGAACAAGATGAACGCACTGAAATCTCCATAGATCCAGGCTATAGAAAGCATGCCCAGAGCGATGAATAGCGTAAGAATTCCAATTGAAAAAAGATAAATAAACACTGGCCTTTTCTCCATGAAGCTGGTCAATGTTTGTTTAATAGTATAGCGCATCTGCGATTCTTTCCGCAATACGACTAAACCTTTACCTATTAAATAATACCCTACATGTTGTTCTCTAGAAAAACGGTCCTTATCTAAAGGATGTCTTTTTGTTAATTCAATAGTTTTCTCAGCAATTTCTGTTTCGGACAGAGGACAGTGTGCCGCGATAGATTCAATCACATGCCTGTACCTGTCTCTGGTTGCAAAGTCTAATTGTGCATAAATTCCTGTAATATCCTTCCTTAAGGTTTGCTCAACTATGCTTGATACTTCAACAAATTTGCGCCAATCAGCTGAACCTATAAATCTCAATGTGACTATACTGTTTTTTACTGATACCTGATCAGCAGCTTGTTTTTGATTTTCATTCCAAACTAGGTCTGTTCCTGCTATTCCTACTTTGGATAACTGCTGTTCTAGCCAGCTGATTGGTAAAGCAAACGTGGGACCCTTTCCTTGAAGTTTGCGAGTAAATCCAGCAACAAAAGGACTATTCAAAACAGGCTTTGATCTCGCCATATCAGCGATGGTCAATACTAGATCAGCAGGATCATTATTGACTGTTTCTATCATTTGATCACTCCAATAATCTGCTAGATTATTGTCAATCATGTCAAGAGCTGTATTTTCTGCTATCCTTCTTAGGTTCTCTATGACAGCAAGTTTTAGCATGATCGGGATAGCCCATAGTTCTCCCAGCGTAAGGATTTTCTCTGTTTGATAGGATGATATAAAGCCTCTTAATCCATTAGAGTCTACATGACCATCACTGTGTGAAATTATCTCTAGAGCGATGTCGTAAACTCTGGGCATACCGCTAGAATTCCCATTCGCCAGATACGGTAATCCTTCGCTATATTTTTTAGGGAGGTGTTTTTTCGCCGTTACAATTTGTTCTTCTATTAAATAGAAATTGTCTAACAGCCACTCTGCTGCTGGAGTGATTGACTGCCCGGATTGGATGCTTTCAACCAACAGGTTACGTACGTCCACGAGGGTTTTTTCATTGTCATCCAATCTTTTTAAAAGCTTATCCTCCCTTTTCCCTTTAAATATCTGGTGCGAACGGGCCACTATTTCGGCATGGGCGTTCATTTGATTAAAATTGTATAATTCTGATCGTATAGGGTCTGATGCATTTGAATTCAGAAAGGAATTACCCTTCTGAAAATACTCACGCATATTGGATAGCATTTCAAAAACTGTATTGCTTTTAAGCATCATAATCAAACGGTAATGATTTGCGACAAAAACAAATGATAATCATTATATCTTCAATTATCTAATAGCCTTTAAATTGATGTGGAAAATATTAGTGTTTATCAGACTAAATCTTGACTGACACTATTAATACTGGATATAAATATTGTAATCCAACGCAATTAAATCCAACGCAATTAAATCTTAGGTCATTCTATCTTTTGAACAGCTCAACTTTAAAGATGACACTACCTTTCAATCTTAAGAGATTATTACCCGATAAACAGCTGACTTAAAGATAATTACGACTTAGTCGATTACTTCTTCATATTATGACTAATTCCGGATAGAAATTCTAACCTTCCTTTTCCTAAAAAATGTCGACACCAAAGCCATTAAAATTGGAAAAGAAAGTAATCTTAATAATAAGAAGATTCCATAGCACCTAGTTTAAGTATTAAAAATGGCTTTATTCATGGTAATAGCGTGTTCAACAGCTTGTAAATACTCATCAATTGAGATGTGAAAATGAAGCAGGTGCTCCAAAAGATTGAGTAATTAGGTAAGGAAAACAAGAAACGAAGGCGTAGTCTAAATTCTTTTGAAACACTGATCTTTTTCTAATTAGATTTCTTGGGTTAGGTGCAGCCAGTGGTGGTTTGGTTTTAATAATCTCACCAGATAGGGAAATTAATGGTTACCTATGCCACTACTAAATCTTTCAGCTAGGCAGATGATTTATGGCTCTGAATTTTTTTCCAAATCGACATGTAAATCTGAATTCCAATTAATGGGAGCACTCCTGCTATGATGGCAACAATCCATAGCTGAGGAGAGAGTACATTCAGCTTCAAAACCAAGCGGAGCTCAGGCACTATAAAAACCAGCGCCAACAAACCCACACAAAGCAGCAAGGCAAACCATACAAATTTGTTGGTTGTAATTTCGTTTACAATCAATTTTGAATGAAGCGAAGACATATTGAATACATGAAAGAGCTGAGCAAATGTTAAGGTGATAAAAGCCATATTGTTTAATACAATCTCATCTTCAGTAATAAAATGCTTTGTATACAAAACGGCCAGTATCACAGACAGCGTGAGGGTTAATGCATAGGCTGAAATAACAATCCAGTCCCTAGTAGAGATTATATTTTCCTTAAAACCCCTTGGAGGGCGCTGCATCACAGTAAGATCTCCCCTACCCAATCCCAAAGCCAGTGCGGGAAATACATCAGTGACAATGTTCAGGAAAAGTATTTGTAGGGGGATTAAAGTAGCTGCAGGAACAAACAAACCAAGCGCAGTCACGATCAGAATCTCACTCATATTACAAGAGACTAGATAGATGACAAACTTTTGAATATTTTGAAAAATTTCACGCCCATGTGCTATGGCTGCGGTGATCGAAGTGAACGAATCATCTTTGAGGACAATGCTGGCAGTCTCCTTGGCAACCGCTGTACCTCTCAATCCCATGGCAATGCCAACGTCTGCTTTCTTGAGTGCAGGAGCATCATTTACACCATCTCCTGTCATTGCCACAATGTTACCGGCCTTTTGATAGACATCTTCTATTTCTAGTTTTTGCTTAGGAGTAGTTCGCGCAAATACGGAAGTGCTAAGGATTTTTTTCTTCCATTCTTCGGTAAGCTTATCCATAGCAGGAAGATCTTTACCTGTAATTACCTGCTCTTCGTCCTGCTCCACCAAGCCTGTCCGCTTGGCGATGTTAAGTGCCGTGAGGGGATGGTCTCCTGTAATCATCACGACCCGTATCCCTGCCTTTCTACAACTAAGGATCGTCTCTTTAATATCCAGTCGGGGCGGATCCAAAAATCCAATCATACCCACGTAAATCAAATCGGATAAATAATTTTCGTCTTGAAATGTTCCTTCCTTATAGGCGAAGGCCAATACGCGAAGACCATTTGCAGACATCTTTTCGGATTCAGCGAGTATATTACTTTTTTCAGTGGAGGTAAGATCCGTAATGGATGTTCCGGATTGCACCTTGCTACATTTGACAAGCATGTCTTCCACTGAACCTTTCGCAGCAACAAAATTTTTATCAGGGCCTTGATGCAAAGTGCCCATTATTTTAGTGACTGAATTAAAGGGCACCTCGTTCAGGCGCTCGTATTCATTATTTAATGTTTCGGCATTTGCTTCGGAGGCAGCAGTAAGATGAAGAAGTGCAATTTCTATGGGGTCACCCGTTGCTTTCTTTTTTTCAGTTTCAGCGTTAGCATCGTTACACAACGTTCCGATTAGTATCAGCTTTTCAAAATTCTCTTTACTTCGTTCAATTTGTCCATCATCGAAGCGCAGCTCACTATTTTCAATCTTAACCTGCACCTGCTCTCCTGGGAAAGAAAGCATTTCCACAGAAATCTTATTCTCTGTTAAGGTTCCTGTCTTATCTGTTAAGATCACACTCGTGCTGCCCAGCGTTTCAACGGCAGAAAGTTTTTTTACAATGGCATTACGTTTGGCCATCAGCAACATTCCATAGGCAAGAGCAATGGTTGCCACGATAGGCAGTCCTTCCGGAATAGCGGCCACTGCCAATGCAATGGAGGTCTCCAAAATCGATTTCCATGCCTTCCCCTGAATAATTCCTGTGGTCGAAAAGATCAATGTCATACCCAAGGTGATCCAAATCAGCTTTTTGCTTAGCGCGTTGAGTTTCTTATCGAGAGGTGTGGCTGAAGAGGCAGAGCTTTCTACTAATGAAGTGATCGATCCCAATTGGGTATGTTGAGCTATGCCGGTGATGACGGCTTTGCCATTGCCATTCATTACTGATGCTCCTTTGAAAACCATATTTATCCGATCTCCCAACGGGACATCTTTTGTAAGCTCATCAGTATTCTTTACGGTAGGAAGGGACTCTCCGGTAAGGGAAGATTCATCGCACTGTAAGTGATTTGCTTCGATAAGTCTGCCATCTGCAGGGATGACGTCGCCTGCCTCCAACATGATGACATCTCCGGGCGTTAACTTGTCTGCAGCAATATCCATGACTTTTCCTTGCCGTATCACTTTAGATTTGATGACATCCATCTTTCGCAAGGCGTGCATGGAACTTCGTGCCTGCATTTCCATTAAAAACCCGATAAGTGCATTAATGAAAATGACAACCCCAATTGCAATAGCATCCAGATAATCATTAAAGAATAAAGAAACAGCGGCACCGAAAACCAGCAGGTAGACTATAGGGCTTATAAATTGTTGCAAAAGTATATGCCAAATGCTCTTTTCTTTTTGAATCTGGTAAATGTTAGTTCCAAATACTTTTGTCCGATTTGTTGCTTCGGACATGGTGAGTCCATTATCGGAATCAGTTTGAAAAGAAGTTACAATCTCCTTAACAGACAATGTTTGGACATTTTCAAGAGGATATTTGATATTCATCGGCTTAGCTAGACTGCCTCGTTGAGCGTATGCGCTAAATCTCCATTTTCAATAGTAAGTGTCTTGTTCAAACAAAACAGATTGATTCTGAAAGAACTACCACTAAAAGCGAAGATCAAGAATGGATACATAGTTGTTCTTAAGGTACACATAATTACCCACTCAATATACTGATGTGTGATACATGTAAATACACTGGATCATAGTGTAAACAATATCTGGGAGTAGTGAGGGTACTTTTAACTTCCAATCCCCTAATTAAGAAAACCGCCAATCTATTTGTAAAAACTCAAGCTGTTTAAAAAAAGGGTCATGCCATTCAGAATTCAAGCCACTTGGCTAAACATCCCTTCCCTCGCCCTAGAAAAATCTCAAAACCTGTGCACTACAGGGAGTAAGCTGGAGTTCGATGGTCCTGTTCTGGAAATGTGAACTCTTGTCACTTAACAATTCGATGCAAGAAAAGGGGGCTTTTGTGCCAAGAATGGTCTCCAGGTCAAAGGAAATATGTTGGTTGCTACTGATGTCGAAATTACATACAATGAGAAATCCAATCGTCTCTACTGCTACTTCCCGCCGGAATGCCGCTATAATCGCATCGTGACCATCGTCCACAAACTGACAGTTTTCCCCACATTGGAAAGCCGTATTCTTTACCAAAATATCATTCACCTTACCGATAAAAAGCCCAAAACTCGTCTCTGACGGGTAATTCATCTTTGCTTTTTTTCCTTTAAAATATATTCTTTCCTTTTCACCAAACTCCACTCCCTGCGGTATTCCCGTAGCTCCTGTCCCCAATAAGGCAGCCGCAACATAACGGGGAACAGTGGAATCTGCACTACTAAATTCCTGTGCAGGAACACCACAATCGTGAGAGGTGATTGGCATAAAGTAAAGAATCTGCTTAGAAACCCGGAGTATGTATAAAAGGTATTCTAACTGTAATGCTTTGGTCATTGACCCAACAAAATGAGGATCACTGCTATGCAAGTTATCGAAGCGTACAAATCCCCCGTATCATTGGCATATTTTACCAGAAAAGCACGTAGTCTGTCATGTAGTTCCACATTTCAGAACGGATTTCTTCGGAAGGATGCACATAGTTAATCAAAACCAGATCGTTCCAAAAACTCCACCCCTTTCCTTCCCAATATTTAGCTCGTTGAAGTCCATTGGGTTGATTGACGTCTTCGACAATCCAATCAGGAGCCCGTTGCGCCATCTTACTATTTACGCCCACATGGTTCATAACCAAATCAAAGCACAAACGGATATTCATTGCCTTGGCCTCTTCGATATATTCTTCCAACTGTGTAAGATTACGGAATAGGGACTTACAGAAGTATCCATTACAGTAATTGGAAGCAAGTGTATGGCAGTGAACCCCATTGCTTTGATGCGTTTGAGATCAGCTTTCAAATCGTCTATGGTTCCGGAAACAGTTAGGATAAACGTATAAAGGGTAAGCGCATCTACTTGTGGTGGATCCACCAAAATCTACGCATCAGGAACATCATCCCTGGTCCAGCTAGCTCCTTTGTTCAGAGAGAATTCCGGCAAAAAGGAATAACAGATCACTTTTCCCCATCTTCTTATCTCTAAAAGCAAAGTTCCAGTAGCAGATAGGTATAGACTTCACTCCTTTCTTGATTCTCCCTCCCAGCGAGTTGGCCTGTTTGAAAGTCAGGTAATAAGGATACTGATGTCTGCAGGATAATAACAACCATAGATTGATGCCTTTGTAGGGTTTCTTGGTCGGGTAAATTGCAGGCAATCCCATATTATTCCAGGGTTACTTCCAGGGAATAACTCCCTGCTCCAGTTTCTCTATTATCAGATCGGTAAACTTCTCATAGATATCGGATGATCCATTTGTACTTTTCGAATTGCTCCACTCACTTGGAAAGGCATTTCGCCCGCTTCTTTTTGCAGATGTTTGAGATGATCTCTTTGATGATGTTTTTGCTTCAGTCTTCATAGTCTTTTGTGTTTTGGTTAGACAAATAGGTATAAAGCTCTACCAGCCTGAGGGCAGCACTACCTGCAAGAGGAAACGGAATAAACAAGCAAAGGCAAGAGCGCTGGCTTTATGCAGTAGTCTCTTGCCTCGTGTGCTATACTCAGGTTAAATTGGCGGAAGAAGGAATAGAAAAAATAAGAATAATCTACAATGGTCTTCCTAAAAACTTGATGAGTGAATACATAACTTAGGAATTATCTGTTTAGAATTTTCAGCTGTGACAAGTTTAAAATTTGTGTCAAGCTATTGGGTGAAAAGTTCCTACTCGAATGGATTCGTTATTTCACATTTTCAATCTCTAAATTTCAGCTTCGCCAAAACAGGTAAATGATCCGAAGCATAATGCTCCTGAATGACCTCATGAAACATGGTTTGAATTCCAAAATCAGGTGAATACAGAATAAAATCAATTGCCTTTCGAGGATTGACCACAGGGATAGTTGGTGGACAACCTTGCTCACATGTTCTATCAAATATTGAATCCAAATGAGCCATTGTCTGACTCGATGCTTCTACATTAAAATCCCCGACCAATACGACTGGTAACTCCTCATCTTCAAAATAGGTCGTAATTGCTTTTGCTTGTGCAAGGGCATTTGCATCACTCGTAAAATCCAGGTGTGTATTTCCAAATCTCACCTTCTTGCCGTTAGGCAAATCTACCGTAAGTACAGAAAGTGTACGTCTCTCTGATCCGGTTTCTTCAGGCAACCGAATTGTCTCCATCTGCGAAATTGGATATTTACTTAAAATCGCCGTGCCATATTCTCCCCCCTTATAATCGATCCCTTTGGAAAAATAGAAATGCATTTCAGTAAGTTCAGCCAGCTTTTTGGCCTGATCCAGATGCATTCCCGAGCGCTCGTTGTTCACATCTATTTCCTGCAAACCCACCAAATCAGCGTTGGAATCCATAATCACTTTAGCAATTCCATCCACATCGATCAAGCCTGGTTTACTTGGCGGATTGCAGTGATGAACATTATAGCTAAGAACCTTCAATTCAAACCCTTCCGTATTCTCAATTGGCTCATCACGATCCGTACTGACTGAGGGCTCCTGAGCTTGAGCACAGGAACCAAAAAGAGAAATTAAAAATATAGAGAGTCCAATTCGTAAGTTTTTCATAAGTAGTTTTTGCATTAGATAATCACTTGGGCTAGTTACAAATGAGTACAATTTCTGCCATAAGTGGAAGGTGATCGGAATGTTTGACAGCATTAGGAATTTGAATTTTGGGTGATTCCAAGAAACAATTCTTACTGACCCAGATGTAATCAATTTTCTTTACTGGATCTACAACTGGGAAAGTATTACCAAGATTTGCATCCGCCATTGTGTAATTCTGTGACAGCAGTTCCATTTCTTCAGTGCCAGGTTCTGCATTGAAATCGCCCGTAAGAACTACAAGAAGATCTGAATCCAAATGAGCTAAGGTTTCACCTGCCTGGATCAAACGTGTAGCTTGATCCAGTGCAAAATGAACGGTGGCAAAGCGCATTTCCTCCCCTTCAGGAAGTGAAATTTTCGCAGATAGCAATGCTAGAGATTTCTTCTCTCCATTCTTTATAGAAGTGATTTTGTTATTTTGCTGACTGATAATCGGTTTTTTGGACAAAATACCCAGTCCATAAGCACCTCCGTCATATTCAAAGTGCCTAAGAAATGCGTAATGCATTCCGGTGATTTCGGCTAGAACTTTCATCTGATCTACATTTCCAGATCTATTACAAACGCTGTCCACTTCCTGCAAGCCTACCAGATCAGCATTCGAATTCCGGATAAACTCACCCATTTTTTCGAGTGTATTCACTTCATTCTGATCAGCCCCATGATGAATATTGTAGGACATAACTTTGAGTGACTGAGCGCTAGTCTCCTGTGTTTTCAGAAAAAGAAGACAAAACACAATGAAATAAATTTTAAACCTCATCAGATGCAGTTTCACGCTAATTAATTTCTTCAATAAAAAGCAGGAATTCGGTTTCCAAACCAGATTCAGGAGTGACCAGAATATTCTCTACGGTCACCTTGATTGTAGTTTTGGCTGGATATTTCCAGATCGCTTTCAGAATCACTTGAGTAGTATCATGAGGGGGTATCACTACCTGCCCCATAGGAAATCCTTCTATATCATATTCAGCTTTCATCTTAGTTTCAAAAGGAATATCCGAGTTATTTACAAAGTTTACAATCAACAAAGGTTCTGCTTTTCTCAATTTTCGCTCAGTAGTAACTTTCACAGAAGATTTAAATAGCGCTTCGGCTTCCGGCTGTCTGGCGATCACATAATCCCCAAAATATAGTGCTGTTCTCTTGTTAAAGAGCGCTTCCTCTACTCCTTCCGCAGACCTTTCCTTTACAAAAACCAGTGTCATCGGGCGATGCGTATCCTTATACCTGGGATGATTATCGTAATGCTCATCCGTATTACACAGCATTGTCAGATCATGCTCCAGAGCCATTCTGTGTGCAATCACATTGTAATTACCAGAATTGACCACCTCTACGCCCTTGAGAATATCAGCGTCCAATAATTCCTGATGAAATGAGGTGAACAAAACCGTGTCTTTAGTATCCCACCAACCCCAGCTCGGATGATTATATGATACAAAAGCATTTTGCTTCTTCACTGCCAGAAATGGCCCCATCAGCTGATCATGAGTTATGCTGTCTTTCATCACAAATTCAGCTTTACCACTTTTCATGTACTCCGTTGGCAGAATATTGGCATCCTCCAAAAACAGGGCATTGTGATGATAGGGTGCTACACGTGGAGATATTTCCACTCCTTTGATAATGATCAAACCTTTGTTAGTAGCAGCTTTTGATGCGATTTCATAAGACTTATTATAGTCTTGGTCAATGATGTTAGGAAATCCCTCATAATCTATATGTTCTGTCAGAGAAATCACATCCAGATCATCCCGTATGGCTTCATTCACACGAAATGTAGGCCATACGTGCCCATCAGAAAACACGGTGTGCATGTGAAAATCCCCTTTAAGTGTATAATATCCAGGGATATCCGGTATAATCACCTTGCTCTCTTGAGCATAGGAAACACTACTGATGACGAGCGTCATCAGTAGTGAAATTCTAAGTTTCAGTTTCATCGATTCTTGGATATGACGGATCAATCCCATCCTGGATTTTGCGCTAGTTCTGGATTCAATACGATATCAGTGTTAGAGATAGGATGCAGGTACTTTTTATCAGGGAATTCCCTATCCTCATCATCTCTCCAAATCAAATGACCTTTGGTTCCTTCTGAAAGTTTAGAGGCTTTGCCATCTATTACAAAGTATATCACACCAGGAACTTTCGTTGCAGGAACAGTTTGCACAAAGGATACGTCCGGAGTTCCGTTTCCATCCAAATCCATAGGAGTATTTAATGCAGGAACATAGATGCCTTTCCATGACATTTCTACCAGATCACCTTTCTTCCAACGCATCAGGTCATCATATCTCAAACCTTCATAGCATAGTTCAATCCCACGTTCTCTTCTAACTTCCAATAAGTATTTATCGGAGATTTCTGGAAAATAAACTGCTTGAAGATAAGAATCAGCCACAGAAGGAATAACGGGATCTACTCCCGCTCTTTCTCTTAAAGGAGCAATAGTTTCCATCCATACGGATACATCAAATTCACCCAGTTCAGCTTTTGCTTCCGCATAATTCAATAACACCTCTGCATATCTGATTAAGGGAATTGAATTGTATGCTTCACTTATCCCATCGTAACGCTTGTCATCCAAACTGAATTTCAAAATATGATAGCCTGTATAGGTATATCCGAAATTAGGAGGAGCCGCACTTCCGTCACTTCGAGTATAGCCAAGAGAACGTACAGTCTGTGCCAATCTATGATCTCTATTTTCCATCTCCTCCACAAATACTTTCTCGTCAAAACCTGCCTGTTCTGTAAAACGCGAACCGTCTGTCATCAGATAAGTATTGATAAACTGCTTATTCAAACCCCATCGTGCACCATAGGTAGCAGAATTAAATTTCCAGGTAATGTTATGCCATCTCCTAAGTGAATTATTGTACACCACAGCTAGCATTACTTCTTGACTGATTGGATTCTCAGAAATAAATAAGTTGCGATAGTCAGACTCCGGAGCACCATTGCTATACAAGCTATAACGGCCGGCATCCATTACCATTCGCGCTGCATCCGCAGCTTCCCTCAACATTTCATCAGATCCAGCTAATCCCAATTCAGTATGATACTTGCGATAGGTTCCTTCAAATAGGGCGACTCTGGATTTGAATGCAAGAGCTACTTGTCTAGTAATCATAGATGCGCGGTTGTCCTTGGTATCCCGGATATTTTCCACTGCAAAATTGAGGTCAGCCATCACATTATCCATCACTAGTTCTCGAGAATCTCTGGCTTTAAACAAGTCAGCATCATCTGTTGCTAGGGTTCTGTCATACCAAGGCACATCTCCATAACGCTTAACTTTATCAAAATAAAACCAAGCTCGGAAGAAACGGGCAATACCAGCATAGTGGTTTCTGGCTTCTTCAGGAATTTGCTCTTTGTTATAGTTTTCTAGAAAGTAATTGATATTTCTTAAGTCTGTCCAGTTCCAAGCACCTTCATTCACCGATGAATAGGAACCTGAAATAAACGTTGGACTTTGATTTTTGGAAGTAAATTCTCCCAATTCGTCACTTTGTACAACTTCCAATCCACCAGGGATCATTCGCTGGTAGAAAGAGTTGGTATAGAGTTCCAGATCTTTTTCAGTTTGAAAAAAGGTGTTTGGAACTAGCTTATCAAAAGGCTCAGTATCGAGAAATTCTTCACAGGACGTAAACGCGAGCGCAAGAAACAGTTGGAGCAATATAACTAAGGTTGATTTTTTCATGATCATTGATTTCAATGGATTAGAAAGAAAGATTGAGTCCGACCGTGTAGGTCTTCAGCATAGGATAGGCATCGCCTTGTCCATGGCTATTTGTCATTCCGCCGGACGGATTTTCGATGATTTCAGGATCAAAGTTGTCCGTGTGTTTGTACAAACCTGAGAAAGTCAGGATGTTCTGTCCACTTACATAGATCATGGCATTTTTCATTCCTGCCTTCTCTATCCAATGTGCTGGGAATGTGTAATCTAGTGTGACATTTTTCAGTCTCAAATAACTGGCATCTTGCAAATAGCCTGTCTGAGGTGCTCCCAAGGATCGATTGGTACCCAAAGCAGTATAACCTCGAAGTCTTGGCCAATAAGCATCGGGATTTTCTTCAGTCCAATAGTCATCCATCATGATTTCCGGCTGAAATCCGTAGGGTCTATTATAAGGTCCATAAAATAGATCTGCTTCAGGTGCGAAGTACCAGTCTCTCTTAGCAATTCCTTGGAAGAAAGCACTCAAGCCAAAGCCTTTCCAATTGGCAGAAAAATTAAAACCAAATTGATAGCGTGCGGTATTGTTTCCAATAATTCTTCGATCACCAGGATTAGCCACTGTGTTTTGTCCTTGATTGATCACCCCATCGCCATTAGTATCTGCAAACTTCAAATCACCAGGGAGCCATTGTCTATTGTTGGAATTTATCAAGAAAGACTGATCTGCATGATTAGCCACATCTTCTTCTGAAGTGAAAAAACCCCTGCTTTCATAACCCCAGATCTCACCAATTTTACTTCCTTCATAATAGGTGCTACTGATGATTTTCTCAGGGTTATTGAACTTGGTGATTTCTGATTGATTATCCCACAGCGAACCAGTGAAATTAACTTTCAAAGGACTTCCACCAGCATTGAACTGGTCTCTCCAAGTAACCGAAAATTCCCAACCTTTGGTAGAAAGATCTGCGTAGTTACCATAGGGCACCGTTGCTCCGAATACGTTCGGTAGTGGCGGTCCGTAGGTAAACATATCCGTAGTGATACGATTGTACCAATCATAAGTAAAATTTATCTTTCCTTGGAAGAAGGAAGCATCCAAACCAATATCGAAGGTGGTGGCTTTCTCCCACGTCAACCCTGTAGGAATAACACCAGGCAGGGAAGTATACCCTTTTTGCACCCCCTCTAGAATTAAGCTGGTCTTTCCAACCGACATAGTTTCCATATAACGGTAAGGAGCCACATTGCCATTTCCTAATGTTCCGTAGGAACCCCTGATTTTCAGATTTTCCAACCAAGTTTTGGCGTTCGACATAAATCCTTCTTCGGAAATATTCCAACCTGCAGACATAGATGGGAAGAAGCCAAATCGCTGTTCATTAGGAAACTTGGATGATCCATCATATCGCCCGTTGAATTCTAACAAATATTTCTCTTTGAATGCATAGTTCAGTCGGTAGAATGCCCCTACATATTTCCATTCATTTCCGCCTCCGGAAATATTGTAATTCAAGCCATCAAGTAGGTTGAAATCAGGTTTGGAAGGCACAAGTAGTCCATCGCGCTGAGAGTCTGTATTTAGATAGCGATTGCTTTCCACATTATAGCCCAACAATAAGGTAAAGTTGTGCACATCGTTGTAGGTCTTCTTTAGTTCAGTTGTAATGTTGGATCCCCAATAAGTAGTTTCGTCAGAAAGCTGTCTGAGAAGACTTTGGCCAAATCGAGCAGTATGCTCTGGAGCATTACTGTAATTTATAAAGTTATTGAAGCGCTTATCAGTATTGAAAGTCTTGGCAAAAGTGAAATTTGCTTTGAAGGTCAAGAAATCGCCAAAAGGTTTTGCCGTCAAGCTAGGAGTGTTTCTCACATAGAATTTAGACTGATTAGATTTGCTGCTTCCTTCTACAAATGAGGCTCCTGTATTCACCCCTTGCTGGGTAAAAGTCCCGTCGGGATTGCTCATCATAGACATAGGAAATCCACCTACAGCCATATATCTCCAAACTCCTGCATCACCGTTGGCTAGCAATGGGTATTCATACTTATAGGTACTTAGGTCAAAATTATTTTCCAAGGAAAGCCATGACTTCAAATCCACCTCACCCTTTGCCCGAATATTGTATTTATCAAATTTGTCAGGAGAGTATCTAAATATTCCGTCTTGGTGATAGTACAATCCAGAAATGAAATACCTTGCTTTATCATTTCCTCCTGAAGCAGAAAGGGAGGCTTCCAAAGCGGGCATTTTATCCCGATGAAGTAATTGAAACCAATCGGTATTTCCATAATATTCGTATCTGTTTAGTTCTTCATTGAATTCAGTTTTTGGCAAAGAAGAGTCATCATTATGTGCTTTGAGACGATCTAAGTACTCTAAAGAGAATGGGAAATTCGCATTGACAGAAATAGGGTGAGTCTTGTAATCATACCAAGCAAAAAATGCTTCATCAAAGTTTTTCGCCCATTCATATCCGTTGGTAACTAAATTGGGAACTACGGTACGTTCATTGACTGATCTACTTATTTTCAGATCTAGGCTAGTCTTGCCTTTCACTGGATTTTTTGTCGTGATAAGGACTACACCAAATGCCGCTCTAGAACCATAAACTGCAGCCGAGGAAGCATCTTTCAATATTGTGACACTTTCAACGTCATTCGGGTTTACCAAATTTGCATCGCCTTCTACCCCATCAATCAGCACGAGGGCATCACCACCTGCTCCTATAGAGGTAGCTCCACGGATGTTAAATGCTGCTGAGCGAGTTGGACTACCATCCACCATTTTGATATTTAGGTTTGGTAGTGCTCCCTGAAGCATTCTGGTAAGATTAGGCGATGGTCTATTTTCAATAGCTTCTGATCCAATCTGCGATACAGCTCCAGTCAAATTAATTTTCTTCTGTGTGCCATAACCTACGACCACAACCTCCTCCAACTGCTGAGGAATCAGATTGAAAATGATATCTCCATTTCCAATAATCATCACTGTAGGAATATACCCCAATGCAGAGGCTTTGATTTCTTTGCCAACTAGGTATTCTTCAATCTCCAAGGACCAATTACCATCCAAATCAGCAATAGCTCCCTGACTGGTTTCATTGATAAATACACTTGCTCCCATGATCGGTTCTTGAGTTTCCGAATCTAAAATCCTACCTGAGATTTTAATTTTAACTTCAATAGCTTCTTGGGATTTTTTCAAAGCAGGTTTTACTGCGATAGACTCATTGACTTGCTTGAAGCCCAATTTAGTCTGTGCTGCTACTTCGTAAAGCAAGGTTTCAAGATCAGAATTTCCAGAAAGCAATAGATGCTTATTTTCTATCACTTCTGGATTGAAATGAAACCGAAAGTCAGATTGCTTTTCTACCAGATGAAAAAACTCCAGAACTGAAGTTCTTTTAGACTGAATTGTAATCTTAGTCAGATTAAGATGTTGCGCGTATGTATCATTGGCTAAAGCCAATCCACTCAGGCAATAGGTCATCATCAAGACTACCATGAGGCACTTGGATGTATCCCACATGAGTTGTAGTAGTTTTTTTTTCATAATTTTGATAAATAAAAGGTTGAGACTTGGAGGTGCCGCATCGCCAAAATTGTACACCAATAAGTCAGATAATTCATTCGATCTTTGATCCGGTGGTTTTCGTAATCACCGGTTTTTTTATTCACATGGTTTTGTATGGATTGTTACATTGGTATCATTTATTTTATAGGTTAGGTTAAGCGCATAGCTCAGCGTTTCTAGAATTTGCTCCAAGCTTGCCTGTGTAAATTCCCCGCTGTAATGGCAGTTTCTTCCCTTGCCTTCAATCTTTATATCTACTTTATACCATCTTTCTAAGGTGGACTGTATGACATCTATCCCGGCATTATCAAAAGATATTTTGCCTTGTCTCCAATCAGGAAGTTGTTCTATATCAAATAATTCAATGTCACTTATGCCTTTTTCAGATGTCCAGGTTACTTTTTCCCCTTTTAGAAGAATAGCAGAATCAAGCTTAGATTTCTGATTGAAAAATTTCACTTTACCAGAATACACTGACAGCTCAACGCCTGCATTTTCGTAAGACTTGAGATTGAAAGAGGTACCCAGTACCTGTGTAGAAATCTTACCTGTGGTAATCACAAAAGGAAAATCAGGATTACGCACTACTTCAAAAAAAGCTTCTCCAGACAATCTCACTTGACGATTTTTGGGAAAGTCCTCCGCATATTCTACTTGTGAACCAGTGCTTAGCCAAACCTTAGTGCCATCAGGAAGAAAAAAAGTGGATACCTTTCCTATATCATTGGTATATAACCCTGCTCCAAGAAAGGTTTCAGTTTCCTTGTCAGGAAGAACAGACAATAGTCCATATCCTCCTCCACAAAGCAGCAGCAGAATTGCAGCTTTCCAAATCCATTTCCCGAAAATTGATTTACTATCCTTTTCCTTTTGACCATCGAAAGGCTGGATAGCATCGAGAATACTTTCCCAAGAATCCGTTCTGATCTGATCAATATCATCAGGCTTTGAGGCTGTCTCATTGAGCGACTGATACCAATGATTCAATCGGTCAATATTCGATTGATCCTTTGCTTCCTGATTAAAAAGCTTTCTTACCTGTTCTTTGATTTTCTGTGAATCCATAAAGTCTCTCTTCATAGGTAAGAGACCCTATTTGTCACATCTGTCTATTCCAATTCCATTATTGAATCGTGAATAAAAAAATCAAATTGATAACAAATTGATAAAGGAATTAAGAGATAATTATAGATAATATAGAAACTGCCATCAGGTTGTTTTCCAGTTGGCTCTGGATCTTTGAGTTCGCCTGACTCAGGTGGTTTCTCACGGTAGACTCCGCTATACTATATTTCTCAGCCAGCTCTTTGACGGTTTTATTTTCAAATCTATTCTGTAAAAAAATCTGCTTACTTCTAGTCGGCAGTTCATCGATTTTGTCCATCAAAAAAGTATAGAGTTCATTAAATTCCATGATCTTAAAACCATCAGCAGAATCACAGTAAAAAGTATTCGGTATGACAGAATCCAATTCATCAAATACAATTTTCTCCTGATCTATCCCTTTGAGAAATTGATATTTCAACATGGTAATCAAGTAGTTTTTAATATTTTGTATCTCCCCGATTCGCTTCCTGTACTTCCAAAAATTTATAAAAGTTTCCTGAGCCAGATCTTGCGCTAAATCATGCGATTTGGTTTTCTTGAGCGCAAGCAGAAAAAGCATTTCCCAGTAGGTATCGAACAGCAATTTAAACGATGTATTATCGTCCTCATCTTGAATTTCACGAAGAAGCTGCTGTTCATTAAGAATCGATTTCATGCACTTTTATTTGAAGTAAAGTTATTACAGCCATTCCCGTATGTGCAGATAATCATGTTAAGAATTGGTTATGATTAGAGCCATAACCATTCATCGTAATTTATAAATCAAATGTTGACATGTGGATTAACTCGAAAAGCCTATCAATTAAGATCTCGATGTACCATTCTTTTTGGATGATTCTATCTATGAAAATGGCAGTGGAGCTAAATCGTCACAAAAGTATTTTTCAGATAAGGAACTCTGTTTTGATATTTCTGTATTCCTGACGGCAGCACTACCTGCAAGAGGAAACGGTATAAACAAGCAAAGGCAAGAGCGCTGGCTTTATACCTTAAGCTATAGCCTCGAGTGATGGGATCAGGTTAAATTAGCGGAAGAAGGAATAGAAAAAATAAAAATGATTTAACAAATCCACTCTGGAAATTCAAGTGCGCTAATCATAGATTAAGGATATACTATATAACTTTTCCTCTTAGGAAAGTTTATGATTTGTGTAAAGTTTTATCAGGACAAGACAGTTTGGCAGTATCCCTCAACACCTGAACTGATACAATATTCCCAATTATATCCTTTTCCCATGTTGAAGAGCAGGCATTTTAATATTTATGGAATTCTAGGTTATTAAAGAATCTTCATTAGCCTCTCATTCCCAAATTCCCTCTTTTCAACTCAATGTTTTCACGAACAGTTCTTGCAGCTTCTTTCAAATATTCAATATGCTCATCACGCCCATATAAGGAGTAATCATCACTTACATCGATATTATCCTTTTCCCTTCTTTCGTATCTGCTATTCTTAATTTGCTGAGCTCGTTGGCTAAACTCTTCTACACTATCTCCATTATCGATGTAGTTGGCTTCATCGTGATGCAGCTTATTATTTCTCAAGGTCACAAATGGAAGCCCCCCTATTTCAAACAATATCTCAATATCAATCAGCTCTTTTGAATACACTATCCAAAACTCTCTGCCTACAAATTCATTTTTGGAAATAGCATATCCAAACTCTGAGATTAAGAAATTAAATTCTTTTGCAACGTGATCAACATGTGTATTAAATGCTAAATTTTGAGATACAGGAGTGCTTTTGACTGCCATTGTGAAGAAGGAATTTTTTTACGCTTTTGTTGATGTCTTCAAGAATGGCTTTAGCAATTCGTCCCAAAATGAAGAATTCCATATCTGTAGAATGCTTCTTTGAAAAAAATAACGAACTCTGAATCTATCCTGAAAGGCGAAATATCCGCAATTATCCTGAGTTTATTGTATTAAGGACGGGCCTATTGATGAAATCCATTGAATTCTTGGTGGCTAGTTGTTGATAAGTCTGTGGGAGTCAATTGTGTAGAAAAATAGGAACATGAATTTAACTAAAAACCCCCAACAGATGGGATTTCATTCCACGAAAAGGGAAAGTCATTCACACCCTGTAAGAGATAAAAGTACCTTAAGGGACTTCAATCTATGAATTAGCCTATGGCACAGATCTAGGATATAGTGAATCAAATAATTAATTCACTAACCAACTAACAAAATGAATATCTCAAATCATTCCCAAATCAGTAGCTCAACTGCTACTTCACGTAAAGTAAAAACAGCGAGAGATGAGTCTGTAGGATCAATCAAAGATATCATGATCAATACCTCAACAGGTCATGTTGATTATGTCGTTCTAAAAGTAGACGAAGGTTTCTTAAACCTAGGTTCTAAGCTTCTTGCCCTACCCATGGAATCGTTCGAGTTTAATCCAAAACAGGATGATGTAATTATCGTCAAGGAAATCAAAGAAACCCTGGAAAACGCCCCTGGTTTTGACCATGACAACTGGCCATCTGGACCTCAAGCCGAATTTATCCATGATATGCGAACCTACTATAGTGAGGAATCCCGTAGTCTATACGGAAGATACGATCACGAAAACAGATCATATTACAGTGACGAAGATCGATTTGATATGCAATCGAAGCAAATTAGAGACAGACAATCCGGTGATGGTTTCTTGGAAATGGACCACCGTGGGCAAAGACAATCAGACATACGAAGAGGAGGAAGTCCTTTATTATAATTGCTGCTCCAGTACTTGTGTAAGGCTAATCCAGCATTGGATTAGCCTTTTTTTGGGTACTAAGATTTATTCATCACTAATGACTACATCCAAATATCCTATCTGTCTTAGCAGCATACCTCTTGATAGTCCGTGTCAAAGAATTTGAAAAAACGTAGCAACTTATGTCTTCAACCGACAATTCTGGGTGAATTCAAAGAAATATCTTACTACCATAAATTCCATTCAAATAATACTTTTGATGAAGAGGTAATCTTTTTTTCAATCAAAAGTCGATTATTCAATTAATCTTATAAGCTTTTTTTAAAACTTATTATCCATTGATTTTAAGTCATTTACCTATTTATTAGTAAGATTGATTTATAAAAACATCTTTTCAAATCTCATTAAAACAGCTATCAATAAAACTATTGGGAGTTATGAAAAGCACTCTATCTATTAATCAAGTGCTAATTCTTTCCTGAATTATTATATTTTTGCAAAGCTTAGAATTCAAAAAAATGACAGATCAGAACATAACAAATACCTGAAAAGATGAAGACAGCAGAATTGATTACTGAAAAAGGCACGATGAAAGTGGAGTTTTACGAGAAGGATGCACCTCTCGCAGTCCAGAATTTCATTGACCTTGCCAACAAGGGTTTTTATGATGGACTGACCTTTCATAGAGTTATTCCAAATTTTGTGATACAAGGTGGTTGTCCTAAGGGAAACGGTACTGGAGGCCCTGGTTACCACATCAAATGTGAACTAGATGGCGAAAACCAACATCACGAACGAGGTGTGCTCTCTATGGCTCACGCGGGTAGAAATACTGGAGGATCTCAATTCTTTATTTGTCATAGTAGAGACAATACTGCTCACCTAGACAGAAATCACACGTGTTTCGGCAAAGTAGTAGAAGGATTGGATATTATCGATGAGATCAAAGCAGGCGACAAAATAGAAAAAATTATAGTTTCAGAATCTTAATAGATTTTAGGACCAATTAATAAATGCCCTCTAAAGCTATTCGCTTTTAGAGGGCATTTTTTTTTGCTCATTTTTTAATTTTCAAAGGTTGGAATAGTTATTGAATAAGGGTCATTTCCTTTGATAATAGTCTATGCAAGCACGTCTAACTCTACTTACCCTTCTCATCTTCTCTTCAATTTCTTTGACTCATGCCCAACGCTATGGCACTGCGGTGGGACTTCGATTTGGAAACAATAACCAGTATAGAACTGTAGGACTAACTGCTCAGCAACGAATTACCAAGCAGGTTTCAATCGAGGCTATTCTTCAGTCAGATTTTAAGCTGAATACAACTTTTACAGCCTTGGTGGAAAAACATCACCCCATTATCTCCAAGCGATTTAATTATTACTATGGCGCTGGTGCATCCTTTGGTGTAGAAGAAAGCTTTGTGAAAGACGAAGAAAGCAAGCAAATCTTACATACTTACGGTAATTCAACTGCAGGAGTAGATCTAATCGGTGGACTGGAACTCACGGTCTTGAATACCGTCATTTCCTTGGACTACAAACCGAATATAAACCTAGTCGGACGCGAGGATTTTTATAGAGGACAAATGGGAATATCGGCGCGAATGGTATTGGTGAAAAGTAAGGAGCAAAAGAAAAAGCAAAGACAACGAAAAAAAGCCAAGAACAAATCGAGAAAAGTGCCTTTAAGTGAGCAAATCAACTCTATTTTCCAGAAGAAGAATTAAACGTTCCTAGTCTTCAAATAGGCTTTTTCATGCAATTCAGGTCTGGTTACCACAGATCTATACCATTTCATTCGAAGGATTTGCTTCTCATATTCCGTCAGATAGAAATCCGGATGATCGTAATTCTCTACTTTTTTAACAAGCTCGTAAAGAGCAATGGATGCAGCCACGGAAATATTAAAACTCTCTGTGAAACCCAACATAGGTATATGAACTAACCCATCCACATTTTCTTGAACTTCTGCACTTATACCCTCATGCTCATTTCCAAATACTAACGCGATCTTTTCATCCGGTTCCAAATCATGAATGGAAATTGAACCAGGCAATGGACTAGTTCCATAAATTTTGTATCCCTTTTGTTTCAATGCAGAAAAACAATCCTGAACTGCAGAACCTTCTTTGTTGTGATATTTATGCAGATCAATCCACTGAGATGCTCCACGCGTGACAAAAGGATTGATCTTATACATATTCACTTTTTCTATGACATGCACATCCTGTATACCAAAACAATCACAGGTTCGTAAAACTGCGCTGGCATTGTGTGGTTTGAAAATATCCTCTAAAACGACCGTAAGGAAGCGGGTTCTTTGAGTAAGGACTTTCTCCATCACCGACTTCTTATGGTCAGTGATGTATTGGCTTAAATAATCCAGCCAGCCTTGGTCTATAGGTTCTAATTGACTTTTTTTCTCCATTTAAAAAATGAGGCTAGTTAAAATAGCCCCAATTGTTCTTCATCGTCTTTTTTCACTGATAAATCTATGGTCGAACCGATTTCAATATCATCTTCTGATTCAGATTCGTTTTCATCAGTCTGCTCAGCTTCTTTTTTCACCTCAGCTTTTTTGGATTCAATCAAGCTCAAATCTTTCACTTCATAAGTGCTTAGCTTATTACCCAGTGCCTTCCAACCCTTGATATCGATGAGCATATCCAAATCATATTCCATCACTTCTTCCTCTTTTCCTTTGATCAAAGTGACTCTAGCTTGCGGTTGTTTCTCAGTGGAAACAAGCTTCAAATACGATTGTTTGTGATCCGAAATAAAATTGAAATTCTTATTTAATGTTGTAGTCTCTACCTGGAAACGTTTTATATAATAGGTTTTGCTAGCGCCATCAAAGTATATGGCTGACAGTACTTTATCAGGATTAAATTTCTCTATTAAAATAACATTGGCGACATCATATCGATTGGTTAATTCAAAAGTAGTCAGCTCATAATCACCACTTTTGTAACAAACCAAAATCCTATCATCACCAAGGAAATTACCAATCAATTTTCCACGCTCATCTGTATTCAATCGGCCAACAATCGGATCATAATAAATATCAATTCCTCCCAAAGTGGAAACACCTTCCATCTTCAATTGAATTTTTCGAATCGGGTATCTAGTAAGAATATTCCCTCCTGCTCCTCGTCCTTTAATTTCAATTGTAGAAAAATCAAAATCAAAAACTTTCACACGAGCCTTTGCCCCCTGAGTCAGGTAAACTGTGATAATCTCTGCTTCACCATTAGGATTTGCAGTCAGATAAAGGTGCTTGCTTCCCTTGCTTCCCTTGGTAAGTAGGTATTCTTTATCCCTAGTCACAGCCAAAACCTGGAAGCGTTTCACCATGGCACGGCCACTTGTACCATCTAAATAAATGTAATTGTAGACCATCCGCTCATCACCCTTTCGGAAAACTGCCACATGCAAAATATCCTTACCCATGAAATTCTTCTCCTGGATCTTGGAAACCATGCATACGCCATCCTTACGAATTACAATGATATCGTCGAGGTCAGAACAATCACAAACAAACTCATCCTTTTTGAGTGCGTAACCCACAAATCCGTCTGCTCGATTCACATAAAGCTTCGCATTACTTGCAGCTACAGTATTAGCTTGTATTGCGTCAAAAGTCCTGATTTCAGTCTTACGCTCGCGACCCTTACCGTATTTTGTAAGTAGGTTTTCATAGTATGCTATCGCATAATCCGTCAAGTGCCTCAAGTGATGATTCACTTCCTTCAGCTCATCTTGAAGGCGTTTCATCAGCTCATCAGCCTTGAACGTATCAAATTTCGAAATTCGCTTGATCTTAATTTCAGTCAAACGAACCAAATCGTCTGTCGTGATTTCCCTGTAAAAGTCAGGTTTATAAGGATCCAATCCTAGATCAATAGCCTTCAAAACATCGTCCCAAGTAGTACACTCCTCGATGTCTCGGTAAATTCTATTCTCGATGAATATTTTTTCAAGAGAAGAAAAAAGCAACTTCTCCATCAACTCCCCTTTGCGGATTTCTAACTCACGCTTAAGGAGAGCCCTGGTCTGCTTGGTGTTATAATCAAGAATATCATTTACCGTAAGGAAAACTGGGGTATCCTTGATAATCACACAAGCATTTGGTGAGATGGAAACCTCACAATCAGTGAAAGCATATAGCGCATCAATCGTAACATCCGGAGAAACTCCAGGTGCTAGCTGAATAGCGATCTCCACATCTTTGGCTGTGTTATCGACTACTTTCTTGATCTTAATCTTCCCTTTATCATTAGCTTTCAGGATAGAATCAATCAACGTATCCGTAGTCACTCCAAAAGGTATATCCTTAATTAAAAGGGTTTTACTATCTTCTTCTTCAATTCTTGCCCGAACTTTTACTTTGCCACCTCTAAGGCCCTCATTGTACTCAGAAAAGTCTGCAAATCCTCCTGTGATAAAATCAGGAAGAACATTGGATCTATTTCCCTTGAGAATCTCAATGGAAGCAAGAATCAACTCAATAAAATTGTGTGGAAGGATTTTGGTAGAAAGACCTACTGCAATACCTTCTACCCCTTGAGCAAGCAATAGCGGGAATTTAACGGGAAGCGTTACTGGCTCTCTTTTTCTACCATCATATGAAAGTTGCCATTCGGTAGTCTGAGCATTAAACACTACTTCCAGCGCAAATTTGGAAAGCCGAGCCTCTATATATCTAGCAGCAGCTGCACGGTCCCCCGTACGGACATCGCCCCAGTTTCCTTGAGTTTCTATAAGCAGCTCCTTTTGACCAATATTTACTATAGCGTCACCAATAGAAGCATCTCCGTGTGGGTGAAACTGCATGGATTGACCGATGATGTTAGCGACCTTATTAAATCGACCATCATCCATCTCCTTCATCGCGTGCATGATTCTCCGCTGCACTGGTTTCAATCCATCCTCGATAGCAGGAACAGCTCGCTCTAGGATTACATAAGAAGCATAATCCAGAAACCACTCCTTGTACATGCCTGTCACCGGGACAGATGTGTGCAGGGATTCATCTCCGTTCTTAGGTAAGTTGTTTTCGTCACTCATAGTGTATTCCAGTATGTATAAAGTTGGAAGGTCAATAAAACCAGTCCAACAGAAATCAAATTTCCAATTAGGAAATAATCATTTGAAATTTTGTTTTCATCTGCTTTAATTCTCGTACCGATTTTCAAAGCGCCAAATAATGTCAATCCATGGTAAACGCCAGTGATCAAGCAGAGATAGACAAAGATTCGCTCTATGATTCCATTCCACATAGGACGTTTGGAATCATGATTTTTCAGATACTTAATCCGAACTAGCTTAAAAATAAAATAAGCCAGAACTTCTGAAACCAGATAAAAACCGATAAACCTAATTTCTGTCTCCATATATCAGATTGACAAGCTTCTTCCTTTTTTGATAGGAAGCGAAATCTAAGGATCTAAACCTTCTCCACATTAGCGATACATCTTTGTCTAAGTCTTTAGCCACTTTCTTGTAGTCTTTAAACTTAAAATATCCCTTGATAATGTCGCGATCTTTCCATTTCCATTGCTCTTGTAGCTCCAAGAGCAAATTGAGTGACAAGGACATCTGGCGCTTTCTTGGGAAATCCCCATTCAGAACCAACCTATCATCCTCCTTTTTCATCTCTAATAATGCCTCTCTAGTTTCCATTAAACCTGATCCCAGCATCCCATAGGCGATGACTGGATTGATATCTGTATCAATTTGTCCCAGTGTCACACTGTATCTTATCAAAATAGGAATCTCTAGTTTCCATCTATATTCCTCCAAAGCGACAAGAACAAAGGCAACATCCTCTGGAGATTTCACAATCCCCTGAAACTCGTCACCCAATGTAATTGTCAATGGAGAAGCTAATACCTCTTTAAATGCTTCGTTAACCATTTTAATTAGCTCAGCGAAATTCCTCTGTAAGGTTACTTGATCTGCATCACTGCTTTTGACCACATCCCCCATTACAATCCACTCTTTCATATAGCATTATTTACACAAACATACATTGTGAATATAAAGCAATTTCAATATTTTTTGCACTTTTTATACAATTTTGTCAATTATTGCATATTTAATACAAATTAAGCCGCTTCAGTCTCTTCGTCAATTTCTTCTTCTTTTTTAGGGTCTTCAAGAGCCAGATCCTTCTCAATCTTGAGATTTTTAATAATAAAATTCTGACGTGTTGGCGTATTCTTACCCATATAGAAAGTAAGCAAGTCAACGATCTTAGTTTCCTTGTTCAGAATGATTGGCTCTAGACGGATATCTTCTCCTATAAATCCTCCAAATTCCTCTGGGGAAATCTCTCCAAGTCCTTTAAATCGAGTGATTTCAGGCTTGTTTCCTAGTTTGTGAATGGCGCGTTGACGCTCTTCGTCTGAATAGCAATAGATAGTTTCTTTCTTATTTCGTACCCGGAATAGAGGTGTATCAAGAATGAACAAGTGTCCATTCTTCACCAAATCAGGAAAAAACTGCAAGAAGTAGGTCATGATGAGCAAGCGAATATGCATACCATCTACATCGGCATCTGTTGCAATCACAATTTTTCTATACCGAAGACTCTCAATTCCATCTTCTATATTCAGAGCATGCTGAAGTAGATTAAATTCTTCATTTTCATACACTACTTTTTTGGTCATCCCAAAGCAGTTCAAAGGTTTTCCTCTAAGAGAAAATACTGCCTGAGTCTGCACATCACGCGATTTGGTAATAGAACCTGAAGCTGAATCCCCTTCCGTCAAAAACAGCATGGTGTTATTCTTCACCTCTTCATTTGCCTTTGGATCATCATAATGAACACGACAATCTCTCAGCTTTTTATTATGAAGATTTGCCTTTTTCGCTCGGTCGTTGGCCAGTTTCTTAATGCCCGAAATCTCTTTTCGCTCGCGCTCTGATTGAAGGATTCTCTTCAAAAGCGCATCTGCAACTGCCGGATTCTTATGTAAATAATTATCCAGATCGGTCTTTAAAAAGTCATTGATAAACGTACGGACAGTCGGCCCATCAGGACCAATAGACTGTGATCCGAGTTTGGTTTTGGTTTGTGATTCGAAAACCGGTTCCTGAACACGAATGGATATAGCTGCTACTACACTTTGACGAATGTCAGATGCATCGTAATCTTTCTTGAAAAAGTCCCTTATGGTCTTGACAACTGCCTCTCTGAAAGCTGCCAAATGCGTACCTCCTTGAGTAGTGTATTGACCATTGACAAAAGAGTAATACTCCTCTCCGTACTGATTGGAGTGTGTAAGGGCCATTTCGATATCGTTCCCTTTCAGGTGAATAATCGGGTATCGCTGCGTTTCCTCGTCTATTTTGTTGGAAAGAAGATCAAAAAGCCCTCTGTCTGAGAAAAATTTCTTGCCGTTGAAATTGATCGTAAGACCAGCATTCAGATAGGCATAGTTCCAGATCTGGTTTTCTAAATACTCTGGTATGAAATGGTAGTTTTTGAAAATAGCTGCATCGGGAGTAAACACCATTTTGGTACCATTTCGATCAGATGATTTGGCTATCGGCGCGTCATTTACAAGAATCCCTTTTTCGAATTCAGCAACTTTCGTCTCCCCATCTCTGTATGCTTGTACTTTGAAAAAATCAGACAAAGCATTTACAGCTTTGGTACCCACACCGTTTAGTCCTACAGATTTCTGAAATGCTCCAGAATCATATTTACCACCCGTATTGATCTTGGATACACAGTCGATTACTTTTCCTAGCGGAATACCACGACCATAATCACGAACTTCTACTTTATGCTCAGAAATTTTGACTTCGATAGTACGACCATACCCCATCATATGCTCATCGATGGAATTATCAAGCACCTCTTTTACAAGCACATATATACCATCATCCTGCGCACTACCATCACCTAATTTACCGATATACATACCAGGCCTTAGTCTGATATGCTCCCTCCAATCGAGGGATCTGATACTGTCTTCTGTATATTTAACTTCTTCAGCCATAGTCTATTTGATACTTATTATGCTCAAGATTTATTTTTTACCTGATTGAATTTGCCTACGAGGATGGCAAACAATCCAAATACCCATAAGACGAAAAGTCCTGGGATGAGATAAAAGAAGAAATTGAATTGACTCGCAGCGATTACATCCTGATTATTAATAGCATGGGTGTAAAACACCAACATACCTAAACTCATATTCAGAATCCCTCCGAAAGAATAAAACCATCCCAGATAATAATCCCGAAACCTATCTCCCATCGGAAAAACACGGATCAATCCTTTGTGATTTTTGGTTTCCAGTAATTTTGGAGGTAAGAGAACAATCACATTCATTAGTATGAAAATGGCAATCATTCCATAGAAAAACGAGCCCTTACTCAGCTTTTCGGGCGATAATCCATTTTCATTGAAATTGTAACTGACTTTCTCCGGCAATGCTGAATAGAAATACAGGAGAAAGAAAATGAAGAGGGCAACACTGAGGAAATAAAAGGCTTTTCCGAATCGGTAATACATAATTGAGGGGAATTGAATGCGCTAATATAAAGGATTTGGACAAACTGAATCCGACTTATCAATGATCCTTTTATCTTTATCTTTGACAAGTAGCTTCGCAAAAACACCCAAAATAATGAACCTCAGCCCAGTAGTGATCGCGATCCCGATGTATTTCATCCTGATGGCAATAGAAATGATTGCGCTCAGATTTCAAAAACATCCTGGTTATAGACTAAATGATGCTATTACAAATATCAATTGCGGAGTGATCTCTCAAGTCACCGGAGTTTTCATCAAAGTTCTTTCCATCGGTATTTATACGTTGATCTATCAGCATTTCGCATTCTTTCATATCCCAAATAACGTCTGGACATTTTTCCTCTTGTTCTTCCTGTATGACTTTTGCTACTATTGGGCACATCGGATGAGCCATGAGATCAATCTATTCTGGGGAGGCCATGTCGTGCATCACTCCAGCGAAGAGTACAACCTGTCCGTGGCACTTCGTCAGAGTAGCACTCAAACATTCTGGACTTTTTTCTTCTATTTCCCGCTTGCTCTTCTTGGCTTTGATCCTGTCTTGCTAGTTTTAGCATCAGGAATCAATTTGCTATATCAATTCTGGATTCATACTGAGGCGATAGATAGAATGGGCATTTTGGAAAAATTCATGAATACACCTTCTCATCATCGTGTGCATCATGGCCGCAATCCCAAGTACATCGATAAAAATCATGCTGGGACGTTTATCATTTTCGATAAGTGGTTTGGCACATTTCAAGTTGAAGAAGAAAAACCAACCTACGGGATAACCACTCCTGTGAAAAGCTGGAATCCTATCTGGGTCAATCTCGCGCACTATTCTACTATGAAAGAGGAACTGAAGATGATCCCTAATTGGTCAGATCGCATGAAATACCTTTTCTACAAACCTGGATGGTTACCTGATTCACTCGGTGGCTATCGAGCCCCACACGAAGTAGAGGCTGATTATCAGAAATTCGACTCCGTAGTCCCTACTTCACTGAATTGGTATGTATTCACTCAATACATCTTTCTACTCTTGCTAACCGGATTCTTTCTCTTCCAAGTAGAGACATTTACCTGGCTTCCTAAAGTACTTGTAAGTGCAATAATCATATGGACTACGGTTAGTTTTTCGGGAGTATTTGAAAAAAGAAACTGGTATCTACCCCAAGAAATAGCAAGAATTCTGGCTTTTGTGGCTGTTGTCTTTTTCTTAATTCAATCTCTCCTACCTTTGCCGATTCTAGCGGGAGTTTTAGGCATGTATTGCTTAGGCTCTTTCTTTTGGCTGTGGAAAAATCAGCAGCTTAAATCACAAATCCCTTCCATTTCCCTTTGATCATGAATAAAAGCTTTCTACTTCTTTCTGCCTTAGTTCTTTCCTTCGCATTTTCCTGCAGCTCCAAAAGAGACACTGGAAATATGAACATTGAAAACTGGAAAGCTGATCATTATGGCTGCAAAGGATTGAGAATGCAAGATTTGGAAGAACTTGAGCGCCTTAAGCACAGTTTTTTAGGAATAGATAATCAGGCTTTGATCAAGACTTTTGGTCGTCCTGACCGTGTAGAATTGGTGGATAAAAGCCAAACCTTTTTCTTCTACTTCCTGGAACCTAGTAATGCTTGTGAAGGAGTAGAAATAGAAAAAGAACCCCTAAGAGTTCTTTTTCGACTGAATGCTATAAGTAAAGTTTCTGAGGTAACGATTACAACCCAGAACCCATAAAACACAATGCCGCTGCTCCCAGCGTACCTGCGTTATTTTCAAGAGTAGCTTTTTTCAAAACCAAGTCCTTGCCATAATACTGTGTCAAATATTGCTTGATCGTGCGGTCAAGTGTAGGCATCATAAATTCCAGTCCTGCTGAGATTCCACCGCCAAAATACACGTCAGTCACATCTAGAATTCGGATAGCCGATACAATCGCCTCTCCCAAAATTCTTGCTACTTCTTCAAAAACCATCAAGGAAACTGGATTTCCAGCTTTAGCTGTGTCCACCAACAGATGCGTACCTAATTCTGCACCAACTAATACGCCGGCCTTCTCAGGATAAGCATCTATGAGGCGAGACATTATATTCAAAATGCCTTGTCTTCCTATAAGAGTCTCCAGTCTTGCAGCTCCTTTAGAAAGCATATGCCCCATTTCCATAGCGTTGCCTCTGGATCCTTTGAACACCTGTCCGTCCAAAACCAAAGCACTACCAATCCCAGTTCCCATAGTGATAAACAGGAAATTTTGAGAAGGATCATCCTTGCCAAAATAAAACTCACCTATTGCAGCTGCTGCAGCATCATTCTCAAGGGCAAACTCATAATTAGGATATTTTTCCTCTAAGCTCCCTTTCAGGTTAAACCCGTTCAATGTTGGTATTGCAGGGATCTCTAGAGCAGTGGTTCTATCTTTTGAAATCATGCCAGGAAGGCCGATTCCAACATTTTTTACTTGGGGATATTTGGTAAGATACTTCTCCAAACCTGCAATAAAAGCAGTTCCAAATCCCTCAGGATGATCACGATAAGAAGTGGTATCTTCTTTCACAAAGTCTAAAATATTGCCTTCTCTATCTACAAGGCCAATTTTCAAGTGAGTTCCCCCCACATCCACTCCTAGGAAATGTGCTTCCTGATTTTGCATAATATTATTAATAGGTTTACGGTTTCAAAAAAGCAAAAGAATTGCATTACTTCCTATAATCCTTCCCAATCTGCTGGAAAATTTTGAAAACTGCAGGACAAACGAGCGTATTTTTAAGTGAAAGCTCCAAAATACCATGCATTTTTTTTCGATTAGTGTGTGGATACTCCCGGCATGCCTTGGGTCGATCTTCATAGACCAAACATTTATTATCGGCACCAAGAAAAGTACAAGGAGAAGAATTCAATACAAAATCTCCTTCCTCATCCCGATGCAGATACTCATCTATAAAAGCACTGCTTTTCATTCGAAATACTTTCGCCAAGCGATCAATATCTGTATTCAGAAAAATAGGACTTGTGGTCTTACAGCAATTAGCACAGTCCAAACAATCTATTCCGCTGAAGGCCTCCTCATGTAATTCTTCAAACCTTTCGTCCAAAACTTTAGGCTTTACTTTTCTAAGTCTAGCTCTTAATTTTTGATGAGAAGAATATTCTGATCTACTCTCTTTACCGAAATTTTCAAGGTCAATTTCCAATATTTATGAAAGTTAAATGATGTTTATCTGCTAATAGAGAAAATTAACTCTTTTATAAAACATAGATATTCAGTATCTTATGAGAAACATAAACCCTAATAGCTATGAAAACTCACCCTTCAGAATTGTATTTCTATCATTCTCCTACGCAGTTGGTAGATAAGCAGACACTAGCTTATGCTAAGTCAATTTCTCCCTTTGTCAATACAATTGACCTGAGTAAGGAAAAGCTAACGGCTACCCAATGGAATACTCTTTTAGTAAAATTAAACCTCAGAGCTAAGGATCTACTCAACAGAGCTCATCCAGATTACCAGCGATTCATTGCAGGAAAAAACTGGGATGATGAAAGCTGGCTGAATATCCTGATCAAATCTCCTAATCTGATCAAGGCTCCCATAGCTTGTCTTCGAAGAAATGCAATTCTCTGCCTCACTCCCACTGATATCTTGAAGCTTAATTCGATGCGTTTAGTCTGATCCCGTCAGCTTCGATTTGGATCATTCTGGCTTTGTACAGTTGACCAATACATTGTTTGAAATGCTTCTTGCTCATACTCAATTGCTCCTGAATCTCCTCAGGAGTTGATTTATCATGCAAAGGCAAAAAACCTTTTGATTCCAAAATAGCAAGTATTTTTTCTGATCCTTCGTCATACTTCACCCGGCCAGGAGATAATAATTGCAAATCAAGTTTACCATCTTCACGGTTCTTTTTCACATATACTTTTCGGATCTCACCAATCTCCAAGGGCTGAAAAACCTCATTTTTGAAGAGTAAGCCTTCGAATTCACTATCGATCAAAACCTTGAAGCCAAGGTCAGTTTCTTCAAAGATCATCCCTTCGAGTTCTTTCCCCTCTTCCCAATCAAAGGGAGCCAAACGCAAGAAATCTCTGTACTTATTGACTCCGATGAGTCTATTTGTCTTGAAATCCACACAAATCTTGATCAGGTATTTCTGACCTACCTCCATGTTTTTACCCATTTCAGATTTTGGAACAAAAAGATCCTTTGGAAGTCCCCAATCTACAAATGCACCAAAGGAAGTAACTTCTTTGGCCTCCAAAACAGCAAATTCATCTAACAATGCCAGTGGTTTTTGAGTCACAGCGACAGGACGATCTTCACTATCAGTGTACACAAACACTTCGATCTCATCTCCCTCTTTTTCCTCGCCAAGAAGGTATCCTTTAGGAAGTAAAAGTTCTTCTCCAGAACTCAAAGCTAAATAAGCTCCGAAGTCTGTAAATCTATTGATGGGTAATTTTGAGATTAAACCAAGTTCTTTCATGTGTATGTATTTTTCTTTCGAAGGTCATCCCGATAGCTATCGGGAGGAATCTCGCATGGTAAATAATCATCCCACTGTGTGACGGTTAAGTAATGCTCGATTTCATGGCCTAAAGGTAGGCAATAATCGCAGTTTGAAACTGAACTTCTGTGACAAACAAAGTCAGGAATTGAAAGTTAAAAAATTGGATATACTATTAGTCAGGAGTAGCTTTGAGCCTTTCAACTGGATATATCCACTGAAGAAGACCCAAATTGTAACTTTAAATTTTATTACCGCATTATGAAAAACATCTCCGTCATTGGTTCTGGAACTATGGGAAATGGCATTGCGCATGTTTTTGCGCAACATAGCTATAACGTCAGCCTGATCGATATTAAGCAGGAATTTTTGGACAAAGCATTGGCTACAATCACCAAAAATCTAGATAGACAAGTAGGTAAAGGATTGATTTCGGAGGACGAGAAAAATGCAGCGCTGGGGAGAATACAAACATTCACTGACTTGGAAGCAGGAGTTAAATCTGCTGATTTGGTGGTAGAAGCGGCTACTGAGAATATGGATCTCAAGCTTGAAATATTTAGAAAAATAGATCAATTCAGCCCTGAATCGGCTATTCTAGCAAGTAATACCTCCTCCATTTCTATTACAAAAATAGCAGCAGCAACGAAGAGACCTGAACAGGTCATTGGTATGCACTTCATGAATCCAGTTCCCGTAATGAAACTCGTGGAAGTGATTCGTGGCTATGCGACTTCGGATGAGGTAACGGCTAAAATCATGGCTTTATCCAGCAAGCTCTCTAAAGATCCAGTGGAAGTGAATGATTACCCTGGATTTGTGGCAAATAGAATTTTGATGCCGATGATCAACGAAGCGATATATTCACTTTTCGAAGGGGTGGCTGGAGTTCACGAAATTGATACGGTAATGAAACTTGGAATGGCACATCCTATGGGCCCTCTTCAATTAGCAGATTTCATCGGATTAGACGTTTGCCTTTCTATATTAAGAGTACTTCACGATGGCTTTGGCAATCCAAAATATGCTCCTTGCCCATTGTTAGTTAATATGGTAGAAGCAGGCTTCAAAGGAGTGAAATCAGGCGAAGGATTTTATAAATACGCTGCTGGAAGCAAAGATTCTGTCGTTTCACCTCGCTTCACAAAATAAGAAATAATGCACATCGCTGTATCCGGAAATATAGGTAGTGGCAAGACTACGCTTACCGAAAAACTCGCCAAACACTATGGTTGGAAAGCTGAATTTGAAGCTGTAGACAATAACCCTTATCTCCCTGACTTTTATGAAGATATGAAGAGGTGGGCTTTTCATCTACAGGTATATTTTCTCAACTCTCGTTTCAATCAAATAAAGAAAATTCAGGAGAGCAAAACGCCAACCATTCAGGATAGAACGATCTATGAAGATGCGTATATTTTCGCTGCTAATCTCTACAAAAGTCAGCTTCTGACTGAGCGAGATTACGAAAATTACCAAAGCCTATTTTCTAGTATGATTGCACATGTGAAAGCGCCAGATCTGCTGATCTATCTGAAAGCAGACATTCCTAAGCTCGTGGGTCAAATAGAAAAACGAGGAAGAAGTTATGAGACTACGATGCGCATAGACTATCTGAAAAACCTCAATACGCACTACGAGGAATGGATCGCTGGCTATACCGAGGGGAAACTATTGATTATAGATGTAAATAACTTGGATTTTGTAGAGAATCCGGATGATTTCTCTTTCGTGGTGGAAAAAGTCGAGCGGGAAATATTTGGGTTGTTTTCTTAAGCTAGGTTAAAGGTTTTTCACCACAAAAGGAACAAAGGGCATAAAGCTTTTGAAGCTACACCATTGACCTATGTCGTAAGATTATTGGCTATGTTTTCTATGTGGCTAAGCGGTAATTTTTAAATCACATAGCCACATAGTTTTCATAGCTTAGAAAATGGCAAAGCATCACCTAGAGCAGATCCCGTAGCTTTGTTTTCTTTGTGACTTTTGTGGTAGAATTTTTTGAACCACAAAAGTCACAAAGGGCATAAAGTTTTCACAGATCATTTTTCTATGTTTTCTATGTGACTATGTGGTAATTTTTAAATCACATAGCCACATAGTTTTCATAGCTTAGAAAATGGCAAAGCATCACCTAGAGCAGATCCCGTAGCTTTGTTTTCTTTGTGACTTTTGTGGTAGAATTTTTTGAACCACAAAAGTCACAAAGGGCATAAAGTTTTCACAGATCATTTTTCTATGTTTTCTATGTGACTATGCGGTAATTTTTAAACCACATAGCCACATAGTTTTCATAGTCTTAAAAATGGCACATGATCTACATGTAAGAAGCCTACCTATTTTGTTCTCTTTATTCCTTTTGTGGTAGAATTTTTTGAACCACAGAAGGAACAAAGGGCATAAAGCTTTCAGGTTTTACAGCGCGCATTAACTTTTATGTCGTCAACTGCAATAGTTTTACCCTTGGTATTTTCGATTAAACCAATTTAAAAGCATAGCCCGCTGTTCCTCTTTTGGATTAATAAGCAATTGATCCAATCGCTTCAAGGAACCTCCAGTCATGAGCGTTTCGAATGGTGTGATTCGGAAAAGTTTATACCCATGAATCCTAGTCTGCAGATCAAATTGAGCATCGTTGTAAGCAGTAAGTTTCCACCCACTTGCACCATTTCCTGAGAAGTCTCCAGGCTCATTTGCTTCGCCAAAGCAATGCTTGGCAATAGGTGCTCCATTCCAGATTCTGTGCTGCATTCCCACCTTCAGACATTCCTTCTCATAGCTTCTGGATAGACGCTTTTGAGTTTCAGTGAACGGAAAATTTAACTCTGAATAAAGATCTGATCTAAAGGTAATTAGTCTGTATCTATTGAAGTGTAATTCCTCGTTGTACACAAATAAATTTCGGCCGATTTTGAAGTCAAATTTTAGTTTTTCCAACAATGGAAACTCACCCACACCACCCAAATCCCCGTAGATTTCAGTTAGCCAATTCCGACCTTTTTTATCCAAGTATTTTGGTTCTAATTCTAATTCAAAATCTCGCTCAAAATCCACTTCTCCCTCACGTAAAATAAGGTCAAGTTGGCGAGTCATTAAGTTATCCATTGAGTTAGTTTTATCTCAGTAAGGCTACCGAGTACGTGTAATCCCTTCAGCGAAAAAGAGTATGTAAAGTCTACTTTCCTCCATTCTCTAATTCATCACCTATTCGCTGCTCCAGATTTCCTTTGGAACCTGGGAAAGTAGTTCTCTGCGAAATGTCATATCCGATATAGCACATGATCAACATGAATATCACGAACAGAATCAAAAATATCTTTTTATTCCTTGGCATTTTAAATTGATTTTTGACTAGATGGAGAGCAAAATTAGCCAATCATGGGTTATTTAAGATAAATGTTCATGAATTTTTGAAAGACATTAGTTTTAAATTATACTTTTTCAAAAATGTGTCTAATTTTATGAAGAAGGATTAAATCATTTTTTTACAGCCTAGACCCTTTTTCACCCAGTTATGTATCAACTTATAAGTGAACAATCGATTTATCATTATTTTGGCGAAGATGAGCCTGAAATGATTAGAGAGATGGTTCAGATAATTTTAGAAACGAACATACAGGATTTGAAGGAACTAGATGATTTTTATAAAAAAAATGATTTTAGTACCATCAAAAAACGCTGCCACAAAGCGAAGCCTACTATGATCTATATAGGAGCTCAAAAAACCCGTAAAATTTTGGAAGAAATTGAGAAAAGCCTAGACGATTATCAGGAACTAAACGAAAACCTTCAAGCTCAACTTATCGAAATTGAAACTGAGCTACATCAGTTCCTTGAAGCAATTAATTGATTACAGAATAAACAAACCCATACGAATATGCAGCGAAAACTACTGTTTCTGCCTTTGCTATGCATTGTCTTTTTGCAAGCTCAGGCGCAGTCAAATTTAAGTGTAGAATACATCATGCGAGATCCGGTCTGGATGGGAACTTTCCCTTCCAATGCCTCCTGGAGCGATGATTCCCAAACCATTTACTTCAGATATAATCAAGCTAAAGATCCTGCAGATTCCTTATACAAATTAGCCTTGTCTAGCAAAGGAGCAATCTCTAAAGTGGGTTGGACAGAAATGAAATCCAACGAACGTGACGGACAGGAATTTAATACTGACAGGTCACTGCGAGTCTATCAGGAGGATAAAAAACTTATGCTGGAGAATATGTCTTCCCGGACTTCAGAAGTGCTTTTGGAATGGCCGGAGAATTTCAACAATCCGGAGTTCTTGGCAAATGAGCAAGAAATTGCCTTCACTTCTAAGGGTAATATTTATATCTGGAACAGAGCTAGTAAGTCTGTAAGAAAAGCAACCAATATCTCCACTGAGTCAAAACCTAAAGATAAATCCAAAGACGATGATAAAGTAGAGTGGTTAGAATCTGAGAATCTTAATCTGCTCAACGTAGTACGTGAGCGCAAGGAAAACGCTAAGATGCGTAGTGATTACAGAGAGGCTTTCAACCAATCTGAAAAAGAAGAATTCGTCTATTACACAGAGGGGAAATCTCCAGGTAACCTCCAATTGTCCCCAGACGGCAAGTTTGCCTCCTTTTCAATCTATAACTCAGGCTCCAACAAAAACACGAAAGTACCAGATTATGTGGATGCTTCCGGATATACAGTCGATCTAAATGCACGTTCGAAAGTAGGCAACTCTCCTACTAAGGTTGAAATTGGAATTTATGATTTACAACGAGACACTGTCTATTTCTTAAGTGCGGCAGAGCTTCCAGGCATCAAGGATTTGCCTGATTACGTCACTGATTATCCGGATAAAACCTGGGAAGAAAAAGAAAGAGATGTGATGTTCTCCAATCTTTACTTCTCTCCTGATGGAAAAAATGCAATCGTCAATATCGGCTCCGCAGATAACAAAGACCGTTGGATTGCTTCTGTAGATTTGCAGACAGGTAAATTGACAACCCTCGATCGTCAAAGAGATGAAGCATGGATATCCGGCCCAGGAGTTGGCAGATCTTTCTATGGTGGAACACTGGGGTGGTTACCAGATAATAAACACATCTATTTCCAGTCTGAAGAATCAGGTTATTCGCATCTCTACTTACTAGATGTGACCACTGGTAAAAAGAAAGCACTTACTTCAGGTGAGTATGAAGTATTTGATCCATTTCTTTCCAAGGACAAAAAATCATGGTACCTGACAACTTCTGAAGTAGATCCAGGTGAGCGCCATTTCTATAAGATGCCTGTAATGGGTGGGAAAATGGATAAGCTGACTTCCATGACAGGTAACAATGAGGTTTCTATTTCTCCAGATGAGAAAAAGCTGGCAATCATATACTCCTATAGTAACAAACCTGCTGAACTATATCTTCAAGACAATAAAGTTGGGGCAAAAGCCGAGCAGCTGACTTCTGGTCAAAGCGAAGAATTCAAAGCCTATAATTGGAGAGATCCTCAGATAGTACGATTCACTGCAGAAGATGGAGCTCAAGTACCTGCTAGACTGTATACTCCTGATCCTGCTAAAAATAATGGTGCAGCTGTGGTATTCGTTCATGGAGCTGGTTACTTACAAAACGTCCATAAATGGTGGAGCAGCTACTTTAGAGAATACATGTTCCACAACCTGTTGACAGATTTGGGATACACTGTTTTAGATATTGATTACCGTGGATCCGCTGGATACGGTCGTGACTGGAGAACAGGAATCTATCGCCACATGGGTGGAAAAGACCTTTCTGATCAGGTAGATGGGGTAAAATATCTTGTTGAATCTCATGGAGTAGATCCCAAGAGAGTTGGTTTGTACGGTGGTAGCTACGGTGGTTTTATCACCTTGATGGCGCTTTTCAATGCGCCAGACACCTTTAAATCTGGCGCAGCTCTTCGCTCGGTTACTGATTGGGCACATTACAATCATGGATATACTGCCAACATATTGAACACTCCAGAGGAAGATCCGATCGCATACCGTCGTTCTTCTCCTATTTACTTCGCCGAAGGCCTAAAAGGAAACTTGCTGATGGCCCATGGAATGGTCGATGTGAATGTACACTTCCAGGATGTAGTAAGACTTTCACAGCGTTTTATCGAACTAGGAAAAGACAACTGGGAAATGGCAATCTATCCGGTAGAAGATCACGGATTTGTAGAACCTAGTTCTTGGACGGATGAGTACAAGAGAATTCTCAAACTATTCAATGAAACACTAATTGAGGATTAGATATCAATTTTAAGAATACAGAATGGCTGGTCATACGATCAGCCATTTTTTTTAATGTTGAACATTCATAAGTTCAATCTGCCCCGTGTCTTACAACCATACTATCTCTATCTCCTCTGAGCAGATGCCTTTTTACTGCTTCGATAAAAGAAATATTAATCTCTATATTAGCGCCATCAAATGAGGGGTGCCCTAAAAGTTACGGGCTGAGATCATACCCATCGGTGAGCGATCACCGAGCACCTGATCCGGGTAATGCCGGCGTAGGGATTAGATTACTGTTCTCCCTTTTTTGAATAATCATAAAACGTTATTCAAATGTTATTAGCTATTGACCTAAGTCTGCTCGCTGAGCAGATCAAAGCCACCAGTTTATTGGAGTGGGTTGCTGTGAGTTTTGGAGTCACCGAAGTCCTGCTCGCTCGCAAAAACAACGTTCTGCTCTATCCTGCAGGTATTATCGGTATTTTGTGTTCTGGCTTCCTGCTAGTGGACGCCAAGCTCTATGCCGAAACACTGCTTCATGCCTATTATCTAGTCATGAGTATTTACGGTTGGGCAATGTGGAGAAACAGATCGGCGTCTGGTGCTTCCCAAATCTCCAGAAGTTCCGCAAGAGAAAAAAAGATCACCTGGGCCATTGCTCTCGGTGGATGGGCATTCCTGTATTTTATGCTTACCAACTTCACTGATTCAGATGTTCCGATCGTAGATGCCTTCGTTTCATCTACTGCCTGGGCAGGCATGTGGCTCTTAGCAAAGAGAAAGCTTGAAAACTGGATTTGGCTCAATGTTTCGAATCTTATTGCGATCCCTTTACTCTTTCATAAAGAGCTGATTTTAATTTCATTACTTACCATTTTCCTTTTTGTTGTAGCTATTTTCGGATACTTCGATTGGAAGAGAGAACTAGACCAACCCAATGAACAACTCAAATCTGTTTAATCACGAACTAGCAGCAAAGGCTGAGGAACTTGGTTACCTGCCAGATAAATGGTTGACTGAGATCTATGCTGAAAAATGGTTTAAACTTTTCGTGCCAACCGATCTAGGTGGATTGGGATGTACTTTGCCAGAAGCTCTGAAAATCGAGGAAAAGCTAGCCAAATTCGACGGAAGCTTAGGCTGGACAGTGACGCTTTGCGCGGGTGCAGCTTGGTTTGTGGGTTTTATGGATGAGTCAGTTCGAAAAGACATTTTTCCAGATGAACATCTCTGCCTTGCTGGAAGTGGATTTGTAGGTGGAAAAGCTGATAAAATCGGAGAAAAGTATCAGATCTCCGGAAGCTGGACTTATGCATCAGGAGCTTTGCATGCTACACATCTTACGGCCAACTGTGAGATTTATGAAAATGGAAAAGCGCTTTTGGATAAAAAAGGAAAGCCGGTCGTAAAAGCCTTTTTATTGGATAGAAAAGACGTGGAGATTCTTGATGGCTGGAATTACATGGGCATGATAGCTACAGGGAGTCATGCCTTTCGTTGTGAAAACTTAAGCGTTCCGGTAAATCGCTGCTTTGAAATCCTTCCTAACAAAGCTCAATTGAAAGCTCCAGTTTACCAATACCCCTTTCTCCAATTAGCCGAGGCAACCTTAGCTGCGAATATTCTAGGTATTTCTAAACACCTGAAAGAATTAATTGAGCAGTCTTTTTATAAAAGGCACGAATACAGGAAGTATGACAAAAAACACCTCAGCTACTTCCAGGATCTACTTATTAAGCAAGATAAAAAGCTTCACAAACTCAGAGATGAGTTTTACGGTCAAGTAAATTCTTCTTGGGAAGAACTGGAGGAAAAGGGCAAAATCTCTGATTCACGATTGAAGAAAGTTAGCAAAATCAGCCGAAAACTTACTCAACAGTGTAGAGAGATAAACGGAAAGCTTTATCCATTCTCCGGATTGGAAGCTGCTAAGACGCATACTGAATTGAATCGTGTCTGGCGAGATTTCAATACCGTTGGGCAACATGCTTTACTGATATTTCCTTTTTAGATTAATAAATGACCAGTTTCCCGCAGATTTTCGGAGATCATTTCGCAGGCTTACGCTGATGAAGTGTTGTAGAATTTGGCGACTATAAAATCTGCGAATATCTGCGTTATTTTTCCGCGTCAATCTGCGGGATTTTTTTCTTATGTCACTACAGGTTATTCTCCTACTATTCTTTTGCTAAATTGAGCAACATAAAATTTATAATTCTTTTAGCTCAGACTAGTATCGATGAACTTCAGCAAACCCATTAATTCTGTATTAATTCTTGTTTTAGCCCTCCTATTCACGGCCTTTCATGAATACAGGGAAGAAAAGAAAACACTCTATCTCATCGGAGATTCTACGGTAAGAAATGGTGGAGAAGGAAATTTACAGCGTGGTTGGGGCAATGTTCTCCAGGATTTTTTTGATAGTACCAAACTTGAAGTAAGCAACCAGGCCATGGCTGGAAGAAGTACCCGAACCTTTATCAAAGAAGGCCGATGGGAAAAAGTCCTAGAAACACTTAAGCCCGGCGATTACGTAATCATGCAATTTGGCCATAATGAAGGCTCAGTTCCTGACACCACAAAAGCTGGTTATAGAGGTGTTTTACGCGGAATGGGTGATGAAACAAAAGAACTCACATGGCCAGATGGCACAATAGAAACTGTACACACCTATGGTTGGTATCTGGAAAAATTCATAAAGGATACCAAAGCTAAAGGTGCTATTCCTATCGTAGCGTCCATGATTCCCCGCAACAAATTTAATGATGGGGAGGTCGAACGAGCAAATCAGGATTTTGGGAAATGGGCTAAAGACGCAGCAAGAAGACACGGAGTTCCATTCGTTGACCTGAATTCAATCGTTGCAGATCAATATGATATCTGGGGTCAGGAAGTTGTAAAAGGGTTTTTTGAAAGAGATCATACCCATACCAATGAAGCTGGAGCTAGAATTAATGCTTGGTCTGTAACAGAAGGTTTGAAGGAATTAAGAGACTACGATCTCAAGGACTATCTGAAAAAGGATAAACCGACACTTTTCCTAATCGGAGATTCTACCGTGAAAAATGGACAAGGTGACGGTGCTGGAGGACTTTGGGGTTGGGGAGATTTCATCGCTCCATATTTTGATCTCGACAAAATCAAAGTTCAGAACCATGCACTAGGTGGTACCAGTAGCCGTACATTCCAAACTTACGGGATGTGGCAGAAAGTTCTGGACAAATTAGAACCAGGAGATTACTTGATTATGCAATTCGGGCACAACGACTCAAGTCCGCTTGACGATGAGGCAAGAGCTCGAGGCACGATCAAAAGTGCAGGTTTGGAAGCAGAAAACATTTACAACCCCATCACAAAAAGTCAGGAAACGGTTTATTCCTACGGACAGTATTTACGCCAGATGATTTTAGCAGCAAAAGCAAAAGGCGTCACTCCTATAGTCTGCTCTTTGATTCCTAGAAATAGCTGGAAAGATGGAAAAGTCGTTACTGCTGAAAATGATTATGGTCTTTGGGCAAAACAAGTCTCTGAAGACACCGAAACCGCCTTTATAGATTTGAACCAGTTGGTGGCTGATCAGTATGATGAGTTGGGGGAAACTTATGTAAAAGCCCATTTCTTCAATGACAAGGATCACACACATACTATCGAGGAAGGAGCCGAACTCAATGCCAAAATCGTCGCTAAGGCCATTAATGGTCTAAATGAAATAGGTCTAAAAGAATTCTTAAAAAATGAATAGCTTGAAGATAAAAGTGCAGCACAGTTTCCTTTTTTCAATATAAAAATTCAACCCAAAATGCCTCAAAAACTAGCCTTTCGGATGAAACTGATTCCAGGTTTTGAAGAAGAATACCAGAGAAGACATCGTGAGATATGGCCTGAACTAGTTACTTTACTCAAGGATACGGGAATCGTTGATTATCAGATATTTTTGGACAAAGAAACTTCCTGCCTTTTTGCTTTTCAAATAATAGAAGGAAATGCAAATTCTCAGGATTTGGGAAGTACGGAAATCGTACAACGCTGGTGGAAACACATGGCGGATATAATGGAAACCAATGCAGACAACTCTCCTATTTCAGTAGAACTTCCCAATGTGTTCGACCTTCAATAACCCAACCCAAAATGCTTTCGAAATCCAAATACCTCCTTTTCCTAATACCTATATTTTTAATATTAGCATTTCAATCTCAGGAGAGAAAGAATCCTCCTTCCAGTAATTGGCCAGAGATCACCCAAACTGCCAAACCTTGGACTCGCTGGTGGTGGATGGGGAATGCTGTGGATGAAAAGAATCTATCCAAACTGCTGGAAACGTACAACGACGCTGGACTTGGTGGAGTTGAAATCGCGCCTATTTATGGAGCAAAAGGATATGAAGATCGTTACCTAGATTTTCTTTCTGAAGACTGGCTTAGCATGTTAGACTTTACAGTCACTAAGGCACATTCACTTGGAATGGGAGTCGATATGACCCAAGGAACCGGTTGGCCTTATGGAGGACCACAGGTTAGCTTAGAGAATGCTGCAACCCGAATGGTGATTCAGGATTATGAGAAAGTAGATGGAAAGGCATTAGCCACTCCCATTATTTTCCAGAAGAAAAAAGAATCTCAGCCTGATGCACAATTGGTAGCAGTGATGGCGTATGATTTGAATAATAAGGCCACAGAAATCACCGAGTATCTAGATAAGGAGGGTAAACTCAATTGGAATAAAGCTGGGAACTATCAGATCAAAGCTATTTTCTTAGACAAAACGGGTCAAATGGTAAAGCGGGCAGCCCCAGGTGGAGTTGGCTTTACCTTAGATCACTTCAGCGAATCTGCAGTTGATTCCTATAATTCATATTTTGAGAAAGCATTTGCTGGAAAGGACTATGGTTTCCGGTCATTTTATAATGACAGCTTCGAAGTCTATGGAGCAGATTTTACAACTAGCCTATTTGAAGAATTCCAGAAACGTAGAGGATATGATTTGAAAGAGTTTCTTCCATATCTAGAGAGTGAGGAAAATACGGAGATAGTGCGTAGAGTAAAGTCCGACTATCGGGAAACAATCAATGATCTTCTGCTGAACAATTTTACTAAGAACTGGACTGATTGGGCTCATAGTCAATCCAAACTCACTAAGAATCAAGCTCACGGTTCGCCGGGAAACCTTCTTGATCTTTACGCCTCAGTTGATATTCCTGAATGTGAGACTTTCGGATCCAGCTACTTCCCAATTCCCGGACTACGCAGAGATAGTGCTGATATCAGAAATGTAGATCCTGATCCCATCATGTTGAAGTTTGCATCTTCCGCAGCTCATTTGACTGGGAAAAACCTTGTTTCCTCTGAAACCTTCACTTGGTTGGGAGAGCATTTCAAATCTTCCTTCTCACAGATGAAACCTGAGGTAGAGCAGGCATTTTTGGCTGGTGTGAATCACATTTTCTATCATGGGGTCACCTATAGTCCTGAAGATGTCTCCTATCCAGGTTGGTTGTTTTACGCTTCGCTGAATCTTACCCAGCAAAACAGTCTTTGGCCACATTTCAAGGGATTCAATGACTTCATCGCTAGATCACAGGCAATTTTACAAGCAGGCCAAGCAGATAATGAATTGCTGGTTTATTGGCCTGTTTACGACGTTTGGGCGGAGCCAAAAGGCAAAATGGAAATGATCACAGTACATGCTGTCGACGAATGGCTGCATCCTACTGAATTTTATAAGCAGTCTAAGCAACTGATGGAATCCGGGTATTCTCTGGATTTCATATCAGACGAAATGATTTCAAAATCTCAGGTTAGCAAAGGATTGATTCAAACTTCAGCACAAAATTCTGCTAAGGTTCTGATCATTCCTGAGACAGAGTTTATACCGATAGAAACTCTACAGAACATTCTCAAACTGGCTGAAAATGGTGCGAAGGTCATCTTCCAATCCAAGCCAAAATCAATTCCAGGCTATCATGCTGACCAAAAGTCAAAAGAAAGTACTTTCAATCAATTATGGGCTTCAATTGCATTTGAAGAAGGAAAATTCATGTTTGGTAAAGGCGAGATCTACCTTTCCGATGATCTAAGCAAGACCTTGAAAGAATTAGAAATCTATAGAGAAAAGCTAGTAGATTCAGGACTTGATTTTATCCGTAGAAAAGTAGCTGACGGGACTTACTATTTTCTAGTAAACCATAGCGCTAATACTATTTCTCAAACCATTTCCCTAAACACAAAAGCTGGTACAGTGATGGCAATGGATCCCCTAACGGGCAAGAGAGGCACTATGTCTTCAGAAAGCACTGCAGATGGAACAAGCGTTAATCTTTTCCTAAAATCAGGAGAATCGATTTTCCTGAAGACTTTTGATGACAAGGTGGCTTTAGAAATCCCTGCTTGGCCAGACTACAGCAAATCAGCAACAAACACAGATATTTCTAAGAACTGGAAACTCACTTTTACTAACGGCCAACCAAAACTTCCTACTGCACGATCCATGGAGCAGATCAAACCTTGGACAAATAATGGTGATTCTGAAGCAGATGATTTCTCTGGTCAGGCAAGTTATTCCTCTGAATTTGATTTCAAAAAGTCAGAAGGAAAGCATTATTTATTGACTATAGACAAGGTGTATGAAAGTGCAAAAATCTGGATCAACGGAGAATATGCAGGCAATAGCTGGAGCATCCCCTATCAACTGGATATCTCCGAGCATTTAGTAAATGGTAAAAACACGATCAAAATAGAAGTTGCCAATCTGATGGCGAATAGCATTCGGTATTTGGATAGAAATAAGATTGAATGGAGAAATTACCATGAAATCAATTTTGTCAATATCGATTATAAACCATTTGACGCGAGTAACTGGAAAACCATGCCATCTGGATTGTATGGAAAAGTACAGATATCGGCGTATGAGTAAGTTTACGAATCACAAATAAATTACTCTTTATTTTATCTGATTTCTAATAAAAAAAAGGGTAAAGCAGCAAAAAATTCGCTCAACTCTACGAAGGCCTCTTCGGTCTCCCGTCTTCGGTCTTCTGTCCAGTAAAGCAAAGAAATTGTAGTAACTGACATCATTTCGCAGTATTATCTTAATAATTATGACCCATATAGCACAGGATACATGACAACTGTCACTAGTATAATTTGAACTTCAAGCCCATAAGAAAACCTATGTCATCCACCCAAAACCTGAAGCAGCGGCTCGAAGCTGTCAACGAATACGAGCGAACTCCCATCCCCAAAAACAAACTCAAAGGCTGGAAAAGCTTTATAGGAACCTACGCCGGAGAGCATACCGCAGGAACTGAGTTTGTACTTGGGCCACTTTTCGTAGCTCACGGAGCTTCTGCAGGAGATTTGGTTAGCGGCTTAATTGTCGGGAATATTCTTGCCGTTCTCAGCTGGGCATTTCTCACGGGAAAAGTAGCCGTTAAGACAAGGACAACGCTTTATTACCAGCTGGAGAAAATTGCGGGTAACCGATTTACGCTAGTATATAATTTAGTAAACGCTGCGCTATTCTGCTTCTTGGCAGGTTCCATGATCGCTGTTTCAGCTACAGCAGTTGGAATACCTTTTAACCTTCCAATGCCTTCTCTTACTGACGTTTATCCGAATAGTGTGGGTTGGGTTGTTACTGTTTTCGGGATAGGTGCTATCACCACTGTAGTGGCCATGTTTGGCTTCAACGTAATCTCGAAATTCGCCAATATCGCTGCGCCATGGATGATTATGATCTTTATCGCAGCTGCAGTGGGCGTTTTGCCTAGATTGGGAATCAACTCATTCTCTGATTTTTGGCCAGTTGCTGAAACTACTATTTGGAATGGAGTTCCGCTGGAAGGCCAAAGCAAGTTCACTTTCTGGCATATTATGTTCTTTGCCTGGTTCTGTAATATGGGCATGCATATAGGGATGGCAGACATGTCGCTTTTACGCTATGCAAAAAAATGGACTTATGGCTTTTCATCAGCTACAGGCATGTTTTTAGGGCATTTTATCGCTTGGATGGCTTCTGGCATTTTGTATTCCTTATTCTTGATCGAATCAAAAGGAAGTTTGGTTTTTGCTCCAGGGCCTATCGCCTATGAAGCCGCAGGAATAGCGGGAGCTGTCTGCGTAGTAATCGCTGGTTGGACCACTGCAAACCCTACGCTTTATCGCGCTGGACTTGCCATTCAATCTATCAACCCAAAATGGAAGACATGGAAAGTGACTCTATTTGTAGGTTTGGTAACAACCATCGCAGCTTGTTTCCCTGCTTTAGTGATGCAGTTGTTAGAGTTTGTTGCACTCTATGGATTGATTTTGATGCCACTTGGCGCCGTGATATTCTTGGATGTTTTTGTACTTCGTAAAATGGGGCTAGCCAGCAATTATGCTGAATTGACACATTCCCATTTCAATCCTGCAGTTGGAATCACTTGGGTGATTTCTCTGATCTTCTGTCTTGGCTTAAATATATATGGAGGTATCGAAATATTCTTTTTGGGACTCCCTGGCTGGTTTGTAGCAGTGATCGTTTACCTTATTGCTTCGAAAGTTATTCAAAAGAAAAGCCTAATAAAGACAGCCACTTACACTGAATTAAATTATTGATTATGAAATCATTACTTAAAATAATATCATTTATAGCTTTAGCAGTTACACTTGTTCCTTCCTTTCTGGTTTTTAAGGGAATCATCACTCCCGAACTTTCCAAAACATTGATGTTTATAGGGACGATAGTTTGGTTTGTCTCCGCATCTTTTTGGATGAATGCATCTGACGAAAATGAAGAAGCTGAGAACTAATTATTAGTCCAGCTTCTGGAGAAGCAGGAGAACAGAGAATCCTAATATTACTCAGTGCCCTCCGCGTGAACTCCGTGTCCTCTGTGGTTAAAAAACTATAAGCCCCGCTTCTGGAGAAGCGGGACAACAACAACTTTGAACAATAAAACCGCGCCCTTTGGGTGACCTTTGTGTCCTCTGCGGTTAAACAACAACAACAATGAAACTTACTCTCGACCAAATACAAAATCAAAATAACTCTCAAAGCGCTGAGCATTCCCGAAGCTTCGAATTCCTTGCCGAAAGCTTAGAGAAAAAAGGAAATAACGTAGAAGAACTGATTTCCAAGCTTCAAGCCTTGCAGATTGCGATACCAAGTTGGGCATTGGGAACAGGCGGAACACGATTCGGGAGATTTTCCGGAGGTGGTGAACCTGCGACCTTGATCCAAAAAATCCAAGATGTAGGAATTCTTCATGCCCTCAATCAATCCAGCAACGCCGTTTCACTTCATATTCCATGGGATATCCCAAGTGATTATCAAGCCATCAAAGACTCTGCCTCAGAAGTTGGAATCGGCTTTGACGCAGTGAATTCTAATACTTTTCAGGACCAAGCTAATCAGTCACATAGCTACAAATTCGGTTCTTTAGCTAATTCAGATGCAGCCGTTCGTGAGTTGGCTGTAGAACATAACAAGCAGGTAATTGAAATTGGAGAGAAATTAGGTTCTAAAGCACTGACCGTTTGGCTAGCAGATGGAAGTAGCTTTCCAGGTCAACATAGCTTGAGAAAAGCGCTGGAAAACACACACTTATCTCTTCAAGAGATTTATAAGGACATTCCCGAAGACTGGAAACTCCTTATTGAGTACAAACCTTACGAGCCAAACTTCTACAGTACAGTGATTCAGGATTGGGGAACATCATTCCTTTTGGCAAATAAGCTTGGTAAAAAGGCATTTACACTTGTGGATCTTGGCCACCATCTGCCAAATACAAATATCGAGCAGATCGTGGCTACCCTGATGACAGAGGGGAAATTGGGTGGTTTCCACTTCAATGACTCCAAGTACGGAGATGATGACCTGACTGTTGGAAGTGTGAAACCGTATCAGTTATTCTTGATTTTTCAGGAACTGGTAAAGGGATTTAGCGAAACGAATAATCCCCCACTTTCCTGGATGATCGATGCGAGTCATAATCTAAAAGACCCGATGGAAGATCTGATTCAATCTGTACAGGCTATCAAACTCTCCTACGCTCAGGCATTATTGGTAGATAGTAAATCCTTGGAAGCCGCTCAGGAAATACATGATGTAGCTGGTGCTCAGGAAATATTACAGGATGCTTTTAGAACTGATTTGCGTCCTCTACTTGCAGAAGCAATGCGCAGATCTGGCGGAGCTATAGATCCAATCAAGGGATTTAGATCACTTAAAGTAAGAGAAACACTAATCCAAGAAAGAGGCTTAAAATCAATCGCTTCTGGATTGTAATTTCTTACTGTAAACCAAATGCACTTTCATAATAAATAAGAATCAATTATGAATTTTAAAAAGATATTTAGCTGAATAATTCCTATAAAAACTGTTTTACGAGATGATACAAACTAAAATATTCAAGATTAAAAATTAAAAATTCCTCACTCCAGGAAGTCAGCAAAAGCCCCATTAAAAGTAATCAGATAATAGTTTTCATAAGATTCAAGGCTAAAAGTTTACTTTTTTGTTAGTGGTTTAATTTAGATCAAATCTCCAACATTTTTACGCAGAATCTCGCTTGTCAAGAACTCTCCTTGGACGGAGCGTGGTTTGCTCAACCTGCAACCCGACCCAATGCTAACATGATCCAAAAGAATCATTTCTAAACGTTGTCCTGCCCCAGCTATTCATTAGCATTTCCAAATCTATTTTTGGGGGATAGCTTGGGACCAATCAAGTAAAGTGAGGATGTAAATCCGGCATGGGTTTCCACTTTATATCGAATTATGCATTTAGATGCATTTCTGTTATCTCAAAGAAAACCAATTTCATATCCCGCTTCTTTCGTACATTTAAGTACCAAGTCCAATCCCGACGCAATTGAAAAATATCTTTCTTGCAGAAGACGATGCTGACGACCGCATGTTCTTTGAAAAAGCACTTAAAATAATAAACACCCCCACTCAACTCACCATTTCAAAAAATGGGTTAGAGTTGATGAGCAACCTTGAAATTTTAACGGCGCATCCACCTCCCGATGTTATTTTTCTTGACCTGAATATGCCATTCAAGAACGGGCTTGAATGTTTGAAGGAAATCAGAGAATCTCCAAAGCTTAAGAAAATTCCTGTTGTCATATTTACGACTTCAGTAAATGACAATATCCTTGACAATACCTACCAGCAGGGGGCGAATTATTATATCTGCAAACCCTCTTCGTTTCGGCTTTTAGTTAAAACCATTGAAATGGTTTTAACTCTTGATATGAAGCAAACTACACGACCTGCCAAAGAAAATTTTTTCTTAAAAATCACCTAACACAGATAAGCAATCATGGGAGAAAAAGAAAAAAGAGCAGCAGAATTAGTTGTTGCAAGGAAAGAGCTTGCTTTTCAAAATGTGGAGAAAGCAAAACGAGCCGCAGAATTAGGTATTGCCAACAAAGAACTTAAACAATCAGAAAAACTTCTAAAGAACAGTTTAAAGGAAGTATCTGATTATATAAGTGCATTGGATGAAACAACTATAATAGCACTGACTGACAAAAATGGAATTATTAAAAAGGCAAATAGCAATTTTTGTAAAATATCAAAATATAGAGAGGACGAACTAATCGGACAAGACCATCGCATTATTAATTCAGGGTATCACCCGAAAGAGTTTATTCGTGATTTATGGGAAACAATTGCCAGCGGGAAAGTATGGAACGGTGAATTAAAAAACAAAGCCAAGGATGGAACATTTTATTGGGTAGACACGACCATCGTTCCATTTCTGAATGAACAAAGCAAACCCTATCAATTTCTTGCTATCAGAGTAGATATTACCAAACTCAAAGAATCCGAAGAGCAATTAAAAATTGTAAACAAAGAACTTACTTTTCAAAATGAAGAGAAGGAAAAGCGCGAAGCGGAATTGGTCGAAGCGAACAAAGAACTTGCTTTTCAGAATGAGGAGAAAGATAAACGGTCAGCGGAGCTGATCATTGCTAATTATGCCCGTAGTTTGATTGAAGCAAGTTTAGATCCCCTGGTTACTATCAGTGCCGAAGGAAAAATATTAGATGTGAATGAGGCATCTATTAAAGTAACCGGTGTGTCTCGCAAAAAACTGATTGGAACAGACTTTTCAAATTATTTTACCGAATCTAAAAAAGCACAGGAAGGTTATCGGCAGGTTTTTGAAAAAGGTTTTGTGGCAGATTACCCGCTAACGATAAAACATAAAAATGGCAACCTGACAGATGTATTGTATAATGCATCAGTTTATAAAGATGATAAAGGCAATGTTCTTGGCGTTTTTGCTGCTGCCCGGGATGTAACAGAGCAAAAATGGGCGAAAGATTTACGAATAGCCAACAAAGAACTTGCTTTTCAGAATGAGGAAAAAGAAAAACGAGCAGCAGAATTAGTCGTTGCCAACAAAGAACTTGCGTTTCAAAATGAGGAAAAAGAAAAACGGGCAGCGGAGTTAGATATTGCGAACAAAGAGCTCGCGTTTCAAAATGAGGAGAAAGATAAACGGGCAGCAGAATTAGTCGTTGCGAACAAAGAACTTGCGTTTCAAAATGAAGAGAAAGAAAAGCGCGCAGCGGAGTTAGATATTGCAAACAAAGAGCTCGCGTTTCAAAATGAGGAGAAGGATAAACGGGCAGCAGAATTAGTCGTTGCCAACAAAGAGCTTGCGTTTCAAAATGAGGAGAAAGATAAACGGGCAGCAGAGTTAGTCGTAGCGAACAAAGAACTTGCATTTCAAAATGAAGAGAAAGAAAAGCGCGCAGCGGAGTTAGATATTGCGAACAAAGAGCTCGCCTTTCAAAATGAGGAGAAAGATAAACGGGCAGCAGAGTTAGTCGTAGCGAACAAAGAACTTGCATTTCAAAATGAAGAGAAAGAAAAGCGCGCAGCGGAGTTAGATATTGCGAACAAAGAGCTCGCCTTTCAAAATGAGGAGAAAGATAAACGGGCAGCAGAATTAGTCGTAGCGAACAAAGAGCTCGCGTTTCAAAATGAGGAGAAAGATAAACGGGCGGCAGAATTAGTCGTAGCGAACAAAGAACTTGCATTTCAAAATGAAGAGAAAGAAAAGCGCGCAGCGGAGTTAGATATTGCGAACAAAGAGCTCGCGTTTCAAAATGAGGAGAAAGAAAAACGAGCAGCAGAATTAGTCGTTGCAAACAAGGAATTGGAAGCATTCAATTACATTTCCAGCCATGATTTACAAGAGCCATTGCGAAAAATTCAAGTCTTCGCATCATGTCTTATCACGGATGAATCGCAAAATTTGTCTCAGAAAGGCAAAGATTATATTTTGCGAATGGAGGATGCCGCCAACCGTATGCAAGGGCTGATAGCAGATTTACTTTCATACTCCCGCACTATTTCTACGGAACGAAAATTTGAAACCGTCAATCTCAGCACAATAATTGAATCAGTAAAAAAAGATTTCGCAGATACCATTGAGGAAAAAAACGCAATCATTGAAGTATCTGAAATGTGCGATGCACATATTATTCTCTTTCAGTTTCGCCAACTTCTGGACAACATTATTGGCAATGCACTGAAATTTGCAAAACACGATTTACCACCGCACATTATCATAAAAAGCAGAATAATAATAGGCAGCGAAGAGAATAACCAGAAACTTTTATCCCAAAAAGAATACAGCCACATTACTATTACCGACAACGGAATCGGCTTTGAACCGAAGTATAAAGACAACATTTTTGAATTGTTTAAACGTCTCCACGATAAAGAAAAAATAAAAGGCACAGGAATAGGACTTACCATCGTGAAAAAGATTGTAGAGAATCACAATGGCTTAATTACCGCAACGAGCGAACTAAACAAAGGGGCAACCTTTGATATTTACATTCCCTATAAATAAAATATGTGTATCCGCTAGACTGCACTTAGCCAAAGAATGACAGATATATTCCACTAATTTAAGGGTATAAACAATCTTGTAAAAAATGATCGCCCTAACTCCACAACCTCCTTACTACGCAGTGATTTTCACTAATATTAGAACTGAAATTGAAGAAGGTTACGCCGAAACTTCTATAGAAATGGTAAGCTTAGCCGAAGCTCAAGAAGGGTATTTGGGACATGAAAGTGTCAGAGATGGCTTAGGAATCACCATAAGTTATTGGCAGAATTTGGAAGCAATCCGAAACTGGAAACAACAAACGGATCACCTCATAGCCCAAAGAATAGGCAGGGAAAAATGGTATGCAGCCTATAAGACAAGAATTTGCTTAGTCGAGCGGGATTATGGGTTTTCTATTTAGAAATAGAGCTTAGATTTCAGTTCCAGTGCTTTCAATTCGTTAAGTGGAAGTAATGACACCACTGCTAACTTATTTTAAAAGGATTTTCCTAAACCCTAAATTCGCTCAAAAAGAACTTTAATCGCATTGAATACATTTGTTTCCTAACTCCGCTATCCAAAAATGTCACTGATTTATATCAAAAATATGGTTTGCCCACGCTGTATAGTTGCTGTAAAAGATGCACTTGCTCAGGAAGGAATTGGCTTCACTTCTGTGGAATTAGGAAAAGTACAACTGCAGGAAGACCTTGGGAACGAGCAGAAGAAAAAACTGATGGGTATTCTCAAAAGTAAAGGTTTTGAATTATTGGAAAGCCAGAGTGCAGCATTGATTTCCCAGATTAAAGCGCTCATAGTATCTCAAATTCATCATTCAGACAAATTAATACATGTCAATTTCTCTACCTTTTTATCACAGGAGATCGGACAGGAATACTCTTCGATGAGTCGGCTATTCTCTCAAGTAGAAGGGATCACTATAGAGAAATACATCACTCAGCAGAAAACAGAAAAAGTGAAGGAGCTTCTGATCTATGATGAATTGAGTCTTTCTGAGATTGCAGATAAACTCAAGTACTCCAGCATGGCCTATCTTTCTTCACAGTTCAAAAAGGAAACAGGTATGACTCCCTCCGACTTTAAAAAGCAAACAAAACCAGCTCGAAAGGGGCTTGATGAGATTTGAATCTCCTTTATCACTGTATTATTTTTTTCTAAAAAGGTCAGCTCCACTTTAAAAAGTGAATTGAGAAAATCTCTGAAACATAGTGAGAATTGATCTATCAATTGAGATTTACTTGCAGAAGGAAACAGAGCGTTTATCTTTAAGCCCGAAAGAAAAATTCGCTAGTCAGATTATTAAAATCTTTGTGTAAAGCTTAAATTCGTGTGGTTTTCAACTCTTCGAAGCCATGCATGGAGTATCTATTTTGCATTTTTCTAATAAACCTCGTTCTATCAATTAACCCCCCAATTTCACATGATTTTGAACAAACATGTAGGCTTGCTCACCGCTGCCTTAGCTTTACAGCTGGGTATCGTGCAAGCACAACAAAATCCTGTTAAGCTAAACCTAGGTTCCTTCGAAGGAAATAAAGGTAGCTGGGCAGAAGTAGGAAAGGTCTGGGCTAATCCAGCCATTCCTAATGAGCTTCAATTCGCCGATGGCTCTGGCATCATGGCTAATCTTCCAACCAAGAAAACCCATGGTGCAGATATTATTTCTACTGATAAATTCGGAGATGTAGATCTTTCTTTGGAGTACATGGTTGCTCCTGGATCTAATTCCGGAGTTTACCTTCAAGGAAACTATGAAATTCAAATCCTAGATAGCTGGACTACCACCAACACCAAACCTGGTGACAATGGCGGAATCTATCAACGCTGGGACGAGAGCAAACCTGAGGACCAAAAAGGCTACCAAGGTTATGCTCCTCGTCAAAATGCAAGCAAAGCACCGGGTGTTTGGCAAAAGCTGGAAGTATCTTTCCAAGCAGCAAAATTTGATGCTTCCGGAAGCAAAATCGAGAATGCTCGATTCCTTTCTATAAAACTTAATGGAGTGACTATTCACGAAAATGTGGAAGTTTTCGGCCCTACGCGTGGCGCAATGTCCGGTAAAGATGTAGCTGAAGGTCCACTAAGAATTCAAGGTGATCATGGTGCAGTGGCTTTCAGAAATATTGAAATCACACCATTCAATGCCAAGACTCCTACTGTTTCTAAAGTGAACTATGAAACATTCCAAGGTTCATTCAATAACCTTGAGGAGCTATCAGGCAAGTCGTCGATCGCTAAAGGGAGCGTTGCTTCTCTAAGTGAAGTTCCTGCATCTGTATCTGATGTCAATTTGACCAAATACACTGCGAACTTGAATGTAGCTGAAGCTGGTGAATACCAAATCACACTTCAGGTTCCAGGTGGATTAGCTGGTTTCGCTACTGGTAGTGAAAGCATTTCTAATCTATCCGATAGAGGTGTAAGAGTCAAAAAGCAATTGAAAGCTGGAGACAATCCTATTCAAATCATTGCTTCCAAAAACAGAAATTGGTCAGTTGACGGATTCAACTTGGCTATTTCCGGTCCAGGACTTAGAAGCACAAATCTTCTGGTCTCTGCCGCTGGTGCAAATCAAGATACCGATCCTATCCTAGTAGATGTAGATGAAACTCCAGTTTTGCGAAGCTTCAGAGACATTCCAAATCATAAGAGATTGAGTCATGTAGTTTCTGTTGCCAGCAAAGAGCAAGTGAACTACGCATACGACATGGAAACTGGTACATTGATCCAAGTATGGAGAGGATTGTTTTTGGACGCTACTCCTATGTGGAATAGCCGTGGAAATGGCGTATCTATCCCTCGTGGTGCATTGATCAATTTAACCACTCCTGCAGTAAATGCTGTAAGCAGCGATTACAGCGCTTCAGAAGAATTCAGAACAAAAGGTTACCAGCTAAAGAACGGTTCTGAAGATATTATTTTCTCTTACCTTCTTAATGGTGAATCAGTTAAGGATGAAATCAAAGTGTTGGAAACAGGCAAAGGAATCAATAGATCTGTTTCTGGTATTGGCAATGGCTTTTACAAAATAGCAGCTGGCACTGAGATTCAAAAGATCAACAAAGGCTATTATTTATTGCCTGAAACTGGTTTGTATCTGGAATACGATGAGGCTACTTATGGTGCTCCAGTAGCACATACTACTGATGGCAATGCCGGTATTTTCTTGCCTGCAAAGGGAAACATCGTTTACAATCTTCTCTTTTAATCCAAGGACAGCGCAAAGATGAAAACATTACTAAAGAATAAATTCACAAAAATTGCCTTTGGACTAGCAGCTGTAATTCAGCTGATGCCTGGGCAGGTAGATGCTCAGGAATCCCCTAAAGAAGAGGATTTCTTCAAGATCATGCGAGTAACTGCTCCAGAAGGAACACTTCTAGAAGTTGGTGGTTTGACCGTATTGCCAAATGGTGATCTAGGTGTAGCCACTCGTAGAGGTGACGTATTTATCGTAGAAAACCCTACTAGCTCTAAGCCTTTCTTCAGAAAGTTCGCTTCAGGTCTTCATGAAATCCTAGGACTTCATTACGAAGATGGCGCATTCTATATGGCACAAAGAGGCGAGCTAACCAAGTTGGTAGATACTGATCAGGATGGAACTGCTGACTTATATGAGACAGTTTACGCTTGGCCTATTTCTGCACATTATCACGAATATAGCTTTGGCCCTAAAGTAGGTCCTGACGGATCTTTCTTCGTGTCTGCAAACGTTGCTTTTGGTGACCAAGAGTGGTGGAGAGGCGAAAGCCGGGTACCAATGAGAGGCTGGATCATGAATATCAAACGTGATGGAACTATGGTTCCTTACGCTACTGGGATGAGATCTCCAGCGGGTATAGGTATGCTTGGAGACAAGTTAGTCTATACAGAAAACCAAGGTGATTACATGGGTTCGGGTGGACTTTGGTTCATCGAGAAAGGTGACTTCACTGGTCATCCTGCAGGTTTGGCTTGGACTGGACTTCCTAATTCTCCTTTGAAATTGACTACTGAGGAATTCAACAAGGTAGTTGATCCACAAAAGGTAGCTAATGGAACCGGTGGCTATTTGAAGCCTGAAAATGTAATGGACACTCCTTACATCACTATGGCTCAAGCCAAGGAAAAACTTCCTGATTTGAAGCTTCCTGCAGTTTGGTTACCTCATGGTATTCAAGGTATTTCCAACTCTGAGCCAATCGTAATTCCTGAAGGAAACTTCGGCCCTTTCGGAGGCCAGGTTCTAGTAGGTGATCAAGGACAAAGTAAAATCATGCGTCTTACGCTTGAGGAAGTTAATGGTGTGATGCAAGGTGCTTCTATAGATTTCAGATCTGGTTTCCAGTCTGGTATCTTGAGAATGGCTTGGGCGCCAGATAAGTCTTTGTTTATCGGTGAGACCAACCGTGGTTGGGGTTCTGCGGGTGAGGCAAATGAAGGTCTTCAGCGCTTAGTTTGGAATCACAACATTCCTTTCGAAATGAGAACGGTAAAGGCTCAACCTGATGGTTTCCTAATCGAATTCACCAAACCTGTGAACAAAGCTTCAGCGGAAGATTTAACTTCTTACGCTGTAGAAAGCTTCACTTACAAGTATCACCCAGTTTACGGTAGTCCTCCAGTGGACAACAAAACCCTGAAAGTTCTAGGTGTGGAAGTTGCAGCCGATGGTATGTCAGCTAGAATTGCTGTGGATGGTTTAAGACCATATTTTGTTCACAAGATCAGCCTTAATGGCGTGAGAGCTGTGGACGGAAGCTTCTCATTGGTGCACCCAGATGCTTACTACACATTGAATAGTATTCCTTCTGGTGCCAAAATGGTGATCAAAACTCCTGCAACTCCAGAACCAGCTAAGCAAGTAGCAGCAACCAAAATTGTTCCTGCAAAAACTGCTACAGTTGCTTCTGCAGTTCCTACAGATGTAGAGATCAAAGCTATCTTGGCTAAAAACACCTGTTCAGCTTGTCACATGAAGGACAAAAAGGTAATTGGCCCTGCCTATCAAGATGTTGCGAAAAGAAGATATTCTGACGAGAAAATCGTCGAATTGATCTATAATCCTCAGCCTCAAAACTGGCCTGATTATGCAACTGAAATGCCTCCAATGGCTCAGGTATCTAAAGAAGATGCAATGAAAATCGCGAAATGGATTAATTCCTTGAGATAGAATATAGTTTCTGGTTTTTAATACCATAGCATATAAAGGCTTAGCGATTAATTCGCTAAGCCTTTTTTTATTAGGTGCATATAGTCTTCCAATAACATCAGTTCTGCGGATTATTGGTTACACATATTTTAATAAAAACCTTTGATTGTGCACCTTTTAGGCGGTTTTGCAGTTAAAGCCAATAAGTTCATCCCCTAGCTTTTATGGCTCACTATGCTAAAGTTTTTATTTAAAACACTGAAAACCATTATGCTTACCCTAATTTCCATTGTACTGATTCTCGTAATTATAATCATACTTTTTGTGAGTTTTAGCCCAGAATTCGGTGGTAGTCAATCCAAACAGAAATTAGCTCAATTTGAAAAACTGGACTATTTCGAAGACGGAAAATTCAGTAACCTCATGCCTACCAATATGGACATGGATTTTTCGGAAGCTATCAAGATGCTTCCTGAGTTCTTCAAAAACGATCCAAGCAGAAGACCTGATTTTGAATTGCCTATTGCACATAGAGATTCTCTTGAGTTGGTGACCAAAGATCACCCTACCCGATTGGTTTGGTTTGGACACTCTACTTTTCTGCTTCAAATCGATGGAAAGACAATTCTAATAGACCCAATGTTTGGGGAAGTACCTGCCCCAAATCCACTTTTGGGCAAAAAGCGCTATAGCAAAGAGCTTCCTATTGAAGTAGAAAAGCTGCCACATATCGACATGATCATCATGTCTCACGATCACTATGATCACTTGGATTATGGATCTATTCAGAAATTGAAGGAAAAAACGAAGGCTTTTTACATGCCTCTGGGTATGGGAGCACACTTCGAAGAATGGGGAGTAGACTCTTCCAAAATCAACGAATTGGGTTGGTGGGATGAGATCCAAGCGAGTGGATTACTCCTAGCACTCACGCCTGCACGCCATTTTTCCGGACGGGGTTTGAACGATCGCTTTGCTACACTTTGGGGTTCCTGGGTAATCCGTGGCAAAAGTGATAACATTTACTTCAGTGGAGATAGTGGCTATGGGCCTCACTTTAAGGAAATCGGAGAAAAATACGGCCCATTCAATTTTGCAATGATGGAATGTGGTCAGTATAATGAGCGCTGGACGGATATACACATGATCCCGGAAGAAACTGCACAGGCAGCAAAAGATGTTAACGCAAAAGTATTTATGCCTATACATTGGGCGGCCTTTACGCTTGCCATGCACTCCTGGAGGGATCCTGTGGAAAGAGTAATGGCCAAGTCAATTGAAATAAATCAGCCGATCTATGTACCTGAAATCGGGGAATTCATAGAATTGGATAAAAATTTGGTGACCACCCACAAATGGTGGCTGGAGCCCACAAGCTCATCTAACCAAATGATTTCCAACTAATAGAAATCTAGATTTCAGTTATTCCAATACCTTTTCCTGTTCAATGTAAAAATTGTATTGAAATCAACTTTTAGGAATGGGAAAGTTTTGAGGCATTTTTCCTAATTTGACATTTGAAAATATATAATTGTCCTCATCCGATAGCTATTGGAAGACCGAAGAAGGCTAAATGTAAAAGTTTAGCAAATTCTATAATGCTTCGTTATTTGACTGGCTATAAAGCGGATATCAATTCAAAATCAATATTTAAAGAAACCTAAAAAACCTATGCCCCAGAAAATCACAGCTGCAATCGTGGGAACCGGATTTATCGGACCGGCTCATTTAGAAGCACTAAGAAGAATTCCTAATATCGAGGTGACAGGCCTTGTAGAAGTAAATCAGGAGGTAGCAGATGCCAAAGCAGCAGAGCTTGGAATCCCAAATGCTTACACTTTTGATAATATGCTGAAGGATGACAGCATCAATGTAGTACATATCTGTACGCCTAATTTCCTTCATTTCCCGCAGGCAAAAGCCTGTATGCTAGCTGGAAAGCACGTGGTATGTGAGAAGCCATTGTCAGTAACTGTAGAAGAAGCCGAGGAGCTTGTATCCTTAGCAAAAGAAACAGGCTTGATCAATGCTGTTCACTTCAATCTTCGCTATTACCCAATGGTTCGCCAGATGAAAGTAATGCGTGAGAAAGGTGAATTGGGAGAAGTTTATTCTGTGATGGGTTCTTACCTACAGGATTGGCTATTCTTCAAAACTGACTACAGCTGGAGATTGGATCCTAAGCAATCTGGAGGATCCAGAGCGGTAGCAGATATAGGTTCTCACCTTTTGGACATGACTGAATATGTTACTGGTTTGAAAATCACCGCAGTTATGGCTGATTTTTCCACTGTATTCCCTAAGCGTCTGAAGCCTTTGAAAGCAGTTGAATCTTTCTCTGGAAAAGCGCTAGATCCTTCTGATTACCAAGAGTACGATGTGACTTCTGAGGATTATGCAACTATCCTCCTTCGATTTGACAATGGACGTACAGGTTCTATTACCGTCAGCCAAATCAATGCAGGTCGTAAAAATCGTCTAAACATTGAGGTTTCTGGTTCTAAGTCCAGCTTTGAGTTCAATGCAGAGAAGCCAAACGAACTTTGGATTGGTAAGAGAGAAACTGCCAATTCCATATTGATGAAAGATCCTTCCCTAGTAGACGAAGGAGCTCGTTCTTTGGTAAGCTTCCCAGGAGGTCACCAAGAAGGCTTCCCAGATACATCTAAGCAGCTTTTCAAAGAAGTATATGCAGCAGTGAGAGAAGGCAAGCAGCCTGAGTCTCCTACGTTCCCGACGTTCGCTGACGGCTTGAGAGAGTTGATCATCGGTGATGCTATCGTGGAAAGTAACGCAAGCGAAGCTTGGGTGAAGATTTAATTGGCTTGCTGGGTGACTGATGTTTGATGACCGGTGTAACATAAGCTAAGAAGATATTTAGTTTTTGGATGAAAGAAATTATATCTAAAACGGTCATCTTCAGGTTTATACGATGAACATGAACTCTACACTGATTAAGCATCGGTCACCCGTCATCCAACACAAGACATCCTACCCTATTCTTCAATTCCAGTAACCTTTTGACAGAAATGTCAGTTTGGAGAATAAAGGAATTAATTAATTTCTTTATTTTTCCTATCTAACAATAAAAACTAACGACAATGAATTTCAAAAAGAGTTTACTAGCAACTGCCCTACTTGCCTTTATCGGACTTGCGGCGTTTGCTCAAGAGAAAGCTAGCCCAGCCAAAACTACAGAAGGAATGGTAGGTGATGCGAAAGTTACTATCAACTATTCCTCTCCTGCGGTAAAAGGCCGTATGATTTGGGGTGATTTGGTTCCTTTAGGTGAAGTTTGGAGAGCTGGCGCAAATGAAGCGACTACCTTCACTACTACTAAGGACATCATGGTAGAAGGCAAGAAATTGCCAGCAGGAACTTATGGTTTCTTTGTGATCCCAGGTGAGACTACTTCTACTTTTATTTTCAACAAAGTGGCTAAGCAATGGGGAGCATTTGATTACAGCTCAGAAGCAGATGTGTTGAGAGTTTCTGTTCCTTCTGGACAAACTTCAACTATGGAAGAGCGTCTGGTATATGAGGTAAAACCTTCCAGCTTCGAGATCAGATGGGAATATGGAAAAGCTTCAGCTAAGCTAGGCTCATAAGATTTCTAATAGAATTTGAAACCACGGGATATTTCTCGTGGTTTTTTTGTGTCGGAAGATTTTCCCTAAGGGTATCTATCCTATTTCAAGCTAGCCACGCAGCTATCTAGACTTTCCGAATTGGATTTATAGTGTAAACTCCCTCTAAACAATACAATGACCGTAATCATACTCTTTTTAAATGAGCATGGTAACGTTTACTTATAAAGCGTTTATCGTGAACTACTTACACCTTTCATGTTTTGCTTTATTCTTTTAGCAAGCTTTAAGAGTTCAAACCAACTGGTAGAAAGAAAGCCAATGGCAACGCAGATTGATAGTTGCATTAGATTCAATGTTTCAAATTTGAAAAAGGTGGTCAAAGGGTTAACATAAAGAATAATACCTACTATGGCGATGGTTATAAAAATGATAAATAAGACCAAGTTATTCTTATAGCGCATGGTGGTAAGTATCGAATAATAGAACGAGCGGTTTATGAGTGTGAGGAAAATATTCGCAACTATTAAAACAGTAAAGGTCATAGTTCTAGTCAATGCTTCGTCATAACCAGAATTGACAGCATACTGATACACAAATAAAGTCCCTGCAGTGATCACCAATCCTTGTAGAACACTAATGGACAGCTCTTTCCAATTAAAGAATGTAGTTGTCAAAGCCTTAGGCTTCTGCGACATGGTATTTTTTTCCATGGGTTCATTTTCATAAATAATAGAGCAGGTTGGACCCATTATTATTTCTAAAAAGATAATGTGTATAGGTGAAAAAATGTTTGGGTAAATCCAACCCAGAGCCAAGGGAATGAATACTGTGAGTATAATAGGGATGTGTATGGATATGATGTATTGAATAGCTTTTTTCAGATTGGTATATATCTTTCTGCCCATCGCAATGGCATCTACCATTTTGGATAAATCATCTTCCAAAAGGATCAAGGATGCCGCTTGCTTAGCAATTTCAGTTCCTTTTTTGCCCATTGCAATACCAATATGAGCCGCTTTTAATGCTGGGCCATCGTTGACCCCATCACCTGTCATAGCCACGATTTGCTGATTGGCTTTTAAGGCATTAATAATTTTCAATTTAGCTTCAGGAAACATCCGTGTGAAAATACTTGTCTCCATCACGCAAGTTTCCAATTCCCCCTCAGGCAACAGCATTAATTCATCACCTGAGATATTTTTCTCATAACCCAAAAATCCAATTTGCTTAGCTATGGCTGTGGTAGTAGCAGCATTATCACCCGTTATGATTTTAACAGCTATTCCTGCGGTATAAAAACCTTCCAGTACTTTTCCAATGTTCTTTTTTGGTGGGTCGTAAAAAGCAACTATTCCTATAAATTCAAAGCTTAACTCTTGCTGGGCGGTAGGGTAATTATCAGCGCTGAACTTTGACTCCCCTACTCCTAGCACTCTATATCCATCTGTAGCTAAGGCTTGGATGGCATCATTTATTTGTTGCTTTTCGGTAGCCGAAAGATTGGAAACATTCATCAAAGCTTCAGGCGCACCTTTAGCAGCTATAATCCTCTGGCCTTCCGAGTTTTCAAAGACATGGGTCATCATAGGCGGTTTTCCGCCCAGTGGGTATTCATGTACAAGATTGAAATCTGGACGTTTGTCAAGCTGGGAAACCTCACTATAGGCTTCGTGCAATGCTACCTCCATCGGGTCAAAGGGTATGGGCTCACTAGCCCACATTGCCAATACTATCAGCTTCTTTTCATCCTCGGTTAGCTGGTCTTTAGGTTGATATATCTTGTTTGATGAAAGCAAAAAGAGTTTTGCCAGGCTCATCTTGTTTTCGGTAATGGTTCCTGTTTTATCAGTACAAATGACCGTGGCACTGCCCAAAGTCTCTACAGTCTTCATTTGTTTTACCACAATACCCATTTTCATCAATCGCCATGCACCGAGCGCCATGAAAGTGGTAAAAGCAACTGGTATTTCTTCAGGCAAAATACTCATGGCTAGTGTGAGCGACTGAAGCAAACTATTCAATAGGTCACGAGATTGCCAGTAATTGATAGCCCAAACAATTACAAAAACTACCGCGCCAGCAATTGCCATCTTCTTTACAAAATTCGCAATCTGCCTTTCCAGTGGTGTTTTTTCCTCAGTGATACTTTCTAGACTCGTTCCTATTTTCCCGAGTTTAGTATCCTTACCGATGCCTGTAATAGTCGCTATTGCCAAACCACTCGCAACTGTGGTACCACTATAGATAATATTATCTTCTAGAGACTTATCCTTAAAAACCGCAAAAGATTCTCCTGTGAGTATTGATTCGTTTACAGAAAAATCATTCGAATGAACGATGACGCCGTCGGCTGTAATTGAAGTACCTTCTTCTACCAATAGGCTATCGCCAACCACCAACTCTTCGCTTTTTATTTCTTGGACAACCCCATTCCTTATGACTTTACAAGTGGGCTGAGAAAAGTCCTTTAGCTTTTCCAATGCATTCTTACTTCGAGAATCCTGGTATAGTGAAATGGATGTAATAAAGATGATGGCAACGACAAGAAAAATCCCATCTCCAGTATTGCCAGTGATGAAGTAGATGGAAGCGGCTACCAATAAAATAATCGACATTGGTTCCTTAAGAATACCCTTTAAGGTGTCTAAGAAGCCATTTTCCTTTTTGTAGTCTAGTTTGTTTTGCCCGTATTTCTCCCGGGAAGAAGCTACTTGCTCATTACTTAAACCTTGTATGTCGAAATTATTCGGTGGCATTTCTAAAGATAGTCTTATTCACAAAATACAAACAGATTTGCACTGAAGGAAGTAAATGAAACTCGCGCGAAAGTGAGCGAAAAACCTTTCGCTCCTACTTACTCGCTGAGTTTTGCTAAGCATAGAAAAGGTATGAACTCATATCCATACCTTTTCTAAAACTATGAGCTGAAAAAAATATTAGATTAGCCAACTCCTTTGAAAGAAGGCAGCTTACTCTCTAGCAGCCTTAAACTCACTTCCATCGTACCATTTCGGGAAATAATCTTCATTGGCTAATTTCAATCCTACACTGAAAAACAATTGCAAATCCAATTGCACCCCACTCAATTCCATTGTTTCAGCATTGTATCCATCAGATGGTTGGTGGTATTTATTGATGCGATAAAAATCGTTATACGCTTTTATCTCCTCCTTACTTTTATCGAATCCCTCATAAGCACCACTTGCATATAAAGCAGGAATTCCAATTTTGGCGAAGTTAAAATGATCGGATCTGAAGAAATATCCTTTCTCAGCTTCTGGATCTGGGATAATGTATCGCCCTTGTGTAAGCGCTGCTTCCTTGGCATATTCATCCATTTCTGATTGACCGTAACCCGTAATCGTAAGATCTTTCATTTTTCCGGGACTATCCAGTGCATCCATATTGATATTTGCTACGGTTTTTTTAGGGTCAAAAATCGGATTTTCAGCATAAAAAGCTGATCCTAATAAACCTTGTTCTTCTCCAGTAAGAGCGATAAAAACAATAGAACGCTTGGTGGCCTTTCCATTCTTAAAAGCTTCTGCGAGAGCCAGTAACCCAGCAGTACCAGAAGCATTATCTACAGCACCATTGTAGATGGAGTCACCTTCTATCGCTTTTCCCACTCCCAAATGATCCCAATGTGCAGAGTAAATGATCACTTCATCTTTTCTGTCCATACCGGGAATCATTGCCACTACGTTTTTTGATACATCCTTTTTGATCTTGTTTTGAATAGAGACGGATACTTGTAGATCTAATGGGATTGGGTTAAAGTTCTTGTCCCTAGAAATAGCTTTATAATCCTGACCTTTCATAGCTGAGGCATCAAGAATTTTTTGAGCACTTTCACCACTTACCCAAGACTCTACATTTAGTAGAGGTACATCACTTGCAATAACTAATCGGGCACCAGTCCAACCGGATTCAATTACATTCCAACCGTAAGAAGCTGGCTCAGTATCATGAATAATGATAAGTCCAGCAGCTCCTTGTCTGGCTGCCTCCTCATATTTGTAAGTCCAGCGGCCGTAGTAGGTCATTTCATTTCCCTTAAACAGGGTTGAATCCCCAGATTGAAATCCCGGATCATTGATGAGAACTACTGCTGTTTTTCCCTTCCAATCTATCCCTTCATAATCATTCCAGCCATATTCTGGAGCCACTATGCCATATCCTGCAAAAACAAGTTCGGAATTTTCGAGGCTAACTTCGGTTTCTGCTTTGTTAGTGGTGGCTACGAAATCCTTTAATACTTCTAGATCGAAACTTCCATTTCCTCCGGAAATAACCATCTTTTTAGAAGGAGTTCCGTCTATCTCTACCATAGGCACATCTTGGAAATAGCTATCTCCATTGCCAGGCAATAGTCCGAGTTTTTCAAACTCATCTTTTAAATAATTCACAGTCAAGACTTCTCCTTCAGTAAAGGGTTTTCTGCCAAGAAACTCATCCGAAGCGAGCTGGGCTATATGTGTGGCAATGGTTGCTTGGTCCACCTGAACCAATACTGTAGATTCATTTGAATCGTTTTCACAACTAATACAGAGTAGAAGGACTAAAAATTTCAAGTAATTCTTCATAGAAAATGGTTTTAGTAAGTTAGTATTTGGTGGTTATTAAGTCGTAATTCTTTCCTGCTTTATGCAGTATACTCAAAAATCAATGTTAGTAATTTTTTACCGGTAAACAACTTAAAATCAGCAACAAAGTATCAAATATATCAGAATGGAAATCATCTCATGTGGCCAATAAGGTAATTCAATAAAGCCGATTTAAGTAAGAAGAGATGTATAAATTTTAATTCATAAAATGGTGTAAATATAGGCTGCGAAAGAATGTAAGATGTTTCAAATACTAGTCACAAAATTCGACAAAGCACGCATTTTGTATAAGGAAAAAGCACTTTTGTACATCAATCTTTATAAATTGCTAGCCTTTTGGAGACCTAGATAGGATTTTTAGTGGTAAATCTAGCTCAAAACCATTTTAGGAGAAATTTTTGATTTCTACAGCCTTATTTCACATATGAATTCTAGTAAAACAATAATTAATTTTTGCCCCACGGGGATGGTTCCTACCAAATCAGAAACACCACATGTGCCTATTAGTCCCTCAGAAATTATTGAACAGACTCACGAGGCATACGAGATAGGAATTACCATTGCCCATCTTCATGCCCGTGATTCAGATGCTGCACCAACTTATCGAAAGTCTGTTTATCAGGAAATTTTTGAAGGAGTAAGGAAGCATTGTCCTGACTTGATCATATGCGGAAGTAGTTCAGGACGAAATGTCCCTGAATTGGAAAAAAGATCTGAGGTGATTGAACTCAAGCCAGATATGTGCTCTCTGACTCTTTCCTCTCTGAATTTTCAACACCAAGCCTCTACTAATGCGCCGGATACAATCCTAGGTCTGGCCAGCAAGATGAAAGAATATGGAGTCGTACCTGAATTAGAATGTTTTGACTTGGGAATGATTAATTATGGTATGTACCTGATCAAAAAGAATTTGATTGAAGGCCCATTTTACTGGAACCTGTTGTTTGGAAATATTGCCGGGATGCAGGCTAATTTCTCACATATGGGAACAGCTATTCGGGAAATTCCAGCTGATCATTATATCAGTTTGGCGGGATTAGGGGCAAACCAACTTACAATTAATGGTGCTTCAATTGCCTTGGGTTATGGAGTAAGAGTAGGTTTGGAAGACAATATCTGGTTTGACCATAAGGGGGGAAAATTAGCTACCAACAATGAGCTATTACTACGTTTACATGAATTAATGAGCATACATTCAAAAGAACTCTTTGCACCAAAGGAGCTTGGAGAGCTAGGCTTTTACAACCGTAAAAAATGAAGAGAATAAGCTTTGTTGGGATTTCAAAAGACAGTGCAGCGATTTTTTTGGATCTTATTTCCGAATTGAATTTGCAAAAGGAGTTTGTGTTTTATCCAAATAAGGACTTCGGCATAGAACCCTTTATGCCTATTAAAACCTACTCTATTGAGATCAAAGAAGCTGGAAGTTGTCCCCCTGAGGAAGATGAGCTATTCTTTGGCGCAACAGGTCCTGAAAATAAACTGGCAATTTTTGAAGATTTCTGGCATTCTCATGGAATTTCAGAGTCAAGATATACTCAGTTAATACACCCAAGTGCATACGTCGCTCCTTCTGCTTTAATTTCAAATGCTGTATTAATAGAGCCTGGAGTAATCATCAGCGCCCAGAGCCAAATTGATTTTGGGGTTTCCCTAAAGCGTGGCTGTAGAATTGGGCATCACAATACGATTGGTAGGTATACCGATATTAATCCAGGAGTTATACTTTCTGGAATGATCAACATCGGAGAAGGTTGTTTAATTGGTTCCGGTGCAGTTTTAAAAGACAATATCAGTGTAGGTGCAAACACAACTATTGGAGTTGGAAGTGTAGTGACCAAAGACATTCCTGCCAATTGCATCGCATTCGGCAATCCCTGCAAAGTAGTTCGCCAAAAATGATCTCAAACGATTCTGTCCATCCAATAACTTCTTCTCCCTTGGTATCCATCTGCGTGCAGACGTATCAACATGAAAAATTCATTGCCCAGTGTCTGGATAGCCTATTAAGCCAAAAAACAGATTTTAACTTTGAAATTATAGTTGGTGAGGATGGCAGTTCGGACCGTACGGCCGAAATCTGTGATTCATTTGCGAAAAAATATCCGGACAAAATCCGTTTGTTCAAAAGAGATCCAAAAAACAAGATTTCCATTCGAGGAAAAAAAACCGGGCGGTTTAACTTCCTTGAAAATTTAAAGGCAGCTCGAGGGAAATACATATGTCTCTGTGATGGGGACGACTATTGGACGAACGTTAGGAAATTACAAAAGCAATACAATTTCTTAAATGAAAATCCTAAGGTCAGTTTAGTCTATTCGAGCTATACACATCAAAGACAAGACCTTAGCAGTGTTATTGAGCCAGTTGAAGAGAAAATACTTGAACCTGAAGAATTAAAAACCATACATTATCTAGGGCATGTTTCTACATGGATGTTTAGGAATGACCTTCAATCACTTTTGTCAAATCCTATTGTCTATAAAGCCTTCGCAATGGATATGGTTCTATTTGCTTATTTTAAAATTAAAGGGAAAATAGCTGGGCAGTCTTTTACTTCTTCGTTTTACCGATACAATGCTTCGGGAATGCTTCGCTCAAAGAAAAAAGTGGAATCTGCGAGAGATTTTGCTATGATACATTTTTATTTTTTCATATATATCCATCGTGATATCAAAACCCTTTTTACAAGCGGAACAGGGTATTTTATTAAAAGGTATTTGATAGCAATTTTCGGAAGTTAAGTAGGCAAACTAAGATTAGGTGGGCACAAAGGTTTACAAAGAAATTGCTAAAGCTATTCTCTAGTTAGATTAGCATAATCATAGCCCAGGCCTGCGATGGCTATCGGAGTAAACCCTGGGCTATGTTTTAGCAAAGTTCTAAAAAACCATTTTAATAATAGTATTGGGCTCTTGTGTAGAGATTAAATCTCGGCAGGGCTCACAAACTACTTCCGGTTGAAGTCTTCTCTAAGCTGTAAAACCTCCGTCGACAACATGGGTGGATCCTGTAACAAATTTACTTCGGTCTGATGCAAGGAAGAGAGCCATTTCAGCGATGTCTTTATTATCTGCATAGCGACCAAGAGGAATCATTTTTATAAAACTTTCTTTGACCGCTTCACCAGCTCCCGGTGCAAAACCTTCCTCCAAAGAACGCATCATTCGATTATCTACCGGAGAAGGATGGATTGTATTTACCCGGATGTTATCAGGCGCACCTTCCAAAGCTCCCGTTCTCATCAATCCTATCGTTGCATGTTTACTGGCGACATAGGCTGAAACCTGTGCAGTTCCCCGTAGTCCCGCCACCGAAGAAGTGATAATCACGGAACCTCCGCCTCCTTGTTTGAGAGCGGCAAAACCATATTTCATTCCCAACCAAACTCCTTTGACATTCACTCCTATTACTTGGTCAAAAACCTCCTCAGGATATTCCGACATAGGTTTGACTACTCCCTCTACACCTGCGTTGAGAAAGATCACATCGATTTTTCCAAAGGTTTTGAGCGCCTCATCTGTATATCGCTTCACATCTGCAGATTTGGACACGTCTGCCTGAATGAAAAGGACATTTTTTCCCGTAAGTTCCTTTTTAGCCTCATCCAGATTTTTCTGGCTGAAGTCTACCAAAGCTATTCCCTTCGCTCCTTCTTTCAGAAAAAGTTTGGCAGTGGCAAGTCCTATTCCCCCTGCTCCTCCTGTAATAATTGCGAATTTATCTTTCAGTTCCATGATATAGTTTTTTTGGTTCGATCTAATCAATTTAACCAGTTAGATGAGGAAAAGTCCTGACATAAATCATGTCTACCAATTATATTTTCTCTAATCCCATTACTGATTCTCAATTGGTTTAATCTGCCATTACCTACGAAAAGAAAGTCTTCACGCGAATTGCAAATTGGACCTGCCATATTCACAACCTACGTCAGGTATTTCTATGAGCAATCGTAAATGGCTGAAGCCATTATTCTGTCAGGTTTCTACCTAAATAGCAAAGTTCTAAAGAAACCATTTTAATGGTTTTATTGGGCTCATTCGAATTACAAATTCTAAGTGATAGTAAGGTGTAGTTACCTTACAAGGTGAAGTAGCTTCCTTCTTCACACAACTCACTGACCTCTGATGTTAAAAAGCTGCGCTCTGAGGAGAACTGAGAGTCAGACGAGGAAAGCTACCTTTTGTCCGAGGTAAACAAGTTATCCTCCGAACATACCTGAGTATCTATTTTGGGTAATTAATCAGCTTCAGAGGGTAGTTGGGTATGAAATCGAAGTTGCAGAATAGCAAATTCTAAAGGATAGAAAGGTGTAATTACAAATTACACCTAGCGCTCTAAAAAGCATTTACGCTTAGTGGGGTTATTATTTCAAGAAGTATTTGAAAACAATTATTAGAATTTAGAGAAATCTCCATTAGGACTTTTCATTTACTCCCTCCTCTTTAGGCTGCTCAGCAATAGCTTTTAAGTGTCCTATGAATTTACCTCTTTTTTTCCATTTCAAATAAAGTCGAAAAGTAGTTGGGTGAATACCAAAGCTTTTCAAAATTCGATGAAAAGGCTTAGCTATAATTCTTCGAATAGGATTATTACGGTTCTTGAAAACTTGATGATTGTAGTCACTTGAGCTTTTTACTGCTGCTTTTTCTAATAAGCTTAGTTTAAATGCCAGATCATGTATTCTAGAGAAAAAATAATCATGTTCGAAGCTGTTATTCTCTGTATAAAAACCTTTTCGTTCTGCACTATGAATAATGATAACTCCCACTCGCCGTGGAAAATGGAAAGCAATATCTTTTGTATGTGCACGGAAAAGCCATTCTTGTGATGGAGTGACAAACAATTCCTTCTCCATTTTCCAATCTCCAATTTTTTTAGGAACAGAATGATGCACAAACCAAGTAGAGGCAATACTAAAAATGTGTGCTGAAAATTTCCCTTGAGGATGTACCGCATACATTTCGGCAGCAAAGGAATTATTTTCTAGGTCTTGGGGAGTAGAAGGAGAAATCTTGATCCCAGGAACAATCATGAACTCTGCTTGAGATTGCATGATTTCCACCACACACTTACTTAAATGGTCTTTAAAGTAAAAGTCATCCTGATTCAGGAAAGCAATGTACTCTCCTTTCACTTTTCCGAGTGCTACATTGGTTGGCTTTGCTTGTTGACCACTATTTTGTTCCAAATTTGAAAAGGAAATCCGAGGATCATTAAAGCCTAGGACCATCTCCTCTGTATCGTCAGTACAGCAATCTCCAATCACGATCATCTCCCAATTTTGATAATCTGAATCGAGCACACTTTGCATCGCATAGCGAAGCACATGACTGGAATTATAGGTAGCTACTATAATGGATATCAGCGGACTTTTCAACGAGATTTAGTTTAGGGATTTTCCAGTAATCTGATTAGCAATTGTAACAGCCAGCAAAGGAATAATGGTGTACTTACCAGTATTGACAGTGTGGTAATTACCAAAGGATCGCATGCCCACTTCAGACCGGGTATGTAACTTACTTTCTGCAGAATCTACATCTTTATTGCCATGGGCGTATATCACGCCACCCACAGGACTGATGTCTTTAGGTTCGAATTTGAGCTTACTCAACTTCGGAATCCGAAGTGCAATTTTAGCCAAGCTTTTTTCAAATACTTCCATTCGTTCCTCTTCAGAATACTGAGAATCCCAGTCTGGAGCCCGGTAATCTTCAGACCAGCCTGTTCTCCCAACTGGATACCAAGACATAAAAAGCCCTCTATCTTTGAAATTTACAGTGTCCCCAAAAGGACCTTGTACAATGGTGAGAGATGGTAAATCATCAGCTTTTAATGGGATGAAGATCTTATTTCCAAATTTGTAACGATGTGACCATTTCTGAGGAGGTTCGATACCCATGGTTTTGTCTATAGCAAGCAACCCATTCCATGTAGCATTAATCACCTCGGAATAGCTCTCCGAATCCTCCTTGGAGTCCCGAAGAAAATGCACTTTTAGGCTATTTCCCTGTTCAGAAACTGCCGTGACTTTGGTGTTGAGAAATAGATTAATATTTGGGTGCGAATCAATCGCTTCTGTAAGCTTTTTAGAAATAATTCTTGGCTCTACCGCGTATTCGGTAGTCTGAAAAACTGCAGACATATATTCTGGATTCGCAATATCTCCAATTTGGGAGTTTGCCAGCCTTGAGACTTCTAAAGATTCAAATAGATCGAGATAGTCTTTTTTGAAATGTTTTCTAGCCTCGGCAAAATAATCACTACAACGCTGATAATGTGCGGATACTTCTTCTGGGCTCATCAATGAACCGGTGTGAACACCGTAGTGAAAAGGTGTAGAAATAATATCTTCAGGGTTGATTTCAACCCATCGCTTCAAATAGGAAATGAAGTGTAATGCGCCATTAATCATCTCTTTAGCAGTATGAAAATCTCGATCCATCGCATATATCAGTCCTAGGTGAATCTTTCCTTCTTGGACATAACTTGCTTTTTTTACCGGAGCATTATTTTCTTCATAGACATCAACTGTATATCCACGATTTGCTAGCTCCAAAGCTGTGCAAACACCTAATCCTCCAGCACCAAGGATTGCAATTCTCTTATTTTTCAATTTGTGAAGTCTTATTATAGGTTAAAAATCATCAATCATTCGACTCAAAATTAGGCGAATTGAGCCCTAATCCCACTATAATCTATATAAACGGTCTAATTCGCCACATCCGAATTTAGTAATCAGGCTTTTCCGTTTATTCAAATGTTGACCTTTTTAAAAGTTGGATTCAAATACCTAGATTTTTTTGGCTTTGATAATGAAAAATTGTTTGTAGAAGATTGACTGTTATCCTGCTTCTCCAGAAGCCGGATAGGAATAGAATAAAACACCCGAGATGGGCGAAAAATTTATTGCTGTTACCATTAGCAAATCTTTCTGCTTGTCAGTTAACAAACTTCTATCAGAGAAGTAACATTATCTATAATTCACTAAATGCGACATTTTCACCCTTTGACAAACCAGCTGGCTACATAAGCTGTGAACGTTCCAAATAGACCTACACCAGTAGTCATTAGCACGGCAGCAATGAGCCTCCCTTCCAACGTCACGGGATAATGATCTCCGTATCCTACGGTGGTAATAGTCACAAATGCCCACCATAGTGCATCGCCGGCGGTGGTAATATTACTTTCTGGAGTCCGTTCAACCTGAAGAATAGTAATAGAGCAAAAAATGATCATCAATACAGCTACTATAATTGCGGAATTCAATGTACCCTGCGCTTTATTCTCAAAGTAAGAATCTAGGAAATCCTTGAGTGATTTAAATGCTTTTACTACGCGAAGAATCCTTACAAAACGTAAAAGTCTACCAATTCGGAATATATCTATCATTGGAATAGAAGCGACTAGATCTACCCATCCCCATCGCATGAATTTCAATTTGCTTTCAGCCTGATAAAATTGAACACAGAAGTCCAAGAAAAACACAATGCATATCGCAAAATCAAAGATTTGGAGCAACTTCTGAGTTTCTGGTGGTAGGTCTACGATAACCCCTATCAATAATGCTCCTAGAATATAGACTGACAGAAAAAGTATCAGGACGTTAAAAAAATTGGGTTTTGTCATTTATCAATTCACTTAAATAATATTTACCTCTAAAATACTGAAAAATATATTTTGACATTAAAGTTCTTTAAGCAAAGCCGTCATTTCTATAAGATCTTTTGAGGTAAATAATTCAATACTGAATAAGTGCTACTAATTATTAGAAAATCGTGGACAGTCTCCTAAGATCTTAAGAAATCTCCACTCTCCAATTGACCTCGCAAATCGTAAGTCGTAAGTCGTAAATTATGTAAAGACTGCTTCATATTCATACCCCACCATTCGCAGTGACATAATTCCAAGATCTCAAATCCCCCAAAATTCCCTTTCTACCCCAGAATCCCTATTTTTGCCCCGCATGCTTCAAGATTTCGATCCATTATCCTTTGATCTCCCTGTAGCGGAGATTATTCCTCAAGTTAAATCCCAGCTTTCTACCGCTAATTCTTTAATAATCCAGGCACCTCCAGGTGCGGGAAAGAGTACACTCCTGCCCTTGACTTTACTAGATGAACCTTGGCTAGCTGGGAAGAAGATCATTATGCTGGAGCCTAGGCGATTGGCTACCAAGACCATTGCTCAGCGCATGGCATCTATGACGGATACCAAGTTGGGAGATCTGATCGGCTATAGAATTCGCTTTGAATCAGCTATTTCAGCCAATACTAGACTGGAAGTAATCACAGAGGGAATTTTGACCCGTATGCTTCATTCGGACAATGCGCTGGAAGATGTGGGCTTGGTGATCTTCGATGAGTTTCATGAGCGAAATCTTCACTCTGAAGTAGCTTTGGCATTGATCCGTGAAGTGCAACAAGTACTAAGACCTGATCTTAGAATACTGCTGATGTCTGCGACTATAGATGCCAAGGTTCTCTCCGGTATGCTTAAGTCCACCGTGATCGAAAGTAAGGGTCGTCAGTATCCTGTGGAAGTGAATTACATGAATGTTGTGGATGAATATTCCATTGGGGAAGATGCGGCGCGACAGATTATTCCATTGACCAAAGTTCATGAGGGGGATTTTTTGGTTTTCCTTCCTGGGCAAGGAGAGATCCGAAAGGCACAGGAAATTCTTAGAAAAGCACTCCCTGATGATCTCGTGCTTCCTTTATATGGACAGCTATCCCCAGCAGATCAGAACAGAGCGATTATGCCTCATCCTTCTGGGAAGCGGAAGATTGTGCTTTCCACAGACATTGCGGAGACTTCTTTGACTATTGAAGGAGTGAAAGTGGTTGTTGATTCAGGCTTCGCCAAATCATCCAAGTTTGATCCAAGATCAGGTTTATCACGCTTGGTTTTACATAGAATCAGCAAGGATTCCGCAGATCAACGAAGCGGTCGTGCAGGTCGATTGACTGCCGGTCATAGCTATAGGCTTTGGACGAAAGCCATTCAAAATCAGCTAAATGAGTACCGCACGCCAGAGTTGATGGAAGCAGACCTAACAGGTTTGGTTCTGGATATGAAAGCCTGGGGCAAGCAGGAAATTCGCTCCATGACTTGGCTTACTCCTCCTCCGGCTGGCACTTTAGCTTTAGCAGAAAAGACACTGGAGTCCATAGAAGCTATAGTAGAAGGAGAACTGACGCCACATGGTAAGGAGGTTCACAAGTTGCCAACCCATCCACGAATTGCTCACATGCTGATCAATGCGGCTGAAATAGATCAGCTGGGTTTGGCTACAGATATCGCGGCGATCTTGGACGAGCGTGATCCTCTAGGACCAGATGCCGGAGTGGATTTGAATTTGAGAATAGAAGCGCTTCGCAGATATAGAAAGTATGATGTTAGCATAGCTGGCATAAAGAAGATCGAAAAGATGGCGGCTTCGTATCGACGCATGTTTGCTATTCAGCCAGAAAGCGGCCCAGTTGATCCTTGGCAGACGGGCTTACTCCTAGCCTATGCCTATCCTGAACGGATCGCAGCAGCTCGACCTGGTAACAATGCTCAGTTCCAGTTGGCCAATGGAAAAATAGCTCAGATTGGTCACAAGGATGATCTGGCGCACGAATCTTGGCTTGCAGTTGCACATGTAGATGCCCGAGAAGGAATGGGTAAAATCTGGATGGCTGCTCCTATCAATCCCAAAGATTTGGCTCCTATGCTGAAGACCAAGGAGGTATTGAAATGGGATAGAAAGAAAGGCGGTTTGCAGGCTCATTCAGAGATTAGAATTGGATCGATTATTCTGGGAACTCGGCCTTTGGCAAAGTATGCTTCTGGAGATGTGACCGAAGCGATTATGCAAGCTATCCGCGAGGATGGTGAGTATTTGTTGGATTTCACTGAACATGTCGAGCAATTGATTCTGCGAGTACAAAGCATGAAAAGTTGGTATGCAGATCAGAACTGGCCCGATTGGTCAGTAGCTACTCTCTGCGAAAAGCCGGAAACTTGGATTGAACCGTACCTGCAAAACATCACCAAAAATGACGATTTCAAGAAACTGGACATAGCTCAGATTCTTTTTAGCAGTCTTGATTTTGAACTTCAAAAACAACTCGACCGATTGGCTCCGGCAACGGTAGAAGTTCCTTCGGGAAGCAAGATCAAACTTGAATATAGAAAAGAGGACATTCCGCTACTGTCGGTGAGACTACAGGAATTGTTTGGTCTGCTGGAAACTCCCAAAGTCAATAATGGAAAAGTCAATGTGCTTATTGAGATGCTTTCTCCGGGTTATAAGCCAGTTCAGCTTACTCAGGATCTGAAAAGCTTTTGGCAGAATGGGTATTTTGAAGTGAAAAAGGAATTGAAACGACGCTACCCAAAACACGAATGGCCCGAGAATCCATTGGATGCTCAGGCCATACGGGGAGTGAAGAGAAAATATTAAACCTCCACTAAGACCGGTTTATCTAAGTAATCGAGAAATTGAAGGAATGAGGCTATTGTGAATGGAGTCATTTCGTCACAATTTATTTTCTCCAAGAATGACTGACGAAGAATCGGATAGTCTTCTGGATTATATAATCTGCTGAGTGCGGTAGAACGAAAAGCTGATTCCACCAAATTACAAGCTTCAAAAGGGTTCTCTTTGTGATGTAGAAATTCCTGCTCTAGCACTATAGGATCAATCATTTGATCCAACCATCTGAACCCTGTATCCAAAAAGAAGTTTTCGGAAGAAATAATCGCTTCAGGTAATTCGATGTCGTCAGATAGTATAATTTTTTTAGGGTACATATCCCCCAAAATGTCCGGAGTCTGGACCAGAGTAATTGATTGTTCAGCGTAATTATTAAGCGTAGGAATGTATTTATGGATCAACTCTTCGACAGCATTTATACGAATACCTAAATGGTACTCAATATAAGTTTCCGCCGATCCTTCGGCAAAATGCACGAAAATAACCTGCTTACCATGAGGATAAACCTTCTCAAATAGCATTTGAGATTGATTTAACACAAAGCCATTATCTATAAAAAACTCTGAGTGCAAACAGACGACATCCATTTTTCGCATGATGAAATTCTTTTTATTGTATTAATAAACACAATAATGATGCGAATGTTGTTTAATCCTCAGAAAATAATTCTCTAATCTCTGTTAAAATTGGTTCTATCTCTAGTTTTTTCAGTTCCAAACTACCCTCATCCTCTGGATTGTGTAGGTAGTGATTCCAGTGTTTTTCAGCCTTTCTAAGTGTACGCGGAGTCATATCAAATTCCACTTCGTCCAGGTACATCTTGGCAAGGGTTTGTGCTTTGAAATTACCGAAGAGAAAAACTCTAAAAATATCTACAAAGCGTTGGCTTAAATCAAACTCTTCCAACACCTGAACAAATGCTCCTTGATGCGCTCTATTTTTCTTATCATTAATAGCCTCAAAAATCGCGTCGAGAGACTCCTCGTTGAATGCAGACAGAGAAAGTGCCCGGCATGCCAGATACGCAACTTCCCAGTTGTCGCCTTTCACTAGTTCGATCACTTTATCTCTTCCGCTTTCATCCAGATTTTTTCCCAGTTTGTCTGCAAAATAGAAAGCTTCCTTTTCTTTAGGATCGCTCATACGCTTGATTAAGCCTTGGATTTCCTCGTCCATGATTTTTCGGTTTATTTGTGCAAATATAATCGAAAAGCCTCCCCCGCTATGATTTCCGGTAACCCAAAGTTAATTAGTCTTGAAAAGTACCAGTCCATTCTGGCAGTATCCGAAAAGAAAGGGTTGAAGGGAACCTTCCAAGAGGCTAAGCATCAATGGGTAATTTCTGATTCGGAAGCTTGGCTAGCCAAAGTTTCACTTCCTTGGAATATGCAGACAAGTGCATCCGGGATTTTATCTGTAAAGGACGATTTCCATTTGGCCTTAGTAATGATCCGAGCCGGAATTGCCGTTACCGGATACTTTCACAACGGTGAAATGCTGGATCACAAAGTATTCCGAGCCTATATGGTTCGCCAAAAGCAAGGAAAAAGTCAGATCAAATACCTGAAAACAAAAGGAAAATCAAGAGCTGGCTCCAGACTGAGACTGGGAGAATCGGAGCAGTTTTTTGAGGAAATCAACGAGCGACTACAGCAGTATCATAAAGAATATGCTATCACCACTTGGGGAATCAGCTGTGGCAAAACCCTGTGGCCGTACTTCTTCGGAAGTGATATGCCTACTCCTTTTTCGAAGAATGCAGAAAACCTGATCAGCATCCCCTTCCATGTGCAGCAACCTGACTTTGCAACCTTACAGGAAATCCACAAGAAGTTGAATGGGATTCATTTGACACTTTCTGAAAAAGGGCAAGAGATTTTTGATCAGCCAGATACCACAGAATCAAATAAGCTTAATGAGGAGGATGATTGGTGAGAGAATGAACAATTTTCAATGATCAATTTTCAAATTCAATGATCAAAAACCTTTGTTCTCTTTATTTCTTTTGTGGTTAAAAAATTAAGTGGTTCAAGTCTCCTGACTTGGACCTAAAACAATGAAGTCTTCAGACTTTCATTTTCATCCCCGAAGACCAACTAATGCAGGAAAATTTTACAACATAGAAACATAGATTTTCATAGCCTGAAATGGTAAAATTACGCTTTAATACGAACTTCATTCCTTTGCTCTCTTTATGCCTTTGTGGTATTAATTTTTCACCACAAAGGAACAATGATCATAAAGTATTATGTAGTGGGATTGATTCCCAATGATGTGGGCGTATTTCTATGTTTCCCTATGTGGCTATGTGGTTTAAAAAAATCAATGATCAATGTTCAAATTCAAGTTTCAAAGGCTGCAAAACACCAGTGATCTTTGCGTTTTCTTTGTGCCTTTTGAGGTAAAATATATTTTCAAATTGACCAATGAATAGTATCAGAGTAGAACAATTAGAATAGATTTCCCTTTTGACTCTTTGCTTTCCATTTTACCTTTAAGAGTTCATTCATTCACCATTTCTTTTCCCATGTCCCAAAGATTCAATTGGCTACTCGTGATTGCTCTTGTTATTACTTTTCAAGCCAACGCACAAAATACCCTTCACCCTACTTCCTCGGAGTACGAATACCCTACTGATCCCAAAGTAGTAGAGAAACTCGAGCAATGGAGAGATCAAAAATTTGGCATTTTGATTCACTGGGGCATCTATGCTGTGCCGGGAATTGTAGAATCCTGGAGTATCAATAATGAGGATTGGATCAATAGAAAAGATACGACCCAGAGCTATGAGGAATATAAGAAGTGGTACTTTGGATTGAGTGAAAAGTTTAATCCACAGGGATTTGACCCAAATCAGTGGGCTGAAGCTGCGGATAAAGCCGGATTGAAATACGTGGTATTCACCACCAAGCATCACGACGGTTTCAATATGTTTGACACCCAGTTTACAGATTACAAAATCAGTAATGGACCTTTTGCAAGCAATCCAAAAGCTGATGTAACCAAGTACGTTTTTGATGCATTCCGCGAAAAGGACATGATGATTGGAGCTTATTTTTCTAAGCCAGATTGGCATTCTCAATATTACTGGTGGGATTACCGAGCTACCCCAGATCGCAATGTTAATTATGATATCCGCAAGCACCCTTGGAGATGGAATCAATACGTGCAGTTCACGCATAACCAACTCAATGAAATCACAACCAATTATGGAGATATAGATATACTATGGTTAGATGGAGGTTGGGTAAGACCAAAGTCTACTATCAATGATGAAGTACTGAGCTGGGGAGCACCGATTCCAGATTTTGATCAGGAAATCAATATGCCGAAAGTGGCAGAAATGGTAAGAGAAAATCAAGAAGGAATTTTGATCGTGGATCGAACAGTTCATGGGCCATTTGAAAACTACCGAACTCCAGAGCAAGGAATTCCATCTGAAATGTCTCCTGACCCATGGGAAAGCTGTATCACGTTGGGCGGAGCCTGGGGATTTGTTCCTAACGATAAATTCAAACCTTCACGAAAAGTGATCCATTTGCTGATAGAGATTGTGACTAAAGGCGGTAATTTATTATTGGGAGTTGGACCTACTGCCGATGGTCTTTTCTTACCTGAACAGGTATCCAGACTGGAAGAAATAGGGAAATGGTTGGAAATAAACGGTGCAGGAATCTACGGCACTCGAGCAATTGAAAATTTCCAGGATGGTAAACTCTATTTCACCCAAGGCAAAGCCAAAGAAATGTATGCTCTTATGCCTTTGGAAGAAGGAGAAAAGCTAAGTGAAACAATCACTTGGACTCTGAATCAACCAAAAGAAGGAAGCAAAATCACAATTCTAGGTGAGAATAAATCTCTCAAATGGAAGACAGAAAACGGAAAAACTGTTGTTTCGTTTCCAAAGAATCTTCAGCAAAAACTTACAAATTCTCCTGCTATTGTACTGACCTACATTTCTGAATAAAGTAATTCTCACAGATAGCCTTCAAACAAGAAACGAATAAATGGAATTGACTACAGTAATAAAATCTTTCGAGGAGCTCAGCAATCATGAGTTATATGCTATCATTCGACTTCGTAATGAAGTATTTGTATTAGAGCAGGATTGTGTGTTTCAGGATGCTGATAATAAGGACCAATTTGCAGATCACGTCATGATTATGGCTGATGATTTTTTGGTTGCTTACTCAAGGGTATTACCTGCAGGAGCATCTTTTGCTGAAGCATCAATAGGACGAGTAGTTAGTGATATGAAAGCCCGAGGAACTGGCGCAGGAAGAAGGTTGATGAAGGACTCACTTGCTTATATTTTAGAAAAGTATGGGTCTTGTACTGTTAGAATTGGTGCCCAAACTTACTTAAACGAATTCTATAAATCTCTTGGATTTGAGAATGCTGGAGAAACTTATTTAGAAGACGGAATCGAGCATATAGAAATGATTACTCAGGTTTAGATAATCAGTATCTTATAAGACACTCAGCCTGATGCAACGAGATATCAGCTCAAAAGCGCTTCACTTTTAGTAACTTAGGAATCTCCTAATACTACTAAGACCGATGAAACGTATTTTACTCCTTTTTTGCCTTATCAGTGCCTTACAGATTTCTTGTTCTCAAAAAGAAAAACAAGAGAATCTTGATCTTCAAAATTCTGATGCTAACCTAGAACTATTAGCAAATGGAGATCTTCTTTTTTTGGAACTGAACGGCACTCCTTATGAACGAGGATTGGCACACGGGAAGGCTTTGAAAACAGAAATTCAGGAAGTTATCCGGCTATTCAAGGAAGATATCAAAGCCACTACGCAGAAAGATCCTGATGAATTTATTAGAGAATTTTTAGCACAAACAGATTATAAGTCTGCTGTGATGCAATACACACCAGAATTGATGGAAGAAGTAAGGGGCATCTCTGAAGGCTCCGAAGTAGATCTGGAAACAATCTTTATGCATCAGTTGGGAGATGAATATTGGTTCAATACCAAAGATGTACTGGCTCACAGTTGTAGTTCATTCGGTGTAGATAAGACATCCTCCCTACCCAGCATCACTGCCCAAAACATGGATATCCCTCAATACTACCATGGATTCCAAACAGTTATTCACTCCAAAGACCCCAATTCAGACAAGGAGCAGATGTATTTGACTATCCCCGGACATCTTGGTATTACCGGTATGAACAATCAATCTATTTCAATTAACTGTAACACCTTGATGCAACTGAATTATGGGAAAACCGGACTACCAGTAACATTTATCGTCAGAGGAGTTTTAAGCAAAAGCACTCAAGAAGAAGCTCTGACATTTTTGAAAGAGATCGAGCATGCTTCCGGCCAAAACTATATCATTGGAGGTCCTGAGAAAGTATATGACCTGGAATGTTCTGCTACCCAAGTCGTGGAGTTCCGTCCCTTTCCCAATTCGATTTTTGCATACCACACCAATCATCCTATGAGTAACAAAGATTATAGTAGTAACTATCAAGCGATGCTACTTGCTAACAATAAAACAGCAGATGAAGGTCTCTATGAATGTCAGCGAATCAAGTCTTTTCAAAGTAGATTTACAGAAACTACTCAAAGCATTGGAATCGAAGATATCAAAAAGGTGCTTAGCTCCAGAGATAATGAAGGGGCTGATGTAGTCAGTAACAGAAACACTTATGCAAGCGTGATCTACGAATTATCGGACAAACCTAGGTTCATCATTGCTCCAGGAAAACCACATGAAAAAGAATACATAGAAATCAACTGGTAATGAAGACTGCTTCCACTTTTATCTGTTTTATCACGCTCCTATTCTGGACAAGTACATCTTTTGCCCAGGAGGTGTTTTCATACAAAACGGTGGACACCACTGAGCTTTTAATGGAAGTATATTATCCTGATAATATGAATACCTCGGACGAATATCCAGCCTTGGTTTTCTTTTTCGGTGGTGGTTGGAATTCAGGTAGCAGAGCGCAGTTTGAGCATCAGGCAGCTTACTTCGCCAAACGAGGCATGGTTTGCTTTTTGGTAGACTACAGAACCAAAAATCAGCATAAAACCTCTCCTTTTGAATCAGTATCAGATGCCAAATCAGCTATAAGATATTTGAGGAAAAACGCCAGTAAATTTCATATTGCTCCTGATAAAATAATCGCTTCAGGAGGTTCTGCCGGAGCTCATTTGGCAGCTGCCACAGCACTAATCGAAGATTATAATGAAAGTACTGATAATCTGGAAATCAGCCCAGTGCCGAATGCTTTAATACTTTTCAACCCTGTCATAGACAATGGCCCAGGAGGTTACGGCTACGAGAGAATTGGGGATCATTACAAAAACTTTTCTCCTCTACACAATATCAAATCAGGCGCTCCGCCAACCCTGTTTTTGTTGGGCACAAATGACAATCTTGTTCCAGTAGTGACTGCACAATATTATCAGATGGTGATGGAGAAAGTGGGGAGTAGATGTGATTTGATATTGTACCAAGACCAACCTCATGGTTTCTTCAATTACAGCAATTTTGAAAATTACAAGATGACGGTTCAAGCATCAGATGACTTCCTTCAGTCCTTAGGGTATCTTCAAAAAGATCCAGAGGTAAAAATAGAATAAGCAGATGTTCGATGTACTCCAATTAAGTGACATCCTATTGCTAGTTATCAGTATATATATCCAGGTTACTTAGTTTTATTTAGGATTTACAAATTCTACCCTACATGCTAGCAAGATTGATATAAAGCACCTTATCATTTTGCTCCTGTTATTCATATTCCAATGTCACAAAATATCTAGGCCCTATCTTATGTTACAAAAACAGCCTAATTAAAAAAGACCTTAGTTGTACTATTCGGAGAAATAAATAGCATTTTAATTATTTTTATACTTATATTAATGTTGTTATAGAATATCCTAACAACCACTATTTTTTGCCACAGTGAAATAATGAGGATTTTCCTTGCCTACCTAAGGAGCCTCTATTTATAATTTTTCATTTAAATTTTTAACTGGCAGTACTATGAAAAAGATTTTCAAATACCTTGGTTACCTATTCGTAGGTGTTTTACTAATTGGAATATCCCTTTTCGCCATTGTCTCTATGACATGGAAAAAGGCTTATGATGCCCCCTATCCACCTATTTCAATAAGCTCAGATTCAACAGTTCTTGCGCGTGGACAATATTTGGTTTATGGACCCGCACATTGTGCCACTTGCCATATAGATCCATCTGATTACGATGCTATGAGTGCAGGAGAATTGGTACCCATAGCTGGCGGTAGCGAAATAATTATACCACCGGGTACATTCAGACCAAGAAATCTTACGCCTGACATAGAAACTGGCATTGGATCTTTGACAAATGAGGAAGTGGCTAGAGTAATGAGATTTGGAGTGGGACATGATGGAAGAGTTTTGTTTCCTTTCATGCCATTTGAAAATATGACGGAAGAGGATTTGAATTCTATCATATCGTTTTTAAGGTCAAGACCTCCAGTCTCTAGAAAAATCGAAGCCACAGAATATACATTCTTAGGAAAAGTTGTTCTGGCCGTCGGAATGATCAAACCAATCCAACCAGGCGCGACGCCCAAAAAAGCACTAAAGCAAGAAGCTTCCGTGGTCTATGGGGAATATTTAGCCAATTCAGTAGCCAATTGCGCAGGTTGTCATTCACCAAGAGATCTAAAAAGTGGAGAGTTTACTGGACCAAAATTTTCAGGAGGATTGATTTTTGAAGAAACAGCAGCCACTTTTACTACCCCAAATCTTACTCCAGACCCCGAGACAGGAGTATTAGCAACATGGACAGAAGATACGTTTATCCAGCGTTTTAAATCTGGACCAATACATGAAGGTACTCCTATGCCATGGTCGAGCTTTGCCATGATGAATGAAGTGGATGTAAAAGCAATCTACATGTACTTGAAGTCCCTACCTCCCACCAAAAATCTGATCGAAAAAACTGTTGTAATGAAAGACTAAACTATCGAACAAAATCATATAATCTTATCAAATGAAGAAGCCGGAAGTAATTCTGGCTTCTTCATTTGATAAGAATAGTAGTCTAAATGCACTACAAATATGTTGTTGAACTCTTTTCAATGATCTTATCAGATTCAAGCACATATAAAATACCAACCTTATTTAACCATGAATAAACAAATGTAGATTGACTAGCTCTCAACTCGGTTTGAGAGTACACCTACCTAAGTACAAATAAAGGGAATAAAGTCCTGCTCTCTAAGTATTTATAAAATTGATCTAATCCTGAAAGTAGGCAAAAGTCCAAATTGAAATAGTGGCATTTAAACGAAGTGAGAATAATAGAAACTTTGAATTTCAAATAATCGCCAAGCCTTTACCCCCATTCCTTCTTTCCTTTCGCAGACAAGACTATATTTGCACCTCGAAAAATCAACTATTAGATGAATTCATTCATAGAAGAATTACGCTGGAGAGGCATGCTACAGGACATGACGCCGGATATAGAAGAACACCTTACTAAAGGAATGGCTTCTGCCTATCTAGGTTTTGATCCGACGGCAGATTCTCTACATATAGGTCACTTAGTTGGAGTGATGACTCTTTTACATTTCCAACGAGCTGGTCACAAGCCATTTGCCTTAGTCGGTGGAGCTACTGGAATGATCGGTGATCCCTCTTTCAAGTCGGCAGAGCGTAATCTATTGGATAAAAACACGCTGGACCACAACATTTCTTGTATTCAGGATCAGCTTGCCAAATTCCTTGATTTCGCTGGTTCCACTACCAATAAAGCCGAGTTAGTCAATAACTACGACTGGATGTCTCAGTTTAGCTTTTTGGACTTTATCAGAGATGTAGGAAAACACATCACCGTAAACTACATGATGTCCAAAGACTCTGTAAAAAGACGTCTTGAGGATGGAAATGGGCTTTCATTCACTGAATTCACCTACCAATTGATCCAAGGCTATGATTTCTATCATCTTTGGAAAAATGAGAATTGCTCTATACAGCTTGGTGGTTCTGATCAATGGGGAAATATCGTCACTGGTACGGAACTGATCAGAAGAATGGGCGGCGGATCTGCTTATGCATTGACTGTACCTTTGATCACAAAAGCTGATGGTACTAAGTTCGGTAAAACTGAAGGTGGTTCTGTTTGGCTTGATCCTGAGAAAACTTCTCCATATGCATTTTACCAATTCTGGCTGAATGTTTCTGATGAAGATGCTTCCAAATACATTCGAATTTTCACAGTATTAGATCAGTCCACCATAGAGAGCTTGGAAAAAGAGCACGCTGAAGCCCCTCACCTACGCATCTTGCAAAAGGAAATTGCCAAGCAAATCACGATCATGGTTCATAGCGAATCTGATTTTGAAATGGCGGTAAAAGCTTCTGATATTCTGTTTGGGAAATCATCTACTGAAGACTTGGCAGCTCTGGACGAGCGTACGTTCCTTCAGGTTTTTGAAGGTGTTCCTCAGGTTCAGATAGACAAAAGTGAATACACTTCCTTAGGCTCAATTTTGGATCTTTTCGGAGACATCACTCAAGGAGTTGTGTTTGCTTCTAAAGGAGAAGCCAGGAAAATGATCCAAGGTGGAGGAGTAAGTATTAACAAAGAGAAGCTCAGTGATCCAAATGCAGCTATAAACTTGACTTTACTTCAAAACAAGTACTTGCTGGTACAAAAAGGCAAGAAAAACTATTACATAGTGGAAGTGAAGTAAGTCAGTGATACTCATACGAAAAAAGGCTTTAGGAAATCCCTAAAGCCTTTTTTTATGAAATTAAGCTAAATATAAAGTGAGTAAAACCCAGTATTTGACCCAAGTTTAATATCTTTGATTTCAATTTTTGGAAAAAGTAAATAACTCATGGCAGGAGAGAAAAATAAAGAAAAACTCATTTTAGATTCAGCTGTTTCATTATTCAAATCTAAAGGTTATTTGGCCACCAGAATGGAGGATGTAGCCAAATCCGCTGGGATAAGTAAAGGCCTCACCTACTTTTATTACAAAAACAAAGAGGATCTTTTTATGGCTTTGACCAAAAAAGCCTTCGACCAATTCAAGGATGAGTTCCGTGATGAATGGTCTAATAGAAATAAGGGGAAAAATGGGTTGGAAATGCTTTCTGACCTTTTGGTAAAAGTCGTTGCCTTTGCAAGAGCAAATCAAGTCTATTACGATTCTATTCTTAATTTTCTAGACCTTCTTAAGAAATACAACAATCCAGAAAGCCGGAAGTTAATAGATCCGAAAACCTTGGAATCTGTACACTTTCAGAAACTCTTAGAAATCCATCATGAGCCTGCCAAAATCGGGATTATGATGGTAAGTCAGGGTATTAAGGATGGAAGTATACGTCCTGAACTTCAGCCAGACATCACTTTTTACACTATCTGGAGTATGATCATTGGCTATGAGAAAATGCTGGGACCAATCGAATACGAAGGCAAGGATCTTAAAATCCACTCCGAAAACTGGGAGCCTGGATTCCTTCGATTGATGCAAGAAATGCTGAAAGGAACTATTCAAGCCACTAAGAAAACTACAGTACAAACAAGTCTATTCTAAATTCATTTTGCTTTTCAAGTATCTCAATTAGCATAGACCACAAACAATAAAGGCTGTCGAAAATATATCGACAGCCTTTAATGTTACTAAGTATTGAGATTTGAAAATGTCTATTTACTAATGAACATCTCCCATCATCCTTCTGATCAAAGGCTTCAAAAGGAACAAGAGTGCAGCAGATCCAAACACTGTGTAAACGATCAACATGTATTGATCTGGCATTTGAGCAAGAGCTTCTTCTGTTCCGCCACTTGCCTCTCCAGCAATCAGTCCAGCGATCAAATTACCAAGCGCTACAGAAAGGAACCAGATACCCATCATTTGTCCGCCATAGCCTTTTGGAGCTAGTTTGGTTACTAAGCTCAGTCCTACAGGAGATAAACTCAACTCGCCAAACGTATGTAGCATGTAAGTGATCAACAACCAAGTCGGGGCAGCCAAATCACCAGAAGCAGCAATTTTAGTAGCGAAATACATTACGAAAAAACCAATAGCCAGTAGCAAAAGACCGAAGGTGAATTTCATTGGAGAACTTGGCTCCATATTTCTTCTACCAAGCCAGATCCAAAGAGCTCCGAAAAATGGAGCGAAAATGATGATGAAAAGTGAATTAACAGATTGGAAATAACTGGTAGGAATCTCCCAACCTAGTATGGTTCTATCTGTAAAACGATCGGCAAAAAGATTCAAGGTAGATCCTGCTTGCTCGAAACCTGACCAGAACATTGCAGAAAACAAGAAGAGTATAGCGATTACCCCCACCTTGTTTTTATCAGCTTTATCCAATCCTCCAAAGGCTATCACATAACCTAAGTAGCCGAAAGCTACCAGGGCAATGACTGTCCCTGATGCGCCTGCAATCGCTGATACATTGATAGGAATCACTCCCATAAATAGTACACCAACAACAGCAACCAACCCAATTCCCAAATAGGTAACGATAGATTTAAGCTTCTTTTGACTAGAAACCTCCTTTTCTGTCTCAAAAACAGGTACATCTCCATGACCTTCTAATAGAGCACCTGAAAGTTTGTATTGAATCAATCCAAAAACCATCCCTAAACCCGCAAGGCCAAAGCCAAGGTGCATATCATAAGTAGCTAGCGTACCACAAGCAATCGGAGCTATAAAGCCACCGATATTTATCCCCATATAGAAGATAGAGAAACCTGCGTCTCGCTTAGTACTTCCTTTAGGGTAAAGCTGACCTACTATAGAGCTAATATTAGGTTTCAAAAGACCTGTTCCCAATACAATCAATATCAAACCCAAAAAGAAGGATGAAGTATCAAGCGTACTCAATTCAGGTTTGATCGAGTGATCTCCAGTAATCAAAGCCATCACACCAGGGAGAGCCATAGTAAAGTGCCCTATAGCAATAATAATCCCTCCGTACCAGACGGATTTTTTCAGTCCAAAAAGTCTATCAGCAAGCCATCCGCCAGGCAAAGCCAACAAATAAACTCCCATGGTATATAAACCATAGATAGCACCAGAAGTCTGATCATCGAAGCCCAGTCCGCCTTCAGCTACTGCCATGGTCATAAATAAAATGAGCAAGGCACGCATGCCATAGTAACTGAATCTTTCCCACATTTCTGTGAAAAATAGTGTCATCAGTCCTTTTGGATGGCCAAAAATAGTTGGCCCATCAAATTCAGGAGTAAGTTGTTTTTCCAAGGATAGTTTTATTTGGGTGAAATCAATTTTACAATGATAAACCTTTTTAACCCTTGTTTCCAAAGTTAAAGCCGCTGAATTATAAGCTTATCTCTAAATAATAAGCAGTTGGAAAATGGAAAACAGATTAGTCCAAATCAATGGGACAATCATAACCAAATAATAAGCTGTTTTCTACATGCAATCGATTGTAATTAAAAATAAAGCATATTTTATTGGTTTATGTATTACAGATTTTACTAGTTTTGTGGAGACAATTTTCAGATTGTAAACCCAAATATGTATGCAGGAACTAGATCTGGACACCCAGACTTCTCCCCTGGCTTTTCTCAGCTCTACAGCTTTCAGAAAAGTTCACACCAATCTTCCACCAGCAGAACTGGTGGAAATTGCTTTAGCGCGAAATGAAGGTAAACTCACTTCTACTGGCGCGCTGATGGCCGACACCGGTAAATTCACCGGAAGATCCCCTAAAGATCGTTACATCGTATTAGACGATAAAACTAAAGACGCTGTCTGGTGGGGTGATATCAACATCCCTTTTGATACCGAGAAATTCCATTTGCTTCTGGAAAAAATGAAAGCATTTCTAGCGGACAAAGAACTTTTCGTCCGTGATGCTTATGCTGGAGCAGATGTGAATCATCGCCTCAAATTGAAAGTAATCAACACCAAGGCTTGGCATAATCTCTTTTGCCATAACATGTTTTTAAGGCCATCTGAGGATGAATTGAAAAATTTCGAACATGATTTCACGATCATTTGTGCTCCAGAATTTCAGGCTAATCCTGAAACTGATGGCACAAAAAACCCAAACTTTGCCATCTTAAATCTCAGCGAACGAATTATCCTGATCGGTGGAACGGCCTATGCAGGTGAAATGAAGAAAGGAATTTTTTCTGTACTCAACTTCATCCTTCCTCATGAAAAAAATGTGCTTTCCATGCATTGCTCAGCAAATGTGGGAGCAGAAGGAGACACCGCGATCTTCTTTGGATTATCAGGTACGGGCAAAACAACACTTTCAGCAGACCCAAAAAGAAGTCTGGTTGGTGACGATGAGCATGGATGGACAGAAAATGGTGTTTTCAATTTCGAAGGCGGATGCTACGCAAAGGTCATTGATCTCAGCAAAGACAAGGAACCTGAAATTTGGGATGCTATTAAATTTGGTTCAATTGTAGAAAACACCCGATTCAAAGGAAATTCCAGGGAAATAGATTACACGAACAAGTCCGTCACTGAAAACACAAGAACGGCTTATCCTATTGAATTCATATCTAATGCCTTGAATCCTTCGATTGCTGGCATTCCTAAGAACATATTCTTTTTGACAGCAGATGCATTTGGGGTGATCCCTCCTATCTCTAAATTGAATAAAAGCCAGGCTATGTATCATTTCATTTCGGGTTACACTGCTAAAGTTGCGGGCACTGAAATGGGAGTCACAGAACCGAAATTAACATTTTCAGCTTGTTTTGGAGCAGCCTTCTTACCTCTACATCCAACAGAGTACGCTAGCCTGTTTGGTAAGAAAATGGAAGAGCATGACACCAACGTGTGGTTAATCAACACCGGCTGGACTGGAGGTTCTTATGGTGTAGGTTCTCGAATGAAACTAGCTTACACCAGAGCAATGATTACTGCTGCACTGGAGGGGAAATTAGATCAAGTTGACTACAAGAAACATCCAGTTTTCGGAATGGATGTGCCTCAGGATTGCCCAAATGTACCTTCTGAGATTCTTAACCCAAAAAGCACTTGGGAGGATAAAGAGGGGTACGATAAGCAAGCAAGAGCACTTTCAGCTGCATTTAAAACGAATTTTGAGAAATTCAAGGACTTTGCCTCTGACGACATTATGATGGGAGCTCCACTTTAAAAGTGTACAACTTTAACCCAACATTCACATAAAAAAAGAGTCCCGCACTTGTGGGACTCTTTTCGATAGTACGGGCGAAAGATTTTTCGCCCCTACATTAATTAACTCATCAACAATTCTATTATTTGAGCTGGTGCTTGCACCTTCTCAACCTTATCATCCGCGATCTGTTTTCTCAATTCGTATTCTAATTCGAAGATCAAACCTGAGACAAATACCTTATCCATTCTCAAATCGCTTTCGAAGGATGCGTACTTTCTTTTACCTGTCAGATCTATGCCATATTGTTGGAAGACCTTTGAGATTTTGCGTAAATCAGTATAATTTTTCATGTGATTATTATTGTTTTTTTATGGCCACATGGAATCTCGCATGGTTTATAATCATAGCGGTGCGTGTCGGAAACGACATGCCTGTCTGCATAAAGCAGGCTCGATTTCATCGGGTATGTAGTTAAATAACCCTTGCAAATCTTGCTGACCAGCAAGGGTCCTGTATTCAATTTTAGTCTAAACGTAAGCGGCTGCTTCAGACTCAAACTCTTCAATATTTGTGTCTTCAAGCTCTATTACCTTCTTTTCGCTCTTACCTATTTTCACCATAAATCTGTCGAACAGATAATAGATCACAGGCACAACGATCAAAGTCAGGAACATAGAGGAAAGCAATCCTCCGATGATCACCCAGGCTAAGCTGTTTTTCCACTCTGCACCAGCACCGGTAGCCAAAGCAATCGGCATCATACCAATCACCATCGCTATCGTAGTCATCAGAATCGGACGAAATCGGATCTTCACTGCTTTTTCAAGTGCGTCCTTCACTTCAACTCCAGCTTCTTTTAACTGATTCGTGAAATCGACTAGCAGAATAGCATTCTTAGCTACCAGACCCATCAACATGATCAGACCCATGATAGAGAAGATACTTAACGTTCCTTTAGTCAGTGCCAAAGCGAGTAAGGATCCTATCAAAGCCATCGGTAGAGAGAACATCACCACTAGTGGATAGACATAAGAATCATACAATCCCACCATGATCAGGTAAATCAAAATGATGGAGGCCAAAAGCGCTATTCCCAAGGATCCAAAACCCTCACTTTGGTTTTTCATATCACCGTCATAGTTGATCTGTACCTGCTGTGGAAGTGTCATCGCATCTATCGCGGCAGTCAATTCCGCACCTACCGTTCCGGAAGGAACACCGGCAACCTGAGAGGTGATTTTGACCGAAGAAACACGATCTCTTCTCTCCAACTTAATTGGACCTTCAGACTGATTTACTGTTGCAAACTGCTCTAGCTTTACCAGTTTTCCATTTCTATTTAGGAACGTAAGGTTTTGAACATCAGAAATTGATCTTCTATCGAATTCATTCAACTTCACCAAGATGTCATATTCGTAGTCTCCGTCAGTGTATTTAGAATCATCGTTACCATTAAAAGCTACTTGAAGTGCTCCACCTACCATGTCCATAGATAGTCCAAGCTCATTCATTTTATAACGATCCACTTCTACTCTAATTTCAGGATTACCGTCTTCAAGAGAGCTTTCGATTTTTCGGGTGCCTTTTAAACCGGCTAATATGGCTTCGATTTTCTCTGAAACCAGACGTATGGAATCCTTATCTGGCCCTGAAACAATTACTTGAATAGGTGCATCATTCGCAGTACCCATGATAGAAATCGGAACACCAGTATATTCGGCTCCTGTAATATTTTCTTCCAAGTAATTCTCTAGATTCCTAGCGTAGTCAGGACCTGACATAGTTCTATATTCTGGACCAACAAGTTTCACCAATATCTCAGAAGTAAACGGAGAAGATTGCGATCCTGTAAATTGACCAGAGGCCACACCTACTGTAGTAAACACCTCAGTGACTTCTGGTAACGTTCTCAGGTAATCCTCCACTTCCCGGGTTTTAAAGTTGGTCTGCTCTAGCGTCGCATCTTTTGGAAGCTCCAGTCTAAGCAAGAATTCTCCTCTATCACCTTCAGAAACGAATTCAGAACCGATAAAGCCTTTGATCACTAGGAAGAAAGAAGAAATAAAGAGTATGAATGTCAAACCTAATAACACAGCCTTGTGTGCAAAACCCCATCTCAAAATCCCAACTAACCAATCCACGAAAGCGTCTAAACCAGCTTCAAAACCATAGACGATTTTTCCAAAGAAGGAATTTTTGTCCAAATGTTCCAGCTTCGAGAACCTCGATGTGAGCAGAGGAATTAAGGTAAATGCAACCAGTAAACTGATCAAAGTTGCCGTGGCTACTGTGATACTGAACTGAGATAATATACCTCCAATTAACCCTCCAGTCATTGCAAGCGGCACGAATACCACGATGATCACCAAAGTAATCGATACTACTGTAGAACCGATTTCACGAATACCATCATAAGAAGCCTGGGCTATAGTTTTACCCATTTCCAGGTGACGATAGATGTTTTCAATAACCACAATAGCATCATCCACCAGAATGCCTACCACAAGTGATAGTGCTAGCAAAGACATCAAGTTCAGTGTAAAACCAGCCAGAAACATCACAGTAAATGTCGCCACAATCGATGCTGGCACAGCCACCATTACGATGATCGCATTACGGATACTGTGTAGAAACAAGAGCATAATCAAAGCCACTAACACAATAGCTATAATCAAATCCTTGATTACGTCATTCGCAGCTTCCAAAGTAAATTCAGAGGTATTTTGAGATATCTGGAAAGAAACCCCTTCTGAAGCATAACTCTGCTCAAGGATATGAAGCTCATGTTCCAAAATTTCAGATACCTCCACTGCATTAGCATCAGATTGCTTTTGAACAGTCAGACCAATCGCTGATTTGCCATTTAACCTAGTTAGGATATCCTCTTCTTTGTAAGAATCTTCTACCTCTGCTACTTCTTTCAGTTGAATCGGAGATTCATCCTCGCGATAAGCAATCACCAAATTCTCTATGTCCTGAATATTTTGGAATTTACCCGCAAGACGGATCAAAACCTGTCCTTCATTATCTTTCAATCGGCCAGTAGGAAAATCAAGATTACTTGCATTGATAGTCTGAGCTACAGAAATCGGTGAAATACCGTATGCGTCCAGTTTGTTTCTATCCAAGTTTACTTTGATCTCACGCTCTGTACCACCCAACATATTCACTTGAGCTACACCTTTGATCTGAGCCAATGAAGGCTGAATCTTGTTCTTGATCAAATCATAAAAGTCCGAAGGATTCAGATTAGAATAAACCGCCAACTGCATGATCGGTAAATCGTCCAAGTCAAACTTGCCCAAACTTGGAGGATCTGCATCATCAGGAAGATCTCCTAGGATTGCATTGATCTTTCGCTGCGCATCCTGCATGGAATAATCCACATCTTCTCCGGCTTCCAGTTCGATCGTAATGATGGAAATACTTTCCTGAGAGATGGAATTCATGGATTTGATCCCTTCCAAAGAAGCAACCGCATCCTCAATTTTCTTAGTTACAGAAGTTTCCACCTCGGAAGGAGCAGCTCCTGGATACACTGTAGCAATGGTTACCACATTGGTTTCCATCTTTGGCAAAAGCTCGTATGAAAGCTGTGAATAGGAAAAAATTCCCAGCAATGTCAGTACGGTAAACAGTACAACCACCATGGTCGACCGTTGTATTGATATTTTAGTGATTTGCATAGTTTACTGAACTTTGACTTTTGTCCCCTCTTTCACATTGATCAAACCTGAAGCGATCACTTCGTCACCGGCTTTTAGACCTTCCAAAATCTCTACAGTTCCATCATCCAAAGGATTGATTTTCACTTTCTGATAAACCGCTACTCCGTCTTTGATCAAGTAAACTCCTGGATCTTTCAAGCTTCCTGAGATAGATTTTCTGTCAATCTTCAGTACTTTTTCTTCCTGAGAAAATTCAAACTGAGCTGTTCCAAACATACCTGGCTTGATTTGATCTTGATTTTTGCTGTTCATGGTCAACTCTACTTCATATTTAAATGAAGCATCAGCCATATCGGAGATGAAATTCACTTTTCCTGTGAATTCCTGAGTAGACATTGCATTCACTCTTACTGCGATCTGATCACCTTTATTTACTTTGGCGATTTCAGTTTCTGTGACATTCACTACTAATTTCAATGGGTTCTTATTGATGATATCTGCCAGTGGCATACCAGGACTTACCAAGGTTCCCAACTCGTAATAGTCTTCGTTGATAAAGCCAGCAATCGGCGCAGTCACCTGCGTATCATCCAGTCTTTTCTTCAATGCTCCTAATTGAGCATCAGCGATTTTGAAAGCATTCTCATTTTCTTCCAATTGCTTCTTAGTGATTGCATCAGTTGTCGCTAGGTTTTCAAAGCGCTTCAAGTCTTTCTCTGCTTGATCTCTATTCAGTTTCGCAATAGTATATTCAGAGCGGATTAGACGGTCATCAATCTGTACCAGTAAATCACCTTTACGTACATAATCACCTTTTCTTCTTTGGATCTTGACAATCGCTCCAGAAGTCTCAGACATGAGTTTCAATTCCTGAGATGGCTCAAAAACTCCGTTTGCTTGAAAATTTCTGTTGACAGTTTTCTCCTCCACCTTCTCCACAGTCACCGAGATGTATTCGCTGGATTTCATGGCAAGTGTAGCAGCTTCGTTCATTTCTGCCTTATTAGTATATAGCGTAAAAGCTACAGCACTCACTCCTACAAGGAGCAGGGCTACGATGATTAACTTTTTCATGTGTTTAAATGTGTTTTTATGGTCATCCCAATAGCTATCGGAAGAAATCTCGTAGGTCTGAAAACAATCCCAGTGTGGAGCGCCTGAGACATGCTCGATTTCATTGTTGGTTTGAGTTTTCGGTTACAATAAAAGATTAGATATTTTTCCAGTTGAATTCAGAATCTCCAATTGAGCGATCCGAACCTGTATTATTTGATTGTTGTAGTTGGCTTTTGCTTGTCTCTGCGTGGTCTCAGCATCCAGCAAATCCGTAAGTGGACTTAATCCCTCTTTGTAAAGCAAGGTTGTTTCGCTAAACACATCATCTGCGAGATCTAAATTGCTATCCAGAGCAGCCAGAGTATTCAGTGAATTGTAGTATTTGTTTAGTGCATTTTTGTATTCCAGTTCTGCTGCATCTTCTGCTTGACGACGATCAAGGTTTAACTGTTGAGCATTGACTTTTGATTGAGCAGCTTTGTATTTGGTTTGCATCCCATCGAAAATAGGAATCTGTAATTTCAAGCCGATTAAAAATCCCTGAAACCAAACTTTGTTCTGGCTTAGAAAATCAAAATTCTGAGAGAAAGCATTCTTGTTGAAATCAGCAAATCCAACCAATTGAGGCTGATGAGCCGCTTTGATATTTTTGTATTCGTACTCATACAACTGCTCCTGAATGCCCAGAACCTGAATATCTTTTCTATCAAAAATGTTGAAATCCTGAATTTGGAAATCTTTCACTTTCTCATCCATATCCGCTACTGATTGATCAAGATTAATCTCAGTATCTATCGGAATGCCCATCAATAACTTCAAATAACCTTCTTGCTGAAAAATTGAAATCTCAAGGTTATCCAATTCACTTCGAATGGAAGTCAAGTTCACCTTCACACGGTTTAGATCCACCTTACGTGCTAGATCATTGTCGTATTGTGATTGAAGTATTTTCTCAAGGCTTTGTAGCTGGTCGATATTTGCCTGCAAATTTTCCTTCTGAAGTTCCAATTGAATCACTCCTAGGTAATTCATAGTGATCTCGTGAATTACATCTTGTTCAGATTGTTCAGACAAAATTCTGTAAAACTCCTCCCCTGTTTTTGCAGCTTTCAAACCTATCAAATAGGAATTACTAAAAATCAACTGATTCAACTCAAACCCAGCTTTTAAGGACTGAGGAACACCTAAAGAAATCACCTGAAGTTCATTAGGGTCTCCTCCAAAAATCCCTCCTGGCACTGCCTGCGGGAATACATCCAAGAAGTTGCTGTACTGCCCGTAAGCAGAAAACTGCGGAAGACCAGCTCCTCTTATTTCATTTCTCTGATACTTAGCCTTCTCTTCATCAAGTATGGCTTTCTTCAGCGTTCGATTGTTTTCCAAACCGATCTGAATACTCTCTTTCAATGTAAGCGTATCTGGAAGGGTAAATTCCGGCACTGTTTCCTGCCCCATAGCCATTACTGGAGCTATTAAGAAAAATGCATACGTTAAATACTTCTTTAACATGTCTGAATAATAGTTGGTTATAAAATATATAGTTGGTTCTGTTTTTTATGAACTTAATAGTTAAATTTTTTTAAGCTTGTTGCTTTTTAAATCGTTCAAACAAGGCTGGAATTTCTTTTTTGAAAAAGCCCAGGAAATCAGAGAAATCCTTCATTTTGCAATTGAATTCATGATTCTTTTCAGTTCTTACTTCTAACACTTGATCGATGAATTTTTGAATTTCTGCGATGTTCTCTAGTTCCTTTGCAAAATCCTCTCTCCAATCGCTCAACTTCAAGGCAAAATATCGCTTTCTGTCGCCAGGCCGAGTAGAGTATATACACCTGTCTTTTGCCTGTAGAAAAGTCAAAGCATTACTCACAGCACTTTTACTAACACCGAGCTGCTCTACGATTTCATCAAAAGAAACTTCACCTTCTTCGTGAACCAATAGCAATCCGATAATTCTACCAACTAATGGCTGCATACCTTTATGCTCATGGAAAACTCCGATTCTCTCGATCAGTTCCTTGTGTTTTTCAGTCAATACCATATTCAATGTATTTGGGTTATGGGCTAGTAACGGACCAAAGGTAAACAAAGTTCAGTTAGTTCTGCAAACACAGAACCAATAAAATTCATATTTTTATTACTCCTTATTCCAATTACCTGATTTAGAGTAGCATAATTCATTTATGATTGAAATCAACTACTATTTTTTCATTTCTAAACATTAGCTTTTATCTTCCATTCCAAAAATAAAAACCCAATAAAGTTTTATTCATGCTTCAACTTGTAGCAAACGCCTCTAAGTTTCCTTCAAAAACTGCCGTAATTGACTCTGAAGGTAACTATACCTATCAAGATCTATTAGAAAAAAGCCATGGTGTCAGTGAAGCTTTACTTAACGATCGTTCTGATTTAAATGAAGCCAGAGTTGCTTTCATAGTTTCTCCCGGAATAGACTATGTAGCTACCCAATGGGGCATTTGGAGAGCTGGAGGAATTGCCGTTCCACTCTGTATTTCCTATCCGTTTCCCTCTTTGAAATATGTGATCGAAGACACAACTGCCGGATATCTAATTGTAGGACCAGAATTTGAAGAGCTGCTACTTCCCTATCAAGAAAATACAAACACGAAATATTTACGTTTGGAAGAACTGAAGTCGGACTCCAACATTCCCCTTCCTGAAATTAACCCTTCACGAGGAGCAATGATCCTCTATACTTCTGGCACTACCTCACTTCCCAAAGGAGTATTGACTACTCATGCAATTATTGAATCGCAGATCAGTACACTGGTGAAAGCTTGGCAATGGACATCCGAAGATTATATTCTTGAAATACTCCCTCTTCATCACGTCCATGGAATTATCAATGTGCTATGTTGTGCGCTTTGGTCTGGAGCTACAGTTCAATTCTTAAATCCTTTTAGTGCAAAAGAGGTTTTTAGAATTTTCAAAGAAGGCAAACTCAATGTCTTCATGGCAGTGCCTACGATCTATTTCAAATTGATTTCGGAATTCGAAAGTCTATCCATTGCAGAGCAGAAAGAATTAACTGCGGCCATGGCGAAATTCAGATTGATGATTTCAGGTTCAGCAGCTCTGCCCGTGTCTGTCATGGAAAAATGGAAAGAAATATCCGATCATTATTTACTCGAGCGCTATGGAATGACCGAAATAGGAATGGCAATCAGCAATCCATATATCGGGGAACGCAGAGCAGGCCATATTGGTCAGCCACTTCCTGGTGTAGAGTTTAGATTAGTAGATGAAAATAATCAGCCGGTAGCCGATGGAGAACCCGGAGAAATTCAGGTGAAAGGCGATTCAGTCTTCAAAGAATACTGGGGGAAGCCTGAATCCACCGCGAAAGCATTCACCGACGAAGGCTGGTTTCTTACTGGAGATATTGCAGTCAATACAGATGGATATCTTAGGATTCTTGGTCGGGATTCTATCGATATCATCAAATCTGGGGGATACAAAATTTCAGCCTTGGAGATAGAAGAAGTCTTGCGTACCTATCCAGGCATCAAGGATAGCGGAGTCTTAGGTATTCCAAATGAAGAATGGGGAGAACTGGTAGTCGCGGCTTTAGTCTGTGAAGAAAATCCAAACCTAGAACAACTCAGTCAATGGATGCGTGAGCGAATGCCCGCCTACAAGACACCACGTAAATATATTTTCATAGAAGATTTACCACGAAATGCCATGGGAAAAGTGACCAAAAATGACTTGAAAAAACTTTTCTGATGCTCATATACGGTGTAGCACTTCTCTCCTTTTCATATCTGCTAGGTCAGTGGCTAGGTGAGCTTCTAGGTAAACTCATTGGTATAAATTCCAATGTAGGCGGCGTCGGTTTTGCCATGATCATTCTAATGTTACTCAAAGAATTATTTGAGCGAAAAGGCTGGTGGAAACATGAAATGATCTCAGGTATCGATTTTTGGAATAAAATGTACATCCCTGTGGTGATTGCGATGGCTGCGAGCCTAAATGTAAAAGCAGCGATTTCAAGTGGGAATTTAGCCATCGTCGCTGGCATTATCCCTGTGATTCTCGCCTTTGCATTTTTTCCATTTCTAATGAGAGCTTTTAAGCATAACTGAAATGGAAGAACTGCTGAAGGTTTTTGACAAAAATGCATTGATCGTAGGCTTTCTTGCTGTTGGACTGCTGGCGTATTTTTCTGATTTATTTTCTAAAAAAGTACTGAATGGTCGAATCCCAGGATCTGCCATTGCCATCTTTTTGGGATTGGTTTTGGGATATGTAGGAGGAGTTTTTACAGGTGGAGACAAGGGATTGTCCGACATCCCCATTTTCCGTGGAGTTGGAGTTTTAGGAGGATCCATGTTTAGGGATTTTGCCATAGTAGCTACCGCTTTGGGTGCAAGCTTTCTTCTCATCAAGAAGTCTGGAGTACTAGGTCTCATATCCTTGATTTTTGGAATATTAATCTTCTTTATTTCTGGAGTAGCCATGGCTTGGCTGTGGGGATATAGAGATGCAGTGAGCTTAGCTACCATTGGAGCTGGAGCATGTACATATATAGTTGGGCCAGTGACAGGAGCTGCTTTAGGCGCAAGTTCTGAAGTGATCGCTTTAAGTATTGCAGCTGGAGTGGTGAAGACGATCGCAGTGACAATCTTCACTCCCATCCTAGCAGAAAAAATCAGTCTAAACGATGCCGGGTCAGCTATGGCCTTTGGAGGAATCATGGGCACCTCCAGCGGAGTTGCTGCTGGATTAGCTGCCACAGATCCTAAACTCGTTCCTTATGGAGCAGTAACTGCTACTTTTTATACAGGTTTGGGATGCCTGCTTTGTCCTTCACTTTTATATTATCTAATCGAAATCTTACTCTAGCTTACCCAAGATGATCCTTATTAACCGGCTCTTGCAATAAGTCATCCCCAAAAATTTTGCGTCTATGGTTTTCTCCCCAAAAATGAAGCGCGCCAATTACATCCTTTAATGTCTCTCCATACTCAGTCATTGTATATTCGACGGTCACAGGAAAGGTATCATAGACAGTCCTTTTCACGAGATGATTTAGCTCCAGATCTCGTAGTTCCTTCGAAAGCATACGGTCCGTAATGCCTGGGATTTCCCTTGAAATCTCCGAGAAACGTTTCACTCCATGAAGTAGCGCAACGATAATTGGTAATTTCCATTTGCCATTAAGCACATCCAACGCATCCTGAACAGGACGAATCACAAGCTTGCACTTCACTGGACTTAAGTTTTCTTTTTTGCTCATACCCTCTTTATTAATGGTTTAACCTAAACTATACCAAAGTATAGCACTATACTTCAGTATAGTACTTACAAATGTATAGCTAATTACCCTAGGTTTGCATCAAATAATCAAACTATGAAAAATAAAATTATCTACTGGACCGCCACAGGCTTAATATCACTCATGATGCTTTTCAGCGCATTTGCATATTTCACAGATCCAAATGTATCAGCGGGATTTACTGCAATGGGCTTTAAGGATTTTTTCCGAATTGAATTAGGCATAGCCAAAATACTTGGAGTGTTCGTTTTACTAATTCCTTCCACTCATAAACTTGTTAAAGAATGGGCTTATGCAGGTTTTGGAATCACCTTTATCTCTGCATTTATAGCTCACTCTGCAAATGGAGATCCTGTTTCCGCTATGATTATGCCGATAGTCGCTTTAGTTTTTCTAGCAACTTCAAGAATATTTCTTTCGAAAATCAGCTAAGGAAAGTTTTGTCAATCAAGCGCTCTTGTCTACAGACTTGAGCGCTTTTTTAGGATAGTTTTTTAGTCATACAGAGCAGGTAGTCCTTATATTCAAATGTGTTCACAGTAGTCATGATTAAAATACATTTCTGAAATGCCTCTAAACCAAAAACTCCCCTAAGAGTGCAATCCAAGGGGAGTTTATTAAATCAAAATTTCATTAATTTCTCTTTTCGTAAGTAGGCCTAGCAGGCACTTTAAAACGATCACTGCTATTCAAGAGACGCATCACTTCTTTGATCGCTGCCTCTAATTGAGCATCTGTGCCTTTTGCAAGACTCTCAAAATCTTCTACTACTTCGATATCAGGATCTACACCATGGCCTTCTTTGAACCAAGTCCCATCTGGATCATACATTCTAAAAGTTGGCACAGTCACAGACCCACCGTCGATCAGACTTGGCGCACCGGAAATACCAATCAATCCTCCCCATGTTCTTGTTCCTATCAGTGGACCGATCTCTCTCTTACGGAAATAATCAGGAAAAGCATCCCCACCAGAACCTGAGAATCCATTGATCAACATCACTTTTGGCCCGAAGTTGCCAGATGGAGGCCATGCCCAATCCTGTCCATCACGCACTGCCCAAAATGCAAGTGGTTTACGATCTAACAATTCAACAAATCGATCCGGAATCTGACCACCGTTATTAAAGCGCTCATCTATGATCATTCCTTCTTTTTCCATCTGCCCATAAAACTGGCGGAAAAGCTCATTTTGTCCATCTACTCCAGTGCTTGGTACGAATATGTAACCAATTCTTCCATCTGTAGCTTCTTCTACTCTTTTACGGAAATCATTAATCCAGGACAGGTTTCGTAGTCTAGCTTCTGATCCAAGTGGTTCTATCAACACAGTTTTGGCACCCGACATCGTAGCAGAACTATTCACCGTAAGCTGAACGGTTTTTCCTGCAAGACCCTGCAAAGCAGCATAAATTGATTGAGTCGCATCAATTAGCTGACCATTGACTGCGAGTAGGTAATCTCCTTCTTTGATCTCTACTCCAGGCTTAGACAGCGGTGAACGAACTTCCACATCCCAAGGTGCTCCGTTGATAATCTTGGCGATTTTATAAGCTCCGTTTTCAAGCACGAAATTGGCCCCCAAATACCCAACTGACATAGAAGGACCCGACTCCAAATCTCCTCCGTTATTGTAGGTGTGTGAAGCGTTCAGTTCTGCAATAAGATCTCCAAGGATGATATTCACATCACGTCTAGATCCCGCCTGCTCCACCAAACTTCCGTAGCGCTTCCGCATAAGATTCCAATCCACTCCATGCATATTCGGATCATAGAAATAATCCCGCTCAAATCTCCAAACATCATTGAAAATCTGCTTCCACTCTTCAGCAGGAACCACCGTCATCTGCATATCGCCTAGAGGTACTGTTTCTTCGATTTTCTGCCCTGAGGCTGGGTCGATCACGGCAAGTTTGCCATTAGAGAACACCATCACTTTCTTTCGATCTGCAGAAAGAGAAAACCCATTTACCTCTTCAATGACTGTCTTTGATTCTTTTTCTTTAAAATCATACAGCTCCAAACTGCTTTTGGAATCATCGCCAGCACCTGTATTTGGATTACGCACGTATAGAAGTTTTCCTTCCAGAGAAGCCAAACCACCAATATTTCCATTGGAAATATCCAACATCTCTATTCTGTTTTCGAAGGAGGAAGTCTCAAATTCTACTCCTATTGGTTTCTCATTTTCCTTATCCTTTTTGTCGTCTTTTTTCTCTTCTTCCTTATCTGTCTTCTCTTCATCCATTTTTATCTCATCGTTTTCCAGAGATATCAAGGATGTAATCGACTGATTCAAGGTCCCTACTGCTACCCCAGATGTATTTGAGTAAATAAAAGTATTATCGATATCGGAATATTGAGGATCAAAATTACGGTTGGTAGTGAAGAAGAGATACTTTCCATCCTCACTGAAAGTCGGACTTTGGTCAGCGTAGAAACCAGAGGTAATTTGCGAAACCTTGTTTGACTTTTTATCAAATACATATAGAGCTGAAGTAGCCCTGTTTTTCTTCGAAAGGCTATAGGAGATGAATCGACTATCTGGTGACCAGCTCACACTAAAGCCCTCCAAATTGCCTTCAAACATGTACTTGCCATTATCAATTACTTGCACCACTCCTGAAGTTGCATCGATAAGCATTACCTCCATAGCCTGATTCACACTTACGATTTTCTTACTATCAGGTGACCAGAAAATATTGTAACCAAATCCATCTTTGAAATTTGTAAGTGTTTTCGTCTGCGAATCCACTCCTAGTGATTTGGTGGTAAGCTGATACTCGCCTGTAGCATCTGACCAATACGCAATTTTTTTACCATCTGGAGCCATCTCCGGATAGCGCTCAGCTACTCCTGAAGTATTGGTAAGATTGGTGACAAAACCTTTCTTGGCTGGCAAACTGAAAATCTCCCCACGTGCGTTTGCAATCACACGATTACCATCCGGTGAAATACTTGCTGCCATCAAGTCAGACTCAGTTTTCACGATCTTAGGAATCATCGCTTTTTGATCGGAAATAATCTGTATTTCTACTCGCTTGGATTCAGCCGAAGCGATATCATACAAATACAGACTTCCACCAGCTTCAAAAACGATTTCCTTTTCACTATTGGAAGGAAAAGTAATATCAAAGTCAGTAAACTCCGTCAGTTGGGTATTTTGCTTGGTTTTCAGATCGTATTTCCAAAGATTATTTCTGCCCTCAGGACCATTGTCTGACATATAAAATACCGCATCGCCGATCCACATTGGAAGTTCATCGTTAGCGGCATTGTTGGTGATATTTTCCGTTTTGAATCCGGTCAAATCAAAAAGCAAGATATCTGGAGCAGTACCACCTCTGTACCTTTTCCAATTTCTATTTACTCTACTTCTGTCGGTATAGGCAAATCTTTTTCCGTCAGGTGAATAAGATGCAAACTCCCCATAAGGAACTGGAAGCTTAGCTGGAAGTCCACCAGTGGCTGCGATGGTATAAAACTGGGAAAAGCGTTCCTTGCCACTCTCCCGCCCTGAAGTAAATAATACAGATTTACCATCAGGAGTCCAGCCTTGCACGATATCAGGCATCCCATGATACGTTAAGCGTGCAGGAACTCCACCCGCAGTTGGCATCACATATACATCATAATTCCCGTTGTAATTGGCAGAAAAGGCGATCTGCTTGCCATCTGGTGAAAACCTTGGGTACATTTCTGGTCCTGGGGGCGAAGTAAGTCTCTGCGCGAGGCCTCCTTGCTTAGGAACTACCCAAATATCATCTCCAAAAGTAAAAGTAATCTGTGTATCAGACACATCAGGTAATTGCATGAGCCGAGCATCTGTCTGTGCCTGGCATAACAATGGGGCTGTCAAAAGCGACAATCCTAGAATGAGTTTTCTCATAGTCAGTAAATAATTGGATTAAGAACTAGTAGGTTAAATGGCTAATAAACATTCAAAATTTCAAATTTGGTAGATCCAATAGTCCATCAGATACCCATGGATAGGCCAGTAATTTCAGCATGTTTTATTTATAGATAGAAAAAACAATACCATCACATGCATAATCAATTTAAGTGATTGATTCTAAGTATGCTAAAAATCTCCTCTTAAATCTCACTGTCACAATTCCGAACAGTATTTTTGTTCGATTTTACTCAAACAGTTCAATTGGAATAAAATATTCCAGCCAACAATTCGTCTAATATTAAGATTATTTCTCTTGAACCTACTTTAGACATCCGCATCTTGGCTTTACGATTTCTCTCGATATTATTGTTTTTTATTTCAAATTCACTGGTCGCTCAAACCTGGATTCCCTCTGATTACAATCGCTTTACACCAGCCCAATTTTTCCAGCTTGCGGCGGTAAATCAAACCATCAATTACAAGAAACTAGATAGAGGGCTGCTACAAGCCGCAATATTCTATTTGACAAATGAGGAAAGGATCAAATATGGTCTTAAGCCATTTTCTCATTCCGATGCAATGGAAAAGGTAGCTTCTGAGCACGCCAACGACATGGTCAATTACAACTTCTATTCACATGTTAGTAGAGTGAAAGGAAAGGAAACTATTGGTGACCGATTTTCGCGCGAAGGCCTTAAACGAATGCTAATAGGCGAGAACATCAGTTCCAGTATAGGCTTGCAATATCAAGATGGCCGACAGATCAATATTCCACGCAGTGGAGGAATGTACACCTATGCCAATTCAACACGAGAGGTAATACTTCCTCATACCTATTTAAGCTATGCGCGTGAAGCGGTACAGCTCTGGATGAATTCACCTTCGCACAGAAAAAGTATTCTTAACCCAAATTTCGAGCAACTTGGATGTGGATCTCAGGTTTTCAGCAACCGGGAATTTTTCAATGTCCCATATTTAATGGGAGTGCAATGCTTTGGCAGCGAAAAATGACCTAGACTCTATTATAAAATTGCAATAGCATAAAATTCCTCACTAGCTTATTAGTAAACGATTTACTGAAAAAATATTCCGGAAAGATTTAAAAATCCATCAATCCATTTAAAAGTAAACTAGGACTTGCAGCGCTAGCTTTTTAAGAAAGAAGTATCAAACAATCAAAAGCCGCAGAGATCGATCTCTGCAGCTTTGTAATCTAACTTTAAATTAAATTTTAGGCAATTTCCACCCATTGTGATAATGAGCTTTCATTAAATCATTGGCAGCCGAAGATGTAAACTGGTTTTTCTCTGCATTCCAATATACTTTCTCTCCAGTCTTGTAAGCAATATTACCCATCTGGGCATTAATAGCTGCAATACTTCCTGTTTGAATCGCACAGTTCAGAAGCTTTGGATCGTTGGCAGTAACTGCCTCCACAAAGTTCACCGCATGCAGGTCAAGTGCATTTCCAGTTGGTTTATTATGAGGTACTTCTTCGACTTTATTAGTACGAACCCCATCTTTAGTCTCAGTTTCTGGAATCACTTTCCACCCACCCCTATTCACGACCAAGGTTGCATTATTTCCTATGAATGCAATTCCTTCAGTTGTCCCATAGTTACCTCCATCGATACCAGTGGCATGTTCCCATAGCATATTGAAGCCTTCGTATTCATAAACGGTCTGTAAGGTATCTGGAGTCTCGGAAGCATCATCTGGATAGGCAAACTTCCCTCCTGATGCCATCACAGATTTCGGAGCCTTTACTCCCATTGCGAATAGTGCAATATCAATCTCATGCACTCCCCAGTCGGTCATCAAACCTCCCGCATAATCCCAAAACCAACGGAAATTGAAATGGAAACGGTTAGGATTGAATGGTCTCTCGGGTGCTGGACCTAGCCACATCTTATAATCAACGCCAGCAGGCGCTGGTCCATTTGGCAATACAGGCACAGGTTTCATCCAGCCTTGATATGCCCAGCATTTCACCAGACGAATCTGACCTAGCTTACCGGATTTCACATAGTCGATTGCTTCCGCGTACTGAGATCCAGATCGCTGCCACTGTCCTACCTGGACAATTTTCCCATAGCGCTCCTGAGCTTTCACCATCAACTGGCACTCTTCAATAGTATTGGCAATTGGTTTCTCTACATACACATTTTTGCCAGCAGATACCGCATCACACATGATCAGGCAATGCCAGTGATCAGGCGTCCCCACAATCACAATATCTATATCGGGATCCTCCAGTAGCTTTCGATAATCCTTGTATTGCTTTGGACGGGTTCCGCGAAGCTTGAATACATCTTCTGTTCTTCTATCTAATACACTTTGATCTACATCTGCCAGAGCTACACAGTTCACCTGTGGCATTTTGAGATGTGCGTTCATATTAGACCAACCCATTCCATTACAGCCTATCAAGCCGTAATTCAATTGATCTGAGGGTTTGATTTTTCGGGTAAACCTCCCGAAATCTGCCGCTGTGAGAATATTAGGCATGCCTAACCCTGCTCCTAGCAGCATGGTGTTTTGAATAAATTTTCTTCTTGAGGACATAGTATTTTGGGTTGTTAAGTTGAATAAAAAGTAATTCGATGTCAAAGAAAAAAAGTAAGTAATTTTGGTAACAAATCACCTAACTACTTACTTTTCATTTATTTATAAAACGGAAATTTTCCGACTTTATCACATATTATAGCTCTCTCACCCAGATATTTCTAAATCTAACAGGGTTTCCATGATCCTGAAGTTTGATTGGCAATTTTTCTGGATGCGCCTTGTAATTTGGAATACCAATGTATTCGGTTGGACCTTTTAGAATAACATGGTTTTGAACTAATACACCATTCATTAGCAAAGTAACTGTAGCTGGCGAAGTCAAAATCCCATCCTTATTGAAGCGAGGAGCTTTGAAGATGATGTCGTAATAATTCCACTCACCAGCAGGTCTCAATGCCATAGCCAATGGAGTATGTTGCTTATAGATACTTCCAGCTTGACCGTTTGTATACGTTTTGCTTTCGTAGCTATCCAATACCTGTACCTCGTAAATACCCATCAAGAAGAAACCTGAGTTACCTCTACCCTGGCCTTCGCCTACGATTTCGGTTGGCGCAGACCACTCTAAGTGATATTGGGCATCGCCAAATGGCAACTTGGACTGGATATCACCTTTTCCTTTGGTAACTACCAATTCACCGTTTTCAATAGTCCAAGCCGCTGGACTTGAACCGTCCTTTGCAGTTACAAACCCATTCAGGCTAGTACCGTCAAAAAGCACAATCGCATCAGAAGGAGGTGCAGTATTGTGTGCTCCCGGAGTTACTTTCGGGGGAACTGGAGTGTAGAATTCCGTAGCCTCAGGCTTCATCGGAGGTGGAGTTTTCTCTTGAGCGTTTGCTAAAGAACTCAAAGTCAATGCACCAGCTGTAAATGCAAGTGTTAAGATTCTCATGTTCATAGGTTAGATTATTTAGGGAAAAGAACTTAGGAGGATAAATTACTCCAATTTCCCTTCAATCAAAAAACCGTTGATGGATTTTATGAAACAGAAGATAGATTCATTGGCTTTTCAGCAAAAAAGCCAAACTTCTAAAAGTCATTAAAATGGGTTGTGGAATTACATTTTGAGCTGGTGCTCAAGACTCAAAAAATAAAACATTTTAGGTTTTTACTATTTCTAGTGTTCCTATCGAGTGTAAGACAAAGTTATTTTGCCAGACAATTCTCCACTAGGTGTGTCCATAGTTACGTCATGAATAGTAACCAGTTCATTTTCGGTGACTTTGAGAAGGGTGTATTTCAACTCGTTTCCATTATTATCCAATAAGATCAAGTTATCGTCTTCCAACATCCATATACCTGACCCATTGTCATATTCGCCTACAAGTTTCTGGTAAGTCCCATCTTCATTGAGATTTAAAGTACTAGCCATATGTCTTGCTAGTCCCCCGTCAACGGTGGCTACCAAGTCAGGTCCTGTATCTTTGACAAACATATGATCACTTCCTTTCCATTTGCCAACTAATTTTCCTTCCAGGCTTCCACCACAGGAAAACATACTGAACAATAAAATCAGCATGGAAATACTCAATAAAAAAGTAGGCTTACTGTGACTTGATGGTTTGATTTGGTTCATCTAATGAATCGATTTTTAGATCTGAATTTGTTCGAAATTACTAGGATTATCCTTAATCGAAGTAAGAAAACGCAAGGTGGATTATATTAAAGTCAAAGTCCTATATCACTTCAAACAAAAACCACTGAGCTAAACCCAGTGGCGCCATGATTTCATAAAACAGAAAGTTATTAATTAAAACTGAATCGAATAGGCAACCTCATTCTTGAAGTTACTTTTTTGCCATCCAATTCTCCTGGTTCCCATTTGGGGGACTTTTTCACCACATCCATTGCTGCCTTGTCGCAGCCTTTGGAAACACTTTTAAGCAATTCCACATCAGTGACACTTCCATCTTCTTGCACCAAAAAAACAACAATGACAGTTCCATTTCCTCTATCTGTTTGCGGAACTTTCAGGTTTTGCGAAAGGTAATTATTCCATCCTTTCATTCCTCCTTGTGGTTTTGGCGGAACGTCAAGTTCTTGGACTTCTACAAATTTTACAGTATCTGCGAAAGATGAGGGATAATTATCCAGCCCTATATTACCCCCATCAAAGGATGAAAGAATAGTGAAAAACATCAGCGCAGTACCTGCCAACAGTAATGACCTTTTTGTTGATTTCATAGAATTTGTGGTTGTTGAAAATGTAGTCTAAACTAACTCTTTTTGCTTATAAACTAAAAAACACCCGAAGAAGCTTCGGATGTTTTTTCGACTAATTAAAACTTAACTTATAATTTAAATCTAATAGGAAGCCTCATTCTTACTTTGACTATTTCACCGTCCTTTTTTCCAGGGGTCCAATTAGGCGACTCTTTTACCAGTCGCATCACTTCCTCATCACAGCCACCACCTATGCCTCTGAGAATTTCCACATTACTTACTTCTCCTTTTTCATCAACTACAAAAGTGGCGATCACAGTACCTTCTACTTTCGCTTCTCTAGCAGCTTTCGGATAGGTCAGGTTTTTAGCCAAGTAGGTATTCCATCCTTCCATTCCTCCTTTTGGCTTAGGCATTTCGTCTACTTCCATTAAGACATCCTCTCCTTCAGTTTGACCCTGTGCAGATAGAATAGGGAGTGCAGCGAAAAAGAGAAAAGCAATTAAGAATACTGGAATTACTTTAAACTGGAAATTAAGAATTGATAGTTTCATAGATTTTGATTTAGGTGTATTTCATTTATTCTTTAAAGAATCCAGTTCTGCAGAATTTCTGAAAAGACTTTTTAACTAAGAGACTTAATTAGAAACTGGAATTTCAATGGTCTGTGGAAAATCATTTGTTGGTGTCACGTGAGGTTTTAATACCTATAAGCCAACTCAACTTAGTTTAAATCTAATAGGCAATCTCATTCTCGTATTTACTGTTACTCCTTTTTGAGAACCTGGAGTCCAATTCGGTGCATTTTCTATTGCTCTAACTGCTTCCTCATCTGCACCGCCTCCAATTGCTCGAAGTACTTCTATATCTGAAAGACTGCCATCAGAATTGACTGTAAACATTAGGATCACAGTCCCCTCAATTCCTAAAGTTTTGGCCTGCGCTGGATAAGTTAAGGTTTCGCTTAGATAGGCATTCCATCCTGCCATTCCTCCTACAGGATCTGGTTGCTTTTCTACAACATCATAAATTGGCTCGCCGTCTTTGCCAATTTCCATCACTCGTGCTGTTATGTCAGAAGGCCCTATTTTTACGACTTCCTTCACACCATTCATAGTGGGGCCTTCAATATCTTCTTCAGGCGTTATTTCGCAAGAAAATACGAAGAACAACGCCGCCAATACAGGAATCGCAAGCAAGAACCTACGCATTTCCCTTTTCTGGGATTGTGGTTTACTCATCATAATAATTCGTTTTTTGGTTTGAAATTGGTTGAAATTATTCATGAAGTGCCAGCCTTGTCCTCCAGTGATCATCTGAAGCAATAGTCCGGAGTATTCTCTTTTGGAATAAGTAGAGGTCACACCTTGATCCGCTTGATATTCATGCACTTCTCTAAGTGATCTTTCGAACTGGTAGATCAAAGGATTGAACCAAAAGATGATTTTAGCGAACTGGATCAACAACAGATCCCAGCTGTGCTTCAAGCGTACATGAACTGACTCGTGTAGGACGATTTGTCTTTGTTCAGATCTGTCAGGATTGAAGTCTGGCAGCAAAATGTAACTGAAGAAGGAAGCCGGAATGAACTTAGGATGAACCGCTATCCAGTAATCCTGATAACGCATCAATCTGGACTTACCCAGCAATCGCTGAGAAGTAAAGAATCCCAAAATCAAATGTGCTGTCATCACAACTACTCCCGCCAGGTAGGTGTAAAAAACAAGTTCCTGCCAAGTAAAACTTACTGCTTCCTGTGCGACTTCTTTACCTACTAGGAATTCGGGAAGCGTTATTTCTCCAGTGCCCAATGAGGTGATTCCAAGCTTAAATGAGAGCATAGGAATGATGAATGAAAGCATCAACATACCAATCAAAATCACACGATTCAACGTGAAAAATGTCAATTCACTCAATACAATTCGGTAAAAGAGCACCGTGATAGCAACACAAATACTTGCTTCAAGTAGATATATTAGGATAGCATTCATGACTCTGTGGGCTTGTCCATATCATCGATCATCTTCTGTAAGTCTTCAATTTCCTTATCAGAAATCTTATTTTCCTTCACCATGAAAGAGAGGAAATTCCCCACCGAACCTTCGAAATAATGCTTCACCAATTGATTTACACTTCTCTTGCTGTAGTCAGCCTGTGAGATCAATGGGAAATACTGGTGTGTGGTGCCGTAAGCTTTGTGATCCAAATAGCCTTTCTTCTCAAGTAGCTTAATGGAAGATGCCAAGGTGGTATAAGGCGGCTTCGGATCTGGTAGTTCATCAAGAACATCTCGGACAAGCGCTTTTTCGAGTCTCCAAAAAATTCGCATGATCCTTTCTTCGTTGTTATTTAATTCGTCCATAGCCCTAAGGTAAAAACGAATTTTTAATAATCCTACGATTATTTCGTATTACTACGATAAAAATAAGAGATCTAAAAAAATGAATGTCTTACCAAGATTATCCTCCAGATTTTCAGTCCGATAAATTACCTGCTGGAGAACGGAAGAATCACCTAATTACTACCTCCCTTGCTTTTGAATGCTAAAAAATAATAAAGGTTAGAAATTGTATCTATCTAAACACTATATTCTTAGGATAGCAGAGTATCAATCATCTTTCCCTTCAATAGCTACTGATTCTGTCAAAATAGAAGCCACACTAAAATATCCCAATACGTCAGAGCTCCCAGAAATCACCTCGATGTTTGTATCTGGATTTTGAGGTGGAGGACTAAAAAGCCCTCCATCGTTATAAAGTAAACTTACTAACTGAGTGAAGTAATTGTAAGGCTCCTTATTCAATCTATATAGCTCCAGTCGCACCTTATCCCCTTCTGCAAAATCGTAGTTCAACTCCAGACCATTTTCAAAAAAAGTAAGCCCAAACGTGTCATCAAAAAGTAAGTAGTCATCACGATCATTCTTAAGGGTGTCATTTTCTATCACACGTATACGATAGTAATTGTTTTCTTGGTAGGGGATTTTACCATACACTTTAATATAGTATCCTTCATCTCGAAATAATCTTTCCTTCTCGTATTTATAAGTGAGGCTGTCTACAATAGGTGGAGCCAGCATCTCTCCACTTGAAGTAAATTGATTGTCTTTCCACTGTATAAATAATTGGTAACTCTCTCCAATTTCAGCTCTTTTAGTCGTTTCAACGGGTATATAGCTAAGGTTTCCTTGATCAAAACGAAATGGAATTACCTCTTTACTTCGTGTATTAATGATAAACACCTGTGCGTCTTTCACCACATCTATTTCCGAATTATCTAAATAATTTTGCGCTAGCGTAATCTTCACTTCATTATAGAATGGCCTATCTGACCAGATAGCCTCAATAACTGGGACAGGAGAATCAATTGTTCCCAAAGGAAGATTAACTTCTTCCTGACAGGAGAAACTAGCGACAGCTAATAGTATGATGCAAATTCTCTTCATTTCAGAATTGGAAATTATAAGTGATCGATGGCAAGAATGTAAAGAGGTAAGTCATGACAACTCCTTGTCTGGAAGTCACTATTGGCCCATCTTCGGCCCTACTATATTTGATATTATCATTGTAGATCTCTCTGAATTCATAGGCAAATGGATTCTTCCTACCGTACAGATTGTAAATACTGAAGTTCCAGCTCCCTTTCCATTTCCTTCCCTTGTCGGCATTTTTCCAAGTGACGGATGCATCCATTCTGTGGTAATCAGGGAATCTATCCTCATTCCTATACTTAGAATAAAGCGGGACTGACTGCAAATCAACATCATAAAGGCCAATCGGAAATGAAACCGCCTGTCCTGTAGTATAAATGAACGTTAATCCTGCTGACCAAGAAGGCGAAAACTCATGGTTCAGCACCAAAGTCAAATCATGCGGGCGGTCATAGCGTGGGTTGTATTTCAATCCCTCAGAAACTCCAGGCGTTTTGCGCCAAGATCGAGACCATGTATAAGCCAGCCAACCTGTGGTCTTTCCTACATTCTTGCGCAGCATAAATTCCGTACCATATGCCCATCCATTTCCTTTGAGGATTTCGGTCTCTATTTTATCAGTAAATAGAATTTGAGCACCATTTCTCAAATCAATGATGTTCTTGAAATCCTTGTAATAACCTTCTACAGAAAACTCCCAGCGGTTATTATCGAAATTGCGAAATAGGCCAAGCGAAATCTGATCAGCACGTATAGGAGGTACATAAGTTCCTGCTAAAATCCATCGATCTATGGGCAATCCGGCAGAGCTATTTGAAGCGATCTGCACATATTGGAAATTGCGATTGTAGGCTGCCTTAACAGAAAACTCATCATTGAATAAATATCGGAAAGCAACTCGCGGTTCTAGTCCTTGGTAGAACTTGATGTTTTCGAAACTCTTATAATTCACGGAATCTATAATAGATGAAGCAGGATCGAGCACTCCTCCTTCATAAAGGTAATCTACTCCTTTCCCTACTTGATTAAAGAATCCCCATCTCAGTCCTACTTCTGTGCTTAATTTAGGAGTGATCTCATTGGTCATTCCTGCGAATAAACTATTCAGCACACCATTCTTAGGGCTAGTCGCCAACGGATCAATATTACTATCTACAGATGGAACTAGTCTAATAGGGGCAAAATGATAAAACTGGCTTTGAAATCCCCAATAAGTTTGCAAGGCATCGCTTTTAAGAAAAGTCCAAATTCCCTTCATTCCCGATTCGGAAAGATTGTTTTTCCATTCAAAGCCATTATCAGGATCATCAAATTCCACGCTGTAGTTATACATGGAGTGATATCCATCCAGATCAAAGAATAGCTTATCAGAAATATTTCTACTCCACTGAGCCGATGAAATCCAATTGGTCCAGCCCAAACCAAACTCATCATCAAGACCAAGAAAATCACTTCCTTGATAACTGGAAACGGTTAGTTTATCGCGCTCACTCAATTTAAATGACAGCTTTCCGCTCAAATCATGGAAATTAAGTTTGTTATTATTGATATCAGGATCACTTGAAAGCTTCAAAAACATATCTGCATAGGTTCTTCTACCAGAAATAACAAAGGTCGATTTTTCTGAAAAAAGCGGTCCGTCCAAGGTCAATCGGGAAGATATCGTACCAATTCCTCCCTCTCCATGGATCTGCTCATTATTTCCCTCTCGAAGTGAAACATCTATCAAAGCTGAAAGTCTGCCTCCGAAAGAAGCAGGCATATTGCCTTTATACAGCTCCACTTGATCCAATGCATCCGGATTGAAGACAGAGAAAAATCCAAAGAAATGAGAAGGATTGTAGATCGGTGCACCATCTAACTGCACCAGATTCTGGTCAGCTGAACCACCACGCACAAATAGTCCTGTGGTTCCTTCTCCCGCAGTCTGCACGCCAGGCAGCAATTGTAAGCTTCTTAGCAGATCTACTTCACCAAAAAGGGCCGGTATATTTTTAATAGTTGCAATAGGGACTGTTGCTTTTCCTGTCTCCATATTCCGAACAGACTGATCCGGATTTGTCTCCTGAATGATGATTTCATCAAGCGACAAATCTTCTGGTTTGAGAAAAAATCGCTGCGGTTTATCGAAATCCTTTGAAGTAATCACTCTAATGGAAGTTTCGAATCCTATAAAAGAAACTACCAGACGGGCGGGTAAGGTTTTAATACCTATTTGAAAAGTCCCATCGATTTCAGAAACTACTCCTGAAGACACATCGTTTTCCCAATAAACACTAGCTCCGGGCAGCGGCGATGAGTTTGTTACATCTAGCACTTGCGCTACAAAAACCTTCGTTTCCTGAGCTATAAGCTCTGAAAAAGGGAAAGTGAAAAGGAAAATGAAAAGGAAATTACTTGGTTTGGCAGTTAACCTCATGCTACATAAATAAGGATTGTACCCCAAAACTAGACGCTTCACAAAAATTAATGTTTGTTAATTATCAAGATCATTTCAAATTAGGGACACCTCTTATCGCATTCACCCTTTTAAAGTAAGCTTTATTTTATAATTTCAGGTCATGATTTGGGCTTATCCGGACGTAAAACTCACCCTCTTGCTAGCCGGCATTTTCGGTTTGCTGTATTTTATTTATCTATTTCGCTATTGGAAGATCAACCACAAGCTGGAAGTAGAGAAGCGTAGGCTGTTCACTAAGGTGGTCATCCGAACTACGTATTTTGTGCTGTTTCTTATTGCTTTTGCAGGGCCTTCTATTGGTACCTCATTGAAGGAAATCCAAGATGAAGGCAAAGATATTTTCATCGCTGTGGATTTATCTCAGTCGATGAATGCGGCTGACATCGGTCCTAGTCGACTTCAACGAATAAAGTTTGAATTGAAAAACTTAACGAAAAGTTTTCCTTCAGATAGAATCGGATTGATCATTTTCAGTTCAGAAGCTTTCATGCAATGTCCCCTCACCTTCGATCAAAGTGTACTCCAATTGTACATCGATGGATTGAATACTGGCCTGGTTCCTAATTTCGGAACGGATCTCAATGGTCCATTAAGGATGGCTGAGGAAAGATTCCTCAATGATGAAAGTCAAGAGGTGAAGTCTAAAACAATTATTTTGATCTCGGATGGAGAAAACTTTGGCGATGATCTGGAGGATATTGGATCCCGATTAAGCAATGAGGGAATAAAAGTATTTTCGCTTGGCGTCGGTACCACTGGTGGAAGCAGCATACCTAGAGGTAATGGCTTGGTGATCGATCCACAAACAGGTAAACCTGCGCAAACAGTTCTTGACCGTGCACCCCTTCAGCAAATTGCTGCTGAGACAAATGGCCAATACTTTGAGATTTCTGATGAAGTTCAGGAAATTGGAGATTTAACTGCTGCTTTGGAGCGTGTAGAAGGCGGAGTCACTGGATCTAGAGTTGTCGAAGCTTCTGCAAATAAGTATTTTTATTTTCTATTGGCTGGCTTAGTTCTTTCTTTGCTGGACATGATGTTACCGATTAAAACTATCAAACTATAAATGAGCTGGAGTAAGCTAACCTTAGCAGTTTTCCTTCTGATTCCCGCATCTTGGACTCGAGTTTCCAGGCTGAATTCCGCCATTGACTTGGCAGGAGAAAGCTACGCCAAAGCTGAATACGAGCAATCAATTACGAATCATCAGGTTCTCATCGATGAATTTGGATATGCTTCACCGGAGCTAGATTATAATCTTGGCCTCAGCAATCAGTATGCAGAAAAAGTAGATGAAGCCGTTGGCTATTACGATAAAGCTTCAATAGCTCCGAACAAGATGCTTGCATCCTTTGCATTCAATCAAGGAGGAGTGCTTCTGGGAAATAAGAAAGAATACGAACCGGCGCTGAGTAAATTCAAGTCCGCTCTGATTCAAGATCCAAACAATGAAGTAGCCAGACATAATTATGAATTGCTGGCAAGATGGTTGCAACGTGATGAGGAACGTAAGAATGAAGACCAGAATAAACCCGAGCCATCGGATTTTGCAAAGCGTAAAAAAGCAGAAGCTGATCGAATGGTGGAACAATTCCGCTTCAAAGATGCGTTGAACCTAATGAATGAAGCCAGGCTTCAAGATGAAACCGTTGATGCGTATAAAGATTTTATGACGAGTCTTCAAGAAATCACAGAGATCGATGAGAAATAAACTTCTAATACTTCTAGGATTTGCTTTCACCCTAAGCCTATCCACCGCTAAAGCCCAAACCTCCGGTGAGTACTTTAACCGAGCTGCTCGTTCCTACGTCAAAACTGAAAAGGATCAAGCATTGGCTACAGTTAAGGACGGTTTGACTAAATTTCCTTCGGATGCGAAACTACAGGCTTTGAAAGAAAAGCTGGAAAAAGAACAGGAAGAGCAAGATAAACAGGATCAGCAGAAGCAAGACCAGCAGAATCAGGAAGAAAAACAACAGCAGGAAGATCAAAAAAGTCAAGGTGAAGACGGGGAACAGCAGGAATCCAAAGAAGATGGCGAAAAGACCAACGAGGATAAAGCCAAAGAATCCCAAGCTGGAGATCCATCCGATAAAAGTGATGACAAGCCTAGCGAAAATGCAAACGATCAGATGGATGCTAATCTAGCTGATAAGCAAAAGGCTATGGACGAATTCAAGGAGAAGCTAAAAGCGATGAACCTCACTCCTGAGCAAGCTGCGCAAATACTCGAAAGTATGAATGCTGCAGAATTACGCTACATCCAACAAAACAAGAAAAAAGCCACGGAGAGACCTAAGAGAGGTATTCCAGATTGGTAAGAATGTCTGAAGTTGGATGACCGATGACCGATGAAGGGTACACCGGACATCCTACATTGGTCACCTAACATCTACAAAACCCAAATATCATGATCAAAGAAGTATATATCGTCTCAGCCGTTAGAACTCCTTTGGGGAGTTTTGGAGGAAAATTAGCTGGACTTACAGCTATAGAACTCTGCAGTACTGCTATTAAAGGTGCCCTGTCAAAAGCCGGCGTAAAGGCTGAGGAAGTTCAGGAAGTTTTTATGGGAAATGTAATTTCCGCTAACCTTGGACAAGCACCTGCACGTCAAGCATCTATAGGTGCTGGAATCGGATACAATGTCCCTTGTACCACAGTCAATAAAGTATGCGCTTCAGGAATGAAAGCCGTTATGTTTGGCGCTCAATCCATCATGCTAGGCATCAATGATGTAGTCGTAGCAGGCGGAATGGAAAGTATGTCAAATGTGCCTTTTTATGTACCTAAAGCTAGATTTGGCTACAAATATGGCAATGCTGAATTCGTGGATGGCTTGGTTAAAGACGGCCTTTTCGAAGCTTATTATAAATTCCCAATGGGAAACTGTGCAGATAATACTGCCAAGGAAATGAACATTTCCCGCGAGGATCAGGACGCTTACGCTATTCAATCTTATCAGCGCTCGGCAGATTCATGGGCCAAAGGATACTTCAAAGATGAAGTGGTACCTGTAGAAATGAAAGGTAGAAAAGGCGAAACAATCGTCATCGACGAGGATGAGGAGTATAAGAATGTCATGTTTGACAAGATCGCTTCGCTTCGACCAGTATTTGATAAAGAAGGAACTGTCACTGCAGCAAATGCTTCTACCATGAATGACGGAGCTTCTGCTTTGGTTTTGGTGAGCAAGGAAAAAGCAGAGGAATTAGGATTGAAGCCATTGGCTAAAATCAGAGGTTTTGCAGATGCAGCCACTGATCCACTTTGGTTCACCACTGCTCCTGCCCTAGCTATCCCAAAAGCAATCAAGCATGCAGGATTAACTGCTGAGGATATTGACTTCTACGAGATCAATGAAGCATTTGCAGCCGTTGCATTAGCTAATCAAAAAGAATTAAACCTAGATAACGACAAAGTAAATGTCTTTGGAGGAGCAGTTTCCTTAGGACATCCACTTGGAGCCTCTGGAGCTAGAATCATCAGCACATTGAACTCTGTATTGCATCAGAAAAATGGCAAGATCGGCGTTGCTGGAATATGCAATGGCGGTGGCGGAGCTTCAGCGATGGTAATTGAGAAAATGTAATTATAATTCACATTCATTATATGGAAATCACCGGGTACTTACTCGGTGATTTCTGCTTTTACAGGAGCCTTGTCTCTTATTTCTTCAGACACACTTTTTAATAAAATATCTCCATCGCTTAGCTCGCCGAAAACTTCAATTAAGCCCCCTCCACTTCTACCCACACTCACTGGAACCCAAATAGAACTGTCATTTTCCACTTTTATCACGAACATCCCCAAGGTCGAATTCAGAACCGCTGACTGAGGAACTGCAAAACTATTTCCGTCAGTATTGACAGGAATGGTAACCTCTGCCACCATTTTTGGCAACAGCTCTCCCTCAGCATTATTGACATCCATTTCTACAAGCTCAGCCCGTAGCCGATCATCCAATGCTCCTGCCAGTCTGGAAACTTCCGCTTTGAATATCTTCCCAGGAATTGAACGCACAGTAAATTCCACAGCACTCCCCTTCTGCAAAGTAGAGGCATATAGCTCAGGCACATTTACTACCAATCGAAGATTTTTCTGTTCCAAAAGGGTAAAAAGTGGCATTTCAGAACCTCGACCTGAAGGCCCTACGTACGCACCGGCGCTTACATTTCGCGAAGTAATTACTCCTGAAAATGGCGCACGAATCTCCAGGTAATTCTTTGCATCAGTGATTTCACGATAAGCTGCTTTCGCAGATTCCCACTTGGCTAGATCCGACTGCTGATCTGCAAAAGCCATATCCAGATCATTTTGAGAAATGGTACCCGGTGTTTTACTGGTTTTCAAAACCCGATCGTAGCGTGATTTACTGGCTAAATAAACCGCTTCAAAAGACTTCAACCTTGATTCAGCACCAGCGAGTTGAGAACTAATTTCCGGAGCATCCAATGTCACCAAAAGCTGTCCCTTTTTCACTTCAGTCCCTACATCAACTAACAGCTTTTCGACGAAACTACTAACCTTTGCATAAATATCCACCTGCTGGTTTGCTACCAATTCACCCGGAATTCTGAATGAAGAAGCTACAGCTCCCTTCTTTAATCTGAAAGCCTCATGAGTCACTACCGCTATTTCTGTGGCATCATCTGAGAACTTCTTGTCTTCAGATTTACAGCTTTGAAAAGCCAGTCCAACCACTACAAAAAGAGGAATTGCAAACTTTTTATATCGTTTCATTTTTTGACCAGTTAGGTAAGCTCTCATAAGTAAAAGGTTGAAAAACTTAATTGGATTGAGGAATGTAATGGATACTTTGCTCGTCTTCAGGATCAAGAGAGACACTTTGAGTCGTTGTTTTAGCCTGAGCCCATGAGAATGCAATCGGGAGAATAATCAATGCAGCAACCGTAGAAGCGATCAAACCTCCGATGACAGCTCTTCCCAAAGGAGAAGTTTGCTCAGAACCCTCTCCCATTCCTATAGCCATTGGAATCATACCTACGACCATTGCCATGGCTGTCATCACAATTGGCCTCACACGCAAGGAAGCAGCTTCCAATGCGGACTTGGTTGCATCCCCATTTTTCAATCGCAGCTCTTCCGCATTGGTAATGAGGAGAACGGCATTCGAAATAGAAACCCCAACTGACATGATTATCCCCATGTAAGATTGAAGATTCAATGTAGAACCAGTAGCAACCAGTAACAGCAATGATCCCAACAATACCGCCGGAACTGTTACCAATACCACTCCCGAAACTTTGAAGGATTGGAAGTTTGCAGCAAGCATAAGGAAAATTACAATGATTGCAACCAAAAGTCCTCCTTCCAGACTATCCAACGTTTCGATCAAAGTAGCACTCATACCTATCAACTCTACTTTCAGTCCCCTTGGCAACTCACCCAGTGAAGCAATGGCTTCATTTACATCGGCAGCGGCTGTAGCCAAATCCATTTCGTTTAGATTAGCCGTTACTGTTTGCATTGGATTGGCACCAAGGTCTGCTATTTCACCTTCTGTTCTCCCCTCTTCAAACGTAGCAATATCACTAAGGACCGGTCTAGCAGAATTCCTTTTGACTGGTATCTGACCGATTTCTTCTATACTGTTCATTTGCCCTTCTGGCACTTGAATCTGCACATTGTAGGTATTACCATTAGGTTTGTCTACCCAGACATTTTTCTCAGTAAATCTGGAGGAAGAGGTAGAAGCTATGAGAGATCGAGACACATCAGAGAGATCCACTCCTAGCTGAGAAGCGCGAAGCCTATCGATTTTAATATTTATAGTTGGATAGTTTACCGACTGACCTATCTGAATATCCCGGAGGTAATCGATGGTTTTCAGCTTATCCATCAGCTTTCTGGCGTACTCTCGGTTCACTTCTTTTTTCCGGCCAACAAAACGTACTTCAATTGGCGTTGGCGAACCTTGACTTAGAATTTTATCGGTCAATTCTATCGGTTCAAAAGACAAAGTCATTCCTGAATTGATCGTCGTAGCCTTTTTGCGGATAGCATCTTTGAGTTCATCCAAATTGACTTCAAAATCGCTATTAAGTGCTACTTGAAGTACTGCTTCATGCGGACCGGACATCCATAGGAAAATTGGATTGATGGAATAAAGCTGAGGATGCAAACCCACATAAGCTGAAGTCACAGACACATTCTCTTTGCCGACTATTTCATCAATTCCAGCCAGAAGTTTGATGGTTTCAGCCTCAGTAGTTTCCATTCGAGTGCCATCAGGCAACTTCATTCTCAGCTGAAACTGATTACCATCTACTCTCGGCAACACATCCCTACCAATTCCATTCACAAAGAGTGCTACCAAACCGATACTGACGATCAAATACACTATCAAAACAGGTTTACGATAAGGAAGCAAGGATTCAATCAAACCCAGATAGCTTTTTCTAAATCGCTCAAATAGGCTGATTTTCCCATCCTTATTTATATCCACCCGCTCTGCCAGCATTACTTTTTGCTCATGGCTACTTTCCTGTGATCTGTCTAATCCAGCCAAAGCCATCTCTTCTTTATCAGTCATTTGACTTCCATCAGGCTTCAAATGATGCTTCACTTTCATCAGCCAGTTTGCCAGAACTGGCACAAAGGTCTGGGAAAGAAAATAGGATGCTATCATGCTGAATCCAATTGCCAAAGCAAGAGGAAGGAAAAGTGAACCAGGAATTCCACCCATAGTAAATGCCGGAGCAAATACGGCCAGGATACATAGCAAAATGAGCAATTTTGGAAAAGCGATTTCTGAACAGGCATGCCAGATCGCCAAAGCTTTCGGTTTGCCCATATCAAAATGCTGGTGAATATTTTCGATGGTTACCGTACTTTCATCAACCAAAATTCCAATAGCCAAAGCCAAACCACTTAAGGTCATGATATTGATGGTTTGCCCAAAAAGGTTCAGAAACAACACTGAAGTAATGATGGAGGCAGGAATCGTCAAAATCACGATCAATGCTCCTCTGGCATCGCCCAAAAACAGAAGTACCATTAAACCTGTGAGAATCGCACCGATTATTCCTTCATGGATTAAGCTATCCACGGAATTGATCACAAATTCAGACTGATCAAATTCAAAAGTGAGTTTTACATCTTCAGGTAATTGATTCTGAATATCCGGTATGGATTTCTTCAGATTTTGCACAACCTCCCAAGTGGAGGCGTCAGCACTTTTTGCAATACTGAGGTAAACAGATCTCCTGCCATTAACCAACGCATATCCTGAAGCGATGTCAGCCCCATCTTCCACAGTGGCGACATCTTTCATGTAGAGATTATGAACCCCCTCTTTGAACAAAGGAATATCTCCAAATTCCTCAACGGTATTCAATATTGTATTTGCCGGAGTCAGGTAGTTAATATCCCCAATCCTCACATTTCCAGAAGGAGTTGTGATGTTATTGACCCGCATAGCCTCGACTAGCTGATCTGGAGTTAGGTTATGATCTCGGAGCTTCTGAGGGTCTACTTTGATTACGACAGTTCTGGAGCTACCTCCAAAAGGTGGTGAAGAAACCAGGCCAGGAATGTCAGTAAAAGTCGAACGCACATTGATATTCGCGATATCCAGCAACTCATTATTACTTCTGGTGTCCGAGCTTAAAACAAGCTGACCAACCGGCAATGTCGAGGCATCAAAACGAATGATGAAGGGCGGATTGGATCCTGGTGGAAATACAGCTTGGATTCTATTGGAAAAGGCCGAGATTTCTGCAGCTGCCTGAGCCATATCTGTACCTGGATAAAACTCAATTTTCATCAAGGTTAGCCCTTGAATGTTTTTAGTAGTTATTTGCTTTACCCCATTGACAAACAGGAAGATATTCACATACCTTTTCCCATAAAAAGCTTCCATCTGCTCAGGCATGTAGCCTCCATGTGGGTGGGACAAATAAAGCACGGGAAGATCAAGCTCAGGAAAAATATCAATCTTAATCGTGCTTACGGCCTTAATCCCAAAGAATAACAGCCCAACGACCACTACTAAAATTGTAATCGGTTTTCTTAAAGCAAAACGTATCAATTCCATTTCAGTCGCTTAGGTTTAAAGTTGGTCCTCGAAAAGGCTAAAATCTCCAGCCGCAGCAGCTTTAAAAAGCAAAGCCTGCCATACATTATTAGTTGCAATGGCTTCATCTGTCTCTGCCCGGATTAAGAGGTAAAAAGCCTGGGTAACATTTACCAAATCCGTCAGCCCATTTTCATACAGTGCTAGCTGCCTCTGATAAGCTTGCGATGCCGCAGTCACCTGAATAGGGGCTTCTTTTACACTTTCCAATGCATTTTGAAGCTTTTTGTCTGATAAATCGCCCTGTAACCGAATCCTCTGATCAGCCTGTCGATATTCCTCTAAAAGTGCTTCACTGATAAATTTCTGAGATTGAACCTGCTTTGAGGTTCTCAGGATCTGGGAAAGATTCCAGGTAAGTCCTATTCCTAGCAAGTAGTTGGATCGTGTAGGATTGATCCCATCCCAATAGGAATGTGAAAAATCTGTATTGTCAACATTATAGGTAGGTCCAAATCCGGATGCACGCGTCTGGACGATTCCTATTAGCGCTATCGAAGGGTAGTTAAAAGTGCGGAAATAAGCCGTTTGCTGCTCATTCAGATTGACTTTAGCACGATACCATTCCAATATTGGGTGATTGAAAATACTGGTATCTTCTGTGAATTCATGAGGAATTTTAGCAAGAAACAAGGTGTCAAGAATGTATTCCTGATCAATTACACCCAATAGATTCATGAGAACATTTTCCGCTTCAAGCTCCCGATCAAGAGATTTCAGGTAGGCAATTTTTGCATTAGAATATTCAGCATCAGCCTGCGATGAATCTACCCCAGCTATCAGACCGTTTCTAGCTTTCACTTTCACAATTTGCTGAAAGGTGGCTGCTCTTTCCATATTTTTCTGAAAAGAAACAGTGAGTTTATGGGCTGCCACGCCATCTAGGTAGGCACTTGAAACTTTGATCTGGTGTTGGAAAATTTCCTGCGTAAGGTCTTTTTGATCTTGATCTACAACTGCTTCAGCGGTTTGAATGCTACTTTTTGCTCTGCCAAAAGAAAACACCTCCCAATTAACATTCGCTACATAAGAAGCCCCAAAGGCAGCGTCCCAATTTTGCTCACTTCGCGGTAGGCCTGAAGAGGCTACGCCATATCCGCCAAAACCCCAGAGTGGACTTATAATTCCATTTACAGTACCATAATCCTGCTGAGCTGAAAGCGTGAGGTTTGGGAGGTAATCACGCTTAGCTTTATCTGCAAGCATGCTGGATGACTCTGCGTAGAATTCTTTTGCCCGAATAGCTCCATAGTTATCAAGTGACAACTGGACAGCGTCCTGAATCGTGAGCACTTCTTGAGCCTGCCCTTGATTTAATGTGACTCCCAAAAGAAATAAAGCAATAAATGCCCTATGAAAGAGTTTGTTCATGGGTAATAGTTTCATTCTAGAACAATTATTCAAACAGGTTTATACCTGCAATTATCACAGTAGAAATTGACAAGAAAATTTATTCAAAAGAGGACATAGACCAGTTTGTTTCAAAGCAATTTTCCCTAGGAGCAAATGAACCAAAACAACTGTAGGTAATTCTTCTCAGTTCTAAACCAAGAAAGTTATCTTTAGAACTAATTCGAACCATAAATGGGCTTATTATTTTAGTCTCATCTCCTAATAATTTGGAAACTTGATATAGACATATGTAAGAGTAAGCAATAAGGAGATTGACCAGACACCTAAAGTAAGTGTGTATACATCTATCCTGTACGCATGATACCACCATATTGCATTTCTTTTACTAAATCAGTGATGGGCTCTACCAACTTTTTTACAGATGGATAATTATATCCATGAAAGAAAATCATGGCAAGGATTAAAAATTATCGGTTAACATATGATCCAGCAAGCACGTAAAACTATCAAATCGGAGGTAGACTTGTTTATGTAGGACCCGATCAGGAACTTTTCGTTTTACTGAAAACATTAAAATATTACCAGACATTTAGCAACTTGCCTATTCATCCAATACATTTAATTGTGCGAAAAATTTTTCTACTCTTTTTGATTCTTGTTTCTACTCCACAAGTCTTTGCCCAAGATACCATACGCACGTACCATGATCAGGAAGAAACCCTAATCAAGGAATTATATTTGATGGTGAATGGCAAAGCGAATGGAGAAATCAAGCGATTTGATGAAGAAGGATATCTCGTTCAAATTGGACACTTGAAAGATGATCAAAGAAATGGGCTGTTTATTGATTTAGACCCACTTTCAGGAGATACAGTGAGGATTATCCCTTTCGTGGACAATAGTAGGTCTGGTGAATCGAAAAGTTTTTTTCCAGGATCAAAGCTCAAGCAAACTTCTACTTATCAGGATAATCAGATCGTTGGCGAAGTGATTACTTATTATGAATCAGGTCAGATTAGCGACAAAACCAATTTCCAACACAACAAGCCAAATGGACTCAGCCAAACTTTCTATGAGTCTGGAAAGCAAGCTTCCAAAGTTTACTTCTCTGAAGGTAGATACGATGGACTTTTTGAAGAATATGCAGAAAATGGTCAACTTTTAATTTCAGCTACTTACCTAAATGGAGTTCTGGATGGAAGAGAAACCCAATATTATGAAGATGGGCAAGTATTATCCGTGATTGATTATTCCAAAGGAATTTTAGATGGAATCTATGAATTGAATTATCCAGATGGCTCGCCCGAGCGAAGAGGAAACTATAAAAAAGGCTATGAAGAAGGTGCATTATTGTCTTATCACCAGAATGGTGAACTGAGAGAAAAGGCTGTTTTCAAAAAAGGAATTCCTATACAACCGACAGAGAAGTATTATACTTCTGGCAAACTTCAACAGAAAAAGACTTTTGATAAACTGGGTAGCCCAGTTTTAGAAATCAATTACTTTGAAAATGGTCAAGTCCATTCTGCCATTAATTACCTATACAACGAAGCTCAAGGCGAGGTAAGGATTTACAGAGAAGATGGCTCTTTGGAGGAAATAAGAAGGTTTAAGGATGGGAAAATGACCGGTAAACGGGATTTTTTTGATGAGAAAGAAACGCTTATCATTACAGAATTCTATGAAAAGGGTAACAAAATCAATAAATAAATAGATCGTGCAGGGGAAGAAAGGAAAAGCTTTTTCTATTTTTGCCCAAACAATAAAAGGATGAGTAACGCAATCAAAGAAACCCATTTTCAATTCCCAGGACAGCAGGGATTTTACAAAGGTAAAGTTCGTGATGTCTATATGTTTGACAAAGAATTGGTTGTAGTCGCATCTGACAGAATCTCTGCCTTCGATGTAGTATTACCTTGTCCAATTCCATACAAAGGCCAAGTCCTGAATCAAATCGCTGCCAAATTCCTAGCTGCGACTTCAGATATAGTGCCTAACTGGGTGACTTCCACTCCAGATCCTAACGTGACGATCGGTACTCGATGCGAACCTTTCAAGGTGGAAATGGTGATTCGTGGATATATGTCTGGACATGCGGCCAGAGAATACAAGGAAGGAAAGCGAAGCATTTGCGGAGTAGCGATGCCAGAGCATATGCGTGAAAACGACCCTTTTCCTGAGCCAATCATCACTCCTACTACCAAAGCTGATCAAGGACACGACGAAGATATTTCTAGAGAAGAAATCCTAAAGCAAGGAATCGTAAGTGAGGCTGACTACCTACAACTGGAAAAGTATACCAGGGCATTATTTCAAAGAGGTCAAGAAATGGCTAATGAAATGGGCTTGATCTTGGTCGATACCAAGTATGAATTTGGTAAAGTCGGAGATAAAATTCTTTTGATCGACGAAATTCATACGCCGGATTCCTCCCGCTATTTCTATGCAGATGGCTACGAAGAAAACCAGGCAAAAGGAATCGCGCAGAAGCAACTTTCCAAAGAATTTGTGAGACAATGGTTAATTTCAAATGGTTTTCAGGGCAAAGACGGACAATCTGTACCTGAAATGACAGATGAAATTGTAGAAAGCATCTCTGATCGCTATATTGAGCTATTCGAAAAAATCACTGGAGAGACTTTCCAAAAAGCAAATACAACAGAAATTGAGTCTAGAATAGAGAAAGCAATTCTTACACATTTAGGCTAAAAGAATAATCAAATCATACTATGAAATCGAGCACGACGAATTACATCGCACACTGAGATGATTATTTAGCCTGCGAGATTCCTCCCGATAGCTATCGGGATGACCAATAAAAAATAAATAAACACATGAAATATTCAATTGATAAAAAAGAACAATACGTCATCTTCACTCCACAGGAAGAGAAATTGGATTCATTGCTTGCTCCAGTTTTGAAATCTGAATTATTGACGATTCACGCTGAAGGCTTCACAAATCTTGTCTTGGACATGAGCGAAGTGAAATATGTAGATTCCTCAGGACTTAGCGCATTGCTAGTTGGGGATCGTGAATTCGGTAAAAATGGTGGTGTTTTCATTATTTCAGGCGTTCAGGATCATGTCATGAAACTGTTGAAAATCTCCATGTTGGATAAGAAATTAAACTTAGTGAGCACGCTTGAAGAAGCAAGTGAAGCTATCTTCATGCATGCTATCGAAAGCGGAGAAGAAGAAGAGGAGGAAGGTTGATACCTGACTTTGAAGTCACCATATTAGGAAACACGTCTTCCATCCCTGTGCATGGAAGGCATCATACTGCCCAAGTCGTTCGATTTGGGCAGGATTTTTTACTGATAGATTGCGGTGAGGCTATGCAGCTACAGGCTCGTGCCTTCAAAATCAAAGTCTCTAAGATCAATCATATTTTCATTTCTCACCTTCATGGAGATCATTACTTAGGTTTAGTCGGACTACTCTCTAGCTATCACTTAGGCAAAAGAACAACTCCGCTCACCATCTTTGGTCCTCAAGGGTTAGACGAAATCATCACCACACATTTTCGCTGGAGCAATACCAAATTGAACTATCCGCTCACTTTTGTACAAACTCATGATGATGGCATAAACCTTCTTCTGGACGATCCAAGATTTGAAGTGTATAGCTTCCCTCTCAAACATAGATTACCTACGACTGGCTTTCTCATCAAAGAAAAACATGGGCTTCGTAGTATGATTAAAGAGAAATTGCAGCAAAATGAAGTGCCTTTAGCTGCTATTCTTTCTCTGCGTCAAGGTATAGACTACAAAGACGAAAGCGGTAAGCTTTACAAAGTCAAAGCCTACACCCAACCGCTTCCCCCTCTCCGCTCCTATGCTTACTGCTCTGATACGATTTTCAATCCGGAAGTAAAACAATTTATCCAAAATGTAGATTTACTCTATCACGAATCGACTTTTATGGAAGATAATGTAGAGCGAGCGGCCGTCACATTTCATAGTACAGCAAAGCAAGCTGCTGAGATAGCAAAAATGAGTCAAGTGAAAAAGTTGCTTTTGGGTCACTACTCCTCACGATATGCACATCTGGAGCCACTCTTAGATGAGGCGAAAACTGTTTTTAAAAATTCCGTATTAAGCGAAGAAGGCTCAACTTATTCTCTATGAACAAGTCTCAAAACTCCAGAAAGACTAATCTTTTTATCATCCTGGGAAGCATCTTCCTGACCAATGCGATTTTGGCAGAAATCATCGGAGTGAAGATTTTCTCTGCCGAGAAAACGCTCGGTTTTGATCCGGTAAACTGGACATTTTTCGGAGAGTACTTATTGGACTTCAATCTTACAGCTGGTGCGATAATCTGGCCAGTGGTGTTTATCACCACCGATATTATCAATGAGTATTTTGGCAAAAAAGGCGTCAAGAAAATGTCTTTTCTGACAGCCGGACTGATTGCCTATGCATTCATAATCATCAGCGTAGTCACTGCTTTGACACCAGCAGACTTCTGGCTGGACGTAAATGCTACTACACCCGACGGTGAGAGCTTTAATATCAGCTACGCCTTCAATACCATATTCCGACAGGGAATGGGAATCATCATTGGCTCACTCACTGCATTTCTAATAGGTCAGTTAATCGATGTCTATGTCTTCCAAAAGCTAAGGGCTGTAACAGGAGAAGGTAAAATCTGGCTCAGAGCGACTGGTTCTACCTTGGTCAGCCAGTTTATAGATTCATTCGTAGTATTGGGAATTGCTTTTTATGTTTTTGGAAATTGGAGCTTCAGTCAAATTATTGCTGTAGGCATTATGAATTACATCTATAAAATGACTGTAGCGATTGTACTCACACCTTTACTTTATGTAGCTCACGGCATGATAGACCGATACCTTGGGAAAGAACTCGCGGAGGAAATGATCGAGGAAGCTAGTGAGAACAAAGCTTTTTTGTAAGGTGAAATTGCCCTTATAATCACAGCGTAAGGTAACACACAAGATTGTCAGGTTGAGTAATAAAATATTGTATTTACAAAAGAGAGATGACGGTTTTTGAATCGAGATTTATGTCGTCCTAAGCACTTGAGAGACGAGAGTCTCGAAATCGAAGGATCCTCGACTCCGCTAGGATTGACACAACTTATACTTATTCCTCAGAAGCTGTTTTACCTGGAATCACCAATTGAATCACAGCAGCAAAGAGCATGACAGCAAGGCATCCAATCGGATTGTACCAAAGAAATCCAATATCCCAAAGGTTACCATCAGCCAAGTCTCCATTACTGAAATGCACAAATAAAACCAGTGCTTGAGATAGCAAAGCAGCTATAAATACTGCTTGACCTTTCACCCATTTCATAAAAAAGGCAACCAAGAAAATACCAAGAATTGTCCCATAAAACAGAGATCCGAGTAGGTTTACAGCCTGTATCAAATTCTCAAACAAAGAAGCATAAGTAGCAAAGAGTATGGCACCAAGTCCCCAGAATGCAGTAAATAACTTCGAGGATTTCAAGTAATGCTTATCACTTGCCCCTTTTTTGATGGATCGCTTATACAAATCAATGGTGGTAGTTGAACCAAGCGCATTGAGCTCAGAGGCTGTAGAAGACATCGCTGCAGAGAAGATCACAGCAAAGAGCAGCCCTATGATTCCCTTTGGTAAATTATCCATTACAAAGCGCATAAATACGTAATCCGTATCTCTGGTCTCAGCCACAGGATCATTTGTTACGATCAAATCCTTCACATCATCACGGATCGCCTTCTGCTCTGATTTTAAGATGGTTAATTTCTCACGAATTTCAGTTTCTCTTCCTAAATCTTCCTGCTCTATTGCATCAAGCATATCTAAATAGGATGCTTTACTTTTTTCAAAGTTCTCCGCGTAATCCGCTTCCAATCCCTCGAACTCACCAGCATATTCACTTTGGCGAAGCTTATCTGTTTGCACCGTATTAAATACTACAGGAGGCAAAAAGAATTGATAAAACACAAATACCATCACTCCTATAAATAGAATAATGAACTGCATGGGAATCTTTAAGAATCCATTCATGATCAAGCCCATCCTACTCTGGGAAAGTGTCTGACCAGAAAGATAGCGCTGTACCTGACTTTGATCTGTACCGAAATAAGAGAGGAAAAGAAAAACTGCTGCGGTCATTCCTGACCAAACGTTATAACGATCAGAGATATCAAACTCGAAGTTGACCATGTTCAACTTATCCATCTTTCCCGCGACATGCATAGCTTCCTGGAAGGAAATAGGAAGCATTTGAATAACGATTATTCCGGCCAAAATCATCCCGCCCATCATCACAGCCATTTGCTGCTTTTGCGTGATAGACACCGCTTCTGTGCCGCCTGAAACGGTATAAAGAATCACCACAGACCCGATCAGAATATTAGTAGCCGTTAGATTCCAACCAAGTAAGGTCGAAAGTATAATCGCTGGAGCATAGATGGTAATTCCTGCCGCTAAGCCTCGCTGTATGATAAAAAGCAAAGCAGCCAAAGTTCGCGTTTTGAGATCAAATCGGTTCTCCAGAAACTCGTACGCGGTGTATACTTTCAGCTTGTAATAAATCGGAATGAAAACCACCGAGATGATAATCATGGCAAGCGGTAAACCAAAATAGAATTGTATGAACCTCATACCATCCTCGTATGCTTGTCCTGGCGTACTTAGGAAAGTAATTGCCGAAGCCTGAGTCGCCATGATCGACAAACCTATAGACCACCAGTTCATTGAATTTTTACCGCGTAAGTAAGAATCCAGACTCTTTGGCCCGTAAGTTTTGTAAATACCATAAGTGGCAATGAGTGCCAAAGTCCCAAAAAGTACTACCCAATCTAATGTACTCATGCGTAGGCTACTTTAAGCCAATAAAATAAGGCCATCAAAATAAAAAGGCATGCTATCAACCCAGCGTAAAGGTATTTCCAACGTATCTGTTTCTCCTCCAAAACTATTGCTCGATCAAATTGATGAATAATTTAGTCGCGCCAGGCACACCAGCCGGTAACTCTCTAAAGAATGAGATACCTGTATAGATATATGTTCCTTTACCATACTTCGCATAGATCAAGGAGCCATTCAGAGGATCTTCACCTGGATCTTGAAATGTAAGTGGAGTGGAATATTCCGGAGCTATATCTGCTTCAAAATACAATCCTCTTTCCTGAATCCATCCATCAAAATCAGTTGTGGTTATCTGATTTGGTCCAGCCAAAATCGGATGCTCCCAGTCTGCTGTAAAAGGAGAATTTTCCACTGTAACCCGATCTCTACTAATCTCAAAAGGATAAGGCCCAAGATTCTCTATCAATAATGGTCGACTCACATTGTACTGCACTACTACAGTTCCTCCATTCTCAACATACGCCATTAAGTTCTGTTGGTTGGCGGCCAGCTCTGAATTCGTATTGTAAGCTCTGATTCCCACCACAATACTTTTGTATTGAGAAAGATTTGCTAAACTAAAATCAGAGATCTGAGTCACTTGATAACCCAAAGAAGAAAGAACTGCAGGTACGTCGTCCCCTGCTCCCATGATGTAGCCAATTTTCGCACCAGACACCTTCCAATCCTCCTGAATTAAATTCATGGAAGCAGGTGAAAAATACGTCAAATTAGGAATGTGTTTATAGGATATCCGATGAGTGATTTGATCATAAACCTTCTTATCAGCAGTGGTAAACTGAGCTACTACTTCTCTCTTTTCATTTTTATTTAGCTTGAAAGAAACACTGTAGACCTTTTTCTTTTGACTGATATTGTCTTCTATTCCTACAATTTCAAATTCAGATTTCTTAAGATTTTTGAATGACAATTCTCCTTTCTTTACATCATCACTGAAATTCACTGTCACAGTAACAATTGGATTTACTCCAGAAATCAAAAACACGTTCTCATCAGAGACTTCCAAATCAATTTCTGGAACTATGGTAAATGGTTGCTTCACTTCTCCGTCCACCTGATCATTGTATTTGTACTCTAATGGAATGGAAACTTTGAACTCCTGCAGATTAATTTTGAAAGTTAAATCACCACCAACCTTCATATCATTGAAGGGCTTGCCAATCATATGCTGATCTTTCACATCATAGATCGCATCTACTACTGGATTTACAAGCCAATAAGGCTGTGACAAAGGGGCTTTTTCGGCAATCTTATATTCGACAGGAATTTGCAATGGCTTGTTATTATCAACGGTATTGCTAATTGCATGATAATCAGTATCATTTACCTGTAAAGAAACATCTGTAATCAATACAACAGAGGGATTATTAAGCATCAGGTTTGCTTTGATTGTTTCTCCTGCATAACCCAGCTCTTGATTTGTCACGAACTCCATTTTCAATCCTAAGACCTCAAAAATCAATTCATCTAGTTTCGCTTTCTTTTCCAAAACCCATGAGGTTTTGGAATTAAGAGCTAAAAGTTTAGATCGAATCTCCATCATTGATTTCAGGTTGACAGGAGGATTTTTAAAGTCAAACTTATCAATTGCACTTTGGATCATAGTCTCTATTTCGATACCACCAGGTATCTCCTTCCAGCGGTCTGGAATCCCTTCGAAGGCAGATTTTTCAAATGATTCACCTTTGATAAATTGTAGATGATCTTCAGCTCCCCCTATTCCGGCTGTAGCTCCAAAACCCTGTGATTTATGCATGGTTCGACTATTTGCAGCAATTTGGCTATAGGTTTCTCCTAAGAGGCTATTAAATCCGCCAACCTGGAATACAGCATATTTTTCAGTTTCTATAGCTTTAAATTCCCCTCCAAAATTATATGAGTTCCAAAAGATTCTTCGGGGCTGCCAAGTATCCACATATTTCAACTGCTCTGGGAAAGAATTTGCGTCTGCCGCCAATTCAAACGCTTCCTCAGCCAAAATAGCTGAAGTGGTGTGATGTCCATGATTGCCTCCTGGCACAGTGTTGAATCGTGTAATAATAATATCAGGCCTAAAATTCCTTACAACCCAAACTACATCTGAAAGCACTTTTTCTTTATCCCAATTTTGCAGGGTTTCATCAGGGTTTTTTGAATAGCCAAAATCCATGGCTCTTGTAAAAAATTGTCTACCGCCATCCGTTTCGCGGGCACGTAATAGTTCCTGAGTTCGGATCTGACCAAGTTCAATTCCTAGTTCCTTCCCGAGCAAATTCTGTCCCCCATCTCCCCGAGTCAAACTTAAATAAGCAACTTGCACATGCTCCCCATTACCAAGAGCAGCAATCAAGCGGGTGTTTTCATCATCTGGATGTGCAGCGATGTACAACACTCTTTTTGTTTCCTTGAGCTGTAATAGCTGATGGTAAATCTCCGAGGATGGAATAGTTTGGGAAACACAGATCAAACTGCTTAGCGAGAAGGAGAGAAATGCTAAATATCTAAGCAAAATAGGCTTGGTCATAAATGGGTGTAATTTATAGCTACAAGCTAGAACAAGCCTAATGGAAATAAAAATGTTTTTTGATTAAAGGAGCTACAATCTCTTAACGATGTATAATTTCTTGCACTTTACCTGGAATGGTATACCCTAAAGTAAATTCAAAAAAGTCAGCCTTTGCTTTATGTGCTTTGATCTGAACCCCTGCGAACACGTTTGTATTTATCCTATATCTCACACCTATTCTCTCGTAGTAGCTGGTTGTTTCCTGATTATAATGCGCTTTGTTTACATAAACACCTATTGCTACGGGCATATACAATCGGTCTGTTAGTTTCCATTCCCAAGAGCCTACCACTGCGAAGGAGTTAGAGTCTAAAAATGTAATATTCTCGTTAGGATATCTGTCTCGCGCTCCGGCTCCATAAAACCAATCTACTCCAAGTCCACCTCTATATTTATGAGAAAGTTCCCATAGGTAATTCACACCCAAACCACCTCTGAAATAAGCTCTCTGTCCCACATCATAGCTTTTCACTCCTGTGTAAGCGGCAATATTCCAATATCCTCTTTTCTCTAATGCAGGAAACTGAGGCTTAGGACCGGGATTGAACTCTTCCTTATCTAGATTCATTCGAAGTCCAATCGCAATGGGAATAAAATTAATACCTGCGTTTGGCTTATTAATCGAACCATTAGAATAGTGCTTGGTACCCACAGAAGTGAAGGCTCCAAAAGAATCAGAAAATTGATAAGAAGCTTTAAACCCAAAGTGAATGTGTGCATTAACTGCCGTACCTACGAAGCCATTCATAGGATTTGTTTCAGCATCGTATGGATTCATATTGAAACCCAATCCAATTTGAGCATAATAGCTAAAATTGAGTTTACGATGGAAATCATTCCTGCCAAAGGGAAATTCGCCAAACGCGTAAACTCCCATGGGCCTGCCTATTTCAGAGTAGTAATTTAGGGCAGACGTAAAGCCTAAGCCATAGCTTGGGTATCTATTAATGTAATTGAGGTAAGTGTTCTTATCACTCCTCCAGCCAAGTCTAGCATCCACTCCTGAATAGGCAATTTTATTAATCAGTTCTTCAGCCCAATCCTTTTGGTTTCCGACAATTGGTCCTTGATCGTAAGAAACTTCAATAAACTTCTTTGATTGCGCAGCAACTTGACAGGAAATTAATCCAAAAAGTATACAAGTTAAAATCGGCCCTATTTGCAATCGCATAGATACTGTGAACATTCTGTTGGTAAAGATATAGATATTGTAAAAGCCAGCCTATCAATTTTATACGCTACCCAAAGTCAATAGAGTGCTTGACTTAACTGATTTTGGAAATATCCCCACATAAAAAAGCCTCTGAATTATATTCAGAGGCTTTAATTCAAATAGTAATATAAGAATTACATATTTTCTTGCCAGTTGGCACCTTTCAATTCGATCAACATCTTGTTGTACTTATCAGCTTCCGCATCGTTTTTCAATCGAGCATGAACTCTAAATAATATGGCCATCAAGTCAGTATTATCAGGTCTGATTTCCAATGCTTTTTCGAAATATGGAACCGCCTCTTGGTAGTGAAGGTTTGCTTCCTCTCCCATTGATTTAGATCTAGCTTCCCATTGATCATCAGAAAGCGAATTCAATTCAGCAAGAATTTCTCTTGACTTCTCCAACAATAGTGCACCAGTGTAATAGTTACCATCGTAGAAAGTTGGATCAGCTACAACAGACTTTTTGTAATCTTCAAGCGCACCATCTATATCTCCAGACTGCTCTTTCAAATAACCTGATCTCAAAAGGATTCCAGCATTATTTGGATCATTCTTCAAAGCCTCTTGAATTGACGCCATTGCCTCATCCATTTTGTTCAATTGAAGCAATAGTTGGATCTCATACTCAGCAAGGATTTTATCTTCAGGATATTCTTCTCTAGCAGCCATTACCATATCGTAAGATGCTTCTGGATTTTGCTCTTCACCACTTAAAATTTGAACCAGTAAGTAGTAAACAGTCAATTTGTTATATTCTGGAACTTCAAGTAGGTATTCGAAGTGTTTCTTTGCTTCGTCAAACATCCCTAGATCATTTGCAATGAAACCAGCATTGTAATGAATGGTCGTATCACTTAGATCTACTTGGCCAGCTAAGTCAAAGAATTGGTAAGCCATTTCTTTATCATCTTCATTATATCTTTCTCCTCCTTTATCGAACGCTACATTTTTAAATGTATTGATCGTGTAAGGTCTAAGGTTTTCAGGAACACCTGGTAGATCATCAGCATAGATATCTTTACCTACACCTTCTGATTTGTTACTTCCACTCATTTCGAATGCCTTCATAAAGGTAGCCAATGCAGCTTCTCCTATTTTTAAAGTTGATTCTGTATTGGAAGAATCAGAACCAAACATTTTGGTTTCGATCTGAGCTTTTAATAGATAGGTGGTAGGATCACTTCCAGTTTCCGGATCGTTACTTGCAGCCTCCACATCGGTCATCGCAGCAGCAAGATCTCCAGATTTGAAGTTCTTCTCAGCGGAGCGAACCACTTTTTTTTGTGCAAAAGCCAGAGTCGTTGCACCGATCAAGGCCATTGATAGAATTAGCTTCTTCATTTTAGCGTATTTTTCTTGTTTGGTTGGTTATTCGATTATTTCATTTGGCTCATCGGAAGAGTCTTCGGATTCATCAGTTGAAGACTCATCAGTAGCTGTTTCAGAATTTTCATCTGTAACTATTGTTGCATCTTCCACTTCCTCCACTTCTTCTTTTGATATTTTCTCTACGGAAGAAATTTCATCATTTTCTCCGATTTTAATCAATCTTACTCCTTGAGTAGCTCTTCCCATGATTCGAAGTCCATCCACAGAAATACGAATGGTGATCCCCGATCTGTTGATGATCATCAAATCATCAGTCTCTACTACTTCTTTGATTGCAACTAGCGTTCCGGTTTTCTCTGTTACACTCATTGCTTTCACTCCTTTACCTCCACGATTGGTGATTCTATATTCGTCGAGACTAGAGCGCTTACCGTAACCTTTTTCGGAAACTACGAGCAACGTTGCATTTTCTTCAGATGCACATACCATGCCAATAACATAATCGTTATCATCATTTAACTTGATAGCCTTTACCCCTGTAGCTGTACGCCCCATAGGTCTCACAGCTGTTTCGTTGAAATGAATGGCTCTTCCGGATTTAGCAGCAATCACAATATGCTGATTGCCATTCGTCATCTCTACCTTCACCAATTGATCATCTTCACGTATATTCAATGCAATGATACCGTTGGTTCTTGGACGGCTATATTGTTCTAGCGTAGTCTTCTTGATAATACCACGCTTAGTCACCATCACTAGGAAGTGGTTGTTCAGATAATCCTGATTATTCAAATCTGCTACCTGAATGATAGAACGTATCTTATCATCCTGCTCGATACTAATCAAGTTCTGAATTGGTCTTCCTTTAGAAGTCTTTGATCCTTCAGGAATAGCGTAGGTTTTTAACCAGAATAATTTCGCTTTATCTGTAAAGATCAATAGGTAATTATGCGTAGATGCAGTAAATAAATACTCCGTGAAATCATCTTGCTTGGTACTTACACCACGCGATCCAACTCCTCCTCTACCTTGTGTTCTATATTCTGAAAGCGCAGTACGCTTCACATATCCTTCATGAGAAACAGTGATAATCACTTCCTCATTTGGAATCATATCTTCATAGCTGAAATCTTCCGCATTATGCTCTATTTCAGTTCTTCTATCATCAGCATAGCGAGTTTTCATTTCTGCAAGCTCCTCTTTGATGATCTCCATTCTCCTATCTTCGCTGGCAAGAATCTCTTTGAGTTCTCCGATCAGAGCCATGATATCGTCATACTCTTTAATGATCTTGTCGCGCTCCATTCCAGTCAATCGCTGTAGTCTCATATCGAGGATAGCTCTTGCTTGAATTTCACTCAATTCAAATCTCTCCATCAAGCTATTTCTAGCTGTCTCAGGATCTGCAGAATTTCTGATCAATGAAATCACTTCGTCCAAATGATCTAATGCGATCAAATAACCTTGGAGTATGTGTGCTCTTTTCTCTGCTTCTCTTAATTCATATTCAGTTCTACGAATCACTACCTCATGGCGGTGATTGACAAAGTGAACAATCATATCCTTCAAGTTCAGCGTATAAGGTCTGCCTTTTACCAAGGCAACATTATTCACTGAGAATGAAGTCTGTAGCTGTGTATGCTTATAAAGGTTATTTAGTACAACACTAGATATAGCGTCGCGCTTCAGTTCATAAACAATTCGCATTCCTGAGCGATCAGACTCATCACGAATTGCAGAGATCCCTTCGATTTTCTTTTCATTGATTAGCGCAGCAGTTTTCTCTACCATGCTAGCCTTATTCACCATGTATGGAATCTCGGTGATGATAATCATCTCCTTGCTTCCACCATCTTTGACTTCCACATTGGCTTTGCCACGCATCACTACTCTTCCACGACCAGTTTCAAACGCAGCTTTCACTCCATTATAACCGTAGATAATTCCTCCAGTAGGAAAATCAGGAGCAACGATATGCACCATCAATTCTTCGATAGTAATATCATTGTTGTCGATGTAGGCTGCAATCCCGTCAATTACTTCTCCAAGATTGTGAGGGGCCATATTTGTCGCCATACCTACAGCAATACCTGATGCACCGTTCAATAGAAGTGCTGGAATTTTTGCTGGCAATACAACTGGCTCCTTTAGGGAGTCATCAAAGTTGAATTGGAAATCTACTGTCTCCTTGTTGATATCCACCAAAAGCTCCTCGGCAATACGCTTCAGTCTAGCTTCGGTATAACGCATCGCTGCAGGATTATCTCCATCGACAGAACCAAAGTTACCCTGGCCATCCACCAAAGGATATCTCAGAGACCAAGGCTGTGCCATACGAACCATCGTTTCGTAAACAGCAGAGTCACCATGTGGGTGATACTTACCGAGTACCTCACCGACAATTCTGGCCGATTTCTTATGGGGCTTGTTATGTAATACTCCCAGTTCCTGCATCCCAAAAAGGATTCTACGGTGTACTGGTTTTAGTCCGTCACGGACATCAGGAAGCGCTCTTGAAACAATAACCGACATCGAATAATCGATGTAGGCACCACGCATTTCCTCTTCAATGTTAATGGGTATGATGTTCTCGTTTTCTCCTTGAGCCATATAATGCTATTCACGGGGTCGATTAAGGCTGCAAGATAGTAAAAACAGACTGGTTTTGAAAAGAGATTACAAAGACCAAACAGGATAATCAGGACTTTAGTACCACTGTCCGACTTTCCTGTTCTGAAAATTGAAAATTCCGCTACCTCTAACCTCGATTCCATTGTGCATATGTTTCATCACAACTCCACAGCCTCCAATTTTGCAACGCTTAGTTCCAGGAAATGTAACTGCCACCCCAACTTGCATTGCATATACTTTTTGATCAAGGTCTTGAACCTCCGAAAAATCAGATGCCGCGTAGGTGAATTTGCGGAAATCTGCTCCTCCTTTTATAAAGACTTTGGTGTAGTCAGAGAAATCACGTTCGATTCTAAGTCCAAGTCCATAGTAATTCTTGTCAGATACGGCCAGTCTTGGCACATAAGGATTAGGGCCACCGTCTAATGCTGCATCATAAGCGTTCTTCAGCTTCAACTTTCCAAATTCTGCTTCAAACACAAAACGCCAAGGATAATTCTGTCTAGCTCTCTGCTTTAGTTCCGACATCATGTAAAGATTGGAAGAAGAGTAATTTCTATACCTCCAATTCAAAAATGCCCTTCTTCTATTGGCATCATAAAGCACGAGTCCCACAGTACCGTAGAGTTTGTTCACCTGGTATGTAGCACCTTCAAAATCAAACTGATAATCTCCGCCTTGCATCGGTGCCAGATTTCCCCATTCCTGACCAAAACCTCCACCAATAGTCAAAAGATTGAAAAGGTTAATTCTCATTCCACCGTTCCAGTTTGGAATTACCCAATCTCCACCTGTCATATCAAGCGGTTTTTCTTCAGAAATATCCAAAGGATCCCCTTCTAAATTTTGATAGCGAGAAAAAGGGTAAAGGGCTGGTGCTTCTGAATAAAAGCTAGTACCAAATTGCTGGTAGGCACCACCTCCAGAAAGCTCGACACTGAACATTTCCAACACGTTCCTAGCAACATTGCCTAGGCCAGACTCACTTTTAGGGCTTTTGGCTTTCTGGGATATCCCAAAAATATCGTCATCCTGTGCAAACACAGCTGTTAGAACAAAACAAAGAATAATGGAAAGGGGTAGCTTTTTGAAATTCATACTTTTATAAACGAAGGCTTGATACTCTTGGTGTGAAATTAAAAAAAAATGCCTCCCAATTGGGAGGCATCTTCATAATATCTTGAATTAAATCCTAATTTCCGTCTTTAGGCTCAGGAGTATCTTCTTTCTCAGCTTCTTGCTTAGCTTTCATTTCAGCTATCATACTGTCTAATTTCTCTTTTACAGCTGGATCCTCTTTAGTTGCAGCCAATACTTTATTGTAAGTACCTGCTCCAAGGACTTCCTCGTCCATAATCAAATTTGTTTTAAATTCTTTTAAAACTCCTTGTTGAGAATCTTGAAAAGCTTGAATTTCCTCATAAGCAGCTTTTTCTTCATCAGTAACTTTAGCTTCAGTCATTTTTGCCTCATCACCCCAAGCAGCCTTGATCTCATTATATCTTGCACCACCTTGGAAAATCTCGTTTTCCATAATCATGGATTTCATTTTTTCAGTTCTAGAATTTAGAAAATCATAAAATTGAACCTCCATACTTGCATATTTAGCCAAGTCTTCATCTGTGACTTTCTCCTCATCTTGTGCGTAAGCAGCAAGTCCAAGGAACGCGAATAGCGCTCCAAACAACAATACTTTTTTCATAAACTATCTGATTTTAATTTCTGTATAATGCTCAATAAAAAGCTCTGAAGCCAAAAATTCAAATAATGATGATGCTTTTTAAGGTTTTTTATGATAAATGGTCAGTGTGAAGGTCAAACCAAGCGAATTGATTTAAGCTGGCTGATAGTCTGAACGGGATCAGAGGAATTGAACACAAAACTTCCTGCTACAAATACATCAGCTCCTGCGGTAAGCAGCTTGGGAGCATTTTGAAGATTCACTCCCCCATCAATTTCAATCTTTGTCTTAGCTCCTTTGGCAAGAATCAAATCCTTCAATCTCGATACTTTCGAATAGGTATTTTCAATAAATTTCTGTCCGCCAAACCCAGGGTTTACCGACATGATAATTACTTGATCAATATCCTGAATTACGTCCGAGAGTAATTCCACTGGCGTATGAGGATTGATGGCTACACCAGCTTTTGCTCCTAAATCGTGAATGGCTTGTAGCGTGCGATGAAGATGATTACATGCCTCATAATGGACTGATATCACTTCTGCGCCTGCATTTCTAAAAGCTTCCAAGTAATTGTCAGGATTCACAATCATCAAATGTATATCCAGAGGCTTTTTGGCATGACGATGAATTGCCTCCGTCACTGGAATACCAAATGAAATATTCGGAACAAAGACGCCATCCATTATATCCACATGGATGTAATCAGCCTCAGATAAATTCAGCATTTCTACTTCTCTTTGAAGATTTGCAAAATCAGCAGCTAGAATGGATGGGGCTATTAAAGGAGACATGCGTATGTTTTTGTTTCTGTAAAAAAGGTAAAATATTAGGCCGTGCCCAAATTCTTACTGTCTTATTAATTTGCTTCGCTTGATCAAAGTGGAGTCATGCATCTGAATCACATATATTCCTGACTTGACTCCCTCCAAAAGAATTCTGAAAGGTTCTTGGACAGTTGATCTGTTAAGAGTTTCACTTTGTAATGTTCGACCGTTAAGATCGATAAGCGAAAATTCTGCTCTTAGACTAGTACCAAAGTGGATATTCAACTCATCACTTAGAATCGGGTTGGGATAGACTTTCCAGGACACTACTTCTTCATTATCATCCACAGCCAGTATTTCTCCATAAAGTGCCGCTAGGAAATTTGGAATACCAAAGCCTAACATATTATCTGGCTCTGAGGCTTGTGTTCCACTATTCAACAAACTTTCTATTAATTCATCCTTTGTCCACTCAGGTTTAGCTCCCCAAAGTCCTGCAGCCATAGCCGAAATCTGAGGAGCAGAAAAGGATGTTCCGTTCGAAAACCCTACATCACCAGTTGATCTGATCAATGCTGTACCATCTCCAAAAGCTGCCAAGTCAGGCTTGATTCTTCCATCTCCAGTCGGTCCGCGAGAACTGAAACTAGAAACATTCAGCTCTTTATTAACAGATCCAATCGCTAGAATTCCTTTGGCATCTGAAGGTGAATTTAATGTCGATTGGGATGGACCACTGTTTCCTGCACTGTTTACTATAAGTATTCCTTTGCTCGCTGCGATAGTGGCTCCTCTCGCGATGATAGTAGTCTCCCCGTCCAAATCTGCCACTGTGTAGTTCATCGTCGGATCATCGAAGTCCCAATACCCAACAGAACTACTGATTATATCTGTACCTAGGCTATCTGCATATTCTGCGGCACGAACCCAGTTGTATTCTTCCACCCAATATTCCGTAGCAATCTCCTCGGTCATCGCAAGTATGTAAGTTGCATCAGGTGCTCCAGCCAGCATTTTCCCTGGTTCTTTGGAAGCGATGAGAGAGAGTACATTTGTCCCGTGCTGATTGTCGGAATACACATTCTGATTCCATGGTCTCACAAAATCTCTGGTGGCGATGATCTGTCCATTTGTTTGCAAATGAACCAAAGGACTAGCAGTATTGGCACCCGGAAATCCTGCGTCAAAAACTGCGATGGTTACACCTTTGCCGGTATAACCTTCCTCATGCATTTTATCTATCCCAAGCAGTGAATTTTGGAAGTCATATGTTTCTTCATTTGTTGCCAAAACACGTGCGCTTTCGCTAGTTGGCATACGAAGTTTACTCTTACCAGCAATATTACTATTTGCTTCAATTTTAGCATTTGGATTGGGAACAAAGCCTCTACCCACCAACTCTACTCTATCCACAAACGGCAAGGCTTCTAGTTCTGCTACTCCGGCTTCATCTGTCACGAGCAGGGTAGCATTAAACCACTTGCTGGAGTAGAGGATATAAGTTGCCTTCTCGGAGACGGCATCCACATATTTCTGCGAAACAGGAAGATCCAAACTATCAGGAGCCACAGCTTCTCTACTTCTACGATTCAATGCTTTTTGACTTAAAAATTCCGATGGTTGGGAAAGGGAAAGACTTTCCTGAGGCTTAAACTTGTAGAACACAGCATAACGATCCTGCGCAGCTGCATTCCAAGAAAATGCTATTCCAATCAAGAAACAGGTTAAAAATTTAATCTTTCCCATTTTCGATCAATTTCATATGAACTTTAAAACCTGAATCTATCAACATATCTCCCAAACAATCATTTCTAGAGCAGTAAGTCAATACTTCATCATACTTTTCCGCTAATCCTACACCTTTCTCATACACTTCATAACGGATATCTCTATACGTCACCAGGTCATCACTCTCCTCCTGATTCACCCGAATAGAATTACCGGAACTGATAAGTTCAAATTCATCTTCTGCTTGATTTCTGTATACATTTCCGTTCCAGACTGATCCATTTTTCGGTGGAAACACCAAGGTAACCAATGGTTGATTTTCTATAGTCCTCACCAGTCCACGATCCCGCTGAATCAGTGTGTATTCCAAGATATTACTCCATTCTGTATTCGTAGAAGACTTAGAACGTTGCACTATGTACACTACTTCGCCTTCCTCGTTTGTATAAAAACTCCTGATCCGATCTTTATAATAAAACTGCATCTGTTCTGAATCATTTTCACCAAAATAAGTAGTCTGATCTACCTCATAGACCCAAAACAAGCCAATTTCCAAAGGCTGGAATTCATAGCCTTGATCCACTTGTCCTTCTTCTATTTCCCGATCACAAGCGGTGAAAAATGTAAGTACTACTAATACAAGTATGGATAGGAGTTTATTCATTGTGCCTTTCAATGACTAAAAATACTAGGATTTTCTCAATTATCAGGTAAGGACGAATTGATACAGTTTCGAAATACTTTTTTCTAGCCAATCATCCTGATTATCTTAGCCGATTCAAAATTTGAACCATGGCTTTAAGCACTTTTGTAAAAATAAGCGGTATTACCAATCTTTCTGATGCTAGGTATTGTGCCGGAATGTATGTGGATTTACTGGGCTTTTCCCTAGAAAGAGAATCTGATATATTCATCACCCCTGCTCAGTTTAATGAAATTACGGGATGGGTTTCCGGTCTTGAATTTGTCGGCGAATTTGTCACCTACAAATTACCTGAAGTTCAGGAAACGCTGGTGAATTACCCAAGTGTAAAATGGATCGAACACGATAGAATCGAACCTCTTGTAGAGTTTGAAGGCAAAGGATACGGTTTGATCTATAAAATGGATTTGCAAGAAGTCAGACAAATAGAACAAGAAGTGGCTGAGAAACTCAATGAATCCGGAATCATTTTTCATATCACCTCAGATCACGAAGAACTGGATGAAGAGGACTTGAATGCGATCAAGCTAATCAGCGCACATTGCAGAGTTGTATTGGGAGTAGGAATAACTGCTCAGAATGTACAGGAGTTAATTGATACGCTAAATCTATATGGCATCTCTCTTACCGGCGGAAATGAAATCAAACCTGGCCTGAAAGACTTTGATGAGCTTGCGGATATTTTGGAAGCACTGGAGATTGAGGATTAATTTCTCATTAGTACATATCAGTAAAAAGGCTATTGGATTGGATCCAATAGCCTTTTTTGATATCGTTTTACTTTGAAAACTACTCTTGATCGAACAAATCCGAAGATTCATAAGGGCTATTATCGCCTATGAATAATGCACCATCTATAAACCTGTGATTAACTCCAATGTCACGTAACTCCATCATATCGTGATCATCAAGCTTGACTTCAGCAGCTGCCAAGTTGCCGATAATTCGCTCTTGGTTTACTGACTTTGGAATCACTGCTATATCTCTGGCTATTGACCAAGCAATAAGAATCTGGCCCACACCAACTTTGTGCTTATTTGCTATTTCTTTAACGACTGGATCTACCAATAACTTCGGGTCGTTTTCATGTCTCTCAGCCCTAGAATCAGGAGAACCTAAAGGTGAATATGCAGTCATCAATATTCCATGCTCAGCACAAAACTCAACCAAGCCTTTTTGAGGAAGATAAGGTTGCATTTCTACTTGATTCATTTCAGGCTTTTGACCACCTACCTCAAACAATTCATTGAGCTTGTTTTTGTTGAAATTCGAAACACCAATATGCTTTACAAGACCCTTTTCTTTTAACTCTTGCATGCCTTTCCAAGTCTCAGAAATAGACACTTCATCATAGGTATAAAAGTCCTCTCTGCTGCCTGGAAATCCAACTTCTGCCTTAAAGGCTATCGGCCAGTGAATCAAATACAAATCCACATAATCCAATTTTAGATCAGAAAGTGTTTTTCCCAAAGCTGGAAGTACCTGATCTTTTTTATGCGAATTATTCCAAAGCTTGGAAGTCACAAAAAGCTCTTCCCGCTTCACTAGTCCTTCGGAAATTGCTTTTGCTATGCCCTCTCCTACTTCATTTTCATTCTGATAAACTGCCGCACAATCTATATGTCGATAGCCAGCCTCAATAGCCCAGTAAACGGCCTGACTAACTTCTCCAGTCTTACTTTTCCAAGTCCCTAATCCTACAATCGGAAGTTTATCTCCGTTTTTAAAGCTTAAATATTTCATATGTTTAAAATTTGTTTTTTAAAGGCCATCTCGATAACCATCGCGAGGAATCTCGCATGCTAAATAATAATTCCCGTGTATGAGTCCTGAGTCATGCCTGTCTGCCTCATGCAGGCTCGATTTCATGTTTTTAAAAATTTAGATTTTTGGTATGAGTTTAATATAAAGCAAATAACCCTGTTCTTAGTTCACTCGATTCTCCAAATATTTCTTAAATCTATTCATTACCCAAAGGTGAATTTTAGCCTGGGTATTTACATAGATAAGCCAAGGTAATCTTGGCACAAACTCATGGATGGCTGAAATAATATATCTATTGTCCAATACTCCACGAAACTCCAACCAACCATGATCAAATCTCTGCACAAGCCAGCCTCCGGATATGTAAAACAACTGACGATTTACCTCGCTTCTATCAGGGATGAGCGTCAGCTGTAGCATTGGCTTTTTACTCCAGAGGAGAAAAAAAGCAATTTCTCCACTATCCATCATTTTTCCATTGATCCAAAACTTGAAAAATGTAGGAAGCCAGATGTTGTATCTATGTGCAACCCAAGTCGCAGAGTCTCCATGAGGATTTGGCATACGCTGAATACTGCGAACCGTATTCTTGACTTTTTCCAAAGGATAAAAACTTGGATTTTTCAGTTCGATATCTGAATCAAGTGCTGCTCTTACTGACTCCTCATAGGATAGGTAATCAATAGGCTTTTCCTTGAACTTCAATTCCTCTGACACCGTCAAAGTATGCTTTAAACTTTCCACTAATGGAGAAACCAATTGAGGTGGGGATTCACCAAAAAAACCGACCCAGAGCTTGGAAAGCCCTAAAGAGAAGACTGGAACGGAAAAAACCAATCTCTTTTTACCCAACTCTTTGGCTGTGACTTCCAGCATATTTCTGTAAGAAATCACTTCGGGATTTCCTATTTCTATTGCCTTCCCAAATACATTTTCATTACCAACACAGGTATCAATAATATCCAAAGTATCCCGAAGTGAGATTGGCTGAGTCAAAGACTCAGTCCACTGCGGGCACATAAGAACCGGTAGGTTTTTTACCAGATTCTTAATCATATCAAAAGAGGAACCACCAGGACCTACGATGATTGAAGCACGAATAGCAGTAAGCTTGGCGGATCGAGCTCCTAAGGTTTGCTCTACTTCCAAGCGACTTTTCAAATGTCTGGATAGACTTTCACCAGTTTCCTTGGGCAAAAGACCACCCAGATAAATAATCTGCTTTACATTATTTATATGCGCAGCACGACTAAAATTATCCGCTAAAAGTAAATCAGTATCCTCAAAACTTCCTTGATTCAAACGAGTAGACGCATTCATAGAATGCACTAAATAAATTGCTACATCCACTCCTTTCAAAACCTCAACCGTACTGGATATTGAATACAATTCTACCTGTTTCCAAGTCACTTCCGGATATGGATTATCCTTGACCTTGCTTCTACTTAAGGCAACGATATTGTATTTGTGGCGAAAATGATGAATGAACCAACGGCCCACATATCCTCCCGCACCTGCTATGGCTACAGTTGGTTTAGACAAAGAAATAGGTTGATCAGTTAATTCCATAAGTAATAGCTTAACTAACCAACCTATTAATTGGTGTTCATGTTTAGGATAACCTTAGTTTTCTTCAGCTTTTACTAAAGCTTCTGTAGTAGTAAAATACTTTACTATCATATTTGGAACCTCCCAAGAAGGCATATTCTTTTTGGTGAAATACTCCAAATACTTCTCAGTGACCTGAGCAAAATGAGCTTCATGGCCATTGTGATAGGTTGCTGGGATAATCACTTTGTATTTTCCAGTACTGATTTTCTCTAAATCCAAACCTGGAAAACGACCTTGAAGTTTCTCCTTCACAAGGCTATTCAATGCTTCGTCCTGTCCATCCAAAAGCTCTACATATAAAGTAGCGACATATTTCTCTGCAGCACCCTGCTGAATAATCAGATTCGCCTTTGTGCCACGCATCAGGCTATAATGTGTATCCGCAGCTCCTTCCGGTGCCTGATAATTCCAGATCACACTTACTTTGGAATGAACTCCTTTCAGGGTATAATTCATCTCACCGTTACTGTTGACGCTGAGCTTATTATCCGATACGTTTTTCTGCAGAAACTCAGGAAACTCAGCCTCGCCAGTTACGAGCTTAAATTGATCCAAATCCAGATCTGTAGACCAAAGCCTTGCCGTCTGCATCTGCACATCAGCTGTGTCTAGTGTGACGCCTGGAAAAGCCTCCCACTGGATCAAATCCACCAAGTGAGTAGTCACATCCACGATACCTGTTCCTTCTATATCCGTATCAAAGAACCAATCTGGTCTGATCAAGGGATTTCCAGAGACATACTTGAAGAAGTGATGCACAGACTCTTTAGTAATCGCAGGATTCTCAAGGGTTCCTTTTTCCAATTCTCCGAAAACGTCAGGAACCATAGAAAGCTCCTTCTGCAATATAGTACTGATCTCAAAACGCTCAGTCATGATATCGTAAAGCAGCAGATCCTTTTTGCCAGCTTCTTCAAAAGTCTTTACCAACTTCTGAAACCCACTTTTATTAATCACCAAAGGCTTATCAGCATAGACGTTGATTCCATTAGAAATGGCGGCAGAGATATAATCAATCTTTCGATCATTCTTACCTGCTACCATCATTACATTTCCAGGCTTGGTAGAGATCATTTTCTCCAAATAATCATCACCAGTGCTCACCTGCAAATTCCAGGCAGTAGGCTCTACTTCACGATTATTGTAGCCAGCAAGGCGATTCATATAGTCCTTCAGTTCTGCTCCTTCAGGCGCAAAAACGTAGACGGTAGAATCTACTTGTGGATACATGGATTTGTGAATCAGGCCTGCGTGAAAATGCCCCGGATCCAAGGACATAATCGTGATCTCAGAAGTTGATTCAGTTGCTTGACTCACGCTTTCTTTATTTTCGCAGGAAAATAATATTCCTGCTGCAATAGCTACTAGAGTAGTATTTTTCAAAATAATTTATAATTAAACTTTCACATAATTAGTACCATAAGGTGCTCTCTGTGGTCTTTCCAACATTGAGTTTGCTTCGGCATCGTTAATGAATTTCTCCGCTTTAGCATCCCACTCTAGCTTTCTACCCAACTTCATAGAGATATGAGTAAGCAAACAAACAGAACAAGAGCGATGACCAATTTCTACCGGAGAAAGCAATTCATTATTACCCTGAATAGCTCCAAGCCAGTTGCCATGATGCTCATCACTTCTTATCAACTGAATTTCGTCAGGACCAATCACCGATTGCAAGATCTTAGGATCAGAAGCGTCTAACGCTTTGGCGCTATTTCCTTGGGCTACTGGATCAGAAGAAGAAGCTACATAACTACCACGAGACACCCAAATCCATCCTTCTGTACCTTCGTAGCGGATACCATTTGGATAACCACCACTAGTATACATGGTGATGCCATTGTCGTATTCAGCTTTAGCCATGAAATCCCCATGGACATCCCAAAGTCCTGATTGTGGAAACTCAGCTACGGCTTGAATATATCGCGGACCAGTCAATTCTGTATCCATTCCCCAAGCTGCAGAATCGTAATGATGCTGACCCCAGCCAGTGATCATCCCTGCACCAAACTGCTCTCTTCTCAACCAACCTGGTCTGCCATAGCCTGTAGCTGGATGAACACCTATTTCAGTGTAAGGTACTTCTGGAGTTGACCCCAACCACATGTCGTAATTCAAATTTGAAGGAATTGGCATTGCGGCAGCTTCAGGTCCTGCTGGATCTCCAGGAAGACCAACTTTCACTGTGTGAAGTCTTCCAATTCTACCATTTCTTACTAGTTCTGCAGCGATTCTAAATTGCTCACTGGATCTTTGCTGTGTACCCAATTGTAGTACAGTTCCAGATTTTTTCACAGCATCTACTAGTTGTCTACCTTCTCGAATAGTCAAGGAAGTTGGCTTTTGCACGTAGACATGCTTACCTGCCAAGGAAGCCTCCATGGCTGGCTGGGAATGCCAGTGATCCGGGGTACTTATTACGATTGCATCTATATCCTTATTCTGAAGCATATCCTTGTAGTCTCCGTATTGAGTTACGTCAAGGTATGCTTTACCCATTTTTTTGGTGTAGTAATCTTCCACTAGCTTTTTACCGTCAGCCATACGGTTACTATCCAAATCTGATACAGCAATAATTCGCGCCACATCATGGCGCAACACACCTGGTAAATCATGTTCACGAGCTATTCTACCACAACCAATTTGACCTATATTGATTTTATTACTAGGTGCATTTTTTCCGAAAACTGAAGCCGGAACAATCGTAGGAAATCCGATTACTGCACTAGCTAGGGCGCTGTTCTTAATAAATTCTCTTCTTTTCATAGTTGATAGGGGTTACTAGTGCGGTTTTATTGTTATTTTTTCTTGGTAACACATGCGCAAATCAATACTAGGAATAAGGGCTGCGCTATTTAGTGTCAGAACTATTTTACAAATGCTCTCCAATAGGACTCTGCTTCATCTGCGGTCATCTTACCGTCATAGACAATCATCCGGTATTTTAGCGTGTAGCGTTGATTAGGCTTTATCTCCCAAGACTCATGTCTGATCGGCGTGAATTCAACAAACATATTACTTTCTCCCTCATATTGATCTTCCGGCCAAACACGAAGTGGCTCAGGGTGGGATTTATTGGTGTTGTGACTTAGAAACAAAATACCACTTTCTCCAGATGCATCATCTGTTTCACCTTGTACGATGACCCATTTGGCGTTGGTACCGTCTGCTGTCTTTCTTTGATCCCCTTCTGAAGTGAGAACGGTACTATTATCTTTCCCCCATCTTTCAGTGGCACGGAATCCTATTCCACCTCCATAGCGATAATCATCGAGAAGGATCCCTCCTGGTATTTTAGTCTCAATGGTACTTGTATAATCCACCATATATCGACCTTTGTCAGCCGGTTTTACTTTGATGCGAAGATCTTCAGCAATAGCTAAACGCTCAGACTCTGGAGCTTTAAGGTCAATGTGATTTTGTCTCACATTAAGTTCAGCTGCTCCACCTGCTTCTTTTTTAGAAAGCACATGGGAAAAGTCAACTCTCCCCTTTCCATCTCCTAGATTCCAGAAATCAACTTCTCTCCCACTGATGGTAGCACGGGTCCATGGACCCCAAATTCCATAGTGATGATAATGGTCTTTTGGCTGGATTCTAGTGAGAACTTGTCCTGATGGGGATTTTAATGGGTGTATAAATCCGGATTTTGCAAAATCTTTTTTAATGCCTTCAGGTACGTCTTCAGTAGCCGTTTGATAAGTCAGAACAGACTGATTACCAATCACGAAATCAATTCCGTTAGTTGTCTCTTTTAACTCTACTTTTTGCCCATAAGCGACCCCCATTAAACATAGGTAAATCGCTGGTACACAGAAAATTCTTTTGAATATCATATAAAAATCAGGTTATTGGGATTGAATTTTAAAGATATAGAATTCTAAATTATCGATTAACCCATTCATCCAATTACCTCATGAAGAAGATTATTATCTACGGAATCGTTTTCCTAGCCAGTGTCAATATTGCTCTTGCACAAAACCCAAAAGAGATTCCGTTGGATCAAGCCTGGAAAGACAAAATCAGTGAACTAGCTCCAGAAAAGGCCAATTTTCCATTTAAAAAGAAAAAGAAAATCCTTGTCTTCTCAATGCATACAGGCTTCTGGCATTGGGTGAATCCCCACACGCAAGCGATGATTCAGATTATTTCTGACAAAAGCGGGACATTCGATGTGACTACCAGTACGGACATCGCTATGATGGAAAAAGACAAACTCAAGGAATTTGACGCAGTCGTTTTTAACAATACTAATTCCAAGCCTGAATACAGAAACTTATTCGTCGATAAGATCAGTGAAGATGCTTCATTGGATAGCGCTACAGTATGGGCTCAAGCAAATAAATTGGAGAACAACATCATAGAATATGTGAAAAAAGGAGGAGGAATCCTGCTTGTTCACGGCGGTGATACCATGCTTAATAACTCTATGGAGTTCTCCAAACTAACAGGTGGTAGCTTCGATTATCATACGAAACAGCAAGCATTCCAAGTAAGAATTGAAGATCCTACTCATCCATTGACTAAATCACTTCCAGCTGATGGTTATAATCACGTGGACGAGCCTTACTTCTACAAGAATGCATATGATGAATTGGATTTCCATCCATTGACATATTTCAACAATGCTGAGATCGAAGGTCAGAGAAAGGGTCAGGAGAAAACTTCAGGCAAAACTTATGTGTCTTGGATCAGAAAAGACGGCAAAGGAAGAGCGATGTACATTTCTACTTCTCACAATGCGCAAAGCTTTGAAAATGCTGCTATTCTTGCCTATTTCTTGGATGCACTTCAGTATGTAGCTGGAGATTTAAAAGTGGATGAAACACCGATTGGTAAGTAAAAAAAATTAAAAAAGAGAAGTTTGAAATACGAGGTACGAGCTATAAAATTCCTACTTCGTAATTCAAACTTTTTATTTGGATTAAGCTTTCTTCACAAACTCACTCTTCAGCGCCATAGAACCAAAACCGTCGATCTTACAGTCGATGTTGTGATCACCCTCTACTAGGCGAATACTCTTTACTTTTGTACCTGCTTTGATTGGTTTTGGAGCTCCTTTTACCGGCAAATCCTTGACTATAGTCACCGCATCACCATCAGCCAGTACAGTTCCATTCGCATCTTTAACTACTAGTCCTTCAGCTACTTCTTCTTGAACTTCGCCATGAGTCCATTCAAAACCGCACTCTGGGCAGATTAGCTTTTCATCCAATTCGTAGCCATAAGGCGAGTTACATGCGGGGCAAGGAGGTATATTTTCCATGCCGCGAAGTTAATGGAAAATTTCAGTAGCCGAGGAAATTGGCTAGGCCCAATTAGATTCTACGCGTCAAAAACCTTAATAAACTGGCATGTAGCTATGCACCACAGCCTCGGCCGCTATTCTTCCTGAAGCCATTGCTGCATTTATCGAACCGTTCAATAGGTAATCACCCGCCAAGAATACCTGATCAGAAATCTTACACTCCGTAAATGGAATAGTACCCTTCACATCGTCAACCGTAGGAATAGCATAGTTGATATAATAAGACTTTACAAATTTGAAGTACTCCGCATTGATACGGGAAAGTGTTTCCAACTCTAACTGCACGGCTTTAATCAACTCTTTCTCTTTCAGATCAGTTGCTAAGATTGATACAGAAAGCAATGCTCTTCCATTTTTGGAATATGCAGGTGAAACATCACTCATAAACACCAAGTTATTGATCAGATGGTTTTCTCCAGGTATCAGACCTAACATCGCTCTATTCACGAATGATTTATGTAAGGAAAAATAAAGAGTGATTACTGACTTAGGCTGAGAAAATTGACCATCCAATTGCGCCATAAACTTATCTGGCTGTGTCGCGATGATTATGCGATCAGCTTGAATACGCTCTCCATTTTCCAAATCAATCTGTGTTCCTTGAATGGCTTTTACTTTAGTATTGAATAAGAACTCTGTTGAGTACAAACGCTTCTTGAGCATTTTTGGAATCTCGATCATACCATTTGAAGGTATCGCTCCCATTCCCTCCGAAAACATTTTGAAGGTAAACTCGAACATTCTGGAGGAAGTTTTCAGATCTTTTTCCAAGAATATCCCGCGAAAAAATGGCTTGAAAAAATTAGTAATAATCTGCTCTGTGAAACCATACTCCTTCAAATACTGATAGGTAGGAATGGAAGGTTCATTGAATATTTCTTCCAAGCTCTTTTTCTTGAGCAACTGAGTAAGGCTAAATATTTTCACCTTGTCAAAAAAACTACCTACATGTGAAAATGCCATGTTCACCACTTTAAGCGGGTTTCGGAGGGGATCAGAAACTATGAAAGTATCGGTAGGTCCAAATATTATTGCTCCTGGCTCGAAATACTTAAGATTTAAAGCCGCAAAATCCAGATACTTTCTTGCTTCGGGATAGGCTGTTAATAGTACCTGAAAGCCATGATCCAAGAGGAAACCATCCACTTCATCAGTTTTCATGCGACCACCAATCCCTTGACTTCCTTCCAAAATCACCGGCGAGTACCCAGCTTTCTCCAATTCTATTGCAGCAACCAAGCCTGCTACACCAGCACCGATAATATATATTTTTTGATCTTTCATGAATTCATATTCTAAGTAAATAAGCCGATTAGGGTGCTTTGTTTAATCTAAAACCTAACACATTCCTGTAGCTATTGTTTATTGAATTCTACCATTCAAAAAAGATAATTATTGAAGAGTACTTAAAGCCATGAGAAAGTCTCATAAGATGCTCTATCCCATAACTATTGTATTTCCGATCATAAAGAACTTCAGCATCTCAAGGTAAATTATCTATAAAAATCACCACTCCCCTAAGGAATCCCTAACAAATAATATTGTACTAAAACATTTCCCAGATTTTCAATATCGTATTGTAAGATTTCCAAAATCAGAGAAGCAATACTGCAGACCTCCTTTTTCTTTGCAATTTCTAGCGAACACTGAGACAATGATAGATTTGCCTCAGTACTTACTTTATCAGGATATGACGATCCTGATGGAGGAAGTAGGGGAGCTCGCTCGGATTATGTCGAGAACTTATGGAGAACAATCCTTCAAAGAATCGAACAACCGAAAAGACCTGGGCGATCAAATGGCTGATGTGCTTTGGGTTTTGATTTGTCTTACCAATCAGACAGGTGTGGATCTGACCGAAGCTTTGAAAAAGAACTTCGAGAAGGAAAATGTCCGTGATCTGGATCGTTATTAGAATAATGAGAAATTGAAGTAAATTACATGCTGGCACGAGACTATTGCACATGTCACTACACGACTTTAGGATAAAAAGTCATTTCTTAATAAACCCCAAAAAATGAGATTGAAAGGAAAAACAGCCATCATAACCGGAGCTACAAGTGGAATGGGAAAGGCCATGGCCGAACGATTTGTCAGCGAAGGGGCTTCCGTAATTTTGAGTGGTCGTGATGAGCTTCGAGGTAAGGATTTGGAAAAAAATCTAATTCAACAGGGTGGAAAGGCCGTTTTTATTGAAGGGGATATTTCTCAAATAGCTATAAATGAAACGTTGGTTCGAGAGGCTATTCAAAATTTCGGTAAGCTGGATATAGTCGTAACAAATGCCGGAAAGTTAGGATTGGGATCGGTGACGGATATTTCCTTTGAAGAATGGAATGAAACCATAAGTGCCAATCTGAATTCCGTATTTTATCTGAGTCGGTTCGCGATTCCTGAGATGCAGAAAAATGGCAAGGGAGTTATCCTCGCGAATAGTTCAATTGCAGCGTTTAAAAGTTTCCCCAACCATGCAGCCTATTGTGCGAGCAAAGCAGCTTTGGTTGCGTTGGTGAAAGAAATGGCATTGGATTATGGACCAACAATCCGTGTGAATACAATTTGTCCCGGTCCGGTCGATACCCCTTTGATTTGGGATTCAGCCAAAGCATTTGACGACCCTGATACCATCGTGCAGCAAACAGCCAATAATACATTGATGAAGCGCCTTGGACGTCCGGAAGATATTGCTTCGCTGGCTTTGTTTCTGGTTTCCGATGAAGCATCCTGGATAACCGGTTCGGCTTACACAATTGATGGGGGAATTTTAGTAAAGTAAGAGCCATGAATCAAAAAACTACACGAAGACAATTCTTCAAAAAAGCATCACTGGTAAGTTTGGCGACTTTGCCTCTTTCTGCGCTTGCTCAGACAAAACCAGAAAATCAAATCACCAAACTGAAAGTGATTTGTGTCGGTGGCCATCCGGACGATCCGGAAAGCGGCTGTGGAGGTACTTTGGCAAAGTTTAGTGCAAAAGGCCATGATGTGAAAGTCTTGTATCTGACCCGTGGAGAAGGAGGAATTGAAGGAAAATCAGCCAATGAGGCTGCAAGTATCCGAACCAAAGAAGCGGAAGCAGCTTGTGCGATTCTAAAAGTGCAGCATTCCTTTCTCGGCCAGGTAGATGGCAACACGATGGTAAATAATGAGTGGATAGCCAAGATGACTGAGTTCATGGAAAACGAAAAACCGGATTTGGTTTTTACGCAGTGGCCCATAGATTCTCATAGAGATCATCAGGCAGCAAGTATGCTGACCATGCAAGCAGGATTGAGAACTAAGAGGGAATTCCAGATTTATTTTTACGAAGTTTGTACCGGTGAGCAAACAATGACATTTCATCCCACAGATTATGTGGATATTTCGAATGAACAGGAAACCAAACGAAAGGCTTTATTCTGTCATGTAAGTCAGGATCCTGTCGGAATCTATGCCTGCGGGCATGAAGCGATGGAGAAGTTTCGAGGGATGGAAGCCGGTGTGCCAGCTGCCGAAGCTTTTGTCAAACTCAATGGCAAAAACTCTCCCTCCTCAATCCTGTAATTGACCTTTGCTTTAAAACCCAATACAACTAATGAAAAAAATTATTCTCTTATCGCTTTTGTTGATTGTGACTTCAACAGTCTTTTCCCAAAGCCAATCAAAATCAGACATCAAAAATAAAGTCACCCTCTTCAACGGTAAAAACCTCGATGGCTGGTACACTTTTGTGCAAAATAGAGGACGTGACATTGATCCGAAAAAGGTATTCACTGTCCAGGATGGGATGATCCGGATTTCTGGTGAAGAGTGGGGAGGGATCACTTCCAATGAGGAATTTGAGAATTATCGGCTCATCGTTGAGTTCAAATGGGGCGGAAAAACCTTTGCTCCCAGACTGGAAAATGCCCGAGATTCTGGAATTCTCTTGCATTCAGTAGGAGAAGATGGAGCGTCAGATGGAATATGGATGCATTCCATCGAATGCCAGCTGATTGAAGGTGGAACGGGGGATTTTATTGTGGTTGGAGATGGAAGTGAAAATTTCAGCATTACGAGTCCTGTAGCTCCGGAAAAGCAGGGCAGTTCTTATATTTTTCAACCCGACGGGGAACTCGCAACTATAAATGGTGGCCGGATCAATTGGTATGGACGTGATCCAAACTGGAAAGATGTGATTGATTTCCGTGGTGCTCAGGATGTGGAGAAACCGGTGGGTGAGTGGAATAAAGTGGAATGTATAGTTGAGGGAAACGAAATAACGATTTACCTCAATGGGATTTTGGTAAATCATGCTTCCAATGTAAAACCAAGTAAAGGTCGCATTCAAATTCAATCTGAGGGCGCTGAGATATTTTTTAGAAAAGTGGAGCTGAGACCTTTGGCAAAGAAATAAGAATCAAAATGGAGGCACTTTAAAATATGTGTATACTCATGATTGCACGTAAGGATAAATTGAGGCAAGAACCAATCTGTCAAATAATCTTTCACCAAAAAATTTTCTGTTGAGCTTGTAGACGAACTCATTGAGGTAGTTCTGGAGATACTTATAAGTGATCATATGGTTAATCCCTAACAGTTTTCTTTTCAGATTGCTGATTGCCTAGTGTACCCATCTCAGGGTGCCATTGGTTGCTTCTTTTCCCAATACTACTGTGAAATGGGTAGCCACAATATCCTTTATATCAACGTAGACTGAGTTTTTTTCAGTAAAAAGCGCAATATCCCCTTCGGTATTTCTCTTAATAAAGCTGTTGACATGATGTCTGTCTACCTTTCCCAGTACTTCCATTTTGAAGTAGCCGCAGACTTTCCCGGATTTCCCGGTCTCTGGGTTTTCAACCGGAACGGATTCAGCAGCCACTGCCACTGATGCTTTCCGCTGGCTTCCTTTACCTCTTTTCACCTTACCGATTCTGCCTTCTTAGTAGCCACGGTAACAAAGCAATCATCGTATTCCACCATATCTGAAAGTGTGTATAGTGCATCTCTCTTGCCCATATAAACTCTAATCTTATGCATGAGCATGAATCCACTAATCTGACCCAGCGACTTTATTTCACAATCTGTCATTATTTGGCTATGTGCAGCTATGAGGTTACACATATTATGTTTTCTATTTAACTACAAAAAGTTAACCCATTCCTATTTGTTTTGTTTGGTATCTTGGTCAAATGCTTTAAAACAAATTTATTTTGACTAAAATGAGGTCTTGAAATAACTATTACTCTCTGACCTATTTTTAGGTTATCAATTTATAATCTTCACAGCTCAAACTTATATTCCTATTTATGTTTCGAAAAACCCAAAATCAAAAAATATATTTTGAACCTTTTTCTACCCTTTTGGTCTTAATCTCGACCTTACTCTGCTTATCATCTTGCCACCAAAAAACGGAAATGTTGGACGAAAACTTTGACGGATGGGAAATTTTCGGCGGAGCTATATGGGAATTTGATCAAAATGAATTAGTAGGAGTTGTAAAGGACAGCGCAGGATTTGTAATTACTAAAGATAAGTACACTGATTTTATCCTCGAATTAGAATTCAAACCAGATATTACTATCAATTCAGGGATTTTTATTCGCTGTCAAAACAAGAAATTAAGCTTTACAGAATGCTACGAAATCAATATCTGGGATCTACACACAAATCAAGAATTTCGGACTGGGGCAATTGTAAATAAAGCAGTACCGCTCAACTATGTGGAGACAACTGACAAATGGAATACCTATAAAATTCAAATTCAGGGAGATCATATTCAAGCTTGGATAAACAATGTACTGACAGCAGACTTAAAAGATAAAAGCCTAGCAGAAGGTTATATTGCTCTTCAAGCCATGGGAACTGGAGAGGTCCGTTTTCGAAATGTAAAACTTCAATCTCTTTAAGACGATAATTGAAATAGTTATTTTAAAATGTATTGTAGGCACTTTTGATTCATTGCTACCAATTTAATAATTCCTTTCCTTAGGAAATTTATTCAATAGCGCCTAGAGCACATAAGCTAAAAGAAATCCACAGCCTCCTTCGTATTCATCCAACCAAATACCAGCAATAATCCCCAAAACAAGAGATAAAAGCCAGCTTTTTCGAGATCAATAGTAACTGCCAACCTAGTCTTTCACTTGTAACAACCCTAAAGACTTTTTGATCTTTTATGAATTTGAGACTTAGTGAAAAAGCTATTATCTGTGTTTCATTTACCCAGAAAAAGCAATAGCCTTCCTTCTGCTATTGCTTGACATCTTGATCATTGGCTTTACTAGCAAATTTATTTTGACTAAAATCACATCATGAAAAAACCACTTTTCGCCGCCCTATTTATTTTCGCACTTTCCTCTACCCTTTCAGCTCAAACCTATTTCCCAGAAAAGAATAAGTGGGAAAGTAAAAGTCCCGAATCTATGGGGCTGAATGCATCAAAACTTAAAGCAGCCATCGACTTTGCTATCGCACATGAGAGTCAGGAAGATCCTAATCTGAAGATTGCGCACTACGAGGGCGGATTTGGACGTGAACCCTTCGGATATCCCGTAGGACCAATGAAAACCCGCGGTCCTGCTTCCGGGTTGATTATTTACAAGGGTTATGTCGTTGCTCAGTGGGGAGAACCCGATCGTGTGGACTTGACATTCTCAGTAGCAAAGAGTTTCCTTTCCACCACAGCTGGATTGGCAGTAGAAGCAGGTTTAATTGGTGACGAAAAGGATCTTGTTTATCCCTACATGGCTCCTATCTATCCGTATGATCCTAGCAAACTCAGCATCAACAAAGCGGATCACTTTGACCAGGATGATACTTTCGAACTCTTCGACACGCCGCATAACAGAACTATTACTTGGGATCATCTTCTTCGTCAGACTTCTGACTGGGAAGGATCACTCTGGGGAAAACCTGACTGGGCAGATAGACCAAGAGAGGGTGCCAAAGAAAAACGTGCAAGACCACAAAATGCTCCGGGCTCAGTATATGAATACAATGACACCCGCGTAAATGTGCTTGCTCTTGCTCTAATGAATATCTGGAGAAAGCCACTTCCTTCCGTGCTTAAAGAGAAAATCATGGATCCCATTGGCGCCAGCGATACATGGAGATGGACTGGCTATGAAAATTCCTTTGTGATCATCGATGGACAGATCATGCAGTCCGTCAGTGGTGGTTCGCACTGGGGAGGTGGCATGATGCTTTCTGCCTGGGATCAGGCGAGGTTTGGTTACCTGACTATGAATAATGGACAATGGGATGGAAAGCAACTGATCCCCACTTCCTGGATCGAAAAATCCAAAACTCCTACCCCAGCAAATCAGGGATATGGATTTATGAATTACTTCCTGAACTATGATCAAAAAGATATTCCAGCTGCACCTACTACAGCCTTCTCTCATATTGGAGCAGGCACTAATATGATCTATGTAGATCAGGAAAATGACTTAGTAATCGTCGCCAGATGGATTCCTGGAGGAGATAAGAATGAGTTGGTGAGGTTGGTCCTTGAGAGCTTGAGGTAGCATTGAGTTGAAAAGTTAAAGGTTGTAGATTTAAAGTGTTGTGAATCTCTTGGGCAATTCTATTTTTATTTCCAAAACAAAGTGGTCATTTCAACTTGGTTGTAATCTGAACCCCATTTAAAGTCTACTATGGAAACTTCATCATTAGCAAAAGATAAAGAAAAGCACTTGGCAGCCATAAAAGCTGTCACCTACATTCAAAATGGTCAAGTGATAGGACTTGGCTCTGGATCCACTGCCAATTACGCTATCAGAGAAATCGGCAAGCTTGTGCAGAATGGTTTACAGATAAAAGCTATTCCAACATCTAAAAAAACACAGGAACTCGCCGAGTCTCTATATATCCCCATCATCGACAGCAACAGTGTAGATTACATCGATGTCACCATAGATGGAGCGGATGAGTTCAATGATGAGATGGTGCTCATCAAAGGTGGCGGAGGGGCACTGCTGCGAGAAAAGATCGTTGCTTCCATGACACGAAAGAAAATCATTGTCGCTGATTCCAGTAAACCAGTAGCACAGCTTGGCTTGGTATTTAAATTACCAATAGAAGTAATCCCATTTGCTTGCAATTATGTAATGAATCAAGTCAGGGAATTGGGAGGAACGAGTAGCCTTCGTCAGAAAGAAGACAAAACTTTTGTGACGGATCAGGGTAATTGGATCTTGGATGCTGATTTTGGTCATATACAAGATCCCAAGTCCCTCTCCCATTCGCTTAATGGGATTGTAGGTCTAGTTTGCCATGGTCTGTTCATAGACCTCGCTGATATAATTATTGTTGGAAAAGGAAATACGGTAGAAACTATTCTTTTTGAAACAAGCTAATTCATCTATAATCAGAGCTGAGCAAGTCACTACACTTTTTAATTTATCAAGCCAATCATACGTATTAACAAGGACTATTTCTCAAAAAATGAGCAATAAGGCATCGAAATAGGTTTCAATTAAAAATTAAAACCTAACTTATCAGTCGTTCGTATTCTATCACAAACCATTGAAATTCAATGGAGAGAGTTTTTAAACTTTAAAGATTTACTATGAAAAAGGTACTTTTAATTACACTGTTGTCGATTGCTACCTGTCTGTCTGCATTTTCACAATCAGTAAGCTCGAAAAAATACGACTTGGTTTTCACCCACCCTACTACGGGAGACAGTCAGAAGGGTATACATATTAAAAACTCTTTACCCGCTGAAATACTATTAAACGATACGACCTACATAGGAAAACAGGATTCACTGGATGAGATTAGTTATCCTGATATGGGCGAAACTTCCCTCAATCTTAATCAAGATAATCTTGGCATTATTCTCAATACAGCTACCAATTATCATCTGCGAGTCTTTAAGCCAACTGGAAATTTTCCCATTCAAATCTACAGCCCTGACTCTACTAGGACTTATACACTTTTGATTAAAGAACACTAAGTGAATAATCACTGAAATGACTGAGTAACTCCCTACTCTTTCCAGCTACGGTTTGCTTTCTTTTGAGCTTGATTTTTCTTGGCTTTAAGTCGCTTTTCAATAGCCCCTTTTTTAGGTTTGGTAGCTTTGCGTATTCGCTTTTTATGAAAAGCTTTACGCAGCGAATCCTCAAATTTCCTGACCACCAGCTCTTTATTTTGAATCTGTGAGCGCTTTTCCTGAGACTGTAACTGCAATACTCCTTGCTGGTCAGTTTTTGTTTGAAGCTTCTCCAGAAGCATAATCTTTTCCTCCTCACTCAACTGCCGTGAATTTGGAATATCAAACTTCAGCTGAACCTTAGTTTCCACTTTATTAACATTCTGACCTCCAGCTCCTCCGCTTCTTGAGGTGATAAATTGAAGTTCACTAAGGAAGTCTCCCCTACTTATTCTTTGCTCTATATTTCCTTCAGTGTAATTCATATGTGATATTTTAATACAGTACTCATTTTCAAACGAGTATATGACCAATCAGCCCAGAAATAAAATTATGGGTAAACTTTTCAGCAAAAAAGAAAAAGTAAATACTAATTTGAAGTTTAACTCAACACTCAAACCCAAAAGACCATGAATAATAGAAGAGAATTTCTCATAAAATCAGCACTTGGTGTGGGCGGACTTGCATTAGCACCGTCTTGGCTACAAGGCGCTCCTGCGCTCATCAAGTCGCTTAATAAGCCAAATTCACTAATTAATGGTGTGCAAATCGGCTGTATCACCTACTCCTTCAGATCCATGCCAGATCAGAGCGCTGAAGCAACACTTCAATATGTACTAGACTCAGGTCTATCCGCAATCGAGCTCATGGGTGATCCCGCTGAATCTTTTGCCGGAAAACCTGTAAACCCTGTCAATATGCGGGAAATGTACCCGCTCATGTCAAAACAAAGAAAAGGCGAAGAACTCACAACTGAGGAGAAAGCTAAACTGGCAGATTTAACTGCTCAATCCGAAGCATACGGAAAAGAAGCTGCTGCATGGAGAAGTAAAGTTGGTACAGCTCCTTTTGAGAAAATGCGCAAAATGTATAATGACGCGGGAGTTAGCATCTATGCATTCAAGCCAAATGCCTTTGGAATGAATGCTACAGACGAAGAAATTGCTTACGGAATGACAGCTGCCAAAGCTCTTGGCGCCACACACGTCACGCTGGAACATCCATCAAACGATGCGCATACGCTTCGCCTAGGGAAGTTGGGAGAAAAATATAAGATGTCTGTAGGCTATCATGGACATGAGCAAGAAACGTTTACATTCTGGGATACTGCACTCGATCAAAGCAAAAGAAATGCGCTAAACCTAGATGCAGGTCACTACATCGCAGCTGGAAATACAGACCTTATTCCACTGATCGAAAAGCAACATAGCCGCATACTCAGCATGCACACTAAGGATCGTCAAACTCCAGCAAATGGAAAAGGAAATTTGGCTTGGGGAACTGGTGACACCCCTATCCCTGAACTTCTAAATTTGATCTCAAAAAACAAGTATAAGTTCCCGGCAACCATTGAGTTAGAATACCAGGTACCTGAAGGATCTGATCCTGTAAAAGAAGTTCAGAAGTGTGTTGAATTTTGTGAAAAAGCTTTAGCTTAGTATAGAATTTTGTTATCCATGAAGCTTTTCAAGCTATTTTTTAAAGCGGCAGTCTAAACACTGCCGCTTTTTCTCTTATACAAAAAAACCACAGCTCTCACTGTGGTTTTGTCGGTTTAGTTTTCTTTGGGATTACTTGGAGAACATGGTGAACATCCACATTCTTTTCTCGATATCGCCTACGAATTTGGTTAGCATATCTGCAGTTGCAATATCATCAGCTTCCTCTGCAGCTTTAGCTGCTTTTCTATGTGATTGGGCTAAAATCCCCAATCCATCAATTACGTGCTTCACGCATTCATCTCCGTCAGAGACATCAGTGATTTCCTTATGAATCGTATTTTTTAAATAGTCTGAATACGCATGCAAAGGCTTAAATCCAATCGTTACAATTCTTTCCGCCATCTCATCTATATTTTCATACAGCTGAGTATACAGTTCTTCGAACTTTACGTGAAGGTCAAAGAAATTTTCGCCTTTCACATTCCAATGGAATCCTCTAACATTTTGATAAAAAATGTGATAATCAGAAAGCAAATCATTCAGCTTGTCTGATACATTCTTCATTGCTTTAGTATCCAGTTTCAAATGGTTTGCAAGTGTTGCTTTAGTGGTAGTCATATGTGGTGTATTTTAAGATTTAACATTCTACAACTATACATCCAACAGGCATGCCATGAAAGGCATTACAAAAGGAATTAGTGTAGTAAAACGCTGTACAATATACTCTTTGGGATATTTTATTATAGGGAGAATAAAAACTAAGCCCCATCTTTTATAAGCTATTTGAAGTAAAAAATAGTATGAAAAAAAATCCCCAATTCGTTGAAGATTTTATATATTTTTGAACAAGTTATGTGGCAGGTAGTACCTCAGAAAAAACAAAATTTATCAATCTCAAACTATTTTGCGCCGCAGGTTAATTTGATTTGGACAAAAAAAAACCCGGAACAAAATCCGGGTTAGGTATTCAACTTTTCTTACAAATCGTATTGCTTCATTTTATTGAAGAGCGTTTTGCGATCTATTCCTAATTGCTTTGCTGCTTGAGTTCTATTGTATTTGACTTCTTCAAGAACTTTTTTCAAAACCTCCGCTTCCGCTTCAGCCGCAGCATCTTTAAGATTTAAAGGCATTTTAGAAGCCTTATTATCATTTTTATCTGAATCTGAGTCAGAGAAATTAAATTTCTGAGAATAAACAATCTCAGGAGGAAGGGCAGAAACTGACATTTTACCTCCATCAGTCAAAAGTGTAGCTCTACGAATGACATTTAACATCTCACGTAGGTTACCTGGCCACGGATATTCTTTCAGTACATCCATCACCTGCTCTTCAAAACCAAAGACTTTCTTATTCAATTCTGCATTTGACAGCTCTAAGAAATGGTAGGCGAATGCTTCTATATCTGCCTTTCTATTTCTCAATGGAGGTACAGTAATGCTAAATTCATTGAATCTAAAATATAGATCTTCTCGGAATTTACCCGCTGACACAGCTTTTCTAAGATCTTCATTAGATGCAACCAGAATTCTCACATCGATAGACTTATCCTTTGTCCCACCTATTCTTCTAAGTTTACGCTCCTGAACCAGTCTAAGTAGACCTACTTGTGTTTCATAAGAAAGATTCGAGATCTCATCCAAAAATATAGTACCTCCATCTGCCAACTCAAACTGCCCTGGTTTCTCAGCTAAAGCTCCTGTAAATGAGCCTTTTTCGTGACCCCATAGTTCACTTCCTGCTAGCTCCTTGGTCATCGCACCACAATCGACTGCGATAAAAGGCTTACCGGCACGCTCACTTTGATCGTGAATTGTACGTGCAATATTTTCCTTACCTGCACCGCTTTCTCCGTAGATCACGACGCTTAGGTTAGTAGGTGCTACTAGAGCAACTTCCTTATATAATTTTTTTGATTCTGCTCCAGTACCTTTCAGAAACTTGGAATCAGATTTCTGGCTTTTAGCTTCTGATTCCTTTTTCAGCTGAGTAGCTTTAGTGAAGGTTTGCGTATTAGATTTATTAGCTTTTGAGGCCGCAAGAGCCCGCTCGATGAGGTTAATAATTTCATCTGGAATCAAAGGCTTGGTGACATAATCAAATGCGCCATTTTTGATTACTTCGACTGCGATTTTCACATCGGCATAACCTGTAATAATTGCCACTTGAGTTCCAGGAGAAATCTCTCGTACTTTCATCAGCACGTCTCTACCCTCCATGTCACGCAATTTAAAATCACAGAAAATAAGATCGAAAAAAGTCTTTTTGACCATATCTAATCCATTCTTTCCTGAGATTGTAGTCTCAACATCGTAGCCCTTCTTGGTGAGAAATCGTTCCAAAAGTTGACAGATATCTATGTTATCATCAATTACGAGAATCTTAGCCATGATTTTACTTTGCGTTATTTGAATTAATTAATTGGCTCTGAACCACCTGGTCCAATCGAGCAATGTTGAATGGTTTACTGAGGAAGTCTAACGCTCCATATTGAATTGCTTCCATTTTTATTTCGTTGTGATCGAAGGCGCTCATCATTATTACTTTGGCCTGAGTTTTACCCGAATTGATATGCTTCAGTTCCTGTAACCCATTTCCGTCAGGTAAGTTAACATCTAAGAAAACTAGCTGAGGCTTAGATTGATTAAACAATTTTCTTCCTTCTTGGAGTGTTCCAGCAGAAATCACCGAAAACCCCTTTCTACCCAGAAACCTGGATAGTAAAGATCTAATTTCTGGCTCATCATCTATAACTAAGATTAGCTTATTATTCATCACATAATCTTCTACACTCTTCAAACTCGGGCACATTCATTCTGTCAATTGGGTATTATATCTAATTATTAAAGGATTAAATTATAAAAAAGGTGCGGCTAAAGGCCACACCTTTTCATGTTCTAAACCTATTTCATTTAACTTTTTCCACTTTATCTTTTGCTGACTGAAGTGCTAACTTTGTAGCTTCCAACCCGTCAGTTTTGGCCTCCAGTATCTTATTTTTCAAATCTCCTAGGATGGACTGAAAGTCTCCTAATAGACTATTTAACTTTTCTTTTTGAGGACCAAATTCTTCCTTGTTTTTATAAAGGTATGCTCCTACCATAGCGCCTGTTACTAATCCGCTAAGCCAAAGGGTCTTATTTATTGTTGATTTATTCATAGTGTTGTAATTGTGGTTGTTATTGATAGTCAGATTTTTTTGATCTCGTCGATGATTTCCTCTTTAGACTTACCGATTTTCTTCTGCAAACGGCCCCAAAGTTCATCTTCTTTTCCTTCAGCAAAAGTTAAATCATCATCTGTAAGATCACCATATTGCTGTTTCAGTTTACCTTTGAGGACGTTCCAGTTTCCTTTTATTTCAGTAAAATTCATGGTTTCGTTGGTTAAACATTTCAAATTTCCTTGATTACAAAATCAAGTAGCTAATTTGCTCTAGGCTATAGGGATCGACCTGAAATCAATCTGAACAGCACAGCAACAATAGCTAATACTAATAATACATGGATCAATCCTCCTGCACTGTAAGCAAATACTCCGACTAGCCAGCCGATCAGAAGAATAACTGCGATGAAATACAATAAAGAACTCATAGTTTTGGTGTTTAGGTTGTATGATTATTTCATATCTACTAGTTCAACAGGTGTGCCTTAAATGGGAATCTTACACAAAACAAGCTTAAATGAGTAAATTAGGGCTTAAAGGGCTATAATTGAACAAAAATGAAAGTAGAAGACGAATCTTATCGGGCAATAAATTCCCCCATTTAGGGAAATACCAAATGAAAAACGAACAAAACCCATCTATCAAACAAGTCAAAATTTACTCCATAGTAACACTGATCTTAATTGTCATTGGAAGCGGAGTCTCCTATTGGACGGCTGGTAGGATAGAATACTATACAGATGGTGTGATGCACACCTCTGATGTACTTCAACGCACGGATGAATTGTATTCAAGTATTTTGGAAAGAGAAACCAATATCAGAGGATATGTGCTGACTTCTAATGAAGAATTTTTAACCAACTATAATCAATCAAATGTGAATGCGGAGTTGCTTCTGATACAGCTACAGGCATTGACTATAGATAACACACTCCAACAAAATAATATAGAGGAACTAAGGGGACTGATCAATTCAAGAGTGAGGACTTTTGAAGCTTCAATCGAGTATATGAAAGAGCATGGTGACTTAGTAGGCTTCCTGGACCCCAATAAGATCAATAATGCTCTGAGCGGATATACGTTAATTAAAGACGTGGTTTTGCGGATCAATGATGTGGAAAACGGTCTCTTTCAGCAAAAAAACCAAAGTCTGATTAATAATATAAATGCACTCCCTTTTATAGTAGGGCTCATCTCAATTTTCTCTATTACCATTGGTTTAATGACATTTTTCTCCATTTATCAATTCAATAAAGCGCAACTCGCAGCTAATAAGGAGATCACGTTATTTCAGCAAAAGCTAAGAGACCAGATCAAACTGCTTGATGATTCAAATAAGGAGCTTGAGCAATTCGCTTATGTAGCTTCCCATGATTTGCAGGAACCTCTACGCAAGATCACAGCATTTTCTGATCTATTAAAAGAGCAATACGATGGCAAATTAGAAGGAGAAGGTGACCTATATCTAAGCAGGATTACAGCTGCAGCAGTTAGGATGAGGCGATTGATCACAGATCTTTTGGAATACAGCCGGGCAGGTAGAATCGAGAATGAAAAGGTGAAATCAGTAAAGCTTTCCAAAGTCATCGCAGAAATGCTGGAAGATTTTGAAATCGCAATTCAAGATAAATCTGCTAAAATAGCTGTCGGTAAATTACCGAAAGTAATAGGCTCTGAGACGGAGTATAGACAGGTGTTTCAAAATCTAATTTCTAACTCCCTCAAATTCTCTAAACCATCTGTCAATCCAGAAATCTCAATCACTTCTGAACAAGCAAGCGAAGAACTAATTAATAGCTATCCTAACTTAGACAGCAGTGCAAACTACTACTTAATCAAGGTTAGTGACAATGGAATTGGGTTCGAAAAAACGCATGTGGACAGAATATTTTCCATATTTCAAAGATTACATGGAAAGAAAGAATATGAGGGCACGGGAATTGGTCTATCCATCACCAAGAAAATAATAGAGAAAAATGGAGGTGTAATATTTGCAGAAAGCAGTGTAGGAAAGGGCTCAGTTTTCAATATAATTTTGCCGTATATAAAGCCTTAAATGCTGTATATCCCATCATATTTCTAAAGTATTTAATTTCCAAAATCGTGCTTATCTTATGAGTACAATTTAACCTCTGTTCGTCACAGACTATATGCTCATGTCTTTCGAGAAACCCATTCAAATCCTAGTCGCAGAAGACGATGAAGATGATAAATTATTAATACTAAAAGCCTTTGAAAGGACTTTGCCAAAGGAAAAAGTTACTTGCGTAGAAGATGGAGAAGCTCTTCTCAAGTATTTAAAGCGAAACCCTCCATATGATGATTTGGAAAAGTATCCCAAGCCGGATATTATACTTCTCGATCTCAACATGCCACGCAAAGATGGCAGAGAAGCACTCGCTGAAATCAAAAGCATCGATGAGCTAAAATCCATCCCTGTCATTATTTTCACTACCTCAAATAGTGTAGATGATATACAGACTACCTACAAAATGGGATCTAGTAGCTTTATTACCAAACCAGGATCATTTGAAGAATTAGTCAAAGTCACTGAAGAAATCGAAAATTACTGGTCAAAAACAGTGTTGTTACCAGGATAGATAAAAAATATGATCAGTACAGAAACTATAAGAATACTCTACGTTGATGATGATCCGGATGATTTCTTTCTGGTATCTACTTTGCTAAAAAGGATTACTGATACTACCTATGAATTAGAAGGTGCAACTAGCCTCGAAGAAGCCATTCCTAAGCTTAATCAAAACTTCGATGTATTTCTGGTTGATTACAGGCTGGGAAAAGATACTGGGCTAGAATTGATTCGCGAAATAAAATCTATCAGAAAGCATGCTCCAGTCATCATGCTCACCGGCATGAGTACTGGGGACATCGATAGAGAGGCTCTTACCCTTGGAACATCCGACTACTTAGTCAAAGGAGAATTCGACGCGCATATCCTAGATAGAACGCTGAGATATGCCATTCGCGATGCCCAATTGATAGAATCACTGGCTAGCGCAGCGGTCAAATTCCGATCAATTTTTGAGCTTGCAAGTGATCCCTTCCTTTTGATGGATGATGAAGGTGAAATTATTGAAGCTAATCCTGCATTTCTCAAGAAATTTGGAACTAAAGCTTTTGATCCTAACTCAGCAGAAAGCTTCTTTTTCAAAGACCTTTTTATTGAAGAATCTTCCCGCCAAGAGCTAGACGACCTGTTTTTTAAAAATCAGGAGATTTATGACATGGAAGCTCTGATGACAGTGGATCATGGACATACGATCAATAGTTTAGTAAGTATTGTAAAGCAAGACGTAAGCATTTTTCAGGTTTTGATCAAGGATCTCAGTGCGATCAAAGCCAAAGAAGAGGAAGAACTGAACCTAAAAAAATTCTCCTCAACTGGTAGAATCGCAAGGCTTTTAGCACATGAAGTTAAAAACCCTCTTACTACTATTCTACTATCTGCAGATCAACTGCATATGGAACTGCCTGAGTCCGTACTTGCTGAAAGTGGTGACTTAATCGATGTGATTCGTAGAAATTGTGATAGAATAAACCATCTCGTAACACAGCTTTTGGATAGCACTCGATTTACAGAATTGGATGCCCGAAGTCACTCGATCAACACCTTACTAGATGAAGCACTTGAGCATGTCAAAGACCGCATAGACTTTAAAGGCATAAGTATTCAAAAACAATATCAAACGGATATTTGCGACATACAGGTAGATGGCGAAAAGGTGAAAATTGCCTTGGTGAACCTAATCGTAAATGCAATAGAAGCCATACCTGAAAAAACAGGTAAGCTGCTGCTCAAAACAAGCATTAAGGCAAATCAATGTAGAATTGAGATCAAGGATAATGGGGAAGGAATTCCAAAGGAAAATCTAGAGCGCTTGTTTGAACCCTTCTTTACCAGCAAAGCCACTGGATCTGGACTTGGACTTACCAATACTCAAAATATTATTTTAAGTCACGGTGGCTCCATTCGGGTAAAAAGTGATGTAGGAAAAGGAACTTCCTTCCTGATTACTTTCAATCTTCCAGGCTGAGCTATATAATTAAGTAATTTCTGATCCCCTCTTTCGCTGAAATTGAGGGGATTTTTTTACCTTAAAAATCTTCTCACTGAATCTCACTCAAAGCCCTATCAAATGAGCATTAAGAAAATTTCTGGACTCTTATTTTTTGTATTCTGCACTTTTACCTTCGGCCTTGCCCAGAATGGCCCTATCAAATTACTAGAGACAAACCCTCACTATTTTGAATATAAAGGCAAGCCGATGGCTCTGATTACATCAGCGGAGCATTATGGGGCAGTTTTAAATCAGGATTTTGATTTTGAATCATATCTCCACACGCTGCATGAAGAAGGAATGAACTACACGAGGATTTTTATGGGGAGCTATTTCGAAATCCCATCCAAAAGCTTTTCTATCAAACATAATACGCTGGCACCTGAAGCGAGTAAAGTGATTGTTCCATGGATAATCAAAGCTGAAAATGGCGAAATAAAGTATGACTGGTCTTCCTCTAATCCAGCTTATTTTGAGCGGTTAGGTAAGTTTATGAAGCTAGCTGAGCAACTGGACATCATCGTAGAAGTCACACTTTTCTCCTCCATCTACAATGATGATCACTGGGAAATGAACCCTCAAAATCCAAAAAACAGAGCAGGTGAAACGGGAACATTGGATAGAAAATTAGTCCATACTACAGAAAATGGAGAATTATTATCACTCCAAAAATCCTATGTCACCAAGCTCGTCACCGAGCTGAATGGCTACAACAATTTCTTTTTCGAGATTCAAAATGAACCTTGGTCGGATCGACCATATACCGCTCTAAATATTGCCAATACCTATGCGATTGATGGACCAAACTGGCAAGCCAAAGTAGATCTGGCAGATGAAAAATCTTTGGAATGGCAAGAAGAAATCGCAGAAACAATAGCTACAGCAGAAGCTAATCTTCCAAAAAATCATCTAATCGCACAGAACTATTCCAACTTCAAGGCTCCTATAGCCTCCGTATCCAAGCATATTTCTATCCTGAATTTCCATTACAATTGGCCAGAATCTGCCACATGGAATTATCATTGGAATAGAGTGATTGGGTTTGATGAGTCAGGTTTTGCAGGCTCAGAAGATATGGTTTACCGCAGACAAGCTTGGGCATTTATGCTTTCTGGAGGCGGACTTTTCAATAGTTTGGATTATTCCTTTTTTGTAGGAAAAGAAGATGGAACAGGAGTCAATGAAGCGCCAGGAGGTGGAAGTACTGCATTGAGAAATGAGCTAAAAATTCTTTCTGAGACACTTCATTCCCTGGATTTAAAAAAAACCAAACCTGATCAATCAGCTTTGGTAGCTGCTCCAGGAATGACAGGCTATGTCCTAAGTACCGGAAATGAGAGTTGGCTGGTTTATTTGATTGATGCAGGAAAATCGACTTCACAAATTACAATTGGAGCTAAAAGCCACAATACCTTTAAGGTAGAAAGCATCAATACGCTGACTGGTGAGATCCAGGACCTGGGTAATTACGTCGCAAATAATCAAAAATTAGAATTCCCAGTTACACTGACAGAGGGTGAAATCGCTTTAAAAATCACTATTTCCAAAGACTTCTGATGATAGCGTTCCAAGGAAAATTGGCTGCGTTCGAGTTTAATCATTGGCAATACCACATTCCCATTTCAGATGAAATTTCATCTCAAATGATGGATGATAAACATCGACGAGTATTGATTTGGATAAAAGGTGAAGGACCATTTCACATGGCGCTGATGAAGGCCAAAGACTATTGGTATGTCTTGGTCAATCACGAACTCCGAACTCGATTCAATTTGGATGAAAAGAACCCTTTTACTATCAAAATTGACCGGGATCACAGTGAATATGGTCACGAAATGCCTGAGGAACTCCAAGTACTAATGGACCAAGATGAGGAAGGAGCTAACTACTTTAAAAGTCTCACGCCCGGAAAACAACGGATGATGGTCTATACTGTCACCAAAGTCAAAAGTCCAGAAAGCCGAATGAAAAAAGCACTCGCTATCATTCATCATCTCAAACTGGCAAAAGGCAAGCTAGATTACAAACAACTCAATGAGCTGATCAAGTATTACAATAAGTTATAGAAAATAGTATAGCCCTTAGGCGACATTTTGTATTTTAGAGTTTATTCAATTTTTCCCCTTACAATGAAGAAACTGCCAGAAATAAACTGTGATTTAGGTGAAGGCATGCCAAACGAAATACAAATCTTTCCTCTCATCGATTCAGCAAGTATCGCTTGCGGAGGGCACTTTGGAGATGAGAATTCTATAAGTGAAAGTATAAGTCTAGCCCTGAAACACAAGAAAAAAGCAGGTGCTCATCCCTCCTATCCAGATCAGAAAAATTTCGGTCGCAAGACAATGAAGATTTCTGATAAGGATCTACACAAATCAATATTAATTCAAATCTTGAAGTTCGAGCAACTCGCAGAAAAGGTAGGGCTACCTATGGATCATATCAAATTCCACGGAGCGCTCTATAATGATGCAGTTGCCAATTCAGAATTGGCGGATAGTCTGACCGATTTTATCGCTACATATTTTCACAATACTCCAATTTTTGCTCCTCCTCATTCACAACTGGAAAAGTTTATCATACAGAAAGGATTAAACGCTAGAACAGAGGTTTTCGGTGATAGGCGATATTTGGACAATTATCAATTGATGCCCAGATCTGTTTTTGGATCACACATGACCACAGAAGCTGAGATTTCTACCCATCTCAAAACTTTATTAGAGAATGGACATCTTCTTTCTGACACAGGAAAAGAACTCCAAATAAAAGCTGACACCGTTTGCTTTCATGGTGATAATCCAGGCATTTGCGATTTCTTGCCAATAATTCGAAAAAGATTCTGGTCATGAAACCTAGGTTCAAGCAAATCTCTCCGCTGATTTGTGAATTTGAGTGGGATTCAGCTGCATCCGATGAGTTGCTTCAATACCAATTAACGTTCAAGAAGAATCTACAGCAAGACTTCGATTCAGAGATTACAGAACTCCGGTTGGGTTTCAAAACCCTTGCTGTTATACTTTCCAATCCATTAAATTCCTCAGTGTTCGAAGACTGGTTGAACTCCATAAATCCTGAAGAAATCTCAAGTTCTCTTCCAGAAAAAATCTGGGAAATTCCTGTTTGCTACTCATTAGCCACTGGTCGTGATCTTAGTTCATTAGCAAAGCTTAAAAACATAAATCAAGAAGAGGTAATCTCATTACACACCCAACCACTTTATAGAATTCATTTCTACGGTTTTTTACCGGGCTTCATGTATTTGAACGGGCTCAAGGCAGAATTGCATACAGCTAGAAAAAGCATTCCCGATCGGGAAGTACCGGTTGGTTCGGTCGCGATTGGCGGATCACAAACGGGAATATACCCTTCTTCCAGTCCAGGAGGCTGGCATTTGATAGGACAAACCCCTATTTCTCTTTTCGATCCCAAACTACCCATTCCTGTATTTGCAGCGGCTGGCGAACGGATAGAATTCACCCCAATTACAATTCGGGAATTTGATCAATTAGCGAGGCATCCACGAAAACCGGAATTCAGATGATTAGGGATATTGGCTACTTGAAAATCCTGAAAACTGGGCCAGGTACATCTGTCCAAGATACAGGCAGAATTGGCTATGCTCAATATGGAGTTCCTATTTCAGGAGCCTTAGATTCAAAATCCTTTGCATGGGTGAATCACTTGTTGAAAAACAAAGATTCAGATGCTGTGCTGGAGATATGTCAACCTGGACTTAAACTTCAATTTGGTGCACCCACACTGATTTGCCTAGCTGGAGCAAAAGCAGCTATCAAATTGAATGGAGGTATAATTGCCAGTGATGGTATTTATGAAATCCGTGAAAGTGATCAATTGGAAATTGGTGCATTTCACCTCGGATCTGTACTCTATTTGGGAATCAAAAATGGTTTTCAATCAGATAAAATCATGAATTCCAGGAGTTGGTATTCGGGTATTACCAGTTCTCAATTTGCTAAAAAAGAAGATCAAATTCCATATTTTACAAATCAAGATTATCCTTCTTACACCGCTTCAAAAGTAAAATGGGATTTCAATTGGGCTCAGAAGAATGTCATCGAAGTGTTTGCAGGACCAGAATGGAAGTTATTAAACAAAAAAAGCCAGGAACTCATTGAATCAATGCAGTTTACCATCTCTGAACTCAAAAATAGAATGGCTGTCCAATTGTCAGAATTACTTCCCAACACGCTCCCTGAAATGGCTACTGCTCCAGTCTTTCCTGGTACAGTTCAGCTTACTTCTGGTGGCAAATTGATTATACTTATGAAAGATGCTCAAGTCACAGGTGGCTATCCTAGAATCCTTCAGTTTTCAGAAGAAGGACTTTCTGTTCTAGCACAGGTGCCAACTCGGCAAATAATCAAGTTCCAAATCAAAAAATCCCACTGAATCCATAAATTCTTGATTTTAACTAACTAGGTAAAAAAATCTACTTTTTGCCTTGAGGAAAGCAACAAAGCCTATTATCTTACACTTTAACATTGAACCCACTAACTCATGGATAATCCTTTAAAATCCCAAATTTTGTCTCAGGGTATGAACCCTGAAACTGTAGCACAACAGATTCAGCATTTTGAAAATGGGTTCCCTTTTCTAGAAATCACCGCACCTGCTACCCCAGGCAATGGAATCAAAGTTTTGAGCGACAAGGAGTTGAGACATTTCCTAAGTACTTATCCAGAAAAAGCTTCTAAAATAGAAGTATTGAAATTCGTACCAGCAAGTGGTGCGGCTTCCCGAATGTTCAAAGATCTATATGCTTTTTTGGAAGGTAACGGTGCCATAGGTGAATCCGTTTTTGTCCAGAAGTTCATGAACCATATTGAGAAATTTGCTTTTTACGAAGACCTGGATGAGCAGCTGGAAAGTCAGGAAAGTAGTATTTATCAGGCGATCGATACACAAAATTACAAGAGTATCTTGGCTGCTTTACTGTTGGATGAGGGACTTGGATATGGCAACTTACCAAAAGGTTTGTTGAAATTCCATCGCTACAAAAACGGCAGAAGAACACCTGCATACGAGCACCTTATAGAAGGTGTACAATATGCAATTGGGACAGGATCACTAGTTAAAATCCATTTTACCGTTTCTCCGGAACATACTGCCAAATTCAAAAAGGAGATTGAAAAAATACTACCTGGAATAGAAAAAGAATTTGGAGTCAACTTTGATATTAGCTACTCCCAACAAAAGAAGTCTACAGATACCATAGCGGTAAATACAGATAATACTCCCTTCATAGAAGAAGACGGAAGCATTCTTTTCCGTCCTGCTGGTCATGGAGCTTTATTGGAAAATCTAAATGACGTATCTGCTGACCTGATCTTTATCAAAAATGTAGATAATGTCGTTCCTGATCGATTGAAAGGTGATACTCAAAATTATAAAATGGCTATCGGGGGATTACTTCTGGAAGTTCAGGAAAAAGTATTCGAAGCCACAAGAGATCTAGATAAAGAAGAAACTGAAGAAACAGTCGCTAAAGCAGAGCAAGTTGCGATAAATGATCTAGGAGCAAAACTTCCTGAGAATTTCTCTAATCTATCAGTAGAAGCAAAAGCAGCTTTTCTAAAAATTAAACTCAACCGCCCAATAAGAGTGTGCGGAATGGTGAAAAACACCGGAGAACCAGGTGGTGGACCTTTCTGGGTTAAAGAAGATGATGGATCACAATCACTTCAAATCCTGGAAACTGCTCAGATCGACTTAAATGACTCTTCATCAAAAGAACATTTCAATGCCGCTACCCACTTCAACCCGGTTGACTTGGTGTGTGCTACCAGAAATTATAAAGGGGAATCATTTGATCTGCTAAGGTACCGTGATATGATGACAGGGTTTATCACTGAGAAATCTAAAAGTGGTAAGGATCTCAAAGCATTGGAATTGCCAGGACTATGGAATGGCTCTATGTCTGGCTGGAATACCATCTTTGTGGAAGTTCCACTGATAACTTTCAATCCTGTAAAAACAGTGAACGATCTCTTGAGAGACGAACACCAATAATTTCGGAATGCTGATTTCGGATTTCGGATAGTGCGGTAACCAAATCTGAAATCCGAAGTCACATATCCCAAATTAGATTACTCTTCCTTTTTGCCCTCGTACAAATCGTATTTCAACAAGCGACAATCAATGGTACCGTTCCAAAACTCTATTCTACGAGTCGCTTTTAAACCGATTTTTTTAGCAAGCTCAAGATTTCCAGTGAAGATATACCCTCTATATCCTGCGCATTTCTGTTTTAGGAAGTCCCCCATTCTCTTGTAAGTGATTTCCAATTCATCGTTCTCCCCTAGCCTTTCGCCATATTCTGGGTTGAACATAATCACTCCACGTGGGCCCTCAGGTATTTCTGTTTCCGCAAAATCACAAACCTGGAATTCGATCATATGATCCACTCCTGCCGTGATAGCATTCTCCTGTGCGAATGAAATTGCCTGAAGGGAAATGTCAGAAGCGATAATCTTCAGATCAGGTAGCTCCATGATTTTGCTTTCCAGCTTATTCTTCTTTGCAAGGAAAGCCTGCTCATCGTAACCCAAAATATGCTGAAAAGAATAATGGTCTCTAAAAAGACCTGGGTAACGCTTAGTAGCCATCAAAGCGGCTTCGATAGCCAACGTACCTGAACCACACATAGGATTAATAAAAGGAACACGGGTATTCCACTCCGTAGCATAGATAGTCGCAGCAGCTAAAGCTTCCATCATTGGCGCTTTTCCAGGAATCTTGCGGTAACCATGCTTTGCAAGCGTATCTCCTGAGGTATTGATGTAAACGATGCACTGAGTTTCTTTCCAATAAACCTGAAAAACCAAGCCATTGAAGTCAGAGCCAGAATCCGGCCTTCTACCTTTCAATTCACGAAAACGATCGACGATAGCATCTTTCACTTTCACATTTACAATCAGTGGGGTTGTGATACTTTCATTCTCCGCTACAGAATTAACAGAGAAATAACCATCCACATCCAGGTAGTCTTCCCAAGGAATAGACTTGAATCTTCTGTAGATGTCGTCAGCATTTCTCAGGTAAAAAGATTTGATTTCGTAGAGAACCTGGGAGGCGGTGCGTAGGTAAAGATTAAGATCCATGCACTCTTCCAGAGTGGCTCTTAATTCTATTCCCGTCCGAGTGACAGATTCCGGCACATAACCGAGTTCCCGAACTTCCTTTTCCAAATAAGAAACCGAGCGATCCTTACAGGTAATAAAAACTTTTCCTTTGAGGTTGAAATCAAGCATGCGCAAAAGTAATAAATGCCCATGACAAGTTCTTCTCAAATAGGGGGATGATAATTAAGGGCATTCCATATGGCCATTAAAAATAGATTATGATCATATGAAATCGAGCTTTACTTAAGGTCACAGAGAGAAATGATTATTTCTAGCGAGATTCCCTGTCCGACTGGAGTCAGCCGGGCGGGCATCTGACCATTAAAAAACAATTATAAAAAGATGAAATGCCCATGACAAGTACTTCTCAAATACAAAGATGATAATTAAGGGCATTCTCCCGAAAAAAATTCGGGACAGGCTATATGGCCTTTAAAAACAGATTATGATCATATGAAATCGAACTTTACTTAAAGTCATAGAGAGAAATGATTATTTCTAGCGAGATCGGGATGACCTCTAAAAAACAAATTATAACCAGATGAAAAATCAATGCATTCTTTTCCACTCTTACCTCAGGCATTGCTATTCATCATTATTTCAAGGATAAACTCGCAAACGATTGCGTAACTTAACAGGATTGCATTTGCGGCAATGGTACAAAAACTTGACTTTTATAATGAACAATAATACCTCAAAACTATGAAATACACCCGTACTATATTCGCGGTTTTAATCGCCTCACTCACTCTCGCCAGCTGTGCAGCAGAGCAGAAAACTGAAGATGGATGGACTAATTTATTCAATGGCAAAGATCTCAGTGGATGGAAGCCAGTAGCTGGTACTGCCACTTTTGAAGTAGTCGGTGAAGAAATACAAGGAACCTCAGTAGCTGGATCCCCAAATACTTTTCTTATCACAGAAGAAACTTATGGTGATTTTATACTTGAGCTTGATCTTAAAATAGAACACCTTTCCAGTAACTCTGGCGTAATGGCCCGAGGCCAGTATGACCCAGCTGCAAAAGATGGTAAAGGCTTGGTTTTCGGTTACCAAATCGAAGCTGATCCATCTGAAAGAGCATGGTCTGGTGGAGTATATGATGAAGCAAGGAGAGGTTGGTTATATCCTCTAGATCTAAATCCTGATGCAAAATCTGCTTTCAAAATGGGCGAATTCAACCATTACAGAATTGAAGCAATTGGCAATGAAATCAAAACTTGGATTAATGGTCAGGAAGTGGCATATGTTGTTGACGACATGGACAAGACTGGTTTTATCGGACTTCAAGTACACAGTATTCAAAAAGCTGAAGACGCAGGCAGAAAGACTTCATTTAAGAATGTAAAAATTCAAACTGAAAACCTTGAACCGAAAGCATTTAGCAAAGATATCTTTGTAGTAAATAACAGCTTAAACTCTTTGACAGAATACGAAAAAAGTAATGGCTGGAAACTGCTTTTCAACGGTCAAAATTCTGATGGATGGAAAGGTGCATATAAGGAGACATTCCCGGAATCAGGTTGGTCTGTCAATGATGGTCTTTTGACTATTGCAGCCACAGATGGCACCGAATCTACCAATGCTGGTGATATCGTGACCAAAGAGCAATTCTCAGCTTTTGACTTGGCTTTTGAGTTTAGACTTACTGAAGGAGCTAATTCAGGATTAAAGTATTTTGTCACTTTGTCTGAAGGAAATAAGGGTTCAGCTATTGGACTTGAATATCAAGTGTTGGATGATGATAATCATCCAGATGCTAAAATGGGAATAGATGGTAACCGCACCATGTCCTCTCTATATGATCTAATCAAGGCTGATAAAAATGCTAGATTCATCAAGCCAGTTGGAGAGTGGAACAAAGGCCGTGTGGTAGTAACTCCGGACAATAAAGTAACGCATTACCTTAATGGTGTGAAAGTACTAGAATACGAAAGAGGATCTCAAGAATACCGTGATTTAGTCGCGAAAAGCAAGTATGCAAAGTGGGATAACTTTGGCGAAGCTCCAGAAGGTCATATTCTTCTTCAGGATCATGGCAATGAGGTGAGCTTCAAAAACATCAAAATCAAGTCGTTAAAATAATTACCCAAAATCAAACATAATGAACAACAGAAGAGACTTTATCAAAAAATCTGCGGTTGCTACTGTAGGCTTGTCTGCACTGGGTACTGCTGCTTTTACAGCAAAATCATATGGTAGAATTATAGGTGCAAACGAACGTTTGAATGTTGCCATTGCAGGATTGGGAAGACGATTAGGAGCTTATTATGAGCCAATCGGCCTGAAATCCAGCAATGTAAATCTCATGTATCTCTGTGATGCCATGGAATCACAGATGCCAAAGGCAGCAAAGAATTTTGCGAAGCACATAGACTATGCACCTAAGCTAGAGCAGAACGTCATGAAAGTGATGGATGACAAAGAGGTGGATTGCATGATCATCGCGACCCCAGATCACTGGCATGCACCAGGCACTTGGCTTTCTCTTGAGAGAGGCAAAAATGTCTATGTAGAAAAGCCTTGCTCCCACAATCCGCATGAAGGAGAACTACTGATTGCACTTCAGAAGAAGTATAATAAAGTAGTGCAAATGGGAAATCAGCAGCGTTCTGCTCCTGAAAGCCGGGAAATTATTGCAGCCATACATAATGGAGCTATAGGCAAAGCATTTATGGCTAAAGCCTTTTATAGTAATAACCGCGGAGCAGTACCAAATCCAGTTGCCGCTCCTGCCCCTGCAGGCTTGGACTGGGAAATGTGGCAAGGACCAGCTCCAAGAAAAGCGTATACTCATGACACTTGGGATTACAATTGGCATTGGTACGGATGGGAATATGGCACAGCAGAGACTGGAAATAATGCCACTCACGAACTAGATGTGGCTCGTTGGGCTCTTCAGGTAGACTACCCAAGTGAGGTACAGGTCACCGCAGACAAAAGACACTTTGCCGAGGATGGCTGGGTGATGTACGATACTATGGACGCTACTTTCAAGTTCGGAAACGGCTCCGTAATCCAATGGGATGGCAAAAGTAGAAATAGCTACAAAACCTATGGCACAGACCGAGGGACTATTATTTACGGAACAGAAGGTTCTGTTTACGTAGATCGTGGTGGCTATAAGCAATTTGACAGATCTGGTAAAGAAGTGAAAAACAGTATGTCCTCAAGTAATGAAGCTGGCACTGCACTGGGTGGTGGAGGTGATATGAGCACGACTCACATCGTTAACTTCTTCAACGCAGTTAGAGGATTGGAAAAGCAAAATTCCAATATCGAAGAAGGAGCTGTAAGCACTCTTCTTTGTCATTTGGCTAATATCAGCTATAGAACTGGAGAAACACTGACATGTGATCCAAAGAACGGACATATACAAGGATCGAAAGCAGCTTCGGCTCTATGGACCAGATCTTATGAAAAAGGTTGGGAGCCACCAAAAATTTAATTTTATTACCGTAACCTTCATTACAAAAACACCTGATCAGATTATAGATTAGGTGTTTTTTTTTACTTGTTAAATAGACTGGAAGGACAAAAGATATATATTCCAGAACATCCTGAAATACGGCTTTCATGTCATATTATCATGTTTAACATTTTTTAAGCCTTGGATCAGTTTGCTACTGTAGTAAAAAAGAACGCAATCGATTGCGTAAGTCCACCACTTATCCTCTTGAAAATAGGGTTTAAACAAGTTAACTTGACTTCATCATAGAGTGGCAATATGTCTATTAGAGAAAAAATAGGCTTTAAAACGCTTTGATAAGTATTAATAATTAACAACAAACCCAATTTACCATGCAAGCAAAATTTTACACTCACCTGAGGGTAGTGCTCTTTCTGTTGCTATCTGTCTCGTACAGCTGGGCGCAGGAAGCTCAAGTAAGAGGAACGGTCTACGACGAAACAGGAATGGCCTTACCTGGAGCAACTATCCTAGTCAAAGGGACCACAAGTGGAACCACATCCGATCTGGATGGAAAGTATTCCATTGCAGTTCCGGCTAACGGAACCCTCATTTTCTCTTTCATTGGATACAATCCAATAGAAAAGATCGTAGGAAATCAAACTGTTCTTGATGTGAACCTCTCTCCTGATCTATCTGATCTGGAAGAAGTAGTAGTAGTAGGATATGGAACTGCCAAAAAGAGTCAGCTTACTGGGGCTATCTCTTCTGTAGGTTCTAAGGAAATTCAAGAATTACCTATTAAGGATGCAAGACAAGCACTTCAAGGTCGTGCTGCTGGTGTCGATGTGACACAGCCAGGATCTAAGCCAGGTGCTTCGCCACAAGTAAGAATCAGAGGTAGAAGATCAATATCTGGTTCCAACGAGCCGCTTTACGTAGTAGATGGAATTCCCCTAGTAGGCGGTATTGATGATCTCAATCCTCAAGACATAACCTCTATGGAAGTATTGAAAGATGCATCTGCTACAGCTATTTATGGATCTAGAGGTTCAAATGGTGTAGTCTTGATCACCACAAAAAGAGGAAGTGTCGGTAAAACAATAGTTTCCTTAGATGCATATTATGGTATCAATAAAGAATTGGGTAGAATTGATGTCTTTAACGGACCTGAGTTTGCTGAGTATAAAAGAGAATCCCGCAGAGCTGGGGAAGGCTATCCTGCAGGACCAGCTACACCAGAAGCTGATGCTACTATTTTTGAGCCAATAGAATTGGATGGAATCGCTCAAGGCAGAACTACCGATTACCCTGGCGGACTTATGAGAAACGGATCTATCCAAAGTTACCAACTGGGTGTAAGCGGAGGATCTGACAAAACTACTTTCTTTGTATCAGCCAACTACTTTAAAGACGAAGGAGTAATCATCAACCAAGATTACACTCGCTATACCTTCAGGGCAAACTTAGATCATAAGATCACTAAAAACATCAAATTCGGCACATCCACTTTGGTGTCTTACAGTGAGCGAAATGGAGAAAACTTCAATCCACTTGGAGGAGCATTGGCAGAAAATCCACTTGGGAAACCATATGATGAAGATGGAAATTTAATTTTCCTTCCTACTTCTGACGGTTTGAGAACCAATCCATTTGCAGAAATAGTAGAAGGTGCGCAAGAAGATCTAACCAAGAATTATAGAATTTTCAACAGTATTTTTGCTCAGTGGGACATTCTTCCAGGCCTTAGCTATAGATTAGTTTTTGGTCCGGATATCACAATCAGCAGAAACGGTAGATTCACAGGCTCTCAAACCAATGCTAGACGTGGTGGTGCAGCTACAGGTAGTGTATCTGAAGAATTCCGGTTCAATTATACCCTTGAAAATATCGTGAACTATACCAAAACTTTTAATGAAGTTCACAACCTAAATATCACAGCACTTCAGTCCATCCAAGAGGATAATCTTGAGAGAACTGGGATAAGTGTTTTAGGAATACCAGCTGAATCTCAATTCTTTCATAATCTAGGTGCCGCTTCCCAAATTACAGGAGCAGGTACTGGCTTGGTGCAATGGTCTTTGATGTCATTCATGGGTAGAGCTAACTATGACTATAAAAATAAATACCTTGTAACAGCTACTTTAAGAGCTGATGGTAGTTCTAGATTTGGCGCAAACAATCGTTTCGCTTATTTCCCTTCTGTTGCGCTTGGATGGAATATCCATTCTGAAAGCTTCATGTCTAACTCTTCTGTAATTGATCAGTTGAAGTTAAGAGCTTCCTATGGTTCTATTGGTAGTCAGGCCATCGATCCTTATCAAACCCAAGCGTTATTAGGCAGAACTAGCTACGCCTATGATAACTCTTCGGCATTCGGATATGGTCCGGGTTCTATCGGAAATCCTGATTTAAGATGGGAAACTTCCACAACTTTTAACCTAGGTTTGGATTTTGCAATATGGAAAAGTAGAGTATTTGGTTCCTTGGAATTCTACGTCACCAATACGAGTGATTTGCTAGCGCAACAGCCATTGCCTAATTCTATCGGTTTTGGCGGTTTCACCACAAACATAGGTGAAACTCAAAACAGAGGAATTGAACTTACACTTTCAACCTTAAATGTTGAGAAAGGCGGCTTCATCTGGAGTTCAGATATCGTCTTCACTAAAAACACGGAGGAAATTATCTCTCTTCCAAATGGTGATGATATTTCTGCAGGTAGATTTATTGGTCAGCCTTTGACTGTATTTTATGATCTGAAGAAAATCGGAATTTGGCAGACTTCTGAGGTAGATGAGGCAAAATCCTTTGGAAGTGTACCAGGAGAAATAAAAATAGAAGACTTTAATAATGACGGAGTGATCAACTCTCTAGATAGACAATTCTTAGGATCAGCGGTTCCAAGTTTTGCTTTGGGTTTCACTAACAGATTCAGCTACAAAGGATTTGATTTATCCTTCTTCCTTTATGGAAGATTTGGCTACATGCTTAGATCTCAGTTTCATACTGGAAACAACACACTAGCAGGCCGATATAATAACTTGGATATTGATTATTGGACTCCCAATAACCCTACCAATGCATATCCTAGACCAAATGTAAATCAGGAAAGCGCGAAATATGCGAGCTCTATGGAGTACTTTGACGGAACATTTATCAAGGTCAGAAACATCAACTTCGGATACAATTTCAGTCCAGAAGCTGTAAAGAGAATAGGTATGACCAACTTGAGAATTTACACAAGTATTCAACAGCCGTTTATTTTTGCGAACTACCGCTCTGAGCACAAAGGAATTGATCCAGAAGTTTATTTGGATGGTGAGCAAGGTGTAGGTTCTGGTGCAGTTAATGCAAACGTATCCCCTGCTGTCACTTCTTTCACATTTGGTATAAATGCTAAATTCTAATCAACAATGAAAAAATTAGCTATAAATATAAAATACTGGGCAAAGTCAACTGCCCTAATACTCGGACTTTCTGCAGCTGTTTCCTGCGATGGTTTTCTAGATGAAGCTGTAATTTCCAATATTGGAAATGACTACCTGAATACACCAAAAGGCATGAATGATGGCATAAATGCAGCCTATAGTTCAATGCGCTTATGGTATGGTACTGAGCGTGGAAATAACTTCACTTCTTTCGGAACTGACATTTTCACTAATGGTGCTGATGGCTCATGGAAATTCATGAATACGTACACCAATCAGTTTGATTCTCGAAATGGACATGTGCGTGAGCTATGGGACGGTTTCTATGCAGGTATAAACACCTGTAATGCAGTTATTGATAGATCTGTGAATCTTACAGGAATCTCTCAGGACCTGATAGCACAACGAGTTTCTGAAGCTAAGTTCATCCGAGCTCACCATTATTTCATTATGGTCCAATTGTTTGGGGCAATTGATCTTCAACTTGAAGAAACTATCCTTCCTACTAAAGTGGTTTCTAGATCATCCGTTGCCCAAATTTATGCTGCTATCATAAAGGATCTTCAGGAGGCTATTCCAAACCTTGAAGATAAAGCGAAGTCATCCGATTATGGTCGAGCAACTCGCCCAGCTGCAGAGCACTTATTAGGAAGAGTATATCTGACTAAAGCTACTTCTGAAGCTGGAGAAGCCTCAGATTTTGCAAAAGCAGAGCCACTCCTACAGAGTGTTATCGATAATTATGGATTCAAACTACTTGATGATTTTGCGAATGTGCATGCTTTCGGCAATGAAATCAACGATGAAGTTATCTGGTCTACGCAGTACACCTATAATCCATTGACTAATGGAGGCGGTAACAACGCTCATGTTTTCTTCTTGATGGAATATGACGTACAGCCAGGAATGCAAAGAGACACGGAGAATGGTCGACCATTCAAACGCTTTAAGTCTACTGATTATACTTTGAACACCGTCTTTGCTGACCGAGTAAATGACTCAAGGTATAAAAAAACATACCGTGATAATTTCTTGTCCAATAAGCCAGGTACTTACAATACTACTTTCGATAAATCTAAGGCTTCTGTAACATTTGCTGCTGGAGACACTACCATATGGCTACCTGGCTACAACATGTCTGAGGCAGAAAGAGCTAAGTATCCTTATCAGGTGCTAACTCCAGAGCTTTATACTGAGAGGTTATTCCCAGCAATTAAAAAGCAAATGGATCCAGGACGTGCTGATAGAACTCAGTTTGAAGGAGGTAGAGACTACATCGCCATGCGTCTTGCTGATACATACCTACTACTTGCTGAGTCTCAGTTCAAACAAGGTAAAATTGACTTAGCAACGAAGAACATTAATATTGTGAGAAGAAGAGCAGCTTTCCCAGGTAAAGAAGCTGCGATGGATATCTCTGAATCTCAGCTTACTTTCGAATTCATCACAGAAGAAAGAGCTAGAGAACTTATTGGTGAGCAAACTAGATGGTTGGATCTAAAAAGATGGGGAATTCTTGTTGAGCGAGTGAAAGCTTACAATCCTCAAGGAGCTCCAAACATTCAAGCCTTCCACGTTTTGAGACCAATTCCTCAAAATCAAATTGACCGGGCCGAAGGCAATGCCAGTGCATTCCCACAAAATCCAGGATATTAAGGTTTAGATTAAACTAAAATGAAAACTGCTCCGAGAAATCGGAGCAGTTTTTTTTTAGTTAATCGGAGGAAAAGAAATTCTTTAAGAATATTATCAACAAATTGTGGAAGACCGTATTGTGATTTTAGAAGGAATGGTGATCACCTGATCCTCCAAATCATAATGCTTTGGCTTGTTCAATTTTTTGATCAACAACTTAGCACATTCGTGACCAATAGTAAGTGCTGGCTGGGTAATCGTTGTCATAGATGGATTTAAAAGCCCCGCAATAGAAGAATTCGAAAAACTAATCAACTTCAGATCCTCCGGAATTCTGAGGTTAGTTTCCTTGACCGCATGATAGGTCGCAAATCCAAGTTTCTCAACTGAGGCTAAAATTCCGTCTGGCTTATTCGGTGAAGTCAGCATTTCACGAATCAACTTCACGTTAGTCTCTTCCACATGACTACAGTAGAAATCAAACGCAGGATCCATTTCCATACCTTCATCCTTCAGTGCATTCAGATATCCCCGCTGTCTTTCTTTGGTGATTGACAAGTCTTTACTCAGCATAAGGAAGGCGACCTTTTTGCATCCTTGTTGTATCAGATGCTTAGTAGCATCAAATGCAATTTGATAATCATTTGTAATGAACTTAGTTGTAGGAATATCATTACAGATTCTATCAAAGAAAATAATAGGCAGACCCCGATCGTGTAATTTTTTCAGATGTGAAATATCACTTGTTTGACTGGAAACTGACATTACAATCGCATCAGCTCTACCATTCAATAACAAATTCACGATCTTCTTTTCCTTCTCCACATCCTCGTGCGAATTGTAAACCAATAGATGATATCCTTGCTCTTGGGCTATTTCCTCTATACCATCCATTACCTGGGCAAAAAAACTATTAATCCGCTCAGGGATGATGACAGCGATAGTTTTGCTCTTATTCTCCCTCAAACTCCTCGCAAATGGGTTTGCGTGATAGTTTAGCTTTTCGGCCATGCTGATGACCTTCTTTTTAGTAGCGTCACTAATTTCGTAACTGTCATTCAGTGCTCGTGAAACAGTAGACGGCGCAAGCTTTAATTCTGCGGCCAATTCCTTTAGACTTATACCTCCGGCCATGGTTATTAGGTTTATTTATAGCATGAAAGTACAAAGCATTGCCAGAAATAAGGTTATCCCATTTATAAAAATTCGAAATCGTTTCCGCATTTTCTTCCAAAAAAACAGTTGTTTCGAGGTATTTTTAACTTTGAATTAGAGATTTATCATTTAAGCCCAGCTAACCTATGCCCTATTCAAGCACAAAAGCATCCTTTTTGTCCGATGATTTTCTTTTGCATAATGAATATGCCAAAACACTTTATCATCAATACGCCAAGGACTTACCAATAATTGATTATCATAATCACCTTCCCCCTGCTGAAATAAATGCAAATAAAAGCTTTGAGAATATCTCAAAAGTTTGGTTGGCAGGCGATCATTATAAATGGAGGGCAATGCGGACCTTTGGGATTAATGAGAAATTTATTACCGGAGATGCTTCTGATGCTGAGAAATTCACTAACTGGGCGAAGACAGTGCCTTTCACACTCAGAAATCCACTTTATCACTGGACACATCTAGAGCTTAAAAGATATTTCGGTTTCGACGAGTTGCTATCAGAAGCTAATGCGTCGGAGGTATACCAACACTGCAATTCTCTTCTTCAACAAGACTCATTCTCCACACGGGGGCTATTAAAGCAAATGAAAGTAGAAGTGGTTTGTTCTACTGATGACCCAATTGATTCACTGGATCAGCATGTTTCTTTTCACAAAAAAGACAGTGAGTTGGGTATGTATCCAGCTTTCAGGCCTGATAAAGCCTATGGAGTAGAGAACCCTACTTTCTATTTGAATTATCTCAACCAGCTTGGTGGAACCACAGGTATTGAAATCAATTCCTTCGAGAAATTAGTGGAAGCACTTAGCGAACGCATTGATTACTTCCATGAAAGAGGTTGCAGACTATCTGATCATGGCTTGGAGCAATTATACTTTTTTGAAGAAAATGACTTTTCTATAGACTCCATTTTCAAACAGGTGCAGTCAGGAAAAACACTCTCTACACAAGAAGTAAATTTCTTCAAGTACACTACGCTCCTAGCGCTTTGCAAAATGTATCATGCAAAAGGCTGGGTCCAGCAATTTCACTTGGGAGCCTTACGAAATACAAATGAGCGCTCACTCCAGATTTTGGGTCCTGATACAGGATTTGATTCTATTGGAGACTTTTCTCAGGCAAAAGCAATGGGAGCCTTTTTCAATAAATTGAATTTGGATGATCAGCTTACTAAAACTGCCATCTACAATAACAATCCTGGCGACAATGAGATCTTTGCCACCATGATAGGTAACTTCAATGACGGCTCGATCAAAGGAAAAATACAATTCGGCTCTGGCTGGTGGTACCTAGATCAAAAAGATGGAATGGAGAAACAGCTCAATGCACTTTCTAATATGGGCTTGGTGAGTTGTTTCATAGGTATGCTTACAGATTCCCGTAGTTTCCTTTCATTCCCTCGTCACGAATACTTCAGACGAATTCTGTGCAACCTTTTTGGACAGGACGTAGCTAATGGAGAGTTGCCGTGGGATGAGAAATGGCTGGGTGGTATCATCTCTGATATCTGCTACAACAATGCAAAACAATATTTCGACTTTAGTCCAAACAACATACAAGTTTAATTATGAGTAATTCATTATTCTCTCTTGCAGGAAAAAAAATTGCCTTTTCAGGAGCCACCGGAGTTTTGGGAAAATCCATGAGTCTTTACTTAGCCAAAGAGGGAGCTGAAGTTTTTATTCTTGGTAGAACTCCTGCAAAAGTAGAAGAATTGGTAAAAGACATTCAAGCCACAGGTGGTAAAGCATCAGGATATATATGTGATGTTACCGATGCTGATAGTGTGCAAAAAGTAGCAAACCAGATCGCTGAAGAGCACGTCTACATAGATACGCTTATCAATGCAGCAGGTGGGAATATGCCCGGTGCGGTCATTAGACCGGATCAACACATTTCTGATCTTGATTTAGACTCACTTCGTAAAGTGATGGATTTGAACTACTTGGGTACCGCTATCCCAAGTCAAATCTTGCTTCCTCTCATGCTAAACAGAGGCAAAGGAAATATCATAAACATCAGTTCCATGGCAGCTTCCCGTCCTATGACTAGGGTATTGGGATACGCATCCGCCAAGGCTGCTATTGACAATTTCACTAAATTCCTAGCAGTTGAACTTTGTACAAAACATGGTGCTGAGTTCCGAGTGAATGCACTTGCTCCTGGGTTTTTCCTCACCGAGCAAAACAGAGCTTTGCTCACCGAAACAGATGGTAGTCTTTCAGATAGAGGAAATCAAATCATAAATCATACGCCTATGGCAAGATTTGGTAAACCTGAAGATTTGCTGGGAACATTGCATTGGTTATGTGCAGATGCCTCAGCATTCGTGACTGGAACCATCGTGGCTGTAGACGGTGGCTTTGGAGCTTACTCTGGAGTGTAACAATTTGAAATCTCAAATCTCAAATCTCAAATTCAAAATACTATGACCTATAAAATGGAGCAAACCATGCGTTGGTATGGACCAAATGACCCAGTTAGTCTAAGAGATATACTCCAGTCAGGAGCAAGCGGAATCGTAACAGCCCTTCACCATATACCGAATGGAGAAACATGGTCACGGGAAGAAATTAAAGAACGCAAAAACATCATCGAAGCTGCTGGACTGACCTGGTCAGTCGTGGAATCTGTACCAGTACACGAAGTCATCAAAACTCGATCTGGAAATTACCTACAGGTAATCGAAAACTATAAAGAAACCATCCGTAATCTTGCAGCAGAAGGAATTTTTACTGTATGCTACAATTTCATGCCTATTCTAGATTGGACGAGAACCGACCTGGAGTATGAGCTTCCAAACGGCGTGAAAGCCCTACTTTACGAGAAAAAAGCTGTTCAGGCATTTGACCTTTTTATCCTAGAAAGAGAGGAAGCAAAAGCTGAATATTCTCCCGAAGAATATGCCGAAGTAAAGACTTACTACGAAGCGCTCAGTCCTGCCAAACGTCAAATGATCTTCGACAATATGCTGAAAGGGCTTCCTGGTTCAGAGATTGGATATACCTTGGAGGAATTCAAATCCATGCTTGCTACGTACGATGGAATTGACGCTGCTAAACTAGCTGATCACTTAAGATTATTTCTGGATGCTATCGTGCCAGTTGCTGAGGAAAATGGAGTTTCGATGGCAATTCACCCAGACGATCCACCTTTCCCACTTTTTGGTTTAGCTAGAATAATGAGTACAGCCGAAGATGCGAGAAGAATATTGAGAGATCAGCCAAGTCCATACAACGGTTTAACTTTCTGTACAGGATCATTTGGAGTTCGTGCAGACAATGATCTCCCAGCTATGGTCGAGGAATTTGGTGATAATATTCACTTCATACATTTGCGCAGCACCAAAAGAGACGAAGCTGGAAACTTCTTTGAGGACAATCACTTGGAAGGAAATGTGCCTATGGTAGCAGTGATTGATGCGATCATTCAGGTTCAGCAGAAGCGAGGCAAGAGCCTTCCAATGCGACCGGATCATGGTCATCTGATGTTGGATGATTTGAGCAAAAAAACTAACCCAGGCTATTCTGCCATTGGTAGATTAAAAGGCCTTGCGGAAATACGCGGCGTGGAAGCAGGATTGCTATACAGCCAAAAGAAATCGAGTAAGTAGAAAGCTTCACCCAGAGAGTTAATTATCTAACATGCGAGATTCCAAAGCATATCCTGAGTAATCGTGGTGGACAAGTAAAAACATGAAATGACCGAAAAGGAGAAAATGCTAGCAGGAGAACTCTACCAAGCCGGTGATCCGGAATTGGCAGCAGAGCGCCTGAAAGCTCGAAAACTGGTAAAAACCTTCAATGATTCAGATCCTGAAGATACCGAGTTGAGAGTTTCTCTAATTAGAAAAATCTTTGGAAAGGCAGGTAAAAACTTCTGGGTAGAACCTCCTTTTTACTGCGACTACGGAACAAACATTGAAGTTGGAGATGATGTATTCTTCAACTTCAATTGTGTAGTTCTTGATGTCTGCAAAGTCACTCTTGGTGACCGTGTATTTGTGGCTCCAAACGTTCAGTTTTACCCAGCTACTCACCCTCTTGACTCTGTCAAAAGAGGTGAAATGTGGGAATACGGCAAACCTATCACGATTGGAAACGATGTGTGGATTGGTGGATCAGCAGTGATTTGCCCGGGAGTAAGTATAGGTGACAGAACTGTAGTTGCAGCTGGCGCTGTAGTAACAAAGGATTTCCCAGCAGATGTGGTGATCGGAGGAAACCCAGCCAAAATCATTAAAAATTTAGTGTAGCTTTTAATGATATCAAGCTTTACCTAATTACTTCCTTTATTTTAAAGAACATTTGCTTATTTTTGGCCACAAGTGTTTTTAAACCTTTTGTAATTACCGAATGAAACGAGTTTTAGTAAGTGGTGGTGGCGGATTTCTTGGCAGCCATCTTTGTGATCGACTTCTCTCCGAAGGAAATGAAGTGCTTTGCGTTGATAATTTTTTCACTGGCAATAGAAGAAACATTCACCATCTGTTAGATAACAAGAATTTCGAATTACTTCGTCATGACGTTACGCATCCGCTATATGTGGAAGTAGATGAAATCTATAATTTAGCGTGTCCAGCCTCCCCAGTTCATTACCAGTTTGATCCGGTACAGACGACTAAAACGTCTGTGATCGGTGCGATGAATATGTTAGGTCTTGCGAAACGTTTGAAAATCAAAATCCTTCAGGCTAGTACTTCAGAAATCTACGGAGACCCTGAAGTTCATCCACAGCCAGAAAGCTACAAAGGAAGTGTAAATACGCTTGGCCCTAGAGCTTGCTACGATGAAGGTAAAAGATGTGCAGAAACGCTATTTTTCGATTACTATCGCCAACATAAAGTAGCAATCAAAGTCATGCGTATTTTCAATACCTATGGCCCAAGAATGCATCCAAATGACGGTCGTGTAGTGAGTAATTTTATCGTTCAGGCACTACAAGGAAAGGACATCACCATGTACGGAGATGGTATGCAAACCCGCTCTTTCTGCTACGTGGACGACAATATCGAAGGAATGTACAGACTGATGAATAGTCGTGATGGATTTACTGGCCCTGTGAATATCGGGAACCCTGGAGAATTCACCATGCTTGAATTAGCTCAGCAAATCATCGAACTGACCAATAGTAAGAGTAAAATGATTTTTATGCCTTTGCCTCAGGATGATCCTATGCAGAGAAGACCTGTGATCGATCTTGCGAAAAAAGAATTGGATTGGGAGCCTAAAATACAGCTTAGAGAAGGTTTGGAGAAAACTATCAAATACTTCGAATCAGTAATCTAAATATCCCAGCACCAAAAAAAGCCATCTTCGAAGATGGCTTTTTTTGCTATTTACTGTCCTTCCACTTCCTCCTTCTCACCTATCAATCCTTCGTCACCTTGCTTCCCCACCAGTCAGCATTAGGAACATAGGCCGGATTTAGCATTTTTAGACGCTCGTCTTCCACAGCTTGTCTTCTTACCGTTTTGAATTTATCCAACACTTCCTGATGTAGCGCCTCGCTGTACTCTGGATCCATGGTCGGCTTATTGGCATCGGTTTCTGCCAGCCATTTCATCAATTTAGTCGTCAATCTTTTGCTCTCTTTAGGCTTGCTAAAAGCCAGATTAGTCTGCTCACCCGGATCAGTTGCGAGGTTATAAAGCTCTACGCTTTCGTCCTCCCAGTAGTAGATCAATTTCCAATCCCCATCACGCACAATAGAACTAGGATCTCCTCCCTGATTACCATAGTGAGGATAATGCCAGTATAGCGAGCGATCTGCGAGTTTCTTGTCCTTCATAGCTGGCGCCAAACTTACTCCCTCCATTTGTATATTTTCAGGCATCTCCACTCCTGCCAGTTCCAAAAGTGTAGGGTAAAAATCTATTCCACTTGCAGGTACATCTAGCGCAATCAACTCCTTTTGACCAGGAACTTTGATAAAATAAGGAACCCGAAGTCCACCTTCCCACTGATACCCTTTGCCACCTCTGAGTGGTAAATTAGAAGTAGAAAAAGCATCTCCAGAGGCCACTCCACCGTGGTCTGAGGTGAATACGATAATAGTATTTTCATCCAAACCGGCCTTGGCCAATGCCGCCGTCACTATGCCTACTGCATCATCCATGGCTTCTACAAGCCCCGCATATACAGGATTGTCCTGATACTGTCTGATCGGAAGCCTTCTCTCCATTTCGAATCCATGATCTGCTATCCCCAACTTTTCAGCTTTCTCTCTGTATTTAGCCCATTTTTCCTCCGTAGTCTGAATAGGTCCATGCACTGTGTAAAAAGACAGCATGGCAAAGAATGGCTTTTGATGTTCTTGGGAAATAAACTTGGCCGTCTCATTTGCCAAACGTATACTTAAATTTTCACCATCAGGACCTTGCTCCATTTTTGGATTATCATAGGGAGCAAAATATCCCCCCATAGGACTACCCGCAGCATAACCACCCACATTGATATCAAATCCATGATCTTCAGGATAAGAACCTTCACCACCTAGATGCCATTTTCCTGCGAAAAAAGTATCGTATCCAGAATCTCTCAATGCCTCAGGAAGAGTCAGATATGAGGCCCTAAGTGCATGCTCATAATTCGGAGGCAAGAGCTTCGTATGTCTCCCAGCCTTCCTCCAGGCCTCGCCATATCCCGCTCCTATCCAATCCGTCACTCCATGCGTCGCGGGTGTCAACCCAGTCATCAGACTGGCACGTGCCGGACTACACACAGGCGAAGCAGAATATCCCTGCGAAAACTGATACGAACGATTTGCCAGTTGATCGATGTGCGGAGTCTCGTAATAACTACTTCCTGTCACACTCAAATCATGGTAACCGAGGTCATCTACAAGAATAAAAACAATGTTGGGTTGCTCAGGAGCTTGGGCAAAAGTTTGAAAAACACCGAGCACAAACGCGGCGATAGGAATGAATTTCTTCAGCATGAGGAGGTTTATCGTTATTAAGTAACCTAAGATGGTTAAGATCATTGAAAATCAAAAAGTGAATGTGATATGCTATAGAGTATTTTATATAAAGGAAGTTGGTTTTAGTAGTCAGTGTACATTCGCAGAGGTCATAGGTGACGATACCTAAGCGCCAACGGTGCAGTACGTACTGTCCTGAATTAGGGAAGCGAAATGCTAGGTGAAAAATATTGATGGTTAATCAGAGTACCAAGGTGCCTGTCCCGACTCTTATCGGAGCACGGTCGGAAATTGCAGTAGTTAATGGAAATAAATCAAAATCTTAGAACCATATATATTGAGCATGATTTACTCCAATGTTAAGTTTTTAACCCTTATGAAAACTTAATATTAACATTTGGGTTCATTTACCTACATTTACTTAACATTATATTAATAGTAAAGCAATTTAAATCAAGCAGTTGAAATGGAAGAAAGCCAAAAGTCCAAAAATTTTAATCAGGAAAAGAATACAGAAACTGAAGTTGCAACTTCTACTGCAAAAGTTACTATTGATACTACTGATATAGAATCGAAGAGTGATATTCTTATTACAAATGGAAAAGATAAAATCGGAGATAAATCAGATAAGGATACTAAAAAATCGAACAAAAAGAATCTTAAAGAATTAAAGAAAATGAGTGACAAGACTCAAGAAAAAGAGAAGAAAAGGGAAAAGGCGAAAAAAGCAAAGAAAAAAGCTGAAAAAAAGAAAAAGGCGAAAGCCAAAAAAGAAAAAGCCCAAAAGAAGCTGAAGGAAAAAAAGGCTAAGAAAAAATCAGCTCTGAAAAAGAAAAAATCGAAGAAAAAATAACTCTCAGAAAATCGAAACGCTACGTTTCGATTTTTTTTTTGCTTTCAATCGAATACTTGAACCAGCGTCAAGTATCATCCAAAACCCTTAGAATTTGGATGACAGAGTGCTAAGATTCAGGAGTAAAGATGATCATTCATTATTCAACCACCTTCGGGCCTGCATGTTGCAGACAGGGTCGTGGAATCATATTGGAATGGTTGCAAACCATGGGTTTCACCCATGGCTATTAATGGTTTGACCCCGTTCGGGGTCATGCTTTTAGTTTTAATTTCACACGCACGAGCACGGAGTGGTCCAACTTTTCAATACCTGTGCGCCGTGGCGTAACCGCGGGTGCAACCCGTGGATAGCCAGAATTAGAGTTGAAATGGCAACCCCGAAGGGGTTGAACATTTAGAATTAGGATTGCAAATCCTTGATAATAAAAAAGCGTAGATAAAATCTACGCTTTGACCAACGCAGGTTATACACCTAGCGGGGGACTAAAAACTGTTTACTCCAAACTGATCACTTCCCCATTTTCTCCATATGCGCCTCTTTGATCTTTCTTCTTAGGATCTTGCCGACATTGGATTTTGGAAGTTCATCGGTGAAGTGTACTTCCTTTGGACATTTGTAATTGGTCAAGGATTCGTGGCAATAGGAGATGATTTGCTCTTGGGTGATGGACTTATCTCTTACTACCACATAGGCTACTACGCGCTCGGTGGACTTGACATCAGGAATGCCTATCACGCCTACTTCCAACACTCCAGGATAAGAAGCGATCACATCCTCCACTTCATTGGGGTATACGTTGAAACCGGATACCAGAATCATTTCCTTCTTTCTATCCACAATCTTGGTAAAGCCATCGTCATCCATGACACCGATATCACCTGATTTGAACCATTCGCCCAGCATCACCTCCGCTGTTTCTTTCGGCTTTTGCCAATAGCCTTTCATTACCTGAGGACCTTTGATACATATTTCTCCACGTTCACCTGTGGGGAGGGTATTTCCCTCGTCATCTATGATCTTGAATTCTGTGTTGGGAAGTGGGATGCCAATAGTGCCGTTTCTTTCTGTGCCATCTATGGGATTGCAGGAAGCTACAGGTGAGGTTTCGGTGAGGCCATAGCCTTCGGCCAAAGGTGTACCTGTCACCGCCAGCCATTTTTCAGCAGTGGCTTTTTGCACAGCCATCCCTCCACCTACGGATATTTTCAAACTACTAAAATCCAATGCTCTAAATGACTCCTGATTCAGAAGACCATTGAAAAGGGTATTTACGCCGGTAAATACCGTAAACTTCTTTTTTGAAAGGTCCTTACAAAAGGCTGGCATATCACGGGGATTGGTAATCAGCAGATTGTGTGCACCGATTTTGAGCATGGCTAGACAGTTTACCGTCAGCGCGAATATGTGATACAATGGCAAGGCTGTAACGACAATCTCTTCCCTTTCTTTCAACTTCGGCTTCATCCAGGCAGAAATCTGCTGCATGTTTGCTACTATATTTCCATGAGTCAATTCAGCTCCTTTAGATACTCCCGTCGTTCCCCCGGTATATTGAAGAAATGCGGTATCCTCCAACGTGAGGTCTACCGATTTGAACTTATGATTTGCTCCTTGAGCCAAGGCTGATTTGAAAGAAACAGCCTTTGGAATAGAGAAAGCTGGCACCATCTTCTTGAAGTATTTCACCACCAGATTGACAATTGTGCCTTTGACTCCTCCAAGCAAATCGCCTAGTTCGGTTACGATCACATGCTTTGCTGGGATTTCATCGAGGATTTTCTCCAGGTTGTCAGCAAAATTAGCTACGATGATGATCAATTCAGCTCCGGAGTCTTTGAACTGATGCTTCATTTCCGAAGAAGTATAGAGCGGGTTGGTATTGACCACGATCATTCCTGCGCGAATCGCTCCAAACATCGCCACCGGATACTGAAGAGTATTTGGCATCTGAATGGCAACTCGAGTTCCTTTTTTCAATCGCAACACCTGAGTCAGGTAGCAGGCAAAATCCTCACTGAGCTTGTTCAACTTATTAAATGTCATGGTTTTGCCCATGCATTCATAAGCCACAGCATCACCGTATTTCTTTACACTTTCGTCAAAAAGCTCTGCAACACTAGTATAGGCAGTAAAATCTACTTCCTTGGGCACAGACTCCGGGTAATGCTTAAACCAGGGGAAATCCTTCATGATATGAGTTATTGTTGGGTGTATTTATATTTATAATAATCTGCAATGATGCCAGCAACGAACCAAACTATGGCTCACCTCGGCAAGCTCGGTGACCGGATTGAGTCACGGTTGAGGGAGAGTAAGGAATTGCGGCGACGCCGCAATTCCTTACTCTCCCAACTCTCCATCAAAGTTTCGGTGGTCGAGCCTGTCTGGTGACAGACGGGCTTGCCGAGACCATTCTAGCATAAATGCGGATAATCATAAACTATTTTTATTGAATTAATCAAAAACTTGGCTTAGGTCAAAAGATTTCTCAGCTATTTCAGGATTTTTCTTGCGATCAACTCTTTCATTATTTCATTGGTGCCTGCATATATTCGCTGAACTCTGGCGTCTGCATAGGCTCTGGCTACACCGTAATCCCACATATAGCCATATCCTCCATGCAACTGCACACACTCATCTGCTACTTTACATTGCAATTCGGTCATATTGTACTTGGCTGCTGAAGCCATAGCGGAGTCCAGCTTTCCGTCATTGTGAAGCTGCACTAAGTAATCGCAGTAAATCCTTCCCTGCTCTAGTGCGGCGCACATCTCCGCCAATTTGAAGCGCGTGTTTTGAAATTCGGAAATAGCCTGATTAAAAGCCCTTCTTTCTTTTACATATTTTATGGTCTCCTGAAGCATATATTCTCCCAAAGCTACCGCTGCCAGAGATACCACCAATCGCTCCTGTGCCAGCTCAGTCATGAGGTATTTGAACCCCTCTCCTTCTTTACCAAGCAAATTCTCTTTAGGGACTTTCACATCCTCAAAAAATAACTCACAGGTATCTTGGGCATGCAGTCCTACTTTATCAAATGGAAGTCCTTTAGTATATCCCTCCATGCTATTATCAAGCAAAAGTAAGCTGATTCCTTTTGCACCTTTTTTGGGGTCTGTTTTCACCGCGACCACCACTACATCAGATAGATAGCCATTAGTAATAAATGTTTTACTTCCATTGACTAAGTAATGATCTCCCTGATCTATCGCACTAGTACTGATCCCTTGCAGGTCGCTGCCAGCTCCAGGTTCGGTCATAGCCACAGCTCCTATGTATTCGCCAGCGATCATCTTGGGAATATACTTTTCCAAGGCATGCTCTGTTCCGAAATGCAAAATGTACGGTATCACAATATCATTGTGAAGCGGGTATCCGATCGCCGGAGCGGAGCATCCACTCAGTCCAAGCTCTTCAATAAAGATAGCATTGTATCTGAAATCTTGAATATTCATTCCTCCTAAATGCTCAGGAGCCTGTATTCCCAAAAACCCGTTTTCTCCAAGTTTAAGCCAACTTTCTCTGGACACCATCTTATCCTTCTCCCATTGAGAATTGTAGGGCGTGATTTCCTTGGCAATAAAATCTCTTACGCTGACTCTGAAAAGATCGTGTTCTTCTGTGAAAAGAGTTCGGGGTAGTCCAAACATGTTTTTTATTTTAGGGTTTAATTCAATTCAAAAATAGGGATTTTTAAATCGGGCTTGCACTTGTCTTCTAAAAGACCATTTAGCACTGATTTTTCAACTTTTAACAAAACGTGCCCGTCTCTAAAAACTTTATTATAGTTTCGATACTTCTAATTACCCAAACACATCAATATGATTGACCTTAATGAGCATTCCAGCTTAGAGATGCTACATTCGCTCCCACTTTGGGGGAAAGATGAAAAGTTGCTTTCCGTAGAATCTGCAGGGGAAAGTAACATGAATCTAGTTTTACGTGTAAACACAAACATAAGATCAGTTATCCTTAAGCAATCCAAACCTTACGTCCAGAAATTCCCACAGATATCAGCTCCGGTAGATAGAGTTGAAATTGAACTTTGCTACTACCAGCTTATAGAAGATGACGATGTTCTCAGTCCCTATAGCCCCAAAGTAATTCTTTATAATGCTGAGCATCACATTTTACTCATAGAGGATTTGGGAAATGGAATTAACTTCAATAACATTTATGAAAAAAATTACAAGTGGGAAGACAGTGATTTCTATTCTATCAGCCGGTATTTGAATGCATTGCATTCACTTGAGGTAAGCAATTTTCCAGATAATATGGAAATGAAAAAGCTAAACCATGAGCATCTTATTCGTTTTCCATTTTTGGAAGAAAATGGATTTGACCTAGATACTGTGCAGCCCGGTTTACAGAAAATCAGTTCTAAGTACAAGACAGACATTGACTTAAAACACGCCTTAGAGTTACTAGGAAAGCGATATTTAGCGCTTGGCACCACCTTATTACATGGGGATTTTTACCCAGCCTCTTGGCTCAAAACTGAGAATGGGGTCAAAATCATCGACACCGAATTTGCTTATATGGGTGATAGTGAATACGACCTTGGAGTTCTTTTCGCACATTTTGATCTAGCTAGAATGGATGAAAGTTATCAGAAAACCTTTTTGCAGCTGTATCAACATAGCTATGCTGAAGACTTGGTGAATGCCTACCGAGGCATGGAAATTATGCGAAGACTCATAGGTATAGCTCAGCTACCGCTTTCACTTTCTCTAGCGGAAAAGAAATCACTTATGGAAAAAGCCAGAAACTTTATTTTGCCTCAATGAAAAACCTTTGTCTGCTAGTACTTTTCCTTTCTCTACTTGGCGCCTGCGGCAAAAAGGAATCCCCCATTCAGTTTTCTGATCAAGAAATAGCCGAAATGGGGCTGACTGAAAAACAATTGCATGACAAAATACTTGGCATGCTCGTGGGTTCGGCCATTGGTGATGCGATGGGAGCTCCCACGGAGATGTGGTCAAGAGAGGCAATCAGTCTGGAATATGGATTTGTAGAAAGCCTGGACTCGATGGTCAGAGAAGTATCTCCGGAAGGAATTTGGATAGCAAACCTACCAGCAGGAGGAACGACGGACGATACACGCTGGAAAGTTTTAACTTCCAATTACCTACTTACGCAAAAAAGGGATGAGTTGAACGCTAAGGATTTTGCGAAGCAAATACTCAGTAGATACGAATCATATACTGGAGAGTTTAAGGATATAAAAAGTACTGATCCTGAACCTTTTGAAGCAGTAACGCTCAAGATGGGATGGCTTCAAGAATGGGCGAAGGTAAGTCAACCATTTATAGATAATAACCTGATCGGATATGCCGATTCCTTGGGTAAATTCTATGGAGGAGAGATGGTTTGCGCTGGATTACTATATTCTCCCACACTAGGTTCCTTTTTTCCTGGAAATCCTGAAAAAGCATACGCGGAAGCCTACAAGCTTTCATTTTATGATTTGGGCTATGCAAAGGATATTTCCGCCCTCTCTGCTGCCATGACCGCGGCAGGAATGAAGCAAGGAGCTACCAAGGAAGATTTACTCGCCTCCTTGCGTTTGGATCCGGAGCATTACTTTGAGAGTCGTTTGGTAGGTCGCACAGCTCACAATATCCTTAAAAATGCACTATGGATTTCAGATGAGGCGGCTAAGCAAGACAGCTTGGGAAATCAACTACACCCAGATAGCAAAGCGCTTCAATTTGCTTTTGCCCAACTTGATGGAAGATTACAGGATATGCCTTTTCATGCAGGTGAAATCTGGCTTCAGACGCTTACAGCAATGATTTATTCAGACTTTAATTTCATGGGAACCCTTACTTTTTTGGTGAATTACGGAAGAGATAATGATACTACTGCTGCTGTAGCCGGCGGGATTTTAGGTGCTTATTACGGATTTGAAAATCTACCAAAACTGGAGCGGGAAAAAGTGCTACGGGTCAATAAAGAGTTGCTTGGAACAGATCTGGAGCAAATCGCCAACGAGTTGACGGGGCACATGTTAGGGAAATGATAAGACTTTTTTCACCGCAAAGAAACAAAGAGAACAAAGAGAACAAAGCTCAAAATTAGAATTGACCACCTATAAATAACACCATCTCTATGTTTTTCTATTTCCTTTGAAGTAAAAACAGTTAACCACTTAGAATCATAGATATTCATAGCTTCAAAATGGTACGATTACACTTCAATAGGAACTTCATTTCCTTTGTTCTCTATATGCTTTTTGTGTTAGTTTTTTTTAACCCTAAAGAAACAAAGAGAACAAAGCTCAAATTGAGAATTGACCACCCATAAATAACACCATCTCTATGTTTTTCTATTTCCTTTGAAGTAAAAATAGTTAACCACTTAGAATCATAGATTTTCATAGCTTTAAAATGGTACGATTACACTTCAATAGGAACTTCATTTCCTTTGTTCTCTATATGCTTTTTGTGTTAGTTTTTTTTAACCCTAAAGAAACAAAGAGAACAAAGCTCAAATTGAGAATTGACCACCTATAAATAACACCATCTCTATGTTTATCTATGTGTCTATGTGGTTTAAAAATTTCTAACAAAAAAAACCCAAATCTTTCGATCCAGGGTTCTAGCGCAAGAGGTTGGTTTAGAATTCAAATGTAAATCTTGCGAGTTCTTCCTTTTACGTCAGTTACTTCGAAATAGACATCCTCAGCATTAATTCCGTTAAGTATATAATCTTTTCGGAAACCTTCTGGTTGATCTACCATTTCCTCATGGACAAGTCGGTTATCATTGACTCTTCTAATTTTAACATCTACACCGGCTTCTTCTAAGCCTATTACTACTAGATTAATGGTGAAATCATTTACTTTTTTACCATAGGCCATCAGAGGGTACACTACAGGAGCTGGATCAACCTTTTCCACCGTTTCTACAGTATAAGAAACTTCCTCATCTTCAGTAGTAATAATCACTTCATACTTCCCACAAGGAAGCTCGTTCAAATCATAAGGAACACGTAGATCCTTATTTACTTTTACAGAACGTCTGTGCAGTCTTTTGCCAGCCATATCATAAATGGCAATTTTTGCTTTGCCGACACCTTCTTTAAGGTGCACATCTATTTTTTTGTAGACAGCGTGCACGGTTGACATTTCTTTCAAATCTTCTGGCCCATTGGCTGCAAAAGTACTGGTTGCTAAAAGTCCAGCTAGTGCGAGTGTGAATAAAGTTTTCATAACATTGTTGGTTTAGAGTTATGCTTCACCCTGTTGCGAACCATGTACCAACTGTGCCAGACAGGCCTTTCTGAGGCATTTTGAAGGCTTTATTACTTTACAAAAATTAACAGTAGCACAAAATATAATTTGCTTGTAACACCTGTTAATTAATCCAACCTGTTCTAATAATGATCGCTTTACCTTAAAATTGTATTGCACCCGAACAGTTTAGTAGGTATTTAAAAAAAATGTAGGTTACACTTTATTACATATGTTAGAGAAAATTAATTTTTAAAATAATTGTAAGTGCCTGAAATTAAATAATTTAAAAAACAAAAACCTGTACGGTCGTGTACAGGTCTTGTTCGGTGAGATACATAAATTTGATTTAGGTCAACCCTTTTTCAACTCTTGGGAAAGTGCTTTCACCCGTTGTTTTATCTCTATACCAGCAATATCTAGGTTCATTGAAGTCGCGGCGAGAAACTCATTGACTGCTCCGGCATGATTCGTGGATTTCCCTTCGGACAATGTCACATAGCGCATGGTTGTCCACAAGAGCGTTTTCAATTGTGTCTCAGAATCATCAGTCATGTAATATTCTAAAATCACCGTATTATCATTATGCCAAATGATCCGGCTCTTGATCCGAACCCACTCGCCCACCATGGCTGGCTTTACATAGGAAATGTTATGGTTATAGATCACCCAAGCCGCTTGGTATTTTTTGATGAAATCCATCATCTCCACTCCATATAGCTTAGGTACTTGATCTTCCCTTGCATTGAAAAAATAATCGAAGTACTTCGCGTTGTTCAGATGTCTAAGAGGATCACAATCCTGAAATCTGATCAAGACTCTACTTTCTGTTTCCTTCGGGTAATGTTTCTCTGGGTTATATTCAAACATGATTAAGCTAGTATAACTGTACTTTCTATTAATATCACTCCTGCTTTTTTCATTTCTTCCAAAGCTTTATCACCATCAACAGCATGTACATTCACAGCTTTGGTAGCATCCATGATCAGGTAAGTTTTGAATCCTAAACTCACTGAATCCAATGCGGTGAATTTCACACAGTAATCCTGAGCAAGTCCAGTCACAAATACATTCATTATTCCTTCGTTTTGTAGGAAATCTCCAAGCCCAGTATCTTCTCTTCGGGCATTATCGAAGAAGCCCGAGTAAGAATCTACTTCGGGATTTGTTCCTTTTTGGAAAATTGCTGTCCATCTGAGAGGATTCAATTCCTCATGAAACTCTGCTCCTTCTGATCCCTGTACGCAGTGAACGGGCCATAAAAACTGTGATAAACCATTTAGTTCGATTGTATCACCTACTTTTTTTCCTTCGTGATTTACAGCAAAACTTCCGTGGTCTTCTGGGTGAAAATCCTGAGTAGCGACTATAAAATTGAATTTCTCCTGCAACGCATTGATTACAGGAATCACTTCATCTCCTCGAGTTACAGCCAAAGCCCCCCCTCCTGGTAAAAAGTCATTTTGCACATCTACGATGAGTAGTGCACTATTTTTCAGATTCATTGCCATTGTCAATTTGTTTTGCTTTCATCACCAATTCCATCCGCAATTGATGCAGATTTTCTTCCAAACCGATAGGATACAAATGCGGATTCACCAATCTCTTATGTGTCTTATCCAGGGATTCCAGCTGACTTTGCACTCTATCTCTGATCTGACTGATTGTCGGTAGCTTATACATCAGCTTGCCTTTGATGAAGATGGGTTTCAATAATATTTCTTCCTGATAAAATGCAGGCATCATACGCTTTCTCCTGGTCGGATCATTCGGATCTATAATCAATGCTGCCTGTGGGTTCAACTCCTGCCCCTCAAGATAAATCATATCAGCGACTGCCTTTCCCTTAGAAAAGAAGCGCTTTACCGTATGTAGTCCCGGGATATTAATCTTCAAGGACTGCTGAGAAAGTTTGATTTTAGGAACCCAATTCCCTTTTTCATCACGGATAGCGGATAGTTTGTACACACCTCCAAGCGCTGGCTGATCAAAAGCCGTTACTAATTTCGTCCCTACACCCCACACATTGATAGAGGCTTCCTGCCCTTTCAACGAAGTAATAATATGCTCATCCAGATCATTTGACGCTACGATTTTAGCATCAGGAAAACCTGCTTCATCGAGCATTTCGCGCGCTACATTACTGAAATAGGCCAAGTCACCGGAATCTATTCGGATTCCTACCATTTCTTTTCCCTTGCTTCGCAAAGCATTTCCTACTTTGATGGCATTCTTTATTCCATTCACTGTGTCATAGGTATCGACTAGGAAAATGGATTGATTTGGAAAAGCATCTGCGTAGGCCTCAAAAGCTTCCATCTCTGTCTCGAATGACATAATCCAGCTATGAGCATGCGTACCAGAGACAGGTATTCCAAAGAGTTTCCCTGCCATCACATTGCTAGTGGATGCACATCCTCCGATATAAGCTGCTCTGGAGGCCGCCAAGCCCCCGTCAATTCCCTGGGCACGGCGTAAGCCGAATTCCAACACTGGTTCACCCTGAGCTGCCAGATTGATTCGTGCAGCCTTAGTAGCGATTAGACTTTGAAAGTTGATGATATTCAAAAGTGGGGTTTCCAATAATTGACATTGGATCAAGGGCCCTTTCACCCGCACCAAAGGAGTATTAGGAAATACTACAGTTCCTTCTTCTACGGCATCTATATCACAGCTGAATTTCATTTTTCTGAGGTAATCCAGAAAACCAGTTTCAAATAAAACCTGATCATCCTTACCTTTCATCGTAGCCAGATAGCTCAAATCTTCCTCGCTAAACTTGAAGTTGCTGCAGTAATCGACGATATAATCCAAGCCGGCAGCAATGGTAAATCCTCCCTGAAAGGGATGCTTACGAAAGAAAAGATTGAACACTGCTTCCTGCTCTGCCTTGCCAGACTTCCAGTACGCGTAAGCCATGGTTAGCTGATAAAAATCTGTCAGAAGCGCGAGAGAGCCTTGGTATAGGTCTTTAGTGATTTTCATTTTTCGTTTTTAGCTTGATTCAAAAATAACCCTCATTCCCTTCATGTCCAATTCATTTACGAAACTTGCTTTACCCGCATATTCAGTAAAATCCCAAGTAAAACAAGCCCCATGCCCACGTAAGCCAGTGCATTGAAAGTCTCCTCAAAGAAGAAGAAACCGAATATCAATGCGTACACAATCCCTATATAGGTAAGGCTTGCCACTTTAGACACGTTGGCATTTTGGTAAGCAATGGTCAAGAAATACTGCGCTGTCTGCGTGCATATACCTATGAAAAGCAAGATCGCCCAATCCCAACCCACTGGATTCACCCACCCAAAAGCAGAAACTATCAACGCAAATGGTAAAGTCACTAAGGGAAAATAGAAAATGATCACCAAGGGATGCTCGGTGTTCTTCAACTTGCGGATGACATTATATGCTAAGCCTGAAAATATCGCGGAGATAATCCCTACCACTGCCCAGAAGGTATCTACTCTCGCATCAACTCCTTGAATCACCAGAACTCCGGCAAAAGAAATGGTAAAGAATAAGAACTGAATGGGCTTTACTTTTTCTTTCAGTAAGAAAACGCCAAATACTGTGGTGAATATGGGTGACAAATATTGGATGGTCACTGCGCTGGCTAGCGGTATATTTTGTAGCGTGTAGAAGAAGGAAATCAAACCTATAGAGCCCACAACTCCACGGATAATCAGCCATTTCTTATTATTCCCAAAGACATTTATCTTTTGCTTTTTAAGCACTAAATAACTGAATACCAAAGAAAAAACAGATCTGAATACAATGATTTCTATGGCGGGTATATGCGGAATGTACTTGACAGAGACATTCATCAGAGCGAAAAATATACCAGCCAAAAGCATGGACTGGACACTGTTAATCTTCAAAATAGTAGGTTTTCAAAGTGATATTTTTCTAAGGAATTTGCTTGCGCAATAGTTCAAAAATATTTCACAAAAACAAAATCCCTTACGAACCATTCTACGCCACTTGAGTTCTACTATCTATGGCATTGAAAAAAGGAGCAACTGCACCGGAATTTAATTTAAAATCTACGGGCGCTAAATCAATCGATTCTACCAAGGAGTTGAAAGGCAAAGCATTTGTACTTTATATCTATCCGAAGGATTTCACAAAGGTATGTACAGCCGAGGCTTGTGAATTCAGAGATCAATTTGAAGCTTTTCGGAATCTGGATATCCCTGTCTTTGGTATAAGTAAGGACGATATAGAAACTCACAATAGATTCAAGAAAGAACATAAGCTCCCTTTTGATTTACTTTCTGATCCTTCAGGTAAAGTATGCAAATCTTATGACGCGCTTATCCCGCTGATCAAAATGCCCAAGCGTATTACTTACCTCATTGATAAAGATCATAAGATTGCAGCTGCATTTTCTGACATGTTTGAGTCCAAGGGACATATCGACGCAATGCTGAAGAGTCTGCAGAAGTAGGTTCTAATGCTCGCAGCGGCGCGGCAGCGCAACGTTTTATAACCATTTATTTGTCACCCTGAGCGTCCCGACGGCTGTACGGGATCGAAGGGTCAGTTCAAGGTTAATTTTCAAATAGCATAGGACTATATTAGGCTTCGACTCCGCTCAGCCTGACAGAAGTAAAACCCTGACTACTTCAGGGAGGTCTAAAGACTTAAGTTAAAATGGGAAAAATCTCCTATCTATTTTCTCTCTTTCTCAAACTACCCTTCCTCATCTAATATCTTGTGTCTAAAATCTAACGTCTTCAAAGAATCAAGCCATCCTGCATCACAACTTTTCTATCAGCCATGGCAGCTAACTCTTCATTATGAGTTACGATCACGAACGCTTGACCCAGTTCTTTGCGAAGGGTGAAAAACAATTCATGAAGTCCTTTGGCATTTTGAGTATCCAAGTTTCCACTGGGCTCATCAGCAAATACCACCGCGGGGCTATTAATCAAAGCCCTAGCCACAGCTACACGTTGCTGCTCTCCACCTGAAAGTGTGGAAGGCTTGTGATCCAAGCGATGGGAAATACCTAGCAATTCTGCGAGTTCCCCTGATTTTTTGGTTAACGACTCCGTCGAAGCCTGACCGATCAAGCCTGGAATCATAATATTTTCCTGAGCAGTAAATTCCGGAAGCAGGTTATGAAATTGAAAAATAAAACCAATCCGCTCATTTCTGAATTTAGCCAACTCCTCCCCTTTTAGATTGAGGAGCATTTTTCCATCCATCTCAAGTGTACCCTGATCCGGATGATCCAAAGTTCCTAGAATATGAAGTAAAGTGCTTTTCCCTGCTCCAGAGGAACCGACAATAGAAACAATTTCCGAAGTTGAAATTTCTAGATCTACACCTTTTAGTACTTGTAGGCTTCCATAGGATTTATGGATTCCATTGGCTTTCAGCATGCTAACATTTTTAATCAGTTCAAAAATAGGACAAATGCCTTTCTCAGCAGGGAATTAACGGCTTTTTTTATCAAAAAAGGAAAAAGTCAGGTTTGATTTATCGAGTCTAAGGGCTTAACTTCGGGCAAAAATTTCCAAAGGATGAAATCTAGCATGACTGAAAAGTCACAGGGGTAGTACCCCCAGCCATGCGAGATTCCATGTGACATTTGAGAAAAAAATCATACACACATGAATATTCACGAATATCAGGCTAAAGAAGTATTAAAAGGTTACGGAGTCCGTATTCAGGAAGGTATAGTCGCCGACACACCTGAAGCAGCTCATGCAGCAGCGGTTAAGTTGAACGAGCAAACTGGTACTAGCTGGTTTGTGATCAAAGCTCAGATTCACGCAGGTGGTCGTGGAAAAGGCAAAGTCAATGAGACAGGTTCTAACGGTGTGGTTCTAGCCAAGAAATTGGAAGACGTAGCTGAAAAGGCTAAAAATATCCTTGGTGGTACATTGGTAACTCACCAGACTGGCCCAGAAGGAAAAGTTGTAAATAAGGTTTTGGTAGCTGAGGATGTGTATTATCCAGGTGCTTCCGAGCCAAAAGAATATTACCTATCTATCCTATTGGACAGAGCTACAGGTAGCAACGTAATCATGGCCTCTACCGAAGGTGGAATGGACATCGAGGAAGTTGCGGAAAACTCTCCTGAGAAAATCATGAAAGAGTGGATCGACCCTAAAGTTGGTCTTCAGCCTTTTCAAGCTAGAAAAGTAGCTTTTGCTCTTGGTCTATCTGGTAATGCTTTCAAAGAAATGGTGAAATTCATCACTGCTCTTTACAATGCATACGAAGGAACTGATTCTTCTCAGTTTGAAATCAACCCAGTATTGAAAACGTCTGATGATAAGATCTTGGCAGTAGATGCTAAAGTGAACATCGATGACAATGCACTCTACAGACAAAAAGCTTTGGCAGCATTGAGAGATGTGGCTGAAGAAGATCCATTAGAAGTAGAAGCTGGAGAATCAGGTCTAAACTATGTGAAACTTGACGGAAACGTAGGTTGCATGGTGAATGGCGCTGGTCTTGCAATGGCGACTATGGATATGATCAAATTGGTAGGTGGCGAACCTGCTAACTTCCTTGACGTGGGTGGAGGGGCAAATGCTACTACTGTAGAGGCTGGTTTCAGAATCATCCTTCAGGATCCTAATGTAAAAGCTATCTTGATTAACGTATTCGGTGGTATCGTAAGATGCGACAGAATCGCTAGCGGTGTGGTAGAAGCTTACAAAACTATCGGAGACATCAGAGTTCCTATCATCGTAAGATTACAAGGAACCAATGCTGCAGAAGGAGCTAAAATCATTGATGATTCAGGATTGAAAGTATTCTCTGCAATCACTTTGAAAGAAGCTGCTGACAAAGTACAGGCTGTACTCGAAGCATAATTTATAAGTGTATTGAGGAGCAATCCTCAATACATCATGCACTCGTAGTTCAACTGGATAGAATATCAGATTTCGGCTCTGAGGGTTGAGGGTTCGAATCCTTCCGAGTGCACAAAAGCCCTAGATTTCGGTCTAGGGCATACTATAATCAGATCCTTGAAAAGGAACAATTCAAGTGATAATATCAGAAAAATCAAAGACAATATTGATTTAAAAGACTGAAAAATAAGACATTAACTATCCAATCGGTTAATATCAACAACTTCATAAAAAACCTGTAAAGAAATTCTTTACAGGTTTTTTTTATGATCAATACCCCCAAAATCTTCATAATTACCTGTAATTCCATTGCGTCAATCGTGTAGTTCACCTACTCGAAAAAAAAGACGCATTTGAAAGAACTTAGTCAATTGATTACCAACATGTTCAATATGTGAACCTCTTGCGATTTAGAGCTTGTATTCCGACATTTATTTCACCTAACTAAACTAATCATGTTAGAAAAAAGCTTCGGATTGTTCTTCTTTTTGAAACAATCCAAAAAAAATCAAAATGGCGAAAGGTATATCTACCTTCGGATCACTGTCGATAGAGCATCCAAAGAACTCTCTACTAAGAGATTATGGAAGACTTCACGATGGAATGCGGCTGCCGGGAGAGCTGAGGGCAATAATCAGGACAGCAAAACCCTCAACGCTTATCTTGAAACACTTTATTTTAAAGCCTTACAGGCTAAAAAGCACCTGATCGATACAGATAGAGAAGTCTCTTCCGAAGCCATTAAAAACTTTTTATTAGGGATCGGCGAAAAGAAGAGGATGATTATTGAGATTTTTCATGATCATAATAGTCAAGTAAAATCCCTGATTGGCAAAGAATATACCCCCGCTACATTGCAACGCTATCTTACAACTTTAGATCATACATTATGCTTTATTCGCTGGAAATATAATAAGGAAGATATGGATATACAGCTTTTGGATTACGATTTTATTTCCTCTTTCTCTTTCTGGTTAAAGACAGTCAAAAACTGTAATCATAATACTACGCTGAAATATCTGACCAATTTCAAAAAGATCGTATTGATTTGCGTGAAAAATGGATGGTTAATCAGAAATCCATTTCTCCAATTCAAAATGGTAAAAAAGGAAGTAATCAGATCAATTCTGACAGTGGAAGAAATCCAAAAAATTTCTGAAAAAATCTTCGTTACAGACCGTTTGAATCATGTTCGTGATATTTTTCTCTTCAGTTGTTATACAGGCCTCGCATACATTGATGTTAAAAATTTGGGGAAAAATCAGATAGTTAATGGAATTGATGGAGAACTCTGGATTCATACTCATCGCCAAAAAACGAATTCTCCCACTCGATTACCACTTCTCCCTAAAGCACTTCAACTAATTTATAAGTACAAAACACATGAGATGTGTATTAGTGGGAAGCATGTACTACCTGTACTAAGTAATCAGAAAATGAATTCCTATTTAAAGGAAATAGCAGATGTCTGTGGCATCAATAAGCCCCTAACTTTTCATATTGCTCGCCATACTTTTGCTACGACCATTACATTAGGTAATGGAGTACCTATCGAAACAGTATCGAAAATGCTAGGACACAAATCCATAACGCAAACTCAGCATTATGCCAAAATCCTGGATACGAAGATCAGTTTTGATATGAAGGCTCTCCGGGAAAAATTACATTGAAATCGAGACTACCTTCTTTTTTAACGAAGAGACTCAAACTCGTAAATGAATCTTAAATTGAACAACAACAACAATGGGAAATCAAATCGAAATATATCAGGGAAGTGATGGACAGACTCAAATTGAGGTAAAATTTGAGGCGGAAACTGTATGGCTAAGTCAAAAGCAAATGGCTGAGCTTTTTGGAAAGGATGTAAGAACAATAAATGAACATATCAAAACAATCTATAAAAGCCATGAATTGGAGAAGGACCCAACTATCCGGAATTTCCGGATAGTTCAACTGGAGGGAAAAAGGGAAATTGAACGGAATATCGATCACTTCAACCTCGACATGATCATATCAGTTGGCTATAGAGTAAATTCAAAAAATGGTATAAAATTCCGTCAATGGGCAACCCAACGGCTCAAAGACTTCCTTGTTCAGGGCTATGCCATCAATGAGAGGAGGCTTTCTCAGAAGCAACAAGAAGTCCTGACCTTGAAAGACGGAATCCGGATCCTAAGCCGTGCAATTGAACAAAAAGCACAAGATCAAAACTTGGATTGGCTTAATCACTTTGCAAAAGGACTTGAGTTACTGGATGATTATGATCATGAGAACCTTGATAAAAAAGGACTAACTAAAAGACAGGCAAACTATCCTGAGTTAGCGCACTACCAAGAAGTTATTTTAGCTATGAAATCAGATTTTGAATCCGGAGTATTTGGGAAGGAAAAAGACGGGAGCTTTGAGAGCGCAGTTGCACAGATTAGCAAGGGTTTTGGTGAAGAGGACTTCTACCCTACCCTTGAAGAAAAAGCCGCTACGCTCCTTTACCTAATTGTCAAAAATCACGGCTTCGTAGATGGCAACAAACGGATAGCCGCAGCTTGCTTCCTCCTCTTTTTGCAGTCAAATGACCTATTACATACTGGGGAGGGCCATTCAATCATCAGCAATGATGCACTGGCCAGTCTGACTTTGTTCATTGCTTCCAGCAAACCTGAGAGCCAGTCCCGACGAATGTCGGGAAGATAGAAACGGTAAAGAAACTTGTGATCAGTATATTGAATAGGAATTATTAATTACTACTATCCAACAAAGGGTTTAAAATTTAGGGAAATTTCCTTTCAGAAAGCTTCCCCTTTTCTGTATTTTCAGTTTACCACAACCTCTAAATACAGCGGATGAAAAATATACATTTCGTCGGACAACCGATATTTATGCCCGATAAATCGTAAACTATTTTAAATCAGTACTGCTCCATAAATTAAATTATTAGTACATCATGTTTTGGTCAACTTTTTATGTTTTATAGAGTTTTTGATGCAGCTTGTGATTCAAATCGATTCCTTTTGATTAAACTATCCCATTTTTTATGAATCCCATTTCTTTATCCACGCGGAAAACTCGGAAGGCTTGATTCTATAGCGCACAAAATTTCCTTCGTGTAATCCGAGGAGTTCTGTTTCTACTACTTCGCTGAACCTAAATCGATCTAGTTCAGCTGAGGTGTTGGATTGCGCTTTCGCTGTATTGGATGCTTCAGGTCTACCTAATAGTGGTTGAGAATCATCTAAGTGTCAATGTTTACGACACCTCTGATGTAAGAAGAAATAGGTGAGTGATGAATTTGCAAGAAATTACTAATGCTGCTTGACAGTATTGCCGAATTCCTTAATTTTCTAAATGCGATATTCCGAAATTAGGACAGTGGAGGCAGTGAAAACGACACCTATAAGGTAAAATGAAGAGCTAAATTATTTCAAATTATGATGATGGAACATCTGAACAAATTTCTTAACTACTTATCGGACATCTATGCGATTTCAACAGAGGCAAAAAAAGAAATAAGTGATTTGACCACAATTGTCCACATCAAAAAAAACAACAATCTACAATCAATCGGGCAAACTTGCAGAACGATATACTTCGTAGTAGAAGGAATAGCAAGGATTAATTATTTTAAAGAGGATAAGGATGTCACTGAGTATTTTGCCTTCGAAAACGACATGATTATCAGAGCTGAGAGCCTCTTTACAGGGAAGCAAAGTCACAAAGCCATACAGGCTATCAGCGATACATCTTTTATTGCCATACCTGCGGCTCTACTTTTTGGATTATTTGAGAAACACCATGAGGTAGAAAGACTTTTTAGAAAAATAGTGGAGCGATCTTATGTTGATACCATCAACAGACTTGAAAGTCTGCAATTTCATACTGCAGAGGAAAGATATCAGGACCTCATTAAAAAATCACCAGAGGTAGTCAGGGAAATCCCCTTAAAGTACATCGCCTCCTATCTGGGGATTACTCAGGTAAGCCTAAGCCGAATCAGAGCAGCAATCTCCTGATTATTTAACAAATGTAAAAGAGATTGATTACGCACACTCCGTCCTTTGTATTGACAAATGAAATACGATGGGACAAAGAGAAATCAATACCGATACATTAAGAGCCTGGCTGGATGCAGGCAAAAAAGTGACTGTCTTGGATGTCAGGCCAACCGGTGAAAGAGAAGAATGGAAAATCCCTGGGAGCATCCACATAGATGCTTATACTGAGTTGAAAAAGAACAATCCCGACGCTTTAAAGTTAGTAAACTTTGATAAGTCCATTCCTGTGGTTACAGTCTGTGCAGGAGGCAAAACCAGTTCAAATGCCGCCGAAATACTTCATAATTCAGGATATGAAACATATAACCTCCAAGGAGGTATGAAAAGTTGGAGCCTCGCCTGGAACACAGCTTCAATAGTCTTTGATGCCTCTCCTGTAGGGGGGCAGGATTTTGAAATTATTCAATTTAGGCGCACCGGAAAAGGTTGTCTTTCCTATATGGTCATTTCAGATCTGGAAGCCATGATTGTCGACGCATCTTTGCCGGTAGAGGTTTATCAGGAATTTATAGACCAAAGAGGACTTGTCCTTAACTATGTTGCTGACACACATATTCATGCAGACCACTTGAGTAGAACACTAGAACTGGCTGAAAAGCATGGGATAAATCCTTCTCTTCCATCTAATGACAAACTGAGTTTTCCCTTCAACCCTATTGCAGATGGACAAGATTTCAGCATAGGGAGCATAAAGATTAAAGCCATTCACACACCAGGGCACACGTTGGAGAGCAGCAGTTATTTAATCAATGATAAAGTGCTGTTAACAGGTGATACGCTATTTACCAACGGTGTAGGAAGACCAGATCTGAAAGCAGACAAAGAAGAAGCAGAGAAGAAAGCAATCTTACTTTTTCATTCCATTCAAAAGCTTATAAGATTAGACCAATCAATCATCGTAATGCCAGGTCACACCAGCCAACCCGTAGCATTTGATAATCAACCAATACAATCCTTATTGAGAGAGGTAGTGAAAAACACGCAATTGCTCAAAGAAAGTGAGCAGGAGTTTGTTCAGTCTTTGCTGAAAAGGATTCCTAACCCACCAGAAAACTATCTGAAGATTGTGGAGAAGAACATTACAGGAGATTTTACAGATGTGAACCCTATTGATCTGGAAGCAGGAGCCAATCGTTGTGCCATATCATAAGGAGTCATGGAAGTTAAATTAGGGTTAAAGGAGAACTGGAGGCAGTTCACATTACTGGTCATTATCAATGGCTTTGTTGGCGGCATGATAGGCTTGGAGCGAACCATACTGCCACAGATTGCAGAAGCCGATTTTGGCATAGCTGCCAAATCTGCTATTCTATCCTTTATTGTGGTATTCGGAATATCCAAAGCCATTACCAACTATTACACTGGTGCTTTTGCCAATAGGATTGGGCGAAAGAACTTATTGGTAATTGGTTGGTTAGTCGGGCTTCCTGTTCCACTTATCCTAATCTATGCTACAAACTGGAATTGGATCATAGCAGCAAACATCCTATTAGGAATAAACCAGGGACTGACATGGTCAAGTACCGTAGTGATGAAAATCGACTTGGTGGGTGACAGGAACAGGGGGCTGGCCATGGGTTTAAATGAATCGGCAGGCTACCTGGCCGTAGGTATCGTTGCTTTTCTCACTGGGTTGATAGCCTCAGAATATGGGGTTCGCCCCTATCCGTTTTACTTAGGAATCGGGTTTGCTATAGTAGGTCTTTTGGCCAGCTATTTTTTTGTAAAGGACACAATACATCATGTCAGTTCAGAGACCAAAGTCAGCCAGGTCAAGAAGCTAAAAAATGTATTTCGAGAGACCACTTGGTCAAACCCAAATCTTGGTTCCATTACTCAGGCAGGATTGGTCAACAACCTGAATGACGGGATGATCTGGGGGCTATTCCCTATTCTCTTGGCAAGTAAAGGATTTAGTCTGGATGAAGTTGGGAAAGTTGTAGCTGTTTATCCGATAATTTGGGGTTTAGGTCAATTAGTCACAGGTAAACTAGCTGATAGCTGGGTGAAGAAATCCATGCTGTTTTGGGGAATGCTCATCCAAGGCTTAACCATTGTTGCAATGGCATTTGCTACTTCCTTTGTCCAATTCACACTTTTGAGCATCCTGTTGGGGATTGGAACAGCAGTGGTCTATCCAACCTTCCTTGCCGCAATTGCAGATTATACCCATCCTGAACAAAGAGCTAACTCTATAGGAGTTTTTAGATTGTGGCGTGATTTAGGTTATGCAATAGGTGCAATTTTGACAGGTTTAATAGCGGACTTTTTTGGAGTTGACAATTCAATAATTCTTATTGGAATTATTACTTTATTATCCTCAATTGTGATAAAGGCAAGAATGAAGTATGAGTAGTTAAATAAACTCCAATTTACCAACGATTATAGAGGTATATTTTGAATGAGAATTTTAAAATTCAATTTTACTTAAAGATTTATCTCACAGGAAGGAAAATACGTTAGTTATATCTACTTGAAACTACTCTTTATGGTGATTTGAATGTTCATTTTTTTTGTAGAAACAAACTAGTTGAAAAGCTAATAAAGACTGGAACCGAAATTGAAGAACGGTGTATAACTTATCTCAGTACCCTACTTAGCTTGGCAGTGTGTTACTTTTAACCAATTTTTAGATGAAATAAATCCCCTAATTAGATCATCATTTAAATTATTCAAATAAAAGGATAAAGTGATAAATAAAGACTTCTCGAAATCTATGGCTAAAGGTGATTTAGACTTAAATAACTTAATATTTAATTAGAAAAAAATTTATAACCAGATGTGCTATCCTTTGAATATAGGAAGGTAGATTTTGCCAATTTCAGGAACAACAAGGCTTGTTCTCTTGAATAGGAGGGCAAGGCACTGTTCCATACGAGCAATAAACACAGCAATCTCCCTTCTTAGGTTTCAATACCTTTTTACAATTCTCACATTCATAAAAGAATTGACAGGCATCTGTCGGCATGTTTTCTTCTTTTTGATTTCCGCACTCAGGGCAGGTGATTATTGATTTTAGTAGGGCATTCATGCTAATTACTTTTCCTTTCTTTCTGTTACTTTGTAACCTGTTCTATTTATTGCTGTTTCAATTTCAGAAACATTCGTTTTTAAGCTGTCAAACTGTATAATAGCATTGCCGTTATCATAGGATGTGGTCGAGCTGATTATTCCAGAAAGTTTATTCACTTCATGGTTTACATGTTCTTCACAACTTGCGCATGTCATCCCATTGATAGAAAACTCTACGGTCTGAAGATTTTCATTGTCAACCAGTTCCGTCTGGCTTCCTGTCTTGGGGTAGAAGATGTGCGAGTAACTAGGAAAGGCAAGCATGAGCATGGCAAATGCAGTCAAAATACCCAAAAATGTTTTGGTTTCAATCAACTTCGGATTAGTCGGCGTCTCGCAATAGCAATCCGCTTCTCTTTTAGGTTTCAATATCTGATACCAAGCAAAACCAAGTGTCAAAATTGTAAAAGCTATAAAGTAAGGTCTTGCTGGTTCAAGCCAGGAAAAAGTGGATGCAATCCCGCTTGTACCCGCCACTAGAGCAACCACCGGGGTGATACAGCAAAGGGAACTCACTAAAGCAGCTAAAAGGCCACTAGTTAAAAGGGGTTTTCTCAAAACGTAGTATTAGAATTTGGGAGGTTAAACAAATCGAGCACTGACGAAATGATTCGCTGACTTTGCGCTTCTACTGAATAAAAAATGGTTTGTCCCGATTTTTTAGTAGTCACGATTCTTGCATCCTTCAACTTTTTCAAATGCTGGGAGACGGCTGGAACAGTCATACACAAAATGTCTGATATGTCGCACGGACAAAGTTCATTTTCCTGCTTCAGGAGGTACAGGATTTTGAGGCGGACCGCATTGCCGGCAAGATTCAATACATCTGCAAGTTCTAAAAAATCTTCCTCCTTGCTTTTCAAGTCCTCCCGGCACCTATTGATCTGGTCGCTATCGGCAAAGACGCGAATACATGTATTCATATATTTGTATTTAAGCATTTGCTTAACAAGCTATGAAGTAAAATTTATTTAAGCAAGTCCTTAAATACTGAAATTACCACTTTGGAATACAATGCGGTTAAAAATAGCTGGACAACCCAAATTGCACTCCCCCGATTTTAGCTGGTGGATTTCCCAAGATATCCTGTTGTTGCATGTACCGATAGTTAAGTCGGATGACCGTTTGTGATACTGGTCTGAAACTGATTGTCGGGACTACAGCCCACAAATCATCAGAAATATTTCCTCCGGTTTCCTCGAACCTTCCCACGTTCCAGTCCACATATTCCAGTCGGCAGGCCAGGCTGAACACGGCTTTATCAAAACCTGCCAGTTTCCCTCTCAAAATAGGTTGTACAATGTCTACGAACCCTCCCTTTTGCCGTTCACCAAATTGCTGACTGTAAGTCTCCGGCACATCAACCATTACCCAGGCCCATTCGCCAACCAAATAGGTTTTTGTTGCCGAAATGGTAGTGTTGAAATCCACGGCTACTACGTCCAGGTGTCTTTTGGCATCCAGAACAAGACCATCTTCCTCAAATCGGTTATAAATTCCCCCCATGTAGGAAAGTCCTATTTCTCCCACCTTGTTGTTTCTGACTGCTATTTTGCCTGTGAACAAGGGTTGCCCATTGCTGCTTTCTTCAAAGCGTAGGGCATTTTCTTTGGCTGCCGGTAGAAAAGTTTTGTTTTGATTATTACTGATTATGCTGTTGTCGAAGCCATTAGTCAGGTAGGCTTCATACCCAAAAGCCCAAGCTTTAGAGTAATATTTGCCATACAGACCAAAACCAACATTGCTCCAAGTGGCTGCCAGCATTTCAGTCATGGCAATTGGCCGATCCACAAATTCCCATTTTGGACCGTCATGATTTTGGTTGAATGCTCCGATGGGATTCATCACTACTCCACCACGTAGGTTAAGTAGAGGATGGAAATTTAAATCCAACGCAGCAAATTCGATGGATATTTGTTTTCCGCCCTCCTCCAACTCAATCTCAGAGAGGAACTTGATTTTCCTGTGAATCGAAGAAGCCACAAAGAGAGTAAAGCGGGGGATACGAAAACTGTGGCCCTCAGTGATCCCATCTTGGCCCATGTATTGATAATCGGCCTCTACGTACCCACCAATGGAAGCCGGCAAATTTCCTATCTGAAGAAAAGGACGATTGTACACTGCATCCATGTTCATGGTTTGAGTACTTGAAGTATCTACCGGTATTCTTTTTAACAGTGTACTGTCGATCTGGGCATTTGCAACCAGGGCAAACAAAAAGACAGGAAGGAATAAATATTTTTTCATTTCAAGTCGATCTTTAAGGTGTTTGCTTCAATCTGAACAGGAAAGGTTCTCAATGGATCGTCTGCCGGGCCGTTTTGCACCATACCGGTATTGGTGAATTCACTACCATGGGCAGGGCATTGGAGCCGGTCGCCAAAGACCTGAAGTTCTGTGCCCTGATGGGTACATCGCATCCATAATGCTTGATATGCTGTTTCAGACAACCGGAAAACCGCAATGGGATATTGAAGTGATTCGTGATGCGCTATCACACTTGACCGATAGCTGGATTGACCGTTCTTAAGATTCACGAATGCATCCATCGGAACTATCATAAAATCTCCATCCAAGCTTGCCTGAAAGTATTTGGTGCCAGCACAGGAGGATAAGCCGGAAATTCCCGCCATTATGCCAAAACACCCCCATCCACAGCTTTTTATAAACTCATTTCTATTCATGGATTTGAAGGTTATAGGGATTCAAGAAAACGGATCAAAGCAGTTTTATCTTCTGCGGATAGCGACTCAAACTTGGTACGGCTTGTATTTGCCTCTCCACCGTGTTGTAAAATTGCCTCCTCGATGGTAGAAGCCCGACCATCGTGCATGAGAAAGTAGCTGCCTCCCTGAGAGTTGGGCGAAAGGCCCAAACCCCAAAGGGGAGGTGTTCGCCATTCGAAAGTTTCAGCAGAGCCTTCGGTTACACCGTCGTCCAGTCCCGTCCCCATATCATGTAGCAAAAGGTCTGTGTATGGGAAAAAGGTTTTATTGGACAATGCTACAATATCAGAGGTTAGGGTGGTCCATTCAGAGGTGTGACAATCCCCACATTGGATTTGGGAAAACAAAGTCTTTCCCTGAATTATTTGTTGGTCATTTTGTGAGCGCTGGATGGGAGCTTTAAGTGTCCGGAGGTAAAAAACCACATCTCTGATCGTCTGGTCGCTCACTTCCGGATCAACCGCTAATCCTGAAAAAGGATCAACAGGTTCAAATGTGGAAGTAATGCCCATGTCCTGGTTGTACGCTGATACGGTCTGGTGGTGAAGATCGATGGCAGCTGCCTTTTTGCCAAAACGCCCTATATAGCGCCCATGTGCATCTTGATGAAACCTCTGAGGAACAAAATAAGCCGGAGGATTCACATAGTTGGGCACCCCGGAAATTCCGTCTCCGTCCAGATCGTAGGGGTCTGCATTAGTCAGGATCTGCTCATCTGTTAGGGCTGACAGAAAACCCAAGCCAGTGACAGCAGGAGGGGTCAGCTTCATGAATGGCGTTCCTTCTGGAAGTATTTCCGGTGTGTATCCTGGTATAGCTCTGTTTTGGAGTTGAGGGCCCCCGATATGCAGGTTGGGAGGCGTATTTGGAGCCGTCTGGCCAAAGCGTGTCAGTGTAGTAAACGGATGTCCTTTTCCATCACCTGCATGGCAACTACCGCAGGAAGTAGCCACGAACGTAGGCCCCAGACCGACACCAGAGGAAAATACCTCATCATTGAAGGCAAAATCCCCAGCAAGGAATTGAGCTTGTTCGCTGGTATTGAGCCCTTTTAAAGGGCCGTCCAGAATTTCATTCTCTGCCGGCAGTTCGGGAATGATGTTTTCGCAGGCGAAAGCCAGGCAAACGAGCAGTATCAGAATAAGCTTCTTCACAAATTTATTATTAGAATAGTAAAAGTAATAAGTTAGATTGACCTAATAAATATTTTTTCTAATAAAAACTGTTACCTATTGATGTGACTTTCATTCTTAGAGCTTCATATGTATGGAAGGATTTTGAGATAATTTTCTCAATTTTCTTAAGAAGATTACTGTTTAAAGCCCGAGATAGATGCTTATTTAATTATTCATTCGGATTGGACATCGCTACCTTTATTGTCATCACCTAAATCTCACTGACTATTCATCCTATCGGTAAGAAAGTGGAATAAAACTAGAGAAGGAAATAAAGTAGCTTACATCGGTGCTATAGACGATAATGCCAAGAATCTAGCAGCTGTTCAAAAAAAAAATGTGGAAGCTGCAGTAGAATCACTTCTAGCCTTCAATTCTCCAGCTTTGACTCAGACTAAAGCCATAATGTACTATTTCCAGGTAAACCCTTAAAACCGCCTCTTTAATCTAAAAAAGAACTTCCTGATTTATTTAACATGATAATTTAGGGAAGTTTTTCCGAGTAAAACGCCTCTACTTGCTCACTTTTAAAATTCTAAATGCCCCTTGAACAACCAGGACAAAAACAATTGCTCCTATAACCAGATCAGGCATACTCGATCCTAGCCAATGAACTAGTAGTCCTGCAGCAATTACACCTAAATTAATAATTACATCATTTGATGTAAAAATCATGCTTGCTTTCATATGAGCCTCTTCTTTGCTTTTCGATTTTTGCAACAGGTAAAGGCAAATTCCATTCGCCATGAGAGCAAGAATTGAGACAATAATCATTGTTGAAAAATCCGGAAGCTTCTCGACTCCAAAAAACCTTCTTAATACCTCTACAAATCCTATGATCGCAAGTATAATTTGAAAATATCCAGCCCATTTAGCAATCCGCTTTTTCCTATATATTGTTCCCCCCACTGCAAATAAACTAATCCCATACACAAAACTGTCCGCAAGCATATCCAAGCTATCGGCAACCAGCCCCATAGATTTGGAAATAATTCCCGTGGTCATTTCTATTAGAAAAAATGCAAAGTTTATTGCAAGGACAGACCATAGTAACTTTTTTTGGTGAGTGTGTTCTTTAAAGACCGTTTGGTCAGTCTGTTCGGTGGAAATTTTCCTCCCTCCTAAATTTAAGTCCACAATAGACTTTTCGATTGCTTCAATTTCCCCTTGATGAAAAACTGTCAGTTTCCGGTTAGGAATATCAAATTCCAAATTCTCAATACTGGAAATACCGTCCAAATTCATCCTGATAAGATTCTCCTCCGAAGGGCAGTCCATTTTGGTTATCTCAAAGATTGTTTTTTGCATGTTGACTAGCTTATCTTTTGAATGAAAGATTTTTAAGATTTAAGTATATATTATCAATCAGAACTCTTCAGATCAATGTTGGTATGTTCGGTATCTATATCGCTTAAAATTGCATGAATCTGCCTGAAATCAAACCTCCTGTGACTTCTACCACGGTAAAGGCTAGATTCAGGAAAAAGACTGTCTGATATTGTTATCTTTTTTTGCTACTGTCTAGCTGTTATTTTTTAATCCACTTTAACGCAGCTTCTTTATCTGAAATATCAAAGTATTTAACTTTAGCAGATGTGAAAAAACCCATTAGGTCAGACATCTTTTTCTCCCATTTTTTTTCACCTACCATGGCCACTTTATCAAAGTCATTGGCATGTTTTGCATCAAACTTCACATCTTCCCAAAAGGCTTTCAATTCCCACCCTTCAAAATCAACCATTTCAAAGTACCATCGAATCTTTGAATGCTTGTCGAGCGCGTTCTTCAATAATGGTAATAGCTTTTTGTAATCAACTTCAGTTAATTTTCCTGAGGCTTTTGTTGCTATGATATTGTTTTCAGTCTGTTCTAGTATCTGCAGCATAATATTGTTTTTAAGTAAATATCCCCACCCTGCGTGGGGATTGATTCCTCTACTTCCCTGTGGTTAATTCATTTTCTCTGGTATCCCAGCAACCTTAATGCATTTACTACAACGACTATCGTAGATCCTTCATGGATAAGTACAGCAATTCCTATTGAGGCAAATCCAAAGATCGTAGCGGGAATCAATACACCTACTACACCTAAACTGATCCACAGGTTTTGTTTAATAATCCCCTTAGCTTTTCTACTTAGCCCAATTGCAAAAGGCAATACTTCAAGTTTATCAGCCATCAATGCAATATCTGCAGTTTCCAAAGCGACATCAGAACCTGCTGCTCCCATGGCAATACCCACGGTACTTGCAGCCATAGCCGGAGCATCATTTACCCCGTCGCCGACCATGGCGATTTTGGATTCTGACTGCTTTAATTGCTTGATAGCTTCTACTTTTTCTTCAGGCAGTAGGCTTCCTCTTGCACCAGTCAGTCCAACCTCATTGGCAATTGCATCTGCGACTTTCTGGTTATCGCCACTGAGCATGATCATCTTTTCAATTCCAATCTCCTTCAGTTCCCTTAAGGTAGCTTTGGCCGATTCCCTAGGAGTGTCCATCAGTCCAATGATACCCATATAGGTGTCATTTTTCCTGATGAGGATAGTTGTATTTCCATTGGACTCCAATTCTTCAATTTTTTTGACTACCTCTTTAGAAGGTTTTTTATCATCCAGCGCTTCATATAAATCCAGGTTTCCGATATAGATTTTATCCGAACCCACATTAGCCTTAATTCCTTTTCCCAACACTGCTTCCAATGAATCAGCTTTGGGAATTTCTTTGCCATCCATTCGTTCTTTACCGTCTCTAACTACCGCTTTGGCAAGTGGGTGATCACTCAGCTCTTCCACTGCTATAGCATCTCCAAGTAATTCTTCGGTGGAAATTCCTTCCAGAGCAATCACCTCTGTGATTTTGGGTTTCCCTTCAGTGAGTGTTCCTGTTTTATCAAAAGCGATTGCAGTCAAAACACCTAAATCTTCCAAGGGTCTCCCCCCTTTGATCAATACTCCTTTTTTGGCAGCACGGGCTATACCGCTTAATACAGCACTGGGTGTAGCAATGGCCAATGCACAAGGACTCGCAGCTACCAAAACAGCCATCGCTCTATAAAAACTTTGGCTAAAAGACTCATCAATGACTAAAAAAGCAAAGCACAGTATCACCACCAAAACCAATACCGAAGGGACAAAATACTTCTCAAATTTATCAGTGAGTAACTGAGTAGGAGACTTTTGTGCCTTTGCTTCGTTGACTAAGGTGATCAATCTTGATACGGTAGAGTCCGTGGCTAATTTCAACACCTTTATTTCCAAGGTTCCATTTCCATTTATAGTCCCTGAAAATGCACGGCTTTCTTCAGGAACATCTTTAAGAGATAATTCATTTGAATCTGCATTTTGCATAGCAACTTTGTCCACCGGAATACTCTCACCTGTGATGGGGGCCTGATCAACGGCGCTACTACCTTTGATTACTACTCCATCAGCAGCTATACGAGTGTTGGGCTTGACTAAAATAATATCCCCAATTTCCAATTCTTCAATACCGATTTCTTTGGTAGTATTCTCATCCTTTTTCAAGGCAGTTTTGGGAGCTAGAGTTGCTAAAGACTCAATCGATTTATGTGCTTTTCCCATAGCGTAGTGCTCCAGTGAATGCCCGAGACTAAACAAAAATAGCAGCAAAGCACCCTCGGCCCATTCCCCAAGGATCGCAGCCCCAATGGCTGCGACCAACATGAGAAAATCTATTTCAAACCCACCTTTAAGAATGGTCTCAATTGCTTCTTTGGCAGTATAGAACCCTCCAAAAAAATAGGCTCCTATATACATTCCAAGACTAACCCATTGAGGTACGGACTCCATAAAACTTAAACCAAACCCGATTCCCAAGAGAGCTCCACAACAAATTGAGAAAATCAACTCACTATTTTTTCCGAATATCCCTGAATGTTCTACTTTTTCCTTTTCCATGATTTCATATATCAGTTAGCGTATTTTTCCTTTGTTTTTCAATGATGTCCACCTTCTTCTTCGCTGTTTTTAGCTTTTGAAAGTAGTGTGAAAGCTCCCTTAGTTACCAGTTTGATTTCCTCATAGGCACGGGCGGAATCCAATAATGTCACCTCAGTAAACCCGTCTTCATTATTTCCCATTATCACTTCTATCATCTCATAATCGTAAGCGGGTTTCCCGTTTTCATCCCGCTGTCCCAAATAGGAAAAAATAAAATGTTTCTCTCCAAACCGTACAACTGCATCATTTGGCGCTACTAGCGCTTTTTCACTTGCAGTTTCTATTTTGGCAGTCACATACATTCCTGGGAGCAAATCAGTATTCTTGCTGTCAAAATGACCATGAACGGTTACTGACCTATCCTTTCTGACTCCCTTACCTACCAAAAACACATGCGCCTCTCTCCATTCTTCATCCGTATTGGCAATATTGAATTTGATGCGTTGATCCTTTTTAATTTTAGTAATGTCATTTTCATAGACAGAAAGTTCCACATGCAAATCATCCGAATTGGTTAAATCCATGATCACATCCTGCGGACTGACATATTTGCCAATATTAGTATACACATCAAGCACCGAACCGGCAACAGGGGAATAGATATTTACTACAGATTTAATTTCTCCTGTTTCCACTTTCCCAGGATCAAAACCAATCATTGTTAACCGTGCTTTGGAAGTTTTTATTCTTGCCTCATTGGCCAGAAAATTACTTTTTGATTCTTCAAAGGTTTTTCCGGAGGCCACTTGTTCACCATACAATTTCTCCTGACGCTCGTACTCAGATTTTAAATAGGAGCTGTTAGCCAGACTCTCTAAATAGTCCTGTTGAAATTGAATGAACTCAGGATTTTCTATCGTTACAAGCAGCTGTCCTTTTTTGACAGCATCGCCAGGAAGAAGTGTGGTGTTTTTCACAAAACCTCCATAGGGCATGGTAATGGATATATTGTTCTGCGGGGGGACATCGATCACCCCATTCACCATAAGTTCGCTTCCAATTTCTTTAAATTCCAATTTGCCCAGCTCAATCCCTGTTACCTCATATTGCGCTTGAGACAGTTCTACTCTGGATTCATTTTCTTCGTGCTCTCCCTGAATTTCAACACTTTCAATCTTGGAATTACAGGAAACTATAATACCAGCGATCGTCAAGGTAATTAGGCTGTTTATGATATATTTTTTCATTTTAAATGATTTTTAGTATTGGTACTATGGAATCTCAAAGGGTTTAGACTCATTCTTCTGAATGACTTTTCACTCATGCTCGATTTCATATTTATTTAATTGGAGTTAATTGATTCCCGACAAGAATTCGATCTGAATAAGAGCCTGGTTGGATTTATCAAGTAGATCCAGGTAATTAAAAGACACGGTTAAGCTTCTGCTTAGTCCTTGGATATATTCCACATACCCAATTTCACCACTTTGAAAGCCCCGCTGCGACTGTTTCAAAATCAGCTCAGCTTGAGGTAAAGCATTGGTTTCATAAAAATCCAAACTGGTCTGGAATTTCTCGTAATCAAGAAGTAACGTGGTTAATTGATTTTCAAGCTCGTTGGTAAATGCCTCTTCTTCCTGTTCCACTTCGGCTATCCGAATGGTTTTGGATTTTATGTTTGCGGACTGAGATTTTATGCTAAAAACCGGAATAGCTAATCCTACCTGAAAACCATCGAAACGATCTTTGGAGGTGAAGAATTTGGGATCACCTGTCACGGTTTCGCCTGGGCCATTTAGAGATTGATTAAAATACCCAACTTTAATATCAGGCATCAACCTAGATTTCTCCACTGACTTTTCCTTTTCTGCTATTTCTATTTGTTGTTGAACCCAGGCTAACGTTGGATTACTATCCACACTTATAGAAGATAGTGAGAGGGGTGATGACTTTTGTTCCAGTATTCCCATTTCAGATTCAATCTCTACTTCAGTGTTTAAAAGCATTTTCAGCCTCTTAGAGTAGATTTCAATATCGGCTTTGTTCTGAGCCAGTAGTGCCTGGATTTCAGCCACCTCCGCTTCGGCAGTTGCCTTTTCAAGCAGATTGGTTTCCCCTGCCTCAAAGCGGAGGGTGGCAGCTGATGCGAACCGGGAATAGATACTATCCTGTCTGACTAGTAGATTACCCCTTTCCTTTGCCGTCCATAAGGCAAACCAAGTTGACTTTACGGCTCTTGTAAGTTCATTTTTACTCATTTCCACGGCCAATTCACCTGAAATTACTTTGGACTCAGCCAGTCCATTTTGTCTGCTATAAGTAGTCGGGAATTCAAAGGTTTGTGAAACTGAAAAACGGGAATCATTGGTAAATGAACTGTTGGTCTGACCGTACTCCATATCCACAGCAGTTTTGCCTATGTTCCAGCTTGCCCCTTTTAAAGCTCGCTGCTGCTCCAGCCTCAGCGCTTCTGCTTTGACATTGGGATTGTTTTCCAGAGCCAGTTCTATTGCCTGGTCCACTGAAGAAATTCGCTGAGGTTCCTGAGCGAAAGTTGACATATTTATAACAGTCAAAAATGTAATGACCAGCAATCCTACTTTGCCTGTGGATTTCCTAAATCCTTTTTCAAAATAGTAATACAAAACAGGCAGAACCACCAAAGTCAGAATCGTGGCAGTGATTAGCCCACCGATGACTACTGTGGCCAATGGTTTTTGAACCTCTGCTCCACTTGAAGAAGAGAGTGCCATCGGCAAAAAGCCCAAGGATGCTACAGAAGCTGTCATAATCACAGGCCTTAGTCTGGTACGTGTACCTGAATAGATTCGCTCAAATATATCCGTGATCCCTTCTTTTTTCAGATGGTTAAATTCAGCAATCAGTACAATTCCATTCAGCACCGCTACTCCGAAAAGTGCGATAAAACCTATCCCTGCAGAAATACTAAAAGGCATTCCCCGTATAGTTAAAGCGAAGATCCCACCAATGGCGGAAAGCGGTATCGCAGTAAATATCAATACACTTTGTTTGATAGATCCGAAAGTGAAGAAAAGTAAAACGAAGATGAGTAAGAGCGCCAGAGGAACGGCAATTCCCAGTCTGGCTTTGGCCTCAATAAGATTCTCAAATTGTCCACCGAATGTGACAAAGTAACCCGTGTCGAAATTCACAGCCTTGTCAATTTTAGCTTCAATTTCATTGACGATACTTTCCACATCCCTATTTCTCACATTGAAAGCCACCACAATTCTCCGCTGGGTGTCATCCCGCTGAATCTGATATGGTCCTTCTTTCACGGAGACTTCTGCTACTTGGTACAGCGGAATCTGATCTCCATTTGCCCGTGCAATAAATAAATTTTGAACATCTTCCAGTTCATTCCTTTTGGTCTGATCAAGTCTGATTACCAGATCAAATCTCTTTTCCCCTTCGTAAACTTTTCCAGCGGAAGCCCCGGCAAAAGCTGCCTGAATCGAACGGTTTACTTCCTTGATGCTTAAGCCATATTTTGCCAATTGTGCCCGTTTATAATCGATGACGATTTGTGGCACTCCTGTCACTTCTTCTACATAGATATCCTCCGCCCCTTCTACACCTCTCGCTATCTGACCTATCTGATTGGCATATTCAGAAAGTCGGTTTAAATCCTCTCCGTATATTTTTATTGCCACATCCTGGCGAACGCCGGACATCAATTCGTTGAAACGCATTTGAATGGGCTGCTGGAAACCAAAGTTGACGCCTGGCAGGACAGCCAACGCTTCGGACATTTTATTCGCTAAATCTTCCCTGTTAGTTGCTGTAGTCCACTCGCTTTTATCCTTTAAGACAATCATCAAATCAGCTGCTTCCACTGGCATGGGATCTGTCGGTATTTCACCAGCTCCTATTTTGGATACTACTTCAACTACTTCTGGAAATTGATCCAAAAGAATCTTCTCTGCCTGGGTTGTGGCCTTTATGGTATTTTGAAGTGAAGAACCTGTGACCACACGGGTTTCCACCGCAAAGTCACCCTCTTCCAGTGTTGGAATAAATTCACCTCCCATTCTGGAGAAAACCCAGCCTGAAACCAATAATAAAACCAAAGCAGTGCTTAAAATTACTGCTCGATGATGCATAGCCCAGCGGATGGAAGGATCGTAGAAACCATGGAAAAAATTCATGATTTTGTCAGAGATATTGGGCTTATCACTGATCTTTTTGCTTAGAAAAAGTGCTGAGATCATCGGCACATAGGTAAGAGAAAGAATAAATGCGCCCAAAATAGCAAATGCAACTGTCTGAGCCATAGGTCTGAACATTTTGCCTTCTGTGCCGACCAATGCTAGAATCGGGAGATATACGATAAGAATGATGATTTCACCAAAAGCGGCTGAATTTCGGATTTTGCTTGCAGATAGGAATACTTCCTCGTCCATTTCAAGCTGGGTCAGGTTTCTTTCTTTTTTCACCAATCCTAAATGATGCAGGGTCGCTTCTACAATGATTACAGCCCCATCTACAATCAACCCAAAATCTATCGCTCCAAGACTCATCAGGTTGCCCGACACTCCAAACAAATTCATAAGCGTAAAAGCAAAGAGGAGTGCCAATGGAATCACAGACGCCACAATTAGCCCTGCGCGCATATTACCCAGCAAAAGCAGGAGCACAAAAACCACAATCAAAGCTCCCTCAATCAAATTCTTACTAACTGTCCCAATGGCATTATCCACTAATTTTGACCGATCTAAAAAGGGTTCCAAAGTCACTCCTTCTGGGAGTGTTTTCTTGATCTCTTCGATTTTAGCTTTGACATTATCTATGACTTCTGCCGAATTCTCTCCCTTTAGCATCATCACAATTGCACTGACTACTTCACCTTCTCCGTTTCTTGTGGTAGCTCCATAGCGTACAGCACTTCCCAGCTGGACTTTAGCTACATCTTTTATCAATACCGGAATACCGTTTTCATTAACTCGAACTGGGATATTATTGATATCATCAAAAGATCCCACTAGTCCTTCGCTCCGAATGAATAAAGCGGTTAGGTTTTTCTCAATGTATGCCCCACCGGTATTTTCGTTGTTATCTTCAAGCGCCTTAAAAATATCTGCGATCGAAACATTTAAAGATTTCAATCTGTCCGGTTCAATTGCTATTTCGTATTGCTTAAGGTAACCTCCGAAACTGCTCACATCTGCAACACCAGGTGTACCAAGTAGCTGTCTTCTTACAATCCAATCTTGGATAGTTCTCAGTTCTCTCGCATCGTACTTATCTTCATAGCCTGGTTCCACACCGACTACATATTGATAAATTTCACCCAAACCAGTGGTTATCGGAGCCATACCTGGAGCTCCGATTCCTGGCGGAATCTGTTCTTTGACTTCAGCCATCCGCTCATTGACTTGCTGTCTAGCCCAATAGACATCCACATTTTCCTCAAAAACAATAGTAACTACCGAAAGTCCGAAACGGGAAAAGCTTCGGATTTCTTCTATGTCGGGAATAGTTGCCATTGTGATTTCAATGGGAAATGTAATAAGCCGCTCAACTTCCTCAGCAGCCAGAGAGGGAGAGGTAGTGATTACCTGAACTTGATTATTGGTAATATCAGGAACAGCATCAATGGGAAGCTGAGTAAGTGAATACCCTCCCACAATGACTAATCCTATGGTAAGTAGGCCGATAATCAGTTTATTATTAACTGAAAACCGGATTATATTATCCAGCATAAGGAATTAATTTTTATGAAATAAAATGGAAATGGGCACAGGTGCCCTTAGAAAAAACTGAGCACAACAGACTTGATCAGTCAATTGAAAAGAGCTGATCGAAAAGGGTAAATCTGGTGTGAAACGGGAAATTTAGCTCCGAGGAGGCTGAAAGAGTTCACCTAAAACCGGTGAAGTAAAAAGAAAGGTATAGTAAGTCGCTGGCTCTACTTTTTCATTAAAAGACCGGACTACAGAAAAATCATTTATTAAAGAGAAATAGATGGGAGCGTGTGAACAGGTATGATTTCCATGAAAAGGTAAATTTTCATGACTTTCTTCATCATGGCTGGTATTGTTTGATCCATGATCAATATAATCTTCTACTATGAATTCAAATACGGAGTCGTCATGCAAAACTTTATGCTCCCCAAAATGTGAAAGTAAAAACGGGATTTTTTGAATCTGACAACATAGATCGAAATTCATCGATAGCATCCCCAAAAGGAGCAAAGCAATAAAAGATCTGTTTCTTATCATTTTCATGTTCTGCAAATCTATGAAATAAAGTAATGCAAGGCTATTGCAATATTCTGTACTTCTTTAATTTTACTCCTCACCCTTTGAAAAGAAAACATTTGATTTGAGGGATAATTTAAATTCCTTTGCAAGCGGTGCGCACTTTCTCTACGATAATAGCTCGATTTTTACTCAGCATGTTCTGCTTGTTCATGTTGCATCAATTGGCGCCCCATTCTCATCACCAGCATGAAGTAGAAGTTCTCTCAGATCATCATGATCACGACCATGAAGGAACAGAGCATGAGAATCATTCAGATGAGAAAAGTCCATTAGACTTTCTTACCATATTTTTTGCTAACCATGCTCATTCACAACAGATAGTTGATCATTCGCCTTCACAAGCACAGGCTACCGAAAATCACGTAAACAAGAGTAAAGTTCAGAGAACGGTTCCAGAACTTTTTCGAGTACCTGTTAATGAGATAAGGCCAGCTTCAGAAAAGACTGTCCTTGAATCGTTAAGGATACCTAAGAACACCTACTTTGTTTCGATTGCCCTTCGCGGGCCCCCATCATTAGGATAAATCAATCTTTGATGACGTATCAAAGTCAATGGATACCCTTTCATTGAAAACTATTGATTCATTCTAAATTCAACTTCATGTTAAAAAATAATGTACTCGCTTTTTGCGTGTGCTTATTTTCGTTTGTTGCTGTAGCTCAGTCTCCCAGTACAATGGATGCTTTACAGCAAATCGAACAGAATAATGCCACCCTAAAGGCTTTTTCTTCCTTATTGGAAAGTAAAAAGCTAACGCAAAAAGCATTAAATAACCTCCCTGATCCACAGGCGGGTGCATATTACCTTCCTTTTGGTAATCACACCTCAGGAGATTACACGGAGTTTCAGGTAACGCAGTCATTTGAGTTTCCCACAGTTTACAGCACACGAGGCACCCTCATCGATATGCAGGAGGCGCAAAATGCTATGGAATACCAATTGAAAAGACAAGAGGTGTTACTGCCAGCTTTGAAACTTCTGAATGAACTGATATTCTTGGACAAAAAAGAGGATGTAGAACAAATTAGGGTTTTGCAGTCTAAGAAGATATTTGATCAGACTAATGAGCTATTTGAGCTGGAGCAAGTCGGTATCCTCGAACTCAACAAAGCCAAAATAGCCTGGATTCAAGAGCAGTTTAAACTTGATATTTTAGGCTCGGATCGCAAAAAAATAATGATCGAGCTTAAAAATATGAATGGAGGAATGGAATTGGATTTTGCTCCGAACGACTATGTAGGGTCATTAATCGTGGATGATCCTGAAAGTCTATGGCAGGAGAAAATGCAGGTTGATCCTGAATTAAGAATCCTTGGAGAGCAAGAAAATGTGGCTCAGCAACAGATCAAACTTTCCAAAAACAAGACCCTTCCCAATTTGACAGCGGGATATAATTACCAAGGCGTTTCAGGATCTACTTATTCCGGTATATATGGAGGGATTTCCATCCCTTTATGGAGTAGCAGAAATACCGTTAAGGCAGCAGAAGCAAACTATGATTATCAGAAATCATTTACCCAAGTTAAAACGGATGTCCTGCACACCAAATTCTTGGGTAAATATGAGGTATATCAAGTGCTGCTGAAAAAATACCAGGAATACCAGTCCACTCTTCAGTCCTTGGGCAGCGAAGAATTATTGCTTCAGGCATTTGAATTGGGTGAACTATCCTTTATGCAGTACTATATCGAATTGCAATTCTATCAAAAAGCTTTGGATTCAATGCTGGAAATGGAAAACCAGTTAGTTCAATCTAAAGCCGAATTATTAAAACATCAATTATAACATTCAAACTAAAAAAATTATGAAAATCTCAAATATTCTATTCGCACTTCTATTAATCGTTTCTGTTTCATGTGGCAACAAAAAAACAGAAAATGATCATGGTCACGAGCATACTACAGAAGAAGCCCACGGTCATGAACATGAAACAGAGGATGCCGATCACCATCAGGAAGAATTCAAGGTAGAAAAGGATTCTGCTGTGCATACCCATGAAGATGGAGCCACCCACAGTGATCATTAATCTAGTCGAATTATATTGATTATGCGATATGTAATTCTAATGATTACACTCCTCCTTGCCTCATGTCAGGCAAAGGAAGAGGAGGATCATGCCCACGATGCAAATGGTGGACATGTAGAAGAGTCAGCGGAAATCCCCACCCTGGATGCTACAGTATGGACGGATAAAACAGAGTTGTTTGTTGAGTATCCCGCTTTGGTGGTTGGGTCTACAAGTAGATTTGCTGCTCACTTTACCCTAATGGATAAGCATCAACCTGTTCGTGAGGGCACATTGACAGTAAGTCTAATCAAAGGTGAAACTGGAATTCGTAATACGGCTGAATCCCCCGATTCCCCTGGAATCTTTAAGCCCTCTTTACAACCAAATGAAGCAGGAAACTACCAGTTGCTATTTGAACTCAAAACACCAACTGTAACTGATCGAATTGTAATTGATCAGGTAACAGTTTATGCTACTTTGGAAGATGCAATAAAAGCATTGGGCACAGCGGAAGTTGATGACGGCTCTATTACTTTCCTGAAAGAGCAGGCTTGGAAGATAGATTTTCAGACTGCAAAAGTTGTAGAAAAGGAAATTTATGAAACCATCCCGACTTCTGGGAGGTGGAAAGTATCTCCTTCGGATTATCAGACGCTAATCGCTACAACTAACGGGAAAGTGAATTTCAACGGCAGTAATCTCAATGAAGGGATGAAAGTACAAAAAGGCCAATTACTGATGTCTGTAAGCAGTGCCGGATTGACTTCAAATAATCTTTCGGCTGAGATCCAGAAAGCCAAAGCGGCCTATGAGCAGGCAAGCCAGGAATATGAGCGAAAGAAGCAGCTGTTTGAATCCAAGATTGTCCCCAAGGCAGAATTTGAGCAGGTGGAACAAAAGTATCTAGTTGCTAAGTCAACCTTTGAGACTCTTAATGCTGGGTTTACATCCAGTGGCAAACAAATCGTGGCCCCAATGGAGGGATATGTTAAATCAATTGCTGTAGATAACGGAGCATTTGTTTCTGAAGGCGCAAGTTTGGTGACCATTACCAGTCATAAAACCAGTCTCTTAGAAGTTCAGGTAAGTCCATCTTACGCAAATCAGCTTCAGAATATCCAGGACATCTATTATCAAAATAGATCTGACCATTGGTCTGGATTGAAAGCCACAGCAGGTAAAGTACTATCTGTAGGGAAAGAGGTCGAAAGTGATCAGCCTCTGCTTTCAATATTTGCGGAAATCAATGATGTGGTGGAAATGCCTGAAGGTAGTTTCACAGAGGTTCAGCTAGCTTTTGGCCAGCCTAAAAAGGGAGCAGTTATTCCTGAATCAGCTTTACTGGAAGACTATGGGAATTATTCTGTGATCGTAGAACTTTCGGGAGAAAGCTTTGAAAGAAGAGCTGTTCGGATAGGCAGAAGAAACGGGGAAGAAGTTGAAATTTTAGATGGAGTGAAGGTTGGTGAAGTGGTCGTTACGCGTGGTGCATATCAGGTAAAGATGGCTTCCATGTCAGGACAGGCACCAGCGCATGGCCATGAACATTAATGTATCTAAGCTATGCTAAATAAAATCTTATCGATTTCACTTCACAATAGATTGTTGGTGCTTTTTGGTGCTGTTGTACTCAGTGTTACAGGACTGTTTTTGGCACGAACGATGAATGTGGATGTGTTTCCTGATCTGACAGCACCGACTGTTACGATCTTGACAGAAGCACATGGGATGGAATCAGAAGAAGTGGAAAAACTGGTTACATACCAGTTGGAGACAGCAATGAACGGTTCTCCCAATGTCAGAAGAATTCGATCTTCATCGGCTGCTGGGATATCGATTGTGTGGATAGAATTTGACTGGGGTACAGATATTTATCGTGCCCGGCAAATTGTGAGTGAGCGAATTCCTATGGTTCAGGAAAATTTACCCGAAGGTGTAAGTACTCCAACGATGGCTCCGATCTCATCTATTATGGGTGAAATCATGCTATTGGGAGTTACCTCGGACAGTCTTTCTCCCATGGAATTACGTACCCTGGCAGATTGGACAATTCGACCACGAATCAAATCCATTGGCGGAATTGCAAATGTGGTGGTGATTGGAGGTGACTTTAAGCAATACCAAGTTTTTGCCAATCCTGAAAAACTGAAATACTACGATGTCACTTTGGGAGAATTGTTGGAAAAAGTAACCGAGTCCAATATTAATGCTCCGGGAGGTATATTGAATGAATTTGGAAATCAATACATCATCAAGGGAAGCGGCAGAGCGTATGCAGTGGAAGATTTGCAAGAGGCAGTATTGAAGCAGGTAAACGGACAATCCATTAAAATAAAAGATGTGGCCACCGTGCAGATCGGAGCAGCAGACAAAATCGGAGATGGGTCGCTGAATGCATCTCCAGCTGTGATTCTGACTGTTTCTAAGCAACCCGATGTAAACACCTTGGAACTTACTGAGAGTCTTGATCTCGCAATTGCAGATTTGCAAAATACGTTACCTGCTGGGGTGGAAATCAAAAGTCATATTTTCAGGCAGTCTGATTTCATTGACGCTTCCATTTCGAATTTGAATCAAACTTTGCTTGAGGGAGCATTTTTCGTGGCACTTGTCCTGTTTATCTTCTTGATGAATTGGCGAACTACTGTAATCTCTTTAGTTGCAATTCCGATTTCACTATTGGTATCCGTGATCGTTTTAAAGCTTTTGGGATATACCATCAACACCATGAGTCTTGGAGGGATGGCTATTGCAATAGGCGCATTGGTCGATGATGCGATTATAGATGTTGAGAATGTATTCAAAAGATTGAGAGAGAACGTTCGCAAGCCCATTGAACAGCGTAAGTCTGTGCTACAAGTAGTTCAGGATGCTTCTGTTGAGATCCGTAGTTCGATCATCATTGCCACGCTGATTATCATAGTTTCTTTTATTCCACTTTTCTTTCTAAGTGGTATGGAAGGAAGGCTATTGCAGCCTTTGGGAATCGCTTTTATCACCTCAGTTCTGACATCCTTGATCGTAGCAGTGACGGTGACTCCCGTTCTTTGTTCCTATTTGTTGAAAAATGAAAAGGTACTTGAAAAACAAGCGGAAGGAACCAAAGTAGAACGTTGGCTGCAAAAGCACTATTCCGAGGTCTTACGCAGAGCCCTGAAAATTCCCAAATGGATCATAGGTTTGACTGCTGCTGCATTTATAGTGAGCTTAATCCTTTTCTCACAACTGGGAAGAAGCTTTCTACCGGAGTTCAATGAGGGTTCATTGGTGATCAGTGTAGTGGGTATTCCTGGAATGTCATTGGAAGAAAGTAACAAAACCGGTCTTTTGGTGGAACAAATACTCTTAGACATGCCCGAGGTGAATGTAGTTACCAGAAGAACAGGACGGGCTGAATTGGACGAGCACGCTCAGGGTGTAAATGCAGCGGAAATTGACGTTCCATTTGTCCTTTCGGATAAATCCAAAGAGGAGTTTTTCGAAGAAGTGCGTACTAAACTGAGTTTGGTTCCAGGCGCAAGTATAACGCTTGGGCAACCAATTGCACACCGGATTGACCATATGCTTTCTGGCACCCGTGCTAATATTGCCATCAAAGTCTTTGGTTCTGATCTACAGCGCTTGTTTGAGGTGGGGAAGAATATCGAAACCAGCATCAAGTCAATTGAGGGTATTGCCGATGTGGCAGTAGATCAGCAAGTAGAAGTTCCTCAACTCAGGATTACTCCAAATCGACAATTACTTGCCGCTAATGGGATGACTGTGTATGAATTGATGGAGCAGGTTGATATTGCTTTTGCAGGCGAAAAGGCAGGTGAGATCTATGAAGGGCAAAAGTACTTTGATCTGGTAGTTAGATTTAGACCTGAATCCAGAAGTTCTAGAGCTAGTATTGACAAAGCCTTGATTTCATTGCCTAATGGAGGTCAAATTCCGCTGGATCAACTGGCAAGTATAGGGTCAGTGAGTAGCCCAAATACCATTAGCAGAGAAAACGTACAGCGGAAAATTGTAGTTGCAGCCAATGTACAAGGAAGAGACCTTAGATCTGTTGTCAATGAGATCCAACAAATCATTGGAGATCAAATTCAGCTTCCAGAAGGCTATCGTGTCGAGTATGATGGGCAGTTTGAGAGTGAGGCCAAAGCTTCTCAGCTTCTGTTGATCACAGCAGGAATGGCAGTCTTGGTTATTTTCCTTTTGTTGTATTACGAGTTTCAGGATATTAAACTCTCCTTGGTTGTATTGCTCAATCTACCTTTGGCTCTGATTGGAGGAATTTTGATTGTCTATTTTACTTCGGGTGTGATTAGTATTGCAGCTACGATTGGTTTTATCAGCTTGTTTGGTATCGCAACTAGAAACGGAATACTCCTCGTTTCTAGGTATGAAGACCTGAGAAAAGAAGGGAAAGTCGGAGCTGAGCTCTTGCTTGAAGGGGCAATGGATCGACTTAATCCCATCCTAATGACAGCATTTACAACAGGGCTGGCATTGATTCCTTTAGCGCTAAAAGGAAGTGAGGCTGGAAATGAGATTCAAAGTCCAATGGCTATAGTTATTTTGGGAGGATTGCTTACTGCCACCTTACTAAATCTATTTGTGATACCATGTGTGTACGAGTTGGTTTTGAAAAGGGAAAACCGCAATTAGACACCTAGAATAAATACCCCGTTGCTTTTGCTTCGGGGTATTTTTTATTCAATTTCTTAAAAGTAAGAAACTCTTGTAGATTGGTACCGTAGTGTATAGATGCATCTATAGATTTAACCCTTTTTGAGCATTTATTTTTAATTCCCTATTTTAGCACCCAGTGAAAAACACATTTTCCATATTATTAGCAGCATTACTGCTTTTTGCAAACATTGGTTTGGCGAAGAGCAGCCATGTATGCATGGGATCTGAGATGTTAAATGCAATTGGTCTTTCTGCAAAAAATTTGGACTGCGGAATGAAACATCAATCGGAATCTCCTTCGAGTGATCTAGAAGGTTTAAGCAATGCTGATAAATGCTGCCAAAATAGTTTCGAACTCGTTCACAACGATAGTGACCAGAATCTTAAAATAGTACACCTTGACGCTGCCCAACTTATTTTTGTAGCAGCTTTCACCCAACTTTTCATTTTCGGAATTGATCCAGTTAATTCAACTGAGTATTCCCACGTATTCATTTCTCCCCCCTCGATTGATAAGGACTATACAGTTCTTTTTCAATCATTCTTGATTTAATCCGGTAATCCGGATAGGTAAACCAAGGTCATAAAGACCACCTTTTTTCTGTGAGCTCAATTGCTTATAGCAAAGTTTATCCAGTATTCAATTTTCTTAGGATTATTTCATGCTTAACTCAATTATAAAGTATTCCCTTGAAAACAAGTTAGTTACAGTTCTTCTACTTATTGCTTTGATAGCATGGGGAATTGTAACAGCTCCATTTGGCTGGAAAGTAGGTTCGTTTCCATCAGAGCCTGTACCCATGGATGCCAATCCTGGCATTGGTGAAAACAATTTGTTGATTTTCACCAATGTCAGAAATCCTATTCAATGTAGAAAGAGGAGCGTACTAATAGTCTCTATGGGTCTTATTACCGCTACTCCTTTGATATGAAGACACTTGATAATTTGCTCCTTCTCTATGACAGACAAATCAAAACCACCGACCAGGCCTTGAACTTGCTGTACAATTCCTATAGCAATTCTGGAAGGGAATTCGAAGAGGTATTGAGAATACAACAGCAACTGCTGGAATTCCAAAAAATGAAACTCAAAGCCATGGTAGCCTACCAGACTTCTTTGGCTCAAATAAATTATGTAACCGCTAAAACCTACTAATTATGAAAAGCAAGAGCTATTTAAAATTCGCAGCAATGATGGCCGTATCATTTGTTATTATGTACGCAGTGATGTTTTTGAACGCTGACGTATTTGAGCATGTCATGCTCAGCACGACCAGAACCTACATGACCATTTTGATGATTGCTCCTATGGCAATTTCCATGATGCTATTTATGTGGGGAATGTATGAGAACAAAAAAGTCAATTACGCCATTTTGGTCAGCTCCTTGATCATCTTTTTTGGCACACTGACTATGTTGAGAAATCAGACGCTCATTGCGGATGTGCAGTGGATGAAGGCAATGATTCCACATCACTCTTCCGCGATCATGGTGAGCCAAAAAGCTCATCTCCAAGATCCAGAAGCTCAGAAACTAGCACAGGATATCATCGAAGCACAGAAACGGGAAATCGCTCAGATGCAGGCGATGATCCAGAGACTAGAAGCCACTAAATAATTAGATATGAGACTAAGACTAGATCAACTATTTGTTCCAATCGTATTCCTAGGCCTTATGGTTTTAGGTTTTGAAACGTCCTTTGCGCAAGATGTACCCATTGATACTTCAACTTATACACTCACATTAAAACAAGAAATGGTTTCAAAGGCAGGAAAGCTTGTGCCTGCCATGACTGTCAATGGTGGGATTCCAGGACCGACCCTGACTTTTCAGGAAGGCGGATATGCGGTCATTTATGTTAAAAATGAAATGGAAGAGGAAACTTCCGTGCACTGGCATGGAATTCTGCTGCCAAATTTCTTTGATGGAGTCCCCTACCTCACCACTCCACCTATCATGCCCGGTGAAACTCAGAAATATGAGTTTCCGCTAAAACAGGCAGGTACCTATTGGTATCATTCACATACTATGCTTCAAGAGCAAAGTGGCGTTTATGGCTCCATAGTGATTGAACCGAAGGAAAAGACCTTAGAATACGATTCAGATCTGGTCATTCTACTTTCGGATTGGACCAATCAAAAACCCATGAATGTACTGCGGAATCTCAAGCGAGGTAATGAATGGTACAACATTAAAAAAGGTACCGCCACTCCCTTAAACCAAGTGATTGGCCGAGGCGGTTTTGGAGCCCAAATGAACTTCTGGAAACAGCGGATGGAAGGTGCTGACATTGCCGATATCTACTACAATGCTTTCCTGAATAATGGTCAAGTGATTACCCAATATCCTGATTTCAAACCTGGGGAGAAAGTTCGTGTCCGATTCATCAATGGCGCTGCTTCTTCACAGTTTTGGATAACATTTGGAGGAAAAGATCCTTTGCTTGTAGCTGCTGACGGGCTGGATGTGGTGCCAGTCATTCATAACAAAACTTTCATCGCAATCGCTGAAACCTATGATTTTATTGTCACCATTCCCGATTCTGGAAAAATGGAAATCAGAGCCACTGCACAAGATGGTTCAGGACAGACCTCCGCATTCTTAGGGAGTGGAGATGTCCTGGCTGCTGCAGATGTTCCCCGTCCCGACAAAATCGGAATGATGATGAAAATGGCAAAGATGGACATGAAGATGGGTGCCCCAGCCATGAAGTTTAAACCGGCTGAAGAGGAACCTAAAGAAATGATGGATAAGTGGGGAATGCAGATGGATGATAAAATGAACATGGACGACATGGATCATAATGACATGAAAATGGATCACTCGAAAATGGAGAAGTCTAACATGACAATGGATCATTCGAAGATGAATATGGAGGAGAAAAGCACCAGTGATTCTTCTAAGAAAGCTGCTATGCAAGGCATGGATCATTCCAAAATGAACCACAGTCAGCCAATGGACAAACCTATGGAAATGAATGGCAAAATGGACAAGGGAAAATCCATGGACAAAATGCAGGGTATGGATATGTTCGCCGAATACAATTACGATTACCTCAAATCACCTGAAAAAACTAGTTTTCCTGCCGATGAACCTGTCAATGAAGTACTGCTGAATCTTACAGGAAATATGTGGCGATACATCTGGAGTATGAATGGTGTGCCACTGGCCGAAGCTGATAAGATCACGATCGAAGGTGGAAAAGTGACTCGAATCACCTTGAATAATCTGACGATGATGCATCATCCCATGCACCTACACGGGCATTTCTTCAGAGTAATCAACGACAAAGGGGAATATTCACCCCTCAAGCATACCGTGAATGTTCCACCTATGCAGAAGATCACAATTGAATTTGAAGGAACAGAAGAAGGTGATTGGTTTTTCCATTGTCATGTGCTCTATCACATGATGGGCGGAATGGCACGTGTGTTCTCTTATGACACTCCACGAGATCCAAGATTGAAGGATTTTCCACTTAAGAAACTCATCAAAGAAAGCGATGAATTTTTTAACTGGGGCACAGCTGAAGTTGCATCTCAAATGGTTGGTCTAAATCTGATGTCTTCCAATATTAGAAATCAATTCAACCTAAACTTAGAATATGGTTATAATCAGAATTTTGAGGCAGAAGTAAGTTATGAGCGCTACCTCTATGATTATTTCAGAGTCTTTGCTGGAGTAAATATGGAAAATGAAATCGAAAAAAGTCTGGATAAAATCAGTACAACCGCTGTAGTCGGTATTCGATTCCTCACCCCTTACCTATTCAATCTGGATGTAAGACTGGATAGCAAACTCAGACCAGAATTTCGCATTAGTAGGGAGATTATGGTTTTCCCTCGAACTACCATTTTTGGAAACTATGAGTACAAAATGGATTTTGGATGGACTAATACTCTTCCTGAATCAGGTGAAAATTCTAATTACAAAGGTGAAACTACCTGGTCAGCAGGTGCCAGCTATATTTTCTCCAGAAACTTCTCCGTGATGGGAAGTTATGACAATCGCTTTGGCGCTGGTGGTGGATTAACAGTGAGATTTTAAAATCATTTAGATAAATAGAAAATGGATCATTCAAATCACAGTCATAAACAACATGATTCTCATAAAAAGGGAAAGCATGAGAGGAAAGGTATGCAAGGCAATGACCACAGCATGCATCATATGCACATGATCGAGGATTTCAAAAAGCGATTCTGGATTTCTCTGGTGATCACCTTGCCGATAGTCGTGCTGGCTCCAATGATTCAGGATCTTGTTGGCTATGAGTTCAGATTCGAAGGGGATCGATACCTGCAATTTGCTCTTTCATCTTTGGTGTTCTTTTACGGTGGCTGGCCTTTCTTAAAAGGTATGGTCGATGAACTGAAGAACAAGAAACCAGGAATGATGACCCTGATTGCCTTGGCCATTTCGGTAGCCTACTTCTATAGCTCCGCAGTGGTATTTGGTTTAGGCGGAAAAATATTTTTCTGGGAACTCGTCAGTTTAATAGACATCATGTTGCTGGGTCATTGGATAGAAATGAAATCCGTGATGGGGGCATCGAATGCCTTACAGGAATTGGCGAAGATGATGCCCTCGGAAGCTAGGAGAATTATGGAAGATGGAGAGTCAGAAGATGTTCCTATTTCGGAGTTGAAATCTGGAGACACTATTCTGGTGAGACCTGGCGAGAAAATCCCTGCTGATGGACAAGTACTTGAAGGAAGCAGTCATGTAAACGAATCCATGCTTACCGGGGAATCTAAGCCCGTATCCAAACAAAAAGACGATGAGGTGATTGGTGGGTCAGTCAACGACAACGGTGCACTGAAAATCAAGGTGAAGCACACCGGTGAAGACTCCTATTTGTCCAAAGTAATCGGATTGGTGACAGAAGCACAGAAAACTAAGTCTAACACTCAAAATCTGGCTGACAAGGCAGCAGGCTGGTTGTTTTACATCGCTTTGGCAGCAGGGATTATCACCTTGGTGGTCTGGCTAAGCTTAGGCAAAGATTTCAACTATGCGCTGGAGCGAATGGTAACGGTCATGATTATCTCCTGTCCCCACGCATTGGGATTGGCGGTGCCATTAGTGGTCGCGATTTCTACATCAGTTTCGGCTAAGCATGGCTTATTGATCCGCAATAGAACTGCCTTCGAAAATTCACGAAAACTGACTACCATCATTTTTGACAAGACAGGAACCTTGACCAAAGGTGAATTCGGAGTGACTCGATTCAAAAGTGTAGCAGAGGGAATAGATGATAAAGACTTACTCGCCATTGCAGCAGCACTTGAAAACAGTTCTGAACATCCAATCGCAGCTGGAATAGTGAGGAAATCCAAGGAGTTAAAACTAAACCTCAGCAAGCCAGAAAACTTCCAAAACATCACTGGGATGGGCATAGAAGCCACACTCGATGGCAAAAAAATCAGCATTATGAGCCCAGGAGGATTAAAACAAAAAGACATAGAGCAACCTGATGGAGCTTTCAAAACAGAAGATGAAACAGTAGTCTTTGTTCTTTCGGATGAAAAACTAATAGGATTCATCGCTTTGGCGGATGAAATCCGTGACGAATCCAAAGAAGCAATAGAGACACTTAAAAAGCAGGGTATAAAAATACTTATGGCGACAGGTGACAATGAAATAGTTGCAAAGGCTGTAAGTGAAACACTCGGGCTGGACGGCTATTATTCTGAAGTAATGCCAGAAGACAAGCAGAAGATTATCAAAGATTTGCAAGCAAAAGGTGAATTCGTGGCAATGACCGGAGATGGTGTCAACGATGCCCCAGCTTTAGCTCAGGCAGATGTTGGAATCGCTGTGGGATCAGGAACTGACGTTGCTGCTGAAACTGCAGATATCATTTTGGTCAATAGCAATCCAAAAGACATTGCAAATCTGATCCTCTTCGGAACAGCTACCTACAAAAAAATGATGCAGAATATCTGGTGGGCAGCAGGCTACAACATCGTGGCCGTTCCACTGGCAGCTGGTGTATTGGCTGGAGCTGGAATCATCCTAAGTCCTGCCATTGGTGCAGCACTAATGAGCTTAAGTACAGTGATCGTCGCATTAAACGCACAGTTATTAAAAAGACAAATTAAATCATAAGTGAGCGTGCTTTGATTATCAATCCCCACAATTCCTCACGGCTTATTCACTAATACTGAAGGGCAATGGAGTATTGGGTAATTGATTTAGCAACCATAATCAAATGGCTTAAGAAGAGCCATTATATCAACAATTACGAAACAAATTTAAAACTCAAAAAATATGAAAACTCAAAAATCAATTTTATCGCTGGCACTCATTGCCGGACTGGCAATTTCCCTTATCGCCTGTGGAGAGAAAAAACTAGATGACCACGCTGAAGGATCAGAAGAACATGATCATGAGGCTATGTCTGAAACGATGGAAAATACGGATCAAGAAATGACCATGACCGGAGCTGCTTCTAAGACAGAACTTATTAACGAATACTTGGAAATTAAGAAAGCTCTAAGTGCCAACAACAAAGTCGATGCTGCCAAAGCAGCCGCCAAACTGGCTGAAAATGCCAAAACGATCTCTTTCGATCAGGTATCTACTGATGATAAAACAACTGTGAATGAAATTCTTGAAGTTATTCAAGAACACAGCGAACACATTGCCAAAAGTGAAATGGATCATCAGATTGAACATTTTCAAGCTATGGGTAAGGATTTTGAAGATCTACTGGCCATTGTAGGTTCGGACAGAAAACTTTATGAGCAATACTGCCCGATGTATAATAAAAATGAAGGAGGTATATGGCTAAGTGATTCAGAAGAAATTGTTAATCCTTTATTTGCTGGAAAGATGCAAACCTGTGGTTCTGTCAAAAAAGTAATTGAAGTCGGGTGAAAAAGCTAATCTGGGTTTCCTTGTTTATACTCATAATTGTCTTGGTGGGAATTCAATTCATTCCCACCAACCACAATCCAAACATACCTGCAGGCCCCGATGACTTTCTGGTTACAAATAGCTCTCCAGTGCATATAGGAAAGATGCTTAAAACATCCTGCTATAACTGCCATAGTGATCAGGTCAACTACCCATGGTACAGTAATTTTCAGCCAGCAGGTTGGCTATTAGATAAGCATATTAAAGAGGGAATATCTGAGTTGAATTTCTCAGAATTTGGGAGACTATCTGGTCGGATGAAAAAGATGAAATTGGAAAGTATGATCAAACAAATTGAGCAAGAAAAAATGCCTATTTCCTCTTATACGCTGGTTCACCGAGAGGCTATATTGTCGGATGCTGAACGGAAGGAGCTAACAACTTATTTGAAAACTCTGCACTAATTGAAAACCTTAAAATCTACCCTTGGAGTTGTCCGTGGATTGATTAAAAATAGATCGCAAAAATGAAAAATATCCTCAACAACAAGCTTGTGATACTTATCACCGTATTAGTGATAGGGATAGGTGTAGGCTGGCTGGTTAAACCAGATACAGCTCCAACAATGGAAATGGACGAACATGATCACGTAGAATCGATTGCAGGAATCCCTATTACGTACACATGCTCCATGCATCCTCAGATAAGACAGAATGAACCAGGTGATTGCCCTATCTGTGGAATGGATTTGATCCCTCTGGAAAATGAAAATACAGAAGCTGACCCAATGGCTATCACAATGTCTCCTACGGCCATGCAATTGGCAGGAATCCAATCATTGGTTGTTGGAAATTCTTCAAGTGATAAGTCAATAAGGCTCAATGGAAAGATCCAAGCAGATGAACGCCAAAACTATACCCAGTCAGCCCATATTTCTGGGAGAATAGAAAATCTGACAGTCAACTTTACAGGAGAGTATGTTAAAAAAGGTCAGACTTTAGGACAACTCTATTCTCCGGAATTGGCTACAGCTCAGGAGGAATTGTTTCAGGCTCAGAAAATTAAGGATTCTCAGCCTTCACTTTTCGCTGCTGCAAAATCAAAACTGAAAAACTGGAAATTAACAGATGGTCAAATTGATCAAATTCTGGCAACAGGAAAAGTAACTGAACAGGTACCAATTTTAGCAAATGTATCTGGATATGTAACTGAGAAAATGGTAAATCTGGGTGACTACGTGAACCGAGGTGAACCTATTTATCAAATCGCTGACTTGAGCAAGGTATGGGTATTATTTGATGTGTATGAATCCGAGTTGCAATGGGTCAAAAAAGGTGATATCATCGAGTTCACCGTTCAATCGCTTCCCGGAGAGACTTTTTCTGGCAAATTAAGCTACATAGATCCTATTATCAACCCTCAAACCAGAGTAGCCCAAGCACGACTGGAAGTACAAAACTCTAACTTGAAATTTAAACCTGAGATGTTTGTTTCCGGCAAAGTAGAAAGCAAAGGTGCATCTAATGAAAACAGTGTCGTCGTACCAAAGACTGCAGTAATGTGGACTGGAACCCGTTCCGTAGTATATGTAAAGACAGCTACCAATCAGTCCGTAAGCTTCCAACTTAGAGAAGTAACTCTAGGCTCAGCTTTGGGAGATCATTATCAAATAGAATCTGGATTGTCCCAAGGAGACGAGATAGCCGTGAATGGTACATTTAGTATTGATGCCGCTGCTCAATTGGCAGGAAAGCCAAGCATGATGAGCCCTGAGGGAGGCTCAGCTATGACAGGACATAACCACGCGGGTATGACAATGCCTGTATCAAATGCCTCATCCAATACTGTTTCTGAATCTATTTCCCAAGACGCTAAAAATGAGCTGAAGCCCCTTTTTGATAGCTATTTTGAATTAAAAGATGCCTTGACCAAAGATGAGTTAACAGCCTCTTTGACCTCTGCAAAGAGAATGCAATCGATCATTTCAAAAGTAGACATGAGTAAATTCAAAGTTGAATCCCATATGAGTTGGATGAAATACCAAGACAATCTTAAAATCTACCTTGAAAAGTTTGTTGAGCAAAAATCACTTGAAGAGGTGAGAAAAAACTTCCTTAATATTTCTGATGAAATGGTAGCAATGGCAGAGAAATTCCATCCCTATCCATCCAAAATATATGTTCAACATTGTCCTATGGCAGATAGTAACAGAGGTGCGGATTGGTTAAGTCTGCAGGATAAAGTAATCAACCCATATTTTGGACCTTCCATGGTCACGTGTGGGGAAGTAATCAAAACAATAGAATAAATACACTTCCTTCTAAGGAGATGGTAAAAGCAGACAATTCACCAATGCTATATAAGATGGATTACGCAGTAAGAGACAATTTCAACAACATACATCTTCGGATATTCTCTCTTGCAGAATTAGCAGGAGGATCTGGTTTCAAAAACAATATTCTTAACACTAAATCAAATATTATATGACACCAAGTAATAATAGTAATTGGGAATTTCCAGTTTTGATTCCGAAAAGTCCAGTAAAAAAAGCACTCAAAAACCTGGTTGGAAAAATCGCTCAACTAATTAAACCTGAAATTCGAAACGAGCTTCTGAATGGAAAGATTCCTTCAAATAAGATCGAGCGCGCAATTCTATGTTCAATATTTATAGAACTGAAAGCAGATAACAAATATGAAAAGTTAGCTGAGCTTCATAGGCAAATTTGGTCATCAAATCATACTCAAGGCTATTTTGATTTGACATCTGGTCGCCTGCAAGGAATGTTTAATTTATTAAAAGAACCTATATATGAATCAATAACTAATCTACTCAGTGAAACCGACTATCAAGAACTAATTGAAATAGGATGTGGCGAAGGGATGGTAGTGAAAAACCTTTCAGAAAAATTTATTGGTATTCCTCATTTCGTGGGAATAGACATTAACCAAGCACAAATTGAAATAAATAACAGTACTTATAATACTATTGAAAACCTGAGATTTGTAGCAGGAGACATTACTAGCAATATAAATTTGATCAAAGGATCGAATAAAATCTTCTTGTCCTTTGGCGGAGTTTTAGAGTATTTGACAGAAAAAGAACTAGTTATTTTAATTGAAGAACTATCCGCACTTCAAAACATCGCATTTATTATTTACGAACCTATAGAGCTTGGATTCAATATTAGAAAACAGAAGCATTCCATTATTTATGGAAGTGAGTTAAGTTTTTGCCACCCATACCATTACTATTTTACAAAATTTGGGTTTAGAATCATACGCGAAAAGTCCATTGAATCAGATGGAACAAATTTCATATACCTTACCGCCACAAATTCATAGTTAACTATGAAGTTACCTTTATCAAGAATGAGTCATTTTTAGCATCAATAAGTTATCGCTATTCTGAGACTTAGCAAAAGGCACGTTATTGAACTGATTAGCTTGGAGAAAGTACCATACTGAATTTTCGGAGTAGCCAATTAAAGCGTTGGACCATCTCCAAAACAAGACCAAAACGCTACTGATTTCGCTACTGTCTCAAAATAAAAAAACCTAACCATCATTTTTTCAGAAGGTTAGGTTTTTTAGATGTAGAGAGGAAGGGTCTAAAACCTTAATCTTTAAAATTAGCCAAAAAAATAAATCGTTTGAGGGATATCATTTTATTATCCCTCTTTCTTTATCACCAAATGTTTCTGCCCAGGATCATTAACCAACCTATCCATTTCAGAAAGTATAATATCCCTAATGTCCTGCTTGATCTGGAGGTAATTTCGCTGAACAATGGTTGTGTCAATCTTTCGGATTTCAGGAATGGGCTGGTAGTTTTCCTGCTCTATTTTCAGGGCCTTATGGTCGTTGATAATCTCCGAATGAAAAGCTTTTAAAGTCATTTTACAGTCTGGGTTATCGGCTACCATCCCCACAAATTCCCCTGAGGAAAGCGAGGATATGGTGGAAGGAGGAACAGCAGATTCCAACTGTTTTGATTTGCTGATCGAGGTGTCTGCACTGTTGATGGAAAGGCTCTGTCTGTCCTGCATAATCTTCCCTATTCGATCCGATAATTGTTTGGCTGAATCACCAGTCACCTGACCTGAAACAATGTTTCCAACAATCCCCATGATCACATCAGCTAACTCTCTCCCATAGTCTTTTCGTAGCTGGCTAAGATCCTGAATTCCTAAAGTAGTTGCCACTTTATTGCTCCGTGCCGTGGCAATAAGGCTGTCCATTCCATTTAAATAGATGGTCGGAAACTCATCGAAAATCAGACTGCTTTTTAGCTTTCCTTTCTGGTTCACCAGCTTCACCAGACGGTTTACATAGAGAGAAAGTACGGCTCCATAGATCTGTATTTTCTGTGGATTGTTTCCCATACATACTAGCTTTGGCTCTTCGGGAATATTGATATCCAGTGTAAAATCATTACCGGAAAGCACGTAGTATAACTGCGCTGAAGATAGCCTTGCCATGGATATTTTGGCAGAGGCGATCTGTCCTTCCAGCTGCTCCATCACATCATTCAGGTAGGCATTCACAAAGGGATTGATCAGCACATCAATATCCTTTTCAGTCCTCAATACCGTAAACAACTCGTCATAATCAACCTGCATCAACTCGATGACATGGGGCAAAGTACAAAACTCACCATTGTTGTATTTGCGAAGAAACCAGATGATAGCGGTCAAAAAATTGATCGGTGATTCCACAAAAAAGTCTCCCTGCTTTTTGATCCATTCCCTATTCAACCCCATCAAAATAGTCCGTGCCGACTCAGCTGCATCGGTAATATCCAACATGGTTTCAGGGGCCAACGGGTTGCAGCGGTGACTCCGGGTGAGGTCATCAAAGTTGATCACATAGAACTCGGGAACCACTTTATAACCAGTCTTATTTTTTAGCCAGGTATTGTAAACAATAGCCGATAAATCATCGAATTTGAAGTCATAGACAAACATGGAAAATCCTTTTTTGATGTGCTGGGTGATCACATGGCGGATCACAAAATAGCTCTTCCCAGAACCTGGAGTTCCCAACACCATCAACCCACGAAAAGGATTGATGATATTGATCCAGCTGCCTCTAACCTTTCCTTTTAGGCTATATTTAGCAGGTAAATTAATTGAGAATTCATTTTCTAACAGCCGTTCTTCCTGCGGAAAGGTTTCATTTTCTGAATTGAAAACATCACTGCTAAGCTGCTCTTGAATGATTCTCGAGAGCTTTGTTCCACCCGAAAGTATAAGCAAAAAACCTAAGGAAGTAAATGTCATGTAGGCAATCGAAACCCATTCTATTGGCGCTTTCCAATGCATTAGAATGTAACTTCCGAAGTAAAATCCCATGCCCAGCAGGCCATAGGCCGAAGCCGTCTTGGCGTTCATCTTTTCATTCTTCCTACCTTTGATCCCCAAAAGAGAGATGGCCAGCAAGACAACCGCAATTACCTTGGAAGTGTAAAAATTCTCAAACAGACCCGTATTAAAAATGTTCTCTAAAACTCCATCTGTCAGATCCGAAACCAGCCTCCAATCTCTAAAAGTAGCATAGCAATAGTAATAAAAATGCAGTCCCAAAACCCCAACCCCCATTAGGCGAGTCATATCCAAAATCTTGCGTAATCCCTGTTCGTTTTCTCCGGTTTGCATCCCCATCCCCTCTTAGTTTATCCCTATTACTTTACTTGCTTTTTTTTCTTACGCTTCTTCTTCCTCCATTCAAATGGCAGATAACTATATGTCTCCTCTGGAGTAATTACGGACTCCAATAATCTTTTTGAAAAGTTCTCTCCTCTACCATTTTCCTCATCAGCACCCGATTTCACTAGCCGCTGATCACCTTGGTTTACCTGTATTTGATTTGCTGATTTGATATATGATTTGGGAGTTATAGCATCATTTTTATGATTTATTTCTATTCGATTCAACAAGCCATTCGCACTGTATTTTTTACCCAATGCACTTCCATTAAATACACATTTGGTACGATGGTCCACAAAAGTGATCCCATACAATCTACCGGCTTGATTCTCCCGTTTGACCGTTACAATGCCTTGCTTCTCTAGGCTTTTCATTACCTCTTCGAAACTACATTTAGGCATCTTCAACACAGTCAGATCAATTGCTGAGCGTATTGATTTGATATGTTTCTTGCGTTCCAAAGCATTAGCCTCAAACTTGGATTCAATCGCAATCAGTGTAGCTCGAAAGTGAAAACTACTTGCCTTTATCGGTACTCCAATCTTATTATCTTCAGCATCCAATACCCGGTAAACCAGTCCTCTATTTTTAAAAATCCGTGATTCTTCATTCCCACGGTCAGCCACTATTCGATAGCCTTTCAATACCGCATTTAGCTCAGGCAAGGAAGTGAATCTGTAGTTTTTGAGCACATGCTGCAGCACATTTCCTAAGGCCCGTTTGGTCTCTGATTTACCATATTCCAGTCTGGAAAGAGCAACGGGTTTGGCTATAAAAAGTCCCTGTTTTTGTGACTCGGCTGGCACCAAACCAAACTGTTTTTCGATGGCTTTTCGGGTAGGTTCTGATTTGAGTTTTCCGATATTATGCAAGGGAATCCGCTTGCCGTCGAGCTCAATGTTGGTAGTCACAATATGCAGATGCGGATGGCCTGCATCGGTATGTTTATAGACCAGAAAAGGCTGGTTTTCAAAGCCGATCCCACGCATATATTCCTTGGCTATGTTTTGTAATTTTTCTTTTTCAATGTCCTCTCCGGGTGCAAAATTCAATGAGATATGGACTGCATTTACCGACGTTCTGGAGTTCAGATTTGCCAATTTGAGCAAGTATTTCAACCGCAAATCAGCAGTCTGTTCCGCATTTTTCATGGGATAATTCTGGGCTAAAAGCAATTCAGCCACTCCCTGCTCCACCTTATTTTCATTGTAGTGAAATGGTCGTCTCAAAGACTTACTGGTCTTTATGATTGCAACCATTTTTCAACTGTTTGATCAACAAATCGATTCACCTGCTTCAGTGATTCTTGGATACTTTGCTCCAAAGTATCAACCTGGAAACGGCTGGAAGTAATTTCATCATCAGTAGCCGTATTCATCTTTTTAGCCAACTGGTTATAGTTGGTGGCAAGGCCATGGAGATCCCGCTTCAGTGTTGTCAACTCCTTTAAAAGCTCCTGAATACCGGTATCCCGATACCTACCTATCACCAACTTTTTGAGCAAAATCCTTCTGGAATATTCACTTAGATTGTCATGCACTGTCTCTTCACAATTTGCCTTTAGGTTCAGTAATTCCCGGTCTGTCAATCGGATATGCAGCCATTTGTCTCTCTTGTTTTCTTCTTTCATCGCAGTTCATTTTCACGGTTAAAAGCTTTTCGAACTCAAACCCCACGACTCCGGAGTAAGGGGTTTCAAGATCCGGTTGTGATACAACCGTACATCTTGCCGATTTCGGAGGACACAGGAAATCCCGTTGGCTTATTCAAAGATTATGAAGCTTTGGAAAAATCACTATGTCCATTTCTTAATCCCAGTCAGTAGGTGATACAAGTATAAAAAGTGAGGTTGACTATTACCTATCCTGATCAATTTCTAAATAGGCTCAGTCAATAATTGACAAAGTGCAGTGTGGGATTAAATTTACTTACGACTTTCGATTACTTCTTATAAAATCAAAATGTATTAGCCTTTGTATTTAATTTAGATATTACCCAACCATCAATGACCTTAAGTTGGGTCCAACTTATCGAACTATTAGAGGCTGGCAAATCTTTACCATATTTTGAAATCCAAATCGACATATTAGGAGCTTCCTCTGTAATCCAGGTAGAATCAGATTGCAGGTTGATCAAGCTAAACTTATAATTATCATTCTGCTGAAACTGCGTCTCCCGGTTCAGGCTTTCATCACCATCATAAACCGAAATCACTTTCAAATCGGAATTGAAAAGAATAGAAGGCAGACGTTTATTGTAAACAATTAACTCCCTTAACTCAGGATTATTTTGATGAAGCCAAGCTGTTACATTACGTGTATCGTTAGTAAGTCCAGTATTTTGACTCATAAAATAAGTAGACATTCCGGTAAGCCCCATCGTGAAAATTAAAGCGGAAATCACCGTGCGATCTACTCTGCGAATATCTACTTTCTGCATGGCAACAAGTAGAGACGCCGTAATAAACCAGATAAAGTAAAACTTGAAATTAAGTGAGATTTTAGGATCGATAAGTGGCAAAGCGACCAAAGATATCATCAATAATACATGAAAACCCAGCTGCCATCTTTCCCAGATTTTCTGCTGGGAATCCATCAACTTTTCCCAATAATAAATCGCTCCAATGGCCAAGCCGGAATACAACGGCAAAATATAAAGCACCAGTTTGGACTGACTTAGAGAGAAAAAGATCAAGGGTAATAGCACCCACATTACTAGAAGTGCTCCTTTGTTAACGAAATCTGTTTTCTTGAGAGGAATTTTTTTAAGCAGGATAATTACCCAAGGAAATGCTGTACCGAGCAAAACCGCTCCATAAAACCAGAAAGGTTGCCCACGATGGAAAGTATCTGTGGCAAAACGGTCTATGGTATGTTTGAAAAGGAAGTAATTGAGAAAGCGATCATCTTCCAAATACAGGAATACAAACCAACTAAGCCCAATTCCCAGCATCAGTACTATTCCAGCCAGATGAATTTTGAATGCCCCCATTCTCTGCTTCATCACAAGTCCTTGATGGACCCAGATTAAGAGCGGCACAATAAGTACCACTGGCCCTTTGGTCAGGAAACCAATTCCCAGAAAAGCGTAGCATAGAATTAGTTTCCAATGTTTTTTACCTTCCAAAAAATCAAACCAGAAATACAAAGCGGCCAAAACAAAAAGTGTCAAAAATGTATCCGTAGTTAATGCTCTACTTCCAATAATCAGGGCTGGAAATGAGGCGTACAACATGGCGGAAAGAAAAGCAGGATTGGTTCGGTCAAAGAAATTCAAAGCGATCTTATAGACTAGCCAGATCTGGAGGAGCACAGAAATCTGAAGTAAGAATCTTGCGGAAAACGGAGAAACGCCCATTACTTTATAGCTCAAAGCAGTCAGCCAGTAGGTCATTGGTGGCTTGTGATAATGGTAAATCCCCATCAATTGAGGATGCAGCCAATCACCTGTTTGTATCATTTCTTTAGCAATCTGAGCATAGCGAGCTTCGCTGGATTCGGTGACAGACCAAGCTCCCAAGTTGAAAAACAACACCATGCCGACAAAGACCAACAGCAAAGTCATTCTCATGCTTTTGATCCGATCGAGATAACTGAGTTTCTCCTCATTGGCTGCTCCGTAGTGTATCATCAGATTTCTCACATACACCAAGATCCCAAACGCCTGACCAATAAACAGCACAGAGTCCTTGCGAAGTATCGCATAGGAAGCGATCAATACCGCTCCTACCAAGCTGATGTACCAAAAGCTCAATGGGAATTGGGATTCCTTGCTTCGCTCTGCTTCAAACCATTGCACCACAAACCTCGTGGTGAAAATAACCTGACCTAATGTGCCCCAAGTGAGTAGCATTCCACTGATCTCCGAATTGTGCACCAAACTGTGAAAATCATAATGGGCATGAAAGACTAAGTATCCAAGAAACAACATGGGAAGAAGAATGAAACTCCAGCGAATCCATTTTGGGAAAAGCTGCCAGGCATTCTGGATTTTCAGGTTTCGGATGTAAATGAAATAGCCTACCAATTGGCCGCCGACAATCACCAAATCTTGGCGAAATGTCCCATAAACCAACAAAAGAAAGGAAGCAACTAAGCTGAGTTGCCAGAAAATAACCGGGGAAAGCACTTTCCCTGCTTTCTCTGACTTCACTAATTGAATCAGAAATCGAGCTGAGAAAAGACCTTGGGCAAGAAAACCAATTCCAAGAAGCAAGGAGCTATTCATGGATTACGGTTTTATGGTTTTTGATGGAATTCTCAGATATTATGTATGTTGACTGTCGCTTCATCATCCATCGCAGCGCTAGTGTGTCCTGAAAGGGGGATAACAGCCGATTCCAAAGGTTAAACTTAGATTTACCCGTAATTCTGGGAAAATGCTTTACGGGTATTTCCACTACTTTTTTACCTTGAATCAATGCCAAGGCAGGAAAAAATCTATGCATTCCTTTAAAAAATGGCATATCCAAAGCTACCGATCTTAGCATGATTTTTAAGGGACAGCCAGAATCATGAACACCGTCATGCAGCATGGAATCTCTAAACCAGTTGGCAAAAGTAGAAGACATTTTCTTCACTGCGCTGTCCTTACGTCCCTCTCTCCTACCTGTCACCAGATCGTAGCTGGGAATCATTGCTTCCAACTTGAGGAAGTCCATCGGGTCTGTCTGCAAGTCAGCATCGATGTATCCCACCCATTTGGTTTTCGATCTTTCGAAACCTGCTCGTATGGCAGCACTCAATCCCGCATTTTTCTCAAAAGAGATATACCCAACAAAGTCATGAAGCTCAGCTAGTTTCTTGATTTCAAAAAGGCTATTATCTGTAGAGCCGTCATTGACCAATAATAGATTAACTTCGAATTTTGACTGATTAATATACGCTTCAAAAGCTGGCAAAATTCTTCCTATCCCATCTTCCTCATTGAAAATAGGGATGACTATAGTGATTCCGTTAGCATTTTCTTTCATAGAAAATTTAGACCAAACCGTTAAAACTTGTAACTATAACCTACCCGAAATACCTGCGTCTCGTAATAATCCGCACTCGTGTAGCTGAAGTCATTTCCATCTATAGTCTTCTTGATCACCATGGTGTTCAGCAAATCGGTGGCATTGAAAAACAACTCTCCATTTCCCTCTTGGATCACTTTTTTCAATCCCATATCCAGGGTAAATCTTCCTTGAATCTTACCCTGCGGAATAATATCCGGAGCCAAATAAATGGCTGTCAATTGCCCCGTGAAATTCTCAGCAAACTTGAATTTGGAATTCCATTTGGCATTTCCAGAGAAAATCTCCTGCTTATCAACGCTGAAAGTATGCGGCTCAGGATACAGATTTTCTACCGTAAATGCATCGATCTGATTGTGGTATCCATTCAGATTCAGGTCAAAAGAATACCAGTCGTTTACATCCTGATCCCATATCAATTCGAACCCTGTATTATAGCTTTTACCTGCATTCTGAAAGATGGCGTAGATCAGTTTGCTGTCTCCATAGGTAGTGGAAATCCGGGTGATCGTCCCATCCACCATTCGGTGATAAGCCGCTGAATACAGTGATCCGCTACTCCAGCCTGTCTTCCAGCCCAGTTCGTAGGAATTGGTAAACTGCGGTTTCAAGGCAGGATTTCCCACCTTAATAATTTCAGCATCATCGTACTTTGGGAAGATTCGGATATCTACTTCGTTTGGTCGATCTACTCTCCTGTTGTAGGAAGCAGTAAGCTTGTTCAGCTCATTGATTTTGTAGGAAATCCGGGTATTTGGAAAAGGTTGGAAGTAATTGTACCCATCACTTTTGTAGGTAGGATGATCTGGATTTACTTCATAGTCAAGTTTGATGTATTCAAGTCTCAGTCCAATCTCAGCTTCCAGTTTTTTGGACTCAAACACGTAATTACCATACACAGCAGGAATGATTTCCTTGTAGGTTGCCGCTCCACCTGCTAGTGAATCAATCGGGGAATTTTCACTTGGAAAAAACTGCATGTTAGTCGGAATCCAACGTCTCCTAAACTTCATTCCAGTTTCCAGTCGACCATTTTTCAAAGGCTTCACATAGTCCAGCGTGACGTCCACCACGTTTTCATCTGAAAGCAATTTGAAGGCTTCTTCACCAACATAAGTAGGAAGCGTATTGGTAAAGAAATACTGCTCATCCTCACGGTGAAAAGTATAATTTACTCCTGCGGAAAGACTATGCCCTGGATCTGTAAACTTATGCTGAAAAGCCACAGTCCCCATTACGGTAGTTTTCAATTCATCTTCCAGAAACTGCCAGAGCCTCAACAGTTCGGAATTATCAGCATTGTAAAAAGGCTGATCGCCTCTATCTATGATCTTTTCACTCCCGAAAAGCCCTGAAACCGTGAGTGTATTCGCGGAATTAATAGTCCAATCCATCCCTGCTCTAGTGGTAAGGAAATTGGTATTTCTGTTTCGCTTGAGTTGCTGATTGATGACGGTTCCGTCCTCATAGGTTCGGGTGACAAACTCATTTTTATTCAAGGTCTCTGTATAGAGATTATCTGCCGAAAGGAAGAAATTCACATCCTTCTTGCGGTAATTCAGAGAAATCGAAGGATTGATTTTTGGCGTGCCTTGATATTGAGGTCTGATACCCGGAAGATTTGCTTGTTTCTCCCAAAGTGCTCCTACTCCTAGCGCTAGTCCAACTTTTCCGTTGAACCCTTCTTGTTTTTCCTTTTTGAGAATGATATTTATAATTCCTGCATTTCCATTAGCATCAAACTTTGCAGAGGGATTATTGATGATTTCTATTCGCTCTACGGCGGAAGAAGGAAGGTTGTCCAGGCCAGTTTGATTACCAAATCCTGTCAAAGCGGTCTGCTTGCCATCGATTAAAACTGCTACCCGATCATTTCCCCGAATCTGAACTTTACCATCCTGCACGGTTACTCCAGGAAGATTGGACATAGCCTGAAGCACAGAGCCTCCACTTTGACTGATATTCTGACCCAAATCATAGGTTTTCTTATCCATTTTGGCGCTTACTGATTCTGCCTGCCCTACCACTTCTACTCCACCTAACTCTAGCTCAGATGCTGTCATAGCAATCTCGCCCAAATTCAGAAATGCAGAACTTGCTCCCACATAAACTTCCTTGCTAACAGTCTCAAATCCTATGAAGCTCGCTTCCAATTCATAGTTTCCTGGAGCCACATCTATTAAGGTGAAAAGACCAGCTTCATCGGTAATAGCGCCAGTCACAAAACTGGCATCTTTAATGGTTTTCAGCACTACATTTACATAGGACAAAGCTTCCTGAGAAGCTTTGTCCAAAATTTCTCCTGATACTTTTACTTTCGTTTCCTGAGCCAAAAGCGACTGAGATAGCATTAGAAAAGTGATCAGCAAATAGTTTTTAATCTTCATCACCTTCTTCTTCAATTGCTTTCTTTTCGATTAGTTTTCCATTGATATCGAAAACTAACTCCCACTCTTCCTCGCCTTTTTCCACCGCCAATTCATAGACGCTTCCATCGGCTTTTTCTGAGATCTCTGCTTCTTCGATTTTGAATCCGGCAAAGTCCTGAGCTAAAGTCTGTTTGATAGCTTCTGGGATATCAGCTTTTTTAATTTCGTATTCAGTTTCTTGCCAAGTTCCGTCAGCTAAAAAATTCGCAGAATACTCATTCCCTTCCAGTTTAAATTCGGCCTCCCATTCCGTAGCAGACTCCATATCCCAGCTTACTTTCTTTGCGGTTGGAAATTTCTGAGAAAAGGCAGTTTTCACCGCATCAGGCACTTCTTCGTCAGATTGTTCCTGAGCACAGGCGCCCGTGGAAAGCAAGACGCCAATAGATAAAATCGTTAGGTACTTGTTCATATGAAATTTGGGTTTGGTAAATATGATTACCCAAAAGTCGCATGAGATTTAGAACACATTTAGAATTTACTGAAGCGTACCGAAAAAATGTGGAAATGATCCAAAAAATCATAGTTGATTTCCCAGCCATTTTGCTTGCAGATCTCTTTCACGATGGCCAGCCCCAATCCACTGTTGGTCGTCTCTGTGGTGGATATAGAAAAACGTTTAAAAAGCGATTCTTGATTCAATGGCTCTTTGCCTGAATTCTTAAAAGAAAAGCCTTTTTCATCCCAGTCTATGATAATTTTACCATTTTCGGCAGTATGTCTAATCGCATTGGAAAGTAAGTTATTGACCAATGTCTCTGCTAGAAACTTGCTACATTGAAAGACACATAATCCTCTTTCATTTTTCTTGATGCTCAAATTCTTTTCAGCGATATAATCCTGCAGGAGTTCTTCGCTTTTCTCAACTTTCTCGGCAAAATCTATTTCCGAGATATCAGAAAAATTACTGTTGTCGATCCTAGCCAATAAGAGTAAATTCTTATTGACTCGAGTCAGCCTAGCCAGAGGAACTTGGATCGCATTTACTAGTTCTGATTGCTTGGTGCCGAGTTTTTCATCCTGAAATAGTATATCCAATTTTGATTTCAGCAAAGCAATTGGAGTTTGTAATTCATGGGCGGCATTGGAGACAAAGGCTCTTTGCAGATTATAAGTATTGACATTTTCGGCTATCAGCTTGCTGATCGTTTCATTCATGGCCTCAAATTCCTCAATATCAGTATGCTCAAAAGTCACTACTTTACTCGTGCTCAGCTCAAAGGATTTCAACTTTGTAAGTGTGCTGTCAAACGGTTTCCAGACACTTTTAGAAATCTTCCGGTTGAGTTGTATAAATCCAAAAACCAGCAGCCCGTATAGCACTACGGTCACCAGACCAATAGCAAAAATAGTCTCGTAGGCTTCCTCTACGTTGGTTTCGATATTGAGCAAATAGGGTGTATTATCAATCCGGATCACAGCTTGCAACCCACGAAAACGATCCCATTCAGCTTCGTATTCATTGAACTTCGTTACTTCATATATGCTATCCCGTCTCGCAATATTTTCTGTAATCGGCAGTATCGAAGAACTCGGCTGCAAGGTATTCCAGGTATTGAGAATCGTTTCCAAATCATGCCCAGTCACATGTGCTTGCTCAAATCGATTCTCGATACGCTCCATGATGATCTCATGATTATCATCTATCTCTGTCACCCAAATCCAATCCACCACCAAAAAATAAATTGGTATGCTGACCAAAAGAATAATCAAGGCATAAATGGTGAATGCCTTTAATGGTTTATCGAGCAGTTTTGTCATATTTCCCACTTATAACCAGTTCCGTAGATTGTTTTGAGATAGCCAGCATACCCCTGTTCATTGAGCTTTTTCTTAAGGTTTTTAACATGGGCATAGACGAAATCATGGCTATCAAACATATCCGCCACATCCCCAGAAAGATGCTCAGCCAGATCGCTTTTTGATAAAACCCGATTCTTATTCCCTATGAAAAAAAGTAATAGATCATATTCCTTCTTAGTCAGCACGATTGGATTCCCTTCTATATGAACAGTTTTTGAAAGTAAATCAATTTTAATTTCGTTTTGTATGATAAGGTTTGAAGGATCAAATTGTTTCCTGCGAATCACGGAATGTATTCTCGCGGCTAACTCCGAGTGGTGAAATGGCTTGGCCAAGTAATCATCTGCACCGATATTCAAACCTTTGATCTTGTCCTCAAGCGTGTCTTTGGCAGAAATAATAATCACGCCATCCTGCTTATTCTGACTTCTCAGATGCGCTAGAATATCAAACCCATCTCCGCCAGGCAGCATGAGATCAAGTAAAATGCAATCGTATTGATACAGACTTACTTTTTCTTTGGCTGTCGCAAAATCATTGGCTGTCTCACAACGATAGTCTTCCAATGACAGATATTTCACAATATCAATTGCCAGTTCCTTTTCGTCTTCGATTACCAGGATTTTCATCTGTCTATATATTTTTTAAATGGTCAGATGGAATCTCGCATTTCTGATGATTACCTCCGTGTGTCTCCTGCTAAATGCTCGATTTCATAAGACTCAAAGTAAGCATTGAATTTGGAAGGAATTTAGAATTTGTGCAATACCATAAATGAGTCTTTATACATTTACCTATCCTGATCAATTTCTAAATAGGCTCAAGTCATTGGTTCAAAGTAGATTTAGCTCAATAAATATTGTTACAACAAAACCAATAAAACTATGTCCACTACATCACTTGAAACGATTTACGAAACCCTACTAGCAGTGCCAGGGATGCATGACATTGTAAAAATCGATCTGAAAATCCCCCGCAAAACCGTTCTACTTTTAACAGAAGTAATTACAAGAGGTATGGAACAAAAACCAGAATCAGGAAATCCTGCAATCCGGATTTCCAAAGAGTCAGAAGAGGAACTGAAAACCATTATCTCAGAGAGTCTGGAAAAAGCAGGACTCACTGAGCTAGGTTCTAAACTAAAGGCATTATCAAATCAGGATTAGCCTAAACCCCAAAACCACCTAGTATATGAAAAGGCAAGAAATAGAAAAGGTAAACAGGGAGGAAAGAATAGATTCTGACGCAAATCCGCTTACATCTTTCGGTCGAGAAAGTGACTTTACAGAAGAACTTATCAAAGGTATTTGTGGAAAAAATGATTCAGAATTAAAGACACCTAAAGAAAGCAACCTCCAATCAAGGCATTCTGAAATTACTCATAGTAAGCAAGAAAAAGTAACAAGCCAAAATCAACGTTCCTCCAGAAAAAAGAGAAATGGTATCCGTTAAATGGTCATGCTTTTAAGTTTGTTAAAATAACAATACCAATTTTTATCAGGGCACCTGAGCTTTCAAACTACTCTAAAAATACGGTCAGCCTAAGCATCATTCCAATGATCAAATCAGCCTTATACAAATCGATTCATGGACAACGGGAATGAATTGGTTGGTATGGGGCTGATCAGCTTTTTACCATAGCCCTTTTCCGCAGGAATAAGGAAGTGGGCTGTGGGATCTGTCTTATGTTCTGTTTTTCTTTTAACATCTTCTTTATTTCTTGACAAAGCAATATCTCTTACAAACATCCACCAAAACATTAACAGGAATATTCCTCCCAGTATCATCGGGACGCTCAAAATATTAGCAAATCGTTCAAGGGCTGAAATAAAAAGTGCTTTGGAATAGCTGGAATAATGCTGCAATCCTCCAAGCCCTCGTCGATCGAAACGTCTCTTCCCTATCCAATAACGGATTGCAAACCCAAACAGCATCAATGTGATTGCCAAAACGGAAACTACTATATCCTGTAAAGTCATACTATCAGATTGTTAATATTAATGATACCCCATATCTGTTTCATCCATTCTTTTTTCAAGACTGTCTTTTAAGCTGTCCAAAAAGATCGTTCTACCTTTTTTCCTTCCTCTCATACTCTGAAATGTTCTATAAAAATTACCCACCTGTACATTGAAAAGAGATTCCATGATGGAAATAATCAACTTTACATCACTCTTACCATGATTTACTGCTCCTCTAGAGTGAAGTGCATAGGCCAATTCTATCAGAGCAGATTTCGAATCAGTCCATTCATGCCTTGCCTTTTCTTTACCTGAATTATCCACCCCCAAGTCTAGGTTGACCAACCTCTTCCTAACGTATTCTGTAAGGTCCTCATAAGCCATTATTCTGGCTAAATTGCTGCTATTGATTGAAGAGAATTCTGGGTCAAAGTCAATCGTATAGTCAGGTATCAGAGACACGGGCTTGGAATCTTTCACAAATAAAAGATCATCCTGATCGCTCCTATCCAACTGATGGTAAATGTAGAGCTGGTGATTTCTAGCAAAAAAATCTTGCATCTGATCCATCATGTGATGGTAGTAATTTTTCACTTGTTCCTTTTTCCCTATAGGCTTTTTTGACTCTAGGTAGGTTAGCTCAGAATAGAAGATCAGTTCCTTTAAAAACGTAGGTTTATACTCTTTGAAAAACAAGATCTCCTCTTCTGAATTCACAAACTGATAAGTAGACATAAATGCTTTGAGTTTAATCAATATCCCATTGACCACCCTGCCACATCTTTCTACTTTCTGTAGCTCATTGAATGTCTCCTTTGTTACACGCTTCAGTGACTCCTCCATCTCCATAAAAAGCGTTTCTACAAATGCTTTCATATCCCCCTTGTTTATATATGCCAGACACCTTCCTGCCTCTCAAATCATTCAGTGCCCTTTACTCTCAATTGATTCACCCATTTAAAGTGTTTAATGGTTACTCCCTACCCTCATATTCATCCATGTAGGCTTCCAATTTCTCTTGACATTGTTTCAAAAAAACAGTCCTATTTTTCTTTCTCGATCTGATTTCAAGGAATGTTCTGTAATAATCATGTATTTCCTTTCCAAACACTTCACCTATTGAAGTCACTAGTTCCGCAACGCTGGCGTTCCCATTGTTCACAGCTGTAGATGTTTTTAAAGCATAGACCAATTCCACTAGGTCGGTCTTTCTCCCCGTCCAATATAAAGGGGATCTTTTCACCTGAGCAATGGGGTTTTTATAAACTTTGAGGGTAAGAAGCTGCTCGTGGATATAATCTGCGAGTGCTAGTGTGCCCATAATCCTGGCAAAGTATAAGGTGTAAACCGTGCAATATCTGGTATCCAGCGTGTGCCAGAACAAATTAGGCTTATAGACAGGCGCCTGTGAACTCCTTAAGAAAAACACCCTATCCTGGTTTTCCTTTTTCATCAACAGGTAATTGTATAAGTTTTGATTGGCTTGCAAGAATTCTTTTATACTGGTCAGTTCCTTTTCGTAAAATTTCCTGATTTTACTTTCGGGTCCGGATGGCTTGACTGACTCCATGTTAAAGAGCTCAGAGAAATAAACAGACTCCTTTAAAAAGTATGACATATGCTTTTTGAAGAATTCTATCTCCTCTTTATCTGAGACAAACTCATATTTCCCCATAAAGAGCTTGATTTTATCCATCGCCCTGTCAACAAGATGAAAGGCAGACTCAAACTGTATCAGCTTATTTTCTCCATCCATTTTTAGAATATCCAAGTCCTTTTTCAATTTGGAAAGTATCTCTACAGAAAACTCGATAATGTTCATAGTAAACCAATTTTGATTCCCGTATCAGGGCATTTTATACCTGGGAGAAATAGAAAGAGACCAGTGAACCGAACCTGCGACCTTATATTTAATCTGCTTAAGGTATTTCAAGACTCCATTATTTTCAGGCCTGAATTCATCTCTCCAATTTCTTTCTAGCTTCATAAATTCAGCAAGTGTCTCAGAATGCTCATTCAGGACTGCTTGTTGAGAAGTTGGGAAATCCATCCTCTCATGGTGCATTAGAAGTGCAACTAAATTCATAAAATCTCCCTGAAAATCTTCCTTCGCATAGGAGATCAGATCGTTTGAAAGGTAGATAAGCTTGGCTCCCAAAATGCGAAGCTGTTCTGTGCTCTTCCAATCTGTACCATCACGTATGAATTTATCTCCGGATTCAAAGGAGCAAAGTGAGAGGGCCAGATTACCGCCGGAGAAATAAGGACGGGATATATGATATTCTTCCAAGCTCGGCGGATTTCCTTGATCCTTATATTCAGACTCTAACTTGTTCCCTCTGAGGTAAAGCATAATCTCCTTAAATACCACTTCCACTAATTCTTTATTTCCAGCAGCCAACGTTTTAAAATCCATTACCAAATCCATAAATGCATTAAGAAAAACTGAAATCCGGGAAGGACTGAATACCGGTGGTTTTCCGTTGACAATATTTTCAACCCCAATCATTAGATAGTTCCAAAACACACCCTTTTGGCCAACAGGTAAACTGTCTGTCATGTCATCCAGATAAAATAGCCATAGGTATAACTTTGATATCCATACCCCTTTATCAAAATCAATTTCAGGATAAAGACAGGAGGACAAATAGCTTAGTTTTTGTTTCTTATAATAGCCCAATTCCTCATTGCTCCGTAGTAAAGAATGGAAGTTAAATGCCCATGACGCACTTAGCTCTTCAATTTCTGCTGCGTCATTGTGGACATATGCGGGAAAAGGATAGTTGAGTAATTTTTCAAGTTGTTTACTTTCTCCACTTGCTTTCTTAAGTTCAGGGCTCTTTTTTATACGGGCTGCGGTGGCATAACTCACGCCGAGCAAACTTGCCTTTTCGGTATTGGTGAGATCATATTTGAAGGAGGGAAATTTCTCCTCTATTAGAAGAATCTTGTCTCTATAATTCATCTGGGTAAATGCATGCCATTCAAAATCAGCATTTCGCACTTTTGCTATCTGGGATTTGGAAAAGTCTGTAAATTCCGGAATTTCCTTAAGGAGTTGCTCTTCATTTTGATAAGAAAGACTGATATAAACTGATTCTCCTAATGCCTTGAGTTCATACTTGCTAGGAACTTGTGTTTGGTATGAATCAAAGTCCATCACCACATCACCTGGAAAGTAGAGTCGCGTTAGATTACCCAAAAAATACATACCTATCAGCCCTTCAACTAAGAATCTGGATTCGGTCTCCACAGAACCGGCGTGGCGGATTGTAGTTTTCCGTTTAGCATCCTGTATCTCCAAAAACTCTCCCACTCTTTCAAAAGCATTAATATTTACTTTTCCTTCCAGTCCGAAAAGTTTCTTTAGAAACGTAGGGTCCAAATCATATCTCTTCATGATCGTATCTCCAGTTAAATTACATAGGTACTTCCATTTACTAAGCTCCTTGCAGGAGTCACTTAACTTAAGTTGCCTTTTCAGTTGAAGACTCAACTGTTGAACTTGCATAGTTCCCTTTTTAATTAAAAAAACAGTAATACAGTTTAAAATCTCAACTCCTAAAAACCAATTAATTAGTCAATTTATTTTCCCACCTACCTTGAAATTGTATAATTGATACACTTTTAAAGTTTATCGCACAGGTTGTGAAATCTGGTTTTTTAAAATGCCCAACTTTCTATCCTACATAAACAGGAATGGAAAAACCAGAAAAAATAGCTGTACCGAGTATCCTCTTGATCCTCTTGTGGGCTTATACCGGATTTGACAAAATCCTCCGCTGGGAAGCTAGCAGGAAGGCATTTCATAACCAAACCTTTCCAGCTGAGTTGGCAGAGGTTTTAGCATTTGCTGTGCCTATCTCAGAGCTCCTGATTGCCTTGCTCCTGCTCTTTTCGGTCAGCAGATGGTGGGGATACCTCTCTAGTATCCTCCTCCTCACCGTCTTCACCACTTATGTGGGACTGATCTGGGTGGGAGCTTTCCCCAGAGTTCCCTGCAACTGTGCCGGGATTCTGGAATCACTGGGATGGGCGGAGCATTTCTGGCTCAACTGTTTTATGATTGTGATAAGCATCATAGGACTTTCAGGAACAAAAAAAACGGGGCAGGAAAAGGCATTATCCCACCCCAAAAAATTACACTAATAAGAATTAAATCAAACCCATTACTTACATCTCCTGTCTCCGAGTCTGGAAGTGGAGACTCCAAACTATACTGGGTGATGTAACAGGGAGCAGCCGAAAACCCTTTTCAGAGTAGGCACTTTATCCACATCCCGAAGGACCTAAACATGGTATTTTCGGGATACTAAACGGTTTCCCTGTTTTTGATGGGTTAAAAAACAGGACATAACGATGAATAAATTAATCAAATCGCTGCCTGCACTCGCTTTGGTGCTGGCGGCAACTTTTGCCTTTGCGTTTGGTCCAAAGGATTTTGCCATGAACCAATACGGTGAGGCTACGGGTCAATGGTACAATGTCACAGGAATAACTCCTGGGCCCAGTACCTATACCTGTGATCAATTGATAGATGCAGAATGTCTTCATGATGCAGTGAATGGAAATCCCATCAACCCTGATGAAGACAAGGTTTTTGTTAAAAGAGGCACACTGCCTCCTGCTGACTAAGTAGTTTAATATGTAAAGCCCGGGATTCATGACCCCGGGCTTTTTTAGTTATTCTCCAGTTCCAATTCATAACTAGGTAGAATCAAATACAGTTTATCTGATCCTGTCAATTGATAATTCTGGTCTGCAATTTCTCTGGTAGGAACATCATCCAATTCCCCTAATGCATGCAGCCGCTTCATATCCATCCATCTAGTACCCCGAAAGACCAACTCCTTTTGTCTTTCTTCCAGAACCAAATCCAAGGGGTTTTTGGAGAGGTTCCCATCCCAAAAATCCATGGACTGATATCGCTTCTCTGCCAAAATAGCCATCAAATCCAGGCCATCCTGGACTCTATCCATTCGGACCAACGCTTCTGCACCACTCAGGTACATCTCCGGTAAGCTAATCCCTGTGAATAGATTATAATCTCCATTGTAGGAACCTTTGAAAAGGTGTTTTTCTCCTGACTCCGTAAAGAATAGCGGTTTTCTTAAATCACCTTCCTCATACTTCCCCATCAAGTCCGGATTGATGTAGGTGGCCGAACTCGCTGTCACTGAAAAGCTACTGGTAATCCCATAATACATTACCTCTGAATTAAACAAGCTAAAAGGATAAGCTGCAGTGCTGTCCATTTCATGGTAATCCAGTAAGGATACTGTTCCCTGCTCCAGTATATAGTTAGCTGCATTCAAGGCATCCTCCCACCGTTCTTCGTATAAATAGAGCCGAGCCAAAACTGCTTTTACCACCTGCTTATTGGGTCTGTTTTTAAATTGGGAACTTGATCCCACTAACTCAAAAGCCTCTACCAGATCCTGCTCTACTTGGATCAACACTTTTGAGACAGGCCACCATTGGGAAGACTCGTTGACATTCGGATTGAGCTTGACCGGCAATTTAATCTCATCGCCTCCCAGCATCGGAGAAGGCAAAAACAGCTGGGACAACTGGAAATAAGCCAAAGCGCGAATAAATAAAGCCTCTCCCCGTAAGCTTCTGACCTCGGCCCCTATCCCCAAACCTTCCAAAACTTCCAGAGAAACATTGGCTGTAAAGATTTTACGATAGAGTTTGGTGTAATCTGTGGAGCGTTCCGAGGGTTCAAACACCTGCTGCTTCCAGAGATAGGTATTTTGTTCCCATGGACTAAGGCTTTCCCAGTTTGCATCCTCGGTTACCCAATCATCTGCCAAAATAAAATCGGCCAGGGCATTGTCATTCAAGTTGGTATAATAATCCAATAAGGCCCGTACATCTTCTACTGTCTGGGGAACCAAGATGGATTTTTCCGGTTTTTCATCCAGAAAACCCTCACAGGAAATCAACCCTAAAGAGGCTATCAGTAGCAGGAATCTATTTTTTATTGCTTTCATATTCTTTAATTTTTAGGAATGGAAAAGGGTGGTCAGGAATTCTGACCGGGAGGTATTTGGATTGAATTCAACTAACCTTATTAAGAAAATTCATTTCCTCCTTTTACCCAGTATTTATTGTTAAAAGTCCAGTTTTAAACCTAGCGCAAAGGACCGTAAAGGCCTTGACAGTTGGTAGTCGGGATCAAGTGCATCATCAGAAGCTTTCCAAAGAATACCCAGGTTATTGCCATAGGTGTACAGTTGGGCAGTGCGGAAGGGCAACCAAGGCATATTCACCTTTGAAAATGAATAGGAAAACCTGATATCATTCAATCGGATATGATCCCCCTTTTCGACCAATGCACCAGAATTTGAATAGAAGGAATTTCTTCTGCTATCTGCAGAAGCTGGAAGTGAAGGGATTTGCGTAAATTCCTCATCACCTGGCTGCTGCCATCGATTATCAAAATCCCCATGGCCGATCTCCCCTCTTAACAAGGTGTAGTAATCGATAGATCTCCTTTTATAGTAATACCCCAGTCGATAGGATATATTGACAGAAAGGCTAAAACCTTTGAAGGAAAAATCATTCCGTATCGCTCCAAAAGAGGTAGGTCTGGCCGAACCATGATACTGTAAGTTCTCGATGGTAGCTGCTCTGCTGAGCTCTCGGTAATCCTCACTGGCTTCTCCGTCCAAAAAACCTCTGGGATTTCCGGTATCAGGAGAAAGACCTGCCCATTCATAAGTATAAATCCCATACAAGGGTCTTCCTACTACAGGATATGGCGCTGCCAGAAATGCTGATCCTAATAGGTTATTCACCGTAGGCTCTTTCTCAAAATCCAGTACTTCTTCCTTCAAATGGCTGTACAATACATTGGTGCTCCAATGAAAGGAATTCCGTAACCATTTTACCTGCATGCTGAGATCTACACCACGCGTCTGGGTCTCTGCAAAATTCCCGGTAAAACTGCTCTTACCCGAAGAGGAAGGAACTGAATATTCCCCCAACAAATCGCTGGCATGTTTGGAATAATACTCCAGACTGCCTGCAAAAAAGCCATTCTGGGTTTCCCAGTCCAGGGCCAGATTGGTCATTTGAACCTTCTCCCATCTCAAATCAGGATTGGGTGGATTGACCAAGACCGCTGCACGCATCTGAGGAAGCACATCGTAAAACTGAAAATTGACAAACTGGGCTGTCACGTCTGAGGAAAGGCTTTTGTCCACATTTCCACTGTAGCCATAGGTAGCGCGAAATTTCAGGAAGGGCATGTTGGCTCCAGACGCAAACTTCTCCTCCGAAACAATCCATCCTCCTCCCACAGACCATAGAGGAACTCCCCGTTGGTTGCTCTCTACCCCGAAAATATTGGACTGATCCTTCCTTGCACTTAAGGACAGGAAATAGCGGTGAGCATAATCATACCCAATATTTGCATAATAGGATATAAACCTGTCAGTAAATCCCGAGTGGGACTGAGCAGAAAGAATACTCACCTGTGAACCCGGATTATAATACATGGGAAAGCGCGAGATCCAATCCACCGGCACACTGCTTCCCAGATCATCCCGATAGCCATAAAAGCGATCCGAAAACCCCACTCCCTGACGGTCTTTTATTTCTGCTCCGGCCAGGACATTCAGAAAGTTAACTCCACTAAATACCTTAGCGTATGTCATTTGGGGTCTGAAAGTATGGGAAAAGGAGTTGTTTTCGCTGACATCCAACACATCTCCTATGGGAACCGGATAACTCAGGTTTCCTTGCTCATCTTTCTGGGTATATTTATTGATCAGGTCACGGTTGTAGAAAAGCTCCTGACTGTTTCGGTTTCTTCCTGCAGCCTGATTAGACCAATATTGATAATAGACTCCCAGATTCAGATCAGGGGTAATATTCCATTTCAGATAGGGAGATACCCTGAAGTCATAAGCTTCTGTGCTGTTGTCCAGCTTCCCGATTTCATTAAGCGGAACGTAGTTCCAATCCAACAAGCCTTGCCCCTTAACTGATTCGATGTAGCGGGTATTGTAATTCTGGATGATCCCAGTAGGATTACCCGCCTCATCAGTCAGGGATTCATAGGCATAGCCATTGGGAAGAGCCGTTCTGCTACTGGATTCCTGTCGGGCAAAATTCAGGTCCAGCCCTGCTTCCAATTTTCCTTCCAATAATTTCCATTGATTTCCTCCAGACAAGGTCCAGCGGTTAGAAGGATTTACTACTATATCGGCATCAGACCGGTCATAGCCCAGGGATAAATGATAGCTATGAACCTTTCCTCCTCCCCTAAGCGATAGTGCGTATTGCTGTGCGACGGAAGGCCTGAGGTAATAGGATTCTATATCCCTGCGGATATCCGACTGTGCATAGTCAGTCAGCCTTGCATCTGCTACTGCTTGGGTGATCTTTCCATCTCTCAGTGCAATAAGCGTTTCCACAACGGGGGAAAGCTTGGGTTTGTTGGCATTATTTTCAGTAGATCGGTAAAAGTTTTTTTCAAACAATTGCTTTTCAATCCCTATAAAATCCGGAATGGACATCTGGGGCATATAAAACAAATCCCTTGGCTGGCTAATCGTGACATTGGAGTTGAAGCTTACCTGCAGCGGCTGGCTTTCACCTCCTCGATGGGTAGTAATTACAATCACACCGTTTCCGGCACGGGCACCCCAGATGGAAGCTGCAGCCGCATCTTTCAGTACTGTGATGCTGGCCACATCATTGGGGTTGATATTTTCCATAGGGCCATCGTAAGGGAAATTATCCACGATAATCAACGGTTGGGTATTGGAGAAAATGGTACTCCGCCCACGGATGGAAATGGGGTCATTGGCAGCCTGTGGACCTTGGTTGAAAATCAAACCGGAAGTCACATCTCCCAATCTTTCCAACACATTGGCTCCTACTTTTCTTTGCACCAGCTCCTCGTCCAAAAATGCAAAGGAACCTGTAGCCCTTTCCTTAGGGATCTGCTGATATCCGGTGGAAACTACTTCCACAGATGCAAGATCCAGTGATTGAGAGGTCAGTTGGATTTCCAGGCGTTCTTCCATGGGTAGGGTGATTTCAATCTCCTGGGATTCCATTCCTATATAGGAAACCAGCAAGGTGTAGGTACCTGCCGGAGCCTGTAAGGAGAATTCACCAGACTCATTACAGATGGCAGAATAGGTCGAATCTGCAAGCTTGACAAAGGCGCCTGGCAAGGGAATGCCAGCATCATCAGATACCCTGCCTTTCAATTCGGTAGTCTGGGAAAATCCCGATTGGCAAATGCTGAACATCAGCAATAAATAGATTATATATCGTTTCATAAGTTTACTGATTAGTTGATGAAAGGACGTCTGTTGTATACTCCGAAGCATGATCCAGACGATTGATCAGATCCTGCAATTCCATCCGCACAATTGACTGTAGCTGGATGGCACCGTCCTGGGATATGATCATTTTTTGAGGATAAGAATAAACTGAATAGGACTTTAGGATTCCTGTATTCAGGGGCACCCAGGTATTCAAGGAACTTTCTGAGGTATATTTTCCTGTGGCCAGGCTCCTTTTCCAATTTTCCTTATTGGCATCGCCATTCACTGTCATGATCAGGACATCTTCAGATCCTTGGTATCGTTCGCTGAGATCAGCCATGACCCGTTGATGTTCTTCCAGGCAAAACTTACAACCCGAAATCCAGAAATGGATCAATACAGTCTTTCCCTGGATGATAGCAGAATCTAGCTGGCTTCCATCGGGTAAGAAAATGCCCTCGGCAGAAAATGGATCCCTGACATTCGCCAGTAGGTTTTCGAATCTGGATTTTATCCATTCGGATTGCAGCAAGGGAAGGTTTTTTGAAATGATTCCCGGCAGCCTGTTTTCCATTCTGTTGAAATTATCCAGCACGTAAAAGGCAATCACTTCCTCCCTCAGAGGATTGGGTAACTCTCGGTAAACCTGCTCAATGGGCGTTTGGGTAGCCTGGGCTTCCATCAGAGAAAACTGGAACATCGCCTGTGCCAGTAGCGGATGGGAATATTCCTGATCCTGTAAATAAAAGCCTTCCACCCATTCCTTGAGTTTTGCCATTTTTGCGGGATCCTGTTGAATGGCAGGCCATGCCAGATCCGCTTTATTGATGGCCGTAAAAAGAAGCTGTCCCTTGATAGCAGCTTCTACCAGATTTAAGCGTTCGGCAGAAAGCAGGGTGCTGTACCGATCCAGTATCCCAGAAGCCGGATGTTCCAGCCAGTTGGAGGAGATATACTTTTCCAATTCTTCCCATCCCTCCTCGGCATTGCTGATCAGCTGCATCTGCACGTAGAGGTCTTCCGGTCTGGTTCGGGATTGCTGCCATAGAGTTTCAGACAGGGAATCCGAACGGTAAAACTCCCTGTTGGATGAAAACAGAATGGGATTGGCATTGAACTGATCTTCTTTGAACGCCCTGTCCACCTCGTATTGAAGCCGATAGAAAGCAGCATCGGGACCTCCAAAGAGGAGCAGTCCTGCGGCAAGGTCCGCCCGAATTCTTACCCTGTCTTCCGGGAAATAGATCCACTGCCTGATCAGCTTATCCCTGCCGGAATTGACAGAAAAATACCCATGGGTATCTGATTCGGGAAAGGGTGAAGTGAAGACCTGAAACTTCATACTTCCTTCAAACATATTCCCCTCGGCACCCGGAACCATTTTCTTGGTTCCCGGTGTCACGTTCATTCTTTCGCTGATCAGGTGATCCCAAAACCTCAGGGTGAGAGAATCCAGATCCTGACTTTTGGAAAGCTCAAAGTAAAGCGTTCCCTCTTCCAAGCGAGCAGAAGGAACTAAGCCCTCCTGCCCTGGGAAACCAGACTGATAAACCAAATCAGTGCCTGGGGGTGACTCCGCAACTTTACTTTGTGCTTTTAGAGTGCTTCCGACAAGACATAGCTGTATCAGGAGGCATGTGAGTATGTGTTTTTGCATGCTTTTAGTTGTTTTTTGCTGGGTGTCTGGTAACCGATGTCCGGTGAGAGCACCGTAATTGGTAGGACGAAGGACGAAGCAATCTCAGTCGCATTGAGCAGAAGTGGGAAGTCTGAAAGCTCAAAGTTGAAAGCAGATCCTCAAACGCTTGAATCTTGGCTCTACCTTCTTGGCTCTAGGTTCGAGATTCTTAACTCTAAGCCAGACATACCTCTCCCACCCTGCCTTTCTCAGGCAACCAGCAAATAATGAATAAGAAATATTTTAAGTAATGGAGCTGTTGATCCGCTGCAGCGGATGATCTCCATTGTCGTGTAACATCACTCCCTGATCTGTGTGGATAGTCCCGACGAAGTATACAAAGCCCATCAGAAGCAATCAGAGAGAAAAAGTGCCCAAACCCTTAAATCGGATTCTTGGGCTTCAGAGGATACAGGCGATCTACCGCGGCGATTCCGTGCTCCTCTGGTGATGAGCAATAGGTTCCGATAGGTATTGAGCAATGTGCCCCAAAGTAAAAAAGCGCAGACATATCCTTCTTCCAGAAATTCCTTCCCGGGAAGCAACTTAAGCCAGAAAAAATCACCATCTGTTCCATAATACTCGGGTTATTACTAAGTCATTTTGAAATATTCTATAAGTGAATATCTCAATCGTCCGTGAAAGAAAAGGCTTCAACAAAATCAAGCAAAAGTGAGCTCACGCCGTAGCGTGAGCATTTTCACTTCACTTCTACTGTCTATGTTGAAAGTTGGCAGTTTTCTTAGACGAGACTATAAAGTGCAAATGCATTTGAGAAATCTCTCAAAGTTTTCGCTTTGAAATCAATATTTGATTTTCATTGATTATACCAAAAATATAAAAAGATTTCATAAAACGATAATATTTTTACTTTAAAATATATTTAATACCTTTTTTACGAAATTAAAATACTGAATACTGTAAGTTTTCCTTTACTTATATTTGGGAAACTTGGCAGTTTTCAAATGAAAAGAGAGAATTTTAATAGAATTAAAGCCGTTTTGGCTGAAGAAGGAAAGAAAAATATTGATTTAGCGAAAAATCTGGGAGTTAAGGATACTACAGTTTCTCGGTGGGTGACAAATGATTCTCAACCCTCAATTGAAAGACTTTTTGAAATAGCTGATTTTTTGGAGGTTGACGTAAGGACTCTTCTGGTTTCAACCTTAAAGACCTGATTTTTCAGTACCTCCGCTAAAGAAGCAAATTTAAAAGGTTTTAATAATCAAAAGCAGAGGTATGTGATTACTGAGGAGGGGAAGCGGGTGGTAAAAGATAAGCACGATTTAGCTCTCTCACTTGCGCCAGCATCCTTATCATTGTTATTATTAAATAATTTCATAATTTTTCCATATCGAGTAAAGGGTTTGTCTTTGTAACACTAATAATTTAAAGTGTGTTTCGGCTAGACTGAAGAATATCATTTTTGCTTGAGGATATGGATTTCTTCTCATTACTACCTTTATTACGTAATCAGCAACTTTTTGAAACACTAAATCACCTGCGACCAGATAAACTTGTTTTAGAAACTGAACTAGAATTACAATTGAAATATTGACTTCAAAAATCTCTGTCCCGAGTGAATCCAGAAGATTAGTAAGTGGAAACTTTAATTGAAATTTCAATTCATTAAGAGCATAGTTAAGAAGTTGAACTGAAGGAGGGATTAGATTGTAGTTGATGCAAGCTAAATCATACAAGATTCTTGACTCCTCATCTTTTGAAATAAGATTTTGGTCACTAAAGGAGCGAATCAAACTATAAATACTTACTCCATTTATATTGTATTCCTGCTTTACAATGCCACGAAAGTTAGCATCATCATCAATGAGTAATCCTTTTTTTGCCTTGGCTATAAATGCAGCATCAATAAATGACTCACCGAATAGTCCATCCAACCTATCCTTTTCTCCCTTCTCAATTTTTATCTCATCATAATTAGGTTGAATGATGAAATTTTCTTCAACCCATTTCTTTAGATCAGAATAATATTGAACATTATTTTCAAGTTGTTCCGATGTAATATTTTCCCTAAAGTATTTTCCGTTCTTTTTGCCAACAGTCAAATACCCTCCTTTTTGAAAAGATTCGCCCAATTCAGTTATTAACTCATTAAGTTCATTAATAAAGCTTTGAGATACAATAAAATTGTTTTTAATAAGGGGGAGCTTTTCCTTCATTACGGCATAGGAAGAAAGAATCGCTGAAGAACTGAAAGCAAGATCAACTCCTGAGGTAATTAAACTTATTCCATAATTATGTTCTTGACTATTACGGAAATGATGAATTCCGGGACTTCCAAGCTGTATAAAGTGACTCCATACCTTTATTGGATTTCTTTTAGAAAAACTTGCAAAAGTTCCTAGTGGTAAGCCATTTTCATATTGATTTTCCAGTTGATCAAAGAATGATCTATCCTCATCAATTTTTTTTAGCATGGGTGCTAAATCTCTTTCGAAATCAGGCTTTTCTCCGGGCGCTCTTTTTAGTTTAAAAGATTGAAATCCGCTTATATCTTGAAATTGATTTTCTAATAGCTGCATGGATTCGTGCTGTGCTGTCAAGTATTTGTGTGCAATGCCTACTATTTCAAGTGATACGCCATTTGAATCGTACACTTTATCTCCAATCTTCTTCCCTAATAAATCTGAAGTCATCTGGTGATCTAAACCAATTTCATTTTGATAAGACCTCACATCGGAACTTTTTAAAACTGTTTTGCTTGTTGTTTGGTCATTATCACTATTGTGTAATTTGACAGTTGTATCAAATTCAACAATCTCCTTATCCAGAAATTTTTGGACTATTTCCTCCTCAACCTTGATAAATAGTTGAAAATATGCTAAATGAATCCTCCCATTGCTATAGTTTTCGCGTCTGACCTGATATAGTATTTCTATTGCTTTTAACGATTGTTTACATTGAATAATAAAAGCACATAATTGTATTTTGAAGTCTAAACTTTGATCCTCAAAATCATCTATAGATAGAACTAATGGTTTTAGTAAATCAATATCTCCCTGAAGAGAGAAAATGGTTGCCAACCGCAGTTTGACAATAGCATTATTCGGCTTTTTTTCAAGATATTGCTCGCACAACTCAATTGCCTTCGGATAATCGTGGATTTGATGATAAATTCTAAATTCAGCATCTATCAAAAATTCATTTTCATTTTTTGCTTTTAATGAATTTATTAATTCAAGGGCATCATTAAGCTTGCCAGCCTCTATAAGGCACTCGATTAAAAGTTGAGATTGTTTTGAATAAACAGTCCGATTGACAATCTTTTCTAAAAACTCGATGGATTGTTTATGTCGATTGTCCTGCGCCATTAATGACACTAAATCATGAAGATTTTCAACTGATGTATTATCATCAGCGCTAGTAATGGCCTTGTCTAAATAGTCTTTAAATCCTTCATAATCACCAATACTTTTATATATTCTTGATTTGGTTAAATAGGCTCTTAAAACGTATTCTTTATCAGCTAATAGTTGATCGCAAAACTTAAGAGCTTCTTCATGATTTTTGGAACTTGAATAACATGCGATTTTCAAGAATGATAATTCTTGATGTGTTCTTTTTTCAAGTTTGTTAAAATCCAATTTTTCGATTGTATTCAAACATCCCTTAAAGTCATATTTGGCATATTGTATCTCTGCTTCGAAAACACTTAATTCCTCTTCATTCTTGATATTCTGACATTCTTGAATCTTATCATATGCATCATCATATCTTCCCATATCAAAGTAACCTATTGCCAGTCTCTTAACCACATCAAAATCATCTGGAGCAATTTCATAAGCCCTTTTTAAATTGTATAATGCATTTTCAGGATCGTTAAGAATCTTATCTGCAATTGAAATATTGATTAGCCACACAACCCTTGATTTGGCTAAATCTGTTTGTTTGACCTTCTCCCAAGCTTCTAGAAGAAAATCCCTACCTTCTTTAATATGCTCCAGAGCAGTATCATCTAACTGATTAGTAACATAATGAAAGGGATTTAGGCTCTGCTCAATAATCAGCGATCCAAGGGCTCCAATTATATCTTCATCTCTATCATTCCTCTTTACTAATGCTCTTCTATGCCATCTTTCAGCATTTTTTAGATCTCCATTGAGATAATAGATTCTGCCCATTTGATAGGATATATCCTTCCCGTCTTTTATTTCTTCAGGGAGCTTGCCTTCAATTTCATCAAAAGGCATTTTATTACTCCATACATTAATAAGTGTTGAATAAGCATTTTCATTCAGGGGGTTCCTCTCCAATGATTTTTGGGCATATATCTCCGCGTCATCTCCTCTTTTTAATAAAAAATAACCAAGACTTGCAAAAGCTAGTGCTCTATCACTATCAGGGTTATACTGTAATGCTTCAATAAATAGTTTGGCGGCCTCTTTGTTTCTGATCAAATCTAGTAAACAGAAGCCTTTAGAAACAAGAAGCTTATATTTAAATAGGTTATTTCCTATGTCAAATTTCTCTTTAATAAGCTTATCATAGAATTTTAGTGCTTCGGAGACTGCTTTTCTTCCCCTTAGCTCGTCTGGAACTTTTAAGTCTTCAAAGTATTGCTTCTCATTATGTGATAATTGCTGAATTCCAATATCAATTATGTTAAGTTTATTTTCAATTTTATTAGCCCGATCCTCTGATTCTAATTCCTTAGGTCTTCTTGTTTCGTTTACTACCGTCTTAAAGGTTTTCCTAAAATCACTTAATTCTTCTAAAACATCCAAATCTAGATCTTTTAGTTTCCTTAGTTTTGGGTTGGTATGGACATTATCATCGATACTGAGGTTGAATGAAGAATCATCCCCTTTGTATATTGAATTCTTGAATTCATTTTTTACTTCCTCAATTTCGAAAATCCTTATGATATCTCGTTTTTTTTCACGCTCTATAAGAAGCTTATATAAGGTTGCAACATAAATTGAATCGAAATCATCTTGAAGTTTGATTTGATATATTTTTGATAGTTTTTCATACCAATAAAGATCTTTCTCAAGCTTACTTTTAGACAGTTTAACAATGTATGAAAGAACTCTAATAAGCGGTGATAATAAAATTTTCAGAGAGGATGATTCCATTAATTATAAGGCTAGTTAAATATGGGCTCAGGAGTAATTAATTCTGCCAATTTGGCTGCAATATTCCCCATTGAATCTTCGATAGTACTTAAACCACTTCTTGAACCAAGAAGAGGACTCACATCTCTTAATGCTTCAAAAGTGGTATCATGAATTACTGGAACCAATAAATCCCTAGCAAGAAGAGCTGAAAGTTCTTTATCAGCGATACCTTCTCCTTTTATGCGTTTGAGAAAAGAAGGAGTGACCAATACTATTCCTACACGAGACTTAGCCAATCCTTTGTCAATCTCACGGAGTAATGATGATCCTAATAAAACATCCTTTTCGCTAAACCAAACTGAAACCCCCTTTGACTCTAATAAATCATGTAAATCTTTTGCGGCATCTTTCCTGTCATCCCAAGCATGACAAAGAAAAACATCTCGAAGATCTGGCAAATCTGCCCTTTTCTCTACATTTTCCCTCACTGGAGTAAGCGTGCGTATCTCTGCAGGTGTATAAAGGATCGTAGAGCCAGGTGAGGCCCACCGTACTCTAGTTTTACTTGCCCCACTGGTAGAACTTCGACTTCCTGAACTATATGAAGAAGAAGAATACGAGGAATAAGATGGGTATGAATAGGAACTACGAAAACTTCCTCTTCCCCCGCATGCTGGGCAGTTGGCCCTGGCACTTGCTGAGCGATGACCATGAACTGGTGCTGTACATCTAGACATAATTAGATAATTATAAGGTAAGGTGATAAACATTTTAAAAGAGCCGACCATAGATCGGCCCGAAGCCAATAAGGCTTTAATTAGGTGTGGATCTTCTATGTCCAGGCACCTTGATTATTTTGCCGCCCACCTTCTTGGTGTGGACTGTTTAACCATCAATTTAACTTATACTCATTTCTCCTTTGTCACCCCTTTGAACGGATTGCCATCCTTTTTTACATCCATAAATTTTCCCGTTTCTGAATCTCTCTTGACCCATTGCTCGGTTTTAGGATTGTAAGTTTGAGACCTTTCTCTTATAGCCCCTTTTCTTGCGTTATCGCCATATGGTTTGTTGGTTGCCATCTTTTTAAAATTTAGCGTTTGATATTTTATTACGCTACAAAGAAAAAGTGGCATCACGCAATTGAGTTTCGCGGTCAAAAAAATTTTAAAAAAATATTAGTTTTTTCAGTACTGTTCATTCATCAAACGAAGTCTCTCTTTAAACTCTTCAACCACAAGATCAGGAGAGATGATTTTCACAGTATTTCCATACCCTAAAATTTTCTCATAAAACTCCCAAGAAGGCTTAACTTTAATAGAAATTCGATATTCATTATCGTTGTCTATAATTTCCGTTTGTGTTGGGTGAATTTTTAATGTTTTCAAATATTTTCCCTGGGTTGCAGTAAAAGACAAAATAACCTCTACGTGTGGCATGTTTGTAACTGTAATACCAAATGAATACCTGTAGTATTCTTCAAAATCAAAATTCACGGGATTAAATTTCTCTTCTAGCAACTGAACAGAAATCATTCTATCCAAGGCATAAGTCGTAGTTGGATCATTATATTTTTCTAACCTTCCCAAAACATACCATCTATGTCTATCTTCTTTTAATAAATGTGGTTCGAGTTGAACTACCTTAGCTTCGAATTCATCAAATTTTTTATACTCAAATTGGATTTTTCTACCTTCATTCAAAGATTGAACGATAAGTGGAATAAGTTCACTACCACTCAGTTTGGGGGTTTGTTCAGTTTGGACAACATTTTTTGCTTGTTCAAAATTATTTAACCCACCTCTAATCTTGACAGCATCAAGAACCTTTTCAATCGCATTTGAAAAGTCTTTAAATACCTCATATTCTTTGTACTGGTTTAAAGTATTTGCAAAAAATTTCAGAGCATTAATGTCTCCATCCTTAAGTCCAAAGGCTTTAATGGTATAATTTTTATCTGAATAAAAGTATGCCTTATTTCTTTTGTCTTCCTCTATTGGAGCAAAGTAACCCAACAAGGAATCATATCTCATTGCATTAATATCGTTATTAATTGTTTTGTTAGATACATCAATTGAAAGCTCAACCCTAATAATTTTGACCAATTCACTGGTTTTAACCCAGTCTTTCCGGCATAATTCGCGATCAATAATTTGGTACCTTCCAAAGGGGTGTTTAAAAATCGCCATATGCTAGTTCTCTAAAATGTTCATAAATCATGACCATCGCTAAAGTATCCAATTCACAATATTTCAGCAATGCAGTAGTTAGCTCATCAATTTCAGCCTGCTCCATATCGGTATATTGGAGTTTTCCATAAGCTGTTAAAGCTGCTCCCCCATCACTCAACCCTTCCATTTCAGATAAGGTGGTTTCCAATTGTTCTTGGGTCCAGTTATCAAACAAGGGTGGTAACATTTTATAGGGATTAGTCACTTTTCCCTCCTCACTTTGGAGCCAAATATGACTTTCCTGAAAATTTTTACTGGAAACATTAATTTTTCCAATGGGTTGGGAATACTTTTCCTTTAGAAATAGACTTGAAGCCAATGATGCTGGTAGAACAGCCTTTATGGAATTGGAACCTTTGGTCAAGGGATTAAAATAAAAGTTCTTTTCTACCTCGCATAAATCCACCATATCCCTACCTCCTGCCCATTTAACAACACTATCACTTTTCGAATGTGAAACATCTTGAATGAAAGCCATTAACTCATTTTTATCAACTTCATTTGAGTTCAGTAATTGAAAATAGATTGCATTGAGGATTGTATTTTCATGATGAGAATACCTAAAAATTGTACCTCTATCTATTTCTAGACTATTTTTTAAGCTCCAGATAAATTCTAAATTTGGAAATACTCCTGCTTGATTATTAATGTATTCTGTAGCATGTTCAATAATTCCATCTTCATAATAAATATGATGAGAATATTGAAATGCAACTTGTTCATAGGGAGTCATCCCCTTATAAAATGGCAATGCAACTGTACTCGTTTCAAAGTCGATGAAATGAAGCGGAAAGGTCCAGGAATCCATTTCCTGTTTCAAGCCTTCTTTATCAACATAAATTGAAAGGTCATTTTTTATTTCCTTTTCTATTTGAAGCCATTGCCTATGGGAAGTACTAAGCTTATCAGCTTCTTCTTTTAAACCAATTATTTCTTCATTCAAATCACTTTTAAAAATGATCCTATTATCAAATAAATTAGATCCTTTTCGAAAACTATAAATATCAAAGGTGTTTGGTTTTTCAAAATCAATGTCGGCCCATTGATGCTGTTTAGTAAAGCATTCCCTGAATCCTGATTTTTTGCCCTGATTCAGTTCTTCTATGGAACAGGTGAATTCACATTCTTTACATGCTCCATATGAGGTAGGCCATCCAAAGTATTCATCCTTTTCATATTTCTCTTTAAAATGCTTGATAGAGTCCTGAAAGGTGAGGTTATTATGATACATAAATTTGTTGGCCTCAATATCATTAACAATATCAGTCACTTCCTTTCTTCCCAAAACCGAGTCCCCAGTTTCTTCCAAAGAAGTGACTTTCTTAATAATACCTGTTCTCCCTTCAACTTTTTTACTTATTCTAAAAAGCTGATTCAACCCATCAATACTTGCTTGTTTTGATTTATCCGCCATTAACAAATATGACCTTATTTTCAAATCTTGAAAACAAGCCTGCATAACATACTTCTGAAAAGCTATATCAAAGAGATATGGCTTCCAGGCAGCGACAATCCCTCCTTTTCTACCAACAAACATAAAATCATTTGTAGGATCAAATGACTTCGATTTCACCTCAATTAATTCAATCTCGTCTCCTTGCTTTACTAAAATATCTGTTCGGACAAAAAGCCCATCAAAAAGGAAAGCCGCTTCAAATATGACTACGTTCTCTTGTTTTAATAATTCTTGAGTCTGATCCCAAAGAAGATTATAGTCCCAGTCATTCCCTTCAATCAAAATACCATCGGGATAATGCATCCTAGCTAATTCCTCGACTTGAAACCCTCCTTGAGCTAATGCTTGTAAAAACGGGTCACTTGATTTGCTATTTGGGTATTCATCTTTTCTTGTGTAGAAAAGTTTATTCGGACATTCAAGGCCAAGTTTAAAACGTGATTTAGTGAGAACTCTCATTTTCTATTTGTTTAGTGTTCCAATATCCTAAGTATGTAAAGTCCTGTTAAATTGGCATATTCTCTCTCTCGTCGTAGTTAGATAGTTCATGGTCACAGGGTGGGATTTGTAATTCCACACAGGTATCCTTACCAAATGGTAATTGGTCCAACCTTTTCTACCCATCATGCTGCCAACAATAACTACTTCCAGCAGCAGATTTTCTTGAGCATCTGGAACCGGCTTTGGTAGTGGCTTTACACTGGGAGGATGTTGACTGAGCTGGCTTCGTTTCCTTGCTTGGTTCTGTTTTACTTGACCCTGAGGATAAAGGAAGAGGTTTGGCTTCACTTGTTTCTGTACTGGAAGGTTTGCATACCAAGCAGGCGGTCAGGCCTCGCTTTTTGGCTTCTGATAGCGTAGCTGCCCAGCCTGTTTTGGAATAGCGGCAAGATTCTCTATGATACTTCGCTCCTGTTTTCGTGATGAAGACGGTCTGCGCCTGAAGCTGGGTTGCTAGCAGGAAGAAGGCTGTGAAAAGGAAAGAATAAAGAAGTTTCTTCTTCAAGGTTAGCTGGGTTTGTGGGACTCGAAATAACTGGTAGGTAAGAAAGTGTTTTTAAAACCCAAAAAAAATACCCTGTACAGGGTATTTTTCACCAGTCATCTCATAATTTACTTTCCAGGCTTATGCTTATGTGGCTTAAGGGACGGTGTATTTCCAGGAGTATCCTTATTATCCCGTTGCCGCCTATCGGGTTTTCCAGTTGAATCTGCAATTCTCTTTGGCCCTGGTTTGATTCCATTTCTAGTTTCCATGTTTGTGTGGTTTTGATTAAACATGTAGTGAATCTAAGCTAAAAAATGATAGAACCTCCTAATTTACAAGACTTTGGACAGAAAGTGTCGGGATATTTAACAATGATAAAACAAATCCCATTAACTAGTCAATAAGCCCTTATTCTCTACAGCTTTATACTAATCAAATTGCTAATCCCCGCCTAGGTGTAGTCAAATCGTTATTTTGAATGGGTGGGATTTGTAGTTCCACCCCAATATTCTTGACAAATTGCAATTGGCTTTCCTACCTCATCCCATCCTCCTCCTTTAGGAAAAGGCGATCAACTCTGCTATCATTTCACTATCAGATTCAGGATTACTTGGTTTCCCGGATTTAGGCCCGAAAGGGTTCATAATAGTTGGTTTTTACCTCACCCCCTGCCCTCTTACCGATTCTTGGGACAGGCTCCGAAGTGAGAGTGTGATCGGCTCTGCTCCAGATAGATGTGAAGGGTAAGAAGTAGGTTGGTCGTTCACGAAATCCATCACTTCTTGGGATCTTCGTTTTCAATAACTAAAAGACATATGCAATAAAAAGAATTTTGGACACAAAAAAATACACTGTACAGGGTATTTTTCAATTCAAAGAGTCTCACAAAAGAGAATATTCCTACTTACACCCGTTTTTTGCACAGGTTATCCTCTCATTGGAATTTACCCAATGATCAGATTGTACCGTGGTATCGAAACCACATCCGGTTTTTCCTCCCTTGTGTCCTTGATGAACTTCCTTTGTTGGTGTGTGCTTAACAGCCATGTTGATTTTGTTTAAGTTTCTAATAAATACAACGCTGGATTTATGCCCCAGCTGGTCAATACTAGTGGCAGCATCAGAATAAGTTATCCTACTGCTTTTCAATTCTAGCCATTGATGGATTGAAAACCTACGATGAAAAATCTAATTGCGACAGTACATGTCAACAAATAAAACACTTACAAAAAACACAAGAACCTCTAGCAAGGAACTCAGTCAAATTTTCAAAGTAAAACCACTGTTAAAAAGCCTATTGCACCTTATCCAGAATTAATACCGAGGTACCAAAGCCATCACAAACCCATAAACAATTTACCTTCAACAAGTTAAGTAACATTTCTAACCTCCAAAATGTCCAGTTTTTTAGTTAAAAAACTGGACATTTTCCCTATTATCAAAAACGCATTAAGGCCTATAGGTAGGCTATATCCTATTCCTAACCAGTTTCATTTGATCTAGTAATTTTTCTGCTGAATCGAAATCAAAGTACTTCTGCTTCAGAATCCTTGTTTGATACGAAATTGGCAAGTATACCGCCCACTTGGAAAAGCTCATAATACTGGGATTGGATTCAATTTTTTGCTGAATCTTTAGATCCAGCTCAACTTGTGAATCCTTCCAACTACCCCAGCGTGACTGAAACTCTTCGTCGGAAACCTTAATTTGCAGAACACTTTTCTGTTCATCCAAAATGGTTGTAATTCCAGCCATATCAAATAAGAACTGAATTGTTCTGTTAATCCGACTCCCTGTAAAGGTGAATAACTCAAGCTTTTTTTCTGATACTTTCAAGGGTCTCTGCGAGCTTTGATCAATTATATTAAAGACAGAGAAGTCCTTCCTGAGTATGTATAATTCAATAGAGCTTGACTCATCCAGAAAATCATAGGGTTCGGTAGAATAAAGTATCTCAAACATTTTCTCTCGGACTTTTGGATGTATGGCACCAGCACCGCCAAAAAAAATCGGCTTTTTGCCATCGTTTGCAGGTATAACTTCTACACGCTTTGCCTGATCATCCACAAATTTGATTTTCCAGATACGGGCTGCAAGTAGAATGTTTTCATTTTCCACCAACTGTGGTGAATAGGGCACCTCACCGATATTGTTGCCTGCATTGACCACCTTGAAATTATCCTCAGATTGAAACATGCTGTAAAAACTCCTGCTGTTAACAACCTTTTCACCCTCTACTCCAATAATTACCTCTTGCCTAAGTTTTTCCAATAAATCAATCTCGATCAAATGATCAACGATCTCTATGATCTCACTCTGATGAATAGCTGTAAAGGTGGAGTTTTTAGTGAGTTGATCAATTAATTCTGAGATAGGTAGTCCTGAATATCCTTTGGTAATGGAAAGCGCCTGGTGAAGCAAAATATCGAAAGGTTTCTCCGTTATTTTAGGAGGTTCTATAAACCCCTCTTTGTATAATAACCAGCAAGCTATAGATTGAAGTAAACTCCATCTATCAGTAGCATACAGATACAAATTGCTTTGATGGTCATCTTTCCTACCGCTTCTCCCTACCCGCTGGATCAGAGATGCAATGCTATGAGTGGAATCAATCTGCACCACCTCATCCACAGAACCGATGTCAATTCCTAATTCCAGCGTAGAGGTACATGAAATGCAAAAATTCTGTTGCTTATTATTTTTTGCAAAGTATTCCACATACTCCCTAACCTGTCTATCCACAGAGGAATGGTGAGAGAAGTAGTTCGGGTGGCCTTGGACACGATCAGAGATCTTTTTTAATTTCACGGCAACCTCCTCTGCCCTACCTCTGCTATTAGGGAAAATCAACACTTTTGACTCTTTGGTTTCCCGATATAAATCCTTCAATAACTCAAGAGGCAGCTCTTCCCCCTCGGCTTTAAAAAAACGGAAAACAGCATTTATCTCTTTGGGGGTTCTATCAATCAGAATTTTAGTATGATTCACTTCTCCTGTGAAGGATTTAACTTCCAGAAAATTATTCACTTCACTCATAGTGGCAGACAGGCCTACTATTGAAAATCTAGAATTGTTCACTAGCTGGAGCCTTGATAGAATTGACTGGAGCTGTACGCCTCTATCGGTTCCTATAAAAGAATGGATCTCATCAATTACCACATATCTAAGATCAGAAAAAAGTGCCTTTACCTGATAAGGACGATTGACAAACATGGCTTCCAAAGATTCAGGAGTGATTAGTATAATACCACTAGGGTCTTTAACCAGTTTTTCTTTGATTGTTCTGTTAGCTTCTCCGTGCCATTTGGTGACTTTTACATCAAGATATTTGCAGAGGTCTTCCACCCTGGTGAACTGATCATTGATCAAAGCTATAAGTGGAGAAATGTAAAGCACCTGGACTCCCTTATCCATAAAATTAACCTTAGAGAGAATCGGGAGAAAAGCTGCCTCTGTCTTTCCTGAGGCTGTTCTAGAGACCAGGATGTAATTATCTTCCGTGCCCATGATCTTCGTGATCGCAGCATTTTGGATTGGTCGAAGACTTTCCCATCCCTTATCCCTGATAAACCTTCGAATAGGTTCTGAGAGCATTTGATAACTCATTACAACTCCTCTATGCCTTCAAGCCCCGATTCATCGGGCCTTTCGTCGGATACTTCTATTTCACCAAACAGAATGCTTTTATCCACATCTGGATTTTGACGAATGATATTGAGGATGTTTAAGAAATCCCGAATGACCTCACGAGGCGTAAGGAACTCCGATGCACCAGGCTTATTGAACAATTCTTCCATAAAATGCTGGATTTCATCATCAGAAATATCAATCTGAGTCTTATAATTGAAATCGAAAATATCCTTCAGTTTTTTCAGCAACACAAATATTTCATTGTGATCCAAAGGAAGAAGCTTAATCACTGGTTGCGCAAAATCCCTGATCTCAGCAGTTTCAAATTTATTGGTTGACAGCCTAGTTTTAAGCGCATCATAACTAAAAAAACCTCTTCTCGGATTTTCCAAGACTTCTTTTGTTCCGGCAAAATTGATAAAAAGGTTTCCTACTTTTCCCTGAAAGCAGTCGTTGTAGATACTAAGGATTTTCTCGTAGTTTTTTTCTCTCATTGTAGAGGTAGAAATCTTATAGAGATTGATCGCCTCATCCAGATTGATCATAAACCCACTGTACCCCATGCTGACAAAGAGCTTGCAAAAGTTCTTCAACATGTCATAATAATTCAGGTCGTTGATCACCTCACGAACTCCTAAATCCTGACGAGCTTCCGTCTTGGTCTTATATTCTCCTTTTAACCATTTGAGAGCATTTCTTCTCAGACTCTCCTCATCTTTAATATATCCCTCATAATATTTCATCACCACAGTTCCAAAATCAAATCCACCCACTTCAGTGATCTCATTAATGGTTTTCAAGATGTTGTTTTGAATCAGCCCCAAATACTTTTCATCCCTTATCTCGGTTAAAAGAATAGTATTGTCTTCTGCTGTCTTGTTAATGATCTGCTCAATCCATTTTTCCAGAAGTGTAGGCAGTGCGCCTCCTTCAGGCTTGGTCTGGATTGCGATGTTATCCATAATAGCCGCATACAAGGCTACTCCCTTACCGTCATTTGAGTACAACCTATTGTCGGGAGTAAAATCAGCATTGGCTACGACAAATTTTTGTTTCAAGGCAACTGTATTCAAAAGATGCAGCATAAAGGACTTACCTGATCCAAAGTCTCCAATCCAGAATTTGACCATGCTGTGTCCATTTGTCACTTCTTCCAATGCAGTGACCATGGCATTGATCTCAGAAGATCTACCTACCGTAATATGCTGGACACCTATTTTGGGCACCACTCCACCGATGAGTGAATTGATAATAGAGGTGGCTTCTTTTGGTTTAATGTTCATAGTTATTTGTTCGTAATAGTCTGAAAATACATCGCTTCGATGGTATAAAAATCTTCTTCCTCCTCAATTAAAACATCATCGAGCACTTCAAAGCATGCCTCATTGATACTCTCAATGAGTTGGTTCCTAAAGACTCCGTTTGCTTTGGCAAAAGATTCAATCTCACTAACCGGGATTGAAAAATTATTCTTTGAGAATAATTCCAAAGCTGAATAATGTATTGGTTTAAATTCAATTTCGTCCAAGAACGGGGATTCAGATACTTCTTTCACTGAGGTGATGTGGATTTCTATTTCTTCTTTAAAAGAATTCATATCATTTTCTTTCTTCTCGCCATCTTCTTCCTCATCATTTAAAAACTCATTGAGCAACTCCACAGTACCCGCATGCTGTTGCCTAACCTCTTCAATTGAATTTATATCCAACTTAATCCTTTTCCTTTTAACTGCATAAAGCTCGGAGCCAGCCGAGATAGCTTTATCCAAGTTCTGATACTTCAAAAAATCATTAACAATGACCTCGAACTGCTCGACCTGTTCCTGAGACTTAAAAAGGTTTTTCTGTATGGTTTTCGTGAGCCTTTTATTATCAAATTTGGCAGATTGGAGATCGTAATGTAGGTAATGAATATATAGGATCAGGGATGATTCTTTGTGTTTAGATGCTATGAATTTTGATGCTTCAAAGAATATATTTTCAATCGAAGGATTCTTCGCATTGAGGTCACCTAGTCTCTTTATATCTTCTACAAACTTCTTCTCATCACCTGAAAAATTATCGCAAATGCTTTGGAACTTATCTTTCCATCTACTGGTATTGAGTGCATTGAGTTCTTTTTGGGTTGCCTCATCCGGTTCAGTAATCTTCAAAATAAGCTCACCAATCACGCTCGAAAACGGAACTGATATTTTGATCTCAAATTGCTCACTGATCAAGGGATCAGAAAAACGGATATCTGTACTTAACTTTCTCTTGTGACCGTAATGCTCCCTCACAGCATTCTCACATAGTTTAAAAAGTGTGGTATAAAATTCATCAGAGGTGTTTTTTAGACTCATCTTATAATTTGCGCTTCCCTTTCGATATCTAAAAATCTTCCTTGCAATCAGGTCGGATACGATTAGAAATTCATCTTCCAAACTGGACCCGGAATTTTCACATTGTTCGGCGAAAGCTTCTAGAGCGTCTAAGTAAAGTCGTATCACCTGAAAATAACAGAATTCTATTCCACAGAAATTAGTGGTTGATTCCCACAGCTTGTTGAGAAGCTTTACTTCTTCTTCATTTAGCCCAAGTTTTTCTTTGTACTTGCTCCCAACCTTCCAATAGATATAGTCAGGTTCAGAGCCATAATAAACTTCATCGCTGGGTTTTATTTCAATTGTCTGATTTGCGCTCCTCCCAATATCTCCAGGAATAATTCCTAATTCTTTTTTTATGTCCTTTAGAAACCGAATACCGTAGGATCTGGTCTTATAGTAGTTATTGCCCAAGCTATTGATTTGAGAATCAAGCAAGTTGAAGTTTTGATGATTTCTGTAATCATCCAATAAATCAAAAAGTAATACAAAGGCGTAATTGGTATTGCCTAAGAGATCCAGAGAAGTACCATTTAAAAAATTTTGTTTAAAATGATGGTAGAATATCTTTTGCTCAGAAGTTGCGGAGTTTAAATCGGATTTTGAATAAATATATTTATGGTTCCAAGTAGGAACCTGCATGAAACCTCGCTTTTCATTTTTTGGCAGCAGAGAAGGGCTTTCACTTGTAACGTCAATGATAGAGTCATCTCCAGAATCCAAGCCATTAATCACCTGATTATTAATCAACTCCCTCAAAGAAGGAGAAAGAGTTCTTAATAGTGTATTTTTACTTACTTCAACCTTTCTCTCTTTATCAATACTGAATTCTGGATAGGAGTTTTGGAAATTTTTAATACTTTTTTGGATTCGGTTTTTTCGCATCCTTCTGGTGATTTCCACAATAAGAAAGAGAGCAAAAAAAATAATCAATACTCCTGCAAAGGGATAAGACTCTTTCTCTTTTATCACAGGTATTTCTTCAACAGGATCAGGAGTTACAGGCTCTACAAACCTGACAAATTTGCTTGAAATGTATCCGAACTTTTCTTCAAATTCAATTTTATACCAGTTAGTATTTGACTTATCCAAAACTTTAACGTGATCACCGGACTTTGCTATACCTATCGGCTCATTACTTGTCCCTATTCCTGATCTGACAAATACGTCACTGGTGACTTCATAGATTTCAGACGCAACCGCCCTGGTATTGAAAAAGAGAATCAGTAAAAAAATCAGTGTATTAATAATAACCTTCATTTGAAATAATGGGATTAAACTATGTTTAAATACTTAGACCAGCGCATACTTAAGATCATGATATCCCATAAAATTTTAATATCCTGCTAATAAAAGAATATTCTCAATACCAAAAATACCCTATGCAGGGTATTTAGGTGTCTTTAAATTTCACTAAAATGGAAAAAAATCAAAACTATGGAGGATCACTTTTTTGTCATTGATGTAGAAACTGCCAATCTGGACAATTCCAGCATTTGCCAAATTGGGCTAGCAGAGTATCAGGGGACTGAATTAATCTCTACATGGGAATCTATAGTGAATCCTGATCAATACTTTGATCCATATTTAAGCAGATTACATGGAATTACATTTGAACAAGTTATAGGTAAACCTCTATTTAAAGATTTGTCCAACGATATTGCCAGGAAAGTTGAAGGTTGTCGATTGTTTCATCATATGCCATTCGATAAGAACGCCATTAATAGAGCGTGCGAAAGATATGGTACGGAAATTTGGAAACCAAGATGGATGGACTCTGCCAGATTAGTGAGAAGATCTTGGAGCGAGTTTGCTCAAAGTGGATATGCACTTGGGAAAATAACAAAACATTTGGGCATTGAGTACATAGCGCATAATGCGCTTCAAGACGCTATCGCTACAGGAAAAGTAATAAATGGAGCGGTACTTCACTCTGCAATTTCACTTCCCGAATGGGAAGTGAGAATCTTACATTCTAAAAATCCTTTCTATTCCCCTTCAAGAAAAGTCGTTAGTTATAAATTGGAAGGAAACCCTGAAGGCTTGTTGCATGGAGAATCAGTTGTATTTACAGGTACTTTAAGCCAACCTAGATCCGTTTGTGCTCAATTAGCATCTGAATTAGGTTGCCGAGTGCAAGATGGGATCACCAAAGAAACAACGTTGTTAGTGGTGGGATGGCAAGATTCTTACCGGTTAGCTGGGTATGAAAAAAGTTCTAAACATCGAAGAGCTGAAAAATTAGCTGAGGCAGATCAGGGAATCCGAATCCTCACCGAGGAAGATTTTCTAGCAATTTCAAAAGCATAACTGCGGACTGAAAAGAATGTAAGACCACCGCCGAACGTATGAAAGGTAAGACTATGGATTTTATGGAGAATTTTATTAACGGGATATAAGCTGCCGTTTAAGTGGCTTTATTTGAAGCTAAGACATTGTAAGGTTTCAGGGTCAGACTTTATGCTTCTTTACACATCATATAATTTACAATTTTTAAAATTCAACACAAAATTTATGGAGGCCATCTGTCCTATCACATTTGAAAGTCATTTAATTCCCGTCACTAACAACTTTAACCAAAATCTATTGTCACTCGTCATTTTAGAAAAGCAATTAACCAGCATCATTTCTGAACGCGAAGGGATTGAACTTAAATTTCGCGTCCAAATTCATCCAACTCCCCCGTCTACTTTTGTCCAAACTCCAAAGAAAATTCATACTTTTTTATCCGAAAAAATGAAGCCTCAGATTTGTCTTTTCTGGAACCAAGGGAATCCATTCCTTTGAAGTCTTATCAAAAACTGCGTTGAGAGCATAGAAAGAGCTGTTTTCCATTGTCCTCTGACTTGAAAAATTCCTGTCCTAATCTTATCCACAAGATTGATTCAATTTTCAGGCAAATAATCTAGACATGGGAAAGCAAACAGTTATAGAAATAATATCTAACCTCGTATGGGGAGTAGGTATTTCATCTTTATCATTTGTGATAAATCCAATACTAAAAAATCTCAATGTATTCTTTAAAACCTATTTGAAATATTCCTTTAAGGACAAACAACTCAAATCATGGGAAAAGATTGAGAAAAGAAAATTGAAAGTAATTCGGCATAAGAAAAATCCACCTGGCTAGAAACCTATCAGCGGCACTCAAGCCTAAAGTCCTTAACATCGCGCCTCTATTTCTCCGACAATTTTCGTCAAAACAGACTATTACAATATTATAAACACCACATTTTAAACATATTGCAGCATATTTATATCTCACTAAAACCACAGAACAATGCCGAATTTTGTAGTAAACAATGTCGCTCAGGCAAATGGTGACCATGAGGTTCATCAGCCAGGATGCTCTTATTTTCCAAGTAATTATCGGGATTTAGGCTGGCACTCCAGCTGTGTACCTGCGGTGGCAGCAGCAAAAAAAATCTACAATAAAAGCAATGGATGCTTTTATTGTTGCAATGCTTGCCACACTACCTGATGTTAGAAAGAGTTAATTAAATCAACTCTTTCTATTTTTTGAAAAACTCTACAATATTTTTAACTTGTTTATATTACTAAATCCGTTACCTTTATTGAAATTTGAAAAGCACTACAAGAATCGATGAAGGTAAAACTAGGCGATATTACCCAATTACAATTTGGTTTATACACCAAACCTACAGAAGAGGGAAATGCTGTCTACCTACAGGCAAAGCATTTTGATGATTTGGGGAATCAGTCGGAACAGATAGACACTTTCGCTCAAATCGATCAAAAGAATGAATCCCATCTATTAGAAGATGGAGATATCATCTTGGTGGGAAAAGGAATGAGGAACTTCGCATGGACTTATCACAAAGATTTTGGTCCTGCGATTGCCTCCTCTATCTTTTTTGTGATCAAAGTAGATCAAACTAGAGTGATCCCTGATTTTCTCACCACCTTGTTTAATATGCCTCAAACACAGGCATACTTTCTTACTTTAGGAGCAGGCAGCTCCATACCTTCCATTCGGAAATCTGAACTGGAAGCGTTTTCATTTGTACTTCCATCATTGGAACTACAGCAAAAAGCCATTGCCATTAAACGGCTACATTATAAAGACATGGAACTATCACAAACAATCATTGCCGAAAAGCAAAAAGTATATCAGGCAGTCATAAAAAACATTATTCACCAACATTATGAGTAAGAAATCAAGACATGTAGTTCCTAATTCCGATGGAGGTTGGGACTTTAAAAAATCAGGAGCAGAAAGAGCTTCAAAACATTTTGACAATAAAAAGGAGGCGGAAAAATATAGTAGGGACCTGGCTAAGAAAGAAGGTTCTGAACTATTTATCCACGGAAAAGATGGTAAAATCCAAAGAAAAGATTCACACGGGAGTGATCCATTTCCACCAAAAGGCTAATAGCATGAGTAAAAAACCGATTACGCAAAACGAAATCAACAACATAGTATGGAAGGCATGTGACACCTTTAGAGGTGTTATTGATCCCTCACAATACAAGGATTATATCCTGACCATGCTATTCGTAAAGTATGTATCTGATGTATGGAAGGATAAAAAGGATTTCTATGCTGAGAAATACAATGCCGATGAGGTACGAGTGGAAAGAGCATTGAGAAACGAGCGTTTTCAAGTACCTGAAACCTGCATGTTTGATTACCTCTTTGAGCACCGCAATGCAGCCAATGTAGGCGAGCTGATTAATACCGCTTTGGAAAGCATGGAAGATGCCAACCGCAGTAAGTTGGAGCGAGTGTTCAGAAACATAGATTTCAACTCCGAATCCAATCTCGGACAAACCAAAGACCGAAACAGAAGACTCAAAAACCTGTTGGTTGACTTCTCCGCTTTAGACTTGCAACCCTCCCATTTGGAGGATAATGATGTAATCGGTGACGCTTATGAATACTTGATTGAAAAATTTGCCAGTGATGCTGGCAAGAAAGCGGGAGAATTTTATACGCCAGCTCAGGTATCTAAACTCTTAGCCAAGTTACTTAACCCTCAGCCCGGTGACAGGATCATAGACCCTACATGCGGTTCGGGTTCTTTGCTGATCAAACTATCCAAACAAGTAGGTAGTAAGAACTTCTCACTTTATGGTCAGGAAATCAACGGCAGTACCTGGGCTTTGGCTCGTATGAATATGTTCCTACATGAGATTGATGATGCAACTATAGAATGGGGCGACACACTCAACAACCCTAAACTACTGGAAAATGACAGCCTACTCAAAGGAAACATAGTTGGGGCAAATCCACCATTTTCATTGGATAAATGGGGAGCAGACAATGCATTATCTGACCAGTTTACCCGATTCCACAGAGGCATACCACCCAAAAGCAAAGGTGATTACGCTTTTATCTCTCACATGATCGAATCTACTTACCACGATACCGGTCGTGTAGGTGTAATCCTACCTCATGGTGTGCTATTTAGAGGAAGCAGTGAAGGTAAAATCAGGCAGCAATTGATTGAAGAAAACCTTTTAGAAACAGTGATCGGCCTGCCTGCTAACCTCTTCTTCGGTACAGGTATTCCAGCTGCCATTTTGATATTTAATCGTGCTAAAGGGAACAACAAGGATGTGCTCTTTATAGATGCCAGCCAAGGTTTCGAATCAGGCACTAACCAAAACCGACTGCGTGATTCTGATATTGACAATATTGTAAATACGTATAGGGCATTTCAGGAAGAGACTCCCTTGACTAGTGTGGAAGGAAAAGTTATAGAGGAAAAATATGCTTATAGAGCTTCTATTCAAGAAGTGGAAGAAAATGAATTCAACCTGAATATCCCTCGATATGTGGACACTTTTGAGGAGGATGAAGAAGTGGATATTCCTGCTACTCAAATCAATATCGCCGAATTAAAAAAGGAATTAGTGGCAGTTGAGCAACAAATGAATGATTACTTAAAAGAACTGGGGTTTTGATGAGCATTGAAAATGAAATACCAACTGGTTATCAAAAAACCAAAGTAGGAATCATTCCAATTAATTGGAAAACATTTCATTTATCTGAAATATTGATAACAACAAGGCTTGGAGGTAACTACGAAAACTCTGGAAACAATACTGGTTTACCATTAATAAAAATGGGGAACATTCTTCGTGGAAAGGTAAGTGTACAACATTTACAATACATACCTTCTGATAGTAGATATGATGAAAAAGATATATTGAATGAAGCGGATTTGCTTCTCAATACACGAAACACATTGGATTTGGTAGGCAAAGTGGCAATCTGGAAATCAGAACTACCTCAAGCTTTGTATAACTCAAATTTGTTGCGTTTAGAGTTTGATCAAACTCAAGTTTATTCTAATTATTTCATGAACTATGCTATGAATTCGCATTACGCGGTTTCACAGCTCCGTGGATTTGCAACTGGCACAACCAGTGTGGCGGCAATTTATAGCCGTGATTTGAATTTATTAAATATTGCGTTACCACCCCTTCCTGAACAACAAAAAATAGCTGAAATTCTCAGTAAATGGGACAAAGCCATTTCAACACAAAGTCAATTACTAATTGAGAGCTTAAGCCGAAAAAATGGTTTAGAACAAAAAATACTATCAGGCAAAAAACGCTTTCTGGAATTCATAAATAGTAGTTCTTCAATAAAAACACCCATTGGTGAACTGCCAGAAGACTGGCAACTTAAGCACATATCAGATATTACCCAAAGAGTAAAAAAATCAATTACCCCTGAGCCGGAAACGGTTTACAGGGAAATTGGCATTCGTTCGCACTGCAAGGGCATATTTCACAAAGAAGAAATAACCGGAGCTAGCTTGGGTAACAAGTCAGTTTTCTGGATTCAGCCAGATTGCTTTGTTGTCAACATCGTATTTGCATGGGAACATGCCGTTGCAAAAACCACAGAAGCAGAGGTGGGCATGATTGCTTCGCACCGCTTCCCTATGTATAAGCCTAAGAAAGGAGTTCTTGATTTGGACTACCTTTTATATTACTTCAAAACAGCCAGAGGAAAGCACCTTTTAGGCTTAGCCTCTCCCGGTGGAGCAGGGCGAAACAAAACCTTGGGTCAAGGAGAATTTGCAAAGCTAAAAATTCCAGTTCCTTCATTAGCAGAGCAGAAAAGAATTGTAGCGGTACTTTCTGAGTCAGATAGAGAAATTGAATTACTGAAGAAACAAATAGCAGCACTTAAAGAGCAAAAGAAAGGCTTAATGCAAAAGTTGTTGACGGGGGAGTTAAGGGTCAAGATAAATTAATTTAAAAAAATGACTTTGACTAAATATACACTAACGAGGAAAGTAGCGGTAATCCATGCTATTAAATGCAACAAAGCCCGAAACTTCAACGAGGCAACACAATCGAGCAATAAGCTTTCTGATTTAACTAAGGAAATTTATGATGCAAATGATTCAGATCTTCTAAAGATAAATTCTTCTATTGATATCTGGTCCATCCAAAGCCCAATTGCTAATGAAATGGAAATTGAACGACTGATGAATAGAATAATTAATGCATAATAAGCCCTTTAAAATATTATCGATTGATGGTGGAGGTATAAAAGGCCTTTACAGTGCCTCTATTTTGGCTAGGCTAGAAGAAAAAGCAGGAGTTAAATCCGGTGATTGCTTCGATATGATTTGCGGTACATCTACAGGAGGATTGATTGCATTGGGTTTAGCCAATGAAATGAGTGCAAATGATTTAGTGGAACTCTATCTTAAAAATGGGAAGGGAATCTTCCCTACTGCTGAGAATCGACAGCTCAGATGGATTCAACGTAAGATAATTCAGGTCGCCACTCAAACTTTTTTTTGGGGGAAATTCGGTAATAAAAACCTAAAAAAAATTCTTGAAAGCACTTTCGGTGAGACAACACTAGGACAATTACAGAACCTCGTGCTGATACCGAGCTTTAATCTCACTTCTGGAATGCCTCGAACATTTAAGTTCCCCCACAAGGAAGGAGACTTTTTTATGGATAAAAACATCAAACTAGTGGATGCTGCATTGGCAACGTCTGCTGCTCCCACTTATTTTCCAATCCATAGCATTGATGACACATTATTTATTGATGGTGGTGTTTGGGCCAATAACCCGTCATTATGTGGCCTTTTAGAAGCCATTAAGTATTTCGTTGGTGAAGGTAAGGAGTATTCACATGTGGAAATCCTTTCTATTGCCAGTATTTCTCAGTCCAGCGGCTGGACTTCAGGTGTGAGAAAAAAAAGATCCTTTATTGGCTGGAGGGAAAAATTGATTCAAACCTCTATGGATGGTCAGGCATTTTTTACCCACTTTTTCCTTGACACTGCTATCCATCATTTTGACACCAAATCTCGATATGTTAGGATCGAATCACCAAAACTATCTTCAGATCAAATGAAGGTTTTGGCTATGGATAGAGCAGATCTAAATGTATTGACCACATTGAAATCACTTGGCAATCAAGATGGATACACAGCTTCCAATAATGCCAAAGTCATGCAATTCTTCAAAACGAAAAAAACATATTTAACCCAATAAGCTATGTCAAACTGCCACAATCTTTTCCAAACCTTTAATAACAACCTGAATATAACTTCTACTAAGAAGTCTAACATCATGACATCCCGGGAAAAGTTACAGGACAAGATTAGAAATCATTTTAAGGAAAAACACCCCGACTACAAACCCAAGTTTCGTGGCCAAGGCTCCTATTATATGGGTACAATGATCCGAACGAAAGATGACACCTGTGACCTAGATAATGGAGTTTACTTCTTTCCCAAACCTAACGAAACTGCCACTACAATGCAGAATTGGATTTGGGATGCAGTGGAAGACGCTACTTCTGAAAACCCACTACACAGAGCAAAATGTGTAAGAGTTATTTACAAAGGCGACTATCATATTGACCTACCAGTTTATTACAAAGAAAGCGAGTCTAATGATGCAGAAAACCCTCACCTAGCTATAAAAAACACAGGATGGTCTAAAAGTGACCCAAAAGAGTTTAAGGATTGGTTTAATGATAAAAAGGACTCAAAAGGTCAGCTTGTTCGAACTGTTAGATCCTTAAAAGCATGGTGCGATAACAGAGATGAAAAAATGCCGAATGGGCTAACAATGACGGTTCTTGCAAGCAACAACATTAAATACAATGATAGAGATGACATTTCTTTGAGGGATACGATTAAAGAAATTAGAAGTAGTTTAAAATCATCTTGGTCATGTATTATGCCAACCACCCCAAAAGACGACCTTCTCGAAAACTATAATGGTGACAAGGATTACTTTTTTGAACAAATAGATTCATTTATAAAAGATGCAGATACGGCAATTGATGAAGAAAAAAATCAATTGAAAGCTAGTAACCTTTGGCAAAGACATTTGGGATCATACTTTCCTAATGGAGAGGATAAAGATGCTGACAAACAAGCCAATTCTTTAGCGGCAATTGCTGCGACTATTTTGAGCAAAAGTGCGAAAACAGATAGAGATGGTAACATACAAGAATCGACAGGGGTTGAACATAAACCTCACAGGAATTACGGAGGATAAATGGCTTACCATAAAAAATATCGTCCAAATCCAATTGTCATTGCCAATGTTGAGAAAAAGCTCATTGAAAAGCACTACGACTTTCTAAAATGTAAGATTAATAATGGTATGCTTTACTGTTATGGAAAGTATCAGCCTACTGAAGAATCAATTACTTATTCCTACAGAATTAAATATGCTCCTTTATGTAAGCCAAAGATTACGGTAACTGATCCTGTCATTACATACAATGACGATATACATATCTATCCTCAAGATAATAGTTTATGTCTATATCATAAGACAGACCTTGTTTGGGATGCTACTCATCATTTGTTTGATACAATTATCCCTTGGACTCATGAATGGTTTGTCTTTTACGAACTCTATCAGTTTACGGGTAAATGGCTACACCCTGAAGTTCGACATAAAAAAAGTGATAAGAAATGAATCCATGGTTAATAAGACTTATAGTTCTAGGAATTACCTACGTTGTTGGTAAGGAGGTATTTAAATCTGATGAAAAATTCGAGATTACAGATCATTCCAATTGTGATGACTTCTTTAAAAAGTTCAATCAAGCTATAACCATTCATCCAGATAAAGCAGCAAAGCTCAGACGTGCACATAATACGATTCGTTCAAAAGTTAGTTGCTATTTAAAAAAATACACAAGCCTTCCTATTCCCAGTTTCTATATACAGGGGTCTTATAAAATGGGGACTATCATCGAAAACAGAAGCACAATTTGTGATATAGATCTCGCAGTGCTATTCCCGAAAGACCCAGGAATATATGTTGAAACCATTCAAAATCACATTAAAAATGCCCTCATTGGGCATACTAGCAAAGGAGTTTCTAATAAAATGAATTGCGTACGATTAAACTATGTTCGAGACTTCCATATTGATCTACCAATTTATTACAAAGACAAAAATTCAGATAAAACATATTTTGGAGCCAGAGGACATGATTGGGAGGAATCAGATCCCAAAGCTTTTATAGCATGGTTTAAAAAAGAGACTTCCAATAATCCTCAGTTAATTCGAATTATTCGATATTTAAAAGCTTGGGCTGATCACACAAAAACTAAGACAGGTAAGAAGTTTCCTAGTGGACTTGCTTTGACCCTCTGGGCAATCAAGAGTTATGAAAAAAATAGTCGTGATGATGTTGCATTTTTCAACACTTCATCTGCGATAATGGAATATTTACACAAAAAAAAGACATGGAATGCAATTATGCCTGTTGCTCCTGGTGATGACGTAATGCATCGACTTACTTCATCCCAAAAGGAAGACTTTTATGATGAAATTGGTGAAATGGTTTCATTGGCAGCAGATGCTGTTAGTGCTCCTAATAAATTAAAAGCCAAAGCAAAGTGGAAAAGTATATTTGGTGAGAGGTTTTAATAGTCAAGAATAATGATAGAAAATCTGAAGCAATCTTTTAAGAAGTTTAAAGCTGACGCTTTATCCAAAGTCTTTTATGATGTCATGAAATGGATTGTGATTGGTTTAACAGGCTTGATAATTACAGACTTACTTCCAATTGGAACAATAAAAGACTTTTTTCAAGGCACTGTACTCTTCACCAATTTTCAAGTAATATTTTCTTGCTTACTTCTAATATTGAGTTCTGTGGTCTTTGTATCACTCTTTTATAATAGAAATTATAGAATATTCAAAGAGCAAAATCAAATTGATGAATTAACAGGGCTGAAAAATCACAAGGCCTTAGAGGAATATATTGAAGATAGATTACAGTATTATCGCAAAAATGGAGGTTCAATGTCCATCATACTTATGGATATTGATGACTTCAAAAATTTCAACACTAAATATGGCTACAATACTGCCGACAGAATTCTTGGAAAAGTGGGAGAGTTTTTGGGAAGTGATAAGAGAGCCACGGATGAAACTTTTAGAAAGTTCTCGAGAGGTGATGAGTTTGTAATTATTACCAATAATACATCCTTGTCAGGTGCTGTCCAAGCAGCAGAGCGTAAACGGATTTTTATTGAAAGCATTTCATTTATGGTTGAAAAGACATCCTATAATTTGACTGTTTCCTGCGGAGTTACTGCATTAAAACCATTGGAGGATGATTATTTAAGTTTAACTGACAGGGTTAATAATGCTCTTTTGGAAGCAAAAAATTTAAAAGGTAAGAACTGTACAAGATCAACTATTTAACAATTTTGTTAATGAACACTCAACTTACTCCCTCCTCTATCCAAAGCCTTATCCAATCCGGAGAAGGTTACAACGCAGAGTTTAAAATCCGAGTACCTAGCAAGCTTAAGGAATTGAGTGAAGAAATCTGTGCTTTTGCAAATGCCGCAGGTGGGGTGTTGTTGATTGGGGTGAGTGATGACAATCAGATTCATGGAGCGGAAATCGACAATGCTAAACGATCCGCCATCCAAAATTCACTAAACGAAATCAACCCCCATATTCCCACTATCCTCTGCCCGGTGGAAGTGGAAGGGAAAACTGTTTGGGTAATTGAGGTGAACAGTGGCACACAGAAACCTTATGTACTATCCGGGGCGATATACGTCAGGCAAGGCCCAAACACCCAAAAGCTCACAACAGTAGAGCAAATGCGGGATTTCTTCCAACAATCCGACCGCATCTATTTTGATGAAGCCCCCTGCCCCACCTTCGATCTCTCCAGGGATATGGACTTAAGTTGGTTTGAAGAATTCCGCCTTGAAAGTGGGTTGTCCAAAACGGTTTCGCAGCAACAAATCATCCAAAATCTCAGATTGGTCCTACCTGATGGAAATGTAAAAAACGGAGGAGCATTATTCTTTGGATCAGCACCTGAGCTGTTTGTGGAAACAGCTGTGGTTCGCTGCATTGCTTTCGAAGGTGTGACAAAAACACAGATCATAGATGATAAGGTATTTGGTGGGCCTTTGATGAAACAATATGGACAGGCTATGCAATGGCTAAAAAACAAACTGGATGTACGCTATGAAATAGAAGGCAGTGGTCCTAGGAAAGAAATTTGGGAAGTTCCAGAGACAGCTTTGAAAGAAGCCATAATCAATGCCCTTTGTCATCGGGATTATTACGATAAAGGAGCAAAAATCACCATTGAGCTTTTTAAAGACAGAGTGGAAATTTCCAACCCAGGAGGTTTAACCAGCGCTATCTCTCCTGCTGATTTTGGAACCAAAAGCCATAGCCGAAACCCATTGATTTTCGGGCTTTTTGTCCGCATTCACATGGTCGAGCAAGTAGGCTCCGGGATTGGTAGAATCAGGGATCTGATGAAATCTACCAAACTTCCAGATCCTGTGTTCAGGACTGAAGGGATGTTTACAGTTGTTCTCCACAGAACTGTGGAAGAAACTGTGGAAGAAACTGTGGAAGAAACTGTGGAGATAATTCTAAACGCCATGAGAAATAATCCCATGGTTACAGCTAAGGACTTGGAATCACTCACGGGTTTGACAAGGCGGGGGGTAGAATATCATATTGATAAGCTTAAAAAAGAAAAGCGAGTCAGGCGAGTAGGCTCTACTAAAGGCGGTAGCTGGGAACTTTTAACTCATCATTCTTAATTCATCATTCAAAAAATGGCAGTACCCTCATTCAAAGAAGACCATATCTCACAGCTTCCAGCATTGAAGCTATTGATGAATATGGGCTGGAAATACCTGACTCCTGAGCAAGCTCTGGAAGACCGGGGAAGAAGAACATCCAATGTGTTGCTGGAGACGATTTTGAAGGAGCAACTTCAAGTCATAAACACCATCGAATACAAGGGAAAGGAGTTCCCCTTTTCTGATGCCAATGTAAACAATGCGATTCTTTCTATTCGTGATCTTCCGGTTCAAGACGGTTTTTTAGCAGCCAATAAAGCTTTTTATGAGCTTATCACCCTAGGCAGAAGCTTTGAGCAAGCTGTACTAGGCGACAAGAAAAGTTTCTCATTCCAATACATTGATTGGAAGCACCCAGAAAATAACACTTATCACGTATCAGAAGAATTTAGTGTACTTAGAAGTGGCAGCAGCGAGCATTACCGCCCGGATATCGTATTATTCATCAATGGTATTCCTGTGGTGGTCATTGAGTGTAAAAGTCCCAATATCAAAGACCCGATTGATAAGGCAATAGAGCAACATTTGAGAAATCAACAAGAAGATGGTATTCGCTCCTTGTATCAATACTCTAATCTGGTCATGGCCTTGGCAAGTCATGAAGCTAAATATGCAACAACAGCCACTCAAAAGGAATTCTGGAGCTTCTGGAGAGAGCTTTTTAAAACTAAAGCTGAAGAATCCGCATGGATCGAAAAGCTTCAAACTTTAAAAAATCAGCCCCTAGCTTCAAATGAACGAACAACACTTTTTAAGGAAAGGTATAAGCATGTCTGGACTTACTTCCAAAATCTGGAAAAGGAAGATCAGACAGTTACAGAACAAGACAAACTACTCTTTGCTGTTTGTCAGCCTAAACGTATATTGGACATATTCTTCAACTTCACCTTGTATGATGACGGAATAAAAAAAGTAACTCGATATCAGCAGTATTTTGCGGTGCACAATACCTTGGATAAGGTGGTTAAAACAGACCATAAAGGTCTGAGAACAGGTGGAGTGATCTGGCATACCCAAGGAAGTGGAAAATCCCTTACTATGGTTATGCTGGCACAATTAATCGCTACCAATCCACACATCAAGAACCCTAAGATAATTCTGGTCACTGACCGCATTGACTTGGATGATCAGATCACAGATACCTACAAAAAATGTCAAATACCCGTTGAAAATGCGCAGTCAGGCAAGCATTTGGTTGAGTTACTATCAAGTACAGGTGACACGGTGATCACCACATTGATCCACAAATTTGAAGCTGCTGTCAACCGTGCAAAGGAAGGCTTTGACTCTCCGGACATTTTCATATTAGTGGATGAAGGCCATAGAAGCCAATACGGCACCTTCAATATCAAAATGCAAAAAGTGTTTCCAAAAGGCTGTTTTATCGCCTTCACAGGAACACCTTTAATGAAAAAAGAGAAAAGTACAGCTAATCGATTTGGTGGATTGATAGATGTATATTCCATCACTGATGCAGTAGAAGATGGAGCAGTAGTTCCTTTACTCTATGAGGGGCGCCATAATTTAATTGAGGTCAATGAGAAGCCGCTCGACAATTATTTTGATCGGGTCTCAGAACCCCTTACTCCCTACGGTAAAGCTGCACTAAAGCGGAAGTTCAGTTCCAAAAACCAATTGAATAAAGCGGAAGAAATTATCTATGCAAGGGCATGGGACATTTCGGATCATTTTGAACAACATGTACAGGACATATTTTTTGGTAGTTTAAAAGCAAAAGGTCAACTCGTAGCCTCTAATAAAACCACAGCACTGAGATACAGAAAATTCATCAAGGAAATCGGTAAGGTCTCCTGTGAAGTGTTAATCTCTGGACCGGATGTCCGGGAAAACCATGACGATGCGTTTGAGGAAAGTGAAGATTTGATCTTGAAATTCTGGAAAGCTATGATGGACAAATATGGCAATGCAGAAAAATATGAGAAAGCTCTGATCAACTCATTCAAAAAGAAAGACCATCCTGAAATCATTATTGTGGTGGACAAACTGCTCACGGGTTTTGATGCGCCGAACAACTATGTGCTATATCTTACCAGACAACTAAAAGAACATACCCTGTTGCAAGCCATAGCTAGGGTCAATAGATTGGCTCCTGGTAAAGAACATGGATTAATCCTCGACTACTATGGAAACCTTTCTAATCTGGACACAGCTTTGGAAGCCTATGCAGGTGCAGAAAACTTTGATTCTGATGACCTCGATGGCGCATTGACCAATATCAGTGAAGAGCTCAAAAAATTACCTCAGGCTCATTCTGAAGTTTGGGACATCTTCAAGGAAATAAAGAACAAATATGATGAACCGGCTTATGAAACCTTATTGAAAGATGATGCCATCAGACATACCTTTTATGAAAAAGTATCAGCTTTTGCACGTTTGTTGAAATTAGCACTTTCGAGTTTTGAGTTCATCAACAAAACACCTGAACAGCAACTCAACAAGTACAAACAGGATGCTAAGTTCTTTCTTGGACTACGGATCTCTGTCAAGCGAAGGTATTTTGACGATCTTGAATACAAAGAATATGAACCACAGGTCCAGAAGTTGATCGATAAGCATATCACCACAGAAGGCGAAATTCTTCGCATCACAGATTTGGTCAACATTTTTGATAAGGAAGAAAGAGATCGGGAAGTTGAAAAACTAACCTCTAAGGCTGCCAAAGCAGATCATATAGCCAGCAGGACCATCAAAGCCATCAACGTAAAAATGAGCGAAGATCCTGTTTACTATAAAAAACTATCAAGACTTATTAGAGATACCATAGATGATTATCACCAACACCGCATTTCTGAAGCAGACTTTTACAATAAATCCAGGAATTACGAAGATCAATTTCACAATGGCAGGCAGGATAATGCACCTGAAAACCTGGTTGGAAATGACACAGGAATTGCGATATATAACCTCATAAACGAGATATTTAAGGGACACCTCAAAAGTACGGAAGGCACTCAAAATACAGCTGCTTTGATGGCAGAAGGTATCGACCAGGTCATCAAATCCATTGTCTTTGAAAACGGGAAACCAATTATTGATTGGGTAACCAAATCGGATATTGAAGGGAGGATTAATATTGAGATTGACGACTATTTATACGAATTAAAGGCGCAGCATGATCTTGAGTTACCTTTTGATCTAATAGATGAATTGATAGAAGAAGGATTGAAGATTGCCAAGTTGAAATATGTCTGAAATAACAACCATAGAATCCTTGGTATTTGGCTCCAGAGAGATCAATTATGAGCTATCTTATCAGGAACGAAAAAGCCTAGGTATCCGGGTTTACCCAGACTGTAGGGTCAAGGTTATTGCTCCTTTGAATACTTCTGAGGAAAACTTAACCGCTAAGCTCAGAGAGAAAGCACCCTGGATCATCAAGCAACAGCTAGAGTTTCTATCTTATCATCCATTGACCCCGCCGAGAAAATATATCAATGGAGAAACCCATCTCTATTTAGGGAGACAATACAAGTTGAGAATCGAACAAGCGCCCACTAATGAAGTAAAGTTATTCAGGGGAAGACTATTGGTAAATAAAAAAGCCAAATCATCTACCAAAAACCTGCTCTCTGGGTGGTATAGAGAAAAAGCAATGGAGCATTTTGAAGAATCCCTTAAAAAAATAGTACCACTTTTCTCAAGGCACAACATCCATCAGCCTGAGCTTCAGATAAGACAAATGCCTACCAGATGGGGAAGCTGTACACCTAAAGGAAAAGTGATTCTAAATCCCGAACTGATCAAAGCTCCCAAAGGAAGTATTGAATACGTGATTATTCATGAACTATGTCACCTGATTCACCATAATCATACACGCGCTTTTTATACTCTGCAGGAAACCATTATGCCAGACTGGAAAAAGTGGAAAGAAAGATTGGAGCATTTGCTAGTTTGATGTTGTTTCTATACAAGCCCTTTTGCCAAAATGGAAGTTTCGGCAGTACAGTCCAAAAACATCTACTTCACTCCCGCTCACTTCATTTTTGATTCTAAATTAGTGAACATCCTAAATTTGAGTGGATTGACTCCGGTTAGGAATAACAAAAAGATGGATAGTTGATTGAATTGACCTTACCTTAAGCACTAATTCAATACTATTTTAATGTTTCGAATTGGCTTTGGTTTAACACAAAAACTCCTGTTTCTGATTCAAATTGATCAGCATTATTAACTATTGGATCAAATTTAATATTACCTATTAAGTTTTCAAGATAACTAATGGAAACCATGTATCCTTTCCATTGCTTTTCAAGATCAAACTCAAATTGAACCTGGCTTAGATCCTGTGATAATAAAAATGCAAATGACTGTAAAATTCCATTTTCAGACAAAGCAATAATAATTTTCCAATATGCTTTCGGTATCTTAATTTCTACACTATTCTGAAAATTTACTCCCTTAAAAATCGGGTCACTCTTATACAATATTGGGCCGCTAAAAACACTAAGTTTTTCATATTTAGCCTGATTCAAAATAGTGTTTTCAAGCATGCCCCATCTTCCTCCTAAATTTGACCGATTGAAATCCTTTACTTGGGGCGAACAATTTGTGATATGGAAAGTATCACCGTTAGAATATCTAACTTCTAAATAATCTTTTCCCCAGGCTACATCATCTCTCCTTACCAGATGTCCTTTATCAAAAGCCATTCGGTCTTTATTATAAAATTCATCTGATAATTGATCAGCTTGTGGAATCCTTGGGTCAATAAACCATTCCTCTGTATCACTTTTAGTCAATCCTGCTAAGGCATCTCTAGAATAAACTTTATCCGGATCGGGATTTTTAGCCGCACTACTTCCATCAATATTTGAAGCGGTAAACAATGCAAGTTTTCTTTGTTTGTTATTGACAATTGTAAACTTGTGATAAGGAATGTAGTAATCACCATTTACCATTTTTGATAAATTATCTGAATTTAAAACCTTCGGAATGGGAACATCAACACCCAAGAAGTTGGGATCGTACCCCTTACGATTACTGTAATCCAAGTCATAAAAAGGTTTTTTCTTAGCTTCCAGACCAAATGAAACACTTGGGAGTTGATCTATAGTCGATTGTTTAGGTAAGCTTATGGAATTAAAGGGAGGAATGATATCACCTAGATGTAAACTAAATATTAAAGGAATGTTTATTGCTTTTTGGAAAAGTAATTGATTCAGGTTTGCATCAATATACCCCTCATCACTATTTGATGATTTCGGAATAGCGGATTGCAGGTGATTAGAATTGTCTGAAGGTTCACTTTTTCTCAATTCAGATAATATTTCCCCATTACTTGCGTCAATAAATTCCTGTCTAAGGCTTAAATCTCCTTTAATTTCCAGTTCTATAAAACTATTTACAATTTTACTAGTCCGTATACCTGAGTTTGAAATCCAATCTACGTCTGCATCATCATCCAATCCTGTTGCTATTGAACCATTTTTAAGTAACCAGTTCCCATTCTCATCTTTTCTCGGAACTCCAGTGAAATGAAGCGCAACTACCTGCCAAGAATCATTAAATACAGGAGCACCGGACGAGCCTTGTGCAGTATCCGAGTAATACATTAGGGTAAAATCATCATCAACAATATCATTGATAATTTGATTTTCTCTAATAGCCAGCTGCTTTGATTGCCCCCCCGGGTGTTGAATAATGGTAGCGTATTCCCCTTTATTAATTTTTCCCAATTTTGGATTTAACCTCAAAAACCCAAAATCTTTTAATTCCTCAAGTCCAAATACACTTGTTGGATTTATTGCTACAATAGCATAGTCTAAGTTTTTATTATTCACAAAAAAACGATCAGGAGATAGACTAAATCTTGTAGTAGGTTTCGGGTTACCATTACTATTCAATTCAAAATTAAATTCAATAATTGCATTCCTAGCCCATTGCTCTGATTCAAAAACGTGAAAATTGGTAATTAACAGACTAGGTGATATTTTAAAGCCAGTTGCATATCCAACCTCTCTTAAACTAACATCCCTTAATATTATTCTACAAACTGAACGGCTTGCTTCAATCCCTCTGAAAAAATAATTAATATCCACTAAATCATTTAATCCAAGGATTCTTTCTGTTGCAGTGCGGGACATTCCTTCCCTAGCTATTACTTGCTTTTCCCTTAAATCAATTCTATCCTTACTAACTAAATCATTTATTTTCTGTTCATTCACTTCCTTCTTCATTTTATAAATAAAATCAGGAGCATATGCTTTAGCATATGGTTTAACAAAGTTTTCAATTCTATTCAGTTTCATAACAGTAAATTGTGGTTATAAATAAAATTAATCGATAGTGCAGTAAAGTAAATAATCCCTAATTACATATTGAATTTTAATTATGAGGTTATATTGTGCTTTTAGCTTGCAATAAAAGTTTTTTTTATAAAAAATAAATACCCTATATAGGGTATTTTTCACTATTAATCACCTGAATGCCTATACGTTGACCGAGAAGGTAGGTAAGCAATAGATAAAAGATTCGTAGTGCTAAAGCTTAGCATCGGCAAGATCCACTGTCCATCAAGGCTTTCACTCCGAAACTTAATTCCCTAAAGTAGTCCAATTCAGATTGGATGTATCCTTACTGTTGTAACTTTGAATTTTTTCAATTAATGACTTTCTGTGAGCCACCCCACACATAAACACTGCCTTTTCGAATTGATTATTTCTGCAAAATGAATAGATATTGTTAAGCATAGAATCTTCATATGCATCTAATTCTATATTAAACCTTGCTTTAAGGTCTTTATCGTTTAAAATAATGTCTTCCAGCATTCGTATTCTCTGCTGTAACTTTACACTATCATCACTGTTGAGAAATTTAATACCTAGCTCACCAACCAATGCATTAAATTCTTCCAGCATTTTTCTAAACTCAGGATTCTCGCAAACCTGATTGTATTTCAGCTCAAACAGCTCGGACCATCCACTGTTGAGCACAGGAACATATTCTACAAGCGATCTTGAACTGAATAGTTGAAGGGCTTTAATCTCAAGATTAGCGTGATATACTCCAAATGAGGAAAAGGTCATTTTATCATAATCTGAATACGTTTCAGGGAGAGCTTCCAAAAAAACAACATCTGGATGTTCTTCACTAAGAATACATGCTAATTCCTCAGCATTACACATTCCAATCTCCTTATGCACTGTACTGATAAAAGTGATATTTTGTGGGGAATGATTCATGGAAAATCGTTTGATCTCAATTCTGGGTTAATTAGTTTCAGTTTTTCGAATTATGGGGTTTTAGGAAAAGTGAATAGTTAAAAATTTCTATTAGACAACACTCCTTCCAGGAGTCGGGAGAAACTGGCTTTCAAATCTCAGCCGTACCCTCACCCCTAATTATCCGATTCCGTCTAGGGCGCATCACGACTTTGTTGACAGGATCTGGCTCAATTAGTTTATCATGGATCAGGGTGAATTCCTGCACTAGGGTCACATTATGGCAGATCACCATCCCGCCTCCCAGTACTTCTTTTTTGATATTGCCTTTTTCGAGATGGTAGGTCAGCACCGCATAAGCCCTATCCCAGTCGTGGCCATTTAATTTGATGATTTCTTCAAACGTGATAATTGGTACATCCATAGGAGAAAAGTCTGTGGGTTTACCAAACCAATATCGGACTTATCAGGAATAAACCAGTGGATAGCTAACTGAACCAAAACCTTATAAACCAAAAAAGTAACCTTCGCTTCTGTTCTCATATAGCCTGTCTTTTAGTAAAGGTTGTTTGGTAGAAAAATCATCTGAAAGTAAATCCCAAAGGGCAGTTCTATCAGTTGTAAGCTACTACAAATACAGTATTCACCCACACTTTCTCTTATACATTTCCGATCAATCTACGATATCAGATCGGACAAGGATCGTAGTAGCATCGTAGAAACATCGAAGGAGAGTCGAATTAAAGCATATTTTCAGCACGTTATGTTACCAGTTTATACTATAGGATAATCCTGAGAACACCTAGGGAAAAAGAAGCGAGAAACAGCTAGGAATTTAACAAAATGCAGAAATTGATCGCATCTACTTTTCTACTAAATTGACACCTTTTGTGGCTGGGCTTAGCGACCACAGCTTATGCATAAAGGATTTCAAGTATATTTTGAAATAACGAGTGTATGCAATTGGTTAATTAGCCTAGTCTTTTTGACTTAATCACCGGTGACAAGTGAGTTTCCATAAATAGCTCCACCGCCGCTACCCAATGTCTGTCCTCCACTTTCTTGCTATTGATAAATAGGATTCGTGAAGCAGAATCTGAGACTAACTCACGCATTTCCAAATGTTCATTTCTTGTGTTATCACGAACATGCTCCAACGCCCGTTTCCTGCAATTCACCAAATGTCTTCCCACTTTAATCACACTTGTTGAATTATAAAAAATATACACACCTGGGTGATACACGAATTCCTCCATTGAAGACTTCACTTCACTAAGTTTAAGATCAATAATTCTGAATTTGTGCTTAATGAAATTAAACTCAGCTTCAAATTTCCGTATAATTTCGTCGGGATTATCCATAGATAGTATGAGATTACCATAAGTGAGTACAAGATATTTGTCAACGATTAATTCACTTAAGGTACCTCTAGATAATTCTAAAAATACTTTGACAGCTTGTTTCAAAAAAGTTTCCAACATATAGGTTTAGATTCGAACCGACACCAAATCCCACCATATTGCAATCAGATTTCAAAAATACATGTACAACTGGGCCGATTTATGCAGCGAACTGAAGGAACTCGAAAAACGGGTAGATACAAAAATGAATTGCATCATCAGCGTGAGCGCCAATCCTTTTCCCTATGAGCGATTAAAGAAAGGCAAGGAAATAATGGCGCTTTCTATGGCTCTGCGGATGTTTATAGACCAGGATCTGGAAAAGGATGCTACGGTGGTACTCAATATGCTCCAAGAAAAAGGATTAAAATTAAAGTCGGTGAGGTGAAGTAGCAATCATTAAAGTGAAGTTGGAAAGCAACATCGATAAGGTTGTAGCCGAAATACCTCGATAAAACGAATAGGTATTAGGTACACTTTACTGTCAAAAAAACTGTTTAGTTTTAATCAAAGAGAATTAATATAAATAGCGAATCCCTTCATCAACTAAATCATGTATCAATACCAAAGCCCCGAGGACAGAAAATGCATCAATACATTGATCAATTCAGCAAAGAAAGAAGCAGAAGCCTTCTTAAACCTCAAACATACCGCAGAGCGTTCAGAGGGGTAATCCCTGTAAAGTATCGAGAATTGATGTCCAATGCGGTAGCATTGACCACTCAGTGTGCCTACTGCATCGAATCTCATATTGAAAATGCAGTAAAAGCCAGTGCCACCAAAGAGGAGCTTGCGGAAACTGTCTTTATAGCTTCTGCTATAAGGGCTGGTGGCGCGGTGGGAAATGGACTATTGGCGATGAAAATTTTTGAAGAGACAACTGGAAATGTCAGTAATACCTAGTCCTATGATCCATAATCGTTTAGTAATTCGAAAAGTCGCCAACTTGAATTAATGTTCAATTGCCTTGATGCATCCTCACACTCCAACTAAGAATTATTCATGAAGCGATTGCGAATTCTGTGTGCAAAAAAATATCTGAAGGCTCACTGGTGGGAAGTATCACACATATCGGAGGCGTAAATGGAACTGGTGACAAATGGACCATTTCTACCATAGAGGCAATTGAGGGAATCAATTCGAGGACTTGGGAATTCTCTATCACCGAAAATCGTGAAGAATTACAAGTTAGTGTTTGCAAATCAACTGATCCCGAATCCATTCTAAGTGCGAAAGGCCAGTGTTATTTACATAACTTATTGGAAGACTTGCCAGAATGTCCCTGATTTGCCTCTTGTGATGGGGTCAGGCTAAATTGGCGGAAGAAGAATTAGTAAAAAAATAGATTTTACAGTTGGACGACAAATTCTAAATAAATATTGAATTGTAATATGGCTTGATGCGGTTTTCAAAGCGCCTACTCGTGGATCCATTCCAAAATTAACTAAAGCACAATTTTTTTACATTTATCACTTTTCCCGCAATTAGGTACATGCAATGTTGGAGATTCGTTGTTCATATTTTGCTTTAAACCCTAAGAGGTCTTCCTAAATACTTGACTAGCCTGTATTAAAAAGACCTTTTGCTAGCTAACTCTAAGTTTTAAAAAACTTCAATGTCATCCAAAAATTTCCAGGTTAAACTGCTATAAGGCTTAAAATATTTACCAGGTAGTGTTTACAAATTTTATTTGTAATTATTCTAAATAACCTTTTTAGAATTAATCTAAATAAATATCTTTGCCACATATCTTAATTAAACCATCAAATTAAAATGATTCAGAATATCAGAAAATCTCATCTAGTTATAGGATTAGCACTTTTAGGAACCACTGCCTGTATAGATGAACCAGAAAATCCAAATCTTAGAGCTGAAGTAGCATACAGCAGCCTAGATGCCAACAGTTCCTATTCTTCGCAATTCCTTGATGCCAATGGAACTTCCACAGTATCCCTTGAAGAAGGAAATATCTCCTTGACGATGTTTCAATCCTTGAACAAGTACGTGACGTCCAATGTCAGCGCAAACACCCAACTGGATAAGACCATACTTTCTAATCTATTTACGAATACTCAGTCTCCGTTTTCAACGCTGGAATTAACAGGTGATTTATTCACTGCTGCTGATCTGAACAGCTCTGATATCAGCTTAAGCGAGAGAGTTGCAGCTTCCAAATCAGCTCAGGAGATTGAAAGTACAAGGGCAAACTTCGAATTACTTTTTGCAGAAATTGAAGACATAAGCTTATCTCTCAATGAGGAAGCGGCAGTGAACAAGGCCGGCAAACTAGGAACCTACCTTGTAAATGAGGACGGAGTTGAAGTGGCGCAGGTCATTCAGAAATCTTTGATTGGAGCATTTCAGCTTGATTACATTGGCAACGTGCTTTTATCAGCTGGTTTAAATGCTGATAATTCTACACTAGTAGCTGGAAAAAACTACACGCAACTTGAGCATAACTGGGATACAGCCTACGGTACGCTTACTACTAATCCAATCTACCTGGAAGGTTTCACAGACAGTGAGAAGGGAACTGTATCTGAGTTTGGTGCAGGATCTTACATCTGGGAGTACAATAAAGCAAGCTATGCTAAAATTTATCCCGCATTTCTAAGAGGAAGAGCTGCGATTGCTAACAATGACCGTGTTGAATTAGAAAATCAAGCCTTATTTATCCGTCAGGAATTTGAAAAAGCGTTGGCCAATGCCGCCCTAGGTTATTTAGGCAAGTGGAGAACCAGCGCAACTGAAGATAAGAGAGCGCATGCTATTGGCGAAGCCATTGGATTCATTTACTCCTTACGATTTGCTACTGCTTATCAAGCTGATGCCAATTTCTCAGACTCAATCTTACTCGCACTTATTGGGAGTGACAATGGATTTTGGGACTTAGATGCTTCTAAAATCAGCAACGCAGAAGCTGCCATTAAGGCAAAGTTTAACCTCTGATAAATAAAGATTTCCAAAAATGTATCGACCTATTTACTGGGTCGATACTTTTTCATTTCTGACAAAGCATAACGATGAAAAATAATAAGATTCTAATTCTATTTCTGCTTTTGACTGCCATGAGTAGCTGCGTAGATTCAACCGAGAAGATCACTGAGCCGGACGTTTCCAATGACCGAAAAGAAATGCTGACTTTCTGGGTAGAGGAATTGATTCTTCCTTCTTACGCTGAGTTTGACAAGGATTTGCAGGCAATGGTGATCAGTGCAGATGAATTCACCACAAATCCCACTCAGGCTAGCCTTTCTGCTTTTAGATCATCCTGGACTGAAGCTTATATTTCCTGGCAAAATGTTGAAATGTATGAGGTAGGACCTGCAGAAAAATATACGTTTAGAAGTTTCTATAATATCTATCCTGCGGATGTAGCCGGAATTCAGAACAACATCAATTCAGGTACTGCCAATCTAAACCTGCCAGCCGCTTATGCCCAGCAAGGATTTCCAGCATTGGATTTCCTTCTCAATGGAGTAGCAGCTCAAGACGAAAACATCCTTGCCTTTTATCAAGACACAGAAAAAGGAGCACAGAGACTTTCTTATGTAAATGTGCTTGTTTCCAGAATGAATATCCTGTTAGATCAGGTCATCTCTGATTGGAAGGGAACTGCAAAAGCGGATTTTATCAGTCGAACCGGTTTGGATATAGGTTCATCCACTGCCTCCTTGGTGAATGCTTATGTGCTTTATTATGAGAGACATGTGAGAAGCGGGAAATTTGGTATTCCTTCAGGAGCAACGATTGCCAGTGCAGGCACTCCAAACCCTGATAAAGTGGAAGCTTATTATAAAAAAGACATTTCAGGGAAATTAGCTAAGACCGCTCAGCTAGCTTTCAGCAATTTTTTCAATGGAATTGCAAATGGAAAACAAGGACCATCCTTGAAGTCCTATTTGAATTCAATTGATGCAAAAGATCCTAGCACCGGAAAATTACTATCGGAATACATTAATGAGCAATTTTCAATTATAGAAAATCTTGTTGAAGCCTTATCGGATGATTATTCCTATCAAATAGAAACTGATAATGAAGCCATGGTTAAGGTGTATCAGGAGATGCAAAAAGCTGTGAGAATTCTTAAGGTTGACATGACTTCAGCCATGAGCATCACCATCACTTACACAGACAATGATGGTGACTGATCTGAATACATCATTTTCATCCTATTTAAACCAGACATCATCCGCTGCAGCCTTGGCTGTTTTCAGGATGATGTTTGGTGTTTTGATGATGATCAGTATGTTACGCTTTTGGTACAAGGGCTGGATTTTTCAGCTTTACATAGAGCCAAAGCATCATTTCACTTTTTATGGTTTCGAATGGATAAAGCCATTAGGACCCTATACCTACCTGCTTTTTATTGTGGCGATGCTATCCGCATTGCTTATCTGCATTGGCCTATTTTACTGGGGAGCGAGCATTCTGTTTTTCCTTAGCTTCACCTACATAGAGCTGATGGATAAAACCACCTATCTAAACCATTACTATTTCATCTCCCTGCTCAGTTTTCTCCTGATTTTCTTGCCAGCAAATGCCTATTTCTCTGTGGATGCCTGGAGAAAACCCAGTATAAACTCAGACAAAATCCCAAGCTGGTGCACTGATTCCATCAGATTGCTAGTAGTTATCCTGTATTTCTATGCCGGACTGGCCAAGCTGAACTCTGACTGGTTATTCCATGCCTTACCTATGAAAATATGGCTTCCGGCAAAAAATGATATTCCGCTTATTGGAGGATTATTCAACGAACTGTGGGTGGCGTACCTGTTCAGTTGGATCGCTTGCCTATATGATTTGAGTATAGCTTTTCTCTTGCTCTATAAGCCTACCCGTAAACTGGCTTTCCTTTCAGTGGTTACTTTCCACTTGCTTACCTCGCTACTCTTTCCGATTGGGATGTTCCCTTACATCATGATAGGGACGGCAATGATCTTCTTCTCTACCGGATTTCACCAAGCCCTGATCGGGAAAATAGCTGCAATTCTCAAGATTAGCCATTCCTTCCTTACACCTGTTCGAACCTATAGTTTTTCGAAGATCCAGCAAAATCTGGCGACAGTTGGACTGCTTGTTTTCTTCTCCTTTCAGCTTCTTTTCCCTTTTAGATACCTGCTATATCCGGGTGAGTTATTCTGGACGGAGGAAGGCTATAGATTTTCCTGGCGTGTTATGCTTATGGAAAAAATGGGTGCAGCCTCATTTATTGTAATGGATGAGTTGGGGAAAATCATTGAGGTGGATAACAAGGAGTTCCTGACTCCACAGCAGGAGAAAATGATGGCAACACAGCCAGATATGTTGCTGCAGTATGCCCATATTCTCAAAGAACATTATGAAATAGCGGGTTTTAAAAACCCTGAAATCTATGCAGATACCTACGTCTCTCTAAACGGAAGAATAGGAAAAGCACTGATTGACCCCACCGTCGACCTGTCAAAGGAAAAAGAATCATTTCGCCCTAAACATTGGATATTACCATTTCAAGATGAAATTAAAGGTTTATAACACCCTGATATTAAGCTTGTTTCCGCTGATCCTGATGGCTCAACACAAACTGAGCGGAACTGTCAAGTCTGCTGAGGATCAGAGCATCATTGCAGAATGCACGGTCTACCTGAATGATGGATCCAAATTGGTAGAGGTAAATAAGAAAGGAGAATTCAGTTTCGATACGCTTCCTGAGGGAGCCTATACGGTACATTTCACGAGTGAATCCTTCCAGTATAAAAATATACAGGTGCTTATCTCTGGAAAAGATCATACCCTGCAAGTCCTATTAACTCCCCAAAGTCAGGACTTAGCCGAAACGGTAGTGACAGATTCAGGTTCAGATTTTGGGCTTGTCAGAATGCGCTCGGTGGATGACATGGGACTTTATGAAGCTAAAAAGTCTGAGGTGATTCTAACCGAGAATTTGACAGCAAACCTATCTACCAATAATGCCAGACAGGCTTATTCCAAAGTAGCCGGCTTGAATATCTGGGAAAATGATGGGGCAGGACTTCAGCTCAGCATAGGAGGCAGGGGCTTGGACCCCAATCGCTCTTCCAATTTCAACACTAGACAAAACGGCTACGATATCAGCGCCGATGCCTTGGGCTATCCTGAGAGTTATTATACCCCTCCTTTGGAAGGTGTAGGGAAAATTCAAATCGTCCGTGGAGCGGCTTCCTTGCAGTATGGAACTCAATTCGGAGGGCTGATTAACTTCCAGATGAAACGCCCGGTGGAAGATAAAAAGTTTGAACTTACGGTCAGACAGACTCTAGGCTCATTCGGATTTTACAATACCTTTACCAGCGTCAGCGGCACTGCAGGCAAACTCAGTTATTACTCATTTTTTCAATACAAAAAAGGAATGGGCTGGAGACCCAATTCTCAGTTTGAGAGCTATAATTTTTACTCAAACATCAATTACCAGCTTTCTGAGAAAACCAGTGTGGGTGTGGATTTCACCAAGATGTCTTACCTCGCCCAGCAGCCGGGTGGACTTACCGATGAGATGTACCTGCAGGATCCTCGACAAAGCAACAGGGAGAGGAACTGGTTTCAGGTGGATTGGAATCTTTATGCGCTGCATTTGGACCATAAATTCAATAAAAGTAATTCCATCAACCTTAGAGTTTTTGGCTTGAATGCCAACCGCTATTCTGTGGGCTTTCGTCCCAACCGTGTAGCAACTATAGACGACAACTCGGAAAGAGATTTGATCAAAGGGGATTTCGAAAACTGGGGAGCAGAACTTCGGTATTTGAAAAGATACACGATAGGAAATATTCAATCGATAGGACTTGCGGGCATCAGGTATTACCATGGGTATAACCATAGCAGTCAGGGATTTGGTAGCACAGGGTCAGATGCTGATTTTGACTATGTGCCTGGGGAAAATAAATTGCTCAATGATTATGAGTTTCCTAATAGAAATACCTCTCTTTTTATGGAAAACATCTTTTTCATCAATGAGCAGTTTTCCATTACTCCGGGGGTAAGATTTGAGTACATCAAAACCTCATCTGAGGGTTACTATGCTACGGAATTTAAAGACCTTGCAGGCAATATTTTGGATAGAACGGTCACTGAGGAGTCCAGGTCAAATACCAGAAGTTTCCTGATAGGAGGTCTGGGTTTCAGCTACAAACCTACGCAGCAGGTAGAACTGTATTCCAATATTACCCAAAATTACAGATCCATTACCTTCAGCGACATGCGGATATCTAATCCCTCCGCGACCATAGATCCCAACTTGCAGGATGAAAAGGGCTATTCTTTGGATTTGGGAATTCGCTCAGATCAGGGTAAAATCCTCAATTACGACCTGAGTTTTTTCTACCTGAATTACAACAACAGAATTGGGGAAGTGCAGTATTATAACGAAAGCAATAGAGTGCTTAGACAGAGAACGAATATAGGGCAAGCCATCCTCAAGGGTTTGGAAAGTTATGTAGAGTGGAATTATATGAACACTTTCCTACCTAAAAACAAGCTGTGGAAAGGATCTGTTTTCACCAATATTGCCCTGATTCACTCCCAGTATAAACTGAGCGAAGTGCCTGGAATCACTGGTAATCAAGTAGAGTTTGTTCCCAAACTCAACTTCAAAAGTGGCGTAGCTTTGGGATACGATAAGTTCAAAACCTCCATACAATACAGTTTTCTAAGTGACCAGTTCAGTGATGCCACCAATGCCACTGAAGGCGGGGTATCAGCAGTAGTGGGATTGATTCCGGCCTATCATATCCTGGATCTTAGTTTGTCCTATGAATTCCAAAAATTTAAGCTGGAAGGATCAGTTAACAACTTGACAAATGCCATCTATTTCACCCGAAGAGCGACTGGATATCCCGGCCCAGGCATTCTACCATCGGATGGTAGAGGATTTTATATCACTGCACAAATTAAAATCTGATCAATAAAGTTCGAAAATTTTGAAAAGGACATTTTTGAATCCTGATTTACCATCCGTAGTATCTATCTGCGTTTATAATGCCTATAAATCCCCATATACTATTTATTGATTTTCATCTATAATATTGAAAACCAATATTCTATGAATTTAAAACTACTGTTATTTAATAAAAAATTGCTATTCTATCTATAAAGCTTAACTCTGCATACTATTTGCCAATAAGCCTATATAAAAACGAAATATTACTTAACTATAGTTGCTGTACTTTTCTCGATTGCTGTTTTTTCCAGACCACCTTAAATGAAAAATCAAAAATTTACAAAATCAGGCAATTATTGGCGCTAGCATTTAAATACAGAAAGGTGCAGTTTCAGGAATAAATGAAGATTTTGATTTTCAAGTTCTTCAAAATGGGCGATTAAATTCACTTTTAGTATGGTTGGATATTTAACTGAAAATAAAGAAATCCATTTTGAAAATAACTACACAATTCATATACAACAGTTTTAAAAATAGAATTTGCCAATCTCAATGTGGTAGTTGTTTCTATTAGTGGAATTCTGAATTTCTTTTTGAAATTCTAACCAATGTCACTGTCGTCAATGAAAGGAAACTTGATGAGTTTTGCACAATAGATCATGTTGATAACAGATGGGGCGATTTTATATAAACAACTACAAAAAATATAGAACAGAAAATGAATTCAATTTAAGGATTTGAAGAGGATCAGCTTGCTAAAACAAACATATTTTCAAAAATCCTACTAAGTAAGTCTGCTGAAGCGTTACCATTGAAAAACTATTCGATTGACATCTCTTTATTTTATATCAAAATAATTATTCAGTAGATTTAGCATGTGAGAAAACTCTCTTCCATAATTCTGCTCGGTTGTTTTTGCCTGTACTATTTCGGGTATCTGATCTATTTCTACGCTTATCAGCATAGCCTCAATAGAGAATGGGAAGAAAGTATCTGGGAAGAATTGTATGATGATTCTGCCACTGAAATGAGGGAAATACCCCTCTCCCTCCCGTATATGGCCAACCAGGAATTTTTTCAGACTACTAATCTAGCTATGGAAGTAGATGGAGAATTTCTTAGGGTGGTCAAGCAACGCTACCAAAATGATACGCTACAACTGATCTATATCAAAGATCATCAGCAGCAGCAACTTGAAAACCAAGTGAACGACTGGATAAGATCCATCACTGACCAATCCCCTCAAAACAAACAGGAAAGAAATCAGCTATTTGCCAAGTTATTTCCAAAAGACTTTATGGCAGCAGAAATCCCCAAACTCAAAACTGCCTTTATCCAGAATACTTTCACTAGGAATTGGCCACTTCAGGCTGATTACGCTGATATTGCTACCCCCATATCTACCCCACCCCCGCAGACAGGATAAAACAAACGCTTAATCATTTTTGCTGGCAGTTGATTCAATTGACCCGATTGACAGCGCGTATTTATTTTATCCTTACTTATGAATTTAAAAAAACTACTCTTCATTGGGTTATTCCAATGTGTCGTGGCCTACACCTATGCCCAAAATGACAGCATCAGGACACTGGACTTAAAAGAATTTCAGCTAAGGGAATACCGGGATTTAGCACCGGTTTCCCCTCTTCCCAACATCAACCGCAACTTCCTGATTGGAGGGACAAAAACCGAGTCAATCCAAATCAGTCAGCTCCCCGCAAACTTGGCAGAGAAAACAGGAAGGCAATTATTTGCCAAAATCCCCGGGGGATTCGTGTATGACATGGATGGTTCAGGCAACCAAATCAACTTCTCAGTCCGTGGACTGGATGGCCATAGAAGCTGGGAATTCAATGTTCGACAGAACGGCGTGATGATAAACACAGATATATACGGCTATCCTGCCAGCCATTATTCTATGCCAATGGAAGCAGTAGAAAAGATAGAGTTGACCCGTGGTACAGGTGCCCTGCAATATGGACAGCAATTCGGAGGCATGCTGAATTACATCTTAAAAGAGCCGGATTCTACCAAACGGTTTTCCTTCGAAAACTTAAGCTCTGTGGGATCTTACGGCTTGCTGTCTACCTTCAACGCCATCGGTGGCAAAGTGGGAAAACTGACCTACTATGCTTACTATCAAAAGCGGGTTTCGGAAGGTTACCGCAGAAATTCAAATTCCAAATCAGATGCACAGCATGTGGACCTGACTTATCAATTCAACGATAAACTAAAGCTGAGGGGAGAACTTTCCCGAAGTACCTATTTGTACCAGATCCCCGGCCCGCTGAATGACAGGATGTTTGCCGAAGATCCGAAAAAAGCTACCCGAAGCAGGAATTATTACAGTCCGGAAATCTGGATTCCAGCATTGGTTTTGGATTATCGATTATCTTCCAGAACTTCTCTCAGCTGGACAGTTTCGGGTGTATTCGGGCAACGATCTTCAGTCACATTTGATGGCTTTGCCAATAAACCTGATCTCATTGATCCTGCTACCGGTGAATACGCTCCCAGAAACGTGGATATAGATAATTACCATACACGAACCTCAGAAGGCAGATTGATTCATTCCTATCAACTAGGAGCCGTGAAAAATAATTTCTCCGCTAACTTCCGGTATTTCAACAACAGCATGGACAGAAGGCAGCGCGGACAGGGAACAACAGGTTCGGATTACGACATAAGCATCACTGGGGACTTCCAAAGGGACATGAACCTCAAAAGTGAAAGTTTTGCAATAGCGCTGGAAAACCAGTTTTTGCTCTCTGAAAAATTCAGTATCACTCCAGGTATTCGGATAGAAACAGGTTCTTCAAAAATGACCGGACGTATAGATTACATCGAGGAGGCTAAGGTACCCAAGACGATTGATTATGATTTTGCCGCGCTTGGCATCAAGGCCAATTATCAGCTGAATGGATATTCACGGGTATATGCCGGATTCTCACAAGCCAATCGACCTGTAATTTTCCAGGATATTATCCCTGGAAATCCTCTGATGCTGATCTCTGAAAATCTGGAGGATAGTTTTGGATACAACGCAGAAGTAGGATGGGAAAATTCTTCCATATCAGGCCTGAAGTACAACATCACCTTCTTCCAAACATCCATAGGCAACCGTCTGGGAAATATCTATGTGGAGCAAGAGGGACAAACGTACATTCAAAAAACAAATATCGGCAATAGCCTCACTAACGGGATCGAATTCTATCTGGATTACCAGCTATGGAAAGGCAATAACTGGGACTTGAGTTTCTATACCTCCACCAGTTTAATGGATGCCAAGTATACCTCAGGCGAAATCGCAGGAGAGGAAGGCAATCAGGATATCTCCGGAAACAGAATCGAAGCTGCCCCAAAATGGCTAAGCAGAAACGGACTTTCGGGACATTTCAAAGGTTTGCAGGTACTGCTTCAACACCAGTTTGTGGGAGACACCTATGCGGATGCACTGAATACTGAGACCCCACCCGAAAGCGGAGCTGTAGGAAGAGTCCCCTCTTACCACGTCTGGGATTTAAACACCTCTTATCAGGTAAGCTCAAATTTTATTGTCAGGGCAGGCGTTAACAACCTACTGAATGAGAGCTACTTTACAAAAAGACCTCAGATGTATCCCGGACCGGGAATCTGGCCATCAGACGGTAGAAGTTTTGTAGTATCCATAGGCTTTAAGCTTTAAAAAATCAGGGTACTTAAAAGTTTAACAACGCTGAAGAACCATATGGTTACCTCTAGCTAAATTCTATCAAGAAAGCTAATTAAACACCTAATAAACAGTAGTTTATTAGGTGTTTCCATTTAATGTGGGTTTAAAATTATAAACCACTAAGCTGCCTTACACTATCTTCCCGAAACTCCCCATATCTAATCCCTCTAACACAGCATCCAGCCTTTTCTTCCTACTTTTGTTAGCCTCTATTTCTTCCGGGAACAGGTCAATAACACCTATTCAATTTCTTCATTAAATCCCCGTAAATTTCTTTGGCGGCATCAGGATCTGCTCCCGTTCTACTGATCAGTTCATCCAGATCAAATTTTGTTTTGGAGTTGATAGCCGGCATCAACTCTGCCAGGAACTTGTTGATCGCATCCAGTTCAGGACTATCTTCCTGTCCGGGGGATGCTTGGCTGAAAAGACCTTCATGGGGAAGCAATTCCGGATCATGACCTGTAATCTCCTCTATGGCTGACTTCATGGATACATGTAATCTAATATAAGGCTCCGCCGGAGCATCAATTCCCATCCTAATCAATTCCGCAACCAACCTGTCATATCCAAAGTCCGTCATGGCAGAGATCGTCATTTCTTCCTGCTGTTCATCAAAATAGATACAGGCATAATGTGGGAAGCCTTCCAGTTCTATCAGGCTCATTTTAAATACCTCTTCTGCATACTCCACACGGAACGCCTCTTTCCAAGAATCCATATCAAAATCTTCGGCGTCTATAGTCGATAGTACAAACAGGATTTCATGACCATGGTGTTGCACCATCGGAATAGCGGAGTAAACTGAAAGCAACAAGAAGGAAAAGAGGTCTTTTTCTATCAAACCTGTCAGCTCTTCAATAGTCTCAATCGTAGGATCCAGTTCCCCTGCGTAAAAGAAAATATCGTCTGCCTGAAAACTACCAAACCCCATCAAAGGACCATAGGTCTGATAACAATCCCCATTGGAACTGATCATCCCACCAAAAGTCAGCACATTCTGATCGATCAAAGTACGACTTGCCCCTGGGGAATAGAGCAAAAACTCCTCACCGGTAAAAATATCCACTGCCTCATAAAAATCAGGAGATGGGTTGCTCCGAACAAACCAATAGGTAAACCTCCAAGGATTAGTAGCCTGAGCCTGTAGATATTCATACTCCTCCTTAGGCAAAGCTTTGATCTGAGCATGATTCAGGTATTTATGAATAAGCCCGTTGTTTTTAAAAAGCTCATGGATAATGTATTGGGTTTTGAACATATCCTGATTTGCTTTACCCAATCTCCCAAAGACATTTTTATGCCTTTTGACCAGAAGGTCAAATCGCTGTTCCAGTTTGTTCCGCTCAGCAGCATAATACATGATCCTGTTTAATATCGGTTCAGAAAAATCACTGACTTTACTGCACTTTTTGATCAAAGAGCTATAATCCATTTTTGAGAAATTTTAATCAATACAAACCTAGCGGGGACAATCATTTTTATCAAATTTCAATACAATAGGATGTTATGGATTTTATTAGTGTCCCTTTTGCATCTTTAAACACATAGAAGTCCGCAAATGCATAAGTCTTTCCGTTCTTCATTTTCATGATTCCGTTTGCAGCTCCTTCTTTTCCGTGGGATAAAATCTGGTGGATGATCAGCTCAGTCGCTTGTTGGGATTTCATCTTTTCCAGTTCTTCAACAAACTTTTCTTTCCCCTCGGTCTTTCTGTCACCGATTATATCCCACACAATGTCATCGGTTACGCTTTCAGTTACAAATTCCGAATTACCCTTGGCGAAAGCGATATTAAGTTGTTTCAGAAACTCCATCTTTGGTGAGTTTCCACAGTTTGGGCTGGAAATAATTTTAGTCATTTTGTAGAGTTTTAAACTTCAACACACTGCTATGTAGAACATTAGACCAAATTAACGATTCAGTCAATACGGTTAAACCGGATATGGATATTTTCATGGAGAAAACGTTCGATTTGTTTAGGCTAATTTATGTCTATAGGGATTAGAATAAATCAGTGCCGGCTACCTCCCAACATACAATTACTTGGCCCTCAGGCCTGGCTCCTCCCACCAAACCCATCCTAATCTCAGATTTACCTTCTAACAAAACAACAGTTGAATAGCTGTTATACACCAAAGCCATCTTCTCACCAAAATGCGACAGTTTGGTTCAAACTTTGGTTAGTTTAAACCTCAAGCTCCAGACTTTCCCGACATAGTGTGATATTGCATCCGATTTATCCATTAAAACCGCATGTACAACTGGGCCGAGATATGCAGTGAGCTCAAGGATCTGGAGAAAAAAGCAGAAGAGAAACTTGACAAATTAAGGTTTGAAAGCCCTTCACTCCCATATGACCGCCTGCGGAAAGGCAAGGAAATTATTGCTCTATCCAAAGCCATTCGTCTGCTGATGGAACATGATTTGGATAAAGATGCTGAGATGATCCTAAGAATTCTGTTAGAAAAAGGAGTCAAGCTGAAATCTGTGAGGGAATAGTGCTTAATACAAGTTTGATGGGTGTTTTCCGCCTCAGAGAAATATGGTTTAAGGTAAACTGGGGAGGACAACTTGGGGAGTATTTTACATATTTGCAGCAGAGAAGTAGAGACGCATGAAAAAATTAACCGTCCATTTTATAGAAAAGGACAAAAAAAGCAAGGAAGCTATCCAGATCCTGAAGATCGGGGGAGTAAACAATACCGGTCAGCGATGGGCAATCAGCACCAAAGAAGCCATAGAAGGAATCCGGTCCGGGCAGTGGGAGCTGTTTATTTTGGCCAACAACAATGAAATCCCGGTGCGGATCAGGCAAGAAGAAAATCAACCCCCGGTATTGATCGCCCAAGGAGACGGATACCTCCATAACCTGTTGGAAGATCTGCCTGAAATCAATTCAGAGGAAATTCTTTAATCTGATTATCCTAAATAATGCCAATAGCCCTATTTTCTTGCTGAACAGCAGGGAAGACAGAAAACGGAAGAAGCCTTGCCGCAAGTGTTTTACGATTAGATGCACTTTATCATATGCAATTGGAGGTAGTTATCAATAGCTACCGGACACTTAGCCAATAATCCTCAGTTTACCTTCCGTATGTTCCAAAAAGGCATTGCTTTGTTCCAACAATGCCTGCATTTTGTCCATGTCCTCGCTTACTATTGTAGCGCTAAATTCATGGGTACGGGTAAGCATTCGAATGTATGGTTTAGGATCACTTTGCCTGGTTAATTTTCTTAAAGCTCCCAAATAATCCTCCCTATACACAGTAGGTATTATTATTTTGGACTGCATCGCTTTTGTCAGCTCAGCATTCATCATTACCCTGGCCACACGCCCGTTTCCATCCAAAAACGGATGAATCTCGCTTACAACGAACATTATATAGGCTGCTTTCGCAAATGGGTGCTTGAGTGCTTGGTAAAATTCAAAACTTTTAATAAGTGTTCCCCTCACAAGTGAAGAATCAACAAATTCAGTTTGACCGGCATAGTTATTTATATGTTTAAAATTTCCAGGATTCTTATCTACCCTAGCTGATAACAATAGCTGGTGTCTGTAACTCAATATGGTAAGTAATTCCTCCGGTGAGTTGGGAGTAGTACTCATTTCGCGCTTATTTGAGACAATCTTATAGGTCCCCAAAACGTCATGCGAATCTTCATTTCTCTTTACTAGTGGTTGTTGGGTCTGAATAATCTGCTTTGCTTCCGCTACTTCAAACACGGTACCCTCAATGTAATTTGAAAAATAACTTTCAAAAAATGCAAAATTCCGGTATGACTTGTTACTTATGTTTTGCTCTTCCCTGTATTTGAATTCCTGTTGGGTCAATTCCTGAAACAACATTTCGAATAAACTAATTCTGGCAGGATCATAAGGATTACCAAATGCCCGTGCGGCAGCTACCGGAGATTTTAATATAGTAGACGGATGCGTTGTGAGTAGTGCACTGATTATCTTGTTCAGTTTATCAAACTCGGGTTCCATATTTAATTCCTTGGCTATGATCCTAGCCCGGTCTCTTACTTTATTCAGCTCCTGTTCTCCGTTTACCCTTATAATTTGTTCCAGACGATCTTCGATTTCAGGATATGTTAACGTTTTTGAATCTAGCCCTGGTTTTCTTGAGACTTGCAGGTTCTCCAATAATGCCCTTTCACGTTGAGAGGCATATAACTCTCCAGATAACGGGTTATCTCCTTCTATTGGTCCAATACCTTTCAAAAAGTGAATAATTATGCCAGGCAGTATAATTTTCTTGGTGTATTTATATGTGAGGAATATCTGGCCGGAACCCGTAGGTTTAAATTCAAGTGCAGAACGATGGCTTAGCACCGCCCCTGGATATAATTTCCCAAGAACTGAATACAGATTTCTTCTTATGATAGCTGCTGGACTATCGTCGAAATTAGCCGAATATAGTCTAGGTGCAATCTTTCTGATTTCCCCTTCTTTTTCCAGTTTTGAAACATACCTTGAAATAGTTGGATCAGAGGAACTATATAAAATTTCCTGTAAGTGGATCGGTATTTTTTTTTCCATAATAAAACAGATTTAAGGTCAATATGACAAATTATTTCTATTTTGAGTATATTTTATACAAATATTTTCTATTAAATTAAAAGAACAAATTTCGCAAATATTTTCCATTACATGTGCTCTGATTATCGAATAAGACAAATATTTTCCATTATAATCCTTAAAATTGACAATACTTTCTATTAAACAATAATTTAAAGAATTGAATAATACGTCCTAAAGGCTTTCATCGTGCACATCTCAGCAGGCACATCAAACGTTCGATCCTTTCATATTTAAATCCTGAGTTTAGACAGACCAAAACCTGTTCAGCATTCAGTTATGACCAAAAAAGGGGATCTCTCCCCTTACTCCTAAAAAGGACATTCATTAAGAATATAATCCACCGCCTTCTGTGCTTTGCTGGCAGCCTCTATCAGTAAGTGCTTATCGTTGCGAAGTTCGTTTAGCCAGTTTTGGATATAGGCTGCCGAGTTCTCCAGTAAGTTCTGATCCAATATCCCGGTGAGGTTGTTTAGGTACCCTGCTCCCATCTCAGCTATCAATTCCTCTTTTCCGTAAATTTCAGACGCAAATTGTTGGGGTTCTGAAACTCCTATCCTATTTAATCTGGAAGGGTGACCTGTGCTGTGGACTACCTCATGGTACAATACCCCAAAATATTGCTCAGCAGTTGCAAACAGTTTTTTCTCTGGCATCGTAATCTGATCCAGGTCTGCCCGGTAGTAAGCAGAGGAACCGGAATGGACCAACTCAGGAGCCCGAAGCATTTCCTCATAGATCTTCTGGCATTGTTCATTATCAGGCACAGGCAGTGGCTCTTCTTTGCTGATTTCTGGAAACTCCCAGTCTATTCCCTCAATCTGTTCTATGGGAAACACTTTATACTCCTTGAGAAAACCTGATTTACTCACCAGTTTCAGATCATATTCCCCGACCTTATCTTCAGGAATCACTTTACCCGTCTTCTTGTCCCGAAAGGCAAAGTTCCAGTAGCAGATCGGAAGAGCCTTTGCACCTTTCTTGATCTTACCTCCCATTGAATTAGCCTGTTTAAAAGTCAGGTAGTAGGGATACTGATGGCCACAGGATAGTAATAGCCACAGATTAATTCCCTTGTAGGGTTTCTTTGTCAGGTAATTGGATGGCATTCCCATCTCATGCCAAGGTTGCTTCCAGGGAATCACCCCCTGCTCCAGCTTCTCAATAATCAGGTCGGTAACCTTTTGATAGATATCCGATAATCCCTTTGCGGTTTGTGTCCCCTTGTTTCTTGCTAAATCATTTCGGCTTTTTCTCTTGGCCGGTGTCGTTGCTGATGATTTTGTTTGCGTCTTCATAGTCTTTTGTGTTTTGGTTTTACAAATACTTATGAAGCTGCACCAGCCTGAGACCGGCACTTAGTGCAAGAGGAATCGGAATAAACCAGCAAAGGCAAGCGCGTGGGCTTTATGCCGTAGTCTCTTGCCTCGTGTGACGGGATCAGGCTAAATTGGCGGAAGAAGGAATGGAAAAAATAATAAGTCCTATTGTTGGCTTATTTGAAATATCAAAAAGTCTGAATGATCGAATTGTATAAATTCCATTTGGAACAGCTAAAAACAACATTCAAATGGCTATAGGATCATGAAAGGTTCATTAGTAGAAATACCCATGTATAGAAATCTGCAATCAATCGAGATTTTATAAAAATGAATGCCTACAAATAGCTTCCATGGATTTTCCGAAACGGAAAGTTCATGGAAGCTAAAAAAAGAAGAAGAGCCCTAAAGCTCCCCTTCATCTGCGAATGAATAGTATCCTTCAGCAGTCATAATCAAATGATCAAGTACCGGGATATCCAGGATTTCACCCGCTTTTTTAATCCGCTGGGTCAATCGCTTATCCTGTTCAGATGGCAGTAGATTCCCACTCGGATGGCAATGCGCTAAAATCACTGAACTGGAATTAGCTTTGATGGCAGCTGCATAAACCAGCTTTACATCCACTACAGTCCCTGCTGTACCGCCTGAGCTGATGTTCACAATACCCAGCACCCGGTTTGCTCTGGACAGCAGCATTACTTTAAAATCCTCTACAAACTCTATCCTGTCCTGATCCCAAGCCTTTGCAAATACTTCATACACCTGTCTTGAACTTGCTACCCTAGGTCTTTGGGATGACTTTACTTTTGCACTGTAGCTCAGCTTAATCTCAGCTACTTCAAACAAATCAATTTTTCTTTCGGAAGTCTCCATAATCTTTTTCGTTTTTGTGGAACAATGAATTATGAAGCTTCATCAGGCCGTGGGCGACAAAGACCGGAAGGCAAAGGAATAAAAAGCGCAGCGCAGCAAGCGGCTTTATGCCGGAAGCTTACGGTCGCCCAGAGCCCAAAGGACTAACTTAATGAAGAATTCAGGGGTAAAAAATCATCCCTGCTTAACTAGCCTTCTACATCTAAAGATCATTCTCCCTTTTACTAAAATCACACTGAAATTGTTAAAATCAGAATAATACAGACGTAAGCTGACTTATCCCAGGCTGCTAAACTTCCGTTAGGGATTGAAAAGTAAATCCTCCGAAGGAGATTGAAATAAAAAGCCCGTCCGCAGGAACGGCCAAACAACATAAAATTGTTCAGTCCTAAAAAAAACAAGCCCACTTGAGCTTGGACTTTCTTGTTAACTAACCTATATATGTTCTACTTTTCGGAAAGGGCTGATTTCCTGAACTGTGTGGGGTTCTTTACCGTGTGTTTTTTAAAAAAGTTATTGAAATGTGTCACTTCTAAAAAACCTAAAGCGTAGGCAATATCTGATATATTCCAGGTGCTGTATTTCAATAACACCATCGCTTCCTGCAGGACACGTTCCGCTATTAGTGCAGTCGTTGTCTTTTGGGTAACCTCTCTTAAGGCCCGGTTCAAATGATTAACATGGACATTTAACTGACCTGCAAAATCAGAGGCCGTTCTTAGTTTCACGCTGGTATGTAGGTCATCTATAGGGAATTGCCTTTCCAATAGCTCTAAAAACATGCTCGCTATCCGTCGGGAAGCGGAATTGAGCTTATTTTCAATCTGGGAAGCCGGTTGCAATTTCAGTCCAAAGTGGATCAGTTCAAAAAGCAGGTTCTTGATCAGATCGTATTTATACTTGTAATCCGAATTGAATTCAGATTCCACTTTCTCAAAAACAGAACTCACTTCAGTCACTTGTTCATCAGACAATTCGAACACATGTGTACCCTGACTTTGGAAAACCTCATATTGTTGGAACTGCCCAAACTGATCAAAGAAATCAGTACTGAATATACAGTAAACTCCCTCTCGGTGACGATCCAGATGTTCCCATTGATAGGGAATCATAGGGTTTGAAAACGACAAAGCCTGCTTTTTTATCTCTACCTCCTTATCTGCATATAGCACTTTACTATTTCCCATCACCAGCATGATTTTATAAAAATCACGTCTTCTGTAAGGAATAACCAAAGGCTTCCCCGGCTCTAGAGGCTTTAAATGAAAAAGGTTGAAATGCTTTACCTCATTTTGAAAATCCTCAGGAACACAATCGTTTTTTGGTTGATAGACCTCATTTAGTCTTTCGGAATTTTCCATTGTTATTAATTTTTTACTAACAGGACGAGCATTTGGGCCAACACAGTCAGACGACCATTCCAAATACAAAATTGCGAAAACACCTCTTAAAGAAATACTAGAATTCAAATCAAAACTTACGATTTTCAAACATAAATCAATAAAAAGCTCATTTCCTCACCTCAACAATCGACTATGCTTGATTTGAATAACTAAAGTAAAAAATACTATCAACTGGCAGACTTCAAATAACTACACCCCAAAAACAGCATAAGCAAGAGCCAGAAAGTATCTAGAGAACATGCCGATTGTTTGAATAGTATAAGCTATTGTTTGATTGGAGTTATTCTAAAAATTACGAATCCGCAAAATTTGTAGTGTAACACTTCAGCAAGGATTCTCTTGGATTTTTATGATTCGATTCCTCTTCAAATTAGCTGAATTGCACTCATTGAATAAAAAAACTCATTATGGAAAAGCGAAAATTAGGAAACAGCGGACTGGAAGTTTCAGCCTTAGGATTAGGCTGCATGGGTTTAACATTTGGATACGGACCTGCCACTGACAAATCTACAGGGATTAAACTCATCCGAGCTGCGGTAGAAATGGGTGTCACATTCTTTGATACTGCTGAGGCTTATGGTATTGCAAATGAAGAACTGCTCGGTGAGGCATTGGCTCCATTCCGTAAAGATGTGGTCATAGCGACCAAATTCGGGTTTAAAAACGGTGACTCTAAGCAAGGTCAGGATAGCCGACCTGAGCGAATCAAGTTAGTTGCAGAAGAATCTCTGAGAAGATTAAAAACAGATGTGATCGACCTTTTTTACCAACACAGAGTCGATACAGAAGTCCCTATGGAAGAGGTAGCCGGAGCAGTGAAGGATCTGATTCAGGAAGGAAAAGTGAAGCATTTTGGAATGTCTGAAGCCGGAGTCCAGTCCATCAGAAAAGCACATGCGGTTCAGCCCGTCACAGCTTTGCAAAGCGAATACTCACTTTGGTGGAGAGAACCTGAAACGGAAATACTTCCTCTTTTGGAAGAACTAGGAATCGGCTTTGTTCCATTCAGCCCATTGGGAAAAGGATTTTTAACCGGAGCTATTAAGGCACACACCCAGTTTGATGCTTCGGATTTTAGAAATATTGTCCCTCGATTTACCGAGGAAAACAGAATGGCCAATCAGGTTCTGGTGGAACTGCTACAGGAAATTGCAACTGAAAAAGAAGCAACTACGGCACAGATCGCATTAGCATGGCTGTTGGCTCAAAAACCTTGGATCACCCCTATTCCCGGAACCACCAAACTGCATCGATTAGAAGAAAACCTGGGCGGAGCGTCGGTTAATCTCAACTCAGAGGATCTGGAAAAAATAGACGCTATTGCATCAAAAGTTGAAATTCAAGGAGCAAGATATCCAGCACATTTGGCGAAAAGAGCGGGCAATTGAATTACAAATCATGAACTCATTTAAAGAAAAAGGAGGTAACGCTCCATCAGCATACTTTACCGGCACAGTCAATGTCAACATGTTACTTAACCCGGCAGATTACAATACCATTATGGGAATTGTGTCTTTTGAAGCAGGAGCCAGAACAAAATGGCATACTCATACCAATGGGCAAATTCTTGTTGTCACTGATGGGATAGGTTATTATCAGGAAAAGGGAAAAGCAATTCAGGTTATCCAAGAGGGTGATGTGGTCCAAATTCCTGTTGATGTGATTCACTGGCATGGTGCTTCAAAAGAAAAAGCGATGCGGCATATCGCCATCGTTCCCGGAAGTAAAACGGACAGGACAGAGTGGCTAGATCCTGTCACAGAAGAAGAATATAAATCGAAATTTTAAAACCAAATCAATGGAAACAACCACTAGTAAAGCATACGGATCAGAAACAGAGGGCACACCTTTGCATGAAATGGAAATCAAACGCAGAGAACTTCTTCCTACTGATGTAGAGATGGAAGTCCTTTACTGCGGAATCTGCCATTCGGATCTACATCAAATTAAGAATGACTTCGGTGGGACCATATTCCCAATTGTCCCAGGGCATGAGATTCTCGGAAGAGTAACCCGAGTTGGGGATCAAGTAACTTCTTTTAAAGTCGGTGAACTCGCGGGAGTTGGCTGCATCGTTGACAGCTGTGGTCACTGCGAAAGTTACGAGGAGGATCTTGAAATGTTCTGCGAAAAAGGAGTGACTTTCTCCTTCAATTCACCAGACAGACACCTTGGAGGTGCCACATTTGGGGGATTTTCCAAGTCTTATGTATGTGATCAGAGATACATGCTGCACATGCCAAATTTTGAAAATCTGGGGGCAGCGGCTCCCTTACTATGCGCAGGAATTACCGTTTACTCTCCTTTGAAACACTGGAATGCAGGACCTGGAAAAAAAGTAGGGATTTTGGGAATCGGCGGTCTTGGCCATATGGCTATCAAGATCGCCAAGGCCATGGGTGCTGAAGTCACAGTTTTTACTACCTCCCCTTCTAAAGTTGAGGACGCAAAACGTCTAGGTGCCGACTTTGCCGTCCTTTCCAGCAATTCTGAGGAAATGTCAAAATACACTGCACAGCTACATTTTATCATTGATACTGTTTCTGCAAAGCATGATGTGAATTCCTACCTGAATTTATTGAAACATGACGGTACAGTAGTATTGGTCGGACTTCCTCCTGAACCACTGGAAGTCGGTGCTTTCAATATCATCATGGGAAGAAAAAGTTTCGCTGGGTCAAATATTGGAGGCATTGCAGAGACGCAGGAAATGCTGAACTTCTGCTATGAACATAACATCACGGCAGATTCTGAGATCATTGCAATGCAAGAAGTGAATGAGGCATTTGAGCGATTGGAAAAAGGCGATGTCAAGTATCGCTTTGTGATCGACATGGCTTCACTCTAAAATCTTTAACCTATAAAACCTTCTCTTTAGGAACCTAGTCAGGTGAAATTTTGCGAGGCATACTAATAATTCTCCATGAAAAAACTTCCTAGAAGTGGAGCATAAGCCCTGCAACTTTAAATATAGGCTGATTAAAAATCCTAAATCAGTCCTTGGAAGAACAGGAAAAATAACTGAAGCCGAATAAAAAGTTAAAACTTAATGATTTGGCTTCAGTTTCTTTTTAAATGTAGTTATTCTTACCTCCTATTCCGCCGTTGCCACGGCTCCATTTTCTATCCAGGTCAGCCAAGCTTCTTTAAATTCCTCATAGCTTAACGGGGGCAAAGCTCTGTCCCCTCCCATTGTCCAGCCTTCTTTTACCAGACCATCATCTGCATGAGCTTTCAAGGCCTCCATATCCTTATGTCCATTTCTCTCCGGATCAACTAACTGAAGTGCAAGCTCTCTGGGAGATTTACCTTCAAAAACCATTTTCATATCCGCAGGCGGTAAATGCCATTCGGGATTGCCCGGAGGCGTATGCTCTCCGGGAACACCTTCGGGTGCGTGACAATTGGAGCATTTGAGTGTCAATATACCTTTGCCATCCACTCCTCTCATTGGGGACATGGCATGTAGTTTTTGTTCATCACCTTGCAAAGGAATATCTCCTGCCGGGTGGCAGTTCATACAGCGAGGGCTCATCAGGACTTTATATACATCCACAAAAGCCTCCAGAGACTTAACCTCCTCAGCTTTCAACTCAGTTGATGTAGTGTTTAGCCTATTTTTAAAGGAATATCCTGAGAAAATCAACAATCCGACGAGGACTAAATTTGAAAGTAACAGCAGCCTGTTCTTGGCTATTCTATTGAAATCTTTGAAGTTTTTCATAGTAAACAGTGGTTTATTACAGTTAAATTATACAAGAGTTATTCCTACTAGAATATTCAGGTTCACAGTCCTTTCCCCTTTAAAAACCTAAGTATCAATCTTATTTATAAGGAGAAACAATCGCTAACAACGAAAATATTTCCCCACTTTAAAACTCACTAAACTAGCCCATTAGTCTTAAAAAAGCATCCGAGAAACTTACAGCAACTTCCTGTCTCCCAATTTTTTGAAAAACTCGTCCCTATAATTCCGGCTGATCGGGTATAGCTCTTTTCCTATCAAAACCTCATTGGACTGCACCTCATCGATATGCCGCATGTTGATAATGAAGGAGCGATGAATGCGCACAAATTCTCCCGGCAAAGCATTGGCAATTCCAGTCAGAGAAACCAATGACATCACTTTTCGAGTTGGAGTGATGATTTTAATGTATTCCCGCTGGGCTTCTATGGCCTGAACTTCTGAATAGAGAAATTTCACAATTCTCGTATCGGTCTTAAGAAAAAAGTAATCAAGTTTCTCGGTTGTCTCTTCAGCAACTACTTGAACTGATAGGTATTCAACAGCTTTATCAATAGCTTTTCTAAAACGCTCAAAAGATACCGGCTTTACCAGGTAATCAATGACGTCCAACTCATATCCTTTCACTGCATACTCCTCATAGGCAGTCACAAATATGGTGAGCGGTTTATCTTCCAATTCATTCAGCACATCCATGCCCGTCATCAGTGGCATCCGGATATCCAGTAATAGGATATCCACCGTATTTTCCTTCAGGAAAGCCAAAGCTTCCTCCCCATTGCTACACACTCCTGCCAGCTCCAGACTACTTACTTTGGACACATAATCCGAAAGCAATTTCCTTGCTGGTGGTTCATCATCCACAATTAGGATTTGGTAGTTCATTTTAGGTTTATGGTTAGGTTCACTTCAAAAGAGGTGAGTTGCTGATCCATGATCAACTCATGTTTACCGGGATAAATCAGATTCAGCCTCTTTTTCACATTAGACAGCCCTACCCCACTTTCCTCTTCGGCGGTTTTGCGGGCATCGATCACATCATTTTTAATATGGAAAAACAACTGATCATTGGCATCGACATGTAGCTTGATTTCTATTGTTCCATCAATGGTATTTCCGTGTTTGAAGGCATTTTCCAAGAAAACCAAAAAGATCAAATGGGCGATCTGATGACTGTCTCTCACTCCCTTATGTTTGAAAATGATTTTGGGTTTCTCATCCAGCTTGAGTCTCCAGAGCTCTATGAAATTCTCCATAAAGGAGATTTCTTTGGCAAGCGAAACAAACTTTCCCTGATCCTCATAGAGCATATGGCGCATCATCTCGGACAGCTTCATGATTGCAGGAGCAGTATTGCTGTCACTGAAATAAGCCATAGAATAAATGTTATTCAGCGTATTAAACAGGAAATGCGGACTCAGCTGAAGCTTGAGAAACTTCAGTTCAGAAGCCAGTTGGCTGTTTCGGAGTTCTATCGCATTTCTCTGTGCCGAAATCATACTTGCAAAAAACCAGATCACCGTAGTAATGAGATAAAACCCAAGAGCCGGAACTGCCCTGATAAAATACGTGTAGGTTACAGACATATGGGTCATACCCAGAAGGCTCACCCTCAAGAGAACAATGATTACCACCAAAGCGATAGACGCTAAAATATAGGCCGAATACCTTCCCTTTTTATAAATACGCGGCAGAAGTAGATAATAATTGATGTAGGCTATAGATGAAGAAGTCAGCACATCAGAGATCACAGCTTTCCACACATCGTTGGGTGATCTAATCCAGTTGCTCAGCGAAGCAAATAATATCGCCCCATAGCAAAGCCAGAAGAGGACATGCAGCGCATAAAAAACCGGACGCGATACGAGATTATGTTTCATTATCGAAATTTAGGATTTTAAATAACACCAAATCCCAGAGATCATCCAACTGACACGTGTGATCTACAGAATACCTTTTTTAACCTACAAGTGGTAAAATATTCCGATCTAGTTACCGGGAGAAAACGCACTCGGTACTGACTTTTCTGTAAAGGTGCTGATGCAATCAAAAGCAAAGTAAACACTAGTGGGCAACTTATAGGAACTGCCCCAGAAAGGGGAGAAATCAAAAAACCACTTTTCATTCGTAGATCAAATCTGTCATTTGGGTGATTGATCTCTGCTGTCTGTTGATTTTCCACAAACCGTAGGAATATTTTTCGTCTCTTAGTTGTGTATAAAAAGGTTTACAAGATCCGGCAGAGTCATTTCAGCATCCGATTCAATGCCTACTACAAGATTCAGAAACATACCGACTTATAGTCATGTTCAAAATTAGAATTCTACATTTCATCCTAGCACTTAGCACTGTTTCCCCAGCTTTTGGTCAGAAAGGATCTATTGTATTAGAAGACCAGGGAAGTTTTGCAGTGGGAGGAAAAGTAATAACTGCTCCGGGTACGTTTGACCCAATAGCTGATGGGGCTTTTAATCCAGGCAATCAAAGCTCAGACGGGCAGACCCTCCATGGAGACCATGCCTATGTATTTTACCAAATTCCTGAAAAAGCCAAGAAACTGCCTTTGGTCTTTTGGCATGGCTATGGTCAGTTTTCCAAAACATGGGAAACAACCCCTGATGGAAGGGAAGGCTTTCAAAACATCTTCCTACGCAAGAAATATCCTGTTTACCTCATCGACCAACCCAGACGGGGAAGAGCTGGAAGGAGCACTGTACCTGGAACCATTTCTGCATCACCTGATGATCAACTTTGGTTTGGGATTTTTCGCCTGGGAGTAGGCACCGAATTCTATCCAGGAGTTCAGTTTGATAAAAGTCCTGAAACCTTGGATCAGTTTTTAAGACAAATCACCCCGGATACCGGACCTATTGATTTTGATGCAAATACAGAGGCTGTCACTGCCCTTTTTGACCAAATCGGTGATGGTATTTTGGTCACCCATTCCCATAGTGGCGGACAAGGATGGCTTACAGCATTAAAGTCAGAACATATTAAAGGAATAGTATCCTATGAGCCCGGAAGCAATTTCGTCTTTCCGGAAGGCAGTGTACCAGATCCAATCACTTACGTAGGAGGAACATTGCGTGCAGTTGGTGTACCAATGGATGAATTCAAAAAGCTGACCCAAATCCCTATTGTAATTTATTACGGAGACTATATCCCGACCGAACCGGTAGAAAACCCAGCCCAAGAACAATGGCGGGCTGCCCTGCAAATGGCGAAACGTTGGACAGAAACAGTAAACGAAAATGGTGGAGATGTCACCTTGGTACATCTGCCGGAAATCGGCATCAAAGGAAACACCCACTTTCCATTCTCTGACCTAAACAATCAGCAAATAGCCGACTTGATGTCCGAATGGCTCAAGGAAAAAGGCTTCAATAATTAAACATCAACTAATTAAAAAATAAAACCATGAAAAAGTACCTATCCATCCTTACTCTCCTCCTATTGAGTGTTTCATACACTTTTGCCCAATCCTCCGAAGAGCAGGCAATCAAAAAGCTCTCCATGGACAAGTGGCAATGGATGGCGGATAAGGATGTAGCCAAACTGGAAAAACTCTTTGACGACAAAGCCAAATTTGTCCACATGAGCGGAAGTTGGAAAAAAGACCGAGAACTGGAAATTATCGAAACGGGAAGTATCTGGTACAAAAACGCAGAAGTCCATGATACAGCCATTGAGGTTTCCGGAAATACAGCTGTAGTCTGGAATAGAATCACTTTGACAGCGCATGTTAGAGGCAACGATGTGGTCACAGAATTTACGGTGACCGAAGTTTATCAAAAGCAGGGTGAAGACTGGAAAATGCTGGTTTTGACATTCAGTAGTGTCAGGGACACACATGAGATTGAACATTAATCCAAGCACCGCACCGGTTAGTGTCTCACTAACCTGAACTAAGAAACAAAATCAACCCATCAACCATGAAATCGAGCATGTCGAACGCGAAACACATAGGGATGAATCGACAAAGCGAGATTCCATATGACCGTTGAAAAACAATTATAAGCATATGAAAAAGACAATTCTAGCATTCTTCTTAATGTTCTCCGCAGTACAAATCTCCTTTGGACAAGAGGCGACCAAACAAGAAATCATCGAACTCTCCAAAACCAAATGGCAGTGGATGGCAGACAAAGAAGCCGATAAACTTGCAGAGCTCTTTGACGACAAATCAGTTTTTGTGCATATGGGCGGTGCTTGGGGCAAAGAGCAAGAAGTGAACATCATCCGCAGTGGCGGAATCTGGTATAAGAAAGCGGATATCCATGAAGTTTCCGTTGAAATTATCGATAACACTGCTATTCTATTAAACCGCATCACATTGATCGCCGAAGTTGGAGGCAATGAAGTCACCAATCCTTTCGAAGTCACTGAGGTTTACATCAAAAAAGCCGAAGGCTGGAAGTTGGGTTCACTTTCCTTTACCAAATTGATGGGACCTGGGGATCGGTAAAAATAAAAATCCATGAAGTATTTCTTCCTTTTCATTTTCCTCTTTAGCTCCTTGAGCTGCACCAGTCAAACTCAAACTGAGGCTGATATAAATCCGGTTGAAATGGACTCGGATAAAATCCTCATCGTCTATCTCACCCGTACCAAAAACACGAAAGCGGTAGCAGAGATGATTCAGAAAAAGGTAGGCGGGACTTTGGTAAGTCTGGAGTTGGAGACTCCTTATCCTGAAGACTATGGAGCTATTGTAGCCCAGGTTGCCCAGGAAAATGAGACGGGAGTACTGCCTCCATTAAAAACAACGGTTGACCTCTCAAAATACGAAACTGTGTTTGTGGGATTTCCGACCTGGGGAATGCAGCTGCCCCCACCGATGAAAACATTCCTGAGTGAAAATGACCTCAGCGGCAAAACGGTCATTCCATTCAATACCAACGCAGGCTATGGAATAGGAAGCAGCTTTGACTCAGTAGAGGAGCTATGCCCGGGAAGTAACATTCTGGAAGGCTACTCTACTACAGGAGGGATAGAAAGGGATGGGGTATTATTTGTCATGGAAGGGGAAAAGGAAGTAGAAGTAAGAATTGCTGTCAATAATTGGCTGAGTGATTTGGGCTACTAAGCGATCATCCACGCAGCAAAAAAGATTAGAATAAGCTATGATTCAGACAGCGAATAAAAAATGTGTAAAGATTAATACTGAAGAACATTCAAATTCTGCAGCAAACAGGATCAATGCAAATTTTCTCGAATTGTTGGAAAGTCAATTTCCCATTATTGATCTACGCAATACACTTAAGCTTAGGTCTGCATCAGATTTTGCTCAAAAACTGGATATCCATGTAAACCATCTCAATAGATCAGTCAAAGCAATAAACAACAAACCAACTTCAGTGATTATTCGCGGGAGAATTCTTGCTGAATCCAAACGACTTTTGAAGCAAACTGACTGGAACGTGTCTGAAATAGCCTATGCATTGGGATTCACAGAAGTGACTCATTTCAATAACTTTTTCAAAAAAGCGATGAATATGAATCCTTCCCAGTTCCGCAAATCATTAAATGAGAACAGAAAACATAAAACATAGATTGGGTTACAAGAAAGAAAGTCCAGGTCCATGTGGCCTTGGCTTTTCTAGTTCATCTAATCAAACAAAAAAGAGAATTGACATGCAAAACATAACATTAAACAATGGAGTAAAAATGCCCATTTTGGGCTTTGGGGTTTTTCAAATCGCCGATCAGGCAGAATGTGAAAGAAGTGTAATAGATGCAATCGAAGTTGGTTACAGATTATTGGATACTGCTTCTTCTTATAAAAATGAGGAAGCAGTAGGTAAAGCAATTAAAAACAGTGGAGTTGCACGGGAAGAATTGTTTATCACCACCAAGCTTTGGATTGAAGACACAGGTTTTGACAAGACCAAAGCCGCAGTAGAGAAATCCCTGAAAAAGCTCCAACTGGATTACCTGGATCTTTACCTGATCCATCAACCTTTCGGAAATGTCCATGAATCATGGCGAGCGATGGAGGAACTGTACAAAGAGGGTAAAATCCGTGCGATTGGCATCAGTAATTTTCAGCCTGACCGGGTGGTGGATTTGATGGCATTCCATGAAGTCGTTCCTGCTATCAATCAGATCGAAACGCACCCTTTCCACCAACAGATCGAGACCCAGCAATTTCTAACTGAAAACAACATTCAAATCGAATCTTGGGGGCCTTTTGCAGAAGGAAAAAATGGGCTTTTTAGTAATGAGCTTTTAGCTGCTATCGGTGCCAACTACCAGAAATCCATAGCACAAGTTGTGATCCGATGGTTGACCCAGCGTGGGGTGATATCGATTCCAAAATCAGTCAGAAAAGAACGGATGGCCGAGAATTTCAATGTTTTCGATTTTGAACTCAGTCCTGAAGACATCAAGCTGATAGAAACTCTGGATCAAAAGGAAAGCTCCTTCTTTGATCATCGGGATCCAAATATGGTCAAATGGCTGACCAGTAGAAAATTAGAGGAATAGCCATCAATCAAGCAATAAACTTCCAACTCCAACCTTAAATCAAATGAAAAAAACCCTATTGATCAGCTTATTTTTCCTGATAGCAATTACAGGATATGCTCAGGAACCCATCGTGAAAATAAGCTCTGGTTCACTCCGGGGAGCGACGGAAGGCGATGTCACCAGTTTCAAAGGGATTCCTTTTGCAGCGCCTCCTGTCGGAAAGTTTCGTTGGAGACCTCCCCAGCCAGTCAAAGTATGGGAAGGGGTGAAAAATGCCACGGAATATTGTGCCGATTGTCCGCAACGAACCTGGCCGGGATCTACAGCCAAAACATCAGAGGACTGTCTATTCCTGAACCTATGGAAACCCGCTGACGCAGTAAAGGGAGCGAAACTTCCGGTGATGGTGTGGCTTCATGGAGGAGGATTTACAGGTGGAAGTGGTGCAGGTCCAGGCTCAGCGGGAGATGCATTTGCGAAGCAGGGGGTTATTTTGACAACCATCAATTACAGGTTGGGTAGATTGGGTCACTTTGCGTTTCCGGCTTTGAGCCAGGAGCATCCTGAAGAAATGAAAGGAAGTTATGCCTACATGGATCAAATCGCTGCGCTGAAATGGATTCAGGACAACATTGAAGAATTTGGTGGAGATCCTGATAATGTGACAATTTTCGGTTTTTCTGCTGGAGGAGTTGCTGTGCATTCCCTGTTAAGCATTCCATCAGCAAATGGACTTTTTCATAAAGCCATCAGCGAATCCGGAGGTGGACGTGATGGGGTTTTAACCGGAAGACCTATCAGAGAAGATAATGCTGATGAATTGTACCCAGTTTCGGCAGAAACCATCGGAATCAACTTTGCAAAAAGATACGGCATTCAAGGAACTGATAAAGCTGCACTGGATCAACTTCGTGCATTGAGCATCGAAGAAATTTTAGATGGTGGTCAGGAAAATGACAGCACGGGAGCCAGAACTTATTCAGGTCCTATTCTGGATGGAGAACTCGTTGTGGAAACTGCCGAAACTTCCTATCAAGCCGGAAGACAGGCAAAAGTTCCGTTGATGATCGGAAGCTCAAGTGCAGAAATCGGTGGCGGATTTATCAATGCCAGCCAAACGAAAGAAGAGCTTTTTTCACAATTCGGTGAATTGGAAGCAGAAGCCAAAGCTGCTTACGATCCAGATGGTAACAAAGAATTCAATGAAGTCCTGACCAAGTTTACGACCGATTGGGGTTGGGGCGAGCCAGCTCGGATGTCGGCAAGAGCGTTCGTCGAAGAGAACCAACCAGTTTACGTATGGCAGTTTGGATACGTCCCTCCTGCTGCAAGAGAGCGATCTCCTTATGGAGCGGGGCATGGTTCGGAAACTTCTTTTGTCTTTAACACGCTGAATGCAAGATGGGGAGCCCAAGGTGAGCCAACAGAAGAGGAAAAGGAGTTAGCACGGATCATGAATAGCTATTGGGCCAATTTTGCCAAAACCGGAAATCCTAACGGAAACAACCTTCCTGAATGGCCTCAGTACGACGTTCAAGAAGCAGAGATTTTGGATATAACGCTCGACGGAAAAGTGACTAGCACCCCCGATCCTAGAAAAGCACGATTCGATGTGTTGGAAAAAGCATTTAAGAATCGCACCAAATTGCAAACTAGACTCGGTTTTTAAATCCCTTAGATTCTGATTATCCAACAACCACTAAAACTACAACCACATGCAAACATCAAAATTTATTCTTCTCTTTTCCATCATCAGTTTGGGGCTACATGTGAGTTGTACCGCAGATGATGGCCTGATCGATGATCAAGACACTGGTCAGGAGCAGGAAGTAGGCACACCGGTGGAAACGAATTCGCCAAACTCAAACTTTCAGCCAGCTTTTGAAGGTCAAACAAGAATTGGAAGTGTAACTACTGAAACCCCATTTGAGGCAACTGTTATATCCTCTGATTTGACAGCTCCCTGGGGAATCACCAATCTCCCAGATGGAAGGTTGTTAATCACCCAAAAGGCAGGCCAGATGCGGATTGCTACCACCTCAGGAGAACTGAGCGGAGCGATCACTGGTCTGCCACCCGTCAATCCTGCCGGGCAAGGAGGATTACTGGGGTTATGTGTTGACCCAGATTTTGGCAATAATAGAATGGTCTATTGGGTTTTCTCTGAGCAAAGCGCCGGAGGAAATATGACAGCAGTTGCCAAAGGCAGACTTGCTGACAATGAAAGTACCATCGAAAATCCGGCAGTGATCTATCGTGCCAATCCAGCAGATAACAGCAATGCACATTATGGTGGACGTATCCTTTTTGATGCAACCGGAAATCTGGTAGTGAGTACCGGAGAAAGAGCTTGGCCAGCCACAAGAGCTCTGGCACAATCGGTAAGTACCGGATTGGGGAAGATCGTACGGATCACTACAGATGGCCAACCTGCCCCAGGGAATCCAACTTTTGAGGAATCCGGAGCTTTGCCGGAGTTATATAGCTATGGACACAGAAACCCGCAGGGTTTGGCCTTCCATCCCACCAACGGTGACTTATGGCTAAGTGAATTTGGACCCAGAGGAGGGGATGAAGTAAATCTCATCACACCGGGAGCTAATTACGGATGGCCAGTGATTACCTATGGCATTGATTACAGCGGTGATATTATGGGTGATGGAATCCAGCAACAGGAAGGCATGGAACAGCCGGTTTATTATTGGGATCCGGTAATTTCTCCAAGTGGAATTACATTTTATTCAGGAAATCGAATTCCGGAATGGGAAAATAATCTATTTATCGGAGCCTTAAGCGGTACGCATATAGCCAGACTGGTAATCGACAGTGATAATAAAGTGGTAGGAGAAGAAAGATTGCTGTCAGGCGAAAGTCAACGGTTCAGGGATGTTATTCAGGGATTGGATAATGCCCTTTATGCCATTACAGATGCTGGAAGATTATATAAAATCGACAGGCAATAAGTAAAATATCCCCTTGGGATGGATCATTTCAAGGGGATTCAGAATTTAAAGTAAATAGAGAAACATGACCAATAAAATAAAATCCAACAGACGGGAGTTTTTTAAAAATGCAGCATTGGCGGGAGCCGGTATGGTAATGACTCCTGCACTGGCAATGAGCTCAGGTGACAAACCACGCCTGAACTTATCAGCTGATCTCCCCACTCGAAAACTGGGCAATTTAGAAGTTTCAGGGATCGGTCTGGGATGCATGAGTATGGTGGCGGGCACTTATAATCCAACCCCACCAAAACAGGATATGATCGCCCATCTTCGCAAAGCAGTAGAGCGTGGAGTCACCTTTTTTGATACGGCGGAAGTTTATGGCCCTTATGGCAGCGAAGAAGTTGTTGGTGAAGGTTTGGAACCATTCACAGGTCAAATCAAAATTGCTACTAAAATCGGTTTCGAGATCCAAAACAGGCAGCGTATGGGACGAAACAGCAGCCCTGAATCACTTAAAAGAGTGGTCGATGGTAGCTTAAAAAGGCTTCGTGTGGAAACCATTGATCTCCTTTATCTGCACAGGTGGGATCCACAGGTTCCGATTGAAGAAGTAGCAGGAGCATTTAAAGAAATCATAGCAGCAGGAAAAGCAAAACACTGGGGATTATCAGAGGTTGCCCCCGATACCTTGAGAAAAGCTCATGCTGAATTGCCTGTTTCTGCTCTGCAAACCCAGTACTCCTTAGGTGAGCGATTTCCCGAAAACCAAATTCTGGATATTTGCGAAGAGCTTGGAGTAGGTTTCGTGCCTTGGGGACCGACATTGAGATCCTTTCTGACGGGAAGGTTTAATGAGTATAGCCGATTTGACGAATTGGACAGACGTTCTCAGTTGCCATTTTTCTCTGCTGAGGGATTGGAACAGAACATGCCGTTTTTGCGGATTGTCGAGGAATGGTCACAGAAAAAAGGGATCACCATGGCGCAATTTTCCCTTGCCTGGCTACTTGCCCAAAAGCCGTTTATCGTGCCTATTCCGGGAACAATCAGCCCCCAGCATTTGGAAGAAAACCTCGGAGCTTTAGAAGTGAGGTTTAGCGAAAGCGAGTTAACTGAAATTCGATCTGAAATAGAAAAATTCGAATTGCTGGGTGTCCGTACGAAAGAATCTGCTTTGGTTGATCAGTAAATTCTAAACTACACCTAAGCATATCACCTTTTAAATCAGTAAATTAAATCTCATTTACTGGTTTCTTGGCTGAAGGTAAAAGAAGTACCCAATGAATTGATTATTGCCAAAGACGCTCCCCACTTCGGATCTATGTTTGACGTAGAGGAGATAAGGACGAAAGTGATGGCTTTATTCACAAAAAGTCTGGATTAAAAATCTGTGAAACTATATTCATGAAAACTGCAAGCACTAAAATCAACCGCCGCTCATTTCTCAAGGTCTCCGCACTTACCGGAGGTGGGATGCTGCTCAGTCTCAACTGGCTGGCGGCTTGCCAACCTAAGGAAGCAAACGCTTTGGGGATGCCTAAAGAATGGTTCCAGTTCAATGGATTTATTAAAATCGGCGAAAACGGGCTGGTAACTGTCATGTCACCGAATCCGGAAGGCGGACAAAATGTGAAGACTTCCATGCCGATGATCGTTGCCGAAGAACTCGATGTGGATTGGAAGGATGTCGTCGTACAGCAGGCGGATTTGGATACCAAATACTTCACGAGACAGTTCATAGGTGGAAGTCAAGCTATCCGCTCGGGTTTCACCAACCTTAGAACCGCAGGGGCAACTGCCCGTGCGATGTTGGTAGCTGCAGCAGCCCAGAGCTGGAATGTTCCCGCAAATGAAATAACTGTGAAAACAGGTACCATTTCCCATAAGGGATCAGGCAAATCAGCAAATTTCGGTGAGTTTGCTTCCTTGGCGGCTAAGATGCCGGTACCTGAGGAAGTCCAATTAAAAAACACAGGGGATTTCAAAATTATCGGGACCTCCAAAAAGAATGTAGAAGCCAAAAATATAGTGACTGGAAAACCACTGTTTGGCATAGATACCAAGCGGGAAGGAATGCTCATCGCCATGATCGTCCATCCCCCTGCTTTTGGCAAAACACTGAAATCTTTTGACGATTCTAAGGCACGTACCATGCCGGGAATTGCGGATATTTTCCGGATCAAGTCTATTCAGGACGATTACAAAAAAACATTTTTTGACACCGTCCAATTCACAGATCTCATCGCTATCGTAGGAGAAAGTACCTGGCAGGTAATGCAGGCAAAGAAAGTTATCGAAGCAGAATGGGAGATTCAGGAAGCCTATGAAGAGAAGCGGGATATGTTAGGCAGGGAAGGGATAAGAATAGTACCGAAAGGTCTGGAAGGAGCTGCATCCCAAGAGCAGGCAATGATAGTAGCAGCACAAAAACCCAAAACCCAACGGAAAGACGGCGATCCTGAAGCTGCATTTGCCAAAGCCGCCAAAGTCATAGAAAGAAGTTACACTGGCCCTTTTTTAGCACATAACTGCATGGAGCCGATGAATTTCTTTGCCCATGTAAAAGGTGATAGAGCGGAGTGCGCTGGTCCTTTGCAAAAACCGGAATTGACCGAACAGGCACTTTCTTCCAGACTGGGAATTCCCTTGGAAAACATAGAAATAGCAATGACCCGACTTGGTGGTGGCTATGGAAGAAGGTCTTACGCACATTGGCTCATCGAAGCTGCAGTCATATCACAAAAAATGGACGCGCCGATCAAACTGATCTACACACGGGAAGATGATATGACCGGAGGAGTTTATAGATCACGCTATCAGGCAACTTACCGGGCGGCGTTGGATGAAAACAATCAACTGACCGCATTTCATGTCAATGCCGGAGGGCTTCCCGAGAATCCATTATATCCGGATAGATTCCCCGCTGGTGCTGTGGACAATTATCTGGCAGAAGGCTGGGAAGTACCTTCCAATATTACCACAGGTTCATTTCGTGCCCCGCGATCCAATTTTATGGCTTGCGTGGAACAATCGTTCTTGGATGAAGTTGCCGAGGCGGCAGGCAAAGACCCGATTGATTTCCGCTTGGAATTATTGGCAAAAGCCAAAGCAAACCCTGTGGGAGATGGAAATGATTACGATGCGGATCGCTATGCCAAAGTACTGGAATTGCTTAGGGAAAAGGCTAATTGGGGAAGTTCGAAGGAAGGGATTTCCAGAGGGGTATCTGCCTATTTCTGTCACAACAGCTACGCAGCCCAGGTGTTGGATCTGAGAATTGTTGATGGTGAAGTGAAAATCGATAAAGTGACCAATGCAGTTGATTGCGGATTGGTGGTGAATCCCGACGCTGCCAAAAACCTATGTGAAGGAGCAGTAGTGGATGGGATAGGAACGGCAATGTATGGAGAATTGACTTTCGAAGAAGGAGTTGTCAGCAAAACCAATTTCAATACTTACCGAATGATAAGAATGCAGGAAGCTCCCGAATCCATAGAAACCTATTTTGTGGAGAATGGAGAAGATCCCTCTGGACTCGGTGAACCTGCCTACCCTCCTGTTTTCGCCGCTTTGGCTAATGCACTGTATCAGGCAACCGGCAAACGGTTTTATGATCAGCCCTTTATCAATCAGTTGAAGTTAGAATCCTTTTAAATAGTAATAATTCGATGGCAGAAAATACGCTTCGTTTGAATTTCGTAAGCAACACTCCTTGTAAATAATTAATTTAGAGATAAATACAACACTTATGGCACAGTATAATTTAAGCATCAACGGAAAATTAATGAATGTAGATGTCGATCCCAACACCCCTCTGTTATGGGTATTGAGAGATCATCTTGATTTGGTCGGCACCAAATTCGGTTGCGGCATCGCCCAGTGTGGTGCATGTACCGTTCACATAGACGGCGAGGCGGTAAGATCCTGCTCCTACCCTGTTAGTGTGATTGAAGACAAAAAAGTGGTTACCATAGAAGGCTTGTCCGAAAAAGGCGATCATCCAGTGCAAAAAGCCTGGCTGGAACATGATGTACCCCAATGCGGCTATTGCCAATCCGGGCAGATAATGACTGCCGCTTCACTTTTAGCTGAAAATCCCAATCCTACAGATGAAGAAATATCCTATGCAATGAACGGGAACATCTGTCGCTGCGGTACCTATACCCGAATCAAAGCAGCCATAAAAACTGCTTCTAAATCACTCTAATCCGCGCAAATCATGACATTAATTGATAAAAAATTAAACAGAAGATCTTTCCTGAAAGTCTCTACACTGGCAGGAGGAGGAATGATGCTAAGCTTTAGCTGGCTGGCTGGATGTAAACCCACCGCTGAAGAAGTACTGACCATGCCTGATGAGTGGTTTACAATAAACAGTTATATCAAAATCGGTGAAAATGGAGCCGTAACACTTTTCAACCCGAATCCTGAGTTTGGCCAAAACGTCAAAACTTCCTTGCCAATGATCCTTGCTGATGAGTTGGATGTGGATTGGAAAAACGTCTTTGTAGAGCAAGCAGACTTCTATCCGGAACGATTTGAAAGACAGTTTACTGGGGGAAGCAATAGTGTGCGTTCAAGTTGGAAACCGCTTCGAACAGCTGGTGCTACAGCCAGATATATGCTCATAAATGCTGCTGCGCAGACCTGGAATGTACCTGCAGGGGAAATCACCACCAGTACAGGAATGCTAGAACATAAAAGTTCTGGTAAAAAAGCCGGTTATGGTGAACTGGCATCGCTGGCAGGAACCCTTGAAGCTCCGGATCCCGAGGCAGTGAAACTGAAGGAAAATGCAGATTTCAAGATCATCGGTAATTCCAAAAAGAACGTGGATGGAGCCAAAATTGTGACAGGAAAACCTCTTTTTGCATTAGACCATAAAGTGGAAGGGATGAAATATGCTGCCATCGTCCATCCTCCGGCATTCGGTATGAAGCTGAAATCATTTGACAAAAGCTCAGTCACTTCCCTGCCGGGAATTCAGGATGCCTTTGAAGTGAAAGTTTTCAAGGATGATTATGGACGAAACTTCTTTGACACAACGACATTCCCGGAGATAATCGCCATCGTTGGCAATAGCACATGGGAAGTGATGCAGGCAAAGAAAAAACTGAATGTAGAATGGGAGAAAGCTCCTGACTCCACTTTCCCTATGGCGGGTAGAGGAGGTCAAAATATGGACATTAAAGTCCCTGGAGGCTTGGAAAACTCTGCTGCACATAAAGAAAAGATGGCTGAGTATATCACCAAACCGGGAAATGTTCAAAGAAAAGACGGGGATCCTGAGGGAGCTTTTAAAAAAGCTGCCCGAGTCCTCGAGAGAACTTATACTGCTCCTTTCTTGGCACATAATACCATGGAGCCTATGAACGCTTTTGCAGATGTAAAAGGTGACAAGGCAGTAATCTATGGCCCAACCCAAGCTCCGGAATCCATTATGAATGCCCTTTCCAGTAGCCTGGGCCTCCCTAAAGAAAATATTCAGATCAACCTTGCCAGAATGGGAGGTGGTTTTGGTCGAAGAGCCTATAGCCATCATTTGGTAGAGGCAGCCTTGATCTCCCAAAAAATCCAGGCTCCTGTGAAAATGGTGTATAGCCGGGAAGATGATATGAGTGCAGGGGTGTATAGACCTACTTATTCTGCCACTTACAGAGCTGCTTTGGATGAAAACAATAACCTACTTGCTCTTCATATAAAAGCAGGGGGAATTCCCGAATCTCCCCTTCATGCCAATAGATTTCCTGCAGGAGCAATTGACAATTATCTGGCTGAAGGCTGGCAGATCGAGTCCAACATTACAATCGGGGCTTTCCGTGCACCCAGATCAAACTTTATCGCAGGAGCGGAACAGAGCTTTCTGGATGAATTGGCCGAAGAAATGGGAAAAGATCCGATCGAATTCCGTCTGGAATTGCTTAAAAGAGCAGAGACCAACCCTGTAGGGGAAAGAAATGATTATGATCCTAAGCGGTATGCCGGAGTACTGGAACTGGTCAGGGAAAAATCAAACTGGTCTTCCGTGCCGAATGGAATATCTCGCGGAGTTTCTGCTTACTTCTGTCATAATTCTTATGTAGCTGAAGTCATTGATGTAAGTATAAAAGACAATCAGCCTGTGGTAGAAAATGTATTTGCGGCAGTTGATTGCGGTATAGTCGTCAATCCTGATGCAGCAGCAAATATGGGCGAAGGCGCGATTGTCGATGGAATCGGCAATGCATTCTATGGGGAAATGGCATTCGAAAACGGAGTTCCTACCAAGACAAATTTCGATAAATACCGCATGATCCGCCACAGCGAAGCTCCAAAGAAAATCGAGGTTCATTTCGTTGAAAGTACTGAAGATCCAACTGGATTGGGAGAACCGCTCTTCCCTCCTGTATTCGCTGCTTTGGGCAATTCACTCTACAAAGCAACCGGCAAGCGTTTGTATGATCAGCCTTTCCAGCCACAGATTATGCAGATGGAAAATCTGAGAATGTAATCTGTTGGTTTAAAATAACGAACATGGTTCTCCTATCCAGGGAGAACCATTCTCTCTTTAAGAAAAAAGCATATTCGTTTAGGGTTCCACTTAGGATATAAAACCGGAGCAAAACAATACATTTCGGTAATTTTTATTCTTATCGATGTATAAAAGATCCCTTTCTGAATCTTATAAATCAATCAGCTTATTGTTCAACTCCCGGAATCTTTTTACAATCTCTTCTCTCTTGGCTGTCAACTCCGCTTCTCCTCCCTTCCTTCTCCTTTATGGGAGACAACATGAGGGGCTTGCCCTCTGGTATTGAGATCCGTCACTAAATCCCAGACCTTTTTATAAGACATGCCCATCTTTTTTGCTGCCCCTGAAAGAGATCCCTTACTTTGAATCAGCTCCAAAAGTCTGGCCGGACCGGGACTGAAAAATTTTATCCCGTCAATCTCAAACCAGCAGCGTATACGGATTTCTTTGTTCATGCTCAATTAGGCCTGTTTCATTTGAATTCTAATTATAAGTTAAATTTAACCTGAAGTATTACTAGACAAAAGATTCTATCCACAATTTGAGAAAAACCAACGGTAGCCTTATCATATGAAAAAACTAATCCTCCAAAACATAACCCATATTCCCCTGACCAATCTCTACAGGTCAATGAATGCATCTACCCTTTCTTATTCTCTATAAATAAGTTCATAACTTTTTTTGGTAGCTACCACAACGGTGTAAAATACAGGGATTTACAACACACAAATTTGCTTCTGTCAGCGGAAAACAAACCCGCATCAACAAAACAGAAATCCCATGTTGGAAGCAATTACCTGGAACAACTACTTCATCACTTTGGCAATAGGCATCACAACCTATTACCTCATCATCATCGGACTATACTACCCCAAAGAACTCCGCAGTCTGATTTCTGGAAAATCAATGCAGTTCAATCCTTCCGGTCAGCAGGAAAAGGAACGGCATCAGAGTAGGACTGACCCAACCAAAACTGATCTGTTTGAAGAACTGGAGGTCACGGTTGCGGAACTCCAAGGCACACTCGGAAGAGCGGGAAATATAACAGACAAGAATCTTATGCTTGAGCAGCTAAGCCAGGTTTTGTCCAGCCACCCCGGGCTTCGGGATCCCGCCTACCGGGTTGCCATTGGTAACTACCTCTCAGAGAACATACCCAAAGTAACCCGCCACGATATCAGCGAATCTGAGCTGGAAACTCTCTGGACAGAATAATCCAATTAACCTTACTCCCTAAACTCCAATAAAAACATACCAAAACTTCTAAAATCCCTCCCTATGAAAAAGCCAATCCTAATCAAATCCACAAACCAAAAACTCTTCTTAGGTGCTTTCCTGCTCTCATTAATTTCCATCACAGCACAGGCCCAGGATGGCCTGGCAGGAATAGCCGAAGCAGACCGTCAGGTCAGAAGTTACTTTGCCGCAGGCACCAGTCTGATGTATGCCATCGGAGCCATTCTCGGTCTGATCGGGGCAGTGAAAGTCTATCAAAAATGGAATGCAGGTGATCCCGACACCGGAAAAGTTGCCGCAGCCTGGTTCGGCAGCTGTGTGTTTCTTGTGGTAGTAGCCACAGTCATCCAATCCTTCTTCGGAGTCTAAGCAACCACCTATCCAAATCTCCAAAGCCATGGCCAACAGCATCTATAAAATCAACAAAGGGATCAACAAACCCATAGAATTCAAGGGATTAAAAGCCCAGTACATCTGGTACCTCGGCGCCGGTGTGCTGGCACTACTTATCCTTTTTGCCATCCTATATTTTCTGGGAATAAATCCATTTGTGTGCCTTGCAATTGTAGTGATTTCAGGAACCATTCTGGTCATCCAGGTCTACCGGTTCAGCAAAACCTATGGGGAACATGGACTAGGCAAAAAACTTGCCTATCGCCAGGTTCCCCATGCGATCCGTCTCAAATCCAGAGGGGTTTTCCGCAAGGTGAAAACCACAAGTAAATAACCCTATATCCCAATACTAAATCAATCCTTCATCTCCAAAACACTGAATCCCATGGAACGATTACTGGAAAAGCATTTTCCGATATTGAGTATAGAGCAAGACTGTATCCTATCCAAAATGGGAGATATCACGGTAGCTTACGAAGCCATCCTTCCTGAAATCTTCACACTTAGCGACCGGGATTATGAGGCATTTCATCAAGCCTGGATCAAAGCAATTAAAACTCTGCCCCAAAACAGTATTCTTCATAAGCAGGACTGGTTTACAGAGAGCATCCATCAGGCAGATTTCAGCAAAGACAACCCTAGTTTCCTAAACAGAAGCAGTGAGCGCTTTTTCCATGAAAGACCCTTTCTCGACCATTCCTGCTACCTGTTTCTTACCCTAAAACCCAAAAACAGGAAACCATCCAGTAGTCTGTTCTCCACTCTACTCCGCTCCCATATTATTCCTGAAGGGCTGAATTTGCCCCATATACTTCCAGATTTCCTGGATGCCTGCGGACAGTTTGAGCGGATCCTAACTGATAGTGGATTTGTCAGCCTAAGCAAAATGAAAGAGGATTGGCTATATAGCAATCAAACCCAGGTAGGGATTGTGGAAAAATACTGCGGTCTGACAGGCGATAAAAAACCGGTCTGGATTTCAGATATCCTTTTTAAACCCAGTCTACAGGTTGGGAATAAATCCTGCAGGATTTTCAGCATAAGTGAAACCGATGATCTCCCATTGCTCTGTGGCTCCCGGATCAACTACGATAAATACAGCACGGACACCACAAAATTCAGTGTGGGTTTTGCTTCCTCCCTAGGACAGCTGCTCCCATGCAACCATATCTACAACCAGTACCTCTTTATCGGTGACACGCAGCAAACCCTCAAAGAACTGGAGTCCAAACGGCTGCGGCTCCAGTCTCTGGCCAACTACAGCAGAGAAAATTGCATTGCCCGGGATGCCACCAACGATTTTCTCAATGAAGCCATCGGCCAGCAACGGATTCCGGTCAAAGCCCATTTCAATATCCTGGCCTGGACGGAAGACCCAAATCAACTTTCAGAGATTAAAAAGCAGGTAGGCTCCGCCTTTTCCCAGATGGAAGCCTCTGTCAAAGAAGAAACCGTAGGAGCCCCACAGCTCTTTTGGGCAGGGATTCCCGGAAACTGTGCCGACTTCCCCATGAATGACAGCTTTGACACTTTTGTCGAGCAAGCGTCCTGTTTTCTCAATCTGGAAACGGGCTATCAAAATTCCATCAGTCCATTTGGTATCCGCTTGGGAGACAGACAGACCGGGAGGCCTATCCATGTGGATCTTTCCGACGAACCGGTAAAAAGAGGAATCTGCACCAACCGCAACAAATTCATCCTCGGTCCAAGTGGTTCCGGAAAATCCTTTTTTACCAACCACCTGATCCGAAGTTATTACGAGCAGGGCACTCATGTGGTCTTAGTGGATGTGGGGCATTCTTACAAAGGACTATGTGATATGGTAAATGGATACTATTTCACCTATGATGAAAAGAACCCTATCCGCTTCAACCCATTCTTCATTGCCGAAGGAGACCAACTGGACACCGAAAAGAAAGAAAGCATCAAAACCCTTCTGCTTGCCCTCTGGAAAAAAGACAATGAGACGTTTAAGCGAAGTGAATACGTCGCCCTTTCCAATGCCTTAAAAGGCTATTACGAAAAGCTGGCTTCAGATAAATCCCTGTTTCCAAGTTTCAACAGCTTCTATGAATACCTGCAATCAGATTTTCAGGAAACACTCTCGTCCGACAAGGTAAAAGAGAAGGACTTTGATATCGGCAATTTCCTGTATGTACTGCGCCCCTATTATAAAGGTGGAGAATTCGACTATCTGCTCAATGCCTCTGAAAATCTAGACTTACTTCAGGAACGCTTTATAGTATTTGAGCTGGATAACATCAAAGACCACCCCATCCTTTTCCCAGTGGTCACCATCATTATCATGGAGGTCTTTATCAACAAAATGCGCAAGCTGAAAGGCATCCGCAAACTGATCCTGATCGAAGAAGCTTGGAAAGCCATCGCCAAGGAAGGTATGGCCGAATACATCAAATACCTGTTCAAAACTGTCCGCAAGTTCTATGGGGAAGCCATCGTGGTCACCCAGGAAGTGGAAGATATCATCAGCTCACCGGTAGTCAAACAGGCAATTATCAACAATAGTGATTGCAAAATCCTGCTCGATCAATCCAAATACCAGAACAAGTTCGACCAGATCCAGCAACTCCTGGGGCTGACCGACAAAGAAAGGGCATTGGTCCTCTCTGTCAACAAGGCCAATGATCCCAAACGAAAATACAAGGAAGTATTTATCAGCTTGGGAGGAACCCTTTCCAAAGTGTACCGAACCGAGGTCTCAAAAGAAGAATACCTAGCCTATACCACCGAGGAAACCGAGAAAATCAAGGTCATGGAATATGCGCAACGCTTCGGATCCATCCAAAAGGGAATTGCAGCCCTTTGTGCTGAATCTGATACCTAAACCATTCCCATATGAAATCGAGCATATCGAATACACATAAAGAGATGATTATTCACCATGCGAGACTCTCCTTAATCGAGTTCGGGACAGGCTATGTGGCCTTTCAAAATCAATTTATAAACACATGAAAACCTACAGAAACATACTCCATAGAAGCCTAATTCTGACCCTGCTGTGCACCTTCCTTACACTATCCCCAAGGCAGAGTGAAGCAGCCGTCCCCTTGGCCATCCTTGAAATTATCAAAGCGGGTGTGAAAAAAGTCATTGTGGCCATGGATCTGAAGATCCAGCGTGAGCAAAACAAAGTACTCTGGATGCAGAATGCCCAAAAGGTTCTGGAAAACACGCTATCCAAACTCAAGCTGGAACAAATCGCCGACTGGACAGAAAAGCAGCGGGATCTGTACGGAAAATATTTCAACGAGCTGCAGACAGTCAAATCAGCCATTTCCGGATTTCAGAGGATCAAAGGTATCTCCCAGAAGCAGGCCCGCATTGTGTCAGAATACAAAAAAGTCTGGTCAGTCATCCAGCAGGACGGGCATTTTACCATATCGGAAAAAGAATACATGGCCAGGATCTATGGGGGCATTTTGGCAACCACGGTGGAAAATCTGGACCAGATGGCTCTCCTGGTCAAATCCTTTACCCTTCAGATGAGTGAAGGGGAACGATTGGCGCTGATCAATGAAACCGCAAACCGGGTGGATCAAAACTATCAGGATCTGATTGCTTTCAATCTCAGCAACGGACAGCTCAGTCTGCAACGGGCTGCAAACACAAAGGAAATCAACCAGATCCAATACCTCTACGGAATCACCCCCTAAAGCAGCACCCAATTAAACTCCAAAAACATGAAACGACTGATTCTCATTTTCTATCTGGCAAGCATGTCCCTGCCTTCCCATGCCCAAACTTGGAATGAATGGTGGAAGCAGAAAGACACCCAAAAGAAGTATCTGGCAGAACAAATTGTTGCTTTAAAAGCCTATGGAGCTGTACTCAAAGAAGGCTATGAAGTAGCATCCAAAGGATTGGGTTTGTTGCATACTATTCAAAATGGTGATTACATCCAGCATGAAACTTATTTCAGCTCATTTTCTACTGTCAATCCCCTGATCAAAAAGCATCCACAAGCAGAACGTACCCTTGCCCTCTATTCCAAAACCAGGCAACTGACGCTGCAGATTCCCACTAAACTTTTTGCCGAAAATCAGTTTAAAGCTTCAGAGGAAAATATCATCCGGTATGTGCTTCAGTCCATTGCTAAAGACTGCGATGATATCCTGGCTGAGCTCCAAACCCTGCTTGAAAATGATGAATTGAGAATGAGTGATTCTGAAAGGGCCATTCTACTCAAAAAAATACATGGAAGTATGCTGGAAGCCTACACCTATACCGTCCGTTTCTACCAAAACTGCCAAAACCTAAGCCTTTCGAGGCTGCATGAATCCCGGGCAATCAAACATTATAAAAGTCTATTCATACCAACCAAAGATTAAATAAGTTATGAAACCATTCCTTATTCTTCTACTTCCGCTATACCTGTCGCTTGGGCTTCAGAACTCCAATGCCCAGGCCGACGAGGCTGCCCAGCTCCTGCTCAACGTCACCAAACTCGAACAGCTCAAGCAAATCCTTTCAGATCTGGAAAAAGGGTACACCACCTTGAGGACAGGCTATTCCCAGATAGAAAACCTGGCATCGGGAAACTTCAACTTGCATGAGGCCTTCCTCAACCAACTGCTACAGGTAAGTCCTGCTGTAAAAAACTACCACAAAACAGCAGAAATCATCAACTATCAGCTCAAGCTGGTCAGGGATTACAAACGGGCATTTTCCGGCTTCAAAGCTTCAGGCCAGTTTACAGTAAATGAAATTTCCTACCTGTCCCAGGTCTATGGAAATCTATTTAAAAAGAGCCTGCAACAACTCGATGAACTGACGCTGGTTTTGACTGCAGGAAAACTGAGAATGTCCGATGAAGAACGGTTGGAAGCCATAGACCGCATCCATCTGGATATCCAGAACAAGCTGATGTTCCTGACCGCATTCAACCAGGAAACCCAGATGCTGGCTATCAGCCGATTTAGAGAAACCAAGCAACTGGATGGAATCAGAAACCTCTACCAAAAAAGAGACAACTAAGTTTTGCTAGCATCATGAAATTATTTCTTAAATCCATCACTACACTTTCAATAACCATTCTTATCCCGGTGACTTCACATGCTCAGGTGGGCTATGACAGAGGACTGCATGGGGTTTTGGAAGAGCTATACACTGAGATGATGCCACTATGCAGCCAGTTGATCAGCGTGGCACAGGGAATAGCAGGATTTGGAGCCTTATGGTATATCGCCTCGAGAGTCTGGCGTTCCATTGCCAATGCTGAACCCATCGATTTCTATCCGCTGTTCCGTCCATTTGTCATCGGCTTTTGTATCCTGTTATTCCCATCCGTCCTTTCCCTGATCAATGGGGTGATGAACCCGACCGTCAAAGCCACAGCGTCCATGATGGACAATTCCAATCAGGCAATCGAGAATCTGTTAAAGCACAAAGAAGAACTCGTCAAAGGGACCATTCAGGGAGAAATGTACCGCAATAATCACCGACAGGGAGATTATGAAAAATGGTTGAAATACACTGAGGGACTTCCCGATGAAAGTCCGTCATCAGAGGAAGGATTTTGGGAATCCATAGGAAATAGTCTGGCGTTTGCAGGAGAAAAATTCAGTTTCAATTTTAAACATTGGATCAAACAGGCACTTGCTGAAATTTTACAGTTGCTCTTTGAAGCAGCAGCCCTTTGCATCAATACCTTGAGAACCTTTCAACTGATTGTTCTATCTATTCTAGGACCATTGGTTTTTGGGCTCTCCGTCTATGACGGTTTCCATCACACATTGACTGTCTGGCTAGCCCGATACATTAACATCTACCTCTGGCTACCTGTGGCGAATATCTTCGGGGCTATCATCAGCACTATACAGGAAAAAATGCTGGTGCTGGACATAGGACAAATCGAAAGCACTGGAGACACCTTCTTTTCAGCCACAGATACAGGATATCTGATCTTTTTGGTTATCGGTATCATCGGCTATTTCTCAGTCCCATCCGTAGCCAACTACATTGTCCATGCTGCATCAGGCGGAGCACTTCCACATAAAGCATCCAGATTTTTCACCCAAGGTGCAATCAGCACAGTTTCTATGGCTGGAACCGCAGCTGGAATGGCTACCAAAGGATCTAGTATGTCTACAGATTCCTATGGGGATAAGGCAGGAAGCATGAACCAATCCATGGCCTCCCGTGGCACCTCTTCCGGTTATTTCAAGGAGGATAGCGATTATCAATCCGGAAAACTTAAAGGCAACTCTTAATTCTACGACCCATGTTTAACAAACCAAAAAACATCGATACTGCCTTCCGTCAAATCCGACTGTTTACACTTGTGGTGATTTTGGGATGCCTACTCTTTTCGGGTTTTACCCTGTACCAAAGCCAGCAACTCAGTTCCGCATTGCAGCAAAAGGTGTATATCCTGGCCAATGGAAAAGTACTCGAAGCCCTGTTGACCGACCGTAGAGAAAATCTGTCTGTAGAGGCCAAAGATCATATTTCCACATTTCACAAGTATTTTTTCACACTGGATCCCGATGAAAAAGTGATCAGAGCCAATACTGGCAAAGCTCTTTATCTGGCTGATGCCTCCGCAAAAAGGCAATATGATAACCTGCGGGAAAGCAATTACTACTCCAACATCATTGCCGGAAACATCAGTCAGGATATCCAAACTGACAGCGTAAAGGTAGATCTGGCGCAAGCACCTTATTATTTCAGGTTTTATGGCAAACAGGTTCTTACCCGGACCGGATCCATTGTCACCAGACAATTGATCACAGAAGGCTTCTTAAGAACTGTTTCCAGAAGTGAACACAATCCCCATGGATTCCTAATCGAAAACTGGAACACCCTGGAAAATTATGACATCCAAATCCAAACACGATAGCTATGAACCATTCGAACAACCAAAAATTCAGGCAAAGGCGACAACTGCTGCTCATGATCCCTATCCTGACCGTACCCTTCCTGACGCTTACCTTTTGGGCACTGGGAGGAGGTAAAACACCAAGTGATTTCTCCGTTGCTTCTAAACAGAAGGGCTTCAATCTAGAGCTTCCCGGAATAGCAGAAAATGAAGAAAAAGTCTTGGATAAAATGGAACATTATCAACGCTCCAAAGCCGACTCTACCCGATACCTTCAGGAAGTAAATAAAGACCCCTATTATCGAATGGCATTTAATGCCGAATCAGAAAGTGAATCCCAACCATCATTGGAATCACCAGAGATAGACCAAACTTCATATCAAAACCTTTCCAAAAACCTGTATAGTGATCCGCAGGAAGAATTGATACTGGAAAGGCTGGAAGCCCTTAACAGAACTCTTTCTGAAAGCCCGGAATCTTTAACCGCATCAGCCACCCCTCCTACTGAGGTCAGCTCAGCACCAATTCAATCAAGCAATGGATTGGATAAAGATCTGGATCGACTGGATCAAATGATGATGCAGATGCAAAATACCAACGCTGAACCCGACCCTGAATTTCAGCAAATGGCAGAATTGCTAGACAAAATACTTGACATCCAACATCCAGAAAGAGTGCAGAAAAGGCTGGCTGCAGAAAGTAAGGCAAAAAACGAGCATCAAAACCAGGTCATTTCACCTATTTCCGAAACCCAATCCACCAGTTTGGATAGCCCATCGTCCAGCTATTTACAAAATGAAAGCACATCCCAAAACGGGTTCTTTGGATTGGAGTCCGATTTAACAAAATCGTATGTAGCTCAATCAATCCAAGCGGTAATCCATGAGGAACAAACCCTTGTATCGGGAGAAACAGTCAAGTTGCGGTTAACACAGGAGACCAAGGTTTCAGGAACTCATCTACCCAAAGATCAGCTCATTTATGGCATAGCTTCATTAAACGGAAACCGGTTGAAGATTTCCATCAGACAGATCCGAGTAGCCGATGCAATAATTCCTGTCGATCTCCGCATCCATGATGCCGATGGCATGGAAGGAATACGGATTCCCGGTTCCATTACACAGCAAGTCAGTACGCAATCAGGAAGTCAAGCCTTACAGGGACTAGGCTTCAGTAGCTTTGATAATTCCCTGGAAGCCCAAGCTACCAGTGCCGCAATAGAAACCGCAAAAAGCTTCTTAGGCAGAAAGGTCAGGCAGGTCAGGGTCAATCTCAAAGCAGGCTATCAGGTCTGGATTATTGAAAACAAGTAAGTATTCACCATCCATTTAAATCCACTTCCATGAAAATCATTAACCTCATTCTCTTTGCCATATTGGTTCTCCTCCCTACCGTTAATTTAACCGCACAAGGTATTTCAAAAGGTTCAGCACAAGCCATCCCTGCCTCCCAGCTTCAGATCAGTGATCAAATGACAACTAACCTGATCTTTCCCCACGCAATCAAAAGTGTTGACCGGGGAAATCGGAAAATCCTGGTTCAAAAAGCCAATGCCGTTGAAAACATCCTTCAGGTCAAAGCGGAAAGCAGCGAGATGCATAACAGTAATCTTACGGTAATAACCGCTGATGGCAGCTTCTATTCCTTCGCAGTGGAGTACCAAGAAGTTCCCCAAAATCTCAATCTGAAAATCCAACACGCCGCGAAAGCAGAGCTTGCAGATTTTTCAAAACCGATGCAAACAGAATCTGAACTGGCAGAGAACGCAAGAAAAGTCGCTAGGAAAAACAGGTCCATACCCCCTATCCGACAGCGGAGGTATTTGACAGGGATCGCACTGACAGGGATTTATATTGAAAACGACCTGCTTTATTTTCAGCTAAGGCTGGAAAACCAGACCAATATCCCTTATGATATCGAACAGTTTCGCCTGTTTATCCGAGACAATAAGCAAAGCAAACGCAGCGCATCCCAGGAACTGGAACAGATACCCCTATTGATTTATGGAGAGTCAGATCGTATCCCAGCCCAATCCACCCAAACACTGGTTGTGGCCCTCCCCAAATTCACCATTCCCGATCAAAAACAACTGAAAATCGAACTGATGGAACAAAAGGGAGGACGTCACCTACAGATAAAAGTAAAAAATAGACACCTGATGAAGGCTATGCATGTGGACTAGGAAACCACTCTAGTACTACACATTTCATATACATACAATTTAACCACAAAACACCAAAGCCATGAACGAACAAAACTTTGATTACCTCAAAAACCAGGTCAAGTACAGCGGGTTTGGAGACTCGCTTGAAGCTCCCCTAAAGGAACAAATCCAAAAAGGAGAACCCGATTTCTCCCTGAAACATCAGGCAGATTTCGGGGGTGATACTGTCAATGCCAATCTCCACTTCAGAAAATCAGCCTTAACAGACATGTATTTCTTCAATAAATACGACCTGAGCCTGACCAAATCAGGACAGGATGAACCAGCAATCAACCAAACCTTTTACATCGGTAAGGACAATAACATCACCTTAAAAGAAGGCTACAATTTATTGGACGGACGTGCAGTAAACAAAGACTTGGTTAACAAAGAGCAGGAAAAATACAATGCATGGGTGCAGTTAGACTTTAAGGAGACTGATAATCAGGGCAATTTTAAACTGAAGCAATTCCACGAAAATTACGGGTTTGATCTGCCTAAAGCACTGGAAAAGCATCCGATCAAAGAGCTGAACAATCAGGAAGATCAGTCTAGACTGATAGATTCCTTAAAAAAAGGAAACCGTCAATCCGTGACTTTTACAGGTAGCGAAGGAAAGGATCAAAAACGCTTCATTGAAGCCAGCCCACAGTTCAAAAATGTGAATATCTACGATACTAACCTGATGCGTACCTCAGAAACACAGAGGGAAAGCAAATCAGAATCACAGTCCAAAACAAAAAAGCAGGAAGTGAAAGAAGAATCGGATGAGAGTCCCACGAAAAAAACAAGAAAAAGGAAAAGTACTGGAATAGCAGGATAGATCACCCACCTATGGAGCAGATTAAAAAAGCGCTGGAGAACTTTATGTCCGGGATTGATAAAGATCCTAGGATCAGTCTTTCCCATATCGGACTGTTCTCCGTGCTGCTTCATGTACGGGAAGAATTTGACGGCATAGAACCCTTTCCAATAAAACGGGAGGAGCTAATGAAGGCTGCCAAGATATCCAGCACTGCCACCTACTTCAAAATCATCCGACAACTGAATGAATACGGCTACATCCACTACCTGCCCACCTTCAACAGGATGCGCCAAAGCAGGGTCAGTATAGGTAGTGAAGTGGAAACTATGTAACAGTAATTTAATAATACCTAAAATCAGAAAAGCATGGAAACCATCACTAAAGAAGATTTGGAAACCTTACGTTTTCAGCTGTTTGCTGATCTGAAGGAACTGCTGGAAAAGCAGGATGAACCCAGTAAGGACAGCAAGGAATGGCTTCGTAGCCGGGATGTAAAAAAGATGCTGAGTATCTCCGATGCCGCCTTACAGAATTTAAGGATTCGGGGATTAGTGCATCCTGTTAAAATCTCAGGCCTTTATTACTACAAATCAGAAGAGCTGAAATCACTTTTCAAGCAATAAAAACCATCACTTATGACAGCTCTCAGAATGGAACATTTGGTGGAAAGTATATTAAAAGAACCTGATCTTCAACCAACAAGAGTATCAGTTTTTTTAGCTATAATCCAACTCTGGAAAGAACAGGAGCGTAGAAATCCCTTTCAGATCTCTAGAAGTAAAATCATGAAACTTTCAGGAGTGAAAAGTATTGTCACCTACCACAAATGTATCTCTGAGTTGACTGATCGGGGATTTGTTTTATATAGGCCTTCGTATCATCCTAAGATGGGGAGTGAAGTGAGATTGAAGTAATTTATGGTAAGCTGGATTGCTTTCGTCCAATTTATCCAAAATTACACCCTCTGAACGATCAACAACCTCATTATTTACATCAAAATTAAGGGTTAAGTTTGCCCATCTAAATATGGTATGCTAACTACTATCCGTGTATTTCATTCTGAATGTTTATTGCTTTAAACAAATATTATTTCATAACTTAGTCGTCTGAAAACAAGCTCTTTGACTAAGTGGAATTCAACAGGTGTAAATTAGATTTTACTAAAATCCATCAATTATTAGTTGCGTCAATCATGTAGTCACAAAAAACAAGATCAGCTAAATCATTGATTTTAAAAGGATTACAAATAGGGTTCGAATCCTTCCGAGTGCACATAAAGGCTTAGACATACGTTTAAGCCTTTTTTATTTAAGATCAAAAAAGTGTAAAAGCCAGGTTTTTCCGGAAAATCTGGCTTTTACACTTTTTCTAAATAATCAATAATAACAACCTGATTTTAATCTGCAAAAAACGATGAAGTTGCCCCTCGGCTGACGGAGCGATACCTGTCCAGAGTATCAATTATTACCTGAATAATTTTTCATTCGACCCTTCATACGCATGAAAAATCACCTTAGCTGCAATCAGGGGACTTCGAATTCTTAAGTGATAAAAAAACTATTGAACTACTTTTTTATCTTAAATATATCATCAATAATCTATCGTTCGGTTGCCTTTCGGGAAATACATATGAGCCTTTTTGTAATTAAACGGAGTCATGCCTGTGATTCTACGAAATTGCCTGTTGAAGTTAGAAATAGTATTGAAACCACACTCATATGAAATCGATTCTATAGAACCATTTTTCTCAATCATCTTACGACAAGCCCTAGAAATTCGAATTTGATTCACATATTCGGTAAATGTCTGATTCGTCACCGATTTAAAATAACGACAAAAAGCTGAAGCACTAAAATTGGCTAGTGCCGCTACCTCATCTAATTTAATTTCATCACTATAATGGTTCCTGATGAATAAGAACACTTTCTCAAGTCTATCGTGCTCAGGAACGTAGTTCAAAGTACTAGTGACAAAGCCAGGAGATATGGTAGTGTATTCATTGGTTTCAGATAAAACTCTTACAATATCGAGTAACAGCACAATGTTTTTTAAACTGTCGGTAGGTTCTAATTTTTGCAAAAGATCAGCCAGTCTAGTTTTTGTCTCTCCTGTAATTATCATACCCTGCTTAGCCTTTTCATACAATGTCTTGACAGCTACTGCCTCGGGTAAATTTGAAAACTGAGAACTAAATTGAGTTGAAAATTCTATAACATGAGATTCCACATTTAAACATGGATCTTCTTGTCGATATTTCTTTTCGAAACGCCATGCATGGGGAAGGTTTTCACCCAACAAAAACATACTTCCTTCTGAAAAAACACTAACATCATCTCCTATTAATTGAACCCCTTTTCCTTTTACAATATGTCGCAGTTCTAGTTCAGGGTGAAAGTGAAATAGATCCCCAAAATCAGAATTCATTTCATGCCGGAAATTGAAGGATTTTTGAGGTTTAATTGGAATATTATGGTATTTAGCATTCATAAAAGACAAGTAAAATAATGGGTATAGGCTTTAGGTTTCAATATGTATTTTGACCAAATATCAAGAGCAGGATTCATTTTAGAATGAAATGGCTTACTATTAGGCATGAGGCCGAAAATTATAGTACATTTTAAGCACTGCTGGTGTTAGAACCTGTTAATCCTTCAAAGGCTTCAGTATACACATGGCTTCGGCAAGCATGCATCCAGACAACATAGGAGTCAAAGCCACAGGCTCATTTTCCCCAGGAGCATGCCACCAATCTCCTCCAAATAACATTGTCTTTTGATTTAAACCATTTTCAACCATCACAGTCGCAGACTTTGTGATATAGTTGTGGAATTTCTCGTGAGTTGCTGAGTCCAAATCAGGTTCATTAACTAAGCTGACAAAATAACGAAAGAAAATACCGTTAAACAGTCCGCCGTCTCCTGATGTTGAATTAGCTAGCACTCCATTATTAGTTGACATATGGTCTATCACATAATTAGAGGCTGTAATGGCATCTTCGAGGTATTGTCTGTCACCAGTGATTTTGTACAATTCATGAGCAGCACCTATAAAAGTTCCTTGATTATAAGTATAAACTGCGGGGCTTATTTCTCCCTTTCCATTCATGTTGTCAAAGACTTTTCCCTCGGTTGGATCATAAAGATTTTCCTTCAACCAAGAATATATTTTAACTGCCTCATCTAAATATTCCTGCTTAGGCTTTTCGCCAGGATTATCAATCTGATCATACATGCTGTATATTCTTGCAGCCACAATTGCAGCAGGTCCATTGGAACAGGCATTTTTTGTTTTCTCTACATCTGTTTTCCAGGTGATTCCTCCAAACCAAGGCTCCTCACTCTCAGGTCCCCATGCTGGCCATATCCAATCATTGTACATTTGTTGGGCTTTCGCAAAATATACTTCCTTCTCAGTGGATTCATACATTCGAAGCTGCGCAAGTACAATCCACTCCATGTCGTCTACAAAAACATTCCACCAGGCGTCTTCATCCCTTCCAGAGAAATTATACTTAGGTGCACCCTCCCACCAAAGTGGATAGTAGTCAAGATAAAATTGGTCAGAATTACGTTTATAGGAATCCACAATTACATCCATCGCGTGTGCCTGTGGCCAATAGTGGTTTGTGGTCATATTAGATAAATCACTACCATAATTAAAGTAGTAGCGACCCTCATACCCTTCGAAGTTTGCACCCCAAAAATGATTGACCAGAGATCGACTCATGCCATTGGCTATATTTCCCCAATAGACTTTATCTCTATTTACGTCACCGAGACTTGATTCAGTCGAGTATTGATCAGCCTCCAAACCCTGCTTTGCATCACTCTTGGTTCCGCAATAAGAAAAAACAAAGAGTAGAGAGAGAATGATAAATAAATTGATCTTATGCATCTTTTAATAAAATGGTTTTAATGAAATAATCTTATTTAATATTGCCGAAATGTGCATGCTCAGAAATCCTTTTGTCTCCTAGTACCTGAATAGTAGTAGAAGGGCCTAAATATGGATCTTCCCAAGATTGTAGCACCCACACTACTTCTTTTCTCGGTGTCACTTCTATAACTTGGATAGGTGGGTTTTTTAAATCCAATTTATCCCCCCATTGGCTGAACCACGTATTGATGATGGTATTTCCATTGTCCAAGCGAGTGGCTATCTGAGGCGAGGTCATTTTATACTGAGGATGATCATCTAATTTAAAGTCCCAAACTACCTCCTTATTTTTGTTCACTTCACGTATCCACCTATCACTTCCACAAAGCAATACATTCCCGTTTTTAAGTGGTTCAGCTGACCAAACACCCGGTGCATTTATAGACCAAACCTCATTGCCGTCAAAATCATATTCAGCTACTTTACCCAAATCCATATGAGCCAACAAATAGGTTCCGTTTTTGGTGAGTCTAGCATGTCTAAAATGACCATGGGTATTATCTGGATTTTTAACAGGAACAATGAAGCTGTGGACGATTTTATTGGTCTCAATATTCATGACATTCACTTTAGCAGGATTACCATTTTGCACATAAATGATATGCTTTTTTCCAATGGGCTGAGCTGTATGTATCTCCGTATTAGCGGGGGCTTTATAATTCCAAAGCGTCTCATCCTTTTGATTAATTAAGGTAATTCCATATTGGTGCGCGAAAAGAATATTTCCGTTGGTCATCATCACCGCATCGCTGATCTCTCCCAAGTATTCTTCCACTCTAGGACCTTTGTGCTCCCAGACCACTTTGCCATCCTTCACTATATACATGTCCTGAACTTTGGCCTCTCCAGCGTAGAGGAAATCATGCCTTGACAAATCTATTTTTGATGCTACTTCTGAATCAGTAGCCTGCTGAGCAAGCACAAAGCTTTCCACCGCAGTAATTTGAACGATGCAAATCACAAAAATTTTAGTTATAAGACTTCTTGAGATCATTTTGGCGTAGTTAATTTCTATACTATTTATAATTTAACTCCTTCATTTAAATTCCTACTCCAAAATCATAATTAAAACAACTTATTGATTAGGTTGTACTCCTTACATGAGAATTAACCTGATATGTCTAACCTTTAAGATGATTTTGTAAGCAATTCAATGATGAGAAATTGGATTACTATCTACGGTGATATTTATTTTAACTATGTATTTAAAGTAAGGACCTACTAGAGGTCCTTACTCATAAACAAGTCCTTGGCAATACCAAGTTACCTTTATCCATCTACCCAAATAACCGATTTTAAATGTGCAGGAGAATTACGCAGATGTACATTTTTTTATCCCATTCGTACATTTATTATTGAATAGCAGCGCTTTCTGAATAGCCAGGCCTAGTAATAAATTTGTCCTTACATTCACGTTTTTTGTACCCTCGTACATTTAGTACCTTTCCTTTTGAAGTAACAAAAAGTATCCTATTCTAGCTTTGTGAAAATGCTCCGGTCGATTATTAATTGTCATACACCCTTTAGTTTGAGTATATCGATACGAATTTTATGTTTTATCGCAATTTTATTTTTAGCTACCTACCGGGTTTCAGGCCAGTCCTTTCCGTACAAATTCAATTATCTGACCGTAGACGAAGGACTGTCCCATACTGATGTCAACGACATAGCCCAAGATGGTAAGGGATACATTTGGCTGGCGACTAATTTCGGTCTTGATAGGTATGATGGATATGCCATCCGGAAATTCTACAACAACAATGAACCGATCAAAAACGCGTTTAAAAACCGCATTATTAAAATATATCCCGACGAAGAGGATAATATCTGGCTAAGCTCTGAAGATGGTTTACATTGCTTCAATCCTAAAACCGAAACGTTCACAGATTTCAGCATAGGTCAAGATCAGCCAAGTCCAGTATTTTGGAATTTCTTCAAACCGGCGGGTGATTTAATTTATGGTTATCTGAATAATTCCTTTAGAGTTTTTAAGGTTAACGGTAGTCATCTTGAAGAGCAAAAAATCAATCTGCCCGAGGGAATTCAGTTTTTTGACATGCAAGCAGATCAATATGGCATCATTCATTTTGCAAGTAATAAAGGAGTGTGGCGATTGGATGAAAAGCTAAGTTTTGTCCGAGTTGCTGTAAATGGTTTGCCGGATAGCGATTTGTCAAAGGTATTTTTTGACAAACAGAATAATTTGCTACTGGCATCCGGAAACAGCCTTTTTCTTGTAAATCAGCACCAGTCTAGAAATAAGGGTTCTTCTTCCCTATCGGTTAACAAGCAGGTGACCATCGCAGATGCAGACTTGGTGCAGGTAATTTCAGTCGCCAAAAATGGAGATTACTGGATTAATACCCGAGGAGGATTAACAAGGCTGGATTCTCAATTTAATTTCATCCAAAAAATAGATAACAAAGGCACTCAGAACAGCCTGAATTCTAATACAGTTTTAAGCTCATTTATCGATCGCTCGGATTGCCTTTGGGTAGGTACTTCAAGTGGTGGCCTTAATTATTGTGACTTGAATCAAAAGCTGTTTTACACGTTAAAGAGCATTCCTGACCAGCTAAATTCTCTGAGTGGTAATAATGTGAAATCCATTCTAGAAGATGGAGAAGAGGTATGGATCGGCACAAATGCAAATGGGTTGAATCTGTATAATTTAAAAACCCAGCAATTTTCCTTTTTCAATACCAACAGTACGCCTATCAAACTCAAGGATAATGAAATAACTGCCCTGACTTTTGACTCTGATCATAACTTATGGATCGGCAGCAAGTCAGGCATTGAAATATTAAGATCTGATCGAAAAAATCTTTTGAATCCGCCAGGGTATAATCAATTTCCCACCTTTAATATCAGCACTCTTGCTAAAGACTATTTTGGAAATATCTGGTTTGGCAACATGGACAATTTCGGTGTGATCTGGAAAGATGAAAAAGGCCTATACTCTGTTAAAACTTACTTAGAAGGTTATTTCATTTTACCTGACCCAACTAAACCCCAACTATTTATTTCCAGCCGACATGGTTTGAAGCGAATCATTGTGGACAAGGAAGGAAATATTACACAAACCTTTAAGTACAATGCTTCAGCTACCCCCGGCTCCATAAGTTCCGACTATATAACAGCCCTCAGTCGCCAGAATGACAGCACCTACTGGGTCGGCACTATTGGAAGTGGACTGAACAAATTTTCATTAAAAGCAATCGACAATACTCATTCATTCAGTGCTTTTAGTGATGAATCCGGTGAATTTAACGACGTAGAAAGCGTGGAAATTGATCAGATCGGCCATGTTTGGATGGGTGGAAATGGGTTAGAACATTTGGATCCAGAAAACGGAAAAGTAATCAGATATAATAAAGATGATGGGCTTCAAGGCAACAGCTTTAAGGTCGGCGTATCTGCAAAAGGGGCTGACGGTAGGCTATACTTCGGTGGTGTGAATGGGTTGAATTACTTTTACCCAGAACAAATCAAGGCCAACGAAATTGAAGCTAAGCCTATTTTGACCGATATTCTGATCAATAATAAAAGACCACATTACTCTGCAGAAGATTCTTTGCAGAATACTCTTGGGGTTGCGATTGGTTATAGTAATGAATTAAAGCTCAGTTATTTGCAAAATAATTTTGTAATCACTTTCTCTGCCATGCATTTCGCGAATCCTTTGAAATGCGAATACCGATATAAACTGATTGGCTTTGACAACGAGTGGAACTATACAGATGGAAGACGACCAACTGCAGCCTATAGCAACCTGGATTATGAAAGATACCAACTGATAGTGGAAGCGACTAATAACGATGGAATTTGGAGTGGAAACACAGCCGAACTCACTATTGTTGTTACTCCACCTTGGTGGAAAACTGATATAGCAAAAGTCATTTATGCCCTGTTAGTGTTATCGGTTATTTCGGGAATTTACATTTACCAGGCAAGGTGGTATCGCCTGAAAAGAGAAATGGAAGTTCGAAAACTTAAGGAAAAGAAGCGAGAGGAAATGTACACGCAACGGGAAGAACTGTATCAGCAGCAGCTGACTTTTTTCACTAATATTTCGCATGAATTCCGGACTCCTTTGACGCTAATTCTTGGTCCATTGGAAAATTTGATTCGACTGAACCGAAATGGGGCAATGGATAATTCATATCAACTGATGCTCCGAAATGCGAAAAGACTTTTTAACCTGATCAGTGAGCTGATGAATTTCAGAAAAGTGGCAGAAAGTATGATCAAATTGCAGGTACAGCTTTTGGATATTAATCAGTTTTGTCAGGATCTGTACACAGAATTTCAACCTATCGCAGCGGGAAAAGAGATTGATTTTCAATTCATTGACCGTACTGAATCAACTGCAGATTGGCCGATAAAAGGACTTTTTGACAATCATATCCTTGAAAAGATTCTCCTCAACCTGTTAAATAATTCCTTTAAATACACCGGTAATGGTGGAAAAGTATATTTCGAAATCTTCAAGAATATAGAAGACTTTACTCCTTCTTTCACCACAGGTTTTAAACTTCCAAATGAATCCCATCGCGCCACTAGCTATCTATATTTTCGTGTGGTGGATTCTGGAATCGGCATTTCAAGCGATAGTATCACTCATATTTTCGATCGCTTTTATAGGATTAGCCAGGATCATCTGGGTTCCGGTGTTGGGCTAGCATTGGTAAAAAGCCTTACACAATTACACAAAGGAGATATTTACGTGTATAGTGAGCGTAATAAAGGAACAGAGATCATCATTGGAATTCCTTTAGGTGATGAAAATTATAATGAATCGGAAAGAAAGGAAGTAGGAAATGAACAAAAGCTAGGATTGGAAACGGTGGACCTTTCTGAACTTATGCCGATAAAATCACCTGATAAAGTAGCGTTTCCTGCTTCTTCATTTGGCCACAAAAGAATTCTGATTGTAGAAGACAATGAGGAGTTGAGAACATTTTTACGACAGACATTTGAGGAAAGCTATGTAATCTATCAGGCTGCAGATGGTCAAGCTGCTTTAGATATAGCCATTGAAAAAGTCCCAGATCTAATCATAAGTGATGTGATGATGCCTAGAATGAATGGAATTGAACTTTGTAAAGCAGTAAAGGAACGTTTTGAGACCAGTCATATTCCATTTATAATTCTCTCAGCGAAGGATGCGTTGGCAATCAAAATTGAAGGCTTGGAATCGGGAGCTGATTTCTATTTTGCCAAGCCATTAAGTATTGATTTGCTCCTACTAACTGTTCACAATATTTTCGAGCAAAGTGCAAAATTAAAACTTAAATACACCAATGATTATCTATCAGAAGCCACTGAACTCGTACACTCGGAGAAGGATAAGTCCTTTATTCAGGAGCTTTTGAACCTGATAGAAGATAATATAGAAGACACTGAATTGGATGTTGATTTTTTATGCAAGCATATGCATACCAGCAGAACTAAGCTTTATCAAAAAATAAAAAGTATCACGGATCAATCTGTCGGCGACTTTGTACGAACTATACGACTCAAGAAAGCGATCCAAATTATGACCCATGAGGACATCCCCTTAAATAAGGTAGTCGAAAGAATAGGCTTGCAGAGCAGCTCTAATTTTTCTAAGGTATTCAAAAAGAAATACGGCAAATCACCTTTGCAGTATATGCAAGCACTTAGGCAAAATTAGAAATCCACAGTAAACTAAATCATCGCCATCAACTAAATAAATTCTAGAGAAAAATATTGTAAGTGCTTTAACTTAAGTAGGCGTTTAATCAAGAAAGAATTGAACGTTGCAATCTCCTTCAGAAAGGTACTTGTTGCTCAAACTATTACATAACTATAACTTCTAATACGACATAAGACTTCTCATCCTGAATTTCCTAATTGAATTAATTTCATTCTTCACCTGTATACGAAACATGTGACCACACGCTGGAAGATGCTATTTTGGACAGAATTGTACACGATGTACGCCACATCGAACTACAGGGAGAATCCCTGAAAAGCAAACGAAAAATCAATCCTGCAATTCAATAACTTTAGCACGATGTAAGTCCACAATTCTTACTTAAAAAAACAATTATCACTGGGGTCTAGAGACAGGTATTGCAGCGCTGACAGGAAGTTGCTCATTAAATACCTTCAATCTGCTCGATGGGAAACACCTTATATTCCTATATAAACCCCTGAATGGACACCCTCTCTTTAGGAGTAAATAGCTATTAGGTCTTATAAGAGACAAGCAATAAGACTACAAGTCTTACTACTAGTAATAAAATGAGATTAGGTTATAAATAAAAAATGCTCTCCTCGGACTCGAGAGATATCAAATCAGCATTTAGTTTTTTCTCTTTTTTGAGAAACTTGAAAAGTTAACGGTGAAACATTGTGTACAGATAACCTTTTATACGCTGTACATCCCCAAGTTTCGCTTGGTTTTTACGTAGATCTACAAACATTTTCTAAAGACAATCCCTGATTAATTCTTCTTGCTTGCAGATTTGCATTCCATAGTTAAATAGATCCGCTACATGCTTTCGATAGATATAATTAAAGTCTGGGCTTTTTTCATTTGAACAGGAAAGTATCTCCACTCTTCACTTATAAAGAGTTTTAATTGAGGTCAAACAACCTCAATATTTTAAAATATTTTTATTCGCACATGAAAAAATCTATCACATACAGTTTTCACACCTGATAATTAGACAGTATGGTTTTATCATTCTATTCAGGATTTTTTTACTTGGTGTAAAAAGGAAAATAAGAGCTAACTATGAACTCATTTAGACGCGAGAAATTCATTGACTTCCAGCCAGTATATGAAAGCGTCAAACCAGCGATTACTTGTTCGGTTTGGATTGCCAAGACCAAAGCCATGACCACCGTTTTGGTATAGGTGGAATTCAACCGGAATACCTGCTTTGTACCAGGAATCAATCACTCCAAATTGGCCTCTAAAAAGAAAATCGTCTGTGGCAATAACGTTGAACATGGGAGGAGCATTTTTAGGAACTTCTACCGGACCCATACCGCCATATATCGGGCCGATAAAGGCCAATTTCATAGTCTTAGAGTTGAGAGTGCTGTGCATGGTCAGACCTGCTCCAGCAGAGAAACCTATCATACCTAATCGCTTTGGATCTACTCCCCACTCTTCTGCCCGATCCAAGATCATGGCATAGGCAGCTTCAGCATCTTCCAATTGATCTGAGAGATCAAAGGGAGCTGGAGTTGGCCGGGTCGCAGGTTGAGAACCAGCAGGGGCTGGTGGTGGAGCTAAGGTTTGGTTCATTGATTCTTTGAAACCGTCCAAAGATTCAGGAGTTGGGCGAAGTCTGTACTTCAGAACGAAGGCAGCAATTCCCTGCTTTGCCAATGCCTCTGCAACTTCCCATCCTTCATTTTTCAAAGAAAGCCATCTGTATCCACCGCCCGGTGCAACGAGTACCGCTGCTCCCGTAGCCGTGCCCGGCGCGGGCAAAAAAGGAGTCAAAGTTGCCACAGTGATGTTTCGTGCCATAGGGTCTCCCCATTGTTTGAACCATGTTTCTGAGGCTGGTTGGTTTTCAACGCCACCAGTACCAAGCAAAATTGCATGAGGTTCAGCTGGAGTTTCTAATGGATAAATAGTGCCATCCTGTGCCATGGCGGAGGAAGCAATTAAAAGGCATGAAGCCAGAATTGAGGTCTTAAATAGGTTCATTTTTGTATTGGGTTTTGTTAATTGGTTAAAATCTAACAGGCAATTCGGGAAAATTCACCTAGTCCAATTCTACTTAAATAAAAGCGGCGCAAACGTAGACAGGTTATTTCTCCATACCGGCCAGGCATGTCCACCAGGATATTCTGAATAGGTATAGTCAATATTCATTTCATCAAATTTCTTCATCATGACCTGACAATTTTGGTAAGCAATATCTTCCTTGCCTCCCATAGCAATCCAGAACTCCTTTAGGTCTGAGTTGATTTTGGTTGAATTTTCCTTCATAAACTCGTACTGAGCATCTGTGATATCAGATTGTTGGTTAGCAAACCAACCCGAGCTGAATACGCCCAAATAAGAAAATATATCCGTATTATTCACACCTGCATAAAGGGTTTGGATTCCCCCCATAGATAAGCCAGCCAAAGCACGATTTTCTGCTCCTATTTTTACCCGGTAATTCTTTTCGATATAAGGAATAAGACTTTCCTTCAACTCTCGTTCAAATTGCTTCAGTCCATTTTCGGTAAAAGCACTGGCAGGCATATTTCCATCTGGCATCACCACCAACATCGGTTTTGCTTTCCCATCTGCTATCAGGTTATCCAAAATCAAATCAGTTTTACCTTGATTTGCCCAACCTGTCTCATCTTCTCCTCCCCCATGATAAATGTATAAGGCAGGATATTTTTCTGAAGTTTGAATATCATATCCCGGAGGTGTATAAAGGAAAAACTGTCTCCAGCTTCTCAAAGCATTTGAGAAATACCGAACTCTTCTCACTTCACCATGAGGAACATTTTTAAGTTCGTAATAGCCATCTCCTTTAAATGGTACCTCTATCCCACTGGCCATTCTACCCATTCCATAAAATGTTTCACTTGCTGGATCTGCAACTGCTACCCCATCAATGATCAATGAATAATAATGAAAACCCTCGCTGAGTGAATCAGTTTTGACTTCCCATATACCTTCACCATTCTTCACCATATCGTATTTCTTACCGAGGTCCAACTGCACTTTTTGGGCTTCTGGAGCTTTTAACTGGAAAGCAGCACGATGATCCGGGAAAATCTGTGGAAAACTTGAAGCACCAATGTTAGTAGCTGAAGGCATTCCTAAGGGACTGTATTTATTGAATTTGGATTGATCAACTGGTTTAAAAAGGAGCTGTGAGAACATATAAAGTCCGTTCTTCCATACTTTGAAATCATGTCCCCCAGTTTCCAAATAGTAAATATGCGGTACATCATTCTCTAGCAGATAATCGTGCGTACGAGAGCTGAAACTCAGCAATCCATCCGCATCACCGCAGGATATCCAAAGCACTTTTAGCAGTTCTTTTGCCTTCTCAGGATCTGGAACAAGGAGTTCTGGCGCTTTAGTATTTGGAGCTGAAGAAAAGCCTCCTACCCAAGCAAACTTGTCTAAGTTGCCCAAGCCAAAATTCAGTGACTGCCCTCCACCCATGGAAAGACCTGCAATTGCGCGGCTTTCTCTATCGGTAAGAACTGGATAGTTTTTTTCAATGTGAGGGATCAGATCACTCAATAGATCCTGTTCGAAGGTAGCAAAAGCAGCCACTTTATCAGGAGCCATGATATTTCCACCTGCACTATCATCCTTCATGGCTCTGCCGTTTGGCATGACCACAATCATGGGTTCCAACTTTCCTTGCGCATAAAGGTTATCCAAGATGATCTCTGGATGTCCCCCTTTGAGCCATTCTTTTTCATCTCCGCCAATACCATGTAGCAGATAAAGAACTGGATACTTTGTCTTTTTCGAATAGCCCGGAGGCGTATAGACCAAGGCTTTCCGAGTGGAGCCAACTGTCTTGGATGAATAGTTGATGGTATCAATTTTCCCGTGAGAAATACCATCTTTAACTTTGTCAAAACCCGCGGGGGCTTCTTTTTCCAGTTGCTGGGCATTGAGTTGCCCCACAAACAGAAACAATAGGATTAATAGGTTTTTTAAGAGTTTCATATAGGGTTACTTTCTGGGTTAAATTATTTCTATTATAAGCTTTGGGATTATTCTTTCATCAGAAGCTCAGCCATTTTTTCTCCATATCTGGATCCCAACAAGCGATAACCTGCGGCCGAAAAATGAAGTCCATCCGGAATAGCCTCACAATCAGCCGATGAAATCACATAGGAATTTGGAATTACTGATGGAAGTGTAGCAATGATTGGGTTCATGCTCGCACACTTGCCACCTTGCTCAGCACTGACTAGTTCACCCGCTAATAAAGGAACAGAATCGGGAGCTAATCCTAAATCGCTTAGCAAATTATCATATACTCCTTCCACTTTCTTTGGCCAAAATTGGTCACCTGTGTTAGACTCACCTTGATGCAGCAAAATCCCTTTGATGACTCCATCCTGCTGGGCAAGCTTTGCGAGCTCAACCAAACTTCCATATGGATTTCCATCGTACTGGGCGATCATCCCTTTCATCCATCCTGGAGCAGTTTCTACATAGGTTCCATAACTGTCTTTTTCAAAAAGCTCAATTTTACAACCTCCCACAGAAACATTGATGATCCCGATTTTGATGCTATCTGGAAGACTAGCAGCGAGAGTTTTACCGAAATAATCTCCCGGAGTAATCCCGGTATTACAGCGGCTAAGTGGGGGAACGGCAGGATACCAATTCCCTTTTTTCCGATTTAAGTCTGGACAATCCACTGCTTGGAGCAGCATAAATCGTTCATTAGCTACCGTATCCTGCGGTTCAAATCTGGCATTTCCTTCCATGTTGGATTGACCGAAACTCAGAAATATGTAAAAGTTAGGGTCCTGTGAAAACCCTTTCTGGGAAGTCAGTAAGAGTAAAAAGAGAATTGAAAAGAAGATGCTAGGCTTTTTCATTTTGGGTATAGGTTAGGTTTGAGAGCTTAATTAGGCTTTCTCCTTATAGGCTTTTGGGCATAAATTCATAGGTCTCGCCCGCCTCAGTCTTTAAGTCATAGACGCTGGTTTCACCAAGATCAGGTAAGTCAATTGTAGCTTGTGGCGATACAATAGGCTCGGCAGTTACTGGCACCTGGTAGAAAGGATTGGTATTTTCTCCAGATGCTTTTAAAAGCACACTTCCATTTTCTAAAGTCAAAGCATTTGGAACTCTCAATCGTAGATTTCCTCCGATTGTCGATTTAATCACCGCTTTTTCAATCTTCCCATCTTTCCATGTCAGTTCTACTACCTCAAATCCACCTTTGGCACGAATTCCGGTGATGCTTCCTTCTTGCCAAACGTCCGGTAAGGCAGGTAAAAGATGTATTTCACCGTTGGCACTTTGCACCAGCATTTCGGTAATCCCTGAAGTGCAACCGAAGTTTCCATCAATCTGGAAGGGAGGATGTGCATCAAAAAGGTTGTTATAAGAACCACCGCCCCCTTGGTTAGAACCTACTGGAGAGAGTTGATTTTGGATCAGTTTGTAGGCATGGTTGCCATCGAGCATCCTTGCCCACCAATTCACTTTCCAACCCATGCTCCATCCTGTGGAAACATCTCCCCGCTGAATTAGTGTGTTTTTAGCTGCTGAAGACAGTTCTGGTGTGCGCAATGGTGAAATCTGATTGGATGGGAATAATCCATACAAATGCGAAATATGTCTATGATGATCATTAGGATCGTCGATATCATCCAGCCATTCCTGTAGCTGCCCATGCTTCCCGATCTGCATTGGCGGAAGTCTATCTCTCATCGCACGAAGAGAATCTGCAAAAGATTGATCCTTGCCTAGCATCTCTGCCGCCTGAATCACTGCACTAAATGCATCAAAAACCAGTTGATTGTCCATCGTAGTTCCAGCATCTAAGGAAGAACCATCATGTGCAGCTGGGGCATTCTCTGGAGAAGTTCCAGGATTTACTACTAACCATTTATTATCGGGATGCTCTACCAAGAAATCAACATAGAACATCGCAGCACCTTTCAAAACCGGATAGATTGACTTCAGATAATCCATATCCCCGCTGTATTGGAAATGATCCCACATATGCTGACTAGTCCAAGCTCCTCCTCCACTCCAAATTCCCCAGAAAATCGCATCCACCGGACCTGTAATCCTCCAAATGTCAGTATTGTGGTGAGCCATCCAGCCTCTGGCACCATACATTACTCGGGCAGTTTCTTCCCCTGCTTCTGCCATCTCAGAAACCATTTTCAGGAAGGGCTCATGAAGCTCTTGCAGATTAGTTTTCTCAGCCGGCCAGTAGTTCATCTGTGCATTGATATTAATTGTGTATTTACTGTCCCATGGAGGTGACATCTGTTGATTCCAAATGCCCTGAAGGTTTGCAGGCTGTCCTCCTGGCTGGGAAGAAGAGATCAAAAGGTATCGACCATATTGATAATAGAGCGTAACCAACTGGGGATCATTTGCAGATCTGAAGTTCTTTAAACGTTCGTCAGTTGGGAGATTTGATGCCTCAGACTTCCCTAAATCCAAACTCACACGATTGAAATACTTTTGATAATCTACCAAGTTTGTCTTCAATAAGTCATCATAGGTTTTGGATGAACCTTTTGCCATAAAAGCCTCTGCTCTTGCATTTTCATCACCTGCGAGATCTTTGTAATTGTTGAAATTGGTAGCGATGGCTATATAGATTGTCACCTCATCAGCATCAGATACTATCAGTGTAGAATCAGTAGATGAAATTCTACCTCCCAAAGTTTTGATTTTAGTTAGGCTCTTGAATTTCACCTCACCTTGCACCCCTTCATGATCAGTGGTAGTACCCGAAATTGTCAATTCGTTTTCTGAGTTGAGGCCAATAGTCGAATTTGGCTGAGGTGTTGCCATGGAGGCGGTAAAAGATATTTTCCCCGGTTTGCTTGCTGTCAAGTGAACAGCAATAACATTATCAGCGAAGGAAGCGATGGATTCACGGGTATAAGTTACCCCATCCACTACATAACTTACTTTGGAAATCGCCCGCTCAATATCCAGTTCCCTGCGATATTGGCTAAACTCATCGTGACCCTCAAAGGCGATTTTCAGATCTCCTACAGGCTGAAACTTCTGCCCGTGAGACTTCTTGCTTTGTATCGTCTTTGCTGCAAGCTGTTCCGCTTCCTTTTGTTTTCCCTCGAAAATCAATCTTCGGATTTCCGGTAAAGCTGCCAAAGCATCTGGATTATCATTTCTGTTTGGCCCGCCTGACCAGACAGTATGCTCATTCAAGCGGATCAGCTCATTTTCCACATTGCCATAGATCATGGCTCCCAATCTCCCATTTCCAATGGGCAGGGCATCTGTCCACACCTCGGCGGCAGGTTGCTTATACCAAAGAGTAAGAGGCGAGCTTTCCTGAGCGAAACTCTGTAAGGAAAGGAAGACGAAAAAAGAAAACATCACATTTTTCATGAGATAAAATTTTGGATTTTGGCAATTCTCTCTTTTCCTGCTAAGGATCATTGAGACACCTTTGTTAATTATTAAAATACTGACAATCAATCAGCTGAATACTATTCTATCACCTATTTGGACCAGACAAACTTCCTTCAAAAACTTCTGACTCGACCTTTGAAGATTGAATTGAAACTTTGAAAGAAAGGTTGGTGCCTAATGGAATAAATTCGTCAAAAGGAAGATCTACTGTTACTCCTTCAAAAGGCTGGATTCCTTTGATTTTCTTGGTGGAAACGAAAGCACTTTTCCCATCTTCAAAAATCTCCACCGACACCATTGCTTTTTTGGAATTCACCTGGCCAAAATTCTCTACTTTGACACGGACAATCCCTTGCTCTTTTAAAATCTCAGGCTTTCTTGCAGAAAGGATTGCCTGATTATAATCCACCCAAGGAAGTCTGGAGTAACCAAATACCATTTCTCCATTTTGGTTTTTTCCAAGCATTTTCCCTGCAAAATTATCTTCCTTGAAACCATTCCCTTTTCCTTCAAAAGTGATTTCCAGATCATTTCCTTTGACTTTAGAACTCAACACTTTTGAGCCTCTGCCAAAATTGACTTCTTCTGAGGCTCCATATCGTAAGGAAGAAAGATCCAAGTCATTCTGAGGATCAAAACCCGATTCAGCTTTGACCAATACCTTCATCGTTTTTGTACTTGCGGTTACTTGCTTTTTATTTAGCAAATCCAGCTGCATACCAACTTTTAATGGGATTCCTATATTTTTTGAACTGTGGGAATCATTGGGTTTGTCCTCATTTTTCAAGGTATCAATCACGGCAAAATTTGCCTGAACAGCCCTACCTAGATCATCCTGAAAAATCTTGATCCGCTCATATTTAAACCAATCTTCATTCGTTCCATCTTCATAAATCGATATTCCCGGCATGTATGCTTCCCCTGGATCAATTTTCCAATGCACGCCATCTTTGGATCTCTGATAAAATGCAATTCTCCCTAACCAATCATTGACAATCAGATGGTACTGCACATTATCTTTCCAGATCACTGGATCTTCAAACCTACCATCCACAGGGGGATATACCCTTTCGTTAGAAACCTGATTAAATTTACCCAGTCCATCTTGGTTAAACCAAACTCCACCACCACGACAAACCATAAGATAGGAACCATCCTCCCTACGTACGAAGGTCAAATTTGAAAGACCTTCTATAATTGGCCTATCTCTTTGGTCAAATTCAAATTTGCCATATTCCCAAGGTCCATTTAGCGTATTGGCTACATAGTAACCATCAATAACATAGACTACAAACCTACCGTCTGCTGTCTTATAAACTTCCGGATTGTGACCTTTTCCTACTTCATCCAAAACCTTGAACGGTCCCATTGAATTATCAGATACTGCATGTACGACAATAGAATTAGACCATTCATGATGCCCTTTTGGAGAATCTTCCCTCCATCGACAAACGAATAGATGAAATTGTCCATCTTCTCCTTCTAAAATATTTCCTCCCCAATAAGACCATTCATTATCCTCTATACCATTATCCACGTACCGAGGCTTCACTGTAGCTGTCCCCCAAGTATCTGAAGTAAGCTGTCCAACTGGAGATATAGGTTGAAATAAATCAATAAACTTTCCTCCCGGAACAAGGTCTATCCACTCTGCAGGCTTGGCTCGCTCTTGAATTTGGGCCCAGCTTTTCGTAGGTATATAGGCGACAGTTCCTAAAAGGAGTATTACAAAGAGCTTATTGAAATTTTTCTGTTTCATTTTATGATACATACTATAAAAAATAAGCTTCTTAAATAAGAGTATTGATTAACAGGCATTTTGGGATAGGTTTTTAAATTTTAGGTTAAGGTTGAGCGCAAAGAAATCACTGGGTTATCACATCGATCTCGGCATAGCCAGCTGAATTATTGTTCTGGGTATTCTTCAATGCTGTGAGCTTAATATATCTCGCTTTCTTAGTTGCGAATTCCTTACTCTGCCAAAGCGGATTGTTGTTGATATTGGAAAATTCACCTTGACTCACCTTAGTCCAGGATTTATTGTCCAGAGAAACGGAGAACTCATACTCGGTAATAATTCCACTCGACCAAAGGTTTTGATCTGGGAGATATCTAAAACCGATAAGCTCCTCCTCTTTCCCCATGTCAATCACCAAATCAACAGGAAGCTTTGTTTCCCTTGATTGATGCCAAACTGTATTGGGATTTCCATCAATAATTTGCCCAACACGCTCATTTTCTACGGAAATGACCTTCCAGCTTTTTCTGGAAATATCAAAACTTTCCTCCGTCACCGGACTGCTCTTTTGAGAATCTGGATCATAGGCCATAGCAGCGACCTGTGCTTTGCCATCACCAGTTGAAATAAGGTCTGAATAAACCTGTGAATCTGTTGTTGGCTCGCTTCCATCCAGCGTATAGTAAATCACTGACTCCTCATCAGCTGGAATGATCCGGATATTTCCTGACTGCTCCCGGATTATACTCGGTGAAGTCAAAATTTGAGGAGCATTGAATACACCGACCGATGAAATGAGAAAATTGCTTTTTGAATCTGTAATGTTCAGACGGAACTTGGTAGCTTCTACGGTTGGGAACTGCAAGATTCTCTTGTATCCAATCGTGGTTTGGCTATCCAGTTCTTTCCACTCTCCGTCCACCATTGCCTCTATTGTAAATGCTTTTACTCGCTGCCCTAAACGAATGTATTCCTGAACCATAAAGCGGTTAATACTTGTCGGCTCATCAAAGGATATCGTCAGCGAACCCGTATTTACTCCATCGTCAGTTGCCCAATACGATTCTTTGTCTCCATCTAAAGCCTTTGATGCATCATATTTACTACTTCCGCCGCGCACATTGGAAGCTTCTGCATCTGCATTTAGTGCAAGATCCTCATCAAATGCTTCTTTGACAGCTTTTGCAAAAGCCAATACATTTTCCTCGTCCTTTTCATGAATCAAGCCGTTTGGCATGATAGCAAAATTGAGCAGCAAGGTCCCATTTCTTCCTACGGAATTGTAATATGTATCCATCAAAACAGGAAGTGTTTTGACTTTGGAATCTTCTCTTTTATGGTAAAACCACTCTGGGCGAATGGAAGTATTGACTTCCCCTGGCACCCAGGCATTTCCGTTTTCAACACCGTGGCGCAACATATCCTCTGGCACATCTCCAAGAGAATCCAATAAGCTCCAATTGGTTTCTCCCACATAGCCAGATTCTGTTCCTACCCAGCGAAGATCTGCTCTTTTGCCTCCATCATTCCAAATGACAATGTTCGGCTGAAGTTTGCGCACCAAATCGTACGTATTTGCCCAATCATAATAAGTCGTGCGGTCAATTTTTCGAGTTTCATTTGCTCCACCATAGTAACCCGAACCACCATTGGCACCATCAAACCAAACTTCAAAAATATCCCCATAATTGGTAAGCAATTCAGTCAATTGATTTCGGAAATAAGTGATGTATTCAGGCTTGCCATAGTCTGCAAAATTCCTGTCCCAAGGAGAAAGATAAACTCCGAACTTTAATCCATATTCCTTGCATGCATCCGCTAATTCCCGTACGATATCGCCCTTTCCATCTTTATAAGGAGAGCTAGTCATATCATAATCGGTGTATTCAGAAGGCCAAAGACAAAAACCGCTGTGGTGCTTGGCCGTCAAAATCAACCCAGTCATTCCAGCCTCCTTGGCAATTCTTGCCCATTGGCGCACATCAAGTTCTTTTGGGTCAAAAGTGCTTGGATCCTCATTTCCAAAGCCCCAAGACATATCCGTGTAGGTATTGACTGAAAAATGGATAAATCCATAATATTCCATCTCCTGCCAGTTCATCTGGTTTTCGTCCGGCACGGGGCCGAAAGGTTCGGGTGGTTTCACTTCTTCACATGCAGTGAATAGCAGACCCAGAATAAAGAACATACTGAAAATAAAGCCCTTGTTACACATTTTTACTCCTTGGTTAATTTTATGATTCTCACTTATTAGATGCTGAAGCAATTCACTGCTGCTTCCTTTTAACTCAATTCTACTTTTATTCAATTCACATTTCAACCATTGCCTTGATCACTCCAGTCTCAGGATCCAGCCAGGACGGGAAATCTTCTTTTACCTGATCAAAGCTTACCCGGTGAGTGATGTAATTATCCACAGACAATTGCCCTGAAGCCATAGCATCTAACACCTGCATAAAATCGGCTCTTGTGGCATTTCTGCTACTCATCAATGTGGCTTCTCGCTTATGAAATTCAGGGTGGGAAAAAGCAATTTCACCTTTTTGCAAGCCCACCAAGACGTAGGTTCCGCCATGCGCTATGTATTGAAATCCTTGGTTGATGGCGGCCAAGCTACCCGTGGCATCAATGACTACATCACAGAAATCCCCGTTTGTGATTTCCTGTATTGCCTCATTGGCAGTTTTACCAGCTTTCACCACATGTGGGATTTTCCAAACTTCCTTACAAAACTCCAATCTCTTCGCGTTGATATCCATCGCGATGACCGTAGCTCCTGCGATTCGTGCAAACTCCATAACTCCTAATCCAATAGGGCCTGCACCAATTACCAATACAAACTGCCCTGGCTTCACTCCTGCCCTGCGCACTCCATGAGCGCCTATGGCAAAAGGCTCCGCCATCGCAAGTTGCTCAAGGCTAAGACCTTCTTTTTTAACCAAAGATGCGATGGGTAAAGAGACATATTCCCGCATTCCTCCATCCTCATGAACTCCAAAAACACTGATTTTCTGACAGCAATTTGGTTTACCATTTCTACAGGCCACGCAAGTTCCACAGTTGAAATAGGGAATCACTGTGACTAAATCACCTTTCAGGATTTCCTCATTATCTCCAATTTCAATCACCTCACCAGCCAGCTCATGTCCCAAAATCCTTGGGTAAGAGAAAAAAGGTTGGGTACCTTCAAATGCATGAAGATCCGTACCGCAAATACCTATTTTCTTGATTTTGACAATAGCCCTACCTTCTGAAAGCTGTGGAATAGTGCTTTCTTGATATTCAAATTCTCCCGGTGTTTTACAGGATAATATTTTCATGTGATTATAATTTTCTTTTAATGGCCATCCCGATCGCTATCGGGAGGAATCTCGCAATGCTGCAAATCATTCTTGTTTATGACTCGTGGTCCTTGCTCGATTTCATGTTGTTTGATTCAAATTAAATTCTGATAAATAGTCAGCGAGCATCCCTTTATCTTTCATTTCATCCCAAAAAGCATTTGGGAGTTTGGTGGAGCAAAACTCCGCGTTTGCATGAATTCTCCTAGGAGAAGTGGAGTTGAGCGCTATACAATTAACTCCGGGGAGCTGAAGTGCAAATTGAATACAGGCATGTGCTGGATCTATTCCATGGTCTTCACAAATTTGGAAGAACTGGTATCTCCACTCATGTCTTTGCTGATAGTGCGGATCGCTTTTTTCCATCTTTTGATAGTCAAAATAATCTCCTCCAACCAAGAATCCTGATTGAAATACAGCCGAATTGATAATTCCTACTTCCTCCTTTTCCAATTTACACATAAAGTGAAATAGGGCCTCGGGATGATCGTATATCGTCATACTATTGGCAATCATCACCCAATCAAGCTTCACCTTTGAATAGATCTTTTCGATTACTTTCCAATTTTTGGACCCCACACCAATTGCTTTCACCTTGCCGGCTTGTTTCAATTCATCCAATGCCGCATAGCCATCCAGAATATCAGCAAATCGTTTTTCGTAATCTTTAGGGGAATCTGCCTGATCCAAATACTCGTCCGGATCATGGATGGAAACCAACTGACTATCGTATCCTTTCAACAGCACATTCCCCTCTTCAAAGCAAGTTAAGATTCCCTGATAACTGATGTCCTGCACCGCATCATGGCTAAGATCCTTCCAGACATCTTTTTCAAAAGTTGGTTCTCCTTGCAAAGGAGCCTGCTTCCATCCCAGCTTATTGCTAATCAAGACCTTCTCTTTTGGAATTTGCAAATCATTCAGAGCTTGCCCCAGAGTTTCCAAAGCCAAACCTGCTCCATATTTCCCTGCCGAATCAAAGACAATCTCATCCTTGAAGCATTCCAAAGCGGCTATTACTAATTCCAGCTTTTCTCCATAAGGTTTGGCTTCATAGAGATTCCCCAAAGAGCTTGTCCCTATAATCATAGAAGGTATTTCTATGCCTGTATTCCCTAACTCCATAATTCTAAACGCTTCAACTCTTTACTTTATCAATATTTTGTATGGACTAAATCTATTTTACCAAAACAATAAACCAATATCATCATTCTGTATAAAAGAATGTTGGTCAAACGTTTGACCAAGCAATTGAACCGCCTGACTAAAAACCATCCAGCCTTCATGCATTTATTCTAAATTGTGACTGTCAAGTAGCCTAGAATGAAAAAGAAAAGAATCAGCATCACCGATATTGCCTATGCCCTGCATGTGACACCTTCAACGGTTTCCCGGGCGCTGAATGGTGGCGGAAAAGTCTCTGAGAAAAAACGGCTTGAAATTATAGCCTTGGCAAAAGAACTTGGATATAGACCCAATCCGATCGCTAAAAGTCTTCTGGAAAATAAAACCCATACCATAGGCCTGATAATCCCGGAATTCACTCATCATTTTTACAGCCGCATGCTTGCCGGAATAGAAAGTGTAACCTCTAAGGCCGGGTACCAATTGCTGATTTGTACTTCCAATGAAAATCAGAATCAGGAAATAAAATCCACACTAACCCTTTTGGATGCACGAGTGGATGGAATTCTTGCCACGATCTCCAAGATGAATGATAAGTTTGAGCATCTTCAGGAAGTACTGGACAGCGGAACACCATTGGTATTGGTAGATCGTTTTTCAGAGGAAATAGAAACTCCCTATGTGATCTCGGATGATTTCAAGGGAGCCTTTTCGGCAGTGGAATATTTGTGCCAAAACGGGTGCAGAAATATCCTACATATCAAAGGGCCTGATAATCTCTCAACCACTTTCAACCGCTTTATGGGCTATAAAGAGGCGCTACGCAAGCATGAAATCGAGTTGAATGAGCATTTAATACTGGAAGGCAGTGATCCGGATTTGTTTGAAAAGATCACTTCCTGTATGAAAAACCACCCTTTAGATGGAGCTTTCACTTACAGCGATTACCTAGCTTTTGAGATCTACAAGGTAGCAAGCGAACTTAAAATCCCGATTCCTGAGCAATTGTCCGTGATAGGCTATGCGGATGAACCTATTTCCACTTACATCAACCCTACCCTAAGTACCGTAAATCAACAGCCGTTTGAAATGGGTGTATTGGGAGCAAAATATCTACTGAATAGGATTCATGATCCTACTATAGCGATGGAAACAAGCCGGGTAGAAACTAAACTAATCCTAAGGGAATCTTGCAGAAATCTGAATAATTAAATCTCAAGTCCTAGTACGTTGCTTTTGAATGTTGGTAGTAACCCTTCTGAGAGTAGAGAAATATAGTTAATGGCAGGCTTTCATTTATAACTCTTTCAATGAATTCACAATATCTCCAATACTATGAATTGATGTGTTTAAAGCCATCTTGTCTGCCAATGTAGGACTAAATTTCAACACTTCATCTTTTGTGATTTTGTGCCAAATAGGCAATATCACTTTGTGCCCATTCATTTCTTTGGCTACCATTCCATTTAATTCATATTCTGGCCAATTCTTTTTCACAAACCAAGGTGAAATAATCACAATTCCATATTTGGATCTAGACAAACCACTATCAATCTTTTTCCTTAAGCTATCTCCAACTTTCAACTCAAATTCGTCATACCAAACTTCAAATCCATTCTCCTTTAAAGCATCAGCTAAATCTCTTACTATCTCGTCTTTATCTTCAGATGCGTGTGATATGAAAAAATCGTATTCTTTGTTGTCTATATCGTTAAGACTCGCTTTTTTTGATGAGTAAGTTTGATTTATTAGAAAATCTAATTGAGATTTCTGTCGTTCAAAGTCTTGCTGCAATTTACGCTGAAAGTCTAATTGTTCTTTTTGCTGCTTTTTTTGCTCGGCTTCTTCAGCTTTTCTTAAATCATGCTTTTTCTTACCGATCTCAATTGATTTTTTTGCAATCTGTTGCTGATAGTCTGCAATTTTCTTTTTACAATTATATGTATCGTTCTGATAACCTTGAATCTGTCTTTGCTTGCTTTGCAATGAAGACAAAGACGTGTTTTTACTAATAGACTTATTAATAGAATCAATCTGACGATTTTTTTCATTCTCTTTTTTGCTTTCGTCTGCTATCTTCTTTTGTAAGTCAGCAACATCTTTTTCAAGTCTATTGACTTGGTTTTGGTAATAGGATGAATTCATTGCTCTGTCATTTTTAAGCTTGCCACATAACGGTCTGTGTAAAGAATGGCGCGGTTAAAAGTACGTTATTGTCGGCCGTGTGCAAAGCTGGCCGAAAAGCCAAAACCCCTCGGTTGGCCGTCAACCCGCGCTGTTTTTTACATCTTGTTGGCACCAGTTATTTTTTTAATTTCTTTCCAAATATTTTCAATTTCAATTGGCACTTGGTCTTTTGAAAAACGAAAGCGTTCTATTTCATTGTTTTCCTTTTCAAATTCTAAATAGAAAGTGTTTTCACTTGAATTAGCAGAAATCTGATTTTCAAATTCAGTTAAATTTATTCTCCGTAATAAACTTTCTAATTCCTTCCAGTCCTTTTTAGAGATCCTAATTTTGCTTTTGAGCTTTTCACCTTGAATATGTAAGTAATTGGAAATGGGAGTCTTTCGGTATATTTTCTCCTTGTTGAAATTTACTTCGTAGGATTCTATAAAAAGTGCAGAAGTATCATTAGAAGAAATGGTCAGTCGCTTAAACTGCCCAAAGACTATTTGATTACCAAGACTTAGATAAATGATTGTCGATATTAGCAGAAATGCGGTTCGTGTCATTTTTATTGGTGCCAACAGTTGTATATACTCACCTCCCACTACCCTATTGCGTCTATATCACTATTGTCCACAGGGTTCCGAGGTGATGTTGAGTCCAAATTAAGGATTTCGTCGAGGGGAATTGTGCAGGAGATGAAATTTATTTTTTGGGTGAGTAGATAGAACTCTGATGCTTAAGAAATTTTCTTTGAAAGCTTTTGCCGATGAACCTACATCAGCCCCACTCATAGCACAGTAAATCAGCAGCCGTTTGAAATGGGTGTAATGGGAGCAAATTACTTACTTAACAAGATCCAAAATCCGACAATGCTTATGGAAACAAGCAGGATAGAAACTAAACTAATTATCAGGGAATCATGTCTGAAGCAAAAAGTTGAGAAAATTCAAATTAACTACGAGTCAGAAAATTAACTGATGGGGATTCTAATTGAACAGATTATTTCGTCTTTTTATTAATCCTCACAGTCCCAGCTGTATTATCACTTTTCCCCACCTTCATTCTAGTCATCATTTTGGAAGGCTGAAGGGGTATCTTCCTATTTATTCAGCTATAGGCCCACTAATCTCTCTCTCTCTTATGCAAGGGTTAACTAATCAAAAGCTATTCATTTGACACTTTAAAATCCAGAAGCGAAAAGTCTTTCAATTACGAATTCAGATCAAAGCGGTAATTTTCGTGGTATTGTTTGATGTGGAAATCACAGGTATCCTTTAATTCAACAGAAAGATTCTCTTGAATTTTTAGATTGTGTTACCATGTGTTTTTTATTTTTCAAGCCATCCTATTGTCCCATTACAGAGCCAGCTTGCTTCAAAATTTGATTTGCGTAATATTTCAGCACCCAGAATTGATCTCCCTCCACCTTTTCCACAAGCGGTTATATAAAAGTTTTTATTGGACAGTTCGTTTATTCTATTTTCCAGTTCATTAATTGGAATATGAATAGAGTTGGGAATATACTTAATTTCTCGTTCTTCATTAGTTCTTACATCAAGTATTATAAAATTTTTATATTTAAGTACATCTGATTTTGAAATACAATTCATCTTACTTCGCATTCTATATTTAATAATAACTGCAGAAATTAGCGTAAGCAATCCTATAAAAATAATCGAACTATTTATGTTATAAAAATCTGCAATTAACCCCGTTAATATTGCCCCAATAGCATAACCTAAATCTCTCCATAATCTAAAAATACCAATACTTTTTGCTCTATCAATTGGATTTGTATTTTCAGCAATAGTTGCTAAAAAGGTAGGGTAAACCATTGCGGTTCCCCATCCTAAAATTGCAGCTAGTGTAATGTATTGATACAATTCTTGAGCAAATACAAATAATAAAAGGGTGATGGCTTGTAATAACATTCCCCAAAATAACATTTCTTTCTTTTGGTATTTGTCGGCCATTTTGCCTGTAAATAATTGCCCAATTCCCCATACTGCTGGATAAACTGCTGTAATTAAACCAATTTGTTCTATGGTGAAATTTTTGCTGATTAATAATAGCGGGAATATTCCCCAGACCATTCCATCATTTAAGTTGTTTATTAAGCCAGCTTGAGAAACAGAGCCTAGATTCTTATTCTTCCAAGTAGTATCCCAAAAAATATTTTTTAGTAATGGAGTAGTATTTGATTTTAATTCCTTAGCTACGTGCAGTTTTGTATCCTTAATAAAGAAGATGCTAAAAATCAATCCTAAAATCACAAGTACAATTCCAATGTAAAAAGGATATGGTCTTAATCCATAATTACTAGCAATCCAGCCTGTTAAAAAAGCAACAATTGCAACGGATAAATAGCCTGCAAATTCATTTAACCCCATTGCAAAACCCCTATCTTTTTCGCCAACTAAATCAATTTTCATTACAACAGTGCTACTCCATGCAAGTCCTTGATTGATTCCAAGTAAAACATTGGCAAAAATGATCCAATTCCAACTTGGTGCATACATTAGGATAAAAGGGATTGGAATACCAATAATCCAACCTAATATCAATAAGTTTTTCCGCCCATACTTATTGGCTAAAGCCCCTGTATAGTAATTGGTAATAGCTTTTGTAATGCCAAATACTATGATAAAAGATAGAATTGCAGTTTTTACAACTAAACCAAATTCTTTTCCTGCTATCTCAGGTAAAATGGAGCGTTCTAGGCCCACCATTCCACCAACAAATGCATTTACGATAACTAATATGGAAAACTGTTTCAAATTTTCCTTCAGCCCCAATTTTACTTCATTCATATTTTTTGCTTTTGGTACTGCAAAGGTCAGAATGAATACTAAGAAAATATTTTACATATGTTAAATAATTACCTTTTAGCTCTAATTCTACTTAGGCTAACTTGAGTAATCCCTAGATAGGAGGCAATGTATTTTAAAGGAACTCTTTGTATAATATTCTTTGATTGATCTAAAAGGTTGGCGTAACGTTCTTCTGCTGTATGAAATTGTAAACTTTCTATTCTATTAACTGTTTCAACATATGCATTTTCAAATATTTTCCGAAACAACCGTTCAATATCAGGAAATTCATCATATAATTTAAAAAGTTGAGCTGAATTAATAGCAACTAACTCTGAGTCTTCAATTGCTTGAATACCTTTTTTTGAAGGGTTGGAATTAAATAAACTATCCGCTCTAGCTACGATAGCATTTTCAAATTCAAAACTTTCCGTCACATCTGTATAATCTTTGAAATAATAGATTCTTAAAAACCCTTTTTTTATGAAATAAATATTTCTGCAAGTATTTCCTATTGGATGTAAGTCTTTACCTTTTTTGACAATAATTTCATTACAAATAGAAACTAATGCTTGCTCAGACTTATCTGATAGGCTTTGTATTTGATTCAAATAGGTTAATAATTCGATCATTTTTGGATTTGCTGTTAGCACTCGTAATTACTACATTTTTACTACACTATTGCCTCGAAACGTAATATCCTCAGGTAATCGGCTGTCTGCTGTTACCAAATTAAGACTTTGTCATGCACATCAACAAGCCTTTCAATGTATTTACTCGATATGGATAACACATACTACAACTGATGGGAAGCAAGTCGAGCCATGGTCATCTTAGCAAGGGCAATTTGTCCTTTCAACTGCTCGGAAGCTCCATGCAGGTATGCCGAGACATGGGATTGATCAATACTTCTATTTCGGACTCCAGTCGTAGCTCCAAAAAAACTCACATAACTATGGGGGGCAATTTAATCGCTGTCCTCATTCATCATCCAGAATTAGAAATTCACTAGCTATTCTCTGATTTCAGGATTATTTGCTTGATTTTAGTACACTTTCTCTTATCCAAGGGCTTTGATATATAACCATACACTGAACTAAATGACGCAGCTCTATTCTTGTCCTCCTCACTAATGGAGGAAGTGACCATAATCACTTTTACATCATTTTCAAGATTCAAACTTTCCACCTTATTTAAAAAATCCCACCCACTAATTTTCGGCATATTGATATCCAATAAAATCCAATATTGGCAAACCTCATGTGTTTTTTCTGCTGCAAACAATAGGTTCAAGCCATCTATAGGTTTATTAAAAATCAATAGTTCTTCTACTATCTCTTCAAAACCAGAGACAGTCAAATACTTCTTGGCGATCAATAAGGAGACCAAGTCATCATCAATAATTAATAGTTTAATCCTCATAGTTCAAAAACTCTAAAGCAATGGTTGTACCCTTACCATCTTCACTCTGAATATCAACCCGTCCTCCCAATGCCTCAATTTGTTTTTTAACCAGATAAAGCCCTATGCCATTTCCATATTGTGTATCCTTCAGTGGTCGTTGAATTTTAAATATCTCATCTCCATACTGCTGCATGTCAATTCCTATCCCATTGTCCTCAATTTTAATTTGCAGGATTGAATTAGTAATCTGAACTGCAGCAATTTCAATTTGAAGCTCTCTTTCTGGGGAAACGAGTTTAAGTGAATTGGCGAATACGTTTAAAAACACGTTTTCGAGGTATTCCCTGATTGAAAATATAATTAAGTCGAGAGGTATATTATTAACAGCAGTGAAGCGGGCATGGGGTTTGGTTTTTCTTAAAAGTTCAAATACTTGCTCTATCAAATGGTATAGAGAAACAGGTTCCTTGCCACTTTCAAAAACCGATGTTAAAGAAGTCAATTTATCCAAGGCAATGATAGTCCGGTCAGTTTTTTTAATCTCCCTTTTCAGAAGTCTAAAATAGTTTTGCTGCTCATCTTTATCATTTATTAAATCCATCAAACTGATTAAGCCCACAGCATTGGCTACATGAGAACGGATATCATGGGAAACGATGGAATTGTATTCTAAAAGTTTTTTGTTCTGGAAAGCAGTGTAATCAGCAAGAAGCTGAACTTGAACTCTATTATCTTCCAACTCAGTAACATCATAACCCAAGCATAATACCTCTGAAAGTTCATTCTCAGAATTTTTTAGCCCTATAAAATCCCATAGGTTGGCTACCTCTTCTTGATTATGATTTGTTTCCTTCACTAGAACTCTGCATTTGGGTTCTCTTCCAGAAGCAACTTTGAAAAAAGCTTCCTTGACATAGTCTAAATAGCCAGGTTTAACAGAGTGAAAAAAATCTATTGCATCTTCTGAGGTCTGCAATGGACTCATACCTAATTCAGTGGCATAAAAATCATTATAAAAGCTTAGCCTGCCATCAAGCTCAGTTTTGCAGATGTAAAATGTTGAATTATTTACTAGAGATTTGTAATTATTAGCAGTTCGTACAGCTTCGATTTCACTCATTTGAAGCTGCTCTCTCAACCTATTTTCGACTGTCACATCCTGAAAAACTACATATAATTCCCTGCCAATTAATTCACAATGAACTTCTATCCTTCTATCCTCAGTTTCATAATCAAATGAATATTTGGAATCTAAAGCAGTAAGAGAAATACTAAAATCTCTGATTTTTTCAAATAATGATACAGCTGAGTTATCAATAGTAAAAGTACCTGATTCGAATTCCTCAAATGTCATAGCATAATCCACTCTAAGATTAAACAAGACGTTATTCGAAGGAGTCCAGAAGATTTCCTTCCCAGACAAATCCATATACAACCCTCCCAATTTACCAATCACAGCAGCCGTATTAGTCACAATTCTTCTTTTTTCTAGCTGAGCTGCCTGCAGTGATAATTCATGATTAAGCTTATGGGATTCAATTAAAATCATGGTCTGATCAGCCATGGTTTTAAGGAATTCTAACTGTACTTCATCTAGGAGTTGAGGCTCATAACCAATTACACAAAAACTTCCAAGTATGGAATTGTCCGCAGATTTAAGAGGAAAACCTGCATAAAACCTTACTCCGAATTCCACAAAAGCTAAATATTCTTTGAAGGTTTCATCCAAGCTCAAATCAGGAATATACAGATGAGACAGATTTTCTTTTATCATATATTGACAAATGGTTTTGGACAACGGAACCTCCGAATAGTTAAACCCTATCTTAGACTTAAACCACTGTCTATCTTTATCAACTAAGGACACAAAAGCAGCGTCAGCATTGCAGATTTTAACTGCTAATTGGGTTAGTTTGTCAAATTGCTCGGAAGGTTCTGTATCGAGAATATGATAAGACTCAATTCCAGATAATTGCACACTCATTTAAATGTTTTTTAGGCGTAATAAAACGCATTTTATTAGAATAATACTATTCTCTATTGGTTTTGTGAAAGTAGTGATTTTACAAAAACCTTAAAACTTTAATTGAATAATTATTATAAGTTTTAGATAATAACACATTAAATCAGGAAACTAAATAATCCTCTGAAATCCAGACCAATAACAAAACCAGGGGAAAATGCTTTTGAGAAATCAGGAGGTTTCATAGTTGTAAATCAATAAGAAGCTCCACTTGCTCGTCTCAAACTGATTGAATCCGATATCTTATGCTCCTCAAGAGGAAAGTGGTACTTATCAATTTAGGGGACCTCATACCCCTCCAGGTATTCTTCTTTGATAATTTCCTTGAATCTTTCTGGCAGTACATTTTCGATGCGTCTGCATTTTCTGTCCTACTGATATGGATCACTTTAAAGCTGATTTCACAGGACAACTTCTAGATGCCATATCGGAGTTGATACATCGTACTAAACATCTATTGTTAGGTTATTTCAATTCCAGTTATTTCAATTTAAATGGTTAAATTATAGACTAGTAGCTTTTAAATACAATAGAATTATTTTCAAAAAAGGTAACTTTTAAATTTTAGATTATGCCAATTTACATGGATCGCCACGATGTTTCGGAAGAAGTAACAGCTGAAATTGTAGCCGATTTACATCAAAAGGATTTAAAAATTCAGCATAAATTTAATTGTAAAGGATTAACCTATTGGTTTGACGATACAAGAAAAACAGCCTTTTGCTTAGTTGAAGCTCCAAATAAGAAGGCTATTCAAGAAATGCATGATAAGGCACATGGAGCTGTTCCTCATAGGATTATCGAGGTAGATAGTACTGTGGTGGAATCATTTTTAGGCCGAATTGAAGACCCCAAAAAATCACAAAATACCGCACTAAATATTATTAATGATCCTGCCTTCAGGACCATAATGGTTGCGAGTATCAAACATTTATCTTTAAAAAACCCATCCGGAAGATCAGTTAAACAAGCTATAGATGAGTACAACAAATCCATAATTGGAACTATAACTACTTTAAATGGGAGAATCGTAAAGCAAAAAAACAATTACATTTTGATTTCTTTCAATTCCGTAACCGATGCGATAGAATGCGCCTTGAAGATCCAGACTGGAAATCAACATACAGCAGCATCCGATATTGTTACTTCTTTCACTACTAAAATAGGCTTAAGCGCCGGAGTGCCAGTAACTTCAAAAGAAGGTATTTTTGAAGACACCATACAATTGGCAGAACGGATATGCGATGTAGTAAAGGGGAAAATTGCGATATCTGCCGAAGTTAGGGATCTATATGAAAGTGAAAACCTTAATACTCCTATAGACAACGAGCATATTAATGCATTGGATTCCATTGATGAAAAATTCCTGAATGGTTTAATGGATTACACGGAAAAAGAATGGAGGAATACATCTTTAACGGCGGATGATTTTAGTAAGAGTTTGGGATATAGTAAGTCACAGCTATATAGAAAAATGATTGCTATAACAGGAAAATCACCCAACAGTTTTCTAAAGGAGTATAGGTTAGATAGAGCCATAGAGTTATTGAATAAAAAAAATGGGAATATTTCAGATATAGCGTACGAAACAGGTTTTAATACGCCAGCTTATTTTTCAAAATGCTTCCAAAAAGCATATGATATACTTCCATCCGTATATACAAAAACAAGTAATCTCTCCTCCTAAGTACTAAATGAATCTTAAAATTTACTGAGGGTGCATTCAGTAGTTTACTTCTCAACTTTCTTTACTTGCAAATCTCTTATGGTCAGAATTCCCTGTTTTTTGAATGAAATGTAGCTCAGCTTCATTTTAAGAGCACCTATTTTTAGTCATCATAGAAAAAACTGAAAATCATGGAGAATCTTATAAAAGACATAGACTCATCACTAGTTGAAAATTTGACTTCTCAACTCAGAGGTAAAGTTGTCAAGCCATCGGACAAGGATTATGATGAAACCAGAAAGGTTTTTAATGGAATGATCGACAAACACCCTGGAATGTTTGTCCTATGTAGGGATGTAGCCGATGTAATTGCCGCAGTTAATTTTGCCAGGGAAAATGATCTTATTGTTGCAATTAGAGGTGGTGGACATAATGGAGGCGGACTTGGCCTATGCGATGATGGATTGGTAATAGACCTTTCGGGGATCAAATTTGTCAGAGTCGATACTTCAAACAATACTGTAAGAGTTGGCGGAGGAAATCTTTGGGGAGAGGTGGATCATGCTACCCATCCATTTGGTCTAGCAGTACCTGCCGGAATTATTTCTACTACAGGAGTTGGAGGTTTAACACTTGGGGGTGGAGTTGGCTATTTATCAAGAAAATATGGATTAACTATTGACAATTTGCTAGAAGCAGATATGGTATTGGCGGACGGAAGTTTTGTCACTGTTAGTGCTGAACAAAACAAAGATTTATTCTGGGCAATCCGTGGTGGAGGTGGGAATTTTGGCATTGTAACTTCATTCAAATTTCAGGCGCATCCGGTAAAAACAGTTTTTGGTGGCCCCACTTTATGGCCCATAGAAAAGACAGAAGAAATAATGGATTGGTATCACAAATTCATTCACAAGGCTGAGGATGACTTGAATGGATTCATAGCAACGCTGGTTATTCCAGGCCCTCCCTTTCCAGAGAATTTACATAACAAACAATTTTGCGGTATTGTATGGTGCTACACAGGAGATATGAACAAGGCAAAAGAAGTATTTAAGCCAATATTGGAAATGAACCCAATATTCGATCATGTAGGTGAAATGCCTTATCCAGCTATCCAGACCTTATTTGACGGACTTTTCCCTCCAGGATTACAATGGTACTGGCGTGCAGATTTTTTTGATGAATTAGGCCCCGAACTAAGAAAACAACATTTAGCCTTCGGCTCTACTATCCCCACTCCACTTTCTCAAATGCACTTATATCCTATTAGTGGGGCTGCAAGCAGAGTTGGTCCTGAAGAAACTCCTTGGGCATATCGAGATGCCAAGTACGCCGGGGTAATCGTAGGGGTAGATCCTGATCCAGCAAATAGTGATAAAATCACACATTGGTGTAAGGATTATTGGAAAGCTTTACATCCTTATTCTGCGGGAGGAGCCTATTCCAATTTTATGATGGATGAAGGTCAGGAACGCGTACAAGCGAGCTACAAACATAACTACGAGCGTTTAAGTCAAATAAAAAAGAAATATGACCCAAATAATTTATTCAAAATCAATCAGAATATACTTCCAAAGTAATTTATAACTTATTACAGCTGTAATCATTCAAGTAAAAAGAAGCTGTGCCCATACTAATTCGAGCTCTCCACGCCTCATTCGAGCAAATCCAAATTGTGGTAGAAATACTGTAGCGTAAAGTGAATTGCCAATAGGAACTGGAAATCAATAGACAAGGGAACTCAATTTACCCCTCAATCTCCTCCAACAACTCCGCATACCAAGCTTCCCCGTATTTTCGGGTCAGAGCATCTTTGAGAAATTTGTAAATCGGAACTTTTAGACTTGATCCCAACTGACAAGCAGGATCACAGATATGCCAGCGATCGTAATTCAATGCATCAAACTGATCGTATTTAGTGACGCGAATCGGATACATATGGCAGCTAATAGGCTTTTTATAAGAAGTCTTCCCATCAAGGTAAGCTTGCTCAATTCCACATTTCAAAATACCTCTATCATCATATAGTGCATAAGCACATTCGCGGTTGTCACCAATGGTTGGAGTTCCTTTGTCACCGTCCTTGTCAAATACCCAAGTACCTTGCCTTTCAATAGCTTGACGTCCCTCCTCAGTGATATAATCTTTGACAATTGGATAGATATCTTCGATGATTTTGGTTTCCTCATCTTCCAAAGGAGCTCCAGCATCTCCTTCCACACAGCATGCGCCTTTGCATGCCTCCAGGTCACAAACGAAAAAATTCTCTTTAATGTCATCCGAAAGCACGGTATCTCCTACTATTATCATGGTCTTCTTTGTTAGCTCGCAAAGTTAAGCAATCGAAAGCTAGGCATTCGGCTTCACAAAGTCTTTTCTTCGAACGTATACACCTTTGGTGAGCTTTGCGATTATGTTTCCTACGCCATCTGTTACTTCACAGGGAAATTCGAACACTCCTTTTCCATCCCGATCCACAGTTATTTTTATCTCATCAATTTGGGAAGGAGAAAGCTTAAATTCTGCATAAACAGTTTCTTTCCCGGGTTTTAGAAATTCAATGCTCGCCGTTTTATCCCAGACGATATACTCCTCTCCCAATTGAATCAGTAAAATAAACATGAAAAATGGATCACACATAGCATAGAGCGAGCCTCCAAAAGCTGTTCCCATCAAATCCCTATTAAACCAGGTGAGGTTGAGTCTGGTGCGAAACATAGAAAAATCCGCTGCATAATCAATCACCTTAATTCCTGAAAACAGATATGGTGGATACCAATTGACGGCTCGGATCATTTTCCTAAACTTCTTGCTTTTGCTACTATCCATTCGAAAAAGATAAGTCAAAAGCCACAGAAAAAGAACGACTTATAGCATCACCTTTCTCCTAGGCTGTTTACTATCGTACATTTTTAAAACTGATAGCAAGATTTTAACGTTCTTTGCAACGTGCAAGTCGTCTTGTCGCCGTCTCATGGTAATAGTGAGGAGGAGGAAAGTCCGGGCAACATAGAGCGCCATACTTCCTAACGGGAAGGAGGCTGACTGGTGACGGTCAGTTTACAGCTAGTGCAACAGAGAATATACCGCCATTAGACTTCGGGGCCTGCCCTGAGCTTGTCGAAGGGTAAGGGTGAAAAGGTGGAGTAAGAGCCCACCGCTCTGGCAGTGATGTCAGGGGCACGGCAAACCTTATGGGTTGAAAGATCAAATAGGTTCCGCGTCGGATTAAGTTCCGAGAAAAGTTGCTCGCTTTTATGCGGAACGGGTAGATCGATTGATCCCGATTGTGAAATCGGGACTAGATAAATGACAAGAAACCAATTCTGAAAATAGAAGAGGAAACAGGACCCGGCTTATAGACTTGCACTTTTTTATTTTATATTGAAACTATGTCGAAAATACTGATCATCGATGACGAGAAAGTCATCCGCGCTACATTACGCGAAATTTTAGAATACGAGAAATACATTGTTACTGAAGCCCAGGATGGCGAGGAAGGCTTGGCAAAATTGCAGGAAGACGATTACGATCTAGTTCTTTGCGATGTCAAAATGCCTAAAATGGATGGAATTGAAGTTCTGGAAAAAGCTAAGGCATTGGACAGATCTCCTCAATTCATCATGATCTCCGCTCACGGTAGTATTGAAACTGCAGTCGAAGCCACTAAAAAAGGAGCTTTCGACTTTATCCCCAAACCTCCGGATCTTAATCGCTTACTTCTGACAGTTCGAAATGCTTTAGACAAAAAGAATCTTGTCACAGAGACTAAAGTTTTGAAGAAGAAGCTTTCCAAAAAACTGGACATGGTTGGGGAATCTGATGCCATTCAACAGGTAAAAGAAACGATTGAAAAGGTCGCTCCCACGGATGCCAGAGTCTTAATCACAGGTCCAAATGGAACAGGTAAAGAACTGGTGGCACATTGGGTGCATGCCAAAAGCAATAGAGCTGCCCATCCTTTTGTAGCTGTGAACTGTGCTGCTATTCCTTCAGAGTTAATTGAAAGTGAGCTTTTCGGACATGAAAAAGGAGCCTTCACCTCAGCTCATAAGCAGCGTCAAGGTAAATTTGAGCAAGCTCAAGGTGGCACACTATTTCTCGATGAAATCGGTGACATGTCACTTTCAGCCCAGTCCAAAGTATTACGTGCTCTTCAGGAAAATCTGATCAATCGTGTAGGTTCGGACAAAGACATCAAAGTGGATGTGCGTGTCTTGGCCGCTACGAATAAGGATCTGAAAAAAGAGATTGAGGAGAATAGATTCAGAGAGGATTTATACCACCGACTTGGTGTGATCCTGATACAAGTCCCTGCTTTGAAGGACAGAAAAGATGATATCCCTTTACTTGTAAATAAGTTTTTGGATGATATCTCACAGGAAAATGGAGATGCGCCAAAAAGCTTCAGTAAAGCCGCTATGGCGAAATTGCAGGATTATCCATGGACTGGGAATATCCGGGAACTAAGAAATGTAGTAGAGAGATTGGTGATTTTGGGCGAACCTGAAATTAGCCTAGAGGATATAAAAAAATACGCTGACTATTAAGTCAGCGTATTTTTTTTAGCTATTGGCGTCCTGAGATGTAGGTGCTTTCGCGTAAGCTGGGCATGGCTTGCTGGAAGCACAAGCTCCCAAGGCTAAAATCCCAATTAATAATGCTGCAGTGGCTAATTTTTTCATGTCGTGATTTTTGTTCTGTTCAAATATGTCCAATTAATATTAAGATAGCAATTACTGCACCAAGAGATTACAACCACGGATTTCACTGTTATCAAATCTTCCTAGCACTTCCAACATTCCATTTTCATCATACTTACCCAAATCTTGGGTTTCGACAAATGCACAAGAATGGAAATTAGCGAGATCAATCACGTTAATTCCTCCCTGTGATCTCTGAGAAAGTGAAAGCGGATCATTCACATCTCTAAGCATAACGCGCATGGAATTGGGTAAGGTATATTTCCCATGACCTTTGGAATAAGCCTGAGACATCAACTCCGTCATTCCATATTCAGAATGGATAGCATCTACACCGAAAAATGGTTTGAGAATATCATGAACTTCTTCGCGAATCATCTCCTTTCTTCTCCCCTTCATTCCGCCAGTCTCCATTACAATAAGGTTTGATGGTGCAGCGAACTTTTTGCCAGATTCGGCCAAATCCAACAAGGCAAAAGTGACTCCTAGTAATAATACTTTTCGTCCATCATTAGCCAGCAATTCCATTTTCTTCAATAATTCATCCTGATTGTACAGATAAAACCCAGAATGCTCCGATTTGCTTTCTCTGATAAAATGATCCGCCATGCTCACTAGGCTACTTCCTTTTCTCTCCAAATAAGCAGGCAAGAGTGCCAAAACATGGAACCCCTTTAACTCTCCATACTTAGCTTCAAAGATTTGTTGTGCATGTTGCTGATACCAGCTCTCAGACCAGAAATAATGCTTGCTCGTAATCATCCCCGTAGTTCCGCTACTGGAGAAGTATCCTTTCATTGTAGCATTCGGGGCAGAGATCACGTCATGGTCTTTGAAAAAGCGAATTGGTAAAAATGGAATTTGATCCAAGGATTTCACCGATTGCGTATTTATGTTACGAGCTTCTAGGTATTTCTTGTAAATTGAATTAGCCTGAGCTTGAAAATGAAAAAGTTCTAACGCAAGATTTTCAAATACATCCGGTTTCAAATTATTTAGCCTACTCGAAAAACTTTTAAAATCCTGCATCGTTTTATATTTTGCATCAATCGTACCAAAGTAATGGTTTAATTTGGTGGTAAATTTACTTTCACCCTATGCGTTTAAAAAGCTATTTAGGAATATTCTTTTTGCTGATCCTCGCAACTGCCTGTATCAATCCACCTGATAATTTTCCTTCAGTCCCTAAAATTGTCTTTGAATCAATAGAATACGCGCCAACTTCAGGTGCAGATTCCCTGATTATCGGAATTGATTTTCAAGATGCCGAAGGAGATCTAGGATTATCAGCTACGGATGATGATCCTCCTTTTCAAGATGTGGATTTTCAGAGGAATTCTACGGGAGAGCTGATTACCTATAGTACCAGACCTTCGGAGGCTCCATCTTACAATCCTATTGATTGGCTAGTGGATCCGATTGTAAATAACCAGGTTGTCAAAGACACTATTTGGGTAAAACAAAACCCAAACCAATTCAATATTTTCCTGAAGTTCTTTATCAAGAGAAATGGTCAGTTCAAAGAATTCAAATGGCAAGACCCTCCATTCTATACCACTTTCAATGGTCGTTTTCCAAGAATCCTTACCTCTGAAGTGGGTCAAGCTGTAGAAGGAAATATCAGTTACGGAATGCTATCATCGGGCTGGGAATCTATTTTCAGAACAGATACGATAAGAATAGATGTATCAATACAGGATAGAGCGCTTAATCGAAGTAATGAAGTATCCAGTCCTGAAGTGACGCTTAAACAGATCACTAGACCATCTAACTAAAACAAAAAGTCCTGAAAATCAGGACTTTTTTATTTGTGACAATACTTTATCAGCAGTTGTCTTCTTGCAGAAATGATCACCCACTATCACATTTGGCGCTGTTTTACACATATCCATGCATTTGGTTTTGATGAATTTACAGCTCCCTTTGAGCGGTGGTACATCAGTAAGACCTTTCAGCTCTTTATATAATTTTTTAGCCCCGCCTTGCTTACAATCGGATCCATTGCATATAAAAACTAGTTTCCTTGTGTGTTTCATTATCCTCCCGAAATAGCCTGCATCATCAAGCCACAAAGATACGCACCATACGTACCCGCAGCATATCCTAATACAGCCAAAAGCACGCCAACTGGCGCGAGTGATGCATCAAAAGCTGCCGCTACTATAGGGGCAGATGCCGCACCGCCAACATTTGCCTGTGATCCTACTGCGACATAGAAGAATGGAGCTTTGATAATAAATGCTACGATAAGCATGATGATGATATGGAAAAACATCCATACTATCCCAACGACAAACAAAAGTGGGTTATCTAAGACGGCTCCTAGATCCATTTGCATCCCTATGGTAGCGATCAATACATATAGCAGAACACTTCCCATACGCGAAGCTCCGGCGCCTTCTAGTTTCCTAACCTTAGTGAAGGACAGTAATAGTCCTGCGGTAGTAGCGATTACAACTATCCAAAAGAAAGCTGAATCCAAAGAGAACTGCTTCAGATTGGGATAATTCTCTCCAATAAATGGTGCAAGAAAATCTGCAATTAAATGAGCCACTCCTGTGACACCAAAGCCAACACCAAGAATAATCATAGTATCTGATAGGCTTGGGATCTTCATGATTCCCTTTCTGAACTCTTCTATTCTATCACGAAGCTCATAAATTTTGGTACTGTCAGCATTGAAAAACTTATCTATCTTCTCAGGCTTTGCAGCCCAGTAAAGCAATACGGCCATCCAGAGATTTGCCACCAACACATCCACAGCAATCATCTGACTGAAAAGCGCTGGACTAGGCCCAAAAACTTCCAACATAGCAGTTTGATTCGCTCCTCCTCCTATCCAAGAACCCGCAATCGTAGATAATCCCCTCCAAACTTCCTCTGGACCACTACCTCCCAATAAATCAGGGAATAATGTACCTACAGTCAACAATGCCAGTGGACCGCCTAGCATGATCCCAACAGTTCCTGCCAGAAACATAGTCAGCGCCTTAGGTCCCAATTTCAAAATCCCTTTAATATCAATACTGATCGTAAACAATACCAAGGAAGCAGGAAGCAAATACCTACTGGCAACTTTATACAGTGAAGAGCTTTCGCCTGAGATCAACCCAAAGGAATTGGCAAGCGCAGGTATGAAATAGCAGAGCAAAACAGTGGGTACAACACCGTAGAATTTCTGCCAAAAAGGTTTATCACTAGCTGAGGTGACAAAAATTATAGCCAAAATTGCCATAAGCAATCCAAAAACTACAGCATCATTTGTAAGCAAGGGGGTATTTTCTTCCATTATATCTGGGATAATCGATTGCAACAATACCAACAATTGTCCAAAAAGCCCAGAGTCTAAAGCTTTCCGTTTTCGAGAATCTGTAGCAATTCACTTAAAATCATCGCTGTCGCTCCCCAGACCATCTCCTGATCTACTTCAAAATAGGGTGTATCCAAGCGGAAATTATTGCTGAATTCTAGGATCTTCTGCTTGCGAATACTGGGTTCATAGAGTGTACTGACAGCGGCTTGTATAATTCTTGCCACTTCTTTTTCTTCAGGAACAAACTCTGGAACCACTTCCGAATAACCCAATACAGGACTAACCAAAAAATTACTGGTAGGAATAAATAAATCACTCATTCTACCAATCAATTTGACTTGCTCAGGCATAATACCTACCTCTTCCCAGGCTTCCCGAAGTGCCGTATCCACTTCATCTTCATCTTCTTCCTCCATCTTCCCACCTGGAAATGCAATCTGTCCACTATGAACTCCCTGATAAACTGGCCTTTTGATCAAAGGAAAAAATGCTTTGTTTTTGTAAGGGTAAAGCAATATTAATACAGCCCCTTTTCTATGATTATCTGGAAGTTTTGGGTCAAACCTTCTCATATCCACAGGATTTGGAGACATAGAAAGTTGCGCTTCTTTGCCTGGCAAAGGATGTTTCATCCCATTTTCCAACAAATTCAGCACGCTTTCAAAATCCATATTACCCCAAATCTACCTGTTTGATTTTTGAATTGATATAAGATTGTGGCACGTAAGATTCTGAAACCTTATTCATCTGAAATTGTCTCAGAGAATGATTATCAACATTGATCAGCCAAGCCATTGGCCTATAACCAGCTTCTTCCTGAAAAAATCCAAGGACTAAAAATTCACTTTCGCTCAGCCAAAGCCCTTCCTCAAACATACCCGAAGGTCCCATAAAAAGTAAGCGTTCTTTCATCCCATCTTCCTTGTACCAAACGACTTCGGAATCTGGATTGAGGAACGGAGCATCAATAGCATCCTGCGCCTCGACCTTATAGCTATAGATATCCATCGTCCCGTTCCCGGTTGGATGAGGCATTTGATACGGAAACAACGGGTCACCCTTGAGAATCGGATTACGTTCAGGCATTTCCATGGGATCGATGGTATCTGTCATCACCAACTCAAACTGGGAGGCATCAAATATTCCTAGATCACTACTCCAGTGCGTATACCAATTTTTATTTTGCGCAAGTGCCAAATCAATTTGAGATCTATTTTTATCTAGTTCTTCTTCGTCGAGCGAAACATTTTCGATTCGCTCATTAGTACTCTTTTCACTAGTGTCACAAGCAAAAAGTGAGACTAAAGCGACGCTAAAAGCTGCAAAATAAGTAAGTGTGAATTTTGGACTCCCCATAGAAGTTTTAATTGAGAAGGTTAAGCTAAGTCTTGGCGACTAAAAATCAAAAAAGGTTGGGACATTGACCCAACCTTTTCCTGCTCTCAAACCTATTAAACCTATTGTAGATATTCGTTTTATGAATACCTGCGAAAATTATAAAATGTTTTCATATACTCCAAACAATCGATTGCGAAAGATTTTCGAAATTTTATTTCCCCAAAGATTTCCCGAGATAAACCCTTAAAAATCAATGAAATTATATCTTAGCAAACGCCAAAAATATTTTCATTTAAAATTGAGCTTTTTATTAAGCTTCAGCGAATAAACTTTTATGACCTTAACACTTCCGAAACAATTAGCTGAGAAAATTGAAACTGGATTCATGACTTATATGGAGCTTTTCAATACTTACACACGATTGGCACCAAAATATTTCAGCGAAAAAGCCTGGCACGCAACACATTTAAATAACAAGCAACGGCTTCGGCTTTATAAGGATTTACTATTCCCGCTTGCAAAAGAGTGTAATGAAATGCTTGGTGATCAGGCATCTGATTCCTCTAGTTGGATGAAAATAAAGTCTGAGTACCAATTGCTAATTGCAAATAGGCCGGATCTCGAACTGGCAGAAACATTTTTCAATTCGGTAATCAGAAAGGCATTTCCCAAGATGACAATCGATGAGGACCTAATGTTTGTCATGGAGGGATTTGACTCCTGTACAGTGAGAGAGTCCGAAGAACTACTTAGAACTTACCCTTCATTCCTTGGACTGGAAAAGAACATCAGGCAAATACTCGACGATTATGACTTTGGAGCTCCATTTATGGATCAGGAACAGGATATCAAATTCTTAATAGCCAGTGTTAAAAAAGTTATTCTAACTAGATACAGGGTTGGCCCAGAGACGAAAACTCAGATTTTGAAATCCGTTTTCTACCGAAATAAGGCCGCCTATTTAATAGGAAGGACTTTTCTGGGACATAAATGGATGCCTTTCATCATCCCTGTGGTACATGGGAAAAAAGGAGTTTTCGTGGATACGCTGATTTTCGATCCCAACCTGATGAGCAGCATGTTCAGCTTTACCAGATCATATTTCATGGTCGAAGCCGAAATCCCATCCCAAGTAGTCGGATTTCTCAACTCAGTAATCCCGCACAAGAAAATTCACGAACTATATAATGCCATCGGTTTCAATAAGCATGGCAAAACCTTATTTTACAGAGATTTCCTCCATCATTTAGAAGCTAGTGATGATCAATTCGAAGTTGCCGCGGGAATAAAAGGAATGGTAATGACCGTATTTACTTTACCATCCTTGAACATTGTCTTCAAAATGATCAAGGATCATTTTGAACCTCCAAAAACCATGACTAGACAAGAAGTCCGTGGCAAGTACAAACTGGTTTCTCTACATGATCGGGTGGGAAGAATGGCAGACACACACGAATTTGAATACTTCAAAATACCTATTGGTAGGATCAGCACTGAATTGATGATAGAGCTTCGAAAGACTACCAACTCTCATCTTATAATCACCGACTCTCATCTAATTATCAAGCATTTATATACAGAGCGTAGAATGGAACCTTTAAATCTATTCTTGGAACACTGCAGCACTGAAGAAGGAATGAGAGCGGCTGAAGACTATGGAAGATCTATCTTACAACTGGCTCAGGCAAATATTTTCCCTGGTGACATGATGACAAAAAACTTTGGGCTTACACGCCAAAAAAGGGTGATTTTCTATGATTATGATGAAATAGAATTTCTGACGGATATGAATTTCCGGGTCAAGCCAAAAGCTGAAACTTATGAACAGATATATGCTCCAGAGCCTTGGTATTCCATTGCGAAAAATGACGTATTCCCGGAAGACTTCAAAAGATGGATGATAGGTAGAAAAGATATCAAGGATCATTTTCTGGATTATCACAAAGATCTTTTTGATCCCGTTTATTGGCAAGGCGTTCAGCAAAGAATTGCTGCTGGTGAACTGATTCATGCTTTCCCCTATCCTGACGAGATTCGTTTCCGACCAGACGAAAAGATTTAAGAACAGAAGTTTTTTTCATTGGTATGTCTGCAACCCTTATTTTTGCAATCTGGGTTTAGCCCCTAATCACCCATTTGAATGAATTCTGAATCACAACCGAATATAAACACCCTACAAGCCACGAAGACGAAAACCATAATTCTGACTACTCCTATTGACGACGAAAGGCCTGTCTATATCTCAGGTAATTTCAATAATTGGGCAACTCAGGATCGTCGTTTTCTAATGAAAAAAATCTCCAAAGGAAAGTATGAATTTACATTTCCTGCAAGCGGAGAATTTGAAAAAGAGCTTATTTATAAATTCACCAAAGGTGATTGGTCAGAAGTAGAGATCGATCGGTATGGCAATAGAACTCCTAATAGATATTGGAATGACGATCAGGACACTAAAGTCGAAAAAGTAGCAAAATGGCGTAAAAACTGGCTACCCTATCGTCCAAGTCAACTACCGATTATCCGTTTGATTTCTGAAGAATTTGAAATCCCGCAACTCAATAAGACACGCAAAGTCTGGGCACTCCTACCGCACGATTATAACAGTAGCGATGAAACTTATCCAGTACTTTACCTGCATGATGCTCAAAATCTTTTCAACGAAAATGCTGCATTCGGCAGTTGGCAGATTGACAAGAAACTGGCTGTAATGTCTGACTATGGAATTGGAAAAATCATTGTAATCGCTGTAGAACATGGTGAATCCGAGCGTCTGCAGGAATATAACGTAGGAAAAACGGTGCTTGGAGCTGGAAGTGGCAAAAAGTACATTCGGTTCATCACCGATACCCTAAAACCATTTGTAGACAAAACCTATCGCACCAAGACTGAGCGGGAATTCACTGGAATCGGTGGCAGTTCCATGGGAGGTTTGGTGAGCATTTTCTCAGGTCTGATTTATCCGGAGGTGTTTGGGAAATTGATGGTTTTTTCGCCCTCGCTTTGGGTCATTCCAAAAATCAAACTGGGCTTTCTAGATATTTTTGAACCTCAAGAAACTCGCTTATATCTCTATGCCGGCGGCGATGAAAGTGAAACGATGGTGAAACATGTTCTCAAATTCCGCAAACGCTTGCTCAAAAGAGAGAGTTTAAAAGGGAAAATGAAAGTTCATCTCAGCATCAATGAAGAGGGCAAACACAACGAGACCTATTGGAGTGATGAGTTCCCAAAAGCCATAGAATGGCTATTTTTCAGTAATAAAGAAGACTAATCAGCGAAATCAACACACTATGCAATTCACTATTCATACAGATACTAGTAATAAAGCAGGGCTTCTGATCATCCCTGTTTTGGGCGCAAATCCAGAAGCAATCCTCAAAGAGAAACTTTCTGGATACGAGGTTAGCAAATCTCTTTTCTCTGGAAAAAAGGATACTTCCTACCAATTGGAAATCAACGGAAGATTGATCCTAGTTATAGGATTGGGAGAAAAAACTGATGTTGCTAGCATCGAAAAGTCATTCCGAAGAGTGCTTTCCAAAAACAAAGAACTGGTAGAAACTTCTGTTACTATTGATTTCTCTGATGACTTTTCTTCAGAATTGATTGAAAGTGCTCTGGTTGGTTTTCAGCTTGGAGCCTACAACATTGGCTTTTTTAAGCAGAAGAAAGAAAGTCAGAAAGACTTCTCAAACTTAGGAATCAATGTCATTTCCTCCTCACAAGGACTAGAAAAAACACTCGATAGAGCTGCTAAAATTGCAGCTGCAAAGATTGAAGGATTCAAATTAGTTGACCTTCCTCCTAATGTGGTTACTCCAGAATACTTAGCAAATTGGGCTGAGAAGCAAGGGGTAGAACATGGCTTTGAGGTAACTATTTTTGACGAAGAAAAAGCCAAATCTGAAGGTTTGGATGCTTTTTTGGCTGTTGCTCGCGGCAGTGCAAAAGCTCCAAAGTTCATCATCATGGAGTACCGACATCCTGAGGCCAAATCTCATTTAGGTTTGGTTGGTAAAGGAGTCACTTTTGATACTGGTGGATTGAATATCAAAACTCAGGGAATGGTGTATATGAAATCTGACATGGGCGGTGCGGCAGCTGTTCTCGCAGCCACGCAACTTATTGCTGCTCTCAAACTTCCTATTAACCTCACCGCCATTGTTCCCGCAGTAGAAAACTCAGTAGATAAGGATGCTTACCTCCCTTCGGAAGTCATAGGGTCTCATGCCGGATTGAGCATAGAAGTGATCGATACGGACGCCGAAGGTCGCTTGATCTTGGCTGATGGCCTTTCCTATCTGGTTAAAAACTACCAAGTGGATCAGCTAATCGATTTGGCAACATTAACTGGAAGTAGTGTTGGTACTTTCGGCTATGAATGTGGAGCCCTATTCTCTAATTCTGATGCTATTTCAGATTCACTTCGCGAAGCTGGAATGCAGTCTGGTGAAAAAGTCTGGCCACTTCCAATGTGGGAAAGCTACCGATCTGAGATGGACTCTGAGATCGCAGATATCAAAAATTATCACGGCAAGCCAATTGCCGGCGCCATCACAGCCGCCAAATTTCTGGAGGCATTTATCCATGAACATCCTTCTTGGGCTCATTTGGATATTGCAGGTGTAGCTTTTGGAGATAGTGAATTTGCCAAAACCAAGTCAGGGACTGCTTTTGGAGTGCAATTATTACTTAAATTCATCGAAAATCAATTGTAATTATGGGCGATCAGAGCAAGACTTTTCTTTGCATTTCTAATTTTTTCAAGGGAAATGCATTTTTAACTCAGTTGAAAAAGCAAGGCAATCGAGTCTTTCTAGTCACTTCTGAAAAACTGAAAAACAAGCCCTGGGCCTTTGAATACATAGATGAGATCTTCTACATGCCTGGTCAGGATTTAGACTGGGATCTTGAGCTTTTGATGAAAGGCGTCGGTGGATTGATGAAAAATCATAAAATCGAAAGCATCGTAGCTCTTGATGATTATGACGTGGAAAAAGCCACTTATCTCCGTGAGAATCTAAGAATCCCAGGAATGGGTCAGACTACGGGGCGATTTTTCCGCGACAAGCTCGCCATGCGAATCAAAGCACATGACTCTGATATAAAAGTTCCAGCTTTTGCTCCGCTATTCAATGACGATGATATCAATCAGTTCGCAGATCACATCCCTGCTCCATGGGTGCTCAAACCTCGTTCTGAAGCTTCTGCACATGGAATCATTAAGGTGCACGACAAAGATTCTCTTTGGGAAAACATCCATGAATTAGGAGATAACAGGCTCTATTATTTAGTAGAGCAATTCAAACCAGGTGATGTATATCATGCTGATGGATTAATGCTAGATGGGAAAAGCCTATTCTGCTCGGTCTCGAAATATTTATCTACTCCGATGGAAATTTCTCAAGGTGGTGGGATCTTTCGCTCAGCGAATTTGAAGTACGGATCTGAAGATGAAAAGGCCATTAAAAAAGCGAATGCTGCGATCATGAAAGCATTCGGCATGAAGTCAGGAGCTACTCATACAGAATTCATCAAATCGCGTGAGGATGGAGAAATTTACTTCCTAGAAACGTCCTCCCGTGTAGGTGGAGCACATTTGGCAGAAATGGTAGAAGCTGCGACAGACATCAATCTCTGGGCAGAATGGGCTAAAATTGAAGATTCTCTCGCTAAAAGCTATACTTACAAACTACCGAAAGTTGCAAAGAACTATGCAGGAATCTTACTGACACTTTCCAAATTTGAACATCCTGATTTGAGTAGTTTCGATGATCCTGAAGTTTACTTTCGAGTTCCACTTGAATACCATGCGGGCTTGATTGTGAAGTCCAAAAATCAGGATCGAGTAATGCAACTATTGGATGACTACGCGGAGCGAATTGCAAGAGAGTTTTCTACAGTGGCAGATGCTCCTGAGCTTAAGAAGTTTCATTAAGTCTGCTATCCAATAAAGGTTGTCTGGTTTATAGACTAAATCAGACAGCCCTCAAAACTTCTCTTCCACTCCCAGCCCAAAAAGAGCAAAGTCATATTTGACAGGATCAGTGGCATCAAATTCACGAAGTTTATGTGTCAGTTCTAAAGCTGTCAGCCAGTCCGTTTGCTTTCTGGTGATCATTCCAAGCTTCCTCCCTACTCTATCCACATGCAAGTCACAAGGGCAAATCAATTGCGAGGGTGAGATCTTCTTCCATATCCCAAAATCGACTCCTTTATCATCATCCCTCACCATCCAACGCAAGTACATATTAATACGCTTACATGCAGCCTTACGACTTGGTGTAGCAATATGCTTTCGGGTGCGGTGTGGAGAATCTGGAATGGAAAAGAAGAATTCCTGAAATCTTGTCAAAATAGATTGCATAGCATCTATTTCGCCCGTTTGACCCAATAAAAAAGCTTCTTCAAGTGAATCATGCTTTTTGTAAAACCAACTTAAGAAGTGGATGAAATATAAGGTATCGATGTCATTGAAGGTTCTATGCTTGAAGTTCAAAAACGGTTTCAGATCATCTTCCTGATGATTCAGCAAAAAGTCATGCGGTGAATTGTCCATCATCTGAAACAATTCTATGCATTTATTAATGATTGTCTTGCGCTGCCCCCAAGCCAAAATAGCAGCAAAGAAACCAGAAATTTCAATATCCTCCTTTTTGGAAAATCGATGTGGAATTGATATTGGATCAAGCGTGATAAACCCTGGACGATTGTATTGCTCAACTTTCTCGTCTAAAAAATCCTTGAGGTTTTGCATCAAAGGGCAACTTTCACTTCCCCGCCTTGCGTACCATCAAACCATTTGAAGCACAACTCATTTTCTACTTTCTCTGAAACGTGCCAGTCAAAGCATTTGATATTCGTAAGTGAGCGAAGTGAGTCCTCATCAGGATCATATAAGCAAATATCAAAATCCGGCAAATCCTTAGAATCAGTACTATTCCACTTTTCCAAAATATAACCTTCTTCGAGTACTCTTACTTTTTTACCAAAAACAAAATCAGAGAGAACCGAAGGCACTCCATCTTTTCTTCTAAACTTGAATCCAGAAGGTCCAAATACAATTTGTTTGATCAATTTGGCCTCCAACAAATCTCCCGAGTACGGCAAATCTTCCCATTCTGACTCTTTTAAAACAACCTTTTTACCTTCAGGACGAAGTCTATTCAGGAATCTGGAAAGCAAAGAAAAAACATAAGTCACACCAATAAACAGCAAGCCAAAACTTGCCAAAATCGGATAAGAAATAATAAAAATCAAATTCCAGATAAATCGGAAAATGTGGTGGAATATGAGTTGGACTTTATTCATAGCTGGAATGCAAAATTAGCAGTGGCTTTGCGGAAACCAAAATTCCCTCTTAAAACCTAAGGAGTAAACTATAGGTTCAAAACGAAAGAAGACCGCCAAATCTGACGGTCTTCTAAATATAAGTGTGTTGGGGACATTGTAGTCGTTCATTTGAAAGCTACTTCTGTCTCCTGTCTTCGGTCTTCCAGCTTCTTAATACATCACTTCTACAGGGAATCTTCCATTTACAGCTTTCAACTGATCAAATGCTGCCTGAGAAAGCTTAATCACTAATTTACTATTGTCGCCAGTTTGTGGAAGCGTACCTACTACTCTAGCAAAAATAGTCACGTCATTCTCTTCATTTTTCACTCTCATGATCGTACCGACTGGAGCAGTTCTGTGAAGCACTAAGTATTTTTTATGCCCGCCTGTACCTTCAATAAGTTCAGCTTGGCCTGTTTCTTTAATGTTTTTAAACCCTCCAGAAGCATCTGCAGGCTCCACCATCATTTCATCTACACTGGTAACAACTCTTGGAGTTCCGATCACTGGAACAGTAGACTCTTCCATTGCTCCTCGACCCACTTTCAATACTTGGCCTTGCTGCAGGTTATTTGACGTCAATGCATTCCATGTAATCAAGTCTTCAACCCGAGCTGAATACTGACTTGCAATAGAAAAAAGTGTCTCTCCACTTTGAACAGTATGAGATCTCCACTCACCAGGCACCATTGGCTTACTTGTTTTGGAAACTGTCTCAGGATTTGCAGCTTTTACCGCTTCAGGTTTAGGAGTAGTCTCAACTTTCTCTTTTACTTTCGGAGCTTCCTCAACCTTCTTAGTAGGTTTTTCTTTAGTCTTAACTTCTGTCGTGGCCGTGGTAGTAACAGCAACAACCGGTTCTTTTGCGACAGCAATTGGAACAGCCGGCTCAATAATCAAGGACTGTCCTACACTTAGGTCATTGCCTTTCAGACCATTCTCCTTCATCACACTTTCTACAGATACTCCATACTTCTTTGAAATAGAAAAAAGTGTTTCGCCAGGAACTACATTATGCAATACAGAACCTGCAGGAAGCTCAGCCATTGAAACAAAAGGCACTTTGATCGTTTGGCCAATTTTCAACCCCTCTTTCAAGACAGGATTAGCATTGACAATATCACTTACGGCTGCTTGATATCGGCGTGAAATCCCGAAAAGAGTCTCCTTTGGATCAACTTCATGTAGGATGTAAGACTGATCTCCGATACGCTGCACCCCAACCGAATCGATAGAAGTAAGCTCGGAAGCCACTGATAATGAAGAAGTAAGTGTGAAAACAAGAAGAAAGGACCAGAAAAACTGTGATCTATTATTCATAGGGATGTACTGAGTTGGGAGTAAACGAATTAGAAATACAAGATTAATTTCCAAAGTCAATTGGGGCAAGAATTATGCTAGAAAAGAAATCGAGCATTACTCATCCTGTATTCCAAGCAAAGATCGAAGAATAGTCCAAGAATCGGAATTTATAAGTGAATATTCCATCAATAAATCACAGCTAAGTGAAGAAAAGAATCACTTTTTATGGGTATTTCGTATCTTTTATCATTCGTACATGCAATCCAAAAATGAAAATCTATTTTAGCTCATTACTACTTTTACTCCTACTTTCTTCTCAACTGGTTCTAGGCCAAACTGATACTGGTAATAACAAGAAGGTTTTCACCTTCAAAATCGACACGGATATTGATCCTGCCATGACACGTAGGGTGAAACTAGCGCTGGAAAAAGCCGAATTAGACGATGTTGATTTGATTATAATTGACATGGATACGTATGGTGGAGCTGTAAACGATGCAGATGCCATACGAACAATGATCCTTAATTCCACAATCCCTATTTATGTCTTTATAAATAAGGATGCTGCCTCAGCAGGCGCATTGATCTCCATAGCTACGGACAGTATTTACATGGCACCTGGTGCAAGTATAGGCGCAGCCACTGTAGTTAACGGAACGGATGGAGCTGCGGCTCCTGACAAATACCAATCCTACATGCGTTCGATGATGAGAAGTACTGCTGAAGCGCAGGGTAGAGATCCAAAAATAGCAGAAGCGATGGTAGATGAGAAAATCGAGATCGAAGGAATATCAGAAGCTGGTTCTGTGATTACTTTCTCTGCTTCCGAGGCTGAAAAATACGGTTTTAGCGAAGGTCAATACGACTCAATTGAAGCAATTCTTGAATCTCAAAACCTTGCAGATGCCGAAATTATTGAATACGAAACAGATGTAGCAGAACAAATAATCGCCTTCTTCTTAAATCCCGCCGTAAGTGGGTTTTTGATCCTGATCATTATCGGCGGCTTATACTTTGAGTTGCAAACTCCAGGCATAGGTTTCCCTATTCTAGCATCCGTAATAGCAGCGCTTCTCTATTTCATCCCATACTATCTTAATGGTTTGGCTGAAAATTGGGAGATCTTAGTCTTTTTTATAGGTGTGATTTTATTGGCGGTAGAACTCTTTGTTATCCCTGGTTTTGGAATTTTCGGCGTATTGGGCATCATCGGGATTTTGACAGGATTGGTACTAGGTATGATCCCTAATCAGAATTTCAACTTTGAATTTGTACCGGCCGCAGATCTCTTTGGAGCTTTGCTCACCGTAATAATTGCTGCAATAGCCTCCGTAGGATTGGTTTTTTGGCTTACACCAAAAGTAAATGAATGGGGAGCATTCAAAACTATCACGCTAGCCACTACTCAGCAAAGAAGCGATGGCTACACTTCATCTTTCTATGCAGATACCCTAAAAGGTCAAACTGGCGTGGTTCACTCTAGATTAAGACCAAGTGGAAAAATCGAAATAAATGGAGACATCTATGACGCATATTCCCGAGGAGAATTTATTGATCAGGGTGAAAATATCATTGTCATTTCTACTGAAGGCACTTCGCTGAAAGTGAAAAAATGGGAGGCTTGACAGAAATTGGTAAGTTTGCCCCATGAATACCTCTCAGACGATATACGACCTGATCGGCGAAGAAAAAATCCGCTTACTTACCTCCTATTTTTATCAGGAAGTTTCCAAAAATGATGCTTTGAAAAAGCTGTATCCGGATGAGTTGGCTCCAGCTGAAGAGCGTCTTTTTCTCTTTTTACTCCAAGTATTCGGAGGCCCTGAGACTTACTCTGAGCAGCGAGGCCATCCAAGACTGAGAATGAGGCATGCCAAATGGAAAATAGATGCTGCCATGCGTGATCATTGGATGAATGCTATGCTAGTGGCGCTGGATCAAGTTGAACTAGAAACGAATATTCGGGAGGCCATGATGAGCTATTTTGTCAAGGCTGCTAACCATATGATCAATCATGAATAACCTTCTTGCAAGGCTGTATTCGATCTATGCCTCAATAATCTTCATCCTTAGCTTTCTTATAATCTTCCCTTTTATTCTGATTTGTATCTGGATTCCTGGTTGGAACAAATACGGCAGAAGAATCAATCGCTACTGGGCAAGAGGATATTTTACGTGCATTTTCCTTCCTGTGAAGTTTGAGAAAAGCGAGAAGATTGAAAAAGGCAAACCCTACATTTATTTGGCAAATCATTTCAGTTACTTGGATATTGCCATGATGGGATTCATTCCCGGAGATGTACTTTTTGTAGGAAAAGCTTCCATTCGGAAAGCGCCACTCTTCGGCTATTATTTCAAGAATCTTCATATTGCAGTGGATAGGGATAGATTGAGAAGTAGAGCGGAAACGATGAAACGCACTGACCGAGCACTTGAATCAGGAAGTTCAGTGATCATTTTTCCAGAAGGGGGAATCTTTACCAAAAATCCTCCTGAGATGATTCCATTCAAAAACGGGGCTTTCAGAATGGCTAAAGACAAACAAATCCCCATTATCCCTGTCACTTTATCCTATAATCATCTAATTTTACCCGATGACGGGAAACTTCTGTTTCATTGGAGATCAGCTAAAATGGTTCTCCATGACCCATTGTTTCCTGATAATTTTGATTCTGAAAAGGCTTTGAAAGAAGAATGCTTCCAAGTAATCCAGACTCAACTCGCCCTAGACAATTTAAACACATGAAATCGAGCAAGGACCAAGAGTTATAAAGAAGAATGATTTGCAGAATTGCGAGATTCCTCCCGATAGCTATCGGGATGGCCTTTAAAAAACAATTTATAATCATATGAAAATAGATACTAATTCAATCAAGAAAATCGCGCACTTAGCGAGGCTGGAATTTGACGAAAGCAGTGCTGAGAAAATGTCGAAGGACATGAGTCAAATTCTCGACTGGGTAGAAAAATTGGATGAAATTGATACAGACAATATAGAGCCTCTGACCACCATGTCATCCGAAGTGAATGTGATGCGTGAGGATAAAGTAGGCCATCAACTGGACCATGAATCTGGGCTTAAAAACGCCCCTAAAAGAGATTCTGACTACTTCCGAGTACCTAAAGTAATGGAATAGCACTTTTGAAAAACACATTGAAAACCTCCCTAGTATTTAAAATCTTAGCCCTCCTATTCATAATTTCAGGAGGGCTTTTTGCGCTGTATTACCTGATTTTTGACCCTCAACCTTATATCAATATTCAGGCAGGCTCATTTCTGGATACCATTGCAATCCCATTTGACTGGGTTCAGATTGGACCTATTTCCTTTCCAATTAAAGTAGATAATTACCTGGTTTTCCAGGAATTCCAAGCTTTAGCCCCTGAAATCCATCTAACCGAATCCTATATCTATGCCGGCATAGTCTGGCTGGGAGTAGTTTCAGTTTTGGCTTTGCTTACCGAGTTCAAAAAAGTGTTCTTCATTGTTGGGGGCATTATTTGGATAGCACTACTCACACTAAGCAATTTTAATGGCCTAAATATCGGAGGCCAAAGTGCTAATTATCCCTTGATTATTCTTCTGACGGGGACACTGGTTCCGTTGATCTATTTTCACCTTTGGGGCCAAAAAACACATCTAGTAATCAAATGGATAACGATTTTTGCAGGGACATTTTCTGCTCTTGCTATACTTATCATTCAAAGCCCAATAACAAGTCCAGAAATCTATCTTGCTGAGCACAGTCTTACTATTGGTTTTTGTCTAGCACTTGCTTGGATATTTTGGAACGGTCACGGAATAATTTCCGGGATTTACATTTTGCTTGCCAGAGCAAATCGTAATCTCAATGTGAACATAACTGTTCAAATCAGCTTCATAGCTTTGATTTATTTAGTCACACTTTTCATTCTTCTCCTGGACTTGCAGGGAGATTTAAATTTTCCATTCCCGGTATTTTCCGCACTATTCCTCCTAATACCACTAGGGATATTTGGATGGATTTCTGTTGGAGAAAAAGTAGATCAAAGTGAGGAGCTAGTGTCAACTTCTGCTGTCATTAAAGCACTTCATTTAATTGGATTCGGTCTCTCATTATGGCTTGTTTGGAAATTGAAACTCTCAGGAAATCAACCTGGGGAAGAACTTTTTAAACATCTTCTTGTGTATTCGCAGTTTGGGTTCTCTTTATTTTTCTTCATCTACCTAATGGCAAATTTCATGGCGGTCATGAACTCAGGTAAGGCGATTGACAAAATAATTTACAAACCATATTCACTTGTCTATTATCATGTTAGGATAGGTGGATTAATTACAATTCTGGTCATTACAACTTATGCTGAGGGAATAGTAGGAGTTCAGGCTAACGGTATGACGAGTAATATTCTTGCGGATTATTACTATCAAATTGACAAGAAACTTGAGGCCAGTATTTTATATGAAAATGCCTGGATGCGCTACCGCAAAAACCCTAAAGCCAAGTTTGCTACTGCCAAATTACTGTTAGATCTGAAGCAGCCTACCTTGGCAAAGCAGAATTTGGAAGAAAGCATTACAGAAGCTCCACAAGTAGATAATATTTTGCTTTTGAGCGAAAGACTTCACTTGGAAAACAAAGTGTTTGATGCGATATATTATTTGGAAAAAGGTCTCACTATTTTTCCAAACGAGCCACACTTGGTTAACAATCTAAGTTTGCTTTATACCAAGGTCAACAAGTCAGCTGAAGCATTGGAATTGATGTCTCAGTCCGAAAGTGATGATCCAGTTTTGAATTCTAACCTGACCGCTTTAAAAACCAAGCTTGGGCAGCCAGAAGTCAATTTAACTAAACCGTTAGATTTGATCTCGCAACTCAATCAACTTGCAGCATCAAATGCCTTGGCCAATATTCCTTCAGAAGAACTGGTCCAATCCATTAAAGGAAAATTGCAGGATGAGACCTCTCCTATGCTTATTAATGCAGGATGGAGAAACCTGATGTCTGAGATCAACAGAAATGATCCCAATTCAGATCTTGCGTTTTTAGATAGTCTGGGGCAAAAACCTGAAATGCTAGACTACCTAATGTCACTTCAAGAAACCGCCGTAATTAGAAGTTTGGCGGCTGGAAGAGTGACTGAGGCGGTGAAAAACCTAAATGGTTTGGCCTTTAGAAACCCCAATGATGCTGCTTACTATTTGCAGCTTTCGGGAAGTATTTTAGCTCAAAACCTGGATTTTCAAAAAGCAGCCAATGAATTTATAGCTGCCGAGGACAAAGGTTTTCAAGGATTCAGCACACATCACTGGAGTATCTTTGGACTGGCAGGAATGCCTGAAAAAGCAGTAGAAATTCGAGAAAAATATCAAATTCGACTCCCTAGCTACGTATCGAATCAGGACACTACTATTCATGAGTATTTGAATATAATCGGTCGTTTTCACCAGACATTGCCACAAAAAATACTGCTTCAATGGCGGACACTTCCTGAAAATGAATTGAAAACGGACATAGCAATTCGTCTAATTGTATTCAAAGCACATGGCCTAGCATCAGCAGATTTAAAAGAATTAGAAAAATATATTGCGGACATAATTGGCCCGCAAGAACAACTTAAAGCATTCGTAAACAATCCAGACCTGAAGAATATCGATGCTGTAAATTCATTTATTTCATGGGTAAAGGCTAGCAATGAACTTACTGCAAATCCATACCTTAGTCCATTGATAATTAGCGCAGTAGATATAAATACTGATCCACTTACTCAATACGAAATATTGAATGCAGCTACTGAATTTAATCAAGACCCTATCCTTTGGATAAAAAAAATCAAGGCAGCCAGAGAGAGTGGACTTGATACTTATGCGAATGAATCCTTAGAGATTTTAAAACAATGGGTAAGTCCAGCAGAGCTTGAACTCCTCCAAAACATGAACTATTGAATTCCATTAACGTTTTTTGTGTAAGCGGAAATTTATTTTCTATCCCAAAATATTAACTTTAGCAAAACCCCCAGCCATGACGAAAATTATAGAAACCAACGAAATCAACAAAACATACAGAATGGGTTCTGAAATTATTCAAGCACTCAAGTCTGTCTCCATTTCAGTAGATAAAGGAGAATATGTAGCTTTCATGGGGCCTTCTGGTTCGGGAAAATCAACGTTGATGAATATCATTGGCTGTCTAGACACACCTACTTCTGGTACTTATGTCTTAAATAATAAGGATGTATCTGACATGACCGAGAATGAATTGGCAGAAATTAGAAATAAAGAAATTGGATTTGTATTTCAGACGTTCAACCTTCTGCCTAGAGCAAGCTGCCTAGAAAACGTAGCGCTTCCATTGGTCTACGCAGGTATGAGCAAATCTGATCGAGAAGATATTGCTTTTCAAGCTCTATCAAATGTAGGACTTGGAGATAGAACTAAGCACCGCCCAAATGAGCTTTCAGGTGGTCAGAGGCAGCGTGTAGCGATTGCCAGAGCCTTAGTAAATACTCCAAGTATTATCCTTGCCGATGAGCCAACAGGTAACTTGGATTCAAAGACATCTCACGATATCATGGAACTTTTCCATGATTTACACTCCAAAGGCAACACCATAATCATGGTAACGCACGAAGATGACATTGCACATTACGCACACCGAATCGTAAGATTGCGCGATGGATTGGTAGAATCGGACACAGTAAACCCGAATCCTACCAGAGGAATTGCAATGCACGCCTAATCACACCTTATAATTTCAAATAGATTCTTATTTTTGTCCCAAGGGAATCAAGGACAAAAAGATGAAAATCTATACGAAAACAGGAGACGAAGGACAAACCTCACTATTGGGAGGAACGAGAGTTCCTAAATTCGATATAAGAATCGATGCTTATGGCACCGTGGACGAGCTTAATTCGTACATTGGAATGCTCCGAGATCAAGAGGTTAATTGGATGAGAGCTGAAGTTTTGAAGGAAATTCAAGACAGGCTGTTCATTATTGGAGCAGATCTGGCCACAGACCCTGCCAAGCAGAATGTAAAAAAGCCTGATTTGCTGGAAACTGACATTGAAATGCTGGAAAAGCAAATCGATGAAATGGAAAAACCACTTCCTCCTCTGAAATCGTTTATACTTCCCGGTGGTCATCCTTCTGTTTCTTTTGGCCATCTGGCCAGGACAGTCTGCAGGAGATGCGAAAGAATAGTAACCGAGCTGGCAGCTATGGAAGAAGTCTCCGAATTAGTCATTCAATACCTTAACAGGCTTTCTGACTACCTCTTTGTGCTATGCAGAAAGATGGCTCAAGAACTTAATGTAAATGAAGTAATCTGGAATCCCAGAAAATAATTAATAGCTACCTTGGCTCAGCCAGATTAAAGGCAAAACAAATGAAGACACAACTTGCCCTACCGATAACTAAAGTTCAGAACTCTAGATTAGCGGAAACAGACTTTTCCAACTTAGTATTTGGACGCACGATCAGCGATCACATGTTTGTGGCGGATTACAAAAATGGTGAATGGTCTGATCTTAAAATTGTGCCTTACGCACCACTTAGTTTAAATCCAGCGAACGCAACACTTCACTATGGACAGTCAATTTTTGAAGGATTAAAAGCCTACAAAAATGATGAAGGAAAAGTCATTGTCTTTCGTGCGGATGCGAACTGGAGACGATTGAATGAATCAGCCGAAAGAATGTGCATGCCTTACCTTCCTGAGGAAATCTTTATGGAAGGAATGACCCAACTGCTAGATCTCGAAAGAGACTGGGTACCTACTGCTAAAGGAGCATCGCTTTATGTGAGGCCTTACATGTTTGCTACGGATGATTACATCGGGGTTAAACCTTCTGATACTTACAAATTCATCATTTTCACTTGTCCGGTAGGAAACTATTACAACAAACCAGTAAGTGTAAAAGTAGAAACCACTTTTACCCGAGCTACTGAAGGTGGTACTGGAGCTGCAAAAACAGCTGGTAACTATGCCGCTTCACTTTATCCTGCACGCCAAGCTCAAATGGCTGGTTACGACCAACTTCTATGGACTGATGGGAAGTCTCACAGCAAAATCGAAGAGAGTGGGACTATGAATATCATGTTCAAAATCAACGGCAAGCTGATCACTGCACCTACGAATACAGGAACCATCCTGAAAGGTATCACCAGAGATTCTGTCATTCAATTGGCAAAGGATTGGAATGAACCTTTGGAAGAAAGATTCCTAACCGTTTCAGAACTCGAGACAGCCTTAAATGACGGATCACTGGAAGAAGCTTTTGGTACTGGAACAGCTGCGACTATCGCTCATGTACAGCGAATCAATGTAAATGGCAAAGATTACATGCTTCCTGCAAAATCTGAGGACGCATTTTCCTTTAGAGTTCTAGCTGAGCTGGATGGTATTAAACATGCTGAAATAGCCGATCCACATAATTGGATCATAACTATCTAAAAAATTGGTTTCTAACTAGCAAAAAAAGGCTGTCTATTCGAAATAGACAGCCTTTTTTTATTCTGTAAGAACTGGAGTATGGACACTCAATATTTTAAGTTTTTTGAGGCCTCCAGGCAATGTACATTCAATCTCCATTCCTTCTTGAAAACCAATCATAGCAACCCCCAAAGGTGAAAGTATGGACAGCCTTTTTTCAGCAATATTACCAAACTTGGGCATTGTCAATTGGAATTTCAAAAGTTGGCCAGAAGCTACATCCTGAACTTCAAAATGAGAATTGATTCGAATTACATGGGAATCGATTTTAGATTCAGGAACGAGTTTGGCTTTTTCAATTTCTCTTGCCAACAAAGAGATCTCTTTGGTAATCAAATGAGAAGGTGTATTGACTATCAAGTCCTTAATAGTATTATAATCTGATTTTGTGAGTATAGGCTTCATATTTTTCTGAAATAAGTAAGTGAACCCGGCACAAATAGTACAGGGTGAAGGATAGTGAGAAGACTGGTAAATTGCCCTCCTTAGGTAATACTAAAAATCACTGAGGGCTAAGAAATAAAGGCTTTGTTCTTTTGGCAAAACACACAAATGTCCGGGCCAATAGCTGGAGCTACAGGAAATTTACCGAAGGATTTATATGACAGTTGAGGTTCCAAGCAAGGCCAGATTTTAAAAAATAGCAAAATCTAAATTGATCGCTATTTGTATAACTTATACCACTTACGTTACTCAGGGATTAAGGTTGAAAATTCAACGAAAAAATCAGCCAAATACCTGTAATGTTCATGCTGAGAGACACTTTAGCCTCAAGTCAAATTCAATACTTATCTAACTTTTCCAATTCCAATAATCATCTTCCCATTCCAATTCCTCTTGACCAGCAGCATTGTGTTGATCTACCATCGCCAATTGCTCAGGACTAGCTACTTCTTGAATTTCATTGAAAAGGATACGTTCTTCAAATCGTATATGTTTTTCTAAAGCGATCTGAAGATAATTCAAAAATTCAAAGTCCATATCTTCTTGTGAAAACAACTTTTTTAACTCAGCATGTTCGGCTAGTGCTTGTTGAATCAATTCATTTTCCTTGCCCAAAATTGGAAATACAAATTCTTCCTCCTCTGCAAAATGAAATTCTAAATGTGAATTCCAGAACCAAGCAGCATGAGCTTCCATTCTGCTGGTATCTATGCCCCGCTTTACTCCGGATCTGATTTTCCAACAGAACAATAAGCCGTGATGATGATCACGACTTAAAGGTTGAAGTGCTACATGTCTTTTAATCGGTAGATTAGGCATAGACTAGGGATTTCTCCAGTTCAATTGCTTTAGGAAATAAAATATTGTTCTCGAGATGAATATGCAGATGCAGATCCTGTTCAAATTCCTTCAATAGCGAGAAGGTAACCATATATGTGGTACAAGCACCTAGTGGAGGAGTGTAATCATTGGTCAGCTCAGCAATTTTTCTAAATCGCTCTCCTTCCGCTTCATGCTCATCCATCATCATAGCTACTGGATTGGCCACTGTTCCAAAATGACCAGGAGTCAATTCCGTTTTATCTTCAGACGCTTGAACCAGTTTTTTGACGAAAGGAAATAAAATAAACTCTTCTTTCTTCATGTGTGCAGTAAGTTCTCCAGCCGACCCTAGAAATAACTCTTCTACCTCCAATAACTCAGGATGCAAATCACCATGTACTTTCACGATTTTAGCAAGCATAGGCTTGATCTCAGTGATTCTAGATTCCACATAACGATGGTGTTTTTTCTCGATATAAGTAGCCAAAAGGTCTAGCGGCCAAGAGTTAAAGTCAGTGGATGATGCTTCATCTGATTTAGATGCCGCTTTCAATTCTTTGATAAGCTGATCGATGTTTACACTTTTTTTGGCACAGGCCTCTTCGATAGTTCTATTGCCTTGACAGCAAAAGTCAATTTTGTTTTGCTGAAAAACAGTGGCAAAACGGTAATCTTGAGCTACCAATTCGCCGATGATAGAGTTGCTTGTAGGAGTCATAATTAGTTTGATTTAAAGTGTTTAATTCCGAATAGTATGAGAGATACCACCTTGAAAACTTCCATTGCTACATAGTAAAAATGAAGATTGGAGGCTGGGACTGGTTGATCTGTGATGTACAATTCTGCACGCGCATCAAGGGCTGGCAGTGTCCATAAGGTTTGAATGATCAGTAGAATAAGAGCTAATCCAAATACGAGAGTTTTTAGCGAAAGCCATTTTTCTTTCACCATAAATCCACTCATTAAGATTGCTAATGCAAAAACCCACTCTACTTTGTTCAATGCTTCAAAAACCAATCTCCCAATACCTAGTCCCAAGGGAAGCGTAATTCCCGGCGCACTGAACTTTAACCATGCTTCCATAAAGCTGATAGCACACACAAATCCAAGCCAGAGAAAGGTGGATATTAGAGAAATGGGGTTTTTAACACTGGACATATTTCTTGTATGAGGTAATTTCATATTTAAGATAATTTTGTCTTAAATAGAGTAAAATTTTTTTAGCGCATTAAAATGGACTTACCAGACTTTAGTCCTTCTGCCAATTCCAAAATAGAAGTGGAATTAAGCATATCCTTAAGATCAGCTCTGATTTGGACAAACTTATAATGCATTGGACAAGGCTGTTCATCATCACATTCCTTAAGCCCCAGACCACAACCATTGAAAATAGAATCGCCATCAATGGCTGTGACGATGTCAATCATCTTAATTTGATCCATACGATGTCTGTCGATGTAGAAACCTCCATATGGTCCAGTGATAGATTGAACAATACCCACTTTCACCAAGGCACCTACAATTTTGGCTGTGAAAGCCACCGGTGAGTCAATATGCTCAACCACCTCCCCTATCTTCACGCGTCTTTCGAGCATGGACTGAGAGGCTATATAAATGATTGCTTTAATTCCGTATTCAGTGGCTTTTGAAAACATTGCTTGTCTTTAATTATCCAAATGTAAGTGATCTTTTTTATTTAAGACAATTTTATCTTAAATAAAAACACAAACCTCAACGGGAGTAAATCAGCCCAAGATTTCGTTTTACAGATGTCTTAGTTAAATAATATCCTTACTTGTCCAAAATTCTGGAATACATACCATGATCTTTCCCCATTTTGTTTTTATTTAGTACCATGAAAAGCATTCTAGTCCTTTTTCTGATTTTCACAGCCTCTCTGTCCTCCTTTGCTCAAAAGACAGATTTCATTATTCTGAAAAGAGGAGCAAAACAAAAATCTCAAATTCGTTATTACCCCGGTGAAACCATCACCTACAAAAGCACAAAAATTGACTACTTCGTCACGGATGTAATCAAGAGCATAGATAATAATTTCATCTACCTCAGCGAAAATATTCTTTCGCCTGAGACTATTACAGAAGTAGATATTCGAGATAAAGACCGTAGAAATGGCACTTTAAGTGCGCTGAATGTACTAACCATTGGGGCTGGCGCAATATTGCTGGGCGCTGAATCTATTAACAGTATATATCACGAACAAGAGTTTTCAATAAGTAGCGGTGTGGGACTTGCCTCAGGAATTTTATTAGGAACTGGTATTGCTTTGCTACCGTTACGCTACAAAACATTTAAGAATACAGGCCGAAATAAGATTCAGCTTATCCAAATGAGAATGGATTAATGGATGATTACTGGTATAAACAGATATTATTTCGGACTTTTGCACCCTAAATTTTAACCTAGACAGATGACTTCAGAACAACTGAAAGACTTGAAAGCCCGCACATCGGCTTTGAGGAGGTATCTTTGACTACGATCGTAAGATTGAAGAAATAGAAGACCTAGAGGCCATATCGGCCCAGCCTGACTTTTGGAATAACCCAGAAGAGGCAGAAAAAAGCATGAAACAGATTCAAGCAAGAAAAACTTGGACAAGTTCATTTGAATCACTCAATAAGCTCATCGAGGATCTCGACGTATTGTATGAGTTCTATAGCGCAGGTGAGGTTTCTGAAGAAGAAATCAAAACCGAGTACACTAAAGCTGAAGCTGAAGTACAGGAGCTGGAACTTAAAAAAATGCTCTCTTCGGAAGAAGATCAGCTGAATGCAGTATTAGAAATCAATCCTGGAGCTGGTGGAACAGAAAGTAACGACTGGGCCTCTATCCTCATGAGAATGTATATCATGTGGGGCGAGAAAAATGGCTATAAAGTTCGTGAAGTGGACATACAGCCAGGGGAAGTTGCCGGTATCAAATCCTGTACACTGGAATTTGAAGGGCCACTAGCTTATGGATTTTTGAAATCCGAGACTGGTGTTCACCGCTTAGTTCGAATCTCTCCATTCGATTCAGGAGGAAGAAGACATACTTCTTTTGCCTCAGTGTATGCTTACCCAGAAGTAGATGATTCGATAGAAATCGAAATCAATCCTGCAGATGTGGAATTGCATACCTCTAGATCAGGTGGTGCTGGTGGACAGAACGTGAACAAGGTGGAAACCAAAGTTCAATTGACTCACAAGCCTACTGGAATCGTGGTGGTTTGTCAGATTGAGCGTTCTCAACTTGCCAACAGAGAGAAAGCCATGCAAATGCTTAAATCTCGCTTGTTTCAGATGGAATTGGAAAAGAGAAATGCAGAAATCGCAAAGATCGAATCTTCCAAGATGCGTGTAGATTTTGGTTCACAGATCCGAAATTATGTACTCCATCCCTATAAACTAGTGAAGGATAACCGGACGAATTTTGAGACTTCTGACACGCAGCACGTGCTCGATGGAGGATTAAATGGTTTTATGAAAGCATTCTTGCTCGCGCAAAGCGAAGAGCAAGTAAAAAAAGACTAATACTAGAGGCCAGGATTAATTTCTGGCCTTTTTCCTTACACAAGCTTTTTATGAAAATACGGGCCTCATTTTTTTCAGTAGATTTTTCGCTACTCTGCATGAGCTCGTTCTTATTTTTTTCATCTTTTAACATGATTATCCCGGAGCTTCCGGATTACCTTACCTCATTAGGCGGAGAAGATTACAAGGGTTTTATCATTGCTTTATTTACACTATCAGCGGGGCTTTCCAGACCATTTAGCGGAAAGCTTGCAGATAAAATCGGAAGAATCCCGGTAATGATGATTGGAGCAAGTGTATGCTTCGTAGTCGGAATGCTATATCCCCTCCTCAGTTTTGTAGGTGGATTTTTATTTTTGCGATTTGCACATGGATTCTCTACAGGCTTCACTCCCACTGGAGCTTCAGCTTATGTTGCAGACATTGTTCCTTATCAGAAGCGAGGCGAAGCTATGGGCTTATTTTCGCTTTTCGGGTCTATGGGAATGGCAGCTGGACCTGCCATAGGCGGATGGCTAGCTACACTATTTTCGATTGAAACAGTTTTCTATGTTTCTGCTTTTACTGCTATATTTTCTATCCTAATTCTACTAAAGCTAAAAGAAACCCTTCCAAACAAAGAGAAGATTTCATGGAAAATGTTGCAACTAAAAAAGCATGAAATTATTGAAAAGCGAGTGCTTGTGCCTTCAGGGATTCTATTCCTTTGTTGCTTCTCTTTTGGGGTAGTTCTTACTATTATCCCAGATTTCTCTACCTACTTAGGCATTGAAAACAAAGGGCTATTCTTTGGGGTGTTTACACTTTCTTCATTAGGAATCAGGTTATTAGCTGGCAAAACATCTGACCGTTATGGCAGAGTGCCAGTAATGCAAGCTGCCAGCGCGACCTTAATTTGCGCAATGGTTTTGATTGCTTTTGCAGAAACCAAATTTGCCTTGCTGGGATCAGGTGTTCTTTTTGGATGTGCAGTAGGAATGTACAGTCCTACCACGGCGGCATGGGTCATAGATCTGTCACTTGATAAGTTTCGAGGACGTGCACTAGCTACGATGTATATCGCTTTAGAAGCTGGAATAGGTATAGGAGCACTTACTTCAGGATTTCTTTTCGCAAATAGTGCAGACAACTTCCGCTTGGTATTCCTAACCAGCGCGGGTTTTGCTGGGATTGCGTTCATTTTTCTGCTTTTTATCAAAAGGGAAAACCGAATACCTGAGACTGCTTAATACCCAAGATGTTTATTTACTCTAGGAATTGAAAAAATCACTTTCTGGCGACCATTGTAATAAATCACTTTTTTGCCATCAAATAAGGCTCCTTCTTCCAGCATGATTCTCACATCTTTATTCCATTCCTGCACAAAAACTACAGCATTCAATTCGATAGCATAGCCAGTATTAGCGTGAAGTGGAAAGTCGCCAGCTCCAGGCGTATCGCCTTGATTATCCCACATGCCTATCGTTGGGCCAGCGGAATGCCCATAAAAGCCTAAAGGATGCGTATAGATACTTCCACGAATTCCTTCTGCATCCAGCACTTTACGGGAAGCTCTGAGAATTTCATTACCTGTTTTCCCTGCTACAAAATTGGAAGTCAAGATATCCTGAACTCTATTTCCTTGGTCAAAAGCTTTGCTTAAATACGCTGGAACTTCAGTCTCGCCTGCTTTTAGCACATAAGCCATTTCCTGTGTATCTGTATTTAATCTGAGATAAGTAATCCCAAAATCCACATGCAGCAAATCACCCGGCAAAATCACTGACTCAGGGGACTTGGTTGCAAAGTTTCTGTTTTGCTCATTGTTTGCAGGATCGGCACGCTGAATATCCACAGATGGATGAAACCAAGTGTCTAATTTCAACTCTTTGATTTTCTCTCTATACCACCAGACCACATCTTCTGTAGTAGTCACACCAGGTGTGATCACCACTTCAGAAAGCCCTTGACTCACTATGGAATGTGCGATTTCCTGAATATGCTTGTAAGTGGCCATTTCAGGCTGAGTTCTAGTTTCTAACCAGCGAACAGCAAGTGTTTGTGCAGAAACTACATTAGACTGAAGATTTTGAGGCAAATATTCTAAAAACACTTGGTGCTCATTGGTGGTCAAACCGTCTGCATGTCCATAATCCTTTGCGTAATTCAGCCCTATTTTCTTCGGATTTTTTGATAAAATCAATTCCATCAATGCCTTCCACTGATCAGGCTGAGTCTCGGGATCCCAAGCTCTTTTGAAAGATTTCCCTACATCATATCTTGCCACAGCGTACGTTTCCACAGGAGCATTTGCCGAAGGCTGATACATCACCAGAATCGTTCTCCTCCTCGCCGCCATCCACGCAGCAGGAAGCATGGTTCGGATCACTGGGTCTTCATTGTATTCCCTGGATATCACCACCCACATATCTACTCCAGTTTCAGTCATTAGACTTGGAAGCAAGTTCTGAATACGGTATTCCAACCAGCTATCTATCACCTCAGCTTGTTCGCGCTGCGTCAGAACGGCCAAATCTTGGGAAGAACTTAGATTAGAAATTAGGAATAAAGAGAATACGAAGAGTAGCTTTTTGATCATATGAGGATGGATTAGTCCTGAATATAAAACAATATGATTATCCGTAATCATGCCAGCAGCCAATTTTTCTTTGCTCACCCGGTCAGACGACCGAAGACGGGTGACCGAAGTGGCCTCAATGTTTGAGTTAACCATACCCTATTTTGTTTTTGACCCTTACTGGCAGAAAAACGGATATACAAATGAAACAAAAAGTATAATTAGGAAGAACGATTCTAGTCAAGAACTCTTAGGCTGTGACAGTCGGATTATTAGAAGCGATCATACGATTACTCAATTTATAAAAGCGGTAAAATAGCACTATAGCAGTTATACTAAGTCCAATTAATAAACCGTACCAAATTCCCTTTTCAGCCATGCCTAGCTCAAAAGCTAAGAAGTAACCTAAAGGAAGGCCAATTACCCAATAAGCCACTAGTGTAATTATTGTTGGAAACTGCACATCTTCCATACCCCTCAATACTCCCAAACCAGCAACCTGAATACCATCTGAAAGCTGGAACATTCCAGCAATTATTAACAAGGAAGCTGACATTGCGACTACCTCATCATTATTTATATAGAGTGTAGGTAGGTAGGATCGCATGAGAATAAACACCAAGCCTGTAATAGCCATGAAGACCAGAGCCATTCCAAAAACCACCATTCCTGCTTCACGCATGGTTTTAAAGTTATTTCTCCCAATCTGATTACTTACACGAATCATCCCGGCAGTACTCAGCCCAGAGACCATCATATAGCTAACTGAGGCTAAATTAATAGCAATTTGATGTGCAGCGAGTGCATTTACACCTATCCAGCCCATCATGATGGCAGCAGCACTGAAGGCACTTACTTCGAAAATAAATTGGAACCCCGTAGGGACGCCAATTTTTAAAATTCTATTCAGTAATAAAAACCTCAGCTTACCCAAGCCTAACTGAAGATTAAACACGCTGTATCTTTTGGAACGCAATACATAAAGGCCCATCATGATTGGCATCAGAACTCTGGATATCAACGTAGCTATTCCTGCCCCATTCAACCCCATTTCTGGAAAGCCTAAATTCCCATAGATCAGTACCCAGTTTAGAAATACATTGACTACGTTACAAAAAATCGTGACGTACATCGCTTGTTTTGTCTGCGAAATCCCTTCTGCCAGCTGCTTAAAGGACTGGAAAATCATGAAAGGCAAAAGTGATGCGGTAATTATATAGAGGTAAGGGATCGTAAGAATCACTACTTCTTCCGGTTGATTTAAGAAATGAAGACCTTGAGATAAACCAATGACCACCACGGTAAGAAGCACTGCCGTGGCAATATTTATCCATAAGCCATGCTGAAACAAATGGCCGATTCGCTTAAACTTACCTTTGCCCTCAGCCACAGAAACCAAAGGCGTAATACCCATTGAAATACCCATTCCAAACATGAGTATCACGAAAAATATACTATTGCCCAAGGATGCTGCCGCCAGTGGAACCGCCCCCATGCGGCCAACCATCATACTATCAGCCACTCCAACTAATACTTGGCCTAACTGGCTCAATACTACCGGGAAAGCCAAAATGAAAGTTGTTTTAAAATGATCTTTAATAGTCATATTATAAGTTTAGAATCCTAGCCGCCTTAAGTATACCGGCAATACTGATTCCGTCTGTAATCTCCCCATTCATCACCATCTCTAAAACTTCGATGAATGGCAATTTCTTTATTTTAAGAACTTCAGTTTCATCAAACGCTGTATCTCCTTGAGTAAGATCTTCCGCCAAGTAAACAAACCCCACTTCATCCGTCACAGAATTTGAAGTATGAATCTTCAAGATTTCAGTCCATTTCTCAGCGATTAACCCTGTTTCTTCCTTCAATTCGCGTTTAGCGCTTTCCAATTTATCCTCATTCATTGGTCCTCCGCCCATAGGAATCTCCCATGCGTACTCATTCAAGGTGTAGCGAAACTGACCTATCAGCCAGGTATTCAAGTATTTGTCAATAGGTATTATGCCCATTGCTCTATTCTTGAAATGCACTTTGCCATAAATCCCTTCGTTGCCTGCAGGATTTATGACATCATGTTGCTCAACTTTAATCCAAGGGTTTTCATATATCGGATTAATCTTGTTGGTTTTCCAGGGGTTTTGATCCATTTTCTCAAAAAAAAAGGGTGACTTTCGCCACCCTTTATAAGTTAATAAGGCTATTTAAGCCGGGATAGGCATTACTTTAGAATCCTTGAAAGTAGATAAAATAACCATGGATTGCATGGAATCTACTTCTTTGATTTCTGATACTTTCTCAAGCATCAAATTCTGATATGAGGTAATATCTTTTGCGATAATCTTTAGGATAAAGTCACCTGTACCTGTGATGTGGTGACATTCAATCACTTCAGGAATTATATTGATTTCACGCATGAATGCATCAATATTTCCTTTGTTGTGACCGATCAAGCTCACTAACACAAAAGTGCTAACACCTAATCCTATCTTTTCCGGATCCAGCTTTGCGTGGTAACTCTTTATAATACCGGATTGCTCCAATTTCTTCACCCGTTCCAAAGTAGGAGCTGGAGAAAGTCCAATATCCTTGGACAATTGAGCATTCGTGATTTTGGCATTAGCCTGAAGGATTTCTAGAATCTTCCTATCGATTTTATCGAATTTTATTCTTAAGCTATGATCCATGATCTCTTGCATTTACAAAATTTTATATGGTGCAAAGTTAATATAATTGATGATTGTTTTAAACCATTCATCAGAATTTTAAAGATGAAATTCAAAATATTATTAATATTTCCAAGCCTTAATACAAACAATCCTTTCAAAATACCTTGCCTCCTGTGGAAAATTCAAATTATCTCCTGTTAGTTAGTTGGTAGTACGTCACTTTTTAAGTTAAAGTTTATTCTTTTTGATATAATCCCGAGCTTCTTGATGAGCGGGATGTTTCCTCTTAGCATACTTCTTTACTTCTTTGAAATACTTCTTTGCCAATGGCTTGTTTTTTTCTTCTGTAGCAAACTTTCCTAATTGCAACAAAGAATGTAGGTAATACCCACTTTCTTGTGATTCAGACTCCTCTCCAAAAGACAAGGTCTTGAGGTAGTATTTTTTGGCCTCAACCCGATCTCCCATACGCTCATTGAACTGTGCGATGTAAAAGGCAGCATATCTCCCACTATTTGATTCGTACCCCGTTTGCTTCGCATCAATACGTTCCAAAATCTCTTTCGACTGCTCTACTGCTTCTGTCCATCGTCCAACAGCATATAAATGCCTGGCATACGATCTATGGAAATATGGGTTATTTGGGAATTTACTAATCAAATACTCCGAAATCTGTAATGCTTTTAATGGCTCTTTCTCTTCAGATGCATATAGCCTAAACAAAAAATACTGCGCTTCGACTCGTGTATAGAATGCATTACTGGCTACTTGCTCCAGCTGCTGCAGTCCTAGCTTCTTATTCCCCTTCGGGAAAAGTGCCATAATAGGTTTTAAAAGCGGGTAATTTTCCGGAATCCATTGAGAGAAATAATTAAAGAGCGCATCTCCCAAAAGCAACTCTGGATTAAACTCCTCTTCACCCCTACTCAAATCCATATATTTCAGAGCATTTCGTCCTGCCCACGCTGCTTTAGTCCAGCTCTTTCTTTCCGAATATAGACGAGCTTGAAAACCGTAACCTGCAGCCAAAAAGAATGCAGCCTCCTTGTTTTCCTCATCTTCGTCAAACATTACCTCTGCCTTTGAGATAGCTCTATCTAAGTATTTGACAAAAGTCGCGTCGTACTTTTCATTGGTCACATCCACTTCTATCCTCCACCAATAGCCCAGTGCCACCAAGAATTCCGGCAATGGATGGTTGGGATATTGAATAGCGAGTACAGCATAATCTCGTTCCGCAGTAGGGAAATCAAAATTATACATACTGTTGATGGCCTTGGTAATTCTAAATTGGAGGCCTTTGTCCAGTAGCAAATACTTGGAATGCGCAATGATCACAGAATCAGATTCTGCCTCCTGAGCTTGGACAATCCCAAATCCCCCTAACCAAATACTTAAAATCACAGCAACTCTTGCTAACATATATTTCTTTCTATTTAGACTCCAAAATTAGAGGTATTCCCAAACAAAATTTTAGATTTGGACAAGATTCATCTTAAAAATGGCTAAAACTTTAACTCCAGAAGGACAACGTCTAAAAGAACTAATAGATTTCGACAAGCGAATTTATTTTTTAGTATTAGTATTCTTGTTTTTGCTAATAAGGTATCTCACTAACACACTGATCCTTGAAGCCATCCCAGATTACGATAATTTGGAGGCAAGAGGTGATTTTATGATTTTTCATATTTTCAATGCGCTAAATTACCTCTGGACTCCTTTTGCACTACTTTGGAAATTTACTGTCATCTCTTTCCTTTTTTGGCTCGGAGCCTTCCTCATAGGTTACAAAGTGCCCTATAAAGAACTCTGGCAATTTGCACTTATTGCCGAAGTCGTATTTATTTTCCCTGAGTTAGTTCGGCTTTTAGTTTATATTTCTCCGCAAACAGGCGTCACTTATACTGAAATAGATGAATTCAGAGCACTTTCATTGCTGTCACTCCTTGGCCCGGGTAATGTTGCTCCACAATTTCATTATGCTTTAGCCACTCTTAATATTTTTGAAATTATATACGGAATTGTATGGCTCTATGGTTTTCATATGATTAGCCGCAGGCCTTTTGGAGAGTGCACTATTGTCGTATTCGTCTCCTATTATATACCTCTGGCGATTTGGCTTACCTGGTATATGATGGTTTATCGAGCTTAACTAATTTGCAAAAAAAAGGGATCAGCGTAAACTGACCCCTCATTAAATATTTACCTACAACTTTACTTAGCGGTATTACATTGCTATCAGTTCCTTAAATATTATATAAACTCCCATTATCAGCACAAACCAACCAAAACCTTTTTTAAGCGCCTTTTCGTTAATTTTTTTGGACAAGGAACTGCCTATGAAAATACCTACAATAGATAATCCTGTGAAAATCAATAGCATATTCCAATCGATCACTTGATTTGAAACATCCCCTAAAAATCCAATTAATGATTTGGCTGCAATGATCAGAAGGGAGGTTCCCACTGCCATTTTCATCGGAAGTTTAGCAAGGAGCACCAGTGCTGGAATTATCAAAAATCCGCCACCCGCGCCTACTAGGCCTGTGATTAAACCTACTACAAGTCCCTCAACTGCAATTAAAGGGATATTAAATTTAACCTCATTTTCCTCTTCAGAATCTTTCTTCCCACTTCCCTTTATCATAGAATAAGAAGCCGCAAGCATTATAATCGCAAAAAATACCATGATGCCTATGCTTTTGGTCACTTGCATTTCCCCCATTGCAAACAACGGATCTGGAAGAGATGGAACAACAAATTTCCGGGTTAAAAAAACAGCAATGAAAGTAGGCACAGCAAATACTAAAGCCGTCTTATAATCAACTAGCTGCTTTCTCATATAGGTAAAAGAACCTACCAACGATGTACTACCTACCACAAATAACGAATAGGCTGTAGCTAAAACCGGATCAATACCTAAAATATAGACGAGTACAGGAACAGTCAAGATTGACCCACCTCCTCCGATAAGACCTAAACTAACTCCAATAATAATCGCCGCCGCATACCCTACTAATGCTATAATTTCCATATTAAATTTTCTTTGATTTGATCTCACAAAAGTACCCGTGATCTCTAAGCTTAGAAGTGACAAATGTTACACTCAATTGTGTTTAGATAAAATGACACTAAATATTTTCAGAAAAATTGAGCAGCCCCTAAATCAAAATAATTCTGACTAGAACTTTCAAGTAACCAATTTATTCCTCTACAATTGACTAAATTAATCTGCGTAAACCAAAGGCAATGAAAATAATTCTTCCTATCGATTTTTCGGACAACTCTCTTAACGCATTGGATTTTGCTATAGCTCTTGCTGGAAAAAGAGATGGTGAAATAATTCTAATTCATGTGATAGAAGCAGTTTTTGATTTTGCTTCACAGGCTTCTGTAGCCATGGAAAGCATGCATCGCGATGCTGAGTCTCTCATGCAAAAAACTGTAGAAAAATATCAGGATTCTACACTAAAGTTTACCACAATTATCAAAGAGGGAACCGCTTCTATTTCTGTAGCTAGACTAGCCAGAGATATCAATGCTACCTTGATAGTAATGGGCACTCAAGGTGCAAGTGGTATTAAGGTTGCACTTATAGGCAGCACCACTATCAATCTAATTAAAGAATCCTCTGTTCCTGTATTAGTCGTTCCGGCAGAATCAAATGCTACAGAAATACGAAAAGTTGCTCTAGCCTTAGAATTTGCAACTCACGAAGAAAAATTCATAGACTGGGTCATCGACATGAGCAAAAGATGGGAAAGAGGAGTTGAATTTGTGCACGTACAAACAGCTAATGATTTTGAAGAAGAGCCTGGCATCAAAAAATTAGAAAAATTTATAGCTACCCATCATCCAGGCTTACCAGTGAAAATCCACACCTTTTATGCAAAAACGCCAGTAGAAGGGTTAGATCAGTTTTTGGAAGAAAATGAAAATGTAATATTAGTCATGTGTCATGAACACAAAAATCTCTGGGAGCAAGTCCTAAGTCGAAGTCAAACGATAGAAATGGTGTTCCACTCTAAAGTCCCTCTTCTCGTAATGACTTGATTACTTACTGATCAATTCCTCAAAATCATCTCGTATATAGATTACATTTCTCCCCAATTCTATCCATTTCTTTTTCTCTAATTGCTTTAATAGACGTGACACCACCTCCCTTGAAGTGGTGAGTTCATTAGCAATTTCCTGATGTGTGGTATGAAGCTCGTTAGTTTTATGCTGCTTCATTTTAGTGACAATGTACTTCATCAGACGTTCATCCATTCGCTTAAAGGCAACGGCATCTAGCGCGACAAGCATTTCCTGAAAACGACTTTGATATGTATTTGAGACAAAATCTTTCCACTGCTTAAACTCACTCGAAAACTGATCAATGGCTGTAATAGGAATAGCGATAATAGTAGAATCTTCCTCCACAACTGCTTTAATCTCACTAGGCTTGGAAGCCGAACAACAAGTCAAGGACAACGCGCATGTCTCACCAGCATCCAAATAATAAAGAAACAATTCTCTTCCTTCATTATCCATTCTGGATATTTTGATCGAACCATCCAAAACGATTGGAACCATCTTCACAAATTGCCCTGGCTCCATCATCACTTTACCAGCCTGCAAATTCATAATTTGTCCTTTAGCTAAAATTTGTTCCAACAATGCAGGATCAGTGAAATTTGGGAGTGCTTCCTGTAGTTCTTCTTTAGTCATATCGTAATAAAGTGAGGATAAATTAATAGATCAAGAAATTTTCTTTAAGTGATTTATATCACAATTACACAAATAAATACTTCCATAGAAACTTGGGAGATTTTTCAATAGTGTATTTTCTCTTGGCATATTACCTTAATTGCTTTAGATATCTAGCTCCTTACTTCAAAATTTCTCGATATGTAAACGTGCATGAAAACCATACTTGCAGAAATTGCCACATACATTATAGTGAGGTTATAGCTACTGAAGTACTTACTGCCTTTCATGAGAAAAATGGAATTCACTACCGGAAGTGGAACTTGATTTAATATCCGAATTAGCATTGAAGTTACCTATAATTTAAGCCACAATCATGGGAGAGTTTTCAATAAAAAAGCATGCATATTTAAAACATGACAAAAATCTTCTTTATTTTTCTTTAGATTCATTCCAAATAGTTCTATTTTTGCGTTCGGTCAAACGACCAGCACAATCCTATGTTCATAACAGCTGATTCTATACCTGTCACCCGGGCAGCAATTATCCAAGAAATCCTTGATTCTCCTTTGAAAATCAATTTGATGGAACTTGGATTTTTACCTGGAAAAACAATCATTCTCCAACATTCCGCCCCTTTAGGAGGACCTATGGCGTTCAAACTTGAAGAAACCATTCTTGCCTTAAGAAAAACCGAAGCTTCTCTAATAGAAGTACAATTGCTCTGAATTTCATGCCTGAGTCTACCACGCCTTCCCTAGTCAAATCACCAAAGATTGCTATCATCGGCAACCCGAATGTTGGTAAATCGACCATTTTCAATCAACTCACTGGATTAAGCCAAAAAATCGGCAATTATCCTGGAGTAACTGTGGATAAGAAGACGGGTTGGATGAATTACCATGGAAGCAGTTATGAAATCATAGATCTACCAGGCACTTATAGTCTTTATCCCAATTCTGAGGATGAAATCATTGCCCACCGAGTACTGAATGAATTAAGAGAAGAGGAAAGACCTGAGTTTGTATTGATGGTGATTGACTCTTGCCAGCTTTCCCGAGGACTATTTTTAGCAACTCAATTGATTGACTTAGGTCTAAATCTCGCTTTGGTGCTCAACATGGCAGACATCGCAACAAGAAAGCATATAGCGATCAAAAGCTTTGAAATATTCAAAGCTCTTGGTGTACCTATTTTGAGCACGGATGCCCGAGGAGAAAAAGGATTGGATCAGATTAGAGAATTAATTCATCAGCAAAACTTCAGTAAGAAATCGTCTTTTATCAATATCGAGGAAGTAGTTCCTACTGCTTTGCTTTCTGAAGTGAAAGATAAATTCAAGCTTTCAAATTCCTATCAGGCCTATCAGATGCTTCGATTTGGAGAGAAAGACAAATCATTTTCTCTGGATGATAGGAATTGGATAAAAGCTAAACTGGAGGAAACTAAATTTGACCTAGATACAGCGCAACTCGAGGAAACAAAGATTCGATACAGAAAGATTACCACCATAGTTGAAAAGGCCGTAGTAAAAACTCCAGTCATAAAGCAGGAGTATGGAATTGACAAGATTTTACTTCATCCAGTCTTCGGATATCTAATATTCGGAGCGATTTTACTCTTAATTTTTCAAGCCATTTTTGCTTGGGCATCTGTTCCAATGGATATGATTGATGGCTTCTTTGCCGAACTCGCTGGTTCAGTTGCAAATTTTCTACCAGAAGGCCCTCTTTCAAGTTTGATTACTGAAGGGATTATTCCGGGCATCGGAGGAGTAGTAATCTTCATCCCGCAGATTGCCATGCTTTTTGGTTTTTTGGCTATCCTTGAAGACACTGGATATATGTCCAGAGTTGTATTTTTGATGGATCGCTGGATGCGACCATTTGGGCTTCATGGCAAAAGTATAGTCCCCCTTGTTTCAGGTGTAGCTTGTGCGATTCCAGGTGTGATGGCCGCAAGAAACATTGGTAACTGGAAAGAAAAAATCATCACCATTATGGTGACACCTCTGATGAGTTGCTCGGCTAGACTTCCAGTCTATGTCATTCTAATTGGCTTGGTTGTTCCCAATGAAAGGATTTTTGGGTTTATCAACATGCAAGCACTAGCCTTACTATCACTCTATTTATTAGGTGTAGTTGGTGTTTTGCTTACAGCATTACTTTTGAAAAACATTTTAAAAACCAAAGAGAAAAGCTTCCTGATGGTAGAACTTCCTACCTATCGTGCACCACGCTGGCTAGATGTTTTATTGACTATGTACAATAAGTCAAAAACATTCGTCTTCGAAGCAGGAAAAGTAATACTTGCTATTTCAGTCATTCTTTGGGTATTGGCTTCCTATGGCCCACCTGAGCGCATGGATGCTATCAGAGCAGAAAGCGAAGTAAAGCTAGCTCAAGCTGCGCCAGAGGAAATTCCAGTGATTGAAAACGAAACGGCATCCTTGTTATTGGAAAACTCTTTCATTGGCATAATGGGAAGAGCGATTGAGCCAGCCATCCGTCCCTTAGGATATGATTGGAAAATCGGAATCGCGTTGATCACCTCATTTGCTGCAAGAGAAGTTTTCGTTTCGACAATCGCTACCATTTATAGTATAGGATCAGATACAGAGGATGAGCTTACTATCAGACAAAAGCTAAACCAGCAAATCAACCCTGTAACTGGAGATAAAGTCTATAATACAGCAACAGCATTTTCACTTATGGTATTCTATGCCTTTGCGATGCAGTGCATGAGTACGCTTGCTGTAGTCTATAGGGAAACTAAAGGATGGAAATGGCCGTTGATTCAAACAGTATACATGACTGCGTTGGCGTACTTCTCTGCGCTACTGGTCTATCAAATTCTATCGTAATATGTGGCAGGAAATTCTAGTTGGAGTAATTGTATTAGCAGCATTAGGCTATTTGGTGAAAAAATATTTCTTCAAATCAAAGTCTGAAGCTGGCTGTGACAAGTGCGCCAAACCTTGAATTTTTACTCAAGTAACTTCTTATTAGTAGTTTTTTGATACTTTTAAGCTCATGGGCAAAGTAGCCAAGCAGAGTATTCAAACCACCATTTTTTCGTACTTGGGAGTTGTCATAGGGTATGTCAATGTACTTTGGCTTTATCCCTATGCATTAGATGCTTCTCAATTAGGTACATTCCGGACTATTCAGGATCTGGGCTTATTGTTTGTTCCCTTTGCCCAGCTAGGTGTAGGACATGGTATCACACGCTTTTTCCCACAATTGAAATCCAATCAATCTGCCTTACTGAGCTATGGCTTGGTCTTTTCCATGGTAGGTTTCGCTTTGGTGAGTACAATTTTCCTAGGTTTCAAAACCCAAATCATTGAGTTATTTGCAGTCAACTCCCCTGAGGTAATTGACTTTTTCGGAGTCGTTTTACTGATCACGTTATTCTCGCTACTGAGTAGCATACTGGACGCATATAGTAGGTCCTATGTCAAAGTAGCTGTCCCTACCCTCATGCGTGAAGTTTTCCTTAGACTTCTCACAGGGATTCTAGTAGGATCTTACTTGCTCAAATGGCTTACTTTTCCCCAAGTAATGCAAGGTTTGGTAGCTGTATATGGATTTGCCTTTTTGGGGGTTTTGATCTATTTACTTTGGTTGGGAGTTTTAAAATTTGATTTCCGTTGGAGTACATTTCCAAAAGGATTTCGTACATCTTTCATCCAATTCAGTCTAATCACTTTCCTCGCAACCGCAGCTTCCACTTTGATCATGAAGATTGACAGCATCATGGTAAGCTCGATGATCAGTCTTGAAGCAAATGCTATCTACACGATTGCATTCAGTATGGCACTGGTGATAGAATTGCCTAGAAGGGCAATCTCTCAAGTAGTGATGCCAGTCATTGCTGATCATTTTGCTAAAGGAAATCACGAAGAAATCAACAAGCTTTATAAGCAGATTTCAAATCGTCAACTTTATATCTGCTTGTTGCTATTTATTGGAATCTGGTCAAATCTAGATGCTTTGTATTATTTCATCCCAAATCGTGATATCTACGAAGCAGGTAAATACGTGGTCGTTTTGATTGGTCTAGGAAAACTCTTTGACGTAGTATTCTCCGTAAATGGCGAAATCCTAGTCTTCTCTAAGCATTATCGTTTCAATCTGATTGCTACAATTGGGATGAGTGTTTTGATTATTGGGTTGAATTACCTGCTTATTCCTATCTATGGAATCGAAGGTGCTGCTATGGCTTCTGTGGTAGTGATGTTCTTATTCAACCTGGTGAAGTACCTTTTCCTAAAAATCAAATTAGGCTTCGAGCCTTTTTCTACAGAGACAGTGAAGATTATTTTTGTTGGATTTACTGCTTTTACTCCAGGCTATCTCAACTCAGTTTTTCAATCACCACTTCTAAATATCATGCTAACAAGTCTTTTGGTATTTGGCACCTACCTGTTTTTCTCAAGATTGCTGGGTGTAGGAACCGAGGAGTGGGAATGGGTGAAAAATAGAATAAAAAAGTCCGGATCTTAGAGTGTTGCAAACCTCCTACTTGACAAGATTTGAGCTGCCTGTTTACCGCAAACTTCCACTGTTATCCTGACTCTTGCGAGACGAGGTCCCGACTGAATCGGGATGAGGCCTGTTTTTGAGAAGGGCTTCACTCGGTAAATTTGTAATTTGTGAAGTTTGAACATGTCGGCGACCCGGACAGTACAAATATACGATTTATTACACGGCAGGTTGGCAAGTTTGCAGGATGATTCCGATAATGTATAGTTATTAATTCAAAAAAATCTGAACCTCAAGAGCTTAAATCAAAATAAAATTTCATTTAAATACATACTTCAATCGATTGCAATCGTTAATCAACTGAAAAATGAATTTAATCGAAATTTTATTTCACTAAATACCTAAAGTTTTACTCGTTTTACTCTTAAATTTGCATTCCTAAAACCATTGGCGCTTTATGTATTTGATTAAAAAAATGGTCGTTTGCCTAGATCAGACTTCTTTGGATCAAACCCTGATTCAACATGCAGCTTTTATTGCTCAGGTAAATCAAACCAAAAAAATCTACTTCGTAAATGTGATAAAGAATCTAAGCATTCCCAAAGAGGTGCTAGAGGAATTCCCTAATCTGGTAGATAACATGGTCAGTGAGCGCCAAGAAGCCATGGAATCTATGGTTAAAGAGCATTTCCAAAACCCAAAGGGAATCTCTCTAAACTACATAGTAAAGGAAGGGTCTCTCTCTAAAAAAATATTAAAACTTGCCGAGGAAAAATCTGCTGACATGATCTTGATAGGCAGAAAAGTACATCTACCTGGAACTGGGGTTGCTTCTTCAAGATTAGCTAGACGGGCAAGCTGTTCACTACTCATAGTACCAGAAGGCTCAGAGACAAAAATGCAACGCTTGTTAGTGCCAAGCGATTTTTCTGATTATTCTAAGGACGCCTTAGAAGAGGCTATTATGATAGCTGAAAAGCATGGTGGTCTCGAAATTGTATGCCAAAATGTGTTCACAGTCCCTTCTGGCTATCATTATACAGGAAAAAGCTACGAAGAATTTACTCAGATCATGCGCATGCATGCCGAGATTAATTACAAAAAATTCATTCGCAAAATAGACACGAAAGGAAACAAAATCACACCTGTATATACCCAAGACGTCAATGATGATCCGGTGGAAGAAATCGTGGCAAAGGCGAGGGAAATGGGTGCAGATGGGATTATTATAGGAGCTAAAGGCCGAACAGCTGCTACAGCATTATTTATAGGAAGTATGGCTGAGCGTTTAATTCAATACAACGATAGTATTCCACTTTTGGTAACTAGACCTAAAGGCAAGAATGCGGGTATATTAGACTACATCCTTGAAATCTAACAATTTCAATTTCTTACATTTTTTTTAAAGCTGATAATCAACGCTTAATAAGCAATTTCGCATACTCCTCTAAACCATTTTCTATAAATTGGGTCTAAAAGCAGATGAAGAAAAACGGTGATCAGGAAATCCTCCAACTCATCCAAGACCCTACGACAAGGGAGATGGGTTTCAGGCAGCTAATCCTGACTTACCAAAAGAGAGTCTATCACGTGATCAGGAGAATGGTTTTGATACATGAGGATGCGGATGATCTCACCCAGAACACCTTTATTAAGGCTCATCAGTACATCGACAAATTCCAAGGGCAATCAAGTTTATTCACCTGGCTGTACAGAATAGCAACTAATGAATCCCTGACATTCCTAGAAAAGAAGAAAAAGCGACACTTCTTCTCTCTAGATGATCATCAGGAAAAAATGGAGTCTTATATTGATCAGCCTGGAAACATCGATGGTGACGAAATTCAGCGCTTACTTCAAAAAGCATTGCTCACACTTCCTGATAAGCAGCGGCTAGTGTTTCACTTGAAATATCAAGAAAAGCTTACTTATGAAGAAATGTCTGAAATAACCGGCACTAGCATAGGGGCTCTCAAGGCAAGTTATCACCATGCAGTAAAAAAAATCGAATATTCCTTATCACAAGAATAAACTATTGACCATCAAGCCAGTCTAAACTTATACCATGCAAAAACTTCCAAAAATTCAGGATTTTAAAGCGCCAGAGGGTTATTTCGATAGCCTTCCAGATAAAATAATGGAAGAGATCAAGCCACATAAATCTATTCAATGGATGAAATATGCCGCTGCGGCTGCTATCCTTGTGGTGAGTTTGGGAGTCTGGCAATTTAATTCTTCAAAAACTCAGTTTGAAACTCTATCCATGGATGAGGAAGTAAATTTATTCATCGAAAGTCAATATTGGACTGCAGAGGATGTGCTTTCCATGGTAGATAATCCTGAAGAAATATTGGATCAGATCATTGCCGAAGAAATGGTTTATGAAGTAGATATGGTAGATGAAAATGATCAACATTGGTACTAAAAATTATGAAAAAATACGCACTAATAGCACTCATCTTTTTTCTGGCGATAGGAGCTACTAAAGCCCAACGCCCAGGAGAAGGATATGACCGTGAAAAACTGGAGGCTGCAAGAGTAGCTTTTATCACTACTAGATTGGATCTAAAACCAGAACAAGCTCAAAAATTCTGGCCTATCTACAATGTTTTCAATGATTCACGAGAAAAAAGTCTCAGAGAAATGTCTGAATTGGGAAGAGTGCGAGATACTCAATTATCTGAAGCTGAAGCAAAATCAAGACTCACAAGAAAATTCGAAATCGAACGAAAAATGATCGTCGATGAAGAGAAATTTGTAAAAGATCTTTCTAGTGTAATTACCTTTAATCAAATTATTCAGCTGAATGGACTGTCCAGAGAATTTGCTAGACATATCTACCAAAGGCGAAGGGATGATGACAAGAAATAAAAAAAGCGGCTTAAAGCCGCTTTTTTTATGCGTTAAACTTTTTTCAATAGGTCTCTGATTTCTTCAAGAAGTACTTCTGATTTAGAAAGTGCTGGAGGCGGAGGAGTTGGAGCAACAGCTTCTTTCTTCTTCATATTGGAGAGCGCTTTCACAGCAATGAAAATCACTAATGCAATAATGACAAAATCTAATACATTTTGGACAAAAATACCATAAGTAAGCAATACAGGGCCTAGATCTTCTCCTGCAGGTCCTACGCTACTTTCCTTTAGTACTATCGCTAAATCAGTAAAGCTGACTCCCCCTAGCAATACACCAATTGGTGGCATTACGATATCTTTCACAAAGGATGCGACAATCTTACCGAAAGCACCACCTATGATCACAGCAACAGCTAGATCAACTACATTGCCTTTGACGGCAAACTCTTTAAACTCTTTCAGAAATCCCATAAGTTTTTGGTTAATGGTTTAATTATTTACTGAATATTTTAAAAAAAAATCTCCAATCCAAGACTCAATACCTATTTACATGACATTTTAATTAGTAGAAAATGCAATTGAACTTCCATTTTCCTAGATAGAAGAGAACTCTACGCCCATTTTTTTCCTTAACATTGCAGGCTTAAATACTCTAGATAATGCAGGCACCTAAAGCCAAAAAAATAGCTCAGCTCTTAGAAACACATGGTCATCAGCGTACCGACAACTATTATTGGATGCGCGACAGGGAAAATCCTGAGGTCATCGAGTACCTAAATGCTGAGAATGAATACCTTAAAACAAATTTAAAATCCACTGAAGAATTTCAAGAGAAGTTATTTCAGGAAATGAAAGGTAGAATAAAGGAAGATGACGAAAGTGTTCCTTACCGTAAATCGGGCTATTTCTGGTACATCAAATACGAAACAGGTGGTGAATACCCCTTGTATTGTCGAAAAAAAGGAAATTTAGAGGCTCCTGAAGAAATTTTCCTTGATGTCAATAGACTGGCTGAAGGCAAGTCATACTATCAGGTAAGTGGAACAGCAGCTACTTCTGACTTGAAAACACTTGCATTTGCAGTAGATGAAGTAGGAAGAAGAATCTATGAGATTCATTTTAAAGATCTTGAGACAGGTGAAATTCTATCTGATCACATTCCAGCTATCACAGGGAATTTCGCATGGGCAGCTGATAACCAAACACTTTTTTACTCCAAACAAGATCCCGAGACTCTTCGCTCTTATCAAATTTATTCACATAAGCTGGGCACTTCCACTGAAAGTGACATCATGATTTATGAAGAAAAAGATGAGGAGTTCTCCTGTGTAGTACATAAAACCAAATCTGAAAAATTCATACTCATTCATTCCGAAAGCACAATATCTTCTGAAATGAGGTTTTTGGAAGCAGCTAATCCTACAGGAGAGTTCACACTTCTTCAACCTAGAATTCCTCATTTGGAATACGCTGCAGATCATTATCAAGATCACTTTTGGATCAGAACAAATCTAGAAGCCCAGAATTTCAAGCTGGTAAAAGCACCTATTTCCTCACCTCATTTGGAGAATTGGGAAGATGTGATCCCCCATCGCGAAACTGTCTTGCTTGAAGATTTCGATATTTTCTCCGACTTTCTTGTCGTACAAGAAAGAACAAATGGACTTTGCAAAATCAATATCAAACCTTGGGATGGCACACCTTCACATTCCTTAGAATTTGACGATGAAACCTACACCGCTTGGATCAGCACGAACCCAGAATATGATACTACAATCCTTCGCTTTGGATACAATTCTCTTGTAACTCCTGCTAGCACCTTTGATTACCATATGGTGACTAAGGAGAAAACTTTGCTTAAGCAGCAAGAAATCGTGGGCGGTTATGAAACTTCGGAATATACTTCAGCTAGAGTCTGGGCAAAAGCTTCAGACGGAGTCATGGTACCCATTTCGCTAGTATACAAAATCGATAAATTCTCTCCCGACGGCTCCAATCCTCTCCTACTCTATTCCTATGGATCGTATGGCTACAGCATGGATGCTTATTTCTCCAGCAGTCGCTTGAGTTTATTGGATAGAGGATTCGTCTTTGCTATAGCTCATATCCGAGGTGGTGAAGACTTAGGCCGAGTATGGTATGAGGATGGAAAAATGCTAAAAAAGCGAAATACCTTTACCGATTACATCTCATGTGCTGAGCACCTGATCGCTGAGAAATATACATCTCCTGAGCATTTGTATGCTATGGGAGGTAGTGCAGGCGGTTTATTAATGGGAGCTGTAATGAATCTGAGACCAGATCTTTTCAATGGACTAATTGCAGCTGTACCATTCGTTGATGTAGTGACAACGATGCTTGATGAAAGCATCCCGTTGACTACCGGAGAATTTCAGGAATGGGGAAATCCCAAGGATAAAGAATATTATGAGTACATGCTCTCCTATTCACCTTATGACAATGTGGAAGCCAAAGATTATCCGAATCTACTGATCACCTCCGGACTACATGATAGCCAGGTACAATACTGGGAGCCTACCAAATGGGTGGCAAAACTGAGAGAATTGAAAACTGATTCAAAACTTCTATTTCTCCATACCAATATGGAAGCAGGACATGGAGGAGCTTCAGGTAGATTCAATTCCCTGAAAGAAATGGCACTAGAATACACTTTCTTACTTTATTTGGAAAAATTGATTTGAGCCTACTAGTTAGTAGGCTTTAAATATCAAATAAGCCAACCGATCAGGGAAAGATTTCCCTAACTTTGGCACGAACCTATTACAACACTATACCTAATGAAAATTGCTCTTATAGCCCATGATGGTAAAAAAGCCGACATGGTTCATTTTTTAAGTGGATTCCGTGAAAGACTGCTACAGGCAGATGTGGATTTGGTAGCTACAGGGACCACTGGTTCTCATATAGAAAAAGCCGGATTTGAAGTCGAAAAACTGCTATCTGGCCCTTATGGAGGAGATGCACAGATTGCCGCTATGGCAGCTCAGAAAGAACTAGCAATGGTTGTTTTCTTTAGAGACCCACTTGACAAGCATCCGCATGAGCCAGATGTTCAAATGCTGATGAGGATTTGTGACGTACACAATATCCCGTTAGCGACCAACCCGGCTTCGGCCGAACTTATGTTTAAAGCCTTTACTCAAACCTAAAAAATGGAAGCTAAAACCATTAAAAAAATTGGCGTTCTAACTTCTGGAGGAGACTCCCCAGGCATGAACGCTGCAATCCGTGCTGTAGTAAGAGCAGGATTGTACTACGATATAGAAATGTATGGAATCTACCGCGGATACGAAGGTATGATCCAAAATGATATCAAAAAGCTAGAATCAAAGCACATCACACATGTGCTCGAGCGTGGTGGAACATTCCTAAAGTCCGCAAGAAGTGCTGAATTCCGTACTCCAGAAGGTAGACAAACTGCCTATAACAATCTGAAAAGCCATGGTATAGATGCACTTGTGGTTATCGGGGGTGATGGATCTTTGACTGGAGCGCATTTATTCTATAAAGAATTTGGTGTACCAGCGATTGGTCTTCCAGGTACGATTGACAATGACCTTTCAGGCACAGATTCAACCATTGGTTTTGACACTGCTTGTAACACGGCTATTCAAGCTATTGACAAGATCCGAGACACAGCTACATCCCACGATAGGCTTTTCTTTGTGGAAGTAATGGGACGTGACGCTGGATTTATTGCTATCAATGCTGGCATCGGTAGTGCAGCTGCTGCGATTCTTATTCCTGAGAAAAAAATGCCGATTGAACACTTGGTAGATAAATTAAGAATAAGAACGAAAGCCAAAAAAGCATCCAATATTGTGATCGTGGCAGAAGGTGGGAAAAGCGGAGGAGCAACAGAAATAGCTTCTCTTGTGAAAAAGCACCTTCCTTACTACGATATCAAAGTAACTATTCTAGGTCACTTACAGCGCGGTGGCTCACCTAGCTCTTATGACCGTCTACTTGCTTCCAAATTGGGAGTTGCGGCTGTAGAAGGTTTGCTTCAGGGTAAATACGACGTAATGGCTGGACTGATCAATAACAAAGTGGTCTACACTCCTATCAAAAAAGCAATCGTTGATGATAAATCAGTTGATGAGGATGATTTCCGTGTAGCGAAGATCTTATCTACATAATTCCTTTCAACCTTTGGAGTTTTCAAATTCCCGAAGGTTTCAATAATTGACCTTTGAATCCTGGTATATATCTGGATCCAGAGGTTTTTTTTTGATTTAGGAACGGTAGAAAAGCTGAAGGCTTGTCAGAATAATAGAACTACCTAGGGAATCAAAGAAATACTAAACCCAGAATTGGCTACAGAACACCTTTTTCTCCTATACTGGGTTCAGCTCCATCAGAAGACTTATTCTCTAAAATCATTTCATCCTTTCGGGATTTTGGTGAAATCCGTACTTACCAGAAACAAAAAAAGTCACCCTCACAGGTGACTTTTTGATTCTAAGCTAAGTAGAAATTAATTTCTATTCACCGCATTAAGCATCTCAAATGCAAGCTCAAGACGCTTCACGAAGTTCTCTTCGCCTTTACGCAACCAGTTTCTTGGATCGTAATATTTCTTGTTTGGGCTATCAGCTCCATCTGGGCTACCCAGTTGAGTCTGAAGATATGCCTCGTTCTTTTTGTAGTTGTTCAAGATACCTTCCCAGAATGCCCATTGCATATCTGTATCGATATTCATCTTGATAGATCCGTAACTATTTGCTTCTCTGATTTCCTCTACTGTAGATCCTGATCCACCGTGGAATACAAAGTTCAAAGGCTTACCAGTCAAACCATGCTTTTCTTTGATGAAATCCTGAGAGTTCTTCAAGATGATAGGCTTCAAGCTCACGTTACCTGGCTTGTACACACCGTGAACGTTACCGAAGGCAGCAGCGATAGTGAATAGATCCCCGATTTCCTTCAAGTGCTCATATGCATAAGCCACTTCTTCAGGCTGAGTATAAAGCTTAGAAGAATCGATGTCTGTGTTATCCACGCCATCTTCTTCACCACCTGTTACTCCCAATTCGATTTCAATAGCCATTTCCAGCTTTTCGAATTCTTTGAAGTAGTTGCAAGAGATCTCTACGTTTTCTTCTAAAGGCTCTTCAGATAGATCAAGCATGTGAGAGCTATATAATGGTCTTTTGTGCGCAGCGTAATACCCTTTACCAGCTTCTAAAAGGCCGTCGATCCAAGGTAATAATTTCTTCGCTGCATGATCTGTGTGTAAAATAACCGGTACGCCGTATGCTTCAGCCATCAAATGCACGTGATGCGCACCAGAGATACCACCAGCGATACTTGCCTGCTGCTTGTCGTTAGCTAGAGATTTTCCAGCAAAAAACTGTGCACCACCATTTGAGAATTGAATGATTACAGGAGAATTAAGCTTTTTCGCTGTCTCCAAAACCGCATTCACAGAGTTGGTGTTGATCACATTTACCGCCGGCATAGCGAACTCATTCTCTTTTGCGTAAGCATAAAGATCTCTAAGCTCTTCACCGTATTTTACTCCAGGTTTAAATTTCATATCGTATTAGGTTTGTTTATTTCAAGTTAAAGTGCCCGTAAAGAGCCCATATTTCTAACGTAGAATTCAAAGATATAAATCCCTTACTTATAATTACCCACATCTAATTCTAAAATATCCTTCAAAAAAGCATTTCTATGTGCGCAATCGATTTCAAAACATTATAACTTTAAGAATTGATGCAAAAGAGACTATTATAACCAGTCATATTTTTGTCTACTCCTTTAAGGAAACTTTTTTTGATCCTCTGAAAGCTTTAAAGCTTAGTAGGAAATTAGTTCTTTTAATGATCTCTTTAGTATTTTTGACTCAAGTCAACTCTTCCCCTATGAAAACCCTAAGAATAACTGGAGTTCCTGAGCATTTTAATTTCCCTTGGAAGAAAGTAGTAGCAGCTCAACCATTCGAAAAGCAAGGAATCACACTCCAATGGTCGGATGAATCCAGAGGTTCCGGTCAGATGAACAAGGATTTGAGGGAAGATAAAACTGACATTGCGATAGTATTAACAGAAAGCTTTTTGAAGGATTTCGAAGCAGGAAATCCATCTAAAATGATTGGACTTCACGTTAAATCTCCCTTAATCTGGGGAATTCATATTTCTGGAAATTCACCTGTGAATTCTTTGGATGAAATTATAGATCCTACATTTCTAATAAGTAGAATAGGATCTGGTTCACAGTTAATGAGCTACGTTCTTGCTAAACGTGAAGGCTGGAATTCTGAAAATTTGGATTTTAAAACAGTTAACAATCTCCCTGGGGCTTTGGAGGTAATGACTTCAGAAAAACCAGAAATGTTTCTTTGGGAAAAATACACTACTAAGCCTTGGGTCGATACCAAACAAATGAAGCGTATAGGTGAAGTCCCTAGCCCATGGCCATGCTTTGCTATTATAGCGTCAAACAAAGCTTTAGCAGAATTTGGCGAACTGATATTCCAATTGAGAGATCTCGTGTATGTAGCTTCACAGAAGCTTCAGTCCGACAGCAATTCTGTAATTGGGGAAATATCCAGAAACTATGCGTTGAGTGAAATCGATGTGAAAGAATGGTTTGCACAGACCCTTTGGGCGACTGATGCGGAGGTTTCAAAATTTCAATTGGATAAATCCATGGAGATCATGAAAGAACTTGGAATTATAACTAACAAATTACCTTTCGAGCAATTCCTTGTGGCAGATCATATCTCAATTATTGACTAAAACTTTACTGGCAGGAATTCTCACACACACTTTTGTTCCTTCTCCTTCTTTGCTTATTATATTTAGCTCTCCACCATTCATTCGGGTAAATTCCTTGCAAATCTGCAGCCCTAATCCAGATCCCTTTTCCATTTTAGTACCCACTTTGGAATTGGTGATGACATAATCTGCGGAGAGCAATTCATCTATTTGCTCTTCCTGCATTCCAGCACCCTGATCTATCACACACCAGTTAATCATCATGTTATCTATTTCTGCCGAAAGTCGGATTACATCGCCAGGTTTGGAGAACTTCACTGCGTTATTCAAAATATTCCTGATCACTACTTCTATCAGATCCCTATCAGCATATATCTCAAGGTCATCTGCCAAGGATGAATTATCTATCTTAAGTAATTTCTCTTTTAGCTGTGGCTTGATCAATTTAATATTGGATCTGACCAGTTCTGAAAGGTTAAAGTTGACCTTTTGAAGCTTGAAGCCTTCCATTTGGGCCAGTGACCACTTCAATGTATTATTCAAAGTAAAATAAACTGAATCAACATCTGTTTTTAAATTTTGAATTAGTTCATCAAATTCTTCCTGAGTAAGATGCCCTTCAGTCAATAAATCCACAATAGATTTCACTTGTCCTACAGGTCCTTTGAGATCATGACCCAAAATGGAAAAAAGTCTATTTTTAGTCTGATTAATTCCCTCTAGCTGTTTGGATTTCGTGCCCAAATCTTCGTTTTGACGACGGATATGTTGCTTTTGTAATATCAAACTTGAGTTGTACTTCCTTATATTTCGATTCAGATAAAACAACCATAAAAGGAGTGCAAAAATCAGTAATGAGCCCGTGCTCACTATAAAAACAATCTTTCGGTTAAAGGCCAAAGTACTAGCCTGATTTTCATACTGAGCAGTAAGAAGTTCAAGCTCTGACTGATTCAAATCATCCTCAAACATCCCTTGCATCAAAGCTATTCTATCTTTGTTAGACTTATTTTCAAGAGAATCATTTAAAGTAATGAATAGTGACTGCTCCTTGAAAGCTTCCTTAAAATCCCCTGATTGCAGATAGTATTCGGCCAAATATTTATGACTTTTTGAGAGTTCATCAAGCAGATTATTCTGACTGGATAGCTCTACACCTTCAAGTAGAACTTTCTTTGCTCGCTCAGGTTTTCCGTTGAGAAGGTAAGTATGTCCTAGTCTATGAAGAATACTAGCTTTAAAAGAAGTAAGACCTCTGATCTCTGCGTTTTCCAACGCTTTTTCAAAAATTATCTCAGCAGAATCAAGTTGATTTTTCTTCAAATAAATATCTCCAATGACCCGATTTGAAAAGGAAAGCAAATAAGGTGAACCTGCATTCTCATTGGTTTCTATTGCTTGAGAAGCATAATACATGGCTGAATCAAGCTCTTCTAACTTTACATAATTGAAAGCTATGTTATTAAGACTCCTGATCATCGTGTAAAAATCGTCCACTTTATCACTGATCTCTAATGCTTTCTTGAACTGAGCAATAGACATAGAATAGTTTTGCTGCTCATAGTAAAGGGCACCCATACTGTTTAGAACCCTAGAAGCTTCCTCCAGATTATTTGCTTCAATAGAAAGTTCGTAGGCTTCTTTGGAGTAAGTGAATGTTTTTTTCCATTGACCTCTGCGATAGTAGATCCACCCTATATTTTCTTTGGCTATAGCCTCACCGGATTTATCCTTGAGTTTTTGGGCAAGTTTCTCTGCCTCTAGAGCATAGTCAAATGCTACTTGCTGTTCCACTTCTCGAAGGTAAGTTGACAACTCATTGAGAACGGTCAATCTTTCCTTCCCTTTGGCGGTAGGCAAAATATTTTTAAGGCTATCTATATCCGGAATCTGAGCTATTACTCTCAATGGAGCGCTGATAATAAATATCAGGAATATGAATATTTTTCGATTCAAACGGTTTGTTCTATTTAAGAGTGGTAAAAATAACTAAAAGCATTCAATCACAATCAAAAAAATAAACAACCTCTAGATATCTATTTTTTTAGCTCCTCCCAATCCCAATCTTTATTCAATTGGGTAATCGCATGGTGTGCAGTCAAATCATATTGACAAGGGACTATAGATACATAATTATTTGCTATCGCCCACTCATCATTATCCTCCCCTTTATCAAAATTCACAAAATTCCCCGCTAGCCACAGATACTTTCGGCCATTGGGATCAAAGCGCTCATCAAACTCTTCCTGCCATTTAGCTTCTGCCTGGCGGCAAATTTTAATTCCTTTGATTTCCTCATTTTGTTTTGGAGGGAAATTCACATTTAACGCAACGCCCTTTGGCATTCCTTTTTCTAATACCTGTCGTGCGATTTTCTCCACCCATTCTTCCACATGTGAAAAATCAGCATTTGAAGAAAAATCACACAAACTAAACCCAATAGACGGATAACCTTCCATCGCCCCTTCTATGGCTGCAGACATAGTACCTGAGTAAAGCACTGAAATTGATGTATTGGAACCATGATTTATTCCACTTACAATCAAATCAGGACTTCTATCCTTCATCACGTAATGCTTAGCTAGTTTTACGCAATCAGCAGGAGTACCACTAGACTTATATGCCTTTACATCTTCGAATATATCCTCCTCTTCAAGGCGAAGTGTTTCTCCGATGGTTATTGCATGTCCCATTCCAGATTGAGGACTGTCGGGTGCTACTACGACCACATCCCCAAGTTTCTTCATGACAGATACGAGAACACGTATCCCTTTGGATGTGATGCCATCGTCATTTGAGACGAGAATTAAAGGTTTAGACATTTAGTTTTTGTTCAATTCGTTGTAATATGCTGTGATACGAAGGAGATCACCTCTCTTATCATAAGCTAGGCGGTTTTTCCGCATAAAAAGTGAGATCTGATCATCATGCCCTGGAAGCATTTCAAATAGATCCTTTTTCTTCAGACTGTATTGTTCGATCTTACCATTTTTCAAGAAGTAATATTTAAACGCTAATTTATGGCCCATCATTGATTGTGGCCCATAAAATGGATTCATTCCATATCCGCCCATCATACCATAGGAATTCATCCCTCTTGAGTCGGTGGCCACATACTCCCGACAAAGCAAGGCTATATTATCCCCTTCTGTAAGGACTTCAAAAAAAATAGGAGTGTCGTAATCACTATTTAATGAATAAGGCAAGCTGAAAAACTTACGCACGCCACCATAAATCTCATCGAACAACTCAAAGTAAGTAACATTAATCGCTGAGAATGTATCGATAGTTTTATCCTGAAGCTGAACTACATTATTTTCTAAATCATACTTGATTTCTCCACCATAAACCTTTCCGTCTGTGGTGTATATATTTCCTTTATGCCAAACCTGCGAAGGGAATTGATTCTGTGCAAAAGATGTAGTAATACCCAGAAGCAATAAGCTAAGCGAGAATAGTGCTTTTTTCATGGTCGTCTTCATGGTTTTATTTACGCAATTACCTAGAGTCAGGTTGAAACTCATTAGAGAATATTAACAAATAACAAGTTAAGAACAGGGTTTTACTTCAAAATATTGTGCCCCATTTTATCTCTTTTAGTTTGGAGATATTTTTCGTTGTGCACATTTGGAGCGATCTCGATAGGTACTTGTTCTACGATTTGCAAACCATAGCCTAACAGACCAACACGTTTCTGAGGGTTATTGGAGATTAACCGTAATTTGCTCACTTCCAAATCTCTCAAAATCTGAGCTCCTACCCCATAATCTCTACTGTCAGAAGGCAGTCCAAGTGCAAGATTTGCTTGTACTGTATCCATTCCTTCTTCTTGTAGCTTATAGGCTTTCAGTTTATTGATAAGGCCGATACCTCTACCTTCTTGATTCATATAGAGTATTACTCCCTTTCCTTCTTTCTGAACCATCTGCATAGCTCCGTGAAGCTGAGCTCCACAGTCACATCTGCATGAACCAAAGATATCTCCAGTCATACAGGAAGAGTGAACTCGAACCAAAATAGGCTCGTCTTTATCCCATTTGCCTTTAATTAAAGCCAGGTGCAACTCTTGGGTATTGGTCTGACGAAAAGCGATCAATTCAAAATCACCAAAATCAGTAGGCAGATCCACACCGATTTCACGCTGAATTAATGACTCATGCTTCAATCTGTAAGCAATCAAATCTTTGATAGACACCAACTTAAGATTAAATCTTTTGGCAACTTCTACCAAATCAGGAACTCGAGCCATCGTCCCGTCCTCATTCATGATTTCTACTAAAACTCCAGCAGGCGAAAATCCAGCCAAACGAGCTAAATCAATGGCTGCTTCTGTATGCCCTGCTCTTCTTAATACTCCACCTCTTTTAGCTTTTAGAGGAAAAATATGACCTGGCTTACCCAATTCGTTTGGATCTATAGAATCATCTACAAGAGCTTTGATAGTCTTAGCCCGATCAGATGTAGAAATACCAGTAGTACAACCATGTCCGATCAAATCAACAGAAACTGTAAATGGTGTTTCATACGCAGCAGTATTATTCCCTACCATCAGCTCAAGACCTAGCTTCTCACAACGGTCTTCTACTAAAGGCGCACATATCAAACCACGTCCGTGAGTAGCCATGAAATTGATGATTTCCGGTGTCACTGTCTCAGCAGCACAGACGAAATCACCTTCATTTTCTCTATCCTCATCATCAACTACGATGATCACTTCACCATTTTTAATTGCTTGAATAGCATCTTCTATGGGATCCAGAATATATTTTTCCACGAAATTTGTGTTTGGATTAATTTTTAGAAAGGCAAATTTACACGCTTTCAAATCTTAAACAGGATGAAGCCAAATAAAGTTTGGTTTACCCAATGACTATTCCTAGCTCCTTATCGATCTCAAGTTGTACTTTCTTAAGTTCAAAGTAAATCACTTGAAACTCATGTACTTTTTCATCATCTAGGTGCTCTGACTCTGCATTTTTTATCTTCTCTTTCGCCTCTTCCATTAGCTTTTGCACCATCTTCTTTTTTAATCTCAATATGGATTTAAAGCCTGTGAGCGTAAGATCATCTGATTCTGTATTGATAATAATCTGATGTGTATCTGCCCAGTGATGAGAAACCTCATGGCGTACCGTAATTAAATCAATCACCTCTTTTTGTACTTCCTGATCACCTAAACCTATAAAATACTCAGATGTAGGGATTTCACCCAGCAATAGATTACTACGATAAAGTGACAGTATCTTATTATAAATAGGTGTGGTAAATTCTAACTCTTCTGTCTCCGAAAGTAAATATTGGCAGAGATGCATTTCTTCATCAACTAATTTCTGCCAACCGTAATTGACCAGAAGCCTGACCATCTCACGCTCTTGAATTCTAAGGATTTCAGAAAAAGATGTCGCTGTCTCTTCAGGAATCAGCTCTTCCATTGCCTGCTCGGCAAAAAGATCATCCTTCTTATTATTGTAGTATTCTTTCTGGGATTTAAGGAGCGTTTTATTCAGCTCCGCATGGATGATATCTTCTTCTATCCCCAAAAGCCCAGAAGCTTCCTTGGCATATACTGAGCGGATAATTGGGTCAGGAATTTTCCCTATACTTTGAACCACCTCTCGGATTACTTCCGCTTTTCGGATTGGATTCTTTACAAATTCCTCTTTGTACAGGCCAATCTTAAACCCTATAAAATCCCTGCTATTGTTTTCCAAATAGTCTTGAAATGCCTGAGATCCCACTTTTCTCGAGTAACTATCTGGATCTTCTCCATCAGGAAAAACTACTGCTTTTACATTCAGTCCACCTTCCAGTAATAAATCAATACCGCGGAGTGAAGCTTTGATACCTGCAGCATCACCATCATAAAGCACTGTCACCTGATCAGTGAATCGCTTGATGAGTTTAATCTGACCATCCGTGAGTGAAGTGCCCGACGAGGCCACTACATTTTCAATCCCCGACAGATGTAAACTCACTACATCAGTATAGCCTTCGACGAGGTAACAGTTATCTTTCTCTCGAATCGCTTTCTTCGCCTGAAACATCCCGTACAGCACATCACTTTTGTGATAAACTGGAGTCTCTGGAGAGTTGATATATTTTGGTTGATTCTTATCCTTTGTGAGAATTCGGGCACCAAACCCTAGCGGCTTACCACTGATATTATGAATTGCGAAAATCACCCGATTTCTAAAGCGATCATACACACGGGTGGCATCACCTTCTTTCTGTAAGATCAATCCTGCTTTTAGCAAAATATCCTCCCTAAAACCCGCTGATTTAGCAGCCTGCAATAAATTATCCCATCCTTCCAGTGCGTACCCTAGATCAAACTTCTCAATAATAGCAGGTGTAAATCCACGCTCCTTAAAATAGCTTAACCCAATCGACTTGCCTTCTGGAGTTTGCAGATTCTTGACAAAAAAATCTCTGGCAAAACCCAGTGCGATCAATAAACTTTCACGCTCATTTTGGGCCTCATTCTGCTCTGGAGTTCTCGTTTCGTCCTCCTCTATTTCGATGCCATATCTTCCGGCAATATGTTTAATAGCCTCCTGAAAGCCTATGCCTTCTATATCCATCACAAACTGAATAGGATCACCGGCTTTACCACAGCCAAAGCATTTATAAATTTGCTTCGCAGGAGAAATCGAAAATGAAGGCGTTTTTTCCCCATGGAATGGACAGTTGGCCCAGAGATTCTGGCCTTTCTTTTTCATAGGTAAATAATCGCCGAGCACCTCTTCGATGTCCATGCGTTCTTTGACCCTGTCTGTAGTAAGTTTGCTAATGCCCATAGGAAAATGAATGAAGCAAAGTTAAGCGCTCTATCCAAAAAATGAGAACTTTCTGAGGTTTCATCTAGTTCAGAAGTACAATAGATTTAATTGATTCTTTATTTAGAAGTCTTTAACCTCTAAATTGCGCAAAATTACAACCTTCACCTCATGCAGTTAACTAAGGATAATATCCTGAAAACACTTTCCCGAGTACAAGACCCTGATCTAAAGAAGGATTTGGTGACGTTGGGAATGATACAAAAGATAGAAATCAACGCTAATAAAGTCAGCTTCAATGTAGTTCTCACTACTCCAGCTTGTCCTCTAAAAGAAGTAATTAAAAATAATTGCTTAGAAGTTTTGGAGGAAGATTTTGGCAAGGAACCAGAATGGGAGTTGTTTATGACTTCCCAAGTCACGACGGTAAGAGATGCCGCACCTGTTTTACCTCAAGTAAAAAACATCATCGCTATCGCGTCAGGCAAAGGCGGAGTTGGTAAATCTACTACAGCAGTAAATTTGGCAGTTTCCTTAGCTAAAACTGGAGCCAAGGTTGGTTTGATCGATGCGGATATATCAGGTCCATCTATTCCTACCATGTTCAATGTAGAGGCTGAGCAACCAGCTGTGAAAAAAGTTGGTGATAAGAATATCATCATCCCTATCGAACAATATGGTGTGAAGCTGATGTCGATTGGATTTCTAACTCCAGTTGATAGTGCGGTAGTATGGAGAGGCCCAATGGCTAGTTCCGCTTTGAAACAGTTTATTTCTGATGTGGATTGGGGTGAGTTGGATTACTTATTAATAGACTTGCCTCCCGGCACTTCCGATATCCACCTTACGATGGTACAGACTGTTCCAGTAACCGGAGCAGTGATTGTCACTACTCCCCAAAAAGTCGCGTTAGCAGATGCTAATAAGGGATTATCGATGTTTCGACAGCCTCAAATTAACGTACCTATCTTAGGTGTTATTGAAAATATGGCTTATTTTACGCCAGAAGAATTACCGGACAGTAAGTACTACCTATTTGGTAAAGAAGGGGGACGAAAATTAGCTGAAAAATATGATGTGCCGTTTTTGGGAGAAATTCCAATTGTACAAAGTATTAGAGAAAGTGGAGATTCAGGCTACCCTGCAGTACTTAAAGATGGAATCACTCAAGAATCTTACATGAAGCTAGCTGAAGAGATAGCTAGACAAATTGCCATAAGAAATGCTTCTACGGGTAAAACCGAAGTAGTAGAAATTAAAGCTTAACACTATGCAACCAGAACTTAGAGAACAAATAGAATTTGCACTAGATACAATTCGCCCTTATCTGGAAGCAGATGGAGGCAATGTGAGAATAGTAGAACTAACTGATGACATGGTTCTTAAATTAGAATTATTAGGTTCCTGTGGCACCTGCCCTATGTCTACTATGACACTTAAGGCTGGAGTAGAGGAAGCAATTAAGCGTGCAATTCCTGAAATCGTAAGAGTAGAAGCCGTTAACCTAACCGTTGCTTAATTAGATTTTAATGAAAAAAGGTTTCCGGATTTTTGACAAAGCCAGTACGCTCCTACTGGGAGCGCTTTTTGTGTTTTCAACAGGCTTTGCGCAGCAATTCCAAACCTTTGATATCACTGACCAGTCAAATACACATACACATAGAGAAAAATGTGGGCATGAGATTTTGGAACAAAAAATGGAAAAGGAGTTGGGCTATTTTGGCTCAAAGCCTTATTTCGAAAAATGGATCAATGCGAAAATTGAGGATAAAACCTATCAACCTCAAATTCTAGCTAAAATCAATGCTGATCCAATCCTGATCCCAGTAGTAATCCATGTAATACATAACGGAGATCCTGTAGGAATTCACACCAATGTCCCTGTTTCCCAAATAGTTGAGCAGCTCAGGATTCTAAATGAAGATTTTCAGCGGTTAAATGCAGACGCTTCAAATACACCTGCTATGTTTCTACCATTTGCTGGTCAGACAAATATTGAATTTGTAATAGCTAAGCAAGATCCCTCTGGATTACCTACAGATGGCATTACTCGTACTCAAGGATCAAAAACAGGATATGATCCTAATACTGATGCAAGCACTATCGGACAGCTGATCCAATGGAATCCGGATGAATACATGAACATGTATGTTGTTCCATTGGTAAGCCCATATATTGGTTATTCTTCCTTTCCAATTTCTGATTTACCAGGACTTAATAATGCTCCAACTTCATCTATTACTGACGGAGTAGTGATTGATTATAGATTTTTTGGTATTGGTGGAAGCGCTATCTCAGCATCATTAGGACGCACAGCAACACACGAAGTGGGACATTTTTTTGGATTACGCCATATTTGGGGTGACGGTGGCTGCGGAGTGGATGATTTCGTAGCTGATACTCCAGAGCAAGATAATTCCAATAGTACCTGTAGCCCAAATGCTACTCGTTTTAGTTGCAACTCGAGCGATATGATCCAGAATTACATGGATTATACTCCTGATGCATGTATGAACTTGTTTACAAAAGGACAAGTAGAGCGATTTAATGTAGTATTGGCAAATAGTCCACGAAGAGTCACTTTAATCAACAACAGAGCTACTAAAGAACCTGTACTTGCAGACAATGATTTGGCAATAGCAAAAGTGATTGAGCCTAGAAACTTCGAATGTGACCCTCAGATTAATCCTTCAATAGAGGTTTTGAATGCAGGTAAAAACACCCTGACTTCTGGACGAGTGGAACTTAGAAGAAATGGAGAATTATTAGAATCCAAGAGATTTACTTTCAACATAAACACTGGAGAAAGTGCATTCCTCAATTTCAAAGAATTCAATCTACTAGCTGGTACTAATATAATCGAGTTTACAATCACTCAGACCAATGACGCTCCTGACAACGTCTCTACTAACAATAGTAAGACTGTCACTCCTATTCTGGAGCAAGCTGTCAATCTTCCTTACACATCAAATCTGAGCACTTTCCCCTCTCCATGGACAATTACTAACCCAGATCAACTATTGACTTGGGAAAAAAGAAATCTAATGATTTCAGGTACTCCTCAAGATTTGGTTTATATCCGACACTACGAATATGAAGCACAGGGGCAGCTTGACTATTATACCTCTCCGATTATAAATCTGACGCAATATCCAGATGCACAACTCGTATTTGAGCTGGCTTATGCGCCTTATGATCAGTCTGGCTTTGCGGATAGATTAATCGTTGCTTTGTCTCAGGATTGTGGAAACACGTTTGATATCGCTAATGCGCCTTATGATAAAAACAGTCTGCAATTGCAGACAGCTGCCGTAACTCTAGATGAATTTATCCCAACAAATAACAATCAATTCAGAACGGAGATAGTAAACCTAAGTGAGTATTCAAGTCAAGGATCAGTTCGCTTAGCTTTCATCACGGAGAATGGTTTCGGTAATAACATTTACATCCGAAATATCAGAATACTACCAAATAAAGAATTCGTTTATAAATTGGGAATAGATGATTTGCTAACTCCAAGTCCAATCTCTGATGGTACACATGAATCTGAGATAGTGTCTGTTACCAATACAGGAAACCTCCCTATTTCAAGCTTTGTATTTTCAAAAACCACTAATGGTGGCTCTAAGCAAACCTTTGTGGCAAGTGGTTCCAACGCTGAGCCGGGAGAGAGCTTTAATCTAACCACAGCTAACTCAACTTCACTAGGTAAAAACAGTCTCAAATTTGTGGTTTCGTCGCCAAATTTTGACCAGAACGGTAATAACTCTGATAGCTTAACCAGATACATTATTGAAGATGCTACCACTGTACCTGTGCCCTGGAGACAAAACTTCAATAACAGTAGTGCATTAAACCCTTGGAAAACTATTAATCCAGAATCTGATAGTGAAGCTTGGAAAATCACTTCAATTTCATCTGGAGAAGGACCAAATAATGTAGCCAGACTAGTTACTAGTGTGACTGGACAATCTTACTGGTTAGGCACACCTGTCTTTGACCTTTCAGGAAGTCAACAAGCCAGCATCTTCTTTGATTTAGCTGCAGGACAAGTTGGCACTTCTACTACTTTGAAAATTCTTGCAAGTACTAATGGAGGAGTTAATTACACAGAAGTTTGGGCTGCAAGCGGTGCCGAGCTTTCTACAGTTTCTGTAGGGGAAGCCAATCCAAACAGCGCAAGCGACTACACACGTAAATTCATTAATCTGAGTGATTTTGCCGGCCCAGGTAATACGAACGCACGACTTGCTTTCGTAATTGAGGGTGGAAGTGTATCCGATTCTCCAATATTCTTGGACAATATCGAGCTTTTCCTAAATGCTAACCCTGAACCGGTAATTCCTGCTGTAGGAATGTCAGTATTATATCCTAATCCAGCTCGGGATGTATTTAATATTGCATTCAACTTGCCTGATTTTGAAGATGTAACTATTCAAGTGATCTCTAGTACTGGGGCTCTGATTCAGGAAATAGAATACCCAGGCACGCTTAACCAAACATATTCATTTAGCACTCAGCTGTTTTCTAAGGGTGTATTTATTATAAATATTTCAAGTAATTCGATAAGGGAAACTCGAAGGCTGATTATTAATTAATCACAAATAAGCCGAAGAAAACCTCTTCGGCTTATTTTTTGCCAGTAGATTTCATCAGTTTTAGAGGAATCCTTCGTTGTGAGGATTGAATTTCCCGCTTATCTTTAACTATTAAAATTTCTCAAGTATTTCATTCAGCATCTCTTTTGAAAAAGATCTTAATTAACCTTCTAGTAATTTCCGGAATAGCAGTTTTACTGGGTTTCCTTTTTTTGAAAATGTACCTTCCTATGTACACAAATCATGGGGAATCGGTCTCTGTGCCTGATTTATCCGGGTATACATTCGATGAAAGCGTCGATATTTTAGATCGAGCAAACCTTCAATACGATGTCTCTCTTGACTCCGGATTCAATACTGATCTGAAGCCTTTTGCTGTACTCAAACAAATCCCGGAAGCAAATGCACAGGTAAAAAGTGGTAAAACTGTTTACCTGACTCTGAATGCCAGAAATCCCCCTATGCTCAAAATGCCTAATTTGGTGAACACTCCTCTAAAGAATGTGCAGGAAATTTTGGCTAACATGGGACTTGATCGCGGCGACATTGTTTACGTTCCAGATATCGGTATCAATGTGGTTCTAGAGCAAAAATACCGTGGAGTCAATGTGCCTGAAGGTTTCGAAATCCCTAAAGGTGCCAGAATTGATTTAGTAGTGGGTGATGGACTAGGTAATCAGATTCTAGCTGTTCCTGATCTTAAAGGTATGGATGAAGTCGATGCTGAATTCCTGATTTTGGGATCAAGTTTAAGAGTGGGTAATAAATACTATCTTGATACTGATTCTGTGGGAGCAGGAAAAGTCTTGAGACAAACTCCTCCTGCGTCAGTGCAAGTGAAAACAGGTGAATTAATTGATCTATGGATCGCCAAGGATAATTTTTAAGCTACATGCTCCAAACACACCATATGTTTCGAATGACAGGGCTAGTCCTAGCCCTTTTCATCTCGACTTTGGCTCATGGCCAATTGGTGGAGTTTGCCCCGGTTCAACATCAAAAAATCAAGAGTTACAATTCAGCAGAACGAAGCGCACGAATAGTACAAAGTAACATCCTCCCATTTTGGGATGATTTTTCACAAGGTATAGATACGCTAAAGTGGACGGTATCTGGAGCTTCCTATACAGAAACCATAGGTTTGAACGCGCCTTCAATTGGCATGGTCCTGCTTGATGGTGTAGCTGCAAATGGCAATCCTTACGCTGTCAAACAAACTGATCAGGGCCAAACGGACTTTATAACTTCAAAGCCATTTGACTTGAGCTCTCTGAATTCATCCAACAGTGAAAGTCTTTATTTAAGCTTCTTTTGGCAGGCAGGAGGAAGAGCAGAGCTTCCTGACGAAAGTGATGAGTTGACTTTACAAATCCTGAATCCACAAGGGAGTTGGGTAACGATTTGGAGCCAACTAGGTGGAGTAGCTCTAAACAGAACAGCCTTCACTCAGGAAATCATTAAGATTCTACCAGCTTGGCAACATGCTGATTTCCAGTTCCGCTTCTTTTCCCAAGGGAGACAATCAGGCCCATTTGATAGCTGGCTGATTGACTACATCTATTTAAATGACGGTAGAACAGGTACTGCCCTTGATTACAAAGACAGAAGTCTTACCCGAACAAATGATCTTCGAATCGGAGATTATGGCGCCTATCCTTTTGCACTTCTAGCAGGTAACCAAAATGGACTTTGGAGTACTGTTCAAAATGAATTCTATAACTTGGAAAATCGATTTAGAGCGATGGAATATTCTATCGTGCTCAGAGATTCTTCCACGATGACCACCACTTCTATCAATCTCAACACACCTTTCAATCCAGTTCCAAACGCACTGGAACGTAGAGCATTTGGAAGCAGAGAATTCGAGGAAATCCCTGTACCGAAGAATGAAACCACCTTAGAAGTCATTTCTTCAATTACATCTGGTGATGGGCTACTTTACGAAGTAGCATCCGGAGACACTACCTTTTTCTCAAGTGTGAATTATGAACTGAACGATACGGTAAGAACTTCTTTTCCGCTCTTAGACTATTTTGCTTATGATAATGGTTCTGCTGATTATGCAGCTGGAATCAATCAACGAGCAGGGCAATTGGCTGTAAAATACACTACCCCTCAGGAAGTATTCCTCAAAGGTATTTCTATCAATTTTACCAATCCTCGCCAAGCCAATCAAGCTGTGGACATCAAAGTTTGGAAGGATTTAGACGAGGATCCAATTTTCACAAGAGAGGATCTGATCGCTGTTAAAGAAGCAGGTCAAGAATTTCTTTACTATTCTCTGGATACGAATATAAAAGTAGATGGGGACTTCTACATAGGTTTTGCCCAGTACACGAATGACTTCATCCACGTAGGACTGGATAAGGTGAATGATACTGGAGATAAGCTATTTTATAATGTAGTGGGTGCTTGGGCTCAAAATGAAGAAGTACATGGATCACTGATGATCAGACCACATGTAAGTTTAGATGTACCTTTTGAGGAAGCATCTATACCAGATGAAAACATTCTGATTTATCCAAACCCTGTAGAAACACTACTTAACCTTGAAGGCAGATTTAGTCAAGCCAGAATCTTTGATTCCTTCGGAAGAGAGATTTTTCTTGAGCGTCAACTTTCATCTAAAGGAGAAATTGTTAATTTTATTGGACAGCGTCCAGGCGTCTACGTTCTCAACTTGAGTACAGAAACCGGGATGCATTCATACAGAATTTTAGTTAAATAATAATATGGAAGATATAACTGTAGAAGACCTGAAATCCAGATTGGATAAAAATGAAAAATTCGTGTTTCTTGACGTTCGTGAAGAATGGGAATACGAGGATGACAATTTGGGAGCTAAAAATATCCCGTTGGCAGATTTACCTACTAGGCTTGAGGAGCTAGAAGATTATAAAGACACTGAAATAGTAGTTCATTGTCGTTCTGGCGCCAGAAGCATGAATGCAAAGAAATTCCTGGAGACCAAAGGATTTTCGAAAGTCCGAAATACAACAGGCGGCATTTTAGCTTACAGAAACTTATAAGGAACTCCTTTTAGAACAGACTCCCTTCGGGGAGTTTTTTTATGCCTTCTTAAACTTTTTAACCGCTGACTACACAAAGTCCCGATACAGATTGTACAGCTTTGTATTATCCTGCTTCAGTTGGATTTGAAGGCCATTTTTCCAATCCTTCTCTTTTAGAATCCCCTATACAGTTAGAAGCTCGAATCTTCTGTAAATATGAATGGCTCTGGTGAAAAACAAAGGATAAAAACCACAATGGCTAGTATACCCAGCGCTTTCCTTTTGGTATCCAACTCATGAAAGCCAGAAACTTCTGGATGTCTCAGGCCCATTATCCTACCCAGCAAAAAGCCGTAAAATAACCACCCTTGGTATCCGTGAACGTTTGGAATCACGAAAGCTACAGCATATTGAGCCGCCGCAATAGATAATATGAGTGTAATCCTATTCTTTAAACTGAGTCCTGATTTAGTAAAGCAAATGAACAGGAAGCCTACATACAATGGAATCCATAGCATTAGATCTTCCATAGCCGAATATGGGCTGATCATTCCCAATCCCGCATAGCCTATAAACAGAATGTAAGCCACCAGCGAGATCTCTCTGTGACGCTTCGGAAAAAGGCCGAAAATGACATGCCCACCATCCAACTGACCAATAGGGAGAAGATTTAGCGCAGTGAAAAATAACGCGAGAAAGCCAGCAAATAGATACGGGTAATGAATTACTTCAGACATGGCTGGCATGCGATCAGGGTCAGCGAAAACCTCTCCAAGCCCCCAGAAAAGCAAATTGTTTCCAAGTTCAAAATCTAGAGCCCCTTCTTCATATCCTTGAAAATCAACGTCTGCATACTCAGGATGTATGGCATAAATATAATCAGCCTCAGGCAGCGTAGTGAATCCATAAATTAGCACTAGCAATGCAATAATAAATCCAGCTAATGGCCCTGCCACACCTATGTCAAAGAATTTATTTCGGCTGTTTACAAAACCTTTCATCTGAATCACTGCACCGAATGTCCCTATGGTTGGAATCCCTATAAACCCCAACCAGCCAGGAATGAAAAATGGAAGGGTGCACTTCACCTTATGATAAATAGCCGTAAAAAAATGTCCCAACTCGTGAATAAGCAAAATCCCTATAAAAGGTACAGAGAAGGCCATTGACATCCAGAAATACTCCCAAGTAAGGAGGCTCTCCCCTTCTCCCAAAACTGACTTCCCATATACCCACTCTGCTCCGGCAAGAGTGGTGGAAATAAGGGTAGCGAGAAATAGGATTCCGTGACGGAGGTATTCTTTTTTACTATACATTCTTAAAATAATCGAAAATAACTTCAGGGCCCGTCACATGTACCGCCTGAATACCTACTGCTTTAGCACCTTCCACATTGGCTATCAAATCATCAAAGAAAATCACACGATCACCAGATGTTCCAAGATCAACTAGCATTTTTTCGTAGATCTCAGGAGAAGGCTTAGATAGTCCCATTTCATGACTTAAAAATACCCAGTCAAAGATTGGATCGAAGTTTTCAAGACTATGGTCTTCCTTCAAAATTCTATTTACAGCATGAATATGTATCAAATTGGTATTGCTCAAAACGCCAACTTGATATTTTTCTCTCAATTTTGAAATTAATTCTAGCCTTTCTACAGGAATTTTAAGCAACAAATCATTCCATAATTCATCCACTTTTTCATCCTTCCATTCTTGCTGAAAATAGCTTCTGACCTCGTCTCTAAAAGCAGCAGAATTTATTCTTCCTACCTCATAATCCTTGTGAAAATCAGTGAGATAAAAGCCATCTAGCTTATCATGAAACTCCGAAGATATTTCCTGTTTGATACGCTGCAATGCTTTCTGATAATCTATATCAACGATGACATTGCCTAAATCAAAAATCAAAAAGTCTGCATCCGGTGCATTTTTCATTCGAAATATGGGTTGTGTATTTGCATTCAAATATGTAACATTGCACTCCCAAAACCAAGGTTTATAGCGAATACGAGCTAAAACTGGAAGTTTTAAGAGTAACGGGCCTATAGCTCATTCGGTTAGAGCAACTGACTCATAATCAGTAGGTGCTTGGTTCGATTCCAAGTGGGCCCACTCAATAATCAGACACTTACGATAAATATTTCGTAAGTGTCTTTTTTGTTTAAACACGATTTGCATAAAGAAGGCCAATTATTTTTCCCCGCTACCTAGAATGCTTTTTCGGTCGATCTAGGTTTGCGTTACAAAAATTTAGGTTAGGTCAAGTTATTTGCCACGAGTTATCAGGAACAAAAAATCTGAAAAAATAAAAATGGAGACGAGTCGAAATTCGCTACTCTCTAAATTTATCCTTATAAACTGTAACGCCTATCCAGGACTAGCCAAAACTTTATTAAGGTTTTACTTCCATTTAAAAGCAAAATAAGAACAAGACTGGTCAGAGGTATTGCGAATACCATGAAATAATTGTGACTCTACGAAATAAAAGTCTCCCGCCGTGGCAGTATATTCTACGCCATCGATATGCATTGCTGTTTCTCCTGAAATCATAAGAATAATCTCAGTTTCATCATGGGCATGGGGTTCGTGACTTGGTCCTATTTTAGTTAAAGTTGTCACGTGCATTTCAAGTCGCTCACACATCGCTGTAGCTCTATCAAAATAGGCACGGCTGCCTCCATTATCGTTAGGTTTGAATACTAACGAGTCTGAATTTATCATCAAAGATCCACCCGAAGCGATGCCTCTTTCTAACTTCATAGGCTTCTTAGATCGATATCTAATTACATAATAAGTAAGAGGTTTGTCGCCTACATTTTGCATAGAATGCATCTGCTGCGGCATCAATGAAATCACACCATTAGTTCCTAGAATAGAGCTCATCCCATCTATTGTCACCTTCATAACCCCTTCTTTGACAATGATAAGTTCCTCCATATTCTCATTGGCATGAGCAGCACTAGCTTGTGCTCCTACAGCTTGAGTCGTAGCATGCATCTCTAAGTATTCGAAATGTGGAGAAACACCCTCGAGGATTGCTCTCCCTTGTCTGTCTCCATTAGATTTGGCTTCAAGATCATTCCAATGGAATACCCCAGATTTAACTGGTTGAAGTTGTGCAAAGGAAGGAAGAGTCATAAGGAAAAAGATGGAGATGATTAGTAATCTCATAATGAAAATTCTAAGTGGCTTCATGATAAGGCATGCAATAGAAAGCAATTAAGATAACTCAAATTAATTTACGAATAGCCAGAAAGACAAACACATGTCCAACTAAACAAAAATGAAAGATGGTCACATTTCATATCAATATATAACCCAATCGTTTCCCCTAGTAGAAATAAATAACCTCACTAGAGATATCTCTGCGAGGCCAAAATGAAAGTTCATGGGAGATCATAATTCTCAAAAAACTAACGACTTTGGGTAATTTAAGAGTCAATAAAAATTTACTTTACAAAGAGCAATTAAACGCTGACTACCAATATACTACCCCTACTTCAATTTTTAAATTGGATAGAGACCAGAAATAATCTTGGTTTCATTTTATGCTAAAAATAGGAGGCTTATTTTCCGATTTACAGCAATTCTCACACAACCCTACCTTCTTCTTTAGTGTCATTGCCTTTCTCATTGCTTCATTACCTGTATTGAATGGACCTAAATAGTCTCGATCATAGGTGGTGGGTATATGTTCACAATCACGATCGTGTACTTCATGTAAACCATTATCGTTTGGATTGGATGCTAAATAGAAGAATTTCATAGCAATGCTTATAGGTTATTACTTATTCAAAAGTACCAACCAAACACTCATGAAAACATACCCTATACAGGGTATTTATTAGGATTTAACTAAAAATTTTCGCCAAAAACATGGAATAACTAAAGTAAAAATTGGGTAAGTAACATTTTCCACTCCTCTTCTAAGGTTAACTCTGGCCGTGAAGCCCCAGCTCTTCTATACCAGTAATCAGCATTCCATTGATCACCTTCCTTTCTATGGAGATAAGCATGGATTCTAGCAGCATCCTTACCATCCATACTGTCCACTTGATCATGTGCTTTTTCCCAGTCACCATTTCCATCATACCAAAGTGCCTTCAGTATAGGAGTGTATTCGTTGACCTTATCTTCTGATTCCAAAAAATCAGCAATTTTCTTATCGTCTTGTGCCATTTCCTTTTTTTTCTCCCCAAAGAAAAGAACCTCAGGTATAAATTGGTTACTCTTTCGTGACTTTTTTGTGATATCCTAAGGGTAATTTTGGATCAACCAAAATCTCAATATCATGAGTGAAGTATTAATTATCTTTTATGTTGGCTTTTTAGGATTAGTCTCATGTGCTGACGACAAGGATCAGGTAACCATTGACCCAACTCGTCCCACTGGTGCATTGAATGTATTACGTAGTGGAACCTTTGTGGATCAAAATTCAGCCGGATCTATGGGAACTGCAGCACTTGGCAGCGACTCACAGGGAAAAGAATTCCTACAGTTTAGCTAAGACTTTAACACGGCAAAAAGGGTATTCAACTTCTATTTGCAACTCAAAATGTAGGAAATTTTAAATTCAATGCTTTATTTCCTTGTTATTAGCCCTTAGAATTTCACATATTTAAAGCCTAAACACTTCAAATTATGTTTTCTAAAAGCTGGCCTATTTTATTGATTTTAACATTGATATGCTTCAATAGCATACTCGCTCAAGTGAAAACTGACAAAAAATTAGAGTCATCTATCAGCGTGCTCACGGAGTCATTTCATGGAGATGTAGGGATCTATATCCAAAACCTACAGTCAGGAGCTACAGTGGAAATTAATGCAGATACGATTTACCCCACTGCCAGTATTGTCAAAATCCCTATTCTCTTAGGCATATTTGACAAGATTGAAAAAGAGGAATTACATTACAGAGAACCATTGATATATCGGGATTCTATTAGATACGGTGGGTCAGGAATCATGCAGTTTTTTAAGGATTCTACCCAAACAGACTTAAGCACTTTGATTGCTTTAATGCTCAGTTATTCTGACAATACCACATCTCTTTGGAATCAATCACTAGCCGGCGGAGGTGCTGAAATCAACGAATTGATGGATAGAATAGGATACCAAAATACACGCGTTAACAGCCGGACAGTTGGCAGAGAAAGCATCTGGGAAAAGTATGGCTGGGGTCAGACAACCCCAAGAGAGATAGCTGATATCTTCATCAAATTAAATAATCGAGAATTGATCAGCACAGCAGCATCAGAGCAGATGTATCGTTTGTTATCTAACACTTTTTACACTGACTACGCACTATCAGGAATTCCTGCAGGAGTAAATGTCGCCAGCAAACAAGGAATGGTCAATGCATCTAGGTCAGAAGTGTTTCTGGTGAATTCACCTCAGGGAGATTATGTGTGTGCTATTTTCACTGATAATAATGAAGATAAAAGCTGGGGATATGATAATGAAGCATGGGTAATGACCCGAAAAATATCAAATCTGATCTGGAATCATTTCAACCCAAATCAGTCCTATCAGCAACCGGAGGGTTTTGAAAAATACCTGGAAGGACTGCCCTACTGAGAGGATTTCATCTCTACCTTTTCTAATTCTTCTATTTTGGATTGTAGAAATATCAAATTTTCATTCTTGCCCGTCTGATAAAATTTGAGGGCATAATCAGTATGATAGTGATGGTTTTCCATGAATTTCTCACTGTTTTGCAGCCAATCCAAAAGCACAACAGGTCTGTCATTCAGTTGCTCATTTTCTTTCATCAAAAGTAAGGTTTGAGCATAGCATTGGTCTGAACTTAGATGATAAAGGTCCGCATCGCAAATTATAGAATCCATGAGACTCTTAGGTTGTTGTGGGACTTTCGTAGCGAGTATAGCTTTGCAAATGGCTTCTATTCTATTTTCTGATATCTTAAACTTGGGCAAAAAATCTCTAGCAAAATCAGCTCCCCTTTTCTCATGGTCCAGCGCAACTCCACCCCAATAACCTACATCGTGCAACCAGCCGGCAAGAAACAAATCCTCTAATTCAATTTTACCCATTTGATAGTACAGTCCGATTTCATTGACTTTGGCCACAATAGATAAAGTATGATCTAAATTATGGTAGCAAACTTTAGGATTCAGTCGCTCTGCAAACAATTTTCTAATAGTGCATTCAAAATTCTTGAGTTGTAAATCCACAGGCTTTGGAACGATTTTTAAAAATTATAAAGAAACTAATTTACTATTTATATTGACTTCTACCTCTTTAAACAATTGAAATTTAGTTATTTAAAATATTTCCCAAATAAAACAGAGGAGAAACTACTGAAAGTCTATTTAGTAAAATTGCTTTATAGTCTCATTACCGCAACCAAAAACTTTAAATATTTATACAATTCGGACAATTACTCCTTTTGCCATATTTCAATAAATTCTAGATATTCTAGTAAGTGACAGACACCAAATAATGATTTCTTTACACAATCATCAATAAATTCTTCAAAAACAGTGATTTAAACAATAATAATCTGCAATTGGTCGGTAAATGAGAAGTTATATATTTGCTCAATTAACAATTTCAAAATTAACAGTACGACATACTTTATGGAACAAGCTTTGATTTATGTAGTCCCCGCGTTGGGACTGGTGGGCCTGATCGTGATGGCCATTAAATCTGCCTGGGTTACCAAGCAGGAAACAGGTGACAAAAACATGATGGAACTTGCCGGCTACATAGCCGACGGCGCTATGGCATTCTTAAAAGCCGAGTGGAAAGTACTTTCTTATTTTGCAGTTATTGCCGTTATACTTTTGGTATGGTCCGGAATGTCAGTAGAGACATCCAGTCCAGTTATCGCGATCTCCTTTCTTATAGGAGCTGTACTTTCAGCTTTTGCAGGATATATAGGAATGAATATCGCTACCAAAGCGAACGTACGAACTACGCAAGCAGCCCGAACTAGTTTAAAGCATGCACTTAAAGTGTCATTCACAGGTGGATCTGTGATGGGACTGGGAGTAGCTGGCTTGGCTGTTTTGGGATTAGGCTCACTCTTTATTCTTTTCTATCACCTATATGTGCAGAGTGTAGGTGCTGGAGTGAATGGTGTAGAAATGGAAAAAGCACTTGAGGTGCTTGCTGGTTTCTCTTTAGGTGCTGAATCTATAGCTCTTTTTGCTCGTGTGGGTGGCGGTATTTATACCAAAGCTGCCGATGTAGGAGCTGATTTAGTAGGAAAAGTAGAAGCTGGAATCCCAGAAGATGATGTCAGAAACCCTGCAACTATAGCAGATAACGTGGGTGACAACGTAGGTGACGTAGCTGGTATGGGAGCTGATTTATTCGGTTCTTATGTTGCAACGATCCTCGCCACAATGGTTTTGGGACGTGAGATTGTTTCAGTAGATAATTTTGGAGGAATCGCCCCTATCCTACTTCCAATGGTATTGGCTGGCTTGGGAATCGTATTCTCTATCATGGGAATGTTCTTCGTGACCATTAAAGATGATAAAGGTGACGTACAGCATGCCTTGAATATGGGTAATTGGTCTTCCATTTTATTTACAGGAATTGCCTCATTTTTTGTAGTAAAACACATGATGCCAGAGACCTTGTCTATCCGTGGTTATGATTTCACCAATATGGATGTATTCTATGCCATCATTCTTGGTTTAGTAGTGGGAACGCTGATGAGTATCATCACGGAATATTATACAGCTATGGGCAAACGTCCTGTGCAATCAATAATCAAGCAGTCAGCAACTGGTCACGCAACGAACATCATAGCTGGCTTAGCCGTTGGAATGGAATCTACAGTACTTCCTATCCTTGTTTTGGCAGGTGGTATCATGGGCTCTTATGCTTTTGCTGGACTTTATGGAGTAGCAATAGCAGCAGCAGGTATGATGGCGACTACAGCCATGCAACTGGCCATCGATGCTTTTGGTCCTATCGCAGATAATGCAGGTGGTATCGCAGAGATGAGCCAACTTCCTAAAGAAGTTAGAGATCGTACTGATATTTTGGATGCAGTAGGAAACACAACTGCCGCTTCTGGTAAGGGATTCGCTATTGCTTCAGCAGCATTGACTTCTTTAGCTCTGTTCGCAGCATTTGTAGGTGTAGCTGGAATTGATGCGATTGATATTTTCAAAGCTCCAGTATTGGCAGCTTTATTTGTTGGCGGTATGATTCCTTATATATTCTCATCACTGGCTATTGCGGCTGTAGGTAGAGCGGCAATGGACATGGTGAATGAAGTAAGACGACAGTTCAGAGAAATACCAGGTATCATGGAATACAAAGCCAAGCCTGAGTACGATAAGTGTGTGGAGATCTCTACCAAAGCTTCTCTTCGCGAGATGCTTCTTCCTGGAGCTATCGCTTTGATCACTCCTCTTTTGATAGGTTTTGGTTTCCAAGGTGTCTTTGAGCAAGTATCTTCTGCTGAAATGCTAGGTGGATTACTAGCAGGTGTAACGGTATCAGGAGTATTGATGGGCATGTTCCAGTCAAATGCCGGAGGCGCTTGGGATAATGCTAAGAAATCTTTTGAAAAAGGTGTGGAGATCGACGGCGAGATGCATTATAAGAAGTCCGAGCCACACAAAGCTTCTGTGACTGGTGATACGGTAGGTGATCCTTTTAAAGATACTTCAGGCCCTTCTATGAATATCCTAATCAAATTGATGTCTATCGTAGCTTTGATTATAGCACCACATATCAGTCAGCGTCCGCACACTGGAGCGATGTCAGAAAAAGTGGAGATCAAAAAAGAAATCAAATACGAGGACGGAAAAAAAGTGGTGACTGAGACTATTACTGAAATAAAGAAGGTGGATTAATTAATATACACTTAAAGCTAACAGAAAGACTGCCTGAACTAAGGCAGTCTTTTTTTATGCCTAATTTTTAGATAGTTAGCATAATATTGCATGTATTCAAAATATAATACGGCATAAACAAGCAAGAGCAAATGTTGTTTTAATTCAAGAAAATATTTACCAATTTGATAAAAATCACTTCTAAAAAATTAAAATAATTAATCTATTATCTGTAATTTATGCATTGATGGTATTAAAAAGCTCAAACAACCGCTCAATTTCAACACATTGTTATAAAAAAGGTTAAAACAAACACAAACTGGAATAAAAGTCATAAAACTCTATAATTCAATTATATATGGGGAATTAGGCCATTTCACGAATTTTTTCTTGCCATTTACATCATTAAAAGAATGCAAGGAACTGCAAGAACAAAACCAATTTTAATCTATAAACAAAAAACAAATGAAGAAAAACTACGCAATGACATTGCTTTTTCTATTTGGTTTTCTGGTGAGTATCCCTCTCTATGCCCAGCAAACGGTAAAAGGAAAAGTAACAGCTCAGGAAGATGGGGGACCTCTTCCTGGAGCAAGTATTATGATCCAAGGTACCAACACCGGCACTGTATCGGACATCGATGGCTTTTATAGCATCGAAGTTCCAAATTCAGATGCTGTATTGGTTTTCTCTTTTATAGGGTTTGATTCAAAAAGTCTTACCGTAGGCTCAGCCACTACATTGGACGTAGTGCTAGCTACAGCTGCTTCTGATCTTGATGAATTTATTGTGACAGCTTTTGGTATTTCCCAAGAGAAAAAATCATTGGGTTATGCAGCTCAAAGTATCGATTCTGAAGCTATCACCACTTCAAAACAACCGAATATTGTGAACGCCCTTCAAGGCCAAGTTGCAGGTGTACAGGTAACCAACTCAGGTGGAGCCCCTGGCCAATCAGCAAGAATTATTATTCGTGGCATCAACTCATTGGATCCAAGTGCCGATAATCAACCGCTATTCGTTGTGGATGGTGTTCCAGTAGATAACTCTACCGTAGAATCTTCAGGTACTCCAAGAGGTATGACCAATAGAATTGCGGATATCAACCCGAATGATATTGAGACCATGTCTGTGCTAAAAGGTGCAGCAGCAACTGCTCTGTATGGTGTGCGTGCTGCAAATGGAGCTGTAATTGTTACTACCAAAAAAGGTAAAGCAGGACAAATTCAGATAAATGTCTCCAGTTCATTTGGAATGGATAAGTTGGTCAAAAAACCAGCACTTCAAGATCAATATGGACAAGGCTTTAGTGGTTCAAGAGATGATTCAAGTTTCTGGCCATCTTGGGGAGCTAATATCGCTGATGAAAATGATCCGAGCTATGTATATCAGGACAATTGGACCAATGCTTTCAACACAGGAAAAACAATTGATAACACTGTCAGCATCGCAGGAGGTAATGAAAATGCAACATTTTATGGTTCTTTTGGCCAGTTAGACCAAGAGGGAATCATCCCTTTCTCATCTTGGGGAAGAACGACTGCTAAGCTTTCAGGAACTGTAAAAGCAAGCGAGAAATTTAACTTTTCAGGATCCATCAATTACTCCAATTCAGGAGGGAATAGAGTTCCACATGACAGATTCTTGGAAAGAATGATGTACTGGTCTGAAACTACAGATGTGAGAGATTACATCAATGAAGACGGCACCATGAAGACTTATGGAAATACAAATCCAATTTATGATGCGCGTTTTGCAACTTATGAAGATGATGTAAATAGATTAATAGGAAATATTAATCTGAATTACAGCCCAACAGATTGGTTAATGCTCTCTTACCGATTGGGAACAGATTTTTACAGTGATAGCCGAACAGAAATCACCCCTGGCCCAATGGGAATCGATGGGGAACTTGCACTGAGCTCTACTGGTAACATGGAAGAAACCAGAATCAACAGCAAAGACCTCAATTCCAATTTCTACATTACCTTGAAAAAGCAGTGGAATGACAACTGGAACACGCAGCTTAGGCTTGGTAATGATGTATTCGAAAGAAAATACGACCGTATTTCTCTTTCAGGAAGCAACTTCGTTATTCCAGGTTTCTACAATTTGAGTAATATGACTCAGTTATTTGGAGGACAAGGTAAAAGTATCAGAAGATTGGTTGGTTTTTACGGGGACCTGATGGTAGATTATAAAAACTTCCTTTTCTTAAACGTTACTGGAAGAAATGACATCTCCTCTACTTTGCCAAAAGACAATAATTCATTCTTCTATCCTTCCGTAAATCTAGGTTATGTATTTAGCGAGAATTTAGATTTACCATCTTGGTTTACGTTCGGTAAGTTAAGAGCATCTTGGGCTCAGGTAGGTAAGGATACCAACCCACATATCTTGGGATCAACCTTCGTTTCTCCTTCTATTTTCCCACTGAATGGGCAAGTAGGTTTCTCGAAGAACTCTACTTTTGGCGATCCAAATTTGAAGCCTGAGCAAACAAATTCCGTGGAATTTGGTACTCAATTAGCCTTCTTTAATAATAGATTGAATTTGGATGTGACTTACTATAAGTCAAATGCAGCAGATCAAATCATTCCAGTTCCAATTTCAGATGCGACCGGTTTCTCTTCTTACATCACAAACGCCGGTGAAATCGAAAATAAAGGATTTGAAATCGTATTAGGAGGTTCTCCAATTGAAACTGGAGATTTCCGTTGGGATGTAACTGCAAACCTCACAACTAACAAAAATGAAGTGAAATCAATCCGTGAAGGAATTGATCAAATTGTAGTGGGTAGCCAATTTGGATATGCCGGGGCTACTACAACAATGATCTTAAGAGAAGGAGAAGCTTACGGAAACATTTCAGGTAGCTATTATATAAGACCTAATATGGCAGAGGGAGCAACTGAATTGGATCGAGGATTGACACAACAAATTGGTGCGAATGGCTTCCCGGTAAGAACGGGTAACCAGATCATCCTGGGTAATGCTATTCCAAAATTCTTTGGAGGTTTGAGAAATCAATTCACATACAAAGGTCTTGAACTTTCTTTCCTAGTCGACTTCAGAGCAGGATTAGATCAATATGATCAATTTGGAAACTTCCTCTCTGCATTTGGTAAGCAGGAAGATGCTAACAGAAGAAATGATACCGTGGTATTCCCAGGAGTCCTCTCTGATGGATCTCAAAACACTAAAGAAGTTTGGCTAGGCCAAGGAGTTGGACCTGACGGAGTAAATTATGGAGCTGGTTACTGGAGAAACTATTACCGAGGTGTTTCTGAAAACTTCGTGAATGATGCAAGTTTCATCAAGCTAAGAAACGTCACTTTAGCCTACAGTCTACAGCCACAACTATTGGATAGAACTCCATTTAGATCTGCTAGAATATCATTAGCCGCAAATAACATTATCCTTTCCACACCTTGGGATGGTTTTGATCCAGAGTCATTCTCGGCAGGTGCAGGAGGAAATGCAGTTGGGTTCACTGGGCTAGGTTTCCCAGGTGTACAGAGCTATTTCGTCACTTTGAATTTAGGTCTATAACCACTAAACCAACAGAAACATGAAATTCAATAATAAAATAAAAGCAGTTTTGGGAACATCCTTGATTCTAACGGCTTCGGCTTGTGATTCATATTTGGATGTCAATGAGAACCCAAACAACCCGCAAGACGCTCCTATCTCAGGTCTAATGACCAACATTACTTATGAGACTAGCTTAAATGTATATAGAGAAGGTAGCGCCGTTAGCAATTACGTGCAATACTTGGCTTCACCAAACCCTGCAAGTGGGTCAGATACCATGGAGCCACTTAATTTCAGCAGCATGTGGTTTAGTCTTTACAATGTAATGACTGATTTGTACACTATGAATGAAAAAGCTGAAGCTGAAGGTGCTCTTCAGTACTTAGGAGCAGGTCAGGTATTAATGGCATTGAATCTTGGAATGACGGTAGATTTGTTTGGAGATGTACCATTTTCTGAAAGTTTTAATTTCAGTACGGTTACACCTTCCTATGACGATGACCAGGCACTTTATGGTAATGTCATCAGTCTCCTAGATCAAGGAATAGCTAATTTGAATCAAGAATCAAGTTCTTCTATCGGAAATGATGATTTCATTTATCAAGGAGATATCGACTTATGGTTGAAGTTTGCCTATACTTTAAAAGCCCGTTACATGATCCATATGAAAGGATCATCTGGCTACAGTGCATCAGAAGTTCTTGCTGCTGCAGCAAATGGATTCACTTCAAATGATGAAAATGCATCAGTTACATTCTTTGAGCAACGTTTTAACCCATGGGCTCAAGACGCAATCAACAATGCAAACTTGCTATTAACTGGCTGGATTTCTGAGCAGTTTATTCAAGCGTTGGATGGTACTTCTTATCCTACTGTTGATCCTAGATTGAAGCTTATGGTAGGAACAACAGATGATGGAGAATTCTTAGGTACCGTAAATGGTGCTGGTCGTGGCAATGCTCCTGAGCAAGGTGCTCGTTCTACTTTGGTGGAAGGACAGTATTATACTTCTAGACAAGCACCTCTTTTGATAGCAACATTCGCTGAATTAAAATTCATTGAAGCAGAAGCTGCTTTTGAAACAAATAAAGCTACGGCATATGCTGCTTACCTAGCTGGAATTAATGCTCATATGGATATGCTAAGTGTTCCTGAAGGTGAAAAAGAAACCTACCTAGCCGATGCCAGTGTTAGTATGGGATCTGATGCTTTGACTATGGCTGACATTTTCAAGGAAAAATATGTAGCTATGTTCCTACACCCTGAAACATGGAATGATGCTAGAAGATTTGATTATGCCTATAAGGACATGACTCTTCCTGAAAACTTAAATCCAAATTTGGGTAACGATTATATCAGAAGATTGGCTTATCCTGACAGTGAAGTAAGTAGAAATGGATCAAATGTCCCTTCTGTAACACTTCTTGACAGAATCTGGTGGGACCAATAATACCTTGACCCTTTTACTAAGTCTCCTATCCTACGATAGGAGACTTTTTTATTTTAACTTAAGACCACAAAGCACTCCAAATGAAAAACCTATTCCTCTACGCATTGATTATTCTGAGCTCATGTACCGTTCAGCGTATCAACAAATCCCTCACTAAATCTGATGTCTTCGAAAAAGGTCATTTAGGATTTATGCTAGTTGATCCAGTTAAGGACAAGGTGCTGGTTGATATCAATTCAGACAAATATTTCATCCCCGCATCAAACACTAAACTATTCACATTTTACACCTCCTACTCAATTTTAGGCGATAGTTTGGTCAATGGATTAAATTATTTAGAACGTGGCGATTCGTTGATTTTTTGGGGAACAGGCGATCCAGGACTATTACATCCTGATCTTAAAAATGACGTGGCACTGGAGTTCTTGAAAAAATCAGACAAGAGATTGTTCCTCCTAGATAATTTCAGCCAAATAGATGCTTTCGGTCCTGGATGGTCTTGGGATTGGTACAACTATTATTATGCAACTGAGCGCTCAGCTCTACCAATTTTTGGCAACGTAGTCAGGTTCAAATTAGAGGAAGGCCAAAATAGATTCACAATCAACCCGAAACGTTTTACCAATTTTCTTGCTGCTGAAAAAACAGATGATTGGAAAGGATATAGATTTAGAAGAGATCGGTATAGCAACCTTTTTAGCTATCAATTGGAGGATGACAACAAAGTAGATCCCTTTGAAACAGATATCCCTTTTGTGACTTCACCCGAATATGCTGCACAATTCCTTACAGAGGAAACAGGCAAGAAAGTCACTTTAATCAAGGGTGGGAATTACCTGACAGAGGAACCTACCAAACTCTTAACTACTCCAGCAGACAGTATTTATGCACAGATGATGAAAATCTCTGATAATTTTTTAGCTGAGCAGCTCATGGTATTAGTTTCAGATCAATTAAACAACACCTTGAGTATTTCAGACGCAATAGCTTATTCTAAGGAGAATTTATTAGCAGACTTACCCGATGAACCACTTTGGGTAGATGGATCAGGACTTTCTGCTAAAAACATGTTTACACCCAGAAGCATCATCGCACTTCTAGGCAAAATCAGAGCAGAAGTGCCTTTCGAAAAGATCAAAGCTTATTTCCCCGCCGGTGGCGAATCGGGTACTATTCGAAATTGGTACCCAGCAGATGATGGTCAGCCTCCTTATATCTACGCCAAAACTGGGACACTATCCATGAGTAATGCGCTTAGTGGCTACTTAATTACCAAAAGTGGTAAAATCCTACATTTTTCATGCTTAATGAATAACTATCCTATTTCAGGAACTGAGTTAAAAACAGAATTGACAAAAGTGCTTTATTACATTCACGACAAGTATTAATTCCTGAAATCGGGCATTAAAGAACCCTCACTTTAGCTAGCGGGAGGACCCATAAATCTATTATAGACACATGAAAAAGACACTCATATTAACTCTATTCATTTCATTCTTATCACAGCTAATTCTTGCCCAATCCTTCACTATGGAGCAAGTGGGAAAATTCAGTTTCCCTTCTGAACTGACCTCCTCGCCTTCAGGGGAGAAAATAGCCTGGGCGATGAATGAACAAGGAAAACGGAATATATACTGGGCTGTGGGTCCAGCTTTTGAGCCGAAGAAACTGACGGATTTTAATGAAGATGACGGACAAGAAATCAGCAGCTTACAGTTCACACCAGATGGGAATTGGCTAGTCTTCGTTCGTGGTGGAGACCATGGAGGAGGTAATGCTTCCTCCACCGTCAATGCTCAGAATCTACCAAAACTCCCGAAAGTAGAAATCTGGAAAATCAATCTAGAAGATGGCAAGGTTGAAGCAATCACTGAAGCTGATGATCCATTTGTTGGAGTCCCTCATCAATTAGGTTACATAAAAGCAGGCCAAATCTGGACTGTAGATTTAGAATCCTCAGCTAACCCTTCTCAACTTTTTGAAGGAAAAGGAAACGTCAATTACGCACAGTATTCTCCAGATGGAGACAAATTGGCTTTTGTATCAAACAGAGGTTCGCATTCTTTGGTTGGAATATATCAGAATGAGGCAACTCCCATACAGTGGATTTCCCCTTCATTTCATCGTGACGTACTTCCTCAATGGTCTCCTGATAGCAAAAAACTAGCTTTCATCAGACTTCAGGGAGGAAAAGGAGCTGCATTTGATCTTTTGGAACCAAGACACACTCCCTGGGAAATATGGATAGCAGATGTCACTTCCGGAGAAGCAAAAAACCATTGGCAAGCACCAGAAACTCTTAGAGGGTCATACTCCTATCCTTTTTTCTCATTCAGTTCCGATGGAAATCTGATTTTCCAATCTTATGAAGATGGTTGGCAGCATTTGTACTCACTAGAAGTTGATACTGGAAAAACATCTCTTCTCACCCCTGGTAATTACATGGTAGAGCAGATTAAAATCAGCCCTGACAAGTCAAAACTGGTTTTCTCCGGAAATACCGGATCAGAACCTCAAGATCTGGATCGAAGACATATTGGAACCATTGATATAGCCGACAAAAAATTAGCTTGGGAAACTACTGGAAATGGCATAGAAGCCTATCCAGTCTGGGTCGGCAATGAAGGCAAGAAAGCTTATTTCAGTGCAACTGCGAAGCGCTCGCATCTGATCGCAGTGAATGACGGTAATAAAACTAAGCTTTTACAAGAGTCTGTTATACCAAATGATTTCCCTCAATCTTCGCTAGTTGTTCCAAAACAAGTGAAATTCATTGCCCCAGATGGCACTACAGTTTATGGGCAATTATTTGAGAAAGAAGGTGGTCCCGCCAAAAAGCCAGGAATTATTTTCGCTCATGGTGGACCTCAGCGTCAGATGTTGTTGGGTTGGTCCTATATGGATTATTACTCTAATACTTATTCTGTCAATCAGTATTTGGCTGAACTTGGTTTTGTGGTTTTATCTGTGAATTACCGGCTGGGGATTGGCTATGGTTACGAGTTTCATCGTCCTTCCTATGGCTATTATCAAGGCGCAGTAGAGTATCAGGACATCAAAGCTGGAGGTGAATTCCTTGCTGACTTGCCTCAAGTCGATAGAGATAAAATCGGAATTTATGGAGGGAGCTATGGCGGTTATTTGACAGCTTTGGCTTTAGCTCGAGATTCAGACTTATTCAAAGTCGGTGTGGATATTCACGGTGTACATGATTTGGATGGAAGGTATGAACTTCCAGAAACGTATGAAATGGCAGCGGATTTAGACAAAGCAAAGAAAATAGCCTGGGAATCTTCACCAATGGCCGATTTGGACACATGGACTTCACCAGTTCTATTTATACATGCAGACGATGACCGCAATGTAAGCGTAAGTCAAACTGCAGATTTGATTAGAAGATTTGAAGAGCTAGGAAAACCCTATGAATCCATTCTAATTCCCGGTGACACACATCACTGGATGAAGTGGTCAAATATGATCAGAGTAGATCAGGCGACTGCAGATTTCTTGAAAAAACACCTCATGGACTAGTCAATAATTAATGCTACAATTAAAACACATCCATCACATTGCAATTATATGCTTTGATTATACCCGTTCAAAAAATTTCTATACTGAAATTCTAGGTCTTGAAATCGTAAGAGAAGTATATCGTAAGGAAAGAGACTCATACAAACTGGACCTTTGCCTTAATGGAAATTACGTTATTGAGTTATTCTCATTTCCTTCTCCGCCAGAGCGAGTTTCCAGACCGGAAGCAGCTGGTCTCAGGCATTTGGCTTTCGCTGTGAAAAATTTAGATGAATGCGTTGAACATCTAAAAGAGCATCAAGTTATCATAGAACCTATCAGAATAGATGAATTTACAGGAAAGCGCTTCACATTTATCGCCGATCCAGATGAGTTACCAATTGAATTTTACGAAGTCTAGGACATCTATAAATCAAAAAAAGCCCGAAGAAATTTCCTCGGGCTTTCGGATATAAACCAAATTAAGATTACAAATTAAGAAGGATTTTGAACCATATTATCATTTGCGTTCAACTCATCAATAGGAATTGACCACTGCCAGTTATTAGTACCTGCAGGCTCAGTGAATTTACCGTTTATTACAGATTCCACATGGTTAGCACCAGTTCTATCCAAAGGTAAGTTCAAACGCTTCAAATCATAGAACCTGAAACCTTCGCCCCAAAGCTCTATTCTTCTCTGAATCATAATCTCATCGATCAATGCTTGGCCTGTATTTGTGGACAAAGTATAGGCATCGTCTCTAGCAGAAACAAGTTCAAAAAGAACTCCTGCTGCTTGAGTGTCACTACCTGATCTAGCTAAAGATTCCGCTTCAAGCAAAATCATTTCTGCAGCTCTCATGTAAGGCACATCACCTACGGAAGAAGCATTACCCTGAGCAATGAACTTACGGTTCATGTAGTCTCTCTTAGAGAAACTGGTAAGTGTCATCTCATCAATGAAAGGATCTCTTAAAGCAGGCTTAGAAGCATTTGGATCCCAAAGACCTTTTCTAGCATCTGTGTCAGGAATCATATCATAAAGCGTACTGTTAATTGCTTTAGGATTGTTTCTAATGTTAGTCGAGCTAAAATTCAGAGACATGTAAGCAAAGAACGAAGCAAAATAAGTTTGCTGATCATCTACTTGTCGACTACCCCAGATCCACTCCACATTAGAAGTATTATTGAAGCCTTCGTAAAGGGCACTCTTAGACATAAGTGAATAGCCTTCTCTTGCATCATTTGCAAGTGTAGCAGCAAGTCCATAATTGCCCTGAGTAGCAGCAACTCTAGCTTTGATACCCTTCACCACATTTATATTCAAGTGAGATTTAGCATTTCTACTTTCGTCAAGTAAGTCAATAGCAGCATCAAGATCCGCATTGATTTGAGTATACACTTCCTCTACCGTATTTCTTGCACCACCTTCTGTGATTGGCTCTGTTACTATTGGAACTCCCAATTGGCTATTGCTACCAGCAGCATCATAGCGCTGAGCATACAGTTGAACCAAGTTGAAATGTGCCCAAGCTCTGTAAGCTAATGCTTGACCAGTGATTTCATCCTTCTCAGACTGAGGACCTACTGCCTCATCAATACCTTGCAAAATCATATTGGCATTACCAATAATCTTGTAATAATATCTCCATACAAAGCGAGAATCGCCACTAGTCTCTAAATTGAGGTTTTGCCATCTACAAATTGACACATACCAGCCGTTGCCTTGAGTAGTCATTACCACATCATCCGCTAATACTTCTCGCATGATCATCACTGCACCTTCCGCAGCTTGTCCTTGGCTATCGAACCTCAAAAGCAACATTCTATGAATACCATTCAAAGCCGCCATGGCATTTTGAGTAGAGGTAAACACAGCTGATGCAGATACTGCATCCGTTGGAATAGTATCCAAGTAATCATCTGCGCAGCTAAAATTCATTAAAAGCGCGACTACAACTATTGATTTAAATATCTTCTTCATAAGTATATCAGATTATAGGTTGACATTAAGACCAACCGTAAAGGTTCTTGCTGGAGTGTAGGTATTGGATGTAGTACCGGCAAAATTACCTGACACATACATTCCTTGTCTTTTAGACATCCATCCTAGATTTTCTCCTGCTACATATATACTAGCACCCGCTACGCTAATTCTCTGCAATAAAGACTTAGGCAAGGTATAGCTCAGATTTACTGATCTTAAGTTGAGGTATGAACCATCAATTAACCATCTATCAGATGCAGCATTTGTTTGTGCAGCACCAGTAACATCCATTTTTGGAACATCTGTGATATCACCAGGATTTTGCCATCTATTTAGTACATCCGTAGATAGCGCATTTCCATTAGGATCAGCACTCATCAAATTTGCATAAACTCCATCATAGATTTTACCACCTACAGAATAAGACACCAATACATTTAAAGAGAAGCCTTTATAAGTGAACGTATTAGTTACTCCACCGAAGAAATCAGGAATTGAAGTTCCAGCGTAGTGATATTTAGCATTATTCTGACGAGTAGTCACAGTATCCTGACCTACAATTCTGGTAGTAGCATCATTTTCAGCATATTCCTCAGCTCTATAAAGACCTTCTCCTGTTGCAGAATCTACTCCCATCCATTCTCTCAACCAGTAGTCATAGATTGATTTACCTACCATTAGCTTCTTGGTTCCGGTGATCTGCTCTTCAAAAGGAAGTTTTTTGAATTCATTTTTGAAAGTCGACACGTTAAGGCTTGCAGTCCATTTGAAATCATTATTTCTAATAATATCTCCTTGGATGCTGAATTCAATACCCGTGTTAGAAAGAGTACCAATATTTTGAGACTTACTTGAAAGACCAGTAGTCAATGATAAAGGAACATCAAAGAGTAGGTTTTGAGATTCTCTATTATAGTATTCCAAAGTACCAGAAAACCTGCGACCAAACGCAAAATCCAATCCTATATCGTATGTATTATTGGACTCCCACTCAAGATCCTCTGAGGCAAGGCTTGCCTGCAAAATACCTGGTTCAGAAGCGTTATTATAACCTAAGTCATAAAGTGCCTGCCATGGATAAAACAACGTATTACCATTTTGCTGCAAATTATTATTACCTACCTCTCCGTAGGAAGCTCTCAACTTCAACATATCAAAGAACTCAACATCAAAGAAAGATTCCTTATCAATATTCCAAGCAGCACCAGCAGAAAAGAAAGTACCCCATCTTACATCTTGATAGAATCTTGATGAACCATCCGCTCTGTATGATCCAGATATTGAGTACTTGTCATCGAAAACGTAATTCACTCTTGAGAAAACAGATTCAATTCTATCTCTATCTATTCTACCATTTGCAGAGCTAATAGTCACAAAGTTGCCTGGCTCGATATTACCAGCCAAGATTTGATCCTGCTTAGCAAGCGACTGAAAGTTTAATTTGTAGTCGTAGTTCTCATGACCTACCAAAACCTCAACAAAATGTTTCTCTTTAAACGTATTCGTATAAGTCAACAACTGGTTGAAAGTATATGAATTTATTCGAGAGTTGGCACGATTGGTACGCCCAGCTGGAGCTCCATCACCTACGATTGGGTTGTCATAACCTATATCTAGGTAAGAAGTTACATCAGTGGCAATGTTCGTTCTCAAAGCAAAGTTCTTTAGGAAAGTAACTTCAGCAAAAGCACGAGCTGACATCACGTCTCTGTCAAATTTATCAACGTTTAGCAAGGCTTCCTGATACGCATGGCGTCCTGGAGATCCACCAGTTCCTCTTCTTGGAAGGCCCATTCCAATTAAATCACCTGTATCAAAAACTCTTCCTCCAAATTCATCCAAAATATAACCACCTGTCTGAGGTGTTTGTGCATATACAGGATAAATAGGACCCATATTTCTTGCGAAGAACATTGGGTTCACATAATTCGTGCTTCCACCAGTTCTAGCATTGTTGCCTTCACTCATTGTAGCCGAAAGATTCACGCCTGTTTTGAACCAATCTGTAGCCTGTGTATTAATATTCAGACGACCAGTAAATCTTTGGAAATCTGAATTGATGATAAATCCTTTCTCATCCAAATAACCAACAGAAGCGAAATAATCAGTTTTACCTGATCCACCACTATAGGTCATATTGTATTCAGACCTACCTCCTTTTTCCACAATATCATCAAACCAATCTAAGCTTTGGAAATTGTTAACTGCGGAAGAATTCAACGTACCATCTGTACCTACAATCTGATTGTCTGGAACATTATACACATTGTACCCCAATACACCAATCAGGTTTTCCGATGCATAGGTGTTTGCAATTGCAAGATCTTTTCCGCCAGTTAGCTGACTGTTTCTCAATGATTCCCAAACTAAAGGATAATACTGATCAGCATTAACTCGATCATATTCAGGAAGTGCTCTGCTTGCTGTACCTTGCTGTACTCTGAAAGTAAAGTTGGGCTTGTTCTTTTTACCTCTTTTAGTAGTGATCATAATCACACCATTTGCAGCTCTTGAACCATACAATGCAGTAGAAGATGCATCTTTAAGGATAGTCATATCTTCAATATCCTCAGGATTCAAGTTTGAAATAGCTGCATCATAAGGAACACCATCTACTACATATAGTGGAGAACTGGATGCGTTTACTGATCCGACGCCTCTAATTCTAATATCAGGGGTTGATCCTGGCTGACCTGATGCCGAAGTAGTAATGACACCCGGAGACTGCCCCTCTATTGCATTAGCAACGTTGTTAATAGGACGATTAGCTATCTGATCACCTTTCAAAGAAACAGCCGATCCGGTAAAGTTGCCTTTATCTGCTGTACCATAAGCAACAATGATCACTTCATCTAGATTCTGTAAATCTGTCTCCATAGTCACATTCACGACAGATCTATTCCCTATTATTTCTTCATGGGAACGAAAGCCAATGTAACTAAACACCAAAGTGGTTCCCCCTGCTGGTACATCTATGGAATAAGTACCATCAAGATCAGATACTGCACCAATGGTAGTACCCTTTACCAAAACACTGACTCCTATGAGTCCTTCTGGATCTTGGGCTGATACTAGTTTTCCTGTTACAGTTCTGCTTTGAGCAAAAGCTGAAACACTTACTAGCAACCCCAGGAGTAAACTAAGTAAAGTTTTTTTCATAAATTTTAATTAAAGGTTAACATAAATCACAGCCTTCGTTGACTGCTTAATTGTAAATTATCACTTGACTGAAACTGAACTCTTATATTGACAGGCGAAAAAATGATTTTGGGAAAATCGTAAAAGTCAACTCTTTTCTCGAAATGCTATAAAAACTGTTTTTTCAAATTTTTACACATTTTGAATTTTTTTCCCTGGTATTTTAAACAGGAAACTTGATACAATTCATTATTGTTTTGAATCATTGTGCAAAAATAACCTGATATACATAAAATGAGCAAGCCGTTTAAATAAAAAATGAACGTAAAAAATCGTGTACAACGAATAAAACATAAAACCATATTCAGCTGGACAATGGATATAAATTAAAAAAACCCTTCCTAAAACATATTTCAAGAAGGGTTTTCACTAATAGAAGGGGTAATTATTTGGTCCGTTCTATCTCATTTTTATTCTTCACATATTTCTCTAACCAAGTATCCATTTCCCACAACATATGGTTAATAGACTCTTTTGCAGAATACCCATGGCTTTCATTTGGTAAGAAAACTAATCTTGCTGTTGCTCCATGACCTTTCAATGCATTGTAATAACGCTCTGACTGAATTGGGAAGGTACCCGAGTTATTATCTGCCTGTCCATGAATAAGTAAAATCGGAGTTTCTACTTTATGCGCAAAAGAGAATGGAGACATATTGAAGTAAACCTCTGGAGCTTCCCAATAGGTTCTTTGCTCATATTGGAAGCCAAAAGGGGTCAAAGTCCTATTATATGCGCCACTCCTAGCAATTCCAGCTGCAAATAAGTTAGTATGTGAAAGAAGATTTGCAGTCATAAATGCACCATAGGAGTGACCACCAACAGCGATTCTATCTCTATCGCCAATCCCTAGATTCACTATTTCGTCTATAGCGGCTTCAGCATTTGCAACAAGCTGATCGATAAAGTAATCATTAGGCTCTTTATCACCTTCACCAACGATTGGCATTTCAGTTCTATCCATAATCGCATATCCACGCGTAACCCAGAAAAGAGGAGACCCGGAACTCACACGAGTAAATGAATACTGCGATCCTCTAACCTGCGATGCCACCTCTTTTGACTTATATTCCCGAGGATACGCCCACATCAAAACTGGTAAAGGTGCGTCTTTACCTGCTTCAAAACCTTCAGGAGTATAAATCACCGCCGAAAGTGTCAAACCATCCTTTCGCTTATAAGTAACCAATTGCTTTTGAATGCCCTTAATGGATTCAGAAGGATTATCAAAATTAGTAAGTTGCTGAGGCGCTATTCTTTTCTTAGTATTTACCAACCAATAATTCGGCTGAATATCTGTGCTTTCTTTGATCGTAATAAACTCCGAAGCATCATCATTTAAGACTTTTGACACACGCTCATAGAAAGGCGCCTTTGACCTCCATAAAATATCCTCTTCCTTCGTCTTTGTATTGAACGTAGATAAGTATGGCATATCTCCTTCAGAAGAACCACCTGGACTAGTCATATATACTAAATCACCTTTTCTCAGCAACACATTTTCTCCGAATTCATTTTCTACCATTACTGGATCACCTGGATCATTGTACAAATCATCCGAAGAACGTTCGATAATTACTTGCTTGGGCTGAGAAGGTTTAGAAGGGTTTATTACTGATCGCATATCCTTTCTACTTCTAGACCAACGCTCACTCATGATGGCGAACGAATCGTCTGACCAATCAATCCCAGCAAATCTATACGCCGAAGTAGCTAGTTTTTGCTTTGTTCCTGCAAACGGAGCTGCCAATGTGTATACAATTTCACGCTCTTCCATGTCGTTACGAGCATCGCCCCCATCCTGTGCTTCTACCCAATAGAGTACTGCTGGCTTATCGGCCCTCCAACTGATACTTCTCGGCCCGGTCACTGTCGCATCAAAGCCCGTTGGTCTATTTTCATCCAAGGGGATTTGTGCCAATGCTTTAACTTTCGCGCCAGCTTTTGTCCAAATTTCTACATCATATGGAAATCTACTCGCTGGCACTAAATAGGAAAATGGCTTTTTGATCAATTCCACCATTATATAGTTTCCGTCAGGGGATAAATCTATTGACTTAATCATCCCAGCTGAACCTACTGGCTTTTTGGTTCCATCCAAATCTACTTCCATCAATTGCGAGTCCATGAAATAAGCAAAGAGTGTTTCATCGTATGGATTCTCTAGCAGGTCTTGATACGTTCTGCTAGGCGCTGCATCGCCAGTAGTTTCTTGTATAATAGGTCCTGCAGGAGCGGCTGGCCTTATTGGAATAGCACCTCGAGTTGGATTCACAGCTTTCACAAGCAGTTTATTACCCGGAGTCCAAAGCACAGAATTCCCATAAACATCATTAATTATTTTATCGGTCAGTTTTTTAGCTGAATTAGAGCTCAAATCAACTATCCAAAGACTAATTCCATCAGACTCTGTCTGAGTAAAAACCATATACTTCTCGTCATGCGAAAATCTAAAGTCGCCCATATTAGGCTGAGCAGGCAATCCCGAAATCTGAATCTCTTCGCCTGTTTGAGTTTTTTTGATTTTGATATTCTCTACACCTATCTGACGGCTAGGCCCTGAAGTAGCAGGATTGATTCTCATACCAGCAATTCTCAATTCAGGCTCAGAGAGAACTTCAATACTTGGATTGTCCGACCTCTCCATCAGGATCATCCAATCACCATTTTTACTAAACCTTACAGAAGGTGTACTTGGTGCATTTACTAAATCAGCAATGGATTTTGGAGGCGTTTGATAAGTATTTTGTGCCGTTACTTCAAACCCAAAAAAACCGAGTAGAACAACTAACACAAAGATTATTGAAGCTCTTAATTTCATTATATTATATTTTGGTCAATGAAAAATACCACAAACTTTTCAGGAGCACATTTAGATTAAGATGAAAGGCGAAAAAACCATTTAAACTACAACTTATTGAATAAATCAGAAAAAATAAAAGGGAGATTTACCATCTGTACAGGAAAAGGCTACTTATTGACTTAATTTTTAACCTAAAGCTACAAAACCGTAAATTCAGCTACTATGTCAGGACCAAAAACCAAAGCAACAGATGAATCAGTTGAAGACTTTCTTAACGCAATAGAACATCCTCTCCGAAAAGCTGATGGGCTGAAGCTTTTACAACTTTTCAAAGAGGAAACTTGTGAAGAACCAGTCATGTGGGGATCAAGTATCATTGGTTTTGGTAGCTTCAAATACAATTCAGGCAAAGAAATAGACTGACCTCCCGTAGGCTATTCCCCTAGGAAACAATCTTTATCTATCTACATTATGTTAGGAGAGGCAGATCTGTAACCTTTTCTAGCGAAATTGGGTAAACATAAAAAATCAAAAGGATGTCTCTATATCCACAAATTCTCTGATGTTGATGAAGGTGTTTTTAGGGAAATGATCCGAACTTCCATAAATTTAGTCCGAACTAATAACCCACAACACTAATATGCTACATGTTTTAAATGGTGATTCGTTGGCATCTTCATTTCCAGCAAGCATCCCCGGCGAAATTGCAGTCGCGAAGGAATGCCTAGTGGATGGTCCAGTAGATGCTGACTCTATCGAAGAGCTTTATGTGATTCGGGATAAGTACCTCACTACAACTTACCCTACTGCTTCTGATGAGAATTATTACACCAAAGTAGTCCCTGAGTTTAAAAAAATCCTAACTGCCTCACATGAGACAAAAGTCTATCTCTGGTTTGAGCATGATCTTTTTTGTCAGGTGAATTTATGGTTTGTGATGCATTTGATGGAAAAGCATACGGGCTCGGTATACCTGATATCTCCTACCACTGATTTAATCGAAGGTTTTGGAGGAATGAACGAGTTGCAACTGGAGCAAGCATTTAGAGATGCCAAATTGCTAACCGCAAACGAAAAGCACATTTTAAGTCATATGTGGGAGCTATATGAAAGACCAGACATTTCCGAAGCACTTACGCTTTCTAAGCAGGTCAGTCCTGAGCTACCTTTTCTACTTCCAGCTGTACAAGCATGGAAAGATTCCATTCCTCATGGAGAGTACCTTGGCAAACCAAAAGAAGCATTGAAAGAAATTGCAGCTCAATTGGAAACAGATGATTTTGGGAAAATTTTCAGAGCATTTCACATAAAATATGCAATTTATGGCTACGGCGATTTGCAAGTGAAACGACTTTGGGAAGAATTGAAAAAAGAAGAATCCGAATAATAAGATAGAGGAGCTGCTCAAAACAGCTCCTCTGTTTTAATTCAATCAATCTATTTGACGTAACATTTTTTCAGAAGCTTCAATTGTTCCTTTATATTTTTTGTACACAAATCGGGTCAGTAAGAATATAAACAATAGTCCTGAGGGTATGTAAATCATCCAAAATGTAGGGTTTTGAATCTTTTCAATTGAACCATTCAGCTCTGTAAGTGGGGGTATTAAGGTGAATAAAAGTACAGCTCCCAAGATCATTCCGTAGCGCTGAACCTTCCAAAATCGGATCTTACTTTTATTAAACTTTTCCAAAATCACTGCCGGAGCTTCTAAGTCAATTCGAACGCTTCTCATACCTTTTATCGCTGTCAAGCTAGCCACAGGAAGTGCGATCATGATGAATATATTCACCAACGCAAAAACTTGATTGTACCAAATTTCAAAATCTGAAAAACGGGAAAGAAAATACATTGCATAGCCAGCACACACGATAGACCCAAGGATTTCAGGAATCCTGACACTATTAAGACTGCTTCTGAATTTTTGCTTGGTGATTTCCATAAGAAGTTCTTTTTGAATTTTATCTTGTTTTTCCACCTGCAGGCTGAGGTCAGCCCAAAGGGATTTCATTTCATCGAGTTCCATCTGTAGTAGATTTAGGATTCATTTCTGATTTTAATTTTTGCCTGATTCTAGACATTCTTGTCCCCACATTACTCACAGAGATTCCGGATATCTCAGCAATTTCCTCGTAGGTTTTTTCTTCCAAAAACAGAAAGATAATTCCACGGTCAAGCAAGTTCAATTTTCTAATTTGAGCATAGAGCAATTGGATTTTCTCCTCTTTCTCTGAATCGATTGATTCAGAAAACTGAATAGTCACCTGATCAAAAGGCAGGGTATTCAATTGCTTTTTGGACTTATTCAAATGAGTAATAGCCGTGTTCATCCCTACCCTATAGAGCCAAGTGCTCGGTTTCGAAGCTTTTTTGAAATGATCAAAAGACTTCCACGTCTGGTACACGATCTCTTGATACAAATCATCCTGTTCGGCTTTTTCCTTCGCATAAATCGTAGCGATCTTGTAGATCAGTCCCTGATTTTCATGGATAAGATTGACGAACTGTTCCTCTTTACTCATTTGATTTCATTTACTCCATTAGTCTATGATCTTTGAGAAAAATCACAGAATTGCTGAAAATTATTTAGAAAGTATCCAAAATTAATTGGAAACGCATATTTCTTTCAGTTAGGGAATCGAGTCACAATGCTTAATTTCGGGTATGCAATGGTCCACTGAATTCACAATTCCTGAATCACAATTCCCCATCTCCCATCAGAGCAAAACCCTAAGTATGGGTTCTTGCTTTGCGCAGACGATAGGACAAAAAATGATAGCTGCTAAAATGGATTGTATCGTGAATCCTTTTGGGACGATCTTCCATCCTCTGATTCTGGGTGATCTGCTGGACCATGCAATGTTTCAGGACAAGCTGGAGAAAGACGGGATTCTGGAGCGTGACGGACTGTTCTTCTATCTAGGAGCACATTCTGACTTATATGCTGAATCGCCGGAGGAACTCAAACAGAAATATGCTCATCAGCTTGCTACTGTCAAGCAATACCTGGAAACCGGCACACATCTAATCCTGACCTTGGGTACAGCATGGATTTACGAGACAGAAGAATTTGGCAGAGTGGCCAATTGCCATAAACTTCCCCAAAAGCAGTTTCGAAAGAAACTCGTGCCGCTGGACGAAATGGAATTACATTTTAGCCACATTTTTGGGAATATCTCCAGAGTTTTTCCCAATCTAAAAATCATCCTTACAGTAAGCCCAGTCCGTCACACTAAAGATGGGATTCCGGAAAATCAGCTTAGTAAAAGTTTACTTCGGGTACTTAGTTCGCAGTTGGAAAATCGCTTTTCATTTGTCTCTTATTTTCCAGCTTATGAGGTGATGATGGACGAATTACGTGATTATCGTTTTTATAAAAAGGACCTAATTCACCCATCTGAAGAAGCCGAAGATTATATCTGGGAAAAGTGGAGTAAGTCTCATTTCTCTTCGGAAACGCAGGAAAAAGTCAATCAAATTCAAAAAGTGAAACAAGAACTAGCCCACAGACCACTCAATCCTAAAACTGAAGCACATCTGACGTTTCTTACAAATCTTCTCCAAAAGCTGGAACGATTGAATGAGAAATTTGATTTTTCAAAAGAAATCGAATCCACTTCTTTTCAACTTTCCAACTTTTAACCTTACAACAATTCGCCCTGGATACCAATGACTGATTATGTTTTCACAGCAAATTGTGTCAGTCCGAGCGTCCCGATAGCTATCGGGATCGAGGACAATAATTTTACATGAATTTAAAAGAGCCTTCGATTTCGAGACTCTCGTCTCTCAAGTGCTCAGGCGGACAACGTCATCGCTCCTTTATAAATTTTAAATTTTCATTATTCAGTGTGACAAGTTCCAACTTTACCATGCCAAAACACACCAATAAACTTTCAGAAAGCCAATCCCCCTACTTACTCCAACACGCACACAATCCTGTGGACTGGATGCCTTGGGGAGCAGAAGCTTTGGAAAAAGCGAAAAGCGAGAACAAACCCATTTTAGTTTCCATTGGCTATTCGGCCTGTCATTGGTGTCATGTGATGGAGCGTGAAAGTTTTGAGGATGAAGCTACAGCGGAGGTAATGAATGCACATTTCGTTTGCATCAAAATCGACCGGGAAGAGCGTCCAGACATCGACAATATCTATATGGATGCGGTGCAGGCGATGGGATTGCAAGGCGGTTGGCCTCTGAATGTATTTTTGATGCCAAATCAGAAGCCTTTTTATGGCGGTACCTACTTCCCAAATCAGCAATGGAAAGGTTTGTTATCAAACATCGCCAAAGCATTTGAGAAAAATGAAGATCAATTGGCTGAAAGCGCCGAAGGATTTGGTACCAGTCTCAATAGAAAAGAAACCGAGAAATATGGAATTTCTGCCGGAAATCAGGAATTGGATCCCGATGAACTCGCAGAGATTGCTACCAAGATAATTGCTCAATTTGATTCAGAATGGGGGGGAATGAATCGTGTTCCGAAATTCCCTATGCCGGCAATCTGGCATTTCATTCTAGACTATGCCGTGCTAAGTAAAAATGATCAAATGCTAGAAAAAGTCTTTTTCACCTTGAAAAAGATTGGAATGGGCGGAATCTATGACCAGTTGAGAGGTGGATTTGCCCGCTATTCTGTAGATGGAGAATGGTTTGCTCCCCACTTCGAAAAGATGCTTTATGATAATGGACAACTTTTGGAATTGTATGCAAAAGCATATCAAGTAAGCAAAGATAATTTCTTCAAAGAAAAAGTCACTGAAACGATTCAATGGCTAGATGCAGAAATGCTAAATGGCGAAGGTGGCTTTCATGCAGCTCAGGATGCAGATTCCGAGGGAGTGGAAGGCAAATTCTATGTCTGGACCTATGAGGAATTGAAGAAATTGATTCCGGAAGAATTACCATGGTTTAGTAAACTGTACAACCTAAAACCGGGAGGAAACTGGGAAGAAGGAGTAAATATTCTTTTCCAAACAGAAGACGAAGCAACACTAGCGGAAGAGTTTGGAATGAGCTTGTCTGAGTTCAAATCCAACTTAAAAAAGGTAAAAGCACAACTGCTCGAGGTGCGAAACAAACGGATCTATCCCGGGAAAGATGACAAAATTCTGAGCGGCTGGAATGGTCTGATGAGCGCTGGCTTGATTCAATCCTATTATGCAACCGGCGAAAAGAGCATGCTGGAATTAGCTATCGGAAATCTGGAATTTCTCCAAGAAAAACTGTTGATAGATGGTGTGCTTCACCGAGCGTACAAAAATGGAAATGCATATACTCCCGGGTTTTTGGAAGATTATGCAGCTGTGATCAGAGCGTCCATGATGGCTTTTGAAGCAACTGGAGATGCTCGATGGTTGGATTTTGCAAGGTCACTCACTGATTTTTGCATCGCTCAGTTTTACGATGAAAGCGACGGCTTTTTCTTTTTCAACAATCCCAAAGCAGAAAAGCTGATAGCCAATAAAAAAGAACTTTTTGATAATGTGATTCCTGCTTCCAATTCAGTTATGGCAAGGAATCTCCATCGCCTTTCACTTTTCACTTACGAAGAAAAATACTCGGAAATCGCCTCCAAAATGCTCGGAGGAATGAAAGAACTCATCCAAAAGGAGCCTAGCTTCCTTTGCAACTGGGCAAATCTATTTTTGGAGAAACTGGTCCCAACAGCGGAAATCGCAATTGTCGGAAGCGGAGCATTGGACAAGGCTAAGGAATTTCAGCAGAGCTATTCTCCTAACATGATATTGGCTTACTCAGAAAGTTTGACAGAAAATGCCGCAATTCTCTCCGATAAGACTCCCGATCCTCAAGGAAATGCCTTAATTTATGTTTGCTTTGATCATGCCTGCCGCAAACCAGTCGGTACGTATGATGAAGCCATTTCACAACTCCCCTATTTAGCCTGATCCTTGGAAAGCCTGTTTGGAGATCAAGATTTGTACCCACCAGAAAGCGGAAATAACTTCGCAGATATCATCCTGCCCGTTCCGATTCCACGGATGTTCACTTATAGTATTCCGTATTCCATGCAATCCGAGATTAATCTTGGCGCTCGTGTGATTGTACAGTTTGGGAAGAAAAAAGTCCTCACGGGAATTATTGGGAAGGTGCACAATAAGCCTCCGCAGGCATATCAGGCTAAGCCAATTCTGGAAGTGTTGGATGATACACCTAGCGTGAATCCGCTTCAAATTCGATTTTGGGTTTGGATGGCTGAATATTACTTCTGCCATATCGGGGAGGTCATGCATGCAGCTTTGCCTTCCGGCTTACGATTAAGTAGCGAAAGCAAAGTTCAGCTCAATCCGAATTTCGAAAGAGAAACGAGCAAATATCCATTGGATGATCGGGAGATTATGATCTTAGATGCTTTGGAAGATAAGCCTGAGCTTTCTTATGAGGACTGTGAAAAAGTGCTTTCTATCAAAAGTATTCATCCTATCCTCAAAAGTCTTGTCAAGAAAGAAGCGATCCTGATTTTTGAGCGTGTTCAAGAAAAATATACGCCAAAAGTAGAAACCAGAGTTCGGTTGACTCCTGAGATTGCTGGAAGTAAAAACGCATTGCAGGAAGTTTTTGAAGCCTTGGCTGGCAAAGCTAAACAGGAATCAATCCTATTGAAATACCTTCGTGACGTTCCTGTAATGAAGTTGCCAAAGTCTAACGAAAAAGGAGTGGACAAGGCTACTTTGCTAGAAGAAGGAGATTCTGAAAGTTCACTGAAGACGCTGATCAAAAACGGGATTTTCGAATCCTTCAAAGTAGTAGTAAACAGACTTGCAGAGGAGGAACCAGAATCCGAACCAGCTGTTCTTTCAACCAGCCAACAATCCGCTTTTGAAGAGATCAAGCATCAATTCGAAAGCAAGCAATCTGTCTTGCTACATGGTGTGACTGGCAGTGGAAAAACTGAGATTTACATCCAGATGATTCAGGAAGTGCTGGCTAGCGGTTCTCAGGTTTTACTTCTTTTACCAGAGATCGCCCTCACTACTCAGATTGTGACGCGCCTGAAAAAGGTATTTGGAAGCAAAATGGGCGTATACCATTCGAAGTATTCAGATAATGAGCGCGTGGAAGTTTGGAATGGCGTATTAAGCGGAAGGTTCTCTTTCGTGGTCGGCGTGAGATCTTCTATTTTCTTGCCATTTGATAGCTTAGGGCTGATCATCGTCGATGAAGAGCATGAGTCAAGCTACAAGCAGTTTGATCCTGCGCCAAGATTTCAGGCAAGGGATTCTGCAATCATGCTTGCCTATTTTCATCAGGCAAGGACGCTTTTAGGATCAGCTACACCTTCTTTTGAATCGTATTTCAATGCTAGTCAAGGTAAATTTGGTTACGTAGAATTGACCAATAGATTTGGCAATGCCAGCATGCCTCTATTTCACTTGGCAGATTTGGCAGCAGATAAGCGCAAAAACTTACTCAAGCTAGATACCACACGCATTTTGCGCGAGCGAATCCAAGATGCACTCGCCAAGCAAGAGCAAGTCTTGATCTTCCAAAATCGCAGAGGATACTCACCTTATATACAGTGCGAGGATTGTGGCTGGACAGGGCAATGCGTACAGTGCGACGTAAGCTTGACTTACCATCAATTCTCCGAAGAACTTCGCTGCCATTATTGCGGGTACAAGGAAAAAACGCCTAGCTCCTGCCCTGCTTGCGGAAGTACCCAATTGACCACGATGGGCATGGGAACGGAGCGAATAGAAGAATCCCTGAGCTTACTTTTTCCTGAAGCCAGAATCGGCAGAATGGATCTGGACACGACCAGAAACAAACATGGATACCAGCGTATATTGGATGAATTTGGGTCTGGAAATCTGGATATTCTCGTGGGTACACAGATGATCACCAAAGGACTAGACTTTGGAAGAGTGACTGTTGTTGGGATTTGGGATGGAGATCGAATTTTAAACTTCCCCGATTTCCGAGCTGGTGAAAGAGCATTCCAGCAAATCACCCAAGTAGCAGGGCGAGCTGGACGAAGGGAGGTTCAGGGACAGGTAATCGTGCAAACCAGAGATCCTGAAACTCAGATTTATGCTCAGGTGATTAAGGGAGATTACTTTGAGTTTTTCAATCATGAAATTCATGACCGTAAGAAGTTTTATTATCCGCCTTTTGTAAAACTGGTAAAGATCACGACCAGGCATACAGATTTCAAAGTAGCGGAAAAAGCTGCGCTGAATCTTCATCACGGCATGGCTGAAATTCCTATCAAGAAAATCGTGCTGGGCCCAGAAAAAGGTATCATCGCCAGAATCAAAAATCAGTATCAGTTTGAGAGTTTGATCAAATTAGATCGCTCAGGAAATACTCCGGTAATTTTCAAAGAACACCTCTGGAAAATTACAGAAGAGCTCAAATCAAGACCTGAGTTTCGCTCCGTGCGGTTTGTGGTGGATGTGGATCCTTCATAAGGATTTGATTGGAAGATCGAAAAATCAAACTATTGAAAGGAATCTTGCTGGTTATATATTGATCTCAAGAAATTAGTTACTTTACTTTCAAAGTTACGCCAAGAGTTGAAGGGGAAAATAGTACTGGCAGTAAGCAAACTCATTAAAGAGGATATAAATATATTTGGGTAACATGCGTCAACCATGATTTCGTTTTCATGTACAGTTATTTGAGCGCCAACTATGGCAGACTTGCGTACAACTATACTTTTTTGAAATTTCGTATCGAACCTATAAACTGAGTAATTGGGAAATTGACTCTTCAAACTCTGAAGCAAATCTTTTGTATTGAGTGAATTTGTGGTTTGAACTATCATATCTCTTTATTTACTGAATTTAAGATATTAAAAAACATTGAAATAGTTAGAATTTTTAATAAACAGAGAATTGACTAACACATTCGATCAGTAAGTTAAAAACGTTTTCATATATTCATGCGTATAATTACGGAATCATACGCATAGATTATGAAATCGAGCATGAAGAAATCGTCATACGGTTGGATGATTATCTAGTAAGCGAGATTCCATGTGACCTTTAAAAAAAATTATACACACATGAAGAAGAGGCTCAATATCACCATAGAGGAAAATCTGCTGGATAAGATCAAAACTTATGCAGATCAGAATGAGACTAGTATTTCAAGTCTAGTAGAAGAGCATTTCGAAGCTCTAATCAAACCAAAGCCAAAACTAAAAAACGGAATGAGCTTGGTGGAATACATGCAATCCTTACCCAAATCAAAAATAGAATTCCCAAAAGGTTACAATTATAAAGAAGAGATTTATAAGGAACGTGCTAAAAAATACGGCTTTGAAGATCTTCTTTGATGTCAATATTCTGCTTGATTTTTTCTTGGAAAGAAGTCCAAAGCAAGAATTAATAAATTCAATTTTTGAAAAACTGGACAATAACCAAATACAAGGTCATGTGACGATCTCAGTAATTCAAACTTGTGCATATTACCTCAAGCAGGCCAAAGATCTTCCCGTTTGCAAAGAAATAATAGGTGTGATTTGTGAAAAGTTTACGCTGCTGGAAGGAGATCAAAATTCAATTCTTTCTGCAATTCAATCCACCCACACAGATATAGAAGATTCCATCCATTATTTCATTTGTCTTAATCACCACATGGATGCTATCGTCACATCAGACCGTGATTTCCTCAAACTCTCAAAACCCTATTTGCAAGTGATTACTCCAGAGGAATTGATGGAAAGTCTTTCGAAATAAGCAATCCCTATACTCTCTTCAAACAGCCTTTTTCAAAGGATATTCCTTTATCAGGCATTCAGCTGGAATTTTGAGTAAATGACTAAACTTCCTAATCATAGTCAGTGAGAGAGATTGCTTATAATTCAAAACTTTGCTAATAGTCCCTTTATCTCCATATTCTTTGGCCAAAGTTGTCGCATTGTATCCAAAATCTTCCATCCTAATTTTGATCATTTCCACAGGATCCACTTCTGGCAAATCCCATAGTTTATTTTCATAAGCTGCAATTAGATGAACCAAAAGCATTTTTTCTTTATGTTCATCTGATCCTTTTTCAGCACTTTTCAACAGTTCATAGCGAGCTATCGCTCGATCAAAATCCTCTTCTGACTCAAGTAAATACCAGTTTCTGAACGTATCTTTTTCCATAATCTTTAAATCGTAGTTGCATCTATTTTATCATACTCAGGGTGAGTTCCTATAAAACGTATTTCCACCGTTTCATCTTCATAATCCACCTCAATGATCAATCGGTATTTATTACCGACAATCTTAAATCGTGCTCGATTTCCCTTGATAATTTTAGCTTTGGGAAAGCTATCTAGGATATCTTGACTTTTCCTCCATTGAGCCAATTCAACAATATTTTTCCAAGTAGTCAAACTCTTCCCTGAATCTGAATGCTTTCTGGAAACAAAATAAGCTTGGTAAGATAAAGGATAGTCATGCCTATCTATTTAACATCAAAAGAAACAAAAAGTTGGTATTTTAACAACTTTCTAAATTATAATGATATTATTAGATTTTTGGTTAGCTAAAATTGATCATCAGTCACTTCCTCAATAAAACCCAACACATCCTTATATACTCTACCTCCAGTCCATAGAAACTGTGTGATCATGGGAATATGCTTTTTCTTAGGGTAAATTTTCGCAGTCACATCTTCGATTCCTTTTTCTTCAATACGCTTCATAAATCGCTCTCTGCTCCCTTGGATGCTAGGGTAAGTGCGCTCTCCTTCCAAAATCAGCATAGGCGACAAATTGTCTGTCAAAAAATACATCGAAGAATATTCCTTCCAAACCGCAGGATCATCAGTAAATGCATTCAAATACTTTTTGCCTTCTCCTTCACTTGTTTCTTCTAAATACCCATACATATCCAAACCCGCTGCATCAATCAAAATAGAACCAGCCAACTTCTTTCCATTCTCTGAAGGCTTCAATTCATCCTCCTTCACAGCAATCAAAGAAGCCAAATGTCCTCCAGCAGAATGCCCCGAAACGAAAACTCTATCCGGATCACCACCATATTCAATTATATGATCCTTGGTCCAATTAATTGCTGCCAATGCTGATTCCTGCATAGTACAAATCTGATAATCGGGAGACAACGGATAATCAGCAATCACAACTATCAAATCCCTTCTAGCTAATCTATTCCCAAGAAAGTGATACATCTCCTTCTTCCCCGACTTCCAACTTCCACCATAGAAAAACACAAGAACAGGAAGATTACTAGCTTTTTTAGGGGCGTAAACATCTAGGTTCTTATTAGGCAAATCTTGTTGAGTGTTGGCGGAAATGTAGTTGATGTCTTTTGTTCTATGAAGTGTTTGAAAAGCGCAGGAGCTCATCAAAAAAGTAAAAATAAGGGCTAGGAATATTTTGCTCATTGAATAAAGTGTTTTTTAAAGAAACGATGCAAAGAGAACTTCTAGATCAAATTCAAAAAATAATAGCTCTCGCAAAGAGATAGAGGAGCAAAGATAAATTCACCTTTGCGCCGTCGCGCCTTTGCGAGAGCCAATTCTTTATACCGCCGGTTCCTGCTGACTCAGACAGTGAAAACTACCAAGTCCCCAGATGATATCTTTGGAATCTACACCTACGACTTTACGATCAGGAAAACAATCTGAAATAATATCCAATGCTTGCTGATCCTTTTTATCTCGGAAAGTCGGAACTACAACCGCATGATTAGCAATGTAGAAATTAGCATAAGAAGCTGGCAATCGCTGATCTTCCCAAATCACCGGATCCGGCATAGGAAGTTCTACCACATTCAATTGCTTGCCGTTTTCCAAACGCATTTTGTGCAGTCGCTCCAGATTTTCCTTAAGCAACAAATGATTTTCGTCTGACTTATTTTCTTCCACCACAGTCAACACGGTATCTTCATTGACAAAGCGAGTGATATCATCTATATGCCCATCCGTATCGTCACCGATGATCCCGTCACCAACCCAAAGGATATGATTCACTCCATAATAATCCTGAAGGTATCTCTCGATCTGATCTTGGTTGAGATGTGGATTTCTATTTTCATTAAGCAAACAAGCTTCTGAAGTCAAAAGCGTTCCTTTTCCATTGAATTCCACCGAACCACCTTCCATGACGATTCCAGGTTTGAAGCAAGGAATTCCTAATTCAGCAGCGATTTTGATCGGAATCTGGTTGTCGAGATCGTGAGGCGGATATTTATTTCCCCAGGCATTGTAATCCCATTTCACCAATACCTTCTTCACATCCGCATCTGGATTGATCAAGAAAGCTGGGCCATGATCTCTACACCAAGCGTCATTTGTTGGGAAAAAGTGAAAACGGATATTCGCCAAGTTCACTCCTGCTTTCTGCAAATGTGCCAAAGCAAAAGCCTTCATCGCCTCATCAGCGACATTGATATTGACGATTTCGCCTAGTGCCACATATTTGATAAACTCAGAATACGGAGCGTAAACGCTGTCAAGTTTCCCTGGCCAAGATTCCTCTTTATGAGGCCAACTGAGCCAAGTAGCTGTATGTGGGGCAAATTCCGCAGGGAAATAGTATCCCAATTCGGCTGGTGTCTTCTCACCCGAATTGGCTAAAGCAAAGATATCTGTCATACTCATTATTCTTCGTCCAAATATCGCTTGGTGATCGGCTGATAGGAATCAATTCTACGGTCTCTCAAGAAAGGCCAGTGCGTTCTGTATCGGTCAGATCCAGCGAAATCCAGTTCTTCCACATGTACTTGCTCCTCGTCATGAGATGCCTTGAACAACACTCTACCGAAAGGATTGGAGACGAAAGAACCGCCCCAGAATTTCATATCACCTTCGATACCAATTCTATTTACAGAAACTACCGGAATACCATTTGCTACGGCATGGGAACGCTGAATGGTCTGCCAAGCGCCATATTGCTCGTCATTGGTGAGTCCATCCTGATCCTTGTGCCAGCCTATAGCTGTAGGATAAACCAAGAAATCCGCTCCTTTCAAAGCCGTGATTCTCGCTGCTTCCGGATACCACTGATCCCAGCAGATCAATACGCCGATCTTACCGAATCTGGTAGGGAATACTTTGTAACCCAAATCCCCAGGAGTGAAGTAGAACTTCTCAAAATATCCCGGATCATCAGGGATATGCATTTTTCTGTATTTGCCTAAATAGGCTCCATCAGCATCCAAAACAGCGGTGGTATTATGGTATAAACCTTCGGCTCTTTTCTCAAAAAGAGAAGCCACGATCACCACACCAAGTTCTTTGGCTAGTTCTCCAAGTGTATCGGTAGATGGTCCAGGAATAGCCTCAGCCAATTTAAAATTTTCGTAATCTTCCACGTCGCAGAAGTACAGGGAGCGGAAAAGCTCCTGCAAAACTACAACCTGTGCGCCCTTGGCAGTAGCTTCACGAACACCAGCGATGGTTTTCGCCATATTTTCAGCTACATCAGAAGAGCAACCCAACTGGACTAAGCCAACTTTTACAGTTTTATTTGCCACAATAGATCATTTTGATGAATGAGGTGTAAAGATACTTTTGTGCCGTCCCAATCCCAAACCGAGTTTATGAAATTCACGAATCGATAATCTGGATAAAGCACAGTTGGGATAACTAAAAGAGAGTGAAAATGATTCAGTTTGAAAAAGAATCCTATTAACAGAAATAGCTAATTTCAATAAATAGGTATAATCAACTGATTATCAAATATCAACAGTGATTATTTTTCTAAAATAAAAGAAATAAAGATTACTCCATTAATTTCATTTCCTAACATATTTGTCGCATATTCGTTCATATGATAAATTATATTATCAAATGACAAGACATGGAAAAGACAATTGATAGGTATCAAAAATTGAATGAAGTATTTGGCAAAGACAATTTGAAGGAGAGAGTTGACAGCCCTTTTGACTTCATTACACTAGCGACCAAAGGCATAAATTCTGATGCTGTTGTTCATTTTAGCGTTTATTTCAATCTCTCCAAAAATTTCACCGCTACCTTATTAAACTTATCAGAACCAACGCTGTATCGATTATTAAGGTCAAAGCAGGATCTAAAAAGGAATAGCTCAGTTCAATTACTTGAGGCTGCGGATTTGTTCCTGTATGGTATCGAAGTTTTTGAGAGCAAAGAAAATTTTTTCAAATGGTTACACCTTCCCAATACTTCCTTGGGAGATATTGAACCTCAGGAATTAATTGAAATTCCTGGTGGAATATCCAAAGTGAGAGATGTTTTAGGTAGAATCGAGCATGGTGTTTACAGTTAATCATGAAGGTATATCGAATTGCCGGTAAAAAACATGCTAGTAATATTTATGGATCAGGTGCAGCTATGTTTGGTGGTCGCTGGAATAAAAAAGGTTCGCCTGTACTCTACACTGGAGAAAGCAAAGAATTAGCGCTGCTCGAAATAATTGTACATACTCCACCAGCCATAGTTCCAGCTTTGGATATCTTGACCCTAGAGATTCCTGATGATTCAATTTATGAAATTGAGATAAAAGATTTGCCGGATAACTGGACAAACTACCCTGCTCCATCGATTCTGGCGGAAATAGCGGAAGAATGGATAAACTCCAATAGATCAATAGCTCTTAAAGTGCCAAGCAGTGTGATTCATAGTTCAAGAAATTACATACTCAATTGCAGACACCCAGAATATCATAGAGTGAAAGTCATTGAACAGGTAGAGTTTCGGTTTGATCAGAGGTTGATAAAGTAATAAACAGGAATAATATGTTGATAAAAAGAGAGCATCAAAAACCTGAAAATAGAAAATTGGCTAGGAAGAAGAACTGACGAGAAGGGAACATTCAAGACAGCACAGGACAATCCATGGAGGTGGTTTTCATAACTACTATCCAAATTCCTGTTATGCAAAAATCAAGTTGTTTTTTACTACTACTGATCACCCTTCTCCTTCTTGAAGTACAACCATTGCTTGCCCAAGTCCCACCATCAGCAAGTCCGGGGAAAAGTGGTGGGCCGGGGAAAAACCGGGCCGTCGATCCGGATTCGCCGGTAGTGAGCTTTGGACCCACACCCAAACAGGCCTTGCTCCTGGGCGAGAAGGCTGCGGGCCGTCTGGTGATAATCGATCCCGAAACACTTGAAATTGTGGCGCGTATTCCGGCAGGAGGAAATCTTCACGAAATCGCAACCGATGGACGGTATGTGTACATCGGCTCGAATCTTCCTGGAATCACGGTGGTAGATGTTGTCGCGCAAAAGCGGGTTGAGCCCATTGATATCAGCGCATTTGGAGACCGTCATGCGATTACTTTCGCAGGCAGTCATCTTTACCTGGGCCATGAGACTAACCGCCTGATCACACGTTATGATCCGGCAACCAAGAAGTTTGACGAGGTCATCGGACTCCCCGGTGGATCACACATGCTCATCGTCACTCCCGATGAACAGCGAATCTTTACTGCAAGCAGCAATGGCAGTGTGATTTCTATTGTCGATCGGATAACAAATGAAAGAGGCCAGAAAAATTTTGCTTTCACTACTTTTCCTGGTGACACCCGCATGGAAGGCATGGCGCTTTCACCCGACGGCAACGAGTTTTGGGCCCTTCACATGAATGCTAAAGAGATATCGATCATCAACGTACCGGAGAAGAAACTGGTCAGCACTATTTCGTTTGAAGGCGGTTTGAACAACCGCATTAAGTTTACGAAGGACGGAAAATACGTATTGATGAATGAGCTACAGGGCAACGAGCTGCGTGTCTGGGATGTGGCAACACGTAAAGAGGTGAAACGTATTGACGTAGGTGCAGGTGGTGAAGGCATCTTCATCGATCCGGTACGTCCACGGGCATACTATGCAGTAAGCGCCGGCAACAAACTCGTAGTGATCGACACTAACACAATGACAGTGATCAAAGAAATAACCGACCTTCAGAACCCCGATGGTATGTCTTGGTTCAGTGCGAAATAAACTTTCTTGTGCTTGCGGTCAGCCGATTTCGAAAAAAACGGCCCAAGATTCACTCCTCTACCCAAGTTGGCTGTAGAATGTTAGACGAAACTTAGTCAAAACACCTTTGCTACTGGGTGGGATTTGTAATTTCACCCCAATACAAAGATCATCCCAGCAGGACAGCGGATTGGGCTAATGATCTTCTCCTCCGCCGCGGAGTTTTCGCTCCTACCCATGCCAGGCTCACAACTGACCATCGATCTGGATGGAGCTGTCTTGACACTTCCGATAGTTATGCTCCGAATCTAAAAATCAGAGCGAAAGTAAAGGTTCTCAACCATGGCACTACTTATGTGAAATAGTATCCCTCTTACTAATTCAACATAGAAATTCCCCATTTAGGGATAAAAGTATATGGACAACTCCCAGAAAGACAAAATAAAAAAAGTAAAGCAAGTCGGCTTTTACAGTAAAGGATTAGTATACGCCCTAATGGGAATTCTGGCGGCAATGGTTGCCTTCGGATTGGGTGGAGAAATTAAAGGGAAATCAGGTATTGTTTCATTTCTTCAAGAATTACCTGGCGGAGTAATACTCACTTCAATTGTAGCTTTCGGCTTATTGGCCTATAGCTTATGGCGCTTTTATGAAGCTGCATTTGACCCCAGTGGAGACGAAGATGAAAAAAGGATTGGTCCTAGACTCCAATTTGCCTATTCGGGAATATTTTATGGAGTCATTGCCTTTTCATTTGCGAAACCACTTTTTAGTAATTCAGATTCGTCAGGCGATGAGTCTAAAAAAGCAGCACTGAGCCAATTGCTTGAAAAAGAATGGGGAATTTGGGTTATATGGATAATTGCCGTAGGGATGGCTTTGAATGCAATTTGGCAGTGCTATTTGGGATTTAGCGGAAAATACATGAAGCAGATTGATGAAAATCCCGATACTAAAAATGAATACAACTTGGTTAAACAAAGCGGTAGGTATGGTTATGTAGCAAGGGGAGTGGTTTTTGGAATCATTTCTTTTTTTATAATCAAAGTTAGCCTCGCTCACGATGCCAATGCTCTGGAGGGAACAGAAGGTGCTTTGCAATATTTATTAAGTTTACCGTATGGCAGTTTTCTGATGGGGGCAGTCGCATTAGGAATGCTGGGTTATGGCATCTTTTGTTTCATGGTTGCCCGCCATTCTGATATTAGCGACTTAGTTTAGGCAATACGTTTAAGCGAGAAAATAACATGAATGATTTCATCTATAACCACACAAAATGTTGACAGATCGTATCAAATAGGCTTGACAAATAAAGTGTCTCTCTATCTAGTAAATAGAACACAATTCGATTAATTAAATTATTTCAAAAATGGATACATCGGGAAGTAAATTGCCCATATATGCAGCGATTGCCGCAAACCTTGCGATAGCTGTAGCTAAATTTATAGCAGCAAGTTTTAGCGGAAGTTCGGCGATGATTTCTGAAGGAATTCACTCCCTGGTAGATACGGGTAACGGGGGCTTACTTTTATTTGGAATCCATGAGAGCAAAAAACCCGCTGATGACAATCATCCATTTGGTCATGGGAAAGAACTCTATTTTTGGTCTTTGATTGTTGCCATACTTATTTTTTCAATCGGTGGCGGAATGTCTTTATACAAAGGAATTTCTCATATAGCTGACCCTGCTCCTTTGACGGATCCATTCTGGAGTTACATCGTATTGGGACTTGCCTTTTTATTTGAAGGATCAGCACTGTTTTTTGCATTGAAAAATTTCAAAAAACAAAAAGGAAAAAATACTTATTGGAAAGCTATCAAATTAAGCAAGGATCCCGGGAGCTTTGCTGTGATATTGGAAGATGCAGGCGCGCTCGTGGGTTTGGTGATAGCTGCTACAGGCTTATTTCTAGGACACTATTTTGAAGACGCACGTTATGATGCCTATGCATCTGTTCTCATCGGTCTTTTACTTGCAGTTATAGCGCTGATATTGGCAATAGAAAGTAAAGGTTTACTAATCGGAGAAGGTGCGAATGAAGAAATGTCTTCCAGTATTCTAAAAGTGGTGCATGCAGATGAGGCGGTAGATAAGGCTAAAAAACCGTTAACCATGTATTTTGGTCCGCAAAATGTTTTTTTAGCTATTGACATTCGCTTTAAGAAAAATCAATCTTCATTGGATATCGAGAAAGCCGTATGTAGGCTTGAAAAAGACATTCGACACTTCCATCCTAGTGTAAAAAGAATCTTTATTGAGACGAGTAGCTTTACAGAGCAAAAAAACATAGAATAATAATAGTAGTATACGGAATCGTGCCAGCAGCTATTTACGCTTTGCTTTTGAGCTCGGAATACCGAGGTTGCCTCAATCCCATGGTAGAGCTAGTTTTATGATGTTCCTATATCACTACGTGCAAAAAATCGGGTTACCATAAAAAACAATATACTATTTCTGGTTAGCTGATGCTTCTCATCAATGCCGAGTGAAGTCTTATTTTTGAGTGGCCTGGGCAGATATAAAAAGCTATCGGAAGAATTTCTAGTAGAGCTCATTACGCCCACTAGGTGTAGGTCTGCAAAACAACTTTCTATCTTAGAAAATTTGCAATTCGACGGTTACTTCTTTCACTCTTCAACAATAAACATTCATACACCAATCTCAGATTTTTATACTCTGATATTGAATGATCACCCTTTTCAACTCAACTACAGTTTCCAATTTAATAAACCTCCCCTCCCACCAGCCAAACTTAATTTCTTTACAAATCGAGTATAGTAAAATACAGAAAATCGAATTTATCTTGGTATTCTGATTCGGCTATTAAGTAAGCAGAATCCTATCCTTCATAAGAACTTCAATACAGGCAATTAATGTCTCTGATTCGTAAATCCATCTTCTTTGCTTCTCTGGGTTTCCTGCTTTGCTTTGGTGCTCTAGCACAGGATAAAGCGATACTCAAAGGAAAAATGATGGCAAAAAGATACTGAGGCACCTGTCATGCACCCTTCTCCTTCCCTATTGCCCAAGGCTACTGCCTTGGTGTGGCATGCCTTGCCAGTAGGCAGGTCTCCGCAAACCACCAGTATTTCGGTCTGTGACACAGACCTAGGCGAACAAATCTGTAATAGCATATCCAAAATCAAAAATACCCCTTACTCGCTCTTCAGCGAATTCACTGGATTTGCTGAAGCGGCTTTATAAGCCTGAACTCCCACCGTAATCACCGTAATAATCACCAGCAACATTCCAGATCCAGCGAATATCCATCAGCTGAGGTGGATAAACCCAGTCTCAAAAAAATAACCATCCTAAACCCACTCGGGGTGGGATGTACACTTTACCCGTTTATTACTACCCTCCCGATACTTGTGGGGATGTAATGGGTAAAAATAACAAATCAACGGTCGAGGAGATCTTTCTCTCGACTATGGCGGATCAGGACCACACCACAACCGTTATCTTTTTCAGACTTCAACCTTTTGACTTTAATCTCTTTTCTTGATTCTAGCCTCTTGATACTTAGGTAAGATTGCTTCGCTCGTTCCTCACTCGCAATGACGGTAACTCACTCTTTACTCACTCTTTAATGAATCGACTGGATTTGAAGTTGCAGCCTTGATAGATTGATAGCTGGTTGTCAGCAAAGCGATAAGAATGGCGAAGAATCCTGCGCCAAGGAATACCTGCCAGCCTAGCTCCTGCTTAAACTGGTAGTCTTCCAGCCATTTAGTCATTGCCCACCAAGCGATGGGTGAAGCGATCAGAAATGCGATTACCACGAGCTTGGCAAATTCCTTAGATAGTAATACCACGATGCTTCCTATGCTGGAACCCAGCACTTTTCGTATCCCGATTTCCTTGGTCCTCTGCTCTGCAGTAAATGCGGTCAAGGCAAACAAGCCCAGACAGGCGATGACAATTGCAAATCCTGCAAAGATACCAAAGACTTTCCCCAGACGGGTTTCGGAAGCATACATCTGACCGAATCTATCATCCAAGAATGAATAAGTAAAGGGTTGTCCCGGAGCCATTTCATTCCATTTAGATTCTATGAAATTGACTACTTCATCAGTATTTGTAGAGTTGAACTTGAAGGAGGCAATGCCCTGAGGTCTTTCACTTAAGAAAATCATCACCGAACCTATATTTTCTTTGAGCGATTCGAAATTGAAGTTTTTCACTACGCCGACTACAGTCCTATTTTCCAGCTCTTCCATGTTCATCGTCTCATTGTTCCCAGCCAAGGTGTAGATTTTTTGACCTAAAGGATCTCCCAAAAAGTTGAATTGTTTTGCTGCAGTTTCGTTAAGAATCACCCCAGAAGAATCAGATGGGAAATCCATCGAGAAATCTCTTCCCTCCACTATTTCCATCCCCATTGTTTTCACGTAATCGTAATCCACCTCCCAGTTTTGCAAGCTGACCATATTCTCGGTTTGCTTAGGATCCCTACCTTCGGCCCACCATGGTGTATCAGATCTCCAGGTTCCCGAAACCGGCAAATACCCAGTTATCGTCCCCGACTCCATCATACTATTTGCCAGGATCTCCCGCTTGAATGTCTCTACTTGATCGCCTAGCGCATAGACATCATCCACCGTTATGATCTGCTCTTTATTGAAGCCAATCTTCTTATTTTGTATGTAATTCAGCTGATTGAAAACAGCGATCGTGGCGATGACTAATATGATAGAGATCGCAAATTGAAAAACTACCAAAGAGCTTCGAATCATCCCGCTTTTCATTCCCATGGAAACTTTCCCTTTCAGAATGCTAATCGGTTTGAAACCTGACAGAAAAAATGCGGGATAAATTCCTGCCAGTACGCCAGTACCAATGGCGCCTAAAATCAAAATCATATAAAATGAACCGAAGCTAAATGGCATGACAAGTTCCCGTGCAGCCAAATCATTGAAAAAAGGAAGTAAAACAGCGACAAGAGGCACAGCGATCAAAAATGAGATAAAGCTCAGCAGTATAGACTCCATCAAAAACTGACGAATCAAATGCGTTCGGAATGAACCCATCACTTTTCGGATTCCCACTTCTTTGGCACGAGAAGAAGATCTGGCCGTGGACAAGTTCATGAAATTGATACAGGCGATGACCAAAATAAACAAGGCAATTGCCACAAAAAGATAGACGTAGGTAACATTGAAATTAGGCTCAAACTCCCCCATCAGATCACTTTTCAAGTGAATATCCAGAAGCGGTTGAACTGCATATTCCATCTTACCTCCATCGGCAAGCATGCCTTCCAAAGTGGCTCCTTCACCAAATAATCGCCCTAATTCTGGCTCTATATTCTTTTCGACCAAGGATTTAAGTTTTTGATTTAGATTTTCAGGATCTGCATCCTTCCTGATTTTCAAATAGGTTTGGAAATTATTACCCATCCAGGAAGCGCTTTTTGCTTCCTCTAAGCCTTCCATGGACAGTAAAAAATTAAAGTGAAAATGGCTGTTCTGAGGTATATCCTCATATACTCCAGTGATCCTAAAATTCATATCATTATCCAGAATCAAGGTTTTCCCGATGGCACTTTCTCCTGGAAAATACTTATCAGCTATGCTCTTGCTGATAGCCATAGTATTGGGTTCCGTCAAAACACCATCCTGATTGCCCTCTAAAAGCGGTGTTCCGAAAACATTGAAAAAGTCCTTGCTCGCCCAGATTACTCCATCTTCTTTGATGTTCTGATCAATATTTTTGACCAAATAGGAACCACGTTGTCTAAAATTAACTGCATATTCCACTTCGGGAAATTCGGCAGGAAGAGCCTCAGCCATAGGAGCCGGAGCTGTGATCATATCCCAGTGATTCCCTCCAAAAATGATATCTGCGTGAATTCTATAAATCTGATCTGCATCCTTGAAATGCTTGTCGTAGGAAAGCTCATTGATCACAAAAAGTGAGATAATCATGCAGACCGCCACGCCTACCGATAGTCCAAGGATATTGATGAAAGTATAGAACTTATGCTTCTTTAAGTTTCTTAGGGCGATTTTGAAGTAATTCTTGAGCATAGCAAATAGAATTTAAGATTGACTATCAAGGTGTATTAGAACTTATTCAGGATTTATGCCATTTAAAAAAAGCCTTCTGGATGCCAGAAAGCTCATTTTCAATTTTTTACGCACCTAACTTCGTACAGTAACGTTCGCTTTCGGGCAAAGCTATTAGCTCTTTGTGCCGTGGTTTGTGAAGACATTGACCGCGACGAAGATTTAGAAACAAAACTGCTATCAGTCCGAGCGGAGTCGCGTATCCTTCGACTTCGCTCAGGCTGACACCGCCATCTCTCTTTTGTAAATTCTATATTTTCATTACTCGCAATAACGAAATCAAACTTCCCACTTCCCGGCTTCCAACCTCCCTACTCACTCTGATCGAAGGGATTCAACAGGATTCGTCGAAGCTGCCTTATAAGCCTGATAACCTACTGTAATCAGTGAAATCACAATCAAAAGAACTCCAGAGCCTGCAAAGATCCACCAACTCAAATCGGTCTGGTAAGCATAGGTTTGAAGCCAGTTATTGGCGAAATACCAGGCAATTGGAATGGCAATCAGGATCGAAACCAGGATCAATGCGATGAAGTCTTTGGAAACCAAAGTCAACACGCTCATCATGGAAGCTCCCATTACCTTTCGCACTCCTATCTCTTTCTTACGCTTTTCCGCAGTAAATGCGGCCAAGCCAAATAAGCCAAGACAGCTCAAGAAAATCGCCATCACTCCAAAATATTTTGCCAACTTGGACACGCGCTGCTCGGAAGCATAAAGCGACTGATAATCCTCATCCATGAAGGAATAATCCATAGGCTGAGCAGTTTGCTTCACGAAAAGCGCTTCTATTCCAGCAATAGTCTCCTGTTGATTTTGAGGATTTATTCTAATCATAATTTTTTGCGCAAAACCCGGATCGTATTTTAAGAAAGCTGGCTTAACTGTCTCTTTCAATGACTCGAAATTGAAATCCTTGATCACCCCTACTACCTCTTTGTCATCACCCCACAGGTTGACAATTTGTCCAACTGGATCATCAAAACCTATGGTCCGAACTGCAGCTTCATTCAAAATTATCTTGGACTCTTCCTCTCCAAATTCCGTAGAAAAAGCTCTTCCATCCACCAATTCAAATCCCATGGTTTCGATCAAGCCCATGTTGACTGATACATTTTCAAACTTCACCTGCTCTTCAGGGTTTTTTCCCTCCCAAGTAAGACCAATAGTGGCGCTTCTTAAACCAACCAATGGATGACTTAAACTCGATGCATTCTCTACTCCAGGTGATTTTTTGATTTCAGCCAGAAATGAGTCTAGCTGGTTGGGATTGACACCAGAGGCATTAATCTGTAGAAGCTGGCTTTGATTATAGCCCAGGTTTTGGTTTTGAATAAAAGTCATTTGCTTGCCGATCACGGAGATTCCTATGATCAGCAGAAGAGAAATTGCAAACTGAAAAACAACCAAGCCTTTTCGAGCCAGTAATTCCCCAAAGCTTCCCTTGATATTAGATTTCATCACCTCCACTGGTTTAAACCTAGAAAGGTAAACGGCAGGATATATCCCAGCCAAAAAACTGGTTAATAGCCAAATACCCAATAAAAGAAGGATCAACTCAGACTGGAAAGACATACTTAGCGTTTTGGATGTCACCTGATTGAAAAATGGTTGCAGGATAAATGTTGCGAGAATGGCCAGAACCAAAGCCATAAATGTCAACAGTAAGGATTCGACCATAAATTGTCCAAAAAGGCCCCCGCGGCTTGCTCCCATAGACTTTTTCACTCCTATTTCCTTCAATCGACTCATCGATCTAGCCGTAGTTAGATTCATGAAATTGATGCACGCGATAATCAAGATGAAGATTGCAATAGCTGAAAAAAGCTTCACATAACTGATCCTTCCACCTGCTACTTTTCCATCTTCATAGGTACCATAGAGATAGGTATCACCATACGGTTGAACAAAAGCAGATACATTACTTCTTTCATCTTTGGCTTTAATGAAACCAGCAATTTGTTCATTAAAAGCCGCTACATCTGTATCTCGTCTAAGTAATAAATAAGTGCTTGCATTGAAATTACCCCAATGAACGCCTTCGCCAAGCATCTGTTTGAAGTAAGAAAAAGACAGGAAATAATCTGGTTTGTCCACTTCCATAGAACCGAAATCCTTATAAACACCAGTTACCTCCACATCATTGTGAAAATCAAAAACTTGCCATTTCACTGATTTGCCTATGGCCTCTTTTGGTGAGCCAAAGAGTTTGGTAGCCATAGTCTCAGATATCGCCAAGCTATTGATTCCAGTCATGATCTGACTTGGATTTCCCTCGAGAAAATCAACTGAGAAAATATCAAAATAAGTCTGATCTACATAAAGACCCGCTCCAGTCATCTTGGTATCCCCATTCTCAAAAGCAACTCCATTAATAAACGACGATGTGCCTGCCGCTAACTCCACTTGTGAAAGCTCTGCCTTCATGGCTTCGGCCATATCACCAGGAGTTATACCTATAGTTACAATGCCACCTGTATTGTCATGATTAGTCATCACGGCATAGATCCGATCTATCTTCTCATGATTACGACTGATGCCTAGCTCATCCTTCACCCACATCATGATCAGCACCACCGTCGTCAGACCTATCGCCAACCCAAACAGGTTGATCGCAAAGATCTTCTTGAACTTCATAAAACTTCGAAAAGCGAGGGTGAGTTGGTGGCGGAGCATGAAGATTGATTTAAAGATTGGAAAATTGAAAGATTGAAAGATTTATAAATATCAGAACTGGGCAATTTCAATTATGAAACTAGATTCTATATTGAAAGAATTAAAAGCGATCTTTTACAAGGGTTTAAATGATATACAAAGATCAAATAGCCAACGTGGTCGGTATCACTATGCCAGCTACCATGGTCTGTGGAGACACAGACCATGGTAGCTGGCATAGTGAGGACACAGACCTAGGCTAAGATTTGTAAAGACCAATTTTTCAATCCGCCACGGCGGACAAGTATTTAGAATCTTCCAATCTTTCAATCCATTCTACACATGAAACTGCTCCCTGATATTCTCAGTCACTACTTTACCATCAAATAGGTTGATGATTCTGTGAGCGTAGTTTGCATCATGCGGAGAGTGAGTTACCATTACGATGGTAGTTCCTTCGTTATTGAGTTCTTCCAAAAGGCGCATTACTTCTTCGCCATTGGTAGAATCCAAGTTACCTGTAGGCTCATCGGCAAGGATCACGGAAGGCTTTGCTACAATTGCTCTGGCAATCGCCACTCGCTGCTGCTGACCGCCGGAAAGCTGCTGTGGAAAGTGATTTCTTCTGTGCATGATATTCATGCGAGAAAGCACCTCTTCTACTCTAGTTTTGCGCTCATCAGTCGGGATTTTGAGGTAAAGCAAGGGTAGTTCTACATTTTCAAATACAGTCAGTTCGTCGATCAGGTTAAAGCTCTGAAACACGAAACCGATGTTTCCTTTTCTGAGGGAAGAACGCTGTCTTTCAGAGAATTTAGCGACTTCATTTTCTAAGAAATGATACTCGCCAGAATCTGGATTATCCAGCAGGCCAAGGATATTCAAGAGTGTGGATTTACCACAACCTGACGGTCCCATAATGGCTACGAATTCGCCTTTTTTGATTTCAATTTGGATATTGTCCAAAGCTGTAGTTTCTACCTCCTCAGTGGAGTAAAGCTTTCGGAGATCGACGGTTTTGATTACGTTCATGGTTGTTATTGTTAGATGTCGGATGTCGGGTGACCGATGTGGTTTTAACCTCAATCGTTTGTTATATTTTTTTTGTATGATGTTCGATGTCGGGTGCCCGATGTGGGTTGAACCTCCATCATTATTTATATTTTTTTTTATAATTTGATATCTAATGACCTATGTATTCCAAGTCATTTCATTTCTACCTAATTAATCTTTGATTTGAAGGATTGCATCATATTCATAAGATGAAAAGCCTCGGCGTAAAGTTTGTTAAACTGTTCTAGATCAATATATTTTCTTCTCACGGCTTTATGCAAGCAAGTGACTACTTCGGCTAAAGATCGAATTGCATAGCCCAAGAACTTCTTGTATTCAGGGTTACTTTGGGAGATAGAGCCTTCAGCAATATTTAAAGCAATTGAGTCCGCAGCACGTCTTGCCTGTGAAATCAAGTTAAATAATTCATCCTTAGGGAAACCCTTAGAAACACCAAATATATCCTCTCCAAAATCCATGGCCTTTTGCCATATTTGAAGCTTTCGAATTTAAAATGAGGCACATATTCATCCATAGCTTTATAGTCTAAATCCTGAAATCATTACTCAATCCACATCCAACATCAAGCACCCCACATCGGTCATCCGGCATCGGACACCCGGCATCGGTCTCCGAGACCCAAAATCACTTTAGGCCCAAAATCTCGTTCTTCCCAAAGTTCTCATAGCCAGAGATGATTACTTTTTCTCCTTCTACTAGACCTTCCAGCACTTCGTAGAATTCAGGGTTTTTGTTTCCAAGTCTGATATTTCTCTTCTCTGCATTACCTGAAGAATTGATTACAAATACCCAGTTTCCACCGGTGTCCTTGAAGAATCCACCTGTAGGAAGAAGTAGACTTTGCTCGCTATCACTGAGCTGCAATCTGATTCTTACACTCTGACCTCTTCTGATTCCCTGCGGGCTTTCACCTGTGAAAGCCATATCCACTTCAAATCGACCATTGGTGATGGTTGGATAGATCTTCATGATTTCCAGTTCATGATCCACACCGCTCAGTGTGAACTTCCCTTTCAAACCACGTCCGATTCGTGGCAAATACAATTCATCTATAGGCACCCTTACTTTGAATTCATCCTGCACATCGATCTGACCATATCGCTCACCTGAATTGATCGCCTGACCAACTTCGATTTGCTCCATTGCCAACTGACCTGCTATTGGAGCTTTAATTACCAGATTATTCAAAATCTGCCCAACACCATTTAAAGAAGCATTCATTCTGTTTTCTGACTGTCGCAGTTGCGCCAATTGATACGATCTCGCGATGGAATCACTTTTATACGACTTATAGGTCAATTCCTTTCTTTTCAGATTGTACTCATATTGCTCGGCCACTTCTTCGAATTCCCGATCTGAAACCAGTTTCTTCTCATGAAGCTCTTTGAATCTTTTATACTGAGGTTGAAGTAAGCTGATCTGATAATCTATCTCTGCCAATTGTCCCTGCTGACTTAAATCATTTTGATCCAAGAATAATCGAGTCTGCCTAAGGTTATTGATTTGCTCATAAAGCATGGTTTCCCGCTGCATCACATCCAATTGCAAATTGGAATTGGCCATGATCAAAATCGTATCTCCTACTTCTACTACCGCTCCAGATTCCCGAACGATCTGAGCTACCATTCCACCTTCTACGGCATCTAGGAAAAAAGTCTGTGCAGGTTCAATCTGCCCTGACACCAATATATAATCAGTAAACTCCCCTTTCGTAACTGTTGCAATACTCAATCTATCCTTCTCTACATTCATTGTAGATCTATGATCTGCGTATCCTATCTGATAAATAATTCCGGCGACTAAAATGACTCCGCCTACTATATAGGCAATTCTTTTAGGGGTCCAGGTTTTCTTTGCTAATTTTCTATCCATTGTGTGTAAATGCCATTTCCGGGCTATCCCCAGTATGCCAAATGGTATGCCATGCAAAAAATTGCCCTTACAAGCTTCTTTCATTGATTTATGAAAAATCAGTAGCTAGACTCGCGAACATTTTCGTCCGCAAGCGAACAAAATCATTCAAAGTCGAATATATTTTTCCTAACTTATAAACTCGTCCACCGAATCAAAAACATGCTCAACTTGTCCGAAATCAAACGTTTTGAGCCAAAATACCGGCCTCCTATTTTTCGGTATACTTTTGGAACAAGTGGGCACAGCACGACGGATATTTTTCCGATCTATACCTAATTCTTTTAATCATGAGCGAGCAACGTACAGGTAAGATTCTTATAGTAGATGACAATGAAGACCTTTTAAAAGCAGCAAAAATTTTCCTCAAGCGACATTTTTCTCAAGTGGACACAGAGACCAATCCTGATCTACTTCCTATCCTCACGCACAATGAATCCTACGATGTGATTCTTCTGGATATGAATTTCACGAAGGATGTGAGTTCTGGACAGGAAGGTTTCTATTGGTTAGACCGAATATTGGAACTGGACCCTTCTGCCGTGGTGGTTTTGATCACAGCCTATGGAGATGTTAATCTTGCTGTGAAAGCCATCAAAGAAGGTGCGACTGATTTTGTGCTGAAGCCTTGGGAAAATGAACGCTTACTCGCTACGCTAAATTCTGCCTTACAGCTTCGCAAAAAGAAAATGGAAGTGAATCTGCTAAGGGATCAGAAGCAAACCTTGCATCAGGACATGGATGATAAGTTCAAGGACATTATCGGTCAAAGCGAATCTATGCAGAAGGTCTTCGAAACCATCGAACGTGTCGCTGTCACAGATGCAAATGTTCTGATTTTAGGTGAAAACGGTACTGGAAAAGAATTGATTGCTCGTGCTATTCACAGACATTCACGAAGAAATAGAGAAGCTTTTGTAGGAGTGGATTTAGGATCAATCACGCAGACGCTTTTTGAATCAGAGCTTTTTGGGCATAAAAAAGGATCATTTACCGATGCGAAAGAAGATCGGGCAGGTAGGTTTGAGCAGGCACATAAAGGGACACTTTTCTTGGATGAAATAGGAAACCTTCCGATGCCACTTCAATCAAAGCTTTTGGCAGTACTCCAAAATCGTCAAGTGACACGGGTCGGAGCAAATCGGCCGGTAGATGTAAATATCAGGTTGATTTCAGCAACCAATATGCCTATTCATTCTATGGTATATGAAAATGGTTTCCGTCAGGATTTACTTTATCGCATCAACACCATAGAAATTCAGCTTCCGCCACTGCGAGAGCGTATTGAAGACATTCCGCTTTTGGCGGATCACTTCATTGCCTTTTACTCCAAAAAATACAACAAAGACATTCGCAAGGCTTCCGAACCACTCATCAAACGCATGTCCAAGTACCACTGGCCTGGTAATATCCGTGAACTACAACATAGTATCGAGCGGGCCGTGATCATGTCTAATCACAATGTGCTACAACCTGAAGATCTCTTCTTGCAAAAAATGGCACAACCAGAGCGTCAGGATGAATCGGTAAGTTTGGAGCATTTAAATATCGAAGATGTGGAGCGAATCCTTATTCGCAAAGCATTACAAAAACACAATGGGCATATCACGAGAGCCGCTGAAGAACTTGGGCTGACTCGATCATCACTTTATCGCAGACTTGAGAAGTATGGTTTATAAGAGCTTTTCTCTTGGTGTTGGGCTAAGGATTTTTGGAATTATCATTAGCCTTTATCTAGGACTTTGGTTGTATTACAGTCAGGACCTTTGGTTGGCGCCCGCTATTCTAGGCATAATTACACTGATCCAGATTGGAGAAATGATCTATTATGTCAACTCGATCAATCACAAACTTGCCCGTTTTCTAGATTCTATTCGTTACGCTGATTTCTCAAGTTCCTTCACTTCCGACAGCAAAATGGGAAGCTCCTTTCGGGAAGTAAACACCTCTTTCAATGAGGTAATGGATGTTTTTAAGCAAACCCGTGCCGAAAAGGAAGAACAAATGCTTTTTCTCCAGGTCATCATTCAGCATATCAACACGGGAATTATCTCATTCAATGACCAAGGGAAAATCGGTGTTATCAATAATGCTGCGAAGCATTTGCTTCAAATTCCACAGTTTCGGGACATTACTGATTTGAGTAAGCTATCCCCAAAGCTTCTGGCAGATGTATTGGAGATGAAGCCAGGGCAGCGCATTTCCAAAAAAGTAAATCCTTCCCTCCACCTGATCATACAATCTACTTCACTGAAGATGGGTGGACATAGCTGGACATTGCTTTCTCTACAAAACATCAATGCCGAACTTCAGTCAAACGAGCTTGAAGCTTGGCAAAACCTGACTAAGGTACTTCGACACGAAATCATGAATTCCATTACACCGATTTCAAGTTTGGTGGAATCACTTCGTACCATTTTGGATGAGGATAGCTACGTACAGCAAGAAGGCATCTTGATCAAAAGAGATGGCTTCATGGATATGCAGGAAGGCTTGGACACCATTGCCAATCGGAGCAAAGGTCTAGTGAGTTTCGTGAATGCATACCGTGATTACACGAATATCCCTGCGCCGAAAAAAGTAACGATGCCAGTAAGCCAACTCTTCGAGAATGTACTCAATTTGATGAAAGAGGACCTGAAATCGGCTGAGGTCAAAATAGAAACCAAGATCCATCCAAGTGATTTGGAGATACATTGTGACCCCGATCAGATCACTATGATCTTGATTAATCTTGTGAAAAATGCTTCTGAATCCTTGCAAAATCAGGCAGACCGCACGATATGGATTTCATCTATTGGACAGGGAGATCTAGGTTTGATGATACAAGTAGAAGACTCTGGACCCGGGATTATCCCTGAGGCCTTGGAAAGGATCTTTGTTCCTTTTTATTCTACTAAAAAGACTGGAAGTGGAATAGGACTGGCAATCTCCAGACAGATTATGAACCTACATAATGGTAGTCTTCAAGTGACTTCTATCCCGAATGAGCGGACTGTATTCACGATGAATTTCAGGTAACTTTTGGGGAGAGCCTTCGACTTCGCTCAGGCAGACAATTCTACTTCGCTCAGGCTGACAATTCTACTTCGCTCAGGCTGACAATAAGACTTCGCTCAGGCTGACAATTCTACTTTGCTACGAATGAAAGATTCATCCAATGAAACTGAAAGCTTGTAAGTCCGAGCGGAGTCGAGGACCTTACGACTCCCTTGCACCTATTCAAGACATCACCAAAAGCTATAAGGAACCGCCTTTTTCATCACCTTCGAAAAATACTACACCACCTTCATTTCATTGTTTATCAAGACTTTGTATCTTATACAAAACTGTATAGGATATGAAAAATAATTTTTTGACCCAAACCCAAATAGCTTTTCACAATTTAAATGGCTTGGTAAATGGTATCGCCATGGATGGCCGGATTACCATCAGTGAATACGAAGCACTAAAAGCCTGGTGCAATACGCACGAAGGACTTTGCTCTGAGGAACCTTTCCATTCATTTTTCGAGGAAATCTCTACCAAAGTTAAGACAGGCACTATTGGCTCAGAAGAGATCATAGAACTCAAGGAAATTCTAGAAAAACATGCGCTGAATTTTGAAGAGAAAGACAAAACAAAAGCCGACCTGCACTTTCTCCAAGGAGTTTGCTACGGTATCATGGCGGATGGAGATATTAACAAATATGAAATCGAACTGCTTAAGAAATGGATGGATGAAAATGAGCATTTGAGTGCTACCTATCCATTCAATGAAATCTATGAGGTGGTAGAAGTGGCAATAGGAAAAGGCAAAATTGATTCAGATGAATACAAGAACTTAGTGAAGTACTTCAAATATTTCCTGAAAATAGAATAGCTGTTATCACCTGAGAAAAGTTGGTTATCCTCCATAATCAAGCCTCTGAGATCGATTGATTTCAGAGGCTTGATTTTATATGATTTTCTAAATAAGTCCTGCTTCTGGAGAAGCAGGACAACTTGAGCAGTCTCCATTACCTCTTCTAGCGAAGTAGCGCGAATGTTATCGCTTGTTTGGGCGATAGAAATCTGATCGCTTATGGTTAATCCAGCGATGAGAGCAATCTTCGCCAGTTTTTGGGAATTGAAAATTAACATAAAAGTATTGGTACAGTTTCAACCTCCCAAAAACTATTATTTCCTTGATTATAACTGATTCGGTAATTAAAATCAAGGGAGTGATTTTTATAAAAAATAATACTATCCAATTACTATATCACTTTGCACTTAGCTCCATACTTTTGACATAGTCTATTGTTGATTTGGCTACGCCAAAGCTAGATGGAAGTGAAAGGTAATCGAGTTGATTACAGGCAATTTTGATCAGCGCCTGATGATGAATGCAGTGCTCTAGATTGTAGCATAGTTCGCGGTTGTAACTGCTCCGGATCGTTTCAAAATCGGTTGCTACAGCCATTTTAAGAATAATCTCCTTGTCTTCTAATTTGAGATTTTCTCGGATTTCTTTGATTTTAGCTAAAGCTGAATCCATATCTGTTTCCAACCTTTTATCCCGCTTTCTATCATCGTAGCAAACAATCCCTAACTCATACTGAGAAAGCAGGCAGTCATACAATTCCAATATATGGCGTACGTGCTGACCTATACTGGAAGTCCTCAAAACAGGAGAGCAATCGGCAAAATCTTCTGATTTCAATTGACTCAAAAAATCTGATAATTCCCCTAAAACTTCCGAATTCAAACTAACTAGCATAGGTACTTTTTAAAAAGGTTATAATCTGATTTTTTTTTAAAATAACACAAAGAATCAAGCAGGACAAGAAACATGAGATACCTGCAGAAAATAGCCCTCTATCATCTCCTAAATATCGTGGTTCTCCAATTCTCAAATTGTCCGCAAGAATACTTTTAGGCAATGAAGATTCACTTTTTCAAATACTGCATCAAGCTTCTCCACGTATCTCTTTCCCGAAATTGACTTCTTCTGCCGACCAAGTTATGCTTTGCCATCATTCCCATGTTTTGGAAATACGAATTGATCGTTTTCAATCCTTCTTGATAGTTTTTCTCAGGTGAGTACATATGAATAGGCTCAGCATTCGCACCATTCACTTCTAGGATAATGATCTTTTCTGGATCACAGAGATCGCTCAATTCATCCACTTTCACATCCAATCTACCATAGTTGATACCGCCTACTGATTCGAAAATCCTCTCAAAAGCTGCAATCATTTCTGCGCTGATATGGCTGCTGTAATCCAGAAATACTGCGCCTTTGCAGTGGTTTCCCATCGGACTCAGCTTTACCACTTCGTCTAGCACTGGGATAGAAGTTGGGTCAGACGATTGGATTAGGTACTGATATCGGCTTGCTCGGGGATGATTTTGTATCAATTCGGAAATGCTGGAAATACCATCTCCAACCACCTGTAGGGAAATTTTTCTGGTAAGAGAAGGAATTAAAAACTCTCCAGTCAAAGGGTTTTTAAGGAAAAAAACGCCGTATTCTTGCGACTTTTCAATATACTGCTGTATCAAGTAATCATCTTTGGGTTGATCCAGCAGGTATTTCTCCAACTCATCGCGATTACCGATCAGCTTCACCCCTTTGCCTCTTTCGCCTTTGTCAGGCTTGATAATAAATGGAAATGGTATCTGCTGAGCTGTGGCTTTTTCCAAAATTAACGCTACCTCCTCAGTAGAATGAATCAGACAAGTAGCTGGTAAATTGACCTCTGGAAAGTGATTTTGAGCTGCAAATTTGGAGTAATTATAAAGGCCACCATTCTCTAAAGCTGGATTGGCAGCAGCAAAGAAATTGGCTTTTCGGAGTCGAATAGCCCAAGAAACCCCCAATACAAACATCGGGATGTGGAACCACCAAGCATGTGCAAACTCAAAGGAATTATGCATCCTCGTGGGGTCTTGCAACTTTTCCCAATCGGTAGTCGAGACCTCAGATGACTCTAAACTTTGTTTGCCTTCTTCCTCCATACTTTATTTTTCTTTCTTGACGTTCGGCCAGTTTTTATCTGCTTTTTTGATCATCTCAGCCTGATCAGCATTCCAGTCTACCTGCACTTTCTTGTTGTAATTCAGGTACAATTTATCATCCACTATAGTCCAAGCATCTGGGGAAATGGGTGCCTTGTAGCCTCCAGCCAAGCCGAAAGCACAATAGCCACCATATTGAGGCATGTATTTAGATGGATTGGATTTAAAAAGATCTAAGTTTTTCTGAGAAGAAAAATACCAATTCGCTCCATCATGGCTAAGCTTAAATTCCTTCTCACCAACCACAGGCTTGGAATCAGTGAAATACGCCACTGGATCATAGCCCTTAATTGCTTTATCATTCTGAGAAAACACCTCAGCTTTTTGGGCATAAGCCTTAAAAATCAGTAGCATTAACACAAAACTGAAACTCGCTTTTTTACAATAATTATTCATACTAAAATATGTTTAGGATTTAGCTGAATCTCTAGTCAACAACTTCCTTTAAAACTTAAAACAATTCAATCAGACTGGATTTTCGTGTCGCAATCAAGACAAATTGGAGAAAAAAAATAATCCAAATACAACTGCTACAAAAAAAAACAAGGAACCTAGGCTTAATTCAAAACCTTAGGTTCTAACCAAATTAGTGTCAAAGTCAGCACAAACAGTCCATACCAAATCCAATCAGGAACCTTTCGCTGGGAAGTAAAACCTATTGAAGATGTTTCCTTTGTCGAATGTGCTTTCAAGAAATCAGCTCGTAATTTCGAACCTTTCATACTTGGCCACTCATCAGCAGCATAGCTATAAAATTCTAAACTATCAGCCAATGAAACCCATCCCGAATCCAAACTTATAAAGCTCCCGGATTTAGAAAATGGATTGACAAGCGATTTTTGCAAGTAAACTGAATCTGATTCAATACTTATAAAATCCTCCTTAAACTCCTGTTGAATCACTTGAATTTCAGTTCTCATTCCTCTGAAAATAGGCTGTTTAAGCTCAACGGACCCTGATTCCTGCGGAATCATTGCTCCTAGCATCTTCTGCCAAATCGCTTGATAGTGCAAACTATCACCAGCTAGCTTGATTGGAAATGTCTTACCCAACAAACTCACTCCAACCTTAACATTTCCAATTTGCTGCACGGCAAATGCATTCTGAAAAAGCAGTTTCTGAGTAATCACCGACTCCAATCCGTAAGGTAAAGCTTCCAAATCAGCCTCAACTTCCCTACTTTCTTCTGTTGTAATTCGCTTTGCTTTGAAGTTGGTTTCAAAGGCCTTATTTATCGCAGAAATATCACTTCCAACCTCATCCACATTAATCACCAAAACGGACGCTCCATTCTCAATTGCCTCTTGGGTTGATTTCTTGATAAGCTGAGCTGGATCGATGATCAGAAACTGAAGGGAGTCGGATTCAGAGCTCCCAGAGCTAATCGTTGAGTTCTTCGAAACGTCAATTCGCTCACTTACCTTTTCACCTGAATTGATCAAGTATTGAGTTAGAACCCTGATTTCAGCATCTGGGAATGCAAATTGCAAACTGTATTGGATTGGCTTGGCTGGATGCGCAAAGAACTTGATGCTTCCATATAGGCTATCATTCACCATCAAGTCAAGCTCATTTCTTCCCACAACTTTCGCTGGAAATTCAAGTTTAAAAGTACCATCATTTAATCCAGAAACGGTTTCTGCTAGTATTTTACCTTGTTGAGCAAGTGATAATTTCAAGGAATCTCTGGATTCTATTCTGCCATTCACCGTCTGCATTTCTCCTTCTCGCAGTATCCCTTTCCAATCCAGAAAGGAAATAGAAGCTTCTTCAACATCCGAAACCCATTTAATATCCCTATCTCCTATTTTCAATAACTCAGCCTCTGAAAAGTCAGATCCAAGCAAATAAACAGGATTTCCCTCACCTTGGTATTTTTTGACATCAACAGATTTCTTGACGCTCAAGCTATCTTTCCAGAAGCGAATTTTCTCTTTGGTACTTGATGAAGAATGTACCAAAACTGCATCGTCCTGTCCGATCCAAGTCCAAATAGGCTGAAATAGGTAGCCAATCAGCACAAGTGAAAACAGGGCATTCAAAGCGATTTTTATAGACTTTCTACCTGCTTTCAGATCAGACTTTAATATCCAAAAAAGCTGAAAACCTAAAATGATCAGAATCGCCGCAGCGAATAGCCATGTCCAAGTCCAGGAAATCAAAGGTTCGAAATGAATCATTGCAACTTGCTCCAAAAGGCCTTTTCTAATTCTTTTTGTTTGAGTGAAGATGCATTCACACCTTCACTTTGGGCTGTCAGAGGATATAGTTTCTGAAACAACTCTTTCTTGCCCTCCTCAGTAATTTTTCCCGCATTCAACTCTTGAAGTCTAAGCAAAACTGACCAATCCTCAATGCCGGAATAGTTCATGCGTGAAGTCCAGAGTTCTCCGAGTTTCTGCACTGCAACTTTATCGACAGCAGAAAGTTGAGGCTTCGCAAGCAATCCCAACACCTGGGAAGCGAGTGGTGCCAAGCTCTTTGTCAATGCTATTTGCGAGATTTCGATCTGATTTTTCAATTTATCCAGATCACCCGTCAAGCGTTTTTCTCCTTCCTTTATTGGTGGCGGATCAAATCCTGATCGCTTTACGTAAACTCTTGACTTTTGCTGAACAGTTTTCAGGTATTCCAGTGCTTTTTCCTGAAAGGGTAGCGCTTTTTTCGGTTCGAAAAGCCGTAGATGCAACTCAGATTCCCACATCTGCTCTAAGGCAAGTTTCAAGAGATTCATCGAGGAATTCTCATCAAGATTAGCTTGAGTTGAGGACTGGCTTTTATTTAGAAATGCACTCATAAGTCCTCCCATTCCATCCTCAAGGTCGTTTGGATCAACCTTCTGAGAGCTGCTATCCGATTTATTCGCATTAGGTTTTACTACTAAATTGACAACACCGGCTTCGTGGGCATGATCATGATCGTGACCGGCTAGGAAATCCACCGGTTCAGAGCCATTACTAGTTTCTGAATTTTCCTCACCGAGGTATTGACCATATCGCATCCGAAGAAGCTTCTGATCGCTACCAATTAGATTGGATGCTGCATTAAATTCTTTCTCAGACTTACTTTTCTGAGTCGCAAGGAGATTTTCAGTATCAATTATAATCTGCCGCTGGCTACGGAAATACTCCGGCATTACATGGATCGCCATCCCAATTAAATCCTCCTCTTGAATCCCTGAAGTATCCACGTAATTGAGAAAATAAGTGTCCGAACGGGAAAAATTAGGTTCGGGAGACCGATTATCCATAGCGGCCCAATAGTAATACAACTCATCGCCAGGCTTGAAATCGAAGGACTTCAAATCTAGGTTCACACTGAGATCCGCAGACTTAAAATCCTTGTTTGGTATCGCTATCCGGTTCTCTCTAAACTTCACATTTTCACCAGAACCTCTAGCCAAAGTAGCCACCAGGTAAACCTCCTTAACTTTGAAATCATCAGACACCTTTGCTTTCACCTGAATGACCTGTGGATCCTTGGTGAAGTGGTACTTGTAAAGCTCTTTTTCACTAGGCTGAATCACAGGAGCAAAATCGTCGATTGCCTCCAATGGGAAATAATCAGATTCGTACACGACCTTATCATCTCTCCTTGCTCGAAGAGCATAAATACCAGATCCTATGACCTTATCCTGGAGAATAAATTTTTCTCCGGATTGGGAAAAAGGCAGGCTTTTGCCATTCGAATTAATTAATTCTAAGGATACATCTTTGGTATTCAACATATCCACAATCCACTTAATATCAGAGCTCATAATAGTCTTGATCGAAAGTTCTGATTGAGTAGTATTTGGCAATCCTGTGTAGGCTGGTGGAATGATGGAAATTTCTACTGAACTCATTTCCACAGGTGAATTTGTTACTGAATTCACTTCCAATTTATCGTTCAGTTTAACCTGAGTGTTGGATGAATTTTCTTCTGGAAGACTCAAAAGAGATAGACCATAAACTCCGAAAACAAGAAGTAACCCAATCAAAAAAGGCCAGGTATTCTTATGCCAAATCTGAATAGCCCCCCCCTGAAAAGTAGCATTCACTCGCTCCCATTGCAGTTGCTCTGCTATATTTTTTGAAGGTTTGGTAAGGAGTTCCAAACTGAATTCCAAGTCTGGAAATCGATCATGAAGTATCTGAATAGCTTGCTGTCGCTGACTTACAAATAACCCCAAATAGTATCCTGCCACTAAAAAACCAAGTACAGCTAGCACTAGGATAGCTGAAGTGGCAGATGTGAAAACCAATCCAAATAACACCAGCGATAAACTTATCAATAATGCCTTCAAACCAGTTTGCACACGTAAGTGCAGCTCAATTTTGGCGATATAGCTTTCTATAGTGCTCATATCCCTTGTTGATTTGCAAAGTATCGCTCAGCGGCAAAACAGAGCAGAAATAGACCTAAAAGAATCACATTAAGGTTAGCTCTCTTATTTTGGCTTGTTAGGTAATCTACCAAAAATCTACTCTCAAGCTGAGTTTGGCTCAACTTCACATCTTGCTGCTCTATCCCAGAATAGGCTAAGAATCTCTCTAAAATGACTTCAGGTAGCTTCCCTGTTTGCACCAATTCAGAATGATCGAAGTCCAGTTGATCTGAAAAACTGATCAGATTCGATTGCTCAGAGAAAGAGAAAGTATCCGAGATGAAGTAAAGTTTCTCGCTGTCTTTTTCTTCTGGTAGCTCGTTGTCAAAAATCAGCTTTGCTTCCTCAATTCCTTCCTTTTCGACAAAGTCAAATCCGTAAACATCTTGGATAGCATCAAGAGATGCCTTGATGAAGAGACGCTCTGAGGAGGATATTTCCCCCATATAGTAAGCGAAATAACTCTTCTCTAAAGTAATCCCAACAGTTTCCTTTTGATCGTTTGCGATGGAGTCCAATAAGCCATTTTTACCCACTTCCATGGTTTCCCCTCCTTCAATTGAGATTATCTGAGGAGATGGATTTGCCAAGGAAGTGGTTCCCAGAAAGAGTCTCGGTCTAATTTTACTTAGGTAATTATTCGATCCTAAGCTGTTGAGGGAATTACTCAAATACAAATTGAGCTGGGTAGTCTCATCAGGAACTTGATTAAGTGAAGCTTGAAAATTTACAGCTCTTCCATCTGGATTCAACTCTTCCAAATCCTCTATTGCTGTGAGATGCTCATCAGCCCAATATACTTCTTCACCCTTTTCCAATGCCTGTCGAAACTCAAATTTGTACTCATCGATGATCTGATTACTTGGCTGTATCAGATGAATAATTCTCTCCTCAGAAACCTTGCTTACCGATGGAATAAAGACCTGACCGAGCAATAGCACCAACAAAACTAGCAGTAGAATCCTAAGCAGTAGAACCAAGATATTCTCCAATCGAAAGCCTTTTGCCACGGAGCTTTCCTGTGTGGCGAGCCAGTGCATAGCAGCCCAATGGATCACTTGTCCTTTCTTTCCTCGCCAGAGATGAATAAGGATAGGGATGCTTATTCCCAGCAAACCCCAGAGCAATATGGGTTGAAGAAATTGCATCAGGATAAGGATCTTTCTGCGAGAAACTGACTGATTACGCCAGCGATTGAATCTGTCAATCGTGCCTGAAACAGATGAACTTGAGGTAGAATCAATGATTGCTTAAAACCTGATAAATAATTCTTTATAGATTCGTTATAGGTTTTCTCTATCGCCTTTCCATCCAAAATAATTGAACGATCTGACTCCAGGTCCTGAAAATTGAAATTACCCTTTAAGTCAAACTTTTCCTCCTGCTTTCCCAGAATCTGAAACAGTACAATCTCTTTTTTCGGATGCCTCATTTGCTCCACTATGTCCAGCCATTCGTTGTCTTTTTGCAAAAAATCGGAAACCAAAATGATCAATTCCTTCTCCTTACTTTTCAATACCGGAAATTCATGCTTCATAACAGGCCAGCTTCCAGCTGCTGTTTCGGTTTCCAAATAATATAAAATGCGCTGAAATGACTTAGGGGATGCTGACACCTTCTGCTCTATCTTTCCATCCTGAAAAGTAAAATAGGTCAAGGAGTCCCCTTGCTGATGTGCTAAGTAGGAAAGTGATGCAATGAGATTTTTAGCGTAATCAAGACGTTTGATTCCATCTTCCTCGTAATTCATCGACCCAGAGAGGTCAAGCATCATACGCACATGCAAATGGCTCTCAGTCTGCGATTCTTTGATCATGTATTTACCGGATCGGGAAAAGTACTTCCAGTCAATCCTCTTTGGATCATCTCCTGGCTCATAATACCTGTACTGCTCAAACTCAGAACCGACTCCCACGCGCTTGCCAAGGTGCACCCCATGCTTGAGTTGCTCGCTGATGATTTTAGCAGCCAACTTCAGGTTATTGAGTTTGATGATCTCCAGGTTACTTGCTTGCATGGATTGGTAATGCTTCAAGGATTTTGGTGATGACAGCATCTGGCTGAATATTCTCTGCCTCTGCTCTGAAGTGCAAGGAAAGCCTATGTCTCAAGACTGGATAAGCCAGTGTCTTGATGTCATCAGGTGTAACAGCAAAACGACCTTTGACCAGTGCTCTAGCTTTGGCACAAAGAATCAAAGCCTGTCCAGCTCGTGTACCTGCACCCCACTCCACATAATCTATAACCGACTGTATTTCTGAATTATCAGGTCGTGTAGCTCGAATCAGCTTATTGATATAAATGAGCAAACTAGAATCAATATGCACCTCTCTAGTAAGCTTCTGAAGTGTCTTGACATCCGTTCCCGTGAAGACTACATCAGGTTTTCCTTTGTAAGTTCCAGTAGTTTTTTCCAGTACTTCCAACTCTTCCTGCTCAGACGGATATCCCAATTTGATATACAAAAGAAAGCGATCAAGCTGCGCTTCTGGCAGTGGATAGGTTCCTGACTGCTCAATTGGATTTTGCGTAGCAATAATCAAAAAAGGATCTGGAAGCGGATGGTGTTGCCCTCCGTAAGTCACTACCTTCTCTTGCATCGCTTCCAGCAAGGCAGCTTGAGTTTTGGAAGGAGTTCTGTTGATCTCATCTGCCAATACCATATTTGCGAAGATCGGGCCTCTATTGAACTGAAAAAACTTTTTCCCGGTCACATGATCTTCCTCCAAAATCTCTGTGCCAAGAATATCCCCAGGCATCAAATCAGGGGTAAATTGGATTCGCTTAAAGTTCATATCCATTCCTTGAGAAAGAGAATTGACCATCAGCGTTTTTGCCAAACCCGGCACTCCTTCCAACAGGCAGTGTCCACCAGCTAGTAGGGTTATGATGATTTCATCGATCACAGATTCCTGACCGACGATGACTTTTGCTATTTCTTTTTTGAGCAAAGGGATTTTATCCACTAGCTCTTTATATGCTGTTAAATCTGTGTTTTCCAAAATCATTGTGTTAATGCATAAACCACTATGTTGACACCAAACTTGGTATTGTCGACCTTTAAGAATCGCTTGTTTCTGAAATCATAATCCCATTCACAGCCGTAATCTTTATTGCTATAAAGAACTCCTATTCTTCCATTTACAACAATTGCTTTCAAGTACTCATGAATGAGGTCATCACCCCAGCCATTGAGCTCAAAAGAGGTAGCAGGTGGGCCATCTTCAAATTCAAAGAAGGCGGAATAAATTGGGTGGTTATTGGGTATTTTTTGGAGCGCATCTTCTCCAAAGGTTTTAGCCATTTCGGCTTCGAAGGATTTTGCGAAAAGTCCATCTATGTCATGATTGCAATCATCGGCAAAGACGAAGCCTCCGTTTTCTACATAAGTTTTGAAATTCTGCCGCTCTTCGGACGAAAACTCTACCAACTTATGTCCACTGATATAGCAAAAGGGACTTTTGAAAATCTCCTTGCTACTCAGCTCTACTATTTTTTCCTTTTCATCCACAGGAATGGTTGTGTATTCCACCAGTGAATTGAGCAAGTTGATAGGCATACGTTGATCAGTATCCCAATTGCCGGAATTGTATTTTATTCTAGTGAAAAAGAAAGGTTGCATTGTAGTGATTAGTGTTCAGTCTCAGTGATCAGTCACAGGGTTCATTTTGCAGAAGACATTCTCAATGAGTAGTAAGATTCAGTTTGCAGTCTAATTACAACTGCAAACTGAATAGTGATCACTGCCAACTTCTTTAAACTGCGTCAGATAAGCTGGTAAAGGTGAAGTCACGGATCTTCATTGGTGGTATCAAGCTTCCTCCTACTCGCTGAGGCTTACCCATGGATTCTATGTTGTTCAACATGATAATCGGGCTCTCATTGAAACGGAAGTTTTTCACAGGGAATTTGATCTGACCATTCTCAATGTAGAAAGTACCATCTCTAGTCAAGCCAGTGAATAGTAAGGTCTGAGGATCCACTGCTCTGATGTACCAAAATCTGGTAACCAACACGCCTCTTTCAGTACTCTTGATCATGTCGGCGATAGACTCATCTCCTCCGGAGAAAATATATCCACCTCCACCAAATCCTCTTCCACCAACACTAGCCAATGGAGCGACTCCTTGCTTTTCTGCCCAATAGCGGGAATAAGCTAAATTTTTAACTACTCCATTTTCTACCCAGGTGGTTTTCACTCTTGGCAATCCATCACTATCCCAAGGAGAAAGTGGGATTTCTGAGTTTGTCGGATCAGAAGTAATGGTTACTCTCTCATCGAATAATTTCTCTCCAAGTCGAGTTCCCCCTCCTTTTTTACTCATAAAGCTTCTTCCTTCATCAGCACTTCGGGCATCAAAGCCCCTGGTAAGCAAGCTCAATAAATCTCCGGCAGCAGTAGGCTCCAAAATTACAGTGTACTTGCCTGGCTCTATAGCCTGAGCTGTAGCAGAAGCCTGTGCTTTCTGCATTGCAATGCTCGTCACATCTTTAGCACTGAGCAGATTCACATCATTGAAATCTCTGATGGCATATCCTGACCCTTTTCCGTCATTGGTCCTTACAGTCACTGAAAAATCAACTGACGTGCTCGTATTGTAGCCAAATTGTCCTTTGCTATTACCGCTAGCCACGAATCCGGAGAAATCTTCCAAGTAACCTGCAGCTGTCAGATCTCCTGTACTGGTAATTTCTATACTATCGGATGCCAATTGCGCTCTAAAATCCGGATTGATTTTATCTGTTGCCGGGCTGAATGTCATTGCGTCAGGATAAGTCTGAGGTCCAAGCATAGGCATGTATTCAGGGTTTTCTGGAGCAAGCATTGCGATTTCCTCCGCACGTGCCACCACTTTTTTCAAAGAGGCATCATCCAGCTCATTTGTAGAGGAAGACCCCACTTTTTTACCATATACAGAACTTACGCTTAGGCGAATTTCATTCGTCTCACCACTCGTATTTACCGTATTCCTAGCATATCTGATATTTCCTGTTCGCCCACCGAAAATGGAAACTTCCATCTCGTCAGCTTTGGAATAGGAAAGTACTTTATCTATAATTTTCTTTGCTTCTTCTTTTGTTAGAAAGGCCATGATTCTCTGTGTTGAGGTTAAATATTTCTTCCCGTGTTGATGACATTCACACCGTCAAAACGTGTAGTGGAACTACCATGTGATACTGCTGATGATTGTGAAGGCTGTCCTTTACCATCATTGAATGTACCCATAAATCGATAGTCATCTTTGTCACAAATCTGGGAACAGGAATTCCAAAACTCCTGAGTATTTGACTGATAAGCCACATCTTCCAGCATACCTGCAATTTCTCCATCTTTGATTTCGTAAAATACCGTTCCTCCAAACTGGAAGTTGTAACGCTGCTGGTCAATGGAGAATGATCCTCTTCCCAGGATGTAAATACCTTTTTCTACATCCTTGATCATGTCGGCAGGACCTAACTTTTCCTTACCTGGTCTCAAAGAAACATTTGCCATACGCTGGAATTGAACTGAACTCCAGCTATCTGCAAATGCACAACCGTTGGACTCATTTCCTCCCAAGATTCCTACTTGATCTCTGATTGCTTGATAATTAACCAAAACACCATCTTTGATCAGATCCCACTCTTTACATTTCACCCCTTCGTCATCATACCCTGTCTTTCCAAGAGAGTAGTCCTGCGTTTTATCTGCGAAAATGTTTACTATATCTGAACCGTATTTGAAATCACCAGCTTTCCACTTGTCCAATGTAGCGAAGCTAGTTCCAGCATAATTTGCTTCATAGCCAAGTACACGATCCAATTCAAGTGGGTGTCCCACAGATTCGTGAATAGTCAATCCTAGGTGATCAGGATCCAAAACCAAATCATACTTACCAGGCTCTACTGATTTTGCTGTGATTTTCTCTTTGGCCTGCTTTGCTGCCGAAATGGCATCCTCTACTATATCATACGAGTTATTGTAGCTGATAAAGCCTGCTGGATTCAAGATTCTATCCTTATCCTTGCAGTCTAGGTATTCATAGCCCATCCCCATAGGAGTACTAAGTGCCTGTCTGGATCTGAATCCTCCTGAAGCCTTATTTACTGCAGTTACAGAAAAGGTTGGATATATTCTGTGGATATCCTGATCTATGTATGAACCATCCGTAGAAGCAAAATATTTCTGCTCATTGATCATAAACATGGCGGAATTGACAAATGCAGCACCATTCTCCATCGCAGCATTATTTGCTTGCAACAGCAAATCTATCTTTTCCTTTACCGGAACCTCCATAGGATTGGTGACAATAGGAGTATTCCAAGTGACTTCACCATGACCTTTCTCGGGGGCCAATACAACTGGTTCAGTTTGAAGTTTTGAATTCGCTTTTGCTATAGCTACAGCGGTTTCAGCACAGGTTTTGATTCCATCAGGTGACACATCTGAAGTAGCTGAGAACCCCCAGGTACCATTTGCGATAACTCTGATTCCCACTCCGAATGTCTCGGAATTGGAAATATTCTGAACATTCTTCTCTCGTGTAAATAAATTTTGTGAAAGGTATCTGCCGATTCGCACATCAGTATAAGTTGCGCCTTTGGAACGGGCTGCATTTAATGCAATATCAGCTAGTACTTTCTTAGCTGCTCGATCCATTCCTGGTTCAAGCAGTTGCTCAGCCGAGACAGGATTTCCCATCATGACTAGTCCGGACGTGGCTAGGGCTCCAAGTCCCATCCCGGAAAGGTGGATAAAATCTCTTCTTTTCAATTGATCTCCTGGTTAAAGTTTATGGTTTATATTTCTAGTGATAATAATGGGTTTAATAGTTCTATTAAAGTACTGCTAAGCATGGATTATGCAAAATAAAAATACAGACTCGGTAAATTATAAGGGTGCAACTTGAATTATACCTGTTGAGAATTATAGAACTCTATTTTTTTAACCCTACACTCCTGAAAAATCTAAAATTGACGAATGCGTGCTAAAGGAGTCATATAAAGAGAAGGAAGCAAGATCACTTTAAAAAATCAGGAACAGCCCTTTAAGGAATCAATACGATTTTAATTACGCCACACCATCTATTGAGTTGTATTCAAAATTTCATCCAATTAATAAGCTATTGAAAGTCAAATATCTCTAATATTCTGATTCCGGGTAGGGATGATAGAATAAGGACATTTTCCTCACTTCACAATCGTCCGGAAAGTCAAATTAACTCTGGGTTTAGAAACCAGCTTTGTAGGCGGTAGTCTATGCACCCAGTGTGTCTGGGTAGTTCCTTTCATCACCAGCAAACTTCCGTTTTCTAAAATCTGTGAGACTGTCTCTTTGGTTACTTTATGTTTGAAGGCAAATTTCCGGTCGGCTCCAAAACTTACCGAAGCAATGGCACCGTCTTTTTTTAGATCCATTTCTCCGTCGCTATGCCACGCCATCCCCTCACTCCCATTGTGATATAAATTCAGCAAGCAGGAATTGAAAGTTTCCCCCGTCTTCTTTTCTACCAACTCCTTTAGCTCCAACAATTCCTTAGTCCATGGCAATGCCGTTTTGGTGTTATTGGAATAAGTGTATTCAAAAGGCTTTTCGGCATACCAAGCTACTTTCCGCTTGGTTTCTATTCGTTTACCAAAAATAATCGCCACATCATTCTTCCATTGAATCTGGTTCAGCAAATAGTCTAGGTAGGTCAAAGCCTTAGCCGTAGGCATAATCTTGCCATAGTAATTCACCGTACCGTCTTTGGGAAGCAGATTTACATCTTTGACCGAATCCTGATTGAATAAATCCATTTTTGTTTCTTAAACTTCTCCGTTTAGTTGAGCCGCTTCCCAACCTATAATTGCAGACTTCCTGGTATTCCCCCACATGTAGCCGCCGATTTTACCACTGGACTGAATCACTCGATGGCAAGGAATCAGAAAAGCCACAGGATTACTCCCGATAGCAGTTCCAATGGCTCGGGATGCCTTCGGTTTTTCTATTTCTCCAGCTATGCTACCATAAGTAGTCAGGTTTCCCATTGGGATCTTTAGCAGCGCATCCCAAACTTTCAATTGAAATGGAGTGCCATGTAAATGCAACTTGATCTGATTGAGTTTGTTCCAATCATGCTGAAAAATATACAAGGCTTCCTGTTGAATTTTATCCACCAACCGATGATAAGACGCATTCGGGAAGCGGGTTCTCATGGTTGCTTCTCCTTCTGATTGATCTGAGAAAAAGGCCAAGTGACAGATTCCTTTGGGCGTAGAAGCCACTATGATTTCTCCGAAAGGACTTTCTGCAAAGCTGTAATTGATCTGGAGGTTCTCTCCCCCATTCTTGAATTCGCCTGGAGTCATGCCCTCAATTTTCACAAACAAATCATGAAGCCTTCCCGTCCCAGAGAGTCCGGTTTCTTGCGCCGCTTCAAATAGAGTAGCTTCCTTACCTTGCAAAAGCTGCTTAGCATATTCCACGCTGAGATACTGCATAAACTTCTTTGGGCTCACCCCTGCCCAATCGCTAAACATGCGCTGGAAGTGAAAAGGACTCAGATGTACTTGTGCGGCAATTTCCTCCAAGGAGGGTTGGCTTTTGAAATTAGCTTGTATATAAACAATCGCCTCGGCAATACGCTGGTAATTGATGGACTGGCTTTCGCTCATGATCTAAATGCTAGGTTACCCAAAAGTAGGTTGATTCATAGAATAGCAAAACCCGAATCTTGCGGTGTTTGGGGAATACAATCCTAATCATTATAAAAAGCCAATTATCTATTTCACTAAAATGAATCTACGCCAAAGCTGATTTTTCAAACAGAAACAATTTTATTAAGAAATTGTAGCTTACCTAAGTAAGATTTCACAAGAACCTCAAAAACCTAATTTATGAATCAAGCAATAGCCGTAAGAAATACAGGACTAGTTTTACTAAATACCTTTTTCCCAACCCTATTTGAGCGACTTGGGCTTATTCAAAATGGAAAATTTATTGATGAGTATAGCCAATCAGATGCTGTTCAATACCTTCAATTTTTGGCAACAGGTAACTCATTTGCAGAAGAAGAATTCCTTCCTTTAAATAAGATTCTTTGTGGGTTACCTATATCGATTCCTTTAAAAACTTTTATTTCCATTACTCAAGAAAACTCAGAACTTATTGAGGGGCTTATTAAAGCAGTTATTGGTCACTGGCCAGCAATTGGAGATTCTTCGGTCGAAGGCTTTAGAGGGAATTGGTTGGTTCGCGATGGACTGCTCACCGAATACCAAGATCACTGGGAATTAAGGGTAGAAAAAAGAGCCTTTGATGTATTGATTAACCAAGCTCCTTTCTCTTTTTCGATCATTATGTTTCCTTGGATGGAAAAGCCTATTCATGTGGACTGGGAGTATTGAATAAATGAAACCAAATCTCTTATTCTTATTTAACTCTTCTTCACATACCAAACTTTAAAGAACGAATAGCTAGCCGACTTGGAACTTTGCCCATCGACACTAAATCCTACTCTTGGCGAGAAACCCCATTGAGCAATAAAGGAAACCTCGAACTCATCCGTATTTTCAACTTGTATTGCTGCCAAGCTGATATGCCGAGGAATCAAAGACTCAGATTAACACCCGATTATGAATATTTTCTCTTCGGCCTTCTAATCACAATTTTGTATTTAAGTATTTGCTTAAATAAGGAGTAAATGTAACCTTGTGCTATGGGAAACAATTCTTGCATAAGGCAGCAGGCTGATTTTGAACAAATAAATCGTTGTAAAGACACGGTTACGGATTTAAATGACTCATTTGACCACCTAGCAAATGGACTTTCATTAGCCGGAAATAGTGTGAGACTTAAAATACTTTACTTACTCTTTGAGGAAAAAAAACTTTGCGTCTGTGATTTGAGTGATATTTTGGGAATGAATATTTCCGCTATTTCTCAACACTTAAGAAAAATGAAAGACCGAAATCTTTTAGAAACTGAGAGAGAAGCCCAAACGATCTTTTACTCACTGACACCTGAATATGAAAAGCTCCTAAATCCATTTTTTGAGATCCTAGACAACAACAAAACCTTAATACCGGGATGAAAAGTGAAAACAAAATAATTGGTGCAGGTATGCTAACTGCAATTACAGCTTCATTATGCTGTATTACTCCTGTTTTAGCTCTAATCGCAGGAACCAGTGGAATTGCTTCAACATTTTCTTGGGTAGATCCTTTTAGACCTTATTTGATTGGGCTGACAGTTTTAGCCCTTGGTTTTGCTTGGTATCAAAAACTATTTCCGAAAGAAACAGATACACAAAAGGAAATTGACTGTGAATGCGCAACCGATGAGAAAAGGAAATTTATACAAACCAAAACATTCTTAGGAATAGCGACATTGTTTGCAGTGACAATGATTTCATTTCCTGACTACGCACACATTTTTTATCCAAAATCAGAGAAAGAAATAGTCATTGTTAAAGAGTCGAATATTCAAAAAGTTGAATTTTCAATTGACGGAATGACATGTACAAGTTGTGCTGAGCATGTACAACACGAAGTAAATAAACTACCAGGAATAATAGTGGCTACTGCCTCTTACGAGGACAAGAATGCGGTTGTGGAATTTGACAGTTCTAAAACAACTCTTGCTGACATACAAAAAGCAATTGATGGAACAGGATATAAAGTTATTGAGACAAATATTAAGTGAAATGGACGTACTAACAAAATCAATTATTACCTGCCCAAACTGTGGACATAAAAAGGAAGAAGAAATGCCCACAGATGCTTGTCAATTCTTTTACGAATGTGAAAACTGCAAAAGTGTAATTAAACCAATACCGGGAGACTGTTGTGTGTACTGCAGTTATGGGACTGTAATGTGCCCTCCTATGCAAGAGAATAAAAGCTGCTGTTCTTAAACAAGTTCAGGTAGACCAGTCAGTAATTAAATCATTCAGCCCACTCCTACTTCACATACCCTACTTTCAAAAATGAATAGACAGCTGGAGAGGTACTTTTCCCGTCAACAATAAATCCTGCTCTTGGGGAGAAACCCCATTGAGCAATAAAGGAGGCATCGAACTCCTCAGCGTTTCCAATTTTCATCTCCTGCCAGTTTGTTTCATCCGTTGACCAGTAGAACTTGTAGTAGCGACCATCTCGAGCTTCATATTTCAGAAAGATGGATGCAATTCCAGTACTACTTTCTTTAGCCAATACTTCCTTATTTCCTTCTTGAATTTTATACACCTGCACTTCAGAATTGCTGGTAGTAATAGCTAATACATGCTCTTGATTGCTATAAACGCCTATTCCATTTTGTGATTCAGAAAGTTTGACCTCCGTAACCATGGAATAATCACCCATTTTTGGACGAAGTCCTAAGAAATTCACTCCTGTATGAGAAGGTAAAATCAGCAGTTCTCCATTCTCAAGTTTCGCATTCGGCTTTGCTACTTTTACATCCCATTCCCAAAAAGCAAGATTCTTATCTGAAGAAGAGTCATCTTCCCAGTTCGTAATTTTTTCCTGCTGGGTATTCTGAAAAGGCAATAACGCTTCTTCTGAAGGTGTATTTCCATTTTTGAAATGAGGCCAAGCGGTCTCCTCATCCCAAACAATCTCATCCAACATCCCTTGTCTTCCTATAAATTCAAAATCCGTCGCGTTATATGAATGATACATGTAGAAATCTCTGTTGTCCGCCGTCTGCACCAACGTGCCATGACCTGGGCAGCGCCATTCTTCTCCACCTTGCAAAATTGGTTCGGGGAACTGCTCCCAACCTTCATGAAGATCTTTCGAGCGGGACACCATCACACGATAGTCACACTTATTATCACAGCAACCACCAATCGAATAAAACATGTAGTAGTATTCTCCCCGCTTCACAATCGACTGTCCTTCATCTCCAGCGCCAGTCCATCCTTGTGTGAAATCAGTCAGTGTCCAGTGTTCGCCAACCAAACTCAAACCGTCAGCGCTTAATTCTGAAGACAAAATCTCAATATCTCGACCCTCGGTCAATCCATACGCTTTCCATGAAATATAAAGCTTATCGTCCTCATCTTGGAAAACATAGGCATCGATCGCTTCTTCTCCCCATTCAATAATAATCCCATGATCCGTAAATCCCTTGGTAATATCTTCTGCAGTTGCCACGCCTATGCAGGCAATTCCGTTATCCTTTCGTTTAGTCGTGTAGTACACATAGAAAGTACCTTCTTTGTAGAATAACTCCGGCGCCCAAAAATCTTCACTTGCCCAAGCAGGAGGCTCGCTAAATACAGATGCAATTCGAGTCCAGTTTACCAAATCAGTAGATTCATAAATTGGGTAATTTGGAGCAAAATCATTGGTTGTTCCAACAGCATAAAAGGTATCCTCCACTCTTATAATAGATGGATCGGGAAAATCCCCCATTATCACCGGGTTTGTATAGGTCTTTTCTTCTTCCTGCTGAACAGTTTCGGTAGTGCAGCCAAAAGCGAAAAAGAAGGATGCTATTAATAGGAAATAAAGTTTATCAATCTGAAAAAATCGGGGCAATGGTTGCTGTATCAATGTCTTTCGATGTTTAGTCTACAGCTAAAGATATAAATGCAGAGTGACTTAAAAGGCTTTTACGGGTGAATTAAGTTTGTGGTAATAGATATAAGAAACCATTAGAACCGCCAAAATGATAAGAGGAAATATCGTTTGAAAACCAAAACCATCTATGGCGTAGTGGCTAATGCAGGCAAAAATAAAATCAAAGGTAAAACCTGCATATGCCCATTCTTTCACGCGTTTAGGAAATTTTTGAATCATTAGGATCAGTGATCCGCAAACTTTAAAAATCACCAGAGCATTTCCAAAATACATGGGGTAGCCTAAATGCCGCGCACCTTCTTTGGCTAATTCAGTTTGCGAAGTAAGTGCTGGCATTACTCCTTCGAAAAGGAAAATAAAGGTAGTGGCTGACCAGAAAATGATCTTGTTTCTTTTTGTAACATCCATATTTTCGAGCTTTAAATGACTCTCAAATATCAATACTCCCCTACTTTTCTACGGGGTAGCATAATGACAAAGTACAGGCGCTTTGCGAACCAGTGAATTGCATATCAAACTGCTCGTATTGAATACTGAAAGTACTCAATACGATTCCTTCCGGTTTTCTTGATTATTTTCATATCCACCTATGGAAAAGTGTGAGTAGAGATAGGAAATGAGCACTAAGACCCTTTACTTTATCTATAGATAACTTTGTAACCTATTCCTGACATGTCAAAATCCGACTTGAACAGCTCGAAAAATAAAACTACTAATACCCAAGATAGACGAGCATTTTTACAAAAAAGTGCCTTAGCAGCAATGGCGACGGTTTTGGGCGCAGATATAGTTCACGCTGCCAGTATGCCTAGAGATTATATTCCTGTGGGCTTGCCTGCAGACTTTGATCCTATGAAAGGCAAAAGCAAAGACATGATTATCCGTAATGAAAAGCCTTGGAATGTAGAGCCTATGCCACATCTGTTAGATGATGCTGTAACTCCATTTTCCAATATTTTCATCAGAAATAACGGACTGATGCCAGAAGATGTTGACGCAGCAAACTGGACTTTGACTATTGGTGGTGAATCAGTCACCAAGGAAAAAACATACACGCTCGATGAGCTCAAAAAGAAGTTCAAAGCCTATACTTATCAACTAGTTCTTGAATGTGGTGGGAATGGCCGAGCTGGCTTTTATCCTCCTGCATCTGGAAATCAATGGGAAGAAGGAGCCGTGTATTGTTCAGAATGGACCGGCGTAAGATTGAAAGATGTACTGGCTGATGTCGGCATCAAATCTGATGCTGTCTATGTGGGGTATTATGGAAAAGACAAACATCTAAACGGCGACCCAAACAAAGTTGTGATCTCCCGAGGTGCTCCTATGTCCAAAGCAATGCAAGACGAAACATTACTGGCTTGGGCGCTTAATGGAAAAGATATTCCTCTTCAACATGGATTCCCACTTCGCTTGGTTTGCGGCGGCTGGCCAGCTTCCGTGTCTGGCAAGTGGCTTCATAAACTAGTGGTAAGAAACAAAGTGCATGATGGTGAGAAAATGATGGGTGACGCCTATCGTGTTCCAAAGTATCCAATAGCTCCAGGAGATAAGGTGCCAGAGGAGGATATGAAAATAATAGAGTCCATGCCTGTAAAATCGATCATCACTCACCCAAAATCCGGGGCGATGTTTGACAAATCGAAAAAATTAAACGTACGAGGACATGCTTGGGCTGGTGAACAGGAAATTAAAGAAATGCAAGTGACCACAGATTTCGGGGCTACCTGGCGAACATGTTCCTTGAAAAAACCTGCAAATCGTTTGGCTTGGCAACAGTGGTCTATAGATCTGGATTTCCCTCAAGCAGGATATTATGAGATCTGGGCAAAAGCAACTGACGATCAAGGAATCTCCCAGCCAATGGTGATGCCAGGCTGGAATCCTAAAGGCTATCTAAATAATGCCTGTCACAGAATCGCGGTGAAAGTAAGCTAATGCACATGAATAATCTTCCAAACAATAATCCCAAGACTTCAGACAAGGAAAACTATCAACTTTTCAATGGATTGATTAAGTCTGTAGCTGGACTGGTAGGAGTCGTAGTTCTCTTGGTAGGTCTTGTGCTTTCGTTGGTTTTTCTACCAGAAATCTCTACCCGATTGAATTCTACCAGCGCTGAACTGTCCTCAGCTAGCCCTGAACCATTAGCCGATTTTAGTACTGAGGTAGTAGATGGCAAAGATGTGGAAACGGGACTGATTGCAGGGAATGGACTGGAGCTTGTCAAAGCCAACTGTACTGCCTGTCACTCCAGTGCACTGATTCTTCAAAATCGTTTTAACCGTGAAGGCTGGCATTCCAAGATTGTATGGATGCAAGAGACTCAGGGATTGTGGGATCTTGGTGGAAATGAAGCTATTATTCTGGATTACTTGGCAGAGAATTACGCCCCGGAAGAATCACATGGCCGTAGAATTCCGCTTACTGGAATTGACTGGTATGAGCTGAAGGAGTGAGTAATTGAATTCAAATCCTGAATTAATAATTCTAAATTATTTTCCGCAACCTTCTTTATCAATCGTATAAGTCAGGTTGATAATCTTCCATGCATCATCTTTCTTGACCAAAGTAAAGACATCCACTCCACAGTGAGAGAAGTCCCCATTAAGTCTAAATTCATAAGGAACCCAAGCCATGGCCATTCCTTCATGGATTTTCACATCCATACTCAAGGGAGTTTCTAGGAAAGAATTTTTGGAAATAAGAGTCTTCAAATCATCACTAAATGACCTCATTCGCTGTCTGGCTGGACTTACAGTATTATTAACCGTCCAGATTTGCCCTTCCATCGAAGCTACTTGTTTTAGCAAAACGGTATCCTGCTTTTCTAAGGCCTCAAAAAATTGATTGACCACAGCGGTAACAGCTGCTACTTCTGCCTTTTCGACTTCCTGAGAAAAGCAATCAAAAGAGAATGTCAGCGCAAGAATTAGTAATACTTTTTTCATGATACTCATTAGGATTAATACTTATTAAGGGTTCAATTTCCATATTTCAAATTTTAGTCAGTATCCAGTTATGCGTCCAACTTAATTGCGAACGCATGTGTTCGCAATTAACTACCCATGAGGGCTTATATTTTTCTCCGAAAACATTGTCAGTCCGAGCGTCCCGTATAGCTATCGGGATCGAGGACAATAATTTTAATTAATTGGTAACAAGGGCCTTCGACTTCGCTCAGGCTGACATCCTCATCTCCTTTTTATATATTCATAAATTTTCAAAACTTAAAATCCCAATTCAATCATGGCTCATGCAGCAGTCCTTAAATTTCTTTCCGCTACCACATGGACAGGGATCATTTCTCCCAATCGTTCTCTTCAGGGTATTATCACCAACCTGGCTGCTGGCCAAATCTGTTTGAAAAACGGCCGAAAGAACGTCGTATAATTCAGGATGTTTTTCCTTGAAAAGCTTAGGGCGCTCAAAAAAGTACTCACTTGCTACCGCCAGAAACTCCTGCTTATTCGTCGCGCCGTAGATATTGATATCGCTTCTTCCCGACAGCATTTCCTTTGTACTCTCGCTGATCAAATGCAGCCATGGCAACACTGCCTGATTCTTCATGATTACATGTGGAATACCATCAATCTCTCCATCCTGCTTATCAAACAAGTGCACAAACTCATGGATTCCCACATTCATTTTGTCACTGGCATTATCAAAACCCAGATGCAAGGCAGGTTTGGAAAAAATCACCACATGATGCATTACTCCCCCGCTTCCTACCATGCCTGAGATATTCCGACTTTGCTCACTAAAATCGTACTTCTCAGTGAACAAATCCGGATACAAAAGTACTTCATGCAAACTGCTATACTCCCAATCGGGAAAGGCGAAAACCGGGATAACAGCACTACTTGCCACCAGCAATCGATCCTCATCATCCACGGCCGTTTTGATTCCGGTAATTCTCACCCGCTTCAGAAATCGTAAAATATCAGCTTCAAAAGTAACTTTATCCTCTTCGTCAAGAGAAGCGTAGAAATTCACTTCCTGAAGCAGGTAAAGTCTCCAGTTCTCTGGAAATACTTCTGGCGCATCGTATCCGCTTTTTATTTTCTTTGGGCGAAAAAGCAAATACAAGATTAAGGCAATGAATAACCCTACTAAAATTTTGGTGACCAAGTGTAAGTTGTTTTGGAAGGTTTAAAAAACGAAAAGTTGTTCAAGGGTTTGGGTTATCGGGATTTTATTTATTCACCTCATACGTATTTGAAAATGAAAATGGCATCAATAGCCGTCAGTAATTTTAAACTAATATTTCAAACCGAATCCAAATGGAAATAAGGTGTCTTTTTCGGGATATCCAGGTGCGTCTGGATCTTGGGTTATTACAGCTTCAGACTTATTTGCTAAAGCAAAAGGAAGTTTTCCTGTTGGCTTAAATTTCCCAGTAAGGATATCCATCACCGCTGCATCACTTACCCCAAAGGTTGCCAAAATCACTCCAGAATTTAGAATACCACTTGCCTCATCAAGCACATAAGGTTGGCGAAAATCAATTGATAAAACAGTTTTCTCAGGACCTACTTTTTGCATGACGGTCTGTATATCTTCCAATGAAGGGGTGATTTTCCAAGAGTTAGATTTGGCCATATCTGAAAATCCCAGAAAATTAAGTTCATCAGGCTGAGCACCACCAAACCTTCGCTCTGCACCTCCAATATTTGTCACATGAACTCGGATAATAGCATAATCAGTATCCTCTGACGGAACAGGCATTTTTTCACCTTTGGATATATCATAATCTCCCGAAACAGCTTTGATCCCAGACCATGCACTTTCTTTGAAAAGAGCTGAATTTACTCCCATGGTGAATACGTTCAAGGAATCTTTTTCTTCAGGAGTTGATAGCGGAAGTACATCTTTATTCTGAAGTAGCACGATAGATTTTCTTTGAGCGAGGTCAGCTTTTCTTTGAAAAGCCGGATTGCCAATTAAATAGGAGGCCCGATTTGGATCTACAAATGGATTCTCAAATAATCCCAACTCAAATTGTTCCTTCAAAAGTCTTGTAACTGATAAATCAACTCTAGCCTCAGGGAGCTTACCAGAATTCACCAAATCAAGAAGTTGTTGATTGTTATTAAAACCGGACAAAATATCTGTTCCCGCTTCTATGGCTATTAGAATCTGCTCCTCCACGCTTTTGTCTTCTAATCCCCAAGCTTTATCTCCAATGATACCCGTATCAGAATTGATGTAGCCTTTGAAACCAAGCTTTGTTCTTAAAAGATCTGTCAAAATACCCTTCGAAAACGCCATTCCAACATTATTTGGGAGGTAAGGCTGACCGACTGGAATCCCATAATAAGCCATGATTGATGAAGCTCCAGCCTCAATTGCGGCTTTAAATGGCGCGACATGGTAATCAAACATATTCGCAGGATAGGCCTGATTTTTACCAAAATCATAATGCGGATCTCCTCCTCCTTCTTGTGGACCACCACCAGGAAAATGCTTAATGGTTAAAGCCACACTTTTCGAATTCAATGTTTCGCCCTGTAGATTTTTAACCAAGACTGAAATGATATCGGAGGCAAGCTTACTGTCTTCAGTAAATGTCTCGTGGACTCTATACCAGCGTGGCTCGGTAGATAGATCAGCCATGTATCCGTACATTCCTCTTAGTCCAATTGAAGTCCATTCTTCTGCCATGATCTTCGCGAAATCAGCAATCAGTTCTAAATCTTGGGTGGCAGCAAGTCCACTTTCTTTTGGCCAAGCTGAAAATGCTCCAGATTCCACATTTATCCCTGCTCTTGCATCATATTCCATATGATTCCTTGAATTGGACTTAAACATCAGCGGTATTCCAAGACGGCTACTTTCGGCCATTTCCTGTACCGAATTCATAAACTGCGCGGCTTCAAATGGAGTGATTTGAACTCCGGCAAATCCATTTCCTGAACCACCTGTTCTGACTGGATTTTGAGTGACCGAATTTCTAAAAATGAATCTGGTCATCTTTTCATTTTCTATAAAGTCAACCGCTTTTTCAGATACTCTGCCATATTCCTCGGCATTTAAGGTATTGATCAAAAGCATCCCAACCTTTTCATCCAAGGTCATTTGACTGAGCAGATCCCCTATCCGAAGATCAATCGACTGCCTCCAATCCTCATAGATATCCAGTTTATGATTCTTATTGAGATCTTTAAATTCTAGCTGATCCTGATGAATCATGTCAACAGATCGGGCTTCTATCCTTGGCTGGAACTTATAGGTTCCTTGACCCATAGAAGCGGTCGCAATAAAAAGCAGTAATAAGAGGATTAGGTTAATTGACTTGGGCATGACAGGTTTAATTTTGGGTTATTTATGTCAAAATGATTCTTTGTCTTCTGATTATTATCCTCCATTAAAATCTAGGGGTTCAGAATTTTGGAGCATAACTAAACATACCAAAAAAAAATGACTTCCAATAAGTCCAAATGGAAACTAATAGGGATTGAAAATTTCGGGAATCTTAAATGTAAAATTCAAAACTCGCAGGTAAAACGAAAGCATTTTCAATCATCCTTCTACTGCCTATTTGAACAATGAGAATGAGCTAACTACTTCAGTATTTTAAAATTAAACACGAGTTTTTTGGTTTGGATAAGGGTTCGCCAGTCTATGAAAAACAAACAAAAAAGTAGAAACAGGGCTAATAGAAGGCTTGCGATAGATTGTAAGGAAAATGCATTCTCCAATAAAGACTCGGCATTTTCTACGGCATATTCTCCTAGAAATAATGCTAAGGTATCACTGGTAAACTTGCCGATGAGAAATGCCGGGATAATATATTTAGTCTTCAACTTTGAAATCCCAGCACCTAGAAAAAGTGGTGTGGTAGGAAGCGGCAACAACGAATAAGCAAGCACAAAGAGTTGACCTTTCCACTTATTCTCATTCATTTTCTCACCAAGAAATTGAATGTCAATATTCTTCGAAGTATTCAAATACTTTCCTGCTAGAAATGGAGTATATAAAAGCAGAATATATCTACCCAAAACTGAACCGGCTACCCCTATCACTATTACCCACCACACATTTAGCTGAAAAATGATTTGTAAAAACATCATTATCGTAAATGCAGGCAGAAAAGGAAAAGGTACTATATCAAATAGAAGTGCACCAAAAAATACTAATAGATACTGCCACCACATACTTTACCGTTTTTTTTACTGCAAAATTCAATTTATCAATTTAAGCCAACTGTGAGATATGCTTTCTGAGCATTCCTAGGAGGGCAATTCAATCTAGCAAATCTGATTTCATTTTAATTATAAATTCAGCCTTAAGATATCCATCTTCCAAATACTTTATTAATCTTGATCAAAGCTAAATGACCTGAAATGGAACACTTTTGCGAGAAGAAAAAGGCTTTAAATTTGATGCGAATTTAGAATGAGGCCATCGGAAACTCGTTTTAAGGAAGTCCTTGTTTTTCCTTGTTCATCTACCTCACAAATCCTGTAGCTCGGAAATGGGTTGCCCCAACTCCCACCGAAATGACCTGACCAGAAGTAAGGCTTTTTTTGATTCCAAATGATACCATCCACATCATGATCATGCCCATGAAAAGTAGCTTTTACATTCGGATAGCTAGCAATAAGATCGAGTACTCCTTGACAATCCACACCATGTCTTGTCCAATCTTTCTGCGAAATATGGATAAAGAGGAACACCTGCTTTAGGCTTTGGGTTTTGGACAAAGCTGTTTGTAAAAAATCCACATCTACGCAAAGGTAATCTCCGGCCTCATTGGAAGAATTGAGAATAATCATTCCGTAATCATCCTTGACCGTAAAAAATGTATTGGAAGCTTGACCCCAGATTTCAAGCCATCTGGCATCGGATACTTTGTCATGATTTCCTTTCACTACATAGTAATTCAGGGGTAACAACTGATCATATACTTTCTTCACTTCAGGCATAAAGACTGGATCATCGTGAATCAAATCCCCATTGAAGACGACCAAGTCCACATCTGATTCGCGCTTGATCGCCTGTATCAAGTTTTGGTGGGAGGCCTTAAAATCAGTATCTGCTTGTCCAAAATGACCGTCTGAAGCGGTTACAAATTTAAACACAGGTGAAAAAACTTCCTCCTGCTCAGTTTTGGAAAGTGTAAGAGGAAACCCCGCCAATGGCAAGGTAACCAAGCCGCTTCCGAGCAGGGATAAGTTTTTGAGAAAAGGGCGTCTATTCATGCTAGCTAGTTATTTTGAAAAATACGTTTCTTGTTTTTGCTGGTCCATGTTTTCAATAATATTCTTTCAAATAATCGCTTAACCCTCACCCCTAATACTTCAAGCTTTTCAAATAAGCGATGCTCTTAGGTAGGTTTTCCAGCTCTTCATCGCTTTCGTCTTCTATAAACATATGCTTGATTCCGATCTTATTGGATTCACGAAGAATGCCTGGAATATCCAGTTCGCCAGTTCCCAAGGTCACATCATTCTCTGGGCCAGTTAAGCCTGTCATATCTGTTGGAGCACCTTTTCGGAAGTCTTTCAGATGTAGTGAAACCCATCTTTTACCGTATTTTTTCAGCAAAGCCACTGGATCTCCTCCACCGAAGTGCGTCCACATCACATCCATTTGGAAGGAAACATATTTTGGATCGGTGTTCTTAACTATGTAATCGAACAAAGTACCTTTCTCAAACGGCTGAAATTCATAGCCATGCACATGGTACATAAATGTGATTCCATTCTCCGCCAGCACTTTTCCGCCTTCGTTGAAAGCCTTGATCGCACGATCTGCATTTGCTTTGGTGAAGTCTCCGTTATGAGGCAGCCAAGCCACCATCACGTACTTCGCTCCTAATGCTTTCACTTGATCGGCAACTTTCTGAGGATCTGCTTCCAATGCTTCAAAACCTGTTCCGGTGGAAGGAATACTTATTCCTCTGGCTGCGCAAAGTTTAAGAAACTCTTCCGTGCTAATTCCTCTTGGCGCTCCTCCTTCTAGCTCTGTGAAGCCCATTTCTTGGATAATATCAAGTGTAGATTCTACACCATTTGCCCAGTGATTTCGGAAGGAATACGACTGAACTCCAAGCGGAGCTTGCATGAGCGGATCGCCTTTTTTCTGAGCAAAACTCATTTCTGCTATTCCAAAACACAGCAGTAACAAAACAGTCACTTTGATCTTTTTCATAAATATTTTTTTATATGTGTATATCCGTTTTCTCTAAATCTCTTATTCTCTAAATCTCATCACCCCAAATTCTGACGATTCAGCTCGTCTACTGCATAATTTGCAGATCGGGCAGTCAGCGCCATAAAAGTCAGCGTAGGATTCTGAGTACTGGTGCTAGTCATACAGGCACCATCCGTAACGAAGATATTTTTACAGTGATGAAGTTGATTCCATTCATTCAGAAGTGAAGTCTTTGGATCACGCCCCATACGTACACCGCCCATTTCGTGGATATCCGAACCTGGATCCGAGTGCGAGTCCTCAACTTTGATATTTGTAAACCCAGCTTTCTCGTACATCAGCGTCTGTTGCTCTATAAAGTCAGCCACCATCTTATCATCATTGTCTTTCCATTCTACAGAAAGTATGATTTGCGGAATCCCATATTTATCGACTTGATCTGTGCTTAGTCGAACGTGGTTATCCTCCACGGGAATTGTCTCGCCTTGCATCCATGCAGACATATGCCAAGTTCCGTATTTTTGATTCAGTAGATTATCACGAAGCTCATCACCTATCATGCTGGTATCCGAACCTAAGCCACGACCTCCTGACATCCCGATGGAATACCCTCGAAGAAAATCTGTGTCTTGCTTGAATACATTTCGGAATCTCGGTACATAGGCATGCCCAGGGTTTCGACCGTCATTGAATTTATCCGCAAAACCTTCAAAACTCGCATTCCCTTTACCCCTGTAATTATGGCAAGCAAGGAATTTACCCATCAAGCCATTTTCGTTTCCTATTCCTCCTGAAAATGTGGAAGATTTTGAATTAAGTAAAATGGCATTAGAAGCTATCGTAGAAGCATTTACGAAGATGATCTTTGCATAAAATTCAATCTCTTCTTTCGTATTCCTATCGATAATTCTCACGCCAGTTGCTTTGCCTTTGGCATCATCATAAATAATTGATTCCACCACCGCATCAGGCCGTATAGTAAGATTTCCTGTTTTTTCTGCCCATGGCAGTGTAGATGCATTTGCAGAGAAATATCCTCCATAAATACAACCACGATTACACATACCTTGATTCTGACACTTATTTCTCCCCTGTTGTTTATGAATCTCCTGCGGGTCAGTCAAATGCGCGCATCGGCCTTGGATCAAGTAGCGATTATCAAAGTTGGAGGCTAATTGCTCCTTATAATAGTTTTCGATACAACTCAAATCAAAACCTGGCATCACTTCAGAATCGGGAAGCTCGGCTAACCCATCCTTATTTCCGGCAATTCCAGCAAATTTTTCCACATGAGTATACCAAGGCTCCAAGTCCTTGTAGCGAATTGGCCAATCCACCGCAAAACCATCACGCGCTGGACCTTCGTAATCAAAATCACTCCATCGCTGAGTAGCTCTAGCCCAAAGCAGCGACTTCCCTCCTACGTGATATCCTCGAAACCAACGAAATGGTTTCTCTTGTATAATCGGTTGCTCATCCTCCGCAAGTGCCCAATGAGCAGTTTCCTCACGCAACCATCGGCCGCCGCCCAATCCTGATCTTTTTTCCAATGGAACAGCTCCTCGGAACTCAAATTCCCAAGGGGCTTTGGATGCTGTAGGGTAATCTTCAATATGTTTGACCATCCTACCTCGCTCAAGTACGAGTGTTTTTAGGCCTTTTTCTGTCAGTTCTTTGGCTGCCCAGCCACCGCTAGCGCCTGAGCCAATCACGATAGCATCGTAGGTTCTTTTCTCTTTTGAATCTTGTAACATGATAGCTTAGGTTTGGGCAGGTAAATCAGCACACCCGTTGTAATACCCAGGTGCAACTTTATAATTTCTATAGTCAACCATCACTTCTTTCACCGTAGTAAAACCAGTGATCGTTTGTGACTTCATGAGGTTAAAAAACTCCTTTTCATCCTCATTTTCTGAGGAATTGAGCCCCAAGAGCATAGCCTCACGTTCTTCTTGAGAAGCTTTTAAAAAGCCTTTTTCATTCAGAGCAGCTAGTTGAAGTTTGATTTTATCCTGATCTTCCTTTTCATAGCAATGCTCAAAAAGCTTCATCAGGTAAATATCCGTGCCTGTGCTAAGCGCTCCAATTGGCTTTGCATCTGCGGAGCGAGTTTTGGCCGGTAGACCTTCTGGAATAATGGTCTCTGCGATGCTGGAAATAAGTTTTTCTTCTTTAGAAGTAAAAAAGCCTTTATGGTTAAAGCCATCGAGTAGCTGCCACTTCCAGTCTGCCAGTACGAGTCCGGCAATCCCTACGGCTGTACCGCCCAGGATTTTGAGTGAGTTTCTTCGGTTCATAGGTTTGATTGGGTTATCAAGGGTCTAATATAATGTTTTACATTATATCCAATCTGTTAAATCCACCAAAGGTAAATCATTGGCATCAATGGAATTCCTCCATATTAACCGCGTATATACCTTAATTCATCAGCACATTATTGATGAAAATCATTTTTTAAAATTATATTCAAAACTGGTACCCCAATCAAACCTATTTATGCAAAACCTAATGAAGTATTCACCTATATTTTGTACCCTTCTTGTATTGTCATCCTGCAGTCAACCCACTGAGACTGTGAAGGAAGCTAAAGTGGCTGATATCACTTCGAAGTATCTCGCCGAGCCTTTGATCACGGACCATTACACTGCAGATCCTTCAGCTCATGTTTTTGATGGAAAGATCTACATATATCCTTCCCATGACGTGGAGTCTGATGTGGCAGAAGATGACTTGGGAGCGCATTTCAATATGATGGACTATCATGTTTACTCGATGGATTCACCCAGCGGCACTATTACGGATCATGGCAAAGTACTTGGTGTAGATGATATTCCTTGGGCAAAAAGACAACTTTGGGCACCGGATGCCGCTGAGAAAGACGGAAAGTACTACCTCTATTTTCCAGCAAAAGATGAGAAAGACATATTCAAAATCGGTGTTGCCGTTGGAGATTCACCGACAGGTCCATTCACTGCACAGCCTGAGCCGATCAAAGGAAGTTACAGCATAGATCCTTCTGTTTTCGCAGATTCGGACGGTTCTTATTACATGTACTTTGGAGGCATTTGGGGAGGTCAGTTGCAAAAGTATAGAAACAATAAATTCGACGATAAAGGAGCTGCCCCTACGGATGGACTTCCAGCAGACGATCAGCCCGCTTTGGGTCCAATTATAGCCAAAATGAGTGGTGACATGCTTCAGTTTGCAGAAACACCGAAGAGGGTCAAAATTTTGGATGAAAACGGGAAAGACCTTTTAAATGGAGATAATGACAGAAGATTCTTCGAAGCAGCCTGGATTCACAAGTATAACGGCACTTATTATTTATCCTACTCCACTGGCGATACGCATTTCATCGCTTATGCCACAGGAGACAATCCTTACGGGCCATTCACCTATAGAGGTGTTGTCCTAAATCCAGTAGAAGGATGGACAAATCATCACTCCATCGTGGAAGTAGACGGTAACTGGTTTATCTATTATCATGACACGGAGCTTTCTGGGAAAACTCATTTACGAAACATCAAAGTAACTCCTTTAAAGCATTTGGAGAACGGTAGTATTGAGACTATTAATCCGATCACAGAATAAAGCTAAAACAACTATCAAACCCTTCATCCTAAGAAAAAGGAGTCATCAAAAATGACTCCTTTTATATTTTAACCCCTTCAGCTACTTTGTTCTTATAAACCAACTTCATTGAATAAATGAGAAAAACTACTACTCTTTTAACAGTCTTCTTTATCATACTAAGCCTGACAAGCTTTGCGCAAAAGAAGAACAAGAAAAATGCAGAAGCAACTCCTGCTCCGCAAAGCCAGGTTGCTAAACCTGCTAAAAAAAGTGCTTTCAAAAAGTACAGCGAAATTGTAACGGATGAAGCCATCTCGGACGAAGGCCTATTTTTAATTCATAGGGTTGGGGACAAAAACTACTATGAAGTACCCTTTGAACTTTTGGGCAAAGACATGCTGCTGGTCTCTCGTATTTCTAAAATAGCAGACGGTATTGGCGGTGGATATACCACTGCAGGTTCTAAGTCCAATGAACAAGTGATCCATTGGTCTAGAATGCAGAACAGCATTATTCTTCGCTCCATTTCATTTGACAATGTAGCGGCAGATTCTCTTCCTATTCACTTGTCTGTGGAAGCCAATAACTACCATCCAATTTTGGCATCCTTCAAAATCGAGTCCTTCAATTCGGATTCTACTGCTGCACTAATAGAGGTGTCAGATTTATTCCTTTCCGATATCCCAGCACTCAGTGGCCTATCTGCCCCTATGAGAAAGCAGTATCAGGTGAGAAATCTGGACAAAGAAAGAAGCTTTATCACCAGAATGGCCAGCTATCCAGAAAACATTGAAGTAAGACACGACATGACTTACAATGCTTCTGATCCACCTTCCAATTCAAGGTCTGGAACAATTTCTATGGAAATGAGCCAGTCCATGTACTTGCTTCCAGAGAAACCAATGCAAGCTAGATTGTATGATCAGCGAGTAGGCTGGTTTACCGTTAGGCAGATTGACTATGGCTCAGAAGCACTAAAATCAGACTTAAAAACCTACATCAGAAGATGGAGACTGGAACCAAAAGACCCTGAGGCGTATGCCAGAGGTGAATTAGTAGAGCCGGTGAAACCTATTGTTTATTATTTGGATCCGGCAACTCCTCAAAAATGGAGAAAATATTTCCGTGAGGGAATTGAAGATTGGCAGGTTGCTTTTGAAGCTGCTGGTTATAAAAATGCCATCATAGCAAAAGACGCTCCTACCAAAGAAGAAGATCCTGATTGGAGTGCTGAAGATGCTAGATATTCTACTGTTCGTTACGTGGCTACGACGACCCGAAATGCAATGGGACCAAGTGTATCTGATCCTCGCTCAGGTGAAATCATAGAAAGTGATATCGTATGGTATCACAATCACTTGCGTTCGTATAGAAACCGCTACATGTTAGAAACTGGCGCTGCAAATCCATCAGCCAGAACCTTGAATACACCGGATGAAGAAATCGGTGAAATGATGAGAAGAGTGATTTCCCATGAGATTGGTCACGCGCTTGGATTGCCTCACAACATGAAAGCATCTTATGCCTACCCTACCGATTCCTTGCGTTCGGCTACTTTCACCCAGAAATGGGGGCTTGCAGCAACGATCATGGATTACACGCGCTACAACTACGTCGCTCAGCCAGGTGATGAGGGAGTTCGCTGGGTAAGAATGCTCGGCCCATATGACAACTATGCAATCAACTGGGGCTATAGATATATCCCGAATGCCAATTCTCCTGAAGCTGAAAAACCTACGTTGAATAGCTGGATAAGAGAAAAAGCCGGTGATCCAGTTTACCTTTTTGGTGGAGGCAACTCTTATGACCCAAGCGCTCAAACAGAATCTGTAGGAGATGACGCTATCAAAGCAAGTACCTATGGATTGGCAAACTTGAAAATCGTCGCGCCAAATCTTGCGAAATGGACTGCCACTGCCGGCGAAGGTTATGGCGATTTAGAAGAATTATATGGAGAATTGATCGGAGTTTGGAGCCGCTTTGCAAATCATGTGGTGACTAACATTGGTGGGGTTTACGAGCAGTATAAAACTACAGATCAAGAGGGTGTCACCTATACTCCAACTTCCAAACCTGAGCAGGTGAATGCAATGAAGTTTTTGAATGAAAACGTGTTTACTACACCTGATTGGCTACTTCAAAAAGAAATCCTTAACAATATCGAGCCTAGTGGCGCAGTATCTTCTATTGGCACTTTGCAATCAAGAATTCTGAGCAACGTTCTGAGAAAGGACCGATTGGAGCGCATGATTGACAATGAAGCGTTGAATGGAGCTACCGCCTACTCAATGACTCAAATGCTAATTGATTTGAGAAAAGGCATTTGGTCTGAACTTTCAGGATCAAAAGACATTGATGCATTTCGCAGAAATCTACAGCGTTCGCATGTGGAGCGTCTTGCTTCTCTGATGACTCAAGATGAAAAAAGCCGTTCTGATATCAGTGCAGCTGTTCGTGCGGAATTAAAAACAATCCAAAGTTCTGCTAGATCTGCAAGTTCTAGATACAGTGCTGGGATAGTTCAAAATCACCTTCGTGATATTGATGCTCTGGTAGACTCATTGCTTGACGCAGAATAAATTTATATGTCATTGCCCTTCTCTCGAAAGGCAATGACATGTTTTTATAGAATTAAAGCTTGGTTTTCTTTGTACTTTGGGCAACTCCAGAGAATAGCCATTTTCATAAATCTTTCTTAGACACTATCCTTAATGCCTGATCATTAGGAATCACCAATGTGTAAGATATTTATGTAATGATTTCTTAAAAATCATCACGGGCATTTCCAAGTTATTTTCTGTAATCTAATGGCGCAGATCTTTCACCGGTAAGCGCTTCATATTTAAAGCCAGCGCCTCTTCTGGTGTCTAATTCTGCTTTTGCTTTTGTAGCAATTGATGGATCTTTAAAGATATCCATCATAGTTAAAGTAAGAGTTTTTGCAGCAACCATCATACCCTTGCTTCCAATGCTTGTTCCGCCAGCAGCTACTGCTTGCCATGTGTGCGCAGAAGTTCCTGGTACCCAAGTAGCGGTTCCTAGACCCGCGGTAGGCACCAGCCAGCTTACGTCTCCCACGTCAGTTGAACCTCCAGCACCTTTCTCATTTACTTCGAATGGAGCTATTTCACTTGCATCGTCTGGAGAAACAAGCACACCAGCTGGGTAAGTCTTGATGATATCTTCAGCGAATTTTCTTTCCTCGGCGGTGTAGTTGATGCCACCCACTTTTTCAAGGTTACTTTGCATTACCCTCGCCAAGGTTTCATTTGGTAAGAGGTTATAAACACCATTGATAATTTCATATTCCATTCTAGTCTGAGTACCCTGCGCAGCACCTTCTGCGGCATCTATCATTTTCGCAAAAATTTCCTTCACTTTTAATGCATCAGGATGTCTTACATAGTGATAGGATTCGGCAAATGCAGGCACCACATTAGGTGCTTCTCCACCTCGGGTGATTACGTAATGCATTCTTGTTTCCATTGGCACGTGTTCCCGCATCAGATTCACCATAAAATTCATCGCTTCTACCGCATCCAAAGCAGATCGTCCACGCTCAGGAGCTGCAGCTGCATGAGAAGCTTCACCATAAAATCTAAACTTGGTAGAAATATTAGCTAAGGAGGAATTTGCGCCAGCATTGTTTGCAGATGAAGGATGCCAATGGAGCATGGCGTCCACGTCATCCATAATGCCAGCTTTGGCCATATAAACTTTCCCTCCGCCACCTTCTTCGGCAGGCGTACCGTACACACGAATAGTACCTTTGATCTTATTTTCTTTCATCCACTCCAGCGTAGATATACCAGCAGCTACTGAGGCTGTACCAAATAAATGGTGTCCGCAAGCATGGCCGGCACCGCCTTCTACTACCGGATCTCGAAATGGCACGGCTTTTTGAGAAATTCCAGGGAGTGCATCAAATTCAGCCATAATTCCTATTATCGGTTTCCCCGATCCATATTCCGCCACAAAAGCCGTAGGAATATCAGCCACTCCAGCTTTCACAGTAAATCCCGCATCCGTAAGTGTTTTTTGAAGTAAAGCAGAACTTTGGTTTTCCAAATAGCCGAGCTCAGGATTTGACCAAATTTGTTTAGCAATATCGCTGTAGAATTCCGATCTGCTGTCTAGCTTCTTAAGCGTTTCATTTTCTTGAGCTTGTACAGCTAGTGCAATAAAAAAACACAACAGTGAGTATATTTTTTTCATAGGGGTAATGATTTGGTTGATGGTGATTTGAAAATACGCAAAGTGGAACAATTACACCTCATTTAATCAAAAAATAGAAGTTCCTAATTACTCTTTGCCCTAGTAGTTAGGCAATTAGAAATAATTAAAGATTTTATTGAATAATTCCTAAATACAAAAATATTTATAACTCCTTTATTATCAATTGATTTAGATAAACTGTAAATTTTCATAAACCAAACCTCATTTTTAATATGAAAAAGATTTTTAAAGTATTTGGGTACTTACTTGCTGTACTTGTAGTTTTTATTGTAGGCGGAATTGTCTTTGTAAACATGTCATTTCCAAAAGTAAGCCCGGCACAAGACCTTACCATAACTTCTGGTCCTGATAGAGTTGCAAGAGGAGCATACCTCGCAAATCATGTCGTAGTATGTGTGGATTGCCATTCTACGCGCGATTTCTCGCTGTTATCTGGCCCTATCGAACCTGGGACTCTAGGAAAAGGTGGGGAATTATTCGATCAATCAATGGGATTCCCAGGAGTGTTTTATTCAAAAAACATCACTCCTACTGGAATTTCTGATTACACAGATGGGGAGTTGTATCGATTAATCACCACGGGAGTTACCAATGATGGAAGAGCAATGTTTCCCGTTATGCCCTACCCATATTATGGCAAAATGGATCCAGAAGACATTTATGACATCATTGCTTATATCAGAAGTTTAGATCCAATCGACAATGAAATCCCTGAATCAAAGGCCGATTTCCCAGTAAGCTTAATTCTGAAAACAATCCCGCAAGACGCTGACCCTCAACCTAAGCCAGCCAAGACTGACCAAGTAGCATACGGCAAATACCTTGTCAATGCGGCAGCATGCCAAGAATGTCATAGTCCTGTGGATGCTCAGAACGCTATGTTACCAGGACTAGAGTTTTCTGGAGGAAGAGCATTTGCTTTTCCAGATGGCTCCGTAGTTAGATCAGCTAACCTTACTCAAGATGAGGAATCTGGTATTGGCACATGGACAGAAGATATGTTTGTTGGGAGATTCAAGCAATACCTAGACTCTGGTTATCATTTACCGAAAGTTCAGCCAGGTGAATTCAACACTGTAATGCCTTGGACTATGTATGGAGGAATGGAAAAAGAAGATCTCAAGGCTATTTATTCGTATCTAAATACGATTAAGCCAATCTCTAATCAAGTCGTGAAATTTTCTCCTCCAGTCACTTCAGAGTAAATTTTAAATTGAAAAAAATAATCAAACCTACCTTCTCACAAATCGTAAAGAGGGTAGGTTTTTCTTTATCATATGAAATCCCGAACTTTGCCAACAGTATGAAAGCAATCCTCTCATCTTTAATGCTCCTATTTTTTCTGACGGGTCAAGTCAATTTGACTTTGGCAGCGCATTACTGTGGTGATGAATTAAAAAGTACTGAAGTAACCATATCTCCTGAAAAAACTGATTGCTGCGGTGCGGATATAACTGCAAATCCTGATTGCTGCACAGATGAATATGCTTCTTCAGATTCAGATGATTTTTTCGGTAAAACACAATTTCAGATCCAACTTTCCCCGGAATTTGTGTTGGCCTACGTGCTAACAATTCCAGGAATACTTGTAGAAGATATTCAGATTTCGAATCCAGGTTATCTTTCTCCAGATCGTACTATTCCCGATCTAATTATTCTCCATCAATCCTTCTTGATTTAAGACCTGCTTGGTTTTTATTCGCTTTTGGCGAACTGTAATCTATTTACATACAAGCAATTTCTTTTGAAATGCGCATTCGCTTAGTTTTCCCAACCTATTAACCGGTTTGACTAAGTTTAATGCGATTTCCTTGAGAGCAATGGGAATATCTTAATTATATGAAATCAACAATTTTATTAATAGCATGTTTATTTGCGCCAGCACTAATATTTGCTCAAAACAGCATTAAGGGCAAGGTTCAATCAGCATCTAATGAGCCTCTTATCGGGGCGAGCATCAAACTTCAAGGCAAAGACCAAGGTGTAATCACTAATCTGGATGGGTACTTTGAACTAGGAAATGTGCTAAAAACAGATCGATTGGTAGTAAACTACCTTGGCTATGAGCCAGACACGTTGTCCCCTGTTTTTGACGAAGCAATGCTAATCACCCTACAAGAAAGCGGTGAAGCTATGGAGGAAGTTACCATTAGAGGTAGATCTCAGTCTGTAGTAGACGAGGCTCCATTTCTAAATATCCTAATCAGCGAAAATGAACTCCAGAAAGCCGCGTGCTGTAACCTTTCTGAGAGTTTTGAGACCAATGCCTCGGTGGATGTTTCTTATGCAGATGCTGTCACCGGGACCAAAATGATCCAGATGATGGGTCTGGATGGTCGATACGTGCTAATCAGCAGAGAAGGAATTCCGAATATCCGAGGTTTAAATTCCAGACTTGGATTGACCTTTGTTCCGGGTACTTGGATTCAATCCATTGATGTAGGGAAAGGGGCTGGTACTGTCATTAATGGCTATGAGTCTATGACTGGCCAGATCAACGTAGATCTTTTCAAACCTGAAAGCATGGATACTTGGTACCTCAATGGCTACCTCAATTCCTTTGGAAGAATAGAAATCAATGCAAATCATCAGGTTCCAATCAGTGAAAAATGGAGTTCTGGCGTACTATTTCATGCAAGTCAAATGAGCTCTGAAATCGACGGAAATGACGATGGATTCATGGATCTACCCAAAGGCAGGCAGCTAAATTTCCTCAATCGTTACAAGTACGAAGGTGATCGACTGATGGCACAAATAGGAGTAAATCTATTTATGTCAGACAATGCTGGAGGCCAAAAAGGGTTTGGTTTTAATGGCGATTTATCCACAAGTAGCATGTATGGCTATGAAATGGACACCCGTAAAGCAGAAGTATTTGGTAAGCTAGGCATGATTTACCCTGATAAGCCTACACAAAGCTGGGGGTTTCAATATTCTCTCTCCTATCAGGACTTCAATGGCGGAGCAGGGAGAAGAATTTATCAGGGAATAGAAAAGACAGCTTATGGAAATTTCATTTATCAGAATGTCTTGGGGTCAAGCTTTCACCAGTACAAAACAGGGGCAAGTTTTCTTTACGATGATTTTGAAGAAACCTTTGATTCCAATACCCCGACGGGACTCGATACAGCGATGTATAGAACAGAAAAAGTACCAGGACTTTTCTTCGAATATAACTTCATTCCAAACGAACGAATTACGGTAGTAGCAGGAGCTAGAACTGATTTCCACAATCTTTTTGGAACCTACTTCACTCCTAGAGTTCATGCCAGATGGGAATTTATCCCAAATTGGACCCTAAGAGGATCTGTAGGAAAAGGCTATAGAACTCCAAATGCTTTGATGGAAAACAGCTCAGTATGGATTTCAGCCAGAGAACTTGTTTTCAACGCAGAACTGAAACCTGAGGAATCTTGGAATACGGGAGTCAGTGTAGCCGGAAACGTTACTATAGATGATCGCCCTTTAAGTATTGTAGCAGATTATTTCTATACGGACTTTACTAATCAACTGGTATACGATATGGATGTAAGTTCAGAATTACTAGTCGTAAACAATCTATCTAATGGATCTTATGCGAATAGTTTTCAAATAGAAGCTAGCTATCCTATCACTGAAAGAGTCGATGCCAAAGCTGCTTACAAGCATTACGAGATGATGATGACTACGGATGGAATTCTTCAGCAGATTCCGCTACAAAGTCAAGATCGATTCTTTATGAATATAGCCTATGCTACTAAGTACGAAAAGTGGAAAGCAGATATGACGCTGAACTGGAATGGCCCAATGCGTATTCCTAATACCAGCGAAAGTCCAGTGGAATTTCGTCAGCCATCTGAGTCGCCTGATTTCTTTATGCTAAATGCTCAGGTTAGTCGAGGATTTCGCTGGGGCAGCATTTACCTAGGCGGAGAAAATATTTTAAACTTCAAACAATCAAATCCTATCATCGACCCTGAAAATCCTTTTGGCTCAAATTTCGATGCTTCCATGACTTGGGGGCCGATAGCTGGAAGAGTTATTTATACTGGGATCAGATATAAAATCAAATAACCATTCGCAATTATGACAGTAGCTATTATCTCTTGATCTAGTGGACGGAAGACCGAAGACGGGTGACCGATGTAGCCTCAATGGAGAGTTTGCCAAATCCTAAAATGCTTTCATCTCCTTTCTGGTAAAAGCAAAAATACGTATAAAATAAACTAACGAAATAATGAAAAAATTAATCTTAACCTTCTTTATTGCGGCTTTTGCCTTTGCTGCTCAAGCCCAAGTAAAAACAATCGGCATCAAAACATCCGCAATCTGCGAGATGTGTAAGGCTACTTTGGAAAAGGATTTAACATTCGAAAAAGGCGTGAAATCAGTGAATCTAGACTTGGAAACCAAAGTCTTGAACATCGCATACCTTGATTCCAAAACTGATCCGGACAAACTCAGAAAGCGAGTGACCATGGTTGGCTATAATGCAGATTCACTAAAACGTGATCCAAAAGCCTATGCGAAATTGGATGAATGTTGCAAAGATGGCGCACACGAAGATGACGATCGTCCTAAGAAAAATGATAATTAACTATTCGAAAAGCTTCTCAGAAATGGGAAGCTTTTTTGTTTTTTATGTCTCGTCCTGAAATAAGTTGACACCAAATCGACTTATTATGGAAAAAGAAAACCTCTCTAGTGTCAAGGGGAAAAAGCGTTCGCAACGTGATTACAATTTAGGCTTTAAATTGACCCTGATTTCC
>NZ_VORW01000029.1 GCF_007997215.1 Algoriphagus aquimarinus | reverse complement strand
AGTGCCGATCAAGTCGGCACTACACAAGGTAAACATCCAAGTGAACAGTCACTGCATGCTTCCTCTCCGGTATCGTAAAGGTAAAAAAAATCTAAAACTTCTAGTTTTTAAAGATAGTACCTTGCGCTAATTGCCGAATAAATCGTAAATCCTAAAATATCGTCCCCGAACCAATACACTCCTCTCCATCGTACCAAGCTACAAACTGGCCTGAAGCCACTCCTTTCTGAGGCTGATCGAAGATGACATAGAGGCCATTTTCCTTTTGAATCAAAGTAGCTCCGCTGAGTGGTTGACGATAGCGTATGCGAGCTTCATATCTGGCAGTTTCGCCAATGTTGAGTTTCAGATCTTCACGTATCCAGTGAATTTCTTCAGTTTTGACAAAAAGCCCATCTCTTAGTAAGCCAGGATGTGTTTCTCCCAAACCTGTATAGATCACATTCTCTTGCGTGTCAGTAAAAATCACAAACAATGGTTTTCCTGTACCACCTACATGAAGACCTTTTCTTTGGCCAACCGTGAAGTAATGAGCGCCATTATGCTCTCCAAGTACTTTTCCTTGATCTTGGCTATAATGAGTTGGAAGAGAAATAGCATCCAAGGTTTCTTGATCGTAGTCTTCTGGTGCTAGCCCAGCTGGGACTTGCTTATTCTGGTAAATAGCAAGCTCCTCAGGGATTTGAATGATTTGGCCTTTTTTCGGTTTTAACTGTTGTTGCAAGAAATCTGGTAGCCTCACTTTTCCAATGAAACACAACCCCTGACTGTCTTTTTTATCTGCAGTAATCAGATCCTGTTCTTTGGCTTTAAGGCGTACATCCGGCTTTTGCATATGCCCGATCGGAAACAATGCCTTGCTCAACTGACTTTGGTTCAATTGGCACAGGAAATAACTCTGGTCCTTATTAGGATCCGCTCCTGCAAGTAATTGATAGGTTGTTTTTCCATCAGCACCCATGGTTTCGCCTTTCTGGCAATAATGTCCAGTAGCCACGAAATCAGCCTTTAGCTTTTCAGCAGCTTTCAAGAAAATATCGAATTTGATTTCTCTGTTGCAAAGAATATCCGGATTGGGAGTTCTGCCGGCTTTGTATTCAGCAAACATATAATCCACGATTCTATCCTTGTATTCCTCACTGAGGTCAATCGCTTGAAAGGGGATTCCTAGTTTCTCTGCCACCAGCATCGCATCGGTGGAGTCTTCCATCCAAGGACACTCATTGGAAATAGTGACAGTTTCATCGTGCCAGTTCTTCATGAACATCCCGATGACTTCGTAGCCTTGCTCGATAAGTAGGTGAGCGGCAACGGAACTATCGACCCCTCCGGAGAGGCCGACTACTACTCTTGGTCTTGTCTTCATGTGCTGTAATAAGTAATGGATTCAAGGTCCATTAGGTTACAATGTGTTCAGAACAGCATTTTTTGCGAAATTGGTTCTGATTGGGACAAAGTTAATGGAAATCTACTTGGATTCTGCGGGCTGATATTTGCCGTAAACAGCATCCTTAAACTTTTTGTGAAGCTTAATTTGATCGTATGGAAAAAGCTGAACGAAAAGTACTGCAGTGATCTCATTTACGGGGTCAACCCAGAAAAGTGTACTGGCAGCTCCATCCCAGAAGAATTCTCCCACAGTTCCATTCATCTCTTCAGCGCTGGTAGGTGGTGCAACTCGCACTGCGAAATCAATTCCAAACCCAACATTTCCTTTGCTAGGAAGCCAGGATCTCTCCGTAACTGAATCAGCAAGTTGATTCGTGCTCATTAGTTCTACGGTTTCTGGTTTGAGGATTCTTGCTCCTCCAAACTCCCCTTTGTGAACCAGCATTCTGGCGAAAGTCATGTAATCATCCAAGGTAGAAGTTAACCCGAATCCACCTGGAGTCAGTGGCCATTCATTAATATTGAATCTATGGGCTTCTTCATTTGGCATTTGCGCTAGCTGACCTTCACCTGATCTTGTGTAGGAAGCAGACATTTTTGCTCTGTCGGCTTCAGGAACGAAATATCTTGTTTTGCTCATTTTTAGCGGATCAAGTACATGCGTTTGTACATACTCTTTGTAAGGAATGCCAGCTATTCTTTCTACCAAAAAAGCCTGAACATCTACTGATTGACCGTATTCCCACTGTGTTCCAGGTTGGAACCAAAGCGGAACTTCTCCGATTCTTTTGGCCATTTCAGTCAAATCAATCTCAATACTTCTAGGATCTTTTTCTGCCAGAATATCGCTTAGGCCAGGAATATCTGCTCTATTTGGAAAGCCAGAGGTATGACGTGTGATATCACGAATAGTAACCGGTCTATCAGCATCGATAAGTTTAATGTTTCCATTTTCATCCACTCCATCATAAACCATCATATCAGCAAACTCCGGAGCGTACTTTGCAAGTGGATCATCTAATTGGAATTTCCCCTCTTCAAAAAGTGTCATCAATGCAGTACCTGTAATAGGTTTGGTCATGGAATAGATCTGCACAATCGTATTTCTATCCATCTTGACTTGATTTTCTCGATCCGCGAAGCCAAAAGCGTTGTAGTAAACCTCCTGATCTTTTTCAAAAATCAAAGCCGAGACACCGGCTATATTCCCGCTTTCCACAAAGCTCGAAAGGGTAGAGTCAATCCTTGCTCGGACTTGGTCATTTACTAAAAGAGAAGGAGCGGAGACTTGCTTTTCTTCGCAACTACTTGAAAAAACAAGAATTGCAAAAGCATACAGAAATAGCTGTTTCATGTGTTTATTATTTGATTTTCTAAGGCCACATGGAATCTCGCATGCTAATTCATTATTCCCGTTAGGTGTGATTGATTCATAGCAGTCTACCTTACTTAAGCTCGATTTCATAGGTTTGGTTTTGGGTAGCGGTTATCATTTAATTGTAATATGTAATCCCTCCACTAGGTAATATATGAAAAAATGAAACGGCTGAATTTGGGTTTTAAAGCTTGAAATCCTCTTCCCAGAATCGGAATCCGCCCTTGAAAGCATTTTCGTTTGTTCCCAATCTACAGCCTTCTGGAATGGTGGTGAGTAATTTGGAATTTCCGCCTCCCAGAAGAATGTCATCCGGTTGAAAGGCTGCCCTGAAATATTCTACTGTTTTCTGAACATTTTTCTCCCATCTTTTCGAACCGCTTTTGACTAGGTATTCTTTGCCTACATATTCCTCAAAAGTCTTTTTCTTGAATGGAAGATGCCCGCCTTCCATAGGTATAATGGAATTGTGAATCACCATCGCAGTTCCCAGTCCAGTACCAAAGCCTAGAAAAAGCAACTTTTTACCCTCATAACTACCGAGAGCCTGCATGGCCGCATCATTGATAAATTTTATGGGGCAATTGAAAGCGGCTTGGAAATCAAATTTATTCCAACCTTCACCAAGATTCACTGGCTCGGAAACTATTCTATTTTCTTTGACTACCCCTGGGAAACCCATGGTGATCATATCGTATTCCCATTGGAAAGCATTTTCTTTCACGAGTTCGACCATCTCTTCGGGCTTGAAATCAGCTCCAGATGGGATTTTAATACGTTCTTCAGCACCTGTAGCCAGGATTTTTACATTTGAACCCCCTATGTCGATTACGAGGATTTTCTTTTTGGTTTTTTCCATTCATTGAAACTAAATAGAAATGTTTACTTACCGAAGAACAATTTGATTCAATTATGAATTTTGATTAAAAATAGCATTGGGTTAAAGCAAATTTAAATTTGGAGTGAAATGATTTTTCTTAGGTCAAATGCTGTGATCTCACATTTCTTACTTTAAATTACAAGTAATACCAGCGACCCAGATAACCCAAATCATTTTTGTATCAGTAATGATTTGACCGTTTTTGAAACAGAATTTTCAACCTAGCCTATGTCTATCAAAGTTGCTATTCGGCACTATACCAAGTATGAGTACGATCGTCACATCAATCTAAGCCCACAGGTCATACGTCTTCGTCCTGCGCCGCATTCACGCACGCATATCAAAGGCTATTCTTTGAATATTAAGCCTGAAAATCACTTTATCAACTGGCAACAAGATCCATTTGGGAATTATTTAGCGCGAGTGGTTTTTCCCGAGAAAGTCAAGTTTTTCGAGATTGATGTGGAAGTGATCGCTGATATGGTGGTAATCAATCCCTTTGATTTTTTTGTAGATGATTATGCTTCAAGTTTCCCCTTTGACTATGAGGAAAGCTTAAAGGTTCAACTTGGTCCGTATTTAGAGATCAAGGAAAAAGATCCGCTGCTAATGAAGTTGGTAGAGAAAGCTAAAGGCTTGATTACCAAAGATATTATCACCGTGGATTATCTCGTAGCGATCAATGCTATGATCAATCAGGAACTGAAATATAATGTCCGTATGGAACCAGGGGTACAATCCTGTAGTGAAACGCTGACTATTGGCTCAGGTTCTTGTCGTGATTTTGCATGGCTATTTGTTCAGGTTCTTCGCCATATAGGGATGGCTTCTCGTTTTGCGTCAGGTTATCTAGTACAGCTGACTGCGGATGAGAAATCTCTTGATGGACCTTCTGGACCAGAAGCTGATTTTACAGACTTACATGCTTGGACAGAGGTTTATGTGCCAGGTGCTGGATGGATTGGTTTGGATTCTACGTCAGGATTATTTGCTGGGGAAGGACATATTCCACTTGCCTGTACTCCAAATCCTCAGGATGCAGCGCCGATTTCTGGTATGTCTGAGCCAACTGAGACCGAGTTTTTCTTCAAAAATGAAGTTACTAGAATTGAAGAAACTCCCCGAGTGACCAAACCATATTCGGAGGAGCAGTGGGAGCAAATCCTTGCTGTAGGTGATAAAGTAGATGAAGACTTGGACGCTAACGACGTACGACTTACGATGGGAGGGGAACCGACTTTTGTATCAGTAGACAATCAAGATGCGCCTGAATGGAATTCCGATGCAGACGGTGAGCACAAGAGAAGTCTTTCCAATACACTTTTTCATAAACTTAAAGGAGAATTCGGGGAAGGCGCCCTAATGCAATACGGTCAGGGTAAATGGTATCCGGGCGAACCTCTACCAAGATGGAAATTAGCTTGCTTCTGGAGAAAAGATGGGAAGCCCATGTGGCATAATGATGCTTTGATGGCTGATTTGTCAAAGGATTATGGAATGGGAGACAAGGATGCGGAGAAGTTCATGTCCGAATTGGTTAGCCAGCTGAATCTGGACAAAAGCAATTTGACACCCCTGTATGAGGATCCATTCTACTTTATTTGGCAGGAAGGAAAAGTCCCTGTAAATATTGATCCATACAAATACGATCTGAAATCACCTCTTGAGCGTCAGAAACTGGCAGAATTACTCAATGAAGGCCTGGATAAACCGGTCGCATTTACTATTCCTCTCGAATGGGATGTGGACGAAAAACTGTGGCAAAGTTGCCGCTGGGAATTCAGACGCAAGGATTTGTTCTTGATGCCTGGGAATTCTCCAGCTGGATTGAGATTGCCTCTAGACTCAATCGAATTTACTCCGCCTGCAGAAGAGCCGATTAAGCCAGAAACAGATTTATTTGCAGATGTGCCGGACTTGCCTAATTCTGCTGTCAAATCAATTGATTTTAAAGTAAAACCTAAGAATTCAAAACGAATTTTCAAGACCTCACTGGTAGTTGAAGTAAGAGAGGGCAAGTTGTTTATTTTCTTTCCTCCGCTTAATCGCATTGAGAATTACCTTGATTTGGTGTCTGCGGTGGAGCGAACTGCTGAGAAGCTTGAAATTCCGATTTTGATCGAAGGATATGATCCTCCATCGGATAAGCGTATCGAAAAAATGATGATTACCCCGGATCCTGGAGTAATTGAAGTGAATATTCAGCCTGCCAAAAGCTGGAAGGAAATCACGAATAATTATGGAATACTCTATGAAAAAGCCCGTGAATCGCGCTTGATCAGCGAAAAATTCAATGTGGATGGAAAGCATACTGGCACTGGTGGTGGAAATCACATTACGCTAGGAGGCTCATCTCCGGAAAACAGTCCACTATTGAGGAGACCAGATGTGCTGCGGAGTTTCATTACCTATTGGCAACATCATCCATCCTTGTCCTATTTGTTTTCTACCCAATTTATTGGCCCGACGAGTCAGGCTCCTAGAGTGGATGAAGGCAGGGATGATATGTTGTATGAGCTAGAGTTAGCATTTCAGCAGGTACCTGATGGAAAGGAAAATGAAATTCCATTCTGGATGGTTGACCGTATTTTTAGGAATTTGCTGGTAGATATTACCGGTAATACCCACCGGGCAGAGTTTTGTATAGATAAATTATACTCACCAGATTCTAGCACGGGACGTCTTGGAATTCTTGAATTCAGAGGATTTGACATGCCACCTCACTACAGAATGAGCATGGTGCAGTTGCTTTTGATTCGTTCATTGATGAGCTGGTTTTGGAAAGAACCTTACAAGCATAAGCTGGTGAGGTGGGGGACTTCCTTGCATGACAAGTTCCTACTTCCGCATTATTGTCAGAAGGATATGACGGAGATTGTAAACGACCTGAAAGGTGCCGGATACAATTTTGACATCGCTTGGTTTGATCCATTCTTCTCTTTTCGCTTCCCTTTTATTGGGGAGTTGCAAGTGGAAGATATTCATATAGATATGAAAATGGCAATTGAGCCTTGGCACGTGCTGGGCGAAGAGATGTCTAGTACTGGTACGGCTCGATATGTTGATTCTTCTTTGGAAAGATTGCAAGTAAAAATCTCAGGTTTAACAGATTCTCGCTATCATTTGCTTTGCAATAGTCATAGAATTCCTTTGAAGAATACTGGCGTACAGGGTGAGTTTGTCGCTGGCATCCGATACAGAGCGTGGCAGCCTTATTCTGCTTTGCATCCTACCATTGGCATTGATACACCATTGGTGATTGATTTGTATGATACCTGGACGAAGAAGTCAGTAGCAGCATGTCAATACCATGTCGTACATCCAGGAGGCAGGAGCTATGACAATTTCCCGATCAACAGCAATGAGGCTGAATCTCGCCGAATATCGAGGTTCTTTGATTTTGGTCATACCATAAATAAAACTTCTAATGAACCTATAACCGCTGTGCAGGATGATCAACAGTCAGGAAGATATATCACTAAAGTGAATGTGGAAACAACTTATGATGATTCACCAGAGGTAGTAAATCCTGAATTTCCGCATACTATGGACCTCAGGCGGTATAAAAAAAGATAATTGTTTATTATTTCAAGCTTATTTGGGTCAATTTTGAAACATGATTGAGTCTTATCTTATTGACAAAATGTTCAATAATGCGCCGTTTCTGGATGAAATGGCAACCGACCAAGGTAAAATACATCCCCATTGGGAACGATTGGCAAAATATTACGAGCAGATTGGATCTGAACGGATGGGGCAATTCCATGAGGAAGTTGGTCGACAACTTCGTGAAAATGGAGTAACCTACAATGTCTATGGAGATCCAAATGGCATGAATAGGCCGTGGATTTTGGATCCCGTTCCCATGGTATTCAGCAGTGAAGAATGGGAGGGGATTGAGAAAGGTTTGCTTCAGCGTACTGAATTATTAAACCTAGTTCTTAGTGACTTATATGGTAATCAAACGCTGATCAAAGAGGGGCATATTCCATTTGAGCTGATCTATAATCATGGAGGTTTCCTAAGACAGGCTCACAATATAAAATTGGATGGGGATCAACAACTCATCCAATATTCTTCTGATTTGGCACGTGGGCCAAATGGTAAAATGTGGGTTCTCCATGATAGAACTGATGCACCTTCTGGATCGGGATATACTTTCGAAAACCGGGCAGCGATGACACGTGTTTTTCCTGATCTGATCCGGGAAAATCAAGCGAGAAAAATCACTTCCTATTATCAGACTTTCAAAAACACGCTGAGTAACCTTACAACTAACAATAAGGAAAATCCACGTGTGGTTCTACTATCTCCTGGACCTACGAACGAGACCTTTTTTGAGCATGCGTACATCTCATCATTCATGGGGTTTACGCTGGCTTTTGGGGAAGATCTCACGGTAAGTGATGGGTATGTTTGGCTGAAGACCATCAAAGGACTTGAGAAAGTCGATGTAATTATCCGCCGTGTGGACGATGTTTTCTGTGATCCTTTGGAATATAAAAACGATTCTCATTTGGGAGTGGTAGGTCTAATGGAGGCCGTGAGGCAACGAAAAGTGTTAGTGATTAACCCACTGGGATGTAGAGTTTTAGAGAACCCTGGTTTAATGGCTTTTTTGCCTAAAATAAGCAAGCATCTGCTAGGTGAAGATCTTATTTTGCCATCTGTAGCTACTTGGTGGTGTGGTCAGCCAAAGGAATTGAAATATGTTTTTGAAAACATAGCCACGTTAGTAATTCGCAACATTTATAGAGGAGCACAAAAGAAATCTATTTTTGGAGGTGATCTATCGAAAGCAGAGTTAGAAACCCTGAAACGAGAAATTCGACGCAGCCCATACATGTATGTAGGTCAGGAAATGGTGGAATTTTCCACTACGCCTTCTTGGATTAATAACAAGTTAGAAGCAAGGAATTCCGTTTTCAGAAGTTATGTTGTTGCTGACTCTGAAAATAAAAGTTATAAAGTTATGCCAGGAGGATTATCTAGAAGTTCACCAGAGCAAGGTGCATTTTTGGTGTCAAATCAAACTGGCGGAATCAGTAAGGATACTTGGGTACTAGGTAAAGGAAAAGATGTTACTACTGCCATTACAAAATCCGTTAAGATCCAACCTTTGGTTCGAAATGTACTTCCAAGTCGTACTGGAGAGCGTTTGTTTTGGCTAGGTAGATATCTGGAAAGGTCGGCCTATTCGGTGCGTCTAATGAGGATGACCTTGCTTTCGTACAATGAAGCTGACGAGGATATTCATATTCATGAGAATCCTGTCTTAAGCACTTTACTTCAAACGCTCACCGTAATGACCGGCACTTTGCCAGGATTTAATGTGAAAAAGAACCTGAAAAATCCAGAAGCTGAACTGCTTGCTTTAGTTCACGACGTGAAAAAATCTGGTAGCATAGCTTATTCCATTCAATCCTTTCTTACTAATGCTTACTCTGTTAGAGATAGACTGAGTTTGGATACTTGGAGGATTTTAGACAGTATTTCGGAAGAGCTCACTCGAATGCGCAAAGCAGACACGACTCTAATGCAAGCATACCAAAGCTTGGATAATATGGTGGTGAAATTGATGGCTTTCTATGGGCTGAATATTGACAATATGACGCGTGAGCCTACTTGGCATTTATTGAATATTGGTCGATTTATAGAGTCTGCTGCTAACAACTGTATGATTTTGAGAGGAATGCTAAGTAAATCCTTTGATTCTGAATCAAATAAAGAGTTGATGGAAGATACGCTACGTTGCAATGAAAGCTTGGTAACCTATCGCTATCGCTATAGATCCAACTTGGAGATGCACGGTGTGCTGAGTTTGTTGATTTTACATGAAGACAATCCAAGGTCTCTTATTTTCCAGTTGCTGGAGATTGATAGTCACTTGAAAACCCTTCCAAATCAAGATGAAAAAGAGCTTTTCAGTATGGAGCGAAAGAAATTACTAGAAGCAATCACCAAAATCCGATTGTGTGACATCCAATCTCTGTGTGTACCTAATGAGGATAGCCAAGAATTTGATGAATTAACAGCTCTTTTGAATCAGATCATTGGCCTTCTGCACGAGACTTCTGATTTTATTTATGAAAAATATTTTAGTCACACTGACTCTAGATATAGTATGATTCAATCTTCTGTAATTCCTGAGATATGAAATATAAAGTAACTCATACCACAAATTATATCTACGAGTTTCCGGCTACTCTTTGTCATAACCTGATGTTCCAGATTCCTCCAAATCTATCTTTTCAAAATGTGGAGGAATACTCCTGTGATATCAGTCCAAAACCTAGTTCAGAGATAGAACGAACAGATTTTTTTGGAAATAAATATCTGTATTTCTCCGTGGAAAGATCTCACAAAAACCTTACTGTGAGTTCTAAAAGTGTTGTGCAACTTACTGTTCCTCCGTGGATTTCGGTGAAACCTTCCGAAACTATGCCGTGGGAGAAAGTAGTTGAATTACTTCATTCTACTGAAACTTCTACGGATGTTCGACAATATTACTTAGAGTCGAACCACGTTCAATTTGTAGATGGGGTTCGTGCTTATGCTTTGAAATCCTTTACCCCAGAGCGTCCAATAATGGAAGCTATGCTAGAATTGAACACACGTATATTTCGTGATTTCGCTTTTACGCCTGGATTCTCAGATATCAGTACTCCCTTGGAAAAAGTGTTTAAACACAGAAAAGGGGTTTGTCAGGATTTTGCACATTTTTCACTAGCCTGCTTACGGGTAATTGGATTGTCAGCTCGATATGTCAGTGGATATCTCGAGACTTTGCCCCCTCCAGGCAAACCAAAAATGATTGGTGCTGATGCTTCACATGCCTGGATTGCTATATATATTCCTGGACATGATTGGGTGGAATTTGATGCAACAAATAATCTGTTGGTGAACGATAAACACATCCGTGTGGCGGTAGGGAGAGATTTTGCAGATGTAACTCCCTTAAAAGGAATTGTGTATAGCGGAAGCGAGCAGGAGATGAAAGTCAGTGTGGATGTGAGGAAATTGAAAACTGAGTAAGGCGGCTCCAATTTGAATTTCTAATCCAAAATTTTTACACTCCTTTCAATAAGACTATTATCACTGATCCAGCGATCATGATAGCAGAGCCGACGATTTTTTTTCGGATGTCTTTTTCGTGGAAAATATGATAGCCCAAAATCACACTGACTAGTATTGAGAGTTGAAAAAGTGATAGTGCATATCCTACGTCCATATTTTCGAAGACATAATTAGTGGAAAGCTGCATGGTTCCTATGCAAATAATCAGTAATAGAAGCTTCTTGAAAGTGGCAATTTTAAGCTTTTCAACTTCATGTTTTAGATTAACTCGAAAGGCTAGAACAAGGATAAAGGAAAACATTGCCCCAAAAATGCACCAAGAAAAAAATGCGATAGTAGGTGAGGAGGCAAGTATGATTTTCTTCACAAATACAGCTTCTATGGCTGTGAGAATCATAGCTCCAATTCGAAATTGAATTTCTTTATTTTTTAGTAATGCTGGTGTAAAGCGTTCTGCTGTAGTGTCAAGCACCATATAGCTCCCATAGATGATAATCCCAATTCCAATAACTCCCCAGACATTTGGGATTTCTCCCAAAAGGAAAATCCCGAAGATCAGTCCAATTATAGATTTATACGAGTTGATTGGCCCAAGGATAGACAGGTTACCTTTTTGCAAAGCTTTGACGAGAAGTCCATTTCCCATTGCTCCGAAAATTCCTCCTACTATAGAATAGAGCCAAAAGTCGCTACTCAGATCTCCCAATTCTAGAAAATTGATTAAGACCAAACAGACACTAGACAGAAGTAAGTAGGTGAGAAAATTAACCCAAAGTGGATGAGAACCTCGCTGAGTAAGTTGTTTTTGGAAAACATTCCCCAGAGGATTTGATAGCACTCTAAGAAAAACGGCCAATGAAATGAATATAATCTCTGTCAAAAATCTTCAGTTTAAATTCAGTTTGCCTCAAGCCAATCTTTTATTCATAAGCATTCGCCTATTCCTTATTATTCGGATATGTGTATTCGCTTAATTGCACGTATGTACTTTATATTAATGCTAGAAGTTCAAATTTGGCAATTCCCCCTTTCCAAAAGGGGGCAAGGGGGATTTTTCACTACTAAAACCATGTATAATTCTAGAACGTGCATTCATGAGGATACACATATATTCGGATAAGCTCGATGAAACTGTTCTTTATTTCTAGTTCAATTCCGAAAAAAATTACAACTCATACGCCGACTTAATATTACCCTCCTGACTTTTTGGCCTTATATCCAGCTGCCTGTAGTACTTGTAATACTTTGTCCCTGTGATCGCCTTGGATTAGAATTTCTCCATCCTTTGCCGATCCGCCTACACCGCATTTGTTCTTGAGCATTTTTCCCAATTCTTTTAGATCTTCATCACTTCCGATAAAGCCTTCTATAAGGGTTACTTTCTTGCCAGCACGTGCTTTTTTATCCAGCAAGACTTTTAGATTTTGCTGATTTGAGGCTAGGGTTTTTTCGCTCTCCTCCTCACCAGTTTGGAATTCGAAATTATCACTGGTGGAATACACCACACCATCCCGTTTTTTCCAATCGTTATTTTTCATATGTCTATAATTTGTTTTTTAATTGCCATATGGAATCTCGCATTATATGATAATCATCCGTGTGTGTACGGCTAAATACATCCGTTTCTACCTCACACAGGCTCGATTTCTTTGCCATATTCAAATGAAAATACCTACCCCGAAGAGTAGGTAAGGTTATTCTATTTAGTGAATTACTTAGTCTTAAATGTCCAAACAGGTCGCTTTGCATGGTTTACCACATCTTCTGCGATACTTCCTGTAAACAAGTGAATCAAGCCAGATCTACCATGTGTAGCCATCGCTATCATATCTGCATTTATATCTTCTGCAAATTCTACTATTCCAGCTTCCTCAGAATTTGAATTGTAAATCTCTGCCACAGCATGCTTAATGTTATACTTATTGGCAAATTTCTTAATTCTTTCAGCAGATTCACGGGTAGTTTCAAAACTGCCAGGTGTATTGATTATAACCAGATAAAGATCAGCGTCAAACCATTTTTGGAGAGCTTTTAGTCTATCAGCTAATTCATCCTGATTCTCCCGGAAATCACTGGCAAATACAATCTTCTTAAATTCCTCTGGATTGGCAGCAGCTTTCACTGTTAATACTGGACAATGAGAAGAACGAACCACTCTCTCAGTGTTACTACCAATAAGAACCTCTTCCATACCGCTTGATCCTTTTGAACCCATCACAACCAAGTCTGGATCTTCTTCTACGATAGCGGATGAAATGCTTTGAAATGCATTTCCTAAGACTATTTTGGTTCTGAATGCGTAGTTGTTTCCCGCATGCTTACTCTCTAGTTCTTTGAACTGAGCTTTGCGGCGATTCATGAGTTCAATGAAGAAGATTTGGTTCTCGTAATCAGGAATCATTTCTCCGCCACCCATGGTGCCCATTCCAGCTGTGGAAGGAACTTCGATGACGTGCAAAACTGTGATTTCTACACTGTCAAATTTATTGGATAGGTTAGCAGATAAATCCAGAGCATTTTGAGCTTGCTCTGAGAAATCGAAAGGGACAAGTACTTTAGTCATATCAGCGCTAAATTGTTTGTACCAAATTACCCCAAATAAGAGGATAAGAAAAGGACTTTTTTCAGCTTTTTCTTAAAAAAACTAAACCTATTCCAAATAGAATAACCCAAACTAGGGTACTGATCGCCATTTTCTTCAGATTCGGATCAATGGCTTCAGAATCCTTTCCTTTTTGGACATTGATTCCAATCCTGATCATCATAGGGAAAACAATGAGCGCTAGGAGAGAAGTCCATTCGTTGGTGACAAAGGCAAAAATAAACAGGCAATAATTACCTCCCAAAATCAAAAACCAGTTGTAAATAATTGCCGCTTTCTTTCCAATTCTCACTGGAATGGATTTTTTGCCGGCAGTTTCGTCAGATGCTATATCCCGGATATTATTGATGTTCAGCACAGCTGCGCTGAAAAGGCCTAAGGCAATTCCGATCCAAATGATTGACTCATCCCATGTCAAACTATGAAGGAAATAAGTGCCATAAACCCCTAATAGCCCAAAAAATATAAATACGGAGATATCTCCAAAACCTGCATATCCATAAGGATTATTGCCTGAAGTATAGGAGATAGATGCCCAAATAGCTGCGAGGCCCAAACCCAAGAATATTCCAAAAAGAACCCAATCCTGTACGGCTAGAAATAGTAGTATTAAGCCTGAAATCAATGCCAGCACACCAAATAAATACATGGCCTTCTTCATTTCTGGCAAAGAAATCAAACCTGACTGTACAGCTCTCATTGGGCCTTGGCGATCCTGGTGATCTGCTCCATGAATGCTATCTCCATAGTCATTGGAGAGGTTGGAAAGGATCTGCAGAAAGATGGTGGTTAGCGAAGCAAATAGTAAGATTTCCCATCGGAAGACGTTCTTGTAGGCTGCTAAAAACGATCCGGCAAAAATACTTGCCAGAGCTAGGGGTAAAGTACGAAGCCTGACCGAATGCAGCCAAGCTTCCTTTTTCGTTTGAATAGTTTGTTTCACTCAGTCCTAAAGATTCTGATTATCCGTTGATTAAATCGATGATTTCCTGATCCAATGGTTCTACTTTAGAAGGAAAAAACTTGATCAGTTCACCTTTCTCATTCAGGATGTATTTGCAAAAATTCCAGCTCGGCTCTTCGTTGTTCCATCCATTCATTGTTGCATCTGAAAGCCACCTGAAAAGTGGATGCTTATCGAAACCTTTCACTGAAACTTTCTCAAACATCGGGAAAGTCACACCGTAATTTTCAGAACAAAACGTCTGAATTTCTTCATTTGATCCTGGCTCTTGTCCTCCGAAATTATTCGCTGGAAAACCTAAGATCACAAGTTTGTCGCTGTGCTCAGAATATAGCTTTTGCAATGCTTCATATTGAGGAGTATAGCCACATTTGGATGCTACATTCACTACCATGATTTTTTTGCCTTTGAAGGAACTGAAGTCAACTTCCTTTCCATTGAGGTCTTTCATTTTGAACTCATAGAATGATTTTGCCATGGTATCTTCAGTTGAGTAAATTACTTTGGGCTGTGATTCGTGAGTTTTGCTGATCGAGTAGGCACTTACTAGCAAAAGGAGACAGCCTAGAAATACAAGGTTTTTCATCTGTTTATCTTTGATTTTTACAGGTCAGATAGAATCTCAAAAGGTTAACAATCATACCAGTTATTGATACTTGAGCCATGCCTGTCTTCAACAGGCAGGCTCTTCATAATTACATTCGTTCAGGTACAGCGATTCCGAGTAGTTGCATTCCTTTTTTGAGGGTTTTGGCAGTATGAGCCGAAAGCGCTACACGGAAAGCAAGAATGATTGGGTCATTTTCCAGAAATATAGGAAGATCTGCATAGAATCTATTGTATTCCTTCGCCAAATCGAAAAGGTATTGTGCCAAAATAGCGGGAGAATAATCCACGCCAGCTTGTGAGATTTTCTTTTCAAAATCATTGAGTAAATAGATCAAGCTAGATTCTGATTCCTCTATTTTCGAAATGGTAGAGAAATCAGCTTGCTTGTAATCAACTCCGATTTGCTCTGCTTTGCGTAGTATAGAAGCTATCCTCGCATGAGAATACTGAATAAAAGGCCCGGTGTTTCCTTGGAATTCTATGGATTCCTGAGGGTTGAAAAGCATACGCTTCTTAGGATCTACTTTCAATAGGAAGTATTTCAACGCTCCCATTCCAAGTGTTTCGTAAAGCTCAGTTGCTTGGGCCTCGTTAAAACCATCGATTTTCCCCAGCTCCTTTGTGTGCTGAGCTGCGGTATCTACCATCTCTTGCATCAGGTCATCTGCATCTACCACAGTTCCTTCACGAGACTTCATTTTTCCAGTCGGCAAATCTACCATTCCATAAGAAAGATGGGACAATCCATCTCCATATGGCCTGCCTAGTTTTCGCATGATCTTAAACAAAACATCAAAGTGATAATCTTGTTCATTTCCAACTACATATACTGACTTGCTAATTCCAAAATCATCGTATTTCAAATCAGCAGTTCCCATATCTTGGGTAATATATACTGAGGTGCCATCCCCACGCAGAACCAACTTTTCATCCAGTCCTTCAGCAGTCAAATCCACCCAAACAGAACCATTGTCTTTCTTGAAAAAGACTCCTTTTTCTAAGCCTTCGGTTACGATGTCTTTGCCTAAAAGGTAAGTGTCTGACTCGTAATAATACTTATCAAAGCTAACGCCCATGCGCTCGTAGGTCTTTTCAAACCCAGCATATACCCATGTGTTCATCAGTTTCCAAAGAGATACCACTTCCTCGTCATTAGCTTCCCATTTGCGAAGCATATCCTGGGCTTCTATCAGAAGTGGAGCGTTCTTTTTGGCTTCGTCTTCTGATTGTCCTTTTTCCTTCAGTTCGGCAATTTGCTTTTTGTATTCCTTATCAAAAATCACATAGTATTTACCTGCCAAATGATCGCCTTTCAATCCTGAAGACTCAGGAGTTTCTCCCTTGCCGAAGTGTTGGTAAGCTACCATAGACTTACAAATGTGGATTCCCCGGTCGTTTACCAGATTGGCTTTGATGACTTCATAGCCATTTGCTTCAAGGATATTTGCTACCGAGAATCCCAAAAAGTTATTTCTCAGGTGACCCAGGTGAAGTGGTTTATTGGTATTTGGTGAAGAATATTCCACCATTACCTTTTGACCGTTTGCAGGGAGTTGACCTATATTTTCGTTAGCAAAAAGGGTTTGGAAGACATCTACCCAGATCATGTTGTTCAGTTCCAGATTCAGAAATCCTTTTACCACATTGAACCCAGCTACTTCAGCTACATTTTCCTTGAGGTATTCTCCAATCAGATTGGCCGTAGCTTCTGGAGTTGTTTTGGAAACTTTCAAATAAGGAAAGACCACAAAGGTGTAAGTACCTTCAAATTCCTTTCGCGTAGGAGCGAGGCTGATCTGATCTAGCGGCAGGTCGTGATTGAAGATATTCTGAAAGGCAAGTTGAATGCCTTGGTTGATTGTTTCTTGTATGTCCATATTTTTTTAACCGCAGAGGGTACTGAGGATACCACAGAGGGCGCTATGAATTTATTATTGTAATTATTTAGTGTTTATAACTCTTCTAATTCCAAGTTTTAGTCTAGGAACATTGAAATTAATTAAAAGGCCTAGTTTGAATTTTCCAAGTTTGAGATAATTGAGTGTTTGAGAAAAATGAATGTCAGTTGTTCTTTCCACTGCTTTAAGTTCCAAAACTAGCTTTCTTTCCACTAAAATATCAATGCAGTATCCATTTTCTAACTCGACTCCGTCAATAATCAGTGGCATTCTCTTTTCTACTTATATGGAAAGACCTTCATTTTTGAGCTTGAATGCTAAACCTTGTTTATACGCATTCTCTAATATGCCAGGGCCTAACTGGGAGTGAACTTCCAAAGCAAAGCCTATCACTTTGGTGGCAAGATCATTTTCGAAAGCCAAATCATTGTTCTCCATAATTCTAAGGAATCTATCCAATGAAAATAAGGATAAAATTATTTATTGTGCTCTCTGTGAAACCTCAGTGGCCTCTGTGGTAAAATAACTTAAAAATTATCTACCAAAGACTTAACCGTTGCTTCGAGGACTTCGAAAGCATTCTCCGCCATCAAATTCTCTGAGTCAAGCGTAGGGTTCACTTCCACGATTTCCCAACAGCAAACACGCTTATCTTGAATAAGTTTGACGTTTAATTCTATGGCTTCCTGTACGGTCAGGCCATCTGGAACTGGAGTGCCAGTGCCCACAGAAATAGAGCTGTCCAGACTGTCCACATCAAATGAAATGTAGATTTGATCGCAGTCCTTGAGTGTTTCTAAAGCTTCAGCTGCTATTTGGTCAATTCCTCTTTGCCGCACTTCCTGAGTGCTGAAGTTTTTGATACCGTAGTTTTTGATTAAGTGATCTTCCGGAGCTTCAGTGTCTCGCACCGTGATAAATACAATATCACCTGGGAGAATTTTCGGAAAATCGCCACCGATGGTTTTTATCTTTTTCCAGATCGCCAAAGTGTCCTCAGATGGCTCATTTACTTGGCAATCTATATTGTCAAGTTGTGAAACCATCGCCAAGGGCATTCCATGCATATTTCCGGAAGGAGTAGTGAAAGGCGTATGCAAATCAGCATGAGCATCTATCCAGATTACACCTAATCTTTTGCCAGGGTCGGCTGCTTTGATCCCCATAATTGTTCCCGCAGCAGTGCTATGATCTCCTGCTAAAACGATAGGGAATTTCTTTTCCATCCGCAATGATTCGATGGTAGAATAGACGTTCTTAAGTACTTGATAAACGCCATCTATATACTTAGCGTGAGGGAAATTATTTCCTTTCCAAAGGAAATTGTTTGCATCCTGTACGTTGATAGGGTCGAACTGAGTGAAGAAGTCTGACTTCTTGTCTAAGCTTGCAATCTTCAACGCATCAATCCCCATGCTTGCTCCACGGGTTCCTGCAGCTAATTCAGATCGTACTTCTACTAGTTTTATATCACGCATTTCAGGATAAATTTAAAGTTATATTGGGTTGGGTAAAGCGAGGCAAAAGTAGTTAAAAATGCCTAAAATACATCTGGCGCAAGTCTACTGACTTGTGCCGACCGTATTGCAACCTTCCGACTACCCCAAAATATTCACATCATAAAGTTAGAAAGGACCAGTCGGGAGACTGCATTGTAATGGGTCCAAGTCAGGAGACTTGAACCAATGCTTCCGATTTTTAGTGCATCTCTGCGGGGAATTAAGATTACGCTATCCTCAATTCTAGTGTAGAAATGAGGTTTTTACCTCAAAATCAATAGTTTTGAATTATGTTAATTACATCTAAACTTCCCGAAGTAGGAACAACCATTTTTACCTTGATGTCCAAGCTCGCATCTGATTGTGGAGCGATCAATCTTTCTCAGGGTTTTCCAGGTTTTGAATGTGATCCAGCCTTACTCGATTTGGTAGATAAATACATGAGAGCAGGTTTCAATCAATATGCTCCAATGAGCGGAGTTCCCGTATTAAGAGAACGAATTGCTGAAAAAACTAAGTTGGTTCATGGTGTTGACTTAGATTCAGAGAGTGAAGTAACTGTTGTTTCTGGAGCTACGGAGGCACTTTATGCAGCTGTGACAGCAGTCGTGAAAAAGGGCGATGAAGTTATCCTGTTTGACCCTGCTTACGATTCCTATGCGCCAGCGGTGGAGTTAAATGGAGGAACTCCAGTTTTTGTTCCGCTTGAAATGCCTGACTTTTCTGTAAACTGGGAGAGAGTTAAATCTGCAATCTCTGATAAAACTCGAATGATCATGGTCAATACGCCACATAATCCTAGTGGCTATGTGTGGACACAAGATGACCTTGACAGCTTAGCAGAATTGATTCAGGAAAGAAATATTTTGGTGGTCAGTGATGAAGTATATGAGCATATCACTTTCGATGGAAGAGAACATCTATCCTTATTGACTCATCCGCTGCTGAGGGAAAGAACTTTTGTTTGCGGTTCTTTTGGAAAGACTTTTCATGTGACGGGTTGGAAGATTGGTTATTGTCTTGCGCCGCCAAAACTCACGGAGGAATTCAGGAAGATTCACCAATTTTTAACTTTTAGTACAGCCACACCTTTGCAATATGCTTTGGCCGATTACTTGACCCAACCTTCCCGTTATTTAACCCTACCTAACTTTTACCAAAAGAAAAGAGATCTTTTCTGTGAAGGACTAAAGGAAACTCCTTTTGAATTCACTCCGGCTCAGGGGAGTTTCTTCCAAATGGTTTCCTATGGACATCTTTCCCAAGAATCGGATTATGAACTTGCTGTTCGCTTAACCAAGGAGATAGGAGTAGCTAGCATACCCATTTCTGTATTTTTCTCAGATAAAAAAGATCATAAGATCCTTCGATTTTGCTTTGCAAAGAATGATTTGGACTTAAATAAAGCACTGGAGAAACTAATTGATATAAAATTATAATACTGTAAATCTGATCGTTAGATTGATTTTTAGATTGTTATTATTAATAACCCTATAAATATTATAGGGAATGTAGGTTTATAAATAAAACTCTTCTACCTTTGATGCGTTGTTACATTCTAAAGCAAACAAAAATGAGCGCATTACCACAGACAAATCCTTCACCAACAGGACAGGTGATTAGTTTAGCCAGCGGCTTCTCTAAAGTTTCAGTTAATCAGCAGGAAATCGTGAAGATTTTCAATCAGAAATCTGGTTTGGTAATGCAGGGAATGTGCAAGTTCGAAGAGAAATTTGAGGCTCTTTATCCACTTTTCAGAGGGTTGAGTGAGGCAGGGAAACCAAAAAGTTTGAATTTGAGATTTTCCTCAGTTGATAAGACAGCCTATTTTTACTATCCAGAAACAAGTCATAGTGAAGTATCTCACTTCTTTTCAGAATTGATTTTGCTTTTACAAAAGGAAGTGAAGTTTAAAAAAGTATTGAAAGAGGTAATTTTAAACCAAAATCATTTTAAATCTGAGCAAGTCTTGCTACAGAATGCTATGATGGATTGAGTGAAAATTTAAGAAATCATTACGATTAACTAATATTGGGACAGTCCGAAGGGATTTGTCCCTTTTTCATTTGAATTCAACTAAGAAAAAGCAATTTTTGCAGGGCTTTAACACCAATTACTCTTGCTAATGAATACTTATAAAGATCTGATTGAGCAAACATTTGATTTTCCTACCAAAGAATTTAAAGTAGAAAACAATGAATTGCACTTCAATGGAGTGAATATGATGGAGATCATAGAAACCTATGGTACTCCTCTCAAGCTTTCCTATTTGCCTAAAATCTCTGAGAGTATTCAGAACGCTAAGACGTATTTTAAGAATGCGATGGAGCAGCATGACTACAAGGGGAATTACACCTATTGCTATTGTACCAAGTCATCGCACTTCAGTTTTGTGCTGAATGAAGCGCTGAAAAATGATATTCATATCGAGACGTCATCGACTTTCGATATTCCTTTGGTGAGAAGTCTTTATGCTCAGGGCAAAATAACCAAAGACACTTTTATCATCTGCAACGGATTCAAGCGGGAATTGTACAAACAATACATTTCAGAATTGCTTAATGACGGTTTTGTGAACTGCGTACCAATTCTGGACAATTTATCGGAAATCGATTATTACTTGGAGCATGTGAAAGTGCCTTTCCAAGTTGGGATTAGAATCGCAGCTGATGAGGAGCCAAAGTTTGGTTTTTATACCTCAAGACTAGGTGTGAGATACAATGATATTATCTCGCTTTACGAAGATAAAATCAAGGATAATCCAAATGTAAGCTTGAAAATGCTGCATTTCTTTATCAACTCCGGGATCAGAGACACGGCCTATTACTGGTCAGAATTGACTCGATTTATCCAGAAATATGTCGATCTGAAAAAGATCTCACCAACTTTGGACTCTATGGATATTGGTGGCGGCTGGCCTATCAAGACGAATGTGTTTTTCGATTATGACTACCAATATATGGCTGAGCAAATCGTGAAAAATATCAAATGGATGTGTGGCAAAAACAATACGGAGGAACCAAATATTTTCACGGAATTTGGTAGCTATACCGTTGGTGAGAGTGGAGCGGTACTTTATTCTGTGTTGGAAGAAAAGCTGCAGAATGATAAGGAACTTTGGTACATCATCGATGGCTCATTCATTACACAACTTCCTGATAGTTGGGGGCTTAACCAGAAGTACATCATGCTTGCTGTGAACAATTGGGATGAGGGATATCATAATATCAACCTCGGTGGATTGACCTGCGATAGCATGGATTATTATAATTCTGAAGCTCACCAGTTCAATATCTACCTGCCAAATCCCGAAAAGAAAGTTCAGTATTTGGGCTTTTTCCATACCGGAGCTTATCAGGAATCACTTGGAGGATATGGAGGAATACAGCATTGCCTGATTCCTGCGCCAAAGCATGTCTTGATTGATAAAGATGAAGATGGAAATGTCACTCATCGGTTATTTGCAGATGATCAAACGGAAGAGAGTATGTTAAAGACGCTCGGATACTAAAACTTGAAACCGCTGAAAGGCGGTTTTTTTTATACCTTTTTACTGCGGTGGAAACACCTTTTTTGGCAGCGGGCAAGTTATTGTTGTGCTGATTCTCTAGAAGCTGGTTATAATTTGACTTTCTATTGCTTAGAATTGGTTCAAGTCTCCCGACTTGGACCTAAATCATTGCAGTCTTCAGACTGCCATTTATTAACAATTGGCAATTATTTATAATCAGTTGACCTCAGTATTTTATGATAAATTGAGGCTCACTAGCTAGTTTTTTTGCAGTCAGGAGACTGCACTATCGTTGGTCCAAGTCATGAGACTTGAACCAGCTAGAAGCTGGACTGATTTGTTTTACTTGAGAGAGATATTTTTTTTCTCCAAAACTTCTATCTTAGTAACCCAACCCAATTTCAACCTAATGACTTCATACGCAGCTAGATTAATGTACTTTTTGCTGGTGTTGGTTTCCATTAATTTTTCGCTAAATGCACAGACTATTTCAGGAACCGTAAAAAATTCGAAAACGGGTGATGCTATGCCCTTCGCAAATGTCTTTGTCAATAACACCACCATAGGTAGCACCACGGATGTGAATGGGAAGTTTTTGATTACCGGAAATCTTCCTCGAAATATAGAACTCGTAGCTTCCTTTGTAGGCTATGTGACTGCTACCAAATCATTTAGTCTTTCGGTAACCAACAAGGTGGATTTTAAGTTGGATCCACTGGAGTCTATCTTGACTGAAGTAGAGTTGAAGACTCGTCGGGATAAGAAGTGGGAGCGGGATTTGCGCCGTTTTGAGGATGTTTTTCTGGCTGTTCCGGATGACCCTTTCGTTTCCCAGTTGAAGATCAAGAACCCTTGGGTATTAGATTTTGAAACGATAAAAGAGAGTGGACCAAACTACGTTCATGCTACAGCACAGGAGCCTTTGCAGTTGGTAAACGATGCCTTGGGCTATGATGTGACTTACTATTTGAAGGATTATCGTTTTTATAATTACCGCTCCAGTTATGTTGGATTTGTGTTTTTTGATCCAAAAGACATTCGTGACTCAACGGAGTTAGCCTTGAGCGAAGCCAATAAGGAAACAAGCTATATGGGTTCGATTCGCCACCTATTAAATTCAATTTTGCTCGCAAGAACTGCAGACGAAAATTTCGAAATCTATCAGGTGTTGCCCTCAGATTTGATTCGAAGGCGAACCAATGTTTATAATGAAGAGCTCGACAAATCCATCAAGCTTGTCAACCCCGATTCTATTCGAAGAATGCCGCTTAAAAACGGTAATTACAGAGTTTTTTGGCCTAATGATGCAGAAATCCATTACAGAGGAAAACGATGGAGAAACGATTATTACTCGGATATCTATCATCCCGTCAGCTGGATTTCTGCTCCTCTTGGGTATTTCGATATTGATAGAAATGGCATTCCAGTTATTCCTTCTCAGGTAGTTTTGTCGGGTTACATGGGTCGGCAGCGGATGGGTAGGCTTTTGCCACATGACTATGTGCCTTCGGAAAGCTTTGAAAAATATCTGGCAGAAGTCGATAGCAGTAAGCTGGAATATTCCCGATGGAATAACCTGCGGGAAAAGCCTTATTTCAATACTAATAAACCCTATTATTACCCCGGTGAAACGGTATGGCTTGGAGGGCAAATGCTCTATCAAAACAAGGTAATGTCTGACACGCTCAGCCGAGTGCTTTATTTGGATTTGATGAGTGAAGATGCTGAGATCATCCAATCTGAAGCATTTCCGATAAAAGAAGGGAAAATTTCAGGGGCTTTTGTCTTGCCTAAGGAACTGGAATCAGGTGATTACTTTCTTCGGGCATATACGGAATGGATGCGCAATTTCCCTGAACGGGATATTTTTCTGCTGCCACTTCCTGTTTTGAAAAAAGAAGAAAATATCAAGGCGATAGCGATTTCAAATCCAGACCTATTTGGAGATCTGACGGTCAATTTAAAAGACTCTGTATTTTTCAGGGATTCTTTCAAAGAAATGGAATTCAGTTTATCATTCTTGGATCAAACGGAGGAGTTGACAGAAGCGGAGTTTGTAGTGTCGCTGACAGATGCTGATATGGTTTCCACTCTTACAAAACAGAAGACGCTAATAAATGCGATGGACTGGCTGGATGAAAAGCAGCCTCCTACAAACCTTGCACTTGGCAAGCATCAAATAGAGTATGGGATCACTGTAGAGGGGCAATTCACCCGAGATAAAAAGCGGGATCCATACGTCAATCCTATCACGCTGGTTAGAGATGATTTGGCAGATTATGGCATTGTAGAGACAGATTCTTCCGGATATTTCCGAGCCACTGGCTTGAACTATGTAGACACGGCCACCATATCAATTGCTGCTTTGGATGCAAAGCAAAAGCATTATGGATCAGTCTCACTACATGAAAAGACAAAGCCCGTTTTCAAAGGTTCCTATCCCAAAATCAACTATGAAACTTATTTGAGAGCTGATGATGAGTTAAGGTTGGATATTTCGGGCGATTATGTTTTGATGGAGGAATTTCTGAAAGAAGATGAAAAGATCGAAACGATGGAAGATCGAAACTACGGTTACGGAACGCCTGATAGAGAGATTGGTGAGGATAAATTGGCGACGATTTCTCCAGACGCTCTGGCAGGGTATTTAGGACTCAAAGGAGGAGGGAAGATCGGAAATTATAATTATGGCTTTAACACCCCAAATCCATTATTAATTATCGATGGAGCTCAGTATCCCTATTTAAATGATTTAGAGTTTGCACAGATGTTGAGTTTATATATGCCATCTGTTATGAATCCGAACCCAACAACTTTAGAATCTATCAAGGTTTACACCTTCAATTCAACCTCATTTGGCATGGCAGGAATTGGCGGGGTGATTATGATTACTACCAAAAAGGGTAAGCGTATTGATCCAACGAAAGAAACAGCTTTTGATCCAGCGGAATTTAAGCAATTCAAAATACGTGGTTTTTCCAGAGATATTCCATTCCCAACCAAGATGGAAGATGATCAGGCAGTGGAGATGAAACCTACGCTTTTTTGGAATGGGAATGCGGAAAGTCAGAATGGGACTTACACTTTCAAAGTAAAAATCCCTCAAGTTCTCAAGCGTGTGAACCTGAGAGTTGAGGGATTGACTAAAGACGGTTTAGCCTTTGTGAAGACTTTTGAAATAGCGGTGAAATAGGAAGTGCTTATTCTGGCAATCTACTTTTGAGCATGTTGATTTGTCCCATATGGTTTGCCTGATGCTCCATCACATGAAACCATGCCCAATGATTATCAGTTTGTCCTCCCTTTGCAAGCTTTGCAAACCATTTGTCATCTTTAGTTTTTAGAGTTTCCATGGTCTCTTGGCGAACCTGCGCCCAAATATCAAGGTAATATTGAATGGGCTTACCAGTAAACTCAGCTCTTGCTTCATCGCCAAGGCTCAATGCCGTTTCCCATTTCTCCTTTTCCTTCTCATTAAATCCTCTGCCTTCAAATGTGTAAGCTTGATAATATACTTCTGTAGCAGCCAAGTGCATGATCATGGCGCCGATTCTATTGGCTTTATCATCTAGCAAGAAATCTGTTTGCTCTTGGTTCAAACCTTGTACGCTCATAATAATTCTACCCCTTAGGTTTTCGAGCATGGATACCATAGTTCCAGTATCATGATCGTAGCCCTTTGGTGGATTCATCGTGTTCTGCCCTAAGACTAAGGATGAGCTAAGTAAAACGAGGCTGAATAAAAGACAGAGTTTAGTGAGATTTTTCATTTGGATAAAAGTTTGTGAATCAGAAAAATCGCTATAAAACGAGAAATCTTCTAGTCAATAAGTGTTAATTACTCTCCTGACTTGAAGATTCTATTCATCAAGACCCACTTTTCTCCAGGCTTAGCCCATGGAATAGGTTGCTGATATTTCCACATAAAGGCTTCCCATTCCGCGATTTTAGGATTTGCTGCATCGAATTTTGCTTTCTCTTCAAAGTCGAATTCATCGACAGTTTCCAAAAGCATAAACATGCGATTACCCGTGCGGAAGATCTCAATATTGAGAATTCCTGCATCTATATCATGCTGAGTCACCTCAGGCCAGGCAGCTCCTGCAGCGTGATGCTGCTCGTATTCTTTGATGGATTCCTCATCGTGAATGAGGTCAAGTGTAAGTGCGAAACGTTTCATTTTGTATACTTTAGACTTAAGACATTAGATTTAAGACAATAGACTTTAGAATCAAAAGATTAGAGAAAGGAGATTAGAGAAAGGAGATTAAAGAAAGGAGATTAGAGATTGAATCTAAAATCAAGACTTGGGTAACGCCTTTGGATTTCTTGTTTTATTTGGAATCGAAATTCTAGTCAAAGGGGAATTTAGATCAAAGACATTAGACTTAAGATTTTAGAAATTAGAGTCTAGAATCAAGAACACAGATTAATCGAAGCAGAAGATACGGTTCACTAGTGAATTCATGGGTTGGAGTACCTAAGAATCTCGTAAATCGTCATTCGTACTTCGTAAATCATCTAAACCATCTCCCAAACTCCTTTATCGTCTGCTCGGCAGCTTCATCTGGATTTGGGTAGGGGAAAGCTTCTGCTGAAGCGTAGCCAGTATATCCAATAGTTTTCAGCGCTGATGCTATTTCCTGCATTGATGTATGTCCAAAACCCATAGGTCTTCTATTGCTATCCGCAAAGTGAACATGTCCGATATTTTTTCCCCAGTTCAGAATACTTTCTTCCAAGTTTCCTTCCTCAATATTCATGTGAAATAGATCCGCCAGAAGCTTTACTGAGTTGGTTTCCAATGACTCCATAAATTTTGACCCAGCTTCAATGGTATTAAGCAAGTTGGTTTCGTAGCGGTTTAGTGGCTCGTAGATCAGCGTGACGCCTTTCGATTCGGCATGCTTTCCAAGTTGATTCAATCCTTCTGCCAGCCAAGACATGGTTTCTTCTCTGTCATTTCCGGGTAGTACATTTCCCTGCATAGAACCTATAATCGCAGGTGCACCAAAAGCTGCTCCAAAGTCAATCATATCTGAGATGAAGGAAACAGCCTTTTTTCTGACTTCTGAATCAGGGTCAGTAAGCGTCAATCCGTGAATTACCTTTCCAGCGCCAGTTCCAACAGCAGCTAGCTCCAGGTTATGCTGACCTAAAAGTACTTTCAATCTAGAGATTTCAATTGCATCTGCCGATGGAGTGAAAAGTTCGATTGCGTCAAAACCAAGTTTGGAAGCTTTCTCCATTCCAGCTTCTAGATCTTCCCAGAAGATCCAAGGGCCAGTTTTGATTTGAGGTACTAGAGCGATTGTTACGCAGGATTTTATCATTTTCTTATTTGTCAAAATCAATCATTATTTTAATTATTCCCTGCTGGTCTTTTGCCCAATCTTCAAGCGCTTTTTCTGACTCTTCGATGGTCACTACCTTGCTGATCACTTCATCTACAGGGAATTTACCTTGTTCCAAGTAGTCGATTACTTCAGGGAATTCGGTGGTGCAGTTTCTCGAACCAAGGATCTCAATTTCCTTTTGCACAAAGAGAGAAGTATTGAATTCCACAGGTGCTTTTGCGTAGCCAATGCAGACAACTCTGCCGGTAAAAGCCACTTCTTCTACAGCCTGTCGGTAGGTGATAGGACTTCCCACCGCTTCGATGATCACGTCTGGACCGTCATTGGTTGTCAGATCCTGAAGAGTTTGATGTAGATCTACCTTCTTTGGATTGATGGTATGTTTCACTCCGATTTTCTTTGCGATGGCTAGTTTGGCGTCATCCAAGTCAATTGCGATCACTTCAGCTCCTTTATTCACAGCTGATGCTATGGCTCCTAAGCCTACGATTCCACAGCCAATCACTGCCACACGGTCCTGAGCAGTAACCTTTGCACGATTTACAGAATGAAAGCCAACAGTTAGTGGCTCCGCCAAAGCCAATTCTCGAAGCGACAATTTCTCCGAAGGAAACACATCCTGCCAAGGCAAGGCGATGTATCTGCACATGGCACCAGGACGACGAACGCCCATGGTCTTATTTTCCTTGCAGGCATTTCGTGCACCTTTGCGGCAAGCGATGCATTTTCCGCAATTTAAATAGGGGTAAACCGTCACTTTCATTCCGATTTTGATGTTCTCAGGAACGTCAGCTCCCAGTTCCTCTATCGTTCCCCCAACTTCATGTCCTAAAATATTTGGATATTCCTGAAGAGGAAAAAGACCTCGGTAACTATTCAGATCTCCTCCGCAAAAGCCAACCATGCCGACTTTAAGGAGAACTTCTCCGGATTTAGGTGTAGGCTTTTCGACTTCTCGGAGTTCTGTTTTGCCGATATCAGTAAGTACTAGTGCTTTCATGAGGTTTGAGGTTTTGTGTTTAATAATTTACTTCAAAGTTTACTATATGCCGACTTCGACTACCAATGACGGATTATGTTTTTCACCGAAAATCATGTCAGTCCGAGCGTCCCGATAGCTATCGGGATCGAGGACAATAACTTCACTTACTTTAAAAGAGCCTTCGACTTCGCTCAGGCTGACACCGTTATCTCTCTTTTGTAAGTTCTATACTTTTATTACTCAGTCTGACACGATTGTCACCCTGAGCGGAGTCGAATGTCACCCTGAGCGGAGTCGAAGGGTTACTTCTAACAAACAGATCGATTCACTTCCCGACGAATCGGGACAGGCTCTCCGTTGTTTGCGATGAACGCCACTTCCGTCTCCCGTCTTCGGTCTCCCAGCTTATATATTATTCTCCGCTTTCCCTTCAAACCACATTTGGTTTTTGACAGGAGCTACCATAGTTTCGATTTCTTCCAAAAGGCCATCAGGAATTCGGAAATCAAGCACGCTTACATTTTGAGTGATGGTAGCAAGATCACACATACCCACGATTGTGGTAGTAATATCAGGATGATCCAAGGCATAGCGAATAGCCACATCGCTGAGCTTCACTCCATACTTCGCACAAAGGCTAAGTAGCTTCGATTGCATATCCTTCATAGCCTGAGGAGATCTATGCCATTCAGGAAGTGGAGCATCCGAAAGTATGCGCTGCATCAAGGGAGCAGCATTCATCAGGCCGAAGCCTTTTTCTTTCGAAAGTGGCACCAATTCACGATTAATTTCATCTTCCAAAAGATTATAATGCGCCCAAGACAATACTGTATCTACTTCAATATTCCGAGTGATTTCAGCTAGATAGTTTACTGGCAATCCAGTTATTCCTATGAATCGGGCTTTACCGGATTCTTTGAGTTTCACTAGCGTAGGCCAGGCTTCATTTAGGATTTGCTCTTTGTCCACAAACTCAATGTCATGAAGCTGGAGGAGATCGACGTAATCTGTTTTCAGTCTGGAAAGAGATTCATCTACACTTTTCAGAATTCTCTTTTCAGAAAAATCAAATTCCTGTAAGTCATATCGACCACATTTTGTAGCCAAAATAACTTGGTCACGCTTTCCTTCGAGGGCATTTCCAAGTCGCTTTTCCGCCAGAGTAAGGCCATAAAAGGGAGAAACATCGAAAAAATTCACACCATGATCGATCGCATAGTCGACGGCTCGATATCCGTCTTTTTCGTCAGAAACATTGAAAACATCTCCCATAGGCGATGCTCCAAATCCAAGAATAGACAAGTCCATTCCTGTGTTTCCTAACTTTCTGTATTCCATAAATTAGGTTATTGTCGGGGTTGTAACTTTACAAATCCAATATATGGAGATTTTATGAGGAGGGAAATCCAATTGTGGCTGAGTGGAAAAGATTATGCCTTTATCGGGTTTACTATACAAAATCTACTTTCCAAGTAAGTATTGGTAGTGGGTTATACTTTTTTTATCCGATGGAAAGTGTCCTATATTTAAACGTAATTAATCTATGTCTGAGGATTTAGAAAGATAACTCCAAACCTAAAACCCAAAATCCCCTAATGAAAAAACTGCTCTATCTGCTCGGGCTTTCTTTGACTTTTTATGCTTGTCAAAAACCAGACAAAATATACCTAGAAGAGATTTACGAAAAGCCAGTAATTGATGCCAATCCTGAGCTAAAGGTGCTTTCACCGGAAGAATCTCTAGCGAGGATTCACGTTCCCAAAGGATACAAAGTTGAACTTGTTGCCAGTGAACCGATGATTGCCGAACCGATTTCTATCACTTGGGATGGAAATGGGAAAATGTACGTAGCTCAGATGAATACCTACATGCAGGATGTAGATGCAGGCAATGAAAATGAACCTTGGAGTAAGGTCATGATGCTTGAAGATACTGATGGAGATGGCAAAATGGATAAAAGCTCCATTTTCATAGATAGTCTAGTTCTTCCAAGGATTGTTTTGCCGCTAGATGATCGTGTGATTGTAGGAGAAACGTACAATCGAAATTTGTATAGCTATCGTGATACGAATGGAGATGGTGTTGCAGATGAAAAAATTCTTTTGCTCGAAGATACAGTCCGGGATAATCGAAACCTGGAGCATCAGGATGCCAATTTGCTGTGGAGCATAGACAATTGGCTATATGTATCCAATAAGCCTTTTAGATACAGATTTGTAGGTGATAAAATTCTCAGAGATACACTTCCAGAGCCTTTGCCTGGTCAATATGGGCTAAGCCAAGATGAAGAGGGTAGGTTGTTTTTCTCCAGGGCTGGAGCAGAAGTGCCGGCATTGGGATTCCAACAGCACCCTAGTTACGGGCAATTGGAGCTGAAGGAACAATGGGATGAAAGTTTTATGGAGCCATGGCCGATAGTAGGAAATCCAGATGCGCAAGGTGGTCCAAGAAGAATGAGACCTGAGGATAACACATTGAATCGCTTTACGGGAGTGTCGGGACAGGAAGTTTATCTAGGCGATAAAATGCCTAATGCCTACGGTGATTTATTTATTCCTGAGCCAGTAGGGAGGCTGATCAGACGTGCGAAGGTTATTCATAAGGATGGAAAAATCACTTTAGAAAATGCCTATGATCAAGCAGAATTTCTAGCTTCCACGGATCCGCTTTTCAGGCCTGTATTCACCGCGACTGGACCAGATGGAAGTCTTTATGTCGCAGATATGTATCGGGGAATTATTCAAGAAGGCACTTGGGTAGGAAAAGGAAGTTATTTACGTGGAATCGTGGATGAGAGAGGCTACGATAAGTTTTATCAAAGAGGAAGGATATATCGTGTTTATCATGAAGATATGGTTCCTGGGCCCAAACCAGAACTTCTGGAAAAATCTGCTCACGAATTGATCCCTTATTTAGCTCATCCGAATGGCTGGTGGAGAATGACTGCTCAAAAATTGATCATCCTGAAAAATGATCAATCTGTCGTGTCCACATTGAAAGATTTGGCAATAGATAATGAAGGATTTTTCAGGAAGTTATTTAATCCTGATTTGAATTTCGGTTTAGAAAGGCTTCATGCACTTTGGACACTTGAGGGATTGAATGCCATCGACAAAGAGGTGCTTAAGGATGCTATGAAAGATGCGGATTATAGAGTCCGTGCAGCTGCAATTAGAATTTCTGAACCCTATTTGAAATCAGGCGATGTGGAAATGTTTGAAGCATTAGACAACATGAAGTCTGATGATAATCCAGAAGTTTTGCAGCAGTTGGTACTAAGCGCAAGAATTGACAATGATGGTACACAGGAAATGGTAAAGTATATCAGTAGCCGATTCCCTCAGAATGAATTATTGCAAATAACTACAGGAGAAAATCTAAACCCATCATTTGATGAATTGCAAGCGCTAAAAGAAAAACATAAACTAAAGGGTGAGGGTGCTATTCAAATCGTGAATGGCTATAAAATATTTCAGGATTATTGTTCCTCCTGTCACGGCACCGATGGGAAAGGGAAGGATCAATTGGCTCCCTCACTTGTAGGGTCTCCGAGAGTACAAGGGGATGTAATCACTACCACCAAAATCCTTCTTCATGGATTGACCGGGCCAGTGGATGGGAAAACCTATAATGGACCGATGGCTCCAGTAGCTCAATACAATAATGTGGAAATCTCGGATATTCTCAGCTACATCCGGGCTGAGTTGAATAATTCAGGAACAGTCTGGAGAGGAGTGGTAGGCAATGTGCGGGAAGCGTATAAAGACAGGGATGAATACTGGACGATCAAGGAACTTGAGAAAAACCCAGGTCTTCCTTCCTCGAGTAATCGCTAGCAATTACTAAAGATCTTTATTGAATAGTTCAATTGAAGCCTGTAGCACCTAGCTACAGGCTTTTACTTTTCCATGGTCAGAATCGCTATATCTCTTGTCAATACTGTAGGTGAATTGCAATCGCAATTACTCAATCCGATCACATAGATATCTTCTTTTGGCAAATACACCCCCATGGATTTGAAGCCAAAAATGCTACCTCCGTGCTCATAGCTCAGTGATTCACTTAAGCTACTGATGTTCCACCCGTAACCATAATCGATTTTCTCTCCATTGTTTAAGGAGTAGTTTTCAAAAGCTGTTACCATGGTTTCTGGCTTCAAAAGGATGTTGTTTTTGATCGCTTCATTCCATTTCAGCATATCTTCTACGGTAGACATCAGCGAGCCAGAAGAATAGGGTAAACTCAAGCTGATGTAATTTCTATTTACATATTCATCCTTTTGATGATAGCCGTAAGCACGGTTTGGGATCACTTGGGAATGGCTCGCATATTGCGAAGAGTTCATTTCGAGTTTTTGGAAAATGTTTTTCTCAATAAAATCAGCATAAGAATCACCCGAAAGAATTTCGATGATATTTCCCAAAATCACATAGCCTGAATTGTTGTATTTGTACTCTTCACCAGGGTCAAAATCCATGGGTTCGTTTTTGAAAAAATCAATCAATTCCATTGGGGTAAGATCTTGCTTTTCAATAGTTCGAAGAGATTTCATGCTGGTAAAACTTTTGATCCCGGAAGTATGTGTGAGCAAGTGATGAACAGTAATGGTTTTGCCATGAGTAGGGTAGTCGGGGATGAATTTGGTGATCTCATCATCCAATTGGAGCATTTCTTGCTCCATCAGCATCAAAATAGCAACAGCCGTGAACTGCTTCGTCATGGAGCCAATTTCAAAGACATTATCGGTGTTCATTGGGACATTCAGCTCAAGGTTTGCCTGTCCAAAAGCTTTCTTATAAATAGGCTTACCAGCTTTGGCAACCAAAAAAACGGCACCTGGACCTTCAGGAGAAAAAGTACTTTCAAGCAATGAATCAATCTTAGATTCCAGCGATTGGGAATAAACCTGCTGGTGGAATTGCAAACAGAAGAAAGCACTGGCAAGAAGGAAATGTGTAAAAGTAGAGATGGATTTCATTAGGAGTTAAATTGATTCATCTCTTGGATGCCGCTTGTTGCCTATTGGTTACAAAATCACCAATTGTGAGCCGCTTCACTGAAGTTAGATTTCTCTTAGCTCATCTTATTTCTTGTGAAAAGAGGTGTTTAGATCAGGACTTATCAGCTTATTACTAACCTATCGTATATTTCTACCTGCTTTTTACGGCTAAAAATAGTATCATCGCAACTAGAATAAATTTAACCCAAATATCATATGAAGAATAAGTTCTTCCTTACAATGGCAGCAGCTTTAGCCACTACCGTTTCTGTTTCGCAGGCTCAGGACAAGCTGAAAAGCATGCCTGGCCATGAACAATACCAAAAAATAGCACCTCAGATTAGATCTGCTGTAAAACCAGGCAGTCTTAATGTAAAGTGGGCTGAAGATGGTAAATCATTTGAATATGTTGAAAATGGAAAACTTCAATCCTTTTCTGTAAAAACCAAAAAGGTGACTGAGGGGGGGGATATCCCAAGACCTGAGCGTAGATCTTTTAATCGTCCTGCTCGTGGTCGTCAGTTTGACGCTGCAGAGTCTCCAGATGGAAAACACAATGCCTTCACCGAGGATCGCAACATGTACCTCAGCAATGCTGACGGCAGCAATGTAGTCGCTATCACTACAGATGGTAACGAGGAAAATCAGGTGAAATACGGTATCGCTACTTGGGTGTATGGTGAGGAATTGAGCCAGAACACTGCTATGTGGTGGTCTCCAGATGGCAGCAAAATCGCCTTCTACAGATTTGTAGAGAAAGATGTGAAGAAATATTATGTACTTCTAAATCAATTGAGTTTATATGATTCTCTTGAGGTGGAAGCCTATCCTAAGGTAGGTGAGCCAAATCTCCCAGTAGATTTGATGGTTTATGATTTGGCTACCAAAAAGGTAACGGAATTGGATATCCGAGATGGAAAGCCATATAGTGACGGCGATCTGGGAACTTATATTTATGATATGTCTTGGACTCCTGATGGCAAAGAATTGCTTTTCCACAGCACTAATAGACGTCAGAATATCCTTGAGCTCCGCGCGGCAAATCCAGAAACAGGCAAAAGCAGAACTGTAATCCGCGAAGAATGGCTTCCAAGTTTCGTAGAGAATTCACCAGAAATGAATGTTTTGGCTGATGGGAAACACTTCATCTGGGCTTCCGAAAGATCCGGTTTCAACAATTACTATCTGTACAATTTTGACGGAACACTAGTCAATGCAATCACTTCTCATCCTTTCGAAGTATCCAATATCGTGAAAGTAGATGAGGCTAATAAGACGCTTTACTACATGGCTCGCAGTGGTGAAAACCACATGATGATGCAGCTTCACAGAGTTCAATTGGATGGTTCAAAAGACACACGCTTGACTGATCCTGCTTTCAATCACTCAGTGACTATTTCTCCTGACGGAAAATACTTTGTGGATATCGCACAAACTCACGACGTGGCTCCATTCACTAATTTGGTTGATGCGAAAGGAAAAGTGGTAGCTGAATTAGCGAAAAGCGACATGAGCAAGTTTGAGGAATTGGGTTTGAAAAAAGTGGAGGTATTCACCTTTACTTCCAAAGACGGGGTGACGGAATTGCATGGTATGATTCATTTTCCATCTGATTTTGACCCAAGTAAAAAATACCCTGTGATCCTCAGTAACTACGGTGGACCAGCTACAAACGCATTCAGAGAGAATTTCACGTTGCCAGATCCATTGACTGAATATGGCTTTTTGGTATTGAATATTGATGGACGAAATGTCAAAGGTCGTGGCAAGAAATTGCTTGATCAGTTGTACGGAAATCTAGGTTTGGTAGAAATGGATGATTTTGCCGAAGGCATCAAGTCACTTCATGATCGCCCATATTTCGATAAGGATAGAGTAGGAGTTTATGGAACTTCATACGGTGGAACTACAGCTGCTTCTATGTTGCTGAGATTCCCTGAGCTTGTTCACGCGGCTGTAGCCAATTCTTCAGTAACCGACTGGAGACTGTATGACAACATCTACACTGAGCGCTTTATGAGTACGCTTGAAAATAACGAAGAAGGTTATAATAGATTCAGCTTAATGAATATGGCTGATCAACTTGAGGGAGAATTATTGGTTTTCTTCGGTACAGCTGACAACAACGTACACCCAGCCAACTCACTTATGCTGATCAAAGCATTTCAAGATGCAGGTAAAAGCATAGAAGTTCAGGTTGCGCCAGATGGCGGTCACACTGCCTTGAACAGAGATAGAATGATGGAGTTTTTCATCGAGCATTTGGTGACAGATTACAAAAAAGTAGTTCGTTAATTACGAGTTTTGATTTCATGAAAAACCACCTGTTGAGCAATCGGCAGGTGGTTTTTGGTTTTAACCGCAGAGTACGCGGAGGATAACGCAGAGGTCGCTATTGTCAGGTTGAGTAAAAAAAGTATAGAACGTACAAAAGAGAGCTGCCGGTGTCAGCCTGAGCGAAGTCGAAGGCTCTTTTAAAGTAAGTGAAGTTTTTGTCCTCGATCCCGATAGCTCGGGACGCTCGGACTGACACGATCTGCCTTAAAAAATATAATCCGTCATTGGTAGCATAATTGAAACTAGTAATTACAACTTTTACCTCCAACCATATTATTTGGATCTCGAGGGTAAATTTATGATTTCTGATAACCTCAATATTACTTAAAACTATTCACATCGAGTTTGAATAATTCTGCAGCATTTTTCCAAAGGATCAATTCTTTCTTTTCCTGTGGTAGATCTAGATTTTTCATGAAATTCAAATAGGATTTCATGGAAGAAATAGGCCAATCTGTTCCATAAAGCAGGTACTTTGGATTTCCTGCATAAGTGATCATTTGCTCCAGTTCATTTTTCATCCAGCGCTCAAACTTCTCCGAGAAATCTCCCAGTACCAAACCTGAAAAATCCGCATGAACGTTCTTGTTTTTGTAGGTTACTTCCATGCAGTCTTTGATCCAGGGATTACCTACATGACAGATCACAATTTTTAATTCAGGATAATCCACCGCCAAATCATCGTGATGAATAGGGTGGGAATATTTTACCCGTCCTGTTGGTGCATAGGTGTCACCCGAATGAAACATCACTGGTACATCATATTCTATCGCCATGTCATAAACTACCTTCATCCGCATATCATTTGGATAAAAAGGCTCGTAGCCAGGATAGAGCTTTAATCCCTTAATTAGACCAGCTTCCAGATATTTTGCAATTTCCCGTAAGTCATGGTGGTTGTAATTCAGATAGCTGATTCCTGCTACCACGCCTAGATTTTTCCTGTTTGCTATCGCCTCAACCACCTTTTTGGTGCTTGGTCTGTGCTCATTGACTTTGTATGAAGTGAGCACGAGAGAGTAATCTACTTGATTCTCCTCCATAGTATCGGTCAATTTATTTAGGCAGTCTTCCAGTGAAACTACACGGTCTTCATGGTAATTATTGATGTGGGTATGTACGTCTATGATCATGTTTTGAAAATTGATTCCTGCAAAATGTAACAAATATTTGACCAAGGGGAAAAAAGTAATCATTAGTTTGGATGGTGCATAGGGTTTTAAAGATGAATTATAGGCATAAAACCTCATTTATCAGATCTATAGTTTTACCATTGGGGTGGGACTTTTTAGCTGAGAATTTTAGAGATTTAAAATAGAATGATTCATAAAGAACCCACATCACTTTTCTTGCAGAAGATTTTGATTAAGGTTACTCCACTACTTTAACCAATAGCTTCTCACAAACTTTTTCTGAAAGTGTTTCACTGTTGTGATTTAAGTAACTGACTACAATACTTTGATCGTAAGCTTCTTTGGATCGAATCGTAAGTTCTATTCCCAAACTGAGATTCCGGCCATTTAGAAATTCCAGAAATTCTGTCGATGAGTTGGTGAGCCCTGCAAGCTTCACCAGTTGACCAGCTTTGCAATCTGAAAGACTGAGATAATTAATTTCCTGTATTCGACCTAGCTTGTCGGGAATTGGCGAGCCATGCGGATCGATAGTAGGATAACCCATCATCTCATCCATGCGCTCGAAAAATTTTGGAGCGTGAATATGCTCTACCTGCTCGGCTATCTCGTGCACCTCCTCCCAACCAAAGCCCATTTTATTTACCAGAAACATCTCTGTAAGTCTATGCTTACGGATAACTAGTGCTGCGTCTTTTTTACCTTCTGGAGTGAGTGTGACAGGCTTATACTTTTCGTAGATCAACCACCCATTTTTTTGGAGGGTCTTCACCATACTATTTACCGTCGGCATGCTCACTTGCATCTGAGAAGCGAGCTCGGAGATATTGACTTCCCCTTTCTCGTTAGCGAGGTTAAAAAGTGATTTCAGGTAATTCTCTTCCGTTTGTGATGCCATGATCTATTGCTTTAGTATTCAAATATGAGGAAATAAATTTGAAAACAATTTTGTTAGATTAATCTAACAATATAGCTTTGTCGTATCTAATTCAGAATTAACTCCCAGTCTATGAGATATCAATACAACCTTTTAGTATGCTTTTTACTTTTCTCCCTAGATGCTTTTGGACAAAATTATGCTCTGAATGGCAGAGTTTTGCATGAGGGAGAAGCTGTAGAATTTGCAAACGTCTATGTGAAAGGTTTAGCTAAAGGTGCAGTGACAGATGTAAATGGCGCTTTTTCCATAGAAATTTCTACTGCAGGAACATTTACAGTTCAAGCTTCCATGGTAGGTTTCAAATCAGCACAAGCGAAGGTGACTATTCCCCAAAGTCAGAGCGAATTAATCTTTCAATTGGAAGAAATGGATGGTGGTTTGGATGAGGTTGTAGTGAGTGGAACCATGCAGGAAGTATCAAAATTAGATAGCCCTGTACCTGTGGAAGTGTATTCAGCTAATTTCTTTCGAGCTAATCCTACGCCTTCCATCTTTGAATCTCTTCAAAATGTAAACGGCGTTCGTCCTCAGATCAATTGCAATGTTTGCAACACCGGCGATATCCATATAAATGGACTGGAAGGGCCATATACTATGGTCTTGATTGATGGAATGCCGATAGTGAGTGGTTTGGCTACCGTGTATGGTTTGACAGGAATTCCACAGGCGCTGATCGATAGAGTGGAAGTGGTGAAAGGTCCAGCATCTACACTATATGGATCAGAGGCAGTTGGCGGTTTGATCAATGTGATAACAAAAAAGCCAGAATCTGCACCGTTAGTTTCAGCCGATTTCTTTGGCACTGGTTGGGGAGAAATGAATCTGGATCTCGGTATGCGATCCAATTGGGGTGAAAACATTCAGTCTCTGACAGGCTTAAATGCCTTTTATTACGACAATCCTATAGACAATAACGGTGATGGCTTTACGGATGTGACACTTTCTAAGCGTATTTCCTTTTTTCAAAAAATCAATGTTTTGCGACCAGAAGACAGGCTTTTTACCATGGCCGGAAGATATGTCTATGAAGATCGCTGGGGAGGCGAAATGAACTGGACGAGTGCGGATCGGGGAGGAGATGAGGTTTATGGTGAAAGCATCTATACCAGTCGATGGGAGACTTTTGGTACTTGGCAATTACCAACTTCCGAAACAATGAATTTTCAGTTTTCTGTAAATGGGCACAATCAAAATTCAGTTTACGGGACTACGATTTATAAAGCGGATCAATACATTGGTTTCGGTCAGTTGACATGGGCTAAAACTGTTCAGAAACATAATCTATTGCTTGGTTTGGCTTATCGCTATACATTTTATGATGATAATACTTCGGCTACTTCTGACCTAGTTACAGATATAAATTCACCTTCAGTCATTCATTTACCGGGAGCTTTTCTGCAAGACGAAATCAAGTTGACTGAAAGTCAGAGTTTGCTTCTAGGCGTTCGATACGACTATAACTCTATCCATGGCTCGATTTTTTCGCCGCGTGTGAATTACAAACTTTCCTCCGCCGACAAGCACACGGTTTTTAGGCTTTCTGCAGGAAATGGCTTTCGTGTAGCAAATGTGTTTACCGAAGATCACGCTGCACTTACTGGAGCTAGGGAAGTTGTCTTTACAGAGGAATTGAAGCCAGAGCAAAGTTGGAATATGAATGCCAATCTGGTGAAGAAAATCTACACGGATATGGGGACTTTTATCGGGCTAGATGGCTCGGCATTTTACACTTATTTCATCAACCGAATTATCCCAGACTATGAGACGAACCCAAATCAGATCATTTATTCCAATTTAAATGGCTCAGCAGTTTCGAAGGGAGTATCTCTAAATATAGACGCTGCCTGGCCGAACGGTTTGAACGTGACCGCAGGAGGAACACTTATGGATGTGAGTATAGAAGAAGAAGGTATCAAAACCCGTCAGTTGCTTACAGAGCGCTTTTCCGGTGTTTGGTCGGTTGGTTATGATATCTTTCAATTGGGTTTGACTGTCGATTATACCGGAAATGTATATAGTCCGATGCGTTTACCATTGTTGGGTCCATTGGATGACAGACCTGCTTATTCTCCTTGGTACAGTATTCAGAATATACAGTTGACAAAGAAGCTTGGTGAGAAATGGGAAGTATATGGAGGAGTAAAAAATCTCCTGAATTTCACGCCTGCGGCAAATTCTATAGCTAGGTCTTTTGATCCTTTTGATAAAGGAGTTGAGTTTTCTCCAAATGGAACAGTGATTCCAACGCCAAGTAACCCAAATGCTTTAACCTTTGATCCAACCTATGTGTATGCTCCCAATCAAGGAATAAGAGGTTTCTTAGGAGTGAGGTTTACTGTTTCCGATTGAGGGTTTTAACCACAATGTTCACAGAGGAGGAAGCAGAGAGCACTATTTAGGTTTTAGACTTTCTTTTGATAATTGAGTTTGATAATTAATAATGGAATATTTCTCCATCTACTCACCTAGAAAAACATAGAGATAATTCTGCTTTAAGTGCGTTTAATTCTCGTGCAAAGACTTTGATTTCTTTATGCCTTTTGTGGTTCAAAATAATCTACCACAAAAGGCATAAAGAGAACAAAGTTATTAGATCCACTATTGAGTGCTGACTTGCCTTTTATTAATCTATGAGAGCTATGTTTCTATGTGGTTTAATCTTTTTTACCAAATAGGAACATAGAAAAACATAGAGAATATCTTCTTGGACGGCTAATTCTCATTTTGAGCTTTATGTCCTTTGCTCCTTTTGTGGTTCAAAATAATCTACCACAAAAGGCATAAAGAGAACAAAGTTATTAGATCCACTATTGAGTGCTGACTTGCCTTTTATTAATCTATGAGAGCTATGTTTCTATGTGGTTTAATCTTTTTTACCAAATAGGAACATAGAAAAACATAGAGAATATCTTCTTGGACGGCTAATTCTCATTTTGAGCTTTATGTCCTTTGTTCATTTTGTGGTACAAAAATAATCTACCACAAAAGGCATAAAGAGAACAAAGGAAATTATGTTCCTCTCGAAGGTTGAGTCTACGATTTTAGCGTTATGAAAAGAGATTAGTAGAGAACATCGTAGGGGCGAAAAATCTTTCGCCCCTTATTTTTTATCTATGTCTCGTCCTGAAATAAGTTGACACCAAATCGACTTATTATGGAAAAAGAAAACCTCTCTAGTGTCAAGGGGAAAAAGCGTTCGCAACGTGATTACAATTTAGGCTTTAAATTGACCCTGATTTCC
>NZ_VORW01000028.1 GCF_007997215.1 Algoriphagus aquimarinus | reverse complement strand
TCACGGGAGGTCGATACAATATTAGCGACTGGCTGTACACTTCTCTTCGAGACAATAAGGCATACGATCAGTTCGTGAAGGAATTGCTCAATCCAACTGAAAAGTCCAAGGGTTTCATCGAGGGAATCAAATGGCGAGGAACAGTTAATGCCAGTCAGCGGACAGAAATGCAAGCTGCGCAAAATGTGGGACAGGTGATTTTGGGTTTGAACCTGAAATGCGCTTCCTGCCACGATAGTTTTATCTCCGATTGGAAACTGGAAGAGTCTTATGCTTTCGCAAATATTTTCGCAGACTCCACCCTTGAAGTGAGTCGCTGCGAAGTGCCAACAGGCAAAATGGCTAAGACGGCAATCCTTTGGGAGGAATTGGGAGATATTGACAGCGCTGCTAACAAAGCTGAAAAGCTAAGACAACTCGCAGATCGATTGGTACAGCCGGCGAATGGCAGAATGTACCGCACAATTGTGAATCGGGTATGGAAGCAGCTAATGGGTCGCGGAATCGTGGAGCCAGTCGATGAAATGGACAATGCCCCTTGGAGTCAGGATTTGCTCGATTGGCTAGCCTCAGATTTTGTGGAAAATGGCTATGACCTGAAGGAGTTGATTTACCAGATTGCAAGTTCCAAGATCTACCAATCACAATCCATAGGTTACGAAACCTACGATGCTGTGATGGCAGATGATTACAAATTCAACGGGATGGTGCGGAGAAGAATGACAGCTGAGCAGTTTTCGGATGCGGTAAGCGAGATCGTTTATCCGCTTTTCCCTGAAGATGCGATCAAGTACAATCCTTTTGAATTGCAGAAACCAGAGCATGTCACTCCGACATTTGCGCGAGCATCTCTTGTCGCTAATAATCCTTTTCTCACTGCTTTGGGAAGACCAAATCGTGAGATTGTGTCGACAAGCAGAGAAGCTCAGGGAAGTTTGTTGCAGGCTCTCGAACTCACAAATGGAGAGAGATTAAATACTGCTTTGCAGAAAGGAGCGGAAAAATGGAAGACCCAACTCAGTGATCCTATTCAGATCACGGAGGAATTATACCTAAAAGCACTTAACCGAAAGCCAAACGAAAAAGAACTGGCGATCGCAAAGACTGCTCTAGGCGCAAAACCAGATGCTGCTAAAATCCAGGATCTATTCTGGGCGGTGATCTTGTTGCCTGAGTTTCAGATGGTGGAGTGAGGGTTGGATGTCTGGTGTCGGATGACCGGTGAAGCGCCAATAATTTCCCGCAGATCAGCGCAGACAACTATCGCTGATTTTCGCTGATCTTGTGTTGTAGTAAATAAATTTATGATAGTAAATCTGCGTTTATCTGCGGTTCTTTTCAGCGATAATCTGCGGGAAAAAGATAGTTAACCAAACCATGAAAACACCACTTAACCGACGAGACTTTATTAAAAAAACCTCTGCTGCTGCCATGGCAACCATGGGGATGGGCGCGCCTTTGGCAGGACTGTTATCTTCCTGCGGAACGGATAAAATTCCGGCAACGGCAGATTCGGTTATCTTACTTTTCATGGCAGGAGGAATGGCTCATACCGAAACCTTTGATCCAAAGAAATACACTCCATTTCGAAAAGGAATGGAATCCAAGGAAGTACTCAGCACCTTCCCTTCCATCCCTACGGCTTTAGATGGCATCAACTTTTCCGAAGGTCTGGAATCCATAGCCAAAATCATGGACAAGGGAACACTTATCCGCTCCTACGTGGCGGCAGATCTGGGACACATTCTTCATACACGTCACCAATACCATTTTCATACCTGCTACGAACCGCCACAATCCGTCGTCGTTCCGCATTTAGGTTCTTGGATATCTAAGGAACTTGGCCCTCTAAATCCAGTGATTCCTTCCTTCATCAATATAGGACAGCGATTCTCTGTAGGAGAAGGCGAGGAACTGAAGGCTTTTCACAGCGCTGGTTTTCTAGGATCTGAGCATGGGCCATTTTTGATTCCGGATCCTTCGTCTGGCTTGGAGAGCGTCCGCCCTCCTATAGGCATGTCCACGAGTAGGTTTGAGTCGAGAAATCAGCTCTATGAAAACCTGCTTTCTGCGGGTGCGATGGGCGAGTACGGTTCGGACTATCAAAAAGAATCTCTTAAACGATCCATGGAGCAGGCTTACATTCTGCTGAATTCTCCTGAAGCAAAAGCCTTTGATCTGAGCTTGGAACCTAAGGAAAGCTATGACAAGTACAATAATGGCAAGTTTGGGCTAGGTTGTCTTCTGGCAAAAAGACTCGTGGATCAAGGCGCTCGATACATCACAGTCACTTCCGAATACGAGCCATTTATGGGTTGGGATACACATGACAATGGGCATACCCGTCTGAAGGACATGAAGAAAATGATCGACTCTCCAATCGCCCAATTGATCTCTGATCTGGATGAAAGTGGAAAACTGGACAGAACGCTAGTCATCGTAGCCTCTGAGTTTAGCAGAGATATGCTGACAGAAGGAAGACCAGGGCTGAAAGTCTTGGATCAGGTGGAAGTGCCAGATATCATTGAAGACATGAAAAACTACGGAATGCACAGACATTTCACCGACGGCTGCTCCATGCTGATGTTTGGAGGGGGAATTAAGAATGGCCATGTCTATGGCAAAACAGCTGATGAGCGACCTTGCAAAAGCATAGAAAACCCCATCAAAATAGACAGCATTCACCAGACGGTTTATCATGCCTTAGGTATAGCTCCAGAGACCAACTACGAAATAGAACAGCGACCATTCTTTACTACACCTGATGGTCATGGGAAGGTAGAGTTTGATTTATTGCAAAAGTCATAAACTCTGATTCAGGATAAACTGCTAAACCATAGTGCTTATATTTTTTGATCGATATTTTATGATGTGATGCTTTTTATAACCCGACTTTGAATTAGGATAGTTAAAACTAAGAATAGCATAGTAGAAAGGGAAATACCCAGTCAATTGGCTGGGTTTTTTTACTTTAAAAATCAATATAGTAGATGTATTTTCATTTTAAATGCAGACAGTTTTTAACTGTTGTTCGAGCTTCCTTATACTTCTAGCTTTGAGAAAAATAAACGATTACTTTTAATAAGTAGCAGTTGGAAATGGGTAGTTTATTTTGTCAGTTAGTGTATAAAGGAATAATTTACTTTTATTATAGGTTTACTGCCATTTGAGTAGCATACAACTCATTTGTTCTTAGTTAAAATCAGAGTAATTATAGCTGAAGGGTCTTCTCGTGAATTAGGTTGGAAAGTGGAAGTAAGAAGAAGTACAGCTAAAAATAGTGAGATATGTATAGGATGATAAAGGTGAAGTGTGTAAAAACCGAATCAAATAAAATTGTGAAAGCTATTGATTACAGGAATAAGGCTTGTTAATTTTTTGGAGTTGTAACTGGTGTTTTGTTAATAAAGTTAATTGATAGTCAATTCAGGTGGTTTTGAAATTGTATTCCTCACAAAGTTAGCCCACTGGGCTCTGGGCGACCAGAAGCTTCCGGCATAAAGCCGCTTGCTTTGCTTTTTCTTCCTTTTCCTTCAGGTCTTTGTCAGTCAAGAATTGATGAATCTTCATAATTCATTGTTCCACAAAAACGAAAAACATTAGGAAGACTCAGGAAAGAAAAATTGATTTGTTTGAAGTAGACAAGATCAAATCGAGCTATAGTGCAAAAGTAAAGAACTCCCTTAGATCTTGAGTTGAAAGCTCAAGACAGGTGTATGAACTATTTACCCAAGTTTGGGATCAGGACAGAATTGAGTTTGTTGAGGATTTCAAAGTCATGCTGCTTTCCAGAGCAAATAGAGTCTTAGACTAATACCTTCAGCAGTATTCGGGGATGATAACTACCCGTACCCACCGCCATCCTACTGGGCATAGATACCTCTAAGCTCTATCGGTCAATACCATAACTTACAGTGCGGTAGGGTAGGTAGGTAATTAGGAGTTCTTACAGAGAGTGGGAAGAACTATTAGTTTGTTTAGATTGTAGTTTTTAAATACTTTTTTATCAGGGGTTTTTGAATACCTCTGTTTCCTCCTATGAGATAAAAACATAAAGGCTAGCCGGGTTACCCGGCTAGCCTTTATTTTGCTCTATTTACCAATCAACTTATGAGACTTTCACTTTTTAAATAAAAGTGATGCGATCATAAATGATTAGCAATCCTTACTTAGCCGGGATCACATCAATGATGACAGTCCGGTTATAAGCACGCTCTTCAGGAAATTTGTTTTTAAAAGGAGATACTTTTTCATCCTCTCCAAATTCATTGACCACAAATTTGACGTCAGTTATTCCTGCCTTCAACAAGCTTTGTTCAAGGATACTTTTAACATTGTTGGCCCTTGCCTGGGATAATCCCAGATTGTATGCTTCTTCTCCAATGCTATCGGTGTGACCGTAAATAATCACTGTACCACCATTAGGGATTTTCGCAGCAACTACATCTGTCAGGTATTTCTCATAAGTAGCAATTGCTTTAGCGTCATTAAATTCATAGATCACACTATATCTATTTCCTTCTTGATTTGTTGGAGGAGTCCAATGAACGACTTTTACAGGAGTCTCTTTTCGTACTGTTAGGCCATTTTTAGCTTGACCTACCATGGTTACGGTATATTCTCCTTCTGCTTTACTTCCTAAAATCTCTTCTCCTGACAAACTTACTTTGTCTGTAGTAAAAGGTCCGAAATGCTGTACTTTTCCTTGTGCATCTTTGACTTCCAAAGCCCATGAGTTAAAGGCATCTTCCGCTCCATCAACATCGAAAGTCACATAACTTTCCTCTTGTTCTGCCAGAGAAACTGGTTTTAAAGGAGCATCCAAACCACCTTTGAACTCCATCAATAACTCCGGTGAACTGCTCTCAATAGATACTCGTCGGTCATCAGCAAGTAGAAGATCAAGCTCGCGTGTTGCGCCTGCTTTTTTGGAAGGGATTTTGGGTTGAGTCAACCCTGCAGTAGCAATCCTAGATCCATCTATTCCCCAGTTGTTGACCAAATATGTTTTGACTGATTCTGCCATTTTTTCGCCTTCCTGAGAACCCTTCTCTGAAGAACCGGCTAATTTGATGGTTGTAGCAGGATGTTTCTCCATACGGTCGCCTAGGATATTGAGTACATTGTAATATACCATCAGCTGTCGGTTGGCCCTGCCGGAAGGTTCTTTTGGTGCAAAGACTTCCAATTGATCTGCTTTGAAATCTTTCACCTGATTTTTTTCAAGCGTCACATAACGATTTGGAATAGTAGATGAACCTGCATCAAAGTACACATAGTTACGGATCGGGAAAGTCTCTATGATGCTTGTTGCTCCCGGATTGTTTTTCGGAGAGTTAACAGCAAACTCAACGGCCGGTTCCACAAGTGGGGGAGCCGGTACCTGAGCTACCACTGGAATTTTACGGCCTTTGCCGAATTTCAAGGCTGCACCAACACGTAGGGTAGTCAAAGTCCATGTTTCCGAAGAGCGTGGATTCTGTCCAAAATAAGGCTGTATAGCTATGAAAGGAGAAAGTATCGTTTGTACTTTTCTGTTTTGGGATGAAAGCTGAATATCGTGTCCTGCTCCGATCTGCATTGAAACCAAGCTTTGACGAGTATTGCTGAATTCACCATTTACCGCAGGAGTTGGAGCCTGATCGGGGAAATTTGGGTTGATCCCCAATTGGTAGGTAAAGCCTTTCGTTTGGTTAAATGCAAAACGTGGACCTGCATACAGGTAAAAGTTGTTCTTAAAAGGAGCAAATCTTAGGCTTGGCTCAACAGTCAGGTAACTTAAATCTGTGGACAAATCCGCTGGGCAATTACAAGGTGTTGTGATCTGGTCAAAAGTACTTTTCCGACTATCATATCCTGCCTGAAGCATCATTCCCCATCTTGATTCAGGGCGGTGGTATTCTATTACAGGACCAAGGAATAACCCTACGCCATTACCATGATTGAAACCAGCAGGAACAGTTAAACTTGAATTTAACTGTTGGGTTAATCCTTGATTAAAATTAAAGTTTGCTCCAGCCGCTACTCCAAACCTCCAAGAAGGTCTTGTGAACTGATCCTGCTGTGCTTGAAGCGTGAATTGAGTTCCTGCTCCAAATATCAAAGCTCCGAAAAACAGGGCTTTAACAGAGAATGTATTAGGGGACCACGCATTGCGCGATCCCTTATTATTATATGTTGTTGATTTCATTTTTTTGAATTAAGGTTTCTCGATGATGTTAGTATTTGTCATAACCACTGCTCCATTGATGACCAACATTCTGCCTACAATTGTAGCATTGGAATTCATGGTGATAGAAGTTAAGGCCAATACATTCCCTTTGAATTTGGTGTTGTCTCCAATGGTCGCAGAACTTCCGACTTGCCAGAAAATGTTTTTGGCTTGAGCTCCTCCACTTAAGATAACACTTCCACCTGCTCCACCTACAGTGGTAAAACCTGAAGCAATTTGGAAGATCCAGACAGCGTTAGGATCACCCTGAGCATCCAATGTCAGATCACCTGACTGGATCAAAAGTGTAGAATTGGATTTGTAAATTCCCGGGGCAAGTGTTTTACCACCTTGATCACCTGCTACTGTAGCAGGAGCAGGAGAAGTTGCTCCTTCGGCAAACAAATAGGCTTCTGTCAGATCTTTTTTCGCTTGGACCAGCATTGCTGCTACACCGGCAGGAGAGAGGTCATCAGAAGCATAGATTGCTCCGTTGATAATCTTGGCCGGAGGAAATCCAGTCACAGAGGAACGAGCACCAGGCGTAATTCCTACATCCAAGTTTCGGATCTCACTGAATCCAGCATTATTGCTGATTCCTGTGGCAGCGAAAATTCCAAATCTTCCGGCAGTTTTAAGATCTACAAAGGATGCAGACTGCTGAGTCAGCGTTTTGAACGTCCAGACATAATCCTCAGCCAAACCTGTACCTGCCAGATTCTGTGCACCTGTAGTGATGGTTGCAGTGTAGGTAAGATTTGGAGAAAGCGGGTTGCTTGGACTGAACGAAGCTGTAGTTCCACTATAAGTTACAGATCCATTGATGGTGTTTGCTCCTTGTTTAAGCGTGAAGGTTGTACCAGAAATCGTGGCAGGATTCATCAGCTCACTGAAAGTCGCTTTAACCACTTTGTTAAGTTCGATGTTTGTCGCGTTGTTTTGCGGGTCGGTAGATAGCACTCTCGGAGCCACAACAGCAGCTGTAGTAAATGTCCATTGGTAATTACTCGCCAAGGCTGTGCCGGCAGGATTCTTTGCACCTGTGGTAATGGTAGCTGTGTAAACCAGACTAGGAGTTAGCGGACTGTTCGGCGTAAAGGAAGCCGTGGTGCCCGAATAGGTTACCGCTCCGGCAACTGCTGTATTCCCTTGTTTCAAGGTAAAAGTTGCTTCCGTCACTGTACTAGAATTCATTGCCTCACTGAAAGTAGCTTTGACCACTTTGTTAAGTGCTACGTTTGTTGCGTTGTTCACAGGGTCTGTAGAAGTTACGGTTGGCGCAACAGCTACGTTAGATGCGGCTGTGGTAAAATTCCAGACATAATTGCTTGCCAATGCTGTACCTGCCAGATTCTTTGCACCTGTAGTGATGGTTGCAGTGTAGGTAAGATTTGGAGAAAGCGGGTTGCTTGGACTGAACGAAGCTGTAGTTCCACTATAAGTTACAGATCCATTGATGGTGTTTGCTCCTTGTTTAAGCGTGAAGGTTGTACCTGAAATCGTGGCAGGATTCATCAGCTCACTGAAAGTCGCTTTAACCACTTTGTTAAGTCCGATGTTTGTCGCGTTGTTTACAGGATCTGTGGAAGTTACTGTAGGGGCAACAGCTACGTTAGATGCGGCTGTAGTGAATGCCCATTGGTAATTACTTGCCAAGGCTGTGCCTGCAGAATTTTTTGCGCCTGTGGTAATAGTAGCCGTGTAAACCAGACTTGGAGATAGCGGACTGTTCGGCGTAAAGGAAGCAGTGGTGCCTGAATAAGTTATTGTTCCGGCAACTGCTGTATTCCCTTGTTTCAGGGTAAAAGTAGCTCCCGTCACTGTACTAGAATTCATTGCCTCACTGAAAGTCGCTTTAACCACTTTGTTAAGTGCTACGTTTGTCGCGTTGTTCAAAGGGTCTGTAGAAGTTACTGTAGGAGCAACAGCCACATTTGATGCAGAAGTGGTAAAATTCCACACAAAGTCGTTGGTTATTGAGATACCCAACGGGTTTTTTGCTGTTTTTGAAATTGTTGCTGTATAAGTGGTATTTGATAATAACTGAGTAAGAGGTTTGAATACCGCTGTTAAATCAGAATAACTTACTGTACCGGCCACTGCAACTGTTCCGGTTTTCAATGTAAAGGAAGAAGCGTTTATCGAGGCTCCATCCATCATTTCACTGAAGATTGCACTGATTACCTTATTTCCAGCCACGTTTTTCTCCAGATCTTTAGGATCTACAGACACTACTGTTGGAGCATCACCTGTGTTAAAGGTCCATGTATATTCCTCTGCAAGAGGAATTCCATCTGTATTCGTAGCTTCAACACTGATTGTACCTGTATAAGTGGTTGCAGGCAATAGATCGATTGAAGGTGTGAATGTTGCTGTGCTGTCCATGTAGCTTACGACTCCTGCTATTGTAGTTGTGCCGGCTTTGATGGTAAAAGAAGAGGCCTTGATGGTCTCAGGATCCATCGAGGTACTGAATTTCGCAGTAATAGCCTTATTAAGCGCATTTCCGGTTGACAAATCCTCGGGATCTGTGGCGATCACTGCGGGTGATTCACCGGTGGTAAAGGTCCATATATAAGGGGTTTGCAAGACATTTCCTGTTAAATCCGTCACAATTGGCTCTACTTTACCGGTATAGGTTGTGTTTGGGGCAAGTGGAGCATCCGGGAGAAAACTCATGGTGTTGGTTGCTGCGTCATAAGACAATGCACCGGCAACAATATTTTCAGTTTCTCCGGATGAATTGATTACCCTTAAACTAAAGGAAGCATCCGTGATGCTTGTAGGATTCATGGTATCATTGAAGGTCACTGCAATGGTCTTATTCAACTGTACCCCAATAGCTTCATCGCTGGGATTTGTAGATTCCACTTCGGGACATATCCCAAGAAGTTGATCGAATTCATCTTGACAACTTCCTAAGAATACGGTAATCGAAAAGGCCACCAAAATGGTTCGCCATAATCTTTTTTTTGTGGTTTCTGTTTTCATAAAACATTAGTTTAATTTGTAATAATATTGATGGGTAATCATTTTATATACATTAAGACAACTCCAATAGGAAAATCATATGAAATGACTTAAAGGTTATATTCGCATTGGTATTGATAGTTTGTATAGATATATTTTATAAGCTTAGCAATAATTTATTATGCTAAACATATTCTGTAATTATAAAAGTATAAAATTTAGATTCAGTTCTGAATATTACCTTTTTCCAATCCTTTTTTGGAGCTGCTGCTTGAAGCAAATCTTTTTAATAAAGCTGCTTATAGTTAAAATTATATCGATACCCTAGCTGAAAAATAAAGTATATAAGTCACACATATTCAGAATTGCAAGTGACCTGCGGTGAAACTATATCTATTTCGTTCATCTTATTCCAATATTTATACCCAATAAAAAAATATGGATTATGATCGATGAGGGCATTATATTTGATTATTCTTCAAAAAATAAGAAGTAGTTGGGACATAATATGCCGATTAATTGGGGTAATAGTTACCGATTAATGAAATCACCTTATAATGCTCAATACATATAATCTAGCATAGCGATTTTAACTACATAGTATAAGAAATTTCCTGTGCAAGTCAGTAATGAAACAGTTCTGTAAATTATTAATATCTCTTTAGTCGATAAGTTTTTAAACTTTTTGATAGACCTGTTATTGATTTTGTTTCCTATGTCCGCAATTGTTTCATGGGAGATTTCATTTAGGTCAGTTTTTTTAGGTAGGAATGCCCTTATTAGTCCAATTCTGTTTTCCACCATTCCTTTATTTTGAGAAGTATAGGGTAAAGTGAAGTAGGTTTTGATTCCAACCTCTTGGGCAATTTTATGGTGTAGTGGAAAGGCCTGATAAAAAAGCAGCTATCAAAAAAATAAGGAAAAATAAAAATTTTACAAGTTTTGCTACTTACCTTAATAGAGTAAATATTGATATCCCGATCATCATACTAAGTAAGAAAGCAAAAACAGCCTAAAACAATAAAAAGAAGGGTTTAGCGCATCATCGGAAATGTAATTACTTCCCGATGCAGAAAGTGCAGCTATTTGTTAGTCAGTATGTTAAGGTTATTTCGGTACAAATTCGGTACAAAAATCTGTTATTATCGAATTTTGTAGGCTTATTTCAATAAAAAATTTAACTTTTAAAGGGTGGCTAATTTTCAAAGTTGACACCCAAATCTGGCTTATCTTGGTTATTGATTTACTTGAAGTTTCAATTCCCAAATATCAAACTATATTCTTTCTCAATCTCTAAGACCTCAGTAGAGGAGAGGTCTTTAAACTCTTTAGTTTTTGCCCTACTTGAAAGTTTTCCGTTGTTCTGCTCCAAAAACCTTAATAAGAGCGCAACCATATCGTCGGGCATTTCGAAAGTCTCGTCGATAAAATTTTTAAACTCCTCAAATTTTGTCAGATAGTCAACCTCCTCAGGCAAGATGTTTTCGATGGTATCTTTCACACATTTATATAGAAACTCCACCTGTCTTGTTGCGTCAAAGTAACGGTAATAGTCTATGGTTTCATTAAGTACTTCTAGATTATGATCTTTGGCTTCTTTCCACTCGATCAAATCCAATAGTGGAATAGAGTAGGATTCCAACACTGATCGATAATCTGATATGCTATCAAGAATAGCTGCAGAAATTGGAAAAATAAGACCTTGCTTAGAAAATTGTTTCTTTGCCAATACATGATGGATCAAGTATCGGTGGATACGACCATTTCCATCGACAAATGGGTGAATAAATACAAATCCAAAGGCGATAACTGCAGCTGCCATAATAGGGTCGGTATCATCCAATAGTAAAAGGCGGTTTGATTCCATGAGTCCAGTCATCAAAGATTCAATGTCTTGATGCTTTGCAGAAATGTGATCGGGTAGTGGAGAGAATGTATCCTTATCTCGTTCTCCCACAAATCCACCTTTTTTACGGTAGCCCATCTCAATAAACCGTGTATTCTCAATAACTAGTTGCTGTAATCGGCAAAGCTCTTCATGACTAAGGTCTTTTACTCCCGCCTGACCAATCGCCTGACTCCATCGTGCTGCCCTTTTACTTTTAGGGCTTTCACCCTCAATCGTGAAAGATGCCTTGGAATCCTTTAACAAAAGAAAGGCAGCAGCTCTTTGTAAGATACTTTTCCGGATTCCTTTTAAATACTGATCGTTTAATTTGACAAAATCCTGAGATGCATACTCATTAATTTTTGTGGTTTTACGCACCAAAGGACAAAAGTTGATTGTACCAGGCAGGTTATTGACAATACGATGTCTGGGTGACTTTTCTCCTTTTGACAAAGTGAATTGTAGCTTATCATCAAGAAGGGTCACATAGTTTTTAATGGTTAAGTCACGTATAGGGAGCTTTTTTTCCATTAACCATTCATATAGAAACCAAATTCTGCGGGAATATTGTCCGGTTACCTCTATGGAAAGTAGCTCGAGAATTTCTCTTTCACTTAGTTTTTCAAATAGTTTTTTGAGTACCAACAAATTGATTCCTTCATATTTTAAAGCAAATACGAGATGGTGGTAGCAGCTTTCCTCTGGTTGGTATCGGGGAGTGAAAACCATCCAGGCTTCAGTTTGATAAGTTTTATGTTTTATGTTTATCAGTGCGATCACTTCAGGAATCGGAGTCTCCAATCCATAGTGTTCAATGATAGCTGGATAGCCGACGATATATCCACTTTCAGGTAGATTGCGGCCATGAAATGTGGGTGTATTAATTGAAAAGGAGGTATTATGATTCATTCTGAAAAACAGGTTATTCAAAAATACTAGAAAAACAGGTTATTCACATGAAAAACGGGTAAAAAGATATACTTTTTATGAAAAACAGGTAGATTTTATTGTTGTAAAATTTTTTATGAACCAGATTCAGGTTATAACTGTCTACAAGTTTGTTTGAGCCAGTCTTTTGGCCTCTTCTAAAATCTCAGCCATGGATTTGTTGATAGTCCGCTTTCCTCACCTTTAATAAGCTCAGTTCGAACCAATTCTTTACCTGCATTTCTTTCACCTTTCCAAAATAGGTTGCTCTTACGCTTTCATAGATGTTTGGCCCATTCACCAGAAACTGTTATATGCCCTTTATTCTTATGTGCCATAATTTTGGGTTTTAAGATCCTTTTCTCTATTTCTTTCGCAATCAAGTGCGGTTTCTATTCAGTACACTAATCACCAATTTTTTTACCGTATCCATTTCTTCCGGCTTGCTAGACGCTATAAATAGGGTCAAACTGGCAAGGGCATCATTGCTGATGATCGAGATTCCCTCGCTATTATGAAGTAAATCATTCGATTGCAAAAAGAGAAGGAAGCAAGCTGCAGCAATTCGTTTGTTACCATCTACAAAACCATGATTCTTCACGATCAAGTATAAAAGGGTAGCTGCTTTTTCTTCCAGGGTAGGATAGAAGTCCTCTTCACCAAAGCCTTTGCTGATTTGTGCAACTGCACTTTCAAAGCTTCCATCTTTTTCTTTACCAAATACACCAGACTCAAATTCTGATCTCATTGATCTTATTACCTCTTGATATTCAGTTAATTCAGGATAATTAGCTTTTCTCTTGCTTAATCCCTTTTCATCTAAGTTTTCATGATCATAATCATCAAGCAACTCTAGCCCTTTTGCAAACTGGTTTAACCAATCCAAATTCTGATCTTGTGCTTTCTGCTCAATGGCACGGCTTAAAATCCGAATGCCATCTTTAAGGGTTTGGACTTCCTGTTGCTTCTGAGCGAGCCTATTTTCATTGATTGCATAGCCTTGTATAAGGTAGTCCTTTAAGCGTTTGGTTGCCCATTGACGGAATTGAATACCACGTTTGGAATTAACTCTGTAACCAACTGAAATAATTGCATCTAGGTTATAGAATTTCACATTCCGCTTAACATTTCGTTTGCCCTCCTGTTGAACTACCGAGGATTCCTCGGTAGTTGAAGTTTCATCCAACTCTTCATCCTTGTAAATATTCTTTAAGTGGAGACTAATAGTGTCTGTATCTTTATCGAAAAGAGCCCCCATTTGCTTTTGATTTAGCCACACCGTTTCCTGCTCAAACTTTACCTCAATCTGAGTCTGGCCGTCGCTTCCTTGATATATTTCGATTTGGTTATCCATTTTTAAACACTAGAATTTTCAACTAAACGTTGTGTCGGAATCCCGACTCACCATCTTCTTTTATATTTAATCAACTTACTATCTTTTCACTAATAGGTGTCAACACATGACCAAACATACTCAGTACCTGGTTTATCTTTGATAAGTTTAGATTTTCTTTGCCTTGCTCGATCTTTCTGATCACAGTAAGTGCAACTCCGGCTTTGTCCGCAAATTCTTCTTGGGTTAAGCCCAATTGTTTTCGTCTGGCTTTTACAAATTCAGCTATGTGATTCATTTTGTACGGATTTACCTATAAAAGTATATGTATATCCGCTTTTCTGCCAGTAAAGCGATTAAAGCATTACAGAATTTGGTAAACATTAGCATTTAGGCCACTTCGGTCACCGGTCACCGGTCTTCCGTCCTATAAAGCAAAGAAACTATGGCTACTGGCATCATTGCGGATAATCAGATAAAAGTATTAGAATTAGTTGGATTATATGCTTTTGAATATAAAATGTGTGATTATGTAGAATTTATATGCTTTTAGATATAGTTTTATGGGTAAATAAACATCCATTGTAGCTGGAAACGATTTTGCCTAAGATTGTGTCAGAATAGAATTGTGAGGAATAGAAAGTTGATCTATAACTCATTTAATTTCTATTATTGAGCTATAGAAATATGTTTAATTACTCATGAGATAGATTAATTGAGTGCCTTCGACTCTTGGTCAAAAAAGAAATCTTTATCAACATTCTTTCGATACTTTCCCAAAGCTGCTCGGTGAAGAACTGGCTTGTTAAGATCCTGCATAGGTAAAATGTATAATTCTGCTGGACTAGATGGCTTACCACCAATTCCTAATACAATGAAAACTGGATAGTTCTCTTGCTTCGCAAATATCTTGTAACGGTTCAATTGATCTTCTTCGGTGAATTGGATAAAATCACCTTTGGGTTCAGATCTCCATTTACATTCCACAGCAAAAGGGTAGGAGTTGGCTCCCAGTTTTAGAGATAGCTGAATATCTGGCTGCGTAGTGGTATCCGCATATCTACCTTCTACATATTTATCGCCAGCCCAATTGCGAATTTGAAAGTACTTCTTGTCAAACTTCTGTACCACAAATTTTTCAAAATCCAGCCCGGCTTTTTGATTGACATCAATCAGTTCCGATTCACTTTCTTCCTCAGATTCTTCCAATTCTTTTCGGATCTGTGCTATAGTGGCATCTGCATTCTTCCCTTCGCTCTGAGCCACCTCTCGGATTAGTTGCTCTTCCTTAGGTGTCAAAATCCCGTCTGCCTTGACAGCCTGAATGATCTGATTTAAAGATTCTGCTTTTGGAGTTCTTAGGAGCAAAGCAATTCCCGCTATTAAAAGAATTCCGCCGAGGATAATAAGTGAGATTGGGAGCATGCGGGTCATTCTTTTACATAAAATTTTTGTCCGTGGAAGGAACTTGGAACTCTTGTTGGCATTTCAATTTTAAACTTGTTTATAGCACTCTCACACGCTTCGTAAAAACCATTTAAATAAACAGTATACCTGCCTTTTCCTCGTATAGATTTGGATTCTATGAAAGGTGCTTTTTTTCCTGGATGTAAAAGTATTTCTCCTCCAATTAATGAATTATGAGATAACTTATTCCGGATAGCCGAAAAAATTTGTTCAAAATCAACTTCTGATAAGTTCAAATTGAATAAATGGCTGTTAAGTATGTAAAAATGTGATTTAACTTTATCAGGTTTAATTGTTATTCTTTTACCATCACAAGGAACTTCAAAGTTATCATAGTAGCTACCAATAGTGTCAACAATTGAGAAAAGAAGAAGTGTTGCAGGAAACCCTAAAGTTCCTCCAATTGCATGCGGATTTGGCCAAATTGAACTGTTGGTTTTTCTATAATCAAGACATTGTCTAGCACTAAATAAAATTTCATCTAAAGACTCAAGCAGCATTTCAGAAGGAGAGGAGTGACGGCCTTGATTCATAGTTTTTGTATAGTTTCTATTTCAAATCTTTCACGAACGGATCAAATGCCTTCTGAAATTTTGGCAGCATTTCAACAAAATATTCATTCCTCTTTTCCCATTCATTTTCTAGAGAAAAATCAAGTCCATTCAACTCAACTTTTATCATACTCATTTTATTATCTGGTAATTCCCTCCATTCAAGAGGTTGCCCAAAAGCTTCCTCAATAAAACTTTTTTTCGAATGAAGTCTTTTGAAGTACGACTTATTCATTTCTTTGCTAGAAGTAATTATACCAAGCTCTATTCTTGCACAAGATTTGGTGATTGATAATGTATACTGAATACCTGAAATTCCTGCACCTGAACTAATCCAGTGATCTTTAGTCGCGCTTATATTTTGGAAGAGATTAATTTTTTGCAGTAATGGCAAAAGTTGTTGCCAATATTTTTTTCTAAACATATACCTAGATGGTTCTCCGCTGTTTACAGGCCCCGTTTGGTATTTAATGATCAGCTCTTCTTCCATTTCAAAGAGAGAAAGCAATTTTTTCAGAACGCTGAATTTCGAATTACTATCAATATTGGATTCGAAAAACCAACCATTATCTAATTCCTTTGCGTCTCTAAAGTCAGTTTGATTTCGGGTTATTTTCAAAATATCCTGACCACTTACCATTACTTCTGAGTTTTTCTTGAAAAGGCTTCTCAACACATAGAAATACATCTGTGCAATGGCATCCTCTTCAACTTTATTGTTTTCAAAAATGAAGTATTCCAACTTCTTAAATGTTGGTTTTTCAGCGTCAAATATATTTTGCTCCTCATCGCTTTGATCTTCAAAGACTATAACTTCAGGCAGTTTCCAGATTTTCAGAAATCGTTCGTAGATGATTTCAAATCTTTGCTCCAAATGTGGAACCGTCCATTCCTCAAGCTTCTGAAGATAGGAGTTGAGCCATAGTCTGCTGTGAAAATAGCCTTGCTCGTTTCCATCCACATTCATGGTTTTCTTCTCCTGGAAAGTCTTATTGCTAAGCGCTCCATTGTTTCCGGAAAGCGTAAGATTGGCAATGGTGTTCAAATACTTGTCTTTGAATTCAGCAAATTGCTCCCTTGTGAGTTGTGCTTTCCAATCATCAGTGGGAGTTCTCGGGAAAATATGCTCTATTGTTATTGCTTCATTTGAAGTATCGACATATTCCTTGTTGTTGTAATTCTCCAATAGCTCAAAGAAATAGGATCTGTTTTTTGGTTGAATATTGTAAAGATCCTTGTCTTTCAAAGCCAATCTGACATCATCATTGGTTGGGAATTTTGAACTACCACCTTTGCGCATCAGGGCTTTCTCTATGGATTCCACATAGTCTTCTGTATCGATTTCTGAATACAAAGTCATAAAGACTTTATTGACACCACTTGTAGGAAGACCTACAATGAATCTTCTCCATGAAAAGCTTTGGATTAATTTAAGAATTGAAACAAGCTCTGGAATTTCGATCAATCCATTTTCCAAATCTTCAAACACCTGCAGCAAAAAAGGGTAGGCAACGTTAATTTCGAGCCTATTGATATATTCAAGCTCTTTTCGAACTTGTTTATCTGCAACTGTGGAAGGATTGACAAGCTTCTTGTAATGAACAGAAAGTGATTTGATGTCCTCTAGTTCTTGGTGAAATCCATCCTGATTTTTGTCACGGAACAGAATTTTGAATTCTTGGTAAACCTTATTCTTATTAGGAATCTTCTTATTCTTTAAGGTCAAATAATCCCTGATATAGTCCGAAACCAAGGAAGTCTTCTTAACCAAGTCCTTGGCGTTTTCTTCGATAGGATTCCAGATGGATTCAAAGATTCGATCTTGCTCAATAGGAGGTAAGTCCATTAAAATGAAGTTTCTTATCAAATCGGACTGAGAGAGATCTAAGCCTGTAGAATTCAAACTTTCAAATATCCGCTGTGGATCATCCTTCCCCCGTTCCAAGGAAACTTCCACAAAAATCAAGCGATTCAAGCCGTCTAGAATAGTTCTGAAATTTTCGGCTGAAATCTCTCCTCGGAAAAAATTATAATTCTCTATTACATTGGAGTACTCGCTGTAGGACTTTTCATTTCCATGCATGATTGCCTTGAAGGCTGCAGCATTGTGATCCGTCTGTTTTAGCTTCAGCTTACTAGTTTCCTTTTGCACATATTGATTGGTCAGGAACATATCATACACCATATTGGCATCATTGGCTATTCCGTTTTCCTTTGCAAATCGGTAAAGAGCTACATATAGAATATTGATAGTAGTCAACCGCTGCTGACCATCTATAATTACCAATTCCTTTACTTCATTACTGGAGCTATACACTCCATCATGAATAAAAACAATACTTCCAATAAAATGGGAAGCTCTATTCTCTTCAGCAACTTGAATTATATCTTTCAGTAATTCCCGACATTCAGAAATAGTCCAATCGTAATTCCTCTGATAAATAGGGATTACAAATTGTACTTTCGGTGCTTGTAAAAAATTGATTATTTGGAGTTCTGTTGCTTTCATAAACTATGATTAAATAAAAATATTTATTTCAAAAAAACATTAAGTATCTCGTCTCAAATGATTCTATGGTGTAAAAAAAAACGACATCAACAATGTCTGTTGATCATTTATTTGGGTATGCAGTAACAAGTCTAGGTTCTTCTTTCCCACTCTCTACTATCCAAACTGTTACTATACATGGGTTTCTCTGATCTGGTGTTATAATTTCGCACTTCAACTCATACTTAATTCCAAATTCTGACTCTATCGTTTGGTCTATATCTCTGTCAACAGAATGCTGAATAAGTGAATCTTTGAATGCGCCAATGTCTTCAATGTTAAAACCGAAAAGCTTGAAAAAGGCTGCTTTATGCTTTCCTATTTCATGTAAGTCATTTAATAAATAGTCAGTTATTTTGTTTTCTGCAACGAATGACTGAATGTTGTTAGGTATCTTCATTCTATCGCTTTTCTTCAATTTGACTACTTGATACTGTTTTAACTATACTTGAATCGTTTACCATAAATTCAACTTCATATGCGTCTTTATTTTCATACACGTGAACGACTGTTCCAATTGAACCTTTTGGTACTTTAGAAATTTTAGTGTTTGCGACCACAAGAGTATATTCATTTAACAATTTTGAAATATTTTCAAAACTCTCTTCGTAATCTTTTCGACTCAATACTGTATCAAACAATCCAATACCTTCTCCTTCATGCTTATTAATACCAATGTATTCTAGACTAGCATCTTCATAACGTTTAAATTTATAAACAGCATCATTCATCAATTCAGAATTAAAAACTCCAAGACTTACCAATAATTCAAAGTCTTTTACTGAGAGTGCAGTTACTTTTTTAAATAGTCCAGGTTCTAATTGTGTGATTACATCTTTTAGGCTATGCTCTCTATAGTCAGTCAGATACATAAACACAGGTACACGCGTTGCAAACTTGATTAGCTTATCTTGTATTTGCTTTCTTAGGCTTTTGTATTCTTTTTCTTCTGCAGTAAGTTCTTGCTTCTGTTTTTTAGACAGTTCCTTATCGTTTACTTCCTTTTTGGCTTTTTTAACAGCTTCAGATTTATTGATTATGGTTTCGATGTCTTGATTCAAATTTCGAAAGCCTTCAATGTTCATTAAAGCTTTCATTGCATCTTCGTTTGCCATCAATCGGGCAAGGGTGTTGTTGTCCACATTCACAAGCAAGGCACTTTCCCAACGTCTTGCTAAAAGAGTTGCGGTGGTGCCACTCATTGCCATATCCAAAATCCCTGCGGCATCAACTTGTTTCATTGAGCTGCCATCATAAGCCAATACAGGCAAGAAGTTGATAAACTCAGCAACTTTTGCTTCGGGGTTCGATTCGTTTACATTTAGTCGGCAACTGTAATCTGCAATTTGTCTTAATGCACGGTCAGGAGCAAAGTCAAAAACATAACATTCTTCTTTTAGAATTTCTTCTTTGTTGGGGGATTTGCTATCGGGGTTTTTGATTACCCAAGGCGTTTGCACACGGAAGGCTGCTTGAAAATAAGTTTCAGGACTGGAAGAATTCCGCAACATAAAAATTCCCGTCCAAGGTTTAACCGAAACACCTGTTGTGAGTTTACCACACGAAAGTGTAATTGTTTTTGATTCCAATGGATTATCAGTCATTGCATCTAAAACTGGCGGTAAAGCGTCTATGCCTATACCCGCTTGAGTTCCTGCGGCAACTACTACTCTATAGTCATTGTAAAAAGTATTTTGTCTCTTCTCTAATAAACTTGCCATTGCATTACATGCAGCAACGGTTGGCAAAAACCAAAAAGTGTGATTCAATACTTTTAGCAAGGGAGCGTGAGAAAATGGTAAAGGAGGTTTCTTCACACCCATTTTCAAATTATCAACGGTTGTTTCATTGAACGAACCGCGAATCAAGTCCAACCATTTTTGTACTTCATCCTCGTATTTGAAGCTGGCTTTTCTTCCTTCGCCTTCTGCTTTGAAGAATATGTTTAAATCAAAACCATCAAATTCGCCTTGCATGGCGATTTGGCGAATGGAATCGGGTAGCTGATACGTAAGCATCACCATTCTTGGCAATGCAGCATAAGGATTTTTTAATGGGTCACGAGATGGATCGAGGGACCAATTCTCTTTGGCTCTTTGTTCGTCTGAATACGTCCAGTTGAAAATTTGTTCTTCGATAAATTCGCCTGAACTAATTGCCCGAAACGGAGTGCCGGACAAATACAAATAATGATTGGTGCTGATGGGGATAATCTCTTCTAAATGTTCAACTTTATCTTCTTCGGCAAATCCATCCTTTTCTATTTTTTTGTAATCTTCAATTTCCTTCTCTGCTTCTAAGTCTTTACCAAATAAGTCTTTGGCATTTTCTCGCCAAGCTCCGTAATGATATTCATCAAAAAGGATACAATCCCAAACAGTAGCGTGTACCCATTCATTTTTGGCTTTTATGCCACCTGTATTTTTATTCGTTCCTAAATAATCTTGAAATGAGCCAAAACAAACTAATGGCTTTTTATAGTCGATATTTTTCTCTTCAAATTCACCTTCGTGCTTAGAATAAAACTGCCAACCTTCAAAATCTACATGTGTTAATAAATCTTCTTTCCAGGCATCTTCAACGGCTGGTTTAAAAGTTAGAACCAAAACCTTTTTCCATCCTAACTTCTTCGCCAATTGATAACTGGCAAATGTTTTTCCGAAACGCATTTTGGCGTTCCATAAAAAATGGGGCGCTCTGTCTTTGTTTTCTTTCTTGAAACTCTTAAAATAAGCGATTGACTTATTTACGGCTGCTTCTTGTTCGGGTCGCATACCGAAATTAAGTACACGATTTTCTTCTGTTTTCTCGCCTGTTTTTATTTGGTGAATGGCTCTCCGCAAATCATTTAAGGTGCATTTATACCATTCTCCACTTGCGTTTACTACTTTCCATTCTCTTAACAATCGGTGAACATCGTGGTCAGTAAAAGAACTGCCGTCACGCTTCATTGACGATTCCTCAAATACAATTTTGTATTGAATCGCAGCCGTACCTAACTGTTCTTTTATGCGTGTTTGGGCATTGCGGTCAGTGTAGCCGATTTTGAGCAAACCCTTGTGGGTATCCACCCCAACCAATTCATAAGCATAAATTGTTGGATTCGTTGAAGGTCGGGGTGGGAAGAATTCTTTATTTGCCATCTATTTTCTTAAAGTAGTAATCCTGAATCAAAATCAGCAGTAAATTGTTGTGGCACTGTTGCTCTGATACTTGAAATGTCTTGCTCCTCACCTAGAACAAAACTGTGGTCATTTCTAATATTTAAAATAAACTCGTTGCAGTTCACTCTTGAATTAATTTTACCAACACCTGCTGTATGTAATAGATTTGCTCTAAGCGTGACAGGTGGTGTTCCAAAGAACAATATTCTTCCCTCTTTCGCCCATGCTCCTTGAAGGTCATTGTCTTCCCAAACAAGGATAGTCGAACCATTACTTTTTGAAAGGAACCCAAGAAGCTCATAATATTCTGACTCTGAATTAAATGAGATTTGTTGCTTTCTTCCGAAATTTGCTTGATACATAATTTTTGATTATTTGATGTTTATAAATCACTATTATTTGAGTTCATAGGTCGTATTAATTGAGAAATGAAATTGATTTCATTTGCATTTAATTCATATTTCGAAAAGAGTTTTTCATCATCCCAACTTTCTTCCATTGAAAGATTTGGAACAAAAATGAATTTGCCTTTAGTGATATTTTGAGTTAGTAAAATGGTGGAGACTAAGAATCTGCAAAATTTGGTTCTTAGAAAATCTGCCATATTGTTAGCTTCTTTTTCACTATTATAATTCCCAACCACTAAGTACGATTCAGTACAAACTGTTTTTGGTGGCATAACTTCAATTCGTGAAAATATCCTTCTTTTACCTTCTTTATCAGGTTGACCACCGTGGTCATTTGAAGCTTTAGATAACATTACCTTCCATTTTTGAATCAAATCTTTACCGCTGGTAATTTTGTTAGAAGAAATCTTACCATTTCCTGCGCTAGTAATCAAATTAAGGTCACCATTCTTATCTGGTCTAACACTTGAAACTAAACCAAAAGGCATCCTGCTTGAGACTACAACATCTAAAAAAGAACTACTTTTTTGTTTGACCTTGTGAATAATGTCAATTGCTAAATTATCTCTAACAAATGTGTCAAATTCGTCAAGGAAACGACTTGATTTATTTATAACTTTTTTACGTTTAGTTTCTATCTCACAAATTCCTTTATTATCCCTATCCCATAAGAAGTAACAAACACCGCCAGCAATATCTACCCCTGGAAAACAATCTCTAGAATCAGCAAAATCAACAAGTTTTCTAATGCTTTTATCTTTTAGCATTTCGTTTCTAAATTCATCTAATCCTTTCCCACCAGAATACCATCTGGCCGGAATAATCATTGAAAGGTATCTTGGTTTTAATTTTTTTGCTTGGTCAATAAATAGGTTATAAATCGGCTTTGCACTTGAACCTGTGCCACCACCATCATTTAATTGATATGGCGGATTTCCTACGATTACGTCAAATTTCATATTGAATATGTTGTAAGGTTTGTCTGTGTGAATAAAATTGTAGGCGTAAGTTTCCAAGGTGTCTTCTCGGTCGTACACTTCTTGGCTTGCTCCACAAAAGGTACACTTTCCACTTTGCCAAGTGTGTTTCATTCGTTTGTAGCGAATGTTGCCTTGCTCATCATCAAAGGTTTCGCAAATGGAGTATTTGCCATTGGCAGTTTTGGAGCAATAAACACTTCTTCGTGAAAGCAAAGCAGTTAAATCTGTAATGGCAATGCCATACAATTGTTGGCTAAGAATATGGTTGATGCGTTCCTGTTTCTTAGGAATTTGAGTTTCTAAGCCTGTCATCAGTCGTTTAGCGATTTCACGAAGGAATACGCCACTTTTGCTTACAGGGTCTAAAAACTTTGCTTTGGGGTCACTCCACAATTCGGCAGGGAGCAAGTCTAAAATATCGTTCACCAAATTGGGAGGCGTAAAAACCTCATCGTTGCTTAGGTTGGCTAAACAAGAGAGTACATCAGGATTGTATTGGGTTTGTATCATGCTAGCCTAATTTCAAATAATGAATAGGAGGAAACTCTTTTACAGGTTCATCAATATCCGCAGCTCCACCTATATCATTGAAAAGAGAAGTCTGAAGAGACTTCTCAACCAAAAATTGAAATATATAATCTCTGCGTTTAATTTTTTCACCTAATACAATGCTCCATTCAGAGAATACGATAGGTTTTTTGTTTACTGGATTAGTAAAATCTAATGCGTCTCCCCAAAGAATATTTCGGTCTAAAATAAACTTAATCGATTGGAGGAAATCCTTTTTCATGTTTATTCCAAATGCAGTGTTGTAAGATTTATAAATGAGAGAAAATAACCTATCACGACATTCTATTGCATTGTCTTCTAAAATGTCTACACCATAAATTGAGGATATCGCAAGAATTCCATTTCGCTCCCATTCAATTTGACTCTTTGGATATCGAGTATTAACCACATCAAGTTTTCTCCGAAGTACTTCAGCTAAAAAATTCCCATTCCCGCAGGCAGGCTCTAGAAAACGAGAATCTATTCGTTCAGTTTCGTGTTTTACCAAGTCAAGCATGGCGTTTACCTCACGTTCATTTGTAAATACCTCACCATGGTCTGAAACTCTTTTTTTGGATTTTACTTGTGACATATTCTATAGTCTGGCATTTTTTTTAATAAGCTAAATTGATTAAAAAATTAATTAATACGGAAACGTAGCACTTCTCCTTTACGCTGACTTGCAATTAAACTAGCTCTACTTTTCCCAAATCAAGTTATTTATGCATTTGTGCATCACAAGATGCATTTTTTTTACCTAAAAAGACAATAGTAATAGAGGGAATGGTAGGAAAAATCAGACACTTTATGACACAGGAATGTTTACTTCCCGATACAAAAATTCCTAAAAATGTTCTCCAGAAGATCATCTGTGGTGATCTCACCTGTGATCTCGCCAAGGAAATGTAGGGAGCGGCGGATGTCCATGGCCACAAAGTCGTTGGTCACTTGGTTGTCCAAACCGGAAAGAATATCCAGCAAGGACTCGCGGGTTTTCACCAAGGAATCGTAGTGACGAACGTTGGTCACCACAGTATTTCCAGTTCTGAATTTATCAAGATTGACCAGTACAAGGATTCTGGCTTTGAGTTCTTCGAGGTTATCTTTCTGTCCTGCAGAGATAAAAATTGTGTCAGGATGCTTCTCTTTTAATTCATTAACAAGTAGTGAATTAGCTTTATCTATCTTATTGGCAACTTTAAGAAAAGGTACACCTTGGTTTTCCAGTTTATTGACATCTCGATTGATCTCTACCAAGTCTGTATCACCCAAATCAAAAAGATACAAAATCAAGGAAGCTGTCTTCATTTTCTCCTGAGTTCGACTGACTCCGATGGCTTCGATCACATCGGTTGTTTCGCGTAAACCAGCTGTATCTATGAAGCGGAAGATTACTCCTCCTATATTTATTTCGTCCTCGATGAAGTCACGTGTAGTTCCGGCGATCTCCGAAACGATTGCTTTTTCCTCGTTGAGTAAGGCGTTGAGTAGGGTAGACTTGCCTGCATTTGGCTTACCTGCAATGACGGTTGGGACACCATTTTTGATCACATTCCCCAGGTCAAAACTCAATATCAATTCTTCCACCACACGAAGGAGACGCTCAACAAGCACTCGCAATTCTTCGCGGCTTGCAAACTCCACATCCTCCTCGCCGAAGTCCAGTTCCAGTTCTATCATGGAAGCAAAATGGATCAATCGACTTCTAAGTTCTTGAATTTCAGAACTGAATCCACCACGCATTTGACTCAGTGCAGCCTGATGGGAAGTTTCAGAATCGGCATGGATCAGATCAGCAACGGCTTCTGCTTGCGCTAGATCAAACTGCCCGTTCAGGAATGCACGCTGAGTGAATTCTCCTGGCTTTGCGGGACGTGCACCTTTGCGAATAAATAGCTTGAGAACCTGATTGATGATATAAGAAGAACCGTGAGTGGAAATTTCCACTACATTTTCCTTAGTGAAGGACTTAGGAGCGATGAATATGGAAACCAAAACTTCATCGATGATTTTATCGCCGTCTCGTATGGTTCCGAAGTGAATAGTATGAGATTCTTGTTTTTCAAGATTTTTACCAAAAAAAGCCTCATTGGTAAGGCTAATAGCCTCTTTTCCTGAAAGTCGAATCACAGCAATGGCTCCAACACCCTGAGGTGTCGCCAATGCTATAATAGTGTCATTTTGATCGGAAAGAGAAAAACTCATTTTGCGCCAATTCCTTTATCTATAATCTGACTTAAACCATCCAAAAATTCTACAGGTTGTCTATAACCCGGTAGTTGGGTGATATTCATTAAGGTAGGATCGATAATCACGAAATTAGGATAAGACTGTACACGCATAGCGACGGCCATTTTTGCCTCTGTGTATTCTTTACCTTTAAAATCAAACGTTCGGTTATTGTCCTCAGCATTCATCTTAACTGCGTAGAATTTCTCATTGATGTATTTGATGACAGCAGGATCGGTAAATGTTTCCTTATCCATCTTCTTGCACCAACCACACCAATCGGTATACACATCCACCAAAAGCATTTTTGGATTTGCTTCGGTAGCAGCAACTGCCTCCTCAAATTTCAGCCATTCTATTTTATCCTGTGCTTGCGCAAAACTGGCAGCAAATAGAAGAAGACCTATGAATACTAATTTTTTCATGTATTAAGTGTATGTTTTTGATGCCATCATGCTAAGTATCCTAAGAACCTAGTAAAGGCTGAAATATTCCTAATGAGTGTATTTCTTTAACATTCAGACTTTATGCTTATCTGCTCGCAAAAGTGCTAAAAGCAATTGAAGAAATAGTAAACTTTTAAATTGATGTGACTTCTGTTACCGGTCTTCCGTCTTCGGTCTTCGGTCTAGTTAATCAAAGAAAATACGGCAACTGGCATTATATCGGATAATTAGGTAAAATTTTAAGTTTCAATTCTCCAACGGCTTGATGGAAGTGGAAGTTCCGAATATCCAATTCGGTTTGATACTTTTCACGAATGCGCTGCCGAGGAAAACAATTCCCCCAACTGCAACCATCATTCCGGCAATCGAGCTATCCACCAAATATGCCATGTAGTATCCCGTTATAGCAATAAAAATACCTAAAGCGCAGGTAAGTTTGATAAGAGATGTTAATTTTTTGGTCCAGAGGAAAGCAGTGGCAGGAGGGACGACGAGTAAAGCCACCACCAAAATAGCTCCCACAGCTTCGAAACTACTTACCGTAGTATAAGATACCATGCTCATCAATGCAAGGTTGATCGCACCGGCTGGAAGTCCTATCACTAAGCCAAAGTTTTCATCGAAACTTGTTAGGTTTAACTCCTTATATAACAGGAATATAAACACACTGACTAAAACCAAATTCAATACTGCTAGGTAGGTAATTCTTGGCCCCATACTAAAGCCTGCATCAGTTATCCAAAGGTCAATAGGCAGGTAGGCTATCTCCCCATAAAGCACACATTCTTGATCTAAATCTACTTTGTATGCAAGCATGTTTATAAGGATAATTCCTATAGCAAAAAGGAGAGTAAATGTGATCCCAATCGATGCATCCAGCTGCACTTTAGCTTTATTTTTCAGCCAATCAATAATGAGGGTAGCCAAAATCCCTAAAATACCAGCTCCTATAATTACTTCCAATCCGCGCTGACTACCTGAAACAAAGAAACCAATAACAATTCCTGGTAAGACTGCATGCGAGATGGCGTCGCCTGTCATAGACATTTTGCGAAGCATCATAAATACACCTAATAGCCCGCAAGAAATTGAAATCAAGGAGGCGGTGAAAATGATTAGAAATGCATTTTGGTCAAAGCTCATCGTTGTCGCGGGGGATAGCCTCTTGGTGAGGATCGAGTTTAGGATAATTTAATCTATTCTCTAGTAAAGCTTCAAGCTCAGGAGTAAGGATGTGTTCCAGTTTTTCGGCTGAATCATGCACGTGATCTGGAGCAATATTCATGTACTCATTCAGGTAGAGTTCCCAAAGTCTATGGAGTCTTACAATTCGTTTTGCTTCTGATTTACCTTTTGAGGTAAAGTCAATAAGCCCTTGATTTAGAGTCAATAAATCGGTTTTAAGTAATTCATCAATAGTATGCTTGGTTTGTCTCTTTCTGTAAGGAAAGGACTCATAGATTTCTTCTATAGGGAAGGAATTCTTTCCACTTTCCAATCCATGATAAATCAATTTCAGCAAGTGGTCTTGATGCGTTTTTTTCAAATAATACTTTCTAGCGATGAAGCGTGAAAGCACTCCTTTTTTTGGAGCAAAAAGAAAAGAAGCAAAGGCAAACAGTGAAAGGAATACAACCACCCATGGGCCTGTGGGCATCTGTGGAATCACGAATGAAACGTATGTTCCAAGGATCCCAGAAACAGCAGAAAATGCTCCGGCGATCAATAGGAGTTTACCGAGCTTGTCAGTCCAGAACCTAGCGGCAGCTCCAGGAGCAATCAGCAAAGCTGCCATCAGGACAACTCCTATAGCTTGTATTCCTATCACCACAGCCAATATCATCAGTACATTAAATACCAAGCGAATTGCTCCCATGGGATAGCCAATCGACTTTCCAAAGTCAGCATTGAATACCAGCATGGAGAATTCCTTTCGGAATGCCGTGAGCGTGATGATGATCAATATCGCCAGACCTCCATAGATATAAAGGTCTTCTTCTAAGATAGCTATGGCATTTCCGAAGATAAATTGGTTGAGGCCAGCCATCTCTGGATTTCCTGATTTCTGGATTACCGTCAAGAGGACTACACCAAAGCCAAAGAAGATAGATAGGATAGAGGCAATGATAGCATCATCGCTCAGTCTCGTATTGCTCTTCAACCAGGAGGTAAGAAATGTAGCCAGCGCCCCAGATAGAAATGCTCCTGTCACTATATAAATCGGATTTTTTTCTCCAGCGAGCATAAAGCCTAAGCAAATGCCGGGAAGTACTGCATGTGAGATCGCATCTCCGAGCAAAGCCTTTTTGTCGAGAAAACTGTAGGTCCCCACGTAGGCGGAACCTATGCCCAAGAGGGTAATCCCAATTACCACAAAGGCAATGGAAGAATCCTGAAATGTGAAGAAGTAGAGGAAGTCACTCATATCAGCTCTTCAATGGATTAAAGTCCTTTTGTCTAATAATATCAGTCACTTTGGTAAGTAGGTTCAGTTTTCCTCCGTAAGTTTTCCTTAGAAGTTCTTCCGTGACTACTTGTGCTTTTGGGCCGGATGCTACCAAGTGTAGGTTTAGCATGATGATCCAGTCAAAGTAATTCATTGCAGAGTGTATGTCATGATGCACTACAATTACTGTCTTGCCTGCTGCAGTCATTTCTTGCAATAGCTGAAAGATTGCCGTTTCGGTGGCCATGTCCACTCCAGCAAATGGCTCATCCATTAAATATAAGTCAGCTTCCTGTGCCAAAGCTCGAGCAATGAAAACCCGCTGCTGTTGTCCACCGGAAAGCTCAGAAATCTGTCGATCTACAAAAGCCTGCATGCCTACTTTCTCCAGACAATCCATTGCTATTTTCTTTTCCTTTTTTCCTGGCCTTCTGAAAAGACCTAGTTTTCCATAGGTGCCCATCATGACCACATCGAGGACGGAGGCAGGAAAATTCCAATCCACTGATTCACGCTGTGGGACATAACTGATCCGACTTCTTACTTCATTTAACTCTCGGTCAAAAAGTTTGACATATCCTCCAGTTATTGGAATCAAACCCATGACAGCTTTAATCAAAGTGGACTTTCCTGCACCATTTGGCCCAAGTATTCCGATCAGCTTTCCGGCAGGAAGGCTCAAATCCACATTCCATAAAACTGGACTTTGATCGTAACTGACAGTCAGATCGTGTATTTCTAAAACTGGGGAATCTACGTTTATGATCATTGTGTTAGGCTTTCAAAAATTACTTGAACATTGGTTCTTACCATTCCTATATACGTGCCGGCAGGAGAGTCTGGAGCACCAAGACTATCTGTGTAAAGTGGACCAGCTAATTCGATTTCATGGTTTTGATTGGCGCAGCCAGCTACTACTGCTTCGATGGCTTTGGGGGAAATAGTCTGTTCTGCAAAAACTGCATGAATATTTCGCTCGACGATGAAACTCACCAATCCTGTCAAATCCCGAAGTCCTGGTTCGCTCAACGTGGATAATCCTTGCAAGCCTAGTACTTCCAAATTATAAGCTTTTCCAAAATAGGAGAAGGCATCATGAGCAGTAATCAATGCTTGATTTGCTTTGCGAAGCTCAGCTACTTTGGTGATGTTGTCTTGATGAACTAGTGATAATTGGGCAAGATAGGATTCAGTGTTTGTGCTTACTGCTGACTTCCATTCAGGTTGCCATTTTATGATTTCATCGGAAGCATGCGCAAGAGCTAGGGACCAAAGCGAGACGTCAAACCAGATATGAGGATCTACGGAGTGAGCCTCGGGTCCGGAGCTCAGTAATAGTTCGTGAGGAATATTTTCAGATACATTAATCAAGTTTTGACTGAATGCCAGTTTCTCAAAAATCTCTGTCATTTTTCCTTCCAAGAAAAGTCCATGGTAGATAACCAAGTCTGCATTTTGGAGCAAGTCCAAATCCCGTACGGATGCCTTATATAAATGTGGATCCACACCGGCTGGCATAAGAGAAACCACGTCTGCATTATCGCCTACGATGTTCCTGATTCCATCTGCAAGAATGCTGGTCGTTGCGACTATTTTCGGCTTTAATCTCTCTTTCTTATTCTCAAATTTACAGGCGAAAGAAAGCAATAGTAGAGGCAGTATTACCAGGAATTTCCTCATGACTGAATTGCCAAAATATTCGCCGCGACATCCTTAGACATAAAGAGTGTTTTCTTCTGATCGACGAGAATTTCCATCGATCCGTCAAACTCTACTTTGTCCAAAACTTTGATTCTTGCTCCTATGTAGGCGCCTACTTTATCTAGGTATTTGAGGAAGGCTGCCGAGCTGTCTTTTACTGCTACTATTTGACCCGATTGATCTATGTCCATCTCGTTCAAAGCAAGTCTTGGTCGAGCCCTCACATCTCCATATTCATCAGGAATTGGATCACCGTGTGGATCAAATTTTGGGAAGTTCAGATACGAATCCAATCGCTGAATAAGTAGGGGAGATTGGATGTGCTCTAGCTCCTCGGCTACCTCATGAACTTCGTCCCAAGCGAACTGTAATTTTTCTACCAAAAACACTTCCCAGAGTCTGTGTTTTCGGATTGTTTGTAATGCTCTTTTTTTGCCTTCTTCCGTGATGTTGACACCGTAATACTTTCTGTATTCAATCACCTCTTTATCACCAAGCTTTCTGAGCATGTCCGAGACAGAAGCTGCTTTGGTTTTTATTTCTGCTGCCACATCATTGGTGGATACACTTTTAGTGCCCCCGTTTGAAAGGTGATAGATCGCTTTTAGGTAATTCTCCTCAGCTGTAGTTAAGGTCATGGTATTCCAATTTATACTAAGGCAAATATAAATATTAATTTAGATATAGCTAAAAATATATTCAATAGTGACTAAATCACCTGTGGATAACCCGTTTTCAAATGTTATTAGCATTTTAGTCTTACCTAAAAATAAGATTAGGCTTGGGTTAAAATGTATTCAAATATCTGATAAATAGATATTTGATAATTGTGTTTCCCTGACTTTGATAAGCTATATGTAGAAAACCCCCAGTTTCCATTTTGTCAAAATGGGTGTTAAAATTAAGGCATAGGTGGATAACTGTGGATAGTAATCCACATGCTGTTTAAAACTTACAGTGAGGAAATTGCTGTGATGAAATCTCTGTGTTGAGATTTCCACAGTATAGAGCTGCCAGGACTTTGAGTGAAATATTCCTGATTGAGTGCGGCATTGAATTGCTGGGGCGCCTGCTGCAAGTCAAAAAAGTCTATTGGAAAACCTCCTGAGAATGGCGCTAAAAAGTCTAACCAGTTTGGGTTGCCGCCTATCAATACAGGGATACCAAGTGCGGCTGCTTCAAAAAGTTTAGTGGGCATTTTGTCTTTAATAGACGCTCGATTTTGATAGGGTAAAATCGCAAAATCTACTCCCGAGTATGCTGCTATAATCTCTTCATGAGGGACGGGAGAATTGGATGATTTAAGCTGAATTTGGGTGATGTTTTCAGAGGCTTTTTGGAGCTCAATTTCATAGCTTGGCACTGTACAATGTCCAATAATTTTGAGCGTAGAATCAGGGAATTTCTGTAAGATTTCCTTGAACCACCTGATTGCTTCAACAGTCCCAAAAGCAGGAGTGAGGGTTCCCGAAATCAGAAAATCATATCCTTCTTTTTCTGGGATTTTGAAAGGTGAAACGGCCTTAATTTCTCCGGCAAATTTATTCTCCAAAATCAAAAAAGGAGTTTTCTCAGGCATCTCTTTAGCGTAGCATTTCTCAGCTAGCAAGAATAAATCTATTCCTTTTCCCTTTTCCATTCGGGTTATTAGGCTGCTTAATCTTGCCTTTTTTTCTATGCTTAAGGTAGGGTTTAGGTCTAAATTTTTGACATAGTTTTCCTGTACATCATAAACCAATTTGTAGCCCAAAATCCCTTTAAAAAATGAAGCGATTGGAAGGTATTCATAGGTGCAACAGATCAGGATTTTCGGACGAACTTTCAGTAGAATTCTCAAGAATCTGATTTGTGAGGAGATTCTTTCCCAGGTTGAGTGAACCTTTGAAAAAGAAGAATAAAAGATTTCATCTTCGCAATTTTCTATAGGTAATTGTGAAAATCCCATAAAACTTAAGCGATATAGACCTGTTTCTCGCAATGAAAGGCCAAGCTTTCCATAAGCTCTTGTATCTTTGACGGGCTTTAGACTTGATGCGATCAAGACTGGAATTCGAGAATCAAATTTTCCACTCATAAACGAAACTAACCAAAATAATGGAACTGAAAACAATCATTGAGCAGGCTTGGGACAACCGAGAACTATTAAAAGAAGAAACTACTCAACAAGCCATCAGAGCTGTAATCGCAGATCTTGATGCGGGTATTATCCGTGTTGCTGAGCCTACTGATGACGGTAATTGGAAAGTAAATGATTGGGTGAAGAAGGCCGTAATTCTTTATTTCCCTATCCAGAAAATGGAAACTATCGAAGTGGGACCATTTGAATTTCATGATAAAATGGCGCTTAAAACCAACTATGCAGAGAAAGGTGTACGCGTAGTACCTCACGCAGTGGCTCGCTACGGAGCATATCTAGCTAGTGGAGTAGTGATGATGCCAAGTTATGTTAATATAGGTGCTTATGTGGACGGTGGCACGATGGTTGACACTTGGGCTACTGTCGGTTCCTGTGCGCAGATCGGCAAAAATGTTCATTTAAGTGGTGGAGTAGGTATCGGCGGAGTATTGGAGCCTATACAAGCTGCCCCAGTAATTATCGAAGAAGGTGCATTTATAGGTTCTCGTGCTATCATAGTAGAAGGAGTGAGAATAGGTAAAGAAGCCGTGATAGGTGCTGGAGTTACCCTGACAGCAAGTTCTAAAATAATTGATGTCACTGGATCTGAGCCTATAGAATACAAGGGTTATGTACCTGCGCGTTCTGTAGTTATTCCTGGATCTATTGCCAAAATATTCCCAGCAGGCACTTTCCAGGTTCCTTGCGCTTTGATCATAGGTCAAAGAAAAGCATCTACCGATCTCAAAACCTCTTTAAATGATGCGCTTAGAGATAACAGTGTAGCAGTTTAAATCAACTATAATGAAAACGAGTACGCGAGCGATTCTAGCTCTATTTATTTCAGCAGCCCTTTGGTCTTGTTCAGAAAAGAAAACAAGTTCCGGAGATGCCTATTTCAATAAAGGAGAATATGCGAAAGCAGCCCTTGAGTATTCTGAAGATTTGAAATTTAATCCCAATGATGTTCGAATGCTTTATAATAGAGGCCGAGCAAATGAGGAGCAAGGAAATTACGAAGAAGCAAAGGCGGACTTTGAAAATGCGCTAGAAGTAGAGCCAAATAATTTCCAGGTATTACTCAGTTTGGCAAACGTTCATTATAATCAAAAGAACTATACCAATGCCTTACTGTATTCTGATCAAGCAGCTGAAATCCCTGGTGCGCCTGCTATGGCCTCTTTCATGAAGGCTAGAGCGCTACATCAATTGGGTAAGCCTGATGAAGCGTTGAAAGCTTATGGAAATGCAATTGCAGTGGATAAGGAATTCGGTCAAGCCTACTACAACAGAGGTTTGTTGAAGGTGGCAATGAAAAGAGTCGGGTCTTCATGTGAGGACTTTCAACTCGCAAAAGCCTTAGAATATCCTGGGGCAGAAGAGGCTTACGCCAAATATTGTAAATAAATTAAAACCGGCCTCGGCCGGTTTTTTTTATGTTTTTTTTTAAAATAGGAAGATCTATTGAGTGGTAGCAGTAATCAAAGTGTTACGTTATCCAGCTTCTCGAGAAGCTGGATATATACTGGTCAGCTAAGTCTCAAAAACTGCCACTGAAATCTGATCACTACAATTATCTTTCGATAACTGCGACTGACCGCTGGACTCTGATCACTGAGACTGACAACTAATAACCAACAACAATTAACCAACAACAACCAACCTTACTTTTCAATGCTCATGAGCTTCTTCTACGTGATTGCAGACATCTTCTGAGCTTAATTTCCCGGTACCACCACAGGTTCTACAAGAGCTTACCTCTTTCAAACTTCCTTCGCATACAGGGCAAGTGAGCCTTCCATTGCCTGAGCATCTTTCGCACTCGAAGTACTCTACGATTTTAAATATATTCATCTTAGTGATCATCCCAGATCCATTACATCTACTGCAGCCAACCACACCTTTTCCTTTGCAGTAGTGACATTCCTGCTCGATTTGTCTGTTTCCATCACATGTAAAACAAGTTTGGTATCGATAGCCTCTGCGGTCGCAAAGCTGGCATTCTTGAATTTCCTTCAATGGGGTCTCTAGGCGCTGTTGTAGTTCTTGAGCTCCTTTGTAATGCCCACCAGTAAATCCTGTTAACTCTAAATACTTATTTAGAAAATTAGCTGAGTTGTCATATTGCTTAAGTTGAAAGAGTGTCTCCGCGAATAAATAAGGCATTTCTTCAGGAAGCGGCTGACCAGAATCGATCAGGTTTCTGAATATAGAATTTGCCGTTTCATAGTCATTTCTCTCAATAGCCGCTTTTGCTCCTTTCATCCAATGGTCTGTTTGACCTAGATTTGGACCGATTTGCGCAAACGTTATTTGGCCAAAAGCCAATGTGAAAATAAAACTTAGAAGTAGAAGGGAGGGGTGAAATTTAAAGCTCACAGGGATATTTTTTTTCTAGAGTAGCAATAAAGGTAGAAGTTTCTTTTTCGTAAAGTTAATGTTTCCAAAAGGGCAAATATCTTCATAATCTGCTAAATGGATTTTAGAAGTTAAAAATTGTCTTTATTTTAGGATTAAATTCTATTGAATGCTTAATTATTTATCCTTTAAGCTGAACCACTGAATTTTCAGTCATATTACTTTAATCCTAAAAATTAAAAAGATGGGAAAACCAATCACAATGATCGAGAGCATCGGTCCTGTTATGAAAGAGAAACTTAGCGCTGCTGGAGTAACTTCTGTAGAAAGTCTGCTAGAAAAAGGTGCATCCAAGGCTGGTAGAAAGGCTATTGCTGATGCCTCAGGCTTAGATGAAAGTAAGATCCTAGTATGGGTGAATATGGCTGATCTTTTTAGAATTAATGGGGTTGCTAGTCAATTTGCAGAACTTCTTAAAGCTGCGGGAGTAGATACAGTAAAGGAATTGAGAAACAGAAATGCAGAAAATTTACATGCTGCTTTGGTGAAAACTCAGGAAGAAAAAGGACTAACTAGAGTAGTACCTGCTGCTTCAAAGGTTGCCGACTTCGTAGAGCAGGCCAAGTCTCTTGAGCCTTTAGTTACGTATTAATCATTTTACAATTACCTTTTTTATTGAGAAACCTTTTTGCTCTAGGCATCAAGGTTTTTTTTGTAGTTTGGTTTCATAATCATTTTGACCATGAGCAAGACAGAAGAATTTATCACCCATTTGGCCGAAGGTCAAAAATATAAAAAAGACTCAATAGTCTTAGGAACTGGTGTTTTGGATGGAGTACCAGTCCCAGGTGCCCAAATCAAAATTGCCCTAAAAACAATGAACCGGCATGGTCTGATTGCTGGAGCAACAGGAACCGGCAAGACGAAAACCCTTCAAGTGATTGCAGAACAACTGGCCTTGAAAGGAGTGCCTTCTGTTTTAATGGATCTGAAAGGAGATCTATCAGGGCTTGCACAGCCAGGTACTGCTAATGATTTCATTAAGAATCGCTCTGAAGTCATTGGTGTAGACTATGTACCGATGGGTTTGCCGATAGAATTGATGTCTATTTCTGACGAAAAAGGAGTGCGATTGAAAGCTACTGTATCTGAATTTGGTCCAGTTTTGATAGGACAGATACTTGAGCTAAATGATACTCAGCAAGGTGTGATTTCACTTATTTTCCGCTACTGTGATTTAAATCATCTTCCACTAGTGGATCTGAAAGACCTTAAACGAGTTCTTCAATTCATTACCAATGAAGGTAAAGAAGCTATCCAAAAGGAATATGGTCAGGTATCTTCAGCTTCGGTGAATACGATCATGCGAAAAATCATAGAACTGGAACAGCAAGGTGCAGAGCGCTTTTTTGGCGAAAAATCCTTCGAAGTAGAAGATTTTTTGAGAACGAAAGATGGGAAAGGTATCATCTCCGTGATTAGACTGACTGATATTCAAAGTCGACCTAAGTTGTTTTCCACATTCATGCTCAGTCTACTATCTGAAATTTATGAGTCATTCCCTGAGCAAGGAGACGCAGACCAGCCTAAGCTATGTTTGTTTATTGATGAAGCTCATCTGGTGTTTTCCAACGCTTCCAATGATCTTCTTGATAAAATTGAAGCAATTGTCAAACTGATCAGATCAAAAGGGGTTGGTGTTTATTTTTGTACCCAAACTCCAACGGATGTACCTGATAGTATTTTGGGGCAACTGGGTTTGAAAGTGCAGCATGCCTTGAGGGCTTTCACTGCTAAGGACCGTAAGGCAATCACAAAAACAGCAGAAAATTATCCTGATTCAATTTATTATGAGACTTCCGAAGTGTTGACTTCGATGGGAATCGGAGAAGCGCTAATCACAGCTTTGAACGAAAAAGGTATTCCTACACCACTTGCGCATACACTTGTGAGAGCACCGATTACAAGAATGGATATTTTGAGTCCTTCAGAAATAGATGCTGTTGTCCAGAATTCTGCTTTAGTTTACAAATACAATCAGGACATAGACCGAGAAAGTGCTTTTGAGCTATTAGAAAAGAAAATGGCGGATCTTGAGGAGATTCAGAAAAAAGCTGAATTGCCAGGGCCAAAAGCATCAACGACAACTAGCAGAACAACTAGTAATGATGATTCTCTTTTTGCAGAATTGAGTAAGAACACCATGGTAAGACAGTTGGGAAGAACGATTTTCAGAGAATTAACCAGAGGGATATTGGGTTCATTCACTAAAAAAAGATGATCCTATTAAATAATTGAAATACAATAGTTTATATAAGGTGAAGATTGTAATAATAGGAGGGGGAGCAGCTGGTTTTTTCGCAGCTATTCACGCAAGTGCGCCAGGAATAGATGTAACTATTTTCGAAAAATCCCCAAAGCTTTTATCTAAAGTAAAAGTCTCTGGAGGTGGGCGGTGTAATGTCACACATCGGCCTATGGAAATCTCAAAATTGGTCAAAAACTACCCCAGAGGCGAGAAGTTTTTAAAACGTGTTTTTCCCAAATTCAAATCTGAGGACACTATCAATTGGTTTGAAAGTAGAGGAGTGGCTTTGAAGATTGAAGCTGACGGTAGGATGTTTCCTGTTTCTGATTCGTCTCAATCTATAATCGATGTATTACTTAAAGAAGCTCAAAAACTCAATATCACTATTCGTAAGTCCTGTGGAGTGAAGTCCATTACTCCTGTTGAAAGCCAATATAGGCTGGAGACAGATGATGGGGTTTTCCTTGTTGACAAGCTAATAATAGCCACAGGAGGACATCCTAAATTGGATAATTATTCCTTTCTCAAAGGTTTAAAGCATAGTATTTTAGATCCAATCCCCTCGCTTTTTACTTTCAATACTCCCAAGGAATCACTTCGTGAACTCATGGGGCTGTCGGTAGTAGATGGAATAGTCAAAATAGAAGGGACGAAAATGACTTATAGAGGTCCTGTGTTAGTGACGCATTGGGGGGTAAGTGGGCCTGCAGTTTTGAAATTATCTGCATTTGGTGCACAATGGCTAAAGGATAAAAACTACGTTGCTACGGCATTGATTAATTGGAATGGAGCGTATGGAGAGGAAGAATTTAGTGCGCAAATCAAAAGCTATCTACTGGCTCATCCTAATCGTAAAGTAGAGAGTCATTCGCTTTTTGAAATCCCAGCTAGGCTTTGGGAGCACTTTTGTGCACGTTCGGGAGTAGAAAATGCACAATTATATGGCACACTGTCGAAAAAGCAAATCAATAAGTTGGTACAGAATCTTTTTTGCTATACTTTGAAAGTTGAAGGGAAGACTACCTTCAAAGAAGAATTTGTAACTGCCGGAGGAATTGCCTTGAATGAGGTAAATCCGGAGACCTTGGAAAGTAATTATCACCCAAACCTTTACTTTGCCGGGGAAGTTTTAAATATAGATGGGATCACTGGTGGCTTTAATTTCCAAGCTGCCTGGTCTACTGGTTTTCTTGCAGGTACAGCCTCACTGAAATAACGCATATGGAACAACTTTATCCAGAACTAGATCAGCTCATTTGCGAAATGGCTGATGGTGACAAAGATTTTGAAAAAGATCTTACTTTGGCGATTTATAATGGGCTACTAGAACTCAGAGAAAAATATGCTGAAGGTTCATCTGAAAAAGATGATTTAAAAATTCAGCAAATCCGGCATAAATTAAAACCAACTCTCAGCATATTTGAATTATCACACATCACAGATGAATTGCAAGTAGGCAAGGAAATTATTGAAGGTGAAGGGTTTGAGGGAGTTCTATTTAAATCGCATTACCATAGGTTGCAAGAAAAACTGGAAGCTGCCATTCAGCGTGTCCATAAATTGACGCTATAAAAAAAGGAGCTGACACCCGCCGCTCCACTTTTGAAATCGTTACCCTATGAAGTATTATGTTTTACGCTACAAAAGTAGGCCAAACAGATTTCATGTATTTTAAGGGATCATGAATTTCATGTAAAGCTTTCTATTTTTGAAGCCACATGAGTATTATCAAATCTACCTACACAGGACCTCCGGCATATTTGTTCAATGGACATCTGGAAACTATCATTCCCAGTATATTCAGAAAAGTCTCCGATGTAAGCTATAAGAGAGAGAAAATTGACACGCCTGATGGCGATTTTTTGAATTTGGATTGGTCAAATGTCGGCAGCTCCAAATTGCTTATTATTTCTCATGGATTAGAAGGCGATTCTGAACGACATTATGTCAAAGGAATGGTGAAACTATTCAATTCCAGCAAAGTAGATGTATTGGTTTGGAACAATCGTTCATGTGGTGGAGAGATTAATTTGAGACCAATTCTATACCATCATGGAGCTAGTTACGATGTGGATACGGTAATTTCTCATGTTCTTAAATCTCATTCTTACCAAGATATTTTCTTAACAGGTATAAGTATGGGCGGAGCACAGACTCTCAAATACCTTGGAGAAAAGGGAATTGATTTGCCTGTTGAAATAAAACGAGCTGCGGTCTATTCCACGCCTTGTAATTTACTCTCAAGTGCCGCTACGCTGAAATATCGAAGTAATACTTTTTATAAGAATAAGTTTCTAGGCAAACTCAAAAATAAAATGCGTGAGAAAGCAGTCCAATACCCTGACTTGATAGATTTGGAACAATTGGAAAGAGTCACTGATTTTGATGCGTTTGATACACTTTTCACTGCTAAACTGCATGGATTCAAGGACGCTGCGGATTTTTACAAATCAGTAAGTGCGGATAATTGGATGCCTACTATCGCAATCCCTACTTTAGTAATTAATGCATTAAATGACCCGCTCCTAGGAGGTGAATGCTATCCTGTGAAGCTTGCGGAAATCAAGAAAGAACTCACTCTAGAAATGCCAAAAAGAGGCGGACACACAGGCTTTGTGATCAGTAAGAATGAATTTACTTGGGCGGAATATAGAGTTCAAGAATTCCTCTTAGAACGGCTTTAGGCCTAAGGGTTTTAGTATATTGTAAGCTAATTCAACAAAAAAGTTACTATGAGAAAAGCGTTTTTCATCAGCCTTGTACTGCTAGCATTGCTGACATTTTTTCTAATCTGGTATTTCCAATTTGTCCAATTTAAGTTTGGATATTTTATACTGGGGATTATTGTAATTCTTTTCGCTGTAGGGCTTTATGATGTTAATCAAAAGACTCATGCCATTCTGAGAAACTTTCCTGTAGTTGGTCATTTCCGCTATTTGCTGGAGAAAATCAGTCCTGAAATTCAGCAATATTTCATCGAAACGAATACAGATGGAAGGCCATTCAGTAGAAATATCCGATCCTTAGTTTATAGAAGAGCAAAGAATGTAAATGATACTCACCCATTTGGTACACAGCGAGATATCAATGGAGAAGATTACATTGGTTTAAGACATTCTATTTATGCCGTTCATACAAATGATGAAGATCCTCGAGTAACGATCGGCAACGATTCATGTAAACAACCTTACTCTTCATCGATCTTTAATATTTCAGCAATGAGTTTTGGTTCTCTCAGTTCCAATGCAGTGAAAGCGATGAATCTGGGAGCCAAAAAAGGCGGATTTTCTCATAATACTGGAGAGGGCGGAATATCTACACATCATAGGGAAGGGGGAGATTTAGTTTGGCAAATAGGTACTGGGTATTTTGGATGCCGTGATGATCATGGTAATTTTAGTGAGGAGAAATTCACTGAGAAAGCAAATTGGCCTGAGGTCAAAATGATCGAAATTAAGATTTCTCAAGGAGCTAAACCAGGTCATGGCGGAGTACTTCCAGGCGTGAAAAATACTGCCGAAATAGCTGAGATACGAGGGGTTTTGAAAGGAACTACGATTCTTTCACCACCTGCCCACAGCGCTTTTACTAATGCTTCAGAATTAATTGATTTCGTTGCCAAACTTCGAGACTTGTCTGGCGGTAAACCTGTAGGATTCAAGCTTTGTGTGGGTAGAACTGAGGAATTTACGGCTATCTGTAAAGTGATGGTTTCCAAGAATATATTCCCTGATTTTATTACTGTAGATGGGGCCGAAGGTGGGACAGGAGCTGCACCTTTAGAATTCTCCGACAGTGTGGGCTTACCGCTTGAACCTGCACTTATTTATGTTAGGATGACCTTAGAAAAGTTTCAGATACGTAGCCAGATAAAAATCATCGCTTCGGGTAAAGCTATAAGTGCCTTTGCAATTTTGAAAAACATTGCTCTTGGAGCTGACATATGTAATTCAGCAAGGGGTTTTATGTTCAGTGTGGGTTGTATTCAGGCACTTCGTTGCAATACCAATGAGTGTCCAACTGGCGTAGCTACACAAAGGGCTAGCTTAGTAGGAGGTTTGGTGATTACAGATAAATCTGAGCGAGTTTATAATTTCCACAAAAATACGGTTCACGCAGTCCAAGAACTGCTTGGAGCTTCTGGCCATACCCATACATCCGAACTCAGTGCCAGTGATCTGGTGAAAGGAGATGAAATGATCAAACTGGCTAATAGATATCTGCCTGATTCTGTGAATACTCAGGTGTAGGTTTACTTCGAGGAAATCCCGCCAAGGCGCAAAGGCGCAGTTTATTTATTCAGGAGTCACCGTTCCGGTTTGGCTTTAGTTCAACTGGTTCAAGTCTTATGACTTGGACCCATTATAATGCAGTCTTCAGACTGCTTATTTCATGACTATTTTTTTGAGCAGTCTGAAGACTGCAATTTGCACGGCACAAGTCATGAGACTCATATCTTTGGAATGAATCAAAAAAACAGAATAATGGTGTAGCCAGACTTCGAGACTAAGTACGGCAATGTCGATACTGTGCGCAAGGAATCACACCTTTATTCTTTCCTCTTCAAATCTGA
>NZ_VORW01000027.1 GCF_007997215.1 Algoriphagus aquimarinus | reverse complement strand
ACGATGCAGGTGATCTGGACAACGAAGGCTTTGCTTTAGGCACAGACTACAACCAGTTCGATGCAGTTGGAACGTACAACACGACCATTGCAATAGGAACAGCAACGGATAACAACTACAACTTCACTCCGCTTAACAGCAGCACCTTTGAGGTAGGCAAGTTGGATCTAGCAGTAACTGCGGTAACTGGAGACATCACTTACGGAGATGCAGAACCAACTCCGACAGTTGAGTATGCTGGCTTTGTGAACGGTGACGATGCAGGTGATCTGGACAACGAAGGCTTTGCTTTAGGCACAGACTACAACCAGTTCGATGCAGTTGGAACGTACAACACGACCATTGCAATAGGAACAGCAACGGATAACAACTACAACTTCACACCGCTTAACAGCAGCACCTTTGAGGTAGGCAAGTTGGATCTGCAGGTTACCGCAGATCCACAATCCAAATTCTGTGGTCAGGTAGATCCTGATTTAACATATCAGATTACTTATGGAAGTCTTGTTAATAATGATGAACTAAGTGGAGAACTTATTCGTGAAGAAGGGGAAGTTGTAGGAACGTATGCCATTCTCAAAGGGACATTAGATAACTCCAATTATGCAATTACTTATGTTGGAGTAGATCTTTCAATTGAAGCTATTACAATTGATGCCTCCGAATCAGGAACTCCTGTTCAAGTAGGATCAAGTGCTGACCTAAGTGCGAATGTTTCTCCAGGAGTTGGGGGAGTAAGTGTAATTTTCGAGGTAACTAATGAGGCTAATGTTGTGGTCTTCACATCTGATCCTGTAATGACAAATTCCTCTGGAGAAGCTACTGTTTCAACAGGGGCGTTGAATACTATTGGAGTTTACAAAGTCACAGCGACTGTAGGATCCGGATGTTCAGAATCTGTAGCCTACCTTCCTGTTTATGATCCAAATGGAAGCTTCGTAACCGGTGGTGGTTGGATTATGTCTCCTGCTGGTGCTTATAAAGCAGATGTAAGTTTAACTGGCAAAGCCAACTTTGGATTTGTATCTAAATACAAGAAGGGTTCTAGTCAAGTGGATGGAAATACTGAATTCCAATTCAAAGCGGGTGATTTGAACTTTAAATCAACACTTCATGAGTCTGGTACATTGGTGATTTCAGGTAAAAAAGCTACCTACAGAGGTGAAGGAACAATCAATGGCCAGCCGGGCTATAAATTTACCCTAGTTGCTTTGGATGGTGATTATAATGGTGGTACTGCTTCCGATGAATTCAGAATTAAAATTTGGGGTGGATCAGGTATCATCTACGATAATGGCTTAGGTGCTGATGATAATGCCGATGATGCTACCACGCTAGGCGGCGGTTCTATAGTAATCCATGAAGCAAAAGGTAAAGGCAACAAGCGAATTGTAACAGACTTGGTTTCCGTTCCTTGGAATACTCCTTCTGAAGAAATCGAGAAGAAGATCACAAGTATGAGTTCTACTTGGTTTGAAGGAAAAGCCATCAAACTCACTATCAATTCTGAATCGTACAATGCGCTTCAACCAGGACTCTATGAGTTCAAAGCCAATCTGCTTGAAAACGAATGGTTTGCGCTGGAAGAACCAATTACTGTCAATGTACTTGTTGCTGATAAGCCTCTGGCTACAGACATAAAATTGAGCAATTCTATTCTACTTAGAAATATCCATAACGGTAGCTTGATAGGTGATCTGAACACAATTGATCCTGTGGATGATCAGCATACCTATTCGATCGCTGAGAATACTGATTTTGAGCTTGTTGGTAAGTCACTTGTTTGGAAGGGAACTGAGATTCCAGCAACAGCGAGAATAACAGTCTTTAGTACTGATAGAGCAGGGCAGACGATCGAAAGAGCAATTGAGCTAAGCCGCGAGCCTAGATTTGGAGATTTCAACATGTTCCCTAACCCTGCAGAATCTGATGTAACAATTGAAGTTGAATTGGAACAAAGCATGAATGTGGGAATCAGAATCTATGATGCTGTGGGACGATTGGTATTTGAAGATGAGAGCGTTCAAAACGGAATTTCTAAACATCAAATAAATATTGACCACTTAAGCCCAGGCTTATATACAGTACAGTTGAAAACTGGTCAGCTTGTGATGAACAAGCGATTGATTAAAAAGTAACTTCTAGTTCTTAAGTACGAAAGCCTCTCTTTTTATAAGGAGAGGCTTTTTTTAGACCTTTTTCTTCATGATCTGGATTCCCCGAACTTCGGGATGCAGACGTACGAATCCTAATTGATAGGTTAATATCCATTCATAACCGAGCTTCTCGTAAAATCTTTTTGCTTGGAGTTTTGAAGACATAGCTTCTAGCCAAATGAAATCTAACTTTCTGTCTTTGGCGATTTTCTCAATATGCTGCATCAATTGCTTTGCAATTCCATTCCCGTGGACCGATTGATCTAGATAGAGTCGATGTAGTTTCATGGCATTGGGGATGTCAGTTTCCTTAGGAGAAAAAGGGAAGTCATATTTAAGTATACCTATTGATAAACCTTGGTATTCCACGAAAAAATAATGACTTCCATCCCTGGCAAGCTCTTTCTTAAGATTTTCAGAATTATAACATAAATCAAGATACCAATCTCCTTCATCAGTCCAGAAGTCCTGATAAGCATGTTTATATACCCTTTGCATTAAAGCAAAAAGCATGGCTTGATCTTCAAGTTTAATTGCTTTGAGAGATAGCTCGGTATTAATGGAAATCATCTGAGTTTGGAAATTTACCTAAAGTAAAAAACAATAAAAAACCACAGTCATTTGACTGTGGTTTTTTATGTTAAGCTACTTTTTCAGAAGCCGCTTTGATAATAATCTTACTTTCTAGCCAATACCTTCTTAGCAGCAGCTACAATGTTTGCTGCGTTCAAGCCGTATTTCTCAAGCAATTCGGTAGGAGTACCAGACTCACCGAAGCTGTCATCTACACCTACATACTCCACAGGAGCTGGGTTATGTCTTGCTAGGGTTTGTGATACACTGTCACCAAGACCACCATTGTACTGATGCTCTTCTGCTGTGACAGCACAGCCAGTTTTAGCTACAGAGTCAAGAATTGCTTCTTCGTCAAGTGGCTTGATTGTATGAATGTTGATCACTTCAGCAGAGATACCTTCAGATCTTAGGATTGCTTCTGCTACTACTGCTTCCCAAACCAAATGGCCAGTAGCAAAAATAGTCACATCAGTTCCTTCGATCATTTTCCATGCTTTTCCAATCTCAAACTTTTGAGCTGCATCAGTGAAAATAGGCCAAGATGGACGGCCAAATCTTAGGTAAACAGGGCCCTCGTATTCAGCAATTGCAATCGTAGCTGCTTTCGTCTGATTGTAATCGCAAGGATTGATCACAGTCATGTGCGGAAGCATTTTCATCATGCCTAGGTCTTCTAGGATCTGGTGCGTGGCACCATCTTCTCCTAGCGTCAAACCTGCGTGAGATGCACAAATCTTTACATTCTTACCAGAGTAAGCGATAGACTGACGAATCTGATCGTAGACACGACCTGTAGAGAAGTTGGCGAAAGTACCTGTGAAAGGAATCTTGCCATTGATAGTCATACCTGCTGCGATACCCATCATGTTTGCTTCTGCGATACCTACCTGAAAGAAACGCTCGGGAAACTCTTTTTGAAATGCTCCCATTTTCAATGAACCGATCAAATCGGCACAAAGTCCTACCACATTAGGGTTCTTACGGCCAGCTTCTAATAAGCCATCACCGAATCCTGAACGTGTATCTTTTTTTTCTGTATAGTTGAATTTTAAATCCAATGTCTTTTCCATGTTTTCTTTTGAGTAAATGGTCTAAAAATAGCTTTGATTAAAAATCACCAATGGTTTCTGGTAATTGACCCAAAGCGTCTGCTAGTTGCTCGTCACTTGGAGCAATACCATGCCACTTGTGCGTACCAACCATAAAGTCTACACCATAGCCCATTTCTGTGTGAAGTAGATTCAATACCGGTTTGCCTTGACGGGTCATGTTTTTAGCTTTTTCCAGTCCTTCCACTACAGACTTCATGTCATTACCTAGAAGCGTATCTACGACTTCCCATCCGAAAGACTCATATTTTGCTCTCAAATCGATCAAGTTCATGATCTCCGCGGTAGGTCCATCGATCTGCTGTCTGTTTAAGTCAATAGTAGCGATCAAATTGTCCACTTTCCAGTGAGCCGCATACATGGCAGCCTCCCATACCTGACCTTCTTCTTGCTCACCATCCCCCATAAGAACATAGACAGTACTTCCGTCGCCATCGATTTTCTTAGCTTGTGCAGCACCGATTGCTACTGACATGCCTTGACCGAGTGAACCAGAAGCGATTCTGATTCCTGGAAGTCCTTCTTCAGTAGCTGGGTGACCTTGAAGTCTTGAATTCAGTTTTCTGAATGTGTCCATTTCCTCAGGAGAGAAATATCCTGATCTGGAAAGTACAGAGTACCAAACGGGTGAAATATGGCCATTGGAAAGGAAAAATAGGTCTTCACCTTTTCCTTCCATTTTGAAATTAGGGTCGTGATTAAGCTGGTTGAAATACAGAGCTACAAAAAACTCAGTACAACCCAAGGATGCTCCAGGGTGACCGGATTGAACAGCATGTACCATGCGCAGACAGTCTCTACGTACTTGAGATGCAGTACTTTCGAGTTGTTCGATTGTTTGTTTTTCCATTACGGATATAGGTTTAATTTAGGATTTGTGCGGTATGTTCTTTCGTGTTTACTTTTTCGATGATTTCAGAGATTTTCCCTTCCTCATCGATTACAAAAGTTGTTCTGACAGTTCCCATGTAGGTTTTGCCAAACGTATTCTTTTCCTGCCATGTGCCGAAAGCTTCATGAACTTTCAGGTCAGTGTCAGCGATAAGTGAAAAAGGTAAGGACTGCTTTTCTTTGAATTTCACATGCGATTTTTCTGCATCTGAACTTATCCCAAAGACTACATAACCTGCTTTCTGTAACGTGTCGTAATTATCTCTCAGGTTACATGCCTGGGCAGTACATCCTGGAGTAGCGTCTTTTGGGTAAAAATAGAGGACAACCTTTTTCCCTCGATAGTCAGAAAGCTTGATCGTTTCTCCTGTTTCAATTTTCGCTTCAAAATCTGGGGCCATTTGGCCTTCTTCTAATTTCATGTGCTAATATTTTGATTTTCAATGTGCAATCTCGCATGGTTAATAATCATCCTTTTGTGTGCTGCTTACAACATGCTCGATTTCATGTACTTTTGTTTAAGGCGCCTAATTTAACCAATCGTTCCTTTCCATTCAGCAGTATTGCCAGCTTTATCGGTAACTTTTAGCAAAACTTCTCCTTTGAACGGTTCATTTGTTAATTTTTCGGACCAAATCACCGCTTGCTTGTATTCATATCGCATCAGCACCCATTTACCATTTACATAGGCTTCATAAGTGTCGATTCCTGATAAATCATCCTTGATCACGAAACGCATATCGGATGAATTGACTTTGATTACTTGGATCGTTGGTTTGGTGTTGTCCTGCAAAATGGATATTTCTCCCAAATACCTGGAACCGAAATTTAAAGTGTTGCCATTCCAGGTGCCTCCCAAAAAGGATTTGGAGCCACCAGAGGTATAGTAAGCATGAGATCGATTTTTGTTCCCAGAATAGCCTGGCACATCCCAAAGTATGTTCACTGCATTCCAAAGATATTCCCGGTTGCTATTTATTATCAAGCGTGGTGTTGCCGTAGACCCAGACTGAGAAATTCTCAAGAACAAATCGTCTAGAACAGTGTCGTGCTTGAAATTCAGTTGCACGTTTTTGTCCGAATAGGAGATCTCTTTTCCTGCTGGTATTAGTGCATTGATCCCAGGAATTACCACTTCAGAGCAAATATCAATTTCCTCAGGAATGCCAAATTCCATGTCCCAGAGGTAGGTACGGCTGTTTGCATCCTGATAGGCTGGAAGCATTTCAAATTGATTTGCACCTACATAGAATTTGGCCAGGCCACCTTTTGGAGTAACTGGAGCCTTGATTTTCAGGATATTATTGATGTAATCAAGCGACGCCCGAGAAGGTGCCGTGCCATCATTTATATTTGTCTCCAAATCCTGACCTTGCAAAGTGAAACTAACCTGCCGTTCATTTCCATGAGCATCGCGTAGCTTCAGTTTGTAGTCTTTTTTTACACCAGGTTCTAGTTCAAGATGACCAGATGTTTCGGTGTTTGGACTGATAAATTCAAACTTTAAATTCTTCTGAGAATATAGTTTTGAATAGCTATTTTGATAGGTGTACAACAGGAATTGTCTCGTGTAGTTGAAATCAACCTTGTCCACAGTCAAATTGAAAACAGTGCCTTTTTCATCTACCAACTCAAACATAGGAGAGCCATTTCTATTACTGGCTCCATCTAGTTGATCGTAGCTGCGGATTTCAATTCCTACTTTTCCAGTAATCTTAATATCACTCGGTAAGCGGTAATTAGAGCCGCTGGCTACTGGTGTGACTACAAGCCTTGCAAATTTCCCATTCACTCGGGAGTCTATATCCAAAGGAACAATAGCAATGCTTTGCGGTACAGGAGCTGTATTGTCTAAGATTTCAGGAAAACCAAATAGGAGAGGGTCCATGGCCCGTTCCAAACTGTCACGAATCTCAAAATGCAAATGTGGTCCACCAGACCCACCAGTGTTACCGCTATCTGCAATTCTTTGTCCCTGCTTTACCGGCAATTCTCCTGGCTCAGGATATACTTCCAGGTCTATTGCTTTTGCCTCATACATTTTCTTACGCATGTAGTCGCTTAGCTCCTTGTTGAAATTCCGCAGGTGTCCGTAGAGCGTGATTTTGCCATTTGGATGCTTGAGGTAAATCACATTACCGTAACCAAAGGATGATATCTTAATTCTATAAACCCAGCCATCGGCTGCAGCCAAGATCGGAAGACCTTCTTGACCACCAGTTTTGAAATCCAAACCCGTATGAAAGTGATTTGGTCTTAACTCAGCAAAGTTTCCCGCCAAATAATTTCTGGTTCCCGGGCTGATTGGATTCTTGAAATAGCCCTTGTCCACCTCCTGAGCATTCAGCTCAAGCGCGGTAAAGAATCCAAGAAAAAGGAGGGCGTAGCGCAACTTACTTAACTTCAAAATCCAATAACTTTTCTGTTCCTATAAATCCTTCCAATCTGTCTCCGATCTGCACTGGGCCTACTCCTGCAGGTGTTCCCGTATAGATTAAATCTCCTTTTTTTAGCATAAAAAATTGCGATACATATTCTATGATTGTTCCAAAATCAAAAAGCATCAGGGAGGTATTACCTTTTTGTCTGGTCTCGCCATTGATGGTCAAATGAAAATCTATGTTTTTCAGATCTTCAAATTCATCAACGGATTTGAAGCCTCCAATAGGAGCAGCTCCGTTGAATGCTTTGGCTATTTCCCAAGGCAAGCCCTTTGCTTTGCATTGATCCTGTAAGTCACGCGCGGTGAAATCAATACCAAACCCGATTTCATCAAAATAGCGATGCGCAAATTTCTTCTGAATGTATTTTCCTTGTTTGGAAATCTTCAGAACTAGCTCCGCTTCATGATGGATGTTTTTGGAAAATTCAGGGTAGAAAAAAGGAGCTCCGTCCTTCAATTGCGCAGTATCTGGCTTTAGAAAAACGACCGGATTTCCGGGAGTTTCATTTTTCAATTCCTCTATATGAGCCGCATAGTTTCGGCCAATGCAAATAATTTTCATAGTGTTAGGCTATTAATCTAGAGCTTCGCGAAATTAGAAAGGTTTCATGATTTAGTAATTTTTCAATTGAACTTGCTCAAAAAGCTTGTCGGTCCAAAGTCCATACATTTTTGCACTGGGATGCAATCCATCGGCGGCAAGCATGTCTGGCTTAGCTCCTTCTTTTCTGTATAGAGTGGTAATATCAATATAAGTGACATCATGCTTTTCGCAGATTTTAGCTTTCAATCGATTATAAGCATCGATTTCATCGGCAATCTTACTTTTATCTCTGCCACTTTGCGTAGCGAAAGGCGTAATTCCCCAGTCTGGGATAGATAGTACCACTACGTGATTACTATTTACCCGAGCAAAGCTGATCGCTCGTAGAAGCATTTTTTCAAACTCCTCTTCGAATTTCGAAATAGGAAGTCCACGGTATTGATTATTTACTCCAATAGAAAGGGTTACCAAATCGTAAGTATTCCCTTCTATATCGTCTCTGTTTATTCCTTGTTCCAATTCATCTACAGTCCAACCTGTCCGCGCTATCACTTTTGGAGCATCCCAAACTTTGCTGGTTTCAGAATTCAATTTAGTAATCAATTGGCTGGGATATCGGCCAGCATCACTGACACCTTCACCGATAGTGTAGCTATCTCCTAGTGCCAAATAGGTGAATTGGTTGGGGGTATCTGTTGGGTTTTCAGTCATTTGTGAATCTGAATTATCGGGAAGCATATTCTTGGAACTGTTGCAGGAAAGCATTCCTAGAATAGTTAATGTGATGAGTACAAATTTCATGTGTAATTAATTGATTGTCAATGGACACATGGCATTTGCAATAAACCTATTCTCTACATTTGAGAATCTGGGTCTTTGCGCATTTCATAGTAAGCCCTTTCTTATTTCTTACTGAAATACGGACTCAAGTAGTGAAATGGTTCCTTTGTCTGCGTCCATAGCAACTTTCGCTCCTACAGGGATGATAAATTGCTTAGAAATATGCCCAATCATCGCGCCAGAGTATGCAGGAATATTAAGCGGGAGTATATAATCATCTAGCACCTGATCCAGGGTGAGTGAACCATATCCGCCACCAGGCTCGCAATCAGAACATTGACCAAAGACAAAGCCTTTAATTTTTTCCAGCGTGCCGTTCAATTTCAGGGTGCTCATCATACGATCCATTTTGTATGGATCTTCTCCTACATCTTCGATGAAAAGAATTGCGTCTTTGAAATCAGGATAGTATGGAGAACCAGAGATTGCAGTCAATACGGATAGATTTCCCCCCAATATTTTCCCTGCAACTTTGCCAGCTTTAATTGTTTGAATGCGGTTTGATTTGACTACTAGCTCATCACTTTCGTCATGGATATTTTCGTAGGTAATCATTTCCTGCTGAAAGAATACTTTCTCAAATTGTTCCACATTGAAACTATTCCAACTACCCGAGCCCATTGGGCCATGAAAAGTAATCAAGCCAGTTTGAGCATGAATGGCACAGTGCAAAGCTGTGATATCCGAATAACCAAGTAGTGGTTTCGGGTTTTTGGAGATGGTTTTATAATCGATCAATGGCAAAATCCTGGCAGCTCCCGAACCGCCACGTATACTCACGATAGCTTTCACACCTTTGTCTGCAAACATATCATTCAAATCTCCTGCACGTTCTGCATCCGTTCCTGCCAAATGTCCTCGGCGATTCATCAGGTTTTTACCGAGTTTTACTTCGAATCCCAACGCTTCCAACGCTTCCTTAGCAAAAGTAAACTGCATTCTATCGGCCGTGGCCGCAGAAGGAGAAATCAGTCCTACCGTATCTCCTTTCTTAAGAGCCTTCGGCAAAAGAGTTTTTGCGTCGTACGCCGAATGAGCTGAATCCCAAGATACTAGTGGGAGTGAGGCTGAAAGAAGTCCAAGGGATTTGAGGAAAGCGCGTTTTTGCATGGAAAAAGGAGGTTTATACTTAAACGTGAAAATAGAGCTTTTTTATTTTGAATAGTAAGATCCTCTTCACTGGCATAAAGGGATATGGCTCGCAACGGCGCAGCGACGCAACGGATTCTCTTTAGTATTTTAGTTTTTTTGAACCTCCATTTTTTTTAATACAACGAACATAGGGGCGAAAAATCTTTCGTCCCCTCAACGATCAAAATACCTAAACCCCGCATAATATTTCCACCGATGCGTTGATCTTGTAAATCCGAAATCAAAAATCCGAAGTCCGACATTCTAAATCATATCTCTCAGCATCACCATCACTTTTTCCATTTCTCTCCTCACCTCGGAGGCTTTGTGAGGATAGTTGGAATTCATGAAAGCAAAGCAATAATACCTACCACTTTTGCCTTTTATAAGCCCAACGAGACTGTGATTATTGCTCATAGTACCAGTCTTGGCGAAAATGTAAGGTTGCTCAGCCTTATAGCTGTTTTCTAAAGTCCCGGCTTTTCCTCCAGCAGGCAAAAGTTCAAAAAGCTGCTGATCGGGCATCATCCTATAGATCTTTTCAAAAAGAGCTACCATCGTGCGCGGAGTAATGAGGTCATGACGGCTCAAACCTGATCCATCCACCCATTGGGGCTCGTCAGGCAAATCATAGAGATAGGTTTTGAGTATGTGTTCAATCGCTCGCTCGGTATCCAGTCGCTGAAAAAGCCGATCCGAAACCATCAGCATCAGTTGCTCGGCAAGGAAATTATCACTTTCCAGCATCATCTCTTTCAGGATAGGGAATAGTGGGGATCCACGCCATTCCTGATGGATTTTTGGTAAACTATCAGATTGATAAATCCATGTTTTACCTGTGGCCTCTGAGGCTAGCTTGATAAAAAGCTCTGGTGAAGTGATGAAGGGGATGAATTCCTCCTTAGCTCGGAAGGTATTTGGATTGTAGTAAAACTTATTGCTGTGAAAATCCCGCTCCAACTCTCGTATGGTTCTTTGAGTAGGAAAGACATCTGGCTGAAAACTAGGTGGAAACACGGTAGGAGCATTACCCACCTTTTTCACCTGCACCAAATTGCCATAGATTGGTAAGGAAGTACGCTCCGCGGAATAATTGTAATAATAATCATCCCATTGCCAGCCATACCCAAAGGCTGGGGACATCATATTCGCATCCGAATACACAACACGATCATAGGGTGCTAGGAAGTCTTGTAAATTAGGTTGTAAAAACTTCTTGTACTTCCAGCTAGGATCGCCAGATCCCCAGATCTTAATCGTTTTTCCTTCTGTGACATAGCGTAAAGTTTGCGTGCTGTCATTCAGAACAATTAGTGAGGAGAAGAGAGTAAAAAGCTTGGTAGTAGAAGCGGGAATAAATCGCTGATGGCTGTTTTTTTCATAGAGCACTCGCTGAGAATCCAAATCGTAAAGCATGAATCCGGTGAGATGTCCGTTGAAAAAACTTCCTTCACCTAAGGCCGATTCCAGTTTGATGTATTGATCTCGGTTGAGTTGGGCAAATAGACTGGTACTAAAGAATATTATAAAGAATAAGAGACTGAGCTGTTTACGCATACTTAATTTTTTGAAGTAGCAAAGAACACTAAAACCCAGCCAGCTATGAATGCCACTCCACCTAAAGGAGTAATGGCTCCTAGCCAGGTGATTCCTGTGAGCGAAAGCACATACAAGGAACCTGAGAAAATAAAAATCCCAACCACCATCAAGATCGCTGCAGTAGTTAGCTTTTTCCAATCAGGTTTTACAATTGCCAATAATCCTATCAAGAAAATGGCTAAGGAATGATAAAAGTGGTATTTCACTGCAGTTTCAAATGTTTCTGACCTGCCTGTTTCGGCGAGAATCTCTTTAAGTCCATGGGCTCCAAAAGCCCCGATTCCCACTGCACATGCTCCTAGTATTGCAGCCGTTTGTATGATTTGTTTTCCTTGCATTTTTTTCAATTTCTTATTGTTTCCAGTGATTTGAAAACTACATTATTTTTCATTCAATATTCATCATTCGAAATTGAACCTATATATATCGAATAGAGAACTTCCAATAATGAATATAGAAGTTAATTAGAGACAGGTATAAACCTCGCAGTTTTGTGGCTTTTCGAAGTCAAAAAACTTCCAAATCTCCCAAGCTCCAAGCCCAAGGTTTCTGAAGAAGATCATCGGTAGTAGTTACTTGACGTAGTGTCACCTCAGGTCCGATGGACATCACAGGCATCAGTCCCATGTCAATTGGTAAATCATTTTGAAATCGTAAACCTGAAAAAGAAGTAAATCTCACACTTTCATTCTTTTGTACAGTTTTCAAGCGACTGTTTAGTTGCTTCTTCTCATTTTGACCGAAACTTGGAAGTTGGAAGAAATCTACAATTCTAAGCTCTTTGCCTATTTTTCCTTCTTTGATTCTATAAATCAAAAGGTAAGTTTCACCATCAGAGATAAACTCATAGGGGAAAAGTGGGCAAGAGATGTATCTCCAATCAATGTAACCCGGGATGATATTTGTCTGGATATTTTCAGATGTAAATTTGAACTGTTCTATTTTCTGAATAATAGAGGAGATACTAATCCAGTCACTCGATTGAGACTGATTCTTACTTTTTCCTAAGCTTAGGTTAAAGTGCATTTTTAAAGGAAGCTTACCCCATTTCTCCCAGCCCATTTTCAAGTAGCCTGGTGAACTTTGGGCATTGGGAGTATTATAAATCAGGTCTATGCCTTCTTCCTTGAGGTCTTCGATAAGAGAAAGTGTAAGGCTCTTAAAAAGTCCTTTTCCTTGATAATCAGGATGGATGGCTGTATCCACTGCTCTACAAGCTTTTATGAGTTTTTCACCTTGGAGAAATTCCCACTTTAAGAATACGCGCACACCGCATATCACTCCTTCATCTTCTGCGACCAGCACAGGAGATGCGCCAAAGGGGTTTGCCACATGTTTCCAGTTCCAGAGTTCCTCAGATTTCGGGATCATACTTTCTCCCAAAGAGGCCTTCAATAAGTTAATTATTGAAGGTGAATCAGTTGAATTCGCCTTTCTGATTTGCATAGGATGAAGATAGGAATTTTGATTTTGGATTTGAGTGATTTGGTTTGATTATCCAGTTCCTTTATGGTTCACGATACTTTCCAGCTAGATCCAGCTTAGGTTATATATATATCCGCTTTTCTGCCAGTAAAGCGACTAAAGCATTTGGTAAACACTAGCATTTTGGCCACTTCGGTCACCTGTCATCGGTCTTCTTGCCGAGTAAGCAAAGAAATTTTGGTGACTGGCATCATTGCGGATAATCATATTAGGTCATTTTCTCGTAGATAATTGAGTTAAAGCTTCTCATGCGCTTTATGAGCTCTTGGACGAAGATACATACCAAACTAACTGGCACTGATAGGGTTGAAAAAATGAACCATGAGATTTACTAAGCGCTATAATTATCACCTATTTTTGCCTCTCTAATTCGAAACTTGCCCCTTGTCCTCAAGTATTTTTATATATTTGACCCAAGCTAAATTTATGCTTCTAGAATGAAGAAAATCCTGTTTTTTGCCTGTCTGGCAGTTTTTGCGACGAGTTGTATCAGTAATAAGCGAATAACTTATCTGCAAAATCTCCCTGAAAATACTCCTATAGAACTAAACGAATTCATCCCTTTTGCAGAAGTTGATTACGAATATATATTACAGCCTTTTGATATCGTAGAGATAGATTTTGCAACTTCTGACCCTGAGCTGATTGAAGCTTTTTCCTTCCAAGGTTCGCTGAATTCCGGTGGAATGGGCGGCGGAGGCGGCGGCGGTGGATCTGATCCTTTGTATTTCAGAGGATATTCTATAGATCAGCAGGGTTATGTGGAAGTGCCTAAACTTGGTAAGATCAAAATTGCTGGCCTTACAGAAGAGGCGGCTAAGGAGAAAGTACAGACAGAAATCAATAAGTTTTTTAAGGAAGAGATCTACGTGAAATTAGGAATCGCAGGGATCAGGTATACTACACTGGGAGAGTTCAATGCGGTAGGAGTCAAAGTGATCTATAAGAATAGGGCAACTATTTTTGATGCTTTGGCCAATTCAGGCGAGACAACTCTTTTGGGCAAGAAAAACAAGCTTTTTATTATCCGGCAATACGATGGGGGTACAAAGATCCACCAGATCAATTTAAATGATCGAGCAATATTGGCCAGCCCCTTTTATTTCATCCAACCTAATGATATCTTGTATATGGAACCAATGAATATCAGACAATTTGGCAACGCGGATAATTTAACGGCTTCGCTTGCTCTTTTTGCTGGTTTGCTAGCTTCCACGCTTTTAGTAATTAATTTGGTCACGGGGAATTAGTTGATATGGAGAAGTTAGACTTAAGCCAATTAGACAACGAGGAAAAGGCGCTGGAGATCAGGTATGTGATTGCCAAATACATTCGCTATTGGCCTTGGTACTTGTTTTTTATCACCTTGTTTGTAATTGCTACCTTTCTTTTTCATCGCTATACGGTAGATGAATATGAGGTGTCGGGTTCGATGGTAATCAAGACAAATACTTCCCCAGAAGCCCGAATTCTGGATAGATCAAATATTTTCTCCACAGGACTTAATCTTGAGAACGATATCCTCCGTCTAAAATCCAAGGGATTGGCACGTGAAGCATTGAAAAAACTGCACTTTGATGTGGAGTATTATGCTAAGACCACAATCAAAGCCATCGAACTTTATGATCGATCTCCGATTCGTATTGAGGTAGACTGGGATCATTTTCAAATATCGGATGTACCTATCCAATTGGAAATTCTATCTGAGAAGACTTTTAAGCTAGCACAGGAAGAAACAGGTATTATGGATCTTAATTCCGCTATGGCAGCAGGAGATGAATCCATTTATAATAAAACTTACACTTTCGGGGAAGAAATTCAAACTTCAAAATCAAAGTTCATAGTCCATCTGGTAAACCCAGGTAGAGTTAATGAACAATTGGTGTTTAAACTAAGAAATCCTAGCTCCTTGGAAGATTCCTATTCGAGATCAATCCAAGTAAGTTTACAAAATGAGTATAGCTCAGTCCTTCGATTAAGTACAACTACCAAAGTTGTTGAAAAAGGGCGGGACTATATCAATGCTGTAATGGAGTCCTATATCGCTTACGATCTGAGCGAAAAGAATAAGATACAGGAAAATACGCTAGCCTTTATTGAAGAGCAACTGGGGTTTCTGGAAGACTCACTTCAGCAGAAGGAACGTGAATTACAAGATTTCAAAGTAGAGAACAAGTTGCTGGATGTTTCTGCTGAATTCTCCAACATATTGGGAAAAATGAACAATCTCGACGAGATGAACTCTGAGATTGATTACCAGTTGGAATATTTCGAGCAAATACGCTCATACATGGAGCAAAAGAGCAAAGATTTTTCTGATGTGATTGCCCCTTCAGTAATCGGAGTTCCCGATCCCTTATTAAATGGCTTAATTCAGACCTTGGTCACACTTTCTCAGGACAGAAGAAAATTACTTGCTACTGTCAATGAAAATCACCCGGAAGTATTGAAAATTGATGTTCAAATGGAGAAAGTGCAGGATGCGCTTTTTGAAAATGTTGTCAATTTGATTGAAAACACGAAGAATAAAAAAAGTAGCATACAGCGTGATATCCGTTTTTATGATGCTGAGTTCGCTACGCTTCCTGAGTCCGAATCGGAGTATTCCGGGATATTCAGAGAGTTCAAATTGCGAGAATCTTTATACACTTATTTACTGGAAAAGCGTGCTGAGGCCGGTATCGCAATGGCTTCTAATGTGTCAGACAATGCTATTTTAGATGCTGCTAGACGCGGAACATTAATATTCCCTAAGAAGCAGCAAAATTATGGTTTGGCAATTGTTTTAGGATTATTGTTGCCTTTTGGATTTGTGGTGGTTCGGGATATTTTTGATGATACCATTAAGGATCAGAGAGACTTGAAAAAGCATTTTATGATTCCACAATTGGGAATTGTAGGCTACAGTCACAAGGATACTAATAAGGTGGTTTTGGATTTTCCCAAATCAGCTGTTGCGGAGTCTTTTAGATCACTTCGATCTGCAATTACTTATTTGGCAAGTGGGAAAAATACAAAGAAAATCTTGGTGACCTCATCAGTTTCCGGAGAAGGTAAGACGTTTACTTCCTTGAATTTAGCTTCGGCTATGGCTTTAGGTTCTAAAAAAACAGTGGTAGTCGGAGGCGATCTAAGGCGACCAAAATTAGCCTCGTATTTCGGAGAATCTGATAGGATTGGCTTATCTACCTATTTGATAGGTAAGGTGGAGGCTGATGAGATTATTTTACCCACAAGTCATGAGAATCTGTGGTTTGTACCTTCCGGTGTAATCCCCCCCAACCCCGCAGAATTACTCCAAACTCCAAGATTAATTGACTTTTTGGATTACTTAGAATCTAAGTTTGACGTAATTATTTTTGATACTCCTCCTATGGGGCTGGTTTCTGAAACTATAGATTTGATGCGATTATTCGATATCAATCTTTATGTAGTCAGACAGGATTATACTGTTAAGGATCACTTGGTTATGATTAATGATCTTTTCAATAATAAGCAAGTTAAAAATGTATATGGCGTGTTCAATGGTATTCTAAATTCAGGTTACCACTATGAAGGGTACAATTATGGCTATGGTAATACCTACCTGTATTCGCAGAACAACAAATACATGTATAACTATTATGGAGATGATCTTGAAGACAAGAAGAAGAGTATCAAGAAAAGTCAGCGAAATATTCTTCAAAAGCTTAAAAATGCATTTAAGGTGAAGTAGCAGGTTCTAGTGAGCGTGAAGTCATAATACCAATCAGAAATTCAATTTAAAATATGCCACGAACCGCAGCGCTTATCCCTGCCAGGTATGCATCTACTAGATTACCATCCAAACTTGTACAAGATTTAGGAGGTAAATCAGTCATTCAACGCACTTATTTAAGTACAGTTGAAGCAGGGGTTTTTGATGAAGTATGGGTCGTGACGGATCATTTGGAGATTAAAAAACAGATTGAAGAAGTAGGAGGAATAGTCTTTGTAAGTCAAAAGGAGCATGAGAGCGGTTCTGACAGAATTGCCGAAGCATTGAATACCGTAAATGCCGATATCATTGTAAATGTGCAGGGAGATGAGCCCTTTCAGGATAGAAAATCATTAATAGACCTTGTGGACGCTTTTAAAGATCCCAGGGTAGATGTCGCTTCACTAAGAACAAAAATTTCTGCTGCTGATGCAGAAAATCCAAATGTGGTTAAAGTTGTGGTGGATTTATGGGGAGATGCGCTTTTCTTTTCCAGATCGTTGATTCCTTATAATAGAGAGAAATTACAGGAGGTAGATTATTGGAAGCACGTTGGTATATACGCCTACAGAAGAGAAGTGCTTCAGGCATTTACTAATTTACCAAAGAGTAATTTGGAATCTATTGAAATGCTTGAGCAGCTTAGATTATTGGAGAATGGGTATAGAATACGAATGGTAGATACCTTGCATCAGACCATTTCGATTGATACCGCTGAAGACCTGGAAAAAGCGAGAAGAACTCTATGATGCTTAGAATTAATGCTTTTCTGTGAATAAGTGTAATTGCTTAAAATTCAGGCAGTTTTTAGCATTGTGATAAAAAAACAGACTAATAAAGGTGAAATGTTTAAGTTTGCGCAGTTTTTGATGGGGAAAATAAAAAATATGTATATGAGGAATTTGTCAAAGGGATTCATTTTATCCCTTGCTTTTTTACTGCTATTTGGCTGTATATCAAATGAGAAAATCATTTATCTGCAAAATCAAGAAGGAAATACTCCTATAAAAGATGGTGATTTGATTACCTACGAAATCCCAGAATACAAACTTCAGTATAACGATATTATTGACGTAAATATCCAGACTATTGAGGATATGATGCAGTTTGGCTTTAATAATAAAGCAGCAGGAGGATCTAGTCAGATGGGCAATGTAGCAAGCCAATCAGGAGGAGATATTTATTACATGACAGGTTATACCGTAGATCAGAATGGGAATATCAGATTGCCTATAGTAGGTGATGTAAAGGTAAAAGATAAGACACTTGAAGAAGCTCGATTGGATATTGAATTGAAGCTTAGGGACTATGTGAAGTCCGAGTTATATGTCAAAGTTAAGCTTGGGGGAATTCGTTATGCTGCACTGGGGGAATTTCGTAGACCGGGGAAATTCGTGGTTTTACAAGATAGAATGACCATTTTTGAAGCCATAGCCAATGCTGGAGATTTAACTCCAGTAGCTAAGCGTGACCAGATTCTTTTGATCCGCCAATACCCAGAAGGTACCAAACTACATCGAATAGATTTATTGGATCGACAGGTTGTAGAATCTCCTTTTTACTTTATTCAGCCGAATGATCAGTTGTACGCCGAACCTATGAAAGTGAGGGAAATAGGTGCAGGAGAAAATGCTGCCCAATCCATTGCCTTGGTGATTTCTGCGATTACTGCTATGGCTCTAATATTGAATTTAATCAAATAGATTTTATGTACCCGAATACTCCTAACTCTTCCAATTCAGGCCAAAATTCATTTATGGTCCAAAAAGAGGATGAGATTGATCTTAAAGTGTTGATATTTAATTATTTGCAATACTGGCTCCTTATTCTTGCCTGTATGATTGTTGGTGTGCTATGTGCCTTTCTTTTCAATAGATACGCCACAAATATTTATAAAGTAGAGTCCACTGTACTTGTTGTAGATGATAAGCCAAGTCTGGGAACAGATTTATTTGAATCAAGTGGACTAGGTATGCTGCAAGGCAAGAGTAATATTGAAAATGAAATAGGGATACTTAAGTCATTTTCCTTAGCGGAGGAAGCAGTAAGCGAACTGAATCTCAACGTGCAATACTATAAGGAGGGACTTGTTTCTACTACACAGATTTATGACAAAGTTCCAATATTAGTTTCTGTTGACTGGAAGAAAATACAGTTAGTAGGAGGGAGATTCAAAATAGAAGTGATCAGCGAAGATACCTTCGAACTTTCTATTGCAGCTAACGAATTTAAAGTTTATAATCCTGCTGATCCTTATTACAAGCTTTTACCTGAAGAAGAAGTAACCTTAAAAAAAACTGTCTATAATTTCGGTCAAGAGATTGTAGGAGCGGATTTCTCTTTCAAAATCGACCAAATTTCAGCTCTTCCTGGGGATATTCTTCAGTTTAATCTGTTAGATACGCCCACCTTAGCATTGAGGTACAAAGATGAGTTGGCTGTAGTACCTATAAATAAGCAAGCTTCAATTCTTACGCTTAGTTTAGAGACTCCTGTAAGACGCTTGGGAGAAGATTACATCAATAAAATAATGGAGATGTATCTAAGGCGGGAACTGACTGAGAAAAATAAGGCCTCTGAAAATACAGTACGATTCATAGAGGCACAACTATCGGGTATTTCAGATTCTTTACGTTTATCAGAAAATAAACTACAGAAATATAGAACTGAAAATAAGGTTTTTAACCTGTCAGAGGAAGGTGCTGTGATTTTTGAAAGACTACAGGAATTAGAAAAACAGCTCGCCGAGACTGAACTCAATTTAAAATATTATGAGACGCTTAGGGATTATGTGGCAAATAATGCCGCAGGGGATATAGTAGCGCCTTCGATTGTAGGGATTACTGATCCATTATTAAACTCCCTAGTACAGTCTTTGAGCGAGGCACAGGCAGAACGAATCAGGTTGACGTCCAATTTTACAGAACAGGCTCCAGCGGTTCGAGAAAACGCTACAAGACTGCAAAATACGAAGAAGGTTCTTCAGGAAAATGTGAATTCAGCCATAGCAAATACTAGAAATGTAGTAGCTGACTTGAAGAATCAGATTAGGATGAGTGATCAAGATGTAAATTCACTGCCAGAAACAGAGAGAAATCTCCTAGGTTATCAACGTCAATTCTCCATCAACGAGAACATCTACATTTACCTTTTGCAGAAAAAGGCCGAAGCCGAAATTACTAAAGCATCTAATATGCCGAAGAATTCTATTTTGGACTTAGCAAAAGCCAGTCAATCACCCGTGGCTCCAAAGAGATCCCTGAATTTGTTGATAGGACTAATCTTAGGGTTAATTGTGCCAATTGGTTTTATTACAATAAAAGACTTTTTGAACACAAAAATTGAGGATCCTAAGGAATTGGAGAAGCAAATTAAGGTGCCTCTAATTGGCATGATTGGAAGAAATAATGCTGATGACGCAATACCTGTATTGAATAATCCTAGGTCAACTGTTACGGAATCCTTCCGTTCCCTGAGAGCTGATATGTCTTATTTGAGTCCACATCGAGATAATTTGACTATACTTTTCACTTCATCGGTTTCTGGAGAAGGTAAAACCTTTGTATCTATCAATGTAGCTTCGGTTTATGCCTTGATGGGAAAGAAGACACTTTTGATAGGTTTGGATCTTCGAAAACCAAAGATTGCAGAAGATTTCAGCTTAGTAAATGATAAGGGCATGAGTACTTGCTTAAGCTCCGATACGCCTTGGCAAGATGTAGTAAAAGCTACAGGTCATAAAGATATGGATGTCATTCTTTCAGGACCTATCCCGCCAAATCCAGCTGAATTGTTGTTACAGGATAAATTTGGGGAAATCGTAAAAGAGATAAAACAAGTATATGACGTGGTAATCTTTGACTGTCCTCCCGTAGGATTGGTTTCTGAGACTAAAGAACTTTTTGCTTTCGCAGATATCAGTTTCTTCGTATTCCGCCAGGGATATTCTATGAAAGGAAATACTCAGATTTTAAACAATCTTGTGGAAAAAGGCGGAGTGTCAAAGATTTACGGTATTCTCAACGATGTTCATATTGACAAAGGTTATGGTTACGGGTATGGTTATGGTTACGGCTATGGCTACGGTAATAATTCATACGGTTACCACGAAGAAGTACAGTTGCCTTGGTGGAAGAGGGCATTGAGGAGAAGTTAATCTCTTGAATAAATTATGTTTTTTGAATCTTAACCTGCAGACGAAAGTTTGCGGGTTTTTTGGTGCTTATTTCTAGGAGGTAGAAAAGCCAATTACTCCCGACTGCTGTACGGGATTGATTAAGATATGAGGGTAGGACAAGGTATTAAGAAATCTTTCTGAGGAAGATTTTAGCCTTGGGCCAGACAGTAGGGAAGGAGAATCCCACCCAGTCACAAGGAGCAATCTAACTACACCGAGAGGTGGCTTTATATCAAGTATTAAATCAGAATACTGATTGCTAGACAGGTATTCAATTCCTAGTACTATGTCATTCCTCCGTATTGGGAACACAACTAAATCCTTTTAGCAGTGGCAAGCTCCCTCTCCATGTGGAGAAGGGGTGTGAGGTAGAAAGGCCAATCGCAAATTGGTCGGGATATATGAGTGGAATTACAAATCCCACTCAGTCAGCACGAACGATCTGACTACACCTAGAGGGGTTAAGTAAGGTGTTGACCATTAGAATATTAATAACTAATTTAGACTTATGAAACCAAAGGAATATGTAAGTATTACTGAGCAATTGCAGGATATGTATCCTGAAAAATCAAAGCTTGAGGTTCTCTGTATGGCTATTGAGATTGAAAGCCAGCTTAATGAAGCTAGTGGTGAGACTTCCCTAAAAGATTACCCAATCAGTATTGAAGGAGCTTTGATGGGATTCGCCCATGGTGATGACGGTGTAAAGGATGCTTTGATTAATTTTCTTCTTGCTTTTGATAGGGATTTTAAGAAGTCAGAGGAGTAGGGAGGTAATGAAGCTGCCACTGCTTTATTTTAGAAGCCAGGTATGATAGAATGGCTGAAGGGTAGTGCCATGATTAGTTCAACTTGATTGGCTGAGCAAAGATATAGGGTCAATTGCAAATGGGTAAGAATATCAAGGTAGGACATGGTGTTAAGAAATCTTCCTTAAGAAGATTTTAGCCTTGGACCAGACAGTAGGGAAGGCAAACTTCACCCGGCCATGAGCGTATGACTACACCGAGAGGGGACTCTTGCGAAATGCTGATTTTAAACAGGCCTCTTTTTTGCTGAATGGTGATTTATAAATCCAATTCTACATTAGATTTGTGCCATGGTTCAAACCGACACAGTTACTTTTTCTGATCCAAGACTTCTGGCTGGATTGTATTCAACTGCCTCATTTAGAAACCTATGTAAAACTGGTAACAAACGAAATAATTTTGTCCACAGTCTTCAGAGGCTTTTAAATACTGGGGCTAAGGGTCATACACTTAGAGGTTTATTGGACATTGGTTTTGAAGAACTGTTGAAAAACTACAGACACGAATATGTCTTTAAAAACCACTCTCCTCAACGACTACGTGCTTGAGAATCATTGCTTGGATATTTCCATTTTGTTAAATGAGTTTCAGATCGGTAAGTCTATCGCTGATGCAGTTCTGGTCAATGGAACAAATAAGGTGTTTGAAATCAAAACAGAGCTGGATTCACCTCATCGATTAAACTCCCAACTACAAGACTATAAAAAGGCATTTTCTGAGGTTTATCTGGTAGTGCATCAGAACCAAGTTGATAAATACGCATCAATCATTTCTTCAGAAATAGGTTTGCTAAGTTTTTCTGAGCAAATGGGAATTTCTAATTGCAAAGATGCTACTCAAGATAATAGTCTATTGGATATAGATGCAATGGTTAAGTCGTTACTTAAAGATGAGCTGACTCAGCTTGCAACGGGCTTGTCTGGAGAGATTCCCAAGGCTACGCCGATGAGACTCTTTAAAGCTTGCCAAGAACTAGTAAGGGAATACCAACCTATTCAAGTTCAAAAACAATACTTACAAATCATCAAAAAAAGAATCAATCCAGCGACGAATGAATTGATCAAATCTGATCAAATGCCAGCTTGGCTGAAATTCTTTTGCTACACAGAAATCGAGCCTGACTAATTGTACACACTGGGTTGATTATCATACATGCGAGATTCCATCTGACCATTAGAAGACAATTATAAACAGATGAAAATATTAAAGAAAAAGACTATATTCACTTAATAGATAGTTTGGATATAACCTTTTGACTATATGTATTTTCCATTTTTAAGAGGCAAGCAATATGAGCTGATTGCGCTACGGGGATTTGTGTCATTCCCTATTCTATATTTTATGTTTTCATCAATTTTTTAGCCAAATAATAATCCGATGATTAAGAAAAAAAGCCTGAAACTGTTGATTTCAGAAAAACTTCTGGATTCTGAAATATTATTGAAGAACAATAGATTTGCTACCAGCGTTTATATTGCAGGATATTCAGTTGAACTTGCGTTGAAACTTAAACTTTGTAGGATGTTTAAGTTTAAAGAAGGGTTTCCGGAAAATAGAGAAGAATTTGGTGCTTATCAAAATTCAGGAGGTTCTAAGGAAAGACTTGACGGTGTAATATCCCAGATTCGTCAAATTAGAAATCATGATCTTAATAGATTATTGTTCTATTCAGGGGCTGAGATAAAGATAAAAGAGAATAAATTTGAGCAATGGCTAATTGTAAACGCTTGGGATCCTGAACTTAGATATACATTAAGGGAAGTAAGTAAAAATGAAGCGATGGATTTTTTCGGTTCTTCAACTGAATTGATTCAATACATTCTTAAAAAATAAGTAGTTATGGCAAAGCGAAATCAACATGTGATTCCCTTAGGTAATGGATGGGCTGTCAAAAAGGAAGGTAGCAGTAGGTTTACTGTTATTACTGATAATCAGCGTGATGCTATCAAGGTTGCGAGGGAAATCGCTAAAAATAATCAGTCTGAACTGATTGTTCACGGAAGGGATGGTAAAATAAGGGAGAAAAATAGTTATGGTAAGGATCCGCATCCTCCAAAGGGATAAATCCTTCTATGGATAATGAGCCACCCGCTTAGTGGAGAAAACTACCGCTTCCAACAATCCAGCATTAAATCTACCTCACCCTAGGCCTCTCCTCAAGGAGAGGGGACTAGGCACTGCTAGCATTAAAGCATTTACTTCCAATCACCTTCTGTCTATATTGACCAGTAAATGACCTACTCCTCCAACCTTTTTTACGGAGCTTCATCAGCCACACACCAAAAAGCAAAAGAATTGCGGAAAAGGTTAACCCCTGCCGAGCGAAAGCTCTGGGAAGAGCTTCAAAACAAACAATTAGACGGCTACACTTGCCGAGTTTTTTAAGCTCTTCAATAAACAAGGATGCAATTCCTCTCCAACCTAAATTCCAAACACGATTAGCATCCAATGGTGTTCCTATTTTTAATTGCCCATATCCAAGTGGCGGATATGATTCAGATAGTTTGGATTAACTATGGAAAGCTCATGAAAAACATTCGCGCAGGTCACCGCATCCTCTTTGGCATCTTCTTCCTTTTTCACTTTAAATCCGAATTCCCGGCCTAGTTCAGCAAGCTTTTCAGAATTTCCGGAAAACTCAACCAAGCTTAAAACATCTGTATACCAGAAATTGAAATTTTCTATACTGTAATTCAAAAATAAGGTCTTAAGAATACTCAATTCTACAACCGAATCATAAATTACAAGTAAATTGTTATTGCAGATTTCTGATAACTTAGAATCCCAAAGTTTTTTAAAATTTTGAACATGTTCTAGTTCGTGAAGCCTCACAACACGGTCTTTGGGTATAAGAAACGCATCTTCCTCATCGGGGGGAAGGATATTATAGTTGGTCCAATAAACGAGTTCTCCATTTTTCACAAAAGCCAGTCCCAAATTACAGACGATTTCCTTTGGTGAATTGCCAAATTGAAAAGCCATACAGATGAAATCAAATTCATTATCAAAATAATCTGGAAACTTGTGGGGGTTTTTAAAATCCCCCTTTCTAATTTGCTGCTTGATAGCCTTTAAATATTGAGGTTTAAATTTGATGCACTTTTTCTTAAAATAGTCTAGCCAATGTTTAAGGGAATAAGGAGGTTCATTCTCAACAGTTTCGAAAAACAAATACTCATTTTCCATATCTGGGGAAATTGCCATGGGCGAAAAAGTAGGCAACTTTTCTTTGTCAAATAAATCCTTAAACCAAATCATACCGTTTATCTATTTGGCTTTCCAAAAATCAAATCCTCGTTTAAAAATGATATTTAAGTTAATAAAAAGCAACGGATAATTCAAATTGGGGGTGGAATTACAAATCCCACCCAGTCCTATGAGCGATATGACTACACCGAGGTGAGAGCCATGTGTTCCATTTTTTTTTCCACTGTGTTGGTTTTTGGCAATGAAATCATTGTTAAAGTAGATGACAATGATTTTTTTGCTAACTGGATTTGCGAGGTATAGAGTGAAAGCGCGAAGGTTTCTTCTAAAATGCTGATTGTTTGACATATACTGTCGTTATTAGTTTTTTCTTGATGGGTTTACTGTAAATCATTCGCTAGTTTCGAAGAGCACAAAGAATCATGAAAATATGAGTTTATGTGCTCTCCACTTATTATCAACTTAAACAAAATCATCATGGCTGTTAAACACACCCCAACAAACGAAGTTCATCAAGGACAAAAGGGAGGAAGAACCGGATGTGGTTTCGATACCACTGAAAAAGCAGAGCATTGGGTTAATACCAATGAAAGAATTACATGCGCAAAGAATGGGTGCAAGTAGAAAAGTTGTTCAATTGACTTTCTAAGAACTGAAAAATACCCTGTACAAGGTATGTTCCCGTATTATTTTAATTCCTTTCTTGTGACTGTTCTTTAAAGCCTGAAGGTCTCATTCTCGAGACTGGAAGGATTCGGGAACTACGCCAACTTTTATAGCATCCACCTGGGCTTAAATCTGGAACTCTTCAAACACCTTTTGATCTAGAAATCTCTAGGATAGCACAGACTATCGCCTTCTCCTCAAGGAGAAGGAGGGATGAGGTAGAAAAGCCAATTGCAAATTGCTTCGGATACCAGGGTAGGACAAGGTATTAAGAAATCTTTCTGAGGAAGATTTTAACCTTGGGCCAGACAGCAGGGAAGGAGAATCCCACCCAGTCTCCACGAGCGATTTGACTACGCCGAGTGGGGAACACTATTTCAGGACCGGACACACAGTCTATAAAACAAAAAGTCCTGAGTTTATCAGGACTTTTTGTTTTATGATGTTATGATTGTTGCTTCTTGCAGCTCAATTGCTAACATATGGAGCGTTTTCTCTATTTTTTTAGCCTGCTCTAGAGAGGGGCTTTTCGCTCCTGACACATATTGCCTTAGGAGTCCGGGGTTCATACCCGCATGTTCTGCAACAGTTGATATTTTCAAGAAGTCAAACTTCTGAAACAATGCATAGATGTCATATTGAGGGATAAATTCTACGCATTGTGGATCCAATTCTTCAAAGTCCCATAATAAGGCTTTGATTTTTGATTCAAGTTCATCTACTGTGTTTGCAAAGTCTGTGATTAAGTTGTCATTGTACTCGATTCTTCCCCACAGTTCTTTGCCATCCTGTCTTTCGATGGTTAGAGGGATTTTTACGATTTGCATGGACGATGGTGTTGTGTTGTCGTTTTGTTTGTAATCTGTCGTTATCTGGATTTTCCGAACTAGGTGGGGGCTATTTTAGCCCCGCCTGCTTCAGAATGGAATTTAAGGTTCCTATAGGTATGTCCCCGCCATGGATGGGGACTGTTACTTTTCCCGGCTTAGTCGGGTGAATTAATTGAAGATGGCTTCCTTTCTGTTCTTTTTTGTACCAGCCATCTTTATGAAGTAACTTTTGCAACTCTTTTACTTTCATACGTCAAAGGTAACAAATATGTTACTTTCTATGCAAATGAAAAAGTAACTTTTTTGCTACTTATTTTTAATAGTCTCGTTTTTTACCCCTCTTTTCCTATTATTCACGAAACGTAACTTTTCTATTTGGAAGATTTTTAACTGTCTGTCTGTTTTTTTCACAATTGACATTGAGGTTGCTCGCAGCATTGACATAATTGCCAATACTCCCCTCAATTTCCTCCCATTTTCTTGTAAAATACCCTGTACAGGGTATATAAAGTTCCGATTTCTCCCTTTTATTGCAATAACCTTTTAGTAGAGACTACTTCGCCAACTTTTATCACCCATCCGGCCTTAAATCCGGAAATACTTCTGAACCCAATCTAACCCAGATGTACAAACTTCTGTACGGCTTCCTATTTATAGTTTTCTTTCTACTTGCAGCCCAACTTCAGGCGCAGACAGTCTTCGTCACCAAGACAGGAGCGAAGTTCCACAAGGAATCCTGCCGCTACTCTAAAACAGGCTGGGCATCGGATCTGACAGTAGCCAAAAAGAAAGGCTTAACAGCCTGCTTGGTATGCAAGCCTTCTAGTACTGAAATGGGTGCAGCCAAACCAATCCCACTGTCAGCAGAAACAAAAAAGATAGAGCCAAGCAAAGAAATCAAGCCGACTCAGACGACTTCCTACCAATGCAAAGCAACCACTAAAGCAGGAACCAGATGCTCAAAAAATCCGCTGCTGGAAGTAGCTATTGATGGCAGCATGGGGATTGAGAATAAATATTTGTATTGGACCGCATAGTTATTAACTAGAAGTGCCATGCGCCTTCTCCTTCAGGAGAAGGCGGGATGAGGTAGAAAACCAATTGCAAATTGGTAAGGATATCAGGGTGGAATTACAAATCCCACCCAGTAACCAAGACGATTTAACTACACCCAGACGGGGATATAAAAAATGCTGTTACCTACCTACATAAAGGTCTTGATTTATTGGACGTAAAGGATGTAGTCTATTGGACTCTGGCAAAAGACGCCATGGCTGAGATATTGGAGTTTCAAGCTGAAGTAAAATAAGTGTGGGATTTGGATTTCAAGTTGATATTATATTGAAACTTTTAGAAGTAAAATGAATGACTCACCTATAAAATATCAGAGAAGAATAGTTTGTTTTTTGGATGTGCTTGGCTTTGCATCCCTGCTAAATGAATTTGAACATGATGCCGATTTAGAAAATGAAGTGTTTTCTTCAGATAATTTAGTCTCTGCAAAGGCTAATGAGTTTATTATTGCTTTTAAGTCCGTAGTACAATTAATCCCCAAGAACTATTGCAGGTATTATCTTTTTAGCGACAATATTTGTATTTCCGCCGATGTAGAGGAAGATAGAAATATAGCAAATGAGATATTGTTTGTAGTTTCCAATCTCTTCCAACGAATGGCTTCCTTGGGATATTTCCTAAGAGGAGGGATTGATTATGGCTGGATGCTGGATGAAGAGGATATCGCAGTAGGAATACCATTGGCCAATGCATATCATCTAGAATCTAAAGTTGCCATATATCCACGCGTAGTTATTTCGGATTCGTTTTGTGATTTATTAAAAGACATTGATGCTGATTTTGATTATCAGCTTAAGAGTGATGAAGGCCTCACTTATATAGATCCATTCTATAGCGTTATTAAGGCAGCCGATAGAGTAGAGTTTTTCGAAACCTATAGGGTAAAGATCCAAGAGAAATTGGCAATTAAGTATGATGATCCAAAAATTGAAATAAAGTTTAAATGGCTAGCTGAAACCTACAACTTCTTTCTTGAAGAGTTTATTGAGAAAAACGGGATTATGCTTGAGGATGAAGAAGTGAGTGAAGAGGAATTAGATAGATTGAGAACCTTAAAAATCGAATTGGTATGAGTTCAACATTGAAATATGTGCCTGTTTTTAGAGCTAGACAGCAGGAAATTCTAGTTTTAAAAGAAACTGATTTTGGAAATAGCATCTATCCAATGGTAGAGGTTATAAAGGAAAAGGATAGGAAAAATAACCAACAAAGTTCATTCGAAATCTATAGCGATCTAATCGGTTCAATCTCTTCAGATTATGTGTTTTTGAGCTTGCCCAATTACATTAAACTTTCTAATAGTACCCAATCAGATGTAGTTACTTTTTCTCGAATTGTCCTGGAATCTGTTTCTGGAAGAGTAGATTTTTTGGGGCAATTTAGAGCGATTGAAAGAGTAGTTCCAGTGATTTCTTCTCTTTTGAATCTTTTAGGGGAAGCAGATACAATTAGAAGACAAAGCGAGGAGTTAGTTGGGAAGTATTCTAAAATTGCCTACATGACAAGTCCTGATTCTTTTGAAGAAGATCTAGTTGAAATTGAACAATTCATAAGAAATGGATCCGACTTCTTTATTTATGATTTGGGAACAGTAAGCCCAACTAATCCGATTTTTAGAAAACATAATCGCGTTTTAAGAGACCGTTTTAAAAGCGTGACGAAGATCATTATTCGAAGTGCATTAAACTCCGATATTAAGAATGTAGAATTGGATCATAATGATGTGATTTCTGAAGCCGATAATAGCCTGATTGAATCCTTTGAAAGAGAGTTATTTGATGCCTTTGGAGATTATGCAGGTATCAAAAAGGATGACATGAGTGCAGGAGGCACAATTAGTCCAGGATTTATTTTCTATGATCCCTATGACAACCTTTATTATGGTTTTAAGGCAGAAGTGAAGAAACTGGAACAGTTCAAGGATTTCATTGTCCCAGCTGTTTTAGGAAGTGCAGCATATAACAGGCTTGACCATGATTACTCAACATTTGTTGAAGGGAACCCAGGAGTCCAGATGCTCCGTGATATTCTAAGTGGTGTAGAGAATGGTAAAAATCAAGCTAAATTCAAAAAAATAGCCATGCTACACTACCTTCATTGTATGAAGGTTTGGATAGATGAAGGTCGAACAATACCACTTTATCAAGAGTAAACCAAAGACGGACTGACAGGATGATTAAAGAAATATTGGTAATCTAAAGGAAGAATCTCCGAAGATCTTTCCTTAATGAAACCCCATTTTTTTGAGTAACGTTTTTTCAGTGCTTTTTTTACCCCCTCATTAATTTGTCCAGCAGAGTAGGTTTCCAATACCGCATCAGGCTCACTTGACTTAAATGTGGTTTTTAGCTCTCTTGAAGTAAGAATAGAGAGTTGTGATTTTGGATCTAAATTTTTGTTTTTCTTAGCTACTCTTATTCTTTTAAGGGATTTATCTTTAAGTGTATAGATCCCAAAGATTCCCGGAATAATTATTTTTGCCTTAGCTAGGTGCTTATCTGCTACAACCAAATAATTGTATTCAAATAATTTTAAGTAATCCTGACTTTGCTTTTCAAGTTTTTCAAGTGAATCAAATTCAGATTTTATTTCATAAGCTGTAGTCACCCCATTTATTTTTAGTAGATCAAGCCGTGATGTTAATGCACCAACTTCGAAGGCTCCAATAATATTCTCTTCAAACAAAGACTGGGTCAACAGCTGTTTGAAAAATAGCTCATCCTCGAAATGAGAAAGGGCAAATGAATTCAGCTGACGTAGAAACTCAAGTTTTGATCCGCTTGTAACAGTGAGGTTCGGAATAAAGCTCCCAAGCCACTTATTCAGCTCTTTCTCGCTTTTAAGAGGATGGTAACTTTTGAAGTTTTTGGCATTAAAAAACCCCCTAAGGTGATCCATGTTTTCCATAGGCAAATAAAGGTCTTCAAATCAGATGGAGCAAATCTAAAGCCATAAAACCACTCAATTATTCTTTTGAATTAGCGGCATGACGCTTAGTTAAGAGTTTTAAATTAATTGGAACGGGATCTATTATAGGAGCTGTGGCAAGGTCTAATATCCAGTAGATTTAAGGATTTGAGCCCTTTCTGTCAGGCTTTATTTAATGTTTTTTGCATTTCATGACAAGTTATCTGCCGTTATGTCTGCCAATTTGACTTAAATCAAAAGTTTTATTGGTTAAAATCGTAAAAGGCATATCAAAAAACTAAGAGTTTCCGCCAATTACTGTCATTTTCATAACATCTTGATTTTCTGGCACTATCCATGTTAAAAAAGGTTAACTAGTTTTGAAAAAAGCTTAGTAATAGAGTGAAAAAATAAGGGGGAAGCTTCCGTTGGGAAAATAGGCTCCCCCGCTTTTACTAGGATGTGAGAACCCAAAGGTAAGAGTTTTTTTATTTTCTCGGTAGGTATCGCCTCTGCCTAATTGATAGAGGCTACTAAATGCTACAACAATGGCAAAAACCGAAGGTGGGAAGAAAATCGTCCCAGTAAAACCCTACACCAGAAAGGTGGATGGGAAGAAAGTAGTGGTGCCTGGACATAGAAGATCCACACCAAATTGAAGCCTAATTAGCTTCGGGCCGATCTATGGTAGGCTCTTTTTAAATGTTTATCACCTTATCTTAATTACAATTCAATGCAGCTTAAAAAGAAGTTTGTAGCATTCACCGACAAAGATATTCCGGTATCAGATACTGGAATCAAAGTAAAAGAAATGATTTCCTTACTAAAAGGGAATAAATACGAAAATGACTTACTGAAGTCTTTAGAAATCGAAAGTATTAAAGAAGAGTTTATCTCCATTCCTGGAGCTAGGACTGCACTTTCTAAGCTTAATGCAGTTGATAGAGATTATAAAAAAATAGATCATGAAGCGTCTTATAGAAGTTTAGGATTCGATTCTTCGAGAAAGAGAAAAGAAGAATTTGCAATCGTCTTTGATGGTGTCGCAGATGAGGATGAAAAAATCACCGCATTACCGATCTATTCTGCTAGGACTGATTTCTTCGAAAAGATGAATGGAATGGATAAGTATGCTTCTCAACTTTTTTCTAAAGATCTGTCTAGCATTGTCTATGCAAATCTTGACTTACTGCAAAAAGATTCAAAAGCCACGAAGAAGAAAGAGAAGTTTCGACTATTAAAAGAAATTGAAACGGGTTCTTTTTTTCTAAGAGCGATTGTAAGCTCCTCGTATAGAAATTACGATAACAAGGTTGCCCTTTTTGTAGCGCTGATTTCATTACACAAATCTTCCAAAGCGTCAGGGAGCACTTTTAGAATTTCAAATTTCGAATACAGTGAATCTTACGTTAGGATCTATTTTGAAAGTGATAGGAGTGTGCAACTTTCCAACTTTGGCGAAGTGACCCAGATGATCGAAGTTTCTAATGATGAAATAAAAAATAGGGCATTGAATTTTAAATGCCTTTTAAAAATCAGCTACTACGACAAGAATGAAATGATTGAGGGTGAAATAATCGCTAAACCTCAAACTACTGGAAAATATAGCATTTTAAGAATCACTCATGGTCAAAACGTCGAAACTGCAATTAAAATGCTGAAGGATATTTCAAAAGTCGATTCTGTTACCAATTCTGTTTTTGAAGATGCCAAAAGCATCAGTGAGATTGATAAACCTGATTTTATTCGTGATTTGGTTAAGCGAAAAATTGAAGGGGCAAGAGTAGAAGAGCTGAAGGACCATAAAAATGCGATGATTAGAGAATTGGAAACAAAGGTTACTAATATGTATGGCTTACTAAAGCTTTTTAATAAGCTGAACTTGGTGACGGATGATCCTGAGGTTAAAGAATATTTGAGATACTTGTTTTATGATGCACTCAGCAAGAGAATTGTTTGATTTGAAAATGAAATATAATTTGAAATGAGAATATCAAAAGTAAAAATAAAGGGCTTTAGATCATTTGGCCCAGATGAAGTTGAAATAGCTTTTAAGGAGAAACTGGCTGCGTTTATTGGTTTGAATAGTGCAGGAAAAACATCAGCACTTGAAGCATTAAGAAAGCTTTTCGGGTCATCCTTAACGGAACGAGAAATCTCCAGACAAGACTTTCATATAGGGAAAGATGAAAACTTCGAAGAAATTTCAGAAAGAGAACTTTCTATAGAAGTGAGGATAGATTTTTCAGAAGAAGAGCAAGAAGCTGTTCCACATTTCTTTTCCAATATGGTTGTAGATGACTTGTTAGGTGATCTATACATTCGAATAAGATTGAATGCAACTTGGAAGAAATCTAAAATTGTTCCACAAGGGGAGATAGAGGTTAGAACCAACTTTATTATTACACCTGAAGGTGAGCAAGAACAAGAGGGTAGCAAACGGCCATTTCCGAACCACTACAGAAGTCTAATTCAGATTCTTTATGTTCCTGCAATAAGGAGGCCTGCGGAACAATTGAAGTACGCCTCAGGTAGTATTATGCATAGGGTTCTTCGAAAAATCAAATCGAGTGATGAATTTAAGCAAGAGTTTGATGAAAAAATAGGGGAGATTAATGATTCTTTTAAGGGATTACCAGAGTTTAATACGGTACAGACTTCAATTACTGAATTTTGGCAAAAATTTCACAAAGACGAGCGTTACAGAGATGCAACACTTGGTTTTGGTGGTAGTGATTTTGATTCCATCCTCAAAAAGTTGGAGATATCCTTCAATCCGACAGGAACTCATAAGTCCTTCGGAATTGATGAACTTGGTGAAGGATACCGCTCAATGTTTTATCTAACTTTAGTTTGCTCTCTATTGGACGTGGAAGAAAAACTCGCAGAAACCGAAGATTCAGAAACCATAGGTACAAGTAGGCCACTTCTTACTATTCTCGCAATTGAAGAGCCTGAAAATCATATTGCGCCCCAACTGCTGGGAAGGGTTATTAAAATTCTAAAAACTATTTCTGAAAAAGAAAATTCCCAAGTTTTCCTTTCATCTCACACGTCAGCAATAGTCAAAAGATTGGAACCCGAGTCTATTTTTCATTTCAGAATAACTGAAAAATATGAGACAGAAGTAAATGTAATATTACTTCCAGAAAAAACGGACGAATCATATAAATACGTAAAAGAAGCCGTTCATAATTATCCGGAAATCTACTTTGCAAGATTGGTTGTTATTGGAGAAGGGGATAGTGAAGAAGTTATCTTCAATAGATTGATGAGTGTGATGAAGGTGGATTTTGATGACAATATCATCACATTTGCGCCATTGGGACATCGTTTTGTAAACCATATATGGAAACTGCTCAGTACACTTCATATTCCGTACATCACACTGCTTGATTTGGATATAGAAAGGGGAGGCGGTGGCTGGGGTAGGGTGAAGTATGCAATTCAGCAACTCATTAAAGTTGGCGTTGTCAAGGAAACTATCTTAGTAACTACTGACGGAATTCTATCAGATGATGAGTTGGAGGATATGCATACCTGGAGTCTTACAGATAAGGATTCTATAAAAAATCTGAATAGTTGGGTGGATATGTTGAAGCCGTATAATGTTTTTTACTCCAATCCCCTTGATCTAGACTTTTTAATGCTCACTCATTATCCTGAATTTTATAAAAAAGCTATTCCTAAAGGAGGCGGGCCTAGAATTCCTGACAAAGTCAAAGAACCGGATGAATTTTCAGAGAAAGTCGAAGCTGCTGTTCAAGCAACATTGAAATCGGAGAAAGCAACCGGAGCAACTTATTCTGATGAAGAAAGGGAACAACTGATGATATGGTACAACTATCATTTCTTAGGAAGAGGGAAACCTGCTACTCATATTCAAGTTTTGTCCTCCATGAGTGATAAGGAAATAGAAGATAATTTGCCTCCAGTTTTTTCAGATATCTTTAATCGAATCTCGTTAATGGTGAATTAAGCCTAGATCAATGAAGAGAATTAAACCAGAAATGTGGGTACCGGCTGACGATATGATTCTTGAATCGAATGCTCTTGACATAGCAAAAATGTCGGAAAATAGCTTGGTAGTAGCTGGCCCTGGAGCGGGGAAGACAGAATTGCTAGCGCAAAAGGCTTCTTTCCTTCTCCAGACCAATACCTGTCCTTACCCATACAAGATTTTAGCAATAAGCTTCAAGCGAGATGCTGCATTTAATTTGAAGGAAAGGGTTCAGAAACGGTGTGGAGATGAACTATCCAAAAGATTTGAATCACTAACTTTTGATTCCTTCGCTAAGCAGATATTGGACAGATTTAAAGAAGGGTTGCCAAATGGGTATAAGGTCAGTGCTGATTATGATATTGTAATTCAGGATCAGACTGTTCTGGATTTTTACAAGTCCGAGGACATTGATTATTTCAACATGACAAGTCGAGATACAATTTGGTCTTTGCACGATGCTAAATTTCCGCATAGCAGTAATACGCCAGGAGAACGTGTCAGAAATCAGGTATGGGAAAAGATGTTGGCAATGCCTCCATCAAAATTGACATTCAAGATGATTATGAGGTTGGCGGAGTATATCATTAATGCCAATCCCAAAATCAAACAATATCTACAAAAAACTTATCAACATGTTTTTTTGGATGAGTTTCAAGATACAACTGGAATTCAATATGACCTTTTTAAAAGCTGCTTTTTACATAGCAATAGTTATTTTACCGCTGTAGGAGATGATAAGCAGAGAATAATGCTATGGGCGGGAGCACAAGATTCGGTCTTTGATGATTTTATTGCTGACACTTTGGCTACTCGTGTGCCGCTTACAATGAACTTTCGCTGTGCGCCAAGATTAGTTAGTCTATTAAATCATCTCACAGAACATTTGCTCGGTAAAACCGACATTGCAACACCTTCGCCTAAATGGCATCCCGATCAAGGAGAATGCTCAGTTTGGATATTTGAAAATCCTGACGCTGAAATGCGAATCTTGTTTCAAGAGGTGAATCATTGGGTCACAACGGATGGCTTAAATCCAAGAGATATATGCATCCTAGTAAAGCAGCAGTTACCATTATATGCAGGGAATATAATTGAATATTTTAATCAAAATGGATTAAAAGCCCGTGATGAAAATAGATTTCAGGATATACTCACCCAAGAAGTTTGTCTTTATATAATTAATACGTTCTACGCTATTTTCGAGCCAAAAGATAATTCCGCTAGACAAATTGTATTTGGTTTCCTTAGTAACATTCACTCAGAATTCGAAGACGATCAGTTATTGAAATTGGAAGTTTCTTTATCCGGATTTATTAGAAAGCTTAAGAATCGCAAAGCAACATCAACATTAAATGATGATCTGATAAGGGAGATGATTGTCGAGATAGTTGATTTCGCGGGTAGAGATCGGATAAGAGCTTTTTTTCCAACTTATAGAAACTTATCAATTTTAGATTCATATATAAAGGAAGTTGAAGATGAGTTAATCAGAAATTACCAAAGTTCAAATAGCTTGATTACTGCCTTAGATATGCTGTTAGGAAAGGACACCATTCCGGTAATGACAATTCATAAAAGCAAAGGTCTTGAATACCATACAATAATATTTGTTGGATTGGAAGATGGTGCGTTTTGGTCGTTTCAGAGGCAACCAGATGAAGATAAATGTGCATTCTTTGTAGCTCTTTCTAGAGCAAAAGAAAGAGTAGTGTTTACATTCAGTCAACAACGTGAATTAAGATTTGGTATGCGTCCCCAAGCCATGACTAATATTGAGGTTATATTTGATGAATTGGAAAAATCAGGAATTGTTGAAATACAGGAGAGATCTCTTGATGAATAAGCGAAGGCTATGATCCTAAAAATGGAAAACTATAAATACCCAACTAGGGAAGAGTGGTTGGAAGTTTCTAGAACGTTTCCTGAAATGGGTACGTTTGGTTTTTCAAATGTTAAGGAAATTGGTTTGCTCTTAGAAGGTGAGAAAACCGCTAAAGAAGTTTTTCAACTGCAAAATCTATATCATTGGGACTCAGTTTTAAGTACCAAAGTATGGAATCTAAGGCAATCGTATGTCATTACTCTAGTGAATTTCAACAGAGGCATAGCTCAAACAGATCAGGATTTTAAAAGTGAATTAAAGGTCATTAATTTAAGGCAATTCGAGTTTTATTTTGAGACGACTATGTACTATTTGATCTCCGCAAGAGATATCATTTATCAAATTGTCAATTTGGCATTTATACAAATTCGCTTGCAAGAAAGAGAAGTCACTTTAAATAAAATTTTAAAAAATATTCAAGATGTGCATCTCGGAGATTTAATAAAAAGTTCATCAATTATTCTAAAAGACGTGAATGAGTTGCGAAACTCAATGGCTCACAGGTTTCCAAAAACTGCTAATGACTTTCGAAGCGAAATATCCGAGGATGGCAGGAGGTACAGTTCCTTTAAGCGGAAGGCGATTGATTATGATAAAAGAATTGAGAATCTTACGACCGGAATTGAACATCTTCATCTCTTTTATTCTGAAATAAAAGTTGAACTCAGCAAACAATTTTCACTAGAAAATGGCTAGAAAAAATACAAGATAGTTTTAGTTACTATGCTCGGGTTCAAACCACCCTCTTCCCCTCCTCCGTAATCACATACCTCTGCTCGGGACTATTTCGACTTTCTGGATTTGTCATCTTTATCCATGATAGCTCCAAGGCCATACCAACACTTCTTTTAAAGTTGTTAGTTGTATTCTTCAATTCAAAGTTTTCTAGGATTTCGGCTTTTGATCTTGAAACACCGCAAAATACTAGTGTTTGGAATATTCGGAGCATTGAAACATCATTGATCTCTTGAGCAAATTCTCCTCCTTTTATCTTAGCTACTTGTTCTCTTAGTTGTTCAATCTTATTTTTTCTTGCATTAGCAGCAATGGTATCATTTGATTTCCTGTCTTGATTATTGGTAAAATTGAACAAATCATTTTCGTTTAAACCCAAAATTTTCAGTAGCCTAAATATCGTTAAAAGAGTAGGGTTTGCTTTACCGCTTTCATAGGCCCTGTATTGTGATGTCGTGTATCCATAGGTGTTTGCAAAGTCCTCAATCGATTTTATACCAATATTTTCTCTTGATTTTTGGAAGAACAAGCCGAGATTTAATTGGAGGGATTTGAAATCATTTTGAAACGCTTCTAGTTGATCTTTAGCGGTGTTTTTATCCATTCCTAAATCAACAATTGAGTTAAATGATTTAAAACCTGTTATAATAGGTTTTTTATTTGCTTGTTTGGATTATTGTTTTTAACTTAGAAACATCAAAATTTATCATTTGGGGGAGTTCTTTTAACCTTTCGATCTTTTAAAGGTTGCAATTACTTGTTCCTAGATGAATTTTAACTGGTATTTTCAAAGAGTCTCGGCTGCAAATTCTGACGTTTACCTCGGACGAGACGGTAGGGAAATACCCATGGCTAGCTATATTTGTATAGTTATGGCTGTGGGTTCCTTATCGTAATTCCAATCCGTATGCCGTCAGAAGCTAGCAGCTTGGTTGTAAGGAGCTCCGCCATAACTCCTTTTTAACCTTCAAAGACTCGTTTTACCATTTTTCATTTATATGAAAACGAGCATGATTGATTTACTTCCTTTTCTGTTTCAGAAAGCTTCCTGTAGGGTCCACAGGATGGGAGAGTATGCTCTGTTGGTAAGCGGGTCATCTCGTTCTCTACCGATAGCTGTCAGGATTATCGGGACCTATTACATCCGTCCAGTGGAACTCGGCATCGCCGCGGTAGATCGCCTATATCCTCTGAAGCCTAAGAATCCGATTTAAGGGTTCGTTTTTTAAGACCGTGAAAGGGGAGGTGCACAGCCCTGAGCAGATCGGTTACCACACACTCACGTCAGCAAGCTCACAGTAGCTGGTAGCGCTGACACATTACATCTTATTATTCAGTATTGCTGGACTATCGGAAATCGGTAGGGTGGAAGGACTACGTCTTGTTTGGAACGTCATTGCGCCTGCCCGTCGTGGCGGGAGGACGAAGGACGAAGCAATCTCATAGAAGTTAGCACTTCCTAGATCGAGATTGCCGCGGCTCGTACCTCGCCTCGCAATGACGGTAACCACACCGGGCATCGGTCATCCGACACCTGTCAGCCGGTCTTCCGTCTTCGGTCTCCCGTCCGCCAACATCGGTCATCGGTCATCGGACACTTGTACTGAGCGAAGTCGAAGTACCCAGCAACAAACATCAAAAGCACATGAAAAAAACACTACTCATTTGCTTAATGGGATACCTATGTCTTCCCATAAGCACCCTAAAAGCACAAAGTAAAGTTGCGGAGTCACCCCCAGGTACAGATTTGGTTTATCAGCCTGGCATCCCAGGGCAGGAGGGCGAGAGTCCTTCTGCTCTTTCCGATACCTTAACCATTGGAGATCAGATACCGAGTGGCATTCTGTTTACTAATGTTCTGAAGCTGGGAGGCAAACCCATAAATCTGGATCAGCAGAAAGGCCAATACAAAGTCCTTCATTTCTGGGCAACTTCCTGCTCGGCAAGCATCAAGTCCCTGCTCGAAACAGATCAGCTTCAGAAGGATTTTCAGAGTAGGATTGATTTTGTGCCTATCACGTTCGAACCTCTGGACAATGTCAGGAAAACCCTGGAGCCATACGGCATCTTGGAGAAAACCGACATACCGATAGTTACCTCGGATGGCAGGCTTCAGCGTCTCATTCCGCATCTGACTATTCCGCATTTCGTGATTTTGGATCAATGGGGGAAAATTGTTGCCATTACCGGTAAGGAGGATATGACAAATGAAAAGCTGCAACACCTACTCGATACTGGTCAGCCTTCCTTCCGGTTAAAGAAGGACGTCAGTTTCCAGCTCAGGCAGGATGAATTTCTGATTCCCGGAAATGAAAAAATCCCAGAAAAGAATATCAGGTACCTTTCCGCGCTGACAGGATATATCCCCGAAGTCAAATCATCCCTGATCCAACACTTTGATTTCGGTTCTTATTTCAGGATTGTAAACATGTCCCTTTTCAAGCATTTCCAGTTTGCATATTCCGGCCACGACATCGTGGATTATTTTGGAGTCAACAGGATAGTTCTCGAGGATTTTGAAAAAGAAGAAATTACCTCCTCCAAAACAGGGATGGACTACAGAGAGTGGAAAATGCAGGAAGGGCATGTCTACAGCTACGAACTGATTCTTCCACCCGGCATAGAGCCATTTGCATATATGAAGGATGAGCTCAAAAAATTCTTCCCCTACATAGAAGCCAGAGTAGAAATGCAAAAAAGGACTGTATATGCATTGATACAACAGGAAGTAAGATCCTTTCCTGAATCCCAAAATGCCAATAAATCATACAAAACCAGACCATTTGGGGTGGAGATGACAAATTACCCGCTGCAGGGTCTGGTCTATCACCTCAACTCCTTTTTCCTACAGTCAAGCCCCTATCCACTGATCAACCTCACCGGAATTGACTATCCCATAGACCTTAAGCTGGAAGCACAACTCGCAAGTGTAGAAAGTCTGAGGGAAGGATTTCAGAAACATGGGCTAGAGCTAGTAGAGAAGGAATTGGAAATCCCTGTTTTAGTCCTCAGAAAATTAAATAAATATAAACCCATACAGCCATGAAATCGAGCATGACTAAAAAGTCACACACTGGGATGAATATAATGCATGCGAGATTCCATATGGCCTTTAAAAGACAAATTATAATCATATGAAAAACATCTATCTGATTTTGACATTGACCCTGCTCTGTGCATCACACGAAATATGTGGGCAGTCCAATACCGTGGACGGGAAAGTAGTTGACATAGAATCCGGAGAAGCTCTCCCCGGAGCTTTGGTAACTGCCACTCCCGGTTCCATTTCTAGCATCACTGATGATAACGGGAATTTCTCCCTAAACCTTGAATCTGGAGAATCCGAACTTACAGTCCAGTTTATAGGCTTCGAGACTTTCAAGAAAATCATTGAAATACCTTTGGGCGAAATCCTTGAAATCAAACTGGTACCATTACAGATGGGGTTGGAAGAAGTGGAAGTTTTGGCCACCGGGTATCAGGAAATTCCCAAAAGTAGAGCATCAGGTTCTTTTGTAAGTCTAAACGAAGAGCTCATAGACCGAAGGGTGAGTACCAACCTGATCGACAGGCTGGAAGATGTAACTTCAGGTTTGATTTTCAACCGTACCGGTGATCACGGAAGGGACCCGATTTCCATCAGAGGTAGAAGTACTTTGGGTCAATTTAACCAACCCCTGATTGTTATTGACAATTTTCCATTTGACGGATCACTGGAGGACATCAACCCAAATGACATTGGCTCTATTACAGTGCTTAAAGATGCTGCTGCGGCTTCTATTTGGGGAGCAAGAGCCGGAAACGGAGTGATTGTGATCACTACCAAAAAAGGTAAGTCCAACCAGCCGGTTAGGGTTAGTTTCACAGCAAACACAAACCTGATAGAACATCCAAATGCCAATCTAAATCCGGTATTATCCACTAATGACTACATTGATGTGGAAAGACAACTCTTCGAATCTGGATTTTATTCTCCTTTCGAATCAAGTTTCAGCAATCCTGTATTGAGTCCTGTTGTCGAACTACTAATTCGACAGAGGGAAGGTGAAATCTCCGACTCGGAAGCGGAAGCAGGAATCAACATACTCAGACAAAACAACCTGTACAACGATATAAACCGCTACCTGTACCGAAACCAGATCAATCAACAATATGCATTGGGAATCTCGGGAGGAGGGGAGTTTCATAATTTTAGGGTTAGTGCAGGATGGGACAAACTGCAGGAGAATGTCACAGGGAATAATTCTGACAGGATGACCCTGAACTTCAGGAATGAATTCAGCCTATTTGAGAATCGGTTGAAAATTTCAGCAGGATTTTATGGCACCAAGACAAAAGAAGTAGACCAGAACGTGGGACCAGAGGACCTTAGGTTCAGTTCCACCGCTTCCATGTATCCTTATGCCCGGCTGGCAAATGCCAACGGCGAGGCTCTTCCCCTGTTTAGGGATTACAGGGAAAGCCTGAAAAGACAGGCTGAGGATCAGGGACTCTTGGATTGGGCATTTGTGCCACTGGATGAGATCGGTAGAGCACCCACTGTGTCTGTCCGGGATGACTGGAGGATCAACTTGGGGGCTTCCTATAAGATTATACCTGATTTGAATGTGAATTTGCTTTACCAGTATTGGGAAAATAAGGGGCAAAGCAATACAGAATATTCCCCTGAAAGCTATTTTGCACGTAACCTGATTAATTCCTTCACGCAGGTGGATCCAACGTCCGGCAACCTCTCCTTTCCAGTCCCAAGGCAAGGAATTTATGACTGGGGTACTTCCAGGGCTCTAAGCCATAGCGGAAGAATTCAGATGGATTACCAAAAGGATCTTGGGGAAAGCTGGAATGTCCAGGCTTTGGCCGGAGCGGAGTTCAAGGCTCTGGAAAACCGTTCCTTTTCGGGGAGGTACTACGGATTCGATGAAGAGCTATATACCAATCAGCCGGTTGATTACACCAATTTGTATTCCCAATATTATTTCCCCCAGTCGGGTCAGCGTATCCCGAACAGGGAAGGATTGGGTTTGGGACAGGATAGGTTCACCTCGCTTTTCGCAAATGCCTCACTTTCTTATCAAAACCGGTACCTGTTGACCGTCAGTGCGCGAAAGGATGCCTCCAATCTTTTCGGGGTTTCCGCCAATCAAAGGGCAGTACCGCTTTGGTCTGCCGGCTTGGGTTGGGTATTGAGCGAGGAGGAGTTTTACAACTGGGATAATCTGCCCTTTGTGAAATTAAGATTGTCCTATGGGTATAATGGAAATGTAGACAGAAGTCTTTCTGCATTTACTACGGCCAGGACAATTTCCAACAATCCGCTAACCCAGCTTCCTTATTCACAGATCGTCAATCCGCCTAATTCACTCTTACGGTGGGAGCGGATCAAAATCATCAATGCAGGACTGGATATGGAAAGTAAGTCTGGCAGGCTCTTAGGATCAGTGGAATTTTTTAGGAAAGTAGGATTGGATCTTATCGGAACTTCCCCATTTGCTCCATCCACCGGGATACGAAGTTTCACCGGAAATAATGCAAGTACACTGACTAAAGGAATTGACATAACCTTGGAGACGAAAAATCTACAGGGTGAATTCTCATGGAACACTGTATTTCTAATCAGTGGTATTAATGAAGAAGTGATCCGCTTCGAAACAGAAGTCAGTCCAATCAATATTTTAAATTTCTCCAGTTCAGGACTCGGTGGCACCTATTATCCGGTAGAGGGCAGACCCCTTTTTGGCGTTTATGCACTTCCTTGGGAAGGTTTAAACCCGGCAACTGGCGCACCGATAGGACTACTTGACGGAGAGCCAAGTGAAGATTACCGGTCTATTGTCAACGGTGTGACCATGGACAATTTAACTTACTATGGAGCAGCCAGACCTACCGTGTTTGGAGCAATCAGAAATAATTTCATGTATAAAGGACTAAGTCTTTCTGCCAATATTACTTTTCGCGGCGGCTACTATTTCAAAAGAACAACGGTCCAATATGAAAACATCATGCAGGGCAGGGGAGGTCATGCTGATTTTGCACTCAGGTGGCAACAACCAGGGGATGAAACGGCAACTCAGGTGCCTGCTATGCCTGAAAATAGAGACGGTTTTAGGGATACTTTCATCAGAAACAGCTCTGCCTTAGTAGAAAAAGGCGATCATATCCGACTTCAGGATATAAGACTTGGATACAGTTTTCCTCGCCAATCTAAAGGGCTAAAGGCCTTTAGGAATGCCGAGGTCTTTCTTTATGCCAACAATATCGGCATGATATGGAAAGCAACGGACTCAGAATGGGATCCGGATTTTGGTACTAACCTTCCATTGAGAAGTTTGGCAGCAGGATTACAACTCGATTTCTAAAACAACATAAAAAGGGAACAGGTCAAAAGCTTTCTTCATAAGGGGAGACTGGTTATCTCCAAATCCAAAAGACCCGCCTGTGGGTTGCTTACTTCAAGAAAATCCGCAGGCCCCTTTTTTAAAAGCAATACAATTATGAAAAACATACTCAAAAAATCAAAATTGATCCTCCTTGCAGGCCTATTGGTCTCCTGTGAAGGGTTCTTGGATCCCAAGCCCAATCAAAGTCTGGTTGTACCCAACACGCTTACAGACGTCCAGAATTTACTGGATAATACGACGGTTTTTAACAACCAGGGTACCCTTCCGCTACTTTCCACCAATGAATTTTGGGCAACAGATGAAGCTTATAACGGATTTGCAACAGTGGTGGAACAGGGGACATACAGATGGGCTGATGATCCCTACCAGGGTAGTTTTACCTCCGATTGGTCAGACCCATATTCCCAGGTTTTTTATGCCAACGTGGCACTGGAAACTTTGGCGAAAATAGAAGAGGAATCTGGAGTTAGTCCACAGTTAAACGAGCTCAAGGGAGCTGCTTTGTTTCATCGATCATACGCCTATTTCAATTTACTCCAACAATTTTCCCCTCCATACTCAAGGGACGGTGACAATGAGGGAAGTCTTGGGATTGTACTTCGGGAATCTGCCGACATAAGTACCCGGCCAGTACGGGCAAGTTTGCTGGAGTCTTACAGCCAAATCCAAACTGATTTAACTATGGCTGCAGAGCTCTTACCCCAGCAGGCAAGTCCTAAAAACAGAGCTACTAAATCTGCGGCTTTGGGAGTTCTTGCAAGATTTTACCTGATCACATTTCAATATGAGCAGGCTATTCAAGCTGCAGAAGCTGCTTTGAATTTATACCAAAATCGCCTGGACTTCAATACGCTTAATTTTGCCTCATCAAGACCCTTTGCCAGATTTAATAATGAAATGATCTTTTATTCTGTTTTAAGCAGTGTAAGTTTCCACCGTTCTGCGCAGGTATATGCGGATAGTACTATTGTAAAGCTTTTCGAAGAGGGGGACTTAAGGCTACCTGCCTATTTTTCCAAGTCATCAAGTGGATATTACAATTTCAACAAACACCTGACAGGCCTTCCTTTCCTTTTTGGAGGTATATCCGTAGGGGAAATGCAACTTATTGCCGCTGAAGGATATGCCAGACAAGGAAATGTACAGGCGGCATCAGCATTGTTGAATGAGCTTTTATCCCTTCGTTACCAGACAGGTACCTGGGTGGATTTGGAAATCACCGATGAAGATGAACTACTCGGAAGGATCTTAGAGGAAAGGAAAAAGGAGCTATTTGGCAGGGGTATAAGGTGGACAGATCTCCGCAGGTTAAATCAATATCCAACGTATCAAAAATCCCTCATTCGGGAGATCAATGGAGAACAATTTACACTTGAACCCAATTCAAATCGGTATGTATTTCCCATCCCTGATGATGAAATCCAGCGGAGTGGAATCAGCCAAAACCCTAGATAAAAATAAACACCCAAGGCCAAGATGACCTTGGGTGTAACCTTTAAGGTATTACCGTGAATTGGCCTTCGTCCAAAATACTTTTGATACCCGTTGCCGGATCATCATTGGAAAATTGAACCAGGCATTCCATTTCCTGATTATCACAGTTGTAACTCAGGTTATTGTATTCCTCTGTTACATTTCTGTAATTACTTGGCTCAGACGAATCCGGGGTGAATACTTCCTCCGGAGGGTTTGAGTCCAAGATAGCAGGGGCATTCATTGCCATTGCGAAGGTTGCTCCCAACACCATTGCTAGTGCTGGAAGCATTTTCTTGATCTTATTCATAATTATAGACCCTTTTTTGACAAATCAAAAAGGGACAAACCGTTTGAATCTAAATGCCTACTCTGAAAAGGGTTTTCGGCATCTCCCTTTGGGAGGCTCATTGGGTTCTAGCCAGTCTCTTACCCCAGGCTATCAAGAGAAATGATCCTCCGGTAATGCTATTTTTTTGGGTGGGGTTTTACAGCAGCCCTGCCCTTTTTTTAACCTTTGAGGTGTCACCCTGAGCACTTGAGAGACGAGAGTCTCGAAATCGAAGGGTCCTATAAAGTTTTACTTGTCAGTTACTTGTGTATAGCACGTTTATTAGTTACATTCATTTTGAAACTAGTTGCTTTCATCCAATTGACCGCAGAAGCTGGAATAACACCATCTTCTACTGATTCATTTTTTACAGTCCCAGCTTTAGATAATTTGGACTGTGGGCGTCGGATCCACCTCCGACGCCTTTCTTTGAAGGTAGATTAATCATTGCTGTTCCACTTTTATCTTTCCAAACTCTTTAGACCTCCTCGGGACAAGCCTTAGTATTATCACTTTTCTTCATGTCCGAGGGAAATGGCCTTTGATCTTTTTTTCACCGGGTTAAAACCCAGCGCTATAAATCTGTCACTCCGGCCAAATGAATCCATACGGACGGGCCTCTGGGGTTTTCCTTTTTTAGCTTTCTGCATTTCGACTTCCAGCTATTTTCAATTCCCGACTTCGACTCCGCTCACACTGAGCACTTGAGAGACGAGAGTTTCGAAATCGAAGTGTCAGTCTGACACCACTTACCTTTCCTACCTTCCACTCAACACCATTCTCCCCTCCGCGAACTATCGGGAAGGGGTCGGGGGTAACAAAGACCATTTCCCATTAGGAATTCGTTTCCATCCTCGGCACAAACCTACGTCTTCCAAAAATGATCCTGCGCCGAGGGCAACGGCCTATTTTCTCTATTAACCATGGGTTTCACCCATGGCTATTAATGGTTTCACCCCTTCAGGGTGATTCTCACACCTCTCTACTTTCATATATTTTAAACTTCCAATTCCTTCATTTTAAATTGATCAAATACCAAACTCTAATTACTCCTCCGCGATAGCTACTTAATCTCTAATCTCCAATCTCTTAATCTTCCAATTTTTCAATTTTCCAATCTTTCAATCGAATACCGGCAACCCCCAACCCAATACACACTACAATCAGCACAAAGTGCTCTGCCCATCCCAAACTCTCCAGGATTCCCGCACAATTACACGGCACCCTTGGAAAAGCTCCCACCCAAATCAGTCCCACATAGGTTGTGAATACAGTGAGCAATAAGATGCTACCCAGGTATCCCCACCATCGGGTCACTGAAAAGAGTAGGAGTAGGGCAAGCAGCAACTCAGTTATTGGTATTGCATAAGCCAGAATCTCCGCCAGCTCGGCCGGAAAGGTCTGGTTAAGGAATGCCTTTCTGCTCTCTGTAAATCGAATCAGTTTATCCAGTCCCGTATAGGTCCAGAGGAGTATTAGTACGGTACTGAAGATTCTGTTCATATTCATATCATCTTAGTTAGCACTGACAAGCTCCCTCTCCT
>NZ_VORW01000026.1 GCF_007997215.1 Algoriphagus aquimarinus | reverse complement strand
CAGGAAAGACCTCACCTAAGTCTCAATATGAAAACCCCAAATGAAATCCATCAAAAAACCGAGGAAGAAAATCTCCCTCGGCTAATTTTACTAACTTAAATCTGTCAATCTATTTCAGGACGGGTCAGATTGAACTTTAACCGCAGATTTGGCAGATGCTCAGTTAGTTCAAGTCTTCAGACCACTTGGTTCAAGTCTCATGACTTGGACCAAAAGCATTGCAGTCTTCAGACTGCATTTCAGTGTGATTAGGATTAATTTAACTATAGCAGTCTTCAGACTGCATTTCAAAAGGCACAAGCCTGCCTGCTGCAGGCAGGTCTGAAGACTTGCGCCAGCATTATCCACAATTGGCAGGTTTGCGCTAGCCTGTGCCTGAAAACTGAGACTGACCACTTTCCCTCCCTACAACCCAAGCACCTGCCTAAGCCTAGCATAGCCCGTCTTACTCACTGGTACTTTTTTACCATCCCGAAGTAACACAAGGTAATTATCTCGCTCGTACGGCTCTATTTTGGTGATCTCATTCAGGTTGATCAGGTAAGATCTGTGCACCCGAACAAACTTGGCAGGATCTAGCGCTTCCTCAAGGGACTTCATCGTCATCTTCTTTAGGTATTTGCCAGATGAAGTATGAATAGCGATGTAATCATCTTCGGCTTCGAAAAAACTTACCTCATGAGTTGGAATGATTTTGATCTCATTTTTCACCCGAACAACTAAACGATTTCGCTTCTCGGCCAATTCATTTAGTTTCTGAGTGGATTCTCTATTTCCTCCTTGCTGAGCTAGGAATTTTTCTATGGATTGGTCAAAACGATCTTGGGAAAACGGTTTGAGTAAGTAATCAATTGCCATTGCATCAAAAGCTTTCAAAGCATATTGGTCAAAAGCCGTTGTAAAAATCACAGATGGAGGTCCATCAAGTAATTCCAGCATTTCAAATCCTGTGATTTTGGGCATCTGAACATCCAAAAAGATCAGATCTGGCTCATGCTCTTGGATGGCTTTCAGTCCTTGAAATCCATTTTGACAAACACCTAAAAGTTCAAACTGTGGGTAATTTGCTAAAAACTCTTGCACTATACTCGCGGCCAAAGGCTCGTCATCTATGATTAAAGTCTTGATCATTTCTGTTGGGGGATTTTTAAACTAACTGTAAATAGTGAATCCACAGATTTCGATTCGAGCAAATCCTTTCTACCAAAAAGTAAAAATAATCTACGGCCTACCGAGCTCAAACCGAAACCTGTTCCTTTGGGTGCTGCCACCTCAGGATCATAAGGGTTTTCAATTTTTAGCATCAAATAGTTTTGGTCCTTATACGCTTGAACAATGATTTTCACATCTTCAATAATGCCGTAAAGTCCATGCTTAATCGCATTTTCAAGAAGCGGTTGAATCAGCAATTGAGGCAAACGCATCTGCTTCACCTCATCTGTCACCTCAAATTCTATCTCGAGTCTATGTCCAAACCGAACGCGCTCGATATCCAGATACATTTTCAGATAACTCAGCTCCTCTTCCAAACTGACCCACTGCTGATGATCCTTTCTGATCGTTCCCCGAAGAAAATCTGAAAGCTGCAGCACCATTTCACGAGCCTTCAAAGGCTGCGAAACGGTCAGCGCACTAATGGAATTAAGACTATTAAACAAAAAATGCGGCTGAAGCTGCTGCCTCAGTTGTGTCAATTCTGCCTCTCTCGAAAGCTCATTCATCATGGCTTCCCTCTTCTGAGTTTCATCCTGCTGTTCGAGCTTCGATACTACGATAGCGATCAAAGCAACAAGAACTTCAGCCAAACCCAATATAGCCCAACGAAGGTAAAAGTGAGATTTAAGAAAAACTAGATAAGCTTCTTTGTCCGAATACACCCATTTAAGCAAATATTGATGTCCCAAAACGGCGATAAAACTATATAAAAGAGGTAGACCAAGAAGCAGCCAATTGTTACTTCCTTTGGGAATGTAAAACCCAAAAACCCGATCCAGCATTTTTACTCCTAGAGAGAAAAACAAGGCGAAAATCAAGGAGTCTACGATGGCTATGGATTGCTCAATACCATAAAACATGAACAACCCAAACGTAGCAAGAAACCAGATTACTCCGGCTCCTTGTACGATCCAATTACTTTTAGAAGGATTTGAAAATGCTTTTGAGAACAATCGATTGGGGATTTATGGGAATTTCGTTAATAAGATTTGATTTCCAAACCTCCGAAGAATACTGTTCCTCTTATCACCAATACTTTATCAGGATCAACTTCAGACTGACGATAAGCACGCTTATCTTCTACTCCCGCAGCTATATTGGTCACTTCTACACGCACATCCCAATGTGGAGGAACTACAAGCTTGATCGCACCAAAAATAACATCAACTTGAAGCGTCACCATCCCTGAGAAGTCCGCTTGAGTTAAATCCAGATCAATACCTCCAAATGCAGCGGTTAATTTTCCACCTTGAAAATTCTTGGTCAGCATTCTCTTATTGATGCCGCTCATGATAGAATCTATAGACACACTATCTGAGTAGCTTGTGCCTGAGACACCTGACATGCCTGCATAAGATTTTGCTCCGCTGGCTTGGCTGGAGAAAGTAGACTTTTCCCCTTTATTGTATTCCTCTCCTATTTTATATTCCTCGGTTGAAGCTGTCGAAGATGTAGATTTAGCCCTGATTTTTTCTTGGATATCATTGAGCACCTGCTGCTCCTTACGCTTCTTGGTGATCAGGTAAATCCCTACGAAAATCAGAGCAATCGGGAATACAAATCGCTGTAGCCCAAAATCAAAATTAAACTCTCGCTCAAAGAGAAAGTACATTCCTAATCCCAGCATCATTACTCCAAAAAAACTTTTGAATTCGTGCTTAACCAATGTAATCACTCCGACGCCTATTAATATCATTGGCCAGGATAGTAACCAATCAGGATAAAAAATATCCAGTTTCCTTAATAAAATCAGGACTCCTACAGCGAGGATTATAAATCCAAAGATCATCCCTCCATCATTATTGTTTATGCGATTTCGTTTCATCTGTTTATAATTTGTTTTTTTAGGCCAGATGGAATCTCACATGGTTGATAATCATTTCATGGTGTAACACCTGAGTCATGTTCGATTTCATCGTTTTATTGTTTAATTGATGATCGAAAGTAGTCTAAGCAATTACACCCTGAAATAATCAAAAGGCCAATTCATCCTAAAAGTCGGTAAAGCCCACTAAAAAGTCGGTGAAATTTCACCACGAAAACTTACCGATCAGCCAATTGCTTAGCGGCGATGAATTCAGCATAATCCATGTCTTCAGGTGTGGTTATCTTGATGTTTTCTGGATTTCCCGAGATCAAAGTCACTTGCCAGCCTTGGTTTTCATAGACTGTAGCATCGTCGGTAAACTGTTGTAGTTCGGTCACGGCAAAAGCTTTCTTGATTTTTTCTACTTGAAAAGTCTGTGGAGTCTGCACTAAACGATAATATTGTCGCTCCTCATAGAATGACTTCCCGTCATCTTTAAGCTTCCTGATAGAATCCTTCAATGCGATCACCGCAATGGCACTTCCTGCACGTTCTGCTACCTCAAAACTCTCCTCTATCACTTTTTGACTAACAAAGGGTCTTACTCCATCATGGATCGCCACCAGTTTAGTGTTAGAATCCAGAGAACTCAACCCATTTCTCACTGATTGAAATCTAGAATTTCCACCTGCTACGAGACGATGAGGGATAGTAAATCTATATTCCGCACATAATTCCTCCCAGTAAGAAAAATCACTTTCTGGCAAGACCAGAATCAAATCAATCGAAGGGTCTACCTGATAAAAAACAGAAAGTGTACGCATCAGTACTGGCTGCCCTGCAACTGGTAAATATTGCTTGGCGATTGGCCCACCCATTCTTGTACCTCTACCTCCTGCTACCAGGATCGCTGCTTTATTGGTCATACTTATTTTTCGCAAAAGTAAGGATTGAAATCGCTAAAGGTTTTACTGCAAAGTTATATCAGTGTGAACATAAAAAAAGCTCCTTTCGGAGCTTTCAGTATTAAAGGATCAACATCGCATCTCCATAGGAGAAGAATCGATATTTCTCTTTGATGGCTTCTTTGTATGCTTTCATTACCAAGTCATATCCCCCAAAAGCTGATGCAGTCATCAGCAAAGTTGATTCTGGAAGGTGGAAATTGGTGATCAATGCATTAGCTATTTTAAACTCGTAAGGAGGAATGATAAACTTATCTGTCCATCCGCTACTTGCTTTCAATCGACCATTTGCAGTCACAGAGGACTCAATGGTTTTCAAAGATGTAGTTCCCACAGCTACCACTCTCTTTTTGGCATCCAATGATCTATTTACCAACTCAACAGTCCCTTCAGGAATGCTATAGTTTTCTGAATCCATTTTATGCTTAGTCAGATCTTCCACATCTACCTGACGGAAAGTACCCAAGCCAACATGAAGTGTGATTGGAGTCACATCCACACCTTGAAGTTCTAGTCTTTTCAGCAAATGAGGAGTAAAGTGCAAACCAGCTGTTGGCGCAGCTACAGCGCCCACGTTCTTCGCGAATACAGTTTGGTATCTTTCTTTATCTTCTGCTTCTACTTTTCTTTCGATAAATTCTTTCAAAAGTGGCGTCTCACCAAGCGTATCGATAGTCTTATGGAATTCTTCATCAGTACCGTCAAACAAGAAACGAATTGTTCTACCTCTAGAAGTAGTGTTATCAATCACCTCTGCTACGAGATCTGAATCTCCGAAATAAAGCTTGTTCCCAACTCTGATTTTACGTGCTGGATCTACCAACACGTCCCAAAGCTTCAATTCAGCATTTAATTCTCTCAATAGAAAAACCTCTATTTCTGCACCGGTTTTCTCTTTGTTGCCATATAATCTAGCTGGGAAAACTTTGGTATCATTAGTTACAAAGACATCACCCTCACCGAAGTATTCGGTAATATCTTTGAAAATTCTGTGTTCAATTTTACCTGTATCTCGATGGAGTACCATCAACCTGGATTCATCCCGGTTTGCCGCAGGATAATGAGCTACTAGTTTCTTTGGAACGTCAAATTTGAAATCCGATAATTTCATAGATAAGTTTTAGATGTCTTGAGTGATTTAGAATAACTCTAAAAAATGCAAAGATACTAACAATATCAGGCAAAATCAGCTAACTTGATAAATTGTTTTAAACCAACTATATAACATATGCTGTTTTTCAAACTCACATGGGAAAGTTTTCGCTTCGCGATTTCAGCATTAAAAACTAGTCTGACCCGTACAATATTGTCTCTATTGGGAGTTACGGTGGGTATTTTCGCAATTATTGCGGTATTCACTTTGGTTGACTCACTTGAAAACAATATTAAATCTTCCTTCTCTTTTTTAGGGACTAATGTAGTGCGAGTAGATAGATTTCCCTTTGCAAATGGCCCGCAAGACTATCCATGGTGGAAATATTTCCGCAGACCTCCAGGAACTGTGGCAGAATATGAATTTCTCCAACAAAGACTCACTTCTGCAGAAGGAGTGACTATCTCAGCCTCATCCACCACCACGGTAAAAGCAGGAAGCAATGCCTATGAAGGTATGGCTCTCACAGGCGCAGTTTACTCCTATCAAGATGTTTATGAAATCTCTTTGGAGGAAGGCAGGTATTTCTCGCAATCAGAAATAAATGCTTCAAGAAATTTTGCAATAATAGGAAGGGAAATAGCAAACACGCTGTACCCTCAGCAGGAAGTTATCGGTAAACAGATCAAAATCAAAGGGATGAAATTCGTCGTAATTGGCGTATTTGAAGAGGAGGGCGAAGGATTATTCGACACACCTTCCAAAGATCAGGCATGTTTGATTCCTTACGGTGCTTTTAGCAAAATGTATTATACAGGAAGAAATGGAATGGAGCCAACCATAGCTGTTAAAGGCATGGAAGAAGACATTGGACTTGTTGCCTTAGAAAATGAAATGACTGGGCTGCTTCGTGCCAAGAGAGGCCTGAGACCAAGAGACGAAGATAATTTCGCTCTTAACAAGACAGAATTTATTCAAAATGCTATCGGATCTATATTTGACGTGATTTCTATAGCAGGATGGGTAATCGGTGGATTTTCAATTCTAGTTGGTGGATTCGGTATTGCAAACATCATGTTTGTATCTGTTCGTGAGCGAACCAATATTATTGGCATCCAAAAGTCTTTAGGTGCAAAAAATTACTTTATACTATTCCAGTTTCTTTTCGAATCAGTTTGCCTGAGTTTGATCGGTGGGATTACCGGAATTTTCATTGTATTCCTGCTGAGCTTTATTCAACTGGGCACATTGGATATCGTACTTTCATTCAGTAACATCATGCTTGGATTAGGTGTATCCACTATCATTGGAGTTGTTTCTGGAATAGTCCCAGCAACACTTGCAGCCAGAATGGATCCTGTGGAAGCTATCAGAACAACCTAAATAAAGTATTCCCCATAAAAAAGAGGTTGCTCATTGATTGAGCAACCTCTTTTTGTATAAAGACTTTTGAAAAACTCCAGTGCTTACTCTTCTTTCTCAGCAACTACTTTACTTCCACCTTTAGATATTAATCCAGACGCAGCTCTGATCTTCACTTCTAGCTCATCCATTAATTCAGGATTGTCCAGAAGAAGTGTTTTCACAGATTCACGGCCCTGGCCAAGCTTTTCTCCATTATAGGAAAACCATGAACCAGCCTTTTTGATGATATCCAACTCCACTCCAAGGTCAATGATTTCCCCTACTTTGGAGATTCCTTGCCCATACATGATATCAAACTCTACAACTTTAAAAGGAGGCGCAACCTTATTTTTTACCACTTTCACCTTGGTTCTATTCCCAAGGATATTATCTGCACTTTCCTTAATCTGACCAATTCTACGAATATCCAGACGAACTGAAGCATAGAATTTCAGCGCGTTACCACCAGTAGTTGTCTCAGGATTACCGAACATTACTCCGATCTTTTCACGAAGCTGGTTAATGAAAATACATGAACAGCCAGTCTTATTGATAGCACCTGTTAGCTTTCGCAAAGCCTGAGACATCAATCTAGCTTGCAAGCCCATTTTGCTATCGCCCATATCCCCTTCTAATTCACTTTTTGGAACCAAGGCAGCTACGGAGTCAATTACGATAATATCAATTGCACCAGAGCGGATCAAATGCTCAGCTATCTCTAGTGCCTGCTCTCCATTGTCAGGCTGAGAGATCAAAAGATTCTCTGTATCAATCCCCAACTTCTCAGCATAAGCTTTATCAAAGGCGTGTTCTGCATCAATAAATGCAGCTAAACCGCCAGCCTTCTGCGCTTCAGCGATACAATGCAAAGTCAAAGTCGTTTTACCAGAAGATTCCGGTCCGTATATTTCAATCACACGGCCACGAGGTATTCCTCCTATACCCAAAGCGATATCCAAACCCAATGAACCGGTAGATATAGCTGGGATATCCACCACTTTATTGTCACTAAGCTTCATTACGGTGCCTTTACCGTAAGTTTTATCCAACTTATCGATAGTCAGCTGTAGTGCCTTTAATTTTTCAGCGTTGTTACTCATATCTTTAAAATTTGTAAAATCAATTGTTTAGTGAAAGTAAATAAACGACAGACCATTACCAAGGTGGACTTGCCTATTGTTTCGGGACACTAAATTCGTAATTTTAAACGCCTTTCGGCACGCTTTTTCGTAATACCTATAGAATACTACCCATTTCGTCAGGTATTGTCAATATAATTTATGAAAAGAATCCTCGGATCACTTACACTTCTTATTTTTCTTACCCTCTCTGATCTATCAGCACAGGGTTCAGCAGGTATCACTCCCTTTACTTTTGGAGAGGAGTTATCCTTTGAAGTTTCCTATGGATGGTTAAATCTTGCAGATGCAAAAATGCAAATCTCTAGAAGGCCACAAGAACAGAACGACAAATCACATTATAAAATAGATGTGTATGGCAAAACTAAAGGAGCAGCAACGATTTTCGGGAAAGTAAACGACAACTGGGGCACTTACCTAGATGTAGAAACTAATTTACCATCCTTGTCTTACAGACATATTGAAGAAGGAAAATACAGAAAGCATGAATTTGTCCACTTCGATCAGAAGAACAAAAAAGCGACAATGAAGCTTTTTGATAAGGAGAATAAAAATCTAAAAGAGACGAAAGATTTTGACCTTCCTGGACAGGTGCAGGATTTAGTCAGTGGTTTTTATTACTTAAGGACTCAAGATTTACGGGGTTTGAAGAAGGGAGAAAGCATAGATATCAAAGGATTCTTCGATAAAGAAATATATAACATAAAGTTAATCTACGAGGGCACCGAAACCCTGGAGACAAACCTTGGAAAAAAAGAAACCTATATCTTTTCCCCGCAGCTACCAAAGAATAAACTATTCCGAGGTGAGTTCCCTATCACAGTGTGGGTCACAAAGGATCAGAACAAAATCCCTGTGAAAATAAAAGCTAACCTATTCATTGGTTCATTAAATTTGGATATAATATCTGCTAAAGGTTTGAAAAGCAATTAATTCAAAATGGCATAACATAGAGATAACATAGTGTTGTATTTACCAAATATTCCTATGCTTTTCAGGGAGGAGCTGGGTGATTGACAATCTTTTATTTGGCTTCAATCCTTAAATATTCCTTAATTTTAAGCAAAACATTAAGAAATCACTGATGAGCGATAAGCAAAAAATCAAAGTTCTGGTAGTTGACGATGAACCTGATATTGTTGAAATTCTGAAATACAATCTTGTAAAGGAAGGCTACGATGTAGCGACTGCCGAAGATGGACTAAAAGCAGTCAAGACTGCTGCAAAATTTTTACCTGATGTGATTTTACTTGACATCATGATGCCTAATCAGGATGGCGTAGAAACTTGTCTTCAGATCCGGCAAATCCCCGAACTCAAAAATACCTTCATTATTTTTCTTACTGCACGTATGGAAGAGTACTCTGAAGTCGCAGCGTTTGATGTGGGAGCGGATGATTATATCACGAAGCCCATCAAGCCTAGAGCATTGATGAGTAGGATTTCAGCCTTATTCAGACGGGAGTCCAAGAAGGAACAAGAACAGATCCAAGTCAAGATTAAAGATCTGATCATTGACCGTGGTAGCTATACGATTGACAAAGCTGGCAAGACGATCACTTTGCCTAAGAAAGAATTTGAGCTTTTGCATTTCCTAGCCAAAAACCCTAATATCGTTTTCAGTAGAGACGAGCTTCTTCAGAATATCTGGGGCGCTGACGTATTTGTATTGGCAAGAACCGTCGATGTTCATATCAGAAAAGTGCGCGAGAAAATCGGAGAAGACTATATCACTACCGTAAAAGGTGTAGGTTATAAATTCGAATTAGGGCAATAAATGTTTACCACTTCCAGAGGAATTTCTTTGATCCTGGCTTTAGCCATTTCGGCTCTGGTTGCAGCCTTTTTGTCATTAATGGATGAGTCAACTCCGATTTTGCTCTTTGTGGCTTGGGGCGTATCTTTTTCATCTGCCTACCTGCTTATATCTTTCATGCTAGAGTTTTTGATCTTTAAAGAGATCGGGGATATATATTCCCTGATGGAAAAAATTCAGCGAAAAGACCTATCCGAAATCAGCGAAAAAGGCAGAAAAGGATCGATTTCTCCCCTGCGGAAAATCAATAAAGTCATCAATTCCTATGCGATTGCCCGACAAAAGGAAATTGACACCCTACAGAAAAATGCTGAGTTCAGACGAGAATTCATCGCGGACATTTCACATGAGCTAAAGACTCCTATTTTCGCTACTCAAGGCTACATACACACGCTATTGGATGGAGCTATTGATGACAAGCAAGTTCGGATGCGATTCTTGAAGCGTGCTGCCAAAAGCCTAGATTCGCTAGACATCCTAGTCCAAGATCTACTTACTCTAAACCAGATGGAAAGCGGCGTAATCAAATTCAATTTCACCGAATTTGATCTACAGGACCTTCTAGAAGAGGTAATGGAGGAGCTGGAACACAAAGCTTCCAAGCGCGAGATGCATATCAAATTCGACTTAGAGCCAAATAAGCATTACTTAACTATTGGCGATAGGCAGAAGATTTATCGTGTGTGCCAAAATCTGATCTTCAACGCTATGAAATATAATCACAATGGCGGAGATGTGAATGTCTCTCTTAGAACTCTTAAAAACACCATTCAAGTCGACATCAAAGACAATGGACAAGGAATTCCGCCAGAAGATTTGAAGCGAATATTTGAGCGATTCTATCGCGTGGAGAAAAGCAGAAACAAAAAAGAAGGTGGTACTGGCTTAGGATTGGCCATCGTAAAACATATTCTGGAAGGACATAAAAGCAAGATTTCCGTGAGTTCGACCGTAGGAAAAGGATCCATTTTCAGCTTTTCACTACCTTTAGTGAAAATTGATTCTCCGGAAGAGACGCTCAAAGTGTTAACTCTCTAATAATAAAAGCCAGAGAAGTTTTTTACACATTCTTTTTTCCTTACTTTTGCAGCCTCATTTGAAGAGGCAGGAGAATCCATGAAGAAAGTAGATTTTGAAAACCTTATTCTGTTTGAAAACGAGGATTACCTGGTAATCAATAAACCGCCGTACCTATCAAGCTTAGACGATAGGCACGAAGCGCAGAACATCCTAGACTTAGCCAAGACACACATCCCCGATTCACAACTGTGTCATCGATTGGATAAGGAAACTTCAGGATGTCTAGTGATTGCCAAGAATCCAGCGGCCTACAGGCATTTGGCTATGCAGTTTGAAAGTAGAAAAGTAAACAAAGTCTATCATGCAGTGGTGGAAGGGATCAAGGAATTCAGCAATGAGCTGGTAGACCGAAATCTCTTAGCCAACAACAAAGGAATCGCCAAAGTAAGTAAGGATGGCAAGCCAGCGCAGACAATTTTCAATACGTTGAAGACCTACTACGCACATACGCTAGTCGAGTGCAAACCCATCACTGGGAGACTGCATCAGATTAGGGTTCATTTGGCTTACCTAAAGTCCCCAATTTGTGGAGACACCTTATACGGAGGCAACCCTTTATACCTTTCTTCTATCAAGCGTCGCTTCAATTTAAAAAAAGAGACAGAAGAATTACCAATTATGCAGCGGGTTTCGCTTCATGCTTATTCGATTGGATTTAAGGGTTTGGACGACACGGAAATATTCGTGAATGCGCCTTATCCGAAGGATTTCAAGGTTTTGGTCAATCAATTAGAGAAAACCAGCTAAGATTTTCAAATCGAAAAGCAGTCAGAAAAACCCGATTTTGATTGGTAGTAAAAAGCTAATCCTGTGAAAATTAGGACTTAGTATTGGAAATATTTTGCATCCAAAACAAAATACTCCTATCTTTGTGTCCCTTTTTGAGGGTGAAATAAATTTAACAAGCTAAATATTAAACAGTTACACAGTGGATACTTTGAGCTATAAGACCGTATCAGCCAATGCCGCAACTGTAGAAAAGCAATGGGTGGTAGTGGATGCCCAAGCTGCAGTTTTAGGTAGATTGGCTAGTGAGGTAGCGAAAATCTTAAGAGGTAAGACGAAGCCAAGCTTCACTCCTCACGTTGATTGTGGTGACAACGTCATTGTAATCAATACAGACAAAATCAGACTAACTGGTGACAAGTGGGACTCCAAAGTTTATGTGAGACACACAGGTTATCCAGGTGGACAGCGTATTTCTACGCCAAGATTATTGAAAGAGAAATCTTCAACAATCTTGATCGAGAAAGCTGTACGAGGCATGTTGCCTAAAAACAGATTGGGAAGAAAATTATACGGCAACTTGTACGTGTATGAAGGATCTGAGCATCCTCATGCAGCGCAAATGCCTAAAGCCATCACTCTTTAATCGTCTATTTCATGGAAATGATCAACAAAATCGGTAGAAGAAAAACCTCTGTAGCCAGAATTTACATGGCTCCAGGAAATGGCACTATCACCGTAAACAATCGTTCTTTGGAAGTTTACTTCCCATTCGAACTTCATCAGATCGTTGTGAAGCAGCCATTGACGTTAGTAGGCGTGAATGGTAACTACGACATCAAGATCAATGTAGACGGAGGAGGAATCACAGGTCAGGCAGAAGCAGCCCGTATGGCTATCTCCAGAGCTTTGTGCGAATTCGACATCGAACACAGACCTGCCTTGAAAAAAGAAGGTTTCCTTACTCGTGATCCAAGAATGGTAGAACGTAAGAAGCCAGGACGTAGAAAAGCAAGAAGAAAATTCCAGTTCTCGAAACGTTAATCTGGAGGTTCTTCCTTACAATAGAAAAACACATTTTATATAATGGCAAAATTAGAATATAAAGACTTACTAGATGCTGGTGTTCACTTCGGACACTTGACGAGAAAGTGGGATCCAAGAATGTCTCCATACATTTTCATGGAGAGAAATGGTATCCACATTATCGATCTTAACAAAACGCTTGTATGCCTCGACGAAGCATCTAACGCAATCAAGCAAATCGTACGTTCAGGCAAAAAGGTGATGTTCGTTGCTACTAAAAAGCAAGCGAAAGATCTTGTAGCTGCTGAAGCGAAGAGACTTAACATGCCTTTCGTAACCGAAAGATGGTTAGGTGGTATGATGACCAACTTCGCTACTATCCGTAAATCATTGAAGAAAATGTCCGGTTTGGACAAATTGATGAAAGAGGAAGCTTACAAGAACCTTGCGAAGAAAGAGCGTTTGATGGTTTCACGTCAGAAAGACAAAATGGAAGATGTTCTTGGCGGTATCGCTGACTTGAGCAGACTACCTGCTGCACTTTTCATCGTGGACATCAAAAGAGAACACATCGCAATTGCTGAAGCAAAAAAGCTTGGTATCCCTGTTTTCGCATTAGTTGATACGAACTCTAACCCAAATGAGGTAGATTTCCCAATCCCAGCTAATGATGATGCTTTCAAGTCCGTTTCTTTACTAGTTAAAGCGTTCGGTGCAGCTATCGAAGAAGGTCTTTCAGAGCGTAAGAAAGACAAAGAAGAAGCTAAACTTTCTGAAGAGGAAGAGGCTAAGAAAGCTGTGGACGCTGAAACAAAAGAATAATCCACAACTTGATTTGAAATAAATTAAAAATTGAACATCAAGTTTCGGCTTATGTTCAATTTTTTTGTTTTATCCTATCCTTCAAGGTGCTAGCCACTTAGAAGTAACTATAATCACTCCTTCGAGTACAGACCTTCTTTAGTGTTCTGTCCTCAAGGTTCCAAAAGAATTTATCCCGTTTTATTTTAAACTGATAACACAATGGCAATTACTGCACAAGAAGTAAACAAATTGAGACAAATGACCGGTGCCGGTATGATGGATTGCAAAAAAGCACTTACCGAATCAGAAGGTGATTTCGAAAAAGCTGTAGACATCCTCAGAAAGAAAGGTCAAAAAGTATCTGCTTCAAGAGCTGACCGTGAGACTAAAGAAGGTGTAGCTGTAACTAAAGTGTCTGAAAATGGCGCTAGAGGCGTATTGCTTACTTTGACTTGCGAAACTGACTTCGTTGCCAAAAATGATGGCTTCGTAACTTTTGCTAATGAGTTGCTTGACCTTGCTGTAGAAAAAGGAGCTTCTTCCGTTGAAGAACTTTATGCTCTTCCTTTCGAAAACTTGACTGTTGCAGAAAAGATCGTTGAGATGACTGGCAAAATAGGTGAGAAAATTGAAGTTTCTCATTTCGAGATCATCGAAGCTGAAACTGTAGTTCCTTACATCCACTCTAACGGTAAATTAGGTGTATTGGTAGGATTGACTAACACAAGCGGAACTGACGTAGAAGAAGCTGGAAAAGATGTAGCAATGCAAATTGCAGCTATGAATCCAGTAGCTCTTGACAAAGACGGAGTTGATTCTTCTGTAGTAGAAAGAGAAATCGAAGTTGGAAAAGAGCAAGCAAGAGCTGAAGGTAAGCCTGAAGAAATGCTTGAGAAAATCGCTCTAGGTAAACTAAACAAGTTCTACAAAGAGAATACTCTTCTTAGCCAGTCTTTTGTAAAAGACAACAACAAAACTATCGCTCAATACCTTGACGGTGTAAGCAAAGGATTGACTGTATCTGCATTCAAAAGAGTATCTATAGGTTAATCCGAAAAGATTCTTAAACAAAAAAAAACCTCTTCAATTGATCTTGAAGAGGTTTTTTGCTTTTTATAGACAATCAAAAATGCTTCCAGCCCTGCGCTTTTATTTGCACTGCGGTTCCACTTTTTGTAACCAAGAATTTACCTTCATCTGACTTGGTGATATGACCTATGAAGTGTATATCAGGATGCTTTTCCAGCTTCGCAAAGTCTTTCTGATCAATCGTGAATAGCAATTCGTAGTCTTCTCCCCCATTCATCACGCAGGTGATAGGATCTAGATTCAACTCCACAGCAGTATCGAAAGTCTGCTTATCTATTGGAAGTTTATCTTCGTAGATCGTTGCTCCTACTCCAGAAGCTTTGCAGATATGAAAAATCTCTGAAGCCAATCCATCAGAAATATCCATCATACTTGTCGGCACCACTTCCATTTCCCGAAGTTCATGGATGATATCCACACGAGCATCTGGCTTCAATTGACGAGCAGTCACCAACGTGTACTTGCCTAGATCAGGCTTCATATCAGGATTGGCAAGGAAGACTTCCTTCTCTCGCTCCAAAATCTGCAATCCAACCAAAGCCCCGCCCAAGTCACCAGTGACACAAAGAATGTCGTTTTCTTTGGCTCCAGATCTATAAGAAATTTGTTCAGGGTTGGCCTCTCCGATCGCAGTCACAGAGATCACTAGACCACTCCTGGATGCAGTGGTATCACCACCAATCAAATCCACACCATAATGCTCACATGCAGCATGAATACCTTCATAGAGTGCATCAATTGCCTCTACTGAGAATCTGTTGGATAACGCGATGCTTACCGTGATCTGCTTAGGCACGGCATTCATAGCCGCCACGTCGGACACATTCACCGCTACTGCTTTGAATCCCAAGTGAGGCAGAGGCGCATAGGACAGATCAAAATGAACCCCTTCCACCAATAGATCAGTGGTCACGACTTTGACCATGTCTCCAGCTTCAATTACCGCAGCATCGTCTCCAATCCCTTTCAAGGTGCTGGAATTTTTAATAATCACTTTCTCATTGAGGTGATCGATCAAGCCGAATTCACCCAAATCGCTTATTTCTGTTCTCTTTTCTGACATATTTTTATATCCTCCCGCTCCCGATAGCTATCGGGAGGCGCAAAGGCGCTATTTATTTATAACTATGGAGTTTCCCTCCTCCTTTTATTTGGGATTTACGAAGTCCGATTTACGAGGTTTAGAGTAGAGTTGAGGTTCTTTTTCTAACCTTACCACTTTCCAAGCTTCACACACCAGACCTTCAACTATTTCTAATTTTAAAATCTTCCAATCTTTCAATTTTCCAATCAAATACCCCTCTCCTGACACAACTCAATCAAAACACCATTCGTGCTCCGAGGATGCAAAAATACCATTAATTTATTATCGGCTCCCAGTTTTGGAGTTTCATTCAAGATTTCGAAGCCTTCGCCTTTCAATCGCTCCACCTCAGCCTGGATATCCTCCACGTCAAATGCAATATGATGAACGCCTTCGGATCTTCTTTCAAGGTATTTGGCAATTGGGCTATTTTCATCAGTTGCTTGGAGTAGTTCTACTTTTGTTTCTCCTACTTGGAAAAAGGATGTAGCCACCTTTTCTCCATCTACTTCCTCCGTTTTGAAGTGTTCTTTTCCAAGAAGCTTCGCAAAAAGTGAATTAGACTTCTCAAGATCCTTTACCGCTATTCCAATATGCTCGATTTTCCTCATGTTTAAATTTGCTATATTTGCAGTGAATCATTTTGGGATTCTTACTGTTTTCCCAATACTTCAACTTAAGACAAAGTAATATATAAAAATATGATAATCGTTTCTGACAAAGCCAAAGAGCGTATCCTAGAGCTCAAAAAAGAGGAAGGACGCGCAGAAAATGAGAATATACGTGTTTCGGTGAAAGGTGGGGGCTGTTCAGGTCTAATGTACGATTTAGGCTTTGATGGGGCTCAGGTGGAAACTGACCACGTATTTGAAGATAAAGGAGTGAAAATTCTTGTGGATAGAAAAAGCTTACTTTACCTAGCTGGAACTACGCTGGAATTCACAGACGGACTAAATGGAAAAGGTTTCCAATTCGTCAATCCAAATGCAAGCAGAACCTGCGGCTGTGGTGAAAGCTTCTCCGTTTAAACTAGATTAGCACACAAATAGTAGAAGGCAACCCTAACAGGTTGCCTTTTTTAGTGCATTTTTCACCTCAATCCTTACCTTTGCCCACTAGAAAATTAACCCAGATTATGGAAGACCAAATCAAAAAAATCCAACTCAATGACTTGCACGTTGCCCTTGGTGGTAAAATGGTGCCTTTTGCAGGATATAACATGCCTGTACGTTACAGTTCTGATAATGAAGAGCACCTTTGCGTGAGAAATGGCGTTGGCGTTTTTGATGTGTCTCACATGGGTGAATTCATGGTAGAAGGCCCAGAGGCTTTAAACTTGATCCAAAAGGTCACTTCAAATGATGCTTCCAAGATCGTTGATGGACAGGCACAATACTCTTGCTTCCCAAATGAAACTGGTGGAATCGTAGATGATTTGATCGTTTACAAGTTTGAAGACGAAAAGTATATGCTTGTTGTAAATGCTTCAAACATTGATAAAGATTGGGCTTGGGTAAACAGCCACAATACGATGGGCGCTACCTTGACCAATATCTCTGATGGGATTTCACTTTTCGCTATCCAAGGCCCAAAAGCTATCGAAGCTGTACAAGCCTTGACTCCTGTTAATCTTGCTGATATTAAATTCTATCATTTCACCGTAGGAGAATTTGCAGGAGTTCAGGATGTGATCATCTCTGGAACGGGATACACAGGTTCTGGTGGATTTGAGATCTACATAAAAAACGAAGATGCTGAAAAAGTATGGAATGCTGTTTTCGAAGCTGGAAAAGACTTTGACATCAAGCCCATAGGTCTAGGTGCTAGAGACACACTTAGAATGGAAATGGGTTATTGCCTATACGGAAATGACATCACTGATACCACTTCACCTTTGGAAGCTGGGCTGGGTTGGATCACCAAATTCACCAAAGACTTCACCAATTCTGAAGCGCTAAAAGCACAGAAAGAAGCTGGCGTTTCTAAGAAATTGGTTGGCTTCATTATGCAAGAAAGAGGTATTCCAAGAGGGCATTATCCTATCGTGGATGCCGCCGGAGAAGTGATCGGAGAGGTAACTTCAGGCACTCAATCTCCTAGCATGAGCGTAGGAATTGGAATGGGTTATGTGAAAACTGAGTTCAGCAAAGCTGGAACAGAGATTTTCATCCAAGTAAGAAATAAGAACCTTAAAGCTCAGGTGGAAAAACTTCCGCTATTGAAAAAATAAATGAAGCAAGTAGAAATCTGTTTCAGTCCAGAGTTAATCCACCTGCATGAGTTGCAAGGTAAACTAGTGGTAGTAGTCGATATTTTTCGCGCTACTTCCACCATGGTTGCTGCACTTGCAAATGGAATTTCGGAAATAAAAACCTGTGCTGATCTCGAAGAATGTAGAGCCATGGCATCATCCGGCTACTTAATAGCTGGTGAAAGAAATGGTATTAAAGCGGAAGGCTTTCAATTAGGAAACTCTCCCCTAGCTTACCTCACCGGTGAACACCAAAGCCAAAAGCTGGCAATGACCACTACAAATGGCACTCTTGCTATTTCTAAATCTGCTGGGGCTGATGAGATTCTTATCGGAGCTTTTCCAAATCTACAAGCGACTGTCAGTTACATTCAGTCACGTAATAAGGACGTACTGATTCACTGTGCTGGCTGGAAAGGGAAATTCAATTTAGAAGATTCACTTTATGCTGGAGCATTAGCCAAAGCACTAGAATCCACTCATGAGGCTGAGGATGATGGTGCGATAGCCATGAAATCTCTTTACGAGAAAGAAGGCCACAATTTGAAAGGATTTCTATCTCAGGCTTCCCACGCAAAACGCCTTCAAAATCATAACATTGATTCAGACATAAACTTTTGTTTGACTTTGGATCTTTTTTCCCTAGTCGGAAAAGTAGAAAATGAAACATTAATTGCAGTCGATAATTGGTAATTCCACACACTTCCATAAAATCAACCCTACAAGACCCGATATGATTTATATCGGGTTTTGCTCTTTTTCAGGACTACTTTCTCCCCATTTTGATTCAAATTATCCCGCTTTAAAACTGCCAAAACCATCTTTAAAATTTGGCGTTTACCGTTTAATCTAAACCACCAACTAACCAACTTTTAAAGATGAAAAACGGAACAATGATCCAATTCTTCCATTGGTATTCTCCAGAAGATACACTTTGGAAAGAAGTAATAGAAAAAGCCGAATATCTGGGAAACCTAGGAATCACCAGCGTCTGGCTGCCTCCTGCTTCAAAAGGAGAACAAGGCGGAATGAGTGTTGGCTATGATACGTATGACTTATTTGACCTTGGGGAATTTGACCAAAAAGGAAGCGTACGTACCAAATATGGCACTAAGGATGAATTCATAGAAGCTACCCAAGCACTACATGATCGTGGTATCCAAATCATCGTTGACTTTGTCTTCAATCACAAGGCTGGAGGAGATGAATCCGAACTGATGAAAGTGATGAAAGTAAATGAGAAAAATCGGTTGGAAAATATCTCCGAACTCTATGAAATCGAAGCTTTCACACGTTTTACCTTTCCCGGTAGAAATGGCCAATACTCCGATTTCATCTGGGACAAGCATTGCTTCAGCGGAGTAGATTATGACCATAGAAATCAAGAACATGGAATATTCAACCTGATGAGTGAATATGGAAATGACTGGGAGGAAATGATAACGAACGAAAAAGGAAACTATGACTTCCTGATGTTTTGTGACATTGAATTCAGAAATCCTGCCGTCAAGGATGAATTGCTAAAATATGCTACATGGTTACACGAACTCACCTATTATGACGGGGTGCGTTTGGATGCCGTGAAACACATCCCTCCAGCTTACTTCCAAGAATTTCTATATTTACTCAGAGAGCGAACTGGCAAAGACATCTTTGCTGTAGGCGAGTATTGGGCTCCAGGGAATTTGGAAGTGCTCACTAAATACATTGATGCGACAGACGGCACGATGAGCCTATTTGATTCTGCTTTGCAAGAGAGTTTTCACGTAGCTTCTAATATGGGAAGTCAATTTGACTTAAGAGAGATTTTCACCAAATCTCTTGTTTCAGATAACCAAGAATTAGCAGTGACGCTAGTTGATAATCACGATACTCAGCCGCTTCAAGCTCTGGCAGCACCTGTTGAAGCTTGGTTTAAGCCTTTGGCGTATGCGCTTATTTTACTTCGAAAAGACGGGTACCCATGTGTTTTTTACCCAGATCTATTTGGTACTAGCTATTGGGACAAAGGAGATGACGGTCAGGATTATGAGATTTTCATCAACCGAGTGGATGAATTAGAATCTATGCTCTACGTACGAAAAGATTTTGCATTTGGTACGCAGCGGAATTACTTCGAAAGTGCAAATGCAATCGCCTGGACAAGAGAAGGAGATGAAAACCACTCGGGCTGTGCTGTAGTCATGTCAAACGGTGAAGGAGCGACTATTTCCATGGAAATCGGATCAAGATATACTGGAAGACGTTTCCGTGATATATTGGGCAAGATCCAGGATGAAGTTTGGGTGAATGAATCTGGATGGGCAGATTTCCACTGTGCTCCGGGATCAGTTTCGGTTTGGACTGAAGTAATTTAGCATTTATCAAAAGAGCTGGAACATAAATTTCCAGCTCTTCTTACTTCCCCCATCCCCACTTCTTCGCTCCCAAAAGTTCTTCCTCCAATAATTCATCTTTTATCTACAGAGCGAATGACCTAGATTGACTATCTGAAAATCAAGCAAGAAATGGAACACAAGTTTTTAAGACAACCACTACTCATTACTTTACTAGGGTTACTCTTTCTCCCGAGTTTTGCACAATCAACCAGACCCAACGTCCTCTTTATCGCAGTAGATGACTTGCGATCAGAGTTAGGCCATTTTGAAAACAGTACCATCATTACTCCGAATCTTGACAAACTAGCTGCCGAAGGTGTGAGTTTCACCAATCAATTTGTCCAAGTCCCTACCTGTGGAGCATCTCGTGCTGCATTTCTCACTGGAAAAAGACCAAGTCGACAAGCGCAACTAGGGAATAATATCATGCAGGATGAATTCCATCAAACCCCAGAATCAGAGACGCCGGAGACATTCATCCATCATCTCAAAAGAAATGGATATCATACGGTAGGAATTGGAAAAATCTCTCATTCCGCTGATGGCTATGTGTATGGCTATGAGGAAGAAGTTTCTAGCCAAAGAGAATTGCCCTACAGCTGGGATGAATTGCTATTCGACCATGGAAAATGGGGCACAGGTTGGAATGCATTTTTTGCATATGCAGATGGAGAAAATCGTCAGAGCATGAACAAGCAAGTCAAACCTTATGAAGCTGGAGACGTGGATGACTTGGGTTATCCAGACGGACTTACTACCCAATTGGCCATCAAAAAGTTAAGAGAACTGAAAAACAGCTCCCAACCGTTTTTCCTAGGCGTAGGTTTGTTCAAGCCACATCTTCCTTTCACCGCTCCGAAAAAATATTGGGACCTTTATGATGAGGATAAAATTCCACTGGCTCAAAACCCAGAAAAACCTCAACATGTCTCCAACAATAGTCTCTTGGAAAGCGGTGAATTCAACGGATATCAACTCGGCGAGGAAAAGGCTGGATTAGATCGACAGCTTTCAGATGCTTACGCAAAGAAAATTAAGCATGCTTACTACGCTGCAGCAAGTTATTCAGATGCTCAGATAGGCTTGATACTTGACGAGTTAAAAGCGCTGGAACTGGATCAAAATACGATTGTAATTGTGTGGGGAGATCATGGCTGGCACCTAGGTGAGCAGCAAATATGGGGCAAGCATACCCTGTTTGAAAATGCGCTAAACTCAGCTTTGATATTCAAAATTCCAGGCTCTAAAGTCAGCAAAATCGATGATTCAATTGTGGAATCTGTAGACATTTACCCAACGATCATGGAATTGTTAGGAGTTAAGAATCCTACCAATTTGGATGGAGAAAGCTTTGCTAGCTTATTAAATTCAAAGGAATCTCAAGTCGGAAACATAGCCTACTCCTACTTTCATAATGGCATATCCATGCGGACAGATCGCTACAGGCTGACAAAGTACTTCCTAGCCGCCGAGCCAACTATTGAGCTATATGATCATCATACGGATCCTTTGGAAACAGTGAATATTGCGGCAGAAAACCCCAAAATCGTTAATGAATTGATTCCTGTTCTGGAAAAAGGAAATACTGGGCTTTACGATAAAAAGTAATTCCTATTTCAGTTTCTCGTTATTCTTATGCCTATCAATGTCACGAACATTCTTCTTTTCGAAGTTCTTTTTCATAGCTTCAGTAAGATCAACACCAGTCTGATTGGCTAGACAAATGAGAACCCAAAGCACATCAGCCATTTCATCTCCGAGATCTTTACCTTTATCTGATTCCTTGAAAGATTGCTCTCCATAGGTTCTGGACATGATTCTGGCCAATTCGCCCACTTCTTCCATCAAAATAGTCATATTGGTCAATTCATTGAAGTAGCGAACGCCAACTGTTTTGATCCAATGATCAACTTGCTCTTGAGCTTCTTTTAAAGTGATTTCGTCTTTCATATGATTATAATTGTTTTCTAAAGGCCATATGTAATCTCGCTGGGCCTACCAATCATTCCTCTGTGTTTTGTGTCTACCTAAGGCAGGCTAGATTTCATGGGTAAGGAATGATTTAGTCAAAATTAACAATCTATCGTTGCACTATCTGATGAATTCGCCTCTAAAAGGATCGGTTATTGTAAAAGGAGTTCCTTTGGAATGAAAACCTAAGGAGCTGAAGCTTTAAAAGCTATCGGCGGAGCCAACGCAGATTGCATGAACAGTTATTTTGAAGTTATCAGAACTTCAATTATTTATTTCCCAGCGCTTGCCGCGGCAAGCGTTGTCCCTTATGCTTATTTCCAGTATAAGAAAATAGGCTATGTACAGTTTAACAGAAGTTTAGTTTTATACATTTTCGCATTCTATGCGATGACTGCCTTCTTACTCACAGTCCTTCCACTTCCTGTGATCTCCGAAGGGTTTTGTGACTACAGAATAGGAAAAGTTGATCCCAGATTTTTCCCTTTCCGATTTGTAAAACAAACCTTTCGAGAAGTTCAAGGTAATATTTCGCTTTTCAGCATCGTGAAAAGTAATGCGTTTATGGTGACAGCTTTCAATGTGTTACTTCTGATACCACTTGGCTTTTTCCTAAGGTATTTGTTCCAAATAAAGAATGCTGGCCTAGCCACTCTAATTGGTTTTCTAGCCTCCTTATTCTTTGAAATCACTCAACTCACAGCGCTTTACGGTTTGTACCCTTGTAGATATCGACATTTTGAAGTCGATGATTTGATTACAAATACTTTTGGATGTTTCATTGGATTTGTGATCTCCAGATATTCCAACGTCTTGCCAAACGTATCGAAAAAACCACTTCTAGACAGATCTGAAGTCACGTTGACCCAGCGGTTTTTAGCAATCTTTGTTGACTCATTACTGGTGATTTTATTTACTGCCTATATCATAGAGGGAATATCTGAAAACGTATGGCTACTTTCATTGATGAAAGTCAGCCTGATTTTCTTCTATTTTATTTTCGTTAGTAAAATGACCAATGGGCAGACTTTTGGCAAAAAGTTGCTCGGAATCCGAATCATCAGAATGGATGGTTTAAAGCTTACTTATAAGGTTCTTATTGCCCGATATGGTGTGTTTTTGATCCTTCCATTTTTAGTCGGGGAAGTCTCAAAATTCCTCATAGACACCCGATTTGATAACAGACTCTATCTATTCCTTTATCTGCTTTTCTTGGCGATTTGGTTTGTCGGAACTGTCATGGTGACCTTTATAAGAAAAGATCATAGAGGCTGGCTGGATAGATTTGCGCATACTACCCAGATTCTTGCCAATCGATCTGATGTAAACTAATGGATCTTTGGAAAAAATATTGATTTAGAATTACACCATTCTTAGAAATTTTTGATAATGTTTCGAGATGTTAGTTTAAATTGAAATCTGTTATTGGCGAATGCCATTTTCATTTGAAAATAAAAACTAGCCCTTCCGCTATGAGAAATTTTATCGCGCTTCTGTTCATCCTCTTAGTTAGCATTTCTTGTTCAACCAAGGAGGAATCAAAACCCCTACCTCGTATAGCCATCGCAGGATTGGCAATTGAGTCCAGTACTTTTTCGCCTGCTACCAGTGATGTAGATGCATTTCGTACGCGCGAAGGAAATGATGTTTTCTCATATTATCCTTTTCTAGATTCAGCCTCGGAAGATAGGGCAAGAGCTGAATGGTTTCCCACGCTTAGGGGTCATGCCATCCCAGGCGGAATCGTAACTCGGGAAGCTTATGAAGAGTTAGTTGGCAAAACCTTAGATATGCTCAAGGAAAACCTGCCATACGATGGACTTTTCTTCGATATCCATGGGGCCATGAGTGTGGTTGGATTGGATGATCCTGAGGGTGATTTCATCATTCGCGTTCGTGAAGTTGTAGGACCTGAGACTTTGATCTCTACGTCCATGGATTTGCATGGCAATGTCTCTTGGAGATTAGCGGAAAATACAGATTTGATCACCTGCTATAGAATGGCTCCACATGAAGATGCGCTGGAGTCCAAGCAACGTGCGGTAGAAAACATGCTGGATCGCTTGGAAAGTGGCAAAGGAAAGCCTGCCTTTAAAGCTTGGATTCCGGTTCCAATTTTGCTTCCTGGCGAAAAAACAAGTACTCGAATTGATCCGGGAATGAGCTTATATGCTAAAGTAGATCCAATGACCAAAAAGGAAGGCGTGATTGATGCTGCGATTTGGATAGGTTATGCTTGGGCAGATGAGCCTAGAAACCATGCCGTGGTAATGGTAACTGGAGATGATGAGAAAGCTGTGACCGAGTCAGCTGAAGAGCTTGCGCAAAGCTTTTGGAATGTGAGAAATGAATTTGAGTTCGTTGCACCTGTTGCTACGTTGGATGAAAGCTTGAAGATGGCACTTGCCTCTGATAAAAAGCCTTTCATGATCTCTGATATGGGAGACAACCCAACTGCTGGTGGAGCAGGAGATGTGACGTGGACTTTGACAGAAATCCTGAAGCGACCTGAGTTTAAATCCGAGAATGGCCCAACGCTGATTTATGCATCTATCCCGGGCCCTGAGTTTGTCCAGAAGGCAATTGCCGCAGGCGTAGGAGGAAAAGTGGAAGGAACTGCAGGAGCAGCAATCGATGATAGATTTGCTCCGCCAGTAATGCTAAAAGGAACAGTGGAAGCAATCAAAGAAGGTGACAGTGCTGCGGAGGTAGAAGTAGTAGTAAAAGTTGGCTCCGTACATGTGATAGTCACCAAAAAACGTAAGCCCTATCATAATGAAAGCGACTTCACAGACCTAGGTTTGAAGCCAAGAGAAGCAAATATCGTTGTGGTAAAAATCGGATATCTTGTTCCTGAACTTTACGACATGCGGGCAGATTGGGTGATGGCCCTGACTCCAGGTGGCGTAGATCAGGATTTGGAACGACTTGGATACAAGCGCATCAATCGACCTATGTTCCCGCTGGATAAAGATATGGCGGAACCGGATTTGAATGCTAAATTGGTGCCTGCTGCAGATAAGCTCGACTGATATATAATGAAATAAAAGTCTTAAATCTTATGTCTAACGTCTAAAATCTCAAGAGTATGATGAACGCAAAACCATCCTCAGTTGAGGAATATCTAAGCTGGTGCTCTCCTGAAGTGAGGGAAAAACTAGAGCAAATGCGCGCGACAATTCTGAAAGCTATTCCAAAAGCCAAAGAAGTGGTCAGCTACAGTATGCCGGCGTACAAAACCACAGAGGTGTTGGTCTATTTCGCAGCTGCGAAAAAACACATAGGATTTTATCCTACAAATAGCGGAGTAAGCCAATTCAAGAAAGAACTTAAGAAATACGTGACCTCAACTGGGGCCATTCAATTCCCATTGGACAAACCTTTGCCTCTAAAGTTGATTGCTGATATCTCACAATTCCGAGCTGCCGAAGCAGAGGCAAAAGTGGAATTGAAGAAGAAAAAAAACTTATAAAAAGGCTTCGACTTCGCTCAGCCTGACTCTCAACAAACTACTTTTTACTTACTGAAGTCTCCATGTTCCCTGCAATTAAAATCTAAAAAAAACCTTAACCCAACACCTTTTTAGTCGCTTCAAGAAAGCTGTCAATTTCTGTTTTGCTATTATAAATATGAGTTGAAATCCGGATAGCGTCCAACTTACTCTCCGGAACTTGCCTTATCCTAAAACCTTCCTTGCTTATCAAGCCAGCAGCTTCTTGGTATCCCATATTTTTCGCTTTGAAGGTGACCATACTGATCCGAGATTCTGGCTCTGACGAAGACAAAATATCCAACTGAGAATTCATTTCAGACAGTCCTTCAAACAAGTATTGATTTAGCTCCCTTATTCTGGTTTCTATTTTCCCCTTGCCTATTTCTCCATGAAAATCTGCCGCTGCCACTGCGCCTTTCATCATTGGCAAACTTTGGCTTCCATAATCAAAACGATGTGCGGTAGGCACATAGCCTTTGAACTCAGGTGGACTTTGGTACAGATCCCAACCTAAATCTGAATAAGCACCAACTTGGTATGCTTGGACTTGATCCAAAACCTCCTCTCGCACATACAGAAAACCCGTACCATTTGGACCCAACACCCACTTATGATAGCTACTTGCGTAAAGATCACAACCCAGATCTTTCAGATTCAGATCGAATGTCCCAGCTCCATGTGCTCCGTCAATTGCGCTAAATATTCCTTTACTTCTGGCAAAAGCTGAAATCTCTTTAATAGGAAAAACCAACCCAGTTGTGCAAGTGATATGCGGAATCGCGATCACCTTCGTTTTGGGAGTGACTAGGCTTTTGATCAGATCTAAATTTTCAGCTTGAGTAGCTTTAGGTTCAAAGGGCTTCAACACAATTCCATGTAGTTTTGCCCGATTCAGCCATGGTAAGGCATTTCCCACGTGTTCATGCAAAGTGATAATCACCTCATCGCCAGCTTTCAACGGAAGTCCCCAACACATGATATTGATGCCCTCAGTGGTATTATGAGTAAGAGAAATTTCAGAAGTCTTGATTCCTACAAACTCAGCTAACTTCTCACGCTCCGGCTCTATATGGCCATATTCTCCGCTGGTATTTGTTTCAACAAAAGAGCTTTGCAAAGCATCCAAAACCGCCAGTGGCGAAGGACCAAAGGTCCCGTTGTTTAAGTAAATCCTACTGTCGTTCAGTGGAAATTGCTTGCGTATATCATTCCAAAACTCATCTCCTTGAAGAGAATGGTTTATTGATTTCGAATTAATTTGAGTTGGAGAACTGAAGGAAACTAAGCCTGGAATAGCTATTCCCGCACCGAGTTTCTGGATAAATGATCTTCTGCTTTTCATCTGTTTATAATTGTTTTAAGCTGTCAGATAGCCTGTACCGAGAATCGGGAGAATCTTGCGGGATTTATAATCATCCCAGTTTGTGACTTTTAAAATGCTCGATTTCATAAGATCTGTGGCTATCTTATGAGTTAGGAAATCATCTCCAATAAATCAAACTGAATACTATTAGCTAGCTAAAAAACAGGTTAATCGGAAGATATCTTTAACCTGCTCATCCTGCTCTTCGAGATTGTAAATCTCGAAGCTTGATCCGAAGATTTATAAGCTTTAGTTAAAAATACTGGCAATCATCTACTGCTTTTTTTCGGATTGAAAATCCTGAACAGCAGAATACTCAAAAAATATGGCCTGTGGAGACACAGGCCATGGTGGCAAAACACAATTATAACTACGGCTTTACGCTAATGCGTTGATTACTTTTTTCAACTTATCCCGCACTTCTACGGCAACAGGTTCTAACCCATCATTCTTGACTCCCATCATGGAGACCACAGGATCCACTGCCGACACTTCGATTTGGCCAGCTTCCTTTTCTTGTACTATTACATTACATGGAAGCATCAAACCGATTTTATCTTCAGCTTGTAAGGCTTTATATGCATTGGGCGGATTACATGCTCCTAAAATTTGATAGTTATAAAAATCCACATCCAGTTTCTTCTTAAGCGTAGCTTTCATATCAATAGTTGTCAGCACTCCAAAACCTTGCTTTTTCAATTCTTCTGTGACTTTGTCTATCACTTGATTGAAGTCACCTTTTATCGTTGTTGTTATATAATAGCTCATGTGTTCAATAACGAAAAAATCATCTAGAAGGATAGTGACATGAGTCACTTAATTACTTATTAAGCACTTGAAGACTTACAGACCATGCGATAGACCTACATTATTATTAAAGAGTCCGAGTTGCTTTTATTCGTTAGAAAACTACGGGTGAAAAACATTCCTATCTGCTAAAAAGCCAATGATTTTCTTATCCAAAGTCCAGATTTTCAAATCAAATTTTTTCGCAGTATGAATGATCACTGAATCAATCAACCCTATTCCTCGATCCAATAGCTTATTATCTCCTGAAAAAATCCCCGCTTGATAGATTAATCCAGGGCTATCCAGAATTATCATTTGGCCGAAAAACCTATCTATCATTTCGATCTCTCTTTTACCTTTGGCACCTTGCAATAGTTCTGCAAATATCAATTCAATAGAGAAAATTTCCGCATGATCAATGAGCTCCATGCACATATCGAAATAAAACGGGTTTGCCTTGAAAAACTCTATCCAAACGGAAGTATCAATTAATACCCTATTCATTTCTGATTCAAATCACGAATCTGTTGTGCCCCATAATTAAACTCCAAAGGCTCCGCTGCGATGCTATTGGAATATTCACGCAATAGTTTTCGAGATCTGTAGTCTTTCAAGACAATTCTTAATGCTTCAGTAATATTCTTGGCTCCAGAGATTTTCATCACATCTTGGATCAATTCATCTTCAATTAATGCAGTGACTTTCATTACTTTATAGTTTATACACAAAAATACGAAAGCCTATCGTATTTTGTTGTTTTTAACCACAAAGTCCACAGAGGTTAAAGCTCTTTCAAAACACCTCAATAAATTGCATCTTAAAACAGATTTAACTCCCCAACCCAAAATGATTCAATACATCCTTATTCTATTTTTTGCATTCAGCTCATTTTTAACTCTTCAACAAACTGAGAACACCAGCACAGATTACTTCGCAAAAGAACGTGCAAGAGTAATCCGTTTGGCAGAGGAATATGTGAGCGAAAAACCAATCACTGTAACTGCGGAAAGTAGCTCCCGAAGTGCGGGTGGAATTCATGATTTCTATTCCGAAGGAGACTATTGGTGGCCAGATCCAAGTAATCCAGAAGGCCCATACATTCAGCGGGACGGATTGACTAATCCTGATAATTTCACCGCACATCGTGAGGCGATGATCCGATTTAGCCAAATTTCTGGCGCACTGGCTTCTGCCTATTTGGTGACAAAAGAGGATAAATATGTCACAGCTTTAGCTCCGCATCTCAAGGCTTGGTTCATTGACGAAGCCACTAAAATGAACCCAAATTTACTGTATGCTCAAGCGATCAAAGGCAAAGTAACTGGTCGAGGAATCGGAATCATAGATACCATCCAACTCATGGAAGTGGCCAAAGCAATCGAAGCAGTGGAAAACTCAGGAGTGATTTCTGATTTGGAGATAAAGCAGATAAAAGACTGGTTTTCGGAATATTTGAATTGGATAACCACGCATCCATATGGGATTGATGAGCGGGATCATGGAAACAATCACAGTGTGTGCTGGGCGATGCAAGCGGCTGTTTTCGCACAATTTGTCGGTAACCAAGAAGTACTTGACTATTGCAACGAAATGTATAAAACGGTGCTTCTTCCAGATCAAATGGCAACAGACGGAAGCTTCCCTCAGGAACTCAAGCGCACCAAACCATATGGTTATTCCCTTTTCAGTTTAGACGCCATGGCTACCCTTTGCCAGGTTTATGTAGACGATGTCGAAAACTTATTCAGCTACCAAACACCAGATGGTAAATCATTGGCTTTAGGGATTTCATTTCTCTATCCCTTTGTAGAAAACAAAGATGCTTGGCCTTACCAAAAAGATGTAATGTACTGGGACAAATGGCCTGTGCGACATTCATTCTTGCTTTTTGGAGGAGACGCCTATGAGGAGGAAGAATACTTAGAACTCTGGAATTTGCTTGATGCTGATTTTGACACGCCAGAAGTCATCCGAAATATGCCTGTGAGATTCCCGCTGCTTTGGATCTCTGAAGAAACCATACAAGCTAGTGGACAATCACTTGCAAATCTATCTAAAGAGAATGTCGCCAAATTTAAAGCCGCTGGTTCTGTTCATTACAGTGACTTTGGTGCCAAAGGTGATGGTAAAACTGATGATATGGATGCTATCGCAACAACTCATGAATTTGCCAATGAGCACGATCTAAAAGTGAAAGCGGACGATGGTGCAAGCTATTACATCGGAGGAAAAGAGCAGACGGCGATCATACAAACCGACACTGACTTTGGGACAGCTTCCTTCCTAATTGACGATAGAGAAGTAGAAAACCGTAATGCTCCAGTTTTCTTGGTCAGTTCAAGTCTGAAGCCTTATAAACTTGAAGGAATAACCTCACTGAAGAGGAATCAGAAAAAGATCGATATCACTTTGCCCAGCTCTTCTTTGATCTCCGTCACCAATTCCAACGAAATGAAGTACATCCGATTTGGGCTAAATCAAAATAATGGTGCACCGCAAACGGATATTTTTCTGATGGATAAAGACGGAAATGTGGATCAGGATGCACCAATCATTTGGGATTTTGATCAGATCACAGAAATCACTGCGCTCCCTATTGATGAAAAAACACTGACTATAACCGGAGGTCATTTTACCACCATTGCCAATCAGGAGGAATCGAAGTACAACTATTACAGTCGGAATATCTCCATACAGCGCTCCAATGTAATTGTTGATTTCTTGGAACATCACGTTACTGGGGAAGGTGATCATGGCGCTCCCTACAACGGATTCATCAATATCAGCAAAGCTGCCTTCGTAACCGTAAAGAACACTATCCTGACAGGACACAAAACCTACTCAACCATAGGCGCAGCTGGAAAGCCTGTCACCATGGGTACCTATGACATTATAGTGAACCGAGCCCTGAACGTTTCCTTTATCAACTGCAGTCAGACAAATAACATCGATGACAGCATGTATTGGGGAATCATGGGTTCCAACTACAGCAAGAATCTACTTTTCGACACCTGTATTCTTTCCCGCTTCGATGCCCACATGGGTGTGGCCAATGCTACCATCCGCAACTCTACTCTTGGTCATATGGGTATCAATGCAATTGGCACTGGAACTTTCACCGTGGAAAACTCAACTATCCGAGGAAGGAGCCTGATCAATCTTCGTTCCGACTACGGAAGCACCTGGGAAGGAAAACTAATTATCCGTGACTGTACTTTTATTCCAAATGGCGGAAAAACCTATAGTGCTTCCTTGATTAATGGCTATAATTCTGGTCAGCACGATTTCGGCTACACCTGCTATATGCCGGAGCAAATCATAATCGAAAATCTTAAAATCGACGATTCCAATCATCCCGAAGACTATCAGGGCCCAGCTATTTTTGGGAATTTCAATTCTGAAAAGAAAAATGATTCTTACATAGAAAAATATCCTTATGTCCTTACCAAAGAAGTGAATCTGAAGAATGTGACAACTTTAAGTGGAAAGGAATTGAGAGTGAGTGAGAATGAGGTGATGTTTAAGAATGTAAAAGTTGAAAGAAAATAAGAAATTTTAAATGCGGATCGCATCTTTCAATCCAACAACCTTTCTTTCATGCTATATAAATATTTTTATGATTTTATATTTCAAAATAATATTGATATCCAGAAAAATCTACTCAGAAGGCACATAGCTAATGGTTACATATTGCTTACCCCATTGGCGAGCTTCTTGTACATTAACCCCCATGTAAATATCAATTTTTTTAACCCACCTTCTATTCATTTTATCTAGGACTTTATACTTCCCTTCAAGACCATCGATGGTAACATCCATATTATAATGAAGACCTGAATCAAGAAGATCTCTTGAAATAGCAACAGCTTTCATTCCTGGCACCAAAGTGTCTCCCCAAGCCGCTATAGATGGGTCATTGGCTGTTTGCGCCTTCACAGAATTGTAAGCAGTAGCCACCACATCCATGGATTTAGTCTCAGGTTTGCTACAAGCAGAGAGTAAGATTAACATAGCAAAGGGGAAAAATCGTATAGTTTTTAATGAATAGCACATACTATATATACTCATTTTATCCAAAAAAGTTATTTAACAACTCTCATAACTACAATTCAAGCCTCATATAAAGAGCCTAAAATAAACTATAATAAAAGTTAAAAAACCAAATTTAAGTGATATTTTAAACCCTAATTAATGGAAAATTAAAACAATATATATTTAACTAAATCGGCAATGAGAACGGTCTATAATCACATTCAAACAAGTAATACTAAATAGAATAAGTAACTATTAATTTTCTTGAAATATGATTTATAAGATTCTCGAATTTAGGAATAGTTACTTAAAAATCAGTGTTCCATGTCCGCAGGCTACTCTTTAGATTATCGACCAATCACAACTCAATCACCTTCTCCACTGCCTCAGGCACATCTTCAGTATAGTGGCTGACATAAACAACAGTCATTGTAGTTCGCTCGCAGATTTGCTGTACGGTGTCTTTAAAAAGCCTGCGTTGAAACTCATCCATTCCTTGTGAAGCTTCGTCAAGAATCAAGAGTCTGGGTTGTTTGATCAGCGCTCGGGCAAGTAATGTCCAGCGTTGGTTTTCGAGTGAAAGTCGGTTGATAGGAATGTTTGCAAAGGCATGCAGTTGGAAGAGTTTCATCCAAGATTCAGCTAATGCTTCATGCTCAGCTGTTATTTTTTTGTATAAACCCATCGTATCAAAAAGTCCCGATAGGATGACTTTGCGGCAAGTTTGATTGGAAGGAAAGAATCGGCTGAGTTCAGGCGCTACAAACCCCGTAGGTCGCTTCACATCCCAGATGCTTTCTCCAGTTCCTCGTTTGCGTCCAAAGAGCCAGAAATTCTGAGAATAGGCTTGTGGATTCTCACCTATCAGCAAACTGATTAGTGTTGATTTCCCGGAACCATTGGAGCCTTTGAGCAACCAGCGCTCGCCAGATCTTACTTCCCAGTTGAGGTTTTTGAGGATCTGCTTTTCTCCGTATTTGATATTTAGGTTTTCCAGTCGAATAACCTCGGTATTTTCATTTGGCCTTTTTGGTAGAAGGGAATCCAAAAGCTCCCAATCAAAAGAGAGATTTTGCTCCTGCTTGGCTGTCAGATGAAAGTCTGCTAATTCCCAACTCTTCTCGATTCCTATTCCACTTAACTTGGCGACATGAGTGATGCCTTCAGGGATTTCATTAGCTGAAGTAGTTAACAGTACCTGCACTCCTTCAGAAATCATCACTTTCAAAATCTCCCCAAATTCAGCCCTACTTTTCACATCCAATCCTGTCATGGGCTGATCCATGAGGTAGATTTTCGGCTGACGCATCAGCCCTAATCCCAGCGCCAATCGTCGGGTTTCTCCATTAGAAAGCAAGAGCAGTGACTTATCAAGTAAGTTCTCCAAATGCAACAATTCAGAGACCTTCTCCAAAGTCCAAGGTCCAGCCACTTTCGCCTTTACCTCCATCAAATACTCGCGAACGGTGGCAGTATCATTAGATTCGGAAGAATTGAACCGCTGCTGGAAATAGAAGTTCTGCTGATTGGATTTATTCCGGATTTCGTATCGCTGAGACACATAGGCAATTAAGTCTCGGAAAGAATTGATCTCACCTGAACTTGTTTTCTCTTCAGTATACTCCTGAGCAAAAGGCCGAATAATCTCACCCTTTGGAAGCACGGCATTACCTCTGATAGTTTCTATGAAAGCAGTCATCTCTGCTCCGGAAGTGCCGATAATAGCCCAGTTCTGTCCTGTCGACCAGTTGAAATCTAGGGATTCGAAAACTTGTTTTCCCTTGGTAAGAACCTGGGCGGAATGGATGCTAAGAAGAGTATCTGACAAAATAAAGTGATTTGAAAATTGAAGATTGTCAATTTCTCCGAAACAGTCAAAATCCGACTTCACTAAAACGAGCGAAGCTATCTATTCATCTCCAAATAATTGGGTTGACGTACACTATCCTGCGCATCGTAGAGGTAATTGTACTGCTTCATGTACTCATCAGCTGGCAGGAAGGTATCGTTTGTCGCCTTAAGTTTAGCCATCAAAGTAGTCTCCAGCTGATTTTGCAAGTCTGCAAACGCCGGATCATTGACCAAATTATTTTGCTGATAAGGATCTGTTTGATCATCATAAAGCAGCCATGGACCTTTGAGATCTTTCACATAAGTATATCTTTTTGTTCGGATACCACGGAATTCTCGACCTCCATTTTGGAATTTCCACTCATGAAAAGGCACAGGTAGCATAATCAAGGCAGCTTCATTTCCCAAGTCATTTCCTTCAAGTAACTCACTCGAAAAATCTTTTCCCTCAATACTCTCAGGAGAAGCAATTTCACTTAACCCAAGTAGCGTCGGTAATAAATCCGGCGTTCCAATTGGGTCAATCACCCTACGGCTTTTCGCTCCAAATTTGGCTGGGTATCGAATCAGCATCGGCACTTTGATAGCCTCGTCATAGGGTCGCTGCTTTTTCAGAACACCCTTAGACATGAGCATATCTCCATGCTCCGAAGTGAAAACAAGAATGGTGTTATCTGCAATACCTGCTTTATCCAAAGCGTCAAGCAAATTACCTATGGCAAAATCAATAGCAGAGGCATGCGCATAATAGCCTGCCATGACCCTTCTTGCCGAATCTTGTAGAGCGACCGGGACGTTTGGGCGAACTTCCAATGTACTCGCATCATATAAATCCTGAAACTCTTTGGGAGCCGAAAAATACGGATCGTGTGGCGGCCCATAGGACAGCATCAGCACAAATGGATTCTTTTTATTCTTTTGAATATAGCTAATCGCGCTATCCGTCTGAGGAAAAACATCGTAGCCTTCCCAAGTTTGCTTCACGTCATTTTCATCAAAATAAAAGCTGTTGTTATAATTGTGAGTTACCTCTCTCACTTTCCAATAATCAAAGCCTTGCCTTCTATCCTTTGGCACCGGCAAATCCCTAGCGCTGAATGGATGTTCATCTCTAGCATGCCCGTTTAGATGCCATTTACCGATGTAACCCGTAGCATAGCCTTGCTCTTTATAGATTTCAGCCATAGTCAATGCTTCATTTGGCAAAGGCTTATCGTTATAGAAAACCCCGTGTGTCAATGGATATTGCCCTGTTAAAAAGCTCGCTCGCCACGGTGCGCAAACAGCCATAGTGGTAATGGTATTTTCGAAGACTAGACTCTCAGAAGCAAGTTTGTCCAGGTTCGGAGTTTTAATTTGTGTATTCCCCATGTACCCAACTTCCTGGGCTCGCCACTGATCAGCAAGAATGATGATTACGTTCGGCTTCACTTGGCTCTCGCCAGATTCCTGATTCGGCTTACTACAGCCAGCTAGAAATTGAGTGATTATTAGAGAAAAAAGAAAAAATGTAAGGCGATATTGGGTTTTCATGGGACAGGGCTAGAGTTAGTAAAACCTAAATTATACTTCTCTAAAATAGGCAAAACAGACCAGACCCTATCCTGTTCTAACCTGTCAAAAAATACTAAACCTTGTTCTTACTATCCATCAAAATGGTCACCGGACCATCATTGATGAGGCTCACTTTCATATCAGCTCCGAATTCGCCTGTTCCTATAGCTTTCCCTAAATCCGCTTCCAAAGTTTGAATCATCTGCTCATACAATGGAATCGCAATATCCGGTCTCGCCGCTTTGATGTAGGAAGGTCGATTTCCTTTTTTGGTACTGGCATGGAGCGTAAACTGAGAAATCAGCAAAATTTCTCCCTCTACATCCAGCAAACTCTTGTTCATCACTTCATTTTCGTCCGGAAAAATCCGGAGGTTCAGAATCTTTTTGGCTAGCCAGGAAATGTCTTCCTCACCGTCTCCTTCTTCAATTCCCACCAAAATCATTAAACCTGTTCCAATTTCGGCTTTGACTTTACCGTCTATTTTTACCGATGCTTCCGAAGCACGTTGGATTACTACTATCATTTGCTAAGATCTTGTAATTCCCCAGAGCTAATAATTTCAACTGAATGAGCATTTTTTGCCAAAGCAGTTTTCACCATTCCTTTTGCCACCTGGTAATCGTAAATAGGTCGGATGTTCTTGAATAACTTTAACCAGATCAGAGGCTTCATCACTAGTTGCGCAACTTGCTCTCCAAATCGAAACTCATTTCTATTTCCCATTAATAAGGATGGTCTGAATAGACCCACATAGTCAAATCCAAGTGCTTTGAGATCTTCTTCGGTTTTACCTTTTGTTTGACTGTAAAAAATCGAAGAATTCGCATCTGCACCGGAGGAAGAAACATAAAGAAATTTAGATGCACCCAAGGTCTTAGCCCACTTAGCAAATCCAATTACCAAATCATGATCGATCGCAAAAAACTTCTCTTTGGACCCTGCTTGATTGATGGTAGTACCTAAGGAAGAAAAAGCATGCACCTCAGCTGTTTTCTGAGTCAGACCCTCAATAAGTGGGAAATATTCCCCGCTCAAACTCTGCGAAGCAATTTTACCTTCCCAATCCCAGACATCAATTTTCGCCATATCGCCTTCAATCTGTACAAGCTTCTGCTGCTTGATCGCACGCTTTCTACGACCTATGCTCAGCACATAATCATAGTCTTCACTTTTAAAAAGCTGGTGAAGAATTTCCTTACCTACAAGACCTGAAGCCCCAGAAATCAGTGCGATTTTCATAAATAATAGTTATATCGTTGAAGCAATCAAAGGTGTCAATTCCTCAGCTATTGCTTTGTTTTTATCTCTTGCATACCAAAGATGCGTACCGTCCGCAAATTCCTTGGAAGTAATATTCTGAGGATCGAGTTTGTAAGCTTTCAAGCGGTTTTGAAGAAACTCAGGTCTTGGTCCCCAAACAAAAAACTCTTTACTCAAATCTTCATTCAAGGCTATCAAAATCGGTATTGATCTCGCTCCTTCAGTGAGGTAAGCATCCATCAGCTCTGGATTCTCATCGCGCAAAACGAATTTTAGCTCGATCAGCGGATTTAAAGCAGCAAGCTTAGCAATGAATGGTAAACTTTGCGCAGCATCACCACACCAACCCTCTGTGATCACCAGCCATACTTGTGGAGAGGCTATAGAAGCTATGATTTTATCCAGTTCTGGAGAAATCTTAGCCATCTTATCCCAGCGATTCATTCGCTGCACATTCATTTTGGTATAATTCAGATAGCCCTCTGAGTGGTTAATCCCAGTGGTCTTATTCTCAGCTAAAAGCTGATCAATCATTTCTCTGTATTCTGAATAGTTCTGCGCTGACCCAATCAGCTCAGGAGTAATCAATAAAGTTTGTTGGTCTAGCATTTCTTATGATTTTGGAGATTAACAGACCTTACTAGTCCTGAGTTCTCTCCCAATCCAAAAAATCCTCAATCTCATCTTTTACCTTAGCATAAATAGCCAAGACTACACTTAGATCATCTGCAAAACCAAAGAAGCCCAAAAAGTCAGGGATGATATCAATCGGAGAAACAAAATAAACCAAAGCCAAAAGCACCAAACCTAGCGTGCTGTTGGTCATCTTATGTGCTCCGCTGAAGTGTGCCTTGATCATTCGGATGAAAACAGAAACTGGCTCAATGAGTTTTTTCACCCGTGGGTTATCCCCAACCCTTGAAATCTTACTACCAACCCCAGCGATTAACTCTGTGACTTTTTCCTTTTGTTTCACCAGCGCGTCTACTTTTTTGCCAAAAAGTGCTTTGGCATTATCTATAGTTGCTGAGGTTTTAGATTGGAAGGAGCTCATTTTCAAAAGTAAATTTGAATTTCTGATTTCACTTGTTTCAACGCATAACTGATCGCATCGTTTTTTCTTTCCAGCGTTTGCGCAAAAATCGCCTTAGCCATATCTATCCCTTTCGCATCATCATTGAGCATTTGTCTGCTTTGATTGAGAATAGTAGTCACTTCCTCCACTGCTCGCTTCACTGCTTCCCAAGTTTCTTCGGAAAAGTATACCTGCTGAGAAAAATTGTGGTTAAACTCTTCTCTCATCTCTACAAGCAAAAGCGTATGCAATTCACCCGCAGTCAGACTTCCTGGATTTGATCTTCTCACCAAATTGTTTGGCGTGATTCTCTCCAGGAAAAGGCAAATTCGCTCAGCTGCCTGCAGTCGAATTGGGAGTATGGTTTGAGAATTCTGGGTTTTCAATTCTACGAGAGTCCTCTCTCTTTCCTTCGAAAGAAAAGAAACGACCACGAGGTACATGCCATACAGAACAATACCTGCTGGCAAAAGGATTTTCAATAAATCGACTAAGTATTCCATTTTTGGGGATTAAGCTCGAATTTGCACAAATTATCCCCGTAAGAAAACTCCGGGGAATGTAAATTTACATTCTGGCGAACCAATTCCCTGCCAAAACCATTTCTTCCACATGATAATCCCAATCAAAATCACCGAAAAGGCCGAAGCTGAGATCAAAAATATCATGGCCACCAAAAACATTCCTGCTGATTACCACCTACGTGTGGGAGTGAAAGGCGGTGGATGTGGTGGAATGTCTTATGCTTTGGGTTTTGACAAGCCGAAGGAGGAAGATCAGAAATTTGAATTCGCTGGGATACCGGTTCTGATAGAAAAAAAGCACTACATGTTTTTGATGGGAATGCAGATTGATTTTTTTGAAGGAGACGAGGCCCGAGGATTTACTTTTGTGAATCCGGAGATTCCGAAGCGACATGATGTGTGATTTACATTTCTAACCACAGAGGCCACTAAGGTTTCGCAGAGAACGCAATTGACAAAGTTGTCCTGCTTCTCCAGAAGCAGGACTTAACAATACTCAGCCTTTATTGCCATTAAGGATTTTCCTAAATTCGAGAGGTCTAAATCTCCATTTATGAAAAAGTCACTTCTCTCCTTAATTCTATTCTTTACCTGTTTCATCGCTTTTTCTCAAGTAAAACAACTTGATGAAAATCAAGATGCTGGAAAAGGAAATGTTGAAGAGCTAGCTTGGCTGGAAGGTTTATGGACAGGAACAGGATTTGGCGGCGAATGCGAGGAAGTTTGGATGCCGGCGGTCGACGGAAGTATGATCGGGACATTCCGCTTTTGGAGTGAGGGAAAACTTGTTTTTTCGGAATTCATGCATCTTATCCAAGAAGGCGAAACCTTCTCATTGAAGCTCAAACATTTTAATGCTGACCTTTCTCCTTGGGAAGAAAAGGAGGAGTGGACCACATTCCGATTGGTGGAAGTTGGTGAAAACATCGTTTATTTCCATGGGTTGACCATGAAGCGAGAAGGTGATGAAATCACTCTCTGGCTAGCACTAACTGAAGGTGGCGTAAGGACAATTGAGGAGTTGAAATACGTGAAGAAGGCGTTTTAACAAGAGTCGATTCCAATGCCATTTTGATTCCGTCCTTTCAGGACTATGCTAGACTAGCATTCATTTTTACCGATGGGCTGCACCCATCGTTGGGGTATTTGGCCCTTTCAGGGCTGTCTGAAATAAAAAATACAAGAATATTGTGTTAAGAACATAGCGGCACGCAAAAAGAGCGACCTGAAATTCAGGTCGCTCTTTGTAATGTATACTTTTTCTAAACTGACTTACATCTCCTTCATTTCAGAGACAACTTTAGTAATTGTCTGCTTGGCATCTCCGAAGAGCATCAAGCAATTTGGATAGCCGAACAGCTCATTCTCAACTCCTGCATAGCCTTTACCCATGCTTCGCTTACAGACGATTACCGTTCTGGCTTTATCAGCATTCAAGATCGGCATTCCATAAATCGGGCTTTGAGGATTATTTCGAGCAGCTGGATTGACCACGTCATTTGCACCTACAATCAGCACCAAGTCTGTATTTGGAAACTCATCATTGATGGATTCCATTTCTATCAGTTTGTCATAGGAAATATTTGCTTCGGCCAACAACACATTCATGTGACCTGGCATTCTTCCTGCCACTGGGTGAATGGCAAACTTGAAGTCAATATTTCTCTTTTCGCATTGCTCCATCAATTCACGAATCACATGCTGAGCCTGAGCTACTGCCATGCCATAGCCTGGAACTACAATCACAGAAGAAACTCCATCGAACAACATGGCTGTTTCCTCCACCCCTATTTCTTTCACAGTAATAGACGGACCATCTGCTTGTGCTTCATTCACTGTTTGACCAAATCCACCCAAAAGCACATTGACCAAGGATCTATTCATCGCCTTACACATGATCTGCGTGAGAATAATCCCAGATGCTCCTACCAGTGAACCCGCAACGATTAGCACATTATTATTTAGAATAAAACCGGTAGCACAGGCCGCCATTCCTGAATAAGAATTTAGCAAAGAAATCACTACTGGCATATCTGCTCCTCCAATTGGAATCACAGTCAGCACACCCAAAACCAATGCTATCACTATCAGTATGATAATCAGCATAGGATCAGTTTGATCAATTACAGTAAATACAGCCGCTGTCAAAAACCCTAAAAACAAGATCAGATTAATAGGATGTTGCCCTTTGAAAGTAATTGGCGATCCTGAGATATTTCCGTTCAGCTTCAAATAAGCCACCAAGGATCCTGTAAAGGTAAGTCCACCAATAAACACGGAAACAATTATACTGATCACGGTCACCAATTCTATGGATTCCATATTGACTTCTGTCCTCAGGAAATAGTCAGAAAGTGCAACGGAAAAGGAAGCCAAACCACCAAATCCATTGAAAATCGCAACCATTTCTGGCATTTTGGTCATCTCTACTTTATTGGCATAATACAGTCCAATCGCTGATCCCACGACTATACATGCAAGAATCTCCACCATGGAAATGGCATCAATCTGCAGTAATGTAGCTACTATGGCTATGAACATCCCCAAGGCCGACAGACGATTTCCTTTTCGTGCTGACTTGGTTTTATTCATCATTTTCATCCCCAACACAAACAAGATGGAGGCGATCAAATAAGCTAATTCTATGGCTATACTCATTTTTTCTTGAACATTTTAAGCATACGATCTGTGACAGTGTAGCCGCCGACTACGTTGATGGTGGCTAGCACCAAAGCAACCATTCCCAGCCATTTACTAATGGTGGTATAGCCCATCTCATTACAGGCCAAAAGTGCTCCTACGATGGTAATTCCGGATATCGCATTGGAACCAGACATCAGTGGTGTATGCAAGGTTGGAGGAACTTTCGCGATTAGCTCAAACCCCAGAAAACTTGCCAGAACAAGTATATAAATCAGAATAATTAATGCTTCTGAGCTCATAATTTGAAAAGGTTAAATACTTACTTATTTAATATTTTATTTGTGAATTCATGCACTACTTGGCCTTCATAAGTGATCAAAACACCTTTGGTGATTTCTTCCTCACGGTCATTGAATCCATCTTTTGTAGCTAAGTGCATTAGCAGTGTGCTAATGTTTGTTGCATACAGCTGACTGGCATTGGTTGAGAGTAGTGATGGCAAGTTTGATTCTCCAATGATAGTCACTCCATGTTTTTGGACGATTTTATCCTTCTCTGAAATTTCACAATTCCCACCGGACTCCACCGCCATATCCACAATCACAGCACCTTTTTTCATGCTTTTGACCATTTCCTCTGTCACTAGTATTGGAGATTTTTTACCCATCACCAAAGCTGTGGTAATCACCAAGTCAGAATCCTTGATTTTACTTTGAATAAGCTCTTTCTGCTTTTGCAGAAATTCCGCAGATACTTCAGAAGCGTAACCACCTTCTACTTTCACTTCTTCTGCTCCTTCGACAGTCAAAAAACGACCTCCCAAAGACTCGACTTGCTCCTTGGTTTCAGGACGCACATCACTTACTTCCACGACTGCACCCAGTCTTTTGGCAGTAGCAACAGCTTGTAGACCTGCCACACCGGCTCCGAAAATCAGAACTTTGGCAGGAGTAATTGTACCAGAAGCTGTCATCATCAATGGAAAAATCTTCTCCAGGTAGTTTGCTCCCAGTATCACCGATTTATATCCTGCAAGGTTGGCTTGGGAACTCAAACAATCCATTTTTTGAGCTCGGGAGATCCTAGGAACAGCATCCATAGAAAAGGACATTATGGACTTCTTATTCATTTCGTCCAAAATTTCAGGATAATTGTAAGCATACATAATAGACATACAAGCACCACCGTTTTGCATTTGAGCGACTTCCTCTTTCGAGAAAAGATTGACTTTCAGCAAAACATCCGAAGCAAATACATCCTGTACACTTCCTACAATAGCTCCTGCTTCTTTATAATCTTCATCAGAAAAATTGGATCCTATGCCAGCACCTTGCTCCACTGTAACAGAAAATTCTTTTTTGATTAATTGCTTAATTACATCTGGGCTAAGTGCTACCCTTTTTTCACCCGTCTTAGTCTCTTTTAAAACTCCTATTTTCATTTCAGGCTAGTTGAATATATTTCTGTCAAACTTTATACTGTTCAATATATTCAAAGAAACTAGGAAATTGCCGCTCAAGCCACCTGTATTATCCTGTTCTTTTACTATTTCATGATATTTTATATGGGTAAACTGAAAAATATTAAAATTTAATTTAAACCAAAAAATCATCAACCTACTATGTTCTAAAGAATATACGCTGAAATTAGTAACCTACTTTTCATAATTGATAACATTCTAGCAACAGTCTTGGAAACACAGAACCCTATCTTCGTAATACTCTGAAAACTCATCAATTCTACTCCTTACCATTGATCATTTAAGAATAGCTATTCAAATACAAACAGGATTCATCCGAAAAAATAATTCCCTATTTTTAGAATACTTATTTGACCTTAAACTAATAACCTCATGCACAACCCCAAGAAAAATTCCGAGGGACAAACCCGAAGGGATTTTATCAAAAACGCGGCAATAGCCTCCTCTTTTATGATTGTTCCCCGGCATGTCCTGGGCGGAGTAGGGTTCATTGCTCCAAGTGATCAATTGAATTTAGCAGCAATAGGAGCTGGAGGTAAAGGTGCCAGTGATATTAGAAACGCCTCTGTGAATGGGCGTGAGCGAGTAGCTGCACTTTGTGACGTTGATTTTTCGGGATCTGCTAAAGCATCAGTAGAGAGATTCCCAGACGCAAAGCGTTATGCTGACTTCCGTGAAATGCTCGATAAAGAAAAAGATATCGATGCCGTTACGATTTCTACCCCTGATCACGTTCACGGTCCAGCAGCTAAGTATGCAATGGAGCGTGGGAAACACGTCTATGTGCAGAAGCCAATGACTCACAATATTAAGGAAGCTAGAATGCTGACTGAAATGGCAAGAAGTCAGAAGGTGGTAACCCAAATGGGAAATCAAGGTGGATCCAATGATCTATTGAAACTCGTTCAGAAGTGGGTAGATGACGATAAAATCGGTAAAATTTCAAAAGTAGAAGTTTGGACAAATAGACCAGTATGGCCTCAAGGTGGAGCTTTCCCAAAGCCAAACCCAAGTGCAAAGCCAGATGCTTTGAACTGGGATCTATGGCTAGGTCCATCTCCTGAGATTCCTTATACACCAGAGCTTCACCCTTTCAGCTGGAGAGGCTGGTGGAATTACGGTACAGGCGCACTAGGTGATGTGGGATGTCACCTGATAGATATTCCTTTCAGAACATTAGGCTTACATTATCCTACAGATGCAGAATGTAGTGTAGGCTCAGTATATAGTGGCATGTGGACGCCGGATTATCACCCTGATGGTTGCCCTGCTTCTTCATTCATTTCGTTGAATTTTGCGGCTACTGCAAAAAGCAAATCTCCGATTAATATGACTTGGATGGATGGTGGTATTCGACCTGCGCACCCTGATATCATACCCGCTGATCATGATATCGGAGGAGGCGGAAGCGCCAATGGAGTCTTGATTATTGGAGAGAAGGGAATTATCTCAACTAATATCAATGACAGTTCTCCATTGATGCCAAAACTCTATTTGAATGATGGAACACAAGAATTTGGACCTCAGACGGAAGAAAACCTTGAGCCAGAATACGGACACCAGAGAAAATGGGTCGATGCATGTAAAGCAGGTTTTGGAAGTTCTGAGCACAAAGGCTTGACTTCGTCATTTGACTATGCTGGCCCAATGACCGAAACTGTATTGATGGGTAATCTTGCTATACGCAGCTATATGCTTCGCAGAGAAAACAGCAAAGGACAACCAGAATTCTACGGTCGTAAAAAATTGCTTTGGGATGGAGACAAACTTCTCATCACAAACTTCGAAGAAGCCAACCAATTTGTGGGAAGGACATATAGAGAAGGCTGGGAGATGTAATTCATCAACAGCGATAATTCAATCGAAACCCGTTCAAATTGATTTTGGACGGGTTTCGATATTTTAACATACAAGTACTAAATCAACCCTTTCCTGAATCTTAGCAGTCACAAAACTTAAATCCAATTTCTTTGATATGTATTTAAATTAGATATATTGTGGCTTCTGGAAGAAATGGTCCAAGAATGCAATGTTAATATTAGAAGGAAATAATAAAAAGTAGGATTTTATCTATAAATAATCCGCATAGCTTTTTTTTAAACGACAAGCATCCTTAGATTGGCAGGAATTAAACACTTATTAAATGGCACAAATGATTAAAAAGGGAAAAGAGCTAATTCGTATCTGCCCTACCAACACGCTAAAAATTGAATATTCTGTAGATGAAGGCGAGACTTGGGTTCAACGATATATGGGGAATCCAGCCAGTCCAGGCGAATTTACAGACTTAGCCGATGGTGGTAAAGAATTATTAGGAGAAGGCCCAAAAGGAAATTTTTACTCAAAGAACAAAGGTAAATCTTGGCATAAACGATAGTATTTGCTTAGGCATTTCCACATTCCCATTAACGCAAGCAGCTGTTTAGTTAGATAAAAATCACCAGTTTTAAGAACTGATTATATTTCTGCTGAAAAATTAGCACTACAGTGCGAGTTTGTAAACAAGAAATTCACTTGGAATATTAATTTAAAGACCAAATGTGAGCGATTTGACTGTGCATCAAACTTTGCCTCAATTCAAATGCAAACATAATTTTCTTTGAGTGCTTTTATTAATATCTTAAACTTTATCAAACCCTTTGAGTCTAACCATCTTTAAGTCTAAGATCCTATCCAAAAATCAATTCTGTTATGCTAAAAAAAATCGGATTAGTCATATTGGTCATCTTGGTGGCCATCCAGTTTATTCCTTACGAGAAAAACGAAGGTAAGCCTGCTGAGCACCCTATTTCAGGAAGCTATGACATACCTGACAATGTCAATAAACTACTGGTTAACGCCTGTAACAATTGCCACTCAAATAAGTCCGAATACCCTTGGTATGCAAGTATAGAACCAGTTGGTTATTGGCTTAACGACCATATTCAGGACGGTAAAGGGGATTTGAATTTTGACGAATTCACTCATCGCCCATTAGCTTATCAGAATCATAAGTTGGAAGAAGTAATAGAAATGGTGGAAGAAAAGGAAATGCCATTGGAGTCTTACACTTACTTTGGGTTACACCCAGAAGCAGATCTTTCTGATGCAGATCGCCAAGTCATCATTGATTGGGCAAAAGATCAGATGGCTTATCTAAAGGCTACTTATCCGGCTGATAGCTTGGTACTAAAAAGAAGAAGCCCTCCGCCTACAGAGTAAAACCAATCTTCTTCCCCCTTTTAAATAGAGAGTTCTCAAAATATAGAGGAGATGATTAGAGATACCATACAAAAAAACACGCTCAATTAATTTTGAGCGTGTTTTTTTGTTGCCTATTAAATCAATGGAAATACATTTCAATTCAGATGAAAGACTCAATCCATGATATTTCAAAATGGATTATATCAGAATTATAGAATATTAACGATTTGAAAGCCAAGAATAAGGTCACTTCAAACCTTATCCTTATTTTTAGCTTATGAGCAAAATCCAAGATACTGAAGTAAGATGGGGAATTTTAGGCGTAGGAAATGTTTGCGAAGTCAAATCCGCTCCAGCCATGAACCTCATTCCAAATAGCAAAATAGTGGCGGTCATGCGCCGCTCGGAAGAAAAAGTAAAAGATTACGCCCAGCGACACGGGGTCTCCAAGTGGTATACTTCCGCAAGCGACCTGATCAATGACCCAGAAGTGAATGCAATTTACATTGCCACTCCGCCAAATGCTCATCTGGAATTGGCAAAACTGGCTGCCGCTGCCGGCAAACCTGTCTATGTAGAAAAACCTATGGCAAGAACTCATGCAGAATGCTTGGAGATGATAGCCGTTTGTGAGAAAGCGAATGTCCCTCTATACGTAGCCTATTATCGAAGAGAGTTGCCTCACTTCCTCAAAATCAAAGACCTAATGGCTAAGGGGGTTTTGGGAGAAATCCGAACAGTACATATTAACCTCAAACAAAAACTGGACGCTACTTTAATCACAAAAGTGGAAACCAATTGGCGGGTAGATCCTGAACTAGCTGGTGGTGGATACTTCTTTGACCTAGCCTCACACCAATTAGACTTAATGGATTTTTTCTTTGGGAAAATCACACATGCCAGTGGCTTTGCTTCCAACCAGGCTAAAACCTACGAAGCTGAAGATATTGTCACAGGAAGTTTCGTCTTCGATAGTGGAGTTCTGGGCTCTGGCAACTGGTGTTTTACGACTTCTTCAAATGCAGAACTAGACGAAATAACAATCTATGGAAGTAAAGGAACTATCCGATTCGAGACTTTTGGCAAAGGTGAATTCACGCTGGAAACGGACGAAAAAGGAACAGAAAACTTCACTTTCGAACTTCCAAAACATATTCAGCAGCCATTGATCAAAACCATCGTCGGTGATCTACTAGGAACTGATACTTGCCAAAGCACTGGAATCAGTGGAGCTAGAGCCAACTGGGTGATGGATCAATTGGTGAAGGAAAAAGTCTGAAAATTTACTGTAGGCGAATTTTCTTACTCCCACTTTATTTAACCTTATCATGTAGCATTTCGCTGCTTTTCAACTAGTCATTTTTAATAACCACAATCAATGGATTTAAAATTAGAAGATAAAAAAGCATTCATCTCTGGATCCACAGCAGGAATTGGTTTTGCTATCGCAAGGAGATTTTTAGTAGAAGGAGCTACTGTAATCATTAACGGCAGATCTCAAGAAGGTGTAGATAAAGCCATTGCAGAACTTAAAGCAGAAACAGGAAGCGACAAAGTCACTGGTATTCCGGCTGATTTCACCAAAGTGGAAGAAGTAGACAACCTACTTAAAGCACTTCCTGAAGTAGATATTTTGATCAATAATGCAGGCATCTTTGAGCCAAAAGCTTTTGTAGACATTCCCGACGAAGATTGGTTTAGATTCTTCGAAATGAACGTCATGAGCGGAATTCGTCTTTCCAGACAGTATTTCCCGAAAATGCTAACTAAAAACTGGGGCAGAATCATTTTCATTTCCAGCGAATCCGGTGTATTCATCCCTGACGAAATGATCCACTACGGCATGACCAAAACTGCTCAATTGGCAGTAGCAAGAGGTTTAGCTGAACTCACCAAAGGCACGAACGTCACGGTCAATTCAATTTTACCTGGTCCTACCAAATCAAAAGGCGTAGGCAAATTCATCGAAGACATGTCAGAATCAAGTGGAAAGTCAGTGCAAAAAGTAGAGGAAGAATTCTTCCAGGATATGAGACCAACTTCACTGATTCAGCGATTTGCAGCTGTAGAGGAAGTAGCAGATACTGTGGTGTATTATTCCAGTCCGCTGGCTTCCGCCACCAATGGTGCAGCCATCCGGGTTGAAGGTGGACTAGTAAAGTCAATTATTTAAATAAGTTTTGCCTGATCAGTAAAATCATTGTTTATTGATTAGGCAAAACCTCTATTCAAATAAACTCATGCTGAAGCACATATTGGGAAAGCCATGGCTTTCTACACCCTTAATAGGCCATAAAAAAAGGCTTCACATCTGTTCTTTCACTTTCATTTTTTTACTATTCTGCATCAACACTTTTGCGCAGCAAAGCGAAAATGACTGGCTACTTTTTGATAAATCATATCCAGCTGAATTAATCACTACTTCGGAGAATGAACTCACGATAAGTAATGGCCTGGTTCAGCGTAGTTTTCACCTCTCTCCCAACCTCGTTTGTTACGACTTCAAAAACCTAATGAACGGAGAGCAATTGCTACGCTCAGTTTTGCCGGAAGCGGAAGTTACAATCGATGGGAAGGAATATGCTGTGGGAGGTAAACTCAACCTATCTGAAAAAGGATATTTCTTGAAAAAATGGCTGAAAGATCTGGAGAAAGGCGAAAACAATTTCCAATACCAAAGCTATAAAGTCTCCGAAATCACCCCTCATTTCCCAACCAAGATTGCCTACTGGACAGGCAAACCTTTGCCCGCTAATGGCTTCAAGCTATCATTTTCTTATACCCATCCCGATTTGACCGGCTTGACTTTGGAGATTCATTACGAGATTTTCGATAACATTCCACTAATCTCCAAGTATCTAACGATGGAAACTAAAGGAAACAATTCTTATCAAATCGATCAGGTAAAACACGAAATGCTGGCGATAGTAGAGGAAGAGTCTGCAGTAGTGGGAGCAACAGAGAAAATGAAAAAGCAGCATCAATTGTATGTGGAGAACAATTTTGCCTTCAATAATGCCATGCATGCTGAATTGAGCAATCAGGCTTCGCATTGGAAAATGGATTCCAGTTATACTTCTCAGGTTAACTACAATTACGAAACACCAGCTGTTTTGGAAATTTATCCAGATAAAGGAATTGGAATTTCACTTGAGCCAGGTGATAATTTTGAGTCTATCAGAAGCTATGAATTGGTGTTGGATAGCTATGGTCGGGAGAGAAATGGATTGGCGAGGAAAAAGATGTATCGCACGATTGCTCCTTGGGTTCTTCAAAATCCGATTTTCATGCATTTGGTCAGTAAAAATGATGAAGAGGTAAAAACTGCGATTGAGCAATGCGTAGCCACAGGTTACGAAGCTTTAATCCTAAGTTTTGGAAGTCATATCAATATGGAAGATGATTCCCCTGAAAACATTGCCCGTTGGAAATCTCTGGCGGACTATGCACATGAGCGGGGAATTAAAATCGGAGGATATTCACTTTTCAGTTCAAGGAGTATAGATGCAGAAAATGATGTAATCAGCCCTATCACCGGCAAACCGGGAGGAGCTTTCTTTGGAAATGCACCCTGTCTTGCCAGCGAATGGGGTTTGGATTACCTACAAAAACTCAAGAGTTTTTACACTGAAACAGGATTCGATATTTTCGAAAACGATGGTCCATATCCAGGCGATGTTTGCGCCTCCACTTCTCACCCTGGACACCAAGGCTTGGATGATTCTCAGTGGGTTCAGATGAATCTCCAAAAAGGACTTTACCGTTGGATGAATGGCGAAGGTATTTACATCAATGCACCTGATTGGTATTTCCTTGATGGCTCTCACAAAATCGCATTAGGCTACAGAGAAGTCAACTTTTCACTATCACGCGAGCAACAGAAAATACTTAATCGTCAAAATATTTACGATGCCACTTGGGAAAAGACTCCTTCCATGGGCTGGGGCTTTGTGCCGCTCACGGCGTATCACGGAGGTGGAGCAGACGCTGTTCTGGAACCACTTTCTGAGCATTTAACAGACTACAAGCAATTGATGATGCAGTATTATGGAGCAGGTGTGCAGGCTTGCTATCGAGGCCCGAGATTGTATGATACCGAAGATACCAAAGAAGTGGTAATCGATGTAATTGACTGGTACAAAGAATATCGTGACATACTGAATGCAGACATTGTACGACTAAGAAGGGCTGATGGTAGAGACTGGGATGGCTGGATGCATGTGGATCCGAAAGGAAAAGAGAAAGGCTTGGCTATGCTTTTTAACCCTACTTCAGAACCTATCAAGAAATCTATCAATGTGCCACTTTACTACTCGGGCCTAGCTCAAACAGCCAAAATCCAAATCGAAGAGGGAGCAGCAAAGAACTACCAACTCAATCGAGATTACTCCGTTGACATTCAAGTAGAAATTCCTGCTGGTGGCTATACCTGGTTTGTGGTGGAATAAGAGTTCCAATGATTGGATTATAACCCTGAGCAAAGTCGAAGTTACTATCACCCTGAGCAAAATCGAAGTCACTGTCACTCAGTGCGAAACCGAAGTTACTGTCACCCTGAGCGAAGTCGAAGTCACTGTCACCCTGAGTCTTAAATATTCTACGAACATACAAAAAGGAAATGACCGTAATTTGGTTTGCAACCATAATCAGGGTCACCTTGAGCGAAGTCGAAAGGTTCTCGACTCCGCTCGAACTGACCAGCTTTCGTTGTCCTCAAATCAATCTGTCATTGGTAGCGAAGTCGAAGTTACTGTCACCCTGAGCGAAGTCGAAGGGTTAAACACAAAGGTCGCAATGTTCCGATGTCTATCGGGATCGCAGAGACCAACATGTAAACATTTTGATGAAATAGGGATGAAAGTCCGCTATAACATAGCCCAGTTCGATAGGGCTGGGTAAATAAAGCATTAGGTTAGCAAAGCTCTGAAGGAGTGAAATACCACTTTCAATTAGTATTGATCCAGCCTATTAAAAAGTAATGCGATTGTTTTTCGCATATCCTCTAAGCAACGTTACATAGACGCGAAAAATAATTGCTCCAAATCTGTATTTTTTCATTTCGACACAATATATTTAGTCCCACGACTATTCATCCCAAGAAAATGCCGCAAAGCAACTTACGACTTGTATTTCCTGTGGTTTTTAGCCAGAATTAGACAGAAACTACCAATAAACAAGCAGGCTATCCTATTTTATCCGCTTTTCTACTGTCGAGATTCAAAAAGCATAAAAGCTGGTAAACTCAAGAAATGAGGTCCCTCCGATCTCCTGTCTTTGGTCCTCCGTCCTTTTAGGCAAAGAGAATATCATCACTGGCAAAATTGCGGACTTTACTAATATCAATTTGCCCAAACCAATAACCAATGAAACAAACTTACCGATCACTCGCGACGCTGAGTCTAGCGCTGCTACTGGGATTTTTCTCCTGTTCGAAACCCGAACCACAAGAATCCAAAGAAAAACCCGATGAAAACCGATTCACCAAAGTAGTCCTGACTGAAGGCATGGATGAACCTATGGAAATGACTTTTCTGCCCGGCAAAAAAATCCTTTTTGTAGAACGAAAAGGTGGAGTAAAAATACTGGATGAAAATACAGGGGAAGTGACATTAGTGGCGACCATTCCTGTCAATACGAAATACACCAACAAAGAAGGTAACGTCAGGGAAGCCGAAGAAGGACTGATGGGAGTCATCGTTCACCCGAATTATGAAACCAATCATTGGATCTACATGTATTATGCCGATCCTGAGGACACACAGCATGTGTTGGCAAGATGGGAATTGGATGGAAACACACTTGTCGAGTCTTCCAAAAAAGTCATTTTGGCCGTTCCAACACAACGGGAAGAATGCTGCCATACTGGAGGTGGGATGGTCTTTGACCAAGAAGGCAACTTATATCTAACTGTCGGAAATAATACGGTGAATCCGGGCTCTGGAACTTCCAATCTTGATGAACGCCCAGGTCATGAAAATTCCGATGATCAGCGTGCTCCAGGAAACACTAATGATTTGAGAGGAAAAATCCTTAGAATCCACCCTGAAGATGACGGAACTTATACCATTCCTAAGGGCAACCTTTTTCCGGAAGGAACAGAGAAAACAAAACCGGAGATCTACACCATGGGGCATAGAAACGCATGGAGACCAACTTTGGATAGCAAAACTGGCTATTTATACTGGGGTGAAGTAGGTCCTGATGCTGCAAAAGATTCGATCTGGGGGCCACGTGGCTACGACGAATTTAATCAAGCAAAAGGCCCTGGTTTCTTTGGATGGCCATATTTCATTGGTGACAATATCCCTTATAATCGTCATGACTTAGAAACAGACACCTATGGTGCGCCATTTGATGTGAATAAACCGGTGAATGAATCCGTGAATAATACCGGTCTTGTGGAATTACCAACTCCAGTAGTGCCAGCTATGATCTGGTATCCTTATGGAGTTTCCGAGCAGTTCCCAATTCTTGGAAGCTCAGGAAGAAGTGCCACAGGTGGCCCGGTATTTAGAAAATCAGATTTCAAAGCAGGCGCGCCTAATGTATTCCCAGCCTACTATGAAGGAAAATGGCTGATAGTAGACTTTATGCGAGGATGGATCATGTCTGTGACCATGGACGAAAATAGTGACTTTGAGTCCATGGAAAGATTTTTACCAAATGACGCCTTCAGCTCTGCAATCGACATGGACTTTGGCCCGGATGGAGCACTTTATGTCCTAGAATATGGTAGCGCCTGGTTCCGCGGAAATGCAAATTCCCGAATCGTAAAAATTGAATATAATGCAGGCAATCGTAGGCCAAACGTGGTCGCAACTTCAGATAAAATGTCTGGAGCTATTCCATTTACCGCTAATTTCTCTGCGGAAGGCACAAATGACTACGATGATTACGACCAAGGAAAATTGGACTACACATGGAAATTAGAAGGTGCAGATGGCCAGACAACAGAATTGAAAGGCGTCAATGCTACTTATACCTTCGAGAAAGCCGGTAAACATCATGTGATATTGACTGTGACCGACACCAAGGGCGAATCCAACACCTCATCTTTTGATGTAATCGCAGGCAATGATCAGCCTAAAGTCACCATCGACTTCAAAGACGCGAACAAATCCTTCTATTTTGGAGACAATTCCATGCAGTATAGCATTGCTGTAAGTGACAATGAGGACGGCAGTACTGCTGACGGCAAAATACAGGCAAATGAAGTTGCGGTTACTTTTGACTATGTCCCTTCTGGATTTGATCCGATCGAGATCGCATCCAAGCAAAGCGGGGTAGAATCCGAGGCAATAGAGAACATTGGTAGAAATCTCATAGAAACCAGTGATTGCAAATCCTGCCACCAATACTCTGAAACTTCCATCGGCCCGAGCTATGCGGCTGTGGCTGCCAAGTATGAAAATACTCCAGCAAACGTAGATATGCTGGTAGATAAAATCATCAATGGTGGAGCTGGAGTTTGGGGGGAGCACGCAATGAGCGCTCATCCGCAACTGGCAAAAGCTGATGCAAAACGCATGGTGGATTATATCATGAATATGAATGCGTTGAAAGCAACTGCGAAATCATTACCACTCACAGGAACTGTGAAAACCTCTATTCCTGAGGGTGAAGATGGGCAAGGAAGTTTCTTGTTGCATGCAGCATATACTGACAAAGGAAATGGAAACGTCCCTGCTTTGGCCGGAAGTGATTTTGTAGCATTGAAAAACCCATATTTGGATCCTCAAACCGCTGAAGTCAGAAAAGGTGTCAACCTGCTTACTACGCCCAGCGTAAATTTCTTTATGGTAGGCGACCAGTCGCATATAGGTTTCAAAAATCTGGATCTAACCGGCATCAAGGAAATCATTGTATATGCCAGTATCTCGGCAAGAGTGGATGCTAAAGGCGGATCGGTAGAGATCAGAATCGACTCTCCTACCGGTGAAGTAATCGGGCAATCCGAACCTCTTGTAGCCAAGGCAGGCGGAGGATTCAGACCACCTGCTGGTACGAATTTCATCGATTGGAGAAGACAAAATTCCTCTCTGGGAAAAGTCACTTTATCATCCGTATCTGGAAGACATGATGTGTACATCATTTTCAAAAATCCTGAGGTAAAAGGTGAAGAAATTTTGATGAGTGTTAATGAAGTTCAATTCTCAAACACTACGAATTAAAGGTATTCGAGCAGCACAATAGCCCTGTTTCAATTCGAGACAGGGCTTTTTTTTCTGAAAATCTGACTTTCTAACCACAAAGAGCAGAGAGTGTGACAAAGAGAGCACAGCTTATAGTTAAGTTCCTCTGCCCCATTTAGCGTAATACTCCAAACCCTTAGCTACACTATCCTGCTGGATTAGTTCAAGTCTTCAGACCTGTCTAATTCAGGTAGGCTTGGACTCAAATCAATGAAGTCTTCAGACTTCTATTGGATATGACCTAAACCATGGCAGTCTGAAGACTGCATTTCAAAAGGCACAAGTCCGAAGACTTGCGCCATAGGGTCATGAAAAAACATAAAACTACCAAAGCTCTGAAACCTGCTGGCCGGTAGGCGGGGAGCGAATTACATTGATTGCATAATCCCAAAATTCACAATTGCCCCATCGGGGCAGACTATGGGTAGTTATTGATTTGTACGATTTTTTTTGCGGTGCCTTTAGGTACAGCCCTAATATCATTGATTAATACAGAGCCGTACCTAAAGGCACGGCAGGCTTTCAATTTTAAATTTTTCTACCCATAGCTTGTCCCTAAAGGGACGTGTTCTGTGTATTGACTGAACAAGAATCCTCTTGTCAATTAATTGGAGATCTTCGCATGCTCACGGTTGTCAGGCTGAGCGAAGTCGAAGCATACAATATTTCACCTACCTCTTTCCCCATTCATCAAATCAACCCACAAACAGGATACATTTACCCGACAAAACCACTATTTTTCAACTGTTGGATAAGTACTCTTCTAATACTCAGCAAGTATTAAATCGTTTGCTTTATATAGGACACACTTGAAAAATCAATCTCAAAAATCTTCCTCGCTCCCATTTTACCTCTTTCTACTTGGAGGAGCCATGCTTTTCATTAATTCCTCAGCATTTGCACAGACTGAAGTTGTCGAAGAAACCTCCTTTTGGCTGTGGCAATTTATAGGAAGACTGCATCCAATGATTGTCCATTTCCCTATCGCGCTGATTGTGGTGGCAGGATTAATGGAGCTATTCACCTTCGGAAAGTTCAACTCCAAGATCAGGCCTGGAATACTGATTTTAGCAGCTATTGGGGCAATAAGTGCAATTATCGCTGCACCGATGGGCTGGTTATTGGCAAGCAATGAAGGAACAACTGGCGAGCTTTTGGATTTGCATCAATGGATAGGAATAGGTACTGCAGTATTGAGTCTTATCACCTTATTTTTTCTCTCCAAAATCAGAAGTAACCCCAACCCTACTCAGATAAAAGCCTTTCGATCCACACTTTTTCTTACAGCCATTTGCGTATCAGTTGCCGGTCATTTTGGCGGTTCACTTACTCATGGAGCGGATTTCCTTACGGAAGTTTTACCTAGCAGTATCGATGATGAATTAGAAATTGAAAAAACTCCGATAAACCTTGCCTCTTACGAAACAGAACTTTCCCCTGAGAAAGAAATGAAACTGATCGGGGAAG
>NZ_VORW01000025.1 GCF_007997215.1 Algoriphagus aquimarinus | reverse complement strand
CGCCACAGCAGGCTCACCAGCTTTGATTGCCAACAACCATATTCATTCGAAGGCGGGTAGCTATTCGGTGTACTTTGCCGCCAACCAGTACCAGAGTTTTTACCATAACAACATCAATACGACAGGCGGAGCTCAGGGGCTTTATTACAGTGGTTCGGGAGCAGCAGGCAATAAAATCAAGAACAACATCTTCAAGTCGAACACGGGTTATGCGGTGAACGTGGCCAACTCGACTGGTTTGGATGAGATGGATTACAATGACTTTTTTACCTCAGGTGTTTATCTGGGAAGATGGTTAACCAGCAACGTTTCAGATTTAACAGCTTGGAAAACCGCATCTAATAAAGACACAAATTCTTTAAATGTAGACCCGCAGTATGTTTCTGCTACCGATTTATTAGCCCAAAGCCCAAGTTTAACAGAAGCTGGAGTTGATCTTACGCAGGTTGTGTCTGTAGATATCGATGGCAATCCTAGAACAGCTCCAGTAAGTATTGGGGCAAATGAATTTGCGATAGCAGGGGAACCTTTGATAGGGGATTATACACTTGATCCTGCTGGAAGTGGGGCACGAAACTTCACTTCTTTTGCAGCTGCTTCAGAAGCTTTGACGCTAAATGGAATTGCAGGAGCGGTCCGTTTTTTAATCGCTGATGGTACTTACACTGGACAAGTTAATTTGGGATCGGTTTCAGGTACCTCCGATACTTTTACCATCACTTTTGAATCAGCAAATGAAAATCCAGACCTAGTATTAATCAGCCATACGGTGGACTATACCTTGAAACTTGATAATGGTGAACATTATATTTTTAGGAATCTGACTTTTGAAACTTCTGGAATAGCTCAGGTTATTCAAGTAAGAAATAGGGCAACAGATTTACTTTTTGAAGGATTAAAAATACAAAGCCCAGTTTCTACAGGAACCAGTACTTCAAAGAAGGCGCTTGATATTGCTCCTTCATTTGGTCAAAATATCCGGGTTTTAAATAACACGATAACGGGGGGAGTTTACGGTATTTATATCACCTCGAATGGTAGTAATAACCGAATGTCAGGAACACTAGTAAGCGGGAATACACTAAACGAAATAGGTTTTAGAGGCATTTATCTCAACAATCAGTTAAACCCAGAAATTACTGGAAATACGCTTAATACCAGCTCTACCGAGGATCAGATTTCAATTTATGCTGAAAATGTTTCGGAAGGATTATTGGTAAAAAATAACCGAGTTGTTAGCGGAAAAGGTAATGCCCTCAGGTTGGTAAATATTGCTGGTTCGGCTTCTATTTCAAATTTGGTTTATAATAATTTCTTCTACTCCGAGGGCCCAAATCGAGCAGTTTACTTGTCCACGTCAAGCTATCTTCAGTTCTATCATAATTCCATCTGGAATCAATCAGCAGGTGCAGCACTTGAATATGTCTCTGGAGGAAATAACAATAAATTCATCAACAATATTTTCCAATCTGGAACAGGTTACGCCTTGAAGTTGTCTACGATATCAGCTATTGAGGAAAGTAATTTTAATAACCTTTTTACTGCAGGAAGTAATCTGGGAATATGGGGAAATACCATAGTTTCTAATCTTGCTACTTGGAGAAGTACTTCTTCTAAAGATTTGAATTCAGTTACTGTTAATTCAGACTTTTTCTCTAGTTCTAATTTGATTCCTCAGAATGAGGCGTTGGCAGCTAATGGATTTGATCTGACTGCGATTGTTTCAGAAGATATTGAAAGTAATCCTCGGACCCTTCCAGTAAGTGTGGGAGCAGTGGAGTTTACTGCAGTTAATGGATTGGATATTTCGGTAAATGAGATAATTGATCCTTCATCTGATTGCACTTTGACAGCAGAAGAGGCTGTTTCTATCCGAATAGAGAATGTGGGGACTACTTTTGCCGAAAACTTAGTAGTAGCTTTTTCAATCAACGGAACTGAGATAGTCCAAGAGACTTTGCCGGTTGGAATAGTACTTTCTCCTGGTGAAATATATGCTTATACTTTCACTCAAAAAGCTGACTTAAGTTCAAAAGGAGATTATCAGATAGCCGCTTATCTGGTAGGTACAGATGAAAATTCGATTAATGACCGAGCTGAAAAGAATATTACGCATTACCCGGATATTGTAGCTTCGGTTACTCCGGATCAAACAATATGTAAGAATGTTACAACTACTCTAGTTGCAACTGGAGGAACATCCTATCGCTGGAGTAATGGAGCTACCTCCTCATCAATCATAGTAAGCCCAACAGAATCTACCGACTATTCGGTGATTGTCACCAATGGAAATGGTTGTTCGGTGGAATTATTTATTACAGTAGAAGTTGCTGATATACCAACTTTAGCATTTGTTGGGGATGAGGGATATGAGAGTGATTTTGTATCTCCAACAGTTGGAACTAACGAAACGGACTTTGTCTTCCGAGTAATGTATTCAGAGGTAAATGGATCTCTTCCTGATTCGGGTTATCCAAAAGTGGTGATGACCTCTGCTTTGGAAACGCTTGAATTTTCAATGCTAGAAGAAGATGCAGCGGATACCGATATCACAGACGGGAAGGTTTATACCGTAACCGTTTCTGGATTAACGAATGATGCGGATTGGAACACCCAAATTCGAGCTTCTAATGAAGGGGGTTGTTTTGCTTCTCCTCTGTTTAGTAACCGTCCATTAGTGACAACTGATTTCTTGGACATCGCAATTTTTGCAAATGATATTTTGTTCAGTGATGATGAGCCAGCTATAGGTGAGACTTTCACGATTACTGCCAAAATCACAAATACCTCTGATTACCTAGCTGAGAATTTCGATATCTATATTTTTGATGATCAAACATTGATCAAAACTGATCAGATTAGTTCAGTGGGAGCTCAGTCTTTCACAAACTATTCTTTTGATTATGCCTTTACAGGTTCTGGATTTCATGAAGTCAAAGTGGTGCTTGACTCTGCACAAAACTTACTGGAGAAAAACGAGCTAAATAACTTCGCAATTCGCTTCTATGCGCTTCCTGAAGGGATTTCAGTCTCTGCTAATACAAATAAATCGACTTATGTAGTAGGGGAGAATGTGACAATTACTGGCTTAGCTTCATTTATTGGTTTGGATCCAGCGGTTACACCAAAAGTTAAGAATGCAGTGGTTAGATGGGTAGTGAGCGACGGAAGAATCCGAACTACTTATACTTCCTCTCAGGGAACTTTCAATACCACTTTCTCAGGATTCCCTGTTACTGGAAATTATACTGTCAGCGGAGAAGTGGATGATGGCCGTTTTGTTAAGTCATTTGGACCTTTGGCTGTCTCAGTAGTTGAAGACCCGAATATTACTTTGAAGCCAGATCTTGTCAGTGACATTTCGGTAAATTTTGGTCCAAGAAATTATTTTCTGGCTGGAGAAACGGTCACTGGTACGGCAAAAGTGATTAATGAAGGAGATGCCATCGCGGAGAATTTTGTGGTAAGGTATAGTTCCTGTGACGGGCTTCTTGGGGAATTTGTGGTGACATCCTTGAATCCTGGTGAATTCATAGAATATCCATTTACCACGATTCTGACCACCATCAATGCCTGCTCAGGTCCTAATTGTTTTGTACAAATGATAGTGGATCCTTTCAATCAAGTCTCAGAAAAAATTGAATACAATAATACAACTACCCAAAGTTTCAGGAACTATAGCTCGACTCCAGAATTAAGCCCTGTCATTTATGGAAATACAACTTTCAACTTGGAGGACTCCTATGCGTTCAGCATTCGGGTAAATAATAACGGGGGAATTTCTACACCAAGTACGGTTAATGCGAACGTGTATTTGGATGGGGTTTTATTTGACTCTAGAGCGGTTCCAGTCATCAATCGATGTGGAGCTGCAAACTTTTCACTATCCAATCTTTTCACCACTACGGAAGATCATGTGATAGTAGTCAAAGTTGATGAGCCAATTGGATCTGGTGAAATAGTAGAAGGGGATGAGACAAATAATGTTTACACAAAAACCATAACCTACCTTCCCAAAAAGCCGGATTTAAGAACAAGCAATTATTTGCTTTCTGTCAGCCCAAAACTTCCGCTTCCGGGGCAAAGCTTTACGATTACAGCAAAATTCTCCAACAATGGATATACTGATGTGCTAGATTCATTCGAGAATAAATTTACGATTGTCGAAAATGGAATTGAGCGAACAGAAACTTCGATCTATTCGGGAGGAATGGCAAAAGGTAAGATTGATTCTGTTCAACTAGTTTCTTCAATAGCTGCCTATGGAAATCATAACTTGAGTTTTAAGACTGATAATCTGAACGAAATAGAAGAGGTGTCCGAATCTAATAATTTGGCCACCGTCCCTCTCTGCGTTGATTTGAGTCCTTCAATTATAAGTGTGTCTGGAGTTTGGAGAGGTGGTTTCCAAGTTTATACTGTTCAAAACCTGTATGCCTACATCCAAAACACCGGTTTATTTATTCCAAATAATGTAAATGTCAGGTTCTATTTAGATAATGACCTGATAGGGGAAACCTTCATCAATGAAGTTCCTTCTTCATATACGGGGTATGGAAATTTGGTATCTATACCTCACATATTTACAGAAGCAGGTACTTTTACCTTAAAAGTTGTGGTGGATGAGACAGGGGATTTCACCGAATGTAATGAAACTGATAACTCTTACTCAAAGCAAATCACGATCAACACACCGGGCCCTGATTTAAGGGTGTTAGTTCCATATATATCACCTTCTAAAATTAATCCTGATTTAGGTGAGCAAATCAATGTGTTTGTATCATTTGATAATATCGGAATTGTTCCATCGGGTCCATTCAAAGTTCGTTTGAATGTGGATGGAGTTCAGCTTGGAGATGATGTGTTAGTTTCTGGAGTTGCTGCAGGAGAAGATGGAACAGTTGCAATCACTCAACCATACAGCAGTGCTATAGGGGGCTTAAAGAACCTAGAAGCAATCATTGATGTCGAGGAAGTCCTAGATGATGCAAACAGGTTAAACAATACTGCCATACGTTCAATTTTTGTTGGAGATGCTCCAAACCTTTACTTCGAAGGTATAGTGTTAAGCAGTGATTGTCCTGCAAATGGAGAGTTAATTACTGTGGACTTAACAGTAGGAAACGAGGGAGACATTGGCACAGAAGGCACACTTATTTTGTACCATAAAATTGGCGCTGAGCTTCAGGAAATAGGAAGACAACAGGTAAACGTTGGTCCTAAGAGCACTGAAATTGCAATATTTGAAGTCACCGTCCTGAGTAACACATTTGAATTATATGCGGAAATAAGTGATGCATATCCTTACGAATATAATCTGGATGACAATTCAATTACCAAAGGCTATTGTGAGAATTTACAATTCACGCTGACCTCCTCAGTAGTCGGATCAGGTTTGATTAGAAGAAGTCCAAATGAAAATAATTTTGACGCTGATTCACAGGTTGTTTTAACAGCTGTTCCTGCAGTGGGTTGGATTTTCAAGCAATGGTTGGGAGATGCGAGTGGCACTTCAGATGAGGTCACTCTCACCATGGATTCCAATAAAGATGTGATCGCTGAATTCGAGGAGATTTTCAGAATTGATGTCAACATTACTAATGAATCCTGTGTAGATGCGGCTAATGGAAAGCTTGAAGTAATAGTTTTCGCTGGCACTGGGCCTTATACCTTTGAGTTGTACAAGGAAGCTATCCTAATCAGCACTTCAAGTTTACCATTATTTGAAAATCTATCTGCTGGTATTTATGAGGTAAAAGTGATTGATTCCAACGCTAACATAGTTTCGGAATTTGCTGAAATAGTTGTGAGTGATTTAGAAGCTCCAACTATCAATGTTAAACAGAATATAACGGTCTATCTCAATGATTTAGGTTCAGGCACTTTAACTGTAGCTATGGTTGAAAATGGATCCGTTGATAATTGTGGAATAGCTGAGTATTACTTTGGAGATGGTGTTAGTACAATTGACTTCGATTGCTCTAATGTTGGATCAGAGAATTTAGTGAATTACAAAGTCGTGGATACCAATGGGAATGTGACGACAAAGGTTGTTTCAATAATTGTATTTGATCAAGTATTGCCAACCATCACGAATGTTCCTGCAGACATTGTAGTAGACAATGATGCTGGAACTTGCGATGCAGTGGTCACTTGGACTGCACCGGATGCAACTGACAATTGTGGAATTGATACGTTCACTTCAAACATTTTACCTGGAGCGACCTTCCCAGTTGGAGAAACTACGGTAACTTATACTGCTACAGATATTCATGGCAATGAGGAAACTGCCAGCTTCACTGTAACTGTTACAGACAATCAATTACCGGTGATCACCACGAATGGAAATCAGAATCTGGTTACCGAAGCAGGACTTTGTGAAGCAAGCTTTACGGCAACTGCCTCTGCAGCGGATAATTGTTCTGTAGGCGAACCAACCGGTGTAAGAAGTGACGAACTTGAATTGACCGATGCTTACCCTGTTGGAGAGACTACGATCACTTGGAATGTGTCAGATGTAAATGGGAATGCTGCGGATGCAGTCATTCAGACTATTACTGTTACAGACAATCAATTACCGGAGATCACCACGAATGGAAATAAGAATTTGGTTGCTGGAGTAGGTCTATGCGAAGCAAGCTTTACGGCAACTGCTTCGGCTTCGGATAATTGTTCTGTAGGCGAACCAACCGGTGTGAGAAGTGACGAACTTGAATTGACCGATGCTTACCCTGTTGGAGAGACTACGATCACTTGGAATGTGTCAGATGTAAATGGGAATGCTGCGGATGCAGTCATTCAGACTATTACTGTTACAGACAATCAATTACCAGTGATCACCACGAATGGAAATCAGAATCTGGTTACCGAAGCAGGACTTTGTGAAGCAAGCTTTACGGCAACTGCCTCTGCTACGGATAATTGCTCAGTTGGTGACCCAACAGGAGTTAGAAGTGATGAACTTGAATTGACCGATGCTTACCCTGTTGGAGAGACTACGATCACTTGGAATGTGTCTGATGTAAATGGGAATGCTGCGGATGCGGTAATTCAGACTATTACTGTTACAGACAATCAACTTCCAGTTATTACTTGTCCAGCCGATATCAGTACCACGGTTGGATTTGGGGAAACTGGAAAAGTGATCAACTATGATTTACCGATAGCGACGGATAACTGTGGTATCGCTAGTTTAGAATTGATCAGTGGGCAAGCTACTGGTACTTTCTTCCCACTTGGATCTACAATAGTAATATACCAAGCAACTGATGTTTCTGGAAAAATAAGAGAATGCAGTTTTACAGTTAATATCACTGAAAGTGATGATAACGAGGATCCAATTATAAGTGATTGTCCTAGTGGAATCACTGTGAAGATAGATCCAGAGAACTGTGGAGCATTGGTTAGTTGGACTGAACCAACAGCTACAGATAACAGCGGATCAGTGATTTTGACTAGCAATTTAGAGCCAGGAACAATATTCCCAGTTGGAGTCACCACAGTAATTTACACCGCTATTGATGGTGCAGGTAATGAGGCTACTTGTAGCTTTAATGTCACTGTTACTGATTCCGAGATCCCTGTAATCACCACGAATGGAGATCAGATCCTTGTTGCTGAAGCTGGACTTTGCGAAGCAAGGTTTACGGCAATTGTTTCTGCTGCTGATAATTGCTCTGTCGGTGAACCAACCGGTGTGAGAAGTGACGAACTTGAATTGACCGATGCTTACCCTGTTGGAGAGACTACGATTACTTGGAATGTGTCTGATGTAAATGGCAATGCTGCGAATACGGTAATTCAGACTATTACGGTCACAGACTCAGAGAAACCTATGATTACGAATGTGCCTGAAAACATTGTAGTAAATAATGCAGAAGGAGCCTGTGGTGCAGTTGTTAGCTGGATTGAACCAGATGCATCGGATAACTGTGGAATCGAAACCTTTGAATCTAATCTGGTTAATGGATCTGTCTTTGATGTTGGAACTACTACTGTTACCTATTTAGCGAAAGACATTCATGGCAATGAAGAAACTGTAAGCTTCACAGTGAAGGTGAATGATGCAGAATTGCCAACAGTAATTACGCGAAATAGAACTTTCAATATTAATGAAGGAGAGACTTTAACACTTACTGAACAAGATGTAAATGATGGATCATTTGACAATTGCGGTATTCTGTCCTTAATGTTGGATAAGTATACTTTCTCAAGTCTCGAGGATGGTGATAATATAGTGGTACTAACTGCAACAGATGTTAATGGAAATGATAATAGTGCGACAGCAATCGTAACAATAACTCTAAACGAAATTGATTTAGATGGTGATGGATTTACTATTAGTGAAGGAGATTGTGACGATTCAAATAAAACAGTTTATCCGGGAGCACCTGAAGTATGCGACGGCATTGACAATGATTGCGATGGTTTTGTGGACGATGAAGATTCGGATGCTGTTGGGCTGACATATTACTTGGATCAAGATGGAGATGGTTATGGAGATGCGTCTAATTCAATTGAGTCTTGTGCTGTACCTCCAGGATATGTGGCCAATGCTGATGATTGCGACGATTCTGATGAATTGAAAAATCCAGGAATAGCTGGAAGTTGTAACTCAGATCCATGTTCCGAAGTGCTTGAAATCATAAGTATTTCTGGACCATTGGATCCAAATGCAGTAAATACTGAAATCCGAGTTTCTGCAATAGTCAATGGAAGCATAGTGGAAGCATATTGGGATTGGGATGATGGGACCATCACTAGCATTACTGACTTCAATTCAGATTTTAGTGCTGACCATAGTTATGTTGATGCTGGTGTGTATCAAATTACATTATTTGTAAAAGATGAATGTGGTAGAGAAATAGATCGCTCTACCGATTTGGCAGTGATCTATGATCCAGAGGGAGGGTTTGTAACTGGTGGAGGAACTATCTGGTCACCTAAAGGTGCATACCTTCAGGATTTGAATGCAGAAGGTAGAGCCAACTTCGGCTTTGTAGCTAAATACAGAAAGGGCAGTAACAAGGTTGATGGCAATACAGAATTCCAGTTTAAAAATGGTGGCCTGAATTTTAATAGTTCGTCCTATGATGATATGTCACTGGTGATTGCAGGTTACAAAGCCTTGTATAAGGGGCATGGAACTATTAATGGACAGACAGGCTATTCATTTATGGTTTCTACTGTGGATGGCGGCAAAAAAGATGTGACTGAAGTAGATAAATTTAGAATTAAGATCTGGCAGAGTGCAACTTCTGAGATTATTTATGATAATCAATTTGGTGCTTCAGATAAGGATGATGCTACAACGGATCTGACAGGTGGAAGTATTGTTATTCATAACCCTCAAAAAGGAAAGAACAAGTCAATCAATAGCTCTGAATTAGTTGTAGTTAATTGGAATACCTCACAAAAAGTTCTTGAAAATAAACTAGCTGAGATCTTAATAGAGTTTCCTCAAAAAACTGTGCTTTGGGACATGGATCAATACGATCCAATCCTAGAAGGAGTCCAATTTGTAGAAGGTGTCTTGACAGATTTGGAGCTAGATGGATTACCTGAAAATGTTCAGGTTTCATTGCTTGTTTTGGAGAAACCTTCCCCGACTGATATACTTCTATCTAATGTTATTATCCCAATAGATGTTGCAGAAGGTGATATAATTGCAGTTTTGGAAACTGTTGACTCAGCTGATGATATCCATACCTATGAATTAGAATCTGATTCAAACTTCAAAATTGAAGAGAATCGATTGATATGGAAAGGAGTGGAGGATGAGTTGAATTCTACCACTATTCAAATTTCAAGCAGGGATATAGTTGGTAATGTCTTCACCAAAGAGTTCGAACTATTTAAAGAAACTCAAGAAAATTCAGTGTTGGTTTATCCTAATCCTGCCACCACAGAAACCAATGTTAAAATCGATATTTCCCAGCCATCGATTATCCATTTAAAGGTGTTTGATGCAACAGGAAGATTAGTCTTTGAAGAGTCTGGAGACTACGAAAAAGGATTTATTAAAACGATAGATCTGCGTACGCTGAGTAATGGATTATATCAAATCCAGGTGCAGATTAACTTCCAAACAATAACGAGGAAGCTGATTAAAAACAATTAAAAAGGGTGATTTTTTAATTAAAAGCGTTTGGGTATTACTCAAGCGCTTTTCTTTTTTAAATGTATAGTTCTGAGAAAAGGAATGGAAAAAGCAGTTGGAGTATACTTGAGGATTTAGAATAATTACGAGTTTATTTTCGGTCCGTTTTTTTACTGATGGTTTGGGCTCGCTTTTCAATTTGGCTTTATTTGTAAAAAAACAATCAACTATGCGTATTAACTTGGCTAAGCCTTTCTTCGGGCTTTTTCTTTTAATGGTAGCATGTAGCGGTGTCTTCGCCCAAACGGGACGATTCCAGCAAGCAGCCAACTATCAAATGGACGTCAATATGGACGTCAACACAAATCAATACAGTGGAACTCAGGTATTGATTTATACTAATAACTCTCCTGATACTTTAGACCGGGTATTTTATCATTTGTACTACAATGCTTTTCAGCCAGGTAGCATGATGGATGAAAGATCCAGAAGTATAGCTGATCCGGATCGCAGAGTAGGAGATCGAATCAGCAAATTGAAGCCAGATGAGATCGGTTATTTGAGAGTGAGTAACTTGACGATGAATGGCAAGCCATTGAAATTTAGTGAAGTAGGTACTATCCTTGAAGTTGAACTTGCGGAGCCAATTTTACCAAATTCGGATGCTAAATTCGAAATGTCTTTCACTGGTCAAGTACCTGTACAGATCAGAAGATCAGGAAGAGATAGCGGTGAAGGCGTGAGATATTCTATGTCTCAGTGGTATCCTAAAATGTCTGAGTACGATGAGCAGGGATGGCATGCCAATCCTTACATCGGTCGTGAATTCTATGGTATTTGGGGAGATTTTGATGTGAAAATCACTATCGATAAAACTTACGTACTGGGTGGAACTGGTTACTTACAAAACCCTAATGAAATCGGTCATGGTTATGAAGAAGCTGGAGCGAAGGTTACTCAACCTAAAGGAGACAAGCTGACTTGGCACTTCAAAGCTCCACATGTTCACGATTTCATGTGGGCAGCGGATCCTAAATACCGTCACGATAAATTCTTAATGGAAAGTGGTGTAACTGTTCATCATCTTTATATTCCTACTGATGACGTTACCGAGAACTGGGTGAAGCTTATGGAGTACACTCCAAAGGCGATTGAGTTTATGTCAGAACATTTTGGACAGTATCCATACAAGCAGTTCTCTGTCATCCAAGGTGGTGACGGCGGAATGGAATATCCTATGGCTACGCTAGTGACTGGTGGTCGTAATTTAAATGGATTGGTAAGTGTAATGGCTCACGAGTTAGCGCATAGCTGGTTTCAGGGTGTATTAGCTACCAATGAGGCACTTTACCCTTGGATGGACGAAGGGTTCACTAGCTATGCTTCAGCGCTAACGATGTCATCTATATACAAAGCTAGCGAGGCACCTTTGACAGGGTCATATTCAGGCTATTACAGATTGGTGAAATCTGGCAAAGAAGAGCCTATGAGTACCCATAGTGATCATTATGATACGAATGGAGCTTACAGTTCTGCTGCATATTCCAAAGGAGCAGTGTTTATGGCTCAGATGGGTTATATCATCGGTGAAGAAGCTAGAGATAAAGGAATTCTAAGCTACTGGAATACTTGGGGCTTCAAGCACCCGAATGTGAATGACTTCATCCGTATTATGGAAAAAGAGAGTGGTTTGGAGTTGGATTGGTACAAGGAGTATTTTGTATATACGACCAAGACTATTGACTATGCAGTGAAGAAAATGACACCACAAGGTGATCAGACAGACATTACTCTTGAGCGAATTGGCCTGATGCCAATGCCTATAGACCTGGTCATCACTTATAAAGATGGAACTTCTGAGATGGTGTATTTGCCTCTGGAAATCATGAGGGGTGATAAAGCTGCTGAAGCTGGCGCACCAACTCGCGTGATTTCTGAAGACTGGCCTTGGACAAATTTGACTAAGACTATCAGAATCAATAAAAAATCAGATATGATCAAATCCATTGAAATTGATCCTAGCAAGAGGCTAGCTGATATAGATCAGAACAATAATAAATTGGAGTTTTAAGTTTCTCTAATAGTAAATCAGCATAAAAAAAGGTGACTAACTAGTCACCTTTTTTTGTTTTTGGAATTATCCTTGGTTCTTCTTGTCCTGAACTTCTTTGCGAATGTCCTGTGACATGTTTTTCAAGTCCTGCATTCCTTTTCTTACGCGAGTACCAGCTGCCTGATTTCCCTTTTCGTAGAACTTTTCAAAATCGTCTTTAAGAGAATTAATCAGTTCGCTTACTTCACTAAATTTGCTCATAGTAAAAGTGTTTTATTAAAGTTGATGATAAGTAATTTGCAATTCAATATAGCCCAAATACTTGCTAATTCAATCCTAAGGGCATTTTTTTTGAATTTTTTTTACTCACCAACAGACATTGCCAACTTGGAATTTTTATATACTCCGCTGGTTAGTTTTTCCTTAATTGCTGCAAAAGCAGTGATGGTCTCTTCCACATCCTCTAGTGTATGGACAGCCGTAGGAATTAATCTCAAGATTATCATTCCTTTAGGTATTACAGGGTAGATAACTACTGAACAGAAGATGCTGTAGTTTTCTCTAAGATCTTGAGTCAATGCAGCAGCCTCACCTACAGTGCCGTTGAGTACCACTGGAGTCACTGGAGAATTAGATTTTCCAGTACTGAATCCATTGTCATGAAGTCCTTTTCTAAGTGCTCCTACGATTTTCCAAAGGTTATCCTTCAGTTCAGGTTGAGTTTTCAATAGCTCAAGACGCTTCAATGCACCTGCAACCAATAGCATTGGAAGAGCCTTAGCGAAGATCTGAGAACGCATGTTATATCTCAAGAACATAATAACGTCTGGATCACCAGCGATAAATGCACCGATGCTAGCCATTGACTTCGCAAAAGTAGAGAAGTAAAGATCTACTTGATCCTGTACCCCTTGCTCTTCATCTGTTCCTGCTCCAGTTTTACCCATAGTACCGAAACCATGCGCATCGTCAATTAGCAATCTGAAATCAAACTTCTTCTTAAGCTCAACGATTTCTTTCAACTTACCTTGATCTCCTGTCATACCGAATACACCCTCGGTAATCACAAGGATTCCTCCGCCGGTTTCGTTGGCAAGTTTAGTCGCTCTTTCTAGCTGCTTTTCGCAATTTTGAATGTCGTTATGAGGGAAAACATAACGCTTACCCAAATGCATTCTAAGTGCATCGATGATACAAGCATGACATTCTGAATCATAAACTACTACATCTTTTCTATCAAGAAGAGAGTCGATCACAGACATAATACCTTGGTATCCGTAATTCAATAAGTAGGCTTTCTCTTTGTTGACAAAAGCGGCCAATTCATCCTCTAATTGTTCGTGAAGGCTGGTTTGTCCTGACATCATACGTGCGCCCATAGGATAGGCAGCGCCATATTGTGCAGCGGCATCAGCATCAGCTTTCCGTACTTCAGGATGATTTGCGAGGCCTAAGTAATTATTCAAACTCCAGGTTAGAACATTTTTCCCCTGAAACTTCATTCTCGGAGCAATTTCACCTTCTAGTTTGGGGAAGGAGAAATAGCCGTCTGCAAACTCAGAGTGTTTGCCCAAAGGGCCCATGTTCATTTTTAATTTTGCAAATAGATCCAAAGCTTTCGAATTTAAGTGTTTGTGGATTTAATGATCTGTTCATTAAAATCCGCCAAAAATAAAACTTTAATGCCTGCTATGCAAAAAACGTTTTGCGAAACCAACGATTCTTAACAAAGCTCGGATAAATTTCTTTATTTCGCCTAAACCCAAAATTCTAGCTTTAATATAAGAGATAATGTCCAAAATCAAAAAACTACTAGTAGCTAACCGAGGAGAGATCAGCTTGCGTATCATGCGTACGGCCCGAGAAATGGGGATTGCTACTGTTGCTGTTTATAGTGAGGCAGATAGGCTTTCTCCACATGTGCTTTTCGCAGACGAGGCAGTTTGCCTGGGACCTCCCGCATCTAATAAGTCATATTTACTTGGAGATAAAATAATTTCTTTCTGCAAAGAACTAGGTGTAGATGCAATACATCCTGGGTATGGTTTCCTTTCAGAGAATGCTGATTTCGCTAGAAAAGTACAGCAAGCAGGTTTGATTTTCATCGGGCCTTCACCGGAAGCCATAGAAATAATGGGAAGTAAACTTGCCGCTAAACAAGCTGTGGGGAAATATAATATCCCTTTGGTTCCGGGTACTGAAGAAGCTATTTCTGATATTCCTGTAGCAAAAGCTAGAGCATCTGAAATTGGATATCCTATTCTCATCAAGGCCAGCGCTGGTGGAGGAGGAAAAGGAATGCGAGTGGTGGAGAATGAAGGAGAGTTTGAAGAACAGATGCAACGGGCAGTTAGTGAAGCTCAATCTTCCTTTGGAGATAGTGCTGTTTTCATAGAAAAATACATCAGTTCCCCTAGACATATAGAAATACAGGTGTTGGGAGATCAGCAGGGAAATATTGTTTATTTGTTTGAGCGGGAGTGCTCCATACAGAGAAGACATCAGAAAGTCATAGAAGAGGCTCCCTCAGCGGTCGTATCTCCTAAGATGAGAAAGGATATGGGAGAAGCGGCGGTAGGCGTGGCAAAGGCTTGTGACTACTATGGGGCAGGTACAGTGGAATTCATTGTTGATGAACAATTGAATTTCTTCTTTCTCGAAATGAACACTCGCCTTCAGGTGGAGCATCCGGTGACAGAAATGATTACTGGAAAGGATCTGGTTCGGGAGCAAATTTTAATCGCCGAAGGAAAAGCCCTTTCTTTTACTCAGGATGAACTGAAAATAAATGGGCATTCACTTGAAGTTCGTGTATATGCAGAAGATCCAAGAAATAATTTTCTTCCAGATATAGGCAGACTTGAAACGTATCGACGTCCCCAAGGAGCAGGGATTCGTGTAGACGATGGATTTGAAGAGGGAATGGACATTCCTATCTATTATGATCCGATGATAGCCAAATTGATTACCCATGCTGAAAACCGCAGTGCTGCTATCGAGAAGATGGTGCGGGCAATTGAGGATTATAAGATTGTGGGAATTCAGACTACCCTTGATTTTTGCAAATTCGCGATTACACATGAAGCATTTGTGAGTGGAGCTTTTGATACCAAGTTCGTTGAGAATTATTTCAATCCATCTGTCCTGGATCAGGAATTTACAGATTCTGAACTCGAAGTGATTTCAGCCTTGGCGGTTGAGTTTTTTATCAAGAACAAGCCTTCAGGAATTTTGCAGTCTAAATCAGCTGACAATATAGAATCGGCCTGGAGAAATAGATTACAGTAATATGGCAGAGATATTACCAATAAAAGCTTGGCGTTATGCCGATGCTTTTACGCCGAAAATGGAAGAATTGACTGCACCATTATTTGATGTGGTTTCGGCACGACAACGACAATTACTGTATGAAAATCCCATAAACAGTATACATCTCTCCGTTCCTCAGGGAGACAATCCAGCTAGAAATGCCTTGGAAACCCTTAACAAATGGAAATCAGAGGGAATAATTAAACAGGATTTGAAACCTGGAATCTATGCGTATTACCAATATTTCCGCCTTCCGGGTGAGCATGACGAGCGCTGTAGAAAAGGATTTATAGCGCAGATAAAGGCCTATGAATGGAGTGAAGAAGTTATTCTGAGACATGAGAATACGATTGTATCTGCTGTGAATGACCGTATTGATTTATTGAAAACAACTCAGATTCAGGCGAGTCCTACGCATGGATTATATGAAGATCTGGATGAGCAGCTAGAGAAATACATGGATGAAGCTATCGCGAATCCTTTGTACGAGTTTGAAGATTACCAGGGAGTCAGAGAAGTAATGGGCGTGATTCAAGAGCCTGAAATTATCCGGCATTTTCTGGAAGTTTTAAAAGACAAGCAAGTAATCTTGGCTGATGGTCATCATCGACTCGAAGGTGCAATAGAATACCGAAAGTCTATGGAAGGAGAGTTGTCGGAGAATCGATGGAAAGGCCATGATTATCACCTAATGTACTTGACGAATACCAGTGGGAATCATCTGAAAATTTTACCTACTCATCGTTTGTATTATGGATTGGAACTATTGCAAGATTCATTACTTGAGAAAATCAAAGAATGGTTTGTTGTGAAAAAATTTGCGGATTCTGAAGAGCTAGGTACCTATGCTTTTCATAAACCTCATACCTTTGGATTAGTAATGGGAGAGGAGAGCTATACCTTGCAATTGAAAGCAGGTATGATGGATCATATCAATCTACATTTACCGGAAAGCATAAGACAGCTGGACTTAACAGTCCTTCATGAAGTGTTATTTGCAAGAATTTTGGGCATAGCAGTAGCTGATCAAAGGAGCTCAGATCAGATTGTATATGAGCGAAATTTCTCCAGGTGTATCCAAGAAGTCCGTTCAGGAAAAGCCAGTTTTGCAGTGATTACTCGTGAATTAGAACTTAGCCAAGTTCTAGAAGTATGTAAAAGCGGTGAAGTAATGCCACAGAAATCTACCTATTTCTATCCAAAAGCGTTAGGCGGATTGCTTTTCGCTAGTATTAAACAAGATGAATTTGATTTCGACTATGGATCCTTTTTTGAAAAATCTAACCAATAAGAAAATTATACTCGCCTCTAATTCCCCGAGGCGTCAAGAATTATTAAAGGGATTAGAGGTAGAATTTGAAGTAAGAGTGAATTCAGTGGACGAGACAGTCCCAAAGGATATTCAAGCTGAGTATGTAGCGGCATATTTATCTAAGTTGAAATCTGAATCTTTTGCAGCAGAGCTTGCTGACAATGAAATCCTCATCACTTCAGACACAGTAGTAATAGCTAATGGTCACGTATTGGGCAAGCCCAATACAGAAGAAGAAGCTTTTGATATGCTTAAAAGTCTTTCTGGCGCCACTCACACGGTGATGACAGCAGTAACTTTTCGAGATAAAACGAGACAAATCACGCTGGAGGATGAGACGATTGTGACATTCAGATTTCTGGAGGAGGAGGAAATCTGGCATTACATTCATCAATATAAACCAATGGATAAAGCCGGAGCATACGGAATTCAGGAATGGATTGGTTTTATGGGAGTAGAAAGGATTGAAGGTTCCTATTATAATGTGATGGGATTCCCGCTTCATTTGATCTATGCTCAACTGAAAAAGTGGTGAAGTAAAAGAGCATCATCTTCGACACTACTTAATGCAAAAAGCCCTGTGAAACTCAATTCACAGGGCTTTTTTAGTAGGAAAGTCAAGGGCTCATACCCTACACTAGTTAGTCCTTTTTGACGGCAGTAATCTTACCTTCAACTGGGGCAACTTTGTCACCTTCTTTCAACTCTTTACTTACAATGAAATAAGGTCCTGAGATGATTTGCTCACCTTCAGTTAACCCTTCCAAAACTTCAATATTTTGAAAGTCAGAAATACCAGTTTTGATTTCTTTCAATTTGGCAACTCCACCATCATTGACGAATACCAATTCCTTAGATCGAGTAGTGCCTGCTACCAATGTGTCTTGCTTATGCTCTCTAGTAGTCACAGCAGCAAGTGGAACCGAAAGTGCGTTGGATTTTGAATTTGTAAGAATTTCTACAGAAGCAGTCATTCCTGGACGGAAAGGATATTTCTTACCTTCTTCCACTAGGTCTTGGTATGAATCATTCAGGATTCTGATTTTGACTTTGAACTCCGTAACTGCATCAGAGGATGCTTTTGTATTAGCTGTGTTTGCAATACTCGTTACCACTCCTTTGAAAGTCTTTCCAGTGTAAGCATATGAATCCACATCAATAATAGTAGTGTCACCCAAACTCAATCTTACGATATCATTTTCGTTGACATCTACACGAACTTCCATTTTAGAAAGATCTGCAATAGTCAACATTTCAGTACCAGCCATTTGCTGAGTTCCTACTACACGTTCACCTTGCTCTACCAAGAGATTGGATACAATACCGTTTACTGGAGAATATACATTAGTCAGTCTCAAGTTCTCAGAAGCTTCGTCTACTGAAGCCTGAGAGCTTTTCACTACAAATTCAGAAGCACGAACACTTTGCTTTGCTGCTTCCAGATCTTTTTGGGAAGTTATATAATCTGCCTGAGCTTGCTCAAAGTCTGCATCAGAAATAGCTCTCTGCTCATAAAGACTTTTTTGTCTGTTGAAGTTCTGCTCCGATTGAGTGAATTGAGCCTCAGATCTTTGCAAGGAAGCACGGGATTGAGAAAGGTTAGCTTCCTGCTGACTGAAATTTGCTCTTGTTCTGTCCAATGCTGATATAAAGTTATCAGGTCTGATCTTTACCAAAAGCATTCCAGCAGCTACAGAATCTCCTTCTTTCACATGTAATGCGATGATTTCGCCAGCTACATCTGGACTTAGATTTACTTCTACCTCAGGCTGAATCTCTCCAGAAGCACTTACTTTTTCTATGATTGATGTTCTTTTTACTTTAGTGACTTCAACTTGCGTTTCTTTGTCTCCACCTACCCAGCCGGCATTTCGAGCGATCACTGCAAAAATAATTAGGACTACTATACCTCCAAGAAGGTAATACAATAGTTTGTTTGATTTTTTATTGGCCATGGTTTAGTAAAGATTAATTGGATTACCCAGGTAAAAATCAAGAACTTTTACTCTGAAAATATAAGTGTATTTATCGTATACGAGTTGTGATTGAGCTGAAAACAGATTGTTTTGAGCTACTTGAAAATCAACAGAATTGATTGCTCCCAATTCGAAACGTTGTTGTGAAATCCTGAAAGACTCTTCTAGGCTAGCGATTCGAGTGAGCGAAGCTTGATAGGATTGTTCCGAAGCTAAAGCGTTTGTAAATGCCGTTTCGATGTCTTGTCTAAGTTGGTTTCTTGCTTCTAGTTCAGTTACCTCAGCCAGTTTTTTCTGTACCGTAGCTCTCTGAACAGACGCTTTATTGTTCATGCGGGAAAATATAGGGACACTCAATTGTAACCCTGCAGATTGAGAAAAGTTACGGTCAATTTGGTCGCCGAATTGTAGCTCATAAAGATCCACGTAATTCGAACCTAAGTTTCCAAATAGTGATACCGTAGGAGAGTAACCCGCTTTGGCAATTTTGATACCGTAATCAGCACTTTGTACTCCCAGCATCGCTGCTTTAATTTCTGGCATTCTTTCTACTGCTGTTTGGAAAATGGTAGCAGAGGATTCTGACACCATAAATGTGTCATCAATACTTAATTCAGGTTTTTCGATTTGAAAATCAGCTGAAAAAGGAATTTGAAGCGCTTGGGCTAAACTAAGCATAGATCCATTCAGCGTTGATTTCGCATTAATCAAATCTACATTGTTAGTAGCTAGCTGAGATTGCAAATCAAGTTGATCAGAGAAAGGTAATGAGCCAGCATTCACCAGTTTGATTGTCCTATCTAATTGATCTTGAGTTGTCTTTAGCTGGTTTTCAGCGATTTTTACCTGCTCCTGATTGAATACTACATTTACATAGAAGTTAATCACGTTCAGCGTAATCGTGTTTTTGGTAGACTCAATGTTATATAGATTTTGCTCTAAAATAGTTTTAGTCTGATTTATGGTGTTGGTTAACCTTCCAGCATTAAATAAGGTAGCACTGGAAGATGCGTTCAGATTGATGTTACCGATTCGTTGAGTTTCGAATAAGTTAGTCGCAGGGTTAATGGATCTACCCCAGTTAAAGTTGCTAGAAGCTCCAGCTGTTAAACTTGGATATCTCGCCCCTTGGTTTTGTAAAAGCGTTGCCTCATTAGAGAGTCGGTTTAATTCACTTCTTTTTAGCGTAAGATTGTTTTCCAGAGCGATAGCTACAGCAGTTTCCAGATCGATAGGACCAGATGGAATAACTGTCTCTTGTGCAAAAGTTGAAAAACCAATCCCAGCAGCTAAAGCAAAGCCTAGTAGGAATTTTCTCATGGTGTAATTAATAGTGTAATTAAAGGTCAATGTCAGGTATATATATTAGTTCGGTAATCCAGGATAACGATTTCAGGTATTCTATAGTAATGTCCTTGATACCAGAGTCCATTTCTATCACGTGACAGGCTAGGTCATTTTTTCCTTTTCTGGAAACGGACATACTGGCTATATTGGCTTTCGATTGTGCGATCACTGCCGAGATAAATGCAATGGCTCCTGATATATCCTCGGCTTTAATAATAAGTGTATGATCTGCAGCAGAGAAATTCGCTACAAACCCATCCACCTCTGAAATATTGATCACTCCACCTCCAAGACTTTCGCCCACGACTTCTACCATTCTATCACCTTTTCTAAGGTTAAGCTTGATCGTATTTGGATGATGGATGGATGAATTACCAATTGATTTAAATCGATAAGTAAATCCTTTTTCCTTAGCTATGTCAAGTGAATTTTTAATATTAGCATCATCAGTTTTGAAATCCATCAATCCACCGATGATAGCTCGATCACTACCATGACCTTCGTACGTTCTTGCAAAAGAATTATAAAAAGTGATAGATGCATCTTCAGGTATTCCGCCCAAAACACGAACGGCGGCTCTTGCTATTCTCACTACTCCTGCGGTATGCGAGGAAGATGGCCCTATCATTATTGGTCCAATCATATCAAAAACGCTACTTTTATTTGCCATCTGGGTGTAATATTCCAATTTTGATGCTAAGGTAAAATCGTTGATACGATTTCGAGCAAAAATTAATATTTATTGTATTGAATGCTATTTAAGTGGTGTCATGTTTACAAAGTTTAACAAATCCTTAATTTGACAAATTGGTTTTATGGCCGATTATGAACAGTTTTATGAACGAAATCGAAACAATCTATCAAAAGTCATCTTCAAGCGGGACTTGGTTCTGCGAAGATTATATAAAGCTACCTAACCGAGCCACCAGTTATGGTGATGGTTTATTTGAGACGATGGTTTGGAGTCAGGATAATATTCGCTTTTTTGAAAAGCATCTGAAGCGTCTGTCAGAAGGAATGGAATTCTTAGGTATGGATGCTTCCATGATCAATTCAGAGGAACTGATTTCCCTTTTGAAAAAGACAATACCCGGTGAGCGAAAACGCATTCGATGGACTGTTTTTCGTGCTGGTGCAGGCAAATATACTCCTGAAGAATCTGCCGTGATTCAACTTCTCCAAATTGCTCCAGCCACTGTGGTATCTGAAATTAAACGGTATACAGACGTATCAAGGAATGTACAACTCTTTGCAAACCCTTGGTCGAAGTATAAGACTTTGAATGCTCTACCATATATTATCGCAAATAAAGAGAAAAGTGAAAGGGGATTAGATGAGATGATTCTATTAGATCATCGTGGCTATATCTCTGAAGCGAGTATTGCCAATATTTTCTGGGTGAAATCTGGTACATATTTCACACCGGCTTTAACTTGCGGATGTATTGACGGTGTTAGTCGTCAGGTTCTCATCGATTATTTAAACTCAAGCGAAATTCCATTGGAAGTAGGAGAGTTTAAATTGGATGAGTTGCATACTGCCGAGCAAGTTGTTGTCACTAACTCCTCAGGAGTCAGTTATTTAGAGCGCTTTAAAGACAGGATGTTTTCTACTAAGCCCATTGAGTTTTTGAAACTAATATTTGATTAATTTTAATTAGGTGCATTTTTTTACAGACGTTACTTTGAAAATATTATCTTTATCGGCCTATTCTAATAAGATTAGTCGTTTACCCAAACTAACTGCCCAAAATCTAACCTAACAATTTATGCTTTTAGAACCTTTAGACTTAGCCGTATTTGTCGGTTACTGTCTTCTCATCGTCGGGATGGGTTTATTTGTGTCCAGAGAGAAAAAAGGACACATTAAAGACTCCGCTGATTATTTCCTTGCCTCAAAAGCTCTCCCTTGGTGGGCAGTAGGTGCATCCTTGATCGCTTCCAATATTTCTGCGGAGCAGTTTATCGGGATGTCAGGTTCTGGATTTGCACTTGGACTTGCTATTTCTACCTATGAGTGGATGGCAGCAGTTACACTTTTGGTTGTAGCTATATTCTTCTTACCCATTTATATTAAAAAGGGAATTTATACCATGCCAGGGTTTTTGGCAGATAGATACGATTCACGTGTAAGAACGACCATGGCCGTATTCTGGCTGTTACTTTATGTATTCGTGAATTTGACTTCAGTATTGTACTTAGGTGCATTGAGTCTAAACACAATAATGGATATTCCTCTGGGATACGGAATCGCTGGATTGGCAGCTTTTGCCATGCTTTATTCTATCTATGGAGGTTTGAAAGCTGTAGCATGGACAGACGTAATTCAGGTAGTGTTTCTTATTGCCGGTGGTTTAGCTACCACTTACATAGCACTTCAGATGGTTGGTTCAGGAGATGCATGGGATGGGTTGAATTTACTTCGCAGAGAAGTTCCAGGTCACTTCTCTATGATATTATCCAAAGGAGAAATGATGATTCCTGATGGATCGGGTGGAACCCGTGATGCATATCTGGATCTTCCAGGCATATCTGTATTAGTGGGTGGCATGTGGATCACAAACCTTAGTTATTGGGGATTCAACCAGTACATTACGCAAAGGGCTTTGGCAGCAAAGAATCTAGATGAAGCCCAAAAAGGGATGATTTTCGCTGGTTTCTTGAAGTTGCTAATGCCTTTGATCGTAGTAATCCCAGGTATTGCAGCATATGTGATCGTAGAAAACGGTATAGACACAGGCTTTATTGAATCTATGAAAGATCCTGTTACGGGATTGATCAAATCTGATAGAGCTTATCCTACGCTTTTGCATTTACTTCCAGTAGGCCTGAAAGGACTTGCTTTTGCGGCTTTAACAGCAGCAATTGTATCTTCTCTGGCATCTATGGCTAATAGTACTTCTACTATTTTCACCATGGATATTTTCAATAAGCACTTTGACAGGAATGCAAGCCAGACTAAGCAAGTTCGTGTAGGTAGAATTACAGCAGTTGTTGCATTCGTCATTGCATCTGTAGTAGCTCCAGCACTTGGACAGCTAGATCAGGCATTTCAGTTTATTCAGGAATACACAGGATTCATTAGTCCAGGTGTATTTGCGATTTTCTTCTTCGGTGTATTCTGGAAGAAAACTACTTCAAATGCTGCACTTACAGGAGCCGCATTGAGTATTCCACTTTCTGTAGTCTTGAAAATTATTTTCCCTGCTTTACCATTCATTGATAGAATGGGAGTTGTTTTCTTGATTTTGGCAGCTTTGATGATTATCATTTCTTTGGTAGAAGGCAAAGGAAAAGATCATCCAAACAGTATTACTATTGATAAAGAGCTGTTCAGAACTAGTACAGCATTTAAAATTGGTGCTATTCTAATTGCAGGCATTACTGCTGCATTGTATATAGTATTTTGGTAAAAAATAACATTAGATGAGACGTTTATTATTAGGAATTGATATTGGAAGTTCCTCTGTCAAAACCTCCTTACTCGATGCAGATTCTGGTAAGGCTATACTTTCAAAGGCATTTCCTGAAGAGGAAATGTTGATTGATTCACCTGAAAAAGGGTGGGCAGAGCAGGATCCAGAAACATGGTGGAAATATGTGCAGCATTCTATCCGCTATGTACTGAATAAGACTTCAGTAAAGAAGGGCGAACTGAAAGGAATAGGCATCGCCTATCAAATGCACGGACTAGTATTGGTGGATAAGGATCAAAATGTCCTGAGACCATCTATTATCTGGTGTGATAGCCGAGCAGTTGGGATTGGAGAGAAAGCATTTAGAGAACTTGGAGAAGAGTACTGCCTGAAAAATTTGCTGAATTCTCCAGGTAATTTTACCGCTTCCAAGTTACGCTGGGTTATAGAAAATGAGCCAGCACTTGCAGCGAAAATTCATAAAATGATGCTTCCGGGAGATTTCATAGCGATGAGATTGAGCGGAGAGATTGTTACTTCTGAAACAGGTTTGTCAGAAGGTATATTCTGGGATTTTCAGAAAAATGGCCTGAGTGACAAAGTTTTGGACAACTATCAGATCTCCAAATCTTGGATTCCTGAGGTGGTACCATCATATTCAATTCAAGGCAGAGTTTCTGCATTTGCTTCCGAAGTAACTGGTCTAGAAGAAGGTATTCCTATTTCTTATCGTGCTGGAGATCAGCCTAATAATGCCTTTTCACTTCAAGCGCTAAAACCAGGCGAGTTGGCCACTACGGCGGGGACTTCAGGAACAGTTTATGGCGTTTCAGACAAGCCGCTTTATGACCCATTGTCAAGAGTGAATACCTTTGTCCATGTTAATCACTCAGTTGCGAATCCTTCTTATGGAGTGTTACTTTGTGTGAATGGTACTGGTATTCTGAATAGCTGGTTGAAAAAAATCATGGGTGCAGCGCATATAGAATATGATGAGATGAATAATTTGGCCGGTTCGGCCCCGATTGGTTCTGAAGGGTTGACTTTCATACCTTTTGGAAACGGATCAGAGAGAATTCTTCAAAATAAAAATATCGGAGCGCATATGTTAGGCTTGGATTTGCTCAAGCATGACAAGCGTCACATGATTCGTTCCGCTCAGGAAGGAATTGTTTCTGCTCTTACTTTTGGTTTCAGGATCATGCAGGATATGGGACTGGATCTCAAAACGGTCAAAGCCGGTAAAGCTAATATGTTCTTAAGTCCTGTTTTCCGAAAAACATTTGTTCATATGAATAAAGTAGTGCTGGAATTGTACGATACAGATGGAGCACAAGGGGCTGCTCGAGGAGCAGGCATAGGTGCGGGAGTATTTGCCAATGAGGCAGAAGCTTTTGCTGGATTGGAATTACTAGAAACAATAGAACCTAATGAGCATTTCTATGAGCCATATGAAGAGGTCTATTCTACCTGGAAAAACCATTTGGAATCAATCCAAAAAATGAATATTTAATTTAAATTCAAACCTATAAATACCAAATAAAACAAAAGTAAAAATGTCAAAAACTTATTTCTCTTCAATCGATAAAATTCCTTTCGAAGGTAAGGAAAGTGATAATCCACTAGCTTTTAGATTTTATGATGAAAATCGTATCATCGCAGGTAAAACAATGAAGGAGCACTTCAGGTTTTCCATAGCATATTGGCATTCCTTCTGTGGAACTGGCGGAGATCCGTTTGGACCAGGTACCATCGTTCATCCATGGGATGCAGCGGCAGACCCTATCCAAAGAGCCAAAGACAAAATGGATGCGGCATTCGAATTCATCACTAAAATCGGAGCTCCATACTATTGCTTCCATGATATTGACCTGATCGACGAAGGTCCTTCGCTGGGTGAGTATGAAAAAAGAATGCAGATTATCACCGAGTATGCTAAGCAAAAACAAGCAGATACTGGTGTGAAATTGCTTTGGGGTACTGCTAACGTGTTTAGCAATCCTCGTTATATGAACGGAGCGTCTACCAATCCTGATTTCAATGTAGTATCATGGGCAGGAACTCAAGTGAAAAATGCAATCGACGCAACTATTGCTTTGAATGGAGAGAATTACGTGTTCTGGGGTGGTCGCGAAGGTTACATGTCTTTGCTTAATACGGATATGAAGCGTGAGACTGAGCACCTAGCTCAATTCCTAACCATGGCACGTGACTATGCTAGAAAGAATGGTTTCAAAGGAACCTTCTTCATCGAGCCTAAGCCAATGGAGCCAACTAAACACCAGTATGATTACGATGCTGCTACGGTAATTGGGTTCTTGAGACAGCATGGACTTGATAAAGATTTCAAATTAAATATAGAAGTAAACCACGCGACTTTGGCTGGACATACTTTCCAGCATGAACTTCAAGTATGTGCCGATGCAGGTATGCTTGGAAGTATAGATGCTAACAGAGGTGACTACCAAAACGGATGGGATACAGATCAGTTTGCGATGAACTTGCAGGAAATGACTGAAGCTATGTTGGTTATATTGACCTCAGCAGGAATCCAAGGTGGGGGAGTGAACTTTGATGCTAAGATCAGAAGAAACTCAACTGATATGGATGATCTTTTCCTAGCACATATCGGAAGCATGGATACATTTGCGAGAGGTATGCTGATCGCTCAGGATATTCTGGACAAGTCTGATTACCTAGAAAGAAGAAAGAATCGCTATGCAAGCTTTGATTCTGGAAAAGGCAAGTCTTTCGAAACAGGACAGCTTACACTTGAAGACTTGAGAAACTACGCAGCTGAAGTAGGAGAACCTATTCAGACTAGTGGTAAGCAAGAGTACTTTGAAAATCTGTTGAATAGATTTATCTAAGCATCTTTTATAAAATATTTTCAAAAGTCCGGTTGAGATTCCTCAATCGGACTTTTTTAGTAAAAAAATATTTCGAGCATTTGTTAAATATCGATACAGAAATGAGATGTTTCCTTTAAATCTCATAATTTGGCGTTTATAGTTACTGTGGTATGAAAGGATATGTGGTAAGTGGAATAGCTTGTTTGATGATACTTTGGGTTGGTACAGTTTTGGGCCAAAACGAAGTAGAAAAACTGGTATTTCGAAATCTGGACGAAAGTCTGGGTTTATCCAATTCCAATATCCTTAGCATGGTAAGAGATGCTGATGGTATGATGTGGTATGGCACGGCTTACGGGTTGTACCGATACGACGGTACACGCACTAAGATTTTTTTGAATACCAAGGACTCCACCTCCATTTCCCACAATAACATTCTCAAGATGTATCTTGGGCCTGATGATAAGCTTTGGGTTAAGAATGTAAATGGAGTTTTTGATATCTATAATTCTGAAAATGAGCATTTCTCAAGAGGTGTTTCTGTTTATTCACCTATTTACCATCTAGCATCTGATTCAGTAGGAATGCTGATGAAAGACCGTCAAAATAGGTTTTGGTTTACACATCCAGCCAAAGGAATCAGTATATATGACGAAACCACCGGAAAAACTGTCTATGTTCAAAAAAACAGTGACAAAGGCAGTCTTTTTTCTAATGAAATAGCAGCTATATCTGAAGCACCTGATGGGTTGATTTGGGTAGTTCACCGTTCTGGAGTCATCGATCTGCTTGATCCTAATCGCCTGATCGTTACCAAGACATTGAGGCTTCCAAAGGATGAAATATCTGCGTCTGCTACTTATGAGATGATGATTGATTCAGATGGTGACGTGTGGTTGTTTGATCCTGAGAGGAATCTGGGTGTATTCCGTGTCGATGGGTTTACGCATGTGATCGAAGCAAACCAAGAAAATCGTGGTACTTATTGGCTGAATAACAATATGGTGAAAGCTATCGTGGAGGCTAAAAAAGGCCAGATATGGCTTGGTACCGACCACGGAGGAATAAATGTTCTCGATAAAGCTACAGGCAACGTCACGTACTTGAATGGTGAAAGTATCCAGGATACTTCCATGCCCCATAATGTGATTTATTCCTTGTATAAGGACAACGAAGATATTATTTGGGTTGGTACGCATAAAAAAGGTGTGGCCTATTATCACCAAGGATTGTTGCGATTCTCCCATGTGCGAAAAAACTTTGCAGACAAAAATTCTCTTCCATTTAATGATGTAAATGCTTTTGCAGAGGATAGTTTAGGTAATTTATATATAGGTACTAATGGTGGAGGATTATATTACCACAATAGAAAAACTAACACCTATAAACACTACAAACATAATCCAGACAATAAAAACAGCCTAATTGGAGACGTCGTGGTGGATTTGATGGTTGACCACGAAGGTGTGTTGTGGATAGGTACTTATTTGAATGGCTTGGGCAGCTTTGATGGGAAAGATTTTAAAAATTACCAGTACCAGCCTGACAATTCATCGGGAATTGCTGGGCCTAGCATTTGGAAACTTTTCGAAGACAGTTCTGGCAAAATCTGGATTGGTACGCTACGCTCCGGCATTTCTATGCTCGACAAGGATAGAAAGGGATTTCATAATTATCCGGCGGGAAGCGCTCCTTTTTTTACCAATAATCAGTACATCACAGGCTTTGCGGAAGATCGATCAGGTAATATTTGGGTTTCTGGTGGAAGTGGTTTGAATGTGTTCAATTACGAAACAGGTCAAAATTCTTTTTACTCAGAAACACAGGGAAATGGCCTGGTAGACTCTAACACGACCGATTTATTTATGGATGAAGAGGGCGTATTGTGGGTTACTGCCTTGAGTGGTCTGTACTATTTTAATACTTCCGATAGCTCTTTTGTACATTATGGAGAGGAAGAAGGATTGCCTACCTCATATCTTGTTGATATGCTCGAGGACGACGGTAGCAATTTATGGATTAGCTCGCAGATGGGTTTGATCTATGCTGAGATTAATAGAAATGTAAATCCCTTCTCAATTACCTTTCAGAATTTTGATCAGAAAGATGGCCTTCAAGCCGCTTTATTCAATAAAAATTCGGCTGTTAAGACAAGCAAGAATGAATTCATTTTTGGGGGGCCAAACGGCTACAACATTTTTAAATCTGAGAATTTTGCTTTTGAGCGAAATAATCCGGCAGTAGTTTTTACAGAGTTCCAACTTTTCAACGAAGAAGTGAAGGTAGGAGAGAAGGTGAGTAACCGAGTTCTACTTTCAAAATCATTGGATAAAATGGATCAGCTGGTGTTGAAACATGATGAGAATATTTTCTCTATTGGTTTCAGTGCCTTGAACTTCCTTTATCCCGAGAAAAATAAGTACCGATATAAGCTTCTTGGATTCAATGACGATTGGATATACCTGAATGATGATTTGGCCAAAGTGACTTTCACTAATCTTGACCCAGGAAATTACACATTGGTAGTGCAGCCAGGGACCGTATTGGATGGGTGGAGTCTGTATGAGTACAAATTGGATATTAAGATTCTGGCTCCTTTTTGGAAGACTCCGATAGCCTATTTTTTGTATTTAATGGCAATTCTAGGGATTATATTCTATTTCAGAAATCAACTCTTAACCCGGCAACGGGAGAAGTTTGATAGAGAACAAGCTATTCGTGAGTCAAAACGTGTGCAGGAGTTGGATCGGTTGAAGACCAAGTTTTTCACGAATCTAAGTCATGAATTCAGAACGCCACTTTCATTGATTCTGACTCCGACGGAGCATCTGATTTCTGAGACTGAAAACACTGGATTATTGAGTCAATACAAGATCATCCAGCGAAATGCAAGACGCTTGCTTAAGTTGATTAACCAGTTGCTGGATGTGAAGAATGTAGAAAATGGAGGACTCACATTTCATCCTTCTGAAGGAGATGTGGTTCAATTCATCAAAGACTGTGTAGCTGATTTCCATGAGCTTTCAGAGAATAAGCATATCCATTTAAATTTTGAAACAAATACACATGGACAGCAGGCGATTTTTGATCCTGACAAATTGGAGAAAGTACTATTCAATTTGCTTTCCAATGCATTCAAATTCACGCACGAAGATGGTGCGATCACAGTTACGCTAGAACTTCAACAGGAAAATGAAGAGAAGGGGATTTTGATTTTGTCTGTGTCAGACACTGGAGTTGGTATTTCGAAGGAAGATCAGCATAAGATTTTTGATAGATTCTTTACCACTGAAGGCCACAAGCAGCAGCTGAATCAGGGAAGTGGTATAGGTTTGTCTCTAGTTCAGGATTTTGCCCGAACGATGAAAGGTGAAATATCGGTAGAAAGTGAGCCGGGAATGGGTTCTGTCTTTAGTCTAAGCATTCCTTTGGTGTTGATTATACCGGAAAACTGGGAGGAAGATGAGGAGGATTTTGTACAGGAATCAAATGATTTGAAGGAAGTGATACTTATTGCAGAAGATCATGTGGAGTTCAGGAATTATTTAAAAGACTGCCTCTCTGATACCTATCATGTACTCACAGCTACTAATGGGCTTCAAGGTTGGGAACTAGCCCAGCAACATATTCCAGACTTGATCATATCGGATTTGATGATGCCTCAGATGGATGGCAAAGAATTTTGCCACAAAGTAAAAGGAGATATCAAAACTTCACACATACCGGTGATCTTGCTTACAGCCAAAAAATCTGAGGAGACGATGGTTCAGGGATTAGATAGTGGTTGTAACCTTTACCTGACAAAACCATTCAATTTGGAGATTTTGCAACTTAGCATCAAGAATCTGTTGCGTGAGCGAAATGTGATCCAAGAGCAAAATAGAAACAAAATCCAAATCAATGCTTCCGAAGTGAACGTAACTTCCTTGGACGATCAACTGATCCAAAAAGCCGTGTCACTGGTAGAAAAGCATATGGAAGATCCTCAGTTTTCTGTAGAATTCCTGAGCAAGGAGTTGGGGATGAGTAGAGTTCATTTGTACAAGAAGCTTCAATCCATCACAGGTAAAAGCCCTATTGAATTTATCCGTTTGATTAGATTGAAACGAGCTTCACAGCTTTTGGCGAAAAGTCAGCTCAACATCTCCGAAATCGCTTACATGGTGGGCTATAATAATGCGAAGTATTTTGCGAAGCATTTCAAAGCTGAATTCTCTATTCTTCCTTCAGAATATGCGGCGCGGCAGCAAGAAATTGCTGCAGAGTAGGATTTTTTCTCTCGATTTAACGAACCTTACCCTAATCGGAAACAATTGATACCCGAGTTTGAAATTCTGTTGGTGTAAAATTGATAACTCAATTAACAAACCCACAGAATGAAAAAACTTTTAGTGATTGCATGTCTGATTCTATCGTCATGTTCGGAAGCATCAGCTCCTGATCCAGGTACAAATCCCCCAGTTTCCAATCCAGATCCAGTCGGTGAAGTCAAATACTTTGGACAGCTTAAAGTAACTGACGGAAAATTGACCGATAGTGAAGGTAATGCAGTAATGCTTCGGGGCGTGAGCTTCGGCTGGCATAATTGGTGGCCTCGATTTTACAACACATCAGCAGTGAAGTTCCTTAAAAGTGATTGGAACGCAAACTTGGTTCGAGCCGCAATGGGAGTAGATCCATCAGGAGCGTATTTAGAAAATCCGGAATTTGCTATAGAGAAGATCAAAGCTGTAGTGGATGCAGCTATAGCTGAGAATATGTATGTGATCATAGACTGGCATAGCCATGATTTATATCCAGAGCAGGCAAAAGCATTTTTTGTGGAAATGGCACAGACGTATGGTGACAGTCCGCATGTGATCTATGAGCTGTTCAACGAGCCTGATTACGAGACTTGGGAAGAGGTGAAAGCTTATAGCGAAGAGATCATTACCGAAATCAGAAAATACGATCCCGATAATTTGATTCTGGTTGGCTCACCTACTTGGAGTCAAGATATACACCTGGTGGCTCAGAATCCTATACTCAATCAAAAGAACATCATGTATGTATTGCATTTCTATGCTGCTACTCACAAGGACTATTTGAGAGAAAGAGCCGAGAAAGCATTCAAGGACGGTTTACCTCTCTTCGTTACAGAATGTGCGGGCATGGAAGCAAGTGGTGATGGGCCTATTGATTCGGCTTCATGGAATGCTTGGCTTAGCTGGATGGAGAGCAGAAAAATCTCTTTTGCCGCTTGGTCTATTGCTGATAAGGATGAGTCTTGTTCCATGCTACTACCGGCAGCTTCTTCAGAGGGAAATTGGACTGATTCACAGATCAAACCTTGGGGAGAAGTGGTGAAAGGAGCGCTCAAAAAGAATCTGCAGTAGCTATTTGGGAAGGGTTTCAAAAGTATATCTTTTTTTCGCAGTTTTATTTACCTGAAAAGGAGAGAATGAAACAGTGTAAAACCTTCTATTTCAATCGATTTCATAGGGGTTAACATTTGATACCCCTATTCAAAACATTTGAATACCCTCCGACGAGATTACTAAAACTACATTTATTCGGATCAAAGCAATAAACCCAAAAATCTGATCCTATTCTTTTCAGATTGATTTCACCAGATCTCAATCTCCTCCGAAAATGCAAGTTCGGTGCTAGGAATACTTCTCAGTTTTTGGTGTTAGTCGTAATGATATTTTTCTAACAAAAACCCAAACTGAATGCAACAAATCCATTTAAAAAAACAAACAAGAACAACCTCGGGAAAATCTTTTCCTGCTCAAAACCTATATACCAATTTCTTACAATTAAACCCCTCATGATGAAAAAACTATTACCACTTTGGCTTATGCTTCTGGTAGGTGTGGTTCAAGCTCAGGTCACGGTCAAAGGTACCGTGAACGCTGCTGGCGATGGACTATCACTCCCTGGAGTAACAGTGCTGGTGAAAGGAACCACCACTGGTGTAGCAACTGAAATAGACGGGACGTATTCAATTACTGTTCCTTCTTCGCAATCCATCCTAGTTTATAGCTTTATAGGCTATAAGGCTCAGGAGATCGTAGTAGGTAACCAATCTACAATAAACATCACCATGGAAGAAGATATGTCTTCTCTGGACGAAGTAGTTGTAGTAGGTTATGGTACGATGAAAAAACGTGATATGTCCAGTGCACAGGTTTCTGTGACTTCTGAAGATATAGAGCGTACGGTCAACACAACTGTTGAGCAAGCACTTCAAGGTCGTGCTGCAGGTGTGTATGTCACACAAAACACAGGTGCTCCAGGAGGAGGTATCTCTGTAAATATTAGGGGTGTCAACTCAATTGGCGGAACCAACCAACCTCTTTATGTAATTGATGGAGTTCAGATTCAGCCTGCTGCTGTATCTTATGGTAACACTTCTTCGACTAACCCACTTGCAGGTCTTAACCCGAGTGATATTGAGTCTATGGAAGTATTACAAGGTCCTTCCGCTACTGCTATCTACGGTTCTAGAGGTACTAACGGTGTGATTATGATCACTACCAAGAGAGGTAAAAGTGGTGAAACTAAAATCACGTACAACTTCCTCTACACGCTTCAGGATAAGCCGGAAAATCTAGAAGTAATGTCATTAAGCCAGTACGCGACAATGACTAATGATATCCGTGAAATCACTGGTGGTGATCCTCCAGCAGCTTTCTTAGATCCTACACTTTTAGGAGCAGGTACCAACTGGCAAGACGCGCTTTTCAAAACTGCGCCTTTGAACAAACATAATATCACCCTTAGTGGTGGAGATGATAAAACTAAGTTTTATATCTCTGGGGAATATTTCAATCAGGAAGGTGTAGCGATTGGATCTTCATTTGATCGTTATTCAATCCGAACAAACATTGACAACCAGACTAGAAAATGGTTGAAGTTAGGTTTGAATCTTCAGCTTTTCCATACGGATGAGCAATTGGCTACGGGTAGCTCTGATGTAATCAATAATGCAATTCAAATGGCACCAAACGTACCAGTAACAAATCCTGACGGATCTTGGGGTGGTGCGGATCCTGTAAACGGATCAAGCTTGCAATTTACTCCGGCTAACCCTATTGCTTTGGCTAATCTATTGGATAGAAACTACAAAAGAAGAGGTGCTCAAGGTGGATTCAATATAGAAATCGACATCGTTAAAGGTTTGAAGTTCCGTACCATGGTGAACACAAACATTAACTATAATAACGGTCACTTCTTTACTCCAACTTACACGCTGGGTGTGGTGACAAACGATACAAATTCACTTTCACAAGAGTCTAGTAATAGCTTCTATTGGAACTGGAATCAAATGTTGACTTATAGCGCCGTTTGGGGTAAGCATGCGGTAGACTTAATGGCCAGCCATGAGGCTCAGGAATCTCAATATGAGTTCTTAAGAGGTGCTAGAGTGAATTTCCCTTCTAATGATCTGCAGCAGCTTGGTCTTGGTTCTGCTCAAGGTGCTACCAATAGTGGTGGAGCTAATCAGTGGGCAATGGAATCATACTTTGCGAGAGCAAATTATACCTTCAACGAAAAATACATCCTTTTGGCAGCCTTCAGAGCTGATGGCTCGGCAAACTTTGGTCCTGAAAACAGATGGGGTTATTTCCCTTCCGTATCGGCAGCATGGAGAGTTTCTGAAGAAACTTTCTTGCAGAGTGCTACTTGGTTAGATGAATTCAAAATCAGATTTGAAACTGGTCTTACTGGTAACCAAGGCGACGCTAATGCAATCTATGCACCACTTAGTTCACCAAGTATTCCTACTCCTTGGGGTGGTGGTTTCCTAGTTTCGAGATTTGGTAATCCAAATTTGAAGTGGGAAGAAACTTCTACTGTGAACCTTGGTTTTAATTTGAATATCCTGAACAACAGAGTTCAAATTGAAGGTGATTTTTACCTGAAGAAAACGGAGAACTTGCTTCTACCTAATCCGCTGCCTTGGTACATGGGTACATCTGCAGAAGGAAGCATTGGAACTCCTACAGTGAACATTGGAGCTTTGCAAAACAAAGGTTATGGCATCACTATTAATACCATCAACATTGATAATAGAGCTAGCGGATTCTCTTGGAGTTCTAACTACAACTTCTCTGGATTCAAAACTGAAGTGACCAAATTCTTCTCTGAAACTGCGTTCATCGATCGTACAGCTTGGTGGTTGAATAACTTTACTTCCAGAGCAATTCCAGGACAAGCACCTTGGTTGTTCTATGGCTATCAGGCTGATGGTTTGTTCCAATCAATCGAAGAAGTAGAATCAAGCGCAAGACCAGTAGATAACTCTGGAAATCCTATACAGGTGGATCCTACTAATGGCATCTATGTGGGTGATATCAAATACAAGGATCTGAATGACGATGGTGTAATAGATGAGAGAGATCAGACTTTCATTGGTAATCCATGGCCAAAATTCACTTTCGGTATGACGCAGCAATTCTCATACAAAGGTTTTTCTCTTGACGTATTGTTTACAGGAGCTCTTGGTGTAGATATCTACAACTATAACAGATTCCTAAACATCAACCCAAACAATGTAAACTTGGGTAGAAATATGCTTTTGGAAACTTATGATTATGCTAGAATTGAAATGGACCAAACGGGTAACCCTTTCATTGCCAATGCAGGTACAGACGTACCAAGAATCACAGGTACTGACCTAAACGGAAACGGAACTAGAATCTCTGACAAATTTGTAGAGGATGGTTCTTATGTAAGAGTAAAAAACATCAATCTTTCCTATGTAGTCCCTAATGAATTGCTTGGAAAGCAAAATGTAGTGAGAGGTCTGAAGCTAGCAGTTGGTGTACAGAATGCATTCACATTTACGAAGTATAAAGGATATGATCCTGAAGTAGGTGCTTCAATTGGTAACAACGTATCAGCGGGAAACCAATTGATCGGTGTAGACTACGGGAGATATCCTCAGACGAGAATGTACACATTCAGCTTAGGTGTTGACTTCTAATCCAAAAATCAAAAACAAATGAAAACAAACACGAAATTCCAAAAATTAGTCCTTGGAGCTACTTTGCTACTTGGAGGAATGGTGAGCTGTTCAGAAGATTTCTTGGATAGACCACCATTGGACGCGATTGTAGATGCTAACTTCTACAAAACTGATGATCAGATATTGGCTGCATCAGCACCGCTATACAACATGGTTTGGTTTGCTTACAATGATAAAGCAAGTCACGGTATTGGAGATGCCAGAGGTGGTACGCTTACCTCAGGATCTTATCAGCTCGAAAACGTACGATTCAATACTACAGGAGAAACTGCAGAAAATGGTACCTCATGGAGAGCTTTCTATAACGTAGTAGCTCAGTCAAATTCATTGATCAATAACATCAATGCATATGCTGGTGAAGAAGTAACAGATCGTATCAAAAATCACGGTATTGCAGAGGGTAGATTCATGCGTGGTCTAGCTTATTCTTACCTGGTTCAAAACTGGGGCCCTGTTCCGATTATTACGAACAATACTGCTCTTTTGCAGGATACTACTATTGCTAGAAATACGGAAGAAACCGTGTGGCAATTTATCATCAAGGATTTCCGGTATGCAGTGGACAACCTTCCTGAGAATTCAGTTTTGAATGGTCGTTTGACTAAGTGGTCTGCAGAAGGTATGCTTGCCAAAATGTACCTGACTAAAGCAGGTGTTTCTGGAAGCAGAAATCAAAGTGACTTGGATTCTGCTGCATATTTTGCTAAAAGAGTAATCGATAACAGCGGTGCATCATTGATGCCTGAATATGAAGACCTTTTCAAAACTGCAAATAACAACAACGTAGAGACGCTTGCTGCACTTCAGTGGGTGTATAATGCTGGTCAGGCTGGCCAGTGGGGTGCTCAAAATTCAGTACAGGCGTTCCTTGCATTTGGATCTGAAATCACTGGTTTCGGTGACGGATGGGGTGGAGATATCGGAGCATCTAAGTGGATGCTGGACATGTATGATGACCTAGTCTTTGACAAGAGAAGAAAAGGTAGTTTCATGTTCCCGGGAGAGCACTATTCATACATTACTCAAGTTCCTCCAGGAGGATCTGCTCAGCCACTAGAAGTGCCTGCACGTAGCCTTGATGGCAGCAGAGCATACAATTCTAGAGCTTGGGTGAAAAAGTATGTGGTAGGAAGACCTGAAGATAACGATGGTAAAGTCGTTCAGCAGGGTACTGAGATCAATACTTATATCCTTCGATTGGCTGATGTTTACTTGACTTATGCTGAGGCTGTTTTGGATAAAAATCCAGGAGAGGCTTTGAAATATGTCAATCTAGTTAGAAAAAGAGCTGGTGTAAATGCACTGACTTCTGTGACTTGGCAAGATGTGTTTGAAGAGCGAATCAAAGAGTTTGCAATGGAAGGTCAGGCTTGGTATGAGTTTACCAAACTTGAGTACTACGATCCAGCTAAAGCGTACAGCATACTTTCTAACCAAGATCGTGGAACGTTCAGAATCTATGCTGATCAGATTCCTGATCCTACGCTATGGGAAATTGAGATCCCTACGGATGACACTTCTCCAAGATTCTTTGCTGTGAGCGAATCTAATTTCAAGATTCCAATTCCTTCTTCGGAATTGTCAAGAGCACCAAACTTGAGAAAGCCTGCTGTACCGTATGATTTCTCGGCAGATAATTGATTTGTGGACTTACATTGAAATATTAAACACATGAAAATCATAAATAATATAAGATCCTCACACTCCCTACTTGTTGCGACAGCACTAGTAATGGTACTTGCACTGGGTGCATGTAAGGAAGAGGACGAAATAAACGTAGGACCGCCTACTATTGAGCGTGTTCGAAATACAGATCCTAGCACAGCAGATAGTGCATTTACTTCTGCTACTCTAGGTAGTACAATTGCTATTCTGGGTAATAATCTTTTGGGTACACAGCAAGTGTATTTGAACGACTATCCACTTGGAGTTAACACGGCCTATGTGACCAACAATACGGTGATCGTGACAGTAGGAGATTCTGTTCCTACAGTAGCAACTAATCCTAATGTGCCAAATACCTTGAGATTGGTAAACAAAGCGGGTGAAGCAATCATGGAATTCCAGACGCTTCCTCCAGCTCCACAGGTGCTTCAAGTAAAAAACCAGTATGTGAAATCTGGTGATGATCTTACCCTTTTTGGTAGATATTTTTACTTCGTTGATACTGTTTACTTCCCAGGTGAAGATGTGTTTGTGACTTCAGGATTTACTACCAACGCTGCAGGATCTACCCTTACAGTCAAAGTGCCTGATAATGTAGATTACTCTGAAGGTCAATCCATAAGGGTAGTGACCAAATCAGGAGGATCTGCTACCAATAGAAACACGCAGATCTATGCTGAAAAAGGTATGGTTGCTGATTTCGATACTAATGGTGCATTAGAGTGGCCTTGGAACTGGGGATGGGGAATATCAGGTGATATGATCCAGCCTTCCCAGCCAGGTATCTCTAGTTTAGAAGGTAGTTTCGCGGGAATGAATCAAGCTTTTCCTGGTGGTTATGGCTGGAACAACGATAAGGTTATCAACCTAGCAAACTGGGGTGGCGTACAAATCTTCCCTGTTGGTGAAGGATATGAGCCAAATACTCCAGCTACCAATTTTGATATACGTTTTGAAGTTGCAATCAACACTTCTGCATCTATTGCGGGACTAGAAATGCAAATTTGGTATCCAGATAGCCAAGGCAACGAGTTGAGTTATAACATCCCGATGAAAGATTTTATAAAAACTACTGATGGTTCCTGGTACACCTTGTCAGCTAATATGACAAGACTGACGAACGGTTCCACTAGACTAAACACTTACGGAGATTTCTTGAAAGGTGACGGTTCCACAAAACAACTAAGATTGGTGGTGACCAACACTACTTCAAATGATATCCAGGCTGTTCTAGGCGTGGATAATATTAGAGTGGTAAGAGCAGTTAATTAAATAGTATAGAATAAGAGGTTTATTAATCTGATCTCCGGGGTAAAGCGTTTTACCTCGGAGATTTTTTCTAAATCGTATTTTTGTAATTTACCGCAGAGTGCACAAAGGTTAGCGCAGAGAGCGCAATAACAAATTAGGATATCAAGAAGTAAAGCTTTCCTAACAGTCTAATTCATCCTTAAACTTGAACCCCCAACTCATATTTACAAACAATAAAGTAGTAAAATCACTCCAAGTCATTGCACTGGGAGCAGTATGCTTATTTGCTGGTTGTCAGGAAAAAATTGAGGATGCGACACCAACACTTTTTGAAGAGGTAAGCCCAGATTCTACTCACCTTACTTTTGCCAATCAAATCCAAGAAACAGAAGCTGCCAACATTCTTACCTATCAATATTTCTATAATGGTGGAGGCGTTGCGGTTGGTGATTTGAATAATGACGGTTGGGAGGATCTATATTTTACGGCCAATCAAGGTCAAAATAAGCTTTTTTTGAATCAGGGAAACCTGAAATTTAGAGACATTACCTTGGCTACAGGAACAGGCGGAAGAGATAACTCCTGGACTACAGGCACAGCCATCGTTGATATTAACGGGGATGGCCTTAAAGATATTTATGTATGTTATTCTGGAGATTTACCAGAAGAGCTGCGAAGAAATCAACTTTTTGTTAATCAAGGATTGGATGGACAAGGAATTCCATTTTTTAAGGAAATGGCTGGAGACTATGGATTGGATGATACAGGTTTCAGTACCTCCGCTTATTTTTCTGATCTAGATCTGGATGGTGATTTGGATATGCTCCTGCTCAATCACAACCCTAAACTTTTCAATTACCTAAACATCAATGCTTTCGAGACGATGCTGAATTCAGCTGACTCAATGAGCAGTACAAAGATTTATCGTAATGATAATGGGGTTTTTAAGAATGCCACCAAAGAGTCTGGATTGACTGAAACAGGTTTGAGTTACGGTTTGGGCGCTTCTATTGCTGATTTTAACGGAGATGGTTTTCCTGATATATATCTGGGAAATGACTATTCCGCACCTGATTACCTCTACATCAATCAGGGTGATGGCACTTTTGTCAATCAAGTGAAAGAGGCAATCGGCCATACGAGTCTATACACTATGGGAGTGGATGCCGCCGATATCAATCGGGATGGCAAGCTTGACTTGATCAGTTTGGATATGCTTCCAGAAGATAATGCCAGACAAAAGTTGCTTTTCACTCCTGAAAACTACGAGCATTACAATTTATTTCTAGAGGCTGGACTTCATCATCAGTTGATGCGCAATATGCTTCAGTTGAATAATGGAGATGGGACATTCTCGGAGATTGGTCAACTGGCTGGAATAAGTGCCACGGACTGGAGTTGGGCTCCATTATTTGCTGATTTTGACAACGATGGCTTTACAGATCTGTTCGTCAGCAATGGGTTTTTGAAGGATTTTACAAATCTTGATTTCATCAATTATAGAAATGAATATCTTCAAAACACTAAAGTCACAGCCAAAGGTATCAATGAATTGATCAAGAAAATGCCAGCTACAAAAGTTGGTAATTATGGCTTTAGAAATATCAACGGAATTCAATTTGAAAATCAATCCGAAAGTTGGGGATTGAATAATCCTGGCAATTCCAACGGAGCAGTTTATGCGGATTTGGATCAGGATGGAGATCTGGATTTGGTGATCAATAATCTGAATGAACCGGCGCAGATTTTCAAAAACCGAACTTCGGAAACTAGCAATTCGAATTACATACAGCTTAGACTAAAAGGCTTGGAAGGAAATTCCGACGGAGTAGGAGCTAAAGTAAGTGTCTATCAAAATGGCCAACTCAACTATCAGGAGCAGCAGATTTACAAGGGCTATCAGGGTAACGTAAGTGCTGTTTTGCACTTTGGTTTGGGAGAAGGAAAAGTGGACTCTTTAGAAGTACGCTGGAAGAATAGAAAGATCACAAGAATTAAGAATCCAGAAGTGAATCAGGTTCTTGAATTAATTGAAGCTGATGCTGTTAATGAAGTTTCTGAAGAAAATCTGAAACTTTACAAATTCACTCAGCTAGGGCAGTATACAAATGGCTCTAAAGCTGTGCTTCCGAATGATTTCAAGCGGCAGTCTCAGTTGCTCTATAGTCTTTCACAGGAGAAAGTGTCACTGATTGAAGCTGATTTGAATGGGGATAGAGAGTCAGAAGTGATTATCGCGAATGGTACGACAGTGATTTCTGTTTCGAAGGAAGGCATTTCAACTGGTAAGAATAATTACCAAATATATACTTCAGATTCTCCTACCATCACTTCCATTACGGCTTTTGATGCTGATGGAGATTCTGATTTAGATCTCTATGTGGCCAAAGGTGGATATTTTGATTTGGACGAAAGAGACTCCAGACAGCAAGATGTGCTTTTGATCAATGATGGAAAAGGAGTTTTCACCGAATCCAAGATGGATTTTGGTGTACTTCCTTCGGAGAATGTAACTGCATGGGATGCAAATGGCGATGGACTGGATGATCTATTTGTAGGTTCAGGCTATGTACCTGGAAGATGGCCGCAATCTGTTCCTAGCCAAGTTTGGATAAATGGAGGAAAGGGGGTTTTTACGCCTATTTCTCTTGAAAATATCTCCAGAGTGAAAGCTTCCCAAACTTATGATCTAGACCAAGATGGATTGGATGAGTTGATAGTAGCATCTGAGTTTGATAGAATCCGAATACTAAGCTTAATTGATGGGAAGATTCAAGATCGCTCAGAAGAATTTCTACCTGGGGGGAAATCTGGTCTTTGGTCATCTATACTCATTCAGGATCTGGATGAGGATGGGAATCCTGAATTGCTATCGGGGAATTGGGGCTTGAATTCACGGTTGCAAACTGATGCAAATAATCCAGTTCGAATCTATTTCGAAGATTTTGATACTAACGGATCCATCGATCCACTAATGACTTTCCCTGTGATGGGTGAGGAATATCCTTTCTTTTCCCGAGACGAGCTAGCAGCTCAGCTATATAAAAAGAAGGCGCTTTTCCCTACTCATGAAAAGTTCTCCAAAGCAAAGATTCAGGATATTCTGACTCCACAAGAGTTGGAAAAAGCTAGAAAAATAGAGGTGCAAACCCTTGAGACGAAAATGTACACTTTAAGGAATGGTGTTTTCGAGGAAGTAAGCTTACCAATACTTGTTCAATCTTCCCCAATTCAGGCGATTGCTGCTTTGAAGTCAGCCCAAGGTTTTGATTTGTTGCTTCTCGGAAATCAAGAAAATGCAAGGCTAAAAATCGGTAGACTAGATGCAAATCCGGGCTGGTTGCTACATAAGAATTCTCAAGGAAAATGGGATCTTGTTGAGCCGAATAAAGCGGGGATTCAGCTTAGATCTAATATTAGCGCTGTAGTTACAATCGGTAATCTAATCTGGATAGGTGTACCGAATGATGGCGTTTTTAAGTACGCGTATTGATTAAAATATTTACTAGTAAAAAATTGAAATTCAACTTGTTAAGTAATATGAAAAGTAGGTATTTAATATTCTTTGGTTTGCTTTTGATCCAATGGGCTTGTAAAGCTCCAATGATAGATGCAAATCTACCTGTTGATGAATCAATTCGTCTTAACCAGATTGGCTTTTATCCTGAGCAACAAAAAATCGCAGTGATCTTAAATCATGAAGATGTAGAAGACTTTGTGATTTGGGATTTAGATACAAGGGACGTTGTCTTCGAAGGGAAATTAGCCAAGAAGACTACCAAGACACTTTCTGGAAAAAGTTCGAGAGTGGCTGATTTCTCTGAATTTAGCCAAGCTGGTAAATATGTGTTTGTATTGACGGGAGTAAGTAAATCTTACCCATTTGAGATTGCTGAGCACGTGAATGAACAACTAGGGAAAGCTAGTCTTAAAGCTTTCTACTTCCAGCGTGCGGGTATTGAATTGGATAAAGCTCAGGCAGGAATCTGGGCAAGACGGCTAGGACATCCAGACGATCAGGTGATGATTCATCCTTCGGCAGTTTCAGATACTAGAAAAGCAGGGGATTTAGTTTCCTCGCCATTTGGCTGGTATGATGCCGGTGATTATAATAAATATGTGGTAAACTCTGGAATCACAGTCGGGACACTGCTGTCTCTTTACGAGGATTACCCAGGTTATTTTCAAAAACTAGAATTGAATATTCCTGAGTCCGGAAATCAGATTCCGGATTTATTGGATGAGATCCGATGGAATCTGGATTGGATGATCACCATGCAGGATGCAGGTGATGGAGGAGTTTATCATAAGCTTACCACTGCCAAATTTGAAGGAATGGTAGAGCCACATTTGGCTGTTTCGCAGCGATATATGGTAGCTAAAAGCACGACGGCAACATTGGACTTTGCTGCAGTGATGGCTCAAGCTTCCCGCGTTTACAAATCCTACTTTCCTGAAGAATCAGTCACCTATTTGAAAGCTGCTGAAAAAGCATGGAACTGGGCGAAAACAAATCCCGAAGTGCTGTACAACCAAAATGTAATGAACGAGGCTTTTGATCCAGATGTGGTAACAGGCGCCTATGGAGATTTTAGTGCGACAGATGAACGTATTTGGGCGGCCTCAGAGCTGTTTGTCACAACGCATAATTTGATATACTGGGAAGAATTGGCTGATGCAGATCAGAGCTTTAAACTCCCATCGTGGAATCAAGTCTCTTGGCTAGGTTACTATTCCTTACTCAGGCATCAAGACAGCATTACTCTTTTTCCTCAAGAATGGATGGCAGTTCTTAAAATAAATCTGCTGGCTGGCGCCAGAACTCAACTTGAGGGAGTAGCTAGTAAGGCATTTCAAAGTCCAATTGAGACTAATGAGACCAATTTTAAATGGGGCTCTACTGCTGTTGCTGCCAATCAAGGGATACTCTTGCTATATGCTTATAAGCAAAGTGGTGAGCGTGCATTTTTGGATGGTGCCTATGATAATTTGGATTATATTTTAGGGAGAAATGCTACAGGCTATTCTTATGTCACGGGCTTTGGAAGTAAAACACCTCTTCATCCTCATCATAGATTAGCTGTATCAAGACCTGATTTACCACCTTTGCCAGGATTTATTGTGGGCGGACCAAACCCTGGACAGCAAGATGGATGTACTTACAGCAGTTCCTTTGCTGATGAGTCCTATACTGACGAAAGCTGCAGCTATGCTTCCAACGAAATTGCAATTAACTGGAATGCTCCTTTTGCCTATTTAGCAAATTCATTAGAAGCCATAAGTCAGTAAGTTTCAAAAGGATTTCAATATCGCACTGGCACAATCTCGTAAGTCCCAAAGTTAGACTTCGGTCTTCCACCTAAAGTCTTCCTTTGGATAAAGCATAGAAATTAAGCTACTAGCTTCATAACGAACGGTATTATGCTTAGATGTTTCAGATTTTTTAGGCAATTTCCCACAAGAATTAATCTTGCCCTATGAAACATACCTGGAAACTATTTACCCTTCTTCTCCTTTTTGCCTGCGAGTCCTCAAAATTTGATTCACAGGTGTCCCTGCCTAAGCTATTTGGAGATGGAATGGTCGTACAGCGCGATGAGGCTATCTCTGTTTGGGGAAGAGGTATTCCAGGGAAAAATGTACGTGTAAGTCTTGCAGGAGCAGTGACCAGCGGAACTGTAGAGCCTGACAGTACTTGGATTCTTAAACTGCCTAAGTTACCAGCTGGAGGACCTTTTGTGCTGGAAGTAAATAAGCAAAAAGTCACCGATGTATATATAGGTGATGTCTGGGTGGCTGGCGGACAATCCAATATGGAATGGATTCTGAAATCCCAAGTGATAGGAGCTGAAAAGGAATTTGCTGAAGGAGGCAATCCTCAGATTCGTTTTTTCAAAGTACCACGATCTTACAGCGCTGTAAAACTAGACGATGTGGTAGGTGGAGAGTGGAAAGTAGCTGATTCAGTTAATATGAAGGATTTTTCGGCAATAGCATGGTTTTTTGCGAAGCTAAATAATCAGGAAAAGAAAGTGCCTGTAGGGATCATAGAGTCAAACTGGGGCGGGACTCCCGTAGAAGGATGGACAGATGTGGAAATCCTCGCAAAGATGGAAGGTTCATTTAATGAGCAAGCTAATGATATCATCAAAAACAACGAGAGTTGGGATGCTAAGCTGAAAGAGAATGAATCCAATAGTCAACTGCGTGATTCTATGGCGAAAACCCCGGATTCTCTGGCTGTATTGAAAGCTACTTCAATTTCCTATGACGATTCGAACTGGAGAAGTATCAGTCTTCCTCAGGGTAATCCCTTGCAACATATCGCATGGGTACGTAAGAAGTTCACGGTTTCTGATACTGAAAATGTATCGCTGCATTTGCCGTATTTGGATCAAATGGCATATGTGTACTTAAATGGAAAATTGTTGCATTTCAAAGACTGGGGCGCTTCCATGCCTGATGTGGAAATCCCAAGCGATATGCTCTTAAAAGGAAGCAATGTACTCTCTATTAGAGCGGTCAATACCTGGGATAATCAACCAAGAATAGGCCAAGAAGGTGAAATGTATTTGCTGGAGTCAGGAAATAAGATCTCTCTGGAAGGCACCTGGAAGTATTCTAATTCTACTGTTGAGCCTCATCTCCCTAAAGTGGAATGGTACAATTGGATGCCTGGTATGATGTATAATGCAATGATAGTTCCGATCACCAATTACTCTATTAAAGGTGCTATTTGGTATCAGGGAGAAAGCAATGCCGGACGTCATGAGGAATATAAAATGCTTTTCACTACCATGATTAAAAACTGGAGAGAGGACTGGGGTATGGGTGATTTCCCTTTCTTGTTCGTGCAGTTGGCGAATTTCATGGAGCGGAAAGAACTACAAGCAGAGAGTGATTGGGCATATTTGAGAGATGCGCAAACTCAGACTTTAGAACTACCAAAGACTGGAATGGCGACAATCATCGATATAGGAGAAGCCGGTGATATTCATCCCAAAAACAAAAAAGATGTAGCTGAGAGACTTTGGCTACAAGCTAAAAAAGTCGCTTTTGGTGATAAAAATCTTGCATCAGGTCCACAATTTGACTCACTTATTAGACAAGAAAATGTGTTGCTGTTAAAATTCAAATCTGTTGGGGATGGACTCAAATTGAATGATGGTGGTGCAGTGAAGGGATTTATAGTAGGAAAAGAAGGAGGGGACTTTCAACAAGCAGAGGCATCGATCTCAGACAAGGAATCAGTGAAGATTACGCTGCCAGCCGGAATGGAGTCTGGAGAGATTCGTTACGCCTGGGCTGATAATCCAGAAGTCAACCTGACAAATAATTTGAATTTACCAGCCGTACCTTTTCGAGCGAAATTTGAATGAGAGATTCGAAAAAACCCAGTAAAAAATAAAAGAGGTCATGTGTAAAACATGACCTCTTTTCATTACTTCAATTTCCCCATGGATTCTTGCACTTCCAACAACTCGTCTACTTTTTCCTCAAACTCAGGTTTGGCAGGGATTTTCACCACATTTTCTAAGAAATCTATTGTGCTGAAAAGTACCCCTTCCCAATCTCCTGAAGTGATAGAACTTCCTATCACGTGATCGCCAGCATTTGGAAATGCTTTCTCACGTTTCAATTCTGCAGGTGTAGAAATCTGCTCAAACATTTCCTTCATTTTGGGTACTGATACGACCATATCTTGGGTTTCATTGTCCTTATAATAGTAGGCTAAAAATAGAGGTTGCTTGATTTTTTTGAAGGTGTTTTCGTTCATGTTGCTATACATGACGATTGCTAGACTTTCATAAGCATTGATGTGATAGTCCTCAGACCAATACATGGCTTTCTCACCTTCCCGTGGCTGATGAATCATTTTCTTCTTCATCATCGTCATCTCCATCATTTTTTCCATCCAAGGTGAGAAAAATGCAGAAAGCTTTTCACCATAATCTCTCACGGCAGGAGAATAGACTGCTACTGCTTTGATGTCAGGCTGCTGACTAGCCAAAAGCAAAGTCAATGCTCCTCCCATTGATGTACCTACCACGATCACTTCATCTCCAAGGCTTTTACCAATCTGGTATGCTTCTCCGGCCGCATTGGCCAATGCCTGTGCGCTCATGTATTCCATCCCATTTTCTCTTCTTATTCCATGATCTGGGAGTCTTGTGACAAAAAGATTTGCTCCGAAATGAGCTGCAAGAAATCTATGTACGGGATCTCCTTCCATAGGACTTGCACCAAACCCATGAATATACACAATAGAGTAGGGCGTTTTTCTCTTATTTAAACTGTCTGCCCATACGATATAGGCTTCATTACCTTGTTTTAGGCCAATCACGGAGTCCTCTCTTTGCTGCACGTAGCTACGAAGTTCAGCCAGTCGAGTAGGCACCTCCGGGAATTCTATAGTGAGCTCTTGAGGTTGCACCTTCGGACCTAGCATATAAACAATTGCGAGAACCATTGCAGCAGCAAAGATGCCGAGGAGTATTTTTCGTAGCATATAATCAGTTTGTTAAAAGTACAGGAGAAGTTGATTCTAAAACTTTTTCGGTTCCGTTTTTAAGAGAAAGAATAGTTTTGGGCTAGTTAGACCTAAGAATGTGTAAAATTTAATCAAATCTAAACATCAAATTAGTTCGAAAAGCGTTAATTCGTATTAATTAATCTTAAACCAACTTTTATGAAAGCTCTATTATTTGCCTTCTTCCTTCTTCTTTTCGGCCAAATCGCACTTGCTCAGGATACTGAAACCAAACCAGCAACTCAAGCTATTTTTATTGAATTAGGAGGGCCTGGGCTTCCATATAGTTTCAATTATGATTTTCGCTTTGATAAAACCAGAATGGATTCATGGGGAATGAGACTTGGTTTTGGAGGATATGCATTGGAAGGAGATTCGTTTTTTTCACTTCCTGTAATGGTGAATAAATTATACGGAAAGGGTAATCATTTCTTTGAGATGGGTTTTGGAGCTACTTTCCTTGCCTTTAAGAATGAGGTTTATGAGTACAACAATTGCTACACAGATCAAAACGGTAATTACATCTGCAACCCAACCTCAAATAGTAATTCAGGAACAGCATTCATACTAGATATAGACGGATCTCCATCGGTTATGGGGGTTTTGAATTTTGGATACCGTAGAGTACCGACTGATGGCGGATTTATGTGGAAAATCAATCTGAATCCAATTTTCAACAACAATGGGTTTTGGCCTTTATTCGCTGGGGTAGGGCTAGGTTACTCTTTTTAGAATTTGGCAAGATCAAATACTTAATATTTAGTAGTAGATGTGACTTTATTTTTTGTGTGTATTCGCTTGAATGCACCTACCAAAATAATATTTTGAATACCTTTCCCTTCGAGTGCGCTCAGGGACCGAATTTAAGTTTAAAGTCTAGGGAGAGGGAGGGAATGCGGCACCGCCGCATTCCCTCCCTCTCCCTTTAAGCCAAAATTGACCGGAGGCTGAGCGCCGGTTGGTGAGCTCGTCGAACCAAGTCGAAGCCTGATTGAACATACGTGCAGGTGTCCGAATACACATATTATTTTTTGTGGACTAGTACCGTCCACCAAAGGAGATAGAAATATCCACATCACTGCAGAAAATTCTATATGCATCAGATTATTTGGTGTTTATGATTTTTTATGCCCAATAAATTTTAATTTGTAAGGAGTTTTCGGATTGACGTCACTAGCATGTAGGGCTAGACTGTCAATTGATTTTTGATAATTCCGAGATGATTTTTTCTCATCTCACTCTTAAAAATCTGGCAAAACCTCAATCTAAGAGCGTGCATAGCACTTCATTGTTAAAGGATATTTTACTATTAATCTAATAATTTTTACCTATGGCTACTTTGAAAATCAAGCTTAAAGGACAGGATCATTCTTCTTACCTCACTGGAGATGATCGGGGATTCGAACTTTACCAACTGGATCAGGCATATACGGTGGAAAGTCCCACTAGGGGAGATATACCCGAGCAAATTCTCGAAATAGATGATAATAAAATAGTTGAGTTTGAATTTGAAGACAATACCGTCTGGATGGCGGATAATGAATCCCTAACCACACTTTTTCAGCAGGAAATCAAACGCTCGGCAGATGGAGATGAACTCTATTTGCCAGATGAATTAGAATCTAGTGAGCAGGATCGGGGGATAATCAAAAAGATAGGTATTAAGCTGGTGAAGGTCTTTGTGAAAAAGAACATCATTAAGCCCAAAATGCTGGAAATGGCCACAAACCTGGAAAACAAGCAATTGGCCTTTCCCGCTGAAGATTTCAAAGAAGTTGAATATGGTGTACTGGCTGCTTGTTCTCCAGAAATAGAATTGGGTAAGCTAAAATTTAGCGAAACGAGCAAAGAAGCAGATCTGGATGTAAGCAGTCGCTATTTACTTCTATTGCATGGCACTGCTTCTTCCACGTTTAGTTCCTTCGGAGATTTGAAAGATTCTAAGGAATGGAAGGACTTGATTAAGGGCTACGGCAAGAATCATTTGCTTGCCTTCCAGCATAGAACACTGACTGCAAGTCCACTGGAAAATATTCTGGAATTAGTTAAAGTCCTCCCCTCAGGAATTGAATTGGATCTTGTAAGTCATTCACGTGGTGGTTTATTGGCGGATTTGCTGGCTCGATTTTCTACGGATTCCAGGGGATTTGATGAAACGGAGATTGAGCTTTTGAAAAAGCATGATAGAGTAGTTGATCAGAAAGTAATCAAGCAAATCAGCGATATTCTTAAAACCAAAAAAATCAAAGTTAAGTCTATGGTGCGGGTGGCATGTCCGGCCAACGGCACGACACTAGCTTCAAATCGACTTAATATCTTCTTGAACGTCACCTTCAATCTGGTAGGGCTGGCAGTAGGACAGGTAGGGAATCCTATTTTCGTTGCCTTCAAGGAGTTTCTTATGGAGGCGGTGGCCTGCAAAGATGATGTGGATGTTTTGCCTGGATTAGAAGCCATGAACCCGCAATCACCTTTCATCAAGGCGATGAATTACCAAGCTTCAGAAATTAAAATTGACTTTCCTCTATATGTAGTGGGAGGAAGTGGCGAATTGAGTCTAAGCTTTAAGACGCTTGTGGTGATTCTGGGTAAATTTTTCTTTATGAGGAAAAATGACTTGGTAGTAGACACCGAAAGCATGAAATGGGGTTCGAGACGAGTCTCAGGAAAAGTGTATGTCTATATAGAGAAAAGTGGTGATATCAATCATTTCAAATACTTCTGTACTCCAAACACCTTAAAAGCTTTGATAGCTGGTCTTTCTGCTGTTACGGATGGTTTTGAGTTGAAGCTTGCAGATAAAGAAAGAGGAATAGCAGGAATAGAGTCTGGCGCATACAAAAGTGATAATGTGTCCGGAAACCGTGCAATTGCTATTATTATTCCCGGTATCATGGGCTCAAATATTGGAGAGAAAGATGATTTGCTCTGGATCAATTATTGGCGCTTCCTAAAAGGAGAATTGAAGAATTTGGCCTATGATGCTGATGTGAAGGGAAAACTATCCCCTCATTCACTGATCAAAACTTCCTATGGAAATCTTGGAGACAAACTTTCCAGTAGTTACGATATAGTCACTTTTCAATTTGATTGGAGAATTACGCTGAAAGAATCCGCTGCTCTTTTTGAAGCTAAGATCAACGAACTTTTGCTTCACAAGCAGCCTATCAAAATCGTAGCTCATAGTATGGGAGGAGTCTTGGTTCGGGATTTTATAGTGTATCATAAGGCTACTTGGGAGAAACTTAATAGTTCAATCGGATTCCGTGCTGTATTCTTAGGATCACCTTTGGGTGGTTCCTATCGTATTCCTTATGTTCTTTTTGGTAAGGATAGCCTCATCCAATTACTTGGGAAAATAGACATCAAGCATTCCACCAAAGAGCTTTTGGAGGTATTCTGTAATTTCCCTGGAATTCTTAATCTTTTGCCAATCAGTAAAGATGCTAGACATGATTTCTCTGACAGGAAATTATGGGAAAGAATGCGTGCTGCATCCGGTGATAATTCCTGGCCAATACCTTCCCAAAAGGTACTTGATGAATTTGCCAAGCATCAAGAAGCTGTGTTGAAAGTTGCCGATAAAATTGACTATTCCAATGTAACCTATATCGCAGGTCAGAGTGGAAAGAAAAGCTTCACGGTTTCTAATCTGAATATTGAGGACGGAAAACTGGAATTCTATGCGACCAATTCTGGCGATGAGAGTGTTACTTGGGCATCGGGAATCCCAAAAGATTTCCATGACAAGAAGCAAGTTTACTATGCTAATGTGACACATGGAGGACTTTCTAAGGAAAAGAATCTGTTTGCAGGCATAGAAGATTTGCTGATTTATGGGAGCACGAAAAGACTTCAAAATAGCCTTCCAAAATCTAGAGGAGAGGAGCGCGAGTTTGCTCCTACAGAAACCGAGATTTTTGATATCAGTGAAGAGAAAGTGATAAATACCATTTTGGGTGTGGAAGAGGTAGAGGAAAAATGGCATGAAGAAAAGCCAATGCTGGTTTCGGTGAGTCACGGTGATTTGAAATACGCCAAATATCCAGTGCTTGCCGGTCATTTTCAATACGATGCTATTCTCACTACAGAGCTCGCGATTGATCGTCAGTTAGATGGTGAGTTGACGAGACTTCATGGCTTAGGTTTGTATCCAGGACCGATTGGCACAAATCAGATTATCCTTAACGAGGATTTGGCGAAACGTTCATTTAAAGGAGGAGTGATTGTAGGTTTGGGCGTTCCTGGGGAATTATCATCTTTTGCCCTAATGAACTCCATAGAGAAGGGTGTTGCTAGGTATCTGACTATCAAAAAAGAAGAAGAAAATAGAACTTCGCTGGATGAAAATAGCAGTCCTGCTATTAATGGTATATCTGTAATTGCAATTGCAAATGCCTATGGAGGCCTTTCCACGGAAAGCTCTGTGCGCGCCATTATTTTGGGTATTCAGAGAGCAAATAAAAGTATAGATAGAGTTTACAAAGGAGAGATTAAAGGGATTGAAGAAGTGGAAATCATAGAGATTTTCAATGATAAGGCACTTTCTATCCTAAAAACTATCCAGCGCTTAGAAGTGGATGACAGTAAGGAATTCAATATAGTATTCAATGAGAAGGGCCTGAATTATACCTTAGGCAAGCGCTGGAGAATCCCATATGATTATGCAAATGATTGGTGGACAAGAGTGAGCGTATGTCATGAATTGAAATTAAGAGAGACGGATGAGTTTGAGGATTCCATACGAATGTCCATCGCTTCAAATGGCGCTAGTGAGAAGGTAGAATACATGCCGGCTAATGATAAAACGCTGGAGGTGCTGCTAAAAAGGATGACGTTGGAAAATCAATATTCTCCCGAAATAGCAAAAACCATGTTTGAGCTATTAATACCTTATCAGTTCAAGGAGGAAGTGAAGCGCCTTAATAATGTCTCTTGGATATTGGATGTGGCCTCAGCGGAATATCCTTGGGAAATGATCCAAGAAGATGTAGATGCGGTGCCGCTCTGTGTACATACTGGGATGGTTCGACAGCTTGCTTCCATGCAATTCCGAGAAAAAATAGCGCGGGTAAGTGCCAAAACAGCGTTGGTAGTAGGAGATCCCATGCTCGATAAGTTTATGCCCCAACTTCCTGGAGCATTGCGAGAAGCGGAAACTGTAGTAGGCATACTCAAGAAAAATAATTATGAGATCCAAAGCTTAATAAGCAGTTCTGCAACAGATATTATTCTCAAGCTTTTCTCCAGAAATCATAAAATCATACACCTGGCTGGTCATGGCGTATACAGACATGGGCCAAACCGCTCTACAGGAATGGTGATAGGCAACGATACTTTTTTGACGCCAAGCCAGATAGCAGGGATGAGTTCTTCAGCTGAGTTAGTTTTTGTGAACTGCTGTTACCTTGGATTGATAGATAAGAAAGCAGAGGAGGGAAGCTTATATAGAAATAAGTTTGCTGCCAATATTGGAACCCAGCTTATCTACAATGGAGCCAGGGCAGTGATCGTGGCCGGATGGGCTGTGGACGATGCTGCGGCTCTGAAGTTTTCCCAATTGTTTTATAGTAACATGTTCGATGGGTTGGGATTTGGTGAATCCGTGAAGCGGGCAAGGAAAAGGATTTACGAAGAATTTGGCCATAGGACCAATACCTGGGGAGCCTTTCAGTGCTATGGAGATCCCTTTTATAAACTGACTGAAGACGGTTCGGGCCAAGGAAATGAAGATGATTTATTGGTGAGCGAGGAAGTGGAGATAGAGCTTCAGAATACCTTCGAGTCTATGGCTGCCAATAATTATGATCATGAATACATCCTTACACGGATTGATCTGGTTTTGGAAAAGATGAAAAACAGAAACATGCTCACTGATAGAATACAGGAGTTATCTGCAGGAATCTATGCTGGATTGCAGGAATATGAGAAATCATGTGACTGCTTCGAGAAACTCATGAAATCCAAAAAATCAGAATACACTATCAAGGGATTTGAGAAATACTGTAATATTCAAGCCAAACTTTCCCTTCAGAAATTTGCTGCTAAGAAAATTGACTTAAAGGAAGCAGTCAAAATGATAGACAAAGTAATCACTGATCTAGAGGGGCTTGGGAATCATTTTGGAGCAAGTGCGGAAAGATGGTCTTTGATCGGAAGTGCTTATAAACGTAAAATGCATTTGCTCAATGGCTCATCACAAAAAGATGTAATGGAAGCACTGGCGCAGTCGATCAATGCCTATAAGGAAGCCAGTATATCTTCTGAAAATAAAGATGCTTATCCATTGACCAATTGGTTGACACTTGCACGAATTCAGAGTTTACTACAAGGCAAAGACAGTATTCGATTAATTGATTTGGATGCTAGGAAGGCAATGCAGAAGATTTTCGATGGAATAAATGAGGACACAAAAAAGAAAGATGACTTCTGGATGATGTCTCATTATGCTAATATTATGTTGACTCAGTTTCTGTTGGGTATTACCAAGCCCAAGGATGGAGAAATTACTCATGAATACTTGAAGCTTTGGGATCTGGCTGGAAACAAGGGCCAAAAAGTAGCGGAACTGGAGCACTTTGAAATGATTGGTGCATTAATGGAAAATATCAAAACAGACGGTTTTTCTTCCGTCAAGGATGAATTCACTAAAATCAGGAAAGCACTTGAAGAAGCTCTTTAACTGGATTAGTTACCGAATGCGTTTTGTATAGCTTCTAAGTAATCGAATCCGTGTCCTTCGGTAGGCTCTATGTAATTACCTTCCAAATACTCGTTCCAGCAGCAGATCATTACTGTGTTTCCGTTGCTGGAACGATATTTCCTCGAGGTTTTCTGAGACTCCTTGAGCATGGCTGTGAACGAGTTTTTGTCGCTGTGAACTCTGTCTTTCTGAGGTTCACTTGGGGATCCAGATGGCTGAGGCCAAGTGCCGCCAGCAGGTCTCATGTCCCATCCCATAACTCTTCATTTACTCGAGTTGCTTTTTGATAACCTCCGGATCATCTTGCTTATAAAACCCCTTCAACTCTTTGATGGGGTTTCGCTCTAAATATGGGCCTTCATAGGGATTTCCAGCATTATAGATTCTTCCTTTTGGGCCCCATATTCCAGTGTTTTGTAAACTCGCACAGTCATCTTGACCCGTGAGGCAAGACCAGAAACTATCACGATCTACAGCTGGATTAGGTGGTGTATTCCATGATGGCATAAAATATACTCCCACCAATTGCTTTTCCTCCGAGTCATCAGCAAGACTGAATTAGGCAGATTGAGCCAATTGTTTTGATTTCGTTTCAGACTTTCCTTCTGAAAAAAATATGACAAGAGTAACGATGACTAGTGACAAAACAGAAAAGAGTATGGATTTCAGCATAGTTTCAATTTCTTAAAATTACTGATTCAATCTTCATGCTGAAATATGCGATTGTCAGTTCTATGTCTAAAATCCAATCTTCGATATTAGGTCAAGCTTTTTCTCAAGATTTGAATGCCTCGATACTTTGGAAGTAACTTTTTGTAATCTAAGTGGTAAGTGAAAATCCACTCAAAACCCATTTTCCTATAGAAACGCTGAGCCTGAAGCTGAGTGTCCATCACTTCTAGCCATATGTATTTCAAACCTCGTTCTCGCGCTATGGACTCAACCCTTTTCATAAGTTGGGCAGCTACTCCTTTTCCTTGGTATTCCTTGCTGATATAAATCCGGTGAAGATGTAGTGAGTTAGGGAAATCAATCAAAGTGGGCGATTCTGGATAGCTGTATTTCAAAATACCGATTTTCCAACCTTCATATAGCACGTAATAGTAGTGGCTTTTTGGGTTGTCTAAGTCTTTTTGAAATGCATCGGGATTATACATTTGTTCCAAATACCATTCCCCTGAATCAGACCAAATATGTTTGTAGGAAGGAATGTAAATTTCCTGCATCAATTCAATCAGCTCGGGTTGATCTGCAGCCGTGAGTTTTTGAATACTTAAGTCTTCTGAAAGTTTAATCATTGACAGTAGGCGAAGTGTTGGTATGTTAGACTGAAGGGTAATTTTGAGCGCGTAATCTGAGTAAACTCTTATTCAAAGAAATGTATTTAGATGTTCTCTCCAAAATAAAAGTGAATAGATTTCTGAGACATATCAAAGAAATTCAAAAACCAAAAATCATATCATAGTTTGAAGCACTGCTTTTTTGAAATAAAATCATGGATTGTGGTTATTGCGGTTCTATAAACTCCTTGATTAAGGCGAGCTCTGAGTTAGTAAATTTTAAGGCCTCATCAGACAAATGAACTAGGATTTATAGCCATGAATAGCAAAGGGTAGTCTAAGTTATAAGTGAAAATTCACTTTTAAGAGTAGTAGCTCGGAGGTAAAAACTACCTCATTCAAAAATTGTTTTCAAAGATTTAAAGGAGGGAGATGTTTCATGCATTTTTTGGTCAAGTACCTGGTAGATTTTTCTTTTTGATAATTGGCTATTATTCTATCACGACTTTTAGAAAAGGGATTAAAGTTTTGCTATAATTCATTACACGCGACGAAAGTATTGTGAAAGCATCATTAATTCGGTTTTTTCAATTTCCGAAAGTGTTTGAAAGTTAAATTTTGTCACGAAAAGCATAAAAAATTATATGTATTGCATAAAAGTGTTTTTAAATAACAATTTTTTTTCTTAGCTATGTTGTTAAATACGATTAATGATTCTAGTTAAGCCATTGAGGACTAGTGTTTTTTAGTAAGTGAGTTTAGTCGACAGCTTGAGTGGGATTTTTTAAGAAATAGCCTATGAAAAATTTATACAAAACCTCGGTTTTAGGGTTGTTGAGTTTGGTTTTCCTGTTTTTTCTTGGGAACACTTTTCCTGTAAATGCCCAAGGCGGTACCGCTACAGTTACTACGGATAAGAACGATTATTCTCCTGGATCTACTGCAATTATCACTGGTCTAGGATTCCAACCGGGAGAAGAAGTAGACCTCCATGTTTATCATGCTGATGGTGATCCCTTAGGGTCAGATCCTGGTTATCATGAACCCTGGACAGTTATTGCTGATGCTAATGGTGAGTTTACAACTTCATGGTATGTGCCTACAGCAGAAGAAGGTGATGCATTGGGTGCAACATTGAATTTGGAAGCTCATGGAAACATGGGGTCAGAGGCTAGCTGGACGTTTACTGATTCAGGTTCCTTTGGTTACAATACTACATCTAGCAAAAGTAATACGGTCAGTCTTTCACCAGGAGGGAGCAACAATACCACTCTTGGTGTTACCGTTGATGCACCTAAAAATAACGGAACTATTGCTGTTTCATTAACATTTATTAATACAGGTTCACCATCAATAACAATTGGTACTGGTACTAGTCAAATTAATTTAACAAGTTCAGTAATATCTTTTATTACAGGGAATTCTGGGATTGCCCATGATTTCCCTATTAGTGTGTCTGTAGGATCAAGTGTTGCTTCAGGAAGTTACTCATTTACTGCATATGCAAACGGTACTGGCGTTCAAAGCGCAGGTGGTTGGGGTTTTACTGTGGTTGTTGGTTCTACTGCAGGATCAATAGGAACTGTGTCTATAGGCTCTCAATCTGGAACTTCTACGTATGGAACAGCAAGTTCACCAACATACGCTGTTACTTCTACAAGAGGCAGTAATGGTACTGTCAATGGAACGTATAGTGTTTCAGGTCTTCCAGCAGGTGTTACTTCTGGTGGCTTTAGCCCATCTGAAACATTTAATTCAGCTGGTGGTGATGTATTCCCTGGAGCTACACTTACTTTAAATGTTGATGCTAATGTAGGTGCAGGTTCTTACAATTTTGATATTTTTTTAACTGATGGAGCGAGTCAAGCTTCAACGCAGGGCACTTTGTTTGTTTCAAAAAAGAATTTATCAGTAACTGCGGTAACTGGAGACATCACTTATGGAGATGCAGAACCAACTCCGACAGTTGAGTATGCTGGCTTTGTGAACGGTGACGATGCAGGTGATCTGGACAACGAAGGCTTTGCTTTAGGCACAGACTACAACCAGTTCGATGCAGTTGGAACGTACAACACGACCATTGCAATAGGAACAGCAACGGATAACAACTACAACTTCACTCCGCTTAACAGCAGCACCTTTGAGGTAGGCAAGTTGGATCTAGCAGTAACTGCGGTAACTGGAGACATCACTTATGGAGATGCAGAACCAACTCCGACAGTTGAGTATGCTGGCTTTGTGAACGGTGACGATGCAGGTGATCTGGACAACGAAGGCTTTGCTTTAGGCACAGACTACAACCAGTTCGATGCAGTTGGAACGT
>NZ_VORW01000024.1 GCF_007997215.1 Algoriphagus aquimarinus | reverse complement strand
TGTCCGAAGAAATGTGTATTTTTCATCTGCTGTATTTATTGGTTGTGGTAAACTGAAAATACAGAAAAGGGGAAGCTTCTCAAACGAAGCTTCCCCTAAATTTTAAACCGTTTCTCGGACAGTAGTGCTTTTTAATTTGTAATTCCCTACGCTTGGCAGCTTGTAAATCATCGAATGATTCTTGATAAACAAGTATCCAAGGAACTCCTGTGGAAGTGAATTTGGAGTGCCCAATATCATGCTCATATAAGCGCCTTTCCAGATTCGTGCAAGCACCAACATAGTATTTGTTAAGCTTTTCAGAGAAGAGGACATAAAGAGTGGCCATGCTTAAAAAACAGATTGCCTAAAAATAAGAAAAGCAGCCCAATTGGACTGCTTTCTTGTGATCCCTCTGGGGCTCGAACCCAGGACCCATACATTAAAAGTGTATTGCTCTACCAGCTGAGCTAAGGAATCGGTACTTAATAAAATAAAAAGCGGAACGTAATTCCGCTTTTGAATTGTGATCCTGTCAGGACTCGAACCTGAAACCTACTGCTTAGAAGGCAGTTGCTCTATCCGGTTGAGCTACAGGACCGGATAAGTAATGTCAGCAAATCCAAAGACTCTTTGACAAAACAGAAATATAAAGTCGGGGTGGCAGGATTCGAACCTACGACCTCCTCGTCCCAAACGAGGCGCGATACCGGGCTACGCTACACCCCGAAACTTCCTTTTTAACTCCTTGTAAGTTAATTTTTACTGTGATCCCTCTGGGGCTCGAACCCAGGACCCATACATTAAAAGTGTATTGCTCTACCAGCTGAGCTAAGGAATCATTACTCTATATTTTCTTCAGTGAATCTTTATCCACTTTTATTCGAATTCTTCAATCTGCACCAGAAGCCTCTCGATTATTCTGGAGACCGGACAAACTATGGAGGCAGATTGTTCTGAAAATTTTCAGAAAATTTAACCACCAAATGGTGACTTAAAACCTTTCAAATTGACTTCCTGGCCTTGCTTTTTGCCAGATCATTGCCGTTATTGGACTGCAAAAATAAGGGGACAAATTTTAAATGCCAAACGTGAAATCAATCTTTCTCACAAAACTTTTGATATTTTTATCGATATCTATACAAAGTATTCATTGTCAAGCAGATGTAATTGGCTTAAATAAAGCAGATTCTTTGTTTAATGTTAGAAGCTACAAGGAAGCAATGGAAATTTACGATTCTAACTACCAATCTGGGATTTATTCACCGGCAATGTTGCTGAAAATGGCCTTCATAACCGAGGGTATTGGAGACAATGAACGAGCTACGCTTTACCTGAGCAAATACTACGATCTGGAACCTAATTCGCAAGCCATAACCAAGATCAAAAGTCTAACGGGTCAGAGCTCGCTAGTAGGCTATGAAGTCAGCGATGGGCAACGATTCCTAATATTCCTTACAGAATACCAAGATTATATCGTTGGAACTCTAGCAGTTTTCCTCGTGCTGTCTATTATCGCCAGCTGGATTACGGGTAGAAAAACAGAGAAGACTCAGACATTTTGGCCTACAATTCTCCTGATTGTTTTAATCTTCCTAGCCAATAATTTTCTGAATGGTCCTCGCACAGGCCTAATCACCAGCAGCCCAACATTTATTGTGAGCAAGCCATCTGCGGGTGGGGAGTTGATAGATATGGTTGAGCCAGGGCATCGTGTACATATCAAATCCAGCAAAGACATCTGGTATGAGGTGGACTGGAAAGACAAAAGCGCTTATATCAAAAAATCAGACGTGACCAGGATGTAATCTCATTTGAATATCACTAGTGGAATTCACCTTGCGAATCCTCCAAAATATGCCGATTGTTGAAACATGAAAAATCTCTTTCTGCTTTTTGGCTTTCTCTTGATATTCTCTTCTTGCAAGACACCTGTATCTGACGAACACTTCTATGATCCAGGAATCTCTTTCGAGTTAGCTCAATTCAGAAAACAACAAGTCGCGGACATTCAATACAACTTAACTTTTGACATCCCCTCTAAAAAGTCAGATGAGATTCGTTCCCATTTGACTCTGGAAGTTGAAATATCTGACCTATCGCATCCCTTAATATTAGATTTCCATGAGGAATCATCTCATTTACTTTCCCTAAAGGTGAATGGTCAGGAAACAGAGATCACTCACCAGGATCAACACCTGATTATTCCTAAAGAAGTACTTACAAAAGGACCCAATTCTATTGAGATTGATTTCCTTGCTGGAGAACTCTCTCTCAACAGAAATGACGATTTTCTCTACACCCTGCTGGTTCCTGATAGGGCAAGCACGCTTTTCCCTTGTTTTGATCAGCCAAATTTAAAAGCTAACTACACCCTGACCATCACAGCGCCCAAAGACTGGAAAGTCTTGGCAGGAGCGCCAGAAATAGCTTATGAGAAAAATGGCGACTTTGCCACTCATCGCTTTTCCAAGTCAGATTTGATGAGCACTTACCTATTTTCTTTTGTAGCAGGGAAATTCGAAGAAGCCAAGTCAGATTCTGACTTTCCTCAAAAAATGCTGTACAGAGAAACCAATCCTGAAAAAATAGCTGCCAGCATTCCTGAAGTTTTTATTCTGCATCAAAAAGCTAAAGAATTCCTAGAAGAGTACACGGCCTACCCTTTCCCATTTCAGAAACTCGATTTTGCTACCATTCCTATTTTCCAATATGGAGGAATGGAGCATGTAGGAGCAATCCAATACCGTGAATCCTCGCTTTTCCTGGATGAAAATGCCACCGACTCGGAATTGCTTAGCAGGGCAAAACTGATCGGTCACGAGACTGCTCACATGTGGTTTGGTGATTTGGTGACAATGGATTGGTTTGATGACGTTTGGATGAAGGAAGTTTTTGCAAATTTCATGGCTGGCAAACTCGTCAATCCTACTTACCCTGACATCAATCATGAGCTTTCTTTTCTCACAAATCATTACCCTTCAGCTTATGGGGAAGACCGAACTCAGGGCACAAATCCAATTCGTCAAAAACTAGCCAATCTGAAAGATGCTGGTTCGCTTTACGGAAGTATCATCTACGACAAAGCCCCAATTATGATGCGTCAGCTAGAAACAGCCATGGGAGAAGCCGCTTTCCAGAAAGGCATTCAGCAATACATCAAGACTTACGCTAATGGAAATGCTAACTGGAATGAACTCGTAGAGATTTTGGATGAAAATACAGAAATGGATCTTCAGCATTGGAGTGAAATATGGGTAAATCAATCTGGCAGACCAATTCTCAGCGACAAAATCGAACTCGCAAAAGATGGGACTATTAGCTCATTCGTGATCAGCCAACAGGCAGAAGATGGTACAGACAAAGTCTGGCCACAACTTTTTGATATTACTTTCTTCTTTCCAGAAACTAGCAAAACCTTCTCAGTTGCGATGGTGGAAAAAACGCTGGATTTGAAAGAAGTGATCGGAGAGCAGCAACCAACTGCAATTCTCTACAACAGCAATGGCCTTGGCTACGGAGTTTTTCCGCTCAATAAAGCTTCACTTTCTAATATTTCATCCCTCACAGACGAAGTGATGCGCGGGCAGTCTTACATCAACTTATTTGAAAATACTCTTTCTGGAAACATAGAACCAATCTTAGCATTTGAGACTTTTCAGAAGGGAATAGCCAAAGAAGAAAATGAGATTTTAGCTCGTCTGATTTCCTCAGAACTGAGCACTATTTTCTGGAAATATTTCTCAGTCGATCAACGTGAAAAAGTGCTCCCTGCCTTAGAAACCCAACTTTGGAATCAATTACAGAGAGATCTTCCTACAAATCTGAAGAAAACCATCTTCTCTCTTTATAGCGGGATTGCCTATTCCCAAACTGGACAAGAACGACTTTATGAAGTCTGGGCAAAAGATTTCGAGATCAAAGACCTGAAACTCAACCCGGATAATTTCACCAGTCTAGCTATGACTCTAGCACTCTATGGTCATACAAAATCCACAGAAATACTAGCTGAAGAACGAACCAGAATCAGCAATCCTGATAAACTTGATCGCTTTGATTTTCTACTACCTGCTTTATCTCAAAATGAAGCAGAGCGAGATGTACTCTTCGAATCATTCAGCGAGGCTTCCAACCGTGAGAAGGAATCATGGGTCTTGTCAGCTTGCAGCTACATCCACCACCCTTTGCGCCAAGAATACTCAATCAAGCATCTCCCACTTGCTCTGCATCTCTTAGAAGACATTCAGAAGACTGGAGACATCTTTTTCCCTAAAAGATGGGCCTCGGTTACCGCTGGACAATACACTTCCTCAGAAGCAGCCAAAATCGTCTCAGACTTTCTAGATAAAAACCCAGGCTATAATCCAATCCTAAAAAACAAAATACTTCAGGCTACAGATGATTTGATGCGAGTGCAAGTAATCCGGTGATAATTAGAAATCTAATGGATCAAGGTGCTTAAAATGTCCATTTTGTTTGATTTTCTCTTTGGCATGCTCCGCTGCTTGTAGCGCCGGAATGATTCGCTTGAAATGTTTGATAAGAAATTCAGTTCTGTTTTCTTCAGAAGGGATTTTTATCAGCTCTAGCTCTTCTTCCAGCTTGAGTCCGATTTTATGAGAAAAAGAAAATGAATCAACTTCAGAAGGATTGAAACTCACTTCATAATGCAATAAATGAAGCATTTCCCTCAGGTAAAAAATATATTCATGATGCAAAAACTCAGGGACTCTGAGGTCATCTCCCAACCACTCGATAGCACCTGCTGCATATCCTTTGCCAGGTGAAGGGTTATCAAAAGTTGCTATTTTGAAAATCCGCTGACCAGTTGTCTTTATATCCATTCTACCGTCATCATATCTGGTATGAATCTCGCCTAACTTCACTTCAGTACCATATCCAGAAAGCTGATCAGTGAATGTACAAACACCAAAAGTCATACTTCCTTCCTCCACGTCCTTGATCAACTCTTTGTATCGAGGCTCAAATATGTGGAGGTTAAGTTCTTCTCCTGGAAAAACTACCAGTTTCAATGGAAAAAAAGGAAGAATCATAGAAATGCTTTTTTTATACAACGTATGTAGCCCCAATTTTTGTTTTCACCGGAAACCAAAAAAGCCGATCCTAAGATCGGCTTTCATGTATATTTTGAGAATTACTTCTCCTTATTTGCTTGCGATGAAGCTAACTAAGTCAATTACTTTATTAGAGTAACCCCACTCGTTGTCATACCAAGAAACTACTTTCAAGAATGTGTCAGAAAGCTGGATACCAGCACCTGCATCGAAGATAGAAGTTCTAGGATCTCCAAGGAAGTCATTAGAAACCACATCATCTTCAGTATATCCAAGAACACCTTTCATAGTAGTTTCAGAAACTTCTTTCATTTTAGCACAAACCTCAGCGTAAGTAGCAGGGTTTTTCAATCTAACTGTCAAATCGACAACAGAAACATCAGGAGTAGGAACTCTGAATGCCATACCAGTCAATTTACCGTTCAACTCAGGAATCACCTTACCTACCGCTTTAGCAGCACCAGTTGATGAAGGGATGATGTTTTGACCAGCGCCACGTCCACCTCTCCAGTCCTTCGCAGAAGGTCCGTCAACAGTTTTCTGTGTTGCAGTAGTCGCGTGAACTGTAGTCATCAAGCCTTCCTCGATTCCCCAGTTGTCATTCAATACTTTGGCGATTGGTGCCAAACAGTTTGTAGTACAAGAAGCGTTAGACACGAAAATCATGTCAGAAGTGTAAGAATCTTCGTTTACACCCATTACGAACATCGGCGTATCATCTTTAGATGGAGCAGACATTACTACTTTCTTAGCACCTGCATCGATGTGACCTTGTGCAGTTTCTTTAGTCAAGAAAATACCAGTTGATTCGATTACATAGTCAGCTCCTACTTCACCCCACTTGAGGTTAGCTGGGCTTTTCTCTGCAGTAACACGAATGCTATTTCCATTCACTACTAATGCACCGTCTTTTACCTCTACAGTACCTTTGAAGTTACCGTGAGTAGAGTCATACTTAAGCATGTATGCCATGTAGTCTACGTCGATCAAATCATTGATCGCTACTACTTGGATATCTTCTCTTTCTTGCGCAACTCTGAACGCCAAGCGTCCGATTCTACCGAATCCGTTTATTCCAACTTTAATCTTGCTCATATTTATTTTGATTTGAGTATAGGTTTGATTCCTAAAATTCCCTTTGGAGGGTATGCCACTTTTGGCTAAAAATCCCTGAGGGATGGCTAAGTTATTACATTTATTTGGCTAGCCCAAACTATCTGTGGCACCAGGTTAATTCTTACTCCATTCAATCGATTTCGAGGAAAAATAATTTCTTAAAAATTCTGAAAAAACACATTTCACAAAGCTTTTCCCTATTTTCAAGCCTTACCTAAGCAATTTTTAATGTTTGAAAAAGCAATTCTCGAAACCGCCGGCTATACCAGAGCGATACATTCCATCTCCAGAAATTTTGGAAGTACTCAAATTCAAAGAGGTGCCGCTACTCTATTTTTCGTCAATCACGAAGGCTATGCGCTAACGTGTAAACATGTAGCCCAATGGCTGTCTCAAGCAGATCAAATCAATCAAAAATACACTTCTTTTTTGCAGCAAGGCAAAGACCTAAGCGGAGGCCAACGCTCTGCTTTAGCAAAAAAGCTGGGGCTGAAATCTGATGCTGTGTCTGAGACGCGAATCACGTTTGTAGATTGTGTAGATCAAATTAAAAACATGAGGTTTTTTCTCCATCCAGAATTTGATCTGGCATTGATCAAATTCGAGGGTTTTGACAAAACATTATTCAATAATGTACCCAAATTCAAAAAGGAGGATTCTGAAATCAGCCCCGGAGCAATGCTATGCAGACTGGGCTTCCCTTTTCCAGAATTTTCAAATTATCAGTTGAATGCACAAAGTCAGTCCTTAGAATGGACCAAAACTGGCGCGATGCGCTCTCCCCGATTCCCTATCGAAGGAATGCTCACCCGCTTTTTAGGGAATCAAAATGGAAAAATCTACGGAATGGAAATGAGTACCCCCGGACTGAGAGGACAAAGCGGCGGGCCACTTTTTGACTCTTCTGGAAAAGTCTGCGGAATGCAAAGTCGAACGAAGCATTTACACCTAGGTTTTGATATAGAAGATAAAGAGATAATCGCCCATGGTAAAGCCAAAAAAGTAAACGACTACGCCTTTATCCACTTGGGAGAATGTATCCACGTTTCTGTGATCAAGGAATTCATGCGGGCAAATAATGTCAGTTTTGAGGAAGAGTAGATGATTTGGGATTTTTGATTGCGGATTTAGACAAATACTATTTTGGTAAGTAAAGAGGGTTAGATTTTCTATTTTTTAATAATAACCTCTGTAATCTCTGCGCTAAACTCTGTGTCCACCGTGGTTTAAACAAAAACAAAAAAGCCACCCGATTCCTCGGATGGCTTTCTATAGTTTTAAAGTTCTCTTAAACCAAAGTTGTCAGCACATCATTCAGCGTTGCACTTGGTCTCATTGCCTGAGAAGCCAGAGCCGCATCTGGCTTGAAGTAACCGCCGATGTTCAGCGGAGAGCCCTGAGAAGTATTCAATTCATGGACAATGACTTGTTCGTTTGCCTCCAAAGCAGTAGCAAGTGTCGTGAACTTAGCTTTCAGATCAGCATCCTTGTTTTGCGCAGCAAGTGCCTGAGCCCAGTAAAGCGCGATGTAAAAATGACTTCCTCTGTTATCCAATTTACCGACAACTCTCGCCGGAGACTTGTCATTCTCCAACCATTTACCAGTAGCCTGATCAAGTGTCTCTGCCAATAGTAAAGCTTTATCGTTATGGAATGTTTGTCCCAAATGCTCCAAGGAAACTGCCAAGGCAAGGAATTCACCTAAGGAATCCCAACGTAAGTGACCTTCATTCACAAACTGCTCCACATGCTTAGGTGCGGATCCACCAGCTCCAGTTTCGAACAAACCTCCACCATTCATCAACGGAACAATAGAAAGCATTTTTGCAGAAGTACCTAATTCCAAAATCGGGAATAAATCAGTCAAGTAATCTCTTAGCACATTACCCGTAACAGAGATGGTATCCATACCTTCTTTGATTCTCGCCAAAGAAAGATTAGTAGCTTCAATAGGAGAAAGAATAGAAATCTCTAACCCTGTCTGATCGTGATCTAACAAGTATTTATTTACTTTTTTGATCAACTCCGCATCATGTGCTCTAAGCGGATCCAACCAGAAAATCGCTGGTGTGCCAGAAAGTCTAGCTCTAGTTACCGCAAGCTTAACCCAATCCTGAATCGGTGCGTCTTTAGTCTGACACATTCTCCAGATATCTCCAGCTTCTACTTTATGAGAGAAGATTTCGATTCCCTTTTGATCCAATACTTTTACAGTTCCGGCAAAAGGAACCTCAAAAGTTTTATCGTGAGATCCATACTCTTCAGCTTTCTGAGCCATCAGACCCACGTTAGGAACAGAACCCATCGTAGATGGATCGAAAGCTCCATGAGCCTTACAGAAGTTGATCGTAGCTTCGTAAACACCAGCATAAGCTCTATCTGGAATGATAGCCTTAGTATCCTGAAGTTTGCCAGCCTTGTTCCACATCTGTCCAGAAGTTCTGATCATTGCAGGCATAGACGCATCAATAATCACATCACTTGGCACGTGTAGATTGGTGATCCCCTTATCCGAATTCACCATAGCCAAGTCTGGGCTATCGGCAAGACAAGCTGCTATATCAGCTTCCACTTCGGTTCTTTTTGGAATAGAAAGTTTATCAAGATTGGAAATCAAATCTCCAAATCCATTATTCACATCGATCCCAACTTCATTGAAGGTAGCGCTGTGCTTGGCGAAAACTGGCTCAAAAAACACTTTCACTGCATGACCAAAGATGATAGGATCTGACACCTTCATCATGGTTGCCTTCATGTGTATAGAGAATAGAACGCCTTTATCTTTTGCATCAGCTTTCGCTTTTCTCAAAAATGCATTCAAAGCAGAAATGCTCAAGGTAGAAGCATCGATCACTTCACCAGCCAGAATATTCAAGCCAGACTTAAGTATCTCTTTTTTCCCATCTGCTCCATGCAACTCAATTGAAATAATAGCGGCATCAGCCATGGCGTGGGATTTTTCACTTCCGTAAAAATCTCCCTCTGTCATGCTATCCACATGAGTTTTAGAGTCAGCAGACCATTTACCCATGGAGTGAGGATGCTTTCTTGCGTACTCTTTCACTGCTAGTGGTGCTCTTCGGTCAGAATTCCCCTCACGAAGCACAGGGTTCACGGCAGAACCTTTGATCTTGTCGTATTTACTTTTAATACTTTTCTCTTCTTCAGTTTTTGGCTCTTCCGGATATTCTGGAAGTGCATATCCCTGTGATTGAAGTTCTTTGATAGCAGCTTTGAGTTGCGGCACAGATGCAGAGATATTCGGAAGCTTTACAATATTAGCTTCTGGAGTTTTTGCGATATCACCTAATTCTGCCAAAGTATCTGGCATCTGCTGCTCTGGAGTCAGAAATGCAGAGAAATTAGCGATGATTCTGGCAGAAAGTGAAATATCACGAGTCTCTACCGATACACCGGCAGATTTAGTAAATGCTTCTACAATCGGCAATAAGGAATACGTAGCTAAAGCCGGAGCTTCATCAGTCAGCGTATAAAGGATTTTTGGAGTTTGGTTACTCATGGTTTTAAGAGTTCTAAAAAGACATGTTATACCCTGAGCCTTCAATTGACCTAGCTAGGTCAGATCCATTTCAAAATGTATTTGGATTGGAAAAAAGAGGAAACAGGGTCTTAAAATATTGGGGCTAAAATACGCAAAATATCCTTGTTTCAAATTCCGCTCGCGTAAAGTACTGAGTGTATGAAAAAAGGATTACTTGATATTAAAGCACTCTACTTCATCAGTCTCCTTCTTTCCTTTGTTTGTTCAGACCGAAGACAGAAGACGGGTGACCGAAGTGGCGTCCATGCTAATGTTTAGCATACATAAAGCCGCCTTTTACTTTTTCAAGTAGAAAGGAAACATAGATTTTATTTGACAACAAAGTCATCTGAATCCATCCAGGCGGGAAATTTGTTTCGATAAGAATCGAGCTCCTCAGCATCCAAAGTCACTAAAGTGATCTTCTCACTTTCTCCCAAAAACTCAATCTGAGTCCCTTTGAAGTCATATGCGGCGGAATGTCCGTTGTACTTTATCCCATTACCATCCTCTTCTACCCGATTCACACCTATAGCGTAGGCTAAATTCTCAATTGCTCTGGCTGGCAAAAGCGCATCCCAAGCCGAAACTCTAGCTGCAGGCCATGATGCCACATAAAAAATCAGATCGTAACCCAGTTCCCCGTCGATCAATCTATTTCTAGACCAGATTGGGAATCGCAGATCATAACAGACCTGCGGACAAATCTTCCAGCCATTCAGCTCAAAAATCGGCAATCTCTCTCCCGCGGAAAAAGACTGATCCTCATCAGCCATCCGAAAAAGATGTCGCTTGTCGTAATGCTGAATCATCCCGTCTGGATGTACCCAGAGCAGGCGATTGTAATACTTGCCATCAACTTGAATAATCGCACTTCCAGTAATGGTTGCTTTCTTTTGCGTAGCCATTTGAATCATCCACTTGCAAACGTTGAGATTCATCGGCTCTGCAAGCTCTGCAGCATCCATGCTAAATCCAGTCGGAAACATTTCCGGCAGAATAATCAAATCAACCTCATTATCTATCTCCCACATTTTCTCTTCCAGCATCGCCAGATTTGCCACTTTATTTTTCCAATAAAGATTGGTTTGTACAAGTGCTATTTTGAGTTGGGGAGCTTTGATCATTTTAGAGGATAAATCATTCGGTAATCTGTAGATATTTTTCCTTTGCTGACATCGATCAGTTTGGATTTGACAAGTCGTTTTTTAAGACCTTTCAAATAGTCCACAAATAATATCCCTTCCAAGTGATCGTACTCATGCTGGATCACGCGAGCGGTCATTCCTGAGAATTCCTCCTCTTTCAGATTCCAGTTTTCATCGTAATACTCGATCGTCAAGGTCTCAGGACGGGTGATTTCTGCACGGATTTCCGGAATACTCAAGCAACCTTCTTCAAAACTGTAGTCATCGCCATATTCATCCAAAATTATAGGATTGATAAATACACGGCGAATACCGACTTCTTCATCTTCTTCATCGAGCATTAACGTACTATCAATCACAAAAAGGCTTATACTTTGATTGATTTGGGGCGCTGCAAGACCCACGCCGCTGGCGTTGTCCATCGTGGCAAACATATTCTTGATCAGCTCATCGAGCTCTGTTCCTTCGGTAATTTCCTCGGCTTCTTTCTTCAATATCGCGTTACCGTAAGCAACTATAGGATAAATCATTGTCTTTCTAAATAGGATTGTAGAATAATTGCCGCGCTCACCTTGTCCAGGTTTCCAGCTTTTTCTTTTCTGTCTTTCTTTTTACTTCCCATGGAAATCATGCTTTGCATGGCCGTCTTAGAAGTGAACCGCTCATCGACGAGTTCTATTTTTTTATCTGGAAAAGCCTTTGAAAGCCTATCCTTCATGGTGATCACTTTAGGGGTCATCTCATTATCCTGCCCATTCAATCGGGTCGGATAGCCTAATACCAACGTATCCACCTCTTCTCTTTCACAATAACTTTTCAGATAGTCAAGCAGCGTGGAAGTCTCAATGGTTTCCAATGGATTAGCCAACATTTTCAATGGGTCGGTAACAGCTAGGCCGGTTCTTTTGGTTCCCAGGTCAATCGCGAGTATTCTGGGCATCAGTTTTTTCTGGTTTTTTTCTTGAATTGGCGCAAAGCCTCCCTTTCCAGCTCAACAGCTTTAGGGAAAAGAAGTTCGTCTTCGATTTTTGCGTGGATTCTAAGTTCCTGTTCGAAGTTCTGCAGTTCGTGATAAAGCACCTTCATCGTAAGCGGTGCATCCGCTTCCAATGAATAATCAACAGTGAGCTTTCTGATCCCTTCCATTTCATCATCGTGGACTTCATGCTGATCCGCGAGCAAATGAACTGGGTCCCTTTCCAAAATTGTGATGGCATCATTCAGTGAAAACCTATTTTCCTCAATATCCTGAAGCAATTCTATTCTCTTGAAAAGCCTGCTTTCTTCTTCATGAATATGATGAATAAAATCTTCCACAAATAGCGGAAACATAATCCTAAGATCTGCCATTAAGGGCGCAAACTTAGGCTCTGGGTCTATTCCAGAGATAATATTAGAAAGAAAAGGTAATTCTTGACGCACAAAATAGTAGTGCTTTTTCTTCAAATAGGCCACCAAAATTTCAATGGGATTCAGGTAAAGATCCTCAGTGGTAGGCTCTTTCCTTTGAGCCCAAGATTCCAGCTCTGTTATTAGTTGGCTAGAATGAACCCTATGCTTTTTACAAACCATCTCCAATGACTCCGTAGGGTATTGATAAAAGCTAATTCCGAAATAGTGTAGCACAGAAGCAAAGACATAGTTTTCAGAAACTAAGTCGCCTACAAGTGCCTTTTCAAAATCGCCTTCGGTTCGCATCTTGCAAAAATAATTTTTTTTAACAGAAAAAAGGGGAATAAATTGAGCCATTATACTCACCCCCCGTATAAACATTTGATAGATTTATCAAATGACTACCCGGAAAGAGGGCAAAATTGGGTAATTTACAGTAACAATAAAGACAATAACCAACTGAAAGAGAAAGCTGTGAGCGAGACAAAAAATACCAAATCCCAAATCAGACTTCCTATAATATTGGCGCTTGCCATATCTGCAGGTATCTGGATCGGGGCAACTTTTGCTGAGCCAAAAGGAAATCAAAATGATCTTAGAGCTGCACTTTATAAGCTTCAGGAGATAATGACCTATGTCAACAGAGATTATGTGGACAGTGTCAATACCAACGAACTGGTAGAGTATGGCATCACCAAAATGCTTGAGCACTTAGATCCACACTCTAGCTATATCCCTGCAAAGGATGCATCTATTGTACAATCCCAGCTTGACGGGGAATTTGATGGCATTGGAGTTGAATTCGGGATTATACGTGATACGATCTATGTAGTAGCTCCTTTAACTGGTGGACCTTCTGAGGCTCTAGGCATTCAATCTGGTGATCAAATCATCCGAGTAGACGGAGAAACTATGGCCGGTGTCGGGGTAACTAATCGTGATGTCTTCGAAAAACTACGTGGTCCAAAAGGCTCTGTGGTAGTCGTGGACATGAAGCGTAAAAACCAGGAAGAGCTTATCGAATACAGGATAACTCGCGACAAGATCCCTCAATACAGCATTAACGCATCTTATATGGTCAACAATGAGATCGGATACATCAAAGTAACCCGATTTGCGGCGACCACTTATGACGAATTCAAAGAATCCATCGCTGACCTGAAAAGCAAAGGGATGAAGAAACTGGTAATCGACCTTCAAGGAAATCCTGGTGGATACATGGGTGCGGCTATCAATATGGCTGATGAGCTACTGGGCGAAAAAGCATTGATCGTTTCTCAAGAAGGAAAAGTAGAGCAATACAATCAAAAAGCATATGCTTTCAAACCTGGAATGTTTGAAGAAGGGCCTGTAATCGTCCTTGTAAATGAAGGTTCTGCTTCCGCTTCTGAGATCCTGGCCGGAGCCATCCAAGATAATGACAGAGGTTTGATCGTTGGTAGAAGATCCTTTGGAAAAGGATTAGTGCAAATGCCTATCGATTTATCAGATGGTGCAGAGTTGCGATTGACTATTGCTAGATATTATACGCCATCAGGAAGATCTATCCAAAAGCCTTATGGTGCGAATTATGAAGCTTACGAAAGTGATTACATGAATCGTTACAAGCATGGAGAGTTCTTCTCTGCTGATAGTATCAAGTTCAATGACAGTTTGAAATATGAAACCGTCAAAGGGCGCACCGTCTATGGTGGCGGAGGAATTATGCCTGACTACTTCGTGCCATGGGACACTACGATGTCTTCTCCTTATGTGAGTAAGCTGTTCAATTCTGATGCGTCTAGAGAATTCATTCTTGACTATGTCAATGAAAACAAAACCACATTCGAAAATATGACTTTGGATCAGTACTACACGGATTACACAGTCAGTGATGCTATGCTTACTAAATTGGTAGAGTACGGCAAGAAGAACAAAGTCGAATATGATTCTAAAGACTTTAATAAGTCTAAAGAGTATTTAAAAATCTTGGTGAAAGCGCATTTAGGAAGACAGATTTATGATGATAGCGCTTTCTATAAAGTGGTCAATGACATCAACGAAGTTTATTTGCAAGCCATCAAATTATTTGATGAAGCAGAGAAACTAGCTTTAGCTACTGACCTTCACAACGAAGAGGAAGAATAGCTAAGAGTGATTCTGTGAATTAGAAGAACAAGAAAGCACCCGCCTAGTCGGGTGCTTTCTTGTTTATTATCTGAATTTATTTTCAATCCATCCTCAAAAATGCTAACATTAGACTGTCTTATTAATTTAAATGACCCAAAAGCCTATGAAAGCCTTATTCACCTTTTTATTGTTAGGAATCACTATGAGTACTTTTGCCCAAATCAAAGTAAATCATATCGCCGTCCATGTTAGCAACTTGAATTCCAGCAAAGAGTTTTATCAGAAAATTGTGGGCTTAGAAGAAATTGAAGAGCCTTTCAAAGACGGGGTGCATGCTTGGTATGATATCGGAGGAGGAGCTGCACTTCATATCATCGAGGCACCAAACGTACCAACTCAAATCTCAAAAGTGAATCATCTTTGTTTTAGCATGAAGGACATGGATGCTTTTATCAAAACACTTGAAAACACAAATTATCCATTCGAAAGTTGGCCGGGAGAGAAAGGAAAAGTGACGGTTAGAGTCGATGGAGTTAGACAAATCTACATCCAGGATCCTGATGGAATGTGGCTCGAAATAAATGATGATTATTGATTCTTTTCTAAGAAACTCACAAAAAAGCCCGATTGAAAATATTTTCAATCGGGCTTTTTTGTTGGGATCTGGAGTTTAGAACAATCTAAAACCTACTGAGAGAATCCATTGGTTTGTCCGTTGGTCAGTTTGAAAGTTACCTACGTTTCCGCTGAATTTATCCAATGAACTTTCATATTTGGCATCTATTATCAGGTTGCCAATATCCAATCCAAGTCCGGCTTGATAGCCAATTGTTGCGTCCTTAAAGTCTGCATTCTGCACAGTTTGCCCTGCTTCTTTCAGCTTCGAATTCACATTAATGCTGGCAATCGGCCCAGCCTGAACTCTAAGCAATTTAAACATCTTAAACCCGAGCATTACTGGAATATCTACTCTATTGAAATCTGCTTCATACTCCTTAATCGGCTGGTCGTCCGGATCGAATGTAAATTGTCCTTGGGTCTGAGTGTATAACACTTCCGGCTGAAGGTATAATCCTCCAAGACCGATTCTGGCAAAAACGCCCACATGGTATCCGAATTTGGATTCCCCATTTTTGAATTGATCACTTTTGAGATCCAGACTGGTCTGACTTAGTCCCACTTTAGGGCCAAAGGAGAATCCTTGTGAATAGCCCGCAAGCGTGATCGCAAGTAAGGCTAGGGATAGAACGAGCTTTTTCATGGCTTTATAGTTATTGGTTTAGTAAGCTTAGTAACGAAAGAATTTAAGAAAAATTAGCAATTCCCTTGCCAATACACCATTACCAGCCAAAACAAGAAAAGGAAGCCCGAAGACTTCCTTTTCAAATATCTATGCGTATACCTTTTATGCCGCTTGCTCAGTACCAAAGACACCAACCATATTTAGTATTAATAGAATGATTACGATAGGACAAATCCATCTAACGAAGAATATCCAACCTGCTCTGAAAGGCCCCTTAAACTTAGGCGCTCCCAATTTAAGCTCATCTGCATAATCAGAGATTTTTGATGCCCAACCTGTGTAAAGCGCCAGCATCAAACAAATCACGATCACGGCAAACGTACCGAACACAAAATCCATGATCCCAAAGAATCCTTCAAGTCTGTTTCCAAAGAAGTTGATATGTAAGTTGGCAAAGAATGTACCTGGGATCTGAGACAAAGCTGAAGGAACAGAAAGAGCCATCGCCGCAATACCAATTGTCCAAGTAGCACGTTTTCTGCCCCACTTTCTATCATCGATCATATAAGCTACCGGAACCTCAAGCATGGAAATGGTAGAAGTCAATGCCGCTACCATCAATAAGATAAAGAAAAGCGCCCCTACAATGTGACCACCAGGCATGGCAGCAAATACTTTTGGTAATACGTCAAAAACCAATGCTGGACCTGCTGCAGGATCCTTTCCCGGAAGCAAAGCAAATAAAGCTGGGAAAACCATTAGTCCACCTAACAAAGCGACTGAAGTGTCCATCCCTGCAATCCATCCCGCAGACTGTATGATATTAGATTTCTTAGGTAAATAAGACCCGAAAGTGATCATCAACCCCCAACCTACAGACATAGAGAAGAAGGCTTGACCAAGTGCCTGAAGTATAACCGCTGGATTAATTTTGCTGAAGTCAGGCTTCAAATAATATTCAATACCAGCGCCTGCACCTTCTAGAGTAACAGCTCTTCCTGCAATAAAAATAATAATGATAAACAATACTGGCATCAAAAATTTAGATGCTTTCTCTATACCTCCAGATACACCTCCCAAAACAATGAAAATAGTCATCAAGATAAAGATGAAAGTCAAAGGAATCACGTACAAGGGTGTCTTCACAAACTCCGAAAAATCTACCGGCACATTGATTATTTCAGTAATAATATAACCTACTGTCCAACCTGCTATAACGGAATAATAGCTAAACACGAAGAAACAAACTAGCACGCAAAGTACACCAGCAAGCTGCCAGAACTTATTTCCTCCCGTGTCTCGGATAGCTCCAATTGGGTTTTTACCAGATTTTCTACCTAAGGCTATTTCATTAAATAGTAGAGGCAAAGCTATAAATAGCACACATAGAATATAAACAAATACAAATGCTCCGCCTCCATTTTCACCTACTAAATATGGGAATCTCCATATATTCCCAAGACCTACGGCAGATCCGGCAGCTGCCATGATAAACCCGAGACTAGAACCAAACTCACCTCTTTCTTCAGTTTCGTTATTAACTGCCATAAATTGTTTTAAAGTTAAATTAGGGTGTATAGACTGCTTTTTAAGTGCGGGCTAAGATAATTTGTTTTGCCAAAATACCAATTGCCGTTCGGAAAGTTTTCGGCTCAAAACCAAGCTGTTCCTGAGCTTTAGTAATGATAAAACCTGTTTTTAAAGGCCTTTTTGCTGGCTGGGTAAAAGTACTCGAATCAGCTCGCTTGATTAATCCCTTGTTAAGTCCAAAGAATTCGGCAGTCGTATTTGCCATTTCATAGGGAGTCAAAAAATCTGAACCTGAAATATTAAAAACCCCTTCCGCTTCCTTTTCTGCTATCAAAATACATCCTGCGGCAAGATCTTCTGCAAGTGTTGGCGTTCTGAATTGATCATCCACAACTTGAATTTCTTTCCCTGCTTCGAGGGAGGATTTCACCCAAAGTACAATATTGGTACGGCTCATGTCGTGGGCGATTCCGAATACCAATACAGTTCTCGCTATGGTCCACTTAGTTTTGGACTTCATCACCATTTCTTCTCCAATCAGCTTGGTCTCTCCATAATAATTCACAGGAGCAGGTATGGCATTTTCATCCAATGGCCCTTCTTCACCGGAGAAAATGAAATCTGTAGAGACGAAAATAAAATGAGCCTTTATTACCTCAGCGGCTTTAATCAAATAAGCTGTCGCGTTGACGTTTGAGTCATAACAAGCCTCCTGGTTCAATTCGCACTGATCCACATTAGTCATTGCTGCACCATGGATAATAATATCTGGTTTGATACTAGTCAAAGTACTTTCGACTTCAGTCTCATTGGTTATATCTAGAGAAGCATATTCAAATCCGCCACCAGGCAATCTGCAGTCACCTTTTCCACTTGCTACGACTTGAAAATCTCCTTTTTCCACCAATTGGGAGACAAGCTTTTGCCCAAGTAATCCATTAGCACCGGTGATAAATATTTTCTTCTTACTTGCCATCTGGGTAGCTGTAGCCATATTCTTTTTCAATTTTCTTTCGGGACATTTTCTCCACTTTCACCGTCATATAAACAGGTTCAATGGGCCTATCTCTCGTGTTAGTGGATGTATTTGAAATCTCTTCTGCCACTTCTAATCCTTGGATCACTTCGCCAAAGACCGTGTATTCCTTATCCAAATGTGGAACCCCGCCCACTGTCGTGTAAGCTTCAATTTGTTCTTTAGTAAAATCTTTGGTCAAATTCACATTTAGTGATGACTCTAACTCATCTCTTTTGGAAAGAATCAATGTAGTCAAGCTATCGAATTTCTGCTCGTTATACAGTCGGATGTATTCATTTTTAAAGTCTAATTGACTTCCCAACTCCATATACTTCATAAGTGATTTTTGAAGTTGCTCCATATCCGTCGTCAACTCCAGTTCATTGTAAACTTTCCCGATTGTAATATAAAATTGAGATCCATTGGACCGTCGCTCTGGATTGATTCCATCTGGTTGACGAGCTGCTGCTATCATTCCTTTCCTGTGGAAATAGTTAGGTCTGATTTCCGCTGGCAAAGTTGGCCATTCTTGCGGTGGAAGATTTTCTTTTGTAAAAACATCCCCACCCTGAATCATGAAATTCTTCATGACACGTTGGAATTCGGTAGAATCAAATCTCCCAGCCTCTGCCAATTTGATGAAATTGGATTTGTGCTCAGGTGTATCGTCAAAGAGCACCGCCACGATATTGCCGTGACTAGTCTCGATAGTAATCAGGTAGTCTTTCTCTCCACCGCAAGCGGCAGTAGTTGCGAACAAGAAGACAAAGCAGAGGTTTCTTAGAAATCTCATTTATTCAAAGTCAGTTTAATTTGATCCAATATTACTTTTCCGCCTGCGGCAAAAACCTTATCAGCGAGCTCCTGCCCCAGCTTTTCTGGTTGATCAGCATTTCCTTCAACTACGATGGAAATCCGCTCTTTTCCATCCAAACTCACAATTCCGCCTTTTAGGATAAGTTGATCGCCCAAGAGATTTGCAAGCGCAAAAACGGGGATACTACATCCCCCTTCCAGTACTCTAAGATATGCTCGCTCAGCACGCAGCCTCAAAGATGTCTCCAAGTGATTACAAGCTGTAGCTATCTTAGTCTTCAAAACAGGATCTAATTTCTCTGCTACTTCGATGGCTACAGAGCCTTGTCCTACAGCTGGAGTAAATTCATCCAAATCCAGCTCAGCTACAATCATGTGGTCATATTCCATGCGATGCGCACCTGCGTATGCAAGCAATAAAGCATCGCAAAGTCCTTCTTCCATTTTACGGATTCGGGTTTGCAGATTCCCACGAACATCCACTGTTTTTACATGTGGATAAAAATGCTTTAAAGTAGAAACCCGACGTGTAGATGAAGTACCTAAAACAACATTCTTCTTTAGCGAAACAGATTTGTCATGTGAGACAAGCACATCATTTTCCTTTTCACGCTCCGTGAAGGCAATAATCTCAAAGCCTTCCGGCAAATTGGACTGCATATCTTTCGCACTATGTACTGCGATATCAATTCGTCCGTCCATCAATTGATCTTCTAATTCCTGAGTAAAAACTCCTTTGCTCCCAATCTTAGCAATTGACACATCAAGGATTTGATCGCCTTTTGTATCAATGACAACAATCTCTGCTTTCAACCCTGCTTTTAGTAAAAGTTCCTCCACATGATACGCCTGCCACAGCGCCAGTTTGCTCCCACGCGTACCTATTTTCACTAACTGACTCATTGATTTGATATTTTCATAGGGCGCTTATTCACCCCTTCTTCTATAAATTTTATAATAGCCCCAGCGATATCAATCCCCGTTGCTTTCTCTATACCTTCTAACCCTGGAGAGCTATTCACTTCCAGAATCAAAGGGCCTCTGTCAGACTGAAGCATATCCACTCCAGCTACATCAAGCCCAAGTGCTTTTGCCGCGCCCAAAGCAGCAGCCTTCTCTACTCGACTCAATTTAATAATGGTAGCTTTTCCTCCACGGTGAAGGTTGGATCTGAACTCACCTTCAGCACCTTGACGCTTCATGGCTCCTACCACTTTTCCATTCACTATAAATGCACGTATATCCGCACCCTTTGCTTCTTTGATGAATTCTTGAACAATAATTCTTGCTTTCAACCCGTGGAAAGCCTCTATCACAGATTGACTCGCTTTCCTTGTTTCTGCCAAAACCACCCCAAGCCCCTGAGTTCCTTCCAGCAATTTGATGATCAGCGGAGCACCACCTACATGCTCGATGATTTGCTTTTCCCCGCCTTTAGAGAAATTGGTAAAAGCCGTTTTTGGCATCCCCAATCCTGCGCTTGAAAGAATCTGCAGACTTCTCAATTTGTCTCTACTCCTTACAATGGCCTGAGAATGTACTGCAGAAAAAGCCCCCATCAGTTCAAACTGACGAACTACAGCAGTTCCGTAAAACGTAACCGAAGCTCCAATTCTAGGGATGATTGCATCTATGTCCGTGAGCTTTTCACCTTTATAGATTATGGAAGGACCTTCTTGCTCAATAATCAAGTCGCAGATGCTATGATTTACAATTATTGCTTCATGTCCAGCTTTTTGAATCGCTTCAAAAAGTCTTCTGGTAGAATATAAATTTGGGTTCCTAGAAAGGATTGCAATTTTCATTAGAAAATTTTTAGAGTATGAGTCTCTTACTTGACTCGTAAGGTAAATCAGTATTTACTTATTTCTTTCTGTATTGTTTAGCCAAATTGACTTTACATACATCTACAAGAAAACGATTTCTTAGGATTTTTCGCCCGAGGAGGATGGCATTTCTCATGCTCGACCGATCCGAAAGCGTGAATTCTGCGGAATAGGTCTCATTAGCTAGCTCAAAGGTAGTCTCGATCAAATAGCGAATCTCAGCATGACCAAAGGAATTTTTCACTTTTTTTTCTCTGAAATGCTCAAAGGTAACCACCTTCCCAGTAAATGATTTGTGACCAGGAAGTAAAGGCAGAAATTTCAACACGCGCTTCCCATCAATTTCAACCACTTCCAAATTCTCCGCATGAATACTACTCGTATATGCTCCTGTATCCACTTTAGCCCAGACTAGATTTAATCCTAACTCTGGAAGAGAGACTTTTTCCTTTCTGCCAATTATTTTTCGATCCATTTCAGCTGATTTTTGCCATCAATTTGGCCACATTCATAGAAAGATCCGTGAAGATAAATTTAGCATTGCCATTTCTTTCCAAATGATAATGAGCCATGTTGAATTCCCCATAAAGCTTACCCACGTGCTCCTCCTTCAGTACTTTCCCACTGATATTATTCACAAAGGCACGATCCTCATCATGCGTACGAAGAAGCTGATCCAAACCAGCATTCTTTAACAGAATCTCACGAAGGACATTCAGTCCCGTCAACATTAGTGATTTTTGGGCTTCTTTATCTGACTTGTGAAAATCATCCGCTAACCCAAAAATGCTTTTGAAATCTGCCTTATAGCAGGACAAAAACCACTCTCTGATTTTTTTCACCTGAAGATCTTCTACCTGATCCACTAATCTGTATGCTTCACGGAGATTCCCATCTGCAAGCATTGCGATTTGATCTGCAGAGGATTCGTCAGCAAGTCCCTTAGTGATAAGATGGCTTTTCACTTCTTCATCCGAGAAACCTCTAATCGTCACTTTCTGCGTTCTAGAAAGTATAGTTGTGAGTAACTGGTCTGCTTGACTGGTCACTAGGATAAAAAGCGTTTTAGGCTGCGGCTCTTCGAGAATTTTCAGAAGCGCATTTGCTGCGGAAGGATGAAGAAATTCCGGTGCCCAAATCATCATTATTTTATAGCCTCCCTCGAAGGACATCAAAGAAAGGGCTTGAATGATTTTGCGTGCGGCTCCTTTGGAGATATTTAATTGCTTCTTTTCGAAATTATTAAAATAGATAAAGTCATGTACATTTCCGTAAGGTTGCTCTATCGCGAATTTCCTCCAACTGGTCAATACATCTATCTTTTCCTCATCTTCCTTATCGTCTTCCTTTACCTTGGCTATAGTCGGAAAAGCAAAGTTTAAGTCAGGCACAACCAATCTACTCATCCGCTGGCAGGAAGAACACTCACCACAAGAGTCCATTTCTCCAGGCTTTTCGCAGTACAAATAAGTACACAGCGCCAGCGCCATAGTCAAATTAGCGGAACCTTCAGGCCCGTGAAATAACAATGCATGCGCCAAATGATTGTTTTTGACAGCATTGATCAGGTTTTCTTTGGTCTCGGGAAGCCCCGGTATATCTGCGAATTGCATGGAATAATTAATCAGGATGTGGTTTCCCAAATTCTATAGTTTTTGGACATTTCGAAAATCAAACGCAATATTTCTTGTTCTTCTGCATCCAACTCAAGCCCTCTTCTTGCCACTACGGCTTTTGCTGTTTCTAGAAACTTCGGAAACAAAAAGGTAGAAAATCCTTCTTCTCCACCCCAGGCAAAGGAAGGGATAAATTTACGCGGAAATCCTGGACCGAAAACATTGGATCCAATACCGACTACAGTTCCTGTGTTGAACATGGTATTGATACCACATTTGGAGTGATCTCCCATCATCAAGCCACAAAACTGCAAACCCGTATTGGCATAATTCCCAACGGTGTAATCCCACAATTTCACTGGAGAATAATTGTTTTTCAAGTTGCTTGTGTTTGTGTCAGCGCCCATATTACACCATTCCCCGATCACAGAATTGCCCAAGAAACCTTCATGACCTTTATTGCTAAAGCCAAAGATCACTGAGTTGGATACTTCGCCACCTACTTTGCAGTGTGGTCCAACGGTAGTATCCCCTTTTATTTTCGCCCCCATGTTGATGGTAGAGCTTTCGCAAAGCGCAAATGGCCCACGAATTAATGACCCCTCTTGAATCTCTGTGTTTTTACCAATATAAATCGGCCCACCGTCAGCATTCAAAACTGTGGCACGGATCACAGCACCTTCCTCAATGAAGATATTTTCGGGAGAATATAACTTAGTATGAGGGTCGGTGATCTTAGCGGATTTTCTTCCTTGAGTAATCAGATCAAAATCCTTTCTGATTTCAGCACCATTGAATTGGAAGATATTCCAGGTCTTCAATAGAAGTGTTGGCTCATAATCCATCTGGATGATTTCTTTACTCTTCACAGCACCCAGATTCTTTTCGGTTTCGCCGATATAAGTAGCGATCAGAGTTTTACCGAAATAGAGTGCCTGATTAGAAGAAAGTGATTTTATCAAGGCAAGACTTCTGCTATCAGGAAGCAAAGCGCCATTTATAGCGAGTGCATTTCCTGATTTAGGAGGGAATTTCTTTTGAAGATAGTCTTGCGTGAGAAATGAAATTGAAGCTCCAGTTACCCTCTCCCATTTCTCAGAGATTTTCAAGATCCCGATGCGGATATCCGCCACCGGTCTGGTAAAAGTAAAGGGGAGCAATGATCCGCGAATGGCGGGGTCATCAAACAACAAAATAGAGTCCATGTGGCAAAAATAAAAAAGTCTCCCGGAATCCATGCTCCGGGAGACTTTTTAGCCTGAGATAAGGAAGAATTACTTCTTCTGAGCGTATCTTCTGTTGAATTTCTCAACACGACCCGCAGTATCAAGCATCATTTTCTTACCAGTGTAGAAAGGATGAGACTGAGAGCTCACTTCCACTTTAAACAAAGGGTATTCGTTGCCATCTTCCCAAGTGATTGTTTCGCTTGTTTCGATAGTTGATTTCGTAAGAAATTTAAACTCGCTAGAAGTGTCGTAGAAAACGACGTCTCTGTAGTTTGGATGGATATCAGCTTTCATATTATTGCTAGTTATTATGTACGTCTTTCAAATGAGGCACAAAGCTACCCTTTTTCAGAAAATCCACCAAATCTTTATCAAGTATTTCTAAGTCAATTGATCAAAAGGATTTAAAAAGGGGATTTCTAGACACAAATGAAGGGCTTTAGCCTCAAAAATAAAATAAATATTACCCAGTTTTGGATGCAAAAATACTTACGCCCCTCTAAACTCCTGACATATGCTATAATTTCAAACCTCTTTAATAGTATTTCATTTTCAGGAATGTTTTTTAGATTTAGCCAATGCTAAAGCCATACAGTCACAACCCAAAGTTCCGGTTGCTTATATTTATAGGCACATTTTTGCTTCCATTTTTCACTTTTGCACAGGGAAGCTATATTCCATTCGATCGGGATTACTATCACAAAATCGAGCGTTATGAAATCCTAAAAGGAAGTAATAACTCGATGTTCCATACTGGAACAAAACCCTACCGAAGAGATCATGTAGCCCAATTCCTTGACAGCATTGCTAATGACGCCGTCATCCGCACCAGTGTAGATCGCTTTAATCTGGCATATTTAAGTCAGGACAATTGGGAATTTGTGAGCAGAGAAACTCCTGAGTCCGAAAAACCTTTCCTGAATAAACTTTATAGAAGGCCGGGAGATTTGGGACACTATTATAGTGAGGAGTTTGATATTCATGTGAGTCCTGTTCTATACCTAAACGGCGGCATCGAACCAAACAATGACCAAAACCCTAACCGTCTCTCTAGAGGCGTAGTCTTGCGTGGATCAATAGATAAAAAAGTGGGTTTTTATACGTATTTCACTTCCTCTGAGACATTTTTTCCCAGTTGGGTAAAAGGCTATGCAGAGCATAATGGAGCTGTGCCCGGCGAAGGATTTTGGAAGGAATACAATTCGGATGGATACAGCTATTTCTCAGCTTTGGGACATGTAAGTTTCAACATCACCAAGCATATCCAAGTGGAATTAGGTCATGACCGTAACTTTATCGGAGAAGGATATCGATCTTTCCTGCTCTCTGACTTTTCCAATCCCTACATGTTTGTGAAATTAAACACGCAGATATGGAAATTCCAATTGACAAATATCTGGACTCAGATGACTGCCGACGTGGATTACGACAGAGGGAGACCAACCGACGGTAGATATCCACAGAAATGGTTCTCCTTTCATCGTTTAGGCCTGAATGTTGGGAAAAACTTCAACCTGGGATTCTTCGAGTCAGTGATGACTGATAAAGCAGATTTCAATTATTACAATCCTATTGTTTTTTACCGATGGGTGGAGCAATCACTCGGAACTCCAGACAAAGTCATGCTAGGAATGGATTATAAGTGGAATCTCTACCCATCTATGCAGCTTTATGGGCAATTCGCGCTTGACGAATTTGTATTCTCTGAGTTTTTCGGCCAAGACGGGAAAAACTCCAAACGAAATAAATATGGACTTCAAGCAGGGTTCAAATACATTGACCTATTTAAGATTTCAAATCTTGATTTGCAGTTGGAATACAATTCCGCAAGACCCTATACATTCCAAGAGAAAGTCGACTATCAGTCATATAGCAATTGGCAAACGCCACTTACTCACCCAAGAGGAGCTAATTTCCGCGAAATGCTGGGTATCATCAGATATCAGCCAATCCCTAAACTGAATCTTACACTTCAAACTATGTATCAACTGTACGGAGGAGATCCTGATGAGGAAACAAACTGGGGAGGAGATATTTTGAAAAATAGACTTGAGGGAAGTCCCACCGGATTATTTGGTAACGTGATCGGGCAGGGAATCGAAAACAAAGTGATTCAGACAAATCTTAATGTTAGCTATATGCTTCGCCACAACTTCTTTATCGATGCATCCCATACTTTCCGTAGAAGAACTGCACAGGATCTAGACAGTCCAGAGACCAAGCAATACCTACAATTAGCCTTCCGGTGGAACTTTATCCGACCAGATTACAACTATTAACAAGGAACCTCCACTGCCATTTTTGCGTAACTTGCGTGATTATTCCATGAATACTAGTTTATGAAGACCTATCTGCGAATTCTTTCTTATGCCAAGCCATACGGGAAGTTCGTGCCTACTTATATTATTTATGCCTTCCTTTCCATCGTTTTTGGCCTACTGAATTTCACGCTCCTAAAGCCACTTTTCGATGTGATCTTTGAGCAGATAGATCCTGAGTCTCTGGCGAAATATGCGGAGAAACCTGAGTTCAGCTTTTCCATAGAATACTTTTCACATCTCTTCAATTACAACTTCCTCCAAGTCGCTGAAGAATATGGGAAAATGGGCTCATTGTATTACGTCTGCATTATCATCGTAATTTCAGTTTTTCTTTCAAACCTCTTCACTTATTTATCAGGAGTAGTTTTAGCTAAAGTGCGAGCAGTGGTTATCAAGCGGATGCGAATGGACATTTTCTCGCAGGTCAGTAAGCTTCACATTGGCTACTTTTCCAATGAGCGAAAAGGTGATCTCATGTCAAAAATGACCAATGATGTGCAGGAGGTAGAAAACACCATTGTGCAGTCTCTGCGTGTCGTTTTTCGTGAGCCTGTGACCATTATTCTATATTTCTCAGTGCTCTTTTTTATGTCTGCCAAGTTGACACTTTTCACCATTCTGATCATCCCGATCACAGGAGCGATCATAGGCGGAATTACACGAAGACTTAAGAAAAAAGCGGTGCAAAGTCAGGAATCTCTGGGCAGAATTGTAAATATTCTGGACGAAACTCTAGGCGGAATGCGCGTGATCAAAGCCTTCAACGCAGAAGGCTTCATGAAAAAGAAGTTTGATGGGGAAACGGATTTCTATGCCGATGTCAATGTGAACATGGCCCGTAAGAATGAGCTAGCCTCTCCTATTTCACAGTTTTTAGGTGTATTCGTAGTCGCTGGAATTCTGGTTTACGGAGGTAGTATGGTACTTAGCGGCAACTCAGATTTGGGAGCTTCGGACTTCATTACCTACATCATTATTTTCACACAAGTGCTGAATCCGGCCAAAGAAATCTCTAGAGCTGTGAGCAGCATTCAGAGAGGAATCGCATCTGCGGAGCGGGTTTTCACTGTTGTAGATACTCCTTCGCAAATTAAATCTCCGGCATCACCTTCGGTTCTCAATACGTTTGAACATTCAGTTGAATTCAAAAAGGTAAACTTTGCTTATGAAGACCAACTAGTGTTGAAGAATATCAGCTTTACGCTAAATCGAGGTAAAACTATTGCTTTGGTGGGACCTTCAGGTGGAGGAAAATCTACCTTGGCTGATCTTGTGCCACGGTTTTATGACCCTAGCGAAGGTGAAATTTTACTCGACGGCAATAATCTGAAAGATTTCAATCTAAAAGATTTGCGTAGCCTAATGGGGATTGTGACTCAAGAGTCCATCCTATTTAACGACACCGTTTTTAATAACATCGCATTCGGAGTAGAAGGAGCTACAGTAGCCCAAGTGTTGGAAGCCGCCAAAATTGCCAACGCCCATGAATTTATTGAGACAATGGAAGATGGCTATCAAACCAGCATTGGAGAGCGAGGTTCTAAGCTCTCTGGTGGTCAACGTCAGCGCTTAAGTATCGCAAGAGCCGTCCTGAAAAACCCTCCAATTCTGATACTCGATGAGGCGACTTCCGCCTTGGATTCCGAATCAGAACATTTGGTACAGGAAGCACTAACCAAATTAATGAGTAATAGAACAACCCTTGTAATCGCACATAGATTGAGCACGATTCAGCACGCTGATGAAATCTTGGTGATCGAACGCGGAGAAATCGTTCAAAGAGGTACTCATACCGATTTGAGCCAAGTTGAGGGCTTGTACCAGAAACTTTCTAGTATTCAGTCGGTTTAGTATATTCGTTAAACTTAATTTTAAAACCCATGAAAAAACTTCACCAAATCCTCCAAATAGCCCTTTTGGTCTATTTTGGTGCTTTTCTTATTTTCTTCATAGCTTTTGATACTCTAGGAGGAATCTTTGGAATGGATGAAATCACATCAGATTCCATGGTGACCATTATACTGATTGGCTTTATCCTTTTTCTGGCAGCTTGGGGAAGCAGCTACGCTGCCTACGCTAGTCTAGCTTCAACTATTAAGAAAATGGAAATTGATGCAAATTCTTTGAAAGCTAAAATCTACGATTTTGAGCATCCAAGAATTCCAACTAGCCAGCCTACAAAACCTACAATCCCAACTGATACGGATCAAAGTACCCTTCCTCCAAGACAAAATATTATGGATAAGTAATATTTTGAATTTGTCAAACTAGTATATTGAGGAGGCCAATCAGGTCTCCTTTTTTTATATCATATGGTAGCGAAAACTTTTGGAAGCGCAGTATCTGGAGTAGATGCAAACATCATCACAATAGAAGTGAATGTAGGACAAGGCACCAGTTTCTTCATGGTTGGCCTCCCCGATTCTGCTGTGAAGGAATCTCAGCAACGGGTGGAGAGTGCATTGAAATATTTTGGCTATAGAATGCCTCGCCAAAAAGTAGTAATTAATCTGGCCCCAGCAGACATTCGTAAGGAAGGCTCAGCATATGATTTACCCATTGCCATGGGGATTTTGCAAGCTTCCGAGCAGGTAGAGTTCCCTACTTTGGGCGACTATGTAATCATGGGAGAGCTTTCTCTAGATGGTAATCTCAGACCGATCAAAGGCGTTTTGCCTATTGCCATTGAAGCAAGAAAGAAAGGATTCAAGGGTTTTATTCTACCTGTAGAAAATGCTAAAGAAGCGTCTATTGTCAATAACTTGGACATCATAGCAGTAGAAACAATCCAACAAGCCACTGACTTTTTGATGGGCGAATTGGAAATAGTACCGCTAGTAACCGATACACGAGAGATTTTCTACCATTCGCTGGACGACATCGAGTTTGATTTTGCAGATGTGCAAGGTCAGGAAAACATCAAACGGGCGTTGGAAATTGCAGCCGCAGGTGGGCATAACGTAATCATGATCGGACCTCCAGGAGCGGGTAAGACCATGCTAGCCAAACGACTTCCTTCAATTCTTCCGCCTTTAACTTTGGTCGAAGCTCTGGAAACGACAAAGATTCATTCCGTCGCAGGGAAACTTGGCAAAAACGGATCATTGCTTGCCAATCGCCCTTTTCGATCACCTCACCACACCATTAGCGATGTTGCATTGGTGGGTGGAGGAGGAAATCCTCAGCCAGGAGAAATTTCCCTTGCCCATAATGGTGTATTATTTCTAGACGAATTACCAGAATTCAAGCGTGGAGTACTGGAAGTTATGCGTCAACCGCTGGAAGAAAGAAGGGTAACGATTTCCAGAGCGAAAGTTTCGGTAGAATTTCCCGCGAACTTTATGCTGATCGCCAGTATGAATCCATGCCCTTGCGGGTATTATAATCATCCTGAGAAAGAATGTGTCTGCGGTCCAGGAATCGTACAGCGCTATTTGAACAAAGTTTCAGGGCCTCTTTTAGACCGTATCGATCTGCATGTGGAAGTTACTCCTGTGAAGTTTGATGAGATGACCTCCACCCGAAAAACTGAATCCAGCAAAGAGATCCGTGAGCGTGTGATCCAAGGCAGAGAACGTCAGAAAGAACGGTTTAAAGACAATCCTGAAGTCTTCTGCAATGCCATGATGCCATCGCATATCACTAAGCAAATCTGTCAGATCAACGAAGCTGGAAAAATGCTTCTGAAAACCGCCATGGAGCGATTGGGATTATCAGCTCGTGCTTACGACAGAATATTGAAAGTAGCCCGAACCATAGCTGATATCTCAGGATCTGAAGAGATCAAAGTCGAGCATTTGGCGGAAGCGATACAGTATAGAAGTTTGGATAGAGAAGGCTGGGCGGGTTAGGAATTTAAAATGATGAAATTTGAAGTTTAAAGTAACATTTACGAAATCAGCTTTGGCGTTTTATCCGTCAGAAATGGAAACTTCGGTCAAAAAATTTTTGACACTATATACATCCATGAAACATCTGGTGATTTCAGACAAGTCCCGTTAGGAACAAACTATGGGTGGAATTTTAAATAATAGTGGACCCGCTGTGCCGTTAGGTATGGCACTATAACAAACACATTTTCCATGTCCCTCGAAATCCTCCTCCGATACCTTCATTTTACTAGCATTTTCGCGATTGTTGGCTCCCTGGCTTCTGAGCATCTTTTGCTGAAAAAAGCACTGAGCCGAAAAGAAATTAAAAAAATTGCTACTATCGACGGGGTTTATGGAATGGGTGCTTAACCCTTTTGCCTGTCGGTCTTACGCTGTGGTTGGGTGGACATGGAAAACCTACCGAATTTTATACTTACAATTTCATCTTCCATATCAAAATCACTCTTTTTGCCATTATCGGAATACTATCAATTTACCCTACTGTCTTTTTCATCAAGAACAGAAAAGGTGACCCTGATGAAATTGTTCAAATCCCAAAAACAATTATTATGCTGCTGAGGTTAGAACTCCTGCTATTATTCATTATCCCTCTCCTGGCCGGATTGATGGCAAAAGGAATCGGGTATTTTGGATAATGGTACAAAACCTTACATTACCATTGCATTTAGTCAATTTTCAAAAAATCAACTTAGAACTATGAAATATCTCACTTTACTCCTTCTATTTATCTCCTTTGGAGCATTTTCGCAGGATATGATTCCTGCTAAAAAAGGAGATGTAACGATCAATCCAATCACGCACGGCACTTTAGTACTAGAGCATGACAGCCAAGTTATTTACGTGGATCCCTATGGAGGTGCAGCTGCTTTTGAAGGACAGAAGAAGCCAACCTTGGTACTGATCACGGACATTCACGGGGATCATCTCAACCAAGAAACACTTGATGGCCTGGATCTTTCTGACGCAACTATCATAGCACCACAAGCAGTAGCCGATCAGCTTACCCAAGGAACTGGGAAAAACGTAGTCATTATGAGTAATGGCCAGTCTAAAGCTGTCAATGGAATTAAGATTGAGGCACTTGCCATGTATAATCTTCCAGAAAGTTCTGAATCTCCACACACAAAAGGTCGCGGAAATGGATACATAATTCATCTTGGCGGGAAACAGTTTTACATCTCTGGAGATACAGAGGACATTCCCGAAATGAGAGCATTGAAGAACATTGATGTCGCTTTTGTTTGTATGAATCTCCCTTATACTATGGATGTGGATCAGGCAGCAAGTGCTGTTTCTGAATTCAAGCCTACTATTGTATATCCATACCATTACAGAGGAACGAATGGGTTGAGCGATGTGGAAAAATTCAAAAATTTGGTAAATGAGGCAGCGCCAAATGTGGATGTACGTCTTAGAAACTGGTACCAATAAACGGTAAATCATAAAAAGATGGCGGAATAGATTAACTTCTATTCCGCCATTTTTCATTTTAGCCCTTCTAACATCACCCGTTATAAACTGAGATGATGGTGAAAGGAATAGGCAGTTTCTGATTTCATTTTTTTATATTCCACTGCTAATCAAACCCAAAATCGCCGATCATGAAATTATCCCTACCAAAATTACTCAGCGCAGTTCTCTTTCTTGCAATTGGTTTAACGGCAGGGATCGCTGTGGGAACAAAGCTACACGCGGATGAGAAAGGGGGAATCCTCGGCATCAATCATATCGCCATTGTGGCGGAGGATTTTGAGAAATCAGTCAGTTATTATAGGGACACCTTAGGTTTTCCATTGGCTATTGAATACAAAGATGACAAGGGAAATCCTGCATTTTCCTATTTCCAAGTGAGTAAAAGCACCTTTATAGAACTTGTACCCGCGACAGCAAACAGACCTGCTGGCCTTGAGCATTTCGGTTTGGAAACTAGTGGTACGGAATCTTTACTAGACCATCTTCGAGATTTGGGTCTGGACATCAATAGTCCAAGAATCAGCACGTTGACAGGAATCCACATAGGAACCACCAAAGACATGGATGGTGTAAATATTGAATTCATAGGAACTGTACCTGGCTCAGTTCATAGAAAAGCAATAGACGATTGGGATCTAAAATGATTTAAGCTAAGGCATTTTCCATGTCCTCGAGTAAGTCATCCAAATGCTCCAAACCAACCGAAACTCGGATTAGATTCTGTGGAGTCAACGTATCTGGTCCTTCCGAAGCAGCTCTTCGCTCAATCAAACTCTCTACTCCTCCAAGGCTAGTCGCATTGGTAAAATACATGAGTTTGGATATCACTCGATCGGCTACTTCTGCGCCTCCTTTTACCTGAAATGAAACAACTCCTCCAAAACCAGTCATCTGACTTGCAGCTATTTCATGACCCGGATGAGCTTTCAAACCTGGATAATAAACCTTTTCAACAGCTGAGTGATTTGAAAGGAAATTCGCCAGCACCATCGCATGCTCTGCGTGACCTTTCATACGATAAGGTAAAGTTTTGATGCTTCTGCATAGGTAATAACAATCCATCGGCGATGGCACAGCACCTCCACCGATCTGGACATTTTTCACTTTTGCCCAAAACGCATCGGCCTCTTTGGTAATCAAAGCTCCTCCCAAAATATCCGAATGTCCACCAAAATACTTGGTACTGGAATGCATCACGATATCAACCCCTAGATCAATAGGATTTTGAAAAACTGGAGTAGCAAAGGTGTTATCACAAGCTACCATTGCTCCCTTAGCTTTTGCCAGTTTCGCAACTGCACGAATGTCTGTGATTTTCAGTAAGGGATTTGAAGGCGTTTCTACCCAAACCAACTTCGTGTTAGACTGGAATGCTTTTTCCACATTCTCCAGATTTGTCATATCCACAAAAGTGGCTTCAAGAACTCCTTTGAAAATCGAAAGAATCGCATTCTTCAAGCCATGATACATGTCATCTGGAGCGATCAAATGCGAACCCGGTTCTAGCGCCTGGAACACAGAAACTCCTGCAGCATTTCCAGAAGAGAATGCAGCAGCATCCGCACCTTTCTCCAGACCTGCCAACAATTGCTCCAAAGCATGACGATTCGGATTATTTGCCCGGGCATAGATCATCGACTCAGGCTGATGAATAAAAGTGGTGCTCAGCGTGATTGGCTGGACAACTGGCTTTTCGGAATCAGAGATAATATTTCCTCCGTGGATAGCGAGTGTTTCGAGTTTCATGTGATTATAATTTGATTTTTTTTGGTCTCATAGCCTGTCCCGAACTTAATTCGGGAGAATCTCGCATGGTTGATGATCATCCTCCTTGGTGTCAACTGAGTCATGCCTGTCTGCCTAAGGAAGGCTCGATTTCATAAATTGATTGTTAATACATGCAAAAGCCTGAGCTTAAAATTACCAATATTTCCTTGAGCCAGAAAAGTTTTTGTAAAATGCCCTGAAGTCTATGTTAAAAAATTTGGTAGCCATTCCAACCTTTTGCTCATGGAGCGACTCTTTAAGGCAGAAGCACATTTATGAACAATCAAAAGCTAAACACCAACCTGATATCAAACGTCCTCAAAGGCGACAGGTCAGCGAAGCTACTTCATTGCTGAGATGACGATCAAAAAAGTGAAAGCAAGCTTAAAAATGAAATAGGTAAACAAACCAAAAGAGCCAGCGAATTGCTGGCTTTTTTGGTTTTATGTTTCTTTGAGATTGCTTCGCTCCTTCGTCGCTCGCAATGACGTAAATCTAATGTCTTGATTCTTATGTCTAAATTCTATCCTACCTGATTCTGTCCACAGATTTAAGTAAAGCCACATCTTTTCTGATGAAGCGATTGGCTAGCATATTACAGACCATAGCAGCCAAAATTGCCCAAAAACCAATTTCATACGTACCATTGTCTGCTGCGGAGATTTCTGAGTTCACTCCACTTGTGGTCAAAAAAACAATAGCAACAAGGGCAACCATCAAAAGGGAGTTAACCATATTTAGCATCATCTGTCTGCCAAGGTTTCTATATTGGAAGATCGAAATAATAGCCATAAGGCCTACAAATGAGGCCAAAGCCGCAACGTACCAATTGGAAGAAGACTGAAGCACTTCACCTGAAGCATCTAGCTGGTTCATGAATAAAGCATTGAGTTTCCAGATTTCACCGGAATCTGCTACTTCTTGTACCCACAGGTCTAAACCCAAAGTTAACCCCATGGCCACTGCCACTAGGAAAAGGAAAATTGATTGTAAGCGCTGGATCATTTCTTTCTGATTTTTTGGCAAAGAAAAGGTCTTATGACTTCATTAACAAGGAAAGCAGGTTTCTCGCCGTGATTTGATTGGGAATAGTATCTTTGCAGCCGTATGAGTGAGAGCAAAAGATATTTCCTGGACGTAAGCTACAAAGGCACACGCTATCATGGCTGGCAAATCCAAGAAAATGCATTTACAGTTCAGGAAGCCTTGGAAACTGGACTTTCTACCTATTTCAGAAATCCAATCTCTGTAATGGGTAGCGGCCGTACTGACACAGGGGTGCATGCCTATTCGCAAGTTTGCCATTTTGAGACGGATCAGGATATTGATAGAGAAAAATTTCTACGTGCGATTAATGGCATTTTGCCCAAAGACATTTCGATTAATTCTATTCGAGAAGTCAAGGCTAATGCACATGCGAGATTCAGTGCCAAAAACAGATCTTACGTGTATAGAATGATTTTGCAAAAAAGTCCTTTTATAGAAGACTATGTGTGGAGACATTACTTCAATCCAGATATAGATAGAATGAATGAGGCGGCCCGTATCCTGTTGGAATACAATGATTTTGAGTGCTTCAGTAAAATACATACAGCGGTAAAACATTTTCGCTGTGAAATAAAATCGGCTCATTGGGAACAAAAAGACGGTGAATTGCAATTTCATATAACTGCGAACCGATTTTTGCGTGGAATGGTAAGGGCAATCGTGGGAACACTTGTTTCCGTTGGACTTGGAAAAAGGGAACCTGAAGAGTTGCACCAAATTATAGAATCACGAAATCGAGAAAATGCAGGGAAATCAGCCCCCGCAAGTGGCTTGTTTTTCAGCCGAGTTGAATATTCAGAAGACATTTATTTAGACTAGTTTACCTTGAGCCTAGAACAAGAAAAAACATCATCCGGCGAGATCGTCGATTCGAAAGTACTCAAGCAGCTCTACGGTTTTGTAAAGCCATACAAACCTCAGTTCTATTTTCTGATCTTTCTTACCATTGCGCTTGCTATTTTGGCACCAACCCGGCCATACTTCATACAGATAGCAATAGATGATTATGTAGCTGTGGGTGACGCCGCAGGTCTTTTACGCATTATTTATTTGCTTGTAGGACTGATGCTTATCCAAGCATTGGTGCAGTGGGCACACACCTATTATTCTGGCTGGATTGGTCAGGTAATTATCCGTGACATCCGAGTAAAGTTGTATAAGCATCTGCTCAAGCTCCGCCTAAAATTCTTTGACAATACCCCAATCGGAAGATTGGTCACCCGTAATATTTCCGATATAGAAACCCTTGCTGACGTATTCTCTGAAGGATTGGCTGCGATTGTTGGAGATCTTCTACAGTTGGTCACTATCCTTGGCGTCATGTTTTACATTGACTGGAAACTTACGCTAGTGAGCTTATGCACCTTGCCTCTGATGATTATTTCTACTTATGTATTCAAGGAGAAAATCAAGATAACCTTCAATGATGTAAGAAATGCCGTTTCTAACCTGAATTCTTTTCTTCAGGAACATATCACGGGAATGAACATCGTGCAGATTTTCAACAGGGAAGATCGGGAGTTTGAGAAGTTTAAAGAAATAAACAAGGAGCACAGAAGAGCGCACATCCGATCTGTTCTTTATTATTCCATTTACTTCCCAGTAGCTGAAATCATCCAGGCAATAGGAATTGGCTTAGTGGTTTGGTACGGAGCTGTAGGTGTATTGGGGATGGATATTGAAATCGGTGTTTTGATTTCTTTCATCATGTATTTGCAGCTTTTCTTCAGACCTATCCGGATGATTGCTGACCGTTTCAATACATTACAGATGGGAGTGGTGAGTTCTTCCCGTATTTTCAAATTACTTGAAAGCAGGGAGCATATCGCGAATGAAGGTGACTATAAACCTGAAAAAGTAAGCGGAAATATCAAGCTTGAAAATGTGTGGTTTGCGTATGTGGACGAAGACTATGTACTGAAAGATATCAGCTTCGAAGTAGAATCCGGTCAGACAGTGGCGCTGGTAGGTGCAACAGGAGCTGGTAAATCTTCCATCATCAATCTGATTTCCAGGTTTTACGAGATCAATAAAGGTCATATTTCCATAGACGGACATGATATCCGGGAATTTGAATTAGACACGTTGCGGAAGCATATTGGCGTTGTTCTTCAGGATGTTTTCCTTTTTTCCAATACAATTTTCTACAACATCACGTTAGGTAATCCAAACATCACCCGCGAACAGGTGATGTATGCTGCGGAGCTTGCTGGCGCAAAAAGATTTATAGAAAGACTACCTGGTGGGCTTGATTACAATGTAATGGAGCGTGGCGCTACACTTTCTGTAGGTCAGCGACAATTAATCTCTTTTGTCAGAGCGATGGTTTACAATCCTGAAATCATCATTCTGGACGAGGCTACCTCATCTGTGGATACAGAAACGGAGGAATTGATACAGGAATCAATTGAAACGATGATGACAGGAAGAACGTCCATCGTAATTGCGCATAGACTATCTACTATTCAAAAAGCAGATAAAATTATTGTTCTCAATAAAGGAGAAATCGTAGAGACAGGCACGCATGATTATTTACTGGAATTAGGCGGATACTACACCCAATTGCATCAGATGCAACTTAAGACTATGGCTATCTAGCCTGATTTTTGACTTCTATTATAAAAACCATGTATCAAGTGAAATACAGATTAATTACCCTATTGGTATTGTTGCCATTCGTCAGTTTTGCACAAGAAAGAGGAGTCGGTATCCGCCTCGGGGAGCCCCTTTCAATTACCTACAAAGATTTCATCTCGGAGTACATTTCTATCGAAGGAATGATCGGTAGCGCCGGTATAAATGGAGCGAGTTATTATCAAAGAGATTTTGAAACCAACCTCCCTCAATCCAACGCATTCTACATTTCCCATAGTGCAAAAAAAGGAGTCTCTTTCAATGTGCGCTCTGCTTACCACGAGGACATCACTGACGTTTTCGGAATCACCGAGGGATACCTACTTGGATATGGAGGAGTTGGTGTACAACTGAGAACAACCAAAGTATCTTATAGCTATACGGATGGACAAACGGGAACTGGCTCAGCCATAAGGGTTGAAAACAGGACTAACGTAGATTTTGGTCCAGAGGTATTTGTGGGTGCAGAGTATTATTTTGACGATGTGCCTATCTCTATTTTTGGAGAAGCCGGATTCTTTTTGGAGTTGATTGATCGTATCGGACACATGAAGGCACAGGGCGGCGTAGGTGTTCGTTATCTTTTCTAAGAATGAAGAAAAAATTCATATTGGCCATTGGGGTCTTATCAATTCTGGTAATTGTAGGATTTTGGAGCTTCAAGAAATTAGGAGGAAATGCGCCTATCGAAATTCAGCTTATTGAGAACAAGCCAGAGAATCTTGCAGGATTAACATATAGAGGTACTCCAGCAAATGAAGAACTGGGTGAGATTTTTAATAAAATGGAGTCTCAAAAAGTGCTTCATCCAGGAAGTCATCTTCACACTATCTATGAGGTCGAGCCCGCTGGTAAACTTGACACCATGATTGTTTTTGTAGGAATTAATCAAATTCTACCAATAGATGATCTTGAATTTCGATCCTTCGAAAATGAAAGTTACTTGCTTGCAAAAATCCAAAGTAATAAATGGGTAATGCCTAGTCCAGAGACTGTAAAGGAAAAATTGTCGGAATATGCTAAAGAGAATAAGTTGGAGCTTAGTGGCGTTTATATAGACAAAATCATCTCTAAAAACGAAATTCAGGTCATCGCTCCAATCAAGTGAAAAATTGTTAAGGATTTTTAACCAACCATTTAATGGCACAATTCGTGAAAACATCTTACTAACCTTAACAAACTACTCCTATGAAAAATATCAACACATTAATCTTGGCTCTTTTTGGGCTGGTAGTATTCCAAGCTTGCGAAGGACCAGAAGGGCCTCAAGGAGCACAGGGACCTGTAGGTGAACCTGGGATAAATATTGTATCTGAAGTTTTTGAAGTTGAAGTAGATTTCAATGCTGCCAATAACTATAGTGAAATCTTTCAATTCAATCCTGTTATTGTTGAAAGCGATGTAGTGCTCTCATTCGTCCAATGGGAAGTTGATGGTGGAACTCCTATTTGGAGAGCAATGCCCCAAACTGCATATTTTCAAGAAGGAGGCATCTTAGTGTATAATTACGATTTCACTAGTAGCGATTTCAGCATATTCTTAGATGGGAATTTAGACCTGAGTACACTCAGTGCAGATTGGACAGATAATCAGGTTTTCCGTGTAGTTGTTCTTCCTGGAGATTTTGCTTCCACTAATGCTAGAATTGATTTAACTGATTACGATGCTGTCACCAAACTTCTAGGACTGACAGACGAAGACTTTAAGCGAATAGAATTAAAATAATTCTCAGAAAATATTAGTCTAAACCAACTGATTACCACAAGCTGGATCGATGTCTTACATAGGTCCAGCTTTTTTATGTAGTTATTTTCCTGCCAAAAATAATTTGGCGCTTATCTTTACACCATGCATTTGAAAAACGACCTCCTACTTCGAGCCGCCAAAGGCGAAACAACAGAAAGAACTCCCGTATGGCTGATGCGCCAAGCTGGAAGAATTTTGCCTGAATATAGAAAAGTACGAGACAGTGTAAGTGGATTCATTGAGCTTGCTCAGACTCCTGAACTAGCCGCTGAAGTGACCATCCAACCTGTGGATTTATTGGGTGTAGATGCTGCGATAATTTTTTCAGACATATTAGTGATTCCTGAGGCGATGGGGCTGCCTTATGAAATGGTAGAAAAAAGAGGCCCATTATTCCCTCAAACAGTAAGATCTGAAGCCGATCTCAAGAAGCTTCACGTTTCTGACGGATCAGAACTACGTTATGTAACTGATGCGATTAGCATCACCAAGAAAGCATTAGATGGCCGTGTACCTTTGATCGGTTTTGCGGGCGCACCTTGGACTATCTTCTCTTATATGGTGGAAGGTCATGGCAGCAAAACACTCTCAGCAGCTAGGGAGATGCTGTATACTCAACCGGCATTTTCTCATAAACTGCTTCAGATGATCACTGATAGCACAATCAATTACCTAAAAGCTCAGATCGAAGCAGGTGCACAATTAGTGCAAATCTTCGATAGTTGGGCAGGAATTCTTGGACCAAAGCAATACGCAGAATTCTCAATGCCTTATATCGCCCAGATATGTGATGCCATCACTACTGTACCAAAAACTGTCTTTGCTAAAGGAGCATTTTTTGCCCGGGAGGAAATGGGGAAATTGAATTGCGAGACAATCGGTTTGGACTGGAATATGGGCATTGCCGAATCAAGAAAACTGATTGGCTCAGAGAAAACATTACAAGGAAATCTAGATCCTGCGGCACTTTATGGCACTGCGGACCAAGTGCGCGAGGCTACCATCACAATGATGGAGCAATTCAAAGGCACAAGACACATTGCCAATCTTGGCCACGGGGTTTATCCAGATATTAATCCTGAAATGGTCAAAATCTTTATACAGACTGTAAAAGATTTCAAATAGATTAACCGCGGTGAACACGGAGTTTTTCGCGGAGTCCACAGAGTTATCCTGCTTCTCTAGAAGCAGGATTTTCTTTTTAAAACCAATCTATACAAGCTTCTTTGTTGGATGTTTATTCGGAATTACTGCAACTTAAGCTTGTCTCCGACTTTGATGATTCCGCTTGACAAAGCAATAACGTTTTGTCCAAAAAGCACTTTTTTTCCTACCTTCCTATAAGTAGCCAAAGTCTTGAGGGGCTCTGCAGCTTTGGTACCAGTATCTTGATCCACTGTAGTCATCACACAGCGAGCGCAGGGTTTAACTACCTGAAAGTCAACTTCACCAATTTGTATTTCGCTCCAAGAGTCCTCGATAAATGCCTCTCCACCAAAAAAGACAATATTTGGCCTGAAGCGATTCATAGGAACTGGGATTTCTAATTTTTCATTTAAGTCAGCCAAGGATTCTTGCCCGATAAGCAGATAAGGCATTCCATCAGCGAAACTTACTGACTCTCCATTTAGGGCATATTTAGGATCTACTTTACGTTCTGTCGACAAGGGCATTTTCACCAATCGAACCTTCATGCCAAGCGCATTACTAAACCACTCATCGATTTGAGAATTTACTAATCGAGCTGGCATATCATCATCCCATACTGTCACAGAAGAGACCTCCTCCCCTTCCTCGGTAAAAGGGATGAGTATTAACTCACTTGGATTAGAAATATGATAGACAGAAAGAGAATCCGTTCCTATCTCCACTCGTAGCAAAGCCATATTCGGGAAAGTTCGCTGGGATATAAACTGACCATTTTCATCAATCAGCATCCAACGGCGATCATATTCAAATCCCCTTTCCTCCACTTTTGCTTCAGTGAGACGTATGCCTCCCAGAGATTTTATTGGATAAATGTATAAATCTTGAATTATTAGAGAATCAGGCATGAGTTAAAAATAAGCCCCCGTAACCGAAATTCTTATATCATAGAAAAAAAATTGCCATTGCCGAAATAATTCCTTTCAGATATTCCCACATCGATGACACTATTTCCAATTCTCGATTGGCAGTCAGTACTCCCATTCCTAGCAAAATTGCCAGGCTCCATCTGCATCGTTCTTTCATATTTCCTTGTAAAAAAAGTTTCATTCTACTTAATAGATGCAGAAGTCAGCCAATTGGTTGCAATGGCAGATGCTTTTTTCTTATAAACTGCCAGTTTGGAGATTTCTTCGGAATGGATAAATGACAATTCAGTAGGTTTTTGATCCAACACATGTCAATACAACTGCCAATCTGACACAAAACCACCAAATTTCCCAGATGGCACATCCATTGAAGAAGGGGAGTAGTATCAATTCGAAACAACTTAAAATTATATAATCATGGGAAAAATCATCGGCATTGACTTAGGAACAACCAACTCCTGCGTAGCAGTAATGGAAGGTAACGAACCTGTAGTCATTCAAAACAGTGAGGGAAGAAGAACCACACCTTCTATTGTGGCTTTCCTTGACAACGGAAACGGTGAGCGTAAAGTAGGTGATCCTGCTAAGCGTCAAGCGATAACCAACCCGCAAAACACTATTTCTTCTGTTAAAAGATTCATGGGTAAAAAATTCTCTGAAGTTTCTGCAGAGAAAAAACATGCCTCATACAAAGTAGAAAAAGGACCCAACGACACTATTACAGTGAAAATTGGTGACAGATCATATACTCCACAGGAGCTTTCTGCAATGATTCTTCAGAAAATGAAGACTACAGCAGAAGATTTCTTGGGACAAGCTGTTACTGAAGCAGTAATTACTGTGCCTGCTTACTTCAATGATTCCGAGCGTCAGGCTACTAAAGAAGCTGGACAGATCGCTGGTCTAGAAGTGAAGCGTATCATCAACGAACCTACTGCTGCGGCTTTGGCATACGGGATGGACAAAAAGCATAAGGACATGAAAATCGCAGTGTATGACCTTGGTGGTGGTACATTTGACATTTCAGTTCTAGAACTTGGAGACGGTATTTTCGAAGTAAAATCTACCAACGGTGACGTTCACTTGGGTGGTGATGACTTTGATCAGGTAGTGATGAACTGGCTAGCTGAAGAGTTTATGTCTGAAGAGCAAATCGATCTTAGACTTGATCCAATGGCGCTTCAGAGATTGAAAGAAGCTTCTGAAAAAGCTAAAATTGAGCTTTCAAGCTCTGCATCTACAGAGATCAACTTGCCTTATATCACTGCAACTCAAACAGGTCCTAAGCACTTGGTGAGAACTTTGAGCAGATCGAAGTTTGAGCAACTTACTGAAGATCTTGTTAAAAGATCTATGGAACCATGTAAGAAAGCTTTGGCTGACGCAGGCATGACTCCTTCAGATATAGATGAAGTGATCTTGGTAGGTGGTTCTACTAGAATACCTAAAATCCAGGAAGAAGTTGAGAAATTCTTTGGTAAAAAACCTTCTAAAGGTGTGAACCCTGATGAAGTAGTAGCAATCGGTGCTGCGATCCAAGGTGGAGTATTGACAGGTGAAGTGAAAGATGTTCTTCTTTTGGACGTAACTCCTCTTTCTCTAGGCATCGAAACAATGGGTGGAGTATTGACCAAATTGATCGAGTCTAACACTACAATTCCTACTAAGAAATCTGAAACATTCTCTACTGCTTCGGACAATCAGCCTGCCGTAGATATCCACGTATTACAAGGTGAGCGTCCTATGGCAAAGGACAACAGAAGCATTGGTAGATTCCAGCTTTCTGACATCCCGCCAGCACAAAGAGGCGTTCCTCAAATCGAAGTGACTTTCGATATCGATGCTAACGGTATCCTAAATGTATCTGCAAAAGACAAGGGAACTGGCAAAGAGCAGAAGATCAAAATCGAAGCTTCTTCAGGACTTTCTCAGGAAGAAATCGACAGAATGAAAGCTGAAGCTGAAGCAAATGCTGTGAGTGACAAAGCTGAAAAAGAGAAAATCGACAAGATGAATCAGGCGGATAGCTTGGTATTCCAAACTGAGAAGCAGTTGAAAGAATACGGAGACAAACTTTCCGAAGGAAACAAAACTGCAATCGCAGAAGCACTTGAAACGCTTAAAACAGCTCATCAATCTCAAAACCTTGAAGGAATTGATTCCGCAATGGAAGGATTGAACAAAGCATGGGAAGCTGCTTCTACAGAAATGTACAACGCTGCTGGAGCAGAAGGAGCACAAGCTGGACCTGAATCAGGCACAGATTCTGGAACTAGCGGAGATGGTGTTTCTGATGTGGATTATGAAGAGGTAAGCGAAGAAAAAAAATAAGCTTAAATTAAAGCAACATAAACGGCATCTGTAGCGATACAGATGCCGTTCTTTGTTTAACACCTAAATAATAGAATTAGAATATCATACGAATCTTAATTCTATACTATTGGTTTTGAAAATCTCAAGAAATGCAACTAACTGCTGACAATAAACTGAAAAAGCTCATCGTGGTAGGCGACCGAGTTTTAATACGCTTGAAAAAGCCGAATGACAAAACTGGTTCAGGTTTATACTTACCGCCCGGAGTTCAGGAAAAAGAGAAAGTACAGCAAGGTTATATTATTAAAGCTGGGCCGGGATACCCAATCCCAATGCCCACTGAAAACCAAGAGCCTTGGATGGACAAAGACGATCAGGTAAGATATGTACCTCTGCAGGCGAAAGAGGGTGACTTAGCCATCTTTTTATTATCTGGAGCACACGAGATAGTATATGAAACTCAGAAATATTTTATCGTCTCACAGGCAGCTATATTAATGCTCGAAAGAGAACAAGACTTATAAATGAGAAAAGCTCGGAACTATCCGAGCTTTTCTCATTTCTTGCGTTAAATCTCTTTCAGAGATTTAATATTTTAATCTTTCCATACTTTTCTATTTTTAGCTTTAGGCCCCTTGAGTATCTCCTCCTCTTTTCGGATATGCATAGCCTTACGATAGCTCTTTGACTGCTTCCAAACCTTTTGGTTTTTGCGCTTTGGCCCTTTGAGATTATTTGGCACTGGGCTAAATGTTAAAGGTGAGGAATTGGCAGCGAGTTCGCTAGCAGTTGCATTTTTTGCCTTTGGACCTTTTAAGGTAGTCTGGGAATAGCCCAGTACCGATACCATCATTATCGTGATGAACAATACCGATCTTTTCATAACAAGTATAGTTTAAGTTACTCTCACTAAACTATACTTCGGAAGATTAAAAAAGTTACAGCAAATCAGTTTTTTATAGATCTTTTTTGATAAAAAATAAAATTATATTTTATAAATTTTAATAATTATCACTTTTTATAGTTTAAAAATAAACCAAAAATCAGACTCCAAATGTACATATTGATAGAATATGACTTCAAAAAACCCCACTTTTAGACCAAAGTCCCTAAAAAAGAAAAAACCGAGATGAAATTCATCCCGGCTTTTATTATTAACAATAGACCCTGTTTATATTTTAGAATGCAAACACCGCTGCAAGAACGAATGAAGCTAGGCTTTTGCTTGGAGCTAACTTAGTATCGTAGAACAAATTGTCCTCGCTCATACTATCTAATCTCAATTCAGGAATCAAGGTTAGATTGTTTCCAATTTTTGCATTTCCAGAAAGAGTAAGTGCAAACACATTACCATCTCCATTGCCATCAAGACCAACTACACCATCTAGACCACCGTTGAAAACACTGAAGTATTCCCCTCTAAGACCAAGTGAAAAATTTTCTGAAGTAGCTGCCTGAAGATATCCTGCAAAACCATAGAATCCAGAGCCATCTCCTGATTCATCACTAACAGATGACCCGCTGTACATTTCACCAGCAGATGTAGTATTATATGTAGTATTAATACCTAAGAACAAAGACTCCGTCAAATCAAATCCAGTGGTCAAATCCACTTGAAACGTGCTTCCCATTGAAGTTTGACCAGGTACTAAGCTTCCGTTATCCATATCAAGTTTTCCATCCTGATCACCATAAACGAAGTTCAAATAAGTGCTGCTCGCATCAGTTGAATACCCCAATTGCGCTCCTAAGGTATAAGTACCCGCCATATTGAATTCTGTCATATCCGTAGGATTCATTACTGCTGCCATCAAAGACCAGTTGTCAGAAAGAGCAAAATCCGCCTTCAAACCAGTATGGGAGAATGGTCCGTAAGAGAACATGTAAGAAGTAGAGTAATTAAAATTACCAGTTGGAGATATAACCTCGTAACCAAGGAAGGTATTGAAATTACCAAAAGTCAAAGTAACCGCATCACTTACATTCCAGTAAACATACAATTGGTTAACGATTTGAGAACTTCCAGCACCAGTACCCCCACCATACAATGGAGATCCAAAAACAGCATCTTCACCTCTAGGTCCGAAAACCAAATCAGCAACCGCACCTACTTTTTTACCTTCATAAGAGGCAATGATATTTGCCATACCCAAAGAAAAGCCATTTAGGTTAGCAAAGGAAGATGCTGGAGCCAGCGCATTTTCACCTTTACTAGGTGCGTTAAAATTGGTTCGGAAATATGCGTCAACCGAGCCAGAGAAACTGAATTTTGAAGTTTCCTCTTCCTCTTCAATAATAATTACTTCTTGAGCAAATGAATTTGTAGAGCCGATAATCAATAAGGCTACTATTAGTAGTTGAATTTTTTTCATGTTTTTAATAGGTATAGGTTTATAAATAATAATTAGTGTATTAATGCCGCCAAAGAATGAGTATACTCAACTCTTTGGCGGTAATGGGATTGACTATTCGTCGTAAACAATAGTATAACCTCTGATACCATGTTCGTGAGAATCCAATCCGTTACGCTCATGCTCTTCTGATACGCGAATTCCCATTGTCTTTTTAAGAACAAAGAATATAAAGAAGGCTGCAGAGAATGCCGCTACTCCACAAATTGCTACACCAGCCAACTGAGTTAAGAAGGTGTGCTCAGGATTTGTTGAAAAAATACCAACCGCTAGAGTACCCCATATTCCACAAGTCAAGTGAACAGATACAGCACCAACGACATCATCAAGCTTAAGCTTATCAAGTAATACAGCTGAATACACTACTAATATCCCAGCTATAAAGCCTACCAATACTGCTGAGGCTGGATTAATAACATCAGCGCCAGCAGTGATGCCGACAAGACCCGCTAGTATACCATTAAGGATCATACCTAGATCTAGTCTCTTAAAAACTATATTTCCGGCAAGAAAGCCACCAATCCCACCAGCACATGCAGCAAGACAAGTAGTAACTAATACAAAGGATACTAATGCAGGATCCGCGGAAAGAACAGAACCTCCATTAAAACCAAACCATCCTAACCAAAGTAAGAATACACCTATTACTGCAAGTGGAACACTTGAACCTGGCTTATCGACAGTTTTTCCGTTTACATATTTACCAATTCTTGGGCCGACCAAAATCACACCCGCAAGAGCTCCCCATCCACCAACAGAGTGAACCAAGGTACTTCCAGCAAAGTCATAGAATCCCATAGCATCTAATGCTCCACCGCCCCATTTCCAGCTTCCGATTATTGGATAAACAATACCTACATATATTAAAGTAAACGCTAGATAAGCCCACAATTTCACTCGCTCAGCGATGGCACCAGATACAATCGTAGCTGCGGTAGCTGCAAACATAGCCTGAAACAGGAAATCAGTCCAGTAAGTATAACCGCCATCAGCATACCCTACTGTCACGTCAGCATCTGCAGGCGAAAACCAAAACATATTCCAGCCAGCAAAATCAAAACTCAACCAGCCTGGAGTTTCAAAACCAGGATACATCAGGTAAAACCCAACAAAAGCGTAGGACAAAATTCCGATAATAGGGGTAATCGTATTTTTAAATAAAATGTTTACTGTGTTTTTGGCCTGGCCAAATCCAGCTTCCACTCCCGCAAACCCTAAGTGCATAATAAACACCAAGGCTGTGGAAAGCATCATCCAAACATTGTTTGTGGTAAAGAGATTCTGTGAAATCTCAGCTGACAAGTCCATTGTCGCGGCCGCATCTTGGGCCAACAGAGTTACGAAATAGTTCATAGGTTAGATATAGTTTTTAAACGTTTTTCAGAATTTACGATAGGTTTGTGTGACTAATATATAATCGAATGTAATTATATTATTACTAAAAAAACAAATCCATTATTACAAAATAGATATCCAAAAGTGTTTTTTGATGTCAATTTTTATCCATTTTTTACATTTTATGTAAAGAATTAATAAAAAGAAGGTGTTTTTTGAACCAAACTATAAAGAAAATATTATTCGGCCAATATCTATAATATTTTACGAAACCGATTGCTAATTGAGCGATTCAGAACATTCCTAAAAAAAAATAGATGGATTTGGAACAATATTCTTGAAAAAGAGAAAAAACAAGATTTCAACCAAACAGTTGCCTTTTATGAAAAATATAAAAATTCAAAAAAATGATATTTATTTTACCCGACATTCAAAAAAATAGTCAGAATTAGAATAAAATGAATCAAATTCTGACCAATAGGCATAAAAAAACCGGACAATACCGGTTTTTTACTTAATACGTAAAACCAATAGGACTATCTCACCAAACTTGCATATTCTTTGGCAAAGTATGTAAGAATCACCTTCGCTCCAGCCCGTTTAATACTCAATAAGATTTCAAGCATTGCTCGGTCATTGTCAATCCATCCTCTTCCCGCAGAAGCCTTCACCATACTATATTCTCCTGACACATTATATGCAGCTATTGGCAAGGGGAAGTTGTCATTTAACAACTTTATAATATCCAAATAGGAAAGGGCTGGCTTCACCATTAGAAAATCTGCTCCCTCCTCCGTATCCAAATCTCCTTCGATCAAAGCTTCTTGAGAATTAGCAGGATTCATCTGATACGTCTTTTTGTCTCCAAATTTAGGTGCAGAATCCAATGCATCACGGAAAGGTCCATAGAAGGCACTTGCATACTTCGCTGTATACGACATTATAGAAGTATCAGTAAAACCACTTTCATCCAGCAACTCGCGTATGTAACCCACTCGCCCATCCATCATATCTGAAGGACCAATGATATCTACTCCAGCATCAGCCTGAGCTAATGACATCCTTGCCAAAATCTCCAAGGTATCATCGTTGATGATTTTGCCGCCTTTCACCAAACCATCATGGCCATCGCTACTGTAAGGATCCATAGCTACATCAGACATCAGACAAACCTCAGGGAACTCCTTTTTGATTTCGCGAAGCGCCTTTAGGTAGAAAGTTTCTGGATTATAGCTCTCTGATGCAATAGTGTCTTTCAAACTATCTGGATAAGCCGGAAACACATCAAACGCCTGTATACCCAGCTTCATACAAGACTCTATCTCGGAAAGCATGGTATCTAGAGAGTGTCTATATATCCCTGGCATGGAATCAATAGCTACTTTCTTTTTCACACCATCCACCAAGAACATTGGGAATATCAAATCCCTGACAGAGAGACTAGTCTCTTCTACCAAGTTTCGCACCGCTTCGGATTTTCGATTTCTTCTAGGTCTTCTTAGCATGATTAATTGAAAAGTTGTTGAATCTGGTTAAGATCTAATTTTTTGTAGTCGTCTATATATAAGTCACATTTTGGCAATTCAGCAATTGTATGGCTAGAAAGCACACCAACCACTTTCATCCCTGCATTCAATCCCGCACTTGCTCCTGAGAAAGAGTCCTCAAACACCAAACAGTTCTCAGGTTTCACTCCAAGTTTAGCTGCACTTTTTAAATATACTTCTGGATCGGGCTTATGCTTTGACACATCTTCTGAAGCAAGCTGAGATTGCATTAGTCCCCCAATTCCAAGCGTACCAATAATCAAATCCAGATTAGCCCTAGGAGCAGAAGTAGCAACAGCTGTGAGCATATCCTCTGATTTCAACTTCGCAAAGAACTCCCTAAAACCCGATATGGGATCTACTTCAGACTTATAGATATCTCTGAACAGCCCTTCCTTCTCGTCTTCAAGCAAAGCCAATTCCTCCCCCTCAATTTTCCTACCTAGGAAATGACTCAAAATATAACCATTGTTTTTCCCATACATATGCTCAGCATATTCAGCTTGAGAGGGATTTAGATTTCTCTTTGCGAAAAATTTCTGGAAGGCAACAGAATGAAATGGATTGGTATGACAAATCACTCCATCCATATCAAAAATGACAGCTTTTAACATGTATTGGTTCAGTTTTAAGAGTTGCAAAATTAAGCATAAGACAATAAAAAACCCTCCCAAGTTCCAAAAACACAGGAGGGTTAATTGAAGCAGTCAATTACTCCCTTTTACTTTTCAAAAGAAGATATTGTCTTCTCTATAATATCACAGCACTCATGAATCTGCTCTTCAGTCATCACAAGTGGTGGAGCAAATCTTATGATATTCCCATGAGTTGGCTTAGCCAAAAGTCCATTATCTTTCAACGCGACACAAATATCCCAAGCAGTGCTACTTTCTTCAGAATCATTAATCACCACAGCGTTTAAAAGCCCTTTGCCTCTTACCAGTTTAACTATGGAATATTTATCAACTAACACTTGCATACGATCGCGGAATATTTCTCCAAGCCTTCTAGCGTTTTGAGCTAAGTTTTCATCTGAAACAACGTCAAGTGCTGCCATAGCGACTTTGGCACCAAGCGGATTTCCACCGAAAGTAGAACCATGCTGCCCAGGCTTAATCACATCCATAATATGAGAGTCAGCTAAAACAGCCGATACTGGGTAAAATCCTCCAGAGATGGCTTTGCCTAAGATCAACATATCCGGTTTAACATAAGTAGACTGCTTTTCACAAGAATTTTCACAGGTGCAATTTCCGCACACTGCCAAGAGTGATCCTGTTCGTGCAATACCAGTCTGGATTTCATCAGCAATGAATAATACATTTTTTGCTTCGCATGCTGCTTTTGCTTCTTTTAAATAATTTGGACCCGGCACATACACACCCGCTTCTCCTTGTATAGGCTCCACTAAAAAAGCAACTACATCCGGATCATCAAGAACAGCTTTTAATGCATAAATATCATCGTAGGGAATCTTGACAAATCCTGCTGTATATGGGCCAAAGTTTTTTCGTGCATTTTCATCATTAGAAAACGAGATGATTGTGGTAGTTCTTCCATGGAAGTTATTTTCAGCCACTAAGATCTTAGCTCGGTTTTCATCTACACCTTTTCTCTCGTATCCCCATTTCCTTGCAATTTTAATAGCAGTCTCTACTCCTTCAGCGCCCGTATTCATAGGAAGCACTTTATCAAATCCGAAGTAGTCAGTGATATATTTTTCAAATGGACCAAGCACATCATTATGAAACGCCCGAGAAGTCAAAGTCAAAGTGCCAGCTTGCTCTATTAAAGCGTCCTTGATACGAGGATGACAATGTCCTTGGTTTACGGCAGAGTAGGCAGACAAGAAATCGTAATAACGCTTTCCTTCTACATCCCAGAGAAAAACCCCTTCTCCCTTTGCCAACACCACAGGTAAAGGATGATAATTATGTGCGCCGTATTTATCTTCTAATTCTATTGCTTGCTTACTGGATGTGATAGTCTGCATGTTTTTCGTAATTTTGTGTACTATAATAAGGACTCGTCAAGTCCAAATATAGCAAATGCCATTACCCCAACCATGAAAGACAGCAAGAAGCCTCTCCCAACACCTAGATTAGGTTCGGAAGACTTTTATTTTAATGAGCAGGGACTGATGGTTTTTACAAAAAATTATCACCTAAAACGTGGCTATTGCTGCGGAAGTGGCTGTAAAAACTGCCCATATCCAAAAGGTTGAGATAAAAGGGAATATTTTTGAAACGCATTGTTGCAAATCCCCGAAAAGTTCCGATATTTGCAGACTCATTACAGAAACGGATACAATTTACTATACATTACCATGGCAAAAGTTTGTGACATTACCGGAAAAAGACCTCGAGTAGGTAACAACGTCTCCCATGCAAACAACAAAACTAAGCGTAGGTTCTACCCTAATCTTCATAAGAAGACGTTCTACGTTCCAGAAGAAGATGCATGGATCACTTTGAAAGTTTGTACTAAGGCATTGAAGACTATCAATAAGAAAGGTATCACTGCAGTTTTGAAAGAAGCTCAGGATAACGGGATGATTGTAATCAGATAATCAAGGTCACGACCCCTAAATCAATAAAAGATGGCTAAGAAAGGCAACAGAGTACAAGTGATTATGGAATGCACGGAGCATAAAGCTTCTGGCTTGCCAGGTACTTCAAGATATATCACTACAAAGAATAGAAAAAACACTACTGAGAGATTGGAATTGAAGAAATTCAACCCAATCATGAAGAAAGTAACTGTTCATAAAGAAATTAAGTAATTTAGCTCGGAAGCAATTCCGTTAAAACGACAAAACCATGGCTAAGAAAGTAGTAGCAACCCTTAAAAAAGAAGGTGGCGTGTCTTACGCCAAAATCATCAAGGCGGTAAGATCTGAGAAGACTGGCGCTTATACCTTCAGAGAAGAAATGGTTCCTTCCCCTTTGGTACAGGAAACCTTGAAAAAATAAGTTGCACATCGCAGCATAAGGCATTCTAGTCCCTCTGTCCATCGGTCAGCAGGGACTTTTTCGTTATATTCCACTTTTAAAATGCATAAGTATGGGAATCTTTGGTTTCTTTTCAAAAGATAAGAAAGAAAGCCTCGATCAAGGCCTTCAGAAATCAAGCGAAAATATTTTCACAAAACTCAGTAAAGCCGTTGTAGGCAAGTCCAAAGTGGACGATGAGGTTTTGGATGAATTGGAAGAAATTCTAATCACCTCTGATGTGGGGGTGGATACTACTATTAAAGTTATCCGAAGAATCGAAGAGCGAGTAGCCAAAGACAAATATGTCAACACTGCTGAACTTGACGTCATTCTCAAGGAAGAAATCGAGAACCTTCTCAAAGAAAACAACTCACAGGATCTCTTTGACTTTGATCTTCCTGAAGGTAAGAAGCCTTATGTGATCATGGTAGTTGGAGTCAACGGGGTAGGCAAAACCACCACTATCGGGAAACTTGCCAATCTTTTCCAGTCTGCTGGAAAGTCAGTAATCTTGGGCGCAGCCGATACCTTTAGAGCTGCAGCTGTAGATCAGTTAATTCTCTGGGGAGAAAGAGTTGGCGTGCCTGTAGTTTCTCATGGCATGAACACTGATCCCGCTTCTGTAGCATTTGATGCGGTAAAACAAGGGGTGGATACCAATGCCGATGTGGTCATCATCGATACTGCAGGTCGACTTCACACGAAAGTCAACTTGATGAACGAGCTTGGGAAAATCAAACGCGTAATGCAGAAATTTATCCCTGATGCTCCTCATGAAATTTTATTGGTGCTAGATGGATCCACAGGACAGAATGCTTTTATTCAAGCCAAGGAATTTACGAAAGTGACTGAAATTACCGCTCTTGCCATTACCAAACTTGATGGCACAGCCAAAGGCGGGGTAGTAATTGGTATCTCTGATCAATTCAAAATCCCAGTCAAATACATAGGTGTAGGAGAAAAAATGACTGACTTACAGATTTTTAATCGGAAGGAATTTGTCGATTCACTCTTCACGAAGAAATAATAAAACCACATCCAATTTAATACCCCGACCAACATCGGGGTATTTTTTTTTCGTAAAACTTGAACCAACCTAATTTTTTTTTCGTAATTTAATATGATATCATTTTAACATCATAACAATATGGAAAAGATTACCAAACCTATGTCAGGATATTTCATGATCCTGTTCGTTCTTGGACTTATCATTTTTGCAGTAGCACTTTTTATTCAGCAAATCATGATAGTAGTCGGTATTTTATCGGTTGTGACAGCTTTGATCTGTCTTGGTGGGTTCTTTATAGTAGAACCAAATAAATCGATGGTTATGTTACTTTTTGGCAACTACAAAGGAAGCGTGAAAGCCAACGGGTTTTACTGGGTCAATCCTTTCATGACCAAGAAGAAAATATCTCTTCGAGTGAGAAACTTCGAAAACAAACCAGTGAAGGTAAATGATAAAATTGGTAACCCTGTAATGATAGGAACCATCGTAGTCTGGCAAGTGGAAGATACTTTCAAGGCTACATTTGATGTGGATGATTATGAAAATTTCGTCCATTTACAATCTGACGCAGCCATACGCAAAATGGCAGGACTATATCCATATGATAATTTTGAAGCTGAAGGAGCTGAAATCACTTTGAGGTCAGGAGTTGAAGAGGTCAATCATTCCTTGGAAAAAGAAATTAGCGATCGACTGTATCACGCAGGGATTAAAGTGATCGAAGCCAGAATTTCACACTTGGCTTATTCCTCAGAGATCGCATCGGCGATGCTCCAAAGACAGCAAGCTACAGCAATCGTAGCAGCACGTCATAAAATAGTAGAAGGTGCAGTCGGAATGGTAGAAATGGCTCTGGCCGATCTCAAGATGAAAGACATCATTGAATTTGATGATGAGAAAAAAGCAGTGATGGTATCTAACCTCATGGTGGTACTTTGCTCTGACAAGAGCGCAACTCCAGTGCTAAACGTCGGGACATTAAATCAGTAGCAATGGCTAATCGAATTTTCAAAGAAAGCCAAACTTATATAGGTACTTGGGTCATGTACTTTATCATCTTGGCAGAGGTGCCCATACTGATATTATTGATTGTATTGTACGCTACTTCGGAAGACAAGCAAGAAATGGCGATTGCATTAGGAGTAGTTCTTGGCACAATGGCCTTGATTCTTTCCCTAATTCTGAACCTGAAGCTGGAGACTAGAATAGATGATGACAATATTTCTTTTAGGTATTTGCCCTTCATCAGAACATGGAGGCAATACCCTAAAGCGATAATTGCCTCAGCTGAGGTAATTAAATACAGTCCAATTTCAGATTATGGAGGATGGGGAATTAAGGGAAACAAAACGACCAAGGCATACTCAGTGCTCGGTGATGAAGGCATTCTTTTGGATGTGGGAGAAAAGAAAAAAATATTGATCGGAACGATGAAGTCTAAAGAACTTACAGGCTTTATAGAAAACTGGATGGAGGAATAAATTATGCCAAAGAAGAAAGCATTTGCACTACGGCTGGATGAGAACATGATGAAAGCGATCGAAAAATGGGCCGCAGATGAGTTCCGTAGTACCAATGGACAACTTGAATGGGTCATTCGTGAATCGCTTAAAAAAGCTGGGCGCCTACCTAAGGGAGATCCAGGGAATTCTAATTTAGAATAAACCAGATCGAGTATTTATCTGTTGTATCTTTGTCACATAACTCGAGAAAATTCATGAAAAAACTAATCTATGCATTTATACTTTTAGGAGGATTGATATACTTATCTCCATCTGAAGTAATGGCACAAGTAGTAAGCACCTCAACTGCAGATGCAAAAACTCAAGAAAAAATAGAGAAATCAAAAGTTCAACTCGAAAAGTACAAAGAGGATCACCGCAAAGCAGTCGAAAAACTTGCGAAAGCAAGAGCTGACTATGACAAAAAGAACTCAGCAGGGAAGCTTTCTCCAAATGACGTGGAGAAAATCACCAAAAAGATGAGTAAGCAATCCAAGTCCATCGAGAAGCTTGACAAAAAGATGCGTAAGCTAGAAGAGTACATTAAAAAAAATACCTAAGTACTCATTGTTTTGCTAATCTAATTCAGGTCTATAGAGCAATGTCTCATTTTCGAAATCATACAAAGTGAGTGCTCTTAACTCATAATAGGCTACCCAAAAATCCTGCAAGGATGTATAAAAGGCTCTTTTATTAGAGTCTTTTTCATTTTGTGCTATGTTGAGATTGGTAATAGTCACATTTCCTGTCTGGTATCTTCTCAGTGCGATATCATATCTGCGTTGAGCGACGTCATCCGATACTTTACTCACATTTAGGCGATCTTTGATCATTATGAAAGTCTTCACTTGAGTAAAAACTTCTTGTTGAAAATTAATCAACTCCTGGTCTACAGTATATTCTACTAGCTCTTGGTTAGCCATTGCCATAGACATTCTTGCCTTATTTCTACCCCAGTCTAATATTGGAACCGAAAGCCCTAGACTTACAAGTGCTTGAGTGTTGGGATTCTGATAGAGGTCAGGAAAATTAAGCGCCGCATTATTATAGCCATACCTAGCATTTAGGAGCACTTGGAAACGCTCTCCTTTTGCCTGAGCCACCTGAGATTCAGCCACGGTTTTCTGTCGATCAAAGCCAATTGCCTCAGCTCTGTTTTGAAAAGCAAGCTCAATTGCACGATCAACATCTACTTCAAAATCAGGAATATCAACAGGTGAGATTAGATTCAGCTTGGAAGATTGATTAAGTCCAATAAATGAATTCATTGCAAAAGCTGTCTTTTCTAAAGATAGTTGTGCTTCTGCTCTTGCCTGCTTAGCATTTAGCACCTGTAATTCTATTTGCAAAAGCTCATCTTCAGGAGTCACTCCCATTTCATTCCGTTTCTTTTCTATGGAGAAAATATCTTCCGTATTCTTTAGATTCGTAGTAGCAATCTCTGCATTAACCTGTGCGATTAAATAATCAAAATACAATTGGGTCACGTAGACAGAAACCCCTTCCATATCCGCCACATATTCACGCTTGCTCTCTTCATACAATAAAGGCTCAATCTTTTTTTCCCATTTGAATCGATTATAAGCAAAAATTGGCTGTTGCAATGCCACACTTACAGGTACGCCAGAATACTGGGTCTGTGGCTCGCCTGGAAAAGCAAGGAAATTATCAAACCTATTGGTAGAAGTATTCACCGAAACAGTCCCACCTGTTGCTCCTATTACTTGCTCTAATCCCAATCCCAAATCCATCAGGTTTTGTTTCACTTCGAGAAATTCAATAGAACCATCTGGTTGAGTAATTTGATTGTAGGATTGATAATATTGTGGAATAGTCCCTGTCAATCTTAATTGAGGATTATAGTCTGCCTTGAATAATCTGTACTGCCAATAGCTATTCTCTCTAACTGTCTTTATTCGGAGTGCATATGAAGAATTATCCTTGGCATGCTGCACCACTTCTTTTAAGGTAAACGTAGTGGCTTCTTGAGCTTGCGCAAAATTGAAAGCTGCTCCCAAAGTAAGAGGTATAAAAAAGGACTGTAAAAAAAGTAATCTCCTGATCTTCATAAAGGCGAATTTTTGGATTTTAACTGAAGAATTATTCACATCAACTAAAATACTGATTGATTCCCCACAAACAAGAGAGTTATTATACTTGAATTCATAAAAAATCTAAAAAAAGTAAAACATTCACTTTCATTACGCTCCTTTTGGCCCTTTGCTTAACTTGCAGCCTGATTACAATCAATCATGAAATCTATTATCAGTTTCGTTATTCGCTACGTCCCAAGGCCGCTATTACAGAGAGTTAGTCCTTTAGTGATGAAAGTTTTTGCTCAGATGAATTCTGGTAAAGATGTCACTTGTCCTGTATGTGATCATAGCTATAAGAAATTTCTCCCATACGGTCGAATAGCAAGAGCAAATGCACTTTGCCCAAATTGCTTATCACTGGAGCGTCATCGCTTGATGTGGCTTTTTCTTAAAGAAAAGACAGACTTTTTCACAGCTCCACTTCGAGTGCTTCATGTGGCGCCGGAGCATTGCTTTATTGAGAGATTCGAAAGGTTGATAAATTTAGATTACATCACAGCAGATATAGAATCGCCTTTGGCAAAAGTAAAAATGGATGTACACGACATTCCTTTCCCAGAAAACAGCTTTGATGTAGTTTTTTGTAACCATGTCTTGGAACATGTGGAGGATGACATTAGGGCTTGTGCTGAGTTCAATCGTGTTTTGAAACCAAGTGGATGGGGGATACTCCAGTCGCCTGTCTATCCTATCGAAAAGACGTTAGAAGACAAGAAAATCACAGACCCAGCAGAACGCGAACGCATATTTGGGCAGAGAGACCATGTCCGAAAGTTCGGAAAAGACTATGCTGAGCGTTTGAGAAAATCAGGATTGTTGATTGAAGAAAACCATTTTGTAAAAGAAATCTCCTCAGCTATTGTTAAGCAAAACGCACTCCCATCTGAAGAAGTGATCTTTGTTTGTAGAAAGGGTAATTAACCTTTTACATATTTCCTAAAAAGCTCCAAAGGCAATCCAAGTCCATAGGACCAAAGCTGCAAAACTGAAGTGAACCAACTTAAAATCCCGACTTTAGCTGACTTATTTTGCACTGCAGAAGAAATAATAACGCCTACACTCCATATTATAAACACACCTGTACTGAGTAGAAATAGTAGTTTATTCACAAAAAAGAAAAAAGGGATTGAAAGACTAAACAGCAAAAAAGCTGTTGGCAACCAGTGAACCAACTTTATAGCTCCAGGATGGAACCTGGATACATTCACTCGATTCCTCCCAAATGAAAAAGCTTGCTTGGCAAATGATGTAAGCGTGTTTTTACGTTTGTGATACACGAAAGCATCCTTTACCAATTCTAGCTTGAATCCTGCTTTCTTAATACGAATACTCCATTCTATATCCTCTCCTTGATTTGGATCTACAAAACCACCAGTAGCTTCAAATACTTTTCTCGATACTCCCATATTGAACCCACGAGCTTGGTATTTGGCAGGATCTTTCATTTTCCCACGAATTCCACCTGTGGTCCAAAAAGATGTCATTGCGAAATCCATTGCTTTCTGCAAAGCCGAAAAATCCTTATCCGCAGCATCTGGCCCACCAAAAGCATCAAGTTTTCTGATGTCAATAGCTCTTGCTAATTCCTGCAAATAATCTTTTGGTAAAATCACATCAGAATCAAGAATGACAAAAAACTCACTCTTGGCGATCTTCATCCCATTGTTTCTGGCAAAACCTTGCCCTGTATTCGCCTGTACTAAATATTGGAATTGGAGTAGATCGTCAAAACTGGTAATCACTTTTTTAGAATCAATAGTGGACCCGTCCTCGATCACTACAACTTCAAAATCCGCAATGCTCTGCTTGGTGAGACTATGAAGTAATTCACGTAATTCGTCAGGTCGATTAAAAACCGGTATGATTACCGAGAACTTCATCAGAAATCGAAGTTAATCTCCTCGTCAATTTTATACTCAGCTTCTTTGGATTGGTTAGAGGTCATTAACTCGGCTATGAACCCAGTTACAAATAACTGCACGCCTATAATTAAGGCCACCAGTGCCAAAAAGAATAAAGGCTGATCGGTAATTTCCCGTACTTTATGTCCTTTGCTTAAGCCATATACTTTCTCAAAAATCAACCAACAAGTGATTATAAATCCTGTGAAAAAAGAAAAGCTTCCTAAGAATCCAAAAAAGTGCATCGGCTTCTTTTTGTAACGATGTACAAAAGAAACGGAGATCAAATCCAGAAAACCATTTAAGAATCGCTCTATTCCAAACTTAGAATAGCCGTATTTTCTAGCTTGATGCTGCACCACTTTCTCTCCTATCTTCCCAAAGCCATTCCACTTAGCAAGTAAGGGGATGTATCTGTGCATTTCTCCGTAGATATGGATGTTCTTCACTACTTTAAGTCGATAGGCTTTCAATCCACAATTAAAATCATGCAGTTTGATTCCTGAGATCCAGCGTGTCACTCCATTAAAAAATCGTGATGGTATAGTCTTCCCTAAAGGATCATGACGATCTTTTTTCCAACCAGACACCACATCAAATTTTCCCTCAGTGATCATTACATACAGGCCAGGCATTTCGTCTGGGCTATCTTGTAGGTCAGAATCCATAGTAATTACAACATCACCGCAGGCTTTTTTAAAGCCGGCATCCAATGCAGCGGATTTCCCATAATTTCTGGTAAAATTGATGCCCTTTACCTCACTAGATTCTTGGGAAAGTGAATTAATAATCGCCCATGAATTATCCGAGCTTCCGTCATTTATATAAATCAATTCATAAGAAAAGCCGTGATCATGCATGACACGGCTAATCCAAAGAGTTAATTCAGGCAGAGACTCCTCTTCGTTAAATACAGGAACTACAACTGAAATTTGGGTCATAATTTAATAATCGAGAGACTTGTCTCTCTTCTTTAGGATTGCTCCCAAAATTAAGGCAATAATTGCATACACAATAAGTCCAATACCAAAACTCTTTATTTGACCAGCTAAGGTAAAGCTTCCAGCGGTACTTTTTCTTATTTCTTCAAGCATAGCCGGGTCCATAGCATCTGGATCTTGACCGAATTTTTCCATCATGGACAAACTAGTCTCAAACGCCTGATCTGCCAATACCCCAGCAAGGGAAGGATCAATCACATGAAATAAAAGGAGTTGCCCTATTAAGCTAATCAAACCCGAAATCACCATAGTAACGAAGCTAAAATTAAATGCAGTTCCAAAACTCATGAAACCTCCTAATTCAGTTCTATACTGGGCACCAAAATATATAATCAATACAAAGAACATGACAAGAGCCACTAGTCCAAACCATCCTGACCCTAAAAGTGTGGCATCAATAAAATATGCTATAAAAGTAAGCGCCAAAGATACCAAGCCGATTGTTAAACCAGGCTTAATTGCAGCCTGAAAAGGAGATTGTTGCTCTTCCATAAGATTATTAGTTAGGATTTTTTCTTAAAATAATTGAAATAATAATAGTAAAAAAAAGACCAGGGATGATTTTCCATAGGGCATCATTCAAAGCTATGTCCCACGGCACCATATTTTTGATGCTTTCCAGCGTCATGTCAAATGAATTCTCACCTACCTGAGCGACAATAGATTCCCTGTTGGTGGCCAATACATCAAGCTTCGAAATCTTAACTTGATCAAACAAATCAGGATTTATTAACAACACAAGCCATATTCCACCCAAGGAGATAATGGCTTCCAACATATAGGCAACAAATCCTACTGACATGCCTTCCGCAAAAGACAGATAGCCATTGTTACTATATTCCTTGAAAAATTTGATTGCTAGAAATATTGCTATGGGAGTAATTACATAACCAAAAACCAGGTTAAGATTAGTTGGATCTGGATACAAAAAAGAAAGTGTGATAAATGCTATAATACTTAAAGCTCCGGCGATTCCACCAAACTTGTATGCTGAACTGAAGAATCTATACATTAACTTCTATTAATTGCCCTTTTTGAATTACGTATTTTACTTGACCTTTTAATTCATTTCCATACCATGGAGAATTCGAAGAAAGTGACTTGTTTGATTTCTCATTGTAAGTCCATTCAGCTTCTGGATCAAAAATTGTCCATGACTTAGTCAGGTTATGAGGCAAAATGGATTCTGGGCCAGATGTGATTTTTTCAATTAATAAATCCCAGCCTAATTCTTTTTCTAGCAAGACTAGTGCAGGAAGAAATGTCTGCAAACCGACCATGCCGAAATTAGCTAAGTCAAATTCCATAAACTTAGAATCACGATCTTCTGGTTGATGATTACTGACTAAGGCATCAATTGTTCCATCCTTTATACCTTCCAATAAAGCAATCCGATCTGATTCCCCTCTAAAAGGAGGTAATACTTTAAGATTTGGGTCAAAATCCATCAAATCTCCATCAGAAAATAACAATTGGTAAATTGATACATCGGCGGTCACATTAAGCCCCTCTGACTTTGCTTGTCTGATTAGATCTACTCCTTTTGCAGTATTGATTGTTTGAAAATGAACACGTCCTCCAGCATATCGGAGTATCTCTAGATTTCTCTGGATTGCAACATCCTCAGCTAGATTTGGAATACCCTTTACTCCTAGCATTGTTGAATTTTCTCCCTCATGCATATGTCCAAAAATTGCTAGTAAAGGATCGTATGCATGATCAAAAAGAACTCCATTAAATTTCTGGAGATATTGGAGGATCTTCATGTAACGATCTCCATTGGATAGAGGCTTGATACCTTCTCCAAAAACAGATACCCCAGACTGATGGTGCATATCTAGAATCTCAGTGAGATTTTCACCGTCAGTATTTTTTGTAACTGCACCCTGGATCAAAAATTCAGGAGTATACCGTTTTGCACGATTGAGAACAAAGTCTACATCTCCCTTAGACTGGATTACAGGATCAGTGTTAGGCAAAATCACTGCAGCAGAAAAACCACTAGCTACTAAGGAATCAGCAAGGCTTTCTATTGATTCCTTATATTCATGGCCAGGTTCACCCATACTACATCTGAGATCAATCCAACCAGCAGACAAGAGCCAACCACTTGCATTAACTTCCTTATTAAATTCCGATGAATTGCTATTGGCAACAAGTGTAAATTCTCCTTTTTCAAAAACGTAATCTTTTGGTTGTGATAAACCATTAGAATTAACAATACGGAGACCTCTAAATAGAATGGACATTCAAATTTGGCTTTGATGCAAAACTGCAATAATATTCTAAAAATGAAAAATGTAAATTCAAATAGTATCGAAAAAGCCTAAATATATAATTCGTATATAACCCCAAAAACTCTTACTATAAATAGCATAAGGACTTGTAAATTAAAGCTACTGCTATTTATTCCTTTGGAGAACTACTATATGTGGAATAGTGTACGAAAGTCTAAAAAACCAAAAAGCCCTTTGGAATGAACCAAAGGGCTTGAATAAATGAGGCGGCGACCTACTCTCCCGGGTGTAACCCCAGTACCATCGGCGCTGCAGGGCTTAACTTCTCTGTTCGGGATGGGAAGAGGTGGGACCCCTGCGCTAGGCCGCCTAAATTGGAA
>NZ_VORW01000023.1 GCF_007997215.1 Algoriphagus aquimarinus | reverse complement strand
TGATCCAAATAAACTGGGTGTAATAAGCACCACAATGGCTAAGTATTGTTCCTATGAAAAAAGAAAAAAAAGATCAAATTATCAGGAGGATCTCAGAACAATCTATTCTTAAGTTAACGCCAATGCCTTTCAGGGCTCTAGAATAGGGTGATTTTTCTTATACCCTGCACTTCGTACAGGGTTATGAATGGTTAGGCTCCTTCGGAGCCTGTCCAGTGGCTGACGGGCTTGTCAGAAAGATGTCAAATTTCAGATCAATAAAAATTCACACCAATTACTCTTTCGCTTAGGTGTCTATACTGGTAGAAAAACGGATATACAGATAAAAATTTGGAGAAAAGAAGTTTATTCAAATTGCTGCAATCTCGTCAACACCTCTTCCTTATAGGATCTGCTGATGGTCAAGGCCTTTCCATCTATTTCCAGAAACTCATGGGTATAGGAAGTGATAGCTGCGATATTGCCAATAAAGGATCGGTGGAATCGGATGAATTGCTTTTCAGGGAGTTTTGTTTCAAAGTTTGAAATGCTCTCACGCACAACCGATACACGGTCAGTCAAATGGATCTTGATATAGTCGGCGAAGCTTTCTATATAAAGTATGTCCGCGAAGTTTACTTTTTCCATTTTTCGATCTTGACGAACGAACAAGAAATTGGGCTTTTCTTCAGATGAAGTTGTGGCGCTCTTCTCAAAAGCCTCTCTTGCTTTAGAAACTGATTTAAGAAATCTCTCAAAAGGAATGGGTTTCAGCAAATAGTCCGTTGCCTCAAGATTAAATCCCTCAATAGCATATTCCCGATAGGCAGTGGTGAAAATCACATGAATCTCCTGAGGGATGATTTTGGCGAAAGCCATACCGTCAATTCCAGGCATATTGATGTCGAGGAAAATCAAGTCTATCTGTTCCTGCTGCACTACATTGAAAGCTTCATTGGCATTACTGGCACTTGCCACAAGATTTAAATGATCAACCTTGGATATGAAGTCCTTCAGAATATTCTGTGCAATGGGTTCGTCGTCAACGATCAGGCAGTTCATGAGCTCTTGGGTTGATTCGTTTGTATGTGAAGATTGACAATAAAGTAGCCATTCACTTTTTCGAAGGTAAAATTATGTGCTTTTGGATAGAGGAGTGCTAGGCGTTTTTGGATGTTTTGAAGTCCTATTCCAGAAGAAGTTAGTGTTTCATTCTGATCAGTTTCCTCGAAGGAGTTTTTTAGGAAGAAGTTTATATCACTCTCACTAGCCTCTATTCTTAATTCCACAAAAGAATCCTTTCCATGCGACTTTCCATGTTTGAAACTGTTTTCCAGCAAAGGAAGAAAAAGCATCGGAGCGATCATTTGTTTGCTTAGCTGATCAGGAAAAGTCGATTTGATTTTCAGTTTTTCCCCATGTCTCAACTTTTCCAATTCCATGTAATCCTTCAAATGATCTACCTCATCTTGAAGAGGCACCAAGGACTTTTTGGTTTGGTACAAGATATAGTCCAGTAGATTGGAAAGTTTAAGGATCAATTCAGGAGTTTGATTGCTTTTTAAAATTGCTGAGCCATAAATCGTATTTAGTGTATTGAATAAAAAATGTGGATGAATCTGCATTTTGAGGTAGGAGAGTTCATCTTGCTTTAGCTGAAGTTCACCGTTTACCAGCGCATATTGTAACTCCTGATTTCGCAGATGAATTTTATAGCTTTCTCTGTAAGCAGAAAATAGGGAGGTCAATAACACAATAATATATACCCCAATGATGATGAGGTAAAGATTCTTACCCAACATTGAACCACTTTCCATTGTCTCCAAGGAATTAATGAAAATAAAGCCATAAAAGGAGGACAAGGCAATTAGGAAAAATGAAATAACTAGCGTGTAAACCGTGTAAAGGGCAAACCAGAAGTACTTTTGCCGAAATAGGTATTCTGGAATAAGGTGAAAACTGAATACATTAACCATTCCCATAGTGACTGGGAGTAAAAAGACTCCGAAAGTAAAGGCAGGAGCGAGATCGGAAATAGTAATACCGAAGTAAAAAGTAAAGAACAAAAGAGTACCTAAACAGATCGATAACTGTTCCAGTAGCTTCTTTGACACCTGAATTAACAATCGCTTTTTATCCTTCATTGAAACGGACAAGGTCTTGTAAAAATTTGTATTTGCAAAGAATTTGCGATGGTTGACGGGTTTTGCTGGATAGGCAACTTTGAGTAGCTGGTATTTTTCAAAACCAAACTAATTCCTGTCAATTTGGTAGTTTAGTCAGTTGTTGGTCGCAAAACCTAATTTGAGAGCTCTGAGTGCTGTAAACTTGTATCATCAACTAATCACAAAATCTATGTACACAGTCACAGCTATTTTAACTCACAAACTCGTTCTATCAAATGTCATCATTGAAAGATTTGTAGAAGGAGGATTGATCGGGATGTTACTTATTTTAGCCTGTTTACTGCTAGCGGTTTTTTTTACCCTGAAGGCCATTGCCAATCTGAATGGGGAGGCAGCTACTTTTTTGAAGTATAAAAAACTGATCAACCAAGCAGTACTTCTTGGATTGGTGATTTCATTTGCCAACAGTTTAATGGGCTTGATTCAGGGATTTGATACACTTGAGGCAACTGGTGGAGCAGATCCAGCTATTCTAGCCGGGGGAATAAAAATCACCTTGCTCTCACCCTTATTTGGATTAATAGTCTTTATCCTTGGGCATTCTGCCACTTTTATCCTGAGCTGGATAAGAAAAGTTGAAATCGAAGAAGCCATATAAATTTCCATTTAAAGTATTTCCTTAACACCATTCTGATGTCATCCCTAATTCAAAAAGCAATGCTTTGTCTTGCTATCTTGTTTAGCATAATAAGCGAAACAAATGCCCAATTCCTTTCCCAGATCGGCTTAAAAGATTCTGTTTATTCTGAGATCTTGCAAGAGTCCAGGCCATTTTTTGTGCAATTTCCTGAGGAATTTGACCCTCAGAGTGATAAGAAATATCCTGTTGCGTTTATTCTGGATGGGGAAATTCTGTTCCCAGCTCTTACAGTGACTCAAAATTTTTATATGGGTGGGTTTTTGCCGGATATGATCCTAATCGGAGTTTCTAATCAAGAAAATAGAACCAGAGATTTGACTCCTTCAGTTGTCGAGCCAAGCTATGGTCCGAATGGAGGGGCAGCTCAATTTTTGAGATTCGTAGGAGAGGAATTGATTCCCTATGTGGAAGAAAACTATCCGGCCAGCGATTATAGAACGTTAATCGGACATTCTTATGGCGGACTCTTTTCGATCTATACTTTGATCCATCAGCCCGAACTTTTTGAGAATTATTTGGCGATTGATCCCAGTTTGGACTGGGATGATCAATTGATGCTTAAGCAAGCCAAGGAATTCTTTGCAAATGGAAATTTTTCAGGCAAGTCACTTTATATTTCTTTAAGTGGACAGTTGCATCGGCAAAAGGCAGAAATCACCATTGACAATGTCATGGATGACGATTCTGAATTCACTTTGTTTGCCCGAAGCAATATTGCTTTTGCCGAGCTTTGCCGAGTTTATTCAGATCAAGGACTAGCGTTTGATTGGGAGATTTTCCCTAATGACCTTCATGGCACCGTACCTCTACCTTCCTTAAGAAATGGGATGATTTCTCTTTTTGATTGGTTTCGAATGGAAAAAACCGAATTATTTAATATTCCTGAAACTCCCACCTCAGAATTACTCGATATCTTAAATTATAGAGCAGAGAAGCTAAGGAGTCATTTTGGTTTTGAAGTGCCACCCTTTCCTGAAGATTTGATCACCATGTCAGGTTACATGAATATGGATATGGGGCAAATGGAAAAAGCAAAAATGTTCTTTGATCAGGGGCTCAAATATTTCCCAAAAAGTGCCAATATGTATGATTCTATGGCGGATTATTATGTAGAAAATAACGATTTTGAATCTGCCTTAGCCTATGTGAAAAAGGCCTTTGAGCTGAGCGGAAGTGAGTATCATAAAAAGCGAATGGAGGAATTCGGCTCTAAGAAATAAGATTCATTCCTCCTGAATTCTGACTATTCCCCCTCAGGAATTGCCATGGTATGATTTCCTGTTAGGAAACAGGTGCCATTAACTTCTACATAGGTACGCATGAAGTGGTATCGAGTAGGAGTAGGGCCCCGATCTACAATGGTGAAACCTGTGACGATGGCTGTATTTCCCGTAATCGCCACTTTTACTTCACTTTGGATTCTGGATCGGGTGTCGCTTCCCTCGTTGGCTGCTTGTTTCTCGGCACGCTTTACGGTGGACGTTTTAGTATCTATCATGGATGCATGATTGTGAACCCATACAAAATCATCAGCAAGTACCCGCTTAAAAAACTCAGGGTCAGGGTTTAGGTTTTTCTCTTCCCATTGGGCATCTAGCGCTTTGATGTTTTCCACTGTCATGCAGCTTTCTTGGGCTGATGCTGAAAAGTAGGTGAATAAGCATAAGAATAGGGTGATTGATTTCATATTTGAGGGCTTAATTGTTTTTTCGAAATTAGGATTTTGAATTTACCAGAGGTGAAATTTAACTTATTAAGTACATCGTGCCAAGCAAAATCATTACAAGTCCCATTAAATAAATCACCCAAAAAGGCTTTCTTTTTAGTGGGTTTTTGCCCCAAAAGGCCAAGGTAAGCTTCATCATCAGAGGTCTGTTTTTGGCAATAAAATTATATCCATGATCGCTGAGCCATCGAAATACGCCGGAACTCTTATACCAGCGATGCAAGTGTTCTTGCGGTTTCTCGAAATACCACAAAGTCCGATAGGCTGAATCAGGACCGCTAAAGACAGAACCGTCGGTATCTATCAATCTGGATGCTTTTTTAAATTCCTTAAGTGGAATATCGGGGAATTCGCCTGCAACTTCCTGAAATGTTTTGTAATTCAAATCCACTGTCTTACTCTTCCAGACGATAATCCAGTATTTACAAAATCCGCATTCCCCATCCCAAACAAACAGTGCTTGGCTCGGTGGACTTTGGGTCTTTTGGATCTTTGCAAACATGGAAAGCTGCTTTTGGTTGGAAGGTAGGGCTGACCTAGTTACTAAGGTTAGTAGAGAGTAAGGGTGTCGCCGGAGCTTACTATTCCTAGACGAATGTGGGTTTCGGAGTAGTTTAAATTATGGGGTGTACTTTCCTAATAAATGTTTAAATCAAGGTAAGCATTTCTGAATTTGCCATTTGGATCATATTTCTTAGCTAAGGCCAAAAAATCCGAGAATTTCTCATAACGCTGATGTAGTGAAGCTGGGTCTAATTTGAATAATTTGCCCCAGTGCGGTTTGACTGAAAATGGAGCCAAAGCCGCCTCGATTTTTGGTAGCAGGTTAAGAACCTCCTCGGTTTTTTGTTTCCAGGTAAAATGTATACTCACACTGTCCTGATGGTAACATGGACTCATCCAGAAATTATCCGCAGCTATGGTTCTGACTTCCGTGATCAGTAATTGAGGGGATATCTCTTCATTGAGTTTTTCAATAGCGATGATTCCGGCAATGGCTTTTTCTCTGGGGATAAAAAACTCCGATTGCAATTCCTCTCCTGCACTCGGGGTAAATCCCATTTTGAAATGAGGGAGCCTACTGTACCAAGGGCCTGGCACTCCCATTTGTTCAGAGCAATTTTCAGCAGATAATCCAAGGATGGGATGGATGTTTTCTGTGGCTGCTTTTGCCCCGTAAAAATCATCCCCAAATTCCATGGGATTTTCGTCCATTCGACTTTTGACCCATACTTCACTGATATTTTTATTCGTCCAATCCGTGAATAGACTCACACTATAGCCACTGGACATGATCGTGTCAAAATTTGATTCTAAGGTTTCCATTCTAAGATTCAGATATACATCCTGCCTCACCTGAAAAGTGTCTTCGACAGCCAGAGTGACTTTAGTTATAATACCAAAAGCGCCCAGGCCAACCACTACTGCAGGGAAATCTTCGTGATTCCGGTCAATGGTAATCAGATCTCCAGATGGTGTAACGAGCTCTACGGCTTCGACCTGAGTAGCCAAATTGCCATTCTTCACACCAGAACCATGTGTTGCAGTGGCACAAGCACCAGCAACTGTGATATGTGGAAGGGAAGCCAGATTAGCCAAGGCAAAACCTTTTGCATCCAATTCCTCCGCAAAATCCCCATATCTCGCACCAGCTTCCACAGTCACAGTTTTTTGCTGTTCGTCTATGCTAATGACCTTATTAAGGTTTCGGGTAGAAATTTGATTTTCCGGACTGTCGGCAATATTGTTGAAGCAATGCTTGGAACCTAGTGCCTTTTGTTTGTTCAGTTTTTTTACCAATTCCTGAACCTCTTCCACTGTATTCGGCTCGTAAAGATTCTTCGCTTGGTAAGTATAATTGCCAGCCCAGTTTTTTCTTATTTCTGCTTGAATTTCTTCGGTTTGAGGCTTTTTTGGCGAGCATGCCAAATAAGGGGCAACTACTCCACTTGCTAAAACAAGGGTGGAGGTTTTGAGGAAGTCTTTTCTTTTCATGGCATGTGGGTTCTTGGACTTTGATTTATCGATGAAAAAGCTTGCAGTTTAATTCTACTCATTTTTACTGACTTTGAAAAATATCTTGGATGATTGATCTGGCAGCAAAAAATGTTCTTGCTAAAGAGACGAGTGCTCTTCACTATCGGCGGATTCAGTTTTCTGCTGCCTTACGTTTCCTTCTATCAAAAACGTGGATTTCATTAGTCCCATCCTTTTATACTCTCCATGATGAAGTCCAAAATAGGAGTGGGATCTTCCAAACTATGAGGATGATGACCGACTCCAGGCTTGCCAATGAGCTTGATGGTGCCACCGGCTTTTCTGAACTCAGCGGCCAATAAATCCGTGTTTTCTGAGGCAGGAACTACTTCATCCGCTTCTCCATATACATGGATCACGGGGATGCCAGCCTTGGCTATCGCAATGCTATTGTAAATCGGAATTCCTTTGAAATCGAGCACAGAAGTAGCGTCCAGCCCATAGGCTTTCAGACACTTTTCCCAGTCAGTGGGACTGCCTTTGCCAGAGTATAATCCTCCCGGCCAACTCTTAATATCGCAAACAGGCGCATCGGCATAGATAGTGAAAACCTTGTCGGTGTTCTTGGCAGCCCAATTGTAAATGATCAAACCACCTCGGCTCATTCCTTCCAAAACCACTTTCTCGTTGAGCTTAAACTCGGTTCTGCAATAGGCATAGAACGCATCCCAAATCTTCACCGCTTCCTCATTTCCATAGAGATCCGCCACATCTACATAGACTACATGAAAGCCTTTTTCCAGCAATGCCTTGTCCAACTGCGGTTCGTGCCCCCAGAATCTCGCTCTCCACACCCAATAGCCATTTTCATTGGCTTGGTTTGGGAAGACCACTTTGGCTGCATGACCCTGAAAAGAGAAATTGCGGACGGTGTATTTCTCAAAAGCTTGATCTTGAGCCGAAGCACTGAGGATGAATAGAAAAGTGAAGCTGAGAAATAAAAGGAGCTTAAAGGTTTTCATGGGTGAATTGCTGCTGTTACAAGGGGTAAGATAACCCAAAAGACAGAAAAAATTGATGGGTTGGGATGAAGGGTAAGGCAGACCTTTGTGCTAAAAGAGGCGAATTTGAATCACTTCAATGGACTCGGTCTGTGCCTACTTTGCCGGTAGGCAGGTCCTCACAAACCGAAATGATTTGGTTATTAAGTGGCCTGTGTCTCCACAGGCCACGGAGTAGGGATAATTTTTAAATAGTTAATCCCGAAAGCTATCGGGAGATGAATAGTTAAAAAGCCCGAACCGCACGAACTCTACTCGCGTTGCTCTTAACGTTGGTGAACTGACCGCTATCGTTAAACCTCTGCTCCCACGCAAAGCCGTCGACGCTCTCCGAAGAACTCCAATAGAAGTAATTACCAAAACCGCCAATTGCCTCACTATTCAGATAAAGTTTGTTCAACTCATCTTTGCTGGGTAAATACCAATCGTCATATTCAACTATAACTAAATCATCACATAACTTAGCTGCGATTCCTGCTTCTGCACAACTGTTCACTATAGCTATGGTATTAGCTGCACCTGTTCCTATTGCTGTACTTGTACCAACAATTAAACCTTCAAAACAACCCCATGCTGCAAAACCTTGGTCTTCTAGAGCAGTTATTATGCCGTGGGTTTCACCTGCCACATAGCCCGGGTCAACGTCCTGTAAGATATAGGCAATGATACCGCCCTGGTATGCATCACCTATTTCCAATGATTCTTCGGCACAAACAGGTATTAAGTCATAGCTTTCGCTAAATGTGATTGGCGTGCCCAATCCCTCCTGTACCACGCTAAAGGAAACTTCATCGCATCCGGCCCAGCCGTCAGCAAGCGGAACCGTATGGCTGACCGTAGTGCCTGAGCTCACCTCTGTGTATTCCATTTCATCGCCATCAATATCAATCGTAATGGTTGCCTTTGCCTTTGAAGGTCCAGCAGTGATGGCATAGGTCACTTCCACCACAAAATCTGTTTCAGTGTTGTAAGCTTTGTAGCTGACCGATTTTGTGTTCTTGCCAACGCTTAGTGAAGCCATATCGGAAGCAGGATAGAAAGTTGAACTTCCCGGTTCAATACAACCATCAGCACAAGATACAGTCGGAGCTATCCGCATGTTTGCGTTGAGCAAATCTGTGTCAATATTTTTGCTTAGCAGTTCAGCGCTGTTTCCCTGGTCAGGTTGTATGTCGTTTATGCTATCTATTCCGCAGGAATACAGAAAGAGTACGGCTAATAATGGAGTTAAAAACTTTTTCATTGGAATTAAATTTTAAGGATATAAAATAATTTTTAGCCACTTAACATTGCTGTAAATTTCAAAAAGATAAAAAAATAAAGAGCAACAGGACCTCAACCTAGGACGATCTGCGTGATTTACTTCCCCTACAGTATAGATTAATTTTCGGAGGAGAGATAGATGGAAATTGGATTCAGTTTGATTTCGAATTAATTGTCGGGATTTTTTTCGGGAGGTTTGGGTTTTTGAAATTAAACCCTGTCTGCCGCCAGTTAGACACATTGTGGTTGGGCAAATCAGGCGCGCACCCAGTCCTAAGTAGCGATTCGACTACGACGAGTGTCGTGGAATCCCACCCAGACCAAGGAAATGATTTGACTACGCTCAGCGGAGGCGAAGGCATTTCGAAGGCCCAGAACAAATCACCACTACCGTCATTTCCTTATTTCTTCTTGGTATTCGTAGTCGTATCGCTCACTGGTCAGGTAGACATACCAATTCCAAAACTTTAATGGATTTCTTTTAAAAGTCCGATACAGTTTAAGGTCTGAATATTCCGGGTGCGCATCTTTGAAGCTTGCAAAATGTCCTTCCATTATTTCAGCATCTCTCCCTTTTGAAGGCATTGTCCAAAATTCAAACTCCGCTTTTTCGGTTTGAAATAAATACGATATAAAAATTCCTTCTGTAAACGCATTTATATATACTGAAAAGATATTGCTGAGAATAAGAGTGGCTGAGACAAGGGTCAAGAGGTTGATGCTTTTTTTGCTCATTTCTACAGGTGTCTGATGGTTTTTGTTCTTGACTTCCTCTTTTGCTTTACTTTTTTGAAATGAAGAATTGAGCCGTCACGAAGGATGATCATTTTGCTTCCCCGCTTTTTGAAGAAAAAGGGTTGGGATCCTGAATTTGGATTTGCAATCACTCGCTGGAAATTACCCTGTGTGGTAAGGATGGAATGCGTTCCGTTTGGATTTACAATGATTTTCGAGTTTCCATTCCCAATAATCTGTGAATGAGTACCATCGGGATTTACTATGATATTGCTGGTGCCCGAACTCACGGCAACGGAGTGGGTCCCATTAGGATTGACAATTACTTTGTGAACGCCATGATCAATAACCACAGAGTGAGTTCCATCAGGATTTACGATTACCGACTGAGCATACAATCCAGAACTCAACATCGCGAAAAATAGTATTACTAAGATTTTCATAATAGTTTTTACTGGACTGCTGAGAAAAGGTTCAGAAAACTTCGAGAAGGTTTTTAAGCTATTACAAATAGCTAAGGATATTAGGGGGTTATTTACCAATTATAAATTGGTTAGAATAGGAAGGTGTAGTTAAAAACTACACCCAGTCCAAGGCAATGATATGATTACGCTCAGTGGGGGACCTGCTTACCGGCAATGCATACATAGCACTCGCTTGTAGATCAGCTTTCCGTCCAATTCAGTTTTGGTCTGTCCAATGGATAGCCATGTTTACTTCTATACTTTTTTCTTTCGGACGTGAAATCCCACCAACTTTTAGCGTAATCCCGATTTACGGCAAAGTCAGCTGCTAGTCTAAATTGATCTTCCACGCACGGATCGGTTCTGAACCCTTTCTTTTTTTCATAGTCATTCGTTAATTCAGCCCCGTTTTTCCTTTTAAGGTCTTCGATGCTATAATATCCCAAGAATACCAAATCTTTGGCGAATTGGATTCCTACAGATGGGATCTGCTGAAAATCAGCTAAGGCATGGATTTCTTTTGCTCTGGATTCAGATACACCGAGTAGCAATTCCAATTCATCCGAAGCATAATTTAAGATTTCGGATTTCTTTACTTTATGGGCTCGCATGCTTTTTCGCTCGCTATCGCTTAGTTCCAATTGTATGTTTCTGCTGCTTTTCATTCGCTTTGAATGCTCTTGATACTTTCGGACAATTATACTAATCAAAAGTCAATTATGTTGTTATCTGGTATAGTTTGTATAGTGTGAATAGCAAAGAGTTAATAAAAGGACGTCTGGTAAAAAGGCTAAATAAGAGTCTTGATCAACCTTTGAAGTTTTTAAAAGCTCGAAGGATTTTTACCCATTACAAATGAGTTAGAATATCAGGGTGGAATTACAAATCCCACCCAGTCCCAAGGATGATCTGACTACGCCGAGAGGGGGATTACAAATCCCACCCAGTTCCAATCAATGATTTGACTACGCTCAGTGGGGGTAATGATATTAGGGTGGAATTACAAATCCCACCCAGTCCAATGCAATGATTTGACTACGCTCAGTGGGGAACCTCGAAGGTTTTTAACCCATTACAAATGGGTTGTGATATATGGGTGGAATTACAAATCCCAACCAGTTCCAATCAATGATTTGACTACCCCGAGCGGGGGGAATTCCCCCTGACCTACTCGACTAGGTACTTTATTTGATTTTCCAGTTCTCTTAATTGAAGCTCATCCACTAGATTACTTGAATATTCGTATTTGCTCAAACCATCAATTGGACCAAATACTAACGGGGAAGGATTACCAGGATCCTCAGTAAATACTAAGGAAATAGAAAAGTTAGCAATGGAGTCACCTCTGTGTACTTCTGATTTTCCTATCGTGTACAATTCTCCTTCATTGATGATGTGTGTTTCTAATTCTTCCAATTTATAATACTCATCATTTTTAGACAGAATCCTCCTTTCATTGTTTTGATAAGAGCCGATGTAAGTTGAGTGAGTATACGGCTCTGCTAATGAAGCTTTGTATAATGTATTTGATACCGAACCAACAACAATGAAACTAGTAATACTATAGAAATGATTGTGAATATCCATTAATGGCTTTTGAATATTTTCTTTATCGTACCATATATGAATTCTAATTGTCTCATTATTGGAGAATTGGTGTAATCGACAGAATAAAAACCCTAATGGGTGTACTCGAAGTTTATCTCTTAAGTAACCCTGTGCACTTTGATATAAAAGTAGAGATACGTGTTCTTTTATACTTTTAATGTCGTTGTTTTTAAAATCAATCCTTAATTCGTTGTAAAAACTTTCATCCATAGGGATTAATATTATCGTTCAATATTTTAGCTATTTTTTCATAGTCAGGATTAATAACATGAAATTGAAAATGCATACAAATCTCCTCAATATCTTTTGCTTTAATAGATCCAAAGATTACATTTTCAATATAACCATTCATATCTAGTTGGTCACATTGTTTTGATTGATGAAAAACTTCTTCCTTGTATGTTTTATAGAGATATGTGTTATTAGGCATAAGTAATGCTAAATCTTTCTTGTCCTCTTTTGTAACAATACAATTACTTTGACTAAGATCTATCCGCATTGTTGAAAAAGTACTTTTAAGAAAGAGGTTTATTTCTAAGAGAGGGTTCAAAGATTTATGAATGTAGGCAGAACATATTGTGGCTATAATTTCATTTTGAACATAATTTGTTGTCCAAATAGTGTTTTTCGCTGATTTTAGAGAGTTTCTATAATTGGCATATTTATTACAAAGATTTTTGTCTTTTGGGTTCATAAGAAGAATTTTGAAGTTTCTACTTTCATTTAGGTCTTTCGAAATCTTAGTTATTTCTGGTATAGTTACCGCCCTAGTATACCGCCCTGTCCCTCCTGAAAAGAACCAAAAATTAGTATCAAGTCTTGCTCTAACAAAAAGTTCTTTCAAACGATTAGGTTCTATTATTTCTAATTTGGTAACTTCTTCTGGAACTTCAATTTTAAATAAGAACCAAGCTATAAAAATAGATACAATTAATGAAGTGGATATCTTGTCTAAAATGGAGATAAAGTAGACCAATCCTTCACTTTTATTTGAAAAGAAATGATATGGGATAACATAAATTCTAACTATAAATATCACAAATAGAATTAGTGAAACTGTTATAAGGAAACTACGTCTTCTTGATTTATGTTGAAGGATTGCTTTCATTTAATTTATTAAAGTAAACATCTTTAAAAAATAAGCAGATTTGGGGTTACGATGTCGAATTTTTTCGCCGTTAATGATCGTTCCACTAAAATATGTATTTAATGTTTACACTGCAACATAAAATTGATATTATCCATTTTTTGCAGATGTTATTATTTCTCCGAAATCTCTAATAGAAACTTTAAAGTTGATTCTGCTTTAGTCCGCATTGCAATCAATTGCTTGTCGGAAAATGATGGGCTTTTAGAATGTGAGCCTTCTTGAAACAGATTAATAAACTCAATCATAGAATTTACATCAGCATTAACATACTTTTCGAAATTTTTTGTCCTAATATCACGACAAATGTATAAAATTCGAGCCTTTCTTGTGGGTCTACCATCATGGTAATGTTCTGGGTTTTTTGTCCAATCTTTTACTTTGTCTGTTGCTGCCAAGGAATGAAGGACATGTGTCAACAGTTCTCTAATTGAAATTGAAAAGTGCCTAACTCTATCTGGATTCTTTGATTTCAGAGCTTCCTTGGCGCCCATCCACATTTTATATAGTTCTTTGTCCAGTTTATTTAAATAGTAGGATAGACCAATTTCATTTTCATAAATTATATCCGTCTTTATTTCTTCTTCTTTGATATCTTCTATTTCTGTAATGGATATTGATTCAAGCAAATTAGAAGTGTTAAATAGTTGAGTTGGAATTCCTCTCAGTAGAGTTGGGTTTAGATCAAGTATTGTTGTTGGTGTATTCTCAAAACCTTTAAAAATATCTTTATAACTATCAGTTAGAAGATTTAAGCTTGAAGAAAGTTTCAACTGAAGATCTTTTGACATTCCAATGACTAAACCGATATCTCCTAATGCCGAGATACTTGTTAATGATTTTTCTGCAAAAAGATTCAGCTCAGTTACTTTGCCCAAAGTTGCCTGAAGTGAAAATTGATTTATAAGCCCATCATTAACTGTAATTAACTCGTGCAACTTGTTTATCCCAGAATTAAAATTATAGGTTGTTCCTGCGAGCAATGGAGAAGCCAGACTTCCTTTAACTAAATTATCATAATTATTACTTATCAACACATTTTTGGATTCATAGTCACTTAACCATGATTTTCCCTCCTTTAAGTTATTTGACAATCCAATAAATGTCGCTGTTTCTGTCAACTTCGAAATTGATAGTGATGAAGTCATTAGTGGTTCTATAAAAGCAGAAGTAATCCCCAACGATTTAATAGGACTCGTGAATTTATTTATATGGTCGAACTCAGAAGTGATTTTGGCCATGGTATCTGTTAGGTAGTCCATAGTCAATGAGGATCCAAGTAAATTGACATTTGAAGCAAATAACTCAGTGGTTCGATTGAACGAACTAATATTTTGTAAGGGACCATTAAACGCTTTGTAAATATCACTAATTGGGTCTGAAAGTTTTCCCAACGCAGAAATACTTATTGGTTCATTCAAATTTTCATCCTCTGTTTCCATAGTATTCTCTTTGTAAATTATTATTGCTACCAAATTGATTAAAGCTATAGCTTTTGTTGTCTTACTTTTCAGAGTTGTACAAGTACATGTACCTTTTTGACTTTTACCCCTCAAAAAATTCCAGTTCTTCCTCTCTTAAAAGCTCCTGAAAATACATTAGTAATTTTAGTTATGCAAGTGAATTAGGTGAAGAGGAAAAGAATAGTTTGAATCCTTAAGAATCAAACCTCCAATCAGATGTACAACCTCTGAAGTCTGAAAGGAGATTGCTTCTCCCGATTCTCGGGATCGTCTGCCTACCGGAAGGCAGGCAATGACCTACACCACCTTACTCCCTTCGATTCCAGTAAATCTTCAAGTTGTTGGTAGATCGGCCGGCCGCAATCAGATCGAGTTTTCCATCCCCGTTAAGATCAGCAGCAGTTAGACTTTCGGTTGCCATGCCGTTTTGATCGATCCAGTGGGCTTTGAATTCTGTATAGTTCTCGTTTACAGGTTCGTAAAGTTTGATTCCTTTATCTCCAGCTTCATTTGGTGTCCGCCATCCAGCCACGATTTGTACAGTGCCGTTTCCCAAGAAATCCCCCGTCACAATCCCATGACCTTCCTTCAGGCTTTTATCCAAGACGATCCGCTGTGGCTGGGAAGATTCCTGGGTTGCTGTGAATGCTGTCACTTGATTGCCATGCATGGGCTCCACTCCAGCCAGTAGCATTCCTCGGCCGGGAATTTCTGCAAGAGCCAATTCACCATAAGATTCATGTCCGGGAGGTGACTCACGTGTAGGTCCGGCAAACCAGTTGTTATCCTGAAATGAAAAGCTTTTTACACCTTCTTTTCCCCCTATAAAAATCGTCTCGCCTTCGCCCACGCCTAGGTCTTTGGAAATCATATTATGCGTCAGATGCATGGATTCATCGATGAGGTTCGTTTTCCAAGGATCTTTTGGGTCTGCAGGTTTCTCATAGCCAATTACCTTCACTCCGGCTCCTTCACCCGCTTTATTTCCCCGACCGTGAAGTGGAAGCACGATGAGTTGATAGGTATCGCTCCCTGTTTTCACCCAATACATGCGATGCACCGTTGGCTCGTGCGGAAGTTGCACCGCTGTCCAAAGTTGAGTAGGGTCGGCTGGTCGGATGAGGTAATGCACCGAACCGGATTGAGTTTCATCGCTGGTTTCTCCCGGGTTCCACTGCGCACCTACTGCTATCTCCACCTTTCCATCTCCATCGATATCCCGCGCTGCTATGCAGACATTATCGCGCTCGGTCAAGTTTTCTGCCAATACAAAGCGCTTCCAATCCCCGTTTCGGTACCACACAAATTGTTTTTTATCTGCCAATATCAAATCCGGCTTTCCGTCTCCATCCACATCACCTACGACCACGCCATAGCCTATAGAGACATTGGAGTCTATGAGTTGGGATTCAAAGTTTGGGCTGTCCAGGGAAAATAAAAGTGCGAGCCATGGTAAAATCAGCAGGGTCATAGTTCAAAAATTTTGGTGTATTCTAAAGTTAGAAAAATTGAGCGGAATTTTACTCGCCAGGAAACGTCATCCGATAGCTATCGGATGCTTTACCGCGGTCCACCTCGGTCTGTGTCTCTTCACCTCGGTCTGTGTCCCACAGACCGAAACGAAATATTCTGGAAGATTAATGGTCTGTGGGACACAGATCAGGGAGAATAATGGTGGTCTGTGGGACACAGACCACGGTGGGAGACACAAATCAGGGAGAATAATAGTGGTCTGTGGGACACAGACCACGGTGAATTATAGTTGTCTGCGAGACACCGACCATGGTGTGGAATTTACAATGACAGTGCTCAGGCTGACAACTTCCCGACTTCCAACTTCCTACCTCCTACCTCCAACTCCTAACTTTACTCCCGTGGCCCATCCCAATCGCTTATTTCAAAGGCCTGAAGTAATCCTTGGCGAATAGGTTCGGTGACCTCGTTGACTGCCTGAAGTCCAAAATTCAAACCTACCATGGTGCGCAAAGGGCGGGAGCCATTCGGCATGTTGATCAGGTTTTCAAATGCTTCTACAATTATGATTGGGTCTGTGGGTGCATTAGGATCTGCAAAAGCCGCCATGGTACTGCTGGCAAACCCTTCACCAAATTTGCCGACATGCTCGTAGGCTGAGGCTATTTCTGCATCCTCGGAATTAACAAGTGTTGAAAAGAATTGTGTTTCAAATGGTCCTGGCTGTACAATCACCACATCTATTCCCAGAGGTGACAATTCGTAGCGCATGGATTCGCTGAGGCCTTCTACACCCCATTTGCTGGCATGGTACACTCCAAAACCCGGCACAGCACAACGACCTGCAATAGAACTGAGCTGAATAATCAAACCGCTTTTTTGAGCGCGCATTTTGGGTAAAACTGCTTTTACCATTCTGATATTGCCTACGATATTCAGGTCCAGCTGATCCAATACCTGCTGGGATGTAAATGCCTCAATAGGACCGCCATAGCCTCGACCGGCATTGTTGATGAGCACATCTACTTTGTCGATTTGTGCCACAGCATCGTTGACACTTTTATCTGAGGTGACGTCGATCTCTAACACATCAATTTTCACCTGATTGTCTTTTGCAAATGCGCGAAGTTCATCTGCATGTGCTTTGTTACTGCTTTCGATATTGCGCATAGTGGCATATACATGATGCCCTTTTTGTGCAAAAACTTTGGCTGCCAAAAAGCCGAATCCGGTGCTGCAGCCTGTTATAAGAATGTTTTTCATGTTTCTAAAATTTAATAGTTATTTGGATAAGTGTACTTCAAGTTCAATTTTCCCATCAATTCTGGAAAGGCTAATTCCTTCACTCCCAACCAGGAACCGCTCTGAAATTGCTTGGTATAAATACTGTTTCTGTAAATGGAAACTTCTAAAAGTGTGGGCATGTCGGTGGTGAAAACATTTTCGACGTTCATCCCTTTAAAGGAAGCCCAAAAGAAAAGGAGTAATATCGGGACAGATTGGTCACCTGATTTCAAAGGATTTTTAATGGCTGTGTTTATGATTTTTTTAAAAGGGAAAAGGTGAAAAAGTAGGCGTAAAAAGCTCATGTTATCTAAACATTGGAGTTTGGTTGTTAAAAAAATAGAAATTAAAAGTAAAACCGGTCTTTAAACCTGATTTTAAATGTATCTGATTGGAAAATATTTGTCTTGTACAAATGCGACATTTTAGGAATTATTCAATTTTAATTGAATTTTACCGGCTTAGTGGATGATGAATTCAGCTTCCTGGCCAGTTCTTCGACTTTTTCTCTATTCTCAAAGAGTACATCAGGTTTTGTGATCCTTCAATCCTGATAAGATCCTTCAATTTCATGGATGTATTAAGATTCAGAGTTTTAGAAAATTCGCCCGAAAGCGACCAAAAACCATCAAAGTCGGACAAGGAGTTTTTAGTGAAAAAGCCTTCTGGAAGTCATACGGGGCTGTTTTTCTCTGCTGGCATTCTCTATGCAACTGTTTGGTATCGGCATGCATCTCTAGTAATAGAACTAGCAAGAGATTTTTGAGATCAAGATAACCAACAGGCATACTTAGTACACAACTACATGTTAAAGAACTATTTTAAAATCGCATTGAGAGGTTTTGCAAAGCATAAACTGACTTTCTTCATCAATCTATTTGGCCTCTCACTGGGGCTTTGGGCAGCAATACTAATTGGACTTTGGGTGACTTCTGAGATGAATGTCAATAAGGAATTGCCGGATGCGGAACGAGTGTATCAAATGATGGAGCATCAGTCCTATGGATCGGATATTTTTACTACTACTTCTACGCCCGGTGTGCTGGCTGAAAGCATGAAAGAAACCTTAGCGGATGTGGAATATGCCGCCACCTACACTTGGATGCAGAATTTGCTATTTATCCAACAGGACAAGCGTATCAAATTGGAAGGCTTGCATGCCATGCCTGATTTCCTGAAAATATATTCCTATGGTGTGGTAGAGGGTGACCTCAATTCCATGCTTACTGAAAATAATCAGGTGGTCTTGACTGAAAGTGGGGCCATTTCACTTTTTGGTAGAACGGATGTGGTAGGTGAGGATGTAGAGATAAAAGGTGGGACCGATTCCAAAAACTATATTGTTCAGGGTGTGGTCAAGGACTTCCCTACTAGTTCAGCTATGCAATTTGACTTTGTGCTTCCTTATTCTGTCTTTTTCGAAGAAAACGACTGGCTGGAAGAATGGGGCAATAATGGCCCAAGAACAGTCATTCGGTTGAGAGAAGGAGTAGACGGAGATAAGTTTTCTGCTAGTATTGAGAATTATATCAAGGATAGAAATGAAGAATCCAATGTTCGCTTGTTTGCTTATCCTTATGGAGATTACTACCTCCATGGGAGCTGGAAAGATGGTCAACTAGTAGAAGGTAGGATCAAAAATGTGAAGCTTTTTGCCATGATCGGGCTCTTTGTTCTGATCATTGCCTGCATTAATTTTATGAATCTCAGCACTGCCAAATCCCAAAAGCGTGCAAAGGAAGTGGGCGTGAGGAAAGTGGCAGGTGCCGATAAGAGTTCTTTGGTCATGCAGTTTATGAGTGAGTCTCTATTGATTACTTTTTTTGCGGGGATCATTGCGGTGGTTTTGGTTCAGGCTACTTTACCCATATTCAACAACCTGACAGGAAAATTGATGTCTGTGCCTTATGGGACAGGATTTTTCTGGCTGCAGCTCATTTCTGTCATTCTTTTCACAGGGATTGTAGCGGGAAGCTATCCTGCATTTTACCTTTCAGCTACCAAAGTTGTTTCCGTATTCAGGTCATTTACCAAAGCCGGTAAAGGGGTGGTGATGGCTAGAAAAGGACTGGTATTATTCCAGTTTATATTAGCGACTATCCTGATTGTTTCCACCTTGGTGGTATATCAGCAAATCAGTTTTGCGATGAATCAAGATTTGGGCTATTCCAAAGACCAATTGATTCAGATTCCTTTGGAAGGAAAGCTTTTAGAGAGTTTTGATGTATTCAAGGCCGAATTGGAAAAGAATGAAAATATTGAATCCGTCAGCCGATCTTCCTTTGGTTTTCTGGGGAGAAACTCAAATACGGGAGGAGTTTCCTGGGAAGGAAAAGATCCTGAAAATGCAGCACTTTTTGAAATCATCCGGGTGGATTATGATTTTATAGAAACTTCCGGATTGGTATTGGTAAACGGGAGAGCATTTGATAGGGCAAATGGAGCGGATTCAGTCTCTGGAGCAATTCTTAACCAAACGGCTTATGATTTGATGCAAAAAGACCATGAAGGAAGCGAGTTTTTTAGAATGGGGGAAGATGAAAGAGGCATCACAGGTGTCGTAAAAGATTTTCATTTTGAAAGCTTTAGACAAAACGTAGCACCAGCTATTTTGCTATTGGATCCTGTAAATACCTGGCAAGGATATGTGAAAGTCAATACAGCAAATATTCAGGAAACGATTGCTTATCTGGAATCTGTGGCTGGCAACCTTAATCCTGAATTCCCTTTTGAGTACAGTTTTATGGATGAGAATTATGCACGTCTCTATCAGGAAGATGTGAGATTGAGAGACTTGGCGCAATACTTCAGTATTTTGACCATTATCATTTCCTGCTTGGGTCTATTGGGGCTTTCTGCACATATTGCCGAGCAAAAGACCAAGGAAATTGGAATCAGAAAAGTATTGGGAGCTTCCACTTTATCTATTCTTCAGGTGATCAATAAGGAGTTTATCCTCATCGTATTTCTGTCGATAGTCATTGGCTCTGGATTGGCATTCTGGGTGATGCAGGACTGGCTGAATGGCTACCAATACAAGATTAGTTTTGAGTGGTGGTTTATACCGCTTGCTGCTGCCACGATTATGGGAGTAGCGCTGCTGACTGTGACCATCCAATCCCTAAAAGCAGCGAATTCCAATCCGGTGAAGGCGATTAAAAGCGAGTAGGGGATTTATGATTTGAGATATGTGATTTCGGATTTATGAACGTCATTGGTAATGACGGAGGAGTGAAGCAATCTAGTTATAAGAAGTACTGACCTTTACTGGATTGCCGCGTCGGCCTAAGGGTCTCCCAACCTTCGGCACGCAAGCTCGCATCAGGTAGCTATCGGATGACGTAGTTACATAATCTCGTTTAGCATGGATTGAGCCATAAAGGAAGTTTCAAATGGAATGATCCACTGCAACTTTACCTTAGTCAGATCTGTTTACCTACCATGCATACGCTTGAGCCTTACTTTAACTGGAGAAATCTTTACATCGCTGCAGAAGATCCTCAATCTCCGTTTTTTGAATATCAGAACAGCGAGGTTCATTTTACGGATTCCATCTACAATTTTCTGATTCACCCGCAGTGGGATAGCATGGAAAGTGAGACGCTTTTTCTGAAAGTAATCTATGCAGACTATCACCATGGTTTTGCTGTAATCGAATTGATAGGTGAGTGGAATGACCTGCTGAACAATGATATTATGACTTTGAAGCGGAATATCATTGAATTGATGATCGGAGAGGGCATCAACAAATACATTCTGATTTGTGAGAATGTGCTCAACTTCCACGGCGATCTGGAGGCTGATGATTACTACGACGAATGGCAAGATGAATTAGAAGACGGTTGGATTGTTATGCTAAACTTGCGAGATCATGTCTTGTCTGAAATGAGCAGGTTTGGTATAGACCGATATCTGGTCATGGGAGCGAAGCTTGATGATATGAGTTGGCGAACTCGTCACCCCAAGCAGCTTTTTGAAATAATTGATGCATTGGTGATGCGGAGGTTGGGTGGTTAGATTTTTATTCTTCCCTTCTTCCTCGGTCTGTGTCCCACAGACCGAAATAGTTGTGGTCTGTGGGACACAGACCACTGTTAGATTTTTACCAAATACGTTCACCTCTATTTTATCTCCACCTCGGTCTGTGTCACAGACCGAAATGAAATAAATTTAAAGTGGTCTGTGGGACACAGACTACGGGGAAGGACAATTCTAGATCGACTTTGAGCGATTCACCTCGGTCTGTGTCCCACAGACCGAAATAGTTGCGGTCTGTGGGACACAGACCGAGGTGGCGGGACAGACCACGGACGGGACACAGACCACGGAGGACACAGACTACGGATTTTTTTCAATCAATGTCATGGGATTAGGTTAGTTTTAGGATAGGGCGTAGATAATTTATTTTTTTTAACCATAAGACTATGGAACATCAAGACAGCAAATACCGCAACTCCCGGATGGAATTTGATTCCGTATATTTTTGGACAAATACTATTAAGGACTGGAAGTGTGTTTTAGAAAATAATCAGTACAAAGAGATTATTATCTCGTCCTGGCGAGAATTGGTTTCAAGGGGTATGGTGGTAGTCTATGGATTTGTCATCATGCCCAATCACCTTCATGTGATTTGGGAAATGAAGGAGCCAAATGGTAAAGAAATGCCTTATGCTAGTTTCAATAAATACACTAGTCATATGATTATCAATAACTTAAATGCAGTAAGCCCTAATAGATTATCTGAATTTAAAGTTGATGATAACGATCGCTTATTTAGAATTTGGCAGCGAGACCCACTGGCAATTTTAATGGACTCTAAAGAGAAATTGGAACAAAAGCTAACTTATCTCCACAATAACCCGCTACAAGCACATTGGAATCTTGCGGATAGCCCTGAAAACTACAGATGGTCTTCAGCTATGTTTTATGAGAAAGGGGCTGATGATTTTGGCTTTATAACTCATTATATGGATAGGTTTTAATGTGAGTGGGGAGTTATGATAAACGATCTGAGTAGGCGAACCTGTTACCTTCACCTCGGCCTGTGTCTCAAAGACCGAAAGAAATAAACTGAAAAAATAGTGGTCTGTGGGACACAGACCACGGAGGAAGTGAGTTATGATAAACGATCTGAGTAGGCGAATCTGTTACCTTCACCTCGGCCTGTGACTCAAAGACCGAAAGAAATAAACTGAAAAAATAGTGGTCTGTGGGACACAGACCACGGAGGAGAAAGATTTATCGTGAGACACTCGACCTCGGTCTGTGTCACACAGACCGAAACGAAATAAACTTAAAGTGGTCTGTGGGACACAGACCACGGTGGCGGGACACAGACTACGGTGGTGGGACACAGACCACGGTGGCGGGACACCGACCACGGAAACACAGACCACGGTGGCGGGACACAGACTACGGTGGTGGGACACAGACCACGGTGGCGGGACACCGACCACGGAAACACAGACCACGGTGAAAGGTCAGAACGCTGAAAGGCAGACCAAACCAAAACAAGTTACCAAAAACCAGAAAATCAATCTTCGTATTTTTCTATGCCTCAATCATTATCGACCGCAAGCGAACAATATTGTTCGATTGATTTCTTATAAAAAGTGCTTATCCTATCTGATAAATCCGTTCCGAAGGTTTTTGGATGGCATAAAAGTGGAATTGTATATGGAGTCATTGAGCAGTGGAGTGACATGTGAAACCAATTTTCAAATTTTGCAATCTTTCAATTTTTAAATCATCAAAAAATGTGGAAAAACTACCTTAAAATCGGCTGGAGAGTTTTGAGGAAAAACAGACTCTACACTGTTCTCAATGTTTTGGGACTGACCATGGGGATTTCCGGGTTTTTGATGATTATGATTTTCATTCAGGATGAGGTGAACTACGATCACTTCTATCCGGATTCCGAATCGGTTTTTAGGATTACCTCCCACTGGGGAGATTACAGCACGGCGAGTTATGCTACTGCACCACCTTCGCTCGGCCCGAGAATTCAAGCGGATATTTCTGAGGTGGAAGCTGTCACGCGGGTGTTGAAATGGAATGATTTCACGATTCAACCGGGTTCTGGGAATAATAAAGATCAGGTCTTCCGAGAGGAAAATGTCTTCTATGCCGAGCCAAATTTCTTTGCCGTTTTTGATCTCAATTTGCTCGCTGGAAATAAGGAAAAGGCGCTTGCAGATTCTCGTAATGTGGTAATCACGGAGAATATGAGGCTACTAAAAAATTTCCTTCAGGGAAAAATATTCTTTGATTGATCAAAAAAAAACGGTCAAGCCGGTCTGTCTGCGCAAATATTGCTGAGGGTTATCGGAAAAGAAGGTATCCGGCTCATTTCATTTCAAAGCTTTCCGACGCTGAAACGGAAAATACTGAGACACAAGTCTGGATTGAGTTTTCTTTCGCTTGAGGATACATTTCCTAAAACACCTAGTCCTAGTGGGATCAAGAGACTATAGAAATCGGGGAATTAACAGGCTATATGACAGCAAACCCTGAAAAATCCGGTGTACATAAGTTGTAATATCATTCTACTCATCAAACCAAAACTGCCCACTGCTCCCTGAAAACTGCCTACTGCTCCCCAATCGCCTCAAGGATTTGAGCGGTTAATTTTTTAAGGTCTGTTGGTTTATAAAGACAACTTGATGCTCCAAGTTTGTGAAATTCGATGATGCTTTCCCCTGAAAAAGAAGTTGAATACATGATGACAGGAATATGTTTTAGTTTCTCATCGCTTTTCAATTGCTTCAAACATTCACGCCCATCTATTAGTGGCATATTTATATCAAGGAAAATATAATTCGGTAACTGACTCGCTTTCCTCAATAGCTCAAACGCCTCCTGACCACCATTTGCCTCCATACACTCCACAGCATGTGGCATTTTTGCTAATGCATCTTTGAAGAAGTACCTGTCGTCTGCATCATCGTCTATGATCATGATATTTTTCTGTTCCATAATCAGCAGTAATCTTGAAATTTATTCACGCTTTTTAATTGGGAGGATGATATGAAATATAGCGCCTTCATTTTCTTTTACATTTGAAAATATTTCTCCTTGATGGTTTTCAACAATTTTCTTGCACAAAGCTAGCCCAATGCCTGTTCCGTTGTAGGTTTCTTTGTCGTGCAAACGCTGAAAGATAGTGAATATTTTTTTTGCGTATTTTTGTTCAAAGCCGATGCCGTTGTCTTTGAAAATAATTTCTACATAGGGCACAAAAGGATCTAAACTTGAATATTTCTTAATTTCTTTTTCGGGAAGTTTTCGGGAAGTGATGGTAATGATTGGTGGAACATCTTTTTTAGAGAATTTCAATGAATTGCTGATCAGGTTATGAAATAGCTGGCTCATTTGAAATGCGATGGCATTGACCGTTGGGAGTTGTCCAATTTTTATTTTGGCTTTCTTTTCCTGTATGAGTAATTCAAAATCATTCAGAATATGATCCAGGGTGCCATTGAGGTCGGTTGATGCGAATAATTTTTCGTGGTGGAGTAGCCGAGAATAATTGAGCAAGTCTTGAATGAGTGTGGTCATCCGGCTGGAAGCACCTTCAATTTTGTGGAGATAGGATTTTACTTCTTTATTCAGCCCGTTAGTGTATTTATCCTGCAAGAGCAAAGAAAAGGTTAATATTTTACGTAATGGCTCTTGGAGATCATGACTGGCTATGTATGCAAACTGGTCTAGCTGAATGTTAGATTGCTTTAGTTCTTCATTTGATTTTTTGAGTGAAGCTGTTCGCTGTTTGACCTTTATTTCCAATTCTTCTGTAAAACTTTTTTGTTTGGTAATGTCAATACTGATCCCCGAAAGTGTATGTGCTTCACCAAACTCGTCATATTGATACTGTCCTGTTGATTTTATCCAGACCACAGCTCCATCATTTGCACGGTTAATTCGATAATCAACCTCATAAAAACTACGTTTCAGCTTTGATTCTTCTATTTTTCGGAAAGCCAATTCTTTATCCTCTGGCAAAATCACTTTATGCCAGTCTTCGTAGGTTAGTTCTTCAAGAAGATCATCATATCCCCATAATTTTTTATGAATGTTAGACCACTCCAATTTCGATGAAGCGATATCTAAAGACCAAACGCCAACATTACCAGAATCAGTTGCAAGTTTTAAATACTGTGACAATTGTATTTGATCCTTATTGCGTTCTTCAATTTGTTTTTTCCCCAGCACTTGTTCGGTTACCTCTGTGGCAAGTATCGTAATGCCTGTGATACTATTGTCAATTTCAGTATAGGGCTGATATACAAAATTGTAATATTTGATTTCTTCTTTTCCGTTGAGGATAAGATTGACTTTAGCTTCGTATCCGTAATAAGGCACACCTGTGGAATACACCTCTTGCAACAATTCTGGAAACCCTTGGTCTTTTAATTCAGGCAACACTTCAAGGAGCGGCTTTCCAATGATATCATCCTCTTTTCCCCAGGTAGCTAAAAGTGGTTCATTGGCAAAGCTTACTACCATATCCGTTCCTTTCAAAATCCCAACTGCCATAATGGATTGCTCAAGAATATTGCTGAACCGTTTTTCGCTGGCTTCAATTTGTTTGCGTGCATTTACCTGTTCCGTTACATCATAAACAAAAGACAAAATACCTTCTATTTCACCTTTGTCATTTTTAAATAACTGATATGATAAATTAACATAAACTTGTTCGAGTTTTCCATTGCCTTTATCCAAGGTAACGGACATTTCTTTTGCAGTAAATGTTTCGCCCGTGTTATATACATTATCAAGCAGTTCAATAAAGTCCTGCCCTGTAATTTCGGGTAATGCTTCAAGCAGCGGTTTACCTATAAGTTCACGATTGCCGACAAACTCCCTGTAAGCAGGGTTGGCAAATTCAAATACATATTCAGGTCCTTTGAGAATGGCACACATTGCAGGTACTTGCATAAAGAAATCGACCAGCATCTTACGCTCCTTCTCCGAAAGTTTTTTATTTTCTAAAATAATCTCTCGGGCTGCTGCCTGTTCGGTAACATCTTCGATAGCAAGTAGTATTAATTGCTCAGCTGTCTTTTCATTTTTAATCTGCTGTGCATTCATCAGCAGGGTGCGCTCACCGATTCCTGGAAGATTGAGGATGATCTCAAAGTCATCAATACGGTTTTTTTGAGAAAGAACTTTTACGAGTAGTGAGCGAAGTTTAAAATCATCAAACTGATGATGCTGAATTTCATAAAACCATTTATTTTCTGTCTCCTTTTCATCCACATTAAATTTTTTGTAAAAGGCAGTATTAGCGGTTTTTATGCAAAGGTCTTTATCAAGAACAATGAGCGGATGGCGGATAGTACTAACAATGCTGTCAGAATAAAGACGGGCTGCACTGAGTTGTTCCTGCTTTTCAAACAATTCCTGATTGATGATGATTAGTTCTTCGTTGGTTGACTGAAGTTCCTCTTTGGAGGTTTCCAATTCTTCATTTAAACTTTGCATCTCCTCATTACTGCTCTGCAATTCTTCATTGGCGCTTTGCAGTTCTTCATTAGCCGCTTCCATGTCTTCAGTGATGGCCCGCATGTCTTCACGGTTGTGCTCTAATTCTTTTTCTAATTGCTCGTTTCGCTTTACTGCTTCGCCTATTTTTGTTTTGCCTCCTGCAGCTGATTTTTCGTCCTGCGCTGTCGGAACTATCGTTTTCTCAAAACGAATTAAGTAATGCTGTTCAACAGTATCGGTAAGTGGAATAATCTCCATCGCTACCAAAATTTGTTTCTCTTGCCCGTCCCGATGGCTATCAGAATCCTGCATATGGGCATTTATTTTTACAGGAATCTTTTCCGTAGTGATTGTTTTTTGTTCTTTGGAGGCTTTGTGAATGGCGTTTCGTAATTCAAAGGTTAAACCATCTCGTGCCATTAGCAAAAGATTGTGAGTGGGTTTGCCTTGCGGTGCCTGAAGAAACGGTGTGATATCTCCGTGAATGTGCACAATGTCCAGTTGTTCATTCACCACAACGCTAGCAGGTGATTTGGCAATCATTATTGCCTCAGCACTCTTCTTGAAGTCGGTTTGCGTAGCTTCATTTTTGGCCACAGTCTTGGCTTTCGTGGTCAATTTGTCTTTTTTTAATTCAGTGGCAACATGCCTGAACCGGCCCGCAACCCGCTTGCGTGAATAGATTTTTTCTTTCTTTGCCACTTGTGCAAACAAATCGGATGACGCGCCAATGGATTCAGATTTACCAAGAAACAGAAATCCGTTTTCTTTCAGAGCGTAATGAAACGTAGCGAATGCTTTCTGTTGCAAAAACGTATCCATATAGATGAGCACATTACGGCAACTGATTAAATCCATTTTGGCAAATGGAGGGTCTTTTAAAAAATTGTGAGGGGCAATCACGCACATATCACGAATGACTTTGTTCACTTCATAGCCACCATTGTTTTTTGTAAAATAAGTTTCGAGCTGAGATGCAGAAAGCCCTTCCACATCGGCTTTCGTGTAAATTCCTGAACGTGCTTTCTTAATTGCTTTTTCAGAAATATCGGAAGCGAAGATCTGAATTTTTGTTCGGTCCTGATAGCTATCGGAATTCGCTCCCAAGAATTCCTTAAGGCAGATAGCGATTGAATAAATTTCCTCACCTGTGGAGCAACCCGCAATCCAAATACGAATAGGTGCATCAGGATTTTTATTTTTCAGGATGGAAGGAAAAACGGTTTCAGTTAATGCCAGAAAAGATTTTGGGTCTCTGAAAAAAGAAGTTACAGGAATGAGCATGTCCTGAAAAAGGGCATCCTGTTCGTCTTTATCTTTACGCAAAAAATCTAAATAGCTGGTAAGATTTTTCTTTTTTACAATGGCAATCCGCCTCGCGATGCGCCTGCGTAACGTTGGATCTTTATAATGGGTAAAATCAACGCCGCTACGCTGGTGAAGCTGTGAAAGAATTTGTTTGAAAACAGCTTCATCGTCTTTGGCCTCTTGTGTTTCTTTTTTGTGAACAGGACTTATTTTATCTATCCTGCTGATTTGCAAAAGCTGCTCAGGAATTTGTTCGGGCGCTAAAATAAAATCAACCACGCCTGCATTGATGGCACTTTCCGGCATGCCATCATACGCTGCTGATTCCATATCTTGCGCAATGCTAATACCGCCATAGTCCTTGATGGCTTTCAAACCATTTGTTCCATCTTTACCTGTGCCTGACAAGATCACACCTACTGCAAACTCTTTATGCACTTCGGCCAGCGTTTTAAAGAAAATATCAATGGAGAGATTTAGAATTTTTTTATCGCGCGGCGCGAGTTGCAGCACCCCATCGGTTGATGTTAATATTTTGTTGGAAGGTATGATGTAAATATGGTCGGGCGCCAAATGGATGTCTTCGGTAATTTCATGGACAGGAATTTTTGTGACCCGTTGTAAAATCTCCGGTAACATACTTTCGTGAGATGGGTCCAAATGCTGTACCAACACATAGGCCATTCCTGAACTTTCGGGTATTGCCGTGAGCAATCGCATAAAGGCATCAAGCCCTCCTGCACTCGCTCCAATGCCTACAATGGGAAAGTTCTGCACAGTGGCAGGCGGTTGGGTCTTAGTTTTTTTTGCTGTTACCATTGGTACTAAAAACAAACTTTGATAGGCTGTCTATTAAAGATTTCGATAAGGTTGATAGCTGCAGATTTTGCGGATAGCTATAAGGTAGGTGATTTAAGTTGCTCCGACACATTGTCAAGCCTAATTATTGTTTCAATGATATTTTGAAGCGACTTGAATAGATAAGGGAATATTTTTGAGCTTCTCATCCTGCTTTGATTTCTCTCAGCAATCCTAGTCATTAGCTAGAAGCCTGCTTGCTTTCAATCACATAAAACCAGAAAATCAATCTTCGTGTTTTTCTATGCCTCAATCATTATCGACCGCAGGCGAACAATATTGTTCGATTGATTTCTTATAAAAAGTGCTTATCCTATCTGATACATCCGTTCCGAAGGTTTTTGGATGGCATAAAAGTGGAATTGAATATGGAGTCATTGAGCATTGACGATGGGGATTTCCGGGTTGATAATACGGATGATCCTATCAGGTTCAAGCCTCTTATGAAGATAATGGAGCCAATGGCATTCCTGCGATTAAGACTACGAGTCAGCTGAAATTGAGAAATACTACCGTTTCAGCATACAGCGCAGATGGGTTGGAAGGGGCCGCTAGGGCAAATCCGGTGGATGAGCATTATGTGCAATTCACAGCATCTGGATCTTATCTTTTGTTTAGAGATATTGACCTCAATCAGATTAAGAAAATAACGCTTTCCATCATGCCTGGAAATACGGTAGGGAAACTTCAAGTAAGAGCTGGATCTCCAGATGGTAAACTCTTGGCAGAATCAGGAATGCTAACCAAAGATTCCCGACCTGCTTCAGGTGCACAAGAAGGATGGTTTGATGCTTCCTTCACTATTCCTGCAACAGATTACTTTGGGGACTTATACTTCGTGTATGTGACGGATGAGGCTATTACGATCTGGAGTACTTTCAATCTGAATACGCTGAACTTTGAGAAATGAGTAGATAGAAAATTTGATACCGATTAGTTTGATTGATTTTTTTCAAACTAATCGGTTAAATTAGATCAAACTTTTTAGCATATGGCACTAGAGAAAAAATACTGTTTGAATTGTGGGGATGTGATTCAAGGCAGAATCGATAAGAAATTCTGTGATGATCAATGCCGCAATACCTACAATAATCAGCAAAATGCACTGTCGACCAATTATATTCGTAGGGTCAATCACAGCCTGAAAAAGAACAGGAATATCTTGGAAGAAATCATTCCCTCAGGCGAGGAAATGGCGAAAACGACACGGGAAAGACTCCTTCGTGATGGCTTTCAGTTCAAATATTTCACGCATCTCTACGAGACCAAAAAAGGTAATATCTATCATTATTGCTACGACTATGGTTATTTGGCGCTGGAAGGTGATTGGTTTTTGGTGGTGAAAGGAAAGGAAGTTTAGCGTGCCGCAATGATTTTGGCTACTTAGCTCGCAGTAAATTGGTACTTTTGCGCGTGTCAGAAAAACAAACAGAATCTACCGCCCAGTATCTCAAAAGCCTTTCGATTGATAGCCTCAACGAAATGCAGACCGAATTCATCTCCAGAGCTGCCAAAAATCCCCATCTCGTACTCTTATCACCAACGGGCTCAGGTAAAACTGTAGCCTTTCTGATTCCACTTTTAAATTCCCTCAAGGAAAATGTACGGGAAGTGCAGGCACTGATCATTGTGCCTTCCAGAGAATTGGCAATCCAGATCGAGCAGGTTTTCAAAGGCATGAAAACTCCCTTCAGAGTGAGTACAGTTTATGGAGGTCACTCATCCAAATTGGAATCAAATAGCTTGGGCGAATCACCAGCGGTAATCATCGGCACGCCAGGAAGATTGGCTGACCATATAGAAAGAGGTTCTTTTGATCCCAAAACTATCCACACGGTAGTTTTGGATGAATTTGACAAGTCTCTACAAATGGGCTTTCATGAGCAGTTGAAAGTGATTTTTGGAGCGCTTAACGGACAGCAAAGACACTTGCTTACTTCGGCCACTCTGCTGAAAAGAATGCCTGATTTTCTACCATTTATAGATCATCGTACGGTTAATTTTCTGAAGGATGTGGTTGAGTCCAAGTTGGAGCTCAAAGTGGTCCATAGCTCAAGCAAGGAAAAAGGAGAAATGCTGATGCGTTTGGTAGCAGGATTTCAGGACGAGTCTTGCATTGTTTTTTGTAATCATCGGGATGCTGTCGATCGACTGAGTATTTTGCTCAACGACTATAATTATTTTCATTCAGTATTGCACGGCGGTTTGGAGCAGATTGACAGGGAAAAGAACCTGATCAGATTCCGAAGCAAAGTCACCAATTTATTAATCGCGACAGATCTAGCTTCACGCGGTTTGGATATCCCAGAGATCAAGCATATAGTTCATTACCAATTGCCTCCAAAGGAAGATGCTTTTATCCATAGAAATGGAAGGACAGCCAGGATGCATGCTGAAGGGCAGTCTTATATGATCTTGGCAAACGATGAGTCTAGACCGGACTACATAGCTGAGTTTATCGAGGAATTCAAAGTAGGAGAGAAGCTAGTACCACCAGTTCCTCAGGAATGGACCTGTCTCTATGTGAGTGCAGGCAAGAAAGATAAAGTCAGTAAGGGAGATATCGTAGGGATGCTGACCAAGAAAGGTGGATTAACAAGCGCAGAAATCGGGTTGATCACAATCATGGATTTCGCTTCCTATGTAGCCGTGAAAAGTAATTTGGTGCAAAAGCTGATGCCAAAATTGAAAAATGAACGAGTGAAGAAAGTGAAAGTGAAAATCGAGGAAGCGAATTAGTTTTCAGTAGTTCTATATACTTAAATGATTGCATGTAACTATTTGGAGTCAATAGTTGAGGTTCATCTGATGCGACTCCCCCTTTTCAAAGGGGGCACGGGGGATTTTTTACCATTCCTGAGGGAACTACTCATCTTGTTTCCAAAGGGGAAAAAAGGGATTTTTATCAATGTAAGTGTGCGTTTTATTTACTTAAAATAACTTCTAGGAATTCCATTTTTATCTTCCCATTCATCAATGTAAAAGTTCAATTCACTTAGTACAAACTCCATATTTTTCTTCACATCGATGTCCAGAAATCTAAGGAAATTTAAACCATTTTTTTCCAGAATTTGCTGACGAACCTCGTCTTCTAGTATAGCTTGTTCATTAAAGTGTGAGTCACCATCTATTTCAATTATTAGATTTAATTTATTGCTGTATAGATCAACAATGTAATTGCCTAGAGGTTTTTGTCTATTGAAGCCATAACCTCGGAATTGACTCGCTCTTAACTTCTGCCAAAGTAGTATTTCAGAAAGAGTGCTATGGGCTCTAAGTTCTCTGGAGAATTCACGTAATGATTTATTGTATGGCAAAAAATACATACGGTTAATTTAAAAAAATATGGGGTTAAATCCCCCTTACCCCCTTTACAAAGGGGGAGTTGATCCGTGTTCAAAATATATTTGAATCATTTAGGGTGTGATAGAGTGCAGTGAGTTGTTGTCTATAATCAAGTAATTGCATGTAAACACTTGAAGTCAATAGTTGAAGTTCAGCTGACGCGACTCCCCCTTTTCAAAGGAGCAAGGGGGATTTTTTAACTTTCCGAGGGAACGACTATTCTCCTTTACCAAGAAGGAGTTGATCCGTTTTCAAAATACAGGTAGAGTATAAGAGCTCTTTTTTATTTCTTACCTTAATACCTCACTAAGCCACATTAAATCACATGAAAAAACGTGTCACAGGAATAGGGGGAATATTTTTTTAAAGTAGAAGATCCGAGTAAGACTAAGAATTGGTATCAGAAGCATCTGGGGCTAAATACGGATGCGTACGGAGCTACTTTCGAGTGGCGGAATTCCGAGAATTCTAATAAAAAAGGCTTTACACAATGGTCTATGTAATGGCTGGGCCAAAGAAAATGATCATCGAGCATACAGAGGTAGATGAAAGCCGGAAAGGTCAGGGAATCGGAGAGAAGTTGCTGGGTGAACTGGTTGACTACGTGCGAAAGGAAGATATCAAAGTCATTCCATGTGTCCTTTCGCTAAGGCGATGCTTAAGAAAAAAGAAGAATTGCGAGATGTGCTTATTTAGTACTAGCGATTATCCCCATCCGATAGCTATCGGATGATGCCAGTTACCTAAAATTCTTTGCTAGCCAGCCGGACGGAAGACCGATGACCGAAGTGGCCTAAATGCTAATGTTGACCGAAACTTGTAATGCTTTTGTCTCTTTGTTGGTAGAAAAGCGTGTGTATTAGAACTTTCTAAAAAAAGAGTGTCCAGACAAGCCATACCAATGTAAGGATTACCATTATCATGAAGAAGTATCCGCTTCTGGAGAAAGAAGTATACCTGCTGTTTCTAAACTTGATGCTGTCATCTATACTTTTGTGATCAGCTTTATCCATGTTTTTTTCTCGGGAAATCCCATCAGGATTCGACGCTTTGGAACGGATTTTTCCCAAATTTCGATTATCCTTCGAAGACTTGTTTGCTGAAGAAATAAAGCCTGCTCCCCTTGTCATTGTTAACTAATTATATCTCAAAATAATGGTTTCTTATGAAATAGAAAAGAACTTATCCCTTCAGGAGTTTATTTATATCCTAGATGATTCAGGATTGGGGAAAAGACGTCCAATGCATGATCCAGAGCATTTAGAAAAAATGCTTCGCAACTCCAATTTAGTGATCGTAGCACGTGATGGTGAACTGGTTGTCGGTGTACTTAGGGCATTGTCAGATTTTTCCTATCGAACGTTCATTGCTGATTTAGCCGTGATTTCGGCAAGGCAAGGTGAAGGAATAGGTAGAAGTATGCTCAAGTTTGCAAGAAGCTTAGTGCCAGATACCAGATTAGTTCTTTTTGCCGCTGAAAAAGCTATAGGATTTTACGAGAAACTGGGTTTCCACCTGCATGAGTGCTACTATCACCTGAAGGCTGGAGTGGCTTTTTCATGATTTTTCGTTAAACTGCTTCTTATATTAACCAACCGAATTTTTCACTTTATGAAAAAAATTGTACTGAGTGGAATAGCCTTGCTATTTTCCTTGACAGTCTTTGCACAAAAGACTTACATACATGCTGGCAAATTAGTCGATGTCCGAAGCAAAAAAATTCTTAGCGAGCAAACGATCGTAATTGAAGGGCAGAAAATTGTTTCAGTAACTGCTGGCTATCAAAATCCGGGTTCAGGAGATTCGGCTATAGATCTGAAAGGTAGCACAGTGATGCCCGGCTTAATGGATATGCATGTGCATATTGAGGGAGAAACAGGCCCTACACGATATGTGGACGGTTTCCGGGAAAATGAAGCGGATGTGGCTTTCAAGTCGATTCACTTCGCCCAAAAAACGATTATGGCAGGATTTACAACGGTTCGTGATTTGGGAGGGTCTGGAGTCAACATTGCCTTGCGCGACGCAATTAACTCTGGAAAAGTGGTAGGTCCCCGTATCTATACCGCAGGCAAATCAATCGCTCCAACGGGAGGTCATGCTGATCCTACCAATGGTGTAAAGAGAGATTTGATGCGTGATCCAGGGCCGGATGAAGGAGTGATTAACGGGCCATATGAAGCTAGAAAAGCTGTTCGTCAGCAAGTTAAGTTTGGAGCAGATTTGATAAAAGTTACGGCTACTGGAGGAGTACTTTCGGTTGCTAGGGATGGATCAGCACCTCAGTTTGCTCAGGATGAATTAGACGCCGTAGTTCAGACTGCCAAGGATTTTGGAATAATGGTAGCAGCGCATGCTCATGGGGATGAAGGTATGCAGCGTGCAATCAAAGCAGGAGTGACATCTATTGAGCACGGCACAATGATGTCTGATGAAACAATGGATATGATGAAAGAAAACGGTACTTGGCTTGTCCCAACAGTGACAGCGGGTATGTCAGCTGCTGCTTTTGCGGAGATTCCTGGATATTATCCGGCGGTAGTGGCAGAGAAAGCTAAGAGAATAGGTCCTCAGATTCAAGAAACTTTTGGTAAAGCTTATAAAAAAGGAGTAAAAATTGCCTTCGGTACAGATGCGGGAGTATTTCCACATGGTGAAAATTATCGCGAATTTATCTACATGACCGAAGTAGGAATGCCAAATTTAGAAGCCATTCAGACAGCAACATTAACCAATGCTCAGTTTCTGGGAATTGAAGATAAACTTGGATCAATCGAAGCTGGGAAATTGGCTGATATTATTGCGGTCACTGGAGATCCGGAGAAAGATATCAAGGTGATGAAGGATGTCGTATTTGTGATGAAAGAAGGAAAGGTCGTGAAGCAGTAAAATCGAATGGTCTTTAATAAGACAATTCCTACTTTAATCGAACTACTTGTAACCGTAATAAACTATTATGAAAATTAGACTTTTATTTCTTTTTATACTCTTTTCAGGCCTAGCTACAGCTCAGGATAAAACTGAAAAATCAACTGATTCTCTTCAAAAAGCTCAAGTTTTTGAGTCTAAGCAATCAGTTACAATTGATGGTAAAACAATCAATCTAAATGCAAAAGCTGGAACATTTGAATTGAAGGATGAAAATAACAAACCGATTGCACTATTTGGTTTTACTGCCTATTTCAAAGAAAATCCTGAAAAGAATAGACCCATTGTTTTCTCATATAATGGTGGACCGGGAAGTTCTTCTTACTGGCTTCATATGGGGATCATGGGGCCAAAAAGGATTGTGATCGATGATCCTAATTACAATGCAAGTGCTCCATATGAATTGACTAATAATGAATTTTCTATTTTAGATGTAGCTGACGTCGTGATGATGGATCCTGTGGGAACAGGTTTGAGTGTGCCAATAGGAGAGGCTACTGGAAAAGATTTCTGGGGAGTGGATCAGGATATACGTAGCGTAAGCTTATTTATTATGCAGTTTTTGAAAGAGCATAATCGATTAAACTCACCAAAATATATTTTGGGAGAAAGCTATGGTACATTTCGAAATGCAGGAGTGATGAGCTACTTGCTTGACCGTGGTTATGCATTAAACGGAGTGATTATGGTGTCTTCGGTCTTTGATCTGAGAACCTTGTTCTTTGTGCCTACAGAAGATATTTCATACATCGCTTATCTACCAACTATGGCCGCCACTGCTTGGTATCATGACAAAGTGCCAAACAAGACAAGTGATTTACCAGCTTTTGTGCAGCAAGTAAGGGAGTTTACCGAAAATGAATATGCTCCGGCTTTATTTAAAGGAAACAAGCTATCAGAAAGTGCAGAAGGTGCAATTGCTCAAAAACTAGAAGGCTTTACAGGAATCAGTGCAGCAATTTGGAAGAGAGCTGACTTGAAAATGGATGCGGGTGAGTTTTTCCAAGAATTGCTTCGGGATGAGGAAATGACTGTGGGCCGTCTGGACTCCCGATATAAAGGGATTAATATTGATCCCATGTCTATGAGTGCATTCACTGATCCTCAAAGCGATGCTATTTCCCCTGCTTATACCATGGGTTTTTTGGACTACTTCCATGGAGCGCTAGGAGTAAGTAAGGATTTGAATTATTCTACTTCTGCCTATAGTAAGCAAGGATTCAAATGGGATTGGTCGCATAGAGGAAATCAATATTGGGGAACTGATGGTGCTGTGACCACACTTCCCGATATGGCTGATGCGATGAGTAAGGATCCGAATGTGAAGGTGTTAATTATGAATGGATATTATGATCTTGCCACTGTATTCTATGGAGTAGAGCATTCCATAGCGCACCTTGGACTACCTATGTCTGCCAGTGATAGAATCATCATGACCTACTATGAGGCTGGCCACATGATGTATACGGATTTGCCTTCTGCGAAGCTTTTTCGTGAGGATGTGAAAAAATTCATAGAGGATACTTTGAGGAAATAGTATGAATATTAAATTTCTATGAAATATTTAAATGATTATATAAAGCATTTCTTTTTGGGGTGCTTTATTTTACTTTTTTATTCCTGCGCCGAAGCTCAAAAACCCTCGCCCAATACATCGAAACTTTATTTTCCCTCAACTGAATCATCTCTGTGGGATAAGCAATCTGCGGCTGAATTAGGCTGGGATGGAGTGAAATTTGCGGAATTTCTAGCTTGGTTACCTACGCAGGACACCAGAGCTTTTATCATTCTTAAAGACGGTAAAATAGTCATTGAAGAATACTGGGGCGATAAGCTTACAGGTGTAGGGAAAATGGATGAAAACTCTTATTGGTATTGGGCATCTGCTGGAAAAACACTCACCGCTACTTTGGTGGGTATCGCCGAAAACAAAAAATTGCTGAATACAACCGACAGAACACAGAAATACCTTGGAGAAGGCTGGACATCACTAACCAACAGTCAAGAACGTGATATTCGATTAATTCATCAGCTTATAATGACTACAGGATTGGATGATGGAGTCGCAAATCAGGATGATACCAGCCCATCTTCTTTAGTATTCCTAGCTGAGCCAGGTAAAAGATGGGCCTATCACAATGCTCCTTATACCTTATTAGAGCAGGTCGTTCAAAATGCTTCTGGCCAAAGTTTTCAAAATTTCTTTACTGAGAATTTAGGAGGAAAGATAGGTATGAAAGGTTTTTGGCAGAAAACCGGAGAGAACAATGTGTTTTATAGCGATGCGCGATCCTTTGCTAGATTTGGACTTTTGTTGCTTGCTGACGGAAACTGGGATGGAAATCAGATTTGGTCTGGTGACTTTTTTGATGAGCTGTCGCAGTCTTCTCAAAGCCTCAATCGAAGCTACGGCTATCTTACTTGGCTGAATGGAAAGAGCTCCTATATGGTCCCTCAGTCTCAAACGATTTATCCTGGGATGCTAGTGCCAAATGCTCCAGCTGATATGTATCAGGCAATGGGCAAAAATGGGCAGTTCCTGATGGTGATTCCTTCTGAAGGGTTAGTGATTGTCAGAATGGGTGGAGCAGGTGATAACTCGCTGGTTCCATTTCTGCTTATCAGAGATATTTGGGAACGACTGGGCCCTGTAATAGGAAAGTACTAGTGTCTTGTTTGAGGGATTATAAAATCCCTTGATTTCTAATTTCCTCGATTTTTCCAAGGGTAAGGGGCTTTTCCAAAAATCCAGATACAATTTCATAGCCCTGAGCTTTGAACCTGTCCTGGTAATCAATAGAACTGGAAAGAATTACTATTTTATCCGATCTGTGTCCATATAATTCCAGGTATTTATCAAGAAACTCCCAGCCATTCAAGACAGGCATGTTAATATCTAAAAAAATGAGAAGCGAGTGTTGTGGCTCAAAATCATTGAGTTTGTCTAGCGCTTCTTCGCCTTCTAGAAATTCCACGATATTCTCAGAAATGCCAATTTTCCCAAGTAGCCTTTTATTTATAAGGTTATTTATGGGATCATCATCCACTAGAAAAATTGTGTCAAAATGGGTCATTTAGATGATTAAGGTAGAAAAAAACCGTTTGGTGAAGCCAAAATACAATTAATACCGATTCAAGAAAAATGATTAACTACCTTTTTTATTTTAAGGTGAATTAATTTGGGGTGTAAAGTAAAAAAAGGAGATCCATTGGATCTCCTTTTGTATTATTTACTAGGGTGATGATTACATCATGCCACCCATTCCGCCGCCACCCATTGGAGGCATAGAAGAAGAATCTTCTTTCTTATCAGCTACTACACACTCAGTAGTCAAAAGAAGTGCTGCAATAGATGCTGCATTCTCAAGAGCTAAACGAGTTACTTTAGTAGGATCAATTACGCCCGCCTTGAATAAGTCTTCGTAAACATCCGTTCTAGCGTTGTAGCCATAGTTACCTTTGTGCTCTCTGATCTTATTGATCACTACAGAAGGCTCACCACCTGCATTGGAAACGATAGTTCTCAATGGAGATTCGATAGCCTGTCTGATGATGTTGATACCAGTATCTTCATCTTCGTTAAGACCTTTAAGGTTGTTAAGTGCTTCAGCAGCTCTTACAAGTGCTACACCACCACCAACAACAACACCTTCTTGTACTGCTGCTCTAGTAGCATGAAGTGCATCGTCTACACGGTCTTTCTTTTCTTTCATTTCTACTTCAGTAGCAGCACCGATATAAAGGATGGCTACACCACCAGAAAGTTTAGCAAGTCTTTCCTGCAGTTTCTCTCTGTCGTAATCAGAAGTAGTTTTGTCTATCTGAGCTTTGATTTCAGCGATTCTGCCTTTGATAGCAGCTTTATCACCAGCACCATTCACTAGAGTAGTATTGTCTTTGTCAATATTGATTTTCTCAGCTCTTCCAAGCATATCAATAGTTGCATTTTCTAGTTTGAAACCTCTTTCTTCAGAGATTACTGTTCCACCAGTAAGGATAGCGATGTCTTCCAACATTGCTTTTCTTCTATCACCGAAACCTGGAGCTTTCACAGCAGCTACTTTCAAAGCGCCTCTGATCTTGTTCACTACTAGTGTAGCAAGAGCTTCGCCATCTACATCTTCAGAGATGATAACCAAACCTTTGCCTGACTGAGCTACTGGCTCAAGAACTGGAAGCAATTCCTTCATCGAAGAGATCTTCTTGTCGTAGATCAAGATGTAAGGCTGCTCCAATTCAACTTCCATTTTCTCCGTGTTAGTCACGAAGTAAGGAGAAAGGTAACCTCTGTCAAACTGCATACCTTCTACAGTTTTCACATCAGTTTCAGTACCTTTTGCTTCTTCTACAGTGATCACACCGTCTTTACCTACTTTTTCCATTGCGTTAGAAATCATTAAACCGATTTCCTCATCATTGTTAGCAGATACAGTCGCTACTTGAGCGATTTCCTTAGAAGTAGAGATTTGCTTAGAATCAGCTTGTAGTTGCTTCACTACCGCCGCTACAGCTTTGTCAATACCTCTTTTAAGATCCATTGGATTAGCTCCGGCAGCTACGTTTTTGATACCTACACCGAAGATAGATTGAGCAAGGACAGTAGCAGTAGTAGTACCGTCACCAGCGTTGTCAGCAGTTTTTGAAGCTACTTCTTTCACAAGCTGAGCGCCCATGTTTTCGATTGGCTCTGCCAATTCGATTTCTTTTGCAACAGATACACCATCTTTAGTGATAGTAGGTGCACCGAATTTTTTGTCAATGATCACATTACGTCCTTTAGGACCCAATGTTACTTTTACTGCATCAGCAAGTGCATCAACGCCTTTCTTCAGTTGGTCTCTTGCACTTGTGTTGAAAAATAATTGCTTAGCCATATTGTTAAGTGTTTTTTGTTAACGATTAGGGATGATTAATTAAAGGATTGCAAAGATGTCTGATTCTCTCATGATCAGATAGTCACTGCCTTCTACGCTCAATTCAGTTCCTGAATATTTACCGTACAATACTGTATCGCCAACTTTAACAGTTAGTGGCTCATCTTTTTTACCGTTACCTACTGCCACTACAGTTCCTTTCTGTGGTTTTTCTTTAGCGGTATCCGGGATATAAAGTCCAGAAGCTGTTTTCTCTTCAGCTGCAGCAGGTTGTACCAAAACTCTATCTGCAAGAGGTTTGATGTTCACATTTGACATAGTATAAATTCGTTTAAGGTTAGATTAAAATGTACTTGCCTATTAGCACTTCCTGTGCCAAGGAAAGAATTGGGTTAAAGGCTGACAAATCGGCTGTAATTGATTGTGAAAAGAAGGAGGAAGGCTGTTTTTTTTGGCAGGAGAGCCTGACATTTTTGCTCTTCTCGCTTCAGAATTGTCAGAAATTCGTAATTTATATCCAAAGCTATTCTTATGACAACTCTACCGAAAAACTGGATTACCGAAGGCCATATTGATTTCGAGTATAAGAAGTATCAGTTGTTGGCCTATCTGCAGGAAACGAACAAGCATTTTAATGCAATGAAACTCTACCCTGTGCTCTCTGATTTGATCGATCACTATCGCGATTTGAATGAATTGAAATCAGGTAGCTCAGAGATGGATAAGCTTTTTCCAAAAACCTTAGATTCCATTGATTTTCAAAAAGGTAAGTTGAATTACCATTCTAAAGTAGGCGAAGACGGCATAATGAAGGAACTTTCCATGATTACTGAATTCGCATTGCCAAAGCTGGTTTCACAAATTGAAGAGGGGAAGACGATTTACGATTATGTGGAAGATCAATTGGAATTTGAACCGGTTGGTATCGTTCCAATCTATAATCAGGAAGGTTATATTTTGCTGTCTAGAGAGCAAAATAAGGAAGTTCATGCTTTTCGCTACAAGTCAAGTTTGCTGCATTTTGCCGGTGAAAAATTTCGGAGTATAAGCATGTGGCTGGTAGGAGTTTTTCAACGCAGCTTGGTCAATACGCTAGAAAAAATAAAAATGGATCTGATCCGAGAGATCAAGGAGCTTCCAAATCCTGCTACTTGGAGAATCCACAGTCAGCAAGAATTCCCGATCGAAGAGACACTCATTCCAATCAGTAAGCGGCTTCTTCTAAAGTCTGTGACTAGTTAGCTTGAGCTCAATAGCACGGTTTGAAAAGTTCGTAAAGAGATATAAACTGAAAAAGTCTGCCCGGTAAGGAGCAGACTTTTTAATGTCGTATGAAATTATTCTACTTAGTTTCCTGAAGTAGTGTCAGTCTCAACTGGAGTTTCTTCAGTGGCTGCTGGAAGTAAGCTTTCTGACTCACCAAAAGTAGGAGCAACTACTTGCTGCTTAGCGCTATCAATGTTTGGAGAAGAGAATTGGTTGGATTGTGCTCCTGTATAGAAGGCAGAAGATGCCAACGATAATGCAAGGATTGAGATAGCCAGTATCCATGTAGCTTTTTCAAGCACATTTCCAGTACGGGTAACACCCATGATTTGAGAAGCACTACCGCCAAATGCTGCACCAGCTCCACCTTTAGAATTCTGTCCAAGGATAACCAAGATTAGCAATACCGCTAAAATTAGAATAATTGTAATCAATAAAGTAAACATATAATGTGGGTGTTAATCTTTCAGTTTTTCGATCAAGTCCGCAAAGTAAGTCCTTTTATCCGGAAACTTCAATACCAACTTCTCATAAATTTCTTTAGCTAATTGCTTCTTGCCCTGTTTGGCAAGAATTTTCGCGTAAGACTCTGACATCAATTTGTCATTGATCTTAGTACTGGCTGCTGCGAGGTTCTCTGTATTCTGATTTGCTTCAATCTCTTTGATCGTTGCAAGTTTGATATCTTTTTTGCTAAACGCCTTGATCAAGTCAATTTGCTCGATCGTCTTTTCGTCAACAATTACTCTTTTCTCTTTTCTCCTGATCGTTTCGATCAGATCATCTTTCGGAGGTTTTCTTCTTCTAGGTTTTGGTTTCACTACTTCTGGAGTTACTTCCTCTTTAGCAATAGGGGTTGGTGTAGGTTCTGACTTTTCTTCAGCTTTAACTTCTATTTCTGGAGTAGTTGTTTTAGGTATAACAACTTTTTCTTCCGCCTTCTCAATCAGTGTTTTAAGCCAAATTCTATCTGGACTTGTGATAGCTGCATAACCTATAGAGGGAGTTTTTTCTGTCCCATCTTTCTGGAATTCATAGCGAGCTGTAAGGATATGAGGGATTTGAAAATAAGGGAAATTATCCTGCACCTTCTGAAGCTGCAGAATCTCACTGCGATCTAAAGGATCGGCTTTTTGGATTATTTCTAAAAATTGGGCTGCGTTCACGGGAATATTTCTTTTGGCTTGAATATAGGTAAAATACGAGTTAGCGACTGTTGATGTGAAGATATCTTGTATGATAGTGTAAATCTCATCTATCAACTCCTTTTCCATGTCAAGGAAAGTAGTAGTTCTTGGATCGTAATCCTTGAAAAACGTGAAGGGTCTTTTTAAAATTTCTTCTTCATTTGATGTGCTGATATATTCTACATCAATAACAATCGTTAAGCGCATGGTGGCAGCACTTAGATTAAATATAGTTTGAGCGCTGCCTGCTGCAAGTTTCTCATTATTCTGGTTTGCTTCGATCTCTTTGATCGATTCTACTTTGACTTCTTTTTTGCTAATACCTTTGATAAGGTCTGTCGGCTTATTCTTCTCATCTACTAATACTCTTTCCTCTTCTTTTTTGCTCGTTTCTATCCCATCCTCTTTAGGAGTGACAGCAGTTTCTTCCTTCTTTTCTATCAGAGTTTTAAGCCAAATTCTATCTGGACTTGTGATCGCTGCATAGGCTAGAGCCGAAGTTTTTTCAGTTACATTATTCTGATATTCATAGCGGGCAGTGATGATATATGGAATTTGAAAGTAGGGGAAGTTTTCCTGAACCTTCTGTAATTGCTGTATCTCACTGTAATCTAAAGAATCTGCTTTTTGGAGTATTTCTAAAAATTGGGCTGAGTTCAATTGAATATTCCTTTTAGCTTTAATATAATGAAATTACCAGTTAGCAACTGTTGCCGTGAAGATATCCTGAATAATGCTGGTGAATATTTCGTCTACTAAGTCATTTTCCACATCCAAAAAGGTCGTAGTCCTCGGGTCATAATCCTTAAAAAAGGAAAATGCCCTTTTTAAATTTTCTTCTTCGTTAGTGGTGTTGATGTATTCCACTTCCACACTGATAGTCAGTCGCATATTACCTGCACGATCCGGGAGATTTGGATCCCCACTGGATACAGCAGCCTGAGGAGTCAGCGTGTATCGTGTGATCGCTCCCATGAATTGCAGATTACCATTCGACCGCACCAATTCTAATTGGGTATTTCTTTGGTAGTATTCTTTAAGCGCTTCAGTGAATTTCTGCTGAATATTCGCCGTTCCTCCGCCGGAATCATTGAAGAAGTTGTCTACTGTGAAAGTCTTCACTTCTTCATAATTAATATTGGTACCTGTGAAGCTGTATTTGACCGCACAGCTTTGGAAAAGGAAAAAGACCAATCCCAGAATAAGGAGCGTAAGTTTATTGGTCAATTTCATATTGTTTGATCTTTCTGTAAAGTGTGCGTTCTGATATCCCTAGATCACTTGCTGCATATTTTCGCTTATTATTGTGCTTGCGCAAAGCTCTGAGAATCATTTCTTTTTCTTTCTTTTCTAGCGAAAGCGAGTTGTCATCTTCTTCATGAATGATGTCCTCAAAGGCATCATGCTCATAATCATCCTCGTTTGATGTGTTGGGTTTTTTAGAATCGATCACTAAAGGAACGTAACTAGAGCTGGATTCCGTACTTTCTTTACTGCCAAATCCACTATCCATGTCTTCAAAAAGCCCCTGATGCTTTTGGATGATATTTTGATTCAGTCCGCCATTTTGATATGTTTCCAACACAAGTTTTTTCAATTCAGTCATGTCTTTTTTCATATCAAACAGTACCTTGTACAACAAATCTCTTTCAGAGAAATCTGAAGCCTCACTATTTTTACCCAAGCTTGGAAGTGTCATAGGAAGGCGGGAATTGTCTGAAGGAAGGTAGTTAGCCAAAGTAGAAGCATCTACTTCCCGCTCATTTTCCAAGAGAGATATTTGCTCCGCAATATTTTTCAGCTGACGAATATTGCCAGGAAAAGAATAACGCATCAAAGCTGCCTGACCTTCGGGATCTAAGGAAATTGGGCGAACATGATACTTCTCAGCAAAGTCTGAAGTGAATTTTCTGAATAGCAAAACCATGTCTTCACCACGCTCTCTCAGTGGAGGAACAAAAATCGGAACTGTATTGAGCCTGTAATAAAGGTCTTCCCTGAACTTGCCCTTTTCTACCGCATTGAGCAGTTTGACATTGGTAGCAGTGATTACGCGGACATTCGTTTTGAGAACTTTGGAAGATCCTACTTTGATGAATTCCCCGTTTTCTAGTACACGAAGCAGTCTTGCCTGTGTGCCAAGAGGCATTTCGCCGATTTCATCAAGGAAGATAGATCCGCCGTCTGTAACTTCAAAATATCCCTTTCTGGATTCATGGGCGCCTGTGAATGAGCCTTTCTCATGACCGAAAAGTTCGGAATCAATGGTTCCTTCGGGAATAGCACCACAGTTGATAGCTATGAACTTGCCATGCTTACGAAGGCTGAGTGAATGGATAATCTTCGAGAAACTTTCCTTTCCACTACCACTTTCACCCGTGATCAGCACAGTCATGTCAGTAGGAGCGGCTTGCATAGCTACCTGAATCGCATGGTTCAAATGTGGACTATTGCCTATGATGCCGAAGCGCTGTTTGACGCTTTGTATTTCCGGATTAGTAATCATTAATTTTTTGGGTTTATTTCAATCACTTCACCAAACAATGTTGCTGGAGTGCAATCAATGATTTTCACCTTTAGGTAATCACCTTTGGAATAGTTTCCAGCAGGTACGATCACTACTTTATTTGCGGAGTTTCTGCCTTTGAAGTCATTTGCGGATTTCTTCGAAGCTCCTTCTACTAGTATTATCTGCTCTTTCCCGAGGTCTAGTTTGTTTCTCATTAGAGAAGTTGAACTCTGCTTTGCGATGACGTCAGACAGTCTTCGTTTTTTTATTTCTAGAGAAATATCATCTGGGTATTTCTTTGCTGCCAAAGTCCCAGGTCTTTCGGAGTAGTAGAACATGTAAGAAAAATCGAATTTTACTATGTCCATCAAGGAAAGTGTGTCCTGATGTTCTTCTTCTGTTTCGCTGCAGAATCCCGTGATCATGTCGGAAGAGATTCCACATTCTTCACCAAGGATCTCTCTGATTTTGGAAACTCTCTCCAAGTACCATTCACGATCGTAGGTTCTATTCATCATCTCCAACACACGAGAATTGCCACTTTGAGCTGGCAAATGGATGTATTTGCAGATATTATCATACTTCTTTATCGTGTGCAATACCTCATCTGTGATGTCTTTGGGATGTGAAGTAGAGAAGCGCACCCGAAGATTTGGGTCTACCAAGGCAACCATTTCCAATAAATTGGCAAAGTTGATAACTGTAGTTGATTCATCTTCTTTTTTGTTTAGCCGGGCTTTGTTATTCTCTTCAGGAGACCATTTGTAACTGTCTACATTTTGTCCAAGTAGGGTAACCTCCTTAAATCCTCTTGAGAAAAGATCCTTTGCTTCGTTGACGATGGAATAGGGGTCACGGCTTCTTTCTCTACCACGAGTGAAAGGCACGACACAAAAAGAACACATGTTGTCACAACCACGCATGATAGAGACGAATGCTGTTACTCCATTGGAATTCAGACGAACAGGAGAGATGTCTGCGTAAGTTTCCTCGCGGGAAAGAAATGTGTTTACCGCTTTCTGACCGTCTTCGGCTACTGAAAGCAGATTTGGAAGATCTCTGTAAGCATCCGGACCTACGACGATATCCACTATTTTTTCTTCTTCGAGAAGCTTCTCTTTTAGTCGCTCAGCCATGCATCCCAGTACGCCGATTGTCATTCCGGGCTTACTTCTTTTGGCTCTTTGAAAATCAGTGAGACGCTTTCGTACTGTTTGCTCGGCTTTTTCGCGGATGGAGCAGGTGTTGAGAAAAATGACATCTGCTTGATAAAAATCAGAAGTGGTATCAAATCCACCTTCTTTCATGATAGCCGCTACAATCTCTGAATCCGCAAAATTCATGGCGCAACCGTAGCTCTCAATGTAGAGTTTTCGGGATTTGCCTGTGTTTTCATCTGCAGTGATTTTGAAGTCGCATGCTTGAGCTTCCTCTGCTGAGATGATATCTATGTCTGCAATTAAATTGGTCATGTACCTTTTTTCCTTCTTTCGGATGGCGAAATTACTAAAATGCGGACAAAATGGCAGGAAGTATGATTCTTTTATTTTGTTAATAAGCCTAATATTCGCTAATAGGTAAAATAGCCCTGTTTAAATTACTCTTCCTATACTTCAAATGGAATCTTGAGCTGTTCTCCAAAGTGCTGATGTTCTTCGATGATATTGAGATTGGAGATGCCAAGCCCTAGTAAGCGAATTGATTTCTCGAAGGGTTCTTGAGCCAGAAGTTCTTGGGATATCTCCCAGATAAGCTCTTCATCTGGATATTGTTCCTGAGTTTTGCTTCGGGTTTGCTGGGTGAAATCTGAGAATTTGATTTTCAAGGTTACAGTCCTGCCTTTGATCCCCGACTTTTTAATTCGCTTGATTAGCTCATCACAGATTTGCTTCAATTCAGAAAGTAGATCTTCCATCGCCAAGAGATCTTTTTCAAACGTATTCTCTGCACTGAGAGATTTGCGAATCCGATGTGGCTGCACTTCGGAAAGGTGAATGCCTCGAACGATGTTGAAATAATGGATGCCTGATTTGCCAAACTTTCGGGTGAGATACTGCAGGGAAAATTGTTTGAGGTCTTTTCCATTGTGTATTCCCAGGCCACTCATTTTCTCTGCCGTTACTTTCCCTATCCCGAAGAATTTTTTGATGGGTAATTTTTCTAAAAACCCCTCAGCTTCTTCAGGAAGAATCACTGCCTGACCATTAGGCTTGTTCAGGTCAGAGGCGATTTTAGCTAAGAACTTATTATAGGAGACACCTGCCGAAGCATTCAATCCTGTACGCTCTTTGATCTTTTGGCGGATTTGCTTGGCTATCAGAATGGCTGACTTTAGACCTTTTTTGTTTTCCGTCACATCCATAAATGCCTCGTCCAGCGAAAGTGGCTCAACTAGGTCGGTGTATTCGTAAAAAACTTCCCGGATCTGACTGGAAATCTCCTTGTATCGATCAAATCTCGCAGGAGCAAAAATAAGTTGAGGGCATTTCCGAGCAGCCAAGACAGAAGGCATGGCAGAATACACGCCGAACTTTCTTGCTTCATAACTTGCCGCTGCAACTACGCCTCTTGCTGCATTTCCACCCACGACAAGAGGTTTTCCTCGCCACTCGGGATGATCAAGCTGCTCCACCGATGCGTAAAATGCGTCCATGTCCACATGGATGATTTTCCGAATAGGAGGGGCTAATATTTCGTTTTCATTTCCCACCGAGTATTTCTAGGATTGCCTGGGCTTTGAGATTGCATTCCTCATATTCCTGAGCGGCATTTGCATCGTAAGTGATAGCACTGCCCACTCCAAAGTAGAGTTTTTTCACTTCCAGATCAGCTATTATGCTACGAATGATGACTGAGAAATCAAAATCTCCATTCTCTTCAATCACCCCAAAAGCTCCAGAAAACCAACCTCTCTTAAAGCTCTCTAGTTCCTCGATGATTTCCATGGTACGGATCTTTGGAGCTCCAGTCATACTTCCCATTGGGAATGAGGCTTGGATGATATCAGAGAAGCTTACATCTTCTTTCAGCTCAGAAACTATTGTGCTGATCATCTGAAATACTCTAGGCAGAGGATAAATGCCGAATAATTCTTTGACTTTCACTGATCCTGTTTTTGAAACCTTCGAAAGATCATTCCGCATCAGATCGGTGATCATTAGATTTTCGGCTTGTTCCTTTTCACTATTGGCCAGTGTTTTTCTGTTACTCTCATCTTCAAGGGTAGATTTCCCGCGTTTGATAGTTCCTTTGATAGGTTGCGCGATGATTTTGGTACCTGCTCTTTTCAAGTAGCGTTCTGGAGATGCTGAAACTATCCACTGAGACTTAGCTTTGAAAAGGAATGAAAGGGGCATGGGAGAAAGCTCGTTCAACTTGAAATAAGCTGCAATGGGATCCCAAGTTTCAAATGATCCGGAATAAGCTTGGCAAAAATTGCTCTCATAGGTATTGCCTTCAATGATGTGATCCTGAATTTTTTTTACCGTTTTCAGGTATTTCTCCTTAGAGATTTTTGGCTTGACAAGACAGGCTGTGTTTGTTGAGATTGGAAGGTTGGTTCTATCTATTTCTTTCCAGAAATCATCAGACAATTCATTTTCAGAACAGATGTTTTCCCCGTCAAACGCTAAAGAAAAAGAGGGTTGGAAGAAACAGATCTCAGGCAGCTCGAAAAATGGTTTGTTCTCACTTTTGAGCTTTTCTAGTCGATTTTTAAAGTCGTATCCGATGATTCCGACTTTTTTAAAGTTGGTAGATACACTCCAGACATCTGTCTTAGATAATTGAATATTTCCCGCAAAGAACCGTGTAGCAAAAGGTTCTTCTGGATAGTGCTGTCCATTCCCGTTTGTAAAGGCAAAAAAGTCAAAGTGCACGTCTGCCCATCTGCAAAGTTTTTCGATCCATGAGGGATCTGGGATGGGGTAGATGAAGGAGGTGCTTTGCATTGGTAGCACAAAAAAAGAGGAATCCTGTTAGAATTCCTCTTTCAAATGAGTTTGTTATGAATTAATTAGCTTTGACGTCCAATACTAATCCTACATTGTTGTAAACGAATTTGTCTTTTGCTTTGTCAGCTACAGTAGCTTCGTCTCCATAAGCAAGTCCCCAATCAGTTCTATCGATGTTGAAACCAGCTTTAGCAGTTACAGTTCCATCGCCTACATTGATTGTAGCAGGGAACGTGATGTTTTTAGTGGTTCCTCTCATAGTCAAGTTTCCGCTTACCCAGTAATTAGGAGCTTCAGGAGAAAGTTCGCTGTTAGATTTAGGCGTGTTGTCAGAAGCAAATTGCTCTTCGTCTGTAACTACGTCTTCAGCTTTAAATGGCTCAACTGAAGTGATTTCGAAAGTTGCAGTTGGGTGATTAGCTGCATCGAAGAAATCATCTGATAGCAAGTGTGTGCTCATTTTGCCATGCATCTCTGTACCGGCTTCCATATCGTGGATTTCAAGTGCAGTGATGTCAAATGTGAATGATCCGCCGGTCACTTCTGTGCCGTTTACTACGACAGTACCCGTGGTAGCAGGAATTATGCCATTATGCTGACCAGTAGGTTTGTAACCCATCCAAGCAATTTTTGATGCTGCTGGATTCAAAGTCAATGTAGTTCCTTCGGAAGATGCTACTTCTTGAGCATCAGTTGCTTCTACAGTTTCGGCTGGTTTGCTACATGCAAACGCCATCAATGTGGCTGCTAGAATTAGGCCTGTTGGTTTGATAGTTTTCATTGTTCTGAGTTGGTTTTCAAATTTGTGTGTATATACATGTAAACTCAAAGTTTGCCAAAAAGTTCATTACTCAAAAGAAAAAGTGAAACTTTGTTTTTTAGATAGTGATTAATGAACTGAAATTTGTCTTCCGAAAAATGGCACTGTTACTTGATGTGAATAATAAAACTCCCACCTTTGGGACGAGTTGTTGGTTAGCACCAAACGCTACGATTGTAGGTGATGTGATTATGGGAGACAATTGCACAGTTTGGTTCAATGCTGTAATTCGTGGAGATGTTCATGAAATTCGAATTGGCAACAATTCCAATATCCAAGATGGTGCTGTGATCCATTGTTCCTATCAGAAAGCTGGCACTTATATAGGTAATGAAGTTTCAATTGCACATAATGCAATAGTTCATGGCTGTACAATTCATGATCGAGTATTAGTAGGAATGGGGGCAATAGTGATGGATGGAGCGGTGGTTCATTCTGGAGCTGTCATCGCCGCTGGCGCTGTAGTATTGGCAAACACAGTGGTAGAACCAAATTCAATTTATGCAGGTATTCCAGCCAGAAAAGTGAAGGACACAGGTGCGGAAATGGATGAAGTAATCTCAAGAACCGCCAGAAACTATCCTATGTATGCGAGTTGGTATACAACCTGATCCTAGTTTCTACGTTCAGAAAAACGGTCTGCTGTTAATTTTTGACGAAAATCAACTAAATTGATCATAATTCATTTTTATTAGATTTTTTTTATGAAAGAAATTTTTAGAAAACTAAGTAAGTCTTCAAGTTTACTTGTCTTACTTGTCTTATTTATTCTGTTTAATCTTCTTCTCAACTACTTTATGCCCAGAGATTTAGCTCTGGACGTACGCTTTGCTTATTCAGCTAATGAAGCTTATGATTCTTTAAAAAGTATGGGTCCAAAAGTCAGAGAGAATTACCTGATTGTGATTTGGGCTTTAGATACAGCTTACATGGTAGTATACCTATTACTCTTTAGTGCTTTCATGGTCCGGTTCATGAAAAGCAAAGCTCTGGCAATTTTCCCATTCTTAGTTTTTATTTTAGACTTGTGTGAAAATCTGATGGTGACTATTCTATTGATCAAATTCCCTGTAGAAAATCAGGTTTTAGGATTTATTGCTTCTTTTTTCACCACATCTAAATGGCTTGTAGTAGGTTTTTTTTCCGTAAGTTTTATTTCCTATTTGATTAGAAATTATGTTCTTAAAAATCAGCCAGATCTGAATTTAAATAGGTAGCAGCTTAATTTTTTATTAATAAGCTAACCTCAGTTACTTTTCTTTTTAGGAAATTTTGACTAGTATTTGAAAGTGAGAGAAAACCTCTGATTTTTCACTGTTAGTTGAAATTTTATCTATGAAAGAAGAGTATTTAAAATGGTTTTCTCCTAACCTGCAACGGGACGTGGAAATGTTGGTGTTTGGACATGCGGGATACCCGGTAGTGATTTTCCCCACTTCGAAAGGGTCCTTTCACGAAAATCGCGATATGGGTCTAGTGAAATCTGCCCAATGGTATATCGAGCAGGGTTTGTTAAAAATCTATTGTCCCATAAGTAATGATGCCGATAGTTTTTACAATAAAAGTATTCATCCTCATCAGAGAATTCAGCATCACGTAGCTTATGACAAAATGATTTGTCATGAGGTAGTGGAACGTATTCGCCTGAATACTCCTGTTGGTAAAGTTGTAATGGCAGGGTGCAGTTTCGGTGGTTATCATGCTGCAAATTTTGCTTTTAGGCATCCTGGCTATGTTAGCCACCTATTTAGCATGTCGGGTGCATTTGATATTCGGAGCTTCATGGATGGATATCAACATGATGACATCTTTTACAATAATCCACTCGAATACCTTCCTAATTTAAATGACCAAGAACTATGGAAGATGGATATAGTCTTGGGAACCTCTAATTGGGATATCTGCTACGATGCCAATATCAAACTCCATGAAACTCTTAAAGCAAAAAATATAGCTCATTGGTTTGATGTTCGTCAAAATCGAGCGCATGATTGGGAGGTATGGAAGGAAATGTTCCCTCACTACCTCAGCAGAATCAAGTTTAACTAGGTCAACTTATTATCCATTTAGATATGAAATCGAGCATGGTTATAAAATCACACATTGAAATGATTAAAAGATGTGCGAGATTCTCCGTCCGACTGGCGTCTGATGGGCGGGCATATGGCCATTCAAAAAAAAATATAATCATATGAAAAAAATAGGAATACTTTTCGGTATGGAGGACACTTTTCCTCAGGCATTTATTGACCGGGTAAATCAAAAAGCAGAGAAAGGAATCATTGCTGAGGCGGTACAAATTGACAAAGTGATTCAAAATCACCTGTCAGAATATGCCGTTATTATAGACAGGATTTCTCAAGATGTGCCTTTCTATAGAGCGTATTTGAAAAATGCAGCTTTGACTGGGACTGCGGTTATCAATAATCCATTTTGGTGGAGTGCTGATGATAAATTTTTTAACAATGCGCTTGCAGATCAATTGGGAGTTCCACTTCCCAAAACAGTTATTTTGCCTTCAGCGAAGCATCCTGACGATACTACGAGCAAATCATTTAGGAACCTTGTAGCCCCTTTGGATTGGGAAGGTATATTCGACTACGTAGGGTTTCCAGCTTATATGAAGCCTTACGCCGGTGGTGGTTGGAAGAACGTTTATCGCCTTGAGGATAAAGCAGAATTTTTCAGAACGCATCCTGAGACTGGACAGCTTGTAATGATGCTTCAAGAAGAAATCGTGTTTGAAGAGTATTTCAGGGTGTATTGTCTAGGAGGCAAAGCAGTGAAAATCATGCCTTACGAACCACGAAATCCCCATCATTTGCGCTATGTGGTAGATGGGCCACCTACGTCTAAGAAGTTATTGGCTACGGTTAAAGATTATACCCTTCGCCTTTGCCATGGACTTGGATATGATTTCAATACAGTGGAGTTTGCGGTGAAGGATGGCATTCCTTATGCGATTGATTTTGGGAATCCTGCTCCAGATGCGGATGTGAATTCGGTAGGCCAAGAGAATTTTGAATGGGTAGTGGAGGAAGCTGCGAAAATGGCGATTAGCTATGCTAAAGCTCAGAAACCTGGGAAAATGAATCTAACCTGGGGTACATTTATGAGAGATGCTGTAAGCAGTACCAAGAGATTTTAGAATTTTTAGCTTAACAAATAACCATGGCCTCATCCCTCAAAAAACTTCCCAGATTTACCTTAGGAGTAGAAGAAGAATATCAGATTATAGATCCTGAAACCAGGGATCTACGCTCGCACATGTCTAAAATAGTGGAGGGTGGGAAAATCACACTGAAGGAACAGGTGAAAGCTGAAATGCATCAATCAGTAGTGGAAGTGGGTACTAATGTCTGCGAAAATGTGTCAGAGACGCGTAAAGAAGTAGCCTATCTCAGGAATAAAATCTCGGAGTTGGCCGCAAATCAGGGTTTATTGGTAGGAGCAGCCAGTACACATCCATTTGCACGATGGCAAGATCAGGAAATCACAGACGATCCCAGATACCATACTATTGTAGATGAATTAAAAGACATTGCCAGATCGAATCTGATTTTCGGGCTCCATGTGCATGTGGGAATTGATAATAGGGAAGTGGCTCTCCAGCTGATGAATCAAGCCTGCTATTTTCTACCTCATATTTATGCTTTGACCACCAACTCACCATTTTGGGAAGGTAGAAATACAGGTTTTAAAGCGTTTAGAGCTAAGATTTTTGCCAAATTTCCGCGAACTGGATTGCCTGAGTATTTTGATTCTGTTCAGTCCTATGATAATTATCTGGAGACCTTGGTGAAAACCAATTGTATTGATAACCCTAAGAAAATATGGTGGGATCTTAGAATTCACCCATTTTTCAGCACAATAGAATTTCGTATTTGCGATATGTGTCTCACTGTGAATGAGACGAATTGCATAGTGGCTTTGATCCAAGCCGTTGTTGCCAAGCTGTATAGACTTCTGCTGAGCAATACCAGTTTTAATATCTACAGAATTGCCTTAATTCGTGAAAATAAATTCCGTGCTGCGAGGAATGGTATTGAGGGTAAATTGATTGATTTTGGTAGGAAAATAGAGGTGCCTACCTATGAGTTGATTATGGAACTTCTGGATTTTGTAGATGACGTAGTAGATGAACTGGGTAGTAGAGAAGAAATTGAGTATGTGCATCAAATATTAAAAAATGGCACTGGTGCAGATCAGCAATTGGCAGTATTTGAAAAGACACAGGATCTGAAAAAAGTCGTAGATATGATCACTTCAAAGTTTACAGAGGGGATTTAACCTGGATTATGCATTAGGATTCGTATCGAGGTCTCAAACTGCAAGAAAATCAGTCACTTTGGAGATCGCGGCGTAGCTCCGCTACGGTGGGTTCGAAAAGTGAAGTAATACGTCTGATTTTAAAGCGGGTTGAGACCGTAGTAGATTTTCTAATGTATACTTCAGGTTTAAGTGCTTTGATTACCTTTGCGGGCTAAATAAACCAAACAGGCAACGTGGGAAAGAGGAAATTGAACTTGGCTATATTAGATATGTACGATGGCGAGCCCAATCAGGGGATGCGTTGTATCAAGGATATCGTAGCCAGATTTGAAGGTCAGTTGACTTATAAAATATTTGATGTAAGAGGTAAGGCAGAGATTCCTGAGATTCGGGACTATGATATGTTTATCTCGACTGGTGGTCCAGGCAGTCCTGAGGAAGGTGATGGAAATTGGGATTTGAAATATTATGATTTTCTAGATCAGATATGGATTTGGAATCAAAACCATAATCATAAAAAACACATTCTATTAATTTGTCATTCATTCCAAATGGCGTGCAGGCATTTTGGCCTTGGTACACTCACCAAGCGCAAATCCACTTCTTTCGGAGTGATGTCTGTTCACAAGACTGCAGAAGGACAAAAGGATGCTTTGTTGCAAAACCTAGACAACCCTTTCTGGGCAATTGATTCTAGAGACTATCAGGTGATTCAGCCGGATATGAAGAAATTTAAGGTGCTGGGAGCAAAAATCATCGCATTGGAAAAGATCAGGGATCATGTGGAATACGAGCGTGCAATCATGGCCATTCGGTTTACAGATGAAATAGTGGGGACTCAATTTCATCCTGAAGCTGACCCCGTAAGCTTTTTAGCACATTTGAAAAAAGCGGAGGTCAAAGAGAAAATCATAGCGGTCAAGGGAAAAATAAAGTTTAGAAAGATGCTTGAGCATTTGATAGATGAAGACAAAATCTATAAAACGAATGAAACGCTGATTCCAAATTTTCTTGAGCAATCCATTCAGAAAGCCAAAGCTTCGAAATCGCTTACTTTAATTTAATCCTTTATGATAGTATCCCGCAGAGCTCAGTTTAACACTGAATTTTCAATAGAAAAATATCAGGCTTTTCTTGAAGATTTAGCTGCGGATTTCAATTATTCACCCACCTTCAGAGTAGCAGAAACTCCTTTTTTCATTCCAGATGAAGTGAAAAAGCAACTGGAAGAAGCTTGCGAAGAAGTGTGTGCTTTTGTAAGAAAGCAAGATTTTAAGGCAATTACTCAGCGAGCTATAGATCTAAATACTGCGGTACCGAATGAAGATGCCCATACGCAGTTTATGGCGATTGACTTCGGTATTTGTGAAGTGAATGGGCGGATTATGCCAAAGCTCATTGAGGTGCAAGGATTCCCTTCCATCTTTAATTTCCAATTCAATCTCTTTCGGAAGATTCTGAAGTACTATCCTTTTACTTCAGAAATGACTCCTTATCTGTCGGGAATGGATGAAGAGGCCTATTTGACTAAGTTGAAGGAAGTTGTGCTGAATGACAACGATACTTCAGAAGTGGTTCTATTGGAAATTGAGCCGGAGAAGCAGAATACAAAGATTGACTTTTACTATTGCCATAGAGATCTAGGCATTCCAATCATCTGCGTGACGGAAGTGATCAAAGAGGGGGCGCAACTTTTTTATAGAAATGAAGCTGGAGAAAAAGTGAGGATCAAGCGGATTTATAACCGAGTGATTTTTGATGAGTTGGATCTTCGGAAGGACTTGAAGCTACAGTTCAGTTTTGAAGAAAAGCTGGATGTGGAGTGGGCAGGACATCCGAACTGGTACACGAGGATTTCCAAATTTATATTGCCCTATATGCAAGGGCAATACTTTATTGAGACAAAGTTGCTAAGCGAGATGGAAGAGATACCGGAGGATTTGGAGAATTATGTCTTGAAGCCTTTGTTTTCTTTTTCAGGATCAGGCGTGATTTTCAATGTGACCAAAGCTGATGTAAAAGCTGTAAAGGATAAGGATTTGTACATTCTCCAAAAGAAAGTAGCCTATGCTCCTGTGATCCAATCGCCTGAGGGCAAGGTGAAAGTAGAAGTGAGAATTCTAGCTCTTTGGCCAGAGAAAGATGAGAAACCTACCTTGGTGGGGAATCTAGTGAGACTCAGTCGAGGCGAGATGATCGGTGTGAAATTCAACAAGGACAAAGACTGGGTAGGTGGTTCTATTGGGCTTTTTGAGAAGTAGTGCCCTTACCCATAAACGAACAAAGGCAGTGATTTCTCGCTGCCTTTGTTCGTTCTAAAAGTTCTTATTGTTTCCAGATTGCTGGGTCTTTTCTCCATTCCGAAAGGGATTCCAGCGTATCTCCTGTAATATATTTTCTCTGAACAGCCATTGGGAGCATCGCTTCATAATGGCTAAGACAGACAAGTTTCACACCTGCTTTCTCGAAGTTTTGAGCGGCCACATCAAATCCGTAGCTGAAAATGGCAACCATCCCTAGTACATCAAATCCTGCGTCTAACAAGTCTTGAGTTGCTTTGAGTGAGCTACCTCCCGTAGAGACTAAATCTTCCACTACGACTACCTTTTGGCCAGGCACCACCTTTCCCTCGATCATGTTTTCCATTCCATGCCCTTTGGCTTTGGATCGTACATAGATGAAGGGTAGATCAAGATCATTTGCCAGCAAAGCTCCCTGAGGAATCCCGGCAGTAGCGACTCCTGCAATTGCTTCCACGTTTGGAAAATAATGCTGAATGCTTTTCACCAACTGCTCCTTGATCATCGTCCTTACCTTAGGAAAAGATAGGGAAAGCCTGTTGTCACAGTAAATAGGTGATTTCCAGCCAGAAGCCCATGTGAAAGGCTTTTCAGGTTGTAATCTGATGGCTTGAATTTCTAATAATTTGTCGGCTACTTCAGCAGCCACGTTCGCGTCTAAAATTTCCATGGCTTAAAAATAAGCGATAAAGTTCGGCTAAGGTTGTAGCAAGTGAAAAAAATATGCACTTTTGACTAATTCCAACCATGCCAAAACTTTGATTCACCCATGAGAATCTTCGTGAATGACAAGCCATTTGATCTGATAAGCTATGAGGAGCTAAATCCTTCGAAGTCTTATGAAACTGTTTATCACCAGCAAGAAGACTTGCCTGCCCATTTACCATGGAAAGATGATATCCTATTTCATGAACCTTCTCATGATCTGATTATCCGATTGCTATATACCCTCAGGACTCGAAAACTGAAGGATCTAGATTCAATTACTTTGGTGACAAAGGATAAAGCTGCTTTGAAAAAGTTTGTAAAAAGTCGTTTTTCAATCATCAAAGCTGCTGGCGGCGTAGTTTCTAAAAAAGATAAGATGCTCCTTATTTTCCGTCTTGGAAAGTGGGATTTTCCGAAGGGAAAGTTCGAAAAAGGAGAGACACCCAAGCAATGTGCGGTACGGGAAGTGGAGGAGGAATGCGCTATAAAAGTAAAAGCAGGTAGGCAGATCTGCAATACCTGGCACACCTATACTCAAGATCGAAAGAGTATTCTGAAGAAAACGTACTGGTTTGAAATGGATTGTTTGAATGATTCCCAAATGGCTCCGCAAAAGGAGGAGGGAATAGACGATATCCGATGGTTTTATGAGGGGGATGCTAAAATTGCCTTGATCAATTCTTATCCATCAATGCGCTTTCTTTTCAAGCAATACATCAAGACACATCTAAAGCCTCAAATATTGTAAGGTAGGAATTCTGATACATCACCACCAAAGCGGTGCACTTCTCGGATAATCGTGGAGCTGATCGCAGCATATCTAGGTGAAGTGATCAAGAAAACTGTCTCCAACTCGGTATTTAAGTACCGGTTCATTTGGCTGATTGTATTCTCGTATTCGAAATCTGTCGTGTTTCTCAGTCCTCTGATCAGAAATTTCGCGTTATGCTTTTTGGCTAGGGTAGAGGTCAATTCATTGTAAACAATCACCTTTACGCCAGGGATGTTTTCATACACAGATTCTACTTTTGCTACCATTACGTCGATTTCAAAGTATCTAGATTTCTTCGTCGAATTGTAGCCAATGCCGATAATCACTTCATCGAATAGATCCAGGCTTCTCATCACAATATCGTGATGACCTAGTGTGTAAGGATCGAAAGAGCCAGGGAAAATGGCAATTTTTTTCATGTGATTATTTTATTTATTCTTTGAGCACCTGAAACCTATGAGCACCAAACTAATCATTGCACGAGTGTTGAATGTTTAGCGTGAGTTGCGATGGTTTCATGGTTTAATCAAATTGCCAATTAGTCTCAAATAGATTGACTGATTTCAAATGCTTGAATCCATGAGTGAAATTCTGATTTGCATGGGGAGTTAACATGCGGAAATTGTGAAAGTATTCCTTTCCCCAATCTTCAGTAATACCACTTTCATTTGTTGCACCAAAGATGCTAATGCGTACATGGTTCCGATCAAATTTCAATTGATCGATAAGGACCAAGGCATATTTCAAAATATCTTCTTTGGAGTCAATAGAGAAGATATTGAAGACGGCAAGTTCCTGATTGGAAAATGCGGCTGCATAGATTTGATTTCCAAATATGCTGACTAAGATCTCCTGCCCGATTAGGTTAAATCTTTCTTTGAATAGATAAGAAAGGAAACAAACAGATCCGTGATGGAATGTCAGGTCAGAAAAGCGAGCTTCCAGTGTCTTCTTTAGCTTGCCTGAGATGCAAGATAGAACCTGAAGGTTGTTGCTGTCTAGAGGAGTGTTGAAATAGCTTGTGTTCGCTTGTGGCTCTGATGCAAAGGCTAAATAAGTAGCTTCTTGACCAGGTTGAAATAAAACACCAGGAACAAGGCTGAATTCAGGTTGATGCAGATAGATCTTCGCTGGTAGGTCTGTTCTCAGTAGATGATCAGAAGTCAGCAGCTGTTCCAAAGAAGCCCAGTTGAAGTTTATGTATTCGTGAATACCAATATTCGACTGGTTCTTATCCTTTGCAAAAATGAATAAGGAATCAGGATATAAAAAAAGTGATAGGCTTGCTGCGTCTTCCACATCAAACCTATCACTTTTAAATACTTTAAGGTTGCTTTCCAAAATAGGAGGTATTATTTCCAGTTACCCTCTGTAGAGGCATCTGTTCTTGAACCTACTTTCAAGGCTTTTTCGTTGTTGTTCAATCTTCTGTTTGGATTTACTGGAGCAGGATCTCTAATCTCAAAAACAGAGACTTCATAAGAGTTTCTTTCCACTTTGTCAGCGAAGAATTCGAATTGTTTTCCACCAGAACCTGGAACTACTGCTAGCGCCTCTAGATTGAAATCAGGATATTTTCTTTCGTTGAATAGAGAATCGATTACTGGTACGGAACCAAGTGTATCGAATGTTACAGTAGTTTCTTCCTTACCGTAGTCAAGAAGTTTAGTTGATTCAGTTCTTTGGACAAGCCAAATCTGACCAGATGCGATAAATGTTTTCAATTCATTCCAGTTCGCGGCATACCTACCATTAGAAGCTTGAAACGCCAACTCAGCATCTCTAAGCATTTGCAATTTTTCGATGATTGCTGCTTCTATGAGAGCAATTCTTTTCTCGCCTTCAACTACGTCGTCAACACCTTTCCAGAGAAGGTAGCCAAGACCAAGTGCAACTACTAAGAAGACTAAGGATAGTACTTTTGATAAATTCATTTGCTAAAATTTTAAGAATCTGGGTAAGGTTGAAGGTTTTAAATCGTGCTATTTTAGAGAATTATTTTCAAAATTAAAATATCCTCGCAACAATACTAAGTCCTCAAGGGATTTAATTCCCCAAAAGATTTGATGAAGGGCTTCATTAGGCAATGATCGGATTTCATTTATGCTCATCCAAGTGACTTCTTCGATAATTTGAGAATCTGCATAGAGCTCAGGATCCGTACCTACTGTTAAATTCCCCCCAATTTTTTCCACACTAAAGAAATGTTCCATCGCATGAAGTGGTGCCGCAAGGTATTCATGGACGAAAAGATAGTCTTTTACTTCTATATCTAGGCCTGTTTCCTCAGAAAACTCTCGTATTAAATTTTCAGATGCATTGTGTCCAAAATGCATTCCACCACCGGGAACAGACCACATGATCTTGCCATTTCCCATTAAATGTTTGATCATCAGGATTTTTCCGTCTTCTATCAGGATGCCATTCACGCGTGACCTGAGATGATTTCCGAACTTTGCTTCGATTTCCTTGCTGATTTTGTCTTTTGGCATTTACATTCGTCTGTATGAGTAAAGATAATGAGTCCTTGCCGAGACCATCCGCATTGCTAAGTAAATATTTTCCATTTGAGCCCACTTCGGGTCAGGCTGCTTTTTTCTCCAAGATGGATTACTTCCTACTCATGGAGCCAGAGAAAAAGCCAACTTTTGTCCTGCGTGGCTATGCGGGTACAGGAAAGACTTCTGTGATCTCAGCTTTGGTGCAGGCGCTTCCCAAATTATCCATGCGCTCGCTTTTGCTTGCTCCCACAGGTCGTGCTGCCAAGGTAATGAGTAATTACTCTGGGAGAGCTGCTTATACGATTCATAAGATTATTTATAAGCCCAAGGCCGAGGATGGGAGTTTGGGAGGGGGATTTATCCTTCAAAAGAATTATTACAAGGACACCGTTTTTATTATTGATGAATCATCCATGCTCGCTGATGATGGAGGAATGTCGGGTAATTTGCTCGGGGACTTAATCAACTTTGTTTTCCACGGACAGAATAATCGACTAATCTTAGTAGGTGACACTGCCCAACTTCCACCAGTGGGATCTGAATTTAGTCCTGCACTTGAAGCTGATTACCTGCTGAGACATTTTCGACTGGATGCAGACTTTATCGAATTGACGGAAGTGATGCGTCAGCGACTGGAATCTGGTATTCTTTATAATGCCACTAATCTAAGGCATCAGCTGCTACAGGAGAAGCAAGAGATACAGATCAGCACGAGTCAGTTTAAAGACACTTTCAAAATGACCGGAGAGCGACTGGAGGATGGGCTGAGGTATGCGTATGATAAGTATGATACGGAGAATACGACGATCATCACCCGATCTAATAAAGCAGCAGTACAATATAACCTGTACATCAGGCGAACGATCCATTTTTTCGAGGATGAAATCAGCTCTGGAGATTTACTGATGATCGTGAAGAACAATTACACCTACATGGCTGAGTCCGAAAAGGTGAATTTCTTGGCAAACGGAGACATGGCAGAGGTAATGAAAATCCGTTCTTTTGAGGAGTTCTATGGGTTGCGATTTGCCACATTGGAACTTCGGCTGCTAGATTACCCAGAAGAGCCCCATTTTGAGGCAAAAGTGATTCTGGATACCCTTTATTCCCCCAGCCCTTCGCTGACGCGTGATCAATACAGAAGCTTGTACCAGCAAGTGTCAGAAGATTATGCAGACGTGGCCAGTAAGGTGGAGCGCAAGGAGTTGATCAAGAAAGATCCTTTTCTCAATGCGCTGCAAATCAAGTTTGCCTATGCTTTGACTTGCCATAAAGCGCAAGGAGGACAGTGGAAAGCGGTGTTCGTGGATCAAGGATACCTGCCCGAAAATCAAGTGGATAAGGATTTTACCAGGTGGCTTTATACTGCGATTACCAGAGCTACAGAGGAACTTTACCTAGTGAATTTTGCCCCTGTATTCTTCGTAAAGCCAAAGGAGACTGAGGATCCGGAGTTTTAGTGGGATAAGATATTAGACGCAAGACATAAGTATCAAGACAGAGTGGAGGCGAAATGTGAGAAGTAGGAAGTAGGGGGAGAGAAGTAAAAAGTAAGTAGTTTTGAGGCAGGAGGTTGGCCTCGACTTCGCTCGGCCACCGTGCATTTGGAATAATGTGAGTCTAAAATTCGGACCCCGACCATGGTCGAGGGGAACAGTACTCAAGTTGTGTCTCGAAAAATGAAAAACTTATAGCTGTGGTCTCTGTGGTATCCTCTGTGCCCACCGTGGTTAAAATAATTCAGCCCTTGGAAATCGCTTTTGGCAAGGTATTTTCAATATAGTCTAGGTCGAAGGCATCTAAAACCTTTGGATTCCGTTATTTTGAAGTTGACACAAAAAATTGAATATTTGATAACCAAATAATTATAGCCATGAAATCGAGCTTGAGGGAGATTGTCACCCTGTGATATGAATTTTATCCATGCGAGATTTCCCCCAATAGTTATTTGGATGATCATTAAAAAATAAATTAAAACCATATGAAAAAATTAGGATTCTTATTGACCGTCTTTGCTTTGGTATTTGCTTTTAATGCCAATGCTCAGGAACAAAGTGGTGCTGCCATCACTTTTAAAGAAAAATCAATTGATTTCGGTGACATCACCCAAGGAGATAAAGTAGAGCACACCTTTCAGTTGACAAACACGGGAACTACCCCATTGATCATTTCGAATGTAGCCGCAACTTGTGGATGTACAGTTCCAAGCTGGCCGAAGGAGCCTATCGCTCCAGGTAAAACTTCAGAGATCAAAGTATCTTTCAATTCAACTGGAAAAATGGGCAAGCAGAATTCTGTAGTGAGAATTTACTCCAATGCTTCAGAGCCTATCGAGAAAGTATCCTTGATTTCAAACGTTCTGCCTAAGACCAAGTAATTAAAAAGTAAAAATAATTAGTAAAGCCTCTTGAGAAATCGGGAGGCTTTTTTGGTAACGTTTAGTATATGGCAAGTAAGGCAGTAGAAATCGATAACCTTTCAAGTTTGTGCTGAGCCAATACGTTGTTTTTTCTTTTTAATTTATTCATTCCTAAAAGCCAAATCTATGATTTGGCGGTATTCGTAAAAAAGAACTGAACTTTTGTAAACCACCAAATGCACTATTTGCTATATACAGTATTAGCTTTTGTTTTTATTTGGTCATTGTTATAAATATCCCAGTCAATCTCCCAAATACCTTCTGGATTTTTATGAGCTAATACCATCCATTTATAAGTCGATTTAGTTATCGATGAATCTGCGTTTAAAATATCATCATAACCAGTTCCTCTGACAGCAGCATAATTTCCAAATAATACCATCTTTTCAGCAGGTTCTTTCATGTCAAGAATTTTAACATCTTCATGACCTGTAAATGATTCTTTTAAATAAGCCTTTATTTCACTTCTGCCTATAAGTGGAGGTCTTCCAGGAATCATATAAACTGCCTTTTCTGCATAAAGGGATGCACATTCATCGAAATCGGCTGCCAGGTGAGTTCGAACATATGATGACTGGAAGAAGCCTGAGCGGAAACGTAAAAACCTGATCAAATTGGGAGTGGATCAGAATCATGCGTATGCATGGAGTAGAACCAGAAAAGGAGGATGGGTAGTAGCTCAGAGTGCGATACTGAATACTACGATCACTTTGTCTCGCCTGAGAAGAAAAGGGTACGAATCGATGCTTTTCTACTACCTCAAAACGCAACCTACAATCCAGTGAACCGCCGTATACAGCCTGTCCCGATTTTTATCGGGAAGACCCGTACGTACGGTGGTGTGAGAGGCGCACCTCGTCAACTTAATGGTTGGCGAGGCCGTCTACTCGACTAGCCTTTCGTTTTTTATGTAATTATTCTTCAAGAACTTCAATAATCTTTTCAGTTAATTTATCGACCGAACTATCGAGGGTTTCTATACTCTCCAGTATACGACTCAGTTCAAAAAACCGAAGAACATACATATTTGCATAGGCACGATTATTTTTATAGGCATCCATTTGAACAGGGAAATAGCGGATGTTTCTCTTGAAATCAGGAAGTTTACGTTCTATTTGCTTTTCTGTTTTCTTTAAGTCTACATGTTGTTCTTTGAGCCACATATCCAAAAGACTGTGATGGTCTATTGTATAAGGAAGTTCTATATTGTTCCAATAGGTTTGAAATGCAGAAATGCTTTTATCTAAATCATTTATTTGCCTTTGATATTCCGAAACGCTTCCTTTTATCGAATCAGATGCGATTTCACTGTACCCGCCAGATGAAACCAATTCGCTTAATGAAGTTGTAGCAACTGAATTAATAGATATTGGGCCAAGATCATTTTGCGAGTGCAGAAAATAAGTCTCTAAATCAGCTATTTCGTAATCTGGATTACTCAATGAATCGATATGATGAAGTGAATTGCTAATTTGATTTCTAACAGTATTCAGGTTCTTTGTAATAGTCACCTTATTGGACTTAAGTTCTTCCACCAATGACTTTAAATTCTTTGTATTTCTTAGTTCTGTTTTTTGAATCTCATTTGCATTATTTATCTGTAAAGCAATCAAAATTCCTATTACAACTAAAACAATTTCTCCAATTGCATAAAGTAGGTATTTGCTAAACTTATTTTCAGTCAAAAGCCGTTCTCTAATTTTTCTAAAGAATTTTATCATTGGTTTTTTTTGTTTCTTAATGAAGGCTAACGGCAACTGTATGGTGCGTATCCCGCAGGGTATGCACTATACAGAATGTGTGTGCCTTGAATGGTGAATATAGACCAAAAAGATGGTCGTTCCAACGGGTGAAAGTCCCTTAAGCGCGGGAGTCGTTACCCGAAGCCAAGCAAGTGGCAAGGTGGTTTACCGCGAGGTATGCA
>NZ_VORW01000022.1 GCF_007997215.1 Algoriphagus aquimarinus | reverse complement strand
TGATCCAAATAAACTGGGTGTAATAAGCACCACAATGGCTAAGTATTGTTCCTATGAAAAAAGAAAAAAAAGATCAAATTATCAGGAGGATCTCAGAACAATCTATTCTTAAGTTAACGCCAATGCCCTACAGGACGAATAAACATATCACCCATTTTTCTGCTACAGACGAGACGTTCCTACGGAACGAGCACTGCCAATCCCTAGGCAAAAGTCAAACAAAATTCTCCCAGCGGGACAACTCGGTATTATCAGATATTTGCCCCACTTTTCTTCTGCTCCATTGCATCTTTCACTGAAAAAATTAACGTGCTTAACACTGGCAAGAAAGCACAAAAGGGAAAGTCGTTGACTTTCCCTTTTGTGTAGACTATATCTCTTACAGTGTTTATGTATTCGTATGATTATCAACAGAAATACGAGTATTGAGATTAAATGGTCTCAAACTGGAAAATCCCCCTAGCCCCCTTTAAAAAAAGGGGAATCGCCAAATATGAACCTCAACCATCTCAGTAGCAAAACTTGAATAATCATTTATCCAATTAGCTATTCATTAATTCCTCAATCTCCTCAGCTTCTACTGGGATGTTGCGCATCAGATCAAAATAACCCTTGCCTTCTTGAATCACTATGTTATTCTCAAGTCTAATTCCAAGTCCTTCTTCCTGAATATAGATTCCAGGTTCTACCGTAAACACCATGCCTGGCATGATCGGCCCGTGCATAGTTCCTACGTCATGCACATCCAGTCCCAAATGATGAGAAGTGCCATGCATGAAATACTTTTTGTACGCTGGCCAAGCAGGGTCTTGGTTTTTTATATCGGTCTGATCAATTAAGCCTAAGCCCACTAATTCACTTTGCATAATCAGCCCAACTTCTTTGTGGTAATCCTGAATGTTAGTGCCAATTCTCAATATTTGCGAAGCTTCCTTCTGTACGCGTAACACAGCATCATACACCGCACGCTGTCTCTCCGTAAATCTTCCGCTCACTGGAATAGTACGTGTCATATCCGCATTGTAATTACCATATTCAGCTCCCACATCCATGAGTAGCATTTCGCCAGCTAGACACTCTTTGTGATTTTCAATGTAATGAAGCACACAAGCAGACGCTCCAGAAGCAATAATAGGCTCGTAGGCGAAACCTTTGCTTCGATTCCTAACAAACTCATGTAGGTATTCTGCCTCGATTTCATATTCCGTCACTCCAGGCTTGACGAAGGACAAGATTCTTCTAAAACCTTTCTCAGTAATATCACAAGCAATCTGAAGCTGTTCGATCTCTTCCTTTTCTTTCACTCCTCTCAACTCATGCATGATAGGAGCAGCGCGATGATAAGTATGAAGAGGGAATTTCCCTTTACACTCCTTGATGAATCGGGCATCCTGAGTCTCTACCACTACTCCAGCACGCAAATGCTCATTGGTATTAAGGTAGATATTGCAGCAAAGTGCCATTACGGTATTGAAGACCTGATCAAAATTGGCTAGCCACTGTATGTTTTTAATCCCAGAAGTAGCTTCCGCTTCTTCCTTGGTGTACTTATGTCCTTCCCAAATAGCTATGTGCTCATTGGTTTCACGAAGGAAAAGCACTTCACGCATATGAGGATTAGGACAATCCGGAGCCAACAATAAAATGGTCTCTTCCTGATCTATTCCGGTGAGATAGAATAAATCATTATTCTGCCGAAAGCGCATAGTCCCGTCAGCATTAGTTGGCATGATGTCATTAGAATTGAAAATCGCTACGCTACTTTCTGTGAGCTTGTAGCAAAATTTCTCACGATTCTTGATGTAAAGTGAACTAGAAAGAGGTTGATATTTCATCTGTTTATAATTGTTTTTCAATGGTCATATGGAATCTCGCTATTACTTTACTCACCACGGGAAGGACGTCGTAAGTCAGGCTCGATTTCATGAGTTTTTTCCGCTTCTGAAATGGAAAGTTACTAATTCTACTGCGAAAATATGGTTAGAAATTCATCTGGAACTAATTTCCTGCTTTACTTTGTATATTACCGAAAGGGTAAATTAAAGCATGGAATTAAACATCAAAGAACTTAGTAACGGCATTCGGATAGTCCATCAGGAAGTTACCCATACCAGACTAGTTCACTGCGGATTTATATTAGACATAGGAAGTAGAGATGAGACCAAAGAGCAAGAAGGTTTAGCTCATTTTTGGGAACATATGGCCTTCAAAGGCACCAAAAAGCGCAAAACCTTCCATATACTTAATCGCTTGGAATCGCTGGGCGGAGAACTAAATGCCTACACTACCAAAGAGAAAGTATGCTTCTACGCGTCTACTTTAAAAGAACATTATAACAAAGCCGCTGAACTACTCTTTGACATTACATTTAACAGTACTTTCCCGGAAAAACAGATTGAAAAGGAGCGCCAAGTCATCCTAGAAGAGATGGCCATGTACCGTGATTCTCCTGATGATGCTATTCAGGATGAGCTGGATGAGTTGGTCTTTGAAAATCATGCTTTGGGCAGGAATATCCTGGGAACCGAACAGACAGTTGGAAGCTTTACTCAACAGGATTTCTTCGACTTTATCTCTACCCGCTTAGACACCTCCAGATTGATATTTTCTGTGGTTGGAAACATTTCCTTCCAGAAAGTACTCCGAGGAATAGAAGGTCCTTTATCTCAAATTCAGAGCAAAAGAAGTCTGTATGTGAGGAGTGATTTCAGTAATTACACTCCAAAGGTAAAAATCCAGGAACGGGATGTAAGCCAGTCACTTTGTGCAATTGGCCGACCAGCGTTCTCACTTTACGACCCAAACCGCTTCAAACTTTTCCTTCTAAACAACATCTTAGGAGGCCCTAGCATGAACAGCAGACTGAATCTCATGCTTCGCGAAAAACATGGCTATGTATACAGTATTGAGTCAAACTACCATCCTTTTTCGGATATTGGATTCTTTGGGATTTACTTTGGTACGGAAGGAAAAACCCTGCAAAAGGCTCAATCACTCGTGCTCAAAGAAATGAGTAAAATGGTTAGTAAAAAACTTGGAACTGTGCAGCTACACATGGCAAAAGAGCAGGCAATAGGTCAGATGGCGATGGCTGAGGAGAATTACTCTGCCCTCATGCTGGTATATGGAAAAAGCCTCCTTGACCACGGAAAAGTAGATCCCTTGGAAAATATATTTAATCAGATTAGAAATACTACTGCAGAAGAACTTCAGGAAATAGCACAGGAAATGTTCAATCCAGACATGCTTACGTTCTTGACATATAAGCCCCAATAACCATGGAATTCATAGACCCTGCACTTTTAACTTATTGCGAAGAACACAGCAGCGAAGAGGATAATTTGCTCAAAAAAATCACCCGTGAAACTCAGGCAAAAGTCATGATGCCACGCATGATCTCTGGACATTTGCAGGGAAAAATGCTGGAGCTTTTTACCAAAATGCAAAACCCAAAAACAATTTTGGAAATCGGTACCTATACTGGATACTCTGGGATTTGCATGGCAAGAGGCTTGGACAAAGGCGGAAAATTAATCACGCTGGACATCAATGACGAGCTGGAAACGATGGTAAGAGGGTTTTTCGAAGAAAGTGGACTCGCAGATCAAATAGATTACAGACTTGGCAATGCATTGGAAATCATCCCTACGCTATCTGGTCCATTCGATATGGTCTTTATAGATGCAGACAAAAGCAACTATGCGAAGTATTACGAACTGGTGATAGACAAAATGAATCCTGGAGGGATTATTCTAGCAGATAATGTGCTTTGGTCGGGTAAAATTCTGGTAGAAGAAGGAAAAAAAATCGACAAGGACACGCAAGCTATTTTGGACTTTAACTCCATGATTCAAAACGATCCAAGGGTAGAAAATGCCCTTCTTCCCATACGTGATGGCGTGATGATGGCAAGAAAAATCTAAGAGAAAAGAAAAGGGGAATCATTTTTGCTAAAATGAGGCTGCAACGAACGATGAAAGCCTTTTTCGAATGAAAACCAACAGTATCACTTACCTCCTTTTCATCTTAACACTTTTTTTAAGCCAAAATTTATTGGCGCAAATCCCGCAGGTTCCTGCAGAATTGGAGTTTGCAGATATAGTAGTAAGAATCAATCCTCAAGCTCGCCGGGAAATCCAACTTGATGTGGATGCCCAATATCGTAATCCTAGCTATTTCAAAGTAAAGCAAGATCGCGTCAATCTATACATGCCGATTATTGAGAGAGAACTGAAGAACTCTGGAGTTCCTACAGATCTCAAATATCTGGTAATCCAAGAAAGTGGTTTGATAGGAGATGCTGTTTCCACTTCCAATGCTGTGGGGTTTTGGCAGTTCAAGCAGGGTACAGCGGATGAAGTTTTTCTACGTGTAGACAACCAAATCGATGAGCGAAAAAACATCGTCTCTTCTACTAAAGGTGCTGCACTCTATTTGAAAAAGCACAATAACACTTTTGACAATTGGATGTGCGCCTTAGTGTCTTACCAGATGGGTTTAGGCGGAGCTAAAGCCTATTTCGGCACCCAATACAATGGAAAACAAGTCGTAGATGTAGATAGAAATACGCATTGGTATTTCAAGAAATTTTTAGCGCATAAAGTAGCATTTGGAAGCCAGACAACTATGCTGACTAGCAATGGGCAGTATATGATGGAAGAGCGTGTGCAGGGACCAACTACACTTGCTGCATTGGCAAAAAAATACGGTGTAACAGAGAAGCATTTAGAAGAATACAACCTTTGGACAAAAAACGGTAAAATTCCTGGGGATAGAGCCTATACCGTGGTGTATGTAAAAGACGGTTCGCTTCCAATTCAGCCAGCCATCATCACAGAATCGCAACCAAAAACAACCAACACTACCACAACAACAGCAAGTAACTCTCCTGTCTACAAGCAAGCGAATTCATTCCCAAGAATTGGCGGAAATACTACAAAAGCTTCACAGGCAGATCAAATCACTGTGAACAACCTAGATGGAGTTCAAGCGGCTCAAACAACCACGCAAAGCACCTTCTCTGACCGAGTTGGCGTGAAAGAAAATAAACTCAGAAGGCTAAATGATTTGGATAAAGGAGAGCGAATAGAAGCAGGCGAATATTACTATACAGAGAAAAAGAATGCCAGTGCTGAAGTCGCAACACACATCGTAAGACCGGGTGAGACGCTTTGGAGTATATCTCAAAAATACGGCATGAAGCTATCCTCCTTGAAGTCCAAAAACAGAATCAGAAAAGACAACGAACTGAAAGCTGGAATGGTACTGAACCTTCAAGAGCATAGAAAGCGTGGTGAGGAAATTCCAAGAGTTGCTCTTACTGCGCCAGCACCAGCTAGACAGGCAGTGGTCACTCCGACTCCTAGCCCAACAGTTAGTCAGCAGCCTACATCTACTGCTACCCAAAACAATACTTCTGTATCATCTCCTACTAGGCTTACGCACACAGTATCTACGGGAGATACGCTCTTCAATATTAGTAAAAGATACGGCGTGAGTGTCAATCAATTGAAGGATTGGAACAATATCGGAACTCAAAACATCATATCCATTGGGCAGAAATTGGTTATCTTTCGTCCCTGATCTGTAATCCCCTAAGCTTTTTAAATGTCAAAGTATCTCCTGATTTACGGATTATTCCTACTATGCTTTAGCCACTCTCTTCAGGCTCAGGATAGGCAGTATATTCCCGACACTGTACTGATTAATGGCGACACGCTATTGATGCTTGGAGACTCACTTATTATTAATGAGCCTGTCAAAGAGATCTTTTGGAAAACAGGTGGAAACTACAATCTTAACATTCAACAAGTCACTTTGTCCAATTGGGCTGCTGGTGGGTCCAGTACATTTGCATTGACTTCAGGTCTGACGCTTTTTGCCAATTACAAGAAAGAGAAAAAAGTTTGGGATACCCAGTTGACTTTCAGCATGGGATTCAACCGTCAAGACAACAGAGACTACAAAACTCGAAAGACTAACGATAATTTCCATTTTGTAAGTAATTACGGGCGAGAACTCTCGGAATTCTTCTACTTGTCTACTCAATTGGACGCCAGAGCTCAGCTCCTGGCTGGTTACAAATATTCAAGACCATCAGGAAGTGACGTGGAAGTTCGAACGCGGATTTCAAACTTGCTCTCTCCAGGTTATGTACAGTCTTCGACGGGTCTGAACTACCGAAAAACCTATAAAGACAAAAGTAAGATTTCGGTAATCCTATCCCCTTTCACGGGTAGATTCACTATAGTGCTGGACGATTCTCTAAGCAGAGTTGGTGCATTCGGTGTAACACCTGGAGAAAATGTACGTGCCGAGGCTGGAGTCTCGCTCGCTGCCTCGGTGACAGACATTCAACTGATGAACAATATCACGTGGAAGTCTGATATCAACTTGTTCTCAAATTATGAGGTATTTGGAAACATGGTAGTCAACTTCAATTCTGTGATCAGAATGAAAGTAAACAAATTCATATCCACACGGATTGAGACTGTTATGATCTATGATGAGAATGTATTTATCAAACAAGATGACGGCACATCCAGGCAAGCCGTACAGCTACAGAATCTCGTCAACTTTGGGATATCCTTGGATTTTTAGAAATCGGTCTCCAAGCCAAATCTCCGCTGGAATTCCCCCAACGCAGCATGCTTCTCCTTTAAAAAATTGAATTTATCAGTGCTAGTATAGAGCTTATTGCGTTCTGACTCTAATTCCTCCTTAAGCTCCAGTTCAATCTTAAAATGATTAACATTGCCGATTTCCCGGATAATTCTGATTAATTCAGGCTTCATCTTTAGCGCAAGTTCTTCCTGCACATGGCCCATTACTTCTAGCATGACAATGCCATTTTTCATTTTAATGGACTGCCCAATAATTGCCACTTCCATGCTTTTACCAAGCTTTTGAAAGTGCTCTATCACTTGAGTAAAAACCTCATCTACTATCTGTTGAGTGAGATCTCTCCCCTCTACTTTCACTTCGACTACTTCCTCACTTACCTTACTTTTGGCATTCTGCAATTCATCTTTAGCCTTTTGATCAGCCAATTGCTTGGTATGCCCTAGATTTTTGGGAATAGAAATAGTCTTCTGCAAAGAACTAGGCTTGGCAGCACCGGAAGAAGTAGGAAGAGGAATTGATTCTTTAGTGGGCTCAGGAACTGACTGTGTCAGGCTTTTTTTTTTGCATCCTCAGCAGCCATCATAGATAGACGAAATGCCTGTGGAAGCTTAGCCATTTTCATCAATGCCAATTCCACATGCAAACGCTGATTCTTAGACGTTTTGTAGTGGATATCGCATTTATTTGCGATGTTCAAAGCAGAAAGCAAAAATGAAGCAGAAGCAGCTTCCGTCTGTTGTAAATAGCGCTCCTTCGCTGTTTCGGACACTTCTATCAACTCTACAGTTGCAGGATCTTTAGCAACTAATAAATCTCTAAAATGCTCGCAAAGACCTACGATGAAATTGTGTCCATCGAATCCTTTCTTCAGGATCTCATCAAAAATCAATAAGACTTGTGAAAGGTTCTCAGAAACTAAGGCATCTACTACTTTGAAATAATAATCGTAATCAAGGATATGAAGATTCCCAATGGTCTCATGATAGGTGACTTTTTTTCCTGCAGAATAGGTCACAATCAAATCAAACATCGATAAGGCATCCCGCAGCGCACCATCTGCTTTGGTAGCGATCAATCTTAGCGCTTCCTCTTCATAATCCACTGTTTCTTTCTCCGCGATGTACTGTAGATGTGTCGAAATATCTTTGATCTGAATTCTATTGAAATCAAAAATCTGACAGCGAGAAAGAATAGTAGGAATGATTTTATGCTTTTCTGTAGTCGCCAAAATAAAAATGGCATACTTGGGAGGTTCTTCCAAAGTCTTCAAAAAAGCATTGAAGGCCTGATTGGAAAGCATGTGAACCTCATCAATAATATAAACTTTGTACTGCCCTTTTTGCGGAGCATAGCGTACTTGATCGACTAGATTACGGATATCGTCTACGGAGTTGTTCGAAGCAGCATCGAGTTCATAGATATTGAAAGAACTGTTATTTTGGAAAGAGACGCAGGATTCACATTTACCGCAAGCCTCGAAATCAGCCTGAAGATCCTCACAGTTGATTGTCTTCGCAAGAATACGGGCACAGGTAGTCTTACCCACCCCACGTGGACCGCAAAACAAAAAAGCCTGAGCTAAATGGTTGTTTTTTATGGCATTCTGAAGCGTGGTGGTAATATGCTGCTGCCCTACTACGCTTTTGAAATCTGCCGGTCTGTATTTTCTTGCCGAAACGACGAAATTTTCCATCACCGCAAGATATAAAAAACTCTATACTCAGGAAGCCCTAAAAATGGCTATTTCAGACAATTTTCTCTAATTCTTTGATTTACAAACCTATGAGAATTCAAATTTTTACCCGTTTCCTCCAAAGCAGAAAACTATTCTTCAACGGAACCAAAATTCTATTACTTTTGTCTTCCTAATTCAAATGGGGCTGACCGGTTTTGACAGTAAGTGTAAAGATCGGGCTCGCATGCAGGCTGGAGTATGTATGGCCTTAAAAAATTCATACGCACTATAAATGGCGAAGAATCTTACGCTATGGCTGCCTAATCTTACCTTAACAGGAAAGAAAGCTTAAAGGGTTGAGTTGCGAGAGCAATTCCCCAGCCACATCCCTCCGCCCCCCGTCCTTTCGGGGTGGATCCCGGGATGTCGACTTGATTGGAATGCGGCTTGTGATGCTATTAAGCAGGTCTAAGACAAATAGCTAAGTCGGAACTAGGTGTGTCACCCAGCATATTTCGATCGAAAACCTAACAGGTGACTAAGCATGTAGACGGTACGTTGTTTCCTTATCTGGACGCGAGTTCGAATCTCGCCAGCTCCACAACTTTAGTTAATAAAGCCCTATAGAATAATATTTCATAGGGCTTTATTTTTACTACTTCACTACCCTTCAAATTTCAGCTCTGAATGGTCATATTGAATTATTTTCAATAAAACAGCCCTATCATTGAGAATATTTAACCAAAAGCGCTTGACTATCATAGAAGTCTTATATAAATTTGTGCCCAAATGGCAACGTATTTAGTCAGGTTCCTTTTATCTCTAAGTATTCTCATATCAAGTGGGTATAGCGCAATCTATGCCAGCATTGATAGTGACAATGCTATTGATAGCTATGGGGCTTCATTTGAGACTACTGTTGGAGTCAACAATACGCGCCAGCATCCCTTATCTTATTCTGCAGCCAAGGAACATGGCAGTGATATCTTTACCGTCAATAACTCCAAGATTGAAGAGGAAGACGATGACTTTGTTACAAGCAGTCATTTTTTAGATTATCATTACTTAAGTGCGCTGTATTTCACTCGCATTTTTGGATTTTTATTTCAAGACTTACCAGAAGACTTGCATTTCAGCAAGTTTGTACCTAATACTAGAACACTTCGATTGCACGTAGTAATACAAGTGTTTAGAATATAATACCCTTTTTTGAGGCAAATCTTTCTTTTGTCTAACCTCCGCTTATTTATTTTATAGCCCTAAAACCATTAGCGTCAAGCTATTAGGGCTCCGTGTATTTGCTATACACAAACACCCAAAATCACCTGGAAAAATTCTTGTTTTTAAAAATCAACCTATGAAAAATCGAATTTTCATGCTCTTGAGCCTGTGCGGCACTTTGTGGATCGCAAGTTGTAACTCACACGGAGAAGAGCATAAGGAAAGTGAAACCACATTTCTGGTCACTAGCCCTTTGACAATGGACACATTAATCACCAAAGATTATGTCTCTCAAATACATTCCATCCAGCACATTGAGCTGCGTGCACAGGAAAGAGGTTATCTGCAAAAGATCTATGTAGATGAAGGCCAACTTGTGAAAAAAGGCCAGCTAATGTTCAAAATCATGCCTAAGCTTTACGAAGCAGAACAACAAAGTGCCAAAGCAGAAGTAGATTTTGCTACGATCGAATATCAAAACACAAAAACACTTGCAGATAGAAATATTGTGGCTCCTAACGAGCTAGCAATGGCTAAAGCCAAATTGGCTAAAGCAACTGCTGAACTGGCATTAGCCGAAGTTCACTTACAGTTTACTGAGATCCGAGCTCCATTTGACGGGATTATCGGTCGGTTCCACGTAAGAGAAGGAAGTTTACTGGATGAAGGGGATTTACTGTCTGAATTTTCAGATAACAGCAAAATGTGGGTTTACTACAATGTTCCTGAAGCAGAATATCTAGAATACAAAGCTAAAGTGGCGAGCAATGACGATGTCATTGTCCATCTTCTAATGGCAAACAATAAGTATTTCGCTTACCAGGGAGTTGTAGAAACCATCGTAGCTGATTTCAATAATGAAACTGGTAACATCGCCTTTAGAGCTACTTTCCCAAACCCAGATGGTCTATTAAGACATGGTGAAACGGGTAACATTGAAATGAGAATCCCGCTTAAGAATGCCTTATTGATCCCTCAAAAAGCAACGTTTGAAGTGCTTGATAAAAAGTACGTCTACGTAGTGGATGAAGAAAATAAAATTCGCTCAAGAGAAGTCACCATCGTAGCAGAGATTCCACACATTTTTGTGATTTCAGAAGGTATAAAGGAGACCGACAAAATCCTTCTTGAAGGTCTACGTCTGGTAAGAGAGAATGAGGAGATTCATTATGAATTCGTCCAGCCTCACACAGCATTGTCTCAGTTAGACTTATATGCAGAGTAGTCCATTCTCTCATAAAAACCAGAAGCAATAATGTTTAGCACATTCATAAAAAGACCAGTCCTAGCGATTGTCATTTCGATCATTATAGTATTTATAGGCTCGTTATCTATTAACCAGCTGCCTATATCTCAGTTCCCTCCGATTGCCCCTACTACAGTAAGTATTTTCATAGCCTATCCTGGATCAAGTGCAGATGTACTTGTGAAGTCCACTTTGATTACGTTGGAAAACGCCATCAATGGTGTGCAGGATATGAGATACATGGCAACGGATGCTACCAGTGCGGGTGAAGCCACGATTAACATCATCTTCGAACCCGGCACGGATCCCAATCAGGCAGTAATTCGTGTCAAGACCAGGGTGGATCAGGTGATGCCACTCCTCCCAGAGCTTGTACAGCGTGAAGGTGTAGTTATTACACCTATACAGCCTAGTATGTTGATGTATGTCAACCTGTATTCAACGAGCGAAAACATGGATGAAAAATTCCTGTATAATTACGCTAACGTGAATATGATCCCTGAAATCAACCGGATCAAAGGTGTCGCGAGATCTCAAATATTAGGTAGCCGTACTTACGCAATGCGTGTTTGGTTAAATCCTGATCGTATGCGTGCATACAACATCTCTGTAGATGAGGTGATGGAAGCCATGAAAGAACAGAGTATTGTAGGCCGACCAGGTAGAATAGGCCAAAGCTCTGGTATTGAAGCTCAATCTCTAGAATATGTATTGACCTATAAAGGACGATTCAGTAAGGCTGAGGAATACGACAACATAATTATCCGTGCAAATTCTGAAGGTGAAAGTGTTCACTTAAAGGATATTGCTAAGACTGAATTGGGTAGTGAATTCTTTGATATTTACTCCAATCTGGACGGTAAGCCATCTGCTGCAATTGTATTGAAGCAAAACTATGGTAGTAATGCAAGTGACGTAATTGCCGAAGTAAAAGCGGAGCTGGAAATAATGAAAGCTTCTTTCCCTCCGGGAATGGATTACAATATCAGTTATGATGTTTCCCGATTCTTGGATGCGTCTACCGAGCAGGTGATCCATACGCTACGGGATGCATTTATCCTCGTAGCCTTAGTTGTGTTTATCTTCTTAGGGGATTGGCGATCAACTTTGATCCCAATTATAGCAGTTCCGGTATCTCTAATTGGAGCATTCTTCGTCCTTCAGATGTTTGGCCTCTCCATCAACATCATTACGCTATTTGCACTGGTACTAGCTATTGGTATTGTGGTCGATGATGCGATTGTGGTAGTGGAAGCTGTACACGCCAAGATGGAGGAAATGCCTCACTTGACACCGTACCAAGCAGTAAAAAGAGTACTTGGTGAAATCTCCGGTGCGATCATCGCGATCACTGCAGTAATGGTATCAGTATTCTTACCGATCTCATTTATGAGTGGACCGGTAGGGACATTCTACCGTCAGTTCTCTATTACTATGGCAAGTTCGATTGTGATTTCAGCAATTATTGCCCTGACTCTGACTCCGGTACTTTGTGCCATGTTATTGAAAAATAACCATGGAAAAGAGAAGAAGAAAAACATCCTGACGAAGGCGCTAGATGGCTTCAATAGAGGGTTTGACAAGCTTACAGGAAAATATGTAGGCTTACTTCGATCAATGGTTAGCAGAAAATGGCTCACATGGGCTATTCTATTGCTTTTCGGAGCAGGTATTGTATTTGAAAATCAAATTCTACCAGCTGGATTTATCCCAAGTGAAGATCAGGGAACAATCTACGCCATTATCCAAACACCTCCGGGTTCTACGCTAGAGCGAACTAACCAGGTTTCTCAGAAGCTTCAGAAAATATGTGAAGAGATCGACGGAGTAGAGTCTGTTTCCTCTCTAGCAGGTTATGAGATTATGACCGAAGGTCGTGGTTCTAATGCCGGTACTTGTTTGATCAACCTTAAGCCATGGGGCGATCGTAAGCATACGGTGAAAGAGATCATGGAAGAACTGGAAGAAGAATCAAAAGGACTTGGAGCTGTTGTCGAATTCTTCGAACCGCCAGCAATTCCAGGTTTTGGTTCATCAGGAGGTTTCTCCTTGAGGTTACTGGACAAGACTACAACTACTGATTACCAGGAGTTTGATAAGATCAACAAGAAATTCATGGATGATCTTGGTGCACGTAAAGAATTATCAGGCCTTTTCACCTTCTTCGCCGCCAATTATCCTCAGTACGAGCTGGAGATTGACAACGACAAGGCGATGCAGAAAGGTGTTTCTATAGGAACAGCAATGGAGAGCCTTAACATTCTAATCGGAAGTACTTATGAGCAAGGTTTCATTCGATTTGGTCGATTCTTCAAAGTATATGTGCAGTCAGATCCTGCATTCAGAAGACTCCCTTCAGATGTCTTGAATCTATTTGTGAAAAACGAGGCTGGAGAAATGGTTCCTTACTCAGCTTTCATGACTATGAAGAAAACTCAGGGACCAAATGAGGTTACTCGTTTCAACATGTACAATTCAGCATCTATCCGTGGTCTTCCTGGCCCTGGATTCACTACAGCTGATGCGATTCAGGCGATTAGAGAGGTATCCGCGCAAACATTACCTAAGGGCTATGACATTGCGTGGGAAGGCTTATCATACGATGAATCAAATAGAGGTAATGAAGCTCTTTATGTATTCCTCATAGTATTGGTGTTCGTGTACTTTGTACTCGCTGCGCAATATGAAAGCTTTATCATTCCGCTCGCCGTAGTATTCTCGCTTCCAGCAGGGGTATTCGGATCTTTCTTCTTACTGAAGTTGATGGGACTGGACAATGATATTTATGCTCAGATTGGTCTCATCATGCTCGTCGGTCTGTTGGGTAAAAACGCCGTGCTGATTGTAGAATTTGCAGTGCAGAAACGTCAGGAAGGGTTAAGTATTCTAGAGGCAGCTATCGAAGGTGCAAGAGTACGTTTCCGCCCAATCCTAATGACATCTTTTGCATTTATTGCAGGTTTGATTCCTTTGATTGTAGCATCAGGCGCTGGAGCTATTGGTAATCACACCATTGGTGCATCAGCACTTGGAGGCATGCTATTCGGAACCATTTTCGGGGTGATTATTGTCCCAGGCTTGTACTACATATTCGGTAGTATGGCTGATGGCCGTCACTTGATTAAAAATGAAGATGAAACTCCATTATCCGAACAAAAACACCACTCCCATGCTTAAGAGAATCATATATATATGCTTAGGAGCAACGGCTATCACACTAGCAGTGTCTGGTTGCAAAACTCCCGAGCTAATACAAAAAAACGTAAATGACGCAGTACCTGAGAGCTATCAGAATAGCTCTCAGGATTCTACAAATACAGCGGCAGACGTAGTATGGAAGGATTATTTTTCCGACCCATACCTGAAAGCTCTGATTGACACTGCCTTGAGCAATAATCAGGAGTTGAATATTACATTGCAGGAAATTCAGATTGCCCAAAATGAAATAAGAGTCCGCAAAGGCGAGATTCTACCTTCTGTTGGTCTGGGTGCTGCAGCCGGCGTAGACAAAGTGGGTAGATATACAAGTCAGGGTGCGAATGATGCAAATACTGACATCAAACCAGGCAAAGAAATGCCTGACCCACTGCAAGATTACATGCTGGGAGCCTACGCTACTTGGGAAGTGGATATTTGGCACAAACTGCGAAATGCTAAAAAGTCTGCGATGACCAGATATTTGGCCAGTGTGGAAGGCAAAAACTTCATGGTGACCAATCTGATTTCAGAGATTGCCAACTCCTATTATGAGTTGCTGGCCCTCGATAATCAACTTGCTATCGTTAAGCAAAACATTGAGATTCAAAACAATGCTTACGAGATAGTGAAATATCAAAAGCAAGCTGCACGGGTGACCGAATTGGCAGTACGCAGATTTGAAGCACAGGTACTCAATACTAAGAGCCTTCAATTTGGCATACAGCAGAATATCATAGAAATCGAGAACAGAATCAACTTCCTAGTAGGTAGATTCCCACAGAAGGTGGAGAGGGACGCAAATGCATTTGGAGATCTAATTCCAGAAACAATCCAAGCAGGTATCCCTTCTCAACTATTGGCAAACAGACCTGATATCAGACAAGCTGAACTAGAGTTAGCGGCTTCTAAGATTGACATCAATGTAGCCAAAGCTGACTTCTACCCTTCTTTGGAGATCAAAGCAGGTCTTGGTTTCAATGCTTTTAACCCAAGCTACATCTTCACTTCTCCTGAGTCGCTCATCTATTCACTGACAGGTGAGCTAATTGCTCCTCTAATCAATAGAAATGCGATAAAAGCGAGGTACTTGATGGCTAACGCGAAGCAGATTCAGGCAATTTACAACTATGAGCAAACCATCTTGAATGCTTATATAGAGGTTGCAAATCAGCTTTCAAATATCAGCAACTTGGAAAAAACCTATGACTTGAAGTCTCAGGAAGTACAAGCTCTTACTCAATCAGTTGACATTTCTAATGAGCTTTTCAATTCTGCAAGAGCAGATTACATGGAAGTTCTATTGACTCAAAGAGATGCACTGGAATCTAGATTCGACTTGATCGAAACTAGGATGAAACAAATGAATGCCAAGGTCAATATTTACCAAGCCCTTGGTGGCGGTTGGAAATAATTTGGTTGATTAAAGGTTGAACGTCTATCCATGTAATGGCATGGATAGCATTGTCGAAAGTCCCTCCAAGCGTTTGGAGGGACTTTTTTAATCTCCCAAAATCCTGACAAGCTCTTCATTAACGAACAAGACACAAATAACATGTTCATATTATTTATTAAAATGGACATGTTGCTATTATATGTCCAGAAAATAGGTGCACAACTAGTACATGTCCAATTTTTTAATAAAAATGGACATGTACTCAAACCCTGTCCAGAAATAGTAGCTTTTCTTAGTATATGTTCACTTGACGAGCTAAAAATGAACAGGTTTTTTAAACTGAGGAGCACAGTAGATCAGCAGGACCACTTGGCGTTAGACAGGCTCACTAGCCAAGGATTACATTGAGGGCACAATTTAATTAAGATGGCATCTCGACTGCGCTCGATAGACCATCCGACAGAAGTCTGCCAAAATCAGACTGGCTATAAAAACTATCCCCGTCCTTCTAAACCACACAAACCCGGTGGCCGAGAAATGTCGAGGCCCATTATATTTTAACCTTATTCCAACAAATAAAAAGATTTTCAGCTCGATAACTCAACCCGTGAAATAAGCATCCAGCTCAGCGAGCATCGCCGATCTATCTCTCAGGTCATTGATGATCTTGCCTTTCTCAAGTAGTACGATGCGATCACAAATCTCCGTGACATGATTCAGGTCATGACTGGAAATCAAAAAGGTAACCTGAGAGGTTTCTTTTTCTTGAAGGATCAATTTCTTCAAACGGATCTGAGAACTAGGATCCAAATTCTCAAACGGCTCATCCAAGAAAACAACTTCCTGATTGCCCATCAATGCAGCGGCAATTCCCACTTTCTTGAGATTACCTTTGGACAGATCACGGATGTATTTCTTTTTACCAACAATCTCATCGTTAAAAAACTCAGTAAACTTTCCAAGATGCAGATGCAAATCAGCTTCCGATAGCCCATAGATTTTGCGCAGCGTCTGGAAATACTCATCAGCAGTCAGGTACGACAATAGCATGTGCTCATCCAGATAAGCTCCTGTGGTTCTCTTCCAATCTTCCGATTTACTTACATCCCTAGAATCGATTTCCACCTTTCCTTCGGTAGCCCGAACAAGGTCAAGCATAATCCTAAACAAGGTTGTTTTTCCAGCACCATTATTCCCCACCAATCCAAAGCACTCTGATTTCGGTATGTCTAGTCTCGCCATATCTAGGACGACAGCTTCTTTATATTGCTTTTTTAAATCAGTTACTTGAATCATAATTCTTGACGGAATTAAGATGAAATTTCATATCGGTTTTTTAAAACGCGATTAATATTAATAGTTGAAAGCTTATTAAAGAAAATAATTCCTATAACACCTACTGTGCCTATCGCTGCCAATCCAGCATAGAAATTAAACAGCATCGCACATGGTAAATAAATCAGATATGGTGCGACCATCATAGGTATAATCATAAGAAACTGAGCTGCTCCACAAAAAGACCTCTCTAAATCAACGGAGAGTTTTTTTTGTTTTTACCATAATTCTTATTTCTTTGGTTAACAAATTCACCTTCCTCCATGTTCATCATTTTACGTGCAAACAAGCTTAATTCGAGTCATATCATGGTGAAAATGCTACCTCTTCTTTTTTTAGTTCTATTAGGTTGCAATATTATTCCGCCAGAACCGTCTGATTATACTGTGGAAGAGGTAAGCGTGATTGGAGGGCCTAATCAAAGTTTCCAAGACAGTGTTGGACTTTTGCTTGTGGTCAGAGGCCTCCCTCCCACCAACAAATGGGATATGATTTGGGAAGTCAATGGTCAAGTGGTGTTTACAGAGGAGGTAACCGGAAAGGCAGGAAGGATCTCATCTCTTCAGAAATTCAAAGGGAGTCAGCCAGGAGAATACATTTTTAAAGGTTGCATCTTATCCAAGACAATAAGGGTCTGTGACGATGTGACTTTTTTCCTACGGTGACTATTCCAAATCCGTTTATCCTGTAAAATAAGCATCCAACTCAGCGAGCATCGCCGATTTATCCCTCAGATCATTGATAATCTTTCCTTTCTCTAAAAGCACTATTCGATCACAGATCTCTGTCACGTGTGTAAGGTCATGACTGGAAATCAAAAAAGTAACTTGAGACGCTTCTTTTACTTGAAGGATCAATTTCTTTAACCGTATCTGAGAACTGGGATCCAAATTCTCAAACGGCTCATCCAAAAACACTACCTCAGGATCTCCCATAAGCGCTGCTGCGATACCCACCTTCTTCAAATTACCTTTTGACAGATCGCGGATGTATTTCTTTTTGCCAACAATCTCATCGTTAAAAAACTCAGTAAACTTTCCAAGATGCAGATGCAAATCAGCTTCCGATAGACCATAGATTTTGCGCAGCGTCTGGAAATACTCATCAGCAGTCAGGTACGACAATAGCATGTGCTCATCCAAGTAAGCGCCTGTGGTTCTCTTCCAATCTTCCGATTTACTTACATCCCTAGAATCGATTTCCACCTTTCCATGAGTAGCACGAACAAGGTCGAGCATAATTCGAAACAAGGTCGTTTTTCCAGCACCATTATTCCCCACCAATCCAAAGCACTCAGACTTTGGGATTTCAAGACGCTCCACATCTAGGACAACTGCTTCTTTATATTGTTTTTTCAGGTTAGTAACTTGAATCATAACTCTTGACGGAATGAAGATGAAATTTCGTATCGGTTTTTTAAAACCCGATTAATATTAATAGTAGACAGCTTATTAAAGAATATAATCCCTACAACGCCAACTATGCCTAAGGCTGCTAATCCTGCATAGAAATTGAAGAACATAGCAAATGGCAAGTAAACCACGTAGGGAGCCACCATCATCGGGATAATCATGAGAAACTGCGCAGCTCCTACACCTTCGTAGTTGAACATTGCCCCCTTATTCAAATCCATTGGCTTTGGCTTCCAAAGTGCCAAGTAAATGATCAAATGGATCATTATTCCAGCATTAAACAGGAAGGTAGCAAGGTGAATCAGTAGGAATGACCAACCGAAATAGACATAGGGAATTGATAACAAAAAGCAGAGTAAAGAGATGGATAACAGCAAGAGATATTTACCCCTTACCAAATTTTTTACTCCGTCTTTTCGACCCAAGAAAAAGTCAAAATATCCAGAGTTCCAGCTTAAGAAAAGCTGACCGTACTGAATCATAAATATCCCAGTAATAAAGATCCCAACGAAAATAAAGATGTTCCGCATCGGCCCCTCCTGATAAGCTGGATTATCATAGAAAATGGTTCCATACAGCAAGAACAAAGCACTAAGCATTAAGAAGGTTCTACTTTTTTTGTGGCGAATAATCAGCTTCCACTCCAAATTTGCCAACTCCCCTGCCATTCCAAACTTGGAAAAGAATCCTACCGATTGATTAACAAATCGAACCTCTTCTTCCTCAGCCAAATCTTCCAGATAGGCGTTATTTAGGTAGTAGGAAAATGCCATATAATAGCCGGCACTACACAGGACAAACATGATTGCCAGTGGAATAAAGCTTGTCATAGCAAAATTGAAGAATGGAGCGACTAGTTCACCCAAATTAAACCAACCCATATAGGCAGATCCCAAACCCAAAAGGAGAACAATGAGCACAATAACTACTCCGATCAGGCTATCCTCAAAGCGCTGCTTGAACCACAGCATAAACCAATGCAAAGTCCAGCTGATAAACAGGATAGTTCCTAACCAGAAAATTGCACCGGACACTCCATATTGAGTGGAGATCTCAGAGAATGCAAACGGAGTGAAAAGAATTAAAGCGATGATGCTTAAAGGAGAGAAAAAGGACCTTCCCAGTAGCATATGCATAATCTTCCTCTTTGAAATAGGCAGATGCAATAGACTTTCCAACTCAATTACTGGAAGCTTCTGGAGAAAATACCGATACATAAATTCGACTAGAAAGAAGAAAATCAAACCTGAATTCAGTACTTGAATAGGATCTTGTCCTTCAGCAAGTTGCTCTATAATTCTGGTCAGAAATAAGCCCGCAATCAATAAATACCCCAAAAGCATAATGGCCAAAAAACCAAGGAAAATGGCAACCATCACGCTTTTTGCAAAGGCCGTGGATCGGAAACTTTTCAGAAATTCCAATCGGATCAATTCAAATAACATACAATCTCAAAAGTAAGTAGGGTCTAATTTCAACTCAAAATATAGGGAATCTTAGAGTATTTATTGAAATTGGGCTTGAGAAACATGAAGAAACAGAGCTCCTCATATTTAACGGAGGCAAGATTAAATACTCTACTAAAATGCTACAGCCCCCTTTAGGAACATACAATGCGACCAAGCTAATCTAATGTAAAAACTATGTGTGCTATTTTTTCTATGTGGTAAAAAACCTCTATTCAGTTACACATTGCTTTACAAATTCTTCAACACTTTTATATATCAACCCTTTATATCTCAAAGCAAATGGATCTTTGCTAACTTCAATCGGTTCTGGCAATTCTTTAATCCCAGCTTTTTCAAGAGCTTTTGAGACCCAAGAAATATATTCACTTGGCCCTGAAATGTCAAATTTTAAACTTTCAATTTTAGATTCAATCCTCCCCTTTTCTATACTAAATCGAAAACTCTCACCCGGCAATAATTGATTGATTCGACCAGAAATCACCAAATCTTCAGGCAAACCTGAAATCAGTGGCGTTCCACAATTCAGCAACCAAAATCTGTCGGCAGTTTCCAAAGCAATCTCTAAATCATGAGTCACCACAAGAATTGACTTCCCCTGACTTTTTGAGATTTCCCGAAGCAAATGCATGATTTCATAGCGATTCACAAGGTCCAAATGTGCAGTCGGTTCATCTAATACCATCACCTTCCCATCCTGAGCCAGCGCTCTGGCGATCAATGCTTTTTGTCGCTGTCCATCACTAATTTCGGAAAGTCTCTCATCACGCAAATACGCTGTTTTCGTAGCCTCTAGCGCATTATTAACTATTTCTAGGTCACTGCCTTCCAACTTTCCTGTCCAACTTGTGTGTGGTATTCTCCCCATCGCTACCAGTTGTCCAACAGTCATATTTCCTGGTAAAAATGGCTCAGTCAACACAACCGAAAGTTCTTTGGCCAGCATTTCATTAGAGTAAGTTGAAATAGGCTTTCCTCTCAGCAAAACATCTCCTTCAAAGGGTTTCAACTGTCCCAAAATAGCCTTTACTAATGTTGATTTACCAACACCATTTGGCCCAAGCAAACAGCACATTTCACCTTCAAAAAGCTCAAAGTTCAATCCGCTCAGAATCCCCTTCTGAACTTTGCCTTTGGCGTAGCCCAAGGTCAAATTTGTACCGGTTATTGATGCTTCTTTCATAGCCTAGAATTCTTTGCTGAAGTTTTTGCGCAGCACCAAACTGATCACTATAGGAGCTCCAACGAGTGAAGTCACTGCATTGATCGGCAATGTCTGAGCGGAACCAGGAAGCTGACCAACTGCATCGCACAAGAGTAACAAACTCGCTCCTATCAGAGCCGTTGCGGGAAAGAGGATTCGATGATCCGAAGTTTTCCAGACCATCCTAGCCAAATGTGGTACGGCAATCCCAATAAATGCAATCGGCCCACAAAAAGCAGTGATACTCCCTGCCAATAATCCTGTACTGAGAATCATCAACCAACGCAAGCGATCAGGATTGATCCCCATACTTTTCGCATAGCTTTCTCCCAAAAGCATCCCATTATAAGATTTCACGGAGGCAATCACGGGAATAATCCCAATAGAAATCACCAGCCCCAGCACCCACACCTGATCCCAAACCAAGCCGCCCAAACTGCCCATTGACCAAATGGTAAAAAGTTTCAATGCTTCCGCTCCAGAGAAATAAGAAAGAACAGAAATAATCGCCGACACGGCCGAGCCAAACATCAATCCTACGATCAAAAGTGTCATGCTATCCTTGACTTTCCATGCAGCTAAACTTACTGTAAGTAAGACTAAACTTGCGCCCAACGTTCCGGCGATAGCAATCGCCCAGGGATTGATAGCTCCTCCAAAAGTAGCCAAACCAAACGCTGAACCAGCTAACATCAAGATTGCAACTCCTAACCCAGCACCCGAACTAATTCCTAGCACGAAAGGCCCAGCGAGGGGATTTCTGAAAAAAGTTTGCATCTGAAGTCCGCTAATGCTAAGTCCAATTCCTGCCAAAATCGCAACAAGAGCTTTTGGAAATCTATAATTCAAAATAATCTGCTCTCGTGAAGCTTTTGTCCAATCACCGGTGAAGATCCCAGACAGGATCTCGCTTGGGGAAATAGACACGGATCCTAAGCTGACGTTGACCAGAAAGCTCAAAACCAGTAGAATCAGCGCAGCTAAAAGGAGAAGGATTGGCTTAGTTGTTTTCATCGAGTTGTTGATAAAAATACAACTCATATCCTGGAAGTAAGTTCGGATGGAGGATTTTGATCAGATCTTTTAGGATCAAATCCGGCCGCATATAGCCCAACTCAAAGTATTCCAATCCTCCTGCTCTACCTCGCTTCTGGGTATAAGAGAATACATTCCCTGACTTGAAAGCTTTGAAAGTCTTATATCTAGGCTCAGCATTACCCATGGTTTGTAAGTCTGGAAAATCAGCCGAACCTATCCAAAAATCGGCTTGTAGTGCATTTTCAAGTACGAATTCATAATTCAACTGCGTGCTTCCAGTTCCTTTCTGATCTGAGAAAATATAGTTTCCTCCAGCATTTTGAAGGATTTTCGCACCCCAGCTTTCACTTCCTGGCGCATACCAAATATCCTGATAAAGCACTCCGCTTAGCACCGTTGGCCGAAGAGAGTCAATGATTGCATCACTCAATTTCTCCGCTTCCAAATAGTCTTTTTCCACCTGCTCAAAAGCAAGGTTAGCTTCCTCGTATTTCCCTAAAAGCACGCCCGTAAACTTGATCCATTCAGCTCTTCCGAGCGGATGCTGCTCCACATATTCCCCGTTGATTACTGCAGGAATTTCAGCTTGCGCCAGCAAATCCAAGTACTTCAGATCATCTCCCAGCGTAGAAATCATGATCCAATCAGGCGCCAAATCAATGACCATTTCTGTATTTGCCGAAGGCCCTGCTCCCAAATCCTCCACCTTTTCAGCATCAATTTGCTTCCAGGTTTTGTCCGAAGAAATCAAATTCAGATTTGGGAAACCAATTAACTTTTCATTGGCATTTAGCATATCCAAATGGGGGATATGCGTGGTCGAAGTCATGATGATTTTCTCTACTGGAAGCTGAATAATTGCATCGAAATTTCCTGCTGGTTTTTCGGCATTTTCTTCCAGTACTAAATATTTGAAAACTCTATCTGCTCCTAACCAAGCCTGAGTAACTTCCAACTCCCAAAAATCATTTCCCCGAGAAATAGTATATCCCGAAGCATAGCTTAAGCCTATTTTTTCCAGTTCCTGCGTGTCATCAATTTTTCTTTCACTACATCTTGAAAATGAACAGCTTACTATCAAAAAAAAGGAAGTAATTAAGAGATTGAATCGTAGGTTTTTCACAAAATTTCTTGCTGATATGGAATACCAAAATAAGCGCGGGTTTTCGCCACTTCCAAAATTTGTCTGTAAACAGATTTTTTTTCTAAACTTTCCCGATCTACTTTTGCAGCCGAAATAGGTTCCCAATCTCGTACCAGAGCTCTTGGGATTAAAAGGGAATTTGGTGTAAAACCAAAGCTGTCCCCGCAACTGTAAGCCGAGCGGATTTTTCCGCAAATAATTTGTCAAAAATGCCATTGTTCCGAAACGAATTCGGAGTGAGAAGGCGGCAAATTAAGGTGAGCCAGGAGACCTGCCCATTTCTGTTGATTCTGTGCTTTCGGAGGAAAGGCTACGAAGAATGTACCAGAGCCGATAAATCGGCTTCGATCCCTTCTTCCTATTTCTCTTCAAGCCCGAATCGAATTTATAACTAATTCGATCAGGGATGTTTTTGCTTTTGTGGGTTTACACTTTTGTCGGCTTTTATCCGGTCAGCCAGGATACAATTCCCTTAGCGGAAGTGGAAGTGTATGCGCCAGCTTTGGATCGATTTGCCCAAGGGCAAAAAGTGATCAGCTGGGAAAAAGCAGAATTGGAAGATTTCCAAGGCCGCTCACTTGGAGACATCCTGCAGGAGCAATCTCCAGTTTTCGTCAGGCAATATGGGGCTGGAATGATCGCTTCCCCATCTTTTCGTGGTACATCTGCTGGACATACAGCAGTTTTTTGGAATGGACTTCCGATCAATAGTCCTTCGCTTGGCCAAAGTGATTTGTCCATTTTGCCTATTTCCTCTATCGATCAAGTGAGTTTGCAGTTTGGAAATGCAGGTGCACTTTTCGGTAATGAAGCCATTGGGGGATCTATCCATTTGGGCACAAATTCCGAATTCGGAAAAGGTCTTCAAGCAGGTATTACTCATCAGACCGGAAGCTTTGGCTTATTCAACACGAACCTATTTGCAGGGTTTTCCTCGAAAAATTTCAGTAGCAAAACCAAAGTCTACCGTGAGTTTTCGAAGAACAATTTCCCCTACAAAGACCTCGGACGAATAGGGACGCCAGAAGTAAAAGAAGATCATGCACAGTTTGAGCAGATCGGAGTTGTTCAGGATTTGGCCTGGAACCTGAACTCCAACAATCAGTTTAAAACTGCTTTTTGGTGGAATAAAACCAATCGGGAAGTTCAGCCGGTAATGGGTTCAAAAACGAAAGATGTGCAGGAAGATCAGGCTTTTCGAGCAGTGATTGACTTCTTTCATTTTGAGGAAAAGTCTGTTTGGAATCTGAAAACTGGTTTTGTGAGAAACGAGCAACTTTTCAATGCCAGTGAAAACAACAGTACGCAATACTTCGTAGCAGGAGATTGGGATCAGGAGATTTCTGGCAAATGGACTTCTAAACTAGGTGCTAGATACACGCTGACGAAAGGAGATCTAAGCACTTACAAAGCTGATGATGAACGAATCGAATTGTACCAGAGTACGAAATTTTCAGCCACAGAAAATCTATCGTTTGCCATAAACCTTCGCCAATTAGTTTATTCAGGCACCTTCGCTCCATTCACTCCAAATCTGGGAATGGATTGGAGCTTTTGGAATACAAATACTCAGTCCTTGCTACTGAAAACTTCCATAGGAAAAGGCTTTAAGGTTCCCACGCTTAATGATCGATTTTGGAATCCCGGAGGCAATCCCAATCTACTACCAGAGGAAAGTCTGAGCGGAGAAGTTGGCTTGAATTGGAGTAAAAAGGGAGACCTCAATTGGACTCAAGGCTTGACTTATTACAAAATGTCGGTGGATAATTGGATCATTTGGCTACCAAAAGGAAGTGTCTGGACTCCTGAAAACATCAAAAAAGTCAGTAATCAAGGGTTAGAATACCAAGGGAGTTTGAACGGTCATCTCGGTTTGTGGAAATGGGAATTGGCCACATCTTACACCTACTCCAAAGCTGTGACAACCAAAGGCACGGATGAGAATGACCAGTCCATAGGCAAGCAGCTACCATATACTCCGCAGCACCAGGCCAATGCAAAAGTGCAAGTAAAAAAATCAGGATTCACCAGCTCGATCGGGACTTTCTTCGTGGGAGAAAGATCTGTCACGGCTGACAATCCTCGCATGATGCCCTCATTTCAGCTATTCAATTTCGGGCTAGGCTACGATCAACTTACTCTTGGCAAACTCCAATTTCCTCTAAGTTTTCAAATCAACAATATTCTCAATACAGACTATCAAGTGCTCTATCTGAGAGCCATGCCTGGAAGATCCTATCAATTTAACTTATCAATATTTCTATGAAATCGAGCCTGCCTAAAGGAGGCAGACAGGCATGACACAGTCAGCAAACACTGATGATTATCAACCATGCGAGATTCCCTGTCCGACTGGCATCAGCCTGGCGGGCATATGGCCTTTAAAAAACAAATTATAATCATATGAAATTAAACCAACTACTCGGGGCATTAGCCCTTATCTCTGCATCCTTTGCCTGCTCTGACAGTGGTGAGGAAAAACCTTTAGGCAAATACAACAACGGTATTTTGATCATGAACGAAGGTAACTTTGGGACCAATGATGGAGAAGTCTATCATCTGAATCCAAATACTGAAGTACTTCTTCCAAATATTTTTGAAGCTGAAAACCTTAGACCTTTTGCTGGTTTATTGCAAGACCTGGTGCTTGAGTCAGACAGGTTGTATTTGGTAGCAAACACAGGAAAAGTAGAAATCGTTAATCCAGCAGATTTCAAAAGTTTAGGTGCTGTTTCCGCAGAATTGGATCAACCAAGATCATTAGCTGTGAATGGAAGCAAGCTTTTCATCAGTGATTACGGTCCTTATGACGCCAGTTATGCTACACCAGATTCCTATGTAGCTGTAGTAAATGGCCTTGATGGTGGAGTAGTTTCGAAGAAAATCCCGGTTTCAAACAAACCTCAAGATCTTTTCTCCTTTGGAAACTACATCATTGTTGCTGGCTCAGAAGAAAACAAAATTGAAATCATTGACGCAACTCAGGAAGCTGTGATCACCACAATTAACCTGGAGGCTTCTCCTCGGCAGTTCTATGCTGAAGACGGAATTCTTTGGGTATATGCAGTGGCAGCAGATGAGGTGATATTCTATACTGTAAACCTAAGTAGCTTGACTCTTGGCAACACCTATACTGTCCCTGTTACCAATGCTACAGGCAATATCGCTTTTAATGGTGATGACGAAATGTATGTTTTGACTAGCTCAGGATGGCCTGATTACAATGACACCGTGTTAAGCATTGACATCAACGGAAGTACTTCCACCGCTACTCAACTGATGACTGGATCAGGCTTCTACGGAATCGGATTTGACGACAACTTAAATCAAGTGTATGTAGCTAATTCAAATGGTTTCCAAGGTAACGGAACGGTAACTGTTCTTTCTGAAACTGGTTCGGTTATCCGAAGCTTCGAAGTTGGAAGAGGCCCTTCTGGGTTTTTGGTTTACGGAAATTGAAAAATTGAAAGATTCCAAAATTGAAAAATTAGGCTCTGGTGAATTCAGTCAGTGACTCTTATAGAATCTTCAATTAAGTAATTAAGATCTGTTTGGCCGCGGCTTAACTCGGCCACCAAAGCTGCTAGAATTAGGAGGGATGAAAAGGAATGCTATTATGTCGCATTCCTTTTCATCCCTGCTTTACTTAAAAATGTAACCGGTCCCCGAGTAAGGTAGAGTGGACTATTTCCTATAATTATACAAGCCGTTGGGATTGATTTCTCATCGGCTTTTTTTGCTTTGTCAATCTCATGATTGACGATCATCATTCTTCAAAATCGTCCTTTTGTGGATTACAATCCATAAAACTCACCCAAGTATCACTTATTTCCACCTCACGATCCCCCCCAAATCCTGTAGCTCAAATTCCAGCTCAGTGTATCCCATCACATAAGGCCCAATCTCGTAGGGTATATAGGTCAGATGAAATTTCTCGTCTTCATATCCCATGGCATTTGGGAGAAAAAAACCTGTTTCTGACAAAAAGAACCCAGCTTCCTCCAATGACTTCCCTTCTGCCACCTCATGATGTTTTCGGAATGCCTTTTCGGTAATTTCCAGCATCTTTTTTTCATCCAATACCACTCGATCAATACTCAAATACTCGCCTGATTGCTTATCAAAGTTCATGTAGTAAACACTGGAATTAGGATGTGCTCCTCCTGAAAAATTGAATTCTGTAAACTTAAAACTCAGTGTACTATCAGATTCATAAGTCTTCTCTACGTTCACCTCAATGGACCAACCACCAGGAGCATCTGGGAAATCAGATTTAAATTCTTCGTAAGAATTCAAATAATCATTTGCTGCAGAATCTAGATTGATATAGGTCTTATCCTGCTGAAAGTATGCTAACAATTGAAGCTCTATTTCCTCATTAATTAAGGAAGCTGCAGGTACATTTTCAGCTACTGGCCAACTCACTTCAACTTTTGCACAATTATCATCGATGCATCTTTCCGAGGAGAAAGTCTTTTTGCTAAAAGTAAGTTGCGTTTCCCTTTGCTCAGAATTGTTGCAGGCAAAGAAAAGGACGGTAACTATGAAGACTAGGTATTTCATTAAGCTTTACTTTGGATTGAAAAAAGTATCAATTAAATCCCTCGCCAAAGACAAAGGACTGAGTTCCCCATTTTCAACAAGTTTGCGATTTTGGCCGAGTATTTCTTGCACTTGCTGATGTTCCATGAAGAATTTACCAAGTAAGAACTGAAGGTTTTCATCAAGCCATTTCAACCGTTGAGCGGCACGATTTGAAGTCCAAAAACCCGACGCTTGCATCTGGAGATTGTATTTCTGAATCATTTCCCAAATATCACTCAACCCTTCCTTTGTCAAGGAAGAAGCTGTCATTACGGGAGTTGACCAATTATTTTGTCCTATCGGAAAAAGATGAAGTGCATTTTGATAAGCTGACTTTGCCTTCTTAGCATTGATTTGATTTTCGCCATCGGCCTTATGAATCACTAAGCCGTCAGCCATTTCCATGATGCCTTTTTTGATCCCCTGTAGTTCGTCTCCAGCTCCTGCCAGCATCAGCAAAAGAAAGAAATCCACCATGCTTTTCACAGCAGTTTCAGATTGCCCCACTCCCACTGTCTCAATCAAAATCACATCAAAACCTGCCGCTTCACAAAGTAGCATCGCTTCTCTAGTCTTAGACGTCACCCCTCCCAAGGTTGTGCCTGTTGGGCTAGGACGGATAAAAGCCCGTTTATCTCCCGCCAACTTTTCCATGCGGGTTTTGTCACCTAGAATACTGCCTTTGCTTTTTTGACTGGAAGGATCTACAGCTAATACTGCAACCGACTTCCCTTGCTCTACAAGTAGCTGACCGAAAGCTTCTATAAATGTGCTTTTCCCAACTCCAGGAACTCCGGTGATTCCAATCCTAATTGAATTCCCAGTAAATGGCAAGACTTCCTGTACTAAGTCAGATGCCAAAGCCAAGTCACTTTCCAGCGAGCTTTCTGCTAGTGTTATTGCTTGGCTGAGTTTCGTTCTATCGCCAGAAAGAACTCCTTCTTTGTATTCCTGTAGGGTAAAGCGTTTTCTCATTTTGCGTAGCCATCAGTAAAACTCACATCTCCCATAGGGCTCTTTTGATAGGTAGCTATTACAGAAGTCTGCAAACTTTGTATGAAATAGGGGTCAGTCGGCGATAAACTGATCTCCTGATTCACTTCTTTGGTGAAAAAGAAAACCACCGTCCTGCCATATTTAGTATGCGGCATAGCATCTCCGTATTCCTGCATCCAATCCATAGAAGTGTCCAATGCAGATACAGCATAAACCCGTACGACTGGCCCAGTATTATTCTCATTTCTATAGCTTGACAACTCCTTGTACTTCCCTTCAAACCGCTCGATTCCAGGCTGTGAAAGAGAATCCAAGGATATATATACTACAAGTCCAGCCACTATTATGGCGATAATCCAGAAAATGATTTTAGAGCTTTTCAAAATTTAGGTGCGGTTATGAAGTTTAGGCCTTAATTTAGCCGAAAATCCCGAGAATGACCTTCGAGTATCTCAAAGCACTTCACATCATTTTTGTAGTCACCTGGTTTGCAGGGCTATTTTATATCGTTCGATTATTCATCTATCAGACTGAAGCAATGGAACGCCCTGAGGCGGAGCGAAAAATCCTCAAACCTCAGCTAGACTTAATGGCTTCACGCCTTTGGTATATAATCACCTGGCCATCTGCAGTACTTACATTGATCTTTGGCACTTGGGTTTTGAGCCAGCGCATGGGCTATTTAGAAATGGGCTTTATGCATGCCAAACTCGGCTTTGTATTCCTGCTCTATTGCTATCATCTCTGGTGTCACAAACTCTTCAAAGAACTGCTAGCTGGGCGAACTAGATGGACCTCCACACAGTTGAGGATATGGAATGAAGCATCCACACTCCTGCTCTTTGCGATCGTGTTTTTGATTGTCCTGAAAAGCACCTTGAGTATGGTTTGGGGATTGGCAGGGCTGATTACACTTGGAGTGACCCTGATGCTCGCTATCAGACTTTACAAAAAATTTAGAAATTAACTCTTAATTAGTATGCATACGAGGTTTTCGATTCTCTCTCTTCTTCTGATTTCATTATTATTTTCTCAGTGTAAACCTGCGGGAGAAAATAGCACGCCGCTTCCAAAACTTGGAAATTGGCATGTGGACGAAAAAACAGTGGACGGGAAAGTGGTTCAGGATACAGTTTATCACAAAATCGCAGACTTTTCCCTTACAAATCAAGATGGAGAAACCATCACAAATGCATCAGTAAATGGTAAGGTTTACGTAGCTGATTTCTTTTTCACTACTTGCCCTACTATCTGCCCTATCATGAAAAAAGAAATGCTTCGCGTATATGAGGCATTTGGAGACAATCCGAATTTTAAAATCCTGAGTCATACCATTGATCCTAATCATGATACGGAAGTGGTATTGAAAGATTATGCTCAGAAGTTAGGAATAGAGAACTCTAAAACCTGGAGCTTCTTAACAGGAGATGCTGAGAAGATTTATGAATTAGGACAAACCAGCTATATCACAACTGCCCAAGCCGATCAAACTGCCGCGGGTGGATTTCTACATAGTGGAGCTTTTGTATTGGTAGATCAAAATGGTCATATCCGTGGTGTTTATGATGGCACGAAAACGGATCAAGTAGATCAATTGATAAAGGATATTCCAAAGATTTTAGGAGAATGAAAAAGTATCTGATCCTCTTACTTTTTGCGACAGCATGCAGTCCAAAAAACTCCAACGAGGATAACACCCTTTCCCAAATAGAAGACCCTGAGGTGATGAAATATGCAGTAGATGGCAAAACTATCTACGAAAATCACTGTGGAAATTGCCATCAAAATGACGGCTTGGGACTTGGTAAGTTAATCCCGCCGCTTCGAGACGCAGATTATTTTCAAGAAAGTGTCCATCGTACCGTTTGGATTATGAAGCACGGTCAGGAAGGTGAAATCGAAGTAAATGGACAGGTATATAATCAACCCATGCCTCCGAGTCCTCAACTCACTCCTTTAGAAATCTCCCAAATCAGCACGTATTTATACAATATCTGGGGTATGAGCGAGGGAAAAATCACTTCTAAGCAGATTGAAAAATATTTACAGGAAAAACCTGAGCTCTAATTATTTTAGAAGGTCATCAGCTTTTGTTAAGGCTGTTTTCATTTCGACATTGACCTCAGATACTAGTATCATCTGAGTATCAAGGTATTCTTCAAGCTCTTCTTCAGATTTCCCTTCGTCCAGCTGCTCATATTGGTGCATCCACTCAAACATTGCTTCATGAGCATGGTTGAGATCGTAGGCAAGTGCTTTATACTTTTCTACTGCGACTGAATCCACCACTTCTTGACTTTGCAATTCTTTCGCCTTCTCAAGAGCTTTCCGTTCAAGTGACTTGAGCTGCCCCATTTTAGGCATTACTTCATCATGCACAGCAATAACCTCAGCTCTGAGTATTTCATTCTCGCTTGGACCACTCGGACCACAAGCGTATAATAGTGTAAATGAGGCTAAAATTAAATATAGAATAGTTCTCTTCATGATTAAACTGTTAATTCACGGCAAAGTTACTATTATATCTAATGATAGTATTATAAAGTACGATGATATTAGTAGGTGATTTATTCAGCCAGAGCTGTTAATTTTAGAAGCTCTTTAATACAAACACTATGAAACCATTTTGCTTTGCCGACGGGCAAATTATTTCTACGGAAAAAGCCAGCATTCATCCGATGGACTTAGGATTAATCCGTGGATATGGGATTTTCGATTTTTTCCGAACGGTCAATTTCAAGGCTCTTTTTCTAGATAGCTACTTAGACAGGTTTTTCGCATCTGCTGAAAAAACCTTTCTACCACTGGATTATTCCCGTGCTGAACTGAAAACTGTTATTCAGGATTTGATCGAAAAAAACCATCTCAAAGAAGGTGGAATTCGAATGGTATTAAGTGGCGGGGTTTCTCCAAATCACTTTTCCCCCGCAAAAGGAAAGCTATTCATCTTTGCGGAATCACTGATTTTTCCAGCTCAAGAGAAATATGAAAAGGGAATCAAATTGCTCTCTCTAGAGTACGTAAGGCCAATTGCTGAGATAAAAACAACCAATTATGCTTTTCCTGTTTGGGATAGTATGCGATGGAAAGATGCTGGTGCTGAAGATGTACTATATCATATGAATGGTATCATCAGCGAGAGCTCCCGAAGCAATTTTTTCATCGTAAAGGATGGAGTCATCAGCACGCCAGATGTTCATGTACTCATGGGGATTACCCGCAAGCACATCATCGAGTTGGCTGGAGATGTGCAGATCAGGCCGATTAGCATGCAGGAGGCTTTGAATGCTGACGAGGCTTTTATTACCAGTACCACCAAAGTGCTACTACCAGTAACTCAAATTGATGATCATGAAATCGGAACTGGAAGACCAGGGCCTGTTTCACTTGATCTTCTAGCGAAATTCAGAGAATTGGAGAAGGAGCTTTGTTACTAGAATTGCTTGGAAGTCGGGAAGTTGGAAGTTTAACCAATACGCAATTTATACTCTAGGCTACTTAGAGGATTTTCATGTGTGCGAGTTGGATGGCAGTCTAAAGACTGCATTTGTTTAGGTCCAAGTCATGAGACTTGAACCAAGTTGAGCTTATGGACACACTATTTATCACAATTACCCAGCCCACCAGGCTGGGCTAAAATATTCTGGGCTTTCAGCCCTCTTGAGTACAAGGCCAAACCATAATTTATCATTTCTGCGAAAGACTCTGCGAATCTCAGTGGTTAAAAACCTTAGAACCCCCTCTTAATTCACCAGCGTAGCATTCGTCATGATGTACATCAGCTTCTCGGGATCCTTGCTATTCAAGGTGAGAGTGCCGCGAACGCGAACCCTATTAGAAGTGTATTTGATAGGAGAAGCCATATCCACTTCCATCACTGTCTCTGGTCCACCAGAACCACAGAAGAAGCATTCCGCCAAAGGCAAACTCGAAAGGATAATGTGCTCAGGCTTGAACATTCCCTCGAAAGGAATAATGTAACCGTCGGCCTCCACTACTTTGCCCTCCATCTTGGTGATATTTTCTGAAAACACAGGAACATAAAGCTCTCCGTACTGATCTTCAGAGATTTTATAGGTCACCTCAGTAAGGTTTTTCCACACATTGGTGCTTTGTGCCAAAAGGGTAACTTGTCCCAAAATCGTCACTAGAATTGCCAAAACGGCTATTTTTAACTTGTTCATATATTCGGGTTTTAAATCAGCGCTAGTTAAGCCTTTGTCAATTGCTTTGCAATACTTGTTTGATAAGCTGCAAAAGCTGGGATAATAGAAGCCAAAACTCCCACCGTTAACGCATAAACTACTATCCAAAGTTCTTGCTTGAGGAAAATCCAAGGCTGAAGCGAACCAACTACCCCTTGTTCATTCTGCGAAATAATCACAGAAAGGAAGGTATGCCCGAGTAAGATCCCTAAGACTGCTCCCATAAATGTCAGCATGATTCCTTCCAGAAAAATCAACAACAAAAGCTGCCCTCTGGATGCTCCTATAGCTCGCAGAATCGCCAGATCGTACTTTCTCTCCTTAAGTGAATTATAAAGCGCGATGAAAATCCCAAGTCCCGAAATCCCAATAATCACCATAGCAAGTCCTTGCAGGAGAGTGATTCCCACACCAAGTAGTTCAAAAAGTCTAGACATCTCAAAAGACGGAGAAGCTGCCTGCATAGAAGTGCCGGAATTGATCAATCGAGGAAGCTGAATGGCTGCCATCGGATTCCTGTATTGGATCAGCAGCGTAGTCAAATCCCTGGATTCGGAAGTTTTTGGAAAACCTTTTACAGCAACTGAATCCTGAAGTTTGATCATATGATGCTCTTCCTGGTTAGTTGTAGAATCAGCAGGTTCTGCCTCTCCTTCATCGTGCGTGTACCAGATAGATTCCACACTCGTCAAAATCAAACGGTCGAGCACATTCCCTTTACGTTCCAATACACCCACGACTTTAAATTTATTCGCATCATGCTCATGACTTCCTACACTTATGCCATGACTTCCCAAGAACTCATCCCCAACTTTATATCCAGACTTACCAGCGACTTCAGCACCTAAAACCACTTCAAATGGCTTTGTCCATAGTACTCCACTTTGCATTTTGGCTTCATAGAGTGCAGGATAATCGTGATTTGTACCTACGATTCTAAACCCTTGATAATTGTCTCCCAATGCCATAGGAATGATATTCTTCACTAAGCGATTTCTGGATAGCTTCTGTGCTTCGTCCATCGGGATATTTCCAGTGGGAAAATCAATATGATATACGCCCGCAAGAATCAACTGAAGTGGACTTCCTTTCGCTCCCACGACCAAATCTATCCCAGCAGCATCCTGATTCATTTTCTTCTCAAACTGATCCTGAATTAGTAGCAACACTGTGATAATAGCCAATCCAAGCGCTAGCAAAAACACATTCAAACCTGTGGAAAGAGGTCTGAATGTCAAATATTTCCAACTTAGTTTAAATAAATTCATGAGGCTTGTACTTCTACAAAATTGGGGATATGGGCCTTCACGCGCTGGTCGTGCGTGACGATGATCAATGCCGCACCGATCTTAGCTGCTTGAGTTTTCAGAAGACTGATGACTTTCTCTGTATTTTCATCGTCCAAGCTAGAAGTAGGCTCATCCGCCAGAATTAACTTCGGACTATTTGCCAACGCACGGGCAATGGAAACACGCTGCGCTTCTCCTTCACTTAGGGTCAAAACCGAAGATTTAGCCTTTTCACTTAAACCCAACTCCGCCAACAACTGCCCAATATCCTGTCCTTTTTTCTTACTGAAAAAATGAGCCATTTGAAGATTCTCTTTCACATTCAAGGCTGCCAGAAGATGCGGTTTTTGAAAAATTATTCCTATCTCTTTTCCACGAAACAAATCCATTTCCTGACCCTTCATACGTGCAAAGTCCTTAGTAGCTAAAATAACCTCTCCAGCCTTAGGCTTGAGCAATCCAGCCAATAAATTCAAGAGCGTAGTTTTCCCTGATCCAGATTTCCCCAGCACAAGCAAACTTTCGCCTGACGCTAAAGAAATATCAGGAAAAATCAGCGTTTTTTGACCAGGATGACTGTATTCTAATTTTTTTGATTCAAAAAGCATAATTAACGTACAGGGATTTCTACTCTAAATGTGGTGCCATTTTTAGAGCTACTTTCAAAGGTGATTTCTCCCTTCAATACGTCCATACATTTCTTCGCTATAGAAAGGCCTAATCCAGAGCCCTCTACTATTCCTACATTTTTTGCCCGGAAAAAACGATCAAAAAGCTGGCTCTGCTCTGAAACTGGAATACCTATGCCGGAATCCTGAACTACTCCAAACAGCTTGCTATCCTTAAATTCCAGCTTGAAATTCACTTCTTGTCCGTCCTTAGAATATTTCACACTGTTGGATAGAAGGTTTTCGAAAATCTGATACAAAAGCTCGCTATCCGAAGTAATTACCTTTGGCAGATTGATCAATTCAGATTTGATTAACACATCATTTTCCATTCCTGCCCTTACCGTATCCAGCACCTCTTTGACAAAAGCTCCCAAAAACATCTTTTTAGGTTTATACTCAATCTTGTCGGCATCAGCTTTACCAAAAAACAACACGCTAGTAAGAAGATTATTCAATGCTCTCACAGAATTCTCGATCTTGAAAGCATGCTTTGTAATCTTCGGCTTGAAAGGATGATCTTTTTCTGCATAGATCTGAAGCAATTGGGCTGAGCTCAAGATAGAAGTCAAAGGCGTTTTGAATCCATGAGAGACATTCAATACAATTCTAGACTTCAATTCATTGATTTCCCGCTCCTTTTCCAGCGCTTTGGTAAGTTCTCTATTGGCATTATACAGCTCAATTGTACGCTGCTCTACTTTTTCTTCGAGCTCATTATTGAGCTTTTGTAGTTCTTTTTCCTTACGGTCTTTATAGATCGCCAATTCGATCACCATATTCAGCTCTCGGATATTGAATGGTTTGATGACGTAAGCGCTAGGATTGGTACCAACCACTTTGTTAAGTGTCTCAGCATCAGAACTTGCACTCAGGTAAACCACGGGAATATCATATTTTTCATTGATGATTTCGGTGGTTTTTATCCCGTCCAATTCACCAGACAAATTGATATCCATCATCACCATATCGGCGTAATTTTCAGACAAAATCTCAAGAGCTTTTTCTCCAGAATCTGCTATTCCAAGAATTTCGTGTCTGTTTTTCTCGAGTGCTCGCTGAAGCAAAAGTGCTGACACTGCGTCATCTTCAACGATGAGAATTTTAAGGCTAAACATAGATCAAAATGAATGTGATAAATCTAATTATAGTCGAAAATATAAAAAATATGCATCTGGTAAATAGAAATAGGTCATTTGCTTTACAAATGGGATGAAAGATGATCCTTAGGAATATTTCCTGTCCTCCTATTTTCATCGACCGCCCTTCATGAGAATGCAGTCATTATCAAAGAATAGTCGAATTCCCAGCATATTGTTCTTCTTTTCTTTTGTGGGTGGTGGGTTTATTATATTTTTGTGCCAAACTATAGAAATCGCATCATGAGTGTACTAGTAAATAAAAATTCCAAGGTGATCGTACAAGGTTTCACCGGGTCTGAAGGTTCTTTCCACGCACAGCAAATGATCGAATACGGTACTAACGTAGTCGGCGGTGTAACTCCTGGCAAGGGAGGCTCGACTCATTTGGAGAAGCCTGTTTTCAATTCTGTAGAAGAAGCAGTTCAAAAAACTGGTGCAGACACATCTATCATTTTCGTACCACCGGCTTTTGCTGCTGACGCGATCATGGAAGCTGCTGATGCTGGCATCAAAGTAATCATCGCTATCACTGAAGGTATTCCTGTAGCTGATATGATGAAAGCTAAGCCATATATTATCGAAAGAGGTGCAACGCTTATTGGCCCTAACTGCCCAGGAGTAATCACTCCAGGTGAAGCTAAGGTTGGTATCATGCCAGGTTTCGTCTTCAAAAAAGGCAGAATAGGTATCGTATCGAAGTCAGGAACTTTGACTTACGAAGCAGCTGATCAAGTAGCTAAAGCTGGCTTGGGAGTTTCTACTGCGATCGGAATCGGTGGAGATCCTATCATCGGAACATCTACGAAGCAAGCTGTACAATTGCTAATGGAAGACCCAGATACTGACGCGATCGTGATGATCGGTGAGATCGGTGGTAACTATGAAGCTGAAGCAGCTAAGTGGATCAAAGAAACTGGCAACAAAAAGCCTGTAGTAGGTTTCATCGCTGGTCAAACTGCTCCTGCTGGACGTAGAATGGGTCACGCTGGTGCTATCATCGGCGGAGCTGATGATACTGCTGCTGCCAAAATGAGAATCATGAGAGAAAATGGAATTCACGTAGTAGATTCTCCAGCGGAGATCGGAGCTACCATGGCAAAAGTCTTGGGCGTGAATGCGTAATAATTGTTAGATGCCCGATGCTAGATGTCGGGTGTTTAAAAACCGCTTCGATTAATTTCGGAGCGGTTTTTTTTTGTGTCATATAACAGCTGAAAATCACGTTTTAAAGGCTGAATAAATACGTGCCTTCTAACATAAAAACAGGAAAATGCGAACAAGATTCTAGCTCGTTTGAAACTCCAAAAAACAAGTTTATTAAAATCGGGGAAACTGAAACGTTATGTAATTGGAAGTTAGAAATGGAGAATGATTGATAAAGTAATCAACCGGCAATCCCCTCCCCCGGTCTGTGTCTTCACCGACAGGAATTATTACAAAGAAAACTAGTGGGCTGTGGGGACACATAATACTTCGACATTAGCGGGCTGTGGGTACACAGACCACGGCTGCGAGAATAATTGATAAGGCAACCCGCTAACGATTTAGTGGTTCTCTGTACACCAAAGCTGTACCAAAAACGAAATCCCGACTCTTTGCAGAATCGGGATTTTGTTTTGTTCGGTTAGTGGAGACACTTACTTCGCCGACATTTACGATCGCCCCACTCTCTGATTAATCTAGTCCAGCTTCTGGAAAAGAAGGATAACAGGAATTACTGAGTTCTCTGCGAAAGCTCCGCGGTTAAAAAAATCATTTCCTCATTTTTTTATAGGCATTGATCAAGCCATTCGTAGATCCATCGTGAGCAGTGATTTCTTCGTCTCCATGAAGCTCAGGAAGAATGCCAGATGCCAAAACTTTCCCTAGCTCTACTCCCCACTGATCAAAGCTGAATATATCCCAAACCACGCCCTGCACGAAGATTTTGTGCTCATACATCGCGATCAATGCACCCAACGTATAAGGAGTGATTTCCTTTACCAAAATTGAATTTGTAGGTCGGTTGCCTTCGAAAACTCTATGCGGAGCGATTTCTTGAATTTGCTCAGCAGACTTACCCGCAGCTTTCATTTCTACTTTCACATCTTCCAGAGACTTTCCTTTCATCAAGGCTTCTGTCTGGGCAAAGAAGTTGGAAAGCAACTTCTGATGATGATCTCCGATAGGATTATGAGAAATCGCCGGAGCGATGAAATCACAAGGGATCAAATGCGTGCCCTGATGAATCAATTGATAAAAAGCATGCTGACCGTTGGTACCGGGTTCACCCCAGATAATCGGGCCAGTAGTATAATTCACCTTTTCTCCTGAGCGACTCACATACTTGCCATTGCTTTCCATATTTCCCTGCTGGAAATAGGCTGCAAATCTATGCATGTACTGATCGTATGGAAGGATTGCCTCAGAACTTGCTCCAAGGAAATTGGTATTCCAGATACCAATCATCGCCAATACAACCGGGATATTTCTATCAAACTGAGTATGACGGAAGTGATTATCCATCGCATGAGCACCTTTCAGCAATTTCTCAAAATTGTCAAAACCGATGGTACAGGCAATCGGCAAACCAATTGCAGACCAAAGAGAATATCTTCCCCCTACCCAATCCCAGAACTCAAACATATTTGCGGTATCAATTCCAAATTCGGCTACCGACTTGGCATTGGTAGATAGCGCTACGAAATGCTTGGCTACGGCTGAATCAATTTTCGCATGCTCCAAAAACCAATCACGCGCTGAATGCGCATTAGTCATAGTTTCTTGCGTAGTGAAAGTCTTGGAGGCGATAAAGAACAAAGTCGTCTCAGGATCTACTTTCTTCAAGGTCTCTGCTATATGCGTTCCATCCACATTCGATACGAAATAGCACTCGATATCTGGATTCTTAAATGGCTTCAAGGCCTCAGTCACCATCACCGGACCAAGATCAGATCCACCGATACCGATATTTACCAGCGATTTAATTGGTTTTCCAGTATAGCCTACCCACTCTTTATTTTGAATTTTGTCTGCGAAAGTCTTCATCTTTTTCAAGACAGCAGAGATATCTTCCATGATATTATGTCCATCCAGATAGACTGATTCATTAGCCGGATTTCTAAGCGCGGTATGCAATACAGCTCTTCCCTCGGTGACATTAATAGGCTTTCCTGTAAACATATCTTCTATCGCCACATGCAGTTTGCACTCACGTGCCAGATCAAAAAGTGCATCCAGAATATCAGGATTCAGCCTATTTTTAGAAAAATCCACCAGAATATCTTCCATCGTAATGCTCAATCTATCAAAGCGCTCCCGCTCATCGAATTGAGAAAGTATGGTCATGTCTTTATTATCTTCAGCAAGTTGCTGTAATCTTGCCCAGGCAGGTGTGGTGGTTGGATTAATTGCGTTCATTGGTTCTTATTTAATAGGAATGAGTCACAAAATTAAGGTTTATCTTCTGGGATAAAAGGCTTTTATACTACTTGCCTATCTGCATTCTTGAATGCTAGAATACAGAAAATGATTTCAAATTATAAAAAGATTAGTTAGTTTCGAGAAACATACAATCTAGGCTCCAATCATGGTTTTCAAGTGTAAAGTGCTAATTAGCTTATTCTTTTTCACGTCCATAGTGGCGCAATGCCTTATCGCTCAAGAAAGGGTAATCATCAAATTAGACGGAGGTATGACTCCTGTTCTTAATGAAAACTTTGGAACACATAAATACAATCAGATTATAACAACAGGAAAAGACAGCTCATCCATTTCCAAAATATACGATCTCAAAAACCGACTAATTAGTCAGACCAAAGAGAAATACAACGAGGAGTTGGGATACAATGAGGCAATTATTTCCAGCTATGACACGCTCCAGAATTTAATTTCCAGTGAAATTAAAAATGTGGATAATGGGAGTTTTGTCAGGGTTTACTTGGATGAGGAGAAGGTGGTTACAAGGTTAGAGTTTACAAAAGGAGAAAGTAATGGAGAAAACTATAAACTCTATATGGGAAAATCAGAAACGCCAATTGCTATAGGCCCGACCAATCCAATGGATCCTTCCCCTTCTTTTGAGCAAGAGGAGTTTTTTAAGTTTCTTTCCCAAACCCTGCAATATCCCAGTCAGGCGCGTTCTGAAAGGGAAACAGGTACTGCAATAGTTGCGATCGAAGTAAATAAAAATGGTGAAGTAATAAGTTATCATTGTGAAAATGAGGATTCAATTCATCCATCCTTATCCAAAGAAGCAATAAGAGTGATTAAAAAATTCGACCCCCAATTTAATCCAGCTTATGGAATATTTGGAGAGCCCGTAGCAGGTACATTTAAAATTCCTATCAGGTTTAAATTAAGCTAGCAAGAATATCATTTTTCCAGGTAAATTATTAGTTTATAATTTCAACCACCTTAATTAGTTTCCAGTGAGATTAAAAACCACTCTACTTCTTATCGTCCTCAGCTCCTGCATAAGCTTAAGCCTATTTGCTCAAGGCAGGGAGATAACAAAGCTTGATAGATTTTATCGAATATTAACAGAAGGGCAGGATTCATTGCATGCTTATAATAGAATCTCAACTATGGGAAAGGATAGTTCCAGAATCGAGAAGATCTATGACCTTCAAAACAGAATGCTCCAAAGTTCCAAAGTTAGCTTCAATGAAGAATTAGGCTATAATGAACTTGTAGAAGAGCGATTTGACACTACCCAAAACAGAAAGAGTATCAAGTACTTGAATTTAGATAATGGCAAATTTTTCAGCTACTACTTTAAGAGTGGAGAACAGGTGTCATCCTTAGAATTTGATGGGGAAAAGACCTACAAACTCTTAGGAAAAGATATGAAAGAACCATTAATTACGGAATACGACCCTCTTACATTAACTCCCAAATTCACTGTAAAAGATCGTAACGACTTTTATATACAAAATTTAAAATACCCCTCACAAGCAAGGCTAAGAGGAGAGCAAGGAGTTGTGAAATTGCTTCACCAAATAGATGTAAACGGGAAAGTAAAGAGTCGCGAAATTTTAGATCCCGAGGAAACATCATCAATTCTGCATGAAGAAGCAATTCGATTATCTGAGCTCTATGATCCACAATTTTATCCTCATTATGATGTCTACGGAGAGCCTAAAGAAGGCGTATTTGTAATGCCTACAGTATTTAGATTATCCAGCAGCAGGACAGTCTTCTCTAATTAAACAAATCATTCATAACCAACAAAACCCGCCATTTCTGACGGGTTTTGTTTAGTTAAAGGCTAGATTAAAAACCGAAACGATAGGCAATGAGATTGCTTCCCCGATTCATTGGGGTAGGCTGTACCTACCAATGACAGATTGATTTGCGGACACGAAACGCCGGTCAGTCCGAGCGGAGTCGAGGGCATTAATTTTACCTGTTATAAAAGGGGCTTCGATTTCGAGACTCTCGTCTCTCAAGTGCTCAGCCTGACACAGTCATCACTCTTTTGTGAATTCTAAATTTTTCTTATTCGCAATGACGTCACCACAGCTCAACTTCAATCGCAGCCTGCACCAGTCATCCGACACCAAACACCCAACTCCCCTAATCCTTCAAGAAATCCCTCAACACGTAATTCAAAATGCCTCCGTGCTTGTAGTAAGCAATCTCTACTTCTGAATCCAATCTTGAAAGCACTTGGATTTTCTTCTCCTGAGAATCAGAAGTGACAATTACCTCGAATTTCTGACCTGGAGTCAATCCTGATTCAATTCCAACAATGCTGAATTCCTCTTTGCCTGTTAAGCCCAAGCTCTCGGCAGTTTCTCCTGGCAAGAACTGAAGTGGCAAGACGCCCATACCCACCAAATTGCTTCGGTGAATACGCTCATAGCTTTCTGCAATCACAGCTTTGATTCCTAATAAGGTTGTGCCTTTTGCTGCCCAGTCACGGGAAGATCCCGAACCGTATTCTTTGCCCGCCAAGACTACCAGAGGCACATGTGCTGCCTGATATTTCTCCGAAGCTTCGAATACAGACATTTCCTCATTGCTAGGAATATAAGTTGTAAAACCTCCCTCTTGTGTACTGAGTTGGTTTTTGATACGAACATTAGCAAAAGTACCACGAACCATCACCTCATCATTTCCTCTTCGCGAACCGTAGGAATTAAAGTCCGGACGCTCTACTCCTCGTCCGTTCAGGTATTTTCCCGCAGGAGTATCTGGTCGGAAAGATCCTGCCGGAGAAATATGATCCGTAGTGATCGAGTCACCCAGTTTCAAAAGAACTCTCGCGTTTGTAATGTTTTTAGGTTCTGGCACCTCGGTAGAAATTCCTTTGAAAAATGGAGCTTCTTTGATGTAGGTACTGCTTTCGTCCCAAGGATAGATTTCTCCTTCGCCAGACTGCAATTCTTTCCAGATATCATTTCCTTCGAAGATCTCGCCGTAGCTTTTCTCATAATCATCCGGCGTAAGGACTTTTTTCGCAACCTCAGCTATTTCCTCATTAGTTGGCCAGATATCCTTCATATATACTGGTTCCAAATTAGGATCATAGCCCACCGGCTCATTGTACAAATCCACATCCACACGTCCTACAAGAGCATATACTACAACTAGCATAGGCGACATGAGGTAGTTCATTTTCACTTGAGGATGCACACGGGCTTCAAAGTTTCTATTTCCGGAAAGAACCGAAGCTACAACCAGATCATTATCCTCCACCGCTTGCGCAATGTGTCTTGGAAGAGGTCCTGAGTTGCCAATGCAGGAAGTACAACCGTAACCGACGGTATGGAATTTCAAGGCTTCTAAGTCCTCAAGCAAGTCTGCCTTTTCCAGATAGTCCGTTACCACTTTCGATCCCGGAGCCAAGGAAGTTTTCACCCAAGGCTTCACATCCAATCCCAATTCCCGTGCTTTCCTAGCTACTAAGCCAGCTCCAAGCATTACCGATGGATTGGAAGTATTGGTACAGGATGTAATAGCTGCGATGACGATAGAACCGTCATACAATTCAAATTTCTCGTTATGAAGATCTACAGATACGGTCTTCAACCCATTTTTAATCATGGTTTTGATCTCTGTTTCTGCAGGTGCTTGTACGCCTGATTGATCTTCTGTTTGTCCTCCTCCTTCTTCAAGGAATCGGCCCAGCTCTTCTCTTTTATCTATTGGAATGTATTGACGACCATGCATTGACTCCAACAACTCCCCAAATTTTGGTTTGAAATTCCTCACCAAAATCTTATCCTGCGGACGTTTTGGGCCTGAAACTGTCGCTTCGACCGTTCCCAAATCCAATTCTACCACAGAACTGTAGTTGATCAGATCTTCGTCTTTTCTCCATAGCATATTGGCTTTGCAATAATCCTCCACCAATTTAATCTGATCTTTAGGGCGGTTTGTCTTACCCATGTAATCAAGTGTACGATCATCAATTGGGAAATAAGTCACTGTACAGCCAAATTCCGGAGACATATTGGAAATGGTGGCTCTGTCAGGAACGGAAAGATGATCCAGACCTGGCCCGAATACCTCCACAAATTTCCCTACTACACTATGTCTTCTCAGCAATTCGGTAATGGTAAGCACCATATCCGTAGCGGTCGTTCCTGCAGGCAATTTGCCTGTCAATTTTAAGCCAACTACCTCTGGCATGATAAAGTAGATTGGCTGACCTAGAATGGCCGCTTCAGCTTCTATTCCTCCCACTCCCCAACCAACTACTCCTATACCATTCACCATCGGTGTATGCGAATCTGTTCCAACTAGCGTATCTGGAAAAACTAAACCATCGCGTTTGATTACTCCTTGAGCTAGGTATTCAAGGTTTACTTGGTGGCAAATCCCCATTCCTGGAGGCACCACTGAAAAATTATTAAAGGTCTTTTGAGCCCACTTAAGGAATTTGTATCGCTCAGAGTTTCGCTCGTATTCTACTTCTACATTTCGCTGATAGCTATAATTCGTTCCAAAGTAATCTACCTGTACTGAGTGATCAATCACTAGGTCCACTGGAATCAATGGATTGATAGCGCTTGGATTTTTACCTTTCCTTTTCGCTTCAGATCTCAAAGAAGCAATATCCACTACGGCTGGAACTCCTGTAAAATCCTGCATCAGAACTCGAGCAGGCTTAAAAGGAATGTCTTTATCCGAAGGATTAGGCGACCAATTCAGTAAGGTCTCCAAATGTTCCTTGGTAATAGCGAAGTCATCGAAACTCCTTAACGCATTCTCCAATAAAATCCTGATAGAAAAAGGTAAATGCTTTACCGGATGGCCAGAAGCTTCAAGCTTCTCTAAGCTCCAATAGGTATGATCTCCTTCTGAGGTTTTAAGAGTAGATTTAATCTGGTATGGGTCTTGGTTCATGATAAAAAGGGGATTTAGTAAAAAAAAGGAATCAAAGTAATAACTCTAAATTGGGAGTTTGAATTCCATTGGCGCCCAAGTTGAGTCCCAAAGTCTTGCCAAAAGACCAAAGAGAATTATCATCTTTAATTTAACTTAAGAAAATCAAACTTCTACATGGGGCTATACATACTTCGATTCTTTAGCTTTTTTTTTATACTAGCAACTTTTTTTCCATTGATCAAACTTGACTTCTGGTGGATAAGGATATTTGATTACCCAAGGCTTCAAAAGCTACTTATCACCCTTTTCTTGATGGCCGTATGGATTTACCCATTCACTCCTCCTTTGGATACAGAGTCTGTTATCTGGGCGTCACTACTCCTAATATGTGCCATCTATCTGGCTAAGAAAGTGTGGCCATTTACTCCTTGGGCAAAAAAGATGATCGATTCAGTCCCGTACAAGGACAAAAATGGGATTCATATTCTGGTAGGTAATGTATACCAATACAACGAAAACTATCATAAAGCGGTAAGCCTCGTACAATCAACTACTCCTGATCTAATCTTCTTTGTAGAAACAGATAAAGCATGGGAAAATGGACTTTCCGAAATAGAAAAGGATTATCCTACGCAGATCAAACTCCCAATGGATAACACGTATGGACTGCTCCTTTATTCCAAATTGGAAATTCAGAGAAAAGAAATCCATTACCTAATAGATGAGGAAATCCCATCATTGGAACTTGATATTAAACTTCGAAATGGGCAATTAATTACCATTTACGCGATTCATCCGACCCCACCAGTCCCTGGAGAGAATGAAAAAAGTACTGATAGAGATGCGGAAATCCTTTTAGTGGGGAAAAAATCAAAAGAAAATCACTTGCCTTCTCTGGTAATAGGAGATTTGAACGATGTGGCCTGGAGTTATACCACAGAATTATTTTTGAAAAACTCAGAGATGGCTGATCCACGCCGGGGAAGAGGGCTATTCAATACTTTCCATGCCAAGGTGCCTTTGTTCCGCTGGCCGCTGGATCACATCTTCTTAAGCAAGGATTTTGGTCTTGGAGGTATGAAAGTAGAAAAGGGAATAGGTTCAGATCATTTCCCTATTTCACTGAAAGCAGTATTAACACCGACAAACGATACTGACACGATCAAAGCCAATGGGGATGAAAAAGAAGAAGCCCGCGAAAAAATTTCCCGCGGGCTCAATGATGAAGATTAAATACTTTTAATTATTCTCCTTAGCTTCTTCCTTTTTCTTACGCTTGAATCCTTTATTGAATGGCCAAGTGTACTCAAGGGCATCCATTCCACGGTTCAAGTTATAGGTAGCTGAATCAGCATTCTCAAGCGTACTTTTAAGGCTTTTTGCAAATTCAGGGTCATTTAAAAGCATTCCTACAGAGTTATTAGGATCGTTAAATTTGTCTGTGATTGTACTTAGTTTTTGAGTCATCTCCTCAGAATTGGCTGCAGCTTCTTTGAGGCTCTCCATTGATTGTCTTAGGTCAGCGGCCATGGTAGTATCTGTCACCAAGTCATTGAATAGATTGCCTTTTTGATTCAATTTAGATGTGAAGCTGTTCAATTCATTAATCATTCGATTACTATTGACTGAAGCTTGATTGAGGTTTTTCACAATGGCACGGAAGCTTTCTGCAAGCAGAGAATCAGTCAGAGCAGCTCCTACCATACCTTCGCCCTCTGCTAGCTTACTAGTCAGGTTTTTAAGATTTCCAGTGATTTCAACCAGATTTTCATTATTCACCTGAAGTGTCTCCATCATCTTGTCCGTATCCAAAGGCATAACTGATTCTAACCTATCTCCGTCCACTACAGGGGGCGCTAAAGTAGTTCCGCCGTAGATCACAATGATTTTATTACCAATCAAGCCATCAGAGCTAATAGTAGCCTTAGAATCCTTTCTGATGAATTCCACCACTTCTTCCTCCACGTTCATTTCTATTTCCACTTGGGAATCTCCATAGAAATTGATTTTGCGGACAGTACCTATTTTCACACCGGAAAACCAGATGTTGTTTCCAGTCTGTAGACCTCCGATATCATCGAAAACAGCCTTAAGCTGAATCGCCTTTACAAATTTTTTCTGCTGGCCTCCAAGTGTCAAAACACCCGCAACCAGAATTGCTATGCCAATGAAGACAAAAATGCCTACCATGACTGATCTCTTATTTTCCCCTCTCATGAGTTGATAAAATTATAATCGTAAAATGATTTTATGCGTTTGTCTTCTGCGTGAGGAAAAACCTCTTCAAAAGTTCCGACAGCGTCAAACTGTCCATCCAATAACACTGCCACGCGATCCCCTGTATCTTTGGCACAGGTTAAATCGTGGGTGATGACGATGGATGATGTATTATATTCTTCTCTTACTTGTATAATCAAGTTATTGATATCTCCGCAAGTAATCGGATCCAACCCTGCTGTAGGCTCATCGTAAAGCATGATCTCAGGCTCCAAAATCAACGTACGCGCCACACCAATTCTTTTCTTTTGTCCTCCGGAAAGCTCTGAAGGCATCTGATTGATAGACTGAGGAAGTCCCACACTTTCTAGCAATCCTTCTATTTTCATGGTAATCTCTTTCTTAGTTAGATTCTTTATGTTTCTCACCAAAGGAAATTCCAAGTTCTCTCTAACTGTCATACTATCATAAAGCGCTGAGTTTTGGAATGAAAAACCAATTCTCAACCTCAACTCATTCAGCTCTCTGGTTTTAAGCATAGAAACTTCTTTGCCTAACACACTCATTGATCCAGAGTCCTGCTTCAGCAGTCCAACCATGATTTTGATCAATACTGACTTACCTGAGCCAGACTTACCTAGTACCACTAGATTTTCACCTTTGTAAAGGTCCAGATCAACTCCTTTCAATACATCCAAGTCACCAAAAGACTTCTCCAAACCGCGAATTTCTACAACCTTCTCTTCCATGATTAAAATGCTCGGATTGCGTTTACGATCTGAAGAACCAATAGCTCTTCAATAAATATCAGGAACATAGCCATAACCACCGCTGCATTTGCAGCACGTCCAACACCTTCTGTTCCTTTAGATGAATTATACCCTTTGTAGCAGCCTACTATCCCAATAGTAAAGCCAAAAAGCAATGCTTTCAGTACTGAAGAAATAATATCTAGGAAACTTATCGCTCCAAAAACCTCTACAAAAAAGGTGATAATACTTACATTTTCATTTGCACTCACACTGAGAAACGATCCCATTAATGCTACAAAATCCGTGAACATTACCAACACCGGGATCATAAATGTAGTTGCCAACACCCTAGTAACTACCAAGAATTTAAAAGGATTGGTAGCCGACACTTCCATCGCGTCGATTTGCTCAGTTACTTTCATGGATCCTATCTCTGCCCCTATACTAGATCCCACCTTACCTGCTGCTATCAAAGCAGTGACCAGAGGTCCCATGGCACGAACTACTGCTATGGAAATAAGGGATGGAAGCCAAGAAGTAGCTCCGAAGTTGGCAAGAGAAGGTCTGGATTGATTGGTGAAAACGATCCCCACAATGAATCCAGTCAAAGCAATTAGCGGCAACGACTCCACCCCGATGCGATAGCACTGATGAATAACCTCCTTAAATTCATAAGGCGGTACAAATACCTCTTTGAAGAATCGCCTAACAAAATTCCAAGCGTCCGCCAGTCCGGTAAAAAACTTATCTATTTTCTTTGAAAGCAGGGGCTTTCTGTCTTCTGCTTTTTCAGTCATACATTCTTTATGATGGCTCGAAATTAATTAAATTATTCAAAAGGATAGTTCTAATATACTTCAAAGTCCGAGGATTGATCTTAAGTCTGATTCACTTAAAGGTTTTTCAAAAATCTCACTGATTCTCTTGTCGGAATTTGCCCGTTGTATTTGCTCATTTTCAACAGATCCAGACTGCAAAATAACGACCGAATCTGGACTCACTTTTTCAACCTCATCTACGAATTCCCACCCTGTCATTTCGGGTAAATTTAGATCTACTAAAAGTAGATCCACAGATTCAGTTTTCAGGTAATCCAATGCCTTACTCGGTGTGTCGAAATAAACAAATTCAATTCCTGAATTAATTTTCAAAAGCCTCTTCTCCACTAATATCTTTTGAATCCTGTCATCGTCGAGTAAAAGTATTTTTTTGATCGGGATAGATTTCATTCTGAGAAATTCGGAAATGATGTATATGATTTGAAAATGCTAAGATTAAAAAAATCTGAATCAAAATTCCATTGTTGCCCCAACACACCTGTATCTAATACAGTTCGATATCCGTCAAAAATTCAATTTTTCTCTCGTAAACACTTTCAAATACTAATTCCTAAAGTCGTCGCTCCAGCTATATACAAACTCATTACTCATCTCTATATTTAGTCCTGTCTAATCTTTTTAGCTTAGACAAATTACGAGAACACTAAACCAGACTTAATTCACATAAAATCAACTAGTTAATCCACCTCTAGCAAAGTAACACTTACTAAGGTAGTATGCGGAAAGTATGGATTTGAAAAAGCAGCAGTTTAACTACCGATTTCATCAACAGTAGATTGTTCTGCAAATAAATCGGCCTAACCCTACACCGAAACAGGATAGGTTTTCAGTTATTTTACCGAAAAATTTATCCGCATAAATGAAGTGAGTAGCTTAGCCTAGAAAAATATCTAGTTTTCAATTCACACCATTTCCATTGTAAATCCCACATCAATTTGATATAAATGAAGGCCATAAAGATGAATTGGACAGGACAGTATTTACCAGTAAATGGGTGGATTTCTTAGGCAAAAATTTTACAGTTTTAACCTTTAGTATACTCATATCTTCGGTCATATAGATGAATAATTATTCATATCACCCACAGAAATGAACCTCATTTCGCCCCTGAAAGGTCCCACTATGGGGATCAGGATGGATGTATAAATTACCGGTTTTGATCTACTGAAGCCCTCAATCTGAATGCTCCATGTGGCAACTTTAAATAGAGTTTCAACCTCTGTAATATGCCTCATTTTTATTCTGCTGGACAGCTCTAAATTTAGCCTACTAGTCCTATCCCAACCGAAAATTTATGCCTTGCAGATTATATGTTTTATCGGTCTCTGCTGACCATCGCTGAATACAAAAAAGAGAGAAATTATGATCGTCTGACTTGGTAAATATGATTGCCTTGACACTCTTATCTACGCTGCCTGCTAATCATAAAACACAGTGAAACCTTCCTATATCTTGGATACATCCTCCCAGCTTTTTGTCAACTTTGCGCTACCCTCACTACCGACTAGTATCGTAGTAACAATCATAAACTTTCCAATAAAAGAATTTAATATCAAGAGAGAAACCAGCTTCCCTATACTCTGAAAAATGCTAAATTGGTATAACTCTAACCCAACAATTACCACGTTGATATGAAAAAACTATTCTTATTACTGCTCATCATATGTTCCGCTAACTACTACTCTTTTGCCCAAACTGCTAACTATGATGAAACGCTGGCTAAAGAAGTGGGTGCAGATGATTACGGAATGAGAAAATACGTGATCGCTTTCCTATACAGAGGTGACAAAGTGGATGAATATACCGAACAAGAACGTACAGATATCCAAGCTGGACACATGGCAAATATTAATCACTTGGCTGAAAAGGGACAACTAGTAATAGCTGGGCCTTTTTTCGGAAATGAGGAACTGCGAGGACTTTTTTTCTTTGCTGTAGAAAGCCTAGAAGAAGCTCAGAAACTTACAGAATCCGATCCAGCCATCAAGGCTGGCGTACTCAAAATGGATCTTAAGGAATGGTATGGGTCAGCCGCACTGATGCTGATGTCAGATATGCACACCAAGGTAGCGAAGGTAAAGATCTAGCCCTTGGTTACTGATAATGGATTTCAGAAGTTTAAGAGTAATTACACATATGATCCTTACATCAACACTTGAAATTCCAGATTAGCCATTATAGCTTCCTAAAGCATTTAGGAGGTTTTATTGATTACTGAAATGGAGTATTCGCTTAGCTTTGAATTATAGTCAGTTTTAAAACAAAGAGAATGACAACTTATCTGTCAATAGCTCCAAAGCACGAATCGCTTTGACGGAATTTCCTTTTTCGTTGAGTTCAGGACTCCATACCGCAATACTAAACTTATGCGGCATCACTGCAGCCACTCCTCCCCCTACTCCACTTTTACCAGGTAGCCCCACTTTATATGCGAATTCTCCTGCTTCATCGTAAAACCCACAGGTCAGCATCAATGCATTGATTCGGCGGGCACTACTTTCTGATAAGATCTGTCGATTGGCAAAAATAGAAAAGCCATCATTGGCCAAAAAAGAGAACGATTTGGCTAAATCCACACAACTCATTTCCATAGCGCATTGAGAAAAATAGACTTCTAGCACCTCTTCTATGGGATTATCAAAGTTCTTATAGGACTTTAAAAAATAGGCCAATGCCGTATTTCGCTCTCCATGTTTCCTTTCTGAATTCCTGACATCCGGATTGATTTTCACACAGGTTTCACCCGCTAGCTCATTGATAAACTCTGAAAGTTGATCTATCGGGTTTTCAAATTTGCTGCACAGGGCATCTGTGATCACCAAGGCTCCTGCGTTGATAAAAGGATTCCTGGGAATTCCCTTTTCGTATTCCAACTGCGCGATAGAATTGAATGGATCGCCGCTTGGCTCCACATTCACCCGAGACCAAAGTTTTGATCTAAACACATTGAAAACCATCGTGAGCGTGTGAACCTTGCTGATACTTTGTATAGAAAATGGCACTTGATGGTCACCCACGCCATATACATTCCCTAGGAGATCCACCAAGGCAATTCCAAATTGATTCGGATCCACTGTGGCGATTTCAGGAATGTAGTTGGCAACTTTGCCTTTTAGGTTCTCTTCCTGCACCTGCTGGTACACTTCTTCAATAAGCTGCTGGTAGTCCATTCTGGAAAAGTCTGGAAATTTGAGAAAGATTAAAAGGTTTTTTTGAGATATCGACTTTGCGATAATGTAGCGTCCTGAAAATGGTTGACAGTTATTTCGTAAACCTAGAAGTCTCTCCTACGCATCACTATGATTATCCACAATTTGAGAAATAAATAAAACAGAGATGACGGTGTCAGCCTGAGCACTTGAGAGACGAGAGTCTCGAAATCGAAGGCCCTTTCAATTTTAGTAAAACTTTGTCCTCGACTCCGCTCGGACTGACATGAATCCCGATAACTACTGGACGTTCGACTGATAAAAAAACACATGCCTAAAATTCTTATGTATATAATTTTTCTATATATTTGGTTTAGCTAGATAATACAGCGCAACCATGTCAAACAACAATCTTATCAAAGGCTCTCTGCAAACCATCATTCTCAAACTCTTGGAAGAGAATGAAAAAATGTATGGCTATGAGATCACCCAACGGGTGAAAGAACTAACGGCAGGAGAAATCAAGATCACCGAGGGAGCACTATACCCTGCTCTACACAAACTGGAAGCCGAAGGATTGCTTAGCACCGAGATCCAGCAAGTGGACAACCGCGTGAGAAAATACTACAGCCTAACTAAAGACGGGCAAAAGGAAGTAACCAGCAAAATGTCCGAGTTGCAAGGCTTCGTGGAAAACCTCCAGCGAATCTTAACCCCAGACCTTAAACCGGGTTTTAACATCTGATTTTTTAAAGGTGACATCTATGAGAAAGCTATCGGAACAAGAACTTGAACAAGTAAAAAAGGCTATTGCATCCAAGGAATTGACTTCAGTGGAAATTCTAGTAGAGATCTATGATCATTATATGAGTCATTTGGAGGATTTTCAGAGATCAGAATTTGAGGATGAGTTAGGAAAATTAGAAGTAAGATTTACTTCTGGATATTGCCATGCTTTACAAGCAAAGCTCAATAAAGAAATCCGAAAAGATGTCGGAAAACTGCATTGGAAGATAATTCAAAGAAATTTTCACCTTCCCAGAATCATGAATATTATTGGCTTTATGTCGGTTGCATTCTACTTGAGTTCATCTATTGGAAATGGGAAAGAGGCCGCTATTATGATGATTTTCCCATTATTGATTCTGAAGATTTTTCATCTTTATCTATTAGCAAGATCAAGCATACGAATCAAAATAATCAAGCGGTCTGTCAATCAAAAAAGCCATCTGCAATCCTCGTTATTCTATCCTATTTCTGAAAGGATGTATTTACCTGTGATAGTAGTTTACTCCATAGTTTGGTTTTCTGATATGATGTTTGATATCCAAGTTTCCTCCAACATAGCTCCACAAATCGCCTTAATATTTTCTATCCTCCTTTTCATTTATGTGATTTCAGTATTGGAAATTTGGAAAATCAAATCTAAAACTTCACTGATATGAGACAATTATCAGAAAAGGAAGTAGATCAAGTAAAAAAGGCTATTGCTTACAAAGATCTGACTTCCGCAGAAATCCTAGTAGAGATCTATGACCACTACGTAAGTCATTTGGAAACTTTTGAGGAAGCTGATTTCAAAGATGAACTGTTCGAGTTGGAGCAGAAATTCAGATATAGCTACTACAATCCCCTACAAGAGAATTTTGAGAAAACTGCAAAAAAAGAACTTCGCAAAATCCAATGGTCAATTTGTAAGAGCTATCTTTCTTGGCCAAAGATCATTTTCACTGCACTAGTTGTAATAATTTTGACTCTCATATTTGACAATTTAGAGGGAAAAACAAAGGGGCTGGCAGTGATATACCCCATGGGAGTTGCTGTTTTACTGTTTGGGTTGATTGCATTAAAGTCCTATCTAAAAGTGAGAAAAATCAAAAAAAATATAGGTATAGCTTCTAAAGTTCAATCTTCTTTTTTAACCAATCTCTCTTTACAATTTCAAATGATACTTGGTTTTTTTAATCTATTTGTATTAATACCAAAGATTTTTTTTGACAATCCTATATGGTTTGAGAGCACCTATTTTATTATGGCTTCCTTCTTATTTAGTCTTTTTTACATTGGATATCTATTCTCCCTTATAGAAGCCTGGAAAGTCAAATCTAAAACCGCATTGATATGAGAAAGCTATCAGCACAGGAATTTGATCGGATTCATACTAGGCTAAAAAGTCTGTATATCCGCTATACTGAAGTGTATGAGGAGATCTTTGATCATTACTGTACTACACTGGAAAACGTTTCAGAGGCTGAATCAATAATCGTCCTTACACAGCTCAATGAAACTTTTGCATGGTCAGTTGTAAAAGGAATGGATCAGGAATTAGAAAAAAATGTATCCAAGCAAGTATGGGTAGCCCAACTTGAATTTTTGAAGTTTTGGAATCATGGACTCAAAGGTTTGTTGGCAACCATCATAGGATTTGCCTTACTAGAAATTGCCATTTTCATCATCCCTGTTTCAGAATTAATCCTCGTATTCTTAGTTATCATTCTCATTACCACAGCTGGAGTGTTTTTCATGAAAAGAGACGCTATTTCCTTTAGACTCAGTCACAAAATGGTCTCCATCTCTTCTGCTACTATCATCAAAAGAGTTGGAATATTGAACACAATATTTATGTGGATTTATGCTATGCCAAGTGTATTGACAAGGGGTGAGATCCATTCAAATACCCTATTTGTATGGGGAATGGGAATTGTCACAGTTTTCAGCACTCTGTACTCTATAAGTCTATTAGTAATAGCCTCTAATTTAACTAATTATAGAACTACCCGATGAAACTCTCCCCTGACCAAATCAGCATCCTCAAAAAACTGATTTCCTACAAAGGCTATCCTGAGATCGATCTGCAATACGAGATCTTAGATCATGTAGCCTGCAAGATAGAAGTGCTTTTGGAGGAAAAACCAACCCTGTCACTTGACGATGCATTCCGCAAAGTTCACAGCGAATTCGGAATCTTTGGGTTTTCTGATCTGGCCGAGTCTTACACCAAAAGTATAGAAAGACGCTATAGAATATTCTTCTGGGAGGAACTGATTGGATTTTTCAAGAGCTATAGAATCATCTACCCTGCAGTAATGGGTTTTATTCTCTATTGGCTAAGCGTAAATACGAGACCATTTGGGTATGAACTCACACTACCAATTTGGGCGGTGGCTTTCTTTTTTGTTGGTCTGGTTTATATAATTGTTAGCTATTATAAGGTTAATAAGAGGCTAAAAAATTACGTGGCATTTAAAAGAACAACCAACTTCATGGTAATTCTTAATATGTTTACGCAGCTCAATATTTATGCCCTTAGATTTTTCGAAAACCCAAATTACGTAATTGATTTTACCGTCAAAGGAGTTTTCATGGCCTTAGGCCTATTACTTATAGCCATGTCATTCATTTCAATATTCCTTCTTCCAAGAGTTCTGGACAGGTCTATAGCAGAAACCAGAAAGCTACAGGCGATTTATGAATCATGAGTTGCAAACTTCTGATAGAAACCTAAGCTTTTCCCCAATTGCCAGCATCTCATTACTGTCTTTTACTAAATATGTATAGAGCGAAGCATAAAACTAATACTTCCTTTTTACCCTAAATAAGCACTTCAGGACACATAACACTAAACTTCACAGGTAGATAACCCAACTCCAAAATTTTATTTGTACTTTTGCGCCTCAATCAGGCAAACCATGCAGAATATTCGGAATATTGCGATTATCGCACACGTTGACCACGGCAAGACTACACTCGTGGACAAAATCATTCACGCTTCTCAGATTTTCAGAGAGAACCAGCAGTTTCAAGATTTGATTCTTGACAGCAATGACCTGGAGCGAGAAAGAGGAATTACAATTCTTTCAAAGAACGTATCCGTTCGCTACAAAGACGCTAAAATTAACATTATTGACACTCCTGGTCACGCCGATTTCGGTGGTGAAGTAGAGCGAGTATTGAAAATGGCTGACGGTGTGATCCTTTTGGTGGATGCATTCGAAGGCCCTATGCCTCAGACCCGATTTGTATTGGGTAAAGCATTGGATCTTGGATTGACTCCTATCGTAGTAGTAAACAAGGTAGATAAAGAAAACTGTCGCCCAGACGAAGTTCATGAGTCAGTTTTTGAATTGATGTTCAACTTGGACGCTACTGAAGAGCAACTGGAATTCCAGACGCTTTACGGATCAGCTAAGCAAAACTGGATGGGTCCTGATTGGAAAAACCCTACCGATACAATCTTCCCACTTTTGGATGCTATTTTGGAACACATTCCTGCTCCAAAAATCGACGAAGGAACACTTCAGATGCAAATCACTTCTTTGGATTACTCCAATTTCGTAGGTAGAATTGCTATCGGTCGTGTAAAAAGAGGCACAATCAAAGAAGGTCAGCAGATCGCTTTGATGAAAGCTGACGGTTCTATCAAAAAGATGAAAGTGAAAGAACTTCATACGTTTGAAGGTCTGGGTAAACTTAGAGTTACAGAGGTTGCTGCTGGTGATATCTGTGCAGTGACTGGTATTGAAGATTTCGAAATTGGTGATACTGTAGCTGATGCTGAGAATCCAGAAGCTCTTCCAAGAATATCTATCGATGAGCCTACGATGAATATGCTCTTCACGATTAATAACTCTCCTTTCTTCGGTAAAGAAGGAAAATTTGTGACTTCCCGTCACTTGAGAGATCGTTTGATGAAAGAGACTGAGAAAAACCTTGCGCTTCGTGTAGAATCAACTGATTCTGAAGACAAATTCTTGGTTTACGGTCGTGGCATCCTTCACTTGTCTGTTTTGATCGAAACAATGAGAAGAGAAGGTTACGAACTTCAGGTAGGTCAGCCTCAGGTGATCTTCAAAGAAATCGACGGTGTGAAATGTGAGCCTATCGAAACATTGGTAGTTGACGTTCCTCAGGAGACTTCAGGTAAAGTGATCGAACTTGCAACTCAGCGTAAAGGTGAATTGGTAATCATGGAGCCAAAAGGTGATCTTCAGCACTTGGAATTCAATATTCCATCTAGAGGTTTGATCGGTTTGAGAAACAACATGCTTACCGCTACTCAAGGTGAAGCGATCATGAACCATAGATTCACTTCATACGAGCCTTTCAAAGGCACTATACCAGGACGTACTAACGGATCATTGATCTCAATGGACGGTGGTCAGTGTACTGCGTATGCTATCGACAAACTTCAGGACAGAGGTACTTTCTTCGTAGAGCCAGGAGATGATCTATATACAGGTCAGGTAATCGGAGAAAACTCTCGTGATAACGATATCGTGGTGAACGTGCAGAAAGGCAAGAAATTGACCAACATGCGAGCTTCAGGATCTGATGACAACGCGCGTATCACTCCTTCTAAGAAATTCTCATTAGAAGAATCTATGGAATACATCCAGAAGGATGAGTACCTAGAGATCACTCCTAAGTCTATCCGAATGAGAAAAATCTATTTGGACGAAGGTGAAAGAACTAGAAATTCAAAGAAAGACTCTTAATCAGATTCTAGAAACAAAACTCTAGAGTTAAGAATATAATAAATCCCTCAAGCGAAAGTTTGAGGGATTATTTTTTGCTACCAAAGTTGGTGAACCTCAGCACGGATGTGCTTATCGTAGATTTTTTTCACTTCATCCATTTGATTCTTAGTGAGGGGGGGCAACTGCCCAGCGTATACATTTGCTTCTAACTGTGACAATTTAGATGCTCCTGGAATAACTACACTTACCTCATCGTACATTAATATCCATCGAAGCGCAAGTGCTGCCAAAGCGCCGTCCCCTTTAAAAAGCTCTCTTATCTCTTCTACAGCTGGAAAAGCTTTTTCCAGAGGTACTCCTGCAAACGTCTCTCCCTTATCAAATGCCTTTCCTTCCCGGTTAAAGTGACGGTGATCATCCTTGGAAAAAGTGGTTTCTGGAGTAATTTTACCTGTCAGCAATCCACTTGCCAAAGGTACTCGGATAATTAACCCTACATTTTTCGTGGAAGCTACTTTAAAAAGGTCTTCAGCTGGTTTCTGTCGAAACATATTGAATATCACTTGCACGCTCGAAACGACATCGTATTCCATCGCACTTATGGCTTCTTCTACTTTTTCCACACTCACTCCCATGGCAGCTATTTTCCCTTCCGCTTTCAACTTTTCAAATAACCCAAATATATCATCCCGTTGATAGACTGAAGTAGGAGGGCAATGAAGTTGGATCAGATCCAATCTATTGAGTCCAGTGTTGCGAAGGCTGTCTTCCACATGACGTCGCAGCCGGTCAATAGAATATGTTTCATCGATGTGAGGCTGGATTCTTCTGCCACATTTAGTCGCTACATAAATCTTTTCTGATCTACCTCGCACCGCTTGTCCTACTGCAGCCTCACTCGCGCCACCATCATACACATCGGCAGTATCAACGAAATTCACCCCTCTGTCAAAAGCCTCGTGAAGTATTTCCTCAGCAACTTTTGGGTCAAAAGCTGTACCCCAACCTCCTCCTACTTGCCAAGTTCCCAAACCAATTTCTGATACTTTCCATCCGGTCTTACCTAAAATTCTATAATTCATACTTCTGCATTTTTATTGAAAAAAGGGAATTGAAATTCAAAAGGAAGGCAAAAAATCGCCTGATTATCTAAAAGTAATTTAAATTTTTATCTTTAGAATCACGGTTCGAAGTGATATTTGTCCGTTAGAAAAAACCAATCACTCCTCAAACCAAAACCATTCAACAAATGAAATCAAGAAGACAATTTATCAAAACCATCGGCGTGGCAAGTGCCACTGCTGTTTTACCTCTAACCTCAATCGCTAAAGAAATGGCAAAACAAAAAATGATTCACCAAGTATATTTTTGGCTTCACGATACTGCCAATACCCAAGAGTTCCTCACAGAAGCAGTACCTATGCTTGGTCGCTGCAAGACGGTAGGCAAATTCATCGCTGGTACTCCTGCGGCTACTGAAGACAGAGAAGTAGTAGACCATAGCTTCCAAGTGTCTTGTACCGCCTTCTTTGATAGCTTAGAAGATCAATTGGTCTATCAGTCCGATCCTACCCACCTAGCGTTTATTGAGAAATACTCTCATATGTGGAAAAAAGTCCAAGTATATGACATCGCGATCTAATTAAGATCTAAAAGCACCTCTCACTCGTAGTTAGTACAACAGTCAATCCTGAAATATGAATAAATCAAAGTGGATTTTCGGACTAATAATTTCACTCATCTGGTCATGCAATCCAAAAGATGAGATAATTCCAGTTCCGCAATCAGACAAAGTGAGAGGTGCTATTTTTGATTCCATGGAAGAATGGTACTACTGGAATAATGAGATACCTACTTCTATTAAGGCTACAGATTATTCTTCCAATGAAGAATTTCTAAATGCAATCATCTACAAACCGCTAGATCGCTTCTCCTACCTGACTACACAAGATGCGTTCAACAATGCATTTGTAGGCAAAAATGCCGGTCACGGATTTGGATTTGCATTCGATGCTACGGAGAGACTTTACTTGACTTTTGTGTATGATGAGTCCCCTGCGGGAAAAGACGGCTGGCAACGTGGATGGGAAATCAAAGAAATTAACGGGAAGGCTATAGCTGCATACAAAAATGCTTCAGGTGGATACGATTTCCAGTTGGGCACTTCAGATCCTGGAATTACAAATTCATTCACTTTCAAATTACCCGATGGCACCACTACCACACGCACAAACGTAAAAGCTGAATACCAGTCAAACTCAGTGCTTCATAAAGAAGTAATTGACCTTGCTGGTATGAAAGTGGGCTATTGGGTCTATCAGAGTTTCAAAGCTACTGCAGGTCAATCTCCAACCAAAAGTGTGGAAGTGGATGAATCCATGAAGTTTTTCGAAGATGCCGGTATCGATGAATTGATCATCGACCTGAGGTATAATGGCGGCGGCTCAGTAGCTGTGGCTGAGCAGATCAACAACTACCTCATTCAATCTTCCAATACTGGCAAATTGATGTACACCAACAAACTCAATTCGTTAAAAACTAATCTTCAAAAAAGTGTGAATTTCAAAAAGGGAGGAAACTTAAGTCTTGACAAATTGATTTTCATCACCTCCAGAGGATCAGCATCTGCTTCAGAATTAGTTATTAATTGCTTAGATCCCTACTTCGACATCACTCTAGTTGGAGATAATACCTACGGGAAACCGGTAGGCTCTTTTCCTCTGTCCAGCTACAATGAAATCTTAAAGCAAAATAACGTAGAACTAGTCCCTATCACATTTGCCACTGCCAACTCCGAAGGGAAAGCTGAGTATTTCGATGGATTCCCAGCTGACTTTGCTGTCGGAGATTCTCCTCAGTTCAACTGGGGAGACCCAAATGACCTACGCTTTGCAGCAGCATTGCATGTCCTGCAAAATGGCTCCGTTGGAGGTAGATTATTGAACACTTTCTATAGGTCCAAATGGGAAATGATCGATCAATTCAAAGGATTGAAACAGGAATTCCCTGCTTACTAAATCAAAGGCCTGATCAAATTTGAATTGATCAGGCCTTTTTACTTCACTAAGTCTTGCTACTTTTTCCTTTTAAAATCAGAATCCATCAACACCCAAAATTCTGGATCTAGGACTACTTTGGTAGGATTATACCCTAGCGGAATAGAAAAGGAATTCTTTTCTTTATCCAAAGTCAATGTTTCAATCACCGGCTTTTTACTATCTGATTGATAGATTGCCACCTGGATTGGCATAGTTAATATCCCGCTATTCTTTTGAACTTGGTTTAGGTTAATCTCAAGTTTCTTTCCTGTAAAATCATAACTCCAATTCCCATCAATTTTTAGGCTTCCCGACTTATACAGCCACTGGTCAAAGAAAACCTCAAGATCCATCCCAGACACTTCCTCCATTTCTCTTCTAAAATCAGCCGTGGTAGCATTCAGATCTTGATATTTAGCATAATAGTTCTGTATTCCCTTCCAGAATAGATCATTCCCGATCATGCCTCGAAGCATATGTAAAACCCATGAACCTTTGTGATAAGTCTGTGAAGTTGTGACATCACTCATATCCGCCAGATTGTTGTGGATGATGGTATATCCTGGATTATCGGCACTAAAAGTATCTACTCGCTTTTTACTTGATGTCATTTGCTCCATAAAGGCATCGTGGCCGTATTGGTGCTCGATGAATAGTGAAGTGAAATAAGTAGCAAAACCCTCACTTAGCCACACATCATCCCAATCGTATTCTGTCACAGCATTCCCAAACCATTGATGGGCAATCTCATGGATCACGACATTTCTCCAGCGTTCATTTCTATCTCCTACAACTGATCCCTCAGAATATAAAATAGCTGATGCTGCTTCCATCCCACCACTCACGCTATTGGATTGAATATTCGCTAGTTTCTCATAGGAAAAAGGTCCTACGTAATCACTGTAGAATTCCAGTGCTTTTTTGGTCGGCTCTTCAAAATCATAAAATCCAGCTTCTCTATCCTGGCGATAAACCCACGTCTCAATAGCTTTTCCATCAAAATCATCTACATGCTGCACAGCAAATTCTGCCACGCCCAATACGTATAACCAAGATGCAATCGGAACAGACTGCTTCCAATGCGTAAGTCTTTTTCCATTTCCAAGGTCAGTTTCTTCTACTATTAGGCCATTGGATACTACTTGGTAATGATTTGGAGCAGTCACGACAAACTCACTGGTAGCTTTATCATATGGATGATCCACTACTGCCAGCCAGTTTCTCGCTTTGTCTGGCCAGTTATCACTAAAGAAAGTACGATCTCCATGTTTATTGTTCGCAATCTTAAGCCCTGTAGCAGGAACTCCAGAATAGACCACTGTATATTGGCTGCGTTGGTTAACTCGCGAAGCTACTGGTAAAGTGATTTTCAATGCATCCCCTTCATGGGTAAAACTCAATTCTTTGCCATCGGCCATCACTTGGCTTACAGTCATTCCTTTATTCTCTAAAGCCTCACTTGCCTTTATCAAGTCCAATCTTAGTACTTGAACCCCTTCTCCTAAATAACTGACATCAATGGTAGTTTTACACTTGATCTCATCCGTGTCATCAGACAGTTCTATCTGAAATTGATAATTCAGAATATTGACTTTGGGGTTTTTGGGATATTTATCTGCAAAGGAATAAGTGACAAAGAGACACAGGAAAGCAAGACTTAGTATTCCGTATTTTATGGTAGACATCATCAAATAGTAAGGTTATTTATCAAGAGGCAATTTAACGGCAGGACTGAAATCAATTATCCCTTTTTTAGCGATAGTCTGCTCTATCTCTTCTATACTCGTAGGCACGAATGCACTGAGGTTTTCCACTCCGTCTTTAGTGACTACTGCCACATCCTCTATTCTTACATATAGCCTTTCTTCATGAATCCAGATCATCGGATCAATCGTGAATACCATTCCAGGCTCCAATTTAACACCATGTACTCTTCCTACATCATGAACAATCATTCCTACGGGATGCTGAAAATGTCCACGAAACTTGATTCCTTCCGCAACAGCTTTTAGATGAGCAGGCTTCACAAACGTCTTACCTTTCATATATTCCTTCATCTCTGCTGCAGCTTGATCTAGCACTTCATTGGAAGTCACGCCTGGCCTGATGTATCTAAAAAGTGCATCTCTATACGCTACGATAAACTCATAAAGCGCGCGTCGCTCCTCAGTAAACTTGCCATTCACTGGCCAGATTCGGGTCACATCACTAGAGTAATACTTATAATCCGGAGCATAATCCATCAGCACCAAATCTCCATCTACGAGCTTGTCCGTTTTATGAAAATAATGCCCCATATAAGCATTCGTCCCACCTCCAATAATCGCTGGATAGGAATCTCCCATTGCGCCATGAAGTGAGAACACATACTTACCCACTGCGCCAAGTTGGTATTCGTACACACCAGGGGCAGTAGATTTCATTGCTTCGATGATTGCCAAGCCGGCGATCTCTGTAGCTTCACGAATAATAGCTATCTCCTTTTCACTTTTGATCAGTCTCAAGTTATCCAGCGTGGGAGTAAGGTCTTTGATTTCAAACTGAGGAAAACGAGATTCCAGTTTTTGGATAAATTCAGCCTCACGGGAAGCAGATCCATCCCAAGGATCAGAAGCAGCCATGATCTGCTTAGCTAGCAATTCGTCACGGCTATCATTGCCACTTTCTACGGGACTGAATTCTGTGTATAAACTTGGTGCTGGCGGTCTGATCAATCCTGATCCGGATAAGTCTCTTGCGAGAAATTCGATTCCTTTTACCTCATCGATTCCCGTAAGTTCTTTTACCAGCTCCGCATCTTCTACTGACAACACTTTACCTTGATTTCGTTCCATTCCCTCATCTCTATGAGATAGATATAGCGTAGACCGCCTATTTCTACCGTTAATAAGTAAGTAAGCATGGGGAGATTCTATACCCGTCAAATAATAGAAGGAATTGGATTGGCGAAATACGCTGACACCTGGAGTACCGCCTGCTCCTTGAATAACTGCAATGGATTGATTTCCTATAGCATCAAAAATCTTTGCTCTTCTAGCGGCAAACTCTTCTTTCGAGAAATCAGTTTGGTAGTAATTTTTCTCTTGCGCAATTGCTGAAATAATAGACAGCAGAAACAGGAATACTGTTAGGGTGTTTTTAAACTTCATAGCGGAGTAGTTGCTAAATTCTAGATTGAAATAATAAATATAAATCCTGGTTAATCTGGCTTTACTATCAATATAGGGACTTTTCGCTCAGCGGAAGTCAATCGGTCTGCCACACTTCCAATCAATAGATCATCTGCGTCAGCATTTCCTTTATTTCCGATGATGATCAAATTGGCTTGGTGTTCTGCTGCGTATTCATGTATAGATCGGCTGATATGGTTACCACTGTCTTCCACGCAAATCAATTCTTCAGCAAGTCCGGTTTTCTTTTGGATCTTTTTAAAAGAACTCTCAGCTTTGAGCCTTAGCGTATTCTGATAATTCTCTTGATTTTTGAAGTAAGGAAAATATTGAAAACCAGCTTTAAGAATGTGTAGGGGCATCAATTTAGAAGAAAGGTTTTTCGACAAATTCAATCCTCTCACGATTACCTTCTCAGTATAGTCTGAAAAATCCAGAGCCAAAACAATACTTTCAAATTCGGTCTTGGCACCTTCTGGCACAAACAAACAATCAGAATTAGTAAGTCGAATCACCTTGCTACTGAATACGCCAGTACCTTCTTCCTTGGCTTTTTTTCCTAGCACCAATAGATTGAAACGCTTCGAATCGACCCATTTGATGAGTACATCCAATTTTCCACCCAAAGCAATTTTAATTTGAATACTGGATTTCTTTCCACCAAAAACTTTTTCGACTAACTCCATAACCTCGTCTTCCAAGACTTCCTCCAGTGGCTTGGGAAGCTGCTGAGTCAGAGCCGCTAGATCTGCCGAATCGCTCTCTAAGGCTACAAAATGTATCAAGGTGAGTGAATCAAATTCGAATACATCATCCAGCTTTTTGAAATAGCTCAATAGGAACTCATCGGTCTCGCTCAAATCCAGAAAAATCCCAATGTTCTTTAATGGCTTCATGGCTTTTTATCTTTATCGATTTGCTTAATTATTACTTTCGTCAAGCGGTTGGTATAGGATTTTTGATCTATCTCATCTGCCAGTTGCTTGTCCATGGCGTATTCCTTTTTCACTCCTTTCAGCAGTGAATAACACATGACTGTTAAGATAAAGAGAAAAGGCAAACCGGTCGAAATCGTCGCCGTTTGCAAAGCAGTGAGTCCACCACCCATTAGCAATACTGCGGCAACAGCACCTTCGGTAGTTGCCCAAAATACATGCTGAGGAGTAGGTGTGTTTAATTTACCACCAGAAGTGATACTATCGACCACTAAAGATCCAGAATCAGAGGAAGTCACGAAAAAGCTAGCAACCAATAGTATTCCTAAAATAGACCCAACCATTCTCAACGGGAATTTCTCCAGAAAGACAAATAAGGCAGTGGATTCGTCTGAGATTATTGCCTTGGCAAATTCATGATTTCCCCCAGCTAATGTATCCTGCATGTCTAAAAAGATAGCAGAACCACCCAAGGTCGTCATCCAAAAGAAAGTCAAAATGCTTGGCGCTAATAATACCCCAAAAATAAACTCACGAATCGTTCTCCCTTTTGAAATCCGGGCAATGAACATTCCAACAAAAGGTGACCAGGATATCCACCAAGCCCAATAAAACACTGTCCAGTCTCCCTGCCATTTTTTATTTACAAAAGCTTCAGTCCAAGTTGACAATTCTACCAGTTCATTGGCATAGACACCCATGTTTTGTATAAATGACTTAAACACAAATAGGCTAGGACCGAAAATCAACACGAATAATAAAAGCAAAGCTGCTATTCGCACATTCCATTCACTTAGGAACTTCACCCCTTTGTCTACTCCAGACACTACCGAGATCGTGGCTATGGCAGTAATCCCAGCAATTAAGGCTACCTGAACCCAAACGTTATTTGGAGTACCGAACACATAGGAAAGTCCCCCGCTCACTTGTCGTACGCCGATTCCCAGTGAAGTCGCCAAACCAAATATGGTAGCCAATACAGAGAAAACATCAATCACATCTCCCATCCAACCATAAATCCTGTCACCCAGTACAGGATAAAAAACAGACCGCATAGTCAACGGCATATTTCTGTTAAAGGCAAAGAAAGCCAGGGACAATGCTACCACTGCATAGATGGCCCAGGCATGAATTCCCCAATGCAAAAATGTAAAACTCATCGCGTCCTGCGCCGATTCTACAGTAAAGGGATCTGCTACCGGAGGTTTGGCATAATGAGAAACTGGCTCAGCCACACCATAGAATAATAAGCCAATGCCCATCCCCGCGCTAAAAAGCATGGAAAACCAAGAACTGGTAGAAAAGTCCGGCTTAGCGTCTTTTCCTCCCAATCTGATAGAACCATATTTACTAAAGCCTAGATAAAGGCAGAAAACTATAAAAAAGTTGACTGCCAAAATGAATAACCAACCCGTCTTTTCTGTCACAAAAGTTTTAAAGGAATCAAATAAAACCAGCATGGGTTCACCGACAATAATCGTAACCGCCATAAATACAACCAACAAAATGACTGTTGGGAAAAATACAGGATTATGGATATCTACGTACTTGTTTTTCATAAGCTGAAAATTCTGTTAGTTAAAAAAGCACTTACAAATGAATCTTGTGCTTATCGATTGATATATTAATCTCGATCTGGGGGATGAAATAAAAAGTTAAGGAATTCTACTTGCCACAAAGAAAAAGGGTTGAATTATCTTCAACCCTAGAGCTTTTATAACATTCATTTAGTGTGACCAGTGTCTACATTGACCACCAAATATCCTTACTTTTTCTTATGCCTATCAATCAGCACATCCATCACCTCGTCTAGTTCATAGCCTTTAGCTTCTAGTAAGACTAAATAATGATAAAGTAAATCGGCTGCCTCACCCATAAAGAGTTCCTTGTTATCGTCCTTTGCTTCGATCACTATCTCCACCGCTTCCTCACCTACTTTTTGAGCTACTTTATTAATGCCTTTGGCAAAAAGAGAAGCAGTATAAGAAGTGTCTGTTGGATTGTTTTTGCGATCCTTGATAATAGCTCTTAATTGATCAATGAATACGGTTTTTGAAGCATTGACCTCATCAAAGCAGGTATCCGAACCCGTATGACAAACTGGGCCACTTGGATTGGCTTTCACCAAAATCGAATCTCCATCGCAATCAATAGCAATGCTTACCAACTCCATAAAATTACCGGAAGTCTCGCCTTTTGTCCAGAGACGGTTTTTACTGCGGCTGAAAAATGTGACCTGATTGGTTTCCTTGGTTTTTGCCAAAGCTTCCTCATTCATATAGCCTTGCATCAAGACTTTACCACTAATGGAATCCTGCACGATTGCCGGCACCAATCCATCCATTTTTTTAAAATCTATACTTCTTTCGCTCATTACTTATTTTCTTATACTGATATCAGAATTGGAGAGAAAGCTCTTCAATTCAGGAATTCCTATTTCTTTAAAGTGAAAAATACTCGCCGCCAAGGCAGCATCCGCTTTCCCGAAGGTAAACACATCTTTGAAATGTTCCATACTTCCTGCTCCACCCGAGGCAATCACTGGAATAGAAAGCGCAGATGATATCTCCGCCAAAAGCTCATTGGAGAAACCAGCTTTGGTTCCGTCATGATCCATGGACGTCAATAAGATCTCTCCAGCCCCTCGATCACACACTTCCTGAGCCCAAGCTTGAGTTCTCAGTAGGGTTGCTTTTCTACCCCCGTGCGTATGTACAAAATCAATTCCGTCTACATTTCTAGTATCGATCGCCACCACAATACATTGCGAACCGAATTCGGCAGCCATTTCATTGATGATTTGGGGATTGTGTACGGCAGCCGAATTGATGGAGATTTTGTCAGCTCCGGCATTCAGTAGAAACTTAACATCTTCCACCGTAGATATCCCGCCGCCAACTGTAAATGGAATATTGATGGCTTTGGCCACTTTAGTTACAAGTTCGGCTAAGGTTTTACGCTTATCCACCGTAGCAGTGATATCCAAAAAAACCAGTTCGTCAGCCCCTTCGTCAGAGTAAATCTTTGCTAACTCCACCGGATCACCAGCATCTCGAAGCTCCACAAAGTTCACTCCTTTGACCGTACGACCATCTTTTATATCCAGACAGGGGATTATTCTTTTGGTTAACATCTTCTTGTATTCAAAACTTCACTATTTAAAATTAGTTATTGGGAAATTTAGGATTTACGAAGTACGATTTACGACGTTGATTTGAACCTCAATCCTTAATCTTCGAGTCTTGCCATTTTGAAAAGCTAAAGATTGGGATAATGGTCAACACTAAAATAGGCCTCGTAAATCCAATATCGTAAGTCGTAAATATTACGATAATATCTTTTCAATGGATAAATGAAGCGAGTTCCTCCAAGGTCACTCTTCCTTCGTAATATGCTTTCCCTACAATCGTTCCATAGACACCAATCTTCTCCAGTTCTTCTAGGTCTTTGACAGAGGATACTCCCCCACTTGCTATCAATTTTACCCCCGGAATTTCTTCCAAAATCTCTTTGTATAAATCAGTTGAAGGACCTTGAAGTAAACCGTCTTTAGCTACATCAGTACAGATCACATAGCTAATACCCTTTGCTACATAGTCTTTGATAAAAGGAATTAAATCCACCGAAGTAGTCTCTTCCCAACCTCCCACAGCTATTTTCTTGTTTTTAGCATCTGCTCCAAGGATAATTTTTTCAGAACCGTATTTCGTAATCCAAGCTTCAAACAGCACTGCATTTTTCACCGCAATACTTCCTCCCGTCACTTGCTTTGCTCCCAAACTGAATGCTTTCTCTATTTCCTCGTCAGCTTGGATGCCTCCTCCAAAATCAACCTGAAGGCTCGTGTTGCCGCTAATTCGCTGCAATACATCAGCATTTACTATCTTTTTGGCTTTGGCTCCATCCAGATCCACTAGATGCAATCTTCTGATTCCAGCACCTTCAAAGCGCTTGGCCATCTCCAACGGGTCGTCGTGGTACTCTTTTTTACTGCTGTAATCGCCCTGACTAAGTCGGACACATTTGCCTCCGATGAGGTCGATTGCTGGGATTATTTCCATTTTTTGAATTGGAAGATTTGAAAATTGAAAGATTGGAAAATTACGATTTACGATTTTTGAATTACGACATAGATATGAACCTCAAACATAGAATCACAAATTTAAAGCACTAAAGATCAAATTCGGGGTTCCAACAATCTCGTAAATAGTGCTTCATAAATCGAAATTAATTCCAATTAAATACTGAGGAAATTGCTCAATAACTTCTCTCCTACTAACCCACTTTTCTCTGGGTGTGCCTGAATGGCATAGTAATTATCCCGATGGAGCATGGCTGAGAAATCATGAATGTAATGCGTCTGAGCTATAGTCTCTTCGCTCAACTCAGCATAAAAGCTATGTACATAATAGACAAATGGCTCAGCGGGAAGATCTTTAAGCAATGGATTATCCTTCAAATTCTCCAGTTCATTCCAGCCCACGTGTGGCACTTTGAACTCCTGAGAATTCTCAGGCACAAATCGCTTTACTTTCACAGGAAAAATACCCAAACAGGCTGTATCATTTTCCTCAGAATATTCACAAAGCAATTGCAAGCCTAGACATACCCCCAAAAAAGGTTGTTTGATGTCTGAGATCAATTGATCAAGCTTTCGCTCCTTCAAGTATCTCATGGCAGTGCTAGCTTCGCCTTGACCGGGGAAAATCACTTTATCTGCTGCGCGGATTACTTCTGGGTCATCAGTCAGTTCAGCATTTGCCCCTAGCCTTTCCAAAGCGTAAAGCACCGACTGTACATTGCCGGAATTATATTTGATTACTGCTATTTTCATTTTTAAGTATCAAGACGCTAGATACAAGATTCAAGACTAGTAGTCTCTCATCTTATGTCTAGCATCTAATGTCTATTGTCTTTTTTCTAAAAGCATCTCTTCAAGTACCGCTTCAATTTCTGGTAATGACTCATAAAGTTGCTCATAACTATCTATCACAAAGTATTTATCCTGAAAGCGATTTTTCGAGTATTCCTGATTCAAAATCTTCCGAACATCATATGCGAGATGGATAGGTTCGTTTGAAAGGCTAAATTTAGTCTCTCCAGCCGAACTTAGGATCCCCGCACCGTATATTTTTAACTCCCCTTCTTCATTAATGAGCCCAAACTCAATCGTAAACCAATAAATCCTACTCAGCAATTGGATCGCCCAAGGATTATCAATATGCTTTAGAGCGATCCCAGAAAGGTTTTCTAGAAAATCCACATAGGGCTGATTTGTCAGCAATGGCATGTGCGCAAAAGCATCATGAAACATATCAGGTTCTTCAAAATAATCGAGTTGCTCCATCGTGCGAAGCCAGGTCGAGGAAGGAAACCTTCTGTTATTCAACAACCCAAAGAATAAATCATCATCGATCAGCCCAGGTACCACCTGCACTTCCCAACCTGTGCTTTTGGCTAAAACCTGATTCAACTCATCGAAATTGGCAATTTTATCAGCTGTAAACTTGACTTGCTCCACTCCTTCCAGATAAGCTTTAGAAGCAGCTTTTGGTAAATTCGGCATCTGTCGCTCAAAGAGGATTTTCCATACCTTAAAATCTTCCGGAGTGTAGATTTCATACTGTTGCCTAAGCTTTTGCAGTCGTTGGTCACTAAAGACCCATTCTTTTTGTTTTGTGTTTGTGTTTGTGTTCATGGTATTTGGGTATATTCTGTACTCTAGTTAACTATTCTAAATAATACTAGTTGCGTTGATTCTCCAAAAGCAGGAAACGGGTTGTATTGAAGCTGCTTCTGAAGAAGCAGTATCACAGCGACTTGAAACTAAAAGAGGCCTATTCCATTGGGAATAGGCCTCTATATTTTTTTACCAAAAAATCATAGTCATCCTATCCCTTCATCGAAGATGGTAGTAAGAATGATGTACGAAAGTTCTTGGTGTTGGATTCATAGCGCTAAGATACTAAGTGATTCTGCTAAAGCAATATCTAGCTTCAGGTTTACTAAAAGGAAAAGGTAAAAAAACCAAAGGGCTTGAATAAATGAGGCTGCTCCCGATTCCTATCTTGGGCTGCTCTGCTGGATGTAATAGGGATCAGTCCTAAAAGTTGGGGGAATTGACACAATCCATTTTCTTTGCTAAAAAAAGAATTGGAAGAAAAGGACTACCTCAGCTTGCTTTTGCCTCAGGGCCTGCTTGAATTTTTCAAGGTTACTTCAGCGGGACTCAAAGACAATGCTTACCACATTTATCTGGAAGAGCTCAATATTCATCCCGAGCATCTTCAGGGATCAAAACTCACCTCAAAAGGTTTTTATGACCAGGTGAGCATTCAGGACTTTCCGTTACGTGGCAAAGCCTGTTTTCTTAACATTAAAAGAAGGAAGTGGCTCAATGAACAGACAGGCACGAATGTGAGCAGGGATTGGAGCTTGGTGGCAAACGGCACGCGGATGACAGAGGAATTCGCGCTTTTTTTAAAAAGGAACGACTGGATTCATCGCCGGTAAGCTGCAAAAGCCTAGCTGAGAACTTTCATGTAAACGGAAAAACCCTTGAGCATCAATACGTTTTCCATCTGAGTAGCTTTCTGGACTGGCCACAACGTCCACATGCCAAAGACTGGATTCTCTTTCCTGAAAACCTGGGAACACATCTCAGCATTGATGAAACAGCCCTGTCCCAAGGAGAACTGTATACTATCCTGACCAATAAAACAGCTAAAGGAAAGAAGGGAGCTCTGGTGGCCATGATAAAAGGGACGGACAGTGAAACAGTAAACACTATTCTCAGGCAACTACCCGAGAATAAAAGGAAGAAGGTAGAGGAAGTGACGCTGGATATGGCTGCCAGCATGGAAAAGATCGTACGCCGTAGTTTTCCCAAAGCCCAATTGGTCACTGACCGATTTCATGTTCAGAAGCTGGTCTATGACGCGGTTCAGGAGATGAGAATCTCTCACAGATGGGATGCTATTGAACAGGAGAATAAAGAAATGGAGCTCAGTAGAGAGTGTAAAAAAGTATTTATCCCACACAAGCTCGAAAATAGCGATACAGAAAAACAACTGTTGGCCAGAAGCAGATACCTACTTTTCAAAGGAGAAGATAAATGGACGGTGTCACAGGCACACCGGGCCGAGATTCTCTTCCAGCGCTACCCTGATCTGGAAAAAGCCTACAAACTAATGAAGTAGAAGAAGCAGGCTTCAAATTATTCAACACAGTCTCCAGAACCATACAGAATCACTACACTTCCATTCTTAACTTCTTTGAAAACAGGAGTACAAATGCATCAGCAGAATCATTCAATGCAAAAATAAAAGCATTCAGGGCTCAGTTCAGAGGTGTCACTAACATTGAATTCTTCCTGTTCAGACTATCTAATATCTATGCTTAAAAGAACCTGCTCCCCAGATATTCCGACTGATCCGTAAAAAAACCAAAGGGCTTGAATAAATGAGGCTGCTCCCGATTCCTATCGTGGGCTGCTCTGTTGGATGTAATAGTATCAAAACAATAATGGGTTAAACGCAAAAAAGCCAGCTATTAAAGCTGGCTTTTGAATAAATGAGGCGGCGACCTACTCTCCCGGGTGTAACCCCAGTACCATCGGCGCTGCAGGGCTTAACTTCTCTGTTCGGGATGGGAAGAGGTGGGACCCCTGCGCTAGGCCGCCTAAATTGGAA
>NZ_VORW01000021.1 GCF_007997215.1 Algoriphagus aquimarinus | reverse complement strand
TGCATACCTCGCGGTAAACCACCTTGCCACTTGCTTGGCTTCGGGTAACGACTCCCGCGCTTAAGGGACTTTCACCCGTTGGAACGACCATCTTTTTGGTCTATATTCACCATTCAAGGCACACACAGCGGCTATAGCTAATGCGGCTTTGAAACTAAAAAATGATATTTTGCAGTTTAAATAAACATCCTCTTGGCGAGGAAAGATTCGGTTCCAGAATGCCGCACTAGCCATAGCCAGGAACGTTAGCATATCCTTCCAAAACACTATGCCCAACCCCAAAATCAAACAAACCCTCCGAATCCTATTTATTCTTGCAAGCATAGGTTCGTTGTATTTTGTTCCTTGGGTTTTAGTGAAGGCTTGGATTACTCCCCTACCGGATACGGTTCAGGAGCAGTTGGAAGAAGGCATTTCACATGGGTTTGATGGAATGATTGTTTACGTGGATCAAGGCGGGAAGCCGCCGGAGTTTTATGCCGCAGGCTGGCATGATCGGGAGAAGAAAATACCTGCCTATCCACAAGCCTTATTTAAGATCGCCAGTATTAGCAAGTTATATGTCGCTGTGGCTGTCGCTAAACTGGTCAAAGAAGGACGTTTGTCTTTAGACAGGACAGTCGCTGAGTTTTTTCCTGAGTTGGAAGGAAGAATAGAAAATGCGGATAAAATCACCTTGAGAATGCTGGTTCAGCATCGATCTGGGATTCCAGATTTTACCCGTACACCTAACTACTGGGAAGATCCACCTCAAGCCAATAGTGATAATCTTGAATTGGTGCTGGATAAGCCTGCTGATTTTTCGCCTGATAAAAGCTATGGTTATTCAAACACGAATTACTTGTTAATAGGCGAGATCCTTGATGAAACGCTGGGATATAGCCATCACCAATATATCAAGGAGGAGATTTTGATCCCACTTAAGCTGAACAATACCTACAGTTTGCTAAGTGAAGTGGATGATAAAGACGCCGTAATGAGCGGGTATTACGTGGGTTATGACGAGGACATGAAGAATAATAATTTCATCAACCCAGCCGGATCTATGGTGGCTACGGCAGAAGATGTAGGCATATTCCTTCGGGCATTAAACGATGGTTCCGTATTCAATGAAGGCGAACAGGAAATCTATTCTTCCATTTACGTGTACGAGCACACAGGACTGCTACCAGGCTATCAGAGTATCGCCAAGTACCACAAAGACATTGACACAGTGGTAATTCAATTTAACAATACCACCAACTTTGATGGCTACGACTGGGGCTTAGCAGAAATCATCTATAACCGTGTCGTGAAGATTGTGAGGCGTGATAGAGAGGAGTAAGAAACACAGCGTCAGTCCGAGCGGAGTCGAGGACCTTTCGATTTCGAGACTCTCGTCTCTCAAGTGCTCAGTCTGACAATGCAAGGCTTTAGAAACAGCCTTTTTTTCATCTGGATTATTTCAATTCCTACTGCTTAATCAACTTCCCCACGAAAACTCTGCTATCCTGACTTTCCACCATAATCACATAAGTTCCTGCAGCTAATCGAGAAATAGCCAGGGTAACCGAACTTGGACTCTGACGAATCACCTCCACACTGGAACTGACTTCCTTGCCATTTTGATCATAAATCCTCATCGAATTCTCTGCAAATTGCAAATCTCCCAAGGCTTGGATTTCAACTTGGGTGGAAGCTGGATTTGGATAGATTTTCAGTTCCTCTGACACTAAGATCCCTGGATTGAATATGCCTGAAATAGTCATAGTTACCGCCGCTAGTCGGGTCGTGCAGCCAGCCTCATTGGTCAACTCCACGGTAAATTCCCCCATCTGGTTTACAGTCAGTTTCTGCTTCGTGTCTCCTGTTAGCTTTTCACCATTTCTAAACCATTGATAAGTGTAATTACCTTCTGGGGCTTTCAGGACATTTCCATCCACTATGATCTCACCACTAGGTTTAGCCGCTGATTCCACAACAAATTTCTCAGTTTCAACAAGGCAACCACCTGCTAATCGAACAATAGCATGGTAACTTCCACCCTCCTTTATTTCAAGTGTTTTCGCTGTAGCTCCCGTAATCTCAGTTCCGTTTCTTCTCCATCTTACCACTTCAAAATCAGCTTCCGAGGCCAATGTCAACACCTGATTATCGCCGGCGCAGATAGAAGCAGGACCACTAATTGAAACTGCTGCAGTGGCGCTTTCTTTTACAATGAAATTTGCTGTTTCAACAAGACATCCACCTGCAGTTCTAACAATAGCCTGATAGGTCCCTGCACTTTCAATTTCAAGGGTTTTTCCGGTTGCTCCGCTAATGTCAGTTCCGTTCTTTCTCCATTTCACTACATCAAATGAAGCTTCCGACTTTAGTGTAAGCGTTTGCTTTGCTCCAACACAAATGGATTCCGAACCTGTGATGGTAACTGGAGTGGCATTGGCGGCTTTTACGATAAAATCAGCTGTTTCAACAAGACAGCCACCTGCATTCTTTACTATAGCCTGATAGGTTCCTGCACTTTCGATTTCTAAGGTATTTCCTGTAGCTCCGATAATCTCAGTTCCGTTCTTTCTCCATTTCACTACATCAAATGAAGCTTCCGACTTTAGTGTAAGCGTTTGCTTTGCTCCAATGCAAATAGATTCCGAACCTGTGATGGTAACTGGAGTGGCATTGGCGGCTTTTACGATAAAATCTGTTGTTTCAACTAGACATCCACCCGCATTTCTAACAATAGCCTGATAGGTTCCTGCACCTTCGATTTCTAAGGTTTTTCCTGTAGCTCCAGCGATTTCAGTTCCGTTTCTTCTCCATTTTACTACTTCAAAAGCAGCTTCGGATTTTAGCGTCAGAGTTTGCGCAGTACCTCCACAAATGGATTCTGAACCAGCAATAGTTATTGGAGTAGAATTGGCCGCTTTAACAATAAATTCTTCTGTTTCAAATAAGCAAGCCCCAGCATATCTGATCACCGCCTTGTAAGTTCCAGCTCCTTCTATTTCCAAGGTTTTTCCTGTTGCTCCTAAAATCTCCGTTCCATTCTTTCTCCATCTTACTACTTCAAAAGCAGCTTCAGATTTCAACGTCAGTGTTTGCTTTGTTCCAACACATATGGATTCCGAACCTGTGATAGTCACAGGGCTAGAAGTAAAGCTTTTAACAATTACTAGGGCATTTTTTTCAGTGACATTGCCTGAGAAATCAACAGCCCTAAGTTCTACTACAATCTCTTTCCCAACATCCTCACAGGTGACTTTGGTTTTGTTAAGCGTAACCTCTTTAACAGCACAATTATCAGTGATTGATTGAATAAAATCTTCCGGGATTAATTCCTTTTGCCCTATAGTCAAATCAAGTTCAACTACCAGATTCTTGGTTTCAATCACTGGTGCTATTTTATCCTGAACAACTACCTCAATTTTCTCCTCCCAAGTATTCCCTTTATCATCTTTGATAGTGACGATGACTACTTGAGCACCTAGATTTTCACAGGAAAATTCTGACTTACTCAAGGTAACTGTGTATATAGAACTTATCGGCCAATTGGTGAAAACCTGCTCTAGCTTTAAAGTTACTTTCCCTTCATTGTTAAGCTCCAACTCTACCCGATCTTTTACAACAGGCTTTGCGTCAGTTTTCCTCAAAGGTATTTTCAGACTTACCTCGTCTTTATACACCCGACGCTCTACCTTCTGGAGATTATAATTTTGATCCACAACAGGAAAGGAATAAACAGGAGTGAAATTGATCAGAGCGAATTCCTGATCACCTTCCACGCTTTTTTCCAGATTCACCTCCAAATGCCCGTAATGCTTTCCACCATCTATTAACACAGGATTGGCACCGGAGGTATCCCACTGCTCCAAAGAACTCTGGTCTGCGGACCATTTTCGGTAAGGATTATAATCTAATGTATTAAATGGGTTGCCTAACCAATCTCTCTTTTCCCCCCTAAGACCATCACCAGCCACACCTACATCGTAATACATCACGCCCTTACCGTCGCTATCCTCATCCACAAAACTTCTTTCAAATATCTCATCGTGTCCTGCGAACACCGCAATAACACCATACTTCTCAAGCATTGGATTGATTACACGCATAGGTGTACCGACTTGACCTATGGAAAGCTCATGATTCAGAGGCACTCCATGTTCACCAGATGAAAAAGCAATGTGGTGGTATTGTACAAAGATCAACTGGCCATTTTCACTGGCATTTTTCAGGTTTTCTTCCAACCAAATATATTGGTCACTTCCAGGTCCAAAACTGCTCAAATCATTTCCTCCAGCAGCATTGTATTGTGCTTGGGTATAGTTCTCCTGCGTGTCAGTACCCGGCAGGGTATATTGTTTTCCTGTAAGTTTTGGTTGTCCATCAAAATCGGCAGCCGTCTGATCTGGAGTACCATTGCTGGAGTCTAGTGTCAAAATAGTCACCGGACCATAATCTACGCGATAATAACTCTGACGATGTTTTTGTAGCGGATCTTCTGTCGGTGTTTCAAAATACGCGTGGAAACGCTTTCTCCCCAAAACAGGAACGAAATCACCTTTCTCATTTGTGCCATATCCGCCATTTATGCCTCCATATGCTTCCCAATTCCCCAATGCTGGAATGATTGCATAGCTGGACAAACCTGTTCCTATTACACCTGCATTTTGTCTAAAAAACTCATCCCAACCTGGCTGATATCCTGCGCCCTGTACTAAGTCGCCTGGCATAATGATAAAGTCAGGATCGCGTGAGTTTATAATCTTCAGGTTTTCAGTATATCCTTTTTCCTCCGTCAATAAATAGTTAGGAAGCTCTAAACCTTGCTCTACTGTACTACCAAACTTTTCCTTCCAAAGTGCCGGAACAGTAGTAATAGGTCGTATTAATGGATTTCCAGGATACCATGCTCTGTTTGTCACTCTTCCTCTCGGGTCTGTTTCAGAATCTGCCAAAGCTATAAATCTGATTTTCTCCCAGCTACTTTTGGAAGTAGGCATCGTGAAATCACCTGAATAATTTATTCCTCCCAGAGTCACCACATAATTCACTTTGGTATCAGCAGGTAAATCCACTGGATACCTATACCGGAACACCTGATCACTTCCGAGCCAGCTCCCCTGCTCCAAACCTTCTAGAACTTGATTTTTTTCTGGAGTGGTGTAATAAATTTCAGGTACAGATTCGGCTACAATTTCACCTTCATAGATCACCGAACCACTGGCATTAGTGAGCTTGATAGAACTCGCAGTCTGCGAACTACTGAACCAAGTCAATTGTATTTTCCCCTGCCCATACACTTGTAGGTAAGGATAGATCCTAAACGGATTCACTTCAGAGATTTTCAAGGAAGCGAAAACTATAAAAATCAATAACCCAACTACAAACAGTATATGTTTTTTCATAATCAAACAATTGAAGTGAATAAAGCACAGCTAAAGAAAAAGCATGCGCATTACAGACACTAAGGTACAAAATATCAAGCTATTTGGTAGATATCAAAAAATCAAAATCACCCTTTCCCTAACTATTCCACCCTACTTTTGAGCAGGAATAATTGCACCGGATTTAATGGATCATTACTGAATATGTAAATGTTCCGCTGATCAATTCCTTGTCTTCCCTTAGGGTCAAAAACCACCTTAAGCAGAATAGATTCTCCTGCTTCCAGGGAAGTCTTCGGTAACTCAAGTTTAAGGCATTCACAATTCCCCTGTACTTTTTTGATTTCCAGCACTTGTTTACCTCTATTGTTCAAGACCACATTCACTACTTGAATAGCATTTGCTTTAATCGTTTTCAAGTCTTTCTCCTTTGGATCGATGACTAGCTGTGGCACTAGATTCAAGTCATCTTTGGCAAAAGGTGCATAGTATTCAAAAACATCAGCCAGTACATCAAGCTGAATAAAAGTGGTGCTGTCTTTCCAATTAAGTGAAACTTGATCCTCGAAATACCCCAGATCATTTTTCATCTTTCCATCATAAAGAACCTGAAGTAATCCTCGGTCATTTGGCATAATAGAATCCGTAAGCTGACTAAACTGAATGTACTCCGGTCCTGTAAACTGAAGGCTGTCTTTGTAAAAAGGGGTTGTGCCAAAATTGTAAACCTCCACCTGCTTCAATTTTGGTTGATTGGTAAACACCTCACCCACATTAATCTTGGAAAGTCGAAAACCCAAATCACCTTTACGTGTTCTATAAGTGCCCTCAGGATCCCCAGCTCTTGGAATAGCATTGCCTTCAATATAAAGCGTATCCTGAACGCCGAATAAATTGCCTTTCACGATGATCATTCTAGAAAACAAACCAGCGCCTGAAGAAGGATCAAATGACACTTGCAAAACCCCGCTTTCTCCTACCTGCAAGGTATCCTGAGTGTATTCTACTGTGGTGCATCCACAATCCGTCACAACAGTTTCGATGAAAAACAGAGAATCCTGCGTATGGGTAAACTGAAATTCTGCTAACTGTGGACCCTGCTCTTCCAGAACAGTACCCAAATCCACCTTATTCACTGCCCAGATCAACTTTGGAGTTATAGTCTCTTGAGCCAGTGTAAGTTGGGAGAAAAAACAAAGAAACAAGAAGGTGTAAAGGGTCTTTTCAATTCTAATCATGCCCGCAATTAACGCATAATTTCAAACGTATTATAGGCTGATTTACTTAATTTGCAGCAAAATCAGACCAATGGCAAGAGTACTTACAGGCATTCAAAGTAGCGGCAGACCACACTTGGGGAATATCCTCGGTGCGATCGTCCCTGCTATTGAATTGATCAAACAGAACAAGGAAGAATCTTATATTTTTATTGCAGACTTACACTCACTCACCACTTCTAAGGATGGGGAACTGAGAAAGCAAAACACACTGGCTGTGGCTGCTGCATGGCTGGCTTTCGGATTGGACATAGAGAATACTACGTTCTACCGCCAGTCCAGAAGACCTGAAGTCACGGAATTGAATTGGTATTTGAACTGCTTCACTCCTTTCCCTATGCTTGCCAATGCGCATAGTTTCAAGGACAAGGCAGAAAAGCTGTCTGATGTAAATGCGGGTTTGTTTACCTACCCAGTATTGATGGCATCAGACATTTTACTTTATTCTGCAGATTTGGTTCCTGTCGGAAAAGATCAGATGCAACACTTGGAAATGGCACGTGATATCGCTTCCACCTTCAACAGAATTGTGGGTGAAGACATCTTGACAATTCCAGAGGCTAGAATCGATGAAGTGGTGAAAACCATCCCAGGTACGGACGGCCAGAAGATGAGCAAGTCTTACAATAACTTCATTGATATTTTCCTTCCTGAAAAAGCGCTGAAGAAGAATATAAATAAAATAGTCACAGACAGTAAGGAACTCGAAGAACCTAAGGATCCAGACACTGATAATACCTTTAAGCTATACAGTTTGATCGCTTCAGAAGAGCAGACCAAACAAATGCGAAGGAATTATGAAGGCGGGAATTACGGCTATGGGCATGCAAAGAAAGAATTCATGCAGTTGATCCTAGATAAGTACAGAAAAGAGCGTGAGTTATTTGACTTCTACATGAGCCATCCGGCTGAAATCGAGATGAAACTTGCCGCCGGCGAAGAAAAAGCCAAGGCAGTCGGAGCAGAATTACTCGATAAAGTAAGAGTGAAGCTAGGGTTTAAGTAAGTTCTCCTTGCGACGCAACGTTTCAACACTTCCATAATGTCACCCTGAGCGAAGTCGAAGGGTCTCCTCCAAGGTTTGGTGTCTTATGTATGAAAATGGCTCCGTCAACATCTGACGGAGCCATTTTCATTTCTATTACTAATCGTGCCTTTGGCACTCTGTCTACCTCACCGATCATACTAACCCAGAATTTCATTCTGGGCATTTACAGACCTTACCTTTGGCAAGAGAATTAAAACATGCAACTTAACAGTTGTGCCAACGGCACGATCAGTCTGACACTCAATCATAAAAGACCCCTTAATCCTTTGCGGAGTTCTTCGCATCCTTCGCGACTTGGCGGTAAAAAAAAATAAACCTTCGAGGAGATCCCGAAATCTATAGATCTTCGGGATCTCCTCAAAGGTTAGAAGGTCTAAACAAACTCCTTGAAAACCACAGTAGCATTATGCCCGCCAAAGCCGAAAGTATTACTTAAGGCAACGGTCACTTTTTTCTCTAAAGCATTCTTGGTAACAATCTGAATTCCTTCTGGAATCGCAGGATCCAGGTTTTCAGTATTTATGGTTGGAGGAACAATTCCTTCATTGATTGCTTTCACGCAAAATATCGCTTCAATCGCTCCGGCAGCTCCTAGCAAATGTCCTGTCATGGATTTGGTAGCCGAGATATGCAACTTATCATAGTTGCCATCCAGTAACTTCGAAATGGCTTTGATTTCACTCAAATCACCTGTAGGAGTAGATGTGGCATGCGCATTTAAGTAATCCACATCCTGAATAGTCAAGCCTGCTTCTTCCAAGGCAAACTTCATAGAATGCATTGCTCCTGCTCCTTCCGGATGTGTAGCTGTCAAATGATATGCATCTGCTGTCATGGCTGCACCTATGACTTCTCCATAGATTTTGGCACCACGCTTTTTAGCATGCTCATACTCTTCCAGAATCAAAGCTGCCGCTCCCTCGCCCATTACGAAGCCATCTCTTTCGGCATCAAAAGGTCGGGATGCAACTTTAGGATTTTCATTTCTGGTAGAAAGTGCCTTCAAAGCATTGAATCCTCCCATGGCTGCTTCGGTGATCGGTGCATCCGAACCACCAGTAATCATCACTTTTGCTTTTCCCCACCTGATATAGTTGAAAGCATCCATGATCGCAGAGTTGGAAGAAGCACAGGCAGTGACAGAAGTATAGTTGATTCCCATAAATCCGAACTTCATAGAAATCACTCCGGAAGCCATATTCACCAAATACTTAGGAATGAAAAAGGGACTGAATCTCGGGGTAAGATCATTGCTGATAAACTCCTTCATCTCCTTTTCAAAAGTGCCCATTCCACCTTGACTTGTGCCCCAGATCACTCCAGCATCAAAAGGAGAATCCAAGTTGGCAACATCCAAACCTGCATCTTCTATAGCTTCTGCTGCTGTATAAAGTGCATATTGTGTGTATAAATCTGATCTTTTGATCTCGTTTCGATCTAATCTTTGTGTCGCGTCAAAGTCTGAGATCTGGCAAGCAAATCGGGTTTTGAACTTTTCTGCGTCAAAATAGCTAATTGCTCCAGCCCCGCTTTTGCCTTGCTTAGCATTTTCCCAGTTGCTCTTCACATCATTTCCAAGAGCAGATAATGCTCCCAAACCCGTAATTACTACTCTTTTTGAATTCATCGTTTAAATATACATCAGGGAAAATTATTCCTTTTCGCATGAAAAAACCCGGCTATTCACCAGGTCTTTTCAATTTAATTATGTCTAATATCTAGATTCTTGATTCTAAAATTTATCATCTTAAATCTTTTCTAACTACTTAATACTTATGTCTTTCTACTAAACTTACCTACTTCTCCAAAGATCCTTCAGCTGCTTGCCGTTGATCAACATCACAAATCTAGCTGGATTCGGGATCAATACGATGCGAACATCCTGCTTATCAAATTGCTCTGATTCGACAGGAACTCCCTGCTGACCACCGACTTCATAACTTACGATACCATTAGCATCCGCAAGAAGTGGCTTGTAAACATTAGCGATGTAGGCTGTAGGAAGTAGGATATCTGTGTCAGACTTAAGTTTATCATGGATTTTCTCCATTTCAGTTTCAAGTCTATCCTCGTAGTTTTCGTTGAAATCATCTTCCAAATCATGAAGCTCTTCTTCCAGATCATCATAACTTTCGTCGCTATAATTCATAGCAGCAAGTTGATTTCTTTTTTTCACTATTTCGGTAAGCTCTTTATCCAGCGTATCCCAATTCATTCCGTTCTGTATTTTTGATTTGAGGTACAAAGATGGGGAATCCCTTTTTTTATGAAGAACTATTTCAAAGAAATTAACTTACTAAGAGGATTTTTCCATTTCTCCCTGGCTTATTATATGCTTCGATTGCAGCTTTTACTTCATTAAGTGGGAACTTCTCAGCTACTTCCGCGGTAGAATCCTCATGCATTAAGTAGGCCTGTGTTTCTTTATAAAGCTCAGCTCTTTCTTCATTGCTAATGCGTTTTAAGATACTACTCAGCCAAAATCCTTCTATAGTAATTTCTTTGAAAATCATCAATCCTGTGTTCAGTGGTATAGGTTGACCACTCAAAACACCAAAGGAATACATCTTACCTAACTGCTTAAGGCAGGTCAAGGCTTTAGCTGCAAGTTCGCCTCCCACAGCATCAAATACTACAGATACCCCTTCACCCACGACTTCAGTAATCACCTTTTTCAGATCTTCTTTTTCAGTATTCACTACTAAATCAGCTCCAATATTGGCTAGGTAGCTTTTCTGCTCATCGTGGCGAACTGTACATGCTACTTTAATGCCTTTGGACTTTGCCACTTGAATAGCAAATTTCCCAAAAGCAGAAGCTCCTGCGGTAAGTAAAAGCCATTCGCCGGCTTTCAATTCAGATTTATTCACCATCGCCACCGCAGTCACGGGATTGACAAAAGCCTGACAAGCCACTTCAAATGACATTCCTTCTGGCATTGGAATGACCTGTTTGGCTGGAAGCGTGATATATTCTCGCCAAGTCCCCATATTGGTTCCCTGAGCCGTAAACATCACCCTTGTCCCTACCGGTAATAATCCATCCACATCTCCCTTACTTATTATTCCAGCAGCTTCAAAACCCGCACTACTTGGTAAACTTGGCTGAATGCCATACTTACCCTGAATAAACAGCAGGTCGGAAGGATTGATATTTCTAGCTTTTACTTCTATTTGAACTTCATGCGATTTTGGCTCTGGAGCAGGTGATTCTTTTACCTGCAATACATCCTCAGGCATTCCAGTTTTTTCAAAAATTACATCTATCATAGTTAGTTAAAATTTGAGTTTGGCAATTAATTAATAGATTCTTAACTAAGAATAATATGCATTCGTTCAGGCTTACTAGGTATCTTTTTTTAACTTGAAAGGAGAAAACTAACTGCTCATGGATCTCTCCTCTTTATTCTCCCTCGAAGGAAAAGTCGCCCTGATTACTGGTGCCAGTAAAGGAATCGGCTTAAGCATAGCCGAAATTTTTGCTGCGGCTGGCGCCAAAGTTGTACTGTGTAGCCGCAAGCAGGAGGCGCTGGACATAGCTGCCAGAACACTGACCTCGAAAGGCTATGAAGCAATCGGAATAGCCTGCAACGTGGGGAACATGGATGAACTTTCACAATTGGTGGAGAAAACCATTGAGAAATATGGCCAACTGGACATCTTGGTGAATAATGCTGCCACAAGTCCTGTATTTGGGCCAGTTCACGAAACTAGCACTGAGGCTTTTGACAAAATCATGGATGTTAATCTGAAGGCTCCATTTGAACTAGCAAAGCTATGCTGGCCACATCTCAGAAAATCTGCAGATGCTTCGGTGATCAATATCAGTTCTATTGGAGGCATTTCCCCAGAACACGGACTGGGCATCTACAGCGTCAGCAAAGCGGCTTTGATATCGATGACCAAGGTTCTGGCCAAAGAATGGGGAGAAGCTATGATTCGGGTCAACGTCATTTGTCCAGGTTTGATAGAAACCAAATTCTCTGAACCACTGTGGGCCAACGAGAAAATAATGAGCATGGTAATGAAAAAACTATCCATCAAACGCGTAGGAACAGCTGATGAAATCGGCGCAATGGCTTTGTTCCTAGCTTCTCCGGCAGCATCTTACACCACAGGATCCGTCTTCACAGTAGATGGTGGCTTTACTATTTAAACTTTCAGTCATGAAATTGCAGTTAATGAATGAATACAGAAACACCTAACTATGGAGATTGCTAACATTTGCATCCTCGGCGCTGGCAACCTCGGCTCTAGAATAGGACTCCAAGCTGCACTTTCAGGCTTTATAGTCACTGTATATGATATTAACCCAAAGAGCCTTGATAGTTCATTGATTACCATGAATAAGGTCATAAAGTATTTAATCAAATCTCAAGAAATTACAGCAAGTGAAGGATTAGAAGCTATACAAAGAATTACCTTCACTCCTGACCCTAAAGCCGCAGTCGCAAATGCTGATCTAATCAGCGAAAGCGTCACCGAAGATCTAGAAATAAAAAAAAGCGTCTGGAAGCAATTTGGCGAAATAGCTCCTACCAAAACCATTTTCACGACTAATACCTCCTATCTGCTTCCTTCCATGCTAGCTGAAGATAGTGGCAGACCAAAGCAATTCTGCGCCTTTCATTTTCATGATGTTTTTCATTCCAGAGTCGTAGACATCATGCCGCACCCTAACACCGACCCAGAGTTGATAGCTGTTTTGGAGGACTTGGGGAGGAAATTGAAACAGATTCCGATTCTCGTAAAAAAAGAGCACTCGGGTTATATTTTCAATACCTTATTGGTATCGCTAATAGATGCAGCGGGAAGACTGGTGACTGGAGAAGTAGCAGAAATCGAAGCTATAGACAAGTCTTGGATGATCAACTTCAATATGCCTATTGGCCCCTTTGGGATTTTGGATAATGTAGGAATCGATACCGCATGGCGCATTACAAGTGTTAAAAGAAATGCAGCATCCAGAGCTTTTGCAGACTTTCTGAAAACATACGTGGATCAAGGAAAGCTGGGAGAAAAAACTGGGGAAGGTTTTTATAAATACCCCCATCCGAGCTATAAAAACCGAGATTTCTTAAAATAATTTAAACAAAACAGACTAATTAGCCTTTTGTATAATCTAATATAGATTTTACCTCGTAATTCACATTACCCTATATCACCCGTTACCTATTTTACCCATGAAGCATTTGTATTTATACATTGTTTTTGGATTGCTATTCATGCATTCCACAAGTGGATCGGCTCAGGTTTCCTTAAGCCAAGAACTAGTGTTTCCTGTTTCAATTCATTCCCAAGCTGATCTCACGCAAGTTGATTCTCCTGATTATACTCTGGAAGAAATCCTCAAGATGGAGGACTCTCTGGATTTTCATGTTTTAGAAAACCCCATTACAGATCTAGGCTTTACAGACCAGACTTTTTGGCTTAGATTTTCTTTGACAAATGATTCTGATCAGCCACAGACTTACTATCTCGAAACTGCCAGGCCTATTACAGATGTGGCCCATCTATACCAATTAACCGATGGGGAAATTATCTCGGATCAAGCAAGTGGAGATTTGATAAAATTTGCAGATAGGCCTTTCAACCATAGAAAGATAATCTTTCCGATTACCCTCCCCGCCAGTTCCAAATCTGATTTTTACATTAAATTCCAAAGCGATGGAGAAGTAATCAGTCTTCCATTAGTCCTTAATGATACATCCTCATTAGTATCATCTTCCTTTTTCAACCAACTGATTTTTGGCTTTTTCTACGGTATACTCTTCCTTGCTGGAGTTACTTATCTCTTCTTTTATTTTGGAATGAAGGAATCGAGTTTCATCTACTATGTGGTATATGTGCTTTCTGTAGCGCTACTTCACATGAATCTAGATGGGTACTTCTTTCAGTACATCACCCAAGAACCAGGATGGTTTGCAAATCGCTCTCTACTGATCTTTGCGGCACTTAGCTCATTGGCTCTTGGAGCTTACAGTTATGTGTATTTGAAAGCTGGTGAAGTATCAAAATTCATTAAAAAATCCTTTCAGCTACTATTTATAGCACATGGGATCCTCCTACTATTTATAGTGTCGTTCACCGCAGGTCAAGCATCATATTATCCCGCTGTAAACGCTTTGGGCTTTTTAATGCTTCTTCTAATAATTATCACAATTTTTAAAATCTTCCTCTCTAAAATACATGTGGATACGTTTTTTAGTATCGGTGTTGCCTGCCTGACATTCGGTTTTGTGGTTTTCATTCTGAATAATTTCTCACTGATGCCAAATTCATTCTTCACAGCAAATGCCTCCAAAATAGGCACTGGCGCAGAAATCATCTTCCTTTCGCTTTCTATGGCAAATAGAATTCGCTTGCTGAAAACTGAAAAAGAAGAAATTCAGGAAATTGCATTGATGCGAGCAGAGGAATCCAATGACATGAAGACTTACTTCCTCTCAAACATGAGTCATGAACTTAGAACCCCTCTGAATGCGATTGTGGGGCTATCTAAATCCATTTTAAGTAGCACTGATGATACCTCTATTAAAAATAACCTGGAGGTGATCCAATATTCTTCTATGTCCTTGCTTGGTTCGATCAATGATATTCTGGACTATTCTAAAATTGAAAAAGGTGATTTGAAACTAGCTCATGTGGATTTTGATCTTCATAAAATCATACAGGAACTGAAGATCGTAACCAACCAAAAGTCCCGTGAAAAAGGATTGGAATTTGTGTACGAGGAGCGAAACAACATTCATAAAAAACTGGTCGGTGACCCGATAAGATTGAAGCAAATCGTTTCGAATGTACTGGACAACGCTACTAAATTCACTCAAAAAGGTCAGGTCAAACTGACCGTGAATACGGAGGAAACACGTGGAAACAAGCTTCTATTAACATTGGATATTGAGGATACTGGAGTTGGAATTGCCAAAGATAAAATCAATAGGATTTTTGATTCATTCAGTCAGGAACAAATCAATGACAAACGCAAATATGGAGGTTTTGGAATTGGACTTTGTATAGTAAAAGCCTTGGTTGATCTACATCATGGAACTATAGTTGTCAGCAGTTTGAAAAATGAAGGAACTCAGGTAAGCATTAAAATTGAGCTTGAAAGATCTATTTCCTCTCAAAAAACTCATGACTTAATGACTCCTGCGCAAGCTGAAAAGCTGATGCAAGACAAGCATTTCCTTGTAGTCGAAGACAATACCGTGAATCAACTGGTGATCAAATCAATTCTGAGAAAATGGAAGGGAGTAAGTTTTGACTTTGCAAACCATGGTCTGGAAGCTCTGGAAGCCATGAAAACAAAAGCCTACGACGTAGTGCTAATGGATCTACAAATGCCAGAAATGGATGGATATGAAACCACAGAGCTAATTCGATCTGGTCGTTCAGGCATGAATTCCAAAGATATTCCGATCATTGCTGTCACTGCCGATACTACCGAGAAAACCAAAGCACGAGTATTCGCAATTGGTATGGATGATTACATCACTAAGCCTATTGACCAGGAATTACTATATGCCAGTGTAGAAAAAGCACTTTACTTAGAAAAAATCAAGCTGGATATAGACCTATAGGAATTTGCCCCCACGGACAAAATCATGCTAAAAAGCTACTGCGCACCCCGTTTAAATTCTGCTGTGTTTAAGTAGTCAATAGGCAAAAGATCTCCGACTCTTTCCCAACCTATATAACCTTCCATTAAGAGCCCAAAAGGATCAGAAAGACTTCCATTCTCAAAAATCTCGAGACTTTCTGCTATTAGTGTCACAATAGAGGTTTGAGTATTACGCATGTTTCGACCCATTCCCATTATATATTGAGGACTTTCTCTCTCATTCAGATAGGTTATCTGTAAATGTCCCTTGAATTCCAAAAACGCCCTCGTTTCCCTATTTTTTCGAAAAGATAAGGATGTGATAAGTTCAGTACCCACGCTATCAATGTATTCTCCTGGATATTTTGGATCATCCTTACGATAAATCCTACGTATCTCAAAGCCTTCAGAGACTGTCGTTCCGGTATAGACTGAACGAAGGAAATGCTGCAAACTCCCATGATAAGCTTCCAGCCTATTTTTCTCCACCCTTTTCTGTTTTCTCGTAGAAAGTGTAGTATCTGGAATAAAGAGCGGATACCCGCCATATGTAACAAATCCCTCCTTATAATTATACCGAAAATCATTCAGCAGATAATCTAGTCTATAGCCTAAATTGGGATTATGAATTTTAAGTATTTCTCTGGACGATGCAATCAAAGTACCTGGTAGGGATTGATCATCCAGAATCATCGAAAGATCATTCTCTAATTCACAAGCCTGCCCATTGTAAGTAGTCCCTAGAAAGTAACTTTTGAAATCTTTCAAATTTTTAAACCAAGCTGGATCTCGGGTATCATTTACATTCAATGTCTCTAATTCTTCATCTACAGCAACAAGCCTAAATCTGTACTCCCGTGGTTTAATAATATCTGTTGGAAGTTTAAATGTTAGGCCTTCGTAGCCCAGCATCCTAACGATTACTTCATAGTTACCATCAGGCAAATTAAGAGAAAACTTCCCCTCATCGTCACAAGTTGTTCCAAAGGTGGTATTGGCTAAAAATACTGTTGCGTATGGGATTGGTTGCCCCGTTTTAGAGTCTTCAATAACGCCTTTAAAAACTGTCTGCGCAAAAGATGAATAGCTCCCAAAAAGCAAAAAAAAGCCAAATACAATCTTATATAACATTGAATTAGGCTTGCTCATATATTCTTAATTTGACCTTGTGTTCCTGAAGCTAAACTTACTTTTTCTTAGCCAATCTTACACCTTTTTTCTTTGGGCCAGGCTGTTTTTCTATACTATGTAAAATCTCTTCATAGTTTCCTTCAGGCAGGTAAAGGGAAAATTTACCTGACTCGTCAGTAGATGTGCCAAAGGTGGTATTTGCTAAATATACGGTGATATAAGGAATACCTTTACCTGTCTCATTATCAGCTACAGTTCCTTTAAAAATCGCCTGAGCAAAAGAAGAGAAGCTGACTAAAAATAAAAACAAGCCTAAAACAATCTTAAATAGCATTGAATTAGGCTTGCTCATACATTCTCAATTTGAAATTAAGTTCTTGATTTATAAGTTACTTTTTCTTGGCAAACTTCCCGCCCTTTTTCTTTGGTTCAGGCTGATTTTCAATGATATGAATCGTTTCTTCATAGGTTAAGGTTTCGGCTTCCTTATCCTTAGGGATCTTGTAATTATTCTTACCCATCTTGATATAAGGTCCCCATCTACCATTCAATACCTGAATCTCAGGATTCTCGTCAAATGACTTGATATGCTTCTTGGCATCTGCTTCACGCTTGTCTTGAATCAATTTGACACCCTCTTCTTCAGTGATGCTCAGCGGATCCATTTCCTTAGGAAGGGATACGAAAGAACCATCATGTCGTACGTAAGGCCCAAATCTACCAATTGCCGCCACCATCTTTTTATCCTCAAACATCCCGATGTCACGAGGTAACTTGAATAACTCAAGCGCATCTTCCATGGTAATATTTTCGATAAACTGACCTTTTTTCAAGCTGGCAAATTGCTTCTCTTCATCTTCGGAGTCACCTATCTGAACCAACGGGCCAAATTTACCAAGTCTCACGATCATTGGTTTGCCACTCACTGGATGATTCCCAAGTTCACGACTGGAGTTGATATCCTGTCTGGAAATCTGCTCTGTATCCTCTACATTCTTATGGAAATTTCCATAGAAAGACGCTAGCATATCTTGCCATACTTGTCCTCCAGCAGCTATATCATCAAACTCCTTCTCTACTCTAGCGGTAAAGCTGAAGTCAATCACATTTGGAAAATGCTCCACCAGGAAGTCATTGACCACCATGGCGATATTGGTAGGGAAAAGCTTTTGCTTCTCTGCTCCAGTGTTTTCAGTTTTGGTCGCGTCTTTAAACTCACCTTTGGCGATGATCATTTCCACATAATCTCTAGGCGTTCCATCTCTGGATTCCTTGATCACGTATTCACGTCTCTGAATAGTAGAAATTGTCGGAGCGTAGGTTGAAGGACGACCAATTCCCAGTTCTTCCAACTTCTTCACCAATGATGCTTCTGTATATCTCGGAGAAGCTCTGGAGAAAGTCTCACGGCCCTTCATTTCCTGAAGAGCTAAAGGCTGACCAATTGTCAATGGAGGTAAGAGTACTTTTCCTTCATTGCTATCGTCCTCTTCCGGCTCCTCATCTGTATCTTCTAAGTACACTTTCAAAAAGCCATCAAACTTGATGATTTCTCCAGTTGCAACCAGATTTTGAGGCTGGTTCGATATATCCACAGTAATAATAGTCTTCTCCAATTCTGCATCAGCCATCTGAGAAGCTATAGCACGCTTCCAGATCAGCTCATAGAGGCGCTGCTCGTTGCGTTCTCCTGTCACATGGGAATTAGCGAAGTCTGTAGGACGGATTGCTTCGTGAGCCTCCTGAGCGCCTTCAGACTTGGTAGTGAATTTTCTTGACTTATGGTATTTCTCTCCGTATGAATCGTGGATCGCATTTTTGGCAGAAGCCATTGCATCATCCGATAGATTCACACTATCTGTTCTCATATAAGTAATCTTTCCAGCTTCATACAGTTTCTGCGCTACAGACATTGTCTGAGCCACTGAGAAGTAAAGCTTTCTACTTGCCTCCTGCTGAAGTGTAGATGTGGTAAAAGGTGCCGCTGGAGATTTCTTTCCTGGCTTCTTTTCTAGGTTAGCTACAGAGAAATCAGCCTTCAGGCATGTCTTTAGGAATTCCTCAGCTTCAGCTTTGGTGTCAAATTTCTTTGGCAACTCAGCTTGGAATGTTCTTCCTTCTACTTCGAAAATAGCCGTAATTCTAAAACTTGACTTTGCTTTGTGCTGCTCAACTTCCCGCTCACGATCCACAATCAGGCGAACCGCCACTGACTGTACTCTACCCGCAGAAAGTCCTGTTTTGATTTTCTTCCATAGAATAGGAGAAAGCTCAAAACCTACCAAACGATCCAAAATACGTCTAGCCTGCTGTGCATTTACCAGATCTATATCAATCCCTCTTGGGTTTTCAATTGCTTTTACAATTGCATTTTTAGTGATTTCGCGGAAGACGATTCTTTTTGTGTTCTCATCCTTTAGCTTCAGCACTTCTTTTAGATGCCAAGAAATAGCCTCTCCCTCACGGTCATCATCACTCGCTAGGTAGACAGTCTCTGCATCTTTTACTAAAGCCTTGAGGTTCTTGATCACATCCTTTTTATCGGCAGTGACCTCATATGTAGGACTAAATCTATTTTTAATATCGATCGCCTTATCGCCTTTTGGAAGATCTCGAACGTGACCGTAGCTGGATGCTACCTTATAGTCTTTGCCCAAGTATCCCTCAATGGTTTTGGCTTTGGCAGGTGACTCGACGATAACAAGGTTTTTTGACATATAAAAGCAATTATTCTGGGTTTTCAAACCCGATAAGAAAAGCTAAAAATAGACGGCATTGTATTCTCGTCCAAATATTTAAAATTGACTAGACTCGATTTGGTGGGATTTTTGATTAAAGTCACAAATACTTTTAAGGGTATAAACCACTTATCATGAAGCAATTGTTTTTACTCAGACACGGAGAAGCAGGTTTTTCTCAAGGTTCAGATTTTCAACGGCAACTCACCAAAAAAGGGAGAGAAAATCTGATCCGTATGGGTGAAAGCTTAGATGAAAAGCTAAAATCGGTGGATTTGATGTACTGTTCTTCAGCACAACGCACCATGGAAACAGCTGATCTGATAGGAAAACGCATTACTATTAAAGAGTCTATTTTCACCCGCGACATCTATCAGGGAAATTTAGGTGATATGATATCTTTATTAGAAAAAACTTCAGCCTCCGTGGATTCTTGTCTTTTCATCGGTCACAATCCCACAATTAGTTTACTTCTGTCACATATTTCCGATGAGAATTATCTTGGATTGCAACCTGGAATGATGGCTGTGATTGACCTAGAAATATCAGATTGGAAAATGATTGGCTTTGGAACAGGAATTTTAAAAGAAATTATCCAATAAAGACAAATCGCATTTGAGCATTTCAACAGGAATAAAAACCACTTTTCTAACTTTTACCAAAAAAAATAAAACAAATACCAAATTATATACCCCACTTCGTATATATTCGCATAATAATTCGCAGATAAATTGAAATAATGAATCACCAAAGTAAATTTTAGCTATATCTGGAATTATTAATATCACTTATACTCTCAACACCCGGAGCCTTACCCCGGAGCCTAGCCCAAAATATTCGAATGAATCCATTGCCTTGGAACCAAAATTTGATTTTAAATCAAATGGCTAAATCATTGAGTACCCTTTGAAAGAATATATATACCCAACTTGTGATTACCCGATTAAAGTTAAAAGCACAAAATACCCCCGTATTAAAATGGGAATTAGTACTAGCTTTTTCTCGTAGGCTTCAAAAGATTATTAGAAGGAAAAACCTCCTTCTTTATTTCCCAGTAGCAGCTAACGATTAAATGCAAAAAAGCCCTGAATCCAAAAGATTCAGGGCTTTTTCATGTATACTTTCCTTATTAGAAATCAGTAGATTTCCCATCCAGATCAAGCTTTTTGATCCAAACATTTCTATAATAAACATCATGTCCTTCAGCTTGCAACTTCAATCCTCCAGGTGTGTCAGTAATTCCTTTACCACCATCATTACCTCCGTCTAGGCCAGAGTTTGGACCTCCCCAAACTTGCTGTATTTCTTTGTCTTCGTGAACTTTTACACCATTCAGATACACCGTCGCACGAGGTTTGGCTACAAGTTTTCCATCCTCAAAACGAGCGGCTTTAAACTCAATATCATATGCATTCCACTTTCCTACACCATAGTATTCTTTGGAAGTTGGAATATGTTCATTGATCAACGCAGCCATACCATGATCCCCGTAGTCTCCATCAAGAATCTGTACTTCATATCTATTCTGTAAGTAGACACCACTGTTGCCACCTTCATCTTTGATAAAAAACTCCACATGTGCACGGAAATCCTCGAATTTCTCGTTGGTCACAATATCAGCGGCACCGTACTTCCCGCCAGCGCCTGCAGGGTCATTGCTGCTTATTGCCTTTCCCCCGTCAACAGGATCAGTCACTTCAGGCCATTTGATAGGCATTTCTGCAGAAAAACGTGGTCCTTCCCAGTATGTCCAGTTTTTCTCAAGTGATTTTTTCGAACCATCAAGGTAAACCTTGGCACCCTTTTCGGGCTTGGCTCCTACGCCGGTCTGAGCTTGCACTAGCGTAAAAGCTCCAATTAATGCGAGACTAAGTGATAGTCTTTGGAAAGTTTTGCAGATCATAGATTTTAGGTTTAAGTTTTTCTTTCAAAAATAGTTCTTGGACACTGTCCGATTGTTCAATTTGGTTAATTTTAAACAAAATAAAACCTTTTATGCTATGAAATCGAGCATGACTCAAGGATCACACCAAGGAATGGTTATCAGCTATGCGAGATTCCATATGACCACTGAAAAGAAAATGACAAACATATGAAATGGGAAGGAAGAAGAAGAAGTTCCAATGTAGATGATAGACGGGGTCTAAGCGGTGGCGGATCACGTGGAGGTGGGTTTAATCCTATGCTAATTGGCCCACTGATTAAAATTCTATTTTCTAAAACCGGACTAATCATAGTCGGGATTATCATTGTCATCTCGGTGGTTACTGGTACAAACCCGCTTACCTTTTTAGGGAATTTTATGGGTGGTGGCGGACAAGGCTTCACCACCGAGAGCAATTACACACCTTCGGCGGAGGAAGACCGTTTGGCTGCTTTTAGTGAAACTATACTGGCAGATACTGAAGACGTTTGGAATAAAATCCTGGAAAATTACAGAGAACCCACTCTGGTACTTTTCAGCGGACAAGTGTCATCTGCTTGTGGTCTTGCATCTAGTGCTACAGGACCTTTCTATTGCCCAGGTGATGAAAAACTATACATAGATCTTAGCTTCTTTAAAGAAATGGAAGTGAAGTTGAAAGCTCCGGGAGACTTTGCTCAGGCCTATGTAATCGCTCATGAAGTAGGTCATCATATCCAGAAAATCTCTGGTATCACAGCAGAAATGGACAAACTTCGAGGTCAAGTAAGTGAAAAAGAATACAATCAGTATTCTGTAAAACTGGAACTTCAGGCAGATTTCTTAGCCGGAGTCTGGGCAAATCACAGTCAAAAGTCTGTAGGATGGATGGAAAAAGGCGATTTGGATGAAGCGCTCAATGCCGCAAATGCTATCGGAGATGATCGCCTTCAGAAGCAGTCTACAGGTCGTGTGATGCCTGATTCCTTCACGCACGGCACTTCCGCTCAGCGTATGAAGTGGTTCAAAAAAGGCTTTGAAACTGGCGACATCAACCAAGGCGATACATTCAATGACCCTAGCTTATAGGAGAACTCAATTAGTTTCCAGAACCAATATCTGCTCAGGGTTGATCTGATGTATAAATTGACGTAAGATGTAAAAGGTCTCGGGCACTTGTGTCACTAGCTCAAGCTGGGATGGAATATCTTCTGTAATCTGGTCATTTTCCAAGTAGGCAAATCTGCTCAGCATACCGCTTTCAAACATGCAGTAAGCAGTCTCATTAGAATTCCGCCCATCTAGCTTGATCAGGATTTCCTTTTGGCTTTCCCTGATTTTGCCCATAAACTCCGCCACTCGCTTATTGTATTCCTCTGGCTTCTCTGTGAAATCACACGCACCGTTACAGCTCATTTCCTCCTCTGGCTCACAGTTCACTTTTCTAAGCCCACATAGTTTGGGACATAAACCATAAGTGCTGATCCCTGTTTTCAGAAAGGCATTAGCCTCCTCCATGGAGAAAAAGGATTCAATCGGCTTGAAAAACTTGGTGATTTTAGAAACTTGAAATCTCCCATAACCTGAATTATCCTCATAATGAAATAGGCCGAACAGACGCTTCGGAAGCTTGGAAGCAGAATTATATTTAGGCCATAGTCTCTTGATTTCCAATGTCTCAAATAAAAGCGCCATTAACTCAGTTCCAGTTAATTCCCATTTCAAATCAAAGACTTCAGTCTTAAGTTTATGCTTCAGATTAGGAAGTAATTGCCCTGAAAAGTGATTCTTAAATCGCTCTCGGATATTTATCGCCTTGCCTACATAGATGACTTTACTATGCTCATCGAGCATATAATATACCCCGCATGCAGTAGGGATTTCCTTGAATTTGGAGTGAGGGAAATTAGGAGGAAGAAAAGCCTCACCTGTATTTTTCTTAAGCGATTGATTGATGATTTGGTAGTCAGATTTGATCATTCTATCAAACAAGATCGCTGTAGCTTTCGCATCTCCCATTGCTCGGTGCCTGGCTTCGATCTGTATTTTCTGGCTTTCGCAAAGCCTTCCAAGACTATAAGAAGTCATTCCTGGGTATACTTTTCTACTAAGTTTGACAGTGCAGAGTTTGGGAGTTTTGAGTTCCTTCCCCACTTTCAGAAATGCCTCCCGAAGAAACCCGTAATCAAAACTAACATTGTGTGCTACGAATACTCTATCATTAAGCAAGTCCCATAATTCTTCTTGAATATCTGAAAACGTGGGCTTATGCCTCACCATGAAATTATCGATTCCAGTCAAACCGGTAATGTAAGTTGGGATAGCTTGCTCGGGATTAAGAAGCGTCTGATACTCTCTTATAATCGATTCCCCGTCGTGAATCAAAACCGCTACCTCTGTTATACCACCATGTTTCGGCGCGCCGCCGGTGGTCTCAATATCTACTATGGCAAATTCCATTGCCTAAAAGTATGAATTAGAATTTTCACTAAAGAATAGATGTCACAGAATGACGCGGTTTGTACGAACTTTTGATTTTCTGTTGTCAAAAAACAGATAATGTCCCACGCTCAAAATTCAGCCTCTCCTGTCTTATGCCATCCCTGCCAGACTTCATGCTGCGGTCTCCTCCTACTAACATCATTAGCATTTCCATCCATATGGTCTGTTAGCCGCTACAATTTACCATTTATCCTATAAATGCAACTTTGTTTCATTTATACTAGTTTATAATTCCAAGGCCTTCTATTTTTGCATTGTGAATTTGAAAACAGGAATACTATTAACATTGATTCTACTGCTTGGATTTAAAATTCAGGCTCAGGATTGCTCGCTATCTATTCGGGGAAAAATCATACACCTAGAAAATAACGAGCCAATAGAGGCTGCATACGTATGGGTAATCGAGGCTGAAGAAGGAGCCGTCAGTGATCAAAACGGAAATTTCACGATAAAGAATCTTTGCAGCGGAAACTATACGGTCACTATTCAATACCTGGGTCATAAAACCATAACAGACAGCATTAAGTTAGAGTCCACCACTTTTAGCAAAACCTATAGGCTGGAAGAAGAAGCGGTGGGTTTACAAGGCGTGGAAGTTCACGGGCATCGTGATGCTGTACAAACTACGACAGCCGTCTCTGCACTATACGGAGAAAACCTCATGGAATCCAGAGGTGAAAATCTGGGAGAAAGTCTAAAACGAATCTCCGGAGTATCTACTTTTTCTACAGGAAATAGCATCTCAAAACCTGTAATCCACGGCATGCACAGTAATCGGATTATGATTATGAACAATGGCATCCGGCTGGAAGGGCAACAATGGGGAGCTGAGCACGCTCCTGAAATCGATCCTTTTCTAGCAGATGAAATCACAGTAGTAAAAGGCGCAGAAACAGTACGATACGGGCCGGAAGCTATGGGTGGAGTGATTTTGGTAAATCCAGCCCCTCTTCCTACTAAAAAATTTAGTAAGACTAATCTTAACCTAGTTGGCGGAACTAATGGCCGTATGGGGAACATTAACTTGGTACATGTAGGTGGCTCAGACAAAATCAAAGGTTTGGGATATAGAATTCAGGGCTCTGCAAAAAGGTCCGGCAACGTGAAATCTCCCGATTATATCCAAGAAAACACTGGGGTAAGTGAGCTAAACTTAAGCAGCTCGCTTGGCTATAGCAGTTCCAAACTTGGAGTGGAAGCTTATTACAGTCTTTTCCATACTGAATTGGGAATTTTGAATGACTCACACACGGGAAATCTCTCTGATCTTCAAAATATTATTGTGAATGGACGTCCATTCGCAGATGGAGAGTTCAGTTATGACATCCTCAATCCAAAGCAAAGAGTAACCCATCATCTAGCAAAGTTGAAGTCTCACTATCATATTTCTGAAAGCTGGAAATTAAACTTCCAGTATGGCTTTCAGCTCAACCACAGACAGGAATTTGACAAGAGAAGAGGCAATTTGAATGAGAAAGCTAGTTTGGACCTGGAGCTTTATACCAACACAGTAGATCTCTACGTGAACCATACGCACAAAAATGAACTGAGCGGGACATGGGGAATCAACTTCATCCAACAGGCAAATAGCAATGTTCCTGGGACCGGAGTAACACCATTGATCCCAAACTATGACATGGTGAATACAGGCTTGTACGCTATGGAAAAGTACTCCAAAGGCCCATTGGAAGTGGAAGCTGGCGTAAGATATGACTTTAGAAATGTCAGCACCGCCAGATACATCAATCAAGAGTTGAGAACCGCCGATATAGCTTATCAAAATTTCTCCGCGTTCTTAGGTGGACTCTATCACATCAGTCCGGATCTGACCTTCAATTCAAATCTTGGTTCCGCTTGGAGACCACCGAATGTGAACGAATTATTCAGTGAGGGGCTTCATCATGGTGCAGCTGCAGTGGAAATCGGCAATCCTGATATGGTGTCCGAAAAATCCCTGAAATGGATTAACGAGCTACAATACGACGGTAAAAGGACTCATCTGGAATTCACAGCATACCTGAATCCTATCAGCGATTACATATATCTAAATCCTACTGGAGAAGTGTATACGAGTCTTAGGGGCACCTTCAATATTTACGAATACTTGCAGGCAAATGCGTTATTCTACGGATTTGACTTTGCTGGCAGCTACGAGTTCACAGAGAAAATAAGTGGCTACCTAAAAGGTTCAATCGTTCAGGCAAAGAACACCGATGACAACAACTATTTTCCTTTTATTCCATCTAACAGAATGGATTGGGGCATTTCGTACGACTTTTCCCAAGCCACTGATTCCCGGACAAATAAGATAACCTTAAGCAATGTCTTGGTTGCGAAGCAAAATAGAGAGCCAGATTTTGATATTGCTCCCCCACCATCGGCTTATGCACTTTTCAACATCTCTTACAATAAGGAATTTAACGTCGGAGATGACAAGTTGAATTTGGGCCTTCAGGTGCAAAATCTCTTCAATACCAGCTACAAAGACTACATGAATCGCTTCAGATACTTCTCCTACGATATGGGAAGAAATGTCCTAATAAAAATCAATTACGAATTCTAACCAACTAATTATGAGCACAAAAAGCAACCTTTACCTTATCGCGCTAGCAGTGGCATCCCTCTTCTTTTCAAGCTGTAAAAGTGAAGATCCGGTTCCAGAAAATGATGGAGAATTGATTACCGATGTCACACTTACTTTTCAAGAAATCGATGCAAGCGGAAATGCTTTGGGCGCCCCTTTTGACTTCACCGCTTCAGATTCCGAGGGAATTGAAATTGGCTCTGCCCCAGATGTAGAAACGGTCATGCTGACCAAAGGAAAAAGATATGAAATGTCAGTTGACGTGTACAATTCAGTAGCCGGAGAAGACATCACGGAGGAAATTAGAGCTGAAGGCGATGAGCACCAGTTCTATTTCTTAGGCTCAGCTTTCACCAGTTCTCCGTTTCTATCTTACGAATACAACGATGATGGAGCTGAGTTAATCGGTCTAAAAGGAATCGTAACTGTTCAGCAAAGCCCAGGGGTTAATACTGCGAATATCCAGCTACTTCTACGTCACGCTTTGGATAAAAATTATCCCGGTGCAGATAATCCAAATTTTCAAGATTACGCTAAAGCAGGTGGAGAAACTGATCTAGACATCACTTTCCCAGTTGTAGTTGAATAATAATTGCTTTCATTTAAAACACAAAAAGCAGCTTTAGAGCTGCTTTTTGTGTTTTGAAGACTATTAATTTTTAGAAATCCGGTGAGCAACTAGTCATTAGAGAGGCATCAAACGTTAGATTTTCATTGACATTGTAGCCAATATTGCCAGCCACCAAAATCACCTTATAATCTGGTCCCTCACTTGCTAAATGCACTTTCACATGCCCGTCGAAAGTCTTCATATCTTCAAAACTCAACTTTGTTCCATTCATTAACGAGCCTAGCACAGTCTTACTTTGAAGAGTAGATCCGCTCACGGGATTCAGCATAAATGCCATGGGAGCTACTGGATTAGTATAATCTCCGAAATGCAAATGTGCTGGAAATGTATTGGCAGAAGTACTTTTCGCACCTACCAATTGTAAAGTCAACTCTAAATTACCATCAGTTAATTCTCTGATTGTAAGCGCACCGGTATATTCATATTCGCTCGCCTTATTCAATTGATACTCTACCTGCTGTCCTGTATAAAGATCAGGATCACTCTCACTGCATGATCCAAAACTCACTAAAAGCAGAAGTCCTAAAATTATATTTCTCATAGATCAGTCTTTGGTAGCTCAACGGAAAGAGATTTCATCCTGTTCGATAATCCTAACATTATCTATTTGGCTATATCCCTTCTCATTATTGAATCATTAATTTAATCGGGATTTTTGATCACCAAAACTCAAATTACAAGACTGTGATTAATTCGCTCTCCAGAAGAAAGGAGTGAATAAAATCAACAAGGTGTAGAGTTCTAATCGTCCAAGCAGCATGATCACAGAAAGGAATATTTTAGCAGCAGGCGAGAAAAACGCAAAATTATCCACAGGCCCAACGGATCCAATTCCTGGTCCCACATTTGCCAAACAGGTAGCGACAGCTCCAAAGGAAGTAACCAGATCATACCCCATCAGTGAAAGTGCTAAAGAGCCCAGAACAAAAGTCAATAGGTAAATCAGCAAGAAATTCATGATGTGTGTGATGATTCTACCTGTTACCCGATCACCATTTATGATCAAAGGAACAATTGCTCTTGGGTGCACCAAGCGCTTAAATTCCAGCCATGAATTTTTGATAAAAGTAAGGTGTCTCACAAACTTGATTCCGCCCGCAGTAGATCCAGCGCAACCTCCTATGAACAGAAGCATAAAGCAGATAAAGGTCACTCCTTCGCTATACTGCGTATAATCATCCGTAACAAATCCTGTAGTAGTAACTATCGAAACTACCTGAAAAAGTGACTTTCTGAATGCCAATTCAGGATCAATACCTGTAGCAGCTATAGGGAAATAAAGAATAACAGCAACTACCAGAAGAGTTAGCCCATACGTTTTAAATTCATCACTCTTAAGTACTCTCTTGAATTTACCTATCAAGCCAAAGTAGATAACCGTAAAGTTAGTGCCCGCCAAAAACATAAATAAGATGGCTACATATTGTATGAAAGCCGAATCATAATACGCCATACTGGCATTTTTGGTAGAGAAACCACCGGTAGCCAAAGTAGTCAGCGCATGATTTATTGCGTCGAAGAAGTTCATCCCTCCTGCCCAATAAAGCAGCATTGCCAATACAGTAAGACCTACATACACATACCAAAGACGCTTAGCTGTTTCTGATATTCTTGGGTGCACTTTATCAGAAGTAGGGCCAGGTGATTCAGCCACAAAAAGCTCAATCCCACCAATTCCCAAAAGCGGAAAAATAGCAACAGTCAATACGATTATTCCCAAGCCTCCTATCCACTGAGTCATGCTTCTCCAAAAGAGCAAACCTTTTGGCATCGCTTCAATATCAGTCAAAATAGAAGCCCCTGTAGTCGTAAGACCTGACATAGTCTCGAAAAGCGCATCTTCGAAACTGACAATTTCATGACTCAAAATATAAGGAAGCATCCCAAAACCAGCCATAAAAACCCAGCTCAAGGCTACTATCAGGTAACCTTCTCGTTTTCTGATATTTTGGTCTTGCTTTGAAAAAGAAAAGAAAAGCGTCATTCCGATGATCATGGTGATCACAGCAGAACTCAGTACTGGCCAAGGATCTTCTTCAAAATGTATTGAAAAAATTACTCCGGGAAGCATCAAAAGGGCTATTAGCACCAAGAGTGCGCCCATGATCTTCCCTATTTCTTTGAAATGAATCATGTCCTAATGAAACAATTTTTCAAGTGCATTCTTAGCTTCAGGTAATGCCAAAACAATTGCCTTATCGTTTATATCAAGCTGAAAATCACCATCCGGTATAAAGACCTTTTCTCCTCTGATTACTCCAGCTACTATAGCTGAATCAGGAAAATGCAGTTCTCTTAGCGGATTTTTCACCAATCTGTTATTCTTACAAACTGAATACTGGATAAACTCAGCATCCACTCCATAGATACCAGATACGGCTTCTACAGTTCCTTTTTTCAGGAACCTGGATATTTCATTTGCTGCAACAAGCTTTTTATTAATCAGCGAATCCACTCCTATACTATGTGAAATATGAATGTATTCCCTTGTATCTACGTGAGCAATTGTCTTATACACTCCGTGATTTTTGGCTGTCAAACTTGCTATAATATTTGTCTCCGAAGATTCTGTCAAAGCAAGGAATGCATCCATCTGCTCCAAGCCTTCCTCAATCAACAACTCTACATTTTTGTAATCTCCTTGGATCACAAGAGAATTTTTAAGGTTTTCCGCAAGCCATTTACAGCGCTCTTTATCTTTATGGACCAGTGTCACACGAAAGTGATCTTCAAGTCTAAGCGCCGTAGTAAGAGCCATATCATCCCCTCCAATGATCATCACGTTCTTAATTGTGTGCTTCACCTGACCCAGAACTTCCATGATAGTCTGTGTATTTTTCTTGTTGGAGATGAAAAACACGTGGTCATTATTACGAATAATCGTACTCCCTCTAGGGATAATGGTCTTTTGATCACGTAGGATAGCGATGATCCTAATGTCCTCAAAAATCGGATTGGACTTGGTGTCCATAATGCGCTGATTGACCAAAGGATTGCTTTGATCAAGCGTGATACCTACAATATTCAATTTCCCCCCTTCAAAGTCAAAAACCTCCGTAAAACTGGAGTTCTCGATCATATTGAAGATATGCTTGCTACAAAGCATAGTCGGTGAAATCAAATTATCAATCCCAAGATTTTGGAAATAGGACATGTTGTCTGGCTCCATATAGGAGTGATTTCTGACTCTTGCCATCACTCGTTTTGCGCCCAATTGCTTAGCCAAAACGGCCGTCACAATATTGGTTTTCTCCGAGGTAGTCACCGCAAGTACCATACTGGCCTTGTTTACATTGGCCCGCTTGAGGATTTCAAATGAAGTCGCATCCCCCTGCACTGTCAAAACATCTAGTTTAGAAGAGACATAGTCCAGGACTTCTCTGTCTGTATCGATCAGCGTGATGTCCTTATTATCGTAGCTTAATTGCTCAGCGAGGTGGTAACCCATATCCCCAGCACCGGCAATCACAATATTCATCCCCATAGAGGTAATTCAGGTGATTTTTGAATTGGCAAAAATAAGAGCTTTCTAAATGGTAATCAGATATTAAGCTATTTCTTTTATGCCTGTAGGGGCAAAGTAACAAAGCATAAATCGAATAATTCATTTTCAGGAATGTTTTTTCCCCAGAAAAGTCCTTCGAGATTTATTCATCCAGCAACTTGGTACTCTCTGCTTCAGGTAGCTCTTCAATATCTTTCAGCTTTCTCTGAATCACTCTCGTTCTAGCTCCTACAAGCTTGTCCAATTCGGAATTTGCCTCAGTGAGCTTCTTCTGCGTTTTTTCTATCAGCTCTCCAAACTTCCCAAACTCAGTCTTGATCGCCCCTAATACCTGCCAAACTTCAGAACTTCTCTTTTGGATTGCAAGCGTCCTGAAACCCATCTGAAGGCTATTCAGGATGGCAGAAAGAGTAGTTGGCCCCGTGACAATCACTTTATAATCCTGCTGTATCTGCTGGGTGAGTCCAGGTTCACGGAGAATTTCAGCATAGAGACTTTCTACTGGGAGAAAAAGTATGGCAAAATCAGTAGTGTATGGTGGATGGATGTATTTGCTCTGTATATCCTGAGCGGCTTTTTTCACAGCTTTAAAAAGCTCATTTCGGTACATTTCTATCTCTGGCTTCGAGGCAATTTCATAGGCATCAACTAGCCTTAAATAGGATTCCTGTGGAAATTTTGAATCAATAGGAAGCAATATAGGCTCACTTTGGCCAGGCATTTTCACAGCAAATTCTACTCTTTCCCTGTTCCCTTTGCCTACAGCAGCATTCAACACGTATTGATCTGCTGAAAGTAAATTCTCCAAAATCGCCTGCAACTGATATTCCCCAAGTACTCCGCGACTTTTCACATTGGTCAATACCCGCTTCAGATCCCCTACTCCCGTGGCCAGACTTTGCATTTCTCCCAAGCCCTTTTGCACCGCTTGAAGCTGGTTGCTTACCATTTCAAATGATTGTCCAAGGCGGGTTTCTAATGTCTTCTGCAACTTTTCATCAACTGTCTCACGGATCTTCTCCAATCGCACCTCAGTCGTTTTCATCAATTCCTCCTGACGGCGATTTAGCTCGGTAAACTTCTCCCGCTGAAGTGTGTTGAATTCCTGAACGTTTTGCCGAAAGACTTCCCCAAAGGATTTCAACGCTTCATTTTGATCTTTGGAATTAGCACGAATACTATTGAATACCAGCTGAAACTGATTGGTTAGATTCTCACTCGCCTCTCTTCGTGATTGCGCCAAAGCTATTTCTAGCTCCTTACTCATTCTAGCCAGTTCAGTCTGTAGAAAGGCTTTTTCCTGATCATTATTCTTTCTCAGGAAAAATAAAACCAGAAAAATCACTTGGAGAATAATTACAAGAATTATCAAATACTCAATCGGCATGCGTCATCAGTTTGGGTTGTTGAAAGTAGTCGTTTCGTACTTCCACCCCTAAAAAAGAGAGATATTTAGCGACAGATTCCGTCGGTAATTCTTCCATTGGGACATGGCCTGCATTTTCAAAAACAATCAACTTCGACCCTGGAATGGCTTTTTCTAAAGCATATCCCTGTGCCACAGGAATCCAAGAATCTTCTTCTCCCCACATAATCATAGTTGGCATAGTCAAGCGGTCAAAGTCAATCCTCGACTCACGAGGAGCAGTCAATCTATCCAAAGTCGCCTGCCGATTTCCATCGCGACGCATCAGTTCATAGTAGCGGTCAATAGCTCTTTCTGTAATCTTGCCCGGATCTGAATACACTTGTTTCATATTCATGGCAAAGAGAAATCTGGGCGTACATTTTAGCAGCAGCTTGGAGAAGATTGGATTATTAGCCAAACTGAAAATCCAGGCTCCACCGGCCTTAGAATTCCCATCCAAATTTGGCTTTGGTGCTCCAGCTGCATCGATGAGATTCAGAGAAAGAACTTTGTCTGGTCGAGTAGATGCGACTTGCATAGCTACAGCTCCACCCATAGAGTTTCCTGCCAAATGGAATTTATCCAAGTTCAATTTCTCAGACAACCTCAAAACCAACAGGGAATAGTCTGTCAGACTGTACCGTTTCTCCTCATCCGGCCCGGTAAGTCCGTGGCCAGGAAAGTCTAGTGAAATAGTCAAAAAATATGGGCTGAGCTCCTGCTGCCAGGCATCCCAAGTATGAAGGGATGAAAAGCTTCCATGCAGCAGGAAAATCGGGTCCCCCTCACCCATTATCCGCACATGTACATTGATCCCGTCTACTTCTATAAAATGTGATTGGGCTGTTCCGTATTTCTCCTCAATTTCATAGGCAGGGATATCACTTCTGAAAATGAGTAGTAGAAAAAATATACAAGCCAGAGCCAGAACGACTAAAACTTTTAAAATTCGTTTGATCCAACCCATAAATTCGGCTTTTTTGAGTTTGTGTTAAATCCTGCCCGATGGGGAAAAGTACAAAAATCTACCCGTTCCTCTTTCTATGCTATTAAAGAAACATTGTGAGCCTTAAATCATTCTTCAAAAATCTAGGGCCTGGTCCCATTATCGCCGCTGCTTTCATTGGTCCGGGCACGGTCACGGTTTGCACACTTGCTGGAGTCAACTTCGGTTTCTCCTTGCTATGGGCATTGGGATTGTCGATCATTTCCACTGTAGTTTTGCAGGAAATCTCAGGCAGACTTGGCTTGGTCACGGGTCAGGATCTTAGCCAATTACTCAGTAATCAGACTGGAAAGCCTATTTTTAGAATTTTCTCTATGGTTCTGGTTCTGATTGCAATCGGTCTCGGAAATGCAGCCTATGAGTCAGGAAATATCTCTGGAACAAACCTGGGATTACAGGTTTTCTGGGAAGCCCCTATCGTAAATCTTGCCGGATTTGAGTTACATACTGGAAATCTAATCCTTGGAGCATTTGCTTTTATATTATTGTGGATCGGAAATTACAAAGCCTTGGAGCGAGTACTGGTGGGGCTGGTGATATTCATGTCCATTGCTTTTACTGCCACAGCTATTCTCACCAAACCAGATTGGTCAGCGGTTTTTGCGGGCTTCATCCCGAGTTGGAATGACGAAAATCTTCCCACGTTGGTCGCTTTGATCGGAACCACCGTTGTGCCTTATAACCTATTTCTCTATGCCAGCTTGGCTAAAACAAGATGGTCAGGATCTGCAGACATTCCTTGGATGCGAAAAGATATCGCTATTTCAATCATTCTTGGCGGGCTAGTTTCCATGGCAATTTTAATAGTTGGCGCTGCTAATTCAAGCAGTGAAATCACCAGCGCTATTGACGTTTCCAAAGGATTGGAAGGTGTTTTCGGGAGCTTTGCAAAGTACCTCATGGGATTTGGTCTTATGGCTGCAGGGCTTACATCAAGCATTACTGCTCCTCTGGCAGCGGGATTGGTGATTTGTGGAATCATGGGTTGGAGTCAGGAAATCCGCTCTAGCTCTATGCGTGCATCGATGGGAGTCATCGTGGGACTAGGTTTACTTTTCGCTTCCCTAGGCATCAAACCTGTACAATTAATCACCTTGGCTCAATTAGCAAATGGCATTCTTCTTCCCCTTATAAGTGGTTGGATAATTTGGATTGCTTCGCAAAAAGAAATTCTCGGCGACTTCCGAAATAAACCTGGACACACCATCCTCGCGGGTATAATTTGGTTGATCACCTTAGCGCTGGGATTAAAAAGTATTCTGGCGGTTTTGGGGATTAGTTTTTAGAAACAGTAGTCCGATTTTTTCACCGCAATACATTAATAAACCTCCCCTTCCAGCTTCAGTAAATTGCCATTCACTAGTAGTCAATACGTTCAGACTTTTAGAGCTAGGTGCATTTTCCGCCAATTTTTAATCTGGAAATAGGTTAAATCAATAATATCACTGATCCTATTTTTTCCATAGAAAACCTGAATACCCCAACTTTGGAGTATTATTTCATATCAATTTTTATATTCTAAACTTTTATCAAAATGGGAAATCTTAATGATGCTCAATTAAAAAAATTACAGGCAAGTAGTAGTCTGAAAACCAAATTCCAGACTATGCAAGTCATGCAGGTGGATAGAAAAAATCTTGCACAAGTCTTGAAAGGTAGTGAGGGAAAAAGCAGCACAGATCTAGACCTCACCTCCAAAGCAATTCTGCTAAGAAGTCAGCAGGGTGATTTTGAAGAGGCTTTTGAATTGGCTTCATGGTCATCAAAAGCAAAACCAGAGTCAAGAAAAGTGGTCGTGAAGAGTTTTTTAAAAAATAGTCAAGCACCGCTATTGGTTCACCAGATAGCTCGAATGAAGAGATCGGAAGCTGGTGATATGATGAAGGATTACTTCGGAGAAGGTGGAGATATCAAAGACGTAGCAGAGTGGATGAGTGCTGCAGGCAAAATCCTCAAAACCGGGGTAGTTCCAGACGAAACAGATGGACTTTGGGGCTGGATCAAAGACACTGCTAGTAATGTCGTAGATGCGGTAGTCGGAGCTATTAATACGGTAGCTGATGCTATCGCAGCAGCTGGAAAAAATCTGGCAGAAGCTGTCTCTAAGGTGGTAACCTGGACACAATCTAAAATCGATGATTTTGTTGAGGCAGTCTTAGCTGCTGGGAAATCCATTTCCCAATTATTATCAGAAGCAGTGAAAAAGGGAGCTGCAGCGGTGAAGAAATTTGTACAGGCAATCATTGAAGCTGGCAAAAAGGCGCTGGATATTCTTAACTGGGCAATCAGTCAAGTAGAAAGCATGCTGAAAGAGGTTCTTAGAAAGCTTGAAGAACTTTTGGGATCGTTTACCTCCCTACTGATTGAAATAGCTAAAATGGCAGCCTCCAGACTTAATGCAATTGTTAGAGCATTGGTAAGTGCAGGAAAAAGCGTGTTAGACTTTATCTCAAGATTGAATCGCTTTGCACTTGATTTCGGAAAAAGATTGGTACAGGAATTAAAAAAGATTGGTAAAACTGTTCGAGAGATAATGCTGGCAGTCATCAATCAAACTCGATTAATAGCGAGAGTAGTCATTGAAGCACTGAAAGATTTGGGTACTACAGTGTTCAGTATGCTAAAAGAAGTGATTACCCGCACTGCTCAGCAATTGTCAGTAATTATTGGAGCAATGAAAGATTTAGCTATTTCGCTGAGCTCTATTATCAATGACATCGCAAGATTTGTAGCAGCAGAAGCAAAGAAACTCATGCAGGCATTGAGAATCATTTGGACTAGAATGAAAGAGATTCTTGAGGTCATTGCACAAAAATCAGTGTCGGTTATTCGCACGTTAATTACAGCAATCGTTGGAACTGTAAATCATTGGAGAGAAGTTTTCAAGGAAATCATCACCAATGTAAGAGACGCATTTAGAGAAGGATTAATCAAAGGTTTGATTGAAATCGGTAAATCAGCTGTGACTTTGATGATCGAAGCCACGAAATTGGGTGCCACTATTGCAGCAGTTACCTTTGCGATTTTGATGGATATTTTCGGTTCACACCGTGGTCTCAATGCTTCTGAGCGAGCTGAAGCTGAAAAAGTTTTTGGAGTATCAATAGACTTGGATCGGGTGAAACTGACCGACGCGAGCCTTGCTGCTGACTTGATTATGTGGATGAATAAGAACCGTCCATTTACCACTATGTACGTGATCAATTACAAGTCTGGCGCCACATTACCTATGGCCACATTAATCCATGAATTAACCCACGTCTGGCAGGCAGTTACTTCTGGCGGAGTATATATGATCGAGGCACTGCATTCTCAATTCTTCGGTAAAGCATACAACCTGTCAGAAGCTGACCTGAAAAAAGCAAATGGTAGACTTTTGAGTTTGGAGAGAGAGCAACAAGCAGTGGTGGTTGAGGAATTCTGGAAAGCTGAATTTGATGGGCAAAGAACCCAAATCCCGGTTGACCTGCTTCGCCCTTTTGCTAAGCAGGTCCACAAATCTCGATTTGTGATCAACAGGTTCGCCTTAAAAGATTTGCAACTCAGCAGTAAACTAGTTTTCGCAACTAAATAATTTTTAAAGTGAATAAAGCGATTGTAATACCAGAATCATGGTCTATTCCAGCTGGATTTTTTATAGCGAGGTTGAATAAAATTCAGCCTCGCTTTTTCACCATTTCGATTCCTGATGCGATCTATTTGGACCCTGAGGCATTATTATATAAGCTATATGCTGCACTGGACTACCATGCTGCAAATTCAGCTTTGGTTGTCTTACCACATTCATGGGCCCAGGTTAATAAAATACAGGATTGGCCACCGATTGTGTGCAATGAAATATTCCGCCCAGTGATTAATTCTATTTTTTTTGCAGATGATTGGGAGGAGCTGAAGGTGGAATTAATGGGGTTTTTAGAGGATAAAATCAATTCAACTCCAAAAACACATTTGACTTGCCAGTATCAAGCTCCCTATACTACAATGCTGAAACTTTGGGCTGATGCAGGAGCCGAAGACTATCATCCGGGCGACTTTTATAAATCCGAAATACTTACTGCTATTTCACATATGACAGGAAATTGGGTGTATTGGGGGCATGGAGAGGCAAATCTTTTAAGAGGCTACGGGCATCTGGAAAAGGAAGACTTGCTCGCTCATACGCCAGATAAACCACTTAATGCAACACTTTGGTTTACCTGCTCGACTCTTGATCATCATAAAGATGAAAATATAGCCCTAAGCTGGTACCGCAGTGGAGCAACCAAATGCCTTTTGGCTAGCCCTCATAAAATAAATACAGAAGCTAACCAACTATTATCATCTGCTTGGCTGGTCGCTGCAAAATCTCAACGGCTAACTAGTATAGCTGCAATTGTATTAAAGCTGATGCAAGAAGAGGCTAAAGAAGTAACTGATGTACTCAAGAATTATTATCTCTTAGGGAACCCATGGGTGCTTGGTGGCTTTGAGACTGAGAAATAATTAATCGAGGAAATGGATTAAGGCTTCCATTCACTATCGAGCACACTGTAATAAATAGTATCTCTACGTCGTCCTTGGGTGAGTAAAGTATGGCTTCTCAGCACTCCCTCTTCTACAGCTCCAAATTTCAGCAGCGCTTTGCGGGCTGGAATGTTGAGCACATCGGTTTTGATTTCAACACGCTTAAGTTTTAGAGTTTCAAAGCAATATTCCAGCATCAAAAGCTTCATTGCTTGATTGATACCGGTCCCATGAAACTCTCTTCCCAACCAAGTCCAACCAATTTCTATTCTTTCATCTCTTTCAGAATAATTCCCAAAAGCAGTACTTCCTACAGCCTTGTTTAATTGCTTGTCCCACACCAAAAACTGTAATCGACTACCTGTTAAAGCAGGCTTTGCCCATTCTTCGAACTCCTCGGGAATGCTGAGATCATACGTGAAATAAGTCCAAAGACTTGGATCATTTGCTATTGGCATCAAAACTGGAAAATCCTGCTCAGTGATAGGTCTGAGCAGGATTTTGTCATTTTCTAAAATTAAATTCGGATTCAACATTAGCCTAGAACTTCTTTTATAGCTTTGTTATATAATGTTACTTCTTCAATAGTACCAGTAGAGACTCTACACCAATCATTCAATGGTTCAAATGGCCTACCGATTATAAAGCCTTTATCATACATCGTCTTATTCAATTCTTTGATATCTCTTCCTGAATGGAAAAAGATGAAGTTTGCATGAGAATCCAAATAAGGCAATTTCAATTCATCTAGCGTATTGGTCAGCAAAGATTTTGCTTCATTAGTTTTTTGAATAGAGAATTGGTAGAAGTCCTTATCAAGAAGTGCCGCTTTACTCGCTTCAATCGCCATAATATTTGTGTTAGCTACCACACGGTCTGACAGCATTTTGGCTAATTCAGGCTTTGCAATCAAATATCCCATTCTGATTCCCGCCAGTCCGTAAACTTTTGAGAAAGTCCGTGAAACTATAACATCATAACCTTGCTTCACCAACTCAACCATTGAAGGGTAGTTCGGTTCTGTGATGTAATCGTAATATGCTTCATCAGAGAAAACAACCGCTTGCTTACTCACTGTTTTGCAAAAATCCACCACTTGATCTGCGGGAAGCAATTTGCCAGTTGGATTATTTGGGTTACACAGAAAAACCATTTTGGTTTTATAAGAAACACGCTTCTCTATCTCCTCCAGATCAAAGTCTAAATCCTTATTCAATGGTACCCAATTGATATCAGTCCCCCATATCTCGGCATAGCTCATCATAGATAAAAATGTAGGCGAACAGGAAATAATCTCACCCCCACCTCCAAAAGTGATTCCTGCAATCTTTAATCCTTCTGTAGATCCCGCTACTAACACAATGTGGTCTTCTGGTACACCCTCCTTTTCAGCGATCATTTTGATCAAGTCAGCATTGAATCCCCAAGGATACCGACAGCCATTATCAAACCCTTTTATCATCGCATTTCGCATAGATTCAGAAGGCCCATATGGGTTTTCATTTGAACCTAAGCGAATAGGCGAATCGATTGGTCGAGGATTAAACTTCCTTATTTCCTCAGCAGAAAGCGAACTTATTATTCCGGTAGTTCCTAATGCAGCTAAGCCACTACCAAACGAAGCTTTTTTTATCCATGATCTTCTTGAAATTCCTGACATGATTTTACCATTTAATTGTTGAAATAATAATATTTAACCACACATATTAAAATATCTTCATCATTAAAGTATTTTTATTAATTATAGCATATTTGGCAAAAGTGGCACTTAGTAAAATTATATATTATAATTAGTTTAGGGCTCAAAATAATTATTTAAATTAAACAAAAGCGCAATTAACCCTTAACCCTTATATTCATGAAAAAGCTATTACTTTTCTTGGTTTGTGGGATGCTTTGGGTAAGTAGTCTCAAGGCTCAACAAACACAGTACATGGTATTCGAATTTGTCAAGGTTGATAACGATCAACTTTTTGATTATATCGAGTTCAAAGATCAAATGGAAAAAGTGTACAGGCAAGCTCTAAACGACCAACGAATCAAAGGTTGGGATTTCTGGTCGTTACAGTCTGGAGGTGATCATTCAGACTTCCAGTACATCATGGTTACCTATTACGATGACCCTGTGAAAATGATGAATGGACTGGATGAACAATCGATGATGGAATACACTAAAATCGCCTATCCACATTTAAACAGCATGCAAGTCAGCAAAATGTTTCAAGAATCTCTTGCCATGCGGGATATGCCTATGAGACTATACATGAGGCAAATCTCAGAAACTAACGACAAGTTCCAGATGAAACCTGGAGTACTAGCTTCATTTGACTTAATGAAAGCCCGAGAAGGTAATTTCGAAGCTTATGAAGAAGCCGAATCACAGATTTTCAAGCCAATCCATCAGAAATTCGTTGAACAAGGATTAATGGGACATTGGAGTTTATTAAGGACGGCTCTTCCACTAGGATCAGAAGCAAAATCCACTCACTTAACGATGAATGTTTACAAAGATTATATGCAGTTTTTCAATGCTCAATCTTATGAAGATATGAATCAAACAGAAGAACAGAGATTGGCTGTAAACGAAGGATTAAACTCTAGAGATCAAAAATGGGTTTATCTAGCAACATTAGAAAACGTAGTTCGATAGTCCGGTTGCAACTTACGTGAAGAGGCTTCGAAAGAGGCCTCTTTTTTTTGTCTTTTAACCACATAGGACAAAGTTCTCATGGTTTAGAAATGTTACCTGATCTTCCTATAAGTCGCCACCACGACTTTGTTGACTTTACGACTTTTGTGGTAGAGATTTTTTCACCACAAAAGGAACAAAGAGCATAAAGTTTTTAAAGTCTACAGATCACTATGTTTTCTATGTCGCTAGGCGGTAAAAAATGATCAATTCTCAATAGTCAAACTCAATGGTCAAGGAGATATCTTAAGGTCTAAATAACCTCCCTCCGATCATACAACCTAAAAAGTATCAGTCCGATCACTGGACCTATAAACAGCAAAGCCAAAACCTGATCAATCCTTAACCAGTTCAGGAGAACATGAGCAAGCTGAATACTCAAAATGGATATCGCAAACCCCATAGAATTCACTAAAGTCAGTGCAGTTCCGCGGTATTCTGCAGGCACACTTTGGGCGACTAACGTAGAAAACTGAGGCGAATCAGCGGTAATGAGAATTCCCCAGATCAGTAAAAGTCCTATCCACACCCAACTTGGTAAACCTGCAACAAACAGCACTAAAACACAGCAAACCCCTGAGCTGATAAGCGCCCATTGAGCTACATTTTTACTGCCAATTCGTTCAGCTATTACTCCGCCTATTGCACAAGATATTCCTCCCACTGCTATTACGAAAAATGATAGCAAGCTATCTTCAGGCTGGATTACATCATTTCCATTCAGAAAAATGATCAGCATAGGTACAAAAGCCCAAAAAGTATACAACTCCCACATATGCCCAAAATATCCAGAAGCAGCACTTTTCAGCGCCCTTATCTTCGAGAGCTTCGGCAATAGACTTAAGTCAAATTTTGAATTGATTTTGTGAAACGGGCCATCTGGAACAAAGAAACCAACGATCACTCCTCCTAGCAAGGATAAGCCCGAGGTAAACCAAAGCACTATTTTCCAAGAGAAATTTAAATCCAAGCCTTTTAAAAGATGAGGAAAAGCAGTACCCAAAACCAAGGCACCAACCAAAAAACCTAGAGCCGCTCCCAAACCTTTTTGAAAGTAATCAGCAGCGATTTTCATTCCTACAGGATAAATACCAGCTAGAAAAAACCCAACCATAAATCTACAGACAAGCACAGTAGTAAGGTGCATCGGTAGAATGATAATCAGCAGATTGGAGCAAGCTGCTAAAATAGAACTGAAAAAGAATACATCACTAGGTGAAAAGCGATCTGGCACCGAAAAAATCGCGAAAACCAGAGTGCCTAATATAAAACCAAACTGGACCACCGATGTAATACTTGCCAAAATCCCCGGTAAATCAAGCAATTGGCTGATTTCAGGAGCTACAGCATTACCAGCAAACCAAAGCGAAGTGCCTAAAAATTGAGCAATTACGATCAAAATCAAGGCACTTCGAGATGTTATTTGGAATTTCAAGCGACTAAGATTCCTCTGATAGTTCTCACTTCCTCAGCACTGAAAACAGAATTCTTTACTGCAGCTACGTTATCATCCAATTGCTCTGGTTTGGAAACTCCAACCAATACAGAAGTGATTCGCTGATCCTTCAGCAACCAAGCAATTGCCATTTGAGCAAGTGTTTGTCCTCTTCCGATCGCAATATCATTAAGCTTGGAGATCATACTGATCTTCTCGTCAGAGATCTGCTCTGCTTTCAGGTATCTACCATCCTTGGCAGCGCGGGAATCTGCTGGAATTCCTTTCAGATATTTATCTGTAAGTAGTCCTTGCTCCAGTGGAGAAAAAGCTATGCTTCCTACTCCTTTTTCTCCCAACACGTCCATCAAGCCATTTTCTACCCAACGGTCGATCATGGAATATCTTGGCTGGTGGATTAAAAGAGGTGTGCCCAAGCGCTCTAAAATCGCGTAAGCTTTCGCAGTATCTTCAGCAGAGTACTGAGAAATACCCACATATAATGCTTTGCCTTGTCTCACTAACAGATCAAGTGCCCCCATCGTCTCCTCAATTGGAGTATCTGGATCTGGTCTATGATGGTAGAAAATATCCACGTAGTCAAGCCCCATTCTTTTCAAGCTTTGGTCACAACTTGCTACCAAATACTTCTTGGAACCATAGTTACCATAAGGACCAGGCCACATATCCCAGCCAGCTTTGGAGGAAATAATTAACTCATCTCGTAAAGTAGAGAAGTCCTTTTTCAGCATTCTACCAAAATTTTCTTCAGCAGATCCAAATGGAGGTCCATAATTATTTGCCAAATCAAAATGACAAATACCAAGGTCGAAAGCTCTACGAAGAATAGAACGTCCTAGTGTGAAATCTGCATTATGACCGAAATTATGCCATAATCCTAGACTGATTTCTGGTAATACCAATCCACTATTCCCGCATCGACGGTACTTCATCTGATGGTAGCGATCAGCGGCAGGCTGATAAGGCAAAAGTGGTGAGTGATCGTTAATGTCCATTATTTTAGGTTTGAGTGTTCGTTTAAGCGAACCAAATTAGAGCGATTAAAACTGATATCAAACCTAAACCCATAAGAAGTAAGTAACTTTTCCATATATATGCCATCCAATTGTTATACTTGATCCCAGCAGCAGCAATCACTGCCATCATCCCACCATTAGTCGGCGTCACGAGATCCGTTAATCCACAGGCATACTGATACGTCAGCACAGCTACTTGTCGGGAGACACCCAATAAGTCCATCAATGGCACTGCAAGTGGGGTAGTTAAAACTGCTTGACCTGAAGTACTCGGCACGGGAATGTGAATAATTGCTTGACTTAGGTACAAACCAACAGCTGCCAACTGTATAGGCATACGCTCCAGTGGCTCAAACATCGCCTGAATCATCGGATCAACAATAGCTGCATTCTGTAAAATCAAATAAACAGATCGAGCTAATCCCACAATTACTCCAGCAAATATCATTTCACTAAAGCCCTCTGTATATGCTCTTGCTGTTCCATTGATCCCTAGTTGTCCGATCAATCCACAGCTAAACCCAACGACAAAAAATAAAGCACTCATATCATTGTAGCCCCAGTCTCTATAGATTATTCCCCAAGCCATCACAGCTACACCAGCGAATGTCAAAAACAGTATCACTGCATGCTGAAGTGAAATCTTCACCGGCTTAATTTCATGAATTTCAGATCCGGCAATTTTACTTTTCCCATATTTAATATGATAACTACACCAAATAAAAATCGCTAGGGCAAGGAAGACTAATCTATAAGCTAAGCCTTCAGCGAAATCAAGTTCTGCGATGGTCTGAGACAGCAGAGAGCCAAAGGGATTGAATGGAGAAAAACTCGCGCCTACAAGTGCAGATCCTAAGGCTAATGCGATAATAGACCGTACATCGTAATTAACTTTCTTTGCCAAAATCACCAATACAGGGGCCAATGCAATTAATTCCTCCTGCATGGCAATAGTACTTCCACAAAAAGCAAAGACAATTCCTATGAGATAAAGAAGCAAATATTGTTTGCTTCGAAACCGATAAATAAGCGCTTCAATTCCAACTTGAAGCGCACCAGTTTTTTCTACGACATAGAAAGCTCCTCCGATTAGCAAAATCAAAACAACTATATCAGCACCAAGAATAAATCCTTCTGGAATAGATAAGGCTATCTCATATAAGCTGGCATTATGGTCCTCTACGGTATGGAAACTTCCCGGAACGATTATTTCCCTCCCGGTATCAAGATCCAATACTCTATCAAAGCTTCCAGATTGAATAAAATAACTAGACAAACCAGCCAGTAAAACAAATCCTAGCAGGATAATGATTGGATGAGGGAAAGATAGTTTCATTTAAAAATCACTATTTAGGACTGATATAGGATATGATTTGCCTGGCAATTTCAATTCTAAAATCCTCCTTGTCTCTTGAATTCGAAAACAGAAAAATACCAGTTTCAGCTTCTTTGGAATAAAACAGCAGACTAGAATACCCTGCCTGTCCCCCATAGTGTCCGACCCACTCTCTGCCTTCAATTTGGGTCTTCTGAAAACCTAAAGGAACCTTACTCCCATCAATAGTGAGCCAGCCAAGTGCTTTTCCAAATGCCCCTGTTTGTCCCCGCAACAAATGAGTAATAGCTATACTCATGTCTTTTGTAGTTGTGATCAAACCAGAGGAAGGAGATGGAAGTATAGGGAAGCTGATCCTTTTAGGCTCTATTCTTTTCCATAAGAAGGTCTTCTGATATCCTGTGATCCCATTGTCCTCAATAGGCCATGCGGTCACAAATTTAGAATTAGTCATTCCGGAAGACGCCAGCACACTATTTTCAATTAGCGCATGAAAATCATGGTTTTCAGATTGACTGATCAAATATCCCAGTAAGTCGTAATTAGAATCCGCATAGTTATAACTGATGGAATCTGTATGATAGGTAGAGGAATTCTGCAGAAACTCCGCGCCCCATTCTTTCAATACTTGAGATTTAGAAGAAGAAAAAATCATCTCAGAAAAATTCTTATCCCGAACTCCCGATTGATGAGTCAACAGATCTTGAAATCGAAGCTTGGCAAGAGAAGATGCGCTGACTTTTCCTTTTAATTCTAAAGAAGACACAGGATCATGGGTAGAAATCCCTTTAGTATTTAAAGTATTTGCCAGGCCTAAAGCAGTAAACAATTTGGAAACTGACGCGACCACTATTGCACTTTCTACAGTCAGAGAATCTTTAGTTAACAGGTTTTTATACCCAAAAGCGTTCAAATAGAATACCTCGTCATTCTTCACAATCGCCACAGAAATACCTGGCAAGAGGTAGGTTGACATGGCTTGATGCAAAATTGAGTCAATGCCTAAGGATTTGGAGTTGACTTCAGAAACAGGAATGACTCGGACTTTAGGGAAGCTATACCACCATTCCCAAGCTATAAATAGAGCGATCCAGAAAACCAAAACAGCCGATAAGATTTTGATTTTCTTGTGCATAGAGGATACTACTTTTGGCCAAATAGAACTTGGCATTTAATGACAATTCTTTGAAAACAAGATTTTCTTATCCATAAAGAATTGGAAAACAGAACTTAGAACACTTCTTCTACATGTACGAGAAATCGCAATCAAGATTTTCCCGATCCCAGTTTCCTAACTGTGCAGCAGCTTCATATGTACTTTGCAAAAACTCAAGAAGCATCTCATTAGGAGCGGAGGATTTCCTCACATCATCGTAATTCAGCATAAACTCGCCCAAATCTTTGCTCCAATATGCCTGCTCAGGTGAAATTTTAGCATGTTGAAAATCAGGATAATTCGGGTAGCAATAGGCGTAGAAAATAGGTGTTTTGAAAGCTTCACTTCCTGGCCAAAAGCCAACACTAAACACTTCATGTGAATAGGCTTCTTTCATTACCGCTAGGGGGATATTGGGAACCTGACCAGTAAACTCTGGAGCTTTTCCTCCCGAAAATCGGGTATAAGCCAAATCAAAAGACCCCCAAAAGAAATGTATAGGACTACTTTTTCCAGTAAATTTTGTCCTGAAAACTCCAAATACATTCTGAATCTGAACCAGCGTCTTCCAGAGATTTTGAGCTGCGTTGGCTTGGTAAATTAGTCGTTTCTTATTCTTTGAAAATGGAATTGGTTCAGGAATTTCATTTGGAATGGAATGGATTTTCACATTAATCCCCAAAAACCTTAGCTTTTCCATCAATTGCTCATAGAAGCTAGAAACCGTCTGCCCTCCCAACCCAAAACGGTCTTGTGTTCCGTTGCTGGTTTTTATTCTCAACTCGTGGTGAATGAAGTCAAATTTGATATCAAAAACTCCATTTTCATAAGGAATCAGACCTGTTGTCAAACCCTGCGAATCAACGTATAGTGACACATGCCAAGAATGATTTTGCCATGGCGATTTTTTGAGCCGTACTTTGCCCACGATCTGTGTCCAATGATGTAGGAGATAAATGGTGTCTTTACTCTCTTCAAATTGAAGTACTGGCCAAGAATTCTTTTTAGGTGCCATAAATAAAAGTTTATCTCTCAATTTATAGGTTTTCCTTGCTGAACAAAAATTATATTTCAGTCTTTAGCATCTTTTCAAGAGTCATTATGCCAGAAGTAGCATTTTCCGAGATATAAAAAACCTTTTTATTAAAACCAACCGCTGGATTGACTGGATCAATCAAATAAATTCTACTTTCAGCAGGAACGTAATGCACTAAACCAGCCGCTGGATAAACTTGTAATGAAGTTCCTATCACTACCAAAATATCTGCCGTTGCGACAATTCCCATGGCTTCATCCATCTTGGGAACTTGCTCACCAAACCAGACGATATGAGGGCGCAACTGACTGCCCTTCTCACATGTATCACCTTCTTTGATTTCCCAATGGTCCAACTCATAAACCAAACTTGGATCCACGGAACTTTGAGCCTTTTTCAATTCACCATGAAGATGAATTACAGTGGAGGAACCAGCACGCTCATGTAGATCATCTACATTTTGAGTGATGATGGAAACCTTATAGTCCTTCTCCATTTCAGCTAAAATCAAATGGGCCTGATTCGGCTCGCATTCGAGTAATTGCTTTCTGCGTTGATTGTAGAAATTTTGTACAAGTTTTTGATTTTTTCTCCAGCCTTCTGGTGAAGCCACTTCCATCACTTCGTGACCTTCCCAAAGTCCACCGGAATCTCTAAAAGTTTTTATCCCACTCTCTGCAGAAATACCCGCACCGCTAAGAATCACCAAATGTTTCTTCCTGCTCATGGGTTATTGGGATTTTGGATCTTGTAAATTTCGAATGAACACTGTTGAATCTACCTAATTCCCCGCAGATTAACGCTGAAAAGGATCGCTGATAATCGCAGATTTTTCCATAGCGATCAAAGTAAATTCACCGAGTCATTTGCGCAAATCTGCGTCATTTATCCGCGAAGCTCTGCGGGAAATCTAGTCAATCTTAAATAAACCTACACTTCAAATATTTGATCTTTTCTCCCTTATCAGAAAACATCTTTTCGTAGCGAGTCTGAATCCCAAAGTGATCGTCCTTCCATTCTGATTGATAGAAATCATGCGTGAAACCAATCAGCTCGATATCTTCCCGGGATTGGAATAGCTCCAATGAATAATTGAAAAGATCTGTATTATCGGTTTTGAAATGTAAAAAACCATCCTTCTTCAGCATGGGCTTATACATATCCAAAAAGCGTGGTGAAGTCAATCTACGTTTCTCGTCGCCATCTCTCGGAAATGGATCAGGGAAAGTGATCCACAACTCAGAAATCTCATCACCAGCAAAGTACTTCTCTAAAAGCTCAATTTGAGTTCTAAGGAAAGCAACATTGTGAATTCCTTCAGCGGTGGCAGTAGAACTACCTTTCCAGATTCTGCTTCCTTTGATATCAACTCCAATGAAGTTCTGATTGGGAAAATTACGTGCCAAGCCCACAGTGAACTCTCCTCTTCCACAGGCCAGCTCCACTACGATTGGATTAGGATTTTGAAACTGTACCTCATTCCAGTTTCCTTTGATTGTTTCAAAAATTGGCTTGCCAGCCTGAATCACATTTGGGTTCTCGTCGTTCTCTTGGAAGCGAACCAGTTTTTTTCTACTCATCTAAAGCTCTTCGATTTCTGCAACCACAAAAGTACTCCCTCCCACAAAAATCAAGTCATCTTCCGCTGCATTTTTTCTAGCAAATGCTAAAGCTTGATTTATATCAGGGATAATTTCACTTTTCAAACCCAATGAAAGAGCCTTTTCTGCCAATTGATCAGCTGGCAAAGCTCTAGGAAGTTTAGCTTCGCAAAAGACATAGTTTGCGGATTTTGGAAGCATGGACAGTACTTTGGAGATATCCTTATCCTGAACCATTCCTAGCACAAGCCAGAGCTTTGCGTAGCTATAGGTTTCTAATTGGGAAAGTATCTCCCGAAAACCAGCTTCATTATGTCCGGTGTCACAAATTACCGTTGGATTAAATGAAAGCGTCTGCCACCTACCCTTCAAGCCAGTTAATTCAGTGACATTTTTCAATCCTTCCAAAACAGCCTCATTCGGCAAGTCCCATCCCAGTTGCCTCATTTGAGCCACTGATTCTAGGATGCCCGGAAGGTTATACTTCTGATAGTTTCCATTAAGCCCGAAAATCAGATCAATCGTTTCCTCTCCCTGTGCCGAGGTCTGTGTCTTCACAGACCACTCTGACTCTTCACTAATGACAACTTTATATTTGGTTTTGCCTTCCTCTTCAGCGACTTTATAAGCTGTCCAGTCTTCATCGGCAAAAGTGATTGGAGCATTCATATCAGCAGCTTTAATCATGAAAACATCTTTCGTTTCCAGATGAGTTTCGCTGATTACCACAGGTACGTTTTTCTTGATAATCCCAGCTTTTTCTCCTGCTATCAAAGGCAAAGTATCTCCCAGAAACTGCACGTGATCAAAGCCAATGTTGGTAATCAAAGAAAGCTCAGGCGTGATAATATTCGTGCTATCGAAATTACCACCCATACCGACTTCTATGATAGCAATATCTACTTCCTCCTGCACAAAGTACCAGAAAGCCATACCCACAGTCATCTCGAAAAAGCTAGGTTTCAATTCCTCCAAGAAGCTTTGATTTTCTTCCACAAACTGTACAACCAAATCAGGAGTTATTTCTAGACCGTTTATTCTGATTCGTTCGGTAAAAGACTTGAGATGTGGGGAGGTGTAAAGTCCAGTTTTATAACCAGCACTTTGAAAAATTGCAGCTAAACTATGAGAAGAACTTCCTTTCCCATTGGTACCAGCTACATGTATTGATTTGAATTTGCGCTCCGGATTCCCGAGATGATCACATAGCAAAATAGTGCTTTTCAGATCCTTTCTAAAGGCTGAAGCTCCCACTCGCTGGAACATGGGAAGGGAATTAAACAAATAATCCAGCGTTTCCTGGTAATTCATTGCTTAATCAACCTTTACGACAAATGTGATTTTCCCTGAAGAAAACTCAGCAGCTGCTCCACCTTGCTTCTTAAATGATATCTGATTCACTACCTGACGGTAATAGGCCAACACATCATTGGACACATTGTATTCTAACGGAACTGCTTGCACTACACGACCGAGATCGTCAATGGTAATTTTGAAAACAATTTTACCGTTACGAGTAGATACTCTATCATTGATATTTGGTCGCTGTGCAAAATCCCATCCAGCAAGGTCTAGACTATATCCATCACCGGAATTCGCCCCTTTTCCGGAACCAACACCCATGATAGCTCTTCCGTCTACCGTTCCTTTGGGATCGCCTTCATCACCCTTTTCCTTGGAAGTTCCTTGAGCTCCGCCAGATGCTGGTTTTGTTCCTGTACCTGATGTACCACCAGCACCGAATATCGCTCTTTGATCGATTTTAGGCTTTTCAGGAGCTTTTTGCACTGTCTCTTTCTCCTCAGCTTTAGCTGGGGTTTCTACAGGTTTAGCAGCTTCTTTCTTTACTGGTTCTGGTTTGATGGTTTGTTCCGTGGCTTTTTCCTCACCTCTGATCGGAGATGGTTTTGTAGTCACGGCTTTATTTACTGATGGCTTTGGCTGAGCTTTTGGCTTCGCAGTCTCTGTTTTTGGACTTGGGGCTGGAGTGGCTGGTTTTGTCACTACTTCAGCTATTTCTCCCGGAGCAGCAGCTTCTACTACTGGCGTAGGGGTTTCTGAAGGGGCATTTGGACTATTTCGTTCTCCTGATCCTGTTGGAGTAAAACCAAGATTAAGCTCTAAACCGAATGTAGGTAAAGGTGGAACTGGCTGCTTCCAGACCACAATAAAATAGAGCGCAATCAAAAGCAACACGTTGAAGATAATTGTGATTACCCACGATTTTTTCTTGCTTTCGCTCTCTATTTTTTCTGCGTTCCAGTATTCCATTGCCTATTAGAATGGTTTTGTTGCGATTGAAACATTTGCTTCCAATCCTGCTGCAATTCCTCCGATCTCCACTAAATACTCCACTGGAACATCTTTGTCTATATGCAACACGACTTGACCTTTCTTATCCTTTAGTAAAGAAGTCAATTCTCCCTTGATTTGTTCCCTTGGGACAATCTTGTCATTGACAGAATACTTAAGGTCCTTAGTGATCGTAACGCTAACTTCCTGCATAATGATGTCCGAAGTTTCGCTGGAAGGTAAGTTCACAGGCAAACCTGAAGGAGTAATGAAGGAAGAAGTAAGCATAAAGAAGATCAACAACAGGAATATAATATCTGTCATCGATGACATACTAAATGCAGGATCTACTTTATTTTTAGCCTGAAGTCCCATAGATTAGTCTTGAAGCAAATCAATAAATTCTATCGAAGAATATTCCATGTTATGAACAAGCTTCGACACTTTTGATACTAGATAGTTATAACCCAAGTAAGCAATAATACCAACTACCAGACCTGCTGCAGTGGTGATCATCGCTTCGTAGATACCTTCGGAAAGAAGTTTGGGTGAAACCATTCCTTCTTCTTGTGCTATTGCAATAAATGCCTGAATCATACCGGCAACCGTTCCCAAGAAGCCAATCATAGGAGCTGCACCAGACACCGTTGCCAGGAGATTCAAGTTTTTCTCCAATTTGTAAATCTCGATTTTACCAACGTTCTCAATAGCTACTTCTATATTCTTCAGCGGCGATCCAATACGCTCAATTCCTTTAGCAATCATATTTGCAACTGGAGTATGCTCACCAGCGCAGAGTATTTTTGCTTTTTCCGTCTGTCCACTTTGCACCAATACTTTCACCTGATCCATCAAATGCGAGGAAGTTTTAGATGCTTTATTAAGGGTGATTAATCGCTCAATAAAGATGAAAATCGCAAGAATGAACAAAAGGTAAAGCGGAACCATCATGTATCCGCCTTTGATTAAAAGGTCAAGAAGTCCTATGTTATTTTTGGTGGCACCCATCGCCAGGCTATCTGCTGCAGAAAGTGTATCTGTAGAGAGCGTTTGAAGTAGAATCATATTAATATTTCAAAATCCATAAATCTTCTTTGTACTGGTCTTTGATTCGAGCTAGCTCTTCATTGATGGCTGTCCAGCCTCTTGAAGTCCCTATTGCCAAACGATAGTTTGTGACGTCTTCGTATGGTGTAATCAGGTAAATCGTCTCTGCTCTATTTTTATATTGCTCTGCTTCTTCCAAAGCCATAGCTTCATTAGGAAGGCTTCCCACTATAATAAAGAATTGAGGGCGATCAGCTTTTTCTGTAACGCGAACCAAAGTTCCAGACACCGTAGACGCAATAGTTGTACCAGTTTGAGCTGATTCAGCGACAGGTGTAACAGAACTTATAGAATCTGAAATATTATCTTGATTGTCAGGTATTTGTGTTTCTTCACTTAGGGTGGAATTGACAGCTACTTCATCATTTTCCTTTGCGGCTACGCCTTCTATAGATTCTGAAATAAGTACGCTAGAATCTTGAGTTGGAACTACAGATTTATTCATTTGCCAAATAATCACGACGACTACAGTCACCGCCAAAATCGCAGCAATCCAAACCCAAGAATTACTGGATTTTTTTTTCTCAATTTTGTATTCAGATCTAGAAACCTTTTCACTCTCAACAAATGAAGGTTTAATAGCTTGAATAGTCTTCTTTTTGACTTCTTCTACATCAATAGGGACTACCTTTTCCTCTTCTTTCTTTGGGATTTCGGCTTTTGCCAAAGGAACAACTTCTACAAATGGAAGTCCATAGTCCTTAGGATCAGTCCAATGCTTATTATCTGTGGTTTTACCAGTCATTGCTTTCGGGGAATGTTACGAAACTAAATGAATTGAGCCTAAACCCCAACCCAAAGCCTCAAACAATCTTAGAATTTAAAGGAAGCCCCTCCTATAAACTGAATTCCTCTCACTGGATAATTCAGCCAACGCATATTTTTACCATTCAGAATGTTATTGCCTTCGGCAAAAATTGAGATTCTATTGGTGATCCCATAATCCGCTTTCAATTGCAGATCTGCGATGGTTTTTAAGTTGACTACATCATACGGCCCACTGTATCCTACGACATCGCTCAAATCACGACCACGAGCTTTTATTCCGCCCATCAAATTCAAATTTGCCTGAACGATCAAACGCTCAAGAGGTGTCACTTGGTTGTTAATTCTCAATTCCCAAACAGGTTTATTCCAAGCTTCAGCTTGAGTACTTAGATTATATTGGTACAGATCCAACCTACTGTTAAGTGAATACATGTCTGAGAATTTATATCCTAGCTCAGCATTGATATTGTAAACCGTGGTCTTGTCATCATACACCAAGCTGAATCTCGCCGAATCAGTAGTCATCATATTATTGGTGTAATTGTTCACAAAGAAGTACATCTGATTGTAACGGCTCATATTGATCGCGCCGCGATAGCTAAATGCGCCATTAAACTGACCTTCTATCCCGCCTTCAACTTTGTAATTCTGAACTGTATTAAGCAATTGCTCACTTGGTCCCAGATATGGATTTTCATTTACAAAACTGTAATAGGTATTTCGTTTCACATCTCCTGAGAACTCTGCGAAAAAGCCAAACTCTTCAGCAAACTGGTAATTGGCTTTTAGAACAGGAAAGACATGAAAATCGCTTGCTTTATTTTCCAAAGAATCATTTTCAGAAACTAGATTGACTCCCGCTGTGAAATTAAATGCTTCATACTTGTAAGAAATCGTAGGACGGATAGCAAAATATGTTCTCTTCAATGAATAGTTCACATCTTCAGGACTAGTACTGAAATAGGAAAACCCAACTTTCCCAACCCAGTCATCTGTTGGTCTGAATGTCCCGCTTGCTTCGACTCCAATCTGATTTTCTTTGACTAGGTAGCTATCAGTGAAGTTTCTAAAACTCAATTGACCTTCATAAGAAAAAGGACCAACTTTCTCAAGCTCTCGAATCCCTGCTTTCACCTCAACGGCCTGTAACACGTTGCTATCAAATCCTTTAAAGGCGCCATTATCATCAAGCGTATACCTAGGATCTAAACCATAAAACTGGTAACTATCCTGATTCCAACTGATTCCACCAAAGACCTCAAATAGATCTGTAAAGTAACTTCCGTCAAAACCTAAATTCGTATGAGACTCCTTGGATTCTTCAGCCAATACAGGGCCTTTTCCAAAACTCTGATGATTCAATTGCAGTGAATAATTGAAATCAGCAATGTCAATCCCCATGTATCTGGCCTCCAACAACGGAGAAGCAAAATTACCATAGCCTGCGCGCACATATCCTGGATATAGTTCCATTCGCTCAGGAGTATAGACTTTCTGAGAAGGCTCAGCTTTCAAATCCAATGGTTTCAGATTCAAAGGATAGCTTGTTACCAAATACTTGTATTCATTCATTCCTGTTGGCTTAGGAAGCACAGGCAGTTTCTCGTACATTCTTGGCTGTACTGGCACCGTGAGGACACGGTCTTTTCGGATTACAAACTCCTGATCAGTTACCGCTCCCCTTTGCTGGGTTTGCGCCATGACCAAACCGGATGTCAAACCTATAATTCCTGTAAAAAGGATAGTTTTCGCTAGCTTTTTCATGGTTTACTTAAGGGTTTGAAGTTTGGATTGAGCCATTTGTTTGATTTCTGCATTAGTAGAATTCTCTACGATAGATTCCAAGGTCGCTTTCGCCTGGAACTCCTCCCCGCTTTTCACATAGTTATCTGCCAAAAGCAAGAAGATCCTCCCATACCAATAATCATAATTGACAAATGGGCCTGACTGATCAAATATCAAGTCGTTAGATTGTGCTACTTCACCCTTCTCTTGGGCAGCTAATGCCAATAAATACAGCCCTTCGGCTCCTTGCTCCGTTTTGTAATCAGCAACTAAAGCAGTTAGTGTTAACTCAGCTTGTGGCTTTTGATTCAATTCCCGTTGAGATTTTGCTTTGATAAGTAAGGCTTTTGGAGAAGATTCAGGAATGACTCCATCCAAAGTAGCCAAACGCTCAGCTTGTGAGATCGCCTGCTGATATTTCTTAGTCTGAAAATTCGCAATCATCAACCCTTGAACAGCCTCGGCTTCCTCAGGTTTGCTACGTGCATTTTGCACAGAAGTCTCCAAGTATGGAATTGCTTGCTCGTAGTTCCCTCTTTCCAACTCAATCGCTCCTATCTTCTGCATAGCACGAAGACGCTGCGGAGAAGCTGGCTCTCTTTCTAATGTTTTGAATTGCGCGAGCGCTTTTTCCGTATCACCCACTTGCATATAGCTATCTCCTAAGAAATAAAGTGCATCTGCCCGCTGAGCTGATTGCGGATAATTTTTCAGGTAATTTTCGAAACCTCGTATGGCTTGGGAATAGTTCTTATCGAAAAATGTCCCTTTGGCAGCTTCAAATTCCAAAGATTGAACGCTTCCATTACTTGGATTAGCTCCTTTGTATTTGGTCAAGTAGTCAGAAAACTCACCGGATCTTCCTTGAAGAGCAAGTGTTTCCTGAAGACCTTTTAGCGCAGTTTCAGCATTTTCTGCATTGGGGTGATTATTAAGTATTGTGCTGTAATCCTTAATTGTCTGATCGTAATTCTGAAGTGAGAAATTCGCCACAGCTCTACCTTCCAATGCATAAGGAACGAATGGGCTATTTGGCTTGGTGCTCAGCAAATCAGAGAACGAAACAGAAGCAGCTTGATAGCTGGTTTCTTCCATATAGATCTGTCCTCGCTGATAAAGCGCATCTTCCAAGTACAAACTATTCGGATAGCGAGAAATCAGCACATCCAATTGACCTAGTGCTTGCTGATTGCTAGATTGGAAATTTTGCACCACAGCCAATCTATAGTAAGCATAATCAACTCCCGAATTCCCCTCATTGATTGCTCGTTGGAAAGTAGAAGCAGCTTCGCCAAATCTCTTCTGCACATAGTAGCAATCGCCTAGTCTCAAAATTGCATCATCGTATTGCTGCTTGTTGGCAATGATCTGCCGATTCTCTGTAAACTTCCTGAACTGCTCTTCAGCTTTTGGATATTGCTGGGAGTTGAAGTAAGCGTAACCAAGTCCGTAATGGGTTTTGGCAACCGTACCATTATTTCCAGATGGACGATTACTTAGCACTTGCTCGTATGATTTGATCGCCTGCGGCAAATTGTCCGCTGCAGAACTGATTTCCCCTTTCCAGAAATAGGAATCTAATACCATGCTTTTATCAACTGGATATTTCAGCGATTTATCTAAATAGGCTAAAGCTGGATTCCATTTCTGATCACGGTAATAAACCATAGCCTGATAGAATGCTACCTTTTGGTAAGCTTCCTGAATTCTTGGTGACTTATTCGCGATTTTATCCATCTGATCGATGGCACGTAGGTAATCGTTGGTATTTACTAAAGCTTCAGAAAGTAAATTCTCAGCTTCTACTCTATATTTTCCCGAAGGATAGTTGTCTATATATTCATCCAAAGCAGTAATCGCAGACTGGAAACTACCTTTCTGCAAATTCACTTTAGCATAATTAAATATGGATTCTTCTTTAATTGCAGGATTGAAGTCAGATTTTGCCGCTGACTGAAAGCTCGTGGAAGCAAACTGATAATTCTCAAGTTTCAGATACGACTGAGCCAGGTAATAACTGGAAGCTTGTCCAATTTCATCATCTGCTGATGCAGACACTTTCAGGTAATCAGTAGCTCGTTGATAGTTTTTGATTTCAAATTGAGAAATACCCGCTTTGTAGACTTCCTCTCGTCCCAATTCACCTTTACGGGAATTGATATAAGCATCGTAGTTTTCGGCCGCTTTCGGAAAGTTCTTTTTGGCATAATAAGCTTCCGCCAAATACAAATAAATCACTTCCCTTTTCTCAAGGTTTTGACCATTTATCAATTTTGGCTCAGCAAAACTGATCAACTGATCGTAGCTACCTTGCTTGTAATATAGGGCTGCCAATAGATACGGAACCTTATTAGCATAGTAAGTAGATTGGGAAGCAGTTTGAAGATCAGAAATGGCTTTTGCAGTATCCCCATTTTCCATAGCGATAAAGCCACTGTAATAATAGGAATCAAAACTCGCCTGCTGATTTAGCGCTTTGCCTGCATCAAAATAAGGAGCAGCTTCTGCGTATTGATTTAGTTGAAAATGAGAATATCCTTGTTTGAAAAGCACTTCGGCTCGGTTCTCAATAGTCAGCTTTTCGGTATTCACCAACTTATAGCTAGCTATCGCCTCTGGAAAATTCCTTTTGAAGAAAAAATGATCTCCCAGATACAATCCCGCAGTTGTTACCGAAGGATCATTTCCATGATCATAAATATAGCTTTTCATCAAACCAGCTCCGTCTGGGCTTTCTACCTGTAGGGCGGCCATGGCTCGATTTAATTCAGCATTTTTTGCTTGACCAGAGTTTACAGGCTTATCTAAAAGCCTGGTATTATCATAGATACTTGCTGAAAAAAGCTGCTTCTCAAAAAGCTCCAGATTGTGATCTAGCTTCTGTTGTGGACTGGTCTGGTAGAGGCTAGACTGGGAATACGCCTCCAAACTAAGTCCAAGGCTCGCAAGGAGCACAAGGTGATATTTCATATGCTTAAAATTTGTCCTTTAAAGGCCATATGGAATCTCGTATTGGTAATAAGTATTTCACCTTTTGATGGTTACGAAATACTCGATTTCATAGTGTGGCTTAGGTAATCAATGCAAAATCTTGTAAACAAGCTCGCGGAGGTTTTCGGCTTCGCTCATACTTCCGGAGTCAACTCCTTTGAAACGAAGATCCGCCTCTTTGATGTATGCGAACACATCAATTACCTTGCCCAAATTGTAGTTTCGGGACGCTACCATATATTCTTTGACTACAAAAGGAGGCAACCCCAAAAGGCTGGCTAGCTGCTGCTCATTTGCTCCTGTTTTCTTCGCCTGATGAATCAAAGCGATTCTGGTGAAGTAGTTAAACATCAGTGAAAACATAGGAATCACCGGGTTCGCCTTTGGATTCTGGATGAAATACTGAATGATCTTGTTTGCTTTGATCACATCTTTAAATCCAATTGCTTTCAAAAATTCAAAGTTATTGTAGTCCTTATTGATTCCAATGTACTTGGAAATGTGCTCATTGGTGATTTTCGTAGGCTCCCGAAAATTGATCAGCATCTTCCCTATTTCATTGGAAAGCACTTCCAGGTTATTACCGATAGAATCCGCCAAAAGTAATGCTGCACGCGTATCTATCGAATGCTCGGTTTCCTTGATAAACCCTTCTATCCAATCCGTCAGCTTGTAATCTTTGACTTTGTCCGAGCGAACATAGACAGTTTTCTTATCCAGCTCTTTGTAAAGCGCAGATCTTCCATCCAGTTTTTTATACTTATGAGCAAAAACCAAAATCGTACTTGGAAGTGGGTTTTGTACATAGCTCACTAGCAATTTCTGAGAATCTTCTTTTGTTAGATCAGACAAGCTCTGGGCTTCCTTTACGATCACTACTTGACGATCTGACATCATGGGGAATTTCCTCGCATTATTGAGGATCATGCCGACATTGGAGTCTTTTCCATAAAGCACCACTTGGTTAAATCCGCGCTCATGCTCTGCAATCGCATTCTTCTCAATGAAGTCTGTGATCTGATCAATAAAGAAAGGTTCCTCCCCATCCAAAAAGTAAATTGGAGCGAACTTTTTCGCTTTCAGATCCTTAAGTACAGCTTGTGGTTGTTGGGGCATAAATTTGGAATATTCTCAAGCCTTAAAGATAACAGGCCTATCCATTTGCCTGCAAAAACCAAGGAAAGATTCTTTGGTAAACTATTCAGGAGTTACCTTTGTATTTGTGTAGCAGGAGTTAGAAAGTGAAAAGTTTGAGGTAAAAGTAATGAGCCTCAGAAAATATTTAGAAAATTGAAGCAACACGAATTTCGACATGTCGCCCAACGGCAGGCGAGCGCTCAGTCTGATAGACTGAAAACAATTGATATTTAAAAAGAGTAGTAAAATAAAATATTGCGGCCTCTGCGTAATCTCCGCGAACTCTGCGGTTAAAAAAAAACATTATGAGCTTCGAAAAAGGAATAGAATTATATAAATCAGGGAAATTTGAGGAGGCTTTGGCCATTTTTGATGGATTGGTAAAAGCCAATCCGGATCAGCCACAGCTTCATCTTAGTCGTGGCAGAATACTTTCCCGACTAGGAAGAACTGAAGAGGCTTTGGTGGAATTTGACCTGATCACTTCTCTAGAACCATACAATACAGATTTCATCTCTGACCGAGCGGTGGTTTTGCACTTGCTAAAAAGAAATGAAGAAGCACTCACCGAACTGGATAGAGCAGCCAATCTAGACCCAAAAAACCCCTATCGATACAGTAGTCGCGCTTATTTCAAAGATAGAATCGGTGATCTGGAAGGAGCAATTGCAGACTATGAAACAGCCATCGAGCTTGATCCTGAAGATGCAGTCTCGCATAACAATAAGGGTATGGTAGAAGAGAAATTAGGCTATCAACAAAGATCAAAGAAGAGCTTCGAAAAGGCAGACGATCTGGTCGGCTACAAATCAAAAGACCCTTCCATACCAAGCCCTAATCCAGCTGAAGAAAGCTCAAACTTCCCTGAGATTGATCCAAAAGTTAAAGCTAGGCCTGTAATTCCATCGCAAAAGAAAGAAATGAGCTTTGGCCATTTTATGAATACACTTGGAGCTGTTTTCACTGATGCTAAGGCAAGAAAAGAATTTACTGACTATTTGAAGAGCATGTTTGGTGGCAAAAAGAATGACTAGTGGGGCTTGGCTTTTCTAAAACAAAGATGCTATAACTTAAATCATGCAGCGTCCTTTGCGCCTTTCTTCGTGCCCTAAGTGATAAAAAAAACTTAAAAAGATTTAATCACCCAAAGTGGCTTATTAATGAAATAGGCCATTTTTTTTGATAAACTTTTCGAAAAAATCTGATCGAAGAAAGACTTTTTCTCACTTAGCGTAACTAGGATATCGCCCTTTGCAGTTTGCAGGTAATTCTCCAATCCCAAAGCAACGTCATCGCGGAAAGATTTCAAGATAAAATTTACTTTATCATACTTAATAAAAGGTTTGATTTCCTCTACCATAGTCATGTGCAAAGATTTGTCCAGCGCTTTGTGCGTAGTACTCACATGAACCAAATCAATCTCAGAATCAAAAAACTTGGCCACTTCCACTATTTTCTGAATAGCTATTTTATCCTCTTCTAAGTAATCACTTGCATAGACAAGCTTGCGGGGAGCTTTGAAATAAACTTTCCTAGGTACTACTAGAATATCCCGATCAGACTGCTCCACGATTCTACTGGCACGAGAGCCTATGATATTTTCTCTGAAATCATTAACTCCTTCTGTACCTACTACAATTAACCCTGCATTTATTTCAGTAGCATACTCAAGTGTCTCTTTGACAATACTGCCTTCTTTCACTATAGAAATGCAACTTTTCAAGCCATTCTTTAAGCTTTCCTTAAGGACAGCATCTTGTAGGTTTTGAAGCTTCTCAAGTACAAAGTCCATTTGATGCTTACCTAATGCATCGGAAGGTGACAGTTTCTCATAATCCTCCCGGTTCAGTACATGAAACAAAATCAAATCTGCCTTGTACTTTTCGCCCAATCTAGTAGCATACTCAATAGCGTTCAATGAGCATTCAGAAAAATCTGTAGGACATAATATTTTAAAAGTTTGCACCATAGCTTGTTAGTACCCTCTAGTTCGATTAACAACATTTACCAGTTCTCTATTTTCCCTGACCCGCTTAATATTCTCTATTACTTGCGGTGCAGCAGCCTGTGGATTGGTCACACTTGCTATATGTGGAGTCATCGCTATTTTCCAATTCTCCCAAAATGGATGATCCTTTGGCAAGGGTTCTTCGCGGTACACATCAAGCATAGCCCCAGAAAGCTGACCATTATCCAAAGCTTTAATCAAATCATCCTCAACTAAATGCTTACCGCGAGCTACATTGATAAGGTAGGTATTAGGATTGCATTTTGCGAAAAGCTCGGCATTGAGGATATTTTCAGTATCAGGAGTTAGAGGAAGTAGGCAAACCAAAACATTGACCTCTTTTAAAAACTCATCTAATTTGTCTTTAGTATAATATGGGTATTCAAAATCAGATTTTTCTGAAAAGCCAAACCCAACCACTGGAAATCCCATAGAGTGGAGCTTGTCCATTACATCCTTTCCTAGAGCTCCCACTCCCATCACGCCTACAGTCACATCCATTTCCGGAGAACTCATATCCCAGATTTTTCGAGTCTGGTTCATTTGGTAGCGAGCGGTCTGCCTATGATAATTCAGCACTGCCATCACCACATAGTTGGTCATAGAAAATGTAAGCTTTTCATCCACTATTCTCACTATAGGTATTGAGGAAGGAATTGATTTATCCCGCAAAATGTGATCAACACCAGCTCCCATCGAACTAATCAGTTTTAGATTTGGGAAATCAGAAAGGATTCCTTCTGGATGTTGCCAGAGGAAGACGTATTCGACTTTTTCTGGTTGGGTGATTTCTGGATATACCTCAAGATCCAAATCAGGTGCAAGGGCTTTAAATTCTTTGATCCAAACGTCCGGGTTTTTACCGGGACTTATAATAGCTAAACTCATAATGTTCTATACGGAGGATATAAATTGAGGATGAAAAACAACAGAAAACCTTCTTGTCATCGCAAAAAAATGAGCATTGAGTTTTATACTATTGACTCAAAAGCATCAAATTGCATAGCGTTTCAAAACATCCTATCAAATTTTACGCTTAAGTAACTTTAAACCAAATTAAAACTTCAATTTCAATGAAACAAAAAATCTCACTCACTTTAGCCTTTTTGCTGTTTAGCCTAGTTTCCTTCGCCCAGCAAATCCAAATGCCTCAGGCTTCCCCATCTGCTAAGATTGCCCAGAAAGTAGGCTTGACAGATGTGACTGTAGACTACAGTAGACCAAGTACGAAGGATCGCAAAATTTTTGGGGAGCTGGTTCCTTTCGGACAGGTTTGGAGAACAGGAGCAAACGGCGCCACGGTTCTTTCATTTTCAACTGACGTGATCATTGACGGCACGAGTATCCCTGCAGGTCAATATGCACTTTACGCTATTCCTGAAAAATCGGATTGGACTATGATTCTTTCCAAAAACATTAAGCTTTGGGGAGCGATTGGTTATGATAAAAGTGATGATGTAATCAGATTCAAAGCAGCGCCTGTCAAGCTTAAAAAGAAGAATGAAACCTTCGAAATCAGCTTTGCAAACATGACGGACACAGGTTCTGACCTTTCTTTGAAATGGGAGAATACAAGAGTTGATTTTAGAATTGAAACAGAAGTAGATCCACTTGTGATGGCTCAGATCAAAGAGTATATAATTGACGGAGAAAGCACAGATCCAAGCCTATTATATTCTGCTGCTAGCTACTATTACACCAATGATAAGGATATCAACCAAGCATATAACTGGATAAATGAGTCGGTGGAACAAGAACCTAAATACTGGACAATGCATCTAAAAGCTAAGATAGAGGCTGCTTTAGGTAAAAAAACGAATGCTGTAGAAACTGCTGCAGAAGCAATTGATTTAGCAGAGGAAGCAGGAAATCAGGATTACGTAGGATTAAATGAAAGACTCATCAAGTCACTGAAATAAATCAAAGGCTAAGTAGCCAAGTACTATAGAATAGTATGCTTGGAATCTGAATCCCATCCAATTAAGCTGCTCTCCATCGGGCAGCTTAATTTTTTTTATGGATGAATTTTATAAGTTTTCAATAGTAATCCCTGTTTGGAGATACTTACAAAGTGTCAAACCAAATATTTTTTGCTAAAACGCCTCATTATTTAAGTAATATTCTAAATATTTTCAGAGACAGTTTGGATATTAAAAAAGTTAATCTTACTTTTGTGCCGTCAATAAGACATAGAACAATTTTTCATGCCGTGAATTCCTTACTGTCGCTTGTCGGGATATTTATTAGGACCGAATGGCAGGGAAATTAAGGAAACATCATGGATCAAACACTAAAGTTCTCAGACTTGGGGATTTCTGCGGAAATTCTTAAGTCAGTGGAAGAGATGGGCTATACCCAACCTTCCCCAATTCAAACACAATCAATTCCTTTTATCCTACAGGGTAGAGATGTCATCGGACAAGCTCAAACCGGAACAGGTAAAACAGCAGCTTTTGCTATCCCAATCATTGATTTGGTTGATGCTGATATCAACAAGCCTCAAGCAATCATCCTTTGCCCTACTCGTGAACTTGCTGTTCAGGTAGAAGGCGAAATCCAAAAACTTGCTAGATATCACAGAGCGATTAATTCTGTAGCTATATATGGTGGAGAGTCAATCGATCGTCAGATCAGAGTTCTTCGTAAAGGCGTTCAGATCGTAGTTGGTACTCCAGGTCGTGTACAAGATCACATCAACCGAGGCACATTGAAACTTGATTCTGTTGGCATCCTAGTATTGGATGAAGCAGATGAAATGCTAGACATGGGCTTCAGAGACGATATCGAAGCAATTCTTCAGGAAATGCCTCAAGAAAGACAAACAGTATTCTTCTCTGCTACTATGGCCAAGCCTATCATGGACTTGACTAGAAAGTATCAGACGAATCCTGAGATTGTCAAAATCGACAGAAAGGAACTTACTGTTTCTAACATCGAGCAAACATTCTACGAAGTTAAGTCCCAATTGAAATTGGAATTGACAGCTCGTCTGATGAACGTTCACAACATCAACCTAAGCGTAGTATTTTGTAATACTAAGAGAATGGTAGATGAGGTAACTGAAGGCTTGATCGCTAGGGGAATCGCCGCTGATGCACTTCATGGTGATCTTTCTCAAGCTCAGAGAGACAAAGTAATGGGCAAATTCCGTAAGGGACATTGCAAAGTATTGGTTGCTACAGACGTAGCAGCAAGAGGTATTGACGTTGACAATGTAGAGGCAGTATTTAACTTTGACCTTCCATTAGACGAAGAATATTACGTACACAGAATTGGTCGTACTGGCCGTGCAGGTAAAAACGGTAAAGCAATCAGCTTCGTGACTGGTAGAAGAGATAGCTTCAAGATGAGAGATTTGGAAAGATATACCAAAGCTACTATCACGAAGATGTCCCCTCCTTCTGCTGCTGAATTGATCGAATTGAAGAAAGCTAAATTCGTAAAAGACGTAACAGAGCAAGTACAGAAAGAAGAAGACAATCAAGTTTTCGAAGCAACTATCGGTCAGATGCTTGCTGAAGGTCTTACTCTTGATCAGGTTGCAGTTGGTTTGATCAAAATTGTAATGGGTTCTTCAGTTAAAGAAATGGCTGATCAGAACTTCAGCATTGATGCATCCGGTGGAGATAGAAGAAGAGAAGGTGGACGCGATGGCGGACGTGACGGAGGAAGAGATCGTGGCAGAGGAGATCGTGGAGATCGTTTCGGTGGTCGCAATGAAAGAGGTGGAGATAGAGATAGAGGCGGAGACAGAGAAAGAGGTGGTGAGCGCAGAAAAGAATTCGGCAACCGTGAAGGTGGCTCTAGAGATGGAGGCAACAGACCTGAGCGTGTGCGTGAAGCTAATATGACTCGTCTATTCTTGAATCTTGGTAAAAAAGATAGAATCCGTCCAAATGATATCGTAGGTGCAATCGCAGGCGAAACTGGTGTACCAGGACGTAGCATTGGAGGCATCGACATTTATGACAACTTCTCTTTCGTTGATGTTCCTACTAAAGACGCTGATCAAGTAATCAACGGAATGAAGAACAACACCATCAAAGGCAAGAGCGTTAGCATGGAAGTTTCAAAAGGTTAATAGATTTAAAGGTTTATATTGTTTAAAGCACATTTCCTCGGGAAATGTGCTTTTTTTGTGTCTTAGAAAATTTGCCCATGCAACTCTTTTTTCAAGAAAACATCTCCCCTCCTCTAATCACACTTGAGCCTGATGAATCCAAGCATCTCTGCAGAGTGCTACGCAAAAAACAAGGCGATCAGGTACATGTCACAAATGGAGCAGGAACTCTATTCGAATGCGTGATCCTGGAAGCGAATCCAAAAAAGACTACCCTGAAAGTTCTCTATACAAAAGAAGTAGCGGAAGATAATTTTCACATTCATTTGGCAATTGCTCCTACCAAAAGTCCTGATCGGATGGAATGGATGGTAGAAAAAATCACAGAGATCGGCTTTCATGAACTCACACTTTTGGAAACCATGAATTCTGAAAGGAGCTATCTCAAGACTGATCGATTGGAGAAAAAGATTATTTCAGCCTGCAAGCAAAGTTTAAAATATAGAATTCCTCAACTTCATGCTTTTTCAAAGCTGGAAGAAATTCTCGAGTCTGATAAATTTGAAGAGTATCAGAAATTCATCGCTTACGTAGATGACCATCATGATCATCACTTGTTTGACAGTGCAAAGATCAATGGTAACTATCTGATTTTAGTAGGTCCAGAGGGCGATTTTGATCCAGTCGAAATTGAAAAGGCATTTGCAGCTGGCTTCAAACCTGTATCCCTTGGCAAAGCTAGACTACGTACAGAAACAGCAGGATTAGCAGTAGTTCAAATGCTACAAACACTAAATCGTTAAAATATTCGTTTTTTTCTTCAGGAGTTAAAGTACTTGTTGAAGAAACTATTGCATTTTCATTAATTTAGAGTCAAAGACAATTTTTACCGTGCCATACAAAGAGCGAGAAATAGAAAAGAAATATCATTCCATTGGAGAAGTAGCACTGATGTTCAAAGTTGCGCCTTCGTTGATTCGATATTGGGAAGGCGAGTTTGATATTATTCGTCCGAAGAAGGACCGAAAAGGTAATCGACGCTACACCAAGATTGATATTCAGAAGATCAAATACATCTACCACCTAGTGAAGGAAAAAGGATATACTCTTCAAGGTGCGCAAGATGTGATCAAAGCTGGCAAAGAACAAGGATTTGATAAAGTACAGGCGGTACAAAAGCTTCAAGAAATCAAGGACTTTTTAATTAATATCCGGGACGAATTCAATGCTAAATCAGGCTCATGAAGATTTACGATATTTTCTAGCATTATCACTAGCTCCTAAAATAGGGCCTGGAGTATTTAAAGCTATTATAGCCTACTCCGGCTCAGCAACCCATTTTTTCAAACTCCCAAAAGGCAAAGTTGCCAAAACCCCAAAAGTTGGAGAGAAGCTTTTAGCACTTCGAAATCAAGAGAATGAATTGCTTCGCAAAGCAGATGAGCTAATTAACGAATGTGAGAAAAAGCACTTCAGTATCCTCACTCCCCTTCATCCTGATTTTCCTCAGCGTTTCAAAATGCAGGAAGATAGTCCTGTGGTGATTTTTGCTCAGGGCATTACCAACTTGAATTTTGATCGTACCATAGGAATCGTAGGAACCCGAAGTGCCACGACTTATGGTAAATCCGCCACTCGAAAGATTATTGAAGATCTGGCTATTTATCAACCCGCAATTATTTCCGGTTTGGCCTACGGAATAGATATAGAAGCGCATAGGACAGCGCTAGCTTTAGGTTTACCGACTATCGCAGTACTGGGCTCTCCCATCGGTCGTATTTACCCTGCAGTTCATAAGAAAACAGCAGAGGCAATTATGGAAACTGGCGCTGTCATCAGCGAATATTCACCTGGAAGCACTATGGTCCCAGGAAATTTCCCAGCAAGAAACCGGATTATTGCAAGTCTTTCGGATGCTTTGATAGTAGTAGAAGCCGCTGAGAAAGGTGGCGCGTTAATCACTGCGGAGATTGCTTACAGCTATGACAAAGATGTCTTTGCTGTGCCTGGAAACCTGCAATCCCAATATAGCGAGGGCTGCAATTTGCTTATCAAGAAAATGAAAGCAAATATCTACACTGGTCCAAATGACGTAGCTGAAGCACTTTTGTGGAGCAAGCCAGGCGAGGTAAAATCACAAAAACCTCAGCTTGATTTAACCAACCGTGATGAAGAAGAACAGGTGATTTTGAAACTTTTGCAGGAAAAAGGTGAATTGGAAATTGACACCTTAAGTATAACATCAGAAATACCTCTAGGCTTACTTTCTTCTAAATTGCTATCCTTAGAATTTGAAGGAATTGTTAAGTCCTTACCGGGAAAAAAATATAGGCTGTTGGTTTAGCTTGTTAAGCTGATTTTAAGGATTAAAAACAAACCCAGCTAGTTTCATCGCCTCATCAAATTCTGGTTTGTTAAGCTTAAGATCAAATCCATTTTCCTCCAATGTCTGGATCATCACTTCAGTCGCCATATTACCCACCAACTCATCATCAGCCATCGGGCATCCTCCAAAACCTTTTAGCGCTCCATCGAAACGTCTACAACCAGCTTTGGCTACTGCTCTTACTTTTGCGCCAATATCCTCTGGCCTACTATGAAGATGTGCGCCAAATTCAATAGTTGGAAAAGCAGATATCTGAAGGCTTAGCAAACTTGTAATCAACTGTGTATCTGCCGCTCCGATCGTATCTGATATAGAGATTATTTTAACACCCAACTGATCCAACTTCTCCACAAATCCTGCAACCAGTTCTGGTGAATAGCGATCACCGTATGGATTCCCAAAGCCCATACTAAGATAAGTGACTAAAGTTTTACCTTTTACTTCACAAAGATTCTGAATCTCCTCTACCGTAACCAACGCTTGTTTAATACTTGCATTTGTATTTCTTTTTTGAAAAGTCTCCGAAACAGAAAGCGGAAAACCCAAGTAATCAATCTCCGGAAAATCCATCGCATCTTCTGCCCCACGGACATTGGCTACAATCGCCAATAATTTACTCTTAGCATTATGCAAATCCAGCAAGCTCAACACTTCTGCTGTATCGCGCATCTGTGGGATAGCTTTCGGACTCACAAAACTCCCAAAATCAATGGTATCAAAACCGACTTCCAACAATTGATTGATATAAGCAGCTTTGATCGCTGTATCAATAAATCCCGGAATTCCCTGCATCGCATCGCGCGGACACTCTATCAATTTTATCATGATCCAAGTTACCAAAGATCATTTACTACAAAACAATATTTCGTAGGAAGTATAATTCTTACAGATAACCGACTTCGTAATAAGTGTAGTAAAACGGCTTTTGATATCTGTTAAAATGCATAGATGCTGGAAAAATTGGGTAATAATTATCTTAAACTGGGGAAAATCAATAACACACACATTTCAATTACTCCAATCAAAAATAGTGATTAGAGCCAATAGAAGCACTTTTTGAGTATCAACCTCCCTTCAACGAGGGATTGGAAACAGTATTGCAAAGGTATGAATAGATTCAACCATCAAAACCTTAAAATTTTACAACCAAACCAATCTTGAAAATGAAAACTAAAGCAATTTTAACTATCGGAGCAGCAGTAGTAGCATTGTATTCTTGTGATACAAAAAATTACACAGAAGCAGACCGAGTTCAGGTAACAAAAAATTTAGAAAATTATGTGGACAGTGTAGAAAATGCTGTCAAAATGGTACCTGTTCATAACTGGTCGGTGATCGACGAAAGATATGACAGCCTAGATTCAAGAGCTGAGAAAGTTTACAAGGACTTAGACATTGAGGATGATAATCTTGAAATGATCGAAGAGCGCTACGAAGTTGCAGTAAAAAATGGTAAAGCAGAAGCTGAAAACTTCGAAAGAACTGCCGATATGCACATGAAAAATGTGGAAACTTGGTGGGACAAAACTACAGCTGAAATAGAAAAGGGCGCTAAAAACACAGCTGATGATATCGAAGATGCCACTCAGGAAAGTATGGATTGGCTAGAGAAAAACTTTGATAAACTAGACGATAATTCTAAAAAGAAATATGAAGAAATCACCTTGAAACTTCGTAAAGATTAAGAAATAATGTAAAAGCAAAAGCCTTCTGAAATGAATTCAGAAGGCTTTTTTTTGTCTAAAATCACGAATTCTAGAATATTTCTTTAGCAATTTTATACGTAGTATCTGCCTTACTCATGGTATAAAAATGCAAGGATGGCGCCTTCTTTTTCACCAATTCCTTACACTGCTGAATAGACCATTCTATCCCTACTTCTTTGACTTCTGCATTCGTTTTACATTTCTCCAATTCGTCCATCAGCGGATCTGGTAAGTCCAAGAAGAAAGTTCTAGGTAGCATGGTAATCTGTCCAAGGGTAGTAATTGGTTTGATTCCAGGAATGATCGGCACAGTAATGCCAGCTGCGCGAACTTGATCTACGAATTCGAAGTATTTTTGATTATCAAAAAACATCTGAGTCACGATGTATTCAGCTCCTTTATCAACTTTTTCTTTCAGATACTTCAGATCAAACTTCATCGAAGGAGCTTCAAAATGCTTCTCAGGATATCCTGCCACACCTACACAAAAATCAGTTTGAAAACCAATTTCAGTCTCCTCATGTAAATAGCGTCCTTGGTTCATTTTTGAGATTTGCTCCACCAATTCACTGGCGTAGCCATGACCCTCAGTTTCAGGGATAAATTTCCCCTCAGTCTTAGGTGCATCACCGCGAAGTGCCAACACATTTTCTACACCGATAAAGTTTAGATCTATCAGTGCATTTTCTGTCTCTTCTTTGGTAAATCCTCCACAAAGAATATGAGGGACTGCATCCACATGAAAGCGATTCATGATCGCCGCACAAATCCCTACTGTTCCTGGTCGTTTTTTGGTGCTGATTTTCTCCAGCAATCCATTTGGGTGCTTCTTATAGATATATTCTTCTCTATGATAAGTTACATCGACAAAGGGTGGCTTAAAATCCATCAAAGGCGCAATGCCTTCCAGTAATTCCTTCAAGCTTTGACCTTTCAGCGGAGGAAGTATTTCAAAGGAAAACAGCGTGTCTTTAGCGCTCCCTAAGTGTTCTGTTATTTTCATAAGGTAGGTTCTGCAAGGGTTAAATTAGGTTGATAAGCGAGGTTTGGAGAAAGTAAGCGCTCCGCATCTTTAAGTGAAACTCCTTTTCGCTCGGCATAGCTGGCTACTTGATCCTCACCTATTTTTCCAAGACCAAAATATTTACTCTCGGGGTTTCCAAAGAAATATCCGGACACTGACGAAGTCGGATACATCGCATAGCTTGAGGTCAACTCGATACCAATTTCATTCTCCATATCCAGAAGCTGTGAAATAGTAATTTTCTCTGAATGCTCTGGGCAGGCTGGATAACCAGGTGCAGGCCTGATACCAGGATATTCTTCCCGAATCAAGGAGTCATTTTCAAGATTTTCATCTTGAGAATAACCCCAATATTCTTTTCTTACTTGCTCGTGAATGTATTCAGCGGCAGCCTCTGCAAGCCTATCTGCTATAGATTTGAACATGATGTCATTGTAATCATCTCCATCCTTTTGAAACTCAGCAAGCTTGGTTTCCATACCAATACCCGAAGTCACCGCAAAGCATCCTAAATAATCTGTTTGCGAAGGATGTAGATAGTCCGCCAATGAACGATTAGGCACACCTTTACCTTTTTTACCTTGCTGACGCAAAAAGTGAAAAGATGCTAATTGCTTACCATCCACATCAAATACAGCGGCATCATCATCGGCCCGCTGAACTGGATAAAGTCCAAAAACTGCATTCGCAGAAAGCCACTTCTCAGCAATTGCCTTATCAAGCATTTCATTCGCTTCATCGTAGACTTTCTTAGCTTCCACCCCCACTACAGGATCTGAGAAAATCTTTGGAAATTTCCCGCTTAGCATCCAAGTACTGAAGAACGGAGTCCAATCAATGTATTTGCGTACAATATTCAAGTCCAGATCTTTAAGGACTGTTCTGCCAAGCTTCTTAGGAACTACAGGCACATACGAAGCCCAATCAATCTCCACTGGATTGGCTTTGGCTGCTTCATAAGTGACCAATTGCTTCAGTGATTGTTTTGCCTCATGCTCTATACGAAGCTGCTTATAAATTTCTTTGTATTTCAGTCTATATGCTTCTTTTGTTTCCTCAGAAATAGCTTCTCCCGCGATAGGAACAGACTTACTCGCATCCATTACATGGATTACTGTTCCGCTATATACTGGATCTATTTTTACTGCGGTGTGAATTCTCGAAGTAGTTGCACCACCGATGAGTAAAGGAATTTTGATTCCCTGACGCTCCATTTCTGAAGCCACGTTCACCATTTCATCCAAAGATGGAGTAATCAAACCACTCAGTCCGATAATATCCACCTTATTCTTTACAGCTTCATCTATAATCTTCTGAGCATCCACCATCACGCCCAAATCTATGATTTGGTAACTATTACAGGCCAAAACCACACCCACGATATTCTTTCCGATATCGTGCACATCGCCTTTCACCGTAGCCAAAAGGATCTTTTTCAAGGAAGAAACTTCTCCATCTTCCGGAAGAGGCATAAATGGTTCTAGATAGGCCACGGCTTTTTTCATCACACGGGCAGATTTCACCACTTGCGGAAGGAACATTTTCCCTTCACCGAAAAGATCACCTACCACATTCATCCCGTCCATCAATGGCCCTTCGATCACCTTCAGCGGATTTACAAACTCTAATCTCGCTTCTTCTGTATCTTCTACGATAAAGTCCAATATCCCCTTCACCAATGCATGCTCCATTCGCTTTGCAACAGGATCAGAACGCCATGCTTCATTGACAACTTCCTTCTTATCAGCCGACTTTACTGTTTCAGCAAAGTCAAGCATACGCTCAGTAGCATCTTCTCTACGGTCAAATAGCACATCTTCCACTCGATCCAAAAGATCCTTTGGAATATCATCATAGATCTCCAACATACTAGGATTCACAATCCCCATATCCATCCCGCTTTTGATCGCGTGGTATAAGAAAGCCGCATGCATCGCTTCTCTTACAGGATTATTCCCTCTAAAAGAAAAACTTACATTACTTACACCACCGCTAACTTTGGCACCGGGTAGATTTGCTTTGATCCATTTGGTAGCGTTAAAGAAATCCAAAGCATTCTTGCGATGCTCGTCCATTCCCGTAGCTACAGGGAAAATATTAGGGTCAAAAATGATATCCTGAGGATTAAACTTCACTTGATCCACCAGGACTCTATAACTTCTCTCACAGATTTCGATTCGTCTCTCATAGGAATCGGCTTGTCCATTCTCATCAAAAGCCATCACTACTACCGCAGCCCCGAATTTCTTCACGGTCTTGGCTTGCTGTATAAACTCTTCCTCCCCATTCTTCAGTGAGATAGAATTGACAATGCCTTTTCCTTGCACACACTTCAATCCTGCTACGATGATCTTCCATTTGGAACTATCGATCATAATAGGGATTCTGGAAATCTCTGGTTCTGAAGCAATAAGATTCAGGAATTTGACCATGGCAAACTCCCCATTAAGCATTCCTTCATCCATACAGACATCCAGCACTTGAGCTCCGCCACGTACCTGATCCAAGGCTACTTCTAGCGCTTCATCATAGTTTCCATTCAGTATCAAGCGGGCAAATTTCTTCGAACCAGTAATATTAGTTCGCTCGCCTATATTGACAAAGTTGATTTCTGGAGTAAAAACCAGTGGCTCTAAGCCTGATAGTTTCATGTAATTAGTTCTTGCCATCTTCTCAGTCCAACGTTTCTTCTAATTCTTCTTCTTGTAATTTTCTAGGCTGGAAATTCGCAGCCATATGTGCCAGGGCTGAGATATGCTCAGGCGTAGTTCCGCAGCATCCTCCCAGAATATTGAGCATTCCTTCCTTCAAAAAGTCTCTTACCTGATCAGCCATTTCATTGGCTCCCTGATCGTATTGCCCAAATTCATTTGGTAAACCTGCATTTGGATAAGCACTCACCAAGAAAGGAGCCTTTTGTGCCAGCACTTTCAAGTAAGGTCTCAATTCCTTTGCTCCCAATGCACAATTCAATCCAACAGAAAGCAGAGGGACATGAGATATTGAGATCAAAAATGCTTCTGTAGTCTGTCCAGAAAGCGTGCGACCTGAAGCATCCGTGATAGTACCTGAAATCATTATAGGGATTCCTCCTTCTTTTGGATCAAGTGGAATACCTCTTTCTTCATACACTTCCTGAATCGCAAACAAAGCCGCCTTGGCATTCAGCGTATCAAAAATAGTTTCGACCAAAATAATATCAACTCCACCATCTAACAAACCACGAACTTGCTCTGAATATGCTTCCGCAAGCTGGTCAAAAGTAACTGCACGATAGCCTGGATCATTCACATCTGGGGAAAGCGAAGCCGTTCTATTGGTAGGCCCAATTGCGCCAGCCACGAAGCGCGGCTTATCTGGGTTCTTCGCTGTGAATTCATCAGCTACTTCCCGAGCTAGCTTGGCAGATTCTATATTGATAGTATAAGCCAAATGAGAAAGCTCATAATCCGCTTGAGCTATTGTAGTGGCAGAAAAGGTGTTAGTTTCTATAATATCTGCTCCAGCCTTAAAGTATTCGGCATGAATATCCTTGATGATCTGAGGTTTGCTCAGAGAAAGGAGATCGTTGTTACCCTTGAGTGATTTAGGATGTGAGGCAAGCTCAGGTGTTCTAAAATCCTCCTCAGTAAGTGTATATCGCTGAATCATGGTACCCATGGCTCCATCGAGTATCAAAATTCTCTGAGAAAGTTGTTGAAGTAGGGATTCCGTTCTGTTTTGCATACTAATCTTTCGTTAATCTAAAAGCTTGTCGAGCAACACACGGAGAAAAGTACAAAGTACTAGTCCGCTCATCTGTTTCCGGATATCCGGAATGGGAGTTAGCACCTTATTTTCAGGTTGCTAAGACGTCATAGGGCCCTTCCCTCGGTCTTTCTCGATAAGCAACTCAAAGGTAATAGCATTTTGATAATAAAACAGCGGATTTCCTTAAAAGGACTTACTAAATATAGAATCGCATTACCAAAAGCATAAAAATCATGGCCTTATTCCTACTCCAAAACTTAAATATGGGCCTGCCATATAGCTGGACATACTATAATCTCCAAGTTTATAATTAGCCAACGGTATTTCATAACCAGCAGCTGCTGTAAGCACCAATTCAAAAAGTTGTCTCTTTGTCATAGGTATTCCATATTCAGCAAAAACCTCCGGCTTGACCATCAACCCACTATTTTTCAAATATCCGTCAAATTCACGCTGCTGAAATAATTCCGGAAAATCAGGCTTATTTTCCGTGGATAAAGTATAACGGATATTACCGTAACCCAGACCAGCGAGTGCTCCCAAACCGAAATTTCTATATTCAATCAAGTTGTAACCAAAATTGCCGTAAACTCTCAAGCTATTTAAAGAATGTTCCTTATTGGTTTCAGCATCTCCATGTAAGGCTAAGTTATAGAGTTCTGCCCCATATAATATCCGTTCCGTATTTCCCAAAATCCTCAACCCCCAATTAGTAGGAGTACCGTTCAGTGGATTAAGACCTGCAGCTTCTAATTTGGAATTGAATTCCTTAGCTGTTGAAAAGTGTATACCTCGAATCAATGAAATACCTATGCTTGCATCTTTGTAGAAGAAATTTCGATCTGGAAGAGAAATCCCAGCTCCTACTCTTATAAATGCTCCACTCTGTGCATTGTCAAAAGATATCCCTTTCATATTCCATTTTCCTTCCAATGGACTGAATGAATACCCCACTTTAGTAATGATTTGAAGTGCTTCTGCCCTATTAGGCAAGTCGAAATCATAGCTTAATTGAAAGCCTATCTCGGTCAGAAAATTACCATAATGAAACGTTCCTTTTTGGATATCCTTTTCTCTAAGAACAAAACCTTGCTCTGGCTTAGCTAAAAAGGCTTCTAAATCATCTGGCTTTTCGGATGGTAGCATTTGAAAATTGAGAAAACCAACTCCCAATGACATGTAGTGTATAAGCTGAAAACGTGACTCTTCAGTAAATGAATAGCCAACATTAAGCAAGGCTCTGGACGTTCTATAGTTCATTCTAAAGTTGTCCAATTCACTCACTCCTCCTCTATTGTGGAACACGTCCATTCCAATGACAAAATCATTGATTCTTGCCTGATACCCCAATCCGATCGTCTGATATCTATTTTGCAAACCTGTTAAGCCTCGCTCTTCAAGCATTTTGTCAAACTGGTTGAGTTTGCCTCCCGACGTACCTAGCAAGGCATAGAAAGTCGATCGTTTTGTCATTAATTGCTGAGCATGTGCTTCAGCAACTATAAAAAAAATAAAAAGCAAAACTATGGATTTATTAAAAAGAGGCATTGAAGGGTCGATTTGAAATAAGCTTGCGTGAATCCATAGCCCACAGGCAAAATTAATGCTAAACCGATTTTAACTGCGATCTTTTGGCTTCAGATATTCTGTTACTTTCTGATACAAGTCTGCTGGAGTGAATGGTTTTTCTACAAAATCATCAATTCCAGATTCTTCCATCTCTTCTTTTATTTCCTGGTACGAACTTGCTGAAAGGACTAAAATTGGGACTTGAGCTTTGTTAGAATCCTTGTTTTCACGAATCAACTTTGCGACCGCAAACCCATCCATGACTGGCATCTGTATATCTAACAACACAATATCAAATATGCCAGAATTGAACTCATCGATTGCCTCCTGGCCGTCTGATGCTATAATCAGCGTTCCAACATGCCATTTTTTTAGAAATTTCCTGATCAAAATCTGATTAACGATGTTGTCTTCTGCTACCAGAATTGAAGCATCGTGCAAGGATCTTTCTCTATTTTCTAATTGTTGAGTATGAGCCAAATTATTTTCTTCCACACTAGTAAATTTCAATATAAACTCGAAGACAGTACCAACATTTAAGGTTGATGACACCTTGATTTTTGCATCGTGAAGTTCTACTAATCTTTTTACAATAGCTAGTCCTAAACCTGTCCCTCCAAACTTACGGGTTGTATCTGTTGATGCTTGAGTAAATGCTTCGAATATTGAAATTAGCTTATCTTCTGGGATTCCAATTCCAGAGTCTTTGATTCCAAACTTAATTTCACACTCATTATTGGAGGCATTTACCAATTGCAGATAAAGTTGAATTTGCCCTTCATTCGTGAATTTGATTGCGTTGGAAAGCAAATTATTCATGATTTGACTAATCCGAACAGAATCTCCGATTAATGTATTGGGTATCTCTGCATCAATCTCAGCACTAATTTTCAAACCTTTTTCCTTCGCATGAAAGCTGTAAGAATGTGCAATCCTATTTATTAAAGCCCTTAAATCGAAGGTGACATGCTCGAGCTCTACTTTCCCCGAATCAATTTTGTTAAAGTCAAGGATATCATTGATGAGCACCATTAAGTTCTCTGCTGAAAATTTAAGGGTATTGAGAATTTCTAGTTGATCTTCTCTTGGGTTTTCCTCCACCAGTAAATGAGACAATCCAATCACTGCATTCATCGGAGTACGTATCTCATGACTCATAATCGATAAAAACTGGGATTTAACGCGTGATGCCTCTTCTGCCCTTTCCTTTGCGTGAAATAATTCCTTTTGAGTCTGTTTTAACTCCGTTATATCTCTGGCTATCCCCGTGTAATTGCGACCGCTTCCTTCTCGGTTATTGACCATTTTACCGTTCGAGCTGAACACGCGGTAATGTCCATCTATATGCTTTACCCGGAATTCTAAATATTGGTTTTCAGCCAGAAAGTCTCGATTTCCGTCAAGCCTGGATTGGAAGACGTCCAGGTCCTCAGGGTTCAAATAATTTAATACACTTTTTCCTATCACATCTTCAGCAGCATACCCTAGAAACTGCCGAACATTTGGAGATATATAAGACAAATCAAATGTCTCAGATAGCGAGAAAATAATCTCAGTGGATTCCTCTACCAGCGTTCTATACTTTTCCTCTGACTTTAAAAGATTCTCTTCTGTCTGTTGCTCTTCAGTTTTATCCCTAACTACACTTAAGGCATACTTCACTTCACCATTCTCAAGGATAGGTCTGATGATACGATGATAAAATCGATCCTTAACAGTAAACTCCGTTTCAACTATTTCTCTATCTATATAAACCTGATGAATTAGCGTTTCCAGAATGGCATAATCAGTCAAGGAGATTTCGGATATATTTTTGCCTTCAAAATCCAAACGGGACATCTCCCAATATTCGAAGTTTGTACCCTCAGCCAAAATAAAATTCCTGTCCTTATCGAGCAAAAAGATATTAATCCCTGGAATATTAGCCGCCAGTATACGATAGAGCTTATCTTTTTCTTGATTGAAAATCTCAAGATTTTTGCGATCAGTTATATCTTGGAGATATCCTTCGTGTAGGATGATATCACCCTGATCATTCAATACATCATAGGTACGATCTTCTACCCATGCATAAGTGCCATCCGCTTTCCTAAACCTGTACTCTCCAGAAACTGAAGGAATTCCAGAACTCCCTTTTGCCTGTTCAGCATGGAATCTAATATTTTTCGCGTCGTCAGGATGAAGAAAATCCACAAAGGAAATAGATTTTAGCTCCGAAGACTTATATCCATATTGACGTATATTTTCTGAGATATAGTTAATAGTATATGATTTCTCTGGATCTACCCGAAATAGCACGGCAGAGCTATTTTCTACAATCATTTGAGCTCGCTTAGCCACGCGCTCGTTTTCATACTTTTCTACTAGGCTGCGCAAAATGAAAGAATACCCAATGAGATCTCCTTGTTCAGCTTGAAACATCTGAATGGAAATTTCGAAAGGTGCAGATTCAGTTTGTTTATTCTCTAAATAGGCTACCTTTTTCCAATGTCCTCCTACTTTCAACTTCGAGGAAACCTCTTTTAGATCTCTCCCATCTTCCAGCTTTAGCTTAAACAATTCATCTATTTGACCTGAAAACCCTGAAGCTGATTCAGGACAGCACAACTGAACTGCTGCTCCATTCAGATAGATCACATTTAGATTTATATCTGTCACTAGAATAGGATCGCTTACTTGTGCCAATATTTGAGATTGCAGCTTCAGGTAATTCTCCGTTGCTCTCCTATGCGTAATATCATTGCAAAAGCCAAAGACTTCTAGGCCTTGAGTCAGCGTATCTTTTCTGGCTTCAATTTCATAATTGATATAGGTGGATTTCCCTAAGCTATTTTTAATCACAAACTCACCGGAAGCTTTGTTCAAATCCCTAATGACACCTTTTAGATTCTTAATGAAATCAGGCCTGTTTGATTTCTCTATTTTATAAAGCAAAGTTGAAAAATCCGCAGCCCCTAGGTCTCCTTCAAACTCAAAAAGATTAGATAGACCTTCGGAAATGAAAAATATCTTGAGTGAATTGTTAAATCTCCAAGAGCCTGATTTTGAGAGCAATTCAGTAGTGACCAACAAACTCTCGTTTCTCTCAATCTTTTTGGTCAGTTGGTTTCCTTCATAAGCGCTCGCCAATAGGTCACCCAATTGGCGGAAGATTTGAAGCTCATTATCCTGCTGTGAAATAGAGTCTAAAACAAGCGCAATCACACCATTCATCTGAGACTTGGAAATCATTGGTATGAGCAACACCGACGATACACCGCAAGGCTTTAGCGAAACTTCCCCCGCTTCAAGACCTTCCTTACAATTTCCAACCAGCTTGAGTAATTCTACATCCGTATAAAAGGCAGATTCATTCGGATTCAATTCTAATCCCGCCAGAGATTCGAATCGCTCGGAATCCTTATTGAAAATGAAAACCTGCGATTTGACTGTCTTAAAAAACTCTTCAAAATATTTTAACGAATCTTTAAAAAGAGTCTCAATCTTCAATGAGGAAGATTTGATCAACTGGCTTGAAATCTGATAAATCAAATTTTCTATTTCATACCTTCTTTTGAGAGAATTCTTTGTCTCTATATAATTCGTGATATCCCGAGAACTAAATAAAATCCCATTGATCTGGGGATGGTGAAGCAAGTTTTTCGCAAAACTTTCCAAATAGATTCTTTTCCCATTTCTCTGCTTTACCCAAAAATCTATGCTGACATCTTCATTTGAATTGAAAACTTCCTCGAAACTACCCACAACCAATTCCAAAACTCCAGACTGTATAAGTTCTTTATAATTTTTACCAATGATTTCCTCCACAGGAAACCCCATTTTCTCACCTACAGATAGGCTGACAAATTTATAATTCCCTTCTTCATCCAATATTGCAATCAGATCATGGCTATTAGAAAGAATACTTTGCACATATTTCAGTTCTTCTGGAAAGGATCCTTGTGCATGAAGTAGCAACTCCTTATTGTTCCAATCTTTTTGGAACTTCATATCGTGGCCTCTTACTATCAGAAACTTGGAAGTGTAGCTTGAAGGAAGATTGGCAAATGACCATTCAAAATCGTGATCACTGGCTATTTTGGTCTCAAAATCCTGTATGATTGTATTTTTGGGTATTTCACCGGATTCAAAAAAATCTTCCAATTCCTTTAATAGCTCATCATCCTTAAAAAAATCCATCCAATTATCAGAGATTGGGAGAAAATTTTCAATGAAAAACTTATTGAAAAATATAACCTCCTCTTCATCTATGATGAATAAAGGATCATTAATTTCATTGAAAACATCAGAAATATCAAATTGACTAAATTGATTCATGAGCTAAAATTTTCAAGAAATCATCAGATTCCTAAACGAAGGTTGGGTTTATACGCAAACCAAATATCACAAAAATTGGAATCAAAATATCAGAACTAAAACTTACAATTGTTTATTTATTCTAATTAGCCTAACTAGTTTTACTTTTAAAAAGAAAAGAAGCCTAACCCCACTTCAAACTTTTGGCTCGTAAATTCGTGAAGTGTGACATAATTACATATTCTAAAACTATTAACTTATCACAATGATTGTAACAACTACTAACACGCTTGATGGCTATAGCGTGGAACAATATCTAGGAATTGTTTCAGGAGAAACCATCATAGGAGCCAATTTATTTAAAGACTTTTTCGCCAGTATCACAGATATAGTCGGAGGGCGTTCTTCAGCATACGAGCAGGTACTTAGAGAGGCAAAAGCAACCGCTATGAATGAAATGGAAATGCAAGCTAGAGCTTTCGGAGCAAATGCAATAGTTGGAATTGACCTAGACTATGAAACCATTCGTGATGGAATGCTCATGGTCACTGCAAGTGGAACGGCAGTTAAGGTGATTAAGCATTAATATAGAAAAAGCCCTTTAAAAGGGCTTTTTCTATATATTGAATCGAATACTTTCTTTATATCGATGGATATTTTTTTGGATTCACCTCATTCATCATCGCATATACTTTCTCTACTACATCTTCTACACTAGGTTTGGAGAAATAATCTCCATCAGAAGAATAGGCCGGTCTATGTGGTTTTGCCGTAATCGTTTGAGGTTCTGAATCTAAGTATTTAAACACTTCTTGCCCCTCTATCACCTGCTGAAGCATAAATGCTGATCCGGCACCAGGCACATCCTCATCTGCAAAAATCACACGATTTGTCTTCTTGATAGATTCTCCTATAATCCCGTGAACATCAAACGGTAATAGAGTCTGCACATCCAGCACCTCTATTTCAATCCCAATTTCCGCAAGTTCGTTAGCTGCTTCCATTATGATTTTACACATAGAACCATAAGTCACTATGCTCAGATCGCTTCCTTCTCTTAGAATCTCAGGCTTGCCAAGTGCGACAGTATATTCACCCAAATTTGAAGGCATTTTTTCTTTCAACCTATAGCCATTCAGACATTCAATTACTATTGCCGGCTCATCAGATTTCAACAGCGCATTATACATTCCTGCTGCCTGTGTCATATCTCTAGGAACGCACACCACCATGCCTCTCAGCGTAGAAAGTATCATTCCCATAGGTGAACCAGAATGCCAAACGCCTTCCAATCTATGACCTCTGGTACGGACTATCATAGGAGCTTTTTGACCTCCTTTAGTGCGGTACTGTAGACAAGCCACGTCATCTGCAAGCATCTGAAGGCCATATAGCAGATAATCTAAATATTGAATCTCAGCCAGTGGTCGTAAACCCCTCAAGGAAGCCCCAATCCCCTGACCTATAATTGTACATTCTCTAATACCTGTATCTGAAACTCTTAGCTCTCCATACTTAGCTTGAAGCCCTGCAAAAGCCTGATTCACATCTCCAATTCTCCCAACATCTTCACCGAACGTAAAGAAACGCGGATCCTTCTCTAAGGTGTAATCAAAATAAGACTGCAAAATTTCTCTACCATCGACATATAGCGACTTGTCATTGAATTTTGCAGGCACCTCCTCCACATTCAACACGCTCCATTCTGAATGACTATATAGATGACTATTATACCTATCGAAATTCAGATCTGTCTGCTTCGCATACCAAGCTTTCAAATCGGCCTTGGCCGCAGGAGCATCCAATCTTAAAATCAACAGCGCCTTTCTCACTGCTACTATAACGTCCTTTCTTATAGGGTTGATAGTCTTGGATAGTTCTTCTGCAAGTTGATTGATTAGAACTTTGCGTGTACTATGTTGTGCAGCTGCTCTCAATAGAACTACTGCCTCATTTAACTCATTTTTGATGTCATTAGAAAACTTGGTCCAAGCAGCTTCTTTCTCTTGCTTTACCACTGCTTTTGCTTCAGCTTCTATTTTATCTAATGTATCTGCACTGGCAATCTTGTTGCTTAAGATGTATTCTCTGAATTTGGAAATACAATCCCAATCTTTCTCCCATTGAAGACGCTTTTTATCTTTATATCGCTCGTGGGAACCCGAAGTAGAATGTCCCTGCGGTTGTGTCATTTCCAGCACGTGAATCAAAACTGGCACATGGGAGGTTCTCGCCAATTCACCTGCTTCAACATATGCATTTAACAAAGCCTCATAATCCCAGCCATTAACTCGGATTATTTCAATGCCTTTTTGTGAATCTGTTCTTTCGAAACCAGCTAAGGCTTCAGAAATGCTGCCTTTGGTCGTATGAAACTCATTTGGCACAGAAATACCGTAGCCATCGTCCCATATAGAAATCACCATAGGAACCTGCATCACGCCGGCGGCATTGATGGTTTCGAAAAACATACCTTCAGAAGTAGATGCATTTCCGATAGTACCCCAAGCGACCTCATTGCCATTTACAGAAAACTTGGTCATATCCTTCAACCCTTTATTTCCTCTAAAAAGCTTTGAAGCATAAGCTAAACCAAGAAGTTTAGGCATTTGAGCAGCTGTAGGAGAAATATCTGCAGCCGAATTATATTTTTTTGTTAGATCCTTCCAGCTTCCATCCTCATGGAGAGATCGAGTGGCGAAGTGACCATTCATTAGGCGCCCAGCACTCGCTGGCTCTGCCTCGACATTGGTATATGCGTATAGTTGAGAAAAATATTGCTGCAATGTCAGCTCACCAATTACCAGCATAAATGTCTGATCACGGTAATAACCTGATCGGAAATCTCCAAGTTGGAAGGCTCTTGCCATAGCTATTTGGGCAATCTCCTTACCATCTCCAAAAATCCCAAACTTCGCCTTTCCCATAAAAACCTCTTTCCTACCAACCAACGAGGCATGCCTACTAATCATCGCGACTCGAAAGTCTTCAAGTACAGCTTCCTTAGAAAGATTCGGAGAATTCAGGTTTTTAGGTACTGATTGAACTTCTGACATAAAGGTTAATTTACTAAAGTTATCTGGGTTTTGCTTTTATGATTTTTTGAATCATTCAAAAATAGCCAAATCCCATTTCTATGCAAATTTCATTATTATTATTCACTACTGTCCGAGAAACGGTTTAAAATTTAGGGGAAGCTTCGTTTGAGAAGCTTCCCCTTTTCTGTATTTTCAGTTTACCACAACCAATAAATACAGCAGATGAAAAATACACATTTCTTCGGACA
>NZ_VORW01000020.1 GCF_007997215.1 Algoriphagus aquimarinus | reverse complement strand
TGTCCGAAGAAATGTGTATTTTTCATCTGCTGTATTTATTGGTTGTGGTAAACTGAAAATACAGAAAAGGGGAAGCTTCTCAAACGAAGCTTCCCCTAAATTTTAAACCGTTTCTCGGACAGTAGTGATTTCGAATGTAGAATGATGAATTTTGAATAATGAAGAGTGCGTCAATCGGCACTTCATCGTCATTGGTAGGAACGAAGCAATCTGTTAGAACAAAGGGCTCCAACAGGAACCTCAAACATCTATTATTCAGCCATATTTACCTGAATCACTCCCTTTTGATCTTTCTCTATCACAAGTCCGGCATACGTCTTCATCAATCCCTTATTCTGATCACGCACTTCCACTCTGTGTTTGTCAGCCGAGAACACTTTTGGTTGAAAACTCTTCGTATTCACTGGTATAGCATATTCAAGTTCACCGGTGGATTCATTATAGACTGAAACTAGCGGGTTTTGCACTCCTTCCAAATTTAAGGTATTCAGATAGCCAACAGCTTTTCTTGCATAGTTATCTTTTTGGGAAACTGTCAATGGCCAACCGTCATATTGTCCATCAGGATTTGCAATTGGGTCTACATTTCTAGGCCAGCATTCGATCTTCATCGTACGCTCATTTTTGTCAAAAGTAATTATCCCATAGCCCGTTCCCCTATCATATATTCTGGCTGGTTCAAAACCTGATTTATATGGATTTGCCACAGCCATAATGGTCATTTTATTGCCAAAACCATCTTCAAAATCTCCTGTGTTTTTGGTCCCACCTGGAAAAGGCTCATGACCTTCAGGTACTTTTGGCCACCAGCGTCTAGGCCAGAGGTTATTTAGCGCCGGGCCGGCAAATGCAAAGCCTGAATCTCGGAATTCATCTACACCATATTGCACGGTACTTGCCAAATGCTGATCTCCCGCAATGTGCAATGCAAATGCTTTCCGTATAATTCGCACGGCTTCATCGCGGCCCTTTTGAGGCCAGCCATTCGAATCCATATCTGATGTCGGCGCATCACCAACTACGTATTCGCCTTTTTCAGGTGTAGGCAAACTAGGCACCATGCTATCTATGATACTTCCTTCCGGCAAAGTAGCTACTGTACAGAAGTTCGTCTGAGACAAAACGGCTTTCATCTGTACTCCTGGATTCCATTGTGCTGACCAATTTTCCAAGAAATTGAGTTGTCTTTTTCCTAGTAGCTCAGCTTCAATATTGTAATGCTTTTTGATGTCAAAATCTGGGTTTTGAATAAAGCCATTCATGACTTTCGCTTCTTTAGGAAGGACATTCTGCGGAGCTGATTTGAATTTTCTATCTTCTAAAATCGCGAAACTCACTCCTCCATACTCCCAATCCGTGTAATAGACATTAATTCCCTGCTTCACCGGAGTTAGGTCAAACGCATCAGGCAAGTGACTTGTCTGACAATCTTGAACCATGTTCACCCATTCCGGAGGCATTTTATAGCCACCTTGATCTTGGGCTACATATCCCCATCCTTCATCGGTTGGGGCATGCTTACCTCCTTCACCCCATACATTGCCATGATATACGTCATGATCATCTGGAATAATTGCAGCAGGAATGGTTCTAAAAATATCACGGTATGACCAGCCAAACATATACCATTTGTGCAAATAATCCAGATAGGATTTTTCCAGCGGGCTGGTTTGAATCCCAAATCCACCGGTACCCTCATAGAATTGGTCTCCAAGAAATAATGCCATTTCAGGCTTGTGCTTTTTCACATGAAGGGCAACTTCCTGATCAGGAAAACCGTGATCTGCATTACAGCTAAAGACTGCTACTTTCAAGTTCTCAGAAGATTTCGGCTGAGCAGCGATTTCTCCGTAATAAGAGAATTCCTGAGTCTTATCCTTAAGAGGAACATTTATATGAACCCGATATGGGATCATTTCCTCATGCTTCCAACCATCTATTCTAAACTTGGCTATTCTTCCATTTGGATCAAGGTTAGAAGTCTGAACAGTTTTCCATCCTGATCCTTTTTTGAGCTGAAGCTCCACCTTTAAATCAGAAATCAACTCAAGCGGTGCAAGCTGTGCTGTTAATTTAAGTGTGTTTTTGTGCAGGGTATATTGCGCAAAGAAGATTGGTCCAAATACCTGATCGGCTGCTTCAACTATTTTATCTCCCTGAAAAACCCAGTCTGAAAATGCCCCCAAACTGCTCGTAGTCTCTTCCTTATTGGGGCAATTAGCTACCAAAGCAAGATTCCCTTGCAAATCCTGAGGAGTGATTCCTTCAGCAGTTAAGACAACTGGATTATTATCGTTTTTACTAGTTGAAGCAGAAAGCGTCAAATTGTACTTGCCTTGCTTGAAAGAACTTTTCAAGGTTAATGTAACTGGTTTGGTTAAATCCAATCTCTTTTCACTCAGCTTTTCCCCAATCATCAGTTGGCCAGTGCCAGTAATCCCTGCATCCAATCCTTTACCAAAAATAGCAGCAGAGCGATAGTCATCAAAAATACCTTTGGCTCCCAATCTAAAACCAGCATAAGCCCCAGCATTTCCAGCCAATTCTCTATTATTCCAATCGATAATTACCGACTGCTGAAAATCATTATTGTCAGATCCCAACTGGTGCGTAAGAATATGTAAGGCTCTATTTGGGCCTGAAATAGTACAAACTGCTTTACCATCAATGATTTCCCAATCCTGCAATCTATTACCCCAAAACTCAGGGCCAATCCACTTCATATCCGGCCAGTTTTCCCAGTTACTCTTGAAGCCTGAATCGGCGCTAGCAAGTAGTTTTTTGATACTGGTAAATCCTTGGGAAAAGAAAAAAGGAGTCGAAAAAGAAGTTAAGGCCATGGCCTTGACAGCAGATCTGCGTTTCATGGGTTAGGTGGGTTTAAAAGTAAATATGTATAGTATGCTCAACTTATCCTTATGAAAAAGGATAAAAGGCTTCGTATATACCGCAAAAAGTCACCTGATCCAAATTGCTTTATCAAAAAAAGCTACCTCAAAGTTTGAGGTAGCTTTTAAACATTAATAAACCCATTATATATTTAATATGTGTATCCGCATGATTGCACGTAAGGATAAATTGAGGTAAGAACTAATCTATCAAACAGCCTATCACCAAAATATCTTCTGTTGAGCTTGTATACGAACTCATTGAGGTAGTTCTGGAGGTATTTGTAGGTGATCATGTGGTTTATTTCCAGCAGTTTCCTCTTCAGATTACTGATTGCCTTGTGTACCCATCTCAGGGTGTCGTTGGTTGCTTCTTTTCCCGATACTACTGTGAAATGGGTAGCCACAATATCCTTTATATCAACGTAGGCTGTGTTTTTATCAGTAAAAAGCGCAAAATCCCCTTCGGTATTTTTCTTGATAAAACGGTTGACATGATGTCTGTCCACCTTCCCCAGTACTTCCATTTTGAAGTAGCTGCAGACTTTCCCGAATTTCCCGGTCTCTGGGTTTTCAACCGGAACGGATTCAGCAGCTACTGCCACTGATGCTTTCCGCTGGCTTCCTTTACCTCTTTTCAGCTTACCGATCTCTGCCCTTTTGGTAGCCACGGTAACAAAGCAATCATCGTATCCAACCATATCTGAAAGTGTATAAAGTGCTTCACGCTTACCCATATATACTCTAATCTTATACATCAATCGAAAAGAAGTAGCATACCTACCCAAGTAACATCCACTAATCTGACCCAGCAACTTAATGTCACGACCTGTCATTATTTGGCTAAGTGCAGCCGTGAGGATACACATATTGCAATAAATGACAAAAGAACACTATGAGATTCTTGTTTGGAAAATCCGACAAGTATTGACGAACAAAACCAGCCCGGAACCCGGACTGGTTTTGTCAATTAACAATAACCCAATTCTACTTATATAATTAAATTCTTTATAGGTTAAATTATTAACCTACCCTGATTCATACTTAAATAGTATTCTTTATTCAACTATCTACTTTATAGAGTAACTTAATTACATATATGACCCCAATAAGATTCAAAATTTTGTCACTTTTTTGGTATTACTCTAGGGAACCAGAATGAATTATTTCTAAAATTTATTTTTTTATGTGTATTCTGATACCTGCACGTAACCAAAGAAGGACAGGTTGTGGCCTCAAGATGTGATGCTATTCAGGTTGGTGTTTCTTGGTTAAAATTAGAGAATGAATAACATTGACTTTATCAACCATTTTCCTGACGAGGAAAGCTGTAAAATTTACTTGAAAGAACGCCGAAAGAAGTCTGGAATTCGATGCAAGAGCTGCTAAGGTATTTCTAAACATTATTCGTTTATAGGTGGTAAGTCTTTCGAATGTAGTTGTTGCAGATCAGTCCTTGACGCACCTAAACCCTGTATGATTCAGGCCTGAATCTTCACTTGATTTCATTCTTCTTGAAACTCTATAACCGCTGCAATAGGAATCATTGCAAAGAAACGATCCCCCACGGACAACTCTTTTGGGAATCCTTGGCTCTTGGGGATCCAGCGATTCGCTTGGACCCCTGGACCCGTCTTTCTCTTTCATCTTATAGCCCTCAAAATGATACCAGTCTTCGCACCATTCCCAAACATTCCCGGCCATGTCATATAGGCCATAACCGTTGGCCACAAAACTCATTACAGGTGAGGTTCCTCTAAAACCATCCTCTCCTCTGTCTTCATAAGGAAACATACCCTGCCAGAAATTCGCCTTACTGCTTGCATTTTTTGCAGGTTCATTTCCCCAGGGATAAACAGGATCTTCCAAGCCTCCTCTTGCTGCCCACTCCCATTCTGCTTCGGTTGGCAATCGTTTACCTGCCCATTTGGCATAGGCATTAGCATCTTCATAGGAAACATGGACTACCGGATGGTCCAATTTACTGTCAATATTACTGTTTGGCCCGTCAGGGTTTTTCCAATTCGCCCCGTAAATCCAATGCCACCACTGTCCCGGGTTATTCATAGGGACCGGCCCATTGGTCGGTTGAAAAACCATAGACCCGGGTTGCAGGATTTCATCTGAAGGCTTGGGGGTTCCTGGTTCCACTTGCTTCTTCAGTTCCTCCCAATCAATGGGCCTTTCGGCTACGGTTATATAATCCGTCTGTTGTACAAATTCCATAAACTGGCGGTTGGTCACTTCATGGGCATCCATCCAGAAACTCTTCACCTTTACGCTATGCTTGGGAAATTCGTCAGGATCAGCCTGTTCGTTGTTGCCCCCCATTTCAAAATTTCCCTCAGGTATAAGGACCATCTCCCCCAACGGTAAGTCAGATTTAAGAGTATTGGACACTTGTGAAACATGTTTTTCTACCTCTCCATTATCAACTTTGGAGTTACAGCTTATTGCCAGGAATATGACCAACAACATTGTCAGTCCTTTGAATTGAAAATCAAGGAATCCAACTTTTCCCAGTCGATATTGACTCATTATCATATTATATTGGTTTGAGCAGGTTGATTTAAAACTCCAGAATACAAAATTCGGTTTTATTAAAATTACGTTTTTTGGTCAACTGTTTTTGGTCAACCGGGTCAACCGATAGATTTATAGGATACCGTCAGCACCACCATGTCCCGCTCCTGTATATAATCGGTGGTGGTGAAAAATCTTTCACCACTGCCTACAATCGTTTGCCTGTTTGATCCCAGCCAATTCATGCCAATGACTTTCCAGTGCAGCCCTAAGGATATCCGCCCGCCCATGAGGTTCTTTTTAAGTGTCAGGTTGGTTGAAAAGAAACTGGATTTCTCCCCTGAATTGTCATGATTCTGGAGAGGTAGTTTAAATTAAAGGATTTTCTTGATTTATGATTTTCCAAAGAATTGGGAGTAGCCATTGAAGACATCCCTACTCCTAAAGTGGCAACTCCAGACAGCAGGCTATTTTGAATAAATTTTCTTCTTTTCATAATTGTAAAATTTTTAATTGAAAAAAGCCCAATTAGTCCAATCATACTTTATGTGTTTTCAAATAGAATACTATATCCAACTATATAAAAATCACAATATTAACCTCCTATTCTCTTCTCCAACTGCGTTGCTCCAAACACCATTTCTGCCGAATGTTTTTTGGCGATTTCTTGGATTTCTTTAACGATCTCTGGATGCTGATCTGCCAGATCAAAACGCTCAGAAGGATCATGTCCTAGATTAAATAAGGTGAGTTTTTCTAGCTTTTCTAGCCTTTCAGGGTATCCTGCAGGATTATTGCTGTAAAAGTATAGTTTATAATCCCCCTTTCTCACAGCAAATAAATGATCTCCATGGTAGTAAAACATCTCATCTCTTGGCGTTTTATTCTCACCTTTCAATACGGGTCCCAAATCATACCCATCATATACTCTATCTTGAGGCAATTTCGCACCAGCAAGATTAGTTATAGTAGGCAAAATATCCAGTGTGCTCCCCATTTTTGAGATAACTCCAGGCTTAACATTCCCAGGCCCCCAGAAAACAGCAGGAACACGCACTCCTCCTTCATAGCTTGTTCCTTTTCCTCCAAAAAGCAATCCTGCACTCCCTCCTTGTTCGTTAAAAACCAACCAAGGCCCATTGTCTGAAGTGAAAATTACATAGGTGTTTTTTTCAAGTCCATTTTTCTTCAGTGTAGAGAGAATCTCCCCAACACTCCAATCAATTTCCTCAATTACATCACCATATAATCCGCGTTCACTTTTGCCTTTAAAATCATCCGAGGCAAAAAGAGGCACGTGAGGAAGCGAATGCGCTAAATATAGAAAAAAGGGCTTATCCTTATTCTCGTTGATATATTTTATAGCTTCCTGGGTGTATCTCTTGGTTATAGTATTTTGATCCGTTGGTCGTTCGATAATCTCAGTATCCTTCATTAGAGGAACATTGAAATTTTGAAATTTTGGGTCGATAAAAATATCTTTGTAAGCAATATCATTTACTCGATCCATATCATTACTGTAAGGTATTCCATAATATGAATCGAAGCCGTGGCTGGTAGGTAAATATTGGGGTAAATGACCCAAATGCCATTTCCCAATTGCAGCAGTAGAATATCCAGCCCCTTTAAGAAGCTTTGCAATTGTATTTTCATACGCGGGAAGTCCCCCATCAGAATCTGGGAACAATACTCGCCTTTTGTTACTATACATTCCTGTTCGCACAGGCAATCTTCCAGTCAGAATTCCTGATCTACTAGGTGTACATACATTTGCAGCGACATAAAAACTAGTCCATTTTTGGCCTTCCTCTGCCATTTGATCAATATTTGGAGTTTTAATAGTAGGGTGTCCAAAAGTCCCCAAATCTCCGTACCCCTGATCGTCTGTAAAGATGATGATGAAATTAGGTTTAGCCCCTTGGGCCGTTAAAAAGTTTTGAAAGCTTAATCCAATAAAAAGGATAAAGAAGATTACTATACCAGTATTACTGGACTTGTATATATTTTTCATGACAGGCTATTGTTTTAAAATAATATTCTAGTATGAGTGCATTGGTTTCTGCCATGGAACGGCTCCGCCTTCTTGTATGTGGCGCATAAGAATCTTGTTCAATTTTTGGAAGATCACTTGGTTTTCTTCGATCACATTTATTTTTTCTTCTGGATCAATTCCAAGATTATAAAGCTCCATTGGTTGTGTCGGCGTGTTTTGCAGAAGCTTCCAATCTCCAAGTATTAAAGCATGATAGGCCTTACCTCCATATTTTAATCCTCCTTCCCTTCTTACAAAATACAGTTCCCTGTCTTCCTCGGTATTTTTGATACCTAATAGTGTATTCAGAAAGCTTCTCCCTTCAACTTTGGTAGTAATAGCTGTTCCTGTAAGTTCCATTAGTGTCGGGAAGATATCCATTGACAAATTATCCTGTGATGAAGATGTGCCTGGGGCTATTTTTCCTTGCCAAGTCACAAAAGTGGGAACTCGAAGACCTCCTTCATACATGCTTTGTTTTCCATCTCTTAAAGCACCATTATTAGCCATATCAGGCAAGTGCCCGCCATTATCACTGCTAAAAATGATTATGGTGTTTTCATATTGACCACTTTGCTTTAATGACTTGATTACTTTTCCAATCCCATCATCTAGATGCTCAATAAAAGCGACCAGATTAGCCCTCTTTTCTGGTAAGTTTGGCTCACGATTATTAACTCGATCTTTCCAATCTTGGGGTGGTTGTACGGGGAAGTGTGGAGCATTATATGCTAAGTATAGAAAAAATGGCTCCTTTTCCTTGGCTTGAGATATGATGTAATCAGAGGCCCATGAAGTAAATAAGTCAGTTGCATGCCCTATCGGGTCTATCTCTTTTTCATTTAACCTCATATAATTTTTCCCAAACCTGGTATGGGCATTATAATCGTCCATCATATCTTCAAGCCAGCCATGGAATAGGTCAAAACCTTTTTCATTAGGTAGATTGGGGCTCTCTAATCCTAAGTTCCATTTCCCTATATGAGCTGTATTATATCCAGCTTGTTTAAGTTTTTGAGGGAGAGTCACAGCCTTTGGATCTAAATACCCCCAATTATCCTCCGGATGTGATCTAATCAACCCTGGTACTCCAACAAGATCAGGATACTTACCTGTCATTAATGCAGCACGTGTAGGAGCACATACGGGGGAGTTTGCATAGAAATTGTCAAAACGCATACCTGCCCTACATAACTCATCCATATTTGGTGTTCTGATATCCTTTGTTCCATAATATGAAACATCATGATATCCTTGATCGTCAGTGAGAATGATTAATATATTTGGTTTTTCTTTAGGTAGCTGCTTACTTATCCCAATACTTTGGTTGCTTAGGGATAAAAGTACAAGACAGAATACATAGATATAGTTGTTCATTATTGCATGAAAATAAGGTGCTAAAAAACTATTATTAAAATCAATTGACGTTCATAATCAATGGTTTGGGATTTGTCACTAATCCAGCTGGACGTTGCTTACTACCTTTATTTTCGTCATCACCTAATTCTAATCTGGGACGTTCAGCATATTTCATCAGCTCTGCAACCTTTTCAGGAAAATCATCAGCTATGTCATTCATCTCTCGTATATCAGTTGCTAGATGATATAGCTGTGCTTGTGATTTTTCCACTTCATTATTGTGTACATACATGCGCCTTTTTTCCAATGGGAGAAATAGTTTCCAATCTCCAACTCTTATCGCCTGAAGTTGACCTACTTGATAATAATAAAAGGCTTTATATTGAGATTTAGCCCCTTTTTCTTGAAATAAAATTGGAGCAATATTATTTCCATCTATATCATTCTCCGGCAAAGATGATCCTGTAAGAAAAGCCACAGTCGGCAAAATATCCATGGTCGTCGCAAGTTGATCAGTCACAGATCCAGCAGCAACTTTACCTTTCCATCTCATAAGGGCTGGCACTCTCATACCACCTTCCATCACACTCCCCTTGTAACCTGATAATGGAGAATTACTACCCCCAAAATTCTTAGCAGCTCCGTTGTCTGATGTGAAAATCACAAGAGTATTTTCACTTAGACCCAACTTATCCAGTAAATCTATTATCTGTCCTAAAGACCAATCTATTTCCTCAACAGCATCTCCATATAATCCGTTAGCCGATTTCCCCTTAAAATTGGTACTGGCATTAACAGGATTATGGGGCATATTATGTGGGAAGTATAAAAAGAAAGGCTTATCCTTATTGTGAATAATAAACTTCAACGCCTCCTCAGTATATCTTTTTGTAAGATTTTCTTGATCTACAGGTGCTTCTATCACTACTTCATTTCGAAGAAGTGGTAGAGGAGGGTTGATTCCAAATTGATTAGATCCCATATCATTACTATATGGAATTCCAAAATAAAAATCAAAGCCTTGTTTTGTAGGAAGAAACTCTGGCTGGTCTCCGAGGTGCCATTTACCTATCATACCAGTAGCATATCCTTTTTCCTTTAAAAGATCAGCAATAGTTATTTCATTGGGATTTAACCCTTTATGAGCTGCCGGAAAAAGAACTTGTCTCATATCAGTATCTCCTGGTGGAAAAGCATTTTCATGCATATCTACTCTTCTGGGATAACAACCAGTCATCAGACTAGACCGAGAAGGGGTGCACACACCACTCGAAACGTAAAAGGCTGTAAACTTCATCCCTTCGGAGGCCATTTTTGAAAGATTAGGAGTACGATGATGCTGAGCTCCAAAGGGTTCAATATCTCCATATCCAAGATCATCGCTGAAGATGATAATCACATTTGGATATTCACCCTCCATACTTTTATATGATTCAGAGGCATTTGATTCTATTAGCACCAATCCTAGAATTAGGGAAAGCAGAAGTGCTTTCCCCGTTATCTTAAATCGATTTAATATTGAGACATTAATACTTAACTCTCTATTAAATACTTTTAAAGAATGTAATTTAATATTGAAACTTACCATCCTGGATTCTGAACTAGCTGATCGTTAAGTGAAAGTTCACTTACTGGTATTGGCAATAGGTCGTAATATTTCAAATAGCCATTAGGGAATTTTCTCTCGATTAATCCTCCTTCATGATCTCTAACCTCTACAGGATAAATTTCTTCACCCATATCCCAACGTCTGATATCTGACCAATAAAGACCTTCCAAAGCAAATTCAATCCTTCTTTCTTTTCTAAGCCTTTCTCTCGCCATTACTTGTGACATTCCCATCGGCAATAGACTTATCTTCACATCTTCTCTCTCAGTCCTAATTCTATTTACAATCTGAATCGCCTCATCAATATTCCCATTTGTCTCTATGATTGCTTCGGCCTTGGCAAGCAAAACATCTGCATATCTCATTACAATATTATTAAGATAGGATTGACCAGATGGAGGTAAATCGCTCATATGTTGTGTTCGATATTTTCTGGTACTTAGGTGTTTTAACCTATTCCCTGGATGATTATATGCACCTCCAGGGTAGGTATAATTAGGGAATTGATGATCTAAAATATATGACCCTGGAATAACAATTGTAAATTCAAGCCGTGGATCCCTACCTTCAAACGGATTACTAGCATTAATTTCTGACCCATCTACCATCTCATACGCATTCACCAAATCATCTGTAGGGACATATCTAGTACCTCGGGTAAAACTTCCTGTTCCTGTCCCACAATATTGATCAATGAACGATCCTTGTGAATTTTCGCCCGAGATGTATTGAATGTCAAATAACACTTCTTGGTTATTCTCGTTTTCAGGCTGAAACAATCCTTCATAGCTATGATACAAATTATATTTACCAAGCGCTTCTATTTCATTTATTACACTCAAGACTTCAGCATACTTATTTTGATATAAATATGCCCTCATTTTTAATCCAAGTGCAGAACCCTTAGTAGCTCTACCTCTTTCAGGTGCCTCATTTGGGAGGTTTGATATCGCCATATCATAATCGGAGATCACTTGACTCCAAGTATCTTCAAGACTCGCTCTGGAAATATTCCTAGCTTCTTCGGCACTGATTGAACCTTTTATCAAAGGAACACCCCCATAACTATCAGCCAACAAAGAATATGCGAGCCCTCTCAGAAAGTGTGCTTCACCTATGTATAAAGCTTTTGCGTTCGGATCAAGATCAACAAGATCCAAAATACTTAACAAGTAATTTACTCTATAAATAATCCCATAGCATCTAGTCCATCGAAAAGTAACAATATCACCATCGCCTGATGATAATTGACCGTTACCCGCTTTTGCTATTGGTGTATTACCCCAATTATATGCGTTAGGCGTAGCTCCATCTAATATCCCAAAACCAAATAAACCTTGGTTATAAATAGAGTTTTCTCTAATCATAGCATAAGCCCCGTTCAAAGCCAATTTAATATCAGCTTCGTTTTCAGGGAAATTTGCCGACGTAATCTTGTCTTCTGGTAACACATTCAAAAATTCATCTGCACAACCTGTCAACAGCAATGAGAACACTATTATCAATATATATTTAGTCTTCATTATTTTAGAAATTAAGGTTAACACCAAGAGATATAATTCTCGGAACTGGATAATAATTATACCCTGAATCAAAGGTATTTCTTTCAGGATCAAACCCCTCGTAATCATCTGTTACCAATGTAAATACATTCTGTGCATTGACATAAACATATGCTTTTTGAAGACCAATTTTAGAAACAACTTCCTCTCTCAGGGCATATCCAAGTTGGACATTTTTAAGCTTGATATAATTTAGCTCTTGAACCCAGTATGACGACTGGGATTGATCCCATGAATTATCAAACCTAGCACTAGGAACAGAAGTATTTGTGTTATCCGGTGTCCAGGCATTCAACCATGTTTCAGAGATTACCCTATTTTCAAAAGTTAGGTTAGTGAAGTTATTCTGTGTGTAAACACTCACACCCAAAACACCCTGAAATAGCAGGTTTAAATCAAATCCTTTGTATTTAAAGCTAGGAGATATCCCAAAAGTCACTTTTGGAATTGTATTTCCAAGGCTTTTTTTATCCTCGAAACTTAGCTTACCATCACCATTAACGTCTTCAAATTTCAAATTACCAGCCTTTGGTTTGAATCCATTATCAAACATATGTTCCAATGCTTCAGAATCTGATTGATAAATACCTATTGCGTTATATCCATATAGTGTTCTAAAAGCGTAGCCTTCTCGAATCAAATACAATTGGTCTGGCGATTTCCCTCCGGAAAATTTTGTTACTTCATTTTTGATATAAGTAAAATTAAAGCCAACATTAAAGCCAAGTTGATCTCTGTTAAACTTGAAATTATTGTAGTTAAAAATAAATTCGAACCCTTCATTTGACATTTCTCCAAGATTTTCGAAAGGAGGGGTAAGACCTCCTAAAAGGCTTGGTACAGGAAGTTGAACAATAATATTTTCGGTCTTCTTTTTGAAATAATCTGCTTCAACCGTGATTTGATCATCCATAAAACCAAGTTCCAGACCAAAATCTAAAGTCGCTGTTGTTTCCCAAGTAATGTTATCATCCACTAAAGAAGTAACGGCTGCCCCAGCAGCAAACAATCCACCATAATTATAGCTAAGGTTATTATTCTGAGCAATTACCGTTAAATAAGGCCAATAATTAGAAATATTCTGATTACCCAACTTACCCCAAGAAGCTCTAAGCTTCAAATTTGAAAGCACGGACTGGTCGGCCATAAATCCCTCATCAATTATTCTCCAACCGGCAGAAAACCCCGGAAAAACTCCCCAACGATTTCCTTCCTTGAATCGAGAAGAGCCATCTGCACGAAGATTAGCTTCAAACAAATACTTTTCACTTAAAGAATAATTAATCCTACCGAAATAAGACAGCATTTTAAAACTATTCAAATTACCATTTGATTGAATTCCCGAGGTACCAGCATCAACTTGTGTGAGACCTTCCTTAGGAGGAAGCGATCTTCTAGCATAGGTATTTCTTATTCGATTTGTCTCGACTTGCATACCAGCAATAGCTGAAAAATTATGAATATCATTTAATGTCCTATTGAAATTTAGTGTTGAATATAAATTATTATGAACACCAATAAGATTACTTCTATTTATCTCTAAACCTTCACGATTATAGTTTTTTGTAATTGTTTCTATACCTGTATCAGTATATCCAAAAACACTACCATTATAGCGATCAATTATATTAAAATTAACGTTTGTAGCAAACGTTGTTCTCCAGGATAAATAATCAGAAAACCTAATTTCTGCTGAAGTATTAACAGTAATTATATGTTCTTCAGTAAGTGTCTTACCATTTGCAGCATCTATTAGAGGATTCCTATTATCATACAATAAACTCCCATTTCCAGAAATAGCCTGAACCGAGCCAAATCTACCATCACTCGTATACGGAGCTATGTAAGGAGCTGCACCACCCAGCATTTCAAAAACTCTACCTAGAGATCCATATGTAACATCAGCATATGGCTCTTCAGACTTTCTCGTTAAATAATTCAGCCTTCCACTTACAGTAAGCCACTTATTCACTTTTGACTCTACATTTGCCCTGATCGCATATCGGTTTGATTTAGTATTTGCGACCATGCCATCTTGATCCAAAAAATTTAAAGACAAGTACGATGAAACATTTTTGGATCCTCCTGTAATTGAGATATTATGCTGTTGAATAGGCGCTGACTGAAACAGTTCTTGAAACCAGTCAGTATTTGGATATTTGTATTTATCTGTCCCATTTCTGAAAGCATTGATTAATGCATCAGAAAAAAGCGGACTAGAGCCATCATTCATCAAAGCCTGATTGCTTAGCTCCATGTGAGCAGCACTGTTGTTGATTAGGTTGTATTTCCTTCCTAAGGACTGGATGCCATAATACGAGTTTAGAGAAACCTGCATTTTCTCATTATTCTTACCCATTTTTGTCGTCACCAAGACAACTCCATTTGCAGCTTTTGAACCATAAATCGCAGCACTAGCAGCATCTTTTAATACAGTCATGCTTTCAATATCAGCAGGATTTATCTGACTAAAATCACCTTCAACTCCATCAATAATTATAAGTGGATTAGAATTGTTAAGCGTACCCCATCCCCTTACTCTAATTTGAGCACCATCATCTCCTGGCTTTCCAGAATTTTGACTTACCCAAACTCCTGAGGCGGTTCCACCTAAAGCTTGGGAAGCATTAGTAATTGGTCTATTATTTAACTCATCATCGTACTTAACTGTAGAAATAGCTCCAGTGGTATTCACTTTTTTCTGCTCACCATATCCTACTACCACTATTTCATCGAGTGATTTTTCATCCTCAATCATCGTAATATTTAGAGTTGTTTGATTCAGAATACTGACTCTTTCGTCTTTAAACCCAATAAAAGAAAAGACCAAAACATCACCTTCTTCCACGGAAATGGTATAATCACCATCAAGGCCAGTAACCAATCCTCTAGTTGTTCCTTCCACGATTATGGTAACTCCTGGTATTGGTTGCCCAGTCTCATCTACTACTTTCCCTGACACATCCTTTGAAATTGCTTCCTCGATGCTTACTCCCTGACTAATTCCAGCTTGATAGGCCTTAACATGGATATTGTCATTGATCTGAATAAATCTAAGCCCAGTATCTTTGTTCAAATCTAATAAAAGATCATAAACAGTTTTGTTTTGAACATCTAGATCAACTTTCTGCTTTACATCCACATTTCCAGTATTATATGTAAAAGCTAAACCAGTCTGCTTCTCTATATCCTTAAATACTTTATCAAGTGGAGTGCTTTCTACACTCATCCCTACCCTTATCTTTTCGATGTTTTTTCGCTGAGCATTGCCGGTATTAGCGAGCAAAACTGTGCAGAAAATCAGCTGAAGAATAAACCCGTAGAGTAATCTTTTAGATAACATAATGAGTTGTCCACGTATATTTTTTTTCATACTATTGTAATGGTTTAAGTGATGATTCGCTTGAATTTTTGCCTGAAATGGTTAGCGCTACTACAGGCAAGTTGAATTAGGCAGATAGGAATTCTCCCCAGAATTTCTTCTGCCTTTTTTTAAGGACTGTGTATCATATCCATGGTTGCTTTTGGGTTAATGAGTTATTTGTACTTCTTTACCTTTGATTTTATATTTGATTTTTGACGTCTGAGCGATTCCTTCCAAGACATTCTCCAAAGACTCATCAAAGTACTGACCTGTATAAGCCCACTGAGTATTGAATTTGCCAGATGTGCTGATCTCTACTCCGTACCAATTTTTAATTTTCCGCACCACTGTATCGAAGTCATCGTCGGTAAAGACTAAGTACTTATCCTTCCAGCCAGTGACCGATCTTACATCAAAATCCTGCTTGTATATTTTCCCGTTATCCTCCAGCACAATCATCTCCATAGGATCCAGCATTACTTGATTTCCTAGCTTGTCGTTAACTTTCACCTTGCCTGATACCAGAGCTACTTCTAGCTTTCCCTCCACTACGCTGTTGACATTGAAGCTCGTGCCTAATACCTCTACTTTCGCGTCGTTCACTTCTACTATGAATGGTCGGGTTTCTTTCTCTACATCAAAAAAGGCCTCTCCTTCCATAGAAATCACACGAATAGAATCCGTAAACGTCTTTGGATACGATATCTTGGAGTTCGAATTGAGATGAATAACTGTGCCGTCATTCAAATGGATGACAGTTTTCTTCCCCGCTTCATTCACCTTGGTAATCCATTCAATCGGAGCTTTCTCTGATTCTGAAAAATTTTGAGTCTCAAATAGGGCCCAGCACGAAAAACCAATCAATAAAATAGCCGCAACCCTACGAACCGAAAAAAAAGAATACCACACCTCTTTCTTAGAATGAGTAGAACTTATACTTGGAGTCTCTAAGTCCACTTTCAAAATATTCTCGAAGACCTCGATATATGCTTCATCAGTAAACTCAAAATTCTCCTTGTATTGAATAGACCTGACAAAACTAGCCGCCTCTGTCACCATCTCTCTTTTCTGAGGATTTGAAATCAACCACTTCTCCCAAAAATGCAAATTGTTCTCGCTATGGGATTTTACCCACTGTACGAAAAACTCATCAGAGAGAAAATCTTCGAACTCGTAGTCCTCATATTTTTTATGATTTGTGTAGTTAGACATTACTTTAATAACTCGTTGGTTTAATATATTTTTTGAGACTTGCTAAGGCTCGATAGATCAATTTTCTGGCAGTTTTCACTTCACTGAAGTTCATGATTTCAGCAATTTCCTTGTAGCTCAACTCTTCTTCATAGAATAGAAGTATGGCTTTTCTTTGCTTTGTAGTCAACTGGTTCAAGGCCTGCTGTACTTGAATTTTTCGCTCGTCCTCTGATTCGTTTTTAATAAAACTGACTTCTGGCGATACTTCCAGCTGGAAATGGCTTTCCAGGAAATTTTCCTCAAAGCCCTCAAATGAGGTATTTGATTTGATATTCCTTATTATTTCCCGTTGGATAGATTTAAATAAATAGCCTTTGATATTGGTCACTTCACCAAGAGATCCTCTCTTTTTTCTCAGATAAATAAAGAGATTCTGTATGCTATCTTTCACCAAACTGGAATCACGGGAGTACTGACTACCAAACTGGAAAAGCTTGTGCACATAGGTTCTGTACAAATAATTAAATGCCATTTCATCCCCCTTGTTAAATGCATTCCATATGTCACAATCAGACTTTTTCTCAAAAACTTTGATTGTTTCCAGATGCTTAACAGGGATAAAAGTGCAATTAGACTGTTCTTTTGGGCTATTGTTCATTGAAAATCTGAATTTCTTCTCCTTTCTAATATTAAGAGTAAGTCAAACAGTAAAATGACCCCATAATATTCTAAAATATTTCTGCGGGCCTTCTTACTATGAACTTCACACCTATAAATACAATATAAAAAATCGCTTGAGTCTCCTGCTCTGCACTGCACAACCAAGTACCCCTATGGGTAAATAAAAAAAACCAATGAGCTTACACCCATTGGTTTTTTTTGAAATTGAAAATATGCACTAATTAATTACCCAATTATGTTAGCATCATCATCCCATTCGATGATAGTACCACGGTCCTCCATCTTGAGATAAAGCGGCAGGTATTTTTCTTCCAGTTTCACGCCATGCTTGTCCATTACTTCCTGCGGCACGCCGTCCCAAGCATTTGGAGTGTTTCCTACGTAGCCCATGTACTTCCAACCTTCTGGGGTAGAGAAATAACCTGAGCAAGTAAGATTGCGAAGCATATTGAACCAGCGAACAGCACCTTCATATTCAGGCAGTGCTTTATCAGGCCAAGCTACTTCATCCACTATAGTGATTACTTCTGACTCACTGAGTTCATTGAATGATTTGCCGAATTTTTCATCCGCCTCAAAATCCAACCACATCAACCCTCCACGCATGCGTGTCTGGTTACTTGGCTGATCTTTCATCATAAACTCCATGAAATCGACTACACCTAGTTCAGTAGCTGCAGGTGACTCATCATCTTTTGGCATAATGATATCTACCAAAGTACTTAGCTTCTTGCGTTCGTCATCTGTGAAGAATGTGTCTGAAAGCAAGGCTTGATCGCGTTGCTTTTCTTCTACAGTTCTTCCACCGATGGTACCGCCAGATAGTACATCCTTGGCAGGTAAAGCTTTCTGCTCTGGTGAACAGCCTGTCAATAATAAACCTGTACCGACTGAGCCGGTAAAGAGTAATTTAAGATTTTCTCTTCTGTTCATGGTTTAGATATTTTTCTTATTCAATTCAGAAACAATGTAATCGGAAGTTCTCCAAGCCAAGGCCAAAATGGTCCAAGTTGGATTTTTATCAGCTTGAGACACAAAAGGCCCAGCATCTACTACGAATAGGTTATCGCAATCATGCGCTTGGCAATTTGAATTCAATACTGAAGTAGCAGGATTGTCTCCCATTCGGGTAGTTCCTACTTCGTGTATGATTCTTCCTGGTGCCAAAAGACCATATTTGGTCTCAGGTCCTGGCTTTGACCCAAGCAAAATTCCGCCTGATTCAGTCAAGATTTCTTCAAAAGTATCATGCATGTGTTTCGCCTGATTTACTTCCTGATCAGTCCAGTTGTAATTAAATCTAAGTACCGGAATACCGAATTTATCTACTGTATTTGGATCGATTTCACAGTAGTTGTCATACATAGGTACACTTTCACCTCTGCCCGACATACCCATAGTAGAACCGTAGATTTTTCTGATGTCTTTTTTCAGACCAGTTCCGTAGCCACCATTTGGACTTGGCGCACCAAATTCATCTGTGATATATTTTCTCATCGAATCCATACTTCCACCGGTTCCGTAGGCTGGCTGGCCCATTCCTCCCCAGTATTCGATATGGTATCCTCTGGCGAAATTCAATTTCTTATTATCACCCCACCATGGTGTGTACATGTGCAAACCACCTACACCATCTTCATTGTAGCGCTCACGATCCATCATACTTGGCATAATCGCCATGCGATCCGTTCCCGTGGAATCATGTAGGTATCTACCTACCATGCCTGAGCTATTTCCGATACCATCTGGATGAGATTTTGACTTAGAGTTCATCATGATTCTAGCAGACTCACAAGCTGATGCACCTAGGACAACCACTCTGGATTTGAGTTTGTATTCTTTCATATCCACTTTGCTCACAAAAGAAACACCTGTGGCTTTACCGCTTTCGTCAGTAGTTACTTTTCTTACCATGGAATGCGTGTAAAGATCTACTTTACCTTTTTTCATAGCTGGATGAACCAGGCAAGTACCAGCAGAGAAATCCGCATAAACCTGACAAGCCCTATTACACTGACTACAAAAGAAGCAAACGCCTCTTTCTTTGCTGATAGGACGGGTGAGCATAGATAGACGCGAAGGAATCATAGGAATACCCATTTTATCCGCGCCTTTTTTCATGTAAAGCTCATGCAGTCGAGGCTTTGGAGGAGGAAGGAAAAATCCATCAGGCTCATTATATATACCTTCTTTAGTGCCAAAAACACCAATCAACTTATCAACCTTATCATAGTATGGTTTCAAATCATCATACCCGATAGGCCAGTTATGCCCTAGTCCATCAATGCTGGCACGTTTGAAATCATTAGGCCCAAATCTTAGCGAGATTCTTCCCCAGTGATTTGTTCTTCCACCGACCATTCTAGATCGAAACCAATCGAACTCAGTTCCATTCTTTCGGGTATAGGGTTCTCCATCGATATCCCAGCCACCAATAGCAGCATCAAAATCTCCAAATGGACGGATTTGTGTGCCTGCGCCTCTTCTTGGAGATTCCCATGGTGGTCTAAGTTGTGTGCGATCTTCCTCCTTGGCGGGGTCAAAATCACCACCTGCTTCTACAACAGCTACGGAAAGACCTGCCTCGGATAGAATTTTGGAGGCCATACCTCCCCCAGCTCCAGAACCCACGATAATGACATCGTAAGAGTCCCCACTTGGTTTTATTTGAAAACTCATGTTTTAATAATTTTATATGATTTTAATAATTCCTCAGAGAAATATCCTAACGGAATACTAATTACTATCAAAAGCTTACTGTTTTTATATTCCTTAAACTTCCCATTCTTTTCTGTATTTGCGGCTCAAGTATTTCTCTGCTTCTGGGTGATTCGAAATTTTCATCTTTTTTGCGTCCCAGTTAAGGACTTTTTGAGGCTCTCTGATGGCAACAGTACCCAGAATAATAGCCTCCGTCATGGGTCCAGATTGTGCAAAGTGACTTTCGGTTTTTGTTTTGCCTAGACATGCATCCACAAAGTGATGGTAATGATCTCGTTCCTCCAATTCCGGATATTGCACTTGCTGGAATTTACTTTCTGGCAAGAGGACAGGCAATTTTGTATGTGGAATCAATAAAGCTCCTTCGGTCCCGACCAGCATAGCCGATTCAGCAGGGTAATTTTCCACTGAAAATAAAGCCCTGACTTCCTCAGGAGGGTAGAATTCTCCATCAAACCATTCAACAGTTAGTTGTTCCGACTCGGTCATTTCATTTCCAGGAAATACCCAGGTCAAATGATTACTCTGTGGCCAGGTATCGGCTCTTCTTTCGGGAGAATTTTCCCAAGATTCTTGAACTCTGGCTTGAACAGAAATCGGTGATTGGAGCCCTAACCCTTTCCAGACTGCATCAAAAATATGGCACCCGATATCTCCAGACCATCCTGTACCAAAGTCTTGCCAAGCTCTCCATTTCGTAGGATGATAAATAGCCGGATTATAAGGCCGAAGTGGTGCTGTGCCTGTCCAAAGATCCCAATTTAATTCTGAAGGCGGATCTTGCCCGTCTACTGGACGAGGTCCTGGAAACCTATAGGCTTCCGTTGCACCAGGTCTGTTTGAACAGAGGTAAACTCTTTTAATTTTTCCGATATGACCTTCTTTTATCCATTGGACAGCTGTACGATCACCTTTTCCAGAAGCATGTTGAGTTCCCAATTGGCTTACGATTCCAGCTTTTATTGCTGCATTGGTCAATTTCCTAATTTCGGACACGTCATGGCACATGGGCTTTTGGCAATAGACATGCTTTCCCATTTTGATTGCACTGATAGACACAGCGAAATGGTTGTGATCAGGAATACTGACATTTATCGAGTCAAAATTATCGGATTCTTCTTTTAGCAAAATCCTCCAATCACTGTATTTGCGGGCATTAGGAACCAATTCGGCTGCTTTTTGCAACCTTTCTTCATCCACATCGCAAATAGCAATAATTTCGACATCTGGATGAGCAATAAAACGCTGCAGATCATGTCCGCCCATTCCTCCCACGCCGACACAAACATGTCTGAGCTTTTTATCTGAATTACCTGCGAAGGCAGGAATATTCAACAATAAGGGAGAAGCAATTAATGCTGCAGTAGTCGCTAGAAACTTTCTTCTTGAAAAGAACCAATCGAACTCTGTATCCTTCTTTCGGGTATAAGGTTCACCATCAATATCCCCGCCTCCAATAGCCTTATCAACATCGTCTCCTGCTTCTAAAACAGCTACGGAAAGACCTGCCTCGGATAGAATTTTGGAGGCCATACCTCCCCCAGCCCCAGAACCAACAATTATACCATCGTAGGCTTCACCGGAATTTTTGATTTGAAAACTCATGAGATAGAATTTACTTTATTGATCTGATTCAATTTCAAAAAGAAAGATCGATTTGTAGTATTCACACAACTCAATCCCTCTACCCATAAAATAACAAAATTATTTCTTTCCAAACCTTCTAATTTCCCTATTCAGACTCAATCCAAAAAGAGATGAAAACTATTTTTAACCAAGCTTATTTCCTAATAAACGCCATTTTCAGCATAAATTGAGGCATATAACACCTTACAACTATCTAATAGCCATTTGAAAACACGAAGATCAGCTTCTTCTATTTTTTTATAAATGGACTTTAAACCTTATAAAAAATATTTATTTTCTTCCATACTCGCTTTTCCACTGCCTTTTAAATAAAAGGCAATCTATATCTATGGCTTTTTTACAATTTTTGCACACAAACAACCCCTGTTTACCAAATCGACATGTCAATTGGAGTAAAGTCAAAGCTTGAAAGTGAGATTCTTTTAAAAGTCTCTCGGATGAAACCAGTCATCAAACCAACCGTTCCTCATAGACACGCGGGCTATCATGAATTGATTTTTCTTTCAAAAGGAGCTGGATTTCATACAATAGGTGATGAAAAATTTGATGTGACCCCTAATACGGGCTATTACCTCGGACTTAGCGAGGTGCATTGCTGGGATTTCAGTAAGATCCCTGATGGATATGTTATTCTTTTCAAAGAAGAAGTCCTGGCCCAATACCCCAATGCTATCAATAGCCTCTTTCAATTGACTAAGACTTTTGAAATAGTCGACTCAGAAGAGCAGATATTTACACTTTTAGAGGCTTTTCAAAGAGAATATAAAAGAGGAAGTTCTCTAGATGTGCTTGCAGCTCATCTCAATCTACTTATCCTCAGCACTCTAAACCTCCCCTTTTCCGCCCCAAAATTAGATTCTACAGTCATTGACCAACTGGCACTTTTCAAACGACTAATAAACGAGCATTATGCGCATTTGAAGAATGTTCAAGAATATGCAGATAGGATGAAAATCTCAGTGAGAAAGCTCAACACCATTTGCAAAACTACCCTTCATACTAATGCACGGGAAGTCATCAAAGAACGAATTTTAATAGAGGCTAAAAACTCACTTACACACACCAGTAATCAGGTAACAGAAATTGCTTATTCGTTGAATTTTTCAGACTCATCAAATTTCGTCAAGTTCTTCAAGCAACAGACTAACCTGACTCCTCTAGAGTATAGATCCAAAATAAAAGTCTGATTATACCATTATCGGTATTTTTATACCGTAAAATAGTACAAAAGCACTAGTTCTTTGTGAGGAATTAACAAACCTCAAATGAATCGATTATTTTCTCTGCTTTTTCTTGCTTTTTTAGCTGGAACAGCTTTTTCTCAAACTGGTGTAAAGGGTAAATTAATTGACCAATCCGAAAACAATCCTTTGGAATATGCCAGTGTGGCCATTTACCAAGTCAAAGACAGTTCACTAGTAGCTGGGGTAGTGACCGATCAAGATGGTGCATTTGTTTTAGATGACTTAAAATCAGGAGAATATTATCTACTAGCACAATTTTTAGGATATGACAACAAAGTCATTTCAGACATCACGGTATCGAAGAATCAAGTACAGGATCTAGGTACTATTTTTCTAAGTCCAGATCAGCAATTACTAGCTGAGGTAGAAGTATCCGGAAGGAAATTTACCACCATGAATCAAGTAGATCGACAGGTTTACAATTCTGAGAATTTCCTGACAAGCCAAGGCGGTACAGCAACCGATGTGTTGAGAAACCTACCTTCTGTCAGCATCAATGCTCAAGGTGAAATATCAGTTAGGGGAACGACAGGTTTTGTGGTGATGGTAAATGGCAAACCAACCCAATCCAGCCCTGAGGCTTTGCTTTCACAACTTCCAGCAAATGCAGTAGAAAAAATAGAGTTGGTCACATCTCCATCTGCTAAATACGACCCAGAAGGAAAGGCTGGAATCATCAATATCATCATGAAGAAAGGGGTGACTGATGGCACATTTGTGCAAGTGAATACCAAGATCGGCATGCCGAGTATAGAGCCTTATGACAATAAGGACAACCCTCAGCGCTATGGAGCTGACTTCACTATAAATCACAAAAAGGATAAATGGGATCTTTCCCTAGGCGGAAGCTTCCAAAGAAGTGATATCAACGGTAGAAGAGAAGGAAATGTCTATATCACACGCGGAGATACCGCCACCTATTTCCCTTCAGACGGAGAAAGAAGTACAGATGCTAAAACCTACTCTGGTAGAGTTACGGTTGGTTTTGCGCCAAATGAGTCCAATGACTTCAGTTTGGGATTCTATGCTGGCAAAAAGACTGCCGACAGAACTGCTGACATCCTTTATAATGACAACCATGCAGAGGTCAATGGAGAGCGTCTTTATACCATGCAGTATTACAACGAGAACCTTAGAATTAGACGTGGTGACTTCGTGTTGGGAAGCTTGGATTACAAGCATATTTTCCAAAATAAATCCCAACTCTCAGGCTCGTTTCTTTATGAATACACCATGCTTGGAGGGCCTACAACCAACCGGAACTTGGGCTACCCAAACACAAGTCTCATCTACCAGGACGAGTATAACACCAACGACAATCCGCTTCATGGCACTAGAGCACAAGTGGACTACAAGGCTGCTCCAAAACCATTTGGCATCTTGGAATTTGGCTATCAGTACAGGTATCTCAACCATACCGGAGATTTTGTCTATGAGCGAAAAAACAATGAAACAGGAGAATTTGAGCTGATTCCAGAGTTTTCAAGTGCCGTGGACTTAAGTAGATCACTGCACTCAGGATATGGACAATTAAGCGGTAAGAAGGGACAATGGAGCTATTCGGCTGGCGCAAGGGTGGAGATCATGGATAGAACGCTCTATCTTACCGACAAAGCCGGGACAGTTGATACTACTTACCTATATGATTTTGTGAAGTGGTACCCTTCGGCAAGTTTACACTATTCGGTAAACGATGACCTTCAAATCAAAACATCTTACTCCAAAAGAGTAGAAAGAACGACTACTTTTAAGATGAATCCCTTCCCAGAAAGAGAGCACTCCGAAACACTGGAACAAGGTGATCCTACCCTGCTACCAGAATTTGTAGACCTGGTGGAAGTAGGTTTGGTGAAAAATTTCAACAACAATTCGTTCACCGCCACTACCTACTTTAGAAATGTACAGAACTTAGTCAATCGTGTGAACACAGTCTTTAACGACACCATTTTAAACCGAATTTATTCCAATGTAGGCACAGGAAAGTCTATAGGTTTGGAAACAGGATTGGAGCTAAACCCAACCGATTGGTGGCAAGTTTTCGCTGGCGCAAATGTGTATAATTATTCCATTGCAGGTGAGTTTGACAACAAACCTATCAATACCGAAAGCTGGATATACTCCATCAATGCAAACACCAGCTTTAGCTTTGGTAAAAACTGGGAAGCTCAGCTGGCAGTGAACTATATTTCTCCTACCAACACCGCACAGGGCGAAGATTCAAGCTTTCTTTCACCCAATCTCAACATCAAAAAGACCTTCCTTGAGGGAAGATTGAGCACCACACTTCAGTGGTTAAATATCGATATGGGACTACTTCCTACGAATGAGCAACGAATCACCACCTGGAGAGACGGAGTGTTCTATACTACCACAAACTATGTATATGAGGTAGATATAATCCAGTTCAATATCAGCTACACCTTCAATAAATTGAAAAACAACTCCAAGTTTATCAAGAGTGAATTCGGTGAGAAGGAGTTTTAAGGAAAGATTCTTTCAGGCAGGTAAAAAAGGATAAGCTGAAATTCCTGAAAGATTTTATTTACATCAAAAAAAATATATCCCTCTCATAATCAATACACTTTCACTTACACTTCAAATACCATCAATTTAATCCGATATTTTTTTCAATATCATTTCAAAAAAAGTGTTTGTCGGAAATAAATTTTGTTACATTTGCAACCGATTCATGAGCAAGTCAGGGATCAAAAATTGAAAAAACCAGTTACACCTCGGGGTGTAGCGTAGCCCGGTATCGCGCCTCGTTTGGGACGAGGAGGTCGTAGGTTCGAATCCTGCCACCCCGACAGAACCCTTTCCAAGGGAAACCAAAAGCCTGTAAATCTACTGATTTACAGGCTTTTCTGTTTTTTAGCCTTTAGTTCATATCAACAAATAGCAAAGAAAATGTGCGTTATTCGGTGACCTATTTTAATGCTTAAATTTCACGCACAGAAAGTGACTTATCTCTCTGTCAATCAAATTTTTGTATTAAAGTAATTAAACCTTATTTGATGCATTTTGACGCGATTTTGCTGTGTCTTATTCGGTGACCTTTTTTAAAGTGATGTAAAAACCTTTAAAACAGTTCATTTATCATGAAAACAACTAACACATTTGGAATCAGGTTTTTCCTCAAAAACAACTCCACAGACGATTTAGAAATCCCTCTTTACGTGAGGATCACTGTTGATGGAACCCGAGTAGACATCTCTTTAAAGAGAAAAATAAATGTCAACGATTGGAATCATGTGCTAGGATCGGCTAAAGGATCCAAAGAATCTTCCAAATCCTTAAATCACTATTTGAAAGAATTAGAAGCTAGGATTATCCAGATTTATCAGGAGTTTCAGCTTCAAAAAACCACTATTACTGCTGATTCAATCAAACACGAGCTTTTAGGCACCAATACAAAAGAACATACCGTTTCTATGCTCTTTGAATATCACAATGAGAAGTACAGAAATGTGCTGGCTTGGGGCACTCTCAAAAATTACTTCACTACCCAAAAATATGTAATGGCCTTTGCCAAGTCGCAGTATGGCATAGAAGATTATTTCCTACAGGACATCAATTACCGTTTTTTAAATGAGTTTGAATTATACCTTGTGAACTATGAGCCTCAGGATCATCACAAGCCCTTGGCAAATAATGGCATCATGAAGCATCTGGAAAGGTTTAGGAAAGTGATCAATTTAGCCCTAAGGATGGAATGGATGGTCAAGGATCCATTTGCCAAGTTCAGTTTTCGTTACCAAAAAGTTGAAAGAACCTGTCTGACTCCGGCTGAGTTGAAGAGAATAGAAGAAAAGCAAATCGATATCCAGCGATTACAGTACATCAGGGATCTATTTATTTTCAGCTGCTACACCGGTATTAGTTACATTGACACCATGAACCTAATGCTCCATGATATTGTAGTGGGGTTGGATGGAGAGTATTGGATCACGATAAGCAGACAAAAAACGCAACAAAAGTCAAAAGTTCCACTTTTGCCTGAGGCTCTGGATATCATCAGATTCTATCAGGACAAAGACAGGCCTTACTCCAAAGGGAAAATTTTTCCATTGATTTCCAATCAAAAGCTAAACGCCTATTTGAAGGAAATTGCAATCATTTGTAATGTTGACAAAAACCTGACTTTCCATTTGGCTAGGCACACCTTTGCCACCACCGTTACGCTTTTAAATGGTGTCCCAATTGAAACAGTGAGTAAAATGCTCGGACATGCAAGCATTAAAACCACGCAGATATATGCTAAGGTGGTAGAGAAAAAAGTAAGTGATGACATGAAAAAGCTTCGAAGGAAGCTTAGTAAAGCAAAATAACCTTAGTACCAACTTCTGATTGTGATGTGAATTTCTTTCTAACATTAGACTGACTTTTGGAAATGTAAACCAAAATCAAATTCAAATGCCAACAGAAATCATCACATTAAATGACTTGGAGAAATTTGGAACTGAACTGAAATCAGAGATAAAAAAGATGCTTTCTAGCCTCAATGGGCAGCCGGCCAAGAAATGGTTGAAATCCCATGAGGTTAGAAAGTTATTGGCCATTTCTCCCGGCACGCTGCAACACATGCGCGTCAGCGGAACCATACCATACACAAAGATCGGAGGAATCATCTACTACGATCATGCCGATATAACCAGAGTGTTTGAAGAGAATAAGAAGTCAAATAAGTTTCCTGAAAATGGAATATAAGAAATCAGAGTTAAATCATAAATCAAATTTGGGATTCAGTAATGAAGTTCCTCCACTATTAGCTCATGTAAAAATCATCTTTGATCAACAGGAGCTGGAGGAAAAAGAGGCATTCCTGTTTTTTACTCACTTCCAAAAAAATGGCTGGCAAACCAAAACCGGTGTTCCAATCAAAAACTGGAAGTATATCCTTGACCAATGGATATGGGATTTAAAGAAAGATCGTCGAAAATGGAAAAAGTTCTAGTAAAAAATACCCCATGAAAGACAAAGAGGTTTTATAATCATAACCTTACATAGTAATCAATTCGAAATATTTAAAGGCGATGATGGCTAAACTCAAATTGAAGTGATGTCTGATCAAGAAATAGTTTAGCTTTCCCAAGAACAAATTGCGGCACTTTTTTGAAAAGGAAGAAGTGCTATCTCCGAACATATCGGAAATGTTTTTAAGGAAGGGGAATTAGAAAACTAGTGGTGCAATTGTGGCTAACACTAAGGAAAAAGTAATAAAACATTAACCTTCTGATGTTTTTATTTCAGTTGTCCATAAGTACTGTTCTAAGGAAACTCACGTACCATCGGATCCAGCACAAACCATCTCCCGATAGCTGGATCGTACATTCTGGCTCCGAAGTCATACAGATTCACTCCAAGATGGCCGTTTGCCTCCCGCCCTGCAAGCTGGCTCCTCACTAAAAATGTCCACAGGACATTTTCTTAACGCTCCGCCCTCTCCATACTGGTAACCAAGCCCTGAAAGCTCCACTCCCCAAGGCTTCCCGATATCGCTTCGCTTCATTCATCGGGACAGGCTCCATGAGTTTACTGCACGATCAGTGGTCCAGTGCTGAGAATCCTAAATTGGTCAAACCACACATCATCAGAAGTCTCATTGACCAAATACGTTTCTATGTAACCATCCTTAGGTACAGCAATCTTTTTAATCAGCTCCTCGTGTTTGTTTCTTGCTTTTTTGGATAGGATGACTTTTCCTTGATCGTAAAGGTTTGAATCGGCATCGTAGAGTGCGTAGCCCATATAAGCCTCAGGCACCGGTTTCTGTTGTAGTTCGTTAATCACCAGCGCGATCACATTGGCAATGGCGATTTCATTCACTCCCCCTGCACTGAGATTCTGACCATATTCGGTGAGTTGCTGGATTAGCTTCTTATCCATACCTGTGCGTACAAAGCTGGCTGGAGAAAGTCTGATTTTCTTAGGATCTACGTATTTTCCTCCCGACTGATGTACGGGAATCGCCAGTTCCACATCGTCTCCATGCTGTATTTCCTTAGATCAGGTCATTTATAACATCATAGCATACCCCATCCCTTCAAGAGGAGCGCAAGTAGAGGGTCAGTACCTAGTCATGATATCCGCCATAGGAACATTTCACCTATTCACAATGAACTTTTCACTGCTTCGATGGAAGGTAAATCGGGTAAATCATCCCCTAAAACTCTCGTTAAAGAATCCTTATTTTGTTCATAATACCTCATTTGATCAGGAGTAAGTCTGTTGTATTCATACAAATAGGTATATTTCCCTTTAATAAAAAATGGATCACCCGTCCAACTATATCCAGTATTCCAATAAAAATGATATATAGTATCTAGCTTTGCGGTGTAATGAATATAAGTATCCTTTTCCTTATCCTCCCAAGAATAAGTAATATTACTAATATCATAACAATAAGAAAAACTAGATGAAGGGAAACCCCAATTTTCTTCTGGTATTTTTGTCAACTTAACATAGTTAAATTTCAAAGTACTGTCATTTTTCGATGCTTCAAACTGAACTAAATCTTCATCATTAAAAAGATAAACTATATCCCAAGTTGAATCAATTATACTTAAATAAGGGAAAATCACCTGAAACTCTTTTAAGACTTCCTGCCCTTCAAAAACTTCATCCTTAGGAGTAATGCATGAATTAATAATAAGAAACAGCAAAAACAAATTATTGAATAATCTTATTTCCTTTATATATTTTATTAAATCTTTCAACAAAGTTCTGTCTTCCATAAATTGATAATGTAAATAGTGTATTATTTCCGTTCATTAAAGAAATTTGACCTAAACTCCCATTACTATTAGATAATATTTTAGATATATATCCCATATTATAATATTGTCCGGGATTAGCAACTTGAGCAGGACTTATAGAATATCTGTATTTGATGCCTTGACTTGTAAATTTTGATTCGCTAGTGATCGTTTGCGTATAACTATCTCCTTTTTGATGAATTGGTATGTTTTTAATAAAATCTGTTATATGAAAATAAATATTTCGATCGTTTTTAATTCCCTTTGTTCTAGTTAATCCATTGTTTAACATTAAATAATCATAAATGGCTAAAAGATTTTCAAATAAATTATCAGAATTATCTTTCAGGTCAGCGCCAACAACATATTTCTGATAACTACCATTGAAAGAATCCCTACCTATTATTGAATTCCTAGCACTTTGATAACTATATCCATCTGACCAAAGAAAATCATTGTCCGGCGCTGTCTCCTCCTCATTCACCACGCTCTTCTCTGTCTCATCTTCCTGGCTCTCACTTTCTCCAGAAGTAGTGACGCTTCCCATCACCTCATAGGGCTCCATCCCATCTGGATCAATATATCTCAGTGGGTTATTAAACGCAAAATTGTAAGGTGAGTGCCTACGCATCTTCTCAGCCATCGGATCGGACACAAACCACCTTCCGATAGCAGGGTCATACAGTCGAGCTCCGAAGTCGTAGATGTTTACTCCCAAGTGGCCGTTTGCCTCCTTGCCGTTGTATAAATACGGATTTATTTTGATTCCTCCATATTGATACCCCAAACCAGAAAGCTCTACTCCCCAGGGATCATAGTGCGTCTCTTGGACGATGAGCGGCCCTGTACTCAGAATTCTAAACTGATCAAACCACACATCATCAGAAGTCTCATTGACCAAGTACGTTTCTATATACCCATCCTTAGGTACAGCAATCTTCTTGATCAGCTCCTCGTGTTTGTTTCTTGCTTTTTTGGAGAGGATTTCCTACCCACAGCCTGGCTCTTCGCTAAAACAGTCCACTGGACTGTTTCTTTACGCTCAGCCCTCTTGTTCATATAAGGTGGAATCTGAATCATACAATGCATAGCCCATGTAGGCTTCCGGTACAGGTTTCTGTTGTAGTTCAGTGATCACCAGCGCGATCACATTAGCAATAGCGATTTCATTCACTCCTCCCGCACTGAGGTTCTGACCATATTCGGTGAGTTGCTGGATTAGCTTCTTATCCATTCCTGATCGTACAAAGCTGGCTGGAGACAACCTGAATTTCTTTGGATCTACGTACTTACCAAATACCCCAAGCTCCACGCTGTCACCTTGCTGTACTTCCTGAGACCTGGAAGGACCAAAAATACGGTTTCTTCCAGCGTTCAGCCAAGCCGAGGCATAGCCGCCTGGTGTCTTCGTGCTTTAGTCTGATCCTTATAAAGGACTAGAATTACAAATTCTAAAGGATATGAAGGTGTAATTACAAATTACACCTAGGTACTACCACCGTTATACTTCACTCAGTGGGGATTTCCTACCCACAGCCTGGCTCTTAGCTAAAACAGTCCACTGGGCTGTTTCTTTACGCTCAGCCCTATTCCTCTATAAAGTAGAATCTTCATTCCCGATATCGCTGCGCTCATTGGGACAGGCTATAACAATGCGTAACCCATATAGTCCCGGTACTGGTTTCTGTTGTAGTTCGGTGATCACCAATGTGATCACATTGGCAATGGCGATTTCATTGACCCCAACTGTGCTTAGGTTCTGACCGTATTCAGTAAGTTGCTGGATTAGTTTTTTATCCGTGCCTGTCCTGAGAAAGTCGAAATTATGGGGGGTATCCAATAGGAGGCTAGTCCAACAGAAATTTAATGATTATAAATTACTAGTATAACTAATCTATTTTTCTATTTTTAGCTTACTCAAATACCTTTTCCTAAATTCTTCTTGAAAATTCTCATAGGCTAAACTATCCTTCCTTGATTCAAAAATTGATTCCTTAAGAGGTAATTTATATAAAATAAATTTTTCCTGATGGTCACTTAACACCAAACTAGTATCAGATACATTTAGAGCCCACTTTTTAACCCCAATGCAAATTGAATCTGAATAGAAAGTATATTTATATGAAAATGGCCCAAAATCCTCATGATTATACACCCATTCAACTTCATTAACATAAGTTTCAGAGTAGCTTGAATCAACCTTAATAGACCACCAATTTCCAATAACTTCATTTGAAGTTATTCTCTTTGAACAGCCTGATATAATTAGGATAATTAAAACTGAACATAATTTAATTTTCAAAACCCCTTTCCTTTTAATACTGTGTTATAAAAGTTTTCGAACACACTTGAATCACTAAACCGTAAGGTTCCAATGTTACTACTCCTTTTATCAAAAAAGCCTTTTAATCGCAAGCCATAGAGGCTAGACAACTTCTTATTGTTTAGTGGACTGTTATGTGGAAAATTAGATTCAATCAAATTATTTCTTGAAAACCCAAATTCAGAACCTCTACCTCTTCCCTCTGCATAGAAAACAAATCTATTAAAAATAATATTTGTGCCTGTAAAAATATTTATAGTTGTATTGTTTATTTTTCCCTCATTCCTGAATCCTCCACCTAGATCACTAACTTTTTTAAAATCATTGAAAAAATCAAAATCTAAGAAATCACTCAAATTATCTCCTGCTTTGGCATTTGCAAACATATTTGCTAAAGCTTGTAGTCCATCCTGATCATTTCTAGGTCCTCTTTTAGTCGTAACTGAAATATTGCTACCACCTTCAAAATCTACTGAAACTGTCTGTGATGGATTAATCGCTCTACCATCCTTATCATAAGTGCCTCCTGTGGTAATTACACTACCTCTCTCGATTAACTCTCCATATCCTCCTTTAACAAACTCAAACATGCCATTTGAAGCATCAGTTTGTATTTCGTCCTCCTGGCTCTCACTTTCTCCAGAAGTAGTGACGGTTCCCATCACCTCGTATGGTTCCATCCCATCTGGATCAATATACCTCAGCGGATTATTGAAAGCATAATTATAAGGTGAATGTCTCCGCATCTTCTCCGCCATAGGATCCGACACAAACCATCTACCGATAGCAGGGTCATATAGTCGGGCTCCGAAGTCATATAGATTCACACCCAAGTGGCCGTTTGCCTCCTTGCCGTAGTATAAATACGGATTTATTTTGATTCCACCATACTGATACCCTAAACCTGAAAGCTCCACACCCCACGGGTCATAATGGGTTTCTTGAACTATTAGTGGACCGGTGCTCAGTATACTAAACTGATCGAACCATACATCGTCAGAGGTCTCGTTGACAAGATAGGTTTCTATATAACCATCTTTTGGAACAGCGATCTTTTTGATCAGTTCCTCGTGCCTGTTTCTTGCCTTCTTGGAAAGGACAACTTTTCCCTGCTCATAAAGTGTGCTATCGCTGTCGTATAAAGCATAGCCCATATAGGCCTCAGGAACAGGTTTCTGTTGCAGTTCGGTGATCACCAGTACGATCACATTGGCAATGGCTATCTCGTTGATTCCTCCGGCACTGAGGTTCTGGCCATATTCGGTGAGTTGCTGGATCAGTTCCTTGTACATTCTTGTCCGAATGAAGCTGACAGGAGACAATCGATCCTAGGAAATTCAATATTGTCTTATTCAATTAACAACTACTTTCCAGTTTCTTTTGTCCAATTCTATTTCTGATAAAATGTATTTATCATAAAGACCCATAGTGAGTAAAGAATCTATTCCATAGATTCTCAAGGAATCTATTTTAAAAACAAATAGATTTAACTTATGATTATAACTTCTGTTAATTCGAGAAGACCAACCTCTTGTACTACCCAGTTCAATCAATCGTATCGATTCGTTTGGCAAAATTTGATTACTAATATAGTAAGGTTCTGGCTTTATTTCAGAGTGAATAGGAATACTATCCAAAAATGTTTCAACTGCTATAGTATAATTTCTATTATTTATTACCTCCAGCCTCCCATCATAATAGTCACAGGAAAGTAAAAAGAAAGCTAAAAAAAACATACAATGAAATTTTAAAGCGATTTTTAGTTGAATTGTCATTTGTTTTTTCGATTTAAGGTATTTAACATCATTTCTTTTTTTCTAGATCAATAAAAAGTTTGGATGGAAGCATAGGTTGTAGCGAACCAGATCTTATGTTACTTGGATAAAGTTGATAAGAAGGATTCCAATTAGATGGTTTTCCAAAATAATGCCAAGAAAGAAAATTAGCAGTCCATTCTGTCCAAGAGTCATGATGATTATATTTTGAAGGGTCGTTAATTTCATTAGCTCTATTTGCACTCTTAATACTTTCTGAAACAATAGTTCCGTAAAAAAAATCCATTCCCCATTTCCTAGCTTGTAAAATATGACCAAATTCATGTCTTAAAAGGTCTTTATTAAATTTATCATTAGGATTAACAAAAATACCTACTCCTGGTAAAGTTCCTGCAGCACCCCGTCCAATATCTCCTACCTCCGTAGTATAAACTCTGACCCCCTCGAAATAAGTTGATCTATCACGCATTGATCCAGTGAATGGTTTAGATGAGACGCTATTACTATGTAAAGTAAAGGGAGATTCTGCTTTGTTATTTTTAGCAGTCTCGAAGTTCCCAGCATAGTCAACTCCTCCAAGAAGATCTCTTGAGCTGACCATTTGACCATACCCAGTATCTATCATCACCTCCTCCTCATTCACTACGCTCTTCTGAGTCTCATCCTCCTGACTCATACTCTCACCTGAAGTAGTAACAGCTCCCATCACCTCATACGGCTCCATCCCATCTGGATCAATATATCTCAGCGGATTATTGAAAGCATAATTATAAGGAGAATGTCTCCGCATCTTCTCCGCCATCGGATCCGACACAAACCATCTACCGATAGCAGGGTCATATAGTCGGGCTCCGAAGTCATATAGATTCACTCCCAAGTGGCCGTTTGCCTCTTTTCCGTTATAAAGATATGGATTCACTTTAATTCCTCCATACTGGTAACCCAAACCTGAAAGCTCCACTCCCCAAGGATCGTAATGGGTTTCCTGTACGATAAGTGGTCCGGTGCTGAGAATCCTAAACTGATCAAACCACACATCATCTGAAGTCTCATTGACCAAGTAGGTTTCTATGTATCCGTCCTTTGGTACAGCGATCTTTTTGATCAGTTCTTCATGTTTGTTTCTCGCTTTTTTGGATAGGATGACTTTTCCCTGTTCGTAGAGCGTAGAATCTGAATCATACAGCGCGTAGCCCATGTAGGCTTCCGGGACAGGCTTCTGTTGCAGTTCAGTGATCACCAATGCGATCACATTGGCAATAGCAATTTCATTGACCCCAACTGTGCTTAGGTTCTGACCGTATTCGGTGAGCTGCTGGATAAGCTTCTTATCCATTCCTGAGCGTACAAAGCTGGCAGGAGAAAGTCTGAGTTTTTTGGGATCGACATACTTGCCAAAGACTCCAAGCTCCACGCTGTCTCCTTGCTGTACTTCCTGAGATCTGGAAGGGCCGAGAATACGGTTTCTTCCAGCGTTCAGCCAAGCCGAGGCATAGCCGCCTGGTGTCTTCGTGCTTTAGTCTGATCCTTATAAAGGACTAGAATTACAAATTCTAAAGGATATGAAGGTGTAATTACAAATTACACCTAGGTACTACCACCGTTATACTTCACTCAGTGGGGATTTCCTACCCACAGCCTGGCTCTTAGCTAAAACAGTCCACTGGGCTGTTTCTTTACGCTCAGCCCTATTCCTCTATAAAGTAGAATCTTCATTCCCGATATCGCTGCGCTCATTGGGACAGGCTATACAATGCGTAACCCATATAGTCCCGGTACTGGTTTCTGTTGTAGTTCGGTGATCACCAATGTGATCACATTGGCAATGGCGATTTCATTGACCCCAACTGTGCTTAGGTTCTGACCGTATTCAGTAAGTTGCTGGATTAGTTTTTTATCCGTGCCTGTCCTGAGAAAGTCGAAATTATGGGGGGTATCCAATAGGAGGCTAGTCCAACAGAAATTTAATGATTATAAATTACTAGTATAACTAATCTATTTTTCTATTTTTAGCTTACTCAAATACCTTTTCCTAAATTCTTCTTGAAAATTCTCATAGGCTAAACTATCCTTCCTTGATTCAAAAATTGATTCCTTAAGAGGTAATTTATATAAAATAAATTTTTCCTGATGGTCACTTAACACCAAACTAGTATCAGATACATTTAGAGCCCACTTTTTAACCCCAATGCAAATTGAATCTGAATAGAAAGTATATTTATATGAAAATGGCCCAAAATCCTCATGATTATACACCCATTCAACTTCATTAACATAAGTTTCAGAGTAGCTTGAATCAACCTTAATAGACCACCAATTTCCAATAACTTCATTTGAAGTTATTCTCTTTGAACAGCCTGATATAATTAGGATAATTAAAACTGAACATAATTTAATTTTCAAAACCCCTTTCCTTTTAATACTGTGTTATAAAAGTTTTCGAACACACTTGAATCACTAAACCGTAAGGTTCCAATGTTACTACTCCTTTTATCAAAAAAGCCTTTTAATCGCAAGCCATAGAGGCTAGACAACTTCTTATTGTTTAGTGGACTGTTATGTGGAAAATTAGATTCAATCAAATTATTTCTTGAGAACCCAAATTCAGAAACTCTACCTCCTACCTCTTACCTCTGCATAGAAACCAGATTTATTATGATTTAACATCTTTACTGAGATCTCAATAAATTCATACTTCTAGTAAACTCACTTTAATTGAATCCAATATTTCCAGTAAATGAATGTGGAATTTTTTCAAATCAAATTCATTATCCATCCGAGAATCTATTTGATTTGAATCCGAATTCCACATAAAATTATTATAGACATAATCTTTAAACATTAATACATTTCTCTCATTTAACCTAGAATTCAAATACATACTATCTATCTGAGTTGAATAATCTAACGCAATATTTAAAAAATCAACAATTTCAATTAACTCACCCTTCTCAACATCACTAATTTTATTCTTATTTTTTATAAAACGTCGAATATTATTAAAATCATATGAAACACTTAGATCAGCCGAACCCACCTCCAATAGCCATTTACTCAAATTATCTACATCAAAAAAAGAAGTTACATTTTTCAATAAATAGTCTTTAAAAGCTCTAAAATCTACCGAGCAAATAATCATTCCAGCATTGGAAATTATCAACTTATCTCTTTCATCGTCCGACAAATCAGTACCCCAAACTGCAAACAACCTTTTATCAGTTAATTGGATACTAATTAAGTATTTCCTGTATTTATCTGACGCATTCATATTTATAATTATTTAGGACGTTTATCTCTAAACCATTTTTTTAATTGATTATTTGGGGAAGTTGGCCCACGCTTGCTATCTCCAGCTCCGTTAGATATTTTATCTGCTAATTGCGAATCTGACTTATTCCAATCAATATCTCCAACTTTTGGTGGAGTACCGTATTGATCAGGCCAAATATTTCTTCTTCCTCCCTTTGAATGTAACACATGTTCAGGAACCCCTAATCTATGCAATAGATTAGCTATTGAAATAGTAGTTGCTTCTATATTTATCCCTGCATCGTATGCAACATAAGCTGCACCTAATGATATTCCAGCCCAAGCAGTAACAGGATTTATACCTAGACTTGGTGACAAAGGGAATGGTATGGCCAGAGCTTTATCTACTTTAGGTGCTTCCACAACTACCTCTGGTAACATCATACATCCTTCACAGTTATTTCCAGGAGCACTCTCCTCCCCATTCAACACACTCTTCTGCGTTGGATCCTCAGCATCAGGTGGTCCTTGAGTTACCGCACCCATCACCTCGTATGGTTCCATACCATCTGGATCTATATACCTCAGCGGATTATTAAAGGCATAATTGTAAGGAGAATGTCTCCGCATCTTCTCCGCCATAGGATCCGATACAAACCATCTACCTATTGCCGGATCATATAACCTAGCTCCATAATCATACAGATTCACTCCGATGTGGCCGTTTGCCTCCTTGCCGTTGTATAAATACGGATTTATTTTGATTCCTCCATATTGATACCCCAAACCAGAAAGCTCCACTCCCCAGGGATCATAGTGCGTCTCTTGGACGATGAGCGGCCCTGTACTCAGAATCCTAAATTGATCAAACCACACATCATCAGAAGTTTCATTGACCAAATAAGTCTCAATATAGCCATCCTTTTTTATTGCTATTTTCTCAATAAGCTCCTCATGTTTATTTCTCGCTTTTTTAGATAGGATTACTTTTCCCTGCTCATATAGCGTACTATCACTATCGTATAAAGCATAGCCCATGTAGGCTTCCGGGACAGGCTTCTGTTGTAGTTCGGTGATCACCAATGCGATCACATTGGCAATAGCGATTTCATTCACTCCCCCTGCACTGAGGTTCTGACCATATTCGGTGAGTTGCTGGATTAGCTTCTTATCCATACCCGTGCGTACAAAGCTGGCCGGAGAAAGTCTGATTTTCTTTGGATCTACGTACTTACCAAATACCCCTAGTTCCACACTGTCACCCTGCTGAACTTCCTGAGAACGGGAAGGGCCAAGAATACGGTTTCTACCAGCATTCAGCCAAGCCGTGGCATATCCTCCCGGAGTTTTGTTGTGCTCTCCGGCTCCCTGACGGGATTCTCTGATTCCTTTAAATTCTTTCTCCTCCTCTTCTGCATTCTCAGGTTCCATAGTGGCTATTCTGGCTCCGGATATCGGAGCACGAATCACCTGCCTTACATTTCCCAGATGATCTTTTACAAAGAATTCATACTGGAAGGCAGAATTCTCATACGCAGCTCTTCCTTCCTCATGCAGGACATAGGATATCGCATTATTTTCAAATACGAGTTCTCCCAGATAATCTAAGGTCTTAACTGTGGCTCCATCCGTATTGACCTGACGGAGTTTCACTCCCTGCGCATCATACCAATAATCGATTTTCTTATTTGTTCCAGAAAAAGTAATGGTGAGGGGAAGATTTAGATGGTTATAGGTAATAGAGGTGATTTCTTTATCCCCATTCACAGTTAGATTGCCATTTGCATCATAAGAATAGTATGCAGTATTATTATCTTTAAAATCTTTAGATAGATAAGTGGTAACACCCTGGTAGTCTTCCACCCCTATTAGCTTGTTGCTGTTGTTTTGATAGGTATAAGCTAGATTATCCACTAATGCCCAAATGTTTGAATTTTGCTGGTTCACCCGCTGCAAGGTGGTAATATTACCATTTGCGTCGTAATTGATATAGCCCAAGTTATATCTTCCGTTATGAACCGAATTGGTTGGTACTGTGTATTGGGCAGTTTTTATTCTATTCGCTGCATCATAAGTGAAATTATAGATTTTCTTAATATCATCCTGTCCTCTCCATTCTGCCTTTGCGATATTGCCATTCCAATATAATCCAGTACCACCCGTCTCATAAAACAATTCCTGGGCAAAAACTTTGGATGCTGAATTGCTAACCTGCGGATCATTGATTTTCTTCAGCCAGCCCCTGATATTATAAGTAAAACTGGTCACCGCATCCCCCGCTACAGGATAAGCTTTTGATGTAAGTTCTCCTAATTGATTATAGGTATGAGTTGCCAATGTGACTACTCCACCTGAATTGATCTTATGAGTAATGTGGCTTAAGGCTCCTGCGGCGTTATAGACATACCCTTTGGTAATGGTATAGCTACTTGGTGTAGTATGCTGGGTAATCGTTTCAACTGGTTTATTTTCAAAATCGTACCTACTGGAAATCCTGACTGTCCCTGCCAAATGATGGTCAGAAATGGTCTGGATTAATCTTCCCTGCGAGTCGTAATAAACGGCAGTTTCATACCGGGTGTTATTGCCCAGGTTTTTTACCAGAGTACCCGTCAATAAACCAGTGGTTTTGGTACTGCTGTCATGATAGCCTGTGGGCTTTACATAGGTGAGCGTGGATTTTCGAAATGCGTAATTGTCGTAGTAATTCACAGTTAGTACATCTGCCTCCCCTCCATCGGCAACTCTAGGAAAACCACCTGCATTGGTAGCCCCTGTTTTTCCAGATGTGAAATTGATTACCGCATTATTGGATCCCAATCCATTTACAAGTGTTTGTAAAGTTGTTCTGGCTCCTGAATAAGCCACTAGTCCGGTCATTACCTCCCTGCCTAAAGCATCGTATTTGGCAAATGACCATTTAACTTGGGCCATCAAGAGGGCATCGCGTGATGCTACCAATCTATCCTGAAGGTCATACACCATTTCTTCGGTTCCTTTATCCGGAATTTTCTTAGTAATCATCCTTCCTCGCTCATCATAGGAGTAGAGGTAGTAGAGTCCATCACTGATAGTGGTCAAGGTTGAGCTTTGCCCACCTGTCACCACTGCTTCAACAGCTTTTGGGGTCATGACTACCCTAAGTTTGCCCAATTTATCATAAATATAATAGGTGCACATCCATCCAACATGATGTGCAGTAGGAACAGCATCGATTTGCACTTTTTTCAAAATCAACCTCCCTAACTTATCCTTATATTCTATCGTCCGTTGGTCTTGTTCATTATACATCTCAGCTTTTGATAAAGCTCCGGCAGCAAAAAATCCCGCATCTACAGGAAGACCCGAAGAATTTACAGTCCATATCTTCACCTGATCCTGGGCTAAATTGATATCCTCTAAATACTCCAATTCGTGACCTACCCAGGCAGTCCCAGGCACAGCCTGTTGCAATACTCTATTGAGTGGTGAGGCTTCATAGCTCTTATCTGCATATCCTCTACTATCTGCATATTCTGCCGTATAGTAACTGCTATGAAGATCTGTTGCTGTAGAACGATAGAGTCTCTGGCTGGTGGTATTGTTTGGAAAAGGCAAATAATCACGATAAGGTCTACCGTAGGTATCATAAACTACCGGGGTAATGATATCAGAACCATTTACCGAAGCCTGAATTGCAACTTGTTGGTTTACTCTTCCTAACCCGTCATGATAACTCGTCTGTTTATAGGATGCCTGTTGTGAAGAATTCCTCAACGCAAAATCCGCAGTAAGTGTATCCCTAGAAGTATACTCCCTAGTCCAGTTACGATCCTCGGCATAAAAATTAACTCTTACAGGAACCATTGAGGTCATACAACCTGAAGAAGTATGACGGTAAGCAATATAAAAAGTCTTGCTCCCAGTTAATGTCCCTGTAGGTAGGCTTTGATTACTGGGTAGAATGGGTGTCTGATCCCCGTCATACCACTGATAGCTAAAACCTGACGGGGCTGCATTTGCTGTGAGTGTAACTGCTTGACTAGTGGTGATAACAATTGAAGGTGCAGAAGGAATTACCGAGACACAGGCAGAGGTGGAAACAATCTGAGCGGAAACAGGACGTACCACAATCCAAAGGATTAGGAGTATTACAATTTTTCTCATAATCCCAACCCTTTAATATAAAGAACATTCAGGCCTTCCTTAGACTTGGTAATTGGAATCCAAATCTGTGATTTCTCTTTAAATTCCACTTGATATTCAAACAGCTCATGCTCTCCAAATAACTTAAGAATACCTGTCTTAGCCTCCAACTTCCATTTCCCAATCACTTCATTGTGTGATCCTTCAGAAACCCAGGTCATTACAAAGTTTCTTTCCCCATCCAGAGCATACACTCTGGATTCCGTTGCGTTCCAAAATCCCTCCTGCCCCTTGCTGTCCAATTGGTTCACCTTAGTCTTGGATTCAGCATCCAGTTTACTTTTCTGCTCTGGCAGATTTACTTTCCACACCCCTACCAATTTGATTTCTTCTGCTGACAAGGAATCTGACAAAATCAAGTCCTGAGCTGAAAGATTGCTGAGTCCTATCACCATAAGAATCAGCAGGCTAGTCAATGTTTTCATGTGTTTATAATTTAATTTTATTGGCCACATGGAATCTCACATGGATTATTATCATCCATCTGCGTAAATTAATAGTCGTGTTCGATTTCATATCGTTAAAAATTAGATGGATTAGGGTTTGATATAGGTATATTCAAAATGCTTAAGGATATGCCCGTCCTCATTTTTGACAGTTTCTAACCTGCCAAAAGGATCATATTGGTAATAGCTGCCGTGATTCTTAGCATCCATTTGGCTCCACATACCGATCTGCGGCTTTATAGTATAAGTTGTCATTTGGCTAGTTGGCGGATGTACCCTTAACTCATCGATGATTGTACCTGATCCGCTGATTGTAATGGAGCTTGAGCCTGATACTTCCACTAGCCTCCAGGTATCATCTATGGTACCTGCGTAAGCTGTTCCATTGATAGTAAGTGAGGCGGCAGTGGCATCATTTTTTCTTACCCAGAAACTGAGCTTATAAGCACCTGTAACTGATTTTGTAACCTGACCATTATTAAGGAGATACACATTGCTTCCAGTTTTTGCCTGGCCCGACAATACTGGAGATTCGGCTCCAGTATATGTCCAACCTCCTTTTTCATTCGTCTCAAAAGAAGTGTAGGCTATATTTCCTACAATCGAATTTGTAGCTTCTGCAATAAGATATTTGCCATCGTACCCATAGACGAATGAAGTGACTGGACCATTGGTCATCTCATACTGTAATAGATTTCCTCGGGTATCAAATCCTTGCATACTCATCCTCAATTTGTACCTACTATCCTTAGTCAAAGCATTTGTACCCGATACTGCTAGTGGTGTATAGGTAGTGACCGGGGATGTTGTCTCTAAAAAATATACAGAAGCGGGTACATAAAGCGAAGTGCCAGCAACGAGTGCATATTCAGTAACCTGCCCGGAAATCACTTCGCTTGCACCTGCACCTTCCTTTACCCAAGTGTATTGCTCTACAGGACTGGAAATCATATTCTTTAACAGCATTTGTTTAAGAGCATCCGGCAAGCCCGTATAGGTAGTTCCTGTACCTACTACATCGTAATTATATCTGAAGTTTGTCCTTACTGTCCCTGGATTACCGGAGGATATAACTTCTTCATATGTAGGCTGAAGGTAGTTAGCATGGTATGCCTTGTTGGTTACTGTCTGAATAGAGCCTGTAGCATATTGCGATTCAACTATACTAGAAGTTTCCAAGAACACTCCCACATCCTGCTCAATAGTTGAAATCATGTAACGATGTCCGTCATATGCCTGCCCACCTCCAGTGCCTGCGCAGTAGTTGAAATAATTACCAGATTCCTCCCCGACAATTGTCTGTATTGCTGCCTGGCCTACTTTTAATGTCTGACCTTTGTACTTAGTATAACTCTTAGTAGTGACTTCCTTAATATTATTCAGATTATCATATTTAGTGACTTTAGTCAATTTTCCCCGCTGCCAACTTTTTTTGTTTCGCCAGATTTTATTGGAATAAGGCACTGCAAAAACACCGTCTGAGATAAGCAGATTATTATCAAACTCATAAGCAGTCTTACCGTTGCCGCTGGTACTGTTTGCATATTCAGATACATTGGTATAAACTACTGGAGCATCATCAAATCCCGGTCCGACGACAGAATTGGACACCCAAGTACGGACTGTATATTGTCGTTGCGGAAAGCCCGTCATATAAGAAATATCACGCTTATATATGGTATTCATAAAATGAAAATTCCTGACATCAAAGTTCTTGTGTCCTATACCATCATCATTGCTCCCATATTTGTACAGTGTGGAGTAGGTATTCAGACCATCATTCTTGACTATTTTTTTGATTCGAAGACCAGCACCATATTTAGTTACTCCAGCATCTGAATATTTATGGGGTTCAAATTGAAACTCAGTATATCCTCCTGTCGGGAAAGTGATTCTTTTTAAGACTCCCTCTTTATAAATGGTGGTATCAGTACTTCTATCGGCACCTCCAATGGTTAGGTTAGTCGGTGAGTGGTAACTTTGTGCGCGATATTGTACTGTTTCCTGTGGGATCAAATTGGTATTGGCAGTTTTTCCGTTGTAAAAACCAAATAAATCCCTTCTGTATGATCCTTCTGATTTGTCCCAGGAAAAAGTAGTGGTATTGTAGCTAAAGCCGTACTTATTAATCAGTGTATTTGCGCCATCTCTAACTTCTATTCCGTCCAATTTCAATCTAGCGTCTGTATTATTTACAGCAAGTTTAAAGTATCCACTGTTAAGCAGTTTATAAGATTTGATGAGAATGTAACTACTATTCACTTTGGAGTAAACCTCGATTTTATCGAGTTTCTTTAAGCTACTTCCTCCCGGGACATCCGTTCTACTCGTACCCATAATGAATTTCACCTTTCCTGTATTAAAGAATATTTCATCGATACCCATTTGGGTTGATGTATTGGTAGTAGAAATAAGAGTTTCAACTGGATTATAGGAGTTGCATGGTAAAAATTCAGCACTTGCAGTATTCCAATTGTCCATGAGCGTAATATTGCTTTCAATTTCTGAAACTATGTAAGAACCTACATCCTGATATTTAAAGGTCACATAATCATCCGTATTAGGTGATTTAATTTCCTGTAAGTACCAATTCACCACACCTGAAGTAACAGCTGCCCCATATGAACTCATTGATTCTTTTGCATTAACGTTCCCAGCCCAGTTAGACCCGAAGCGGTACATTGTGCCTTTAGTATCTGTGATGTCGTAATAGTTGGGATTTCGTGTGATTTTTATAGCACTTTCAGGAAAAAGTAGCGGGGGTAATCCACCCTGCTGAAGTACAAACCGACCGGATCCTCCAGGAAAGGAATAGGAAAACAAATCAGGCTCACGGTCATTAGAACCAGAAGCCGTCTGTTCTTTGTAATAAAAATTAGTACAAAAATCATACGTGCCCACTGTATAATCATTAGTGCCAGTCAAAAAACTGCTTTCATCCGGCTTCCCGACAATAGTTCTGGAAACCTGTCCTCCTACTTGCACTGACCAGCCTAATCCTGCCCAGGAAGCTCTATCAGTGTAGTGGGTTCCACTGGAATGATAGGACAGTACGATCGGGACACTAATTGCTCCGGACTGAATTTCAAAAAGGGGAATACTTATGTCTGGCGTGCCAGTGTAAAGGTTTACATTATAATCCCCATACTTTTGAATTGCGGCAGCATTTGGGGACTGCTGAGATGGATTAGGTATTAATTTTTGAACCTGAGAAGAAACATCCCCAGGCAACTGGCCAAAAGCATTTGTAACAAACCCAATAAAAAAGAGAAGATAAAGAAGGGGTCCTCTGAGTAAAATTTTTAGCGCCATAACTGATAGATAAAATTAATAACCCTAAATGACTAAAAAATATTTATTTTAAAAAATACCCTATACATGGTATTTTATATTTATAAAATACTGTTATGAAAAATATAATTTTGTTATGTAATAAAAATACAAAGTATCAAAATCCAATATTCTGTATATTTTAAGTAAAACGGCGCTCCAAAAATTAAGAAAAATTTACTTTTTTAAGTAAATTCATCCTTAATACTATTTCTTTAATTTATACAAATGTTAATTCCAAAATCTTAGTAAAGTCTTAACTCAAGTTAGTTTAGTTCAAAAGTTTGTTTTTAGTAAAAAATACTAAAAATAAACTTTTGAACTATTGACTTAAAAAAAACTATAATCGCCAGGTTTTAAGAGAATAAATGGAACACTTCAACACTCTTTTTTAAACAATAATCATCAAAAAAGAGAGCCCTAAAGCTCCCCTTCATCAGCAAAAGAATAATACCCATCTGCAGTGACAATGACATGATCTAAAACAGGTAGATCCAAAGCCTTACCTATTTCAACCAATCTTCTGGTCATTCTTTTATCCTGTTCAGACGGCATCAGGTTTCCAGAAGGATGGTTATGACTCACAATTATTGACTGCGCACATCCCTTTAGTGCTGTAGCAAAAACCAGTTTGGCATCTACCACTGTTCCGGCAGTTCCACCTTTTGAAATCGTACAAATCCCAAGCACCCTATTGGCTCTGTTAAGTAGCATCACCTGAAAATGTTCAGCCAGTTCCAGCGTGTCTTTATCCCAAAAATTATACAGGACTTCATATACCTGTCTGGAGCAACCCACCTTTGGACGTTGGCTTGATTTTACTTTTGGATGATAACCCAGCGTGATTTCCGCTACCTGATGAAGGTTGATTACTTGATTTACAGCTTCCATGATAAATACATTTAAGTTAGAAATTATTTAGGATGCTGAATCCAGGTGTTTCGGGAGCAAGGAAGCAGGAAACGGAATAAATAGCGCAGCGGCTTTATGCCGTAGTCTGCTGATCGCCCCGACCGGAACGCCTAGCTTTGTACCGAAATAATAAAAACTAAAAAAAATTATTCCTAAAAGTAGATGACTATCCATTTTTGAGGTCAGTCACTTAAATCCAACTTCGAGTTTGCAAGGGAGAAATGATTTCAGCGAAATACCAAAAGGCGGACTAGAACGCCCGCCTATGATGGATCAGTTACATCTTAATAAGCCCATACCATCAGCTGCAATAGTTTGACACAGATCAAATGCATTCTGCCCTTTAGTTTGGGCGGTGCCGCCAAACAGAATCGACTTCATTTTTTCCTCATCTGTTCTATAGTTTCGTACATTCTGAAAGTATCCTGTTACTGCATTATAGGCTCCGAATAATGTTCCTTCTGTGGTCGGGAGCAGTTGAGTCTCACTCATCATGGCATAGGCAAAGGCCTGTTCCGTCTGATTTTTGAAATTGCTACTCAATTCCTCGTATTCACCCAGTTGCACTTTTTCAAGTATTTGCTTAGTGGGAGCCAGTGCCATTTCAATCAGCTTTTTCACTTCCTTATCAGAAATCCTGATGTTAGCCCAGCGGTTGAATATCTCTGAAGTCAGTTCGGTAGATTTGGAAACCATGCCCATGAGTTGGTGTGCCTGCTTCAGACGCTCTTCAGCTCCAGAGGTATGTCTTATTCTCACCACATTGGAAAGTTTGCCCATGGCAGCATTAAGGGTATTCTGACAGACCACACGAACTGGCGTAAAAGCTGCTAGTATACTTCCTGTACCGTCGTGGGAGGTGGTTAGAAAAATATACTGATCTATCAAATCCTCCTTACCGACGGTAATTCCTTGGGGAAGCTTCGCTGTGATGAAAATCCGCTCACCGTGGCCAAGCGCTCCTGCGGTTTCATAGTTTATCCCTTTTCCCTCTGCCACAATTGCGTCAAAAAAAGCAAATGCATCCGTGTTCTGGATAATTTTATAGTCCTTCCCCACTACGCCCAAGGGGATATTGAGATCAGTTCGGAGCGTCACAAAATGAGAACTGACTTGGATTTCATCCATCCGATCCAAGTCTCCGCTTTCCGATACCTGCAAACCCTCCGGTTTGGTGAAAATCGGGGATTTGATTACCTGATAATCCAGCCCTGCAAATTTGAGCGCTTCGGCACTGGATGGATAGTTTTCGATTACCTGTCCCAGCTTGTGCCAAGCTGCTTGTTTAACAGAAAAGAATGCATGCTTTCCTGTTCGTTCGTTGAAATGAATGTTGTGTCCCATGATGTTAGTGTTTAAGGATTGAACTTTGATTCAATTCTGATTTGCCCTTAAATCTGCGAGATGCTGCAAAACATTTTTTTAAAAGAAAAAACGGCAAAAAAGAAAGCACGAAAGACAGGGGCGGTACATGGGACATAAAGGAAACGGAATAAAAAGCGAAGCAAGCGGCTTTATGCCGTCCCTTTTGTCCCCCTTTTGTAAAAGCGAAACTATACCGGCCCTATATTCGCTGCGCTTTTCTGCCGTTGATTTTAAAAAATAACAGTGGAATAATCCTTCCCATTTCACACTGCTCACCATCAGTTTCAGGAGCGAAAACGGTCTTAGTCAAAGATTTCAATCCTTGTAAAGGGGCAAAGAAGTTGATTGGGTTTTCTAAACATTTGCCAAAACAAAACCCGGCTTTTACACCGGGTTAAGAATTAAAAAAATTCACCAACACACTATTCATATGCTTACACCTTCACTCCTTTTGACCTGTTCTTTGCCTGATGATTCTTTTTGGCTTCAGCTTTTACTTGTTCTTGGGCTGTTTTCATGACACTAGATTTCATGCGCTTCCCCTCTCCATCATATACATTCATTGTTTTATATTTGGGATTGGCCTCCAGCAGAACTCTCGACTCATTCCCTTCAATGTCAACCTCGTGGCGGTTTCCTTTCTTCAAGCTGTAAAGTAAAAGATCAAGCTGTTCCGGTGAATTCATGTTTCTTAAAGGAAGCTCCTTTACTGCATCCTCAAGTTTAAATCCATAATTCTGGTGGTACTGAGTTACCGGATGCTGTCCTTTTTCATCCTTCGCCCCCAAATCCAGTTGTAGCCAAGCATTGTATCTTTCCCCTTCCTTGTTAAACAGACTTTTGAATACAGCTCTTCCCTCCAATAGATTGAAAGCCTCTTTGGCTGAGATTCCCTGATTTTGGTAAAATCGTTGAGACTGCTCCTTTCCGTCCGGGTTAGTCAGCTTGGCATCAAAGCCATTGTAATAATACTTCCCTTCATCTGATTTTCGAAAATGAAGTCCATAGTCAAGCTTTTTCTCCCCGACCTCCTTGGTTACTGCCAATTCAAAATCGCTTATTCCTGCTTTAATCTTCTTCTCCAATTCCTGGTTGAGTGTCTCGCCAAAGCCTGAATATTTCATCCGGTCTTGCAGTTCCTCTATGTTTTGCTTTTTAGTCATGGTTGTTCAAATTATGGTTAGAAATAAGTATTGGATCGGACTGAAGTAATTCCTTTCCGGAGATCAATAGCACCGGGTTTCGATCCCCGTTCTTTTCAAACACCTGAATGGTCAGTTCCTTGGCATCGGAGATGGTAAACTTGGGAAATGCAAATACCCCCAAGGCAGACGACCTACCGCCTACTCCTTTAAAAGTTGTAAAGGAAACCGGCTCCATGGCCAACTGTCTGATCGCCGTGCGTTTCGCCTGTCGCTTGTCCTGAATGGTGAATACCCATTTTTCAGGTAGGTAATCTACCCAGCTTTTGTTTTCAACTGCCAGTTGAAAAAACAGTACTCCGTCTTTTTCAACCAGTTTTCCCAACCCCAAACGGACCAATCCGCTCTTTTTCCCCCAGGAAAGTTCTTTAGGAATTCTCTGCGACATTTCATCCAGTACAGCAGCCAGGTAAGCGGGATTCATGGAGGATTCTTTCAGCATTACTTTGGCATGCTCTACCTCCTTTTGTCTTCCCATGTCGATTGGTCTGGCATCCGGGTATTCGGTGTAACCCACCGAAAAAGGATACAGCTTACCCTCAGTTGTGATGACGTACATGCTGGTTGACGCAAAGTGTCTTTGTCCGGCTTTTAGCTTCAGCACGTTGGGAGCAGCTTTGTCTTTTTGAGACAACACAGCAGGACTACCAAAATCCGCGCTGACCACTTCAAAAGGAAAGACAAGGACCGTAGTTTTGTCCCAACCAATCTGGATGGGATAGATTTCTACCTGTGCCTCCTCTACAAATTGGGCACAGCAAATTCGGGATAGCGCAAGCGCTATCAGCAACATTGAAATTTTCATAAAGAATGATTTAGAAAGTGAATAGTTAGTTACCGGACAGATTTGCCAAGAGCAGTGGATGCCCGGCCTTGACGGTTACTTTGACCAGCTTCGCTTTTTTTGAAAGTATACCTTTGATAGTCTCCATTCCCGCCATGGAAGCCTGTGCCTCCCAGGAAGATGACATGCCCATCGTATTTAAAGACTGGATGCCATCTCCTGCTCCCTGCTTGACTGCATCCCGGGTAATGGCGTTGGGAATTTTAATACCAGCAAGTGCATCCAGATCTACTGCCTGTAGACTTACTGGAATAATCAAATTATCCAAGCGAATGCTTGCTACTTCTATATTCAGCCGTTCACCGTTCAGGGAACAAATCCCGGTTACTCTGGTGCCTTTTGGGAACTCGACCCCTTGGATAAAGACCGACTGGGTAAGTTCCAGTTCAATAGAGGCTCCGCTTACCACTTCCTGATCGGTGGTTACCTGTGCAGTGATGGCTGGCAGGATAGTGGAGAAAGGCGTTTTCCTTTCACTGTCAAGACCATAAAAGCCATTTTGCTCGCCAAGAAGATTGTCCGATTCATATAAATCTTCAGCTTGAGGCACATCCTGATCTAAACTAACAGCAAACACAGCTTCCCGCTTCAATGCTTTTGTTTCGGACAACCGTTCCTGTACCCGTTGGGGATGTTGCACATCCAGCAGTTTATCGAGCATGGAATCAATCCGCTCCATTTCAGGATCTTTCATTTCAGGTTCCATAACAGCTGACATCATGGATTCCAATCTGTTAAGATCAGGATCATCCAAAATCGCTTCCCGACTGATTCCCCTTTGTATTGGCTGGTTTTCCTTTCCAGCAGTCACTTCATTTAATTCAGGCTGATCAATCAATTTTTGCAGGTCAGCCAATTTCTCCTGTACTGCATTTTCTGTTTCCAGCAGGGTATTCTTTTGTTCAGAACCCAAGGGGAAATTCAACAAAGTATCCACCTTTACGGGTAGATCATTCGCAAAAGGATCCATGCGAATCTGCTCCCTTACCTGCGAGGCCTTACGCTCTGCCTGCTTATAGGATTCCATTTTATCCGGAGAAGTAGCTTCAATCCTAGCTTCAGGCAGCATCATATTTAATCCGATTTGCTGTTCACTTTGTTGCACTCCCTTTCCTCCTCCCAAGACCCAGAAAGTCAGGCACAGGAATGGCAGGGTTAAAAGAGGTAGTGCAATCAGGAACTTTCGTTCCCTCTTCTGTTTTTCAGTTGTCTGTTTCATATGCTCGTTTAGTTTGTGAGTTATTGTATAGTGAGTCGTGAAGGATGAGAGGAGATTCCCATTCAGGAATCTGCAGCACCGACATAGGTTCTTTTGAGAGCCCCTTAATCAACAATGCGCTGCACATCCCGACAGAAAGCAGGATATATACAAACACCACTTGCTTTTTGGTATGATCGGAGCCTTTGTTGAATAGGTAGGAAAGCTGCTTTACATGTTTTTCAATTAATGCACTTTTCCGGATTTGGATATAGACAGGAATCCCAAGTATTCTCATCGGCTCTCCACGTTTAGGTTTTCATTGGAAAGCGTCTCCCAATGTTCAATCAGGAAGCCGTGTGGGTTTTGGTCTGTGCGATCAATGTGGCGTAATCTTCCTTTTGTAATAAGCCCTCGGGTTACCACCGATGTTGGGCGAATGATTTGCTGTTTGCCATAATAAAGGAATTCATAGGGGTAGGAATCAATGGAAATGCTCACACTGTCCATTGCTATGGTCTGGTTTATATTAGCCGATACAATTTCCGTGAAATAGCCCCTCTCCTTTAGATTATCATAGACTTTCTTGGCAGAACCATCAGAGAGGTAGAGACTTTTCACCAATTGCTCATTGATAAATTTCTCATCCGGACTTAGCGTGAAGAAGTAGTGATGAAACATTTTCACATGATCCCTTGCCTCTACGGGAATGTTATCTTTTTTGGTAGCCGAAAAGGCTTCCAATGCTTTGCCCTCAGCCAATATATAGACGCGTTCCTGTGCTGCCTGAGTTGCCTGAATTGCCTTCACTCCCAGGTATCCAGCAAAGCATAATGAACCCAAGACAACAGTAAAAGAGAGGTATTTCACATGGCGAAAAGCCGTATCCAAATTCTTTAAGTTTTGAAACATAGGAGCTTATTTAATGACTTGTTGAATAACCTGGGTCCCGCCAGAAGCACTTGCCTTGGCAGCATTGGTGGCGTTGTTGAGCAGACCATCCCGACCTCCGGGCTGTACAATAAATCCCGCTACATTGGGCACCGTCATATAACCGATAATGGCAATGACCATGAAAACCAAATAACCAATCGATGAGGTAAAATCACCATCCAGTACCATCATGTTGAGTTGGATTTTTGCGATGATCGCCCCGAAGATATTGGCAACAGGAAGCCACATAGAAATATTGATATAGCGGGCAAACCAAGCCGCCATAGTATGCTGAAACCCGTCAAAGACAGACAGACCAAACACTATCGGACCTAAGATGGATAGCACTATCAGCTGAAAGGTGCGGATGGTATTGATGCATAGGGCCGCTGCAAAAAACAGCATCTGCAAGAATTCCGAAATCAGCTTGCTGACAATAGCTTTCAGGTTAAAGACGAAAACTTCGTTTGCGATCCGCTCAAACACACCCATATCTTTCAGGTTTTCAGGATATTTCTGCTCTCCGCTTTCAAGGACATGGTTGATATAGGGTTCGAGTTGCTCCGCTTCCATTTCATAGATGTGCTTGGCAATAGCTGCATTGGTTCCTTCCACCATTTCAGAGGTAGCCCTAATGATTGGGTTCATGGTTCCGTTGATCACCGCCAATACCTGCGGGAAAAGCATAATTGCTAAACCTATTGCAAAAGGGCGTAGCAATGGGTACATATCAATCGGTTCCGAGCGTGCGATATGACCCCATACCCGCATGCTGATATACCAGATGGCTGCAAATCCTGCCAACGCTCGTGCAACTGTGATCAGCTCATTGGCCAATGGGATCATTTCATCATAGAGTTGATTCAATACCTCATGCAATCCTTCCACACTTCCAGAGATAGTTTGAGCCTGAGCACTTCCTGTCACAAGAAATACCGTGAACAGCATAATAGTAGGTTTACTCATGGGTTTAATCTGTTAAGTTTCAAGATAAATTCGCCTGCCTTTTCCGTACGCTGTCGCTGATTATTCAGGGTGGTTACCTTTCCATTCAGCTGCCTTAGATTCACCAACAGTCCGGACATTTCCGTGTGGAGCCGATCTATTGCTTCCAATCTTTCAAAATCCGACATCCGTAATTCTCCTGCGGTTAGGATCATGGCCAGTTCATTCAGATTCCGTAAAGAAGCCTTAAACAGTCCTTCATACACTTCCCCCAAATAGGCCAGTTCATCCAAGGAGAAAGTCTCCTCCTTTTTCAACCAGGTGTGAGTGGATTTATATTCGCCAAGAATCCGCTGCTGGTATTGGATAATTTCGGCAACCCGGTAATATTTTCTGACTTCAGGACTTATCTGAAGCAATTCATTTAGAAAGGCCTCGTGGAGTTTAAAATTACCCTCTGCTATGTTTTTCACCGAACTATACCCCTTATTTAGGATGGTGTAGCCTTCATACATGTTTTCCAGAATTTTCTCCAGTTGCATGAGCTTCTCATAATTGAGAATAAGTTGAGTGATTTCATGAGCCTGAGCTCTTGAAGTACTTGGCCGTAATAGCCCAATCAACATCAAACCTATCCACATGACTTGTTTAATTCTATTTGACATCATAGAGCGCATTAAATTGACGGGTAGCTATTTCATTCCTTTTCCGATTCCATTTCAAAAATCGGATACGTTTAGTATGAGCCTTCAAAGACTGGTATAGGCTGACCATTTCCCTATGGAGTTCATCCAGTGCAGCCAATCGTTCCCCATCATTCATCTCATAGGAATGAGCGCTCAAAATCACTTCGAGTTGGCTGACGATACGGGTTGAATAGTGAAGCGTAAATTGATTAAGCCTAGAAGCAGTTAATTTCTCCGAGCTCTCCAACTCATTAACCTCCCTTAGGTATGCATCCATCCAAGCTACTTCCCTATTGATCTGCTTAAGGATTTCAAGCATGCGGGGTACTTGGGGATATTCCGATACAATCGGGTGCACCGCTGACAGGGAAGCGAAGTAATCCTGGTGCAGTGAAAGCTCTCCCTGCTGAATACCGCCGACTACCCCCCATCCTACCCGAGCTATCTGGTAGCCCTTTTTGGCCACCTCCAAGTACCCGTTAAGCGCAACAATCTGATTGATTTTATAGGCAGTTTGCAGTTGTTTTTGGTTCGTCCATTCCTGCGCCGTTTGGGCTTTTACTCCAACCGAAATCAGACATAGCAATCCTACACCGGCTAGGGATTTTACACTGCTCCACATCCTATCTCTGTTCTGCCTAATCCACATGATAATTCTGCTTTAGGTTGTTGAGAGGCAGTAATTCCCTGGAATTGATCAGGCTAAGGTTTTGGACATTCCATTGCCGAATGTCACTCAGGTTCTTTTGGATTCTTGCCTCTGCTAAATGAAGTGATGCCAATCTATCTGCATCAGTCATCTGGGAGGTAAACGAAGTCATCACTCCCATTAAATGAGTAAGGTTTTCCAGAGAATCTTCGAGTATACCTTGATAAACGCCGCTGATAAGCTGCTTTTCTTCCAGTCCAAGTACCGAAGAGGTAGAGACCAAGCCCCATGCTTGTTGATACTCCCGGACTATTTGTTTTTGCAGTTCGGCAATATCCCGCACCCGTTGAAACTGTGAAATAATGCTTTTCACTGCCCATAGTTCTTCAAAGAGAGCATCGTATTGTTTCCGCTGATTTTCACTCCACTCTGAAATTTCCTGAAGCTTGAGTTTGCTTAGTTTGTTTTCCAGCACCTTCTGCGCATTCTGGAGCCAGATGGTCTGGTTTTGCAGGCGTTGAATCTTTAAGTCAATCGCCTGAATGACTTTTTTCACCGCTGCTTTGATGACCTCAATAATTACGTTGATGGGTATGGCAGAAGCCTGTTGGCTCGGCAATGCAGTCAGTCCCACAGTCAGCGATACAATGAGCGTAAGGATTTTTCTTCTGATTTTCATGCGTATTGATTTTTGAGTTCTTCAGCCAGTACCTCAATGGCCTTTTTGCGGTTGCCGAATTTCTTGGTGTATTCCTCCACCTTCATTTTTTCCTGCTCCTCGGTAGTATAGGTGAGGTATTCTTCCGCACTCACCTCCACCCGGTAAACCTTTTTGTAGATGCTGATGTATACCTCCTTGTAATTTCTGCCCATCTCCTTTGCCTTATTCATGGATAGAATAATGGCTTTTTCCTGATCGGTCAGCCCTAGCAGTTCCTGTATATCTTTGAACTTATTTTGATACTTACTCTGGTCCAGCAGGATCTTGACATCCGCATTGTTGATGATGGCATTTTTGACAACCGGGCTGGAGATGATATCCTCTACCTCCTGGGTCACTACAATGGCCTCACCAAAAAACTTCCTGACCGTTTTGAACAGGTATTTGATGTACTCGGCCATCCCTTCCTTTGCAATAGCTTTCCAGGCTTCCTCAATCAGGATGATCTTTCTGATTCCCTGAAGCTTTCGCATTTTGGAAATGAATATCTCCATGATCATCAGGGTAACTACCGGAAAGAGTATGGGATGATCCTTGATATTATCCAGTTCAAAGACGATAAACCGCTGGTGAAGCAAATCAAGGTTATCACGTGCATTCAGCAGGTAATCGAATTCTCCTCCACGGTAATAAGGACGGAGCACATACATTAAATTATCCACGTCAAAATCCCGCTCTCTAACCCCATCGCGCTTTAAGACATCTCGGAATTCATCCCTCAGATACTCATAAAAGGTATCGAAGCAGGGAAAGATTTGCGGGTTCTCTTCCAAGCGGTCAAAGTATCCTGACAAGGCATTGGACAACGCCACGTACTCTGAGCGCTTGAAGGTTTCATCCTCTTTCTTCCATAAAGCATGAAGCAAAGTTTTCAGGCTTTCCTTTTTCTCGGTTTCCGGCCGCTTTCTTCCTTCCACATGAAAGGGGTTGAACCGGATAGGATTATCCTCCTCATAGGTAAAATAGTAGCCACCGACCAGCTCACATAGTCCCCGGTAAGAATGCCCGACGTCTACCAATACCACGTGTGTACCCTGCTGATAATAGGATCGCATCAGATGATTGGTCAGAAAAGATTTCCCGGAGCCGGAGGGTCCCAACACAAACTTGTTTCTGTTCGTGATCAGGCCCTGCTTCATCGGTTCATCTGAAATATCCACATGGACAGGATACCCGGTAATTCTGTCGCCTAAGCGGATTCCAATGGGACTGGTTGAGGTTCTGTACTGAGTTTCCACGTTAAAAAAACAGGTTGCCTGTGCGATAAACGTATCGAAGGTTTCATTCACGGGGAAGGCCGCCTGATTGCCGGGAAGTCCAGCCCAGAAAATCTGAGGAGCCCCTACCGTTTCCTGCTTGGGTACCACATTCATTTTCGCCAATGCACCAGCCGTAAGATTACGCAACTGGCCAACATACTCCCTGCGATCCGTCCAGGTCATCACATTGAAATGCGCCTTTACCGCCTTTCTTCCGGTTGAAATTGCCTCATTGAGAAATTCAGCCGTGGCATCTCTTGCGATGGCATTCTCTCTGGAATAGTTGGAAAGTGATTCCAGTCGGAGCCGTTTGGATTCCAGGTCCTTTAATTTCTTTTGATGGTCCTCAATAAAAAGAAACTGATTATAAATATGGTTGCAGGGAAGTAGTGCACAGACGGGAGTAGAAAAACCGACAGGGAAATTCGTCTGGTCAGTTCCATAGGGCTCATAAGTAGCATGAGGACTCACTGTGGAAGGCAGATCCTCCACATCCCCCATGGTGTAGAGTTGAACATAGTTACTCCCAATCTTCCATTCCGGGGTAAACTGAATATCCTGAAGCACACCGGCAGTACCCAGATTCAGGTACTCCTCCAAAACCCCAGCCTTTACTGCTGTTCCCACGATTTCATCCCCGGTCAGCTGCCGTAATTCAATCCTGGCATCCAGGAGAATCTGACGAAACTGTCCGGTTACATTCTGAAACTCTTCCAGCGTTTCCCGCTCCAGCAGTTCTATCGGAACAGGGGATTTTCTTAGCAGATTAGATAAGGCAGAACTCCCTAGTTTACTTCCCCTGGGACGCTTGGTAATGAATAAACGGCAGTGGTGGTCAAGATGAGCTCGCCCGGTAAAGAAACGCTCACTGGCCATGGAGTGGAAAGAATGGCTATTCCCGGCAAATTCACCACGAAACAAACGATCCACAAACCAATCCTGCTTATGGAGTACTGTATTTCCTGCCAGTACCCCCACAGCTTTGTTCCATGCTGCATGAACGGCTTCGAACCCGGAAGCATTGAGGGAGAATAGCTCAGGCAAGTCAACTTCAAAAGCCATAGTCATATCACCCTGTCTGGAAAGGATCAGATGATGCTCCACTTTGTAAATAGGAAATAGTTGATCGAGTTCCATGATTAGTAGTTAAGGAGCTTTAAGAAGGTTTTTCTGCTACGCATTACCACACAGTCAGGCACCTGATTTTGGGCTATTTTCTTCATCAAACCATGTTCGCCATAGGTAGCACTCAACTTGAATACAGTAATAAAACTGGCTGTCGCCAGCACCACCGAGATGGCCAAACACAAATACATGGATACCCCCATAACATAAGCGACCGCGAAACTTATTAGGGTAAACCCCAGTCCGGCCGCGAGATATCCGATATACTGAGCCTTCAGCCCTTTGAACTCAATGGGTTTGTTGATCCCTTTATTGATGGTGTACTTGATCATATCAGTCTTTATTAATGGGAAGAAGCGGAAAAAGGAACTCGGGAGAATCAACACTACCTATCCCTTAAAACCTCTCAGAGTTTTCTGGATTTCATGCCCTGTTGGGGTTGTCCCTCCAGCTTTTGATTGTTAGCCACATACTCAGGAAGTCCTGATTTTTCAATCGAAGTGATTCTGGCCATTAGCCCTTCCTTATAGGGATGCATTTTGAGAAAATACTCATCTCTCAACCCGTACTTTCTTGCCATACCTACAGGATCAAGCCCCAATTCATCAGGTATTTCAACCAGCACAGCTTTTTGCGGCACCTCAACCATGTCAACAGAAGCATGGAGTATGGACTTGCTTTCCCGGTTATAGAAAAACAGGTAGTGGCGTCCATCCGGAGAAGTCACCATTTCATCCAGCCCGAGCCTTTTGTTGGGAAAATCCGAGTTTCTAAGTTCATTGAGTCGGATGTCCACGGTATACCGATGACCTGCGATGTCGATCTGGGGAAGTATCCCCTTTTTACGCTGTTCGAGTAGGTCCATATAAACCAACTTTTCAGATTCCAAAGAAACTCTGAAGGACTGTGGCCACTACCACCAAAAACACACAGGATCCGAACCAGGCTGCGGCGACTTTTCCTGTATCCGGCTCTCCATTATTCCATTTGTTAAAAACCTTGACTGCGCCAATGAGTCCAACAATGGCACCTATTGCATACATCAATCCAGTACCCGACTGAAAGTATCCCCGTACCTGCTGGGTAGCCTCGTTGATCCCTGCATTTCCGTCCTGAGCATTAACCATTCCTGCAACAAGGAAAAGTTGGGCTGCAATAATCCATTGTGTTGTCTTGTTCATTGTGTTGTAGTTAAATTGGTTAGGATAATCAGTTTTAAGGTTTGCTAAGCAAGTCCAACAGCTCCTCCTGGGTAATTTCCAAGTGTCTAACTTTGGATGCGAGAAGCATATGACTGATCAGTATTCCGCGGATGTGAGGATCATCGGGTAATTCTGAGCGGAGCAGTATGGATCGAAGATGTTCGATCAGTTCCTGCTTAGTCTGAGCTTTGGGAATGATCTCCTGATCAATCTCCAGGAGTAAGTCTCCTACCCGCTGCATTGCTGAAGCCCCAGTTCCATTTTCACTTCTGCCGAAGCTACATGGCTGTTCTCTTCTGCTTACCTTGATTAGAAAACTGGAAACATCAGATCGGAAGTACCGGATAAACACCACTCCATAATAGAGAATCAGAACCGTTCCAATACCTTTCAAAAATTCTCCCCATGAGATCGTATCAAGCATGTTTGTGTGATTTTGTTGCTACAAACCTGGGGCAGAATCCGTAAAAAAATTCACACTGAAAACCGAAGGTGGCCTAAAAAACCCTGAGCTATTCTCCCTCCCCTTTGCTGTTCAAGTCCGTATTATCCATCCAACGTTCCAATTTCTCCTTCAATCGGTCCAGGAATGTGGTACGGCTATTTTTGCGAATTCGGATTTCCTGAAATGTTCTGTAAAACTGGGAAAGATCCTGCTGGAAAGCCCGCTCCAGATGTGTGGCAATATCCCGAATGGTTGCATTGCCGTTATTAATAGCTCCAGATGCTTTCAGGGCATAAGCGAGTTCTACCAAAGCTGCTTTTGTCGCGGTCCATTGGATGGCAGAACTCCCTTTATCCTCCTTGTTTTTAAGACGGGAAATCTCCTTTTCCAGAAAACCATGCAGCTCATCATAGGCACGAAACTTTGCAAATACCTTTCCCGCAGGAGTGGCATGACGATCTCCTATGGGTAATGGGCAAGTCAGCATTAACGTCCTATTCTTATCAGAACGGATAAACAGGTCTCCGTCAAATTCAGACCTACCCAGACACCAATACTCATAGAGCAACTGATACCTCCTGGAGTAAATCCGTACCGGCACATACTGTTTTAACAAAAAACGAATGGCATCCCTTCTTCTTTCAGGAAGACTGGAGAGGATATAATAGAGCTCCCCAAAATAAATCAGTTCGGCTTCAAACCCCGGTCTGATCTTTTTAAAGAATTCCACCTCCTGCTCGGGTGATTCAAATTTGGATGCTGCCTTTACCTGCTCACAATAGTTACTTACCAGAAGGTAAGATTCCTGCACGGTACGCAGACGGTTGGAAGAAGCTGAAGCAATAGCTGCCACCTCTCCTTTCATCTGAAGGAATAGCTCCTTAAACTGTTCATTGTAATTCATAATCTGACAATTTTAAATGGGGATATCCCCGGTTAAAACTGCCCGCGGGCTGAATATAAAATAAGACTAAGCACCCGAAAGGGCACATCACAAACATAAATTTTGAAAAATGGAAAGTGGAAAAACACAGGTCTGTAAATCTTGAATCAGGTGAATTTCGGGATGAAACGGCAGGAAAAAACGATGAAAAACCGCAGTATCCTAGAATTTAGGAAGAGTTTATTAACTTAACTACCTATATTATCCGTTTTCAGAGGCCATCAAAAACCATTCAATCCCAAAATAAATCCGGGTGGCAGGCAGTAAATGATTGAGTTTTGGTTAAAAAGAAGTTACCGGTACGATACAATGACCAAGTTCTGCGGATACTGCTATGTATCATCGCCGCTATTCTCGTGGCTATGTATGGCACAGGTGCCCGCTACCTGGATTCACTTTCCCAGAGCTCATTTTTCATCAAGCTTCTGGCTGCTTTTTTAATCGCATGTTTTTTCATAGAGTTTGTACACAGGGTAACTGTCCAACTGGACAAGACCTATGACTGGAAAGAAAAACCCCTGGCCCGGCTCGCCTTACAGTTTACGCTAGGAGTACTATTGCCCGGAATCATCGATTTATTCTTTCTTTCGATCTATCAATGGTATTTTGGGATCAATACAGCCCATGAAAATCCAAGCGCCCACAGCTCCTTCCCCATAATGGCATTACCGGTATTCCTATTCAACATCTACTACCTTTTCTATTACCATATTCTAAGAAATCAGGAAGCCAAAACATCCAACCTAACCAACCGGGAAATCCTACTGGTACAGCAGGGAACCAAAACCATCCCACTCCAACTTCAGGATATCCGCTATATATTCCATCAGGACAGAATCAACTACCTGATCACAGCTAACCAAACCAGCTACTTTCTCAATGAAACACTCGATGAACTGGAGCAAAAACTGCCCACACACGACTTTTTCCGAGTAAATAGAAAAATGATCATTCATTACCAGGCCTGCCAGCATTTCCGATCAAACGGACATGGCAAACTCCTGCTGAAACTTTCCCCCACCTATCCTGAAGAAATAGCGGTCAGCCAGAGTAAGGCGGCAAAATTCAAAGAATGGATCAAACGTTGAATTAAGAATATAAATCATCGTATTTTTGAACAAAATAATATGCAAATACGTTATTAAGTATAAAAATGAATATTATACTTTGCAAAAAAACATTTTCTATGATCATTAATAAAAAAGCATATTATATTATTCATTTAATGAATAATTAGACATATTTGCATATATTATTAGGCTAAATTACAAAATCATGTTCACATTCTCTTCAAATAATGTCAGCGGTATAAAAAACGAGATAGGCACATTATTACGTAAAATGCGCAAGACAAATAGCCTTTCACAGCAACAACTTGCTGACCTGTTAAACCTCTCCAGAATTACGATCCAAAACGTGGAGTCAGGTAAGAACTTTACTATTGATGTCTTATTGCTAATACTCCAGCACTTTAATGAACTGGACAGTTTCAATACATACATTAAAGTAAAATCGGAGGAATATGATAACCTGGATTCCTTATACTAATGGCTAAAAATGAACTTATAACTATTTACTGCTTTGGGCAGGAAATTGGTAGGCTGGGCTTTGACGAAAACCGAGGTATCTCCTATTTTCAATACAGCAAGTCCTTCCTGGAATCAGGAATGATGAAAAACCTTTTCCCTCCTCAGACAAGGATTATCCAAAGAATCCCTCAAAAGCAGGTATTTAAGACCTATTCTGGCAACACCTTCAGGAGCTTACCACCGATGATAGCAGATTCCCTACCTGATATGTTCGGTAACATCATTTTTAAAGAATGGCTGGAAAGCACTCATAACGATTTTTCCAAAATCACTGTGTTGGAACAACTGGCTTATGTATCCAATCGAGGCATGGGTGCCTTGGAATTCAGACCCGAAAAACAAATCCCGAAAAATGCTACCATCGTAATTGAAGACATTGTCCAGGTACTGAAAAAAGTAATGGACACCAAAGAAAGAACAGCAGCCATAAACCTGAACCATGAATCCCTCTTAACCCTATTTAAAATCGGATCCTCAGCCGGAGGTGCAAGACCAAAAATTCTTGTTTCCGAACATAAGGGCGACCGAACAATAACACCAGGTGATCTTAATTATTCTGACAACTACAATCATTACCTAGTTAAACTCAACTTAGATGAAGTCCCCTACAACAGGGAACTGATTGAATACTGTTATTTCCTAACCGCAAAAGAAGCCGGAATTGTAATGATGGATTCCAAAATGATTGATGGAAAGCATTTCGCAACCAAACGATTCGACAGGGTAAATGGCCAAAAGAAACATGTACTCACCATTACAGGTCTTACTGGCTGGGATTACACTGAAACCACATCCGAACAGTCCTCCTATGAGCATCTTTTTCAACTACTACCTTTCCTTAATGTGCCACATGCAGATTCGGTACAACTATTTAAAAGGATGGTATTTAACATCATATTCTGCAACAAAGACGACCATTTTAAAAATCAAAGCCTTATTTATGATGAACTGCAAGATAGCTGGGGTCTCGCTCCGGCTTATGACATTACATACTCCCTTAACCCACTCATAAACTTTACAAAGACCTTTCGAGTCCTTTCGGTCAATAGCAAAAAAAATGAAATCACCTTTGAAGATGTAAAGGCAGTTGCAGAGGAATTCACCATTAAAAACTATAAACAGATAATTCTTGAAATACAATCCACTATACCGTTCTGGATTGATAAAGCAGACGAACTGGGAATTCCGGAATTCATAACAAATAGAATTAAAAATGATTTTTCACTTTTGATCCCAGATAAATGATAAATCAAAGAATGGCAAGCATGTGAACCCCATAAAAACTTATTTAATAAGTATACTTTAATTCATCAGGTTAACATTATTAAAAACAATAGTCGCTCTTTTTTGACTTCGCCAACTCCTTCCTTTTTTCAGCCCGTAAGGATAGAATAGTGGCTAAACTGGTCCCGTTACCAACAGTTCCTCATCACTGAATTTCATCCTTATTTTTTTTTAGGACAACAATAAATGAGACCACTATAATCACAGCCAAAAGTTGTCAAACTTCCAGTAATTCAATTGAATCTTCCTACAAACACCCTATTTCCAAGCCAAAAAGAATAACTAGAACGAAAATTCTACCAGCTATCCAATTCCAGACGTCAATTTCACCGGAATCCCCCATAGCTACACCCGAATCATCATCTCAATCACAAATACCGCTAGGATTGAAGGAAAAAACAATCCCTATGTGTTTGCTATACCGACTCCCCCTATTCCATTTTGATCATGAAGACCCTGCAACGTTAGAACAGCACAGGGAAGTCATCTTGGAAGCTATAAAACTATCTTCCACAGCTTTCTACAGGGAACTGGAAGGAAAACCTTTTGCGGAACTGGATTCCAAACTCAGGATTAAGCTCAGGAAGTACCTGCTTCGCGGCCGTTTCCGCCCTACCCCATTTGGAAAGTTTGCCGGAGTAGGATTGGGAAAATGGGGAACTGAATTGGATCTCAGCTTTCCACTTCAGGCAGAAGAAATTGACCCTAATAGTAGAATTAATTCTTCAACGCTCACTGAATCAGCTAAAAACCCGTTGGACGGCAACTACCGGCTGATTCCAGGAATCCATAAAAAACTAGGGTATTACCATGCGTTGATCTTTGATTTTAAAAACAAACACTGGAAAGGATGCAAGCTCCCTGTAAACAGCGTCTTTAATACCCTGATCCAATATGCATCAAAGCAACCAATTGACTTCAATGCATTCCAACAGCTGCTTAATCCAGAGGGATCAACAAGTGATTCGGAGCATGCAATAATCCTTTGGCAACAGATTCTGGAAACAGGATTCCTGACCCCTGATTATGGTATAAAATCCCAAAACTCAGGTAAGGACATGGTGGTGAATAATCACCTCGAAATCCCGGAAACTACCAGACTGCAACTCCAGCAGTGTATTGATTCAGCAGGAGCTCTGTTTACCAAGGAAGAAAGCACTTACATCAGAGACTTTAAAATCTGGTTTACCAACCAGGTTGATGACCGCTACCTTAAGCTACAGACCCTCTTATCCCAGAGCGACTTTCTATCCGGACAATTCCTGCAGCCTAACAATTTCACGAAAAACGATATTGCTCCGATACTTCTGGGGAATCAAACCGAACACTCTTTAGACCTTCAGGGGTTTTTCCCTAAAAAAGAACTGGATAAAAGAATTCACGATATCCAGCTTCTTTTCCGGCTTGACTCTTTAGGAAACCCGGTCTTAGAAAACATCGTGTGCAACCGACCCTTTGTATATACGGGAAGATTCAACAGAGATCCAGCAATAGAAGCCCACAGCCAAACCATCAAAAACCAAATCTATACCGATAAGGATGTGATCTATGCACATATAGCGCTAAAGGAATCCGATTCCAAACAGCACATTTTCAATGTCCGCAACATCTTTGAATATGAAATAACACCCTTCATACCAAAGACAAAAAAACAACTAGGATTTGATGAACTGTACATAGGAATCAGCAATAACCAAATCCATCTCTTCCATAAAGCCAGTGGAAAAAGGGTGATACCCGTGGTCATGCATCCCCTAAACGGAGAACAGATCACCCATCCCATCCTGCGATTGTTGTGGGAAATTGCACATCAGGAAAGGTTTAGGTTCATGCCCTACCAAAGCGAAACCCTCTCCAACGCTCCTTTCTGTCCCCAACTAAACTGGGGAAAAATCTGTCTTCAGAGTCGAAGATGGAGATTGGCCAGGGAAAATTTTCCTGATATACATGAGCTCCAAAAAATACTGGATAAAACGGACATCCCCCAGCACATTCTTGCTGGACATGCAGACAGGGAGCTATTACTTAACCGGTTTAACAAGGAAGATCTGCAGATACTCTGGCAGGAACTTCAACGCTCCCAAACCCTTACACTCTGTGATCCATCCTGGTACCCTTCCGGTATTTTCCGCTCAGCGGATGGTACGGCAGCCTATCCCCAGCTGGTTTTCCAATATTCAAGGTCCAAGCATGTAGCCAAATCAGCAGGAGAGTTCAACCCGATAGCTGAAGCCCAAGACAACTGCCTCTGCTTCACCCTTACGTTGTGCGATTCAGACGTCCCGGAAGTTTTGGAATATCTGTTTAGTCACCTTGAAAAACCGGAAGTTCGCAGACACGCTCCCTGTTGGTTTTTTCTCAACTATAGTAAAAACGGAGCTTCTGAAATCCGCCTACGACTGTTGGATATAGCAGCTGCGGAAAAGAATGTATTGTTGGCCTCATTTTCTAATCTATTTTGTCAAGAGGCATTGGATTGGAAAGCAGTTTCCTATTTCCCTGAGAACTCCAAATATGGAGTTAAATACTTGAAAATTTCTCATCGGCTGTTCCATCTGGAATCAAAATTCCTGGCGTCTAAAACCCGTGGTAATCTTCACATGAATTATTCTCCAAGTGAAAAAGAAAACCTCATTATCAGACTGTGGACAACCCTATTAACCCAGTCCCTTAACTACAGGCAGCTCTTTGATGAACTCAAAAATGATGTCAAAAGTATGCCCTCAAACAAAGTATGTACTTACAAAGCAGTTTTTGACTATGTATCAAAAGTTGACAAAGAATCCTTCCCTATAACATTATACCTCAACAACTTTCACTCCCATGAGTATTTTAATGCCCTGGGAAAATCAGGTATCCATTTCCTACTAAACCATTTGCACATGATGATCAACCGTTTCTTTCCTTTACAAACCCAACATCATGAGCGAAGGATCAGATACAGGCTCTATAGGGAACTGGGAAAACAGATTTATAGTATCCCCAGAGCAACTACAGCATCCCGGCCAAAAGCCGAATTCATTTCCAGCAACTAATTTAAGTCAATCAATTGATCCTTTTATTTTCAAAAATCCGTCTCAATTCTTCTCTATAGGTTCTGCTCGTGGATATCCTATCCCCGGATACAAGCTCGCATTCCTCCGAATGTAGTTTTCTCACCTTTAGGATGTTAACCGCAAAAGACTGATGCACTCTCACCATATACCTGGACTTGAGTTTCTTCAAACTCTCCATAAAAGGGGACACCAGAATAAATTCACTCCCATCATCTATTTTGACTATGGATTTTTTGTTTTGCTGTTCCATATATAAGATTTCAGATGGCTTCACTACCTGATGCACATGTCCCAACTTATCCCCCACCACCACATAATCCTCATCTACCTCTTTTTTGACCCAGTATAGAGAATCCATTTTCTTTCTAGCCTTTTCCAGCGCCTCTGCCAGCTCAATCGGATCAGCTGGCTTTTGCAAAAAGCCAAGGGCCTCCACCTTATACCCCTGCACAGCATATTTGGAATGCCCCGAACAGATTATCACCGGAATACCGGAATCTATCAGTTTTCGGGATAATTCAAGTCCACCCAGTTCAGGCATCAGAATATCTGTAATCAGGATATCCACCTTACCGCTCCGGGCGTACTCCAAACCCATGACCGGATTGACAGTTGAAAATCCCACCTCAAACCCCGGGAGCATGGAAATTTCCCTAGCCAGTAATTCCAGGGTATTTTCCTCATCGTCAATCAGGCCTATTTTGTACCGCTTTTCCATAATGTATGATTATTAGTAAAGAATAAGTAGATTCATCTGATTCAACCTTATATTGAAAACCATCACCGAATTCATTACTAAGCACTCGGAAAACGGAAGAGGCACCAAATCCTGAACGTGGCTTTACACCCAGCCCCTGTATTTTATTGGCTATGTTAACCGTAAATACCCAATCTCCTGTTGATTCTTCCGGATTAAGCAGGAACTTAATCATACAGGGATGGTCTGCATCGGTGTAAGCGCCGTGGAAAAACACATTTTCAACTAAGGTCAATAGGCATAACTTGGGCATCGGTAGTTTTTCTGCTATAAAAGGCACTTCTATTTCTGCTATTAGGGAAAGGCGTGAAAACCTCATTTCCTGAATTTGAAGGTAATTTCCCACCGCTTTCACTTCCTCCTTCAGGAAATTAGGCTCCCCAAATTCTTTGAAACTATACCTAAGAAGGGAGGTCAGGTAAGAGAACTCTGTTGCCAAATCCGGTGATAATTTGATAATCCTGGCCATATATACACTTAATGAATTCAACACAAAATGGGAACTCAGTTGCATGGAGCGGTGCATCACCTTTAGCTGCTCATGATCCATTTCTACTTCATACTTCCGTTGACCCAATTTAAGGTTGTTATAGTAGGTCCATACCACAGAGGTAATGATCAGAAAGTGGAATACCCTGTTAAATTCATTTACAAGGAAATTCTTGGAAAGGGAAAGTTCGCCTACAAACAGATTATAGACCAGCAGCTTCACAAGTACTAGTACAGATAGTAAAACCAGAAAATAAAAAACGGCTCGAAACCTTCTTTTATTGCGAAAATATTCGGGTAAAACCAGTGTGAAATAGAGCGAAATCATAAGATACCCAGCTATAAAATGGAAAAGTGCCATTTCCCAACCGTCGATTTTACCGAATTGTATAAAGGTAGAAACCAAGTCAACCAAAGCATACAATAAAAAAATAAGGAAGAGAAGGTAAAGAGGTTTTTCAGCAGGGTTCACAAGCGTGTGAATTACACCTGAACCCCTGCGGTTTTCACCAAAACGGTCAAATCCCTTCCAAGAATTACTAGTTTCCATGGTACAAAAACTTAAACAATATGATAAATAAGCAAGCTTTGGAGGAATGCCAACGGGCACTGCAATCCATCAAAAAAATCAGTTATCAAGAAAAGAGCAACACCAAGGAAAGCCAGGTTACCGGTAGCTTTTTTAGGGAGTGCCTAACTACCATTACACGTATTTAATCGGTAAGGTCCAATTGATCTGATTTTAGTAAGACTTCTGCTGAAGTCTGGAAACTGTACCGGATATTTTAAACGTTATTACTACTAATTTTCCGGTTGCGAAGAACCTGCCTGTGTGCAGGTTCTTTTTTTTACTCGATTTTAAACCCTTCAAGTCTCGGCCTAAAATCGCCCACCACTTTTAATGAACCTCATGGGAAAATCTAAAAATTACTTTATCAAAGATTTTCATTTTTGAGCCTTTATCTGCCTATACAGTTGATTCCAGCAGACAACACCAAACACTTCAAATAGAACCATCTGATCACGACATAGAAGTCCACCTTACTATTTCATGACCCGCCAAAAAAAAGTACTAATACTTTAGAATAAACTAAGATAATCATTCAAACTGATTTAGCAATACTGGAGTAATTAATCCCAATTTCTTATAAGCCCCATATCCCCAACGTATTACAAACACCCTAATTACCCAAAAAAGCTGATTGAGATGATGTATAACTATATGAAAAACCAAGTGATCTGAGATCATAACTCACAAATATCACCCATCTGACTGCGGATTTCACCAATATCCCGTTGTGTTCACCCTTTCCTTGTTTTTGAATTCCATTTCTCCTGACATTTATTCAAGCACAGCAGACTATTTTCTACCGACTTAATAATCAGACAGTTTACTCCAAACTAATTTGAGAAGTCAATAGGTACAGAGATCCCATCACAGTTACCATGAATTACCACAACGATAATGAACGAAGTTTCAAAAATACCGTCAGCCCTATTAATCCTGCTATGGGTTTATACAGGTATGGACAAGTTGATCCGCTGGGAGGACAGCCGAAAGGCTTTTCACAACCAAACCTTCCCGGAAGAATTGGCCGAAATTCTGACCTATGCGGTACCGATCATAGAGTTGCTGATCGCCGGACTCCTACTCTTCACAATCAGCAGATGGTGGGGATATCTTTCCAGTATCCTCCTACTCACCGTCTTCACCACTTACGTGGGACTGATCTGGGTAGGAGCTTTCCCAAGAGTCCCCTGCAACTGTGCAGGAATAATCAACAGCATGGGTTGGGCGGAGCATTTTATAACCAACTCGATGTTCATTGTAGTGGCTATCATTGGTCTACATCAAACTCCACTAAAAAAGCCCAAGGCATGATTTGCCTCAGGCTTTCAACAGGTTGATAAGCTATAATTAGTGCAAAAACCTACGGCTTTTACTCCACAAATTTAAACTAAATCACTAAGCAGTCAAAACAAGTTTCACAGATCATTAGCAATAAAATAAATAGGCGGCGAAGGTGGATTCGCCGCCCACAGCCCAAATATCTAAAGCGGGGCTGCAAAAAATAACTATAACTGCATATCCCTAGACCGTTAGTCAATCGATATACATTAATCATTACGCACCGTCCATCTCTAAAGACTGGGAGTAGAGATGCCAGTCAACACTCGGCGGCGCAGGGAGCAGAACCGGCTCCCAAAAAGGGGTAACCCTGACGGTTCAACCTCTGAACCAAGCCATAGGATAGCTTTCTCACGAAGAAAAATATTCATAAGAGAGACTTGGGACAGTTTCAATTCAATGTCTAACCGGGAGGGAACTCCCACAAACCAACACAACTATGAAATTATTTAAAAATCTGCTCCCTGCACTGGGATTGGTGTTCGGAGCAACACTGGCCATGGCCATGAACTTTACTGACAATCCAACAGAGCGCTATGCTCAGGATGTGGACACCGAAGTATGGTATGACCTGACCGATATTGTTCCGGGCTCGAGCACCTACAACTGTGACATCAACCCTTCCATTACCTGCTCCCATGAAATGCCTTCTATAAGCGCTAATCAGGTAGAGAGTGGTGAGTTTGTGAAAAAGGGATCCTTACCTCCGGCTCCTTAAGCATTTGCTCTATAAGTTGGAATGCAGACCCGAAGGTTTGCATTCCTTTTTTTTATCCCCACTTGCCCTTAGCTTAATCAACTACCTGATATTTTGCTCCATGGGATTAAGACTGATTTCTAAGGGGGGAATCTCAAGGGCATACCTTGGATCATTGACAGGCAAATTGGCTTCCCTGTCATTCCTTGACCTGGAAAGATTCACTGCCAGTTCAGGATAGCTGTTCAATCGTTTAAGATCCATCCAGCGGTTACCCCGAAATACCAGTTCCTTTCTTCTTTCTGTCAGAATCTTTTCCAGCAGCGCTTCCCCCAATAACCCTGTCACCGGTGTAAATCCTTCATCATATCGGTTTTCCAACAGGTAATTCAGCGCTTCCAAACTCTGCTCCTCCTCACCTATCCTGAAAGCACTTTCCGCAAAATCCAGCAGTAGCTCATCCACGGCAAGCCCTCCGAACAGGTAAAAATCACCGGTATAATTTCCTTTGAAATTCATCCTTCCTTCTTCTCCTGCACTGGATTCAAAAAGGTAGTGAAGCCTTAAATCTGTGGAATCATACAGTGCCACCAAGTCAGGGTTGACGTAAGTCTGCCCATTGAACATGTAGCCATTGAATAAGAGCTCCTGATAAAAAATAACCTCCTCATTGAAAATAGCAAAGGAATATGGCAAGGTGGAATCCAGAGATTTATAATCCATCAGGCTGTTGTCAATCCCCAGGCCATCGGTGGCGTGTACATAGGCTTTCTCATAATCATGCATGTTCAGATACACCCGGCTGAGCATGGCCTCTGCCGCCCAGCGAGATGGTCTGGTAGGTACCGTCGGTTTATCGGGCAATACCTCCAAGCCAAATTCAAGATCGGCAAGAATCCGCTCAAAGCCATTGACCATACTTGATCGACCAATCGGAACTGTCACATCGGAAATCAGGCGAATCGGTACCCCCAGCTGATCGGATCTGGATGGATCAAAGGGCTCGGAATAATGAATCAGTGCTTCAAAATGTCCCTGTGCCCTGTAAAACCGAGCCATTGCCTCCAGCTCTTTCACCCTACTTTGCTCCATCTGGTTTTCCGGTTCGTAGGCTTTCAACCCTTCCAGCACCACATTGGCATAAAAAACTTTCAGGTAAGCATAATACCAATTAATATCCACCACATCGGGAAGATTCATATCCTTCTGCCAAAAATAGGTGGCATTCAGATTGTAATTAAGGGAATTGGCTAGCCCATCCCCAATAAACAGGTCATCTGAACCTAGGTTTCCGGCCAGCGGAAACCAGTTCATTCCCTGTAATTTTGCATCCAGCAATCCCTGAAAGTCATCCAGGGTAGTGGGAACAACCAAGTCTTTACTTGGCTTTTCATCCAGAAAATCAGCACAACCCTGCATCAGAGCCGTACAGATCACTACAAGTACTAAAATATGTTTTTTCATCGTAAAATTTGATTTAAAAGTGCCCAGAGGGTGGCAGTAACCAGCTGCCGGGAAAACCGATACCTTATGAAGAAAGCGTTGTCTATTCTCGGAGATCCTTTTACCCTATGAACCATGGATTGATAGTTAAAATGACATTCTGATTCCAAGGGAAGCAGACCCCAGTGCCTGGCTGCTCGGATAATCGGGGTCTCTGACTTCATCAGCAGCCTTCCAGAGAATCCCCAGGTTATTCACATAGAGATAGGCTTCCATATTTTTGACCAATCCGGTAGTCCCCGTACTTCCCCAGCTGTAGGCCAGCCGGATATCCTGAAGCCGCACATGGTCACCTTTCATCACCAGCGAGGAGCTACGCAGATAAAATCTGCTTCTTAGGCTATTCACTCCCCCAGAGTCGGAAGGAACCTGGGTAAACTGCTCATCCCCGGGATTCTGCCATCGCTTTTCATAGTTTTCATGTACCAGTTCTCCCCGGTTTAGATCATCGAAACTCACCCCTCCCCTTCGTATGTAGTAGCCCATTCTGTAAGAGATATTCACTGAAAGATCCCATCCCCTATAGCGGAAGGTGTTCCTGATCGCCCCAAACCCGGTAGGTCTTCCACTCCCATGGAATACGAGGGATTCAGGAGTAGCCAGGTTAATCAGCTGGGCATAGTCTGCACTGGGTTCCCCATCCAGGTAACCCAGCGGATCTCCCGTATCCGGATCCAGACCTGCGAAACTATAGCTGTAGATCCCAAACAAAGGATTACCCTGATAAGGTGTGGGTGCATCAGGGGAATAATTCAGCAACTGACTGGCGGTGGGTTCCCTGTCAAAGGCGGTGACTTTTTCATTTACAGCGCTATAAAAAAGGGCCGTTTCCCAGGAAAAATCCCCGGTCAGATTCTTACTGTTTAAAACTATATCCCAGCCATTGGTCTGGGTGCTGGCATAATTCAGTGTTGCCTCTATCAGACCGGATGAAGGAAATAAGGGTCTGGCTCCCAACAGATCAAGTCCTTGCTTGGAATAATACTCCACTGATCCGGACAATCTCCCGGAAAGCAGTTCATAGTCCAGTCCAACATTGACTATCTTGATCCGCTCCCAGCGCAGGTGCGGATTGGGAGGACTGGTAATCCTCAATGAAGAAAGCCCTGCAAGTGTGTTTGTTCCTGCCCCGTAATAGTACGCAGTAGTCAATGCGGTGGCATTAGGATTTGTATTGCCGTTAAAACCATAGCTTGCTCTCAGCTTTAAAAACTCTACCCGACTGCTTTTCATAAACTCTTCCGCAGATAGAATCCAGCCCAATCCTGCAGACCAAAGCGGTACCGCCTTTTGGTTGGTGTTCACACCAAAGAGATTGGAAGCGTCCTTTCTCACGCTGGCATTAAGCAGGTATCGGTTTTGATAGGTATATCCCATATTGGCAAACCCGGAAACAAAGCGGTTTATGGTTCCTGAGAACCCTTCGGAAAAAGGGATATTCCTACTGTATCCGCTGGCCAACTGAACCCTACGGGTCAGGTAATCCACCGGCTGGGAAGTGCCTGTCACATCATCGTAGCCATAGCTCCTTGTACTGTAACTCCCACCCTTCTGACTTTTCACTTCAAATCCACCAAAGAGATTCAGTTGATGTCCGCCGTTCCATTGCTCTTCATAGGTCAGCTGTCCACGCAGGTTATGGCTGTAGGAATCCGAAAAACCCTGATCCAATACCCCACCCAGGGGAACATGATAGGTCATCCCCCCATCCTGGCCGATCTCTGTATAATTATTTATCAGGTCCCGGGTAGTAAAGGATTCCACAGGCGCCAACTCCTCTGTTCTACGGCTGTTTGTCCAATACTGATAATTCAGGGAGGCATTCAGGCCGGGGAGTATCCGGTAACCCAGACTGGCATTCATGCGCATGTCATTGCTTCTGGTATCCACTTCTACCAGACCAATTTCATCCAGGGGAACATAATCCCAATCAAGTAACCCCAATCCCGAAACACTTTCCTTAAATCGGTTACTATAACCTTTGGGTACTGCCAGGTGATTTCCCTGCCCATCGACCAGGCGGTCGTATGGAAAGAAATTGGAGAGATTCGGCAACCCGTTATGTGACTTAGCCTGAACCCAATACATGCCTACCCCTACCTGCAATTTTTCCTTCGCCAGCTTCCAGTTTTGCTGGGTGGACAGGGTCAGGCGGGAGTTGTCATTGGCTACGTTGGAGCTCAGGTTATCATCCCAACCCAGACTAAAAACATACTTATTGCGCTGTCCGCCTCCACTTAGGTTTACCGCATATTGCTGGTTCAGGGCCCTACGGTTCACCTGGTCTTGCAGGTCCTGACGGACATCTGAATTCCGGTAAGCTTCCAACTGACTGGCCAACTCCTGCTCGGATATAAACCCTTTATCAAAGGCATAAAGCGATTCTGCTACAGGTGCTACCAGCGGGTTTCTTCGTGACCCCAACTGCCCTTTATAGTAACCCGCCTCATACAACTCAATCTGCTTATCCACCAGGTTGCTGATCTTCATCTTCGGATCGTAAAAAGGATCCACTTCCTGAAATGAAGTCACATTTGCCGTCAGGTTCACGCGAAGAGGTGAATCATAGGTTCCTTTTTTGGTCGTGATCACAATCACCCCGTTGCCGGCCCTTGCTCCCCAGATGGAAGCTGCAGCGGCATCCTTCAATACGGTGACACTTGCCACATCATTTGGGTTGATGCCCGAAAGCGGACCGTCATAGGCCAGGTTGTCCACCACGATCAGCGGCTCCCGGGAGGAGAGCAAAGTAGCCGTACCCCTGATGGATATACTTTCCCCGGGTCCCACATTACTCTGATCCCTGTTGAATAACAGACCCGGTGTCACATCTTCCAGCCGGTCCACAATATTGGTACTGACTCGCCTGTCTACCATGTCCTGATCCAGTCCTGCAAAAGATCCCGTCGCCCGTTCCGCGGGCAACTCCTGAAATCCGGTGGAAAGAACCGTAACCCCTTCCAGTGCGAATTCATCTTCCTCCAGTGAAACAACCATATTTTCCTTGGGTGCCTCCACCTGAATTTCCTGAGTCTTAAACCCAATAAAGCTAACAATCAATGTCACCGGGCTTTCGGTAACCTCCAATTCAAAAGCTCCTTCCGCCAGGGAAATCACTCCTGAACTGCTTCCTTTGAGCATGATGTTCACACCGGGAATACCAACTCCATCAGCGGTGCTGACTACTCTTCCGGAGATGATTTTTACCTGCTGTGCATATACACAGCCTACACTAACCAGCAGGGCAACTGCCAATAGATATATAAATTTCTTCATTTTGTTTCCGTTAATGGTTTTAAAATTTCACTCTCCCCTTTCATGGAATCCAGCGTGTTAAACAGCATGGATTTCTGCTCTTCGGCAGTTTTCCCATCCAAATGAAGCGAGCGAATCTTGCCGTCCCCATCCAGTAAAATGGTCTTGGGAAAGGCAAATATTTCGTAGTAATGAATAAAGGATTCCCGCCCTGCTCCTGAAATATTCAGGTTGGTCAGCTCAGGATTTGAAAAGCGGGTAATCTGCGAACGCCAGAGTGCTTCATCCTCATCCACCGAAAGCGCCATCAGGCGGTAGCCTTTGGCTTTCAGGGAGTCATACATGGGGTATAGAAAGGACTGGAAGTATTCCGAACTATGGGTACAGCTGGAAAAGTAAACATACAGCACCGTGGGTTTACCCTCAAAGACCGAAGAAGTCACACGCTCCCCATCCAGATTGATCATTTCCATATCCATGATTTCTTCTCCCGGCACATGGGCATTCCGAAGACTCAACACCCGGGACCTCCATATATTCTCTTCCATCAACTTCAGGTAATCATCGATCACGGCCTCCGGGTTAGGGTACTGACCCAGGTAGCTGGACAGGAAACCAGCCAATACCCGGTCTGCCAGTTCACCCTGATAGTTTTCCATCACCTGTGCTTTAAACCCAACCCTCTTGATCAGGGATTCCAGCATGATCTTTTCCACAGTCATTTCCAGAAAAAAAGCCGAAACCAGTCTTGAATTGTCCGTATACCCAGCATCAGAAATCTGTACCAATGCCCTATCCAGACGTTGCAAAAAGGCAGCTTTCTCAGCTTCAGTATAATAGGAATCCAGCTTCTCATAATGGAAGTTTCTGATCGTCTTCAGTTTCCCGAAATAGTATTGACTATACAGCTCCAACTTTAGCAAGTCCACCTGCGAAACATCGAGATAAGGAGAATAGAAATTCAGCAAATCCAATGTGGAGGCCAGCTCCCGGTCTGCGTAAGACAACTCCTCCACCACCCGCTCCAAGGAAGTCCTGCCTGTCTGAACCAACAGTTCACTCCCAAACTTCCCCTCTTCCTCAGCCATCAACTGCAGGTTGGAGTCACGGGTCATGATGGTGCTTTTACTACTCAGCACCAGTTGTCGGGGAGCATCAAACACCACCCGTTCACGCTCTCTTCGGATCGCATATTGTGCTTCATAGAACCATGCATCCGGCCCACCGAAACTGATGTCAAACCCCGCCAGATCCAGGTTAATCTTCAGGCTGTCACCCGGTAAAACCAAAAACTGATCAAGCAACATCCGCGTCCCAACAGCAAGGCTGAAATAACCCGCACGATCCCCCAACGGAACCGATGCACTGAATTTACGGGCCCTGGGATTTAGTATCCCATCAAAGAAATTCCCCCCTTCAGTCTCCAGCTCATTGATCCTCTTGCCAAAATTTGACTTTGCATCCACAAAGAAGGGAGAAGAAGTCAGGATCAATGGCCCCAGTGAATCAGGATTGCTTATCTCCCCATAGATCAAGGCCTGCGAGTGAGCAGAAGTGCTTGCGCCCTCCTGCTCTGTGGGTGAATCCACAACTTTACTTTTTGCTATTAATTCGCTTCCGATGAGACATAGCAGTCCCAGGAAGCATGTAAGTATGTGTTTTTTCATGCTTTTAGATGTTTGTTGCTGGATGACCGGTGTCCGATGCATGTCATGCTGAGCGAAGTCGAAGCGGATTAACACTTGTACTCGAAGAGATCTGGGGGCATCCTGAAAACTTGAATCTGAAATCTGAAAGTAGAATCACGAAATCTAGATTCTTGTCTCTAAACAAGACATACCATTCCCACCCTGTCCAAACTGACCAACCACTGATGGTGAATCTGCCGAACCAGCAAATAATGAATAAGAATAAATAGTAATGGAGCTGATGACCTGCTGCAGCAGATGATCTCCATCATCGTGTAACATCACTCCCTGATCTGTGTAGTAGTGCCGCACGTGCGGCAGCAATCAGAGAGAAAAAGTAGGTTAGGTAGGGTTTTTAATCAGGTTTTTCTGGAGCTGCTTGAGCGAAAAACCTAACGTAAGAAATATACGGCTACCGATCTTCAAAGGCATGTGGTAAATCATGGCTGGGAAAATGAAATTCATACTATTTGGGTTTATAGTGAAGTCAATAAAGAATTCGATACGAAATAAGAAATAGCGTGTATTTCCACCATGCCGCTGTGGGCAACTATAGTTAGATTTGAGAAAACGCTACTCCCTGATTATATGTGGTTGTTCCTTCGACGGGTACAAATGCCTGCGGAAGCAATCAGGGAGAAAAAGTAGGTTAATCCTTAGATCGGATTCTTGGGCTTCAGAGGATACAGGCGATCTATCGCGGCGATGCCGAGTTCCTCTTTTTGTAGTTTAAAAGCGAGAGCACAATATATATCATCTTGAAAACCAATATTGACAAAGCACATCAAATCACTCAGGTGAAGCTTTTTATTCAATATTTCTTGATTTTGAGACATCTATAATATATGAATTATGTTTTTTGAACTACAAGCAAATGAAATCTTGACTATCTTGAACTAAGACTCGCTTACAAACAAATATTGGTATATTATCCAGTTTTCACTAGTAAAAAAATACTAGATTAGTAGTATAGATTCTAATTCAGTAGTAAATTCAATCCCATGGAACAATCCCACAAAATCATGAGAATATTGAGAGAATCACAAGATTACTCTCAAGAATATGTGGCTGATGTCCTAAGCATTAACCAAAAAACTTATTCGAACCTCGAGGCTGGCAAATCAAAATTAACAGTCGAGCGTATTCAAAAACTTGCAGAGCTTTATAATGTAAAGCCTGATTATTTCCTTTCTGATGAGTTGCCAGTGATCAACTACAATACTGGGCCAAATAGTCACGGGGGGAATTTTGAAACTTACAACAATAATTTTGGGGAAGTAGATTTTATAAGATCTGTGTACGAAAAAATGCTGGAAGATAAAAATAATAGCATTTCAAAATTAGAAAGCCACGTTGAAAGGCTAACTTCAATCATTCAAGAACTAACACAAAAAAAATGAGTTATACAGTAATCGGTTCATTTCGAACAAGTCATAATTATGCATCAGAACATATAGCCGCCGAATTGGACGTTTCAGTTGAAGAGTATAATCGCATTGAATCTGGTGATCAAATTTTAACAACAGAACAAGCCGCAAGACTGGCAGATTTTTACAAAGTTGACCCAGCACTATTCTTTTTGAAGGGACTTTCTGTCACTAACTATAATCATGGGGCAAATTCTCACAGTGGACCTATTACAACTTATAATAACAGCTACGGCTTCAAAGAGATTGTTGAGAAGTTAATGATTGAAAATGATGAGTTAAAAAAAGAGCTGCAAAAATTCAAATAGTCAAAATCAGAGTTAAGGTTATAGGAGAGTATTAATCTTCATTTCAAATAGAAATATCACTTTCCTAAATACCATATAAGGCGCACTTATTTTATTTGAATCGATTGGCTATTACAAAATCCATAAATCCTTAGATAGCAAAATTTTGTTCCTCACGAAGGAGGCAAAAGTCGTGAAAGGCACTCCTCATGGAAAGAAATCATCAGTTTTCAGTAATTCACTTTCTGATTTCTTAAAAATGTAAATTTTCAGGTACTTTAAATTTTACCTGTTTCGAATCGATAATACTTTAAAACATGAGGATTATCTTAAAAAAAGTTACTTTTGTGAACAATTTTTTAAACCTATAAGTTGTAATAGTGAAGTTAATAGATACATTTGAAATTCTTGAGGGAGTTCTTTATGCAGCAGTCTTTGATAAGACCAGTTATGAGAGAGTCAATGAATTCAGAAGACTTATTAATCATTGGACTGATAGAGAATACCTGGCTGATTACTTCATAAGAAACCAAGAAAAGCTACAAAGCCGTTTTTGGAATGAAATAATCAACGGAGATCCAGCCGTTAACGTAGAAATTACCAAAGCTATAAATTGGACAATCGAAGAAGCCAGCGAATTCGAAGAGGAAATCTTGAAGTTGGCAAGCGGGACTGAAAAGGGAAAGACCTTAGATGATATTTTTAAACCACTCCATAAAGAAATCCGAAAAGAATCGGACAATGCCGAATTCAAAGCCTATGGTATTTACGAAAACAGTTGGCTTAGATTTTATGCTATAAGATATAGTGAGAATCTTTACTTCATATCCGGAGGTGGAATAAAGTTATCAAAGAAAATGCAAGAGTCAGAAGACCTTGATCTTGAATTGATCAAGCTCCAAAAAGTTTACAATTATTTATTTAACGACCCTGAGATCGATCCTGATCTCTTAGATAAATTGGAAGGTTAAACCTAGTGCTATGAAACTTACACCACATATTCAAAATATCCTTAAAAACTCAAAAAAAGATACGGAGTGGGAAAAAGAAGCGGAGGAAAGAAAATCAGCTCGCCAAGAATCACGGAAATCAGGGATGATAGCAACTCAATTGGCTTTTTATATGAAGACCAACGGTGTTTCACAGACTGATTTGGGTAAGCTGGTAGGTGTCAGTCCTCAGCAGATCAGCAAAATCCTGAAAGGAAGGGAGAATCTTACGTTAGGTACTATTGAGAAAATTGAGTCTGCTCTTAATATTGATTTAATAAAAACTGTCAATCTAGAGTCACAACAAAACCTTAATTCCAAGGGTTTTAAAGCACCAAAAAGCTCCTCTATGGCTATAGACTTAGGTACAGGCTTAATTGGGTATGCATTAGAAAAACCTTCTTATCAATCATATGCTAAAAAAGGATTTTATGGAGGTACATTAAGTAATTCTCCACTCCCTTCTTTTGCTAATGGATATTACGAGCAAATGAAGCAAAAGGCTATTAAGCGAGCACATGAAAGGTTTGAAATGCTTAAGCAAGAATTCCATTTCGAAAGTGAAGTTTGTATTGTTGATTTAAAGCATAAATCCAGTCCAAAAAAAGTAGCGTGGGTGGACCCTGAAAGTTTTATCGCTGAAGAAATTTAATATGGAAAATATAAAATTCGGTCTTCGAGAAATTGATACACTGCAATATGCAATCCTTCCTAAGGCCTATGACTCAAGTGCGGAAAAATTTCAATATTCTTTTGGAATCAACTTCTCTTTTCCAGACATAGAAAAAAGAATAATCTGCTGCTCCTCTTTAATTAAATATGAAGGTAAAACATCTCCGTTCTTAATTCTTGAAGTTGCTGTCTATTTTGAAGTAGAGGAAGAATCCTGGGATCATTTGATTGACATGAAAACTAATCAAATAACGCTCCCAAAAAGTACAGCCCACCACATGATGTCCCTGACTATTGGATCGGCTAGAGGCATTCTTCATTCAGAAACTAAAAACACTGAATTTAACCGGCTCATCCTCCCTACTGTTAACTTGAATAAGCTAATAGATGGGGATGTAATCCAACCAATGCCTGAATCCGAGAAACAGGAATAGAACTTTAAAATTTGATTTAAAGGAGACAAACCCTATTTAAGCCAATAATAATCAAGGAAAGATAGAAATGAATTCCCTTACCCAAGCCATCACTTTAAAAAATGAACTTGATCAGTTTTTGGTAATTATCGTGATTTTCTCCAAGAATTGGGGAAGGGTTTTTTTATATGCACAGATTTAAAAACTATGAAGATTGACTGAAGAACAACAAGGTGGGAAAGCAGCTTCAGAATATGTGAAGGATCTCCTTAAGGGAAAGAAGGTAATCTTGAAATAAGATGTATAGAAATATGATCGATACGGCAGGACTTTAGCATACGAATATCTGGAATACAGTACCTTCTTGAATTCTCATCTACTGGAAATGGGTTTGGCCAGGATGCAAACCTGTCTAACGAACGTGAGTTAGGTAGATGTTTTTACTGAAGTACATAGAAGTGAGAAGTAAGAAAAAGAGGTTATTAAATTACAAATTTATGCGAAGATCAACCTTAGTTGGTATGGGACTTTATACTTTTTACAGTAATCAATTCTAAAACTATTCCAATCCTCATGATTTTTCATTTCCTCAATTGCATCATTAATGAATTGTGATAGTTTAATCCTAGCACCGTCAGTCAAATACTGATGATGTTTATACTCCCTTTTTCCAGGTATCTTATAAGGATTTATTATCCTAAGAAATGGTAGCACTTCATGTGAAAAACGGTAGTAAATAATTTCATTAGTGTACTTTCCTACGATCCATGGTTTATCAGAAATAACATCAGGAATCTCCCACTTATGCAATCTATAAATCTCCCTATAATAATCCTGTGGGAAGATCTTAAAATAATCTGAGGGCCAAGCAAGAATACTTTCTCCAATACTCTCAATTTGCCAATAATGTGATACAATTTCAAGAAGTTGCTGTTTCTCAAGCTCCTTATCAAGATTTGTGTCTGAACCTTTTACTTCAATTTTAGCATCAGTTTTCTGTAAGATGAAATCTTTTAAGAATTTCTTATTCTTCTCATCTTGTAAGACTTTCAATTGTCTTAGCTCCTCTTCTGTGTATTTAGTTTTCATTAGTTATAAATTTTAGTTCGAAGCCCCTTAATATGGCTGTCAAATGAGCAACCAGTATCAAACTTGTTTTGTAATTTATGCAATATTGGATTTATGTTTGGGTTTTTATTTCGAGCTCTTCCCCATGAATATTTATTAGTTTTACCATTGTCAAATGCAGAGAAAACATATGCGAAACTAGGGTCAATATGATTCTCAAGTGAAAATGATTTTACAGCATTGTCGTTATCTATAAAAGTACTTATATACCTAGTCTTAGATTTAGAGAATAGATATTCTCTTGCAAAATCATCAGCATCAATTTCATTTTTTGAGATTGTTGGGATTTTCTCATCCCTCTCCAGAGACAAATGGTAGTCTGATAAGAGAATCTCATCCCAATCAAATAATACATGGTAGAGTTCATGGATAAGTGCAAACCAAAGTGTTGGGTAGAACCCTTTATAATCTGTAATCGCAATACATGGCTTATTGTTCACTTGAAATGTCGCCCCCCTTATATGCATTGAAGGAAATGATGGAGTAAATACTACCGTAATTCCTAATTGAAATAATTGACTAATTACCGTCACCAATCCATTCGATACATCAGTGCTGTACCATCTTATATTAGGAAAATATTCTACAAGTTTATCTCTATTGTATTCATATGGATTCCTCAGTTCAATGCAAATTTGTTCACAAAGAAAAACCCAATTTTTTAAACCATAAGTTGACTTAGCTTGCTTTCCAGCGCTAAAAGCAATATTCATCTCAGGCTCTTTGTAATCCTCAATTTTTTTTAGTCCAAAATACTTACATATTGATTTGACAATTTGGGAATAGTCTGTCAAAGAATCTATTAACCCTACTTTTCGTAATTCAGCTAAATTGAAATTCTCATTTATGAAACTTATGAGGTCACCAGTCTTTTCTTCATTAATTTCATTTTCATGAACCTGCCTTAATTTATCTATGTAGAGCTTAGCGACTCTCTCCACAGGAATACCTAAAAAATTAGAAAGCCTAATTAACTGGATGTAATCAAGCTTTTTCTGCTCACCTGACAATATACCATCCAGCGTCCTAACAGTCATTCCCATCATTTTCAAAGCAGTAGTCTTTTTTACTTTTAGACTATCAATCCTCTCCATGAATATCTCCTCTAAACTTTCCTCAACCTTGATTGGTACAGGTTGAAACAGCTTATTCAATATATCTTCAGCGTTAAAATCGTCTTTCATAAAATTCTAAATGTACTAATACACTTTAAATTTAGATAAAAAATCACTAGTGTCCGACTAAAGTAAGAATTTCTCAGAGAGGTTGAAAAGAACTTAATCAGAGGAGATTTTTGGGTGAAATTGGAATGTAAGCCCACTAGGTTGGAAATAGGGCCGTTTGGTTGGCTTTCA
>NZ_VORW01000001.1 GCF_007997215.1 Algoriphagus aquimarinus | reverse complement strand
AGTGCCGATCAAGTCGGCACTACACAAGGTAAACATCCAAGTGAACAGTCACTGCATGCTTCCTCTCCGGTATCGTAAAGGTAAAAAAAATCTAAAACTTCTAGTTTTTAAAGATAGTACCTTGCGCCAACTGCGCCAGCAAACCCATTTAAACAAAAAAAATCCCGCAACGTGCGGGATTACCATATTGTCAGACTCGCTCGAGTCCCGTAGATTGAGCTCTCGACTTGATCGCTTGTACTACTTTTTCCGAAGGTTGAAGCTGGATTTGATCCATTTGCTCTATTGTGCTCAGCATTTCTATGTATTCTTGCATTAGTGAATCATCACTATGCAAGGCTTGCACTAAGAGTTCTTGCTCTACCTCCGACATTTCCTGGTAGATATATCTTACCAGATCATTTGGGGTAAATGGTTTTGTCATATGCAAAATTTAGTTGTTTCATCTTCTTCCGCAGGTGGATCAGCGCGTATCGCATTCTCCCCAACGCAGTATTAATACTTACGCCCGTCTGATCTGCTATTTCCTGGAAACTCATATCCAAGTAATGTCGCATAATCAAGACCTGTTTTTGAGTCTCAGGAAGCTCCTCTATTAGGCGCTTCACTAGCTCGATATTCTCTTCTCTTACCTGACGATCCTCTACATTTTCCTCCGCAAACCTCAGCGAATTGAAAATATTCGAACCGTCCTCCATTAATATGGTAGGATACCTCTTGGCTTTTCTGAAATAATCAATGGCCAGATTGTGAGCTATCCGCATCACCCATGGCTGAAATTTTCCTTCTTCGTTGTACTTGTCTGAATTAAGTGTTTTGACCACTTTGACAAATACATCTTGAAGTAAATCCTCAGCTACCTTCTGATCCTTAACGATCAGAAATATTGTGGTGTACATTTTACTTTGGTATCGATCTACTAAAAGATCAAAGGCAGCATCACTGCCGTTTCGATACTGTGCTATCAACTCGCTGTCCTTAGGACCAATTCGTTTACTCATTTTAAGTTGGTTTATTATAAACGTAAAGGTCTAGGCCATAGTATCTGGTAAGGGTGAAAGAAAAAGAAGATGACTTAAAAGTATGATTTCGAAAACAACTCTGCAAAGAAAATTCAAGGATTTTGTATCTCAATTACTATTACGAACGCAATCCAAATTATATTCTTCAAAAATATTCAATTGCGATATTATATTTGAACGTACTAAAATCCTGACTTCGTAATTACCAATGATAATGCCAAAAAATGTTAAAATCATCTTTCAGAGTAAACTAATATGCTGTAATGCAAAATGAAATTTTCAAGTGCATTGTGTACCTTCGCAGAGATAGAAATTTAAAAATACGACAATGGAATTGAGTGGAAAAGTAATCCAAAAGCTACCCGAAGTAGGTGGAAATTCAAAAAGTGGCAACGCCTGGAGAAAGCAGGAATTCATCCTAGAAACAGGAGGCCAATACCCTAAAAAAGTGTGTGTATCACTTTGGGGAGACAAAATCGACCAGTTTTCTATTAATCAAGGTGAAAATGTAACATTGAGCATTGACGTGGAAAGCCGCGAATACAATGGCCGTTGGTACACAGAAGTGAAAGCGTTCAAAGTAGACAGAAATGGAGGATCATCTGCTGCACCTTCAGCAATGCCTGAGGTAGATACATTCCACTCTGAAGGAGAAGAAGACAAGTTACCATTCTAAAAAACTTCTGCCATGTGGGATGACGAAGATGACGATGAGGCAGGATGGGATGAGGACGATGAGTTCGATGCACGTAAGGAGCACGAAAAGATATACAAGCACCCATTGATGAAGAAGGCGAAAGATATCTTTCGCCTCACTCGAGCACTAGTAGGAAGCCTCGACGAGGCTCGTAAGGAGCTTTATGGCAATATCATGATGGAAGATGCGATGGTGATGAGTGCCAAATTCGCTGGAGCTGAAAGCATCTCTGACTACGTCCTGAAAATGGAAAAAGCTGTCATCATGAAAGTTCACGCAAAAAGCCTGAATGCTATGACCTATCAATTAGGCATGGAAGAAACTCATGCTGAAGAGCATTTAGAGCTACTTCGAGAGGCTATTGAGGAATATCGCTTGCTGTTTATTGACTGGCAAAAGGGATTTGACACTAACGAAAAAAATGATGACGGTTGGGGAATCTTTACTGATTAACTTCTTCCAAATTGGAAACCAAAATAAGCACCAACGCCCATCAATACTAGTGTGATTACTCCCACCAGCACTAATACATCCAGAGGAACTTCCCAGGGCACATCCCCGATCTTAAATCGAATAATCTTTTTCCAATTCATGGTAAACAATTGAAATGCGGCTCTTCAGCCGCATTTTTTATTTCTTAAGTATTTCTTTCCAGCCTTTGGCTTCTATCAATGCTGCGGATTCTTCCACTTTTTCTTTAAGCGTCTTTTTGTAAGCATCTAAGCTTTCACCCACTTTAGCATCAAAAGAACCTACAATCGAAGCGGCAAGAATGCCGGCATTTTTCCCTCCATTAAGTGCGACTGTCGCTACAGGAATACCTCCTGGCATCTGCAAAATGGACAAAATACTATCCCAGCCATCGATAGAATTAGAGCTTTTGATCGGCACGCCAATTACTGGCAGACTAGTCATAGATGCTACCATGCCAGGCAAATGCGCTGCTCCACCCGCTCCAGCTACAATCACTTTGATGCCACGCTCACGAGCTGAATGCGCATAATCAATCATACGCTGTGGGGTACGATGTGCAGAGACTACCGTCAATTCATAGGGCACTCCCAATTCTTCAAGCATCTCTGCAGCCTCTGCCATAATCGGAAGATCCGACTGACTTCCCATAATAATACCTACCTGTGGATTCATTATATAGATTTGATTTTGATTAACTCTTTGATTCGTTGTGCTTTCTCCTTCAGTCCTTCCACCGTATCTGATAAGATGGTCACATGTCCCATTTTTCTGAATGGCTTGGTGATCTTCTTTCCATACATATGGATATAAACTCCCTGCTCAGCTATTGCTTCGTCTTGACCTTCTACCAAAACCGGTCCGGTGAAACCTTCTTCTCCTAGCAAATTAATCATTGCAGCAGGACATCTCAAATCTGGATTGCCTAGCGGCCAGTTCATTACTGAGCGTAAATGCTGCTCAAACTGAGAGGTGAAATTAGCCTCTATGGTATGATGTCCACTATTATGTGGCCTTGGAGCTACTTCGTTAACCAATACCTCTCCTTCTTTGGTTACAAACATTTCCACTGCAAGAATACCGACCATTCCCAATTTAAGGATCACGTCTTTTGCTATTTGCTCAGCCTTTTCAGCTACTTCTTTGGATATTTCTGCTGGCGCAAAAAGAAACTCAACCAGATTAGCGGTTGGGTGAAAAGCGCATTCTACAGCAGGATAAGCAACTAAGTCTCCAGCTTCATTTCTGGCAACGGTGACTGCAATCTCTCTTTCGAAGTCAATCAACTTTTCCAACAGCCCCGGCGCATCAAAAGCAAGGTCCAAATCAGCTTCAGTTCGCAAGACTTGAACACCACGTCCATCGTAGCCTTCTTTGCCCAACTTGTTTACAGCAGGAAGAAAACCAGCATTGTTGATAACATCAGCTTTGTCTACCGTCAAAATAAAATCAGCAGTGGGAATTCCATGCAATTGATAAAATTGCTTCTGCTTACGCTTATCCTTGATCAAACTTAAAATGTGTGGCTGTGGATAAACTTTCTTCCCTTCACGCTGTAATTTCTCAAGTGCTTCTGTATTAACACTTTCAATCTCTACAGTAATCACATCGCAGCCATGACCAAAAGCATAAACCGTATCAAAATCCTTCAGTGAACCCACAGTAAATCGCTGCGAAAGATCCTTGCATGGAGCATTTGGATCTGGATCCAAAATGTGGATATCTTGATTGTAATTGATAGCCGATTGAATAAGCATTCGGCCCAATTGACCTCCTCCGAGGACTCCCAATATGGGTGGTTGCGATGGTATAGTCATAGTTTTTTTGAAATATAAAATAATCTCAGGTGTGGAAATCTACTTTTCGTTTTGAAAGCGAATTCCCATCAATTCCATGAGTTTATGTGCATTAAAACTCGGGCATGCTCCCCTTTTAATTTTGTAATCAAAGTCAATATTTTGATCGTGGATTTCAGAATGAAAACTGTAATTCTGTACAGAATCAATTCTTTCCTCCAACTCTGCTAACTCAATATCATGGGTACTGATTATCCCAATTGCATTTGTATTATCTACCTGCCTGATCAGCGCTTCTGATCCTGCAATACGATCCTCAGTATTCGTCCCTTTCAATATTTCATCCAGCAAGAAGAAGATATGCTCACCCTTCTCGATTCTATCTATCAGTTGCTTGATCCGGCTAAGTTCAGCATAAAAGGAACTGACACTTTCTCCTAAGTTATCTGTATTTCTCATACTTGTGTAAAGCTGAAACTCAGAGAAACCAAACTCCTCGGCAAAAGGACTCAAACCTAGATTGACCAACACACAATTAATTCCCAGCGTTCGCATGAAGGTAGTTTTTCCACTCATATTTGCTCCAGTGAGCAAAATGATGCGCTGGTTCTCGTCTATTACGAAATCATTTGGCACAGCTACTCCTGGTTCAAGCAGGGGATGAGAAACCACTTTGCCTTCCATACCCTGAGCTACAGTAATCACTTTACCTTTCCCGCCTACTTCTTTTTCAAACGCACCTAATGAAATCATAACTTCCCATTCCACTAGTTGGGCTGGGAAATTGGCAACTAGATTCCCATGCTTTTTCTTCCAAGAGACTAATTTCACGTATAAGAACAAATCTGTCCAGAAAAAGAAGTTAAGGGGTATGTATAGGATATTGATTCGATTTTGAATCCATAATCCTAAACTATCTAGCTGGTCAAAAAGTGTAGATGCTTTCACCTCTTTGGTGAGGAATGGTGCCTGCATCTTTTTCAAAAGTGGGGAATCAAACTGCTCCTCTTCCAATACCGCTAGCCAATATCTATAAGTCTTCAGTTGGTCTCTACTTGGAATCGATTCAGCCGCTTTTTTCAAAGACTTGAATACCAAACCCAAAAAGGCCATTCCTATCAAAACCCAAACACCAACTAATGCCCCCGGCACGATTCCTATATAGGTTAATACAGAAAGAGCAAGTCCTCCAATAGGTCCGACGAAGGCGAAAATCGAAATTAATAGGGAGCTTTTATCCTCTGTATTCAGCCAATTAACCCATCCCGAGTTTGATTTCTCTTCATTATAGAAAGCATTCCCTATGCTCTCCATGGCTTGAAGGAAATCTGATTTGGTGGATAATTCAGCTGAAGCTGTACGCAAAGCAGCAGCTTGATCGAGATCAAACGCTGATTTAATCTGTGCGGCAAGTCTTTCCTTTCCTTTATTGGAAACGGTATGATTCAAAAGCTGAAAAAGAGAATGATCTCCAAAGAGATCTAAATCATTGGAAAAAGGATGTGTTTTCTCCTGAAATTCAACTCCCGCATCTAAGCCTTTTAGCTTTCTGGAAACTCTCTTTTCTCTAGCGAGATTCATTTTCTCCAAAGCCAAATAAATAGCCTCCTGGTCTTTCTGATCATTGTATTTTCTAATTAAAGAAATAAAAGCAACCACCGAAATCCCGAAAAACAAAAACCAAACTGGGCTATCCGAAACGGACAACACAAAAAACCCGCCCATGGCAAAAAAGACAATCAACCGAAGAAAGGACAAGGTGCCAGCCTTTCCTTTTACGGTTTTCAACTTCTCTGAGAGACCAGAATTTTCAAAATCAAATCCTTTCATGCCCAAAGATATGAATTGAAGTAAGCTAACTATTCAATTTGGCGCAATCCTTGCCACTTATTAAAATTTTAAGCGAGTGTTTGACGTTTACAACTAACCACTGCAAGTATGAAAACTAATAAAAGTAAAAGCCCACCTGAAAAGGAAACAGAAGTAGAAGAATGGGATCTCTCTGAAGGCATGGGTATTATACCAAATGACATCCCATTTACTCAAAACATCGGCTGTGTAGGCGGAAAAACCAAAGGGGCCGATAACACCAAAAAGAAATCATCTCAATAACAAGTAAAACTTAACCAAGCTATTATCCTTATGAAAAACACATTCAATCCCACACTCTTATTTCTACTACTAGGAAGCGCAATGGCCTTCACGAGTTGTAATAACATGAACGACACTCCTCCTGAGCCTAACCTTACCGTAGTTACCGATGACGCAGAAGTCAACATGGCCTTTGAGGACCTGGATAACATCTCGCTTACAGTATTAAGTAACTCTGGGCTAAGCGCAAGAACCACAGCTAGCATTCCTGCAGGTAATCTGTGCGAAGGCGCGATAGTTTCTATTGACGAGAGCACAAAGAAAATCACAATTAATTTTGGTGATGGCTGTACTAGTACAAATGGCACAATTAGAAAAGGAATCATCAATCTAGCCTACACAGGAAATCTTCTTTTCCCTGGGGCGAAAATCACCACCACATTTGATGGCTACGAAGTAAATGGCTTGAAGGTGGAAGGAACTAGAACAATGACAAATAAGGGCGTAGATCAAGAATCGAATAGCATCAGCCTAGAAGTGAAAATCCTAAACGGAAAAGTAACTTGGCCTGACGCTACATCTGCTACTATTACAAGTGATCAGATGCGTAACCTAAAATTGAGTACCCAAGGAGGATATGAAGTCTCTATCACTGGAACTGCCTCCGGAACTAATCGAAGCGGAATGGCATACACTTCCTCTGTTACTGATGATTTGATTTTCACCAAAAGCTGCATCGAGTCTGGAGTCACCATTCCTAATTCAGGTATTATAGCATTTCAATTCAATGATATTGAAGTGACAGTGGATTACGGTAATGGTACATGTGATAAAATGGCTACCATTTTCTATCCAACTGGATCCAAGGAAGTAACACTAGACTAATTCTCCTTCCAAAAATAAAATCATAACGGCTATCTTTCGAGGTAGCCGTTTTTGTTTATGGAAAAGAAAAAAATTAAGGGATTTGAGCATATTCGATATGAATCTCTCCAACTCAGTCCCGAAGAAATGATCCACCGCTCTGAGCAGTTTTATCAGGTGATGGATCAAAGACGCACGGTGCGTGAATTTGACAAGAGGCCTGTTCCTCTGGAAGTCTTAGAGAAAATCATCCTCACGGCCAGCACAGCTCCGTCTGGCGCACATAAGCAGCCATGGACCTTTTGCCTCATTTCAGATCCCATTATTAAGAAAAAAATACGGGAAGCAGCTGAAGAAGAGGAGAAAATCAGCTATTCGACAAGAATGCCTGATAAATGGAAATCTGACTTAAAACCACTTGGAACAAACTGGGAAAAGCCCTTTCTAGAGGAAGCGCCTTATCTGATCGTTGTTTTCAAGCAATCTTATGGTATAGAAAATGGCGAAAAAGTACAGCATTATTATGTAAATGAATCTGTCGGGATAGCTTGTGGATTTTTACATGCAGCTATACATCAGGCCGGTTTAGTAGCTGTGACACATACGCCAAGCCCTATGAATTTTTTAAGTGAAATATTGGAAAGGCCTTTCAATGAGAAACCTTATCTACTGATTCCGGTGGGCTATGCAAAAGCAGAAACATACGTTCCTGATATCCATAGAAAATCTCTTGATGAGATAATCAAAAAGTTCTAAGCACAAAAAAGGCGATCAAATGATCGCCTTTTTTACTGATGTTAAACATCTTCAGAATTTGATTCTTCTTCAGCTGCCTTTTCCCTAATCTGATGAACAACACGTTGTGGGAAAGGAATTTCAATCCCTGCTTTCTCAAATTCAGTATTAATAGACTCCATTCCATCAAAGTGCATTGGCCATAATTCGCTCGACTTAGCCCAAACTCTGACAATTAGATCCAGAGAACTATCCCCAAAATTTGTAAGAGCTACGAAAGGAGCAGGATCCTTTAAGGCACGTGGGTCATTCTCAAAGATATTCAGCAAAATTTCTTTTGCCACCTTAATGTTTGTTCCATAAGCTACACCAACTTTAAGTTCGGTCCTCCTGGTCGCTTGAGTACTCATGTTCACGATATCCGAATTAGCCAGACTACCATTTGGGATAACGACCTCTAAATTATCAAATGTCATCAGGTGGGTATACAAAATCTGAATTTTAGAAACTGTCCCAGTATGTCCCTGTGCAACAATGACATCACCTACTTCAAACGGTTTAAAACCTAAAATCAGAATACCTCCGGCAAAATTTGAAAGAGATCCTTGCAAAGCCAAGCCTATAGCCAAGCCTGCTGCACCAAATATGGCTACTGTAGATCCTAATGGAGCACCCAGAATACTTGCCACTCCCATAAATAGGGTGATGAATAATACGATTTTAACAAACCCAAAAAGAAATTCATTTAGAGAAGGATTAGTCTCCTTTTTTTCCAAAAGATTCCTCAATCCCTTCAGGAGGATATTTACTATAAATTTACCAACGAAATAAAAAATTATGGCAAACAAAATTCTTGGTACAATTACATATGCTAAGTCAATAGCGTTCTCATAAAATGCATTGATGGTTTCTTCGGAAATTTCCATTATAAACTATTTTTAGGTTAGTTATTCTTTAAAATACAATAGTGACTTGCCAGCGAAAAGCCCAATGCCAGCTAATCTTAAAATTATCCATCTGGGCAGACCGTAATATTCTATTCCAATCTGATCTGGAAAAACTCCTCAAAACTGAAAGCGATGCATCGTGTTGCACCATTTTAGATTTGCTAAATAACCAAGTCAACCACTTGATGCTATAAAAAGCGAATGGATGTCGATGCAAATCGTTAATCACTATGCCCAATCGGGATTTTCTCCGGAGAGATATCAGCAATTCTACTAATTCGCTATCTGTGAAATGATGTGTAAAGAGCGTGCAAGTAGAGATATCTACTTTCTCTTCGGAGAATTCAGCGTCGAATACATTCTGGCTCCTCCAGGCAACTTCGGGTAAGTCAGCTAGTCTAACCGCTGCGAGGTCGATAATGTTCCTGTTTGCATCGATTCCTGTAAAGTTCACCTCATTTTTCTGACTTTTTGCCCAGTCATGCATCACTCGGATCATATCTCCCCCTCCACATCCAATGTCTGCTACTGCATAGGACTCTTGTGGATAACTTTTAAAAATTTTCGCTAGACCAGATGTAGTCACATAGTTTCCGCCTAGCCAACGATTGATGGTTTTTAGCTCCCGCAAAGTTTGATTAAGTTCTTCACCCGAGCAGTTCAGGTCATCCATCAGCTCTTTTTCCTCACTTCGCTGCGCAAAAATGCTCATGACTTTTCAAGTAGTAAGGTTTCCAACGTAAGGCCTGGCCCAAAACCCATGGAAAGGATTTTTCCCTGAATTTCATTATCATTCATCATTCGCTCCAGCACAAAAAGTATGGTAGCAGAAGACATATTTCCGAACTGATTCAGCACTTCTTTCGCATGTTCATTTACTGATTCGGGCAAGTCAAAAGCTTCTTGCACCTTTTGAAGAATCTGTTTTCCTCCAGGATGAATCGCAAAGTTATCCACTGTGGACAACTTAAATTTTTGTTCAAATACTTCTTTCAATTGTTGAATGCCCTGATCCAAAAGTGTAGGTATATACTTACTGAGTCGCATTTCAAATCCAAAATCACCTATACCCCAAGCCATATCACTTTCACCTTCGCGGAGCACTTGGCTGAGGTAAGAATTAACTTTCAAACCAGAACTGGACTTCATCACGAGCGCTGCTGCAGCTCCATCCCCAAAAAGTGAATTGGCAAGAATGTTATCTTCCACATATTCTTTCTGAAAATGTAACGTGCAAAGTTCAACACACACCAACAGTACTTTGGCTTCTGGCTCAGCTCTGACAATTTTATCTGCCAATTTCAACCCGGTAAAGGCCGCATAACATCCCATAAAATGAACACAATAGCGTTCAATAGAATCATCTAAATCCAACCTTTTCATTAATTCCAACTCTACTCCTGGAGCAACCATTCCAGTGCAGGAAACCAAAATCAAATGGGTTATTTCTGAGGGCTTTATTTCAGTTTTGGCTAGGCAACTCGTAACAGCTTCTTCACAAAGCCCTGGGGCTGTTTGTCTAAAAACCTCCATTCTAGCTTTAGTTCCAGGGAAGGGTTCAAAATCTTCAGACTTAGGAAAAAAAGTAAAATCTTGTGAATCGGTCTTCTCAAAATCAGTTAACACACTGTATCGACTGGAAATTCCTGATTTACGATAAAGAAAATTCAGCTTTCTCGCCTCCAAATCATCCAACTGATGCGCTCGCTGCATAAAGCTAGCAATGGCAGACTGGTCAATTGGTTTTCCTGGATTTGCCAAGCCAATACTTACTATACTAGTATTCATAGGAAGAAATTTAAATTCAATGAATTAGCCATCATGCACCTTTGGCATGATGTGCTAGAGTTTTCTATCCTAAAAGGATGCCGAAATTTTTCTTCCATTAAATATTTCATTAGATCAAGTTACTTGAATATATCTAAATTGGCTGAATGCATTGTAACCATCTCAATTCAGAATAGTTATAATCCAAACCTCAATTACGATATGATTTCCGTTTCCAGCCTTAAGCATCTTCGCATTCCATTTTCGCTCTTTTTGATGCCGGTATATTTCTTTGCGCTGGCACTTACCCCCAATCACAATGAATCAAGAATCCTGTGGGTGTTCATTGCTATTCACCTCTTTCTTTATCCTTCCAGTAATGGTTATAATAGTTACTTTGACAAGGATGAAGAAAGTATAGGCGGGATGAAGCATCCTCCGAAAGTCACCAAAGATCTCTATTGGCTTTCTTTAGTCTTTTTCCTGATTGCAATTGGCATTGGAGCCAGTATCAACTTCAGCTTTGCTTTCATGCTCCTGATTTATGGATTGGTAAGCATGGCCTACTCACACCCTTCCATCCGTATCAAAAAGTACCCTTGGCTGAGTTGGTTTATTGCGGGATTATTTCAGGGTTATTTCACCTTTGCCATGGCCTACGCAGGTCTCAGTAATTTAAGTTGGGAAGTGCTATATAAGCCTCACGTGTTGATTGCGGGGCTTTTGACTAGTCTGATGCTCTGGGGGAACTATCCACTCACACAAGTGTATCAGCATGGAGAAGATAGCCGAAGAGGAGACCTCACCTTAAGTTTGTTATTAGGAATTAAGGGGACTTTCCTCTTTTCGGCTTTGGCGTTTATGATTACCGGAGCAGCTTTCGCGTGGTATTTTCTAGGTCGAAATCAAACAGACATACTTTGGGTTTACCTCGCAGCGATGACACCTATCATGCTTTACTTTTTGACTTGGTTTAGCTTTATCCGACTAAATCCCATAAAATATGCGAATTACAAATGTGCCATGGGGATGAATTATTTCTCTGCACTCGCGCTCAATGCTTTTTTCATTTATTACTTTCTAGAAAACACTCAAATCCTACAGGCGTTGGGCTACTAGAATGGCTTGCCATGCGTGTTTTTTATGATCTGCTTTGCCACAAAAGGTACATGTTGAATGAGCTTTCTTGTGAAAACTGAAGCCTGCTTAGCCCCAAAAAGACGTTGGACTTTACGTCCAAGCCAAAGCCTTCTTTCGAAATGCGATCTCCAGGAACTCTCATAGTTTGTTTCAATTTCCTTCCTTGACTTTCCTACTAAAATAGATTCAGCTGCCAGCTTACCAGACTGTATTGCCATAGCCATCCCATTGCCACAAAGTGGGGTAATTAATCCTGCCGAATCGCCCGCCATGAGGATATGATTCTCCACTGGATGCTTTCTCTCGAAATTGATCTCATTGATCACTTCTGGCTTTTCGAAGAGAAACTCGCTATCTGTAAATAAATGCTTGAGGCTCGAGTTTTTCCATAAAACCTCCTGCTCCATTGCCTCAATGGACCCGTACTTTCTGAGATGATCACGATTGCCCAAATAACATAGATTCCCTTTACCCTCTTCGATAGCATTTAGTCCGCAATAACCTCCTTCGAAATTGTACAGCGCAACTGCTTCCCTATCAAAATCTGCCTTTATATGATATTTTACACCTATATAAGGACTTCTTTTTTCGATAAAACTTCGCTTGAGGGTCTTGTCCAGCTTGGATCTTTTGCCAAAGGCACCAATCACATAATCCGCATTCAGAAATTCTCCATCAGCCAATTCTAGTCGGAACTGATCGTCTTTTTCATCAAACAATACAGATTCTACCTGCATCCCCGATTTCACTTCGCCTCCTTTTTCTAAAACTTTCTGGAAAAGATGCTCATCAAGGACATATCTACTAATGCCAAAACCTCCCAACCCCAGTGGAACTGTGACACTTTTCCCGGAAGTATCAGAGAATAGAAAATTAGTGACCTGAGGAAAGTCGTATGCTATAGGCATCAAATTTTCCCTTTTCAAAAAATCAAGGACTTCATTGGATAAATACTCTCCGCAAACCCGATGAAAGGGATAAGTTTTCTTTTCGACCAAAAGCACATCATGCCCGTTTTTGGCCAGTAAATAGGTAGATATCAGGCCTGCCAGACCACCTCCAATCACCACAATTTTGTGTCTATGTTTCACTGAACTACCTTTAACTTTATAAATATACCGCTCATCAAAAATGGATAATCCTTACAGATCCTTTCAGGAAATTCACGGTTTAGAAAATATTTAACCAAATAATAACTATGAGAAATACCATACCCAGATTACTTAGAAGATTAACTCTAGTAGTAGGTGTAATGGGTGTCATGTTTTATTCTACGGACTCTTTTGCTCAGAAAAAGAAGAAAAAGGACGCCAAGAAAGAAACAGCAGCACCAGCTACTCCTACCAAACCGAAAGGTAATGATTCAGATCCAAAACCTTACAAAGAGGTCATCACTGCAAAAGCAAAAACAAAAGATGGCCTTTTCAAGGTTCATCAAATTGAAGACAAGTATTACTACGAGATTCCTGATTCCCTGCTAGGCAGAGATATGCTGATGGTCACTACTATCGCCAAAACTGCCGATGGGCTAGGTTATGGTGGTGAGCGCACCAACACTCTTATGCTTCGTTGGGAAAAGAACAACAACGATATCCACCTAAAAGTTATCTCAGTAAATAATTTTGCGGCAGATTCTCTTCCTATCGCTCTGGCGGTGAAGAACTCAAATTTGGAGCCATTGCTGCAGAAGTTCTCCATCAAATCTCTAGCGACAGATTCTACGGGAATTGTAATCGAAGCGACAGATTTATGGGCGAAAGATGTACAAGCTTTGGGTCTTCCTAAAGGTCAGCGTACACAATACAAAGTAACTCGTCTAGACACGGATAGATCATATATCGAGCATATCCATACTTACCCGATCAATATCGAGGCAAGATATGTGATGACTTACATCGCAAGTGAACCACCTTCAAATAGCTCAACAGGTTCAATCACATTGGAGATGAACTCTTCTATGTTGCTTCTTCCTAAAGAGCCAATGAAACAACGTCTGGGCGATCAGCGTGTAGGCTGGTTTAGCAGATCTATAGTTGATTATGGTGCTGACGCTCAAAAAGCGCAAAGACGTACTTTCCTTGACAGATGGAGACTGGAAGTGAAAGATGAAGACATGGCAAAATTCAAGGCTGGCGAGTTAGTTGAGCCTAAAAAGCAGATTGTTTATTACATCGATCCGGCTACTCCAAAGCAGTGGATTCCATTCTTGATCGCTGGTGTGAATGACTGGCAGGTTGCGTTTGAGGCTGCTGGTTTCAAAAATGCTATTGTAGCTAAACTAGCTCCAACCAAAGAGGAGGATCCAGACTGGAGCCCAGAAGATGCAAGATATTCTGTTATCAGATATTTCGCTTCTGATATCCAGAATGCATACGGACCTCACGTATCAGATCCCCGTTCAGGTGAAATCCTGGAATCTGATATCGGATGGTATCACAATGTGATGAACTTGCTTAGAAACTGGTTCTTCATCCAAACAGCAGCTATCAATCCTGATGCGCAAAGTGTACAGTTTAAGGATGAAGTAATGGGTAGATTAGTTCAATTTGTCTCTTCTCACGAAGTAGGACACACACTTGGCCTTCCACACAACTTTGCTTCTTCTCATGCTTATCCAGTAGAGAAATTGAGAGATGCTGCATTTACAAAAGAAATGGGCACAGCTCCATCGATCATGGATTACGCGAGATTTAACTACATAGCTCAGCCAGGTGACGAAGGTGTAAGCTTAATGCCAAATGTGGGACCATACGACAAGTATGCTGTCGCTTGGGGTTATAGACCAATTCCTGATGCTGCTACTCCTGAAGATGAATTAATGACATTGGATAAGTGGATCTTGGAAAAGCAAGGTGATCCAGTTTACAGATATGGCCGTCAGGGAAACAGTTATGACCCTACTGCGCAAAGCGAAGATTTGGGTGACAACTCTATGAAAGCTTCTGAATATGGTATTGCAAACTTGAAGCGCATCATGCCAAACCTTATGGAATGGACTGCTGAGCCTAACAAGCCTTACAAAGACTTTGATGATCTAGACGAAATGTATGGTCAAGTGATCACACAATTCAACAGATACATGGGTCATGTGAAGACCAATGTCGGCGGTGTGGCTGAAGTTTATAGAGCTACTGGGCAGGATTTACCAGTTTACACGCATACTGCGAAAGACATCCAGAAATCTGCTGTCGCGTTCTTAAACAAAGAGCTTTTCACTACTCCTACTTGGATGATGCAAGACGATATCTTTGCTAGAACAGAAGATTTCGGAGCCTTAGAACAAATTCGTGGCGTTCAAGCAAATACATTGAATTCAGTCCTTGACCTAGGAAGACTTGGTCGTGTGATTGAAAACGAAGCCTTGAATGGTAACGAAGCTTACAAAATGACTGAGCTATTCGATGATCTTAGAAAAGGCATCTGGTCTGAACTTCCAGCAGGTAAAACTATCGACGTTCACAGAAGAGCTTTACAGAGAGCGTATATCGAGCGTATGGAATACTTGATGACTACAGATGGGCCAAATATCCCAGCTACTGCTAGAAGATTCTATGGCACTCAGATCAATGCTTCTCAGTCAGACATCAGACCGATGGCAAGAGGTGAATTGAAAATACTTCAAAGAGACATCAAGTCTGCGATCTCCAGAACTTCAGACAGAATGTCTAAGCTTCACCTGGAAGATGCACTAGAAAGAGTAAATACTATTCTTGATCCTAAGTAAGAACAATAGTAAAGCACAACTTAATTGGGCGTCGGATCGGCGCCCATTTTTTTTTTCAATAAAGTTCTCGCGGCGACGCAACGACGCTGCGCTTTCTATTTGATTATGGTTAAATCAGCATCCAGAGTTTTTAAACGTTGATAGATCATTGAAAAGATTGGTTACAATTTTTCTGAGATTTTAATAATGAAAAAAGCGTTGCGCCGCCGCGCCGCTGCGAGAAACAACTGTCTTGAAATCAATTTTTGATTAGTTTTGTTTCTAATTCATGAACATGTCATCTCCTCTTTCCATACTACAAAGGCATAAGCTTCGCATCACAGATTGTCGCCAAGAGATTATCCGCGAGTTTCTCGATAAGCAAGTTGCTTTAGCTCATTCGGATCTAGAAGAATCTCTGGACAGCCAGTTTGATCGGGTTACGATTTACCGAACGCTAAAGACTTTTGTGGATAAGGATGTGGTGCACAAGGTACTCGATGACAGTGGAGCTACTAAATATGCCCTTTGTTCCCACGAAGAAGAGGATCACAACCATGAGCATGTGCATTTCAAATGCGAGATCTGTGGAGAAACTACCTGCTTGGAATCGATTAACCTGCCTAGCATAAAGTTGCCTTCAGGTTTTAAAAAGAAAGAAATGAATTTACTAGTGCAGGGAATCTGCAATAAGTGTCATTAAAATTCCACTGGTTCAGGTACTCTTGATTTTGGGGAATCACTTGGCCACTGCACCCCTGGAGGCAAATCAATTTTAGGTGGAGTAAAATCCTCCACTCCGCCATCTCCTTCATCTTGGCTGTTATTACCCTTTCTCAAGGAATTTTTGGTCATGGTCGCCATGACATAGATTAGTATGACATAAGCCAAACCACAAAGAATCAAATCGATTACAAGACTGCTCATGGTGAAAAATTTTAGATAATATAATTCAATACCACAAGTAAATCAATGGCATCAGCAATTTGTTTCAAAGGAAATGCCAGCTTTATGATTTATTTCGACTTGCTTAATCCCACGGATAGGTGGATATTTGCGCACTGAAAAACCTAAGTGATGATTGTAAAAACAAAGAAATATCAACTCCCAGCAGGGACCTACATAAAAATTGCCCTAATAAACGTATTGAAACAGCAGTGGTGGGTGATTCCGATTGCGGTAGCTATTGCTTTTGGATATTTCTGGATTGCATCGATCTGGTGGATTATTGGAGCAGTACTAGCTTATGGCCTTTACGTCCTGTTTTGGGCGATTCAATTCACTGGAGTAACTCAGATGGAGCAGAACAAAGTCATATTTGACAAGATGGCCTATGAAATAGATAGCCGTCAGATACTGATGAAAATCAATACAAAGCAGGGAATGCCAGTTCAGTGGAATATGATTAAAAGTGCTGAAAAGCGTAAAGACGCATACCTCCTTTATATGTCCAAGGCGCAGTTTATCCATTTGCCATTCAGGATCTTCAATTCAGAAAATGAGCGAAAATTCATGGAAACAATCCTAAAAAGAAAAGAGCTAATCAAATAAGCTTTTCCGCAAAACATAGCAAAAGCCTCCCAATATGGGGAGGCTTTTTGCATTTACGATAGTTTCACAAAAAGTTTCATCAATCAGAGTTGATAGATTAAAGCCAAGAAATTTCTAATAACAAAAACTGAAGATTTCGAAAGGTCATCTGATCCCTTTATTCCCAATGTCTCATTACCTAGGCCATCTGCAATGATTAGAATAATGTATGGAGAGCGGAGATTATTTTACGATACCCGAGTTAGAAAATTAACTTATATGTAGTTTAAGGGATTGGGTTTCAAACTAGCAGAATACCATCGAAGACCCAGCTTAGAATAATCCGAAATTGCATGATTACAGAAGCTAGCTTGACATGCTAACGTTTGGTAGAGTACATCAATGGAAGCAGTGAAGTCGAAAATCCTGATTTTTGTCAGGTATGGCACTTTTTCCTACCGCTGAGCATTATCTAAGTGGATATTCTGGTAGATTTCAGCGTATTTTAAAAAATTACAGCAAAGTTGACGCTAAGCCCTAAACGGCAACTCAAATCATGGAAAATCAATTAATAAGCTTTCTCACCCAAACGCTTGAAAGTTCGGCCACTAAGAAAGGTCTTGACTGGCTCAGTATACAAGTCGAAAAGATTAGCCTTGAAGCTACTCCTTCAAAGTTTTTTCTGGCCTTCAGCCAAGCATCAAGATATTTCAAAAAGGAAAAACTATCGCTTTCTGACAATGACTTAAAGAAGGCAAATGAGCTGCTTACAGGATTTCAACCTGAATTCTGGGATCAATTACAGACTGCACGCACAGTCCTGATGCTGAGTTATCCACAGGAAAAAGAGGCTTGGTTTGCTGCAATGAACCAGCTTTTTGAAACTGCAGATATGAATGAGCATCAAGCATTATTTGCGGCCTTGCCACTTATGCCTTTTCAGGAAGAATTAATCCCACGAGCAATTGATGGATTAAGAACCAATATCTCCCTAGTCTTCGATGCGATTGCTTTGAACAATCCTTTCCCCGCCAAGTATTTCCCTGAGGCCAACTGGAATCAGATGGTACTAAAGGCCATCTTTATGCAACGTCCATTGTATAGGATTCAAGGGCTCGAGGAAAGAAGAAATCCTGCCTTGGCAGCAATAGCAAGGGATTTTGCACATGAGCGCTGGGCAGCCGGAAGAGACGTTATGCCAGAAATTTGGCGATTGGTTTCACCATTTGTCAATGAAAAATACTTGGATGATCTGAAGAAAGTTCTATCCACCAAAGACGAGTTGCAAATCAAATCCGCATTGCTGACTTTGAGAGAATCAGCCTATTTACCAGCACAAGAACTCTTACAATCATACCCCGATCAAGTTGCCACACTAGATATGGATGCTATTGCTTGGGAAAGCATTGGGTCGGAATTCCAACGAACTCGCGTTTAATCTCTAATTTCACACTCCCTACTTTAAATTCAAATACCATGTATATAGATCCACATATCCACGTCGTATCCCGCACAACTGATGACTATGAAGCCATGCAAAAAGCTGGTATAGTAGCAGTGATTGAACCTGCATTTTGGTTGGGGCAACCAAGGACAGAAGTTGGAAGCTTCAAAGATTACTTCAGTACTCTTGTGGGCTGGGAGCGTTTTCGCGCCAGTCAATTTGGCATTGTGCATTACTGCACGATGGGTTTGAATTCCAAAGAGGCGAATAACGAAGCTTTGGCTGAGCAGGTGATGGAATTACTGCCACTTTATGTGGGCAAAGAAGGTGTGGTAGCAATCGGTGAAATTGGCTATGATGATCAAACGGAAGCTGAAGACAAGTTTTATAGACTTCAATTAGAGTTAGCTAAAGAAGTAGATCTTCCAGTACTTATCCACACACCACATAGGGATAAAAGAAAAGGAACAATTCGGAGCATGGACGTCTCTGAAGAACATGGATTGGATCCTAAAATGGTGATCGTTGATCATAACAATGAGGAGACAGTGAAGGAAGTGTTGGATCGGGGGTATTATGCTGGATTTACTATTTATCCACATACCAAAATGGGTTCGGAGCGCATGGTGGAAATCGTACGGCAGTATGGCCCAGCAAGGATAATCGTCAATTCCGCAGCGGATTGGGGGATTTCTGATCCTCTGGCAGTACCAAAAACTGCCGATCTTATGCGTAAATCAGGAATTCCTGAGGAGCATATTAAACTGGTGACTTACCAAAATGCATTGACTGCCTTTGGCCAAAGTGGACAAATGGACGAGCAGGATTGGTTAAACGCAGCGCCTTTGGATCAAACCAAAAAGATGAGCGGCAATTCAGTACTTCGGGGTGGACAAACACCTAGAGTGGAAGGTTCATCTGATTTTGTAGAGAATTAATTATGGGTTCTTCCCGCCTATTCGCCTATCTCCAACTCACTCGCCCCGCGAATGTAGTCACAGCCATTGCTGATATTTGGGCAGGCTGTGCTATTGCAGGCGCTTGGACATACATCGTTATTGACTTCGGAGCTGATACCAATGAATTTCTAGTAGATTTAGCTTGGCTTTCATTGAGTACAATTGGATTGTATGCTGGTGGAGTAGCATTCAACGATGTGTTTGATGCAGAGCTGGATGCTGTCGAAAGACCAGAGAGGCCAATTCCTAGCGGAAGAGTTTCTAAGTCTAAGGCCGCTTGGATGTCCTTTTTGCTCTTAGTCGTAGGAGTGATTGCAGCAGCACAGGTGAATTTGATCTCAGCAGGAATAGCCTTAGCAGTAGCAGCCTTGGCAGTACTTTATGATTACTGGGGCAAACATCAGAACATAATAGGCCCAATCAATATGGGACTCTGTCGAACAGGAAATTTATTGCTAGGTGTATCAGTCATTCCTGAAATGTTATCCACATTTTGGCCGTTAGGATTGATTCCTTTGGTTTTTGTAGCGGCGATTACCATGATCAGTCGTGGTGAGGTTCATGGCAAAAACAGAAATGCGCTTTATGGCGGTTTATCAATGTATGTGATTGTGATCTTTGTTATCGGTGCTATGCCCATTGTACATGGCACAGAGATATGGGAAGTACTGCCATTCTTAGCTTTACTCAGTTACATGATATTGCCGCCTTTGATCAAAGCTATTCGTAGTCAAGACCCAAAACTCATTGGTAAATCCGTCAAAGCTGCCGTTATTTCCCTAATTATTGTAAATGCTACCATTGCATCGGCTTTCGCAGGATGGCAGATTGGAATAATTGTGTTATTGTTGCTGCCAATTTCGCTTTGGCTAGCCAAGAAATTCGCTGTCACCTAACACAAGAACTAAAAGGCGCTCGGAATTGTATTTATTCCTAGAAACAGCCTGAGCCTATACCCTGTTGATTATGAATACGATTATTGAACAATCATTTTCTGTACCCTTCAAATATCAAGTCTGTTTTTCAGAGGATATTTTCTCCATAGGGAATAAATTATTTGTTGACCTATTGGCCAAGGGCAGACATGCCAAGGTACTTTTCGTGGTGGATAATGGAGTTGCAGAAGCCCATCCGCAATTAGTAGCACAGCTGAAAGCATATGCCAATGCCCATTCTGAATCCTTTTCTATTCCATGTGAACCTATAATTGTAATAGGTGGAGAAGCATCAAAAAACGATGAGGCTATCTATAAAAAGATTGTCGAAGCAACTCATTTATATGGAATTGACAGGCATTCTTATATCGCGGTAATCGGCGGTGGAGCAGTCATTGATATGGCTGGTTTTGCTGCTGCGATTTCCCATCGCGGCATTCGATTGATACGAATCCCCACGACTGTTCTTTCGCAAAATGACTCTGCTGTAGGAGTAAAAAACTCTGCAAATCTTTTTGGCAAGAAGAACTACCTAGGGACTTTTACACCTCCTTATGCGGTTTTGAACGACTTCAATTTCCTTAAAACCCTAGACGATAGAGATTGGAGATCTGGGATTTCTGAAGCTATCAAGGTGGCTTTGATCAAGGATTTAAGCTTTTTTACCTGGATTGAAGATCACTCTTCAGCTCTTGCGAAGCGGGAAATGAAACCTATGCAAGAATTAATCATTCGGTGTGCACAGATGCATTTGGATCATATATCTGGGAAAGATCCATTTGAATTCGGCTCTTCCAGGCCTTTAGATTTTGGCCATTGGGCTGCGCATAAGTTGGAGCATTTGAGCGATTTTAGAATTCGTCATGGCGAGGCTGTGGCAATAGGAATTGCTTTGGATTCGACCTATTCCTATTTGAAAGGATGGATTACAGAAGCAGATCTGTTAAGAATTATCACCGTATTCAAGACCCTTGGGTTTGAGCTTTTTGCTCCGGAATTAGGTGGTGAAAATCTCATCAAAGGCCTTCAGGAATTCCAAGAGCACCTAGGTGGTCAACTCACTATAATGCTGTTAAAAGCATTAGGCAAAGGAGAAGAAGTTCACGAAATGGATCACGAGCTGATTCATCAATCTATAGAATTACTCAAAAGTTTCAACCAAAAAGAAGATTTGGTTAATAGTTAATTCAGCACAAAATCATCTTTATTCATGGAAATCAAAGGTTTTCACCTCAGTTACTGTAGCAATATTCACCCAGGAGAAAGCTGGGAAGCAACTTTCGAAAATCTTAAGAATTACATTCCAGAAGTAAAAGATCGATTGGATGTGGATAAATCCTTTGGGATTGGTCTACGCCTTTCTCATGAAGCAAGCTTAGTACTTGAGAAAACTGATCAACTCTCTAAATTCAAGGATTGGCTAAAATCCGAAAACGCTTACGTTTTCACTTTAAATGGATTTCCATATGGCGATTTTCACCGCACGACAGTAAAAGATCAGGTTCATTTTCCAGACTGGACGACCACAGAGCGACGCGATTACACCATTCGATCATTCAGAATCTTAGCACAGCTATTGCCTAAAGGGCTTGACGGCGGAATATCCACTTCTCCTATTTCCTACAGACATTGGTTCAAATCCGAAACAGCATTTAACGCCGGAATGGAAACTGCCACGCAGCATTTGCTAGAGGTCGTTACAGAATTGGTAGAAATCAAAAAACAAACTGGCAAGTCCCTGCATTTGGATATAGAACCAGAACCAGATGGAATTCTAGAAAATTCCGATGAAATGATCTGGTTGTTTTCAGATTGGTTGCTGCCGATTGGGAGACCTTGGCTTGCTAAGAAACTAGACATTTCTGAAGATCAAGCAGAAGAGATTTTGAAGGAGCATATTCAGGTTTGTTATGATGTATGTCACTTCGCGATAGTCTATGAAAAACCTGCAGATACTTTTACCAAATTTGAGAAAGCTGGAATCAAGATCGGTAAGATTCAAATTTCGGCAGCACTGAAAGTAATAATCCCCGCAGAACCAGCCGCAAGAGATTTGGTCAAGTTGAAATTATTGCCTTTTGAGGAATCCACTTACCTACATCAAGTAGTTGCAAGAAAGAAGGACGGCACTTTGCAATCCTATTCTGACTTACCGGAAGCACTCAAAATCTTAAACACAACGGATGAAGAAGAATGGAGAATTCACTTTCACGTCCCGGTATTCTTGGATAATTACGGTGCTTTAGAATCCACTCAGGATCAAATTTCAATTGTACTCAATGAAATTTTAAAAAATCCATATTTAACAAATCATCTTGAGGTAGAGACCTATACATGGGAAGTATTACCTGAAGACACGCGTTTAGGTTTGGGTGAGTCCATTTCCAGAGAGCTGGAATGGGTAATTAACAAAATGAATTAAAATGAAGAAGACTGTCGTCTTAGATATAGTTGCACTTTCTCCGAGAGTAATCGGTGAGCATACGCCCTTCTTGAAAAAGTGGATTGAAAAAGGAAAGAGAGCTGTCGTAGAGCCAGTTTTACCAGCTGTGACCTGTTCTGCTCAATCCGTTTATCTGACAGGAAAGTGGCCAAGTGAAAACGGTATTGTGGGCAATGGTTGGTACTTTCAGGATGAGTGTGAAATCAAATTTTGGAGACAATCCAATAAGTTGGTGCAGTCTCCAAAAATATGGGAAACGCTAAAGAAAGAGAACCCTGACTTCACAGTTGCCAATATGTTCTGGTGGTACAATATGTACTCCAGTGCAGATTTTGCAGTGACTCCGAGGCCTCTTTATCTAGCCGATGGCCGAAAGGAACCCGATTGCCATAGTCAGCCGATGGAGTTACGCGATAGGCTTCAGAAAGAATTGGGTCAGTTCCCGCTTTTCTCTTTCTGGGGTCCAAATGCAAACATAGCATCCAGCAAATGGATAGCTGAAGCTTCCAAGAAAGTTGACGAGTGGCACAATCCAACTCTGAATCTAATCTACATTCCACATTTGGATTATTCACTTCAGAAGTATGGAATTGATTTTGACAAAATCGGAAAGTATCTGAAAGAAGTAGATGAGCTTTGTGAGGACTTGATCACATACTTCGAAAAACAAGGAACTCAAGTGATTTTACTGTCCGAATATGCTATCACGACAGTGAGCAAGCCTGTTCATTTGAATAGAATTTTTAGAAATCAAGGCTGGATTCAGGTAAAAGATGAGCAAGGTTTAGAAACGTTAGACCCTGGAACTTCCAAGGCTTTCGCCGTGGCAGATCATCAGGTAGCCCATGTGCATGTGAATGATCCAGCTATTTTACCTCAGGTGAAGAAGCTACTGGAAGAGACTCCCGGTGTGGAACTGGTACTGGACGAAGAAGGTAAAAAGAAGCATCACATAGACCATGAGCGCTCAGGAGATTTGGTTGTGATGGCAGATAAAGATTCCTGGTTTACTTATTATTTCTGGCTAGATGATGCAAAAGCACCAGATTATGCCCGCTGCGTGGATATCCACAAAAAGCCAGGTTACGATCCTGTAGAGTTGGTTTTGAATCCTGATATTAAGATCCCAATGCTTACCGTCGGATCAAAAGTCCTGAAGAAAAAGTTAGGTTTCCGATATCTGATGGATGTAATTCCGCTGGACGCAACTTTGGTAAAAGGAGCCCACGGTAGATTGAGTGAAGATGATTTGGATAAGCCTCTTTTAGTTTCACAGAATGCTAGCTTACTCAATTCAGCCACGATTCAACCTACTGATGTGTATGATTTGATATTGAAGGCTGTAAGGGGATAATAGCTTTAAAAGTATTTCGTTGAGTCAGTTACCATTTCAATTCCTATTTTTGAAAAAAAACTTATTCATGCGTATTAACAGCACTCGACATATATACTTTTCTCTTATACTGATTTTAGCTTTCGCCTGCGGCAAAAAGGAAGAAGGCTGCGAGCTTTCTTCGGAAATCCTAGATCAGGATCTGAGTGTTAAAATCACGCGCTTGGAGCAGGATTTTTTCACTGCACAGACAGCGGAAGAATTCAAATATCTCTTTGAGGAACATCCAGAGTTCACAGAGGAATATCTGCAAATGGATCTTTACCCAAGTCCTGATAGTTTGGCCGCAGAGCTCTTAGCTATTCATCAAGATTCAGCCATGAAGGTGCTTTATGATTCAGTGGAAGTCGCCTTTAGAGATTTTTCGGATGTAGAAAAAGATCTTGAAAATGCTTTCAAAGCCATCAAATATTACTTTCCACAGTTCCAGGTTCCTAAGGTTTACACGTTTACTTCTGGATTTAATTCTGACTTGATTGTGACAGATGATCTGATCGTGATAGGACTGGATTATTTCTTACCTCCTACTCATACTTTTCAGCCAGAACTTCCGCGCTACATGGCAGAGCGCTACGATCGCCCATTCATAGTTCCTATGATTGTGATGGCTATTTCAGCGAGATTCAATGAGACCAACCCTCAGGACAATAGGTTGCTAGCAGAGATGATTTATTATGGCAAGACTTATCATTTCACTAAAGCTATTTTGCCTTGTACCTCTGACCAATACATCATCGGATACACCCCAGAAGCAATTTCGGAAAGCTTTGACAATGAGGAATTGATCTGGTCACACTTTGTGGAAAATGAATTGCTTTACGAGACAAACCCTTTTGAAATCAGGAAATACATAGGAGAAGCGCCATTTACAGATGCCATTAGCACCAAAGCTCCTGGGCGATTAGGGCGTTGGCTAGGTTGGAATATCGTGGATGATTATCAGTTCAATCAAAACGTTCCTCTGGATGTACTTATGGCGGAACCTGATGCGGAGAAGATTTTTAGAGAATCGGGGTATAGGCCTAGGAAGGTGAATGAGTGAAGTGAAACATAGCTTTTGCGAGTGAATTAGAAAGGCTATTTCTCATATATGAACCTATTTGGATATGTCACTAAAAAAAACGAGCCTAGAAACCTAGACTCGCTTTGAACACTAAACCCACCAATTCTTATTCTGGTAACATTACTTTATCAATTACATGGATAACTCCATTCGTTGCATGAATATTCAACATAGATGGAACCAAGTTGCTATCATGGCCAGAGAAAGCAATCTCCAGACATTCATCTTTAAATTTTTCATTTTAGTTGGTTTATGGTTACCTATTGAGTTGAACCATTGAAACTAACCAGCATCGATTTGGTTTTAAGATTATTGGATTTTTTGCAAAAAAAAATCTTCTGACCACTCTATATATCAGGTATTTCCACCGAATTAACTTATCCCTAAAATGCCTGTATTAAGGATTAAAGCGAATTTTGATGGCATGAAATAACACTTCCACTTTATTGGAGAAATAATCCATTTCCAAAAAAAAATATAGCGGCTTAATGAACAGGTTTGGAAATAAAAATCAAGCTGTAAGAATAAAGTGCTCGTCCTGTGAATTAGGAGAATTTTTACCTGGTTCTATTACCTGTTTGAGATGAGAAACTGCATGCTCTTTACTGAAATGCTTCTCAGCCAACTTTCTTGAGTTTTCACCCATTTTCAAAAGCTCTAGCGGGTTTTCTTCGAGCTCTTCAAGCTTTTTAAAGGCTGATTCTACTTTCGTAGGTAAGCAAGAAACTCCAAGCTGATGGGTTCTTACCAAATCAAAAACCCATCCTTTGTGATTGACCAAAATGGCTTTTCCCGCAGCCAAGGCATCAAAAAATTTATTTGGGCTGTTGGTCTTCAACACAGGTAAGTGCGCAAAAGATATCCAGGCAAAGTCAGCCAAACTGAGAACCTCATTAACCTTTTCTTTGGAGCCAAAGGGGATGAAATGGACATTGGAAAGTGACTTTTCCGAAGCTATTTTTTTAAGCTGAGCTTCATGACTTCCCTCTCCCATGATCAGAAACTGCCAGTTTTTACTTCGCTTCTTAGCCATGTAAGCAAGATTTAGAAGTTCTTCTACAGCATTTACCTGACCCAAAGCTCCTGTGTAGGCAATGGTCAATGCATTTGTCAGACCGTATTTCTTGAGCAAACTCTCATTTTTCTCCAAAGGATAAAATCTATCCAAATCTGAAAAGTTTGGGATCAAATGAATGTATTGATGTGGGGTGATTTTTCGTAAGTGATCTGCTATTCCTGGAGAAAGTGCCACTAGACTCATGGCACCCAGATAGATTTTTTTCTCCATTGAAACCATCATTCGCTTTAAAAGTGGATTCCGGATAGCACCAACTTCTATCGGGGCCTGAGGCCAAAGATCACGAACTTCAAAAATGTAAGGAATTGCCAACCTATTTTTCGCCCATAGACCCAACAAACCTGTAGTGAGCGGAGTGGACGTAATGTATAATAAATCAGGCCTTGGCAGTTTAATAATCAATTTTTTTGCTTGGCGTATGTAACTCAAAAAGGATAAAACACGCTTGAAAAACCCGAATTTCTGGTTGTAGCTCACTGGCAAATAGTGAACCTTAATTCCTTCTATCCATCGCTGATCATACGCAGTTTGTGATCCTCCTGTGATCATCTCTACGTCATGTCCTGCCTCCACCAATCCCTTTGCCAAGTGATAGGAACGCACGGCACCTCCTTCGTCTGGTGTTCTGAAATACTGATGGATGTAGATAATCCTCATAGCTTATTCAATTTTACCCATTCTGCCAGAAGAAACAGATTGTAAAGTGTTAAAAAATGATGTTTTACACCCAGGTCAGGTTGGGTAGCCAGTGATCTCATCTGTGGAGAGAAATGAGATCCATGGGTTTTTTCGAATGATTTGATAGAATTAAAAACACGTTTGGCAAATTCTCCATTTTCAGCAAACCATTCTTGTAAAGGCAATCCAAAGCCCATTTTCTTGCGCTCAGAAATCCATGTAAGTTCAAGTTCGCTCAAGTATTTCTTGATCCAAGGTTTGCCTTTCAGCAACTCCTCGTCTTTTATATTTCGCCATAACTCCATCAGAGATGCATCCAAATACGGCGCTCTCCCTTCTATACTATGTGCCATCAGGGCATTATCTTGAATTTTCAGCACATCTTGAACCAAGTAAATCTGCCTGTCAAAATTTAGCATCTGCGTGTATTCAGGTAGGTTTGAATCAAAAACTCTGTCGTAATCTTCCCTCAAATCATCTGGAATAGTTTCCAACGCTGAAAAATTGAGAAAGGTCTTACGAGGATCAGATTCTACAGCTGAAACGAATTTCTGATAGCTTCTTCCAAGAGGAAGCTTACATAGAATTCCCTGAAACTTTAACAGGAATTTTTTTCGCTTTTGGTAAACATCAAATGCTTTGTGGCGCTGATATCCTCCCCACAACTCATCTGCTCCAGCCCCAGAAATCAGCACTTTGACAGAGTTTTTGGCCTCTTTCCCTATCATCCAATTTAGAAATCCAGCAGAATCCCCAATCGGCTGATCCACACTTTTCAAATAGTCATCCCAGTTTTCCCAAAAGATTTCTTGCGTTATTTCTATGAGATGATGTTGAGATGGAAATTGCTTTGCAAAGCGACTTGCAGCGTTTCCGTCAGAATATTTCTTTCGATAGTTATGCTCAACCTGAATGGTAAAAGATGGTAACGGTGTTCCTGTTTCTCTGTACCAAAGTGCGTAAAGCAAGGAGCTATCTGCCCCTCCACTGAGCTGAATTCCTACAGGTACATCTGCATGGAATTGGTTCAAAACAGCATCGGTCAGCGTCTCTTTGAAGTTTTCAAAAGTCGGTTCTGACGTGACTTTAGATTGAATGCGGATATTATTCCAATGAAATGCTGAATGACTTGAGATTTTGCTGTATCGCTCAGGCTTCCATTCGTGAATCCCCTTAAAAAAAGTATTGCCTAAAAGTGGCGCTCTGAGATAGAAATAGTGTTCCATTTGCCTGGTATCAAAAGCTGAATCTTTAAGTGTCTGAATACTTCTACTTTCTGAAGAAATAGTCAGCGCATCAGGATTTTGAGCATAATAGAGAGGTTTTTCTCCATTTTTATCACGAGCTACCAGCACAGATTTTTCAGCCAAATCCACAAACATCAAAGCAAACATGCCATTCATTTTCTCTAATCCCTTTGTGCCAAAAACCCGAAGCATATGCAGCACCACTTCGGTATCGGACTGGGTAATAAAAGAAATCCCAATTTGAATGAGGAGCTTGCGGATTTCCTTATAGTTATAGAGTTCGCCATTCCAGATCAACAGTGTTCTTCCATCGGGAGACCAAAATGGTTGATCTGCTTCAGAACCTGTGTGTAAGATTTTCAGACGATTTACTCCTATCCAAAGTCCAGGCCATGGACTGAAACTCGCTTGCTGATCTGGGCCACGATGCTGGCTTTGCTGAAGCATAGTAGTAATCGCTTCCTCATTCGCTCCTTTGCCCCAAATCAGATGAATTCCGCACATTATTCTATAGTTTCAACTTTGGTGATTTTCCCCTGATTTTTCTCAAAATACCGGCATAGGTGAGTCAACGTACATTCTTCGCACTTTGGTCTACGAGCCAAGCAAACATATCTCCCATGTAAAATCAGCCAATGATGTGCGATATGCACATACTCTTTAGGAATATGCCGAATCAATTGCTTTTCTACTTCCAAGGGAGTTTTGGCGGTTTGAGAAACAAGCCCAAGTCTTTTCGAAACTCGGAAAACGTGCGTGTCCACGGCCATATTGGGCTGATTCCATACCACCGACGTGATCACATTTGCAGTTTTTCGTCCTACTCCAGGTAGCTTGATCAACTCTGCAACTGTAGAAGGAACTTCGCTTCCAAAATCCTCAACAAGCATTTTACCCAAACCCAAAAGGTGTTTGGTCTTATTGTTCGGGTAAGAAACGGTTTTGATGTAAGGAAAAAGCTCGTCAAAATTCGAAGCTGCCAAAAACTCAGGTTCTGGAAACTTCTCGAATAAGGCCGGCGTGATTATGTTGATCCGCTTATCCGTGCACTGTGCTGAAAGTACAACTGCCATCAAAAGCTGAAAGGGATTCTCATACTGAAGTTCCGTCTCGGCAATGGGCATATTCTCACGGAAATGATTGATAATGGATTCGTATCTTTCTTTTTTCAGCATTTTCTCTTTTTAATAAATGGAGTCTCATGCTAATTTATAAGATGATTAGATCAATCCCATTTTTAGTGAAAAATTGGTTGAATAATAGTTGTCGATGAATGGAAATTCAAATCGTATAAGAAATTGTGCAAAAATTCTACCGATTACCTGCATTGCATAGCAAACTGGTTTTTTGGTGAAGACACAACCTTTAAATTCGGGAAACCACCTACTATGAAACACCTCAGCCTCCTATTTGTATTCTTCATCCTATTCACCTTCACTTCATTTTCTCAAGAAAGACCACGTGAAAAAGGAATCATCATCGGCGTCCTTCCAACAGGTTCGCTAAATGCAATCACCGATGTACCTGGCGTGAAAGTGGGACACCTCACCAAAATAGAAGGTGATGACATCCGCACGGGTGTAACAGCTATTTTACCGCATGACGGAAATATTTTCCAACAAAAAGTGCCTGCTGCTATTTACGTGGGAAATGGTTTCGGGAAACTTGCTGGATCGACTCAAGTACAGGAGCTTGGTACTATAGAATCTCCCATTATTCTTACCAATACACTAAGTCTCGCTGCCGGGATCGAGGGCGCGGTTCGGTATTCTTTGGAACAAAAAGGAAATGAAAATGCCCAATCTGTGAATGCTGTGGTCGGAGAGACGAATGATGGCTACCTGAATGATATCCGCGGAATGCATATTTCTTCCGATGAGGTAATGCAGGCGATAAAGTCTGCCAAGTCTGGAAAAGTGACTGAAGGAAATGTAGGAGCAGGAACCGGAACCGTGTGTTTTGGCTGGAAGGGAGGCATAGGGACTGCTTCACGAAAACTCCCTGAGAGTTTGGGAGGATACACTGTCGGGGTGCTTGTCCAGACCAATTTTGGAGGAAACCTTCAGATAGATGGAGTCGCTGTGGGAGAAAAAATGGGAAAACATCCTTTTCGTGATGCGATGGAAAAATCTGACGGGAGCTGCATGATAGTTGTAGCTACTGATGCTCCTGTGCTGGACAGAAATCTGGAACGAATGGCAAAAAGAGCCATTATGGGCTTGGCCAAAACTGGCGGAATCGCTTCCAATGGCTCTGGTGACTATGTGATTGCATTCAGTACTGCCGAAGGACTTCGTGTTGCTTATTCAGCCGAAAATGGAAATTTGGAAACGGCTGAATTTGTAAGAAATGACGATATGTCTTCGCTTTTCATGGCTGTGATTGAAGCGACAGAAGAGGCGATTATCAATTCCCTTTTCGCTGCCGAAACAATGAAGGGTAAGGATGGCCATACCGTAGCAAAACTTCCAGTGGAACAGGTAATGAACTGGATGAAATAGAAATCATACTATGACGACAAAAGATACTAGTGAAAATTTGGTAGACGAAGATTGCTGCTCTCTGGATGCAAAGGTAAATCGAGATCCTTCACCTGAGGGACATTCCGACGACGATGGGCATGATCATTCTCATGGAGACCCAAGTTCTTTCCAGTTTTTCCTTCCTGCGATTTTTTCTTTTGTGTTGATGCTGGCGGGCATTTTGATGGACAATATTTTTCCTCAAGATTGGTTCGCAGGCTATATAAGACTAGGCTGGTACCTGGCAGCCTATCTTCCTGTTGGGCTTACTGTATTGAAAGAAGCTTTCAAGAGCATTATCAAGGGAGATGTGTTTTCGGAGTTTTTCCTGATGGGAATTGCGACTTTAGGAGCTTTTGCCATTGGCGAATATCCTGAAGGTGTTGCCGTGATGCTTTTTTACTCTGTAGGGGAAGTTTTCCAGGGCATGGCAGTCACCCGAGCCAAAACAAACATCAAAACTTTACTAGATCAGCGTCCTGATGAGGTGACGATTTTGGAAGGAAATACGACCAAGACCATCAAAGCTTCAACCGCTAACATTGGAGATATTATCCAACTGAAACCTGGTGAGAAACTTGGTTTGGATGGGGAGCTTCTTTCAGAAAAAGCTTCTTTTAATACTGCCGCATTGACCGGAGAAAGTAAGCCGGATTCCAAAGAAAAAGGCGCTGTGGTTTTGGCGGGCATGGTAAATCTAAATACTGTTTCCCAAGTCAAAGTGACTACCTCTTACACGGATAGTAAACTATCGAGAATCTTAGAATTGGTACAAAATGCGACGGCACAAAAAGCACCAACAGAGCTTTTCATCAGGAAATTCGCCAAGATCTATACGCCCATCGTAGTCTATCTGGCTATAGGAATTTGCTTTATCCCATTCCTTTTTGTGGACAATTATGAGTTCAGTGATTGGCTGTATCGCGCCCTGATTTTCTTGGTAATTTCCTGTCCATGTGGACTGGTGATCAGTATTCCGTTGGGATATTTTGGTGGAATCGGAGCCGCTAGTAAGAACGGCATTCTATTCAAAGGAAGTAATTTCCTAGACAGTCTCGCGGAGATCAAAGAGGTAGTGATGGACAAGACGGGTACGATGACCGAAGGGGTTTTCGATGTGCAGGGAGTTCATCTTCAGCCTGAATTTGAGAGCACGAAAATCCTAGAATTTGTCAATTCGCTGGAGAGTAAAAGCACGCACCCTATCGCAACTGCGATAAAGAACCATGTGGGGGAGATTGATTCCAGTATTATTTTAGAGAACGTAGAAGAAATTGCTGGACATGGGTTGAAGGCTCAGGTTGACGGCAAGGAATTACTTGTCGGGAATTTCAAGCTGATGGACAAGTTTTCGATTGCCTATCCCCTTGATCCAACTAACATTGTTCACACCTTGGTGGCAATAGCCTACGGAGGAAAATTCGCAGGTTATTTAACTATTTCGGATAAAATAAAAGCGGATGCACAGCAGACGATTGATCGCTTGAAATCTATGGGCATTGGCATCACAATGCTAAGTGGAGACAAAAGTAATGTGGCCAAGTTTGTTGCTGATAAGCTAGGCATTCCCAATTCCTTTGGCGACTTACTTCCAGAAGATAAGGTGAATAAAGTCAAGGAGATCAAAGCTCAAAAAGGAACAGTTGCCTTTATTGGCGATGGGGTAAATGATGCGCCTGTGGTAGCTATTTCGGATGTAGGAATAGCGATGGGCGGTCTGGGAAGTGATGCTACTATTGAGACAGCAGATGTAGTGATTCAGGATGATAGACCGAGTAAAATCCCAATGGCAATTTCTATTGGGAAAAAGACCAAGATGATTGTCTGGCAGAATATAAGTTTTGCTTTTGGGGTGAAAGTGATTGTGCTGATACTTGGAGCACTGGGAATGGCGACCATGTGGGCGGCAGTTTTCGCAGATGTAGGAGTTGCATTATTGGCGATTTTGAATGCAATACGAATTCAGAAGATGAAGTTTTGAAAATATATGCTAGTTGTGAGATGTCGGGTGACCCATGTGGCTGAAAGTAAGAATCTAGTAAATAGTAAGGTTTGTAAGTAGTAAGAAGTAAAATGTTTCAAGTAAAATCGGGACTATGAAAAAGGTAAATATTAACGAAAAGTTTGATTTGATTAAAGAGCTCTGGACTCCAAAAATCATTGGAGAACTGAATGGCCAGGATGTGAAGCTGGCAAAAGTGAAAGGTGAGTTTGTCTGGCATAATCATACAGATGAAGACGAGCTTTTTCTGATTGTGAAGGGATCGCTCAAGATTGATTTTGAAGGAGAAAGCGTCACGCTGAACGAAGGGGAAATGCTGGTCGTACCGCGAGGAGTTGAGCACAGACCCGTAGCCGAGGAGGAAGCTTGGGTTCTGCTTTTCGAGCCTCAAAGCACCAAACACACAGGTGATGTCAAATCAGATTTGACTGTGGATAAGTTTGAAAAAATCTAGATGTGAAGAAAAATATCAGCTACGTAATCAACGAATTAAACTTTTTCATCGATGATTTGGATGATAAAAAAGGGATTCAAAGAAGTTTATTTAAGTAAATCCCCCTAGCCCCCTTTGTAAAGGGGGAATAGCTCATTTGGAACACTATAACTCTAACTAAAAGAGTTTACATATAGATATTAAATACTGATATAGGTTTACTGTACCTAGGAACTTCCTAAGGCCAGAACGATGCAATTTTAAGTCAAATAAATATTTTTTTATTACCCTATTAAATTACTAGGATTTAGCGTAAAATTGCAGCTTAACTCATAGGCTTGAAAGCAATTACTTACACTTCTATTTTTCTTTTAATGAGCTTTTTACCTCAGGCTTCTATAGCTCAGAAAGATGTGACTCATCAGCAACTTATCTGGTACGGGTATTTTCTTACCCTCCCGATTGATGAGAATTGGTCTGTAGGAGCAGAAGTCCAGGAGCGACATTTTATTCATCCATTTGCTCAGCAACAGTTGTCACTGAGAACACACGTACACCGAAAGTTAGGACAAAGCGGATGGGAAGTATCTGCAGGTTTTGCAACCTTTTTTCAAAGCCCCAACAATCCCCGTTCAGAACTGGATTTGGTAGAGCCTGAACTTAGAGCTCATATCGAAATGGCCTACAAACAGAAGTTTGAAAAGCTCACGATAGATCATCGTTATCGGGCTGAAGCTCGATATTTTCATAAGCTGAACTTAGAAAAGACAGGTTTGGCAAATGGTTATTATTTCGGAGGTTTCAGATTCCGCTATCGCATTTTGGCATCCTACCCTATTTGGAAGATCAATGAAAATCAAGTGCTGAAGGTGATTGCAGGAGATGAACTGATGGTTCAGGCGGGTAAAAAGATTTCATACACCTTTGACCAAAATCGAATAATTGCAGGTTTAGGTCTGTCTATTTCTCCATTTTTGAACGTGGAAGCCACCTATCAAAAATGGATAAATCAGCGTCAAAATGGAGCCTATTTCAATAGAGATATTGTGCGGATAGTGGTTAATCACAGACTGTCCACAATAAAGACTCAGAAATAATTTCTACTTTTTTTTTAACTGCTGGTCTTCAATTGACCAGCCTATTTCCGCTTATCAGAACTCTTGGTATTGATGTGGTATTTTCTCTTAATTTTACTAAAACCACTTTCACTACCAACTTTAATCATATGAAAAACATCCTTACTAAAAATGTAGCATTTGGCTTTTCATTGCTACTCCTATTTTTAATCAGTTCAGTAAATGCCCAAACCATTGCAGAAAATGGAATGGTCGTCTCAGATAATGTCATCGCTTCGCAAGTAGGAGTTGATATTTTGAAAAAGGGAGGAAATGCTGTCGACGCAGCAATCGCTACGGCTTTCGCACTGGAAGTCACTCACCCCGAAGCAGGGAATATTGGTGGAGGAGGTTTTATGGTTTTCATGAAATCAACGGGAGATGTGACCACATTCGATTTTCGTGAGAAAGCCCCTTTGGCAGCAAGTCCAACCATGTTCCTTGATGAAAAGGGTGAGATAAAAGACAATTCAAACCATAAAGGACTGTTGGCTGTAGGGGTACCAGGGACTGTGGCGGGGCTTTATCAGGCACATCAAAAATACGGGAAACTACCTTGGTCCGATTTGGTTAAACCATCAGTCGAACTTGCAAAAAAAGGATTTACTATGACTTTCGGTCTTTATAATGCAGCCGTGAGAGTATCAGATCGTGACCCTTCAGAGGATATCATGAAAAATTATTTCCGAGGAGAAAACGGTGAAATTGTAAAACCTGGCGAAACTTGGAAGCAGCCTGCCTTAGCCAAAACTCTGAAACTGATCCAGAAGCATGGTCGTGATGGGTTCTATAAAGGTGAGGTCGCTCAGGAAATAGAGGATTATATGAAAGCCAATGGTGGAATCATCACCAAAGAAGATTTAGAGAAATATGAGGCGGTGGAGCGTGAACCAGTAACGGGAACTTTCAATGGCTACGATATTTATTCCATGCCTCCACCAAGTTCAGGCGGAGTTGCGCTGATCGAGATGATGAATCTGATGGAGGAAGCTAATATCACCGAAGTAGAATTCAATTCTACAGCTTATGTTCACTTAGTCGCTGAGGCCATGAGAAGAGCATTTGCAGATCGAGCTGAGCACTTGGGAGATCCTGATTTCAATCCTGAAATGCCATTGGATAAATTGCTTTCGAAGGATTTTGCAAAAAAGCGATTTGAAAATCTGGACATGAACAAAGCTTCCATTTCTGATCCTGCACAGTTTGGACATCCTTACGGCGGTGACAACACCACCCATTTTTCTGTAGTGGACAAAGATGGTAATGCTATCTCGATGACCTATACCTTGGAAAATTCTTATGGAGTAAAAATGGGATCGGATAAATTGGGCTTTATTTTCAACAATGAAATGGGAGACTTCAACCCTGTTCCTGGTAAGACAACTACAACTGGGCAAATCGGTTCCGATCCGAATCTGGTTTCTCCAGAAAAACGAATGCTTTCCAGCATGACGCCGACAATAGTGGCGAAAGACGGAAAGCCTTACCTAGTGATCGGTAGCCCAGGAGGGAGAACAATCATCAACACGGTTTTCCAAACGGTGCTGAATGTCTTGGCTTATGATATGCGCGTCGATAGAGCTATTGAAGCCATGAAAATCCATCATCAGTGGCTGCCGGATGTGATCTTATATGAACACAATCTACTTTCTCCAGACACCAGAAATGCACTTCAGAAAATGGGACATACACTCAGACCGACTACTAATATTGGCGTGCTGATGGGTATTACCTACGATGCATCCACCAAACTATACACAGGCGCTTCTGATTCTTCCAGTGAAGATGGCGGAGCGAGAGGATATTAATAGAATCATCCGAAATAATGCCAGTCACCAAAATTTCTTTGCTTACCCGGCAGGAAGACCCCTGCCCGAATTGCAGGCGGGGAGGACAGGAGACCGAAGTGGCCACAATACCAAGGAAATTCTCAAATCATCTATTAGTTTAGTCTTTATAGTAGCGGAATTACAATGAATAAAATATAATCGTGGAAAAAGATACAGGCTTAAGAAGAGAGATCGGTGTATGGGGACTCTCTGCTAACATAGTAAATATCATCGTCGGTGCAGGAATCTTTGTTTTGCCGGCCATTGTCGCCGAAATCATGGGTGCCTCAGGAATCTTTGTTTATCTATTCTGTGGGTTTTTGATTGCTTTGGTGATGCTGTGTTTCGCAGAGGCAGGAAGCAAAGTAACGAGATCAGGAGGAGCTTATGCGTATGTGGAGACAGCTTTTGGTCCTTACACGGGCTTTTTAGCAGCGGTATTCATGGTGATGGGATCTGCTTTTTCAGATGCCGCCGTTGCAAATGCTCTGGTAGAATTAATAGGATTAGCCTTTCCGGTTTTTACAAATCAAATCATCCGCGTTTTACTCTTGTTTTTGATTTTTGGTGGATTAGCTTACCTCAATGTCATCGGAGTCAAGCAAGGAATTGGCTTAGTGAAAATCAATACTGTAGCCAAATTAACACCTCTGATACTCCTGATATTCTTCAGTTGGAAAGACGTTTCGCTGGCTAATTTATATATAGAGAATGCTCCTTCTTTCAAGAATTTCGGCGCTGCTTCTCTGATCTTATTCTTCGCTTTTCAGGGTGGAGATGCCGGATTAACTGTAGGAGGAGAGATCAAAGACCCTCAGAAGACAGTTCCAAAAGCCATTTTCATAGGAATCACCTTCGTCTTGATCCTTTATATTCTTATACAGACTGCAGCGCAGGGAGTTTTGGGAGACCAATTACCAGATTTCAAGGAAGCTCCTTTGGCATCCGTCGCAAATATCGTTTTTGGACCGATAGGCTACACCTTGCTACTAGTCACCGCAGGAGTTTCTATGTTTGGGATGCTGAGTGGGGAAATATTGAATTTGCCGAGAGTATTATTTGGTTTGGCAAGTGACCGAGTTATTCCACTAGACAAGTTGGCATCTATTCACCCTAGGTTCAAAACTCCTTATTTGGCGATTTTGCTTTATGCTGGAATTGGTTTTACCCTAGCAGCAGTGGGAGGATTTCGGCAGTTGGCAGTCATCGCTTCAGCAAGTATGCTGCTGGTATATTTTGGCGTAGCCCTATCAGTAATCAAGCTGAGAAAGATGGATAATACCGATTCCGGAAATTTCAAAATACCTTTTGGCTACACTGTTCCAATCCTTTCGGCTGGAATTATTCTCTTTTTCCTATCTAACCTGACAGGATATGAAAAGATCGGGATACTAGTATTTATTGTAGTTCTGACACTGATTTACTTTTTGGTAAAAGCTGTTTCAAAGGGCAAAAAATAGCAAATCACATTAAAATTCATGACTGTTAATTCACTTTACTATGAAGACTAAACTTGTACTACTATTTGTAATTACTTTTTTGATGTGTGGGAATACATTTTCCCAGCAAAAAACCAATCTGGAACTATTGGATCTTTTTGATCTGGAATACATCTCTAATCCAGAGATTTCTCCAGATGGGACTAAGGTTGTCTACGTCCGGAACTTCAAAGATGTGATGACAGATCGCGACTATTCCAATATCTGGATGACGAATATAGACGGCACACAAAACCGTCCTCTGACTCAGGGAAATCAGCGGAATTCAAATCCAACTTGGTCAAATGATGGAACAAAAATAGCCTACCATTCCAATCAGCAGGATGATAAAACAAAGCTTTTTGTTGTCTACTTGGATACACGTGAGTCGGTGGCATTGACGAATTCAGCTACTCCTCCAGGCGCAGTTTCATGGTCTGCAGATGATAAGCAACTTGCATTTACACAGTTTGTCCCAAGTACTCCAAAATCTTTGTTGAAGATACCCGCTAAGCCAGCTGGAGCGACATGGAATGACGCGCCTATTTTCATCGATGAAATGAATTACCGAAGTGATGGAGGAGGATATACCAAGCCTGGAAATCGTCAGATATTTACCTTAGGACTCGACGGTGGATCTGCGCATCAATGGACTTTCGATGATAATGACTATGGAAACCCAAGTTGGACAAAGGATGGAAAGAGTCTAATTTTCTCAGCTAATCTTCATGAAAAAAAGGAATTAGAACCTGGTAATTCTGAAGTATATCAGCTTAGCTTTTCCGATGGAAAAGTAAAGGCATTGACATCTCGTTTTGGACCTGACTCCAATCCTGTGCTTTCTCCTGATGGTTCACAGATTGCTTTCATAGGGAATGATGATACCTATCAAGGCTACCAAGTAAATAAGTTGTATGTGATGAATCTTGACGGATCAGGGGTAAAAAACCTAACTGCCGACCTAGATCGTGATGCTTCTAATGCACAGTGGGAGACAAATGGTAAGGGAATTTATTTTCAATATGACGAAAAAGGAGATACTAAAATTGGGCATGTAGCGCTCACTGGAAAAATCCGAACAGTAGTTGAAGGATTAGGCGGACTGGATATAGGAAGGCCTTACAATGCAGGAGATTTTACTGTGTCTGACAATACGAGATTTGCCTTTACTTTGGGTGGTACGGATCATCCCGCTGACTTGGCAGTCTGGGTAGATGGTGAGGTCAAAAGAATCACGGCAGTGAATGACGATGTTTTTTCTTACCGTAATCTAGGAAAGGTGGAGGAAATGTGGTGGAAATCTTCCTACGATCAATTAGACATTCAGGGCTGGATCGTTACTCCTCCAAACTTTGACTCCAGTAAAAAGTATCCAATGATTCTAGAAATCCATGGAGGTCCATTTGCCATGTACGGCACTTCATTTTCGTATGAAATTCAACAATATGCGGCAGCTGGTTATGTAGTACTTTACAGCAATCCACGTGGAAGTACAGGATATGGACAGGAATTTGGAAATTCTATCCATCACGATTACCCAAATCATGATTACGCAGATCTGATGTCTGGAGTAGATGCGTTAATCGAGAAGGGCTATGTGGACACTACTAATCTATTTGTAACTGGTGGAAGTGGAGGAGGATTGCTGACGGCCTGGATAGTAGGCAAAACAGATCGCTTCAAAGCTGCAGTGGTAGCTAAGCCGGTAATCAATTGGTCCACACATGTGCTCTATGCGGATAATCCTGCTTTTTTTACTAAATATTGGTTTCCGGGAAATCCATGGGAAGAGCCGGAAAATTATGCTAAGCGCTCCCCTATTACTTTCGTAGGAAATGTGGTCACTCCAACCATGCTGCTGGGAGGAGAAGCGGATTATCGCACTCCACTTGCAGAATCGGAGCAGTTTTATGCAGCCTTAAAGCTTCAGGGAGTGGAAACGGCTATGGTGCGCATTCCAAATGCATCTCACGGATTAGTGGATCGCCCAAGCATGCTGTTGAGTAAATCTGCTTCGATTCTGAGTTGGTTTAACTATTATTTGACGAAGAAGTAAAACGTAATTTGAAATAACCTATGGGACTATTTTGGAATCTTATCCAGCAAAGCCAAATTCAAGATCATAAATCCAAAGCTGAAACGCTCGAAGCCAGAGTCAGAAACCTGGAATGGGAATTAGCACATACCAGAGAATTACTGATCAAAACTCTTAAGATACTGGAAGAGCAATCCGGCAGAGACATTGACGGAGACGGGAAAATCGGTTGATTCCCCGTCTCGCTATCCTAGTGGAAGTGATTGAAAAGTTACTGAATTGAGTTTTCAATCCTCTTTAAACTTATAAGTCAGCAATCTTGGATTGACTATCAGCTGCACCCAACCCCAATTATTTGTGTTTTCTGAGCTTGTTCCACCTTTCACCGCACTCATACTTTCAGTGGCAAACATCTGGGAATAGCCCACATTCATTTTGATGTATTTGGCAATACTTTTAGAGAAAACCAGATCGAATTCTGTTCCCAAACCCTTTCCCAGATCATTTGCCAAATCTGCATTTGCAGAGAAATAGTGTGCATTAAGTGCGATGTTTGATTTCTCGCCAGTCGGGACTTGCACCTTTCCATAGACATCATTCAAGCCTACGTTATTTGCATGATTTCCCACATAGAAGTAATCCATGTAGCCATTGAATTTGTGGTTTGTTCCGTATAGCGGAAAGAAGGACTTGTTCTTACTTTCTCCCCCCTGATCTGTTCCACTCAGCGATTCAAAACCCAGAATAAAAGCCACTTTTCCCGGCTTGTATTTGGCCTCTATCATATACTGATAAGCAGAAATGTCCGTGGATGCATTTGCCTGACCTGATTGCAAGTAAGCCGAACCCGTCACGCTAATAGCCGACAGTGGAAAAGTAAAGTAAGTACCCGTAGTTTGTCTGTAATACAAGCCGTCTGTTTGTGGAATAGGGTCGCTGGTGTATTTCTGAAAACCATTATTCATAAAGAGAAAGCTGAAAGAAGCCTTATCCCATGTCTTGGTGAGGTGCGCCATTTGCATGACTTTGTAGGAGAAAAAGCCAGTAATTGCATAATCACTCCCAAGAGTTTTTTGATTCTCCTGATTGTATGCAAAAGCGAGGTCGAGCTTAAATTTGTCCTTGGAATATTGAATCATTGCGGCATCATGAAATCTGCCTTGCATGGTCCAATCCACTTCCCCAAGGATTCGTTGATCATCGTAAGAAATGGTCTGTCGACCAAGTTTGATCGCCCAGTTTGGAGTAAAAGAATAACGAAACCAAGCTTGAAATAGGCTAAAGGAATCGTTGCCATCTACAGCACTGAGCTGCTGTGTATCTCCCCAAGTACTGACGTCCTGCACACTGAAATAGACTTGAAGTTTTTCGTCTTGATATCCCAAATTCAGCCTTGAGCGCTGTGTGACGAATGCTGCCGCTTTGGCATCATCTGGAAAAAGGCTTCCAAAACCGTGTCTGTATTCGAAGCGCGGTCGGATATCAGCATCTAGTGTGAACTCCTGAGCATCAACAATTAGTACTGATACTATTGAGATAAAAATAAGTAATAGAAATTTTTTCATAGGTTTGAGAATTGAAGAGTGATGCTTATCAAATGTATAGATTTAAGACGCTGATTTACAGAGCTTCGCCCTGATATAAGTCATCTTTTTAGCTAAGATTTAAGGTCTTATTTGAGGATTTTTGAGATGGTTTTCTTCACTAATTTGCTTTTCGGTGCTTCGCAAAGTGAGCAATGATAATCAGCTGGTAATTCTTCAAAAGGGGTGTTTGCGGGAATATTCTGCTCCTGATCTCCATAAGTTGGATCATACATTGTCAAGCAATCCGAGCATTGAAAAATCTCGGTATGGATAGTTTCTTTCGTAGCAACTTGCTTTTTGGATTGCTCCTGCTTTTTCCCCAATTGCTCGAAATACATTTTGCTTAGCTCGATCAAAAGTCCAGGTAATTCTGCTTTATCCACTTCCTGCACATACACGATGTACTGCTGAGTATTTGGGTCAAAGTTTTTGGCGTAAAGTAAATTGTATGTGTTTCGGATTTTGATACCCTCCAAACCTGCTGGAGGCTGATTCTTCTCGATAATAATGGAGGTGAAATAGTATGCCTTTCTTGTATAATCAGTGATTCCAAAGGTCAAACCGTAGGTACTGATATCTCTTTTGTCAAAGTTATCCACAAGATACTCCTTGAGTTTGAGGGCAGATTTATTGTTGACAGGAAGATGCCAATTCAGTTCCAGCATGGAGTGACGCACATTGATTCCGTATCGACCAAGAAGTCTTTCCCACTCGATTTTTGTGCTTTCCGGAATTCCTTTGATGATGATGGATTTCCAAGGTGTGATGGAGATTTTCCCGATTTTACTGTCTGCGCAGAGATCGCAAAGCACTTTCAGGAACTCAGTGTAATACTTGTTATTTCTCCAGTATAAGCCTAACCAATAGCGATCATCGCCCACACGATTGATTCCCTCGTAGTATGGAAAAGGATAAAAGGGCACTTCCAGCGGAGTGTCCACCGTACGATTATTTGAGTCAACTGCGTCATTCACCAACTCAAAAAGAAACTCAACTGTCTCGGGCTCCTCCTGAAGTATGTCTTCAATGGCAGAAGCCACTTTTGCGATATCCCAACTGTAAATAAGCGCTGGATACATCATCGTATCTTCCCATTCTGGCAAACGAACATATAGATACCAGTAATCTTCGTGGGCCGAAGCGATGAAATTCAAGTGACCAGTGAAAAGAGGAACCAAGCGCTGCTTCGGATCTGTGATGTTGATTTTGAGGTTTGGCTGAACTCTAAATTGCTCGAGAATATACAAATACCGATCACCTGTCAGCCAGGGTGTATTTGGGAAAATGTCTGATGAAACATAAGAAGAGACGATATTTTCAGCACCCAATTCTTCTGGAGATACGAGTTGAAATTTATCCTGAGAATCAATTTCCAGGTTTCCGTCATCTTTGATAAAAAGGATGTCTTGACGAGATCCCAGGGAAATAGTATCCAACCCGGCATTTTCTGCCAGTTCCAAAATCTGCTTGAGTTCTGCTGGAGAGAGTACTCCGCCTTTCACCACTACTCTAGAATAGGTCTGTTTCATGTGTTTATAATTATCTTTTTCAATGGTCAGGTAGCCTGTCCATAACTTGCTTAGGGACATTCTCGCTTGATAGAAAATCATCCCACTGTGTCACACTTAAATTCAAGCATATCTCCTGCCGTTGAAGTATTTAGTTTTTTGCTGGAAATTGTGTCAGTCCGAGCGGAGTCGAGGACAATAACTTCACTTATTTTAAAGAGCCTTCGACTTCCTGCCCGAAGTCAGGCGGGCGCTCAGGCGGACAACGTCATCACTCTTTTGTTAATTCTAAATTTTTATTACTGAGGCAGGCTTGATTTCATACCATTACTTTTGATTGGTGAAGAATCTCTCTTACCTCCGTTTTACAACTACCACATCCCAAACCAGCGCCTGTCTGCTGACAAAGTGCGGTGAAATCGAAGCATCCACCTGCGATTGCTTCCTTGATATTTCCCTCGCCCACACGGCTACAGCTACATACTAATTTGCCGATCACAGGCCGTGTTTCCGAAGAACCCATCAGCAAAGATTTTCTCTTTTCGGAAAGCTCTATTTTGTTTTCGATCAGGGATTTGAATTCCGCAAATTCATTTTTATCTCCCATCAGCACTGCCCCGATGAGCAAGTCATCTTTGACAATACATTTCTTATAATAGCGACGACTGATATCGGTGAAAATGATTTCCTCATAGGAATCGTCATTTTCAGGAATCAAAATATCACCTATGCTACAAAGTTCCAGATCCTTGAATTTCAGAATATTCATCAGCACAGATCCGCTGTAAATACTACTTACATCTCCGGCTATATAGTTAGCTAAAACCATGGCTTGCTCCTCAGCAGCGGAGGTAATTCCGAAGAGTTGATTTTGAAATTCTGCGATCTCCCCGATGGCAAAAATGTTAGGATAATTGGTCTGTAAGTGTTGATTTACCTTGATACCACGACCGCAAAGAATGCCATTATCCCGTGCGATTTTAATGTTCGGCTGTGTGCCTATCGCGTATACCACCGCATTTGCGTAAATGATTTTCCCACTTTTCAGTGTGATAGAAAGCGATTTATGTTCTTCATCATCGAAGACCGTACTGACCTCATTATCGAAATACACATGAATTCCCCGCTCCTGTACATCCAGAGAAAGTAGCTTACTCGAAACTTCATCCAACTGGCGCTCCATCAATCTGGAAGCGCGCTGTACGATAGTTACTTTCACACGATTGTGCTGCAAAGCCGCTGCAAGTTCCAGCCCAAGCAAGCCTCCACCTATGATGACGACATGCTGGTTTTCAGGAGGTAGCTTGGTAGAATCCAGGTAATCTTTAAATCGATCTGCATCGATTTTGTTTCGCATGGTAAATCGACCCGGTAGATCCAATTGCGCATCTTTTGGGATGAAAGCTCGACTTCCAGTCGCCAAAATCAGCTTGTCAAAAGGATATTCCTGGCCGTCATTATCGACGACAACTTGCTTCTCAGGATCAATATGTTCTATAGAAAGTCCCGTGTGAAGACTTATTTTCAGCTTCTTAAGCTCGTGCTCTTTGATCTTCTGCAGCTGCTCCCAAGTCAGCTCTTCAGTCACATATTCCGGCAAAAGTACTCTATTGTAAAAAGGATGCGGCTCTTTGGAGAACACATGAATCTGATCGGATTCATTGTGTTCGCGGTAGTTTTGGATGAAGCGGAAAGCTGCCGCTCCTGCTCCCACGACCACGATTTTCTCCGTGATTTTTTTGTATCTAGAAACAGAAACTGTGGTAAACTTAAAATCCGGTTCTTTGGATTGAGGATCGACCACCGTGTTTGTTAGGTTATTTGCTCGATTGAGATCACTTTGTAATTGCTTACCCCAATGCATGGGCAGAAAAACTACGCCTTCACGAATGTTTTTGGAAAGCTTTGCCTTTACTCGGACTACGCCATTCTTGCTTTTCACTTCCACCACATCTCCATCTTTCACCTTGTCTAGGTAAGCATCGATGGGATTGATTTCCAGAACCGGACTTGGGTAATGCGTGCGAAGTCTGGATACTTTTCCCGTCTTGGTCATGGTATGCCACTGATCCCTCACGCGTCCTGTGGTAAGAATCAGCGGATATTCCTTGCTAGTTTTTTCGGAAGTATTAGTGATCTGAGCGGGAATATTGAACACCGCCTTTTGAGTCGGCGTATAGAATTTCTTGTCTTCGAAAAGCCTTGGAGTTCCTGTATGTCTGTAGGCTGGTACTGGCCATTGGAAGGTTCCTTCATTCTTCAGCCTATCGTAATTGAGGTAGGAAATATCGATGTTCGTGCCTTTGGTCATAGCACAATATTCCTCGTAGATCTCCTCCGTATTGTTGAAATTAAAACCTCGGAAACCCATTCTGCGAGCAAAATCACAAAGAATCTCCACGTCTGGTCTAGCTTCTCCGGGAGGATTGATGCCTTTGTTGAGATAGGAAATCCGCCGCTCAGAATTCGTCATCGTCCCTTCCTTCTCCAACCATCCAGCAGCGGGAAGAACCAAATCTGCGTACTCAACTGTGTCTGCTTTGTGAGAAATATCCTGAACGACCACGAACTTGGCGTTTTTCATTGCCTTTTCGATCTTCTTGGAATTTGGCAAGCTCACCATCGGATTGGTGCAAATGATCCAAACTGCCTTCATTTCTCCGCTTTCGAGTGCGTCGAACATCTCAGTGGCTGATAATCCCGGTTCGGGAGAAATCTCATTTACACCCCAGAAATTTGCCACTTCCTGCCGATGAACAGGATTATTCAAGTCTTTGTGTACAGCCAATAAATTTGCCATTCCACCAACTTCGCGTCCGCCCATAGCATTTGGCTGGCCAGTAAGTGAAAAAGGTCCATTTCCTGGCTTGCCAATTCTGCCTGTCACTAAAGAAAGGTTCAGCAGGGAAAAATTCTTATCCGTACCGATGGCACTTTGGTTCAAGCCCATCGCCCACATACTGATAAACCCTTTGGATTCGCCGATGATCTCGGCTACTTTCTTAATATCTTCAACTGAAATCCCGCAGAGTTTGGAGGCTTCCTTCAAGGAAGTTGCCATTACCTGTTTGCGATATTTTAGGTAGTTCTCGGTGTGTTTCTCTATAAATTCTTTGTCAGCCAGTCCGATATCGATGATTCTCCTACCTATAGCATTGTACAAAATGATGTCTGTGCCTGGTATGATTTGCAAATGAATATCAGCAAAAGTGGCAGAATCAGTTTTGCGCGGATCTACCACGATAATCTTCACATTCGGATTTTTCTCCTTATGCTTTTCCAGTCTGCGAAAGAGGATCGGATGACACCAGGCTGGATTTGCGCCAGCTATCAAAAACGCATCCGCCAACTCTATGTCTTCATAAGAAATAGGGACTGAATCTTCTCCGAAAGTTTTTTTGTAAGCCACCACCGCTGAACTCATGCACAAACGACTGTTGGTATCTATGTTATTTGTGCCTAGAAAGCCTTTCGTCAGCTTATTTGCGATGTAGTACTCTTCCGTAAGGCATTGTCCAGAGATATAAAAACCTACACTGTTCGGGCCGTATTTCTGAATCAAAGACTTGAAAACTCCCGCAGCTCTGTCCAACCCATCGTCCCAACTTACCCGCTCACGAGGATGAGATCTGCTCCAGCGCATTTCAGGATAGAGAATTCTATCGGAAGTATCATTTACTACGTAGTGCAGATTCCTCCCCTTTGAGCAAAGCATGCCTTGGTTCACAGGATGATCCTGATCGCCCTCGACATGTACTTTGTTTTGAGAGTCCACCTCAGCAACTATTCCACAGCCAACGCCGCAGTAGGAACAAGTGGTTTTAACTTTTTTGTCTGGGATCACTACTCAAGGGTTACAATTGGAAATAGTTTAACATAGTTATCAGCGATTATGCCAGTGGCCAAAATTGCTTTGCTTGGCTGGACGGGAGACCGAAGACGGGTGACCGAAGTGGCCTCAATTCTTGAGTTTCCCATCTATTCAGGACTTTTGAATCCCTACTAGCAAAAAGCGAATATTCATATTGTTTAAGAACAAAATAGCTCATCCGCACGACAAATGATCAATTGCAGAAGAGCTATTTTGGGTATAGACAACAAGTTAATTATCTATTCGCACTAATTCAGGCTGTAACTTACCTAATTCCACTTCGGCTACTTTCTCATCTTCGGTACTGAATCGTATCGCTAAGGCAACCATTCCAGACATGACGATCAGACCGCCTATGACTAAGTAACCAGCCGATACTGCGCTTGCCGCGGCGGCTGATTGTGCTGCCGCTGCTGCATCTGCTCCCAGTGTTTCACTTGCAATTAAAGCAGCTTTTTCGGCTACTGCTGACTTGGAGCTTAAGAAAAGTGCTGCCAAGAATGCTCCGAAATTTCCACCTGCACCAACTATACCTGAGATAGATCCGATTGCTTTCCTATTGACAAAAGGAACAACAGAGAAGGTGGCTCCTTCTGCCATTTGAACCGTAAGGCTGAATGCAACCAAAAGTACAAATCCTAGTAACAATCCAGTGGCAAGAGAGAACAAGCTTAGCATTAAGCCTTCCGCAATTAAGATAGCTGCCAAGAACCAAACCCGGCCTTTAAGCCCTCTAGCTTTACCAAATTTGTCTCCAAAATATCCACCAAGCGTACGGGCGAAAATGTTCATCAATGCGAAAGAGAGCACGATATTACCAGCGGTGATTCGTTCGAGTTGGAAAGTGTTTTGAAGGTAATCATCCATGGTGCCATAGACTGTCAGTTCTATACCAAAACATGCTGCGTAGACCACGAAAAGCAACCAAACACGGTAGTCTTTCACGGCCTCCATAAAGCCAACTTTATCCTTCTTAGTGCTAGGAACTTGCATTCCTCTTGCTTCTAATTCCTTGAAGTTTCCTTGTGGTGTATCTTTTGTAAAGAAGTAATACACCAAACCCATGGTAAAGCACGCGATACCCGCGATGACCATGGAATATCTCCAGGCATCTGCCTCAGCTACCCCAACTCCAATCACTATCGCCGCAATGATCGGCATACCCAATCTATTAGCTCCGCCACCTAGATTTCCCCAGCCAGCAGAAGTTGCATTGGCAGTTCCGACTACGTTGGAAGCAAACATCAGCGAAGTGTGAACCTGCGTGATCACGAATGAAGCTCCGATAAATCCAGTCAACAGACGGCAAATGTAAAACTGCATGGGAGTTTGAACCAGGCCGCTAAGTATTACAGGAATTGATCCTAAAATTAGTAACCAAGTATAGCAAAGCCTCGGACCGTACTTATCGCATAGCTTGCCGATAAGTAATCTGGCGAAAACTGTTCCCGCTACTGCAAGAACTGTTGCATTCCACTTTTGCGCGGGAGTAAGACCTAAGTCCTTGACTACATCTGGCATGAATGGCACTATACCAAACCATGCGAAAAAGCAGATAAAGAATGCAATTGAAGTGATCCAGAAGGTACGGATCGGGACAGATTTAAAATCTAAGAGATTCAACCGTGTCGCTTTGTGTGTAAGTAGTGGCTCCATAATACTTATTTTTAATTAGGATAAAAGTAAGTATAAATACGTAATTACAAAACAGAATACGTATTAAATTTAAGTAAAAAATAAAAAATCCATTTAGATTGGCTCTAAATGGATTATTGACTACTTATAAAACTTAGTAGTTTCCTTAGATCAGATTTAAATCTCTGGATTTTGTGGTCAGCTCTGCCAGATTCTTGACGTTCATTTTTTTCATCAAATTAAACCGATGTACTTCCGCTGTTCTCTTGCTGATCTCCAGCGCATCAGCGATTTCATTATTTCCTTTCCCTTCTAGGATAAGTTCGAGTATCTGCTTTTCTCTGTTGGTCAAATTCGCCAATTCCTCTGGAAGCACTTCTGATTTGGATGAAGACTTGGCTTTCCCGTTGACAAAATTATTGATGATATAAGCAGATACATCTCCAGCAAAAAACTTCCCGCCACCAGCTATGGTGTGTAAAGCCTTCAAAAACTCGCTTTTCGAGGATCCTTTGAGCAAATACCCATCGGCTCCAGCTTCCACTGCCTCCACCACATACTCTTCCGAATCATGCATAGAAAGGACAAGCTTTTTGATATGTGGAAATGATTTGGTCATTTCCTTCACTACTTCCAGACCATTCATTTTAGGCATTCGAATGTCCACAATAAGTAAATCTGGATTTTGCAGGGCGACTACTTCTAACGCTTCCACTCCATCAGATGCCTCATCAATTACCTGAAACTCTTTTTCACTTTCAAGTAGGGACTTGATCCCATCACGTACTAATTCGTGGTCATCTGCTAAAACTATCTTGATTGGGTTCATATGCGCTTAAGTAAATACGTAGTAAAGAAACCGAATTTACGTATAAAAATCTAGGAAATCTACGTCAAAGGAATGTTGAGAGTGACTTTGGTGCCTTCGTTTGGCGAGGAATTAATGAACAATCTTCCGTTGATGTATTTCACCCGTTCTCTCATAAAGGTCAGCCCCATTCCACCTTCCTCATCCGGTTTAGCTTTAAGCTTTGCTTTGTCAAAACCTTTTCCATTGTCATCCACGATGATGCTCAGAATATTCTGACTATGCGAGACGGTGACGATGATATGCGAGGATTCTGCATATTTGATCGCGTTGTTGATTGCCTCCTGTGTGATCCTGTACAGATTGATTTCCACCAAAGAATCCAGTCGCTGAGAGAATTCTGACTTATTGAAAAGCACTATGTCTTTCCCAGTAAGCTTGGAAAGCTCCTGCGTCAGTTCTGTCAATGCTGGTACAATTCCGTAATCCTTTAATTCCGGAGGAGTAAGGTTAAAGGTGGCAGTTCGCACTCCCTTGATGATATTCGAAGTAAGTTCTTTGAGCTTGATGATCTTCACCTCTGCTTTTTCTGGATCAGAAGAGTCTACACTTTCCAATAAGTATTTAAGTCCAGTGAGCATTTGTCCAATACCGTCATGTATATCCTTGGCAATGCGGTTTTGCTCATTCTCTTGGTTCTCGATGATTTGTCTTGAGATCACTTTCTGCTGATGCATTTTCTCCTCAAAACTCTCCTTTGTCAACTGCTCCACCTGATGCATGAACTCCTTACGTTTGGTGATATCCATGCAAATCAATATCAACTCCGATTTGTCCTCAGCAGAATTGAAAGGAATCATGGACACATCCAACCAGATGTCTTCTCCAGTCTGCGAAGTTGTTTTGAATTCCCCTTCCCAACCGGATTTCTTGTTTTCTGCAATGATGCGATCTATCGTAAGTTGCTCATTTTCCAGTGGAGAAAGCATATCGGAGATCTTCGCATTGATATTGAATTTTTGGGCTTTGTAAAGCCTGCTGAAGCGCTCACCTATGTGGGTGATGTATCCTTCTGGTGTGATCCTCGCGAAAAGCAGAATCTGATCCATCGCTTTGCTAAGCGCTTGTAGTTCCCGTACTGATTTTTCCTTTGACTGACTAAGTATATCTGCATTCTTGGCCATTCGGATTGCTTTTTCCTCCGCATCCATCAGCTCATGAATACTTGCTTTCATGGCTTTGGCCGAAGGCCAAAAGATGATCAAAAACTCACCAACTAAGACTAGCAATGTGAAAACCGTTATGAGCAATTCCAGTTGCTTTAAGCTTGAGACTTTCTCTTTGGCTTCGTGATCGTATTGATTCACTATCTCGTCCATTTTGATCAGAAAGCTATTTGCGTTGGTTTCAATGATTTTCAATTGCTCCGCTATAGCAGAAGAATCCTCAGAAGTACTGGATTTCAGAAAAATGAAATTCTGCGTTGCATCAATCACTTGTTTGAAATCTGGATTGATTTCCTCAAACATGCCCTTGATTTCAGAGCTATTGTCTACAGTAAAATCCTGTGATTCATCTCCCAACTGTAAAAGCTGATGTGCTTTTTCCCAGCGATTCAGCGTGGATTGAATTGTGTCTATCTGCACTTTCGAATCTTCAGAAGATTGGCTTTGCGACAGCAAAAGAACTTCCTTGTTCAGCTTTTGACTCAGCATTCTCTGCCGACCAGCCACATTGACCAGACGACTGTCATTTTCCTGATCATTCAGGTATTTTCTGATGAGAATCTGGCTTGCGATCAAGGAGATGGCAATTGCTCCCAAAGCAATAATGTAGAGGCGGCGGAGACGATTAAAAGTATCTTGATCCAGCGATCGCGGTGTACCAGTCATTTGTTTAGGTAATAGCTTCTTTGACTAATTCGAGGCTTGAAGGTGAAAATGGTAATTGTAAAGCGGCTCTATGTCCTTTTTCAGACATTTTTGCCCAGGTTTTTTGAAGAATATCAATGACTTTGGCAGACTCATGTTTGGCAGCGAATTCTTCGAAATAATATTCCAAGAAAACCAGACAAATGACATCTTCCATGGTTTGTGTATCAGGATCAGTCTTCAATTGTTTCTTTCTGATCAGGAATTTTGTCTTCTCAATCGTCTCGTCATCGTACCCCGCTTCTACTAGAATTTCCGCAGCCATATCAGCATGCATCTTCTTCAATTCTTCTCGCCACTTGAGATAACCCACTCTATCCATCGGGTAATCTGATCTCGGAATTTTCCATCTTCCGATGTGTTGTGCCCTCACGGCGAGCTGCATAGCCTCAGAAGATTCAGGATCAAACTGATCAAGTTTTTCGGTCATACGGATGGAATACAACAGCTCTTTTGCAATCTCTTTTCCCAATACTTCTTCTTTGATCGGATCTTCCGCATTGATCTGATCGATCAATGAGATTGCTTTCTGGAATTTGTTCATGTGTCAATTGGATTAATCTGCGAATCCAATATATACATTTCCCTCCTGAATCCTGACCGGATAGGTCGCAATACTGTATTCTTCTCCGTTCAGATTGCTGCCATCTTCTAGCGAAAAGGTCTTCTTATGAAGCGGACAAGCCACTTTTGGAATTCCCTGAGCATCGCCAGTCATGCCGCGGGAAAGAACCATTTCCATCTTGTGTGGGCAAAGGTTCTGACAGGCATACCAGGAGTTCGTTCTGGTGAAATAGTAAACTGCAATTTGCTTAGCGTTGTACTTCACACAGGCTCCCGCATTTTCCGGAAAGTCGTCTGTCTGACCTACTTTGATCCAATTAATAGCATGCTCCTCAGCTACGGATTGATAATTTTTTAATAGTTCTTCCATGATCTTATTCTTATTGGATTACCAAGGTCTAGGCATTTTTTGATCTCGCATCGGCACAAATACTAAGCTGTCATCTGTCTCTTCTGAATTGACAAATGGCTTAAATCTCTTCATCATCTGTGGATCCTCGATAGCTTCTTTCCACTCACATGCGTACTGGTTTACCAGCTCCTCCATCTCAGCTTCCAGTTCTTCGGCTATCCCGAGGCTATCTTCTACCACTACCTTTTTCAAATAGTCTATTCCACCTTCCAGCTTGTCCAGCCAAGGTGCAGTGCGCTGAAGCGGAGCGGCTGTTCTGATATAATAAACCAAGAATCTATCTAGGTATTTGATGCAGGTTTCATCGTCGAGTTTCTCGGCCAGCATAATAGCGTGCTTCGGCGTAGCTCCGCCATTACCACATACAAATAGGTTCCAACCACCTTCTACTGCGATGACACCAAAGTCCTTCCCTCTGGCTTCGGCACATTCACGAATACAGCCAGATACTCCTCCTTTTAGTTTGTGAGGAGAACGTAGGCCTTTGTATCGCTCCTCGATTCTGATGGCAAAACTCACACTGTCGTGCAAGCCGTATCGACACCAGGTAGATCCCACGCAGCTTTTTACAGTTCTGAGTGATTTGCCGTAGGCATGTCCACTTTCGAAACCAGCATCAATCAATTCTTTCCAAATCATTGGTAATTCATGAAGCTGAGCTCCAAAAAGATCTATTCTCTGACCCCCTGTGATTTTGGTATAGAGATCGTATTTCTTAGCGACTTGTCCCAAAACCATTAATTTGTCCGGAGTAATCTCTCCTCCTGGCACTCTCGGTACGACCGAGTATGTACCGTTTCTCTGAATATTGGCTAGGAATCTATCATTCGAATCCTGAATAGGAGCCTGACGATTGGCAGTTTCCATGTATATACTGGCGAAAATCGAAGCCAAAACGGGCTTGCACATCTCACATCCATGACCTTTACCATGACGATCCAGCGCTTCGTCAAAATCCATAATGCTGTGCAACTTCACCAAATCGTACATTTCCTGACGGCTATAATCGAAGTGTTCGCAGATCGTTTCTTTCACTTCCTGTCCCATGGACTTCAAAGTGGCCGTAACCAAATCTGTCACCATGGGCTTACACCCTCCACATGAACTCGAAGCTTTTGTGCTTTTTACAACATCTGAGAAAGTGCAACAAGCACCACTTGTGATGGAGTCGCAGATCGTTCCTTTAGAGACTGCTTCGCAAGAGCAAATCTGAGCTGTATCTGGCAAATCCAGCACAGAACCCAAAGCACTTTTGCTCTCTCCACCTCTGGAACCCAAGATCAAATCTTCCGGATTCTCAGGTAGCTTCATCGCATTGATATACAATTGAAAAAGTGTGTTGTAATCTGAAGAATCACCGACCATGATTCCACCTAGTAACTTCGAACCGTCTTTGGTGATGTTGATTCTTTTGTAAACTCCACGTTGCTTGTTTTCATATGCGATTGCAGTGACCTCATCATTCTCGATGAATGGATCACCAAATGAAGCCACTTCCGTTCCCACCAATTTCAGTTGGGTCGACATGTCTATGGAAGGACTCATGAGCTTTTCGCCACCGGCAATTTGATCTACCGCGACTGCTGCCATCTCATATCCAGGAGCGACTAGTCCGTAGATGCCATTATTATATAGTGCTACTTCTCCGATCGCATAAATCGCCGGATCGGAAGTTTCCATTTTGTTGTTTACATAGACACCACCGCGCTCGCCAGTTCGTAAGCCACATTTCACAGCCAATTCATCTCTAGGACGAATACCTGCGGAAATGATCAGCATGTCGGTTTGGAGAGAAGTTTCGTCAGTGAAGTCGATTTTTTCGATACCTGCTTCTCCCATGATTTCCTTGGAGTTTTTGCCCAAGTGAATTTTCATACCAAGGCTTTCGATCTTGCTTTGAAGCATATCACTGGCAGCTTTGTCCAGTTGACGAGGCATAAGTCGTGGTGCGAATTCGATTACATCAGTTTGCAACCCGAGCTCTTTGGCAGCATTTGCAGCTTCCAAACCTAGCAATCCTCCACCTAAGACAGAGGCCTTGAATTTGCCTTCCTGCTTAAGTTTGTCTGCGTAATCTTTGATTGCATCAAGATCTTCAATTGTTCTATAGACAAATACACCCGGCTTGTCCACTCCTTTGATACTAGGGACAAAAGGAGCTGAACCTGTAGCCAAAATCAGGTAATCATATTCGAAATAATCATGCTTGTGCGTGAAAACCCGCTTAGTCTCAGTCTCGATGGAAGTGATCATTTCTCCCGTACGAAGGGTGATGTTATTCTCGGCATACCAGTCACGGGAAGCCAAAAGCAGCTTATCCGCAGAGTCTAGCGTGAAGTATTCGCTTAGGTGAACACGATCATAAGCTGGTCTGAATTCTTCCCCGAAGACTACCACCTCAAATTGATCACGAAGAGGGTGGGCAGCTAGCTTTTCGCAAAACTTGTACCCTACCATTCCATTTCCTATGACAATAACTTTCTTCATGGCTACGTATTTTAGAACTCAAATATAAGTATAAATACGTAATTACAAAGAAAGCAGTAAATAAATACTTACTAGAAATAAGTATTTAAGAGTGGATTAAAAAGTAATAAACCATCCAATTATCGTTAAAAGGACGTTTTTTTTTAAAAATTTCAGGTACCTAGTACGTATTTTTTTATATACTAAATTGCAAGCATACGTACGTAAAATCATTAAGTAAGAGGAAGACTGAGTGAATACTGACTGTTGACTTAATTGTGTTGTCTGCTAACAGATAAATCTATCTTGAATTTGGCTTCACAAATCTGGGAGGAAGAGGCTTCTTGGGATAGCGAGGCAGTCAGGAGACTGCATTATCATTGGCACAAGCCTGCCTGTTATAAGCAGGTCAAGAGACTTGCGCCATTGAGGCCATTGGATCTTTAATGAAAAATTCCTGCTTCTGGAGAAGCAGGAATTGCGCCATTGGGCAAAGCGGGGCTTCGACTTCGCTCAGCCTGACAAAACTAATTGTGCTCTCTGTGGTTGAATCCAAATTGACTTTAAACAAAAAAAGCACTCCTTGACAGAGTGCTTTCAAAATTATTTTTGTGCTGGAATTAACCTACTCTTTCTGTCTGAGAGAAGTAGAATGCTCCTTCGATAGCTGCATTTTCGTCTGAGTCAGAACCGTGTACAGCATTTGCTTCGATAGACTTAGCGAAGATCTTACGGATAGTACCTTCAGCTGCATCAGCAGGATTAGTGGCACCGATCAATTTTCTGAAATCTTCTACTGCATTGTCTTTCTCAAGGATAGCTGCGATGATAGGTCCAGAAGACATATAAGCACATAGATCAGCGTAGAAAGGTCTTTCTGAGTGAACTTCGTAGAATTTACCTGCGATAGCTGGAGTCAATTGAGTAGCTTTCATGGCTACGATTTTGAAGCCTGCTTCTTCGATCATTTTAAGGATCGCTCCTGAATTGCCTGCAGAGAAAGCATCAGGCTTGATCATGGTGAATGTTCTGTTAGTTGCCATGTTATTCGTTTTTCATTGGTTTAAATCGGGCGCAAAAATAGACTTTTTCGTAGCATTCTCCGCATTTACTTCTGTAATTATAAGCTACCTGCTTCATTGTCAGCCAACTACTATAATTGGGAATTGTCAAAAAATTCCTGACCTTTGCGAGCTACAAGAGCCAAAAAGCAGCTAAATGTATAAAATGGAAGCTTTAGCCTCGTTTAAGAGAGAGATATCTTCACCCAAAAAAATATTCATTACCACTCACGTCAAACCCGATGCCGATGCATTGGGTTCTTCATTGGGAATGGCTAACTACCTACTCAAGAAGGGACATGAGGTAACTGTGGTGACGCCAACGGATTACCCTTCATTTCTTAATTGGATGAAAGGCAATGATTCTGTGCTGGATTTCAGTAATCCTAAGCACACAGAGATTGCCACCCAAAAGTTAAATGAAGCGGATCTTATATTCTGTTTGGATTTCTCTGTCTTAAAAAGGGTCAATGAATTAGGCGAAATGATCCGCAAGTCGGATGCACTCGTAATCAATATCGATCATCATCAGGATCCGGAGGATTTTGCTGACTTCAAGTTTTGGAGTACAGAGGCCGCCGCTACCTGTGAATTGGTATATGAACTGGTCGTGCAGCTAGGAGATGAGAAACTTCTAGACAAAGACATCGCAGAGTGTCTCTATGCAGGAATCATGACAGATACTGGTGGATTCAGGCATCCCAATACCACTAAGAACGTGCACCTCGTGGTCGCGGAATTACTGGACTTGGGCGCAGATACCTCTCAGATTGCCAATTGGATCTATGATTCCAATTCGGTGAATAGATTGAAATTTATCGGTTTTGCGATCAGTCGTCGTCTGGTGGTCTGTGAAGATCTTCACATGGCCTATTTTGCGATCAGCAAAAAAGATCTTAAAAAATATCAAAGCCGCACAGGCGATACCGAAGGTTTGGTCAATTATGCTTTATCTTTGGATGGGATAAAGTTGGCAGCCTTATTTTCGGAACGCGAAGACGGTATAAAAATCTCCTTTAGATCATCCAGCGAAGTAGCTGTGAATAAGTTTGCAGCAGAATATTTCGATGGAGGTGGACATAAAAATGCCTCAGGAGGCAAGTCTACATTAAGCCTAAGAGATACCGTAGAGCGATTCGAATCTTTAGTGGAAGAGAACCAGGATGATTTATACCGTTCTGTTCCTGTTACCGCAGATTGATGACCTTCGAAGACCACCACATTACCTTGAAAAATCACTTATCCTTTATGAAAAATTCAAAAAGCCTTTTGGCAATCCTTGCTCTCTTGGTTGGAGCGAGCATCTTGACTTCATGTAAAAAAACTAAAGTCACTGAAAAAGACGGTATCGAATATACCTATGTAAAAGAGGGAAATGAAAAAGCTCCAAACGGTGAGTTTTTACTTTACAACCTTGAGATCACTACTGCATCAGATTCTGTGATCTATTCTACGGCAGATTATCCTTTCCCTGGCTATATAATGGCCAACGATTCTATGCCAGTTGAGACCGGTATGGATGAGATCTTCCTTAGCCTTCGCAAAGGAGATAGCATCGCTTTTGAAACTACTATTAAAAATATTTATGGAGAAAATGCGCCTCCAACAGTGAATAAAGAAGATATAGTAAAAGTTCGTTTGGGAGCATTTGAAATCATGAACGAAGAAGCTATTCAGGCATACTTTGAAAAAGTGATGGCTGCTGAGGAAGTGAAAAAAGGTGAAAGAGCTAAAGAGAGAATAATAGAAGAAGAGAAAATCATTCAAGATTACATCAAAGAAAAAGGTCTAGCTGCTCAGAAAACAGAAAGCGGACTTTACTATGTGATCGAAGAAGAAGGAACTGGCGAGCCTGTTTCTGTAGGTACTACCATGCATGTGAATTATGCAGGTTACTTGCTTGACGGAACGTTATTTGACACTTCTGTGGAATCCATAGCAAGAGAAAACAATATGTTTAACGAAGGCAGACCATATGAGCCACTTCCTGTGACTGTAGGTATGGGTCAAGTAATCCCAGGATGGGACGAAGGTTTATTATTGTTAAAAAAAGGATCAAAAGGCAAGTTTATCATCCCTTCTCCACTAGCTTATGGAGAAAATGGAGCTGGAGACATGATTCCTGCTAATTCAGTACTTGTTTTCGATGTGGATGTAGCAGAAGTTCAGTAATGGACGTACTGTAAGTATATCCAGTAACTAATACAAAACCAACGACGATGAAAATTAGAATATTTGCCATATTAAGCCTGATTGCAGGCAGTTTCGCAATGGCATCTTGTATTGACGAAGAAGCTACGGACGAGGTAATACTAGCTAATGATAAAGCAGCAATCAATGCTTATATTGATACTACTACTATCGTTAATGTTAAGGAATTTCATGATGAAGCCTCCGGTTTGAGAATAATTTGGCAAGAAGTCTCTGATTCAGGGATGGGTGTAACTAACGGAGACACCTTGAAGGTAGATTATATCGGCAAATTGCTTTCAAATAAAGTATTTGATACCTCTATCAAGCAGGTGGCAGTGGATGGGGGAATATTTGCATCGACTAGAGTTTATACTCCCCTTGAGTTTCCAGTAGGTTTCAATCTATTGATTCCAGGTTTTGAATTTGGTGTGGGTCAAATGGAACAAGGTGATAAAGCCACTGTATTTATCCCATCTAGATATGCATATGGTCAACAAGGAACGAATGGGGTTGTACCGATCCCATCAAACGCTCCTATTATGTTTGAATTAAATCTTATAGAGGTAACTCAAGGACCACAGCAGTAATTATGAGTATTTATAGACTTAGTATTTTCGCCTTTCTACTGATAGCAATAGTATTCGCCAGTTGCGATGCAAAGAATCCATACGACACTGGACCTGTATATGACTATGCGGGGAATCTGACAAAGGACAGCCTTTTGATCGTGAAATACCTTGAAACCGCAGAGATAGACAGCTTATACCGCATCCATACTGCAAGCGGCGTCGTGGTCATCGTACAAGAAGAAGGAATAGGCTCTCGCCCGAATAACGGAAATATTATCTATACCAAATATGCAGGTTCATTGATGAGCGATGGTTCTGTATTTGATACCAATATTGAACAAGTAGCAATAGATAATGATATCTATGATGAAAATAGAAATTATAATCTACTCAGTTTCGTTCTAGGCTCAGGCAGTGTTATTCCCGGATGGGATAGGGGCTTCCTTAGACTCAGATCGGGTTCTAAAGCAAAACTCATTATACCCTCGCCTCTTGGCTATCAGAATTCTGAAACGCAACCTAAAATTCCAGCCAACTCGATATTGATATTCGATGTGGTATTCAAAGGAATGGACTAAAAAATAACAGAGGGCTTCGGCCCTCTTTTTTTTGTCTATATTTTTTAAACTACAAAGGGCTGAATAAATGCTAATACTCTCTCATTTAGAGAAATCTGGTTTCAACCGTACAAAGGCCATTTCATCATTCAGATTGATATAGGAATAGATCATACCCTTGTGCACGAAGGTCTTTCCAGCGAAGTATTTACCCAAAATTGAAATCCTGCTCCTGAGTTTCTCCTCATGGATTTGGTCTAGCTTTTCGTTGAAAACCGTCAATACATAGACATAACTAGCACTTTCCGGGTTGCTCTTGTCCAGCTCGCGGCTGTAGCGATAGAAGAGTTGGGAATCCGGATCTTTGACCAATGGCCCAAACGTAACCTCCTGATTCTTCCGCTGAGACCAGTACTCGAATGTCGCATGGGTGGTAACTTCTTTTCTATACTCCCCACTTTTCTTGTCTGAAGTGATCGTACTGTGATACGATCTGTGGACGACGCTGTCAATTTCAGAAATGTAGTACCATAGCTCATTACTGGCGGATGTGGACAAAATAAAATCAGGGCCATTCAATGTGAGAAATTTCATCTCAGTTGAACTGCTTCTTCTGCCTATATCATAATTTACAGTAATGGTATACTCTTTCAGCTGATCCCAAAAATCAATAGGAATAAGCTTCATGGATTTATCCGAGAACCTCACTTTAGCTACTCCCAAAATCTCACCTTTGGGTTTGAAGTTACCGTAAAGCCCCACGTAATAAGACCCATCAGCAGCGATTTCACCGGATCCATCTATATTGGTCTCATAGGGCAGCCGATCACCTTTCAGGGAACTATTATCAAGCTTGTAGGTGTCTATTTTCTTTCGCGCTGAATCCATCCGATGGATCACATAGAAATCTCTGAAAAATGTCTCTCCCAGGATAGTTTTCTTGATACCGGAAGGATAATACTCCTTAATACTATTCGGACCCCGCATATCGTACTGGATCAAGCGCAGCAGCTTTTGTTTTTCTACATCTATCACCTCCACACGCCCCGTTTCAGGCTCCAGATTGTATAAAAGTCCTTCTTGAGCAGAATAATCAGCCATCGTGAGATTCATGCCCAAGTAATGCTTGGTCCCTCCCCCATCTATCCTGATGGTATCTATGGTATAGCTAAACTCGATATCGCTTTTAGGAACCACTACTTCCTCCTTTTCCTCTTTGGCCGAGCAACTCATCATCGCTATCAAAAAAAGAAAAGTCAGATACTTACTCATTCTTCTAATATAGGTTTCAGTCTTATAAAAGCCATCTCATCCTCAATATTAATAAAGCTGTAAAGCATCCCATCTTTGAAAAATGGCTTTCTGGAACTATGAAAATTCTCCAATTCTTGCTCGTTGAGCATCTTAAAATCAGCATCAAAAAAAGTGGCGACCTGCTTGAAAACAACAGAATCTGCAATCATACGGTCTTTGTCGGTACTCACTCTCCAGAAAATATTTTGCTCAGGCAATTTCAAAAACTCTTGGAAAGAAACTTGTTCGTTTTTTGCCTTCTCAGCATCAGTCCACTCTTTACTTGAGTGCACTTCGTTAGGGAAATTTCGAATTTTTTCGTTGTCAGTAAGGCTTGCTTTAAAACTGTAGTGAGAAAGGCTATCAGAGCTGGTATTATAGCGATACACATCGTTATATGCCGAGGAGGAGACAATCAGCTTATCGCCAATGAAACTCAAATAAGTAGATTCTCCGGAAATAATACCAGGTGCATTTCCCTCTTGATGAATTATTTCAAATTGCTTAAGCTCTTGAAATAAGTTCATAGGAATGTACTTAATCGAGTCAGTCTCTAACTCTATCACTACGATTCCTTTTGCTGGTGTTTTGTAATCAAAGTTGACTAGTGTGCTCGCGAGTAGTTTGCCGTCATCAGAAAGTACGCTGTTCCATCCAATTTTCTCTTCCTCTTTTTGATCGTTATTTTTAATTTTGATTTGATCAAGTTCTATGGTTTTAACAAGCTTACCCTGCTCAGTGACAATGTGGATTTTAAACTGACCAAATAAACAGATGTTACCATTTTCCAATACCTGAATTTTTCCATAATAAGGGAGCCCAATTCCATCAGGACCTTCTTTTTCTAATTGGACTGTCTTCTCTAATTTGAGATTGTCCAAGTCCACTATCTCCAGTAGGAACGTTTTTGGATTTAGATTATAGAGCAGTTTCCGGTCAGGGGAAACATCAGCTAATTCCAAATCCTCGTTGAGAAAAAAGAAATGCTCCCCGGCATCCACCATCACGGTATCCACGGCGTAGGAGAACTTAAAATCATCATTGTTTTCTGCCTCGGATTTCTTTTCTGAAGAGCAGCTTATAAAAGCTATTGCCAACAGTAAGTATACGTATTTAGTCATGTTCAAATTTTGGTTTAAGCCTTACAAAGGCCAGTTCATCCTCGATATTCAAAAAGGTATAAATCATCCCCTTTCGGGCGAAGTACTTGTAGGGAAGCACGAAATCTGAAGGGAGCAGTTCTTCGTGTAGTTGATTGAACTCTGGATCAAAGGCAGTTAGGACGGTTTTGTACTGGATTGTGTCTCCTTTCATATGATCCATTTCCTTGGCAAAGCGCCAATAGACGTCGTTATGCTCATCAAAAAACAGTTTGCCATAGCTAACTTCTTTGTCTTTCTCATTGAGAATCTCTTGAAATTCCTCTTCAGAGTCAGAGCGAGGTGGGTAATTTCCCTTAGCTTCTTGGCTGGTGAATTTACTGGAGTAAGTTTTAGAAGAAATGGAATCTGTAGCGAGGTTGTAGAAATAAATCTTGTTTTGAGCGGAATTTGAAAACAACAAACTATCGTTTTTCATCAGAAGGCTGATGTCAGCCATAAGCATATTCATCGGGTGTACTTTCTCATAATAGAAAATAGTTTGATACTTGTCCAATTCCTTAAATAAGCCTAACTGTTTGTACTTCACACGCTTATTTTCCAGATCAAACAGCGCCAGCCCGTCTGCAGAATCTTCCATTTTCTCACCACCATACAATGTCGCAATGGTTTTCTCATCCTTAGAAAGCGTTTCATTTAACTGGATCCTCTTGCCTTCCGGAAGTCTCTCACCTTCAAACTCCTGCTTTGCATAGACCATAGTAGAAAGCTTGTTTCCTTCCTGATCGAAATGATAAACTTCATAATTGTCCGATAGGTAAAAAGTCCCATCAGCAAGCATATAAATATTGGACATGTAGGGAGATCGAATTGCATTGGGTCCATCTACGCTCATTGGAATGACCCGTTCCAGTTTCAGATTGTCCAGATTAATAACTTCTATGCCTGTTGGATTTACACCAGTTTTGAAATTATACAGATATTTTCCGTCTTGTGAAACCCCGGAGTTAATTAGAGAACTATTCAAGTAAATGAAGTTCTCCCCCGCATCCACCATCACCGTGTCTAGCTGATAGGAGAAATCAATGGCCGTGCCTTGCATATTTTCTGCACCTTCTTTAGTTCCGCAACTGGCTAAAACTGCTAGAATAATTGGAGTAAGTAGTCTGATTTTATTCATAAGTGGGTTTGATTCGGACGAAGCCAAGTTCGTCTTCGAGGTTGATGTAAGAATAAAGTGAGCCTTCTTTGAAAAAGGATAGTGAACTCATCGGTGAGTAGCTCACTTTCTGCTCATGAAGCTGAGTTAGGTCTTTATCAAAAATGGTCAGCACGGATTGGTATGCTGTAGAATCTCCGATCATGCGGTCAAGTGAGGTGCTGAATCGCCACAATTTCTCGTTTTGATCATCAAAGTGCAGCTTACCAAAAGTCACTTCCTTCACCTTCTCCTTGTTGAGTTCAAAAAGATTTTCTCGGGAATTGGCTCTTTTCTCATAGTTACCTTTCTTGGCATCATCGGTCAGTTCGGAGTGAAAGGACTTCTGTGCTACAGTCCCATTTGAGAGATCTAGGGTAAAGACTTCATTGAAGGCAGTGGAGGAAATGAGAATGTTGTTGTCAAATGGAACAAAAAAAACCGTCTCAGCTAAAGACATTTTACTATTCGCCTCTGGGCTAAATACGATGGAGAACTTATCGATTTTCTCAAAAATATCCATCGGCACTTTCTTTAGCTCCATGGTGCTGAGATTTACTATCGCTATGCCTTTCTTTGGGCTATTGTCCACTGAGCCATAGGTGCTGTAGAAGAATTTCCCGTCATCAGCCATAAATCCATCAGGATATATTTTTTCCAGTTCGGTAATAGTGTCTCCTTTCAAAGAGTCCGCGGTAAACCAATACTTGCTCACCTGATCACGGGCCGCGTTTAGCTTGATCATATACGACCAAGTATTCAGGTATAGGTCGCCATTATCAGTCATATCCATCATCGGGATATAGGCATTGGCGGCTCCAATTCCTGTTGGGCCTTCATTTTCGAGTTTGATCACCTCGGTGAGCGTCAACTTATCGAGATCAATTACTTCAAGTTCGGGCACGGTGGCGTTGAAGTTGTAAAGTGTTTTTTTGTCGGAACTGACCGTAGCAGTATTGAGGTAGTTCGATAGGTAGATGAAGTGCTCCTCGCCGGGGTCTACCTGCACGGTATCTATTTCTACGGTGAAGTTTAGAATACTGGAGTTGGCGGATTCAGAAGTACTTTTCTCTCCGCAAGAAGCCAAAAGCGCTAGTCCTAGAAATGGGAATAGTTTTCTCATGGTTGGTTGTTAGTTAAAATCAAAAGTGAAAACCGCGAAGCCCAGCTCGTCTTCGACATTGACGTAGGAATAGAGTTTGCCGTCTTTCATGAAATAAAAACGAGGAGGGTTGGTTAGATCCTCTAATAATTTTTCTCCCAATAAATTGAGATTCTCATCATAGATGAATAGATAGACTTCCGATTTGTAGGGAGTATCCTTTTTAATCTTGGGAATGGTTTTCCTTCCAATTCGAAAAAAATGATTGGACTTTTCATCCCAAAGGAGCTTTTCAAAGGCAATTTGAGTAGTTATTTTTTCAACTTCAGAATTAAACTCTTCTCGCGAAGAAACTTCGTTTTTGACAGTACCCGAAACTGCAGATGGGACTAATTGATGCTGAAAGGTGATTAATCTCATGGAGTCAGCTTGGTAGTCGTAAGTATAAACACCTGAGGAAATACCATTGGACACATATACTTGGCCATTGAGCTCCTGGATGTATAATGGTGTCATCAAACTTATACTGCCCTGATTACTTATTAAAGTGATATCAAACTCTTGGGCTTTTTCTATTTCAGGAAGTTTGATGGTCTTCCCTGACTTTTGAGAAGGATTGATGAGAACTAGTTTTTTTTCGCCAAAATCACTGTACCCAGTAAAAGAGAAGAGCAAATTCATTTCTGCAGACCTAGTCAGCTTTAGATAAATAGGAAGATCTGTTTCAATCCCTTCATATTTCTCGGCTATAAGTGGAATATCATCCAGTTTTTTACCTTCTCTATTAAATACCCCCGCCTTTTCAAATCCAGTAATCAAAAATCTCCCATCAGGTAGCGCCTGCAATCCTGCTATGTATTCACCCACTCCATCTGGGCCTTCCTTTTCGAAAGGCAAAACTTCCACAAGTTTCAATTGATCGAGATCTACCACGGCTAGGGTATGATCCTTATTATTAAAAACGTAGAAAAATTTTTGATCCTCAGAGAGGCTGGATGATCCTTCCAATTGCAAATAATTCTCTATTGAAAGAAGCTCGCCTCCAGCATCGACCACTAGGGTATCCACCGAGTAAGTCAGGTTCTCGAGGACATTGCCTGATTCAGCACTTTCAGTACTTCCTTTTTCACCACAGGAAGCAATTAGAAATAGAACGGGGATTAGTTTTTTCATAGTTTCCTAAAAATTAAAAGTGAATACTGCGAAGCCTAGCTCGTCTTCGACATTGACATAGGAATAGAGCTTGCCGTCTTTGAAGAAAGGGTAAGAAGGAATCTGGTCAACATCTTCCAGAAATTTCTCACCGATCAACTTCAAATTAGCATCGTAAGCGAAGAGATACACTTCAGCTTTCGTAGGAGCTTCGTCGTTTTCTTTTGGGAGTAATTTTCTGCCAAACCTGAAGAATCTATTGCTGCTATCATCCCAAAGCAATTTTTCAAAGCCTATCTGGCTTGATGCTTTTTCCATTTCGCTCCTCCACTCATCTTCAGAGGACACTTTGTTTTTGATGGCTCCTGTTTTGGCTGGCGGCACTAGCTGATGCGGGAAAGTGAAAAGCTGCAATGAGTCCTGCTTGTAATCATAGCGGTAAATATCTGAAGTGACAGAGGTACTGATGAATACCTGCCCGTCAAATTCTTGTAGGTTGACATCTTCTACATAAATCGACATCATCTCGGTGCTTTGGAGAATGATCCTAAACTCTGACGCTTTATCCATCGCTGGAATATCGAGGATCTTTCCAGAGCTGTTTGCAGGATCTAAAACGGCCAAATCTCTGGATCCTTCCATGAAATCGCCTGGAAGCGAGAAAAGCCACTTGCCATTCGCAGATTGCATCAGTTTATAATTCATCGGCCCATCACCTTCGATGTCCACTCCTTCAAAATCTGTAGGTTTAAGCTTGAGATCTTCGATTTTGACTCCATTTCTATCATAAATCCCCGAAGTCTGAAAACTTGAAAACATAAACTTTTCGCCGTCAAGCTTCTGCATGGTTCCTACATACTGTCCAATGCCATTGGGTCCTTCCACTTCAAAAGGCAGAAACTCCTCCAACTCCAATTGGTCTAGATTGACAATGGCGATTTGATGCTCTTTTTGGGTAAAAAGATAGAGTTTGCTTTTGTCGTCTGAGAGGTTAGAAAGCCTCAATCCTCCAGACAAGTCAATGATTTCCTCGCCTGGATCCACTACAAGGGTATCTACAGTATAAGTGAGGTTTTCTAGAATGTTTTTCTGTTCAGTAGATTCTGATTTTTTACTGCCACAGGCAGAAAGAAGTGCTAAAATGGAAATCGTAAGGAGTTTTTTCATGGTTTCTTAAAAATCAAAAGTGAATTCAACTAAAGCGGGTTCTTCTCCCACATTGATAAAGCTGTACAGTTTTCCTGCATGAAAGAATTCCATGTAAGGGATATAGTAGAAATCTGGAATGAGTGTTTCGCCCGTGAGATCAAAATTCTCATCATAAGAGAATAGGTAGGCTTTTGTATAGTCTTCGTTGGTTGTTCCAATTCGGAAATAATTTTTGCGTGTCTCGTCCCAGTAAAATTTTCCAAAAGTGATCTGCTTTTGCATCAGTTTGGATACTTCCTTTCTTCGCTCTTCGGAGTTTATCTTGGTTGGGAATTCACCTGTTTTGGACTTCGCAACTAGGGTATGTGGGAACGTATGAAGTTTCAGAGAATTTCGCTTCCAATCGTAGGTATAGATAGCTGAAGTGGCTCCGCTGTAGATGATAAATTGATCGTGGAGAAACTGCGTAGTTATGAAATCACCTGATTGAGACATTTCCTCTTCGAAGATTACCTGATAATTTTCTGTCATCTCCAGCGCGGGTAGATCTAGGATTTTACCAGACATGGATTTCAAGTCTATGACGGCAAGTCCAGCGGGTGGAGCGCCATATTTTGAGGGGAGACTCACGAGGGTCTGCTTATCAGGGCTGATATAGCTGTTTTTTGTGAGCTGGAAAGAGGCATCCAGATTTAATCCTGAAATGTTATCCACTCGAAGCTTATAAGACGTTAGCTTTTTTCCATCAAGTCTATAAATCCCTGATCTGACAACGTCAGTCATAAAAAATTCATCATTTGGCAGCGCCTGAAAGTAGTTGAAATAAGAAGGAATTAGATTTGGTCCATCGGTTTCGAAGGGATGACGAGAAACTAACTTCTTTTCAGCCATATCATATTCATGCATTTCCTTTTCAGGTTCATAGAATAGGAAAAGATTATTTCCATCTTCACTTAGATCATAACTGGAATAACCGTTAGAATTAAAAATCTCTGCTCCTACATCTAACACAAGGGTGTCAACAGAAAAAGAAAAGTTTTCGAGCGAGTTAGTGCTATAGGCGGATGATGATGACTCTTTAGTTTGGCAGGAATACAGAAAAACAATTAGAGTAGAGTAAAAAAATAATCTCTTCATAAACAGTAGGGTTAGCTATAAAACTAAATAAACTGTCTTAAAAAAGCGATCCTAGAATGTTAATAAATCAAAAAAATAGTTGGGAACTGCAATAAAATGAGGCTTGGAAATTATGATATACTGATTTGATATTTATGCAGGTTGGGGGAGTGGAGGGAATGAGATCTTGGGGATGTCTTGGATTGGTCACTCAATCCATGGGTTGAACCCATGGTTATTGATAGGTTTGACCACTTTGTGGTCATGCAATTGAATCTATAAACATTCGATTTTAAATCTTCAAATTGAAGATCCCGAAGGGATCAAACTTTTCAATAACCGCGGGTGCAACCCGTGGCTAAATGAAATAATGATTTATCAAGGCAACCCCAAAGGGGTTGAATTATTAGTAAAGGATTAAAACTAATATCTGCTTTCTAGGCCCTAATCCACCGACTCCATCAATGTTCGGAAAGGAATTGCCTTCTCACCATAGCGAGCCTGGGTTTCATAGCGAAGCGCAGTTGCGAACCGGCTTTCATACTCGATTAGCTTTTTCGTGTTTTCTGCAAAGAACTGCACAGCATAATTCGTCACGTTGTCATCTGGGCTATTGAGAAGCCTGAAGAATTTATGCTCAACAAATAATCCAGTTGCGAAAATATCAGGAATGTGAGTGCCTTTCATCCATTGGACAAAATCCTCTTCGATCTCATTGGAAACGGTGAAAGTGATGTTGTAAAGAATCATATCGGGGGATTTTGGCTGGAATTTCGTTTTTTTGCAAACAGATTTGCGATTTCAAAGTTAGGAATCCCAACGCTAAAAATAGAATTTACCTAAACCAAAGCTTACCTAATTATGCATATGATAGCCCAAGTTCCCCCAGAGGCGCAGAATAAGCGATTAATTATCGCAAAAATCGCAGTGGTTGTATTGTATGCGGTGGGGGTGATTGGATTGAGTTTGCCTGAGTATAGAGAGCTTTTTCTGAAGCTTACTCCAGCTCAGTTGTTGCTTTCATTGGTAATCCTCCTAGGTTACCATCGCGGCTGGTCTGATGCTTTTCCCATCTTTGCCACAGCAGCGTTTTGGATAGGATTTGGAGCTGAGATCTTAGGAATTCACACGGGGTACTTATTTGGTGACTATGTATATGGTACCACTTTGGGTCCCAAACTCTGGGACGTTCCAATTGTGATCGGGGTGAACTGGTTTATTTTGGTTTATCTGACGGGGACAGTTTTCCACAAGGCAACGGACAATGACTATTATGCCGCGTTGCTGGGAGCTACGGCGATGACCGTCATAGATTACATCATGGAGCCTGTGGCAGTAGCCTTGGACTTTTGGTATTGGAAGTTTGAAATTATCCCTGCGGGAAATTATTTCGCATGGTTTGGAGTGGCCTTTTTGATTCACTTGATTTACAGAAAGGCTAATTTCGATAGGGAGAATCCACTTGCAGCTTGGATGCTGGTTGCTATGATCCTCTTCTTTACGATTCTTAATTTCACGCTTGAGCTTTGAACAATTTTGAGTGTTTCGCTCTTGCAGAGCTTTACTAATTGAATTTCGATTTGTAACCCAGCCCTTCAGCCTGGGCTTTAGTATCTTGGGCTTTCAGCCCTTTGATTCTAAATGAAATGATTTTAAAAACAACCTTGCAGTTACATAGGGATTAATTAAAATACAAAGTTGTGGCCTCTGCGTCCGGATAGTTATCGGGACTACGTGTTCGTGGTGGCTATAAAATTACTAAAACAAAAAAAGACCCTCTGAGGTTGTTATACAGATGATTGAAGCGATTGCCTTTAGCATAGTAGGTTTTGTACTGATGGAATTGTCCGGTTGGGCGATTCACAAGTATGTGATGCATGGGCCTTTGTGGAATATTCATAAGACACACCATGAGCATTCAGAATCCTTTTTCGAGCTGAATGACCTGTTTTCTCTGCTATTTGGAAGTATTGCTGTACTTCTGATATTCTTGGGAGTGGGGGAATTGGACTATAGGTTTTGGATTGGAATAGGGATAAGCACCTATGGTATGCTGTATTTCTTCCTTCACGATGTTCTTATTCATCGTAGAGTGAAGTGGCTGGATAGACCTAGAACTGGTTTTCTAAAAGGAATCTTCAAAGCACATCAAGCGCATCATCATAGTAGAGAAAAGGACGGATCAGTATCATTTGGACTGTTTTTGGTTCCAAAAAAATATTTTAAGGACACAGAAAGGTGAGCAATTACTCGATAAAGGATTTAGAGCAACTCTCTGGGATCAAAGCACACACGCTAAGGATCTGGGAGCAGCGGTATAATCTACTCAAACCAAAAAGGACGGATACAAACATCCGCTATTACGATGATGTAGATCTGAAGTTGATCCTCAATGTAGCTATGCTGAATACCCACGGTATTAAGATCAGCAAAATCGCCGCGATGAGCAGCAATGATATTTCTCAGGAAATCATACGACTCACAGATCAATCGATGGATCACAACGATCAGATCCAGGCCCTTACAATCTGTATGATTGAAATGGATGAAGATAGATTTGAGAAGGTGCTCTCTACCAATATACTTAAGCTTGGTTTCGAAGAAACCGTGCTTGATGTGATTTATCCCTTTCTGTCCAAAATAGGCGTACTCTGGCAAACAGGAGCTATCAATCCCGCACAGGAACATTTTATATCTAATTTGATTCGCCAAAAATTGATTGTAGCCATTGATGGGCAAATGGGAAAGAGCCAAGGCAAAACGTTTATGCTTTTTCTTCCAGAAGGTGAACTACACGAACTATCTATACTCTTCAGTTCCTATCTGATCAAAAAACACGGGCATAAGGTTATCTACCTGGGACAAAGTACTCCTCAAATAGACTTAATTTCTGTATATAAGATTCAGCAACCTGATTATTTGCTTACGATAATTACCTCCTCACCCTCAGGAGATAAAATGCAAGATTATTTGAATATGCTTGGAAAGGAATTCCGCAATTCAGAAATTTTCATATCAGGTCTTCAAGCTTTAGACCAATCACTTTCTATTCCTTCTAACCTCCGTTTGCTTACGTATGCAAAGGAGATAAAACAGGTTTTACTTCAAATGGAACATGAGACTGTTTAGATAAATCTAAAATATATTAAACAAAAGTATTCTTGATGAATACTTTTTTTATGCCCTAAAAACACTAAAAAGCCACATTTCAATCTTTTTTGATTAACAGGAGGGCATATTTGTTTAAACAATACGATAAATAATTAAACACTTTCTTGTTATTTTGTTTAACGAATAGTATGTTTGCTTAAACAAAAACTACAAGGCCATGACTTCAATCGAATTCAGTTACTCTTTAAATCAGCTTTCGGGTGTATTAAAGCCGTTTGCGTTGAAATTGACCAGAGATCTTGACGATGCAAATGATTTGCTTCAGGATACTATGGTAAAAGCATTTACCAACCAGGACAAATTTGCTGAAGGCACCAATCTGAAAGCTTGGCTGTACACGATCATGAAGAACACCTTCATCACCAACTATCAGAAAATGGTGAGACGTGCGACTTTTGTAGATACCACAGAGAACCTTCACTTCATTAATTCCAGCGCTAGCTTAATAGAAAACTCTGCTTATGGTGACTTTGCGGTGGATGATATTTACCGAGCTATAGACAAGTTGGACGACATCTTCAGCACTCCATTCTTATTGTATTACAGAGGATTCAAATATCACGAAATCGCTGACAGACTGAGCATACCGATTGGAACTGTAAAAAATAGAATTCATATTGCTCGTAAGCACCTCAAAGAGGATTTGATGGTATATAAGCACGTAAATTAAGGAGATGAAGCAAAAACATGCGGTGGTCATAGGTTCTGGATTTGCTGGCCTTTCTGCCGCTACACATCTTGCTGCCAACAACTTTTCGGTTACACTTTTGGAGAAAAATGATTCTCCTGGAGGTAGAGCTCGAAAATTTGAAAGTCAGGGATTTACCTTCGATATGGGGCCAAGCTGGTACTGGATGCCAGATGTATTTGAAGACTATTTTTCACATTTTGGCAAAAAACCTTCAGATTATTACGATCTAATCCGCCTTGACCCATCCTATTCGGTGATTTATGGTCAAGATGACATATTGGAGATCCCAGCAGATCTAGATGAGTTCAAAGCCATGATGGAGCAAATTGAACCTGGGGCTGCAGTTCAATTGGATAAATTTTTGGGGCAAGCCAAGTATAAATACCAAGTAGGAATTCACGATCTGGTCAAAAGACCAAGTCGATCCCTTATGGAGTTTGCCTCTTTGGCACTGATGAAGGATGTGATGCGCATGGATATATTCCAGTCCATGGCTACTCACGTAAGGAAGTTTTTTAAATCTGAAAAAATCATTCGCTTAATGGAATTTCCTGTGCTTTTCCTAGGGGAAACAGCAGAGAATATCCCAGCACTTTATAGCCTGATGAACTATGCAGACATCGCTTTGGGTACATGGTATCCAAAAGGTGGAATGCATGAGATAATCAAAGGAATGGTGCAGCTAGCAGAGGAAACCGGTGTGAAAATCCGCTACAATGCTGAGGTAGAAGAAATTGAAATCGAGCAAGGGGAAGCCAAAAGAGTAAGACTTATCTCAGGAGAGAAAATAAATGCTGATGTGGTCATAGCTGGTGCAGACTATCACCATGTGGACAGAAATTTAATCAATCCTAAATACAGTAATTACAGCGAGGAATACTGGGACAAGAGAGTATTGGCACCTTCCAGTTTGCTCTTCTATTTAGGAGTCGATAAGAAATTGGAAAATTTACTCCACCATAATTTATTCTTCGACGAGCCACTTGGTCCGCATGCAGATGCAATCTACAGCAATCCAAGATGGCCGGAAGCTCCGTTATTCTATGCATGTGTTCCTTCGGTAACTGATGCTACAGTTGCTCCAGAAGGAATGGAAAATCTGTTTTTACTGATTCCATTGGCGCCAGATTTGGAAGATTCAGAAGAGACAAGAGAAAAATATTACGGATTGATCATGGATCGACTGGAGAAAATCACGGGTCAGGAAATACGTTCTCATGTTACATTCAAGCGATCCTATGCGCATTCAGACTTCAAAGCTGATTACCATGCCTACAAAGGCAATGCTTATGGATTGGCAAATACCTTGAAACAAACGGCGCTATTGAAGCCTTCGCTAAAAAACAAAAAGGTAAGTAATCTGTTTTACACAGGTCAGCTCACTGTCCCTGGACCGGGGGTACCACCATCGCTGATCTCGGGCTATGTGGTTGCAAAAGAAGTAATTAGGGAAAATTAGAAGTAATTAAAGTATATTCAATATCATGGACGCTAAGCAGTTATTTGACCAAACAAGCCTGGAATGTGGCAAGCTGATCACGCAGCGCTACAGTACCAGTTTCACCCTTGGGATTCAGACGCTGGACAAGAAATTCCATGCTCCGATTTACGCAGTTTATGGTTTTGTGCGCTATGCCGATGAGATCGTAGATACTTTCCATGAGCATGACAAAGCCAAATTACTGGCTGAATTTAGATTGGCTACTTACACTGCGATTGATACTGGGCTTTCTTTAAATCCAGTGTTACATGGCTTCCAATTGATCGTAAATAAATACCAAATTGATCTGGACCTGATAGAGTCATTCTTCAAAAGCATGGCGATGGACTTGGACTTCAGTACATACAATGACGACCGATACCTAGAGTACATCTATGGATCGGCAGAAGTAGTCGGCTTGATGTGCCTCAAAGTGTTTGTAGAGGGTGATTCGGCCATGTATCAACGGCTAAAACGACCGGCACAAATGCTAGGATCTGCCTTCCAAAAAGTGAATTTTCTGCGCGACATCAAAAGTGACTACGAAGAGCGTGGAAGAGTATATTTCCCAGGTGTTTCCTATGAGATGTTTGACAAAATAGCAAAAGGCATCATCGAAGAAGAAATACAGAAAGATTTTGATGAAGCCTTGATTGGGATAGCTCAACTTCCGGATGGAGCAAAACTAGGAGTGAAAGTCGCCTACTTATATTACCAAAAGCTATTTGATAAGATCAAAGGATTGTCAGCTGCAATCATTATCAAAGAACGAATAAGAATCCCTAATTCCCAGAAATTCACTCTACTCGTAGGAACATACTTTGGGAGCAAACTAGGCTTAAGCTAAGCATGGAAAAATACCTATATCTTGCTATCAACCTATTTGCGATTTCCTTTCCACTCATTCGATCCTTTGAGCCAAAAATCAGGTTTTCCAGCAAATGGGGAGCCCTTTTTCCTGCTCTGATTCTAACGGCCATTTTCTTTTTGGTATGGGATCACTGGTTCACCGTGATAGGTATATGGGAATTCAATCCAAGATATTTACTCGGAATATTCATTTTCCAACTACCAATAGAGGAATGGCTATTTTTCTTTACCGTTCCATTTGCCTGCATTTTCATCTATGAAGTATTGATCTACTTTTTCCCACAGGACATTTTCAAGCCTCTGGGGAAGCCTTTTGTATTCTTGATGATACCGGTTTTAGTGGTTCTGGCATTTTTGAATCTTGACAAGACGTACACGGCTGTCAATTTCTTTGTCGGAGCACTCGCGTTGGGAATTCACTGGTTGATTTTCAAAGACAAATACATCGGAAGGTTTCTCTTTGCCTATTTGGTCCACCTGATTCCATTTATCCTATGCAATGGTATACTGACAGGCGGTCTTACTCCTGAGCCGGTGGTGATCTATAATAACGCTGAAAATCTGGGGATCCGAATATGGACTGTTCCCATAGAAGACACAATTTATTCCATGACATTACTGCTGATGAATGTGTCACTATTTGAATTTTTCAGATCTCGAAAAACAATTCAATCTGCTAAAAGTTACTAGGTTATGAAAAACCTCCAAGTACATATCGACTCACATTCTGGCTTCTGTTTTGGAGTAGTTTATGCTATCGAAATGGCAGAAGATATTTTGAATGAAGAAGGCATTTTATACTGCCTCGGGGATATTGTGCATAATGATGAAGAAGTAAAGCGTCTGAAAAACAAGGGATTGATAATCATTGACCATGAGAAGCTAAAGACACTTCAAAATGAAAAAGTGCTGATTCGGGCACATGGAGAACCACCTGCTACCTACCGACTTGCAATTGAAAACAATCTAGAACTAATAGACGCGAGCTGTCCTGTGGTGCTTAAACTCCAACACAGAATCAAAAACTCCTTCGACAAAGGAGATTCCATTTATATCTATGGAAAGCATGCCCATGCAGAAGTGATCGGCCTGCTAGGTCAAACAAATAATAAAGCGGTGGTATTTCAGGATATTTCAGAATTGGACTTGGCCGCTCTGCCTAAAAACATCACCCTCTATAGCCAGACGACCAAAAGCACTGACAAATTCTACGAAATCAATGCGCTTTTAAAGGATAACGGCATAGAAGTGAATACTAATGATACGATCTGCAGACAGGTGTCTAATCGTGACAGAGAACTAAGAGATTTCGCCACCAAGTTTGATAAAATCGTCTTCGTCAGTGGCACCAAATCTTCGAATGGAAAGGTGCTATTCAATGTCTGCAAAGACACTAATCCCAATACTTTTTTCGTGTCAAATTCTGAGGAAATTGAATCTGATTGGTTTATAGAAAATGATCGAGTGGGAATCTGCGGAGCCACTTCCACACCCATGTGGCTGATGGAACAAGTGAAGGAAAGGATTCTGACTTTCTGAGAAAACATTCCCAAATTGCCGATATGAAGTCTGAGTTCACACGTGCGTCTGTTGATCCAAAAGGTGTATTGATCGCCTTAGCTATTGTAGGCCTGTGGTTTCTGAGCTTAGTTCTACTTCTCAACTATCAGATTTCTTGGTACAATCCACTCATTTATCTGGGTATTTTAATCCAAATGCATTTGTATACAGGACTTTTCATTACTGCTCACGATGCGATGCATGGCTTAGTCTCCTCAGACAAAAAACTGAATAATGCCATCGGCTGGACTACAGCCCTGCTATTCTCGTACAATTTCTACAACAGACTGTTTCCAAAGCATCACGAGCATCATCGTTTTGTGGCAACAGATCAGGATCCGGACTATCATGATTCGGACAATTTCTTCGCGTGGTACTTCAGCTTTATCAAGCAATATGTTACCATTTGGCAAATTCTCCTGATGGCTGTGACATTCAATATTTTAAAGCTATTTCTCCCTGTGGATAACTTAATTGCATTCTGGATGTTGCCCGCAGTTTTATCCACATTTCAGCTTTTTTACTTTGGTACCTACTTGCCTCATAAAGGAGAGAATGACAATAAGCATCACTCAACAACTCAAGCTAAAAATCACTTTTGGGCATTTATCACCTGCTATTTCTTTGGCTACCACTACGAGCACCACGACTCTCCGAGGACACCTTGGTGGAGACTGTGGCGCGTAAAGGAATCGCACCACTAAACCAATGGAATTTTAATGAAACCAGTTTTACTGCTTTTTACACTTTTAATCAGTTCTTTTCAAGTCTTTTCTCAAGGAATAATCCGCGGGAAAATCACTAATCCGGTGAATAATCAGCCCGTTGCTTTTGCCAACGTGCTGATACTAAACACAGAGTTGGGAGCCATTTCGGATGAAAATGGTCTGTATGAAATCACTGAAGTTCCAACTGGATTATACAATGTGCGCGCAAGTTTTGTGGGTTTCAAAAACAAAACTGCTTTTGAAGTTCAGGTGACTTTAGCTAGACCTGTACAGTTGGATTTTGAATTGATAGAAGATGCCTCTGAGCTGTCTGAGGTGGTGGTCAGTGATGAGTTTTCTCGCTCTGAAGAAACACCACTATCTGTAAGAAAACTTAATGGGAATGAAATAGAGCGGTATCCTGGCGGAAATCGGGATATCTCCCGTGTGATACAAGCATTACCCGGAGTGGCGAGTACCCCGAGTTTTCGGAATGATATTTTGATCCGAGGCGGAGCGCCAAATGAAAATAAGTTTTTCATCGATGAAATCGAGGTTCCTGTGATCAATCACTTTTCAACACAAGGTTCATCTGGTGGTCCAGTGGGGCTGTTGAATGTTAACCTGATTAAAAACGTGGATCTGATTGCTGGTGGATTTCCTGCCAATCGCATGGATGCGCTAAGCTCCTTTTTTGAATTTCAACTTAAAGAAGGACGGCGCGATAAAATGGCAACTCAAGTGACCGTGGGAGCTTCAGAATTAACTTTGTCTAATGAAGGTCCTATCGGAGAGAAAACCACTTATCTGCTTTCTGCACGGCGCTCGTACTTACAGGGCCTTTTTAAGTTAATTGGTTTGCCTTTTCTCCCAACCTTTAATGACTTTCAGCTGAAAACTACCACCAAGCTCAATGATAAAACTGAGCTAACTTTTATAGGAGTTGGGGCGATCGATAAATTCGTACTTAATCAAGATGTACCTGATGACGAGACAGAAGAAGATCGCGAGAACCGGCTTTATCTTCTGGACGTACTTCCAGTGCAAAATCAGTGGAATTATGCCACTGGCGTGAAGTTAAAGCGATTTCGTGAGAATGGTTTTTGGACATTTGTGCTGAGCAGAAATATGCTGAATAATCACTCCGTGAAGTATGCAGGCAACGATGAGAGCTCACAGGACAACTTGCTTTTTGATTATTTGTCCCAAGAATCTGAGAATAAATTCCGCGCTGAAAACAGCATTTTTAAAGGCGGATTTACGGTGAAATATGGCGTCAATTACGAGTATTCCAGGTATTACATCAAGAATTTTGACAGATCTACCCTAGCGAATTCTGGTCAGACAATCGATGTGGAATCGACTTCAAATTTCAATCTCTATGGAGGATTTGTGTCGGCAAGCAAGTATTTCAATAACGAGCGTTTATTGATCACAGGTGGAATAAGAATGGATGGAGCAGACTTTGGTGCGACTGCCAAGAACCCATTGAATCAACTCAGTCCACGTATTTCCTTCTCCTATCAATTGAAACCAAATCTCTTTGCGACAGCTAATGCAGGGATTTATTACCAGAAGCCCTCATATACTGTTTTAGGATATAAAGACAGCGAGGGCCAGCTTATCAATCAGCTAAACGACGTGCGATTTATCAGAAATTCTCAGCTTATCGCGGGCATAGAGTGGTTGGTTCCGGTGAAAAACCGTCGGTTCACCGCAGAGGCTTTTTATAAGAAATACAGCAATTACCCATCTTCCGTCCGCAATGGAATTTCTCTGGCAAACCTAGGCGCTGACTTTGGAGTAATAGGAAATGAACCTGTGGAATCCAACTCAGAAGGAAGGGCCTACGGTTTGGAAATGCTGGCTCAGCAACGTCTTTTCAATGATTTCTATGGCATCGCCGCGCTTACATTAGTTCGTAGTGAATTCACTAATCCCAATACCGATGGATACATCGCATCCTCTTGGGACAATAGGTTTATCGTGAGTTTGACAGCAGGTAAGCGATTTGGAAATAACTGGGAAATCGGCGCTAGATGGAGATTTTTGGGCGGAACGCCTTACACTCCTTACGATTATGAAAAGTCAAGTCTGATCAGCAACTGGGATTTAAGAAATCAGCCGACGTTGGATTATTCACAAATAAATGCAGTTAGATTAAGCGGTTTTCACCAGTTGGATTTGAGGCTGGACAAGAAATATTACTTCCAGAAATGGAATTTGAATTGGTATGTGGACATACAAAATGCCTATAATTTCAAAGCTGAACAGCCACCGCTATTGGTTCCTCTACGTGACGGAGAGGGAAATATACTAGTAGACTCCAGTGATCCTAGCCGATACCAGCTGAAGTATCTCAGCAACCCAGCAGGATCCCTTTTACCAACAGTAGGTTTGATTGTGGAATTCTAAGCTTAGTGTAAGGAATCAAGCAACTTGATAATCCGATCAGATATAACGTCGATTTTATCGCTGCTATAAATATATTCTATCCAGTGCTTTTGATCTGATTCGGATAGCTTTTCAAAAAGCTCAAACTTCCCAGGATCATCTTTGAGGCAATCTATAATTTCCTGTGGGAGTTGATCCGGAACATCAACTTTAAAGAGCCGCATAACGACTATATCGCCCTTCTCTTTTCCCATTTCTGTACGGATTGGTTTAGCTATGGGGAGAAAAATATAGCCATTTCCCATAGGCATAAGATGTTTTCCTTCGAAAGGAAAATCATCTATAAATCCAGATACTTTCATCATCCCAAAAGCTTTGGAAGTCGATATGGTTTCCTTCGGGAATTTGACGAAAGTCCACCCTCCTTTTCCAGGAAACCGCTCTAATAAAAATTTTCCTTCGGCTAAAAGTTTCATAAAAAAAGCAGGCTGTAAGCCTGCTTAAGATATTTAATTTACTTCATGAAAGCGCCAACGTATATTCAAACCAAATTGATCAGCGAAGAAATTCGTGTTTTCGATGAGACGAAAATTAGGTCGCCAATCAGCACCAATTACGATGGGTACATCATCGAATGCATATTCAATACCGGCCTCTCCAGCCACACCCAGACCAAATGGATCTCCAATAAACAAAGATGGACCAAAGCCTAGGTAATAGTTGAATTCACTTGTGCCTACAGGTTTATAGATTGGGTTCCAAAGTGCGTCGATCCCCACTCCATTTCCTCCAAAACTTACATCTGCATGAACTCTGCTGAATTCGCCAAGCGCGAAAACTCCATCTACAGCAACATTATTGCCATTAAAGTTACCAAAACGAATACCCAATTCTTGAGCATTTGCCTGATAGAAGCTTGCTGTAACTAAAAAGAGAACAAGCCCTAAGAGTTTAATCTTTTTCATAAAAGGTGGTTTAGAAATTATATATAAGCTACTTAATTATTTGCCCGTCGCAAAAAAGTCATGTGAACAGTTCCTGCAAGGATTAAGCCAAGAGCAGCAACCATTCAACAGAATCAGAGCTTATCAAAGCAAATTAGCCCACAAATATAGCTTGGTAAATGATCCTCGCACAAGCAAAAAAGTCACAATAAATTCTACAACTAGCTTTCCTTTCTAATTTCTATCATCAAGAGTTAAGATGGCACATTTGGGAAACAGTGTCTCATGCTGTGACTAATACTTCCCCTTAGCCTCCAAATTATCTTTTTCCTGTTTTCGTTAGACGCTTATCAGGTATCAACAACATACGGCTTAGGCAGGAATTTTCTTGTTCCCCAATACGGATTAGCAGAAAAGCTATGTACTGGCCTGAAATATGAGTCAAACTTCTACTTATCTTTCATCAACTAGTCGACATGATATGAAAATTTTTGAATGTGGCAATTGCTCGCACCCATTGTATTTCGAAAACGAAAGCTGCGAAAAGTGCGGCCACCTCTCTGGCTACTTTGGTGACAATTTCATGATCCTGACCTTCGATCCAACAACCTCTCATTTGATTTCGGATCGGGATGGGAATACGTTCAAATACTGTGAAAACAAGGGGTTTGGGGTGTGTAACTGGCTTATACCTGCCTCCAATGAAAATCATTTTTGTAACGCATGTGAGTTGAATAGGACTATACCGGACTTATCTGACAACGAGAACTTTCCCAAATGGCAGAAGCTTGAAGTGGCAAAACACCGGTTAGTTTATCAGTTGGAAAGGCTAAAACTACCTATCCCAAGTAAGGAAACGAATGATTCTGAAGGCTTATGTTTTGATTTTATTTCAAAAGGAAGACGAGACAAAATCATGACTGGACATGCGAATGGCGTGATTACCATTTTACTTTCAGAAGCTGATTCTGTTCATCGTGAGCAGATGAGAAAGCAACTTTCCGAACCATACCGCACACTGATTGGTCATTTCAGACATGAAGTTGGTCACTACTTTTGGGATAGACTGGTTGCTACTAATCAGTCCGTACTGAATGATTTTAGAAATCTTTTTGGAGATGAAAGAGCCGACTACGGCGACTCGTTGAAAAGATATTATCAAACCGGAGCTTCACAAAACTGGCAGGATAACTTTATCAGCCAATATGCAACTTCACATCCTTGGGAAGACTGGGCGGAAACCTGGGCGCATTACCTTCATATCATGGACATGTCCGAGACCTCCTATTTTTTCGGCATGTCAGTAAATCCTCTACTGAATGATAAAAGCTTATGTGGATCCATCGCATTTGATCCCTATGAAATCAAGGACTTTGGTAGCATTTTCAACGATTGGATGCCTTTATCTTTTGCCATCAATAGTCTAAATCGCTCCATGGGCATCCCAGATGCTTATCCATTTGTGGTAAGTCCCACAGTAGTGAAGAAAATGACCTTTATCCACCAATTGCTTTTCTAAGCTGTATAAAAGAATTTCTACTCGATCATTTTTCCGTTCACCTTCACATTTTTCACCTCAAATCCCTTGACGAAGGAAGGTTCAAAATCAGCTTTGGTAGCACGTATGTTTAGGTTTTCAAATGTAAAATCAGAAAGTCTATCATGCTCAGTGATGGCTACGTCAAAGAAAATCTCACAGTCCAGATCTATGTTTTTCATCGTGATATGATCAGAATAGGAAATTGGCACTTGCTCTTTTCCCTTCAAGTCAAAAAACTGAGTCCATGGCTTCACATAAAGAAAACTATGAGCTTGCCCTTTGATATTTTCCACAGTGATATACTCGTAATGCTGAGGGGTGTCGGGACGCATTTTCAGCCAAAGTAGGCGGACAGCATCTTGCACTTTGATGTTTCGCATAATCACATTCTTGTTGTGAATGGATTCGCTCCCGCAAGTCAGTGCGGAATGACAAAAGCCAAATTCACTGTCTTCGATAAGAATATTAGTATTCTCGCCATTGTTCGGGTCTGTATCTGCCCAAGGTCCTTTGCCGCCCTTGAGCGCAATCGCATCGTCATTTACAGCTAGGTAACAGCCTTTGATCAGCACATTGGACACTACGTCCAGATCAATCGCATCGGTGCTTGGAGCCTTCACCGGCTGATGCGGAGAGGTGATTCTTAGGTCAAGGAGCTTGATATTATTGCTTTGATAATAATGACTACTCCAGAAGCCCGCATTGATCAAACTGACATCTTGCAGTTGGACGTCATTACTTTTCCAAATAAATACCAAACGAGGTCGTGACACTTCCAGATTGGTACAGTTTGGATCTTCCTTTCTGCGCTGCCAAAAAGCCTCCCAGAATTTCAATCCATTGCCATTGATCGTACCATGACCAGAAATAGTGAATCCATCCACCCCATAAGCATTCACCAAAGCGGCAAAGTAATCCAAGTTTTGACCCTCCATCCGCGAAGGAAGCAATGGGTAATGGGAGATATCGTCAGAACCCTTCAGTACTGCTCCTTCGGCTAAATAGAGGTGTGTTTTTGGTTTGAAAAATAGCGCCCCACTAAGGAAAGTACCTTTTGGAACGATAATTACACCTCCACCATTTTTCGCAGCTTGGTCGATTACTGCCTGTATTTGCTGAGTTTGAAGGAGTGAGCTATCATTTTTTACCCCGAAATCTGTCAGGGTATATTGCTTGCCCAAGTCTTCTAATTTGACTTTGGAATAATCATGAAACCAGTCAGAAATTGGCGTACCATCTGGCCACAGATCATGGGTTGTTTCTTGGGAAAAAGCTGGCTGACTTATTAGAATGGCGAATAGAAGTGCCGATAATAGGTTTTTCATCAGTATGTTTTGGGAATTGCTTGACATCTTAAAGAAAGCTTCAAACAGAATAACTATTCAGCTAAGCTAGCCGACAAGTTATAAAAAAGTCCCGGACAAGAGCATCAGGTGCTATCCTGTCTGTAATTGCAGTCTAAGAAATATGCTACAGTGGAACAGGATAAGTAATGAAATAGTAGCGATCATAGAATCTCACCTACTTAATAAGGATAGCTTTGTATTATGAATTGGAAAACGAGATTTTCTTCTTCAATTAGCAAAAGATGAACACAATCCTTGATTTTAAATAAATTTCAATCAACATAAATAAAATACCATCGAATGATCACACACAGCGTTTTCTTCAAATTGAAATTCCCTAAAGGCTCCTCAGAGGAAACCACTTTTTTATCTGCCGCAGCGAGATTATCTACTCTGCCAAGAGTGATAAATTTTGCCACATTAAAGCAAACCAGTACCAAGAATGACTTTGATTATGGGCTTACGATGGAGTTTGAAAATCAGGAAGATTATGATGGGTACAATATTCACTCAGAGCACGTCCGTTTTGTGGATACCTACTGGGAGGCCTATGTGGAGAAATTTATGGAGATCGATTATGAAGTGATTGGATGAAACAACACCCTCGATCTTGAGTCATAGACAGCTTTTATCCTTTCTTAGAGAAAAGCACTTTTAATGTGCCTGTGGACCATAGTGCCCAAGCAATCAATACCGGCTGAAAAAATAATCGGATTAAACGCTTTTGATCTGTATCTAGACCAAAAGCATCCGTACCATTGATGTATTGGGCAATGTTTCCAGGGAAAATCAATACATAGAAAATGGCAAGAGCTATACCGATTTTCACCTTATGCTTTGCCAAGAAAACCATCCCGAAACCCAGCAAAAACTCTACTATTCCAGACAGTAAGACTACTAGGTCTTTGCCTAAAGGAATCCAATCTGGCACCTGCGCTTGAAATCCCTCCCTCTGCAAAGTCAAATGACCTATAGCCGCCCAGATCATAAAAGCTCCCAGGATAATTCTAAAAACAGTTTGAACAGTGGAAGTTTTGGGATTCTGCATTTGTCAGTTTATCAGAGCTCACTTATCCTTTGCTATTAGGCAATTACTCCATCTTCCAGAAGATAATTCCTCCAGCTTGTTTGCCCATATCTACTGAGGCTACTTTTTTTGCCTTTTGAATATCAATCACATCTAAAGTGCCCGGTTCGCCACCTATGCCTTCTACTGAAATAAAGGCATATTTACTATCAGAAGAGATCGAAACTCCGTGAGTCACCTTGCGTGTATTCTTCACTCGTGGCAGTTCCTCCCCTTTTTCAAGATCCCAAATGCCCGTTTCACCACTTCCTTTGTAAGTAGCAACGAGGTATTTTCCATCAGGAGAAACATCACAATTGTAAGGGGCTTTGCCGGTCTTAAATCGGTTAGTGATTTCCCACTTCTCCAAATCCACTTCCAAAATCTCATCAGAACCATTTCCAGCTACATACACTTTCCCATTGGTAGGATGTGGAATAGCCCAAGTAGGTTTGACAGCACTATGGTACATCGGTGCTGCTTCAGTCATCATCGCATGTCCCATTTTAGAATGGTCCATTTTGCTATGATCCATTCCGCCCATAGCTGGTTTCTCTTCCATTTTTCCATCCAAATTCAGCTTGCGAGTCACTTTCATTTTGGTGGTAGAAATCTCAAAAAGCTCTCCTGACATCATACCAACAGAATAGTGATACATGCCATCTGCGGATATTCTAGAACCATGAGGCATTACCCCTGTTTCGATACGGTCTATTTCTATCATTTCCTCTGGATCGACCACTGATACTGTACTTGGTACCATGTCACCATGCAAGTCAAAGTTCACGCAATACAAAAGTCCTGTGGCTTTTGACACTTGAAGAGACGCTGGGAAAAGGCCCAATTTAACAGACCCCACTACTTCATTTGTTTCTGTAGAATACTTGTACAAAGTACCATAAGGAATGCCATGCGCTAGTGACAAGTACCAATACTTACCATCTGGACTGATATTGATCCCATGCGGCCCTTCTATTTCAGCTGGCCAAATCCCTACTTGAATTGTCTTTTCAATGGTTGCCTTTTTCCCATCGAATTTGATCAGGGCCACTTCGTCCTCTGACTCTGCAGTGACATACACGTAGTAATCCTGCGCACTTGCAGCAAAACTGAACGTAATGCATAAGAGCAAAAGGAGCGACTTATTAAGGTTTCTCTTTAAAATAAATTGAGTCATACGCTTTTACTTAGCCTCTTCCAATTTAGTATTATTCGGTACCACGGGTGCCAATTTAGCTGACCAAAGTCCACTATTCCAATCAGAATAAAAGATATGGCCTTTGTGCGGCTGAGCTCCCCAAGTGAATGGCGCATTAGCTACATAGCCATCTGGATCCTCAGGAACAATCCAGGCGATTTCACGTCCCTGACGGTTCAGATCTCCCAACAATTCTCCGCTTATATCCACCACTCGAACACCCCCATTGTAGAAGGCGGCATATAGAATATCATCCTCAATCCAGAAATTGTGAGAACCTGCAAAAGGAACTTGGAACCAAGCAACTTCTTTTGGATTTTTGAGATCAGTGAAATCAATCACGTGTAAAAATCCAGCGGCTCTACCTGGCTTACGCCCATCTGGATCTAGTCCATAAGGAAACTCTTCGTCGCCTAGAATCACATAGAATTTGCCCGTTTTTTCATCCTTGTATGGAAAAGCAGCATGGTTTGATCCACTAGGATAAGCGTAACTAGCAAACTGCACTGGATTGGCAGGTGTACCACCAGCAATGCCGTTTCCTACATCTACTAACTGTACGCCGTCCGACCAGTTGGACGAATAGGCAATCCCATCATGTATCCAAACATCGTGGATAGAATGACCAGGAGTATCCAATTCAAACTCTCCAACAATTCTCGGGTTGGCAGGATCTTCAATATTGATGGAATAATATTTCCTGCCTGCACTTAGTGCATAGACATGATTTTTATAAATAAACACGTTATGGACTCCTCCAGTGAGATTTTCGGAGAATTCGGAGATCACTTTCGCATCTCTAGGGTTACTGACATCAATGATCACCAAGCCATTTTTTCGATTGGAAGCTCCTTCTCGAGAAATCACGGCTACTCTGCCATCTTCAGACACTTTCACGTCATTGACAGTTCGGGCATCTACTTTCACAGAATCTATCAATTCTATGCCTGCAGGATCAGTCACATCCCAGAAATAAGCTGTGCCGTCTGCTCCCCAAGTTCCGGTCACCGCGTAGTCTTTTCCATCCACTCCTTCCCATACCCATAGATCAGAAGTGTGTTTGTTGTTGACCGAACCTTGGCCTACCAAGTCAATTTTTCTAGAAATATTTCTACTGTTTGCCTGAACAGTCACTGATGCCGCTGCTGAGCCACAAGTAGCATTCAAAACATAAAGGCCTGGTGCATCTGCTGCGAATTTCCCCTCCTTGGTAATTATACCTGAAGGAGCTGCCGATACATCAAAAGATTCTCCAGTAAATGAATAGTTGATAGGGGCATCTTTTATCTCATTACCGTTTTTATCCACGGCAAGAGCAGTCAAGGTAAATACATCCCCGGATCGACCTTCCACCATATCAGACTTAAGCAAGATCTTAGCGATAGGATTATCGATCACATTTATATCTAGGGTCTCTGTGACTCCGTCTATTTTAGCAGTTATTTTGGCTTTCCCTTTTTCCTTGATGATCAATTTGTCAAAAGGAGCTATTGCCACTACATCCTCATTAGAAGAAGTCAATTCAACAATCCTTTCCGGTCTTTCAAAACCAGCTTTGTCTGTCACAGTCAGCTTCAGAGGTAAATTGATGCCTGCATAAATGTTTTTAGGAATTACTCCAAAATCCACCTTAGCAATTGCCGCAGCCTGCACCGTCACGGTAATATTCGACCTAAGTTGTGGAGCGCCAGGGCTGATCACAATTACATCGTATTCGCCATGTCGCATGGCAGTAGCCACTCCAGTGCTATCCACTACTGACAACGCACTGCTATTTGTAGAATAGAAAATGTAATCCCGGTCTGCAATCTTTTTTCCTGCGGCATCTACTACGGTAGCTTCAAGCTGTACAGTTTGACCGATTTTCATGGAAACTTTCTCTGATTTGACCTTAAGAGATAAGTCTTGTCCTTGCAGCAAACCTACAGACAGCGACAGGACGAAAACGAAGATTAAAAACTTTTTCATAGGTTGGATATTATATGGATTCTGAATTTAGGGAATCCTGACATCCAAACCATATATTATTGGGCAAATTGTTTTATTTAAATGTGCTTGGTTAGCTAACTCCCCATTGAAAATTTTGAGTGTACTTTTAGATCCTCCAAACCTGCCCACCTATTTACGTTTTGATTTCATTAAGTTTGTACGATGAGCAACAAGGCCATAAAAAGTGAACTCCATCCGCGTAATGCTCATCGTGAGCGCTATGATTTCCCAAGTCTGATCAGCACTCAGCCTGAGTTAGGAAAGTTTGTTTCGGAAAATAAGTACGGTGATCTCAGCATCGATTTCGCAGATCCAAAAGCCGTCAAGGAACTCAACAGAGCTTTGCTCAAGCATTTTTATCAGGTAGCCGAATGGGATATTCCTAAAGGATATCTTTGCCCGCCGATCCCGGGAAGAGCTGATTTGCTTCATCACTTGGCTGATTTACTTGCGCAAAGCAATGCAGGTAAGCTTCCACAGGGAAATAAAATCAAGGTTTTAGATATAGGCACGGGAGCCAATTGTATTTATCCGCTTTTGGGTAATTCTATTTATGACTGGGAGTTTGTTGGATCCGAGATCGATGAAAAAGCCCTGGATGCTGCTCAGAAAAACCTCTATGAGAACCCTAAATTTCGTGGCAAAATAACCCTGAGACTTCAGGAAAATCCGAAAGAAATACTACCTGGAATCATCAAATCAAGCGATGTATTTGATCTGGTGATTTGCAACCCTCCATTTCACGAATCCCAAGCTGCCGCAGAAGCTGCCAGCACCAGAAAGGTGAAAAACCTCAAAGGCAAAGTAGGTAAGAAGGTCACCTTGAACTTTGGTGGACAGAGCAATGAGCTCTGGTGCGAAGGTGGAGAGCTCGCATTTATCCAGAAAATGATTCGGGAAAGCGTCACCTTCAAATTCAATTGTTTTTGGTTTTCCACAATTGTATCTAAGGAAGAGCATTTAAAGGAAATTATTTTAGCCTTGAAAAAAGTAAGGGTAGCGGATCGCCAAATCATACAAATGACCCATGGCAACAAGAAAAGTAGATTTGTTGCTTGGACTTTCCTGAATCCCGAGCAGCAGGAAAACTGGAAGAAAATGAGATGGAAATAAATTTGAAATTATTGCATTTGAAATTTGAAATCTCCGAATGTCAGAAAATAAATAAGGCAATTTGAATGATTTCAAACTGCCTTATTTTACTCTTGATCTTAGGTTCTAATCTAAACTCTTGGTATTGAATCTAGACTCTCAATTTTTGACTCTTATAATCAAGCGTTCAATGTACTCTCTACGCTTATTTCCATATTCAAGGCTCTTGAGATAGGACAATTTTTCTCCGCATCTTTCACTAATTCGTCGAATTTTTCTTGTGAAATACCGTCAACTTTTGCTTTCAAAACTAAGTGAGATTTCTTTAGTGTTCCTTCTTCAAAGGTGATATTCGCAGTCACATCAAGTTCAGTGGCAGTATATTCAGCTTCCTGTAAGTTGAAACTCAACTTCATCGCGAAACAACCCGCGTGAGCAGCAGCGACTAATTCCTCGGGATTAGTACCTACACCGCTTTCAAAACGAGAACTGAATGAGTATTGAGTCTTATCTAATACTTTGTTTGGCGTGGTCAAATGTCCTTTGCCATCTTTACCTGTTCCTTGCCATACGGCGGTTGCTTTTCTGATCATATTTAAAAGATTTTAGGATTAAAAGTTATATGTAAAGTAAGGTGATAAATACTAAAAAAGTTCTCCTTTAGATCACATTCTCTACTAGCTATTCCTTCAAAAGGCTCGAGTTAGTGCACAGACAATCCTAAGTAGAAAGCAAAACCTAGCTCCTTTTAGCTAATCTCTTAAAGACCTCTAAATACTGATCCGTCACATGATCCCAGTTATACTTTTGGGTTAGACCTGATCTGGCAGAATCTCTAAGCGCTAGCATAGCATTCTCATCAGCTTCACAATTCTCTACTATACACTTTACTGAATCTGGATCTTTCTTGAAATACCATCCATGCTTTCCATTTTGAAGCATTTCCTGATTAAACGGTGTGTCCAAAGCTAAAATCGCACAACCATATCCCAAGGCTTTCAACATGGCAGGATTAGTACCTCCAAACTCATGTCCGTGAAAATATGCATAGCAATGAGAATATAGTGCAGCCAACTCATTAGGATCTCTTACATAACCCGTGAAAAATAAACGCTCATCGGATATGTTCTTCAAGCGATTTGCCCATTCATCCTGATAAGGCACATCACCGACGATGACCAAGGTTCTTTTAGAATTTGATTTCAAAAAACCTTCGACTATCAAGTCTGCGTTGTTGTCGGGAATCAAACGACCAACAATCAGGAAATATCCCTTTGAATTCAAATTCCACTTGGCGATAGGTTCTTCCTCCACTGACTCACGAGGGTTTGCTCCATAGGCAATGACTTTAGAGTCTGCATTAAACAACTCTAAGTAAACCCTCCGCATTTCGTCCGAATCATTGATCAGTTGATCATAGAATTTTGTCGCCAACTTAGACGCCCAGAAAAAATACTTTCCTCCTAGACCCTTCCATTTTGGACGAAGCCACTCCAAACCATCCACATTGATCGCTGTAGGCTTTCGGAAAAGGCTTGATATCAGTCCAAATGGGCCATTCCCACTATTCACTACCAAGATCACATCCACATCTGAGAAACATGCGTGGACCATGGAGAAAAAAGTATGTGAAAGCTGCGTGAAGCTCTTAGACTCAATCGCCGGCATATAGATGCATTCTATTCCATTGACAAACCTCGGACGCTCAGCAAATAGCGCCCGGTGATTATAAACTCTAACCTGAACACCTCTCTTCACCAGTCGCTCACCGAGTTCCTTAATCATCGTATCATAGCCACCGTAGACATATGGATACCCCTTGGCACCCATGATGGCAACTTTCATTTTCTTTTCAGTTGGCTCCATAGATGGTTTTTGAGTTTACTTTTGAAAGCTTCCAAACTGTATGATTCCAGTACTCTCACACGTCCAGCCTCGCCCATTTTCAGACGCAACTGCGCATTAAGAATAAGTTTCTCTATGGCCTCAACTCCTCTGTCCACATCAGCTATAGGAATTAGATAGCCCGTCTCACCTTCAATCACCATCTCCTCAGTTCCTCCAGATTTTGTGGCCAAAATAGGCTTTCCAGCTGCCATTGCTTCCAATACAACTGTTGGGAATGAATCAGGTAAAATAGACGGCAAAACAAAAATGTCTGTGGCTGATAAAATAGTAGGTATATCCGCTCGTAATCCAAGATTAGTAACGTTACACTTCAGTTTATCAACACTAATCTCTGACTCTATCTCCTCCAGAATTTCTTCATATCCAGGATATGGATCTCCAACTAGCACAAAGTGGCATTGTGGATAAGATTTCAAAATTTCCTTAGCAATCTCCAGAAAAAACAGCTGCCCTTTACCCGGATTGATACGACCAATCATGGTAATAATAAGCTTATCTGCAGGCAAATTAAGCTCTGACTTAGCATTAGGGTACTCCTGAAGGAATTCTCCATATGGAATCCCATTGTGGATAACTTCAGGTATGGCTATCTTCAATCGGTGACTCCAGTGATTCTTGACAGCGTTGGACACCATTATAGGAGATGCTGTTGACCCATCAAGCAACTTGCCAAGTAATTTGATAAGTGGAGCTGGGCCTAGTAAGATCTCATGGATATGCCAAATATGGGGAACCTGATTATTCTTAGCCCAATATGCCCCGATAATTACGGCCAGCGTATTCGAATAAATCAAATCAAAATTATACTCAGCATGTAGTTTATCCAGAAACCGATAGGCTTTGCGGCTTTTGCTCAACCTATTAACCAATCCCAATGGAGAGACATACTTTCGTCTCAGAATCCCCAAATTCTGAATTCTCACTTCTATGCCTTCCTCCAGAAAATAATCATGCAAAGGTCCCGGGCCAGATAATACTACCACTGGAGTAATGCCTTCGTTTTGGTATACTCTCACCACTTCAATCAGAATCCTGGATGAGCCATATAAGTCTGACGAACTATTGAGAAAGAGTACGTTCAATGTAATTCTGGGTGATTATTTTGAAAGGATTAATTTTTGAAAATCAGCTATGAATTTCTTAGCGGAGAAGTCCTGAGCTCGTGCTAAGCCACTTTCAATAAGTGACATTCTCAAGCCATTTTCAGAAGTCAAAAGTATCATTTTTTCTGCCAAATCATGCGTATCGCCAGTTTTCGAAACAAGTCCAGCTCCAGCCGAAACTTCCACCAACGCAGGCTGATCAGAATGAATCACAGGAACTCCAAAACTCATAGCCTCTACGATTGGAATTCCAAAACCCTCATTTTCGGATGGAAAAACATACCCAAAAGCACCTTCATACAAGGCTCTAACCTGTGCATCACTAACATATCCTGGCAACAGTACTTTACCTTCTAATTTAAGCTCAGTTATAAGTTTTTCCACAATAGGCAAGTCATTCATCTGAGCACTTTGTCCAGCTCCACCTGCTAGTACCATTTTAAAATCAGAGTTGGTCTTTTCTAAAAAGGCAGCAAAGGCACGAACCAACAAAGGCAAGTTTTTACGTCTGTCAAAAGTGCCAATGTGAACAAAATATCGGTGTTTATCCGCTCCCATTTTCTCTATGAAAGAAGAATCAACTTCAGCAGACATGCTTTTAGGAACTTGATAAATCACAGAGATGGGAGACTTATCACCCAAATGGGTAAGAATAGCATCACGTGAATAATTGGTGGTAGTGATGATCTCCGTGTTTTGTTTCAACCCCTTTCTGATCAAACTCAGAAAATAGGTTCTCCACCAGGCCGGATAATTCTGCGGCATTTGCCAGAAGAATGCATCATGAATCACCGTCAATCTACGACAGGATAAAGAAGCTACGGGAGAAACGAAGTCAGGACAAATCAACACATCGGCTTGATGTTTCTTAACCAAATCAGGAAGCTGAAACTCCTTCCATCGGAAATAATCCAAGTGATAATTGAGACGCTGAATTTTAGACTGAATTCCTTTAAAAGTCTGATCTGCGCTTTGCTCTTCAAGATCATGCGAAAAAACCCACTCTATATCAGGATGTGGATAAGTTACCGCAGCTTGCGCCAGTTCCATCATATACGTCTTGATCCCGGTGGTGGCAACATTGAGGTACTGTAGATCGAGGAGAACTTTCAATTTAGAATTCATGCGCACTCGTTATTGATTTTCACAGTCTTGATCATTCCTCCTACAATTAAGCCAATGCTTTTTTTCAAAGTTAAACCTATCTCAGTAATACACATATTGCAATCCTGAGCGAAAAGCATGCTTACTTTTTCCTAACCTAATACTTAGGCTCTTCCATTCCCCACTTATTTTTCTGTTTTAAATGGATTATCACTTCCAAATCATCTGCAAAAATATTGGTCATATTTCCTAGTTTCGAAAGTAGCTTAAACATCAGGTAAGGAGGTTTTAAATCGTACGATTTGTAATTATACGGATTTACCTCTACTTCGAAGTCAGGCGATAAGACTTCAAAATACTTTATAATTTCTTTGGCAGAATATTCCTTCCAGTGATGTCCATAAGTTACTTTGGAGAAAATATCATCCACTGTTATCCCTATTGATTTTAAACCAAAAGCATTCTTAATAGCTCTTACATAGCTGGGAAGAGCAAAAGCATTTGGCGTGGAAATATAGATTAGACCTCCAGGTTTCAAAACCTGATAAATAAGCTTCCAAAATTGGATAGGATTAAACGTAATATGTTCCAAAATCTCTGTGAAGACGATCAGATCATATTTATCGTGAATGTTTTTGAAAGATGTAAGTCTGGAAATATCATTTTCAACAATTGAGTTTAAGGCATATTTTTCCGCTCTTTCTTTTACAAACTCTAGTTTCCAAAATTCCTCCACATCCATAGCGTCCACCTCAAAGGACCTATTTGCGAGAAGAATCGAAGTATGCAGGTAATGGCTCCCTATCTCAAGGACTTTGATTTTCTCTGAACTATATGAAATCCTGTGATCTAATGTATCTAAAAACTGATCAAATCTTTTGAATCTGTTTTTGTGAAACTCGAAATACTCACGGTCATTTGAACCTTCCTTTGAATTCTGGTAAATATCGTTTTCAAGCGCTCTGAAATATTCCATTTTACTTCTTTCTTAAATAAAAACAAGCTTGATCGCCACAGTTCAATTCATTGTACTGATCAGCCTTTTCTTTAAATTTTAATAACTCATTTTTACTAAACTCTTTTCTGATATCAGTTCCCATATAGGATTTCTCTCTCTTATAAAGCTCCGTACCCCAAAACTGGCTATCTAAACTATCAAACGAAATATTAAAAAGCTCTAGGTCAAACCTATCAGCCAAAACTTTCATTGATTTGGTATTAGGTATAAATAGATGTCTAGGTGCATCAAGCTGAAACCAATATTCTCTCTCTTCTTTCCAGACTTTTCCATCCGTAACAGGGACCCTAATCAGCGCCTCACCCCTAGGATTTAATATTTCTACCAGCTTCTCAAAGCATCGAACCGGATCGGGTATGTGCTCAAATGAATGATGAAACATCACTAGATCATACTTATCCTCAATGTCAAAAAAATCTATCTTCTTAAGTGAAAAACCATCAAATTCTTGGGATTCATGTAAAAAAGGATCGTACCCCTCCAATGACTTGAATCCACAATAAGACAATTCTGCTAAAAGCTGACCATTACCACAACCAATATCTGCAATTCTACTTTTCTCATTTACATTCAAATGATCTAACCAATCAAAGTAACTAGGAGGCCGAAGAGAAACCCTCGATTTAAATGCCTTATACCGAAGTTTTTTTAAAATCTTAGAAAGTGGATTACTCGCCAAGTATTCTTTAAATGAATAGTAATTAGGGGGGTAATAGCTCCCAAGATCCATTGGAATATCAAGCAAAAACAAGCCCTTGCATGAATTACATTCTTTATACTCAAAGCTGCCGCCCAGTCCAAACATCCGCTCCTTGGCCATTATGACGGAATAATCGGTAGCTCCACAAACTTCGCATTCTCTCATCAGTTTTTTTAAAACAGGGTTTTTTAGGGAATACAAAAGTATAACTTAAAAATTATCAGATACTAAATTGCCACTTTGTAATCGGTAAATTCTACTATACTCATTTACAGAATAGCCCACCATCCACCAGGTAAGCCAGGCAACATAGGTGTACATTTCAGCATTGGCAGTGAAAAGTGGCAGTAGTAACCCGACTTTCACGGCAGCAGCTACAAAAGCTATTCGAGCTGCCATCAGATTTTTGGTGCGATAAAATACTCTCAAACTTAAAATCACACCAGAAGCCAGTGTTAGAATATACAAAATCATGCCAAGCCAGCCGAGTTGTACTCCATAAATAAGAAACTGATTTTCACCACCTACCCGAAGTTCTTCAGATACGCTTCCGGAATTCCCACTCATAGCCAAGCCGATTCCAAAAGGATTTCCAACCATAGAATCTAGAGCTAACACCCATTCTACCACATGGCCGACACTAGACGTACTTTCAAAAGTAAGGGTGTCCAGCACAAAGAAATAAAAATCATCACTTGCAAAGAATAGCACAAACACCACAAAAGCCAATAAACTTAAAAAGCCTGCTGCGATCAATTTGTACAAGCCGAATACAAGTGCTAAAAAGAATATCATTACGAAAAATGCAACGAATGCAGCTCTAGAGGCTGAAAAGATTAAGCTCCCTAACGAGCAGACCATGACTATCAAATACAGCCAATTAGCTTCTTTTTTGCTAGTGAGAAACCAGATTAACCCAGCTGAAAAACCCATCAAAACCGAACTAGCCATCTCTAAAGGATCGGAGAAAAAACTAGCTAGGCGTTTCGTCACAGCAGGCGTTTCGAATGTCCATGTCAGCCCAAAATTACCAGTTCTATCTATGTCGTTGATCACCTGATTGTATAAAGCATATCCTGTGAACTGTTGCAAATGAGCCCCCAAAACAAAGCTTTCTAACACATTCACTAAGAAGGCGGCAATTGCTATCGCGAAAATAATCTGAAAGATCCGCTTGATTTCGGTAGCATCGAATGTGGTATTTCTCCCCAGAAAATACACCAAGCCAGGTATCAACATGCTTTTGAAATACAGGGCCTTGTTCAAGAAGGAAGATTGTCCCAGCGGCAAAAAAAGATACAAAGCCGCCAATCCTAAGAAGCCCATCATCAACCAATCCGTGGATTGTAAGCGAAGGGGATAATCGAATATCCTACGCTGATAAATTATGAAAACTGCTACTGCAATAAGAACGGTCAGTTCTTTTAACACCTGAAAAACACTAAGCAGCGCAGTTGAGCCAGTGGCTAAATAGACAATGCTAAGTGTAGTGATGTAAAAGGGCAAAAATAACGCTAAGAAATAAATGAAATAGCTCCATTTACCTTTGAAAACCATCACTTGTACTGTCCAGAGGAAACCCGCAGCTATTGCTAATGCTAGAAATATGAAAATGACTAAGGCCATATCGGAGCTTTTTGTAATGGATCAAAAAGACCTTCTCTAATGCCTTTGGAAACAGATCTAAGCTTTTGGAATCTTCCTCTTAGGCAAAAATACACTATCCAACCTGTAAATCGGATAATATGATATCCATAGGCAAAGGGAGCTAAAATCCCAGTCACTTGCGAACGAAGTATGTAAAACTGATTACGTACATGGTAATAAAAAACTCGCGGGCTTAAGGTTCCTTCTGCATGTTTCTTCTTGGAAGATGCTCCTGCTTCATGATAGATTACTGCATCAGCAGCCAATCTAATAGCATAGCCTTTTTCCCGAAATCTCAGTGACCATTCTACATCTTCGAAATACGCAAAGTACTGCTCGTTCAGCATACCTGCTTCAAGCAATGCTTCTCTGGATATCAGCATACAGCAACCAGTAGCCCAATCGAGCGCTTGACTTTGGGCATTGTATTCTAACCTATTTCTACGATCTCCTAAAGTGATTGCTCTACCTAGTATTGAATTCCATTTTCCACCAGCACTCCAGACTTGGTCTTTAGCATGCAAAAAGCAAATTAGTGGCTGGACAACCCCAAGGCCTGAAATATTTGAAAAGCCTTCAAGCATTTTTCCCAGAAAATCCGACTCCACTTCCGTATCGTTATTTAGAAGCATAATGTGGGAAAAGTTTTCCTCCAGAGCCTTTTGAATGCCTACATTATTACCGGCCGCAAAGCCAAGATTATCCAAGTTTTCAATCAAATCAATCTCAGGAAAATTCTCCTTTAACCTTTCTCCTTCTTTGTTTTCAGATGCATTATCTACAAGAATTATCCGAAAATGAGGATAATCAACTTTTCTCAAAGAATCCAAACAAGCAGCTGAAAAAGAATATCCGTTCCAATTGATCAATATAATAGCAACAGAAATATCAGGAATAAAACTCATAGAATAGCTCACGGTTGTTTCTGTATAACAAAACTAAACAAATGCAAAAAACAGCAACTTCAGTTGTTAAAACGGAAATTGAAATCCCGACTGGACCCAAGAGAAAAGTCAATAATGTCCCTATAGCTATCATATAAGCCGACATCATCCATGAAGCTTTGAACAAGAGATCTTTTAAATCTGCGACAAGCATAAGTGTCACATTTGCCGCGTTCAAGCAAGCCAAAAACGGCACAAATGATAATACCCGCAAAAAAAGAACTGATTCTTGCAAATCCCTTTTAGATAAAATACTTATTATCCATGGTGCTAAAAAGTAGGTAGTGAGTGTTAAGAAAAAGCCCATAATTAGCATATACACATACACTCTCCGTAAAAATTTAAAAAAAAGTATTCTATCCTTTTTAAACAACTTTGAGCAATTGGGATAAATAGCCTGTACCACCATGGGAGGAAATATCCTCAAAACCATCATTACACGCTCTGCTAGACTATACATCCCCAATATCTCAGCATTGGAGAAGAAACTTAGAATAATTAATCCACCATTAATAGATATATGGCTGGCAAGATTACTAAAGAAAAACAAACCGTTTTCTTTCAAGCTTTTCCAAATCGCCAAAAACTCAGGTCGATAAAACTTGATTCCCAAAAAGGTTCGAATATATACCAGAAGGAAAAGGTTGACCCCCATCCCAAAGAATCCCATGAGGAAATTGACCCACTTACTTTGTTCAGGATTGTGGATAAACAGTACAATTCCCATCAAAAAGAGCAGTTTGGAAAAGATGTTAGCGATGCTCACCAGCTTCATTTTCTCCATACCCTGGAAAAACCAAAGAGGGAGTGTGGCTTCCGAAAACAAGAGCATCAGTGAAAACACCAAGATGATCTGATATTCCTGAAAGAGATTAAATCCGAAAACTCCAATGATTATAACAAGGCTGGCAATTGCTGCCAATAGGATCTTAGCCGAAAATATATTAGACACTATGTGTGATAGTGCCAGCTTATTTTGTTGGTTGATAGCTACCTCCCTTGGCGCACTGAGATTGTATCCAAATCCCACCAGGATATTTAGCAGGACGATTACCGAAAGGGAGAGATTTACCAAACCGAACTGATCCACTCCTATCCCCTGAATCAACAGCGGCATGGATATGATTGTAATCAGCACATTGGAAGACTGAATGATCGCCAGAAAGAGGAAATTCTGGATAGATTTATTCCTTATGAAAGTTCCGAAGGGAAGAAGACCGAGTTTTTCTAGCATGGCAGCTTATGAGTTAGCTTTCCTGCACGTGTTTCTGGTACAATCGGCGGAAGTAGAATACAAAAAGTGTCAATAAACCGACGATGATACAGCCCAACACCATTCCCTTGACCAAGCGAACCTCAGATCGCTCCAAAGGAAATCTAGGTGAATCTATAATCTGAATCAGAGGTGAATTATTGCGATGATTGACTTTGGCTATTTCGAGGTTCTTTACGATTTCCTCATACACAGCACCCGTCGCCTGCACATCGATCTGTCGTTTTTTGGTCTCTATGGTGGCTGTAGAAAGCAGCGGGTTAGCATTTGGAACCCGATCTGTCGCCATCGCATAGGCACCAATACTTTCATCCAGGATTTTTCTCACTGAGTCTGCCTGAGATTGCAGTATACCTAGATTTTCACCGCTTTTCTTGGTTTTAGTTTCTAGGTAAAACGTGTTTACATTTTGTACCAAACGCTCGTTGAATACTTTCGCGTACCCCTCGTCTTTGGAAGAAATAGAAACCTGAATAATACTAAGCTTTCGATCTGGCTTAGCTACGCTGAGCTGATTTTCCCGGATTAATTTTGCTACTTCTTTCACAACAGAATCCTGAGAAACTGTGAATTGCACCCTAGGAACAGAGAAATCCATGGAAGGGATATCCACTCTGGAAGCCCACTTTTTATCCAACTCCTCAAAAGTAACAAAGCGATCAATCAGCAATTCATTGTCATCAAACTTACTCAGCAAAGTCTCGTCAAGCATCCTGTCAGAGCGATACAGCTCCATGATATTATCTCCTTGAAATAAACCACTCGTACTCCCAAGTGAACCTAAATTCACTCCCACAAGCGATGCAAGGCCTGACATCTGGCCCATGCCACCTGCATCACCTTCTTCTAGGACAAAAGAAGTCTCAGCATGAAAAACAGGTTTTTTGAATATGGAAACTAACGCGCCTAATGCAATTCCTATTATCCCTGAAAGAACCAGGGTTTTCCATTTAGAAAGAAAAAAAGCAATCCATTCACTGATGTTTTGGAAGACTTCCTTGAGCGTAAACTGATTATCAGAAAAGTGTTGTGATCCCGCCATTACCAGTTGATTTGTGAAATGACTAATCCAAGAGTGGCCAGACCAGTAGTTATGCCCACTACTTCACCCAATCTCAATGGTACTCTAGGCCCTTTGGTAGGCACTATTACTTCCGCTCCTGGCTCTACTGGTGGATAATTCCGGATTCCAAAAAATCCCTTTGTTCTCTTTACGGCACCATTTGCATAGACCACATAGGTTTGCTTGCGGTTCGCACGGCGCTCAAAACCTCCAGCTCCATTGATGTAGTGTTTCAAGCTTCTATTAGACTCGTGTCTCAAGGTGGTAGGATAGACTACATCACCACGCATTCTGACTGTCTGAAGCAATTTCGGTACAGAAAGAATATCACCTTCCTCCAAAAGCAAGTCATTCTCTGATCCAGGATTTTGGATGATTTTTTCCAGATCTATTGCTACTGCTTCAGTTTCCTTCAGTTTCACTGCAAATCCTGGGGTTTCTGCGGCTATCTGGTCTAAAGATTCTCTTTTGGTTATAGCTAGTTGATTATCTGCAGGAGATTCACTTGTTGGAAGATCTTTGAATAATCGCTGCATCAATTCTTCTTGTGCCTCTGAGTTACTTGGATCTTCAGCCAATCTCATTCTGAGACCTTCCAGGTTTCTCTGACGACGGATCTGTTCGGATTCTGTATTGAAAAACTCTGTTCGACGGATTAAAGTAGCGCCTTTAGCGTATGCAAATTGATTCAAACCTCCGGCACGTCTTACCAAATCGGAGATTCGCTCTCCACTGCTTTGAATAGCAAAAATGCCTGGTGAATTCACCTGACCCTCCACCGCGCTTAATTTCTGCATGGTAAAATTGGCCCGCTTCCTCACGATGACCTGATCAAAAGGCATCAGAGAAGTAGAATTCGGATTAAAACCTAAATCTGGATTGACATGAGCCGGAATGATGTCGGATAAGGTACCCAAATCAGAATCTTCCAGTCTTCGGGCAATTTCTATGTCTTGTGAATTGGCAGATTCCTGAAAACCTCCAGCCATGACGATGAGTTCTTCCACCTTCATAGATTCCGAATAAGGATAAACTCCCGGTCTCTTCACTTCCCCGAGAACCTGCACATATTGCTCGTTTCGAATGTCATAAATACTGGCGATTCTCACTACATCTTCTCGCTGAAGTGGAACATCAGTAACTGTCCCATCTAAGATCCCTTTGAGGTTCACCTGAATCATCTCTGTACTCAGATCTGCCTTCGTTCTCAACACACTCGCTTGCGCTGTGTATGCGTCACCGCGCAAGCCCTCCGCATTTTTCACCAATTGGGATAGCGTGAGACCTTCGGTCAAAGCAAATGTCCCTTCACGGTACACAGCTCCTTTGATTTGCACGCGATTGGAATAACGATCTAAAATCCTCTGAACAGTAATCTCATCCCCACCTTTCAGGATGAACATGTCGAATTGATTTTGGTACACATCAGACACCGATCGCTGATTTCCAGTGATTCTGGAGATAGCCACACGGTCCTTGAATGCTTCATCTGTAAAGCCTCCAGCATATTGCAAAAGGTCAGAAAAATTATCATCATCGCCCACTTCAAAGGTCATAGGGCGCTTCACTTCTCCTTTTACTTTTACATGAGAAAGGAAGGGAGGCACCAAAATCACGTCCTGATCCTGAAGCTGCCGATCTAGATCGGCTGTTCCTTTGATCAGCAAATCATACACATCTATTTCAGCGATTAGCTTATTGTTCCTGATCAATTTTATCTTTCTCATGGAGCCATTTTCACTCGGTCCACCCGCAGCATATAGCGCGTTGAAAACAGTGGAAAAAGCACTCAAGGTAAATGTTCCCGGCAATCGAACCTCACCCAAAATATTCACTTTTATCGTTCTCACATTCCCCAAAGTAACCTGTAGAAAAGTGTTGGGATTACTTCCTGTAAGCCCTGGATAGTATCGAGAAACCCGATTTTTGATAATACCGGTAGCTTCTTCTATAGATTTGCCCGAAACTGAAACAGGCCCAATATTGTCTAAAATAACAAAACCATCCGGGTTGACAGTCGCTTCATAATACTGCTCTGACTGACCATAAATATCTACATAGACTACATCTCCTGGGCCTAAAATATAAGTCTTCGGAGTAGCCTGATTGAGGCTAGGTTCGAAGCTGAGTTTTCTGCTTTGCTGATAGAAAAGAGACTGACCGAAAATGTTATTCCCAGATGAAGTCGTCCCCAAATCTTCTTGAGGCTGATAAATTCCTTGGGTAATTTGGTCAAAATCTACTTGTTGGCGCGGGTCGCGTTTTGATGCATTCGTCTTGCGACTAGAACTCGTCGTGTCTAAATCCTGAATTCGATTTTTTAGCTTGACCACCTCTGAGGATGGCATGCCACGTAGTTGAGCCATCTGCAGGAATTCTTCCGAAGAAAGCCCGGCATCAGAGGCCCTTTTTAGCAATTCCTGGACTTGGCTGTCACTCATTTCGTCCACATTGATTTGAGTCAAGTCGGTGGTTTCCTGTGCGAAAGTCTGAGGAATAGCCAATCCAAAGAAGGCTAGAATTACAAAAAAATAAGAGAATCGTTTTATTGAAATCATAGAGAAAAGGTAGTCCCGGGTGAATCAAGAACAAATATGGAGATTAAAAATCCATGAATTTCTTAATTCTACCAAATATAGTTCCAAAAACCTATTAGAGACTCAATCTACAAGTCATCATTAACAATTGCATAAGACAGGGATTTTCAAGTACTGAGAATTACAATTGACTGCATTTCATTGTAACTTTACTAAATGAGCAATCAAGATATAAGATGGAAACAACGCTTCAAAAATTATGAGAAAGCATTCCGAAAGCTTGAGGAAGCAGTTATTAGGATAAAAACAGATTTTTTTGAAGATGGAGCAATCGATGAAAACAAGTTTAAAGCTGGGGATGATATTTTAAAAGAGGGTTTGATTCAGCGGTTTGAATACACGCATGAACTCGCTTGGAATGTGATGAAGGATTTTTTGATGGAAAGTGGCACTCCGGAACTATATGGTTCAAAAGATGCAATTCGCGAAGCTTTTAAAGTAGGATTGATCGATAATGGTAAAATATGGATGGACATGATAAGTAGTAGAAACAGGACGTCTCATACATATAATGAAGAAGTTGCAAATGAAATTTTCAGTATGGTCATCAATGAATACTATCCTGCATTTTTGGATTTTAAAAAAACGATGGATTTAAAAAGAGGTGGAATTCAGCCTGACATTTTCAATGACTGATATAGGGCTGCATAAAACGGATATTACCGCAATCAATTCGGTGTTCGAAGACTATTCTCAGATAGATTCAGTCCTATTGTATGGATCTAGAGCAAAACACTCTTTTCGAGATGGCTCAGATATCGACCTCACAATTGTTGGAGAAAAAGTAACACTTAACGAATTATTCGAAATAGAGCAGAAACTTGATGACTTACTTCTCCCTTGGAAAATTGATCTTTCACTATTCCATCAAATCGAAAACAAGGAATTAATCGAGCATATTAAGAGAGTCGGAATTGTGTTTTACTGTAAGAATAAATAGTCACTCCGTACAATTCCTGCTTATTTCCTAATTGTAAAAATTTTAAATTAAATTTATAGTATAATATTTTCCGTGCAATCTAATATTCAGCACTAAATGAACCCACTGGCTCTAGAACTTAAAACGAAAAAAACTTCACTTTTAGAATTTTTAATCACCACAAAAAATGTACTTCAGTTTTTGCAGTTTATGACAACTGATACTGCTTATGTGGGAGATTATCGAATATCTAAGCAGAAAAATGATGGCACTGAGAAATTTTTAAGACCTATAAATACAAAATTATATATATCTGATCCTGAAAATTTTCAAATTAGCTTTGAAAAGCTTATTGAAATTTTAGGCCGTATTAAGTCTCGGATTCTTGATTTTTCAGATGAAGATTTGTCGATTATTGACTCGGTAGTTTATACTATTCAGCAATCGATAGGTGCAGGATTTGATCTCCTCGTTGCAAGTAATAGTTCTAGAAAACATGTGGGAAATAGATTTGAGGAATTAATTCGATGTGTTTTCAGTGAAATTGGCATTGAGAATAAACACACCGTGTTGCAAATTCCTTATGAAACAGAATCAGGTAAAAAAGTCTATAAATGTGAAAATGATTTGGTGATATCCCCTTATTCTAAAGTACGGTCTACGGGGAGCACTCTAGATGAAAAAGAAATTGTTGTGTCTGTAAAAACTACTTCCAAGGACCGAATGGGTAAGATGTTTATTGATAAGATGCTACTTGAAAGATTTGTGAAGCATCCTCAAAAAGTCATTGGAATCTTTCTAAATGATGTACAGAGAAAAGAAGAAAAGGCTATCTCTTACACTTTAGTTTCAGGACTGTTTATGGTTTACACTCAGTTTTTAACGCCTTTGGAAGGAATATACTATTTAGATCCACCTCCAAATGCACTGAAAAAACCCTTTAGTAACCATATGAGTACATTTTCACGACTTATCACGAAAGACGTTTTCAAATTATTAGCCTCGTAGTTTTTTTCTACGAGAATTAGAGTCAGTTGTATCTTTTTCAGTCAATATTCTCTCAATATGGGCACTATCTAATAATCTATTTTTGATGTTATGGCAATATCCTTCATCTAGCTCAGTCCCCAACCATTTTCTCCCATATGCCTCTGCTACAGCAAATGTAGTTCCTGATCCAGCAAATGGATCTACGACTAAATCTCCGAATTTACTTGAGGAAAGGATTGCCTTTCTTAAAAGTTCAACAGGTTTTTGTGTGGGGTGTTCAAATCGTTCCCAAGAACTGTTTGAAATGGTTGGTATTTCAAAAACATCCTTAGGTTTGGCTCCCAACGGGTTCGGTTCCCAAACATATTCATTCGATTTTTTCCCATTTGCATATTGAGATGTTTCTGCCTGAGCACGTTTTGGGTACTTTAACGTATGTTCATTATATGGAATTCTTACTTCATTATTATTGAAATAGAATTCCTTGGTTTTGCGTAGATGCAAAATGCTTTCGTGGGATCTACCCCAGTCATTTCCAAGATTAGCTTTGTTTCTATAAAACCAAACTAACCATTTACATCCCTTGAATAAGTCAGAGCTTATCCATTTAATATCAGCCAAGATTTCAGAGAATCCACATATATACATGGATCCTGTTTTATTAAGAACTCTATGGGACTCTTTAATCCATTGATAACTCCAGTCCAAGTATTCTTTTTGGGAAGAAAAACAATCCCACTTAGCTTTTTTAATATTATATGGAGGGTCAGCAAATATTAGATCCACGCTATTTGACTCTAAGGATTTCAAAAAATCTATTGCATCTGCCATAAAAAGACTTCCAGAATCAGTCTTGAAAAATGGAGATATTTCTACTTTTAGTTTAGACTTGGTCTTATACTCTATCTCAATCTGCAAATCTTCCACATAAGATTCAACTTGATCTTCAGTATAAACTCTATAATTGTTAATGGGGTGTCTTGATGAAACAAATTTCCCGGAATTGTCCCATCTTCTCAGAGTTTCAGAACTAACATCTAGCTTTTTTGCTACTTCCCCAACTGTTAAATACTTGTCCATATATCTATAAAAACCTTATACAAGATTACACAAAAGTATCAAGACAATTTGTGCTTGTCAAGTATAAATGATCCTATATCATAAATTAATGACAATTATGTCTTAAAATGTGGTTCCGATACTCACTCCGTACAGTTCCTGCATATTTCGATCTGAGTCCGATCGCTTAGCAGCTGTTTTCTGAAGTTTTGGTAGGGAAGGGATGACCAGATAGACGCGAGCGATTGGGCTTTCAATTCACCCATAACATACTCCGCATCCTTGTCAAAGCAGCAGGGGACAACTTTTCCATCCCAAGTAGAAACAGCTCCTTGCCACATCCGCCAGCACTTATTCTCAAGCTTCTTCTTAAGCTTCCACTTACCATTTCCCTCCGGCACGTACCTAGAATATCCGAGATCTGAAGGAATTAACTCTGAACCATTCTCAAAATCATAGATCTGCGTGGTTTTCAACTGCAACTCGTCGACCTGCATTTCTTTCGCCCATTGCTTCAATTCCGGCAGTTGATGTTCGTTTTGTCCTGTGACCAAAAACTGTAGTACCACACGAGGAAAGTTTTGTCCTGACTTTTGCCTTTCTGACAAAAGTAATTTGATGCCTTCCTGTACTTTCTCAAGCGTTCCCCCTACACGGTATTTCTCATAAATATCCTGTGTGATTCCATCCATGGATACAATCAATTGTTTCAGTCCACTTCGAAGAACTTCGCTGACTTGCTTTTCCTGTAGGTAATGTGCGTTTGTAGAAGTAGACGTGAAAATCCCTTTGGAATCAGCATAGCTAACCATTTCCAAAAAGCGTGGATTCAAAAAAGGCTCACCCTGAAAATATAAATGAAGCCAAGTGAGATGGCCTTGAACCTGATCAATTGTTTTCTTAAAAAGTGCGTCTTGAAGCATTCCCGTAGGACGGGAAAAGTCCCGTAATCCTGAAGGACATTCTGGGCATCTCAGATTACAACTAGTGGTGGGTTCTATGGACAGAGTGGTAGGTTTACCCCAAATAATTGGCCTTCCTAACAACCTTGAAAGCTGAAATGAACTTGCTAACAAGGCATAATTGAGGGTTTTCTGAAAAGTCAGAAGACGAAAGAATGCTAAAGCCGTGACAATATTATTTTTCACGAGGTCAAGTAAGGAATACTAAAACGAAGAAGCAATCTGCTAAGTCTAATTTACAACTTCCAATACAGACACAGGTTTGGCTTTGTTCTTTAGGGTCATCTCACCCAGCTTTTGAAAAGTGAATAAATCCGATATTCCTCCAGCGCATTTCTCCAAAATCAGTATTTGTCCAGGGTTAGCTGCATTCTGAAGTCTTGAAGCAACGTTCACCGCATCACCGATCACTGTATAATCCAGCCTTTTCAAGGATTGGGAACCTATATTTCCAGAGACCATTTCTCCTGAGTTCATTCCTATAGATACTTTGGGACTGAAGTTCGATTTTTCGGAATACATCGGCATGGCATTCATCTTATCCCGGATCGCAATACAGGCTCTCACTGCTCGCTCCACTTGATCAGGCCCTTTGAAAACTGCCATCACTGCGTCTCCGATGAATTTATCTACAGCTCCCTTTTGTTCGATAATTTCACGTACCATCAAGTCGAAATACTCATTGAGTAAAGGCACAACGACATTAGGCTCTTCATTTTCTGAGATTTTGGTAAAGCCACACAAATCCACAAAGGCAACTGTAGCTTCCACGGTTTCATTCTCCATCAAGGAAGTTTCAGATTCTTTACCCACCATGAAATTGAGCACCGTCTCGTCCACATACATTTTCAGAATATTATTTTCCCTCATGGCCGTAAGGGTTGACTTAATCTGATTAATATGCTGAAGTGTCTTCTCTATGGTGATCTCCAAATCCTGAAAATCAACTGGCTTCGTTATGAAGTCAAATGCACCCCGATTCATCGCCGTGCGGATATTTTCCAAATCTCCATAGGCAGAAATAATCACCGCTTTGAGTAAAGGGTTTTGTTCCTTTATTTTGGATAATAAGGTCAATCCATCCATTTCCGGCATATTGATATCACTCAGGATCATGTCGATATCGGGTTGCTCGTATAGAATATCCAATGCCTCGCGCCCGTTCAGCGCAAATACAAATTCATATTCACCAGCTCGAATCTTACGTCTGAATTTCTGCGTAATAAGGACTTCCAAATCTGCCTCATCGTCCACTACAAGTATCTTAGCCATAGCTCAAAAATCTACTATTGATTAATTATTCGACCGATTTCTTTTCTAAGCGAATCAAAATCTATCGGCTTGGTGAAAAACTCCTTAGCTCCAGATTCCATCGCTTTCTTAAAATTTTCTGTATCACCATACGCTGAGATCATACTCACGTTAATGGCTGGAAATTGGCTTTTTACCCTGTCCAATAACTCTAGTCCAGTCATTCCGGGCATATTGATATCCGAAAACACATATACAACTTCCGGCGGATGCTCGCTACCAAGTAATTTGAGCGCCTCATCGCCTGAAAAGGCAAAAGCAAGTTCCAAAAGACCACTTTTGACCTCTTTCCTGAATTTCTGGCGAAAAAGTAATTCTACATCTCGCTCGTCATCTACGATTAATATTTTTGTCATTGTGCTGATGATATGGATGGTAACGTAATTTCAAATTTGGTAAATTCTCCCTCTGTAGAAGAAATGGCTAAAGTGCCTTTGTGTGCTTTCACTATATCGTGGGTTATGGACAAGCCAAGCCCTGTCCCTTCTTTCGCTTTTTTGGTGGTGAAAAAAGGCTCTAAAATTCTATTTAAAATTGGCTCTGGTATGCCGGCACCGTTATCTTCTATTTCAATAACAACTATGTTCTTTTCTTGTCTGGTACGGATTTTCAGTAGAGGTTGAAAAGTCTGATCTCCACCATTCTCCAACAGTGAATTGAACTTGCTACGCATGGCGTCAAAAGCATTATTACATAAGTTCACAATCACTCGACTAAAATCCTCTGCAATAATGGAAACCATTCCAACGTCAGGATCTAACTTCCACTCAAAACTTACATTTATCGGATTCTTCCCCGCTCGCATTCCATGAAAGGCCAAATTCACAAATTCCTGAAGCAAACTATTTAGATGAGTGGGCACAAATTCTCCTTGCCCACCTCTCGAATGCATCAGCATGGATTTTACTATTCCATCGGCTCGCTTACCATGTAAAAGGATTTTCTCAAGGTTAGCCTTTATATCTTGAAGTAGATCTTCGATTCCTGCAATCGTATCATTACGCTCAAGACTCTGAAGCTCCTCCACTATCTCATCTACATACTCAATGCTCAGTTCGGAAAAATTATTAACAAAATTGATTGGGTTCTTTATCTCATGAGCGATGCCTGCAGACAATTGTCCAAGGCTAGCTAGCTTCTCTTGCAAAAGTAATTGCTCTTGGAGTTCCTGATAATCTTTTATTGATTTCTCAAGTTCCAGAGTCCTTGTTGCCAGCAAGCGCTTTAGCTCTATATTTTTCTCAATCCAATCTTCTTGAACCTTTTCCATATTATTGGGTATCTATCGGTAATCGAATACAAAACTCAGTTCCTTCCCCCTCCTTGCTTTCTACCAGGATTTCACCACCGTGCGCTTTTACAATATCGTAACTTATTGATAAACCCAAACCAGTTCCTTGTCCTGTGGGCTTGGTAGTGAAAAATGGCTGGAATATTTTTTCCAATACTGACTTGGGAATCCCCTTCCCATTGTCTCTGACTTTGATCTCTACCCAATCAGCTTTCCTCTTTGTACTTAGCTCGACTAATGGATCATAGCCATCTTGGCCTTCACTCTTTCTGTCAGTTACAGCATAAAAAGCATTATTGATTAAATTAAGTAAAACTCTTCCCAATTCCTGCGCTACAAGATCAATTTTCCCAACTGTTGGATCAAATTCTGTTTTCATAGAGGAATTGAATGATTTATCCTTTGCCCGCAAACCATGATATGCCAGTCGCAGGTATTCATCTGTGAGCATATTAATGTCTGTCAATGCGCGATTGCCGCCACTTATTCTGCTGTGCTGAAGCATTGCTTTGACTATGGCGTCGGCACGCTTCCCGTGTTGATTTATTTTCTCCAGATTTTGCTGAATATCTACACTGATGGCTTTGGCTTCCTCTATTTCACCATTTTCTAATTCTTCCCGCATTTCATCAATAAGTTCACTACTTAGTTCAGAGAAATTATTCACAAAATTCAGTGGGTTTTGTATCTCATGGGCGATTCCTGCTGTCAACTCACCAAGAGAAGCCATTTTCTCAGATTGAACCAACTGACTCTGGGCATTCTTCAGGTCATCTATACTCTTCTTAAGCTGAGCCGTTCTATGTGAAACCCGTTCTTCCAAAATGCGGTTTTCCTTCTGAAGATACTTGGATCGCACTTGTACAATGAGGTAAATAAACCCAGCTAATAGGGAAGCAAAAATCACATAAGCTACCCAAGTCTGCCACCAAGGAGGTGAGATGGTAAATTTAATACTGGCAGGCTCACTCCATATTCCGCTAAATCCCCGAGTCGCTACTTTGAAGGTATATTCTCCTGGCAGTAGGTTATAGTAATTTTGAGTGGTACTTCTAGCGCTGACTTCAGACCAAGTATCGTCTTCTCCCTGCAAAATATACCTATACACTATTTTATCCCTTCCCAAAATGTCTGGATTCATAAAGGAAAAATTCATGGAATTTTGGTCATAAGGCAGTACTAAACCCATGGGCATTTTACTCACCAAATTCACACTATCCCAGTAGATATGATTCTGCATCAGATAGCTACTGTCAATTGGAATATCCTTTCCGGTATAAAACTCTGTGTGATCGGTATTCCAAATAGAATCCTCATCGGTGAATTGACTTTTGACAAAATTAGTCCCAAGAAAATCAGGATTTTGATCCATGATATTGATTTTGGTCATGACTACCGCCGGTCGTAGCGTATCTATCTTTGGGACTTGTGAGTTCACAGACATTATTGGCGCAGCACCCCACCACACATTTCCTGTAGATGTATAAACTGCAGTGGCTTGGTTGTAATCATTGTATGGAAACCCTTCTCTTTTTCCATAATTATAAAAGTGCCAGGTAGATTCTGCCTGTTCTTTGTGTGGACGCTTCACTACTACTATTCCATTATCTGACCCTATATGAAAATCGCCTTCTACTTCCACCATATCGTACATTACAGGTGGATTCAGGCCTTGGGCTGGTGTTAGGTTGGTGATGGTGTTTTCTGTCAAATCAATAATTGAGAATCCAGCATCTCCCCCTATTACTATTTCATCTTTGTGAGTTTTGATCATGATAGAGGTATAATCGCTAGTCAATCCTGAACGCTCACTGAGGTAGCTCACCTGTCCGGATTCTGGATCAAAAACATCTACCCCTATATCATTTCCGAACCAAATACGGCCATCCTTGTCCTCTTCTATCAACCAAACTCGACTGGATGCCAGCCCCGAAAACTCATCTGTTTTTACAAACGAAGTGAGGTCCGAGTTAAACTTCAATACTCCATCCACTGAGCCCAAATAAATATTTCCTTTGGAATCCCGAATTGCCTTCCAGAAAATTCTTGCGATGCTAGGATCTAGCTTGTATACAGAAGCAATATTTTCACTCAAATTAATGAGCGTGAAACCGCCTAAACTTCCCAGCAAGAGTTCGTCGTGAGATATTCTAGATATGGATCGATGGTTATTTCTATTTGCATCGCCAGGAAATTTAAGTAGATAAATTCTCTCCTTCTCTGGATCATAAATATTTATGCCCTCATAAGTAGCCATCCAAACCATCCCGTTTGGCCCTTCTTCTATACCCCAAACCTCATCATTTACTAAGCCGCTGTTGGCATTAAAATGTTGAGAAAGCATTCCTTCAGGATCGATCAAAAGTGCACCCGTATTCTCTGTACCAACCCATATATTACCCTTAGCATCCGTCATGGTAGCAGAAGGAAATCCAGAATTGATAAATTTTGCACCAGTGGTAATCTTCTTGATCTTTTGAAGTTCAGGATTATACAGAGTGACCGTGTCATTATCCGTGATCCAAACTCTATTTTGCAAATCAAAAGTTACAGATAACGACTTGCCATAATAACCTTGCTCTTCACCAAAAGAAATGAGGGTATTATCATCCAAAGAAACGGCCATTGGTTTTCCTTCAAATGATAAAGGCCAAACTTCCCCATTTGAGCTCTCGCTAAACTCATAGTAAAAGGTATTAGGATCTATTCCTGCTTTAGCCGAAATAAATCTTATGGCCGTGCGCTCAGCGTTAAGAACTCCAATTTTACCTCTCATACCGAACCACAGGTTTTTGGCTTTATCTAGGTGTACCCCTGCAGCTGTACTTCTTTGATCAGCCTGGAATTGTAATGAATGAAGTTTCTTAGTAGAAGGATTTAAAAAATGTATCCCAGTATTTAAATTCCCTAACCAAAACACGCCAGTCTCATCCTCAGAAATTCTTGCAAACTGAGTCCCTATCTGATAATTAGTTAGTATACTATGATTGATATCAAGCACATAAACGCCTGACAAAAGGGATAAAATCAGGAGGCTACCATCATTTCCAATCTCTAAGTCAACAATATTGTCTAGTAGCCCATCTGGATTTCGGGGTAGTATGCTATAGTTTTCAAATTGATCTCCAGTAAACTTCGAAAGCCCACGCTCTGTAGATATCCATACCATACCATTGAGATCGGTTACCATAGCAAAGACTTTGTTGCCTATCAATCCCTCCGTTTGACCTATTCTCAATATACCCGAATTGGATAAGTCTGATTTGGATAAAAATGCCAGCTTAGTGATCTGAGGTTCTGGCAAGAGCTGCTTTTTGACAGGAACACCAACTCCTGGAATGGTATCAAGATTAACCTGTATCTCATCATCTTCCCAAGCAATCGGGATAGCCTTGACAGGAGATTTCAACGGTTTAAAATCCTGAATAGAAAAAGGTTTAGAAGGCAACTTTGCAAAATCTATGGGATAGTTAACTCCCTTCGGCACCTCGTCTGAAGGTATGGTATCCCATTCTAAAGGTTTTCCTGTGGGGATTTTAAAAGGTTTAACTTCCGGAAGTTGATACCCAGAGGCATTTTCAGGAAAGGCAACCTCATAATTCTGCTGGCATGACGTGCCTAGCACTATCAAGAATAGTATGATAAAATAAGTAGATATAGGATGAAAGCTTTGCTTCATAGTTAGCTAGAAATGGAAGGGATTAATAGGTCTATGATGAAAGTCGTTCCTTCTCCTTCAGTGGACTCTACGCGAATTTCACCATCATGAGCTTTGATAATATCATAGCTCAGGGACAGCCCAAGTCCCGTTCCTTGCCCTGTTGGTTTGGTAGTGAAAAATGGCTGAAAGACTTTATCTACTATAGCTTTTGGGATCCCCTTCCCATTATCAGTTACTTTAATTTGAATCCCTTTTTTGTCTTTGTTAGTCTCAATTAGTGATGTTTTCACAATTACATTAGGCTTAAAACTATCACCTGCTTCCTTTTTCTTTTCATTGACTGCATAGAAAGCATTGTTAAATAGATTTAATAATACCCTACCCATATCCTGACCCAAGACAGGTATTATTGGAAGCGTAGCGTCAAAGTCCATTTCAAAATCTGAATTAAAGGAGCTGTCTTTGGCACGCAATCCGTGATATGACAATCTCAAATATTCATCTGCAAGCGCATTGATGTCTGTAGGTTCCTTTGTTCCTTTTCCACTCCTACTATGCTGTAACATTCCTTTCACGATTGCTCCAGCACGCTTTCCATGTTTGGTGATTTTCTCAAGATTACTCTCTATATCCTCTAAGATATCATTCTCTAGCTCAATATCGCGCTCGCCTTCTGGCCTAGCTCTTTCCTCCTTGATCTCTTGTACCAATTCATTGGTTACCTCAGAGAAGTTATTCACAAAATTCAGCGGGTTTTGAATCTCATGAGCTATTCCTGCCATCAATTCCCCCAAAGAGGCCATTTTTTCAGAGTGCAGTAATTGCGCCTGCGTGTCTTTCAGGTTTTCATGTGTAGATGCCAGTTCTGTGTAAGCAACTTCAATATCTTTGGCATGCTGAAGTTCCCGCTCTTTTGTTCTCTCTTTTTCAGCTTTGATCACCTGGTTCCTTTGATAGATTGTGATCGGATAGATTAGGGATATAAAAAGTAATCCATAGATCAAATATGCCCACCAAGTCCTATACAAGGGAGGTAAAACCTCAAAACTATAACTTGTTGGTTCAGTCCATTGTCCAGCTTCATCTTCAGTCGGTCCAGTGAATCGAGCTTTTACCATAAAGGTGTACTTGCCTTCCTGAATATTTCCGAAGTTGGCAGTGGTCTTTTTGAGTACTGGACTCCATTTCTCATCATACCCTTCCAATATATATTGGTATTCTATGAGATATGGCTTAGCCAGCTCATCTGTCCCAAAATCTATATTGATGTCGTTATTTCTATAGGGAAGTACAAGGTTCTGTGGTAAAGAATAAAAACTAGAAATACTGTCGAACTTAATGCCCTTGTACTTATCCTTCAATTCTGTTCTCTCCAAGTCAGTCAATATATTACCGTATACCATCAATTCCTCCGTGGTACGGGGAAAAGTATTTGTAGTTCCCCCTCTTCCTAAATCATAATCCTTGCTCAAGCTGTGCCAGGAAATGACCTCTTCACTAAGTCTAAGCTCCTTTATCAGCACAGCGGGTTGGGCGTGATTCCTCTTTAATGCCTTATAATCAAAGCGGACTAAGGCCGTTTTATTGTTTCCCGTTCCTGCCCAAAGAATTCCGTTTTGATCCACGTACATTCCATTTTGTCCATCGGAAAGATCCTTCACCGGAAACCCAGTGTCGGAATTAAAAATCTCAATATTCCTGAGTGAATCCAGCGGCTTCCCCTCTTTTGGCCCGTCAAAAATTGCAATACCAAGGTTGGTTCCCACTGCCATTATTCCCTCTGGTAATTCGGCGATTTGGAGAATGACATTATCCGGAAGCCCTTGAGAAGTAGTGAATGTCTGAAATAAGGCAACAGAATCTTCCAGCATAACTTTATAGTCTTCCAGGCTTACCACCTTTTCAATCTGTCGGATTTTTTCAGAGCTCAAAATACTCAGGCCATTTTCTGTACCGATCCAAAGATTTCCTTGCTTATCCCTCACAAGCCGGATCACCGCATCGTCTGCTAGACCTTGGTCGGAAGAGAAATTAGTGAAGTTAACTCCATCAAACCTACTTAAACCCCCATCCGCTGCACTTAGCCATAGCTTTTTGAAATCATCCTCTACTATTCCTAATATCACATCTCCCACTAAACCTTGCTGGGAAGTATAGGTGGTAAAGCCATCTCCATCAAACCTACTCACTCCACCTCCATCAGTCCCAAACCAGAGATTTCCTCGAGAATCTTCCGTGATATTATATACTTCATTCGCAGCCAATCCCTGGGTAGTCGTATAGCTTGTAAAGGCTTCTCCATCATACACACTCACTCCACCCCCGCCAGTCCCAAACCATAGCTGATCTTTTTGATCCCGATAGCTGCTACTCACGATTTCACTGGCTAATCCCTGAGCTGAAGTATAGGTTGTAAATTGTTGCCCATCAAATCGGCTTACTCCGCCTCCGGCGGTCCCAAACCACAAATGTCCATTTTTATCCTCTACTGTGCTCAGGACTATAATATTTCCTAAGCCCTGAGATGCTGTAAAATTGGTGAAGCTTTCTCCGTCAAACCGGCTTACTCCGCCTCCATCAGTACAAAACCAAAGCTTGCCATTCGCATCGATCACAATGTCCAAGATACTATTACTTGCAAGACCCTGTTCGCGGGTATAAGTAGTCATCTTGGTTCCATCATACCTACTTGCACCAAGTTCTGTAGCAAACCAGAGTACTCCCTCGCTGGTTTCGACAATCGTCCTTATCACCATGCTGGCAAGTCCGTCTTCTTTTCTAATAGTTTTGAAATTATTGCCATCAAACCTACTGACTCCGCCACCAATCGTCCCAAACCAAATAATACCAGAATGATCAACTTTTATACTTCTGATTCTATTAGAAGGTAGCCCTTCGGATATTGTGAAATTAACGAAGGATGTTCCGTCGTACTTGCTAGCACCACCACCATTTGTCCCAAACCATAAATTCCCTTCCTGATCTTGCGCAATACTGATCACTACATCATCAGCTAATCCATCAGCGGAAGTAAAAGTTGTAAAGTTTGTGCCGTCAAATTTGCTGACCCCTCCACCATAGGTCCCAAACCATATATTACCTGCAGAGTCCTCAAAAATGCTAAAAACAGCATCATCTCCTAAGCCATTTTCGGCAGTATAGCTAGTAAATACATTGCCATCATAACTGCTTACTCCTCCACTGGCTGTACCGAACCATAATAGCCCTTTACTGTCTTCTAATATCGCGCGGACTGTATTTCCAGCCAAACCTTGAGATGTGGTGAAATTGGTAAATAGTATCCCATCAAATCGACTGACTCCACCTCCATTTGTTCCAAACCATAGGTGACCCCGACGATCCAAAACGGCACTATTGACTGCATCCAATGCCAATCCATTATCCGTTGTGAAGTTTTTGAATTGAGAAAGACCGCCATCACCTTGGATATAAGGTATCCCAGAAGCATTCCTTATAATTTGATCATTTTCATCGGTCAGATAGGGTAAATGATGTGAAGTCGGAGGGGCTAAGTTAATCATCGATAAAGTACCAGACTCATTAATATGCGTATAGGACCCGATAGATTGGCTTGGCACTTTAATACTAATCGGCTTGGGCACATCCGAAAGATTGACTCGAATAGGCTGAAGTGTATCTGCAAGATCACTGATAGAAAACATTTGTGGTAGTGATACGGCGATAGTTGCAGATGCAGGTTTGCTGTCCTGTCCTTTGGTACAGGAAAAAAGAATAAACACGCTTCCCACAAAAAAGAGAAAGTTTTTCATTGCAAAAACTCAAGTTGGTTTGAATCTGTAGGCTCAGATATTCAAAAAAGATTCTCAAAAGGTAAATATATTTTAAACCATATAAAACGCTTTTCGAAAAACTATTTTTGCACTTTTTCAATAAAACAGCAAATACTTTCTGTTTTCAAAAAACGCCTGATTCTAGCTCAGTACTAATAATTCACAAGTAATGAAATTTGAAAAGTCCAATTTTAATTGGAAAAATAAGAAGCTCTAGTTATTGAAAAAATACTCTTTATTCAATGGATATTCAGGAGCCTAAACATAAAAAATCGACTATACGATTGGCTCCTTCATTCACATCCTATCTCGAACATATTTAGTAAGTAGGGATGAAAACATGGAATTCAGTCCACGAATCTTCACCCTTCTTCATATCCCCCACTTGACTACTCACCGTCAATTCACCTCCATGTACTTTCACAATATCATAACTCAAGGAAAGTCCTAAGCCTGTTCCTAAGCCTGTTGGCTTAGTGGTAAAAAATGGCTGAAATATTTTTTCCTTAACCGTATCAGGCATACCAGTTCCATTGTCTTTCACTCTGATCTCTATCCCCTTATTTGTTCTCTTAGAAGACAACCAAACAGTGGGCTTATAGCTGCTAGAAAGTTCGGAATCACCGATCTCATCCACTTGCTTTTTCCTCTCAGAAACTGCATAAAAAGCATTATTCACCAAATTTAGAATAACTCTTCCGATCTCTTGAGAAACTACTTCGACAGTACCAACAGCCTCGTCCAAGTCAGTTTCCATACTGGCATTAAATGACTTATCTTTTGCTCTTAATCCATGATAAGATAGACGAAGGTATTCATCAGCGAGTTCATTGATATCTGTTAGTTCTTTCACTCCAGAACTACTTCGACTATGCTGAAGCATACCTTTCACGATGGCATCAGCACGCTTACCATGATGAATTATTTTCTCTTCATTAGCCATTATATCACTCACGATCAACCTAATCTCCTCCAAGTCTCCCTTGGCCAATTCCTCTTTTAATTCGTCTAGGAGTTCCTTATTTAGCTCAGAAAAATTCGTGACAAAATTCAAAGGATTTTGGATCTCATGAGCAATCCCCGCCGTCAGTTCACCAAGGGAGGCCATTTTCTCAGATTGTATGAGTTGGGATTGCATTGCTTTGAGCTCGTGAAGTGTTTTCTCCAGCGATTCTTTTTGGGCGGTAATTTCCGCCGTACGCTCAGCCACTTGGATCTCAAGTGCATCCTTAAGCTTTTGTGAATTTTTGAACTCAATTTCCTTTTGAATGGCCTTTATTCTCTCTATCTCTAAGGCCTTCCGTTGCTTTCTACTTATAATAAACTGAGCTACCAGCCAGATCCACGCAAATATGACTGCAGTCTCAAACCAGTTTTCCCAACTATGAAAAAATTCCGGTGCAACTAGCCTGGTAAGATCCTGAAAAACATGAACCAATACCACCGGAAAAAACGCATATACAAATGGCTTAAGAGGCGAAAAGACTTGTCGGTTATAAGCTGCATAAACCACATACAAATTCATGAAATGTGCCACCCAGCGCATCACTCCATCCGTTTTTTCAAAAACAATTTGGATGGCCAAAAAACAACAAGCTGCTATCAAGCCCTTTAGAAATAAGCCTTGCCATTCAGGAAAATGCTCTTTGGTTTGCGCATGCGTTTGAAGAAATCTAAAGGCAATGATCAGAAGTATAAAATCCATGTAAACAGGGCTTGCATTTAAATAGAAAACTAAGCTATAGGCAAAATAAGAATAATTTCAGGAGATCACACTTCTAAGAGTACCCTCTATTACCAATTCTATTAGTGTTGATGGGCCAGTCGATGTTTCTTCAGTATATCCTCACCAAAGTCATTACCATTTTCTCTCCAAATCGTGTGTATATGGTTGGCGTTGTCCAGGAAGCCTACATTATCATACTCGATGATGAAGTCAGGACTATGAATCATGTAATAATGAGCTTTCATGGGCTCGTAGCTCCCAATCCAATTAAAATAAACTTCATCCATACCGCGTGCATGAAGAATCGCTAAGTATTCCTCAGCTTTTGGATGGTCTAGGTTATTGACATATTCCTCGATCAGGTAATGAAGAATTTTTTGTTGCTCAGGGGTCAATTCTGATCCTTTGATACCTTTAAATTCGCTGATCCATTGATCTCGGGCTGGGCTGGTAAGAATATCTCCGGGTACTTTTTCACTTAGCGTTGCTTTGGCTTTTTGGGCATCATCCAGTGTATTTACAAGCCAAAATCCATAATCCTCCTCTTTACTCAAAGGCCGCAAACCTGCGTATTGGGTCACTTCAACTACTGCCGGATCTGAACCAAGAAAAACTGGTGTCATCGAAAATTCATCTCCTGAAACTGTCAAATTGATAGAAATATGATGGCCTTCGAATTTCAATCCCCAGTTATCATCCGAACTCGGATCTCCTAAAATTGCAATGAAATAATTCCCATAATCCCAGTCCAGTGTACGGATCATTTTGATGGTGTTTTCATTCATCTGATCTCTCTGATATGCAATCTCCATGATTTCATGCAAAATATCATCGACTTGCATGATGGTGAAGACTTTCAAGTAACCCTGCGAGCTAAAAATCTTACTCAGTACCTTATGGAATTTAATCTTACTCTCCTCCGATAAGTCCCCAAACTTCAACCCACTTCTTGGAGCTAGTCCGATAGGAAGATTAGTCCATTTGGTTCGTAAACTGTCTGCAAAGTCAAATTGAATAGTGGCTTTTTGATCACTTGGCAGCGTCCCTACGAAAGCGGCAGTTTCCTTAGCCAAGTCTTCGACGCTTTGAGCATACAAGAAGTTAGATGTTAGGAAAGCAATGAGTACCAGTAAAATAGATTTAGACATAGTGAGCGTATTTTGGGTGTTAAAGGAAAATCATAAAATCATTGTCAAACCCATCAGGCATAGATCGGTCTGACTTATTTCTATTGAAAAAAGACAGGTTGGCTCTAGGTATTAGAGGGTCAATTCTTCTTTTGGAAGATTAGCCTACCATTCCTACCATAATCTTGAACCCACCTGTGGCAAAATTTGGAAGATCCGCAGCAGTGGCTTGTCCTTCATCCGAACCCATAGATTGCTGTAAAGACTCTGGACTTTCAAAATATAATTCTGCTAGTCTATAGTAGGCTGGATTCGACCCATCAGCCTCAGGAAGAAACTTGGTTACTTCAGCATTGACCACACCTTGGATTTTACCCACAAGCGGCATATGAGTGCTAGCATAGTAACTTTCAAAAGCGGCAGGATCTTCGGGATGATTGTAGAGAACGGTTAATTTGATCATGATTTTATTGGCTAAAATATGAGTTTATTTATATCTATATAGGTAAGGTAATGGTAAATTCTGAACCAACCCTTTCTGTACTATTCACGTCAATATGCCCTCCATGCGCCTTGATGATATCATAACTCAAAGACAATCCCAACCCTGTCCCCGAACCTGTTGGCTTGGTGGTAAAGAAAGGCTGGAAGATCTTGTCTTTGATAGAATTAGGAATTCCGAAGCCGTTATCCTTAAAAGTTAAAAGGACGTAAGGTCCTGAAAAAGAGTTTTTTAATCCTGAATGTCCGTTTGCTTGAATGAGTTGTGAACTTACTTTTACTTGAGGCTTATAATCAGGTTCATTGGATTTTGACCTTTCATTCACTGCGTCAAAGGCGTTGTTTATCAAATTTAAAATGACTCGACCTATATCTTGAGCGACAACTTTTACTTTAGGTAAATTGGAATCTAAGTCTAATTCAAAACTTGAGTTGAATGTTTTGTCTTTCGCCCTTAATCCATGGTAAGAAAGTTTCAGATACTCTTCTGTTAATCCATTAATATCCAGAGGTGCTTTTTCACCTTCATTTTTGCGACTATGCTCCAGCATGGCTCGGACAATCGCTCCAGCTCTAGTGCCATGGTGGGAGATTTTATCAGAGTTCTCTGCTAAATTTTTCAAAATGGCTTTGGCTTCTTCAATTGCTCCCTTGTCCAGTTCCTCATTTGCCTCCTCGATTAATTCTATATTCAGTTCCGAAAAGTTGTTTACAAAGTTGAGAGGATTCTGAATTTCATGAGCAATACCAGCTGTGAGCTGACCAAGAGAAGCCAGTTTTTCTTGCTGTACCAATTGATCCTGAGTTGTCCGCAAGTTTTTGATAGCCTCTTCTACTTTTCGCTTTGCCGTTTCCAGCTTTTTGAAATCTTCATATCGGTCATATGCCATAGAAAAATTGCTTGCCAAAGATTGGCATAATTCAAGGCTTTCTTCAGAAAGCTTTTCAAAATTTCCTATATAAAGCATTCCTTGGTTAAAAGGAATAAAATGAAGTTCAAGGTTGACTGGGGTACCTTTTGATTTGTAAAGTTCTTTTGATTCTATAAGACCCTTTCTTGCAAGAGTCTTTACCCATTTATTAAAATCTTCTTCTTTCCAGTTTTCAGTATAGATTTTCTGTTTTTTCCATGCCTTATGGACTTTTTCAGTCAATTTTGTGCTATTGAAAGGAATGTCCAAAACCGCAATTGATTCCTGCTCCGGAGTATTTAGTAATATATGAATATTGCTTTCTTCCAAGTTCATAAGGAACACGCCACAGCGGATAAATGGTACGTTCATGTTTTGAAGTTCCTCCCAGATTAGTGGGGAAATCTCTTTTAAATCATCAACATTTCGCATTGATGCAATTTCGGCTCTTATCCGCTCTAAGGATGCTTGTCTGGAAGAAACTAATGCTAGCTGCTCTACAACCTCCCTTTTTTTATCTAATTCTTCAATCGTCTCTTCCAGTAAAATTGAAGTGGCTCTTCTCATTTTTTCAGCACGTTCCAATTTAAACTCAACAAGGAAATGATCTTTGTCGAGTGCTTTCGCAATGCCAATTAATTTTTCTTTTTCTTCTGGAGCCAACTTTTCTGAAGAAGCAAAAAAATCTAAAAGAGATTGAATATGAGCATTCATTAGGAAACTATAGAATTAAATTCATTTGAATTTAAGCCAAATTCATATCTTCTACCTAAAGGCCGAAAGTTTATTTTTTTACCCATATTGTTACTTTTCCGAAAGTACTACCAGCGAGCAGGTATTATTGTGAAACTCATGTTTGCCTTTTGTGGCTTTGCCCATTTCTCCATAGCTAAAAAATCCTGCCATCGGTGCATTCCATACATTTTTCACATTGTTAATTTCATCACTCACCATCGGACCGAGTGAAAGATGGCGTGCTTTACAGGAAAACATAATTAAGGCATCGGCATTGGGTAACTCATTTTTTTTCACGGTCTCACATTCTTCAATTACCCGGTCGACTACATTAAAATCAGGAGGCAAAGAAAATCTTATTTTCGATCCTTGAGGTACGCTTCCAGCGCAGACTAAAGATCGGTCACTTTTATTCGCAAAAAGTGGTGCTCTGATCACAGGTTCTGCTCCTTCTCTCTGAAGTTGCATAGGGAATTCTGAACCAACATTGACAATCACATCCTTCCATTCATCCAAATTCTTATTCACTCCCATGTATTTGATAACTACATCGAGAGCAGGCTCGTTATCGATCGTGTACACGATGTTTCCTTCGCTTTTTGTGATAGTTCTTATGGTCCCAACAGGCTGCCAGCCACTGGTAGCGAGTCCAGCCACATTCACCTTATCCTCATCTAATATAATAGCTACCAATCCATTGATTTGATAATTTCCATTTGTAAAAACGTAGGTTCCTGTCATAGTGAAATCATCACCAGCCAATCCTCCAAAAATGGTAATTTCTGGTCCAGTTGCATTTTGAATGCCTTTTATAATCATTTCCCCATCGGTACTAATTCCCCCGGATGCTACAATAAACGCCGGGTTTTTGAAGGTGTCTGACCCGAGCTTTCCTATTTTTTCTGCAATTTCCACAGTTTGACCTTCTCCTGTTTCGAAATAGACACATCGGAAATAAGCTGGATTCAAATCCATCAACATGATTACTACTGATTCTTCGCCGATTTCACCATCTAAAAATTCTCCCGCAGTTGTGGCCCCAAAAATGAGAATATCCTTCTCCTCAAGCATCTTGCAGATAGCTTCGCGGTCTTGTGTGATTGACAAAAAAACAATGGCAAGTGTTGGTACATATCCATCTTCCAAAGCAGCACCAAAGGACTTTGTGATCTCTTCGGTAGTGTTACCTTTAATTGATTTTGCTTTCATTTCAGTTGAGTTTATTTGAGCTATTAGATAGATTGTGCAAATGAGTCGTCAGCGAATGCAGGTAGTCTAAAGCCCTTTTGCATTACATAATCACTCATGATCAATGCGCCTTCCACCCATCCTTGCTCAGGTGACCAAGATTCATTGCAGACGAAAAGATTGGTTGCTGGTGAATAAATAGTAGGATATACGTCGGTTAGGTCATTAACATTGATTTTGTATTGATGATAGCCAAATCCATAAGGTGCTTGACCCCAAACGCGATAGGTACTCAACACCGGATCAGGGATCTCTGTATTTTCATCCACACCAAATAGCAATTTGATTTGCTTCATCATCTCATGAACAAGAGCCTTAGAAGCAGGAGCTGTACCTGCAGGGTTTTGAGGAAAATCCTCTGTTTGATACATTTCTCCTATATTCTGCATTTCCTTCCAGAAATTTCCTCGGATGTAATCGGTGTATTGCGTCAAAGCTGCAGGCCCATTGTAGGTTTTGTCATGTTCTGGATCCGCAGGATATTGAGAAAAGGTATACACCGAACCCAAAGGAAGGTCTGTGAAATTTGGCCCATTGGTTAGGTTGATCGATGGATTCTCGTGCCACCAACGCTCTTTAAAATAAAGTCCAACTTTGGTCAACTCCATATTTTGGACACTGTTAACTGCACGCATAAATTCCGCATTGGTTGCCAAGAGGTCAGTGGTTTTTGCCAGCTCTTTCATAGGTTTCTTTGGAATTGCCAAAATCACCTGCGGAGCAGTATAGCTTTGTTGGACACCTGTAGCTGTGAACACTCCTCCGATTTCTGTGATTGAGGTAATAGTCTCGTTGAGAATAATTGTCCCTCCTGCTCCTTCGATGGATTTGGCTAAAGTATTTGGCAAGGATTGAAACCCATCTCCAAGAGTTTTAAAATGAGTAGTCTTGGGATCCGGAAAATCAAACAGAATCTGAAGGCCCTCACCTGCATTGATAAAATCCTGAAATGGGCCCATAAAGCCCATTATGTGACTAAGCATTTCAATACATTCCTCTGTCATTCCATAATTCCTCAGGATACTCCAAAAGCCCCATTTATTGATACAGACTGGGCAACCTTCAAAGTCTTTATAAGTGCAATTATTTCTGAAATTTGCCCAGGCAGCAGGAGAGGATGGGTTTTTGGTCATCCCATTTTGCTTTAGGATGTCGTCCATTACCTCTTGAAGGATATCAGATGGTTTTTTCCCTTGTTCATTTGGTCCTAATGTGAAAACCTCAGACCAAATTTGATAATTGTTTGCTTTGGACTCTCCTAGAGTGAATGATCGGCCTCGAGTGTAGTATCGGTTATTATCATCACCCATTACAAAATCGACAGGATTAAGCAGAGGCACAGGAAATTCTTTATTTAGTGCATTGATCAGATTCCAAAGATGTTCCATTCCGCTTCCTTCAGGAACGAAGCGCATACCTCCCTCTTCGTCATGCACAGTGTGACATACTCCGTCATTTCCTATGATATCGACAAATGTAGTCTCTAGCCTCCCTCCGACTTGACCCATTTTTTCTACCACAGTGACATTTCTTCCTGGAGTTGTTTTTAATAATCTCCAAGCTGCAAAAAGTCCACTCATTCCACCTCCTACAATTAGGACATCTGGACTGTTGATCGATTTATTTGATTTATTGCTCATTAGAAAAATAGATAAAAAGGTTAAATTATTTATTTACAAAAAGACTCCAAGCAGCAGGATAATCACGCTCATCCAAGTTGATAGAAACCATATAGGTAGAAGTAGGATCGTTGGTCATTGTCAATAGGAGTGTTTGAAGGTCTCCAACTGTATTGACTACTGCACTTTTTGCATTGGGTGCATTATTCGAAAATCCCTTCATCAGGCTCACGTAATCCCATTCCTGAAGGATATTTGCCTCTTCAAATGTAGCAGTTGACCCAGTCTTATACGGTGCAGGATTCAGTAGCATTTGCTCCACTCCATACACTTTGTTGTTCAAGACAAAGACGACGGTATTACACTTCTCCATCACCATCGTAGAGACTGCCTGGCAAGTAAGTTTAAATGCACCATCTCCAACGATCACAAAAGGTCTCATTCCTTCCGTAAAAGATGCTCCCAAACCTGCCGGAACGCTCCAGCCGATTGATGCCCAGATGTTTTGAGCTAAGAAACTATTGGCTTTGCTTATTTTCAAAGAAGAGGAACCTCCAAATGAAGAAAGTCCAATATCAGCTACAATAAGATTGTTTTCTGTTATGTTTTCATTCAATAATTGGAAGAAGTAATCATAGGTAATTTTACTGCTGGAAGAAGGAGAAGCAGGTGGGGATGGAGGGCAGGGTTGCTCCCAGGTAGAGTTGCAACCTTTTGCTTGGATAAGTGCCATTACTCCATCTATAAGATGCTCTAATGAAACCTGTACATATAAATTCTCCCCATCCTTTACCATGTTTCGGGAGGCGAAAACCGGAGAAATATTTCCTGTTTCTGTGCTTGAGGATCCAAACATATTTAGATCTGTGTTCCAAATGCCTAGTCCCACGACAGAGGTAGATTCGTTTAGATATTGTTTGGTATAATCATTCGTAAATACTGCATCATACATACCTAAAAACCAGGGGTTGTTCTCTGATACTACAGCTTTCCCCAAAAAAGAACTTAAAAATGGAGCTCCAACGGCCTGTTGCAGTGCGGTAAATTTTGCTTGAAGCCTTTTAGTTGCAATCTCCTTTCCAATCCAGAGAATTGGCTTGCCAGTACATAATTGTGTATAGACTGCATTCGCTGCATTATTAACAGCATTGACAATCTGGGTTGCATATTTATTTGGAGGCGATGCAGCAGCCATTTGTTCTAGTACAGCTAGAGGTTCATATTCGGGTACAGGCAGCAAGGAACCCTGAGGATCGGCGCATGGCATGTAATAGCAATCCTCCATGATTTCAATTGCTACCGGTTTACTCTGGCTGATACATGCTGTAATTGCGGCATCGATTTGAGCAGGTGCGGTCATTGGATTTGAAATCCGTTCAAAAGCTACCGTGACAGGGGAGTAAACGGTTCTGTTGGTGTCCTCAGTGCTGACATTGTGATGGTATAGCTCTCCGGCGTTGATTTCATCCATTAGCTTGGTATTGCTAAGGGTACCGATGATTGCCACCACCGGGATATTTTCTACAAAAGATCCTCCAATTGCATTGAGTAAACTGAATGATCCTACCCCAGTGGTAACCGCAACTGCTCCGAGACCATTTGCTCGGGCATATCCGTCAGCTGCATATCCTGCGTTTAACTCGTTACAATTACCGATGCGTTTAAGTGTCGTTTGGGTATCAATGATTTCCAAAAGATCGCTGGTATAATCTCCAGGAACGGAAAAAATGTGGGAAACGCCTAACTGCTGCAACCTTGTTGCTAGATAGGTCCCGACTGAAGTTTGAGTGGGCATAGAGTGTAGATTTTCAAAAGATTAAATAAAATATAAAATTAAAATAATAGTTAGCTTGGCTTAAAAGTTATTCTATTGCTGACTACAGGATTTGTTTTATGAAAATATAATTTTATGAATTATCAATTTCTGAAAATCACTTAAAAGAAAAAAGAGAAAAACTGACCTTTTAAGTACCCAAAAACAAAACCTGCTTTTTAATTTACAAAATTCTATTTTAAAAATAATGTATACTTCTGAGATTTTCTGTTGATTGAGTAAAGTCTTTTGAATGAGCCTCTTAGAAATACTTAGTTTTAGGAAAGAGCGGTTGATTCGATTTTAAATCAAACAAGTTGTATTCTATTAAATAAATTTATTAATCCTTAGAATGTGATCTAAATTATAAAAATATCAATTGTAAATATTGATATTTTTATAAGAAAGGATTAGATAGGAAAGCAGCCTATTTCGCATTCAGTCATATTATTAAAAAAACGATTTCGTAATATTCTAATAGTATTAATCATGCCTTCTGAATGCTACTCTTCCATAATTTCATCTAACCTTAAGCCGTAACAATTAGTGATAAGCTGGCTAGAAAATGTGTTTTATTAATTGCATTTGGGCGCTTATATTTTTTAATACAGGTAACCTAACTTGTGTAAAAGAAGTAGGTTTTTCAGGCCTATAGAAATTTATCCTTTTTAGGTTCAATGGGAAGAAAAATACTAAAAATAGTTCCTGTGGCATTTAGACTTTCTTCTCCAGCAGGAGGGCTTTCCACCTTCAATTCCCCTCCATGTGCCTTGACGATATCATAGCTCAAAGACAAGCCAAGTCCAGTTCCAGAACCTGTCGGTTTTGTGGTAAAGAAAGGCTGGAAGATTTTTTCTTTGATGGAGTCGGGGATGCCGGAGCCGTTGTCTTGGACGGAGATTTGAACCCCTAAATCCCCTGAAGGGGACTTGGTCATCGTTGTTTTGACAGATACTTCTGGTTTATAGCCTTCTCCACCTTCAGGGGGCTTGGGGGTTGATTTCGCTTTCTCGTAAACGGTGTAAAATGCATTGTTCACTAGGTTGAGTATCACTCGCCCAATATCCGAAGCCACCACATTTACTTTAGGCAAGTCTGGATCAAGCTCTAACTTGAAGTCTGCGTTAAAGCTTTTGTCTTTCGCTCGAAGTCCGTGGTAGGAGAGACGCACAAATTCATCTGCCAAAGCATTAAGATTAGTGAGCGATTTTTCACTTTTATTTGCCCGGCTATGCTCGAGCATTCCCTTCACAATCGCGTCTGCCCGCTTGCCGTGGTGAGTAATTTTAGCTGAATTTTCCCCCAAGTCCTTTAAAATTGATCTGGTCTCGGTAATGGCTCCTTTATCCAATTCTTCAATAGCCTCCTCGACCAGTTCTCTATTTATATCCGAGAAATTATTTACAAAATTCAATGGGTTCTGGATCTCATGAGCGATGCCTGCGGTCAGTTCTCCAAGTGAAGCCATCTTTTCAGATTGGATAAGTTGGGCTTGAGTGGATTTGAGGTTTTCTAAGGATTGATTGAGCTCTGAGGTTCTGTTTGTGACTTCTTTTTCAAGTAGGATTTTTTCATCTTTCAAGCGCTTTGTTCTCCAGCTAATAAATCCAAAAATTGCACTGGAAAAGAGTATTGCATAGCTAACATAGGCCCACCAGGTACGGAACCATGGTGCACGTACGGTGAAAGGATAAGAGATCTCACTCCAGTTGCCGCCGGTATTCAAAGCTTTTAACTGAAAAGTATAGCGGCCCTCCGGCAGGTTACCGAAGTTGGCCTCTTTTTTAGTGCTTAAAGGGCTCCATCGATCATCATAGCCTTCCAGCCTGTATTGATATCGTATCGACTTTCCATAGGTTGGCGAAACGCTGGCAAATTCAAAGCTGATCGTGTTGTTTGTATACGGAAGGTTTAGATTGACAGGTACAAAATCAGGAGCAGGAACTGAGTCGAAGCTAAGCTCTCCAAAGGTGTCAAATTGGACTTCAAGTTGTTCGCCACTAAGCCGTTCTTTAAACTTTAATCCCATTTCATTAATGGTAGCCATACTATCTGTTTTAGCCCAGGAAGGGGAAAGGCTAAGCCAGCTTACCGACTGATTATTGATCTGGATATTTTTTATATAGGGGGTAGTCTCTGGTATATCGCTTAAGGCCGGGTAATTAAAAAGAAATAAATTCGGAGCAGTACCCCAGACCCTACCTTTAATGTCGGGTTTAGGCTCAGAAATTGGACCTATAGAAAAACCGGTTAAATAATTATACTGTAGAAATCCCGGATTTTCATCATTGAGTTGATCAAAATCGAGAGAAACCAAACCGGATATAGTACCAAACCAAAGTACATTATTGACAGTGTCAGGATTAATGACTCCTACTAAATTTGCCAAGCCATCCTGGGCATCAAAAGAACTCAACGTAGTATTCGTTATTCGGGCGTTACCATAGTCTATGCCTACCCAGATATTTCCCAGAGGATCTTCTGTTAATCGATTGATTTTATTACTTACCAATCCTGTTTTTGTGCTTAATTTAAAAAATTGTTCTCCATCATATTTATAGAGTCCTTCATCTCCCGTTCCATACCAGCGGTTACCCTTGGTATCTACTAAAAAAGCACGAAGAATAAAATCTGGTAGAAAGTCCTGTCGTGTTATTTTTTCTCCATCAAACTCAATTGTTGAATTTCCAGAAGTAATCAAAAGCTGCGTGTTATTATTAATACCATGAATCCTGGATGAAAGATCTAGTTTCAATCCCTGTTCCGGCCCATAAAAGGTATAATGGCTGCCATCAAAGCTAACCAACTTCCTTCCCTCAATGCGTTTGTCTATTAGAGTAAACCAAAGGAGGCCATTCCGATCAAATACAGGATTTTGAATAGCGCTATAATTTTCATTTTCAAGTAATTCATGACCGTAAAAAGCTATCCGGTTTTCAAGATATTGACCAAACCCTTTTGAAGTTTGAATCCAAATAACTCCTAATGGATCAGGAATTACGTTAAAAGCCGTGCCTCCATCTGGTATTTCAGGAAAACTTAAATTGCGATTTATTTTGAATACTCCTTCTCTTGGGACAACGGCCCATAAACTTCCTTCCCGGTCAAAGGCAATGGAGTTTACGGTAGAAGTATTACTTATACCCAGGTTTGCTTTGGAGTAATGAAAGAATTTAGAACCATCAAAGTAGGTAATGCCATTAGAAGATGAGAACCAGATATAACCTTGTTCATCTTCTATGACATCCGTAATGTTTACATCTTTATCCAATTCTTTAATTGTATAAAAAGTGATATCGGAGCCATCATATTTGCCGATTTTAGCAGATTCCGTATGGGAATGGAACCAAATATTATCTTTAGAATCTGTAAAAAGGAGATGGTTGCTAACTTCCTCATTTTGTTCAGGTATAGCTTCATAGGAAGTAATGCTTGTCCCGTCATACTGAGAAATTCCCTCACTGGTGGTAATGAGCAAAAGCCCCTCTTTATCCACTAAAAGACCTTCGATCTGATTACTTTTTAATCCGTCATCGGTAGTAAATCGAGTGATCTGGTTATTTTCATAACGAAATAAACCGTTTTCTGCAGAGCCCATCCATATGGAGCCAGCATTATCCTCAATAATTGATCCTACTCCTCCTAGTTCGTTTCCTTCTGCATCCGTGGTGTAAGTAGTAAAAGACCTACCATCAAAAACCGTAATACCATCATTGCTAATCCAGATCTTGCCCTGACTATCCAGTAAAAATTCATTTGCATAAGAATCTTCAAGAAGCCCGTTTGCCCGGTTATACGTGGTAAAGCTAGTCCCATCGAATTTGCTGAGGTTTTCAACGGACAGAAACCACATCGTGCCATCGGATCCTTGTAATACACGATAGGTGATACTTTGGGGTAGGCCATCCAGTGTGGTATAGCGTGTGATATCAGGAATTCCCTCGCCAAATGAAGTAGAGAGTGAGTCATAAATAGGCGCTGCAGCTTTGATTACAGTTGGAGGCTCAAAATCAGACAAGTAGGTAACTACCGGGGCGGGGAATGTATCGCTCACCACTAAACCTGTCACCTCCGTCAAAGAGGTGTCTGTTGTATGCTCTTGCTCCTGTGCACAAGATGCAAGAATCATACTGCCCAATATTCCGATATACCCAACTAAATGCTTTTTTACCATTTCACTTTCCTGTTGTTAAGATGATGCTGAAAACTGTACCAGAACTAAAATCGCTTTCCACTTTCAACTCTCCTCCATGCGCCTTTACGATATCATAGCTCAAAGACAATCCTAAGCCTGTTCCTGAGCCAGTTGGTTTGGTAGTAAAGAATGGTTGGAAGATTTTATCTTTCACCGAGTCTGGGATTCCATTTCCATTGTCTTTTACAGAAAGTTCTACCCCTAAATCCCCTGAAGGGGACTTGATCGCCTTCGTTTTGACGATTACTGTAGGTTCAAAGCCTTCTCCCCCTTTAGTGTGTTGGGGGGTAGATTTGGCTTTTTCGTGAACAGCGTAAAAAGCATTATTGACCAGGTTGAGAATGACTCTGCCGATGTCCTTCCCAATGATATTTATCTTAGGAACCAAAGGGTCTAGTTCCAGCTTAAAGTCTGAGTTGAAGCTTTTGTCTTTGGCGCGAATACCATGGTAGGAAAGCCGTAAGAATTCATCTGCTAGGGCATTGATATCCGTCAGGGTTTTTTCACCAGAACTTGATCGGCTATGCTCCAGCATTCCTTTGACGATGGAGTCTGCTCGCTTGCCATGATGATTGATTTTGATCAGATTTTCTTTGATATCAACAGAGAGCGCTTTCACTTCTTCCATATCACCCTTTTCAATTTCCTCCATCAACTCGTCAAACATTTCACTGCTGACTTCGGAAAAGTTATTCACAAAATTCAAAGGGTTCTGAATCTCATGTGCAATGCCGGCAGTAAGCTCTCCAAGCGAAGCCATCTTCTCGGATTGGATGAGTTGAGCTTGGGTGGATTTGAGTTCGTTAAGTGCTAACTCCGCTTTTACCTTTGCTTCCTTCAATAGTATCAAATCCTTTTCTGCTCTGCGGGCATTTGCTTCGGCGATTTTCAGATCATTAAAACGCGTGAAAGTAAGGTTGAAAACCGAGGCAAAACGGGCCAAAAGTGCAATAGTAGTGGCAGGAGGAAGCGTAGGGGTTGTTAACATCAACATCCCTTTGGAAAAGAATGCTGCTGACTGCACTCGCTGATCTTGAAGCAGGTTTTTATCAAATGGAATTCCTATTTCATTTTCGCAATAGCTGACCCAACTCTGAAGCTCCTGTCCTTTCAGATCAACTGTCAAAGTTTCTTTTTCTTGCTTCCAAGCCAGATAAAGTTTGTTGATGACTGTTGGCTCATGGATGCTAGCTTCAAAGCGGGTTTTGATGATGTTTCCGCCTTGTTCAGTAGACCAAAACTCCACATTTTGATTTTCTTCGGAGACAATTCCAATATTGATTCGCTCGTGATCCACTCCTAGCGCTATGAGTTGTGCAAAAAGGACCGCAGCTGTTTCGGCCAGCTCATTTGAACTCTGCATCGCTAAGGTTCTTGACCTGACTCTTTCTAAGGAAGACTCAATCTGTGCTTCTCTTGCTTGAGCTTCTGCTTTTTTCAGATCTAGGTAACGACGGTAGGTTTGACCAAAAAGAGAACTGAAACGATGTATAATTTGGATTAGATCAGCAGGATATTCACTGGGACTGAAGGCATAGAAAAACCCATGCTCGAAGACAAAACCATAGTGGAACTCTCTTTCTGGCAGTTTTTCTATAGGTATTTGGATTTTATAGTCTGGTGCCTGGTTGAGCATTTGGTAGTAATTGAGCAAGTCCTCTCCCTCCAATACATACGTGTGGAGCGAGACCTGCTCCTTCCAAGCCTTCCGTGCACTTTTCAACAAAGGATGCCAAGACATTTCCAAGTGTCCTATGTGCAGTTTGAATTCCTCGCCATTTTTGGAGGCAGTCCAAAGCTGATTGTTCTCGTTATCATGGTTTAGAATCCCAATCCCAAAGCGGGTTTTTTCATTCACCCCTAAGGCGGTAAGTTCCTCAAACATCATCACGATACACTTCCCAACATCCTCACTGTTGTGCATAGCCATGGTTTGGGCTCGGACTCTTTCCAAGGAAGACTCGATACGTGCTTCTCTTGCTTGTGCTTCTGCTTTTTGAAGGTCGAGAAAACGAGTATAAGTCTGTTCGAATACCTTTGCGAAGCGTTTGAAAACATCATAAGCTTCAGGGTAAGGCTCATAAGTAATGAACAACAGGTAACCTTGTGAGAAAAAAGCACAGTGCGAAATTTGAAATTTTGGCATTTCAAATCCGGCAGCTATAATACCTGCCAATGCTTTTTGGGAGCCGGGAAGACTAAACATATACTTGTAGGTCTCCTCGAGTTCCTGTCCGCCTGACTCCATCACAAACAACTCTTCGCCACGCTGCCTTGCCTCGGAGATTCTTATAAAGAATGGATCTTCTGTGAGTGGTGTGGTAAATGGAGTTAATAGACCACCATCAGCTGCGGCCATCCATTGGGTTATAGCTTTTTCATCTTTCTCAAAAATATTAAATCCGCAGGCCCAAGGACGCATACCCAAAGCTTGCATTTGTTTAAACATCTCGATGGATGTCTCAGCTAATTCAGAACTGTTCTGCATGGCCATGGTTCTGCTTCGGACTCTTTCCAAAGCAGCCTCAATCTGCGCTTCCCTTGCCTGGTCTTCTGATTTTTGGAGATCAAGGAAACGGGTGTAGGTCTGTTCGAATACATTTGCGAAACGGATGAATATATCATGTGCTTCAGGACATGGTTCATAGGTGATAAACATGAGGTTGCCATGCTTAAAATTTGCAAGATGGTTGATCTGAAATGTTGGTAGTGGGAGCCCCTCCTGTGCTGCGTTTTCGAAAACTTCTTTAATTCCGGGAAGTGTGAAAAAATACCGGTAGTGTGCTTCCAAGGCTTCTCCTTCTAAAACATCAACAAATAGCTTATCCCCCCTGTCTCTCGACTCCTGAAAGTGGATAAATGCAGCTTCTTCAGTAAGTGGAATTTTAAATCCTTCCAGCAAAAAGTTTTCAGAACCACCACCCATGTAAGAGGTAAAAACTGAATCGCCTTGCTCCCAAATATTAAACCCACAACTCCAGGGTGGCACACCTAAGGTTTGTATCTGTTGAAATAATAAGGTGGCCGCACTAGTCAATTCACTACTATGCTGCATGCCCATAGTCCTGCTCCTCACTCGTTCCAAGGCTGCTTCAATTTGTGCTTCCCTTGCCTGTGCTTCTGCTTTTTGGAGATCAAGGAATCGGATAAAGGACTGTTCAAAAACTTTGACAAAACGAATCAGAATTTCCTTTTCACCTTCGGATGGCAAATCACCTTGAATGGAAGGAATCATAATAGCAGAGTTTTTAGACCAGGCCCAGGCAATACCATGGCTTTCACTCTCTAAAATGAGTTTTTTGTAATCATCGGGCAGTTGCCGGTAATCGGAATGCTCAAAGGCATGTTTGAAAAAGGCGTTTTTCACATCAAATGAAAACACTTTCGAAAAATAACTATCTCCCCGGTTTTTCGAGGCCCAAGCTTCATCGTATAATTCATCTTTGAAATAGGGCAATAAAAAAGCTGTAGAAGGGTTAGCTGGATTTTCGCTTGCTGTCCAATGCAACACATCTTTAGAATCCTGAAAGTAGGTACAAATTACAGCGCCCCATGTGTCAAGGATTACACCTGTGTTCTTCAACTCTTCGGCAACTACCCTTACCACTTCCTGTAATTCATCTGTTTTATACATCGCCAAGGATCGTGAACGTATTCGCTCCAAAGCGGCTTCTATCTGCGCCTCTCGAGCTTGGGCTTCTGCCTTTTGAAGATCTAAGAAGCGGGTATAGGTTTGTTCAAAAACTTTTGCAAAGCGTTTGAAAACCTCATGCATTTCAGGATAATGCTGATAGGTGATGAAAATTAAATTACCGTAGGCAAAATTGGCAATGTGGTCTATTTGAAAAGTTGGTAATTCGAAACCAGCGTCCAGCATGCTTTGTAATAAATCGCCAACACTGGGAAGTGAAAGCATGTAAGCGTAATGATCTGCTTGTATTTCACCTTCTTTTTCATAAATGAGAAGCTCTTCCCCTCGATTTCTAGATTCGTCAAATTTTCGAAAAATGGGATGTTCTACTAAAGAGATTTTGCATGGAGAAGGGAATATAATGCCATCTGGGCTTCCCGGATAATAGGTCAATTCGGTATCGCCTTTTTCCCAGATGTTGAAACCGCAATTCCATTGAGGAACGCCTAATGCTTTTACCTGCTGGAATAAAACCGTTGCAACTTCCAGCAATTCGGAACTTCTATGCATGGCCATGGCCCTTGCTCTAACTCTTTCTAAGGCTAATTCTATTTCCGCTTCTCTTGCTTGTGCTTCTGATTTTTGAAGATCTAGGAATCGGGTGTAAGCCTGATTGAATGCACCAGCCATTTTCAATACGATGGTTTTGGTGTCTTCGCTAGGTGGACTGACTAGATCGATACCCAGTAATCCATTGGATATTCTACAGCAAGCTGTCCATTGATGGGTTAACATCCCAGTTGATAAAGCTTCACGAACAATTTTGGCAATAGCCGGGTCAATTTCGTCAAACTCGTAAACAGCCTTCTCGAGTTTTTCAAGAGGGTAATCGGCGACGAAGTAATCCAGGTCAGTTTGAAGTAGCGTTTTAAATGGAAATCCAAGCATTTCATGCTTGTTGGAGTCGAATTGTAGCGTATAACTACTTTGGTCTGCAGTATTTCCAGGACTTGAAAAATCCCAGGCTTTTACCCATCCTTTCTCATCGATCAGATAAAAAGTAACACCAGTGAGGCCTTGAATCTGAAGCCATTTAAGTTGAGAGAGTATTTCTTTATTTACCTTGTCGAGGTCATCAGGATGATGCATAGCCATGGACTGTGCTCTCACACGTTCAATTGCAACTTCTATCTGTGCTTCTCTTGCTTGTGCTTCTGCTTTTTGAAGATCTAGGAAGCGGGTGTAGGACTGTTCGAAGACTTTTCCGAAGCGTTTAAGAATATCATTTTCTTCTTCTGAGAACTTATTACCCAGCTGATTGATGATAAAAATACTGGTATGCAATGACACAGAACAAGATCTGGTATAGCCCCCAGGACTTGAGAGAATTTCTTTTTTTTCATTGGCCTTCAGATTAGACCATGGCTCTTTTGTAAACAAAAAAGTAAAGAATTCCTTTTTCTCCTCTTGCGTAAACTCTTCAGTAAAAAAGGCTGGTCCGCCTTTTAGCCCCTTGACCAAATTCGTGTAAAAAGGCTTATCAAAATAAGGTATATGAACCTCGTCTGAAGTATCGGCTGTTCCACCGGCTCCCCAGCAATGAAGCTCATCTTCAATTTCACTGTTTATGGCAATAAATGATCCGCCGAAAATGCCAATTTCCAACTTAATTAATTCCTGATGTACGGTATGGATTACATCTTGCAATTCTGAGGTAGCATGCATAGCCAAGGACCGAGATCTAACTCTTTCCAGAGCTAATTCGATTTCAGCTTCTCTGGCTTGCGCTTCGGCTTTCTGCAAATCCAAAAATCTAGTATATGCCTGATTAAAAACGTTGGCGAAGCGTATAAAAATAGCGTGCGCTTCAGGTACTGGCTTGTAAGTAATAAATAGCAAATGACCATGGTTGAAAAATGCGATGTGGTCAATCTGCCTTTCGGGAAGTGGGACTCCAGAGTTATATAATTCCGTTAAAGCATCCCCGAGTACCGGTATGGTTTTGAGGTAGTCATAGTGTTCTTTGATGACATCCGGGCCGAAATCCTGAATAAATAGGGGGTTCCCTTTTTTACTTTCCTCATAGTATTTGAGGAAAACTTTTTCTCTGGGAGTTTTGTAGAAAGGGAGTAAACCTCCCATAGAAGTGAACCATTCTAAATCCCAAGGTTTCTCACTGGTAGTTTTCTCATCGTATATATGAAAAGCGCAGCCCCAATTCTCTATACCTAGTTTTCTGATTTCTGCTTCTAGTAATACAGACGCCTCAGCCAATTCCTCACTTTTTTGCATAGCGAGTGATCGGCTCCTTACTTTTTCCAGTGAGGCTTCTATCTCCAGTTCACGGTTTTTGACAGTAAGTTCAGAGGTCCGCTGATCCACTGCCTCTTGGAGACGTTTATTTTCTGCTTTGAGTGCATCTGCAGCAAAAGCTTCTCCTTCAGTGGCCTTCATATCCGGATAAGACCCGTGCTGATGTAAAGCAATCCAGCCAGTATCCGTTTTTGACAAAAGGGAGGACATTCGAAAAGGGCCGTAGTAGGTCCATTCTCCTTCTATTTTCACATAGAGATCAGTGAATTCATTGACCATCACATAGTCACCATAGGGAAGTACTTCTATTTCTCTATTTCGGATCTCCGCTTGACCGACCATCTGACCAAAGATAGCGTGACTGTAATCCAGAATTTCCTGTTTGCTATGCCAGATCTCTTCTTTGGTGCCCCCGATATTATAGTAATCCTCTGCTATAAAAGTAGACCAGAGGTTAAAATCGCCTTTTATATAGGTCTTCCAGTAGGTATCAAGCCATTGGGCTAGCTCTGCTTTTAATGCTTCAGTGATTTTCATGCGAATCTATCTTTGATCGGTAAAAAGATGATCATTTCTGTGCCTTCTCCTTCTATGCTTTTCACTCTCAGATCTCCGCCGTGAGCCTTGATGATATCGTAGCTCAGAGATAGTCCAAGCCCGGTGCCGCTACCAGTAGGTTTGGTGGTAAAGAAAGGTTGGAAAATCTTGTCTTTAATGGCTTTGGGGATTCCTCCGCCATTATCTTCTACGGCTATTTCTACCCCACCTGTATTCCCTGCTAGGTCTACTAATCTTGACCGTACGATTACTTTTGGTTTGTAATCTCCCAGATCGCCATCCTTGTTTTTGAGGTCTTTGGACTTACTATCCACAGCGTAGAAGGCGTTATTAATTAGGTTCAGAATTACTCTACCTATATCCTGACTTACCACATCCACCTTAGGAAGGGTAGGCGCTAATTCTGTTGAGAAATCAGCATTAAAACTTTTATCTTTTGCACGCAAGCCGTGATAGCTCAGTCGTAGAAATTCATCAGCAAGTGCATTGAGATTGGTAGGTTGTACATCACGTGTATTTACGCGGCTATGCTCCAGCATTCCCTTTACTATAGAGTCAGCTCGCTTCCCATGATGGTTGATCTTCGTAAGGTTTTCTTTCAGGTCGTTGGATATCTCTATTGCTAGCTGGGTGTTTCCCTGAGCCAATTCCTCCTGCATCTCATCGATCAATTCGACGCTGACTTCGGAGAAGTTATTCACAAAATTCAGAGGGTTCTGAATCTCATGGGCAATTCCTGCGGTAAGCTCTCCCAGTGATGCCATCTTTTCGGATTGGATCAGCTGCGATTGGGTAGCTTTTAATTTGGTGTAGGCTTTCTCGATTTCTTTGGATTGTGCTACTTCCCGCTCCAAACTTTGAGATCGCTCCATCACTCGAATTCTTCTTTTCAATTCGGAGTAAGCCATAAAAATTACTAGCACAAGTGCTATTAGGTAAAGTGTATAAGCCCACCAGGTTTTCCACCATGGAGGAAGAATTGTAACCAGAAGAGAAGTGCCCTCTTCGTTCCAAACTCCATAGGCATTAGAAGCTATGACTTTGAAGGTGTAGGTACCAGGTTCGAGATTAGTATAGGAAGCAAAGTTTCGATTATCATATATCCAATCTTCATCCAGCCCTTCCATCATGTGAGCGTATTGATTTTTGGAAGGATTGGCATAGTGAAGTGCAGCAAATTCGAAGCTGAGATCATTCTGATCGTATCTGAGTGTGATGGCTTTAGTGGAAAGAAGGTCTTCATCCAGTGGAGAATCTTCTCTCATATCATACACTGAGCGATTGGAAATCGAAAGATTCGAGATGATTACAGATGGTGGAACTTTGTTTGATGCGATGGTAGAAAATGTGGTTAGGCCATGATCACCACCAAAATAAAAATCACCATTCGGGGTTTTGTCAGAAGCTAGTGACAGGAATACATCACCACCGATTCCATCGTCTTCATTGTAATTGATAAAGGTTACTTTATTCAGAGATTCATTTCGGATCATTTGGATCAGACCATTCTTGGAAGAGAGCCACATTTCACCGTTTTCGCCTGGAAGGATAGTTTCCAAAAAGTTGGTAGGCAAGCCATCTTCTTCTGTGTATTTGGTGATTTCGCCAGTATTGGGATCCAGGATATTGATACCTCCATAGGTAGCCATCCAGACTAGTCCATTTTCATCTTCAAATACATCATTGACTTGTATGCTGCTTAACGTAGTAGGGTCAAGCGGATCACTGGTGTAGTATTTGACTGCATTTGTCTCAGGATCTATTTGGGTTAAACCAGCATTTAAACTTGCTATCCAGATGTATTTCTTACCTATTTCAATATCGGAGATATTAGGATCCTGAATGACTATTTCAGCATTTTGTTCATTGATATTTACCACTTTTGCCTGGCTTTCCGCTTGGTTTTCCTGCTTGAAAAGCGCAACTCCATACAGTGGAAGAAACTCAGGTTCTGGGGCATTCCAACTATTGTAGTGATGGCTATCATCGGAAGAATATCGCAGGGAATAGGTTCCGGGAGAAAGTTCAAGTTGGGTGATTTGCATTCGATTCTTTGGAGTGCCTCCGGCGAAGAAACTTTCTCCAAATGATTCCATACCGGCGATAGTCTCACCAGAAGGATTCTTCAGCCAACCAAAATCAGCCATACTGCCAAGATCACCTTCGCCAACTGTCACTAAGAAATAGGTAGCCTTTTCTGTGATTTCTACTTCTTGGGTGAGCTCTTTATTGTCAGTGACCTTATCTATTATGGCCAAGGCTTCATCATTTTCAAGCCAATCTTTCACCTTATTGATAATCTCTTCAGAATAAGTTTTGGCATACTGACTTACCATTTCCTTATATGTTTCTGTTTTTGGGTCAAAAACATCTAAGCCCCCATTCGTACCAATCCAGAGTTTGCCAGTTCGGTCTTCTTTAATCACTCGGACTTGATTATTTATAAGGCTGTTTTTATCCTCGGGATCATTCTTGAAGCGCTTGATTTCATTGTAATCTTTATCCATTTTTATCAAGCCATCCCCCCAAGTCCCCACCCAAATGGTACCATCTTTTTGCTCATATATAGACCGGGCAGAACCTCCGAACATATCCTTATCGGAGGAAAAATTCACTTTTGTGATTGATTTATCGGAATCATCAAAAATATTAATCCCATACCCGCGGGTTCCTATGAATACTTTACCAGGGTTGATGGTAGAAGCAAATAGTCCATAAACACCTCCTGGACTAATTGACTTTGGATCCTCAGCTTTATTGCCGTAAAACTTGAAAGGTTTGTTAATAGGGTCGTATTTAAACAATCCATTAGTTAGTGAACCAAACCAAATAATCCCACTCGAATCAATGAGCATGTGGGTAAAGCGATTAGTCCAGCCACCTGAATTTACTTTTCTATTACCTGGAACGATTACCTCCTGAAATGAATCAGTATTCCCTTCAAACTTCAATACCCCTCTGAAATTATTCAAAATCCAAATATTGCCATCCCGATCCTCTTTGATGGAATTAAGATAGCTATACACATCCTCTAGTGAATAATCATACTGCGTGAGCATTCTTAGCTCCTTAGTGGCTAGGTTATACTTATGAATCTCTAGTCTGCTGGTAATCCAAAGAATCCCGTCTTTATCAAAAAATAGATCAGAAATGCCATTTATTGTAGAGTTAAAGTCAACAAATTGGCCAAATTCTATAGGTTTAAACCCTGCTCCCCCTTTAGGAAAATGCATTAATCCGTAGGTAGTAGATCCCGCCCAGATTCCGCCTTCTTTATCTTCTAATATCGGTAAGCTGACTCCACTTCTCTCATTTTTTGAGCCCTCGACCTCATAAGGTGCCAGAACCCAAGTGTCATTCACTGGATCATATTGCACGATTTCTTTGGCTAAAGTCGCGGCCCAAATCCTTCCTTGAGAATCTTCAAGTATATTGAATACTCTTCCAGATCCCATTGCTAAATCAAAAAGTTCAACAAAATTATAATTGATAAAGGTATTTGTTGATCGATCATATTTTGTTATACCCATATCACTGGAAATCCACAAATCATGATTTTTATCCTCCTCGATGTCAAAAGTGACATTGTTTTGAAGGGAGTTGGGATTACCTATGGTATTCCGAAAAGTCTTCCAAGTGTAGCCATCATAGCGCTGAATCCCGTTACCTGTTGCCAACCAAATCAAACCATAGCTGTCTTGCATCACATCCATGACTTGAGGCGAAGCGAGCCCATTGGAGATAGAAATTGTTTCTAGTTGAATTTCCTGAGCTTTTATCTGAAAAGTCAACAGAACAAAAAGTGACAGAATAAAAATCTTAATCGTACTAACCTTTGAGCTTATCATTGAATTCTTCATCTATGTAAAAATTTATTGGAGAGAAAAAGGCGACCTTAAACATTAAATACTTACCCTCAAGTAGGATTTTGAATGGCAATGAAAAACTTCCCATAATATCTTAAATTGACAGGCGTGGATTTTATCTCATTAGTAAAAAGAAGGAAAAATGAATCTGGTAAAACTTGCATGTCTACTAAAAATATTACAATTCTAATTAATCACTTATTTATCTGAAAATAAGTGATTACGAAGAGAAATCAATTCAAATCGATGTAAAAAATTGGATTTTTTGAATCTTATGCTTAAAAAAATGAAGCTTATGAAAAGCTTTATTGCTAAACAGATTTACTTACTACTAGTTAAAAGTTTACCTACATTTTTTTCTGCCTTATTATACTAGAAAATTAAATCGAAATATAATTCAGGTACTCCATTTTGCCCTTCTTCAAAACACTTCAGTACCTATTTCCTTGACATTCCTGAGACCTAACTAGTTGATTTATCAAAATATGGAGAACCAAAAATTCCAGATTCTTGACTTAGAATAAAATTCGCTTTAACCTTCCCGAATATTTCGAATTACTTTCCGGGGAAATAGTTAGAGATAAGAGGGGCACCATAAATCGCCTTATGGAGAGCAGTAATAATAGTATATACTACCAAAAAGACTGTTTACTAGCCTATTATCAAAAATTAAATATATGTTTGAGTAATGCTGGATAGACACCCAATTCATCTGAAATCAGTAGTATTAAAACTTTCTTATTTTTTTGCTTCCATAATAATATTCCGTCTAATTTTCTAAAAATTCTTTGATCTGACTTTGGATTATTTCAGCCTGACTAAATCGATTTTCTAATTTGGCGATAGAGTTAAACGACCTTCCAAGATCACCAATCAGGAAAGATTCAAACTCAGGAGATTGGAGAAGTTCTTTGATTTCCGGCTCTGGATTCCTATTCCGTTTATCTTCAATGGATTTTAAGTGTTCATAAAAAAAATGATTGCTTTCTTGGGCCATTACCATCATCGCCGAAGTGTCGGATAGGTAGTTTTTCACATGCTTTGACATCAAGGGCTCAAAATGATTTTCCAAAAAGCGTAAAGTAGAACTGTTGACGCTTTCAAAGAATTAAATTGAAGGGCAATCAGTATCCCTACTGTTACCAAAAATATCTCACTTATGGCATAGGCCAAATACCGGGTGATCTGATTTTGTTGAAGAAGTTTTTGGCGGATTTTTCTAGAAAATGCGATCATATTGATTTCTAGTCCAGTTCACTATTTATAATTTCTTTCACAGATTTTTAGTGTTTACCAATATTGTATTTGAGGTCATTTACATCCTTGGATAGACCAATGCGAAGCTGCTCAAAGATGATTGTTTAAAAGATCTTCTCTTTCCTTTTTTCATTTCAGTTATTCAAGGCATAAGCCCCCAAAATACAATGGTAATCACCAGAATCTCCAAGATGTATTCCGGCCATTTGTCTTAGATTCGTTTTATGGTTCGAGTCTGTTTAGCTCTAGTTCCAAATCATGAATCATAGATTCAACAGAGTTTTTCAGGTTTGCGTAGAAATATTCGATATAGGATCTGGTTCGATTTCGCTGGGTTTTGATAAAATATAAGTACTCCTTGTCCCTTTTGAGGGATTCAAAGTCTATGGGAACCATGGTCCCACTAAAAGTGCTTTCCGAAAAATTAAACCCTGACTCAAAACGTCCAGAGAGCATATGTCTCAGTCCGTACTGTACCTCATCCAGTTCTTCTTTCTCCGCTTGGAGAAAAAGTTCATATTGGGAATCATACAATGAAATCAGTTTGCCACGAATAGCTTGGTTAGAAACGATGTCCAAGCCCTTGGATTTAAGCATTTCAAAGGAACTGGTCGAGTGGACAAAATGAATTGGGAGTAAGGTATAATTGAAATATGAACTCAGGGAATCATGGTAGGTACCATCATTTTCAAGTACCTCAATGATCAGGTTTAAGGATTGAATGCTTTTCTCAAAATCCTTTAAATTAATGTTGATGTCTAGTAAATCTGCCATCAACTCCGTTTTGCATCCTTTCAGGATCTCGATCTCTACCTTTCTTTGGGCCTTATTTTGCCCATAATTATTTAATTCAAAAGCCCCATAGATCCCGATGGTAATCACCAAAATCTCCAGAACATATTCCGGCCATTTTTCTCTGAGGGTGTTAAGTAATCTTTTCATAATGACTTCGCTTTGATCAAATTTTGGAGAGCTTAATTTCTGGATAGAATTTTCTAGATAAAACCCCTGGTTTCATTTGCTTTTAGATTGGCCTCAAATAAAATCTGACCAAAATCTTTCCTCATTAATACTTTGAAAAATTGATTGAGATCATGTGGATACTTACTCTTATCCTGATTGTCAAAAAGGCAATTAACGGCTATTTATACTGGCGCTAGGTAAGTTTATCAATATCCACATTTTCTTAGACTTCATCTAGATTCTAGTTCGGCTATAAGTTCTTCTGCCAGGGCTAGTTGTGATTTATACTCCTGAAGCGAACGTCCCATCATCGTTCGGACTACTGCAACTTTATTGATGAATAGATCCAGCATATTTTTGTCTTGTATTTTGAGATACATTTCTTTGGTAATAGGCCTGTCAAATCGCAATTCTCCCGTTACCTCAAAATTGATGAGTGTAGCGGCAACAGGCACAAGTTCCCATTCTCCTTTTTCGATTATTTCATCCCGAAAGACTGTTTTTTTCAGTTGGTTGTCATAGGCATTCATTTTATTCACAAGCACTTGATTGAAAAACCGGAGTGTCCCCGATGATTTCATTTGGGAATAGGTCCCATCTGTTGGGGAAAAAGGGAAGGTGGTAAAAACCGTCGTCATGCTTTTATAAAAACTCACGGTATCCCAAGAGGCTCTTGGCGTGTGAAGCATCTGAAGGAAATTTTGAATCTGCTCGTCTTTTTCTTGTGAGAATCGTATGGCTTCCTGCAATGCTACCCGATCTTGCTTTAAATCCTCCAGCATGGACTGGGCCAGGACATCAGCACTTTTAGCCTCCACATAGGATTCCCGGAGGTTTTCTACAAAAAACCCAAGGACAATTGCCAAAAACAGCATCAGAAATTCTTTGATATAGGAATTCCAGTTTCGCTTATTCACGTTAATGTGCTGAATTTCGAGACCATCCTGAGCTTTGGTTTTAGATGATTTTGCCATGGTCAGTCTAGTCTATATTCAGTGTGAATCAATTCCAATAATTTGCTGGCATCTGTTCGTATAGATTCTGCTCGATAACTGTTCCCAAGGGACATTTTAGATAAAAAATGAATCTGGAATGCCAGCTCATTAATGATACTGAAATCATCCGTAATTAACTGGGGATTCGTTGTGGGAAGTACGAACTTCATATTGGCATCCATAGTCGCATTAAGTTCATTGGACTTAAAGACTTTTCCACCCATCTCTCTGAATGTGGATTTAGTTTTGTTGTCATTTTCATCCCACTCCTCCAATACCCTCACTTTCTTTTCATACTTAAGTAATTCATCGACGATATTTCTTTTTTGGATCAGGCGAAGATTTCCCGCATTTTTTAGCTGCTGAATGGTGCCATCGGAATAGACAAAGGGCTTCTCGTCAAACACCTGTCTAGCGAAAAAATAGATCTGATTCCCATAGAGATTTCTCTCCTCCGAAAGCATCAATCTTGCCAGGGAATCCATTAGGATGGATTTATCTTTCTTAAAAGCTATGTAGGTTTGGAGATTCGAAGTATCGGCTTTCAGATCTTCAATTAGGGAAAGCATGTATTCCTTTTCGATCTTCTGGACGCTCAGAGACTCCCGGTAGTTTTCTGCCAAGAATCCGCAAAAAACCGCCAGAAATAGCATGAAAAATTCTTTGAAATAGGATTTCCAGTTCTTCTTTTTCAGTGTGCTAATCAGGTCTTTGTTCGAAATGTCTTTATCCTGATCGGATAATTCTCGGTTGTCGTTCATATCCTATTCGGGGCCATATGCGAGATTTTATCTTAGATATCTACTTTGCTAATAGGTTACCAACATATTGAGAAATTTTTGTCGCTATTGCACTCTTTAATGCAAAAAGCATCCTCTAATTACTGGTAATGGATTTGATCCTTTATTCATGAAATCCAATTAAGGATAAATCGTTCTCTAAGGGATTTTAGCTCATAAAATTCTTCTTGTTGCAGCAGTTTATTTCATCATTTCCCTAAGCCTATTCCGCGCTTCTTCAAACCGGCTCATCATACGATTCATCTCAGTATCGCCGTAGGCAGCTTTCGCTATTCGTTCGGCAGCATCAATTGCCCGGATGAGATCGGCTGCAGCTGCTTTGCGTGAATTGGGGTCGGTACTACCAACAGCTTCGATCCATACGGGAGAACTATGAGCAAAAGGCCGGGCGTGCATACTTGGCCAAGAGTCTTCACGAGGCTCACTAGCATAGGCACGGATTGCAATCCAACCTCCTTTGGGGAGGTTTACTTGGCCTTTATACGTTCTCGTTTCTCCTGCCTTAATTCCCGTCAACTTGTCGACTACAACTCCATTGACCACAAGCTCTACTACGTCGATATCATTAGTTCCGGCCAAAGTGGCTTGCCATTCATGCCGCCCACTAGAAATGACATCACCTGGTCTTGCGTCTTCTCCTACTTGGAAAAGCAGTGCGGGACCTGTCGTCACAAACCCTTTTCCAGCCATGGCCGCTTCAAGTACTGCTTCAGAAGTAATCTCTGTTCCGCTCAACCGTACATAATTTCGTCCGGTACCTACTGCCATGGTACGGTGGAAATCAACCCACATGTCTGTCCCTGACATGGCAGCCACCGGTCGTCCAATGTTAAGTAGACGATACCAGACCTGACTGTTTCCCAAAGGACTGGTCCATGCACAGACCATTTCCAAGCCGATGCGCTCAGCAAGTACGGCATCGGAGATTAGTTCTATGGGAATGGGTCCATTGTCGAGTTGGTCGAAGGGATCAGAATCATCTGAGATCGGATGCACATATGTGGTAAAAGCTCCGGTTTGGTCAGCATAGTCCAACACCTCGCCATTGCTTCGATCGGGATCGCCTAGTTTTGGATTGTTTGGTCCCCAAAACCAAGGCGCATAAGGTTTATCAGTACCAAGAAGGCTGACATGCCCATGAAAGTGAGAGCGTACCTCTTGGCTTTGGACTACAATTCGGCCATCCTTAACCGTTTCTTTACCTAGAATAGACGCATCAATTCGTCGTTCCCAGCGATTCCAAGACATGGGAGCCAGTAAATCTAAATCCTCTCCCGCCATAGCTCGAAGTGCATCTTCATGAGTGGCTCGGTGATGGCCGTCTCCGTTTAAATGTACATGGTGATCTGCTGATACATAGCCTGCAGCACCTGCATCCCATATTGGAGCGAGTGTGAGGCTAGCCTCTGAAACTTCATCTTTTTTAACGATAACGCTAGATTCTACTATCGGAGTCATCGGTCCGCGAACTGCCGTCACTCGGTAATTGCCCACAGGAAGCGCGAACTGCGAATTGCCCTCCAAATAAAAATAATGGCGTCCCGACTGGGGATCGATGTAGGTAGCATCCTCATGAAAAGCCACGGGGTAGCCATCCTCCCTCACGATAGAGACACGGGCGGTGATCGGTTTTCCTATGGCATCGGTCACCTTCACATTCAATGAGCCGCTAGGTTCTCCAAGATCCCAATTTGAAATCATCACCTGTTGAGGAGCACCTCCGTACGTATTGATTTGCATGAGACGGAATTGACGGTTTTTATCTAATTCGACGAAGTAGACCTGATTTCCATCTGCACTGAAGGCCGGGGTCAATGCGAAGGGCGCTCCATCCGTCAGTCGGTGCTTTACGTGAGGATCGTCCAAATCCATGGTCCAAAGGTGATAGTCATTGTCGATCGGGGCACTGAAAACGATTAGTCGCTGATCAGGATGTGCATCCGCGGTGAAGTGGTAGGTCAGTGTCTGGGCAAGCGCAATGGAGTCAGTACCCGATTTGAAGTTTTTGATTCGAAGCACACGGTGTGGCCCGCTACCGTGCAGATACATCAGGCTTTCACCATCTGCCAGTGTTCGGGAGTTTCGCTCCACTTGTGGTAAGGCCGTAAGTTGCTCATCTACCCCCGTAGCTAAGTTGCGTCTGCGTAGATTGATCGAACCGCTATTTCCAGATGAATAATAGAGCCATTTTCCATCGGCGGAAAATTCAGGATCAAGTTCGATGGCTTCCGTATCAATCCTTGTCTCGAGCCCGGTTGCCAATTCCTTAACAATGATAGCCGTATTTTTTCCTTCGTCCCGGACAAAAGCTAGCATTTTACCGTCCGGAGACCAGCGTGGACGGGAATCAATTCCCGAGCTATTTGTCAATCTCACTGCCGTTTTGGTATCCAAATTCAGATTCCAGATCCATCCTCGTGCAGCAAAGGCTAGATGAATACCATCAGGTGCAGGAGCAGGGTCTGTTGGTCCATGGGCAAGAATCGGAAGCTCATGCTGCTCCAGGTAAACATGGTGTCCGAAGTCAGCGAGCTTGGAGTAATGATTTGTCCATTGCGCTGAAGCAGCATTGAGCGTAAGGAGTTGTGCCAAAATTGAAATTAGTACAATAGCTACTCTGCGTGTTTGGTTTCGCATTTTGAATTGGGTTTATTCTGATGAAATTACTACTTGTCTTTGAGTTTTTTTGAAAAATGACATGGAACATTGAAATGAAAAGGTAATCGCTTCTTTCCATTAAAATATTCATTTTTAATCATCTAGTCTTTTGGTAAAGTGACAAACAATTGAGATTGAATGAGCCAAATCCCTGATTTCTTTGTCCATTGAGCGGCGTAATTTCCTGCAACAATTGGAGTAGTGGAATTTTCATTAAAACCTTCCCAGGTACCTTCCTCCCAAGCTAATTGAGATTCAGAATTTACGATTACTTCGGTAGTAGTCCGAACCCAATACATCTTCTGTCCATTGGCATTGTTGATATATTCAATCAACTCAGCTTTTCCCGAAAGCAAAGTTCCTGCACCAGTGGTAATCAAAACATCATCAGTCAGAAAAGTACTATTCAGCTTTTCATCGAAGTTTCTAAGGGCTTTATTTGAAGCTTCTCTTTGATCACGGATTTGTTTGATCTCCGACTCCTGTGCATACAAGTCTGACTGTATCATCAGAAAACCCAGAAGAAGGCTTAAAAAAGTCATGTTTTTTAATCTCATAAGTGAAGTCTTAAAGCCCAAAAAGTAAATACCCTTTATTCATCAAATCTGTAGTCGCGGTAAACCTGGATACAGCCATTTCTACCCCGGGGTAAATCATCGCTGGGTCAAGCTTTTGCTTCATCATCGACTGTCCACAGACGATGACCCGTATTCCATTTTTCTTAAGCTCTTCCAAAAGTTCAGCATTTGGGTTGTCAACTTCAAAGCGCTTTTTGTATTCTTCATTGGAAAGTGTAATCGGTGTGGAGCCGGCATAAACCACAAACACCAACTCTATATTTTCCTTTGGAACACCAGCATAGATATGAACATTGTACATTTTTGCTCCATAGTCCAAATATTCGGAAAGCTCCTTTTTATCATCAATTCTGTAGTCGAGTTCCACTACGAATTTGTATTGTTTGGTAGGATCAGGTTTGATGGTTTCAAAAGGAACTTCATTGACCCCACCATACCCTTGAATCGCTGGATAAACAATTCCTTGAGCTTGTAAGATGCTCACGGCTGCGCAAATCAAAATCACGGTAAAAAGGTACTTCTTCATAGCATAGGTGTTTAAGTTGAAATAATTAATGTCTTTGCAATAGTCAGAGCAAGTTGAAATACCCTCCAAAACGTCGAGTATTAACTTAGTATCATCGGAAACTTGGGGTCAGCCGAGTACATTTACTTCAGCTGGGGTGTAAACAGTTTGGCTGTTTTTCTTTCTAAGTTATTCAAATCTATGTTTATCTATTACTCTGTGCTTCAGATTATTATTCTGTTTTTAGCCCAGAAGTTCGAATTCAATTGCTATGAAGTTGATTTAATCTCCTTCTCTGACTTTGTGCCAACGCTTTTGGAAACAGTCAATTATCAGAACTCAGGTGCTAATCAAACTGATGGATTGAGCTTTTATTCGCAGCTAATTGGGGATAATTCTCAGAAGTCGGATTGGATATATTGCTTCTATGCACCGAACTGGGGGAAATTTGAAAATGCTACTTAAGTGCAAAATACCGAATGGAAGCTCTATGGAGACGGTAGAATATACTCACTTGCAAAAGATCCTCTGGAGCAAACACCATTAATGAAAGAAGACCTTACTAAGAAAGTAAAACGAAAAATCTCAACATTCGAAAAGGTGCTGGAAGGTTATGAAGTGACAAATTAACCAGGATCAACCCTTAACTTGGTACCTATTGATAGGTTGTACTTTAAACAAACCAAATCATTCTAAAACATATATTGTTAGTCTTCTTTCTTGGATTTTAAAAATTTGGACTGGTTTACTCTCAAGAAGTGAATGTCAAAATTGGAATTAGAGACAGCATACAGTCAGTAATACTACATGAAAATAGGCCGTTCGTAGTAAGTCTTCCCCATGACTATGAATCGTCCAATCAATCTTACCCTGTGCTCTATGTTCTGGATGGGAATGAAACCGCTCTTTTGCAAGCCATTCTGGTAACTCGCATACTGGGAGTGGAAATGATCTTGGTAGCTATCCCCAATACCGATCGTGACAGAGATATGATGCCGCTCAGTACGCCCACTTACGAAGTGAAGAGCCCGGGAGCAGAGAAATTCCTCTCATTTATTGGCGCCGAACTCATACCACATATTGAAAAAAATTATCGCTCTAATGGAGAAAGAACGCTCCGAGGCACTTCTCTAAGTGGATTATTTGTGATGTATGCTTTTCTGGAAAAGCCTGAATTGTTCGACAATTACATTGGTAAAAGTGCTGGCTGGTATGCTGACATGCAGACTTATTTCGATGCCTTGATAGACAAAGCTTTCAAAAATAAAGAGCTATTTAATGGGAAAAGAGTTTTTATCGCCAACTCTTTAAACGACTCTTATGATCCGAATAAAGAAGTTCACAATGCAATGTTACAGTTTACCAAAAAAGTAAAAACTGACTTGGGAGACAGACTCTCCTTTGAATATAAAACCTACGAAGAATATGGACATGTACCCTACCCGAGTTTTTATGATGGACTGAAATACATTTTAGGAAAGTAACGGGCAAGACCTCCTATTTATACAATACAAGGTCTTGCCTATCTTATGTTTCGCGTCAATTGAATCTAATGTTTTACGATAATAAGAATTTGACCAAAATGAACACATCATTGAATCAAATGGCCTCATTCTTTCGCTAAAATCTGCCTAACGTTGTGAGAAAGCAAATAACTTTTAAAGACAATATTATGGCACGTACACTATATGAAAGATTAGGTGAACAACAAGGCATCACTAAATTGGTAGATGATGTGGTCGATTTACATATGACCAATCCACTTGTGAGTCCAAGGTTTCTTCCTTACAAAAACAAACCTGAGCAATTGAAGAAAATAAAGGAGCATACCGTAAACTTTTTTTGTGCCGGAGCAGGCGGCCCACAACAGTACATGGGACGAGACATGGTACAAACTCATACAGGGATGAACATTTCAGAGCAGGAATATTTAGCTGTTGTAGATGATATTCTTGGCGCAATGGGTAGCAATAAATACACAGAGGAAGATAAAAAAGATGTGCTTGCTATCCTTTATTCGCTTAAAGAAGGCATAATACGGGTATGACAAGGCCGCCGAACAACTTGCTCGAATCTCCAAAACGGTTTATGAATACCTTTCGGGAGAATAATTTTTTTTTAGCGTGAGCAAAAAAACCATTCCGTCAATTCGGAATGGTTTTCTACTTTTTCTTCGTTCCAAACTTATGCATACAACTCTGTTTGTCTTCCTCACTAGGTTGACAATTATATAGAATAAATCGGCTAAGCTGGATACTTTTGAATTACTAGGAAGTATGTAGCTACTAGTTCTTGAATTTTACTACCCTTTAGAAGCTTATTCTCGACTAGAAATGATTTCGGATTTTTCGTTTATATCTCTAACGATTTTATCTAGCTCCAACACAGAACCCTTGATGAATTCAAGTAGCTCATTATTTTCTTTGCTAGCTCCCTCTTCTGAGATCTCCAATAAGTTCACTAATCCCAACAGCCTCGCCAAAGGTGCTCTAACCACATGAGATTGTATCCATGCGATCTCCTTAAAGGCTTCATTTTGCTCTTCGATTTTCCGAATGTATTTGAGGTTTTCGGTAATGTCATTTATTAACACTAAGCCTGCATCCTTGTTGTTGATTTTGATTTTGGCAGGGCTGATTTCTACGTCGATAATCTCTTGATTCTTTTTTAAGTGTCTTGTAATAGGCTTAAAATCTTTAGTGTTTTTGACCCAAAAACCGTCTATGGCTTGTCGCAAAGTATCGGAGTCCTCCATTGGGCGAAAATCAAATAAGTTCATGGATAGAAACTCCTCAGCTCCATATCCATACTTTAAAATCGCCGCTTGATTTATATCTAAGACTTTTAGAGTTTCCAAATCAAACACAATAATTGGGGAAGGGTTTAACTGGAAAAGGTCGGAGTATTTACTTCTGGATTCTTTGAGTTCTGAAATAAACTTGACCCGCTGAATATTGTATAGCAAGCTTTTAAAAAGAATCGCTGGTGACAGATCATCTTTGAGTAAATAGTCTGAAGCACCCAAAGCCAAAGACCGGCTTCCAAATTCTAAATTTGAAAAGCCTGTCAAAACTACTACAGGAATCCCTATAGCTAGTTTTATGATTTCCAACACTAATTCTTCGCCTGATTTATCCGGAAGTGAAAGATCTAGAAATACTATGTCAAAATAATTTTCGACATCCTCTAAATATTCAGCAGCAGCTTTGAAACTTTCAGCATGCTTTGTTTTCAAATTGAGAAGTGACTCAGAGAGATACTCCTCTAAGATCACAAAATCACCGAGGTTATCCTCAACTACTAAAATATGATAGTTTTCTTCATCCTTTGCCATTGCGCTTTAGTTTTTGAAGTTCAAGTGTTAGTAACCAAAACTCCTCAATTTTTCTGACCACTTTCACATATTCGGCAATTTCACTGGGCTTGATTATATAGCAATAAGCTTCCAGGTTTTTGGCTTTAATAATTTCCATCTCTGAGGAAGATGTGGTGAGTATAATCACCGGGATTTCCCCCAGTAAAGGGTTATTCCTAATTGATGAGATTACCTCATATCCATTTTTCTTAGGAAGGTTAATGTCTAATAAAATCAAATCTGGAAGACCTTCAGAATTAGTATCTGCAAGCCCGTTAAGTAAGTCTATAGCTTCGGCTCCGTCTCTAGCTATATCGATCTTATTTACAATTTTGTCATCACCGAAAGCTTCCATTAATAAAACGATGTCGCCTTCATTATCCTCAACTAGTAAAATATTTATTGGTTTAATTGCCATATTTTTGGAGCGTAAAATGAAATTTACTGCCTTTTTCTGCAGATTCTAGCCAAATTTTTCCACCATGTTGACTTATAATTTTTTTGCACACTGCAAGCCCAATGCCAGTTCCAGAATATTCATTCTTACCATGTAAGCGACTGAATACATTGAAAACCTTTTCGAAGTACGCTTCATCTATTCCTATTCCATTATCCTCAACTGTAATTTGGTAGAACCCTTCCACACTTTTAGCATAAATGGAAATTATTGGAATATTTCCTATTGCTTGATATTTCAGTGCATTGGAAATTAAGTTGATAAAGACACTTTTAATAGGTGTCATTATTCCTGAAATCTCAGGCAAATCTCCTACATGTATTTGAGCATTCTTTTCAGCAATCAAATCCTTGTTGAGCGAGATCACGTCTTCTACTACAGTGTTGAGATTGATTCGATCTAGCATTCTCGCATCAAAGCCAATGCGGGAATATTCCATCATATCATCAATCAACACGCTCAACCTCTTAGCTCCGTTGACTGCAAAATTTATGTATTGAACCCCTTTTTCATCCAAAACCGGGGTGTATTTTTTCTCTAACAGCTGAAGAAAAGAACTGATCATCCGAAGGGGTTCCTTCATATCATGAGAAGCCATAGAGGCAAATGACTTAAGCTCATCATTTGCTGATTGTAGTTTCTGGTTAGTACTTTTGATTTCTTCTTCCCTTAATTTTTTCTCGGTAATGTCTACCTGTGTCCCAAACATCATCATTGGTTCTCCATCTAATGTCCAAGAAAATACTTTTCCTCTAGCTAATATCCAAACCCATTTTCCTTGCTTATGTTTCATCCGAAACTCAGATTCATAGGAATTACTTTTACCATAAAAATAATCATCCAGTAGTTTTTTGGTTTCAATGATGTCCTCAGGATGAATCAAATCAATCCAGGTTTGGAAACTTACAGGTTCTAGCTCTTTCAGAGTATACCCAATGATATTTGCCCAGATTTCGCTGAAAATGGTTTCATTCGTTTGCGGATTCCATTCCCAGGTTCCAGCATGTGTCCCTTCAATGACATTTGAAAGCCTCTGCCTTTGACTGGCAAGATCGATTTCAGCATGTTTTCTTTTTGTGATATTTTGAGTGGACCCAATTATTCTGACTGCTTTACCCTGCTTATTTCTAATAATCAGCCCATTATCAATGACATAAAGAATTTCTCCATCGGATTTTCTGAATCTAAATTCTTGGGTCCACTGGTCTCCCGTTCCTTGTAGCGTCTCACTCAAGTTCTTCTCAACTCTATGTAGATCATCAGGATGAATTTTTGCAGTCCAAAACTCATCCTTACTTGCATCTTCGTCTTGGGAAACCCCAAGAAGTTTATTGAAATTATCACTACGAAATGTATGCCCTTTCAAAAGATCCCAATCCCATATTGCCTCGGAAGTTGCTTTGGTGGCTAGTTCAAACCGCTTGTTACTGAGCCGAAGCTTGCGGGTAGTTTCACGAACTTTTTTAGCCAGTTTATTAGGCTGATTAGCTAAGGTATAGATTAAATAGCCTAGCAATAGTGCAAGCGCTATTCTCAATAGAATGAGTAAACCGATAGAACTTAGTGCCTTACTTGAGTTCAGCTGAACTTGAATAATCCAATTCCCCTCAGGAACTTCAATTTCCTTTAAAGGGCCATCCGCCAAAGTGAAATCACTTTTAAGCAATGAATTTTTATCTTCCCTTGAAGGAGAAAGTTTGAATAGATCAACAGTAAATTCTGAATTACTGTGAAACTCACTGAAAACTTGATCTACAAATTTTTGCCAATCGATCAGTACTACAGAGAATCCTGTAAACTTATTGTCCTTAAAAATTGGCTGCCGTGCGATAATAGCCTCCCCGCCCTGTCTTATAGAAACTGGGCCAGCAAAGAAGATTTCCCTTCTTTCTATCGCCAAAACTGCCTCTTCAGATCGGGTAGAGTCGGCGAGGATATCATAACCTATGACTGCCTCATTACCTATCAAAGGGTATGTAGCCACGATGGTACCACTATCTAAAAATTGAATCTGACCAATGATATCAATATTATCGATGATGCTCTTGCCCACTTCAACGAAGTTTTCCTCGTTCTTATGGGTCTGAACTAAATAGGCCAAAATATTTGTCGAGATTTTGGCCGTAGAGATCACTCCCTGAACTCGGTCTTCAATAAGCTCAGCTGCCAATTCTACCTTATTATTTTCCTCAATTAAGTTTAATTGATATTCCTTAAGAGTAAGAAAGAATCCAAATCCCAGCAGGATGAAAAACACTATAAATCCAAGAAATACCGGGGATTTAAATAAAAGCGGTTTTATTCTCTTCATGACTTCACTGGTTTTTGCAGGGTGAAGCGGAAGCTAGCACCCTCGCCTAGTTTTGATTCAGCCCAGATTTTGCCGTCGTGAAGGTCTACTATTTTCTTACTTATAGCTAGTCCGATCCCTGTTCCCGAGTAAGTTCCTTTTACATGCAACCTTTGGAAGATTACAAAGATTTTATCCAGGTACTGCTTATCTATACCTATACCGTTGTCTTTAACCAAAAACTCCCATTCCTTCTCATTTTCAGTAGATGAAATCCAGATTTCAGCCTTTTGCCCTTCTGGTTGGTATTTGATAGCATTTGAGATTAAATTTTGAAATAACTGAACCAAAGTGTTTTTATGTCCATAGACTTTTGGCAGTTGATCTAGATGAAAAACAGGTCGTGCTTTATCTATGTTTTTTTTCAAAAAAAGCAGAGAGGTTTCCAGGATTTCATTTGAATCCACCCAGGATTTAGCGTCTTTAAAACTGTCTAGTTTAGAAAATTCCAGCAAGTCTAAAATAATCTCACGCATTCTACTTGCTCCATCTATTGCAAAGTGAATGTACTTTTTCCCTTTTTCATCCAAGACAGCATCGTAGCGCTTTTCCACCAATCCCAGGAAACTGGTAATCATCCTAAGGGGTTCTTGCAAATCGTGGGAAGCTACATAGGCAAACTGCTCTAGCTCTTGATTGGAAAGCTCTAATTCTTTATTTGCCTTTTTGAGATTTTCATTTGTCACCTCCAGCTCTTGATCCCTCTCCTTGTCTTGGGTAATATCTTGTATAGCACCTACTATTCTGTAGGCAACTCCTTTTTTGTTCCTTATGATAATCGCCTTTTCATTTACAAAAGCATAGGTACCGTCCTGCTTCCTAAAGCGGTATTCTTCCGACCAAAACTTCTGAGAAACATCTTCTCTGGCTTTTCGGCTACTAGCTGTTATTTCTTCCAAATTTTCTGGATGAATAGTTTTGAGCCACAAGCTACCATCCACCTGGTTTCGATCTTTTGGATATCCAAAAAGTCTATGAAAGCCTTGCCCCAAATAGATAGTGTTTTTATCTAAATCCCAATCCCAAATAGCATCAGAAACTGCCTCAGAAACTAATGTAAAACGATCATTGCTCACCTTTAAAGCTTGCTCTGCCAGATACCTATCAGTATCATCAGCCACTGTAGAAATCATCAAATTCAGATCAGGAACAGGAATGTTTTTTGCATTTACTATCCTTTCTCTTCCATCTTTTGTGTTGATGATGATTCCATTCCAAGACATCCTGTTTGGATCGCCACTAGTCATATCATCAATAATTTTTGCTTTTATCCAATTGCGATATTCTGTATTGGGATAGACATTAACAAAAAAATCATCAACATTAAGAAGTTCTGTTTTTGACCATCCATAAATATCTTCAAAAGCCTTATTCATATAAGTTGACTCCCCATCACTGATTTTGTTCACCGCTATTCCCAAAGGAATATTGTTAAGAGTAGATTCTATAAAAATATTTCTATTTCTAAGCTCAAGTTCAATTTCCTTCTCTTTGGTGATTTCCTGCGAAGTCCCTCTAAATAAACCTCCCTCTTCCTCGTGAATAATTTCTCCTTTTTCGTGAATATATTTAACTCTATTCCCTGCAAGAATAATTCTATACACCACGTCCAATTTCTTTTCTTGAAGTAAAGCCCTGTTTTTATGGTATAGAAAACTCTTTCGATCTTCAGGATGTATTGATTTGAAAAAAAAGTCGAAATCTACGGTGCGGGAGTTCTTTTTGACTTCCCATATGTTATACATTTCGTCAGACCAATAAATACTGTTGGATTTTAAGTCAGTTTCCCAATAGCCAATATTAGCTATTTCTTGACCTTTGAGAAGCTGCATATTTTCAGCTTTAATTTTTTCTGATGCGATTCTTTTTTCAGTTACATCTCTGGAAAAGCAGGCCAAACCCACAATCTCACCATTTACCTTTACAGGAGTTATTTTAGTTTCGAAGAATGTAGGGGTATCCTGGCTTTTTGATTCTGATTTTTCTTCAATTTTTACATCCTTACCCCTGAGAGCTTTCTCATAGTAACCCCTCCAATATTCAATCAGCTCAGTTTTTTGAAATTCAGTTGATAATAAATCGTCACCCAGTTGGATATCCCATTGCAATCCCTTTTTCATGGTTTTAAAAAAAGCATTGTTGGCACTCACTAGTTTGAAATCCCTATCTACGCTCCAAATTAAATCTTGCGAACTGTTTAGGATAGTTTGAATTCGTAGCTTTTCTTCTTCCCTCTTTTTTTTGAATTCAACCTGTTCAGTAATATCTCGAGCTATCCCCAATACCTGATTAGTCCCTTGTTTGGTGTTTCCAGACCAATTTAGGTGGATTAGATTTCCTCTTGAATCAATCAATCGTAATTCAAAATTTCTAATATTCTCACCTTGCAAGACACTCTTAAACGCGCTGTTGGTTTTTCCTAAATCAGGTGGGTACAAAAAATCCACATAATTCTTTCCTATTAATTGCTCAGTAGAATATCCTAATGTCTCCTTTACGCTTTCGGAAACTCTGATGATAACTCCAGTAGTATCAAATAAAAAAATTAAATCACTAGAGTAATCTAATATATCAACGAGCTCTTTGGAGGTACTATCAAACTGTTTTTCTTTTGCCTTTAGATTTGTAATATCCTTAAAAGTCCCAACTAAGAAAAGAGGCTTTCCCTCTTTGTCATATTCAACGATCCCTTCAGAGAGTACATGCCTAATTTCTCCTGAAGGCCATATAATTCTTTTTCCCAATTGGTATGGATCCCCTTTTACTATACTGTTTTCAATAGCTTTTTCAGCAAGAATTTTATCTTCTGGATGTATAACAGAAAGCCCAAGGTCAGTGCTTGGAGGATTCTTTTTTGGGTCCAATCCACAGATCTTATAAAATTGGTCAGACCATTGGTTTTCTCCTGTTTGTAAATTGACTTTCCACCAGCCAATTCCACTTATTTTTTCTATCGTTTCTAATAATCCCTTAGTACCATCGCTCAAAACCTGGGAGGAGGCCGAGGTTGAATTGGAGACTTTTGAATTTTCTTTGTTAAATGGCGACATATCGAAAGTTTTCAAAAGTAATATAATCTAATTCTTTGTTTTGTTGTAAATCATTGGTCTAAAGAGAATTAGAAAGTAATCATTTATTTAAAAACAGCGTGTCGAAACTAATATGTTGTTTAAGTCATAATCTATTCGCGATGATACTTTTCTTATGCGTAAAAAAAATGCGTCCTCTTTTTATGTCTAACATTCATATCAGACATAAAAAGAGGACGCAAATAATTCTACTTCGTTCCGAACCTATAAATACAAGTCTGCTCGTATTTCTCTCCTGGCTTCAAGATCGTAGAAGGGAAATTTGGCTGATTTGGAGAATCTGGATAATGCTGGGTTTCCAAGCAGAATGCTGATCGTAATTCATAGACTTTTCCACCTTTACCTGTGACTGATCCATCTAGGAAATTACCACTGTAAAACTGTATAGCTGGCTCTGTAGTCCAAACTTCCATCTCAATTCCAGTCTGTGGCGATGAGATCACTGCCGCTTGAGTCAGGTCATTTCCTGTTTTGTCCAGCACCCAGTTGTGGTCATATCCACCACCGAACGTCAATTGCACGTTTTCCTGATTGATTCTCGCGCCTATAGTCGTTGCGTCGGTAAAGTCAAAAGGAGTTTCCTTCACTGATACAACTTCTCCAGTAGGAATCAGCACCTCATTTACTGGTGTATATTCACTGGCATTCAGCTGTAGTGTATGATCCAGCACAGTCCCGTTTCCAGCTCCATTTAGGTTGAAAAATGAGTGATGAGTCAAATTCACCGGTGTGGCTTTATCAGTTTCTGCTTCATAAGTCACTTTGAATCCATTGTCATCCGTGAGCGTGTAGATCATTTTCACTTTCAATTCTCCTGGAAAACCTTCATCACCATCTGGGGAAGTGTAGCTAAATATCAGTCCATTTTCACCTGACTTTTCTACATCCCAAATCACATAGTCAAGACCACCTGGCCCACCATGTAGCGTCTGTCCATTATTGTTGGTTGGTAAGGTGTATTCTTCTCCATCCAAGGTGAATTTCCCTTTAGCAATCCGGTTGCCATAGCGTCCAATCGCTGCTCCGAAGTATTTTTCACCAGACTCCAGATAGGCATCCAACGTCTCAAAGCCGAGCACTACGTCCACTAGGTTTCCGTCTTTATCTGGCACCCAAAGGTTAGTAACTCTTGCACCAAAGTTGGTGACTTTCATTTTCATGCCATTGGCATTTTTGATCTCGTATGTTTCCACTTTTTTGTTTTGAAAAGTTGTACCAAAAACCTGCTCAAGCATTGTGTCTTCGGCTATAGTTTCTTTTGGTTTGCTATCGCAGCTGTAAAGTAAAATACCCAGTGCCGCTGCACCAAGGATTTTATTGAAATGATTCTTCATTTTGCTCATTTTTTATAAAGAGGAGAATGTATGCTTTTCATCTTTGACACGTCAAATTTGATAACCTTTCTATCGTAGGTCATCAGGCCATTTGTCTCAATCTCCACATCTGTAGTCTGGGTGTACACTGCAGCCGAAAGACCTGCTTCTATCAATTCACCCAGCCTAGTAATTAGCCCAGCGTAGCGATTGTAAAGCTCTTCTTGATTCTTGAAGCTCTGATAGCCCCAGTTGTCTTTTTGCTGCCATACATGGTTATCCACAGGAAGTCCTAACCCTCCAAATTCGCCAAGAACTAGGATATTTTGCGTCCCGTAAATCTTAGGATCTGGCATTTTCGCATCTGGATAATTATGCAAATCGATGATATCACCCGCGATCTTGGTTCCTTCCATCTCAAAGTTTCCTCCACTAGCGCTATTCACTAAACGTGAAGAATCGTGATTTTTGGTCCATTCAGTGATCTCCTTCGTCTTAAACTGGCCCCAAGCTTCGTTGAAAGGTACCCAAACCACGATAGAAGGGAAATTATAGAAATCATCCATGATCTCTTTCCATTCTTCTCTGTAAATCGCCTCCGACTCAGGAGTTCTGTCGCGATCTGTTCCACTTCCCAACACGGCAAGCTTCATCTCCCAGCCATTTCCCATATCTCCACTCGGCATATCTTGCCACACGAGCATACCCATTTTATCGCAGGCATGATACCAAGTCGCAGGCTCTACTTTGACATGCTTTCTGATCATATTGAAACCCATTTCTTGGGTCTTTTGGATGTCAAAAACCATCGCTTCATGGCTAGGTGCTGTGTACAAACCATCTGGGAACCATCCCTGATCGAGCGGACCGTATTGGAACAAAAATTCACCATTAAGCATCATTCGCTGAATGCCATTTTCATCTGCAGCCATGCTGATTTCTCTCAAAGCCGCATAGCTTCCCACCGCGTCTACTATTTTTTTGCCATCTACCAACTCTACTTTCAAATCATAAAGCACTGGATTTCCCGGAGCCCAAAGCTGAGCATCACTGATCGCCAACTTCGCTGTTTCGGAAGGCTTTACTGTCTGCTCAGCGAGCATGATTCCATCTTTCCAAGCAGAAACTTTTACCTGATTACCAGCTACGGCTCCTGCAACCTCTGGAGTGACCATGATCTCCTTGCTTTTAATATCTGATGTATTTCTCAACCCAGATATATATGCTGCCGGTACAGTTTCCAGCCATACTGTTTGCCAGATGCCAGTCACAGGAGTGTACCAAATGCTGTTTGGATTCTTCACCTGCTTGCCGCGGGGTTGAGGTCCCTCATCACTTGGATCCCATACACGTACTTGCAAAGTCTGCGACTTGCCTGATTTCAGATGATTTGTAATGTCAAAGTCGAAAGGATCATAACCTCCTCGGTGCTTACCTATACTTTTACCATTGACAAAGACTTCCGTTTCCCAATCAGAAGCTCCGAAATGCAATAGGACCTTGTCCTTGTTCGATTTTTTTGGAGTTGAAAAAGTCGTGTTATACCACAGCTCATTGTCTTTGCCCACAGTTTTCCCTACACCCGAAAGTGCAGATTCCACGGCAAAAGGCACAAGAATTTCACCGTCAAAACTTGTCGGTGCAGCCTGACCTTTTGGCTTGATCGCATAATCCCAAAGTCCATTTAGATTCACCCAAGTTGAACGGGTCATCTGAGGTCTTGGATATTCCTGATGGACGTTTTCAGGCGTGACCTGCGTCGCCCATTCCGTCATGATTTTGCCTTCTACAGGTTTGTATTGGCTCGTTTGTGCTGTCGCAATATGCTGCGCAAAAAGCAGGCATGCTCCAAAAATAAGTGTTTTCTTCATAAGTATAGGTTTATTAGTTATTGCTATTCAAAAGCTCTGGAAATGCTGTGATTCTCAATCTCGCAGCACCCATAGGCACCAGGGTCACATCCACGACAGGCTGATCGGAAGTCTTTGGAAGATCTTTCAATTCTCCCACCAACCCGTATTGATCCAATTGCCATTCTGGAATCTGTCGGGCTTTGGCCACTATTTTAATCGGAACTTCCTCCAGTGAGAATGGAAAGTCAGATTTCGGCCAATGACCTTCCATCACTTCAAATGAAGATGCGGGATCATTTTCATCCACAACCAAACTGTAGTTCCAATCCGTCACCGGGTGAATCTCCCAAGAAGGCCACTTCTTAGTGTCTGCTCCTTTTTGCCATTTAGAATCCCAAATGGCTGTTTGGTCGCTGTCTTTTTTGAAATACTTCTCTCTAATCTTTAAAGAATAAGTCAAAGGACCTCGGCTTACACTCAGGCTATTGCTGTTTTTCTCCCAAATTTTGGTCTGGATTTCCATAGGAAGCTTCAGTGCTACCTGATCTCCATTTGCCCAGATTCTGCTGATCTTCGCATAGCCAATTCCAGATATATTGTCTTTCATGACCTCACCATTTACCGTGATTGAAGCTCCTTTCGCCCAAGCTGGAATGCGTAAGTAAAGTGGGAATTCAACTGTTTTTTCTGTGGTCACAGCAAACTTGATTTCCTCTTCAAATGGATAATGTGTGGTTTCTTCGATGTTCACTTCAGTACCATCACCGACTTTCACAGTCACTTTGCTTGCTCCATACATCGCCGCCACGACGCCATTGTCAGGAGTTGCCATCCACAGATTTTCTATGAAATAGGGCCATCCCTGCGAGTGATTATGTTGACAACATCTTGAGCTGAAAGGATTCATCATCAGGAAAGGGCCGCTATTGGCGATTCCTGGTGAGTGATTTTCCGCATCCAGCAAAGCCATATTCGGTGAAGTGATGTAATGCAGTGATTTGAAATCCGGCATTACAGCCGCAGGATAGGTGTTGAAAGCCACTTCCTCGGCATGATCTGCCCAGAATGGATCGCCTGTGATTCTCAGCAAATGCTCATCTGAGTTCATCTGCTCCACCATTCCACAAGTTTCTACACCTTGCCGCGGGTCCGCATAACCAGGACGTGCATTCTCATCCGAACCAAACATCCCGCCAGGAACCTGACCGAAATGTTCACGGATGATTTTAAAATTTTCATAAGTCGCCTGAAGGTCTTTCTCGTTTTTGGTCAGTAAGTAATACTGAGCTGGCTCACGAAAAGCCTGAGCATGGTTCACATTGTGCCAATCCACCTGATCACGATACCAATCCGGGACTTCTCCTCCATCACGTACTTCGTAGTGATTTCTCACCTGCTCAATCGGCAAATCTCTCCCTGCCCAATCTGAGGTGTTTTGATGGATTTTCTCTGCCAACTCTAGCAAAAATTTGTCTCCAGTACGGTTATAAAGCCATAAAACGCTGTGAAGATTGTCTCCTCCACGAAGTCGCTGCCAGTATCCTTCTAAAAATTCTTCATCAGGAACCGTCAACTCATACTTGAAATAGTTGGTCATCAGAGCTATGACACGCTCATCCTGTGAATACTCATAATAAGACTGCAAACAATAAAGCATGATCATCTTTGCCCAAAAATCTGGATGATCCCCATCCATGAGCTTAGGACCAAAGTCTCCATTTTCTCGCTGACTAGTCAGCACAGCTTCCAGCCAGATCATGGATTCTTCGATCATGGGCTGATCATTCATGATGTAGCCTATGTTGGCATAGCCTTTCAGCCAGTAAGGCACTTCTTCCCAGCCCCATTCTCCAGTTCCATCCTTAGATAGCCAGGCGTTATTTTCTTTTTGAAGCCAGGCAGAGATTTCCCCTAGATTTCCGGTTAATCCATTTTTCTGACGAATAAGATATTCTTTGAGAAATCCTTCAGGCTTCACCGAGCCAACAGGAAGTTTGATCAGCGCACTGGGCGCCAAAGGCGCCCGATTGCTGACATAAAATTGATTTGTATTTTCCGTAGGAATTCGGTCAACTAGTGTGACCGAATTATTGGAATCATTTCCAGTAGTACAAGAAATCAGCCCTGCACAAATAACTAGTGCTAGAATTGATTTAAAGCGGTTTTTTAACATTACTAGCAGGTTTTGGGACAATGAACGACCCTGAAAGGGAAACTCCTTGTTTCAAACTAGGCTTTATCTTAGTAGTATTTCTAGTGTAGGTCTTTTTCATAATAGGTTTGGGGTTATTGTAATTGAAATAAACATTGACTTTAAATGCCAAGGTAATAATGAAATTCTATAATGACCCAGATTATCTGAGGCAATACGCCAATGCCTCCAACCTTCGCCCAAATATTCACTTGCTTCTTTTTCAGATCTTTGTATAAAGCTATTCCAAAACAGGAGATGACTGAGAGTTAAAACTAGGCTCTCTTTCGGCAATACTAGGCCAGTCATTTATCCAGGTTATCTTATCCAAAAGCAGAACTCTGCGATTTGTACCATTGGCAAGTTTAGGCCTTTTCTTGGCCATGCCATGATAGAGGAGCCAATCTTGACCGGCCTTATCAGTTATGATTTCAGCATTATGACCTGGGCCGGCATAGCCATTCTCGCTTTTGTTTGCTCCAACGACTAAAGTCCCTGAATCGGGATCCAACAAACTAGTACCCTCCTGATCTAAATAAGGCCCCGCTAAATACTTAGATCTACCAACCAAAACTTTATACGTGCTATTGGCTCCTTCGCAACAAGTACCAGCTGAGCCAAAAAGGTAATAATACCCATCTTTTTGATAGACATAAGCAGCCTCTAGGTGATTCCCCGCAATTTGGATTTTGCCTCCAATCGGCTTCTTTCCATCAGCAGTCAATTCGTTAAGATACAAGCCATGGAAACTTCCCCATATCAGGTATTTCTTCCCGTCATTTTCCATAAAAAACGGATCTATAGAATTGGCTACGCCGATTTCTTCAGAGTCAAATACTTTCCCTTGGTCTACAAATGGCCCTTCAGGCTTATCTGCAATTGCCAAACCGATTCCCGGATTAGGATCTCCCCAAGTGGAAAAGGAATAGTACATGTAGAATTGCTCTCCTACCTGAGTAACGTCCGGAGCCCAAATGCCACCTCGCTCTTTCCAATCAGGCTTTTTGGCCATTGAGTTGCCCACCATTTCCCAGTTGACCAGATCTTTAGATTTGATCACAGGTACCAAATGGTAGCCACCTTCGTCTCCCCAGTTGTCCTCCGTGCCATAGGCATAGAATTCATCACCAACTTGAACCACTGAAGGATCTGCCAATAAAGGTTCAAAAACAGGATTTGTATAGTTGAGAGTGTCGCTAATAGGCGGGGTGAAATCACTGCCTCTATCAGAAGATGAGACGGAAGTACAGCCAATGCTTAGTAGCGTAAGGATAAGGATACTATTCACGTTTTGAGATTTTCTAGTCTCAATTTAATCGAAAAAGTATAGTCGCTGAAGGATCTGACCGTAGAGTTTAAAAAGTTGAGGGTAAAGGAGGTTTTTGTCACCTTGATCTTATGCTCATAGACCACTAGGTCATTAAGCTTTGATTAGGCGATACACAACGGATTGCTTTTGAAAAACTGTTGATTAACGTTCGAGTATTTGCGAAGGCAGGGAATTCATTGCTCGTCGGCCCGGTACAAATGCTCATTTGAAAATATGTTGTTGAAGTTATGAACTAAAGCTGAAAATTGAACGTCGAGCCCGAACCAATGCTGATGCTTGTACACAGCTGATGTTTCATTGTCCAGCCCTGCTATTTCAAATACTTTTGTTGTGTGAAGTTTTTCTTATCTGTCAATCAATCTTCAAAGGTGGTCCGACAACTTGCATATCATTATCTGCAAAAATTTTTGATATTTCTTCCTTACTCGGCTCATGGTCCAGCGCCGCCATTGTAACAAAAAAATTCTCCAGTTTACCTGCAGGTTGCATTATTACCGTCATTTTTCCTTTTTCAGATACTTGTGTCCAAGCATGAGCAACTTGACGAGGCAAAAATATACTGTCACCCGTTTTCAAATCATATTTGTCGTCACCTACTTGAAACTTATATACGCCTTCAAGAATGTAAAATATTTCGTCCTGTGCAGTGTGAATGTGTAAAGGTGTTCCCTTGCCCTGCGACAGAGAAGTCTGCTCAAAAATTGCGAGGTCGCCATCAGTGTCACTTCCTGAAATTTTCACATCAAGAATATTCGAGTTTACACCTTTCAATTTGATGTGCCCGTGAATTCTCCCCTCACCTGCTAATATTTTAAATCCCTTTTTTTGTCTCGAATATTTTCTTATTACTTGTGAAAATGCGAATAATGGCGTTGTCGCTAAAGTCAAAAGAGATGCGATAAATATATTTCTTTTCATGTCTGTAATGATTTACGAGTTTGTATTAAAATTTCACACAACGGTTCTCAGCTATACGCAGGCAGGGATTTTAACCAATGAACTTCATTCGGAGAACCGAACTTCCACCATGCACAAAAGTGTCTTCGAAGCACGGAACCGCCGCTATCGTAAACCTCTTGTTAGCAGTAGTTTTTAGTCCTTTTTCATACTTGTCCATGAAATAAGACAAAGACCAATAAATGCTGACAATGTTCTTACTTCATGATAAAACCACCACTGATTTCTTAGGTCCATCCAATTATTTGGTGGGCTTTTCACAGCCCAAGTCATTACAATGCTATTAATTGGTTGATTTCCAAATTTGGTTGTAAGACCACTTATGATCAAAAAAACACTTGCAACTAACAGAACTGAAAAAGCCGTTTTTTCTTTTCGCCTTAGAAATGCTGAAATTATTGTCAATATAATTGTAATCAAACCCAGCAAAGGCATAAGAGTATTTAAAGCTAAAATCGTATGCTGTTGTTCTTCAATATAGGTTGGGAAAGATAAATCCTTTGGATTATATCCAATCCATATTCCAAAGATTGTTCCGGCTACCAATGCTGCCATCACTATGTTGCAAAATCGAATAATTTTTGTGGTCATTTTTTTGTTTTAATTATCTTTTAAGAAAGCTTATTATTTTCATTATAAATTTTGGTGGTGGCTTCATTCCGAGTTGTTCCATTAAAGCCAAACGGTCGGGGACACCCCAATGCGCGATAAGTTTACCATCTTTAAACTGCATAATATCAATAACCGTAATCTCGAATTTTTTTCCTGTCGGAGGTAATGGTCCAAATTGTTTTTTATGCGTGCCCCGTCCAGTCATCCTTCCCCAAACTTTGTCACCATCAACAACAATGTCCTCAATGGTCAAACTAAAATCGGGAAATGAGTTGTGCAAACTATTAATGGCATTTTTTACCCCTTGAGCTCCAGGAGGATGGAAACCATATTGATGTTCTATAAAGTCAGGAGAAGAATAGGTGTCAAGGACGGTAACATCTCCTTTGCTAAATCCTTCTTCAATAAATATTCGAAAAAGTTCTTCGTTGTTTTTCATGATTTCTGCGTATTTTAATTTATTACGGTCTTCTAAAATTACTGCTAACGTAATATAGGCTCAATTGCGTCTATTTCTTATTTAGTATCCCAGTGGTGATATGGAATTGTTTTGATGTGCTTGATCAGCTCTGTGAGGTAACCAAAAATCAGTTTGATCCGACCGGAATTAGTTCTGATCATCAATACTTGATCTTTTTGAATTGTAGAATGTCCTTTTAGGTTGACAGGAATTTCCTCTGATTTCTTAATGGAATGCACTCGATCCCCGAAATACGCAATGATTTTTTCGAGGTTGCCAGGATAGTGTGGTACTTCCCAATGAAAGTCGGATTTGTTCCATCGGACATAGGGCATTGACCTAATAAACTGTATGTCCTGCTCATTTTTGGGTATTTTGAGCAGGATCTTCCGTGCAATGACTTGAATTTCGATAAAAAATTTTTCCATAGCGCTTAAAAATGCTGCGCATATATCCTCTATGCTGAAATAGACGCAAGTCTATACTAGTTAAAAAAATATTAGGTCTTTTAAAATACCCCACCAACAAAATCTTCCCAGTGTTAGTGGACTGCCCAATAGAAAGATCTAACGATCGGAAGTGATGGCACACACGAAAAATCTTGTCTTGCTAGAGTGAAGTAAAAGGAGTTTTACCAATCTCAGCAATGTGCAATCTTTAGTTAAAGAATAAGCAAACTCCCTATCTTGAAGGCTGAATTCTTACCTCAAACCTGAACCTATGCTTAACCGCCGAAATTTTATCAAGCAATCAGGACTTGCGCTATCAGTCGCAAGCTTTGGCCTTTCCAGTTTCAATTTTTCAAAAGCAAAGTCCTACAAAATGGGATTACAGCTCTTTACCATTAGAGCTCCTATGGCTGAGGACCCAAAGAAAGCCCTAAAAGCTATCGCTGGTTTTGGCTATCAGGATACCGAAACCTACGGATATGATGGAGCTACGCAAAGTTTCTATGGCATGCCAGCAACTGATTTCAAGAAGGTCTTGGAGGACAATTCCCTTCTAAGCACAAGTGGTCATTACGATTTTATCAAGTATTTCAACGGCACAACAGATGAGCTTATCCGCTACACGGATCAGAGCATAGAAGGTGCTCATGCATTGGAACAAAAGTATATCACTTGGCCATGGCTCGACCCTGAATCCCGCTCCATAGAAAAGTTTAAAATCCTAGCTGATAAGCTGAATTTGATCGGTGAGCGTGTGAATAAAGCTGGACTGGGCTTTGCCTACCACAACCACGATTTTGAATTTATTGATCACAATGGTGAAATGGGATATGACATTATTCTGCAAAATACCGATCCGGAATTAGTCAAACTTCAGATAGATCTGTACTGGGTAGCGCACAGCTCTCCACGCACAGCGCATGAGCTTTTCATGGAAGCGCCAGGCCGATTTGTCATGTGGCACATCAAAGACATGGATAAAATCAGCCGGGACTACACCGAGATGGGAAATGGATCAATTGATTACACCAAAATCCTCCCTGATGCAGCTATGTCAGGAATGGAATATTACTACATAGAGCAAGGCGGTAATTTCGCGCATGACCCCATTCAAAGCGTAAAAGAAAGCGCAGAATTTTTTAAGAAAAATCTGATCAACTTATTTGCCTAAATTAAATCTTCCCATTAACTCTATTTAAACTCCGAAATGAAATACAAACTCAACTTCATACTAGCACTTACTTTTTTCTCCCTGCTATCTCTTCGCGTGCTTGCCAGCGTCGACACAGTTGCTACTTTCAGCGCAGCTATGCAAAAGGAGATCAAGGCAGTAGTGATCACACCAAAAGATTATAGCGAATCCAAAGACTACCCAGTGGTGTATTTACTTCATGGTTATTCGGGAGATTATAAAGCATGGCTAAATCAAGTTCCACAACTGGAGAATTATGCAGATCAATATGATCTAATCATCGTGACGCCTGATGGGAATTTTGGAAGCTGGTACTGGGATAGTCCAGAAGTAGAGAGCTCCATGTATGAGACTTATGTGGGAAAAGAATTGGTAGAGTTTATCGACCAAAAATACAGCACGATTCAGAGCCGCGAAGGAAGAGCAATTACTGGCCTGAGTATGGGAGGACATGGTGCACTATATCTCGCATTCCGTCATCAGGAAACCTATGGTACAGCAGGAAGTCTAAGTGGTGGAGTGGACATTTATCCTTTTCCGGAAAACTGGGAGATGAAAAAATACCTAGGTACCAAAGCTGAAAACCCTGCTCGCTGGGAGGAATACTCAGTGATGTATCAAAGCAATCGCCTGATAGCAAATAAACTGAAGTTGATCATCAGCTGCGGTACAGAGGATTTCTTTTACCATGTAAATGTGAAACTGCATGAAAAACTAGCTTACAACAACATTCCACATACATTCATGACAGGACCTGGAGGTCATTCTTGGGATTACTGGAGAGATGCCGTGCAATACCAGCTGCTATTTTTCCATAATTATTTTGAAGGCCAGAAATAGGCTAACTGTGCAGTATAACTCCTTCAACCCCCTTACAAATCCACCAACGGCTCGGAAATGAGATTTTCAAAGTATATTTTTAGAACTAAAATAAACCAAATATTAACGCATGAAAAAGAGATATTTAATAGGCATGGGCTTGATGCTGCTTCTAGGCAGTAACGTCCAAGCACAAGACGAGGTGATTGAAAAGATCATCAAAGAGGAAACTGAAAACTCTCAGCTTAAGCAAATTGGGCATGAATTGATGGATGGAATCGGACCAAGACTGGTAGGTTCTCCTCAAATGCAGAAAGCACACGATTGGGCAGTTGCTAAATACAAAGGCTGGGGCATCGAAGCACGCAACGAGCAGTGGGGCGAGTGGAAAGGCTGGGAAAGAGGAATCACTCACATCGATATGGTGGCTCCTTGGACAAGATCTCTAGCAGGTACTCAACTGGCTTGGAGTCCATCTTCGCCAAAAGGTGGAGCTCAAGGCGAAGTAGTTGTGATTCCAGAATTGGCTGATGAAGCAGCTTTCAAGGCATGGCTTCCATCTGTAAAAGGCAAATACGTAATGATCTCAGCTCCACAGTTGACTGGTCGTCCAGATTACAATTGGGAAGAATATGCAACTGAGGAATCTTTCGCAAAAATGAAAGAAGATCGTACTGCTTCCTCTAGAGAATGGAACGAAAGACTTCAAAAAACGGGTAAAGGTCGTAGAGAATTGCCAACTGCATTGGAAGATGCTGGAGCACTTGGTATTATCACTTCTTACTGGTCTCAAGGATTCGGAGCGAACAAAATTTTCTCTGCATCTACTAAAAAAGTACCGACTGTAGATCTTTCTCTTGAGGACTACGGCCTACTTTTCAGATTGGCTGAAGGTGGCGAGAAGCCAATGATTACCCTTAATGCTCAATCCAAAGAAAACGGAATGGTGCCTACTTTCAACACCATTGCTGAAATCAAAGGAACTGAGAAGCCTCAGGAGTACGTGATGCTTTCTGCTCACTTTGACTCATGGGATGGCGGAACTGGAGCAACTGACAACGGTACAGGTACCATCATGATGATGGAAGTAATGCGAGTATTGAAAGAAGTATATCCTAACCCTAAAAGAACAATCCTGGTTGGTCACTGGGGTTCTGAAGAGCAAGGATTGAATGGTTCAAGAGCCTTCGTGGAAGATCATGCTGACATGATACCTAAGATCCAAGCGCTTTTCAACCAAGATAACGGTACCGGCCGAGTGGCTAATGTATCAGGTCAAGGCTTTGTAGATAGCTATGAGTACCTAGGCCGTTGGATGTCAAAAGTGCCAACAAACATCACTAAAGATATTGAAACTACCTTCCCTGGCAATCCAGGTGGCGGTGGATCTGATTACGCTTCCTTCGTGGCAGCTGGCGTTCCAGCGTTCTCTTTGAGCTCATTGAGCTGGTCATACTACAACTATACTTGGCACACGAACTTAGATACTTATGACAAAATTGTTTTTGACGATGTTCAAAACAACGTGATCATGGCAGCTATCATGGTATACATGGCAAGTGAAGAAGAAGGAATGGTTTCTAAAGAAGTAAGAATTCCAATTGGGAGAAACGGTGAGCCAACAGAATGGCCAGCTGTACGCTCTCCTACTAGAAAAGGTGGCGTAGAATAAACTAACCTCTTATACTATACTGAAAGCCACGGGACATTTTCCGTGGCTTTTTTTTGCTTGAACCTATTTTAAATCAATGCGTTATCTATATTGCACAATTAATCACGCAACCTAGCATCAAAAACCATGAGGACGACTTTAGATATTCCAGCTGAATTATTAGACGAAATAATGGAGCTAACAGGAGCAGCTACAAAAAATCAAGCTGTGAGAGAAGTGTTAGAAGAACAAATTAAACTAATCAAGCGAAAACGTCTGTTGACGATGAAAGGTACAATCGACTTAGATTTGGATCTTGACAGACTCAGAGATAGAGAATCATGAACAAGTACAGAGTTCTAGTAGATAGCTCTGTATGGATTCAATATTTCAAATTTGGAAAAATTGACTACTTAGATAACCTAATTGAAAACGATCTAGTCTGCATAAACGACCTTATTTTAACAGAGCTAGGGCCAAAGCTGATTCATCAAAAGAGAACCGATATTTGGGACAGTCTTAATGCCCTTGAAAAAATCGCTACTCGAATTGACTGGGAGATGATCAGAGAATATCAAATCATAAATATCCGTAGTGGAATCAATAATGTCGGAATTCCTGATTTAATAATAATGCAGCAAGTAATTGAAGAAAAACTAGCACTTTTTACACTGGATAAGCATTTTAAGTTAATGCAAAGCTTTTTAACATTTGAATTAATTCAGGCCTCAGAATCTCCATAAAGCACCTTTTTCCCCCAATTAGTGCAATAGCAAAAGGTTTTGTAATTTCCTGATAAATCCCCTTGTCATGAACAGACTCCTAGCATTCTTCCTTTTGGCGCTTGTTTCCTTTAATACTAATGTAGTTGCCCAACAGAAAATCCTAAAAGAAGCAGTTGAGAGAGCTAAAACTGAAGAGTTTTCAGGAGTAATTCTCGTTGCAGAAAATGGGAAAATTCATTTCGAGGAAGCGATGGGAATGCGTGCATACGAAAATCGAAGTTTGCTTCATAAAGATGACATCTTCGAATTAGCCTCGATTTCCAAGCAATTCACTGCCATGATGATCATGATGTGCAAGGAGAAAGGTCTGCTGGATTTTGATGATAAGCTTTCCAAATACATAGAAATCCCTTATCCCAATATTACTATCCGCAACCTGCTCACACATACCAGTGGCTTGCCGGATTATCAAGCGATCATGGATGCTCATTGGGACAAAAGTAAGGTAGCAGGCAACCAAGACATTCTCGAATACTTACGGAAATATGCTCCTGTGAAATCATTTGATCCAGGTGACAAATATGAGTACAGCAATACAGGCTATGTCATGCTGGCATCTGTGGTGGAGAAAGTAACGGGTGAAGATTTTGTAGCACTTTCTAAAGCTTGGATTTTTGATCCGCTAAAAATGAAAAATACTGCTATCAGATCTCTGGAGGAAAAAGCACAGGTTCAGACCTTTGCTGCAGGTCACCAAAAGGATGAAAATGGCAAGTATGTCAATGCCAATACCTTCCATTCCTCAGATTATACGGTATGGCTTGGCAACAGAAAAGGACCAGGTAGGGTAAGTAGCAGTGCCCAGGATTTGCTGAAATGGGATCAAGCGCTTTACACAGAGAAGCTCGTCACTAAAGAAACTATGGAGGAGGCTTATACTGCCTTCAAGTTAAATGATGGTACCCGCAGCTATTACGGTTTTGGATGGGAGATCAAACCCCAAAGCCCCTTCGGAAAAATGGTCATGCACACTGGATCTAATCCCGGCTACAGTACGATCATTGTTCGATTTTTGGAAGAAAACAAGACAGTTATTATCCTAAACAATAATGCTCATCCAGACATGATGAGAATAGTAGAAGCGGCAACGCTCTCATTGGGAAAATGGTGAAGTAAGTCGTATTTGTAAATCTGACAGGCTTATACTCTTTCTTTGCCAATCGAGTTGATCACTTGGATTGCTGTATACTCTCGACTCTTTCTATTCCCTGAAATAACCATAAATGGAAAACCACTTTTCTCTGCCAATTTAGTGTATAAATCAAGGAAATAATTACGCATTTTCAGCTCTGGATATTCACGCTGAGGATCGGGAGTCCAAGGCAAATCCGTGTCTGTAAGTAAGATCAAATCGTATTTCCTTGATTTAATTTGATCCATTACCCAAGGATCAGTCTTTCCAAATCTATGCTCAGACCAAATGTGGATAACTCTCAAATCAGTGTCACAAAACAGATATTTTTTCGCCTTCTCGGCCATTTCATCCTCTAGAGAAACCTGGCCTTTGCCTATTACCAGCATATCTTCATAGCGATATTCTCTACCTAAATCCTCTAAATATTCACGGGCAAATTCTGGTACCCAAGGTTCTCCAAAATAGGAAGCCAGATCCTCTGCCAACGTGCTTTTCCCCGTGGATTCAGGGCCCAAGATTAAAATTCGTTTAAGACTAGGCATTTTTTCGTGCAGATTTGATCCAAGTAATTAAGCCCATGATAGCCAAAATAGTAAAGAAAAGGTATTGAAATGATGTCAAAACTAAGCCCTTGTAAAAATAGAGTGGTACAGCAACCAAGTCAGTAAGAATCCAAAATATCCAGTTTTCCACTTTCTTCTTTGCCATCAACCACATCCCTACAAACGCCGAAGCAGTCGTAAACGAATCCCAGTGAGGCACATCGCTATCGGTGAAATTGACCAATACATACGATAGAATAAAGTATGAAACCGCAAAAATACCAATCGAAATAGCCCATCCACTTGGTTTGAGCCAGGTGACAGGCAATTCAGCTTTTCCTTCTTTTGGATGAGTCCACACATACCAGCCATAAATCGACATGCTGAAATAATAGGCATTGATTCCCATATCGGCGTACAACTTGTATTGAAGGCAAATCCAGACATAGATCAGCGTGGAAATAATCCCTGTCGGGTACACCCAGATGTGCTCCTTCAAGGAATACATCACCGAGGCAATTCCAAAAAATACTGCAAATGCCTCCAGCCAGGTCATATTCTGTAAGCCTTCAGCCAACCCGTCAAGCAGGTATTGTAATTCCATGGCTCGAAATAACGAATTTTTGTGCTATTAAGAAGGGTTTAAACACAAAGAAGCCTGCTCAGTTCAAGACTAAGCAGGCTTCAATTTAGTGAGGTAATCTAGTCAGCGGAGCGCCATTTCTGGCTTTTTTACCAAAACTAGCAGGAATAGCGCCCGAGGGTGAGTTGGTCACGTAGACAGCAAAAACTGTGTTGGAAACCCAGGTCCCTTGATTTGGAATGCTTGGAAATGGATATTGAGCCTCGATACCGCCATAAATATAGCCAGCCAAAATCTTCTCTCCGGTAGGTACGTTACTCAGTCTTATCACTCCATTATCAAAAGCCATTAGGGCGGCTTCAAGACTTCTGTTTCCTATAAAACTAATGCTTGACCCCAGCAGTCTATTTCCAGGAATTGGGTTTGACTGAATAAATTCCTGATAGGTGCCAGAGCTGGATTTCTGGAAGGTGCTGATATCCGCGATAAATGGCAAACCGTCATTTCTGCCTTGGGCAGTTACCGTGTCAAAGGCAGCTCGCTGATCAGGAGTCTGGGAATAATAGTACATGCTTATTCCCCCAAACATGGTGTGATATACGGAAGTATCCTGTGCAGTTTCATTATAAACTGTAATCACAGGACACTCATACTGGCTGAATCTCTGATGAACAGTTGAATCCATTGCCACGCCAGATGGACTAGAAATGTAAATCGGATAATCATAGCCGCCAATAATCCCTGGCCGGAACACACCACCCAAAGCTGTAATATTCTCCATGCCAGTAGCTGGATCTATGCTTTCTAGGATATTTCCATCTCTACGGTGAAAAGGTTGATCTGCGCCTGAATTTGGAGTAGCTCCGTATGCGGTAACTTTTAACGTTTGAGGGTCCAGCCTAAAAACTCTGAATTGATTGGAATACTCCTGGGTGAAATCTGTCCCACCAAATGCTCGGTATTGACCGTCAAACTTTTGTCCAAAAACCAAGTAGAAGCTGCCATTCAGCATAAACAATTCACCTCCTGTAATAGCAAGCCTATCGTCTTTTCCGATCTGCATCATAGACTTAATACTACTTGCCGAGGCACCTGATTTGATTGCCGCAGATACATCTTCGAGCTTAAATCGAATCACTGTCCCAAATGTCACCATGTTTGATCCATCGGCTTTCCAACCATAGCCACCCACGATATACATATAGTCCGAAGCCTCATCATGATAGGACTGAAGATTGGTAGCCTGAAGTGGAGCTGAAAGCTCGTCTCCCAACTGATTCACATCAAAAGACCACTGATCTCCCGCCACAGGATCGAGGATAAACAGAAAGTTATTCGCACTGTCCTTCTCGAAATTAGTAGCCGGCGCAGGATTAAAGGTATGTAGTCCCTGTCTTCTTCCCCCGGCAATGAATAGTTCTCCTGCCTGATTCATTGCACTCGCGTAAGATTGCAAACTCGGTAAAGCAGCTTTCGCTCCATAGTTTTGCTCCACAAATTCAATGGTAAAAGGTAAAGCATTCGCTACTTCATTTGAATCCAAGGCTGCTTTCGACATTAAGACATCTGAATTGGCTTTATCCTCAGTTTTCTCAGAAGTAGCACAGCTAGAAAAAGTAATTGCGCTAATACCTACAGCTATAAGTAATACTAGATTTGATCTTTTCATGAGGTTGGAGGAGTAATAGGGTTGTCTTGCATATTCTTTACATAATATAAAACCGTCATGGTTCGCTCTGGAGACATATCTCTCGTCACAGGCATATACCTAGGGTCAGTGACCTCTCTACTCATGAAAAAAGGAATCGCACCTGCATCAATCCCAAGTGGACCAGGAGGAGCCTGATACAAGCCGAATGGAGGGTTTAGCGCAAAAGTCTGAAAGGAATTATAATCGATCAGGTTGATCTTCTCTGTCATTCCCGGAAACAGCTTCACATAACCAGCGAATATCTCCTGGATCTCTGGCCAAGTAGGATTTTCGTTTATAGAATATGCCGACCAAACCAGACAGGAAATCATTGCGCTTTGGGAAATAGGCTCAGATACCAACTGATCAGGATCTGTGATATTGATGAAATACAATTGCCCATCTAACTGTGGAGTCCGAGAACCTGGATCAGAGAGCACATTGATCGTCACTGTTGCAAATCCATTCGCGTCAGTCGGTGAAATAGCAGCTTCAATTGCTCCATCTGCTTGTGGAGTATTTCCTGGATTACTAGGTGGAACTGTCGCTCCAGGAGTATTTCCATGCACACTCACCACGTCGACTTGCAGCTGTTTCCCCACTAATGGTTCCTGAAGCCTGCTAACATATACACTCGTCGAAGAGGTAGTCCCAGGGAAACCAGACATACGGATTGGCCGAACCTCCACTTCTATATTTGTCTGTAAAATATTCTCTTGGAAAATCACTTGTGGGCCTATATCCGTTCTAGACATCTCTAAGCTAAGTGAACCAGAAAGTGCCTGAGTCAACTGTGCATCCGTCAAAGGCATCTCAACAATTTGAGAATAGAGATTGTAGCAAAACTCAGAATAATCAACATTGCCTAGTGACACCTTGGAATTATCCGCCAGCGTAATATAAGCAGTCAAATTCCCCAGATCAACAGGGGCACCACCGGCATTTTGTCGACAAATGCCATTCGCTAGGTCGAGGATAAGAAGCTTACGGTTTTGATCGATGACAAAGGGACAGGTATTAAACATCGGCCAGTTCCAAGGATCACTTTTGTCCTGAGTTCTGCCAGCCAACATTCTAGCCCCAGGATTATAGCGAGGTTCTGAGCCAATCACTGGCCCCAAAGATCCGGTGATTCTTCCCGTTTGGAAATTTACATCTTCAGGTACATTGCGATAGCCATCGACTACAAACCGCATGGAGATCAGGTAATTTCCATCTTCTAAAGTCGTCTGGCTTTTCAGCAAAGCAAGAACTGGTGAAACAGAATCAGCTGGCCAAGTAGCTTGTGGCACTCGAATGACTGATTGGTAAACCCCACAGGCATTCATATCTCCACCAAAGCTATCCATCATATAATCTGAGTCCTGCCAGCTGCGCGTCGCCAAAACTGCCACCCACCATAGCTGATTCAAAACTGCTGAATCTACCAAACCTGTAAGACTCACACCATCCGCAATAGGGATGCTGACCTGCATACCAAAAATAGTCGGAACACCTTGCTGATAGACATCGATGTCTGCAATTTTCGCCGAAGAAGGTTGGTCTGTTGTAATGAATGGAAGATTTACAAGTGGATCTGATACTTCACCACTTGATCCAATAGTGGAGACTACAGAGCATTCCTGTAGCTGAAAGCGATGCAACCCATTCGGGTTTTGCCAAGGTGAAGGGACTGTATTATCCACTTCATAATGGGTGGGATCATTATTGACGGTGGATGGATCTGTAAAAAATCTACCGTAAAAATTGATCCTAGGATAGGATAAGTAACTCATACTATTGGGCTTAAAATGAATATTAAAATTTTATAAATCAACTGACCCAGTCATTCAAAAAAGTATGGGTCAAATTTTATTCTCTACAAAATACATCTCCACAAGTCCCTTATTCTTCACTTCAATTTTTCCGCGCGGAGTACAGATAAATTTATCCTTAATCAACTCATAGGTATAACCGCTGATATTGACTTTTCCTTCCTCGCCGGCTGTTTCCATTCTTGAGGCAATATTCACCGTGTCACCCCAGATATCATAAGCGAATTTATTCAAACCTACTATTCCAGCTATCACAGGACCTGTGTGAATTCCTATCCGCATACCTATCGCAGGCTTTCCCTCTGAGATTTTTGAGCTCTGATGAGCTTGAATAAAATCATTGATCTCAAAAGCCGCCAAAATGATATTTGCTGCATCAAATTCCTTCTGCAGATTCAATCCCCCTGCACACATGTAACTATCTCCTACAGTCTTGATCTTTTCCACACCGTACTTATCCACAATCCTGTCAAACTCACAATAGAAGTAGTTCAATTCTGCTACCAGTTCCTCAGCAGAAAGCTTCTCGCAAAGTCCCGAGAAATTCACAATATCGGTAAACATCACACTGACATTATTGAAATGTCGGGCTTTGGAAGTCCCATGGTTTTTAAGCTCATAGGCTATCTCAGGAGGCAAAATATTCAATAGCAAATGATCCGCTTTTTCCTTCTCCACATTTAGCTGCTTAGTTCGCAAATGAATCTTATCCTCCATATTTTGATACAGAAGCGCATTCTCAAGAGAAATCGCCATTTGACTGGAAAGTATATTGATGAGATTCAATCGCTCAGCAGTGAATGCTCCTTCTATGAGGTTATTTTCCAGATAGATGATTCCTGTGACTTCATTTTGCTTAATCAGCGGAATACACAAGATCGACTTCAGCTTATCGTGCTGTATATAAGTATCTTTTGCAAAGCGAGAATCCTGAGTAGCATTGTCCAAAATCACGCTTTCATTGTTTTTGGCGACGTAATACACCACTTCCTTGGCTATGGAATCAAAGCCTTTTAAGGGAAGGTTTTCAAAGAGCTTCGGATCTGGATATTTGGTACATGATTCTGATTGCACGGTGAAGCCTTCCTCATTTTTCAGTAGCAATACCATGCGCTGGGCGCCTGCATTCTCGATGATTATTCTCATCAAAATTGTCAATAGATCTTTCAGTCGGATTTCCTTAGAAATGGCCTCAGATGATTTCATTACTGACTTTAGATCCAAATCCTGATTAGAAAACTTCTGTGTAGTACTCTTATCATCAGCTCGCTGACCAAACCTGAATTCTTTCTGAGAAAAATTGCTAGAACTTCGCTTGGAAGCCATCAAATCGGCTATTCCTTTCGCTCCAAGTAATTCATATGTATACTCAGCATCGCTTAAATGAATCGCTGCGATTTTTTTCTTATCTCCGTCCAGATGGAGTTCAAATAACTTCCGATTAGCTAAAGCCTGAATCTGGAGATACTCATGATTTTCTGCAGCATCCAAAGCTAGATAATAATGCCTTTGAGCACCATCTACTGAACCATTCACCTTTTCTAGTTCTCCTGCCAGCAGTTCGAATTTATGTTCAAAATTACTTGGACTGTGATGAGAATACTTCTTAAACTTATCCACAATCTTACTCAAACTCCGCTTCCATTTCAGCCTATCGGTTGTACGCGCAGAAGGAATAAGTGCTGCCAGAATTAATCCTTTGTAGAAATAATGCTCTGCTGTGTGGAGCATTCCAGGCGAATCCTTTAAATATTGATCGGAGACCAAAGACACCTTGTATGCTGCTTCATACTCCTCCCAGAGATAGAGCGATTGCATCTTATTGATGTAGTAAAAGTGTGCAAAATGCCTGGAGTTAAACCCTCCTAGCTGCTGGATATACTGTTCTTCATTAAAATTCTGATCTGAGAAAGAAAGGCTACTTACCGTTTGCCCTTTGAGATTTTTAATCGCTTGATTTACAGCCGCTATTGTAAGAACAGCCTCATCTAGCTGAATTCTATTAAGAAAATCTAAATAGGCTGCGCTTGAATCCAAAATTGAATCAAATTGGACGCCACGCATAAAGTGACTTTGAATCATAGCGCAACTCGCACAACTCGCATGAAAGAGGTCCCCTACTTCCAATCCAAATTCGTAAGCATTTTGCCAATAGGTCTCCATTTCCAACGCCGGCTTTCGCCAAGGAATCGCAAAATAGCCAGTCACAAAATTAGCTTCAGCCCTCGCCCCGTAATTTTGGTACTTTTCTACCAGTGCCAAGGTCAGCTGTCCGATTTTATACCCAGTCGTTCTAAAACCTAGAATCCCACTGTGGAAAACAGGCCCAAAGCCTAGAAACCCAATAAATCCCCCATCTGCATTCCCATGTTTTAAACATAGATTTACCATGATCGCGCATACCAGCACGCAAAGTTCAGGACGAATCTGAAAAGCAGATTGCCCTGCCGCCGCCATCAATAAAATCGCTGTTTTAAGCTTCTCATCCTGCATTTCCGGCAGGTTGATCAGATCATCCACATCACGATTGCCCATCAGGCTTTTATATTTTACAAACTCAATCGCCAAACTCGGTGGAGAAAAACTTGATGGGATTTTTACTCCCAATTCAGCCGTAACTTCTCTACAAGCTTTGTAAGCAGCTTCGAAATTTCTAATGTTATTAAAGAACTGGATTTTTCGAATGGTGACTTTTGCTTTATCAATTACGTCATCGGTATAGCTTAACGCTTTATCAAAAAACTCCTCGACTACTTCATTATTTCCAACCAGATGTTCTGATTCTGCTCGTTGCAAATTCAGATCACGAAGCATTTTCTTTGGTACTGTGAGGTTCTTTTCCTCTACCAGTTCCATAGCGGTTCTAATATAAATCAACCCAGATTCATAGGCGTTTGCATATTTCGCACGGACACTAGCAGCAATATTCATCGAAACAACCTTTTTCAGGATTGCTTCATCAGTGATGAGACTTTGCGCAAAATTAAAATGATCTGTGACCGTATAAATGTGATCTGATTGCTCTATGTTTCCAAGCTTAGCCGTGATACTCTTAGCGATAGCATAACGAACCTCTTTTTTCTCTTGATCTGGAAGCATCCCAAGTGCGGCCTGTTGGATTTTGTCATGCTGAAATCCATAATCATCGTCACCGGATCGCTCCTTAGTTTTGATATTTTCTATAATGCACAGCTTCTCAGCGAGCTTTAGCTGCATATCTAGCTCTTCTTCGCTAATTTCGATCAATCCGCTTAGTATCTCTATAGAGAACGTATTGCCTATACAAGACGCGTATTTTAGAGTCACCTGAACCTCAGCCGGAAGTCTGAAAAACAACTCAGCCATCAAGTCTATGACGTTATCGCTGATTTTTACACGATATGCTTTTTCTGCACTATAGGTCCAGTGTTGAGTATTTTGAGATAAGTTTATTGCCCCACTTTCATAAAGTGTGAGTAGGCACTGTCGGATAAAAAATGGGTTCCCGAGCGTTTTTCTGAAGATAATTTGTGCCAGTTCAGCACTTTTTTCTACAGAAATTGATAAGGAATCTGATACTATTTCGGCCACCGAATTCTGATCCAGAGGCTTTAGATCTATCAGACTAGAAATCACATCATGAGACTTTAACCTATCCAACATCAACATCAAGGGATGAGATGGAGAAACCTCATTTTCGCGATAGGCGCATATAATCAGCAGGTGCTTCAGGCTTTGATCTTGAAGTGTCGTTTCCAGCCATCGTCTGGTGGTAGTATCCAGCCATTGCAAATCATCCAAAAATATGCACATCGGATGATCCTGACTGGCAAATGAGCGGATGAAACTATTAAAAACCTGATTAAACCTATTTTTAGATTCTGTCATAGGTAAGCTTGGAACTTCAGGCTGAGGCCCTATCAAAAGCTCCAAATCAGGCATGATATCGATGAGCAGCTGGCCTGAATTCCCCACTGCTTTCAATACGTTGTCTTTCCAGTAGGTTCGTTGCTCTTCACCACGAATCAAAATCTGATCAATCAGATCATTTAACGCCAGTAAAAGTGAACTCAAAGGAGGGTTCTTCTTGTATTGTTCAAACTTACCGGAGATGAAAAATCCTCCTTCCAGGTCTATATATTTTTGAAACTCACGTACAAAACTTGATTTTCCTACGCCTGAATACCCGCTCACAAGCGCTAATTCAGCTTTTTGATTTTTTGCCCGCTTGAAAATTTCATGCATTTGAGCCAAATCATCATCTCTGCCATAGATTTTTGAAGAGATCTGGAACTGATCCAAATGATCCTGAGTACCAAGTTTGAAATCAGAGACCTCGTTGATATCCAACAGGCGATCCAAACACTGTTGCAAATCATTTAATAATCCTGAACATCCCTGGTATCTTTCCTCCGTATTCTTCTTCAAAAGCTTTAGAATCAACTTTTCCATCACCTCAGGAATATCATCACGGAATTTGCGAGGCGATTCAGGTAAAAGTGCCAAGTGAGCGTGCATCAGCTCTACAGGATCAGTAAGTTTAAAAAGAGGGCGTTCAGTGATCATTTCATACAATACCGCTCCAATAGAGTATAGGTCCGTACGATGATCTATTGGTCGGTTCATCCGACCAGTTTGCTCCGGAGAGATATAGTGAAGTCCAAGTTCAAGAGCCTCACTGACATTGGAATAATTCAAATCCCGACCCCGCTCGATGGCAAAATCAAAACCCCAAACTTTTATTTCTCCATTACTATCGACTATGATATTGGTGGGATTAATATTTTTGTGGATAATATTCTTGCTGTGAAGGTAAAGTACAGCTTTGGTGATACCCATTGATATTTTCAGGAATTCGATCAAGTCCAACCTTCCTTTTTTCAAATATTCAGCAAGAGTTTCTCCTGTGACATCTTCATTCACCAGAATCGGTAGATTCTCCAAATGCTCCAAGCCAATCGGCTGTACAATATTGGGGTGCGAAAGCTTAGAAAGAATGGAAAATTCCTGCTTCATGTGATTCAAATCACGAAAAGTAGGATAGGCAGAACGGAAGGTCTGAATTGTTACAGGTTTAGAATCCAAGACACGATGCGCTTTATAGACGATGTATCTGGAATTCTCTCGGACCTTGTCCAGTATATTAAATCGAAGATCAGACATTCAAAAAGTATGGTGAATTTGAAAACAAGGTAGTTGGCAGATTTAATAAAAATGATACTACAATTTAACAGATGTATCTTAGTAAAGTACAAAATGTAGTGAATTATTTTAAATACAAAGTTGTATCAAATATGCATTTTATTACCCTTAAAATGTACTAAACGTCAATTTCAATGCTCAATGTTGGTGGCAACATACGGCTATCAAATTGCGATTTCAATTGTCAGCAGTCCACTTAGATTACATTAAATAAATAACCTTCCCAACTTTTTGATCAGTTCCTCTGTTCCTTTTGTAACTTTGCCAGCTATGACTTTGAGCACTTTATCCGCTACTACAGACATCGACTCACTCGATCCCAAGGAATTCATCATCATCAAAAATGCTCGGGTGAACAACCTGAAAAGCCTGAGCGTTGCGATTCCAAGAAATAAATTTGTGGTGATTACCGGCCTTTCAGGCTCTGGTAAATCTTCTCTTGCATTCGATACACTTTTTGCCGAAGGCCAACGAATGTATGTGGAAAGCCTTAGTTCCTATGCCCGACAGTTCCTCGGCAGAATGGAAAAACCTGATGTGGAATACATCAAAGGAGTAGCTCCAGCTATCGCAATTCAGCAAAAAGTCAATACCAAAAATCCTAGATCCACTGTAGGAACGACTACTGAGATCTATGATTACCTGAAACTGCTTTTCTCCAGAGTGGGAAAAACGATCTCTCCGATTTCGGGTAAAGAAGTCAAACACCACACGGTGACAGACATCGTGGATTACATTCAGTCATTTGAAGATGGCTCCAAAGTGATGATTTCCTGTCCGTTGCAAATCGAGCGCGGAAGAAAGATAAACCAAGAGCTTGAATTGCTTTTGCAAAAAGGATATACCCGGATTTTGATCGATGATGAAGCGTATTTCGTGGAAGATCTACTTCAGGAAAAAAAGATTCAAAAAGGAAACTATGAGATTCTGATTGACCGCGTAGCGGTACATAAGGAAGATGAGGACAATCAATTCCGAATTGCAGATTCAGTGCAAACTGCTCTTTTCGAAGGTCACGGCGATTGCAAAATCACTATTCCCGGCAAAGAGACCAAGAGCTTTTCAGATAGATTTGAACTCGATGGAATTCAATTCGAGCTTCCATCAGTCAACTTTTTCTCTTTCAACAATCCATTCGGTGCTTGCCGTACCTGCGAGGGCTTCGGTAATGTGTTAGGAATAGACCCTGACCTAGTGATCCCGGATAAAGGATTATCGGTATACGAAGGAGCCATTGCACCTTGGCGGGGAGAGTCTTCCAGAGCCTGGGTAGAACCTCTATTGAAAAAAGGAATTGAATTTGATTTCCCCATTCACAGAGCTTATGAGGATCTGAATGAAAAGGAAAAAGCCTTGCTATGGACTGGAAACAAACACTTCAAGGGCTTAGACGCATTTTTCAAAGATCTCGAAACTAAGACTCATAAAATCCAATACCGTGTGATGCTTTCGCGTTTTCGCGGCCGCACCACTTGCCCAGACTGTAAAGGAACTCGCTTGCGCAAAGACGCTTCTTACGTTAAAGTAGCAGACAAATCCATCATTGACATAGTTTTGATGCCTATAGATGAGGCATTGCCCTTTTTCAATACTCTTGAACTTCCTCCACATCAAGCGAAGATTGCCAATCGGCTGCTAAAAGAAGTGCAGAGTCGTTTGGAATACATGGATCAGGTTGGCTTGGGTTATTTGACCTTGAATCGCTTGACCGCTTCACTTTCAGGTGGAGAATTTCAGCGTATCAAACTGGCTACTTCCCTAGGGTCCGCTCTTGTAGGATCTATGTACATTCTGGATGAGCCAAGCATAGGACTTCATCCAAGAGACACGGATCGATTAGTCGACGTGCTGAAATCACTTCGAGACATGGGCAACACCGTGATCGTGGTGGAGCATGAGGAGAAAGTGATGAAAGCTGCTGATCAGATCATTGACATCGGGCCAGATGCGGGTGTTCATGGTGGAGAATTGCTTTTCCAAGGTTCAATCGAAGAGCTCATGACTTCGGCACAAACTCACACTGCCAAGTATTTACGAGGCGAAGAGCAAATTTTTAAAAAAGATGGAAATCGTCCCTGGAAAGATTCCATTCTAGTAAAAGGAGCTAGAGAAAACAACCTGAAAAATATCTCTGTCAAATTCCCACTCAATACACTCACGGTAGTCACTGGGGTTTCTGGTTCAGGGAAATCTACCTTGATCAAAAAAGTGCTTTATCCTGCCTTAGGAAAAATGCTGGGAACGGTCATCGACGAAAGTGGAAAGTATGACAGGATCGAAGGGGATTACAAATCCATTTCTCAAGTGGAATTTGTGGATCAAAATCCTATCGGGAAGTCTTCCCGCTCCAATCCAGTGACCTATGTGAAAGCATACGATGCAATCCGAACCTTATTCTCTGAGCAGACAATCTCGAAGCAGCGAGGCTACAAACCCGCATTTTTCTCCTTCAACGTGGATGGTGGGCGCTGTGAAAATTGTGCCGGTGAAGGAATCACAACTGTAGAAATGCAGTTTATGGCAGATATTCATTTGACTTGTGAATCCTGCAAAGGCAAGCGATTCAAAAATGAAATCTTGGATGTCAAATACCACGAAAAAGACATCTCAGATGTCTTGGGAATGACCATTGACGAAGCTTTGGAATTTTTCCAAGGAAAAACCCAAATCATCAATAAGCTTCAGCCACTTCAGGAAGTAGGGCTTGGTTATATAGGCATGGGCCAAAGCTCAAATACCCTTTCTGGCGGTGAGGCGCAGCGTGTGAAACTGGCTTCTTTCCTAGGAAAAGGCGGCACCAAACACGGGGATCATATCCTCTTTATCTTCGATGAGCCTACTACAGGACTTCACTTCCACGACATCAAAAAACTTCTCCACTCCATCAATGCCCTGATCGATCAGGGTCATTCAGTAATCATTATCGAGCACAATACCGAAGTGATCAAATCTGCGGATTGGGTTATTGATCTGGGTCCAGAAGGAGGAAATAAGGGTGGATACCTCACTTTCGAAGGAACTCCTGAGGATATGATGAAAGAAGAAGGGAATTACACTGCTAAGTATTTGAGGGAAGCTTTTGTGTAAACCTCGCGCCTAGCGCAAGTCTCCTGACTTGTGCTTAGCACATTGCAGTCTTTAGGCTGCTTTTCTGTCTGGAAACACAAGATTAATGGTAAGCCATCTACTTTTTGAAATGGCTTGAAACGAGCATATTTAAGTTGATGATGTGAATATTGCATTTCTATAAGTCCAAGTCACCTGACGTGAACTAGGGGGAATCTCAGTTTATATTAAAAAAATCATCAACCAAATACTGCTCTTGCGGGAAGTTAAAAACTTCAACGATCATATTTTCTTCAATCTTCCATAACAGACAAGACATAGCATTTAAAACTCTTGGACCACTTAATGTGCTCCAGTTTCTGTGACAGTCGATGACATAATTGTCGTTTACGCCCATCACAATCTGCTCAGCCTTGAAGCCGAATTCATTTAGCTTTTCTAAGTATTCCATTAATTGACTTATCCCGGTTTTAGTCCCACTGAATGGATGTTTGCCTGGAATATGCCATTTGACATCTACAGCCATTACACGCTTCATCCCTTCGAAGTCAGCATTGGAATAAGCCATGAAAAAACTTTCGATTAATTGAATGTTTGGGTGCTTTTCAGTCATTGTATCTCTGTTTAGTTTTACAAAATTACTTCGCTCAAACCCTAAAAAACTTTAACTAGATTAAGTACTTTTCATTTATTTCTCTTCCCAATCTGAGTGAAATACTCAGGGGAAATCCCTAAAAAGCTAGCGACTCTTTTCTGTGATAGACGATCTTTAATCGCAGCATATTTCTGGTAAAAAAGCTCATATCGTTGTTCCGCTGTTTGTGATAACTGATTGATGATACGCTCATTTGCTGCAATACTTGCGTTTTCACTTAGCGTTCTAAAGTAACCAGCAAAACTTGGCGAGATCGTCAATAATTCATCTAAAGACGTTTTGGAGATTTCAAGCAAAATCGAATCCTCTAGCGTTTCAATTCTCATGATAGAAGGCATTCTGGTATTAAAACTTTTATAATCGCCGACCCACCAATCTTCATGTGGAAAATGTAGCGTATGTACTTTGCCTGATTCATCCAATACGGCACTTTGAAATAAGCCAGAAACAACAAAGTTTTCGAAACGGCATATCTTCCCCGGTTCAAGAAGAAAGGTTTTTCTTTCTATTTTCTTAACACAAAAAAAGCTGCAAATAAGATCGAATTCTGAGTTTTCGATTTTGACACACTTTTCCATATGCGTTCTGAATTTTTTAAAATATTTCTCTGCTTCTCTTTCCATTTAGAAGTTAGATTTTAAACTCAAAATACGTTCTGAAAACTCATGAACTACATCAGACTTCGCCATTACAATTCACCTTCCCAAAAACTCCCTCAACCCCACCGCCTTCACTTTTTCGGAAAGCGGATAGCCTTCCTCGATTCTGCAAATCACAACTCCTTCCTCCGCTCCAGTATCTTCCATGGAGATCTGTAGCCCTTTATTGAGTTTTGGTGAAAGTGTGTTTTTGATTTCGATAGCAATTTTCACTACGCCATTTTTCACCAAAAGCAGGTCGCATTCCGCTCCCTGATGCGTACGGTAGAAGTAATACTCGTATTCCTGGCCGAAAGTCGCTGTAATCTGCTCGATCACAAAACCTTCCCAAGAAGCTCCAATCTGCACTAGATTACGCAGAGCTTCCATAGTGTCCACACCAGTCAGAGAGTGAAGCAAACCCGTGTCTCGAATAAATACTTTAGGAGACTTCACTAAGCGCTTTTTGATATTCTGATGAAAGGGTTGCAGCACACGCACCATAAAGGAACCTTCCAGAAACTCCAAGTAGCGATTCACCGTCGGACGCGTGATTCCCAACGCTCGTCCAAAACTTTCTCCATTCCAGATTCCTCCTTGTGCATTGGCAAGCATAATCCAGAATCGCTCCACTAGTCTCGGATCTGTACTCAATCCTATCTGCGCCAGGTCTCTTTCCAGATAGGTCTTGATGAAGTTCTGTCTCCAAATCTGACTTTCTCGATCTGTTTTTGCTAAAAAAGACAAAGGAAAACCTCCACGAATCCAGAGTTTTTCCAGTTCGCTTTCTTCTATTTCTCCCAAGAAAAATGGGGTCAGTTCCAGATAACCAATCCGCCCAGCTAAAGAATCAGCCGAACTTCGGATCAAATCTGGTGAAGCAGAACCCAATAGAATAAATCTCCCTGATTCCCGCTGTTCATCGATCAGACTTCTAAGCTCCGCAAACAATTCGGGCATCAATTGTATCTCATCGAGAATCACCGTCTTATCCACATGTGCTTTCAGAAAAAGCTCAGCATCCACCAATTTAGCTCGATCAGAAGCTTTTTCCAGATCCATGTAAATGCTGTCTTTATCGAGTTTTAGGTTTTTGACGAGCGTAGTTTTCCCTACCTGTCTTGGCCCCAAGAGACCAACAGCTGGAAAAATCGATAGATATTCCTGAAGTAAAGCGAAAATTTGTCTTTCTTTTACCATGAAAATCGAAAGTTTGATTTACGGATTTCATGGTAAAATTGATTAAAAAAAGTCAAACTTCAAAAAAAATTACCACGAAAATCGAAAGTTTGATTTACGAATTTCATGGTAAAAATTGCACGTTCTGTGAGTTGGTAAACTATTAAAACAAAAAATGCCTGGTAAAATTTACCAGGCATCAGTTACTAAAGGGTGATAGCAACTTTTCTACTACTTAATTAAGCTTTTTTTTAATCGTACTAATCCCAAAAGGGAGGTATAAGGGGCAAAAACTCATAAATGAGGTTGCAACAAAAACGACTGCCAACAAACCTAATACTATGGCCAATATGCCGGAAATTGTACCTGTGAAATACAATACTGCTACACCAACTGCTAGTAGCAAGCGAATGATTTTATCTACGGAGCCCATGTTCTTTTTCATAGTTTTTTAAGTTTATTTTTTGAAAATATCTTATTTAAAAGTTTGTCCTGTTGATAAAACCCACTTAGTCTGTCTTATTATTTCTTGACAGCAAAAATTCTGATTACAGAAGCAGTCCCCACATGATATAGTCCCTCTTCTAAATCGGTTTCTGTTTCATAGGCCTCTTTAAAATCAAAATCAGCAAAATCATTTTTGATTTCTTCCAAATCGAAAAGCATAGTCACATCTTTTGGGCCTCCTGCATTCGGGTTATTCTTCTGAAAATTTAAATGATTTTTACTAAAACATTCCAAGATCAGAAATCCACCTTTCTTAAGGTACGCACTTAATTTTTTATGATAAAGTTTTCTTTTGTCCTCCGGAAAGTGGGTATAGGAAAATGCTATGGCATCAAAATAACTAGCTGGATAATCCACCTGTTCGAGACCCTCCACTCGATAGTCGATGCTGACTCCACTTGTCAAGGCTAAACTATCAGCCTTCTTTTTACCTTCTATACTACTATCAAAAGCAAACACATCCCATCCTAATTTGGCCGCAAAGACTGCATTTCTTCCCTCTCCCTCTGCCGGAAATAATATTCGACCAGAACTCAGATCCACTAATTTAGCTTTCAAATATTCGTTTGGCTTTTTGCCGTAAACAAAGTCTGGTTGACTATATCGCTGATCCCAAAAATCCATTTTATCGAGTTGAAATTAAAATGGAGAGCCAAATGACTCTCCATTGAATTCTATTTTAACCTACACATTGATTGACATTGCTCCAAGAGCCCCCGTTAATGACATTCTGAACACCATTATTCTCCAAAATGCTCTTCGCCTGTCCGCTACGGTTGCCGCTCTGGCAAAAGACAACGATATTTTTCTTGCCTTTGAATTTGGTCAATTGACTACCAATCTTATCCAAAGGGATATTTACCGCTCCTTTGACAGATCCAGAAGCAAATTCGCCAGAGGAACGAACATCTACCAGAAATGCTCCTCCTTCGATTACCTCTTTCAATTCACTGTTATCTTTACTCCCGAAAATTGCTGATAAAAAACTCATAATATGATAGTTTAATTTTTAACTGTTTCATTTCCTTTTTCCAACCACTCTTTGATTCCTCCAGAGTAGTTTTTAACATTCTCAAATCCATTCTTTCTTAAAACAGAATAGGCAATAGCTGCTCTGTCTCCACTTTGGCAATGAATCACTACCTGTTTGTCCTTACTGATTTTATCCAGATTATCAGACAAAGCCCCTACGAACACGTGGTCTGCACCATTCACATGACCCGCACTATATTCTGTAGTATTTCTCACATCGACTACCTGCACATCATCTTTTCCAACCAGAGATTTGAACTCTTCAATATCAATCACATCTGCAGTCTGAAGCTCCACGCCTAGATCATTGACATCTTCAATGAATCCGTAGATATTATCAAGACCGATCCGCATCAGTTTTCGAGTAAGATCATCCATCTGAGTTTCTTCAGCTACGAGAACAAATTGTTCTTGATAATTGAGCAACCAACCCGCCCAGGTGGAAAAGGAATTATTGCCTTGGATATTGATGCTGTTTGGCAAAAAGCCTTTTGCAAAATCTACTTTATTTCTAGTATCAATTACTTTCAACCCGTCCTTATAAGCAGATAGAAATTGATCTTTCCCAAGGTTAGTATGCTTGGGTACTTCTACTAATAAAGGTCTATCCACCTTATTCAGGTGTTTCATCATTGCAAAATACTTCGGTGGCTCAGGCTGTCCATCCAATAAATAATCCACAAACCCTTCCTCATCGGAAGCAAATTGGAACGCCCAGTTTCGGACTTTCTCATAACCCACCGTTGAGCTAGGAACGGACCCTAAAGCTTTGCCGCAGGCTGATCCAGCACCATGACCCGGCCAAACCTGAACGTACTCTGGAAGTTGGGCAAATCGCTGAACCGACTCATACATCTGTTTTGCACCTTTCTCTTGAGTCCCTATTAATCCAGCGGCTTTTTCAAGCAAATCTGGTCTTCCTATATCCCCGACAAACACAAAGTCACCCGTGAAAATCATGACTGGTTTATCTGTGGCAGGATTATCTGTCAAAAGAAAACTGATACTCTCTGGCGTATGACCAGGAGTGTAAAGCACTTCTAAATTTAGGTTACCGACCTTAATCGTATCACCATGATGAAGACCTTCATGGTCAAATTCATATTGCCATTCTTTTGGACCCTCATCTGAAAGATACATTTTCGCACCAGTCACTGAAGCCAGTTCTCTAGAACCACTCAGGAAATCTGCGTGAATATGTGTTTCAGCAATATGAGTAATCTTCATGTTGTTTTGCTTGGCTATTTTCAAGTAAACATCCATGTCCCTTTGGGGATCGATTACAATTGCTACACCTTTTGCCTGACAGCCTATAAAGTAACTTGCTTGTGCCAGTGACTTGTCATATACATGTTGGAAATACATCGCTATAATTATTCTGATTAAACTTCGATTTGATACTACAAATTACAGGCTTTTGATTTTGTCGTTCAGCAACTTTTGTCACATTAGGCATTTACTTCATTCGATTGAATTGAATTTTTTTAAAATGATGTACTTATTAGGAATAAGATGGATCTGAAGACTGCGATTCAATTTGTACTAAAGTGAAGCATTTCTCAACTTCAAGCTGGAGCTTGACCTTTCGTCCCGCTTTTTTTTAATCGGTGTGAAAGAAAAAGACATTTCCTTTTAAATTCAAGGCATCAATCTACACCAGTATCTTATGAAAAAACTCTTACTCTTATCCTTATTCGTTTTTTCGATCACCATTTGCTCATGGGCACAGATCCAAACTCCAGAGCAATTTTTGGGTTACAAACCCGGTGACCGATTCACTCCCCATCACCGCATGGTCGATTACTTCGAGCATGTAGCGGCAAATAATCCAAATGTCAAGCTCATCCAATACGGTGAAACAAACGAGAAACGCCCACTGATCATCGCGATACTTTCGAGCTCCGAAAACATGGGTAATCTGGAGCAGATCCGAACTGACAACCTCAAGAGAGCAGGTTTGATAGAAGGCTCACCTTCAACTTCTGTTCCGATCAATTGGATGTCTTTCAATGTCCACGGAAATGAGTCAGTGGGTATGGAAGCAGCGATTTCTTCTTTTTATACCCTAGCAAACCCAGAAAATAGCACTTCTCAAGAATGGTTGAAAAATCAAATTGTGATCATCGATCCAGCGATCAACCCAGATGGTCGTGACCGCTATGCGAATTGGTACAACCAGAAAATGAACACCACCCTTCAGCCAGATCTGCAATCTGTTGAGCATAACGAGCCCTGGCCAGGTGGACGCGCAAATCATTATTTGTTTGATCTGAATCGTGATTGGGCATGGCAGGTACAGGTGGAATCTCAGGCTAGAATGAAAGTTTACCAGCAATGGATGCCACAGTTGCACTTAGATTTCCATGAGCAAGGCATCAATAACCCATTCTACATGGCACCAGCTGCTGAACCTCTTCATGAGCAGTTGACAGCGTGGCAACATGAGTTTCAGGATACTTTTGGAAGAAACACTGCCAAATACTTCGATGAGGCTGGAAGATTCTACTTCACTAAAGAACGTTTTGATTTGCTTTATCCTTCTTATGGCGATTCCTATCCGATGTTCAATGGAGCTATAGGAATGACGATAGAGCAAGGTGGTGGAGGCCAGGCTGGCATTGGAGGATTTGATGCCGTGGGCGATACTGTTACCCTCAGCTATAGAATTGAAGGGCACTACACTGCAGCCATGTCTGCTGCTGAAGTGACAAGCAAAAATGCTGAGAGATTACTTTCTGAGTTTGCCAAATTCTACAAAGACAACTCCACAAACCCAAAAGGCAAATACAAAAGCTTTGTCATCAAAGGTGAAAGCAACCCAGCTCAAGTAGCCAGATTGCTTGAACTGCTGGATAAAAACGGCATTCGCTATGGAAAGGCAGGCTCAAAATCAGGATTGAAAGGCTTTGCTTATGGAACTGGCAAAAGCGAGTCTTTCGCCACCACAGATAAGGACATCATCATCAGTGCTCACCAGCCCAAATCTGTTTTAACTCAGGTATTTTTCGAACCAAGTCCTGCTTTGCATGACAGCATCACTTATGATATCACGAGCTGGGCCATGCCCTATGCATACGGATTGGAAGCTTTCGCAGTAGAAACAAAACTCGAAGCAGCGGCAGCATATGAGAAACCCGATTTCACAGCAAATCAAGTAGGCAAAACACCTGTTGCTTACATCGCAGCCTGGCAAGGAACTCGGGATGTAGCATTTTTATCGGCGCTTTTAAATGCTGGCATTCGTGTGAAATACAATGAATTCCCTTTCGAAGTAGAAGGGAAAAGCTTTCCTGCAGGATCCTTGATGATCACCAAAGGTGGAAATGAATATGTACCAAATTTCGACCAAAAGGTAGTCGAGATCGCAAATACATTTGGTGTGACGCTAGCGACTACGATGAGTGGCTATGTGGATAAAGGAAAAGATTTCGGCTCGCCTAATATCCGTGTGATCCAAGCTCCCAAAGTGGCTCTGATTGGTGGAGAAGGTACCAACTCGTTGAATTATGGTGCTATCTGGCATTTCTTCGAAAAGGAGCTAAACTATCCGCTAAGCAATCTAGAAACAGACAATATGTCCCGTTACGACTTGAGCAAATACGATGTGATCATCATGCCATCAACTCGCGGCAGTGCACTGAATGAATCAGGCCAAAAGAATTTAATGGAATGGATTCGTGCAGGCGGAAAACTGATTGCTATTGACGGAGCGTTAAGCCTTTTTGCAAACAAGGAAGGCTTTGCATTGAAAACTTATGATTCAGATGATGATAAAAAGTCAGCTGAAACAGAGGCTGACTCCTTGGCAAAAGCAGAACGTCTGGCTCCTTACCAAGAAGGTGAGCGAGTAGCGATTTCAGGCGGAGCAGCTGGTGCGATCTATCAAGTGGACATGGACGTCACACATCCTCTTGGCTATGGAACTGGCGGGAAATATTACACCTTGAAAAACAATGCTAGCAGATTTGCCTACTTAGACAATGGTGTAAATGCTGGGGTAATCTCCTCAAATGAAGCACACCGCACAGGATACATTGGCTACAAGGTAAAATCAAAAATGGCTGAATCCATGGTCATAGGTGTTGAAAATGTAGGCCGTGGAGAGATTGTTTATTTCGTGGATGATCCGATTTTCAGAGGATTTTGGGAGTCTGGGAAACTGATTTTGAGTAATGCGATCTTTATGGTAGGACAGTAAGACAAAGTCAAGAAAACAGATTTTAGTATCGAGACCGGCTGCTGAAAAGTGGTCGGTTTTTTTGTTTTCACAATCTATTTTTTCATTTTGAAACAATATTAACTTGCACACATAATTCTCCGGCAGGTAAAGTCCAATAATTTCTATAAACATGAAACACTAAAGTATATTTCACTCAAGATCAAATCTTTAACATTAAACCCTATAACATGAAAAATAATAGACGCGAATTCTTTAAGAAAGTCGGCGTAGGTACTGCAGGACTCAGTCTAGCTGCAGCAGTACCATTTTCTACGCAAGCAAAATCCTCGTCGAAAACAGCTCCCCATGGAGGTCAATTTCTCCAGATCGGAGACGACATTGCCATTGCAAATACAAATTCAGGCAAGGTGAGAGGTTATATTCTAAACAATATCTATACTTTTCTCGGAGTTCCTTATGGAGCTGATACTTCGGGTAAAAACCGATTTATGCCTCCCCAAAAGCCAGCTCCTTGGGCAGATGTGAAGCCAACTATTTGGTGGGGAAATACTGCTCCTCAAATCATGGACAATCGCTATGAGAACCCCAATTCTTCCTTTGCCGATCATTGGAATTACGATGACTTAAGCGAGGACTGCCTCAAACTGAATGTCTGGACTCCGGCTTTGGACGGCAAAAAGAGACCTGTGCTAGTTTGGCTTCATGGTGGAGGATTCACTAACGGAAATGCAGTAGAGCAAGACGGCTACCACGGGGAAAACCTAAGTAAAAGTGGTGACATGGTTTTCGTATCCATCAATCACAGACTTGGTCCAATCGGCTTCACTGATCTTTCGGGAGTGGGTGGATCTAAGTATGCAGATTCTGGAAATGTCAGTCAACTCGACATTATTGCCTCGCTGGAATGGGTTCGGGATAACATCTCGAATTTCGGTGGAGATCCAGGGAATGTAACTATTATAGGTCAGTCTGGCGGAGGCGCAAAAGTCACTGCCACGATGGCCATGCCTGCGGCAAAAGGTTTGGTGCATAAAGGGGTCGCTCTGAGTGGATCTATGCTTCAGGCCTCTAACCAAGAATATTCCCGCAATCTCGGTGAATATGTCATGAAAGAGGCAGGATTTACTTCAGATACTGTGGATAAGTTGCAGGATCTGACATGGAGGGAATACCTGGATGTGGCAAATAAGGCTATGGCAAAAATGCGGAAAGATCACCCGCTGCCTGGTTTTAGAGGCGGTTTTAGCCCAGTGGCTGATGGAGCAAATATCCCAGCAGGTGAGTTCTTCTCTGATCCAAATGGCTTGGCTTCGGACATTCCATTAATGATCTGCACTACTTTCCACGAGTGGAATCCAACGCGGACATCTCCAGAATTGGAGAAAATCGATTGGGCTGGAGTAGCTGAGAAACTGAATCCAAATTTTGGAACAGATACAGATAAAGTAATCGCAGGGTATCGCAAGGACTTCCCAGAAGCTTCTCCTGCAGATCTTTGGGCGATGATTCTTTCCAATAGAAAAGGAGCAATCGCTACAGCAAATGCAAAGTCAACTCAAAAGGCACCCGTTTATCTGGCTTGGTTCGGCTGGGAGCCGGATCTATACAGTGGCAGAATGAAAGCTTTTCACTGCATAGATATTTGCTTTTGGTTTGACAATACCGACCGTATGTACACCCATACAGGTGGCGGTGATAGACCTCGAAAGTTATCCGAGAAAATGTCGGCTTCTCTCCTCTCTTTCATGAGAACGGGAGATCCAAATGCTGGAACTCTTCCAAAATGGACTGCCTATTCTCCAGCAAATGGCGCAACTATGATCTTGAAAGACACTCCAGTTTTGAAAAATAAGCCGGATGGAAATGGACTGGCAGCTTTGCCAGCATAAAACTCCACATATGTAAAAGTAGAAGCGCAGAACTATATCAGTTCTGCGCTTTCTGTTTACACCTATTTATAAAGAAAATAAGACTATAAATCAAAGCCTGAAATCAGCTCAAATACTTTACGTATCACTTCCTGAATCTTGTCTTCGGATTTCAACTAAATTGGAAAAAATAACCAATCCACAATGACTGATTTTAGAAACTATAGCGTGCCGTATCAGATTTCGTCGGAATACTCCAAAAAAGCCGCCTATTTCTCCATGGAATTTGCCATCCATCAACCTCTCAAAATTTACAGTGGAGGTCTGGGCTTTCTTTCAGGATCTCATTTGCGAAGTGCTTATGAGCTCAAACAAAATCTGATCGGAATCGGCATTCTCTGGAAATATGGCTATTACGATCAAGGAAGAAATCAGGATCAAACTCTTAAGGCTGAGTGGTATGAAAAGAACTACAGCTTTCTGCAGGAAACCGGCATCAAGTTTCAAATCACCATTCACGGCAATCCTGTTTGGGTAAAAGCTATGTATCTCGCTCCAGAGACTTTTAAAAGTGCACCACTTTTTCTCTTGAGTACCGACTTACCGGAAAACGACTACCTCAGCCAAACCATCACACATAGGCTGTATGATTCCGATACTGCCGCCAAAGTAGCTCAGTTCATCATGCTGGGGCTCGGCGGCGCCAAATTACTTGACGAATTGAATTTCAATCCCGATGTCTACCATCTCAACGAGGCTCACGGGGTAAGTGCTGTTTTTCACCTGATGAGAAAGTTTGGCTCAAAGGAAGAAGTGAAAAAACGGTTGGTATTCACCACTCATACTCCTGAAGAAGCTGGAAACGAGAAGCATGATATCTACTTATGTGATCAAATGGGATATTTCAATGGCTATCCGTTGGAAGAAGTCAGAGAGCTGACGGGGATGGAAGGAGATCTTTTCAATCATAGTTTGGCAGCATTTCGATTTGCCAGAAAAGCGAATGGAGTAAGTAAGCTTCATGGCAAAGTGAGCAGAGAGATGTGGAGCAAATATTCGGATATTCCTGAAATCACCTCGATTACCAACTCGCAGAATTATACTTACTGGGCGGATAAGCAGCTGTATCATTTCATGAATACAGATAATAAACCGGGATTTGAAGACAGAAAGCACTATTTGAAAAAAAGAGCATTCGAACTGGTAGCAGATCAGACGGGAAAATTACTTGATCCAAATGTGCTGACAATAGTTTGGGCGCGACGTTTTGCAGGGTATAAAAGACCTGATTTGATCACTCGAGATCAGGCTAGGTTCGAAGCATTAATTAACAATCCAGAACGACCGATACAAATTATTTGGGCCGGAAAGCCATACCCTTCTGACTATGGAGCTATTTCCACATTCAATCAGCTGGTACATCTTAGCAAAAAATATCCCAATGTGGCAGTCTGTGTAGACTATGAACTGACACTAAGTAAGCGACTCAAGCAAGCGGCAGATATATGGTTAAATAATCCACGTGTTCCCCGCGAAGCCAGTGGCACCTCCGGAATGACTGCAGCAATGAATGGAGCTGTGAATTTCAGCACATACGATGGATGGATTTGTGAATTTGCCGAGCATGGTAAAAACAGTTTCATTGTTCCAACAGCTGATTACGCAAATATGAGTATTCCGGAACAGGACCATTTTGACTTAGAAAACATATTTCAGGTGCTAGAAAACGAAATAGTCCCAACCTACTATGAAAATAAAGACAAATGGGATGACATAGTAGAACAAGGAATGAAAGATGTGGTGGAGGGATTTGAGAGTAACCGAATGGCGAAGGAATACTACGAAATCATGTATAAAAGCTAGTATTGAAACAAGTAATCAAAAGCTCATACTCTTTCCAGACTGGGCTTTTGATCTTTTACATGAGCAATTGTCTGTTTAACCAAAAATGATTCTCTTCGATCGAAGTACTTTCGATATTTGAAAAAAGAACTCCAGATGAAAAAATCACTACCATATATTCTTTCAACAATCCTTATCCTTAGTTCACCTGTCGCAACCTTCGCCCAAGACATCATGCCTCCAACACTTCCATGGAATGGCAAAAGCAAAGAATTGCTTGTGGATAAGTCTGAAAAGTGGGTAACTCCTTTTGAACTTTCTGATGGTTTTGAATCTCCTACTTATTCAGAAACTATGGCTTGGGTAGAGAAATTAGCGGCAAATTCTGAATATCTCAGTATCGTGACAATAGGTACTAGCGAACAAGGAAAACCTATACAATTGGTAATCGCATCGAAAGATCAAAGTTTCTCAGCAGATGAGTTATCCACATCCGTAAAGCCTCTGATATTCTTTCAGGCAGGAATTCATGCTGGCGAGATAGATGGTAAAGATGCCGGAATGATGTTGCTTCGGGACATTTCTCAAGGAAGCAAATTAGCACTTCTGGATGATTCAAACCTGCTTTTTATCCCGATTCTGAATGTGGATGGACATGAAAGAAGAAGTGAATACGGAAGAGTAAATCAGCGCGGCCCAAAGGTAATGGGCTGGAGAACCAACGCTCAAAATCTGAATCTCAATAGGGACTACACTAAATTAGAGACTGCAGGAATTCAGGCAGTAGCCCGAGTTATCAACAGCTACGATCCTGATCTTTACATCGACATTCATGTCACCGACGGTGCAGATTATCAATATGACATTACATATGGCTATGTAGCAACCGGCGGTTATTCACCTCAAATTTCAAACTGGTTATCTACCTATTTTCAGCCTGAAGTAGATCAGGCTTTGAAGGATAAGGGACATATTCCAGGTCCGTTATTGTTTGCAGCAAATGGGAATGACTTCACTCAGGGAAACGTAGCCTTTTCTTTCAGCCCTAGATTCTCACATACCTATGGAGACATCAAACATATTCCATCGATTTTGATAGAAAATCACTCGCTAAAGCCATTTGAGCAGCGCGTATTAGGAACTTATGTTTTTCTAGAACAAGCTATCAAAACAGTTAGCGGGCATTTTGCGGAGCTTCAAGCAGCAGTGAAGTCTGACAAAAACCAAAAACCAAGTGAGATCACCGTGAAATTTGATTTCAGAGAAACCCCTGCAGATTCTATGGAATTTTTAGGAATTGCTTCGAGAACTGAAACCTCAGATATCACGGGAAGAGATTTCGTCGTATGGGAAGGGAAGGAAATCACCCAAATAGTACCAAGCCTGTTGATGGATAGACCTGTCGAGAACGTGGGGGTGCCGAAGGCCTATTGGATTCCTGCAGAATGGAGCTCAGTCATCCAAAAAATGGCGGATCATGGAATCGAAATGGAAATTTTGACCGAAGAAAAAAAGCTGAATCTGGAGTTTTCCACAATAGTAGATTATAAAATGAGTAATCAACCTTACGAAGGCTTGATGCGCATTCAAACAGTGAACTTGGATAAATTAGAAAGAACAGTCACTCTGCAGCCAGGTTCTGCGCGTATCAGTACAGACCAATCGCTTGCAGAACTAGTGGTCATTTTGATGGAGCCTGAGTCTATAGACAGCTTTTTCCAGTGGGGATATTTCAATTCTATTTTGGCACAAACTGAATACATGGAAACCTACATCATGGAGCCTTTGATAGCTAAAATGCTATCCGAAGATGCTGAGTTAAAGAAGCGTTTTGAAGAAGAAAAAGCTACAAATGCAGAATTTGCAAAATCTCCTAGAGCAATTTATTCCTGGTTTTATAAGCAAACTCCCTATTTCGATCAAAATTGGAAGGTAATTCCTGTTGGAAGAGAACGGTAAGTCTAAGCAATACTATGAAAATTGAACATCTCGCAATTTGGGTCGATAACTTAGAACTGATGAAGGATTGGTATTGCCAGTCATTCAAAATGTCAGCGGGTGAAAAATATGAAAACCTCACAAAAGGCTTCAGCTCCTATTTTCTCAGCTTTTCCACTGGCTCCAGAATCGAACTTATGAAGAGAAACAATATTGCTGAAGCTCCAAAGCCTAGAGGTATGGTATCAGGATTGGCACATTTTGCTATTTCTGTAGGTTCGTTAGAAACAGTAAATCAAATGACTGATGAATTCCGCACCCAGGGAATATCTATCATAGGTGAACCAAGAACTACTGGCGATGGATACTATGAAAGTGTGATCGAAGACCCAGAGGGGAATTGGATAGAAATTACTAGCCAAGGGGTTTGTTCAAAATAGTACTGATTAATAGGAGACAAACTCAACCCGTTAAATTTGCTCTTCGAGTACCAATCCAAAGTTTACCTCAATCGAATCCCTAACTTTAATAGTACCCAATAACTTCACTGGAGGATCTATTTCAAAATCTGTAAATGCTAATTTGCGTTCACCTGCTAAAAGAGCTTTCCCGCCATTTTTAGCAAGAAAAACGCATGAAATCGGATAGATTTTAGATACACCTGCCAGCGTGATTTCTACTTCGCCCCGTAGATTTTCTTGATTTATGTTTTCCGACTCTTTGATCAGATTCAGAAAGCGCACACTGATAGTAGGATGCTGACCCATTTGAAGGGTCTCTCTAAAATCATTAGTCATGATCGCATTGAAGCAATCAAAATTGACGGTTTTTAGAATGATTTCTCCACTCCATTCCGAGATATCGCTTTCAGGAAAATAAGTTTCCTTCAGCACATTTCCACCCTGATATTCATTTGATTCACATCGGAAACTTGAGATGTTGGTACTTCCTGCAATTTCGATAACACTATCAGATCCTATCCTCCAGATTTTTACATCGGCCACTTCACTCTTTGGATAGAAAAAAGAGAAATAAGTAATGAGCACAAGAAGTACAATCTTCATGGTGATTTATATAAAAACTGCCTAGTCAGCTCTTAAGAAAAATTGACTAAGCAGTTTGTGAAACTAATTAGAAACTGATAGCAGCCTCTATATTTACACCGTTGAATTTTGCACCATTATATATGGAGGTTGCATCAAAACCATTTTTATATTCTTGATTCATATACTCCAGTTTGACAATCACATTTTTTGTCATAAACCATCCTCCACCTACATTCAAACGGCCTATTTCAATATCAGAAGCATCTGAAGCTTTGTTTTTGCCTTTTACAGTATTGTATCTACCACCTAGATAAAATTGTTCAGTACCGCCGAAACGGTAAAGAAGCTCACCGGAAAGTTGAGTAAAATTACCATCGCCCTGCTCTTCAGAATTACCCACAGATTCTAAAATTCCAAAGAATTCCAGCCCTTTATATTTAATAAATGGATTGATCTGGAACGCAGTCATTTGCTTGAAGCGAGGATTAAATCTGCCTTCAAAATCATTTGAATTACCCTCTAGCGGTTGCAAAACATTGTAATAACGTCCGCCCGCTCTGTCTCCACCATACAACCAACTTCCAGTCGTAGTACCTTTATTTAAGTACCATGATCCTGTAAGTCTAAATCTGAAATCTTCATTTAATTGTTTATCCACACCTAGTTTCCCATAAAAGGACGGCTTGTTATCAGTATTGTCGTTTACTACGACACTTTGGTTCAGTTTGCCATTAGTTAGACCAAGGACTGCGATCAATCCGTCTTTTTGGACTGTCACTTCTCCAAAAGCTTCCGTGGAAAATGAGTCCATTATATAATTGCCGATAAAGGGATTATAGATTGCCCGGGCATTGTCGGATCTACGGAAATGTGCATCCCCGTAATTAAACTCATCCATACCAAAGGTTAACGTAGTGTAATCCATAATCCCATCTAGGAAACCTTCCTTGATAAATCCCAATCGATCGATCTGAAGATAACCCCCTTTCACCCAAGCCTCATTGTGATGCTTGGCAGAGAGATAGGTCCTTAAATGCAATCTTAACCCATCAGCGAGCTGTGTATTGATATTCAGGTTTGCCGATGGTAAGTTGAAGTTTGAGCCTAATTCTATTAGATTATTGAGAGAGTTGGAGTGATTGATAGACTGGAACTGCAGTGCAAAATCGCCTCCTATAAATACACGAACCCTGTCAAAATCGCCTCCTTTTTCTTTAGGAGTTTCAAAAATATTCAAACCCTCCTTGCTATTTTGACGGAAATATTGAAGTTCTGTTTTTTCTTGAGCTAGGACTATACCCGATGTCAGCATGGCGCAGGACAACAAGGTGAATATTGATAATTTCATGGTGGCTTAGTTTAAATTAATTTTTTGGTGAGAAACTAGCTTCAAAAGCTAGTGTGAGCTCATTCCCTGTTTTAATCGTTCCGAAGACCGCTGTAGGAGCATCAACTTTGAAATCACTGAACTGAATAGCGTGGGTTCCTGTGAATTTGATAGCGTTTCCATTCATAGAATAAGTCACATCAAGTGGTATTATTTGTGAAGTCCCGGCGATCGTAAGTTTCCCTTTAGATTTCACCACATTTCCGATAATTGCTATGCACTCGGTCATTTCAAATTTGATGGAGGGGTGCTTTTTTTCTATTAAAGCTTCATAGGCATTGTTATCCATAGAGCCTTTGCCGCTTTTAAGGCTTTTCACTGGTATATTAAGAGTAAGTGAAGTGATTTTTGAAAGCCTTCCATTTTCTATAGTCAGCTGAGCCGCACCTGTACTGCCCGCCTTGGCTATCATTTCCCAGTCGTGAATAGTAGATGTTCCAGCCACAGTGAATTGCTGTGCAGCTGAAAGAGAGTAAGCTTGCTGCGCAAAACTCGGAAACCACATCATCAGCATCACTGCCGGGATGAGGAACTTGGTAAAGAGATATCTTTTCATTGTAGTAGTTGGTTTGTACTTATTCCTAATGCAAAAGTAGGGTATTTAGTTAGTACGAGTAGTGAGATGAATTAGAGAAGAAAGTGACATAAGTCACCTTTACTTAAATAATTAGGCTTTACCTTTGATCCGTTTAATTAGGAAAATTAACAGTCGCTCCCAATTAATTCAGGTTTCAATTTTTTACACTTCAGTCTTAGCTTTCTACACTTCAGTAAGCTTTAATTTTTTGACAGAAAGCAGTCCTGCACATTTGATTCAAATCTGAATTGAAATGAATCCACGACTTCTACTTTTTATCACTTTTATCCTTTTGCAAACTCAAGCTTTTGCGCAAGCAACTATCCAAGGAAAGGTGCTGGACGAAAAAGGATTGCCTCTACCCGGAGCAAATATTCTGATCAAAGGAAGTTATGACGGAGCTACAAGTGAGGAAGATGGAAGCTACCAATTTGAAACTGATGTGAAAGGGTCTCAAGTCTTGGTGTTTAAGTTTGTTGGCTTCAAAACTCAAGAACTTGCAATTACACTTGATCATAATTCTCTGGAAATCCGGCAGGTCAAACTGGTAGAAGAAATCACCGAAATGAATTCGGTGACGATTTCCGCAGGAGCTATGGAAGCTTCGGATGAGAAAAAAGCTGTGGTGCTTAGACCACTGGATATAGTCACCACCTCAGGTGCAATGGGTGATATCGTGGGTGCTTTGCAAACACTTCCAGGCACAAGCACCGTGGGAAATGACGGACGCTTATTTGTTCGCGGAGGTGATGCAAGTGAGGTGGGAATCTACATCGATGGGCTTCGCGTAGGAAATGCCTATGGCAGCTCTACATCAAACGTACCCACCAGAACACGCTTTAATCCGAATATTTTCAAAGGGACATTTTTCAGCACAGGGGGCTATTCCGCAGAATATGGACAAGCTCTTTCATCAGCTTTATCTCTAAATACAAAAGACCACTCATTGAGAACCCAAGGCGATCTTTCGATCATGTCTGTAGGAGGAGGATACGCTCACACGCTAGCAAATGACACTCAAAGCATCTCCCTTACAGGAAATTATTTTGACCTGAAACCTTACCAGAAACTTATCAAACAGGACTTTGACTGGGAAAGAGCTCCTTACGGTTGGGATGTAGAATTGTCTGCACAACAAAAATTAAAGAAAGGCGGACTGGTAAAAGTGCTAGCTCGAACTGAGGCTGGAGGAATGAAGCTTTGGCAAGTTCAGCCTGGAGAAGATGGGCGGGGAATGTTTGTCAATCTCCATAACAAATACTCCTACGCACAGAGTAACTGGAGAAATTCCTACGATAATGGCTGGTCACTATTTGGAGGGATTTCAGTCTCTTCGAATAAAGACGACCTGATCATTGATACTACTCCAATAGAAAGAAAAAATCTGCTTTCCCACGCCAAATTCACGGGGATCAAAGATTTCTCAGATCGTATTTCCATGAAAGTTGGAGCGGAGTATTTTATCCATAATTATTCTGAGCAACTCAAAACAGAAAATCAGCAAAGGAGCTTTGAAGAAGGTGAAGCCTATTTCTTCACCGAGTGGGACTGGTATCTGAGTAAGAAACTGGTGTTGAGAGGTGGGTTGCGAGCAGGAAATAGCCAATTGGCAGATCAGTCTTGGATAGACCCGAGAGTCTCTTTGGCCTATCAGGTTTCAGTGTTTGGACAAGTGTCCATCGCCTCTGGTCAGTTTCATCAATTACCCATAGAGAACTTCCGAGTAATTGACCCAACTATTGGTAACTCGAAAGCAAAACATCTGATATTAAACTACTTGTATCAGAAGGAAGGAGTCATGTTTAGAGCAGAGACTTTCTACAAAAGCTATGATGACTTAATCAGGTTTGAAGGAACGCCTACCTATCCTACTCTCCTTCGGAATGCTGGATCTGGCTATGCGCGTGGGATAGACTTCTTCCTGAGAGATCGCCAAAACATCAAAAATACGGACTACTGGATTTCTTACAGCTTTGTGGATAGCAAGCGCTCGTACAACCAATATGACACTGAAGTTCAGCCAGACTTTGCACCAAAGCATAATTTTTCGCTCGTGGTCAAGCATTTCATACCCGCACTTAACTCTCAACTGGGAACAACTTTCTCTTTCAACGATGGATACACATTTACAGATCCAAACGAATCGGGAGAAATGAACTCTAAAACCAAAAGCTATCAAAGCCTAAGCCTCTCTTGGAGCTATTTGCCTAAGCCTAATCTGATCATTCATTTCGCAGTTCAGAATGTGCTGGGTAGAGAAAATGTTTTTGGCTATTCCTATGCTAGACAACCAAATGGGCAAGGAGTATTTGAATCCCTTCCAACTGGGCAGCCAGCACCGAGATTTCTATTCTTAGGAATCTTCCTCACACTTTCAAAAGACAAAACAGCAAATAACTTAAACAACTTATAATTATGAAAAAGTACATCTTAACCCTCGCCTTTTCTTTACTGTGGATAGCTTTTGCTCAAGCATCTGATCCAGCTTTCATCGCCGCTATGCAAAAGCAATTGACTGCCAAAAAGACTATTACCAATTATGAGCAATCTCAAACTGTCACAAACGGGTTTTTGAGAATTGCTGATGCTTCAGATTCAGAATGGCTTCCATACTATTATGCTGCATTATTAAAAACAGAAGCAGCCTTTCGCTTTGATATTGACAAAGACAAAAGCTTAGACGAAGCATTGGAATTAGTGAAAAAAGCCGACAAAATAGCTCCTGGAAACTCTGAGATCACTGCCTTGAATGGGTACATTTTGATGGGGAAAATCAGTCTAGATCCTGCAGGACGAGGACAAAGTATGAGTCCTCAAGCAATGCAACTTTTTGGAAAAGCGATTAATCTGGATCGTGAGAACCCGCGAGCAGTTTCCCTAATGTCACAAATGGAACTAGGGATGGCAGAGTTCTTCGGAACAGGGCCAGAAAAAGCTTGTGGAATGGCTAGAATGAGCTTGGACCTTTATAAAAAAGAAGAAGCAAAAATTACTGATGAGTACCTCCTTCCTACATGGGGGAAAATGCAAGCCGATCAAGTTGCATCCAAATGTAATTAATCATAACAAATTCAGGAGATTCCTTTCTTTCATACGTGAGAGAAAGGAATTGCCTCTTTTTAATTAATTTCCCAATATGCCAGAAAAAAACGAACAAGGAATATGCAAAACCAAAGGAGATATTTGGGGCACTATTCCAAGCTTTCTGATAATCAACTTTGGAATAGTGATGATACTCATGCTGTATTTTTGTCCTAGCTGTTTTTTAAGTTGGGCGGGAATCAAAAGCATGGCACCAGATTTCATTTTTTCATTCGTAATCACTGTGGCTATGAGCTATGGTGGAAATGCGGTAGAGACATTTTATGATAAGAGGATCTCTTGGATACATCATCCAGCAAAACGATTTCTACTTACAAGCGTAACCTATCTGAGTTATGCATTCTTGGTTTCCTTCTGCATAGTATTTCTTTATTCATGGGTAAGAGGAAATTTCACCCTCGATAATATTCCAGTAGCCTTACTTTTCGAATATTCACTAGTCCCAATGGGTATTGCGTTGGGCTTCATGGCCTTGTTCACTACCCGTTCCTGGCTGCTAGAATGGAGAAAGTCAGCATTGGAAGCTGAGATACTTCGAAGCGAAAAACTAGCCAGTCAATATCAGTCTTTGAAGGATCAGCTGAACCCGCATTTCTTGTTCAATTCTCTAAATGTACTTTCTAGCCTTGTGTATGAAAATGCAGATAAATCCGCTGCCTTTATCCAGAAATTATCAAGGATTTACCGCTACGTTTTAGAGGCTCAAAAAGAGGAAGTAATTGAGTTGGAAAAAGAAGTAAGTTTTGCTGAAAACTACCTAGAACTCCAGAAGATAAGGTTTGAAGATAGCTTGAAGTTTTCAATAGAAATCAGAGATCAAAGTGGCTTTCTGCCCCCTCTATCCTTGCAACTTCTTCTTGAAAATGCAATCAAGCACAACATAGTGAGTGAAGAAGACCCTTTGTTTATCCACATTTTCAGAAAAGAAAATAATCTATGGATTAGCAATACATTTCAACCAAAAACTAGTCAAACTGAACCATCTACAGGAGTAGGATTGAACAATATTAAAATGAGATATCAACTTCTTTCTGATCGAAATATTGAAATCATTAAGACTGAGAATGAATTCTTGGTAAAACTTCCAATTCTAGAGTTATCCACATGAAATCGTGTATGAAAACTGGTAAAATAAAACGATGAATATCAAGCTGCATGATTTAATCCGGCAAGGAAGTAAAATTATAATCATATGAAGATCTTAATCATAGAAGATGAAAAACCCGCTGCAAATTTGCTAAAGATGCAGATTAAGGAACATTTTCCAGATGCAGAACTATTTGGAAACTTAGATAGCATTTCAAAAAGTATTGCTTGGTTAAACCAAAATCCACAGCCGGATTTGATTCTTTGCGATATACAATTAGCAGATGGAATCAGTTTTGAAATTTTTGATAAGGTCAAGTTATCAACACCAATAATTTTTACAACTGCTTTTGACCAATATGCCATAAAAGCATTTCAAGTGAATGCAATTGACTACTTATTAAAGCCAATTGATCCTAAGGATTTCGCAAGAGCTGTGGATAAGTTTAAAGCAAATCTAATTAGATCAACCATTGAGATGGATGTATTGAAAAGCCTACTTATTCCAAATAAAGCAAGCTTTAAATCCAGGTTTTTGGTACGATTCGGCGAGAAAATTCAAAGTATCCCAACAGAGGACATTTCCTTTTTTAACAGCGAAGAAAGAGTCACTTTTTTACAAACTCAGGAAGGCAAAAAGTATGTGCTTGAAAGCACTCTGGATCAAACGGAAGCCCAAGTAAATCCAGCTAATTTCTTTCGTCTCAATCGAAAATACCTGAGCAGTATGGAAGCCATAGATGGAATATTTTCCTATTCAAATAGTAGGCTGAAAGTCATATTAAAAAACTGTACAGATCAGAATATTCTAATAAGCCGTGAAAAAGTAGGTGATTTCAAATCTTGGCTAGATCAGTAAATTAGATTTATGGGGATCCTAATGTATTTTTTGGGTGATGAATCAAGGAAGAGATTACAATAGGAAGAACTATCCGAGTTCATGAATTAATATAACGGTAAGTTTTTTTTTTAGAACGAATTATTTATTTTACAAGACACATTCATTCCCCATTACATGAGAAAATTTACTTTACTTAGTTTTTTGGCTATAACCCTTCTTGGAATTTCTTGCTCCACTAAGCCTGAAAAACAAATCCCTGTTTTAGATTTAAAAGACTTGATTATAGACACCCTGTATTTGGAGAAGGATACATTGACCAAGGATTTGGGGACAACTTTCAACTATATCAAAAGAGGTGATGAGGAATCTCTGATAACTTCAAAACAACACCGATTTATGGAATATAGCTATCCTGAAGGAAAGCTTATCCGTGATCAATTCTATGAAGAAGAAGGTCCGGATGGAATAGGAAGTTATTTACCAGTTATTTTCACTGATGACACATCTGTTTGGTTTGTATCTTATCAGGAGTTAATCCAGGCTGATCAAAAAGGGAAAGTATTGGCTAGATATGATCTTCCAGCAGACCCCACAGATCGATTAGCTGTCAATTACAATACGATGTCTGGAACAAAGGCCATGAACATCAATGGAAAGATTATCATTCCAGACGTGCCTTTTGTCCTGAAAGAATCTTTACTTGATTATGAAAATTGGCTGTTGGAATTTGATCCAAAGGACAGCTCGATTGATTATGTGAAATTCAAATACCCAAGTAAATACCTACAATTTCTGGACGATCCAACCTTCGCTACTTACCAAAATGGATACAATAAGAATGAAAACCTTCATTTGATTTCCTTCCCTGCAGACGACTCATTGCTGGTCATTTCCCCGAATTCTCAGAAATGGGCTTATGCGGGAGTTGATGATCATATGGATTTTTTAGTAGGTAGAACGGAGCAACAAGGTGAATACACTGCTTTTCTGCCTAATGGAAATACAAGCAAATTCAGTTGGGTAGATTATGATCCAACAGCACAGGTTTATCTTCGGGAAGCGATAATAAGGGTTGATAGTGAAACGAACCGTGATCAAGGTAAAAAGCCACTTACTAAACTTGTGATCCTAGATAAGGATTTTGAAAAAATCGCAGAAGTAGTATTACCCTTTCTTACCCGTGGATTCTCGACTCCAGATGGATATTACTTGTATATAGGATACCCACATTCTGAAGATGAAGTGGCTTTTGCAAGATTAGATTTCTCAAAAATCTACACTACAGATGGGAGAGATAACTAAGTGAATTTTACTATTAATCAGGTAAAATAAGAAGATCCAATATCTAACTGAACCCTTTGCGCTTCCTTTGTGTCCTCTGCGGTTAAAAAAAATTCATAAAAAAAGCGAGACTATTCAGTCTCGCTTTTTACTTGTAGTTCGATTTCCTCTCCAGATTCATCTAAGAATCTGTATTCCGTCACGGGTAGGGAAGAATCTTTGATCAGTTTTATCCACTTATTATACTTGAAAAACCACTTCACTCTTCGGCTAATAATGCCTGTAGTAAAGTATGCGTGCAGGTAGGGATGCAGCCCAATTTGTATTTTGCTTACATTCTGGATAGTAGCAATATGATCTACGTCTTTTTCTAGCTTATCAGCTATCAAGATAGACGCTTGTATTTTGCCGGTGCCATTGCATGCCGGGCAAGTCTCTTTGGTCACAATATTGACCTCAGGCCTTACTCGCTGTCTGGTGATCTGCATGAGCCCAAATTTGCTCAGAGGCAAAACAGTATGCTTAGACCTGTCAAACTTAAGCTCGTTATTCATCGCTTCGTAGATAGCCTTTTTATTCTCGGCCTTCTTCATGTCGATAAAATCGACCACGATGATTCCTCCCATATCCCGGAGTCGGAGCTGTCTGGCAATTTCTTTAGCAGCAACCAGATTGGTTTTTAATGCCGTTGATTCCTGGTCACTTTCCTGGTTGGACTTATTACCACTGTTCACATCAATGACGTGCAGGGCTTCTGTATGCTCGATGATCACATACCCTCCTTGCGGAAGGCTGACCGTCTGTCCAAACAGACTTTTAATCTGCTTTTCTATTCCAAAATTTTCAAATAGCTTAGCTTTACCAGTGTAAAGCTTTACAATTTTTTCTTTTTCAGGAGCTATATTCCTGATGTAGGATCTGATCTGATCGTAAGTAGATTCTTCTTCTACGGTGATTGCGTCGAATGATTCGTTGAGCAGGTCTCTCACAAGTGAGGAAGCCATGCTCATCTCTCCAATAATCTTGTCGCGACTCTTGGCTTTCATCAATTTACCCATGCCTTCTTCCCAGCTATTGAGAAGATTGCGAAGGTCTTTATCTAAGTCACTAACGGACTGACCTTCTGCCACAGTACGGATAATTACTCCGAAGTTGGCTGGCTTGATAGAATTAATGAGTCTCAGGAGACGTCTTCTTTCCTCGTTGCTTCGAATCTTCTTAGATACGTTGACCGAATCTGAAAAAGGAACTAGCACAAGGTAGCGACCTGGTAGAGAGAGCTCACAGGATAGTCGAGGCCCCTTCGTAGAGATGGGTTCTTTGACGACCTGAACTAAAATCTGTTGATTTTTCGATAGAGGATTGGAGATTTTTCCAATCTTGTCGATTTCAGGTTCGTTTTCAAAACCCTTCAAATTATAATTGCCGTAGTTATTGTTGCGCACCATTTTGGTGAACTTTGTCAGGCTGTTGAAATTTGCCCCGAGGTCCTGGTAATGAAGAAAGGCGTCTTTCTCATAACCTACGTCAATGAAGGCTGCATTGAGCCCATTGACGATTTTGCGGACCGTACCGAGATAAATATCTCCAACTTTAAACTGATTGTCCATTCCTTCGGAATGCAACTCAACCAGGCTCTTGTCTTGAAGGAGGGCAATTCGACTTCCGTTTTGAGCAGAATCGATTAACAATTCCGTACTCAAAATCTCGTCTTATTATTATGTAAATGAACGTTTACTCATATGACAATAAGAAGAAGTGTATTACTTCTTCTTATGTCTGTTTTTTCTTAGTCTCTTCTTACGCTTGTGCGTAGCGATCTTATGTCTTTTTCTTTTCTTTCCGCAAGGCATAGTCTTTGGATTTAGTAGTGATACAAATAAATTATAGCTTTTCGAGATAGCTTTCGATACTTCCAAGGATCATTTCATCCTCGGTCATCGTTTTTACTTTCTCAAACTGAGCTTTCGCTTTGTTGTTTTGTTTGGCTTCGAAATAGCTCACACCTAAGTAAAACTGCCCCTGAAGATTGTCCGGGTGATATTGGATCAATTCTTCGAATCGCTCAGTGGCACGCTTGTACTGGCCTGATTGCATAGATAGTACGCCCATGTTGAACAGTCCATCCTCATTTTGCGGATCCTCTTCCAAGATCTCTCTTAGCATCGTGATTCCCTGCATTGGATTGGACGAGGACACATAAGTCATCGCTACCTTGGTTTTCAAATCCAAACGGGTGGGATCGTTTTCCAACACCTTGTTTAAATACTTTCGGGTCTGTTCGGCAGTGTAAGTTACTTTCTCCGGATATAGCGCAAAGCTGAATGCCTCATAATAGGCGTTTCCTGCTTTTTCTGCTAGTCCCATGTCCGACTGCTGATCTGCTGCCAAACTTAGATAATATCCTGCACTATCGTACTGCCCAAGTTCCTGATAAATCGCAGCAATATCTTCCGTTGAAGATTTCACTTCTTCTTTCGAAGAATTCTCAGCGATCTGAAGTTTCAGCGTATTTATCTGAAGTCTCTGATCAGGACTTAGCTCAGCCTCATGCATCGCTATGGGATCAGTGGATGTAGTAGAAGCGGATGAATTTTCCTGAGAAACTCCATCTGCCTTACTTTCATTATCCACGACCACACTAGGAAGGGCATACAATCCTCCGATTGCGATGATTCCTATTGCGATTAGTATGAGTTGAGATCTTTTCATGTCATAAACTCTTCGGACTTAGTCCTGAGGAGCTAGTTCCTTGATTTTTTTGCTGTTCTTGATCTTCTCTACAAACACCTTAGATGGCTTAAAAGCCGGGATGTAATGCTCGTCGATCACGATTGCTGTGTTTTTGGAGATGTTTCGGGCGATTTTTCTAGCTCTCTTCTTATTGATGAAGCTACCAAATCCTCTCACGTAGATGTTGTCTCCTTCGGACATTGAATCCTTCACTACTTTGAAGAACGCCTCAATGGCTTGTGTAACATCATCCTTTTGGATGCCTGTTTTGTCCGAAATCTTAGTGATTACTTCTGCTTTAGTCACTGTAATATTAATTTAGAAATTACGAAATAAGCTTAACGACCTATTAACCAAGTGTTTTTGGGACTGCAAATGTAAGACAACCATTGTAATTAAAAAACATATTCACAAAAATTAGCTTGATTTGTATGATAGATAATAATTGACCATGGATTACAAAACCACTGAATATCAGGCTTTTTCGCATCAAATACTAACTTGGTATCGTGAAAATCCAAGGGATTTACCATGGAGAGGAACGGATGATCCATACAAAATTTGGCTCTCTGAGATCATTCTTCAACAGACTCGCGTCGCGCAAGGGTTACCTTATTATTATGCTTTTTCGGAGACTTACCCTACGGTAAAGGATCTAGCTTTGGCACCAGAAGAGGAGGTTCTAAGACTATGGCAGGGGTTGGGTTATTATAGCCGGGCGAGGAATCTTCATGCTTGCGCAAAAACTATTTGGTTTGATATGAATGGTGAATTCCCCAAATCATACAGTGAACTTCTTAAATTAAAAGGCGTCGGCAGCTACACAGCTTCGGCAATTGCAAGTTTTGCCTATGGTGAAGTTAAAGCCGTAGTGGATGGTAATGTGTTTAGGGTATTAGCCCGCTACTTCGGGATCGAGACCGACATAGCAAGCTCAAAAGCCAAAAAGGAATTTGAAGCACTAGCTAATCAGATTATACCAAAGGATCAGCCGGGTGAATTTAACCAAGCAATGATGGACTTCGGTGCTAGGCTATGCACGCCCAAAAATCCAGGATGTGAATCATGTCCTCTCAAGTCTTCCTGCTTTGCGCTACTATATAATATGGTGTCAGATCTTCCCGTGAAAATTAATAAGGTAAAAGTAAGAGAACGTCATTTCCATTATTATGTAATCAAGTGCGGGGAAAAGTGGGTTTGGAAAAAACGAACTTCTGGAGATATCTGGGAAGGACTTTTTGATTTTCCTCAAGTAGAATCTAATGATGGCCTACCATCTATTCCAATGGAGATTCCCTCAGCTTATGAAGAAGAAACTCAACGATTTCCAAAAAATTACAGACACATATTGTCCCATCAGCGATTAAATGCTGTTTTCTCCGAAGTAGAAATAAGAGAAGAAAATTTGGAGGAGCTTGAAGATTGGTGTGAAAAGGAAGGTTTTATGCTCGTGGCAGAGGAAAAGATTGAATACCTGGCGAAGCCAAAGTTAATTGTGAACTTTTTGAACGATCAAGGGATTTGAGTACCTTCAAGTATTAGATTTTTTCAACCTTAAATTAAACTAATTATGGCAGGAGTAAATAAAGTAATCCTTGTAGGAAATCTCGGAGCAGACCCAGAAGTAAAGTATTTGGAAGGTGATAATGCTGTAGCTAATGTAAGCTTGGCAACAACAGAAGCTTACAAAAACAGAAATGGCGAAAGAGTAGAACAAACCGAATGGCATGACCTCGAACTATGGGGTGCACAGGCTAAAATAGCTGAGCAATACCTTAAAAAAGGTAGTCAGATCTACGTAGAGGGCAAAATAAAAACTGACAAATGGCAAGATGAGCAGGGTCAAAATCGCTATCGAACCAAAATCAGAGTCCTAAGTTTCACTATGCTTGGTGCCAAACCGGATGGAGCAGGAAGTCCTAGCGCTCCGCAGCAATCCACCCAACAAAGACCAGCATCGGCAGCACCTACATCAGCGCCTAAAGCACAAGAAATGGTTTCAGATACAGAAGATGATGATCTGCCATTTTAATAATCCATTCCCCTGGAAGCTATTTTCAGGGGAATTTTTTTTAATTTTGCATTAACCTTTACGGTTTAATACATGGACGATCCCTACCCGAGTTACAATTTACTCGCTCAGATTAGCACACCTTCGGTAAGCTACCTGATTTTAAATGGACTGCTTTTTATACTACTTTTAATAGGCTCTGCCCTAGTTTCAGGTTCAGAGGTAGCTTTTTTTTCCCTATCCAATGAAGACTTAGGGAACATCGAAGAAGAAAACACACCTCGTGGAAAAAAAGTAATAAGCCTGGTGGAATCTCCCAAAAAACTACTTAGCACTATCCTTATTCTCAATAACCTAATCAATATTGGGATAGTTACTCTGACCACATTTGTGACTTGGTCTATTTTTGGGATGAACGCAACCGGAATTATCATCATATTGATTCAGACAGTGGGAATCACTTTTGCCATTGTTTTCTTTGGTGAAATTGTACCGAAGGTTTACGCCAATAATGCCAAGGTTGAGTTTAGTCTCATCATGGCTCCTACCATAGTATTTTTCTCCTCAGTGCTCAAACCTATTTCGGTGTTTTTGATGGCATTTAGCAATCTTCTGGAAAAACGAATTGTAAAGAAAGGGTATTCACTTTCTGTAAATGAGCTAAATCAAGCATTGGAATTGACTACGGAAGATGCTGGAAATGAAGAACGAGAGATTCTCCGAGGAATAGTAAACTTCGGAACACTCACTGTAAAGCAAGTCATGCAAAGCCGCATGGATATCACAGCCATCGATATGGAAATGGATTTTCATGAATTGATGGACAAAATCAATAAAAGTGGATATTCCAGAATTCCCGTTTACGAAGAGACGATTGATAATATTCAAGGCATTCTTTATATCAAAGATCTTTTGCCATTTATCGAAAGAGACGAGGATTTTAAGTGGAATGAACTAATCCGAAAAAGCTTCTTTGTACCTGAAAACAAAAAGGTGGACACCTTGCTAAAGGATTTCCAGCTAAAGCGAGTGCACATGGCCATCGTGGTGGATGAGTATGGCGGAACCTCAGGACTGGTCACTTTAGAAGATTTAATTGAAGAAATAATTGGAGAAATCAACGATGAGTTTGACGACCATGACGATATATTCTTCCAAGAAATTGATTCCTCCACCTTTATTTTTGAAGGAAAAGTCTCACTGAATGATTTTTGTAAAAAACTTGATTTGGACTCACAGATATTTGAAGATGTCAAAGGCGAAAGCGAATCACTCGGGGGATTACTTCTGGAGCTTAATTCGAAATTACCTAAGAATGGAACCAAGATCAATTTTGAAGATTTCGAGTTTACCATTTTGGCAGTAGACGCCCGAAAAATCAAAAAAATAAAGGTTCACATCAATTCTTTGGACAAGGATACACTTGGTCCACATACAGATTGAGAAACAGTAAATTATAATATTTTTAGTTTAGCCTATTTTTCAGAATATTATTTTACGTGAAATTTAATGATCGCTGATTCGACGAGTCAACACTAAAATTCACAAAAAATAATTTTATTTTTTTTAGCAGTATTTTTCGAGATCCTAAAATCAAATGTTTCGCACTTTTTTTTTCAGATTTGAATTAAAAAGCACCCTATTTCATCAAATACTGCCATAAATTTTATTAGGCAGTTCAGTTTTTCACACCAAAAAGCCAATTGCCAAAATATTAAAAAAGTCAAAATCCATAAATAATAAGGCACTAAAGCAGCTGTTTTATTGCCGTAATTTTAATAGGACAATTTTTTTCTGTAATTTTTGGAAATTTTGAACCTAATAAATTCTATAAAAATGCAAGAAGGTTTGTATCGATCGGAGTTTGAGCATGACTCCTGCGGTATAGGTGCGGTTGTCGATCTGAGTGCAGTTCCCTCACATGAGACGATTAGCGATGCCTTATATATGCTGAGCAACATGGAGCACCGTGGCGGACGTGGATCTGATCCTAAGTCTGGTGATGGCGCCGGCATACTAATTCAGGTACCACATCAGTTCCTCAAGGATATTACTGCGCGTACAGAGATTGAGCTTCCTGAAGCTGGATCTTATGGTGTAGGCATGACGTTTTTCCCAAAGAATAAGCAGCTATTTCACCGCTCAAAAGAACTTCTCAATCAAGTGATTGAAGAGTTGGATTTTGAATTGATCGGTTATCGATCAGTGCCAGTAGACGAGACAGTACCCGGCTCTGGAGCATTGGAAGTGATGCCGAATATTGAGCAGCTCTTTGTCAAGCATAAAAAAGGGCTCACCGGTATCGAATTGGAGCGCAAGCTTTACGTGCTTAGAAACTACTCAACTTCAGAAATCAACACTAAGATTCCTGGCGTAAATCAGTCATTCTACTTTGCGAGCTTGAGCAGCCAGACACTTATATATAAGGGTCAGTTGCGAACTGATCAGGTGTTGGCTTTTTACAAAGACCTACAGAATCCAAGAATCGGATCCGCTTTTGCGATAGTTCACTCCCGCTTCTCTACCAATACGTTTCCTAACTGGAGACTAGCTCAGCCATTTCGTTTTCTTTCTCACAATGGTGAGATCAATACGATCAAGGGAAATCTGAATAAGATGAAGTCAAAGGAAAACCTCATGAAGTCAAAGTATTTCACTGATGAGGAGCTTTCCAGATTGATGCCAATCACCGACAAACAAAAGTCGGATTCAGCGAATCTTGATGCTATGGTGGAACTACTGACTTTGAGTGGTAGATCTCTTCCCCATGCCATGATGATGCTTGTGCCAGAAGCTTGGCAAGATAATGAGGTCATGGATCGTGATAGAAAATCATTCTATAAATTCCATGCTTCACTCGTTGAGCCATGGGATGGACCTGCTGCTTTGCTATTTACAGATGGAAAATCTGTAGGTGCTACGCTGGATAGAAACGGTCTTCGTCCATTGAGATACTTTATTACAAAGGATAATAGACTTATACTTTCTTCTGAAGCTGGAGCATTACCTATTCGTGAAGCCACTATTTTAGAGAAAGGCAGAATTAGTCCGGGAAGGATGATTTGGGCTGATTTGGAAAAAGGCCGAGTAGTTTTTGATGAGGAAGTAAAAGGAGAAATTTGCAGTAAGCAACCATACGAACAGTGGGTTGCAGATCAGCGAATCAAACTTCGTTTGGAAGATGACCCGAAAACACTGAAACATCCATATTCTACTGAGAATATTAAAAAACAGCAAACCATCTTTGGATATACTTCAGAGGAGCTGAAAGTGGTATTGAGCCCGATGGGCGACACTGCCTATGAAGCAATCGGCTCTATGGGAGCAGATACTCCGCTTGCAGTTCTTTCCAAAGAAAGTCAGCATATTTCCAATTACTTTAAGCAGCTATTTGCTCAGGTAAGTAATCCACCGATTGATCCTATTCGTGAGAGATTGGTCATGTCACTATTTACCCGTCTGGGAGTAGGGCAAAACATTTTGGAAGAAAGTCCAAAGCATACACGTCAAATCCATATTTCCCAACCAGTTCTTCTGAATGAAGATTTGGAAAAGATTAATAATATGGAGGGCCAAGGCTATAGGTGTGCTACGCTTACAAGTCATTTCCTTGCAGATCATAAGCCAGGAAGGCTTTTAGAAGCTCTTAATAAGCTTTGCGATGAAGCGGAAAAATCGATCAATGAAGGTAAAAATGTCATCATTATTTCTGACCGTAATAGCACTGTAGAATATGCACCTATCCCATCTCTATTGGCGATAGGAGCAGTTCACCATCACTTAGTCAAAAAGAAAATCCGAACTAGTGCCGGCTTGGTATTAGAATCTGGAGATATTCGCGAAACTCATCATTTCGCAACTGCAATTGGTTACGGAGCATCAGCAATTAATCCATACATGGCCCTAGAATCACTTCTAGATATGTATCAAAAAGGTGAACTTCCAAACCCAAAAAGTCAGAAGAAACTATTCTCAAACTATCAATCTGCGATAGGAAAAGGACTGCTTAAAGTACTTTCTAAAATGGGAATCAGTACACTTCAGTCTTATCAAAGTGCGCAAATCTTCGAAGCTTTAGGTTTAGGACCAGATGTAATTGACAGATGTTTCAAAGGCACAATCTCTAGAATCAGCGGAATTTCATTTAATGAATTAGCTGAGGAAGTATTGATTCGTCATAGAGCAGCTTACGAGACAGAATCGCCGATACTAGAGCAAGGTGGAGTGTATCAGTGGAAAAGAAGAGGTGAAAAACACTTGTTTAATCCTGAAACAATCCATTTGCTTCAGAAATCGACTCGCTTAAATGATTACGGGATGTATAAGAAATTTGCATCCAAAATCAACGAGCAAAGCAAAGATGCCTTGACGTTACGAGGCTTATTCGAGTTCAAAAACCGTATTTCTGTACCAATAGACGAAGTAGAGCCAGCATCTTCCATCATGCGGAGATTTGCTACTGGCGCCATGTCTTTTGGTTCGATTTCTCACGAAGCTCACTCTACTTTGGCGATAGCCATGAATAGAATGGGTGCTAAAAGTAACTCTGGAGAAGGAGGAGAAGATGAAATTCGATTTGCCAAAAAAGAAAATGGAGACTGGGAGCGCTCAGCTATCAAGCAAGTAGCTTCTGGTAGATTCGGCGTTACGAGTAATTACCTGACGAATGCTGCCGAACTTCAAATAAAGATGGCTCAAGGAGCTAAGCCTGGAGAAGGCGGTCAGCTTCCTGGACATAAAGTAGATGATTGGATAGGTAGAGTAAGACATTCTACTCCTGGAGTAGGATTGATCTCACCTCCACCACACCACGATATTTATTCCATTGAAGATCTAGCTCAGCTGATCTATGATCTAAAGAATGCGAATAGAAAAGCAAGAATCAACGTTAAACTAGTTTCTCAAGCTGGAGTAGGAACAGTGGCAGCAGGTGTGGCAAAAGCTATGGCTGATGTGATCCTGATCTCAGGCGCTGATGGTGGTACAGGAGCATCACCGTTGAGTTCTATTCGACATGCTGGCTTACCATGGGAACTTGGGCTTTCTGAAGCTCATCAGACTTTGGTAAAAAACAACCTCCGTAGCCGAGTAGTATTGCAAACCGATGGTCAGCTTAGAACTGGTCGCGACCTTGCAATTGCGACACTTTTGGGAGCTGAAGAATGGGGGATTTCCACTGCTGCTTTAGTAGTAGAAGGATGTATTATGATGAGAAAATGCCATCTGAACACTTGTCCAGTAGGTATTGCAACACAAAATCCAGACTTAAGAAAGCTATTTACCGGTGATCCTGATCACGTAGTGAATTTCTTCCAATTCCTTGTTCAAGATCTTAGAGAGATCATGGCCTCGCTTGGCTTCCGCACCGTGAATGAAATGGTAGGACAAAGCAACGTCCTTCAATCTACTGGTCATTTGAATCACTGGAAGTGGGATAAAGTGGACTTAAGTCCGATTTTCCACAAAGTGGAAGTTCCAGATCACGTAGGTATTCACAAGCAAATCGATCAAGAATTTGAACTGAAGAGAGTATTGGATCGGCAGTTAATAAAGGCTGCGCTTCCTTCACTTGAACAAGCTTTGGCTTCTTCAGGTAGCTTCTCTATCAAGAATACTGACAGATCTGTAGGAGCAATGCTTTCCAACGAAATCTCCAAAATATATGGTAGCCCTGGATTGCCTGAGGATACGATCAACTTCAAGTTCACAGGTTCTGCTGGTCAGACTTTTGGAGGATTCCTTACCAAAGGAGTCAATTTCGAACTAGAAGGGGAGGCAAATGATTACTTCGGAAAAGGACTTTCAGGAGGAAAATTGATCATCTACCCTAGTAGAAATGCCAAATTTGTTCCAGAAGAAAACATCATCATTGGTAACGTAGCGTTCTACGGAGCAACGTCCGGTGAAGCATACATCAACGGAAAAGGTGGCGAGAGATTCTGCGTTAGAAACTCTGGTGTACAGACAGTAGTAGAAGGAATTGGAGATCACGGTTGTGAATATATGACTGGTGGATTAGTAGTGAATCTCGGAGAAATAGGTAGAAACTTTGCCGCTGGAATGAGCGGTGGAATAGCTTATATTCTTAAAGAATACATTACTGAAATCAACCCAGAACTAGTAGATATAGATAACCTGGAGGATGAGGATGTCAACACGATCAAAACATTCATCAAAAGACATGTAAAACTGACTAGATCGGGTTTAGGAACTAAATTCCTTGATGATTGGGATAAAACCAAAGAGAAATTTATCAAGGTAATTCCAAGAGATTATAAGGCAGTTTTAGAGAAAAGAGCATTAGAACAATCAAAATCATTGGCGTAAAATGGGAGCGAAAGAAGGATTTATTCAATTCAAAAGAGAAACCCCGGTTACCCGTGACGCGAAAGCTAGAATAGGTGACTACAAGGAAATATATGAGCCTTTTGCAGGCGAAAAATTAAATAATCAGGCAGCTCGATGCATGGACTGCGGTGTTCCGTTTTGTCACAATGGCTGTCCATTGGGTAATGTAATTCCGGATTTCAACGATGCGGTTTACAAAAACGAATGGGAGCAAGCGATCAATATATTAAGGAGCACAAACAATTTCCCTGAGTTTACTGGGAGAATTTGTCCTGCTCCATGCGAAGCTAGCTGTGTATTGGGAATTAATAAAGACCCAGTTGCAATCGAATTAATCGAGAAAAATATAGCTGAAAAAGCCTATGAACTAGGCCTGATCAAAGCGAATCCTCCAAAAACAAGAACTGGAAAGTCAGTAGCCGTAATTGGCTCAGGCCCTGCAGGACTTGCTGCGGCTGATCAGCTAAATCAAGCTGGTCATGAGGTGACGCTTTTCGAAAAAGATTCCAAGCCTGGAGGATTACTTCGATTTGGTATCCCGGATTTCAAGCTTGAAAAATGGGTAATTGATCGCCGTGTCGATTTCATGAAACAAGAAGGAGTAATTTTCACCTGCAATACAGAAATTGGTTTCAATATCAAGGCAGAAAATATCCTAAAAAACTTCGATGCTGTAGTACTTTCTACTGGAGCTGGACAACCTAGGGGATTAAATATCAAAGGATCGAATGCCACAGGTGTTCATTTTGCGATGGAATTTCTTGGTCAGCAAAACAAAGTTGTGTCTGGCGAGATCGAAGAAAATCCAATCTCAGCCAAAGGAAAGCATGTGATTGTAATTGGCGGTGGTGATACAGGAAGTGATTGTATTGGTACATCCAATCGACATGGAGCGGCATCCATCACACAACTAGAGCTTTTACCGAAACCTCCACAGCAAAGAAATACGCTTAACCCTTGGCCAGAATGGCCTATGACTTTGAGAACTTCGAGTTCTCATGACGAAGGTGCTGAGCGAGTATTTTCGGTTCTTACAAAGGAGTTCACGGTTAATGCCGAAGGTCAAGTGACAGGCTTAAGTCTAGTTGATCTAGAATGGGTGCACAAAGATGGACGTATGGTCTTCGAAGAAATCCCTGGCACAGAACGAACAGTCCCTTGTGACTTGGCATTCTTGGCTATCGGATATACTGGTCCTGCTCAAAATGGATTGCTAGAAGCATTTGGTGCAGACACGATGGAGAATACACTTCCAAAGTCTAAAAATTACCAAAGCACTAATTCAAAGGTATTCCTAGCAGGAGATATGCGCCGTGGTCAATCTTTGGTTGTATGGGCTATTTCAGAAGGTCGTGAAGCCGCAGTAAAGGTGGATGAGTTCCTAATGGGAGAATCTACCCTACCTCAAAAAGACGAATCATTCTTCCAGGTAGAAGAGCACATTTCAGATATAGACTAAAAAGTTTTGCTATAATAAAACAAGAAGCCATCCCGATTACTCAGGGTGGCTTCTTTTGCTAAACGGTACATAGCGAATTAATTACCTCCTCTTTTCCCTCTTCGAGGATCAGCTTCAATCTGTGCATTTGGTCTGCCTCTGCGGCGATCATCCATTCTTTCCGCTTTGATTTCAGTCCACTTTGCTCTTTGCTCCTCAGTCAAAACGGCTTGGATTTTAGCATCCTGCTCTTTCAATTCAGCTCTCTTCGCATCCATTTCAGTTTTTCGGGCATCCATTTCAGCTTTTCTTTCAGCCATCTCAGCCTCATTCTTCTTAGCATATTCTAAGTTGATAGCTAAGATTTGCTTTTTCTGAGCATCAGTTAGCTTAAGTTCCTCCGCCATGCGTTCAGTATTTCTATTAGCTCTCTCCTCCGCACTTGGTCTTTCTCCTCCATTTCTTTGTGCAAATGTGCTCAGGCTGACCATTACCATCAAACCCGTAGCGAAAATCCATTTTTTCATGTGTTCTGTTTTTTAGTTACATGAATTAGACCATGCATTGGCATATCAGTTTAATCTGATCTAGATGACTTTTTGTTAACAAATCTAAATCAGACTACCTCTCCTCTGTTAATTCCTTCCGTTCGCTAGGCCTTACAGCCTTCGGCTTAATCAGCAACCTTAGGCTAGGATCAAAACTCAGGTAGTTCCAAGACCAATCTAGGAATATGAACACCTTATTTTTCACCCCAAGAATAGCCATCAAGTGAACAAAAAGCCAGGTAAACCAAGCCAGTATCCCCTGAAACTTAATGAATGGTAAATCAACCACTGCAAGCTTTCTTCCCACAGTTGCCATAGACCCTAAATCTTTATATGTAAAAACCTTCTTCTCCTTACCTTCTTCTATTTTGTGAAGGTTGTGAGCAAGACAAACTGCCTGTTGAATTGCCACTTGAGCAACTTGAGGATGGCCTTTAGGATATTCCTCCTGAGTCATCAAACTGATATCACCAAGTGCATATACTCCTTGGCATCCTTTTATTTCTGAAAAGTCGTCGACGAAAATTCTTCCATTTGGAGCATAATTGTCAGCCTGCAACCCTCCTATTCTATTTGGTTTAATGCCAGCTGCCCAAAGCAAGGTCTGGGTTTGAATAGGTTCATTGTCTGCCAGTAGTACTTCATTTCCATCGTAATTTTTCACCATGGTATTCAGCATCACTTCTACTCCTAGGTTCAGAAGATATTTCAACGCACTCTCTTTAGACTCTTTGGACATGGCACCGAGCAATTCCGGCCCTGCCTCTATGAGTACAATCTTCATATTGTGAAAATTGAGTTCCGGATAATCCTTGGGGAGTACATTATTTCTCAAATCTGCCATGGCACCAGCTAACTCTACTCCTGTAGGGCCTCCACCCACTATTACTACATTCATGAGAGATTTACGATCTTCCGCTTTCTCAATATTAATAGCTCGTTCGTAATTCGAAATTATCTTATTACGGATATATAGGGCCTCAGATACCGTTTTCATCGGAGAAGCAGAATCTTCTATGTTTTTATTTCCAAAGTAATTAGTGTCAGCACCCATCGCCATTATTAGATAACTGTAATCTATATAGCCCATATCTGTAAAGAGGCGCTTGATTTTCGGATCAAAGTGATCAACTTGAGCCATTCGGAAAGTCACATTTTTCGATCCGTGAAAAATCTTTCGAAGTGGAAATGAAATAGCACTCGGTTCCAGTCCAGCAGTGGCAACTTGATAAAAAAGTGGCTGGAACTGATGATAGTTATGCTTGTCGAGCAAAATCACCTGAAATTGTTTATTCATCAACTTCATAGCAAGCTTTAACCCTCCAAATCCAGCGCCTACAATGACTACTTTTGGTAAATCAGATTTAGGAATATTTGGAAGTGGAGTTGAGAGAAATTCCGACATGTTTGAAATGTTTTTTAGTCGAGTTGATTTAGAAAAATGTCACTATAAAAATGGCATACTTTCCAACAAAAACTAGATATAGAATAGTTCTAATTCTAGCCAAACCAAAAGAATTGCTAATTTTACCACCCTAATATTAATAATCATGGGAAGAGCATTTGAATTCAGAAAAGAGAGAAAATTCAAGCGTTGGGACAAAATGTCCAAGGTTTTTACGCGTCTAGGAAAAGAAATCGTAATGGCGGTAAAATCGGCAGGTCCCGACCCCGCATCTAATCCCAGACTTCGTACAATAATACAGAATGCCAAAGGTGCTCAGATGCCTAAGGATAGAATCGAAGCAGCGATCAAACGCGCGTCAAATAAAGACGAAAAAGATTACGAAGAAGTAGTTTACGAAGGCTATGGCCCCTTTGGGATCGCCGTAGTGATCGAAACGTCTACAGATAACATCAATAGAACCGTAGCAAATGTGCGAAGCTACTTCTCTAAAGCTGGAGGCTCTTTGGGCACTTCTGGTTCAGTTGTCTTTATGTTTGATCGAAAAGCCGTATTCCGCTTCGCAAAAGGTGAATTTGATTTGGAAGAACTGGAATTTGAATTAATTGATTTCGGCTTAGTTGATATCGACGAGAATGAAGGTGAGATCTTCGTTTATACTGAATTTGAGGATTTCGGCACCATGCAAAAAGTACTTGAAGAAAAACATATTGACGTAATCAGCGCAGATTTTCAGCGCTTCCCATCTACACTTACTGAGCTCGATGAAGAGCAGGAAGAGATTATCAACAAGATGATCGAAAAAATGGAAGAAGACGAAGACGTAAACCAAATTTTCACAAACATGGCCTAGGTATCCCCTAGGTTTTTTTATTCTATGAATTTCCCAAAAAGAGAAAATTTTCAGGCTTCAGAAAAGCCATTAATAATTGTTGGCAGTAAAAACCCTGTAAAAGTCGCCTGTAGTGAGTCGGCATTTACAGAAGCATTCCACAAAGGATTTGTCGTCAACGGAATCACAGCCGCTTCACAAGTTTCTGATCAACCAAAAGGTGACGAAGAGACTTACCTAGGTGCCAGAAATCGGGTAATCAATGCCAAAAAATCCTTCCCTGAAGCAGATTATTGGGTAGGAATAGAAGGAGGTATAGGAGAAGACGTCCGCGGGATGTATGCCTTTGCATGGATTTTCATAGAAAATAAATCGGGCCTCCAAGGCAAAGCGAAAACAGGGACATTTTACCTCCCTGAAGCCATTGCTAAATTAATTCACTCAGGAATGGAGCTTGGTGCAGCTGATGATCAATTTTTTTCTCAGGAAAACTCTAAGCAAAGTGGTGGTTCTGTAGGAATTCTTACTCACGGGGCAATAACCAGACAAACCTATTATAATCAAGCTATTATACTCGCTTTGATTCCATTTTTGAATGAAGAGTTATTTTAAAGGAGCTGATTTTTGCAATTTTTTTACTTAAGTGCCTTTTATTCGAAAAAAAATTGATTATCATTGAATAATTGAAATTTAAAACTTTGATTTGTCCAAAAGGCTAAGAATATTACAATGGCCTTTAGAAATCGACAGTAGTAGAAGTTGCTTAAATCACCCCTATCATTAAGTAGCTATAGACCTCTCATCCGAGAGGTCTATTTTTTTAAGTTCTTCAAGAAATTATTCAATGCAACTCTCCAATCTGGATCAGCATCCCATTCAGGGCCTATATAGAGTTCGTCACGCACTAATAGTTTGATATAATATTTTACCACAATTCGCGAAGCCGATGGATCTGTCTTTGGCTCCAGCCCCATACTTTTCATCAAATCAGCTTCTCTGCCCTCCACTTTTACTAAAAGAAATTGTACTCTGTCGCGAATTAACTGTTGCTCAGTCTTTGCCTCAGTAAGCCATTCTATCTCATAAGGATATTGTTGCTTCAATACTTGCTCAATTCCTGTTTTCTGGGCCGCCTGCTCCGCTAAAATCGTTTCTTGAGACTTTCCATACATATCGTACCTAAAATAGCTCAGCAAGCCAGTCTCAGCTGATGAGCCTTCAATGGTAATACCCAATTTGAAAACATCTAGGTTAAGTGGATTCGCTGCCAAAAACTTCTGACTAGACGAAGTCTCAGTGCTGTTGATACTTAGGAACTCTGGCACATCCAACACAAGTAGATTTCGTGAGGGCTGGTTCTGACCTATTAATCCAAACTGGCTAGTAACAGTGCCTATATCTGCAGCACTTACTCCAAACAAGGCGGTAGTAGGAATAATTTTGCCATCTCCTGAAAACGGAGCAACATGAATACTCATTTGATTTTTCTGACGTGTTACGAGAATAACATTTTTAACAAGTCGATTTTGAAAGCTTTTAGCATAGTCTGCCTGAACAGCTTCGGAAAGAGCAACTTTCTCCAATTCAAAATATGCAACAGGATCCGCCCCTGCTTGAACCAATGAATGATGAACGCTATCTGCTACTTCTGTCCAAGCCATAACTGGCCTAGCTCCCGGATCGGTTGAGATAAAAACGATAGATTTTCCGTCAAAAAATGACTGAGGCAAGCTACCTTGAGCCAAAACCAGCTGAAAGTTTATTAAAAAAATAAGAATAAGAAGGATATTATATTTCATGAATTCAGAGGTGTGATCCGCTAAGCTTATTAATTTTACCAATATACATAACGCAAAATACTTCCCTTGATGCAACTCTCAATCAAAAGCACACTAAGTTGTTTATTATTTCTAGTTTTTTTTCAGACAAACGGGCAAAGTATTGCAAGCAAAAGCCTCCTTGAAAACATTAAGTTTTTGTCATCTGATGAACTTAAAGGTAGAAAAACAGGCAGTGAAGGAAATTCACAAGCACGAGCTTTCATTTTAGAACAGTTCAAAAGCATCGGGCTGGAAACTCAGTATCCCGATTACCAGCAGAAATTTGACTTTGAAAATAGAAGAGAAAATAAGCCTTATGAAAACTCTGTAAACATTGTTGGATTTATAGCAGGAAGCTCATCACAGAAATTGATAGTGGTTACGGCACATTATGATCACGTCGGTGTCGGCAGACCAAATACAGAAGGCGATTCTATTTACAACGGTGCGGATGACAACGCCTCTGGAACAGCCGCTATGATTGAATTGGCTAAATATTTCAAAGAAAACAGGCCTCAGCATTCTATGATTTTTGCAGCATTGGATGGTGAAGAAATGGGCTTACAAGGCGCAAAAGCCCTTGTAAAAGACTTTCCATTTCCTATGGAGCAAATCGTATTGAATATCAATATGGACATGATTTCAAGAAATGAAAAAGGTGAGTTGTACGCTTCGGGCACCTATTACAATCCAAGTTTAAAGTCAATTCTGGAAACAGCAGCAGCAGGATCCACTCCAAAATTACTTTTCGGTCATGATGAACCAAACACTGGCAGAGATAACTGGACTAATTCTTCAGATCATGGAGCATTCTTTGATGTACAAGTTCCACACATCTATTTCGGCGTAGAGGATCACCCCGATTACCATAAGCCAAGTGATTCTTTTGAGAATATTGATCAGCGATTTTATATCAATGCGGTCAATCTTATCTTGAAGTGTACCTTAGCGCTGGATTCACAATTGCCTAAAGAGTAGGCGATACTCTTTTCATTTACCCACATCTTATTTACCTTATAATCTAAAGCACGCTACTTACGCGATATTTTGCCTAAAACAGACTTTATCACCAAGCTCTTGATATGGAGGCTCAGACACATGAGCAACCAAACCTTTATCCTTATTCTCAGTGGGATAATAGGGGTTTTTTCTGGCCTGGCAGCTGTAATTCTGAAACAAGGTGTGCATGCCATACAGCATTTTCTTACAGAGGATTTTTATAAGGAATACGCCAATTTTCTATACATCTTATACCCGCTTATCGGTATTTCGGCAGCCTATCTTATTGGTAAATTCATCTTCAAAGACGTCGGTGGGCACGGTGTTCCTGACATTCTTTTTACGATTTCCAAAAAACAGAGTATCATCAAACGGGTAAAGACCTATAGTCGTGTTTTTACTTCGGCTATTACTGTTGGTTTCGGTGGATCAGTAGGTCTAGAAGCTCCGATGCTGGTAACAGGCTCAGCCATCGGTTCCAATGTAGGCTCTTTGGTGCATCTAAATGCAAAAAAGCGGACCCTACTGATAGGCTGTGGTGCAGCAGCAGCGATATCATCAATTTTCGGTGCACCTATCGGCGGAGTGATTTTCGCTATTGAGGTAATCATGATGGAAATAAGCACAGCGAGCTTTATTCCTCTATTGATAGCAAGTGTGACAGGTTCCTTGACTTCCATGATTCTTATTGGAAAAGACTCGGTTTTCAATTTCAAATTGACGGAGAACTTTCAAGCTTCACACATGCCTTATTACTTGCTTTTAGGAATTGCATGTGGTTTAGTTTCTCTCTATTTCAGCCAAGCAGTGAGAAAAACAGAATCACTTATGGAGAGCCTAGATAGTCAAGTACTACGCATTCTTTATGGTGGCGCTATATTGGGAATCATGGTGTTCTTTCTACCACCGATTTATGGCGAGGGCTATGACACGCTAAATACATTGATAGAAGGAAACTCAAGTCAATTACTTGAGAAAAGTCCATTCTTCTCATTAATTGAGAATCCTTATTTGATCATTATTTTTCTGGCGTTTATAATTTTGGTTAAACCTATAGCTGCAGCCGTTACCCTGGGTGCCGGTGGTAGTGGCGGTATTTTCGCACCATCTCTGTATGTGGGTGGCATTTTGGGATTTTTATTCGCCTATTCTAGCAATCTATTTAATTTCACTATTCCTCTACCACTGGCTCATTTTACATTAGTGGCCATGTGCGGAGTAATGGCAGGCGCCCAGCACGCGCCACTATCCGCCATATTCTTAATAGCAGAAATCACTGGTGGTTACGAGCTGTTTATTCCGTTGATGTTTGTATCTGCGATTTCGTATGTAACTAAAACCGCCTATCAGAAAGATAGTATCTATATGATACAGCTGAAGGAAAAAGGCAGGCATCTCCCCGAATCAAAGGATCAGGAACTACTGGAACTCATCACCATTACCAATGTAATCGAACGTGATTTGCTCCCTATACATCCAGATTCAAAGCTGAAAGATTTGATCAGTTTAGTAAAAATATCCAAACGAAATATTTTCCCTGTGGTAGATGAGCATAAAGCTCTTCGAGGAATAGTCACCTTGGATGATATCCGAGACATAATGTTTGATCGAGAAAAGCAGGAAGTAATACTCATAAAGGAGCTGATGCACAGTCCCCCAGAAATCCTATTAGCAACTGAGAATATGCAAAAAGCAATGGAGAAATTTGAGCTGTCAGGAGCTTGGAACCTACCTGTAATCGAAGAAGGCAAATATTTAGGTTTTGTTTCTAAGTCCAGAATCTTCAATGCCTACCGAAAACGTCTCATCAAACAGAAGCAAGATTAATCGATTTAAGAATAATATTTGGAGAAGAAATTTATCCACTTTTTCACACACTGTTTTTAACCACATTTTTAAAGTTAGCCTTCTTTATCCACAAAATTACCTTTAGAAAAAGGCATATAAACATTTGATTTATTGATAGTTAGATTATCAATATTAGAGAATGTGGATAAATTATCGAAAATGTGGATAAAAAACACTTGCATTTTTTAAACCTCAAATGGACGCTCCAAACAACGATTTACTAGGCTAGTGCATACTCAAAATACCCATGCTACCTCGTACACAAAAGTGCCCGATATCGCCCGATTCTAATAGAATATTTTGTGAGCGAATTTTTAAGCATCAAAAAAGCGTTACACATTATCACCAAACACTGTGTTTTTAATTTTCCCCCAACTTTACCACCGAATAATGCAATTTTAACCGAACAAATCCAACGCTAAATTCCCATCTCAAGAGGAGCCAGATTGTTCATCTGTCTGAGAATCCAACTCTGACGACCCTTGATATAGGAGGTCGGTTTAGCAGGCGACCATCGCCTTGGATTCGGCAAAACGGCTGCAATGGCGGCTGCTTGATTACGATTGAGTTTGGAGGCGGGCTTATTGAAATAAGCCTGTGAAGCCGCTTCAATTCCATAAATACCATCACCCATTTCAATCACATTCAGATAAACTTCCATGATACGTTCCTTCGGCCAAATTAACTCAACCAAAACAGTGAAGTAAGCCTCAAAACCTTTTCTTATATAACTTCTAGATGGCCACAAAAAGACATTCTTAACAGTCTGCTGCGTAATGGTACTTGCTCCTTTTACCCGCTTACCTTTTTTATTATTTTCCCAGGCTTTTTGCATCGCTTCGATGTCAAAACCATCGTGATCCATGAATTTCTGGTCTTCTGCAGCATAAACTGCCTGAGGAGCGTTCTTTGAAATCTCACTCATAGGCACCCAGTCCTTGTAAAGTCGAACTTCCTTCTCTGAATCAAATGTTTGCTCAAAAACACGAATTACCATCAAGGGAGTAATCGGCACAGGCACGAAGCGATAGACCACAGTCAACCCAACTGAAATAATCAAAAACCACATCGTCGTTTTCCAGATCAACCGCCATACCCTCTTAATAAGCTTCATAATTATAAATTAAACTGTAGCACTTATCTGTACAAAATGATAGAAAAAAACGGCATTATCATCCTCTGCAATTAAATCAAGGTCTTTTTCCATAGCCAACAAGTCAACTTCAGTAATCAAACCGGCAGTGATCATACCTACCCCGGCACTTTTCATCAAACCCTTCCAATACTGCGTGATATTTCTAAGATCCTCAGCATTACGCTGATCCAAATGAAACCCTCCATGAAACAATTCAATTTGGGTATAGCCGGCACGCTTGAGCAGATTACCTAGGTTAGCACCAATATCAGGATTCCCTCCTAGGGATCGCTGAAACTCATTGTAAGCGAGATAATATTTAGACAATCCTGCCAGCGGAGGATTGAAGTAAAAACTGGAATTGAAAACCTCGGTAAACCAAAGTTTCGCATTTGGAAATAGATAAGGCTTAACAGCTTCCAAAACTAGATGAGAATTGGGGATATGCTCCAAAGCCCAGCAAATGAATACCGAATCGTATTTCTCGTCTAAAACAAGCTCCTTCGCATCTTGACAGACAAATTTCACCCGATCACAAGCAAAAGCCAAATTCTGCTTAGCTCTGTCGAGTTGACTTTGTGAATAATCTACACAGGTAATCTCCAGATCGGGAAATAGTCTTAGCAAAGTCTCCGTCTGTGCGCCCACACCAGAACCTACTTCAAGAAGCTTCTTGCATCCTGCAAAATCAATACGTGGATAAATAAGAGAACCCAGCACTCCTGCCTGATCCATCAGTCGCTGTTGCTCTTCAGGAATAAATCCATGTAAGTATGCTGTCATGTGCTGGAGTATTTGGCATCGAAATTATCAATAAAAAAATATACTCTCCAATAAAACGATCTCGTCAGGGACTAGTCTTCTTTTTTAAGATCACCGGTTCTGAAAGTTTTGAAGCTACACTCTCCATGAAATACTTGAGGTTTTCATATTCACTTGCTGGAATAAGAGGCGTCTTCACTATAAACTTTGCTGATATTTTAAGGCTATTTTCGATTATCGAGGTTGTGTACAAAAACACCACATATTCCCCATTAATGGTATAACCACCTTCCAATGGGTAATCTTCAATTTCATATCCTTCGGGCACGGTCACTACAGTGTTGTAGGTTTCTGTGAATGCATATCCAAAATCCACAGGAAACATTCTATACTCTTGGGTAAAAGGATTTTCCGCAAATGAAGAAAACTTAAGAGGGCTAAATAGTATCATCTCTTTGTCTAAAGTTTCAGCAAATTTCATATCAAAATTTATCGTTACCACATCCTTTTCTTCCAGAGTATTATTGACCTTGAAATTCTCAAAAACCACTCCTTCTTCTTCATCAAACAACTTCTCTAAGCTTTCATTTCTTTTTTGAATTCCTTCTATTTGCTGAGCCGTCTTGAGACCTCTATAGCTGTAATTTCTGTGAGAATTCGACATTACTAGTTGACCTTCTTCATTCATTTTAACCTGACCAAAATAAGCCGAATTGGAATTATGCTGTATAGAAATAGGCACTAGTTTACTCTGTTGCTTTTGAAGATACAGACCTCCACTTACGTGCTTATCTAGATCTACGTAACCAAAAGGAGCATCAGCCTGAGATAAATCGAGAAAATGCTGCTTCCCGTCTAGTTCAGTAAGCAATAATATTTCATCAAACTGATTAAGAAATGGAAAAGGCACTACATCACTTCGTCCATATCCCTTACTACCGATCAAAACAGGCTCACAGGTAATTCCTTCAGATTTTAACACACCCATCAGTGTCAACATAAGCTCAACCGGGCTGCCTACCTTTGATTTCAGAAGCTGATTAAGATTTTGCTCCGGATATATCCAATCCTCTCCTTCAACTCTAAAATTATTTCTCAAAAAATAATATGCTTTTTGAGCAGTTTCTAGCTGCGTTGTCCCTTTCAAATCAACGTCAAGAAATTCTTTCTCAATGGGGTTACTTCTATAAAAACCCTTTTGGGAATACATGGAGATTACTTCATCGCCAAGAACTTCCCACGTATTTAGTACAAACTCCCATTTTGGTCCATAATCACCTCTCACTTCGTATCGAGCTAACTGAAATTCTATACGATCAACGTAGTCACGATAATTCTTCATATAAGGCTCTTCTTTGAGCGATCGTAGATCTCTCAAAACCCAACCATAATTATTATAGTCATTGGATTTTTCTACACCTGCTGAATAGTTCTGGCCTTGACCCAACATCTTATATTCTAACGATGGAATCATCGTAATTCCGTACTGGCTGTAAAGAGTAGGTAATTTGTTTTGGAATGTCCATCCATCAATAAACGTGAGATTTTTGTCTGTTTTCCTGTATTGATATTCTATGATAGATCCTACTTGGACGTTTGGAAAAGAAATCCGCATCTCCTTGTATCCACCATCAAGTTCTACATCAAAAATCCCATCTTTAGAAACCTTTACGGTCTCTGCTTTACCATTGACAAAGTTGGTTGTTTGAGCTTTGACTCCGTTGATACTTTCCGTGTTATTATCCCCAGCGTAATACCGAATACGAATATCTGCATGGCTTTTACCCGCTTCGGAAAGTATTTTTAAGCGTACAAAATGGTTGGTCTCTAAAAATCCTGATATGAACCTGGAATTCCCTTGGGATACTAATATCACTGCAGGAGCATCTGGCTCATAGGACACTTCCGCTAATGAAATTTCGCTGTCTTCAAACTCTCCAAGTTTATAAGATTGAGAAAAAGTAAGCGTAGAAAGGAGTAGAAAAATAAGAGTTAGTGAAGATTTAATCATGTCTAAGTGCAGCTGTGTTTTTGATAAAATAAAAGTTAGAAGATCCTAGGGCGTTAATTCGTTTGATGAGTTCAGTTTTAGATTCATCGCTCATTTCCTCACTTAGTGAAAGATTCATTTCCCTTTTTACACTTAGGTTTTTTCCTTCCAAAGAAGTACGTAAAGTCACTTTTACACCCTCTTCTTCAAGGACCAAGTTTTCTGCCAAATTCTCAGACTCCATCACCTCAGGAAGCTCTATCTGATATTCGTCAATTTGATTTAGAGAATTATTGAGTAGCATTTCATCGGTAATTTTCCCAAGGAATGGTTTTAGTATCATTCGCTTAGCCGTGTTTTGGACAAACTTCTGAATCACCCCTTCATAGCTAAGATCAGCTAACAAGAGGGAATCTTTATGATCTACACTTAGCTCATATTGGTTGATAATTAATCCTGCTACCGGGGAATTACGATTGAAATAATCTCGCTGCTGCCGGGTGTCAAGATAATTTTTGACCATTAACATATCCTCCGCAAAGTTGCCATCAACTTTGATTTTCGTAGAAATAGTAGCATTTCCATCCAGGTCAATTTTCACTTCATTTTTACTGTGAATAGCATTCCAATCGAAGGAATTATAGGATGGAGTTTTAGTCAAATAGCCGCCTTCTCCATCTATCACCAGTACATGCCTATTTTTCGTAAAGTCACCTAGAAAGCCTGCTGGAAGAGAATTTGAAGTGCATTCCAACCAAACTGGGCTAGCCGAATCTCCCATAGGCACTTGCAAAATCACATGATTGAATTGATTGGAAGGGAGATCAGTTTCGATATCATCGGCATCTTTTCCTGCTTGAACCAGTGTATAATTGGAAGAAATCCCGACCGCATGTAACATAGCTTGCATCAGGTTTGTCAACCCTTTACAATCACCATAAGCATATTTCACTACATCTGTTGCTGTCATAGTTTGCCACCCACCGATGCCTAGCTGTATGCTTACATAGCGGTAGTTTTTCTGTAGATATCCATAAAGGATTTGGATCTTTTCGTAGTCGGTTTCCGCATCAGATACCATTGCTTTTAGTTTGACTTCGAAATCGGCAGGAAGAATCCTTCGTCCCTCATTAAGTTTGTACTGCCAAGCAGCCAGTCCAGACCAATCTTCCATTTTACCCACGTAATCACCCATAGCAAAGCCGACCGGGGCTAGTAATAGCTTGTGATCATCTTCCTTTTTTAGGTCAGGTGTTTGAACAGGCAAATTTGTTTCCACCCAAGTCACTTCAAGTTTATTATCCACTATATTTTCAGACTTCTCACCGAGCAAATTGATAGCTTTATAGCGCAAGCCAATATGTTCAGGATATGTTACTGTAAGCGAAGACTTGGACACTTTTTGGTTATACCGGTGTACTGGTACCCAGTCCCTCAATTGGAAATTACTAGAAGATTTTGTCTCAATATTTACCGTAACCTGAACCGGGAATTTGCCACTTTTTACTTCAAAATATTTATGTCGATTGTCATCAAAAATACTGCTGCTGGAATATATTGCCGCATCAGTCATATCTTTTGCCTTAGCCTTCTCAATAATTTTTCCACTTATAGGGTCAGTAATTTCTATCTCAATACTTTCTATTTTATTTAGCTTGTCGTAAAAAACTGAAGTAAACGCATGAGCTAATCCTTCAGAAGAAAGGATAGTAAAATTTCGCTGGATTTTATGGACGACTTCATAAGAATCAGAAATTTCAATTCGCTGATTTTCTGTAAGTATGGAATAAATTGGGGCTGTATCCCCTTTAGGAAGAGAATCAATTGGAGCCTGAAAACCAAAGAATAAATAGGAAGCTACAAACAGTATAAGCATGCTAAAAGGTTAAATAAATTTGTACAAAATATAGGTTTTTTTAGTAAAACTAAAGTCATATTAAAATATATTTTTAGTAAAAATTGCTACTTCACCTTAAATCATAATTCACTTCCTGCCTTACCAATCCACTTGTAAATCCCGAGAAAACTTCCCTAATTTGGTTTTTTACCAAAAAAATTAACGCATGTCCCCTGTCATCATTGGTAGTTTTGAAGAGTTCGAACAACACAACGGACAAAGTCTAGGTACATCTGAATATTTCCACATCACACAGGAACAGATAAATATATTCGCCAAAGCTACCCATGATCACCAGTGGATTCACACCGATCCTGAGCGCGCGAAGGCTGAAGGAGCCTTTGGAAATACAATTGCCCACGGCTATCTCACACTTAGTATTGTTCCGCATCTTTGGGAGCAAATCGTCGACGTAAGGAACCTGAAAATGATGATCAATTACGGGATTGAATCTCTAAGATTTGCAAATCCTGTGCTGGTAGATAGCGAAGTTCGCTTAGCCGCCACCTTAAAAAGTGTAGCAAACCTACGAGGAACAGTGAAAGCTGAAGTATCAGTGAAACTAGAAATCAAAGATCAAAAGAAGCCAGCTTTTACAGGAGTTTTGATCTTCTTGTATCATTTCAAGTAAAAAATACAGAAAAGCGCTTCCTCGAATTCTGTGAGGAAGCGCTTTCGCTTAGCTTAATCCAATCTATTTCGTTCGTCAGAACTTCCCGAGTTGCTTTTTACTCGGAAGCTTTCTCCTTTGGAGAAGTTATATTTCAGCGTAAACCTTACGCCCTGATTACTTCTATACTGTCTGAAATTGGTGTCAATAGCCGCAAAGTCAATTTTAGCTTTAATCACCTGAGTTCGGAATATATCAGTCCCATTAACGGAGAGTGTGATTTTATCCTTCATTATCGACTTGGTCACACCAGCATCCACCCAGCCAAACCCTGCTATCTGCCCTTGTCCCCAAATCTGTGGACCTAGGTAAATCCCCATTACCTCAGCTTTAAAGCCCATTGGCAACGTAAAATTATGCTGCGAACGCACCATAAAGGAAGTATTTGAATTATCCAGATAATCATCTCCTATCTGAGATTTATTTCGATTATAACTCACCTGCACCATATTTGAAGTAGCCCACCACTCTTTGATATCTACCGGAATAATTCCTCTAAAATTGGCATTTCTTGTCTTGTCAAAATTATCCGTGTAAGTCGTTGTCGTGCGCTCATCCTCATTTTGCACAAAGACCTGCATAAATGCATCCTCTGTCTCACTATAACCAAGGGTGAATTGGTACATACCTTTCACCACATGGTTCATTTCGAAGTTGTTGGAATACTGAGGTTTAAGATTAGGATTACCCGTTTCGGTAGTCAGCGGATCTATGTAGTACACAAAAGGATTCAGCAATCGATAATTCGGTCTGGTTATTCTACGATTGACATTATAGACGATCTGATAATTGTCACTTATTTTATGCTGCATAAAAGCACTTGGGAAAAGGTTGAAATACTTCTGATTATTCACCTGATTCAGCGTAACAGAATTCCCTGTGATATCTGAATGCTCGCCTCTTAGACCTACTTGATACGTTAACTTTTCAGAGAATTTGCCTTTGTAAGAAACGTAGGCTGCCAATACATTTTCATTGTAGATAAATCTATTGCTGCTAGGATCCGGCAACAAAGGTCCTTCTTCCTGAGATTTACTCAAATCCAGGTTATTATCAGACTTCACCCAACTTCCTTTCACTCCTGTTTCTATCGTATTTCCTTTTCCTACAGGTTTTACAAAGTCAACCTTAGCTGTGAAGATATTGTAGTACATATCATTCAAGGTCATAATCTTGCTATTCATTATCTCAGATGTATTATCACCAGTCCATTGCATATTCGTAAGTAAAGATTCGCTATCAGAATTCATCCTTGTAAAATCAATATCTGAGCTGATCTTGGTACCCATGGTATCTAGCTTAGCATCGTAATGAAGGTTAGCAAAAATCCTTTGGCCAGTTCCATCAGCATCATTCTTTGAATCCAAGTAACTAGTTTCCGATACTCCAGGAGTAATAATATCAGTCAAAGACTCATTATCATTCTTATCCTTTGAGCCTGAAGCCTGTACATTTATAGCAATGTTCTGATTCTCATTTATTTCATAATTGGCAGCGCCATTGAAAAACAAGTTTTTATTCCTAGTAGTAATCCTTGACTCTTGATTAAAATTTGAGACACCTTCAGGTAAGGTGAAATTCCTATTAATCTCCAAGTCATTGAAATTTCCATAGTGATTGTAATTCAAATTGGCATTGGTACTCCACTTGCCTTTTTTCACATTAAGCGCTACTCCAGTATTTGGTAGCCATTGTCCATTATACAGGGAGCCTACTTGAATATTACCAAACATCCCATCTACCGTATTCTTCTTCAGTTTGATATTAATAACTCCAGCAGAACCTTCCGCATCAAATCGAGCAGATGGATTATTGATCACTTCTATGCTCTTGATATTATCGGCAGGCATGGCACGAAGGAAGTTTGCAAGATCAGTGGCACTCATGTAGGTGAGTCTATCGTTGATCATCACAGTAGCACCAGTACGACCGTTTAGATTGATTATTCCATCTTGATCGACATAGATCCCTGGAGATCTGCCGATCACGTCTAGCGCATTTGATCCTTCCGCCATCACAGTTCCCTCCACATTGATTGTGGTCTTATCCGCTTCTATGATGATCTCTGGACGAGTAGATTTCACTGTTACCTCGTCTAATCCAGTCATCTCATCCTGTACAGAAACGGCTCCAAACGCCTTGATCAATCCTGGGGCAAGTGCAAATACTTCGGATTCAAATGAGGTGAAACCTATAGAAGAGATCACCAATTTGACTTTGGCAGTCTTCGTAGATTCAATTAAAAAAACTCCATTTTCATCAGATACGGCTCCGTCCACAAGGTTACCGCTAACAGCATCTATCAGTGCCACATTTGCATAAGGCACGGATTGTTCATTTTGGTCGATGATTTTGCCGGTAATCCGGCTGACATCTTTGGCCGCTAAATTACTTACCCCAAATAGGTAAGTGAAAAGGGTTAGAAATAGTAGGTTGGTAGTTTTCATTTCAATAGTACTTTGTGTGTCGTTCTGTGCCACCTATTGAAAAAGAAATGCCAAGGCTTGAAAAGTGGCTAAATTAGCTCTAAGAGCTGCTTTTCAAATTCGACTTAAAAATGACTGTCTCGGAATCGTACAGAAAAATTTCAGCTTTGAACAAAAAAAATCCCCGGACAGGCTGTCCGAGGATCTTATAAATATTCTTATGAAGCTTATTTTTTCAACGCTTCTGCGTAGTTCGCATTTGCCTGATCCCAATTGATCACATTCCAGAAAGCTGCAATGTAGCTAGGGCGCAAATTCTGATAATTCAAGTAGTAAGCATGCTCCCATACATCAAGTCCGATGATTGGAGTTCCTTTGATCTCAGCCACATCCATCAGTGGATTGTCCTGATTTGCAGTAGAAACCACCTCAAGCGTACCTGCTGCAGTCAAAATCAACCAAGCCCAACCAGAACCGAATCTTGTAGCTGCTGCTTTGTTGAAAACTTCTTTGAATGCATCAAAATTGCCAAACTTAGCATTGATAGCATTTCCAAGATCGCCTGTAGGAGCTCCGCCACCTGTTGGAGACATGATTTTCCAGAAAAGGCTGTGATTATAATGACCACCACCGTTATTTCTTACAGCAGTATTAGATCCTGCTACTTGAAGCAATTCTTCTAAAGATTTGCCCTCAAGATCAGTTCCTACAATCGCGTTGTTAAGGTTAGTTACATATCCATTGTGATGCTTACCATGGTGGATTTCCATAGTTTTTGCGTCAATACTCGGTTCCAAAGCCGTAGTGGCATATGGTAAAGAAGGAAGTTCGAAAGCCATTTTATTTAAATTTTAAGGTTAAAAGATTGGTTAAAAATCATACAAATAATCTGCCTTACAAACCAAGCCAGATTGAAAAAGGTTCTTATGAATCCAATTTCCTTCTATTTTCTCAGTTTTTTGAAAAATTCCAATAAAAGCTGTTCAGATTCTTGGGCCAGTACTCCCGAAAAGACTTTAGTTTTTGGGTGCAAAATACCCGGATTGCTCTGCAAGTACCCTCTTCTGGGATCAGCTGCTCCATAATGGATTTCCCCTATTTGCGACCAAAAAAGTGCACCGCCACACATTACGCATGGCTCGAGCGTCACATAGAGTCTACAATCATTCAAATATTTTGCTCCCATGTAATTTGCCGCAGAAGTGATCGCAAGCATTTCTGCATGGGCAGTTACATCATTGAGCTTCTCCGTTTGATTGTAAGCTTTTGCGATGATTCTGTTTTTTGAAACAATCACGGCACCTACAGGAATTTCCCCCTCTTCGAAAGCATTCTTAGCCTGCTTCAAGGCTTCATTCATAAAGTACTCGTGGGTGTAAAGTTCTATTTCCAAAATGGCTTAGAAAAAGTCAATAATTTCGTTTCTCACGCCATCATTGATGATAAATGCAAGAACCAAGGATACTACCAAACCGATAAATGCCTTAACGACATCCCTTCTCGCCAGTCTGAACGCTCTGAATAGCCACGCATTTCTCTTTTCAGCCTTGGCATGCTTTCCAAGTGCAATCGCTATTTCTCTACCACCCAATAAGCCTATAAACACCCAAGTAGTGCTCATCGGCACATTACTATATAGCTTAAAGTAGAACAGAATAATTGCATAAACAAAATCAACTATGGTTGCTGCACGTACATCCGTTACATTGGTTTTTTCATTAACAATACCTTGGATTTTGTCTCCTTTCATATAGAAAAGGAAGCCTAAACCAATAAACACAAAGCCTGTATAGACGATGAATTCTAGTACACTCAATTGTCTAGGAAGGAATACCGCAATATTGGCAGCATCCTGCATGATCCATACTGCCCAAAGTGTTCCTGAAGTGAGCCACTGCAAATAAATCCAATAAGGAGCAGGTTTCCCCTTAAGGTAGTTCTTGACAAATCGCTCAAGTATAAACCATACCGCTATAGCGATAGAAAAAGCCAAAAGGTAACCTACAAAGCTCTTGAACATCACACTTACGATAGTGCCCGCTTTATAGGTGAATACATTTAACAAGAGGAATGTGGTAGAAACTGGCATTCTCAGCCTAGTCATAATGAGGAGCACAATTGGTGAAGCAAGCTGTAGGAAAACAAAGCTCGTTGGTGCTTTGTCCAGTCCCGGTACACTTAGGCGCTGATAGCTCACGTCACCATTGAAGGTAAACCAGCTATAGGTAACTGTCCCTACAAAAATCACCCCCATAAATAGCCATAGCCAATACCACTTTTTGTTGTGGTTAGAAGCTATAAAAGTACCGATGGTCTGTATACTATCATTTGCTATGGCAGAATAGGCCGCCAGCGCAAAGCCAAACCACATCGCAGCATAAGTATATGGCGTGATCAATCCTGCGATAGAAATCAGGACACAGATGACGATCAAAAAAGGCTTCTCTTTTTTAGTAAAATCAAACAGTGAGTAAGCCCCTTTGGAAAGCTTATCCTGATTAATATTTTGGTCTATTTTTTTGTTGGCCATGATTTGGCTTTTGGTCGGTCCCGCAAAATTAAAGAAGATATCTTTCTCCCTATATTATCAAATTGTTAAGTAAATACAATTCCACTTCTAAAAGTTAGTTTCGCCTTGTTTTTCGCAAAAAAATTTCAACTTTTGCCAAATATTTTATCAAAAATTTGGATTCTCGGATAGTTCCACCCTCTTTTATAAGCCATTAATCCTGAGATAAAATTAGTAAACAGGATAAATTCTGAATCTGGTAGATGGAGAGCTTAGAGCTGGAAAAAAATAAAGTAAATAAGACTAAAAGCTATCTAATGATGCTTTTGGCACTTATGCTGTTCATCTTCGCGATTGATTTGCTCACTGTGGCAATGAGTCACCTGAACAGTGCGGTAGCGGAAGGTATTCTTATGGCTACCAGAAACCCCTTTGTGAGCCTTTTCATCGGATTACTCATGACTGCTCTTATTCAAAGCAGCTCCACCGTAACTGCCAGCATTGTGGCAGTAGTAGCTTCAGGACATCTTACGCTGGAACAAGCTGTACCCATGGTGATGGGAGCCAATATCGGAACTACTTTGACTTCCACGCTTGTCTCCCTTTCTTATATTATGAATAAGAGAGAGTTTAAGCGAGCGCTCTCCGCTGGTATGCTGCATGATATTTTTAATATTTTCACTGTTATCATATTGTTACCATTGGAGATCTATTTTGGCTTCTTATCCAAAATATCAATCTTCATTGCACAGCTTTTTATACAAGATGATGCATACTCTGGACCCATCGTTTACAATAAGGTTTTTACTAGACCGATCACAGAATGGATCTCGACTACAATAGATATTCCATTCCTGACCATGATTCTTTCTATCTTCTTGGTTTTTGCTGCCATTAAGATTTTATCTACGGCAGTTTATAAAGCATTTGTAGTCAATAGCTTTCAAGATATTAACAAGCTGATTTTCAGGAATCCCTACATGGCATTTGTTTATGGGACATTTTTCACGGCAGCGGTGCAGTCAAGTACCGTCACTACCTCTTTGGTGGTTCCCTTGGTCGCTAATAAAAAAGTCTCTGTAAAAAAGGCCTTTCCTTTCATTATAGGGGCTAATATAGGAACCACGATTACTGCAGCAATTGCAGCTATTTATAAGACGGAAGCAGCCATAGCGCTAGCTATTGTGCACTTCCTTTTCAATTTTATAGGAGCGTTGATTTTCTTGCCTTTTCCTACACTAAGAAACATCCCAGTGATCTTGGCCATGTATATGGGCAAAAAATCCGTAAAAAGTAGATTCTTGGGTTTTGTCTACATCCTTTTGACCTTCTTTATTATTCCTTTCTTGCTGATCTATTTCAGCAACGATTGAGAATCTCTCCAAGAATCCATCAGAGATTTAGCTGAACTAGTACCGATTCTGTCCGCTCCAGCTCTGATGAGCTCAAGCGCAAAATCCAATGTTTTGATCCCTCCACTGGCTTTGATACCAACTGATGAAGATAAATTCTCTCGCATCAGCTTGATGTCGTCTACTTTTGCCCCAGTTGAGGCATAACCAGTAGACGTTTTCACAAAGTCCACTCCAGCATCCTGACAAATCAAGCATGCTTCTATGATTTGCTTATCATCCAGATTAGCTGTTTCAATAATGACCTTGAGAATTCGCTCTTCTTCATGACAGATCTTTACAATTTGAGCGATTTCTATCTTTGGCCAGTTCATCCCTGAATGATAGGCAGTCTGTGACCACACGAGATCCAATTCGTCCGCGCCTTGTCGGATTGCTTCTTGTGTTTCAAAGACTTTGGTAGCCGTATCCGAAAAGCCAAAGGGAAATCCTATCACCGTTACCAGTTGCACATTCTCTTCACCTAAGTCTCTTCTTACTTTCTTCAGCCAAAAGGGCGGGACACAAACGCCTACAAATTGCTCTTCAACTGCCTCTCTGATTAGGATATCCACATCTGCACCAGTCATAGTAGGCTTCAAAAGTGTGGATTCTAGAAATCGATTTAACTTATTCATGATCAGTCACATAGTCTGTCAAGTATATAAACTCTATAGTCAAGTCTCCATCACGAGCAATAGTTGCCCGTTCCAGTATTGCTGAGTTTTCTTCCAAAAGTGCAGGAATCACCCATTTAGTCAATTGGATCCCAAACTCCTTACTTGATTCACGTGGAAGTTCGCAGGGCAAATTATCAATGGCCATCACAGAAATACTTGTCTGCTTTCCGAATGCCGGAATTTTCTCGCCCGTTTGCCGATCCACGTCATACACTGGATCAGCAATAGTGGAGGAAGTAATCGTAGTGGGAATGGGACCTCCTACATCACAGCTCACATCAGCAATCACAGAAAGCTGAAAATCCTCGGCAGCAATATCCTTCAACTCAAACAATCTCGGGGCATCTGGATCCCAATAAGCTCCTGAAATCAACATTTCCCCCGCTTCCGCAAACTTCTGAAAGTGACTTTCATATTTCTCTGGAAAGGAGTAGAACTCTTCTTTATCGAATCCTCCGTCAGATTTTCTTCTATTGTAATCTGCAGAACTCAATTTCACGTACACTGGCTCATCAAAATACAGATGCAAGAAATCATGCACAGAAACCTCATGAATCTTCAAAGAATTCAGGACTTCCATTGCACCATTTCCGACTCGGCCAGATCCTGTGAGGATAATTTTCACAGGTGGTAGCTGCACCTTGGAAAGCTCTAAGTGAAGATCTTTAAGATCCGTGCATTCATTTGCCCGCTTGATTTCAAAAAGATCCGTCTTCTTTCCATAGGTCCAAAAAGCATTATAAGCTCCGACTATTCCAGCCCATCTTCCGAAGGCAACCACACGATTCCCCTCCTCATCCTTTAAGGCTTCATAGTCAATCAGCCTGATATTTTTCTCCAAAACCGCCTTCAGTAGCTTTCTATTATACTTCTGTTTTTTGATAGTATGAGAAAAGAAAAAATAGGTCTTACCATCTATTAATTGATCGACAGGCACTTCTTTCACGCCGAAAAGCACATCGCTGTCAGAAATATCCTCGAACACGTCAATGCCAGCATCAAGAAATTCCTGATCTGAATACGCACGAAATGGACTGGACTGTACCTGAATGGTCATCTTTCCTCCATATTCTTTCTGAATATCCCTAAGTTGATCTGGAGTAAAAGGAACTCGTTTGTCAGGAGGGTTTTTTCCTTCGCGGATTATTCCGATTTTCATGTGTTTATAATTTGATTTTCAAAGGACAAATGCCAGCCCGGCTAACGCCAGTCGGACGGGGAATCTCGCATGGCAGATAATCATCCCAGCGTGTAACGTTCTTTGTCATGCTCGATTTCATAAAAATTATAGTTACTCTGAAATTTAATATACCCCGATGAATTATACACTCCTAGCTCTCAGCTGGATCGTTTTTTATACACTTCATTCTGTTCTGGCTGCATCCAAGATAAAAAGAATTCTGGAGGGAAAATTGGGAAATGCTCACAAATGGTATCGCTTAGGGTACACCTTGGTTTCGTCACTACTTTTCTTAGGCATCATGGTTCAAGCACTGTTTATCCCTAAAAGCATTTTGATCCCCAAAGGGGATTTGACAAACTATCTAGGTTATATGTTCGCGGGATTTGGCACTATCATCCTTACTAAATCAAGCAATAACTATTCATTGAAGCGGTTTCTGGGATTTGATCCTTCGGCAAAAGAAGATGAAACCCTAGTTACCACTGGCCTGTACTCAAAGATTCGCCATCCACTTTATGCAGGATTGGTGTTGATATTCCTTGGTTATTTTCTCTTCTCAGGTACCGTCACGGCTGTTGTTCATCTAGCTTGTTTAGTTATTTACCTGCCTTTTGGGATATATTTTGAGGAAAAAAAGCTTGTTGCCCAATTTGGCGAAGCCTATCAAAAATACAAGCTGGCAGTCCCCTCAATTATCCCAAGGTTCTGGTAAGCATTTGCAAAGTTTGATCTGGAAAATTGAAAATTGAGCCTTGAATTTGTCTATTGAAAATTCCTCTAGTCCAATCTCGGCAAACTCAATTTATATTTCATAGAAAGCATTCGAATCGCAATGATCACTACAATGGAAACCAACAGATTGATATCTCTTGGAACATTAAAAGAATTAAGAATCAAATAAAATATTGCTCCTGCTAAGCAAGCTGAGGCATAAACCTCTTTTCTGAAAAGGATCGGTAAAGTATTCGTCAGGGTATCACGGATTACTCCTCCCATTACGGCCGAAAACATCCCCATAATCGCAGCAATTTCTGGTCTCACTCCTAGACTCAAGGCTTTTTCCACACCTAAGACAGTAAAAAAAGCGATGCCTAGGGTATCAAAAAGAAAGAAAGTCCGACGAAGCTTGCTAAGGAATTTCGGAAAGGTAAATGCCGCCAAAACACCTACCAAAATTGCATACAGAAAATTCACATCACCAATCCACACAAGCGGATAGCTATCCAGCAAAATATCTCTTAATGTTCCCCCGCCGATCGCCGTAATAAATCCAGTAAATCCAGCTCCAAACATATCATGCTCCTGTTCGCGGATGGCTAAAGCTCCCGAAATCGCAAATACAAATGTCCCAACTAGTTCTAATCCGTATTGTAAATCCATTTAAGAATTATTTATCATTAGCACAAAAATAACTTTCACAAAAATTCATCCAAGTCCAAAGGCAATGTGTCAAAACTAAACAGTGGCGTGAATTTCTTTCAAAAACATTCAAGGTTTTTTGGATTCTTTAAAATAGATAGTAATTAAATCTTGTATTTCGCGATTCAAAATACTTGATTAAACAAAACAAATTCTCTCTCTGCCTCACTTTACCTCAAATATGAATACGCTGCTACACTATGACCTATTAAGGCTAGATGCATTCCAGAACAATTTATCCATTCGTAACCACATTGCAGTAGAGGATTTCGGTGAATTGACACTTCTTAAGTTTACACCCATTAACTATTTTAATTACTGTATTGGAAAGGTGAATAGTCTAGAATTGCTGGATTATATCAAAAAATTCTATTCCGATATTGTCGAAAATAAGCATCAGATTCTGATTGATTCAGGGGATTACTTATCTAGCGAAATCATCCAAAAATCTCCTGATTATAAGCTCGAAGGAAAGATTTCTATCATGAAATTAATTCCAGAAAATTTTACTGGCTATCCCATAATTGCCGAAGTGGAACTAGTACCTGTCACGGAGCAAAACATCAAAGAATTTGCTTGGCTTTACCTGTCTTGTTTTGAAGCAGAAAATAGACATGAACAATCAGTTGAGGAAAATTTTAGATTGAAACTAAAGGTAGAAGGGCTTCAGTTCTATTTCATCAATTATAAAAACAAGCCCGTAGGCATTACTGGTTTATATTTTCATCCAAATTTCACCATTTTATCTGTCGGTGCTATATTAAAAGAATATAGATTTTTAGGAATACACAAATCAGCGCTTTCTTGGAGAATCCAACGATCAGAAGCAATAAACGGCAGTAAACCTGTTTTTTCGTGGGCTTATAAGGATAGCATAAGCTATGAAAACATGGTGAAAACTGGCATGACAGTTTCTGAGGAATTATTGATTTATCAGCATGCTAGATAAGTTTCTCTTTCAGGCAAATCAATTTCCCAACCGAATAGCGATCAAAGCTAACGGCCACTCTCTAACCTATGGAGAATTAATGAAGCAGGCATCGGCCGTTTCTTCAGGTATTCAAAACCAAGGAATAAAAGAGAAGTGCATCGGTATTTCTTTGAAAAACAAAACAGATGAGCTGATTTCCTGCATTGGAATATTACTCTCTAACAATCACTTTTTTTTCATACCTGAGAGAATAGAAGACGCTTGGCGGGAACAAGTACCGGTCAGCTTATTGATAACAGATCGAGATCAGATAAAAAAGGCGGACATTTTATCTGTTGATTTCAATGAAATAAAAAACTCCTTAGTATCGGGGGTCGACCTATGGTGGGAACATGAAGACACAGCAAAAAAACTCTTTTGTGTCTATTGTACCTCTGGAAGTACAAGTAGCTCAAAGTATGTAGTCCATGACTATCAATCCATCGTAGAGGATACCAATAGGCAAGTTGAGGAAAATGAAATCACGGAGCTGGACACATTGGACTTCATTTTTGCCGCTTCCTTTAGCTCATCTTTGGCCAGCATTTTTCCAGCTTTAATCTCCGGAGCAAGTATTGCAATTTTCGATCTAAGCCCAATAAACTTAAAGGACATTCCGCACTTTTGGCATGAGCAAGAAGTGACCTTCGCTACCTTGACGAGTTCTGCTTTTAGAACTTTGGCTCGAATCAACACCATAAACCTCGCTGATTACACGAAATCAATCCGATTTCTATGCTTAGGAGGGGAACCTGTTTTAGAAAGTGATCTCCAGCTTTTTGTTTCTTATTTCCCCAAAAACTCAGAAATCCAATTAGCCTACGCCAGTACAGAGACCCGAACTCTAAGCCAACTACGAATCAATCAAAATACTCCATGGGAATTGATTCATGAAGGGTTCCCTGTAAGAAATAAAACCATTAAGATTCTGGATCAAAAAGGAAATGACTGTCCTACCAATCAGGAAGGAGAGCTGGTAATTCACTCTCCTTATATCAGTCTAGGCTATTATAAAAATGGAAAGTTACTTCCACATGAGCAGGAAGGTGATAATCGAGTTTACCGCACCAGAGACTGTGGGTTTTTCTCTAACGACGGGACTCTCCGGCTTACAGGGAGGACTCATTCTCTGCAAAAAGTAAATGGAAAGTGGGTCAATTTTAATGAGTTGGAGAAAATAATTTGCTTCGTCAGTCATTCCGAAAACTGCAAAATCCTCATGAACAAAGATGAAAATGGCTTTGACTATTTGATCGCTTGCTTGGAGATAAATGAAGTTGACTCAGATTACTCAACTAGTAACTCAATAAATAGCCAAATCAAATCCGAGGTTTTACCACGCGTTTATCTTGAGTTTAAAGATTTTCCATTGAATGCAAATGGAAAAATCGATAAAAATAAGATGCTCGAGATGGCCCAAAATAAGGAATTCTCTAACATTTCGGATCAGATTAAAGACCCTATTACCCACCAGATTCACCAGGTTTGGTGTCAGCAGTTAGGAGTCAACATTTATAATTTAGATGCGGACTTTTTCACAGACCTTGGAGGCAGCTCTCTTCTAAGTGTGTTTGTCGTGGATGAATTAGCCAAGAAACTTAACCAAGAAATAGAAAGCCATGTGCTGTTTCAATATAGAACTATCAGCAAGCTTGCTCAATTCTTGACAAATACGAACGAGGAACAACCCTTACCTCATATTCAATGGCTCAATTCTGATCCAAAACCTCATCTTCCTAACTTCTTTTTGATAGAAACGGGTTATAATATCTCTTTTAATTCTTTATTGAAAAAGCCGCTAGGTTCTGAAACTTTTAATTTAGCATATTTAAGAATCGACACCTTTAAGGTCTTACAAGGTCATCACCCAGAGCAAATCATGGAAGAGGTACTCGACTTGTTAAAGCCTTTTCCTCAGCCGGTATTTATCGCAATTAGTTTTAATGGATTCATAGCCGCCAAAATCAATCAGAAGCTTGGAGGAGCCTTGATATTAATTGATTCGCCATGGTATAGAAAAGACGCGGTTGTAAAAATTCCTATCCAAAATCGTCTCATACCTATCTATCATCGATTTCGTACCTTACCATTTCGGAGCGCTATTCATCAAGTAGGAAACTTAGTTTTACGATATGGCATTAAAAAAGCAACTTTAAAAAAACACGCTGTGAGTCCTTTCGAAGAGAGTGTACACCTCTTTATTTCTCAATCCGAGCCATTAGAAAAAATTTCTAACCTGCTATACTTTTACTCAACGGCATCTGCTATGACGTCAAATAAGGATGTTGCGCAATGGAAAAACATCACCAAAGAAAGCTTTACATCTGAAGACATACTAGGCGATCATATGGATGCTTTATCGGAAGAAAATAGTGAATTAGTAATTAGGAAAATTAACGAGTTCTTAGCTAAGGTTTACGTATAAAAACCAAGTGAAGAATAGGTGAACCCTTATTCTCAACCCTTTTCCATCACAAAAACTCCCATCGCTCGCTGTCCATGAACCAACACAGATTTGGGATGTTCCAGAAATTTCAAGCCCATTTCTTGCAACTTATCCACATGAGCTTCAGTCAGTAAAAACCTTCCTGATCCATCGGGTAGCAAGTATTTTCCTCCTCCAAGATCTTGGCTTTTTTCTATAATGCCCCCAAAAGCTGTCGTCATCCGAAACCATAAAATTCCACCTGGTTTCAAGACACGAAGCATTTCATTGATCATCTTCCAGAAATTGGTTTCATCCTTCGCAAAGTGAAGTACCGCAGAACAAATAACAGCATCAAAGGCTTGGTGATGAAATGGAATTTCCTCCAATCCAGCTACTTGAAATCTATGGGCGTCATAACTCTTATCCAGACTTTTTGCCATGTATCTACAATACTGAATCGCAGTTTCATTTTGATCAACTCCGTATAGTTGGTATCCCTCATTGATGAAATAGACAGCATTTCTTCCTTCTCCACAACCCGCGTCAAGAATATTCATCTCTGTCGAAAACCTACCTTTAAGAATCTGATCTAGTAGATAGATATCGATATTTCCCAGAAGTCTATTCAGTTCAGCTATTTTCATTTTCCCATTTATCTAACGCTTGAATTGCTTTTTCCCGGCCTATTTCTATCAGTTCTTCTGCTCGATGAAACTCCAAAGTCCCTGCTTGATTTCTGGCAATTTGAACAGAAATATCGACCTCATGTTTTTCTATCAACAAGGCAGAAAATCGATCTTGGAGCAAATCAAACGAGCGGGTCATAAGACTTATAGAACTGAGAGAAGCAGGCTTTTCTTCTTTTACCTGTTCCGGAAAATACTGTCTCATTTTATCACGATAGTCGGAAACCCATGTTGGTATGGAAATATAGCTCTTGCCCGTCGAATCTTTTTTAGGAGGTACTACCAATTCAGAATCCCCCGCGTTCAGACCAACCACCACGATCATGTTTTCGTCTGATTTTCGCAAAAGCGAGAGCGGGACTGGGTTCAATACTCCACCATCAACTAGTTCATATCGATGATGGCGCGCTGGTTGGAAAACGGTAGGAATACTTCCTGATGCACGAATGGCAGTATACAAACTACCTTCTCTAAAAATTACTTCCTTCCCACTGATATAATCAACTGCATTGCAATAAAAAGGAATATTCAGGTCTTCTATTTGACAATCCTTGACCACTTTCTTCAAGGCATTATACACCTTCTCGCCCTTAATAAATCCTCTGCTGGAAAAAGTGAAATCCATCAAAGAAAAGACATCCAACCTGTCCAAATGGCAAATCCAATCCTTGAATTCATCCATTTTCCCAGCTGCATACATTCCCCCAACAAGAGCACCAGCAGAGCAACCTGCAATTTCGGCAATGTGATAACCACGTTTTTCTAACTCTTCGATCACTCCCACATGCGCTAATCCCCGCGCTCCACCGCTGCTCAAAACCAATGATACCGATTTACCTTTCTCCATAATAGTTAGGGAATAAACAACTAAATTGAAGCCGAAAAACCCTCAACGAAAGTACACATTATGAACCAATTTAAACCCTTTCACCTGGCTTTCCCTATCAGGGATATTGCTGAAACCCGCGCTTTTTATGGAGATCTTCTTGGCTGTGAGATCGGTAGAAGCACCGACAAATGGATAGATTTCAACTTCTTTGGTCATCAACTTTCCGCTCACATTAAGCCGGAGGAACTGGCTTTGGCTCACACCAATACAGTGGATGGAAAATACGTTCCCGTTCGACATTTCGGGGCAATCTTGCCTTGGGGCGAATGGCATGAACTTGCAGATAAATTGAAAGCACAAGGAATTGAGTTTGTAATCGAACCTTACATCCGTTTCAAAGGCGAAGTAGGAGAGCAGGCTACTATGTTCTTTTTAGACCCTTGCGGAAATGCACTGGAATTCAAATCCTTTCAAGACGAAACTCAGATTTTCGCCAAATAAATTACCACTTTGAAAAATCAATATCTGGATTCTGGAATAGGTCGGACGATCAAAGTAGAAGGAAAAGAATACCTCTATTTTAGCGGAACTTCCTATCTGGGCATAGCGCAGGACAAGACTTTTCTGAATGCCTTATCTGATAATCTCTTTCTATTTGGAGCAAATCACGGACAAAGCAGAATCAATAATATTCGTCTTAATGTCTTTGATGATTTCGAAAATCACTTTGCTCAGAAAGCTAGATCCGAATCTGCTGCTGTTCTCAGTTCTGGATATCTAGCGGGAATCGCAGCATGGAGATCACTTTACAAAGATGCTGATGAGACTTGGATAGCACCAGATGCGCATTCGGCAATAGTCCCCGACAATCTTTCACCTTCTATTCAATTAGATTTTATACAATGGAAAAATCATTGTATAGAGCTGTCTGAAAGCCTATCTCCACGCAAGATTCTATTAATAGCAAATGCCGTAGATCCTTTTACCTGCGAAATACATGATTACGATTGGGTGAAAGAAATAGCCCAAAAACATGACGTCAGTCTCTTGATTGACGATAGCCATGCTTTTGGGGCGATTGGAAAAAGCATCTATGGCACTTACCAGAAATGGACTGATCCGAATATCAACTTACTCGTTTCTGGATCGCTGGGTAAAGGGTTAGGATTGCCGGCTGGAATAATCTTGGGTCAGGAATCGCAGATCTATAAGATCAAGGCAACTCCACTTTTCGGAGGTGCATCTCCTGGATCTCCAGCACATCTGAAGACTTTCTTGGATATGGAGAACCTATACAAGAAGAAAAAAAGCTGGTTGGAAGATGCCTGTGGAATTTTTGCGCAGGAAACGGCCAATATCGCTCAAATAAAAGGCAGCCGAAATTTCCCTGCATTTGTATATACAGATGACACTTGGGTGAATGAATTTGAAAAGGCAGGAATTATTACTTCTTCCTTTCCATATCCAACGCCTGAAAGTCCAAGCGTGAACAGAATCGTGATATCAGCCTTTCACGAATTAGAAGATTTAATGTATCTGAATCAACTAATCCAAGATCTGGCTCCATGATGAAATATTCAACCCAGCTTGCACTTTTAGCCCTTCTTTTTTCGGGGTGCACATCCAAGGATAAAGTACCATTTGAAGATGGCTTGGAGGATTTTCCAGCACTCCAAAAGGTTCTTGATAATGTGGATAAGTACCAAGTCCAGATTATTTATACTCGTATAGAACGCAACGAACATGGCAATGCCTTGTTTACAGATTTCACTGTGAATCTGGATGATACCCGTTATTTCTATCCAGCTTCTACAGTAAAACTTCCCGTTGCATTGCTGGCGTTGGAATGGCTGGAAGAGCAAAATATTGAAGGCTTGACAGCAGAGACCACTATGCTGATTGACTCTGTTCGGCCTTCTCAAATTCCCGCTGTAGTAGATTTCAGTGCCAAAGACTCGCTACCGAGCATCGCCCATTACATCAAAAAGATCCTTCTGGTCTCAGATAATGATGCCTATAACCGATTGTATGAGTTGCTGGGACAAGAATACATCAACCAAAAGCTCAAAGAAAAAGGACTAGAACACACGATTATCAATCACAGACTTAGCTATTCAGCAAGCCCAGAGGAGAACCGAATTCTCAATCCGATACGATTTGTGGATTCTGAGGGTATAGTGCTATTGGAAATCCCCGAGCGTAGCACTGAAACGATCTATTCAAATGTTGATAACCCAACAATTGGAAAGGCCTTTTACGCAGGTGACTCTCTGGTAAATGATGGAATGGACTTTACTTTCAAGAATAAATTGGCACTTTCTGATCTCCATGGCGTAGTGGAAAGAATCATTTTCCCAATGTCTTTTGTGGAATTTGATCGATTTACCATCAATGAGGATCATAGGAGTTTTGTCTTGAAATACATGAGTATGCTTCCTGCAGAGAGTGATTTCCCAAAGTATCCAAATACAGATTATTGGGACAAGTATTCTAAATTCTACCTCAATGGAAATGATAAAAGTGATTTCCCTGCAAACTTCCGAATTTTCAATAAAACTGGAGAAGCTTATGGACACTTGATCGATGCCAGTTATTATGTGGATTTCGAAAAGGGAATTGAGTTTTTTGTCTCAGCGGTAATCTATGTAAATGCCGACGAAACGCTCAATGACGACGAATATGAGTACGATGAAATTGGCTTCCCATTCTTCACGGAATTAGGGGAATATCTCTACCAACTAGAATCTGAGCGCAAAAAAATGATTCCATCGGATTTGAGAAAGTTTAAATTTGAGTATTAATAACAAGCAGAATTTAAAATCAATATCCCTTTCATGAAGAAGGCACCATTCTTATACCGTTCATTTTTCAATTTCTGGTTAGTATATATCTTGCCGGCTAGTATTTTAACAATTATCATCACTGAACTTTTCAAAGGATCAATTAGCGGGGAATTCTTCAAGCTTCCATCCACCTATGTCAAAATGTTGATTTTTCAAGTCATTTTTGGGCTTTGGATGTACTTTAGAGACTTTAAGCCCAAATCACAGAAATTTAAAGAAGGAGTCTGAACCAGATCGAAAAGGCAAATTCTTATCTCATTATGAAAAAACACCAATCAAAACGTCCAGCTCCAAAAAAGCCAACTCCATTTATCTATCGATCATTTTTAAACTTTTGGTTGGCTATAGTGCTCCCTGCTACATTGACTGCTTTAGTTGTTTCAAAATTGTATTACAATAATACCATCAACTTTGAACCGCTGAAAGAACCCTCCACGTGGTTGTACTTTGCCATTTTGCAAGTGTTCCTGGGATTTTTCACTTATCTCTGGGTTTTCAGAATCAAATCGAAGGAGCATAAGAGTTAAGAATACGCTGGATTATTTATCTTTTGCTAAACAACGACCTAATATGAAAAACCTACGCTATTTCTTGTTTCTTTTGGCCTTTTTGCCAACCCTTACTTTTTCCCAAAACCTAGCCGAAAAGCTTGGATATCCCAGCGATGCCAAACTTCTAATCATTCATGGTGACGATGTGGGAGTGTCACATTCACAGACTAAGGCGACTTTTGATGCTATGAAAAAAGGTCTCGTGAGCTCCACGAGCATGATGGTGCCTACGGGATGGTCTGCGGAAGTGGGTGAGATGGCGAAAGAAATGCCAGATGCTGATATTGGGATTCACATTACGCTGACGAATGAATGGTTTAATTTCAACTGGGGCCCAGAAGCTGGTAGAACAGCTGTCCCTGGCTTGGCAAATGAAAAAGGTCATATGTATCCAGATTGTGCTCAAGTGACTGCCAATGCAAGTCCTGAGGAAGTGGAAATGGAAATTCGTGCACAGATTAAAGCTGCCAATCAGATGGGAATCATCCCTACTCATCTTGATTCTCACATGGGCTGCGTTTTCTATGGTCGACCAGAATATCTCAAATCCTATCTGAAGATTGCACAGGAGTTAAATATTCCGGCTATGATCAATCAGCAAATGGTAGATGGCATTGTAAAACCAAATTCCGCCTTATTCGAAGGAATAAATGTGGATAAATTCCCTGTGGTCGATCAGCTTTTTATGGCTGAGCCAAAAGATTACGAGGCAGGAATGGAGGCTTATTATACAAAATCGCTCAATAATCTGACTTCAGGACTGAATGTGATCTTGATCCACTTGGCCTTTGACGATGCCGAAATGAATGCGGTGACCAAAGGACACGACACATACCATGCTCCTTGGAGACAGGCGGATTATGATTTCTTCACAAGTGAAAAAGCCAGAGAACTATTGAAAAAGAATAAGGTGCAATTGGTGACTTGGAAGGAAGTAGGCAAAACGATGTAGTTTTGCAGGCAAATTCAGTCTCCATGAAATATTCTTTTCTCGCAATTCCAGTAGTCCTTTTCATCTCTATTTCCTGCCAAGGCCCTCAATCCGAGGAAGCAATGCTTTTTGATAGTTTGGAGAAATTGCCTTCGGTGTTAGTTAATGATGCTTCCAGCTTTTCATTGGGAAATGAGAACATTCTACTCAGCGGAAAGCAGCAGGAACTTACGTTGGAAACTATCCAGCTATTCAGTGGGTTTACCGCCGCTGTCAAAACTGAAACTGAATCGATCTGTCTAGACAATCCAGTCGACATTACTAAATATCCTTTCGCTAGCAAGCAGCATTTCCAACTAGAGAATGATGGCCTCGAAGTAAATCAGCTACAATTTATCAGTAAAGACAAACTTGGAATCACGCTACTTTATTCCATCAAGAATGTGGATAAGTCACCAAAAAACATCCAGTTCCTGTTCCAAGCCAACACAGATCTCAAACCTAGCATTTTGATGGATAGCAGTTTTGGGAGCAATGCTGCAGATCAGATTATTTTTGATGAGATAACGGGAATCTTCACTGCCAAAGACGAAGCAAATAATTGGTTTGCGGTCTGGGGAACCTCTACCGATTTTAGCATGAGCCAAAATAACTCAGATTGTGCGGGAGAAGTATCCACATTTGGTGCTAGTGCAGGATTTGAAATCACCTTGGAGCTAGCTGCTAATGAAGAGCGAATAATTCCTGTTTTCATCGCAGGTTCTGATCAGGGTGAATTCACGGCGATTGAGACTTTCGCAGATCTCCGAGATGGGTTATTTTCGGATTGGGACGAAAATTTTGCACTGATAGATTCCCTTTATTCCACGTCGAAAATCAGCATTCCTGAACAAGAAATCCAAGAAGCATATGAATGGAGTAAATATGAATTTGGTTTGTTTCAGGTGGGAAAAGACATTGTCAATGGCCTGGAAAGCGAGGAAGGCTGGAAATATCAAATGCTGGAAGATTTCAGTAAGCAGTATGTAGAGAAAATCGATAAGGAAGTATTCTATAGCCAAAATGACCTTATACAAGTAGACTATCAAAGTGTACAACCACTACTTCTGGACTTACTCGGCATTCAGGCTGATTTAGAAAGTCGTGTCACCTACATTCGCCCAAATTTGCCTAAAGAATGGAAAGAGGCTTCCATTGAGAATCTGTGGATTGATGACAATAAAATAAACATAAGCATCAGCTCTGACACCGATCTAATCACCGTAGAAATCACCCAAACCCAAAAGAAAGCGGGTTTGTCCATTGAGCTTCCTGAAGAATACTCCAAAGTAAAAGTGCTTGGAAAGGAAGTAAGCAACGACACCAAAGATGGCTATCGCAGGATTTTGATGACTGGCGATCATGTGAAGATCGAGGCTAAAAAATAGGTTTACTTTTCAAGAAATGGACTAGTACACCGTGCCTGCTGTTTGAATAAGCTTAGCTATCCAAACATTCTCACTTAGGCAGGTCAAACTTTACTCGTCTTTGGTGGTTCTTACCAGACCAACACCGGACATAAAAAAAACCAAACCAAGGATACCATAAGTTACCAGTGATTTTATATTCATATTATCGTTTGGAGAATTTACAAATAGAATTGCGGCGTATATCATTCCAACGATTCCAAGTATTGTCAAAATCGCTCCAAAAATGCGTTTTAAATTCATGATTAATGAGTTGTGTTATGTTGCTAATACAGTCGCTATTGACCGTAATATTTTCTAGCATATTTCAATAATCAGACCTAGTATTTTTGACTAGCGATAAGTGACTATAGTGCTCCTCAGCGACCAAATCTGCTTATTTTGGTCTATTTGCATAGTCAATAATTCCCTAAAGCGGGTAAAAAGATACCCTAGCGAAGCCACTTTATAAACAGTCTCTTAAAAAATCCGCTGATATACTTCTTCCAACTTACTCACAGCCATTACTTCGATTTTGTATTTGCTAAGATCAAGTCCTTTCACAGCGTATTTAGAGACTAGGATTTTTTTGAAGCCCAACTTTTCAGCTTCAGAGATTCGGCTTTCGATGCGGTTTACCGCGCGGATTTCTCCTCCAAGTCCCACTTCACCAGCAAAGCAAATCTCTTCCGAAACCGGCGTGTCCTCATAGCTGGAAATCAGCGAAGCACAAACTGCCAGATCCAAACCTGGATCATCGACACGAAGTCCGCCGGCTACATTCAGGAATACATCCTGCTGGCCTAGGCGCATACCACCTCTTTTCTCCAATACAGCCAAAAGCATATTCAATCTCTTAGCATCATGCCCCGTGCTACTACGCTGCGGAGTACCGTAAGTCGCTGGACTCACGAGTGACTGAATCTCTATCAGTAATGGTCGGTTACCCTCCATCATCGCTCCGATAGCTACTCCATTGAGTACCTCTTCACGTTGGGTAAGAAGGATTTCCGAGGGATTAGAAACAGTTCGCAGACCTTCTGCTCGCATCTCGTAAATGCCTAACTCATGAGTCGAGCCAAAGCGGTTTTTGGAAGTTCTTAGAATTCTATAGGTCAGATGTCGGTCTCCTTCGAACTGTAAAACGGTATCCACCATATGTTCCAATACCTTCGGCCCAGCTATGGATCCATCTTTCGTGATATGTCCGATCAGGAATGTCGGCGTTCCTGTTTCCTTAGCAAATTTCATCAGCTCAGCGGTACATTCCCGCACCTGTGAAACTGAGCCTGCGGCTGATTCTACAAATTGTGAAGTAAGCGTCTGAATGGAATCTATGATCAAAAAGTCTGGTTTCAGCGCCTCGATTTGCTGGAAGATTTGTTGCGTGTTCGTCTCTGAGAGCACATAGCAAAGCGGATTATTTGCTTCCATACGATCTGCTCGCATCTTGATTTGGGACTCACTTTCCTCACCAGAAACATACAGTACCGTTTTTCCAGTTAGCATCAAGGCTATCTGAAGCATCAGGGTAGACTTGCCTATCCCAGGTTCTCCACCGATCAGCACCAACGAACCTGGTACAATTCCTCCACCGAGCACCCGATCCAACTCAGGATCTTCGGTGATCCATCTTGCCTGCTCCTCGTAATTGACCTCATGAATTTTCTTGGGTACGCTGGCTTTTTTCATTCCTGCAGACGGAGTCTTCCAAGATCCTTTTCCAGATTCCTCCTTCTGCACGATTTCTTCCACATAGGTATTCCACTCCCCACAGGCAGGGCATTTGCCTAGCCATTTTGGGCTCTGCGCTCCGCAGTTTTGACAGAAGAAAGTGGTTTTTGTTTTAGCCATTTTGGATGGAAGATATTGGATTTTTGATTTACGAAATTTTTTGGGACTTCAGAGATGCAATTAGACAGTCAATCGGCCCGATTCGGAATTTTCAAATTTTTCAATATTTCAATTTTAAATATCGAAGTACTTGATATTTATCTCTAAGATCTTAATACTACTATCAATGCGCCTGAAGCCAATCCGTTCCCGTGCCCACTTCCACTTCTACTGGAACAGCCATTTTGATGGCGTTGGACATCAGGCCGGGAATATTGGCTTTTAGGATTTCGACCTCGTCTATATGCGCGTCGAAGACCAATTCATCATGAACCTGAAGGATCATCTTGGACTTGAGGTTTTCCTTTTTCATCCACTTATGCACATCGATCATGGCCACTTTGATCAGATCTGCAGCCGAACCTTGAATCGGTGCGTTGATGGCATTTCGCTCTGCAAAGCCACGCATGGTAGCATTTCGGCTATTGATATCTCGCAAATATCTGCGACGTCCAAGGATAGTTTCCACGTATTCGTGAGTCTTCGCTTTTTCTATAGCTCCATCCATATACTCTTTCACAGCTGGAAATTCCTTGAAATACGAATCAATAATCTCCTTGGCTTCGCTTCTAGGAATGGATAAACGCTGCGAAAGTCCAAAAGGAGAAATGCCGTAAATAATCCCAAAATTGGCAGTTTTGGCTTTTCTACGCATATCAGAAGTTACTTCCTCTAGTGGAACTTGGAAGATCTTTGCCGCTGTAGTAGCGTGAATGTCTCTACCATTTTTGAAAGCCTCAATCATAGACTCATCCCCTGAGAAAGCAGCCATAATCCGTAATTCGATCTGAGAATAATCCGCTGCCAACAGGATATGGTTTTCATCTCTAGGAACAAAAGCCTTGCGAATCTCGCGACCTCTTTCTGTTCGGATAGGTATATTTTGAAGGTTTGGATTTGTAGAGGAAAGTCGGCCAGTGGCTGCTACAAACTGGTTATATGTTGTATGAATCCTTCCCGTTTTGGAATTGATCAACAGTGGCAGAGCATCCACATAGGTAGACTTCAACTTTACCATTTGTCGGAAATCCAGAATATTCTGGATGATTTCATGCTCATGAGCCAATTTGCTCAAGACCTCTTCACCCGTAGCATATTGCCCTGTTTTAGTCTTTTTAGCTTTTGGATCGAGTTGTAATTTATCAAAAAGTACTTCTCCAAGCTGCTTTGGCGAAGCCAAGTTGAATCGAACACCAGCCATTTCATAGACTTTGTTCTCTATTTCCTTACTCTCTTTTTCCAGCAAAATCGACATCTCAGCCAGGCTTTCTGTATCTATACGAATTCCTTCGAATTCCATATCAGCGAGCACATTGATCAGTGGATTCTCTACCTCATCAAAAAGTTTCTCTAAGTTGTTTTCCTTCAGCAATGGATCAAATTCAGCTTTCAGTCTTAGCGTGATATCTGCATCTTCTGAGGCATAGGCAGTCACCTCGTCCTCATCTACATCACGCATGGTCCCTTGATTTTTGCCTTTTTTCCCAATCAATTCTGTGATAGAAACGGGCTCATAATTCAGGTATTGCTTGGCTAGCCAATCCATGGAATGCTTGCCGTCTGCATCGATCAGGTAATGCGCAAGCATGGTATCGTAAAGAATTCCTTTGACTTCTATATCGTAATTCTTCAGGATTAGAATATCGTACTTAATGTTTTGCCCGATTTTTAAGATTGCTTCATTTTCGAAAACTGGTTTCAAAAGCGCCAGTATCTCCAGAGTTTCTTCCCTACTTTCTGGACATGGAATGTAGTAGGCTTCTCCAGTCACATAGGCGAAGGAAATCCCAACGAGCTCAGCTTCCATTGGATTTATAGAAGTGGTTTCGGTATCGAAGCACAGCTCTTTCTGGATCTCAAGGTATTCTACCAGTTCAAGGATCTCAGCCTTTCCCTTTACTTTATGATAATTCTGAATATTGCTATGTATGGTATCAGGAGCTTTCTGCTCAGCTACGTTCACCGTCTCCTCATCGAATTCTATTTCTTGAGAAATTCTAGCTGAAGGGGCAGGTGCTTCCCCGAAAAGACCTAATTGATCATTTTTCTGAATTGCTGCTTTTTTATCGGTGCCTTTAAATACGCGTGATGCTAGCGTTCGGAATTCAAGTTCGGCAAAGATGGCGCGTACTTTTTCCTCATCGATTCCCTCATATTTCAGATCCTCTTCTACATATACGATAGGCACATCACACTTGATGGTCGCGAGTTCTTTGGAAAGAATTCCCTGCGCCGCAAAGTTTTCCACATTCTCTTTTTGCTTACCCTTCAGATCTGCAGTGTTTTTCACCAATTCCTCTACCGTTCCGTAAGTCTTCAGCAGTTTCACTGCAGTTTTTTGGCCTATTCCAGGAATCCCAGGAATATTATCTACAGCATCTCCCATAAGTCCTAGAATGTCTCGGACTTGATCTACATTTTCTATATCCCATTTTGCGCATATCTCTTTTGGGCCCATGATATCTACAGCATTGCCCATGAAGGCTGGTTTGTAGAGAAAAATATGATCATCCACCAACTGACCGTAATCCTTGTCTGGAGTCATCATATAGACAGTGAAATTTTCTTTTTCAGCCTGCTTGGCCAAAGTCCCTATGACATCATCTGCTTCATATCCATCAAGCTCTAAAATCGGGATATTGAAGGCCTTCACAATTTCCTTCACCCAAGGAATTGCAATCCCGATATCTTCCGGTTGTTCTTGTCTATTAGCTTTATATGGCTCGTACTGAATATGCCGGAAAGTTGGGGCATGAGTGTCAAATGCCACCCCAATGTGGGTAGGTTTTTCCTTATCTACGATTTCAAGTAGGGTATTAGTAAAGCCCAACATCACCCCAGTATTCAATCCTTTGGAGTTAATTCTAGGGTTTTTGCTGAAGGCAAAATGCGCTCTATAGATAAGCGCCATGGCATCAAGTAAAAAAAGCTTACAGGGCTGTTTTTGGGACATTTCAGGATGATTTTTGGTAAAAGACCAATGGTATAATAGCCGCGTAAGTTACAAATTTTCGGCTAGCAGCCGCCCAAAATCTGGCTATATCCCGTGCACTCCGACAGAGTTTGGCGGTAAATTTGGGGACATGGATAATCTGACCATAAAAAAACAACCTATGAAAAAATTATTCGCAATTCTCGCATTGGTTTTCTCCGCAAACATGCTGTTCGCTGCACCTGCAAATGACGAAAACTCCAAAAAAGAAAAAACTGAATTAACTGAAGCTCAGAAAGAGCGACTCGTGGAAATCGAGGCTAGGGTAGACGAGATTAAATCAATGGACTTTAGTACCATGAGTAAGGACGAAAAGAAGGACGTTCGAATGGAACTAAAAGACATGAAGGAAGAAGCTAAGCGTGCTGGTAGCGGAGTTTATATTTCCGTAGGTGCAATTATCATTATTCTTTTGATTTTGATTTTATTGACCTAATCAAAATTACCCATTCAACAAAAAGGCTGACAACGAATTGTCAGCCTTTTTTTGTGCCCTTTTAAACAAAATAGTAATTAGCTTTTATTAAAGACCTATTCAGCCCTTTCGGAAATATAGGTTTTCACCTGTAGCGCACGAAGAAAAATCACAATCAAAGGAACAAGCCATAGTATTTCATTAAAAATCAACTGAAAAGCAGTACGCTTGTTCCATCCTAAGTCAGGTAAAAAACCTAGCGAAAACCAGATTGCGAGGATTATTTTACCAGTGATGCCTGCAATAATCAGGTAAACCCAACTGACTGGATAAAATGCGCTAAAAAAGATCAGCAAGCCTACCACTATTCCAAAACCTCCATAATAAGAAACTGGCAGGCTAGCATCTATTACAGTTCCGTCAGCAAGCCAGTTTACTATAGATCCACCCATCATTCTGAAAATAGCAGACCAAGCTATCGTGTACATCCCTGAAAGCAGGAGAATTCCACGAAAATGCATAGGGAATACAGGAAAGGAAAGATTTTGATCCATAGGTTAATTATCTTGGGTAATTGAACATGCCCTCATCATTGTGGGATTACATTATTACAAAACTATTCAATGGAATCAAAAAACACACTTTCTTCTGCCGCTATTATACTTCTCGGCGCCGTATCCTGTTTGTTACTAGGATTTACACTTGGACGAAATTCGGGTGAAATCACTCCTAACTCTATAGAAGGAGCATCTGAGATTTTTGGCTTGTCTTTTACTCCAGCAGAAAAAGATAGCATGCTAGGCTCATTAAAAAATCAGCGGGATAGATATGAGTCACTTCGGGAAATAAAGCTGGACAACTCCGTCGCGCCGGCTTTGGTTTTCAATCCACTGCCAACAGGATTCAAGCCTGATCAAAATCAAAAACCGCTGGATTGGGGTTTGGCTACACAAATCTCACTACCAGATAAGGAATCTGATATTGCATATATGCCCGTTCACGAGCTTGCTCTATTGATCAAATCAAAAAAAATATCCAGTGAGCGATTGACAAAAATCTATCTGGACCGCATAAAAACCTACTCTGATACACTGCAATGCCTGATTACGCTATTAGAAGATTCGGCTTTGGAGAAAGCAAAAGCGATGGATGCTGAATTGGCTGCAGGAAAATATCGTGGCCCACTTCATGGCATTCCGTATGGTATCAAAGATCTTTTGGCAGTAAAAGGCACAAAAACTACCTGGGGAGCTATGCCATACAAAGACCAGCAAATTGAAATGACTGCCACAGTAGTAAATAAATTGAATGAGGCTGGAGGCGTTTTAGTAGGCAAATTTACCCTTGGAGCTTTGGCTATGGGAGATGTTTGGTATGGTGGAGTGACTAAGAACCCGTGGAATCTAGCTCAGGGGTCTAGTGGATCGTCTGCTGGATCAGCATCAGCTGTAAGTGCAGCGTTGGTTCCTTTTGCACTGGGTACCGAAACTTTGGGATCAATCGTATCTCCTTCTACTAGAAACGGTGTGACTGGCCTTAGACCAACTTACGGAAGAGTAAGCAAGAATGGCGCAATGGCCTTAAGTTGGTCAATGGATAAAATCGGTCCGATTTCCAGGTCTGCGCTGGATAATGGTATTATTCTATCTGTAATCAATGGGGAGGACGAAATGGATGCCAGTTCGATACAAGCAGCTTTTAATTACTCTGCGAAAAATGACCTGAAGAAACTGAAAATAGGGTATTTCAAATCATATTTTGAAGGAGATAATCCAAGCATGAAAAACAATACTGATGTATTGGATTTGCTTAGAGAACAAGGTTATGAGCTTCATCCCGTAGAGTTAACAACCTCGGTAAACCCAAGAGCAATACAAATCATGCTATCCGTGGAAGGTGCGGCTGCATTTGATGAGTTGACTAGATTAGGATGGGATGATCAGCTCGTTGCCCAACATAAAAATGCATGGCCAAATACCTTTCGTGCGGCAAGGTTTATCCCTGCTGTGGAATACGTACAGGCAGCTCGGCAAAGAACTATCCTGATTCAGGAAATGCACGAAATAATGAAAGGATATGATGTAATAGTTACTCCTAGTTTTGGTGGTGCCCAGCTACAGATCACCAATCTAACTGGCCACCCTGCACTTTGCCTCCCTAACGGATTCAATGAGCAAGGTGCACCGACTTCTATCACATTATTAGCTAACCTTTTCGAAGAAGAAAAACTGGTTATGCTCGGAAATCTAATCCAGAAAAATACAGATTGGCAAGCCAAACGCCCGCCGATGTTTGATAAATAATTAAATAAGACTGCTGGTCGGAAGACCGGTGACCGAAGCGGCCTCAGTGCTAGTATTAACCAAAACCTATAATGCGTTGGTCTCTTTACTGTCAGAAAAGCGGATATGAATAGTAATTAATTAAAAAAAGGCAAGAATTGAAGATTTCCTCCAATTCTTGCCTTAATATTTCAAGCTTAGCACTTATTAATTCGGTACTATCTTTCCTTGGATTTTCATGTTATTTGCATCCATAAACCAGATTTTTTGAGTCGTCTCAATAGAATAATGGTCTATTAATTTGGTAGCATTGTTCATGTAAATATCCGCCAAAGTAGTAGAAGAGTAGAACAAGTTGTCATCTGATATTTTGACCGCAACGCTACTTACCTCGTCTTCAAAATAGGTCACTTTGATGTATTTCACCTTTCCTTTTGAATTGGGGAAAAGCTCATGAGTCAGCGAATCATTGGAAGACTTAGTCTCATAGGATTGAAGCAAGGAAGTTTTGTTAATATCCGCTTCTTTGAATATGCCAAATTCCTCCTCCCATTCTTTTATAGAATAGACCACAGTAGCCTGTTTTTCATCTCCCTGAATCTGAGAAGTTTTAGCCACCTCCACATTATCTATCTCTTGGATTTTCTCCTCAATAAATCCTTCTAGGTCAAAGTATGGTTGTTTTCCAAGTGCTTCTGCTGATTCATTCACACAGGAAAAAAGCCCCAAACTACCTAGAAAGAGTATTCCGAAAGAAAGACCTTTGATCTGATTCATTAAGCCAATAAAATATTACCAGTCATATCCTCAGGCTTCTCAATTCCCATTAGTTTAAGAATAGTAGGTGCCAAGTCTCCTAATTTCCCGTCTTTAATAGTAAGGACATCATTTCTGTCTACCATTATACACGGCACCAGGTTAGTAGTATGAGCTGTATTTGGAGTGCCGTCGGCGTTGATCATCATGTCACTATTACCATGATCGGCGATGACGATGATCGTATAGTCATTTGCCAAAGCTGTTGTGATCACGCTATCAGCGCAAGCATCTACTGCTTCACATGCTTTCACGGCAGCGTCAAAATCACCTGTGTGACCGACCATATCCGCATTTGCAAAGTTTAGGCAAATGAAATCAGCACTCTTCTTTTTCAATTCTCCATTGATTTTAGACGCGATTTCAAAAGCGCTCATCTCAGGCTTCAGATCGTAAGTAGCCACTTTTGGCGAAGGACAAAGCAATCTGCTTTCACCGATAAATTCCTTTTCTCTTCCTCCGGAAAAGAAGAAAGTAACGTGTGGATACTTTTCGGTTTCAGCTATTCTGATCTGCTTTTTGTTCGCTCTTTCCAGTACTTCTCCCAGGGTATTATTCAGATTATCTTTTTCGAAAAGAACTTCTACTCCTTTGAATGTCGCATCATAATTTGTGAATGTGACGTACTCTACATTCAGCTTTTTCATATTGAAATCCTCGTAATCACGCTGCGTAAGCGCCTGAGAGATTTCTCTGCCACGGTCAGTTCGGAAGTTGAAGCAGATCAAAAGATCACCTTCTTCTATTGTTGCCAAAGGCTTATTATCTGCTCCAACATGGATGATTGGGCGGATAAATTCATCTGTGACACCATTTTCATAAGATTTACGCATGGCTGCGATGATGTCTTTGGATTTTTCACCCTCACCTTTTACCATAGCATCGTAAGCCAACTTTACTCGCTCCCATCGATTATCTCGATCCATTGCATAGTAACGACCTACCACTGAAGCTACTCGACCAGTAGAGTGAGCCAAATGTGCCTGAAGATCTTCCAAATAGCCTATTCCGCCTTTTGGATCTGTATCTCTTCCATCTGTGAAAGCATGAATAAATACATCTTCCATACCATGGAATTTTGCTGCATCACAAAGACCTTTAAGATGTGTGATATGAGCATGTACTCCACCATCTGAAAGTAAACCCATGAAGTGAACTTTCTTTTTGGATGCTTTGGCTTTCGCAAAAGCAGCAGCCAAAACGGGATGCGTGTTAAGCTCTCCATTTGCGACGGCAAGGTTGATTTTAACCAAATCCTGATAAACTACACGACCAGCACCGATGTTCATGTGCCCTACCTCGGAGTTACCCATTTGACCTTCTGGCAAGCCAACTGCTAGACCGGAAGCCTCCAGTTTAGCATGTGGATATTTGGTGTAAAGGCTATCTACAAAGGGAGTTTTAGCTTTGTCAATCGCAGAAACAGAAGGGTTGGTGGCTATTCCCCAGCCATCCAAAATCATTAAAAGTACTTTCTTATCCATACCGCAAATATATTATAATTCGAGCAAAGTAGCCCCGAAATCCTGATTAGACAAAACTTCAACGGCCTGCACTTGGTAAACTTAAAAATGCAGAACATGATTCCTTTTTTGGCTTAGTATTTGCCTAGCATGGACAATGACCTCAGTATTAAGTTTAATCGTTTCAATTTTCTTGTTTGTACAATCTCCAGTAATGGAAATTGACACTATAAAATCCATCGATACGATTATTTCTGCCATTGACAACGGTTCAAGCAGCGACTTGGCCAAATATTTCGATTCTAGCATTTCCTTAAATGTTAACGGATTGCAGGGAGATTATTCTAAAAACCAGGCAGAACTTGTGATAAAAGATTTTTTTAAGAAAAACCCATCTATGGGATTCAGCCTTGTTTTTCGAAGTGAAAACAACCCAAGTTTGAGTTCTTATATCGGTGATTATCAGACGAATCAAGGCCTATTTAAAGTATTTATTAAAGTCTCGCAGCAAGCTTCAGACTTTAAAATCTACAGCCTTGAATTTGTTAAAGGCTAACGCATTTTTTAAACACGGGCACGAATTCAGATAGCCTATAGACATTGCATAGGGTGCTGTTTTTTCTCCTTGATCATTGAATTTGAACCTTAGGGTTTGAGACTTTTACAAAGTTCCTATAGAACACAATCTTTCGGATGTTAAAGAAATTTGCGCTTTTAAGCCTTTGCGGGAGCTTCAAATCCCTATTTTTGGGCATGAAACCATCCTATCTCACCGAAGAAGCCATTTCCACTTTTATTGCTGCTGCTTTTGCCGAAGACATCGGACCGGGTGATTATTCTTCCCTTTCCTCGATTCCAGAAGGAAAAACTGGCCAAGCAAAATTACTGATCAAAGATGATGGAATCATTGCGGGTATGGAATTGGCTGAGCAGATTTTTAAGACTTTTGATTCAAATCTCCAAGTAGAATTGTTGATCAAAGACGGTGATGAAGTGAAGTATGGAGATATAGGTCTCATAGTAAAAGGGGCATCCGCTTCTATACTTTCCTCAGAGCGCCTAGTTCTTAATTGTATGCAGCGAATGAGCGGAATCGCTACCCTAACTCACAGATTAACAGAGAAAATCCTCCACACCAAAGCGCGCTTGATGGACACGAGAAAGACTACACCAAATTTCCGATTGATGGAAAAATGGGCTGTGCTGATCGGCGGAGGGGTAAATCACAGATTTGCGCTCTATGATATGGTGATGCTAAAGGATAACCACGTAGACTTTGCCGGAGGCATTCGTCAGGCTATCGAAGGGTCAAATGCTTATCTCAAGGCAAATAACCTTGATCTGAAAATCGAGATCGAAACTCGAAATCTGGATGAAGTCAAACAGGTGCTGGCAGTTGGTGGAGTTGATCAAATCATGCTGGATAACATGGATTATGCAACTATGCGTGAAGCGGTAGCTATGATCGGAAATCAATATAAAACGGAAGCTTCCGGCGGAATAACAGAAGACACACTAGTTGATGTAGCAGAATGTGGAGTAGATTATATATCCATGGGCGCTTTGACTCACTCCGTCAAAAGCTTGGACATAAGCCTGAAAGCGTTCTAAATAATCCCAGAGGAACTAGTTGGCTCGATTTCTGACTTCTTTAACCTAACTATCGCCCAACTATGAGAAACCTAACTTTTGTACTAATCGCCGTTCTAGCTTTTGCATTTGCATCGTGTAGTTCAAAGAATTACCCAGATGCAGACTGGGCCAATCGTCAATGGACGCTGGTGGAAATCATGAAAATACCAGTACAGACTTCAGGTTCTGAGGATGATGCACATCTGGTTTTTGATTCCAGAGGCAAAACTTTCAGTGGATCGGGTGGCTGTAATCGGATTTTCGGTCCCTATGAAATAGGCGACAAGCAAACATTTAAATTTGGAGAAGTAGGCGCTACCCGCATGGCTTGTCAGGATTTACCTTTCGAAAACAAATTCCTAGAGACTCTTAAATCAGTCCGTTATTATCAATTAAGCGCTGGGGAATTACTCCTTAAAAATGGAGCTAAAGATGTAATTCTAAGGTTTCAATAGAATTATATCCAGTTCCTCCTTCGGAAAAAAAACAGCATACCGATCACTGCAGTTGCCATTCCTCCCATCACGAAGAAATATCCATTTTTCCAGTGAAGTTCAGGCATGTTATCAAAGTTCATCCCATAGACTCCTGCCACAAAACTCAGCGGAATGAAGATCGTAGAGATTATGGTCAGAACTTTCATGATGTTATTCATGCGATTGGAAAGACTGTTCATGTAGAGATCCAGTACGCCTGAAGACATATCTCTGAAAACTTCCATCGTCTCTATGACTTGAATGGTATTTTCATAAAGATCCCGGATAAAAGGTCTGGTCTCGGCACTGATTTTATCATCAGCATATTTGTCGAACGAACCGATTACTTCACGAAGTGGATAGACGGTTCTTCTTAGATCCATCATCTCTCTTCTTTGAATGTATAGGGCATTAAGTGTTTCAGTGCCTGGAGAGGTCATGGCCTGTGATTCCAGATTCTCGATTCTTTCCCCCACATTTTCCATGACAATAAAGTAATTGTCAATTACTGCATCGAGTAGTGCATAAAGTAAGTAATCTGCCTTTCGTTGGCGTATGGTGCGCTTCGGGTCTGTTAGGCGACTACGTACAAACTCAAATACATCGCCTTTCTTCTCTTGAAAAGTCAGAAGAATCCCGTCTTTTAAAATAAAGCTGATTTGCTCATCGTCAATGGGAGATTCAGGTGTGGGGCACTGGATCATCTTCATAGCTGCAAAAAGATAGTCCTCAAATGCTTCCATTTTGGGACGCTGATCTACATTCAGAATATCCTCAAGGGTAAGTTTATGAATGCCAAAAAGCAAGCCTATTTTTTCAAGTATTTCTACATCATGCAAGCCTATGATATCTATCCAAAGCACATTTTTCTTGAGCTTCAAATGCTCTCCGAGCTGATCGAGCAGGACAGATTCCTCATAGAAATCAACTTCATCATAGGTGATAATGTTGATTAATACTTTCTCCAGCTTTTTCTCGCCAGTATAAATCAAAGCACCTGGGGCCAAGCCGATTTTATGAGTTTTTTTACTCTTCTTTTTTTTGGGCTTGAAAAGCTTCTGTACAGATTTTAGATTGGGCGTTTGAGGGCTCATAAGAATCTCGGGTGACGTTATTTAGAGGTAAGAAAGTCGACATTTCTTTTCAGTCCAGCAAGTTTAGTGCGCTTTACCGCTGATTTTTTAAAAACCTTGCGGAAAGTTTCCTCGGTGATTTCCTGCCAATCCCTATTCGTAAATTCTGCCAGTTCAGGATGAGGTTGGAATTTAGGCTCTTGATGTGGTTTTGAAAATCTATTCCAAGGGCAAACATCTTGGCAGATATCACAGCCAAAGGCCCAATTCTCCATTTGGCTTTTGAATTCGATAGGGATGGCGTCTTTCAGTTCAATCGTCAGGTAAGAAATGCATCGGGAACCGTCGATGACTCCGTTATCCACAATTGCATCTGTAGGACATGCATCGATGCAGGCAGTGCAGGTACCACAGTAGTCTTTTGCTAAAGGAGTATCCGGAATGACTTCCAGATCGATGATCAATTCGGCAAGAAAGAAGAAACTACCAATCTCCCGATTCAGCAAAAGACTATTTTTACCGAGCCAGCCCAATCCTGCTTTTTGCGCCCATTGCCGCTCCATCACTGGGGCAGAATCCACAAACCCACGTCCATCGATTTCTCCGATTTCGTCCCGGAGGATTTCCAGAAATTCATTGAGTTTGTCCCGAATGACAAAGTGATAATCCTCCCCGTAGGCGTATTTAGCAAGCTTGATGGAGTTTGAGGTTTCAGGAAGTTTCTGTTCTGGGTAGTAATTGTAGATCAAAGAAACCACGGTTTTAGCACCTTCCACAAGTTTAGTAGGGTCCAGTCGTTTGTCAAAGTGATTGGCCAAATAGCCCATTTCACCATTGTAATTCCGATTGAGCCATTCTTCCAATTTCGGCGCTTCCTCTTCGAGAAATCCCGCTTTCGCTATCCCACAAAAGTCAAATCCCAGCCGCTTGGCGGTGGATTTGATGATGGAGGCATTTTTCTCGGCGGGAGTCATGGAGTAAAGATAGGGGAGTTTAATTTTAGTAGTAGTCAAACAACATTACCGAACTTTTTTCCAGTAAAGACACGTATATTTATTTGAACACGTGCTCCCAGATTTATGAAAACAAAACTCACGCTCACTGTAGACAAAAAAATTGTAGAAAAGGCAAAGCTAAAGGCAGCCAGTAAGGGTATTTCCCTTTCGAAAATGTTTGAAGAAATATTTGAAATGGAGAATCCTCAGATTGAACAGACAGACTCCCAACTTGCAGCCAGTCGCTTATTAAAGAGACTGGAGGAGATGAAGCCTACAAAAGCCCCAAATGTTTCTGACAAATCAGCGCTGAAAAATTACCTAAGAGAAAAATATGGTTAAGATTTTTTTAGACACCAACGTAGTTTTGGATATTATAGGAAAGAGAGAGCCCTTTTATAATGACGCAAAATTATTTTTGAATTTACATTCAAAAGGATTAGCTCAATTACAAATAGCAGAAAGCAGCTTGGGAAATTTGTATTATTTAGCCTTTAATGTTTACAAACTACCATACTCAGAGTTTACAATGGGTGAATTTATTAGGGTTTGTGAAGTGGTTTCTGGAGGAAAGAATGTCATTTTCAAATCCATCAATTCCGATTTTAAGGATAAAGAGGATGCTCTTCAGTATTTTACTGCTTTGGAAAACAATGCTGATTTCTTGATTACACGCGACAAGAAAGACTTCAAATCAGCACAAAAAATTCCCATTCTGTCACCAAAAGAATTTTTTGAATCCTGACAATCCATACTCGGATTATCTTTTTTGCCTTTTTGCTCCGTATATTAAACTACCATACCCATCTTCTTGTTATGTCCCTGATTGGAATGAAAAGAGGGTTTAATTATGGGATAGAAGCATTTTGCCATCTACTTTATTACTCAAAGGCAAAACTCAAAAGTCTTGTATCTTGCTTCTAGCATCTAAAATCTTAATAAATGAAAGGATTTCGATTCACTCAGTTCGTACCCACTCAGGATCCTGAGAAGAATACGTTCGAGAATCTGCTGAATATATTTTTGCAACTCATCACCATGACTGGCGGGGATGTCGCTGAAGCGCTGAGCTGGCTTACCAACTTGGACAGTCGCTACAACATGACCAATCCCAATTATGGAATTGGAGACTTTATCGAGGACTTGAAAAGCAAAGGCTATCTCACCGAGGAAAATCAAAAAGGTGAATTTAAGATCACTGGCAAAGCTGAACAGACCATTCGAAAGTCAGCTTTGGAGGAGATTTTCGGTAAACTCAAACGGGGAAAATCAGGTCAGCATAAAACCACTCATTCCGGTCAAGGCGATGAAAGAGGCACTGATCGAAGAGCATATGAATTTGGGGACAATCTAGATCAGATTGCTTTGACAGATTCACTTAGAAACGCTCAGGCAAATCACGGTTTTTCAGGAGAATATCTGCTGACAGAAGGTGATTTGGAAGTAGCGGAAAATGAATTTCGATCTCAGACCTCCACAGTGCTGATGATTGATATTTCCCACTCCATGATTTTGTACGGGGAGGATAGGATTACTCCTGCGAAGAAGGTGGCCATGGCTTTGGCAGAACTCATCAAAACCCGCTATCCTAAAGACACTCTAGATATCATCGTCTTCGGAAATGATGCCTGGCAAATAGAAATCAAAGATTTGCCTTATCTGCAAGTTGGTCCATATCACACGAATACAGTTGCTGGATTGGAATTGGCGATGGATTTACTGAGAAGGAGAAAAAATCCAAACAAACAGATTTTCATGATCACCGATGGCAAGCCAACTTGCCTGAAAGTGGGAATCAAGTATTACAAAAATGCTTTTGGGATAGACAGCAAAATCCTCAGCGAAACGCTGAAACTCGCAGCTCAATGCCGAAAATTGAAAATACCGGTGACGACATTTATGATTGCTTCGGATCCTTATCTGAAGGAGTTTGTGAAGGAATTTACCAAAGTAAATAACGGGAATGCCTATTACAGCAGTCTGAAAGGGCTTGGCGACCTAATTTTTGAAGATTATAAACGCAATAGAACGAAACGCTTGTAAGTAATATGGACTACCAAAAACTGACACCAAAAGAACTCATTCAGATAAAAACCCTCGGCCAACTCAAAGCTGCGGGCTACGAATCCAAATCCATAAAAGAAGAACTTCGCGACAATTTAATCTTAAAGATCAAGCGAAAGGAAAATGTCTTTGAAGGAATCTGGGGATACGAGGACACGGTGATTCCTGACATTGAGCGGGCGATACTTTCTAGACACAACATCAATTTGCTTGGATTGAGAGGACAGGCTAAGACAAGAATTGCAAGAATGATGACGCATCTTTTGGATGAATATGTTCCTGTGGTTTTTGGTGCGGAGCTGAATGATGATCCCTTACAGCCCTTGACTTCTTATGCGAGAGATTTGATAGAGGAAAAAGGCGATCATACTCCTATCGGATGGTGGCATAGAGATGATCGTTACACAGAGAAACTAGCAACTCCTGACGTATCCGTAGCCGATTTGATCGGGGATGTAGATCCTATCAAGGCCGCCACAATGAAATTGAGTTACAATGACGAGCGAGTGATTCATTACGGTTTGGTGCCAAGATCGCATCGTTCCATTTTTGTGATCAATGAATTGCCGGATTTGCAGGCTAGAATTCAGGTTGCACTTTTCAATATTCTTCAGGAGGGTGATATTCAGATTCGTGGTTTCAAATTGAGATTGCCCCTGGATATTCAGTTCGTCTTTACTGCAAATCCAGAAGATTACACAAATCGCGGAAGCATTGTCACTCCGCTGAAAGATAGAATTGAAAGCCAGATCATCACGCATTATCCAAAATCTATCGAGATAGGAAGAAGAATTACTGCACAAGAGGCCAATCTAAAAGGCAAACCTGTGGATAATATCTACGTGCCTGAATTGATGAAGGACTTGATCGAGCAGATTGCTATCGAGGCAAGAAGTTCTGAGTTTGTGGACGAGAAAAGTGGAGTTTCGGCGAGATTAACGATTTCAGCTTACGAAAACCTGATTTCCGCAGCCGAGCGCAGAATGTATATGAATGGAGAAAGCAATACCATTATTCGAATTGCTGACCTGATCGGAGTGATCCCGGCAATCACTGGAAAAGTGGAGCTGGTCTATGAAGGAGAGCAAGAAGGTGCCGGTTTGGTTGCGTATAATTTGATCGGAAAAGCCATTCGCTCACAATTCGTAAACTATTTCCCATCTCCTGAGCAGAAGAAGAAAGAAAAGCAGGGAAATCCTTATGTGTTGCCTTTGGCTTGGTTTGGTGAAGGAAATGAATTGGATATTCTAGCTTCTCAGGGAGACAAGGATTACAAATCTGCACTTCATTCCGTACCTGGTTTGGAAGAAGTAGTGACTCAATTGGTGAAAGATATTCCGGAAAAAGAGAAGGAATTCTTTATGGAATTTGCACTTCATGGTTTGGCTGAATTCTCTCAGCTAAGCAAAAAAGTGCTGGATACTGGCTTACAGTTTAAGGACTTATTTAGCTCCATGTTTGATATGGGGCCGGGTGATCCGGATGATTTTGAAGAAGATGATTTATAAAAAGAGAGCCGAAAGGCTTTTTTTTTGTTTAGGGCTATTTACTTCAAGTAACATTAAAAACATTTCAGACAAGTAGTCTTATTGGACTACTTTCATTATTTTTGTCCTATGGCTAAATTTCGGAGGGTCAGCTTTTTCAAAGAGTATTTCTGGGAATTTTATGAAAAGCAGAATACTAAGGTTCAAGGGAAAATCCTTTGGACTCTTAAAATCATTGAAGAAGTAGATAGAATTCCCGAGCTGTATTTCAAACATCTGACGAACTCTTCGGGCCTATATGAAATCTTTGTCCAGGTCGGAAGTAACATATTCAGAATCTTCTGCTTCTTCGACAAAGATAATCTCGTTGTTGTAGGAAATGGATTTCAGAAGAAAAGTCAGAAAACTCCAAAAAGCGAAATAGAAAGAGCCGAACAAATAAAACAAGAATATTATGACAGCAAATAAAAATTTGAAAAGCCTCGATGAATTTATTGATGAGAATGTAGGCGTAAAAGGCACTGAGCAACGAGAGACATTTGAATCCGAATATGACGCATTTAAGCTTGGGGTGCTGATACAGCAAGCAAGAGAAGAGAAAGGACTGACTCAAGAGCAATTGGCTGAATTGGCCGGAACGAATAAGTCATATATTTCCAAGCTTGAAAGAAACCTAAAAGACATTCGATTCTCTACTCTCCAAAGAATTATTAATGAAGGCCTAGGAGGACATCTAGATATTTCGATTACGTTGAAGTAGGAAATAGTGTAACCTTACTTTTACTTAAATGGCCTCACTGATGAAAAAAATACTTATGCCATGGATTCCAAACTTATAAAATCTGAAAAGGAGTATCAATCTGCACTAGAAAGGCTTGATCAACTTTTTAATGCTAAAATCGGAACAGAAGAAAGTGATGAAGCTGACGTATTAGCCGTACTAATTGATGCGTACGATAAAAATAATTTCTCTATTCAAGCTATAGACGAAAATATCAAGACATTTAGTAGTCACCTTGACAAACGCGGTTCTAAAGACCGAACAGAGTTTGAAATCAAAGCAAAGGCATTTGCTATCGGAGAACTAATTAAGGAAGAAAGAAAGCTTGCAGATATGACCCAGGAGCAACTTGCTGATAAAATTGGTGCAAAGAAAAGTTTTATCTCAAGAATTGAAAACGGCAAAAGTGACATTCAGCTTTCTACTCTTTACCGACTATTGGAATATGGACTTGGCAAAAAAATAAGCTTTACTGTGAAATAGATAAATTCATTTCACAACGGTCTTTTGCCAATCCACCTTGGAGATTCTTCTCAAACCGGAATAGATCTTAATAATATCCTGTGAAAACAAAGTCGATGGGCGAAGATTTCATTGTCTTCCACGTGCAAACTCCTTAATTTTTCAGTCCGTTTCCACCAACTAAAAGTAATTTCAAGGCTAATTGATACTAAATAGAAATAATCTATAATTTAGTCTCATAAAAGCCCTTTTAAACCTGCAGGATATGAAAATCTTAATAAGAACCCTGTTTTACACATCAATTTTCGTTGCCTTTACTGAGCCTTTGATTGCACAAGATTCAATAACTTATTGTCAAACAAACTCTCCTTGGATAAGCAACTGTTATACATTTATTCAAAAAGATAGCATAGAAGATGATGCTATTTTTATTAACAATCTATATTCAGATGATTTACAAGAATGGCACGGAACAGGGAATTATAGAGAAACAAAGAAAAGGATTATTATCTATCCATATGATTTGATTAGGCATGAATTAATGTTTCAGGGAGATAGCGTTGTAGTTAAGGATGATATATCAGATACAACCCATATTAAGAAACATATTTTACGCAAAAGCCGTGAAAAATTATATTACAACTCTAGTTATTTTGAAAGAAGTTTAAAAACCAAAAACCCATAGTCCAAACGCATTCAGAGCTAATGGTTTAACTTTTGCGATCACCCCCCAATCGCAATCATACTTCTATTATCAGAATGCAGCGCGGGATCAGATAATTTTTCCATGCTATCCATGCCAGCTCGAACAGCTTTTTTGTTGAGAATGGATTCTAAAATCAGGTTTTCCACATTTTCACCAGCACGCATCGCGGCTAGCAAATCGGTTTCCTGGTTGGAAAAAAGACAATTTTTAATGCGTCCGTTTGCCGTCAATCGAAGACGGTTGCAGCTTCCACAGAATGGATTGGTCACAGAAGAGATGATTCCGAAATCTCCCTTGTATCCAGCAATCTTGAATTTACGAGCAGTAAAATTATCCTCATTCGGAAGTGATGCTATTTGCTCCGCTCCGAAGTGAGCTCCCAATTGATCCAAAACTTCTTTCTCCGAAACCATCTTGGATCTGTCCCAGCTATTTCCGTCGAAAGGCATAAATTCTATAAAGCGAACCGAAACCTTATAGTCCTTGGTCATATTTACCAAATCGACCAGCTCATCGTCGTTGATACCTTTGATCAGTACCGTGTTGATTTTCAGGTCAAAGTCCTTGTCGTGAAGGAGCTCGAAATTATCCAGCGTTTTTTGGAACCCTGTCCTTCTGGTAAGTTCTTGAAAGCGCTCCTCTTTCAAGGTATCCAGACTAAAATTAATCTTTTTGATTCCTAGTTTTTGGAAGTTATCCACATGCCTATCCATCAGCAAGCCGTTGGTGGTAATCGAAAGATCCACAGGCATTTTCGAAAGTCCTTCGAGAATTACTCCTATGTCTTTTCGAAGCAGAGGTTCCCCGCCTGTGAGACGGATTTTATTCACGCCCAAGCCCACAAAAATCCGAGCAAACTCCAGCACCTCGTCCGCACTCATCAAGTGAGCTTTGGGGCTAAGCGGAATTCCTTCGGCGGGCATGCAGTAACTACAGCGCAGATTACACTTCTCGATCAGGGAAATCCGCAGGTAATTGTGGACTCTCCCAAACTTATCTCTCAGCTCCTGAATATTACCCAATTGGGTCATGATTCGCTCCTTTTAAAATTTTAAATACATGTAATACATGCGGAAAAACCGCATCCATTGATTCCTTTGCTCCATTGGTCGATCCTGGCAAAGCCAAAATAATGCTATCACCAATCGTCCCCGCCACCGATCTGGAAAGCATCGCAAAAGGCATAATCTTCTGACCATAACTTCTGATCGCTTCCTCGATACCTGGAATTCTTCGCTCCAATATTGGTTCCAAAGCCTCTGGCGTTACATCCCGCTTCGACAACCCAGTTCCACCCGTGAAAATAACCAATTGATTCTTCTCCGAATGCTCAAATGCCTTGCTTCTGATTTGCTCTATCTCATCTGGAATCACCTCATAGGAAGTTACTTCCACTCCATGTGATTTCAACTTATCCACAATCACTTTTCCAGCCCGGTCTTCTTTTATTCCCTTGGAAATAGAGTCCGAACAGACGATCACAGCGGCTTGAATCAGCTTTGGGTTTTTGTCATTGAAACTGGATTTTCCGCCTGTCTTCTCTACCAACCCAATCTCGCGGATAACAATTCCCTTATCGATCGGCTTCAGCATATCGTACATGGTCAAGGCAATCACCGAAGCTCCATGCATGGCTTCCACTTCTACGCCAGTTTTATACACGGTCTTCACCGTGATATAAATTCGGATTTCCAACCCATCGATCTCATATTCCACCGCCGTGTATTCCACCGGAAGTGGATGACAGTCGGGAATGGTAATGTGGGTATTTTTCACTGCGAAAAGCCCAGCAACCTTTGCCATTTCGAAGACATTCCCCTTTGGCACTCGGTTTTCCACCACAGCCGCGATGGTCTCAGCAGAACTGACATGTACAATCGCCTGAGCTTTTGCCGTGCGAAGGGTAGTGACTTTATGTGTGATATCAACCATTTCTATTTTTTATCTAACTAGTGTCATTCTGAATGAAGACCCTTCGAATTCGCTACCAATGACGGATTATGTATTTCACAGCAAATCGTGTCAGTCCGAGCGGAGTCGAGGACAATAATTTTACTTGTTTTAAAGTAGGCTTCGATTTCGAGACTCTCGTCTCTCAAGTGCTCAGCCCGACACCGTCATCGCTCTTTTTTAAATTTTTCTCACTCAGGGTGACTATGGACTAATTATCAACCAATCTATCCAACTCCTTTTCAGAATTCAGACTCTAGCCTTTTAAATTTTTTAACTGTTTACTTTCCATTGATGCTCCTCGTTGTCCAAAATCTCCTTACCGAAGATCGGAACTTCCTCTTTCACCTTATTCACTAGCCATTCGGTGGCTTCATAAACCTGCTTTCTTCTAGGCGAAGAAACGAAGACAAAAATGCAAATCTCCCCGACTTTCACCGTTCCCAAACTATGGTAAATATGGAGGCAAGTCAGATCAAATTTCTCAAACGCAGCCTCACGAATTTCATGTAACTTTTCATTGGCCATTTCCTCATAAGTCGTGTACTCTATAGCCACTACTTTTTGATCTCCCACCTCATCCGCTCGAACCTGACCGAGAAATATATTATGCGCTCCGATGCTATGCTTGCTTTGGTGCTTTGCAATAGAATCTGCTATGAATGCTGAAGAAATTGCTCCTTCAAGAAATACTTTTTTCATTTGTTATCAATTTCAATAAGTCTGCAGCTCCACCACGAATGGCTTTCACTTGCATAAAATTTGCCTTCTTTAGGATTTTAGCTGCCGAAATTGCCCGAGTTCCTGCCTGACAGAAAACGCTGATTTTTGCTTCCTTCGAGATTTCATCCAATCTACTCTCCAAAACTGAAAGCGGAATCTTAATACAATATTCTGACGAAACGACTGGCTTTTCCCCAAGTTCACGAACATCTAGCAGAAGACCTCCTTCTACCAAGGCTTTTTCCGCTGAAATCAAATCTATCGTTGGAGAAGTTACCTTTTCGGAAACTGGTTCCATTTGAACTGCCAATTCAAAGATCTGCTGATCATTCTTCAGCATGTTATAAATCAGTATTTTCCCTGAAAGGATTTCTCCGATTCCCAGAATAATCTTTAACGCTTCATTTGCCTGCAGCATTCCTATCATTCCCACTGTGGTACCCAAAACTCCGGCTTCCGCACAATTCAGCGAGCTTTGATCTTCCTCCGGAAAAAGACTTCGATAAGAAGGCCCTCCCTGGTAATTGAAAACCGAAACCTGTCCCTGAAAACGGAAAATCGAACCGTAGATCATAGCCTTACCAGCTACTCTACATGCCTCATCTAGTATATATCTTACTTCGGTATTGTCCGTCGCATCAATTACTAAGTCGTAATCAGCAATCAAGTTATCCACATTTTCATGGGTGAGAAAAACCGGATATGTAGTAATAGTAAGTTTTGAATTCATGGAACTCAAGGCCTTTTCGGATTCCAACACCTTGAACTCACCAATAGATTTCTCTGAATATAAAACCTGTCTGTGCAGATTGCTTAACTCAACTTTATCCCCATCTACTATGCCCAGACTACCAACTCCCGCCGAGGCCAAATAAGGCAGTACGGCGCAACCTAATCCTCCTGCACCGACCACCAGCACTTTGCTATCTTGCAACTTTTGCTGACCGGATATCCCTATGCCGGGAAGAATCGTCTGTCGTTGGAATCTTTCCATTTTTACCCTCCTGAAAATGGGGGAAGCAATGCGATCTCGTCTCGATCCGACAGGCTCAAGCCTTGCTTAGTTGAGATGATTTTGCGATTAACGGCCACCTGAAATTGGAATTTCTTAATCCCATATTTAGAATCCAATAGTTCCAGTAGATCCTCCAAACTCATGGACTTCAAGTCCAGCGTTTCGGAATCACTTTGTGCTGCTTCAGCGATATTTCCAAAGTAGTTTATGGTAATCATAGCTTCAATTTAATACAGATCGCTCGGATTAATTAATAAATGGCAAGGTATTCAAGTTTTGAAAGATAAACTCATCCTCCAACACCCAGTCTTCCTTCACCGCGTTTCTGCCTCTTGCAAGGTGAACTACTTCACCAATCACAATGACTGCCGGAGCGCCAATTCCTTGATTTTGGGAGATTTCAAGAATATTAGCTATAGTTCCCACCACCTCTTTTTGCTCAGATTTGGTACCATCTTGAATAATCGCTACTGGCAAATCTGCCTTTCCCACCGATTTATAAATCTCAGCGATTTGGGCAAGCTTGCTCATTCCCATCAAGACGATCACTGTAGCGGATGATTGCGCAGCTAAGGATAGATCTTTAGAAAGCTCTCTATCGCTAGTCGTCCCGGTGATCACCCAGAAACTTTCGGCAACGCCTCTTGCCGTCACAGGAATTCCAACCGATGCAGGCACCGCCACGCTGGAAGAAATGCCCGGAATAATCGCCGTTTCTATGCCACATTCTTGAGCATAGATTTCTTCCTCTTTTCCTCTTCCAAATACAAAAGGGTCTCCGCCTTTCACTCGCACCACATGCCCAAATTCCTGAGCATAATTCACGATCAACTCGTTGATTTCATCCTGAGTATGGCTGTGATTTCCCTTTCTTTTACCTACATAAACTAGCAAAGCTCGATTGGCATGCTTAAGTATTTCCTCATTCACCAAGGAATCATACAACACCACATCGGCATCGTTCAGCGCTTTGACGGCCTTGAGCGTAAGTAGATCCGGATCGCCAGGGCCAGCACCGAGGAGGGTGACTTTCGGGGTTTTTCCAGTGATAGTTTTCATAGGTCGAGAAGATTAAGAAACTGTAATTCTGCTTTGCTATTGATATTCTGAACCAGAGATTTCTGATCAGAATTGATGCTGATTTTCTGATGTGAGATCATATTCACCAGCGGGCAAAGCTTTAATTTATCAGCTGAAATCGCATCAGCAAAGATCTTTAAGGCTGATTTACTATAAACACCGATCAGCGGATAATCATTTTTCCCATCACTGAGAAAGGTCACAGGAGCTTCAGTTTCCCAACTTTCATCAGTCACAGTTCTAAGAAGTTCCGTAGTGATCTTTGGAATATCACAGCTCAGAATCAGGTTTCGCGTTGTTTTACTGTGATTCAACGCAGTGAAAATTCCGCCCACCGGCCCTTTGTCTGCATAAGTATCCTCAATCATCGGCAGGCCAACTAAGCTATAATCGCCATTGCTGGTCACCAAAATGATATTGGAGGTAATCGGCATAATTGCCTCAATTATCCAACGGATAAAGGGTTTGCCTTTGTAGAGAACCAAGCCCTTTTCCGCTTGCATACGAACGCTTTTCCCTCCACAGAGTACGTAGGCCGTTATTTCCTGAGATTTATCCATAGTCTAAACAGTCATTAATTTTATAAAAGCGATAAAAAGCACGATCGAAAGAATGTATTTCAAGGTTACATTAGAGAACTTTTTAGCTCCGTAAATCGCTCCAAATGTTCCACCGAGTACAGCCGCAGGTATTAGGAAACTGGCTTCCATAGGAATTTCTCCCCCACCGAGTACAAAACCTAAGGCACCGGAAACGGAATTGACCCAAATGAAAAGTGCCGATACCGCAGCAGCCTCTTTCATATTTCCCCAGCGCAGCAATAGAATCACTGGACTCAGGATAATGCCTCCACCTATGCCGATCATTCCTGAGAAGAAACCTATTGCCAAACCAATCAGTAATGCGAGATAAGTTTTGACAGGTTCATTTTGATCTGAGTTAGTTTTCCCAAAAACACCCAGAATTCTCAAAATAGCGATCAGCAGAAATACACCCAAAATCTGCTTATAGAGCGTGGCGTTGATTGTGATCATGCCTCCGGCAAAAGCGGCCGGAATCGACGTGATGGCAAATGGATAAAAGAGTTTCCAGCGAAAATGCTTGGCTTGACGGAAAAACACAAAGGAAATACCAGCCACGAAAATGTTTAGAATCAGCGCTGTTGGCTTCATCACCATGAGCGGAACTCCTGCCAAAGCCATCATCGCAAGATAGCCGCTGGCTCCTCCGTGCCCCACACTCGCATACATAAATGCAACCACCGCAAGGATAGCAGAGAAAATAAGTATGTAAACAGGGTCGTGAAAATCGATCATCTTAGTTTCTATTTATTGGCAAGAACTGCACTGATTCACCTGCTTCAAGTTCTTCCCTTTGCTCAGGAATCATCACCAAAGCATTTCCCAAAGCATAGGAAATCAACATACTGGATGCTTGCTTAGGATAGATTTCCAATTCCCCGTTTTTCTCAGTTCCAAGTATGAAAAGTGTCTTGCCAAACTTATTGAAGGTGCGATGCTTCAATATTCCAGTCTGAAAGTTTAAGGCTATATCAGGATTGCCCGACATGATTTTCAATGCTGAAAATGCATAGATTAGAAAACAGGTCAACGAAGAAGCAGGATTTCCTGGCAAGGCAAAAACGAGTGTCTTCTCCGTTTTGCCAAACCAAAGTGGCTTCCCTGGTTTTTGATTGACTTTATAGAAAATCTCCTGAACGCCATTTGCTTGCAAAGCGGCATTGACAAAGTCGTAATCGCCGACTGAAATACCGCCGGAGATTAGCAACATGTCATCCTCAAGTCCTTCGGCAATGACCTTCTTTGTTGCCTCCAGTTCATCCTGAACTTTCAAAATCCGCACTGAGTCAAAACCTCGTGACTTCAGAGCGGACTCCAGCATGATCGCATTGCTTTCATAAATGCATCCGGGCTTCAGGGGACTTCCAGCCTCCTGAAGTTCATTTCCGGTTACGATCAGCGTAATTTTGGGTTTGTTAAAGACTAAAACCTCCATGATCCCAAAACTGGCCAAAAAGCCAATTATAGATTCATTGATCTTTGTCCCTGCTGGCAACACTTGATCACCAGCCTGTATTTGTTCTCCGACTTCCCGCACATTAGTGGATTTTTCGGGTAGTTGAAGAATGGAAATTTTCTTTCCATTCACCTCCACATGTTCCTGCATGACGACTGTGTCTGCTTGATCCGGCACTCGAGCACCTGTAAAGATTCTCACAGCCTGATTTGCCTGAATCTCAAAATCCACAGCATCACCTGCCTTGCATTCACCGATGACTTCCAGTTCACTGATTTCTCCAAATCGAAAAGCATATCCATCCATGGCTGATTGACGAAAAGATGGCAGGCTGATAGGAGCCACTAGCTCTTCTGCCAAAAAGCATCCAAATGAACTCCTCAGCGGTATTTTTACGCCAGGCAACTGGTCAGTGTGCGTTTTAATTAAATCTAAAGCTTCGGAAACTGAAATCATGTTGGTTTGAAATCTTGGCTAAACTTAGAGAAAAATTACGTATTAATACTTACTTTTCTACGTATTTATTTGCAATAAGTAATGTAATTGGGTGATTAAAGCATTAAGCTCCGATAATTTTGGTGCAAAAAAAAGCACCTCCATTTACGAAGGTGCTCTATATTATTATCTTTTATATAATTCTTACCAGCCACCGCCAGCTCCACCGCCTCCGAAGCCACCGCCTCCGAAACCTCCGAAGCCACCGCCTCCGCCGCCGCCAAATCCTCCGCCGCCACCGAAGCCACCGCCGCCAGAATATCCACGACCACCACCGCCTAGCATATTTGCCAGCAGGATAGTACTCCAGATACCTACTCCTCCACCTCTGCCTCCCATGTGATTATTGTTATCATTTCTATTTCTCAAAAGAGGTAGAATCACAAAGATGAAAATGAAGAACAGGATCATGAAAATGGCTCCGCCACTATTGCCTTGCGACTCTATATCCTCAGCTGTGTATTCGCCAGACGCTAGCTTGAAGATCATATCAGTAGCCTCATTAAGACCTTCATAATATGCTTCTTTACGGAAATTGGGCAGAATCAAACCTTCTACGATACGTTTCGCCAAGGCATCAGGAACAGCTCCCTCCATCCCATAACCAGTCGCAATGAAAACTTTATGGTCGTCCATTGCTGATAGGATCAATATCCCATTATCATTTTCTCCACCACCGATCCCCCAGGCTTGGCCAAGGCGAAAAGCATAATCAGAAATATCGTATTGACCTACAGAGCGCATCATCACAATCGCAATCTGCGTGGATGTACTGTCATTGTAAGCAACCAATTTACTTTCCAATTGTGCCACTTCAGCTGCTGAAAGGGTATTGGTATAATCATTCACTAGTCTTGGTGGATTAGGCGCAGGAGGGAAGTCCTGAGCCTGAAGACCAAGTGAAAAAAGAAATAAAATTAATAAAAGGGGGTGAATCTTATGATCCAAAAGAAATCTCATCAGGAAGTTCGTTTATGTCTGAATCACCCTGATAAGGGAAATGCGTTCCAAGTTGCTCGCCGGCCATGTGAATACCGTCGATCAGACCTTGTGTAAATTGACCCTGCTTAAATAAGCCAGCCATGTGTTCTTTTATTTTTTCCCAGAAATCTTCCGGAACTACTTCGTTGATGCCTTTATCGCCTAAAATTGCAAAGCGCTTATCAACTACGGCAAGATAGAATAAAACCCCATTGCGATCTTTCGTCTGATGCATTTTTAAAGTGTCAAATACCTTCACGGCACGATCAAGTACCTCGCCTTTGCAACGACTTTCTATATGAACTTGGATTTCTCCAGAGGTGGAAACTTCAGCAGACCGGATCGCATTAACGATAGCTTCCCGGTCTGCCGTTGAGAATAATTTCTCAGACATGATTATTTGGTATTAAAACTGAACTGTAGGTGCATTTTCGGATCCTGCAGTGGCCTCAAAATAGCCTTTCTGCTCAAATCCGTACCAACCCGCAAAAATGTTGTTCGGGAAAGTTCTAAGATTTGAATTGTAATCCTGAACGGACTGATTGAAGTTACGTCTAGCTACAGCGATTCTATTTTCTGTGCCCTCGAGCTGAGCTTGCAATTCTAGGAAATTTTGATTGGCTTTAAGCTCAGGATAACGCTCTACGCTCACCAATAATCTACTTAAAGCACCGCCAAGCTGGTCTTGTGCGCCTTGGAATTCAGCCAATTTTTCTGGAGTAAGATTCGACGCATCTACATTTACTGAAGTAGCTTTTGCTCTAGCTTCGATCACGCCAGTCAAAGTCTCTTGCTCAAACTCTGCATATCCCTTCACTGTACTTACCAAATTAGGAATAAGGTCAGATCTTCTTTGATATTGTGTCTCCACTTCAGCCCACTGGCCATTGATTACTTCTTCTGTTTGGACAAAAGTATTATAAGTACCAACTGCTTTGGTATAAATAAAAATACCGAGCACCAGAAGGATACCAATAGGGATTAAGAATTTTTTCATATGGTTTTTATTGATTTTACAACTTGATTACACACGTATTTAAGAAACAGAGGTTTGATTATTCCTCCTTCCGTCACTCAAAATTACCGCTTTTATCTGAACACAACCAAAAAGCCAGCTAAATCTGCTTCCTCAGGGTAAAGGTGAATTTGTGATCTTCCCATTTGGTGATATCATCCCCTTCGTATCTGCGAATCTCTATAATAATCTCCTTGCCAGCTTTCGATCTTAACAACTTGTTGATTTCTCCAAGCTCCCAAATGAAGGTTGGGACTTTGTTAATCGTTAATATTTCATCGAAAGCTAATACTCCTACTCGTTGGGCTGGAGATCCCGCTCGAATTTCTGAAACGTAAATCCGATTATCATCATTAGGAATCTTTTTCAATGACATTCCACTCATATCGTATTCAAAAGGCATGTAAAAATTCTCTGCTTTTCGCACTAAGAGGCGATTTCTTGGGTAATCAAAAATAAGACGCGTCCTCCCCAATACCTCTGCTCCCAAACTGCCATAGCGCCCCGAGTTTTGAATCACATAACTGAAAGGAGTCTCATTTGGATAGGAAGTGAGCACTTCATCCAATTTGAAATTGGCCAATCTCAGATAATCCACTCGACCAATAAACCCATACAAAACGCCTCCTAAACTTTGGCCCAAGGCTGATTCTATAAATAGCGTAGGCATGGTAATATCATCTGTGGTTTCTCTATTAAGTAATAAGCCATGATTTGCGCCAGTGTCGATTAGCAACTTGGGGTAAATAAATGAACCATCCTTTTGCCTCACTTCAGCATTGATATAAGGTTTGTTATCATCAATACTCATGTCTAGTTTTCTATAAAAAGGAGGCTTCCATTTCATAGCGCTTGTCCTGAAAAAGGTTATTTCTCCTTTGTCATAGTTTATTTTCACAGGATTGAACTTGAAAAATTCAGATCCCAAAATCCCATAGATAGGAACTCCGATGACTGACTCCAGCTCCAGAAATTCATCCTCCAAGACAAGTAGGCTTTGAAAAATCCCTTCCACCGGACCCACGTCAAAGTGATTAATCGGAGAAACGGATGCCATGAGGTCATCATTCCCATCTGCTCCCACGAGTTTCAGTCGCCTAGTGTAATCCAACTCCAAAGCGTCCCCTAGTATTTTACTGAATAAAATATTAGAACGAACTCCTGTATCCACTAAGAAATTTAGAGGTGTATTTCCATTGATAGAAACAGGAATAATGATCAGACTATTTGAAGCATAAAACGGAATAACGACCTTACGCTTATCCTCTTTCATAAAAAACCCAGGCACTTGAGCTATACAGAGAAACTGTGTAGCAAGTAGAAGAAAGAGGAAAAGAGGTAGGCGTTTATTCATATAATGATGAAACCCTGATGTCACAAATAAGTTACTCGGTTTTTTGGGTTTTAGATGAAATGTCATTTAAAATCTATTGATTTCACTCCTTTTGTTAATGGAATCAATCGAGTTAGTTTTAATTAGATTGAAACCAAATTACTCCGATTATGCCCTCAGGTTTGCCAAAAAATGGATAATGACTCATCTTTATTTCAAATTATTTTGACCCTATGGCAGACAAGGCCCTAATAGAAAAGGCTAAAAAAATCTTTGAAAACTTTCTTACGAAACAAGGAAGCAGGAAAACCCCTGAAAGATTTTCAGTGATCGACGAACTTTACTCACTTCCAGAAGATGAGCATATGGACGTAGAAGGTCTATTTCTAAGTATGAGAAATAAGGGTTATACCATTAGCCGAGCGACCATTTACAACACGCTGGACCTACTGGTAGAAAGTGGATTAGCCGTAAAGCACCAATTCAAAGACAAAGTAGCGCTCTACGAACAAGCACTGACTTACAAGCACCATGATCACCATGTCTGTAATCAATGCCGAAAGATCAGGGAGTTTTCCGATCCCAAAATCAACGAAATCAAAGAAGAAATAGGTAAAACTTTTAGATCTGCCATCAAAACCCATTCGCTTGTCCTTTATGGAGATTGCGAGATCATAAATTGCGGAAACTTACAGGAGATTTAAGCAAATACCTTTTTGTAAATAGGTTTCCTATAGGCAAACTGAATGTAAAGTGCAGGATAAAGCAGCAAAGACAAAAGCCCAAAAGGTGCTTTAAATTCTATTTCATCTCTAATAATTGTACTAGCTCCCTCTTTGATAATCCTATGCTTATGTTTCCACCTTTTTAGGAAAAAAGGCAGTTCTACCCCTTCATCCACAAAGTAGTATTCCTTTGAATCGGTATGATTATCTGTGATTTTACTCGTCCATTTCTGTTTGAAAAAAAGGAAATTCAGCTCCATCGATACCATATCTCCCGTTTCTGATCCATCATACCGCACTAGGTTGACGGGCGGAAATGGAGGGCTAAGTTTCGAAAAAAGAGATTCATTGAAACCTGCTTTGACTTTCAAAAAGTCTTGATTTACCTGACAAGAGAGTTCTAATCGCATAGGGGTCATTTATTTAATCTGAACTCTTATCTACTTCAAATGTTTATTAGCTGGGAAAAGGCGCTTTAAATCAACCTTTAAGATTCATAAAGCAGTAACTTTGCCCCACCAACCTAGTATTAAAATCACAAGCTATTGGATCGTCAGGACTTTCTTTCAATCTATCAATCAGACCCCATTTTTCAAACTATCGCGCATGAGATTTCAAGTAGCGATAGGCTTACATACCAGATAAAGGGATTATCTGGCAGTTTGGATATGGTGCTATTCTCAGCTCTATATGCAACCAAGGGTGGATTCCACCTTATAGTAGCTCAAGACAAAGAGGAAGCTGCTTACCTCAATTCGGATCTTCAGAATCTGCTGGATAGTGAAGAGCATATGATCTTCCCTTCGAGTTTTAAAAGGGCATATCAATACGAGGAGATTGACAATGCAAATGTGCTGATGCGCTCCGAAATTCTCAATCTGGTGCTTGAAGAGAAAGGAAAATCACGAATTATCATCACCTATCCAGAAGCAATCTATGAGCGGGTAATCAACAAACGCTCACTTCTTGAGAATACCTTTTCAGCCAAAGTCGGGGAGCAGGTAGACATGGAGTTCGTCACTGAAATTCTGGCTAGCTACGATTTTGAACGTACTGAATTTGTCTATGAACCAGGGCAATTCGCGATTCGTGGGGGGATTTTGGATGTGTTTTCATTTTCAAATGAGAGCCCTTATAGACTAGAGCTTTTTGGTAAAGAGATAGAAAGCATCCGGACTTTTGATCCTGAGACGCAGTTATCTATCGCCAGCGTAGAGCAAATAGCGCTGATCCCGAATGTTCAAACCAAACTTCTTCAAGAGGTCAGGCAGTCATTTCTGGGTTTTTTGCCGGAGCAGACGATCGTGTGGATCAAAGATTACCAGCTGACCTTGGATGTAATGGACGAGTGCTTTCACAAAGCTTCCTTGGCTTTTGACCAAATCGTCCACAAAACAAATAATACTAAAGTTGTCCTCGGTCCTGGGGATTTATTTGATAAAGGATCTGACTTTGCCACTACATCGGCGAACTTTTCCAGGGTAGAATTTGGGAAGCAGTTTTATCTGAAAAATGCCAAACCATTCACATGGGAATCGCAGCCCCAGGCATCTTTCAATAAGAACTTTGACTTATTGGTTGCGCAACTTTCTGAGAATGAAAAGAAAGGATTTGTCAATATACTGACTGCCGAGAATGCTAAGCAAATCGATAGACTGCTAGGTATTTTCAAAGAATTGGATCCGACTTTGCAAGTGCAAAGTATGCTTCTCGGCTTGCGGGAAGGATTTGAAGATAGGCAATCGAAAATCGCCTGCTTTACAGATCATCAGCTTTTTGAGCGATTCCATCGCTACAAAACCCGCGACAAAGCCAGTAAATCTAAAGCTCTTACTATTAAGGAACTGAAAGCTCTTCATCCTGGCGATTATATCGTCCATGTGGATTATGGAGTGGGGCGTTTTGCAGGGTTGGAAAAAGTGGACGTAGCTGGCAAAATGCAGGAAGCAGTACGATTAGTCTTTAGAGACGATGATTTGCTCTATGTGAACATCCACTCTTTACATAAAATCTCTAAGTTTTCGGGACAAGAAGGTGCTGTTCCATCCATGTCCAAACTTGGATCTCCCGAGTGGGAGAACAAGAAAACCAGAGCTAAAAAACAAGTTAAGGACATAGCCAAGGACTTGATTGCGCTTTATGCCAAGCGAAGATCCGCCGCAGGTTTTGCTTTCCATCCAGATTCTGTACTTCAGATCGAGTTGGAATCTTCTTTCATCTATGAGGACACGCCAGATCAAGCTATCGCTACTCAGGATGTCAAAACTGATATGGAAAAGTCCTATCCAATGGATAGACTGGTCTGTGGTGATGTGGGATTTGGGAAAACTGAAGTTGCGATCCGTGCAGCGTTCAAAGCTGTAAATGATCGTAAGCAAGTTGCCATTTTGGTGCCTACGACAATTCTGGCTATGCAGCATTACCAGACGTTCAGTGAGCGATTGGAAAATTTCCCTGTAAAAATCGAATACATCAATCGCTTTCGAACAGCAAAAGATATCAAGGAAATCATCGCTCAGGTGAAAACCGGAGAGATCGATATCCTAATAGGTACACATAGGATCGTCAATAAAGATATTGTCTTCAGAGATTTGGGGCTTTTGGTAATTGATGAGGAGCAGAAGTTTGGTGTGAAAGTCAAGGATCAGCTGAAAAATCTGCGTTTAAACGTAGATGTGCTTACTTTAACTGCTACGCCGATTCCAAGGACCTTACACTTTTCCCTAATGGGAGCAAGAGATTTGTCCGTAATCGCTACTCCTCCGCCAAACCGTCAGCCGGTAACTACGGAAGTTCAAACCTTCCAAGAAGAAGTAATTAGAGATGCCGTGTCTTACGAATTAAGAAGAGGAGGACAGGTTTTCTTCGTACATAACCGAGTCGGTGAAATTGACTCGATTGCCAATCTGATTATGAAACTTGTGCCCGATGCTCGCGTAGCTGGCGCTCACGGTCAGATGGATGGTAAAAAGCTGGAAAAGGTGATGGTAGATTTTATCCATCACGAATATGATGTACTCGTGTCTACCAACATTATTGAGTCTGGGCTCGATATCCCAAACGCCAACACGATTATAATCAACCGCGCTCACATGTTTGGTATGAGTGATTTGCACCAGATGCGTGGAAGAGTAGGTCGAAGTAATAAGAAGGCTTTCTGCTATCTACTTACCCAGCCTATGTCTGGCTTGACGGCAGAAGCTAGAAAGCGCATGCAAACTCTCGAGGAGTTCTCAGACTTAGGCGATGGATTCAAAGTCGCGATGAAAGATCTGGACATTCGAGGCGCTGGTAATTTATTGGGAGCTGAGCAAAGTGGTTTTATCACTGATTTGGGCTTTGAAATGTATCACAAAATCCTCGATGAAGCTGTCCAAGAACTTAAAGAGAATGAGTTTGCAGCTTTATTTGAAACGGAATTGGCAGAGCAAGTCAAGGTGCTGGTCCAGGATTGCACAATAGAAACTGATCTGGAGCTACTTATTCCAGAAGAGTATGTTGGAAATATCAGCGAGAGATTAGGGTTGTATTCCAAGCTTGATGCGATCAAGAATGAAGAGGAATTGGCAAAATTTTCTACCATGCTTTTGGATAGATTCGGCCCATTGCCTGATTCTGTAGTAGATCTAATGGAAACTGTACGCTTGCGATGGAAAGCAGAAAAGCTTGGAATTGAGAAACTTGTATTGAAGGGCAATCTTATGAAGTGTCATTTACTGCCATCTACCCGGGACGATTACTATTCATCAGATATTTTTCAAAAAGTTATGCGATTTGCACAGATGAATAGTAAACTTTGCAAAATAAAGGAGTACAAAAATCGTTTGATTCTTACACTATCGAATGTTTCTACCATTTCTAAGGCCCAGATTAAGCTTAAAGAGATGAATGATGCATGATTTTGAAATAATTTTAATGGCATAAAAATTGCAGATTTGCCTATCGATTTTGTTGATATTCTGGGATTCTGGCTGTTTTTAGGCAAATGGAATACTAGGACTTCATCCCAAATCATTGCAAGTGCATTACATTGCAATTATATTAGCACACTGAAAAAGACCTTAAACAATTACATATATGCGTCTGAGTAACAAATCTTGGGGAATGTGGGTAGCAGCTTTGGCGATAGCCGGAAGCTCTATTTTGACCTCTTGTAACAAAACTCCTGGCTACGGCAGAAGAACTGCTGATAAGCCTGGCAAAAAAAGTGCTACCACTGGAGCAGAATTCAGTTTTGATGAAAACGATTCTACTCAATTTTTTGTAGCCAAAAATGCCGAGCAAATTCCAGGGCCAAACTTGAAATTTATCCAAGGAGGTAGAGCCGTTCTAGGTTCACAAGAGGAAGATGTAATGGCTTTCCGTGATAATCAGGAAAGAACTGTAACACTTTCGAACTTCTATCTGGATGAAACTGAAGTCACTAATAATGACTATCGAGAGTATTTGTTCGATATGGGCAAAAAAGTAAGTGCTGATTCACTTCTTAAACTGGAGCCTAAAGATAATGTGTGGGCAGGTGGTGAGATGAGTTTCAATGACATGTATCAGTCATACTATTTCAGATTTCCAGGTTTCAACTTTTACCCTGTAGCAGGTGTGTCCTGGACGCAGGCTAATGCTTATTCCAAATGGAGAACTGATTTCGTTCAGGAAATTATTAGAAAAGAAAGAGGAATTGATTCCACGTTCACCAAAACTCAACTTATTGAAAGAGGTGTTGCACTAGCTGACTATAGACTACCTACAGAAGCAGAATGGGAATATGCTGCTAAGGCAATGATCGGTACTCAATACCTAGACGAAAATCAGGAATATGGCCGAATCTATCCTTGGGATGGAAGAGGTGTTCGTAACCCATACAACGTAAAGAGAAAAGGTAAGCAAGGTGACTTCCTTGCCAACTTCAAAAGAGGTAGAGGTGATTACGGCGGAATTTCTGGAGGTCAAAGAAATGATGGAGATATCATCCCTACTAATGTGTATGATATGGCTCCAAATGATTTCGGATTGTACCATATGGCTGGAAATATGAACGAATGGGTTCAGGATATTTACCGTCCACTTTCGTACCAAGACTTTGATGATCTTAACCCAGTGAGAAATACTGGTGTAAACGATGAAGAAGACACTTATCAGACCTCCATGCTTACAGATGAACTTAGAGTTTATAAAGGCGGATCTTGGAGAGATGTAACGTATTGGTTAGCTCCAGGTACTAGAAGATTTATGCATCAGGATTCTGCTACCAATCATATTGGTTTCAGATGTGCAATGATCTCTATCGGCGAAAAAGGAAATTAAGATATACTTAAGGTATTCAAATCCCCATCAATTGATTTTGATGGGGATTTTTTTTGATAGCTTTTTCCGCAAAGGCCGTAGAGGATTTCACAAATAATACAATCTTGTCCTACGTCTTGATTAGTCAGAAGTAATTTTTGATCAAATCTATGGTCATGGCTCAAGTCTCCTAACTTGGAGCTAATATAATACAGTCTTCAGGCTGCCTTTCAATATAAAGCGAATAAAGGTCTGATTTCTAGTAAATGAGTGGATCTACTTACTTAACATCACACCAGCTTTGACAGCCAATGAAAGATCATTTTCCTTTGGTGGAATTGGGCAGGCATAGCCAGTTGCATAGGCGCAGTAAGGATTGTATGCCTTATTAAAATCCAGCTCTATCGTATCTCCAGCAGGAATTTTCAAATCTATATATCTCCCGCCTCCATACGTATCTGCTCCATTGGTTTGGTCAGTAAATGGTAGAAAAAGATGGTCCTTGTATTTTTCCTGTGTTCTGAGTTGATGACTTTGGTAGATATTTAGTTGGTATTCTTTTCCATCCAATATGAATGTTGCAATTCCATATACATCGTAATCCTTGATAGAATTTGCGGTAGTTTTCATTTGATAAATACTTGCAACAGGCAGTATTTCAAACTTGGCAATCACATGATATTTCTCGTCAATTGGGAAGAAATGATGTCCTGTAAAAGCCTTTCGCTCTGCAGGGGATAAGGGTGATTCTTTGGGGTTTTTGTATTCCTCATTAAGCTCATGCTGATATTCTATTATAGATGCCTTATACTCATTTTGAGCAACAAGGCTTTGTGACAATCCTAACAGTGAAATGGCAATAATCAAAAATGCTTTCATGATGAGTAAAGAATGGAAAGGAAGGGTCAGTAATATTTTTCTGCAAACTATTAATTAGTTCTGGTAAAATGCCAGAGAGCAACAGCAGTTTTATCAAAACATCCGAAGTAACAAATTAGTATGTGTGATCAAATTATAATCTGTTCATTTTCAATGATTAATCAAATCTCATTAAATTGATAATCAGAATTTTTCACTTTTAATTTGAAATAAGCATGGAAAGTAAAAATGGTTTTTTGAAAATGAGCATAGCTGAATTTATTCCTTGGATTCAGTCTCAACGGATTGCACGTACAATACTCACTATTCAGCAGCATCATACCTGGAGTCCGAGTTATACACATTTCAATGGAAGTAATCATTTCGAAAGGCAACTAGCCATGAAAAATCACCACGTTCGAAATAATGGATGGAGTGATATTGGGCAGCATTTTACCAGCTTTCCAGATGGTACGATACTCACCGGAAGATCATTGGAATCAACTCCAGCTTGCATTTTCGGTGCTAATCGAGATTCCATTTGCATTGAACACTTGGGCAATTTTGATAAAGATGGAGATACAATGACGAATGAGCATCGACTCGCCATTATCCAAATGACTGCCGCCCTTTGTGATAAATTTAGACTTCCCGTGAATACCTTCAGCATTATTTATCATCACTGGTTTGAGCTGAGCACCGGGAAACGTAACAATGGTACTGGCGGAAATAAATCCTGTCCAGGTACTAATTTCTTTGGAGGAAATAAGGTCCAAGATTGCATGACCAATTTCCTACCTCTGGTAGAACAAGCTCTTCAAAGCACTCCAATTCCTCATCAGCCTCCTGGTATAGATAAATATGTCGCAGTCACCGCTGATTCACTTAATATTCGAACTGAGCCCCGTGGCTCTGCATCCAAGGCCTCCGATAGGGAAGCCGCACAATTGGGAGCAATTCTAAGAATATATGAAGAATCAAACGGATGGCTGAAAATATCAAATAGCCAATCTCACTGGGTATATGGAAAATATACAACAGATGTACAAAGAGCCACAGTAAATGCCAATGTACTTAGGGTAAGAAGTGGACCAGGTGCTGAGTACGCAATAGTAGACAACCTGATGAAATCTGAGGAGATTTTTATTTCGACAATAAAAGGAGACTGGTGCAAAATCAGTTTGGAGGAAAAATGGCTTAGTAAAAACTTCTTAGACTTCAAATAATTGGATAGAGAACTTCAGGAAGCTCCCACTTATGTGACTTGAATTCTCAGATTGTGGAATTAATCCAATACTAGAAAACTTGAATCCTGCCTTAAATCCATTAAGGCAGGATTCGTTTTTTGGAACAGTGTTGGTGATCCTATTACTGCTTCCAAACCGAAGCTACTTTCTCTTTGAGAGAGGTAATTACCAACTTAACCACGATTACCATGAGTTTATTAAAAGATGTAAGAGTAGCTATTCTTGCTACAAATGGATTTGAAGAATCAGAACTTGTAGAACCAAAACGTGCTCTTGAACATGAAGGAGCAGAAGTATTTATTATTTCTCCAGAAAATGATCATATAAAAGGCTGGAAGAATGGTAATTGGAGTGATGAGATGAAAGTAGATGCTCGGGTCGATCAGGTAAGCGCTAAAGATTTTGACTCACTAATGATACCTGGAGGAGTGATCAATCCCGATTTATTAAGAAGGGATATGACTTCAGTCAATTTTGTAAAAAGCTTTTTCGATGATCATAAACCAGTAGCAGCGATATGCCATGGACCTCAGATGCTGATTCAAGCAGGAGTGACTAATGGTCGTACGTTGACTTCATTTGAATCAATAAGAAAAGACCTTGAGAATTCAGGAGCACATTGGGTAGATGAGGAGGTCGTCGTAGACAGAGGCCTCGTTACTTCTAGAAGTCCAAAAGATTTACCGGCATTTAACAAGAAAATGGTGGAAGAATTCAGGGAAGGCAAACACGCCAAACAAACTGCATAAAAGTAAATAGCCCGATTAATTAATAATCGGGCTATTTTTCGCTTGTTTAAAGAACGGTATTTATCTCAGGGAATTAGAAAAGACTACCCTAAATCCGTCCCCCACATAAAGATCAAGAACAAAATTCCCAAAGCAATTCTATAGTATCCAAAGGCGGTAAAGCCATTTTTTGAAACAAACTTCAGGAACACTTTTACGGCAAACCAAGCTGTAATAAATGCTACTACTGTTCCTATGGCTAACATTAAAAGTTGATCGTTTGTAAAGACCAAATCTGTCTTGAGCAGATCATAACCTGAAGCAGCCATCATAGTAGGAACTGCCAAAAGGAAAGAAAACTCCGTCGCCTGCTTTTTATTCAAGCCATTAAAAACGCCTCCAATAATAGTGGCAGCTGCACGAGAAGTACCTGGCACCATAGAAAGGCATTGAAACAAACCGATGAAAAAAGCATTCTTGTAAGACATGTCTTCCACTTCAGCGACTTTAGTCTCAGTATTCACCACTTTTTTGTCAACGAAAATCAAGATAATACCACCTACGATCAGGGAAACCGAAACGACAATCGGGTTGAATAAATAGGCTTTTATATAATCATAGGCCAGCAAACCAATAATCGCCGTGGGAATAAATGCCGCCAGCAATTTTAGATAAATGTTTATTCCCTGAAAAAATCGCTTGATATACATCAGTGCAATCGCCAGAATCGCTCCCAACTGAATGAAAATCTCGAAGGTTTTGACAAATTCCTCTTCGTGAATATTCATGGCTGCGGATGCCAAAATCATGTGTCCTGTAGATGAAACAGGCAAAAATTCAGTTAAGCCCTCGATGATGGCAATGATTATGGTTTGAGTAATAGTCATGCAGAAAAGCGGAATGTCAAAAGATATTTTAAGTGCGCAAAGTTAATAAACCCAGTTAGACTAGGAGGAAATAATTTATGAAACGACACTCTTTTGAATTCTTAACACATGAATTGTGAACACTGGATTTCGTAAAGCGTAGAAATATCACGTCATTAATAGTTTAACTTCTCCACTATGAAAAAATTCTCTTTTAGTCTGATACTTTCTCTGTTCGCCTTTGCGGCCTTTTCTCAGGAAATAAAGGAAACCCCCTTCAAATCCGAGATTACAGTAGAAGCATTGGCTCTTTCCGGAGGAAAACTTGATCCTCAGACAGGCAAAGTCACCTGGCAATTGACCATTCCAGCCGGTCAGCAGCAAGTCATTCCTCTACAGTACGAAGTCAAATACCCTAAGAAAGAAAAAGTGATCTTGGATTAGAACTTAGTCTAGCTAATTGAAAAAGGGGTTAGCCTAGCAAAAATGCTAGGCTAACCCCTTTTTTATGATCAGTAATATAATCCTCCGCTTACTTAACTATCCAGTAATTCAAATATCCTGATGGCGTTTCAAGTACTACTTTGAAGATTTCAGATTGAGTCCCATTAAGTGAAAATTTCTTCTGCTTATCATCTAGGTTAACTTCGCCAACTAACCAATAATTATCCAACCCGCCAGTTTTGAACTCATTGGTGGTCGATACCCAAACTCTTCCTTTTTCACCTTTGGAAAGTGATTCCCAGTTCATCGAGATTTCTCCATTCTTCAGTTCAGCTTTCAGTGCAGTAGCCTCCACCGAACCGATGAAAGGAGTACCGTCCAGCTCCATAGCAATCTTCTTAGGAATAGAAAGGCCCATATGATTGGCTATAGAAGGCAGAATATCCACCATTTGCGGTGTTCCCTCAAAATGTGAATTGGTATACTTAGAATTCGTGACTATCCAGGTAGCCCGTTCTCTTGGACTTTGTCCATAATGACCAAAGCCATCATCAGTTCTTCCGTGATCTGTGGTGATGACGATCAACCAATCTTCTCCGAAGGTTTCCTCTCTGTATTGAATTGCTTCCCACACGCGTCCGATTTGTACATCCGCTTTTTTGACTCCGTCGATCATTTCAGGACTATTACCAAAGCCATGTCCCATATCATCGGAATATTCCAAGTACATCCACGATAGGTCTGGGGCTTCCTTAGAAATATAGCGGGCAGCTTCTTTGGATACTGCCTCATCGATTTTATGGATGTAAATTCTGTCATCGCCATGAGGGAAATTCAAGCTATCCAGCTCCATCCCATCAAAATAATAGTCAAAAACAAAGTTTCCAGTTTCCGGTAAATTTGCTCCAACCAGCTTGGTTCTATTGTCCAGCCACGTTGAGAAAATCGCCGTTTTCTTAGTCGGATCAGCTTCTTTCAACATCCTAAAAATCGTCCAGTAATTGTAATTCGGATTCTTAATGCTGTTGCCCCAGACGTTATGCTTGTTTGCCCATACGCCAGTCAATAGAGAATTATAGCCAACTGCTGAGATAGTCGGAGTCTCAGAATATCCGCCGATTTCTCCACCCATACTTGCTTCTGTATATCCGCCGATAGCGCTGATCTTATCAATATTGGGAGTGGCTACCGTATCCATTACATCTGCTGGAATTCCATCCAGTATTACAAATAATACCTTCTTAGCATTTTCCTGAGCGTATCCATGCGAGACAAGCAAGGCCATGGCAGCGGCCATTAGTATTCTTTTCATACTTATTCTAATTAGTAATCTGTAGTTTATTGTATAAGAAAGTGGCCTGACCTTTAGAGTCAAGCCACCTTACCATTTCAAAATTCTATATTAATTCCAGCCGAAAATCTGCTCCAAATTAGGATTCAATGTTACCTGTTGAATAGGAATTGGGCGGTAGTAATATTTTGGGGACTCAAAAGTTCTAGCTTTTGTTTCAGTTACCATCATTCCACCGTTTTCTCCATTCTCCAAGAATACATCTACATTCTCATCGATAGTACCTGCTTTGTAGTACACCAAAGTGACGCCAAGGCTGTTTTTCTCCTTTTCATCTCCCACAGGTATACTGGAATCTTTACTGATCAGGATCACGTCCGCAATGCCATCACCAGTCAAGTCATATTTGCCAAGGCCAGCAAAGTACATTCCCTGAGGAATACTTTCGAACAATTTACCAGCTTCCCATCTCATCATATCATCGTATCGGTAGCCTTCTACTGCAAGCTCAACTCTTCTCTCTCTTCTAATTTCCAAAAGAACGCCAAGATTTGAACCTCCTAGGTTAGGATATTTCGCTATAAGAAATGGATCTGGAGACATATTAGCATCTGCCATACTCAATCCAGGCATTCCAGCTCTTTCTCTAAGTACGTTCACAGTCATGTCAAGGTCTCCCTGCGTTAGCTCATTCAATTCAACTTTTGCTTCTGCATAGTTCAACAGAACTTCCGCATAACGATAAACTGCAAAGTCTGCACTTGCACTTTCAATGTTATCAGTCGTGTTTTGATAGCCTTTCAATTGGTGATATCCAGTAAAGTTCTTATTCAACGATTGGATATAAGGTATATCATTTGGTTGTCTTACCCATCCTGGATATGCTATGGTCTGCATCAATCTCGGATCTCTGTCTTGAAACTCTTCAACAAAACCTAGCTTTTGATACTCATCGATACTGGTAAAGCTTGATCCATCTTTCATTAGATATGTCATCACCAAGTCTCTAGATGGAGATTGTTCATAATCTCCAAAAACAGTATAATTCATATCACCGCTTCTGTCCTTATTAGCATCATATGGATTGACCAAAATCACTTCAGAGTTCCCCATTAAATCCTGGCTTGTGAAAAGCTTAGAATAATCACTTGCTGGATTGCCTGTAGAATAAATAGAAAACATACCAGAGCTCATAATATCTCCTGCCATATCTCTTGCCTTTTGCAAGTACTCAGTAGCAGAACTCTCTAGGCCTAGTTCAGAATGGTATTTTCTATAAGTTCCTTCATATAGAGCCAAGCGAGAATAAAAGGCTTTGACTGCTGATAGACTAGGTGTTCCAGAAGGCACGGATTCTCTTACATTGCTTACAGCAAATTCCAAGTCTTCCATGACCTTGGTCATGACCATTTCTCTGGAATCACGAGCTTTGTACAACTGCTCTTGGTCACTTGGATCAAGGGTTTTTTCATACCAAGGCACATCAGAATATCTCTTTACCATCCCGAAATAGAACATGGCTCTGTAATATCTTGCCAAACCTACATAATGGGCAATAGCTTCATCTGAAGCCACAGCTTTCTCATAGTTATCGAGGAAGTAATTGATGTTTCTCAAGGTTCCCCAGTTCCAACCACCAGTAAGCGTTTGCGAACTTGGAGAGCCAGTCATTACATTTTTGATTTCGATAGCGCCTGTTGTCGCCATATTATCGCTGCTTTGATCAGCTTGGTAGCTACCTGGTCCAGCCATGGTGAGCAGACCATTCACATAGAGTTCAAGATCTTCTTCAGACTTGAAAAACTCTTCAGGCGCCACAGATGTCTGTGGATACCTATCTAGAAAATCATCGTTGCAGGAAGATAAAGCCAACACTGCACTTAGTAGGACGATATATTTTTTCATGATCTTATTCATTTCTTAATTACAAATCGATATTAACGCCGAAAGAGAATTTCCTCTGGAATGGGTAAGCCCATCCGTAGCCGTCATTGATAGCTTCAGGATCTACAAAGTTCTTGATTGGAGAGAATTCGAAAATATTCTCACCGGAGACGTAAAGTCTGATTCTAGAAACTTTCAGTTTTTCCAAGACTGGCGCAGGGAAGGTATAACCCAACGTGATGTTCTTTACTCTTAGATACGCTGCATTTTGAAGGTATCTTGTTTGCGAGATATCCAGACCAGCACCGTAATTGTTATCCGCCAGCCATGCTTGAAGCACTGGGTATTCTGCATCTAGATTTTGCTCTGCCAATCCTGCATCTATATAGGACTGAGAATGCTGTGCCATCAAAGCGTCACTATCAGCTTGGCCTCTGTAGAAATCTAGGTTCCAAGGATAGATATTTGCATATGGCTGCTGATAAGGTCCCCAATACAGATAATGTCTTGGGTAGTAGTCTCTCTTACCTACACCTTGAAGGAATACGGAAAGATCAAAACCACGATGACTCATGTCTATATTAAAACCGTACCGATACCTAGCACTAGTGTTTCCTATTATCGAAAGGTCTTTTGGATCATCTGCTGTTTGACCTTCTTCGATCTTACCATCTCCATTCAGATCCTTATATTTTGGCCAGCCTGGAACTACTGCTATTGCTCCCCAAGGGACAATTGCCGATTGATCTAGACCTGCTATATCACCTTCATTTTCCATTATTCCATCATTTACCAATCCCCAGATTTCTCCGATCTGTTGACCTACACGGTAATTGGAGAAAAGTTGATTTTCATTTTGGAAGCTGGTGATAAAAGATCTTGAATCCGATAGGATTGCCTTTATACCAAACTTTACAGGATTAGAAGCACTACCAAACTGGTCTCTATAACCCAAAGAAAGTTCAAACCCTTTAGTTCTAAGATCAGCTGCATTTTGTTTTGGAGGGCTTGTACCAAGAACACCAGGAAGCTCCACAGGATCAGTAAGCATCCCCTTAGTGTCTCTGATGAAATAATCAAAGGTACCAGTCACTCGATCTCCTAGCATTCCAAAATCCAACCCTATGTTGTTAGTGATTACTTTCTCCCAAGTATAATTGGTAGGATCTACTGCCAATGATGGTGAAGAGGTGATCACTGTCTGTCTGCTACCATTAATTAAGTAGCTTGAAAGACCTGTAGGCAAGGACTGGATATACCCAAAGTTGGATACATTTTGATTTCCAAGGCTACCGTAGGATGCTCTTATTTTAAAGGTAGATACTACACTGGTCAAGCCTGAGAAGAATTCTTCATCCATCACCAACCATGATCCAGAAACAGATGGGAAAAATCCCCAACGGTTGTCACCCGGGAATCTGGAAGAACCATCATAACGACCATTTACTTCCAGGATGTAACGATCCTTGAATGAGTAATTGATTCTTCCGAATCCACTACGCAAGGCATATGTGCTGTAAGTTGGCGTCACAAATGCGTCTCCAGTAGTCAACCCGATATAAGGTAGTGAAGAAGAAATCAACACTCTTCTTTCTGCTTGAATAGTAGAATATTCGAAGTTCTCTTGGTTGAAACCAGCTAGGAGGTTGAATTTATGATCACCCAATGTTTTAGAATACTTGCCGAAAACGTCGAAAATTGTGTTGATCAACGTTCCGTTTCTTTCTGTTACAGAACCTGCGCCACCTTCAGTCCTGATATCTTCAGGGCCAAATCCAATATTGTATTTTCTTTGATCCCAGTGATACTTCCACTGCTCTCTTTTGAAGCTACCACGACCTGTAAATGTCAGGTCTCCGTCCAAAAAGGCAGCTGTAGCTTGGATGATATCCTGAAAACCGAACATGTCTTCTTGATTTCTGCCACCGTCTACTAATCGAGCAGCCATTCTTCCTGTAGCTGTATTTGCCCAGGTTCCATCTGGGTTTGTCGCTACATCCGTTGGTTGTAGGTAGTAGATATCAGTAATATCAGTTGAAGGATCCGCTCTTTGAGTCTGGTAGATGTTTAGGTTGTTATCCACCGTTAACCATGGCAAAGGCTTCATATTTACCTTTGCTCTCATTGAGTAGCGATTCCAATAATCCGGCGCCAGTTTGTTCAGACCATTTTCTTTGGTGTAATCACCAGAGACATAATAGCCAATCGGCATTTTCCCGCTGCTTTTTCCACTTATGGAAAGACTTTGGTTTGTAGAGAAACTGGAAGAATTGAAAAAGTAATCGTTCCAGTTATTGTTCCCCATGTATGCATAAAGATTTGGATTGGTAGGATCCAATCTGGTGTCTTCCACGGATGGGTCTTCGGACCGTTCTTTAGCCCATTGGTAATGTGCATCCGAATAATTCACATAATCCCAAGGCGTATTGTTGGTAGACGTCTCCAAGACTCTAGAGTAGATGTATGGATCAGTCACTGGCGTTGGAAGTACAGAAGGCTTACCCCAAGCAAAATAGCTGTTGTAAGAAATCTTCTGGTTTCCTTCTGTACCATTCTTGGTAGTGATTAAAATCACACCAAAAGCAGCTCTAGCACCATAGATGGCCGCTGAGGCAGCATCTCTTAATACTGAGTAAGACTCAATGTCTGAAGGGCTCAATCTCAATAGATCACTTTCATTACCTGGTATACCATCGATCACAATCAATGGACCACCACCGTTAATAGAAGTAAATCCTCGAATATTGATGGTAGGTACCGTACCTGGCTTACCACCTTGATAGGTGATATTAAGTCCTGGGCTCATACCTTGAAGGCCTTGTACCACATTAGCTATAGGACGTTTGGCGATATCTTCTCCAGACAATTGATCCACTGCACCTGTCACGTTCACTTTCTTCTGTGTACCGTATCCGACAACAACGACTTGCTCAAGAAGCGTATCTGATTCTTTCAACTCCACGTCTATCACAGACATTCCTGCCACAGGTTTTTCTACTGATAGGTATCCTATAAATGAGAACACCAACACCGCATCCTGAGATGAAGTAACTATGGCAAATGATCCATCGAGATCAGTAATGGTTCCATTTTGTGTTCCCTTGATCAAAACAGAAACTCCAGGCATGCCTAGACCAGACCTATCGGTCACTTTTCCAGTCACTTCCCCTTGGGCAAATGAATTAAAACAGATAGCAAAGATCATCAGAATTAATAGTCCGACTCCTTTGCTTTGACTGTTCCAAAATGTAGACTTTAGTAAAATTTCTTCCATAAAATATTGTATTGAATAAGGTTTATCCTAAAATAATTTACTCTCAAAATCAATTGAAAGTACAAAATTTTATTGAACATTCATTCAATATTAAATATTGATTTCTATGAATCAAAGCAATTATATTTTTAATAACGGTATTATAATAATTGTTTAACACTGAAACTAAAAAATTCACATTTACACAAAGCTTCAATAACACTATATATGTTCTGTGTTTTTAGGGTCTCTATCTAAGAATTTTTCTTCTTATAATTATAGTCTATCTGCTCTTTATACTATATAAATGGAATGATTGTATGGAGAGTTCTTGAGCATATTTGGAGCATACCCTCAGTTTAAAGAAGAATAGCCAGCGATAAACAAAAAAGCCACCTAATCAGGTAGCTTTTCACAGGAATAGTATTGGAGTCTTAGTTAAACCATCGGGAAATACTCATTCTCCACAGTTCCGTCAGCATAGAGTTTAAGGATTGCAAAGCCTGGAGGAGTCTCCAAATAATATTGCTTGCCAGCAGACTGCTCATCCCCATCTCCCCACCAAAAACCACTCAAAGCACCATTGCAGAAATAATGAACGTCATTGTACCATGTTCGGTCCAATAGATGCTGATGTCCACTGAGGCAAACACGGACTTTGTCTTTATGCTTATAGAAAAGAGTTTTCAATTCCTTATGATCGCTGTGTTGTCCACCTACTAGCGCATCGGTAATTGATGTAATTGGAAAATGAGACATAATGAGTGTCGGAGTATTTGACGGTAAACTACCTAGGTCATTTTCCAGCCACTTCATTTGTTCCTCTCCAAGGCTAATGCCTTCATGATTGCCATCAAGAATGATGAAGTGCCATCCTTTTTCATTAAAACTATAATAAGGCGCAGGCATCTGTAAGCGATTTACCACATAAGGTTTACCATACATTTCGTCCTCCTTGGTTGGCACATCCCACCACGGATCGTGATTTCCGATACAGCTATAGACTTTGGTATCCTGGATCTCAGCTCTAAATTGATCCCAAACCTCCCACTGTTCTATAGTCCGATCTCTGGAAACCTTATCGTATGAAGCATCATGGATGCTATCCCCACCATTTAGGTAAAAATCTGGTTTGTGCCTTTTCACTACTTTGAGCCATTCAATTGCCCGTGCCGGAATATTATCCTCTGGCCGAATATGAACGTCCGTAATATGCGCCACTGTAAGGACAGCCTTTTTAGAATTTTCCGTTTCTGCAGCCTTCACTGCTAGTATTGGCGCAGTAGCTCCGATGGCTAAAGTCGCTCCACTTACTAAAAATTTTCTTCTCTTCATTTAGTTGGTCGGTTTAGGAATATTCCAATGAACTTTGAATCTTAAGAGTTTCTTGATTGTCTTATCACAATTCAAAAATTATTTTTGCAATTGATTTTAAAATCATAAATTGAACGTTCATTCAATATTATATATTGCATTTCTTGTTTCCAACGAATTTTACAACTATATCAACCTACTTAACTTTCTTTTAACACTATATTAATATGGGTATCAAGATTTCAGAGAGTAGAAAGAGGGAAATCATTCAGGGATTTTATCAGTTGTCAAAAGTGAATGGTCTGGAAAACACCTCTATAGCTAAAATTGGAAAGCACCTAGGCATGCCTCCAAGTTTGGTGATGCATTACTTTCCTACTCGTGAGATTCTAATCTCAAATCTGATTTCTTACATACTTCAGCAAATGTTGCTGATCTATCAGCCTATGCTTAAGGAATTAGAAATCCAAAATTATGCTGATCCACACACCTTTGTGAATAGACTATTTTCTAGAGATTGGAATTTACTGTTGGATGATGGAGTATTCTATAGCTGTTATAGTTTGATATTCAGAAACAAGCGCATCAAAGATGAATATAGAGTCCTGCATGAGAAATTGCGAGAATATCTGAAAGACATTCTCGACAGGGATGAAAATCTAATCGGGAAGGATACGGAACTCTTATCAGAGCAAATTTTTGTGGTTGTCGAAGGAGCATATTACTACTTATCCATGTTTGATGATCCTGAAGTATATGAGCAGAAGGTGACTATTTTCAAAAATCAAGTCTATGATTTGCTCAGAAAATACGAAGTGCAGCATTTGTAATTCTGGCAGAGCAGCGCTAAACATTGGCCCATCCCTAGTGTATAAATCAGATGACTACAGAATATGGATTCTTATACGTGTGTGAAAGTGACTTATGAGTAGAACAAATTGAGGAAAAATTAAAATGGAAAAATCTTGTTTGGTTGATTTAGGCTTTCTGATCCCGCCTTTCAAACACAGATAATTTTTTGTAAATCAGCAGAATACCGCCTTTATCAATTTCCTCTTAATTATCAGGCGATTCAAAGGAGTTTACTTACTTTAGTTCTGAAGTAAAACTTGCTCTCCATGAAAAATATTTTTGACCCAAATGTTACTCAAGAATTGATCGATCGGGTTAATTCACTCACTCCAGAAACAACTCCCAATTGGGGAAAAATGTCAGTGGATCAGATGCTTGCACATTGTTCTGTAGCCTACGAAATGGTGTACACAGACAAACACGCAAAGCCAAACGGATTAATGCGGTTTCTTCTAAAAACTTTTGTGAAAAATGGAGTAGTAAACGAAAAGCCTTATCCGAAAAATTCAAGGACTGCGCCTGCCTTTATCATAACAGATCATCGGGATTTTGATAAAGAGCAAAAGCGACTGATTGCATATCTTAAGAAAACCCAAGAATACGGCGCATCCTACTTCGATGAAAAAGAGTCACTTTCCTTCGGGACAATGACCTCACAAGAATGGAACAATCTATTCTATAAACATCTCGATCATCACTTAACTCAGTTCGGAGTATGATACATCCTGCAAAATCCATACGGACATTTATCGGTGCCAAAGATTATGAGGAGAGCATCCGATTTTATGAAGTACTAGGTTTCAATGTACGCTCGGTAAGTCCAAACATGTCAGTTGTATTTATAAAACAGAGTATCGCCTTTTACTTACAAGATGCCTATTTGAAATCTTGGTGCGAAAATTCCATGATCTTTCTGGAAATAGAGAATGATCTGGAATCGTACTGGGAAGCAATCAAAGTCTTAGGATTACCTGATAAATTCCCAGGCACCAAACTCAGCACGATCCAACACAATGACTGGGGGAATGAATTTTTTCTTCACGATCCAGCAGGGAACTTATGGCATTTTGGAATTTTTAATTAATTAAAATATGTCAGAGATAGATTGAAAACCAGTTTTTTGTAACAGACTTGTTGTTTAGTTCTTTAACAATCAGTAGATTAACTTTTCCTAATCTTTAACCAGAACGTACTATGAAAAAGTTACCCTCAATATTTTTACTTCTCTTCCTTTTCGGCACTATTGGCGCATTTGCTCAGACCACAAGTTCTCTTGGGGAGATGAACAGGCTACTTTCGAACAATATAAAATATCCAGCAGAATTGCGACAAGCAGAAGTTCAGGGCGCTGTAGTCATTTCCATACAAATAGATCGAAAAGGCGAGATGACTGGAGAATATCAGATGCTGTCTGGAAATTCGGCATTTGAGGGAGAAATAGAAAGAACAGTAAGCATGCTGAAAGAGAATTGGAACCCTGCATTTTTGGAAGGGAAAAGCTTTGACCAGGAATATTTAATGAGCTTCAATTTCAAACTATCCACCACAGGTTCTGTATTTCCTCCAAAACCTTTCACTACCGCCTCAAAAAAAGAAAAAGAAATGAACCCACTGGAAACAGTAGAGAATGCCTTGGAAAAAAACCCTTTCTCTCCAAAACTATACACTTACAGAGCAGAGATGTTGCAGTCAAAGGGCCAGCGGCTACAAGCTGAAATGGATTTGAATCAAGCTAAATTCCTAGAAGAAAAAATGTTGACTGAAATAGTAATTGTAGGTTACCTGCCGTCTGGACCAAAATCACTTTGAGTGAATGAGAAAACTAAATACTCTAAGAGAGGACTTCGGTTCTCTCTTTTTTTGTTTCAAAAACAAGAGTCCTGGTTTTTACTTTTTCACAAAAAGCTCTAAAACTTCCACAAAATGGCTCTTTTGTTTAATTCTTGATATTTTTGGGGTAATCAGACAATCAATTTTCATGAACAGAAACCTGATCGTAATAGGTCTTATTGCTTCACTTGCATGCACTACTTCCTGCTCCAAGCCAGAACAAAAAACGGAAATCGAGGAAAATATCATCCAAGAAGAACCCATACTTTATACAGGCGACAACTCCGCCACGTCATTGGACTGGAATGGAACGTACAAAGGCACTGTGCCTTGCCCTAGATGTGAAGGAATAGAAACCACGCTCACACTCAATATTGATCTCACCTATAAATTGTCTACCCATTACTTCGGGCTTAATGATGCACTCGAAGAAGACGATATGGGGACTTTTACTTGGGATAAAACTGGCTCAATCATCACGTTGGAAAAAGTAAGCAATGGCCCTAGGCATTATAAAGTAGGAGAAAATCGTATCTGGCAGCTAGATATGAATGGCCACATCATCACTGGAAATCTGGCAGATCATTACATTCTCACCAAAATTCAATAATGCTTACTTGAACCGTACTACTTTCCCATGAGCTTTGGAGGTCATCGCTTGTGGAATAGAATCCGTGATTTCCTTAAATAACAATTCCACGAGTTTCTGCTTGAGGAAACTTCGATTTAAAATAATACTCACTTCTCGCGTAGGGGATACACCATCGAATGGTCTTAGCCTGGTTTTTTCCTCCTCAGATAGTTCCAACGTTGCTAACTCAGGTAAAAGAGTTACGCCTTTGTACCGATTGACCATATTCTTCAGACCTTCCAGCGAACCACTTTCGTAGTGGAAATTTTTCGGTCCACTCAGGCTTTGATCGCATAGGTTGATCACCTGATCTCTGAAACAATGACCTTGCTGAAGCACCCAAAAATCTTCCTTGAGTACTTTCTCCGGATGGAAAACGTCCTCTTTTAGCAAAGGGTGATCTTTGGACAAATAGGCGAAAAACTTCTCATAAAACATGGGCTTTTCCACAATGCCCGCTTCGTGCAATGGTGTCACTACTATGCCCAAATCCAACTCGTCATTTTTCAGTTTTTTCACCACTTCCTCAGTCACCATTTCCTGTACTTCCAGCTTTACGTGAGGATATTTCTCTAGAAAATTCCGAATGAAAAGATGCAGTAAATACGGAGCAAGAGTAGGAATGATACCCAGCTTTATCACCCCAGAGATATCTCCTTTCATGTGAGCTACCAATTCAAATATCCCTTTGCTTTCGGAAACCACCTTTTTAGCCTGCTCGATTATTTGCACACCCATCTCCGTAGGAATGACAGGCATTTTACTTCGATCAAACAGGATAACACCTAAATCTCGCTCCAACTTGCTGAGCTGAGCACTCAAGGTAGGCTGTGTCACAAAACAGCTTTCTGCAGCATGACCAAAGTGACGATGTCTATCAACTGCAATCAGGTATTCGAGTTGTTGTATGGTCATAATAACAGGCTTCTTTGAGTCTAAAGTAGAAATTTTGCAAAAGAGTTTCTTCCCTAATCTTCGAAGCTAAATACCTTTAATCAAATAGCTTCTTGTATATTTTTCTATAGCTCAAAAAAGCAGTACTTTATTTTACCAAAATCAAATACCCCATTAATAACCTCAACATCTCCAGCAATGAGCAAATCTAATTTTTCCCGAAGGAAGTTTATAAGTGCTTCCATTCTCAGTACAGTAGGCCTTGGCGCAATTCCTACCTTAAGCTTTGGTAACACTAATATAGCAGCTGACACGGCCAAAATCCGACTTGGATTCATAGGTGTTGGACGTCAAGCAATGGGCCTACTCAGCAACATGATGAAAAATCCAATGGTAGATGTGGTCGCAGGTGCAGATGTTTATAAGATCAAGTTGGATAGATTCAAAGAACGCGTGGCGAAGCACTATGCCGATGAAAAAAGACAGGCTCCAGCGCTTAAAGTATATGCCGATTATAAGGAGTTACTAGCAAACCCAGAAGTGGATGCAGTAGTAATCGCTTCTCCAGATCACTGGCATGCGATGATGGCAATCGATGCCTGCCATGCTAGCAAAGATATTTATCTAGAAAAGCCTCTCACATTTACCATACATGAAGGACAAGAATTAGTGAAGGCAGTTCGCTCAAACGGGACAGTCCTAGCAGTTGGAAGCATGCAGCGCTCAGCAGCCAATTTCCAACATGCCGCACGAATGGTTCAAAAAGGAATGCTGGGCAAAGTCAAGCAAGTTCTGGTAAATGTAGGAACTCCTCCACATCCCAAGCCTTATGATTTACCTTCTCAGCCAGTTCCCGCGGGATTAGATTGGAAAACCTGGACAGGACCATTGCCTGATATTCATTACAATGAAGAGCTAGATCCACCTATTAGCCTCAATCCAGAGCAGAATGAGAAAGTATGGGGTGCATGGAGATGGTACAAAGAAACAGGTGGAGGTCTGATGACTGACTGGGGAGCTCACATGATTGACATCGCACAGTGGGGACTTGGGATGGATAGAAATGGTCCAGTGGAAGTCATTCCTGGTACTGACTCAAAGCCACTAACTTACAACTATGCAAATGGCATAGAAATGCTAATCACCAGTTTTGATGAAGGCAGACAAGGAGTAAAATTCTTGGGTGAAAAAGGCTTTATCAAAGTGTCGAGAAGCCAATACGACACAGATGTGAAAGCCTGTGAGCGAACATTCTCCAAAGACGAATTAGCATTTGGTGATCACCATGTGGATTTCATCGATTCAGTAATAAAACGTAAAGACCCAGTAGTCCCAGTTGAAATTGGTCATAGTTCTTGTACCGTTTGTACGATTGGAAACATCGCTCATGAAGTGGGAAGACCCCTCAAATGGGATCCAATCTCGCAAGAATTTGAAAATGATTGGGAAGCCAATTCAAAACTGCATTATACCTATCAACATGGATATTCATTGAAAACCTAATGCACCTATATATAATCTGTAACCCAAAAACCTATGAAATTAAAATTTATCATTTTCCCGGAGGCTCTCCTGGGGATCTTCCTTCTATTTTCTCAATGCACCAGTACGCCTAAGGAAAATAATGAAACAAGTATAGAAGCCACCCCTTCCTCCACATTTGTAGCCAATCCAATTGTGGTAGAGGAGCAACCTATTGGAAAACTAGCTATTGGAGATACAGCTCCTCCATTCAATCTTCCTGGGATTGATGATAGCTTTCACAAGCTGGAGGATTACTCCGATGCAGATGTATTAGTCATCAACTTTACTTGCAATCACTGCCCCACAGCCCAAGCGTACGAGGATAGATTCATCGATGTAGTGAATGATTACAAAGGCAAAAAAGTAGCTTTCGTCGCCATATCCAGCAATAGCCCAATAGGTATATTACCAGAAGAACTAGGCTATACAGACCTCAGTGATACGTTCGAAGAAATGAAAGTTCGGGCAAAGGATAAGTCCTACAATTTCCCTTACCTATATGACGGAGACACGCACGAATTCTCATTGGCTTATGGCCCTACGGCCACTCCTCATGTTTTCGTTTTTGATAAGGAAAGAAAACTAAGCTACTCGGGAAGAATCGATGCTTCCGAAAAGCCAGGAACTGCCAATGCTGAAGATCTGAGAAAAGCGATTGAGGTGACTTTGGCCGGAAAAAGTCTTCCAGAAGCAGAGGCTCAAACTCCAGCTTTCGGATGTTCAATGAAATGGGCTTGGAAGAATGAATACACGATCAAAACCAATAAGGCTTGGAAGGAAAAGGAAGTGACTATCGAAAAACTATCCCCTGATGGATTGGCCGATCTTCTAAGAAATGACACAGATGAATTACTCTTGGTTAATTTCTGGGCTACTTGGTGCGGGCCATGCATTATTGAGTATCCAGAATTTGTAACAATGCAACGCATGTTCGGAGAGCGAGATTTTCAGTTTGTCTCTGTCAGTATGGATAGTCCGGAACAGTCAGATAAGGCGCTAAAATACCTGAAAGGAAAAGCCTCTGCACTGCCAAATTATATAATGGATACCGATGATAAATACAAAGTGATCGATGTAGTAGGAAAAGAATGGGACGGTAGTCTCCCTATTACCTTGCTGATAGAACCGGGAGGAAAAATAGCCTACCGAGTTCCTGGTACAATAGATGCAAATAAACTGAAAAGAAAAATCGTAGATAACCGGTTGATAGGCAGATATTTTTGAGAAGTGATGATTGAGTTTTTAGATTATACAGTTAAATTGTGTAAAATCTTAATTCTGAACTTATGATGCAAATACATCAGCTTTCACTTTCCCTATATTCAAGTTCCAGATTACTTATTCAGCTCATTCAAAACTCTTTGAATGAGCTGAATTTGACCTACCCACAATTCCTTGTGCTCTCAGTATTATGGGAAGAAGATGGTTTAAAAGTGAATGAAATCGGTAAGCGGCTTTATTTAGATTCAGGCACTTTGACTCCTTTATTGAAAAAATTGGAGACAATGAATTATGTAAAAAGACAACGAGGTGAATCGGACGAAAGAACTGTCCATGTAGAATTAACCTATCCAGGAAAATCACTTCAATCAAAGGTTCAAGAAGCCATAACTCCTTTAAATGATAAATTCATTCAAGCATCAGAATTAAACTTGTCTGACTTAAACCATTCACTTATGAACTTGTTAGATAGTATTGAAACACTAAAAAAAGCTAACTAACATGAAGAAATTGAATATCGATTATACAGCGGTAGCCATTAATACCGGTGGTAGAAAAGGTCATGTAAAAACAGATGATGGACTTCTGGATTTTGATGTCGCCATGCCAAAGGAAATAGGAGGAGAAGGAGGGAAAACAAATCCAGAGCAATTTTTTGCAGCGGCCTATTCATCCTGCTTTGGCGGGGCACTAGGATCTGTAGCTGGCAAGACTAGCTTGAGAGATTCAGAGATCACAGCCAAAGTTCATCTAGGTAACTTTGGGCCTGGCGATTTCGGTTTGGCAGTGGATATTTATGTAAAAATACCTCACGCTGAGTCATTAGAAGAAGCTCAAAAAATTGCAGATGCAGCTCACAAAGAATGCCTTATATCTAAGGCTACCCGTGGAAACATAGAGGTAAATGTGACAGCGGTTGTTTAACAATAATAGGACTACAGACTGAGTTTCTAGCTTCGTCTGTAGTCATTGAGTGCTATCGAACACTTTGTGACTGGGCAATTTCCACAACTGCCAGAACTTCCATATTTAATTTTTCAGCCATTGATTTATCGGCTTCAGCTCCTTCAGAATCACCTACTTCATTTTTGTATTTTGCCCGCATACTGTAGTAAACCGGCTCAAAAGGATACATTTTGATTGCATCATCATAGGTTCGCACTACTTTTTCAAGCTTCCCTTTATCTTCAAATTTTTTGGCCATGGCGTGATAGTCTACAGGCAAGGAATTATAAAAAATTTTGTAACTGAAGACCAATAAATATTCCCGATCAACTGCTTCACCATGCACCTTACTAGGTTTCCAGTCAACTGTCAATTTTCCAATCGCTTCTTCGGCCTGCTTTGCAAGCTCATCGGAAACACGCTCCTTTGGCACCGACGAAACTAACTTGCCTTCTTTATCTATTTTGAGTAGAAATGTGACATCCCCTTGTGTACCGTTCATAGCTGCATCTTTAGGATAGATCAGATCCTGTCCTAATATGCTGATCAAATTACCTTTTGTATAGGATGCTTTTACGAAATCCGACTCTGTCTCTGGATTAAATGTTGTTTGGGCAAAGGAGATGTATGAAATAAAAACAAAACAGGACAAAAGAAGACTTCTATGCATAATTGAGCAGTAGTTGAAAATGTAGAGCAACATAAGGTATTACGGGACAGGTTGAAACAATGTTTAGTTAAAAAATCACAAAACCCTAACAAGCCCCTTATTAAAATTACTTCTGCTTTGAAGGGTGGAAAGAGCTTTTTTTGCATCTTCCAGCTCATATTCCACAGCCGTATGCCCAGTTATCTTACCTTCCTGTATCCAGTCATAAAGCTGATTCATGTTACTTCTATTTTGTTCAGATTCTAGTTTTGAAAAATTCCCCCAAAAAACACCAACAATGGAACATCCTTTTAACAGAGGCAGATTCATCGGGATTTTAGGGATTTCTCCATTTGCAAAACCTACAATCAAATAGCGTCCTTTCCATGCAATTCCTCTTAGAGCAGGTTCTGTATATTTTCCTCCCACAGGATCCAGCACTACATCTACTCCCAAACCATTTGTCAATTCTTTGATCCGACCTTTTAGATCTTCTGTCTCATAATTGATCGTTTGATCTGCTCCCTTAGCTTTGCAAAGTGCCAGCTTTTCATCCGAAGAAGCCGCAGCAATGACTTTTGCTCCCATGGCTTTTGCCAGCTCGACAGCGGCTAATCCAATTCCTCCGGCAGCTCCCAAAACAAGCACAGTTTCACCTGCCGTCAATTGAGCCCGATCTTTTAGAGCATAAAAAGAGGTGCTGTAAGTATATAGCGAACTCGCGGCTGTCTCAGAAGAAATGCCCTCGGGAAGTACGAAAACTCGGTCACTCTCCACAGCTACTTTCTCAGCAAATCCACCCCAGCGACAAAGTGCCAACACTCGATCACCAACTTTGAGGCTCTCTACTTTCTCGCCCAACTCAATGATCTTTCCCACCACTTCTCCTCCAGGAGAAAATGGAAACTCTGGCTTGAATTGATAGTTGTTTTGGATAATAAGTAAGTCTGGATAGCTCACGCCACAAACTTCCACTTGGATCAAAACTTGATTTTTGCCGGGAATTGGGTCAGGTAGCTCACCAAATTTGAGCATTTCTGGTGCTCCAAATTCCTCACAAATGACTGCTTTCATACTTGATAATTTTTCACCACAAAAGGAACAAAGTGCATAAAGGTTTAAATGCAAAATTTTTAAGCTTGGACTTCTGATTACTAATTTATGTTTTCTATGTAGCTATTTGGCAATAGTTAAACCACATAGAACCATAGCTCACCTAGTTTGAAAATGGCAGGCAATCTTCCCATAACCTATCAGATCAACTTTGTCTCCTTTATGACTTTTATGGTAAACCTATTTTTCAACACAAAGTAACAAAGAGCATAAAGCTAAGTTTTGTATGTGTCTATGTGGTCAAAATAGTTAAACCACATAGACACATAGTTCTCATAGTTTAGGAATCTTGTTTGATCTTAAGAATAGCAACCAACTTAACTTTATGACTTTTGTGGTGAAATCACTTTTCTCCATAAATCCACTTCGCACTTTCTTAGTCGTCTTCATGGCTAATAACTTCATTCAAAATAGGCATTTCAGGCTGAAAAGGATAATTTTGAGGTCTTTACCAAATAATCCCCAGATATATGGCTGTTAATGATTTTATCCGTGACAATAAAGATCGCTTTCTCAACGAATTGCTGGATTTACTCCGCATTCCATCTGTAAGTGCTGATCCCAAATTTAAAAAAGATGTCTTTGCGGCAGCCAATTTTGTAAAGAAAAGTCTGGAGAAAGCTGGTGCTGACACAGTAGAAATCTGTGAAACTCCAGGCTACCCAATTGTCTACGGTGAGAAAATCATTGATCCGGCTTTACAGACTGTTTTGGTGTATGGACATTACGATGTGCAGCCTGCTGATCCTTATGAGTTGTGGGATTCTCCACCTTTTGAGCCGGTAATCAAAAAGACAAAGATCCACCCAGAAGGAGCAATTTTCGCACGTGGATCTGCTGATGACAAAGGCCAGTTTTACATGTATGTGAAAGCTTTCGAAGCCATGATGGCTTCAGGAGATCTTCCTTGCAATGTCAAATTCATGATTGAAGGTGAGGAGGAAGTTGGTTCTGACAACTTGGAAAAATTTGTCATTGAAAATAAAGAGAAACTCAAAGCAGATGTCATCCTGATTTCTGATACACACATGATTTCCATGCAAGATCCTTCCATCACGATTGGCCTTCGTGGCATGGCATACATGGAAGTGGAAGTGACGGGTTCAAACCGTGATCTTCACTCAGGAACTTACGGTGGCGCTGTTGCTAATCCTATCAATGTGCTGTGTGATATGATAGCATCCATGAAAGATGAGAACGATCACATCACCATACCAGGATTTTACGATAAAGTGCAGGAGCTTACTGCTGCGCAAAGAGAAAGACTAAACGAGGCTCCTTTTGACCTCAATGAATACCAAGATAAATTAGATATCGAGGCCGTTCATGGGGAAAAAGGCTACAGCACGATTGAGCGAGTAGGTATTCGTCCTACACTAGACGTGAATGGCATTTGGGGTGGGTATATAGGCGAAGGTGCCAAAACAGTTTTGCCTTCTAAAGCACATGCAAAAATTTCCATGAGACTTGTTCCGGATCAGGATTGGCATGAAATCTCTGAATTGTTTGAAAATTACTTTAAGTCTATCGCTCCAAAATCCGTGAAAGTAAAAGTTCGAGCGCATCATGGTGGTGCGCCGGCGGTCGTGTCGGATTCATCTATTGGATATAAAGCTGCTGAGGCGGCAATGGAAGAGACTTTTGGCAAAAGACCAATTCCTACACGAGAAGGTGGATCTATTCCTATCGTTGCGTTGTTCCAAAAGGAATTAGGATCAGATCCGATTTTATTCGGCTTTGGACTTGATACTGATGCGCTGCATTCACCCAATGAACACTATGGTGTAAAGAACTATTTCATAGGTATCGAAACCATTGCTGCATTCTTCCGTCAGTTTAGAAAGCTTACCGACAAATAAAACTATTGGCAAACTGATTCAGTCGCCAATCAATCATCCCTTCATGAATATATCACTCGGAAAATCAGGCAAATTAGTACTACTGGCACTGCTTTTCTTCAACTTCTACGCTCAGGCACAGATTATTGCTCCACCCAAATGGACGATTTCAATAGACAAGGAAAATCTTTCTATAGGTGAAGACGCTAAACTGATCTTCGAAGCCGAAATTCCGGCAGGTTGGTACATTTATGCAAATGATTTTGATCCAGACCTTGGGCCAATCGTGGCCACCTTGCTCTTGGATAAATCTGAGGATTATGAGCTGAAAGGTGAATTCACAGCCATTGACTCCAAGAAAAAATACGAGGATATCTGGGAAGGTGAAGTCAAATACTTTATCAAAAAAGGAAGGTTTGAGCAGACATTTATTCCGAAAGTTACAGGCGGGCAACTAACTGGAACTATAGAATATCAGATGTGCTCTGACTTAACAGGTCAGTGTGTCAATTACGAAGAGGATATAGAATTAACTTTTGAGGCTAGTGAGCCTATTGTATCCTCTGACAGTTCTGACATTACTGTCTCCGCAGAAGCAGATACAGAGGATTCTCCTTTCGGGATTCAGGAAAATCAAGTAGAGGAATCTGATTCCAACATATCTTCCCCCATAGAAATCATTAATCTTCAGGAGAATGAATCACTTTGGGGCTTTATGATTTTAGCATTCTTGGCTGGCTTGGCTGCTTTACTGACTCCATGCGTATTTCCGATGATTCCTATGACGGTAAGTTTTTTCACCGGAAGAGCTGGAAGCAAAGCAACTGGAATAAGAAATGCTATCATTTATGGCTTCTCTATCATCGCAATTTACACGATCGCTGGAACCGCTGTTGCTGCTATTCAAGGCCCAGAATTCGCAAATTGGCTAGCTACCCACTGGCTGCCAAATCTCTTTTTCTTTGGGATATTCATCTTCTTCGCCTTGGCATTTCTCGGCATGTTCGAGATTACTTTGCCTTCGGGCTTAGTAAATAGAGTAGACGAAAAGGCTGAAAAGGGAGGCTTGACAGGAATTTTCTTCATGGCTTTCACTTTAGTTTTAGTGTCATTTTCCTGCACTGGCCCGATAGTAGGTTCCATTCTAATTTCCTCAGCTGGAGGAGAATTGATTAAGCCAATCTTGGGCATGTTTGCCTTTTCTTTAGCATTCGCTATTCCTTTTACCCTATTTGCCATTTTCCCAGAGTGGATGAATCGTCTTCCAAAATCTGGCGGTTGGCTGAACTCTGTAAAAGTGGTTTTGGGTTTCTTAGAACTTGCTTTAGCATTCAAATTCCTTTCCATAGCCGACCTAGTTTACCACTGGGGAATCCTCGATCGGGATATTTTCCTGATCATCTGGATCGTCATATTTAGTGCATTGGGATTATATCTTCTGGGGAAAATTCGTCTTCCGCACGATTCTCCTATGGACAGCATAGGCGTACCAAGATTGCTTTCTGCGCTGTTTGTTTTCATGTTCGTTCTTTACATGATTCCAGGGTTATTTGGCGCTCCACTGAAATACCTAAGTGGCTACCTTCCGCCAATGTCCACCCAGCAATTCAAAATGACTGGAGGACTTAGTATGATTGAGGCAGGGGAGAATATCTTGGGCGAGCCAGTAAAATATGCGGATATCCCGTTGGAAATCCCCCATGAGATCCAAGGGTATTTCGACTATGAGCAAGGGATGAGAGCTGCCAAGAAAGCTAACAAACCTTTACTCATTGACTTCACTGGACATGGCTGTGTGAATTGCCGTAAGATGGAGGAAAATGTCTGGGTAGATCCCCAGGTTTTAAAGCGTTTGAAAGAGGATTTTGTGATGGTGGCGCTATATATCGATGAGCGATTGGAGCTTCCCGAAAGCGAGTGGTACACTTCAGAATACGACGATAAAGTCAAGAAAACATTGGGAAAACAGAACGCCGATTTCCAGATCACTCGTTTCAAAAATAATGCTCAGCCTTATTATGTGATCCTAGATCATAATGAAAACCCTCTCGCTCAGCCCAAAGGTTACGACACAGATATTCAGGCATTTGTAGAATTCTTAGATGGAGCGAAGAAAGAATTTGAAGAGAGGAAATAGGTAATTGAAAATGGAAATATGAAGTCATTTTAAATACCACAACCCCTCACCCCCCAATAATCCGATTTTTCACAGCTTTCTGCACAGCTTCTAGCTTACTGTGAACCTGAAGTTTCTGATAAATATTCTCGGTATGCTTACGGACTGTTTTTGGTGAAATAAATAAGTTTTCCCCGATCTGATTGTAATTAAGCCCTTTTGAAGTCTGCTCCAGAATCTCTATTTCCCGGGCAGTCAATTTGATTTCTTCTACTGGCTGGGAGAAATCAGGAGGATTGCGAAGCAGCTTCAGCGCTTTCAGCGCCACCGATGGAGTCATCGCTGCACCACCTTCCAGCGTGTCAATGATTCCCTGATGAAGTGTTTTAGGATCTACCTCTTTCAAAAAATAACCATTTGCTCCAGCTTGAATCGCCTTGAAAATATGCTCATCATCATCAAAGACGGTAAGCATGATCGTTTTGATCTGTGGGTACTTTTGTGACACCTGAGCAACTGTGTCAATTCCATTCATTTTTGGCATCTCTATGTCCATCAAGATGAGATGAACATTAGCGTCCTTCGCCAATTTCTCCAAGAGCTCCAGTCCATTGTACGCAGAGAATTTCACCTCAATCTCTTCAAAAAAATAAAGCTTTTCCAAGATTGCTTTGAGCAAAAAACTGTTGTCTTCGGCAATTGCTATTTTTATTGACATTCGATGTGAAGATTTAAATTCACTTAAAAGATACAAACTTGTGTGCCTTGACCAAGAGCAGAATCGATTTTCAATTCCCTTCCTATTCGCTCTGCTCGATTTCTCATATTCCCTAGTCCGTTGCCCATCTGTTCAGTTTCTGAATGCTTGATAGAAATATTCAAAGCCTCCTGAGTCATACGGCAGTAATTCAAACCCTCCATAGAATTGAGCAATAAATTGGTTTATTGCTCCTCCTCTAGATAATCTCGCATTTTCTCCGTGGATTGACTTCGCTTTACATATTTAAAAGCAGAATCCATCAGCATATCAGCTTTCGAAAAGTCGCGAAGCTTATATGCAATAGTCCCCAGGTTAGTATAGTTTGCTGTAAGACTATAATCATCCCCATCTTTCATATTCAATTTCACAGCCGTCTGAATCCAAGATTGCTCTTCTTTATATTTTTCTTGGTTCAGGAGCATATTACCGATGTTATTGAAGGTAAAAGAGATTCGAGAACTATCCAGTTTATCGATGCTATCAAAGATCTTTAATGATAAAAAGTGATACCAAAAAAAGTGAAAAATAGACTTAGAGTGAAAACCCTAAGCATTTACAGTGCAATTATGACTGGCAAAAAAACAAAAAAATGCCGTTGGACATTAATATTCCAACGGCATTTATCTAAATAATTTTTATTTATTTACCCGTAGATTTCCTCTAGGATCTGTGCTAATCTCACACTTGCAGCAATCAGTCTTTCTTCTAAAAGAGGTGTGTAAGCATAGCCATAAGCATATGAAATTTTCATGCTTTCTGGTAGATCATAAACGGACGATCTCGCCGCTACAGCTTCTGCAAGCCAATCCTGCATGGTACCCGCACGGTATTTCTTGATCAAGTCCTTTTTCACCCTTCTAGAGAGCTCATCACCTATTTCAGTATAGCTCATCGCTTTACCGTCTAGGATCCCGCTATCCCATACTGCATGGAGATTAGTAGGTTTACCGAAGTATTCGAGTTTTACATCATTTCCACCCTTATCTTCACCCGTTCCTACGTGAAGTGGCTGATGTATATCTTCCACCAAGTGAATGAGCATTTTCAGCATCTCTGCTTCCTTTTGAGAATCTAGATTTCCAGCTTTCAGCTCTTTTTTGATACGATTGATTTCAGCATAGACATTTCCACCTTTTTCCTGAATAGACTCATCGTATTCACCGCTTATGCTTGTCATGTAATGCCATGAATAGGCATAATCAAACGCATGATCCGACTTGATCTCATCCATCCAAGTTCCACTTCTGCCTACAGACATAGGATAAAGTACCTTTTCAACTTTTTTACGAACAGATCGCTTCAATTGCATCTCTGTCATATAGCCGATCAAATAGTGACCTAATTGACCCCAAGCGAAAGTTTGGGTCGCTAATAGAAAAACAAAAACTGAAGTAGTAAGGAGTTTTTTCATGTTGGAAATTGCTGAGACAGCGGAAAATTACTGCAAAAATACAGAAGGAAAGTTATCGAAAGATTACACTTTTTCGAGTTCAGAAACAGCCAAGAATGCCATCAATCCAGCACCAACTTCCAACGCATCTTCATCAATATCGAATGTAGGTGTATGAACTCCAGAAGTAATTCCCTTAGCTTCATTCCTTGTACCCAATCTGTAGAAGCAACCTTCAACTTCCTGAGAATAGAAAGCAAAATCCTCTGCGGCCATCCAAATATCCAAGTCAAGTACATTTTCCTCACCTAGATAGGCGATTGCTGCTTGATGCGATCTTTCGGTCAATTCCGGATCATTTTTCAAAAAGGGATAGCCTTTTCTGATATCGAAATCAACTTCTCCGCCCATTCCCTCTACGATTCCTTTGGCGATGGAAAGCATTTTCTCGTGAGCTTTTGCTCTCCAATCCTCATCAAGCGTACGGAAAGTACCTTGAATCTTCACTTCATTAGGAATCACATTGGTAGCTCCCAAAGCCTCCACTCTTCCAAAGGAAAGGACCGAAGGAATCTTTGGGCTAGCGGCTCTACTCACTACCTGCTGCAAAGCAACAATCATATGAGAAGCGATCAACACAGGATCAATCAAGGTCTCAGGCATGGCTGCATGGCCACCTTTGCCTTTTACCGTTACGTAGATTTCATCAGCACTAGCCATGTAAATTCCAGGACGGAATCCGACTTTACCTACTTCTATAAAAGGCATCACATGCTGGCCTATAATTCCGTTTGGGCGTGGATTTTCGAGCACTTTATCAGCGATCATCAATGAAGCTCCACCAGGAGCTACTTCCTCACCCGGCTGGAATATCAGCTTGATTGTTCCTTCGAATTGATCCTTTAACTCGTTTAGTATTTTGGCAGCGCCAAGCAAAGAGGCAGTATGTGCATCGTGTCCACAGGCATGCATGACGCCTGGGTTTTGAGATTTATAAGAAACATCATTTGCCTCAATAATCGGCAAAGCGTCCATATCAGCCCGTAAGGCTACAACTCTTTTGGTGGGATTTTTACCTTCAATTAATGCAGACCAACCAGTATTCGCTTTCTTGTCGATGGAAGTGATTCCCATCTCTCTTAGCTTAGTTTCTACAAAAGTGGCGGTATTATATTCCTCAAAGGAAAGTTCAGGATTTGCATGAAGATGGCGACGATTAGCAATTACTTCTTCTTTGTAGGCCTTAGCCAGAGATTTAATTTTGTCCTTCAGCATTTTCTTGATTGAGTTCGTTTAGCGTTTTGAATTCTTCACGCTGAAAGCGATCTTGAATTATCCTCGCCGTGGGAAATTGTGTTTTTACTTCTGCGAAGCTTTTCTGCGCCTCTATTTTATGTGCAAATTTCCCAACCTTGACAAGATATCTAGGTTGTTGGTATTGCATTTCAGGTGTGAGATCAGGAAAATTCATGGCTAAATCATCACGGGTTTTGAAAGCTTTATTGCGATCAATTCCCGAATAAACCAAGACTGAGTATCCACTAAAGTAAGGCTCCGATTTATTCTTACTTATCAAACTTGCCTGCACTTGATTCAATTGACCATCAATCGCCTCGGTAGATTCTGCCGACTCGATTGATGATTTTGAATTCATTACTGCACGATAATCCGGATATTTTGGAAGAGAGGAGTTCAGGTTTTCCTGATAGTTCGCATAGTTTGATGCAGAACTAGAGGTTTTACGAGTGATTTTGCAACTCGCCAATATCAATACCAACCCTAAAATCCAGAATATCCTCATGCCTTTATTAGTTATCAATGATTACACATTTGCCTTCCTGCACATCCTGTTCCACACTTTTGAATTTGACATCATTTTTAGTGGTTCCATTCGTGTATTGAACAGATACTTTATCATTTCTTCCGTATGCCTTGTCAGATTTTCTAGGAGCAACTACCTGTGGAGCAGGTCTTCCTGCATTGGATGCTGCTACCGCCGCACGGTTTGCACTAGGATTCAGTGAGCTACCTGCCTCAGCTTTAGAAGCTTGTATTTGCGGCTCTGACGAATGCTGAGGAGCAGCGGCATGAACCTGATTAGGATCTTGCTTAGGCAAATCAGCTCTACTCAAGAAAGTAGTCATGTCTTCATTCAGCTTACCGATAAATCGCTTGAACATCTCAAATGCCTCAAACTTATAGATCAAAAGAGGATCTTTTTGCTCATAAACGGCATTTTGAACCGACTGCTTCAGGTCATCCATATCTCTAAGATGCTCTTTCCAGTTTTGATCAATGATGGCAAGCGATACATTTTTCTCGATTGCTCTCACTAATTCTCGTCCTTCGGAGTTCACCGTTTCTTCAAGATTTGCTACCACACCGATTTGCTTGATGCCATCAGAAATCGGCACCATGATATCCTTCACCGTAGCACCTCTTTCTTCCTGAACTCGCTTGAATATAGGAAGAGCAGTGCTCATCATCACTTCACTTTTCTTCTGATAAGTTTCAAAAGCAATAGTATATAACTCCTGAGTCAATTGACCTGCGTCCTTAGCCTTAAGGTCACTCTCAGATACGTTATAATTTATTCCCAAAGTGGTGAAGACATTCATTCTGAAATCCTCAGAATCTGTATTTGCTTTGCCCATATCTACCAAGCCTTCACAGACATCGTAGAGTATGTTCAAAATATCAAGTTCTAATCTTTCGCCTTTCAGCGCATTTCTTCTCCTCTTGTAGACCACTTCACGCTGTGAGTTCATCACATCATCGTATTCGAGAAGTCTCTTTCTAGTACCAAAGTTATTTTCCTCCACCTTGCGCTGTGCACGTTCGATAGACTTAGAAATCATGCTATGCTGGATCACTTCACCTTCTTCAAGGCCCATTCTATCCATCAATTTTGCGATACGCTCAGAACCGAACAAACGCATTAAGCTATCTTCCAATGACACGAAGAACTGAGAAGATCCTACGTCACCTTGACGACCAGATCTACCTCGAAGCTGTCTATCGACACGACGGGATTCATGACGCTCGGTACCGATGATTGCCAAACCTCCAGCTTTTTTAGCTTCAGGTGACAATTTAATATCCGTACCACGACCAGCCATGTTGGTTGCAATAGTTACAGTGCCAGATTGACCAGCAATCGCCACCACGTCTGCTTCTCTAGCGTGTTGCTTCGCATTCAATACCTGATGAGGAATTTTCTTAAGCGTCAACATTCTACTGAGTACTTCAGAGATTTCTACCGAAGTAGTACCCACGAGTACAGGTCTTCCTGCAGCAACTAACTCATTGATCTCGTCACCAACAGCATTGAATTTCTCCCGTACAGTTTTGTAAACTTTATCATCACGGTCAGCTCTGATAATAGGTCTGTTGGTAGGAATAACGACTACATCCAATTTGTAGATTTCCCAGAATTCACCTGCTTCAGTCTCAGCGGTACCAGTCATACCAGCCAGTTTGTGATACATTCTGAAGTAATTCTGAAGGGTAATCGTCGCGTAAGTTTGGGTAGCATCCTCCACTTTCACATTCTCTTTCGCCTCAATCGCCTGATGCAATCCGTCAGAATAACGACGACCTTCCATCACACGACCTGTTTGCTCATCGACGATCTTCACTTTGCCATCCACCAAGATATACTCCGTGTCTTTTTCAAACATACAGTATGCCTTGAGCAATTGATTCACTGTATGAATACGTTGAGCTTTTACGCTATAATCTTTGATCGCCTCTTCTTTACGAACAAGCTTCTCAGTGTCGTCTACGCCTTCTGCTTTTTCCAAATCGGCGATTAAAATCCCAATATCCGGAAGAATGAAAAACTCAGTATTTTCATTCTTAGTAGTCATCGTCTCGATACCTAAATCAGTCAAATCGACAACGTTCGTTTTCTCATCTATGGTAAACAAAAGCGGCTCATCTGCCTCTGGCATCTGACGCTTATTGTCTTGCAGGTAATGATTTTCAGTCTTCTGAAGAATCACTCGAACACCAGGTTCAGAAAGGTATTTAATCAATGGCTTATACTTCGGCATTCCACGGAACGCACGGAATAGAGACAATCCACCTTCTTTATCGTTGCCATCAGCAATCATTTTCTTGGCAGAAGTCAAGAAACCCTGAACCAACTTACGTTGCTCATCAACTAGGGTAGAAACTCGAGGTTTCATTTCATCAAATTCATGGACATCACCTTTTGGCACAGGTCCAGAAATAATCAATGGCGTTCTCGCATCATCAATCAGCACAGAATCGACCTCATCAATCATTGCGAAGTGATGCTTTCCTTGAACCAAATCGCCCGCTTCACGAGCCATATTGTCTCTTAGATAGTCAAAGCCAAACTCGTTATTGGTACCGTAAACGATATCCGATCTATAGGCTTTCTTACGTCCAGCTGAGTTGGGAGTGAATTTATCTATACAATCCACACTTAATCCGTGGAATTCAAAAAGTGGCGCATTCCATTCGGAGTCACGCTTGGCCAAGTAATCATTCACAGTTACGATGTGAACACCACGACCAGCAAGAGCATTAAGGTAAGCAGGTAGGGTAGAAACCAATGTTTTACCTTCACCAGTTGCCATCTCCGCAATGTTTCCTTTGTGGAGTACCATACCACCGATCAGCTGTACGTCGTAGTGGATCATATCCCAAACTACTTCGGTACCTGCGGCAATCCACTTGTTATGCCAAATCGCTTCGTCACCTTGGATCTCTACATTCGGCTTGCTTGCAGAAAGTTCACGATCCCGATCGTTAGCCTTCACAACTAATTTTCCGTTTTCCTTGAAGCGTCTTGCTGTTTCTTTCACTACTGCGAAAGCCTTCGGCAAAACTTTCTCCAAAATGACCTCTAGGGCTTCATTTCGTTCTTTTTCTATCTGATCAATTTGATTGAAAAGCTGATCTTTTTCATGAATGGCTTTCGCAGGCAACTCATCTACCTTGGATCTGATAGTAATGATCTTATCATCGAACTCCTTGAGGTGAGCGTTGATTTCAACCTTGATTTCGTCGGTTTTGGCTCGCAATTGGTCATCGCTGAGGCTCTTTAATGTAGAAAAAACATCATTGATCTGGGTAACGATCGGAAGAAGTTCTTTAATATCTCTGTCGGACTTGGTTCCAAATACTTTTGCAAGTCCTTTTGCTATAATATCTAACATGCTAGCTTATTGTAATTCTCTATTAGGGCTTCAAAATTAAGCCCTTTTTGTTATAATTGATAATAAAACCAGTCCTTCGGAGAAGAACTCCAATGGCTGGCTAAAGATTTATTTTTCCGGCAAAAACCTGCTCCGCAGGACCTATCAACCAGACTTCTTTAAAAGCTCCATTTTCGGAAGCTTTAAATTTCACAGATAGTTGACCACCAAGGGTCTTTATTTTGATCGTAGCTGCTGTCAATTCTTTGCCAAAGGCAATCGCAGCAGCAGTTACACCAGTTCCACAAGAAAGTGTCTCGTCTTCCACGCCTCTCTCATACGTTCGGACGAAGATTTCATCAGCACTCACTTTTTCCACGAAATTGACATTGGTACCAGCTGGAGCATACATTTGATCGTAGCGGACTTTTTTGCCTTCTGCGAAAATGGGATAATTCTGAACATCTTCTACAAAACGGATGTGATGCGGCGAACCTGTATTGACAAAGGAATCAGCTCCTTTCTCGTCTATTCCAGCTACATCACCCATTAGCAATTGAACCAAACCATCTTTTAGAATGGCTTCATGTGCTCCGTCAATGGCTAGGAAACTTGTCTTTTTTTCCAAAATTCCCAGAAATGCAGAAAAGGCAACTGCACATCTCGCGCCGTTGCCACACATACTCTGGCTTCCATCGGCATTGAAATAGATCATCTCAAAATCATAATCTGCATGATTACGGATCAAAATCAACCCATCAGCACCTACACCAAACTTTCGGTCGCATAGCTTACTGACTAACTTCAAATCCGTATCATCAAACTTCTGTACACGATCATCGATCATGACGAAGTCATTGCCAGTTCCCTGATATTTGTAAAATGAAATTTCCATGGAAAATTGTTGTGGACATTGGGACAAAAACCCATCCAAGCCAATGTTGAAACACAAACTTAAACATCTTGTCACAAAAACAGACTTATTGTCTGATTCTCAATTTCAAATAAGTCATATAAAGCCTAGTTTCATTCGTATTTAGAATAATTATCTATTATAGAAGTGCCTAATAAAGTGTAAATGCACATTTCTGAACTCAACGAAACTTCTTTAGCTGATCGATTTTCAGAAGCAGCCATAGAATCCTTCTAGTATTCCATTGTAAAAGTCCGGTTTTTCCGGTCTTTTTTAGTTATTTCAACCTTTCAACTACTCAAAAAAATGCAAGATCCTAAATCACTTACTTCTGTCGCTTTATTTCACGAAACTTTCAAACATCCCGTTTTGCCTTCTCCAACTATCCCTGAGAAAGTAAGATGTGACCTACGAGTTTCACTTTTGGCGGAGGAGCTAAAGGAACTAGAAGAAGCTATCTCAAATAATGATTTGGTCGAGGTAGCTGACGCATTATGCGACTTGCAGTACGTGCTATCAGGAGCAATTTTGGAGTTTGGATTGGGAGAAAAATTCAAAACGCTCTTTGACGAAGTGCAACGCTCCAATATGAGCAAAGCCTGCAAAACCGAAGACGAAGCAAAAGCAACCGTAGCACACTACAATGCGAAAGGCACAGAATGCTTCTATGAAAAAGAAGGCGATTTGTTCTTGGTATTCAGAGAAGGCGATAGAAAAACACTGAAATCAGTAGCCTATTCACCGGCTGATTTAGCTGGAATCATCAAGTCATAAAGAATTAGGGACGGAGGTTTTCAACTCCTTACCTTGATAATTCTTCAATTCCACGATACGGGCCGGCATATTAAAGCCGGCCTTTTCTAATGCGGTCAACACCATCAAAATCGCAGAGCTTTTGACCACTGCATCCGAGATAGTTCGCTCAAAAGTATTCACCCAGAAAGTAACTTGGATATTTAAAGTGCTTTCAGCTAGCTCAACCACCCATACTTCTGGAGCTTTACTTTCACCCAACACTCCAGGCACATATGTAATGGTACTACGTATCAAATCAACAGCTTTCTCATAATCCGAGCCATAATCCAGTCCCACAATAAAATCATAGCGTAGAAAACCGTCTATGGTGAAGTTGATCAGCGGGTTTTTCAGGATAAGTCCATTTGGAATAAAGACGTCTTTACCATCTCCGGTTTTGATCTGCGTATCACGAAGATTTAGCATAAGCACTTGGCCGCGCATCCCATTAATATCGACTATATCTCCTACACGAAAAGGACGCTTGAACGCCAAGATGATTCCCGCAAGGAAATTTTCCCCAATATCCTTCAGTGCAAAACCTATGATAAAGGCCGATATCCCAGCTCCTGCCAGCATTCCGGATATTACTCCCGTCAAACCTATGATTCGGAATACGAAAAGCAATCCGATCAGAATTACTATAGATCCAAAAACCCCTGCTAAAAAGTTAGCAAGCAGATCGTCATCCATTCTCTTTATTAATCTTCTACTTAAAAGCGTCCGTGATTTTCTGGCTAGAAAAAGAAAAATCAAAAAAGTGACAAGCGAGATGCTTCCAATAATTAGCCAATGCTTTACTGTAGGCCAGTCTGTTGATAAAAATTCTAATTCTTCCATAGGTCTCAAAATACAAAAAAATAATACGGAGGATAAAAATATTCTATCGCCCTAAAGTTAAAACAACCTTCGATTTGGCTATCAATAGGCCCTAATCCTAGTAAAACTGGGAAAACAGACTACCCTTCCCATTAAAAATAGTAGCTTGCAGCTCTCTAATCACACTTTGCCGAATATATTTTCTGTTGGATTCAATTTCTTGAATAAATCCAACGCCAATCGGCATGTCAATATTCAAGTTCAGAAAGCACACCCCCCAATGCTTAAAAAGTTACTCCCCTCATTAATTATTATGCTTGTTTTATTGCTCGCCGGTGCCATTATGCATTGGATGGGCAGACCTGTCTACTGGCCAGGATTCATTGCTATGATGTTTTTCTATGCAGCTATTTTCTACATAGGAACCTATGCAGCAAATATGAAAAGCCAGGATACCGAAGACAGTGTCATGTTGGCTGGACGTTCCCTTCCTCTAGGGGTTGCTATATTCACTATGAGTGCTACTTGGGTAGGAGGAGGCTACATCAATGGGACAGCTGAGTATACCAGTTCATCTGGACTCGCCTGGGTACAAGCACCCTGGGGATATGCACTAAGCCTCATTTTTGGAGGCTTATTTTTTGCCCGGAAAATGAGACGTTATGAGTTCAAAACCATGATTGATCCCTTGGAACAGCGTTTTGGAAAAAAAGTCGCAGCTGCGCTAAGTATTCCTGCTATCACTGGTGAGTTGTTTTGGACCTCGGCTATTCTTACCGCATTGGGTACCACTTTTGGGACGGTACTTGGAATGGACTTTGTCCCTTCCATTATTCTTTCAGCTGCTATTGCCATTGCTTATACTGCGCTCGGTGGATTATGGGCAGTAGCTTTTACAGATGTCATCCAAATGATTTTATTGTTCTTCGGACTTATCCTAGTCGTTCCATTTGCACTAGACAAAGTCGGTGGATGGGACTACGCTTGGGCAACCTATCAGGAGAACAAAGGCATTTACGCAAATCTATTCCCTCCACTAGATGGCTATAAAAATGAGCTCTGGGGAGATTACTATTGGAACTGGTGGGATTCTGCCCTACTTCTGATTTTCGGAGGAATTCCTTGGCAAGTGTATTTCCAGAGAGTTTTGGCTTCCAAAAATGAAAAAGTAGCCATGCGCCTTTCTATAATAGCAGGATTCGTATGCTTGATAGCTGCAGTTCCGGCAATAATGATTGGAGTGATAGGAAATGTAGTGGACTGGAATGCCATTGGTATTGCTCCACCTGAAGATGCTGCACTTACACTGCCATACGTGATTCGATACCTTACCAATCCTATAGTTGCCACCATTGGTCTTGGCGCCATTGCTGCTGCAGTCATGTCTTCTGTGGATTCCTCCATACTATCGGCTTCATCCATGGCTTCATGGAATCTATATCGCAAGCTTTACAAGCCAAACATTGATTCAAAATCGCTAGCCAAGGTCATCAAGAAAGTAATCTGGATCATTGGTATTGCTGCTACATTAATTGCCTTACAGGTACAAAGTGTCTATGCGCTCTGGTTTTTATGCAGTGATTTAGTGTATTGTCTTCTTTTCCCACCCTTGGTTTGTGCACTCTTCGACAAGAAAGCAAATCGATACGGAGCGATAGCTGGATTAGTTGTTTCGGTAATATTAAGATTTGGAGCTGGAGAACCTGCCTTCGGTATAGAATCTATTATCCCTTATCCTATGACTCAAGCGGATGGAGCAGTTCTTTTCCCATTTAGAACTCTAGCGATGGCATGTGGACTAATCAGCATCATAGTGGTATCTAGATTAACTCAGAAAATCTGTCCTCCTCTAGCACTTAAAAAAATGGGTTAATGAATATTTTCCCCCTTCAGCTTTAGTGTCTGAAGGGGGAAATATTTAAGAATGATCCTGAATGATAAAGTCAGCGCAACGCTCGCCAATCATCATCACAGTCATATTCGGATTGACGCTAGTGATAGTAGGAAACACCGATGCATCAGCGATGCGAAGTTTACCAATACCTTTCACTTGTAGTCTGTTGTTGGTTACCCGATTGATATCATCATCGCTTCCCATTTTGCAAGTTCCAGCAGGATGATAGACCGTATTGTGCGTCTTGTATATGTATTCTTCAATTTCCTCGTCAGTCTGAATCGCTGATCCCGGTGCAAGTTCACGCTTAATCCAAGGTTTAAGAGCGGGCTGCTCTGCTATCTCACGGGCGATTTTTATGCTTTCCACCATCACCTTGATATCGTAACCTTCAGGATCCGTAAAGTATTTAGGATCGATCAATGGCGATGCTTCTGGATCTGTGGATTGTAATCTCACTGTTCCTTCACTTTTGGCTTGCATCACATTTGGTGTGAGAGAAAATGCCTCCTCTGAGGTAGGAAATCCTGCAGGTACCGTATGCATATCAAAAGCTTCAGTTCCTAAATGGAACATTATGTCTGCTATCGGCAAACTAGGATCAGTCTTGCTAAAAATGCCTATTTCATATTTCTGAGCCGTTTCAGCAGGAACTGGTTTGGCAGACTCCCACATAATCACTCCTTCCGGGTGATCCAGCAAATGACTTCCAACACCAGGTAAATCTTCCAACACTGGGATATTCAATTCTTGCAAATGCTCAGCTGGACCAATGCCAGATAGCATCAATAGCTGTGGCGTCTGAAATGCTCCTCCTGACAAAATCACTTCCTTAGCTGCTTCGAAAACACCCTTGCTAGTTTCTACTCCAGTTACATTTTTGTCTAAATCAAAAAGCAAGCGATACGCAAAAGTCTCAGTTAGTATGGTGAGGTTTTCGGGAATTTGATCGTATGGATGCAAGTAGGCGACAGAACTCGAATGTCTGGTATTGCCTTTTTTGTTCAGAGAAAACCAACCAGCTGCTTCTTTGTATTCACCTTGGATAAAATCCTGCTTAGGAATCCCGTATTCTTCACTGGCGTCTATCATGGCTTTGCCACAAGCATTACCAGAATCGGATAGTTCTAGATTCACTTTTTCGAAAACCTTATCGTAAAAGGGCCTTACATCTTCAGGAGTCCAGCCCTCTAATCCCAATTCAGTCCAAACTTCAAAATCATAATCTGGTGCCTGAAATGCAATCGCCGAATTATGAGAACTACAGCCTCCCATTACCTTGGCACGACTATGCCTCATATTGGAATTGCCCTGCTCTTGGGGAGTAATCGTAAAATCATAATCCAACTCACCTTCCAGTAGCGATTGCCACTGGTCTAGCTGAAGTACGTCTTCACGTTTTTCGTCAGAGATTCCTGCCTCTATAAGTAGTACGTTACCGGCCTTTTGTTCTGCAAGTCGATAAGCAGTGATTACCCCGGCAGAACCTCCACCGACTACTATAAAATCATATTTCATAAATACTGTTTGTTTTGGCCCTTAGACAATTTTTCTGTCAGAGAACAAGATTCTAGAAAGGGTTTCCCAAGTCTTTCATGGCGATATAAACTGTCTTGAGCTGGGAATAATGCTCTATTGCTGCCAATCCATTTTCCCGTCCAATTCCCGACTGCTTGTATCCCCCAAAAGGAATTTCTACAGGAGTGATATTGAAGGTATTGACCCAGCATATTCCAGCCTGCAATTTGGCCACCATGCGGTGAGCCCTTCTTAAGTCATTTGTATATACGCCAGCCGCAAGTCCAAAAGGAGTATTATTTGCTCGTTGCAATACGTCTTCTTCTTCTGTAAAAGTCAATATGGACATCACAGGACCGAAGATTTCTTCTTCTACGATTCGTACCTCATCTTTAGCGCTGGCGAAAATAGTAGGCTCTACAAAATAGCCTCCTTCACATCCAGGTACATTTACCTGATTGCCACCGAAAATCACTTCAGCTCCTTGCTCTTTTCCCAAAGCGATGTATCCCATCACTTTTTCAAAATGGTTTTTATTAATCAAAGCGCCAACATGAGTCGTTGGATCAGCAGGATCGCCTACCTTAAGATTTTTGGTGCGCTCTACTAGTATTTCAAGGAATTTCTCACGAATAGCAGCATGCACAAATACTCGGGTACCATTGCTACATATTTCACCTTGAGTATAAAAATTGCCCAGTAAAACTCCATTCACAGCTTCTTCTAGGTCAGCATCTTCAAAAACAATAATTGGCGACTTCCCGCCTAGCTCCAAAGTCACATGCTTGAGAGTAGCAGCTGCGGCTGCCATTACTTTCTTCCCAGTACCTACCTCACCAGTAATAGATACCTTGGCTATATCTGGATGAGAAGTCATCATTTGCCCTACTTCGCCATCTCCTTGCACTACGTTGAAAACCCCGTCTGGCAGACCAGCTTCCTTATAAACTTCTGCCAGTTTATAGGCTGTAACTGGAGTAAGTTCTGCAGGTTTAAAAATCATGACATTGCCACAAGCCAATGCAGGGGCAGATTTCCAGCAAGCGATCTGTAGCGGATAATTCCAAGCACCTATACCAGCACAAATCCCAAGAGGCTCGCGTCGGGTATAGGCAAAATCAGTACCCAAATTAATATGATCTCCATGCATAGAAGCAGCAATTCCTGCGTAATACTCCAGGCAATCTGCTCCAGAGACCACGTCTACTTCAAGCGCTTCACGAATAGGCTTACCGGCATCCTGAGATTCCAGTAGCGCCAATTCATCGTTTTTTTCACGTAGAATACGAGAAGCCTTATGCAAAATCCTTCCCCGCTCAGTTGGAGACATGGCAGACCAGATCTTAAGTCCTTTCTTAGCAGATTCTATCGCTTTCTCGAAATCGGCTGTAGAAGCGCTAGTCACTTCATTTAACAAGTCCCCAGTTCCTGGATTGTAATTATTAAACTTCTTACCTGACCCTGGAAAAGGCTTATTGCCAATATATAATGGAATGTTTTGCATCAATAATGTTTATTGGAATGAAAAGGAGGAGTGAACAAATAACCCAAATGCATATCAAGGGTTTCACTACCGAAGAAATCGCCTCCGCCCCAAATATAATTTTATTCTATAGAATAAGCCCTAAACAGGGCATGCAAGTTCCTTAGCGTTTGTTAAATGGAGTGCTGAATGAAGTTTTTGGGGAGGGATGGTTTAAGCCTAGTTGGAGTAATCCCTATAAACACAAAAAGCCCCGTATTTCTACGAGGCTTATGTACCAGGAGCGGGAATCGAACCTGTCTGCTACAGGCAGGCCCGCACGAGCTTACGCTCACAAGATTTTAAGACTACAAAATGGTACGCTTCCCTCTAGTTGTCTTAATGAATTTTTCATGTTCACGTGCTAAGGCTCTAGTCAGAAAGTCCTTTTGATAGATTAGCCGAAATGGATGGTAGGGTCGGGTAGTTTTCTCATATCCCGAATTGTGCCGATTAAGTCGGTCTTCCAAATTAGAAGTCATGCCTACATAGATATAGGTTTTTCCAATACTTGATATGGCATAGACAGTAAACACAAACAAAATTTAAACAAAAAGCCCCGTATTTCTACGAGGCTTATGTACCAGGAGCGGGAATCGAACCTGTCTGCTACAGGCAGGCCCGCACGAGCTTACGCTCACAAGATTTTAAGACTACAAAATGGTACGCTTCCCTCTAGTTGTCTTAATGAATTTTTCATGTTCACGTGCTAAGGCTCTAGTCAGAAAGTCCTTTTGATAGATTAGCCGAAATGGATGGTAGGGTCGGGTAGTTTTCTCATATCCCGAATTGTGCCGATTAAGTCGGTCTTCCAAATTAGAAGTCATGCCTACATAGATATAGGTTTTTCCAATACTTGATATGGCATAGACAGTAAACACAAACAAAATTTAAACAAAAAGCCCCGTATTTCTACGAGGCTTATGTACCAGGAGCGGGAATCGAACCCGCACGAGCTTACGCTCACAAGATTTTAAGTCTTGCGTGTCTACCTATTCCACCATCCCGGCTTAATCTATACCCTAAAATATAGATTTTATCTTTGGCGCTTCTCCCGATAGCAATCGGGATCAGACAATCTAGGCTTCGCTTGGACGTTTCCAAGCTATAAATACCCTATAACAAGAAAGCCCTTGAATCAAGGGCTTTTTGAGCGGGAGACGAGATTCGAACTCGCGACCCCGACCTTGGCAAGGTCGTGCTCTACCAGCTGAGCTACTCTCGCTTTTGTTGTTAACTGAAACGTGATCCAGTTGAATTGTGGATGCAAAGGTAAGCGTCATCTATAAATATGCAAGAACCTGCTAATTAATTTTTTCACAAATACTTTTAACAATACCGCTTATCATTGATTTTCAGATCTATATCAAAACGGATATATTGATAATATTTTTACCATTTCTCCTACATTCCTAGCATTTAGCTTTTTTAGGATGTTTTTTCGATGTGTGCCCACTGTATTTACAGAAATATTCAAGTTCTCCGCGATTTCTTTGGACTCTTTACCATCCAAAATCAATTTTACGATCTCTTTTTCTTTTTTAGTCAAAGTGACTATTCTACTATTAGGAGAATTCTTACTTACAAATACTCGTGTCCCATCCTCTTTTTGGAAGGAATAATTCCAGTCATACCCCATGATTTTGGGTGGAGTATGAAGCTGCACAATGATATGTAAATCCATCGCAAAATTACCAGCAGAATCTATCAAATAAGGCCTAGCTTTTCCTAACACCCAGGTGACTTTATTCGTAATACGATGAACCCATCGCGTAGTATATGAAAATTCAAAGGTGTATTTTTCTACTAGTGAAAGTTGATGAAAACTATCAAAAACTATTTTTTGAAAACGAACAAGCTCAGATCTATCCTCAGGATGTGTCATACTAAAGGTAGTTTCCATGCCTTTTTCTCGGAACATAGAGGCAGGATAGCCTGTCAACTCTCCTACATTCCCGGTAAAAAAAGCTAAGCTCAAATTTCTATAGTCAAAGCAAGCAATGGTTAAGCCTTCTTTCATGCCAATATTCTGACTCAAAAGTTCAAGCTCATCCATTTTCCTTTGTTCATCTGGATGTTCCTCGAATTTCTGCTCTTTCCACTCTTGGAAAAATTGAGTGTATTTATTCTGCTTACGCAAATCTTTCAGCAATAATTTATCCATAAAAAAATCTAGTCAATATAAACTAAAGTAACACACGAAAACTGAAGGCTTATGTTTCAATTTTCTTTTTAATCTCGTGCAATTTGAGAAGAGCTTCAATCGGAGATATCGCATTGATATCAATTCCTTCAATTAACTCTTTTGCCTCTTGGAACTTAGGATCCAGCTCAAACATGCTTAGCTGATAATTATTCTTAGGTATAGATTTCACTTTTTCCTTTTGCTCGGCTACGTCCTTATCTTTTTCCAGATGAGACATAATTTCAGCCGCCCTTAATACGATTGGATTAGGCATACCTGCCATCTGAGCCACGTGAATACCAAAGCTGTGCTCACTTCCTCCAGGCTTCAGCTTTCGCATAAAAATCACTTTGTTTCCAACTTCCTTCACAGAAACATTAAAATTCTTGATTTTAGGAAAATCAGCGGCAAGTTGATTCAATTCGTGGTAATGCGTTGCAAAAAGTGTTTTAGCTCTAAATGTCGGATGGTTGTGCAAGTATTCCACAATAGACCAGGCAATGGAAATCCCATCATAAGTAGAAGTACCGCGACCAATTTCATCCATCAGCACCAAACTTCTATCAGATAGGTTATTCAAAATACTGGCTGTCTCGGTCATCTCCACCATAAAGGTAGATTCACCCTTGGAAAGATTATCCGAAGCCCCCACACGTGTGAACACCTTATCGATAATGCCTATTCTCGCAAAGGATGCAGGCACAAAGCTTCCCATCTGAGCCATTAGGACTGTCAAGGCGGTTTGACGCAGCAGGGCGGACTTACCGGCCATATTGGGACCAGTGATGATCATGATCTGCTGTGAATCGTGATCCAGGTAAATATCATTCGGTACGTAATTCTCTCCTGGAGGCAATTGCTTCTCGATCACAGGATGACGGCCGTCTTTGATTTCAAGGGTTTCTGTATCTGAGATTTTTGGTCTGCAATAGCCGCTGGAGAGCGCCACCTGCGCAAAAGAAAGTAGGACATCCAGCGTACCTAGAACTCTGGCATTTTGCTGGATTTGTGTGACAAACTGAGCAGTCTCCTGTACTAATGCTAGAAAAAATCGCTGCTCTATCGCAATCATTTTATCCTCAGCATTCAGGATTTTGTCCTCGTATTCTTTCAGCTCTGGCGTGATGTATCGTTCTGCATTTACGAGAGTCTGCTTACGAATCCACTCCGCAGGCACTTTGTCTTTATGTAAATGTGTCACTTCCAAATAGTAGCCGAAAACCCTATTGAAAGCAATTTTAAGAGAGGAAATTCCTGTTTTCTGCACTTCACGCTGCTGAATAGACACCAGAAAATCCTTTCCGGTATTCGCCAAACCACGGTATTCATCCAGCTCTGCATCTACGCCATCGTTGATTATCCCACCCTGATGCGTCAGCATGGGAGCATCCTCTTTGAGCTCCTTGTCTATTTTTTCTCTTAGAAATTCACATGGATGTAACTGATCAGAAAGTCGCTGCAGTGTAGGATTCTTCTGATTTTTGAGAAGTTCTTTGATAGGTAAAATGTTTACTAGCGCACGTTTGATTTGATTTATCTCACGCGGATTTGCACGACCGACCACCACTTTGGAAATCAATCGCTCCAGATCACCGATATGCTTCAACGGATCGACCATTTCGGCTATCAGCGCTTCATTTTGATAAAAGAAATCAACCACATTCAGCCGTTCATCTATCGTAGATTTCTCTTTCAATGGAAGCACCATCCACTTTTTCATCATACGCGAGCCCATCGGCGTCACTGTCTGATCTAGGATATTGATTAAAGGAACACCGCCTTCGTGCTGTGGAAATACCAATTCTAAATTTCGGATGGTGAATTTATCCAACCATACATATTTCTCCTCTGCAATTCTTGAAATGGAAGAGATATGCTGAATTTCTTTATGCTCAGTTTCTTCCAGATAATACAAAATCGCACCAGCTGCTATGATTCCAGTTTCGATCTCCTCTATCCCAAATCCTTTCAGATTGGCTGTGGCAAAATGAGTTTTGAGCTTTTCGTAAGTAAAGTCATATTGGTAAACCCAATCCTCACAATGAAAAGTGATGAAATCATTCTTCAGCATTTCAGCAGCAAGTTTTTTAGCTGATTTAGAAAAAATAATTTCTGAAGGTGCAAAGCTTTGGATCAGCTTTTCGAGATAAGATGAAGTCCCTTCGGCACACATAAATTCACCTGTGGAAAGGTCTAGGAAAGCTATTCCATGCTTGTCCTTACCAAATGCAATGGAAGCGAGATAGTTGTTTTTCTTAGTGTCAAGAACCTGATCATTGAAAGAAAGGCCTGGAGTCACTAATTCCGTCACCCCTCGCTTAACGATTCCCTTCACTGACTTAGGATCTTCCAACTGATCACAAATGGCCACGCGATTCCCAGCACGCACTAATTTGGGCAAATAGGTATCCAAAGAATGGTGAGGAAAGCCCGCAAGTTCTATATGGGAAGCTGATCCATTAGCTCTTTTCGTCAAAACGATATCCAGAATTTTACTTGCACGAACTGCGTCTTCTCCGAATGTCTCATAAAAATCCCCAACACGAAAAAGCAACAAGGCACCTGGATGCTTGGCTTTTATCGCATTATACTGCTTCATTAAGGGCGTTTCTTTTCCGTCTTTTGACTTACTCATGGGGGTATGCTTACTTTTATACTAATTTTGGGAAGAGTATTCGAAGGGAATATGCCCGAAAATAAGCCATTCACAAAGCAGAACAAAAAAGGATGAAAAAATTAAGCATGGAAGAGCTCGAAAGAGTCTCTGTAGAGGAGTTTAAGACAATGGATAAATCGCCGATCGTGCTCGTTCTGGACAATATTCGAAGCCTAAATAATGTGGGTTCTGCCTTCCGAACAGGTGATGCATTTGGTGTGGAAAAAATCTACCTCTGCGGCATTACTGGAACTCCCCCTCATCGTGATATTCAGAAAACTGCTTTGGGAGCAACCGAATCAGTAGAATGGGAATATTGCCTGAATACTATGATGGCCATGGATAAACTGAAAGCTGAAGGCTATCAGATTTGCGCGTTGGAGCAAGTAGATCGCTCAGTAAAGTTGAATGATTTTACTCCGGAAAAAGGTAAAAAATATGCGTTAGTATTCGGAAATGAAGTTTTTGGGGTAGAAGAAGAAGTGCTTAATGCTTGTGATGCAGTCTTGGAAATTCCACAACTAGGAACCAAGCACTCCTTGAATATTTCTGTTTCCTTAGGAATAGCGGTGTGGGACCTGATGGTGAAAATGGAGCAATTCTAATTTTTATTGAAGCGGTATCTGATTCCAGTTGAACCTCTGAGGTAACTCAATTCTCCTACTATTCCAGATAATTCCATTTGGAAACCAAAATTCTTATTCTCAAATGGATAAATATTCAAACCAGCGGGAATTACTATGCCAGAAAAATAATTAACTCTGGCTCCTAACCCTCCATAAAATTGATAGGTATCGTTTTGAATGAAAAGATAATTTACCACTAATTCTAAGCCGGTGTATTCAAAGCTATTATCCACATCCACCCTAAATTCTGGAAGCCATTTTTCTCCTAATTGCTTGTTAACAGCAGCGAAAGGCCTGTTACTAATATGAAATGCAGTAGTCCATTGAGCTTGTGCTAGTGTGACAGATCCTAAAAAAAAGAATAGAAATAATAGTTTTTTCATTTGTGTGAAATTAAGTTGTGCAAAAGGTTAAAACCCAAGTTCACTTAGCTTTACATGAGTCTTAATCATGTTAGAGCTGGCTTTTGCCACAAGTTTACCTGAATCTTTAGTGATTACAGCGTCCCAATGATTTAGGTTTGTGCCGGAACGAACTAATTTTGCAGAAACTTCTACATTCTCTCCAATTTTTGCTGAAGATAAAAAGTCTACATTCAAGTTGATGCTGGTCATCAGATACTCAGAACCTGTAGCAAAGTTTGCTATTCCAATCACATCGTCCATCATAAGCGAAGCTACACCCCCATGAAGTATTTTGGCGGGATTACACATTGCAGGAGTGATTGTATAGGATACTTTGATAAATCCTTTTTCAATTTCCAAAAGTGTCCCACCAAGCCAATTTCCAGCCATTGAGGGCATTTTATCCAGCTTTTGGCCAATTAATTTCTTGAATTGTTCTAACTGTTTATTAGGGTTTTCCATAGGATTATTCTCGTTCATTTATCAATCTGAAATAGTCTTCCAATATAGTTTTTACAGCTTCCATTTCTTGCGGTTTTGACCAAATAGGAGTCCAAGCTGAGTCCTTCTTAATTTCAAAATTGGCATCGGCGGTTATCCAAGGTTGGAGCTCCCTCACATAGGCTAGAAACTCAGAATTATTTGTGTTTTGAAGATGAAATGTTTGTTCCTTTCCTCCTTGAGAAGCGCGAATTTCCAAGGGCCAATCAATATTTCCTGGTTCTAAATAAAGGTAGGCCTCATCTTTTTGGCTATTTAGAATAATCACTAAATCAAGCAAGGGGCTCGTCTCAGAAATCTCTCTTTTCCCATAACGAAAAAGGAGCATTCCTGCATCTGATCTACTTTCTCTATCATATTTGATAGCACTGACATTCAAAAAATATAAACGACTCGAAGAAGTCATACGGAAAGTCAGATCATCCCCAGAGTTATTTGCCCGCTTCGTATTGAAAAAAGAAAGAAGTAGTACTAAACCAATAGATATCAAGCCAAAAATCTTAAAGACTTTGACTAATTCTGGTGTGAAAATTTCATTTGGTTTTTGCCTTTTAGGCATGTAAAATTTGCTTAGGGTTAAGTATCAGTCTCAATGTACATACGAACCTGCATTGATATCGATACTAGCTCCAGTAGCATGATCAGCAAGTCCAGAGCAAAGCAAGGTCACCATTGGCGCAATATCCTCAGGCTTTGTCAACTCTTTCAGGGCAATGTCATTTAATGCGAAGTCTTCTCCATATTCAGATAGAATTTCATCAGCCATATCTGTTCTTGTAAAACCAGGTGCGATCAAAAATGCTTTAATTCCCTGCTTGCCGTAATGTCTGGCAATGGATCTTGTCAAACTGACAATAGCGCCTTTTGAAGCAGCGTAAGCTATATAATCCGTAGTATCACCACGAAAAGCGGCTCTGGAGGAGATATTGACTATTCTGCCATTTTGATTACCCAATGCGTGATCTACAAACTCTTTGCATAGGATACCAAGAGCTGTAGTATTTACCTGAATAGTCTCCTGCCAGATCTTGACCCATTCATGTGTGGATAGATTATCGGGTGCTGATTTAGAAATACCTGCATTATTTACCAACCCAGAAATCGGCCCATATTTTTCTACCAGTTTTGGAATGAAGCCAACAACTTGATTTACATCAGATAGATCGCAGGATTCAATGAAAGCGGGATTTACTAACTCTCCTTTTAGCTTCTCTGCCTCACTCACATTATTATTATAATGGATTATCACTTCTGCGCCAGATTGTGAAAGTTGCTTTGCAATCGCTCTACCGATACCTCTTGAAGCGCCCGTGACGAGTATTCGTTGATTTTTTAGGGAAATATTCATGCTTGAAAATACTGGCTAAAATCAATAATTCGATAGAATTTGTGATTGGAAGATGAAATTACTTACCATTTCTCACGAATGATCAAGTGCTGAATATGCGCCAAATGATGCATGGAATGCCATTGATACATAAGTGTAACTTCAGAAAGAGGAACAGAAGATTGGGATTCCGGATGGAAATAAGTCTTTTGAAAATCTGATGGTGTCATGCTTTCTAGGATAACAGCCCATTTAAAATGTATTCCAACAATCAAGTTGAGAGATGATTCAATTGGTAATGAATAATCAGACATTTTTGCCCATGCAGCTTCATCATAAGGCTTAATAGTAGGATTTACCTCTGTCAGAGCCAATTTAAAGCGCGTCAGCGCATTCATATGAGAATCGGCAACGTGATGAATTACTTGCCTCACTGACCACCCTCCAGGGCGATAGGGGGTGTTTAACTGTATTTCAGAAAAACCCTTCACAGTTTCTTTCAAATACTGTGGATATGAACCTAGATAAGCACTAGCTTCTTTTAGATTTTGATCCGAAATATTTTCAGGTTTCAAAAATTTACCAATCGGGTACTTCAATAATTCTATATCAATCATAATATTTATCCTCCAGCGGCGATAGTAACCAAATCTACATTTTTTGCTCCATTCGCCAAAAGTACGTTGGCACATGCGCATAATGTTGCTCCTGTGGTCATCACATCATCTACGAGCATAATAGACTTATCAGAAATAGAAGTGTAAGGAGAAATTTGAAATACCTCGTCCATATTGTCCATTCGTTGGAGACGCGATTTTTGAGTTTGGGTTTCTGTAAATTTTTCGCGCTGTAAACCATTTTCCAACTTCAGAGCAAGGGCTTCACTAAGGCCTAATCCAAATTGCTCACTCTGATTATAGCCCCTGCGACTTTGTTTCAATGGGTGCAATGGCACAGGTATTATAACATCCCAGTAGCCCGCAAAACCATTTTGGTTCAGAATTTTGCCGTACATACTTCCTAATTCCTTCGCTAGATGAGGCTTATTTCTATACTTGAGCTGATGTAAGAGCTTCTGACTATTTCCTCCTTTGGTAAATTTAAGATAGGCCATCACCATACCTTCAGTGCTTAAACCTTTCACCTTATCACATAAATCATTATCCACTGGCCGCAAATGATAGCTTGTCACAGGAAGTGCTCCTTTACAAATTGTGCACAGGTTATTCTCATGGTCATAAAGAGACCTACCGCAAAGAAGACAATTGCGTGGAAAAACTAAATCCAAAAAATCTTTTACAAAAAATAAACGCATTGTGAAAAAGGCTTGTTCCTATCTGCCAAGGGCAAATAGTGGTATATTTGCTACTTAATTCTTTCCTAAACAGTTAAGTTAATGAATCTCATAGAGGAATTCAACGAGTACCGCAGCCAGATGAATGATAAGATCTTGGCTGAGGACAATAAAGTAATCAAGCGTATATTTAATCTTGACACTAATGCGTATGCAGAAGGATCAGTAGATATAAAGTCTAAGGAAATGATTGGACTAGCTTGTTCTATGGTATTGAGATGCGATGACTGTGTAAAATATCATTTAGGAAAGTGCCATGAAGTTGGCTTAACGAAAGAGCAAATATTTGAAGTATTCTCAATTGCTACTTTGATAGGAGGGACAATAGTAATTCCTCACTTGAGAAGAGCAGCAGAATATTGGGAAACACTTGAAAATCAATAATTTATAATGTTCAAACGAGATCTAGAGCTAGAAAAACGTTGGTCCAAACTACTAGAAGGCCTCAAAGAAACAATAGGAAAAAAACCCGCGGACTTAAATGGCGTACTCTTTCTTATTGGTGTTCAAGAACTTGGACAAGGCAATAAGATATTTAGTAAAGAGCAAAAGCAAGATCTAATGCACATAGCTGTTTGTAAGGTGTTGAGCTATGATGGCTTTTATGAACTTGACTATGTAGATCAGGATGGCTGGCCTCATTGGAAATTAACTAAGGATCTTCCCCATTTTGATTTATTAGATCAGGAGAAGCTTTTAAAGATTCAGGTATTAGAATATTTTGAAAAAGAATACGAAATAGTAATTGAATAACTTGTGAAGATAGTATCGTATAACGTAAATGGCATTCGTGCCGCAATGAACAAAGGTTTTATAGATTGGCTTAGGCTAGTTAATCCAGATATAATTGGTTTACAAGAGGTTAAAGCAAATTTAGACCAAATAGACGCTACTGTTTTTGAAGATTTAGGTTACGAAATATACTGGTATCCAGCTGTTAAAAAAGGCTACAGTGGAGTAGCAATTTTGACTAAAACAAAGCCAAAATCAGTAAAACATGGAATGGAATATTCAAAATATGACGACGAAGGAAGGTTACTACAAGTTGATTTTGAGGACTTCTCATTTCTAACTGCCTATTTTCCATCTGGAACAACTGGAGACATTCGTCAGGCATTCAAATATGAATTTCTAGATGATATATATGGTTACACTCAGGATTTGAAGAAAAGTAATCCAAATTTCATTTTAAGTGGGGATTATAACATATGTCATAAGGCAATAGATATACATAATCCAAAATCAAATAAGAACACATCTGGCTTTTTACCAGAAGAGAGAGCTTGGATGGATAAGTTCACAGAATCAGGTTTTATTGATAGTTTCAGAAAGTTCAATGATCAGCCAGACAATTATACCTGGTGGAGCTATAGAGCAAATTCTAGAGCTAAAAATCTAGGATGGAGAATCGACTACCACATGGCAACTGCACCTATGAATGATCGTCTGAAAAGCTCAATCATATTAGCAGATGCTAAGCATTCCGATCATTGTCCAATATTAATCGAAGTCGAATAAAATAAGTAGATACTACTCATTGAATACAATTATGATGAAAAGCATAAAAATTTCTATTCCTTCTCTTATCGAGAACATAAAAATAATTGAAAGTTTCATCGACAATGCTCGTGAAAACTTTGAGATCAATGATGATATCTATGGTAACATTATGATTTCCGTCACAGAATGCATTAGTAATGCAATCATTCACGGAAATCAAAGTGATAAAAATAAATTGGTGCATCTAGAATTAAAATTAGAAGAAGAATTGCTTTTATTCACTATTCAGGATGAGGGAAAGGGATTTGACTACAATGAGCTGAAAGATCCTACAGCACCAGAAAACATTGAAAAAATAGGTGGTAGAGGGATTTTCCTTATAAAACACCTTTCTGACGACGTCAAATTTGAAGAAAACGGCACAAAGACTGTTTTATCATTTTACATGAATTAAGCTATGGCAATTAATTTCTTTGCTGAAGAAGTATCATTTTCCCTTAAAGAAAAAAGGAAAAGGAAAGTTTGGCTAAAAAAACTCGCTGAAGCTGAAAAACATAAGATTAATGAACTTAATTATGTTTTTTGCTCAGATGAGTACCTTCTCAACATCAATGTAGAATATTTAGATCATGACACTTATACAGATATTATCACATTTGACAATTCGGAAGATAAAGGAATTATAGAAGGAGATATTTTTATAAGTATAGAACGAGTAAAAGAAAACTCAGAAACTTTAAAGGTTGAGGAAGAAAAGGAGCTTAGTAGAGTCATTAGTCACGGTTTATTTCACTTGTTAGGTTACAAAGACAAAACAAAAGAAGAGGCAGGTTTAATGAGAAGCAAAGAGGAATTTGCGATTAATTTATTCCAGGAGTTATAAACGTTCCACGTGAAACAGTTCTTCAATAAGTAAAAACTCACATGCGTTTCACGTGGAACAGTAAACAAAAAAGGATACAATGTTTCCAATATACGATGTCATAGTAGTAGGAGCAGGGCATGCCGGTTGCGAAGCAGCTCACGCTGCAGCACGCATGGGCTCCAAAGTACTACTATGTACTATGAACATGAATACTATTGCTCAAATGTCTTGCAACCCAGCAATGGGTGGCGTAGCAAAAGGACAAATTGTAAGAGAAATAGATGCTTTAGGAGGAATGTCAGGTATTGTTTCTGATAAATCCATGATTCAGTTTAGAATGCTAAACCGATCAAAAGGTCCTGCTATGTGGTCACCTAGATCTCAGAACGATAGAATGAAATTCGCTGAAGAGTGGAGATTAGCGCTTGAGCAAACCCCAAATGTGGATTTCTGGCAGGAAATGATCACAGGTCTAGTGGTAAAAAATGGAGAATTAAAAGGAGTTAGAACTAGTATTGGTTTAGAAATTCAAGCCAAAAGTGTGGTTTTAACCAATGGAACTTTCCTTAATGGATTAATCCATATAGGCGAAAAACAATTTGGAGGAGGAAGAACTGGAGAAGCAGCAGCAAAGGGAATTACCGAACAATTAGTAGAATTAGGCTTCGAATCAGGAAGAATGAAAACAGGCACTCCTCCTAGAGTAGATGGAAGAAGCCTGGACTACACCAAAATGGAGGTCCAATATGGGGATGAAAACCCCGAAAAATTTAGCTATTCAGATTCTACAACCACTCTAAAGGAGCAAAGAACCTGTTGGATTACATATACAAATAAAGAAGTGCATTCCACGTTGGAAGAAGGTTTTGACAGATCTCCTATGTTCAATGGCAGAATACAAGGCCTTGGGCCTAGATATTGCCCTTCCATTGAAGACAAGATAAATAGATTTGCTGAGAGAGATAGACATCAAATCTTCGTAGAACCAGAAGGATGGAATACAGTAGAAATGTACATAAATGGCTTTTCAACTTCACTTCCAGAAGATGTACAATATAAGGCTATAAGAAAAATAGCTGGATTTGAGAATGCAAAAATGTTCCGCCCAGGATACGCTATTGAATATGACTTTTTCCCTCCAACTCAACTGAAACTCACTTTAGAGACTCAATTGATGGAAAACCTGTATTTCGCTGGACAAATAAATGGAACTACTGGATATGAGGAGGCGGCATGTCAAGGTCTAGTAGCAGGTATAAATGCAAGTCTAAAAGCTCAAGAAAAGGATCCTTTCTTACTAAAAAGATCAGATGCTTATATAGGTGTATTAATCGACGATTTGATTAATAAAGGTACTGAGGAGCCATATAGAATGTTTACATCTCGGGCTGAATTCAGACTACTACTTCGTCAAGATAATGCAGATCTAAGATTGACTCAAAAAGGATTTGATATTGGTTTGGCTTCAGATGAACGTTTAGCTAAAATGAATATTAAAAAGGAAGAAACTGCAAAACTGATTAATGATCTAAAACAAAAGAAATTTTCTCCAGAAAGTGTAAATGAAGGTCTTGAAAAAATAGGGTCTTCTACAATCAAAGAGAAAATATCTGCTGAAAAATTATTGAAAAGACCACAAATTGGTCTTCAGATTTTAAAAACCTTCAATACTGAAATTGATGCATATCTATCCAAATACCCTACTGAAGTCCTAGAACAAGCAGAGATTCAAATCAAATACGATAGCTATATAGAGAAAGAACAACAGATGGTAGATAAGTTAAGCAACATGGAAAACTTCAAGATTCCATTAAAATTTGACTACATAGCTATTCCTGCACTTTCGGCCGAAGGAAAACAAAAACTGAATAAAATAAGACCTGAGACAATGGGTCAAGCTTCAAGAATTTCTGGAGTGACTCCCGCAGACTTATCTATAATCACCGTTTACCTTGGAAGATAAAATGCTTGAAAGACTTACTAAATGTCCACTCTGCAAGAGTGGACTATTTCTTAATTCTCAGGAAATAAAAGATTACGCCGTAAGCCAAGAGTCTTTCATTATTTGTAATTGTACAAACTGTGGTTTGAAATTCACCAACCCCAGACCAACGGAAGAAACAATTAATCCTTATTACGACTTCCCAGAATATTTCTCACATGACGATAAAGCAAAAAACTTAACTCAATTTGCCTACCAACAAGTAAGGAAATATACAGTATCTCAAAAAGTAAAACATCTAAATCAATTAACGCCACTTAAAGGAAAATACCTTGACTATGGCTGTGGAACGGGTGAGTTACTAACCAAAGCATATGAAAATGGCTGGAAAGTGACTGGAATAGAACCAAACGAGAAGGCAAGGAATTTGGCAAACACAAAATTGAATAAGAGGGTATATCAATCTATAAATGACCTACCAAAAGGTTCATATGATGTTATTACACTCTACCATGTGTTAGAACATATCCATTCTCTAAGAAAGACAGTTAAATTACTTGTAAAACACTTGAAATCAGATGGTTATATAATTATAGCTGTTCCAAATCCAGAAAGTTATGATGCTATAAAGTATGGTACTAGCTGGGCAGGATGGGATGTTCCAAGACACCTTTATCATTTCAACCAACAAGCACTTGAAAGTTTCGGAGAGATCTTTGATTTACAATTAGTAAAAAAGATGCCAATGAACTTTGACAGCTATTATGTCTCCCTGTTGTCAGAAGGTTATACAAATCCACAACAGTCAATAATCCAAAAATATTGGAAGGCAATCTTAGCCGGTAGAAAATCAAATAAAGAAGCAGCTAAAAACACAGGAAATCATTCAAGTAACTTATTCGTTTTCAAAAAGAAGTGAGATATACTAACCTAATCATACTTTTAATTATAAGCCTATTAGCTTTTTCCTGTGCAAAACAAAGCACACCTATGGGTGGGCCACGAGATGAAGATCCTCCAAAGGTAATGGTGATGACTCCAACAGATCAAAGCCTGAATACCAAGCCAGAGAAAATCACCATTGTTTTCGATGAATATATTAAACTTGATAATGCCACTAAAAACATCCTGATTACACCAAGAGTAAACAAGGATGAGGTAATATTCACAGCTCTTAAGAACACACTAGTCATAGATCTAAATCAGGAGCTGGAAGATAGTACCACATATGTATTCAACTTTCAGAAATCCATTACAGACCTCTCAGAAGGAAATCCAACAGAAAATCTAAAGCTGGTATTTTCCACAGGAGCAAGCATTGATAGCCTTAAATTCTCAGGAACTGTCAATTCTTATTTTCCTGAAAGTAATGACAAATTAGATGATGCCATTGTGGGTTTATATCCAATAGAGGATACAACAAACGTATTTACTGCTGCACCATACTATTTGACGCAGGTCGATACAATTGGAAAATTCAACATCACCAATATCAAGGCCGGTAAATATCTAGCATACGCATGGCAGGATGACAACAATAGCTTAAAGGCTGAATACAAATCAGAAGCATATGATTTCATAAAGGAGACAATAACAATTGATCAAAATATTGACGGTATACAATTCAACTTATCTAAAGGCGACCAAAATCCAATTCACTTACTAAGATCTTCCCCATTAGGAACAAATTATACCATAGTTTTGAATAAAAATCCTGTCAAAATCACTTTAGAAAATGAAAAACTAGGCAGTGAAATTTTCTATACTCTGGGAGACAAAAGGATTAATTTATATTCAGGAAAACCTATCACGGATAGTTTAGCATTCAAAATCAATCTAAGAGATTCTGTAGGGTACCAAGTTGATTCCCTTATCTGGGCGAAATTTGAAGAATCGGATAGAAAGCTTGAAAAACTAACTGTTATACCTAATTCTGGCAAAAGCTTTTACCAAAAGCTACCAGTAGAATTAACATTCAGTAAGCCTCTTAAAAGCATCAATTACGATTCTCTATACTTAGCGTACGATACAGCTTCTGTTATTTCTATAACTCCAGAAATGCTAAACTTCAAAGACTCTCTAAGGAGAGATGTACTGGAAATTAACCTTAGCATACCAGATTCAATACTATTCGAATCATTCACATTGAAGGCTTCCGACTCTACTTTTATCGATGTTGAAGGACAATTCAATGAAGTGGAACTATCAGCTAGTTACAAGAAATTGAAAAAAGAAACGCTGGCAGATGCTATCGAAGGAACAATCGAAGGAGCAGAAGCACCATTTATTATCCAGCTATTGGACAGTAAAGGTGAACCAAAAAGAGAGACTTATATAGAAACAGGAAATAAGTTTGCTTTTGCCTTAATAGAAGCAGGTAACTATCAAATCCGTGTTATAGAAGATGCAAATGGCAATAAACGATGGGATCCAGCCAATTTTGAAGAAAAACGAAATGCGGAAAGGGTATTCAATTACGTAGATCCAGAAACAGGAAATAGGAATATATCTATCAGAGGTGGATGGACTTTGACAGATCAAATCATCAGAGCAGCTCCAAAAACAGGTCTAAAATCCACTCAAAATTAGACGTGGATAAGTACCAATTTAGCTGTGGATAAGAAAAGAATAGGCAATGATAAGTACACACTTATCCACCTACCACCATCGCACTTTTACTCCGAGTAGGTATTTTGGGGAAAAGCCAACAGTTATCCACCACAACAAATCATTCTATCCACAGGCTAATTCCCAACAGTGAATAAACCAGTGTTCTTCCACAGAAAACAACAAATTGACTTACTCACTTTAATTACAACCACTTACATGTGGATAAAAAGGGGATAAGAAGTGGGAAACACTAAGGTTAGCTTATAGTAATCGTGGAGAAGAATAATTACCCATCTTTTCCACAAATCAACAGTCCTAATAACCTTAATAAAGAATTTTTTTAAAAATCTATTTTACAACTACTATAAAAAGAGAGCGTGGATAACTCTTTGTAATGCTCTCGTATTTTGGTAATATTATAGGTATCCCAAAATTGAACCTTCATGGAACCGACCAGACTTTTTGATTTAATTCCTTACCAAATTGCTACGTATGACAAGGAAATAGCATTGTCAAAAAAAGTGAATGGTAAGTGGAAATCTTTTTCTTCAAGAGATGTAAAAGAAGTCACAGATAATTTGAGCTTGGCATTTCTTAAAGTAGGGATTTTGCCTGGAGAGAAAGTTGCAATCATTTCGAATAATTGTCCAGAATGGAATTTTATAGATCTAGCCTTGCAGCAGATTGGAGCTATTTCAGTTCCTATGTATCCGACAATCACTTCTGCCGATTATGAATACATTTTTGATCATGCAGAAGTGAAGATGATTTTTGTGGGTGATGAAGTAATCTACGAAAAGGCGAAAGCTGCTTCAGGAGATCGATTGATCTATAGCTTTGAAAAAGTAGAAGGAGCTATTTTCTGGGAAGACTTCCTTGCTATAGGCGTTAATGAGGATATTTTGGGGTTGGAAAAAGCTAAGGAGCAAGTTAAACCAAGCGATCTTTTTACCATCATTTATACTTCTGGTACCACTGGACGGCCAAAAGGTGTCATGCTTTCACATTCTAATGTGCTTTCAAATCTTATTGGTATTTCCAATATAATGACCCCACAGCATGGGACTTCTAGGGTTTTGAGTTTTCTACCACTTTGCCACATATATGAACGGACAGGATTTTTCTGTTTTTTCTATATAGGATTCTCTATTTACTATGCCGAGAATATGGATACCATTGGTGAAAACATGAAGGAAGTCAAACCACATGCTTTCAATACTGTCCCAAGATTATTGGAGAAGATTTATGATAAAATAGTGGCAAAAGGGTATGAATTGAAAGGAGTAAAAAAATCACTTTTCTTTTGGGCTTTGGATTTAGGGTTGAAATACGATCCCAATACAAGTCCTGGAGCATGGTATGACTTTCAGCTCAAACTAGCCAACAAAGTGATTTTCAGTAAATGGAGAGAGGCATTAGGTGGTGAAGTGCTGCAGATTAATTCTGGAGCTTCTGCGTTACAACCTAGATTGGCCCGTGTGTTTTGGGCTGCAGGGATTAAAGTATGCGAGGGATATGGCCTCACGGAGACTTCTCCGGTAGTTTCAGCTTCGGTTTGCACGTTGAAGGATATGAGGATAGGTTATGTTGGAAAATTAATTTCCGATGTGGAAGTGAAGATCGCTTCAGACGGCGAAATCCTAGTCAAAGGGCCCAATGTCATGCAAGGATACTACAAACAGCCCGAACTCACCGAAGAGGTGCTTCAAAACGGCTGGTTTCATACAGGTGACATCGGGCAGATGGACGGCGAGTATCTTAAAATTACCGATCGGAAGAAAGAAATGTTCAAAACTTCCGGGGGGAAGTACATCGCCCCTCAGGCAATGGAGAACAAATTCAAAGAATCCAGCTTGATAGATCAGTTGATAGTAGTAGGAGAAAACAAAAATTATCCATCCGCACTAGTTATTCCAAGTTTTGATGCATTGAAGGATTATTGTCAACACAAAGGGATTCCTTATACCGGCGATGCCGAAATGATTGAGAAGCCAGAAATAATTGACAAGTACAATCGAGAAATTGAAGAGTTAAATAAATTTTTCGGGAAGTGGGAGCAAATCAAACGCTTCAAGCTATTGCAAGATCCATGGAGTATAGAATCAGGAGAATTGACACCAACGATGAAACTAAAGCGAAAAGTCATTCATCAGAAATTTGAAAAGGAGATAGAGGAACTATATGTCGATTGATAAATTACTATTTTAAAAAATTCATAATTTTTTAAAATAGATAGAAATTTTTAGTGACAGGATAATTTATTTCAATTCCTTCTGAATTATCACCGAATAGCAGTCATTTCTTACAGAATATTTCTGAAATAATAGATTTTACGAGGTTTAATTTGTGATGCATGCATAACTTTTTTCTAATATAGTATGCATGCATACATTATTTTTTGTAACTTATGAATCGTTAAAATTGGAGCATTCCGTAGAGATGAAGAGAGAAGAAACAGTTGATTATCATATAAAAAGTGCTTGGCATGCTATCTCTAGAATGTATAATCAGCAAGCCGCTGCAGAAGGGTTTACTACTGCTATCGGCTTTGTGTTGATCAATATCAATTCGAATGATGGAACGCCAGCAACCAAGATTGCACCGCAAATTGGTTTGGAGACTAGAAGTCTTACTCGTATGCTGAAGACGATGGAGGAAAAGGGATTGATTTTCAAAAAGCCAGATCTGGTAGATAAGCGATCCGTCAGGATTTACCTTACTGAAGAAGGCAAAAGGATAAAAGCAATTTCTGTTAACACCATCAGAGAATTTAACGAGCACGTACGCGAAGTAGTGAGTGAAGAAGATCTAAATGGCTTTTTTAGCGTATTTGAAAAGATACAACTCGTAATAGATCAGGTACAAACTGATAAAGGCGTAGATATCAACAAACCAATATTTGAATTATAAACCAATAACCGCCACTAGGTTAATAAGACCAAAAGCCCAAAATTATGAACAGAACCATTAAAAAAGTTGCCGTTTTAGGTTCGGGAGTTATGGGATCCAGAATTGCCTGTCATTTCGCCAATATCGGCGTTCAGGTACTTTTATTGGACATTGTACCTTTTGAACTCACAGAGCAAGAACAGAAAAAAGGACTGACAAAGGAAGATCCTATTGTTAGAAACAGGATAGTAACGGGTGCTTTGCAAAGTACGCTGAAGTCAAATCCTTCAGCTATCTACGATAAAGCATTTGCTGCGAGGATTACCACAGGGAATTTCGATGATGATCTTCCGAAAATCAAAGATTACGATTGGGTAATTGAGGTAATCGTAGAGCGTTTGGATATCAAGCAGTCACTTTTTGAGAAGGTAGAAAAGTACCGTAAGCCAGGTACGCTTATTACTTCCAATACTTCTGGCATTCCGATGCACATGATGTGTGAGGGAAGATCTGAAGATTTTCAGGAGAATTTTGTTGGAACACACTTTTTCAATCCACCAAGATATTTGAGGCTTTTGGAAATTATTCCTGGGCCTAAAACGAAGCCGGAAATCGTGGAATTCATGATGGAATACGGTGACAAGTTCCTTGGAAAAGAAACGGTGCTTTGTAAGGATACGCCAGCATTTATTGCCAATAGAATTGGAGTTTACGCGATAATCTCTGCAATGCATGCCATCGAAAAAATGGGATTTGGAGTTTCAGAAGTAGATAAATTAACAGGAACGGTAATAGGAAGAGCCAAATCAGCTACGTTCAGAACTATGGATGTGGTAGGATTGGATACTACCGTGAATGTTGCCAATAATCTCTATAAAGCTTTACCAAACGACGAGTCTCGGGAGAAATTCAAGCTTCCAAAAATTGTTGAGGTACTTTATAACAATAAGTGGTTTGGAGATAAGACAGGTCAAGGTTACTTCAAAATGATCCGTCATGAAGATGGAAGAAAAGAGCTGAAGGAAATTGATTTTGAAACTTTCGAATATAAGGATGCTGAAAAGCCAAAATTCAAAGCTTTAGAAGCTGCGAAGGAATTTGAAGATCTAAGAAAGCGGATCAAATTCTTGGTGAATTTTGATGATCGAGCTGGGGAATTTTACCGTGCTTCTTTTTATGATTTGTTCAGATACTGTTCAAATCGTATTCCTGAGATTTCTGATGAATTGTATAGAATAGATCAGGCAGTTTCTGCTGGCTTCGGTTGGGAACTTGGACCTTTCGAGACTTGGGATGTTCTCGGTGTCAAAGAAACTGTGGACAAAATGGAAGCCGCTGGAGAGAAGCCTGCAGCATGGGTTTACGAGATGCTCGAAGCTGGAAATGATTCTTTTTACAAAGTAGAAAATGGTAAAAAGCACTATTATGACATTCCAAGCAAATCATATCTAGAAATTCCAGGCTTGGACGAATTCATCATTTTGGATACGTTGAAAGCTGCTGGAAAGAGAATCTGGAACAATGCAGGAGCATCTGTCTATGATATGGGCGATGATGTGATCGGCTTGGAGTTCCATACCAAAATGAATTCCATGGGTGCCGAAGTGATCGAAGGAATTAATACTGCGATCGGTATGGCGGAGAAGTCCCACAAAGGTCTTGTGATCGGAAATGAAGGAGCGAATTTCTCCGCAGGAGCGAATCTTGCGATGCTCTTCATGTTTGCAGGAGATCAGGATTACGATGAGATTAATTTGATGATTGCGCAGTTTCAGAACACCATGATGCGGGCGCGTTTTTCATCTATTCCAGTTGTAGTAGCTCCGCATAATATGGCTTTGGGAGGTGGATGCGAGCTTTCGCTTCACTCTGATCACGTGCAGGCTCATGCGGAATTGTACATGGGATTAGTGGAAGTAGGAGTTGGTTTGATACCAGCTGGTGGCGGTACCAAAGAGATGACCTTGAGATTCTCAAATAGTCTTGTCGCAGGAGACGTAGAATTGAATCAATTGCAAGAGTATTTCTTGAACATTGCCATGGCAAAAGTTTCCACTTCTGCCGAAGAAGCCAGAAATCTGGGTTATTTGAGAAAATCAGATGGAATCACGCTGAATAGAAAGCGTCAACTAGCTGAGGCAAAAACTAAAGTGTTATCCATGCATGAAGCAGGTTACACGCAGCCTATCGAGCAGACAAATATCAAGGTATTGGGTAAGGAGTCGCTTGCGTTGTTTGACGCGGGAGTGACGGGAATGCAGTATGGTGCATATATCTCTGATCATGATGCGAAGATTGCTAGAAAATTAGCCTGGGTGATGTCTGGAGGTGATTTGTCTTCACCAACAGAAGTTTCGGAGCGATATCTACTGGATTTGGAAAGAGAAGCTTTCCTAAGTTTGACTGGTGAGAAGAAAACGCTGGAGAGAATTCATAGCATATTGTTCAAAGGAAAGCCGTTGCGCAATTGATGTCTTTAGTACGATGTACCAAGTAACTCAACACTCAAATAACTCGAAAATAACATGGAAGCATATATAGTAAATGGATATAGATCGGCGGTAGGGAAAGCCAAAAAAGGCGGATTTAGATTTTACCGTCCAGATGATCTGGCGGCAGATGTGATCAAGCATTTGGTAGCTAATACACCAGGCTTGGAAGCCAAAATGGTAGATGACCTGATCGTAGGAAATGCTGTTCCAGAAGCGGAACAGGGAATGCAAATGGGAAGAATGATTTCTCTTCTTGCTTTAGGAATAGAGAATCCTGGATTTATTGTGAATCGTTATTGCGGTTCGGGGATCGAAGCTATCGCATTGGCAGTAGGAAAAGTGAAAGCTGGAATGGCGGATTGTATCATCGCTGGAGGGACAGAATCTATGTCACTTGTACCAATGATGGGTTACAAAACAGTTTTGAATTATAAAATAGCAACTGAGCATCCTTCCTATTACATCAGTATGGGTTTGACAGCTGAGGAATTGGCAAAGGAATACAGCATTACTCGGGAAGAATCAGATGCATTTTCTGTCAAGTCTCACGAGAAAGCATTAGCAGCGATAGCCGCTGGGAAATTCAAAGATGAGATTGTTCCTGTAGAAGTGGAAGAAACGTATCTCGATGAAAAAGGCAAAAAGAAAACCCGAAAATATGTAGTGGATACGGATGAGGGACCTCGTCCAGGCACTACAATGGAGGTTTTGGGAGGATTGAAGCCGGCTTTTAAAAATGGCGGTCAGGTTACAGCAGGTAATTCATCCCAAACTTCTGATGGAGCGGCTTTCGTAGTCGTGATGTCTGAGCGAATGGTGAAGGAGTTGAATATTGAGCCAATTGCTAGAATGATGTCTTATAGCGCTGCTGGAGTTGATCCTAGGATAATGGGAATAGGCCCAAAAGTAGCCGTTCCAAAAGCATTGAAGCAAGCAGGTTTAACCTTGAATGACATTGATTTGATCGAGCTGAATGAAGCTTTTGCTGCTCAGGGATTATCTGTAATCAAAGCGTTAGACATGAATCCAGATATTGTAAACGTAAATGGTGGAGCAGTTGCTCTTGGTCACCCGCTGGGATGTACGGGAGCAAAACTTTCCATTCAAATGTTCAATGAACTTCGTCGCCAGAATAAGAAGTACGGACTAGTTACTGCTTGTGTAGGTGGTGGTCAGGGCGTTGCTGGGGTTTACGAGCTCTTGAAATAATAATAAGACATAAGTCGCTAGACAGAAGACATTAGATTTTAGCGCAAGTCTTTTAAATATGATTGTTCCAATTTATCAATATCATTCATGCATAATTACAAAGAATTATTTGTCTGGAAGAGAGCAATTAAACTGTGTGCTCACATCTATAAGCTAACTGCAGACTTTCCAAATGAGGAAAGATTTGGCTTGATTTCCCAGATGCGAAGAGCTTCTGTTTTTGTTCCTTCAAATATTGCTGAAGGCGGAGGAAGAAGAACAGATAAGGAATTTGTGCATTTTCTCGGTATTGCTCATGGTTCAATTTGCGAACTGGAAACCCAGCTCTATGTAAGCGTAGAATTGGAATTTACTGATTTCGATAAAATTGATTTTGTCACAAACGAAATCACTGAAATACAAAAAATGTTGTATGCCTTGATTCTAAAGTTTGATTCCAAATCGAGCTAGGTCTTATGTCTTACATCTATAGTCTAAAGTCTTAATTTATAACAATGGCCACAAAATCAACCCAAGGAGGAGAATTCCTAATCAAGGAAACTGATGCACAAGACATCTTTATCCCCGCAGAATTTACTGAAGAACAACGAATGATGGCTCAGGCCTGTCAGGATTTTATAGATACGGAGATCACACCTAATATTTATGAGATCGATAGCATGAAAGACCCAGATCTTGTTCCTGCTATTTTCAAAAAAGCCGGAGAGCTTGGCCTTTTGGGAATCACGGTTCCTGAAGAGTACGGAGGAATGGGGATGAGTTTCAATACGTCCATGTTGATTGCGGATATCATCGGCGCGGCAGGTTCTTTCTCTACTACCTATGGTGCGCATACTGGCATTGGTACGCTACCGATCTTGTATTACGGCACGGAGGATCAGAAGAAAAAGTACCTTCCAAAGCTCGCTACTGGCGAATGGGCGGCATGTTATTGCCTCACTGAACCAGATGCAGGATCTGATGCCAATAGTGGTAAAACCAAAGCGACACTTTCTGAAGATGGTAAAACCTACCTTCTAAACGGTCAGAAAATGTGGATCTCAAATGCAGGTTTTGCAGATTTATTTATCGTTTTTGCCAAAATAGAAGATGATAAAAACCTTACAGCCTTCATTGTAGAGAAATCTTTTGGCGGAATAACGATGAATGAAGAGGAGAAAAAGATGGGCATCAAAGGCTCTTCCACTCGTCAGGTATTTTTTAACGATTGTCCAGTTCCAGTGGAGAATATGCTTTCTGATCGTCAGAACGGATTCAAAATCGCTGTGAATATCCTAAACATCGGTAGAGTAAAACTCGGCGCAGGAGTACTTGGTGGAGTTCGTACGGTGACTTCACATGCCATCAATTATGCCAACGAGCGTAAGCAGTTTGGAGTAAGTATCAGCAGCTTTGGCGCGATCAAATCCAAGCTTGCTGAAATGGCAACCAAATCGTACGCCGCAGAGGCACTTTGCTACAGAGCTGGTCAGGATATTGAAAATAAAATCAATGCGCTCGAAGCTGAAGGGATGGATCCGACAGAAGCAAAATTGAAAGGTGTTGAGGTATTCGCTATCGAATGTGCGATTGCAAAAGTGCATGGGTCCGAAGTGTTGGATTATGTAGTGGATCAAGGGGTTCAGATCTACGGAGGCATGGGCTACTCTGCCGATGCGCCGATGGAGCGTGCTTATCGTGATGCTAGAATATCCAGAATCTATGAAGGAACGAATGAAATCAATCGCATGCTGATGGTCGGAATGCTTTTGAAACGTGCGATGAAAGGAGAAATTAACATTTTCGATCCTGCCATGGCTGTGTCCAAAGAACTGATCTCTGTGCCGTCATTTGAAACGATTGACACATCCGAGCTTTTTGCGGCTGAGAAAGAAGTGCTGAAAAAGCTGAAGAAAGTATTCCTAATGGTAGGTGGAAAAGCGGCAATGACGCTTCAGGACAAGATCGAAGATGAGCAGGAAATCATGATGAATCTTGCTGATGTGATGATTGAAATATACGCTAGTGAGTCAGCGATTCTTCGTACAGAGAAGCTTGTCTCTATGAAAGGAGAAGAAGCCTGTAAGAATCAAATCGCGATGGCTCAGATCTATCTTTCTGAGGCGGTTGACAAAATCAATGTAGCGGCCAAAGAAGCGATTGGTAGTTTCACCAAAGGCGATGAGCAAAAAGTAATGCTGATGGGACTGAAGAGATTCACCAAATCAGAGCTTTACAATACAAAAGAGTTGAGAAGACAAGTTGCTGATTATATGATTGATCAGGGTAAATACCCATTTTAATGTTGTGATGCATTAAGTACCAATGCCTCCGAATTGAAAGAGTTCGGAGGCATTTTTCATTTAAACCACAGTGGCCATAGTGGTTTGCGCAGAGGGCAGAATTGACAAATCTTTATGTTCACAAAAGTGATGAAAACCCGTAATAAAAAAGCCCTGCTCGATAGGGCAGAATAAATTTAGTAAAGCATCAAATCAGCTCTGAACAATCTAAATATAAATTCATTTTCAATTTTGAAATCCCAATTCGTGAATTTAGTTGGCCAATAAACCCACAACATGGCATATGGTTTAAGCCCAATAAATTTTAAAACTGATTATACTGATCTGCTGAAAAATATTTTCAAAGCCAGTTCGCGAATTGCAGAATTCCCGCTACCTTAACGGAAATCAGTTACATCATTTCTCCAATGAAACTATGGCTAAGCAACCAGAAGGTAAACCTAAGAACGATAAATCTGCGGCTACCAAAACTCTGAAAGAAAAGCGAGCTGATAAAGCCGCGAAAAAGGAAAGTAAGAAAAACAATTAATCTAATTTGAATCAGCAGGAGCCTAAAACTCCTGCTTTTTTTATGCCTGTCGGTAAGAAAATTTGTTTTTATTCATCCGTGGGTGAAGATTATTTTAACTTGAATCACTCTACCATATTTTTATAGTCTATGCCTGAGAAGCATTCTGATCAAGTCAGTTTAAAAGAAGCCATCTCTATCGGAATAGGTGGAATGGTGGGAGGAGGAATTTTTGCCGTGCTTGGCCTTGCCGTATCCTTGGCTAAAGGCGGAACGCCAGTCGCATTTCTGATTGCCGGAATTCTTGCTTTGGTCACTTCTTACAGTTATGTGAAGCTTTCCCTTGCTTTTCCAGATCGTGGGGGTACAGTCAAATTTATTAATGAAGGTTTTGGCAAGACTATTTTCAGCGGAGGAATGAATAACCTCTTGTGGATAAGTTACATCATCATGCTTTCCCTTTATGCTTCGGCTTTTGGTTCTTATGCCCCAAATCTCTATGAAATCGCCGGAGACAAGCAGCTGGATTTCCATATTTATGCTACTGGGGTGATCGTTCTTGCTACGTTAATTAATTACTACAGCATCAAGGTAGTTGGAGCGATAGAATCCTATGCGGTCATTATCAAGTTAATTATACTTTTGGGCTTTGTCGGAGTGGGTGCTTATGGATTGATCGGGAATGAAAACCTAAGCCAGTTTTCCTTTTCTAATTGGGAAAGCCCAGTTCAATTGCTGACTGGTGGAATGGTAATTTTTGTGGCTTATGAAGGTTTTGAATTGATCGCTAATGCTGCTCCAGATATAGTGAATCCTGAGAAAAACATCCCAAAGGCGTACTATTATTCTGTGATTTTCGTGATTATACTTTACATCGTCATAGCGATCGTCACGGTTGGTTCCTTGCCTTTTGGAGACATTGAAAAAGCAGAAGATTATGTCCTGGCAGAAGCTGCAAAGCCTATGCTTGGGCAGATAGGATTTACAGTTATTACCATCGCAGCTTTGATTTCTACCTTTTCAGCAATCAACGCTTCCCTTTACGGTGGAAGCCGTGTGAGTTATGAAATTGCAGAAGATGATGAACTTCCACATGAATTGAGTAGTCAATTTTGGAATCAGCCAGTCGGATTGATGATTACAGCAGTCTTGACTCTACTTATCACGAATACGCTTGAATTGGAGAGCATTTCTATTGCAGGTAGTATTGGTTTTCTACTGATTTTTTCCATGGTGAATTTGGTGGCGTATAAGCGCTCCGCAGAGATAAAAAGCAAAAAATCAATCACACTTCTTGGCGTGATTCTGTGTGGCGTAGCTACTGTGGTGTTGATAGTGCAGCAGTTTGCTACAAATATGCTTGGGGTACTAATTGCTCTGGGTATTATTGGAACCTGCTTTTTAGGGGAGTGGATTTATAAAAGAATGGAGAAGGAAAGCAGGAGATAGAAGAAAAATCATTCTCGCCTGTTGACTATGGTCTATGAATCATCTGAAAGTTAAATACATTTTTTGTCCCTAGTTTTTAGTCTATATTTGAAACAATTGCACGGGGTGCCTTCCTTTTGGTAAGGCTGAGAAAATACCCGAATTACCTGATTTGGATCATGCCAACGTAGGGATGCTTAAGCCAGAAAACGCCTTTGTTTTCTCTTGGTTGTCTGACCGCAGGAAATGCAGTTAACATTTTTGCAACCTAAAATCCCCTATGGAACTAGAGAAAAAGAATTTCGAATTACTGCCTGAAGAGCAGAAAAACTGGCAAAATCGACCTGAATGGTTTTTCAATCGTGCACACACCGACACTTATGAGCTTTGGTATGAAGGGCGCTACAAGCGTGCTGAAGTCTGGCAAAAGAAAGTCATGGAACAGCTGGTGTCCAAAGACAAACGTGTAAAAACTCTCTTAGAATTTGGCTGTGGCACGACTCGTTTTACGCGTTGGTGGAAAGAAATCGGCATCAAAGCAACCGGAGGTGACATTTCTCCATTGATGCTTTCCCAAGCTGTTCATTTGTTTGATGGCGACTTGGTCATGGCGGATTCGCACCACATGCCATTTAAGGATCATACGTTTGACTCACTGGCTTTCATCACTACGTTTGAGTATTACAAAGATCCGGTGAAAGTGATTCGGGAATCTGCCCGCGTGGCCAAGTACGGCATTGCAATGGGAATGATGAATCGGAATTCCCCGAAGGTGCTTCGACGAAGAGTTCAGCAGGTTTTTGGTAAAAACCCTTTCTATGTCACCGCTACTTTTTACACTCCAGCCATGCTCATTAAGATCATTGAAGAAGCTTTGGAAGGCAGAGACTACACCATTGAGTGGTCATGCACTGGTCTGCCAAAATGGTTTCCTGTCCAGCAATGGAGTGTTCCCTATGGAGACTTTTTCGGTTTATACGTTAAATTTAATGATGTCGATTGATGTCTGATTTGGGCAAAATCAATCATGAAGGCTACCAGAATTTGCTGGCTGGAAGACTGGGCACTTCACGAAAAGAGGTGAGGCAAGGGCCAGCTTTTGGAGTGGACGTATCGATTACCTCACTTCCCGGAGGTTTGGCGATGGCGGCTACCAGCGATCCTCTTTCCCTGATTCCCTCTTTGGGCCTGCAGGAGTCAGCCTGGCTCAGTGTACACCTGATGGCAAACGATATGGCTACTACCGGCTTTGCTCCGCAATACGGACAGTTTGTGCTGAATCTGCCCGAAACGCTTTCTAATACAGATTTCAGCACTTATTGGGGTCATATTGATAGCTATTGCAAAGAAATAGGTATTGCAATCACAGGTGGCCATACGGGATTTGTACAGGGACAAAACTCGACTTTTGTCGGAGGCGGTACTTTGATCACGATTGCAAGAGAATCGGATATGATTTGCGCTACAGGAGCTCGTCAAGGTGACGTGATTTTGGTGACGAAGTCCTGCGCATTGACCGCAACAGCGATTTTGGGAATGAGTTTTCCAGAAACAATTACAAAAAAACTTGGTACAGAAGTTTACCAATCAGCTTGTGAGCAATTTTACCAGACCTCCTCGCTCAAGGATGCGCTAGTGGCAGCTGGAACGGAGGAGAAATTCCCTGGGATTCATGCAATGCATGATGTGACTGAAGGCGGAGTTTTAGGAGCTATTTATGAAATGCTCGTAGCCTCTGATAAAGGAGGATTAATCGTGGATGAGTTACTTCCGATTGGAAACACAGCGGCTGCCATTGCAGGATTGTTTGGGCTCGATCCCCGCTACTGTGTGGGTGCGGGATCCATGATCATTGCTTACGATCCCAAAAAATCTGAAGAGGTGATCGAGAGACTTGCTGAAGAAAGGATTCTATGCACTGAAGTTGGAAGAGTGAATGAAAGTATATCTGGTATTCAAATCCAAAAGTCCGGGACTACCTCTCCCCTAGTCTATCAGGAAACTGATCCCTATTGGGCAGCTTATTTTAATGCACTAAAAGCTGGATGGCAATGATGAAACAAACGAAAATTAACTCCGGAATATACCTGGTGATTGACCCTTCTATGGAAGAAAACCAGCTTTTAGAATCATTGGAAAAAGCGGTTTCGGCGAAGCCATGTGCGCTACAGATTTGGGACAATTTTCAATCCCACGATCAAGTGGCATCATTGATCTGTAAAATTAAAATGATCTGTAGCCGCTCAGGAATTCCTATTCTAATGAATAATCATCCTGAATGGGCCGAACTGTTTGGATTGGATGGAGTGCATTTTGACGAGTTAACTGGTGAACATTTATCATCAATTCCACAGCTAAAGCAGCAGGGAAAAATCATTGGGATCACTGTAAATAATGACTTTGAATTGATTCAGAAAGCCATTTTTGCAGATGTTGACTACCTCTCTTTCTGTTCTATGTTTCCGTCTTCCACAGCCAATAGTTGTGATTTGGTGGAGTTTGAAACAGTTAGAAATACAAGACAACATACGTCAATCCCAATTTTCCTAGCTGGAGGAATCTCTACTGAAAGCATCTCAAAGCTTCAATCTTTAGATTTTGATGGCATCGCTGTTGTATCTGGTGTGATGAGCGCTTCTGATCCTGGCATGGCCATTTCTCAGTACCAACAATTACTAACTGACCTAAAAAAATGAAATCGAGCATGACCAAACTGTCAAACGATGGAATGATTATTTACCATGCGAGATTCCATGTGACCGCTTACAAACAATCATAAACACATGAAATTAGATACTATAGAAAAACTCTGCTGTCCTTTTGATAAGCAAGACCTGGAATTGAAAATAATCCTCAAGGATGAGAAAGAGAATATCATCGAAGGCTGGCTCACCTGTGCCACATGTACCCGTCTTTATCCAATCATAAAAGGAATTCCCATCATGAATCCCGACGAATACAGAGAAGCTCACTTAGAGCAGCCTGTTTTGGATCGATGGCAAAATCAACTGGAAGGGAAGAAAATTGAGAACTTTCGTTTGATTGAGAAATAGATGGTGTGTCAAACTGAGCGAAGTCGAAGATTATATATTAGTGTTTTTGACTTCGCTCAGCCTGACTAACCATAATCAAGGGCGCACCAAGTTTAATCCTTTTTCACAGTCGTAGTATCTGGTTTTGCGGGAGGAGTACTTTTCGGGAAAAAGCCTTTCAACAGCTTCTTCGCTTCGTCGACAGCTTTGTCCTTGGCTACATCCACCTGTTTTTCAAGTTCCTTTTTGGCACTATCTTGAGCTACGGCTGATTTCGCTTTGAGCACTTGCTTTACGCTGTCTTGTGCTGCATTAAATTGCTCTGTTGCTTTTGTTTGTAGGCCTGCAGCCTCTCCGCTAACTCGTGCTTTAAGGGCATTTGTCAGCAAAGACTCTATGCTGTTACCGCCTGCCAGGGATATTTTTGGCGAGTTATATGTTCCGGAAAGATTTAGGGCTATTGGAATCGTGGTGTTCTCATCCATTGCAGTTCCTGTGATGCTGGAAAGCAGAGAATTTGCCTGAGCACCAAACTTGCCTGCAGGAATCAGCATGTTAACTAAGTAGTTTATTGAGCCATCAAAACCTGCAGTTCCCTGCACTGTCGCTTGATAATCCCAAAGCTTCACATCAAATGGCTTCACATCCATTACTCCATTTTCAATGGTGATTGGGATGGAAATGTTTTTCATCTGTAGTGTATTGACATCCTTTAGTTTAGTAAGACTGGTGATTCCTTCTAGGATTTTACTGTCTTTCAAGGCTGTTTCGGCCACTTTCAGCAATCCTTTTCCATCCAGACTGGACAATAAAGGCATCATATCTTGTCCGAGTTTTCCTGAGAAATTTAGGTTGGAATTGAATTTTCCAGTCAGGTTTTGAGCAATTGGAGCAAAAGCCTTTATTGTATTGAAAGACTTGAATGCTTCAGCAATACTGAGTTCAGCAATGTTCAAGTTGAAATTAAATGCAGGAGCGGTGAGGTCTCTTGGGTCGTAGTTACCTGCCAAACCAATAGTGCCGCCCATAGTTTTCATAGTAGCATCTGAGAAGGTCAGAACGCCATCCTTCAATGACATATTTCCTTTCACATCTTTGAGACTCATATTATCATAGAGCACTTCATTGGCTGCCACAGTCATGTTGAAATCAATGTTCTTTGGAAGTTCAATCACCGAAAGCTTAGCGCTTGTCGTGTCGGAGGATGCATCTTCACTCATCCATTCATTCACATTAAACTTGCTGCTGTTCATGGTCAATTGTCCTTTCAAGGTGCCATTTTCACCCAAGAAATAATCCATGTAATTGGAAAGTGAGCCTGTAGCTTGAAGTGGACTTTCACCGATTTTAGAATCGAATTCGGTGAGATTAATGCGCTCTGGAGTGAATTCTGCTTTTGCCTTAGCAATCTGAACTCCTTGTGGAACATCCGTTGAAGAATATTTGAAATTGCTGATATCCATCGATCCGCGAGTTTCCAATTGATTATACTTCTTGGCTTCCACAGCAGCATAAGAACCTTTTGTATTGATATCTGCTTGAATCCGGCCTTCCATATTCATGTCATCCATGGGGAAAATGGCCAGAATTTTCTTAAGATCAACTCCGCCTATAATCTCTCCATCCCAGATCAACTTGTCGAAATCTCGGATTTTCATGTTTCCGTTGATTGCTTCTCCTTCCAGTTCAAAACCAAAACGACTCAGGTCAACCAGAAAATCCTTCATACTTCCACTAGGATTTTGGACTGAAGCGTTCACGTTAAGTTTCTCGATTGGTGCAGGATAATCCGCACTTTTCACATAACCATTAGCCAAAAGCAGTTTTGCATTGATCGCAGGGATTATACCTGCAACAGAATCATATTTACCTTTTGCGGTAGCATCCACATCCAGATTTCCCTTCAAAGCAATGCCCTCTATTGGGAAAATAGAAGTCAGTTCTTCCAAGTCTAGTTTGCCCTTCAGAGCTGCATCAATGGTATAGCTAACCAGATCGGATAGATACAATTTTCCGGAAATAGGATTGCTGCCAAAATCTAGGTTGAACGTAGGAATTGAGATGGAAGTATTATCGATGTTGTCCGTTTCGTTTTTGACTTGAAGGTCAAGATTTACGTTTTTCACAGGTCTTGGCAAGTCTGGGTATTGGAACATGCCGTCAGCTACTTTCAGCGAGATATCAAAAGATGGAATCTTTACATCATTGTAAATTCCCTTGATTGTTCCGTTGAAATCCATGGTTCCCGAAGTTTTTAAACTGGAAAAACTCTCAGAGTAAATACCTGGAACCAAAGACAAAATGCTTTTGAACTCATTGTCCTTGCCTTCAATGGCAAAATCCATTTCAATATCATCACCTGGCATGGCGAGATAGCCACTCAATCCAAAAAGTAAATCATTTAACCGGAAATTGCTTTCTCCCAGCGTGAATTTCATTTTCTCCAAATCAATATTCAGAAGCGTTTCTCCTTTTAAAGTTTTGTTGGAAAGGTAGCTGATGTCCTCATAAGTAATGTCTGCAATAAGAGCTTCCAATTCAAGTGGTAGATCATAGACATCGGCTGTGAAATCGCCGGATCCTTTTGCATTGATTCCGCCCAAAGCCATGAAATAATCTAGTTGTCTATCGTCATATACCAAATTGAGATTGCTGATTTCCATCTCGTCCACTCCTATTTTGAAATTGCTTTCGGTAGATTCTGCAGATGACTCTTCCGAAGGAAAAGTAATGTCATAATTGGCTGTTCCATCTTCCAGCACTTTGATGTAAACATTCCCACCGTTCAAATGCACTCCAGTTAAGGTTGGGTAGTCATCGAAAAGTACAGATCTAAGATTGAAATCAATAGCAAGTTCCCGAAGAGAAACTAGGGTGTCATTTTCAAATGGCGCATTTCCTACTATATCAAAATCCTTGATTCTGGCAGAAACATTCGGGAATCTTCGGAAAAGGCTTAAGCTCACATTGTCAATGTCATAAATGACTTTAGCATTCACAGATTGGGCAATTTCCCGGTCAATTCGGGCAGCGATTTTGTCTTTAAAGATAAATGGGACAGCAACGGCCGCAGCTATCAAAAATATAAATACACCTAGAATGATGATCAGTGTCTTTTTCATAAATGGGTTTTATTAAGCGAATAGGTGAGTTTGCCTGAAATATATCGATTACAGACAGGCTTTAGATACGTATTGTTTAGCCCTTTAAGTCTAAATAATAACAAGATTTAAGCCGTGGTGCCTTTTTCAATCTGCGACTGAACTTTCCATTCAGGAAGACTAGCCGTAGTACTTCTGTAATTTAAGAACCTGGGAAAGAAATTCCCTTCACTCTACGATAAAGGTTCAGTGCATATTTGTCTGTCATTCCAGAAATGAAATCCACTAATGACCGAAGTAAAGGATAAGGATTGACCTCGGCTCCCCATCCTTTCATAGGAAAGTCTTCAGGCAAAAGGCGAAGTATACTTTTGTCTTGACCGGAGAAATTTTCCGGATCGTAAAATTGGTGATAGAGCGCTTTGGAGAAAACTTCCAATAAACCTTCTAATACTTGAAATCCGGCAGCTTCTTTTTCCAAAACGATTTGAGAGCGATAGATTTTTTTTACGGAAACTTCGGTAATTTTTTGAAGTGCTTTGGCTGAAGGAATGATATCAGTCAATGCTTTATCAAAATTCCCCTTGCACATACTTTCCTCATATTTGGCAAATACGTCTACACATTCGCTGATTAACTCCCCAATTGCTAAGGCACGTAAAGCGCCAAGATTTTGCGCTACCGTTCTAGGTTCCTTCAGTTTTTTGGGATCAAACTTGTCCTTCAAAATCGGGGCTAGAAGTTTCACAGTTTCTTCAAAGCTTACCAAACCCAGCGTGCAGCCATCTTCCAGATCGATGATGCTATAGCAAATATCATCTGCAGCTTCTACCAAAAATGCCAATGGATGTCGATACCAGCATTCAGGACTGGATTTCTCCATTCCTAACACAGCGCCCATTTGCTCAAAATCTGCCATTTGATTGATGAAGAAGCCGTATTTCTTCTGACTTCTACGGGCAATATCCCGTTGCGCAATCATGCTAGGTCGAGGGTATTTGGTAAAGGCAGCCAAAGTCGCATACGTAAGTTTCAGCCCAAATTGCTTTGAAACAAGCATTCTGAAGCCTTGCGCATTCCCCTCAAAATTGCAGAGATCTGCTAGTTGCTCCGTGCGAACGTGAGATTCCCAGCATTTTCCTGCAGGGTGAAATTTGAAAAAGTCCGAAATAGCCTCTTCTCCAGCATGGCCAAAAGGTGGATTTCCAATGTCGTGAGTCAACGCAGCAGCAGCCACAATTGCACCGATTTCAAATGGTGAAATAGCCGTTTTATTCAGTTGAGGGTACTTTTCCAAGAGCATTTCACCTGCAGCTTTTCCCAGAGATCTTCCTACGCTGGAGACCTCAAGACTGTGAGTCAGTCTGGTATGCACGAATGCCTGCTCAGGCAAAGGGAATACTTGAGTTTTATCCTGAAGGTTTCGAAAGGGAGCCGAAAAAATGATCCTGTCATAATCCACTTCAAACTCACTTCGAACCACTTGTGTTGGTATAAATCCCGGGCTATCTCCAAATCTGCCTCGGGATAAAAGGCGCTCCCATTTCATCATCCCCAAAAATAGGAAGCTCCTTACACATTACTTTACTATTTATCATTTTTGACTTGGCACGGTGATTGGCAAACCTTATCTCTAAACCAATCACAACTAACATGAAAAATATATTTTCTTATCTCTTGATGGCTGGCCTTGCTTTTTTTGCATTGGCTTGTTCCTCCGATGATGATACTCCAAGTGGTGGATCTGCCCGCGTTAATTTTTACCTAGTAGATGCTCCAGCTTCCTACGATGAAGTCTGGATTGAAGTGTTGTCTTTACGCGTAAAGGTGGATGAAGATGGGGCCGATGATGATTTGAATGACGATAATGATGAGTCATCTTGGGTAGAAATAGTCTATGACGAAAGTCAACCTATTAATCTGTTGGACTTGACAGGAGGAAATAGTGAATTATTAGGTACAGAAGATTTTCCTGAAGGGCAAATAGATCAGATCAGAATGATTCTTGGAGAAAATAATTATGTGATCAAAAACGGTGAACGTTTTGAAATGAAAACTCCAAGTGCTCAACAAAGCGGATTGAAAATTAAGGTGGACGAGGATATCCATGGTGGAATGTCTTATAATTTGATCATCGATTTTGATGCAGCTAAGTCTATTGTAGAGGCAGGTAATTCTGGACAAATCATACTTAAACCTGTTTTGAGAGCATATTTGGATGAAATTTCTGCTGGAATTATGGGACAAGTTCTTCCTATCGAAGGGCAGCCAGTTCAGGTAACAGCCCAAAAAGGAGATGATACAATGAATACATTTACCGATGCAAATGGTAATTATAAAATTACAGGCCTAGATGATGGTGTTTATACACTAACATTTACCCCAAATGATTTGTATAATATTACCGTTAAAGAAGGAGTTGTAGTTGAAGAAGGTAAGATTACCAGTGTACCACCGGTAGTGTTGACCGCGAAATAAGATATAAAGACCAGCTTCGGCTGGTCTTTTTTTTATCTACATTCTCTTGAATCGCTGTATTCAATAGATTTGACCTAAATTTGCTCTGTGAAAAAACTGCACTTTTATCTCTTCCCTATTGTCTGTGTGCTATTCTTCGCTTCCTGTGAAGATCCTGATTCTAGTCCCCGAGCACTACTCAACCTGATTTTGGTAGATAGTCCCGCAAAATGGGATTCTGTTTTTGTAGAGATCAAAGGCGTAGATATAGAAGTTTTGGTGGAGGGTAGAGAGTCTCAAAGTCAGATTTTTTTCTTCGAATATAAGTCCGGAGATAAGCGAATAAAGGTGAGTGAATTGGTTGGCGATAATGAGTTACTTATCGGTAGAAGTGAGCTTCCAATTGGTCAAATTATCAATGCCACCATTATACTGGGAGATAATCACTCCATGTTTTTGAAAGAGAAAAAGTATGTTTTGGGGTTATCAGATCCCTCTAATAACAAAATACCATTATCCACAGCGATTGATATTGAACAAGGTTATTCCTATGACGTCTACCTGGATTTAGATCTTGAAAAGTCAATTGTTCAAACTTCAGAATCGCCTCTTACCTACGAATTGGATCCATTTTTTACTCTAGGCATAGGAACTGGAACAGCTAAATTGAGCGGGACATTGAAACCAACAACTCTTTACCCAGCGATTTACTTATCTGATGGAAAGGATACAATTTCTACTCATACAAATACTTCAGGGAAATTTATCTTTAAGGTTCAGGAGGGAAAGTATACCCTCTACTTCGATCCAAAAGACGAACTCTATCAAGACACGACTTTTTCTATAGACGTGGATGTGAAAAAGGACAGTGTACTCAAGCAATTTACTTTTAAAAAGAAGCCTTGATGATCTCTGATGAACGCTACATGCAAAGAGCACTTGAACTGGCGGAATTTGGCCGGGGGAAAGTAAGTCCAAACCCTATGGTGGGTTGCGTGATCGTGCATGAAGACAGAGTAATAGGAGAAGGCTACCATCAGGAATATGGCAAAGCGCACGCTGAAGTAAACGCAATAAACTCAGTAAAAAACCCTGACTTACTAACCGATTCCACTGTATATGTGACATTGGAGCCTTGTGCGCATTATGGAAAAACGCCTCCTTGTGCTAATCTATTGGTAGAGAATAAGGTGAAGAAAGTCATTATTGCTGCTTTTGATTCCAATCCTTTGGTGGGGGGAAAGGGAATTCAGATTTTAAAAGATGCAGGAATTGAAGTTGAAACAGGAGTTTTGGAGAAAGAAGCTCGTATTCAAAACAAGCGCTTCTTCACTCAAATAGAGAAGAAACGGCCCTATGTGATTTTGAAATGGGCACAGACTCAAGATGGTTTTGTGGCTAGGGAAGATTACTCTTCCAAATGGATTACAAATGCTTCCAGTCGCAGAATTGTGCATAAATGGAGAGCAGAAGAGGATGCGATTATGGTAGGGAAAAATACCGCCAAATATGATGATCCAGCTCTGAATGTTAGAGATTGGGTTGGCAAAAATCCACTCAGACTAGTAATTGATAGTAGGTTAGAGCTTCCAAATACGCTAAAACTTTTTGATGAGGCTGTTCCTACGATTTGCTACAATACGCAGAAATCTGAAGAGATAGGAACTTTAGAGTTTGTGAAGTTGAACTCAGGATTTCAGGTTCAGGATATTTTGGGAGACCTTCATAAGCGGAATATTCAAAGCGTAATTATCGAAGGGGGTAGTTATTTATTGAATAAGTTTTTGGATTCCGAACTTTGGGACGAAGCCCGTGTGTTTACAAGCAGTAATAAATTTGGTAGTGGAATAGCAGCTCCTATTCCACCTGCCCCAGTTTCCGAGACCATAGAGATCTTGGAAGATACCTTAAGAATATATCATCATGTCTGATAGTCTATACATTCCCGAGTCGGCGACAAAAGCTGAAAAATACGAAGCGATTTTACCACAGATCGAAGCCTTGATTACTGGTGAGCCAGATCTTTACGCGAATCTGGCCAATATCTCTGCAGCGCTGAAAGAAGCATTTGACTTCTTTTGGGTTGGTTTTTACCTGGCCAAAGAGAATCAGTTAGTATTGGGGCCATTTCAGGGACCGATCGCCTGTACGAGGATTTCTATGGGAAAAGGGGTGTGTGGTACCGCATGGCAAGAAGGGAAAACAGTTCTTGTTCCAGATGTGGATGCTTTTCCAGGACATATCGCTTGCAGCTCGGCTTCCAAGTCAGAGATCGTAGTTCCCGTCTTCAAAGGTGGATTAGTCGCTATGGTGCTCGATGTGGATTCCGATCAATTGGATGATTTTGATGGGGTAGATCAGGAGTATTTGGAAAAGTTGATGGGGGTGCTTGGGAGTAAGTTGTGATTTTTTATCAACTATTTAGTTTTAAATGAAAACTCTAATCGATGACTAATGGAAGCGTTCATGTACATATTGATTTGTGGAAATGGATCATATTATACGGGGAGCACAAAAAATCTTGAGTTAAGAATGCAAGAGCATCAGCTCGGCGAAGGTTCTAATTTTACGCGAAAGCATTTACCAGTTAAGCTAGCGTACTTTGAGGAGTTTGATAGGATTGATGAAGCATTTGAAAGAGAAATTCAGATTAAAAAATGGTCTCGCGCAAAGAAAGAAGCATTAATAAGTAGAGATTTTCAAAAACTGAAAGAGCTAAGTAAAGGGAGTTCGATTGGTTCGACAAGCTCACCAACCGAAAGCTAAGTTATACAGGGAGGGGGAGGAAAAGCGTGGCGGAGCCACGCTTTTCCTCCCCCTCCCTTTCTTAAGAACTGCCGGTGGCCGAGCGAAGTCGAGGCCGGCGACATATTGCTATACTCTCTTTTAAGACTTTGAATTCTATAGTATCGGTAAATCTTCTAACCAATTTAAATTGGCTATTTAAGCCAAATCAAATCTATTTACCCTTTAGTGAAGTTCCCACAAAACCCTCTCAGAATCTCAATACACTCATTTTTTTGCTCGATCATTCCTAGATGGCCGACACCATCAAGTTCGTGATATTCCGAGACAGCTAGTTTGTGTTTGCGACTAGCATCGATTTTGACAGCTCCGTCTAGCGTACCGGCGATCATGAGTTTTGACCCAGTGAAATTCCTTAACACCTCAAAACGATCCTTTCTATCACGCATCGCTTTGGTATAGGCAATTAATCCTTCCAAAGTGGATTGCTTTGCTTGAGCTATAGCTACTGCAATTTCAGCTTGAAAATCATCTCTTTTGTGCTCAGGGATAAGTGGAGGCACAAATGAGGTGACGAAGGTATCTACTCTGTGTTTTTTCAGAAAAATGACTGTTCGATCACGCATGCCCTTTTTCTCTTCATCATCGGCAAAGGCAGTAGAATGAAAAAGCCCAATTGCTTTTAGCTTTGAGCCCATTAGTTCTAGCAGGGCTAAAGTCACATACCCTCCCAAAGAATGTCCGATGACGATGGGATCTTGGATGTTTTCTTCTTCTATCCAATCTTCCAACACAACCGCAACTTCTTCCAAACTTGCATGGGTAAGTGTCAAAGGTGATTTTCCACAACCAGGGAGATCAGGGCAAATCACTCTGAAATTAGAGGAAAGTGCCTCTGCAAACTCTCTCCACATCTCAGAGATTTCGCAGAATCCATGGATAAGAATCACAGGCTGACCTTGGCCTTTTTCAAAAAAATGAATAGAAGACATTGTTTAGACTGTTTTGGATACCTCAGCCATATTTCTCACGGCTTCGGCTATTCCTTCTGGATCAAAACCGCATTCACGATGTAGTTCGATCTGCTCTCCATGCTCAATGATATGATCTGGGATGCCTAGACGCTTCACTTGGGCTTGATATCCATTATCCATCATCCACTCGATCACTGCCGACCCAAAGCCACCCATAAGGCACCCATCTTCTACAGTGATTACCTTTTTGAATTTGCCAAAAATCTCATGAAGTAATTCCCCGTCTAGAGGCTTCACGAATCGCATGTCGTACTGAGCAGGATTTAAACCCTCTTTTTCAAGTTTTTCGCAGGCTTCTACAGCATAGTTTCCGATGTGTCCAATCGTTAGGATGGCGATCTCTTCGCCTTCTTTTACGATTCTTCCTTGACCTACAGGAATTTGCTCAAATGGAGTTTTCCACTCTGGCATCACACCTTTTCCGCGTGGGTATCGAATAGAATATGGTCCATTATGAATCGAAGCAGAATACATCATATTTCGAAGTTCTTCCTCATTCATTGGAGCCGAAACGACCAAATTTGGAATGCATCTGAAGAAAGCAATATCATAAGCGCCATGATGCGTAGGTCCATCAGCACCCGCAAAACCTGCTCTATCCAAGCAAAGAACTACCGGGAGATTTTGGATACATACGTCATGTAACACCTGATCGTAAGCACGCTGCATAAACGTAGAATAGATATTACAGAAAGGAACGAGTCCTTGTGTAGCCAATCCAGCTGAAAAAGTCACTGCATGCTGCTCTGCAATTCCTACGTCAAAAGCACGGTCTGGCATTGCTTTCATCATAATATTCATGGACGATCCAGACGGCATGGCCGGAGTTACACCCATGATTCTATCATCTAGCTCAGCCAGTTCCACCAAGGTGTGTCCAAAGACATCCTGATACTTTGGCGCTTGTGGAGTGCTAGGTGTAGTTTTATATATTTCCCCAGTTACCTTATCAAAAGTTCCTGGTGCATGCCAAGTCGTTTGATTTCCGTTTTCTGCTGGAGCGTATCCTTTACCTTTCATAGTGACACAATGAAGGATTTTTGGTCCAGGAATATCTTTGAGATCTTTCAGCACTTCTGCCAAATGATTGACGTCGTGACCATCTACTGGTCCGAAATATCGAAGATTTAATGATTCGAAAAGATTGCTTTGATTCAGTAAAGCTGATTTGATTCCACCTTCTACTTTGGAAATCACATCCTGAGCACTAGTTCCAAACTTGCTAAGTTTGCCTAATATCTTCCACACTTCATCTTTAGCCTTATTATAGGTTTTGGAAGTGGTTATGTCTGTAAGGTAATCTTTCAGCGCCCCCACATTTGGATCGATGGACATGCAATTGTCATTCAGAATAATTAGCAAATTGGTGTTGCTGACTCCTGCATGATTCATGGCTTCGAAGGCCATTCCGCCCGTCATGGATCCATCTCCTATCACAGCTACGTGCTGTTTTTGTGAAAGACCTTTATATTTTGACGCCACAGCCATTCCCAATGCTGCGGAAATAGAGGTACTGGAGTGACCTACTCCGAATGTATCATAGATGCTTTCTTTTCTTTTTGGGAAACCAGACAGACCTCCGTAAAGACGGTTGGTATGAAAACGTGTTCTTCTTTCAGTAAGGATTTTGTGACCGTAAGCCTGATGCCCTACATCCCAAACCAATTGATCGTCGGGAGTATTCAATACATAATGAAGGGCAACTGTGAGCTCTACTACACCTAGGCTAGCACCAAAGTGACCGCCGTAAACGGAAACATTATCCACGATGAACTGTCTAAGTTCATCACAGATTTGAACCAGTTTTTCCTTAGGAAATTTTTTAAGGTCTGCGGGGCTATTAATTTGAGCTAATAATTCTCCTGGTTCAATAAGCATTTTACAACGGTAATGTGGTCAAATTAGAATAACAATAAATGTGCTTCTTTGTTTTTCCAATCTAGTAAATTCAGTGTAAAGGCGATTGCCTCTTTCTCCTGCCGTTTCCAATTAATTTAGCTTAATTGAATATCTTTGGCTACAAGGTGGCAAAATTAACCATTAATTTAAATATCCTTTGAGTTTCGAAATCAAATTACCACTCTTTGAAGGTCCATTTGACCTGATGCTCTTCTTCATCGAGCGGGATGAACTGGATATTTATGACATTCCTATTTCGAAGATTACTCATGATTTCCTCGATTATGTGCATCATATGGAGGAGATGGAGATGGAAGTTGCCAGTGATTTTATCCTCTTTGCGGCTACGCTGATGAAGATTAAATCGAGAATGTTGCTGCCTAGACCAGATCTGAATGAGGCGGGAGAAGAAATAGATCCTAGAGAGGAATTGATCAGAAACCTGCTCGAATACAAAAAATACAAGTCTGTTATAGAAGAACTTTCCACTATGGAAGGGGAAGAGTTGTCCAAGCAAAAGCGTGGAAATATCGAAGCGGAATTGAAAGCGCTTAGCAAAGTGGATGATGTAGATGCTGAAATGCAGGATATGGATTTATACAAACTGCTGAAAGTCTTCCAGCGGACCATGGCCAAAATGGCTTCACGTGTGGATGAAACAAAACACACCGTGATTCAGTATCCTTATACTATTGCCCAGCAAAAAGACTTCGTCTTGGAGAAAATCAGTTTTAAGAAAAAAGTACCATTCGCTGAATTCATCAGCTACAAACCCGATAAAATTTTTGTGATTTATACCTTTCTAGCAATCTTAGAATTACTTCAACTTTCTCTTGTTACTATCATCATAGGTGATGGTTTCAATAATTTTTGGGTGGAAAAGACTGAGCCAATAGCTGCTGTCTAACGTATGAAATTGGATAACAAAAAGATCTTTCAAACACTCAATCCGAATAAAATTTGGGTGCCGGTAATTATTGGCTTGGCCATTGTTTTCGGTATGTTTTACTTTGATCCTTCTGTAAACAAGGATTCTTTAAGTGGGATATTTGATGCATCTATCCCTTGGGTTGTAGTAGCAATTTTGGTCATTTTAATTCGAGATGCAGGATATGTTTACAGAATAAGGGAGATCACAGACCGACACTTAACCTGGAAGCGGTCTATTTACGTTATTATTCTTTGGGAGTTTGCGTCTGCAGTCACACCCTCGGTAGTAGGAGGTACGGCAGTGGCTATTTTTATTTTGAATAAAGAAGGGATAAAATTCGGAAGAGCAATTGCATACGTGATGGTAACTGCGATTTTGGACAACCTTTTCTTTGTGATCGGCGCTCCTATTATTCTATTTTTTGCAAAAGGGAATATTTTCCCTGCAAACAAACTACTGGAGATGCACCTTGAGAATAGTATGGAAGCCATTTTCTGGATTTCATATTCTCTCTATGCATCCTACAGTTTGGTGATGGCAGCAGCTTTATTTTATAAACCTAGGGTCTTTAAATGGGTGCTCATTAAGATTTTTTCTATCAAATGGCTGCGGAAATGGAAGCACGATGCTCAGGAATATGGAGACCAGATTATTACAGCTTCCAAAGAGCTTTCTGGAAAAAAATGGAATTATTGGTTGCCAATTATCGTAGCGACGATCTTCATTTGGAGCTCAAGATATCTGATGCTGAATGCTCTTATTTCTGCATTTGTGCCATTGGCTGCCTACGAGCATGTTATTGTATTCGCTCGACAAGTGATCATGTGGATTGTGATGATGATCTCACCGACTCCAGGTAGCAGCGGAACCGCGGAATTTTTCTTTGGCCAGTTCTTCACAGAGTTCTTGACCAATTATACATTTGTCACGAGTATTTTATGGAGGTTACTTTCCTACTATCCATATTTGATTTTGGGAGCATTTTTCCTTCCTAGATGGATTAAACAGGTGTTTTTCAAGAAAAAGAAAAAAAGCGCGAAGCAAGATGTTTCAGGAAATTAGTCAAAAACAAATTACGGAAATCGTAGAGGGAAGCATTATCCATCAAGATAGTGAGCAGCTGATTTCTCAAATTGCCATTGATTCGAGACAAATTCTTCATCCTGATAAAACACTATTTGTAGCGCTGAAAGGAGCCAAAGCGGATGGCGCTGATTTTATTTCTCAGGTAGCAGCATTGGGAGTAAAGACGTTTTTGGTGCATAATGATTTTGATGAGCTTAGCTTTCCGGATCTCTGTTTTATCAAGGTCTCAGATACTCGGAGAGCCTTACAGCTTTTAGCTCAATTTCAGCGATCCCTGTTCACAAATCCTGTTGTCAGCATAGCGGGGAGTAATGGTAAAACTATCGTTAAGGAATGGCTAGGGCAGATTTTGGGACAGAAATACGCTGTGGCCAAAAGCCCGAAAAGTTATAATTCCCAAGTAGGTGTTCCTCTTTCGATCTTTGGTATTGAGGGCTACCACCAAGTAGCAATTCTGGAAGCCGGGATATCTAAGGCTGGCGAAATGGCCGCTTTGGAAGAAATGATCAAACCGAATCTGGGAATATTCACAAATCTCGGAACAGCACATCAAGAGGGGTTTGAAAGTTTGGATTCTAAGCTCAATGAGAAGCTTTCGCTTTTTTTGGATTCGAATTTCTTGATTTACTGCACAGATCAAAAGCAAGTTTCTGAGCGAATAGAGGCTCTTTTTCCGACGGATAAGCTCGTAGGTTGGTCCGATCGAGCTGGAGCTGAATTTACCAGATCAGTGAAAGTAAAAGGGAATGCAGCTCGAATAATTCTGATGAAATCAGATCTCAGCACGCATACTTTTCAGGTGCCGTTTACAGATGTGGCTTCATTGGAAAACATTACTCATGTGATCGTAGCGGCGATGACCTTGGGGCAAAGTGCAGAGTCCATCCAAGAAGGAATCATTCATCTGAAGTCTGTAGATATGCGACTTACGCTGAAGCCGGGTATCAACGACTCTCTATTGATCGATGATACTTATAATAATGATTTGGCGGGGCTGAAAGTCGCGCTGGATTTTATGCATCAGCAAAGACCTAAACGTCGAAAGATTCTGATTTTGTCGGATTTGCTTCAGCAAGGTTCACCCGATAAAATCTACGAAGAAGTGGCGGAGCTGATCAAGAAATATCAGTTTGATCTGCTGTTTGGTGTGGGCAAGGAGATTTTCTTTTTGGAGAAAGAATTTCCAAATGCTTTCAAAGGCTTCAGTTCTACGGAAGAGCTTTTGAACAATCTTGATCCTGAGACTTTCGCAAATGATATGATCTTGATCACTGGCGCTCGGGTTTTTGGGTTTGAAGAAGTGGTCAATAGACTTCAGCAGAGAATCCATGGAACCACGCTAGAAATCAATCTCAATGCGCTTACACACAATTACAATTTCTATAAAAAACTGATTTCACCAAAAACCAAAGTGATGGTGATGGTGAAGGCTTTTGCCTACGGTGGAGGAGCACTAGAGATCGCCAACCAAATCCAGACGATGGGCGCGAACTACTTGGGTGTCGCTTTTTCAGACGAGGGAGTTGCTTTGCGCAAACAAGGAATCAAGCTTCCAATAATGGTGCTCAATGCCATGCAGGAATCCTTTGGTCTCTGCAGTGAGTTTGATCTGGAGCCAGTAGTTTTCAGCCCGGAGTTTTTTGAGAGCCTTGCTTCTTGGTGTACTGTTCATCATACATCCATGAGAATCCATCTCGATATGGACACAGGAATGCACAGGTTGGGTTTTGAGAGAAAGCAGTTGGACGGTTTGAAGAGCTTAATACAATCAAACCCACAATTGGAAATTGCTTCCATATACACTCACTTGGTTGGAGCTGATGAGGATATTCATAGAGAATTTTCTCTTAGTCAGCTGAAGGATTTCGAAGAAATGAAGAATGAAGTAATCGATATTCTTTCCTACAAACCTCTTGTTCATGCGCTTAATTCTGCTGGAATAGTAGCTTTTCCGGAATTTCAATTTGACATGGTTAGATTGGGAATTGGTCTTTATGGCGTAGAAGTGACAGGAAAGCATGACTTGGCTCTCCGAGCAATCAGTACATTGAAAACAACTATTTCTCAAGTAAAAGAACTTGAAGCTGGTGAGACAATAGGTTATTCTAGAAAAGGTGTTTTGGCTACAGGTGGCAAAATTGCCACGCTTGCCATCGGTTATGCTGATGGCTACGACCGCAGATTCAGTAATGGAAAAGGCTATGTACTGATCAATGGGCAAAAGGCTTCCATCATCGGAAATGTATGCATGGATATGTGCATGGTGGATGTCAGCGGAATGGAAGTGAAGGCAGGAGATGAAGCCATCATTTATGGCGAGAAAATCTCATTGAAAGAACTGGCAGATCAGATTGGCACCATTCCTTATGAATTGCTGACTAATATCAGTACTCGGGTGAAACGGGTATATTACTTGGACTAGGGTTGGTTTAGGCTTATAAATTTTTCTAAATTTCCTCATGGCAATCTCCAAAAAGCGACTAGCTCATATAGTATTTGAATCCGATGATTGGGCTTCGAAGACTTTCGATATCGTACTCTTGTTTATGATTTTTGGAAGTATTTTCGTGGCAATTTTAGATTCAGTTGCCAGTCTGAGAGCACAGTACGGGGAGATTTTCCTAATTCTTGAATGGGTATTTACCGTTCTATTTACCATTGAATATTTGTTGAGGGTTTGGCTATCTAGAAAACCTAGTGGCTACATTTTCAGTTTTTTTGGTATGGTCGATTTGCTGGCAATATTACCTTCCTATTTAAGCTTCTTTGTGGTCAATTCTCAACTGCTTACTGTGGTGAGAGCTTTACGTCTCTTGCGCGTGATCCGAATTTTGAAGCTTGGTCGTTATGTGGCTGAGGCAGAATATCTGACCAAATCCCTAAGAGCCAGTTCTCATAAGATTTTGATATTTATAGGTTTTGTGGTGACGATAGTCTTGATAATGGGGACATGCATGTTTATTATTGAAGGTCCAGAGCATGGATTTACCAGTATTCCTATCGGTATGTATTGGGCTATCGTGACCTTGACTACCGTGGGTTTTGGTGATATCTACCCAGTGACTCCTTTGGGACAGTTACTTTCTTCACTTATCATGCTCCTTGGCTATGCAATTATCGCTGTGCCTACCGGGATTGTATCTTCTGAGATGGCTTCGCAAAAGAGAAAAGATGAAAAGGCGCTGGGAGATAACAGTTGCCCAAAATGCAGATTTAGTCCGCTTCCTTTGACGGATAATTACTGCAAAAACTGCGGAGAAAAACTGTTCTAATCTCCTAGGTTCAAGAAATCCTGTATGTTTTTGATTTTTCCAAAAAGCAACAAAATATCTTCATGTGCAAATTTATAGTCAGGGGTAACAACACCAATCACATTTTTGTGCGGCGTATTAATACCTAGGAGATTCTTCTTTTGCTCTATTCTTATAATAGTGAGAATATTGAGATAATATTCTTTTCTAATGTCAGCCTTGGCTACGGTCATATCTACATAGCGTTTGGGTACTTTCACTTCCACAATATTATATTCATCTGAGATCTCTAAGGAATCCAGAACGCCTTTCATTTCAAGACGCTTGGCTAAACGATCAGCCGTTTCTTCTTCGGGATGGATGATTTCGTCTACACCGATAGCCTGAATGACCGTTTCATGAAGGTCATTAATTGCTCTCGCGATTATGCGCTTTGATTTTAGCTGCTTGAAAATAGCAGTACTCATGATAGATGATCCGACATCTTCCCCTATCGCAATGATTACGATATCAGTATCTTTCAAAGGAAGATTTTTAACAGCAGCCTGGTCTGTAGCGTCCATTACGATGGAATGGGTGATGCTATCCTTGATAGATTCTATCTTGCTTTCGTTAGAATCTATGCCGATTACCTCGTGTCCAAGATTTGTCAGGCGCTTTGCCAGATATCCCCCAAAATTGCCTATGCCTACGATTATATATTTCATAAATATGTAGCTGATTTATAATGATCATCCCGATATCGGGAGGAATTCGCACGGTTGATAATTTTCAATCGTACTCATTTCATGCGTTTAAAATTAAGTTATAAAGACGGTTTCCTCAGGGTACTTGTACCGCTGCTCACCGATTTTTCGGACGATCGCCACTAAAATAGTCAGTGTCCCTACTCTTCCTATGAGCATGATAGCCATCAATACCAGTTTGCTGCCTGTGCTTAATTGAGGAGTGATCCCCAGTGTAAGTCCCACGGTTGAAAATGCACTGAACACCTCGAAAGCAACATCTATCATGGGTAATTTGGGGTCAAAAATCATAAGTAAAAAGACACCAAACCCCATTACCAATACCGAAAGGGAAATTACCGCAAAAGCTTTTTTAAGTGTTTCATTGGTAATTTGTCTTCTGAATACTTCCACTCTGGTTTTACCCGAAGCAATACTAAATGTGTTGAGCATCGCCACTGCAAAAGTACTGGTCTTTAGCCCTCCGCCTGTAGAGCCTGGAGATGCACCGATCCACATCAGAAAGAGATAGACTAAAATCGTGGGAACAGCTAATTCCCGCATATCGACTGTGTTGAAACCGGCTGTTCGTGGAGTCACTGCGCCAAAAACTGTGGTGACAAATTTGCCATAGGTACTCAGACCTTTCAGGGTAGCATCTTGCTCGGATATGGCATATACGACCATTCCAACTGCCAGAAGAATTCCTGTTGTATAGACTACTAATCGTGTATTGACGCTGGAAACGCGTGGGGTATGTCGGTATTTCTCTATTCCTAATACACTTTTTACATAGCCGACTACTAGATGCTTCAGGTAGGAATAGTAGTTCAAAACAACTGGAAACCCGATTCCTCCCAACACAATTGCCAAAGCAATCACTAAATGCATATTGTAAGCTTCTCGGAAACCCTCTTGGTACAATCCATTGCTGAGCGTGGAAAAGCCTGCATTACAAAAAGCTGAAATAGCATGGAAAAGAGCGAAGAACAATTGATCTCCCTTACCTGAAAATTCCGCGGCATCTGTAAAATGATAAATCATAACTGCACAAAGGCCTTCCACTAAAACGGTAAAAGAGATGATCTTAAATAAGGTGGTATAAATCTCATTTACATTGTTTTCATTAATGTAATCACGAATGAAAAGTCTGTTTTCTATAGAATAACTTCCCTTGAAAAAGAAGCCAAAGAAACTCGTGAAAACCATGATTCCAAGTCCGCCAATTTGGAACAAAATCATAATGACTACCTGACCGAAAAAGGTAAAATCTTTGGCAGTATCTAATACAATCAATCCAGTGACACATACGGCCGAGGTGGATGTAAAAAGTGCATCTATAAAACTAATATCTCTTGAAGTGGCTTCTGGAAGGCTCAAAAGTCCAGCACCAACAAGTATCAATAAGACAAAAGACAGTATAAATACCAGTGAGGGACTGAGTTTTAGCTCATTTACAGTAAGGCTGAATTTGCTTAGCTCTATAAAGAACAGAACAATCACTAATCCATTTATGAGGTGATAATGCGCTGTGAAGTCTAAAACCAGTTGGGTCATTTCATCTCCCAGCACATTCCAACGAATTAAGGCAGTTAGGATTAGAATAATTGAAAGGAGCAATTCGAGAATTACTCTGGCAGGTATTATGGATTTTTCTACTAATAATACTTTAACAAAGTATCCTATTCCAATTAAGATTAGTGAAATGTTGAATAGTGTAGAAGTAGCGACTTGATCTTGAGGATCAATAGAATAGCCCAAGTGAAAAAGTAATATTCCAAAGGCGAGAATACTGCTAACCTGAACTACTTTTTCCTGCACCTTTATCACCTTTTTCAAAAAGATGATATTGCGATCAGGGTTGGTAAAGATTTTCAGCTTAAGTTTCATGGGCTGGATATAGGCTTTAAAGCAATATCAATCATTCTTTTTTGATTTTTTTCGCGAAAAGGTAAATATCCCTTCTGCAGGATATAAGTGGAATTTTTTATCCACATTTTGTGAAGAATAAATGCTAGATCTCCCGCTGAAAAGATACGCTATCAGGCAGGCAATACCCAAAAATATTCCAGATTCGTATCCAAACAGTTCCATCCCCATCACGGTGCAAGCCATGGGCGTATTGGTGGCGCCAGAAAAGACTCCTACAAAACCCATTCCTGCCAGCAAAGCAAGTGGAAGCGGGATCCAGGTAGCGAGTGCGTTGCCCAGGGTCGCGCCAGTAAAGAATAGAGGTGTCACTTCTCCTCCTTTGAATCCAGCTCCTAAAGTGAAGCTGGTCAGACCTGTTTTTGCCAACCAATCGTACCAGGGAAGCGGTGTTTCGAATGCTTCAACTATCCTCGGAACGCCTAATCCTATATAAGTCGTACTGTCCGAAATGTATACAAATGCCGCAATCAACAGTCCGCCTATGACCGGACGAAGTGGAGGGTAAGTGATGTGCTTGGAAAATTGATGAGAAAAAAAATGAGTGCTTTGGGCAAATAATCTCCCTGATAACCCAAAGGCAATTCCAGCAGGAATGATCCAAATTAGGTTGACCAAAGTATGTGGAGGTACGAGATCTACCAAATAATGCGTATGTCCTACGCCAAAAAGCGACGCACAGACCCAATTGGCGACTAAAGCTGTCCAAAGGGCTGGAAACAGCGATTTCCATCGAAATTTTCGATGTAGCATCCATTCAAGCGCAAAAATTGCTCCTGCCAGCGGTGTTCCAAATACAGAAGCAAATCCACCGGCAACTCCGGCAATTAAGATGATCCTACGATCCTCGGGATGCAGACGAAAATACTTGGTAAGCTGATCTGCTAGGGAACCGCCCATTTGCACAGCTGTACCTTCACGTCCTGCTGATCCACCAAATAAATGTGTCAAAATCGTCCCAAATAGGACCAATGGAGTCATTCTGAGAGGAATTGGCTTTTCTGTTCGGTATAGTTCCTCGAGTAAAAGATTGTTTCCTTTCACCGAATTTTCTCCATAGCGGTAGTAACTCCAGCCGATCACGAAACCTGCAATGGGCAGTAATGCGATGATCCAAAGGTGCGACTCGCGATAATCTGTAGCCCAATTCAAAGTAATAAGAAAAATGGCAGATGCAGCGCCAGAAAGTAAGCCAACTAAGAGGCCTAAAACGATCCAAAGTAGTATGTATCGAAAAATAGAAGCGCTGTTCAAACTAGGTTTTTCAAATAGTTAGCCCAAATTAGGAATAGATATTGAATTTAATGAGGCATATATAACCTTATATCATTCAGAGAAGGCCAACTTATTTGTAGGTTATCGGGTTATCTAAATACAAATCACCCAATTATGAAATCGAGCATGTCGTATTCACCACACACTGGGATGATTACAATTATGCGAGATTCCATCTGACCATTAAAAATCAATATATATACAGATGAAAAATATTCTTATTTCCGGAGGTTCTGGTCTTATTGGCCACAAAATTACCCAGCTGCTGGAATTGAAGGGATATGCAGTGGTTTGGCTTAGTAGATCACAGCAAAAGCAAAAATCTTTTCTGTGGGATATAGAAAAACAAACTATAGATCCCGAAGCGATGGAATGGGCAGATGCTATCATTCATCTGGCTGGAGCTGGAGTTGCTGAGAAGCGGTGGACAGATGAGCGAAAGAAATTGATTTTGGATTCCCGTATTCAGAGTACCAGACTGCTCTATGATGCCGTAGATAAAGCTACGGAAAAACCGAATTCATTTATATCTGCCTCGGCCGTGGGATATTACGGGTTTAGTACAGGCACGTCCCTGATGGATGAAACACATAAAGCAGGATCAGACTTTTTAGCTGAGGTGGTGGTCGCATGGGAAAATGAAGTGAAGAAAATGGAAGAGCTACATCTACGCACGGTAATGCTGAGAATAGGCATAGTACTGGATGCAAATGGTGGAGCGCTTGGCGAAATGATGAAGCCGCCTGTAGCTGCACCTTTGGGAAAAGGAGATCAGTGGATGAGTTGGATTGCAATTGAGGATCTTGCGAGAATGTTTGTCTTTGCCTTGGAAAAAACGACACTTCAGGGAGTTTACAATTCTGTAGGTCCTAATCCTGCGACCAATCAGCAATTGACTCAAGCTGCTGCAAAAGCCAAGGGGAAACCATATCTGGGAATTGGAGTGCCAGGCTTTGTGCTAAGATTAATCCTAGGGGAAATGGCAGCGATAGTGCTAGGAGGCAATCGAGTTTCCTCACAAAAAATACAAAAAGCAGGATTTGACTTTGAATGTCCAGAGCTAAATGGGGCTTTGAAGGAGATTTATGGGAGAGGGAATGTTACATTGTAAAACTTGTCTTCTTCAGTAAGGTATATTCGCATTGCCTCCAAAAAAGAATAGGCTAATTGTCAGCTCTCCAATTTTTTAATCATTTCTCTAATTGATTTATCGACTTTAGAGAAATATGGAATAATACTTTCTTTAGCAACAATAACTTGAGCTATTCCTTGCACTGGTAAAAAATCTTTTATAGGCAATAACTCATTATTTTCTGATTGGAAAAGGCGTTTTATAAATTCTTCAGGATTTAATTTTTCTTTTTCTGAAATTGAAATCACAGAACCTTTTACTGGTATGTCTTTAAATATTTCTTTAACAACATTATAATTTAAACCAACTTGTTCGTTTAAATCGGCCACAAATTGTTCTAATCTTACTTCATCTAGTCATTATGTAGAAATTGTAGACCCATTATTTAGTTATTAACACAAAATCTAATAACACTATATTATTAAATCCCAAGTGTGTGAATTGACTTCATGAATTGTTAATAGTCACTTAAAAAACACCTCATTTTTCAAAAAGCAAGATGTTCAATTCCTTGAGTTTCGAAAGGCGTTTATCTGAAGTCATCAAAGGGATATTTAAGTAAAAGGCTGTAGCTGCAATTATTGCATCGGGCAACTTGATTTTGTGGGCTTTTCGTAATTCAATCACAACCTTCTTTATCTCTGAATTGATGTCAATGATGGTAGAATCTTCCAGTAAATTTTCAACAATCAGCTTTCCTTCAGATTCTAAGCCATCATACCCCAGTAATTCTAATTCAGTTACAAATGAAACAAACACTGTTTTGTTGTTCAAAAAATCAGCAACAGTCTGATTGCCTGCTAACAAATAAAGGATAATATTGGTGTCAAGAAGTAAGCTATTCCCATTCATTTCTCATCACCTTTTGAATGGCTAATGGGTCCTTCTTTAATGTAAGGCTTCCACAGTATTTGTGAGCATCGAAGTTTTTCTTGCTTTTAGCTTTGGATAGTGCTTTCTCTACCTCTTTCTTATCTGATCCCTTTTTAATTACGGTTACCATGATTTTTGCTTTTATTTCAATTGAACGAATAATTTAACAATTTGATTTCAGTCGCTATTTTAAAGTATTGCTAAAATTGAAATCTCGTACTAAATCCTCTTTCCCCTACCGATCAAAAACCAAAGTACAGCGCCGACAAGGGGAACCAACACTACAATAATAATCCAGATCAATTTGTCGTTTTGGTTGGCAAAATTGCTCATGATCACGTCGTAAATCGTGAAAGCGTAAATAGCCAATCCTATTATCCCAAGTCCGAACATATCAAGAGTAATTTGTGGTTTTGGTGCTTTTTCCCATCGCCAAGTAAACAAGTGGGCCAATACCTTGAGCAAATAGGAGAATCACGATCCAGATAATTTTCATGTTGGGATCTTTGAATTCCGAACGAAGGATATCTACCAAGCAGTAAACCCAAAGAATAGCATAGAGTATTCCAAAAAGAAGAAAGATGATCATAAAGCCGCCGCCCATGTTTTGAATAAAAGAAAGTGCCATTTAGTAAGTAGTTATATTATTTTTTTGAAAAAGAGGGATTGAAATTACGTCTGTCTTTTCTGATACTTTTAGCCATAGACAGATAAAGAAATGTACCGATAACTGGAGCAAAGAGAATAGCAAGCACCCACATAAACTTACTGTGAGCGGCTCTAAATTCAGAACTTAAGGCGTCAAAAAGGGCATAAGCCCAAAATCCTAGATACAGAAGGCAAAAGAGGAATGAAATTTGCCAAAACAGTTGGCCTTCGCCAGGAGCTATTAAATCCATGTGTATTCTTCAATTATTTTAACCATTGAACCAAAATAGCTTTTTTTAAGGAATCAAAGTATCAATTTAGCTAAAAGTTAAACCACCAATCTCTATGAAAAAAAGTCTGCTTTCGCTGCTTTTATCCTTTTTTGCGCTCGCTAGCTATGCTCAAGTCGATCTAAGCTATTATTTACCAACCGGATATACATACGATCAATCGATCCCGACCCCAAAGGAAGTTTTGGGATATGAAGTGGGTGAATGGCACGTGAGCCACGATCAGCTAGTGATGTACATGAAGGCTGTGGCAGCTGCTTCGGATCGTGTGACTTTCGAAGAAACTGGCAGAACTTACGAGAAAAGACCTCAGGTTCTTTTGACCATCACTTCCCCGTCTAATCTTGCAAAAATAGACCAGATCAAGGCAGATCGGAAAAAACTTAGGGATGCTGGAGCATCGTTGGATATTTCAAAAATGCCGATTGTGATGTTTATGGGCTATTCGGTTCATGGAAATGAGCCAAGTGGAGCGAATGCTTCTCTTTTGGCTGCCTACCATTTTGCGGCAGCAAAGGAAATCGCAGGAGATTTAGAGAATATGGTTTTGCTACTTGACCCTGCTATCAATCCGGATGGACTCAATCGCTTCGCTTCTTGGGTAAATACTCATAAGTCGTATAACATGAACGGTGATCCGAACAATGCAGAATTTAACGAATCGTGGCCACGTGGAAGGACAAACCACTATTGGTTTGACCTAAACAGAGACTGGCTTCCAGTACAACATCCTGAGTCAAGGAATAGAGTGCGTGTGTTCCAAGAATGGCTTCCAAACATTCATCTGGATTTTCACGAGATGGGAACCAACAGTACATTTTTCTTCCAGCCGGGAGTTCCTGCGCGTATGCACCCACTTACTCCGGCCAAAAACTTTGAGTTGACGAAGAAAATTGGCACTTACCATGCAAAAGCGCTAGATCAGATTGGTTCACTTTATTTCAATCAGGAGAGCTACGATGATTACTATTATGGAAAGGGATCGACGTACCCAGATGTTCAGGGTTCTATTGGGATTTTATTTGAGCAGGCTAGTTCTAGAGGGCACTTGCAAGAAAGTGTAAACGGTATGCTCAGCTTCCCTTTTACCATTAGAAACCAATTCACAGCTAATCTTTCCTCCTTTCAAGCTGCAAAGGAAATGCGTCAGGAGTTGAATCAATTCATGAAGGATTTCTATAAGGATATTCAAAAGGAAGTAGACTCTGATACAAACAAAGCCTATATTTTTGGAAGTAGGGATGACGATGCACGAAGCTATCATTTGGCAGATTTGATCCTGCAGCATGACATCAAAGTTTTTAGTCTGAATGATGATATCACCGTGAACGGAAAAGAATTTCAGAAAGAAAATTCATACATAGTACCGGCAGATCAGCCTCAATACAGACTGATCAAGGCGATGTTCGAAACAAGAAATACATTTAAAGACAGCTTGTTTTATGACATTTCAGCTTGGACTTACCCGATGGCTTTTAACTTGGACTATATGGCGTTGAATAGTCAGATTTTGAATCTGGCAAGCGTAAATGAAATCACTAAAAGTTCTATCGCTTTGGCTCCAGGAAAAGTAATTGGTGATGCAGGAGCCTATCAGTATGCGATGGAATGGACGGATTATTATGCTCCAAAAGCTGCTTACAAATTGATGGATGCGGATTTTCAAGTGAGAGTAGCTACCGGAGAATTCACTTCTGCAGATGGCAAAAAGTTTGGACGTGGGACCTTGCTAATTGGCAAAGGCGCAACGGGCTTGGATGATCAGGCTTTTTATAACAAGCTATCCGAAATAGCTAAGGAATCCACCGTAGATATCTACGGCTTGACGACCGGATATACCGGAGGATTGAACATTGGGTCGCCAAATATGATGCCGCTAGACAAACCAGAAATCGCACTTTTAGTGGAAGGCGGAGTGGATAGCTATGAAGCAGGGGAGATCTGGCACTTGTTGGATCAGCGTTATGAAATGCCTATTACTTTACTGCCAATGGATAGAATTGGCGGTAGTACTCTGGATAGATACAATGTGATTCTGATGCCAGATGGCAGTTATAGTAGTCTTGGGAAATCAGGTGCAGCTACACTCAAATCATGGATTTCAGGTGGAGGAACACTACTTGCGAAAGGTGGAGCGATTCAATTCCTTTCCCAGAATGAAGTAGGTAACTTCAAATTCCGTGAAAGTGGTGCTCCAGAAGCGGGACTGCAAAAAAGCTATGCAGACTATGATAATGCCCGAGGAGCGAAAGTAACTGGTGGAGCTATATTCAATGCGACATTAGATCTGACACATCCAATCGGCTACGGTTACGTCAATTCAGATATTCACACGTTCCGAAATGATAACTTGTTTATGGAGCCATCAGAAAATCCGTATGCAAATCCATTAGTTTACACAGATAAGCCACTGGCGTCTGGATATCTTCATCCTTCCAATCTTCCAGGAATTCAGAACGGATCTGTGATTCAGATTTCTGGAGTAGGAAGAGGCCGTATTGTTGCTTTTGCGGATAATATGAACTTCCGGGCATTTTGGTTCGGTACGAACAAACTCTATATGAATGCGATCTTCTTTGGTCAAGTGATCAATGGAGGAACAACTCGATAACAAATTTGAATCCCGGGTTTTACTCGGGATTTTTTTTGTGTCTTAACTTTTCTCTAAAATTTTGCGTAAGCAAGCCATACCTTTTCATTTAATTAGCATATGAATCACTCTACCAAATTATTTATTGCTTTTACATTTTTCATAGTCGGAAATATTGCTTTGGCTCAGGAAATGAGTTTTGAGGAATATAATCCACCCTCGACATTGAAAGTACCCGAACACCCGGTACAGCGGGCGAAGTTTCCTTTCGTGGATATTCATAGCCATCAAGGGGGTGTCAATAAGCAAAGGATAGATGAGTTGATTTCTGAAATGGACGAGATCAACATGGGTGTGTTGGTGAATCTTAGCGGCAGAGGATTTGGGCGTGGCGATAGCAATTCCCAGCAGCAATACATCAAGGATATGCTGAAAGAATTTAATACGCATGCTCCAGGGAGGTTTATGGTTTTTACCAATCTGAATTTTGCAGGTTTTGGTGATGAAAATTGGACTAGAATAGCCGTAAAAGAACTCGAAGAAGATGTAGCTGCTGGAGCCAGTGGTTTGAAGATTTATAAAAGCTTGGGCTTTTCGGTTCAGGATAATAAGGGAAATCGGGTGCCTGTAAATCATCCTGATTTGGATGCTGTCTGGGCGAAAGCGGGTGAATTGGGAATTCCAGTGATTATTCACTCGGCAGACCCTGCCCAGTTTTGGCAGCCGATGGATGCAAATAATGAGCGCTGGTTGGAGCTAAAAACTCATCCAAACCGTCAACGAGGAGCGGACGACCCAGCGCCTTTTGAGCAGATAATGGCTGAGCAGCACGATGTATTTGCGAAGCATCCGAAGACGACTTTTATCAATGCTCACATGGGCTGGATGGCGAATGACCTAGATGCGGCAAGTGCGCACTTGGAGAAGTATCCAAATGTGAATTTCGGAATCGGTGCAGTGATCGCAGAGTTTGGTCGTCAGCCGAGACGTGCTAAGGAATTCTTCGAAAAGTATCAGGATCGTGTACTGTTTGGTAAGGATGCTTACAACAAAGAGGAGTATTATACCTACTTCCGCGTACTAGAAACAGAAGATGAGTATTTCCCTTACTACAAAAAGTACCATGCTTACTGGTCAATGTATGGCTTGGGTCTTTCTGACGAGGTCTTGAAAAAACTGTACTACAAAAATGCCCTTCGAATTGTGCCTGGAATGGATAAAAGTGTTTTTCCAGATTGATCATTGTTGTAGGGGCGAAAAATCTTTCGCCCTTTTATGAATGGAATATTTTGGGCGAATATTTATTCGCCCCTATATTTTTTCTAACCCTATGTAAAGCCGCTTTACATATCCCCTCCTATATGTAAAGAAAATTGAGAAATTTTTACATATGCTAATTGCTATGTAAAGAAATCATAGCTTTTCTTTACATATAAGATTACCTTTGTATAGAAAATGAGATAATCTTTACATATGATCTGGAATCTTACTCCTTTGCCTTATGACCTAGAATTGGAAACAAGGACAATTCTCAAGCAGCTTCCTACTGCACATGCGGCATTGGCGGAGCTGAAAGGATTGGTCTATTCTATTCCTAATCATGAGATTTTGCTGAATACATTGGCTATCCAAGAAGCTAAGGATAGCTCAGCCGTGGAGAATATAATCACTACGCACGATGAGCTTTTCAAGTCAGATCTGGAGTTTGAGTCCATGTCTCCGGCGATCAAAGAAGTGCAAAATTATGTGGCGGCGATGAAGCGTGGATTTGTGTTGGTAGAGACTCAAGGGCTATTGACAAATCAGATAATTCTTCAGATTCAAGAGACTTTGGAAGGGAATAATGCAGGCTTTCGCAAACTGCCAGGCACAGCACTTAAAAATGCACAGACCGGTGAAACCGTCTACCTACCTCCGCAAGATGCCGATGAGATTCTAAGACTGATGTCCAATCTGGAGCAGTTTATCAATCGTCCGGAGCTGAGTGATCTAGATCCGCTGGTGAAGATGGCTATTATTCATTTTCAGTTTGAAAGCATTCACCCATTCTATGATGGAAATGGGCGTACGGGAAGGATTTTGAACATTTTGTACTTGATTTTGGGAGGCCTGCAAAAGCTTCCAATCCTATACCTGAGTAATCATATCATTCGAAATAAAGCTGATTATTACCGCTTGCTTCAAGGCGTACGTGAAAATGGAGATTGGGAAAGTTGGTTAACCTATATGATCAGAGGGGTAGAAAATACAGCTCGGGAGACCATAGATTTGATAGAAAAGTTGAAAGTTTTGATGGCTGAAATGAAAACTCAGCTTCGAGATAATTATAAGTTTTACTCTCAGGAACTGTTGAATAATCTGTTCAAGCATCCATATACTAAGATTGAGTTTATAGTGCGCGACTTGGGTGTGTCTCGGATCACTGCTGCCAACTATCTCAACAAACTAGCGGAAGATGGTGTGCTGAGAAAGGAGAAACTAGGCACGGGAAATTACTACGTGAACGAAAAGTTATTTGCGCTGCTCACTTCAAAATCATAGAGAAAATGAATGCAAAGCATCAACAAAAGAAACCAAGAATCAAGGCAACGCTGAAGTATCTCGTTGTCTTGGTTCTGGTATTGTTGGTGACGATTTTTCAGGATTATCTGCATTCCAGAACAAATGAGTATCCCTTTTACGCTTCGGAATCCTTCCTGTTCAATACATTTTGGATACTGATTCTACCTGTCGCGTTTCTGTTGAATTTGTTTTTTCAGATGATATCTATCAATGAAAAAAGGAAGAATGTCAAATCGAGCTGATCGTAATCTTATGAAACATTTCAACTATAAAAAGCGAACGCTTTGGAATGGCTCTCACCTGACAGGCATTGTGTTGCTTTCAATGGGGTTGATCATCTGCGTCAGCTCGTTTTTTATTGGGAAGGAGACCGACTCTTTCAAATTATATATGATTGTAGGAACCATTCTTTCGCTCGGGTTTTTAAGCTTGTCTACTTATTCGGGAACTCTCATTGATTTTGACAGGAGCAGATTCAAAGAATACCAGAGCATCCTTTGGTTCAGGATAGGAGAATGGCAAAAGCTTCCGAAGATCGAACATGCTGAATTAATCCTTCACAGTTATCGAAGTACAAATACTCCAAATGGGATTAGCCCTACCCTTTCGCGAGAAGTCACAATTTATAAATGCGTTTTGCTTGCCAACGGAACCAAGTTTTTAGCGCTTGATTTCACTCGGGAAAAAGATGCAGTTGCGGCTTTGGAGGAAATAAAAAAGGGTTTGGGGATTTGAAAAATAGAAATTGAACTAAAGGAAATTTCTTAGCCCACATTAAATTATTCTGTATAGTGACCAAAAGCTGATATTAGGGTCACAGTTATTGTTTGTCCGTTAACTGAATAGATTAGTCGGTGTTCCAAGTTTAGTCTTCTAGACCATAGACCAGAATAATTGTTTTTTAATAGTTCTGGTTTTCCTGTTCCAGTATATGGGTGTTCTTCCAGCTCTTCTAACAAACCTTCCAATTTTTCTAATAGCTTTCTGTTGCCAGACTTTTTTATTTTATCTATGTCTTTGAGAGCTTTTTGGGTAAAGTAAATTTCAAAGGCCATGAGTGGAGTAACTTTTTCCTCTCCATTCGATCCAATTTTACTACCCTCCCTTCTTTCACATCAATTATTCCAGCTTCAATTTCAGCAAGATTTTTTGGGTTATCGAAATAAGGATCATTACTTGGAGAGGGACTCGAATCGCATGTAGCTATATCCTTTTCTAAGAAGTCAACTTTGAATGCCTTCGCAAGATTTTTAAAGGCTTCAAATATTTCCTCATTATCTGTTTGGATCTCAATTGTTTTCATAGTTCCAATATACGGATTATCGGTTGGAGAGATTCATTTGGAACCAAGTTCTTGGCTCTTGATTTTATTAAGGAAAAAGATTCAGTTGAGACTTTGGAGGAAATTAAAGGAGGGTTTGGAGAATTGAAAAAATAAGGGCGAAAGATTTTTCGCCCCTACTTGATTATAAATCCTTAAAACTTCAAGCTCAAACCCAACATAAAGTTGGTTCCAGCCATTGGATAATAGTAATTCTCCGTCACCAATTCTTTCTGGCTTTCGCCAGGAACGAAGTAGCTGAACGTATAACCATTTGGCTCATACATCTCATTGAAGATATTGTTTACCAGAAGGTTTAGCTCCAAACTTTTGAAAAAGCGTGGCTGAACGGAGTAGCTGATACGGATATCATTGGTAAAGAAAGCATCCAGTGATCGTGCATCCCTGCTGGTATTGTCCAAGAATTGCTTGCCAACATACTTACTCAGCCAGTTCAGCGAAAGATTCTTTACGGGTCTAAACTCGATCATTGCTGATGCTACAGCATTTGGGGAAAGAGCAATGTCGGTGTCAGTATAAGTGAATGATTCCTGGCTAAAATCAGCAGTGCTGTAATCATCCACGTATTCAGTGAATTCCTTGATTCTATTTTGGCTAAGCGCAAGGTTTGCTCCTAAAATCCATGATTTCGATACCTGATAAGTTGCATCCAACTCTATTCCTGCACGATATGAATCTGCTACGTTTTCACGAATGTAAGCTCCTACATTGTTGATCTGTCCTGTTGGGATCAGTTGATCTTTGTAGTCCATGAGGTAGAAGTTTGCATTGTAAGTGAAACTCCCGCTTCTGGCACGTAGACCTGCCTCGATATTGTTCAATCGTTCAGGTTTTGGAATTTCCGTGATCTGGTTATCCGTGAAATCAGATCTTTTTGGTTCTCTATTGGCTACAGCATAGCTCGCATACCAAGTCCTGCCTGAATTCTCATAGCTAACACCAAATTTTGGATTGAAGAAGGTATATTTTTCCTGTCCATCTACGATTCGCCCATCGTCATTTAGACCTTCAAATGAATAATCTATCACCCGTAGTTGCAGATCTCCATACAGACTTAATCCGGTGGTAAGTTCTCGAGTAGCTTTCAAATAGACATTTCGGTCATCTTTCACAGCGCTGTTGTTGTAATATTTATCTCGGATTTCAGTGTCTCCAGCTATTCTCGCCCAGACTATTTCACCAAAATGTCTTCCATCGTAGCGATTTGCTCCCCCACCAAGTACCGCATCCCAGCGTCCATCGTCTGAGATATAATTGAAGGAAGCCACTCCACCGTAAAAGTCATTATCTAGCCAAAGTCGTCTGATGATGTCAGTGTTGGTGATGATTGATTCTCCGATAGTAACATTAGGAAGACGGTAGTTGGCAAAGGCATCATCTTCCCGATACTGCTCGTAATATCCACGGCCATAGGTATAGTGCAGTGCAGCATTTGTTTTCCAGTTATTGCCAATTTTACCTGCATAGATCAACTGATAATGATCCTGCTGGTAGTTATCTGTTTCGTTGTCGTAGGTGTAATAATTGAATTTACGATCGTCTTTCAGCTTAGACTCAGAGAGGCCATACCAGCTTTGGTAGGTTTTTTCTTTTCCGGAAAAGACATTCAGTTTCACTACATGATTTTCTCCAAAATAACCTGCTGAGACAAAATAAGAGCTCAGGTCTGAGCTAGCTCTATCCACATATCCATCTGAAGTGATTTTCGAAAGCCTCGCATCTACAGCAAATCGGTTGTTCAAGAGTCCTGACCCAACTTTGATTGTATGTTTGAGTGAATTAAAAGACCCAACGGAGTTATCAATTTGCGCATACGCATCGTCGTTTCTGGTATCAGTCTGGAAGTTCAAACTAGCTCCAAAAGTCGCCGCACCGTTGGTGGAGGTTCCCACCCCGCGCTGAATCTGAAGATTATCCACAGAAGAGGCGAAATCAGGCATATTTACCCAATAAACGCCATGAGACTCGGCATCATTCATGGGAATACCATTCACAGTCACGTTGATTCTGCTTTGATCCGAACCTCTGATTCGCATCCCAGTATAGCCGATTCCAGCCCCAGCGTCTGAAAAGGTCACTACGGAAGGAGTGAAATTCAGCAACATTGGAATATCCTGACCGAGATTTCTCTTGGCAAGTTCTTCCTTACTGATTTCCTGGAAGGTGGTCGGAGTACTTTGAGAAGCTCGGGTTGCTGAGACGATGAATTCCTCTGTCATAAGTTCAGTAGGATGGAGTTTTATCGTCAGTTCACCAATGTATGGGACTTCCAAAGTTTGCTTTACAGTGCTGTAACCGATGTAAGAAACTCGAAGTTCTACTGTGCCCGATTGTAATTTGTTGATTGTAAAAAGGCCATTTTCGTCTGAGACGCCACCTTTTCCCTGATTTTCTGCCCACACTGAGGCGCCTACTAATGCTTCGCCGGATTTTGAATCCAGCACTTTTCCGCTTAGGCTTTGCTGAGCCCAGCTTGAAATGGCGGCAAGGCAAAAAGCCAAGCCAAGAAATACTTTTTTCATGTGATTATTTACCCTTTCGGGAGATTGAGTGAAACATGAGAAAGCTTTAGGGAAGCTCCCCGTTATTGTTTACCCGTTAGCATGGACAAAATCTAAATCCAGAAGGGTACCGCTTCGGTTGTTTGATTTTGTTTGTTGCTACGCTTGTTCATTTCCCTTCGCCGGCATTATCCGGATCAGGTCTTATGGGTATGATCTCAGCCCGTTTTATTAAGGCACCCCCTATGATCTATGAGCAAAGGTAATGGGGAAAAGTTGCTTCGCAAATCTGCCGATTAGAAAATTAAGTTTGTCAATTCTTCAAAAGTCGGTTCACCAAGCATCTTTCCTACTTTTACTTTTACCTATCTCTCAAATCTTTTTCCTAAATTTCTAATCAAACCCTATAACCTATGAAAATATACAAACTGCCTTCGGGCACACTTTTACAGCAAGAAAATCAAGCTTTTTTCGGTCCTGAATTAGACTGGGATGCTTTGCTGGCGCATGAAAATCTAAAAGATTATCTAAACTCACAGTCCAAGTCTTGGAAAGCGATTTCCGCTGAAGAAGCTGAGGATTTGCTAGCAAAAGGAATTTTATCCCCTATGGGAAATCAGGAAATTTGGGCTGCAGGAGTGACTTACTACCGTAGCCGAACTGCCAGAATGGAAGAGTCCCAAGATGCCGGTGGAGCAGATTTCTACGATAAAGTGTATAATGCTGATCGTCCTGAGCTATTTTTCAAAGCAACAGCTAGCCGTGTTTCAGCTCCAGGATCTGCGGTGAATATCCGTAAGGATTCCACTTGGGATGTTCCAGAGCCAGAATTGACATTAGTGATTTCTCCTTCTGGAAAAATCCAAGGATATACCTGCGGAAATGACATGAGTAGCAGAAGTATTGAGGGAGAAAACCCACTCTATTTGCCACAGGCGAAGGTTTATGCAGGTTGTGCGGCGATTGGTCCTTGTCTTTTCATAACGGATAAAGCCATAGAGGAAACAGCGACGATCAGGTTGGAGATCTTCAGAGCTGGTGTTTTGGCTTTTGCAGGCGAGACTGCTCTAACCCAACTGAAGCGTAAGCCACAAGAATTGGCTGGTTGGCTTTTCCGTGCAGATACCTTCCCGATTGGTTGTTTTTTGATGACAGGAACAGGCATAGTCCCAGATGATTTTACTCTGGAGGCTGGTGATCGAGTGAGAATAGGAATTGATGAGGTTGGAGTGCTTGAGAATTTTATTGAGAAGATTTAGTACCCTCATATTTATACCCCGACCCTCACTAAATCATGGCATATGATGAGTATCTAGCTGAACGATTGGCTTCAAGTTTTAAGCGTAGAGGTGTTGCCTTTACTGCCACAAAAATGATGGGAGGAATGCTTTTCATGGTAGATGATAAAATGTGCATTGGCTTGAACAGAGATAAGACTTCTGGTGAAGATCGAATGATGGTGAGAGTCGGGGAATTCGCCCAAGATCTGTGTATGAAACGGACAGGTTGTCGAACGATGGAATTTACCGGAAGACCTATGAAGGGATTTGTTTATGTTGATCCTGAGGGGTTTGATATGGATGAAGACTGGGAATTTTGGATTGAAAAGGCGTTGGAATACAATCCTTTGGCAAAAAAAAGTAAAAAATAGGGAGTATTATTTTTCTGCCAGAATATTGGCAGAGTAATTGAATTTGAAAGGCTATCCAGAAGTATAGCAACCAATTAATTCAATGAAACACCTTATTCTATTTCTACTCTTAGCTGTTTTTGCATTTTCATGCGATTTTGATGATTACCCTGATCCAGTGTCAGGTAATCAGAAGTGGGTAATTGCTGGCTATCAAGAAGGAGGCGTATCCAATCCGAGCTATATTTCCATTAGAGATTCTGCCTATGTTTATTCTCTTTCATCTGATGGGACTTTTAGGAAATCAATTGGAAAACAATCGATCAGCGGAACCTACGAAGAGCGTTTTGAAGACGGATTGAGGAAGTTTATTTTTCAATACGAAAGTGCAAATGCACAGCTCATTCACAGTTGTAGCAATGATCAGGAGCAATATTTCTTGAATAGCAAGGGACAGCTTACGGGAACTTGGGATGCTTGTGATGGAGCCAAGTTGTATTTTGACAAGCAATAGTTGATGGAGAATTTTGTCCTGATTGGGTGAATCCTATTTTTGTAAATGACTCAATTTTTCCAACACAAACTTCGCTTGCGATCTTTTCCGGCAGGTTATCATTTGATCACTGAAGAAATAGAAGATGCAATACCTGAAATAGCACAGATAAAAACGGGTTTTTTGCAAGTATTCATCCAACATACCTCTGCTGCATTGACTATCAATGAAAATGCTGATCCTACCGTAAGAAAGGACTTCCAAACGTTCATAAATGATTTAATTCCAGAATCTTATCCACGGTTTATCCACACTTATGAAGGCCCCGATGATATGCCTGCACATATTAAAGCCAGTTTTTTTGATACCAGCCTTCAAATCCCCATTTCTGGTGGAAAACTCAATATGGGAATTTGGCAGGGAATTTATCTGTGTGAATTCCGTAGAAACGCAGGGAATAGAAGCTTGATTCTTACAGCTTTTGGGGAATTAAGCAGGGGGTGAAATATAGAATTAGCTTATTTTTTTTGACCATTGGTATAAAATAAGCTGAAATTGGTAGTCGGGCTAATACTTTTGTTGGAAGTCATCTATCTATGCCAAAGTATCTTCTGCTGTTTGCATTTATTGTGTTGTTTTGTAAAATTGGTTTTGCCCAATCTCAACCCGCACCCAATGCATTTGCTTTTAAAGTGAGTGAACCTATTATCCTAGACGGAGTCTTGGATGAGGAAATTTGGGACTCAGAAGGATGGAATGAGAATTTTACCCAATATTTTCCTTCCGACACATCACAAGCAAAGTTGAAAACACGAATAAAAATCGCCTATGATGATGAAAATATATACATCGCTGCAGTAATGTATAATCTGGAGCCGAGGAAATATGTATCTACTTCACTCAGAAGAGACTACCGTGGCGACGCAAATGATGGGGTTACGTTTATGTTTGACACTTTTAATGACAAAACAAATGCCTTTCAGTTTGGTGTAAACCCTTATGGTGTTCAACGTGAAGGGTTAGTTTCTAATGGAGGGTCTAAATCTGAAGATTTAAGTTTGGCTTGGGATAATAAGTGGTTTTCCGAAGCTGTGATCTATGAAGACCGTTGGCAGGTGGAGGCTATCATTCCACTTTCTACGTTACGCTATAAGGATGGCGCTCAAAATTGGAATGTGAATTTCTATAGAATAGATAGCCATGAGGGTGAAAAAAGCACTTGGTCTCCCATACCACGTCAATTTTCTGTTCTTTCGCTCGCGTTCAATCGCAAATTGATTTTTGAGGAACCACTGGAGAAAAATACTGCTAATATTTCCCTTATTCCGTATGTGGCATCGAGGATGTCGCGGAACTTTCTGGAAGGAACAAAGGAAAAACCTACCCCCGCGATTGGTGGAGATGCAAAAATCGGTATTGGTCCAGCGCTAAACCTAGATTTGACATTTAATCCTGATTTCTCACAAGTGGAGGTAGATGAGCAAGTCACTAATTTGGATCGATTTGAAATATTTTTTCCTGAGCGACGCCAGTTCTTTTTAGAAAATGGTGATCTCTTTGCAAACTTCGGACATCCACTGGCCAGACCATTTTTCTCAAGAAGAATAGGCGTAGACCGAGATGAAAATACGGGACAGAATATTCAAAACAAGATCATCTATGGAGCTAGAATCAGTGGAAAAATTACTGATGATTGGCGAGTGGGTATGATGAATATGCAGACAGCCAGTGATGATGAAGCAGGTATTTCTGGTAAGAATTTTTCTGTGCTGGCGGTGCAAAAGAAGGTTTTTGCCCGATCAAATATTGGATTCATTTTCGTGGATAGAGAATCACTGGGATTGGATGAATATCAAAGTGTATTTGACCCGAATGCCTACAATCGTTTAATAGGCCTAGAGTATAATTTGGCTTCGGAAGATAATAGGTGGACGGGAAAAGCTTTTTACCATCGAACCTTCGAGAAAGAAGTTGGAGAAAACCCAGGTACCTTCAATGCATTTGTTCGATATAATGATTTGCACTGGAATGGATCTGTGAGTTATCTGGATATTGGTGAAAGCTATAATCCCCTAGTAGGCTATGCTCCTAGAGTAGATTATAAAAGGATTAATCCAGATTTGGCCTATGTTTTTTTTCCAAAGTCCCGAATCATCAATCGTCATGGGCCAAAGATTGATTATGAACAATTGTTCAATGAAAATCTGGGAACGACGGATCGTGACTTAAAATTCATATACGAAGTGCGCTTCCAAAACCTAGCCCAAATCACGATCACACAGCGGAATCGGTACATATATCTATTTAAGGAATTTGATCCTACAAGAACAGGAGGAGAAACTTTGCCAGCTGGGACGGATTACAATACAAATACAATTGGAGTTGAATTAAAAAGTAACCCGAGAAAGTTTTTCAATATCACCTTAATGAGTGAATTCGGCCAATATTTCACAGGTAATATCCGTAAAATTCAAAGTGAAATGGCTCTAAGACTGGGGTATATTGCTAATATATCTATGAATTTCAGCTACAATCAAATTAGACTACCAGAGCCACAAGCAGATGCAAATTTGCTATTGGTAGGTCCGAGAATTGACCTGACAGTTTCCAAGAAGTTGTTTTGGACTACCTTCATTCAATACAATAATCAGATTGACAACCTGAATATTAATACTCGTCTACAGTGGCGGTATGCTACGGTTTCAGATATGTTTATCGTTTACACAGATAATTACTTCCCAGGGGACTTTATGCCTAAGCAACGATCACTTGTATTTAAGCTGAACTACTGGCTAAATCTATAGAGATATTATCGAAGGAAATACTAAGTAGGCCCTGAGTAATTTGCATGGAATGTTCATCTCCTATTCTACACGATACTTCCGTCAATTTTCTACTTTAAATGGACAAGTATTAATGCGATGAATGCTGGTAACCCTTGTACCCAGAAGATTTTTTTACTTGCAGTTAATGCCCCAAAGACTCCAGCTACCAATACACAGCTGAGAAAAAACACCGCTACATAAAAAGACCATTTTGGATCCTCGATCAGCAAGGACCAAATTAATCCAGCCACCAAAAAACCATTATAAAGTCCTTGATTGGCAGCTAGACCTTTGGTTTTAGGAAATAACTCTGGTGGTAGAGATTTAAAAGTTTTTCTCCCAATTGTTTCCCAAGCGAACATTTCAAAGTATAAAAAATAGAGATGAAGAGCGGCAATAAGTCCGATGATAACCTTTGAAGCGATTTCCATAAATTCTTCAGATTTTCTACAAGCTAGCAATTTCTAAGATTTGGTGAAGTATCCTAGTTTCTTAAAACTGATTACCGAGACTCTGAACTGTTGACTTATATTTGTCCCATGCCAGAAACCAATCTTCCTAAAGACTTCGAGTTCCAGATGCTCGAGCTACTCGGTAAAGCCGAATTTGAGCAATTTAGAGAAGCTATCAATAACCCATCACGTACTTCGATCAGATTAAACTCTGCCAAATCTTTTTCACTTTCTTGGCCAAACACGCCCATTCCATGGTCAAAAACGGGCTTTTTTCTCGAAGAGAGACCTTCGTTTACCCTTGATCCAGCTATTCATGCAGGTGCTTATTATGTGCAGGAAGCCTCATCGATTTTTATAGAGCATATCCTTAATTCACTGGAAATTCCTAAAGGAATCTACCTCGATTTGGCGGCCGCGCCAGGAGGAAAATCAACTTTGCTTTCTGCTTATTTAGGAAATGATGGAATGTTGGTCGCCAATGAAGTAATACAGCCCAGAGCTCAGATTTTGAAGGAAAACATCATCAAGTGGGGTTTGGGAAATGCGGTAGTTACCAATAATGATCCTGAGCACTTTGCCCCTTTGGAAGGGTTTTTTGACTTGGTTCTGGTAGATGCTCCATGTTCAGGAGAAGGAATGTTTCGAAAGGATCCTCAGGCTAGGGAAGAATGGTCCATTGACAATGTGCAGCTTTGCTCTGCCCGGCAAAAACGAATCATGGATCAGGCTGGCGCTTTGGTGAAAGCAGATGGGTATTTGGTCTACAGCACCTGCACGTTCAATGAGCAGGAAAATGAAGATATGATCCGGTTTTTGACGGAAGAATTTTCTTATGAGCCAGTTCGAATTCCGTTGGAAGCTAGTTGGAATATTAAAGAAACTGAGGTAGAATCTGATGGAAAAACTTTTTATGGTTATCGCTTTTTCCCACATTTAGTAGAGGGAGAAGGGTTTTTTATTACAGTTTGGAAGAGATCAGGTGATGCTTACATCCAAGAGCCTAAGCGAATAAAAGATTTTAAGCATCCCTATTTGAAAGAAGTTTTTAATCGGGAATCAAGCGATTTAGATGAAGAGTTAGGGTTCGATGGTACGGGGAAATACTATACGCTGAATGATTCTTTTTTCAGGATTTCAAAAGACTGGAATTTACATTTTCAGAAGATATCTCATCATCTGAGTTTGAAGTATTTCGGGGTAGAAATTGGGAAGAAGCAGAAAAAAGACTGGATTCCCAATCATGAGTGGGCACTGTCAATTTTGCCTAAAAAGAACTTCCCTACACATGAACTTTCAGAAGCCGAAGCCATCGAATTTTTGCGTAAAAATGAGTTCTTGATACCTGATTTACAGAAAGGTTGGGTTTTGATTGTTTATAAAAACCTTTCACTCGGCTGGATTAAAAATCTAGGTAATAGAGTGAACAACTATTACCCGAAGGAGTGGAGGATAAGGATGTAAGGGGAAGTACAAAGTAAAAAGTCTCAAGTACAAAGTAGGTTTTTTTTGAGTCGGTTAGCTAAAATATATGTTAGTCAAATTTAGTGTTTGTTGAGATTTTTTTCAAAGCTTAATATAACGGTAGTGTACAGGCAGGTTATCGCATATGAAGCAATTTAACTTTAGTGGCTAGGTGCATCGGTCACCCGGCATCCCTCATCCAACTTTCAATCAAATCTCTTCAATAACAGACTCGCCTCTAGATCGATCGCCAGAGGTCCATTCCCAGTTTTCATGAAGACGGATTTTACCATTTTCGAGGATTTCTGGTTTGGATTGGCAAATCCCGGTCATGAGTTCACCAGCTGAATTTACCTGATGATAGCGCATACTGATGTTGCCATCTTCATCCACTAAACCGATCAGATGTCCTTTGACGATTTTTCCACCAGCGTATTCGGCAGATAGAATATTGCCTTCTTGGTGATAGATGAAAACCGTCTCAGCAGAAGTCTCTCCATTTTCTGTATTTTGTACTGCGCGGAATTTACGATTGTTATAATTGATCGTGCTCATAGTAATTGGGTCGACTTCTGTTTCACTTTGCTTAGTGTTACCAAGCTTCATTTCACTAAAATTAAGTCCTTTCGTGGAAATTTATGGCTTTCCAATTGATCGTTCCAAGTATCTTGTAAGTTCAAATCCCAAATTTTGACTTAGCCATGAGATTTATACTCCTTAGTTTTTCCCTACTCTTATGCCTTAGTGCTCAAGCACAGATGTTTCCTCATGGAGAGGAATTCACTCGTCAGGATACCCTTCGTGGCACGATCACTCCTGAGCGAGCCTGGTGGGATTTGCAATATTATCATTTGGAAGTAACCGTAGACCCAGAAACCAAGTCGCTTTCGGGTAAAAACACCGTACGATACAAAGTGCTGGAAGATGCAAAGCGCATGCAAATCGATTTGCAAGCTCCGATGCAACTCACCAAAGCGGCGCAGGACGGAACCGAATTAGAAATTGAGCATGAGGGAAATGCACATTTTATTACGTTGAAAGCTTCGCAAAAAGTGGGTGAGGAAAAGGAAGTGGTTCTGACTTTTTCAGGAACACCTGTGGAGGCAGTTCGTCCTCCTTGGGATGGTGGTTTGACTTGGAAGAAGGACAGCAATGGCCTTCCTTTTATCGCAAATTCCAATCAGGGATTAGGTGCTAGCATCTGGTGGCCGAATAAGGATCACATGTATGATGAACCAGATCAGGGCGTTTTGATCAGCGTGACTGTTCCGGAAAATCTCATGGATGTTTCCAACGGGCGATTGATTGGAACGGATCATGACAAAGTTGCCAAAACCAAAACCTATCATTGGGAAGTGAAAAACCCAATCAATAACTACGGGATCAATATCAACGTGGGCGATTATGTCCATTTTGGAGAGAAATATGCAGGTGAAAAAGGCGAACTCGACATGGATTATTATGTGCTTCGGGAGAACTTGAAGAAAGCTAAAAAGCAATTTGCCGATGCGCCTCGAATGATGGAAGCCTTTGAACATTGGTTTGGGCCTTATCCATTCTATGAAGACAGTTACAAATTGGTAGAAGCACCTTACTTGGGCATGGAACATCAGAGTTCGGTGACCTATGGCAATGCTTTCGCAAATGGCTATCTGGGTCGTGATCTGAGCGGAACAGGCTGGGGGTTGAAGTTTGATTTTATCATCATCCACGAGTCAGGACATGAGTGGTTTGCGAATAATATTACCTATCGTGATATCGCCGATATGTGGGTTCATGAGAGTTTTACTGCCTATTCTGAGAATCTTTTTCTGGATTATTTCTATGGAAAAGAGGCAAGCGAAGAATATGTGCTTGGAACCAGAATGGCCATCAATAATGACAGTCCGATCATTGGCACTTATAATGTAAACTCAGAAGGCTCTGGCGATATGTATTACAAGGGAGCCAATATGCTACATACCATTCGGCAGGTTGTAAATGACGATGAGAAGTGGAGAGCAATCTTGAGAGGCCTAAACGCTGAGTTTTATCACAAAACTGTTTCCACCCGCCAGATCGAAAACTACATCAGTCAAAAAGCAGGCATCAATCTTACGTCAGTTTTTAATCAATACTTAAGGGATATTAGAATTCCAATTTTCAGTTATTATCTGGAAGAGGGCGAGTTATTTTACCGTTGGGAAAATGTAGTCGATGGCTTCGATATGCCAGTGAAGATCTATGTGGATGGGGAGGAAATGAACTTAAAGCCTACTCAGCGTTGGCAGCCAGTTGATGTTTCGCAGAAAAATGCAAAAATCACTGTGGATAAAGATTATTACGTAGGCTCGATGAATATTTCGGGGAACTAGTTCAAAAATGGGATAAGTACTTCTTTTGCCTTTTCCTCTGTGAACAGGACCAAACCAGTCATGTTGTCGCCAGGGTATTTGAATACAATCATTTGATTTCCTAAACACTTCACTTCAAATCGAAGCGGAGGATCAATGTCATCGATGAATTCTAGAATTCCTTCAGGAGTTAGTCTCCAATCCAATTCAAGTTCCTCACCATTTTCACTCTTGACAGAAGTTCCATCTTCGAAGAAGCTGTAATAAGCGTCAATCTTTCTGGTTTCAGTTAGACAATGCCAAGGGTTAGCTATCAATAGCTCGCGGGATATTTTCTTTCCGAAAAAAATAATATCCATGGATAATTGATTGGTATACTCAAACATAGCATATCAATTTACTAATTCGTTTCAAAAACCAAACTACTCCAAGTCATGATTTTTTGAACAGATATTTCTAGTCTTTTATCTTATAAATTTTCCCGTCTGCCTTGGTCATCAGATAAGCTTGTCCAGTTTTATCTTGCCCAAATTTTAGATCCACACGCTTACTTCCACAAAGTTCCTCTAGGCTCATTTCTTTACCCTCATAGGTTATTCCCCAGCTTGCGAATGTTACGTTATTTAGGTCACTGAGATCTGCGAAAAGTAGCCTACCATTAGGAATATTTCCAAATACCCATTTGTCTTTGAGCGGACCTGAAGGCATGAAGTACCCGCCGATAATGGCAGCTATCTCATCATGATCAATTTGAATAATTGGATAGGTTGAAGGTAGATTTTTATCCTGATCAGTGATTGGAAACACACTATGCATATCCGCGTATGGATTAATAATAAAAGTACCTTCTCTTATAGGCCAGCCATAGAAGTTTCCAGGTTCGATTAGGTTCAGTTCTTCTACATTGTGATGGCCAATTTCAGTAGCAAACATCCTTCCTTTTGTATCCCAGAATATCCGATTAGGATTGCGGAATCCATAGGCATAGACTTCTCCCGCTTTTCCATCCTGTCCTGCAAAAGGATTGCTATCAGGAATCCCATATTTTCCATTTGTGCTATTCCTGCCTGCCGGATTTATTCGCATGATACTGCTCCAAACTTTTGATCCATGGTGATCTGGAATAAAAGCAAATCCACTTTCGGCAGCTCCACCATCTCCAATTCCAACATATAGAAACCCATAATCCTCACTTCCTGATTTGGAATTAGGATTAAAAGCTAGTTCCTGTACGCCATGAATCACAGTCACCACATTTATACGCATGAATTCCCGTCCTTCTCCAATGAAGGTAGGAGCATCAGGATTATTAGTTTTCCACTCGGTTAGCACCCATTGCATTTTTACATTGATGCTATCGGCATAGGTAAAATCAGCTGGCATAGTTCCCGCAGGTTCAGTATGCGAAGTATATAAAAGGCCATTGGTTGTGAATTCGGGATGAAAAGCATAGCTCCCAAACCCTGTGGCCAATCCTGGCTTGGAAACCAATTTTGTACGAAGTTCTTTTAATGGTAAATAGACCGAATACTTCCCATCTTTTAGTTCGTATAGCGTGCCATGCTGATCACTTACAAAAGTTCGCCCGGATACTGATTCTGACTCGAGCTTAGTGATTTTGGCTAGTGGAGGTTCTGGGTTTGATGCGGGAATCTGCGTATAAAATTCTAATTCCAGCCTGATCCCCGAATCTGGGATACTATCGGGTATTGGATTCTCTAAGCCTATCTGAGGTACTGTGTCAGGCAATGTTTTATAGGTATGGAGATAGGCTAATATATTATTGAGGTCTTCTTCTTTCAATCCAGAAAAGGCAGGCATATACGTGTTATATACTTCGAAAAGTGAAGCCGCTCGGGGATCATTAGCATCAATTACTTTGGCTGGGTCTTTAATGAAGTTTCTGACCCATTCAGTTTCCACACTATGTGTGATTCCGCTCAGGTTTGGGCCAATGCCATTTTGCTGGAAGTTGTGGCAGCTGCTGCAGTTGTTTTCAAAAAGTACCTTTCCAGCTTCAATTTGCTCCGAATCAGTACTAATATCACTTCCATATTGATTTTTCTGAGAGCAGGAGAAAATAAGTAGCGAGGCTGTAAAAAAAAGATATATCGATTTATTCATTAATGCTAAGTTGTGGATTTTTGCTTAATCGCACCAAACAAAATATTATTATTGGTAAAGCTGTCCTGCTATGTCTAAGGATTTCATAAAAATTTGAAGCAGTCTATAATTTTCATTGTAAATCTTAATAATTCAGAATTATTCTAAAAGTGGTTCCTTCACCAACCTTACTCTCAACTTCTATTGTTCCCCCAAGGCTTTGTATGTGGTTGTATACCAAATAAAGGCCAATACCTCGACTGTCTTCATTGGTATGGAAGGTCTGCTGAAACCCAAAAAGTTTATCCTTAACTTTTTCCAAATCAAAGCCCAGCCCATTGTCTGAAAAGATCAGATGGACTTTGTCTTCAACTCGTGTTGAGGTAATCGTAATGATTGGTTTGACTCCTACTTTCCTATACTTTATAGAATTGGTAGTTAGATTAAGAAATACACTCTCAAGATAGGTGGCATTGGAAGTGATTTTTGGTAATTCTGTAAAGTTGCCTATTACAGTTGCGCCAGAGTTTTTGAGAAGTGTACTGATTGATTTTGACACATTTCGTATCACTTTCTTCAGGTCAATTTCTTGAACAGGGATGAATAGGGATTGTTTTTCTCGGAGTTCCTTAGAATAAACATTAAGTTTTTCCCGTAAATCCTCGCAGCTCATTTTAAAAAGCTCCAAAAGCTCTAATGTCTCTTTATCCGTAATCTTTGAATAATCTATTAATTCATAAATAGACAAGAGGTTGTTCACCGGAGATCTTAGATCGTGTGAAGTCATATGCCCTATATGCCGCAGATCTTTATTTATTTCCGTAAGGTTGGTTAATAGGGTATTTCTATCTGTCTCAAGTTCTTTTTTGTGTGTGATGTCTCTAGCTATAGCAAAAATTATTTGCTCTTCCTGTACAGGTTGGGAAGTCCAAGACAGCCAGATTATTTCACCTGACTTAGTTAAATATCTATTTTCGAAATTTACTAGAGGGGTAGACTTAAGTAATTCTGACCTCTCTCGAGCAGTAGTTTCTTTGTCTTCATGATAGATAAAATGATGGATTGGGTTGGAATACAATTCATCATAAGAATAACCTAAAACTTCCTTGACCGCAGGGTTTATTTTTTTGAAATATCCGTCAAAACCAGCTATGCAGACTAAGTCTGGAGTTAATTCAAAAAAAATGTCATACTGTGAGAAATCCGTATTCATAATGCTAAGGTTAGCAGAAATTTAAGGCCAAAAAATTGTATCTGAGTAAACAAAATTTCATAAAAAGTATACTGAAGTACACATACAATAAAAAGACTATCACTGTGATGATAGTCTTTTCTATTTCCTATTCATCAATTGTGAATGTTTCGTCTTCTAAGTAATGAGGATAGATTTTTCGGTGCTGTTTTTTCACTTCTGTGATTAATGCTTGTCGAAAACCTTCAACATTCTGTCCGCTAGCAGCAGCCATGAATACTGGTGGAATCCCTGTTTTTTTTCCATAAGCCTCCGCCAAAGCATCGAAATCGTGGAAATCTGCTTCCTCTAATTCCAATTCAGTCATTTTCATGCTTTCTTCCACGCTAGGCATGGTCTCCACCAGATCGATTTTATTGAAGACAAGTAGTATAGGTTTATCACCGGCCTTGATCTCATTTAATGTCTCAGTGACTACTGCGATATGATCTTCGAAATGCGGATGAGAAATATCAACCACGTGTACAAGTAAATCAGCTTCACGGATTTCATCCAAGGTAGATTTAAAAGCAGCAATGAGGTGAGTAGGAAGTTTTCGGATAAATCCGACAGTATCGGAGAGTAGGAAAGGGATATTTTCTAGTACCATCTTGCGTACGGTGGAGTCCACCGTGGCAAAGAGTTTATTCTCAGCCAGAATATTTGTCTTGGTAATTAGATTCATCAAGGTGCTTTTACCCACATTGGTATAACCCACTACGGCTACTCGAACGATTCCTTTTCGGCCTTTACGCTGCGTTTCTCCTTGTTTTTCTATTTCACGAAGTTTCTCTTTCAGCAGAGTGATTCGATTTCTGATATCTCGCTTATCAGTTTCGATTTCCTTTTCACCTGATCCGCCACGAGTAGTTGTACCTCCTCGCTGTCGCTCCAAGTGAGTCCAGAGATTTGTCAATCGAGGGAGTAGATATTGGAAGCGGGCAAGTTCTACCTGCGTTTTAGCTTGGGCAGTTTGTGCTCTCTTTAAGAAAATATCCAGAATCAGAAGTGACCTATCGTAGATCGTGACCTTCAATTCATTCTCTAAGTTTCTCATCTGAGAAGGTGAGAGGTCATCATCAAAAATGACCATATCTACTTCGAAATGCTTGATATATGCTTGAATCTCTTCAAGTTTTCCAGAGCCTACAAAGGTCTTGATATCTGGTTTTTCCATTTTCTGGGTAAAGCGATGAACTGTCTTTGCACCGAGAGTTTCTGTCAGGAATGCCAATTCATCAAGATATTCCTCCGTTTGTTGCTCGGTTTGATATTGACGAACCACACTTACTAAGATGGCAGTTTCTTCTTTGCCACCTGTTTCGTGAAGTTTTTGAAGTTTGCGGGAATGTTTACTCATAAATTAATTGCTATATCGAAACAATGCGAAACGCTAAATTATAGTTTCCTAATTGCTTAGAAATGGCCAATTGAGGCAATTTTTTTAAATTGGCATGTTAGATTCCTGTAAAGTTCGACATATTTCCTTAGAATTGATTAGGATAGTGATTTGACTGGTGGTTATTTTGCCTTTTAAAGCAGAAACTAATACATCCCAATGGCCCAAGTAAAAAAAGCCACCTTAACAGGTGTTTTAGAGATATTTCCAAGGATTTTTGAGGACCAGAGAGGTTATTTCTTTGAGTCGTACCGAGCAGATTGGTTGCACTCTGAAGGAGTGGATCATGACTGGGTTCAAGATAATCAGAGTTACTCTCAGAAAGGAACAGTGCGAGGTCTTCATTTTCAGAAAGGCGAGTTTGCCCAGGCAAAATTGGTACGAGTGATTCAGGGGAAAGTTCTTGACGTAATCGTGGATTTGAGGAAAGGCTCTTCCACCTTTGGAGAGAAATATTCTGCCATTCTGGATTCAAGCAGGAATAACCTGATGTATGTGCCCACAGGTTTTGCGCATGGATTTTCAGTATTGGAAGATTCGATCTTCGCATATAAGTGCTCCAATTATTACAACAAAGAAAGTGAAGGGGGGATTCTTTGGAATGATCCAGCATTAAATATAGACTGGCAGATTGATGAGCCGATTACTTCTGAGAAAGATGCCGAATGGCCTACGTTAGAAGAATTTAAAATTAGTGAAGGAGGATTGTAATGGGATTTTTAGATCTGTTTAAGAAACAACCGGAGGTATATGAGAACCTTGACCTAAGTTGGTTGGAGGTTGATATGCATTCGCATTTGATACCCGGTATCGATGATGGATCTAAAAGTATGGAGGAATCTCTCCATTTGATTAAGCGGTTGTCTGATTATGGCTTGCGCAAAATCATCACTACTCCACATATAATGTCTGAGTATTATCGCAACACGCCTGAAATCGTAAATATGGGCCTGGAGGATCTAAGGAGAGCGGTTAAAAAAGAAGGCATTTCCATTGAGATAGAAGCTGCTGCTGAATATTATATGGACGAGATTTTCCTTGAGAAAATCAAAAATGGAGAGGAAGTTCTTACGTTCGGTGACAATTACATCTTAGTAGAAACGGGCTTTATCAATAAGCCTCAAATGCTTTTGGAGATTATCTTTCAACTTGAAATGGCAGGTTATAAGCCTATTCTCGCGCATCCAGAACGTTATCAGTACTTAATTGGCGACAAGGGATTTCTTCAGGATCTGACAGACAGGCAAATCCTCTTTCAAATTAACTTGCTATCACTTACTGGTTTTTATTCCAAGCCTGTAAAAGATTTTGGTGAGATGCTGATAGAAATGGGGTTAGTGAAATTTTTTGGTACCGACTGCCACAACCCACGCTATCTGGATATGATGGAGACTCTACCAAAGTCAAAATTATACAGCAAAATCAAGCAACTTGATGTGCTAAATTCCACTCTTTGATTTGCGGGTTGGTCCATGAAAATTCTTATTACAGGTATTACAGGATTATTTGGAAGCTATTTGGCTAAAGAGTTTGCTGCGCTTGGTGAGATTCATGGTTTTCGTAGGTCAAGTTCATCACTGAGATTGCTCGAAGAAATTAATTTCCCGATTTGCTGGCATGAAGGAGAGCTTTCTGATATTGAATCTATTGAGTCGGCGCTCGAAGGAATGGATATAGCAGTACATGCCGCGGGCAAAGTCTCTTTTGATGCAAATGACGAAGAGAGTTTGCATAGTAGTAATGTGGATGGTACTATAAATCTGGTCAATGCCATGCTTAATTCTGGAGTGAAAAAGCTTGTACATATCAGTTCCGTCGCTGCGATCGGAAGGAGCCCTGAGTTGACCAAAATTGACGAAAAATTTAAATGGGTCGAATCTCCCCTCAACACAGACTACGGTATATCTAAATATTTAGCGGAATTAGAAGTGTGGCGTGGAGAGCAAGAAGGTTTGGATTTGATCGTAGTGAACCCTTCCATTTTATTAGGTAAAGTCAGTGATAATCGCAGTTCTTCAGACATTTACCAGTATGTGCTGGAAGAGAATTCTTATTACCCTCAGGGAGACTTGAACTACATCGATGTACGGGACGCGGCCAGGCAAGTAAGAGAATTAGTGCAAAAAGAAGTTTGGGGCGAGCGATTCATTTTAAATAATGAGCAGATTTCGTACAAAGAATTCTTTGAGAAAATGGCTGCCGTGTTTGGCAAAAAGGCACCCTCTAAAGCAGTAAGTCCTTTCATGCTGAAAATTGCAGTGTTTTTCAATACTATATTTAGAAAAATAGGATTGAGTAAAAGTCCGCTGAATAAGAAAACAGCAATGATTTCACAGCAAAAACTATTTTTCGATAATACTAAAGTGAATAAGCTGCTTAATAATGACTATCATAGCTTGGAAGACACCTTTAACTGGTCAAAGTAAACTTATTTTTGATCCCTATCGTTTCTACCAAAAGCTTTAAAGTGAGAGGACATAATTTCGCTGAAAGAGTAGAATGAAAATTAACAAATCGAGATTTTGAGAGACCAAATTAATTGGTAACTTAAATAAACCATAACACATCCTAATGACTGGAGATCACGATCATGATTGGGAAAATGACAAGAAGCTGGTAGAGCGATTTGAAAATTCCCTTCAAGCCAATCTGGACCTTTATTTCGAAGAGGAAGAATTGGAAGATATCATCCGATTTTACTTTGATCAACAGAAGTTTCTCAAGGCACTTCGTGCTGCTGAGTTTTCGTTGGAACGATTTCCATTCTCTGTAGAAATTAAGCTCCTCCAAGCGCAATGCCTGATATTCAATGATGAATTGGAAGAAGGACTGGGCATATTGGAAAACATAAATAATATATCTCCAAACAACGAGGAAATCATTCTTGCTTTGGCTAATGCCCATATTTTGGGAGGCACACCGCAGGATGGCATTGAGTTGTTGGAGAATTTCCTGCCATTAGCGGAAGACAAGGCCGAGGTATACTATTCCTTAGGGAATCTGTACCGCGTCCAAAACAACAATGAAAAAGCAAGCTACTATTTCAAAGAAGCTGTAAAGAGTCGCATCAATCACGAAGATGCACTTTTCCAGTTGGCGATGATTACTGAGGAAGAAGGCTCTTTTGATGAAATTCTGGATTTCTACCAGGAATTCATTGATCAGGATCCTTACAGTGCGGGCGCTTGGTATAATCTAGGAGTAGTTTATAATCGTCTAGGTAGATTTGAGGATGCGATCAAGGCGTATGATTATGCCATTTTGATTGATGATGCGTTTGCCTCTGCCTATTTCAATCTGGGTAATGCTTTAATGAATACCCAGCAGTATGAACTTGCGTTGGAAGCCTATCAGAATACAATAAATTGTGAAGGTGCAAATGCGGAGAATTGCTGCTACATGGGAGCTGCCTATGAGAAACTTGAAAAAATAGATGAAGCATTCAAATATTTTAAGAAGTCTGCCAAATTTGATGAGGAGTACGATGACGCTTGGTTTGGGCTAGGAATGTGCATGCTGAAGAAGGAAAAATTCTTCGAAGCCATACATTATTTCAAGAAAGCGTTAAATCTTACAAAAGAAAATTCTAATTATTGGGTAGGTCTTGCAGATGCTGAATTTAATTTGGGCAACATGCAGGCTAGTTCTGAAGCGTATGAGGAAGCTATCAATTTGGAGCCAGGTATTTTGGAAACCTATGTAAATCTGGCACTTATATACTTCGAGCAAAATCGTTTCGAAGAAGCAATTGATGTAACTCGTGAAGCAATTGAGGAGATGCCAGAGGAAGCAGAGCTTTATTATCGCCTGGTAGTTTACCTAATCAAAATGGGCAATTACAAAGAGGCGTTTTCATTTTTGGAAAATGGGTTAACTTTGGACTTTGAAAAGCATAGCATCATGTATGATTTGATGCCAGAGCTTAAACAGCAGAAAGCCTTATACAAGATTATTGCCCAATATCGAGAGCAAAATCTCGAATCTTAACATTAAAACCTCGCTAATGAATTATGAGCTGAATAATATCCCCGTTCGGACTGAGAAGCCACGAACCAAAGGATTTACCATGGCCATGGACAAAGGCCTAAGCCTAAGAGCCACCGAAGATTTTGTTGAAAGTTGTTCCGATTTTGTAGATATCGTGAAGCTTGGTTGGGCCACTTCTTATGTGACCAAAAACCTTACAGAAAAGCTAGCCATCTACAAGGAAGCTGGAATTCCAGTTTACCTAGGAGGGACACTTTTCGAAGCATTTATCGTAAGAGGTCAATTTGACGATTACAGAAAAGTATTGGATAAATATGATCTTACTTTCGCTGAGGTATCAGATGGATCTATTTCTCTAAATCACGACAGGAAGTGTGAATACATCACTACGCTAGCCAAGCAAGTTACCGTGCTTTCTGAAGTTGGATCCAAGGATGCTGCAAAAATTATCCCTCCATATAAGTGGATCGAGCAGATGCAGAAAGAATTGGACGCGGGTGCTTGGAAAGTAATCGGAGAAGCTAGAGAAGGCGGTAACGTTGGTCTTTTTAGAGATTCAGGAGAAGTAAGGCAAGGTCTAGTGGAAGAAATTCTGACTCAGATCCCTGAAGAAAGAATTATCTGGGAAGCTCCAATCAAATCTCAACAGGTTTGGTTTATCAAGCTGATTGGCGCAAATGTGAACCTTGGAAATATCAGTCCTTCCGAAATCATTCCTCTGGAAACAATTCGATTGGGATTGAGAGGAGATACGTTTGATCACTTCTTGGGAGAAATCAAATTGTAATACAACTCAACTCATTACAGGCTGATTGGAATATTCCGATCAGCCTTTATTTTTGACCATGGATTTTATCAGAAAATATGTGCTCACCTACCTAAAAGGTATGGGTATGGGAGCGGCAGACATTGTACCAGGAGTATCTGGTGGTTCGATTGCCCTGATTACTGGGATCTACGAGGAGTTGCTTCGTAGTATTAATTCCTTCAATGGGGATAGTCTGAAGTTGTTGCTCAAGTTTGAGTTCAAAGCATTCTTTACAGCTGTGAATGGAGCTTTTCTACTTAGTCTATTTCTCGGGATAATGACGAGTATTTTCTCGCTTTCGAAGCTGATCACCTATTTGATGGCTGAGCATCCCATTCCACTTTGGTCATTTTTCTGCGGATTGATCTTGATTAGCGCTTTTCTTATTCTGAAGGATATTAAAGAATGGAATTTGGGAGTAATTATCGCTCTGATCATCGGTACAGTTTCAGCATATTTCATCACGGAGTTACCACCTACAAGTAGCCCAGATGCACTTTGGTTTACTTTTGTAGCTGGTGCTATTGCTATTTGCGCGATGATTCTACCTGGAATTAGCGGGAGTTTTATTTTGCTGATTTTGGGAAAATACGAGCCTGTTATAAACGCTGTTTCGGAGCGTGATTTTGCTACGTTGGGTATTTTTGCTTTAGGATGCATTGTCGGACTTCTATCTTTCAGCCGGGTTATTTCCTGGTTGTTAAAGCGCTTTTATGCTATTACCATTGGTATACTTTCGGGCTTTATGCTTGGATCAATCAATAAACTTTGGCCTTGGAAACTCGTCACAGCTTACCGTACTTCATCTAGTGGAGAAGAGAAGCCATTTCTGACGAAGAATTTATTTCCCGGTGAATATTTAGAGCAGACAGGTTTTGAGCCAAAATTAATGGTGGCTGTTGTCGCATTTTTGTTTGGAATTATTTTGGTATTTGGGATTGATCGCCTAGCGGCATACTTAAAGAAATCATGAGGAAATTTGGACTGATTGGACATCCACTTACACATTCATTTTCTAAGAAATATTTCGAAGAGAAGTTTGAAAAGGAAGGAATAGAGGGCTGTTCCTATGAATTGTTTGATATCCCTAATGCATTTGACCTGGAGGAGATTCTTAGTGATGATCCAGATATAGAAGGAATCAATGTCACCATACCATACAAGGAAGATGTGATAGCGCTGATGGATGATCTAGAAGAGGCTTGCGAAGAAATCGGCGCAGTAAACTGCATTCATATCCAGGATGGAATTCGCACAGGTTACAATACAGATTACATTGGGTTTAAAAATTCGCTTTCTCCTTGGCTTGGTGGAGTTAAACTCAAGGCCTTGATTTTGGGAACAGGCGGAGCTTCGAAAGCAATCAAACAGGCATTGATAGATTTGGATATTGATTTTCTGAATGTATCCCGCTCAGAAGATGAGGATCAAATAACTTACGATGATCTGGCTTCAGACCCTGAGATCATGAAGAATCATCACTTGATTATCAATACTACTCCACTTGGCACTTTCCCAAATGAGGAAGGTATGCCTGCTATTCCTTTGGAGCAGTTTACTTCTGTTCATTTTGTATATGATTTGGTCTATAATCCTCCGGTGACTACGCTGATGAAAGCTTGTTTGGATGCTGGAGGCAAAGCGAAAAATGGCCACGAAATGCTAATTCTACAGGCTGAGGCTTCGTGGGAGATCTGGAATTCTTAAGAGCTGGAAGACCGAAGTCAGGTCAATACATGTGTTGTATGTCAATTGCTGAAAATGAAACAAATATTAATATTATCACTCTTGATTTTAAGTGCATTTTCTGTATCGGTTGCACAGAATTCTGACAAATGTGAATCCAAGTTTGATTCGACACTTAAAAGGAGTATTTATATCATTGTTGACAAAATGCCGACTTTTCCTGATGGTAAAGAATCTATGGTGACCTATATAAAAGGAAATCTTATGTACCCAGAAAAAGAGTGCATAGAAGGTTCCGTTTTTATTTCGTTTATAGTCGAACCGGATGGCCAATTATCGAATAAAAAAATATTTAAAGGAATTACGAAAAAGGCAGATAAAGCAGCATTGGATTTGGTTAACGCGATGCCTAACTGGATACCAGGTTCCTGTAACAACGAAATTGTACCAACTCAAATGGTAATACCAATTAGATTCAATTTGACGGAATAAAGAATAAACATAAAATATTACACGATGTAAAAATGCACTAAAACACATTTTACACAAATCGTTCCTAAAAATAAAGCCACTTTAATCTTTTATCGGTAACCAAATTATTGAAAAATGAAAAAAGCCATACTCATCATTCAGTGCCCCGATCAAAAGGGGATAGTAGCCGAAGTTTCCAGATTTCTTTATGCATATGAAGGCAACATTCTGGAAGTGGATCAGCACGTAGATGAGGAAATGGGTATGTTTTTCATGAGAGCGGCTTGGGAGTTGGATTCTTTTTCTTTGGAGAAAGATGAAATTGCTGCCCGCTTTAGGGAAGAAGTTGGAGAGCGATTCAAGATGGATTTTAAGCTTCATTTCAATTTCCCCAAACCTAGAATGGCGATTTTCGTCAGCAAGCTTTCCCATTGTTTGTTTGATATTTTGGGAAGACATCATGCGGGACAGCTAGATGTTGATATTCCTGTTGTGGTCTCCAATCATCAGAGTCTGAAGGAAATTGTGGAGGCATTTGGGATTCCTTTTCATTACATTCCCATCACAGCGGAGACTAAAGCCTCAGCTGAGGCTAATCAACTGGAGTTGATGAAAGCAAATCAAATTGATTTTGTTGTGTTAGGGCGCTACATGCAGATTTTATCTGCCGAGTTTATACAGCATTTCCCGAACCGCATCATTAATATCCACCACTCATTTTTACCGGCTTTTGTAGGAGCTAGACCTTACCATGCCGCTTACGAAAGAGGTGTGAAAATCATAGGCGCGACTGCTCATTACGTCACCGAAGAATTGGATGCAGGACCAATCATCGAGCAGGAAGTAGCGCGGGTGAGGCATCACAATACCGTTTCAGAATTAGTCCAAATTGGGCAAGATGTGGAAAAAGTAGTGCTTTCCAAAGCCATCAAATATCACGTAGACCGCAAGGTGATGCCGATCAAAAACAAGACGGTGATTTTCTATTAAGGAATGATTTTCCTTGGAATGTCTTTCGGAAGCCGAGTCAGCATTTCATAATTCACCATTTGAGTGGATTCGGAAAAAGAGGCTACTGTGATTTCTTTTCCACCCTGCTTTCCTATGAGAATTACCTCATCACCGATTTTAAGATCTTTGATCTTACTCACATTCACGGCGATGGCATTCATGGTAACTGTTCCTACTACCTGACAATAATTTCCCTTAATAAGAACCATACCTTGATTACTCAATAATCTACTGTATCCGTGTCCATAGCCTACTGGAACTATCGCAAGACGGATATTTTCCAAGGCCATGTAGCTATTTCCGTAGCCTACAAACTCTCCGGTTTTCACAGCCTTCAGACTCATAACGGTGCTTTTCCAGGTAATCAAACGCCTTAGTGGGTTTTTATTGCCCTTTGGAAGAGAATTAAGCTTGGCGAAAAAAGTCTCCTTTGTAGGCCAAAAGCCATAGCCTGCTATTCCTATTCTTACCATATCCATGATAGTTTCGGGGAAAATAAGCGTAGCTGCAGAGCAGGCAGTGTGATACGTTTTGAACGATATGCCTTGATTGTTGAAAAAGTCTTTGAATTCGTGGTATCTGGCAATTTGATTTTTTACTCTAACGAAATTACTAACAGACTCTGCGCCTGCATAGTGCGTGCAAAGGCCTTCAATAGAAATATAGTTAGAATTTTCTATGAGCATTTCAGCGAGCTTCTCACGTTGAATCCAATCAAATCCAGTTCTGTGAAATCCAGTCTCCACCTCGACATGGACTTTGGCAGGAATATTTATTTCCTTAGAAATCGAAATAGCTTTTTCGAGTCTTTCAAAATCAAAAACATAGAAGCTGATTCCTTTTCGGATTAATTCTTCCAGTTCTTCAAAATGGAGCATGCCTAAAATCATGATCTCAGATCCTTTCTTAGATTTTGCCCATACTTCCCAAGCTTCATCAGAGCTGAAAGCACTGAAATGTCTGATTCCGGCTTTTTCGGCTATTTCTACCATTTGTGAAATCCCATGACCGTAAGCGTTACCTTTCACTACTGCAGATATTGTAGGCTTTGGGCCTATTTCTGAGCGGATGTAGCGTATATTTTGTCGATAAGCCTTAGCGCTGATTTCAAGGGTAGAGGTGGCAATCATATTTGAATTCTAATTGAGTCGAGAAAGTAATGCTCTCTGCCTCCTTATCCCAATTCTTGATTAATTTTATTCTTTAATTCTATTTTTATGAAAAACACCTTTCTCGTTTCTGATCAAAAGCCACGCTGTCCATGGTGTCTAGGTTTCGAAGATTATGTCACTTACCACGATACTGAATGGGGAGTGCCGGTTTGGGATGATCGTGTTCACTTCGAATTTTTGATTCTGGAATCAGCTCAGGCTGGCCTGAGTTGGGCTACGATTTTGAAGAAAAGAGAAGGCTATCGCAAAGCTTTTGCGGACTTTGATTATAAAGTTGTGGCTGAATTTCCAGAAAGCTATGTGCAGGAGTTACTCCAAGATCCGAGTATAATTAGAAATGTGCTTAAAATTCGTGCTGCGATCAATAATGCTAAATGCTTTATGGAAGTACAGCAGGAGTTTGGCTCTTTTTCTAACTACATCTGGGGATTTGTTGGAGGAAAGCCAATTCAAAATCGCCTATCATCCATGAGCGAGGCTCAAGCCACCACCAAAGAATCTGATTTACTTGCAAAAGACCTGAAGAAGCGTGGATTCAAATTTCTAGGGAGTACCACCGTGTATGCACACATGCAGGCTACAGGATTATACAATGACCATTTGGAATCTTGTTTCCGATTTGCTGAGGTTTAGACCTCTACGAAAGCAAAGAAAACCAGCCATACTAGGATTAATATTGGTAATAGGATCGGCAATGAGAATCGGATGATGTAGCCAAAGAAAGAAGGCATTTTGATGCCATTTTGCTCAGCTATTGACTTCACCATGAAGTTCGGTCCATTTCCTATGTAAGTCATCGCTCCGAAGAATACTGAGGCGATGGCGATGGCCATCAATTCAAATGCAGAGTCATGATACCCATCGGCAGCAAACTGACGAACCTCTTCGATGTTACCAATAGAAGCACCTTTGGATGCCATAGCTGCGGCAAGGAAGTTTAGGTAGGTAGGTGCATTATCTAAGAATCCTGAAAGAAGTCCGGTGCCCCAATAAAGCGTGTTGTGAGTGATCATTGCGGCGCCATCAGGTGATTTTGCGAAGGCGCCTACTAGCTCTAAGGCCGGCATCATAGTACCAAATATTCCTACGAAGATAAATGCTACTTCGCGTATTGGTTCGAAGTTGAATTCATTCCCTTTGATGGCTCGCTGGTCAGCAAACCGGTAAGACAGAAAGGCGACAGACAGCATGATGATTTCTCGGATATAGGAGAATTTTTGGCCTTCATACACAATGGCCGGCACACCCTCTATCACATTTGGATCTAGGAACACCGAGCAAATAATAATAAATAACCAACCAAAGTTCTTCATTCCTATTAAGGAAAGTTTGTTGGTATAAGTAGTCTCTTCTAATTCAGAGTTACCATTTGCCCTGCCAAATTTTTTGTCAATAAAGTAGAAGGCAACAGCTAGCGCAATTAGAGCAAATATCCATGCTGGCCAGTTATGCTCTAGCGTCCAGAAGAATGGAATGCCTTTCAAGAAACCTAGAAATAAAGGAGGATCACCTATCGGAGTTAAAGAGCCACCAATATTACTCACCATGAAGATGAAGAATATGATATGGTAGGCTTGAATATTTCCTTTATTCAACCGTATAAATGGGCGGATCAGCAGCATAGAAGCTCCAGTGGTTCCGATCAGATTGGAGATCAATGCACCAATGATCAATAAGGATACGTTTGCAAAGGGTGTAGCTTTTTTGTCTATCTCAATCAGGATTCCACCTGAAGCAATATACAGCGATGCCAGTAATGCTATGAACTGAATGTATTCTGCCATAGCATGCACGGGCGCATGCACATTTCCTAAAACAAATAAATAATAGAAAACGACCATCAAAGCGAATCCAATAGCGATTTTTGGGTAGTTTTTGTGCCAAAAATGCTCATAAAATAAAGGTCCTGTGGCAATCATAAGTAGCAATGCTACAAATGGAATAACCAGCCAAATAGGTGCTGTATGGTGGTCTTCTTCTGCTGCTTCACCAATGGATTCTCCATGAGATACGGTTTGGTCAGTATCCCCATGATCTGCCTGAGCTAGGTAGACTTGCTCTGTGTCAGTATTTTCGGCATAGGCAGATTGAGTTTCTAAGGCGCCAAAAAATAATATTCCGAAAAGTATGGAGAAACTTAATATAAAATTCTTCATTAGGTTGATAGGGTATGCTGGGTGTTCTTTTCGGTTAATTTAAGCAAATATTTAATTGCTGCTATTCAATAATGGCATCTGCTAAACTACAGCTTTTGCCTGATACAGCACAATCGAAACTTGCCATCCTGTTGGAATTAATCAAAAATTAACTCCAACAGTTCATTGGCAAAGAATAGTTTTACACGAGTTGTGCTAGGGCTATATTAAAGGATGTTTCGGCCAGTTTAATTTTTTGTGGATTCTTGGAATGGACATTTTTCAGAGCTTTCTCAATAGTCTCACTGACATCTGTGAATATTGCCATATCGGTGACTTCCGCGTTATCGCTCATCAAGTAAGCAAATACACGAGCCATACCGCAATTTGCGATGAAATCAGGAATGACAGAAACGCGCTGATCAGTCCAAACACCTGTTGGGCCAAAGAAAATCTCAGGATCTGCAAACGGCACATTGGCTCCACAAGAAATTACTTCCAGTCCAGCATTGACCATTTTCTCTGCTTGATCTTGGGCGATTAGTCTCGAAGAGGCAGCTGGGATGAAAATTTCACTTGTTAGATCCCATATTTTCTGATTTATTTCTTCAAATGGGAGTTGATTTTCTGCAACTAGTTTGTTTCCATTTCTATTTAAGAAAAGCTCACGCACCTCATCAATAGAATAACCTTCCTCATTAATCACTCCTCCATCTCGGTCGATAATGCCCACTATTTTTACGCCTTCCACGGCAAGGAAGCATGCTGCTGCAGCACCTACATTTCCCCATCCTTGAATAATAGCACGCTTTCCTTTGATATCGCCGCCCCAGATTTTATAATATTGCCTCACCGCTTCCGCTACCCCAAATCCTGTAATCATATCTGCTACAGTATATTTTTTAGGACCATTTGGAGTGAAATGCGGATCTTCAAGTACTTTGGATACTCCTTGTCTTAATTGGCCTATTTTTCTGATTTTTTCAGGTTCTGTAGCATGGAAATGTCCATTTACCACGCCCTCTTGCGGGTGCCAAAGACCATAGGATTCTGTGATAGGAATTACTTCATGGATTTCGTCGACATTAAGATCTCCACCTGTTCCATAATAACTTTTTAATAAAGGCATTACCGCTTTGTACCAACGCCGTAGCACTTCATCTTTACGGGGATCGTTTGGATCGAAGTTGATTCCTGATTTTGCTCCACCAATGGCAGGACCTGAGACGGTAAACTTTACCTCCATGGTTTTGGCTAGGGATTCTACTTCCCGCTTATCTAGACCCTTTCTCATGCGGGTGCCACCCCCAGCGGCTCCACCTCTGAGGGAATTTATCACTACCCAGCCTTCGGCTTCTGTTTCGCTGTCACTCCATTCAAAAGTAATTTCCGGTTTCTTGTTTTCAAACTTTTTAAGTAATTCTTGCATGTAATTTGGGTTTATAGCTGGGCAAAAATAGGAAAATAAACCTCTCTAGTTGCATGAAGTCTGACGGGCAGTTAGCCAAAAATTAATCCGCCAGATGAATCAGATCTTGCCCCTGTTACGGATGCCAGGCAATTGTTTTCATTTCGTATACGCAACACGCCCAAAAAGCCAAAAACCAGCGCCTCTTTAAATTCAATCAATTCGGAGGAAGCTGCTATATGATTCCATTTTGAATATAGTTGGTTATCAAGGCACTTAATAAAAAAAGCATTGTATGCGCCCCCGCCGGTGATCAGCACAGAAGGTGTGTCATTGTCTTGGTATTGCTTAATCACTTTGGCGATTTGAAAAGCATAATGCTCCACAAGAGTTCGTAAAATGTCTTTTTCAGAAAGACCACTAGAAATTAACAATGGCATGAAATCATTTTCTAAATCCTCCCGACCTAATGATTTAGCTTCCGATTTAGAGTAATAAGGCAGGGTATTTAAAGCTTCAAATAAATTTTGATTGAAATCTCCTTCTTTAGCCCAGGCTCCATTTTTATCGTATTCAGCACCGAGCATATTTGCCTGAGAATTCAGAAGTAGGTTAAAAGGGCAGGTGTCAAAAGCAATACGCTGTCCTGCTACTTCCATACTGATATTTGCAATCCCACCTAGATTGATGCAAAAATCGATCGAAGGAAAAAGTAATTGATCACCAATCGGCACCAAAGGAGCTCCTTGGCCGCCGAGCTGCACATCCTGCATACGGAAATCGTTGATTACCTTTTCTCCTGAAGCCTGATGCAATGCCCAGCCATTTCCTATCTGAAGGCTAAGACCTTTGGCTGGTTGATGAAAAACGGTGTGGCCATGTGAGCATATAGCCATCGGTTTGATTTGCTTTTCGCTGCAGTATTCTTTGACTTTTTCACCCATCCACTTGCCAAAATCCACGTCTAGCAGCGCCAATTCCAGCGCGGAAAGACTATGACTGTTCAGCAGCTTTTGTCCCAGCTCCTTTGGAAATGGGAACGTGATTGCATCCAAAATCTCGTAAGACCATTGTTTTTGACGCTCATAGCTGCAATACGCGATATCTAACCCGTCTCCTGAGGTACCGGACATCAATCCGATCATGGTGTAGTTTGTAGGGCTCATGGGTTAAAGTATGTTAAGTGAAGACTAAGACAAAGATAATTTAACAAGGATAGAACTACCTCGTTTTTATGAATGACTATTTTGCGAAAGATTAATTAAACTGGATGACAAATCTGATCATAGATATTGGGAATACTCGAATCAAGTCTGCTCTTTTTGAAGGAGATAAGCTGCTTGTGGAAGAAGTATTTGAGGGGCTTGAAAGAGCTTTACCTTCCTGGAATTCAGCGTCTTTTGACCATTGTTTGGTGAGTTCCGTGAAATGGAGTCAGCCAGAATTACTGGATATTTTACCTTTCCAATTTACCTATCTCAGTCCAGAGACGAAGTTACCTATCTATAATGGGTACGGAACACCGGCCAGTTTGGGTTTGGATCGTATTGCCGGAGCGATCGGAGCTTGGGCTGTTCGTGGAAAAGGTCCGGTTCTCGCAATAGACTTGGGAACTTGTATTACTTTTGATTTAATCGATGGAAGTAATTCATATCTAGGAGGGGCAATTAGTCCTGGATTTGGGATGCGAGCTAAGGCGATGCATGAACAAACGGCAAGATTGCCTCTAGTAGATTTAAAAGTAAAACCTACTGAACTGATTGGCAACAATACGATCATGTGTATGCAGATCGGTGTTTGGTATGGAATTGAGCTCGAGTTGCGTGGGCAAATCGAAGCCTACACCAAAAAATTTCCAGAAATCGAGGTCTTTGTTTGTGGTGGAGATGCCCAATCTTTTGATTCATTGGCAAAAGACCTCATATTTGTAGTCCCAAATTTGGTCCTTTACGGATTGAATTCTATTCTAAACCACAATGTTGAGTAATATCAAATTGCAATTGCTGGGTGTACTATGCACCCTTTTCTTATTTACAGAAGCTCAGGCTCAGTCGAGTGCTTCTACCTATAGTGCTCTTGGTATCGGAGAATTTAATTATTCCGGTCTAACTAATAATCAAGCCATGGGGGGACTTGGCATCAGTTTCGGTTCAGCATGGAACCCTAATGTGGTCAATCCTGCACTTACTACTAAGAACACGATTTTTAATTTTGAAGCTGCGCTGAATTATAAGAAAATCGCTGCTGACAACGGAACTGAGAAGTCAAATGTTGATGGTGGTGGATTATCCTATATCGCAATCTCTCTTCCTGTGAAAGTAAATAAAGCGACATTCGGCTTAGGATTGAATCAAATTACCAGTGTGAATTATCGCTTGTTTATAGAAAGTCCAGTAAGCAATACAGATATAAATGCTTTAAATTCTATCCAAGGTGACGGCGGTATCTCTGAAGCTTATTTGAGTTATGGGATGATTGTAGCTAAAAATCTGAGCCTAGGTATTCAGGGTTCTTACATCTTTGGGTCCACGATCCGAACGGACCAACTGGCACTTTTTGATAATGAGGGAAGCCAAGTTGGTATCACCACAGAATATTATGAAAGATTAACAGTTAGTGATGTGGGCATCAAAGCAGGTGCATATTACTTCCTCCCATTGAACGATAAGAGTAAGCTACATTTGGGTGCCATTTATCAGCGTTTAGGAGACGTTAATGGAAAAGCTTTTGCCAAACTCGCATCATATGGCCAAGCTAGCGATCCGGATTCAGATGGTGACCTGATTGCGAATGACGAACCAGGGAGCATTTATATCCCTAATCGCTATGGATTCGGCGTTTCTTATGAAAAAAACAACAAATTTGTGATCGGTTTGGAAGGTCAATATCAAGACTTCAAAAATTACAGATCTCTCTTAGATGATCCCTTGCAATTGAAGGAAGCGATCAAGATTGGTTTGGGATTCCAGATTATACCTGATTTTCTATCTGTTGACAACGGCCTGAAGAGAGGTACTTATCGCGTCGGTTTGGAGTATCAGCAGACGCCATACTACCTGAACGAGACAAATATAAATGACCTTGGCATTAACTTTGGAGCTTCACTTCCTGTAAATCAACTTTCATTAGTGAACTTCGCAGTGAAAGTCGGACAACGAGGAACCACCAACAATGGCCTCATCCGAGAAAGTTATGTAAACTTCACCTTTGGCTTGTCACTGAATGATAATAGTTGGTTCTACAAACGAGTATTTGAATAAAAAAATTAACCAAACCATACGATCAAAATGGTTAAATGCGAGTTTGAAAACTTGAATTTAGACATGAAGATTAAATTGTGCCGAATTAAACCATTATGAAAATGAACATTAAATCTACAGTCCTAGGGCTAAGTGCCCTGCTTCTTGCTGGGATGGTCCAAGCTCAAGTATTCAATTTTCCATCCGATCCAGTTCAAGAAGCTAAAGCCAGAGAGCTAAATGCTGCTTACACTGACTATATGCAATCTGAACAATACGTGGAGGCTACCAAACCTCTTCATTGGCTGCTTGTAAATGTGCCTGAGCTGAATGAGTCTCTATATATCAATGGAACAAAGATCTATGATGAGGCTTCAAAAGCCACGACAGATGAGGTTCAAAAGAGAGTTTATCAGGATTCCGTAATCATTTTGTATGAAAAGCGAGGTGTATTATATAACAATGAGAAAAATTGGATAGAAAATAAAGCTTATTACGGGTATACCTACTATAAGGATGATCAAGATAAGTTGAAAGATCCAATTGCTGATTTCGAAAAAGCAATGGAACTAAATGGTACACTTAGTCCTAACCTAATAGCTGCATATTTTAATTTAGTTTACAGAAATTATGCCTATCATGAAGCCTATACAGGCGAAGAGATTCTTTCAATTCATGATAAACTTCAAGCTATTCTTGATAAAGCGGCAGCTGAAGGGGACGATGTATCTAGCCCAAAAAGTAATCTTGAGCAATTATTAATTGCTATGGAACTGATCGATTGTGATTTCATTGAAAATACAATGGGACCAAAATTGACTGCTGATCCTACTAACGAGGCACTAGCAGATCAAATCTTCAAGTACTCTGTACAATACAAGTGTTTCTCTTCTAATGCATTCTTGCAGGCATTGGAAATGAAGCATGCGAAGGAACCATCTTTCTCTACTTCTCAGGTAATTGCCATGAGATATATGCAGGAGGACAATACTGCCAAGGCTGAAGAAATGTGGACTCAAGCATTGAGTCTTGCGGAGAATACTTCTCAGAAAGCAGAATCTCAGATGGAGCTTTCTAAAATTTACGCGAAGCAAGGAAAGAAATCAGCTGCGAGAGCTGCTGCTAAAGAGGCTGCAAATCTAGATTCATCTATTACTTCTGATGTATACAATATGATTGCGGGTATGTACATGAATGCCTACAATGAGTGTAGAGCAGGAGTAAGTGTGATCAAGGATAGAGCGATATTCTTAGCTGCCTATAATGCTTATCAGAGAGCTGGTAATTCTAGTGGAATGGCTCAAGCAAGAGCTCAGTTTCCTTCAAAAGAGGAAGTGTTTGCTGAAGGAATGCAAGTGGGTCAAAGCCTCAGCACTGGATGTTGGATTGGTGAGACTGTAACTTTGGCGACAAGAGATTAATCAAATTACTGATTTAAAAGGCAGTCTTCGGGCTGCCTTTTTTCGTTTGTAGCCATGAAACAATTTTCAAGTATCTTTGAGCTGTGAAGAATAGTTTACTTTCATTCGTACTACTTAGTGTCATCACATTGACTAGTTCCTGCAGGGAAGATGTAGACGCATCAGTTATGGAGGTGTATGATGGGCCTATGAATCTGGCTCTCAATGTGCATTTGATCCGAAGTGACTCGGCTATAGTGCGTTTTGAGCTTGAGGCGCCTAAGCAACTTGAATTTGCCAATGGCAACCTAGAATTTCCTGATGGGATCGAAATTCAGATTTTTGAGACAGATGGGCAATTGACCACCACGCTGAGAGCAGATCGGGGTTATTTTTTAAAGCAGGAGAATGTCTGGAGAGGAGAAGGAGATGTACAGGTTCATAATCTGATCAAAGATCAACACCTCCAATCAGAAGAACTTTTTTGGGAGCCAAGAAAGAGAATATACACTGAAAAGTTTGTAAGGGTACAGGACGGTGGTACATTTTTCTATGGATCTGGATTGGAAGCCGATGAGACTTTTACTAATTATTCCTTAAAAAATCCCCGAGATGGTCAGGTTGAATTACCTGGAGACGGATTATAAAAAAATGGCTACGGAATTCCCTGTTAAAACAATATTTGATTTTATTACTTCTCTGCTTTATAAAAAATCAGAATGAAATTAGTTGACGCATTATTATTATCCCTTTCACTTGCATTGATGATCGTAGGGATTCACCAGACGGTCACTCAGGGAGTGGAAGCTTCCTATGCAATTTTTATGTTTGCTGTAGCCTTGTTATTTTGGTTCCAGTATCGCAAAATGCAAAAACCCGAAGAACCACCCACACCTAAGAAAAAGGCCAAATCTGGCAAAAAACGTTAAGCATGGAAATAAGTTATGAGTTGATTTATGTGATCATCACGCTTGTGTTTTCAGCCTTTTTTTCAGGGATGGAGATTGCATTTATTTCTGCTAATAAGCTACAGATCGAGCTTCAAAATAAGCAGGGAGATCTGACTGGAAGAGTACTTAGCGTCTTTGTAAAGCGCCCAGGTCAATTTATCGGCACCACACTTTTGGGAAATACCATTTCTCTGGTGCTCTACGGTATATTCATGGCATTCCTCATGGAAGACCCGTTGAAGATGTTTCTACAAGACTCATTTGGCTTCAATAATGATGCGATTGTCCTGGTGTTACAGACTTTGATTTCCACTATTGTGGTTTTGGTCACCGCTGAATTTCTGCCAAAAAGCCTATTTATGCTGAACCCAAACAGCATGTTGAATTTCTTCGCACTGCCTTTCTGGATCATATATTTGTTCTTTTACCCAGTGGTTTGGGCTATAGTAGGACTGTCGAGATTTTTCATCACTAAAATACTCCGTTTAGAATATAGTGAGGACAAGCCAGTCTTCACGGTGACTGACTTGAACAGCTTTGTTCAAAATCACATTCACAAAGGGAAAGAGGATGGACATGTGGAGATTGATACCAAGATTTTTGACAATGCGGTAGAATTTAAAACTGTTCGAGTGCGCGAATGCATGGTGCCGAGGACAGACATCGTCTGTGTAGAAGTAGATGATGAAATGGAGGAGCTAAAAAAAGTATTCGAAGAAAGTGGACATTCCAAGGTGATTGTTTATCGGGAATCCATTGACGATGTCATCGGTTATTGCCATCAATTGGAGCTATTTAAGAAGCCCAAAACCATCGAAGAAATCCTTACTCCGATCATTATTGCGCCAGAATCTGCCTTGGCTAATGAGTTGTTGATTCAATTTATTCAGGAGCGAAAAAGTCTCGCTTTGGTAGTAGATGAGTTTGGAGGCACCTCAGGCATAGTTTCCATGGAAGATATTATTGAAGAGATTTTTGGAGAAATCGAGGACGAATACGACAGCGATGATTTGATCGAACAGAAAATTTCTGAACAGGAATATTTGCTCAGTGCGCGTCACGAAATCGATTACCTCAATGATAAATATGACTGGGAATTGCCCATTGGAGACTTTGAGACCCTATCTGGGCTGATTCTTTCGCTTACAGAGAATCTTCCAAAGAAAGGAGAATCGATTACTTTTGAGTCCTATACTTTTACAGTAGTGACCAAGCAAGAGCATAGAATTGAGACTGTTCGCGTGAAAATCAACACCTCCGGAATTTTCTAGTTAAGCGTTTGATTCAGAATATATTTTGAATTTCGTTAGTAATGCTATTATTTTGCGACACTCTAAAAAAGCGTAGTACAATAATGGCGTTAATTAAACAAATTAGACAAAGGACAGGTCTATTGATCGGCGTAATTGCCGGCGGATTAATTTTATTCCTCCTAGGAGGAGATTTATTAAGTCCAAATTCGACCTTACTCAGTTCCAGTCAAAATATCGTAGGCGAGATCGCAGGTGAAGATATCACCTACGAGGAATACATCGCCCGTGTTGAAGAATTCAAAGTAGCGAATCAGCAGAGAACGGGTAGAGTTCCTTCCGAAGTAGAAATGTATTCTATCAGAGAGCAGGCTTGGCAGTCAATGATTGTGGAGCGTGTGTTCAAAGAAGAATATGAGAAATTAGGTTTGACGATTTCCGATGCGGAATTAGTTGATATGGTTCAGGGCAAAAACATCGTTCCAGAATTACGTCAGCAATTGGTGAACCCTCAGACTGGTGAGTTTGACAAAAGTCAGTTGGTATCTTTCTTACAGTCTCTCGAGACTGCAGATCCAGCTCAGCAGGCATATTGGAATCAGCAGGAGCGCCTTTTTGCCGACTCTAGACTGAGAATCAAATATGACAACATGCTAGCGACTTCTGAGTTTGCTACACAGGCTGAAGCTAAGGAGGAATACAAAGCAGCGAATACTATCGCGGATGCTTCTATCCTATTTGTGCCATTCTATGCAGTAGCTGACGCAGATGTAACTGTTTCAGAAAGCGAAATGCAAGCATATTTGACTAAGAATAAAAGCAAATTCAAATCTGGAAATGCCGCTAGCCTTGAATATGTAAGCTTTAGCATTCAGCCAAGTGGAATAGATTCAGCTGAGGTTATTTCTCATATCAATGAATTGACCAACGAGCTTAGAGCTGCAGAGAATGATTCACTTTTTGTATTGAGAAATTCTGAAGGACAAGCTCCTTTTATGACGATCAGAGCAGGTGATGAACTTCCTGCTAATTTGATCAATAATGTATCAGACATACAGGCAGGCCAAACTTATGGACCTTTCATTACAGCTAACTCCACTTACGTATCCTATAAGATCTCTGATCAATACGAAGGAACGCCAAGATTGAGAGCTTCACATATTCTTTTCAGCACTGAAGGAATGGATGATGCTTCCAAAGCAGTGGTAAAGGCTCAAGCTGAAACTGTTCTTGACGAAGTACAAGCTGACGGAAACTTTGAAATCGCAGCTAGACAATATGGCCAAGATGGAACTGCTCAAACAGGCGGAGATTTAGGTTGGTTTGCAAAAGAAGACTTCGTAGCTGAATTTGCTACGGCTGCCTATGCTGCAAAATCAACTGGAGTTCTTCCGAATGTAGTAGAAACTGAATATGGCTATCATATCATTAAAGTGACTGAAATGCCTAAAACCACTTACACTAAAGTGGCTACTTTAGAATTGGAATTGGTTGCTAGTGATGCTACTAGAAATGAGGCTTTCAGAAAAGCTGATTCATTTGCTGCAAATGCAGGAAACAGGAATGAGTTCACCGAAAACGCAACCACTGAGAATTATAGAATTCTACCAGCGGTCAATGTAGATGCCAATGCTAGAAATATCAACAACCTTCAAAACGCTAGAGAAGTTATTCGCTGGGCATTTGCAGATGATACTTCTACTGGCGAGGTTTCTACTGTTTATGAATTAGACAATGCTTATGTAGTAGCTACCCTAGTCAGCAAGAGAGACGAAGGCGATGTGAAATTGGCAGATGTAAAAGAGCAAATAGAAGCTCAGGTTAGAAATGAGAAAAAAGCTGAAGTGATCAAGTCTAAATTGGCTGGCAAGGCTACTTTAGAAGATATGAAAGCTGTCTATCCAAATGAAGCTTCTCTTAACGAAATTCCTGATTTGAAGCTTAGCGCTAATGTAATTCCAGGTGTTGGTTTCGCTCCACGAGCGATCGGAGCTATCTTCGGAGTGAAGCAAGGTGAGCTTACTCAGCCTATTCGTGAAGACGTAGGTGTGATCGTAGCTAAATTGAACTCTTTGACTCCAGCAGCTGAGATAGGTGACTATTCTGCATATCAAGGTCAATTGACTCAAAATGCTTCTCAGAGAACAACGTATTCAGTTATGATGGCTCTGCAGGATTTGGCGGGCGTCAAGGATTATAGATATAAATTCTTTTAATAGAATCTAGCTTTAGATTCGGAACCCATGCCTAACAGCATGGGTTCTTTGTTTATATTCGAAATGTAAATTGCTAATCCCATCCAGCTATGGACAAAAAGAAATTCGATAAAGAGAACTTCAAAGAAAAATTAGAAGCAAGTGGTGAGTTTCCTCAGCTTTATATGTTTAAGTTTATAGTTCCTAGTGGAAAGGAAAATCAGATTGCTGCGCTATTTCCAACGCATGAAATTACTACCAAAGCGAGTTCTGGAGGGAAATACGTGAGTACGACTATTCAGGCTATGATGAAAAATGCGGATCAGATTATTGCTCTCTATGAGCAAGCTGCCGAAATAGAAGGATTAATATCACTTTAACTAACTTGACTTATGTGGATCGAAGAAGATAACAAACTTAAGAAAAGCTTCAAATTCAAGGATTTTCAGGAAGCTTTTGCTTTTATGACCCGAGTGGCATTTTTGGCTGAGGCACACAATCATCACCCCAATTGGAGTAATGTATATAACACAGTAGAAATTGAATTGACTACGCATGATTCTGGGAACAAGGTGACCAAGAAGGATCATGCATTGGCTAAAGCCATTGATGAACTGTCTGCATGAGTGAAAATTCAGTAAACTTATATCTAGTACCTACGCCTATCGGTAACTTGAAGGATATCACGCTTCGGGCTATTGAGATCTTGAAAAGTGCTGATGTAATCCTCGCGGAGGATACACGCACCAGTGGGCAATTATTGAAACATCTGGAAATCTCCCGACCACTTCAGAGCTACCATATTTTCAACGAGCATAAGACCGTGGAAAAATTAGTAGAGCGAATGAACCGAGGAGAGGTGTTTGCCTTGATTTCTGATGCTGGTACACCTGCTATTTCAGATCCTGGGTTCCTTTTGGTGAGAGAAGTACTTGCAGCTGGACTGGATGTACAATGTCTTCCTGGAGCCACTGCCTTTGTTCCGGCTTTGGTAAATAGTGGACTGCCAAATGACCGATTTGTGTTTGAAGGCTTTTTGCCTCACAAAAAAGGAAGAAAGACAAGAATAGATGGCTTGGTGGAAGAAGTGAGGACTATCATTTTTTATGAGTCTCCACATCGTCTTTTGAAAACACTCGCGCAGCTCTCAGAAGCTTTCGGTACCGACAGGCAAGCTTGCGTCTCCCGCGAGATCACTAAGCTCCACGAGGAGAACGTTAGAGGCACGCTAGCCGAGCTAATAGAATATTATGAGACAAATACCCTCAAAGGAGAAATTGTCCTCACGGTGGCTGGTAAGAATCCAAAAGCCTGATTTAACTACCAATTTTTATGATATCAACTGAAAGACTCAAAGTTCTTCTCGAGAAGACGCAAGAAATAGCCAAGGAAGCTGGTGCTTTTATCCGCAAGGAAAGACAGCATTTCAACATGGATAACGTGGAGCACAAAGGCTTTAATGACCTGGTTTCTTATGTGGATAAGGAAGCGGAGAAGATTATTGTGGACAGATTATCTAAGATCCTTCCTGAAGCAGGTTTTATCACCGAAGAAGGCACAAATACTACCAAAGCCGAAGAATTCAACTGGGTGATAGACCCATTGGACGGCACGACCAATTTCGTGCACGGTGTACCGATTTTTTGTGTGAGCATAGCCTTGATGGAGCGGGAAGAGGTTGTTTTAGGAGTGGTGTATGAAGTGAACCTTCATGAGTGCTTTTACGCGATGAAAGGTGGCGGAGCATTTTGTAATGACACGCGTATCAGAGTTAGCGCAGCTAAGACACTTTCTGCATCTCTGATAGCTACCGGTTTTCCTTACAATAATTTTGATCTGATAGACAAATATTTAGTTGCTTTGAAATCGCTGATGAAGTCTTCGCATGGAGCACGTAGATTTGGTAGTGCTGCTGTTGATCTTTGCTATGTTGCTTCTGGGCGTGTAGAAGGGTTTTTTGAATACAATCTGAATTCCTACGATGTGGCCGCTGGTACATTGATCGTAGAAGAAGCTGGTGGAAAAGTGACTGATTTCTCAGGAGGAAGAGATTTTATATTTGGACGACAGATTTTGGCGACCAATGAGAAAATTCATGTGGAAATCCTGACTGACCTGAAAAAGGCTTGGGCTTAATTAGCTCAGGAAATAATACCATATCATAATTGTCACGATAGATATCGGGATGCCCAATCCGGCTAGAAGCGTCGCAAGCTTTGGCTTTAGATCATATTGTATGGCTACGATAGAACCAGTGATCATGGGAGCCATGCCGCTTTCCAGCACGCTGACTTTTAATTCCAGGCTGTTTTGTGGTAGGAAATTTCTATAGATCAACCAAACCATCAAGGGGGCAAGTAAGAGCCTATAGCCCATTCCAAACCAATAAAACTTGGAACTGAGTGAGTCAAAGTCTAATGAAAATTTAAGACCTATGGCGAAGATGGCAACAGGAGCCATCGTTTTGCCTAATAATGAAACTAGAGGGATCAGAAATTCTGGTGTTTTCCATCCCAAAATACTCATGGCGATAGTGACTAGTAAAAATCCGAAAGGAGGAAAACGAAGAATTTTTAGCGGAATCTCGCTCAGATTACCCTCCTGATGAGAGTAAATAGAACCCACCAGTATTGCAAGGGAAGAAACTAGTAGAAAGGATCCGCCTTGGTCAATCAAAAGCGCTATGGGTAAACCCTCTTTTCCGTAAAGTCCTTCTATCACCGGAAATCCCATGAAAGAAGTATTTGCCAATCCAGCTACGATCACTAAGCAGCCAGTGGTCTGATTATCCCATTTCAATAGCTTGCCCAGCACACCAAAAATCAACCAGGAAAGAAGGAAAGTAAACCAAGCCGAGGAAATGGGTAGAAGCAAACCCCAACTAGGCTCTATTTGGGGAATGTAAAGAAGGGCCAGAGCTGGAAGGACAATATTTAGCAAATAAGCATTGACCCATTTGGTAATTTTCTCAAGTGGGAGATTAGATTGTTTCTGTAGAAAAAGTCCCAATAAAAGACATAAAAATGCAATGAAAGCTCCTGTCATGCCTGTATTTTATAATATGTAATTTTAATTAACATAAAAATAATTTTGTATAATTGTACCTTGCTGATTATCAGTATACTTTTGACCCAAATAACTGGAAGTACATGACCAAACTTATACCAATTTTTATCAACGGAGGAAAATGGATTCAGCTTTCGCAGCTTTCAAAAGAACAATCCTTAAAACTGAAATCCTGGCTACCTGTAAGCTGTTTGAAGAAAATCATATTTCAAGGAATGGAATTTTCTGATTGTTTAGATTTTGAAACGTACGAGTATTGGTTTCTAACCCACCAAGTTTCTGAGCAAAAGCATGCGATGTTGGATTTCTAATCCAAACCTACATTTTTTCTTTTTTCCTCAAAATACTTTTCCAACTCAGGATAGAAGTCACTTTCGACTTCTGGAAATCCGTCCAAGATTAATTCCATATTCCCTTCCATCCCATCAGTATTCACCTGCATCCCTTCCAGTAAATAGACCATATCCTCCATTGTCAATGCCTCATAGCTAGACGAAGGATAGAGCATGTAGTCATTTCCATAGAAATCTACTGCCTCAAACTGAACCTTTCCTTCTAGCCAGTGTGCATAGATACTAATTTGCTCTCCCCATTGACTCTCGGGGTAATTCATTTTCACCAATAAAACAGAAGTAGTTTCTTGGGTAAAATAGCTTTCAGGGCGGAATTTGAAATCAATCATCAGTCAAAAATAGCAATTCCTAAGAATAGAAAATCCCAATCCTTTTTTTGGATTGGATAATCGGGACTTTCGGGCTATTTTTGGGCACATTTGAAGGTACCCTTCTGGCTACCATTCCATAAAAATTGGCTTTCAAACCCCTGATTATGAAAAGAGACTCGCTTGTTTTCGACCTTATCAACGAAGAAGAGGACAGACAAAAGAGAGGCATCGAACTGATTGCTTCCGAAAACTTCACCAGTAAGCAAGTAATGGAAGCCGCAGGAAGCGTGCTGACAAACAAATACGCAGAAGGTCTTCCAGGCAAGCGCTACTATGGCGGTTGCGAAGTGGTGGATAAGATCGAGCAGTTAGCAATCGACCGAGCAAAAGAGCTTTTTGGAGCTACCTGGGCCAATGTGCAGCCTCACTCCGGTGCGCAGGCAAATGCAGCAGTGATGTTGGCATGTCTCAATGCCGGTGATTCCATTCTAGGTTTTGACCTTTCTCACGGCGGTCACTTGACCCATGGTTCCCCTGTGAATTTCTCAGGTAAATTGTACGACCCGCATTTTTACGGAGTAGAAGAATCGACTGGAAGAATCGACTACGATAAGTTAGAAGAAAAAGCATTGGAGGTTTCTCCTAAAATGATCATTTGTGGTGCTTCTGCTTACTCTAGAGATTGGGATTATGCGAGATTGAGAGAAATCGCTGACGAAGTTGGAGCTATTCTTTTGGCTGATATTTCTCACCCATCTGGCTTGATCGCAAAAGGACTTTTAAATGATCCACTGGATCATTGTCATATTGTGACTACTACTACCCATAAGACGCTTAGAGGTCCAAGAGGTGGTTTGATTATGATGAGAGAAGATTTTGATAATCCTTGGGGAGTAACTACTCCAAAAGGAGAAGTCAAAAAAATGTCTTCGTTGCTTGACATGGGCGTATTCCCAGGCACTCAAGGAGGACCATTGGAGCATATTATAGCTGCTAAAGCTGTTGCTTTCCAAGAATGTCTTTCTGACGAATACATGCATTATGTACTTCAGGTGAAAAAGAATGCATCCGTAATGGCGGATCAGTTCGTAAGTCTCGGATATCAAATCATCTCCGGAGGAACGGACAATCACATGATGCTTATCGATCTTAGAAATAAAGACCTTACCGGTAAAATAGCAGAAGGAACACTTGGCAAAGTGGATATCACCATCAATAAAAACATGGTTCCATTTGATACCAAATCTCCGTTTGTTACCTCAGGAATGAGAGTAGGAACAGCAGCTGTCACTACGAGAGGATTGAAAGAAGATGACATGGTGAAAATCGTCAACTTGATTGACAGAGCCTTGACTAACTATGAGAATGAGGCCGAATTGGCGAGCATCCGTAGCGAAGTAAATGCTTGGATGAATGAGTTTCCATTATACTAGACTATAGATACTACCCGTGGCATTAGATCAATACCAAGAAGAAGAGGAAGAAGAAGGAGGAATGTCCTTTCTGGACCATTTAGAGTCTTTACGCTGGCATTTGCTTCGTTCTGTGGCTGCTATTCTGATTTTATCTGTTGCGGCCTTTTTGGCCAAAAGCTTTGTTTTCGGAATAGTAATACTTGGACCTTCCAAGGTTGACTTTGTCACCTATAGATGGCTTTGTCAACTCAGTGATTACGTAGGTTTGCCTGCGCTTTGTATTGACGAATTGCCGTTTACTATCCAAAGTAGACAGATGACAGGGCAGTTTACCATGCACATGACTTCCAGTTTTGTGGTGGGATTCATTGCTTCATTCCCGTTTGTATTCTGGGAAGTGTGGAGATTTATCAGTCCGGGATTATACGATCAGGAGAAAAATGCTGCGCGAGGAGCGGTTTTCTTTGTGAGTATGTTGTTCTTCCTAGGAGCTGGATTCGGATATTTTATCCTTTCTCCACTTTCCATCAATTTCCTATCAAACTATCAGCTGGATCCTTCCATTCTGAATGAATTTGATATTACTTCCTACATCTCCACTTTGACGATGTTGGTGCTGGCTTCAGCCATCATGTTCCAGCTTCCGGTAGTAGTTTATTTCTTGGCAATGTCAGGTTTGGTGACTTCAGGGATGCTAAGATCTTACAGAAGGCATGCGATAGTGGTTATCCTTGTACTGTCAGCGATTATTACGCCGCCGGATGTCATTAGCCAGATTCTGATTGCTATGCCGATTTTGGTACTCTATGAAGCTGGAATCCAGATCGCAAAAAGACTGGAAAGGAAAAGAGCTAAGAAAAAAGCTCAGGAAGAGATAGATGACGCGCTTTAATCGAGACGCGAGATTTAAGTAGCAAGTAGCTAGACTCAAGAATTAAGAACCTAGAATCAAGATATCCTTCGATCCCGATAACTATACGGGACGCTCAGGATGACAATAATGTCAGGCTGAGCGAAGTCGAAGCCTTTATAAATTAACTAGTTATGGCAAAGAAAATAGCAATAGGAGGAGATCATGCAGGGGTTGAGTACAAAGCTAAAATGATAGCTAAACTTGAATCTTTGGGCTATGAAGTAAAGGATTTTGGTCCTTTCTCAGATGCTTCTGTAGATTACCCAGATTATGTGCACCCTTTGAGTTCAGCTATTGAAGCTGGAGAGTTTGAGTTGGGAATTGTGATTTGTGGATCTGGAAATGGCGTTGCCATCACTGCTAACAAACACCAAGGTATCCGAGCTGCACTTTGCTGGAACGAAGAGCTTGCTGCTCTTTCCCGTCAGCATAACAATGCCAACGTAATTGCTCTTCCTGCCCGATTTATTTCTTACGAAGTAGCTGAAAAACTAGCTGAGACTTTCCTTACCACGGACTTCGAAGGTGGAAGACACCAGAATCGAGTGAGCAAGATTGCTTGTAGCTGAAAAGCTGGAAGACAGAAGACCGAGGACCGAAGAAGCCCAAACTTGAGAATTCAGGTTTGGGCTTTTTTTGGGCAGGAAACTTTATCCCTATTTGTCAATCTGAAATTCTGCCATCACCGGGAAATGATCCGAAAGCTTTTCTGCAGCACCATGATTGAAAATTTTCACATAGGAACAGGTCTGTGCAAGTGTTGGGCTAGCCAAAATGTAATCTATCCTCACCCGAGATTGGAGGATAGTTTCATGCGTTTGATCATATAAGCCAATAAGGGCAGGAGTAGGAAAAGTAAAGCTTTCTTCCAGATCTGCTTTACCCAAACTTAGATCGATGGCGGGGATGGATAAGAATTCTGCCATGGGAGCATAATCAAACTCCCCTAATCTCAAGTTACTGTATTCCTCATTTTGCCTTGCTAGCATACCTGCTTTCAATTCCTTTTTGGATTCGAGCCAATAGGCATCAAAAGGAGATTGGGTGTTAAAATCTCCTAGAATGATATAAGAATCACTTTGCAGTTCCTGTATTCGGGATTTGATTTGTTTGGCTTCTCTCAATCTGGTATCACTATCCGCAGGCGACAGGTGGACTACGAAAAAGTCGATCCCAAAAGTCTTAACATGGAGCAATCCATGCCAAAAGTTATCCACATTTTTTTCTATCAATTCTATGGGTTTTTTGGACGTCAGGGCAGTTGGGTAGTCTTTCTCCTTCAAAATCTGAACATATGGATGTCCCCATTTAGCAGCGTCTTTACGTAGCTTTTCTTCATCATATCCACAGAGTTCTTGCACTGCCAATACATCAGGATTTTGTTCTTTCACCCATTGGATCAAATTTTCATTTCGTGCCGTATCCTTTCCCCAGTCAAAGCCATTCCAGATATTGTAGGTCATAACTTTGAGCGATTTTATCTCATCCTGAGCAAACCCAGATAGGCTAAACCCAAGAATGAAAACCGTAAAAAATAGTGTTCGGAATAAAAGGCGCATTATTTCTGAATTTTAGAAAGTGAATACCTAAAATTGGGAATAGATTCCAGATTGAGAAGGAATCTTTGGAAAAACTTCTTTTAAGGATCGGGTTATTGTTTTTAAAGATAATACCCCACACGTAGTTTCAGACTACGCTTAGTAGGGATTCAGAAATAGGCGAGAATAAGCAATTACTAATAACTATTGTTGTGAATTCGTATTTTATTAAACTTCAATTTTACTTATGTAATCGGTAATCTTACAAACCAATTAGCAATTGAATCCAATAATGGAAAGCTTACTTGAAAGAAAAAGAGGAAGTGAAATACCATTAATAGTATTAAAAATAAAGGGAAAACCCAGCGACCGCTGGTTTGTTTTCTTTCAATAATGATGAGCGAAATAATCAGGGCGTACATTATGAGAAACGTAATTCCTAACCCAACCATAAAATTGATTTCTGGTAATAGGGTAATGATGATAAAACGGCCTAAAGTAGGCTCAATAAATACGATACCAGTTGCAATCATAGCACGAGCGTGAATTTGCACATTGCGCCTATTAACCATGGCAATGATATACATGATACCAATAACAATTAAGTTTTTAAATAGAAACCACATACTGGCCCCTGAACCTTCAGTAACTTCACCACCAATCATATAATGTTTTAGTAAGATCACTGATATTAAGAACAAGGGTAAAATGACAAAACTTAATTTACCAATTTGTCTATGAATTGAGAGTTTCTTTTTCTTGATAAGTATGGGTTGTACTATCAATAGCGCAATCCATAGTGCTGACATGGCAAAATGAAAATGAAAATAAAAATTGAAGTTCGCTGTACCATCTAAGAATTTTGAAAAGTAGGTAGGCCAAAAACCTAAGATTGCAAGAGCTATTAATCCTAGAGCATAATATCCAGAATTATCGAACTTAATTTTTTTAGTCTTTATTGCGAAAGTTTCATTCATTTTTGGTTTCCTATTTTATTAAGTTCCTTACTGTTATCGATTTTTAGCTTTCTTTTTTTATTTAGTTCATTTTATGCCCACTAACACATGTATATGAACATTCCGTATATGTCTATTATAAATAGGGTTGGAATTAATTTATATAATCTACTGAAAATCAGTGGACATAATAATTTTATCGACAATAAATAATTTTTGACCTTTAAAATAATTCCTCTTAAGCCTCTTTAAATCTTTTAAAATAAAAACTAAAACATGAGTTCCAATATCCAGTACTGGGAATTTTTCGCTCACCCCTCCCTCTGATACCACCGAAAACTCACATACCCAAAAGCTACCAATCCCCAAAAAATCAGCATTAATTCTACATTGTAAATGCTCATCGCAACCATCGCAATTACTGCAATGACCAAAGCGATGGCTGGGAAATAAGGAAAGAGTGGAACGCGAAAAGGTCGCTCAAGATCTGCATGATTTTTTCGCAAGGCAAAGAATGCTATCATCGAAACGATGTATAAAGTCAGTGCTCCAAAGCAGGCGATGGTGATGATTTCACCAGTTTTTCCAGTCAGTAAAGCCAGAATCCCGATACCCATATTCACGATCAGGGCATTCATCGGGGTTTTCGTTTTGGCGTTTACTTTCCCCACAAATGGACTGACATAACGCTCTCTTCCAAGCTCCAAAGTGGATCGTCCAGCTGCTAGGATAATGCCATGAAAGGATGCTACCAAACCAAAAAGTCCTACCGTAATCAAAAGATGGTACAGGATATTGCTTTCGCCTACAATCTTTGCCAAGGCTAGAGGCAGTGGAGAATCAGAGGGTTCTGTACTTCCCGGAGGATAAACGATCGTTTCCCAGCCATCCACTCCGATTGCGGAGGTAAAGGTCAGAATACATAAAATCACCAAGGTCAAGATGGCTGACCCAAATCCGATCAGAATATTCCGTTGAGGATTTTTGGCTTCCTCCGCTACATTGGCCACACCTTCGATAGCCAAGAAAAACCAGATCGCAAAAGGAATCGCTGCAAAAGCTCCGCCCCATCCATTTGGAAGCGCATTGGTAGTCAGGTTTTCAAATTCGAATGCAGTGAAGCTGACTCCTGAGAAAAGTAAAAGCTCAATGACCGCAATAATAGTAATGACGAGTTCGAAATAGGCGGCGAATTTCACTCCGCTGATATTGATCGCCGTGAAAATAAGGTAGGCTGTGATGGCAATGGTGGTCACACCGATTTCAGGGAAAAAGACATTGAAATAGGCTCCAATCGCTGCTGCAATGGCGGGTGGGGCAAAGATAAATTCTATGCTTTGGGCCATTCCAGCCAAGAATCCCCAGTTTTTCCCGAGTCCCAATCGTGCATAATCGAAAGCTCCTCCGGCTTTGGGAATGGCACAGGCCATCTCGGTATAGCTAAAAGTGAAAGTCACATACATGATGATGATAAAGAAGGTAGCCACTGCGAGACCCAAGGTTCCGCCCTCGGCGAGTCCCAAGTTCCAGCCGAAATACATCCCCGAAATCACATAGCCGACACCCAAACCCCAAAGCATAAAAGGTCCAAGCGTTCGTTTTAATTCACTGTTTTCTGTTGTCATTTTTTAAAAGTTGGCTGTCAAAAGTGTCTTTGAGATTGACACCGGAAAGTTTTAATCTGAGTGCCTCAGAGGTCAAAAAGGCGAGTTTCCCGGCAGCATAGGAATAGGGTAATCCGCCGGTTCGGATATTGGAAATACAGTTTCTTTTTTCGTCTGTATTCCCTGCTTTTGGGTTGTATGTCAAATAAATTCCCATGCTGTATGGGGAGCTGAGTCCGGGTCTTTCACCGATTAGAATAATGGATATTTTACTGGAAAATAGCTCGCCGATTTCATCGCTGATTGCTACTCTTCCTTGATTTACCAAGCAAATCGGAGCAAGAGAATATGCCGATATCGTGGGTAAAAACTCCTTCAAAAAAGGAATGGCATGAAGTGAAATTGCCTGTGCTGATAAGCCATCTGCTAAGATGATGGAAATGTCGTGTTCGGTCTTTGGAAAGCAAGCGATTCTAGCTATAGATTCCTGATCAAGTTTTCTTCCGAAATCCGGCCGCTTGATGTAAGCAAGCCGATCCGCAGCTTGACTGCTTAATTTCACGATGGAAAGTTGCAAGCCTTCGATTTCCCGCTCCAGTAGCTTGACATCAAGTTCTGTCCAGACGGCATCTTTTGCCAAGGCATGGTCTTTCCTGAATTTTAGCAATTCAGATGTTGGCAAACTTCCTCCCGATCTTCCAAGAGCAATTCTTGCGTCTGTGTAGGATTTGAGTTTTTCCCAAGCGCTTTCATCACTCATAGACTTAGAAGTTTATGTGAGCTTTTTGCTTCTAAGATTTTGCCGGACTGGTCTGTCATTCCCATTTTGAAAAGCCATTCCTCAAACTCTGGCGCTCTTTTCAAGCCCAGCACTTGTCGAATATAAAGTTGGTCATGGAAAGAAGTGCTTTGGTAGTTCAGCATCACATCATCTGCGCCGGGAACTCCCATGATAAAGTTGCAACCAGCCACTCCCAGCAGCGTCAAAAGATTATCCATATCGTCTTGATCCGCGCTGATATGATTTGTATAGCAAATGTCACATCCCATCGGTAAACCCATCAGTTTTCCACAGAAATGATCCTCCAATCCCGCTCTGATCACTTGCTTGCCATCATATAAATATTCTGGACCGATAAAGCCCACGACGGTATTGACCAAAAAAGGATTGTATTTTCGAGCCACTGCATAGGCCCTTACTTCGCAAGTTTGCTGGTCGATGCCATGATGTGCATTGGCAGAATGGGCGCTTCCCTGCCCGGTTTCAAAATACATCAAGTTATTTCCAACCGTCCCTCTATTCATTTCCAACCCCGCTTGGTATGCTTCGCTCAGATTTTCCAAGGAAAAGCCGAAGCTGGAATTGGTTTTTTCTGTGCCACCAATGGATTGAAAAACCAGATCCACAGGTGCATTTTTATTGATAAGTTCGAGTGTGGTAGTGACGTGGGAAAGGACGCAAGTTTGAGTTGGGATGTCGTATTGTTGCCGAAGCTTATCCAGCATCTCCAACAATTTTAAAGTTGCATCTGCAGAATCCGAAGCTGGGTTAATCCCAATTACGGCATCTCCAACTCCATACATCAATCCGTCTATGGTACTTGCCATTATGCCTTTCGGATCATCGGTGGCATTGTTGGGTTGAAGTCTGGTGGAGAAATTTCCCTTAAGCCCGATGGTATTTCGGAATTTGCTGACAATTTCAATTTTGGAGGCAACCAGAATCAAGTCTTGATTTGCCATGATTTTACTCACCGCAGCCACCATTTCTGGAGTTAATCCGGGCGAGATCTGCTTGATTTTTTCTCCATCGGTTTTATAATCCAAAAGCCAATCTCTAAAACTACCCACGGTGAGATGCCCGATTACTTCGAAGGCTTTGGCATCAAAGGAATCCTGAATCAGTTGGGAAACATTATCTACTTCAGATGGGATGATCTCTTCAGCCAAAAAATGCTTAAGTGGTAAATCTGCTAGTACCAGCTTTGCGGCGATTCGTTCCTGCTCGCTTTTTGCAGCCAAACCAGCCATTTGATCTCCGGATTTTTCAGGAGAAGCTTTTGCTAAAACTGTCTTAAGGTCTGGGAAGGTGAAATTGAAATTTCCGACGGCATGCTGGTAAACCATCTAATTAAAGTCCTGATTTAATCAGAGATTTCCAATAATTACCTGAATAGACTGCGAAATTATTAATTGGGATGGTTACTGGGATTTTTCTATTTCTCAATTTTGCAAAACTGAAAGGAGCCAACTAAAATTAGACCTATTGGTTTTTCTTGATGTGGAAATAGCGTTTTCAACACTGATCATCTTAACCTTTCCTGACCCTATTCAATATCTGTAGTCATAGGTATTCTCATCCCTTTAGAATAGATAAGCCAGGTGTCTATTTTTTCAAAGTAAAAACCCCTGAAGAGGTCTTTTTGTATTGGACTTCCAAAGCTGGAAATTGCTTGAGTAATTTTTCAAAATCTCCATTTGGATCCAGTACAGTCGATGGCAGCTGCTTTTGAAGCATCTGAAAAAGTCTTGCCTTTTCTCTCAAATCACGATCCTGATCAAGATAAAGCTGACTTAATCGATAATTAAGAAATGGTCCTCCTAGCTTAGAAGTGAGGTAGGGTGAGAGGTTGTCGCCCATAACAAGGATATCGCCTGAATATTCAGCTTCACTTTTGGCTACAAAATATTCTGAATCTGGAATAGTTTGCTGCCAGTACCAGAAGCTTGCTGCAGGAAGTCCTAGGACAAGAAGATAGAAGGCGATTTTAGCTATAAATTCTTTTCTGATATTCAAAAAAAACTGGGTGATTAGGTAGGTGAGTCCTGGAATCAATATTACCAACTGATAAGCAGCTTGCTTCTTGATAATGAAAAACTCCGCTGCTGAAAAGAGCAACCAGATAATGACAAGCTGACGTTGCTTTTGTTGGTTGATCGTAGATCCGCGTAAAACCGTAGCAATGAAATAACCCACCACAGCTAACAATAGAGGATAAATTCCAAGTATTAGCCAGTTTATTAGGGACTGATACTCATATTTTTCAGAAAGAAAGGTGAGTGGCCAAATTTGAATAGCTTCTTCTAATCCATCTTTCCAAAAATAGAATACAGAGATTAATAAGAGTGGTAGTGCGTATCCCACTAGAGACAGCAGTAATTGCCGGAAGGAAAAGCTGCTGATAGCGATTCCTGTGAATATCATGTACGGTAAAAACAGGATGTAATTTGGATGAAATCCTGTAGCCAGACCTGCATAGATCCCTATTAATAAGGTAGACTCACTCGTGTCTTTCTGCAGGACTGTCTGGGAGAAAAGTTGGCCGAGCGCTAACATCAAAAAGCAGCTACCTAATAATGCTGGGCTTAAACTCAATAAATCAAAAGAAAAATGGAATAGTGCAGCCATAATGATGGCAGGCAGATAAGTGTTCACATCAAAAGCCTTGAACTTGATCAACATGGAATTCCAATAGAGTATCTGAAAAGATATCAGTACTCTTCCTACAACTTCATATGCGAATTGGCTTCGTCCAAATAGCAAATCCATGAAAGTAAAGAACCCAGCGGAAAGAGGCCCGTTGTCATCTATGATGTCTTGATATAAATAATAGCCTTGTCCCAGACGCTCTCCTAATAGCATCCAAGTCAATTGTGGATTGGTAAGAGGGAAAGGATTAAGCGTTAAATAGACTATTGTCAGCAGGAGAATGTATATTCCTATGCCGATTAATCTGAAGGGATCATTTAATTTAAAAAAACTGAACAAGGTAAATTGGAGAAGAGTGTTTGGTAGGTTTTGCCCAAAATTAAAGCTTGCCCAACTATTTCGCTAAATTTGCACCACAAATACTTCATATGGAAAGTAAAAGACAACAAAAATATTCCAAGCTGATCCAAAAAGAGCTTGGAGATATATTTCAAAAAGAATCAAAACACCTAGTCGGTCGGGCTATGGTGACTATCACGCGCGTTTTGATGAGTCCAGATCTGGGTTTGGCAAAGGTTTACCTAAGCTTTTTATTAGCAGACCCAGAATCGACTTACAAGCTGATCAATGCGCACAAAAAGGAAATCAGACATCAGCTAGCCAAGCGAATTGGTAAATCGGTTCGTGTTATTCCTGAGATTGCTTTTTTTCCAGATGACTCTGCCGCCTACGCGCAGCATATGGACAAGGTGATTTCTAATCTGTCTATTCCCCCAGCACCGCCTGAGGAAGAGGACCAAGAAGAGGAGGATTAATCTAGCTATCGTTGAACCTTAGTTTTTTCATAGCCGCCAGATATTTCCGCAGTAAAAAGAAGCGGAATTTCATCACCATTTTGTCCAGGATTTCTATGATAGGAGTCGCTGTAGGCACGATGGCCTTGGTGATTGTGATGTCTGTGTTCAACGGTTTGGAGGATTTGATAAAGGGAATGTTTGCGAGTTTTGATGCGGAGCTGAAAATAGAGGCGGTTGTAGGTAAAAGCTTTATGACAGATGAAGAGTGGCTGGAGAATATCAAAAATCTTGAAGGTGTAGCCATTCTTACCGAGGTTATCGAAGACAATGCCTTGTTGGATTACAACGGTAATCAAATGATCGGCAGAATTAAAGGTGTTTCGGGTAATTTCCTGGATCAGGAGAGGTTTTCCAAAGGCTATTTTTGGGGAGACACTACTTTGGGGACAGAGCTTAGACCAGCCGCTATTTTAGGTAGGGGTGTAGGTTTCTTTCTTTCGGTCAATCTGGATAATGTCAATGTGCCTCTGAAAATCTATTATCCTAAGGCACCTAGAAGTGCCGCATCTATCGATCCTTCTCAATTCTATGAATCTGCCGTATTAGATCCTGTAGCTTATTTCAGTATTGGTGATCGACAGTTTGATGATGAATATGTGATTGCACCGCTTTTTTTCGTCAGAGATCTACTGAAATACGGTGACAAAAGAACTTCGCTAGAAGTGAAAGTCGCCAAAGGTTATACTATCGCGGAAGTACATAAGAGGTTGAAGGAGCATCTTGGAGAAGGCTTCTTAGTAAAAAATGCCGATGAACAACACTCAGACCTCATCCGTACAGTTCAGATGGAAAAGCTATTTGTGTTCCTTACGTTGACATTTATATTGGCGATAGCCTCATTCAATATTTTCTTTTCCCTGAGTATGCTCGCCATCGAAAAGAAAAAGGACATCGCTGTACTAAAAGCCATGGGGGCACCTGAGAAACTTATCAGAAGGATTTTCTTGAAGCAAGGTGCCTTGATCGCATTTAGTGGTGCATCGATAGGTTTGATCCTCGGCTATTTGGTTTGTTGGGCTCAGCAGACTTTTGGATTGGTTTCGCTAGGAATATCCTCAGCTGTAGTGGATGCCTATCCCGTGAAAATGATTTGGAGCGACTTCCTCTGGATAAGTGTAGCAATGATAGTAATTACTTTTTTTGCGTCTTCAAGACCCGCTTGGATTGCCTCACAAGTGGATACTGTCAAAGAGATTTAGACGGTTTACAATAGATCCTACTTGGCCCTATTTCTCTTATTCAATAAGGTGAGAGGAAGTTCAATTGCGCACCAAAAAAGCATTCTCAAAATGTTAAGAGTTGTGCCATTCTCAGCTTTATAAAAAAATGAGGTAATAAATAGTCAGTCAAAAAACTTTTTAAGTTATTGATAATCAACAAGAAACAATTATATTTTACCTTGACGCTATTTCCAGCGACAAAATATGCCCTTGCATTTGCCTTCCAAGGCATGTTTATTGGACACTGAAGCCTTTCACCCTAGTTTGTAAATTAATTACCCAATGAAAAGAGTACTGCCCCTTTTACTTCTTGCGATTTCTTTAATTATAATTCCTTTCATCACTTTTGCCCAGACTGAAACTACTGAGGAAGGGTCACTCGACTCAGGTACTATTGATAGTCAGTTTGAATACATCTACAGTGTTTCTAATAATTTCCAGGAATATAAAGTCGTAAAAAGAACAAATTTGGATCAGCTTAAATCCAATATTTTGGACTCTATGCGTACAATGAGAACAGAAGTTGGTGATCTTAAGGGTTTGATAGTGAGTGAAAAAGATTCTATCAAAAATCTCAATAGTATCTTAGTTACTGCCGAAACTGAAAAGCAGGAGGCGATTGCTGAAAAGGATAATTTCTCTTTTCTTGGAATGGGAATTCATAAAGCAGTTTATTCTTCCTTTATGTGGATTTTAGTTTCAGTGCTCGCTAGTGCTCTTGCCATATTCTCCTTTCAGTATTTTAGTAGTTTCAAAAAAATCAGAAAAGCTCAGAAGGATTTGGCTGAGGTGCAGGAAGAATTTGATAATCACCGCAAGAATATGCTTGATCGTGAGCGTAAGCTGAAGCGGGAATTGGTTGATGCACAATTGGGCAGATAGTAGGTAAACTCCTCAGATTCTGATCTAATTATTTCTGAATTCATCAGGTGTTTACAGTAGTGCTATTGCGCGATAATTTTTTTTAAGGAGTACTTGGTAATTCATGATCGTGAAACCTTTCTTTTTTGGGAAAGCAATCCTTGCGAAAAAACCTTAAGTTTGTGCCCTTAATACGAAAATCAAAGGATGGCTAAGAAAAGAGGAACTGCTTTGGACGAGAGCGAGAAGAGGAAATTGAATAAGCAGAATTTAAGCAAACTAGGAGGCATTTTTAGTTTTTTGATGCCGTACAAAGGACTATTCTTTTTGGGATTGGTTTTTCTAGTTTTTTCCTCGCTTACCCTACTTACATTTCCCTTTGTTGCAGGAAAGTTAATAGATACTGCTCAGGGCACAGATTGGATAGTGAGTGATATTAATTCCATTGCGCTGATATTGGTAGGAATACTAGCAGTGCAGAGTATATTCTCTTTCTTCCGAGTATGGCTTTTTGCCTTAGTTTCGGAGCGATCCATGCGCGATATTCGATTGGCATTGTACTCTAGAATGGTGCGCTTACCCATGACATTTTTTGATAAGCGTAGAACGGGGGAATTGATTAGCCGGATCACTTCTGATGTGAGTATGCTTCAGGATACCTTCTCTGTTACTTTAGCTGAGCTTTTCCGACAAGTAGTTACGCTAGTAGCGGGTGTGATTTTCCTGATGGTCAATACACCGAAGTTAACGATTTTCATGCTTGCTACTTTTCCAGTATTGGTTGTGATAGCAATGGTTTTTGGAAAATTTATCCGAACTCTATCCAAAAAAACGCAAGATGAACTTGCCTCGGCAAATGTGATAGTGGAGGAAACGCTACAATCTATCAGTACAGTCAAATCCTTTGTCGGTGAGGCGTTCGAGTCTGCCAGATACGGAAGTGGCTTGAATAGGATGGTTGGAGTCGCCTTGCGGGCTGCCAAGTACAGAGGGGCATTTATTTCATTCATTATTTTCGCCTTGTTTGGGGGTATTGTAGCTGTCATGTGGTACGGGGCGAGTTTAGTCAGTTCTGGCGAAATGAGTGTGGGCGAGTTAGTTTCTTTTGTGCTCTACACCACTTTTATAGGTGGATCGATTGCAGGTTTGGGAGATATATATGGACAGGTTCAGAAAGCTATTGGTTCTTCGGAGCGAGTGTTAGAGATATTGGATGAGGAACCTGAGTCAGTTACAGGAATTAAGGCCACAAATTTCCAAGGTAAAATTGCTTTTGATCATGTTGCTTTTCATTACCCAACGCGACCAGAGATGGAAGTGCTGAAAGAGCTTACTTTTCATGTGAATCCAGGAGAAAAAGTAGCTCTGGCAGGTCACTCTGGGGCAGGGAAGTCTACAATCATTCAATTGCTGATGCGATTTTATGATGTGCAGAAAGGATCAATCTTAGTCGACGACCGTGCATTGAACGAGTGGGACTTGCAAAATCTTCGATCTCATGTGGGAATGGTGCCTCAGGAAGTATTGCTTTTTGGAGGTTCTATTCGTGAGAATATCTCTTACGCAAAGCCTGGAGCAACAGAAGAAGAAATCATTTTGGCATCCAAAAAAGCTAACGCTTGGCAGTTTATATCCCAGTTTCCAGACGGTTTAGATACTTTGGTTGGCGAGCGTGGAGTGAAACTTTCTGGTGGTCAAAGACAGCGAGTAGCTATCGCTCGTGCTATTTTGAAAGACCCTTCCATATTGATTTTGGATGAAGCAACTTCTTCTTTGGATGCAGAGTCTGAATCACTGGTACAAGAAGCACTGGATGAGCTGATGAAAGGAAGAACTACTATCATTATTGCCCATCGATTGGCTACTATCCGCAAAGCAGATAGAATATATGTCCTAAGCGGCGGTGAGATAGTAGAGCAAGGCAATCACGTTGATTTGCTCAGTAGAGAAGATGGATTTTACGCCAATTTAGTGCGACTTCAATTTGCTGATTAAGCCAAATTGTGAGCAGAAATTGATTTGATCATTCCCATAAATTTTTCCAGGTACATATTAGATCCAGGAAAAAGCAGTTGCATTTCGGTTTGGTCTAGCAGTCGAATTTCATCCAGGTACTGCTGAGCGGCTGTAGGATCCCATTTTTGAAGCCTGCTTAGTTTTGTTTTTGTAAGTAAAAAGTAAAGAAAACTAGGAGGAAAGTATTGGGCAAAAGGAATCGCATAATGTGCTTCGACTGGGAAATATCGATTAGGCGTTTGAATAAAATGCTTTTTGCCAACACGTATAATCTCGTTTGCCATTTTTCGCTGATTCTCCCAAGTGTATAAATGCTCAATCACCGAGTTGGAAAACACGAGGTCGAAGCTATTGTCTTCAAATTCTGGCATATTCGTAGCATCACCTACTACAGATTTGAATTTTGGGTTTAAGATCTTTTCCTCTTGAAGATTCAGCAGAACTATTTCAATATTGGGAAGTGCAGGAAGGCTGCTATTGTCCCAAAAATATGCGGCACCTCCTACATCTAAGATTCGAATTGGCTCGCTTTTTGAAAAATTCTGAAAAAATAATTCTTCAAAATCTTTTTGTCTTTGGTTTCTAAATTTGGCTCCCAAAGACTTGGGATTATTTGAAGGTGAAAATAAATTTGAAATAAAACTCATGGGTTGCCCTTGGAGCGTTTTAGCTATTAAATAAACACAAAAGTAATCAGCCTTGAGGATTCTTTTCTTAATTTTGACTCTGAAATGAATCTCATTGCGTATCTAAATAAACTATTTGGGTTTTAGAAGGGTAAAAAGCCTTTTTTAGGTGGCATTTTTATGAAGAGAAGATTTGACAAGTATTTTCCATGGGTATTTTCGGCTAGCGACTTTTTAGCTTCCTTGCTAGCATTGCTGATTTGTAATTCAATTCTTCAGTTTGTGGGGATTTTTGATGGCGACGAGTTGGGTACGATTTCAGTACTTAGTGTTTTGTGGCTTTTGATCTCTGCACTAAGAAAGGATTACAAAATTGAGCGTACAGATGAATATGAGCAAACGCTGACTAGGCTTTTGATCACTGTGATTTGGTTTGTTTGCGCTACTACTATTGTTTGGCTACCATTCCGAAATCCGACTTTGCAGGTCAGCCCAGTCCTGTCATTAGGACTCGGCATGTTGCTTTTGATGGGAATGTTCCGTGTCGGAGTACATATCCTGCTGCGAAATTATAGAAGCAAAGGCAATAATTACCATAATGCCATTATCGTGGGCAAGGGTGGAACAAGTCCATTACTCGCTGATGTATTCAAAATCCGCAAAGAATTTGGGATCAATTTCATAGGTTATTATGATGATCAAGCAGATTGTAATCAGACTAGAGGGGGAATTGTAGATTTTTTCAGAGAAGCTGGAGAGTTGGATTTAGATCTTATATATATCCATGAACACTTGGAGTCCGCACTGGTCAAAAAAGTGATAGACTTTGCTGATGACAATTATATCAAGGTGAAAATGATTCCTGGTGGAAGTTTACAGCTCGAAAAGAATTTGTCATTCTCGCGATATGGGGACTTTTTTGTTATCAATGTAAATGAAATACCACTTGATAATGCCTTGAATAGCTTTGCTAAGAGAGTGTTTGATGTTTTGTTTGCAAGTTTTGTGATTCTCTTTATCCTTTCCTGGCTTATTCCTTTGGTGGGGATTCTAATAAAATTAGAATCGAGAGGCCCTGTTTTCTTTATACAGCAGAGGAATGGAGTGAATAATAAGATTTTCAATTGTTTGAAGTTTCGCTCCATGACTCCCAATGATTATTCGGATGTGAAACAGGCAACCAAAAATGATCCACGTGTCACTAGAACTGGAGCATTTCTTCGAGCTTCATCCTTAGATGAAATGCCGCAATTTATTAATGTATTGTTTGGTGACATGTCTGTGGTCGGGCCTAGACCTCATACCATTCCTATGAACCAAACCTTCAAGACACAGATTGAAAAATATAACTCCAGACACAAAATCCGTCCGGGGATCACTGGTCTTGCTCAGGTGAGTGGATACCGTGGTGAAATAGAAAATCCGTTTCAGATTCGCTCTAGAGTTCGTTTGGACTCATTTTATATCAATAACTGGTCATTTTTATTTGATATGGGCATAATGATCAAGACTGTTCGCGAGCTGATTTTTACCCGTGACAATGCCTATTAATTTGCTTTAGGTTTGCAAATTTTGTGGAAGTTCTGGTCTTATTCCTTTTCAAGGAAGTGAACGCATGTTTGGGATGGGAGGCAGTTTTGCCTATTCCGAATGTGAAAGTTGTAAATCTATTCAACTAGATGAAGTACCTTCTGATCTAGCTGCTTATTATTCGCACTCAGAGTACTATTCATTTTTACCATTAGTACACAAGCTTTCCTAGGAGAGTGTACAAGCAGGCCCGAATGAACTTGTTTCTCAAGACTAAGTCGAAGGCTTTTGAGCCAATCTATGGCTATTGGCTGAAGAAATTATCTCCTGATTTTCATGCCAAAATAGCTGATCTAGGCTGTGGAAATGGGCAGTTGCTTTATGAGTTGTATGCCTCAGGTTATACAGATTTACATGGATTTGATCCTTTTATGGAAAAGGATAGTGAAATCAACTCAAATCTTCACCTTTGGAAACAGCCAATAGAAGAAAGTGAAATTTCCTTTGACTTGATCATGATGCACCATGCCTTTGAGCACATGGAAAATCCTTTGGAAACCTTACAGGCTTGTTTTGATAAGCTTAATCCAGGGGGAAAGCTTTTAATAAGAACTCCTGTTGCTGATGCTGCCATATGGCAAGAGAAGCGAGAGCTCTGGGTACAGCTAGACGCGCCGCGACATTTGATTATCCCTTCTGTTTATGGATTCGAAAAGCTTTCAAAAGCTATTGGATTTGAACTTGATGAAGTGCTATTTGATTCCACGGCTTTTCAATTCTGGGGTACAGAGCTGTATGAAAGGGGTTTTGCTTTACATCAGAAATCTGCAACTGATGTTTTTTCCAAGGAAGAATTAGTGGCTTTAGATAAAAAAGCCCTCCGATATAATCAGGAGGGCAAAGGGGATCAGGTTTGTTTTTTTCTAAGTAAGTCAGTCTAGACTTTAAACAAGGCTTCAAAGAATCCCATTGTCTCACCTTTTTTCTTGAAGATCAACATTGGTAATATATTATTTACTAATACGAGTTTTTCAGCTACGCTTCCCAAAAGAATTGCGGCAGATTTGGTTTTACCACGGGAGCCTAGCAAAATCATGTCTGCATTGAGGATTTGGGCTTCTTCGAGTAATGCTTTGCCTTGGCCTTCCCCATTATTAAGTACGAAATGACAGCTCAATTCTTTATGGTTAAACTTTTGGATAAAGCGCTTGAAGTCTTGTTGAGCATTATCCTTCATGATTTCAGCAAATTCTTCAAACGTCTTACCAGTTTTGGAATAGCCATGTGGTACTTCGTATAAATGCACTGGAATAAGCTCTGCTCCCAATTCTTCAGAGATTCGTTCACCGAAATCATAGATCAAATCTGTATGGTCAGAGAAATCTGAAGGAATCATGATTTTTTCTGGTAGTCCAGGAGGTCTTCTTTCTTGTAATAGCAATACTGAGCAAGGAGCTTTTTTAGCTATTCCTTTGGCCAAAGAGCCATTTCCCTCCAGGTTTTCTTTTCTGCCCATGATAATAAGATCAACGTCCTTGATTTTGGCCCATCGTAAGAGTGTCTCTAAAGGATGTGCACCTTCTTCCGCAAAAACTTCGATATCCATACTTTCAGGAAAATCATATTCATCAAGCTTCGCTTGAATTGATGCTTCTATGGATTCATCCCCCGGAGCGAGTAATTCAGGATGGTTTTTCAGGATCTCATCTGGTACAGCTAAATTCTTGGATACATGTACAAAGTAGCATTTATCTATCCCAAGGAATTTTAGGTACACAATCGTTTTTTTGATCAGGATATCATCCATCTCAGTTAGATCAAGACCAATCATGGCCTTATAAAAATACTTCATAGCTGTTTGGTGTTTATTCCCCTTAATTTAAAGCTTTGATCCAGTTTATCGAATACTTTTTTTGTTTTTGCCTCATGAATTCCTTTTCGAGGTAATTTAGCCTGATGAAATCAAGCAAGTAATCGACACACGGAGGGATGATTATCGGTAGTGGGAGATTCTCCCGAAACCAGTTTGGTATAGGCAATATGGCCTTTGAAGGAAAATTAGAATTATATGAAAGTGATGCAAAAGTATTTTTTGGCGATCGTACCAGAGGGTGAGTTTCAAGAGCGGGTCACAAATCTGAAGAATGAAATCAGAGATCGCTACCAAGCCAAGTATGCACTAAAATCCCCTGCCCATATTACGTTAAAAATGCCTTTTAGATATAATGAGGCAAAGGAGGAAAAGTTGACCGAGTTATTGACCAGGTTTATTGGCGCCTATGAGCCGATGTCAGTAACCATAAGGGGTGTTAAAACTTTTGGAGAGCGAGTAGTATACCTAGGAGTAGATGCCGGGCAAGATTTGTATGATTTTCAAAGGGATTTAAAAACATTTTGTAAAACGGAATTGAATCTGGTAGATGAACTTAGCGATCGAAATTTTCATCCTCATATGACTATAGCTTTCAAGGATTTGAAGAAATCTCAGTTTCAGAATATTGTTCATTTTTCGTCTGAAAAGAACCTCACTCAAAAATTGGTAGTAGCTCACGTTATCCTTTTGAAAAAGACAGAAGGTGTGTGGGAATTGTATAAAAAGTTTAAACTAGGGTGATTTTTATCCTGATATTGAGTACCAAGATGATTTTGGTTAAAAAAGTGCAATTTTTTTTGATTTTTTTAAAATACTATAAAATTCGGTAAAAACAATTTTTAGCAAAATTATATTCTTTTTTAATATTTGCTTTAGCAAATTTGGCTCCATATAATTATATGGATTTTGATTGAAACTAATTGGTTAAAAGAATATTATTTGGCTAAATGTCGTAAAAGATTTATCGAGAAGGAATCGCCCTTCTAAAGATTTAGGTCCTAAAGGATTGAAATGAGAATTGTTTCAGGAAATGCCAGATTTTTTTGAAATAAAAAACCGAAAATTTGAAATAAAAATCTGAATAACGTAAAAATTGGGGATTAGTAAATTGAGTTTTACTTAAATCGGCAAATTTTCGATATAATATACTTCATTGGGTTGATTTCGTGGGTTTTGTGCTCTTTTTCATATCAAACTTTCGCTTGATATTGTGAGCAAAATATAACTAAACGTAAATGTTCAACCTATGAAGAAAGTTTTATTAGCCTTTGCTTTCACGATACTGACCCTGGCGTCTGTATTGGCGCAGAGCAAGACGATTACTGGTAGGGTCACTTCGGCAGAAGAGCCAGAGGGCGTACCGGGAGCAAGTGTAGTAGTGAAAGGTACTACGCAAGGAGTGATCACAGATCTAGATGGAAGTTATTCTATCGCTGTTCCTGCTGATGCTTCGACTCTAGTATTCAGTTTTGTTGGCTACCTGACGAAGGAAATGCCAATCGGTTCCAATTCCATTATTAATGTATCATTGGATGTGGATGTCAAAACTCTTAACGAGGTAGTAGTAGTAGGTTATGGTACTCAGGAAAGAAGAGAAATCACAGGCTCGGTAGCGTCAATTGATGCCAAATCTATCGAGAATTTGGTGACACCTTCCTTTGAATCCCAGCTTGCTGGTAGAGCACCAGGTGTTCAGGTGACTACTCCAAGCGGTATCTTGGGGTCTGCTCCGATTATCCGTATTAGAGGAGTTAACTCACTTACATCAAGTGCTAGTCCCCTGATTGTGATTGATGGCGTACCAATGGTAAGCTCAGATAGATCTGCAGTGAATAACGCTAACCCATTGGGTAATATCAACCCTGCTGATATTGCATCTTTTGATGTGTTGAAAGATGGATCTGCTTCTGCGATTTACGGTTCTAGAGCTGCAAATGGTGTGATCTTGATCACTACCAAAAGAGGAGCTGCCGGCAAAGCTAAAGTGAACTACAGTACTTCTATGGGTTTCAATGAAGCTGTGGAAACTTTCGACCTTCTTACTGGTGACGAGTGGGTGACGATAGCAAATGAAAAAAGATCCAATGCGAATCAATCTCTATTGGCTAACCCAGGAGTAAACACAGATTGGCAAGATTTGATCTTTAGAAAAGGGTTTACACAGCAGCACAACTTATCCATCAGTGGTGGATCAGAGGCGACTAAGTACTTCTTCTCTTTAGGCTATACAGATCAGGAATCACCTGTGAAACCAAATGAATTGAGTAGATATTCATTCAGAGGTAATGTTGACCACAGCATTTCAAAAGCTATCAGAGTAGGAACTTCTATGTCCTATTCTTACACTGAGATTTTGGGTCTTAACAATGGAGCTAACTCACTTTCAGGAGCGATCTACAATGCAACCCGTGCTTTGCCAAACGTGCCTATCTACGATGAAGCAAATACAAAATTTGATGGTTTTAATGTCACTACAAATGGTGCTACAACTGGTTTTGGAACTAACCTAGCTGGACCTGACAATAACATTCCAAACATTGGATTTGTAATTCAAAACAACATTTATAGAAGCCGTACCCACAGAATCATAGGGAATGCTTATGGAGAAGTGGACATTGTAAACGGACTTACAGCTAGAACTCAAATCGGTGTTGATTTAACATTGGCGGATGATTTCCAATCCTTAGATGCGAGGCATGGTGATGGTAGAAGTTCAAACGGTAGCGTTTATATGGCTACTAACCCAGCTTTCCAGTGGAACTGGCAGAATACATTGAACTACCAGACTGTGATTGGAGAAGATCATAATTTGAATGTAACAGCAGGTTTGGAGTACCAATTCGCCAAATATTATGGATTTAGTGGTCAGGGTACTGATATTTCAGATGACTATTTCAGAAGAAACAACCTAATCTCAGGATCTTATAACAACCAGTTCTCAGGCGGTAGCTATACAGAAAGAGGCTATGATTCTTACTTCGGTAGATTCAACTATTCTTTCAAAGGCAAATACTTGGCTTCATTTACCTTGAGAAATGACGGAATTTCCGATTTGGCAGTAGAAAATCAAAGAGGTACTTTCTATGGTGGATCTGTGGGATGGAGAGTCTCTGATGAGGCATTCTTCAACTCTGAGTTGATTTCTGATTTCAAATTAAGAGCGTCATACGCTGAAGTAGGCAACACAGGAATTGATGCTTTTGCTGCTTATGGTGGATATAGCCCTGTTTTGGGTGGTGCAGGTGCAGGTATTGGTTACAATAGAATTGCTAATAAGGATCTGCAGTGGGAAACTTCTAAAAAGTTGAACTTAGGTCTAGATATGACCATTGGAAGAGTAACTGTTTCTGCGGATTACTTCAAAAACAATGTGGATGGTTTGATTCTCGACGCTCCTACAGCCCCTTCTTTGGGCGTGCCAGGAAACAGTATCAACCAAAACGTAGGTAAGATGGAGAATACTGGTTTTGAACTTAGAGTATATTCTAATGTGATCAACAGAGGTAAATTCTCATGGGATACTGATTTCAACATCACCTTCATCAAAAATGAGGTTACTAATTTGATTAGCCCATTGACAGGCACATATAACAAAACAGAAGTTGGAAATCCTGTAGCTCAACTATATGGTTTCGTTTGGGCGGGTGTTAACCCAGCCAATGGTAATCCAATGTATTACTCAGGTGAGGACATCGTTCAGTACAACTTGGTGCAAGGAAAGCTTGGTTTCAAAAAATATGATCCTGCTAATCCAGCAGATGTGGCTACTGCGGCTTCAGGACCTACTCAAGAGTATTTGGGCAACACTTTACCTAAATGGCAAGGTGGCTGGTCTAATAATTTCAAATTCGGTGGTTTCGATGCTGAAATCTTTACAAGATTTTCTGGTGGAAATTACATCATGAATGAATCTCTTAGAGGTCTTTTAGGTCAAGGTTTCTCAAACAACCAAGCAAGTATCCTTAACAGATGGACAGAAAGTGGTCAGGTAACTGACGTTCCTAAGCTTTACTCTGGTCAGGATCAAAACATGTGGCAGAACTCTGCTTCCAACTCTAGATTTGTAGAGAAAGGTGACTATGTAAGAATCCAGAACATTGTACTTGGTTACACTGTGCCTGCGGCTGCATTGCAATCTGCTTTCAAAGGATCTATTTCTAATGCTAGATTCTTTGCTCAAGTTCAGAATCCGTTCACATTTACAAGCTATACTGGCTTGGATCCAGAAGCGAACTCTTACTCAGGTCAGCTTAGCTTCGGTGTGGATTGGAACGTGGCTCCGATCGTACGTACATATACTCTCGGCCTTAGCGTAGGTTTCTAATCACTCAAACCGAAAAGAAGAATTATTATGAAAAAATTCGCAATAAAAAATATCAAATTGGCACTAGCTGGTGCGGCTCTTTTTGGCTTTACCACTGCATGTGAGGTGACCGAGTTAGTACCTGCTAATCTAATTCCTGATTCCGAAGCGTTCACTACTGGTGCGCGTATAGAATCAGCTGTCTTAGGTGTGTATGAGTCAGCTCAGCGAGGATTTTATAGCAATGCTGTACAGCGAGGCTATCCTTTCGGAGCGGCTAACGTAGAGCAGGGTGACATGAGAGGTGAAGATATGTATAACGATCAGGCCTTCTATGAGATCACGTACAACAATTCGTACAGCCCTAACTCTGCTAATAATTCAGGAATGTGGATCTCTCTTTACAGAATGATCAACAGATTGAATATTATCTTGGAGAACCTAGATATAGCTGTAACTGATGGGGTAGTGACTGCTGAAGTGGGAAATGCTTACAAAGGGGAGATGTTATTCATGAGAGCTTTGGCTCATCACGAATTGTTGATCCATTTTGCAAGACCATATTCTGATGATCCGTCTTCAATGGGTATTCCTTACAGAACTTTTGGCATCGATGATGTAACCAAAGTTCCTGATGGAGAAGCTGTGCCTAGAGGTACTGTAGGTGCAGATTATGCACAATTGCTTCAAGATCTAGATGCTGCTGAAGGTTTCTTACCTGAACGTGGTGCTTTCAGAGTTAATAAAGGAGCTGCGATTGCATTGAAATCAAGAATCAAGTTGCATATGAAAGACTGGCCAGGTGTATTGGCTGAGTACACTAAGTTAACTTCCAAGTATGCCGTTACAGCTAATCCTGCTACACCTTTCAGAGGTGGCACTAGTACGGACAACATATTCTCTTTTGTCAATTCCGCAGAAGCTAATCCTGGAGTAAACGGTGCACTTCCATCTATGTATGGTAATCCAGATCTAGGAGCCAGAGGTTTGGTGAAAATCAGCCCAATTATCTGGAGAGCTGATTTCTGGCATGCGGAAGATACTCGTAGAACTTCTCTTACTACTAAGAGCTCTACAGGTATTTTTACCGATAAGTATCAGGACGCGACTACTTACACAGATCCGAACGTAATCTTAAGATATGCTGAAGTGGTACTAAACGCAGCTGAGGCATACGCTAGAACGAGTAAAATGACTGAGGCTGTTACTTTAGTGAACTCTGTAAGAAGTCGTGCATTACCTTCATCAGTACCTGCATACACAGTAGAAGAATTAGGAGCTGGAGTTCTTGATGCGATCTTCAATGAGCGAAGAATTGAGTTTCTTGCTGAAGGAAGAAGATGGGCTGATATCCACAGACTGTCTGGTGAAGGTTTGATGGCTGGTATTCCTCAAAAAGCAACTACTAGATCAATTACTAACATTAAGTTCTATGAAACTGGTGCAATTCCTATGGACCACTCGCTAGCTTATAGCAGTAATTTGTTTGTATGGCCAATTCCTTTGGCTGAACTTCAGACAAATAATACAGCTCCAATTGAGCAGAATCCAGGTTATTAATCTATCAAAATCTGATATTAAAGTCCGGCCCTTGGGTCGGACTTTTTTTTGATTTTTTTTTAAGGGATTTAGGAAACCCTGATTGATTTATTTTAAGCGTTTAAAATTCAAATAGATAGGATTGGTCTCAGAGAAAAATATACTCTGATATCTGCTAAACCGGTAAAACGCTTGCGGAAGATAATTTCATACCCATTTTTAAATCTTATCCCTTTAGGAAGTTTTAATCTATAAAAGCAACGTTGTCTTCTACTTTAGAACCAGCATTTCGCTATTTGCTCAAGACTCCAGACTCTTTCCCTTTTCCTAGTATGATACTTTTAGGAGAATTTGATCCAAAATAGACTTGGATCACATTGTTTTGATCTGAAAAATCTTTAATCAACAGCGAATTCCTGATTTTGATGGAAGTGGGCTCCGCTACTTTTTCAGATTCAAGGTAGAACCAGGCTGCATCTTCTTCGATTTCGTAGCCTATGAAATTTACCTTTACTTCTTTATCCGCTATCCATAGCTGATTTTGCGCCAGCAGGTAAGTTTTGACTTGGTTGTTCAGTAATTCCTTATTGGCAGGGTTTAAAAAATCAATCGATTTTCCATGATATCCACTTAGGCCGATTTCCAGATCATCCCAGAAAATCTTCTGCGAAATCTCCAAATGCTCCGTTTGATCATTCCATTTGATCTCTGTCAAACTAATGTGAAACGGATGGGCAAATACCAGCCATCCCAAGCTGATCATGTATAAGTAAAACTGTTGCATTTGGTATTCTGTCGTCTGTCTTTTTTGCTAAATATGCCGTATAATTGCGCAATTTACTTCTTTAGAGGTATTTCACCCTTTCTATGAGTTCATTTCAATTGTATTTTCGTCTTGGCCTTCAGCATATCCTTGATATTCATGGGTACGATCACATCCTATTTGTATTAGCGCTTTGTGCCGTTTTTATTCCTAGAGATTGGCGTAAAGTCGTGATTTTAGTCACGGCCTTTACCATTGGTCATTCCTTGACATTAGCTTTGGCCACCTTTAGGTTGATCAATGTGAATTCCGATTTAATAGAATTTCTGATTCCAGTTACGATCGCGATCACAGCATTCATTACAATTCTCCGACCAAAACCTGCTTCCGGTAAAGGATTATCCATCAATTACATCTTCGCGCTATTCTTTGGACTAATTCACGGGCTGGGATTTTCTATCTATCTCCGAAGCCTTTTGGGCAAAGAAGCTAGTATTTGGCAGCCCTTGCTTGCTTTCAATTTAGGGTTAGAACTAGGCCAACTGGTCATAGTTGGAGCATTTCTTCTTACAACTTCCATACTAGTTGGGTTAGCAGGTGTCAGTAGGAAAGAATGGACATTGGTGGTAGCATCTATGGTTTTTGGCGTGGCTTTGATGCTGATGTTAGAAGCGAAATTTTGGTAAAAAATATAAAGCCTAAATATAAAATTTGTGTATTTGAGAATTAAGTAACTATGAAAAAACTACTTGCACTTACAGCGCTGGCGATTTCGGGGATTTTCCCTGCTTTTGCGCAGCAATCTGAGCAGAATCATGCAGAGCGTTTCGAGCAGCTCGGTACGATGCTTCGCACACCGAATGTTTACCGAACTGCTTCTGGAGCTCCGGGTCATATGTATTGGCAGCAGCAGGCGAACTATGTGATCAACGTAGAGCTTGATGATGCCAATCAATCTATTAAAGGTTCAGAGAAAGTTACCTATATCAACAATTCTCCAGATCAGCTTACTTACCTATGGGTGCAACTGGAAGAAAATCAGCGAGGAGCAGATTCTGATACTCCAAAAGCGGCCGAAAGTTCCATCGATTCCAGAATGACTCTTCGTACACTAGAAGGACTCATCTGGGCAAATGATGATTTTGGTTATAAAGTATTGGAAGTAAAAGATGCCAAAGGCAATCCGCTTCCAGTAACTGTGAATAAAACCATGATGCGTATTGATCTTCCTACACCTTTGAAAGCTGGGGCAAGCTTCACTTTCGGAGTAGAGTGGACTTTCAACATTACGAATAGAGTAGGTTACATCAGTGGTCGTCCAGGATATGAGTATTTCGAAGGAGATGACAATTACTTATACACCATGGCTGAGTGGTTCCCTAGAATGGCTGTTTATTCAGATTTTGAAGGATGGCAAAACAAGCAATTCATGGGTTCAGGTGAATTTGCCTTGGTTTTTGGAAATTATGAAGTGAATATCACCGTACCTTCTGACCATATGGTCGGAGCAACCGGCGAACTTCAAAATGCAAGTCAGGTTCTTTCTGCTACCGAACTGAACAGATGGAATACTGCTAAGAAAACTTACGATGCACCAGTGGTCATCCGTGCGCAGGATGAAGCTACAGAGCTTGAAAAAGGTAAAGCGACTACGAAAAAGACATGGAAATTTAAGGCTGAGAATGTTCGTGATTTTGCATGGACTTCTTCCCGCAAGTTCATCTGGGATGCCATGGCTGTAAAGCAAGGCGGTAAAGAGGTGATGGCGATGTCTTATTACGCGAAGGAGGCTAATCCACTTTGGGGTCAGTATTCTACTCGGGTTGTAGCCCATACTATCAAATCTTACTCTGCACATACCTTTGATTATCCATACCCAACAGCGATCTCTGTGGAGGCTGCAAATGGAATGGAATATCCTATGATCTGCTTCAATTATGGTCGTCCTGATACAGATGGGACTTATTCGGAAGCTGTGAAAAATGGAATGATCGGTGTAATCATTCACGAAGTTGGTCACAACTTCTTCCCTATGATCGTCAACTCTGACGAGCGACAGTGGACTTGGATGGATGAAGGCTTGAATACCTTTATGCAGTTCATGGCAGAGCAGGAGTGGGATCGTAATTTCCCATCCCGTCGTGGGCCAGCCCATAAGATTGTCCCTTACATGAGAGGCAGTGTAAATACACTGGAGCCGATTATGACCAACTCTGAGAACATTATCAACTTTGGATCAAATGCTTATGCAAAGCCAGCGACTGCCTTGAATATTCTTCGTGAGACGGTTATGGGAAGAGAGTTGTTTGATTATGCATTCAAAGAATATGCACATCGCTGGATGTTTAAGCATCCTACTCCTGATGATCTGTTCCGCACCATGGAAGATGCATCAGCTGTGGATCTGGATTGGTTTTGGAGAGGGTGGTTCTATGGCACCGAGCCTGTGGATATCGCTATTGAAAATGTAGCGTTGTATAAAATGAATAATCAAACTCCGGCTGAAAGAAAGGCTGCGATGAAGGTTGAAGCAGATCGCGAGGAGGACTATGTTTCTAAAGAGTTCAATAGAACAGATGTGAAGGAAACAGTAATTGAAGCAAATCCTTCAACAAGAGATTTCTATACTACTTATAATCCTTTTACCGTCACTCCAGAGGATGAGGCGAGCTATAATAAGTTTATGGCAAGTCTTTCTCCAAAGGAAAAAGAGCTAATGGAAAGCGATTTGAACTTCTATGAAATCACCTTCAAAAACGTAGGTGGATTGGTAATGCCGATCATCGTGGAATTCCAATATGCAGATGGTACTTCTGAGATAGATAGAATCCCTGTGGAAATCTGGAGAAAAAATGAGACGCAGGTTACTAAGGTATTTGTGAAGAAGAAAGAAGTCACTCAAATCATCCTTGATCCTAAAAGAGAAACTGCTGATATCGATGAGTCCAGTAATTACTGGCCAAGACAGTATCAGCCTTCTAGATTTGAGCTTTTCAAAGGAAACGGAGCTGCAAGAGGAGCTTCTACTGGTAGCAACCCAATGAAGAAAGCTAAAAGCAATCAATAATAGAGAAAACCGACTGGAGGCGGTTTTCTCTATTAAAGTTCACGTGTTCTGATCAATCTTAAAATTCTCTTAGGATTTATTGAGCAGGACACGTGAATATAAAGTTTAGCTTAGATTGCAAATTAATTACCAATTCATAACCTAAAACCTATAAAATGAGACTATTAAAAAAATTATCATTTTCTCTTTTTGCGATTTGCCTGATGATGAGCTCAAGCTTGATGGCACAGAAAAGAGATTTCTACGAATTGAGAACGTACCACATTGAAAATGCTGAGCAAGAAGCAATGCTAGATGACTATCTTTCAAAAGCATTTATTCCTGCTGCGCACAAGCAAGGAATTGCCAAAGTTGGTGTTTTCAAGCCAATAGATTCACAGCCAGATGCCGGCACGAAAGTTTATCTATTTATTCCATTCAAATCTATGGATGAGTACCTGGCGTTGGAAGGAAAACTGGCAAAAGATCAAGTCTATCAGGCAGCAGGAAGTGCTTATATCAATGCTGCTTTTGATAATCCTCCTTACAAGAGAATTGAAACTGCTATTTTAAAAGGAATGTCTGAGCATCCGAAGTATGCAGAGTCAGCACTCACTACTCCTAAAAAGGATAGAGTTTATGAACTGAGAAGCTACGAAGGACCAACAGAGAGACTTTACAAGCAGAAAGTGAAGATGTTTAATTCTGGAGAAATGGACATTTTCAGCAGATTAAATTGCAGTCCAATTTTCTACGCGGAAACTATTGCTGGAGCAAATATGCCGAATCTAATGTATATGACTACCCACGAAAACATGGAGGTTAGAAACGAACATTGGAAGCAATTCGGAGCAGATCCTGCCTGGGCAGCTATGAAAGACCTACCGGAATATAAAAACACAGTGTCTAGAAATGATACAAGGTTGCTTTATCCAGCTGAGTATTCAGATCTTTAAAAAATTTAAAAGCCGACGAGAGTCGGCTTTTTCTTTTTGAAATCTTTGAGCCGCAGTGGAGTAGTTCGACTAGCTCACTAACCAAGTTTTCGCAGAGGAAATGGAAGCGCCTTCATTGGGCTTTTTCTCTAAAAGCTGATTTTTTTTGATGTTTTAGCCCATTATTTTTCAATAATACACTAAAAATACCCTATACAGGGTATTGACAATCCCCCCCCCCTCCCTTCATAGTTTTGAAACAAAAAAATCTATGAAAAACTTAATACTATTTTCTTTTTTAGTTCTACTCTGGGGCTGCCAAATGAATCAACTAGAGGAGGTCATGCCTGATTCTGATAACGTTGAACAAATCCAAAGTCCATTCAAGGTAGAGTCAGTTAACAAGAATGACCTCAGTTCCTTGGGAAAAATCCTGGAAAAACGAATTGGTTTCAATGTAATTGAGTCAATCCAGATGAGAGAAATGTCCGACTTTATATTTGACTCGGATGCTTCTCTGCGAACAACAGACACCCTAAATAGGCGAACCTACACTATTCCATTTCTTGAAATGGGGGATAGATACAGCACCTTTAACTTAGTAATGGTAGCGGACAGTGCAGACAATGTACTGGATCAATATGTCCTTCAATACGAATTTGATAGTATCCAATACCAAACTTTTCTGGAGACTGAGAATCTATTAACCTCAGGATTAACTATTAAACGTTTTCCTTTTTCCAGCTTTTTTAATGATTCTAATCCAGGGTTTTTGGAAAGGTGTCAAGGTATATCTGATGCCAATGGAGATCCTGTTGTGTGTGATCAATTTACTTTAAACTCTAGTTCAGGCGGTGGCGGTGGTGGAGATAGTGACGGTATGGGAGGAACTTGGACTGTTCCTGGTGGGGCAGGGGGAGGAAGTTATACAACTTGCACTGCCTCAGTTTCATATGTAAGAATTGTAAACTGTCCAGCAATTGATCATCCAGGTAATGCATGTACAACACCTGATTCATTTTCTTGGGTGATTACCTTTTCATGTACAGAGGCCAATCAAAGGAAAGCCCCTTCATATTCATTGATGGAATGCATCAATTGCGATATCGATGATTTTGGAACTCCAGCATTTACACCGACTAAGATTTCCACTGCAATCGATCGTGATTTGGGAGGGATTTTAACTGATTTCCATCTTCAATATTTAAGCAATAATTCTACGTTTGCCAATGATTTTCGCGCAGCAATACTAACGGATACAGAAATTAATGTAAGTGCAGCCTTGTTTACTATTTCTGCTGGAATGAATGGAGCATATAACGGCAATTTTAATTCCAGCTTTGGAATAGCTATTGAGGGACTAATGATTGAATCAGACGCAGACTTTTCAAATGATATTATTATAAGACTGTTCCAATCCTACTTTGATCTTAAGTATGCTATGCTAAAGCAAGCAAATCCGAGTTGGACGCCAGCGAAACTGTATTATGAAACTGCCAAAGAGGCTATTCACCTTGCGCTGGACGGGATTGGTTTGATTGAAGGATTTGGAACTCCCGCTGACCTTCTGAATGCTGGATTATATTATTTGGAAGGAGATAGACTAAATGGAAACTTAAGTTTATTAGCTGCAACTCCTGTAATCGGATTATTTTCTACAACTGTAAAAGGTGCCCTACGATTAAAAGGTGTAATACCTGGTACTACCAGACGGATAACCCAAGTTTGGGCAAAGAATGGAAATATCATCCTATTTGGTGGCACAAGCCTTAGGAAATCTATGGGTTTAACTGACCCTACTAAACATGCTCATCATATCTTACCTTTGGAACATGTAAATCACCCAGTAGTACAAAAAGCAGCTAAGGCAAAAAACAATCCTTTCCACATTAATGAAATAGACAATGGTATTGCAGTTGGTGCTTGGCAAAACACTACCCATCCACAATATAACCAGAGGGTTTTTGCAATTTTAGAAAATTACAAAAATGAAATTCCAAATGCCACACCTGAACAAGCCATGGTCTTTCTGCAAGGAAAAATGCAGGAGCTATCACAACTAATTGAAAATAATCCAACCGTAAAAATTAATGATTTGATATTCCGATGAAATACTATGAAGTACATATCCCTTATTTTATTGCTAAAAGAGACCCCGGTTTTGAAATAAAAGATGGGGAAACTGCAATGGAATCCCAGATAAAAATTGTTAAAGATTTATTTAGTTCATTGATTCCCACTCAAATTTTCAAGGCCAATAAGCGATTGGCTGATTTTTTAAGTCCCTCTGCGGATCTTTCTAGTAGGATAATTCTTTCTACTAGAGCAAAGGCTCTCATAGAAAGATATCGCAAAGGTAATATCCGGTATTATCCCTGTCCTATAATGCGTGGAAAGGAAATGGTTTCCGACTATTGGATCACGGATAAAGTGACCTTTGATGACGAATGGGTGGACTTTCCCAAGTCTGAATTCTTTTTCAGAAAGAGAAAACTAATTAGCAATGAAAGTGAGATCCGGCTGAAATATGAAGTCACAGAACAGATTATCCAATTCAAAGATCTGGATGATTTTAACAAGTTCCGTAACGAAAAAATGTGGCATATGGATGAAAGATTCCCTTTTAAAATTTTTATCAAAAAAGGGTGTCCTCACCATATTTTGTCCATTCATACAACAGGCCCAAGATATTTAATTGTTTCAGAAGAATTAAAGAATGAAATGCAAATACAGAAAATGAACAAGGGAATCGAATTCAAACCCTTAGAAATCCCAGACGAAGAATGGTTTGGCCCAAATGGGTTGAGAAAGCAATTTTATTCTTGATCAATCATCCTGTCCTGAGGCTTCTCTGGGCAGGATATTTCCAACTAATCATTCCAACATATCTTACCTATAGAACATATCAACCACCCAGTGATACAAAAAGCAGCCAAAGCAGAATTCCCATTCCATATCAATGAATTTAGTAATGGGATTGCTGTGGACGCATGGCAGAATACAACTCATCCTAATTATAATGATAAAATTTTTGATATTTTGGAGGAATTTATTAACGATTATCCATCTGCCACTCCTGAGCAGGCAAAAGCATTCCTCGAAGGGGAAATGGAAGCTTTATTCCAACTCATTCAAAGCAATCCATCAATTAAAATTGACAGACTTATTTTCCAATGAAATACTTTGATTTACTACCAATTTATAATACGGCTAAATCTTCAGTGAAAGATGATCCGGTTTATTTGGATGAGAACCGTTTGGGGCATCAGGTACCTGAAGTTAAGGATTTAAGTGATCTTAAGATTCCTACCCAATTAGTAAAAGGCAACCTTAAACTTGCTGATTTCTATTATCCCTCTTCAGATTTGGCGATGCGACATATAGTTTCGGATAGAGCTAGGATGCTATTGGAAAGCTTCCGAGAGGGAAATATCAGGTTTTACCCCTGCCCACTGAAGCATGGGAAAAAAGAGATTAATGATTACTGGATCACTGATACAGTGGTCTTTGATGACGAATGGATTGATTTTGAAAAAACCGTTTTTGAATTTAACGATGTTAAAATTATTGAGGGTGAAGCTCCTAATACCAAAAGGTATCAGGATAATGTGGAGTTGATGAAATTCAAAAATTATGGTGAATTGTGTGATTTCAAATATAACCGTCCAAATCACCTTAGTAAATTATCCTTCGTAACTATTGAAATTAAAGAAGCCTGTCCTTTTCCTATTCTAAACTTCAGAAGTATGAATACATACAGCGTTGTGATGAATGAGGTGGTCATGGCAGAGATTAAATCCTTAGGAATGGATCGAGGAATAGTATTTAAACCTTTTGAGATTCCTTATAAAAAATGGCCAGGTCCCTTTGAAGATTAAGACATTCTTTTTTTAAAAAAACTATATCCAGCCCGCTACTAGCTTGGGCTGGATATTTATTCAAATTTAATTTAAATACAATGAATCAAAATAGCATACCTAGCCTGGAGGAATGGGTGGACTCTGAGCTAGAACTGAATAAGAAAACAACCGAATTATTCGAATCTGACTTGTCCATTGAAGAACAAGCCATAGAAGCTCTTCAGTATTTGGTGCAAGTATATCGTCTACCACAAACTCCACTGGATTTAGAGGATGGGGAAGAAGAAAGCGATCAAGATTCCTCCTATTCGCCGATATCTATGTTTGAACTGGTCGCACAACTGAAGTTTGCGGACCCAGAAAATAATGATCCCCGTTATCTAGTTATGACGGGAGCTTACCTAATCAAAAACAAATTGGTCATAGATATCTCCCAAGAGCTGAGGGAATATCTCGGAGATGATGAACTCCAAGGCTTAGGCTATAGAGGGGAGGATATTCTGGAAGCTGAATTGGTTCCGGTGAAAAAGGGGGAGAGTTGGTCTGAATTGGGATGCAGATTTTTTACCAAAGAGGTAGCGTGAATTTCTTCATAGAAGACTTTCCTTGTTTTGAAAACCTGGAAGTTTTTTCACCCATTCACTTTTCGTGCTATACCTTTAAAAACGTTGACTCCCGTTTCTATCAACTCATCGGGAAAATCATAGGTAGGTTCATGGAGTTGCGGGCAGTCTTCACCAGACCCTAATCCAAATAAATAAGATTGACAGCTCTGACTGAATAAGCCAAAATCTTCAGACCAGCGGAAAGGCTCTGGTTTTTCTATTACCTCCAAGCTTAATCCTTTCATTACTCCTTCAGCGATTTCAGCGGCTTTAGGATCGTTTTTGGAAACAGCGAAGGACTCCACAAAGCTGAATTCGCAACCAAGTTTTTCGGCACTTGAAATTCTTTTAGCTTCCTCAGTAATCATCTTGATCAAGCCTTCCAGATCATTCTGATCAAAGGCTCGGATAGTCAAGCTCAAACTTCCTTTTCCGGCACTGGTACCAAAAGCCAAGCTTCCGATCTCTGCATGTATGACCGTGACTAACGCAAAGGTTTTGAGCTTCTCGGTCAGCTTTGGAAGTGTTTGAAGCATTTGAGCAATGGCCTGAGCTGGATTGATTCCTGCGTCGGGATGTGCTGCGTGAGAAGTTTTGCCTGTTAGTGTAATAGTCATTCCAGTGCTTCCAGCTGCAAATGTTCCTTTTCTGACTACCACTTGATGGAGTGGAAAGCCAGGAAGGTTGTGCAATGCAAAAGCATAATCAGGTTTGATCTGTTGGAATTGCGCATCATCCAAGATTCTTCTGGCGCCTTCGCCCGTTTCCTCTGCTGGCTGAAAAAGTAAAACCACTTCGCCTTTCTCAGGTCTTTGCTTAGCGAGTTTCTCTCCCAGCCCACAGATAATTGTCATATGACCATCATGACCGCAAAGATGAGCTTTGCCAGTTGTTTGGCTTTTATAGTTCGGCTCACCTGTTTCCTGAATTGGAAGTGCATCTAGTTCTGCTCGAAACAAACTTCTTGGACCTGGGTTTTTTCCTTTGAAAACGAATGCAAGCCCATTTCCTCCTAGATTATGGATGGTTTGATCTGGTTTGAGTTTTGCGAAAAAGGCTAAAATTTTCTCTGCTGTGGCAGATTCTTCACCTGCGATCTCGGGATTTTGATGTAAATATTGGCGAAGATTTTTGAGTATTGAAATCGACATTAGTGTTTAATATTTTCTGAAGGTAAGTTTCTACTGCTCAGTTGGAATCATTTTTGACAAAAAAAAATGCGGCTTGGATCAGGAACTATTCAGGATCGCTAGCTATTTTAGGATATCATTTCAACCCTACAACTATAACTTTTATGAGCGAGGTACAAATTCAAAACTACAACGAGCAAATCCAAGCTTTGGAATCACAAATTACCGGTGACATGTTTGCAGATATGGAAGTTCGTGACAAAATCCACAACTTGAAGATGGAACGTGACGGCGTGAAACCAACGGATTCCAGCATCGATTGTGTGGGTTGCGGAAGTTAATTAACTGACTTTGGCTAGATACTATATTATATATAAGCCCTTTGGGGTTTTATGTCAATTTTCGGGAGAGGGGCAGACACTTGCCTCTCTTTTTGATTTTCCGAAGGAGGTATATCCTGTTGGCAGACTGGATAAGGATTCGGAAGGACTCCTGATTATTACGGATGACAAATCATTAAATCACCATTTGTTAAATCCTCGCTTTGGACACCAGCGAACCTATTACGCTCAGGTGGAGGGTGAACCTGAGCCAGAAGCATTGAAAGGACTAATGCAGGGAGTGATGATCAATGTGGAGGGTAGAGATTACAAGACGAAACCTGCTATAGCAAAAACCTTGGATCCAATTCCTTCGCTTCCAGATCGTGATCCGCCCATTCGCTACAGAGCTTCGATTCCGGATACATGGATCTCCCTGACTTTGATAGAGGGCAAAAACCGTCAGGTGCGTAAGATGACTGCTGCAATCGGGTATCCTACGCTAAGACTTGTGCGCTGGTCTATGGAGAAATTGACCATTGCTAATTTTAAAGTAGGCGAAGTACAGGAGCTCGATGAACAAACGATTTATCATAAGTTAGGCTTGACTGGTTTTAAGAAGACAGAGGCAAATAAATCAAGACGGTAGGTCCTTTCCCGATCAAAACCTTCGAGGTTTTCTAAACCTCAAAGGTTATCTAACGTTACGTCGCCGCGCCGCTGCGAGAAATAAGCATCTTAAAAAATCATAAAATCCCTTTAATCGTAAGGCATTACCGCTTCTAAGATTTAAGATTGTCCTTTGGGACAAAAACCTCTATTTTAGTCTCCGGTTAAAAGCACTCAAAGATTCAAATTCCATGCATCAGGAAAAAATAGCAGACGTAATACAGGAAGTTAAGAAAGTAGTAGTAGGCCAAGACAGAATGGTCAATAGACTATTGATTGGACTTTTTACCAATGGACACATTCTTTTGGAAGGTGTACCCGGCTTGGCAAAGACCTTGACGGTAAATACCCTCGCCAAAGTGCTTCACCTTAATTTCAATAGAATTCAGTTTACACCGGATTTGCTACCGGCAGATTTGATCGGTACGATGATCTACAATCAGCAGGCAGCCAGTTTCGAAGTAAAGAAAGGCCCGATCTTCTCCAATGTGATTTTGGCGGATGAGGTTAACCGTTCTCCGGCTAAGGTTCAGTCGGCACTATTGGAAGCCATGCAGGAAAAGCAAGTGACTATCGGTGATACTACTTATATGTTGGATAGACCGTTTTTGGTACTTGCTACTCAAAACCCGGTTGATCAAGAAGGAACGTACCCACTTCCGGAAGCACAGGTGGATAGATTCATGATGAAAGTACACATCGATTATCCGAGTAAGGCAGATGAGATGGAAGTAATGCGGAGAATGGCGAATATGTCATTTAGCTCTGAAGTGAATGCGATACTTTCCAAGGATGAGATTTTTGATATCCGCAATCAGATCAATGCAGTGAAAATAGCCGAGCCATTAGAGCACTATATTATAGAGTTGGTATTTGCGACCAGATTCCCTGAGCAGTATGGACTTAAAGAAGAAGCGAAATACATTCAATTTGGAGTGTCTCCACGTGCTAGTATCAATTTGAATCTAGCTTCAAAGGCAGTTGCGTTCATGGATGGACGTGATTATGTATTGCCAGAAGACATCAAGGAAATAGCAGAAGATGTACTAAATCATCGAATAATTCTTAATTATGAGGCTGAAGCTGATGGAATAAACACCAGGGACTTGGTAAAAATCCTGATGGAGAAAGTTCCGATTAACAAATCGGTAACATTGAAATAACTGCTATTTCAGCAAAAAAAGGCTTTTCGAGAGAGAAGCCTTTTTTTATGCACTTTTTATTATTCCAATATTAAATTCTGTAAGTATTGTTAAAAAAAGCATAATTCGAAAAATTCTCTTGAGGTAGAAAATTGAGGCAGATTTGCATCATCAAATAAGGCAAATCCTAATCAATTATAAATCTCAATGAAAAAGTTCAACTCTCTATTATTCATGATTGCAGCAGTAGTGATTGGTTTCACTAGCTGTATTGATGGAAACGACAAACCAGTAGATCCAATTATTCCGGGTACTGATGATGTGTTGCTGATAGATTCTAATATCACTACTAACACTACTTGGGAGACAGGTAAAACTTATGTTCTTGGAGGTAGAATTGCTGTTACAGCTGGAAACACACTTACAATCCAGCCAGGTGCAATTGTAAAGGGCGAAGTTGGATCAGGATCTAACGCTACTGCATTGATTATCGCAAGAGGTGCAAAAATCGATGCGCAAGGAACTGCTACTTCACCGATCATCTTCACTACTGTTGCGGATGAAATCACTCCAGGAGAAATTTCATCTCCTAACCTTGAGCCAAACCTTTCTGGTCTTTGGGGCGGGTTGATCATCCTTGGTAAAGCTAAAGCTTCTCTTGCAGGTGATGTAACTGAGACTCAAATCGAAGGTATCCCACCTTCCGATACAAATGGCCTTTATGGTGGAACTGATAATGCTGACAATTCTGGTATCCTAAAGTATATATCTATCCGTCACGGTGGCGCTAACATCGGTGAAGGAAACGAAATCAACGGCCTTACTTTAGGTGCGGTTGGTTCTGGAACTGTAATTGAAAATGTAGAAATCATCGGTAACCAAGATGATGGAATCGAATGGTTCGGTGGAGCTGTAAACGTGAAGAATGCGATCGTATGGAATGCAGGTGATGATGGATTTGATACTGACCAAGGTTGGGCTGGTACATTAGACAACTTCATTGTAGTGACAGGTGGCGAAACAGATCACGCACTTGAAATCGACGGTCCAGAAGGATCTTACAATGCAGGACATACTTTGAAAAACGGTACTGTAAAAGGAAACGGTGTTTCTGAACTAGGTGATTTCAGAGATGGAGCAAGAGGTACTTTTGAAAACATCTACTTCTTCAACTTCGCTGATCCAGCTACTACAGATGGACGTGGTGACCTTTCACTAAGCGGTGACAAAACGTTGGCAACTTTCGCAGGCGGAAACTTAAAATTCATGAATCTTCAAGCTACACTAGCTGACGGTGTTGCTCTTACCACAGTATTTAAAAGCGGAACTGCTGAGTATGCTACGATTGTAGCTGCGGGTGCAAACACAGTAGGTGCAGACAAATCTGCCTTCGCTAGCACTTGGTCTTGGACTTCAGCTTCAGGAGCTATATCTGATCTAAAATAACACACACTTTTAAAAGAAGGAAGGAAGGACTTGCAAGGTTACTTTCTTCCTTCTTTTGAAGTATTCAAATTAATTGCTGTATGAAAAATCAATCTACCAATCCACTTATGAAGGGATTCCTGGTTTTAGTTCTGCTGATACTTTCTCAAGTATTTGCAGGTTTCGCGTTTGCCCAAAACGGTACCATTCGTGGTACAATTTTCGAAGAAGGTACAGGTGAGCCTTTATATGGTGTTTCTGTCTTAGTGAAAGAAACATCTACTGGTGCAGTTACTGACTTCGATGGTAAATTCGAAATCCAAGTTGCTCCAGGAAGCTATACACTTCAGATTTCTTACATTTCTTACTCTTCTATTAACCTTACTGAGGTAGTAGTGAAAGCAGGAGAAGTGAACGTAATCAGCGATCTATTGATGGCTGAGGAAGCTTCCGACCTTGAGACAGTGACTGTCTCTGCTTCGGCTATTAGAACCACTGAGTCAGCTTTACTTTCAGTAAAAAGAAATGCTGCCAACCTTATTGATGGAATCTCTGCTAGTACTTTCCGCCAGATAGGTGATGGAGATGCAGCATCTGCTGTTAAGCGTGTGACTGGTGTTTCCATCGAAGGCGGAAAATATATTTATGTAAGAGGACTAGGTGACAGATACACCAAAACTGTTTTGAACGGCGTGGATATTCCAGGTCTTGATCCAGATAGAAATACAATCCAGATGGATATATTTCCTACCAATGTGATTGACAACATTATCGTTTCTAAATCTTTCACTGCTGACCTTCCTGCTGATTTCACGGGAGGTGTGGTAGATATAGAAACAAAAGATTTTCCTGAAGAAAAAACAATGAAATTGAGCTTGAGTGGTGGCATCAACCCATCGATGCACTTCAACTCTAACTACCTAAAGTATGACGGTAGTAATACAGACTTTTTAGGTTTCGACAATGGAACTAGAGCTATTCCTACAGATGGAAGAACTGATATTCCTCAGTATGGTGATGCAGTTGGTAATCCAAATGGAACTAAAGGAATGCAGTACCAATCGATTCTTGGTAATTTCAATAAAACGCTAGGTGGATACAGAACCAATAGCCTAATGGATATGGGAATTAGCTTTTCCTTGGGAAATCAGTTTGCCAGACCAAAAGCAACTTGGGGTTATAACTTCGCTTTGACCTATAAGAATGAGACTGAGTTCTATCAGGATGCACAATACAACTTATATGCTAAGCCTAGAGAAGCCGACCAGACGGAATTAGAGGCTTTGGAAAGACAGCGTGGTGACTTCGGTGTAAACAATGTATTACTTGGAGGACTTGCAGGAATCGCTTTGAAAACGGATCATTCCAAATTCAAATTGAACTTGATGCACCTTCAAAACGGTGAATCAAAAGCTGGTGAATTTAATTTTATCAATACCAATCTAGGCGCCAACTTCGAAGCTAAGCAGTACAACTTGGAGTACAGCCAGAGAGCTTTGACTAGTGTTTTGCTTGGTGGTACGCATTACATCAATGGAAACGATTGGGAGATCAACTGGAAACTTGCTCCAACTAGATCTACCATTGCTGATCCAGACATTAGATTTACAAGATTCAGAGAGCCTACCAATACAATCTCTACAGAGGTAGGACTTCCTGCTAGAATCTGGAGAAATCTGGAGGAATACAGTGTGGTAGGTAAAGGCGATATCGCCAAGAAAGTCTCTCTTTTCTCTAGAGAAGGAAAAGTGAAGTTTGGTGGAAATTATGTCTACAAACAACGTGATTTCAATATCCAAAGCTTCCAGTTTGCTACAGGTAGCACAGAGTTCTCGGGTGATCCGAATGAGATATTACTTGCTGACAATCTTTTCGGAGCGGATAATAGAAATGGTGTAAGGTATAATGCGGATTTCATTCCTATCAATGCAAACGCTTATAATTCTATCGCAACAAACATGGCAGGTTATGCATCCTTGGAAGCTAATCCTGCGGAAAATTTGAAAGCAATCGTTGGATTGAGAGTTGAGAAATTCAATCAGTATTATACTGGAACTAACCAGACAGGAACAATCAATTATGATTTGGTAGAAGTGTTGAATGACATGGATTTCTTCCCTACTGTCAACTTGATTTTCAACCTGAAAGAGAATCAAAACCTTCGTGCATCTGCCTCTAGAACTATTGCGAGACCTTCTTTCAAGGAGCTTTCTTATGCAGAGATTTTGGATCCAATCACGGGTAGAACGTTCATCGGTGGTCTTTATCCAGAAACTACCAATGGTGGAACTGAAGTTCTTTGGGATGGCAATTTGGTTTCCACTCACGTGAATAACTTTGACTTGAGATGGGAAGCTTTCCAGGATAGAGGACAAATGCTATCTGTAAGTGCATTCTACAAGACTTTTGAGAAGCCTATCGAAATGGTTCAATTCCTTGCGGATCCAGGAACTTTCCAGCCAAGAAACGTTGGTAACGGTACTGTTGCAGGTTTGGAGTTTGAGTTCAGAAAATCTTTGAAATTCATAGCTCCTAGCTTCGAGAATTTCTCTTGGAACACGAACGTGACGATCACTAAATCTCAGATCAAAATGTCTGAATCTGAGTTTAGATCCAGATCATTGACTGCTCGAGAAGGTCAGGAGATCAAAGATACTCGTGATATGGCTGGTCAGGCTCCATACTTGATCAATACGGGATTGAGCTTTAACTCATACCAAACTGGCTGGGAAGCTGGTGTCTTCTACAATGTGCAAGGTTCTTCTTTACAATATGTAGGCTTCGGTAACAGAACGGATACGTATTCTGTGCCATTCAATAGCTTGAACTTGAATATCAACAAAACTTTCGGAGCTGATGAGCGTCTTCAGGCAGGTGTTGGTGTGGATAACATTCTGAATTCAAAGAAAGAGTATGTATACAAATCATACGAAGCTGAAAATCAAATCTTCAGCAGCCTTTCTCCGGGTACAAAAGTTAACTTTAGAGTATCATTTTCTTTCTAATAGTGGACTAGAATTCAATAAACCGTAGGGTTTATAAGACAAAAAAAATAGCATCGGGATTTAACTCGATGCTATTTTTTTGCCTTGATATTGTGTGTGTTATAATTCAATAGATATTTTGACTTTGCCGCCAAGACCTTTTTCAACAATATCAAACAGGGTTTTCAGTGTCAAATTGCTTCCATTATTTTCAATTCTGGAAATGTACTCACGCTTTCTATCCACGAGTTCTGCCAGTTCAGATTGAGTCAATTTCCGTTCTTCACGGGCTTTTCTTAGTAATATACCAATCTGAAAACTTTCAAAATCTCTATCCAACTGATCACGTCTCTCAGTTCCTTTGAGACCGTAAACGTCATTTTTGATATCCTTCCAGCTTTTAGTTTCCATTGCTTTAATTTGAAAATTAAATTCCCTCAAACAATCCACCCATTCCAAGATTTGGTTTTATTTTCAAATGCTTATACGCCAATTCCGTAGCCATTCGGCCACGAGCGGTTCTTTTCAAATAGCCTTCTTGGATTAAAAATGGTTCGTAAACTTCCTCGATAGTCTCCGCCTCTTCACTGCAAGCTGTAGCGATGGTGCTCAAACCGACAGGGCCTCCATTGAATTTTTCGATAATGGTCAGCAAAATTCGATTATCCATTTCATCTAAACCATTTACGTCCACATCCAATGCATCTAAAGCTATTTTGGAGATTTCCAGCGTAATCTTTCCATCACCTTTCACCTCAGCGAAGTCACGCGTTCTACGAAGTAGCATGTTCGCAATTCTTGGCGTTCCCCGGCTTCTTCTTGCAATTTCATAGGCTGCGACTTCATCAATTGGTGTTTGCAAAATGCTAGCGGATCGTGTGACGATGTCCGTTAATAATTTAGCATCGTAATATTCTAACCTGGAATTGATACCGAATCTCGCGCGTAGCGGAGAGGTCAATAAGCCAGATCGTGTGGTCGCTCCTATCAGTGTAAATGGACTCAGAGAAATCTGAACGGAACGAGCATTTGGGCCAGAATCCAGCATGATATCAATGCGGAAATCCTCCATCGCAGAATACAAGTATTCCTCTACAATAGGATTTAGCCTGTGTATCTCATCTATAAAAAGCACATCCCCTTCATCCAAATTGGTCAGTAAACCTGCTAAATCTGAAGGTTTATCGAGCACTGGGCCAGAAGTGATTTTGATTCCTGCCTGTAGTTCATTGGCAATAATGTAGCTCAATGTAGTTTTCCCCAAGCCTGGAGGGCCATGCAGAAGTACGTGATCCAAAGGCTCATTTCTGCGCTTGGCAGCTAGCACAAACACCCGTAAATTCTCTACGATTTTGAACTGCCCCGTAAAATCCTCGAAGCTTAAGGGCCTTAAAGCTTTTTCGAAATCCTTGTCCTTTGGGCTTAGACTTTCATCATCACCACTTAAATAATCTTCTCTCATAGTTTATCCGTACGCTCACAAATATAGAAAAATACGAATGCCTTCTATCGCATTTTTGAATCCTTCAGCTTCCATCGAAACTGAAAAATAAGCCTTAAATTCGCATTCAAATTCATTCGATTATGCGCCCGAACGCCCGGAAAAATATCATTTATTCAATTGTCCTACTCACTTCCATCATGTTGGTTTATTTGTGGAGGAATCGTGATCAAACTGAGGTAACTCAGGCAGAAGTCGAAGTGGTAGCTGGGAAAATGACCCTTTCGGGTAAAACGATGGGGACGACGTATAACATCACTTATCTGGATGATAAAAGCCGTGATTTGCAATCTTCGATTGATTCCTTGCTAGTCGTTTTCAATCAAAGCCTATCTACTTATATCCCTGATTCCGAACTAAGCCAATTCAATCAAGGAGATACATTGGATTTCAAATTGCCCTATTTATTACCAGTTCTTGAGGCTTCCAAAAAGGTCTATGAAAACACTAATGGTGCTTTCGATCCTACTGTAGGTCCATTGGTAAATATTTGGGGATTTGGCCCAACTGGCCCTGAACTAAAGGACAGTGTGGATATTAAGAGTCTTTTGACTTTAGTGGGTTTTGCCAAAATTGAGTTTGATCAGAAGCAGCTTCGTAAAAAAGTAGCAGGTATCTATCTTGATTTTTCAGCAATCGCAAAAGGCTATGGCTCTGATGTGGTGGCAGATTTTCTGAAAAAGAAAGCAATATCAAATTACCTAGTTGAAATAGGAGGAGAACTGGTAGCGAATGGGGTGAATGAGAAGGGCGAACTTTGGAAAGTCGGTGTGAATCGTCCGGAGGAATCTGCAAATGCCTCTGACTTGATTAGCATCATTGCTTTGCAAGATCGAGGAATGGCTACTTCAGGCAACTACCGAAATTTCTATGTGCGCGATTCGGTGAAAATATCACATACGATCAATCCAGCCACAGGATATCCTGTCAGTCATACGTTGCTCAGTGCTACTGTTGTTGCCGATAACTGTATGACCGCAGATGCTTATGCCACTGCAATGATGGTGATGGGAAAAGATAAAGCAATCGCCTTGGATTCAGCACTTAGCGAAATTGAAGTCTTTTTGATCTACGATGACGGAAATGGCGGATATAAGACGTTTGCCAGTGAAAGTCTGAAGCCATTCTTATCTTTTCCACAGGAAAATTAATTTTAAATGCAACATTATTGAATTTTCTTACCTTTACCTGAGTTATAGGTTTCTCCTTTTCTTCAGAAGAATGAAAGTAACTCAGGCCAATGGAATTCAAATTTTTACTTCTATTTCTAACCGCCATGATCGCAGGATCATTGGTCTTTTTCGCTCCTAATTTTAGAGAGAAATACTTTAGGTTGGTATTGGTGTTTGCTGGATCCTATCTGTTTTCAATTACCATTCTCCATATTTTACCCGAGCTGTTTGACAGCGGATTCGACAGCAAACGAATGGGATTATATATTCTGATTGGGTTCCTTTTACAGCAATTGCTGGAATTTTGGTCTAGTGGGATCGAGCATGGCCACATTCATACCCACGAACATCAGGGAAGCAAAGCCATGACCACTGTCATGTTAGGCCTTTTTATTCATGCGTTCCTCGAAGGTACTCTGCTTTCCCACGGAGAGCTGATGGACCAAGGCGAGGAAGTTCTTGGGCATGTGCATAATAGCAAAACCATTTTGATGGGAATTGTCCTTCACAAAGGTCCAGCGGCTTTTGCCCTGGCTGCCGTATTATCAAGTACTTTAAGTAAAAAAACCACACTTATATTATTGACACTTTTTGCATTGGCATCGCCACTCGGTATGATGTCAAGTTCATTTTTATTTGAAAGTGGCATTTTAGAAAAACAGGGAATCGGGATTTTATATGGCTTAGTTGCCGGAGGCTTTCTGCATATTTCTACAACTATTTTCTTTGAAAGTAGCCCTCATCACAAGTTTCAGTTGAATAAATTGTTGGTTAGCTTCTTTGCAGCAGGTTTAGCAATTCTCTCAGAATTTTTCCTGAAATAGCCGAAAAGTATCCTAAGCAATACAGATTTTTTTTATGCAATTGTGATTCTTATCCAAAGAATCTCATGTTCTATTATGGCTTTGCGATAAAATTTCAAGTATTTCGTGGAAAACAGCTTGCATTCCTATGGATGCATTCGCTAGCTTCAAGAAAGTTTTATTTTATCAGCTTAAACTCCAACCTATGCCTGCCCAAAATGAAAAAATGAAAGCCTATTGGCGTAAAAATCTACAAACACTTTTTGTGCTGCTGATAGTCTGGTTTGTTGTCTCTTTCGGCTGTGGAATTCTTTTTGTAAACGAGCTTAATGAAATTAGGCTCGGTGGATATAAACTAGGTTTCTGGTTTGCTCAGCAAGGATCGATATTTGTTTTTGTGATTTTGATTTTTGTCTATGTGGTGAGAATGAATCGCCTAGATAGGGAATTTGATGTGGACGAAGAATAACTTTTTGAGCTAAAAAACTATGGAAATTTTAACCTGGACCTACCTTCTTGTGGGCCTTTCATTCGCACTTTATATAGGAATAGCTATCTGGACTCGTGCAGGATCTACTCAAGAATTTTATATCGCCGGAGGAGGAGTTTCACCGCTGGCCAATGGTATGGCAACTGCCGCTGATTGGATGTCTGCTGCCTCCTTTATCTCAATGGCTGGCATCATCTCTTTTGCCGGATATGATGGATCAGTCTATCTCATGGGCTGGACGGGCGGTTATGTTTTACTCGCACTCTTGCTCGCTCCTTACCTAAGGAAATTCGGTAAATTCACTGTTCCTGACTTTGTAGGAGACCGTTATTACTCGAACACTGCGAAAGTAGTAGCTGTAATCTGTGCCTTATTTATCTCCTTTACTTATGTCGCTGGGCAGATGCGTGGTGTAGGAATAGTCTTCTCCAGGTATCTAGAAGTGCCAATCGAGTGGGGAGTAGTTATCGGGATGTGCATTGTTTTCTTCTATGCAGTACTCGGAGGAATGAAAGGCATCACTTATACACAAGTCGCTCAGTATTGCGTCTTGATCTTCGCATACATGGTACCTGCTATTTTCATTTCCATGCAGTTGACCGGTAATCCAATTCCGCAGCTTGGGCTTGGAGGTACAGTGGCAGATGGAACGCCACTGCTAGATAAGCTGGATGGTGTAATGACTGAGCTTGGTTTTGCTGCATATACTTCTGGGAGAAAAAGCATCACGGATATGTTTATGATCACGCTGGCTTTGATGGTAGGAACTGCGGGATTACCACATGTGATTGTTCGCTTTTTCACCGTTCCGAGGGTAAAAGATGCAAGGCTTTCGGCTGGATATGCGTTGGTTTTTATCGCGATTCTCTATACCACAGCTCCTGCAATTGCAGCTTTTGGAATTTATAACGCCATTGAAACTACTTCTGAGAAAAACATTTCAGAGCTTCCTGAATGGATAAGTACTTGGCAAAAGACCGACCTAATAAGTGTGGATGATAAAAATGGCGATGGCAAAGTTCAGTACGTCGCTGATCCAGCTATCAATGAATTGACCATAGATCGAGACATCATGGTTTTGGCTAGTCCAGAGATAGCCAATCTTCCAAACTGGGTGGTTGGCTTAGTCGCTGCTGGAGCGATGGCTGCGGCACTTTCTACTGCTGCGGGTTTGCTTTTGGTGATTTCTACTTCGGTTTCAAGAGATTTGTTCAAGACTTTCAGACCGGATATTTCGGATAAAAAGGAGCTGAGAATAGCTAGAATTGCAGCTGCAGGTGCCGTGCTTCTTGCGGGATATTTCGGAATCCATCCTCCAGGTTTTGTCGCTCAGGTTGTAGCCTTTGCCTTTGGTTTGGCTGCCGCATCTTTTTTCCCTGTAATTATCATGGGTATTTTCTCAACGAGAATTAACAGGGAAGGAGCTATATCAGGCATGATTACGGGCTTGGTATTCACTATAGGATACATCGTTTTTTTCAAATTTATCAGTCCAGAAACTAATAGTGCTGAGTACTGGTGGTTTGGGGTCTCACCTGAAGGCATAGGATCGATTGGGATGATTCTTAATTTTCTTGTATGTGGGATTGTATCCCACCTTACACCAGCACCGCCTCAAGAAGTACAGGACATGGTGGAGGAAATTAGGATTCCACGTGGTGCTGGTAAGGCACAGGATCATTAAATTAGAGCGTATTTTACCTAGAATTGAAAACAATAAACCAAGATTACCATGAGTGACCGAATACATACCCTAAGCGGGTACCTCTACGAATACCAAAAAAGCGTAACCCAGCCAGAAGAGTTTTGGGCTAGAATTGCGGATTCATTTCACTGGAGAAAGCGCTGGTCTAAGGTATTGAAATGGAACTTCGATGAACCGGATGTACAATGGTTTGTAGATGGAAAACTCAACATCACTGAAAATATTTTTGAACGTCACCTGTATACTATTGGTGACCGCCCTGCGATTATATGGGAAGCAAATGATCCCAATGAAGCTGGAAGAACACTTACGTATCGTGAGCTTTTTCACGAAGTGAATCGCTTCGCAAATGCGCTAAAAAGTAAAGGCATTGGTAAGGGTGATAAAGTAATCATCTACATGCCAATGGTGCCGGAATCGGCTATTGCAATGCTTGCTTGTGCTAGAATCGGTGCGATTCACTCAGTTGTTTTTGCAGGTTTCTCTAGCTCTGCATTAGCAGATAGAGTGATTGATTGTGAAGCAAAAGCAATCTTGACCTCTGATGGCAATTTCCGTGGAAGCAAGAAAATTGGAGTGAAGTCAGTAGTAGATGAGGCACTAGAGAAAAGCTCAGTTGAAACAGTAATAGTTTACGAGCGCACCAAACAGGAAGTGACCATGAAAGATGGACGCGACTTCTGGTGGCATGATGTTATTGAAGCGGAATCTGAGCAATGTGAAGCTGAGGAAATGGATAGTGAAGACATGCTATTTATTCTTTACACTTCAGGATCTACAGGCAAGCCAAAAGGAGTGGTTCACACCACAGGTGGATACATGGTTTATTCTCAATACTCCTTTGATAACGTATTCCAATACTCCCAAGGTGATGTTTATTGGTGTACTGCAGACGTCGGCTGGATTACAGGGCATTCGTATATCGTTTACGGTCCGTTGTTGGCAGGAGCGACCACGCTGATGTTTGAAGGGGTGCCGACATTCCCGGATGCAGGCAGATTCTGGGCTGTAATAGAAAAACATAAAGTAAATATATTTTATACTGCTCCTACAGCTATTAGGGCTTTACAAGCCTATGGAACTGCAGAAATAGAAAAATATGACCTAAGCTCTTTGAAAGTTTTGGGTTCAGTAGGCGAGCCTATCAACGAGGAAGCCTGGCATTGGTACCATACGCACATTGGTAAAAATAAATGCCCAATAGTGGATACCTGGTGGCAGACGGAAACGGGGGGAATCATGGTTTCTCCTATTGCTGGCATCACCCCAACTAAGCCAGCATTTGCAACTTTGCCCCTTCCAGGTGTACAGCTTTGTATAGTAGATCCTGAGGGAAATGAATTGACAGGAAACTCTGTGGAAGGAAATCTCTGCATCAAATTCCCTTGGCCTTCCATGATCCGTACTACATACGGAGATCATGAGCGTTGTAAGCAAACCTACTTCTCAACCTATAAAGGGATGTATTTTACAGGAGATGGAGTTAAGCGTGATCACGATGGCTACTATAGAATCCTCGGTAGAGTGGATGATGTAATCAATGTCTCCGGACATAGAATGGGTACAGCCGAAGTGGAAAATGCGATCAATGAGCACCCGAAAGTTATTGAGTCAGCAGTAGTTGGATATCCTCACGAGATCAAAGGGCAAGGGATATATGCCTATGTGATTTGTGATCTGACTAATAGAACGGAAGAAAACCTGATCAATGAGATTAAGGAGATGGTTTCTAAAATCATTGGCCCAATTGCCAAACCAGATAAAATCCAAATCGTACCTGGATTGCCGAAAACAAGATCAGGTAAAATCATGCGTAGAATTCTTCGAAAGATAGCTGAAGGATCAGTTGATAATATGGGTGATACGAGTACGTTGCTTGATCCTGAAGTGGTGACTAAGATTATCGAAGGGAAAAAATAGGAATTATACAAAGAGCCAAGAACTTAAAATCTTGGCTCTTATTTTTTAGCTCAGGTTTTTAATCTTTTGGAGCGGAATCATCCTCCTCGTCGTCCATCTGTATGGATGAGACAATAGTATCAGCAGAATCCATTTCTTGTTTATAGAAATTGTGTACTCCTACCATAAACGCCACAATCAGTGCCCACATAATTCGTCGTAAAGGTCTCAGAAATATGGATAGTTGCTTCATGGGAATTGATTTACAGTGATTTATCAATTTTTATTCCAGAAGCTCCAGCTGCCAAAGTGGCATAAGTATGTTGGTTTTATACTTACGTCCTGCGTAATTCAAACACTAATAATCAACCTAGTAAAGAATTGGGGGTTTATATCTTTAGGATAGACTAGTAACAGATTGATTCTGAAAGTATCGTGGGGCTAGGTTGTCAATAATCTATACTAAACTTATTTTTTCAATTAAGATTTTTTGCAAAAAACATGAGGTGTAATCCTCTTGTTTTCAGTTACTTGAAAGTAAATTTGCCTCTTACTTTTATACTCACAATAAACTTTTAATTCTATGGCAAAACTAACAATTGATCCAAAATTAGTTCAGGCAAAGGAACTAAACGTGGAGTTGCTTAAACAGCTACAGGTTTTTCAGGCTCATCCCATTACCCAAAAGTATTGGGCTTTGGGAGGGGCTAGTGGTTGGCTCGGCACTAATACAACTACGATCAGAACTTGTCCTGATGGTGTTGGGCAGTATCAGCATTTTGTAAATGGTTCTATCTACTATCATCCATCGATCGGTGCGCATGAAGTTCATGGGCTTATTCGCGCAAGATGGCAATCCATGGGCTGGGAGAGAAGCTTGCTGGGCTATCCCCTTACAGACGAATCAGCATGTCCCGATGGTATTGGGAGATTCAACCATTTTCAGGGAGGTAGCATTTACTGGAGTCCATCTTCAGGTGCTTGGGAAGTGCATGGAGCGATCCGAGCGAAGTATTCTAGTCTCGGGTGGGAAAGAAGCTTTCTCCGGTATCCTCTTACAAATGAAAGTACCTGCCCAGACGGAGTTGGTCGCTTCAATCATTTTCAAGGCGGAAGCATTTATTGGTCACCAAGTACAGGCGCACATGAGGTTCACGGAGCTATTCGATCTCACTGGGCTTCATTAGGCTGGGAAAGAAGTGCGTTAGGTTACCCTACATCAGATGAATTAGTAGTTTTTGGTGGTGCAGCTCGTATTTCTCATTTTCAGCGAGGAAGTATCTACTGGTCTCCGACTGCAGGAGTGAGGGTGTTGAAAGAGCGTGTACGAGTACATGTGAAAATACTGGAAACTCCGGTTTCATTTACAATTAATGAGCAATTTGCAGCCATGCAAGAGGTGTATGCAGTTGCTGGAGTGAGAGTAGATTGTGCCTCTACTGAAAATCTAAATCTGCCGACACTCAAAGATGTGGATGTGGGTGGGTGCACCATGGGCTCAGTTTCTTCAGAGCAGATAATTCTTTTTGGGAACAGAAATTTTGTTGGTACAAATGACGTAGTGGTTTACTTTGTAAGAAGTACAGTTCCTGGCTATAACGGATGTGCGGCTCACCCTTCAGGCAGGCCTGGCTGTGTGGTCGTTCGTTCTGCAAGTAGATGGACTTTGGGACATGAATTTGGACACGTATTAGGCATCCATCACGTAAATGACAACAATCGTCTGATGACTGGCAACGGTACTTTTAATATTACAAACCCGCCACCTGATCTCACATCTGGCGAATCCTCTACAATGCGCAATTCTAGTCTAACTACTCCACTATAAACTGAAAAAATTATGGCAAAGTCAAACAGTAATACAGCCGTGCAGGATTTTGATGCGCAAGAACTCCTTGCTTTTCTCAGACAAGATGAGTTGGATTATCCCGCTGGGGCAAAGAAATTTGGAAAAACAGCACTTCCTTTTCTCGCTGAACTAGTACAAGGAGCTGATGAGAATTTATCCATTAAAGCTGCATATCTAGTAGGATATATTGATGATGAAGCAGGAAATGATATTCTGGAAATGGCTGCTGAAAAAGGCAGTGCTCCAGTAAGAATTGCTGCGGCTTTTAGTGCACAAAAAAGAAGTGCAAAAGCTGCTGAAGCTATTCTTAATAAGTCATTGGATGATAGTGATCCTTCGGTGGTAAAATTTGCATTGAGATCAGCCTCTGCGATGAAAATGGAAAATATTTTCAAAACGAAAATCGATAAAATCTCCAAGACATTTCATAATGATGAGATCAAAATGAACGCGTTGAATGTGATGAAGAAATTGAAGTAAATTTCAAAGTATCTAAACTTGAAAGCCGTCTAATTTGGACGGCTTTTTTTCATAATAATTCGAAGTAATTTAGGAACTATTGCTCGCCCCGGATATTTACATATTGGAAAATATCTCCTACCGTGCTGTTTTTAACAAATGCTTTTTTCAAAATAGCTTCAGGAAAATACCCTGCTTTTTCGAGCACATTCATCGATTGACCATTGAAATCATAGACTTGGGCAAAAATTCGCTCAACATCAAATTTCTCAAAAATATACTTGGTGTAAAGTTTCACTGCTTCAGTAGCGATTCCCTTACCCCAAAATGGCTCACCTACCCAAAATCCCAATTCCATATTGGTACGGAGCTCATCTTTTCCTCTCTCAGAACCAACAGAACCTGCCAGTCTTCCCTCAAACTCTACAGCAAAATTTTGAGGAGGGCTAAACTTCTGGTTATGTTCTATCCAAAATCTAGCATCATGAATTGTATAAGGCTGAGGATAACTATCCTTTAGATTCATGGCAATCTTGGGATTATTGGCCAACGGATAGAGTTGATGAAAATGAGCCTCATTCCAGGTCACTAATCTTATTTCTCTTTCTCCGGTAATAATCATAAAAGTCTGATGGTTAATTCTTCAAGATAATAGGCTAATCGCAGAATCAATAAAATTCTAGTGGATTTTATGCAAATGCCCAGCCTATTCTTCTAATCCGCTGTTATTCATTGTGTCAAGGTTTTCGGCAAATCGCAAAGCGGATATAAAATCCTCAATATGCCCATCCATTACCTCGGGTAGATTGTACACAGTTTTATTGATTCTATGATCAGTAACTCTGGATTGTGGGTAGTTGTACGTACGAATCTTGTCCGATCTATCTCCAGACCCAACCATTAACCTACGTTGTGCTCCTACAGCATCGTTATGCTTTGCAAGCTCTATTTCGTAAAGTCGAGATCTCAATACTTTGAGCGCTTTCTCAAAGTTCTTGATTTGTGACTTTTCATCCTGACAAGTTACTATCAATCCAGATGGCTCGTGAGTCAAACGCACTGCGGAATAAGTAGTATTCACTGATTGTCCACCAGGTCCTGAGGAACAATAGGTGTCTTTTCGTACATCATTCATGTCGATGTTCACTTCCACTTCGTCCATCTCTGGCAATATAGCCACAGACGCTGCAGAAGTATGAACTCTTCCTTGAGATTCTGTAGCAGGTACTCTTTGTACACGGTGCACACCGGACTCGTATTTCATTCGGCCATACACGTCATCTCCGCCTGAAATAGTGGCAATGATTTCTTTATATCCTCCAGCAGAGCCAAAGGTTAGATCCAAAACGGTAAGCTTCAAATTCTGCATTTCGCAGAAGCGTTGGTACATGCGGAATAGGTCTCCAGCAAAAATGGAGGCTTCATCACCACCAGCTCCACCTCTGATTTCCAGAATACAGTCTTTGGCATCATTTGGATCCTTAGGGATCAGTAGCTGCTTCAATTCATTCTCAAGTTCCTCTTTCCTTGGTCTGAGCTCGTCCAGTTCAGCTTTGGCCATTTCTCTGAAATCAGGATCTTTTTCTTTGTCAAGGATCTCCTTAGAACTTTTAATGTTTTGCAATACTAAACTATACTCGTCATAGACATTTACAATTTTTTCTAAGTCTTTGTATTCCTTGTTCAGCTTGGCATATTTGCTCATATCTGCCATAGATTCCGGCATAATGATCAGTTGACCTACTTCTTCAAAACGTTCTTTGATTGATTGTAACTTGTCTAGCATAGTTTTTTATTCGCTGCGCAAAAGTAGGTAAATTTATCCGGAGGCTGAATACCTCCACTAACTATAAAACATAACAGCGTGTAGCTCTTTACGCTGTTTTTGCTTCTAATATTCATGAAACACGCCAAAAACATCCTTGTAACAATTTGTTTCTTCTGTATCCTTGGGTGTGAAGAGGAAAGCCAATAGATACTTGCATTGACAAGGACAGAATAAGGGAAGGAGCGTGTACCTTAGATTATAATCCTGTCTGCGGCTGTGACTTGAAAACATATCCAAATGCTTGTAATGCAGATTTATCTGGAGTTACTTCTTGGACAGAAGGAGGATGTAAGTAGTACCAAGCAGCTTATTTGACTATGAACTCTTAATGGAATTTGCTTTTCATAATTTCTCTTTTTTTCAGCTGTGAAAATTAGCAACCCGTCCAGGAATGCATCGATGCAGATAAAGTAATTAATGATGCTTTTCCGGAAATCTATTGGCAACCTTTCAGTGGTAGCAAAATCACTTATAGAAATCCTTGCTATGCATAAAACGTAATTAGAAAAGGCTGCCTTTTGGGCAGCCTTTACATTTTATTCTACGGTTACAGATTTAGCTAAATTCCTTGGCTGATCTACGTTACAGCCACGCATCACAGCTATGTGATAGGAGAGCAGTTGTAGAGGAACTACAGCAACCAATGGAGCAAAAGCCTCGTGAGTTTCTGGAATCTCGATCACATGATCTGCAATTGCCTTCACTTGAGTATCGCCTTCAGTGACCACTGCGATCACTTTTCCTTTTCTAGCTTTTACTTCTTGGATGTTACTTACTACTTTTTCATACGAGCTATCTTTCGTAGCAATGAAGAAAACAGGCATTTCTTCGTCAATCAACGCGATCGGGCCATGCTTCATTTCAGCTGCTGGATATCCCTCTGCGTGGATATAAGAAATTTCTTTAAGCTTTAGAGCTCCTTCTAGCGCTACTGGGAAATTATATCCTCTACCTAGGTAAAGTGCGTTTCTCACATCTTTATATTCCTCAGCGATATACTTAATCGCTTCATTTGTTTTCAAGGCCTGCTCTACTTTTCCAGGGATTGCTTCAAGTTCATGTAAAAGCTGGATGTATCTGCTTTCCGGCAGAGTTCCTCTTTGGTAGCCTAACTTCAAAGCCATCATGGCCAACACAGAGATCTGAGCAGTAAATGCTTTGGTAGAGGCTACTCCAATCTCCGGACCAGCGTGTGTATATGAGCCAGCGTGAGTTGCTCTAGGAATGGATGATCCCACCACGTTACAAACTCCAAAAATCGTTGCTCCTTTTGATTTTGCAAGTTCGATGGCTGCTAAAGTGTCAGCGGTTTCACCAGATTGAGAAATTGCAATTACAAAGTCTTTTTCGCCGATAACGGGGTTTCTATATCTGAATTCAGAGGCATATTCTACTTCAACTGGAATGCGCGCAAATTCTTCAAAAAGATATTCAGCTACTAAGCCAGCATGCCAAGATGTACCACAAGCTGTGATAATAATTCGCTCAGCATTCTGGAATTTATTCATGTAGTCACGCAACCCACCGAGAACCAGACGGCCTGACTTTGCATCTAAACGACCTCTCAAGCAATCAGCAATTGACTTAGGCTGCTCGTAGATTTCTTTTAGCATGAAATGATCGTATCCACCTTTTTCGATGGCTTCCAATTCCATTTCCAATTGATTTATATATGGATTAGTTTCCACATTCTCAATGGTTTTAATCTGAAGACGATTATTTCGAATTACCGCAATTTCAAAGTCATCCAAATAAACCACTTTGTTGGTATACTCTATTATTGGTGTGGCATCAGAAGCTAGGAAATACTCATCTTCTCCTACTCCAATCACCAATGGAGAGCCTTTTCTCGCAGCAATTAGGGTGTCAGGCTCTTCCTTGTTAATTAATACGATAGCATAAGCCCCAACAACTTTGTGAAGAGCTAATCGAAGCGCTTCTTCAAGGCTACAATGATTATTTAGCCGAATATCTTCTATAAACTTGATGAAGACCTCTGTATCAGTATCAGACTGGAACGTATAACCTTTTTTCAACAAATCCTGCTTGAGGACTTCATAATTTTCAATAATCCCATTGTGGATCATTGCGATTTTTTCTGACGAAGAGTAATGCGGGTGTGCATTGGTGTCGTTCGGCTCACCGTGTGTAGCCCATCTTGTATGACCAATTCCTATTTTAGATCCTAAGTCAGAAGTAGACTCAAGATGTTTCTCTAATTCGGAAACTTTTCCCTTTTTTTTGTAAATACTTAGACCATTGCTATCTAAGAGTGCGACTCCAGCACTATCATAACCTCTATATTCTAATCTTCTCAGACCCTTGATAATAATGGGTAAAGCTTCTTGCTGCCCCACATATGCTACGATTCCACACATAATTAAAAATTCTTGCTGTTGATTTGAACTTCGACAAAGAAACAGCTTTCGTGCCAAAAAAAATAATCCACTTCCTATAAAATAGAAAGTGGATTATAATAACTTCTTAAATATCGATTTTTCTACCTGGACTTAGAGTAAATCACTTTCACTTTGACCTTATTTTTGTCTAATACAAATTGACGTAAAGACTTTGTAAAATCATCTCCACTTGAATTAGGCGAATTGGCATAAAGCAACCAGTCTTTTCTCGTAAGCTGACCTCTAAATAATGCATTCACGTGGGATGTAATGTACTGGATATAATTCCTATTCTCCGAATCATAGATCAAAGCAGTTGGGGCATTAGTATTTGGCACAATGACTCCGTCTTCATTTGTATAAACCTGCGCTTGGCCATCTGCTTGTACTGAAAAGCGTATACCCGTGGATGTTTCTAGGATCGTATTAGACGCATCAGTAAAATGTATGACAATAGACCCAGGAGGCACTTGTGTATCTGGCTGTGCTTCTAATTCTCCGAGTTCTAAAGCTACTTGATTGAATGTGACCCCAACAAGTGTGTCCAAAAAGGCATCAAATGGGCTTGTGTCCAACTTAATCACCATACCAAGCATTGATTTCATCCCTACTTTTGAGCCTACATCATAAGCTTTATACGTATCAGTTACTACCTCAGTTGGTGTTCCGCTTCGATCGCTTTTGAGACCATTGAAACTCCTAGAGGATGTGGTACTAATGTTATATACAGTAGAAGCAGTATCTCCCTCATTATGGTAATACACTTTCAATCCTGTAGAACTTCCTAGACCAACCCCAATAGAGGAATTGTCTCCCTCTCTTGCTTTTACTGCAATTCCTGGAAAATAATCTCTAAAGCTGAACAGATCTTTGAACTCAAGACCGAATTGCATCTTGCTGAAAATTTCCTCAGCAAATTCTTCATCCACTTGAAATGATACTAGTGTATCAGTTTTCTCACCAAATGCTATTTCTCCAGAGGAGAATGGGCTCGCTTCATAAGTAAGCTCGTTGAAATTATAATATAAGGTGTCTCTTATTGGTTCTGTCAACTTATGGATGGAGTAAGATTTTGACTCGTCTAAATTTACCCCGTCTACATTCAAAATGTTAAGACTGAAATAAACAGAGTCTAGAATCGCATCAATATCAGGTCTAGCGGCTGTACTTATATACATCCTAGTATAGCCTGTTGCTGATGTCTTTCCGAAGAAAGAATCCACTTCTTCTCCCACTACCAAAATAGATTGATTGGTAGTGTTAAAAGAGTCAAGTAAAACTACCTGGGCAGGGAGTTCAAACTCCTCGAAAACCACACCGATTTGGTTATTTCCGGGAGCTAGCTCGATGCCTACTGTGGCAGGCTCACTACAAGAACTGATAAGAAATAAGGAAATGATGGCCCCAAAGGCCAATTTAACCGGCGAGATTTGTGTATATGTCGAATAACTCTTCGTGCGCCTGTGCTTCTGATTCTGCTTCAATGCTGATGTCAAACTTCTTGTCTTTTGAGAAATCCTCGATTAGTTGGTTTAATTCTGCGGAAACTACACCGCCTTTGACTACTAAGTCGGCGTACTCCATGCCAATCTTAATAAATCCTGTAAAGTCTTTGCTTTTCAAAGGTGCTAAAATAGCGTCATCAATGTCCACCATCTTAACCTTGTTTAACAAATCATCACCAAAGGTATGGGAAAATCCGTTGTTGTAGATCGCAAATACAGACTTCGTGTCTTTAAATAAAGGCTCGCTCTTATAAGTGGTCTTCAAATACATTGGGATTAAGCTAGTCATCCAGTCGTTACAATGCACGATATCAGGAGCCCAGCCTAGTTTCTTCACCGTTTCGATTACTCCTTTGCAGAAGAAAATCGCACGCTCGTCATTATCTTCGTAAAACTTCTGCTGCTTATCATGGAATACATGCTTACGCTGGAAGTAATCTTCATTATCAATAAAGTACACCTGAAGCTTTGCATTCGGGATTGAAGCAACTTTAATCACCAAAGGTTTCTCTTCTTCGCCTACAGCAATATTGATCCCTGACAATCTCACTACTTCATGAAGTCTATTCTTCCGCTCATTGATTAGACCGAATCTAGGCACCAAGATTCTAATCTCCATTCCGCGCTCTTGCATAGCTTGAGGAAGGGATCTTAAGAAATTAGCTACTTCAGATGTTTGGAGAAAAGGGTTGATTTCACTGGCAACGTAGAGAATACGTAATTTGGACATGCTTATTGGATTTTAAGTTGAAGGTGAAAAAACAACTGCGCAAAGATAATAAAAAAAGCCCTAAAAGCCTTGTTTTGTTGAATAATAATCTAGATTTGCCCCTATTTACCTATACTAAACCCTCTACCAGTGCAAGTAGTACATACTGGAGCCGATTGGAACAAATACTGGCTTGAATCCATTAAAAACGACAAATCAATAGGCTTTGTCCCTACTATGGGAGCGCTTCATGAAGGTCATATGGACTTAGTAAGAAAAGCTAAAGCTGAATCTGAAATCGTCGTTGTTTCAATCTTTGTTAATCCCACTCAGTTCAATAGTTTAGAAGATTTTAACAATTACCCATCTACTATAGATGAGGATTTAGATAAACTTAAAAATGAACATGTCGACTTTGTTTTTATTCCTAACGCAGATAGTATCTATATAGAAAAGCCCAAATTAAGCATCAATTTTGGAGATATAGAGACGGTTTTGGAGGGAGCTTTCCGTCCAGGTCACTTCAACGGTGTAGGCATAGTTGTTTCCAAATTATTCAACATTATAAAACCGCACAAAGCTTTTTTTGGTCAGAAAGACCTGCAGCAAACTGGAATCATTAGGAGATTGGTTAAAGACCTTTCGATGGATGTCCAGTTGGTAATTGTACCCACAAGGCGCGAAGAAGATGGTTTGGCAATGTCATCGAGGAACGTTCGTCTTTCTCCAGAAGAAAGAGAGCATGCTTTGATTTTAATTAACAGTTTGGCTAAGGCCAAGCAGGAACTTTTAGCCAGCAAGCCATGGTTTGAGGTGCAGAATCAAATCAAATATGATTTTGAGGAAATGCCATCGGCAAGTTTAGAATATTTCGAATTAATTCACCCGGAGAGTTTTGCAAGTTATCCTGATTTTGATGCAAGTCAGAAATCATCAATTTGTGTAGCCGCTTATCTAGGAAAAATTAGATTAATCGACAACCTGCCAATAATTCCTTAATTTCGCCGCAAAATTAAACCAATGCAAATTCAGGTACTGAAATCCAAGATCCACCGGGTGAAAATTACCCAGGCGGAATTGCACTACGTAGGCTCCATTACAATCGATGAGGATTTAATGGACGCTGCTAATCTTATCGAAAACGAAAAAGTGCAGATCGTAAATGTCAATAACGGTGAACGTCTGGAAACTTATGTGATCACGGGAGAAAGAGGCTCAGGGCAAGTTTGTCTGAATGGTCCTGCCGCACGAAAAGCACAAGTTGGAGACATAGTAATTATCATTTCTTATGCAGGAATGGAATTAGAAGAAGCTAAAAAATTCAAGCCTGTTTTGATATTCCCAGACGAACAAAACAAACTCATCTGATGGGGAGGAAAAACATTAAGCAATTTATCCAGATTGTAATTTCATTAGGAATTGCAATCTGGATTTTTTGGTTTTTGTACAAGGATATCGCTTTTGATTCCTTGCTTGACCAAATTTGGTCAAGTAATTGGGCCTGGATTTTATTATCCCTGTCCATCTCGATGCTTGCATACCTAGTAAGAAGCTGGCGCTGGACGCTACTCATCGATACAGAGGAAGTTAAGAAAGTATCTCTCACACGAGCGTATCACGCTGTTATGATTGGCAACTTAGTCAACATGCTATTACCGAGAGCAGGTGAAGTCGCACGATGCGGTGTCCTTACGCGCACAAATGGAGTTTCTATTGGCTATTTGATTGGTACCGTAATCGTAGAGCGAAGCGTTGATTTACTCTGTCTTGTAACTACCATAATTCTGGCTTTTTTCGTGGAAAGAGAGCTGTTTCTAAGTCTAGCCAGCCAGTTGGTAGACATAAAGTATTTATGGCAAATTGCCCTCTCCAATCTTCCAATTATAATCGGGGGTATGGCAATTTTTGCTCTGTTGATTGCCTATTTGTTGAGGAGGTTTCGTGACCATGGATTGATCAATAAAGCCCAACATTTTTTCAGAGAAATCCTATCTGGATTCAATCGCATAGCTAAACTATCTAACCCAGCTGGCTTTTGGATAAGCTCAGTTTTGCTTTGGTTTTTTTATTTTATGACCATGTATACCATTTCCTTCGGTATTCCCAGCACTGCCAATTTGTCTTCAGGTGAAGTGCTCTTAGTCATGGTTATGGGCAGTATTGGCATGATAGCGCCTGTTCAAGGGGGGATTGGAACCTTCCATGCACTGGTGGCCTTCATTTTGATACAGTTAGGTATCTCGGAAGTAGATGGGAAAATTTTCGCCGCTATTATCCACGGAACACAGGTAATCCTTGTCCTAGTAGCTGGCCTTGCAAGCTGGTTAATAATGATGAAATTACCCTCTTGGACAAAACCTGTGAAAGCTTAAAACGTATTCAACTCTGCAAACACAATAACTTATGATACTCCTTATTTTAATCGTAGTCGTATTCGCCCTAGCTGGATTTCTAGTGAGCAGAAAGCTCAAGAGCAAATTCAAGAAATATTCCCAGGTGGCTCTAAAGGCTAACCTATCGGGAGCGGAAATAGCCAAGCTGATGCTTGCAGACAATAATATCTCAGACGTGCAAGTCATATCTGTAGAAGGCCAACTGACGGATCACTATAATCCTCAAAACAAAACAGTCAATTTAAGTCCTGACGTCTATTATGGAAGAAACGCCGCTGCCGCCGCAGTAGCATCTCACGAATGTGGACACGCAGTACAACATGCCACATCCTATGCTTGGTTGAATTTAAGATCCACACTGGTACCGATTCAAAACAGTGCAGGGAAGATTTTGAATTTTGTCCTAATTGCATCTATTGTGGGCGGTTTTTTCATTCAAATCCCATATGAAATCATTGGCTTTCTGATAGTGGGTGCCTATAGTATCATAACCCTCTTTACTTTGGTGACCTTGCCGGTGGAATTTGATGCGAGCAATAGAGCGCTAGCTTGGATAAAAACACGGAATATCGTAACACCTGATGAATACGCGATGTCAAAAGATGCTCTTAAGTGGGCTGCAATGACTTATGTGGTCGCTGCACTTGCCGCACTTACTACATTGGCCTATTACATCATGGTTTTCTTTGGAGGACGGGATTGATCCAGATCAAATAACATTTTGGAAGAGGGGCAAGCGTTGTCCCTCTTCTTTTTTTGCCATATATTCCTTGCAGATAGCTAAACCCAATGAGAATATTATGCATTTTGAACTAACAGAAGAGCATCGCGCAGTGCAAGAGGCGGCGAGAGATTTTGCGAAAAATGAGCTACTTCCAGGAGTAATACAGCGAGATATTGAGTCGAGATTTCCGGCTGAAGAGATTAAAAAAATGGGAGAACTCGGCTTCATGGGAATGATGATTGATCCTAAATACAATGGTGGTGGGATGGACACGGTCTCTTATGTCATAGCGATGGAGGAATTGTCCAAGATAGATGCCTCGGCTTCAGTAGCCATGTCTGTGAACAATTCACTCGTATGCTGGGGAATGGAAAAATATGCCTCAGAAGCCCAAAAAGAGAAATACCTTAAACCATTGGCCTCGGGACAGAAGCTTGGTGCTTTTGCGCTATCTGAACCAGAAGCAGGTTCTGACGCAACTTCACAAAAAACCGAAGCCATCCTTGACGGAGATCATTACGTATTGAACGGCACAAAAAATTGGATTACCAATGGTTCAAAAGCTGACACTTACCTTGTATTTGCCCAAACAGACAACAGCAAAGGGCATAAAGGAATCTCTGTTTTTATAGTGGAAAAAGGATGGGAAGGCTTTACGTCTGGCCACAAAGAAGATAAGCTGGGTATCAGAGCCTCTGACACTACCTCGCTCATGTTTACAGATGTAAGAGTGCCAAAAGAGAATAGAATTGGAGAGGAAGGTTTTGGTTTCAAATATGCCATGGAGACTTTAAATGGCGGTAGAATCGGGATTGCTGCGCAAGCGCTTGGCATAGCCGCCGGAGCTTATGAATTTGCATTAGCTTATTCCAAAGAACGTAAAACTTTTGGCAAGCCAATCAGCCAACATCAGGCTATTCAGTTCAAACTGGCAGACATGGCTACTACCATTGAAGCAGCGAGACTATTGGTCTACAAAGCTGCATGGCTGAAAGATCAAGGGGAGGATTATTCACTTGCATCCGCTATGGCAAAATTATATGCTTCTCAAGTGGCAATGGATGTAAGTATTGAAGCAGTACAAATTCATGGTGGCTACGGATATGTAAGAGAATACCACGTAGAACGCCTGATGAGAGACGCCAAAATTACTCAGATATATGAGGGAACTTCGGAGATTCAGAAAATAGTCATATCTAGAGGCATCCTCCGATAGTAACTATTTTGTTGAGAAAAGGATATAGTTAAATAAAACTATACCCTTTTCTATTTTTTTAACACCTTCTATAGAAAATCCATGATTTTTCGTTAGAAAAATTATATTTTTACGGCTCTATTTTTATGCTACTTATTCATGGAATATTACAACAAGGTTATAGAATCAGTCAATGTTCGGTTTATACGAGGAAATAATTTCCGAGTAGAAAAACCAATCTCGGTTATTGATTATACGGAATCTGATAATACTCTGATTCTTCTTCATCATGGGACTTTAAAATTTGGAGAAGATCAGGAACTACTAAATGAGGGGGAGGTGCTTTTCCTGCCTGCTGACCAAAAAACAAAATTAACCATTGGCGGTGGTGCAAAAAAGGGGGAAATTTCAAAAGAACAATTTCAGGAAAACAAGAAAAAATACCTTCAGAGTTTAAGCTTCAGAGAAATCAAGAGCACTGAAGATGATTGTATTTCTATTGTAGGGTTTGAGTCCAAAGTATTTGATGTTGTTAACTTTTTTAATTCACTAGATATTCCACCATTTATCATTCGATTCAATGATCGTTTGGCTACGATTATGGAGGATCTAATGAAAGAAGTAGAAGTGAGCAATGTGGGAAAAGAAAGAGCATTGAAATCCCACTCAGAATTACTAGTAATCGAACTCCTTCGTCATATTCTGAAGAACAGATTATTCTTGGAAGAGCTTTCTACCAATGCGACCTATTTCAAGGATCCGCGCCTAATTGATTTGTTCAATTACATCAAGTCGAACCTTGGTGGTGATTTATCCAATAAGGTTCTTGCCAAGGTTGCAAATGTGTCTGAAGATTATGTAGGACAGTATTTCAAAATGCTGACGGGAATTAATCCTCAAGATTACATAGAATACCAGCGCATGGAAGCTGCAGTAGAGCTGTTAAGAACTACCAAGAAATCTATTAGAGACATAGGCAAGGAAGTAGGCTATAAAGACACTGCTTATTTCTGCCGTAGATTCAAGATGATGTATGGAGTTCCTGCTGGAAAAATGAGGAGAAGAGAATCCTTAATTAACGTTTAAGGATATATTCAATAGCATTTTATATTCTAAGACCTGGGCCAAAAAGCTTGGGTCTTTTTCTATGGCATTACCGATAACAAGTAAATCTGCGCCACTTTCATAGGCAGTCTTTACTTTTGCCAACGAATTGAGACCGCCACCTACAATGATTGGGTTATTCGTCGCAGATTTCACAGAAGCGATCACCTCAGCTGACACGGGATTTTTTGAGCCACTTCCTGCATCCAAATAGAAAAATTTCATTCCCAGATAAAGCCCGGCTAGGGCTGTGGCTTTTGCAAGATTCGGTTTGGAATTTGGCAAAGGAAGTGTTTGACTTACATATTGCACACTGGTTATTTCGCCTTCATTCACCAGCATGTATGCTGTAGCAAGGGTTTCCAATTTCATTTTTCTCACAATCGGAGCAGCAAGTACTTGATGGCCGATAAGGTATTCCGGATTTCTGCCTGATATCAGTGAAAGGAATAATATAGCATCTGCTTCTTCTGCTAGTTGCATCTGAGAACCAGGAAAAATAACAACTGGAATTTCTCCAGCAATGCTCTTAAGTGAGATAACTACCTCTCTAAAATTATCTCGACTAAGTTGACTGCCGCCCACAAAAATTAAATCTAAATCAGAACCCTTAACCCAAGCATATTCTTCCTCGAAAAGAGCTGCATTTTTAAACTTATCAGGATCAACTAACCAAGCCAATCCTTTCCTGCCAGTTTTGTGAAAATCCTTTAAAATTTTAGTAACCCTCTTCTTCGACCTTAGCATCTTCTGTCTCGGCAGTAAATAAATTCGGAAGAAACTTCTCCTTGGCAAAAGCAAGACCTAGAATCAATAAACGCTGACCTATGCTTGGCCAAAAAGTGGAGTGGGAACTCCTTTCAGTTAGTTTCTTCTCAATATCTTTGGTAAGTAATCCCTCTCTTTCGAGAACTGCAAGTGCTTCTTCAGTTTTTCGATCTTTGCGTTTACCACGAGTTTTAACTATAGCTAATGCGATCAATCCGCCGACTATAACTACTCCACCGATTTTTAACCAGTCTTCAGATTCTGCCTTAAAAAGCTCAAGCTGTCTAGCCAATGTCTGCTCTAGCTCTTCTTCTTTTTTTCCCAAGTCCTTACTCATTTTCTCGACGTTTTTTGAAAATTCTTGCCCTGAATATAAAAGCCTTTAGACCTTTCTGCATTTGATCCTGGGTAGAATCATTATCTCGTATTAGGTATAGAATTAATAAGATTAAAAGATATAATAACCCTACAAGCAGAAACCCCATATGCGGGGATGCGAAATACTGACTTAGGAAAAAGGCGAGAGATAAACTCAAAAACAAAAGGACCAAGAGAAGACTCCCTCCCATCAAAATTAAAATAACCAGACGAGATAGGATCCCTGATATTTGATCCTGAATGTCCAGTTTGACCATATCTATTTTGGTCTCTACTATCCCTTTGACAGTCTGTATTATTTCTCCGATTTTTAGCATAATTAAAAACTTGTGAGACGTTTACCTTGTAATATGCCACAATATACTTCAATTGGCAGGAGCAAAAAAATTATGCGATCACATCAACTTCTTGCTCTTCGTAGAACTTATATCTCAAAACTAATTCCAACGCAAAAGCAATCGCCTCATTTATAGTAAATTGTTGGCAGAGGGATTGGTCAATTTCATCCAAACGTGAATAGAAAGCCGTTGCAAGCGGAATATCCATGTCTTTGTTTATTCTTTGGCTGGTATTTAAAAATTCCTTTGGCTTCTCCTCCTTTAAAACTTTGCAGATAATGAGGTCTTTTTTGCCATATTTGGTTCTTCGCGCCGAGGCAGCAAACAAACGGCAGATCATCCCTCTTTTGGTATGGTTTCCACAAAATCCCTTCTTGCCATCTTCCGACTGTGCTTTGTACATGATGCAGCTGTCTCCTTCATCCTTACTTTCTAACGATGCCAAGGTTGATTCGGCCAATCCCTTATCATAGAGGTCAAAGGCCAATGGAAGAAATTCTAACGGGGAAGCCGGTACTTTTGGATTTGCGCAGCAAAAACCACATCCAGATACACAGCTTAATCCACTCTCAGATACAAATTGCTTTGTTTCTGACTCGAGCTCACCGAACACGTCCAGCGTAGCTTGAGATTTTTCTGCGAGATTCATCTCTTATTTTTCAAATAGTGCGCAAAACTACACCAGACTTTGTGGATTGATTCTCTAATGCTAGTATTTTTTTATATTGAAAGTCAGCTGTTTACCAGTATTCAAGATGAATAGTGATCAATACAGCGTCCATTTCAGCGAAGAGATCGTTTTCTTTAATAAAAAACAGGATATGAGCAATTTAGAAAATACAAATGCAGAAGATAAAATCCGGTTAGCTTTCAAAGAGCGAGATTGGAGTGAAATCAAAAGTGCCGATTCCTGGGTGATTTTTAAGGTCATGTCAGAATTTGTAGAAGGATTCGAAAAGCTGGCTAAAATAGGCCCCTGTGTATCAGTTTTCGGTTCTGCACGTACTCCTAGAGATCATCATCACTATAAAATGGCCGAGGATATTGCTGCAAAACTTGTCCGCCATGGCTATGGAGTGATCACTGGTGGAGGTCCTGGTATCATGGAAGCCGGTAACAAAGGAGCTCATTCTGAAGGAGGAAAATCTGTAGGATTGAATATCGTATTACCCTTTGAGCAATTTGATAATATTTACATTGATCGAGATAAGCTGATGACCTTTGATTACTTCTTTGTACGCAAAGTGATGTTTATCAAATATTCTCAAGGATTTGTGGTACTTCCGGGTGGTTTTGGTACAATGGATGAATTTTTTGAAGCATTGACATTAATCCAAACCAATAAAATCGGGAAGTTTCCCATCGTATTAGTAGGTAAGGATTACTGGTCAGGATTGGTAGATTGGATTAGAAAATCACTCCTTAGTCATCATTATATCAATGAAGTAGATTTGGAATTATTCTCTGTCGTCGAAGATGCAACCGAGGCAGTGAAAGTAATAGATGACTTCTATAACAAGTACCTACTAAGTCCAAACTTCTAATCCTACCTCTTTTATGGAGCAATGGTAGCTTGTCGCTCTTAGAAACTTAATTTTATTAAATGAATAAATCTCACCTAGTATCTCTTTACGTCCTCATAGTGCTTTGCCTTGCGATGGCTAGCTATGCCATCTGGAGAACCCCAGATGAAGTCACTACAGTGCCTGGAGTTGCTGATATTCAGTTGCTGGAAACTATGCCGATTCCGTCTCGAGATACCGTGCGACTTTTTGATATTCCTAAAGAATTGACGTTTGCAGGTGAGAAAGTACCCTTGGAAATCGAAGATGTAAAAGAGCGACTTGAGCGGGAAATATACGTGAATGCCTATTGGCAATCTAATATGATCCTCCTGATGAAACGCTCATCAAAATTTCTACCTGAAATAGAGTTATGGCTAAAGGAAAATGGTGTTCCAGATGATTTCAAATACCTGGCAATGGCTGAATCAGGGCTTATGAATGTAGCTTCTCCAGCTGGGGCAAAGGGGTTTTGGCAGATATTAGAATCTACAGGCAAAGAATATGGGCTGGAAATCTCAAAGGATGTGGATGAGCGTTACCATTTAGAAAAGGCAACTTTTGCAGCGGCAAAATACCTCAATAAGGCACATGCGAAATTCAGAGATTGGACAGCAGTGGCTGCCAGTTATAATATGGGACAGTCGGGATTTGCCAGAAGACAAGATGATCAGCTTGCCCTCAATTATTATGATCTCTACCTCAATGATGAAACTAGTCGATACCTTTTTCGGATTTTAGCATTTAAAGTAATATTCGAAAACCCAGGAGAATTTGGTTTTCATTTGAGAGAATCAGATTACTATGAAAACCCTAATTTCAAATTTATAAAGGTAAATTCGGATATTAAAAATCTCGCCAATTGGGCCAAACAGCAAGGAAGTACTTATAAAGATCTGAAGCTTTATAATCCTTGGCTTCGGGATAAAGATTTGAACATAAAGCGAGGTAAAACCTATGAAATTATGTTGCCTGAGTGATTACTAAAACTGGACTGAACTATGGGAAGTAAATTAATTGCAACCGAAAGAATGATACTTGGAAACAAGCTTATCTGCACTGTCTGCAAAAATGATAAGTTTTGGGAGCGGGAAACATTGATGAACACCAAGGGAATGACTTTTTTCAAACTGGACTGGGCAAATAAATCCGCCCAGAATCTGGTCTGTGACAAATGTGGCTTTGTGCATTGGTTTTTGAAGCCCTAGTTTTCCGAAGTAAAGAAGTTTTTTAAAATAGGAATTCCGCTAGGTGACATTGATCAATTTGCCACTCGTAAACTATCAATGAACCAATCTTACGGTCTTCGGTTATACTCTTTGAAGTTTACTACCGGGTGCGGTTGAAAATCCGTACCTTTGCCGTTTAAAATTGCCTGCCGATTTATGAGTAAAGTCACTCCTGCAAAGGAAGAATACATAGAGATTTTTGGAGCCCGAGAGCATAATCTTAAAAACCTAGACCTGAAAATTCCCCGCAATAAGCTTGTGGTAATAACTGGTCTGAGTGGTAGTGGCAAAAGTTCGTTGGCTTTTGACACGATCTATGCCGAAGGTCAGCGCCGCTATATGGAATCGTTTTCAGCTTACGCCAGATCATTCCTCGGAGGTATGGAGCGCCCAGATGTGGACAAGATCAACGGGCTTTCTCCTGTTATTGCGATAGAGCAAAAGACCACTTCCAAAAATCCTCGCTCTACAGTGGGCACGGTAACGGAGATTTACGATTTCATGCGTTTACTTTATGCTAGGGCTGGCGACGCTTATTCTTACCTCACTGGATCCAAAATGGTGAGACAAACTGAAGATCAGATCATCGACTTGCTGTTTACTAATTTTTTGGACCAAAAGCTTTACGTACTTGCTCCAGTAGTAAAAGGCAGAAAAGGACATTACAGAGAGCTTTTTGAGCAAATCCGAAAAATGGGATTTTCAAAAGTTCGTGTAGATGGGGTAGTGATGGAGATGGTGCCCAAAATGCAGGTGGATCGATATAAAATCCACGATATAGAGATTGTTATCGATCGAATCGTGGCTGAAGAATCCGATCGATTCCGCATTACACAATCTCTCAAGTCTGCCTTGCAGCATGGGAAAGGAGTCCTTATGATTCGGGACGAAGAGGGTGAAATTCACCACTTTTCCAAGTATCTCATGGATCCAGAAACTGGCTTGTCTTATGACGAACCAGCACCGAATACATTTTCTTTCAATAGCCCATATGGAGCTTGCCCAACCTGTAATGGTTTAGGAGTAACGGAAGAAATCACCCGAGAAAGCATCATTCCTGATCCAAACCTTAGCATCACTAGAGGTGGAATCGCTCCATTGGGTGAGTATAGAGATATTTGGATTTTCAAGAAAATAGAAGCTATTCTAAAGCACTACAAGTGTAGCATGAGTACTCCGATCAAAGATCTTCCGGATAATGTCGTGGAGATCCTTCTTAATGGAGATAAAATTGAAGTGGCTGTTGATTCGGTGAAGCATCCTGGTACAAAATGGCATACGACCTTTGAAGGGATTATTAATTTCCTCAAGAAGTACCAAGAAGGAAGTTCTGATAAAATACAGGATTGGATAAGTGAATTTACCATTATTCAAACCTGCCCAGAATGTGATGGTTATCGCCTAAAGAAAGAAGCTCTCCACATCAAAATCGATGAAAAACACATCGGGCAGTTAGCTTTGATGGATATTCGTTCGCTAGGAGAATGGTTTGTTGGGCTGGAAAGTAGACTCTCCGAAAAGCAAAATATCATTGCATCTGAAGTGCTGAAAGAAATTCGGAAAAGAATCGGATTTCTACTCGATATAGGATTGGATTATTTATCACTCAATAGACCCTTAAGGACACTTTCTGGAGGTGAAGCTCAGCGGATTAGACTTGCCACTCAGATTGGTACTCAGCTTGTTGGAGTGCTTTATATTTTGGATGAGCCAAGCATTGGACTACATCAGCGTGATAACGAAAAGCTAATTCATGCGCTTCAAAGTTTGCGGGATCTTGGCAATTCAGTTTTGGTCGTGGAGCACGACAAAGACATGATGTTAGCTTCAGATTATTTGCTAGACATGGGGCCTGGAGCTGGGCGTCATGGTGGACATATTGTGGCTGATGGTACGCCAAAAGAGATATTGAAAACAGAGGGGGTCACTGCCAGATATTTATCCGGAAAGCTAGGGTTGCCAGTTCCAAAAGAGCGACGAGATGGGAAAGGATTAGAACTACTAATCAAAGGAGCAACAGGGAATAATCTTAAGAATATTGATCTCAAATTACCTCTAGGGACGCTAATTTGTATTACAGGAGTTTCTGGATCTGGAAAAAGTACCCTGATCCATGAGACGCTTTACCCTATTTTGAATCAGGAAATCTACCATTCCAAGAAAAACCCAATGCCCTACGAAAGTGTAAGCGGTTTGGAACATTTGGACAAGGTGATAGAAGTGGATCAATCTCCGATTGGCAGAACGCCACGTTCTAATCCAGCTACGTATACAGGCGTATTTTCAGATATCAGAACACTTTTCACAGAACTCCCAGAAGCCAAAATCAGAGGCTATAAACCTGGTCGTTTTTCTTTCAATGTAAAAGGAGGAAGATGTGAGGATTGCGAAGGTGCCGGAATGAAACTGATAGAGATGGATTTCTTGCCAGACGTACACGTGCCTTGTGAAACCTGCAAAGGCAAACGATATAACCGTGAGACGTTGGAGATCCGGTACAAAGGAAAATCGATTTCCGATGTGCTTGATATGACTGTGGAACAGGCAGTAGAATTCTTCGATAAACTGCCAAAAATCCTCAGAAAGATAAAGACGCTAAATGACGTAGGCTTGGGTTACATTACTCTTGGTCAGCACGCTACGACTCTTTCTGGTGGAGAAGCTCAGCGTGTCAAATTGGCAACAGAACTTTCTAAAAAAGATACGGGTAAGACTTTCTATATTCTTGATGAACCGACTACAGGACTACATTTCCAAGATATAGAATTATTGATGCTAGTGGTAAATGGGTTAGTGTCAAAAGGAAATACTGTTTTGATCATCGAACATAATATGGATGTGATCAAAATGGCAGATCATATAGTAGACCTGGGGCCTGAAGGAGGAAATAAGGGTGGAACAATCGTAGTTCAAGGGACACCTGAAAAGGTCGCTGCCACGGCAAAAAGCTACACAGGAAAATTCCTTAAAATGGAATTAAATAGCTAACAAGGGTGAAAATCAATGCTATCCTCCTTTTATCAAATTAAAAATGGGGATACAGTCTGGTTATTTAACTTTGGGCGATTATGAACAGAATTAAGTTGTATTGGTTATTGCAAGTACTTGGTTGGGGCGGTTTTGCCTTGGTGAGTATTTTCTTAGCTACTCTTTCGAGGGGAGTCACAGCTGTTCAAATCTGGGCTTTCATTGTTCTGGCAGCGACCAACTTAATTTCCACACATTTTCTCCGCTACATAGTCAAAACGTACAATTGGTTTAAGTTGAGTATTCCTCAGCTTTTGTTCCAATCTTTTTTGGCAATTATAGCGTTGTCATTTGTCAATATAGTAGCCCAAATCTTTATCAACATTGCTTTTGGCACGTTAAGTCCAGCACTGGATTTTAAGATATTGGTGATTTTAGCCAACCTTTTCCAAGCGATATTACTTTTCGCTCTTTGGTTTCTAGTGTACTTTTTGGTTCACTTCCTGGATAATTACAACTCCACTCTTAAGTACGAAGCAAAAATAAATGAGATCAGACTTAATCACCTGAAAAGCCAGCTTAACCCGCATTTCATTTTCAATGCACTGAACAGCGTCAGAGCCTTAGTCGATGAAGATCCTATAAAAGCAAAAACTGCCATCACTCGAATTTCGAATATGCTACGCTTTTCATTGATGATGGATAAAAAGCAGACCATAGAATTTGGAGATGAGTTAAATACTGTAAAAGACTACTTAGAGCTTGAATCGATTCGATTTGAGGAAAGGCTCGAAGTCGTTTATCACATTGAGGATGAGTCCTACAGTTATAAAATTCCTCCTATGATGCTGCAGACCATTGTAGAAAATGGAATTAAGCACGGCGTATCTAATCTTGTAAAAGGCGGTGTGATCGAGATCAAATGTAGGGAGGGTCTCAATGATGATTTGTATATCCAAGTAAAAAATAGTGGCCAGCTTACACAGCCCCCATCTTTGAAATCAAAGGACGAACAAGGTCACGGATTAAGTAATACAGTACAAAGACTTAAGCTTATTTATGGTGATAAAGCAAGCTTCCGTATCTTTAACTCAGGAAATCAATTCGTTATTACTGAAATAAAGATTCCAAAACAAAAAGTTACATTCGAATAACCAACTCAACAAAAATGCGAGCCATTGTAATTGATGATGAAAGATTAGCCCGTAAGGAGCTAATCACCCTCTTAAATCAACTTGAAAGTGTAGAAGTAGTAGGTGAAGCGGTCAACGTGGATGATGCAAAAGAAAAAATTGATCAACTAAATCCTGACGTCATTTTTCTAGACATCCAAATGCCCGAGAAAACCGGCTTTGAACTTTTGGAAGAACTGGATAATGTGCCTCATGTGATATTTACCACTGCTTATGATGAATATGCTTTGAAGGCATTTCAGGTAAATGCACTGGATTATCTATTGAAGCCAATCGAGCCAAAGCGTTTGGAGGAAGCGATCACAAAACTTCAAGGAAAGATCGACGGTTTTACCAAAAATGAGGAAAATCCGTCTACTTATAACCATAAAAAGCTAACGCTGGACGACCAAGTTTTTGTTAAAGACGGTGATCGTTGTTGGTTTGTGAGGCTATCGAATGTTCGATTATTTGAATCTGATGGAAACTACATCAAGGTTTATTTTGACAATTTTAAACCGATGATTCATAAATCTCTCAATGCTCTGGATGAGCGTCTGGACGAGAAATCTTTCTTCCGAGCAAGTAGAAAACACATCATCAACTTAGGATGGGTGGAAGGTATTGAGCCGTGGTTTAATGGAGGTTTAGTAGTGACACTTAAAGGTGGGGATAGAATCGAAGTAAGCCGGAGACAGGCAGCGAGATTTAAAGAAATGATGAGCCTTTAATTATTTCATAACCAAATAAAAGCATTTGATTTCACTGAGAAAATCTGTAACTAGAGAATAATTGCTAAAAGCAGTCTCAATTATTAGTTTACACCCCTAAAACGCAACATCTGCTAGCTAATTATGAAAGAAGAGCGGATTCTAATCGTCGAAGACGATGTAAGTATCGCAGAAAATATTCAGGAGATTTTAGAACTCCTAGGTTATGTCAATACAGACATCGCAAATTCTGCTAATCAGTGTATTAAAATCATCAAAAAATATCGTCCCGATTTGATATTCATGGATATCAAACTAAAGGGAGACAAAGATGGAATCGAACTTGGTGAGATTGTAAAACAAATGGTGGATGCACCGCTAGTTTATGTGACATCATACTCAGATCCCACTATAATTGAGCGAGCCAAAAGAATAAATCCCGCTGGATTTATCGTAAAGCCATTCAATACAAATGATATTCATGCTATCGTAGAGATTGTACTTTATAATAAGCGTACAAAGCCAACAACGGAAGCTGCGGCAGTTACCGCTTCAAATGACAGTCCTTATCTAGTAACTGATGCTGTTTTCATCAAAGCTGACAATGCTTTCGAACGTGTATCTTATGATGATATATATTATATAGAAGCTAATGGCAACATGGTCACTATTTTTACCAAAAATAGAGACTACAATATTCGCAAATCAATGAAAGAGATAGAGGAAATTCTCCCATCTCAATTATTTCTGCGAGTGCAAAAGTCTTTCATTGTTCATCTTGGGCAAGTGGAAAGCTTCAATACCAAAGAAATCACACTCCAATCTGGAGCAATGGTGCAAGTAGGCAGGCAGTACTACAATAGTTTCCTAGCGAAGCTAAGTACCATCACAGAAAGTTAAAATAAAGACAAAAAGGCGGGTAATAACCCGCCTCTTTAGTTTAACCAAACAATCAACCAAATTAACCCTTACGAAGGTTGTCTTAAGGAATTGCTTCCTGTTAAATTGTTAAAAGACCGTTATTCTGGGCTTTAATTGTCGTTGCTCATAAGCTTGATCAGCTTTTTGAAATGTATTCTCGCCTGTATTGTAAGTTGGTTTAGTATATTCAATAAGGGCAGTATGCTTTGCTAGTTTTGTTTCTACTGCTGCTTTCCAAACAATCGTAATTGCCATAAAGAAGCCCAATGCAGCACAAATATTTTTCTGGGAAAATAGTGAAGATAACATGGCAGTAATAGTTTAGTTTAATATCTATATTCTCTATATGCCAAAAAGAGACCCAAATTCACAACCTACTGAAAATATGATAGTTAGATAAAAAATTTGCTTATTGTATGTACGCTTGTGAACACCAAATCCTCAGGTACGAACATTTAGCTAAAAAATAGGATAATGCTTTATAAAAAGCTCCCGCCCCCTTATATTGAAGCTCCTTGTTCAAAAAGTGCCAAGAATCCAAGGGGGAGTTGCTCCGATCTTGATTCTTGGCTCTAGCTTCTAAAATCTATTGTCTTACGTCTAGCTACTAGCGTCTATACTTAATACACAAACGCCACTTTTACTCCTCCATACCAATTCCTTATCGGAGCAGGCTGATAGTATCTTCCGCCAAAGGGATTGAGGTCATTGCCCAGCGAATAGCTTTCGTCTAGTAAATTATCCGCACCAGCAAAGGCTTCTAATTCCCACTTTCCAGCAAAGCTTCGCGCCCAGCCAAATCTCATATTTACCAAATTGTAGGCATCCTGATAGACTGTATTCGCATCGTTGAGAGGAATTTCATCTACATATTGGTGGGTGAAGTTCAGGTAAAACCCAGGTGACGTTCGAAGGTCCAAGCGGGTAACCAATGTGTTTGGAGAAACTCCAGTCAGGTCATTTCCAGAGAAATCATTGTCTCCTTTTTGATAATCATTGAATGTGAAATAATTCCCGGTGAACGCAGTACCTATTTTCAGATTACGTACAAAAGCAGTTTCATTTCTTATCAAAGCATAATCAATTGCTGCTTCTATCCCTTTCTGATCCGTAGATCCCGCATTTCTGAAAAGCACTACGCCCTGAGAATTAGTGTACGTCGTGATGGTTTGATCGAGTTTGAAGTAAAAAGCTGTCAAGTCTAGATTCAACTTTCCTTTACCTCGTCTATAGCCAAGTTCATAATTCAAACCTTTTTCGGCCTCCAGATCAAGATTCAAACTTCCCTCGTTCGTACGAACCTCATCAATGGTCGGTGGAGAAAAGCCACTGCTTATACTTCCATAAACTCCTGAATAATCATTGAACTGATAATTCAGTGCAAAACGTGGAACTACAATCGGATCGAATTTTCTTGTCTGCAAACCTGTAGTTCCTCCCGAAGCATCGATTTGGCGATCGATCTCCAGGCTGCTGAAATTCTCGCTCAGTGCGAAGGTCAGCATAAAATTTTCCAACAAATCCCATTCTGCCTGCTGAAACAAAAATCCTTGGGTTGCCCGAAGTTTATCTGCAAATCTCACGGTGTCTGCTACGCCATTAACATTTCCAAAATTCTGGGCATCTGTCAAGCTGGTTTGATATTCTCCTCCAGCTATTATTCTAACGTCTTTTCCAGCTAGTTTTCCATCAAAAGTGAATTTTGTTCTTCCTCCAAATCCAAAACCCAGTTCTTTTTTGTAATCCAATATAAATGGATTTTCGAAGTCATTTGTGTTAAGGTAAAGCGTAGTAGAGTTTTTGATCTTCGAAGTGAATCTATACAAGTGCCCGATAGAGGCGAAGACAGATTGCTGGGAAATCGAGCTGTTTTGATTTACTGATCCAGATCTAGCTCGAGTAGGATCTTCAGCTAGTTGGTCAGCATTGAGCGCTCCTGGGATCTGGTAATTTAGGTCGGAGATCAATAGTTGGGTTCTGATTTCCTGTTTATCTGAAACGGAGAAAAATCCCCCCAACTGAAATACTTGTCTATCCATAGCTGAATGCTCTCGATAGCCATCTGCTTTTTGGCTGACATAAGAAGCCTCAAATCCACCATTTCCCACTTGCTGAGAAATCCCCAATCTATAGCGAGTCATACCAAAATCTCCAACCATAAAATCAGCGGACACTCTTCCTCCATTAGGATTTGCGGGACTATAAAGATTTACTACACCACCATTTCCAGCACCGTAGATACTTCCTGATGGACCTTTGATGACCTCGGCATTCCGGATATTGGAAAGATCTAATAAATTCAAAGCTGTAGTCCCATCAGGCGAAGTGAAAGGAACTTCATTCCAATATACTTTTACATTTCTCACTCCAAATGGAGCCCGTAGTGAACTCCCACGAATAGAAATTCTATAACTGGCCGGAGCTCTCTCTTCGATGCGGATGCCTGGTTTTGTATTGAATGAATTGACAATGGAAGTTTCATTGAAGCGGTTGAAATCTTGTTCTGAAACTACAGCGATTGCAGCAGATTGCTCCAAAAGTGGTCGCTCCGATTCAAATGCCGAAACTGTAATTTCTGAAAGGCTTATGATTTCCTTTGTAAGCATGACGATTGACAGCTTTCCAGGGCTGATTTCCTTCTGCACTCTGTCATATCCTTCCACTTCAAAGCGAATAAGCATTTTCTCAGCCGAAGAAATTTGTATTTCCCCTCCGATATTACTCGTAGCTAAGTAAGTGCCATTGGAACTGGCGCGTACATTGTCAATTGGTAGGCGGGTACTGGCATCCACCACTTTTACCTGGATCTGACCATGAGCCAAACTGGCAAATAGTAGAAATATCAACGTAAAAATTCTATACATAAGCGCAAATTAAGGGGTTTCGCGCGAAGATAACATTGACATTCCACCAAAAATCATTTCTAAAGTCTTTAGATTAGAAACTTCTTTCGATCTTGAGGCATAAGCCCTAATTTTCTTGCATAATTTACTTCCAATGAAAAAAATACTTTGGCCAGGACTTTTGTTGATACTTACCTTCTGTCAAGAAAAAGTTGCTCCACCGACTGCTGTTCTTCCTATTCCGGATGCAAAGCAGATCGCCTGGCAAGAACTGGAATATTACGGCTTTGTGCATTTCAATATGAATACATTCTCTGATAGAGAGTGGGGTTTTGGAGATGAAAAACCTGAGATGTTCAATCCGACAGATCTTCAACCAAGGCAATGGGCAAAAGTAGCTTCTGAAGCTGGAATGAAAGGACTAATCATCACAGCAAAGCACCACGATGGCTTTGTACTTTGGCCTTCAGCCTACACGGAGCATTCTATCAAAAATAGCCCTTGGAAAGACGGCAAAGGTGATTTGATCAAAGAACTAGCTGAAGCATGTAAGGAATATGGCTTGAAGTTCGGGATTTATTATTCGCCTTGGGATAGAAATCACCCTGACTATGGCAAACCAGAATACATTACCTACATGAGAAATCAGCTGACTGAGTTGTTTTCTAATTATGGAGATATTTTCGAAGTCTGGTTTGATGGAGCAAACGGGGGTGATGGCTATTATGGCGGAGCAAATGAAGCCCGCAAGGTTGATAAATTAACTTACTACGACTGGCCAAATACCTACAAGCTGGTACGTGAATTACAACCTGGGGCGATGATGTTCAGCGACGGCGGGCCCGATGTGCGTTGGGTCGGGAATGAGCATGGCTTTGCTTACGAATCTACTTGGTCTAATCTTATGCGTGATTCTGTCTACGCTGGAATGCCAGAGTATCCAGAAAAGTATGCAACTGGCCAAGAGAATGGCACCCACTGGGTTCCAGTGGAAGCAGATGTATCTATTCGCCCAGGGTGGTACTATCATAAGTATGAGGATCACAAAGTGCGTACACTCCCTCAACTCTTAGAAATCTATTATAAAAGTATTGGCAGAAACTCCTCCTTGCTAATCAACTTTCCTGTGGATACCCGAGGTTTGATTCATGAAAATGATGTGGAGGCGATTATGAATCTTTCTAAGAAAGTAAAAGAAGATTTTGCTGTAAATCTAGCTGCTCAAGCAATAGCAAGTGCAGATGATGAGCGGGGCAAAGGTTATGAGGTAGAAAATGTGCTGGACGATGACTACGAAACCTATTGGACTACTCCTGATGGCGGGAAAACTGGAAAAATAGTAATTGATTTTGGCAAGGAGACTACCTTCAATAGACTTATGATCCAAGAATACACTCCACTTGGTCAGCGAGTGAAATCCTTCGTACTAGAGAAAGAAGTGAATGGAAACTGGGAGAAAATTGCTGAAGGGACTACGGTTGGACATAAGCGAATTCTTAGATTTCCAGATGTGTCGGCTTCTAAAATACAGGTTAAATTCACTGACGGAAAGGATATTCCAGTAATCTCCAAAGTAGGGATTTACAATGCACCTAAACTTCTGCTTCCTCCGAGCTATTCTAGAGCTACGACAGGAGAAGTTACATTGAGATCTCCAGATGAAGGTTTGGAGGTTTATTATACGCTAGATGGCTCAGAACCTAGCGCCGAAACCCAGAGATACACAGCTTCTTTTCAAGTCGATAAAGCGAGCACTTTGCAAGCTGTTTCAATCGAGCCCGAGTCTGGAAAGAAAAGTGAGGCTCTTCGAGTGGACGTGGATCTATCCAAAGCAAAATGGATTGGGACTATCAAGCAATCCATGAAAGCAATTGATGAAAATGCAGGATCTTACTTTACGAGTGATGATAATAGCCTAACAGTGGACATGGGCGAGTCTGTATCCCTGAAAGGATTTACCTATCTCCCAATGCAAGGAAGATATCCAAGTGGATTTATTACCAATTATATATTTGAAACAAGCCTTGATGGTAAATCTTGGTCACAAGTCGCTGCTGGAGAATTCTCAAATATTGTCAATAGCCCTGTAGAGCAAACCATTCGATTTGATGAAGTAAAAGCAAGGTTTATCCGCTTGAAAGCAAGTAAAACCGCTGATGAAAATCCAGCAACTTTCGCAGAAGTGGGAGTCTTAACTCGTTAAGTTTAACTCTTTCAAAAATTATTCGATACGGGAAAATAGAATCCTCCACCTCAGTATGAACAGCAAATTATTAGCCCTCATCGGGTCAGTTATTCTTCTTTCCTCTTGTAATAAGGAGCAGCAGGTTTCTATAGCAGCTCCTTCTAAGCCGAATATCTTGGTGATTCTTTCTGATGATCAGGGCACGTTGGATTTGAACAGTTATGGATCCACGGATTTGTCAACGCCAAACTTGGATCGCTTGGCTGCTTCAGGAGTTCGGTTCACGCAATTTTATGCAGTTGCTCCAGTGTGCTCACCTTCCAGAGCAGGGCTTTTGACAGGTAGATATAATTATAATGCTGGTCTTTATGGCAATGTAGATATTCCGGATCATGATCCGGAGGGGAAATCTGGAATGCCTACAGAGCAAATTACCATGGCGGAGCTTTTCAAACCTGCGGGTTATAGAACAGCTGCCATCGGTAAATGGCATTTGGGGCACAGTCCAGACAAACTTCCGAATGGTCAAGGCTTCGATTATTTCTTTGGACATCAAAGAGGATGCATCGATAACTATTCCCATTATTTTTTCTGGAGCGGGCCAAACCTGCATGATTTGTATCAAAATGATAAAGAGATCTATCGCCCAGGCGAATTCTTTGGAGACCTGATGGTAGAGGAAGTGAAGTATTTCACCCAGCCATCTGCTGATCCCTTTTTCATCTATTGGGCTATCAATATGCCACATTATCCCTATCAAGGAAGACCAAGTTGGTTGGAGCATTATAAGGATTTGCCTAGTCCGCGTAGAGAGTATGCTGCGTTCATTTCTACTTTGGATGAATTAGTAGGAAATGTGCTGGATCATTTGGAGCAAACAGGTCAGTTGGAGAACACGATTATCGTTTTCCAATCCGATCATGGACATAGTACAGAGGAGCGGGCATATTTCGGAGGGGGAAACGCTGGACCTTTCAATGGTGCCAAGTTTAGTATGTTAGAAGGGGGCCTACGTGTACCGGCTATTATCTCATGGCCTGGTGGTGATCTTCCCAAAGGGCAAGTTCGAAACCAATGGGCTGGAAGCGTGGATTGGTTCCCAACACTCGCCGATCTGGCAGAGGTTGATGTACCAAATCCGACTGAAATGGACGGTATTAGTTTAAGAGAAGTAATCTATGACAATGTGGATTCAGGTCACGATGTGATGCACTGGGCTACTGGAAATCCTGAAGCGACTACTAACTCTTGGGCAGTAAGGAAAGGGCCTTGGAAACTGCTTGGTAACCCACAAGATCCAGCAAAGAAGTTGATCTTCACGGATGAGGATAAACTCTATCTAGTTAATCTTTCTCAAGATAGTACTGAGTCGAAAAATCTGAGAATGGAACATCCTGAAGTTGCATCTGAATTATTGGTGCTTCATGAAGATTGGCTAAAAGGAGTTCTAGGCAACCGGTCAAAATTAAGTGGTAATTAATCATTGATTTGCCTACATTAAAGGCCCGATTTATAACCCAAAACCTATAAACCATGAATAGAAGAATCGCCCTAAGGCATCTTGCATTGATTTCTGGAGGACTGGCTTTCATTCCGTCCTGTGATTTCAGTTCAGATGATATCTTAGCCGCATATGAGAATCTCAAGGTTACTGCTTCGCAAAAGCAACTCTTGGGAGCAATCTCAGATACAATTATACCAGCCGGAGAATTAAAAGGGGCACTAGAGTTAGAAGTGCCTGATTTCATTTTAGTGATGGTAAATGATTGCATGAATACTGAAAATCAAATGCTTTTCAGCGCAGGACTTACTGCTTTCCCTGACTTCACCAAAAACACTGCTGGGAAAAAATTTGATCAGCTGAGCACAAAGGAGAAAGAAGACCTGATTCAAACTGGCATAGATCTTAAGCCAGCTGAGACTCCAGAAGGAGAGAAAGACAAAGCTGTTTCATATTTCCTTAATACGACCAAGCGACTTACTATGCAAGGCTACATGGCCTCAGAGTACATTCAGACAGAAGTTATTCCTTACTCACTCATTCCTGGTCCATACAATGGTTCAGCTCTAATCTCAGAAATTCAAAAATCTAGAATCAATGGCTAATCTGAATATTCGAAACAAACAAGAACGAACATATCAAGCCATTGTCGTCGGTTCAGGAGCCAGCGGCGGATGGGCAGCCAAGGAATTTGGTGACTTAGGCGTGAAAACTCTTTTGCTCGAGAGAGGAAGAGATGTAAAGCATATCAAGGATTATCCTACTACCAATATGCTTCCTTATGAATTCAAACATAGAGGAAAACTTCCACAGGCAGTATTGGATGAAAACCCAATTGTAGCCAAATGCTACGCATTTGGTGAAGATTCTGAGCACTTTTTTGCGAAAGACGCTGAGCAACCTTACATCCAAGAAAAGCCATTTGATTGGATCAAAGGCTATCAGGTAGGTGGAAAATCTCTGCTATGGGCGAGACAAGTTCAGCGCTGGTCAGATTATGATTTCGAAGGACCTGCAAGAGATGGTTTTGCAGTAGATTGGCCAATTCGATACAAAGATATGGCGCCTTGGTACAGCCATGTAGAGAAATTTGCGGGAGTATCAGGAAATAGAGATGGGATTGACACTTTGCCAGACGGAGAGTTTTTGCCAGCCTATGATTTGAATATCGTAGAAAAGCACTTCGCTCAGAAAATGAAAGATGTATATGGGGATCGTCACATGATTTCTTCTCGATGTGCACACATTCATGAACCAAGACCAGAATTTACTGCTCAAGGTCGTGCGTCCTGCCAAAACAGAAATCTTTGCCAGCGAGGCTGCCCTTTTGGAGGATATTTCAGTAGTAACTCTTCTACTATTCCATGGGCTTTGAAAAGTGGAAATGTGACTTTGAGACCAGATTCGGTAGTCCACTCTGTGATATATGACGATGAAAAAGGCAAAGCAACTGGCGTAAGAGTGATCGATGCCCACACCAAAGAAGTGGAGGAATTTTATGCAGATGTAATCTTCATCAATGCCGCTGCGATTAACTCCAATGCTATTTTGATGAATTCCACTTCTGCTAGATTTCCTAATGGACTTGGAAATGACAGTGGTGTGTTGGGTAAATATTTCGCATTCCATAATTATAGAGCGGGAGTAAGTGCTTCTTATGATGGATTTATGGAATATACTACCTCTGGTGGCCGACCGACTAGCGGCTATATTCCGCGATTCAGAAATGTGAAAAAGCAGGAGACAGATTTTCTACGAGGTTATGCAGGAGGATTTAGTGCCTACAGAGGTGGAGGCTATGTGGCCGACGCAAGAGTAGGAATGGATTTGAAAAATAGTATGCTGAATAAAACCCCACCAGATGGCCCATGGAGAGTTGGTTCACACATGATGGGGGAGACGATTCCAAAAGAATCCAATTACATCGCTTTGGACAAAGATAAGCTTGATCCGTATGGTCTTCCAACCTTGAAATTCAATGTGGCTTATGATGATAATGACGAGAAAATGATCATTGATTATCAAGAGCAAATATCAGAAATGTTCTCAAAGGCTGGTTTCACGGATATTTCTGTGCGTGATGATCATCGTGTTCCAGGCTTGGATATTCACGAAATGGGTGGAGTGAGAATGGGTAAAGATCCAAAAACTTCCATGCTTAACGGGAACCATCAGCTTCATGCAGTGCCGAACGTGTACGTGACTGACGGAGCTTCGATGACTTCTACTTCTACTCAGAATCCTACATTGACCTACATGGCTTTTGCGGCTAGGGCAGCGCATCATGCGGTAAACGAAAGCAAAAAAGGATAATTAATTAGTGATTTAAATAGTAAAAACCCTTGGGAAAAGATTTTTCTCAAGGGTTTTTTGCGTTTGGGCTAGAATAAATAAATGCGTAAAAAGCATTGGTTTTCAGCTCTTTTCGCTCAATATTATTTAATAATTGGATAATTAACTTAGGATTTGAACAAAACTAGGGTTAATGCGTGTTAAAAAGCAGGTTATAAACCAGCCAAAAATATTATGAAAATAGGCATTGTTTGCTACCCGACCTTCGGAGGTAGTGGAGTAGTAGCAACAGAACTAGGTATAGGTCTAGCTAAAATTGGTCATGAAGTTCACTTCATTACCTATAAGCAACCCAGCCGATTGGATTTTTTCAGTGAGAATCTTTACTATCATGAGGTGGACATTAAAAGCTACCCTCTTTTTGAGCATGCACCTTATGAACTGGCTTTAGCTAGTAAAATGGTGAGTGTGGTAAAATACGAGAAACTTGATCTGCTTCACGTTCATTATGCCATTCCCCATGCTTCGGCAGCGTATATGGCAAAGCAAATTCTGAAAACACAAGGCATCCAAATACCGGTAGTGACCACACTTCACGGCACTGATATCACTTTGGTCGGAAAAGATCCTAGTTATGAGCCTGTTGTTACATTTAGTATTAATCAATCAGATGGAGTGACGGCTGTTTCGGAGGACTTAAGGAAAGAGACCTATGCTTTCTTCGATATTCAGCGGGAAATAGAAGTGATTCCTAATTTCATCGATTTGGATCGTTTTAAAAGACAAAAAAAGGAACATTTCAAATTAGCTATTTGCCCTAATGACGAGAAGTTGATGGTACATACATCCAATTTCAGAAAAGTGAAGCGGGTGGAAGATGTGATTCAAGTGTTTTACGAAGTCCGAAAAGAAATTCCCGCAAAATTGCTTTTGGTTGGTGATGGTCCTGAGCGAGATAAAATGGAGAGACTTTGTCGTGAATTAGGAACTTGCGATGATGTGCGCTTTCTAGGGAAATTAGATGCCGTAGAGGAAGTGCTTTCAGTTGCAGATCTATTTTTAATGCCTTCAGAAAAAGAAAGTTTTGGCCTTGCTGCATTGGAAGCAATGGCATGTGAAGTTCCAGTTCTATCTTCCAATGCAGGTGGAATCCCAGAATTGAACATTGATGGAGTGACAGGTTTCGTTTGTAATATTGGAGACATCCAGACTATGAAGGAAAAAGCACTTTTCATTCTGGATGATGCGAATCTTCCGACGTTCAAGAAAAATGCACTTGCAAGAGCTAAGGAGTTTGATATTTCCAATATTCTACCACATTATGTGTCTTATTATCAAAAGACTATTGAAACAACAATGGCACAGATTTGATTAAAATGTGATTATTGTCATGAATTTCTCAGTGTCGAAAGGTCGATTTGAACTACCTTTGTATGAAATTCTAAATTAGATCTTAGAAAGTTTAGTAAAATTAGAATCAGTAGCATATGAAAAAGATAGGAAGATTGGATAAGCCGGATAATTTCGGCACAGCCCAAATTTTCTCGAACCCAATTCTTGAGAAAATTTCAAGGACCAATATATTAGTGCCAATCAGTATGTTCATTGTTCTCGGGATAATTTCAATTTATTTCGGAATTCAGAAAACATCTGTGGGAGTAGGAACAGCTCTACTTCTATTTGTTGTAGGGTACATTGGTTTCACATTAGTCGAATACATGATGCACAAGCATTTTTTCCATATGGAGCCGAACACTCCTATTAAGGACAAATTGCAGTACACAGTTCATGGTATACATCATGATTATCCTAAGGACAAAGACAGATTGGCAATGCCTCCATTTGTGAGTGCTGCATATGCTGCCATTCTTTACCTAATATTCAAATTGACAATGGGGGATTTAGCTTACTATTTCTTACCAGGTTTTTTACTAGGTTATGCTTTGTATTTGGGGATTCACTATTTGGTACATGCAGTGCAGCCTCCAAAGAATTTCATGAAAGTACTCTGGGTACATCATGCCATCCACCATTATAAAGATCCCGATGTTGCGTTTGGTGTTAGTACACCATTATGGGATTATATTCTAGGGACTATCCCTAAAAAGGAATAACTATCATAAACCTCCCATATTCCTGGGAGGTTTTTTTCTGACCTTTCTATGAGCGAAATATCAATTATCGGTTTAGGATGGATTGGTTTGCCTTTGGCAAAAATCCTCTCAAGTGATCATAGCGTATTTGGCAGTACTACTTCAGCCGATAAAGCAGCTAGCATTCAAAAAGAAGGTATTAATGCCATCCAATTTGCACTGGTTCCTTTCCCTCAGGGCAAAGGCTTTCAGAAATTGCTCTCTAGCCAAATAATGGTGATCAACATTCCCCCACGCTCACGTACCTCGACTGGTGAATTATTCTTAGAGCAAATCAAGTTTTTGCGCAGCATGGTGGACCAATCTTCTATCAAGAAGGTTTTATTCGTGTCCAGCTCCGGTGTGTATCCTGAGGCAAATAGAAAAGCTGCCTATACGGAGGCTGAATACCTTGACAAAGATCTTACTGGAAATGAGACCATTTTCAAAAGTGAATTGATGTTTTCTGAGGATAGAAACTTTGATCTAACTATTGTACGATTTGGAGGGCTACTTGGAGATGAGCGGATTCCTGGTAAATATGTAGCTGGCAAAGAAAATATTGCTGGCCATACTCGAGTAAATTACATCTATAGAAATGACGCTTCTAGGATGCTTGCTTGGATCATCGAAAAGGAACTTTGGAATGAAGTCTACAATGGCGTGGCTCCTATTCATACGCTACGCAAAGATGTGTATGACCAAAATGTACGCGATTTAGGATTTGAACCGCCTAAAAGCTATCAAAATGCTTCACAAGATGATGATCGCTTAATCTCTGGCGATAAAATCCTCAGTACTGGTTTTGAATTCGAATATCCCAACCCTCTGGATTTCCCGTATTCTAGAAAAAGCTAGTGTAATAAAGCGCCGTTGGGTACTGGTCTCTCCACAGATGTAAGTATAATATCTCCTTTTTCATCGCTGAATCCTGTGATCAAAATCTCAGACATAAAATCAGCTATTTGTCGCGGAATAAAATTACAAACACATACAACTTGACGCCCAATCAAATTCTCGGGCTGATAGTGTACGGTAATTTGTGCTGAAGATTTCTTCACTCCAATTTCATCCCCTAAGTCAACCCAAATTTTATAAGCTGGTTTACGCGCTTTCTCGAATGGTTCAGCTCTCAGAATAGTGCCTACACGCAATTCTATTTTGTCAAAATCTTTGTACTCAATCGTTTGCATAGTGGATTTTTTTCCTAATTTTAGGAACCTTTTACAAGAACCCAAAGTAAGATATAAGGTAACCTCTTCTAATTATGATCGCAACTTCCAAAGTTTCTTTTAAAAAAATTATCTTTTTTGGCATTTCTGTGTTGGGAATGTGTATTTACGCAGGAGATACTATGGCTCAAAGCGAGAAAGAGAAGTCAGAGATGGATAATGTAAAGCCTATTGACAAGCCGTTAGTGGAAAATCATACTGATATTCTTATTGACAACCACTCATTAAGCATTCCAAATCCTACTGGTTTAACTTCAACATCCAATAAAATTTCTCCTATAAAAAAGGATAATCATTTAAGTGGAGAGGGCAAAAAGGCCGAACCAGTACCGTCGACTTTGTCTTTTAATATTTTTCTCTACATCGTAGATAAGTTCAAAGCAGATTAATCAAAAACATACTAACCACCAACAAAGAAGCCCGACGAATAATTGCCGGGCTTCTTTGTGTTATATACTTTCATTCTTTATACTTCCAGTCCCTTATCTCTCATCTTTTTGAATTCATCAAATCTTCTAATGATTGCTATTGAGAATCCCGTAAGCATAATGATTGTCCCGATCCAAAGTACATTGATATAAGGCTTTACTATTGCTTTCATCACTACATAGTCTTTTTGGTATTGATTGACCTTGAAGACAAACTTATTTTCCTCAGGTAAGATGTTTTCCAAGCTGATTTTAATACCCAATTCAGTATCGATCACAGGTAATTTTCCTACCTGATTATTACGGATAATGAAGGTGGGCTGAAGCAGTTTCTCCACATCGTAATCAAGGATTCTAAGGTTCGCTCTTACGGCTACATCACCTTCTTGAAGTACATAGCCGTCCAGCTCTTGCAGCACATCGGCTCCGTCAAAGTAGGTTACATAATCTGCCACATGGAATTGCTCACCAGGCGCAACCTCGTATAATTCATCCTCTTTCCAGTCTGGATCCTCAGGATCATTCATCGCTGCTACATAGGTATAGAGATCTTTGTCTATAAAGATCCTTGAAGCTGGAGAAGAAATCAATCCGCCCATACCTTCGTTGAACTGAGACATTGGGCTTAGGGAGAATTTCAACACTTCATTTTGATAATATTCAATCTGGAAATAATCATTCTCTTCCAGTACAATATCTACTTTATCGCCTTTCTTGAAGTAATCTTTATAATCCTCCAAAGCAAGGGCTTCATTTACTTTTCCTGTAGCTTCTAAAATCTTGGCAGGAACATATTCAGAGATACCTTTTACCTTCTTCTGACGACCACGGTAGATCACCGTATAGTCTTTCATCTGAGTAGGCTTATTGATCCAAAGAAGTACGTGCTCTTTATTCAGTTCATCTTCCCAGCTATTGCTATAGGTCAGTCCAGACATGTTGATGGAAATGGTATCTGAATACCCAGAGCTGAACATGATCCCGATTAGGATCATACCTAAACCAATATGTGCTAAAGAACCACCTGCCAGCTTGAAGGATGATTTCTTCAGGATCTTGGCTAAAATCACCGAGTTGGCAGTGATCGTAAATGTACCTGCAAGTACTACGATGATGTATTGCCAGTCATAAACTTTTGTAAGGACAATAATCGCGGCCGAAAGTAATACTGAAATAATGTAAGGAGTCAAAAGCGCATCTTTCAGTGCTTTCTTATCCATTTTCTGCCACCAGAAAAACTGGCCTACAGCCGTGAGCATAGCTAGTGCTACTCCAAACCAAAGCTGGAATTTCGTATAAAACTCGACTTGATCGGCTGGAGGAGCCATATTCGATATACCCCCAAAGCTTTCTACTATAGCGTTCCAAGCAGGAATGGATGTAGGTAGAATCACCTGAAAAGCCATTAATGAAAGCGTTGTCGCGCCGATAAACACCCAGAATTCGCGGGAGTAAACCGAAGCTTCTCTCTCCGAAGTCGGAATGTGTTTCCATTCTTTCACTACGAGTACAACAGCTACTATAAGGAAGAATAGCATGTAGATCAGCAACTGACCTGAGAGTCCAAGATCTGTGAATGAGTGCACTGATGCATCTCCCAATACGCCAGATCTTACCAAGAATGTTGCGTAAAGTACCAGGATGAAAGTCATGATAACCAAGACCATTGAGGTCTTCAGCGCTGTAGCACTTTTCTTAAAGGTAATCATACAGTGAATTGCTGCGACTAAAATAAGCCACGGTACGTAGACTGCATTTTCTACAGGATCCCAATTCCAATAGCCTCCGAAGTTTAGCGTTACATAAGCCCAGTAGGCTCCCATGATGATTCCCATTCCTAGGATCATGGCTGAGAAAATTGCCCAAGGTAAAGCTGGACGAATCCATTCAGTGTATTTTTTGGTAACTAAACCACCCATTAGGAAGGCGAATGGAACCAAGGTAGAGGCATAACCTAAGAATAAGGTAGGCGGGTGAATAACCATCCAGATGTTCTGCAGAAGAGGATTCAGGCCTGTTCCATCTTCTGGCACGAAATCAGGATTCATCTGGAAAATCGGTGCCTGAGTGGCATCTCTTAGGAGAATAAATGGAGAACTACCGATCTTCAAATCGCCAATTACCACACCCAAAATCATGGAAACCAAGAATGCCTGAACGAGTGCAAAAACAATCATAACAGGAGCTTCCCAGAACTTGTTGGTGAAAATCAGTACTGTACCCAGCACCACATTCCAGAACATCCAAAGAATAAAAGCACCCTCTTGACCTTCCCAGAAGCTGGAAATCATGTAGTGAACTGGGAGTGCTTCCGAACTGTGGGAATAAGCGTAAAAGTACTCAAAACGGTGATTGTAAATGATTTCAAAAAGTGACACAGCAATCATCACGGCAGAAATGCCATGGATAGCGAAACTGATTCTACTGAATCTCTTCCAACTGGCCTTCTCTATTTCGTTTGCGCGGAAATACTGAATGTAAGCGTATGCGGTAGTCAGTGCACTGACAAAGGCCACTATTGTCATGAAGTGGCCAAGATTACCGATAAAGGTATTGATCATGGATTTTTTATTGTAACTGCTCTAACTCACATACCTGCCGTCTGCACTTCAGTTTCCTGGTATTTAGACGGGCATTTCATCAGTATTTTATCGGCAATAAATATTTCATCATTCTTATAAGAACCGATTACTACTACGGATTCCGAGCGGGTGAAATCTGCTGGTACTGGCTCATTGTAAAATACTTCTTGCTCTACTCCTTCATTGTCTACAAGCATAAAAGTGAAGGAAACTTTATCCTCCCGAACATTTAAGCCGGTCACTTCTCCACTAGCATCTTTCTTGAGATGACCTACCACGTGGATAGCGTTATCCTCTCCACTCTGCTTCATTTCCTTTGCCGTAGTGAAGCTTTCGTAGCTACTTGCATCACCGATCGAAGTCATAATGATTACAATTGCTATGGCTATGATTCCTAATCCTATTATATGTCCTTTTTTCATGTGTTTATAATTTTAGGAATGAAGATTTTTTTCAAGTTTGCTGATCTTGCGATCTGTCCCAATCAGGTAGACTGTGATACCTGCGAATATGATCACCATGACGCCTACCAAAACGTAAATTTTACCATTTGATCGCATCAGATCTGCCATCTCTACATCGTTATTGCTGTAGTCAGCTTCCGTTACTGGGATTTTCTCTTGTGCCAAAGCAGAAAGACTGAAAACCAAAAGAGCTATAGTTAATAATTTTTTCATGTGTTTAAAATTGATTTGAATTGGCCACATGGAATCTCGCATGGTTTATTATCATTCCAATTTGTGTTGTTCGCAACATGCTCGATTTCATCAATCAGGAATTAATCATTCTGTCTTCTATTGTCCTCTCCACCCTACGCATTCTGACGCGTACAGTTGCGATCCAGGAGCCTAAGAGTGTCCATCCAATAATCGCAGGATAGAAAACCGCCCGAAGTTTGGAATCTAAATCATAGGCATTGAAGCCTGGATTTCCACCATTTCCTGGGTGTAAACTGTCTGTTAATCTTGGTAATACGAAGATAAGAGGAATAAAAGCCGCAAAGGCGAATATGTTATAAATGGCTCCGATTCGAGCTCTCTGCTGAGAATCAGTCAGTGAATTTCTTAGAATTAAATAAGCGAAATACATCAGAATTCCGATGGCCGCTGCATTCTGCTTTGGATCGCCGCTCCAGTAATCTCCCCAAGTAAACTTAGCCCAAAGCATACCAGTTACTATTCCAAGTACACCGAATAGAATTGCTGAGTTGGTGAATTCTATCGCCAAATCATCATTTCTGATATCATTGGTTCGAAGGTATTTAATACTATAATAAACAGCCACTACCAGCATGAGTATCATCCCGAACCACATGGTTACGTGAAAATGAAGAGCACGAATCGTTTCGTTGAGGATAGGAAGTCGTGGCGCTTCCATCAGCAAGCCTGCGATCAGCGTGTATAGCAGCAGGGCAATTGCAAGAATTTTCCACCAGGATTGGCGCATAAGGTATTTTTGCTAATTCAAGCGCAAAAATAAGGCATAAGTTCCTGAAAACGGCGCTTTTTGTGAAGTCTTTTAACCGGTTGGAGAAATTTAGAATTACGATTTGCGAAGTACGAGTTCCAAAGAACTTCAAGCATTATTATTTATCTCAGACTTTCTATGGAGTCAATTTTCAAATCTTCCAATCTTTCAATCTCAAGACCTCCACAAATAAGGAAACAGAATATATCCCGTCACGGCTACGATGGCATTGATCGCTAAAAGTGTGATGAGTTTATCCATACTTACGTTCCAATCCAGTCCATCCATGGCATTTTTGGAAATACGAATGGCCATTAATAAAATTGGGATAATGACCGGAAAGCTCAGAATAGCCATCAGGGTTGCATTATTTCCCGCTTTGGAAGCAATACCGCTTACCATAGTTAAGCTGGCCGAAAAACCCATTGCTCCCAGTACTAAATTCAGGATAAATAAGCCTTGATCCTGGACTGGATTTCCTAATATCACTGAAAAAACTCCATAGCCCAAAAGTGCTAGGATCAGTGTTAGACCAGTATTGTAGATGATCTTCGAAAGGATAATCGCCTCAGGAGAAGCAATCATGTAATAATAAAGTTGGCGGCCTTGGTGCTCTTGCACAAAGCTTTTAGCTACGGCATTCACAGCCGAAAAAAGAATAATTATCCAATAAAGGGCATTCCAAGTTGGAGAGGAAATATTTCCCTGCTTGGCACCCACACTTAAGTAAGTGATGAAAACTGCCGAAACTACATAAAGTAAAATCCCATTCAGCGCGAATTTCTGTCGCCACTCCAGGGTGACTTCCTTACTGATCAGAACCGAGATTTCTTTCCACATGCTCCAAAGATAAGAGGATTGTAAAAACTTGTCCGCCGTGGTGGATTGGAAGATTGAAAAATTCTATTGCGTCACTTTAAGTAATAAAAATTTGAAATTTACAAAAGTGAGATGGCGGTGTCAGGCTGAGCGAAGTCGAAACCTCTTTTTTCATTGCCCTCGACTTCGCTCGGACTGACACGATTTCCAGTAAAAAACATAATCCGTGATTGGTAGGGGAATCGGTGAGTTTTAAGATGGAAAAGTTGTAAAGTCTGGCTAAATCTAGATCTCTATAATGAAGCTCATGGTTAATTCTGTAGCAAATGCGAAATCGTATATCCAAAATCGAAACTGCCAAATTGACACCAAAACTTCTTTGGAACAACAGTTGCAATTCTCTGCCCGACAAACATTGTGTTTAACTAAACTAATTTATAGCCATGCAGGAAAAAGGCACGATCTCGATTCATACCGAGAACATTTTCCCGATTATCAAGAAGTTTCTCTATTCTGATAACGAGATTTTTCTAAGAGAACTTGTTTCTAACGCTGTTGATGCAACTCAAAAAATCAAGCGTTTAGCGACATTAGGTCAGTACACAGGCGAACTTGGTGACACTACGGTGGAAGTGAGTTTTGATGAGAAAGCGAAAACCATCACCATCTCTGACCGCGGTCTTGGGATGACTGCTGAGGAAATAAAAAAGTACATCAACCAAGTGGCTTTTTCAGGTGCTGAGGAATTCGTAGAGAAATTCAAGGATGCAAAGGACGCCAATGAGATCATCGGTAAGTTTGGTCTTGGGTTCTACTCGGCATTCATGGTCGCTGACACCGTAGAAATCAATACGCTTTCTTACCAAGAAGGCGCAGAAGCTGCTAAGTGGACTTGTGACGGTTCTACTTCCTTTGAAATTTCTCAAGGAGATAGAAAAGAACGTGGAACGACCATTATCCTTCATGTCAATAGCGATTCTGAAGAATTCCTGGATAAGTGGAAACTTCAGGGGATTTTGGACAAATATGCGAAGTTCCTTCCTGTTCCAATCAAGTTTGGCACAAAAACCGAATCTGTAGAAGATGGTGTGGATGACAAAGGCGAGAAGAAATGGAAGTCAGTAGAAGTTGATAATTTCATCAATACCACTGCCCCAATCTGGACTAAGTCTCCAAGTGATTTGACTGATGAGGATTACTTGAAGTTCTACAAGGAGCTGTATCCAATGTCTGAGGATCCACTTTTCTGGATTCACCTGAATGTGGATTATCCATTCAACTTGACTGGGGTTTTGTATTTCCCTAAAGTGAAAAATGAATTCGAACTTCAGAGAAATAAGATCAAGCTATATAGCCGTCAAGTGTTTATCACGGACGAGGTGAAAGACATCGTTCCTGAGTTCTTGATGTTGCTTCATGGCGTGATTGACTCTCCGGACATTCCTTTGAACGTTTCCAGAAGCTTTTTGCAGGCTGATAGCAACGTGAAGAAAATCAATTCATACATCACCAAGAAAGTAGCGGATAAGCTTGCTGAGCTTTACAAAAAAGACAGAAAGGCTTACGAGCAGAAATGGGGCGATATCGGACTTTTCGTTAAATACGGTATGATCTCCGAGGATAAATTCTATGAGAAAGGAAAAGACTTCGCTTTGCTTAAGAATACCAATGGGGAGTTCTTCACTATCGAAGAATACCAGTCTAAAATAAAGCCGAACCAAACAGATAAAAATGATCAAGCGGTCATCTTATATGCAACTGATTTGGACAAGCAGGATAGTTTCATTCAATCTGCCAATAAAAAAGACTACGATGTCTTGGTGATGGATTCACCGATTGACAGTCACTTTATCCAAAACTTGGAATCCAAGCTGGAGAAAACTCAACTGAAGCGTGTAGATGCTGATGTAGCTGAGAAACTGATCCAGAAGGACGAGACTTACGCCAACTTACTAACTGAAGATCAGAGCAAGGAAGTGAAGGAAATCTTCGACAAAGCGATCAACAACAAGACTTACACGGTAGAAGTGGAAGGTTTAAGCCCTGAGGAACTTCCAGTGACGATAACTATGGAAGAATTCATGCGCAGAATGAAAGAAATGGCTGCCACTGGTGGCGGAGGAATGGGCTTCTACGGCTCACTTCCTGACGCTTACAAAGTCGCTATTAACGGGAATCACCCTGCGGTGGACAAAGTACTGAAGGCAGCAACCGAAGAGGAAAAGATCAAAATAGCTAAACAGTCATTTGATCTAGCACTTCTGTCCCAAGGCTTGCTAAAAGGCAAAGACTTGACTGCCTTTGTAAAGAGAAGTGTGGAATTGCTTTAAATAGTAACGATTCATTATAAATAGTTAAACGGGTATGGTTTCATACCCGTTTTTTTTGTCATATCTATTAAAGCCTACTTCCGTACTAGGGTATTCCCTGAAAAAGCTTATTTTTGTTTATGCTTTCTAAAAAGACAAAATACGCCTTGCATGCTTTGACCTATTTAGGCAAGCATAAGGATGAGAAGACAGTGCTAATCCAGGAGATTGCCGAGGAGTATGGGATTTCTCATAAGTTCTTGGAGAATATCTTACTCGAACTCAAGAAGGCTGGCATGCTTGGAAGCAAAAAAGGAAAAGGTGGAGGCTATTACCTGATCAAAGAACCCAAAGACATTCCTCTTTCTCGTGTGATCAGATTGCTAGACGGACCGATTGCCATGCTTCCTTGTGTGAGCTTAAATTACTATGAGCCCTGTGCTGAGTGTGTAAATGAGGCTGTTTGTGGGATAAATAGAGTAATGATCCAAGTCAGAGACGAGACTCTTAAGATACTGGAAAACAAGAGTTTAGAAGATATCTTAAAAGAAGAGTAAATTTTTTTTATAACAAACCCTATAAATTAAATAGGGTTTGTATACTTTTGGGTTTCAAACTCGTATGAAACCAGTATGATTTTAGACCAACCACTTAAAAAGCTGTTTGCCAGCAAGCCCGGAAAAGATAGCAATGCGAAGAGCATGCTTAAGTCGATCTCTTGGAGAATTGTCGGTACGATCGATACGATTATTATCTCGTATTTCGTGACGGGTCAGTTAGTAATGGCACTGTCCATTGGATCTGTTGAGGTCTTCTCAAAAATCATCCTGTATTATTTCCATGAGCGAGCTTGGGAAAGCGTCTCCAAAGTAGAATCCAATGACACAGAGAAAAAATATGCATGAGTTAGAAGCTCAGTTGGAGCAACTGAGTGCACAAGAAGGATTGGCTTTGATCGTAGATTTATTTCCTGGCAAAGTCACTTTTTCTACCTCTCTAGGTCAGGAAGATCAGGTGATCACTCAGTTGATCGCTAGCGGGAATATTCCTGTAAAGATCTTTTCTCTGGACACAGGGAGACTTTTTCCAGAGACATTAGACTTGCTATCTAGAACTGAAGCTAAATACAAGCAAAACATCAAAGTATATTATCCTACTACTGATTCTGTAGAAAAACTGGTTTCTGAAATTGGAATCAACGGGTTTTATGACTCGGTAGAAAATAGAAAGTCTTGCTGCTTTGTCCGCAAGGTGGAGCCTCTTAGAAGAGCTTTAGCAGGAAATGAAATTTGGATTACAGGGCTTCGCGCTGAACAATCTGCCAATCGTAGCGATATGAAACGCATCGAATGGGACGAAGCCAATCAGATCATTAAGTATAATCCCCTACTGGATTGGACTTTTGACCGGATGATAGCATACATAGCCGAGAAGAACATTCCATATAATCCGCTACATGACCAAGGCTTCATCAGCATAGGCTGTGCGCCATGTACACGAGCGATTATGGAAGGCGAAGATGCCCGCGCTGGTCGCTGGTGGTGGGAAGATTCGAAAAAAGAGTGCGGCTTACATGCCAAGTAAGACTCAAGATTTTAGACTCAAGACATAAGAAAGGGCAGTCAGTCTGAGCGAAGTCGAAGACAATTTAAAGATAAAATTTGAAGTGCAATTTGAGCTCGTAAATCGTACTTCGTAATTAATAAATATCATGAACAACCTATTAATACCTAATCCAAAAGAAGCAGAATCGATCCACATCATTCGTGAAGTGGCAGCGCAATTTGAGCGTCCAGTTTTGCTTTTTTCTGGAGGAAAAGACTCGATTACGCTAGTTAGACTGGCTCAAAAAGCTTTCTACCCAGCGAGAATTCCTTTCCCTTTATTGCACGTGGATACGGGTCATAATTTCCCTGAAACCATAGAGTTTAGAGATAGGCTTGTAGAAGAACTTGGATTGGAGCTGATCGTGCGGAATGTGCAGGATTCTATTGATCAGGGGAAAGTTCGTGAAGAGCGAGGAAGATATTCCAGCCGAAATTCTCTTCAGACTACCACGCTTTTGGATGCGATCGAAGAATTCAAATTTGATGCATGTATCGGCGGAGCAAGAAGAGATGAGGAAAAGGCTAGAGCGAAAGAAAGAGTTTTCTCAGTACGAGATGACTTTGGTCAGTGGGATGAGAAAAATCAGCGTCCAGAGCTTTTTGATATGCTAAATGGTAAAATCCATAATGGCCAGAATGTACGTTGTTTCCCGATTTCTAACTGGACCGAATTGGATGTTTGGGAGTATATCAAAACTGAAAATATTGAAATCCCTTCGATCTACTTTGCGCATGAGCGCGAGGTATTCCTTCGTGACGGGATGATCTGGACTGCCAATGAGCATGTGTTTAGAGAAGCCCACGAAGAAGTATTGGTAAAAATGGTACGATTCAGAACTGTAGGTGACATGACTTGTACTGCTGCAGTGTTTTCGGAAGCCGTATCGTTGGATGATGTGGTCGGAGAAATCAGAGACTCTTCCATCTCCGAACGTGGTGCTAGAATCGATGACAAGAGATCCGAAGCCGCGATGGAGAAAAGAAAGAAAGTCGGATACTTCTAAGATAATCTTTGAGGTGTCACCCTGAGCGAAGTCGAAGGGTCTCCTCGAAGGTTTGATTCTACCCGTTATGCTGCTTCTCCAGAAGCAGCATTGATCAAACTTTAAACTCTCAGTATCAGAGTCAAGCCAAGTCCAGCTTCTGGAGAAGCAGAACAACAGAAAACTAGAAACAACATGTCTGAAAATAGAAAACTTATAAAAATCGCTACTGCAGGTTCTGTCGATGATGGCAAGAGCACGCTGATTGGGCGATTGCTATACGATACCAAATCGCTGACAACTGATAAAATCGAAGCAATCGAGCGTAGCTCCAAGCAACGTGGTTACGATTACCTGGATTTCTCTTTGGCAACTGACGGATTGGTAGCGGAGCGTGAGCAAGGTATCACGATTGACGTCGCGCATATATATTTCAATACAGATAAGACAAACTTCATCGTAGCTGATACTCCTGGTCATGTGGAGTACACGCGAAACATGGTGACAGGTGCTTCCACCTCTCAAGTAGCGATCATCTTGATCGATGCGAGAAAAGGCGTGATTGAGCAGACTTACCGTCACTTCTTTATTTCCAATTTGCTTCGTATCAGCCATGTGGTGGTTGCGATCAATAAGATGGATTTGGTCAATTATGACGAGGAAGTTTATTTGAAAATCAAAGCTGATTTTGATGCGTTGGTAGCTAAGTCTGACTTCACAGAAGATCAGATCACCTTTATCCCTGTCTCTGCTTTGAAAGGAGAAAACATCGCACGCCAGTCGGAAGAGATGCCTTGGTATGTAGGGAATACGCTTTTGGATCATCTGGAAGTGTTGGAGCCTGCTGATTTGCAGGAGCACTCTGTAGCTAGATTTCCAGTGCAATATGTCATTCGTCCTAAGACAGAAGCTTGGCATGACTTCAGAGGTTTCTCTGGAATGCTCTATGGTGGAAATCTAAAAGTAGGTGATGAGGTAACGCTATTGCCTTCTATGAATACTTCCACGATCAAAAGCATTCACTATTTCGACCAAGAAATTCAAGAAGCTGCTCCAGGAAGTTCCATTGCCATTACTTTGGATACAGAAGTGGATCTAAGTCGCGGAGATATGTTGGTAAAAAGCTCTTCTGTGCCACGCAGCGAAAAGCAACTTACTGCAACTATCTGTCAGGTAAATAGTAAGCCGCTGAGAGTAGGAGGGAAATATATTTTGCAACATGGAGTGAATCGCGTGTTGGCAAAAGTAGATCAGATTGAATCTAGAATTCATACTGATTTTACCGGAACTGAAACTGCAGATCAATTGAAATTAAATGACATCGGGCGAGTGCATTTCCGCTTAAGCAAGCCGATCCACTTTGATACCTACAAAGAAAATAAAGCGAACGGGAGTTTTATCCTGATTGAAGAAGGAGAATACGATACCGTTTCGGTTGGATTTATTGAATGATTAAACCCTTCGACTTCGCTCAGGGTGACCGTCTTCTCAATTCCAACCACAGCCATTAAACCTATTACAGCCATGCAAAGCTTTAGAACCGAACTAGAAAATAATATAGTAGAACAAGATATCATCGACTTAGAAAAGAAAATTGCTCTTTTCAAATCAGGTAATATTGACGAAGAAAAATTCCGCAGCCTTCGTCTGGCTCGTGGCGTTTACGGACAGCGTCAGCCAGGTGTGCAGATGATCCGAATCAAACTGCCTTATGGCCGTGTTTCTTCCGATCAACTTCGTAGGATTTGCAAGGTTTCGGATGAATACTCTACCGGAAGATTGCATATAACGACTCGTCAAGATATTCAGATTCACTACGTGAGTTTGGATCGTACGCCTGAACTTTGGGCGGAATTGGAGCGGGATGATGTGACTATCCGTGAGGCTTGTGGAAATACCGTAAGAAATGTCACTGCTTCAGAAAATGCGGGCATCGATCCAAATGAGCCATTTGACGTGACTCCTTATGCAGATGCGGTTTTTAAATACTTTTTGAGAAATCCTATCTCTCAGGAAATGGGCAGGAAATTCAAAATTTCCTTTTCCTCTTCTGATGAGGATACTGGATTGAGCTATTTACACGATTTAGGTTTTATCCCGAAAGTGAAAGTGATCGATGGCCAGGAAGTTCGTGGATTTAAAGTGATGCTAGGTGGAGGTCTGGGATCTCAGCCACGTCACGCGGATGTGTTTTCTGAGTTTGTGGAAGCAGATCAGATCATTCCATTTGCAGAAGCGGTGATCAGGATTTTTGACCGTCATGGTGAGCGTGCTAAGCGTATGAAAGCCAGAATGAAGTTTTTGATCAAAGACATGGGTGTTGAGGCATTCTTGGAATTGGTTGAAAATGAGAAAAAAGCTCTTCCATTTAAGTCTTACCCAATAGATTTTGAAACGTATGAAGCTGCGCAAAAACTTCCTGATGCTCCTTCTGCGACTGTGGAGGAAGAACTTGGGTTGGATTTTGAGCATTTCAAACTCACTAATGTTTTGCCTCAAAAGCAAAAGGGATATGTGTCTGTGGGTGTAAGAGTTTCGCTTGGAGATTTTTATACAGATCAAGCTAGAAAACTGGCTGATTTGGTGGAAAAATATGCAAACGCTGAGGTTCGTTTTACTCTTCGTCAAAACTTCCTGATTCGTGATGTTCGTGAGGACTTGGTTCCTTATTTCTACAAAGAATTGAAGGAATTGGGATTGGCTTCTGCTGGCTATAATTCCTTGGGAGATATCACTGCTTGTCCTGGTACAGATACCTGTAATCTTGGAATTGCAAGCTCGACTGGTATTGCAGCAGAATTGGAAAAAGTAATTCTCGCAGAGTATCCACAATACCTAAAAAATCAGGAATTGGTGATCAAGATTTCTGGCTGTATGAATGCCTGTGGTCAGCACAATATGGCTCATATTGGTTTTCAGGGCATGTCTATGAAATCTGGAAAAGTTGTCATCCCTGCACTTCAAGTATTGCTTGGAGGTGGAAATATGGGTGATGGAAACGGACGTTTTGCAGATAAAGTGACAAAAATCCCAAGCAAAAGAGGTCCTCAAGCTTTACGGGTTTTGCTAGATGATTTCGAAGCAAATGCAGATGGACTTGATTTCTTGAGCTATTACGACGAAAAAGGGCAGATCTATTTCTACGATTTATTGAAGGAATTAGGTGATGCTTCTACTGTGACTCCAGCCGATTATGTGGATTGGGGAAATACAGAAGATTATAAAATAGCAGTTGGTGTGGGTGAATGTGCCGGTGTGGTTCTTGACTTGGTTGCTACCTTGCTTCTGGAAGCGAAAGAGAAAATCGATATCGCTCAAAAATGTCTGGAAGAAGGACGCTGGTCAGATAGCATCTACCATCACTATGCAGGATTGATCAATGCTGCGAAAGCAATTTTGCTAAGCGAAAGCTTGAGTGCGAATTCCTATGCGAACATCATCGCTCAGTTTGACGAGGCTTTTGTAGCAAGTGGGAAAATCGATTTGGGAGGAACATTCGCAGAGAAGATCTACCAGATCAATCAAAATGAACCTACTGAAGAGTTTGCAAGAGCATATGCCAATGAAACTTTGGAAATCTACGGTTTGCTGAAAAGCTATCGTGAGGAAGAGGTGACTGCATGAAACCATTCAATCAACCAAAAGTAACACTGGTCGGAGCTGGCCCAGGTGATCCTGAATTGATCACGCTCAAGGCCGTATTGGCATTGAACAAAGCCGATGTGGTTTTGTATGATGCGTTGATCGATCCGGTTTTGCTTGATCATGCACCAGAGACTGCACTTAAGATCTTTGTTGGCAAGCGAGTGGGAAAGCATTCGCAGCCACAAGAAGATACCAATCAACTTTGCGTCAGCCTAGCCAAAAAGCATGGACATGTCGTTCGTCTAAAAGGCGGAGATCCATTTGTCTTCGGACGTGGATCAGAGGAAATCGAATATATAGAAGCATTTGGTATCAGCACTGAAATGATCCCCGGTATTACTTCGGCAATTGCAGTTCCTGCTGCGGCTGGAATTCCAGTGACCAAACGAGGAGTTTCCGAGAGCTTTTGGGTAGTGACAGGCACCACTTCAGTGGGAGCACTTTCCAAAGATTTGGCACTAGCAGCTCAATCCACGGCGACTGTTGTGGTGCTGATGGGTACTAGGAAATTGGCTGAGATTTCGAAGGTTTATAGTAAGTTTGGAAAAGCTGATTTACCAATAGCGATTATTCAAAGTGGTACCACGCGCGAGGAAAAGATCGTAGCCGGCTATATTTCAGATATAGAGCAAAAAGCTGAAGAAGCCAAGGTAGAAGCCCCAGCGATCATCATCATTGGTGAGGTAGTGCGTGAAAGCATGAAATTGGCAGAGGTATATAGGGAAGTGGTTTCAGTAGCTGGAAGACGGTAGACGGAAGACCGAAGAAAAAAAGCACAAGAAGTTTTTTCAGTTTTAAGACTTTGAAATGCGCCACGACAGAAAAGCTTTGGTTACTTTCCAACGTAATATCCAAGACCGAATGATGAATTCGGAATGTCGAAGTCCAGAATTGCCCGAGTCTATTGTCTTGATTCTAACATCTTGATTCTAAAAAAATGAACCACCTATACCCTATATTTCTCAAAGTACACGAACTCAACGTGCTCCTGATCGGCGGAGGAAATGTGGGTACGGAGAAGCTTCAGTTTTTATTGAAGTCAAGTCCAAATGCGCAGGTAACTGCAGTTTCTAGAGAATTTTCCCAGGACTTTTTGGATCTAGCTTCCACGACAGATACTGTGACTGTGATTGAGGATGTGTACCACGAAAAGTATCTTGGAGGAAAGCATATCGTGATCGCCGCGACGGATGATAAACCAGTCAATCGGCAAATCAGAGATGAAGCCAAAGAGCGATTTCTCTTGGTTAACGTGGCTGATACGCCTGATCTATGTGATTTTTATCTGGGGGGAATCGTCACCAAAGGAAACTTGAAAATCGCCATCAGTACCAATGGGAAATCTCCAACGGCGGCAAAACGTTTTCGCCAGCTTTTGGAAGAAGTTCTTCCCGAAGAAATCGATGATTTGCTAGACAATCTTAATGCCTACAGAGATACGCTGAAAGGGGACTTTGAATACAAAGTGAAGGCTATGAATGAGATTACCGAGGGATTGGTGAAGAAGAGATGAGCCAGTCATCACAACATTCCTTCTTCATCCATTAACTCTAGTTTTTTATTTCACCTAGTTCCCGTATTTTTGGACTTCCTTTAAAATACGCATTACCAACTTATATTTATGGCATATCTATTTACCTCAGAATCCGTTTCTGAGGGGCATCCAGATAAAATCGCAGACCAAATTTCTGACGCGTTAATTGACAATTTTTTGGCTTTCGACCCTAACTCCAAAGTAGCTTGTGAGACTCTTGTGACTACTGGCCAGGTGTTTTTGGCGGGAGAGGTGAATTCTGATATCTACCTTGATGTGCAGAAAATCGCCCGTGACGTGATCAATCGAATCGGTTATACGAAGAGTGAATACATGTTTGAAGGTAATTCTTGCGGAGTACTTTCTGCAATCCATGAGCAGTCTTCTGAGATTAATCAAGGCGTAGTTCGTCAAAATCCAGAAGAGCAAGGCGCAGGTGATCAAGGAATGATGTTTGGTTATGCTACCAACGAAACTGAGAATTTCATGCCTTTGGCTTTGGATCTTTCTCATATGATCCTTCGTGAATTGGCGGATTTGAGAAGAGAGAATAAGGATATAACTTATATCCGTCCTGACTCAAAAGCTCAAGTGACTATAGAGTATAGTGACGATAATGTGCCTCAGCGAATTGAAGCAATTGTGGTTTCTACTCAGCACGATGATTTTGACGAGGAAGGCAAAATGCTTGCAAAAATCAAGTCTGATATCATTTCGATCTTGATCCCAAGAGTAGTTGCGAAGCTGAAGCCAGAAATACAGAAGCTTTTCACTTCTGAAATCAAATATCATATCAATCCAACGGGCAAGTTTGTGATCGGTGGACCACACGGTGACACTGGTTTGACCGGTAGAAAAATCATCGTAGATACTTACGGTGGAAAAGGTGCCCACGGTGGAGGAGCTTTCTCAGGAAAAGATCCTTCTAAAGTTGACCGTTCTGCAGCTTATGCTACACGTCACATAGCAAAAAACATGGTTGCTGCTGGTCTTGCTGATGAAGTTTTGGTGCAGGTTTCTTATGCAATTGGAGTTGCTAAGCCGATGGGTATTTATATCAATACTTATGGAACTGCTAAAGTGGATATGCACGATGGTGACATTGCGAAGAAAATTGAAGAGCTTTTCGATATGCGTCCTTATGCTATCGAGCAGCGCTTGAAGCTACGTAATCCTATCTATGAGGAAACTGCTGCTTACGGCCACATGGGAAGAACTAATGAAGTGGTCACAAAGACCTTCTATTCTCCATACCGAGACGAAATCAAACTTGAGGTAGAGTTATTCACCTGGGAAAAACTTGACTACGTAGATAGAATCAAAAAAGCATTTGATCTATAAAAACAACAAAGCCTTCTGAAACTTCAGAAGGCTTTGTTGTTTTACTGAAGTGTCTTTTCCTATAGTTTTCACTTAAGGAAAAGACACTTTATTTTTTAACTGTTCATGCTGATCAAGAACTCTGCATTGTCGCGAGTTCCTTTCATACGCTGAAGCAAGAATTCCATAGACTCTTGAGAGTTCATGTCGCTCATTAGCTTACGAAGGATCCATACACGCTGCATTTCTTCTTTGTCCATCAATAGATCTTCACGACGAGTACCTGAGTTAAGCACATCAATGGAAGGATAGATTCTTCTGTTGGCAAGCTTACGATCTAGTGCAAGTTCCATGTTACCAGTTCCTTTGAATTCTTCAAAGATCACTTCATCCATTTTAGAACCTGTTTCCACTAAGGCTGTAGCGATGATAGTCAATGAACCACCATTCTCTACGTTACGTGCCGCACCGAAGAAACGCTTTGGCTTATGAAGTGCATTAGCATCCACACCACCGGAAAGGATCTTTCCTGAGCTTGGTACCACTGTATTGTGTGCTCTAGCAAGTCTAGTGATAGAGTCCAAAAGGATGACCACATCATGCCCTACTTCCACCATACGCTTTGCTTTTTCTAATACAATATTAGAAACCTTCACGTGTCTGTCTGCAGTCTCATCGAATGTAGAAGAAATCACTTCTGCATTTACTGAACGAGCCATATCCGTCACTTCTTCTGGTCGCTCATCGATCAGTAAGATCATTAAGTGAACTTCAGGGTGATTTTTTGTAATCGCATTCGCGATCTGCTGTAGCAATACTGTCTTACCAGTTTTTGGCTGAGCTACGATCATACCTCTTTGACCTTTACCTATAGGAGCAAATAGATCTACTACGCGTGTGGAGAATTTATCTCCTGTGGTAGATAAATTTAATCTTTCTTCTGGGAAAAGTGGAGTTAGGTATTCGAAAGGAACACGGTCTCTGATTTCATCTGTAGTCTTACCATTGACGGTAGCGATTTTCAAAAGTGCAAAGTACTTTTCACCTTCTTTAGGAGGACGAATAGATCCTTTGATATGATCACCGGTTTTCAGTCCGAAAAGTTTTACCTGGCTAGGCGATACATAGATATCATCTGGAGAAGCAAGGTAGTTGTAATCCAATGAACGAAGGAAGCCGTAGCCCTCTTGCATCATTTCCAAGACACCTTCGTTGTCGATTACTCCATCGAATTCACGAGGATTTACGCCTGGGCGTCTACGATTGGAATGAGGAACTGTCTCAGCTGCTGGAGCCATCACCTCATCGGGTGACTTGAAGTTTCTTCTTCTTGGGAGTTCTACTTCTTGCTCAGGTTTTGCTTGAGTTTGAGCAGGTGTATTTGCCGGCTTATCCTCTTTTTTAGTTTCGGCAGTAGTTTCTGCTTCTTCGAATACTTTACGTCTCGGTCTGAATGTCTTTGGCTCCTCGGCTACTGCCTCAGATTTTGGCAACGGCTTTCTTTCAACTTTCTCTGGTTGGGCTTCTTTTTTAGCTTTCCAGTCCGGCTTATTTTCTTTAGGCTTTGGCGCGTCTGCCGTATTTTTTGACTCTTGAGCAGGAGTAGCGGCAGGTGTTTCGGATGCTTCCGGTACTGCTGTTACGTTCTGTCTCTTGAATTTAGGCTTGTATTCCGGCTCTTCGGTAGCTTTTGCAGGAGCAGGCTTTGGTGCTTCTACTGGTTTTTCCGGTGCTTTATCTGGCTCTGTGGCAGCTGAAGGCTTCTTTTTTGGCAAGGCTTGCTCAGGGGTGATAGCTTGCTGGTCGAGGATAGCATAGACGAGTTCGTCTTTCTTTAGAGATTTGTGGCTTTTGACACCTAGCTCCTCAGCGATTTCCTTCAGTTCAGACAATAACCTGACTCTGAGTTCTTCTATGTTGTACATATAGAGGGTATGAAATAAATAAAATGTGGTAAATGCGGTATTTGAGATCGTGGATGATTTTCTGAGCAAAAAAGATCTGCAGGAAACACTCAAGTCAAAGTGGGCTGACTTGCTCATTCACGGTGATATCACAATATTAACCGATGCGTTTGTATTAACCAAATATTTGTTCTGTATAGACTGTTATTTGAATCAATTAGCTGGCATTAGCCATTTAATTGCCTAAGAATCACCAGAGATTTCCAGTTCCCGGGATTGTCCAAGTGCTGGCTATAGAAGTCAAGCAGGTGATCCAAAAGCTTTTGGCGGAGTATTTTTCCTATTTTGGCTTCATTGGAAAAAGAGGAACTCATGAGGGCAGCGAGGTAATTTTCGGCTTGAGTGAGTTCCGAAACAGAAAAGGGCTGAGAGCGACTTTCTGACAAAAAACCTAGAGCTTCTCGTGGCGCAAAGCCGAGATAACTGGCTTTTTCGATTAAGAATACTAAAGGGAATTGGGCGAGGTGCACTTCTTTACTATCTAAATGAATGATGCATTCTTTGAGAAAATCAAAAAGTGACTCGTTCTGGTAATTTTCATAGATGGACTTGCTGATTACTTCTGTGATGAAAAGGGCAATTCCGGTTCTCGTAAAATCAAAAGGAATAAGCTGGTGGGCTCTGTGTACCTGTGCTTCGGATATTCGCTGCAAACCAGCTGTGTCTTTATCGTAAACGACTAGCTCTAGTAGAGTTAAAGGCTGATATAAAGCTATTTTTGATTTATTTCCCTGAGTACGTACTCCGTTTACCAAATAAGATTTAAGGCCAAGTTCCCGTGTAAATATCTTCACGATTATACTCGTTTCCTTGTATCGAATGGCACCTAGAACTATCCCTTGGGTCTTTTTAAGCATATTTTGAAGTAGTTGTCTTGCTTAGGTGTTTCAGGTAGGAATTAAGGGCTAGTGGAGTTGACTTCATCATTCGGCCTTCCTTGTTTAATGGTTGTCTTTGCTCTTTGTCTCCCGAAACATCGGTCACCTAACATCCAACATCTTTCTATTTCTTATCCTCATAAAAACACTTTCTGCACCGTGCTTCATAGCTTTCTTTTTCTCCCAGCACCACTTTTTCTTTTGCATCAGACAATCGAAACGAGAAAGCCGCCAAATCTCCGCATTTCATGCAAATAGCATTTACTTTAGTGACATACTCAGCAATAGCCATGAGCTTTGGCATAGGACCGAAGGGGTTTCCTTCGAAATCCATGTCCAAGCCAGCCAGAATCACACGTTTTCCTTGATTGGCAAGCTTCTGTGCCACTGGAACGATTTGCTCATCGAAAAACTGAACCTCATCAATTCCCACTACATCACAATCACCACTTAATAATAAGATGTCATTTGCAAAATTTACAGGTGTTGATCGGATGGAGTTATCATTGTGAGATACTACAGCATTTTCGTCGTATCGCTTATCAATTGACGGCTTGAAAATCTCTACTTTTTGCTTCGCAATTTTGGCACGATTCAGTCTACGAATCAATTCTTCTGTTTTTCCAGAAAACATTGAGCCGCAAATTACCTCTATCTGACCTTTATTTCCTGAGGACTTTTGTCTACCAATTGAAGGTTCTATAAACATGCTTGATGCTATTGGCTATATTCTATATGTGGGAACTTATTGAATTTGCCCACTCGGACAACAATCTCTCCTGTTGGAAGTTCCGCTTGGCAAGCCAATCTTTCTCCCACACGTAGTCTGCCTTGTTTGAGAAAATCAAGTTCAGCCTTCGTAGGTGGTGAAAGATTTTCTTCGCCAGATTTCAGGATGATTTTACACGTAGTACATCTACCCTTTTTCCCACAAGCATGCATCCAATCGATACCATTTTCATGAATAATTTCGATAACTTTACGATGAATGCTAATAGAATTAATCCTCAGATTAAATAGATTTTCTATGACGATTTGAGGCATTTGTTCGTTGACTTTTGTAAACACCACTCTTCAATGACAACTCAAATTAACAGCAATTATTTAGAAAAATACGCCGAAGACTTTTCCGCGATTGTTTGCGGGCAGTTTTTCTCTTCCAAACAATACATGACGGGGCAGGACATCGTTCAGCTTACCAATAGCACTCAGGTGAATTTCTTCATTATCAAAAGGCTATTCGAATTGTGGCAAGAGGAACTCGGTAAGCTTAAGAGTAATCCTTATTTCGATTATCGGGATATTTCGGTGCATGAAGCCTTGACTGAGTTTATGAACGTCCTCTCAAAGAGAATCAAGATAGAGAAAGAGCAACTTCAGCCACTTTTAAAGACTGCAGTTAAACAGTCCATCCAGGTTGCTACTGATCCGGTTACATTTTATCAAAATGAGATCTCCAAAGCCCCAACAGGTAAGATCAACGAATTTCTGAAAGAGAATAAGAAATACTATAAATGGCATCACCAAGCGATCACGTTTTTAGTAGATAAGGCTGGTTTTGGGCATGATGAAAGTGCTTACCTCCGTGCAGTTGCTGCTAATTATCAGGCAATTAATGAGACTTTAGAATCGGTGAATTTGCTTTTGGCTACACTCGGAGATATTAAACCTTTTGATTTGGATGCTTATATAGTTCAGGATTCTCCAGAGCCTGTTCCAGCGGCAATACCGGAATCAAATAGGGAGCAGGAATCTAAAAGCTCATTCTTTGATCAGGTAGAAATGGAAGCTTCACCTGCTAGAAATTCGGTTTCTGAGCCAGTGAAAATGGAAGAGCCAGTCAAACCAGTACCACCTAGCTATGCAAATGGAGCAGAACATGCTTTTAATCCTAATAATTTGAAGGCGAGATTTGAAACGCTCTCTTATAAAGGTATGAAAGGAGTGATGGGCGAGCTTGCAGAAAGCCTTGCCATCAATCAGCGTTTTATGTTTACAAAAGAGCTTTTCGACGGAAATGCGGATTTACTCAAGCATGCGCTCAAATCTATCGATAAGTGCGATTCATTTGATGAGGCGATTGGATTGGTGAATTCTCGATATTCAGGAGAACTAGGTTGGAAGTCAGAATCCGAGCCAGTGCAGGAGTTTCTATTGCTGGTTTATAGGAAGTTTGAAGTGTAGACTTGGAATATTTTGAAGAAAACAAAGAGCTGGTTTCTAGCTCTTTTTTCTTTTTGTAAAATCAAATCTCCTTAATTTATAGGAATTGCTTAATTCACAGATTATCTTGTTTTTACATGTTGATATTTTTGAGTCAACTTTTTTAATCAATGCGTAAGAAACTTCAAGACCTAAAAGACCTCCCTCCCTTAGAACCCGGCATAGATGCTGTGGATAACTACTGGTATCTAATCATGTATCTACGTGATTTAATCAAAGCTTCTGAGATCAAAGCAGGCTTAGTGCTTTCTTTTTATGGGTTATTGATGAATGTGTTCTTTCAGTTTTATGAGCATTTGATAGAACTGGCTGCCTCTGACTTCCTGACTTATGGCTTTATGGGGCTATGGTTCGTATTCAGTGTCATCTCTATTTATTATAGTTTCAGATGTTTTATGCCTCAGATTGAGACCAATTTTGACAAGAGCGTATTTTTCTTTGGGAATATTATTTCGTCTTATGGCCCTATCAAAGACTACGTAAAAGAATTGGAAAAAGTGAGTACAAATAGGCGACCGCTCTTTGATCAGTTGGGAGAGCAGGTATTCATTAATGCAAAGATTACTGCTGAGAAATTCAAAAATGTCAACCTTTCTGTTCGATACTTATCATTTAATATTGGCCTAGTGTTTGTTTTTATTTTGTACTACGCAATAAAAACGGCCTTTTAGCCAACAGCCCTGTTTCATTCCATGCAAGGATATCGCGCTCTTCGAAAACGAGTTTTATCTAATCTTGAGGCTAATTTGCCCAAGTCTCTGACTTATCATGCCCTTGATCATACACTGGACGTGTTGAATGTGTGTAATCAATATATAAAGCGGGAAAAGTTGTCTTTAGAAGAGCGTTATCTATTGAGAATGGGTGCAATAGTCCACGACATGGGTTTTCTCAAAGGCCCATCAAATCATGAAGAGGTAGGAGCTGGGATGGCTGAAATTATTATGAAGGATTTGGGTGTGAAGCCAAAAGCGATTGAACAAGTGAAAGGCTTGGTAATGGCTACTAAAATTCCTCAAAGTCCAAAAAATCACCTTCAGCGGATTATTTGCGATGCCGATTTGGATTACTTAGGAAGACAGGATTATCCTGAGATAAGTGAGAAATTATTTGAGGAATTGAAGAATATGAATGTGATCTCTACGCCTCAGCAGTGGAAGGATCTACAGATTAATTTTTTGAAGGCCCATCAATACCATACGCCCTTTGCCATTAAAAATAGAGAGCCACAAAAGCAAATCTGGCTAAAAAAGCTGCTAGCTTCTTAGCCCATTCTTCCCAGTTGTAATGCTCTGGCACTATCCATTTTGATGAAGACGAATAGCAGAATTGTAAACGACCAAAGCGAGGATCCTCCATAGCTAAAGAAAGGTAATGGAATTCCTACCACTGGAAATAGTCCTATGGTCATGGCGATATTGATCATGAAGTGAAACATCAGAATCGAAATCACACAATAGCCATATATTCTATTAAACCTGTTTTTTTGGCGCTCCGCCATGAGCACTAATCGGGTAATCATGGCTACAAACAATGAAATGACAACAAAGCTGCCTAGCCAGCCAAACTCTTCACCTAGCGTACAAAATATAAAATCTGTGTGTTGCTCAGGAACAAAGTCAAACTTAGTCTGCGTGCCTTGTAAATAACCTTTTCCTGCAAGTCCACCTGAGCCGATAGCAATTTTGGATTGCGTAACATTCCATCCAACACCAAGCGGGTCTAGGTCTGGATTGAAAAGTACCATGATTCTATTTTGCTGGTGCTCAGGAAGTTTAGAAACCACAAAGTCTAGGCTATAGGTGAATGCAATTAATGCGATTCCTATTACACTGAAAGCGATTATTTGCTGAGGCGTCTTTTTTCCCATCATAATCAGGATGGCAACGATCACCACAATAGCACCCGCTAAATAGAGATTGTTTTCTATACCTAGTGCCAGTAAGGCTATTGCAATTATACCGATGCCAAGCACGTAGAATTTTTGTGGCAGCCCTTCACGATAGAACATAATGAGCATCGAGAAATATACCATGGCCGTACCAGTATCTGGCTGAAGAATGATCAATACTATCGGTAGTAAGAGCACTCCAAATGCCTGTAATTGATATTTGGTTTTGGAGAGATCAAAGGTGGGTCTTTCCATAAACTTGGCTAGGGCCAGTGCTGTCGCAAATTTGGCAAACTCTCCGGGCTGTATACGGAAAGAACCAAATCCAATGGTAAGTATCTGCCCATTTACTTCTTTTCCCAGAAAAGGAGTCAGTAGCAGTAATACCAGCATTACCAGATATATAGGAATTGCCAGATTTTCGAATAGACGGTAATCTGCCGCCATGATTACGATAATGATCGCTATCGCGGTCCCTATCCACACTAGTTGGATGCCGGAATTGATTGAAGTATCGAAGATGCTTTTGTTCACCTGCCCATCATAGACTGCGGCGTAGATATTGAACCAGCCTATCATTACTAATACGAAATAGATCATAACGGTGATCCAGTCCACCCGATTTATGTTGATGTCCTTCTCGCGCATTAATAAATGAAGTTTCCTGTTATGACATATTTCTCAAGATCAGGTCTTGAGATACTGTCTTTAAGGTATTTCTCTATCATTAATGAGGCAGTACTTGCTGCAGCTCTTCCACCCCAACCTGCATTTTCAACGTAAACAGCAATGGCTATTTGAGGATTGTCCTTTGGTGCAAAAGCAATGAACACAGAGTGATCTTCACCATGAGGATTTTGAGCTGTTCCCGTTTTTCCGGCAATCTGAATATCCTTCATGATAGCTCGCTGAGCCGTACCGTATAGAGCCTGAACCATTGCATCCTGTACCATATCAAAGTGATGTGCATCTACACCTACTTGATGTTTGGTAAGATATTCCTGAGGAATCCGACTTTTGTCTCCGTCAATAGCTTTTACTAAATGAGGCGTGTAATAGTATCCTTTGTTTGCAAAAATGGCTGCTAGATTAGCCATTTGAAGTGGTGTCACAAGCAGTTCCCCTTGGCCAATAGAAAGAGAATAAATGGTGGAGTATTTCCAGCGACCATTACCATAGAAATGATCGTAATATTTACTAGAAGGCACGTCACCTCCTTTTTCATTTGGCATGTCCACGCCCAATTTTCCTCCTAGTCCAAATTTCAGCACTCTATCTCGCCATGCATTCAGACCAATTTCAGTATCCTTATAGGTATTGCTGGATACTTCCTGATTGATAATTTGGCGGAAAGCCTGGTGATAATATGGGTTGCAGGAATTTCGGATTGCCCCAAATAAGTTGACTGGAGATGGGTGATTGTGACAAGCAACTAAAGACTTATTACAAGCAAAAGTAGTTTCAGGAGTCAAAATTCCTTCTTGTAAACCGATAAGACTTTGTACGATCTTAAAAATCGATCCTGGAGGATAAGTCGCCATGATTGGACGATTGAACAAAGGCTTAGTCTCTAGGGAATTCAAAGCTCTGTAGCTCTTACTGAATTCTGCACCTGTCAAGGAATTAGGGTCATAAAATGGTGCAGAAATCATACTTAGAATTTCCCCTGTTTTAGGCTCTATAGCTACTACAGAGCCAGTTTTTCCTTGCATCAGTAGCTCACCATATTTCTGGAGCTCCATATCTATGGAAGAGTTGATGTTGTGGCCAGCGACTGATGCGGTATCGTATTCACCGTCTTTGAACGGACCTTTGTCTATTCCCCGCACGTTGACCATTTTGTATTTCACTCCTTTTTTTCCCCGCATCTCATCTTCATAGAAGCGTTCCATTCCACTAAGTCCTACATAATCTCCCTGTACATAATAGCCCGAGCTGTCAAGTTCAAGTTGTCTTCCGCTTATCTCACCAATGTATCCCAAGGCGTGAGAAGCCACTGGCTCTGGATAAGAACGAACTGAGCGAGTCATAATAAACAAGCCTGGGTAATCGATTAGAAAGTCTTGAATTTTAGCAAAATCATTGGTAGATATCTGCTTGATGAAAGTAGAAGGCTTTACATAGGAATATTTTCGTGCTGCTTGATAAGACTCGATCAAGTGCTCTTTTGTTATCCCAAAAAGATTTAAGAAACGAGTAGTATCACCTACCTCAAATTCCTTTGGGACTATCATCAAATCAAAAATAGGATTGTTATAAACGAGCAATTTACCATTGCGGTCGTAGACTAACCCACGATAGGGATGATCTACCACTCGTTGAATGGCATTCCGCTCAGCTTTTCGGATAAAGCTGTCGTCCATCACTTGGATCATAAAAAGCTTGGTTAATAGTACCAAACCAATCAAGAAAACAAAGATGATTATTACTACGGGCCTTTGGTCGTTCATTAGATTCCTCTCCTGCGTTTGAAGAACAGGAGTTGTACAATTATAGCCATAATGACTGTAAATATCGAGGAGAAAAAGCTTTTGTTTAATACACCAAATAATCCCCCTGTTCCCCATTGATCAGCAATGAAAAACATGAGTGAGAAGGCAAAAACTAAAGGTAACGTATAGCTTATATACCATCCAATTCCCATTTCAGGAAGGGTGGGAAAATTAGCATCGTCATAACCGCCATTTGGACTGATGGCTTTGAGCCAGTAAGGGCGTAAGAAAGCCAAGAGTGTCACGGCCGAAGCATGAAGACCAAGTGTATCGTAGAATACATCTACGAGTAAGCCTATGCCAAAACTCATCAAGATCAAGGGAAAGCCACGCAAGGAGATAGGAAAACTCAAGATAGCCAGTAAGTAGATGAAGCAGAAAGCCACACCAAAAAGCGCGAGGTTTTTCAATAGTAAGATCTGCACCAAGCACAGACAAATCACCAAGAATACGTAAGTAATCAGACTTCTAAAATTCATTTTCTATATCTGAATTCATATGTAGAGAATCAATCTCATCTAATCGAGCATTTTCTACTAAATAGACATAATGCGCCTTGCTGAAATCTGTGCTAAGCTTTATTACAATATCCAGAAAGTTAGGGTCTTCTCCTTGATCTACACTTTCTATAATTCCGATTATAATGCCCTCAGGAAAAACTGCACTAAATCCAGTGGTGACAATTGTATCTCCAGGATTAGCATTTACGTGACGAGGAACATACAGAAGCTTAGATTTTTCGGAGTTCTTTCCATCCCATTTAGTCGTTCCAAAAGAGTTATTGCTCTTGATTTTAGAGGAAAGCTTAAGCTCCGTGTTGAGCAAAGAAAAGGCCACTGAGTAATTTTCAGATACTGACTTTACTCTTCCAATAACTCCCTCTTCGTTAAATACTCCCATTCCAGGTTTTACTCCATCCTTAGACCCTTTGTTAAGAGTGATATGGTTTTGAGAAAAACGCAGAGAATTGCTAATAATTCGAGCGCCTTTGAAAGTAAACTGAGCCTCCAATGCTGAATCCAACTGGATAGTCATACTATCAGGTATTGAATTCAAAGTTTTAAGATGCTCCAATAGTGCGGCATTTTCCACAAGGAGCGCTTCATTAGCCTCCGCGAGTGAAAAGAAATCTACGACGTCTGAGCGGGTCTTAAGAACGGATCCGGTTACTGCATTGGAACTATTGAAGAAAGCTGCACCCTGAGGTGAATTATTGGAGACAATTAATCCTATCGCCAATACTTCAAGCAAAACAAATAATAGAAAAGACCTTAGGCTATAAAGGAATTGAAGGATGCGTAGCATTCGGAGTTTATGTCATCAATACTGTTCGGAAATTTTGCACGTTTTTCAAGGCTGTACCTGTTCCTCTTACTACAGCTCGTAGCGGATCTTCAGCAATGTGTATTGGAAGTTTTGTCTTCTGATGAAGTCTTTTGTCAAGCCCTTTCAGCAAAGCTCCCCCACCTGTAAGGTGAATGCCATTATCATAAATATCAGCAGAAAGTTCAGGAGGAGAGATTTCTAATGCTTTCAACACGGCCTCTTCAATTTTAGAAACTGATTTATCCAACGAAAATGCAATCTCAGAATAAGACACTTTGATCACTTTAGGAATACCTGTCATCAAGTCACGTCCTCTGATTTCGTAATCTTCAGGTGGATCATCGAGCTCAGTCAAGGCTGATCCGATAGCAATCTTCACTTTCTCGGCAGATCTCTCCCCGATAAGTAAGTTGTGCTGGCGACGCATGTAATCTAGAATGTCTTTGGTAAATGTATCGCCAGCCACTCGGATAGATTGATCAGCTACAATACCTGATAGCGCGATAAGTGCGATTTCCGTAGTACCACCTCCGATATCCACGATCATGGATCCCATTGGCTTTTCGATATCGATCCCGATACCGATGGCCGCAGCGATCGGTTCGAAGATCATATATACTTCTTTAGCGCCAGCGTGCTCTGCAGAGTCACGTACCGCCCTTTTTTCTACCTCGGTGATTCCAGAAGGAATGCAGATCACCATGCGGTGAGACTGCGGGAATAAACCTTTTTTCTGACCTGGGATCATTTTGATCAAACCTCTGATCATTTGCTCTGCGGCGTAGAAATCTGCGATTACTCCATCTTTCAATGGACGGATAGTTTTTATATTCTCATGCGTTTTCTCGTGCATGTTCATTGCTTCACGTCCAACTGCCAATACACGATTGGTGGTCTTGTCGATTGCGATGATAGAAGGTTCGTCTACTACAATTTTATCTTTATGAATGATCAGGGTATTTGCGGTACCTAGGTCGATTGCAATATCACTTGAGAAAAAGTCAAATAATCCCATTTTTAGGTATTGATTGTAATTTACTGGAGTTAGGAGTTTAATATACTATGCTGAGCACTCATATTAAACGGAGGTGGGCAAAATTATTATGTTAATGGGACAAATTTGATAGAATCGGGATATTTTTTAATAACAAAATTAAATGATTCTCAGGTGGGTTTAGTTTGTTGAAGTTTTTTCACAGAAAAAAAACCTAAACAACTCTATTTCTTGATTTAGCGTCCTCATTGTTTTTACTACAAAAATATTTACCTTTGCGTCGTATTCGAAAGTTTCTGGAGGGGACACCATATGGTCCCCTCTTTCATTATGCATACTATGACTGAATTGAAACAAGCTATCGAAGAGATTGTAGAGAAGCATCTTCCGGATGAAAATCATTTCATTGTAGAAGTGAAGATGTCTGAGAAATCAGGCAAAAAGCTTCTTAATATCCTTCTGGACGCTGATGAAGGTGTGACTATCCGAGCTTGCGCAAAGTTGAGCAGGGCAGTTTCTGAAGAACTTGAGGCAAAAGAAATGATGCCTGAAGCTTATATTCTAGAGGTTTCTTCACCGGGATTGGATTTTCCTTTGAGCAGTAGAAGACAATTTCAGAAAAATATCAACAGGGAGCTAAAGATTTCTTTGACCTCGGGAGAAGAGATTGAAGGTAAACTACTGGAAGTATCAGAAACCGGTGTGAAACTACTGGTGAAAAAGAAAAAGGAAAAAGGCAAGAAAGCCACAGAGGAGGAAGTTTCTCTTCCTTTCGAAGAGATGAAGAAATCAATTGTACAAGTATCTTTTAAATAAATCAAATGGATGCCAAAGTCTTAATAGAATCCTTCGCTGAATTTGCGAGATCTAAAAATGTGGATCGACCTACGATGATCCGTATCTTGGAAGATGTGTTCAGAGCGATGATTCGCAAGAAGTTTGAAACAGATGAAAACTTCGATGTGACCATTAACGCTGATCAAGGTGACCTTGAGATATTCCGTATCCGTGAGATTGTCGACGACAACTCTGAGGATATTTGGGATTTAGACAAAATCAGCTTTGCGGAAGCCCGCAAAATCGAACCGGATTTTGAAATAGGAGAAGAAGTTTACGAGAAAATTGAATTGGAAGCTTTTGGAAGACGTGCTGTACAGATGGCTCGTCAGACATTGATCCAGAGAATCAAGGATCTCGAAAAAGATATTCTATATACTAAGTATGAAGAGCTAGTAGGTGAAATTGTAAGTGCTGAAGTTTATCAGATTCTAGGAAGAGAGATTCTTCTAATGGATGGTGATGGCAACGAGCTAATTTTACCAAAAGCAGAGCAGATCTCTAAAGATCGCTTCAGAAAAGGTGATACCGTGAAGGCTATTGTTCACAGAGTGGATATGTCTAATGGTAACCCAAAGATTATTCTTTCTAGAACTTCTCCAGTTTTCTTGGAACGTTTGTTCGAAAACGAAGTTCCTGAAGTATACGATGGATTGATTACAATCATCAAGATTGTGAGAGAGCCAGGCGAAAGAGCAAAAGTTGCTGTGGAATCATACGATGATCGTATTGATCCAGTAGGAGCTTGTGTGGGAATGAAAGGATCAAGAATTCATGCTGTAGTAAGAGAATTGCAGAATGAAAATATTGATGTAATCAATTTCACAGAAAATTTGGATTTATATGTCACTCGTGCATTGAGTCCAGCTAAGGTGTCTTCCATCACTGCGAATGAAGAAACCAAAAGATTATCTGTATTTCTTAAGCCAGACCAGGTATCTCTGGCCATCGGTAAAGGTGGATATAACATCAAACTTGCCAGTAGATTGGTAGGTTATGAAATTGACGTTTTCCGTGAGTTGAACGAAAGCGAAGAAGAAGATGTCGATTTGATGGAGTTTGTTGATGAAATCGACAGCTGGATCATCGACGAATTAAAAAAGACAGGTTTGGATACTGCTAAAAGCGTATTGAGCTTGACTAAAGAGGACCTGACTCGAAGAACAGAGCTTGAAGAAGAAACTGTTGATGAGATATTCAGGATACTCGGACAAGAATTTGATCAATAAATCGGGAAATAATCCCCGTATAATACCCTAATTATTTAAGATTTCGAAAGAAATTTTTGCTTATGTCAGAAGAAAAAATGATGCGTTTAGGCCAAATAGCCAGAAAACTCAACGTGGGTACGGCAACCATAGTTGAGTCATTGGCTAAAAAGGGCTATGAGGTGGAGAATAATCCTAATTCAAAAATCAACATGAATCAAGTTGAGATGCTGAATAAGGAATTCAAATCTTCTGCCCTAGATAAAGAGGAGGCATCGCACCTCTCTATAGGGAAGCGCCATGAGCCTATTTCTATGGAGCCTGAAATTCCAAAAGAAGAGCCAAAGCCAGTAGCACCACCAGCGCCAGCGCCAGCTCCAAAAGCAGCTGAAGAGCCAAAGCCTGCAGCTCCTGCTCCAGCTCCGACGCCCGCACCTGCCCCAAAAGCAGCCGAAGCGCCAAAGCCAGCGCCGTCTTCTACACCTTCTCCGCCTGCCGAGCCAGAGAAAATTTCTACCGAACCTCCAAAATTAGAGGGTATTAAAGTGTTGGGTAAAATTGACTTGAGCAAAAATATCGCTCCTGGACCTAAGTATAAGCAACAGCACGGTCAAAATAAGTATGCTCAAAAGCATGGGGATGCGAAGAAGCCTCAGCCTGGTCAGCAATCTAAGCCTCAGCCAAGACCGGCTCAGGAAGATAGAAAGCCGAATGTTCAGCCTGCACCTCAGGTGAGAAAAGAACAGCCGAAGCCTGCGCCACAACAGCCGAGTTCACCAGTACAACCAAGTACTCCAGTTCCACCGGCACCTAAGGACCAAGTAATCGCTGCAAAGGCAGATTCCCTTAAAGGACTTACGGTTTTAGGTAAAATAGAACTTCCAGCAGATCGTCCTAAGAAAAAAGGCGGTCCAGTTGCTTCTTCTGATGAAAGAGGGAGAGATAAAAAACGACCACGCAAGCGTATTGACAAGCCAGGAGGACCTGGCCAAGGTAACCGTCCAGCCGGTGGACCTGGTAATCGTCCTCATCCTGCAGGCAATCGTCCAGGTGGAAACCAAAGAACTGGACCTCCAGTTAGAGTTCAAAAAGCTGAGCCAACTCAAAAAGAGATTCAAGATCAAATCAAGCAGACACTAGCCCGTCTTCAGGGTAAGAGCGCCGGAGGAGGGAAAGGCAAAAGCCGAAGAGATAAGAAAGCTGAAAGAGTAAGAGATGTGGATTTTGAAACTGATGAGGTTAAAATCTTAAAGGTTACTGAATTTATTTCTGCAAATGATTTAGCGGCATTGATGGATTTGTCTGTCAATCAGGTTATCTCAGCTTGTATGTCTTTGGGTATGTTTGTTTCCATCAATCAGAGATTGGATGCTGAAGCGATTACTATCATTGCTGACGAATTTGGATACGAAGTAGAATTCACCAAATCAATCGAAGATGAAATTGAGGTTGAGGAGCCAGATTCTCCAGAGGAACTGTTAGAAAGAGCTCCTATCGTTACCATCATGGGTCACGTCGATCACGGTAAAACTTCCTTGCTTGATTACATCCGTATGTCTAAAGTGACTGCAGATGAGGCGGGGGGAATCACCCAGCACATCGGTGCTTACGATGTAATGACTAAGACTGGTAATAAGATTGCATTCCTAGATACTCCAGGTCACGAAGCGTTTACAGCGATGCGTGCCCGTGGTGCTAAAATCACGGATATCGCAATTATTGTGATTGCAGCAGATGATAACATCATGCCTCAGACTAAGGAAGCCATCAACCATGCACAAGTGGCAGGTGTTCCTATGATCTTTGCGATCAACAAAATAGATAGACCAAACGCCAACCCAGCCAAGATCAAAGAAGAGCTTGCTAATATGAATCTCTTGATTGAAGAGTGGGGTGGAAAATACCAATCTCAAGATATCTCTGCAAAAACAGGTGAAGGTATCGATGACCTTCTAGAGAAAGTACTTCTTGAAGCTGAAGTATTAGAGCTTACGGCTAATCCAGATAAAAATGCAGCTGGTACAGTTATCGAAGCTTCCTTGGATAAAGGACGTGGATATGTCTCTACTATAATGGTGCAGGCTGGTACGTTGAGAGTGGGAGATATCATACTTGCAGGTCAGCATTATGGTCGTGTGAAAGCGATGTTTGATCATAAAGGCAAAAAGCTGAAAGAAGCTGGGCCATCTACACCTGTTCAGGTGCTAGGTCTTGGTGGAGCTCCACAAGCGGGTGATATCATAAAAGTTTATGGTACTGAGCGTGAAGCAAGAGACATTGCTAACTCAAGAGAGCAAATACAGAGAGAGCAAAGCTTAAGAACTAAGAAGCATATTACGTTGGATGAGATCGGTCGTCGTTTGGCAATCGGTTCATTTAAGGAATTGAATATAATCATCAAAGGTGATGTGGATGGATCAGTAGAAGCACTTTCTGATTCACTATTGAAACTTTCTAAGGACGAAGTAAAAGTGAGCATTATCCACAAAGGTGTGGGTCAGATCTCAGAATCTGATGTCTTGCTAGCTTCTGCTTCTGATGCGATTATACTTGGATTCCAGGTTCGACCTTCTTCTAATGCTAAGAAATTGGCAGAGCAAGAAGAAATCGAAATCAGACATTACTCTATCATCTACGATGCGATCAACCAGATCAAAGATGCGATTGAGGGGATGCTAGAGCCTACATTTGAAGAAATTATTACTGGTAATATCCAAGTAAGAGAAGTCTTCAAAATCACCAAGATCGGAACTGTTGCAGGTTCGTATGTTACGGATGGTTTCATTACCAGAAAGAACAAGATCCGTGTGATCAGAGACGGTATCGTAATCCACGAAGGCGAAATCGATCAATTGAAGAGATTCAAAGATGATGTAGCTGAAGTGAAAGCTGGATATGAGTGTGGTATCTCCATCAAGAATTTCAATAACATCGAAATTGAAGATACGATTGAAGGTTACGAGATGAAAGAGATCAAGCGCAAGAAGTAATTCTCGCTTAGATATATAAATGAAAAGGAACAGCATTGCTGTTCCTTTTTTAGTTTTACTCCATGATGTCAGCTATTCTAATCCTACTTTGGTTTCTGTTCTATTTTTGCCTCTTTAGTCTTGTTGCAGGATTGGTGCGTCCAGTAGTTGTGCTTTGGTTTATGGATAGGATGAACCGTCTGAAAGTCTTAAAAATATACGGATCAGCTACTCTTGTTATTCTGATTGTTTTAAAAATATTTGAATATTATTTCATATAAATTAAATTCACGAATGATAATTTGGTTTTAGTATAATTTGAGGAAATATCCTTTCAACTAATTTATGCAAGAGTTGGTTTTATAAATTGAATTTTAATACTTTTCGAATTGTAATAAACTCATAATTGAAAAAGATCCTTTCCATATTTCTTTTTGTATGCTTTGCCATATATCATTTTGGCTACTATGCATTCTATTTCTCTTACGATCAGCATCTTGAGAGTAAGTGGGAGGAAAAAATTTATGGGGAAAATTCCGTGAAAGTTCAGGAGACACTAATCGAAATTCCACTTTCGGCACCGTACATGGCTAATCAGGAACAGTTTCAGCCTACCAATACCTCATTTAAAAAGGATGGTCAATATTTCCGTGCGATCAAGCAGCGCTACCAAAATGATACGCTACAGATCGTCGTGGTTCCAGACACTGACAGAAAAATGCTAGATAATACTGTTAAAAAGTGGATTTCTTCATTAGTAGATGATGAATTTCCTGATGGCGAGGATAGTAAAACAAGCGTTAAACTTTTTATAAAAGACTATCTTCTTCCTGACACCTTTTCGTTCAAATCAGATTTTTCAATTTCAATAGATCAGAAACCAGTTTTGGATTTTCTAGCCTATAGTAATCGATACGAGGGTATTGATTCGCCCCCTCCCCAGTTTTCCTAATTTATTTCTTACGATTATTTTCTTTTGCTCATTCTATTTAAATGGAATTGAGTTAAAGATCGATCGCGCATTTCTCTCAAAAGCCAGCAAAAAGAGCTAGAGAGATCATGCTTAATCTATTAGGAATCAATAATAAAAACTATGAAAAATTACTTAAGGACGCTGATTCTCCTATTGGGAGGATTGGGTCTGTCCAATATGACTGTGGGACAAACCCCAACAGACGGTTTGATGATGCCAAAAGGGGATATCTGCTTTTTGCTCAATTTTGACTATGGTCAATTTGATCATTACTGGGAGGGAGAAACCCTTCGAAAAAATGGAACTATCGCAAAAGTACAGCGAAAAACTGCACTAGTAATGGCGGCTTACGGGATTACAAAACGCCTAGACGCTTATGTAGGTTTGCCATATATCTCTACAAATTCGACCACCCCAAACGGCGGTAAGTTCGCTGGGGCAAAGGGAATTCAGGACTTGACATTAGCTCTTAAATATGAGGCGTTCCGTCACAAAGGTGAAAAAGGTGAGTTAACCGCATTTGGATCTGTGACATTTTCTGCACCAGTCTCAAATTACCTGTCGGATTATCAACCCTACAGCTTAGGAATTGGAGCTCCCCAGCTTGCATGGAGAGGATTAGTAGAATATGAGTGGGATAATGGATTTTATCTTCGGGGAAATGGAGGATATATCTGGAAAGGTTATACACAAGCTGAGCGGGAATACTATTACAATGAGGGTAGTTATTATACTTCTTGGATGGACGTTCCTAGTGCCTGGACCTATGAAGCAGTAATCGGCAAATGGTTTATGAACAAATCATTGAGAGTAGAATTGAATTATAACTCTTCTAAATCTACGTCTGGAGATGATATCAGAGCTTATAATGCGCCACAACCCACTAATAAAGTAGATATGAATCGAGTGGGAGCCTTTGCCCAGTATTTCTTCAAAAAACCAAAAGGATTAGGCCTGGTTGCTTCGTATAGCAAAGTTATCAATGGAAGAAATGCTCCAGAAATGTCATCAATAAGCGTAGGTATTACTTACCAATTTGGCTTGTTCCACCCAAAAAATTGAAAGAATGAAACTACTTCAACTAACAATAATACTTATTACTATGGCCATGATGACCAGTTGTAATATGGATTTAGAAACCGAATTGGAATATGAGAGTTATGAGTTTTCAGGTATTGATGAAAATGCAGGTAGCTGGAAGCCTATTTTGATCTCTAATGGGAATGATATTACTATAGATGAGCCTACTTCAATCAGTTCTGCAGAATACTTAAGTGAATTGTCGGAAGTAAAGAGTATGATATCAGCAATGTCATCTGACCAAAGGAAACAAGTAAATTTATGGACTAACAATTCGGTAATCAGATGGAATGAAGTTGCACTCGGATTAATAGCCAAGTACAATTTGATTCCTGGTCCGAATGTGGACGAATCCTATACCTTGCCAAATCCAGCAAATCCGGAGGGACCACCAGTTTTTCCATTTGCTCATCCACCCTATGCAAGTAGGGCTTTGGCCTATCTTTCGGTAGCTCAATACGACGGGATGATTTCTGCCTGGCATTACAAATTCATGTATGATCGTCCCTCTCCTTATATGGTAGATCCGGAAATTCCATATGCTTATGTGCCCAATAACCTTCCATCTTATCCTTCTGAGGGTGCTGTATTGGCAACAGTCTCGCGGAAAATTCTAACTGCAATGTTCCCTTTAGAAGCAGAGTATCTTCTTCAATTGGAAAAAGATCATTTGGAAAGCCTACTTCTAGCGGGAGAAAATGTACCTAGTGACCTAGATGCTGGTAAGAAAATCGGTGAAGAAATAGCATCTATTGCATTGGCACGTGCATCTAATGACGGGATGAAGTATGCCCAAGCACCCAAAGCAGTTTCAGATTCGCTAAGAGCTGCAGCTTTTGATCGATTTGGCTGGCAATGGGAAAATCTGGAAAGTCCTGTCCGACCAGTTGGTTTGACTCCTTTATTTGGTAAGGTGAAAATGTGGAGCGTCCCAAATGTGGAAGATACTAGAGCTCCAGTGCCACCGACTCCAGGTTCTGAAGCATTCCAAAAGGATGTGAAGATTTTGGAAGACTATGCAGATAATGTAACCCATGAGCGAAGAAGAATTGCAAATTTTTGGCAAGACGGCTTAGGAACATACACTCCCCCCGGCCACTGGAATGATATAGCAGGTGAATATTTTTTAAAATATAAGCTGAATTCAATTCGGACAGCCCGTGCATTTGCCTATATGAATATGGCAATAATGGATGGAGGAATTAGCTGCTGGGATACCAAATACTACTATTACTATCCTAGACCCATACAGATGATCAAGGGTTTTGAGACTATTGCGGGTACGCCAAATTTCCCAAGTTATACATCTGGGCATTCGGTGTTTTCAGCTGCAGCTGCAGAAGTATTGACTTATCTCTTTCCTCAGGAAGGAAGTGTATTCCAAAAATGGGCAGAAGAGGCAGCTATGTCTAGAGTTTACGGAGGAATCCATTGGACTTTTGATGCCACAGTGGGTACGACTCAAGGTAGAGATGTAGCTCAATACACAATTGAGGTCGCCAAAACTGATGGCGCAGATAATTAATTATTAGATAAGAAACTTATGAAAAAATATACCAAAATAATACTTGTAGCGGCAGTCATAATGCTCGCTTATACTAACTCATACACCCAAGGCTGTGTTGCCATCAGACAATTTTCCGGACTTGGCAATGCTGTGGGTCAGGGGAATATGCTCAATAAGGGCGAACTGAACATCAGTGGCAGCTACCGCTATTTTAAGTCATTTAGACATTTCAGGGGAACTGAAGAAGAACATAACCGCCTGACCGACCACACAGAAGTGATCAATAAGCAGCATGGCTTGGATATCAATGTCAGTTATGCTTTCACAGAACGACTTTATGGTATTGTTTCCTTGCCTTTGCAATACAACGAAAGAAGTTCACTCTATGAGCATAATAGAATTGAAAGGCACACTTCCTATTCCAAAGGATTAGGAGACATGAGAATCGGTGCTGGATACTGGTTGCTTTCTGGCGAAAATGCCAAGAAGGGAAACACCGCAATTGGACTTGGGATCAAATTCCCAACCGGAGATTATGCAGCTAAAAGTACCTTTTATAGAGGCAATGAAGGAACACCTACTGAAATGACAGTGGATCAATCGATCCAGTTAGGCGATGGTGGAACAGGTTTGATTGTTGATTTCCAAGGACTTTGGAATATCGCTAGCACTAACTTCTGGTATTACGATGGTTTCTATCTCTTCAATCCTCGAGAAACTAATGGAACACTAACTAATAGAAGTCGCCCGAATGAAGCAATCATGAGCGTGCCGGATCAGTTCGCTGTGAGAACCGGTGTTTTCCATTCCTTTGAAAAGATACATGGCTTAGGCGTTTCTCTTGGTGGAAGAATTGAAGGGATTCCTGTGCACGATGTCATTGGTGGAAGTGAGGGCTTCAAAAGACCTGGTTACATTATTTCTGTGGAGCCAGGCGTCAGCTATATGCTAGGAAATGTGACGGGAACACTGAATGTGCCAATTGCTTTATTTAGAAATAGAACTCAGAGTGTAACGGACATTGAGAATTCGACTCCCGACAATGTAGTACATGGTGATGCAGCATTTGCGGATTACCTGATCAATTTCACAGTAGCTGTGAGAATTCCTAAGAAAGCAAAAGAGGTATTCAACTCTTTATAATTATCGGAAAGTCAAAGAGCCTTTACAGGTTCTTTGACTTCTTTTTTCAAACTTTTTGTTGCCAAAACCATTAAGGATATTGCTAATACAAAAAGTAGTGCTGCAATAATGGAAAGTACATAAACTTCATTTTGGAAGTTTTTCCAAGCAAAAAGTCCTAATGATGCGAGTGTGACGGTGAACATAAAGAACATAGGAATGGTCACGAAGAGCGCATTAATATTTTTCTTAATCAGCCAGACAGCGATGGTCAAAAGTGCAAGTGCAGCGAGTAGCTGATTTGCAGAGCCGAATATCGGCCAGAGTGTGGTGAATTCACCAGAGAGCAATAAAAGGATAGAGAAAACCACCACAATCCCAGTGGAAACGTATCGGTTTTTTGCTAAGTATTGACCTGCAGCCTGAGGTACATCTTCGAAATATTCCTGTAAAGTAAATCTGGCTAACCGGGTACAAGTATCCAATGTAGTAAGTGCAAATGCTGAAACAGTCAATGCTACAAAACCTATGGCAAACTCCTCCGAAACTCCCAATGTAGCAATCATACCTCCCAATCCTGTAGAGAAAAGGGCAACAGGTCCTTCGCCAGCAAGACGGGATATATATTCTGATCGGGATAAAATAACTACTGCTCCCACAGAAATAATTGCTAGAAATGACTCGATTAGCATGCCTCCAAATCCGACCAATTTGGCATCAGATTCCTTATCCAATTGCTTAGAAGTAGTCCCTGAAGCAACTAAAGAATGAAATCCACTGATAGCTCCGCAGGCAATCGTCACAAAGAGAACAGGAAAAATATATCCGAGATTTTCATCCGATACATGAATTTCATTGCTCATCTGAATTTCCGGATTGGCAATGAAGACGCCCAAAACTGCAGCTATGATCAATCCATAAAGCAAAAAACTATTGAGGTAATCCCGTGGTTGAAGCAACATTCCCACTGGAGTAACTGATGCTAGGAATGCGTATGCTAAGAGCGCCAAAACCCAGATTTTGTAATCCAAAACAAATGGAATTTTCATCCCCAGATACACAAAGAAGTACATCAAGACCACACCTATTATAGTTATGATGATAAATGATGTCTTCTTATCTCCTACCATTTTATTCACTATACCGAAAACGACAGCTAGCAAAATAAATAGAATAGAAGCAGACGCTACCCCAGGATTAGTGACGAAAGTTTTGGCGATAATGTCAGCAAATACGCCAATGACAAGAATTAAAGTGGAGAAACTGAAGATAATAAACAGTTGCTTCCCCTTCATTCCGATTTGATTTCGGATGATAACCCCTATAGATTTTCCATCAGTTTTGAGTGAGGCGGCCATGCTACCCAAATCATGAACTGCTCCAAAAAATATTCCGCCAACCAAAATCCAAATGACAGCAGGTATCCACCCAAAAGTGACCGCAATGATAGGTCCCACAATTGGCCCTGCACCTGCAATGGATGCAAAATGGTGCCCTAAAACCACAATAGGCTTGCTTGGTTCATAATCCACTCCGTCCCTGTGCGTATGAGAAGGGGCAGGATTTTTATCATTTAAACCAAATTTTCTGTATACAAATTTGCCATAAATCTTATAGGCCAAAAATAAAATGATAGCGGAAATGAGGAGTAGAACTGCTAGGTTCATGAGTAGTTATTTGGGTATGAGTAAGTTTCTCGATGAAAAACCTTCTACTTGTGGACAATCTCAAAATAAGGTAAATATTAATCACCGAGAAAGCGATTTTCCATATTGTATCGTTTTCCATTACGAAATTGAATTCCCGACCTATTTCCGAGGAGGTTTTATTTAACGGATTTTACGACTAAATTTGTAACCTTTGACTCGTCAAAAAACAACCTAAAAACTCAATATGGCTTGGTTTAAAAGAACTGACAAAGGCATCAAAACATCTACAGCTGAAAAGAAAGATGCACCTGATGGCCTTTGGTTTAAGACCCCAAATGGAAATATCATCCATACTAGAGAGCTCAAGAATAACGCTTATGTATGCCCTGATGATGATTTTCATGTGAAAATTGGTTCGAAGGAATATTTCGAAATTCTTTTTGACAACAACAAATTTAAGGAGCTTGATGCCAATATGACCTCAGGAGATCCTTTGAAATTTACGGATACCAAACCTTACGTTTCCCGCATTGAAGCAACGATCAAGAAAACGGAGCTGAATGACGCGGTTCGTTCTGCAGTGGGGAAAATGAATGGATTGGATATCGTTATAGCATGTATGGACTTTAATTTCATCGGAGGATCTATGGGATCTGTGGTAGGTGAAAAAATCGCCAGAGCTATTGATCACTCCCTGAAAAATAAAATTCCATTCCTGATGATTTCAAAGTCCGGTGGTGCACGAATGATGGAAGCTGGATTTTCTTTAATGCAAATGGCTAAAACATCTGCCAAGCTTGCGTTGTTAGATCAAGCAGGAGTTCCTTACATTTCTATGCTCACGGATCCGACGACTGGTGGAGTCACTGCCTCTTATGCTATGTTAGGTGATTTCAATATCGCAGAGCCTGAAGCTTTGATTGGTTTCGCAGGTCCTAGAGTAATTCGTGAGACGATTGGTAAGGATTTGCCTAAAGGTTTCCAAAGTTCTGAGTTTGTATTGGAGCATGGATTCCTTGATTTCATAGTAGATCGTCGTCAGTTGAAAGGCCGATTGACCACCTTACTAAACCTTTTAAATAATTAATTGAGTTACCTCTAAAAGGATTTGATTATTCGGGCCAAATTTGAACATCGATTTGGTCTCTTTTAGTGATTAATAAATATATTTGTGCTCCCGTATTGGGCCAATCCATAAGAAAAATTAAACCAAAATTTCATGGGTTCAGTAATTATTACATCCATCGTAGCTTTTACAGTAATTATATTGCTACTGGTATTTATTCTCCTTTTTGCGCAGTCTAAGCTGGTCAATTCAGGAGATGTCAGCATTATCATCAATGGTGATGCGAGTTCTCCAATTGTAACAGCAGCGGGAACTACCTTGCTTTCTACACTTGGAGGGCAAAAAATCTTCCTTCCATCCGCTTGCGGTGGTGGCGGAACTTGCGCTATGTGCAAATGTGTGGTCGAAGAAGGTGGTGGAGAAGTTCTTCCTACCGAAGTAGGTCACTTGAGCAGAGCAGAGCAGCAAGGAAACGTCCGTCTAGCATGTCAGGTGAAAGTGAAAAATGACATGAAGATCCGAGTTCCTGAAGAGATCTTTGGTATCAAGAAGTGGGAATGTGAGGTTATCTCTAACTACAACGTTTCTACATTCATCAAAGAATTCAAAGTGAAACTTCCTGAAGGTGAAACTCTTGATTTCGAAGCTGGTGGATACATCCAAATCGATGTGCCAATAGTGACGGTGAACTTCAAAGGAATGGATATCACTCCACACCCTGATCTAGGTCACCCAGCTGATGTGTACCAAAGTGACTGGGATAAGTTCGGTCTTTGGGACTTGACGATGAAAAATGACGAGGAGCTATTCAGAGCTTACTCTATGGCGAATCACCCTGCAGAAGGTAACATCGTCATGCTGACTATTCGTATCGCCACTCCACCGTGGGATAGAGCAAACAACAAATGGATGGATGTGAATCCTGGTGTTTGTTCTTCGTATGTATTCTCTAGAGTTCCTGGTGATAAGGTTACAATTTCTGGTCCTTACGGTGAATTCCACATTAATCCTACCCAACGCGAGATGGTTTACATCGGTGGTGGTGCAGGTATGGCTCCATTGAGAGCACAGATTTTCCATCTTTTCCATACGGAGAAGACTGGCAGAAAAGTATCTTACTGGTACGGTGGTAGATCTAAGAAAGAGCTTTTCTATGTTCCTCAATTCAGAGATATCGAAAAAGACTTCCCTAACTTCCAGTTCAACATTGGTCTTTCGGAACCACTTCCAGAAGACAATTGGAAGATCAAGAAATCAGAAGATGATAAAGAAGCTGACGGTTACGTTGGTTTCATTCACCAAGTTTTGTATGATAATTACTTGAAAAATCATCCTGAGCCAGATGAAGTAGAATATTACCTATGTGGTCCTCCTTTGATGAACTCAGCAGTATTGAAGTTGCTGGATGATCTAGGAATTCCTGAGGAAAATATCCGATTTGATGACTTCGGAGGATAATAAGAAAACAAAAGATCCCGCTTAGGCGGGATTTTTTATTTAACCCGAATTTTGAATTAGAATCTGTAGTGAGAGCCAAAAATTCAAAAAAATCAACCACTTAACGAATAAGGCATAGCATCGCTATGTTGAATGAGTTAATTGGAGCGAAGCGATTGATTTTAAAGCAGTTTTGGCTCGTAATAGGAAGTCTAATGCATATTTCGGGTTTAAGAGCCTTTTTTGATTATTTTTACTTTAGACTATCGCCCATTATGAATATCCAATCCTACTTTGATCCAATTGCCGAATACCTTTGGCAGAAAAAATACCCAGACAATTCATTCTTCAAGCAGATTCACTTTTTCGGAGAGGAATTTCCGGATCTCAAAGGAGTTCAAATTGCCTTAGTAGGAATCAAAGAAAATCGTGGTTTAGCCAAAGTGGAAAGTGCTGATAGAGGAAGCAGTGAAATTCGTGAGAAGCTTTATGATCTGAAGAAGGGATTTGGAGCTTATCGAGTGGCAGATTTGGGTGATTTGATTTCTGGCGAAAAGCTAAGTGATACCTACCAAAATATGCAGGAAGTAGGAGACTACTTGATGAAGCATCAGATTCTGCCTATCTATTTTGGAGGATCACATGACTTGGATTATGGACAGTATTTGTCCTATCAGAAAATGAAGAAGTTGGTTAGTTTATTGACTGTAGATGCGAAGCTGGATATGGAAGAAGATGGTCCACTCGCTGATCAGCATACGCAGGAAATCATCCTTCATCAGCCTAATTTCCTCTTTTCTTCTGCACATTTGGCTTATCAGAGTTTTCTTGTAGATCCATCTTTAATCAACGTAGTGGAAAAGCTTTACTTCGAGCATGTTCGCTTGGGAGAGTTGAGAAGTGAATTCAAAGAGGTAGAACCTTTGATCAGAAATGCAGATTTGCTAAGCTTTGACTTATGTGCGATCCAGTCTGCGGATGCTCCAGGTGCAGTTAATGCCGAACCTTTCGGATTGACCGCAGAAGAGGCTTGTCAGATTTGTTGGTTTGCTGGAACAAATGAGAAGTTGAGTTCTATTGGGATTTATGGCTATGAACCATACTATGACGATACAGTAAATAAGACTGCGAAAGTGGTATCTGTGATGATCTGGTATTTCTTGGAAGGATTTTATTCTCGCAAAGACAGTCTTTCTTTCAAAAGCAGTGATTACACCAAGTATACTGTTTCATTGGACACCAAACCAAGTACACTTGTATTCTATAAAAGCAAAAGAAGTAGCAAATGGTGGATGGAAATTCCCCACAATGAAACAGAAAAATTCGACCGAGTGAGTACCGTCCCTTGCAGCTATGCTGACTATCAGATGGCTCAAAAAGGTGAAATTCCAGAGCGTTGGATCAATGCTCAGATCAAGTTGCTTTGATGAAGATATATACCAAGCAGCAATTAGCCTTGCGAAATGGTCAGGACAAACCTGAAATATGGGTAGCCTACTTAGGTGTAATTTATGATGTGAGTAGTTCTAGACTGTGGAAAAAGGGCATGCATTACGAACATTGGGCAGGGCAAGATTTGACTGAGGAGCTTCCTGATGCTCCTCACACTGAAAAAGTTTTTGAAAAATTTGAAGCCATTGGGCAATTAGCATAAATGATTTTAATCGCAGATAGTGGTTCCAGCAAGACAGACTGGAGAGTTATTCATTCGGACCGTAGGATTAGTCAGCATAGAGGAATTGGGTTTAATCCCTATTATCAAACCTCTGAGGAAATGGCTATTCAGATGCAGGATGACTTCCTTATAAATCTAGAAAGCGAAATAGATGAGATATTTTTCTATGGCGCTGGTTGCTCCACTCCTGATCGGAAAAGCGAGGTTTCTTCAGCATTGAAAACTGTTTTCCCAAAAGCAAAAATCACAGTGGATCATGACCTCGCCGCTGCTGCTAAATCGACCTGTGGTCATCAGCCTGGAATATCTTGTATTTTGGGCACTGGATCTAATAGCTGTGATTATGATGGAAAGGAAATCGTAGATAGACGACCTGCTCCAGGATATATTTTCGGTGATGAAGGCGGCGGAGGATATATTGGAAGGAAGTTGTTGAAGGATTTTATCAATGACGAAATGCCAGCACAGATCAAACAAGATTTAATTGATAGTTTCAATCTAACAACTATCTCCATTCAGGAGCATGTATATCAGAAGCCGTTTCCCAATCGATACATGGCAAGTTTTTGTAGATTTATCACTGAGCATAAATCCAATCCTTACTGCTATATGCTCTATTACAATTCCTTTCAGGAGTTTTTCAAGCAGCATGTGATGAAGTACAAAGATTACAGGGAGAAGCCAGTGAATTTTGTAGGTTCTATTGCTTTTTACAACTCTGATATTCTTCGCAAAGCTGCCGCGGATGTGCAGATTAATGTGAATTTAATAATTGAAAGCCCGATCGCAGGCTTGACACTTTACCACCAAGAAGCAATATGAATATGAAAGTAACTGAAAGCACCTCTCATTATGACAATTTGGAGCAAATGGATTTGTTGGATTTGCTACATAATATTAATATAGAAGACAAGAAAGTCCCTCTGGCTGTAGAGAAAGTGATTCCTCAAATAAGCGCATTGGTAGAGCAGATTGTTCCACGAATGGAAAAAGGAGGCAGATTGATTTATATAGGTGCTGGAACAAGCGGGAGACTTGGTGTTCTAGATGCATCTGAATGTCCTCCGACGTATGGTGTTCCATTTGATGTAGTGTTAGGATTAATTGCCGGTGGAGACAAAGCGATCAGAAAAGCTGTGGAAAATGCCGAAGATGATCCAAATCAGGCTTGGAAGGATATTTTGGAATATGGTTTCAATGCGGAGGATACTGTAATAGGAATCGCTGCTTCGGGAACTACACCTTATGTGATCGGAGGCGTAAAGTCAGCTCGCTCATCAGGGCTTTTGACAGGAAGTATTACTTGCAATCCAGAATCACCTCTTTCCAAGGAAGTTGAGCACCCAATTGAAGCAGTGGTAGGCCCAGAATTTATCACTGGAAGCACCAGAATGAAAGCTGGTACAGCTCAGAAGCTAATTCTCAATATGATCTCCACTTCGGTTATGATCAAACTGGGAAAAGTGAAAGGCAACAAAATGGTGGATATGCAGCTATCCAATGCCAAGTTAGTGATTCGTGGTACCAAGATGATCATGGAAGCTACAGGCCTAGATGAGGACAGAGCGAAAGGATTACTTCTCGGTGAGGGATCTGTCCGAAAGGCAACTGAATACTTTTACAAAAACCAGAAATAGTGCCTCAGGAATATTTTTGGAGTTGATGATTAAAAATATCTAGATAGGACGTATCTTTGCAGCCCGATTAAGGGATTGGTTTTCAATCGCTTAATAATATACAATCAATCCAGCAGGGATGCTGCAATTCTATGAAAGATAACAATTCAAAAAAGCCGTTTTTCGGCGAAGGAAAAAAAGATTCCAACTCTTCCAATTCAGGACAAAGAGGAGGATACAAAGGGAAATCAGAAGGATTCAATAAATCCAAAGATTCTAGCTTCTCGAAAGCTGGCCCAGGGAAGAAGTCATTTGGTAAAAAGGAAGATGACTTTTCTGACTTCGACAAAAAACCAAGACAGAAAAAAGACGGTTTCAAAACATTAGGGGAAAAGAAATTTGGGTCTAAATCCAAGTTTGCCTCCAATTCAAACTTCGGTCCTAAGAAAGAGCAAGGATCAGATTTTCAGGATTCTCAAAAGCCTAGTCTTGGGAAAAAGCAATTTTTTACTAAAAAAGAAGATCAAGACGCTCCAAAGCCCTACAACAGAGATGCTAAATCTGGTAAACCTGCATCTTCTGAAAAGCCAGGCGGACTGATATATAAAGGCCGTGGCAGAGATCAAAAACCAGTTTTTGCCGAAGGCAAGCCTACCTACAAGTCAGATAAGCCCGATCGTAAAGGATTCGGAAAGAGCCGCTTTGTAGATCAGGATGCCAATGTGGAAAGACCTGATTACAATTTTGATGCATTGCCTCAGAAGAAAGCAAAGCTCACAAACGACGAGACCCTTCTGCGTCTGAATAAATACATTGCCAATTCCGGCATATGTAGCCGAAGAGAAGCTGATTCATTGATTTCTCAAGGATTGGTGACTGTGAACGGTCTTGTGTGCACTGAGATGGGCAAGCAAGTGAAGCGTGCGGACAGAGTAGTCTATCAGGGGCGCAAAATCAATCCAGAGAAGCCTGTTTATGTTCTTTTGAACAAACCGAAGGATTTCATTACCACTACTGATGATCCTATGGATCGCAAGACTGTGATGAATCTGGTTGGAAATGCCTGCGAAGAGCGGATATTCCCAGTTGGTCGATTGGATAGAAATACCACTGGACTTTTGTTATTCACGAATGACGGAGAATTAGCGGCTAAGCTTTCCCATCCTTCCAATGAGATTAAGAAGATCTATCAAGTGACGCTAGATAAGCCTTTGGCTAAAAAGGACGAAGAGGCGGTTATAGCGGGACTGGAATTGGAAGATGGATCAGCACCAGTGGATGATTTGCAGGTGTTATCTGCTGATCGTAGAATTCTTGGTTTGGAAATCCACATCGGTAGAAACCGCATCGTGCGAAGAATATTTGCACACTTAGGATACGAGGTTACTGCCTTGGATCGTGTGGTCTATGCCAAATTGGATAAAAAAGATTTGAAACGAGGACATTACCGATTCCTTTCTGAGCAGGAAGTGATTCGATTGAAGTTCTTCATATAAACATTAAAAGCTCCCTAATCGGGAGCTTTTTTTATGCCTAGACGTGAGTGCGCTATTGAAGGTTATACTCTATTACCGTTTTGAGTATCTGGTTTGTCATATCACTTTTCGATCTAAAGTGGAATCTCTTACCTTTGTCAAAATCCTATAATCCATGACCCGAGCAGAGCTTTTCTCCCAAATCCAGCAAAAATCATCTTTTCTATGTGTTGGCCTTGATGCTGATCTCGCTAAAATCCCGACTCATTTGAAAAGTGAAGCAGATCCGATCTACAGCTTTTGCAAGGAGATTATCGAGGAAACAGCGGATTATGCAGTAGCCTACAAACCGAATATCGCTTTCTTCGAAGCTTTGGGTCCAAAAGGTTGGGAGACACTTCAAAAAGTACTGGAATTTATCCCAAAAGATATATTCACCATCGCTGACGCAAAACGCGGAGATATAGGAAACACCTCCAAACTTTACGCAAAGGCATTTTTTGAGCAAATGAACTTTGATTCTGTGACCGTTGCGCCGTACATGGGAGCAGATAGCGTGACACCCTTTTTGGAATTTGAAGACAAATGGGTGATACTTCTTGCCTTGACCTCCAATGCCGGCTCGATGGATTTTCAGTTGATTAAGGATGAAAATGGCAAGCCACTCTATCAGTCTGTTTTGGAGAAAAGCCAAGAATGGGGTTCGCCTGAAAATCTAATGTATGTGGTGGGTGCAACGCGTGGAGAATTGATCGGGGAAGTGAGAAAGCTAGTTCCTGATAATTTCTTCCTCGTTCCGGGTGTTGGAGCACAAGGTGGAAGCTTAGCCGAAGTAGCCAAATATGGAATGAATTCCAGCTGTGGGCTTTTAGTTAATTCCAGCCGTGGGATTATTTACGCTTCTTCTGAAAGGGATTTTGCGAAAGTAGCCAGAACTGAAGCAAAGAAATTGCAGGCGGAGATGACAAGTTTGCTTGAGAAGTATCTTTAACCCTCAATTATGTTAGGTAATATTTTGAAAGTCAGGACTTCCTGACTTTTTTATTTTTCAGCTTTTGGTTAAATTCATTTGATTTTTAGCCTGGACTTTTATGAATTTTAAAGAAGATTTTTTACAGCTCGTATGGAAGTATCAGTACTTCGACAAGAAAGAACTTCGAACAACAGATCATGAGGTTCTGAAAATAATTCAAGTTGGTTTTCATAACCTCAGTGAAGGGCCAGATTTTCGTGACTCTGTCGTAGTTGTTGATGACGTTATACTTCATGGTCATGTGGAGGTGCATCGATTAGCTAGCGAGTGGAAGCAGCACGAACACGGTGGCAATCCTGCCTATAATTCTGTAGTCCTACACGTGGTCTGGGAAAATGATCAGGAAGTTCTGAGAAATGATGGTACTTCCATGCCAACATTGGAACTGAAAGGTTTGATTTTTCTAGATATCTGGAGGAACTATGAGCAGATGCTCGATTACAAATCTGACTTGCCTTGCGCACATGGACTGAAGGATGTGCCAGAGATTGTTCGCTTTTCGGCAATGGAGAAATCACTCGTCGAGCGATTGCATGAGAAATCCTCCTTGATTCTAAATTTGCTCAAAGAAACCACAGACAACTGGGAAGAAACGGCTTACCGTTGGCTTTTTGTTTGTTTTGGCTTTAAAACCAACAGCCAGGCCATGGGCGAATTGGCTGCTTTGGTTTCCTACAAAACTCTCCAAAAACATAGAAATCAATTGCCTGTTTTGGAAGCAATACTTTTAGGACAAGCGGGCTTATTGCCATTAGAATCTGAAGAGCCTTATGTGCAGCATTTGATTCGGGAACATGATTTTTATCGCAAGAAATACGATTGGGATGCCACCATGAAGCGGCAACATTGGACGTTTATGAGCGTGCGACCTAGTAATTTTCCTACTTTAAGAATTGCTCAATTAGCTGCTATTTTATCTAACGCGCCTAGTTTACTCCAGTCAGTGTTGCAGGATTCCAGAGATTTTGCAGATTTTAAGAAATTATTGAAAGTGAAGCCCAGTGATTATTGGCAGTATCATTACAGTTTTGGAAAGCCATCAGAGAGACAGACGAGCTCGGGGATTTCCAGTACTGCGCTGGAGCTACTTGTTATCAATTATGTCATTCCGCTATGGTTTGCATATGGGCGATATTTTGAGGAGCCAGATTGGCAAGAACGTTGTTTCGATCTTTTACAGGAAGTTTCAGCGGAAAATAATTATATCATCCGGAGATTTAAATCTCACGGATGGACAGCAGAGAATGGGTTCGATTCTCAGGGAATGATCGGCTTGTTTAAGAATTATTGCCAACCGAAAAAATGTCTCCAATGCAAAATTGCCCAAACTCTGATCAAAACTGAATCCAAGTGATTCTTGGGTAAGCCAGTGAATTCCTGTATTTTTGCAGCCTGAATTACAGAAAACTATGGAAAAACCAGTTATAATTTTTGGGGCAAAAGGCATCGCCCATCCCGCATTAGAGATATTCAATAGCAACAATGTAGTTGTCTTTGGATTTTTGGATGAGGATGAAAAAATTCATGGAACAGAAATCAACACAGTTTCGGTTCTAGGAAATCCTGAAGACGACGGATTCTTGAAGCTCATCGGTCAAAAGACTGAAGCATTTATAGCAGAAGAAAATCCAAAGTACCGTAAATTCTTAGTGGAACTATTGAATGATCGCCGCAAGGTGCAGCCAGTGAATGCCATTCATAGACGTTCATTTATCTCTACAGATGCCACAATTGGTCATGGTAATTTTATCAATGCCAATGTGAATATCGGTGCTGGTGCAGAGATCGGTAGCCATTGCATTATCAATTCGGCAGCGATCATAGAGCACAAAGCTAAGTTGGGAGATTTCGTTCAAATCGGTGCTGGCTCGGTAATCAATTCCGAAGTGACTATAGAAGATGGTGCTTTCATCGGTTCTGGTGCTACCATCATATCTGGCGTCACTATCGGTAAAAACGCCCGAGTAGGTGCTGGATCAGTGGTGATCTCTACGGTCGGTTCAAATGAAACAGTATTTGGAAACCCTGCCGCAAAAGTTAAATAGTATGTACTGATTTGAAATTTTAAATTTCAAATATAAAATTCTTAAACACCCTGCCGCAACAGGGCTCAAGTTATGGAAAACACCAATTACCAAATCCTCCTTTATTACTGCTACGCCAGAATTGAGAATCCTGAAGAATATCGCGAGCAGCATCACCTGTTTTGTGTAGAGAATAACATCCGTGGAAGAGTCATCATTTCTGATGAGGGACTGAATGGAACTGTTTCTGGTTTGGCAGAAGACTGCGAGAAATACATGGCCTATATCCATGCTGATTCACGCTTCGCAAAGACAGAGTTCAAAATTGATTCTCATGACAAGCACGCGTTCACCAAAACCCACGTGCGATACAAGCCTGAGATCGTTCACAGTGCACTTAGACATCTCGATCCTAACGTAAAAACAGGTAAGCATCTCGATCCTGAGCAATTCAAAGCCCTGAAGGATCAAGAAGATGTAGTGATCCTGGATGTTCGTTCTAATTACGAACACGAGTTGGGGCGTTTCAAAAATGCTTTAACGCTTGATATTGACAACTTCCGAGATTTCCCTGAGAAAGTCAAAGAGCTGGAGCATCTGAAAAATAAAAAAGTGTTGACTTATTGTACCGGAGGTATTAAGTGTGAAAAAGCATCTGCATTCCTTTTGGAGCAAGGTTTTGAGGATGTGTACCAACTTCACGGCGGCATCATCAAATACGGAATGGAAGCTGGAGGAGAAGATTTCGAAGGAAAATGCTACGTTTTTGACAATAGAATCGCTGTGGATGTGAATACCGTTAATCCGAAGATTGTATCTACCTGCCACGTTTGTGGTACGCCTTCAGATCGTATGGTGAATTGTGCCAATCAAACCTGTAATGCGCACGTTGCGATGTGCGAAGAATGTGGTTGGGAAATGGAAGGAGCTTGCTCTTCAGAGTGCAAGGAGAATCCTGAAAAAAGAACCTACGATGGTACGGGTTACTATCAGAAAAATACTAACGGGTATAATCCTTATAAAGGTCTTGTCCGTAAAGTCAAAGAAAAATCAATTGTTTAACTTGTACTGTGAGTAGACAAATTCCAGAATCCGAATTGATATTGAATGCTGATGGAAGCATTTATCATTTGCATTTGAAGCCAGAGAACCTGGCTTCTCTTGTTTTTACTGTGGGAGACCCAGACAGGGTTGCTTTGGTATCTCAATACTTTGATCAGATTGATTTCAAGGGAAATAAGCGTGAGTTTGTAACTCATACAGGAAGACTGAGAGGTAAGCGAGTTACGGTGATGAGTACGGGAATGGGAACGGATAATGTGGAGATTCTGATGACTGAATTGGACTCTTTAGTAAACGTGAATCTAAAAACGCATACAGTAAAACCTACAGAAACCAGCTTAGAAATTATCCGCTTGGGAACCTCTGGGAGTATGCAGGCTGATTTGCCAGTTGGGAGCTTGTTGGCTTCTGAGATTGCTGTAGGTGTAGATACATTGATGCAGTTTTATCCAAAATTGGAAGGGAATCAGGATTGGGCAACCTTGGTGCAAGGAACGCTTGACCTTACTTTTTTGCCATACCAAGCCTCAGCTTCAACTGAGTTGTTGCAAAAATTGCCTGATGAATTTTTTCGAGGAGTAACGCTTACGGCTCCGGGTTTCTATGCTCCGCAAGGAAGGGAAATCAGGCTTAAACCAAAAATGGAGAACATGATTGAGCGCTTGGCTATGTTGGAAGTTTCGGGTTTGAAGATGACTAACTTTGAGATGGAAACAGCCGGCTATTATGCTATGGGTCAACTGCTGAATCATCGAGTGCTTAGCCTAAATGCGATCGTAGCGAATCGACCTACCGGACAGTTTGATAAAGAAGCTGAAAAAACCGTTGACCATATGATCCGCGCAGCCTTAGAAGTTTATTGCTGAAAAAATATCACCCTTATGCTTGGAATTGATTGTGGTAGTTAGGTGTCTCCATCTTGAAGTTTTCCCACTCATTGTAATCAATATCCTGAATTATTTTATTCATGAACTCAGCGCATTCTTGTTTGCACAGGTAGATGCCAAAAAGCGATTCACCTCTATTCACCAGAAAAGTTCTGCTACTATCAAACATCCTAACCAAATCCTGCCAAGAGCCTAAGACAAGTAACTCGTCATGATTTTTTATAGTTTGGATTACTTTAAAATCCCCCTGTAGGCTAGATATTTTCATTTTGGAAAAAAAGTTGGTTTGTGCTGAAATCTTAAACCAAACTTAGCTAAAATTAAGAGACGACTCAATACGTAGAAACACGTATATTTTGATTTCACTTAGGACAAAAATGCTCTCAATCTATAATATCACGATTCTTCTGAGCCCAGATTAACAAAGAGTTGTGTTTTTTTTCTAATTGAAGCTTTACAATCATATTGCTCCTATGTTTGTCAACGGTGCGCTCTGATATAAACAGTTTGTTGGCAATTTCCTTGGTAGAAAGTCCATCCGCTAATAATCTGAGAATTTTTACCTCTGAAGGGGTTAAAGGATTATCATCTGATTGGAACTTACTTTCTTTCAGACCTTCGAAAATTTTCTCGCTGAAAAATTGCCCACCTGCTAAAACTGTAGAAACAGCTTTGGATAAGTCATCTAATGCAAATTCCTTTAATATATATCCCGACAGGTTCAGTTCTTTAGCCTGATGGTAGAGGTAAATTTCTTTATGAAGCGTAAGAAGGATCACTTTGGTGGAGAGGCCTAATTTCTTGCATTCAGCTGCAATCTCAAGCCCAGTTTTTTTAGGCATTTCCATGTCTAAAATAGCAAGCTGAGGTTTGAATTTGATAATATGATCAAGTGCGCTCTGCCCCTCATTAGCCATACCTACGATGTCCAGCCCCATTTCGCTTAAGAAATCGTACAATCCTTTCAAAAGAATGGGATGATCGTCCGCAATGATTACTGTTGGTTTTTGGCTAGACATAAACGATAAAACTTAAGCTGGTTCCAGTGCCTTTTTCACTAGTGACTTTCATACTTCCTTGCATGGAGGCAATCCGCTCCTTTAGTGTTTTCAACCCGAGGCTTTGAAAGTCATTCAATTTTTCCGAAAAATCAAACCCTTTGCCATTGTCTTCGATTTTTAGCTCTACGCCTTTTTCAATTTTTTTGAATAAAACCCGCAATGCACTGGCCTCAGAGTGTTTTAGGACATTATTGATAGATTCCTGAAGGATTCTATATAGTTGCAATTCTTCTTCTTTTTTCAAAACTCCTTTTAGCTCTTCGATCTCTGAGGATACAAATATTTCCGTTTCGCGATCTATTTGATCTAATAAGTGTTCGGCGGCTTTACTCAGGCCAAGTTTTTCTAGTTGCATTGGGTGAAGTGATCTGGCAATTGATCGTAATTCGCTGATGGCTGTATCCAATAGTTCACCGGTAGTGTTGTCTTTAGAAAGTGCAACTTTGTTTTTGATCAAAAGAAGGCTTTGGCCTAAGCCATCGTGGAGATCTTTGGATATCCTTACTCGCTCGGCTTCCTGGTTTTTCAGGAGTTCCTGGGAAAATCTTGATTGCATTTGTTTCTTCTTCTTTTCATGTTGCAGGTTTTTCCAGAGGAAAATTAATACAGCTGAAATAATCAGCACAAATACGATGACTGCAATAATTCTAAGTTTGGCCCTGTTACCCTGGTTGATCGATTCGATCTCCTGAGTTTTTGTCAGGATCTCTCTCTCTTTTCTTTCTGTTTCATAAAGTGTCTGGTAATACGAAAAAGTAGTCGCTTGATTAGCTGCAAATATTGAGTCGGTATAGCGTGTCAATTCTTCCCGGATTTCGTACGCTTTGCCAGATTGACCCAGGTCTTGGTAAGTTTCTCCTAGTAGACGGTAAGCTTTGATTAAATGATCCATATTTTTGGACTCTTTGGCCGCCTTGAGAGACTCTAGAACAAGCTTGTTTGCTGCTAATACATTTCCTTTGGAATATTCTAACTGAGCTTTAGCATTGAGGTAAACAGGACTGGTAGTCGCTACTTCAGGCACATATGAAATCATTGCTTGTGCCTGAGCAAAGTATTCTTTCTGCTTTGTCAAATTCCCATGCTCTCCAAAATAATTGCTTAGAGAAAGCTTAATCATGCTTTCGGTATAATAATCCTGTGGATCAAATGGGGTCAGAGAATCGGCTTTTACTAGGTAGTCCAGTTGATCTTCGAACCTTCCTTGTTTCCCAAAATCTTCGGATTGATTGTAAAGTTGGATCGCAACATTGAATGTGTTTTTACTTTTCCTGTAGGTGGAAATCAGTGAACTTCTAATTTTTTCGGCCTCATTATAGATGGCAAATTTGCTAAACAAAATAGCCATCCCTCCATCTACATAATTAACATATTCTCCGTCTGCAAGTGCCTGATAGATATCCCGCGCAGTTTGATAGTCCTGCATACCTCCCAGTAGGTCACCTTTGTAATCTCTCGCCTGACCACGGAAAAAGTAAGAATCTGCGATTAAAATAGAATCCTTTTTTTCGAACCTATCTATTGCCTTTCCATATTCTACAATAGCTGAATCAAATTGCTCAATGTTGAAATAGGTTCCAGCTAATTTCAGGTGTAGAGTTCCTCTATTTTTAGAATCACTTACATCGAGTTCATGGGTAATTGCTCTTTTAAGAATCTGCTTTTTCAGCTCGGGAGTTTGAATGGAAGGTGAAGGGTGGTGAAAAAACTGAATGGCCAGATCCGCCATCAAATCATAGTTTTCCTCTTTTTCACTGAGGTTAATCATCTTCGTTAAATATATTCCTGCTAATGAGTCTTTAGGCGCTGACGCTTCTAATAGAGTGGTTAATTCTTTGAGATTATTTGTATGAATATTGTCCTTTTTAGTTTGAGCAATGGAATTTATGCTGGCAAGGGTAGTGACAAGCATACAGCCCAATGAGTAAATCAATCGAATCATTTTTAAAGGTAAGTAAATCAATAATCAACAGGCTATTTATATCTTTTTATGAAGAGTTACCTGCTTTAAGTTTGACAAATAGACTACCGCTTGAACGGATAAAATTCATGTTATCCAGACATTTTCCCATAGAACAAGTTTTCCCAGAAAAGCGAAACCTTCAGCTGATTTAGAGGTTACTATATAGAGATTCGGTTGTAATTGATTGATAATTAATCATTTAAAATCTTTTTCAGATTTTCCACTATTACCTAAACTGCTTCTATCTGTTGTTATGAATAAATTTTCCCCCTTATCAATAATTATATTTTTTATGATGTCGTCCTTGGATGCCTTCGCTCAAGAGATTCGAGTAAAAGGCAAAGTGATGGATGGAAAGCGCGAAGCAGCTCTTGAGTTTGCGAATATTGCTTTATTGTCACCTATGGATTCGGCAGTTGTCACTGGGGGAATGAGTGATTTAGATGGGAGTTTTGAGTTTTCTACGACTGCTGGACATTATATTTTGAGGGTAGGATTTATTGGTTACTTGGAGTTTTATGAAAAAATTAACCTAGGTGTAAATAAAAACTCTGTCAATCTTGGAACAATCACACTTGAGGAAGATGCGCAAAATCTTCAAGAAGTAGTAGTTGAGGGAGTTACTTCCATGTTTGAATCCGATATCGACAAGCGTACCTATAATGTAGAAAACAGCATCGTAGCAGAAGGTCAAACAGCCTCGCAATTACTTAGTACTTTGCCTTCTATTCAAGTGGATGACGAGGGAGGGATCACCATGCGCGGCAGCGGTAATATTCTGATCTATATCAATGGTCGTCCTTCAAATCTTTCTGGCGATGATGCAGAGAGTATTTTGTCGCAATTTCCTGCTAATAGTATCAAGTCAGTAGAATTGATTACTAATCCATCTTCCCGATACGACGCCACAGGTGTAGGCGGGATAATCAATATTGTTTTGAAGAAAAATGAAAAAACAGGTTTCAATGGACAAGTAAATGCTTCGGTCGGTACCCGTGAAAAATATCAAGCGGGCGTAAACTTGAATTACGGAACAGAAAAGGCCAATTTCTACACCTCTTACAATTGGCAGAATAGAAGACAGCGGGAGAATGGTGAAGGAAGCAGGAATAATTACCTGGATGGATTTTCTCCTAGACTAGAGCAAGTTCAGGATGGCTATGAAGTAGAAAAGACACATTTAATTAGAGCAGGAGTGGATTACAATATTTCTGATAGAGCATTGTTGGGAGTGTATTTCCAGGGCAATTTCGATGATGAAGTAGAATATGCCGATATCATGCAGCGTAATTTGAGTGTAACCGGTTTATTGGATTCAAGCTCTATGAGGGTCAATGATGAACTGAGTAAGAGTTCTAACTATGAAGGAGGTATAAATTACACTTGGGATATAGATTCACTTGGGCAAAAACTATACACCTCACTTTCCTATTCTTATGACAACCGTGAACAAACGGAGTTTTATAACCAGGAGTTTATAGACGCAGATGGAAATTCAGAGCCTGCCAAGCGATTGACTCAATCAAATGATCGTCCTAGAACGAGTAATCTATACGTAGCTCAGCTGGACTATGAGAAGCCATTCAGGAATGGAGCGTCTATAGAAACTGGCCTGAAGGCTACAATTGGAAACTGGAAATGGAGCCAGCGATTTGCTCAGGGCGATGAGTTTACTGACTTCGAACCTGCAGTGGTTGATTCCCTGACTGATACTTACGATTTTGATGAGCACGTCTATGCGGCTTATTTTACTTATAGAAATACTAAGGGGAAATTTGGCTATCAGCTTGGTTTGAGGGGTGAATACACCGAGACTTTAGGTGAAACTGCTAGGAATAAAGAGAGCATTCCTAATAATTACTTCAATGTCTTTCCAAGTGCATTTTTGAGTTATACCATCGCGCCGGAGAATGAACTTACGCTGAATTATACCAGAAGAATTTCCAGGCCAAGTATCTGGGATTTGGCACCTATTTATAGAGTGAGGGATCAGTACAATTTTAGTATTGGTAACCCATACCTACAACCAGAATTTACTGACAGCTATGAAGTAGGCTATATGAAAGGCTGGGACAAGTACTTGCTGAATGCGACGGTATACCATCGTTTCAGTACGGATGTGGAAACTCGAATCACGATTCTAACGGATGATAACGTTGCGATTCAAAGCAGACAAAATGCAGATACGAGATCCAGTACTGGTTTTGAGTTGATCAATCAGATTCAAGTCTTCAATAATCTTGATGCTACTTTGACTGGAAATCTATTTTATTCTAAAATCAATGCGGAAAACATAGAGCAAGATTTCAGCAATGAGAATTTCAGTTGGACCTTGAATTTGCTCGCAAATTGGTTGATCCCGAATTGGTTTAGTGTACAGGCACAAGGGAATTATCGAGGCCCGATAGTGCTGCCACAAGGACAAATCGAACCCCAGTATAGTTTGAATATGGGCTTGCGTAAGGACTTTCTCGACGGAAAAGCCACCGTGTCTGTAAATGTGAGTGATATCTTCAATACCAGAAATTTCAGAATTACTACGGACAATCCTAGGTTTGATGAGAAGCGGGTATTCCAACGAGAAACTCGTGTTGGGACTCTTGCATTTACCTATAGATTTGGAGGATTCAAAGAGAAGGCTGGCGAAAACAGGAGCAGTAGAGAAGGAGGAGATGGTGGTGATGATTTTTAGAAAAGTATAAGGTTTCCTACTTTTACACATGAGCCTTTTAACAGAACAAATCAAAGCTTCACTTTCGGATAAGGCCATTCCTGAGAAAGCAGCATTTTTCCCGCGATTCTTCAAGTCCGGCCCCGGCGAATATGGTGAAGGTGATCAGTTTCTTGGAGTGATTGTTCCCGAGCAAAGGAAAGTAGCTAAAGCAGTTTTCAAAGAGATAAGGTATGCTGAAATAGCGGAACTTCTTCAGGATGTCCATCATGAAGTGAGACTCACTGCTGTCTATATTCTTGTTTACCGTTACCAGAAATTGAAAAGTGAGGCAGAACATAAGGAATTGGTGGATTTTTATTTGTCGCAGCTTGATTCTGTAAATAACTGGGACTTAGTAGATAGCTCTTGCCATCATATTCTCGGGCATTATTATTTGAATAAAGAAAAATCTCTCTTTTATGAATTAGCGGATTCGGATCATTTGTGGAGGCAGCGAGTGGCAATGATCAGTTGTTATTACTGGATTAAGCGAGGATATTTTGATGATGCTTTGGCTCTGGCTGAGAAGCTACTTTATCATTCGCATGACCTGATTCATAAAGCAGTTGGTTGGATGCTTCGGGAAATAGGCAATAAAGATTTTGAAGTAGAAATGAGTTTTTTAAGAAAGCACTACACGACCATGCCTCGGACTGCTTTGAGGTATGCGATAGAGAAATTTGATCCAGAATTAAGGAAACAGCTATTGACTGGAAGGTTGGACTGAGGCATTACATTACTTGAGAGTAAATAGTCAACATAGAAAATATGTTATAACTTTGTAATTACAAATTAGGAAATTATGGAAGCATCAATTATTCAAATCGGTAATTCTAAAGGTCTCAGACTACCTAAAACGATTATTGAAAAGTATGGCTTAATCGATAAGGTTGAAATCATACTTGAAGAGGATCAGATTATTTTGAAACCCATAAAAACTGTTCGTGAGGGATGGGGAGATTCTTTTGCTGAAATGCATGCCCAAGGTGATGATCAGCTGTTGATCGATGATGTATTGGAGGATGAAAATCTGGAGGAATGGAAATAATTCAGTACCTCATTGTATTGGTCAATCTGGATCCTACGATAGGAAGTGAAATCAGAAAGACAAGGCCCTGTGTCGTTATTTCACCAGATGAAATGAACCATCATCTCCAGACAATTGTGATCGCTCCGATGACAACTAACCTAAAGAAATACCCTACCCGAGTTGCTGTATATCATGATAGCAAAAAAGGGATGATAGCTATAGATCAAGTTCGGACGATTGATAGATCAAGAATCATCAAAGTCTTTGATAAGCTAAAACCGCAAGAAATAAGAAAATGTAAATCTGTGATCAAGGAAACTTTTGTCGATTAATAATCCTTAACCACATTCAATACTTGAATTAACTATTACCATATTATATGCAAAAGCCTGATTTCAACATCGAAGAAGTAAATAAAATTATCCGTGGACGTAGATCCATGTTTGCGGCGCAGTTCAAAGAAAATGATCCAGTAGATGATGCTGTCATCGAGGAGTTATTAGAAAATGCGCGTTGGGCTCCTACGCACAAGTTAACTCAGCCTTGGAGGTTTATCGTGTACACAGGAGATGGTTTGAAGAAATTTGCAGACTATCAGGCGGACATGTATAAGCTTCGCGCTGAGAAAAATGGGACGCCATTTTTGGAAGCGACTTATCAGAAATTTAAGCAAGGGCCACTGAAAGCATCGCATATGATCGCTATCATCTTGAAAAGATCTGAAGGCATTCCATTGATGGAAGAGATTGCTGCAGTTTCTATGGCAGTTCAAAACATGTACTTAACTGCTTCTGCTCATGGGTTGGCAGCATATTGGGGAACAGGTGGGCCGACATTCTGGCAAGAAGCTAGAGAAGACTACGGTCTGGAAGGTGAAGATGCTTTAATGGGCTTTTTCTATGTAGCCAAACCAGCAACGGATAATTGGCCGGAAGGCAAAAGAGATTCTATGGATGAAAAAGTAGCTTGGATTAGAGAGTAATCTCTTAAAAAAACAAAAACGGCAATGAAATCAATCATTGCCGTTTTTTTATGTGTTCACTTCTTAATTTTTCAAAGAAGCCATATCAATCACAAATCGGTAGTGAACATCACCTGCGATGGTGCGCTCGTATGCTTCATTGATTTTATCGATAGAGATCACTTCTACATCAGAGACAATATTGTGCTCAGCACAGAAGTCCAACATTTCCTGAGTTTCTTTGATGCCACCTACAAGAGAACCCACTAGACTTTTTCTTCCGAAAATCAGTGAACCTGCATGGATATGTTCCATTTCAGGAGGTACACCCAAAAGAACCATCGTACCGTCTGTCTTCAATAAAGAGAGGTAGGAATTGTAATCATGTTGACCTGAAACAGTGTCAATAATCAAATTGAAAGAGCTTGCCATCTTTTTCATATTCTCAGGATTTGTAGTCAGCTCGAAATGATGAGCTCCGAGGGCATCGGCATCCTTAGCTTTTTCAGGAGATCTGCTTAGCATGGTCACTTCTGCTCCCATTGCCGCAGCAATCTTCACTGCCATGTGACCTAGTCCTCCCAATCCTACCACAGCAACTTTATCACCTGCTTTTACATTCCAATGCTTCAAAGGTGAATAGGTCGTAATCCCAGCACAAAGCAAAGGAGCCACAGCTTCAAGTGGTAACTTATCTGATACGCTTAATACAAACTTTTCAGTTACCACGATATGAGTGGAGTATCCCCCATAGGTGATAGTTTTTTTATCCTGAAGGAATGCATTATATGTCTGAGAGTTACCGTTTTCACAGTATTGCTCCAAGTCTTCTGCGCAATTATTACAATGTCCACATGAATCAACAAAACATCCAACACCTACCGTGTCGCCTACTTTATGTTTGGTGACATCAGAACCCACTGAAGATACTTTGCCAACGATCTCGTGACCTGGAACTACTGGATACATTGTCCCTCCCCATTCATTTCGAGCTGTATGAATGTCTGAGTGACATACTCCGCAATACAATATTTCGATTTCTACATCTGTTGGGCCTGGAGTACGTCTTTCTAGATCAAAAGGTGCAAGTGGTTGATCAGCTTTCTGCGCTGCATATGATTTTACTTGTGTCATTATAATGATTGGTTAATAGTTTTCTTATGAGCTCACAACAAGTTGCTGAGGAATTAAGTTTTAGCAGACCTGAATACTGGGGGGAAAAGCAAAAAAAAATCCTGCGGTTTGCGTCCGCAGAATTGATGTTCAAGTATTTAAAACGAGGCTATCTTATACCTTTCGCAGCATCCTTATCCAAAAACCAGATCAATTCACCATGTGATGGCTGCACCAAGTTTGCTGGATATAGCGCAAAGTCCTTGTCCTTTTTGATGATTTCCTGCACTTTTTCCGCTTTACCAGCTCCAGTTACTAAGAAGGCAACTGCTTTGGCATTATTGACAATTTTACCAGTGATGGTTACCCGCTTTTGGCCAGAATCAGGGTGTGTAGCTACGACACAGTTTTCTGGAGAATCCCAAAGTGAAATAGAATCAGGGAAAATAGAAACAGTGTGTCCATCATCACCCATTCCTAGCATGACTAGGTCAAACTGAGGAATATCATTCAATTTTGGAAGCTCTTTGTCCAAAACTTGACTGTACCGAACGGCTTCACTTTCTGGGTCATTTTCTCCCAAAACTCGATGAATATTTGCCGTAGGAATCTCAATCTTCGATAGCAAGTGATCCACAGTCATCTTGTAATTGCTTTCAGAGTCGTCGGGTGCTACGCAGCGTTCATCTCCCCAGTAGAAGTTGATTTTTGACCAGTCGATTTCACTTCCAAAATGAGCTGCTAAATAATCGAAAATAATCTTGGGCGTGCTACCTCCGGAAAGTGCGATGTGGATGGTTTGATCGCTCTTTGCTAAGTCTCTGAAGTATTCAGAAAACTCCTTGGCAACCTGATCTTTGGTGTCGTATATATTAAGTGTCATTGGTCTAGTAGATTTATGAAATCCCTAAATATGCATGATTTGGGACTTTACTATAATGGTTTGAATTACTATTTCGCTCTTTCAGAGCTTTGAGATAGTTAATTTATCATTTACCCAGCCCTTCAGGCTGGGCTATGTTATCGCAGGCTTTCAGCCCTTTTTTTCGAAAGGTTTATCATAAACTGCGTTCTCTGCGTAATCCTCTGTGCCCTTTGCGGTTTAAAACTTATAGAATACAGAAGCCTGTTTCGTCAGTCAGACGATTTCCAGGGTTTCTCCAGCCAAAATGACCTTCGAACATGTCATCAGAATTTCTTGGCCCCCAAGTTCCAGCTGCATAGCCGTAAGTAGGGACATCTTCATTTTCCCAATACTTTAAGATTGGATCCACAAATCTCCAAGCAGCTTCCACTTCATCTGCTCTTGCGTAAAGAGTCGCATCTCCTTGCATAGCGTCCAAAAGCAGTCTTTCGTAAGCATCCATTATCTCGGCTGAGTCGAGGTCAGAATAGTAGAAATCCATATTGGCCTGCTCAACATTAAAGCCTAATCCTGGCACCTTCACACCAAATTTGATTAAAATACCTTCGTCTGGCTGAATACGGATGATAAGCTTGTTGTCTTTTTTATAGACATCCTGACTTTTGAATACTTCGTGCGCCGGAGACTTAAAGTGAATCACTACTTCAGTCACCTTAGTAGGCATATATTTGGCAGTGCGGACGTAGAAAGGCACATCCTTCCAGCGCCAATTGTCAACGAAAAACTTAACCGCAGCAAAGGTTTCTGTTTTGGAATCCGGATTTACACCTTCCTCCTCTCGATATCCCTTTACCTTTTTACCATTGATGGTTGAGGCCACATATTGGCCTTTCATTGTATGATGAGAAAGTTCTTCATCACTAGTCATTACTCGCAGCGATTTCAGCGCTTTGACCTTTTCATCACGGATTTCCTCTGCACTAGAATTGATCGGTGGCTCCATTACGATGAGCGAAACGACCTGAAGTAAGTGACTCTGGAACATATCGCGGAGTGCACCAGACTTGTCATAGTATCCACCACGTTTTTCCACACCTACAGTTTCTGCATTGGTGATTTCCACATGATGGATGTATCGGCGATTCCAGGTCGGTTCGAAAATCGAATTAGAAAAACGCGTTACAAGTAGGTTCTGAACCGTTTCTTTGCCTAAATAGTGATCAATTCTATAGACCTGAGGTTCTTTGAAGTATTTGTGCAAGCCTTCGTTAAGCTCTTTTGCAGTTTCCAAACTGTACCCAAATGGCTTCTCCACAATGATGCGTTTCCAGCCCTTTTCTTCCTGTGTCAAGCCTGCTTCACAAAGATTCTTTGCGATGACTTCATATAGACTGGGAGGTGTGGAGAGATAGAATATATAATTCTCTTCACAGCCCTTCTCTTCATTTAGTTGGTAAATTCTATTGGCCAAGCCAGAGTATTTGCTGTCATAATCATCGCCCAAGTCCTCATAAAACATTTTTTCAGCAAAAGCAGCTATAAAGTCTTTGCCTTCTTTGCTGATTTTATCCTTCAAAAACTCGCTCTCCTGAACTACCTTTTGACGGAATTCCTCATTTGACATTGCACTTCTGCTAGCTCCCAAAACCACAAAATTTTCGGGAAGATGCTTTCCTTTGTACAGGTTATATATTGCCGGTACCAGTTTTCTGGCAGTCAAATCACCTGACGCACCAAAAATTATTAGCATCTGGTTTTGTGTTTTTTTCATCAGTTTGGGCGTATTTTTATATTTTTTGTATCAAAACCCGACTTTGGGCGATCACAAATTTATCAATCTTACTAGAAAGCCAACCTTCAATCCATTAATTTTGGACTCAAGAGACGCAAAAATAACCCATATTTATTTCTAACCTTGCAAGCGGTAAGGCATAGAAGCAGATTTGAAAAATAACACTAAGAAACGATGGAGTACACAAATTATGATTTTGGATTAGTTGGCCTTGGGGTAATGGGGCGAAATTTTATTTTGAATGTCGCCGACAATAATTTCAAAGCTTTTGGCTACGATCTGGATCAGGAGAAAGTTGATGCGTTGAAAGAAGAGGGTGGAAATCTAGAAAAGGTAAGTGCATCCACTGATATTAAGACTTTTGTGCAAGCCTTGTCTTCTCCTCGTAAAATCATGCTCCTCGTGCCTGCCGGGAAGATTGTTGATCAGGCAATTGAAAGCCTTCTGCCACTTCTGGACAAAGGAGATATCATTATAGATGGTGGAAATTCATTTTTCACCGACACGGATAGAAGAGAAGCTTATTTGAAAGAAAAAGGAATTCACTTCTTCGGTTCTGGAGTTTCAGGTGGAGCAGAAGGCGCTAGGAAAGGCCCGAGCATCATGCCAGGTGGGGACAAAGAAGCTTATGAGTATGTAAAGCCAATTTTTGAAGCTGTTTCTGCGAAATATAAAGGTGAACCATGTGTGGCTTACCTTGGCCCAAAATCAGCTGGTAACTATGTGAAAATGGTGCACAACGGTATTGAGTACGCCATGATGCAGCTGACTTCTGAGATTTATGATTTGTTGAAGAAATCCTGTGATCTATCTAATGAAGAACTTCACCAAGTTTACGATACTTGGAACAAAGGTCGATTACAATCATTTTTGGTAGAAATCACTGCTGAAATTTTCACCCAAAAGGATAACTTGACGTCAGGAGATTTGGTGGACGTGATTTTGGACAAAGCCAAACAAAAAGGAACTGGTAAGTGGACTTCTCAGAATGCAATGGACTTGGGTATTCCTGTTCCTACCATCGATATGGCGGTAAGCATGCGTGAGATTTCCGCATTGAAAGATGAGCGAGTTCAGGCTGACGAATTGTATTCTCGACCTGAAGTGGCTCATATCGCCAAAGAAGAGTTGATCGCTCAAGCAGAGCAAGCTCTGTACTTCTCATTCATCATCGCTTATTCTCAAGGTTTGCATCAGCTGATGTACGCTTCCAAGGAATACGGTTACGATCTAGACATGTCTACGATTGCTAAGATCTGGAGAGCTGGTTGTATTATCCGTGCTGGACTTTTGGCGGATATCGCCGAGGCATATACCGCGGATAATTCCATCCCGAATCTGCTATTGTCTCCCTCATTCGTGCCTAAAGTTCAAGGCACTTTGCCAGCAGTTCGTGAAGTAGTTGCTTTTGCTGCAAAAAATGGAATTCCTGTTCCAGGACTTTCCTCTGCGTTGAGTTACTTCGATGCTTACACTTCGACTAAACTTCCACTAAATCTGATCCAAGCTCAGCGTGACCACTTCGGTTCACATACCTACGAGCGTACTGATCGTGAGGGGATTTTCCATACTGAATGGGGGAAATAATAGTTAACAGTCTTCAGTAACACAAAAGCTCTCGAATAATATTGGCGAGCTTTTGTGTTAAATATATATGCGAATCCAGCTTCTGGAGAAGCAGGACAACTGTAACAAAATTCCACCTTGTGCTCTCTGCGATCCCGATAGCCATCGGGACTCCGCCTTCTCCGCGGTTAAAACATTAAAAAAACCTCCCGATCACTCAGGAGGTTTTTGCATTTATATACCGGACTATAATACTTAATAAATCACTTTTACCATGCTCTGGATGACAGAAGCCATACGGATCGATTCGAAAATTCTTTCTTCACTAGTTCCCATTTCGATCAGGTGATTCTCGTGAGAAGCCACACACATCTGGCAGCCATTTACAGCAGACACTGCGGTAGAGATCAATTCGAAGAACTCTTTACCCAACACAGGATTCATCATGATGTTCATGCGAAGCCTGGCAGGGATTTGGGCATACTTTTCCTTTTCTACGAAGTGGCGGAATCTATACAATACATTATTGCTGCTCAACAAAGAAGCACAAGCTACAGCTTCGCCGATCTCGGCTACCGTTGCTTCGTTTTCCTCAGCTAATTTTCTAAAAAATCTCTGAAGTGGGTTGTTTGCCGCGTTAGCGGCAAGTGCCAAGCCCATCAAAGCAACTTCCTTTTGATTTAGCTTATCTCCTTTGAGGATAGTCTTGAAATTGAGTTTCAAATCTTTCACATATCTGGAATCAGCATCGCCCAGATTTCTCAAAGATTCGTTGGTAAATTCTTCATTCAGCCCTACTACTTCTAAAAGCTCGACTACTGATTGATTTACATTTAATACTTCCATGGTGTAAGATTTAGGTTTGAAACTAGCAAAGGAGATCCTGAGACCTCCTTTGCTGTTAATAGATTTGAGGTCTGATTTAGTTCAGGTTCAACGTTTCTTCACCTTTTTCCCAGTTACATGGGCAAAGCTCGTCAGTCTGAAGTGCATCAAGCACTCTCAATACTTCTTCTACATTTCTACCTACAGAAAGATCGTAAGCAGATACCCAACGAACGATTCCTTGAGGATCGATGATGAAAGTAGCTCTGTAAGCAATTTTCTCAGTTGCTTCCAGGATACCAAGTTCTTCTGCAAGAGACTTAGAAGTATCAGCTAGCATAGGGAATTTAAGGTCACGAAGATCTTCGTGGTTGTTTCTCCAAGCCAAGTGAACGAATTCAGAATCAGTAGAAGCACCTACCAATACAGTATCTCTGTCTGCAAATTCACCTTCGTTTTTATTGAATTCAGCGATTTCGGTTGGACATACAAAAGTAAAATCCTTTGGCCACCAGAACATCACCATCCATTTGCCATCGGCAGTGTGGATATCGTTGCTGATTGTCTTGAATTCTTGTCCTTTTTCTCTAGATACTACTGCGGTTTTTTCGAAAGCTGGGAATTCAGCGCCCAAGCCTAATATGCGATTGCTCATATGATATATGTTTTTAGTTTTCAAAATTGTTACACAAAGTTGTATCACATTTTCTCATAAATCAAATTAATAATTCTTATCTATTCATAACTTTAGGTTATATGACAATAGCCCAGCTAGAGTATATCGTAGCCTTGGATAACTTCAGGCATTTTGTAACTGCAGCAGATAGCTGCAATGTATCTCAGCCAAACCTCACTACGCAGGTGAAAAAGTTGGAAGAAGAGATTGGGGTCAAAATTTTCGATCGTGATACAAAACCTCTTCAGCCGACAACTGCAGGTAATTTGATCCTCCTAAAGGCTAGAAAAATTCTTAAGGAAATATCAGAATTAAAGGAATTCGTCCTCACTGAAAAAGAATCCTTACAAGGAGAATTTACCCTAGGCGTGATACCTACTATTTCTCCCTATTTACTGCCATTATTTTTACCTGAGTTTGTGAAGTCAAATCCACAAACCAAATTGATTATTCGGGAAATGCAGACCGCTGAAATCATTCTTGAATTACAGCGAGGCACCTTGGATGTCGGTTTGCTTGCAACTCCTTTGGAGGAAAAAACTATCCGAGAGATGCCACTTTTCTACGAGCCATTTCTCTTATATCTTCCCCAAGAACATCCTTTTCTCAAGAGAAACCACATCATCCCTGCCATGCTGGATCCAAATCAAATCCTGGTATTGGACGAAGGTCACTGCTTTCGCGATCAGATCCTTTCTATTTGCAACAGCAAGGCTTCCAAAAACAACTTTGGATTTGAATTTAAAAGTGGCTCCATCGAGTCTCTCATGCGATTGGTAGACAAGGGTGTGGGCTATACACTCGTGCCCGAAATGGCAGTTTTGGATAAAAAAGAATCTGGCTTGATAAGAAGGTTTGATGCGCCAGAACCAGTTAGAGAAATAAGTCTGGTGGTAGCCAAAAACTTCACCAAAAACGTGTTGATTCATGCGATCCGCAAATCTATTCTGCTTTCAATACCAGAGCGATTTCAGAAAGAAGATCAGTACAAGTTGATTACTTGGAAGTAGGACCTCCGAAATGAAGCTTTATAATTATTCTAATTCTCAACCGACTTTCAGGCGAAGTTCACCATGTCTTTTCACCACTTTCAATTCGAAGTGTTGATTGATGAAAGCCTTGCAGTGATTTTCTGCCCATTCGGCACGTGAATCAGTATCAAAAAGTAAAGTCATTCTCAGCATGGTTTTTACATACTGCTCGTAAATACCTAATTCGCTGACATAGGCAATAAATGCTGCAGACCAATCCTCTTGAAATTTTTCTAAGTGTGTTCTTCCATCAAAAAGCATTTCCAGCTGATTATCGCCGTGCTTGTAGCGATAGATACCACTAAGTTGGCGATAGATTAGGCGAGCACGTTCTCGGGGAAACTCAAACGTATCAAGAATCTGCTCGTAGGTTGTATCCATGAGTTGAAGCGGATTATACAGAGAAGTATAGGATCGCTTCAATTCAAAAATCATTCGATCAATTAGCTCCTCTTCCAGCACAGACTGCGCCTGACGAAGGATATAATTTTTGTCTAATGGAAAGAGTTTTTGGATCATTGCTGCGCAAAAGTAATAAATTATCTTTTTAGGATGGGTTTAAATAGCAATTTATATGTTAAATATTGATCCTGAAAATTCACGCTATTCAGTGAAAGTCACCATGTTCAGCAGTTTTCTCAAGCTCAATCGCAAGCCAAATCGGTAATCCCATTTTTTAAATCTTTACTTTTGCGCCCTTGTAAGAACACTACCATGGAAAAGGAAACAGAATCTGTAAACCCAGTGAAAATCACCCCCGAACAAATTGAACAATGCATCGCCATTTTGGAGGGGTTGAACGCAGATACAGATCAGATTTTCGCTATTCCGACCGAGAATAGACTTGCCTTGCTCATGGCTGCGGGGCAATTTTCCCGACCGAGCAAAGAGGAACTTGCTGAGCGAAAAAAAGGTGCGAAAAAGATCCATCGAAAGAAGATTGCTGATAAAGACAAAACGGCTCGAAAGACAACAGGCATTCGTTCTGCGCGTGAAGCCTCAATTTTCATAGCTCCAAGCATGCTGGCATTGACAGGCAAGGAATCCGACGAGGCCATCCTGCTCGAAACACCTCGTGAGTGCTACGTCTGCAAGAATTCTTTTGAGAGACTTCATCATTTCTACGATACCATGTGTACGAATTGTGGTGATTTCAATTACGCCAAGCGTTTCCAGACCGCCGATCTAGAAGGTCAAGTGGCTTTGGTGACTGGATCTAGGTTGAAAATCGGTTACCATATTACCTTGATGATGCTACGCGCAGGAGCGACAGTGATTGCCACTACCAGATTTCCTATAGATTCTGCATTGCGCTACGCCAAAGAGCCTGATTTTAAAGAATGGGGAGATCGTCTTCATGTTCACGGATTGGATTTAAGACATATTCCAAGTGTTGAGATTTTTTGTAATTACATCGAGCAGCAATACGATCGACTAGATGTGCTGATCAACAATGCTGCGCAAACAGTGCGCAGACCAAGTGGTTTTTATCAGCACTTGATGGAAAATGAATCCTTGGCTTGGACGGATCTTACTCCAGATTCGCAAAAATTGCTATCAGACCATCATGCTTGCTTGCAAGAAATACGAATTCTCAGTCAGGAATTTGCCGAAGGCGACAACAAAAATCTACCTGTATCCTGGCATGGGAAACAGCTTGGAATCGGTCTTACTTCTTCTGCTCAATTGACACAAATTCCCTATAGCATAGATGATTCTTTGAGTTCGGAGGAGATTTTTCCTATCGGCAAACTCGATGCAGATCTGCAGCAAGTGGATCTAAGAAAGACAAACAGCTGGAGACTGAAGCTTGGTGAAATTCACACCAATGAAATGCTGGAAGTGCAGTTGGTGAATTCTGTTGCTCCTTTTGTGCTGTGTAACCGTCTCGTGAATATCATGAAGAAGGATAATACAGGTAAAAAACATATCATCAATGTGTCTGCCATGGAAGGTAAATTCCATCAGTTTCACAAGGAAGCCCGCCATCCGCATACTAATATGGCTAAGGCAGCGCTGAACATGATGACACTTACTTCGGCTGCGGAATTGCCAAAATTCGGGATTTATACCAATGCCGTGGACACAGGCTGGGTGACGGATGAGGATCCTGCGGAACTGGCTAAGCGCAAGCAGGATTTGCATGACTTCCAACCTCCACTGGATATCGTCGATGGGGCAGCACGAGTAATGGATCCGCTATTTGATGGGATCAATACGGGCAAGCATTGGAATGGGAAATTTCTGAAGGATTACAAGCCTACGAGTTGGTAAAAAGTTGCTCGCGGCGACGCAACGACGCAGCGTTGAATTTGAAAACTGGATTTCTGAAAATAAAAAATATCATTAACCTCTTACGTCTCACTTTTCACTTAAAGTTAATTCACCCGTTCTTTAATCCAATTCAAAACAACCTCCATTGCTAGAGGAGAAAAAGTCTGCTCAATCGTCCCATATTCACTTGGTGCGCCGGTTTGAGCTTCTTGGAATAAGTGATTCAACCCTTGTAATTCCACTGTGGTAATGTCTTTATTTCCGCCTTTTTCCAGCGCGGCTTTTATTGCTCCTAGATTTTCCTTTGGTGGCACTTGCAGATCCTTTTCCCCGTTGATTGCCAATACCGGAGAAGTGACTTTTTCCAATGCTGGAACCGGATCATATTTGATAAAATACTCCATCCATGGACTCGTTAACTGATCTATTTGGGCTTTTACAAATTCTTCCTCACTCATTCCACCAGGGATATTTTCTGCAGGTATTTGGCGGAAAACCTGAGTCATATATGCCGACATTTCGGTTTTTAAGTCTTCTGAACTTTGGTCTTTGACCATGATCTCAAATGCCTTTCTGCTGATCATGTCGTTTTCTGCCAGTTGATTTGGACTCATTCCGGAGGCTTTCCCAATCAGAGCTTGCTGCGCCAAAAGCAATTGGTCACCCCGAATTCCTGTGCCGGCAAGAAGTACAAGGAAGTCAACATCCTCACTTTGATTTGCCACCATAGGTGCAATCAGCCCACCTTCACTATGACCAATCAATCCTAAATGACTGTGATCTATTTCAGTTCTTGTTTTCAGATATTTAACTGCAGCAGCTACATCAGTAGCAAAGTCTGCGCTTGTAGCCGTACTGAAATCACCTTGGGATGCCGCAGTTCCGCGATCATCAAAGCGTAGTACTGCAATCCCATTTTTGGTCAAATAATCTGACAATACCAGAAATGGCTTATGTCCCATTAGTTCTTCGTCACGGTTTTGAGGACCAGAACCAGAGATCAAGACTACCGCAGGAAAGTTGCCGGATGCTTGCGGCAAAGTAAGTGTCCCGGCAAGCGTGATTCCAGCTTGCTCATTGTAAAAAGTTACATTCTGAGCCTCATAAGGATAAGGCTTTGCAGGCTCCTGAGGTCTTTTCGTTTCTTGTTTTTTAATTTCTTCACGAGAAAGATTCATTGGAAAAGACTGACCAGCTTGGGTGAAAACACCGATAACCACTTGGTCATCGCCGAGACTTCCTTCGTATTTGATATTCGCGTTGGAGATGGCGATCATCAAAGTGCCATTCTCGAAACTGGTGGAGGAGACAGGAATTCCAAATGCTCCTTGATCAGGACTATCCATGGTAGAGCTGAAGCCACTTGCTGTTTTCGAAATATTAAAGACTAGTCTCAATTGCACGCCCTGCACTTTCAGGACACCGTTCCATTGGCCGGTGATCTCTTGAGCAAAACTGGAAATCGAGAATACAACACTGAGTAGTACTAAGAAAAAAGCCTTCATAGTTAAAATTGGTTAGCTGGTAGCAATTGAAATTCTCTAATAGGAATTCAAAAGGGAAATTAAGGAAATTTCTGTAGTCTGTAGTTTACGATTTGAATCACACAAAGAAGAATGCTGCTGTAAGCTTAATCTTTTATTGCCACAGCAATTCTAATTTCCTATTTTTCCAGAATACAATTTCGATAATCCCACTTAACCCAAAATAATTGCTTACACTTTTCAGTTTCTTAGCTTTCACGGGCTTTGTAGCGATCTATTCTACGTGGATGCTTCGCAAACAAAACCTTCAAACCCAAGACGGATATTTCCTAGGAGGTCGCAGCTTGACAGGCGTGGTCATCGCCGGATCTATGCTGCTGACCAATATTTCCACTGAGCACCTCGTGGGTATGAACGGTTCGGCTTATAAAAACGGAGCGATTATAATCGCTTGGGAAGTTACCTCAGCTATCGCGCTAGTGATCGGAGCATTGTATTTTATCCCAAAATACCTGAGAATGGGACTCACTACCATTCCTGAGTTTTTGGAGAAAAGGTTTGATAAAATGACACAGGCCCTGATTTCCCTGCTACTTATCATCTCATTTGTGGTGACACTTTTGCCTATTGTGCTTTATACTGGTGCGATAAATATTGAATCTATCTTCGGGATTTCTGAAACGCTAGGGATTACACAGTCAGAAGGAATTTGGCTCACGGTCGTCGTGGTGGGCGTAATCGGAGCTGTTTACGCTATTTTTGGAGGGCTGAAAATGGTCGCTTATACAGACACCATTAATGGTTTTGGATTGCTGATTGCGGGATTGTTGGTTCCCATTTTTGCGCTTTGGGATATCGGAGATGGGAATGTGATCGATGGCTTAGTGAAGGTGTTTAACAATGCACCAGAGAAATTCAATGTGATCAGTAAGGAACCTTCGATTGGTCCTGGATCGAGAGATTCTATTTTACCTTTTGAAGTGCTCTTCACAGGCTTGATCATTAACCAATTGTACTTCTGGACTATGCACCAATCCATCGTTCAGCGAGCACTTGGAGCGGTGAGTTTAAAAGAAGCTCAAAAGGGATTATTGTTCACAGGGATTTTGAAAATCCTGATTCCATTAGTGATTGTCCTTCCAGGGATTATCGGTTTTTACTATTTCGGTGATACGCTTTTTGATTCTCAGGACAGTGTATATCCAGAATTGGTCAAGCGTGTACTTCCGTCATGGATGACAGGATTCTTTGTAGCTGTAATTATGGGAGCGATTTTGAGCACGTTCAATAGTGCTCTGAATAGTGCGGCAACGATTTTCAGTCTGGATATTTTCAAAGTCTATATCAAGAAAGCAGCTAAAGAAGTTCAGCTCGTTCGAGTAGGAAAGTGGGTTTCAGCTATTTTGGCGATCGTCTCTATACTGGTTGCGCCATTTGTTGCAAATGCGCCAGCGGGACTTTATCAGCTTTTGCAGCAGCTCAACGGGATCTTCTTTATCCCTATGGCAACGGTGATCATTGCTGGATTCTTTTTCCCAAAAGTATCTGCCGCAGGTGCCAAAGCAGGATTGATTTTCGGATTAGCTTTCTACATTCTTATGGATTTGGTGCTGAAAGTCAACATCCATTTTGTTCACATTTGGGGCATCGAATTTATCCTCAATCTGATCGTGATGCATCTGGTGTCAGCAAAATATCCAGTAGCAATCCCATTTGTAATGGAAGATTCAGGTAAGTTGAGTATTGTCCCTTGGAAACATGCCAAAACTTTGGGCTGGGTTTTGATTGCAATCACAGTAATTATTTATGTAATTTTAGGTACAATCGCTTAATACTATGGAGACTACAGAAAAGGAATTCAGAAATTATAATCACGTCGACATTAAGGCTGCCGTGAAGGAGCATTACAGAAAAATGCGCCTGTATCAAACTTATGATTATGTGCAGGAGATGAAGGCTAAATACCTCACGTTTGACAAGCCGATGAGTCTTTGGGATGCGATGGAAAAGCTCAACGCGCTAATCGATGTGAGTGATCCTGATCTTGATTTGCCAAATGTGCAGCATCTGATCCAATCTGCTGAAGCGTTACGTGCTGACAATCGCCCTGACTGGATGCAGTTGGTCGGCTTGATCCATGATTTGGGAAAAGTGATGTATCTCTGGGGATCTGATGAAGATGGCACGAGCCAAGACGAGCAATGGGGATTAGTCGGTGATGTGTTTGTCGTAGGGGCAAAACTCCCTGATACCTGCGTTTACTCCGAGTTCAATGAGCTGAATCCTGACATGAAAGATCCTCGATATAATACAGAGTTGGGAGTTTATGAAAAAGGCTGTGGACTGGACAATTTGCAACTAGCTTGGGGACATGATGAGTATTTCTACCAAGTCTTGAAAAATCATTCTGAAAATACGATTCCAGAAGCGGGAATGGTGATGGTACGCTATCACTCTTTTTATCCTTGGCACAATGGTGGAAGTTATTCACAGTTTGAAGCTCCCCAAGACGCACAATACAAGGAATGGATTTTGGATTTCAATCAATATGACCTGTATACCAAGTCTCCAAAAATCTATGATTTGGATGATGTGAAGGGTTATTATTTACCGATTGCTGAGAAGTACTTGGGAAAAGGGCCAATTAATTGGTAATCCTCACTTTTCTAACTAGTTACCACTTATTTTTCGATAAAATTTAATACCTTCAGGAAGTTTTTAGTCGCATTCGAAGCTCGAATTTTTGAATGGCATTTATATTCAATGCCTGATATATGCGAAACAAAGACTTCCAGAAGGGAGTCATTCTAATCTAGTTTTTGAGCTTGGAGCATGCGATTAATTTTATTAATCAATTCACACAAATTTTTAATTTTTATGTCAACTACTCAAAATTCAAACAACGATTGGAAAGGCGGATTCGAAGGAACAAATAAAGCTTTTTCTTATCCAGACCCAGATCTCTCCTCTCTTCCATTGCTGGGCAATATGGACAACATCGACAAACTTCAACGGCAGCAAGATGTATTATGGCCTGAATTCAGTTGGGAAACTCAAAAAGGAATGACGGATCCCAAGCGATGTTTTCAAATGTTTGCTCCAGACATTTCCCGTCTTGGTTATAATGATGAAGGACGGGTTTATTCGATCATTTGTCCACAGCAGGGACTCTGGATAAATGATATCGGTTGCTTAAATGTGGAAGTAACAGTAACCGGCCAACGGGGATGGGCAAATGAAGACACCAGAGAAATGGCTGCTGACATGTCCGTAGTAGGAAAAATCTGGTTTAGTCCAAGTGCTACACAAAAACCCTTTGTAAAACTACTCTGGAAGATGTTTAAAGATAGCGGGTTGCCTTTTCCTTTCAATAAGGCAAATGCCATTATAGTCAACACGTATGATCCGGGCAACCCAAATCAAAAGGATTTCCCTCTTCGCAAAGGTGTCACCCAAAGTTTTGAAAGTCCAAAATTTGCTGACCATAGCGATGTGGCTTGGACAGTATCAAATGTGGAAGTAGAGATAGGTCAGATCAACTCAACAGGGAATTCTGATGTGGATTATTTTAACCAGCTCGTCATGAAACTTTTTAATTTAGGAGCTGGGAATATGTTACAATCAGGAAATATCCTTACCTGGAACGTTTGGTTCACTGAGCCGTCCGTAGTGGATCAAGAGGAGTGGCAGCGTCATGCAGATAAATGGAGAGATTCCATAGATGCAGATCATGGCTCCCCTGATGGCCCAGGTACCACGGCTAAGTATTTTGACGGAACACCATTTCATCCAGTCGAGGAACTAATGGAAAAAGTAATTGAAGAGATTATTTCGCATATAGTAAGCAATGCTAAATTGAAATTCGAATAATACCAAAAGCCCCGAATTCCTGTTTATTGAGAGATTCGGGGCTTTTTTTGTCTACTGATTTTCAAACTTCTTCACCGCCTCCACTTGGAGTTTGATCATCTCTAATTGTTCTTGAGTTTTTTCTTTGATTTGGGAGAGCTCCCCGACTTGATTGCTTAGTCCTTGGGAGCGTTTTATCTCGGTTTGAACCAAGCCCTCCATTTCGCGCAGACGTCTAACTTGAATCCTATCTTGGCGAATATATTCCCGAAACAATAGGTAATGAAGCAGTGCAATACTGCCTAAAACCAATAGCGCTAAAATGCCTAGTAAGTGATTTTCAAAAATGGATAGAACCATTAAAAGATGAAAAGGTGAAGCTTTTCAAAACTAGGTAATCTAATAGGCTGAGATAATACGGCAAATGGACTATTTGACCTCCTTCATAGCCACTACTTATTCACCGATCGAGTTATTTCTTCGGCATTAAAAGTGTTACTGTAGTGCCTTTCCCCGCTTGAGATAGTACCTCTAGTTTTCCGCCAAGTTCTTCAGCACGTTTACGCATATTGTACAATCCATTTCCAGCTTTGATTTCTGACTCGTCAAATCCAGTTCCATCATCTTTTATGGTGATTTGGAGAAGGTTATCAACTTGTGAGACGCTTACGAGTATCTGACTTGGATAGGCATATTTGAGCGAATTTTGAATTGCTTCTTGCACTATTCTATAGATTTGGATCCCCTCGGATGAGACCAGGTGGAAGTTTGGATCCAAGCTTTTATCCACTTCAAATTCAAAGTTGATACCAAGCGTAGAAATTCCGGCTCGCTGTAGGTAATCCGAAATTCTAGCTGAGAGTTGCTCCCATGTGATATGCCCGGAGTTCATTGCCCAGATCGTGTCCCGAAGCTCTGTTATGGTTTGCTTCGTGAAATTCGCGATGGAATCATATCGATGTGTGAGTGTGTCCTTGATCGGATCAAAATATTTGAGGTTTTCTATCGCTGAGATGATAAAAGTGAGTTGAGCCCCGATATTGTCATGAAGGTCTCGTGAAATAAGCATGCGTTGCTCCTGCAGTTTATTCTGAGTTTCTATTTGTCCCAAAGCTACTTTTAACTTTCCTGCTTGTTTAAGTTGGCGGTTTTTTAGCTTTTGCTGGCTGTAAAGCAAATATCCTACGACACCCAAAACTAGAGCTAGAACCAGAGAACCATAGAGCTGAAAATTCTTATTTCGAAGCTCGAGCTGTTGACGGGAGATGGCAGCATCCTTTTGCTCAGATTGGTAACGAGCCTCCAGATCAGAGGTGAGTTGCTGGATTTCCTGCTCAGTCAACTTCTTGTTCAAATCAGAATAGGCTTCTGTGTAGTAAGCTGAGCTGTCAGGCATTCCCAGTGCTGCATAGACTGGAGACATCAATAAGTACATCGATGCCAGGTCATTTTCGGCATTTTGAGCTTTGAAGTGGGTTATGGCACTTAAGTAATATTCTCTGGATTTTGGATAATCCTTCAGGTCATGATATGATTTAGCGAGGTTCGACTCCACAAGAGCATAATCATAATCAGCACCCACCTTATCTGCGAGTAGAAGCCCCTTTTCAGCAATTGAAATAGCGAGTTCACTTTTACCTTGCGCATTGTATAGCGTAGCAAGATTATTATAGGTAGTCGAAGAATTGTAGTCGTCCTCTTCTTCCTGAAAAATCCGAAGGGCATCCAAATAGGTTTTTTCTGCGTTTTCGAATTCTTTGAGGTTTTTATAAATGTTGCCAATATTGATCAGGGTAAGAGCCAAGTTGTATTCATCATCCTGAGCCTTTCTGTATTCTGCGACCTCCTGCAGTATTTCCAAAGCTTTTGGATAATTCCTCATTTCCAAATGAATCACCCCTATGTTATTTCTTATGAAATCAGCATTGCGGTCATTGCCTGAGCGTTCAAAAAAATTGAGTGCCTTGAGGTAGTTTGCCATCGCGGAATCGGATTGAAAATCCCGCTGATAGACTGAGCCAAGGTTTGTTATAGTGCCGTAGATTTTGGTTGAATCTCCAGTTTGATATCTTAAAATTAGTGCCTCTTGGTAGTTTTTTCTTGCTTCTATTAGCTCACCCTTTTCCATATAGGCATACCCCAAGTCGCTATATGCCTGGCCCAACATAGCTGGATCGTCAAGTGATTTGGCTATTTCAATATTTTCCTTTCCATACAGTATAGCTGTATCCTGAGAAACTGGAACATAATACCACGTCAGTTCTGAAAGAATAAGGGAACGAGCCTTGGCTGTGGAGGCTTTGGAAAGTTCAGTTTTAAGACTATCGAGCAGTTCGGAGCTGGTCTGTGCAAAAAGCATTTGTGTACATAAAAAGAAGAGACAAATACCTGAGAAACGGCAAAAAGAATGCATAAACAATTGATTTGATGGGAAATAAATCAAAAAATATTTCTCTCGCAAGGTGCTATTAAAAGTGGTTGAAAATATAAAGTGAGCAAGAATACAAAGATTATTTCTCCGAATGCCTATATATATGAATGAGAAAGAGTTAAATATAAAATTTGCTATGGAATTCTAGGATTTGTTGAATCCAAACTATTTCTGAATCTTAGGGTTCTTATAGAAGTAGAAGGAAATAAACCCAAATAACATAGAAATGCTAAATTTCAACCAAAATGAAAATCAACGGATGATCGCTCAGATGATTCGTGATTTTGGCGCCAAGGAGATTACACCGTTTAGAAAAGACTGGGATGACAAGCAGTTTTTTCCATTGGAAGTATTCAAGAAACTCGGCGAATTAGGCCTTATGGGAGTTCTTATTCCTACAGAATATGGTGGCTCCGGATTTGGTTATACAGAGTATGTCACCGCAATTGTAGAGCTATCCAAATTAGATCCTTCTGTGGGTCTATCCATGGCTGCTCACAATTCACTTTGTTCAGGTCATATAATGGCTTTTGGCTCGGAGGAGCAGAAGAAGAAATATTTGCCTAAACTCGCTACCTGCGAGTGGCTTGGAGCTTGGGGATTAACGGAGCCGAATACTGGTTCGGATGCTGGAAATATGCGCACAGTAGCCAAAAAAGAAGGTGATCATTGGATTATCAACGGAGCTAAAAATTTCATCACACATGGGGTTTCTGGTGATGTGGCTGTACTGATCGCCCGAACTGGAGAGATAGGGGACTCACATGGTATGACCGCATTCATTGTAGAACGTGGTACTCCAGGATTTGAAGGAGGTAGAAAAGAGGATAAGCTAGGAATGCGCGCATCTGAAACGGCAGAGATGATTTTCACGGATTGTAAAATTCATGAAAGTCAGGTTTTAGGTGAAGTTGGCGATGGCTTTATCCAGTCTATGAAAGTATTGGATGGAGGTAGAATTTCTATTGCAGCGCTAGGTCAAGGAATCGCCGAAGGAGCTTTGGAGGCTTCCATTGAATATTCGAAAGAACGCCAGCAATTCAACAAACCTATCAGTTCCTTTCAGGGTATTTCCTTTAAGCTTGCAGATATGGCGACTCAGGTTGAGGCTTCAAGCTTGTTAATTTTTAAAGCTGCTGATCTTAAAAACCGTGGTGAAAAAGTGACTTTGGCAGGAGCTCAAGCCAAGTATTTTTCCTCTGAAGTAGCGGTTTCCGTTTCTAATGATGCGGTTCAGATCTTTGGCGGATATGGATTTACAAAGGATTATCCAGTGGAGAAATTCTATCGTGATTCCAAGCTTTGCACCATTGGCGAAGGAACGTCTGAAATTCAAAAAATGGTAATTGCTCGAGAGATATTGAAATAATCTCCAACTTCAGAAAATTCAAAAAGCCTGAGATCTGCGAAGATTTCAGGCTTTTGTGTATGAGTATGAATTTAACCATTCCCAATAATTCTCACGATGTATTATTCTGGGTTTTTCAGCTGAATATGTTTCCTGAAATGCTGCTGGGAACTTCACCTTTGCTTTTGGATTCCATTTAAACTCAAATGGATAAAGCTTACCATCAATTTCTTCGATATAGTCTATTTCCTGACCTCTAGAGGTTCTCCAGAAATATGTCTGTCCATAGAATCCATGATATGCTAGAAGCTTTTGTCTCTCAGAAATTAAGTAATTTTCCCACAGTGCTCCAATATCGCTTCGATTCGAAACTGGAGCATAATTACCTATGATTGCATTTCTTATCCCATTATCAATGAAATATATTTTTCTACTTGAGCTGATTTCGGATCTAAGATTTCTTGAAAAAGGGTTAAGTTTTCTAATGATAAATGCCTTTTCCAGAAGGTCTATATAGTTTGAAACAGTAACTTTATCCGCTTGAACGGTCCTGCTTAATTCATTGAAACTAACTTCTGAGCCTACTTGCCAAGCCAATGCCTGTAATATTTTGTTTAAAAGTTCAGGCTTTCGAATCCCCTGAAAATTCAGTAAATCTTTATACAGATAACTGGTTGCAAGATTAGTTAACACAGGAATTTCATTGCCTTTTTGGGTAACAACTTCTGGATAGGTTCCAAAAACCAAATAGGTATTCAAACTCCCTAGAGCTTCTGGCATTCCCAAAGAATGATTTATTTCCATCCAGCTTAATGGGTACATTTTATACTCCCATTTCCTGCCAGTAAGAGGTTCGTTAATCGAATTTGAAAGTTCTAAAGCAGAAGATCCTGTAACTATTAGTTGGATATCAGTAAAGTTATCCACGATTAATTTTAGGGCAATGCCAATATTTGGGATGCGCTGAGCTTCATCTAGCACAACTACCTTACTTTGCCCTAAGTAAGACTTTAGAAACGAAATACTAGTCTCAGTAAGTGAGTTTTGAACACTAGCTTCATCCCCATTTAGATAAAGGAAGCTTGATGAAATACTCTCCGCCAATTTTTTTACAAGCGTAGTTTTACCTACTTGTCTTGGTCCAAGCAATAAAATAACCTTGTTATAGTCTATTTTAGCTTGAAGTACTTCGAATAAAACACGAGTGATATGCATATTAAGTGATCGTAATCACCAAATATACGTATAATTGGTGATTACGATCACTTAAATTACTTTTTTAGCAATAAAATGAGGATTAATTATTTGGAGACAATTTCCAGAATTAATTAGGATCCCGCCACCAAAAACAATCCAGCTGCCAAAGCGGCTCCTACACAAGGTCCCAAAATCGGAACCCAAGCATAGCTCCAATCCGAGCTTCCCTTACCCTTTATAGGCAAAATCTGGTGCATCAATCTTGGTCCGAAATCACGGGCTGGGTTAATCGCATAACCTGTAGTTCCTCCTAATGAAAGACCTATTACCCAGACAAGAAATGCCACTGGAATTGCTCCTAAAGAGCCCATACCAATAGGAGTTTTGTTGCCGTCTCCGATTTCAACACCATCATTGTAAAGTATGACTAATAACAAGACGAACGTTCCTATTACTTCAGAAAAGAAGTTCAATGGAAGGTTTCTGATTGCTGGGCTAGTACCAAATGGAGCGGCTTTCAATCCGGCATCATCTGTAGCATCGTAGTGATCCTTGTAGATCAGCCAAGCTATTCCAACTCCTATCATTGCTCCTAGAACCTGCGCAATAATATATCCTGGTGCTAAAGCCCAGTCAAACTGCCCTGTCAAAGCTAATCCCAACGTAACAGCTGGATTCAAATGTGCGCCGCTATATGGGCCAGCGACCACTACTCCGACAAAAACAGCCAAAGCCCAAGCGGTACTGATTTCCATGATTCCTCCGCCATAACCCTTGGTTTTTGACAAAAGCATATTGGCGACAACTCCCGATCCCAATAATATTAACAAGCCTGTTCCTATTAATTCTGCTAGATATATATTCATTATTCTACCCAGTTTTTAGAGCGCTCTACCGCTTTGTGCCAAAAATGTATCAGTTTTTCTCGTTCTCCTTTTTCCATTTTTGGGGTAAAGCTCTTATCAGCATTCCAAAGTGAGTTGATCTCTTCCTGATCTTTCCAAAAACCTACAGCTAGTCCTGCTAAAAATGCGGCTCCAATAGCAGTGGTTTCAATAATCTCAGGTCGCTTGATTTCACAATCGAGCAAGTTTGCCTGAAACTGCATCAGGAAATTATTCGCAGTCGCTCCACCATCTACACGCAATTCTTGGGTTGGTTTACCTGCATCTTTTTCCATCGCTTTCAGCACATCGTATACTTGATAAGCAATCGCTTCGAGCGCTGCCCTAGCCATATGAGCTTTTTCCGTTCCTCTAGTGATCCCAAAAAACGCTCCTCTTGCATTTTGATCCCAATGAGGTGCGCCTAATCCAGAAAGGGCTGGGACAAAATAAACGCCGTCATTTCCTTCTATGCTTTCCGCTAAACGCTCACTTTCTTTTGCATGATCAAGCAGGCCGATTCCATCTCTTAGCCACTGAATTGCTGCTCCTCCTATGAAGACCGAACCTTCCAATGCGTAATTAATCTCATCTCCAATCTTCCAGGCGACAGTGGTGAGCAATTGATTTTTTGATCTAACGGCCTCTTTTCCTGTATTCATCACCAAAAAGCAGCCAGTTCCGTAGGTTGTTTTTGCCATTCCTGGCTTAGTACAAAGCTGTCCGAAAAGTGCCGCTTGCTGATCTCCAGCAATACCTGCGATAGGGATTTTTACGCTGAGAACATCCCCAGCGGTCTCACAATAAACTTCACTACAGCTTTTCACTTCAGGTAAAAGCGATGCAGGAATGCCAAATAGATCCAACAATTCCTGATCCCATTCCTGAGAATGGATATTGAACAGCATGGTACGACTAGCGTTGGTAATGTCTGTAATATGAGTTTTACCAGCTGTCAGTTTCCACACTAGCCAAGAATCCACCGTTCCAAAAGCAAGTTCTCCAGCTTCGGCTCTCTCTCGTGCACCTTTCACATTTTCAAGAATCCATCGGATTTTAGTGGCCGAGAAATAGGCATCGATGATCAAACCTGTTTTGGATACTACCGATTCGGAATGACCTTGATCCTTGAGCTCATTACAATAGTCCGCTGTTCTGCGATCCTGCCAAACTATGGCATTATAAACTGCTTTACCTGTCTTTCTATCCCAAATAATAGTCGTCTCACGCTGATTTGTAATCCCAATTGCCGCTACTTGATTAGCTCGTATACTTTTGTTGACAAGCGACTCGATCATCACAGAAGACTGGGATGTCCAGATTTCTTCGGGATCATGTTCCACCCATCCGGGCTTTGGGAAATGCTGCTTAAAATCCTTTTGGGCTACAGAAACGATTTTGCCCTTTTTATCAAAAATAATAGCTCTAGAACTGGTCGTGCCTTGGTCTAGAGCCATTAGGTAGGGTTTATTTTGGCTCATTTTGGGTTATTTTTTTATCAAGTATTTGGAAGCTGTTTTAGTAAATTCAGCTAATTCCGATTCTATCCATTTTTCATCTTTGCCCATTTCTTTGGCCATCAGTTTTGCCACTTTGGGTGCTGTATCTATAGCGGCTTGGGCATCTAGGAAAAGCATGCGGATTCTTCTCGCCAAAGCATCTTCTACTTTCATCGCCATCTCTTCTCTGACAGCCCAGATTACTTCGGCTTCGATATTTGGGAAATCAGGGTGCAGTTTTGCCCCCCATTCTTTGTTCTCCTTAGTTAGGTCCTGAATAGGTTGGGCATCAAAGCCATAAACACCCCAATGTCCATCGGGAACACGGGAAGTAGCTCCATGGATTTTCATGTCTAGAGATTTGCTTTCCTTCAGCTTTTCTCCAGTGACTTTGGTATAATACTCCACCGTATCTTCTCCCATTTTTCGGAAGGTCGTCCACTTGCCCCCTGTCAAAGTGACCAAGCCACTTTCTGATAAGATCACTTTATGAGAACGTGAAATTTCTTTGGTTTTGGTGCTGCCTTCTTTTGGTCTGGCAAGAGGCCTTAGACCTGCAAAAACTGACTTTACATCTGCTCTAGTAGGATTTCTAGCCAAATAGCCCGCTGCAGTTTCCAGCACAAAGTCTATCTCCTTTTGCAGCGCTTCTGGTTCTAATTTTGGTTTTTCACGCAGTGTATCGGTAGTACCAACTACCAGTTTCCCATGCCATGGAACTGCGAAAAGTACTCTTCCATCTCTTGTTTTCGGGATCATCAAGGCGTCTTTTCCGCCTAAAAAGTCAAGATCCAAAACCAAATGTATTCCTTGGCTTGGCTGTATCATTTTCGGAGCTTCCGGATTATCCATTTGCAGTATTTTATCCGCAAAAACTCCTGTTGCATTCACCACCATTTTGGCGTTCACTTCATATCTTTTTCTGGATAGTTTATCCGAAACATGCAATCCGGTGATCTTGCCCGCTTCATTTTTTACTAAACTATTCACGCTGACATAATTCAACACACAGGTGCCAGCCTCATCTGCCGATTGGGCGAGATTCAAAGCAAGTCTTGCATCGTCAAACTGACCATCGTGATAGACAACTCCGCCATAAAGGCCTTCAGATTTAAGGCCCGGCATTCGTTTCAGCGTTTCCTCTTTTGAGATGAATTCAGATTTGCCCAAACTCAATCGACCTGACATCCAATCGTAGATCTTCAGGCCAACACTATACATTATTCGATCCTTAGCTGTGAAAATCGGGATAATAAACGGCTGATCATGAGCCAAATGTGGAGCGTTTTGTAACAATTTCCCCCGCTCCTTAAGCGCCTCGAACACTAATCCTACATCTCCTTGGGCAAGATACCTCACTCCTCCATGGACGAGCTTAGTACTACGGCTGGAGGTGCCTTTGGCAAAATCGGATTTTTCAAATAAAATCACGGATAAGCCCCTTGAAATGGCATCTAAGGCCACTCCTAAGCCGGAGGAACCTCCGCCGATCACGGCAATATCCCAAATTTTACTTGTGTTTTGAAGCTGACTTATATTCTCTTCTCTTTTCATAGACATTAAAAATACCAAATTAAGGTAGGGAAAAAATTGGGAAAGAGAAGACTGAATGGCCTATAGAATCATTGAAAATCCCGCAATTCAATAATCCTTATATGTTTTTGTGACCACAGATGAATTTCCCTCCTTATCTAGCGTGACCACATAGATAAAATTGTATTCTGAATCTTCCAGATCTTGGTATTTATTACCATCACCTACAAAATAATTGGCGATTTGGCCCACCGTATTGCTGTGCCCAACTACTAATGCATTTCCTTCCAGCTTCCTAAGTTGATCTATAAGAGTATCGTGATTTTTCGGCTCATACGTTTCTATCTCAATACCAGCTTCGCTAGCTGTAGGTGTCGCCGTTAGACGAGTTCTCTTATAATTGGTGCTATAAATATGCTTAATCTCTTTATCTGCTAGAATCTGGGAAAGCTTTACTGCACGGGCGTTTCCTGCGACAGAAAGCTCAGGATCATTTCCTGTCAACTGCTTTTCTGCATGACGAACGATGTAGATGGTTTTCGGTTCTTGCTTGCTTGAGCATGCCGCAAAAAGTAAGATACTGATGAGAATAAGTAAGATATTTTTCATAGGCAAAAGTTAAACAATTCTATAATTGATTTTTAGCCAACCATAAAAAACAGAGCCACCCATAATATGTCATTATCCCTAAAAAATAAGAGATAAGGGCCAATAATCTCTCTGCCTCTTTGCCAAATCCTTGGTTGGTGAGCCTGCCGAACCACTGTGAACTTTGAGGTAAATTCCCATAAAAAAACCTTTGAGATTTTATAAATCTCAAAGGTTAAATTCTTATCCACTGAACGAATTATCCAAGTGCTGGTCTTTCGTCTTGATGCTTTCGTATTCTAAGAACTGCTCCCAGAATTCCTCTTCCGGCACAGCGGCTCTTAAGTAAAGTTTTTCCTTTTTGATCGGATGTACAAAAATCAAATTGAATGCATGCAAGTTGATGCTCGCATCTGGATTTGGCTTTGCGAAGCCATACTTAATATCTCCACGAATCGGGCAACCCATAGATGCCAACTGAACGCGGATCTGATGCGGACGACCGGATATAGGGCGAACTTCTAATAGCCAGTGGTCATTCATAAATCCAAGCGTCTTGTAATTCAACTCAGCTTTTTGAGATCCTGGTACTTCACGATCGTGTGCAGTCACCACATTTTTCTGTTCGTCTTTGACTAGATAATGGGTCAGTTTCCCACTTTCTTCCCTTGGCTTTCTCTTTACGAGTGCCCAATAAACTTTATGTATCTCTCGCTTTCGGAAAATCTCCATCATGCGCTCCAGCCCCTTCGATGTACGGGCAAAAGCAACTAATCCACTTACCGGACGATCCAGCCGGTGAATCGGGTGTAAAAAAACATCCCCTGGTTTGTTGTATTTCTTTGCTATGTACTCTTTGAGGTAATCCGTCAAGGTTTTGTCCCCCGTCTTATCTCCCTGCACCAATAGACCAGCGGCTTTATTTACTATCAAAAGGTGGTTGTCCTCATAGACAACTGTGAATGGCTTCTTTTTCATCTGTTTATAATTGTTTTTCAATCGTCAGATGGAATCTCGCAGCGCACTTAATCATTTCTCTTTGTCACTTTCAGAATATTGCTCGATTTCATAATCAGCTACAAAGGTAAGAATTTCGCAGGAGTTGAATAATTGATTTTTCAGTAGCTACAATAAAAGTGTTTAAAAATGAGAATAGAGACTGTTCAACTAACTTAAATTTCTTATAATAGTATTCTTAAAACTACCTCTATGAAGATTCAATGGCTTTTTACTTCTGTAGTATGTCTGATTTTTTCTTGTCAGACAAAAGATAATCAATCTGAAAACAGTTCGAATGAATTGCCCAGCTATGAACTGGAGGTCTTAGATTCAGTGACGGTGCATGATATACTTGTACGGGTTTTTCTTTTTCAAACGGCTGACGAGGATGGTATTATTTTCAGAGATGGAGCTTCTTCTGATGTTTACCTATTCGACAGGGATGGAAATCCAACAGATAAATGGGACAAGACAGGTGATGTGCCGGGAGCTTTCTCCATGTCTGGAGGAAATTTCGCACAAGACAAGGCTGGGAATCTGGTGATTTTGGATATTATGAATGGCCTGAAAGTTTTCAAGAAAGATGGTGAAATAGTCCAGAATTTTGGGGTTTATCAGAACCAATGGGGTTTGGGAGGACCTTTTTCGCATTTCAAAACGTACCAAGTCATCGAAAAAGACGGAAAGGAATACTTGCTTTATTCACTGGACATAATCGAAGAGGCACCTGGTGACTATGATCCTGAATTCCTCCAAACAAGGAAAAACTTGATTCTAACTGACCTGGAAACAGAGGAAACCAAAACCTTGTTGCCATTCCCAGAAGGTTCTCAATTCTTAAATGGAAATGTGTTTTTCTTTGCTGATTTCAGACCTGTATTCTCCTATGATGAAGAATCTCAGTTGCTGTATCTCATGTTTCAAAATGAGCCAATTTTATATACGTATGATTGGTCTGGAGAATCTCCTGTCTTGAAGGAAAAGACAGCATTGAGCCTAGAGGGATTTGCAGCGGGCGAAGGATTCGAAAAGGGAGCGGTGAGCTTCGCACAAATTTTTGATTATAAGATCATTCCATACCCTTCTCAAATACTTAATCTTGAAAAATATGGAGATGACTTGTTGATCAGCTACAAACCTACTCCGGCTAATAAAGATGATATAGCGCGAGTAATTGCAAAAGAAGCATCAAAAGAATTAAGAGCGGAGCTATCCAAAGAAACAAAAACACGAACCGTAGTACTCACACAGAACGGCGATATCATTCCCTTAGCATTGCCAGAAATGAACCCGTATAATTTTTCTGTAATCGGAGATGATATTTGGTGGATGAAAAAATACGTGGGGGAAGAAGAGCAGGAAGATTTTACGCTTTATAGAAGTAGGCTTGTCAAAAAATAAGGGGGGTTACAAAACATCGACTTTAGTGGCTTGAACCCAGCTTTTCACAAGCGCCAAGCCATATTCAGTCAGGTGCGCTTCCGGGTGATATTGAATCCCAAGAATCGGTAAACTTTTGTGGGCCATCCCCATTACTTCTCCAGACTCAGTCTCCAAAATCACTTCGAGTTCCTCTGGCAAATTGGCTAATTGTAAAGAGTGATATCGTGTTACTTTGAAGGATTCAGGTAGTTCTTTAGTGTATGGATGAGCATTAGTCTTTCTGACTTGATGCACTTTCCCATGAGTTGGAACAGTATTCTTTTTCAGCGTTGCTCCAAAAAACTCACCTATAGCCTGATGCCCCAGACAAACTCCCAGCACAGGGACTTTATCGTAATAAGCTGAGAAGATTTTATTGAGATTTCCAGCATTCTGAGGAATGCCTGGTCCAGGAGATAAGACCAGCCCATCAAATTCCAACCTTTTGATTTCCTCCAGCGAGACATCATTGCGAAGCACAAGTAATTGCTCCCCCGTCTGTCTCAGCAAATCAGCCAACATATGGCTGAAGGAATCAAAATTATCAATCAGTAGTAGCATCTTTGATTTTCTCCACTACCTCTTCCAACTTCTTCAAGCTCTCTTCAATACTTGGGAAAAACGGCTCAATGGCAGCGACAATTGCTGGTGCTATTGGCTCAATGAAGTAAAGCATTTCTGAATCCTTAGTCCATTTCTTTGGCATCTCCAATTTGAAAAGACTGGCTTGCCAAAAGAACAAACTGATAAAAAAAGCTGCTTTCACGGCCCCAAAAAGTGCTCCGACTATCGCGTCTAACGGTCCAAGTAGAACCATATCCATGACCTGTTTCAATATCCAGCCAGCAACTTTGATGAACAATAGCGTAAGTACAAAGACGACTATAAAGCCAAAAATGGGAAAGCCGAGGTTGAATTCTGTGACATTTTCAGCTAGCCAGTCATTCATTGGCGACATGAAATAAAGGCCCAAGATCACTGCGATCACAAAGCCAAAAAGGCCCAGAACACCAAGAAGGAAACCTTTACGGTATCCTTCATAGGTTCCTAGACCAAGAATGATCACTATGATAATATCTATTAGGCTCAACTTAGCTGTTCAGTATGGCTTTGACTTTCTCAGAAATCACCTTGCCGTCAGCTTTTCCAGCCAATTGCTTGCTTGCAACTCCCATTACTTTGCCCATGTCTTTTGGGCTGGAAGCTCCTGTCTGAGCTATTATTTCCTTGATAGCAGCAGAAATTTCCTCGTCTGTCAACGCAACTGGAAGGAATTCCTGAAGCACTTTCAACTCAGCCATTTCCACCTCATATAAATCAAAGCGTGCTTGCTGCTCATAGATATCTGCCGAATCCTTGCGCTGCTTTGCTGCTTTGGTCAACAACTTCAACTCGTCCTCTTCAGTGATGTCAGCCTTCGCTCCACTTTTAGTTTCTTCCAAAAGAATCAGCGACTTGATAGATCGCAAAGCTCCCAAACGGATTTTGTCTCTAGCAATCATTGCTGATTTTATTTCACTTTCTATTTTCTGCTTTAAACTCATTAGTCCTAAGTTTGCGTTACACTTCTAATAATACTGACAAAAATACCTTTTTCGACTCGGATATGACCAAGCTAAGCGTAAATATTAACAAGATCGCCACCCTTCGCAATGCCCGCGGAGCAGATAATCCAAATGTTGTGAAAGTAGCACTTGATGCAGAGCGCTTTGGCTCACAGGGGATTACCGTCCATCCGCGACCGGATGAGCGCCACATTCGCTATCAGGATGTACTGGATCTGGCGAAAGTAGTAACGACCGAATTCAACATTGAAGGATATCCGGATCAGCGTTTTATGGAGCTGGTGCGCCTGGTGAAACCTGCACAAGCAACACTTGTCCCTGATCCTCCAACAGCCATTACGTCAAATAATGGTTGGGATACGATTTCAAATCAGAGCATGTTGAAAGACATCGTCGCCGAGCTTCACGAGTCTGGCGTGCGAGTTTCGATTTTTATTAATCCAGAAATCAAATACTTCGAACCCGCAAAACTCACAGGCACGGATCGTGTGGAGTTGTATACGGAACCTTATGCTACCAATTATCACAAAGACCGGGATGCAGCCGTGAAACCTTACATAGAAGTGGCGGAATTGGCGCGGGAATTGGGAATGGGACTAAACGCCGGACACGATCTGGATTTGCAAAACTTAGCCTTTTTGAAACAAAGCATTCCTTACTTAGATGAAGTTTCTATCGGCCATGCTTTGGTTTGTGATGCGCTTTATTATGGCCTGGAAAACACAATTCAGATGTATAGAAGGAAACTGGAATTGTAGTGTTGAATTGTAAGATTAAAAATTGAAAAATTGTCAGAGAACAGGAATGATGGTTTGAGGTTCAAAGGATCTCGTAAATCGTAATTCGCATATCGTAAATCTAAAATGCAGTTAAATTTTAAAAAACTAGGCTCTGGAAAGCCATTAATCATACTTCACGGCCTTTTTGGTTCGGCGGATAATTGGTTTAGCATTTCCAAAGAGCTTAAGGACAACTATACGCTTTACCTCATTGATCAGCGTAATCACGGTGATTCTCCGCAGTCTGATGAGTGGAACTACGATGTGATGGTGGAAGATCTGAAAGAGCTCATGGATAATGAAGGCTTGGAGAAAGCTTTCCTGATGGGACACTCCATGGGAGGTAAAACAGTGATGAATTTCGCACTAAAATACCCTGAGAAAGTAGATAAATTGATCGTAGCTGACATTGCACCTCGATATTATGCGGTACACCATCAAAATATTTTGGAGGGATTGAATGCGCTGGATCTTACCGAAATTCAATCCAGAAAAGAAGCCGATGATGAGCTGGCTAAATACATTCCCGAAATCGGAGTGCGTCAGTTTTTGCTAAAAAGTCTGGGAAGAGATTCTGATGGATTTATGTGGAAAATCAATCTTCCTGTCATTACTGAGAATATCAACGAAGTAGGAACTGCCTTACCAGATGGCAAAAATTTCACTGGCCCCACCCTTTTCATGGCGGGTGCAAATTCCAGTTATGTTCAGCAATCTGACTTAGATGACATCGATAAGTTTTTCCCAAACAACGAAGTGGAATTTATCGCAGATGCTGGTCACTGGCTTCACGCAGAGCAGCCCGATGCAGTGGTTGAGGAAATTAGACGGTTTTTGAAGTAGCCTTGCTCTCAACCAGTTCATCATAATTAAGAAAATTTCCAGTCCCAAAAGCGTCATTTCACCTAACTTTCCGTTCTTTTTTAATCAACCAATCTAAAATGCCCAAAGGAAAACTCTTCCTCATTCCAAATATACTGGCGGACAATACGCAAGACGTGGTCATTTCACCTCAGGTGAAGGATGTAATCGCAAATACCAAAGTCTACCTAGTTGAAAACATGCGGACTGCACGCCTATACATCTCTAGCTTGAAACTCGGTGTAAACTTAGAGGAAGTTCACATGGAAATTTTGGATAAGAGCACTTCCCCAGAATTTATCAATCGACTGATGCAGCCACTTATGAATGGTGCAGATATAGGAATTATCTCCGAAGCAGGATGTCCTGGTATCGCTGATCCAGGTGCTTTGGCGGTGGAACATGCGCATAAAAAAGGCATTCAAGTTGTGCCTCTCGCAGGTCCTAGCTCCATGTTTATGGCATTGATGGGGTCTGGATTTTCAGGCCAGTCCTTCGCTTTTCATGGCTATTTACCCATAGACAAAAAAGAAAAAACTGCCGCTATCAAGAAGCTGGAAGCTGAATCTCTTCGAGAAAGAAGAGCGCAGATCTTCATGGAAACACCGTTTCGAAATAATCAATTGTTGGAAGATTTACTGCGTGTACTTTCTCCTCAGACCAAGCTTTGTATCGCCAAAAATATTACTGGTTCAGACGAAATGATCCTGACCAAAACAGCACAAGAATGGAAGCAAATTCCTCTTGACTTGCATAAAATTCCCACAGTTTTCGTACTTCAAAGCTTTTAAACCATGTTTACAATCGACGCCCACCTTGATCTCAGTATGAATGCACTGGAATGGAATCGTGATCTCACACTTCCAGTTTCAGAAATAAATGCACGGGAAAAGGAACTTACTGATAAGCCGGATCGTGGAAATGCGGTGGTTTCCCTACCTGCTTTAAGAGAAGGAAACATCGGTTTGGTAGTCGCTACGCAAATCGCCCGTTATGTAGCACCGGGAAATTCCCTTCCTGGTTGGAATTCTCCAGAGCAAGCCTGGGCTCAGACCCAAGGTCAGCTGGCTTGGTATCAGGCGATGGTGGAAAAAGGCGAAATGGCCCAAATTAGAAATCTCGTTGAGTTGGATACGCATTTAGCTCTTTGGGACAATGGAGAAGATAATTCCAGCAAACCAGTGGGGTTCATACTTTCTCTAGAAGGCGGGGATTCGATAGTGACTGTAGATTATTTGGAAAAAGCCTATGAAAGCGGGCTTCGAGCTCTTGGTCCTGCACATTACGGCCCTGGACGATACGCACATGGAACTGACGCTTCTGCGCCTCTCAACTCGGAAGGAAAAGCTTTAATTCGCAAAATGGATGAACTTGGAATTATCCTGGATGCAACTCATTTGTGCGATTTGGCTTTTTGGGAAGCACTGGATATTTACAACGGCCCAGTTTGGGCAAGTCACAACAACTGCCGGGCCTTGGTAGATCATAACCGTCAGTTTTCTGATGAAATGATCAAAGCACTAATTGATCGTGGGGCTGTGATCGGTGGAGCGATGGATGCTTGGATGCTTAGTGCAGGATGGGAAAGAGGAAAATCTACTCCACGAGAAAGAAATGTGACATTGAATACAGTTATAGATCACATGGAGCATATTTGCCAAATTGCTGGAAATTCTAATCATATAGGAATTGGATCTGATTTGGATGGAGCTTTTGGTACCGAGCAGTGTCCTGCTGATCTCAATACCATCAGCGATCTGAATACAATTCCTGATTTACTTCGCAAAAGAGGTTTTACCGAAAAAGATATCTCTAAAGTCATGCATGGCAACTGGCTGAAATTCCTCAGAAAAGCCTGGTCCTGATTTTTACGTCAACTTTATACAAGCCCTTTTCTTTCCAGAACAGGGCTTTTTTTATGACTTTACTTACCGAAAAGCCGCCAAGATCAAGGAGAAATTCGCAAAGATTGATTCAATACGAATTAGTAGAGTGTCTCTGCGAAAAAACCTTTGCGTCCTTCGCTACTTTGCTGTAAACAATCTCATGAATGATTTTTTCACTGATTTCCAGAATATAATCCTCCATTCATCCCAAAGCAGGAAAGTATCTTTTCCAAATTTCCTTATCTTAAAAATCTTAGTACATGCCGATATATATCAGGATGGTTTTTTCATTGCTTTACTTTTAACCCAACCCAAAATGAAACCTATAGTACAAATCTCTTTAGATCTAACTGACATAGATGAAGCACTGGAAACAGCCGCTTTGGCAATGCGGGCAGGAGTAGATTGGCTGGAAGCCGGCACTCCGCTGATTCTCGCCGAAGGACTTCATGGAGTCAGAAAATTGCGGGAAGCTTTCCCTGGAATACCAATCGTTGCTGACTTGAAAACCATGGATGGGGGCTATCTGGAAGCCGAAATGATGGCAAAAGCAGGAGCAACGCACGTTGTCGTGATGGCAAGAGCTCATCCCGAAACAATCAAATGTGTAGTGCAGGCAGGAAAAGATTATGGTGTGAAAGTAATGGGCGACAATCTGGGTTGTCCAGATATGGTGGAGGGAGCGAGATTTTTGGAGGATTTGGGATGTGACTATGTGATTCATCATATCGGTTACGATGAGCGCCGGGGAATTGCCGCTGCTGGTCATCGAATGCCAAGTCCGCTGGATCAATTGCGAGAAGTCGTGAAAGCGGTAAAAGTGCCAGTTCAGGCCGTGGGCGGGCTTACTTTGGAGCAAGCCATCCAATGTCCACAATTCGGTGCCCCTCTAGTTGTACTTGGCGCTCCACTGACAATAGACGCAGATGCTTTCAAAACTGCTGATGGCGACCTTGAAGCGTCACTTCGGAAAATTTGCGCAGCTATACATTCTCAAACGATCAGCAACTTTTAAACCCACTATTTCATGTCAATATCAGGTAAATCAGCCGCCGTAGTTAATTTTTCAGAGACAAAAGGATCAGTAGAAATCAGAGAAATCTCTGTCCCAGAAATCGGAGAGGAGGACATTCTATTGGAAGTAGAAAATGTGGGAGTTTGCGGAAGCGATCTGCATCAGTGGACTTCCGATCATTCTTGGCCAGTGAACTATCCGGTGGTTTTGGGCCACGAGTTCGGAGGGAAAATCGCAGTGGTCGGAGATCGAGTGACTGGCTGGAAAGTGGGTGACCGAGTTGTCAGTGAAACTGCTGCTGTGATCGATCCTCAAAACCCTATGAGCAAAACTGGCTTATATAATCTGGATCCAACCAGAAAAGGTTTTGGCTATGGAGTAAATGGCGCTATGACACGATTCGTTAGAGTTCCTGCCAGATGCTTACACCGTGTGCCTGATGGATTGTCATTTGAAGAGGCATGTTTGACTGAGCCTTGTTCCGTTGCTTACAATGCCGTCGCGGTCAATTCTCACATCAAACCCGGAGATCGAGTAATCGTCATAGGGCCAGGAACCATTGGAATTCTTTGTGCTGCTGTTGCGAAAATCTGCGGTGGAGATGTGGCAATTCTAGGTCTAGAAAAAGATCGTGGAAGACTTGAAATAGCGAGAAGTTATGGAGTCACGCCTATCATAAATGACGCTACTGAGTGGGCTAGAAAAACGGATGGACTTGGAGCAGATCTGATTATCGATGCTGCAGGAATCAGTGCTACGCTAAAAATTGCCATGGATCTAGTGCGCCCAAATGGGCAAATCACCAAAGTAGGCTGGGGGCCAACTCCATTCAATTTTTCTCTGGATCCATTAGTGCAGAAAAATGTGCGGCTGCAAGGAAGTTTCAGTCACAACTGGCCAATCTGGGAAAAAGTCATTGGCTTACTTTCCAGCGGAATTTTAGACGTAAAACCCATTATCGGAGGCATCTGGCCGATAACAGAATGGCATGAAGCATTTGAGAAAATGCATAGTGGAGAAGTAGTAAAAAGTGTTCTAAAACCAGTTTAAGATGCGATTAAAAGACAAAGTAATTATCGTTACAGGAAGTACGATGGGCATCGGGAAAGCCATCGCCAAGAAGGTCGTGTCAGAAGGTGCAAAAGTCATTATTCATGGATTGGAAGAAGATCTGGGAATTCAGGTAGTTTCTGAATTGGGTGCTGAACATGCAAAATTACACATAGAGGACATTTCCAATGAAGGAGCAGGACAAAGACTGGTTGACTTGGCTATAGCTACTTGGGGAAGACTTGACTGCATTGTCAATAATGCTGCAGTGGTAGCGGCATCAACCCTTTTGACTACAGATAAAGCGTTTCTCAACCGCATATTGGATGTAAACACCATCGCACCTTTGTTTCTCATTAAATCTGCTTTGCCTCATTTGATTGAAAGTCATGGAGCCGTTTTGAATATAGGTTCGATAAATGCCTGGAGCGGCGAGCATAATCTATTAGCCTACAGTATTTCCAAAGGTGCATTAATGACCATGACAAGGAATCTGGGAGATTCCCTTTTTCGTGAGAATGGTGTGCGGGTCAATCAAATAAATCCTGGCTGGGTACTCACCGAAAAAGAAATTGAGCGAAAAAAAGAACATGGGCTTTCTGATAATTGGTACAAAGATTTATCTAAACTCTATGCTCCTGCAGGGAGAATTATTTGGCCGGAAGAGATAGCTGCGGCAACCATTTATTGGCTTTCAGATGAGAGTGGTCCGATCAGCGGTCAAGTGGTTGATTTGGAGCAATTCCCCATGATTGGCAGAAATATTCCAAAAGACGCGAGTACCATTCCACATAAATGAACCTAATACTTAACTAACATGCCCAAAATTGCCGCCTTCCCTAAAGCTTTCATGCAAGCACTTTGCAAGGATGGAAGTATGAAATTATCGGAATGGATAGAACTTTCCGCTGCACTGGAAATTGATGGATTGGAGTGGTATGCAGGTTTTCTAGAAATGGAAAAAGAAGAAAACTGGCGCTTATTCCGAAGAATGGTAGAGGACAAGGGAATGGTCATTCCTATGATGTGCTGTTCACCGGATTTCACGCATCCAGACAAGGCCTTTCGGGACAAAGAAATCCAGAAACAGAAACGCTGGATAGAGATGACTGACGAGCTTGGTGGAAAATACTGCCGAGTACTATCGGGTCAATATCGCCCTGAACTCTCCGAGGATGAGGGAATTAAGTTTGCCTCAGAATCTATACAAGCCTGTCTTCCTTATGCCAAATCTCTGGGAATTACCTTAATTCTGGAGAATCACTACAAGGATGACTTTTGGGATTATCCTGAATTCGCACAGAAAAGAGCCCTTTTCACGAAGTTGGTCAATAGCATCAAAGACCCGAATTTCGGCGTGAATTATGATCCAAGTAATGCCTTTTTGGCGGGAGAGGATCCGCTCGATTTATTGTATGAGGTATCGGAGCGAGTAGTCACTATGCATGCCAGTGATCGATTTTTGAAGTATGGGACTATTGAAGATTTGAAAAATGAGGAAAGCGGTGTGACTGGCTATGCAGCTCGACTCAGTCACGGGGAAGTTGGCAAAGGCCTGAATGATTACGATGCGATTTTCACTGAACTAAAGCGAGTTGGATTTGACAACTGGATCAGCATAGAAGATGGCGTGGATGGCATGGACCAACTCCAGCGATCAGTAGCATTTTTGAAAAAGAAAATTGCTCAGTATTGGCACCAATGATTTACGATTTTTGATATCGGATTTACGAGATTTTGTAGAACCTCTGACCCCTCGACTTCGCTCATTATGGCACTTGGAATGTTTCCACTTGGTTCATTGTAACCTTACAACGCACATATTAAATTTGCATCTTCTTCAACACTATAAATCTTGAAAACCTACAACTACACCTCCATCCCCTCTCAATGCTTCCTCGGCGAAGGGCCTTATTGGCATGCAGGACGACAATGTTTTTTCTGGGTAGATATTGAAAATGGAAAATTATTTGAACATAATCCCAAGACTGACGAGACGATAACCCGAAGTTTCCCGCATCGTTTGGCTGTGGTTTTGGAAGATAAGGAGGGTAACCTTATTCTGGGATTAGATCGAAAACTGGCAAGATTTGATTTAGAAACCGAAGAACTAACCTGGCTTTGCGAAGTAGAATCAGAATTTCCTCTTCATCGCTTCAATGATGGGAAAGTCGATCCTAAAGGAAGAATTTGGATCGGGACTCTCAGCACCTTATTTACGGAAGGCGCTGGGTCACTTTATAGAGTCGACCAGGATCTAAAGCCAGAAAAGATACTTGATCGGCTGACCATTTCAAATGGAATGGCTTGGACTGAGGACAATCAGACTTTTTACTTTATCGACACGCCGACCAGACAGATCAAGGCGTATAAATTTGACTTGGAAACTGGAGAAATAGAATTTGAACGGATTGCTATTGAGATTCCGGAAGAATTGGGATTCCCTGACGGCATGTGCATTGACGAGGAAGGCATGCTCTGGGTAGCCCATTATGGAGGTTCTGGAGTTTATCGCTGGAATCCGATTAACGGTGAATTACTAGAAAAAATCGAGCTCCCTGTGCCTCACGTTACTTCCTGTTGTTTTGGTGGAGAAAATCTTGATACGCTTTTGATCACTACGGCTCAGGAAAATATCAGCTCAGAGCAATTGAAGGAATATCCCTTGAGCGGGGATGTGTTTTTGGTGAGGACGGGAAGTAAGGGATATTTACCTTATCGATGTGAGTTATAACTTACTTATAGATTATAAGAATATGAACCGAAATCATAAAGACCAACCTTGGATATTTGTCACCCTTCTTTTTTTGGTCATAAGTTTCCCTTTTGAAGGAAAGTCGCAGCAAAAACTTCCAACAAAATTAAAGACCAGCCTGAATGCCTATTCGTTCAATGACCCGCTGATGAAAGGCGAAATGAATTTGGACGATTTATTGGAGTATTGTGCTGCCAACCAGTTTGATGCGGTAGATATTACCGCCTACTATTTCCCGGGTTATCCTGAAGTCCCTTCCGATGAGTATTTGTATCATATCAAACAAATGGCTTTTTTGCTGGGGCTTGAAATTAGCGGAACGGGTGTGCGTAATGATTTTACCGATCCAGATCCTGCTAGGCGAAAAGTAAGTGTTGAGTTAGTGAAAAATTGGATTTTAGCTGCAGAAAAGCTCGGAGCTCCTGTTATCCGGGTTTTCTCGGGTACAACAGATGTTAAAGATATCCCTCGAGAAAAAGTAGTCGATTATATGGTGGCCGATCTTAAAGAATGTGTTGAATTTGGGAAAGCACATGGGGTTATTGTTGGAATACAAAACCACCATGATTTTCTGAAAACAGCCTATGAGACGATAGAAATCATCAATCGCGTCAACTCCGATTGGTTTGGACTGATTCTAGATATTGGAAGTTTTCGTTCTAATGCTTATGAGGAAATAGAAAAGGCCATTCCATACGCGGTCAGTTGGCAATTAAAAGAGAACCTGTATGTGAATGGTGTTGAGCAAAAAACTGATGTAGATAAAGTCATGGCGATAATTCAGAAATCCAGCTACCGTGGATATATCCCACTTGAAACATTGGGTGAAGGTGATCCAAAAGTGAAAGTGAAGTTGTTTTTGGAGGAGATTAGAGAGGCAATGAAATAAGAAATTGAATGACTATCGAGCCTATCAGATAGACTTTTTATCGAATCATTAGTCACCTACAAAACGAATTTTTTTTTAGAATTATCCTACGAAGTATCCCTGCTAAGAATCCCCGTCCGACCGGGTCATCCGGGCGGAGAACTTAGATCTAGCGTTTAGGAAACGCTTGTTCTATCCCCGTCCGACTGGCGTCAGCCGGGCGGGCCTGTCCGACCGTATTAACCTGATCAGCTCATCCGAATAGCGTCAGCCGGGCGGGCATTGAACTACGGGGTCAACATCTTTTTTAAAAACTTTCTCCCTCTCGAGGTTTTAAAATATTTCTCTCTCTGTATTGCCCCAGATTCACTTTCAAATTCTTCAAAATACACAATCTCAAATGGGAGATATGGTCGATTTGATTGGGTCTTTCCTGCATTATGTTCAGCCAATCTTTTATCTAAGTCTTGACAATGACCCTTATAAAAATAGTCGTGCATCTTACTTTTTAGCACATATGCGTAGAACATATAATGAAAATTTAAGTTGAAAAAATTATAGTAGCCCCGCTAAGAATCGAACTTAGATCTAGCGTTTAGGAAACGCTTGTTCTATCCCCGTCCGAATGGCTTCAGCCGGGCGGGCCTGTCCGACCGTGTTAACCTGATCCGCTCATCCGAATAGCTTCAGCCGGGCGGGCATTGAACTACGGAACCATCTTTATCAAAAACCTCTCGTTTGAGGATTGTAAATTAAAACCAGAATTTTGGAAACTCTTATTCGTTATGTTGCAGCAGGCAAATATAAATTGAACCATGTCATTTGCTGCGCAATAGGCGATAATATAGATTTATCGGACAAGATAACCCAAAACACTCCTTTTAGGCAAATATTCTTTAGTCAACTTATGGCTTTACAAGGATTTACACTATCTTTGCACTCCAAAATTAGGATGGACGGGTTCCATCCACTCACTAAATACATACAAAATTTATGTCAGTAAAAATCAGATTAGCACGAAGAGGTAGAAGAAAAATGGCTATCTACGACGTGGTTGTAGCTGATGCAAGAGCTCCACGTGATGGACGCTTCATCGAAAAGATCGGATCTTACAATCCAAACACAAATCCTGCTTCTATCAACATCAACAATGAGCGCGCTCTTAAATGGTTGTTGAACGGAGCTCAGCCAACAGACACTGTGAAAGCTATGCTTTCTTACAGAGGTGTGATGCTGAAAAAACACCTTCAGATTGGTGTATTGAAAGGTGCAATCACGCAAGAACAAGCAGATGCGAAATTCGAAGCTTGGTTGAACGAAAAAGACACGAAGATTGCTGGTAAGGCTGAAGGTATTTCTGCAGCTAAAGCGGATATCCGTAAGAAAGCATTTGATGCTGAAACTGCTAAGAACCAAGCTAGACTTGACGGTATTCAAGCAAGAGAAGATGAGCAAAAAGCTCTTCTAGCTGCTGCTGAAGCTGCTAACAACCCTGCTCCTGTAGTAGAGGAAGTTGTTGCTGAAGAAGCTCCCGTTGCTGAAGAAGCACCTGTAGTTGAAGAAGCTCCTGCTGCTGAAGAGAAGGCACCTGTTGCTGAAGAGGCTCCAGAAGCTAAGGCTCCTGTTGCTGAAGAAAAAGCTCCTGAAGCTGGCGAAGACGAAGCAAAAGCTTAATATAAATCCCCATGAATAAAGACCAAAGCTTTCAATTAGGCTACGTGTCTAAAGTTCATGGACTTCGTGGAGAAGTAATGATAATGCTTGATGTCGATTATCCTGAGGATTATGAGATGCTTGAGCACTTATTCTTAGAGCAAAGATCCCGGCTGGTGCCGTTTTTCCTGGAGCACTTTGTACTCCAACCTGGAAATAAAGCATTGGCGAAGTTTGAGGATTTGAACTCGCTCGATCAGGTAGAAGATTTGGTTGGATTGGGAGTTTATCTTCCCTTGACAGCGCTTCCTGAATTGAAAGATGACCAGTATTTCTTCCATGAGTTGATCGGATTCGAAGTCTTTGATGAGACTGACGGCCTGATCGGACCTATTCAGATCGTTTATGATCTGGAGACACAGAATCTCCTCGGAGTAACACACAAGGAAAAAGAAGTGCTGATACCAATTCAGGACGGAATTATCCAGAAGGTGGACAAGGCAGCTAAAAAAGTTTACTGCCGATTACCCGAAGGTTTACTTGAAATTTATCTGGAAGACTAACCCATGCACATTGATATTATCACTGTAGTACCGGGATTATTGGAAGGACCATTTGCACACTCCATTCTGAAAAGAGCGGAGGACAAAGGAATAGCCAGTATTCGCGTGATTAATCTACGGGATTATTCAACTAGCAAGCAGAAGCAGGTCGATGACTACGCTTTTGGAGGGGGAGCCGGGATGGTAATGTCCATCGAGCCTATCGCTCGATGTATAGAAGCACTTCAGAAGGAACGCACGTACGATGAGATCATCTACATGACACCCGACGGAGCTCGATTCGACCAACCCATGGCAAATGCGCTTTCGCTCAGCCAAAACCTGTTGATCCTTTGTGGTCATTATAAGGGCGTGGACGAGCGAGTAAGAGAGCGATTCATCACCAAGGAAATTAGTATTGGTGATTATGTACTTTCTGGAGGAGAATTAGCAGCAGCTGTAGTGGCTGATGCATTGATTCGCCTGATCCCGGGAGTGCTGAATGATGAGACCTCAGCTTTGACAGACTCTTTCCAGGATGGACTGCTGGCACCGCCGGTATACACTCGCCCTGCCGATTATGACGGGATGAAAGTACCGGAAGTATTGCTGTCAGGACATGAAGCCAAGATAAACGAATGGAGATTTGAAGCATCGGTTCGCCGAACCCAAGAGAGAAGACCTGACTTGCTCAGTGACAAAGGAACTGGGATAAGCGATGCAGAATCGTATAAGAAATAATTAATAAGCCACGCGTTGGCAAACAGCGAAAGCATAAAAACATAAAGCTATGAGCGATTTAATGAAAATAGTAGAGGCGGAATACAGCGAGGTTAGAGCTAAATTCCCTTCATTCAAAGCTGGCGATACCATCAACGTACACGTACGTATCAAAGAAGGTAGCAAGGAGCGTATCCAGCAGTTCCAAGGAACTGTGATCCAGCGTAGAAACCCTAACTCTAACGGTGAGACTTTCACTGTAAGAAAAATATCCAATGGTATCGGTGTAGAAAGAATCTTCCCTATCATCTCCCCTGCGATCGAGCAAATCGATCTATTGAGACAAGGTAAAGTAAGAAGAGCTCGTCTATTCTACCTAAGAGGACGTCAGGGTAAAGCTGCACGTATCAAGGAAAAAATTAGAGTGAGAAAGTAAGATTTCACACGATTGAAATCAAAAAGGAACTCAGCAATGGGTTCCTTTTTTTGTATAATCTATTAACAGCTGTGGGCTCAAAGTTTTTGTATAAAAATCAAGTTTGCATGTCAGGCTGAGCGAAGTCGAAGCCTAAGGTCTCTGATTTTGAAGAAGATGGGCTTCAACTTGAAAAGAGTATGCATCTCAGAAACCAAATGACTTATTTCAACTTATAAGACACCAGCACAATTTTTTCCTCCTGTAGTTTGTCGCGATTTTTCTCAAAGAATTCATGAATATCTCCTGGTTTGGATTCCACTGACTTCCCATTAAATGCTTCCTTATAATCATTGAAGAATGCCCTTGAGTCAATCTGATAAATAATCTCATCTTCTGATTTTGTCCAAGAGAGCTGTCGAAGTTTCATTCCATCCAGATCATTTTCCCAATCCTGGATTATATCAATAGAAGTGAATTTTTTATCCGTAAAGATCCAGTAAGTCTTCCCATAAGTACCTGCTGACATAAAGAAAAGGTTCTGAAAAGGGAAAAAGTCATACAACCCAGCCACAACAATATTTTCTTTTAGATAGTCATTCTGCTCCCTCCCTTTACCAGCTAATTCCAATCTCATTTCCATAGGCCAGTTATACTTGCCAAAGTCAAAGCGTATTGTCCTCTTATAATAACCTTCGGTATCAAAATTCTGCACCTGATAGTCATTGGGTTCAGTATAGTAAAACTCCTCTGTTTCAACATCTTTCAGAAACCCAATTGGCCCTGCAAAAGAAGTAAATTTCTCAAAGCCTTTCCTCATTGGCAAATAGCCTTTCACTGTTTCTTCGGGCTTGCCACCACTTTTATCTTCTCTGATATAAGTCCATTGATCTGGTCCTTCTCCATGCTGGAAATAATACAAACTAAAATCCGGCTCATAAATAGCCGAAGCTCGATAGGAGAGTTTATCCTCCTTGATAAATTTCCCGTCTTTCGAAAATAAAACATACTTAAATGCATATTCAGAGTCGATTCGAACCGTGTCTCCATTCACAAAAAGGCCATCTATTAAGCGGATTTCTCCAGGCCCATCACCAAATTGTCCAATAACATTTTTCAACTGACCGGAATTGTCAAAAACAAAAACCTTGGCAGTTTCTCGGCTTTCAACAAATATTTCATCTTTGGTAACCACCATTTTATACCCATTTACAATAGGTAACTCGTCCGTGTAGTCCAACAAAGTATAGCTCACAGATTGAAAAAATTCGGAAAGCTTAGCTTCCCTCGCCTCAGAAAGGTCAATTTTAACAACTTCTTCGCTTAAACCAGTTTCAAGCTCTTTCTCCGCACAACCAAGGAAACCAACCAAAATTAGGCAGGACCAAATTATCAGTGAAACATATCTCATGTACTAAACATACGTAACAAAACTAAATAGTCAGAAATTAATTCAAACTGGATATTAACAAATGAAAATCTAAGCCTTATGATAATTTTAAAAGGATTTAACGTTAAATAATTGGTTAACAAGAATTTGAGTACCATTTTTATTAAAACTTTTCACTTATGAGCAATTCAATTTCATTCGATCCAAGCTTTCAGATTGCCAAAGTATTTATCCGTCTGGGAATGATCTTCTCAGTAGTTATGGTGGCAATATTTATCTATATAGCCTATCTCGCATCGCTTGGTATTTTTCAAGAATGGGATAGGGAGATTCAATCTGCTTTCGGCCAGTTTCAACCAGAAACAAGCCCATTCTTTTGGCAGCTGATCATTTTATCCATTCCTGCAATAGGCTTCTTGGTGATCTTTTTTGTACTAGGCTGGTTGGGAAAAAGAATTCAAATGGAAGGACAAGCGTAACAATTGGCATGAAGAAATTTGAATCTATATTTTTCTAAAAGTCAATTTTAACCGCTGAGTTTCACACCTATTCAATTGCAAAATCCCCAACCCCCTTTGAAAAAAAGGGGGAATCACCCAATTTGAACTTCCATCATTGATGTAAGTGTAGATGCACTTATCTGTGATCTTAACAGTTAATTCCCGATATTTTGCTTTCAAACCCACCTCAGCCTATTTTATGAAAGCCATTATCAAAGTTGCACTCTGCTCAATTTTACTTTTTTCAGCCTGCCAATCAAAAACTACAGAAATCGACTATACTGATTGGTCCCACTATGGAGGGCCAGAAGACGGTTCACGCTATTCATCTTTGACCCAAATCACACCCGACAACGTTTCCCAACTCGAAGTTGCGTGGACTTATAATACTGGGGATGCTACTGCCAGTTCGCAGATTCAATGCCAACCAATTGTCGTGAATGGCTTGCTTTACGGATCCACACCCAAATTGAATGTGTTCGCTCTTAATGCAGAGACGGGTGAGGAAGTTTGGCGATTTGACCCATTTCAGGTACTTGGAGGCGAGAATTCCTGGGCGGGAACGAATCGTGGGGTGAGCTATTGGGAAGATGGAGATGACAAGCGCATTCTTTTTGGAGCGGGTAATTGGCTAATGGCACTAAATGCTGAGACAGGAGAACCCATCTTGAGTTTTGGTGATCAGGGAAAAGTCGATCTACGCAAAGGCTTAGATACAGATCGCGAGGATTTTTTGATTGTGGCCAATGCTCCTGGAGTGGTTTATGGAGATTTGCTGATTATCGGGATGCGGCTTTCCGAAGGTCTGGATGCGGCACCTGGGCATATACGAGCATATAATATTAAGACAGGAAAGCGGGAATGGATTTTTCATACGATTCCACAGGAAGGAGAACCTGGCTATGAAACCTGGGATGCCAAGAATATCAAGCAGATCGGTGGAGCAAATAACTGGGCTGGGATGACCGTGGATCAGCAGCGGGGGATCGTTTTTGTACCTACAGGCTCGGCTACCTATGATTTTTGGGGTGGCTATCGCAAAGGAAATAATCTCTATGCGAATTCTTTGATCGCCCTAAATGCTCAAACAGGCGAGCGAATATGGCATTTTCAAGCAGTGCATCATGATGTGTGGGATCGGGATTTCCCTGCCAATCCAAACCTGATTCGAATCCAAAAAGACGGGAAGTGGATTGATGCAGTGGCGCAGATTTCCAAGCAAGGAATGACTTATGTATTTGACCGGGAAACTGGCGAGCCTGTTTGGCCGATTGTAGAAACTCCGGTTACTCAATCTCTGATGCCTGGTGAACATTCTTCAGCCACACAGCCAATTCCAACTTTTCCAGAACCATTCATGAAGATGGTTTTTGATGAAAATAGTATTTTAAATCTTCACCCCAAATGGGAAGCTGATATCCGAAGTCAACTCGAAGGAGCGATCTATGGAGATACTTGGGCTCCTCCACATCCTGAAAAACCCATCGTTCTTTTCCCTGGAATGGACGGCGGAGGAGAATGGGGCGGAGCTTCTTTTGACCCGGAAACACAGACTTTCTATGTGAATGCCAATCAAATCCCTTGGATAATCGGGATGACTCCAAATGCTGATTTTGAAAATGTAGGCAAATCAGCTTACACGAATTACTGTGGCAATTGTCATGGCTTGGATCGAAAAGGGAATCCGCCTACTATCCCGAGTTTATTAGATATAAAAGAAAAATTCACCTATGATTCATTGGATCTTTTGCTTCGCAAAGGCAGAGGTGCCATGCCTGCTTTTGATCATATTTCTAATGAAAACCGAAAAGTTATTTTGGATTACTTGCTAGACAAAGCACCTGCTGCAGGAGACAAGCAAGAGATGGAAGGTGCTCCTTCACAGCTTTTTCCACGCTACTACATGGATGGTTATAAGAAGTTGGTAACCAAAGACGGCTTGTATGGATCTAATCCTCCATGGGGATTGCTTACCGCGATAGATATGAATACAGGTAAGAAAAAATGGCAGGTGACTTTGGGAGAAATCGATTCGCTGAGTGCGCAAGGTTTTGCCCCAACAGGTACAGAAAACTATGGTGGCCCGGTCGTAACCGCCGGTGGAGTGTTATTTATTGCCGCAACGAAGGATGAGAAGATCCGAGCTTTCGACAAGGAAACTGGCGTGATTCTGTGGGAAGCCAAGCTTCCAGCTTCTGGGCATGCTACTCCAGCCGTTTATGAAATGGGTGGTAAGCAATTTCTTGTGATCGCGTGTGGAGGAGGGAAAGGTACCAAAAGCGGAGATGCTTATGTGGCATTCGCTCTTCCTGATTGATTTCTATAAGGAGATGCTGGTTAAAGTAGACTCTTTTTCCCTAATGCATCTAAAGAGAATTTACCAGCACCAAAAATCAAAATAAATAAGAAGACAATAAAATAAAGCAATGGAAGCTCTTTCCGCCCAAATGGATCCGCCGCGTGTGCTACAAAAGCAGCAGTCAGCATAGTTATCATCAAAGGGATGGTTGCCAATCTAGTTTTGAAACCAAGGATTAGTAGGATGCCGCAGAAGAACTCTGCGAAAGTAGCCAGAGCTAAGGAGGCTGTAGACCCTATTCCTAATAAATCCAAGAACTTAATTGGCTCATCGCCAATAAGTCTCATCAGTTTTGGGTAGCCGTGCGTAAGAATCATCGCACCTGAGCCTACCCTTAAAATCAGTAAGGCAAGATCTTCTAACAATGCCTTTTTCATAGTTTTTCGGTTTCTTCTAGGATACATATAGTTCTAAACTATCATCCTCAGTCCATAAATTACTCCATTTTTACATAATCTGCGAAATAGTTTTATGGCGAAAAAAAAACGTCAGGCTAAATGCCTGACGTTTCCTTTCAATGATATATTCAATTTAAGGGGTGACTTATTTCCCTTTTTTGTTAATCATAGTCATGACTGTTTGTCCTATAATATTCAAATCAGTTAATAAATTAACTTGAGTTAAGTATTTCAAATCCAAAAGTACTCGCTGACACATTTCCTCTACAGTTTCTGCATAGCCATAATCTACCTGTCCAATAGAGGTAATTCCTGGACGTAGCGCAAGCAACTGAACATACTGTGGCTGTCTGGCTACAATCTGCTGGATAAAATGGGCACGTTCTGGTCTAGGACCTACTACTGACATATCACCCATAAGTACATTGAAAAACTGTGGAATCTCGTCTAGGTGAGTTTTTCTCATGAAATTACCCCATTTAGTCACCCTAGGATCGTTATCCTTAGTCAATTGCGGGCCATTCACCTCAGAATCTACAATCATACTTCTATACTTCAGTATGTAGAACGGCTGACCGTTTCTACCAATTCTTTCCTGCTTGTAGAATATTGGCCCTTTAGATGTAAGCTTTGTGATCAACATCAAAGTGAGAAACACCGGCAGACCAATAAGGATTGCAAAGGAAGAGAATAGTATATCAAATGACCTTTTAACGAATCTGGTTGTGATCTCAATACCTTCGTTCACAGTCTGAGAAACGGAGCTTCGTGAGATGTGCGTAAGGGAAAATAGGTCAGGAATAATACGCCCCGACTGGTAGCCTTTAAAAACAATCTCTTGTTGATGGGATGAATTACGTATCATTGGTTTAGTATTTTAAGTCAAATATTGTGACGCTAGGTTATATCCAATACGGATGCCAAGCAAAAACAGGCCTAATTGGTTAGATAGGGCTATTTTTAATAGATTGTTAACATTAATTATGTGGAAGCTATCCACACATTGTGAGGGTTGTTACCTGATGGGTTTATTGTTCAGGAGCGATTCCAGTAGGCTTTAGTCATAGAAAATGACTTGCGAAGTCCAGCTGGAAGTGATTGGTAGTGTAGTCCCAATTTATAGCCAAGCCATTTACCCAAGGTTGCAATCATCGACTTTGGAAGTAAAAATGGATTGTTCTTTAGTGTATAGGTGAGTTCAGATTTAAGATACTTGAATCCTTCACTTTCTGCTCTGCCAAATTTTTCGAAGATCCATTGATTATTGAAATGGAATACTCCAATGTCAAAATATCGCTTGAATTCTTCAGTGGCTGAATAATTATGTGAATGGTATATTTTAGAATGCGAAAGGTATGCCAACTTCCATCCATTCAATAACATTTTGCCAGCAATTAGCACGTCTTCTCCTAATATAGAGCCAGTTGGAAATCCGTTGACGGCAAAAAATGCGGTTTTTCTATAGCCTGCGAAAGAGTTGGAGCAGGAAATTGTTCTAATGCCATATCGATCAGCATCTTCCATGCTCTTCACTTTTGACTCCGCTGGATAATTAAAAAGTCTTGCATGAGTTTCCAACAGCTTCGCATTTTTATGGGGGAGCTGACGACCATAAGCCATTCCAAGGTCAGGGTTTTCTTCCAAAGCATTAACCATCACTGAAATCGCATCAGGCTCTGCAAGGATTGCATCTTGGGTAAGAAAAATAAATACATCAGCATCTGGAAATGTCTCCACAGCCATTTGCCTCGTTCCGCCATGGTCAAAATCCTTCTTGTCGATTTGGATCAGATCGCATGTTTCTTCATTGAGCAAATCCAAAGTCCCATCCGTAGAGCCAGAATCAATCACTATCAATCGAGAGATGGGATAATTTTGCATAGCAACACCATCCAATACTTCTTTCCAGATTTTTCCTGCATTCAGCGTAGGGATAAAAAGATTGACTTGCATAGCTTAAAAATTAATAGTATGTGATTTCTACTTCCCCATAATTGGCTGTTCCGGAAATTAGTTTTTCCTTGCCAATGGTAGCTTTTCCTTTTCCTACAAGGAGTACGGTTTCAGTGTTTTGTATACCGTGATATTCATTCGCAACCAACGTTAGGTTATTGGGAAAATGACTTCGAAATGCCTGATTTTCTTCTCCGCCGGCGATGGATTTGATCCTGTTATTCTTTACTACGAGGTCTTTTGAGCTATCATCAAAAATGGCTGTGTTGAATGATTCAATCTGATTTCCGATGATGTGGATATTTTTAGCCGTGTTTTTAATGATAATCGCAGATGAGTTTCTGCTCACAATCTCATTATTTTCCAGTAATGCATTATCCGCTTTCACAATCAAAATTGCTGGGTTTTCGGAATTGTTCTCCATCGTATTTCCTGTCAGATGCATAGTTCCTTCCATGTTGAAGTTGAAGGTTGCATTCGAGAAGCGGTTGTTTTCCACGTCAAATTCATTCACTTGAATTCCATTTGGCAAGGAAAGTGAGCCTAGCGTATTATTTCGAAGATGGATTTTCTGAGCCTTAGTATTTGCGATCAAATTGATGCTGCTGAATCTGTTTTTGTCCAGAAGTAATTCTTCCAAATCGAGCGTGATCTCCACCTGATTATCTGCCCAGTTTTCCTTTGCCAAGATCAATCCACAGCTTTCGACGTAGATCGCTGGACGGTTATTTCTATAAGCTTCATTTTTATAGAGAATGACATTTGAAACGTTGATCAGTGTTGCAATGCCTGAACCATCAGGGGTGGATTCACCTTTCACAAAACCATTTCCGCAGGTAATATTCTCGGTGATCAGACACTCGATATCTTTTGCTTTTTCCTTAGATCTGTTATTTATGTCTATCGCATCTGAAGCATTTTCCTCGAGGATATTGTAGGAGAAATTATAGTCTCTTTCCTTTCCAGTATCCCCAAAAGCAACCTGAATAGCAGACATTCCATTGTGTCGAATCACATTATTGATGACTTCTACTTTCCTGCTTCCATGGATAAAAACCCCATTTTCACCATTCTTATAAATCTCAGAATCATGAATGGAAATAGTGTTGCTAGACATGATCCGAATACCCGTTCCAGGTTGGTACTTGTCAGTTTCAGTCCGTGGCATTCCGAAATGATGAATTCTCGTATTCGCAATTTCAATTCCGCTGCACTGAAAAGTCATGACGCCAGGATATGCTCTTAGCTTCGTAGAATCACCAGTTAATACAGTGTTGTAAATACGGATTTGCTGACTTTTCAAAAGATAGATTCCCTCATTTTTGGATTCTCCTTTGATGGAAATTGAAACGTTTTTCACTCCTTTTCCCAATATCAACGGGTTAGGAGAGTTTTGCTTTTCGATGGAATATTCCCCGGTTTTTGCAGATTTATGATGCTTGATAATGCCAACTGCAAGAAGGTTTATCCCAGACTTCAGCAGAATTGTTCGGACTAGGTATTTTCCTTCGGGAAAAAATACGGTATCACCTTCCTTAGCTTGGTCAATAATTTCCTGAATGGCTTCTGTTTGATCGTTTTCTGAATTAGCCAAAATCCCAATTTCAAGCACATTGATTCTCTTCCCAGATTGGCATATGCCTGCTAGGGGCAATGCAAAAAGCAGCGTAAAGAAGATGAATGTGTGAAAGTAGTTTTTCATGTTGTTTCAAGAAAGAATGGTTTCCCATGTTTCTGCAGCCGTTTTCTCCCAGCTAAATTCCCTTGCGCGCTCAAGACCTTTTACCATGCATTCCACGTAGAAATCCTCGTCATCTACGAGTTTTTCTATGCCCGCTTGAATGGCAGAAATTTCAGTCGGATCTACACAAAGTGCAGCTCCCCCAGCGATTTCAGGAAGTGAACTTGTATTCGAAGTCAAAACTGGAGTACCTGAGGCCATAGATTCAATGACCGGTAAACCAAATCCTTCCATCAGTGAGGCGAATAAAGTAGCATGGGCACCTTTGTATAGTTTGGGTAAATCTGCTTCCTCTATAAAACCCAAAAACCGAACCCTTTTCTGTATGCCTAGACTTCCAATAAGAGCATCAAGCTCCGCATCAGCATTGCCAGAGAGGAAGAACATAAAGTCATTTGGGATTCTCGCTTTTGCAAAGGCAGTGAGCATAGCCGGTACATTCTTGTTTTTTCTTCTATTTCCCACATAGAGAAAATAGGGGCGAATGCTCTCATATTCTTCTTCATTTTCAAGGAAATGACTATCTACTCCATTATAAATCACCTGTATTAGCTCTTCTGGTATTCCCATTAATTCCACCAATTGTTTTTTGCTGAAATGAGATACTGTGATGATCTTCTTCGCTTTTGGCGCCAGCCTCCCAATCACCTGCTCATAATAAATCTTGTGCAGCTTGGTATAGTAAAACAAGTGCATGAGATCGTGAACGGTAAAAATAAATGGAGTCTTGGAGAATGCAGGTGGCATAAATGACGGACTGTAGAACACGTCCGCATTTGACTTCTTTATTTCCTCACCCAGCATCAAGGGCGTCAGTAAACTCCCTAAACCCATTTTACTCTCCACATATTCACATGTAGCCTCAAATGGGGCATAATTCATTACCTCCTGATACAATCTTCCTATTCCAGTATTTCCAGCCCATCGACTATCGATCAATACATTTTTTCGAGATTTCATAGACTGAGTTTTATGTTTTGAAAGCTGATTTCCCGCAGTGAACCGATGAGATAAATCAGACATAAATACATGACTACGTCGTTGTCATAGCCAGAATATAGGATCATCATAATGGAGAGGATCGGGATAAAAAGTGCTATCCAAAGTTTTGAATTGACTGTTTTTTGCCAGCACTCCTTGATAAACCAAACCAGAAATGCCAAGAATGAGAAGAAGCCTACAATACCTAATTCAAGATAAGTGGTGAGAAAGGTGTTATGAATATGGGGCTCTCCACGGTAGAAATCGGCATAACTTCCTAGGAATCCAGGTGCGCTGAGAAAGCCATTTCCCAAGGGAGAAATCGCGTCGAAATGCTGGAAAAATGCTTTCCAATAAACCAATCTGATTCCCATGCCATCATTGGACGAGGTCAGAGAGTCTACCCGAATTACTTTTTGGAGGATAAAAGGAAGTGCTATGGCTACCAAAACAAGCAACCCGATTTTCCATTTTTTCTCCACAGAAATCCAGATTAAGAAAAAGATGCCAAGTAATAAAGCGACGATTGGAGTTCGGGATAAGCTGAGAAATCCGATCAAAAACACGAAGACAATTCTCCAGATCGACAGCCTATTTTTCAAGACTACAGGAATACATATGAACGAAAATCCGATCAGAGCTATGCGCGCTCCAAACATATTTTTATCGTCCAAACCCCAGTAATAAAGTGAGTCTCGGTAAAGTGAACTCGCTTGACCTGAAGAATCACTTCCTGTGATCAGCTTAAAATCATATGCTTGATGATAAATCAGAAGCTGAACTAATGACAGTGCCAGAATGGCTAAAAGTACCGAATCAAGCTTGCTAATCAGTGATTCGTTATCCCTGGAACCAAGCCAATTGATAGCAAAAAACAGAAAGAAGAAATTGATGACGAGCTTGATGATATTGGTCAAAGCGAGCGGTTCTCCAGGATAGTTGAGTAAGTAACTCAGCACAGCGTAAGTGCTGAAAACAGCCAGCGCTATAAACCACTTCGAGAAAGTGAGTTGGGGAGTTTCTCTGTAGAAAAAGTATGAGGTGATCACAAAAATCACCGGATAAACCTTCACTGGAAGGAACATGGAAATCAGCGAAATCAAAAACAGGGATTCTGCTATTGAGATGGCTTTCCATTCATTTCCTTCAAGTAAAGCTGCTTGGTTGGTGAGTGTGATTGGAGGAGTGCTCATTTCGAAATTTCAGGATTGGGCTTGGTTAAGGCCTCCTTCAAAACTGCTTCATATTCTCCGATCATTCGATCAGCATCCAAAATAGAAGCCACGGACGCTCTCGCCGCTTGGCTAAATTGATTGTACTGCTCAGGATTCTCATAGAGTTGGCGCATAGCAGCGCTCAAAGAATCAGGCTCGCTATCGTAGCAATACAGGCCGTTGATTCCATCTTTTACCGTTTCCTGAAGTCCGCCTCTTTTATTTGCGATCACAGGAACATGGTTTGCCAATGCTTCTATCGCAACCATTCCCAGAGGTTCTTCCCAGAGGGACGGCACTATCAACACGTCCATTTCAGCTAGAAATTCTGTGGAATTCACATATCCTACAAATTCAATGTTGGAGTCATTAGCCAGTTCCTTTAATTGATTTTCGTACACTCTATCCCCTTTTCCCGCTATTCTTAAACTTGCCTCGAAATCCAGTTTTTTGAATTGCTCGATCAGCCATTCCAATCCTTTGACTTTAGATAGCGTGCCCAAATAACCAAAACGCATTGCTTGGCCAGATTTTCTAGTGGGCTTAAAAACTGGGTTTGAAATCGTACGTGTGTTATAAATGATGTTTTTAGTGGCATTCGTAAAGTATCCAAAGTCGATAAATCGCTGCAAAATGCTATTGCTGATGCCTACCACAGCGCTTACTTGGGCTGATTTTTCTGCATGATTTCTGCGCAAAAGTTTACAGCTGAAGCATTGATTCTCACAAGTTTGCTCATTCTTAAACATGTTGCTGTTTGGGCAAAGCAAATACAGATCATGCAAAACTTGAACTATGGGAATGCCAGCTTCATGAATCGGGTTCCAGACTGCGGCCGACCATCCAGCAAGGTTGTGGCAAGAGACAATGTCTGGCTTTTCTGCCATCAAGATTTCTTTAACGACTTCTGCCATCGCTTCATTTGACTGATCTCTGTAGTGCCAGGCCAGTCGAGAAAGCTTGTTTTTCTTGGCTTTGGAATAAGGCCAGTACCCATTTTGCAATCCTGCCCGATAAACTGTAACTCCATCAACCTGCTCTTTCTTCAGTCCTTTCTCAGGCATCAAACTCAGCACCACGACCTGATGACCCAGAGATTTCATTCCTTCCACGATCAGTTTCAGGGAAATCTCCGCGCCACCTTCGATCAGCGGGCTATAAAGAGAGTTGATGTATAGAATTTTCATGTGTTGGTTTTAGCCGAAAAAGATATGTCTGTTTAACGAGCTTATGTTTTCTATTTTAGTGTAGTTCGATCCATTGGATCGATGGCTGAGTTTCAAGTTTCGCAATTCCCCCTTTAAAAGGGGGCAAGGAGGATTTTCTAAATAAAAAACCAACCCAAATAGTAATTCCTGCAAATAGGCTGATTCTCATAATAAGCTTTCATATAGCTCAATTAAACTATCGGTTACGTCTTGTTTGTTGTTTTTCTTTAGTACCAAACCCTGCATTCTATGACCTTTTTCGATTAGAGAATTTGGGTTGTTTTGATGAAGAGTTATGGCTTTTTGAATCTGTTTTTCCAGTGCTTCAAGGTGTTCAGATTCGTATTCATAGCTATAGTCAAATACGTTTTCGCCACCATCTAAGTCATCAATAGTGCCAATTCTTGGGCAGATGACGGTTCTCCCGTATGAAAATCCAAGAATGACCGTTCCTGAGTTTAGACTGCTATCCAGAGAATAGGGAAGAATGAGTAAGTCTGACTGATGTATATAGCTTGGCAATTCCTCGTCAGGAATGAATTTAAGTTCGAGCGAAATATTGGGAGTATTCTCTGCCAACTTCTGTAATTCACTTCGATAAGCTTCAGAATTTGGATTTCCTGCTATAGTCAGGTGAACTGACTGGGGAAATCTTCTTGCCACTTCGATTAGCAATTCAATATTTTTATAGGGTTTGATTGCACCTAGAAAAAGAAGCTTGAGTTGTGGAGTTCTTTCTTCCGAACTTTCAGGAAGCATAGCCCCATAGACATCTACAAAGTCAGGATGTGGAATGTGAATGATTTTGCTTTTGAGATTCGGGTATTTGCTGCGCAAAATTCCTCTGGAAACCTCAGAATGAATAATAATTGCATCTGCCTGTGCCACAATTTTTTGAGTTAAAGCCCGGCTAAGTTTGCCCGACTTTTTCTCGTGAGAAAGTCTGTTGTGCATGGTCCAAACCAATTTTTTCTTCCCAAACTTAATAGCCGCAAGTACAACCAATTTTCTGAAATAGCTTTTCCACATACTTGAGGAGCTGCTATCATCCAGATTTTCAAACCAGTTCAAGTGAAGTAATTTGATAGATTGATAATGCTTTTTCGAAGAAAGAAAATCATCCAGTTTGCTAACTTCAAACCCATGCTTCTCTAGTCCATTGACCAGAATAGTGATGTATTGATTTTCCTTGTTCTCGCAGGGATTGAAGATGATTTTGGTAGGTGAATCCATCGGCATCAAGAGCGGTTTGAATTCATGCTTTTCGCTAAAGCAACGCCAATGTCCTTTATCGATAAACCGAATTTATCTCGAGTATTCATCCAGTTTTTAGCCTTTTCCAAAGGGTTACTACGCATGGACAGCATCATCGTGTAGAGCCGCTTATCGTGCATGTACTTATCCTTTTCCTTCAGTAAATGCTGATAAATCACCTTTTCCGAAGGATGCGGAGGATTGTTTTTCAGGAAATCTCCTAACCACTCAGAATAACTTACATCTGCCATCATTTTGTGCAGATCATTTCCTGTTGTAGTGATGGAAAGGCGATTGCTACGGTATTCGAAAACGGGTTTGTTGCTATGAGCAATGCCCTTTTTCGCAGAAGCTATAAAGGCTGTGATGTCATCCGAACCCCAGGCAAGTGGAAGTTTGTAGAAGCCACCCTGAGCTCTTAACGCGGAAGTATCATAGACGTAATCAGAGATGTAATTTGAGCGAAGTTGACGCAGTCTATGCCAGATCGAGTCATAGACATATTCGAAAGCAGGTAGTGCTGGTGTAAGTATCACATCATTTCCATCGTCGTCGATGATTTTGCTGCGGCAGTGGTAGACATTTAAACTTGGGTAGGTTTGAATCAAATTTTCAAACTCAGCCAGATAATCTGGAGCTAAACGGTCATCATCACCCATTATGACGATATTTTCCCCAGTGGACAGCTCCAGACACTTATTCCAGTTGTCCACCAAATCATAAGCACCTACATTCTTTTCGTTCTTGAAATAGCGAATTCTAGGATCCTGATTTTTTAGGACTATTTCCTCAATTGGCTCTGGAGAGCAGTCATTCAAAATGATTAGTTCAAAGTCGACAACCTTCTGTGCAAGGATGCTATCAATGCATTCTTGCAGGTATTTGCTCTTGTAAGCAGGAATACAAATCGAAAATTTATTCTTGCTCATTAGATGGTTTTCTTTTCAAAAGTTTCGTCCGTAGAAAATCAATATCTGCGGCTTTGATGATAAACAGAAAGTGGAATGCTGCAAAAACCGTAGTGAAAATCGCCGAACTTATGGTCATTCCAAGTAAACCTTCCGGCACTTCTATCCATTTTCCAAACCCGTAAGCAACTGCAAAAGCAATCACAGCTCCTAGGACGGAAGGTGAAAAAGCTCCGAAGAAAATCTTCTTGCTATCTAGCTTAAGCACTTTAGGAATATAATAAATATAAAAGAAACCAATCTGAATCAGCATATAAACCAAGTAGCCAATCACTGCCGCGCCTACATTCAGAGTAGGGGCTAGGATCACCGTGATCGGAAGCGATAGAATACAAGCCGTCGCAGAAGAATAAATAAGGAAGCGGGTTTTTCCAGAAGAAAGCACCAAACTAGCGACGGGAGTATTGTGCATATTGAGCAATACAGTGAGCAGCCAGATGTTCAGCCAGACGGCCAAATGGAGGTAGTCTTTCCCCATGTAGAGTACTAGAATAGATTCAGAATTCAGCACCAAAAGGAAAACGATAAAACTTAAGAAAATAGATATGTACCGAGTTGCGGTAAAAACCATCTTCTCCATCTTGGAGTGATTCCCTTCCTGATAGACTTTACTAGCTGAAGGCAAAAGCACCTGAAGGAAGATCGTACCAAAGGAAATAATCAGCATCGCGATAGTCTGAATCACCCGGTAATCTGTCAGTACGTCAATTCCAGAAGCGAATTTTGCCAGCAAAATAGGCCGCAATTCATTTGCTGTAAGTTGGAAAAGTCCCATCAGAAATATTGCAGAACTGTAGCCGATGATTTCTCGGAAAATCTTCCCATCCCATTTTGGTGTGAGTAATTGCCCTAATGGAACTGGAAAAACTCGTAAACGAAGAATATTAAGTGGAATCGGAACAAGCGTAGAAATCGTGTAGAAAAGGAAATATTGTGGAAGTGACCACTCGAAATGAATGGCTGTGATCGCCACTATAAAGTTCAGCATGCTACTCACCACCGTAACTCGGTTTACGTAGCCGAGTTCATCTTTGGCGCTGAGTAACTGGATGATCACATTCGACAGCCAGTTCAAAACCGTACTTGCCGAAAGTATGTACATCATGATCCTATAAGTGGGAATCTGATCGGGATTGAGATTAAAGAATGACTGGCCATAATTAGCCATAAACATGAAAATCAGCGCATTCACAAGTCCGATGGTACCGTAGAAAATAATGCTGGATCGGGAAGCTTTTCCTATGTTTTCCCAATCAGCTTTGGCTTCCCACATAGAGAAAAAACGCACAGAACCCACATTCATTCCTAGATCCATAAGTCTTAAATAGGCATTTAGGGAAAAGGCCAAGGCGATCAATCCGTAGTCAGCCTTGCCATAATAACCCACCAATAATGGGATGGTCACAAACTTTGCGGCGGCATCGAGAATTTTGGCTAAAATCCCCCAGACTGAACCTGAAAAAATACGATGGACGGCAACGGGTTTGGTGCTCAAAATAGTCTTTTGATGATTTTGTACTGAATTTACGTCCTACTTACCAAAAATAGTTCCTGAGCTTAATTTCTCTGGATTTAAAATCAAGTATCTTTTTTGCAAGGATGAATGGTCACGGCCACTTCGGTCTTCGGTCAACGCTCTTCCAGCCTAATAATGTTTAAAGAATTTGTTATTCGGGTAAGTTCGATTGATCTTAATTATACTAGTTAAACATATGACAAAAGTCTTAATTATAGGTGCTTTCGACCGATACAATTACGGGGATTTACTTTTTCCATTAGTGATAGAAAGGCAGTTGAGTACTTATGGGAAGGATTTCGAATTTGAATATTTCGGTCTGGTGGAAAGCGATCTATCCAGTGTCGGCGGACTTCCGACAAAAGGGCTCAAGGAATTTTATAAGCAATGTAATGATCCCAATAAACCTGTACATGTGATTATTGCAGGTGGTGAGGCATTGGGCGTAACATGGAATTCACTATATGCGGCATTGAATCCGCTTTTTCAGCGAATTAATAAAAGACACGTGAGAGTCAACAAGGTATTGGATTTGAATACATGGACCAAGAAAATCCTGAAGGGCAAGACAACTCTCCCTTTTGTATTTGATAAATCTGATTTTGCCGGGGTTCAGTCTGTGACTTTGAATTCCCTGGGTGGCTCTGGCTTAAGCGCTGCTACTTTTTCGAAGTATGATTTCTTGAAAGAGAAGCTTCAAAATGCAGATTATTTCGCAGTTCGTGATCAATTGACAGTGGATAACTTGAAGGAAAGCGGCCTAAGTGCTGATCTTTGTCCTGACTCAGCCATCTTGATGTCGGAGTTTTATCCTTTGAATTTTCTTCACAAAATGGTGACACAAGAAGTTGCTGGATATGTTGCCGAACACTCTGGGAAGTACGTTTTTGCTCAGATAAATAAAAAAACCACACGTGGCCATGAAGAGGTAATTGCAAGTGGATTGGATGAGATCTACCAAAAAGCAAAGACGGAAATCTGTCTTTGTCCTATCGGGAAGGCGCTTGATCATGATGACCATGAGGCTTTGCAAGAAATAGGATCGCTTTTGAAAAGTCCTTATACCTATTTTGATGCAGATAATATATGGGACATCATGTACCTAATCGCAAATTCTAAGTGCTATGTCGGGACGAGTTTGCATGGAGCGATTACCGCTTTGAGCTATGCTGTGCCGCATGTAGGCTTGAAAGTAGAAAAGCTAGGCGCCTACTTAGCAACTTGGGGACTGAAAGGCAATCAGAGATCCATTGAGTTTTCCGAGATATATGAGCAATTCCAAGTGGCGACGAATGCCACAAAAGAAAATCTGGAGGCTTCCAGAGATCGACAATTCGCAGAGATCAAAAAGGGTTTTGATAAGATGGTGAAGGTGTTGGAAAGAGAGTAAATAACCAAAAAGCTTGACTGGTTATCCTCTTAGGTTTTTTGAGTTAGCGGGAAATAATTCTGTTTTCAACTGACAGCCTGTCACCCTATCAGGCCAAATAATTAATTGTAATTTGGCTTTTAGGGGTTTTAATTTTAACTATTCTAATAACATTAGATTAATCTGCCAAATATCCTCTTTCGGAACGAAGGTTGTTTTAAAAGTGTTAGGTTAAATTAGTAAAACCAGTATTTATCAAGTTTTCATCTTTAAAAAGTAGTAATTCAGGTCTGATTCATTTCCATTTCTGTCCATCCATAAGGGAGAGCTAGGTTCGGAAAAAATCAATTTAATATAAAAAAAGTAGAAATGTCTAAGCAAAGAATTCTCATCAAATATGGTGGGAATGCGATGATCAATCCCCAGTTGCAGCAGGAAATTGCGGCACAGATTTTTAAGCTTCAAGAAGCGGGATTTGAAGTCATCATGGTACACGGAGGTGGGCCATTTATCAATAAAGCACTAGAAAAAGCAGCCATCCAATCACAATTCGTGGATGGTCTCAGGGTGACGGAAGCCATTGCTTTCGCAGAAATTCAAAAAGCTCTGATCGGAGAAGTCAATGCTGACTTGATCTCCATGCTGAATCAAAACAAATTAAAAGCCGTTGGCCTTTCCGGTAAGGACGCAGGAATGGTGCAGGCAATAAAGTATCAGCACCAATCAGCTGACGGTAGTATGGTGGATCTCGGGCTGGTTGGTGAAATCACCCATATCGACAATAGCCTGATCAACATACTGTGCGAAGCGGGTTATGTGCCCGTGGTCGCATGTGTAGCTGATGGTGTGGATGGCACTTCATACAATATTAATGCGGATACTTTTGCGGGGAAACTCGCGGCAGCTGTGAATGCTGATCAGCTTATTGTCCTAACGGACGTGGATGGTCTTTTTCTCAACTATCCAGATCCTGCATCGATTATTCACAAGCTTAATGAAAGTGCAGTAAAGGAGCACATGGGGACGACCATTCAAGGCGGAATGATCCCAAAAATCCAATCCTGTATGCTGGCTTTGAAAGAAGGCGTGAAAAAAGCAATTATTCTAAATGGCACCAAGCCTGAGCAAATCGCAAAGTATGTGATTGACAATGAGAAAATTGGAACTACTCTGACACTACAATAGACTATGACAAATCAAGATTTATATACCAAAGACAAAGAAAATTACCTACCCACCTTTAATCGCTTTCCTATAGCTTTTATCAAAGGAAAAGGATCTAGGCTCTGGGACGCAGACGGTAAGGAATACATTGATTTATTGGCTGGAATAGCTGTGAATAACGTAGGTCATTGCCATCCGAAAGTAGTGAAAGCGATTCAGGAGCAAGCCGCCCAGTTGATGCATATTTCTAACTTTTTCGTGAGTCCACAGCAAGTTGCATTGAGCGAATTGCTAGTGAAAATCTCAGGTTTGGATCGGGTTTTCTTGACGAATAGTGGTTCTGAATCCGTCGAGGGAGCAATCAAAATTGCTAGAAGATATGGGCATAAGCACGGTAAAGGTGGAAAAGTTATCTCCATGCATAATTCATTTCACGGAAGGACTTTAGCAACCATCGCTGCAGGTCAAGAGAAATATCAGCAAGGATTTGAGCCCATCCCAGCTGGGTTTGCTCAAGTGCCTTTTAATGACCTTAAGGCTGTAGAAGCAGCCATTGATTCCGACACTGCAGCTATCATTGTGGAGCCGATCCAAGGTGAAGGAGGAGTTGTTCCTGCGGAGAAAGCGTATTTGGAAGGACTCAGGAAATTGTGTGATGAGAAAGGCATTTTGTTGATTTTTGACGAGATACAATGTGGAATCGGCAGAACTGGGAAATGGTTTGCTAAGGATCATTTTGGAGTGCAGCCAGATATTATGACTTTGGCCAAAGGCCTAGGTGGTGGAGCCCCAATCGGGGCCATTCTTTGCAACGAGAAAGTCGCGAGTGCAATTGAGTTTGGCGATCACGGAACGACTTTCGGTGGGAACCCACTTGTAGCAGCTTCGGCAATAGCGACCATCGGAGTGATCAATGATGAGGAGCTTTGCAAAAGAGCAACCGAAACCAGTGATTGGCTAAGAGGCAAATTAGCTGAGCTGATAGAAAAGCATGATGAACTGGAATCTGTAAGAGGATTGGGTTTGATGCTTGGGGTTAAAATGAAATCTGAGTCCAAGCCTTACGTGCTTCGCTTATTGGAAGAAGGAATCGTAGCGAATTCTACTGCTGGAAATATTTTGAGACTCGTGCCAGCATTGAATATCAGTAAAGATGAACTGACGATTTTCCTTGAGAAGCTAGACGAAATCCTATCAGAAACCACAGTTACTGCCTAATATGAGCAATCAAAAATTAAAAGTAGCGATAGTCGGAGCGTCTGGATTTACAGGTTCTGAGTTGGCGAGATTACTCCTCAATCATGAAGGAGTTTCTATAGAAATGATCACTTCAGAGTCTCATGTGGACAAGCCTTTTTCGGACTTGCACCCGCAGTTCTTTACTAGACTGGATATTCCTTTGGTGAGCGCTGAAGAGGTGAGTAAGAAAAAACTAGATGTTATTTTCTTGGCTTTGCCTCACGGGGTTTCTATGGATTTTGTCTCCAAATGGAAAGATTCTGGTGCGAAAATCATTGATCTCTCGGGAGATTTTAGACTTTCTACCAAAGAAGTTTACGAAGAATGGTATAACAAAAAGCATAGCTACCCAGAAGGGTTTGCTACGGCTGTATATGGTTTACCAGAGCTTTTTGCAGATAAAATAAAGTCAGCAAATCTAGTAGCTAACCCAGGTTGTTTCCCTACTGCCTCCATTCTAAGTATGGCTCCGCTTTTTGCGAAGCAGATGGTAGAGGATAGATCTCTGATCATCGATGCTAAGTCGGGTCTTACAGGAGCCGGAATTAAGGCGAGCGCCACTACACATTTTTCTAATGTGAATGAGAATTTCAAAGCCTATGGCATCGCTGGACACAGACACACCATCGAGATCGAGGAGCAATTAGGAGCTTTGGCTGGCAATCAGACGACGGTTCAATTTACTCCGCATTTGCTTCCTGTGGATAGAGGTATATTGGTGACGGCTTATGCAAAAATTAAGGGTGAGATGAATCAGGAGAAATTGACTGAGATCTACAGAGATTTTTATCAGGACAAGCCTTTTGTGAGATTGAGAAATGAGGCTCCAGGAATCAAAGATGTGCGCGGAAGTCATTTTTGCGATGTGTTCCCTGTATGGGATCCGAGGACTGAGCGTGTGATTGTTATCTCAGCAATCGATAACTTGCTAAAAGGCGCCGCTAGTCAGGCGGTACACAATATGAATTTAATGTTTGGTTTGACAGAGTCAGAAGGTTTGAACCAAGTACCATTAAAACCTTAATAAGAAAAAGATGATCAAAAATATTACTAATGTACGCGGCATTAAATGCTGGGGTGCACATACAGGGGTGAAGTCCATGAAAAGGGATCTCGCGATTATTTACTCAGAAGTTCCCGCTGCAGCTGCAGGGACTTTGACCCAAAATAAAGTGCGTGCTGAGCCTATCAAAATCACAGAAAAAAACCTTGCAAATAATAGAGCACAGGTAATCATCTGTAACGCTGGAAATGCTAACGCATGTACAGGCGATCAGGGTAAAGAAGGTGCTGAAGCGATGGTGAGAACGACTGCACAGATGTTGGGAATCTCCGAAGAAGATGTAATTGTGGCTTCTACGGGCATTATCGGCGTGGAATTTCCTACTGAAGATGTGGTGGAAGGTCTTAAGGTGAATATTCCTAAACTGAGTGATGAGCTGAAAGCGGGATCATTTGTGGCCAATGCTATTTTGACGACGGATACTTTTGCAAAGGAAGGATTTGTCGAATTTGAGTACGATGGAGTAATGATCAACATGGGTGGAGTAGCCAAAGGATCTGGTATGATCCATCCAAATATGGCGACAATGCTAGCGTTCGTAGTGACGGATTTCCATATCGATGAGAAACTGCTTCAAGAGGCAGTGAGCTACTGCGTGGATCGATCATTCAACATGATCACTGTGGACGGAGATACGTCTACCAATGACATGGTAGCTGTGATGGCAAATGGATTGGCGGGTAATAGAAAAGTGACCAGCAAAGAAGATCCAGGTTATGAGGTGTTTTTGGAAAAACTCTTGGGAATCCTAACTCACTTAGCGAAACTGATTGTGTCTGATGGAGAAGGAGCTTCTAAGTTTATAGAATATAAAGTGACTAAAGCGAGAACTGAAGCAATTGCCAGAACACTGGTTCGTGCGATTTCAGATTCTACTTTGGTGAAAACCGCTATGTTTGGACGTGATCCGAATTGGGGCAGAATCATCGCAGCTGCAGGAAATGCTGGTGTGCCTTTCAACTATAGAAAAGTAAACTTATTCATAGGCGACCAAAATCACTTGGTACAAGTGTTGGATAAAGGAAATCCGCTGGAGTTTGAGAAGTCTTACATGAAAAAGTTGCTTCGTGAATCCCATATCAAAGTGTTGCTAGAGCTGAATACGGGAGAGGAAGAAGGCCTAGGCTGGGGATCAGATTTGACCACGGATTACGTGATGTTCAACTCGGTTTATACCACCTAATCGATTGGGTTTCTAGACGGAAAATAGTTGTCCTGCTTCTCTTGAAGCAGGATTTTTTTATGCTTTTCTAATCTATCTTCTCAAAAAACTCTTCCAGATCGACTTCAAATCCTGCGATGCAATCTGATTTTACGATATCACCACGGGTGAAAAGTCGAGATGGAACATATTTCCCATTGATTAGCTTATTGATCATCAAAGTTTCTTCGTATGGAGAAATAATCCAGTATTCCTGAATGCCAGATTCCTCATAAACTTCGTATTTGTTCTGTAATTCTTTCTTATTGTTTCCCGGAGAAAGCACTTCCACGATTAAATCAGGAGCGCCGAAACACCCAGCATCATCCAATTTTGTACCATCACAAACGACACAGACATCTGGCTGAACGACCGTAAATATATCTTCGTTCTTTCTGGATTTGACCGGTAATCTTACGTCAAAAGGAGCGATAAATACCTTGCACGTTTTCTTTTCAAGATGTTTTAAAAGATGCGAGCCTAATTGAAGCACGATTTCTTGATGCTTTTTTCTAGGTGCTGCAGCAGCAGAACGAAACACTTTTCCCTTGATGAGTTCGACCATTTCATCGATCTCCCAAGTCAGGTAGTCCGCATAAGAATACACTCCATATTCTGTGAACGGCTCTTTCACAAGATCTTTATCCTCGGATTTCATAGAAGCAATTTAAGGAAATGGCTTAAGATTTTCATCAATAAATTCACCCCATAGAAAAGAGGAAAAACTTAACTAACGTGTTTGCTGCGGTCTTCCGTCTTTCCGCTCAACTATACCTATCCACTTCAAAACCTGTCAACTCAAGGGTAGTATCTTTTTGCTGATGTAGTTCGCTGATGATTTTGCCTGAGGCAGGAGCTAGACTGATTCCCATCATGGAATGTCCGCTGTTGACCATCACATTGGAATAGCCAGGAGCATAACCTATGTAGGGAAGTCCATCAGGGGAGCAGGGTCTTAATCCTTTCCAGATTTTATTTTCTTGGGGGAATTTAGCTTCGAATTCTGGGTAATAGCGATTGATGGATTCGAAGATTCCTTTTACGCGATTGAGGTTTACTTTTTGATTGGTGCCTGCGATTTCCATCGTTCCACCAAAGCGAATCTGCTCCCCATAGGGGCTTACTGCCACTTTCATCTCAGTCAAAATGGTAGATTGCATGATCTCAGGTTTATTTTCCTGAAGGAAAGAATAACCTTTCCCACCCATCATAGGTAGATTAAAACCTAACAAATTCGCCAACTCACCAGACCATGAACCTCCACAGAGAATTACTTTCTCAGCATCAATTTTTCCTTGATCTGTGATGACAGCCTTGACCGTATTTCCACTTTTCTCAAAAGCTGTCACTTGAGTATTTGTTAAGAACTTCACGCCTTTTTCCTGCAAATAGGTTTTCAGAAATCCATACAATTTCCCCGGATCCAAATGTGCATCGCCAGGAAATCGTACTGCTCCACGCGCTTTAACTTCCAGGTTTGGCTCAATGGTTCGAATGTCTTCAGGTGTTAGAATATCTGCCTGTAAGCCATTAGCATTCGCAAGATGCGCAAATTCGATTTCTTCCTTCTCAACGGCTTCCGTCTGATAGATCATCATCAATCCCTTTTCCTGCAAGGCAATCTTGGATTCTGGGTGCTCATCCCGAAATTCCTGATAAAGTGCTTTGCTCAGCAAGCTCAGATTTTTCAAAACCGGAACAGATCGCTCCACGTGGGCAGGATTGGCAGCTTTATAAAACTGATAGCACCATTTCAAAAGTTTTGCATCCAGTCGTGGATGAATGTAAAATGGGCTTTTGGAAGAAAACATCCATGAAATCCCCTTGCTGATCATCCCTGGAGCGGCCAAAGGAATAATATGACTTGGTACGATCATGCCAGCATTGCCTGTGGAGCAATTCACTTTCATGTCGCCTTGATCGATTACCTGAACTTCAATGCCTTCTTTTTGAAGGAAATACGCGGTAAATAGTCCGATTATTCCGCCGCCTATGATGATGGTTGGTTTCATGAATAAGTATCAAGTAGTAAGTATTAAGTCGATAGACAGTGCTTTCGAGTGTCTTGATACTTATATCTTGTGTCTAATGTCTATTAAATAACTTGGAATCCATGCACGTACGGATCGTCGTCGTCCAGGATGATGGTATTATATCCGTACACTTTTGCCCAGCCTTCTATGCTTGGGATGATAGCTGGTTTGCCGGCGATTTCTGTTTCTTCTTCGATTCTTCCGATGAACTTTGAGCCAATAAAGCTTTCGTGTATGAAGTCTTCACCTGGTTTCAGAAGTCCTTTGGCGTACCATTGAGCAAGTCTAGCCGAGGTTCCTGTGCCGCAAGGTGAGCGATCAATAGCTTTATCCCCGTAGAATACCGCGTTCCTAGCAGTGCTAGTAGGATCAAGTGTTTTTCCCGTCCAAAGTACATGTGAAAGTCCTTTGATGGCTGGATGCTCTGGGTGTACAAACTCGTATTTCTCATTCATCTTCTGACGAAGTGAGCGAGCCATAGAAATCAATTGCTCGGCTTTGAAATGTTCCAATCCAGGGAAATTCTCCTGAGGATCTACGATGCAATAGAAATTGCCGCCGTAAGAAACATCCACAATGAGTTTTCCCAATTCGTCAGATTCTATTTCCAAACCTTCCGCTGCCAGAAAGCTTTTGACATTCGTCAGTTTGACAGATTTAACCTTTTTTCCTTCTTGTTTGTACTCAACTAGAACCAATCCAGCAGGAGTTTCTAGCCTAAGTTTTCCGGGAGTCTTTGGATAAATCAGTCCTTCCTCGATAGCTATCGTAACAGTTCCAATAGTTCCATGTCCACACATTGGCAGACAACCGCTAGTTTCTATGAATAGTACTGCTACGTCATTCTCTGGATTGTGTGGAGGGAAAAGCATGGAACCAGACATCATATCGTGTCCTCGCGGCTCGAACATTAATCCTGTCCTGATCCAGTCTAGATTGTCTAGAAAATACTGGCGTTTTTCCAGCATATTTTCCCCTTTCAAAAAGGGAACTCCGCCCGAAACTACCCGCACTGGATTGCCACAAGTATGGGCATCGATGCAGGAGAAAGTGTGTCGTGTGGGTGCGAAATCTTCGTTATTCGACATTCAGGATTTTAAAATTGAAATATTTAAAGATTGGAAAATTAGCGATCAAAGATATCCAGACAACACTTAAAATCCTGAAGGCAAATTTATTGAAGAGTGGTTGAAGTTTCGGAAGACCCGTAAATCAAACTTCGTAATTCGTAAATCCTTAGATCTTCTCTACCGTGAACTTACCATTTACTTGCCTTGTAATTCCTAATGGATTTTCGTCTTTCAAAGCATCAGGAAGCAAATCGGCAGGCATATCCTGTAAAGCTATTGGTCTGGCAAATCTCTTAATTGCATGAGCTCCCACGGATGTGCTGTTTGAACTGGTAGTGGAAGGGAAAGGTCCGCCATGCTGCATCGCATAGCCAACTTCTACGCCTGTAGGGACTCCTGCAAATAGCAATCGACCACATTTTTCTTCCAAAAGATTGATCAGATCAGCGTTTGCTTTCAGCTCAGATGTATCCGCCCAAAGAGTTATTGTCAGCTGTCCATGAAGTTTTTTGGCAACTTCGATAAGCTCAGCTTCATTTTCATAAACTACCATCAAAGCAAATGATCCAAACACTTCCTGTTGGAAAAGGTCATCTGCGATCCAATCAGCAGCTTTGATCTCAGCCAAAGCTGGACTCACGTTTATCAAATGCTGAGCATCTGGCACTTTCACCCAATTCAGTTCTGAACGTGTTTTAAGATTATCTAGTGCAGAATAATAAGAGCTCGCAATACCTTCATGAAGCATTGGAGATCCAGCTGCTCCTTGCAAAGCCGCGGAAACAGCATTTTCAAATCTACCAGCCAATTCTTTAGGTACGAAAATCAGCCCTGGATTCGTGCAAAACTGTCCCGCTCCCAACGTAAGTGATCCCACAAAGCTTTGAGCCATAGGAACAAGCTCGTTGGTTAATCGCTGTGGAAAAGTGAAAACCGGATTGACAGAACCCATTTCAGCATATACTGGTATAGGTTCGTCGCGGTCACTAGCTATATTAAAGAGCGATTTTCCTGCTCCGTATGATCCAGTAAAAGCAACTGCTTTTGCCAATGGATGCTTCACTAGATCTTGCCCCATTTTTACTCCACCTTCTACGTGAGCGAAGACTCCTTCAGGTAAACCGGATTTTTTAACAGCCTGAGAAATGCAATCGCCTACAAATTTTGAAGTATCTGGATGTGCTGGGTGACCTTTATAGACCACAGGACATCCTGCCGCCAAAGCTGAAATAGTGTCGCCTCCGGCAGTGGAAAATGCCAAAGGGAAATTACTCGCACCAAATACCACAACTGGTCCGATAGGGATCAGCATTCTACGGATGTCTGCTTTTGGCAAAGGAGATCTCTTTGGGTCTGCCGGATCAATAGTCGCTTCTACCCAGCTTCCTTCTCTGAGCTGATTGGCAAAAAGCTTAATCTGACCAGTTGTACGACCTAGTTCGCCATTAATTCTACCTTCAGGAAGATTCGATTCTTTTACTGCCATCATTACAATCGCATTTCGGTTCTCTTCAAGGATCTCAGCGATTTTTTCTAGAAAATCTGCTTTCTTGTTTCCTGAGAGGTTTTTGTAAGATAAAAATGCTTCTTGCGCAGCTGAAAATATAAGATCGAGATTCATAAGATTGTAAAGTTTGATTGTTGAAATTTTGGAGTTAAAAAGACCAAAGTCGAAAGATGGAAGGACGAAGAATTCCTGATTTCTACATCTTGCTTCTTAGGTCTATAGCCTGAACACTATAATCTACAATTTAGGTCTTTTCGCCAAGCCGTCAGTAATGATTTTCTCAATTCTTACTCTTTCTTCACCAATCAAAGTCAATCTAGGTGCTCGGACGTGCTCGCTTCCAATGCCACAATGCTGCTCAGCAAGTTTGATGTATTGTACCAATTTAGGATGAATATCAAGTTCTAAAAGAGGAAGGAACCAACGGTAGATTTCTCTCGCTTCTTCGTTTTTACCTTCGTTGATCAGGTTAAAAATTGTCACAGTTTCCTTCGGGAAAGCACAAACTAAACCAGCCACCCAGCCATCTGCTCCCATTACCAATTCTTCCATGGCAAGTGTATCCACTCCACAAAGCAATTTGAAACGATCTCCAAATCTATTTCTCATGCGAGTCACATTTGAAATGTCACGAGTTGATTCTTTGATTGCCTCAATATTTTTGCATTCTGCAAGCTCAGCAAACATATCTATGGTTACCAGAGTTTTATAATCTACAGGGTTATTATAGATCATTATCGGAAGATCAGTAGAATCCGCTACAGCTTTGAAGTACGTAACTACTTCACGAGCGTCAGCAGCGTATCTCATTGGAGGAAGCATCATCAAGCCAGCAGCGCCAAGTTCTTTCGCTTTAGCAGCCCAAAAAAGTGCATCTTGAGTCGCACCTTCGGCGATGTTCAAGATCACAGGAACTTTGCCGTCAAGATACTTGACAGTTTCGCGGGTTAATGTGATCTTTTCTTCCTGAGAAAGAACAGAGCTTTCTCCAAGCGTACCACCAAGGATGATCCCGTGAACTCCGGATTCCAGTTGGAAGTCAATGTTTTTGAAAAATAGCTCCATATCCAAACTTCCGTCAGCATGGAATTTAGTCGTCACAGCGGGGAATACACCTTTCCAGTTCATATCTTTTTTTCTTTCAAAAGTAGGGTATTCCAATACTGTATTCCTTTCTTGACTTAGTAAAAAATGGTTCTATTTTGATATAAATAGTTAGATATTATATAAGATCTAATAATTCAAGACTAGTTTTGAATATGAGTAAGGTAATTTCCTTTCAGATCCCTAAGTCTGAAAAAACGTTTATTCAGTACCAAGAAGATCGCGGGAAGTATTTTTACAATAATCTTCATCAGCATCCTCAAGCCCAATTAACACTCATTGTGGAAGGTAGAGGGCAGCTGCTAGTTGGAGACTATGTTGGGAGATTTGAGCCTGGGGATTTGTTTTTATTGCCCGAGAGTATCCCGCATGTTTTTCGGAGTGATGCGGATTATTTTCAGGAAGAAAGCAATCTTAAGATCGCTGGGAACACTATTTTCTTTGATTTCAAAGCGATGAGTAGGGCTTTTTCGGAGGTGGAAGACTTTCTTGAACTCACTCATCTGAATGAAAAAATCACGGGATGCTTTAAAATAAACGGTGATACAAGAGATAAAGTAGCAGAGTTGGTTTCTAGATTTTCTGAGTTTTCAGGCCTTACGAGGCTGCAACATTGCATCTATATTTTATCGCTTTTGGACTTTAATTCTGATGATTTGGTTGCATTAAATCAGATACCTGTGCTTAGAACCATGAATGAGCGAGACGGTAGGCGAATGGATCAGGTGATGAGATTTATCCTAGACAATAGTGCTAGACAGATCTCTTTAGAGGAAGTCGCTGAACAAGCGTTTATGAGCAAAGAGGCTTTTTGTAGGTTTTTCAAATTGCGTACGAGAAGAACTTTTACTCAATATGTCCAGCAGCTAAGAGTTACTGAAGCGAAAAAATTGCTTTTAGAAACAGACTTAAGTATCTCCCAAGTTTCTTATCAAGTAGGCTTCCCTACCTTATCACATTTCAATAAAACTTTTAAAAGTTTAACAGAAATGACCCCGAAAGGCTGGCGGAAACTGGAATAAGCAAACTTGTAATAACTATCGAGAGCGTCGCTGTAAAACAAACAGTTGGAAACCCTAATCCTTCGCTGTGTCGCCGCAAGAAATAACCCTTCGACTCTGCTACTAATGACGGATTATATTTTTCACAGCAAATCGTGTCAGTCCGAGCGAAGTCGAGGACAATAATTTTTACTTTAAAAGAGCCTTCGACTTCGCTCAGGCTGACACAGTCATATTCCTTTTGTAAATTTTTCTTACTCAGGGCTACACTCCAAGGTTACAAATTCTTCATTGTTCCTCTGCGCATTCGCGGGACACTTTACAAAACCTTCGCTGCGCCGTTGCGCCGCCGCGAGAGACACCCCTTACAACTCACCCTTCTGCATCAACCCCAGCTTCCTATTAATCTCCGAGATCTCAATTCCGACTTGCTGCAGTGTCAATGGTTCCTGCGGAAAGTCATCACTCATATAGTATTCAAATTTCCAGATCTCCCGAACCTCTTCCGCAGAGACTTTATATGGCGTATAGACAGGATTCAGGGAGCGTAGTAAAAAGTTTCTTTCCTCGGCCTGAAAACTCAGCATCTTAAAGCTGATCCCCTCACTTGCCGTCACCACCACACAGGGAGTTTCTTTGGCAAGTCGCCACTCGGACAAATACGAGCCAATCACATACGCGCCATCCGCAATGGGCAGCATGCTGTCTCCTTCGGTTTGGAACATTCGATATTTCTTGTCTTTTGGCAGATTTGGCAGATTGAAAACAGGCAGTGTACTCAAATACTCCGGATCTCCAAAACCTCCCAAGTAGCCAGCTTTCGCCTTGATCGGGACAAGCTCTATATTATCTTCATTACTTGAACTCACGGTGGTGGCCAGAATCCGAACTTTCGAGCCACTCAAAAACACATCATTTCCAGCTTCCAGATCACGGATTTTCAGTTCGCTGAGCTTCGACAGGTCTACCCGCAGCAACGTATCCACACTCATCCGGAAGTAATCTGCACACAACAGCAAATCCTCGATAGCAGGAGACTTACTATGCCCATTTTCATGCGCATTCAGTTTGGCGCGAGTCATGCCAAGATTTTCAGCTAGCATGTCCTGACTCAATTTGCGTCGCTTTCTGAGAAATTTCAGATTGGCCGCCCAGAAAAAGCTTTGACTTCCCATTTTTATTCGATACAATTAATGACAATAAAATGATACTAATACTATCAAATATAGCAAGTAATCTGAGAAATGGAAAGGCATATCGTGCATTTGGATCTAGACACATTTTTCGTGTCTGTGGAGCGGTTGAAAAACAGTGCCCTCAATGACAAACCCGTCATCATCGGCGGTAGCTCCGACCGGGGCGTGGTGGCTTCGTGCAGTTACGAGGCTCGGAAATTCGGCGTGCATTCCGCCATGCCGATGAAGTTGGCGCGGAGGCTTTGCCCTTCTGCATTTTACATCAAAGGCGATCACGACAGCTACAGCCAGAATTCACGTCTGGTTACAGAAATCATTCAGGAGCAGGTTCCTCTGATGGAGAAAGCTTCTATAGATGAGTTTTACATCGATATGACGGGAATGGATAGGTTTTTTGGCTGTGAAAAATTCACCAAGGAACTGCGGGAAAGGATCGTTCGAGAGTCAGGATTACCGATTTCCTGTGCTTTGGCAGTAAACAAACTCGTATCCAAAGTAGCCACACATGACGCCAAACCAAACGGACAGACCACAATTCCTTTTGGAAATGAAAAGCCCTATCTCGCGCCACTTCCCATCCGAAGAATGCCGGGAGTGGGCGAAAAAACCTCCGCACTGCTGGAGCGGATGGGCGTGGAAAGTATCAAACTGCTGAGCGAGATTCCTCCACGGATGATGCAAAATCTCCTAGGAAAATCAGGAATCGACCTTTCCCGAAAAGCTAATGGAATTGATGAATCCCCTGTGATTCCCTACACCGAGCAGAAGAGCATAGGCACCGAAAACACCTTCGAATCGGACACCATCGACATGGCTTTTCTGAATAGCCAACTCGTACGGATGACGGAGAAAGTAGGATTTGAGCTTCGCCAAAAACGAAAGCTCTGTGGCTGTATCACGGTGAAGCTCCGCTATGCCAATTTCGACACAGTCAGCCGTCAGTGCATTATTTCCTACACCAGTTCCGATGAGGTACTTCTAGAAAGAGCCAAGGAACTCTTTGCGAAGCTCTATGAAAAGCGAATGCTCGTACGTCTCGTCGGAGTGAAAGTCAGTCACCTCGTACAAGGCCATCAGCAAATCGACATTTTCCAAGACACCGAAGAAGGTGTAAACCTGTACCAAGCCATCGACTGGATCAAAAACCGCTACGGCGAAAAAAGCCTAACCCGAGCCATCACCCTAACCCGCGCCTAAGATGTTTATTACTTGTAAAACCTGGTTTAGCTATCGCTACGGCACCTTTAGCACCGAGAAACTCGTGAATGCTGCAGCCGAGCGCGGCCTATCTTCCCTTGGCCTCACCAATATCAATAGCACGGCCGATCTCTGGGATTTTGTGGATTTTTGTAGGGAAAGGAAAATCAAACCCATCGTCGGAACTGAGATCCGGAACGAGGATACGCTCTGCTATGTGTTACTGGCGAAAAATGACGCGGGTCTACTCGAAATCAATCGATTTTTGTCTCAGCATTTACAGCAAGACTTGATTTTCCCTGAGCGTCCGGATTGCTTTTCCCAAGTGCTGATTATTTATCCTTTTGGAAGCTTTACTGCGCAAAATCTAAAAGAACATGAGTTCATCGGTGTACTGGCCAGCGAGCTGAATCGCATCAAAAAGCAGGAAGTGGAAGCCTTTCCGAAGAAATGGATCATCCGCCACCCGGTGACTTTTCAGGACAAAACGGCTTTCAACATCCATCGTCTGCTTCGAGCCATTGGCAAAAATACGCTGATCAGTAAGTTGGGAGAAAAGGACTTTGCTTCGCCGGATGAAATGTTCGTTTCGGAAGCAGCGTTGATGAGTGCTTTTCGGAATTTCCCCGGCATGATCAGCAACACGCTACAGCTGATCGATGCCTGTGAAATCAAAACCGAACTCCACACTGACAAAAACAAAAAGCACTACAGTGCCAGCGGGGAAGACGATCGGGTTTTGCTGGAAAAGCTAGCCTTCGAAGGCCTTCACTACCGCTATGGGAACAACCCTACAGCCAAAGCCCGTGTGGTCAAAGAACTGAAAATCATCAACGACCTGAATTTCAATGCGTATTTTCTGATCGTCTGGGACGTGATTCGCTATGCCCAAAACCGTGGTTTTTACTACGTAGGCCGAGGAAGCGGTGCCAATTCTATTGTGGCTTATTGCCTGAAAATCACCGATGTGGATCCTATCAAACTCGATTTGTATTTCGAGCGATTTCTGAATCCACACCGGACTTCCCCGCCGGATTTTGACATAGATTTCTCCTGGAAAGACCGGGATGAAGTCATCGATTACATTTTCAAGCGCTACGGCAAAGATCATGTCTCCCTGCTGGGAATGTACAGCACCTTTCAGCGCAGAGCGGTAATCCGTGAGCTGGGAAAAGTATTTGGGCTACCAAAAGAAGAAATCGACCAGCTCGTCCGAGGCAAGGATCAGCCGATGAATGAGGATAAAATCCAGCGAACGATTCTGAAGTACGGACAGCTGTTGGAGAATTTCCCGAATCATCTTTCCATTCACCCTGGCGGGATGCTGATTTCCGAGAAGCCTATTTACCAATACACTGTAAATGATCTGCCGCCAAAGGGCTTTTGCACAGCGCAGATAGATATGTTTTTGGCAGAGAAAATCGGCTTGTTCAAGCTCGATATCCTCAGTCAGCGCGGGTTGGGACATATCAAGGAAGCAATTCGGCTGGTAAAGAAAAACCGGGGGATTGACATCGATATCCATCGAGTAGAGGAGTTCATGAGCGATCCTAAGGTGGCGGAGCAAATCCGAAAAGCAGATACCATCGGATGCTTCTACATCGAGAGTCCGGCCATGCGGCAGCTCCTCACCAAGTTGAAATGTGACGATTACCTCACGCTGGTAGCTGCAAGCTCCATTATCCGTCCGGGCGTGTCGCAGTCAGGGATGATGAAGCAATACATCGAGCGATTTCATGATCCAGAAAAGATCATCTATCTGCATCCCAAGATGAAGGAACTGCTGGAGGAAACCTTCGGCGTGATGGTGTATCAGGAAGATGTGATTAAGGTAGCCCATCACTTTGCTGGCTTGGACATGGGCGAGGCGGATATTCTTCGTCGTGCCATGTCCGGCAAGTACAGATCACATAATCGCTTTAATGAGATCCGTGAAAAATTCTTCAAAAACTGTAAGGAACTCGGACATGAAGAAACTGTCGCAGCCGAAGTCTGGCGACAAATGGAATCTTTCGGAGGCTATTCCTTTTCCAAGGCACACTCAGCTTCTTTCGCAGTGGAAAGCTACCAGAGTCTGTATCTGAAAACCTATTTCCCCATGGAATTTATGGTGGCGGTGATCAATAATTTCGGAGGTTTTTACAGCACGGAATTCTATTTCCACGAACTTAAACGCACCGGTGCAAAGGTAAATCCGCCTTGTATGAATCGCAGCGACTACCTCACCAACATACGTGGCGAAGAGGTTTTTGTAGGCTTGATCCATGTGCAGCAACTGGAAAAGAAGCTTTGTGACTTAATCCTGGAAGAAAGACATGCCAATGGCGCCTACCTGAGTTTGGAAGACTTCATCGAGCGCACGCATGCAGGACCGGAGCAACTGAACATCCTGATCAGTGTGGGAGCTTTTGGATTTACAGGACTGGGAAAGAAAAAACTGCTTTGGAAAGCCAATTTCGCGCAAAAGCATATGACAGCTCTTCCAGATTCTCCTGCGCTTTTCAAAGAGCCTGCGATAGACTTCACTTTACCGGATTTCCCGGATTACCCGCTGGAAGACGCGCTTGACGAGATCAATGTATTGGGGTTTGCGCTGACGGATATGTTTCGGCTTGCAGCCAATGACGGCAAAGGAATGACGCTGGCGGATCAGTTTCCAAGCTTACTTGGGAAACAAATTGAGGTTCTCGGCCAGCTCGTCACTACTAAAGATGTGCGTACGATCAAGCGAGAGCATATGGCTTTTGGGACTTTTCTCGATGCAAAAGGTGATTGGCTGGATACCGTTCATTTCCCCAATTCTCTAAGGCGTTACCCATTTCAAGGCAAGGGTTTTTACAAAATGCGCGGCAAAGTCATAGAGGAATTTGGTGCCTTTGCGCTAGATGTACACGCCATGTGGAAAGTGGGACTGAAGGATAAGAAGGAGGTGCCGCCGAGATCGGTACTTTCTACTGTATCTGTATAAGACTAATGACTTAGACTTCATCCTCTAGATTATAAAAAAGATGAAAGCCTACTCGTTCAATCAATCATTCCACCATTCGAATGGAAAGGATACCAAAAGGGGGCGTATATGAACATATGATTCAATTATTTCCCAATAATTGAGGAGATAATTACCCGAAATAGGGCGCGGAGATAAGTCGTAATCTTAGTCCTATTCCGTTTCTTATGGTTTGTGAAAAACTGTTAAATAGCTCTATAGAAGCCATTAAGCTACTTTTAGAGGAGGTTGAAATAAATAATTTTCGCTCATGGCACTCGGTTTGGCTACAAGAGAAGAAAAACAAACCAATTATGAAAAAACTAATTTTATCACTTACGCTAATGGTTGTCGGATTTGCTACATATGCACAGACAACAAGAGACATTGAAGATATCAATGAAGATAACTCTTGGCTTAAACTAGGTCTTAATATGGGAATCCCTGTTGGGGATATTGGAGATTATTCCTCCTTTGCTTTTGGACTTGATGTAGCAGGTCAATTTATGAGGACAGATAATTTCGGACTTGGAGTGGCGACTGGTTTTACCAAGTATTTTAAGAATTCGGATGTAGTAGGCGCTCAAGACTTCGGTGCTATTCCACTAGGACTAATGCTTAGATATTATCCTGAGCCTACTGGATTCTTTGTGGGAACTGACGTGGGTTACACATTTTTAACGGGTGATGTAATTAGTGACGGTGGTTTTTATATCCGTCCCCAAGTAGGTTATCATAATTATGATTGGAATATTTTCGCTTTTTATAATCAAGTATTTACTTCCGATCCTGCTGCTGATATTCAGACTATCGGTGTAGCAGCGACTTATAATATTAGATTCAAATAAAAACCAGATAACCATGAAAAATCAACTGAAAAAGTATTCGCAGAGTCTATTTTTATTTTTAATGACTATGTTCTTTTCGGTCGCGGCATTTGCACAAGATGGCGGATTAGATATCGATGTCAATATAGGTAAAGAAGAATGGTACCAACAGCCATGGGCTTGGGTAGTAGGTGGAGCTATATTTGTTTTGATACTTGTAGCACTACTTCGAAAGAGGAAATAGTAAAAAAGGTCGTTTCAATTCGAAACGACCTTTTTTGTTTTACTTGAATTCTACGCTCGTAGTGTTATCGTCAGGAATTCGATCAATGAGTTTATTGTAAGGATCAATGCCTGCTTTTGACGGCTCGCCTTTCACCCGTATAGTCAGAGTCGTTTCGCCAGGCGAAATTTTGTATTTCTGAACATATAATGGGTTCACCCGATCTTTTCCATTTTCATCTTGATCATCTGCTGCGAAGATTCCAATATCAATGTAATCTCCTTCGTATTTGGCATCAGATTCTTGTCCAGCTGAGTCTGCATAGAGTTTCTGAGATTTCAATTTGAGAGTAACATCGTATTCTCCATCGGAAATTTTCGTTGCAGTTACTTCTTCGACTTTGTTGTCATAAAGAGTAATCTTGTTCCAAGTATCATCCAAGTAGTATTTCAAACTATCAGGTGTATGAGCATCCAAATGCCTATATAAGTCGGCACTTCCTGGAAATGGAGGAGTAAGCTTCAAGCCAAACTCAGCATTGAAATTATACAGGGCGCTATCTATCGCTTCTGCTCCAATCAAATCCCTCAAACCGTATAAAATCAAGCTTCCCTTTTGGTACCATTGGTAGGAGCGATTAGTGTTGATAAAGAGATTTTCTTTTTTACTCTCATTGGATCTTCCACGCAGATATCCATCTAGTTCATCCTTCAGAAAGCGCTTCATATTCTCTTTACCGTATTTTCTTTCAGTAAGTACCAATGCAGAATATTCGGCCAACGCCTCTGAGATCAAATTGGATCCACGCGTATAATTAGGTGTAATCTGATGCCCCCACCACTGATGGGCAAGCTCGTGAGCCGTTACATAATACACATAGTCAAAGCTATTTGGATCGGAGAAATCAGCTACCCAACCAAAGTCCTCACTAAAGGGCACTGTATTGGGGAATGACTGAGCAAAACCTGCGTATCGCGGAAATTCCAAGATCCGCATTTGTTTGTACTGAAAAGGACCATAGGTCTCTGAATAGTAAGTGAGTCCATCTTTGTAAGATTGTACAAAGCGATCCAGATTGTATTCATGGCCTTTTTGATAATAGATCTCTATATCAATTTCCTGCCCATTAGGCAAAGACGCTTTGTCCCTTAGAATTTCATATTCGGCAGAAAGCACAGAGAAAAATGCCTGAATCGGAGTATCCTGTACGTAGTGGAAATATCGTCGGTCATCTTCGGTCCACTCTTTTTGAAGATATCCTGGTGCCACAGCAATTTGACTTGGAATGGTGCTTACAGTGGCTTCAAATTGGATAAAGTCAGCTTCATCTGAGAATAAGAGTGTTCTTCGTCCATAAGGATCGTCATGTGGAGGTAGATCTTCCGGTTTTTCTGGTAGCTCATATTCCCTTCGTTTTTCATCGCTGTCCATCTCGTTGCCTGATGAATAACCTATATCAGGCATGCCTCCAGCGAGGAATGTACCGTTGTAAACCAACTCTCTTCCGAAACCTGAATTTGGGAATTCATCGTTGGTCACTTTGCTTTTGATGACTAACTCCAGCGTATCGCCAGGCATCATGGTTTTAGGGAGTGCAGTGATCTTGTACCATTCCCGCTCTTGTTTTTTGCCAAAAATCTGAAACTTGGCTGGCTCATATACCAATGGGAAACGGTAAGGTAATTCAGTACCCTTGTATAAAATTTCAAAAGATGTCAACCCCGTGCTATTGAAATGTATAGAATCAATTGGTACATCGGTCTTATTTACCAACTCTACTTGAGCTTCGAAATAGGCATCTCTTTCCAGTGGATAGAGGTCAGCTTTGAGATTGACTTTGGTGACTTTTGGCTGAGGTAGAAATTCATATTGCTTCAGTTGCTTCTCATAGGCTACCTGTCTGAGCTCTCCTTCCTTGGAAGTCCGGTAGGCATTGACATATACGGTAGAATTGTAGATATATGCTCCTGTTAGTATTGCTACCAGTAGAAATGCATAGGAAACTAGTGCGGTCTTTTTGCCTAGTTTTTTACGGGCTGTTTTGAATCTGCTTTTCACTGAATTCTCCGTGCCTCGGCTGAAGAAAATACTGAAGAATAAGATCAGGAAGATTCCAAAAGCTGTCCAATACAGATTGAACCAGAATAGTGGCTCTCCAAAGTGACCCAATCCATTCATGTCGCTCCATCGGTATCCTGGTTTATAGGAGAAAAAGAAAAGATTGAAATCATAATTGGCGAAGTCTCGCAGAACAATAATCAATACCCAGACTCCAATAGCAGCGGCATGTCCGGCGAATTTGTTATTCACCACAAGATGCACTGCAAATACCAGCATGACCATTTGTAGGTAATCAGGAAGAGAGATGAGGTAGCTATCTACCAAATAAATCCCGAGGTTATAGTCAAAATAGCCCTTCAACGTCTGGATGATGATGCCTACGATAATTGGAAGCGTAGTCAATAGCAGACAAACAAACGCCATCCCGGAAAACTTGGAAGCGATCACAGCTCCGTCTTTCACAGGGAAAGTATCATTGATGACAGAATACCCTGAAGCCTTGTCTCGGTGGAGTGTTTCTCCTGTGAAAAATACTATGATGATGAAGACGAAGAGATTGTAATCAAAGGTCTTGTACTCCATCAGAAAGGCGGTGGAAGGGAAGTTCGGGACACTGTACAGTGTGTTTCCGATCCAAAAATCCAGTATCAAAAAGACCATTCCACCTAATAGAATAGACCTGAAATAAATATCCTTCGTGATATTTTGGACCTCAATCTTCGTGAGTGTGAGGAAGCTATTCCACTGATAATTTCCTGCAAAACTGGCTTTGGAAATCACCTGAGAAAGGTTTGGGACGAAGGCCTTCTCAACCTCTTTTTTAGATTTTTTCTGGACAGTTTTGAAGAAATAGCTAAAGCTGAATCTAAAATAAGCTGCAATAAACAAAGTCAAGCCTATGCCTGACCAGAGTAGCCTGTTCCAGAGCAGATTTCCAGATAATGGCAGAATGAAATTATTCTGCTCAAATGGAGTCAAATAACGAGTTTGATAATCGAAAGTATTGAGCCCAAACGGATCCAAGAGCTGTACGAGATCTTTGTTTTCGATATCTCTTGCCAGGAAATTAGCCAGCAAATAAGCTATGAATACTATGATTCCACCCGAGTAAATCGATTTGATGTTTCTTGTGAAAACGATTAAGGCAAAGAATAAAGTTGCTGCAAACCATAAGTTCGGGAGCGTCAATGTCAGCCAAGGATGAAGATAGTTCATCAGTTCATTGGGTCCGTAGCGTAAAGCATCGGTGCCGAAAGTAGGACCGAGTAAACTCCCCAGAAAGATCCCAAATAAACTCCCCAAAGAAATAAACAATAGTGTGACAAAGGAGCCCCAGAATCTACCCATGAAATAGGCGAATTTGGAAATGGGATAACTGAATAGGAATGTGCCCGTCTTATGCTCCAAGTCCCGATAAAGCGGAACTCCCATCACCGCAGAGGCTATCAAGATTCCAAACAGAGAAATCAAAAGCTGCAGATTAGCGATGACTATGGGAGCATTGTGAAAAACTTTTTCGGAAGCAGGAGTATTTCCGAACCCGATCAGCAGCATGGCTACGACCAGCAATAGTCCAAAGTAGATATAGGTAGCCGGCCGACTAAACCGGTATCTCAGTTCAAAAATGAAGATGTCTAAAAACATATCTGAAACCTTAGATAGTAATAGGATCTACTTTCTTCGAAATATTACTGAAGTACACGTCTTCCAGATCCGCAGGCACTGCCTCAAAACCATTTGCAGGATCAGTATCAGCTTGAATTCGCAAGCTCAGCCGTCCTTCTATTAGTTTCGTAGAGATCACTTGATAGCCATTTCTATAGCTTTCGAGCTCATCTTTGTTGATGGCTTTTTTGTAGATTTTTCCCTGTACCGTAGCTATTCCCTCCTTTGGTTTGCATTGCATCAGTACTTCGCCTTGGCAGATGATGGCCATGTTGGAGCAAAGTGTATTTACATCCTCTACGATATGTGTAGATAGAATCACGATGGTATTTTCTCCGATTTCCGATAGTAAATTGTAGAATCTGTTTCTCTCAGAAGGGTCAAGTCCGGCAGTAGGCTCATCCACAATGATCAGTGAAGGACTGCCGACTAACGCCTGAGCAATTCCAAAACGCTGGCGCATTCCTCCTGAAAAAGTACCAAGCCCTTTTTTACGGTCTTTGAAGAGATTTACTTTTTGCAGCAAACTCTCTACTAAGACCTTTCTCTCAGATTTCTTGCCTATTCCTTTCATTTGGGCAATGTGATCCAGCATTACTTCGGCATTGATCCGAGGATATAGACCAAAATCCTGAGGCAAATAACCAAGGCGTTCTCTTACAGTTTGTTTGTCTTCCAAGACATTAATGTCATCAAGCATAATACTACCGCTGTCGACATCTTGTAGTGTTGCAATCGTACGCATGAGGGTGGATTTGCCTGCTCCGTTTGGTCCGAGCAAACCGAACATCCCTTGAGGAACACTCAGTGAAACATCATGCAAAGCCCTAACTCCGTTCGGATAGGTCTTTGACAGATTACTAATCTTTAATTCCATAATGGTGAGTTTTTGGTGGAATCGCTCCTTCTCAGGCCAAAAAATTGCCGTGCATAGAAGGAGCAACGAGTAAAAATTAAATGGTAGATCATTAGCCTAATGACTTTCAAAAATTGCTGTTTGGTTCAATTCTAGAAAATTATGGGTTTTGATCTGCTTCAATATAAGTAATTGATTACAAAATGGTTGGGTAATTTGTCAAAAATCAATTTTGCCGCTGATCAAAGAATTATTCTGACGCAGAATTATGAGGTGGCTATTTCAAGTATTTAGACACAAAAGATTTAATTTAAGGTTCCACTTTTCCTTAGTCTTATGAAATCGAACATGCCGAAAACGTCACACACTAGGATGATTATTAGCCATGTGAGATTCTCCCGAAAGCAGTTCGGGACAGGCTATGTGGATTTTAAAAGAAAATATAAACACATGAAAAAAATCTATTTATTTCTGATTTTGTGTCTAATCTCGACTTATGGATTTTCGACCGAATTAGTGCAAACGATCCTAACGTATCAGGCCGATTATGGCACCCTAAGGAGGTTGTATTCCAACTCACTTTCTGAAGAATATTTTTCCAGAATTCAAAAACTCAATCAGGAGTATCTGACTGACCTCGGTAAAGTGAATTATGGTTCTCTGTCTGAAGATGGGAAAATCGATTATGTGCTTTTCCGAAATTATCTGGAAAAAGAGCTTGCTGAACTAGCTATAGAAAAGACTTCCTTCGATGAAGTCGAAGGAGTTTTGGCTTTTGCTCAGCCTTTGGAAGAATTCTATCAGGGAAGGCGCAGAGCGGTGATACCAGAACCTCAACAACTCGCAGCCACTTGGAATGAGGTTGCGAAGCAAGTTGACTCACAATTGAAAAATCTTGCTTCAACCCCAAAATATACGAGCTGGCAGAAAGCGGATCTAGCGGCAAGTGCAGTAGAAGCTATGAGTAGAACGACGGGTGAAGCTTATGGCTATTATTTTGACTATGACCCGATGTTTACTTGGTGGATGCCTGAGCCTTGGAAAAAACTGGATGCAAGCATGAAAGCTTATGCAAAAGGCCTTCGTGAGCATTATACGAATTCTGTGAAAGACGATGGAAGTGGAATTATAGGAAGGCCGATAGGTAGAGATGCCTTGGAAAAGCAATTGGCATTTGAGATGATCGCCTATTCTCCTGAGGAATTAATAAAGGAAGCCGAAAAGCAATTTGCTTGGTGTGAGAAAGAAATGCTCAAAGCATCGAATGAATTGGGTTTTGGGAATGACTGGAAAGCTGCGCTGGAAATGGTGAAGGAAACTTATTTGCCAGCGGGAGAGTGGCCTGCAGAAGTTATTCGATTGGCTGAGGAAGCTACTGCTTACGTGGAGGACAATGACCTGATCACGGTACCGCCTTTGGCCAAGGAATCTTGGAGAACCATCATGATCTCAGCCGAGCGCCAACGAGTTAGCCCTTTCTTTCTGGGAGGAGAAGTAATTCAGATTGCTTACCCTACTTCTGAGATGAGCCATGAGGATAAGATGATGAGCATGCGTGGCAATAATCCGCATTTTTCTAGAGCTACTGTTCAACATGAGTTGATTCCAGGCCATCACTTACAGCAGTTTATGAACCAACGGAATATGACTCATAGGCGCATGTTTGGAACTCCGTTTTGGACTGAAGGCTGGGCGTTATATTGGGAATTTGTTCTTTGGGACAAAGGCTTTCCGAGAGATGCAAAAGATAAGGTTGGGATGCTTTTCTGGAGAATGCACCGCTGTGCTCGGATCATTTTCTCACTGAGTTATCACTTGGAAAATATGACTCCACAGGAATGCATAGACTTGCTAGTAGACAAGGTTGGTCATGAGCGTGCAAATGCTGAAGCGGAAGTTCGCCGGTCTTTTGAAGGAAGCTACGGGCCATTGTATCAGATTGCCTATATGATTGGTGCACTGGAAATATATGCGATGCGTGAGGAAATGGTGGACTCAGGTAAGATGACAGAGAAAGAATACCACGATCTGATTATGAGCCAAAACGCTATGCCGATAGAAATTCTTCGTGCTAAAGTCACTGGAAATCCATTGAAAAAAGATCATAAAGCGAGTTGGAAGTTTTTGGATTAAAAATAATTTGCAGGAAAAAATGTAATTTCGATAGTTCTTAATTTTAAATGGTACACTTGTGAACGCAGAAAAACTCAAGCTGAATCTTATCCAACGTGTGATGAAGATTGAAAAAACCGCCACCCTAGAAAGAATAGAGGATATAATCATCCAAGATGAAATGAAGGTTAGATTGAAGGAATCTTTAGAGGATATTAAAGAGGGCAGGGTTCATTCGTTAGAGGAATTTAGACAAATGAATGAAAAATGTTTCAAGGAGAGAGATATGAAATAGTCCTTACTAGGTCTTCAATCTTGAGATTCCAAGATGAAATCTACCCTTACCTGAATTCAAACTTTAGTCCTCGGCGAGTTTTCGAAATTGACACTGAAATTTTTGAAAAAGTAGACTCACTGCACCATCAACCACATCGCTGTTCGAGGGAGCAGATGTTGATAGATGATACCAAAGCTGTTCGATTTCTTCTCTACCGAGCTAGTAGCCAATTTGAACTTAAGATTATGTTCTTTATTGATGAAGTCTCTAATCGTGTATTCGTCACAGATTTTTTTCCAACCAAGATGAATCCCGCCAAAATCAGATCAACATAAAAAAGGAGTCCGAAAACCGGACTCCTTTTTTATATAAACCAATAATCAAAATTACTTTTTAGTGCCATCCTTTAGCTTGATAACGATCACTCCATTTTTGGCGTTTTCACCGAATGCATTTACAGCGGCTTTGTCTTTTAGGACATTGATACTTTCGATATTATCAGGGTCAATGGACGAAAAATCCTTCAATTGTTTCATGCCATCTTTGGTGTCCAAGTAATACAGAGGCTGTGCTGATGCACTCGTGCCAGCCACTTGTACGGATACTTTTGGGCTTGTAGCAATGGCTACATTTTGTAATCCAATATTATTTGAAGTACCGATTTTGTAATTTCTTGCATATCCTTGTAGGACTTTTGCCGAGCTAACCGAGTTTGCTCCATATCCGACTACCTTAACATCCGAAACTGTGTGAAACCTATGCGATTGCAAAATCTCCTGCTGCTCTGGACTCAGTTCATTTTTGATGGACACCATGGTGCTGAGTTGCTGCTTCTTCAGGGAATTTTCTAAGGCTAGCACCTGATCCATTTGTTTTTGAACAATAGTCTCATTGATTTTGGATTCATCCAAAAGGAATTTGAGCTTCTCGGTAGCATCATCTAGATCCCATTTCATGGTGCTGAATTTGCCTGCATTTTCGCTATGTATTTTTTTGATTTTGGTTGCTTGAGCATCTGTAAGTTCTAGCTCCTTGCGCAGCTCCATCACTCTGTCGGCAGAGTATAGATTTTTCTGAAAGAGGTCTTGTGCATTTGCAAAGCCTACAAACAGCGTAAGAAATAAAATGAGTATTTTTTTCATTTTTAATTAGTTTAATATTCAGTCAATAAAGAAGCAGTAGGTGATTCCCAGGTTTCTAGAAATGTGCTTTCTTCTATTGTGAAATGTTGATTTTGATTCTCGTCTTCCTGTAGCGTAATGATCACCACTTCAGGAGATACAGGTTCGATAGGCTCAGGTTTTTGGATAAATAGGAAGGCAAATGCCATAGATGCAGCTATCCCTGCAGGAATCCAAAAACTGAATTTCCTTGTTTTGACTTCTGGAAAAGCTGGGATTTCTAACTGTTCATCCTGCTTTTTCATCTGGTCAAAAAACCGTTCTAATTGTTCGTTATTTCCCATATTCTTCCTGGATTTGAACTTTCGTTATTAATTCTTTGAGTTTCTTTTTCCCGCGATCGTAATGTGTTCTCGCAGTTCCTAGGCCGATTTGGAGGATCTCGGCACTTTGAGCGATGGTCATCTGATGATAAAAAACCATCAAAATCACTTCGCGTTGCATTTCGGGAAGTAGCTTGATTATTTCCTCGTAGTTAGTGCCATCCACTTCCTCTATGATTTCAATTGGATCGTACGAATCCATGAGTGAAACCACTTTTCCAGCCTTTCTTAGCTCATCAATCGCAGTATATCTGATGATAGAAAAGAGCCAGGTCTTTGCCTTTGATGCATCCTTTAGCTTCGCCTGTCCTTCTAATATCTTCAAGTATGACAGTTGAAGCACATCCTTGGCCATTTCATCCTCAAAAGAGCAACATTGCCTAGCCCAAAGGTATGCATCCCTATGGTGGGCTTTTAAGATATGATCAAGCTGGCTGCGATTCATTTACATAGGTTAGTCGGGCAATGACTCCAATATATGACAGAGTGAATTGAAAAATTCGAAAATTATAAGATTGAAAAATTACGAGTTGGGATCTTTTAATCTTTCAATTTTTCAATTTTCGAATCTTTAATTCTAAAAAGATAGGCTAAAGTAAACTCCAAGTTGGTCGAACTCATATCGAAAATACGCTCTTGGCCTTCAGGATTGGTGAAATCGTAAGCGAATCGAACTTCTCCAGTCAATGTGCTTTTGCCAAAAAGTTTGGAAATTCCTGCTCCTGCCGTGAGGCCATACATGATTTTTCTGGGTTTGTCATCAGAACCTCCATAGGTAGGGATTTCTAAAGGTGTAGTGTCGGAAAACTCTCGTTTGATGTCTTTCGCTTGGAGCATGTAGCCCAGATGTGGACCTGCCTTAATTTGAAATCTTCCTGATCTTCCTAAGAAAAAACTAGAAAGAATAGGGACTTTTAAGTAATCAAATTGAGTTTCATTTGTTAGGATAGGGTCTATATCCACATCTTCAATTTGACTGAATCCTATTCTTAGAAATTGAAGATTTATCTCGATTCCGGCATTTTTTGAATTAAAATGTTCAAATACTAAGGCAAATGTTGGCGCACCGATTCCATCAACAGAAGCTACTCTGTTGGAGGGTGTGGCTCGATAAGAATAGGTAGAAGTTGCATAGCCCCCACGGATTCCGACGCTTGTCTGAGCCAAGGCTACAAAGGAGGCTAACATGAAAATACCCGTAAGGAAAATTCTATTCATGCTCAAAAGTAAAGAATTATAGATTTGCTCTGAGTTTATTTTGAATTGAATGTTAGTTTCCACAATCAATAGGTAATGTTTTTATGAGCTATTATACATTGGTCAGCGTAGTTTGTCACGCTACTATATGGAAATCAAAGAAAAAGAGCTCCACTTTGGGAGCTCTTCTAGTAATTATACAGAACTGATGATATTAGGATTTTTTCTCTTTTTCATCCGATTTCAAATCATCCCGATCTTTTAACTTCTTATCCTCTACATTCTTATTGAGAAATTCGTTGATTTTATCAATAGAAAAGGAAGAAGAAATCTCACCAAAGGAATTGATATCCATTTTGAAGCCGTTCAATTCTTCATGAACCTTCGGATCTTCATTTTTCTTTTTCTTCTTAGTCATAGCTTACGTTTTTAGCCGATTACCTCTAGAGAAGCTAACGCAAACCTGATACGCTTGGCCACTTCTTCAGTCCCTAAAATAGCAAAAATCTCCATCAAATCAGGACCAACACCAACTCCAGTTATGGCAAGTCGCACAGCCTGCATCACTTTTCCTAATTTTATTTCTTTCGCTTCAGCGGTTTCACCCAGCATTGCCTTCGCCTTTTCAGCATCGTATGCTCCAGTATATCCTTCTAATAATTCTGCGTAGCCCGTTAGAACTGTAACAGCATCGGCATTCCATCTTTTACTTGCGATAGCTTCATCGAATTCAGTAGGGGGTGTCACCAAGAATTTACATTCTTGCCATAGATCGGCAGGGAAAGTCACACGCTCCTTAGTAAGAGATACAATGGCTTCGGCAGTTTCTGGAAGGATAGTGATTCCATCTGCAGAAGCACCAGAGATTACATACTCTGCTAATTCTGAATTGGATTTGGCTCGTAGGTATTGCTCGTTGTACCATTTAGCTTTCGCAATGTCAAACTTAGTACCTGACTTGCCAATTCTTTCTACGGAGAAAGCTTTGATCAATTCATCCAAAGAGAAAATTTCACGTGCATCACCCGGGTTCCAGCCAAGGAATGACAAGAAGTTTAAGAACGCATCAGGCAAATATCCTTGCTCACGGAAGCCAGCGGCAGTTTCACCATTCTCTTTATTTTCCCAGTTGATAGGGAAAACAGGGAATCCTAACTTATCTCCATCCCGCTTGGAAAGCTTTCCATTTCCGTCAGGCTTCAGAAGCAACGGTAAGTGAGCAAACTCAGGCATGGTATCTTCCCAGCCAAAATACTTGTATAGCAATACGTGCAATGGAGCAGATGGAAGCCATTCCTCTCCACGGATCACGTGTGTGATTTTCATTAGGTGATCATCCACGATATTCGCCAAGTGGTAAGTAGGCATCCCGTCAGATTTCATCAGCACTTTATCATCCAGCGTGGAGGTGTGAACCATCACCCAGCCGCGGATCATATCGTTCAGGCGAACTTCCTCATTGCGAGGGATTTTCACTCGAATCACATAAGGATCTCCAGCAGCTAATTTTGCCTTTACTTCATCCTCCGAAAGCGTCAGTGAATTTTTCATCTGCGTTCTGGTGATATTATTGTATTGCGGCTGAACTACTCGTGCAGCCTCCAATCGCTCACGCATGGCTTCTAATTCTTCTGAGGTATCAAAAGCATAGTAGGCATGTCCAGCTTCTACCAAGTCAAGAGCATACTGCATGTAACTAGGCTTTCGCTCAGACTGGCGATAGGGTCCACAGTCACCAGGGTTCCATGGGCTTTCGTCAGGAGATATTCCCAGCCATGCCAGAGACTCCTGAATGTAATCTTCAGCGCCTGGCACAAATCGAGTTTGGTCAGTATCCTCTATTCTGAGGAGGAACTTACCTCCCATTTTTCGGGCAAAAAGGTAATTATATAGTGCGGTTCTCACTCCGCCGATATGCAATGGCCCCGTAGGTGATGGAGCGAATCTTACGCGAACTTCTTTACTCATGGATTTCTATGTCTATGCCTTTGAATCATCGATTTTATGGGCATGTTTTGATTTTTTTATCAGGGGTGCAAAGATAGGGAATTGTTCCCGTATGGTGGGATTTCTGATAGAAAGTAAGGAAGTAGAATACTTCTTTGAAAAATGCAAAGATAGCGGAGATAGAAAAGCGTAGGAATATTCTAGAATGTTGGTGATTTACTACTGTTCTAATTTTCTAGAGAAAATCTTATGCACTCCATAGATCACAAAACCCAGGGCAGTCCACAGTGCCATGTCGGTGATTTCTTCTAGTTGTGTGCTGCTGAGTAGCCAGATAGTTGCGCCGATTCCAGCGATGGCAAGTGGGATTCCGAACTTTACTTTATAATAATCAGCATCTGGTTGGCTTTTGCGTAAGCGAATCAGCGATCCACAAACCAACAGGTAAATCAGTAATCGGGCGATGACTGAGATTGCCAACGAACCCATGAAATCCCAGACAGTTGCGACGATGATGATTAGGAATGCAAAGAATAAAACCGCCACCGTGGGCGTGCGGAAACGGGGATGAATGAAGGAAAATATCTTCGGGAATTGTTGAGATTCACTGAGTGCAAAAGGCAATCTCGAACCACTCAGGATCTGCACATTCAGCGTCCCTAGAATGGATACTATTGCGCCTATTGTGATAAATAATCCACCACCATATCCCATTACGCGAGTGGCAGCGTCAGCAAGGGGCTTATCAGATGTAGCCAAATCAGGAAGTGTCCCGATGGCTACCACTTGAATCAGTACATAGAAAACCGTAATAATCAATGCTCCGGTCATCAGGGCAAAAGGCAGGTTTTTGCGAGGATTTTCCACTTCACCAGAGATAACAAGACCAGCTTCAAAACCTCCAAAAGCAAAAATCAAGAGCAAAGCCGTATTTGCAAACTCAGGCATGGGAGGTGGAGCACTGAAGTCAAATGCTTCCTGATTTAGAAAGAAGAGACCTATTACTATAAATAGTGTCAAAGGCACCAATTTCGATATAGTCAGAATGTTGGTCGTCCTAGTTGAGTCTTTGATACCTAGCAAGTTGATGCCAGTCAAAACTCCAGTGATCCCCACAATCATCAGAATTCGCATCCATTCTTCCTGGAAGATAGGAGAGAAAAATGCCATGTAAATCACCAGAAGATTGATCAGCGTAGCATAGCTAAAAAGTCGTGTGAGCATCAAAATCCATCCAACAGCAAAGGCTGGCATGGAACCAAAAGCTTCCTTGATGTACAGGTATGGTCCGCCAGTTTTATCAAAGCGTGAACTCACTTCCATGAAAACCAAGATAAGCACCAGCATTACCACTGCACAAACTCCAAAAGCCAACAAAGAATATGGGCCGGATAGGGCGAAAGCTTTAGCAGGAAGACCAAAAATCCCTGCTCCAATCACAGAATTAATAATCAGAAAAACCAGATCCCATTTGCGGATCCCTCTCTTTAACATAATGTGAACTTGGGTGATTGAATGTATAAAGTAGATAGAAAATTCAAATTCTGATTCACAAACTCATTTTTCAAGTCAAAAAAGTGATGTGTGGCATATTTTATCTTATGCCTAAGGGAGCCAAATTTTCAGTCCTACTTCAGTAAGCTCATTTTGATAAATTTCCAAATCACCACAAGAGCCGACTTTCACTTTCCCCGATTTGATTTCAAACCTGTATTTATGCAATGGACAAATGATTTCCCCTCGGTTTGTAAGTGTTCCCTCAATCAATGACGTCCCACGGTGTGGACAGTCGGCTTGGAAGGCATAGAAAATTTCGCCTAGTCTTACTAGAGCTATTACTTTCTCATCTAGGTGGATTTTATGAATGGACCGCTCAGGAATCATTTCCAAAACTTGGCTTTTCGAAGTTCCTAGCGTAAATGTTTTCATAGTATAAAATCTTATCTATTTAAAAGAAGATCAAGCCGTAACATAAAGAAACCATTGGTTTTCTGCCGAATCTTGCTCAAATTAATAGGTGAATAAAATTCTCAAAAACCATGAAAGCAACTGTACTTTTTTTTGTAAGCCTATTCTTCTTCAGTTTGGTCGATGCACAAAGCTTAGATGGAGCGTGGAAACTGACGCACCAAGATGGACAAGAAGTGAAAGACATCGAATACATCAAAGTATATCAAGATGATTATTTCGCTTATGGAGCTAAACAAGTCGCTGACAACCACTTTATAAGTGCAGGCGGTGGGCCGTTTTCTTACGATGATGGGAAATATATGGAAACCTTAGATTTCTTTACGTTGGATCCTTTTCAAGTAGGGACTTCCAATAAGTACACCTTAGACTGGGTAAATGACAAGATGGTAATCTCCTCAGAAATCAATGGAAAAATGCTCGTGGAAATCTGGGAAAAAGTATCTGACCAAAAAGATGAGCTAACAGGAAACTGGGTGATCACGGGCAGAAAAAGAGATGGTGAGATATCACGATCTACACCCGGAGCTCGGAGAACTGTAAAAATCCTAAGTGGTGGTAGATTTCAGTGGATTGCTTTTAACTCAGAGACCAAAGAATTCTCGGGAACTGGTGGAGGAACTTACACTGGAAAAGGCGGGAAATACATCGAGAACATCACCTTCTTTTCCCGAGATGACAGCCGAGTAGGCGCTAATCTGGACTTCAACTATGAGGTAATCGATGGAGAATGGCATCATAGCGGGCTCAGTTCCAAAGGTGATCCCATCTATGAGATTTGGACGCGGTATGCGATTGGGTACAAGGGGAAGTGAGAATTCTGAAGTTCTTAAAGCTAAAATCAAATGAAAAAGGAGCCTTTTGAGCTCCTTTCCTATTTTTTATGCTTCTACCGCGTAAAGTTCTTTCAACTTTCCGACTGTATAGTCAACTTCTTCTATTGTATTAAATCGGCTGAATGAGAACCTTACGGTATCTCGCTCTGGTGTGTGATTAATCGCTCTTAGCACGTGGGAACCCACTGTGGCTCCAGAACTGCATGCAGATCCGCCAGAAGCTAAAACACCTTCCAGGTCAAGATTGAAGAGCAACATACCACTATTCACTTCAGAAGGAGGTAAGCTCACACTCAAAACGGTGTAAAGACTCTTATCCAGATCAGCAGAAAGTCCATTGAAATCTACTCCTGGAATCTCCTGAGTTAGGCTTTGGATGAAATGCTTTTTGATTGATTCCACATGAGTTTGATGCTCAGCCATGTCTTCATAGGCGATTTCCAATGCTTTTGTAATTCCGATAATGCCAATGACATTCTCAGTTCCTCCACGCATATTTCTCTCCTGCGCTCCACCAAGAATCAAAGGATGGATTTTCTTATCCTTTTTCACATATAAAAACCCAGAACCTTTCGGGCCGTGAAATTTATGCCCACCAGCCACCATGGCATCCACAGGAAAGGATTTCATATCATGAACATAATGCCCCATGGTTTGGACAGTATCAGAATGGAAAAATGCACTGTATTCTTTTGCAAGAGATCCGATGTGATTTAGATCATTCAAGTTTCCGATCTCATTGTTTGCATGCATCAGAGACACTAGGCTCTTTGGATTAGCTTTCAGCAATTCTTCCAGCTGATTCATATCCAATTCACCTTTTTCATTCACATCCAGAATGCTAAGTTTGATATGCCCTTTTTTTGCACACATTTCTAGCGTGTGTAGCACAGCATGATGCTCTAGTGGGGAAGTGATCGCATGAGTGATTCCATGACTTTCGATTCCGCAAACTATCGCAGTGTTATCTGCTTCGGTTCCACCTGAAGTGAAGAAAATTTCTGCTGGAGTAGCATTTATCAACTCAGCCACCTTTTTTCGAGATCTCTCAATGGCTGACCTAACCTCCCTGCCAAAACTATGGACAGAGGAAGGGTTGCCGTAATGATTTCTCATAAATGGAATCATGGCATCGATCACACGATCGTCCATGGCGGTAGTGGCGGCGTTGTCTAAATAAACTTTCATGGCACTCTATTTTGTGTTGTTTATTCTTTCAGCCAAAGGCTTAAATCATCGAAGCGTTTACCACTTCTTTGATGTCTTGCATCAGTTTTTTGGCAAGATGCTCAGCCGTAGCTTCTGACTCAGACTCGGAGTAGATCCGTATAATTGGCTCCGTATTTGACTTACGTAAATGTACCCATTCCTTTTCAAATTCGATTTTTACGCCGTCTATATCGTTGATTGGATGGTTTTTATACTTCTTTTTGATTTCAAGCAAAATATTATCCACGTCAATCTCAGGCGTGAGTTCTATTTTGTTTTTTGAAATATGATAACTAGGGTAAGTTGCTCTCAATCTTGAAATGCTTTTGCCGAAGTTGGCTAGGTGTGTCAAAAACAATCCTATTCCTACCAAAGCGTCACGGCCGTAATGAGAAGTTGGGTAGATAATTCCACCGTTACCTTCACCACCGATAACTGCATCCACAGCTTTCATCTGATTGACTACATTCACTTCTCCCACAGCTGAAGCGGTGTATACACCCGCTCTTTTCTCAGTCACATCACGAAGTGCACGAGTAGAACTTAGATTTGAAACTGTATTTCCTGGTGTCTTTGACAACACATAATCGGCGACTGCGACCAAGGTATATTCTTCGCCGAATGTAGATCCGTCTTCATTGATGAAGGCCAAACGATCCACATCAGGATCTACCACGATACCTAAATCATAATTTCCTCTTTCTAATTTCTGAGAAATATCTCTTAGATTTTCAGGAAGCGGTTCAGGATTGTGAGGAAAATGACCATCAGGCGTACAGTACATTTCTTCAATCTCAGTTACTCCTAAGGCTCTTAGAAGCATAGGCACTGCAATTCCACCAGTGGAATTCACTCCATCCACAACTACTTTGAAATTTCTGGCTTTAATCGCTTCAACATCTACCAATTCCAGATCCAACACATGCTGAATATGGCGCTCTATGTAATCGTTGATTTGAGAATATCTTCCAAGTTTTTTTACTTCCGCGAAAGAAAAATCTTCGTTCTCAGCTTTCTCTAAAATATCTTTTCCTTCAGCATCAGAGATAAACTCACCCTTTGCATTTAAAAGCTTCAAAGCATTCCATTGAATTGGATTGTGACTAGCTGTAAGGATAATTCCTCCACCGGCTTTTTCCAACGGAACAGCAAATTCTACAGTAGGAGTAGTACTCAAGCCTAAGTCGATCACGTGGATTCCCATGCCTTGCAGCGTAGCGGATACCAATCCAGAGACCATTTCACCTGAAAGACGAGCATCTCTACCAATAATTACTTTAGGATTGTTTGTTTTCTCTAGTACCCAAGCTCCGTAAGCCGAAGCAAACTTGACAATATCAATGGGAGTTAATCCATCGCCGGCCTTACCACCGATGGTACCTCTGATACCAGAGATTGATTTTATTAGTGACACTTAAAATTAATAATTAGGTGAAAAACAGATGATTCCAGTCAATTGACAGAAATACTATTACTTGAATTTAGCGAGGACTTTGTCTACTTCGTTGTCAGGGTTTCCACATTCGGCTTCGCCGTCCATGGTCTTACCACAAAACCCACAGGTGGCTCCTTCTTTATTTAAGAAGGGACTTTGTGAGGCACAAGTGCCCTTGAATTGGCCGTTTTTGAGGAATAGAAGCCTTACCGACATCAAAATGAAGAATAGTGCAACAAAACCTAGTGTAAGAAATACGGTTGTCATAACGGATAAATTTGCGCAAATTTAAGGCTTTACTTTGAAAACGTTCACAATCCTAGCATAGTTTCCTCCCCCATGATAAATTTGAGTACCCGAGCCGAGAAATTGGCAGCTTTTGACAGATTGTTAACAATAATGGATGAACTCAGGGAACAATGTCCTTGGGATAAAAAACAAACGACAGAAAGTCTTAGACATTTGACTATTGAGGAAACATTTGAGCTTTCTGACGCAATTCTTGAAGGTGATGCAGACGAAATCAAAAAGGAACTAGGCGATATACTTCTACATATTGTTTTTTACGCACGAATCGGATCAGAAGAAGGCAACTTTGATATGAAAACGATGATCGATTCGCTCTGCGAAAAGCTAATCCGTCGCCATCCTCATATTTATGGAGACACGCTCGCTGAGGATGAAGAAGCAGTGAAGCAGAATTGGGAGAAAATAAAACTGACTGAGAAAGGAAATAAATCTGTGCTTGGCGGCGTCCCAAAATCACTTCCAGCACTGATCAAAGCAATGCGTATCCAGGAAAAGGCTCGTGGAGTAGGGTTTGACTGGGAAGAAAAGCATCAAGTTTGGGAGAAAGTAGAGGAAGAAATGCAGGAATTCAAGGATGAATTTAATGTAGCGGAAGATAAAGAAATCGACCAAGAAAAAGCCAGTGGAGAATTCGGTGACTTGCTATTTTCTCTAATTAATTACGCTCGTTTTATAGATATCAATCCTGAGGAAGCTTTGGAGCGAACAAATAAGAAATTCATCAAACGTTTTCAGTATTTGGAGGAAGCAGCGAAGACCTCTGGAAAAAACCTGAGCGATATGACCTTGGCTGAAATGGATGTGTATTGGAATGAAGCGAAGAAGAAGTAAAAACTTATAAGATATTAGTAGTAAAAAGCATAAACAAGAATCAAATGAACACAATCATTTTCACAAAAGAATCTCCAGCACCAATTGGGCCATATTCTCAGGCTGTTTTGGCAGGAAATACTCTTTATGTTTCGGGTCAAATTGCACTAGACGCTGAGACTGGCGAACTGATCAATGAGAATATCACCGAGGAAACTCATGCGGTCATGAAAAACCTGGAGGCCGTTCTTAGAGCAGCTGATTTCACGTTCAGCGATATCGTCAAATGCAGTATTTTCATCAAAAGCATGGATGAATTTGCTACGATCAATGAGGCGTATGGTCAGTACTTCAAATCGAACCCTCCCGCTAGAGAAACAGTAGAAGTAAGTAAGCTTCCTAAAAATGTAAATGTAGAAATCTCCTGCATCGCCGTTAAATAATCAATTTTGAACCTTTTGCCCTACGATAGCGAAACCTTAGTTAGCGCTCTTTCCAAAGAAGAAGTGCTAAGTCACTTGAATCGTGTGACACGAGAGGTTAATTTCTTAGATCAAAGAACCCAAGTCAGAGGAGATATAGTTTTCAATGGTTTAGTTGGGCAAAAAGGGTTCAGGATCTCAAAAGTTGTGGACAAAGGAGATACATTTCTCCCCTTGATTTTGGGGAAAATTGAAGCAACTCCGCGAGGATGTATCCTATTTATCAATTACCGATTATTTCCTGGCGCACTTTTTTTTATAGCGTTTTGGTCTATCATTTTGCTCGCTTTTACGGCATTCTATTCATTTCTGCTTCCCAATTTCAGCTATGCCATTATCTGTTTTTTATTAGGTATAGCCAATTATGTAGTAGCCATGTATTTCTTCAATAGGCAGGTGAAAGCTACACGTAAAGTTTTTCACCAGTTGATCAATTTCCAAATGAAGGATTAACCCTTCTATTTTTAGGGAAAAATGGCTTTTGGGCGTAATTTAGCGCTGTAAAAAAGATTCAATAAAACATATCATATGAGCATCCGCATAGAAAAAGACACCATGGGACCTGTAGAGGTGCCTGCTGACAAATACTGGGGCGCACAGACCCAAAGGTCAATTAATAACTTTAAAATCGGGGGTGAGAAAAATCGCATGCCCATTGAAATCACAAGAGCTTTTGCAATTTTGAAAAAAGCGGCTGCTCAGACAAATGCTGAACTGGGTGTTTTGGATCAGGACAAAGCTGATATAATCGGCAAAGTATGTGATGAGATTTTGGACGGTCAGCACGACGATCAATTTCCTCTTGTGATTTGGCAGACAGGTTCCGGCACGCAGTCTAACATGAATTCTAATGAGGTAATTGCTTACCGTGCACATGTTCTTCTTGGTGGTTCTTTGGAGGATGCCAAAAAGAAAATCCACCCAAATGATGATGTAAATAAGTCTCAGTCTTCAAATGACACTTATCCTACGGCGATGCATATCGCTGCATACAAGATGGTGATGGAGACTACTATTCCAGGTGTGGAGAAGCTCAGAGATACGCTAGCCGAGAAAGTGGAAGCTTTCAAGGATGTGGTGAAAATTGGGCGTACTCACTTTATGGATGCTACTCCGCTTACGCTGGGCCAAGAGTTTAGTGGGTATGTAGCCCAGCTTAATCACGGCTTAAAAGCCTTGAAAAACACCTTATCACATCTTTCAGAATTAGCTCTGGGAGGGACGGCAGTAGGAACAGGCCTGAATACTCCAAAAGGATACTCTGAGCTGGTGGCAAAGAAGATTGCTGAACTTTCAGGGCAGCCATTTGTGACTGCAGAAAATAAGTTTGAAGCATTGGCGGCTCACGATGCCATGGTAGAAACTCATGGAGCATTGAAGCAATTGGCCGTTTCCCTGATGAAAATCGCCAATGATGTGCGAATGCTTTCCTCAGGGCCAAGATCTGGAATCGGTGAGATTTTGATCCCTGAAAATGAGCCAGGATCTTCTATTATGCCAGGTAAAGTCAATCCAACCCAAGTGGAGGCTTTGACTATGGTCGCTGCTCAGGTGATGGGAAATGATGTTGCTATCTCAATTGGTGGATCAAATGGTCATTTTGAATTGAACGTATTTAAACCATTGATAGCTTCTAACTTCCTTAGTTCAGCTCGCTTGATCGGTGATGCATGTGTGTCATTCAACGACCATTGCGCAGTAGGAATTGAACCTAATACAGCGATGATCCAGAGACATTTGGAGAATTCATTGATGCTGGTGACAGCTCTGAATCCACATATAGGTTATGAAAATGCTGCTGCAATTGCCAAGAAAGCGCACAAAGAAGGTACTAGCCTAAGAGAAGCGGCTATCGCACTTAACTTGCTTACTTCCGAACAATTCACTGAATGGGTAAAACCTGAAGAAATGACTGGAGGTTTGAAGTAAAAGTCACATTTCATTTAAACCAAAAAAGGCTCCGTCACATTTATGACGGAGCCTTTTTTGTGATCTAAAATTTCATTAATCAAGATCTTTAAGTAAAGATTTTATGTATGAATCTGTTATGTTCTCCTGGTTAGATTTATCATAGATGGAAAGTAAATAAACCGTGTCTTCAGAAATAGCAAAATTAGTTATTACTCTAGCGTCGCCTGACTTACCTTTCCCTTTTGAAGCAATTGACAATCTGATTTTATAGCAGTTCTTAAAAAGTGGAGTTCCTTGCCTAGGGTTAATTTCAAGTTTTTCTATGAGTTTAATATATTCTGATCTAAGAGAATGATACTTCTTAAATAGCTTTTTAAGCTCTTTCTCAAATTCAGGAACAGATTTAACTTTATAGGTCACAATTAGCCAATTAAATCCCTAGCATCTTTTGCTTTCAATTTGCCTGATTTTATGTCAAGCATTTCTTTATAACCCTGAGCCACACTTTCTGCGATTTCTTTACATTTCTCGACTCCTTCGGAAGTAATAAATTTCACATTTAATGCTGACTTGATTTCCTTGGATTGCTTGCTATTTTCCACTTCTATTACAATGGTTTCCATGGTATTAAGTTAAATAATAATTTGATGTAATGGACAATGTCATCTTCACATTCAACGAATAGTAGATGCAGACGTTCACTATGTTTAATGGGTTAGCCAATTAGGATATAAGCGAATGTGGCAATAACCAAAAAAGGCTCCGTCACAATTTAATGACGGAGCCTTTTTTGTACTTAACGTTTTCTATTCATTCGGCGTCAATGGATTTGACTTTCTTATCAAACCATCTGGCAATTCACCTTCTGTACTTGCTACAATAGTACACACAGTAGCATCACCAGTCACGTTCACCACTGTTCGGAACATATCCAATATTCTGTCCGGAGCGATAATCAATGCTATACCGGCAGCAGGAACACCAATAGATTCCAATACGATAATCAACATAATCAGTCCGGCTCCAGGTACTCCGGCTGAACCGATAGAAGCTAATGTAGCTGTCAAGACTATCATCAGCTGCTGCGTTAAACTCAATTCCATCCCTAAAGCCTGCGCGATAAATACCGCAGCTACACCTTGGTAAAGGCTAGTTCCATCCATATTGACTGTTGCTCCCAATGGAAGCACAAAGCTGGAAATCTCTTCGGAGACACCTAATTCTTCTTCTACTTGCTTCATTGTCACTGGAAGAGTTGCAGAGCTTGAACTAGTAGAGAAAGCCAGTAATTGAGCTGGTCTGATTGCCTTGAAAAAGTCCTTGTATTTCACCTTGGTGAAAGCCATCAAAATCAATGGATAAACGACCAATATCATAATTAATAGACCGCCGAGAACGACCAAACTATATTTCAATAAAGCCATCAATAGCTGAACTGCGGAATCGGGATTGTCTCCTGCAATCTCCACAATCAAGGAGGCCATCAAGGCAAATACTCCATATGGAGCGATCATCATGATATAATTTACTATCTGGATAATTACTTCGTTCATTCCATCGAAAAACGCAATCACGGGGTCTGCCTTACTTTTTTGTACTTGCAATAGAGCAATTCCTACAAGAATAGCGAAGAAAACTACCTGTAGCATCGCTGCATTATTAGTGGTGGCTTGGAAAACGTTATCCGGAACTATATCGACCAAAGGCTGTAAAGGACTTTGCTTCTGTAATTCAGCAGCCTGACCTACCCGTGATCCTGCATCCCCTTCGTATAAGCTCATCAAACTCTCCCTCGTTTCTGGAGGCAAGCTTTTGCCTGGCTGGAAAACATTCACAAGGACTAGCCCAATTGTCACAGCGATCACAGTTGTGATCAAATAGGTTCCTATTGTTTTTCCTCCAATGCGACTCAATTTGGAAACATCCCCAAGATTAGAAACTCCAACAATCAAGGATGCCAAGACTAAAGGCACAGCTATCATTTTGAGAGAGTTTATAAAAATTGTCCCTATCGGCTTGATGTAATCAATCGTAAAGGAATTCGGTATGGTCGTTTTGATGACCACTAAGCCAAAAATCAACCCCAGAACAAGTCCGATGATAATTTGGGTATGTAAGGGTATCTTTTTAAACATCATATTTGGGTTAGAAGTCTTGCAGTTTATTGCTTTTTGACAATAAAATATAATCAGCTATGACCAAAGCCGCCATTGCTTCCACAATCGGTACAGCTCTAGGCACCACGCAAGGATCGTGACGTCCTTTTCCTGAAACTACCACAGTTTCACCAGCCTCATTCACTGATTCTTGATCTGTCATGATGGTAGCTACTGGTTTGAAAGCCACATTGAAATAAATATCTTCTCCGTTGGATATGCCACCTTGAATTCCACCAGAATGATTGGTCAAAGTGCGCACTTTATCTCCGTCTCGAACAAATGTGTCGTTATGGGCTGATCCGCGCATTTTCACACCTTCGAAGCCACTTCCGTATTCAAAACCTTTTACAGCATTGATGCTTAGCATAGCCTTACCAAGCTCCGCGTGCAATCTATCGAATACTGGTTCGCCGATTCCTACTGGAGTGTTTTTGATCACGCAGCTAACCACACCTCCGATTGTATCCCGATCTTTCCTCACCGAATCGATTAATTCGATCATCTCTTCAGCTATTACTGGGTCAGGACATCTCACGATGTTTTCTTCTGCCTTAGTCAGATCTAATTCAGTATGATATTTCTCCAATTTCAAATCACCTACCTGAGAAACGTAAGCTTGGATGCTAATCCCCTTTGTTTCCAAAAGTTGTTTGGCGATAGCTCCAGCTACTACACGAGCGGCTGTTTCTCTTGCAGAGCTTCTTCCGCCTCCACGATAATCTCTCAAGCCATACTTTTCGAAGTAGGTGAAATCTGCATGGGAAGGACGAAATTTATCTGAGATGTGAGAGTAATCTTTACTTTTTTGATCAGAATTATTGATCACAATTCCGATAGGAGTACCTGTGGTCACTCCTTCAAAAACTCCGGATTTGATCTCAAATTCATCCTCCTCCTTACGCTGTGTGGTAATTTTGGACTGACCTGGCTTCCTTCGCTGCATCTCTGCGATAAGTTTAGCCTCGTCTATTTTCAGTCCTGCTGGGCATCCTTCGATGATTACCCCTAAAGCTAGTCCATGCGATTCACCAAACGTGGTGATCTTGAATAGCTTTCCAAATGAATTGCCCATTATCTCTTTCTAATTATCAATACAGCCAGTAATGCCACTGCTAGGAGCAACAACACGTTGATTGAGACTGTAAAATAGTATTTATATTTCTCGTTTAAAAACCTGTTGTCTTCGGTGGAAATTCGATCATACAGCCCACCTAGTCGCTGACTGGAGATTGCTTGATTGACTTTACTCTCTCCAACGACTGTAATTTTTGCCTGAGGTCGCAGCGTATCATAGACTGCACGCTCTGGATCAAAATATACCCATTCAAAATTCTTCCCAAGATCTACTTCTCCAGCCTCGTTGATTGTAATGTAATAATTGAATTCCTTGATTCCGGAGACCCTACCATATCCTCGATTAATCTGCTGACGAACGTTTGGGTCATAGGTATTTAAATTGGCGATAGGAAGTCTTTTAGGAGCTGATACTGCATTGATATTTCCTACTCCACTGATACCGAAGTTGTAGTCAAAGCCCTGACCAGTCTCTACGTCTATACTTTTGATGTTTTCTCTGATTTGAAACTGTCCCACACTGACTTCATTTTTCAATGGATGTGGAGGTAGTGGCTTAACTTTAATCGTTTTTGCATTAGAATAGAACGTTTTAAAGTCCTCCTGTCTATTTGCCCCGAAGAAAGTTGGGTTTTTGGCAATTTTGTATTTAATCATTTCCCATGGGATTCTTGGGATTGCTATTTCTCCTTCGGAAAAAGGGAAAAATGTAGCTTCATACACCTTATATTTTGTCCACCTTTTGCCATTGATCGTAACTTGTTCCGGATCAATATTGCTGATGTTGAAGTTTTCTTCCCAGGCATTTGTGGGCTTTATTTTCTTTAGAATATCATCTAGCTGTCTGCCGGGCTCGTAAAAATTGAACTGAGCTTGATTGGACTCAGACATATAAAATGCCAAGCTCAGATTAAATCCTTCGCCTTGATATATCTCCTCTTTGTCTACTGAAATGGAGAAAAAGGCATCGTCATCCATTTCTACATACTCGGGGTCTTCAACAGCCGAACGTCCAAAGAAATCTGCAAAGGGATCAGAAAGATTATTACTCCCGCTGTTTGCACTTGCAGCATCTCCTACAGTGATTTTTTTTCCAACAGAAGAATAAGCTTGTCCATTGATATTAAGCTCAAAAGAAGGCAAAGTAAAATCTCCTTTTCTGCTAGGCTTGTAGTATTGAATAATACTATTGGAACTACTCATCTGTCCATTAATGAGGTTCATCGAAGAAGATTGAGAGATTCCTTGTTTTTGGAAACTTGGAATCTCTGGAAACTGGTCGTAGGATTTGATCTTCTCGTTGCTGAGTGTTACTTTGATTGTGAAAGTTTCATTCAACCCGATCTCAGCAGGTCCAAGCTCAATTTGAACATCCTGAGCTATAGCCCATCCTGAAATTAGGAAGAGGCCACATACGAAAATGAATTGGGCAAGCGTTTTAATCATGGTTGCGAAAATAGGAAATATTCTACTCTTTGATTTCTAAAATAACGCAACATCTATAGAAAAGCCTCCGTATTGAAACTTAAAATCAGTTAAAACCCTAAACTCTTTAGACTATGATCGAATATGTGAAGACTATCTTACAAAAGGTCAGCTTTTCCAAGTATTTGTTTGAACGTGAGCTGAGAAAAGGACTAAGGTTAATTTTACCCACAGAGATTCAAGAATTCAAAGACTGGTGTTATCAAATGTTTGGCAAAGTCCATCATGTAATTCTCAATAGATATTTCGAACCAGCATTTTGACTAAAAAGAAGCCCCGACCAATTTTGGAACGGGGCTTTTTCAATTATGGTAGTTGGTTTTCTTTAATTAATCTTTCGTAGCAAAGTCAGGATATGCACGCATACTGTGCTCATTGATATCCAGGCCTTCAGTTTCTTCAGCTTCATCTACTCGGATACCGATGGTCTTTTTCATGACAAAGAAGATCACTCCTGCAAAAATTACACAGAACGCACCTACTGCTGCCACTCCAATCAACTGAGAGAAAAACTGACTAACGCTTGCCAGATCGCCGAAGATCCCAACAGCCAAAGTACCCCAGATCCCACCAACAAGGTGAACTGAAATCGCCCCTACAGGGTCATCCACTTTGATTTTATCAAAGAAAACTACTGCCAAGACGATTAAGCCACCGCCAATCAGTCCAATGATAATCGAAGAATTGACACTCATTTGATCTGCTCCAGCGGTGATTCCCACTAAGCCTGCCAAAATACCATTCAATACCATGGTGATATCGTATGTTTTGAACATTATGTAAGAAACGATCAGAGCCCCAAAAGCTCCGGCTGCAGCTGCCATCGAAGTTGTTACGAAAACTTTGGATACCAATCCCGGATCGGCACTAAGCACTGAGCCACCATTGAATCCAAACCATCCGAACCATAATAAGAATACGCCGAAAGTGGCCAAGGGAATATTATGGCCAGGAATCGCTGTCATGCCTCTAGAGGTATATTTGCCAATTCTAGGGCCTAAAAGAGCTGCGCCAATTAAGGCTCCCCATCCACCGACAGAATGTACAATCGTGGATCCTGCGAAGTCATAAAATGGTGTTTCAAGTGTATTAAGGAATCCACCACCCCATTTCCACATTCCTACGATTGGATAGCATATGCCTACGTATAAGAAGGAGAAAAAGATAAATGGCCCAAGTTTCACTCGCTCAGCTACTGCTCCAGAAACGATTGTAGCTGCTGTGGCAGCAAACATAGCTTGGAAAATAAAATCGGTAAAGAAGGTATACCCTGCATTATACTCGCTGGTATCCCATCCATCAGGAAGGGTAAGTCCAAAACCTGCAAAGCCGAAGAATGAGCCAGCATATTCTGCACCAGGGTACATTAGGTTAAAGCCAACAAAGGCATAAGTCAAAAGCCCAATCGCAGGAATGATTGTGTTTTTGAACAGAATGTTAACGGTATTTTTTGAGCGCGTAAGCCCAGCTTCCAAGCTGGCAAAGCCCAGGTGCATAATGAAAACCATGGTAGTGGCGATCATCATCCATAAGTTATTGACGGTAAATAAGTCTTGCATTTGATAAAATAGGTTCGGTGAATAAGTGAATAAGATTAAAGTGCCTGTTCTCCTGTATCGCTATTTCTGATACGATGAGCTTCCAACACGTCGTAGACGAAGATTTTCCCATCCCCGATTTGACCTGTTTTACCCTCAGTTAGGATACAGTTGATCACTGGCTCCACCAATTCTTCTACCGTGACGATTTCAATCTTAGTTCTTGGAATGTATGCAGGCTCATAAGGTACCCCACGATACATTTCAAGCCTGGCATGCTCCAAGCCCATTCCTTTCACTTCGTAAAAAGTGAGAAACTTCACACCGAGCGCAGCCACACAGGAGTGGATCTGGTCAAAGCGGGAAGTCCTGATAATCGCTTCAATTTTTTTCATTTTTTCAATGGGTCTAATGGTTTTTTGAGATTATGGCATAAAACTAAACAGAAAATTAAATTAATTCCTATTATGGTTGAAAATTTATCTAGTCTGCTACGATTTTGTATCTAATATTTAGCTTAAAGACATTTATAAAACCATTAGGTGATAAATTTGATGTATATAATTCATAATATGGTTTAAATATAGACCAATGGCTTTTTTAGAAACATGGGTATTCTCTTGTCCTGCTGACATAAAGACTTATTTTTGCCATCGTTTTATAAACCTACTATGAACCAGAAACCTACCTTACTAGTACTTGCAGCCGGAATGGGAAGCCGATATGGCGGAAATAAGCAGATCGATGGATTTGGACCTAGCGGAGAAACTATTCTTGAGTATTCTATTTTTGATGCCATCAGAGCAGGATTTGGCAAAGTTGTTCTTATCGTTCGCCAAGAAATTCTCGAAGAATCAAAAGACTTATTCCTACCAAAGCTCGAAGGCAAGATTGAAGTTGACTTTGTAATCCAGTCACTTGATAGCTTTGTACCTGCTGAATTGAAGCAAGCAGAGCGTAAGAAACCTTTTGGAACAGCTCATGCTGTACTTTGCGCAAAGGATGCAATCAAAGAGCCATTCGCTGTAATCAATGCAGATGATTTTTACGGCAAAGAAGCTTTTAATGCAATCGGGAAATTCCTGACTACTGAAGTAAAATCTGACCTCCATGCGATGGTAGGCTATGCGATCCAGAATGTGCTTTCTGAAAATGGCACAGTAAGCCGTGGAGTCTGCGAAACCAATGAGAAAGGTCATCTGATCGGCATGGTAGAAAGAACTTCTATCGCTCGTGAAGGCGAGAAAATAATAAGTAAAGGAGAAAACGAAGTGTTGGAAATCTCTGAAGACACACCGGTAAGTATGAATTTCTGGGGCTTTCATCAAGATGTCTTTGCTGATATCGAGAAAATGTGGAATGAATTCCTTCCGGCAAATCTTGAAAATCTAAAATCTGAATTCTACATCCCAACGGTAGCCAACAATCTCATCAAAGCTGATGAAGCTGCTTTTGAAATATTGGAAGGCGGAAAAATCTGGTTTGGCGTCACCTACACAGAAGATAAGCCTGTGGTGATCGATTCACTTAAGAAGCTACATGATGCTGGAGAATATCCGGCTGATCTATGGAAATAAGATAAAGGAGCTTCGGCTCCTTTTTTTATATCTCGATATTAATAACTCCCTCTTTTATCGAAAAGAAAGCCACCTCCGAATCTAATTCCGAAAGTATCTTCTTTGACCGCTCTGGTCTAGCATCCGTCAAAAATATCTGTCCAAAGGTGTGCTGAGAAATCAACTTCATGAGTTGGGCAATCCGCAGATCATCGAGTTTGTCAAAGATGTCGTCCAATAAGAGAATTGGCTTTTCGCCTTTTTCTATCTCGAAAATCTGGAACTGAGCCAGTTTAAGCGATATGATGTAGGACTTCTGCTGTCCTTGACTACCAATTTTCCGGATAGGGTGCTCTCCTATTATAAAACCGAAATCGTCTTTATGGATTCCCGCATTACTATTTTTGGTGATCAGATCTTTTTTCCGAAGGCTTTTAAAATAGGCACTGAAGTCCTCCCGCAATGCTTCCGTTTCATAGATCACACTGACTAGCTCTTGACCCTGAGAGATCTCAGAATAATGACTTTGTAATAAAGGAGCCATTTCTGTCAGAAGCTCATTTCTCCTAGCTGAAAGTTTCACGCTAAGTTCTATTAACTCTGTATCATAATTATCCAAAAGCGTTAAATCTCGTCTTCCAGTTTCGGCGAACTTCTTCAGCAAAGCATTTCGTTGCTTTAAAAAGTGATGGTATCGAATCAATTGATCCAAATAAGCATGATCAAGCTGGGATATCAAACCATCAAAAAACTTTCTTCGTCCATCGCTTCCACCTTTAATCAACTCCGTATCATCAGGAGCTATTAAGACCAAAGGAATCATCCCTACATGCTCGGAAGTTTTGGCAAGTGCCTTTCCATTTTGATAGATCTGCTTCTTTTTACCCAATTCTACTGTACATCTCACTTCCAACGGCTTTGCTTCAGCTAGTTCAAATTGCCCTTTGATCGCAAAGAAATCCTTCTCGTGCTGCACATTCAGGCTATCGCTGGACTGAACGGCACTTTTGGTCAATGACAAATAATGAATACCGTCCAATACGTTGGTTTTTCCACTACCATTCAGTCCCACAAAGCAGTTAATCTCGCTTGAAAATTGGAGTCGGGTCTTCTCATGATTTTTGAATTGTAAGAGTTCTAGAGACTTCAAGTGCATGAGATTGGGTAATTATTTCGGCGGTAGCCTGTTATTTAGGGTGGGTTGATTATATTTGAGACCTAAAATTAGCATATTTTCATCATTACGATATGGCAAAGAGAACAGTAGCAACTAAGTCTAAAGTAAAATATTCGAAGGAAACTTACACTTTCTGGTACGAGAGCATGCTCTTAATGAGGAGGTTCGAGGAGAAAGCGGGGCAACTTTACGGTCAACAAAAAATCAGAGGATTCTGTCATTTATATATTGGTCAGGAGGCTTGTGCTTCTGGGGCTATTTCTGCTTTGACCAAAGACGACAAGTGGATTACCGCTTATCGTTGTCATGCTCACCCACTTGGGTTGGGTACTGATCCAGGAGCGATCATGGCTGAGCTTTTCGGTAAAGCGACTGGAACTACCAAAGGAAAAGGTGGTTCTATGCACATTTTCGATAAAGAGAAAAATTTCATGGGAGGTCACGGAATCGTAGGAGCACAAATTCCTATGGGTCTTGGAATGGGCTTCGCAGAAAAATATAAAGGCACCAAAAACCTGGCAATTTGCTATATGGGTGATGGTGCGGTGCGTCAGGGAGCTTTTCACGAATCGTTGAATTTGGCTATGCTTTACAAAACTCCAGTGATTTTCGTTATCGAGAACAATGGCTACGCAATGGGTACGGCAGTAAAGAGATCATCTAATGTGGAAGACCTTTCTACTTTGGGTGAATCTTACGATATGCCATCTTTTGCTGTAGACGGAATGAATGTAGAAGCCGTACACGAAGCAGTAGCAGAAGCGGCAGATAGAGCAAGAAGAGGCGATGGGCCTACTTTGCTTGAAATGAGAACCTACCGGTACAAAGGGCACTCCATGTCTGATCCTCAGAAATACAGAACCAAAGAGGAGGTAGAGGAATACAAGCAACGTGATCCAATGGAGCAGGTACTTGCTACTATCAAAGAAAATAAGATCCTCAGCGAGGAAGAGATTGAGGAAATAATCAAAGGAGTGAAACAAAAGGTGACGGATGCAGTGAAATTCGCTGAAGAATCACCTTGGCCTGACGGACAGGATGCTTTCAAGGATGTTTACATCCAGGAAGACTATCCTTTTGTAATGGAATAAATAAGAAAAACATAACGTCTTAAAAGCCATGAAGACAGAAAGCTTTCATGGCTTTTTTATTGGGCTTTGTAGAAAGTATAAAAACCGTATATTTGCGGCTGAAATTTGAGTAGCATGGCAACGAAACAAAGTAAAAGAGTACACCCTGATCATCACAATGATATTTTGGAAGATCCTTCTGAGATAGCAACAAGACTTGGTAGAGGTGAAGCTTTTTTGAAGCAGAATAGTAAGGTACTAGCTGGTGTATTAATCGCAGCAGTGGTTTTGATTGGAGGAATCTTGTTTTTCCAGATCAATACCCAGAACCAAAATGAGAAAGCACAGAAGGAGATGTTCCAAGCTGTGTATTTCTTCGAGCAAGATAGTGTTCAACTAGCATTGAATGGAGACGGTATTAATGCTGGACTCATTAGCATTGCAGATGACTATCCACGTACAGATGCTGCTAACTTGGCGCATTTCTACATTGGCTCAATCTATCTTTCAGAGAGAAAATACGAAGAAGCATTGACAGAATTGGAACAATTCTCAGCTGATGATTTCTTGGTACAGGCAAAAGCTTATTCTCTTATCGGAGATGCTAACATGGAGCTTGGCAATACAGACAAAGCTATCTCTAGCTACAAAAAAGCAGCTGAATACGATGAAAACAAGTATTTCACTCCTAAGTATTTGACCAAACTTGCTATTGCATACGAAGCAGCAGGTAAAATCCCTGAGGCAATCGCTACTTATGGTGAGATCGAAGACAAGTATTTCGAGTCTTTCGAATTTTCTTCAGCACGAAAACATAAAGCTCGCTTAGAAGGTCTTGCCTCTAAGTAATGCTTTCTTGAATAGCATACTAAGAAGAGTAAGGCCTTGTGGTCTTACTCTTTTTTTGTTTAAAACATTTTCATAAAGAACTTATCAATGGCAACTTCCCTTAAAAGTCTAAGTGCTCATTCCTCCAAAAATATCCAGGATATCAGTAATAAAACTTTTGGAATCATCGTATCCGAATGGAATGAAGATGTGACCGAAGCACTTTATTCCGGTGCATACCAAACACTATTGGAAAATGGAGCAAAAAAAGAAAACATCATTCGTAGAAATGTTCCAGGCTCATTTGAACTTACACTCGCTGCTCAATGGCTAGCACAAGAAGAAAGCATTGATGCTGTAATCTGTCTTGGATGTGTGATTCAAGGAGAGACCAAGCATTTTGATTTCATCTGTGACGCAGTTGCACATGGAATTACTAATGTAGGCTTGAAATACAATAAGCCAGTAATTTTTGGAGTATTGACGCCCAATACTCAGCAGCAAGCCATGGATCGCGCTGGAGGAAAACATGGTAACAAAGGCGACGAAGCAGCTATCACAGCAGTGAAAATGCTTGGATTCTAAGAAAAAACCTATTAACCTTTTAAGCATAGACCCTATGAAAATCATGAAATTTGGAGGCACCTCTGTGGGCCGTCCAGAACGCATGCACCAGGTAAAAGACCTGATCACCAGTGGTGATGAATCAAAAATCGTAGTTCTTTCTGCTCTTTCCGGCACGACTAATTCTTTGGTTAGTATTGGTGAGGCATTAGCTTCTGCTGACAAAGCACTGGCAAAATCAAGAATTGATGAGCTTCATGCACATTATAATCAGTTTTATCCTCAGCTGTTGAAGTCTGAATCGGCGAGAGAAAAAGCACAGGAAATCATCAAGGAGCATTTTGAATTTTTGAATATTCTGTTGAAAATCTCCTTCAATGAGGCAATCAATCGTGATATTCTAGCTCAAGGAGAATTACTTTCTACTAAGTTGTTTCATACACTTTTGGAAGAACTGGAGATACCAGCAGTATTTCTATCTGCGTTTGATTTCATGAGTATTGATGAAAATTCGGAGCCGGAATTACAGAAAATATCTGATAAACTTAAAGCAATTCTTGCTCAGCACCCAGATGACACAATTTTTATAACTCAGGGATTTATTTGCAAAAATCACCTGAATGAAGTGGATAATCTGAAGCGTGGAGGCAGTGATTATACTGCGTCTTTGGTAGCTGCAGCCATTCAAGCTACAGCTTGCGAGATCTGGACAGATATCGACGGCATGCACAATAATGACCCTAGAATCGTAGACAAAACCCGTCCAATCGCCGAGATGTCTTTCGACGAGGCGGCCGAGCTTGCTTATTTTGGAGCCAAAATTCTTCATCCAGCATCTATCTGGCCCGCTCAGCAATTCAACGTACCTGTGAAACTGCTTAACACCATGCAGCCTGAAGCGCACGGCACTTTAATCAAGGCTGATGTAGAGACTATTGGGGTAAAAGCAATTGCTGCTAAAGACGGCATCACTGCTATCAAAATAAAATCCAGCCGTATGCTCTTGGCTTATGGTTTCTTGAGAAAGGTGTTTGAGATTTTTGAGAAATATAAAACTCCTATCGATATGATCACTACTTCTGAAGTGGCGGTATCAGTGACAATTGATGATTTGAGTCACTTGGAGCATATTTTGGAAGAGCTAAGCACGTTCTGTACTGTAGAGATCGACCGAGATCAGACGATCATCTGTATCGTTGGGAACATGGTGTCGGAAAGCAAAGGTGCTATACAATCCGTCATCGATTCGTTGATAGAATATCCTGTAAGGATGGTTTCTTTCGGAGGTAGTCGCCATAATGTTTCTGTTTTGGTAGATTCCAAATTCAAAAAAGAGGCTCTCCAAAGTCTCAATCAGGACTTATTTACTTGGTAAAATGATAGCCGGCCTAGCGCCGGCTATTTTATTTAGAATGATTCTTATTACTTTTGATGGATGTCAGCAGAAAATGGTAAGCCAGGCTTTCTTCAGCGCCTACAAACAAAGTGGAAATTAGAAAGCCTTCTTCAGGTGGTTCTGGTTTTGGTAGTTTTTGCCTGTACAGGTTTCACTATTCTTTTCATTAAAAATCCCATCTTAGATTTTTTTGGAGTTGAGAAAGGTGGATTTCTAAATACTGTCCTCTACTTACTATTAGTCTTACCGTTATACCAAATCATTTTGCTGATCTATGGCTTTATTTTCGGCCAGTTTAAGTTTTTCTGGGAAAAAGAGAAGCAGATTTTCAGGAGGATTGGCCAAGTTTTTTCGAAGAAAAAGTAAAAATTTATTCTCAAAACTGTTTTAACCACAGTGTGCACAGAGATTTTCACAGAGGGCGTAACTTGTCAGGCTGTTCAAAAACAAGCTGACGCTCAATTTTTCAATTTTCAAATATTGCAATCTTTCAATCCACTATGAAATCCTGCTCCAATTTACCGCATGCTTCTTTTGCTGCTTGATTTGTCGGAGTATCGGCAAATTTTCAGGCTGATTCAATTCAGGGTCACTAGCCAAAACCTGCTGGGCAGCATCTCTCGCCAAAGTCAAAATCGGAGCATCCTTGCTCAGATCAGCAATCAGTAAATCCGTAATTCCACTTTGTTGCGTTCCCATCAAGTCTCCTGGGCCACGCAATCTCAAATCCACATCAGCGATCTCAAAACCGTCGTTGGTTCGCACCATCGTTTCCAGTCTTACTCGGGAATCCTTCGATAGCTCATACTTGCTCATCAGGATGCAATAACTCTGCTCAGCACCTCTTCCTACTCTTCCACGCAGCTGATGCAACTGAGACAGCCCAAATCGCTCAGCGTTCTCAATGATCATCACCGAAGCATTGGGCACATTCACGCCTACTTCGATCACCGTAGTTGCTACCATGATCTTTGTTTCCCCTTTCACGAAGCGTTGCATTTCGTATTCCTTTGCGTCAGCTTTCATGCTGCCATTCACTATGCTGATCGGATAATTGGGAAAAGCACGGGAGATACTTTCGTAGCCATCCATGACATTCTTCAGATCCATCTTTGCAGATTCTTCGATGAGCGGGTAAACGATGTAAACTTGCCTTCCCTTTTTTACCTCTTCGTTGATAAAGCCAAAAACCTTCAGACGGTCTTTATCATAGCGATGCACTGTCTGAATAGGCTTCCTCCCTGCAGGCATCTCATCTATCACTGATACATCCAAATCGCCGTAAAGTGTCATCGCCAGCGTCCGTGGGATCGGAGTCGCCGTCATGACCAACACGTGCGGGATAAATTGTTCATTCTTCGCCCAAAGCTTGGCTCGCTGAGCTACGCCAAAGCGATGCTGTTCATCGACGATTGCCAGCGCAAGATTTTGAAACTGCACAATATCTTCCAAAAGCGCATGCGTTCCAATTAGAATTTTGAGTTCACCGGAAAGCAATTCTTCGTGAATGATTCTTCTCGCTGCCTTTTTTGTGGAGCCGGTGAGCAAAGCAATTTTCAGCCCCATCATATCAGCGAATTCTTTCAAACCTGAATAATGCTGAGTAGCCAAAATCTCCGTCGGAGCCATCAGGCAAGCTTGTGCTCCAGAGCTAATCGCTATCAGAGCGCAAATAAATGCTACCATCGTCTTTCCGCTTCCCACATCTCCCTGAATCAGACGATTCATTTGCTTGCCAGACTTCAAGTCACCGTACGATTCACGAATTACCCGCTTTTGCGCATTGGTCAATTCGAAAGGAATATGATTGGTATAAAACTCGGTGAGTAATTCTGTATTGTTGAGGATTTGACCGCGATACTTCTCCACTCGAGCCACTTTCAGCATGAGTAGGCGAAGTTGTAAATAGAAAAACTCCTCGAATTTCAAACGCTTTCGAGCACGCTGAAGCAAATCTGGCTTGGTAGGGAAGTGGATTTGTCTAATAGATTCCTTTTTTCCAATGAGTTGGTATTGCTCCAAAATCTCAATAGACATCGTCTCCTGAATGTGCGGGTAGCAAACCTGAACCAATTGCTCCATGATTTTGGAAATCCCTCTAGAATCCAAAAATCGAGCTCTCAGCTTTTCAGTTGTAGAATATATTGGCTGGAAATTATTTCTTTTTTCATTTGCTGTGGTCAGTGGCTCCATCTCAGGATGAGCGATGCTCCACTTTCTGCCAAACTGGGCAGGTTTCCCCAAAAAAACATAAGCAGCGCCTGGAGCAATATTTTTTTGAACCCAAGCGATTCCTTTGAACCAGGTCATCTCCATCTCCCCAGTTTCGTCCGCTACCTGAGCCACGAGCCGCTTTTTATTCCCCATACCTACGAGTTCTACCTTTCGAATTTTGGCAATTACCTGGACTGATTCCATATCGGAATGCAGCTCTCGGATTTTAAAAAACTTCGTCCTGTCCTCGTACCGAAACGGATAATGCTGTAGCAATTCCCCGAAGGTGAAAATATTCAACTCCTTGTTAATCAGAGCGGCGCGCTGTGGACCTACTCCTTTGAGAAATTCTATTTTGGTGTCAAAAAAACCGGACAAGGAAAATTGATTTTTGGGTTAGGACAAATTAAACCCACTCAGCCCAAATGCCAATAAAAAATGACTGGAATTGTCTGAAATCAATTTTAGGATTGCGTGACAGACTTCCAGATTTCTTCTAATTCAGATTTATTTGCCTGAATACTTTGTAATAAAAGCATCTGATTTTTTGCTCTATGAAAATTCTGCTCAGGATACTGCACTTTATAATACACATTACCTTGAAGGTGATCCGCGAAAAATCGAAGTCCCATAATGCAGGTCATTACTTCTCCCGATAAAAGCAAGGATTTCGTTTCCTCTTCCGTAGATAAGGATTTGATACCTTCCCAGTAGCCATTTAGTAATTGCTCGAAAACAGGAATTTCTAATTTAATAGCGCCCCAATTTTGGCTACTCTCTGACTCAGAACATGCAACGGTGCGCACCAAATCACCAAAGTCATACATCAAGTATCCACTCATAAGGGTGTCTAAATCGACCAAAGCTTCCACTTTTTGAAGATCATGCGAAAAAATCAGATTGTTGATTTTGGTGTCGTTGTGGGTGAGACGAGCAGGAAGAATTGCCTGGAATTTCTGATAGGCTGCAATCAATTCTTTTTGGCCAAGATAAAAATCCAATACTTCCTGATTTTCTTTTGAAAGGGCTCCTTTTCCTGTAGCAACTTCCTCAAGCTTTGCGAAGCGCAAATCCAATCGATGGAAATTTGGGATACACTCTTGCAATTGGGATGTATCGACTACTTTTCCCCATTCCGCAAAAACTCCATAGGCTTTTGCTGCTAAATAAGCCTGATCCAATTCTGAAATTTGCTGGATCGTCTGGCCAGAAACGAATTCGAATAGACGGAATAATTTTCCATCCCAATCAGTAATCAGCTTTTTATCCGAGTTGAGTATAGGCAGAGGCAATTGAAAAGGCAGCAGATTACCATCTCCTTGGGATTTGACCAAGCGCTGATTGTGAGAAATTCGCTCAGGATATTGAAACACGCCATTGTTGAATTCCTGCAAAATGAATTTCGAATCTCCAGCTTCTATCAAATACGTGCCATGGATCAGACCCGCTCCGAAGGCTTGGAATTCAAAATTTTCGAATGATTCAAACGTATAATTAGACAGAATGCCTGCGATGTGTTCCTTAATCATGGCCCAAAGCTATAGTATCGCGACCAAAACCGAATTATTTGCCACAAAAAAAACCGACCAATTAGATCGGTTTTTAAGATTATACCCTAAAATTAGTCATTTTGATAAATCCTCAGGAATCCTCAGGAATCCAAAGGTTTTCCATTTGGACGTTCTTCCATAACATGAATTAGAAATTGGGCTTGAATTAAGATATTCTCACAAAAGAATTAGAGAGCAAAAAATAAAACATATTGAATTCATATTGAAATCAGTCCGTCCAACCAAAAAAATAATCTTTTCCATACCTTTTATTTTGAAATTGACGGAATAAGGCAAAAAACTGAGTAAACTTCTGAGTCAGTCTTTTCCCATTTCGCAGAAAATAAATACATTAGCGAAATTTATTATTTAAGTAGAAGGCGTTTTATCAAAAAAATTAAAGAATACATTAATCCCAAATACTATGAATGTAACCTCCATTGACTGGGCTATCATTGCCGCTTTCTTTGTCATTTCCCTCTTAATAGGGCTATATACATCGAAAAAAGCTGGTTCCTCAGCCAAAGAATTTTTTCTCTCAGGTAGAAACATGCCTTGGTGGTTGCTCGGAGTATCTATGGTAGCAACTACTTTCTCTGCAGATACACCAAACTTGGTGACGGATATAGTTAGAAAAAATGGTGTTGCTGGTAACTGGGCTTGGTGGGCTTTCTTGCTTACAGGTATGCTCACGGTATTCGTTTATGCCAAACTTTGGAGAAGATCTGAAGTAACGACAGATTTGGAATTCTATGAGTTGAGGTATTCTGGCAAAGGCGCAGCATTCTTAAGAGCTTTCCGCGCTATTTACTTAGGTGTATTCTTCAATGTGGTGATTATGGCAACAGTATCCCTCGCCGCCATCAAAATCGGTGGTGTAATGCTAGGCCTAACTCCAGTTCAAACCTTACTTATAGCTTCCGTAGTGACGGTAGTTTATAGTTCTCTAGGTGGGTTAAAAGGAGTTTTATTAACTGACTTTTTTCAGTTCTTCATCGCTATTATAGGTTCATTTGGAGCAGCGTACTATATAATAGGTCTACCTGAGATTGGAAGTATCAACAGTCTGTTGACTCATGAGAATGTTTCTGGAAAGCTTGACTTCCTTCCTGATTTCTCGGATCCAAACGCATATATTCCACTATTTTTAATGCCAATAGCAATTCAGTGGTGGGCTACTTGGTATCCAGGAGCTGAGCCTGGAGGAGGCGGATACATTGCACAGCGTATGCTTTCTGCAAAAGATGAAAAGCATGCAATTGGTGCAACTTTGTTTTTCAACATCGCTCATTACGCATTGCGTCCTTGGCCTTGGATCTTGATAGCACTTGCATCACTGATTGTTTACCCAAACATCTCTGATTTACAAACAGCATTTCCTAACATCCCAGCGGATAAATTGGGAGATGATTTAGCTTATTCAGCTATGTTGACCTTTCTTCCAACAGGTTTGATCGGTCTTGTACTGGCATCTTTGATAGCAGCGGTGATGTCCACACTTTCTACTCACTTGAACTGGGGGTCTTCTTACATCGTGAATGATTTCTATTTAAGGTTTTTGAAGCCTGAAGCTTCGGATAAGGAATTGGTAGCAGTGGGTAGAATCTCTACGGTTGTTCTAATGTGTCTTTCTGCCATTCTCGCATTGGCCCTTTCCAGTGCTTTGGATGCATTCAATATTCTACTTCAAATTGGTGCGGGAACAGGCTTAATCTTTATCCTAAGATGGTTTTGGTGGAGAATAAACGCATACACTGAAATCTCTGCAATGGCAATTTCTTTCGTGGTTGCTATATTTTTCGAAGTGATCAATCCTAAAGTAAACTGGATAATGATCCCTGAAAATCAGGCTTATTTGAAATTAGTATATAGTGTTAGTATCACTACGATTGGATGGTTGATTGTGACCTTCATTACTGCTCCGGAAAAAGACGAAGTATTACTTTCCTTCTATAGAAAAGTAACTCCTGCAGCTTTTGGATGGAAAAAAGTGCTAGACAGATATCCTGAGGAAAGACAAGTAATAGGTCAATTGCCTAAAGAAATCGGGTTGATGATGATAGGATCAGCGATGGTATATGCCGCTTTATTCTCCACAGGATTCTTCATTTATGGCAATATGCTTGGAGGGTTTATTGCTGCAGCAATAGCACTAGGTGGAGGAATTATTATTATCAGATCCTGGAAAAACCTTAGTTAATCTTCAAATTTCACGGAATTCATCAGGTGGGCCATGTCCACTTTGATGAATTCTATTACTGGTGCAAGAGAATCATTTTTCATTGCAGTGTTGAAATACAAAGCTCCTCGAAGAAAGTTTTTGGTAGAGTCAGTAACAAAGAACTGGAACTGAGTTGGTACCTCACCAGTCAATTCCGCGACTACCCCAGTATATCCTTCTGGCGTTACTAGAACCCCTTCCTCAATCCCATAGGCTTTTACCTGATGTTGGGAGGTTAGCTTAAAAGCATCATTGGACAATTTTTTAAAATTGACCTTATCTCCATCGATTCGCTTATAAGTCAAGTGCACTTTGGCACCAAAATCCACATAGTTCAAATTGAGCCAAGCCTCTTCATCAATATTAAAAGAGTCGGCTTCAACTATAGAATAGGTAGAATAGTCAATTTGATAGGGGTATCCCTCAGATAGTTTCTCAAAAGAATGAGCAGGTAAATCAATTCGATTGTAACCGGGTGGTTTTGGCAAATATGTATCATCACAACCTGCTATTCCCACTATCAATATACCTATCCAAAGATGTTTTCTCATGCTTTAAAATTAGACAAAGTGTTTGATTTGGCTTGGGAATAAATGAAATTTAACCAAATAACCAATCTCTATTCAAATGAAATCGAGCATGACCCAAGAGTCACATACTGTGATGTCTATTTGCGAGATTCCATGTGACTATTGAAAATAAATTATAAACACATGAAAAATCCACTACAATTCCTATCAGGCTTCTTTATGGTTGCCATCTTTATGATGGCTTCGTTAGCCACAACAGCACAAACTACAAAAGATGAGTTTTTGAGCAAATGGCAAAATAGTAAGCAATTCACTATAGACGTGCTGAATAAAATGCCAGATTCAGGTATGGATTATAAATCGGATCCAGCAGCAATGTCCTTCAAAGAACAAATTCATCACATTGGAACAGCAATCACAGGCATCTCTCAAGGATACCTTAAAGGAGGGGACCCTGGATTTACAATTGATCTTGCCACGGCGTCTAAAGAAGATCTGGCTGCCTTTGTAAGCAAAAGTTATGACTACGGAACCGCTACAATGAAGGCCCTTTCTGATGCTGATGCAGGAGAAACTATTGAAGTTTTTGGAAACAATGTGACAAGACGTCAGGTGATGGCTTTGCTGATGGATCACTCTACTCATCACAGAGGTGCGGCGATTGCTTACCTTAGATCTGAAGGTGTAGAGCCTCCTGCTTATGTAGGCTTCTAAGTGAAATTTGCAAAAAAGTATAAGGCTCCTGAAAGGAGCCTTTTGCATTATTAAGCTTATTAGTTTGATTAATCTCAATAGTTAGGAAGTAGGGTTAAGTCAGCCTTGAGATAATTTGGATTGCTTCAGGATATTTTTTCGCTAAAGTTTCTTTATCAAAAAGCTCAAAATCATTAAAATCAAATCCAGGAGAGACTACACAGGAAACTAGTGCATAACTATCCTGACTATCAATGGTACTTCCAAAAATTGTATTTGCCTTTACCAGCTGATAGGGTAGCTGTTCTTCATTTTCATATGGCAATCCTAGTCTTAGTTCCTGATGACCAGTGTCATTTAGCAAGTGAATCGTTAGCGCAGACCCTTCATGAAAAAACCAAAGTTCGTCGCTTTTGATACGGTGGAATCTTGAGACATCGGCCGAAGTCAAAAGAAAATAGATCGATGTAGCTAGATTTCTACTGCCATACTCTGTGTTTAAAGTTTCAGATGATCGATAAGTTTCCCTGTAAAAACCTCCTTCTGGATGTGGAAGAAGGTGTAGACTTTTCACTAGGTAATCGATGCGTCTTTGAGTTTTCATTCTATGAATTTGGGTAAGATCTAATCAATATGTCCACAATTCGTTCAGCAGTTTTTCCATCCCAAAGCGGAATTCCCTGATATTGCTTCCATTCACCATTCATGATTTTTTCCAAGAAAGGCTTTAGCTTGGCAGGATCTGTCCCTGCTAGTTCATTTGTGCCAAGATGTATGGTTTCCGCACGTTCGGTATTGTCTCGCAGTGTGATACAAGGGACATTCATCACAGAAGCTTCCTCAGTAATTCCACCAGAGTCTGTGATTACGCCTTTCGCATTTTTCACTAGGTAATTGAATTCCAGATAGCCCAAAGGATCACTCATATGCAAGTTCGGAGCATCTATTCCTAGGGATTGTAAGTTTTTGGCAGTTCTTGGATGAACAGGGAAAATGATTGGAAGCCCTTTTGTTCCTTCCAATATGGCTTCAATCATAGCTTTTAGCTTATGTTCCTGATCCACATTAGCTGGACGGTGCATAGTCATGACAAAGAATTGTCCTGAGATTAGTTTATCAAAAATCTCACCTTCTGGTTTCTGAAATCTAGGCATCTGAGCCATGAGGGTATCGATCATCGTATTGCCAACATAGTGAATCTTTTCCTCTGCAAAACCACATTTACGAAGGTTAGAATTGGCTATCTCAGAAGTAGTGAAAAAATGGTCCGTGATACTGTCGGTTACCATACGGTTGATTTCCTCAGGCATACTTAAATCACCGGATCTGATTCCACCTTCTACGTGCGCCACGTCTATCTGCAGCTTTTTGGCTGCTATAGAACAAGAAAGTGTGCTGGTGACATCTCCAACAACCAATACTAAATCAGGTCTGTTCTCTAACAATTCCTTTTCAAACGCGACCATAATAGCTGCAGTCTGCTCAGCTTGAGTTCCTCCGCCTCCACCGAGATTTGCATTTGGCTCAGGGATATTCAGTTGCTCAAAAAAGTCACCAGACATCTTCTTATCGTAATGCTGTCCAGTATGTACCAGTCTGTATTTGACTTGAATTCCCTCCTGTTGCTTTTTGATAAATTGATGAATAATAGGTGCGATTTTCATGAAATTGGGTCGTGCACCTGCAACTATGGTAAAAGTAGCCATCGCTTGTTGTTAGTTTCAGTCCAAAAATAACAAATCCTTTTGGAGATTTCGGCCGAAATAAGCTTTCTTTAGGTAAGTCTGTTTTGGCTCCTTTTTTGTTTCTTTGCAATGCTATATTTTCTTAACTAACTGAATTTGATGGATTGCAATAAGTGGCCAAAAGCAGTGAAAGCCCTTTTACTTCTTACGACCGTAGTTTCATTTTTCTCTTGTACCGATACGCTGGAATCAGAAAAAGTGGTCTATACCAATAACTTTTCAGACTTAAATCTAGAGGGTTTTGAAAATGCAAGGCTTTTTATTTTTCAAAATGATACGGTAGTCGGCTATTATCATAATGAAGAAATAGCGGTTAATCTTACTGGATTGCCCTCTCACAATCTACTGAAAGTAACACTAGAAATTCTCATCCATGACAGCTGGGATGGAAATCCATCTGACGGGCTTGGAGGTCCAGATCAATGGTTCTTTGGTGTAGATAATGAAGAGGTTTTCAGGACATCCTTTTCTAATTCGCCTTGTGAATCCACTTATTGTCTATATCAATCGTATCCAGATACCTATTTCAAACAGAATAGACCTAAATCTGGCGCAATTCAAACAAACATGCCTGGTCTTTGTCTCTTTGGAGCATTCCCAAATTATACTACTAGATATAGTATTTCTAAAATAATTGAACATAGTAATACTAGTACAAGGATCTATATGAATTCAGACTTAGTCTCCAAAAACTCACCAGATCCTTTATGTGACGAATCTTGGTCCCTAGCAGAAGTAACTGTTGAAGCCCTTACTTTGAAATGAGAATAATGAAGACAAGGAATATTCTAACTAGCTTTTTTGGGACATGGTTGCTGATTCTTTTATTAAGCAATTATTCGGTGGGACAGACTGTGCCTGTTGGTACACCAGTTTTAGATGATTATCTGCGAAGAGCTCAACTTTTGGGGGATATAGATTCCGCTTCCTCATTTATGATTCGGCCTCTTTATCCAGTTTCGGCCTTCGGGATAAAATATGGTTTTGATTTAGATAGTTCAGTAGTAGATATGAATGCTACTACAATTCATAAGATTTTCGGAAAGGATAACAAAGGCAAATTCATGATGATGCCTGCCGTTGCAAAGTTTCAATACAACTCTACCTATGCTTTTGGAGTGAACGATGGCGCTTTTATTCCAAATCGAGGTATACAGGCTATACTTAGCCCTGGAGCATATTTGGAGTATGGTTCTTTTAGTTTACAGTTTCAACCGGAATTGTTGATGGCTCAAAACCAGGACTATGACGGCTTTCCTATTGAACATCAGGCTACGATTCTTTTCTATTACGACTACATGAATCGAATAGATATGCCCGAGCGATTTGGCGAGGATTCATATACACGGGCGTATTTAGGCCAGTCCAGTATACGCTATAATTTTCAGGAGTATTCACTTGGTATTTCTTCCGAAAATCTGTGGTGGGGGCCTGGAAGAAGGAGCTCACTGCTACTTGGAAATAATGCTCCAGGATTTATTCACTTTACAGCAAATACACGCAAACCTGTAAAAACAGGAATTGGATCCTTTGAAGGACAGCTGATTGGTGGATTCTTGAAATCTTCTGGATTTTTGCCTCCATGGCCTGATTACAGGATTCAAGAAAATAACGTCTACAGTCCAAAACCTGAGAATAGTAAGCGATTTATGTCCGGATTAGTTTTGACTTACCAGCCGAAATGGGTCCCGGGCCTTTTTCTTGGCTACGGATCTACCAGCCAGATGTACCGTAGAGATGTTTCATCATTAGCTGATATACTTCCAGTTTTCAATGGTAGAAAGAAAGCCCAGAATATCGTGGATCCTATCCAAGAAAAGAGGCAGCAGTTTAGTTCCGGGTTTTTCAGATGGCTAAGTCCAGAAGGTCACTTTGAATTCTATGGAGAATATGGCACGCGTGATAATGATCGCAAGTTGAGTGACTTTATGATTACTCCAGAATCTGGGCGAGCATTTACTTTTGGATTTTCACACTTAATGAGCTTAAAAAAGCCAGGGCATTATTTCCAGATCAGTTCAGAAATGACCCAAACAGGACAGACTATCAGAGATGATATCAAAGCTTTAAATACGTGGTACATTCATGATTATGTCAGGGATGGATATACTCACAATGGACAGGTGCTTGGAGTTGGAAATGGCCCAGCTAGTAATATGATTTTCATGGAATTTGCCTGGGTGAATAAAATGAATAGAATTGGTTTCCAGATGGAAAGGATTGTTTATAACAATGACTTCTATTATTACAGATACGAGGCTTCTAAAGATTGGAGAAACAAATATGTGGATCTGGTTCCTTCCTTGATCGGAGATTGGAAGATTGGAAGTATTTTGGTTAATGCACGACTACAATATGTAAATACCCTGAATTATAAATGGTACTTGGAGAACAGCCCAGATCAGTACTTTATTCCAGGATATGACCGAAAGAATTTCGTAGGTCAAGTAGGTTTGGCTTATATATTCCGCTAGAAGAAAGATTAAATAACGATATGAAAGTAGAAAAGAACAAAGTGGTAGCGGTATGCTACGACCTGAAGGTAGATGATGGTGAGACAGGAATGGTTCCTTATGAGACTGTACCTGAGGATAAGCCTTTTTACTTTCTATTTAATGCAGGCGAGGTATTTCCGAAATTCGAAGAAGCATTGCTAGGTAAATCTGCCGGGGATGAATTTACTGCAGATCTTGGTTTTGATGATGCTTATGGAGATTACATGGAGGAGAAAAAGACCATTATTCCAAAAGCCAATTTCAAAGAAAAAGGAAAGGTAAATAAGGATCTCTTACGTGTCGGAAATGTGATTCCTATGCAAGACAATAAGGGTGGTCAGATTCGTGGTGAGATAACCAAGATAGATTACACTGGAGTTCATATGGATTTTAATCCTCCATTGGCGGGATACGATTTATCCTTTGCTGGTAAAATAATCTCCGTACGAGATGCACTACCCGTAGAGCTCGAACATGGTCATGCGCACGGTCCAGATGGACATCATCATCACTAATTATTTACAATGCCCTGTTCTCAGAATAGGGCATTTGTCGTATAGCGCACTTAGATAAGTTAGGATACTTTTGAGAGAACAAGTATTTCTACCTATGACAAAGGATGTTATAATTGATTTGATTAGAAAAGCATTGCTTATAGGGTTCTTTGCCGCATTAATGGCCTGAATTACCTAGGAAACTTTGATAAGGTTATTTTTCGAGAGACTGATTGGACAATAGGGGTGATTGTTCCAACGGATCTTGGCCTCCTATACAACGGAGGCCATTTTTATTTTGAGCTAGCTAACAAATTTGCCTGCTTATCTGCTAATTCCTTAAGTCCATCGATACGCTCAGAGTTGTAAAGCTTAAGTGCTTTATGTAATTGCAGTGAAGCTCTTTGGAAACTCTGATCATTAAAAAGTGAGATTGCATCATTGTAATATTGCAAACCTGCCAACTGGGTCAGGTTGACTTTTCTGAAAATTGCATTATCTGATAAATCTATTTTTGGTGCGCCCAATCTTTGATTGAGAGATTTTAGCTTAACCGAATCATCAGCCTTATATCCCTCAAGGTATGAAGCGACTTCTGATGGCGCTGTGATCATTCCGCCTATTTGAAGCGTGCTTTCCAAAATGATATCCTTTCCTTCATAATTCACCACTATGAAGACGTGATAATCAGTCTCTACTACTTTGTATTCAAATTTGTAACGATCCAAAAGCAATGCTAAGGCAGCAGACCCGCTAACACAGTCAAACTTGCCTTGCTCCAACATGTCATTAAAGGTGGAATGTTGCTCATACGTCTTAAATAATTGCTGATGTGACTTTTCGAAAACCTGGCGGAGTACAGTCAGGTGAGTGCCTTTCCTACTAAATTTCTTGTCCAATTCAGCGAGTAATTCATTCCATTTTTCATCTGACGGGGCTTTTTCCGCTTGAACTGCTCTAAAAAGTAAATATGGATTCTGCTGACCAGCTTCCCAAAGAGCCTTTTCTGAATTGCTATCAAAGCTTAACTCTTCCAACATTCCCACGGCCTCTTGTGCCATGGCTAGGAAGCCGAATGCAAAGATTAGAATAAATGTGAGTAATGCTTTTTTCATCTCGGATGAAGCTAATGTTACTAATGTTACGGTCAGTGTTACGTAAAGTTAACAATTTGGTAACATTAAAACATATAGTAATCCAAAACTTAACATTGGGATGATATTAGTATTGAGTTTTCAGTCGCAAAGATCAGTCGCGGTCGCAGAATACCTTTGGTGTAAGTGTTATGTTAGGTTCAAGTTTCGTGACTTGGACCTAACATAATGAAGTCTTCATACTTCTATCAGGTTAGATATAAGTAGGCAGTCTGATGACTGCATTTCAATAGGCACAAGTCTGATCCCGATATCGGGATTGCACCAATGGTTGATGATTGTGTTTGATTACTACGACTGATCACTAATCAAACTCTCAATCGCATCTTTGATCAGATCCATCTCAAAGCCCTTGTTCATCAGGTATTGGGTGACTTTGAACTTCTTTTTGTAGGTGTCAGATTCGTGAGTATTCTCCCACTTCTTTTCTGCTTGAGTTAAAAGTGTATCGTAATACTCCTCAGGGTCAATTTCAGAAAGGCCTTTTCGGATGAGTTCTTCAGAAACTTCCCGCATTTTCAGCTCCATCCGGATACGGTTTCTTCCCCATTTTTTTAGTCTGAATTTTCCTCTGGCAAAGGCTCTTGCATAGCGCTCTTCGTTTACAAATTCTGCGGCGATCAATTCTGCTATCAATCGCTCTGCAGGTTCATCAGATATGCCTTTATCGTAGAGTTTTCGTCTGATTTCCCATGGACAGCGTTCCTGATAGGCACAGAAGGTGGTAAGCTTTTCAAAAGCTTCTTCTTGTGACCAGGAGTTTTTTCCTGACTCATTTGGCTTATATTTTCCCCAACTGGACATTTTCCGTAATTTTAGACCAAAATATCCCTAGTTTCTTTTTTATCAAACCTTATTAAATTTTCAAAACACATTATGCGTAAGAAAATCGTAGCCGGCAACTGGAAAATGAACATGACTTTCGAAGAAGGTCAGACTCTTACTTCCGAAATATTGAATATGATGAAGGACGAGCATTCTGGCGATGCTATCGCTGTGCTTAATCCTCCTTTTCCTCATATTTTCCCAGTTAAAAAACTGATCGGAGAAGCAAAAGGTGTGTTTATCGGAGCTCAAAACTGTTCTGATAAAGAAGCTGGAGCATTTACAGGAGAAGTTTCTGCTAAGATTCTTGCTTCCTTCGGAGTTCAATATGTGATCATCGGCCACAGCGAACGTCGTGAATATTTCAAAGAAAACAATGAAGTGCTTGCTACAAAAGTGAAGCTTGCGCTAGCAAATGGCTTGACTCCAATCTTCTGCTGTGGAGAATCTCTTGAGATCAGAACTGCAGGCACGCATGAGCCAAACGTGAAATTTCAGTTGACTGAAGGTCTTTTTGACTTGAGTCCTGAGGATTTCTCTAAGATCGTGATTGCTTATGAACCGATCTGGGCAATTGGAACAGGTAAGACTGCAAGCTCCGAGGAAGCGCAGGACATGCATGCTGCCTTGAGAAGACATGTGGCTTCTAAATATGGAAAAGACATCGCAGAAAACACTTCTATCCTTTATGGTGGTAGCTGTAACCCAAAAAATGCACAGGAGCTTTTCGCAAAGCCTGACGTAGACGGAGGATTAATCGGTGGAGCATCTTTGAAGTCTCGTGATTTCGTAGACATTATCAAATCATTCTAATATAAAATGGATTACCTGGAGTTTAAAATCAAGTGCCTGGAACAATTCCGGGAAATCCTTATAGCTGAACTATCCATGATAGGCTTTGATTCCTTCCTCGAAACTGAGGAGGGAATCGATGCTTATACGCTGGAATCAGATTTCGATCGAGTGGCTTTCGATGAAGTGATAGCTCAATATAAAGTGGATGCCTACATCACGTTGGAAGAAGGCATCATGCCTAAGGTCAACTGGAACGAAGAGTGGGAGAAAAATTACGACCCCATTGCTGTGGATGATCTAGTCTATGTTCGAGCATCTTTTCACTCCTCACAACCCGAGTTTAAGCATGAGATTGTGATCAATCCCAAAATGTCATTTGGCACGGGGCATCATGCGACTACTTTCCAGATGCTTCGCCATCAGGGCGAAATCGATCACCAAGGTAAAAGAGTATTAGATGTGGGTTCTGGAACTGGAATTCTTGCCATCATGGCGCACTTACTCGGAGCTAGCCAGGTCGAAGCATTCGATATCGATGATTGGTGTGTGGACAATGGCAACGAGAACTTTGATCTGAACGGATTGACTACCCGAATGGACTTAGGCACGATACGAGAAGTGAATCCACAAGGTGAATTTGATATCGTCTTGGCCAATATCAATAAAAATGTACTCTTGGATGAGATGAACATTTACACTGATTTGCTCAAGGATAATGGTTTTCTTTTGATCAGTGGATTCTACACAGAAGACATTGAAGATTTGACTAACTGTGCTAAGCCGTTGGGATTAGAATTGATTTCTCAACAAAGCAAGGATAATTGGGCAGCTTTAATTTTACAGAAAAAGGCTTGAAGTCTGAAGACCGATGACGGAAGTAAAAAAAGTAAGTGGTAGGATTTGTAAGTGGAATGGTTCTGATTGCTCACAGGGTTCAACTCTGCTTTGTCGCCGTATATCGAAATTCGAAAATCGTAAATAGGAGTAGGAAGTGTCAAGAAACACCAGTGCCTGACAAACTTTATGACTGCAACATATAACCTTCATGACTGAACTGATTATTTATGCCATCGTTTTCGTATTGCTGATTGGACATTGTCTGTTTGCAGGAAAAATGTATCGTGCTGTGCATGAGGATTCCAGTTTGACTTTGTTTGAGAAAAATGATTGGAAGCTCAAAGCGCTTATTTTCCCGGTTTATTTTTGGGGAAAATATAGAAAGACAAAAGGCTAGCTTTTTTTGCCTTCAAGTAAACTTTTTGGCTTCTATAGTCGATTATAGAACCAATACTTTTAATTAATAAAATCACAAGAAACTTAGTTTACTAAATTAGCTTCATGGAGTACCTCTGGAAACAAAAGCCTAAAACCTCACAACCAGCAATAGATCAGCTGAGCAAAGAGATCAATGTCAATTTGACATTGGCCAACATGCTGATTAATCGAGGGGTGGAGAGTTTTGAGCAGGCGAAGAGTTACTTCCGTCCTTCCCTTACCTCCCTTCACGATCCTTTTCTGATGAAGGATATGACTGAGGCTGTAGATAGAATTCAAGCTGCGATAGCCAGCGACGAAAAGATTATGGTCTATGGAGACTATGATGTAGATGGCACGACTGCTGTAGCGCTGATGTACGGTTTTCTAAAAACCTTCTATCCAGATGTAGTTTTCTATATTCCCGATCGCTACAAAGAGGGCTACGGTATTTCTGAAAAAGGAGTAAGATTCGCAGCTGAAAATGATATCAAATTGATTATCGCGTTGGATTGTGGGATTAAGGCGATAGAAAAAGTGGCTTTGGCCACGGAGTTAGGTGTTGATTTTATTATTTGTGATCACCATACTCCCGGAGATGAGCTTCCTGCTGCCATAGCCGTATTGGACTCCAAGCGTAGTGACTGCAATTATCCATACAAAGAATTGAGTGGGGCAGGAGTTGGCTTCAAGCTGATTCAGGCGATTGCAATCAAACGCGGAATGGACAGTTCTCTGTTGGATGCTTATTTGGATTTGGTGGCAGTGAGTATCGCCGCAGATATTGTTCCTATTACAGGTGAAAACAGGATTCTTGCCTATTACGGACTTGATCGACTTAATAATACGCCAAGGCCTGGTTTGAAAGCCTTGATGCTAAGCAGTAATTTGGAAAAGGACATCGGTATTTCGGATGTAGTTTTCAAAATTGGGCCGAGAATCAATGCGTCTGGAAGACTAGAGCACGCGAAAGCATCTGTGGAATTACTGATTTCTTCAGACTTGGAAGGCGCGATGGAGCGAGCCAAAGTGGTAGATGAGGTGAATGCTACCCGAAGGAATTTTGACGAGAACATCACCAAGGAAGCTTTTGAAATGATCGCTTCTCGTGAGGAGTTAGCGGAGTGGAATTCTACAGTACTTTTCAAAGATGATTGGCACAAAGGAGTAATCGGAATCGTGGCAAGTCGCTGTATTGAGAAATATTATAGACCTACCATCATTTTGACGGAGTCAAATGGAAAAGCAACTGGTAGCGCTAGATCAGTAGTGGACTTCAATATTTATGAAGCTATAGAAGAATGTACTGATCTACTAGATCAATTTGGAGGGCATATGTATGCTGCTGGATTGACGCTTCCTGTGGAGAATGTCCCTGCTTTTCAGGAGAAATTTGAGGCGGTAGTAAAGAGCAGAATTCAGGAAGTTCATCGCAAGCCAGTGATAGAAGTTGACGATGAATTGCTTTTAGATCAGATTAATTACAAGTTTTATAATATCTTGAAGCAAATGGCTCCTTTTGGTCCAGGAAATACGGAGCCGGTCTTCCAAATAGCAAATGTATATGCGGAGGATGTGACTGTGCTGAAGGATAAACATCTGCGATTCAAAATCGTCCAAGATGGTCAGGTGACCACGCCAGTTTGCCTTGGATTTGGGATGGCGGATCGGGCAAAAGATCCGGATTTGACCACAGTAAATATGCTTCGTGGGAAAATGCGATTTGATATAGTTGCAGAAATGAGAGAAAATGTATTTCGCGATAAGAGCAGTTTGCAACTCTACGTGAAAGACATAAAATTTGACTGATATGATTCTTCGAGCCGAAAATTTAGTAAAAATCTACAAAGGTCGCCGGGTGGTGAATGACATCTCCGTGGAGGTAAGCCAAGGTGAGATCGTCGGGCTCTTAGGGCCAAATGGAGCAGGAAAAACTACTTCATTCTACATGATCGTAGGTTTGATTCAGCCTAATGAAGGCAATATTTTTTTGGAGCAAGAGAAAATCACCAGCCTCCCCATGTATAAGCGAGCTCAATTGGGCATAGGATACTTAGCTCAGGAAGCCTCAGTTTTCAGAAAACTTTCAGTAGAGGAAAATATCATGGCTGTACTGGAGATGACCAAGATGCCGAAGCAGGAGCGTAAAGAAAAAGTGGAAAGTCTTCTAGAAGAGTTCAGCTTGACACACGTGCGCAAAAACCTCGGAGTGGTACTTTCGGGTGGAGAAAGAAGAAGAACAGAGATAGCTAGAGCTTTAGCGGTAGACCCAAAATTCGTCTTGCTAGATGAGCCATTTGCAGGTGTGGACCCGATAGCTGTGGAGGAAATCCAGGCCATTGTAGCTAAGCTAAAAACAAAAAATATTGGCATTCTGATCACTGATCACAATGTGAATGAAACACTTTCTATCACTGACAGAGCATATTTGATGTTCGAAGGAAAACTGCTGAAAGCTGGAACAGCTGAAGAGCTAGCTGCCGATGAACAGGTTAGAAAAGTATATTTGGGATCTAATTTTGAGTTGAAACGAAAAGTTTTTAATTAATGGAGGTTCTGAATTCTTTTATGACCTGGATTTTTAAAAGCCGCCTAGGTCAAATCGATAATTTCAAGCGTAATCCTATTTCTGTGCAAGACACTATTTTCCATGAGTTAATAGAAGCAGGTAAGAAAACGGATTTTGGTATTGAGCATGGATTCTCAGAAATTCAAAGCTATGCAGATTTTGCAAGTAGAATACCCATACGGAATTATGATAAGTTTAAACCCTACATCGACAAAGCGATGGCAGGAAGCGAAGATGTAATCTGGAATACCGAAATAGAATGGTTTGCCAAGTCATCAGGCACCACTTCAAGCCGTAGTAAATACATCCCCGTAACACACGAAAGCCTGGAGGAATGTCATTACAAGGGAGGTAAGGATATGGTCGCGCTTTATATGGCCAATTATCCAGATTCAAGACTTTTTGCAGGGAAAATTCTCACCATTGGCGGTACTTTAGAGAACAATCCGCTCAATCCCCTAGGATCGGCTAGAGCAGGTGATATCTCAGCGGTGATCATGGAGAATTTGCCTTTTTGGGCATATTTTGTTAGGACTCCTTCTAAGGAAACTGCACTGATGGGCGAATGGGAGGCGAAGATTGAGAAAATGGCTCGTGAGACCATGGACGAAGATGTGACCTGCATGGCTGGAGTTCCGACATGGACTATTGTGCTGTTGCAAAAAGTCCTTGAATTAAAGAAAGCTAAGAACATTACTGAAGTTTGGCCTAATCTGGAGATCTTTTTCCACGGGGCAGTTGCTTTTGGGCCTTATAGAAGTCTTTTCAAAGAACTTATTCCTTCAGAAAAAATGCGCTATATGGAGACATATAATGCATCCGAAGGATTCTTTGGGATACAGGATCAGAAGGATTCTGATGAGTTGCTTTTGCTTTTGGATTATGGAATTTTCTATGAATTCATTTCCATGGAAGAGTGGGACAATGAAGATCCAGAAGTAATTCCTTTGTCTCAGGTGGAGCTGGATAAAAATTACGCCTTAGTGATCACTACTAATGGTGGATTGTGGAGATATAAAATCGGTGATACGGTGAAGTTTACTTCCACCTCGCCTTATCGATTCAGGATATCAGGTCGTACAAGGCATTTTCTGAATGCATTCGGAGAGGAAGTGATAGTAGAAAATGCTGAAAAAGCAGTTCAATTTGCCGCTGAACAGACTGATGCCAGAATTGCCAACTTCACGGCGGCTCCTGTGTATTTTGACGGGTCAGGATCAAAAGGAGCTCATGAGTGGATTATAGAGTTTCAGAAGGAACCTTCAGATCCAAAAGAATTTGACAGACTTTTAGACGTGCACTTGCGAGAAATCAACTCTGATTACGATGCCAAACGTCACAAGGGATTGGCTTTGATAGAACCAATAATTCATCATGCACCATCCGGGCTATTCGAAAAGTGGATGCGTAAAAGAGGTAAACTAGGAGGACAGCATAAAGTGCCCAGGTTGTCTAATTCCAGAGAATATCTGGAAGAAATATTGGGATTGGAAGAAAATCTCTGATTCTTAAATTCTCTGGGTTTGTATCTCACTGACAAGGTCTAGCCAAACAGTTTGAATCAACCTTCTGCTATAAATTTTTCTAAGTCTTGAAGGCTGATCATACCTTCATAATAAGCTCTACCAAAAACTGTAGCAGACACACCCATGTCTCTTAATCGTCTGAAGTCATCTACCCCTCTCACACCACCGCTTGCAGCTAGGTTTATCTCAGGGAATTTATCTCTGACACTTTGAAATAGCGCGAAATTAGGTCCTTCCATTACTCCATCTCTTGAGACATCAGAACATTTTAGATATTTCAAACCTCTTTCGTAGAAAAATTCGATATGATCGAACAGGTCAATTTCAGTTTTCTTTAACCAGCCTCTGATTTTGATTTTATTATCAGCGGGGTTTGTATCAGCAGCCAGATTGATTTTCTCACGGCCATAAGAAAGTATGAATTGAGCGAAACGCTCGGGATGATTCGCTGCCGCTGAACTCACTGTGATCGTACTGGCGCCAAATTCAAAACATTTGATCACATCTCCATCTGTAGAAATACCTCCTGTGAAATCAACTTTCAGGTCAGTATATCCTGCAATGGCTTCTAGAATGTGGTAATTTTTAGGCTCCCCTCTACGTGCTCCGTCCAAATCTACCAAGTGGACTCTTTTCAATCCTATAGCTTCAAAAGCTTGAGCAATCTCCAATGGATTATTGGATATCACTTCTTCAGTGGAAAAATCCCCTCTCTTGAGACGGACACATTTACCATTGATTAGCCATATAGAAGGAACAATTTCAAACATGTTTAATAAAATTCAGGTTTATCGGTTTTATGATTCAGGTTAAAGATAGTACACGCCGGCACTATAAATCTTAACCAAGATGCAAATCTTTTAGTACAAAGACTATAGGTACTAATCTACGAGAAAGCCAATCTGCTGTTTTAATATTTCAATTTAGCTATTTTTCCCTTAGCTCCAGACGCCCATACCGAGCCATCTGCATGCCCCTTTTTTACAGCATGAAAACCATCTGCTGAAATCGGCTGCCAGGTAATGCCGCCATCAATGGAATAATCTGACCCTGCAGGCCCTACGGCGATCAACCATTTTTGCTGAGAAAAATAAACAACTCCAGATCGATATCCTCCTGGTCCTTGCTGAGGTTTTATCCACTCTTTTTTGCTAGAAATAAAAATACCTGCGTTCCCTTCCTGTATTCCTTCATTCAAATAATCTCCACCTACTGCGATAATTTCTCCTTTGCCCATACTTGCGATAGAGAAAATGCCTTGTGAGGATTCACCTTGAATAAAAGGCGAACTATACTTTTCCCAACTTGCACCCATATCTTTTGAGAAATGAAGATTGGACTCAGTACCACCAGTTCCCAGCCAAAGTTCGTTCCCCTCAGCGAGAAGAGAAGTAGCGCTCGCCGCGAAAGCAGCTTCTCCGTCCACCGCACCTGGCAAGGAGTCTAAAGGGTACCAAGTATTGCCTTGGTTGGCAGTTTGAAGAATAGTCCACTTTCCACCTTCAGGATCTCCAATGACAAAACCTTGGGAAGATGAGGCGAAACTAATACCATCCAGAAAAGCGAATTCATTCTCCTGATGCTTCAGATCCCAGGTTTTTCCTCCGTCTATCGTTTTATAAATGACAGCTGGCTGACCAGCTGAGACAACTATCGCAGTCATTGCGTCAAAGGCATGAATAGATCTAAAGTCCACCGTATCGAGCCCAGCTATCACTCCATGATCCCATGTCTTACCTCCATCAATTGTTCTAAGCCAAGTGCCTTCGCTTCCACTTGCCCATGCTATTTCAACTGTTAACGGAGAAAGACCTCGTAACGATGATTCAACAGGAGTCTCAAGAATGTCCCAACCGGTTGGGCTACCTGCTAGGTTTTCCTCAGATTTTTTGCAGGAAAAAAGCGCTACCAATAATGATAGCGCTAGTAACTTTCTCTTAATCATATAAATTTTAAAATCAGACTATGTCAACTTTTCTGTAGGCTTGGATTAAGGCTTTCTCTCCTTCTACTCCTGGAGAGGCATTTCCATGTTCCATACCCATTACACCCTTGAAACCTTTTTCGTGGATGAATTTGAATACATTGCTATAATTGATTTCTCCTGTTCCTGGTTCCTTTCTGCCAGGATTATCTCCGATTTGAATGTAAGCGATCTCATCCCAGGTTTTCTGCATGGTGGCAATCAAGTTGCCTTCATTGCGTTGCATGTGGTAGATATCGTAGAGAATTTTACAAGCAGGGCTATCTACAGCCTTGCAAATCATATAGGACTGATCAGCATGACGGAGGAAAAGATCAGGATTATCACTCAATGGTTCCATTACCATCACCAATCCCTCTTTTTCCAATACTTCAGCTCCACGTTTGTAGGCTTCAATGACATTGCCTGTCTGTACTCCCATAGGAAGATTTCTTTCGAAATACCCTGGTACTACAGTCATCCATTTTGCTCCCACACGCTTTGCCACTTCCACAGATTTCTTACAGGTATCTACAAATAGATCCGAATGCTCTTTTTTACCTGTGGTCAGCGCAGTTTTCCAGTTTTCGCCTCCTTCTATGACAAATACGCCCATTCTCATCCCTAGGGATTCAAGTGTTTTGCCGATAAGCGTCTGTTCTTCTACTGATCGTCCCAGCATTCCATTGTCTTCTAGAGACCTGAAACCCTGATCCGCCATAAACTTCAATTCATCAACAATTCCACCTGGGGCAGAATTTCTGAACATTCCGAAGTGAGGTGCAAAATCCATATGGAACGTAGGCTCAGCTTTGCCAGCGGCAAATGAAGGCATACTCATAGCTCCAGAAACACCCAATAGGGTGCTTCCTAAGCCAACTTTTTTTATAAAGCCTCTTCTTTCCATGATTAAACTACTTTAGTTTTACCAGGAATAGCATGAGGATAATACATGTCTGCACCAGGCAATACCTTAGGCATAGCATCCCAAGCTAATTTCTCTGGCATCAACTCAACTTGTCCGTTCAAGGCTTCTTCGAACGTCAATGGCTTGCCAGAATAAGTAGCATATCTACCCATTATCGCAGTCATGGTACTATTTGCTGCGTTTTCTGCATCTGCAAATTTATAATCTCCTTTGAACAACGTTGCCCAAAGCTGATCATGTTCTACTTGATATGGATTTGGCTGATTCTTACGGTCGTGATCATAAAGAACATTGCCTTTCCAATCTTTCAGAGTACCGTAATTTCCTGCACTTAGATAAGCAGTTCCCTTGGTTCCTTGGAAGCTTTCATCCACACGGTTTTGAGCTCCTGGGAAGTGACGACACTCACTGTGAATCACAGATCCATCAGCATAGGTGTAAGTCAGTACATGGTGATCAAAGATTTCCCCGTTTTCCTTACCTGTACGAATAAGTCTACCGCCGGTACCTTCAGCTTTCACTGGTGGTCCTTTCTTCACCCAGTTCGCCACGTCAATATTGTGCACGTGTTGCTCATTGATATGATCACCACAAAGCCAGTTGAAATAGTACCAGTTTCTCATTTGGTATTCCATCTCAGTTTGGCCTGGCTGACGCTCTCTTACCCAAACGCCACCGTCATTCCAATAGACTTGACCATTGATGATGTCTCCAATTTCGCCATCGTGAATACGCTTGATTGTCTCTATATAGTTCGCCTGGTAGTGTCTTTGAAGACCTACTACTACGTTCAATTTCTTAGCTTTTGCTTCTTCAGCTGCTTTCAATACTTTTCTGATTCCTGCAGCATCTACCGCTACTGGCTTTTCCATAAAAATCTGCTTGCCCTGCTTCACAGCTTCTTCGAAATGCATAGGACGGAAGCCTGGAGGTGTAGCAAGAATAACTACATCTGCTTGAGCGATAGCATTCTTATAACCATCAAATCCCACAAATTTCATGTCCTCAGAAACAGCAAGTTTATCTCCGTACTTCTCATTCAATGCATTGTATGCTGTGTCTAAGCGGTCTCTGAAGGCATCCGCCATAGCGACAATTTTGATGTTGTGCCCCGTTGCTAAGGCTTGAAAAGCAGCTCCGGTTCCTCGACCACCACAGCCGATTAATGCTAGTTTCAACTCATTGACAGGAGCAGCATATGCACCTGGCAACACAAAATTAGAGGCCACCAATCCGCCTGTAACCAGAGCGGAAGTTTTGATGAAATCTCTGCGAGAGTTTTCGTTTTTCATAAGTATAGGTATTAAGGGTTAGTAATCGGTAATTGGTTTGGCTTGATAATAAGCCATAATTTCTTCTGGACTAGGCGGGATTTGAGGCCTAACAAGTCTCAATCCTAAGAAAGGTGCTTCTGGAAACCACCACTGACTTTTAGGTATCTGTGGATCGATTCTCTTCCAGTCTGCCGAGCTTACAAAACGCTTGGTCGAGCTTAATTCAGAAGCTTCTGTATCGTAGCTGCCTCCTCTTACCACTCTTGGATAGAGTTCTGTTGAAGGATTAGTAGGATTCACTGAAGGAGATTTAGCGTAGAATTCATCATCATATTGATCTGAAGTCCATTCTAGCACATTTCCATAAATATCGTAAAGTCCCCAAGGGTTTGGCTTCTTTTTGCCAATAAGATGGGTAGTCTCTGCAGAATTTTCTCTGGTCCAAGCATAGTCTCCAATGGCAGATGCATCATTTCCAAAGAAGTACTTAGTGTCAGTTCCTGCTTTCGCTGCATATTCCCATTCTGCTTCTGTAGGAAGTCTGTAGAAAATGCCAGTTTTCAAATAAAGCCAATGGCAAAACTGGATGGCTCCGTACTGAGTCATACCGATAGCCGGCTTACCTTCTTTGCCCATCCCGAAAGTCATATCCAAATAGGGCATACTTGGTCTGGTCAAACCATCTACGATCTCCCCGATCGGGCCTTCAGAAATGGCTAACTCGTAATTTTTATCCAGGAAAAGCTCAAAAGCATCCCAAGTTACTTCATGTGTTCCCATCCAAAAAGGGGCGATCTTCACTTCGTGCACTGGCTTTTCGTCCGCAGAATTTTCAGAGCCCATTAGGAAGGTCCCTTCAGGAATTGGCGTCATTTGAAACGCTACTTCAGTCCCAGGAATTTTCTGGGTATAGGATTCAAAATTTGCGTCATTGACATCAAAGCTCATCAGCATCAAAGCGCCAATCACTGTGTATTTTGTTTTTGTCTTAAACATGTTTAAGGAAAAAATCTTTAGCATTAAATATAATAGTATAGGGTTTGAAAGTTAGTCCGTTTTTGATGGAAGGAGTGAATAAATGTTCACCGTAGATTCATCCAAATAGATAAGTAAAAGGCCATTGCCTTTTATGATTTTGCGAGTATTTCCAGTGAGGTTGAGCCCACTTTTGGATTTATTGGCATTAGTGAATTGTCCTTTGCCATTCCCAAGTAAAACCACGCCTTGACTAGCGTCATATTTACCAAAGTAGAGCTTTCCGTATCTGGTATTTCCGCCAAGCACCATGTCCAAATTTCCGTCTCCATTTACATCTACTGCTTCAGAAGCAAATACCGGAGAGAATTGAGTTTGAATTGGAAGTTCTTTAGCCTCAAATTTTCCATTTACAGATCTTACAAAATAGCTAGTCTCTAAACGATTGATGTAGATAGAGCTAGAACCCTGCCGTTCTTCAGCTGTAAATAGTTCACTCATTTTTACATTAGAAAAAGATTTAAAATCAAGGTATCTCTTTTTGAGGAAAAGCACTTGACCAAGTATCTCATCTCTGCTGGCAGCAGGATACCTTTCTCCCTGTACATAGTATCCAAGAAAGGCATCTGTAGATCCATTTCTGTCAAAATCTTTATATAAAATCTCCGCTGGTTCAGTACTGCTAGCTTTGATTTGTGAGTTTGTCCCGAGGTTCCCTGCCAAAATCTCGACATTTCCGTCGCCATCCCAATCAGCTAAAGTCAAGTTATTCCAAAAGCCAAATTCGTGTTTTTCGAAGAAATTTAGCGTAGTTTCTTGCCAGGAGCCATTTTGAAATGAAAAAATCTGAATTGGCATTGCTTCTCCTACTACGATCAATTCTGGCTTTCCATCCTGATCCAAATCTGCAAAACCAGAATCAGTCAACATACCCAAATTGACAAATGTAGGAGCTAGTTGCTTAGTCTGATCTGTGAAGTTTCCTTTGCCGTCATTGATCCAGATCCTAGCTCCTAGAGAAGTTGGGAATTGCCCTGGGTCGATTCTACACCCCACAAATAAGTCAGGCTTCCCATCGAAATTTAAATCCGAGACTTGAACTGTGCCAGTAGGAAAAGCTTCACTCGGTAGTGCTTCTGAGGCTATACTGAAGTTGCCTTTTCCGTCATTCAGATAGAGTCGATCTCGAAGTGCATTGTCGCCGACATTGAAGTCATACATCCCTCCGCTTGCCACATATAAGTCTAAACTTCCATCGCCATTTGCATCAAAAGCCACTGCGTCTGAATCTTCTGATTTTGCGAAAGATGCAAAAACACTAGTATTCTGCTTGGCAAATGATCCGCTAGAGCTTTGAGTATATAAGGAAGCACTGGCATTTGAGCCTGCACCTACAAACAAATCTTCACGTCCATCGCCAGTAAAATCTGCGAATACCATCGCCTTACCATTTCCAGAAACAGGATTTATCAATAATGGTTGTCTCTTATAATCGTTAAACTCCCGACCTTTTTCAGTTGTCAGTTTTGCTTTTTCACTTAGGAAAAAATTACTGGGTTTTGACTTGGGGACAGATGAATTGACTGCTTCCTCTTCAATTAATTCTAATGTTTGATTTGTAGCAACTCCATACTCTGTGGTTGTTTTTCCGCCAGGCCAAGTGACTTGAAGGGAATCAATTTCCTTAACGTCTCCCAGTCCAAAATGTAAGGTAGTAGACACAGAAGACTGGTAACCACGATACGGATTTTGTTCCAAAATCTGAATGGAACCTCCAGAGTAGACTGTTACTTTAGCTCCAAATGCTGAAGAGTTGGTTCCTGATCCAGAAAGCTTCAAATTCAAGTAATTCCCAGCTTTTTGCTGAGAGGTTTGATTCTCGTAGATAAAAGCAGGCGAATTGATATTATTGACGATGAGGTCAAGATCTCCGTCGTTGTCCAGATCACTATAAGCAGCTCCACTGCTGTTTGCCACATGACTTATTCCCCATGCGTCGGTTTGATTTTTGAAGGTTAGGTTTTCGTTATTTTGAAAAATATAATTAGTCAGATTAGAGGAAGGCATGTTCTTCACCATATTCAGCAAGTCCTCTCGCTTTAGCTTACCGCCCGAAGTACGAACATAATTGTCCATGTACTTCAGAAAGTCCTGATTGTTATAATCTCTCAAATAGCCGTTGGTGATGAAGAGGTCTTTCCAACCGTCATTATCAAAATCAGCGAACAAAGAAGACCAACTCCAATCGGTATTTGACACGCCAGCCAGTTGTCCTATCTCCTGGAAAGTGCCATCTCCAGAATTCACATGGAGCATATTTCGCATGTATTGGTGATGAAATCCCTTGCTTACATTCAGTTGGAAGAGTTCAAAATTATCAGGGGCGAGCAGAAGTTTTTGTCTTTCATTTCCTTCAGGAAGCATGTCCAACGTAAAAATATCCGGCAAGCCATCATTGTTGAAATCGGCAATATCATTTCCCATAGAGAAATGAGAAGTATGTCCCAGTCGGGCTAAAATCTCATCCTTAAATGTTCCGTCTTTCTGATTGATGTAGAGATAATCAGGCATGGAGTAATCATTGCCAATGTAAATATCCGGCCATCCATCTTGATTGATATCTGATACCGCTACTCCTAGACCATACGAAAGGCTAGAGCTAGAAATACCTGCTTTCTGTGTAATCTCTACAAACTTTCCATCTCTGTTCTCGAAAAATTGTGATCCTGCTTCGTGCTTTTCCTTAAGTAATACTTTGGTCAAATTCACATCCTGATTTTGGATGGACTTAGTGTTATGATTTAGGATAAAAAGATCTAGATCACCGTCTAGATCGTAGTCAAAAAAGCTTGCTGAAGTACTTGGCGCATTTGAAGCTATGCCATAATCTTCGGCCATTTCCTTGAAAATAGGAATGCCATTTTCATCATTTCCTTGATTAACAAAAAGTTGATTGGTTCTTTTCTCAGTTGGTAGATTGCCTGAGTAGCACTGATAAATGTCTAATTTTTTGTCGCCGTTTATATCGACGAAAACAACTCCGGTCTTCCAGGGACCAGACCTTCCCGTTGCTCCGGAAGCTTGAGCTGTTTCTTTGAATTTGAGGTCACCTTGATTTAGGTAAAGCTGATTGCCACTTACATTGGCAGAAAAATATATATCCTCCAGTCCATCACTGTTAAGATCCCCTACAGCAACGCCGCCGCCATTGTAGAGGTACTCGTACATGAGGACGTTGAGATTGAGAGTTTCTTCGATTTTATTGGAAAAAGTTATCCCCGTCTGTTCCGGAGCCAACAAATGGAATAAGATAGGAGTATTTGATTCGCTGAGGGATTCAGTATTTGCTATTTTATCCGACTCAGAGCAGGAAATAGCCATTAAACTGATTGCAAAGGCTGAAAGTAGCTTTCTGTTGATCATAATATAAATAATCTAAGCCACCCCAAATGGAATGGCTTAGATCAAATTTAATAGAATTCTTACTTTTTATTCTATTCCAGGATTCTGGATCAGATTTGAGTTTCTGTTAATCTCATTTCTATCAATAGGAACGAAATACATTTTATCCAACCAAGTTCTGTTTTCTTTTCCTGGATCAATTGGAAGAACTTTGTATACATAGTTATAAACGTCTGTATCATAACGATAAGTAGAAAGCGTCTTTCCTGGCTTAAGTGTACCAGTGATATTTATGATATTCGCTTTTCTTCCTAAAGTCTCGTTAGCAATCATCCATCTACGTGCATCATGGTATCTTTGCTCCTCGTAAGCCATCTCAACACGTCTTTCATTTCGGTAAGCATCTTTCAATGCAGCACCAGTAGCCGTAATAGCTGGCTGACCTACTCTAAATCTGATTTGATTCAAATAGGTACGAGCTACATCTTCCTGACCTAGTTCGATAGATGCTTCGACGTAATTCAATACTGCCTCAGTATATCTTAATAAAGGCCAAGGAATTTCTTGCCAAGTGTTTTGATCTACAATTGCAGGATTTGGATCAGTGAACTTTCTGATATAGTAACCAGTATAGCTACCATTCCAATCTTCTATAGAACTGTTTCTAGTATCCAATCCGAAGTGAGTCACTTTAGCACCAGAGGCATCAGTTACTTCATATTTACCGGCCTGAATTTGTCCAAGTGGATCCTTAGGCTTGTTTGCATTGGATCTTGGCTTCCACTGAGCTCCATCATAAAGGATAGAAGCATAGAATCGGGCATCTCTGTTTTCATATGGAGCAGAAGCATGTGCTGAATTTGACCAGTCAAACTCAGTTCCATCCATCATTTCATAATCATCTACTAGCAATTGAACAGGGCTATTTCCTGCCCAGTTGTTATAGCCATTAGGTCCATTGAAAAGACCTTGACGTCCACCGTTCTCTAGTTTTGCATTAATGAAGTATCTAGCCATGATAAGCTCTTTTTCACCACCATTTCTGGCTAAAGAGTTATTCATGTAGTTAGTAATACCTGCTTCATGTGAAACTGGAGCAGATAAACCGTACAGGTTACCAGATCCTTTTTGAATTACTTCCATAGCAGCAGCTTGAGCTTTTTGCCATCTTTCGGCTCTGTTACCTCCGCTATATGCGACCAAATCCAAGTTGGTATAACCTGAAAGAGTTGCAGAATTAGCTTTAGCAGTAGGTCCATCATGAAGATCACTTGCTGCATAAAGTAGGATTCTTGACTTCAGAGCCAAAGCAGCTAATTGATTTGCTCTGCCTTTAGCCATGTTCTTTCCTTCTAATAAAGTTGCTGCTTCGTTCAAATCAGCAACAATGAAGTTTACAGTTTCCTCCCAAGTAGCTCTTGCTTCCTCATAAGTATCTTCACCTAATCCGTATGGTCGATCAATTAATGGAACTCCTCCAAAATATCTCGCCAACTGGTGATAGTAATAAGCTCTCATGAATTTAGCTTCACCAAGCAATCTATCCGCGATTCCACCATCATTTGGGAATTGAGGATCAGAAAGGTTTTCGATTGCTATGTTCGTTCTACGAATGTAGCTATACATGTTACTCCAGCTGTAGGTGTTGTTTATCCAGCCCTGATCAGCAGAGTTAACTCTTGCCTCCGTTACTGTAGTGATACCACGTCCAGGGTGAGTAAACATCGCCTCATCTGTCAATGAAGCAAGCATTTGCTCATCAAATCCTCCATTTCCAAATCCCTGATATGTACCAGTTACAAATGCCTCTGCCAAAGCAGGGTCAGACCATACAGCAGACTGGGATATTTCACCAAGCGGCTCTGTATTTAGGAAATCACTATTACAGCTGGCGATTGTTAAGCTCGCTGCAAATAATATTACTAAGTGTTTTATATTTCTTTTCATTATGTCGTGTTATTTAGAATGAAACAGAAAGACCGGTGTTGAGTACTCTAGCTTGTGGATAGTACTGTCCAGTAGAAGCCTCAGACTCAGGATCATATACTTTCGACTTGCTCCATGTGATCAGGTTTAGACCATTCACATAAAAACGTGCATTCTTAACTCCGATTTTCTCGGTAAGATGTGCAGGAATGTTATATCCGACCTCCAAGTTTTTCAGTCTCAAGTAATCAGAACTTCTAAACCAATAATCGTTTCCTGAAGAGTAATACTGATCATTTCTGTTGGCAATTCTTGGATCAGTGCTGCTAGGATTATCAATAGTCCATCTGTTGTCATAGATATCAGATAGGTAGTTACCAATATTTCCAGACTCACCTGCACTGATGTACTGTCTAGCTCCTGCTGCTCCTTGCAATAAAACAGAGACGTCAAAACCTTTCCAGTTTGCGGATAAGTTAATACCTCCTTGGAAAGTAGGTACAGTGTTATTATCCAAACGAACTCTATCATCCGGAGTGATTTTACCATCACCATCGTAATCTTTATATTTCATATCACCCGGACGTAGGTTATTTGTAATAGAAGTATAGTCAATCGTCTCAGCATCGATTGTTTGCTGATCTTTGAAAACACCATCATATAGATAAACTAAGCCAGTGTTCATAGGTCGGCCGGTTGATCTTTGCCATTCAGGAGCTCCTGGAGATTCATCCCAGAATAAAATATTATTCTTGGCATAGCCTCCATTTACACTTGCAGAATATTTGAATTCTCCTTTACCACCTCTAATACCAAGGTTCAAGTCAAATCCTTTATTCTCTACCTCGCCTATGTTTTCTGCAGGAAGGTTAAGTCCAGTAGATTGTGGAACGGAAGCATTTCTCTGCCAAAGGATATTTGTACGCTTGTTGTAAAACAAATCAAACTCGAAGAAAACTTTGCCCTGAAGGAATTGACCTTCAAAACCTAAGTTAGAGTTATTCGCAACTTCCCAAGTAATAGCTGTATTTGGAACTCTTGTTTCATAAAGAGTTTTTGTCTCAGCACCACCGACGATATAGGAGCTAAATCCATAAGTAGATAGGAACTGATATTCACCAATCTGATCATTACCTAACTGTCCCCAAGAGCCTCTTACTTTGAAGAAGTCGAAAGTCTTGCCTAATGAGTTTTTCCAGAAGCTTTCTTCAGATACAACCCATCCTAGCATCACACCTGGGAAGAAACCAAAGCGTGTAGCTTCAGGGAAGATGTAAGAACCATCATTTCTCCATAGGAATTCTGCAAGATATTTCTCCTTGTAGTTATAAGCCACTCTACCGAAGTAGTTCAGACGAGCTCTATTGAAAGCTCCACCACCGTTATCTTTCTGAAGATCACCACCGGCAAACATCTGATCAATCGCAGTAGATATAAAGAATCTTCTATACGCATTGAAGTTGTTTCCCTCAATAGTCTCACGGTTAACACCGGCTACTATGTTTAGTGTATGAACGTCATTGAACTTCTTGTCGTAATTCAACACTCCACCAAGTAGAATGTTTAACTGTTGTTCGCTGCCTTCATTTAGACGCGGTTCAGCTGGACCTCTTTTACTTGGAACCAATACCGGAGTGACTCCGTCTGCTTCGAACCCTTTTCCTCTCTCATATAGAGTCCATGGAATCTGCCATGTTTTTGTCGCTCTGATATACTTATCTATAGCTGCTGTTCCTGTAAACTTCAAACCTTCCACTCCTGGTATTTTGATTTCCAAAGTACCTGTAGTTTGAATGTAGTCTCTTTTATCAGTGCTATATCCAGTCTGATCAGTGGTAATTACCACAGGGTTTTCACCGTTTTCGATATCTGGACCTGGCTTACCATTTGGCCAGTAAGCTGGCTGATTAGGCTTACCTCTCATCTGCATACGGAAAATTGCATTGGCACCTCTAGTAGGGAAGAATCTAGATTCCTCTCTCGCTAAAATTCCCAATCCTACCTTAACGTACTTATTCACATTTGCATCTAAGTTGATTCTGAAATCATACTGCTTGTAGCCTGTTGCAGAATTCTTGTAGTAACCATCCTGATTTTGATAGCCCAAAGAAGTCAAATACTTCACGTTCTCACTACCACCTACTAACTGTAGGTTATACATGCTCTGAGGAGACCATGTTTTTAGAGTTTCGCCATACCAGTCTGTATTAGGATAGTTCCAAGGATCAGAACCATTCTTATAAAGCTCAATCTCAGCAGGAGTATAAGGAGCAGATCTCACCTGACCATTTGGTCTAGTGTATTGTCCATTCTGCTTATACGCCTCATTTGCTGCAGCCCATTCTGAAGTAGGAAGAGCATAGATATCCAAATCATTCAGCGCATTTGCATACTCAGCGGAATTTGCCAACTTAGGAAGCAGTGCAGGCTGAGCAAGTCCTTGATTCACTTGGAAGGTTAATTCCGGTGCACCAACAGAACCTCTTTTAGTAGTTACTAGAATTACACCGTTTGCTGCTCTTGATCCGTAGATCGCAGCAGATGCATCCTTCAATACAGAGATACTTTCGATATCATTTGGATTCAATCGTTCCAAACCACCCGCTCTTGCAGGAATACCATCGATTACTACCAATGCACTGTTGTTACCTAGTGTATTGGAACCACGGATTCGGATACTTGATCCGTCATAACCTGGTTCACCGCTTCTGTTTACCGCTACCACACCTGCCATACGGCCAGCAATGGAGTTGGATAAGTTCATAGCTGGAGACTTGGTTAGTTCCTTACCTTTTACAGTAGCAACGGCACCAGTAATAGTCTCTTTTTTCTGCTCACCGTAACCTACAACAATCACTTCTTCTAGTGATTTTGTGTCAGGCGACAAAGTGAGATCAAATACAGTTCTAGAACCAACTGCAACTTCCATTTGAGTGAAACCGATAAATGATATCACTAAGACATCTGAAGGACCGGATACATTGAGCGCAAACCTACCGTCAATGTCAGTGACGGTACCATTTGTGGTGCCTTTCACAAGGACGGAGGCACCAGGCAGAGGTAGATTATCCTCTCCTGAAATTATCACACCAGACACCTCCTGGGTCTGTGCGAATCCTGTGCTAATCAGTCCTAGACAAAATATTATTGTCAAGCTGAAAAGCTTAAAATGAGTAAAGTTTCTCATTGGCATAGGGGTTTATTGATATTTAATAGATTTTAACAATTCAATTTCCACCAATGCTTTTGCAAAAGCAAACTGTTTAATGCTGATAATTGACTGAATTTTGACATATGGGAGTTGTAACTATATAATTAACCGTACATAATAGCATTATTTCATGAAAAAATAGATAATTTAAAGAATAACGAAATATTATTTTGTATCTAAAAAGTTAAAAAATGCCTCAAAATGGAGTTGCAATCGTTTGCTAAAAACGTAGGACTACAGCTTTTTTTGGAATTTTCAAAGACCACATTCCTCGCAAATCTCCAACTTCAAATCCACGCGCAAGATCTCGTGGATAAAGAGAATCTATCTTACTTAAGACACCTATTTCTATATCCTTTTGAGGGTACCCATGACACGCCAAACAAAATTCGGTAGAAATGACAATTGCTTTAGTGTACAGCAAAACATCCCCACCTTCGATGGTCTGAATGTTTGGTTCGTTTTCGATGCCGTTCTCAGCATTAAACAGGTAGGCATCCAGAATTGGGAATTCTTCTTCCGTAGGTAAATTGTCTTGATTTCTTGCGCGAGATGAAGTTCGTCTAATTGAAACTCCATATTTCTCGCTCAATTCCTTAATTATTGGGGCAGCATTTACATTACAAAATTCCAGAGCTCCTGCAGCTCCTTGTTCGTTCACAGCTTTATGAAGATTTGCCATTAATTGCTGTTGTGCATCATTACTTATGGAGTCTCCCCAAATCATCGCCTCCTGAGTAATTTGAGCTTCAGAAAGCTTCTTGGCCTCCATACCTTTATTTACCTCATCAAAAACACTCTTAGAAATACGCTCTTGTGGACCGCAAGCCAAGAAAAGTACTGCTGGGATTAGAAAGTATAGGAAGTTCTTCATGAGATTTTGCAGTTAAGAGAAGATAAAACTACAAATCACAGCTTAGATTTCCCTGAATTCCTTGTATTCTAAGCTGTGTAATTAGCTTAAGTAGTTCACTTCTCTTTGACAAGACCTGAAATAACTTATTTTTGTTTAACGATATAAGCTCATGCAAAAAACCTTAGGTCTATTTTTAATCGGGATGGTGATTAGCACTCAGCTTTTTTCCCAAACCTGGGCCAGAATGCAAAGCTGGGGCCTAGACCTTGAAGCTATCGCCTGGGTGGATGGTAATGTGGGTTTTAGCGTAGGAGAAAATCTCATTATCCGTACGTCAGATGGTGGCCTTACTTGGGAAGAGCTTCCTATAAGTTTTGAAGGAAAGTTATTGGATGTAGTCTTTTGGGACGCAAATACTGGAGTAGCGGTGGGGGATATTGGATTAATACTTAAAACCCAAGATGGAGGATATACCTGGAGTCAAAAAACATCAGGTACCACACAAACTCTGAAAAGCATAGCGAAATCCTCTGAGAATAGATTGCTCGCAACATCAGGTGGTGGCCAAATCTTGCTTTCCACCAATCAGGGAGAGACTTGGACCAAGCTTACTTCTGGTACTAATCAAAGTCTGAATGACATAAGTTTTATCAATGCTGACACTGCTTATGTAGCAGGAAATCAAGGCGTAATTTTAAGAAGCTACGATGGAGGTAATCAATGGAGTTCTTTGAATTCTGGGCAATCGACAAATATAAATGGGATTGCTTTCTCTACTCCTCTTATAGGATATGCAGTTGGAGACGAAGGGATCATCCTCAAAACCTTGGATGGAGGTAATTCTTGGCTGCCGCAGATTTCTCCTGTGACTACGGATTTAAAGAAAGTAGCTATCAGTCCTTTGGACATACGCATAGTCACCATAGTTGGTGATTTAGCTACCGCTCTTCGATCTACTAACTCTGCAGCAACGTTTGGCAAAGCCAATTTAGGCGCTACAAATACTCGAAACATCAAAGCCTTAGCTTTTAAGCCAGCAAGCAATCTTGTGTTTGCAGTTGGTCAGGAAGGCTATCTCATTTCTTCCACCAATGCAGGAAGTACCTATATACAGCGATTGGCAGGGATTCGAAATGACTTCTCTGGTACCGACTTTAAATCTGACCGAGTTGGTCACATTATCGGTCAGAAAGGCGCTGATTATATCACTAGCAATGGTGCCACCAGTGTGGTGTATCGACCAGTTCCAGAAGAAATTGATATTGTAGGATTGGACTATTGGAATACAGCTTTTGGCTATGTGGGATCCTATTCAGGAAAAATGTTTCGAACATCAAATAGCGGTTCTACTTGGGTTCCTGTACATGCCCAAACACCAGAAACAATCACTGGATTTTATCTTTTTGCTCCGTCAGTACTTTACATCACGGGAACAAATGGCTACATCGCGAGGTCTTTTGACTCAGGAGGCACTTGGGACCGTGCTGGTATTGTCACCAACACAACCGAAAATCTCAGAGATATCACCTTTTTTGACTACCAAGTGGGTTTTGCGATGGGAGATAATGGGCAGATAAGCTGGACCAGTGGTGGTAATACTTGGGAGAATCTACCAAAATTGACTTCAGAAGATTTGAATGCCCTAGCGAAACTAGACTCGAATTCTGCTGTGATCGTAGGCAATGCAGGGGTCATTCTCAAGTCTGTGGACATGGCAAAGACTTGGAGAAAGATTGATGTTCCCTTTACTGAGAATTTCACTTCGGTAGACTTTTGGAACAAGAATTTGGGATTTATCTCAGGTGACAATGGTCAGGTACTTCAGACAAAAGATGGGGGAGAATCTTGGGTTAAAATCCCAAGTGGAACAAGCCGAAATCTAACAGGCATAAGTGTAGGAACTCCAACTATTGCTTTTGCCGTAGGAGAAGATGGTACGATTCTAAGGTATGAATGTATTCCACCCACATCACTGAGTGAGATTACCGGAGAGAATCAGCTATGTCTGACGGTCGGCAACTATTCTATTTCAAGTTCTTCGGTCCCGGGTGCCCAATTAGTCTGGCGTGCAGATGGCGGCGAGATTATCTCAGGGCAAGGAACCAGTCAGGTGGAAGTACTATGGAATAAACCTGGAAGAAATGGTGTCTATGTAAGCATGGAGAATTTTTGCGGCAACGGCAAAACTTCCTCACTGGAAGTAATTGTATCGGCTATTCCGTCTTCTACTATTCAAATTGAAGGAAATGGCTCCGTTTGTTTACATGAAATTGAGACTTACACCCTACCAAACCTAGCTGGGGTAGTTTATACTTGGGAGACAAGCGGGGGAGAAGTGCTTGATGGTCAAGGTACTTCTCAGATTCAGGTAAAATGGAATACCTCAGGTAGTCAAAAAATCTCTGTGATTCAGGAAAATGCATGCGGAAAAGCTGCTGCTGTTCTAAAACCTATTTCGGTGAACTTGGCTCCAGATCAACCTGGAGAAATCGCAGGTGAGGCCCAAACTGGACTTTGGGAAACAAACTATGAGGTTCCTGCGCAGGAGGGAGTAAATTTTAAATGGGTAATCTCTAGCGAAGGGGGTAAAATCCTTCAAGGTCAAGGGACAGAAAAGGTAACAGTTCTTTGGGAAAAAGAAGGCGATTTCCAGCTAAGTGTCACTCCTGAAAATGAATGCAATGAGGGTGAAGCCAGAATCCTCAATGTGAATGTCAATGTGATTACCGGTTTGCCTGAGAAAGAGGATCTAACTGTTCGGATATTTCCAAATCCTTCTTCAGGCACTTTAACTTTGGAGCTAGGGGATGCAAATTATCAAAGCCTCCAAGTCATCAATGCATTTGGTCAAGTGATTCAGTCCCTTGACCTGATCAATGGATCAAAAGAAGTCAGGTTAGAACATCTACCTAAAGGAATGATATTGATTCAATTATCCACCGGATCGAACGTGTTGGTGAGAAAAGTGATTGTAAAATAGGATCTATTTCCAGTCCACACTCACTTTACCACTTGCTTTCATCTGAATCATTAAGCCATAGGCAGTAGGATAAAAACCATCTGGAGCTATTTCCAAATCAGTAATATTCATATTTGAAATCGGTGTGCTCAGGCCCAAGCGGACTTTAATACTTCCGACACTTTCATCCAATAAATCTCCAATCGGAAAAACAGCCTTCTTTTCTATCTGACGAATGATTTTACCCTTTTTAAGACCAATGCTAGTTTGAGCTCCTAGACTTCCGCTTTCCATTTTGAAATTTACGTCAGTGAAAATCAGACTTTGTGTCGTTTCATCGTAGGTTGGTTTACCCACTGCGAACAAGGTTCCGTTTAGAGACTTTCCGTTCGATTGCTCAGCAATGAAATCCATGCTGATTGCAAGCAAATCGCCAAATGCTTTGGTTTTAATATTTGATGGAATCAGTGTAGTCTTTCTATCTGCACGAAATTGCTTCCCTTCCACATTCTCTTTAAGTATAGCATCCAATCTATCGTAACTGATCGTCAAGGGTAGCAGCATTTCAAGACTATTTGCTGAGTTTGGGTTTGAGCTGAGTTTCGGCAATGGGAAAGGTCGGGAAGGTGCCGCATCTACTGGGTGAGAATTAATCTTACCATCCATACCTAGCCATAGATTGAAATTCTCCTCTTTATCAAAAAACTCACGTAATCTTACTTGCTCAGGCTGTATGGAAAAGGCCGTTTTTCCAGCTGTCCAATCTACTTCAAATGGTTTTCCTACTTGTGACCAAGCCAGGTCCACCAACGTTTTTAAACTTGCAATTTCTTTTCCTCCCGTTAGATTTTCATTTCCCCATTTTCGTATTTCTTTACTCAATAGTCCACTTAGATCCACTTGCATTCCCAGTACTTCCACTGCCAGGTTCCCGCCCAAATCTACAAGTTCGAAACTCTCAGCTCCAATTCCCCAATTGGAATTGATTACAGGATCTATCACAAATACCGGTGAAAAATCCTCATTCAGTGGCAGTTTAGATTGAAACAAACTTCCCAGCCCTTTGGGCTTTAGTCCCACTTCTCCTGTAATATTTATCGGAACAGTAAGCTGTATCCGCTGGCTATCAAGAGCAGTCCAGCTGATTTTTCCATTTCTTTTCAGCAGCAAATCTCCTTTAATTCCACTTCCCATATCCATTCCTTTCTCCTGAAGCAGGATTGAAGGGATTTGACCGTTTAGTAATTTATCCAAAGTTGCTTTGGGTATTTTGAGAGGCACATTCATTTCCGCAGTAGCCGGCGGAGGCGTGGAAGGTTGTCCTGGGTCAATGGCAGGGTTTATGCTTTTACAAGAATATAAAACGAGGCATAGCAGTACAACTGATAATTGAATTTTTATAGACCGCCCAAGGAACTGTATTTTCATAAATCAAGTTTGTTTTGCTGAGAACCTAAGTAGTCTCAGCAACTATTGCCCCAAAAATAAGAATTCGATAAAATGAATTGGAAAAAACTGACTAATGCCGAACAAATTCAGGAAATCAAATTGCTGAGCGAAGAAAAGCCTGTGATGATTTTCAAACATAGTACCAGATGCTCAATCAGTAGTATGTCTTTGGATCGTTTACTCCGGAAGTGGAAAGACGCTGATGCTGAGAAAGTGGAGCCCTATTACTTAGATTTGATTGCAGGCCGTGAAATCTCGGATTTGGTGGCAAAAGAATTTCGTGTTCCTCATCAATCTCCTCAGGTACTATTGATTAAAAATGGTGATGTCATTTACGACAACAGTCATTTTGGAATCTCTTATGCTGACCTGATGGGTAAAGTTTAGTTGTAATGATTTTTAAATGGTTTTTATACCATTTATCCAACCCAAACCCCATTCTTATTTTTCCTTAGATGTAGAATAAACCTTTGACATTCTTAATAAGTCAAAGTAGTAGAAATTTGCATCGACATGAAGAAAAACTACCACTTTATTTTACTGATTTTTTGCCTATTAATTGGCTCATCAGCATTTGGACAGCGACCAACGGGCGAAGGCCGTCCAGAAAGAAAATTAACAGGAACCGTCATGGATGGAGTCACAAAAACTCCAATGGCGGGCGCCAACGTGCTCATCAAAACAGTTACAGATTCTCTTTTGGTCGGTACTGTGACGGATGGAAAAGGCTATTTTGAAATTGTTAGACCTGCAATTCCATCGGTAAAAATCGAAATCAAATTTATTGGTTACGAAACAATCACTAAAACTCATACGGGAAGAGATCCAATTGATCTGGGCGTGTTTACTCTTGTAGAAGATGCTCAAGTACTGGGAGAAGTGATAATAGAAGGTCAGAATCCTCTTGGCGAAATGAGAGGAGATACCACTTCTTTCAATGCCAGCGCATTCAAAACCAAGGAAAATGGAATGGCTGAAGACCTCGTAAGGAAAATGCCAGGTATTACTATTGCAAATGGCGAAGTACAAGCGCAAGGTGAAGCAGTGCAAAAAATATTGGTAGACGGAAGAGAATTCTTCGGCTCAGACCCAAATATTGCTTTGAGAAATCTCCCTGCTGATGCCATCGACCGTGTGGAGATATTAGATCAAAAATCTGATCAAAGTCGATTGACTGGCTTTGATGACGGGACATATACGAAGACTATCAATATAATTTTGAGAGAGGACAGTAAAAACGGCCAGTTCGGTAGAGCATATGCGGGTTATGGTACAGATAATAAATACAATGCTGGAGGAAGTTTAAACCTCTTCAGCGGAGATAGAAGAGTTTCTATCCTTGGGCTTTTCAACAATATCAATCAACAAAATTTCTCCAGCGATGATCTTGCCGGAGTAAATGCAAACTCTTCTGGCGGGGGTGGCGGTAGAGGTCGTGGAGGTTTCGGCGGTGGCAATAACAACTTTTACGGAGGTAACGACATTGGTACAATTACTACCAATGCTATGGGTCTAAACTATAGTGACAAATTGGGCACTAAGGTCAACTTTACAGGAAGTTACTTTTTCAATAACACACAGAATACCCTTAGACAAATCACCAATCGTCAAACTGTAATCAATGAAACAACCACTCAGAATTATCAGGAAAACCTGATCAATTCTGTGGAAAATTTCAATCACAGAGCCAATGCCCGAATCGAAGCTGATCTGAATGAAAAAAACTCATTAATTATTACACCGAATATTTCATTCCAAACAAACAAAACATACAGTGATAGAGATGCCTTGACTTTGTCAAACGGCACAGATTCACTTTCCTCGCTTCGCTCTATCACGAATGCCAAGACTAATTCCTATAATATCGGAAACAACTTGACTTACCGATATAAGTTTGATAAGAAGGGGAGGACTTTTTCTACGGATGTAAATACATCTTGGAACAATAGAAACCAAGATTCCGAGCTATCAGGAGCTAGTATAGATTATCGAAGGAACCAATTAGATACTACACTGCAAGAAACATATCTACTCTCCCAGGGATTCAACTATAGAGTAAATGCGACCTTGACAGAGCCTTTAAGCGAAAAATCAATTGCTACTATTGGCTATCAGGTGGGGAACAATAAAACTGATTCAAATCAAAAGACAAGAGTTCTGAACGATGAGAATATTTCCGTTTTGGATACCGCGTTGAGTAATGAATTTAATAACAAGTTCATCACACAGAGATTAAGAACAGGCTATGCTTATAATAGTGCAGGTTGGAATTTGAGTGCCAATTTGGATTACCAATATGCCAAACTGGATAATGAGGCTTTCTTCCCGACGGAGGGTGTTTTCGTACGTGATTTCAATAATATCTTACCTAGCGCAAGTGTTAGCTTTAGAAATAGAGAAAGTGGACTGAATTTCCGCTTAAGGTATAGAACAAGCACGGACGAACCTTCAGTAAGTCAGCTTCAAAATGTGGTGAATAATCAAAACCCACTTAGCCTAAGTGTAGGTAATCCTAATTTGGCGCAGAGTTTCCAAAACAGCATATTCGCAAACATCGGCAAATTCAACATGGAGAAAAACCGTACCTTCTTCATATTTGCCAACGTATCTGCAACCAAGAATTACATTGGTAGCGCTACATACATTGCTGCCCAGGATACCTTGATCAATGGAGAAATATTATTGCGTCCAGGAGGACAGATTTCCCAGCCGGTCAACTTGGACGGAAACTTTAACAGCACGATGTTTATGACATATGGAGCTCCAATTAAAGGAATCAAGACTAATATCAACTTGAACACACGAGTTGGATTTAACAGATCTCCAGGTATTATCAATGGCGAGAAAAACATCAATGACAACATTAATCTAGGTCAGGGTGTCACCTTTACTTCTAACATCAGTAAGGATGTTGACTTTACCATTAGTACTACAGGAACGTACACGATTGTAAATTCAAGCTTGCAAGAGAATTTGAACAATAACTATTACATCCAAGAGTCAAATCTACGCTTGTATTACTCACCTAATGGTGGAAAGCTATTTGTTGGAAATACGGTCAGCAACAGTCTATATCGTGGACTTTCCGAAGGATTTGATCAGTCAGTATGGCTTTGGAATATGGAGGCTGGCTACAGATTTGCCAAAAATAATAAGGCAGAGATGAAGGTTGTAATCTTTGATTTGCTGAATCAGAATAATAGCATCTCACGTACTATTTCAGCGGTATCTGTATCCGATGTATATACGAATGTATTGACGCGCTACGGCTTGCTGACATTCACTTACATATTGGGCAATTTCAAGCAGCCTGAGCAAACTGAGCAGCCTTGGCAAAGAGGAGGCCCTCCAAGAGGAGGAAGAACTTGGTAAATTGCCATCAGCTTTAGGGAAATAACATCATAAAAAGAGGGGAGATTATCATAGATAGTCTCCCCTCTTTTTTGTACATCTCATTAGGTCTGAATAAGATAAGGTTCTGTAGAGATTTTAGAAATCAATTCTGCAATCTCTTTATCGCTTAATAATTGATTTGCCTACCATAAGCAGGAAGGCAGAGATCATTAAAAAAATCAACAGTAAGACCGTCGAATTAAGAAGAGTTTTTGTCATTCCTATAGTGGCAACATCGATAAATGGGTAGGGATAGAAATTAGAAAAGCTTCCTAGTATTAAGACATATAGTAAGTATGTTAATGGGTAAATAGCCCATTTCAATATCTGAGAGTAATTAATAGATTTAGTTCTTTCATATATAGACCAAAATATAATTACTAGAATTGGAATGACGGTATGAAGTAATTCATCCACTATCATCTGCAATCCTTGAGGATCCCAAACTTGCCTTAGTACAAGCTGGTACACCAAACCAACAATGATGATATAGACTGTTATCGCGGTAAGAATTCCAGGGGCATTAATCGGTTTAGATTCTTGATTCTTAGCAATAGAAACCAAAGTAAAATAGATTGCTACCAGTGTGTTAGTTAAAATGGTGAAAAAACTAAAAAACCTAATCACGGTTTCTGGAAGAGAGGTGACTCTATTTTCAAGCATTAAGATGAATTGCGTTATTACTGCAAACCATCCAATCAAAGCAAAAAACACAGCTAATTTTTTTTTCATAAGGGATGTAGTTCGGATGCTTTTTCGTTCACTGTTAACCTTTCAGTAAACGCCAACCTTGGTCTTGCTGAGCGGCTGATTGTCATAACGCGAGTTATGCACTGAGTTTGATTAACTGTTTACAGATTTAATCAAACGGATGAAAACGAATGAAAAAAAGATGAAAAATATCCAGTCATTTACCCCATAAACAGAATAAAATATACCAGCCATTATGTCTTTTTCGAAAACATCTGAAACGTTATTGTTGAGCATCCATTTTATCCAAATAAAGCCATAAATGAGTTTTTCAATGGCAAAGACTCCCACCAGCCATTTCACCTGGTGGTAATTTTTTGCGACTGATATATAGGCTAATCCCCAAACAACAATCATCAACAATCCGAAATTTGACATAACAACCGGATCAAATTCAGGAATGACAGGGTTGGTGAAGAATCTTGAAAAGACTAGTACTGCCATATTCATTAATCCAGCAGTTACAAATCCCTTACTAATTGTTTTTGTAGTTAGCATCATTTCAATTTGTATTACTTCACCTTTCCCAAAATCACCTCTATCGCTTTATCCAGTTGCTTTTGGTTTCCTTCAAGTCTGTCTACAAATCCTTCATCCACACGGATATCTGGCTCTACGCCATCTTTTTCCAGATTCCTGCCATCCAGCGTGTAGCATCCCCAAGCGGGAAGTCTGTAGAAAGAACCATCTACTAATCCCTGACCTGAAGTGAAGATGATCCAGCGATAAGTCTCAGTGCCAATAATAGTCCCTAAACCCAACTCTTTGAACCCAGCCGCAGTCATCTCTGCATCGGAGAGAGATTGCTCATTGATCAGCAGTACAATCGGTTTATCTGATGGAGAGAAGTTTGGTTGGTTAGTTAGTGCTCCGTCACGGTATTTCCACTGGAGATAGCTTTTCTGACTTAGGAATTTCAATACTTCATCATGGACATTTCCGCCAGTATTGTACCGAAGATCCAGTATCAAGCCATCTCGATTTGCTTTGTTAGAAACCATGTATTGTAGGAAATGATCTAGTTCACCACCACTCATATTCTTCATGTGTACATAGGAAATGCGATTCTCCGTTTTCTCATCGACATAAGCTTCGTTCTCGTCCATCCACTCATCGTACATCCAGGTTTTCATCTCTCCATAGGAAGTGGGATGTAGCTTCACTTTTATAGTTTGCCCCTTTCTAGTGAAAGTAAGTTCTAGCTCTTCAGCGATAGTCGGTGCGATAAAATACGTCTCCCGATTCTTGGACTTATCCACAGTTATACCATTCACTGCGATCAATTCATCGCCAGGCAAAATTGGTTGAGGCTCCAAATCCACAGGACTATCCTTGAGCACTTTATCCACAACAAATGGCGCATCTTCATTGAAGACCACTCCTGTGACCATTGTCTTACTTCCCAAGTAGATTTCTTCTTCAGCACCATTGGATGAAAATCCAAAGTGTGAGGTGTTCAACTCACCAAGCATGTCATTGAAAATCTCACGAAGATTTTCACGACTATGTACATATGGTAAATATTTAGCATAGCGATCCCTGAGTTCCTGCCAGTTTTGTCCATGGAAATCACCATCATAGAAGTTCTGTTCCATGCCTGCCCAAGCTTCATAGTACATTTGTTCAAATTCGTCTCGAAGATTTTTAGCAAATGTTTCGGAGACCTTGATCTCTTCTGTTTTGTTCGAGTTTGGATCCAGCGTACTCACCTTTCCACCAGCCAGGAGGTAGAGCTTATCTTTTGCTTCTACGATTTCATAGCCGCCCATTTGCTCATCGCTTACTTTCTCAGTCTTTGACTTCTCGAAATCTTCCAGTGTAGTTTTCCACAATTTTGGAGTTCCTTCATCATGATTCGAGATAAAGAAAACATGAGTTTTTCCATCCTTTTGAAAAAGGTAAGGAGATGACTGCTGACCGAACCCCGGCCCGATTTGCTCCAGTCTATCCATGAAATCACCTGCTGTTACTTTTACTGTTACTTCTGGTTTTTTCTCCTTCTCATCTTTTGATTTTTCTACGAAAAGCTCATCCACTTTATCCGATTTAAAGAGGTCAGCAAATTTGTCCAACTTCATTCGGTAGAGATGCGCGTCGGTAGTTCCGAAGGGATAGCTAGCATGCGTGCGGTCCGTGATGAAATAAATGTATTTGCCATCTGGCGACCAAACCGGGCTTGTCTCTGTCACCAAAGTCTCAGTAAGGTTCAGCGTTTTCTTAGATGATCTGTCATAGATCATTATTTCACGCTCGAAATTGCGAATTGGAGAAAATACAACGTATTGGTCGTCTGGTGAGAAAAAAGCTCTAGGCGTATAAAGCCCCCATAACTCATCTTCCACAAGCGTCTTGCTTTCCAATGTTTTCAGGTCTATCTCACGGATTTCATTTCTTCCACTCACATAGACTCCGAGGCTACGATCTTTGTTCAGCGTTAATTCTCTGTTCTTGTTTTTATCTTCTGTCAACTGCTTTTCCTTGCCAGGATTCTGAGCAGAGATCGTAAACCAATTATGGTAGCCTTTCACCGTGCGTGAATACAACAAGGTTTTATTATCCGCCAACCACTTCACTTCTTCCACAGCTTCCTTTGGATCGGTGGGGATTTGTTTGACAAACTTTCCTTTCACATCTGAGATGAAAAGAATACCTCGTGACACAAAAGCCATTTTTTCACCGTCCTGGGAAATATCAAAATAGCTCATATTTCCATCCACCTTTCTGGAAATCTGCTTGCTTAAGGTCTGATTTTGAAAAACACTGATCTCAGGCTTGGCGGTTTGACCTGATGCCACATCGTAAACAAATACCTGATAGTCTTTTCTGAAAACGATTTTCTTTCCGTTAGCGCTCACTTTAGGCCACATGATAGAAGTAGGGAAATCGGTCAGTTGAGTTTTTGTTTTTCCCTTGAACGTATAAAGATTATACTCTCCATTTGCCTCATCAGACATGAAAAAAACGGCACCGTTCTGATCTATCGTAGCGCCGAAGTCTTTGCCTTCGTAGTCGGTGTATTGGGTAAAGGCTTTTGTGGTCGGATTGTAAGATTTTATATCTGGATTGTATTCGCCTTTGTAGCGCTTACGATGTGCAAAGTTTTTGCTTTCCCAGGTTTCATTAAAGTAGATCTCACCTGTTTTAGGATTGATTACGGTATTGTGAATAGTATTGAAGTAGTGAGGAAAAAGTCGCTTAGGCGTGGAGCCAGCCAAATCAATTTCATACGCTGAGAATCTATTGTATCGATCTGAAGTGAAATAGATTTTGTCGCTTTCCCAGCTCCAGGATTCCACCTCATCTGTTGCCTCATGGAAGGTCAACTGTTTGATCTCTCCACCACCAATCGGCATCAGGAACACATCGGTATTGCCAAATTGCTCCGCCGAAAAAGCTAGCCATATGCCATCGGGAGATACGGAAGGCTTACTTTCCATGCCTTCCATGGCAGTAAGCCTAGTCGATTGCCCACCAGCGGTAGGTACTTTCCACAGGTCACCTTCATAGCTGAAAATTATTGTTTCTCCATCAGGAGTAAGTGTCGGGTCAGAAAGGAAAAAAGGAGAAGTTAGTGCTTGTGCTTTAACTTCGGAAAAGCCAACGATTAAAAGTAATGCGATAAATATCTTTTTCATAGAAGGGTGGAGGTTAGAAATAGTATTCTAAAGTTAACCAACCCCGAATAAAAAAAAAGCCTGTCCAAAAGACAGGCTAGTATTCAAGCTATTGATTCCGATTACATTGGAGGCATGATAACCGTGTCAATGATATGTACTACACCATTATCTGCCATGATATCAGCGGTAGTTACCGTTGCATTATTAATCATCGCCTTGCCATCCATTAATGTCACTTTAATAGAACTTCCTTCAGCAGTTTTTGCCACTTGACCATTTTTGAGATCTGAAGACAATATCTTCCCAGGGACAACGTGGTAGGTTAGAATTTTCACCAATTGAGCTTTGTTCTCTGGCTTCAACAAGTTTTCAATTGTGCCTGCAGGAAGCTTTGCAAAAGCCTCATTTGTCGGTGCAAATACTGTAAATGGGCCGTCTCCTTTCAAGGTTTCTACCAAATCACCAGCTTTCACAGCTGCTACCAATGTGGTTAGGAAATCTTGAGATATAGCCAAATCTACTATGTCCGCATCCATTCTTGTTTCATGAATTGGATTTGATTTTGGGCTAAATGATGAAGCTACTACAAGTATTGCCATCATAAATACTACTCCTAATTTTTTCATATTCGTAAATTGTTTTAGTTGAAATTGGTTTATGTTCTTACAACATTCTTTGTAAGTAATTGTTTGTCAATTTCTAAAAGCATTATGTTTTCTATGCTTTCGGTCTCCGCTACGTATTCGAATTGTCCTAAAATAATTTTGCAGTGTGTTTAGCAGGAACCGTTAAAAAGAATTTTCAGATATTTGATCATGCAAATCAAATTGATCGCAATCGGTAAAACTGACAATAAGGCAATTGTAGAACTTATAGACGAGTATGCGAAAAGGTTGAACTTTTACATCAAGTTTGAAATAGAAATCATTCCAGATCTGAAAAACACGAAATCCCTTTCGGAAGCCATCCAAAAGCAAAAAGAGGGGGAATTGATTTTAAAGAAAGTGATTGCCTCAGACGAGCTGATTTTGTTGGATGAGCGTGGAAAAAGTTATAGTTCTGTCGATTTTTCTAGTTATGTCCAAAAGAAGATGAATTCAGGATTGAAGCAATTGATTTTCGTGATTGGAGGCCCTTATGGATTCTCAGATGAAGTCTATGCTAGAGCAAATGGCAAAATATCCATTTCAAAGATGACTTTTTCACATCAAATGATCCGTCCATTTTTCATAGAGCAGCTGTATAGAGCTTTCACTATTTTAAGAAACGAGCCTTATCATCATGAGTAGGGAGGGGTGAGTGGTCAGTCGCAGGGATCAGTCGTAGTGGTGCGTTTATTATATGAATGCCCTAGTTCAAGTCTGATCCCGATAACTATCAGGATTGCGGCATGCTGCGAATATCATCTGAAAACTGAGACTGAATACTGATCACTCATGACTATCCTTCAATCATATCACTCATAATTTTCGCTGAAAGTAAGCATAGGGGAATCCCACCTCCAGGGTGAACAGATCCGCCACAGAAGTAGAGATTTTTTATCGAGGAGGAATAATTTGCATGACGTAGGAAAGCAGCAAACTTATTGTTTGAGCTATTGCCATAGAGGGCACCTTGAGCTGAAGAAGTCTTGGACTCTATCGTTCGAGGATCTAGGATTTCCTCTACTTCTATCAAGGATTCCACATCAGTCTTTAATATGCGATTCAGCTTATGAATGATATTTCTTTTAGCTTCAGCAATTATCTGATCCCAATCCTGGCCTTGGTTATTGGGTACATTGATCATCGTAAACCAATTCATGCATCCCGCTGGAGCATCATCAGCTTTATGAGTAGAAGTGATGTTCACATAGATAGTAGGGTCATCGTATATCGTCCCTTTTTTGAAAATATGCTCAAATTCCAAGGGGTAATTATCAGAGAAAAAAATATTATGCAGATCCAGCTCAGGAAAATCACGCTTGATTCCCCAATAGAAAATCAACGCAGAGCTCGATTTGGGCTGCTTGAGTAAAAGCTTGGGCTGCTTCTGATCTTTGAGGATAGTCTTGTAGGCATTGACCATATCCATATTGTTCACTACGAGGTCAGCATAGTGATCTTGACCTTTTACTCGTATGCCTTTCGCTTTTCCATTTTCCACTAAGACCTTTTCTACTTTCTGGCCAAAATGATACCTTACCCCAAGATCTTCAGACAGCTTGAATAAGCTTAGCGTGATGTCATGCATACCTTTTTTGGGGAAAAAGGCACCTATATTAAATTCCAGATGAGGGATTATATTAAGTGTAGCAGGAGTTTCAAAAGGATTTGAACCATTGTAAGTCGCGTAGCGATTGAAGAGCTGTACCAGTTTTGGATGAGTGAATTGCTTCTGATTTGCTTCGTTCATGGTCGAGAAAATCCCAAGCTTTCCCATCCTCAGATAGGATTTTAGCGCTTGAGGATTCGTCCAGGTGTCCAACTTATGAAGTGAGCGGTTCATAAAGAGTGGTGCTAGACTATCGTATATAAAAGCGGATTGTTTGAGTGCTTCTTTGATTGTTGATGTAGGTTCGCCCAGCTTGTTCTGTACTTCTTCCGCAAATTGATTGAGATCGGAATAAGCATTTAATCTGGTGCCGTCTTCCCAAAAATATTTGCAGGCGACATTCAGCTTGTCATACGCAAAGTAACCCTTCGGATCTTTTCCCGCTAAGCGAAAAAGCTCATCTACCTGTTCGGGAAGTGTGAAAAGCGATGGTCCAGCATCAAAGCGATATGCACCAAGTTGAATCTCACTAAGTTTTCCACCGGGATAGGAATTAGCTTCAAATACTTCCACATCGTAACCTTTCACCGCTAATCGGATAGCCGAACCAATGCCTGCAATACCTGAACCTATGATGAGTGCTTTCTTTGTCATGAACTTTTATTCATACGCTAAACTAGCATTTTTTGAAAATGTTAGCCTCGTTGTAGCAATCATTAGTTCACATTCGTATATATGTTATATCTAACTTCTTTTTTATGAAAAACTTATTACTACTTGCTCTTGTCGCACTTGTTTTTATTTCTTGTGACAAATTAGACGAACCGGATATTTTGGGGTCGTACGCGAATACTCCTGAAGGTTGTACTTCTAACAATGATCCAATGTTTGGATGTGGCAGATTTATTACGCTATCTGCTGGTGGAGTAGCTGATGTTTTGTATGGGGGAGATGTGATTTCCAGGACTTCTTATAAGATCAAAGGACAGAAAATCAAGATTGAAAAAAGCGATCAGTTTGGTTTAGAGTTGACTTTTAAACAACTGGATGATGGCACACTGAGAGAGGAAAGTGATAAATCAATATGGTATCCAGTAGATTTCGATTAAAACTTAAAAAATTTCTGAGGTCGCTCTCAGAAGTTTTTTTATGCTTTGCGAAAACTCTTTTAAAGCTAGGAGCTTCAGTGATTTTTTCATGAAAAGAATAGAACTGGAAAATGGATTGTGACTATTTTTTCTCCTCGCGGTAAGGACTCACCCAAAACGCAAACTCCAGATTCGTTAGTAAGTATTGAATACTTCAAATAATCATATTTTATTTTTTTAAGTTTTAAACTTGATTACAGGTTAGTTGATTCGAAAAAAGACTTTATTCTAGTTTCCCTATGGTGTTCATATAAATTGCTCTTTATTAGAGATCAATGAAGTAAATAAATGACTTCAAAATATCAATATGGCAGTTATTGATGCCTAAAAGGATACCTCTATCAATAGAAGGACCACTGCTGAATCTTATAATTTCTAAATAATTAGTCTATCATAAATTAGGTTTTATGGAGATACGATCCGTATTGGTTGTATTAAATCCATAGCTGATTTAAATATTTGTATAAATATATTTTCAACAACGTTAATTTGTATTTGAAAAACATTTATATTCGATCATAAATCTAAAACTTTATACATCTATGAAAATTTTTACAACCAAAATGCTGGCGTTAGTGACCTCGGTATTGCTCTTAGGAGCCTGTAGCCAAATGGCTACTTACGAAAATGAAGACCTTTTGTCTAATCAAGAGGTTGCTGCTAAAAACGGATTCAATCTGACTCCTTATGGTACTGGTGGAAATGAGAATGCGGCTTTACTTTCTTGTGCAGAGTGCATTGAAGTACCTGAAGTAGCAACTAGTGTTGTTTCAAAAACAGCCGGACCAACAACTACAAATTACGGTGACCTTTCAGTATGGAATACAGAAACTGACTTGGTTGTGACTTATGCTTTTTATGGCACGGATGGGGCTGATGGTTCTTCAATTACTATTGGTAGTACAGTTTATTCTTGGGTAAAAGATGGTGCTGTTTCTGCAGGTATTAGTGATGTTGTAGTTTCAACAAATGGTAAGATTCGTTCTTATAAAGTGACCCATCCTTTGAATGTCAAAACTGCTTGCACTTCCTATTCTGTAAGCTTTGCTTCTAACGGAGGTCCTGGAGGATCCCTTTCAAAATCAACTTCATATGCTATTTATGAGTATTGCTCGGAAGATTGCGAAGAGAGCTTCTCTTATGTAGATAATGGTGATAATGCAGCATATGTCTTTACTTACATTCCATCTGAAGATATGTCAGCAGCTGCGTTAGTGTTCACATTTGCTCAAGGAGTTGCTGCATCCGCAACAGGTTTGGACGGATGGGCTACAAATGGTTCTACTAGACAAATCACTATGGATTTGGTTGCTTGTCAAGAATATACTTGGACAGTAGATTTGACACCTGATTGTTCTGGTTCATCTGCAAATAGCAATGTTTGGACTGATTTCAAAGTGAACACTGTCTCTAAAAAAGGAACGTTATCAAACATTACAGAAAGCTGTAATTAATAAACTCTGTTAATAGTGTATAAAAAATGCCCCCTGAAGGTTAAATTCTTTCAGAGGGCTATTTTTTTGGTCTTCCTACAACTTCTCAAAGATCCTTCTAAAGCTAGTCGCCTCAGCGATTCTTCCATGAAGCTCAGAAATTGGAACTCTCTCCTGCTCGGTAGTATCTGCTGATGACTCAGCTAAAACAAGAGGCAAAGCATAATCGGTACACAACTTGAATAGGAATGTGGCTTTAGCACATTCCTGAAAGGGATTCCAAAACCTCATGGGCTTTAGCCCAAGTCGGGAATGAGAAGATTGGGCTAAAGCCCAAAATTCTTTTTACCTTTTTATCTATCCCCCTGCTAAAGCAGGAGGCAAAGCATGAGACTACTCCGTAGTATCTGCTGATGCCTCAGCTAAAACTGGAGGAAAAGCATAATCGGTACACAACTTGAATAGGAATGTGGCTTTAGCCCATTCCTGAAAGGGATTCCAAAACCTCATGGGCTTTAGCCCAAGTCAGGATTGATAAGATTGGGCTAAAGCCCAAATTTCTTTTTACCTTTTTATCTATCCCCCAGTCCGGATAGCTATCGGGACAGGAGGCTAAGCATGAGCCTACGAAACCGAAAAAAGCCCGTCTGACGAATCAAAACGGGCTTTTTGCATCGGTCATCGGACAATAAGCATCCGACATCAAAGCTTTTCAAATATCCTTCTAAAGCTAGTTGCCTCAGCGATTCTTCCATGAAGCTCAGAAATTGGAACTCTCTCCTGCTCGGTAGTATCACGATGGCGTATTGTTACCGTATTATCCTCAAGCGTCTGATGATCTACCGCGATACAGAATGGCGTACCGATCAGATCCTGACGCGCATATCTTTTACCGATGGAAGAAGCATCTTCATAGATAATGTTGAAATCATATTTCAGCAACTCAACAATCTCTTTCCCTTTTTCTGGCAAGCCGTCTTTCTTCGTGATTGGAAGAATAGCTGCTTTCACAGGCGCAATCGCTGGGTGAAGTTTTAAGTATGTTCTGCTTTTCTCCTCAGTTTTCTCTTCGGTATAAGCATTGCAAAGCGTTAGCAAAAACAATCGATCTGCTCCTATAGAAGTCTCTACTACAAAAGGGATGTAATTTTGATTCACTTCCGGATCGAAATACTGCTGCTTCTTTCTGGAGAATTCCTGATGTGATTTCAAATCAAAATCAGTTCTGGAATGGATTCCTTCCACTTCTTTGAAGCCAAATGGGAAATCAAATTCGATATCCATAGCCGCATTTGCATAGTGAGCAAGCTTCTCGTGATCGTGCTTTCTCAGCTTTTCAGCAGGTGTTCCCAATGCCAAATGCCATTTCATTCTAGTGTCTGCCCAATTCTGATACCATTCCAGTTCAGTGCCAGGACGTACAAAAAATTGCATCTCCATTTGCTCAAACTCACGCATTCTGAAGATAAACTGACGGGCTACGATTTCATTTCTGAAGGCTTTACCGATCTGAGCAATTCCAAAAGGAACTTTCATTCTGGCAGTTTTCTGCACATTCAGGAAGTTCACAAAGATACCCTGGGCAGTCTCAGGTCTCAGGTAAATAGTGGTAGAATCCTCAGCCACAGAGCCCACTTGGGTAGAGAACATCAAGTTGAACTGACGAACATCTGTCCAGTTGGACGTGCCAGAGATAGGGCACTTAATACCTTCATTGGTGATCAAATCTCTTACTCCAGCTAGATCTTCTGCTTCCAGCAATCTCGCCAATGCACCCGTAAGAGCATTTGCTCTTTCTATATCTCCAGCTCTTTCGAACACTGCCGCATACTCTTCTACAAGCACATCCGCACGGTAGCGCTTCTTAGAGTCCTTGTTGTCGATCATTGGATCATTGAAGCTATCTACGTGACCAGAAGCTTTCCAGGTGGTAGGATGCATAAAAATCGACGCATCGATACCGACAATATTGTCTTGTACGCGAGTCATGGTTTCCCACCACAGACGCTTCAAGTTGTTTTTTAACTCTACGCCATAAGCACCATAATCATAAACTGCCTGAAGGCCGTCGTAGATCTCAGAACTAGGGTAAACAAATCCATACTCTTTGGCATGGGAAATAATATCTTTCAATTGCGTGTTTTCCGCAGGAGTTTCTGTTTTTGCCATAGGCGCAAAAATAGGGAAACTAATTGAAATCTCAGGGCGGACAAATTTTCAATTTATTCTGAACTAGCCCAATTTTCAATGAAAACAAAAAAGGCCAAGATTCTTCAAGGAATCTTGGCCTGATTAACAGTCGTTAAATTGGTATTATCTAAAAGTATATTTAACCCCGACACCCCCTCTGAGGTAACTGTCATTGTGATTTGCAAAAACCGGTGCTGCTTCTACTAAAAAGCCCAAGTTTTTAGTGTTGAATGGTGTAATCAATACACCTACAGGAATAGCCACATAAATATCGTTATGATCGTCGTGATGCTTGTGATGATGATCTCCTAATAAGCCCAATCCTACGCCTACATAGGCATTTACTTCACTTTTTCTCACAAAATTATAGGCTCCCATCAATTCTAGCCCGATGTCGTGTCCGATACCAAGTCTAGCTTCTCCGAAAAATTCATTGTTAGGGTCAGTTCCTACGGTGATAAATGTATCAGAACTCTGGAAGTTGATACCTACAGCTACTTGAGCTTGAGAAATCGATATAAAAGCAAAAAGCGCGAATGCTAATAAGAATACTTTTTTCATGTGTATTGAATTATTTCTAATCCCTTACCCCAAAAAAGAGCCAAACTTAAACTATTACCAATTCCCTTCTGCTTTTGAAATTGTGCGTTTCTCTTCTGCACTTTTAAAAGATGCCTCAATTATCTTCAAGACGCTGATAGTCTGAGGAATCGTGATGTCTAGCGAAGTGCCTTTTGAAATGGCATCTGCGACATTTTGGTATAGAATTCTGTAATTCCCAGGGATGGTCTCATATGCTTTGGTTTCTTCATTGAGGAAAATTTTCCCCCACTTCTCCTCAGTTTCCACACCCCAACTTGCGCCTTCGGGCTTATGTCCCAGCTTGAATTCTGCTTCTTGTACATCCAAACCGAACTTTTGATAAGATCCATTTTTACCCAAAAGCAAAAACTTCGGAGTAGCAACATTGACTAACACTCCTGCTGTCACTTTAGCTTTGAGAGATCCATAGTCCAAAGTAATATCGAAGTAATCGTCAGCCACAGCACCAGTTCTTTGTTTGCGAATATCTGCCTGAATCCAGTTTGGCAAGCCAAAAAGCAATACTACTTGATCGATCAAATGCGCCCCAAGGTCATAGGTGATACCATTGCCAGGCACTTCCTTTTCTCTCCAATTCTCTGAAACATCCGGGCGGAAGCGATCAAAATGAGACTCTAAATAGACAAGATCGCCAAGATCTCCTTTTCGAACCAACTTCTGTAAGGTCATGAAGTCCCCGTCGTATCGTCGGTTGTGAAAGACGGAACAAATCAAGCCTTTCTCTTCTGCGAGCTTATTTAGTGTTTCAGCTTCATGAGAGAAGATAGTTACCGGTTTATCTACCACCACATGCTTTCCGGCTTCCAGACACTGCATTGCCATCGGGAAGTGATACTCATTTGGAGTAGTGATCACGATCAGATCAGCCACATCAGCGGCTAGCAATTCATCCAAACTCCTATAGGTCGTTATGCCAGAATACAATTCTTCGCAGCGATTGGTGTGGCGTTCCACAGATGCTACCAGATCAAGGTCTGGACATACAGCTATCAGGGGTGCATGCATTTTCTCAGCCACAGAGCCGAAGCCTACTATGGCTGTTTTAATAGGAGTACTCATAATTATAGGTTCATTTCGTGTGCCTTGTTCACCAGCTCAATTCGAGAACTAACTTGGAGTTTCTGGTGTATGTTTTTGCGATGTGTCTCGACGGTTTGCTTACTAAGATTCAGTATTTCAGCTATACTTTTGTTTTGAATTCCATCCCTAATCAGTTGGATGATTTCTGTTTCACGGCGGGAAAGTTTATACTTCATTCTGAACGCATCGAAATAGGCGCCTTGCAAAGCTTGTTTTTTGACCCGATCAAAATTCAGGACGTGTCTACCCTCATAAACTTCATGAACGGTAAAAATCAATTCATCTGGATCTGCATCTTTGAGTATAAAAGCATCGGCTTTTTGATTGATGCATTTTTTGTAAATCTTCTCCTCATCATACATAGAAAGAACTATCACCTTCAAATGTGGGTGTACTTCTTTGCAATGATCCAACACACCAAATCCATCCATGATAGGCATATTAAGGTCTGTGAGCACTACATCGATCTCATGATCAGCTAGGTAATCACAGAGCTCTCTTCCATTGGGAAAGACACCGACGACAAGGAGGTCATCCTCGTCTTCAAGAATTCCTTCTATTCCTTTTGCAAATAATTTGTGGTCGTCAGCCAGGGCGATCCTGATCATTTAGTGGAAGGGATTAATGTATTAGGAAGATTAAACTTCAAATTATACCCTAAAATCTAATTTGGCAAGGTTAAAGTTATTTCTGTTCCTTTTCCGACCGAAGAAGTCAAGTTAAATTCGCCACCAATAGTTTCCATTCTCTTCTTGAGATTGAACATACCGCTACCATTGGATTTTTGAGAAGAGTCAAATCCTTTACCGTCATCCTGTATTAGAATTTGTCTAATTTCTCCATTTTCACGCATCCTAATTAGAATGTTTTCCGGCGAAGCGTGTTTGAGTGCATTGTTAAGAGATTCCTGAATTACGCGAATCAACACCAATTTCCGATCCTTTGGCAAGTCGATAAGTTCAAAATTTGCGTCCAGAGAGGTTTCGCAAAAACCTGTATTCTGTATTCTTTCTAACTGCTGCTCGATGAATTCATTGATACTGATAGACTCCACCCAATCTAGATTTAATTGCTTAGATAAGCCACGTACTTCTTGTATTGCCTGACCTAGTATGTCTCTTCCTTCGGCTATTTTTTCAGGTTTTATTGACCCAAAATTGAGCTTGGCCAGCGAAAGTAATTGACCAATATTGTCGTGAAGCTCCCTACCTATATGAGTCAGGGTTTCTTGTTGGATCTCATTTTCAATATTCAGCAAAGTCTTCTCATGTTCAGATTTGACTTGATCCATTTTTTGGAGGTTTTGCGCCTGACGCTGCCTATGGATAAACACCATGGAAATCACGAAAGTGGACATGATTCCTCCTAGAAATAAGGTAGAAAAGATGATTATATACACCTGACTTTCAACTAAATCCATAAGAAGGCTCTTTCTCAAATAGTTTAGGAAGTTTAGGCGAAGCGATTGTGAGCAATAGTATTGCTAAATTAAAAACACTCATTATAAGATTGATCTGAAACATAGATCTGCCAAGTTCATAGTTGTGAGTTACCAAGAATGGCATGGCTACAAAGTTTATGTAAGTCAAAGAGTAAGTAAAGAGAATAAACGTCATCTGCCAAAAGGATATCAGTCTCAGAGGATTTGAATTCAGGTATAGATCGTTTGTCATAAATCCAACAAAATAAAGTCCGCTTCCCACCAGAATCATATTTGCACCTATGGAGAAAATTATAGGTTGAAACCAGAAAATAGGCTCTATTCCTGAAAATTGTAAGATTTGGTTGCTGATCAAAAACCCAATAATCATCCAATTCATATACTTCTTTTTAGAAGGCTCAATCCAGTACCTTATTAAAAAAAAGTAGAGACTCGTTAATACAAGCAAATTAGTAATATTATGTAACCATAGATTGTATCTGGGGAATTCTGTATTTCCGAGATAGGCATTAATAGTTTTATTAAACTCATGATCATACAAGGTGTAGGCTACCATATTTTCACAAAACACTGTAAAAATCAAGATCATAAAGGGAAGCCAAAAGTACATTTGCACCCTTTGATCATTTGATAGTCGGAAAAAAAAGAAAATGCCTGATAGCCCGATTAGATCTACTATAATCAAATACTCAGTTAGAAATGCCGCTACGAACCTGCTATCCATTTTCTAGGAATCTGTAGGTTCTGGTTCGCAGATATAAGGGCACAGCATCCCCCCTATTTCATACTCATCCTCTTCTCCACCTATTAATTTATTTTCTTTGAGATTGGCGGAACGCATCACCAGGGCCATCTGACCTGTATAGGCTACAGCCTGACCAGGGTAAACCTTTTCAGCCATTTCCTCGGTAAATTCAGTGAAGTAAAACTGAACCCCGCCAACTGTTGGATTATCATCAGCTTTAGCTAATAATCCTTCTAAAGTACCTCTATCAACAAATATCCAGCTAGTCTGATTGTCTTTGTCTTTGCCTTTTTTGCCCTTAGCTGGCTTGCCTTTTTTGACTTCTTTGTCATATTTTGCTTTCATGCTTTCGAAGTCTGCTTTAGATATTTTCATAGAAAAGTATTTTTGTAAAATTTAGTAATGGAATAAACTTGTAGAAATAATTCCCCAAAAGATAAGGATTTTAATCTGCGATAAGGCAAAAAAAAGGAGCGAGTATGACACCCGCTCCTTTAAATAATTAATGAGAATAGCTATTTAAGCAAGCTTTTTGGCCTCTTTAGCTGCATGCTCATTATCAATTTCTCTTTTCATCAAATCCACTACAATCGGAGTAGCGATATAGATGGAAGAATAAGTACCTACCAATATACCGATGAATAGTGCGAATGAGAATCCTCTCAATACTTCACCACCAAATATTAATAGTACAATCACAACAATTAATGTAGTAAATGAAGTGATCAATGTACGACCTAAGGTCTGGTTGATGGCATCATTGAAGACTTTCACCAATTTGTTTGTACCTCTATTTTCGATATTCTCACGAATACGGTCAAACACAATCACGGTATCGTTAATCGAGTAACCGATCACGGTCAATACCGCTGCAATAAACACCTGGTCGATCTCAAACGTAGCTCCAAATGTACTTGCGATCGCAAAGGCGGCAATTACAAACAAGGTATCGTGAATCAAGGCAATAATAGCTGCCAAGGAGAACTGCCACTTGCGGAATCTCAATAAGATGTACAAGAAAATCGCAACCAATGCGACAATCATCGCTTCAGCCGAAGACGCTTTGATATCATCTGCTACCGTAGCCCCAACTTTAGAAGATCCAGTTATCGCGAATTGACCAGCGGCTAATGATACAGCATCTTCTGTAAATGCTAATCCAGTAACAGAAGCTATACCCTCTTTCACTTTGCTTTCCACTTCAAGATTCGAAGCAGCATCATCTTCATTTACCAAGTAAGAAGTAGTCACTTTCAGTACATTATTAGAACCATAAGTTTTCACTTCTACTGACCCTTCAAACTCGCTATCTAAACCTGATTTCAGATCAGAAGCAGCCATCGGCTCATCAAATGCTACGATGTATGAACGACCACCAGTAAAGTCAACGCCAAATTTCAATCCATTGACAGCAGCTATACCTAGACCAATTACAATAATTGAAGTAGAGACAATGTAAGCAATTTTACGCTTGCCTAAGAAATCAAGATTCATTGCGCCCAATGCATTTTTTGCAAAAGGAGTAGCGAAGCTAATTGAACTCTTATCTCCTTTTTTGCTCATCCATGATACAATCACTCGTGTGATAAATACGGAAGAGAAGAAAGATGAAGCAATACCAATCATCAATACGATTGCGAAGCCTTTTACAGGTCCTTGACCCAATGCAAACAAGATAGCACCTGTAAGGAAAGTAGTTACGTTAGAATCTAGAATTGCAGAGAATGCTTTGTCATAACCTGCACTGATTGCAGACATCAGGCCTACTCCATTTCGAAGTTCCTCTTTAATACGTTCGAAAATCAGCACGTTCGCATCAATGGACATACCTATCGTCAATACGATACCGGCGATACCTGGCAAAGTCAATGCCGTTCCTAGCTGTGCAAGGATGCCAAGGATGAAGAAGATGTTGAAAATCAATGCAGCGATAGCTATAAAACCACCTTTAGCATAGTATGCGATCATGAATAAAACCACAATAGCAAGACCTGCTACCATTGAAATCAAACCTTGATTTAATGCTTCTTTACCCAATGTTGGGCCGATGATGCTTTCTTCTACGATTTGAGTAGGAGCTGGAAGAGAACCTGATTTCAGGATGTTAGCCAAATCTTGCGCCTCCTGAAGAGAGAAGTTACCAGAGATTTCAGACTGTCCCGTTGGGATCTCGCCGTTTACTACTGGAGCAGTGTATACATAGTCATCCAAAACAACAGCGATTCTTCTACCGATATTTTCAGCAGTCAGTTTTCTCCATTTTCTAGCGCCATCAGCATTCATTTGCATGGATACTGCAGGTCTAGAAGTTTGATCTAGCACCTGACGGGCGTCTGTTACTACATCACCTTCTAAAGGTGCTTCGTCAGACCCTCTAACAACTTTGATTGCGAAAAGCTCCAATGTTTCAGTGCCATCTTCTGCAGCAAAAGGCTTCACACCCCATAGCAATTTGATGTCTCTTGGCAGCAAGGCTTTGTAATCCTCATTTTTCAAGATACGGTTGATCGCCATCGTGTCTCGTAGTTCGTAAGCCAAACCATAGTTAGGCTTAAGCAAGCTAAACAAAGGCGAAACGCTATTGTCACCAGCTTGAGTAGGATCTATCTCAGCAAGTTGCTTCTCAAGCGCATTTCTCAAAGAGTCTTCACCAGTAAGATTCTCTGTAGATACAGTGTCGGCAGCAGCAGTCTCCGAAGAAGCATTTGCAGCAACCCAAGCATTGTTTACTGCTTCTAGTGCTCCACCAATTTCATTAGATTCAGCCACTTCCCAGAACTGTAGCTTCGCCACACCCTGAAGGAGGTTTCTTACTCTCTCTTGGTTGTCTACTCCAGGTAATTCAATCTGAATACGACCAGAACCTTGAATTCTTTGAATGTTTGGCTGAGAAGTACCGAATCTATCAATACGAGTTCTTAGAATATTGAATGAACGCTCGATCGCATTTTCAATTTCATTATCAATGATCTCAAGAATTTCGGAATCAGAAGTTTCCAAAGAAATACGGCCTCTGTTTGCAGCTGTAGCGAATATGCTACTCAACTTTTTGCCAGAGCTATTTTTCTGAAAAGCAGCATAAAATAAATCTACATACTTAGAGGAAGAAGTTTTAGCCTCTTCACGAGCTTCTTCTACAGATGTGTTGAATGCAGCATCTTTTGGATTGCCAGCGAGTCCTTTTACAATTTCCACAGGGGAAACAGCCAAAGTAACATGCATACCGCCTTGAAGGTCAAGACCTAGTCCTAGTTCTGTTTCTTTTACCTCCTGGAAAGTAAAATCAGCACCTAAGAAGTTGTAAACCGGAGCTCTCCAGATAGAATCCAGATAGCTTTGTCTTTTTGAAAAATCCACATTGCCGGACGCGTCAGTCGCGTATTCCTGAGCTTCTTTCTGGATATTGTTTGATACAAATGTGAATGACAGATAGTACAGGCATAATGCTGTAACGACCACTGTCAAAAACACAATGACACCTTTGTTTTGCATGAGAAATTGAAATTATTAATTAATTATAAATACAGATTTGTGGCTTGCCTGAATATCAGGAAGCGGGATTTCACCAGAAAATAGAAGGAAACTTAGGGTCCTTTGGTGGATATGATTCGCTCAAAAAGTATTTGTACGAGCTGATTTGGCTGAACAACTGAAGTAGACTCTGTAATGAAAGTAGAACCTTCAAAACTTACTATATCATGAATAAGATAAAGAATGCTGTGCGCTACATTGACCACAAAGGGTACCACAGCATCTACAGCTACATTTAGATAAGTCTGATCTTGATCCGATGAATTTGGCTTTTCTTGTTGCTCTACTTTAGCAGAGTCTCCATTTTCAGGGATATATTCTACACTTGAAATAAACAAACATAATAGCAAGGCAAGCATCACCGTGAGGCGTTGCTGGAATAAGTTGCTATTTCTATTAGTTGCTTTCATGAGGCGCAAATATAGCCAATTATTTAAAATGAGTGTTTCTCATTCGGGAATTTCTGTTTATAGACAGTGTATTCAGAACAATAATTTGGAAATCAATCAGTTAGAAAAATTAATGTATTGCTATTCAGGTTGTTTTAGCTCGAAGATAGGTACGAATGACCTCTAACGCTTTGTCGAAATTGTGATTATTCGGCACGATCAGGTCCGCATCATTCATAAAAGGCTTGATGTATTTCTCGTAAGTAGGCATCACATGCTGCTCGTAACGATACAGTACATCATCCAAATCATACCCACGTTCTACTTTGTCGCGGATGATCCTTCGTTTTAATTTGATATGGTCTTTCGCATCGATAAAAATCTTTAAATCTAGCAGGCTAGCCAACTCAGGATAATAAAGAACGAAAATACCCTCCACCACTACCACTGGGGCAGAATTGAAAGTCAGCATTTTAGGTGTTTTAGCAGAGTTGTTGAAAGTGTATTCTTCTCGCTGCACCGTTTCTCCAGCTTGGATTTTGCGGATATCAGAAGCATATCCTTCGAAGTCTATACTCTCAGGCCTGTCAAAATTATGTACCCCGTGATCATCGATCGGCTGCAATTCTCTTGGCTTGTAATAGTTGTCCTGAGAAATCAAACAAACCTCACCGTCTTCAAAAGAACTCAGCAATCGTTCTAAAAAAAGTGTTTTACCTGAAGCAGAGCCCCCTGTAATGCCGACGATGAATGGTTTTTGCATGGGGCAAAGTTAAACTGATTTTCTTTTTTTATACAGAATTATATATGGCTAAGAAAAGCAATAAGCTCACTCACGGCTTTTCCTCGATGAGAGATAGCGTTCTTTTCGGCCATGGTCAGCTCCGCAAAAGACTGCGTGTATCCTTTCGGAGAAAAGACTGGATCATATCCAAAACCTCCATTTCCAGTACGTGTTTTCAATATTTCTCCCTCAGCAATTCCCTCAAATTTATATTCATCATCTCCCACCAAAAGCGCGATGACTGTTTTAAAGCGAGCCGTTCGGATAGAAGAATTTTCTATGTTTTTGAGCAGGAGATCGATGTTTCGCTCATCACTTCGCGGCTCACCGGCATATCTGCCGGAGTACACTCCAGGTTCTCCCTCTAGGGCATCTACTTCCAGCCCAGTATCATCAGCAAAGCAATCGACTCCAAAATGTTCTTTTACATACTTTGCCTTCTGAAAAGCATTATGCTCCAGCGTGTCACCCGTTTCCGGAAGCTCAGCAGAGCAACCAATATCTTTCAGAGACACAATTTCGAAACTATCGCCAAGCGCAGCTTTTACTTCTTCGATTTTCTTGGGGTTGTTGGTAGCAAAGCAAATTTTCATAACTCAAAAATAGGGGTTAAAGATTCTTGGCAACATTTCATTTGATAAAAACTTAAGTCAATTCAAGTCTTTCTCATTAAGCTTTTGTAAAACCTCCCTATTCCCTGTGCATTAAAAAGGGAATCCCGTAATTTTGGATTTTACTTTTGTTTCAAGCTCATGAAGAAAATCACTATTTATTGCGGTTCCCGAAAAGGAGACAGTACAGTCTATGAGGCAAGTGCCAGAGCTCTGGCACAGGAAATGATCAAACGTGACCAGTCGCTGGTTTATGGGGCTGGAAGAGTAGGCTTGATGGGAGTGATTGCGGATGAAATGCTAGCAGCAGGCAAGGAAGTTCTGGGTATCATTCCTCAAAAATTGGTTGACAGAGAAGTGGCGCACCGTGGCTGCACAGAATTGATCATCGTAGAGACAATGCGTGACCGAAAGTGGCTGATGGCAGAGCGTGGAGATGCATTTATAGCTATGCCAGGTGGTATTGGCACGTTGGAAGAACTTTTTGAAATCATGACTCTCAATCAACTGCACTATATTCAAAAGCCGCTGGCTCTTTATAATGTGAATGGTTATTACGACAAATTGATTGACTTTTTGGACCATGCTATGAAGGAAGGTTTTATGTATCCTGAGCAGCAAGAATTATTAATTGTCTCTGATGATCCTGTAGATCTGCTGGATCAGATTGATGCCTATGAAGCCAAAAGACCTTCGGATTGGTAATTCATGCATGATGTGTCGAGCTTTTAACAGTTCAACGGTTTTATGGTAGGTATGAATCCTATATGCCTTATCATTTAATCCTCCAAACCTACTTTCCCTTCTCAGTGAGCATTTCTTCTCCTTTGGTGAGATTCTTTTTGAAAAGTTCCAAATCACTATGCTGAGGTTGAGCGCCTAGCTCCACTGCTTTTTTGTAGAGCGGAACAGCTTCTTCGACTTTTCCCAGAGCCATCAAGCCATCGCCCATAGAATCGTAAGCATTTGCGGAGTTTGGATGGTTTTCTAGGTTGTTTTTGAAGAGAACCAACGCATGTTCGAACTTATCAAATCGCATTAGATTGTATGCTTGCATGTTGATCTCATACTCATTCAGAAGCGATGCAGGAATGTAAGTTTGCATGTCAGATACATACCTACCAAACTCTTCTATACTGAGGGTTTGTGTAGCCTTTATGATTTTTGTCATCGGATCGGCATAGAGCACTTGACGAATTGACTGGGCGATTTGTGTAGGCTCTTGCATAGGCAGGTAATTCATTGATCCAGAAGACAAAAGCAAGGAATATTCAGGATTCTCAAGGCTGTACTGATCGAAGAAATCTACCTTATTCGAAATTAGAAAGCCTTTTATTTCCTTGTAATGGGCCGTTTGCTGTCCAAATATGGTTTGGATATTATTTTTTCTTCCAATGATTACCTGAGATGCTACTTCAGGCACAGCTTGGGATGACCAATTCAATTGATTTGTGGCTAGCAAAGTCAAAAATAGGTCACTCTCCGGCTTAGCTCCTGGGGATCTTCTGGACATACTTAAACGCTGAAAAGCTAGGTATTCAGAGACTAAGAGCTCGCCGTCTAAGTTTTGACTGTTAAGTGATTCACGTAGTTTGTCTGGGTTGTCAGTGTCCATTACGGGATCCACATACACCATTCCCTCAACTTCATTTGGATGTGCTGCCGCAAATTCCCTAATCAAAAGATTTCCCCAGTTGTTGCCCACCAAAACATAAGGTGGCTCAATATTCATTTTTTTTAAAAGAGATTCTAGCTCCTTCACTCTAACATCCAAAGTAGGAGTTCCTTCCGAAATCGAAGACTTTCCTAAACCAGGTCGATCATACGCTAACACAGGAGAAAACTCAGCTACCTGATCAAACAGGTTGTCCCAAACTGCTAGACTTTCACTGTTTCCAGCTTCCAAAATAACTATAGGCTGATGGGATTTTCGCTTGGTTAAATCAGAAGTTTTGGTGTTCACTTGCTTTCCCGCTACTGAAATGAGCTGAGTAGTAGATTGAGCATTTACTTCTGGAGAAAGGGAAAAAGCAGCAAGTGCCCCAAGAATGATCAACTTTTTCATGTGTTTATAATTTGATTTCAATGGTCACATGGAATCTCGCAAGCAGGATAATCATCCCTGTGTTTGTTGCTTCCGTACTCGATTTCATATCAGGAATGATTTTGTGAACTAAAATCTAATCACTTTTAATTTCTAATGAAACACTGAAGGACAGGTATTTATAAAAATTAACAATGTTTTAATTGAAAGGCATAACAGTCATTGTGAAATATTCCTGTTTACATCTCAGCCGATTTCAAAATTTCAGGCATTGTAATCAGTATCGCATAAAAGCATAAGTTATATTGAGATAGTTCTTTGTTCTGATTGCGGTAGCTACAAATTTACTTAAAGCAATACCTAGCTGAAACGAGGTGGATCTGGGCGGGAATTAACCATGGATACTTCTAAATTGATACTTTCTATACCGAGCCTGAATTCTGGAACTTAAATCTTCAACTTTTAATTATTCTAGCTCTCCCAGCATAAGCCATCGATGTTATTTCATTAATTTTTGCAACTCAGTCTTGACTAAATCTCTTCCTTCTCAATCCATTCTTATCACCGGAATCCTTTTGATTTCGATCAACCTTCGAACTTCCATTGCTTCAGTGGGGCCACTGATTCCATTTATCAGAGAGGATTTGGGATTGTCCAATGGACTCGCGGGATTTCTTACCACACTTCCTTTGCTGACTTTTGCCACCTTTTCTCTTTTTGCGCCAGCGATTGGAAAGCGTCTGGGAATGGGCAGAGCGATATTTCTGGGGATTTCGATACTTACGCTTGGTGTGATTCTGCGGGTTTTGGGAGGAATAGAACTGTTGTTTCTGGGAACAGCTCTGACTGGGATAGGAATTGTAATTGCTAATGTGCTTTTGATTCCTTTGATCAAATTCAGATTACCCGAAAAGCTAGGTTTGATGACGGCTTTATTGGCGACCATGATGTCGCTCTTTGCGGCTATTGCGGTAGGAGTGAGTGTGCCATTGGCTGTAGACTGGAACTGGGGATGGAGAGGCTCACTTGCATTTTGGGCGCTGTTCATGGTGATCGCGCTGGTTGTGTGGATTCCTCAGATTCGCAGACCAAAAGCCAGTTTGCAGCAGGTGACTGATCCTGCTAAAAATGTATGGAAATCCAAACTGGCCTGGCAGATCACCATATTCATGGGTTCGCAGTCGGTGATGTATTTTACCCTGATTACCTGGCTTCCGGATATGTTAATTTCCAGAGGTTGGACTCCTGCTCAGGCAGGTTTAGTGTCTTCTCTCATGCAGGTTGTTTCTCTTTTTGGGTCGTATTTTGCGCCTAATTTTCTGATCAAACTCAAGGAGCAAACTTGGGTCGTTCTGGCTGTAGGAATAGCCTATGTGTTTGGCTATTTGGCTCTGTTTATAGATAATGAATTGATCACCTATGTAGCACTAGCTGTGGTTGGTTTTTGTATGGGATCTAGCTTAAGTATTGCCTATACGCTGATAGCCTTGCGAACAGCTGAGGATCATACTACGGCTAAACTATCGGCCATGGTGCAGTCTTCAGGGTATTATTTGGCGGCTTTGGGCCCCTTACTTTTTGGGGTATCGCTGGATCTTTTTGACAATTGGAACATCCTGATATTCTTCCTTTTATTCTTTGCTTTGGTATTTACATTCTTTGGAATGTCGGCAGGTAGAGATCGTAAAATCTAATTCCAAATATTATTTCGCTCTCTTGGGAATAGGGTGTAGTTTTGCGGGTTCAATCTGAATACCAAATCTCATGCAAGAATTCTTTCAAACCTTCGGAATTTCTGAACAACTATTCGATTATCTGATCATGCCCTTGCTTATTTTCTGTGCAAGAGTGGGAGATGTGTCCATCAATACGCTTCGGATTATGTTTATGATGAATGGGAAAAAGAATATTGCTCCTGTTCTTGGCTTTTTTGAGGCCTTGATTTGGTTGCTTGCAATTGGGCAAATTTTTCAAAATATAGATAATCCTATGTCCTATGTAGCCTATGCTGGTGGATTTGGTATGGGTACTTATGTGGGGATGTACTTTGAGGAGAAATTGGCTTTTGGTAGAGTGTTGGTTCGTGTAATCACGCCACAGCCACTTCCGGAATTGATTGAGTACATGAAAGCCCGTGACTTCCGCTTTACTAATGTCGGTGGAGAAGGACGTTTTGGTAAGGTGAATTTGCTTTTTACCGTGATGAAAAGAGATAGTCTCAAGGAGTTTATCGCCAAAGTGAAAAGCATAGATGAGAAAGCATTCTATACTATTGAGAGTGTGAAGCGGGTATCGGAGGATGATGTAAACGTGATGGATGATAAGCCTCGGTTTAACATGAGCTTCTTCAGTAAAGCCCGTACTTAAATGGCCAATTCCTGGTTCCAGTTTCAGCAGTTCCGAGTTAATCAAGATCGCTGTGCGATGAAAATCAGCACAGATGCAGTGATGCTTGGAACTTTGGCTGCGTCTATTTCTACGGGAGAAATTTTAGATGTTGGAACTGGTACTGGAGTCATTGCCTTGATGCTTGCTCAGCGTTTTCCTGAAGCTAAAGTTCAAGCGGTTGAGATAGATTCGGACGCTGCTTTTCAGGCTTTGGAGAATTTTCGTTCCAATACCTTTTCGGATCGTATGGAAATTTGGAAGGGAAGATTTCAGGACTTCGAACCTCAGCAGAACTATGATCTGATTGTCAGCAATCCGCCCTATTTTCCTGATCACTTGAAATCATCCGATGTGCAGCGTAACATGGCTTTGCACACAGACGAACTTTCCTTTGATGATTTATTGGGAAAAGTGATTCAGCATTTAAAAGATGATGGGAAGTTTTGGATTATTCTTCCGCCAAGGCAAATGCAGGATTTTCAGAAAGAAGCGGAGAAGCATGGATTGTTTCTTAGCATCAAATTCACGCTGCAAGACAAACCCGGAAAACGAATACAAAGAGAGATTTGTGCTTTTTCCAGAAATCAGAATGAGGTAGAAACTTCAGCTATTTTCATCAAAAACGAAGATGGAACTCCTCATGAAAGCTATTGCAAACTCGTCAGAGGATTTCTTTTAGATTTTAACTAGTCTGGTTACTTATATCTCTTATTTCAATCATATTTTGTTTGAATTAGAAATTCTTGGGTGTTTTTTATGCTGTTAACCAGATTTTTTAGTAAAAAAAATAGACCTCGTTGTTTGAGAACAAATTTTTCTATTTTTGACCCAATCTGTCACCCGATGTTTATGCAAAAATATTTTTTACTGTGTGCTATTTCACTTTCATTTTTGATGTGCTCCTGCAGCAGTGATGATTCCGGAACCACTATTATAGTCACAGAGGAGGTCCTTTTCACAAGTGGAGAGCAGGCTCGAATACTAGGTAGATTAATCACCAATCAACCAATCAATGCTTCAGATCATGGGTTCTACATTGGGGAGGAGGAGAGTTTTTCTCAGCCTACCATTATTTCATTGGGTGAAAAGAAACGCCCTGGGAAATTTGTTGGTGAAGTAAGCGAGCTAAAAAGTGGTCAAAGTTACTATGTGAAGTCATTCGTCCAGACAGGTGATGGCATATTATTCGGTAATGTGCTCCCTCTTAATACCCTAAGTGCAGGACTGGAGAGTTACAGCCCAAGTTTTGGTTCTCCGGGAATGGAAATACTGATTATTGGAAGAAATTTCAACAAAGATACCCGTGTGTTTTTTGGTCAGGTAGAGGCTACTGTCACTGAAATCTTATTTGAATCCAGGCTAAAAGTTGTTGTTCCAGCTATTGGAGATTCGGATAAAGTGACTATCAAAATCACCACCCAAGATCAAGAATTAACGTTCTCTTCACCGTTTGAATATCAAACAGGAGATTATACCTTGATTGGAAAATTTCCGGATGAGGTCAGGATTTATGATAACGTTTCTTTTCAAAATTCTGCCGGATTCTACGTTGGCTTAGGCTCAGTGAATAGAACTCGGTTCTACGAATTCTTGCAACGGTACAATCCCAGTACCGAAACTTGGGATAAAATCAGCTTTCCGGGAAGTCCTAGATCCTTTGCATTTGCCACTGAAAATTACCTAGGAGGGGGAATTGATGTATTGAGCAGAGAGCCTTTTTCTATCACTAGAAGTTTTTGGAAAATCACGACAACTGGTTTCCAGCAACTAGCGGATTTACCTTTTGACAGCAGGGAGTCGCTGGCTTTTGAGATAAAAAGTGAGTTGTATGTGATGGGTGGAAAGGAAGGTGATGGCCTGAGCATTCGAAAGTATAACCCCGCCACAGCATCCTGGACAGTCATCGGTACAAGTCCGGAATCTTTCACATCTGAAAATGCTATTTTTATTTATGAAAACAATGCCTACATCGTCAGCAAGGAAGGTGTGCTGTGGAGATTTGATCCAATGGAGCTTTCTTGGGACACTATTTCTACCTATCCCGGCTCGATAGGGCAAGGGTATGGCATTGCAAAAGTGGTTGGTTCCAAGGTGTATGTAGGTCTCTACAGACGAGCTAGTGATTTCTGGGAGCTTGATCTGGAGACTTTTTCCTGGACTTCCAAAAATTCAGTTCCTGGTGTTTCCCAAAGTATTACGGTCGCTAGTTTTGTCAAGGACGATCAGATTTACGTCATGAGAGCTCCGGATATTACTTTACCTGGCAATTACCCACTGGAACTGTATCGCTTTAATCCTTCTGGATTTTAATCAGGATCTATGAAAAAACTTTTACTTATTTTATTTCTGCTTTCTACTCAGGCTTCATTTGGTCAGACCACTCAGAGAGAAGTGATCGGGAGGGATATCGGACAGATCAAAGGGCTGAAGATCTTGGTGAGAATTACAGATGAAATCACTGGAGATCCTTTGATTGGAGCTACAGCTACTGTCCCAGAATTGGCTATCAACAAGGTGACAGATACGAACGGAACCATCGAACTGATTTTGGATAGGGCAGAGTACAATCTGCAATTCCGCTATGTGGGCTACCAGACGATAGATTTTCCTATCACTGCGGTCGGAGACGGCAGGATTGCAATCAGAATGATTCAGGAGGATTTCCAGCTGGATGATGTGGTGATTTTCGGTAGAGATCCGGAGAAAAACATTCGCTCTACAGATATGGGAGTGGTCACTCTAAGTATGAATACGATTAAGGAATTGCCTCCTTTTCTAGGTGAAGTGGATATCATCCGATCCTTGGCTACACTTCCTGGTGTAAGTCAAGTCGGTGAAGCTGCTGCTGGATTGAACGTACGAGGTGGTACTCCAGATCAAAATTTGGTGCAATTCGCCGGAGCTCCGATTTATAATCCTACGCACCTTTTTGGACTTTTCACAGCATTCAATGCTGATATTGTGAATGATGTCACGCTTTACAAATCCTTTATCCCGTCCAAATATGGCGGTCGTGGATCTTCCATTTTAGACATTTTACCCAAAGCAGGAAGTATTTCTAACTGGGGTGGAGATCTGATGGTTGGGACTACTTCTGGCAAACTTTCAATCAACGGTCCAATTCTAAAAGATAAGATTTCAGTTTTAGGTGGGATTCGAGGCTCTTATATTAACTGGTTTTTGAAGGCGTTAAAAAACCCAGATCTGAAGAATTCACGAGCGAACTTCAACGATGCCAATCTGATCATAAGCGCCCCTATCTCAGATGAGAATGAGCTTACTTACAGCTTCTACCGTAGCTACGATGATTTTGCATTTGCCTCAGATACCACAGTTTCTTGGACCAACACCAGCCAATCCTTACAGTGGAAGAGTCAGTTTACTGAAAAACTGGCTATGAATGTGCTGGGATATTTTACTCAGTATGATTATGAAATTTTTAACCAGTCTGGCTTTAATGATTTTGAATTGAAATCTAACATTAGAGATCTGGGCGCAAAGCTTAACTTCAGTTATGACTTTTCTCCTAAGAACAGAGTAAATGTCGGAGGGGATTTTAAGCGTCTGGAAATTCAACCAGGTGAACTTACTCCTTCAGGTGATGAGCAGGATATTTTACCGAAAAAAGTCCAGAATGAACAAGGGATTGAATCAGGACTTTTCTTTCAACATGAATTTGAGCTTGGGGAAAGTTTCGGGATTACCTATGGACTGCGCTACGACATGTTTCAATATTTGGGGCCAAGGATAGTGCAGCAATACGACGAGAACAAACCTCTTTCTGAAGGAACAGCTACAGGGGAAGTAGCCTATACTGACGGTGAAAAGATCACCAATTATAATGGCTTGGGACCACGGGTTTCCATGCGATATTCTCTTTCTAAAAGCAGTTCTATCAAGGCTGGATATAATCGTATGTATCAGTTTATCCATCTGATTTCAAATACTGCAACTATAGCACCTACCGATGTGTGGAAACTGAGTGATAATTTCATTGAGCCGCAGATAGTGGATCAATATTCCCTGGGATTATATAAAAATCTGAAAGGGAACATCTTCGAAACTTCCCTGGAGGTTTATTACAAAGGTATTCAGAATGTGGTGGAATATAAAGACGGAGTGAACCTGATTTTGCAGGATCATTTGGAAACTGAGCTGGTGCCTGCTGAGGGTAGAACTTACGGTGTGGAGGTATATGTCAAGAAAAATCTAGGTAGAATGACCGGCTGGGTTGCCTATACTTATTCGAGGAGTTTGCGTCGGGTGATCACTCCTTTTGAGGAAAATACAATCAATGATGGCGAATGGTATTCTTCCAACTACGATAAACCGCATGAAGTGACTGTCATCGGAAATTATAAGATTAGAAACAATATTTCTCTTTCCGCTACTTTTGGATTTAGCACAGGAAGGCCGGTGACCTATCCAGTAGCCAAATTTGATTATTCAGGAATTTCGCTTGCCTATTTTGATCGGAGAAATGAGCTGCGGTTACCGAATTTTCATCGGTTAGATTTGGCTCTTAATTTCAAGCTAAATGGTACAGGGAGGTTTTTTGAAGGGGATTGGACCTTCTCTGTGCTCAATGTATATGGAAGAAAGAATGCCTTTTCTTTATTCTTCGTGGATGAGCAAGGATCGCCTCCACAAGCCAATCAATTATCAATTTTGGGTGTTCCGCTACCTAGTTTGAGTTACGCTATTAAATTCTAGATGATGCAGAAAAGATTACTCTATCTATTACTACTGATCAGCTTTGGCTGTGTGCAACCTTATGAGGTTGAGCTGGAGGAAGGTCCACAGATTCTGACTGTGGATGGGACGATCACGAGTGGAGCCGGTCCACATCGAATTTTCCTTTCCAAATCTGCCACTTATGGAAGCATTTTTGAAGGCTTGGTGAGGCCTGTATCAGGCGCCACGGTGATTGCTAGGGATGAGTTGGGCAATATGGTCTTCTTTTCTGAAAAAAGCGAAAACAGGGGGGAATATCAAGCACCGGATAGTTTTTTCGCAGTTATTGGTCGCTCTTATACTTTGCAAATCCAGCTTTCCGATGGCAAGGTGTATACTTCTTTTCCAGAAAAAGTAACACAGCCACCCGCGATCAAAAAACTGAGCTATAAATCCGTAACTACTCCGGTGGAGGGAGAAATCAATAATGCCTCTGGTGTGCAATTGATTGTAGATATAGATGATCCAGGCGAGGAGAATAATTTCTATTACTGGAGAAACGCACAGGCTACTTATGTATTGGAGACCAGGCCGGATCTCTTTGTAAATAAAGAGACCAGAGATCCAGCACCTAAGGATTGTTGCTCAATTTGTTATACCTCTGAGCTTGTAGGAAATCAGTCGATTTTCATTGCTACGGATGATAATTTCAATGGCTTGAGCACGAAAATTCCTGTAGCTTATATTCCTGACGATGGAGTCAGATTCATACAAACGTATCGGATTGACTTGCGCCAATTAAGCATCAGCTCAGAGGCATACCGATTTCTCCGTCTGGTAAAGCAGCAATCTGAGACAAGTGGTTCTATCTTTGATCCGCCCCCGGCCAGTATCCGGGGAAATATGATTAGTTTGGATGATCCTAATGAGGTGGTCTTAGGTTATTTTATTGCTGCAGGGGAGACTTCCCGTCGTGTGTATATCAAGGGCGCAGAACTGGATTTTAGACAAAATCGTGGGATTATTCCGGATGATTGCAGAGAAGTCTATGATTCAGTAGTTAATCCTCCTGCAGATTGGAACCCAGAAGAGTAGTGGAAGGGTGAAATAAGTCAGCTTGGATAGGGTTGTTTGAAAAACTCAGGTTGGGCTATATAGCTCCCCCTCTTCCCGGAAGCGAATTCCATGACTTTTCAGCGCATCTAAAACTGGATTGTAAATTTCTGGGATTACCGGAACGTGGAGGCCCTTTAAATTGATTTTTCCATCTAGAAATAGATCAACAGCAATTGCCATCGGAAGTCCCACCGTCTTCGCCATCGCTGTATAGGTAGCGTCTTCCCCAAAGCAAACTAAGCTTGATCGGACTTCTTTGATGCCTTCTGGAGTTTTGATTTCAAAAAGATGCTGCATCACGATCATGTCCTTGTCTTCTGGGTAAAGCTTCCAGTTTTTCTCTAGAATAGCTTGAAGAATAGATGCCGGAGAGCCGCTTGTTTTTGGTAATAAATCATTCCCGAAAAAGCCCAGCCACTGGATTTTCTCCCAAGTAGGGAAATCAAAATCAGCGATCAAGTTACCCAGTTTTTCTTCTACAGAAAGGGCTGGGTCGTAAGGCAAAAATGAATTGAGAAACTGTCTCAGCGTCGTGCTTTTAGGCAGATTCATCTGGAAAGAATCATCACACATTCCCAGCTGGACGAATACATTCCAGGCTTTGCAGTATCCATCTCTTCTTAGGGTTCCGCGTAGCATGGTGCTGATATTTTCCAATCCATACACTTTTCTATAGCTGAGCGAATCCCGATTGGGATAGCCATCAAAATCTCCCAATCCCGGGAATTGGATTGTCTCGAGTCGGTTGAAAAGCTGATGGTAAGGGACAAACTTAAAATCGCCATTTTCTATGTAGCGTGAAGTGCCCTGACCTGCAAGCACCACATTTCGGGGATTCCAGGTGAACTTGTATTTCCAGGGATTGTCCTCTGATTCAGGTGCGAGAAGGCCCCCACAATAGGATTTGAAAGAGATGATTTCTTCACCGTTTGACTTCGCCCGATTGATGATTTGCATGGCAGACATGTGATCGATTCCAGGATCTAAGCCACATTCGTTGAGAAAAAATAATCCCTTTGCTTCGATTCCTGATCTCATTTCACGCATTTCCTCCGACTCGTAGGAAGCAGAGAAAAAGTGCTTTCCGAATTCCAGGCAATCTTTAGCCACCAGCGGATGCATAAAAGCAGGAAGCATGGAAATCACCAGATCGGTTTCTTTAATAAGCGCCTGCCGGGCAGCTACATCTTCAATGTCTAGCTGACGAGCTTCGGTATTTGGTTGATTTTTAAGCTTTTCTTGAGCGGAAGCCAGATTGATGTCCGCCAAAATCAATTTGCGGGATTTGGTTTGACAGCTTTTTGCCAGGAAATCTAGTAGAAATATGGCCGATTTTCCGCCGCCTAAAATCAGAATTGTATGCATGTTATGTGGAGTTACTCGGACTAAAATGGAGATTATATTTTAGGGTAAAAAATTATGGTGAGAATATTAAAAGGAACAATTCCCTACCTTAATCGTTAGGAAAACTCCAATTTAACCAACGATGAGCAAGAAAATAAAAATTGAAGCTGAGTTTGAAGAACTGGCTTGGGAGGAACTGACAATAGAAGAGCAGCAGCTGATGATGCGGGCGAGAAAAGTGTCTGAAAGCGCCTATGCGCCCTATTCTGACTTTCATGTGGGTGCTGCTGTGCGACTTGAGTCAGGAGAAATCCTGCAGTCCAGCAATCAGGAAAATGTGAGTTTTCCAGTAGGAGTTTGTGCAGAACGGTTGGTTCTTGGCTATGCCGGAGCCAATTTCCCAGATCTCGCAGTGAAGGAAATCGCAATTGTAGCGAGAAGAAAAGGCGAGGAAATTTGGGCTGGAGTTTCGCCTTGTGGGCTTTGTCGACAGACGATCAACGAAATGGAAATGCGATTTAATCGACCAATTTCTATTCTGATTCAAAATCCTGATGGAAGCGTATTCCGATTCCAAGGAATTCAGACACTTTTGCCTTTTAAATTTGACGATCTGAACGCTTAATATTCTGTTAGTTTCTTGATGGAGTATCTAGGCTTTTTTATAATTGACGTTTGTCACATTGAGCGAAGTCGAAATGTTGTTTTATTCTATTTAACTGGCCTTCGATTTCGAGACTCTCGTCTCTCAAGTGCTCAGGCTGACATCGGAAAGTCTTTTTAGAAAGGTTAAAAGCCGAAATCTAATTTCATTTATTGATACCAAGAATTTAAGTATAACCTACCTGACAAAATATAGAGTTTTGAAGAAAAGTATCAATTTTCAGTATCAAGCGCAGTATTCCGTCTCACATGAGCCTACTTTTCAAGAGAAAGAAATCTGGCTGGTGCTGCATGGATATGGTCAGTTAGCGGAGTTTTTTATCCGTAAGTTTCAAGGTTTCGATTCTTCCGATCGGCTTTTTATAGCTCCAGAAGCAACGAATTACGGCTATCTTACTGGGTTTTCGGGAAGAGTAGGATCGAATTGGATGACCAAGCATGAGCGGGAAACAGCCATACAAAACAACCATAATTACCTAGATCTGTTGATGGAGAATTTACTTTCACAGTATCAGGATATGCCAAAAATCAATCTGCTGGGATTCTCTCAGGGAGCGGCTACTGCCACACGTTGGGCAAGTAGATGGACGGGAGAAGTGGATCAATTGATCCTGTGGGCAGGAGGATTTGCGCAGGACATGGCTTTAGAAGATGCTCGGGAGAAATTTTCGCAAACAAAACTTTCCTTGGTTTTGGGGGATCAGGATGAATTTGTAACTCCGGAAAGTATTGAAATACAGCAGGATTTGATCAAAAACCTTGGGAAAGAAGTGAAAAAGCTGACTTTTCGGGGTAGACATGAAATTGATAGTGAAATGCTTTCAATAATTCTTGATTCAAGTGATTAAATCCAACTATATTGGCGCTTCAATTGCTTTATTAAACTAGAATTTGATCAGAATTCGACTTTCACTATTTTCTGAAAATTTTGTAAACCATCAATGCTTTCGCTTACTGAAAAGGAGATAGACCTTATCTCAACCCAATTACTCAAAGGAATGATCTGTTTCTATCAGATCGACAAGAAAAGAATTCATCAGATGCCGGATGATGAGGATTATTATAATTATGATCTGACAGAGGCAGAAGAAGATGTTTTGGATGAAATCGAAGAAAGCCCGGACAATTATGCCGAGTTTACTCAAATGGAGCCTGCTCAAGAACATCAGATGATGCAGGATTTTATTGACCGGAGGGTCAAAGAAAAAAATCTAGCTGATGATTTGGTTAGTTCGCTGACCAAGCCAAAAGCAAATACTGCCTTTAAGTTTTTGATCGAAGATTCCAAATACAAAAAGGATTGGACAGAATTCCGCAAGGAAAAATACTACGACTGGATCAAGGAGCAAGTTGATAGTTTCAACTATTCCGAAGGTTAAGACATTCATAGCCGTTCAATTTTGGGCGGCTATTTTTTTTGTTTTACCACAAAGCTCGCGGTTGTCCTGCTTCTCCAGAAGCTGGACTTGGTTTTTTTAGTGCTCCTAAGATTAAGTTTCCACCATTATTTCCTATTTTAAATGGATGCAAAAGTCTCCTGATTTTTTAATACGAAATACACTTGAGCCAGGTGATCTTGGGCAGGTGGCGGCTTTGCATGGCAAAGTCTATTCAGAAGAGCATGATTTTGGGATTGGATTTGAAGCTTATGTGATGGAAAGCTTGCTGGAATTCTATCGGGCTTACAATTTGAAAAAAGACAAAGTTTGGGTAGTAGAGAGCGAAGGGAAAATGGTGGGCTTTGTTTTACTCATGCATAGGCCTGCAAACCGCGCGCAGTTGAGGTATTTTATCTTGGCGAAAGAATTTCGTGGATTTGGAATCGGAAGCAGATTGATGAAGGAATGGATGGATTTCTATCATGATCGTAACTATGATGCAGCCTATTTGTATACTACTTCAGGATTAGAAGCTGCCGTTAGTTTGTATGAAAAGATGGGCTTCCGCAAGATCAGTGAGATGAAATCAAAAAATTATGGAGTGCCCATGCTAGAGCAGTATTATGAGTTAGTCACTCACCCAAAAAAGTAGAATTTGTAAGTGGTAAGAAGTGTTCTGTGACTACTTACCACTTACAATTCTTACCGAATGCTCTTAATCACTTGCAGCGTTTCTGCGATTTTATTTTGCAAGAGATCGTATTGCTGATTCTTGATCCAGTCTTTTTTGAATAGCTGAGAGCCCATTCCCACGCAATACACACCAGCATCAAACCATTCTTTCAGGTTTTCTACCGTAGGTTCTACACCTCCTGTTGGCATGATGTGAAGCTCAGGATATACAGACTTAGCAGCAGCTACAAATGCTGATCCTACCACATTTCCTGGAAAAGCTTTGACCAGTGTAGCTCCGAGTTTTTTCGCTTGAAATATCTCAGACATCGTAGCGCAACCTGGAACGTAAAAAATTTCTTTTGAATTGCAGAACACGGCTAGCTCTGGGATCAAAGCTGGCGAAACAATAAAATCCGCACCAGCGTCGATGAAGTCTGAAGCAACATCCGTGGTGAAAATAGTACCTATACCCATCACTAGATCTGAGTATTTGCCAGCATAATCATATAACTCTTTGAAAACCTCCAGAGAATTTGTCGCTCGATTAGTGAATTCAAAAACTCGAATTCCCGCTTTGTATGAGGCGTCAAGTACGCCTTTTGCCACTTCTATATCTACATGGTTGAAAACAGGGATCATCCCCGTGTCACTCATGGCTTGTAGCATTTCACTGTTTGAAAATCGCATACTTATTTTTATCGTAAAAGTTTACCTACATTTTTTCCTTCCACCAGCTGATTTACTTCGTCAATGGAGACGAAGTTTGCATCTCCTGGTATAGAATGCTTCAGTACTGATGCCGCAATGGCAAAGTCTAGCGCATTTTGATCATCCAAATGGAGTAAGCCATAAATCAGCCCAGCCATATAAGCATCTCCACCGCCGATTCTATCTACGATATGAGTCATTTCGTAGGTTTTGGATTCTAGTAGAGATTCTACATTCCAAAGTACTCCGTTTAGCTCATTTTCAGACGCGCTGATAGAATCACGATGTGTGGTCGAAACATATTTTAAAGATGGACACATGGATTTTGCCTTTTCACAAGCTTGCAAATAGTCCGTTTCTGTGATTCCCATACAGTTTTCGAAGTCTGTAAGCCCAGCTATGATGAGATGAGATGGTTTGATCAGTTCAGGCATAATGTCCATCGGACCTTTGCCGTATTGCCATAGATTTCTTCTATAATTGATGTCAGCACTGATTTTCACACCTAGCCTTGAAGCAGCTTGCACTGCAGCTTTGCAGAGATCTGCAGCCGATTGGGAAATGGCAGGCGTAATTCCTGTCCAGTGAAACCAATCTGCTCCTTCGAATATCTTTTCCCAATTAAAATCTTTGACGTTGACCTGAGCAAAAGCAGAATCAAAGCGGTCGTATATGATTTTTGACGAGCGTTGCATTGCACCATTTTCTACAAAGTAAACACCCATTCTTCCTTCGTTAAATCGAATAAAAGAAGTGTCCACTCCCGAGAATCTCAATGTGTTTACAGCTGCTTTTCCAATTTCATGGTCTGGAAATGAAGTGACATGCGCCGCTGATAGTCCCCAAAAAGCAAGAGAAACAGCCACATTTGCCTCTGCACCGCCATAATTGACTTCGTAAGATTGTGTGTTTATAAAGCGGTCATGCCCAGGTGTGGATAGGCGTAGCATGATTTCTCCAAGTGTGATTATTCTTTTGTTCATCAATAGAATGGTTTACTAAGTTGATTATTTTGGGAAAATAGGAAGGCTAATAATATTTTATGCGTTCTTGATGATTCGACAATAATAAACGTGAATTATTGGTTTGCCAATTGTTGGTGTTCAATTTTTTGCGTTTTTCGAAACAAATTCAGGTTATTATTACACAGTGTTTAGTAAGCTTTTTGGATTTCTTTACCGTTTTACCATGCCCCTTCGGATTATTTTTTTAATTTTGCCCCAATTTGGACTTAAGCAAAACTTTCTCTTCAATCTCCCTCTCTAATGCCTAAAGATAGCAGTATCAAGCACGTTCTCATCATTGGTTCAGGTCCCATCGTTATTGGTCAAGCTTGCGAATTTGATTACGCAGGTTCCCAAGCATCCAGGTCTCTTCGTGAAGAAGGCATCATTGTGACGCTGATCAATTCCAATCCTGCAACGATCATGACCGATCCGGTCACGGCAGATAATGTGTATTTGCTCCCTTTGGAAAAGAAATCCATCGTACAAATTCTTAAAGATCACCCCGATATTGATGCAGTTCTCCCAACTATGGGCGGACAGACTGCATTGAATCTCGCCATTGATTGCGATAAAGGTGGTGTCTGGGACAAGTACGGAGTAAAAATGATCGGTGTAGACATCGAGGCCATCGATACAGCCGAGAATCGTGAAAAATTCAAAGCGCTGATGGAAAAAATCGGCGTGGGCGTATGTAAAGGCGCTACGGCCACTTCTTTCCTCCAAGGAAATGAAATAGCACAAGAAATTGGTTTCCCACTCATCATCAGAGCATCTTATACTTTAGGTGGTGCTGGCGGTGCATTCGTGGAAACTGCAGCAGAATTTGAAAAAGCACTTTCCGATGGACTTCAAGCTTCTCCAGTTCACGAAGTATTGATCGAGCAGAGTATCATTGGCTGGAAAGAATACGAGCTGGAAGTGATGCGTGATAATATCGGCAACATGATCGTGATCTGTTCTATCGAGAACTTTGATCCTATGGGCGTTCACACAGGTGATTCCATCACTGTGGCACCAGCGATGACTTTGCCGGATACGACGTATCAACGCATGAGAAACTTCGCGATCACGATGATGAATAGCATCGGGAATTTTGCCGGAGGCTGTAACGTACAGTTCTCAGTAAGCCCTGATAACTCTGAAATCATCGGTATCGAGATCAACCCACGAGTATCCCGCTCTTCAGCATTGGCATCAAAGGCAACTGGTTACCCAATTGCAAAAGTAGCGGCCAAACTTGCGATAGGATATAACTTGGATGAGTTGAAAAACTCCATTACTGGCACAACCTCTGCATTTTTTGAGCCTACGATTGATTATGTAATCGTAAAGGTTCCTCGTTGGAACTTTGATAAATTCAAAGGAGCTGACAGAAGACTTGGTCTATCCATGAAGTCGGTAGGTGAGGTGATGGGTATAGGCCGCAACTTCCAGGAAGCGCTTCAGAAAGCCTGTCAGTCACTTGAGATCAAGAGAAATGGTCTTGGTGCAGACGGAAAGGAACTGCGTAACCAAGAAGAAATATTGTATTCCTTAGCTAATCCTAGCTGGAATAGACTTTTCCATATCTATGATGCATTCAAACTCGGAATTTCTTTCAGAACTATCCAAGATTTGACCAAGATCGATAAGTGGTTCTTGAAGCAAATTGAGGAGTTGATTCATCTGGAAAGAGAAATAGAGAAATTTAAACTTGCTACAATTCCTGTTGAATTGATGGATCTGGCTAAGCGTAAAGGCTATGCTGACCGTCAAATCGCACACTTGCTAGATTGCTTAGAAAGCGAAGTCTTCGACAAGCGCTACAAGGAAATGGGAATCAAGCGAGTGTATAAATTGGTAGATACCTGTGCAGCAGAATTTGAGGCGAAAACACCCTATTATTACTCTTCTTTTGGCTCAGAAAATGAGTCAGTAAGATCTGATCGTAAAAAAGTAGTGGTACTTGGATCAGGTCCAAACCGAGTAGGTCAAGGAATCGAGTTTGATTATTCCTGTGTTCATGGAGTGTTGGCAGCCAAAGAGTGTGGCTACGAGACCATCATGATCAACTGTAACCCTGAAACAGTTTCTACAGACTTTGATATTGCAGACAAGTTATATTTCGAGCCGGTATTCTGGGAGCATATCTACGAGATCATCCTTCACGAGCAGCCTGAGGGCGTAATTGTTCAGTTGGGTGGTCAGACTGCCTTGAAACTTGCTGAGAAGCTGGAGAAGTACGGAATCAAGATTATTGGAACAAGCTACGAAGCACTGGATCTGGCAGAAGATAGAGGAAGATTCTCTTCTCTTTTGAAAGACCTGGATGTTCCTTATCCTGAGTTTGGTACAATTCACAATACAGACGAAGCGCTAGAGCTATGTAAGACTATTGGTTTCCCGCTTTTGGTTCGTCCTAGCTACGTGTTAGGTGGTCAAGGCATGAAGATCGTGATTAACGAGAAAGAGCTTGAAGAGCATGTTGTGGATGTCTTGAGAGATATTCCTAACAATGAGATCTTGCTCGATCACTTTCTTGAAGGTGCTATCGAAGCAGAAGCGGATGCGATCTGTGATGGTGAGAATGTGTATATCATCGGCATCATGCAGCACATAGAGCCTGCGGGAATTCACTCTGGCGATTCTTATGCTGTGCTTCCTCCATATAATTTGGGAGACTTGGTGATTCGCCAGATTGAAATTTTCACTGAGAAAATTGCCCTAGCTTTGAGAACTGTAGGTTTGATCAATATTCAGTTTGCGATCAAAAATGACAAGGTTTACATCATCGAAGCAAACCCAAGAGCTTCTCGTACGGTGCCATTTATTTGCAAAGCTTACAGAGAACCTTATGTAAACTATGCCGTAAAGGTGATGTTAGGAGAGAAAAAAGTGACTGATTTTGAATTCAAGCCTTACAAAAAGGGTTATGCTATCAAGGAACCAGTTTTCTCTTTCCATAAATTCCCGAAAGTAAATAAGGAATTGGGTCCTGAAATGAAGTCTACCGGTGAGTCGATCTACTTTATAGATGATCTGATGGATGATTATTTCTTGAAAATCTACGCAGAGAGAAATCTGTATTTGAGTAGATAAGAAACTAAAAAAACGACAAAGTATTGTGTGGAAATTTCTCGTAATAGTTCTCGGAGTTGGTTGGCTGCTTGGCCAACTAATCCGATATTTTCTTAGAAGCAAATTGGCAAAATTTGCTAGGCATGTGAATGATATTGCAAAAGAAGAGCAACGCGCTCAGCGCCATGCTTCTGCTTCAAAAGATGAGATCATTGTAGATTATGCCCCTCAGAACCAAAAGGAAAAACGAGCGAACAATATCAAAGGCGGAGAATACGTCGATTATGAAGAAGTGAAGGAGTAATCCTTCACTTTTTTTTATTTTTCTTTTACCGCAAAGGTCACAGAGGTTACACTGAGAGCACAGTTTTAATAGTTGTCCTGCTTCTCCAGAAGCTGGACTTTTTTCGGACTTTAGTATATATATATTGACACTATTCAGGATTTTTAATCCCGAATCCAATCTCAGGATTTTAATTCTAGCTAAGCCAGACTACACCAAAAAACCTTAAATCCGCTTTGGGTTTTGGTTCCAATCAAAAAGTCATCTCCACCGTCTTTTACGCTTAGTTTTTTCTTCAGTGCTTCTGAGCCTGTTGCATAATTACGTGTGATCACATTCACTTTTCCACCAGGAAATAGCTTTTTGATTTCAGCTTTTTTGGGCTGCACTTCCTGAATTACTTTAAAAACTCTTGCTGGCAGATCATTCTGAACTTCAGATGAAGTGTACAAATGACTATTTGGGTCCAGTTTGCTCAATCCAAAGCGCTCTCCAAAAGTCTTAAATGCTCCAGCTTTCAATATTCCTGAAAAAGGCTCAACCAAGTAGTTGTCCACTTCTCCAATTATAGAATTGATGCTCTCTTCCTCGCTTGGCTCAAATGAAAAACTGGTTTCTTTCGCTCCTAAATCAATAGCTGCTATGCTCAAAGGAGATTCGATTCCTCGTTTGCTCCAATATAAAAGCAATTCTTTCACTTCATTCTTTACAGAGATCACCTGCACTTTCTGGATGTCTGGAATCTCAGTAAGCGCCTGAGAGATATCGAGCATAGGAGATACTTTCAGTAAGATCGAATCCGCCTTACTTTTCATCATTTCCCAAGAACTGACCACATCGGGTTCACAATCCTGAAGTTTGTATAGCTTCTGATTGCCTTTTCCCCTACGTGCAGGATCAGCATAGATTAGGTCAAAGTGCTTATCCGTCTGCTCAAGAAATTCTAAGCCGTCACCTTTTACAATGTCGAATTTCTCAGGTGCCAACACTTCTAAATTATGCTCTGCTATTTCAGCTAATTCCTCCTGCTGTTCGCAGTAAATGGCTTTCTCAAAATGGTTGCTCAGAAAATAACTGTCAACCCCAAAACCACCAGTGAGGTCTATCATGAGTTTGCCTTTTCTGTCTCTAGCCTTGAATTCTGCTGTTTGCTCAGATGAACTTTGCTCCAAAGAAATGGATGCTGGAAAAATCACTTGAGGATTGGATGCCCAAGAAGGGAGTTTCTTGGCTGTTTTTTGTCGTGCAGAGATTTGTTGCACAGCAGCTTTTAGATCGAAATCAGTTTTCCCCTGATATCTAAAAAGCAAAAGTGCAGGATCTTCCGTAAGATGATCCTGCACAAATTGTTGGAAGTCGGCCCGATGATAGTGGGTCAAATCCATTAAATCAAACCGTTTGCCAACGCGTATTCAGCGATTTGCACGGCATTGGTTGCAGCTCCTTTTCTAAGGTTGTCAGCTACAATCCACATATTAAGCGTATTTGCTTGAGACTCATCTCTTCTCAAGCGACCTACGAATACCTCGTCTTTTTTATGAGCAGTGATAGGCATAGGGTAGATGTTGTTTGCTGGGTCGTCCTGCACGATCACGCCAGGAGCAGCCGCAAGTAGCTCACGCACTTCTGCCAAGTCAAAGTCTTCTTTGAATTCTACGTTTACTGATTCAGAGTGGCCGCCCATAGTTGGGATTCTCACTGTGGTCGCAGTTACTTGGATTGTATCGTCGCTGAAGATTTTTTTAGTCTCCTTTATCATTTTCATCTCCTCCTTCGTGTAGCCGTTTTCTTGGAACACATCGATGTGAGGAAGTACGTTCATGTCAATTTTGTGAGGATAGACCATTTCAGCCTTTTTACCAGCACGCTCAGCCATCATCTGTTCTACTGCTGCTACGCCAGTACCAGTCACAGACTGATAAGTGGACACTACTACTCTTTTGATGCCGTAGCGCTCACGTAAAGGGGCTAGAGCCAGTACCATTTGAATGGTAGAGCAATTTGGGTTGGCGATGATCTTATCTTCTTTAGTAAGTTCTTTGGCGTTGATTTCTGGAACGATCAGTTTTTTGGTCGGATCCATTCTCCAAGCTGAAGAATTATCGATTACTATAGTGCCTACTTCAGCGAATTTTGGAGCCCATTCCGTAGAAGTGCCTCCGCCTGCAGAAAATATAGCTACTTCTGGTTTTAATGAAACAGCTTCTGCAAGTCCGATGACAGTGTAAGGTTTACCCTTATAGTCAATCTGTTTACCTACAGACCGCTCGCTGGCGACTAATAGAAGTTCGTCAAAAGGGAAGTTGTGCTCTGCTAGCACCTCTAGGATTTCTGAGCCTACCAAGCCGGTAGCTCCTACCACTGCTAATTTCATCAGATATTCAGATATAAAGTAGTTGTTGAAAATTTTTGAAGCACAAAAGTAAGGGCTATAGATTCATTATCAGGCCTGTCGTTCAAATATTTTAGCCAAAACTGTAGAAAACTCAATAAAAGTGATGGTTTGAGATCATTTTGATAATTATATTTAGTGTAGACTTTTTAATTGACATGCTTGTGGTTGGCTTATTTTTTATTTGGCAATTTATCGTTTTAGCTGTTTTCACAGTGAGTGAGGCTTCGCGAGGCAATGCTAGTAATCAGATTCAGGATTTTGAAAGTGTATTTATCATCGAAAACTATCCTAATGAGTTTTTGCCTAACTGGTATGCAAATGAGATAAGAGGGACTTCATCTCGCATTTATCAGGCTAATGGGCTTGGTAGAAATGGAAGCAAAGCCTTAGCAGTGCAGCCAATTTCTACTTTTGATGGGGAAGTTATCATTCGGCTCTCTCCTCAAGAATTTACTGATCCCAAAGTCCACTTTTGGGCGAAGTCATTGAAAAATGGCACTGGTGATAGAGCCGCTCAAGTTTATTATAGTTGGGGGAAGGAGTTGAAGGGTAATTATTCTGGACGAGAAATCTTGGGTGGAGCAAACGAATTTAGGAATGAGAACCAGGAGTTCAGATTATTTGAGCTGCTCTTGCCAGATGAATTTGCTGAGGATGCTGAAGTTTATCTCCGTTTGGAAATCCGTTACGGTGCTGGTTCTGGTAGCTGCGCAAAATGGTTGATGGATGATTTCGAGTTTGGTGAATTTGTGGTGGATACAATTGCACCAAAAGTCACTAGAATTCGTGGGTATGATGAGCGGGAAATAGAGGTTCAGTTTGATGAAGCAGTTGATCCTGTCTTTTCTGGGTTTCTGATTAACTATAAGTTGGATGGACAAGAACCAGTTTCAGTTAAACTGAAAGCAGACAGTTTGGTGTACTTGACTTTTCAGGAAAAACTGGAATTAGGAAAACATTATAATTTGCAGATAACTCAAATACCGGATTTGGAAGGAAACTTCCTGTTAGACACGCTGATTTCCTTTCAGTTTTTTGATCCTACATTCATACCTCCCAAAACACTTGTGATCAATGAAATCATGCCTGCTCCTAAAGCTGATTTGGATTTGCCAAATGTGGAATATGTGGAGGTCTTTCATGCCGGTGAATATCCTGTCAGACTTAGCGGAATTGCTTTGGCAAATTCCAGATCTTCTGTAAATCTCCAGGATGAATGGGTTTTGCCGGGAGATTTTTTGCTATTAGCACCTGAGAATCAAGCTGTGCTTTTGAAAGGTTTTGGGAAAGTAATTCCTATAAAAAGCTGGCCAACCTTGTTGAACGCTGCTGATCAGTTAAGTCTAAAGAATGATCAAGGAAATCTAATTGATAAGGTATCTTATTCAACAAGTAGCTGGAGAGGAAGTGAGTTTGCGAATGGAGGATTTAGCCTAGAAGTTGCGAACCCATTCTATGCTTGCGAGCAAAGCGATTTGATCAAGCCATCAGTTGATCCGCTTAGAGGCACTCCGGGCAGACATAATTCTATATTCGATTTGTCGCCTGACGTAAGTCTAATAGTTCTGAATTCGGTAGAATTCACTTCTCCGAAAAGTCTTTTGTTGATTTTTTCCAAACCAATTCTAGCAGTCTTTGATAAAACAAATTTTGTGTTTGAGCCAAGTTTGGAAATTGATTCTATCACTCTGCTAGGTTCCAAACAGATTGAACTTCTCTTTTCTGAGGAAGTTGCTGCTAATACAAGTTATAGCCTGCAAATAAATGGCTTAATAGATTGTTCAGGGAATGAATATACCCAAGATGAGCCGTTGAAGCTTGTTTTGCCTGTTCAAGCTAAAATCGGAGATGTGTTGATTAACGAACTTTTATTCAATCCGAAAATTGGTTCATCTAAGTTTGTGGAATTGATCAATGTGACGGATAATTTCCTGGAAGTCAAACACTGGAAGCTAGCTCACCTTGATAACTCTGGTGTAATTGATCAAGTGAAGCAGCTCAGTTTGAATTCGTTGATTCTAGCCCCAAGAGGTTTATTGGCCATCACGACTAATCCAGATATGCTAAAACTAGATTTTCCTAAATCGGCTTTTGGGGAGTTTGCCAGTATGGCCACGCTCCCCAGCTACCCGATAGCTGGAGGTACGGTAGTTTTATTGGATTCTGCAGGTGCTATTGCTGATTCATTCACTTATTCGGAAGATCTTCACCATCCGTTATTGAGAGACCCAAAGGGTGTTTCACTTGAACGGCTTTCTACGGCTTCACCGGCTTCTTTGTCTGCTAATTGGCATTCTGCTTCGGCTATTGAAGAATACGCGACGCCAGGAAGAAAGAATTCTCAAGTGATTTCCGGCGAATTTGAAGGGAATTTGATTCAAATTGATCCCGCCATTTTTGATCCAGAAGGAAGTAATGGAAATACATTTACAACTATCCGATATGAACTTGATCAATCTGGCTGGATGGGAAGCTTTAGGCTTTATTCTACTTCGGGTATGTTGGTTCAGGTGTTAGCACAAAACGAATTACTAGGCACCTCTGGATTGTTTACCTGGACAGGAACGGATAGTCAGGGAAATATCGTAAGACCAGGGTATTATGTTTTATTAATTGAGTTATATGATTTGTCTGGGCAGATAAAGACAATTCGAAAAACAGTAGTAATTGCGACAAAGCTTTAATTTTTTCTGCTCATTTTCGGGTTTCAAAAGCAGAAAATAGTATCTTAAGAAGCTTAACACCCCAAAATCATGGAAAAAGACCTTATCACCCAAGCCCTGCAGACAATTCATCTGCAGAATGGCAAAGACCTTCAAGAGGTTACTCAGTATTTAAATATGAAGTATCGAATAGATATAGATCCTTTGGTTCTCCAATCGAGATTAAAGAAAATGATACTTGAAGAAAAAGCCGTCGCATGACGGTTTTTTTATTCTAGAATTTTTGGAGTCAGATTCAATTGGAGGAAAAATTATTACTAGCGATATATATTTTTTATTACTGGATTAATCCTTCGCTAAAGATGTTAAAGTTCTAATCATTTGATATGGTTCTTTTTCGCTTTGATAAGGTGATACGACGATAATACTGTAGTGATTTGATTATCAGATTTTTAAATGAAGTATAAGTGTTTTCTTAACCAAGTATTGTTTATTAAACAGAATCATTCCTGAACTTGTTGGTGTCTGAATTCAATGGGGAAACCCTGAATTTTAAAAAGATAGGGCATGATTTTAGGTTAAAAGTCGACGTTGAAATTCTTGGAAATCCAACGCGTACCTGTATTTTAGGAAACTAATTCTAAAAAGAACCGTCCCAAAACTATTACCTAATTTTAGCTGGCTATGAGCAAGGAAGAAAAGACCGCATATTCACAGGATGAATTGAAAGAATTCGAAGTAATAATTCGGAAGAAACTTGATAGCGCTAAGGAAGAGTTACTCTCCTTGAAAGAATCATTGAGTAAAAAGAATGATAGTGGTACAGACTTCACTGCTTCTACTTCAAAATTGCTTGAAGACGGAGCCGATACTTTGGAGCGTGAGAGCCAAAACCAATTGGCTGCAAGACAGCAGAAGTTTATCTACAACTTGGAGAATGCAATAATCAGGATAAAAAATGGCACCTATGGAGTGTGTGTAGACACTGGAAAGCTTATCTCTAAAGAGCGTTTGATGGCTGTCCCTCATACCATGCATTCGATCGAAGCAAAACTCTCAAAAAAGTAAACTTTGGATTTTCTCCACAGGCATATTGAAGCATTGATTTTTTGTGCTCCTTCACCATTACCGAAGGCGGAGATAGTTAAGTGTTTGAGTGAAATGTTTGAAGCTGACATTCCTGATGAGCATGTGATTCAAGCAATTGATGAAATAAGCCAAAAATATCAATCTGAAGAGTTTTCTTTTCAGCTCGAGCACGTGGGGGGAGGGTATCAATTTTTGACGAAACCCGCTTATCAAATTTCCATAGGGATTCTTTTGCGTCAGCAATCGCAGAAAAGATTGTCTACGGCTCAGTTGGAGACCTTGTCGATTATTGCTTACAAGCAACCGGTTACCAAAGGAGACATTGAGCAAATCAGAGGTGTAAATAGTGATTACTCTGTGCAGAAATTGCTTGAAAAGGAGCTCGTTGACATCAAAGGAAAATCAGAAGGACTTGGTAGGCCGATTTTGTATGGGACATCCCATAAGTTTATGGAGTACTTCGGGATAAATTCTCTTAAAGATCTTCCTCAGCCTAAAGATTTCTCTCAACCTGAAAACCAGATTGGAGAAGAGCGTGAATAGTTAAGCGATCAGTTTTACTTTAGCTAGTTGGGCGATCAAGTACTTTTTGCCAGATTTGACTTCGTGACATAAGACTCTTGTTCTTCGTGTTTCTCCCTTTTCAAATTCTCTACCAGAGAGTAAAAATCTATTTCCAGGTTTCAGGTCAGATAAGAAAATAATGTCTTGGTTGAGGCTTTTTTCATCGTATTTGCTCATTTCTTTCATGAGAAAAAGATCCGCCGCTGAACTTGCTTTTGGGCTTTTCATATGCTTGCGCAAAGGGATAAGCAAGTCAATAGGGAAAAATGCGGTTGAGAGAATTGGGGCCATTAATTGTTGGAAAGTTGATTTCCATTGATTTCCGTGGGGAGGAATGTCGATCCCGAACTTGACAAAGGCATGAAGATGCGCTACTTCATGAATATAGGTTAATAGGAATTGGTAGGGATTGAGATCCGCGTTGATCGTAATAGTTTGGATTTGTCGATCCCTGCGGTATCTGAAGTCTCCAAGCTTTGATTTTCGGGTCGCTGTGGTTTTAAATGAAAAAGGTTCTTTTTCCCAAAGTGCTACCGCATAATCGACAGCAGCGGTGGGAAGTTTTTGTTCTAATATTTGCGTCAGGTGTTCTGAGCTACTCATAAAGAAAAGTACAAAAAAAAGAGTCCCGCATGTGCGGGACTCAATACATTTAGAAAAGGAAGAATTATTGAGCAGGCTCAACAACCTCAGCAGTCTCAACTACTACAGTAGTATCAGCTTCGATGATGATTACTTCCTCTACAACTGGCTCTTCAACTACCTCGATAGTTTCAGTCTCTTCTTTTACTTCTTTGTTACCGCAAGATGCTACAGCGAACATGCTAGCGATTGCGAAAATTGCAAATACTTTTTTCATTTTTTGTGGTTTTCTTAATTACAACGCAAATGTATTACAGTTTTGATCAATAAAACAATAGCCGTTCAAATATATTTTATTTGTTTTTGTAAATAATTTTTACCGGAACCCCCTCGAAATCAAAGTTTTCACGAAGACGATTCTCCAGATATCTCGTGTAGGGCGATTTGATGTATTGAGGCAGGTTACAGAAAAATGCAAACACTGGGTTTCTGGTAGGAAGTTGGGTAGTATATTTTATCTTAATGTACTTTCCTTTCCATGCTGGCGGAGGATATCTTTCGATTTCAGCAAGCATGACATCGTTTAGTTTTGAAGTAGCGATACGTCGAGTTTTGTTTTCGTAAACCTTCACGGCCAACTCAATTGCTTGGAAGATTCTTTGCTTTTCAAGCACAGATGTGAAGATGATTGGTATCCATTTATTTTCGCCCAATTTTTCTATCATATCATCTTTGATTTTTCCCATGGTTTTATGATCCTTTTCGATCAAATCCCATTTGTTCACCATGATCATTACACCTTTGTTATTCTTGATAGCTAAGGAAATCAAGTTCATATCCTGCGATTCAAGACCTCTGGTGGCATCTACCATGACCATGACAACGTCAGACTCCTCCAATGTTCTCAGTGACCTCATGACGGAGTAGAATTCCACATCCTCAGTCACCTTGGATTTTTTTCTGATCCCAGCAGTATCGGTAATGATGAAATCTTGTCCAAAAAGCTGGTAACGCGTGTGAATAGAGTCTCTCGTAGTACCTGCTTCATCAGTTACAATAGAGCGATCTTTACCAATTAAGGCATTCAAGAAAGAAGATTTCCCTACGTTTGGTCTACCAAGAATTGAGATTTTAGGAGTGTCTGCGTCTGGATCTTCTATTCCTTCATCTTCGAAATGTTTGATCATTTCGTCCAAAAGCTCCCCGGTGCCACTGCCACTAGCAGAAGCGATTGGATAAACTTCAAAGTCACTTACACCTAAAGCGTAAAATTCATGGGCAGCAAAGCTTTTCTCCATGTTGTCAGCCTTATTAGCGACTACATAGATGGGCTTTTTGCTGCTTCTCAGTTCTTTGGCGAATTCGCTATCCAAATCTGTGAGTCCAGTGTGACAATCCACAATGAAAAGTATCACGTCTGCTTCCTCGATGGCAAGTTTCACTTGCTTGCGAATCTCTGCCTCGTACATGTCGTCTGAGCCAGTTACATATCCACCAGTGTCAATTACTGAGTAGAATTTCCCTGCCCACTGCGCATGTCCGTAGTGACGGTCACGGGTTACTCCACTCATATTGTCTTCAATCGCCTTTCTTTCTTCTACCAGTCGGTTGAAAAGAGTGGATTTGCCCACGTTAGGGCGTCCTACTATCGCTACTATATTTGCCATGATTAGGTTGGGTCGTACCCAAATTTTTTCAGTTTCAATTTATTTTTTCTCCAGTCTTGCTCCACCTTCACGAAGGTTTCGAGGAAGACTTTTTTGCCAAAGAACTTTTCAAGTTCTTCACGGGCTTGTATTCCCACTTTTTTCAATGCCGCACCTTTGTCGCCTATGATGATGCCTTTTTGGCTATCTCTTTCTACGTAGATGATAGCCCGAACACTGATTATATTTTTCTTCACTTTGAAATCTTCGATAGAGACTTCAGAGCTGTATGGGATCTCTTTCTTATAATTCTCAAAGATTTTCTCACGAATAATCTCAGAGGCAAAGAACCGTTCTGATCGATCAGAAAGTTCCGCTTTGTCATAGAACGCAGGATGCTCAGGAAGTCTATCCAGAATTTCCTGCATAATCTTCTCGGTGTTGAACTTCTCGCCTGCGGAAATAGGAATGACTAGCTCAGACTTAATTCTAGAAGTCCAATAAGTAGTTATTTCTTCCAATTGCCCTGGTTTGGCAAGGTCGATCTTGTTGATAACCAATAATACAGGGACACCAGACGCATTGATTTTCTCGATCACATGCTCGATATCTGCATCTGTCTCATATAGATCTGTGACGAAAAGAATGATGTCAGCATCTTCCAAAGAGATGTTCACGAAGCTCATCATGTTCTTCTGAAGTTCGTACTGAGGCTTGAGCATTCCCGGAGTATCGGAAAAAACGATTTGATAATTATCGGCATTTGTCAAACCAATAATCCTATGCCTCGTCGTTTGAGCTTTAGAGGTAATGATTGAAAGTCGCTCACCTACAAGGATATTCATCAATGTAGACTTGCCCACATTTGGTTTTCCTATGATGTTGACAAAGCCTGCTTGATGTTTTGGTGTATCCATTGTAGAAATTTTTTACAAAGGTACTTGATTTTTAGACACTCCTGACGTTTAAAGTGATTTGGCGAAATAAAATTTGGCTTTGCTAAGTGCTAAAGTCCCATGATCAGATAATGTGGTATAACCAATTGGTACACAAATAGCTGTCTTTGTTTTAAATGGGGTTCTTCATGAGTAGAGATTACTTAACTGACAAATTTTCGCATGAACATTAAAATATTTTTTTGTGTACAGGTTTGCATTACAAAAATAAACACCTACTTTTGTATCACAATTAGCCGCAAGGGCAAATTTAGATAAGAAAAAAGAAGCTTTAAGCTTTAAAAGATATATCGCGGGATGGAGCAGTTGGTAGCTCGTCGGGCTCATAACCCGAAGGTCACAGGTTCGAGTCCTGTTCCCGCTACTTTTAGACTCCGAACAATGTAAAAATTGTTCGGAGTTTTTTGTTTTTCAGGCATTTAGAACTATCTCGAATCTATTTGATTCTGATAAATTCTAATGATTTTGTCCCCCTTTTTGTCCCCCAATTTGTCCCCCTTCTTGTCCGCCTAGAATTTTTTCGGTATTTTGAACCATGATAGATTTCAAAATTTCCGCGGTTTTGAATCCGAAAAGTAAAAAGTCGCCCGACGGCGAAGCGATCTATTTGTGCATTAATCGAAAAGGAAGGCACTACCTTAATCTCAACCTTGAAAAGATTCCAAAAAATGCTTGGTCAGGAAAACCATTAAAATGGGTCAATAGTCAATATCTGTATGCTGATTTTCACAATCGGGTAATTGCAAGGGAAATTCATCATCTCAAAGAAATCATCCAGGATTTTTATAAGCGGAGTGAGGTTCTGACCGCTGATAAACTGAAGAACATATATCTGGTAAAACACCAAGGCAAAAGAATAAAAGGTGTTAATGGAACAATTGCTCCTGGGGCTAGTGATAAAATTTCATCCTATATCGATTACTCTCTCAAATTTGGAGCAACCAAAAAGAAAGCTGAAGGAACGAGAAAGGTATATGTGACCTTAAAGAATTTGGTTGATAGCTACAAAAGCCAGGCTGTGATGGCTGATTTAGATGAAGCCTATGTTTTGGGATTCATAGATTTCTTGCGGAGCAATGCAACGGAGATTAATTCCGATACCACGGTTGCCAAATATGTGGATCGTTTGAAGGTGATCTATCGAGAGTATTGTGACCAGTATGGGATTCTTTTTAAGAAGCGAATATTTGAAAGACTGGATGTCGAGTCAACCAAAAGGCCTGATAAAATCATATACGTTAATGATAAGCAGTATGAACTGCTGTCTGAAATGAAATTTTCTCTTGAAGAGAGAAGACTTGAAATCACCAGGGATCTTTTTCTTTTGCTTTGCAATACGGCCCTGTATTATAATGATTTGATCGCAATTCGTTCAGAAAATGGATTTGATTGGAACTTGCTGAAAGAAAATCCTGAACACATGGTGCTTCAGGGGGAAAGAAAGAAGAATGGAGAGGAGTTTTGGATTCCGCTTAATGACGCAGCAAAAAGGATCGTCAAAAAGTACTTTCGAGAAGGGGGGGAATATTTGTTTCCTGCAGGCGTGGCTATTTCAGAGCAAAAGTTTAATCAGAACCTGAAAGTCCTTGCAGAGAAGATTAAATTCCCTGATGTGCTATCCAATAAGGTAGGAAGAAAGACTTTCGGAACATGGACAGATCGACTGGGGATGGATGATAATGATATTAGAATGATATTTGGGCATTCGCCCGGCTCGGTTCTTAAGAAATATTATACCGAAAGAAGAACCGTGGAAACCTATAAGAGAATCCTTTCCTTCATTCAGCGATAAGTATGCAAAAGAAAACTAAACTGGCAATCAAACATTACCACGGGAAGGAACTTGAGAAGATTGGAAAATCATCTGCTAGCTTTCCTTTATATGTCATGGTAAGGTACAAGAATGCGAAAACCAAATTTGCATCAAGGTTGGGAATACGATTTGTGAATGAAAATGGTGGTGAGTCCTCTATCCTTGGCAAATTCAATAGAGATGTGATCAGTCTAATTGAAGACGAAGTAAAGCACATTGAACTGCTTAGAGACTATTTTGAGGATGTCTTGGCGGTTGAGTTTACGCCATCTATGGTGGTAAATGAGGTCTTCGAGAATACTGCCTTAGAGAAAGTCATTGATTATTTTGATCAAGTTTTTGAGGAAAAGGAATTGATAGAGATTCTTGCAGAAATTGATCAAGACTTGATTGATTTGTTAAATGCTGCCGGTCCTACCCGGTTTTTGTCAGGTTTAAAGCATCTTGATCTAGCACTTTTTCAGCGATTCATGGAAATTGAAGAAGTCAGACGGGTATTCGATTTTTTCAGGATTTATAAATCATTTAATTGGCCGGAGGTAAATAGGCTTCAATTTAGGATGGCGGTAATTGATGAGAATCAGAATATTGCAGGTTTAAAAAAATGGATGGATGATCGCTTTGATTCCGAAATGCTTCATTATTATCGACTCAATCCAATTGATTTGAATCATTGAAAAAAAAGGACACCAGTGACCGATTTTATTATTTTTCTCTATATTTGAGTAAATCAAACTCAAATCATTATGAATCAAGACACTTTTATTCCGTTTTCGGCTGTTAGCCAAAAATGGCTGGAAGAGAAATTCAAGAATCTGGAAGAGAAAATCTCAAGCATTAATCCGGCTAGTAAATCCGTAAAAGATGAATGGTTGTCGCTTCAGGAATTCATGGAGGCAACTGGCGTTAAATCTCATTACTCGATTTCAAAAATGGAATCCGTTTCCGAGTCCAAAGGGCAGGAGTTTCGCTCCATGTACCGAGGTAAAAGGCGATTTATTCACCAGAGAGAGGTGGATAGGTTTTTTCAGGGGGAGTTTGAGAACTAAAAAAGGAAAGGATGACCATCCTTTCCTTTTGTTGAAAATGCGCAATAGCAGTTCCTTGGTTTGCTTTTAACCTCTTCACAATTAAAAACATGATTCCAAGTTGAACATTCTTTTGATCAAAATCAACCTAGGTAAGGCGGTTTATTGAACTTTTACCACTCTGACTCTCCTCCCAGTTAGATCCTGATAACCATCCGGATCATTTCCAAAAGTTTACAAATCATTCAAAGTAGTATTTACCCCAAAATGCTAATCGAAACCTTATTGCCTAAAAAATATGACTTCAATAAATCATTATACAAAATCGAACGATTCCCGTTCCGGTGAATTCCTAATCATCAAATCCGCCAATGAATGGATGGATGAAGCCAAGTCCAAGCCTATTCCCAAAAAGATCTTTGGCCCGTTTTGGTATGAGGAAGAGCTATGCATTCTCTTCGCTGATACCAATCAAGGTAAGTCGTTGCTTGCCGTACAAATTATCGACAGTGTGTCCAAAGGAGTTCCAACCCTGGGATTGGAGATGGAACTGAAAGCATCTAAAGTCATCTACTTTGACCTGGAATTGACAGCCAAGCAATTTGAAATGAGATATGCTCAATACGATAAGGAAAGAGATATCCTTTTTGATCATTTCGAATTCAGTGACCTTTTCCTGAGAGCAGAAATCAATCCATATGGATTTGATGAGGCTTTTGAAGAGTATGAAAGCTTTCTTTTTAAAGAGATAGAGGTTCAAGCCTCCAAGTCCGGCGCTAAAATCCTCGTAATAGATAATCTGTCTTGTGTGATTTCAGATAATGAGAAGGCAAGGAATACCACTCCATTTTTAATAAGGCTCAACAATCTGAAAAAGATTCATGGGTGGTCGATTTTGCTCATTGCCCATACTCCAAAGAGGAACCTGTTTGCACCGATCAATAGAAACGATATCCAAGGCAGCAAGAGCTTTATTAATCTGATTGATTCTTGTTTCGCTGTAGGAGAAAGTCAAAAAGACCCTTCCATTAAATACTTGAAACAAATAAAAGTCAGGTATGGTGCTTTTAAATATCCCTCCGAAAATGTCCTAGTCTGTAAAATCGGCAAAGACTCAAATTTCAGTTCGTTTAGGTTTATCCAGTTTGGAAAAGAGTCCGATCATTTAAAGCAGTTGAATCCAGTCGATAAATCTCAAATGAAGACCAAGGCCTTGGATCTCAAAAATGAGGGCCATACCAATGTGAAGATAGCTCAGGAACTCGGAGTGTCAGAAGGAGCTGTGAGGAAATGGCTCAAGCAACTTGAGTTAGACGAGTAAGCTCAATCGTAAAAATCGAACTGTACGAGGGGTACGAGGTGTGCGAATCGTACGATTTCCACTTACCACTACCCCTCTTTTTCTTTTTGCAGGTAATCCGACAATTCACGACAAAAGGAAAGATAAGACTCCTTTAAATCAATAAGATGTATTATTTATGTATAGATGTATTTATATAAAAATGTAAATATTATGAACTACTCTGAAGTAAAACAAGCGGCTGCCAGAATCAAACAGGAATTCCCTGTGCTGGATTATTTCCATAGCCTGGTCAGATCAGGATTTCTGAAATTCGAAGGCATCCACGGGAAAGAATATTTTTTTGGTTTCCTGGAACAGCGGACTGGCTCGATTGCCGTAGATGACAAAGCGAATGTGTGGTATGATCATGCCGCAGGAAAGGGCGGAGACGTTATCGCAGCAGTCCAGGAATTTGAAAACAAAACCTTCTTCGAATCAGTGGAAAGCCTCTCTGGATCAGTTCCGGTAAGAAAATTTGTTCCTAGACAAAAACCTGAGATTGCCCAGAAAATAGTGGTGGAAAAGGTGGCTGAGATCAGCCATGATGCACTTATCCAATACATTCGAGGCAGGGGTATTGATCTTCAGGATATTGCTCCTTTCGGTAAAGAGGTGCATTGGCGGAATAAGGGAAAGCGATATTTCGCAGTGGGTTTTCCAAATGAATCGGGTGGATGGGTACTTCGATCCTCTATTTTTAAGGGGAACATTCTTGGAGGAGGTACTTCAATTCGAATCCTTGGGACTGTTAAAGGCATCAAAGTTTTTGAAGGCTGGTTTGACTTTCTGAGTTATCTGAAGCTTTCTAGAGCTACAGATTTCAAAGCCATTATTCTGAATAGTACTGCCAATCTCAGTTTTCGCTTAATTCTGGATGTTTTGGAAGAGTGTGAAGTAGTTGATCTCTATTTGGATAATGATGTTACGGGAGAGAAGTGTACAATTAATTTTATTAGAGTAGCCCAGCTATTCCGTTATTGCCTTCAAAAAGGATCACCTACCGATTGGGATTTGGAGGCATTGAGGGGGAGTAGGGACAAAATTGGAATTCTCCTTTCCAATATGAAAATCATTCCTTCAGAAGCGATGGAAATCTGGAAGATCCAAACGAATGTTTCTGATCAAAGATGTCACTTTTCTGGTTTTGAGGATGTTAATGCATTTTTGGTGGGTGGGGTTCACAAGTGACAATATTCGGTCTGGGGGTTAAAGTGGAATACTTTGGAGTCTCGTCAATACAAAAGCTAATTGGGATCAACTTCAAATGTTATATAAAGGTAAATCTGAAGTCAGGCCATCTGAAAGAAAAGTTGCAGTACCAGTTAGAATCATGAATACGCAATCCGTCCAGGCACTGGCAGATTTGGAGCAGAAATTAATTCTTAAAGCCTATAGCCCATCTACAGTAAAGAACTATTGATCATCATTAACTCAATTTTTATCTTTTTTTGAAAGTCGAAATATTAAGGATGTGACAAAGGAAGAAATAGAAGCCTTTGTCTATCATCAGATCACCAAATATAAAATTTCAGAAAGTGCGCAAAATACGTTGATAAACGCGATTAAGGCGTATTATGAACACGTGCTGGGTAGAGAACGGACTATTTATGATATCCAACGACCTAAGAAAAGCCTAACGCTGCCCAATGTACTCAGTCAGGAAGAGATCAAAGCAATCCTTTGCAGTGTGGAGAATATAAAGCACCGAGCTGTATTGATGCTTATTTACAGTGCTGGATTAAGAATAAGTGAAGCTATCAACCTTTCGTCGGAATATCTAAACCTAAGAAAACGAGATATTCATTCTGATGATGGTTACATTTTCATCAAGGGAGGAAAAGGAAAAAAAGATAGGAAAACTGTGCTTTCACCAATTCTGCTAGTAATGCTTAGAGAGTATTACAAAGCTTATAAGCCCAGTTATTGGCTATTTGAAGGGCAGGAAGGAGGTCAGTATTCAGCGACAAGCATTCAAGCCGTTTTTCGAAGAGCAATAAAGAATAGCAATTCAAACCCTTGGGCGACTGTACACACTTTGCGTCACAGTTTTGCAACTCATCTACTTCAAAAGGGGACAAATTTGCGTTATGTGCAAGCTCTCCTTGGTCATGAAAGTAGTAAGACCACTGAAATATATACGCATGTGCTATCGATATCAAATAAAAATATTCAAAGTCCACTTGATGGGATCGACGAAATCCTTAATTTGGTCACAGCAGATCCCTAAAGACCTGTGGACAATGGTGATATATAGGCAATAGGGAAGTGGTGATGCTGTAACCAAAAAGTATTATAGCTAATAATGAAAACTCATGGAAGGAAAACAAACAGCATTATTTGACGAGAGATTCCTCGAATCATTTACTGGTACTGGAATAGTGAGTGAACCAAAGATTGCTATAATAGAGCTAATTGCAAATTCTTGGGATGCAGGTGCCTCTAAAGTGGAAATCAAATGGCCTAACGAATCAGACAATTCTTTCTTCATCAGAGATAATGGACATGGGATGTCTGAATCCGAATTTGATAAACGTTTTAGAAAATTGGCATATAATAGGCAAAGAGATCAGGGTATTTATGCTGAAATACCTAGAGAAAACTCATTTATTTCAAAACGACTTGCTTTTGGAAAAAACGGCAAAGGACGATTTGCAGGGTTTTGTTTTGGTCCGTCTTTCTTTGTTAAAACATGGAAAAAGAATAATGAAGTTACTGTAAAAGTATTTAAAGGGAATGAAGGCGAAATATTCTTCCAGAAAATAGATAGTAAAGAAGGAGTAACTGGACATGGAACAATGGTTTATGCAGATAATGCCAAAATTCCCATAATCTCGGCTAATTTAATCAAAAGAGAGATTGGTATGAGATTCCTTACTGACCCAAATTTCGAAGTTGCAATTGATGGAGAAAAAATAACCTTTCTAGATATACCAGAGAAAAATATTAAGGAGTTTATTCTAACCGTGGAAGGTTTTGGAGAAGTTAAACTAATTGCAATCGATACTTTATCAACTGACAAAACTACCCATCAACATGGCATTGCATGGCATGTGAATGGGAGGTTAGTTGGTGAGTGTTCGTGGAAAGGAACTGGTATGGATCATCTTATTGACGGAAGACGTATAGAAGCCAAAAGATTTATCTTTATCGTTTTGGCAGATATTTTAAATTCCGAAAAAAACATACATCCGGATTGGTCTGGATTTAAATCAAATAGTGACGAATTTCAATCAGTAAATGAGGTTGTACTCAACAAGGTTAAAGATTTTGTTTTGGATATTTCTAAAGAAAAACGTAAAGAAACTTTTTATGACATCAAATCACAAAATAATCAAACTCTTAAAAGGATTGGGCTAATTGGTCAAACAAAATGGAATTCGTTTATAACTCAAGTGCAGGAGGAATGCCCATCAATTAATGAAACAGAACTTGCAAAGCTTGGGACAATCCTAGCCAATTTGGAGGAATCACAATCTCAATTCAGCCTTATACACGCTCTATATGAACTTGATCCAAATCAACTGGATAATCTCAATGAGATTCTAGAAGAATGGAATGTGGATCTTGCAAAAATAGTTTTGGATGAACTTCAATTTAGGCTAAAATTATTGGAGCAGTTAAAAATCAAAGTACTTTCAAAGGATACTGATGAGGTTCAGGAGTTGCAACCTTTATTCAAAAAGGGCCTATGGATTTTTGGACCCGAATACGAAACTATCGAATACACCTCAAATCAAGGAATGACATCAGTAATACAAAATTTATACGGAGGAATAGAGAAAGGCTCAAGAAAAAGACCAGATTTCGCAATTTTAAGTGACAGTACAGTAGGTCTCTACTCATATCCTAAATATGATGATGAAGGCGGTGAAATTGGCGTAGATAGACTTACGATAGTGGAATTAAAAAAGCCAGGTGTTCCCCTTAGTTCAGAGCAAAAAAGTCAAGCATGGGGATATGTGAAGGAGTTAACAAAAAAAGGATATGTCACTCCTGAAAATAAAATAACATGTTTCGTTCTCGGTTCGGAAATTGATCCACTTGAAGCTCAGGAAACGCATCAAGGGGGAACTAAAATAATTCCTTTACTTTACGATACTGTAGTAAAACGGGCTAACAGCCGATTACTAAATCTTTATGACAAAGTAAAAAATTCACCATTTCTCGAAAATGTAAGACTGGAAGAAGAGCTTAACGGTCAAATGAACTTATTAGAAAATTAATAGGCCATAACAATTTGTAGAAATTAGAGCCTTTCATTGCTACAGCACAACCAAAACTACGATTCTTACATTGACGTTATTTTTTAAATGAAAAGAGCAATAATACTTGGAGCAGGGGCTTCTAAAAGCTATAACAAATCTAAAACAGGTGTGAAAATGCCTGTTGCATTAGACTTTTTTGAAACCTTTAGAAAACTTGAAATTTCAGAAAATCCTTGGGTATTAATTGGACATTTAATTAACTATATATCTGATAGAGATAAAGTTGATGCACTCCAATTTTTGAATTTTTCTGAAGATATCGAATTACTGCATTCTGAAATTCAAAAAAAATTGTACAAGGCTTTACATCGTGGAAATATTTTTAGACACCCAGATGGTATTCAACAATTAAAGGCTTATAATGAATTGATATTTCTTTTTGTAAGTGTAATAAATGAAATTCAGAATGGTGATGAATCTTTAACTCATAAAAATTTAGCTAAACAACTTTCTACGAGAGACTCAATCATAACTTTTAATTGGGATACTTTGATGGACAGAGCTTTAATGAAAGAAACTGATTGGAATAGTGGAAATGGATATTTTGTACAGCCTTCTGCCGTTTTCAGGGATGATTGGATTTATAATGATGATCAATCTATTGAACGAAATTTCCCGAAGTTGTTAAAACTTCACGGTTCTAGTAATTGGATTACAAGTCATATTATACCTAGCAAAGAAGGCAAATTTGAATTAAGCCAGGAAACTAATGTAGAAGACTTCTATGTCTTCGAACGAGCAACTAAACCATATGCAACCTATGCTGGTAGATACATGTCTGGATATGAAGAGTTCTCATATGGCTATTATCCACCAAATCTTCCCTTGATAGGTAAACCTGCTCCTGAAGGTTATACAATAGTAAAAAGCAGAATTAAAAACCCTTTGATGCCTGAAGGAAAATCGAATGATAAAGGTTTGTATTCTATGCCATTAATAATTCCCCCGGTAAAAAATAAAGAATACGATTTATTTGGAACATTATTTACTCGAGTTTGGGCTGAAGCACAAAGAGAAATTGAAAACGCAGAGGAAATCTATATAATAGGATATTCATTTCCTGTAACTGATATTAGAACTGATCAATTGTTTAAATCGGCATTTCTCAAACGGAAAACATTTCCAAAGATTATTATCCATAATCCCAACCCGGATTTGATCTTTGAAAGATTCACATTTGATTATGGCATACCCTCATCTTACATCATCGTCAAAAAGGAATACTTTGATGAAACCTTTAAATTTGAATAAAAACTGTTCATTTAATAAAAAATAAATAATAAAAAACTTGTAACACCACCTATGCCGCTCCACTTAGGGATAATACTCATAGCCAAAAGTTGTGCTGCATACAAGGATAGCTGACTGAAAAATTATTACCACTGCAGGAAATTGAAGATTCTCTATAAATATCGCCCACTTTCAGAATTTCTTTTTAAGGAACTTTACTATCAAGAGTTGTACTTCGCTTCCTACTTCGAATTGAATGACCCGCTTGATTTGTCGGCTCGGATTGAATTTAGTTGTGAGAAATCCGAGCAAGTAGAATATCTGATTTATTTTCTTTTTAAGTCAACCCTATCGCTCAATGATGCCTTAACTGACAAAAAAAGGAAGAACGACAAAAACCTACTTGCATTCAATGACAACAGAACAAAGGTTGCAGAATTTCAGCAAACGGTTTTTGAATATATAAACCAGCTAAAAGATGAAAAAGAAAGAGTTTGGGATATTGATATTAAAAGCATTATTGATTCCGCATCAAAGAAACACAATCTAGAATTCCAATTTGATTCAGAGAATTTCAAAAGCGTACTTAAACGTATATCGTCAAAATTTCTTGAAAATAGTTATGCTACTTGCTTTTCAGAAAGCAATGATGATTTTTTAATGTGGTCGCACTATTCCAGCAAGCATTCAGGAATCTGTTTAGAGTTTGCGTTAGAAAATTCAGGTCTTTTCCCTTACATCGGGAAAGCTCGAAGGAAATTAGATTGCAAAAAATACAAAGAAAGACTATCCAAATGGGATTTAGAAACCCACGTGTATTGGGACAGAATTAAAAAAGTTAATTATGAGAGCGAACAGCCGTTTATAAATTTTTTCGAGTTTTCACAAGTTTTTGAAAATGAACACGATTGTGATTTGATAGGTCTTTCAAAACCTTGGACACATCATTTTGCTCATCAATTAGAATGGGTTTTCTCTACCAAAACTGCACCGTGGAAATATGAAAAGGAATGGAGAGCGATTCATATAAACTTTGGAAATCCCCAAGAACCAGAAGAAAGAATCCGACATTATCCACTTGAAAGTCTGAAAGCTATCTATTTTGGTATGCGAACTCCAGAAAACGTAAAGAAGAGAATCTTTCACATTTTTGATAAGTAAGCAAAAGAACTACAATACTTTGAATGTAAACCGACAAACGGGAAAGACCTAGAATTTATTGAATGGGAATATTATGAATAATATGCCAACGCATGGAGAGAAAAAGAAACGGCCCGACCCTTCGCATTTTTAAGAAGAGTTGTCATCCGAATTGCCCCAAGCATTTGGCACATGCCATAGCCGCGCCAGACTATAAATAGTAGGCAGTGTGAATTCGAGATAGGTCAGTAATATCATCCATACCCTAAGTATATTATACTTATAAAGTTCAGCCTGGCCAGCAATAAAGCACCTTATTTTATTCGCTATTAGTTTTGGTCAACAGTAAAATTCTTTACAAAACATTATCTTTACAAAAAACAAAATGACAATGGATTTGCTCAAAATATCAAAAGCACTGGCTGATGCCACGCGGTTCAAAATTCTAAAGATACTCATGGCAAAAGGAGAAATCAGTTGCAGTGAATTGGAAGGCCACTTTACGCTTTCTCAACCTACCATTTCACACCACTCTAAAATACTGTTTGATTGCGGACTTATCCATGCAAAAAAGGATGGACAACATTCGCTTTTATCGGTAAATAAGAAGTTGTTAGAAAAATACCTCACATCCCTTAAAGAAGAATTGGTCAAGTAATTTTTTTTATTCAATATATAGATATATTTCAATATATCTTTTAATTTTGATTAAGTTTGTGAAAACATCTACCAACTAATTTAAAAACAAAAAATTATGATATTAATTACAGGAGCCAACGGGCATTTAGGGGCGGCCACTATCGAATCTTTATTGAAAAAAAATCCTAAAACCCCAATTAGGGCATTGGTAAGAACCGAAGAAAAAGGAGCTCCATTCAAAAAAAAAGGAGTGGATATTGCCATAGGAGATTACTTTAATTATGATTCATTGCTTGCGGCTATGCGGGGGGTAGATGTCCTTTTACTGGTTTCATCAAGTTCCATAACCGGACGTTATGAGCAGCATTCTAATGCCATAAAAGCGGCAAAAGAGAGTGGCATAAAGCATATCGTTTACACCAGTGTGCTGAAATCTTCCCCTGATTCCAAATTCAGTGGAGGTATGGATCACGTAAAAACAGAAGCAGAGATTAAAGCATCAGGAATTCCTTATACCATTATGGGAAATACCTATTATGCTGATTTTCTACCGATGTTGTTAGGAGATTTTACCAATACAGGAGCTATTTATTACAGTGCTGGTGATGCAAGGGTAAATTTTGCGTCACGAAATGATATGGCAGAGGCCAATGCAGTTGTACTTTCCAACCCTTCTGCCCATCAGAATAAAGTGTATAATATCACCGCATTAAAAGCATATACCTTTACAGAGATAGCTGTTATGCTTTCGGATATTGTAAATGCCCCTGTAAACTATGTAGATATTCCACTGGAAGATTTGAAAAAGGGCATGCTGCAACATGGTTTGCCGGAAAATGTTACGGGTATGATGGCAAGTATTGCCGAGACCATGAAAGCCGGGGAGTTTGATTATGCCGATGATACATTAAAGAAATTAATTGGTCATCCTCCTCTTGATTTAAAGGATTTTCTAAAAAGTGTATATGGCACAAAATCCTTGTAGGATAAATAAAACCTTAAATAGTAGAAATTCATAAATGAAACCAATATGGGAAAATTAGAAAACAAAGTTGCAATCATTACAGGTGGTGCCGGCAGTATCGGCCTGATTACCGCCAAACTTTTTTTACAAAACGGTGCGAAAATAATGCTTGTTGACGTAAATGAGGATTCGTTGAAAAATGCTGCAACAGAATTACAATCACCAAATGTTGATTATTGCGTAGCAGATGTTACCCAAAGTTCTGATGTTGAAAAATATGCACAGAAAACAGTAGATAAATTTGGCAAAATAGATGTGTTCTTCAATAATGCAGGGATCGAAGGGGTGGTAAAGCCAATTACAGAATACCCGGAGGAAAATTTTGATAAAGTTATTGCTGTCAATGTGAAAGGGGTTTGGTTGGGCATGAAGCATGTGTTACCAAGAATGAATGACGGAGGAAGTGTTATCATTACATCTTCCGTAGCAGGGCTTATTGGCATCTCAGGAATGACCGCCTATAATGCAAGTAAACACGCCACCATTGGTATTATGCGAGCCACAGCACAGGAGGCTGCCCCACGAAAAATCAGGGTAAATACAGTTAATCCGGGGACCGTTGATAACCGGATGATGCGTTCTCTGGAAGAAGGAATGGCTCCAGGACATGCAGAGGCAATAAAAGCGGAATTTATAAAAGGTATTCCCTTGGGAAGGTATGTTCAGCCCGAAGAAGTAGCCAATGTAGTTTTGTATTTAGCTTCTGACGATAGCCAATTTATAACTGCAACCATTAATGTGGTAGATGGAGGAATGGCGGCATATTAGATTCTCTGTTTATTCAACATCGGCACTTACATAGTTATCTGCTCTAAAACCGAATTTATTTATACACGAAAAAATATCAAACCATGAACATCAAAGAAAAAATCGAAGACCTAATCAAGCTAATGCTGTCGGGCAAACAAATGGATGCTTTTGAAAAGTATTATCATGAAGATGTAGTAATGCAGGAAAACTCCAAACCCCCAATGGTTGGCAAATCAGCCAACAGGGAAAGGGAAATTCAAGGGATGCAGATGATTGAAACGTTTCACGGAGCAGAAGTAAAAGCAGTTGCCGTGGGCGACAATGTGACTATGGTAGAATGGGAATTTGATGTCACCTACAAAGGCGCGCCCCGCATGAAAATGTGCCAGGTGGCCGTGCAAAAATGGAAGGACGGCCAAATTATTCATGAACGTTTTTATTATTCAACTAACTAAAATCAAAACAAGAGCAATTTCACTCGATCAAGCCATTGCCTTTATGTCATCGTTTAATGAAAATAATGGAAGCAACCCTTCCAATGAAAAATATATTCCCGGAACCTGCAATATGGGGAGAGAGGAAATCAAAAGGCGAAAAGCAAGTGGATGGACAGGGTTGGTACTAACGGTAATTACCATTTCTCTCTTATTATGGTTCAGTGCACCTCACTGGATGCGACTTGTAGTTTTCATTCCGGCAGTAATGGGAGCAACAGGATTCATACAGGCGTACAATAAGTTCTGCGTGTATTTCGGATTTGGGCACATGTTCAATTTAGGAGAGGTGGGGAAAACAGATACCATCGATCAAAAAGAATTCAGGGTGAAAGACAGAGCAAGAGCCTGGCAATTGCTTGCCTATGCTTTTGGTACAGGATTGATTATTACTGTAATCGTTTATCTCCTGCCCTGATTTTGATCGGATATAAACCAGGTAAGTGAACTACTTGGCAGTTCTTGCTTGAGCATCATGCTTAAGTATAGAATTTATGGAAATGAAATTCATTTAGTAAACAAAACCATCATGGAAAAGCAAACAAAGAGTAAAACAAGAAAAATTGCCGCATGGGTGATAATTGGACTAGTGGGTGCGTTGGTTATTATGAGCGCCACCATGAAACTGACACACGCTGAAGAATTGGTAACTAATTTCACTAAATGGGGATTGATTGATAACCTCACGTTTATAGGAATTGGCGAATTGATTTTCATCATTTTATTTATTATTCCCAGAACATCCTCCCTTGGGTTTCTTTTGTTAACCGCCCACTTTGGTGGAGCCATTGCCACTCATCTACAACATGAGGAATCGTTTATAATGCCTGCCATTATTTTGACTGTGATCTGGATTGGTAATTACCTGCGCAATCCCGAAATGCTGGCAAGTTTTACGAAAAAATAATGGACATAAAAGCAATAGCCGTATTAGGCGCCAATGGCCGAACTGGAATTGAAATTGTAAAACAAGCCCTGGAAAAAGGTTGGGTTGTAAAAGCATTGGTTCGCGACAAACAAAAAATCAAACTTGCAAATCCCAATCTACAAGTCATTGAAGGAAATCCTATGCGTATAGATGATGTGAGGAAAGTTATCAAGGAAACACATGCCATCTTTGTTGCGCTCAACATTGGAAGGAAATCTGACCTGCCTTGGGCAAAAGTGACTTCGCCACTTGATTTATTGTATACAAGTATGAAAAATATAATTTTCGCAATGAATGAAAACGGTGTAAAGCGGGTGATAACTGTTTCAGCCTGGGGAACAGGCGATAGCTACAAAGAAACAAATTGGATATTTAAATTTCTTATCAAAAAGACCAACGTTGGTGTAGCCTACGCAGGTCATGAAGATCAGGAAAGAGTACTTCGTACAAGCGGACTGAAATGGACATCTGTTCGACCGGTTGGCCTTAGCAGCAGTGAAAAGCAGAAGCAAGTTCGGGTAAGCATTAAAGGCGATAAAAAACTAAACATGACCATCAGCCGAAAAGATGTTGCCCGCTTTATGCTGGACATTGTTGATGATGAAAAGTATTACCAGCAAGAACTTTCTATTTCATCAGAATGACTTTATCCGGTAGCGGAGTAACGTGCGTCCGATTTAAATTCCCTTTTGAATTGTAAAATGAACCGATCAGACTTTATAAAAATAATGGGAGCAGCAACAATAGGTTTTGGGACTTCAAATGTAAAGAGCTGGGCCAATTCGATAACCGGCTTACCCGAACAGGAAGTAACCCTTCCGGTTCTTTTTACTTCGCACGGAAACCCAATGGACATACACCTTCCTCATAAAGCGAATCCTTTTTTAACTTATCTTTTTGATTTAGGTGTTGACTTACGAAAAAAATATCCAAAAGAAATTAAAGCCATATTGGTAGTATCAGCACACTGGTGTACCAAAGGCACATACGTAAATGTTTCTCCGTGGCCGGAAACGATTTACGATTTTTACGGTTTCCCTCCCGAATATTACACTATAAAATACATGGCTCCAGGTGCTCCGGAATTTGCCAAAAATGTAGCAGAAGCCATCCCTGCAATTAGAACTACAACCGAATGGGGTTTCGATCATGGCAATTGGCCCATGCTTCGTCATCTTTTCCCAGATGCCAATGTACCGGTTTTTCAGATGAGCATTGATTATTATCAATCTCCTCAATACCACTATGAGTTAGCAGTTCAACTGAAGAAATTAAGAACGAAGGGTGTTTTGATTATCGGCAGCGGTTCCGTTGTTCATAATCTTCAATTGGCAAGTTCCAGACTTTTCAAAGGCGATAAAACCTTGTATGGATGGGATAAGGAATTTGATGAATGGATAAAACAGAGAGTGGTGGACCGCGACATAAAAAGTTTGATGAATTATGAAAAAACAAAATTTGGAAAAATGGCTGCCCCGACTCCCGATCATTATGTGCCGCTAATTTATTCTATGGCTATGCTGAATACCAACGATACTATAGAGCACACCTATGAAAGTCTTTTGCCTGCATTTAGCGACCGTAGTTTCATCATTGAATCAACCCATTAAACAATAGTATAACATGACCTTACATTATGATTTTGAGCTTCCAAAAAGAACAGGAGCCAAACCAACTACCACACCGAGCAATCCTCACATGCAATTGGATCAACAACCAAAAGACAGAAAGCTGGTGGATGAACTCATTGGTTGGGCATTCTCGCTTCCTGATATTTCAAAGGAGTATAGCAAAATCTCTGTACCCGGAGCACAGGCCATGTGTATGTCAGAAGAAAAAATGTGCACACATTGTAATGCTTTTATGGTTGAAACGGAATTTGCGCATTTTCATCCTGCTCCGGATGGCAGTATGCACTTAGGCCTCCCGCAGCGTGATGTAAAAAAAGTAATTGAACTGGGTTGGGGCGAATTGCATCCTGTAGTGCATAAAGGATGGTTGCCGCCAAACTTCATAATGGTTTACGCGCCCAGAAACGAAGAGGAGGCCGATGAGATTAAAAAAATTATTTTTCGCTCCTACCAATTTGCAATAGGTGAAATAAGCGATTAATGAGGCGAAGTTTGGGTCAGTAAAAATAAATTCTACTAAAAAAAAATTAACCATGCACGAAAATGATTTTCAAATATTGAAGCACGCCATCGAAAACATGATGCCTGCTAACAAAATACTCGGTTTAAAAATAGTTGAGATTACAGCAGGCTCGGTTCATATTCATGTTCCATTCAAAGAAGAGTTTATTGGTGATTTTATACAAGGCCGCTGGCATGGAGGTATTCTGGCCGCCATTGCCGATACTGCCGGAGGAGTGGCCGGGGCAACGGCTTTACATTCACCCAATGACAGGCTGAACACCATTGATATGCGCATTGATTATTTACATGCAGCCGTTAAGGCGGATGTACAAGCAAAAGCACGAATAATTAAACAAGGGAAGACAATCATTAAGGTTGATGTAGAATTGTTTCAGCCCGATAATAAAGAACCGGTCGCCCTCGCAAGATGTGTGTATAGCGCATTAAGGAGTGAATCTTAACATGAGCCGCTCAAATTTATGCAAAAATCAGCTTGTTTGAGCTAAACTCCCCAACCGAAAGAATTCTTAAAAGAGTGGGTTTAAAAAAAATGTATATCTTTGCACTCGACCAAAAAACTAATTTGGTCGATAAATAGTTTGGGAAGAAACAATGGAAACAACAATGGACATTAAAGACGATGTAAGTGAGGTCATCCTAAATTCCGCTAAAACCATCTTTGCCAGATATGGTTTTAAGAAAACCACAATGGATGAAATAGCTCATGCTTCAAGAAAAGGCAAAAGTTCCATCTATCATTACTTCAAAAGCAAAGAAGATATTTTCAAGGCAATCGTTGAAAAGGAATCGGATGTGTTAAGTGCTGCCATAGCAAAAGCAATCAATGCAGAAACTACCTCTGAAAAAAAAATACGGGCTTATGTTTTAACAAGAATGAAAGTTATTAACAAATTAACCAATCTATACAGTGCTTTAAAAGATGAATATCTGGAGCATTACAGTTTCATTGAAAATGTCAGAGTGAAGTATGACACCGAAGAGGTTAACACCATCAAAGGAATATTGAAGACGGGTGTTGAAGAAGGTGATTTTAAAATAGAAGACATCAACCTCACCGCCTTTGCCCTGGTCACAGCACTGAAGGGTTTAGAATATCCTTTATTCATTAAAAACAATTATGCAAAAACAGAAAATCGGTTTGAAGGATTGCTGAACGTGCTTTTTTATGGAATCATAGCGAGGTAATTTTTTTTTAACCCATTATCGACCAAAAAACTAAAATAGTCTAATTGTAATTAATAGAACTAACAATGAATATGAAAGTCAATAAACTGCACATCGCTCTTTGGTTTTCCGTTATCCTGGCCGGATGCTCGTCAGGAGAGAATACATCATCGGAAAGTGCGAAGCACATTTCCCTTAATGTTAAAACAGAAGAAGTAATTCAATTTAAAGGAAGCCATACAGTTGGGTATTCCGGGGTTGTGGTGCCAAAGAAAAATACACCACTCAGTTTCTCGGTGCCGGGAACCGTTTCGAAAATAGCAGTAGAAGAAGGACAGCAGGTAAACAAAGGCCAGTTGCTGGCACAACTAAATCCATCGACTATGGAGAACACCTACCAGATGGCATTTCAAAAATTACAACAGGCACAGGATGCGTATAACCGGTTAATGCCGATGCATGAAAATGGTACCCTGTCTGAAATAAAATGGGTGGAGGTAGAAACAGGATTAAGTCAGGCAAAATCGGCTACAGCCATTGCAAAAAAAGGACTTGACGATACAAAACTATATGCTTTTACAGCGGGTGTGATAGGTAAAAAATCGATTCAGGAGGGAGAGAATGTATTTCCAAATATTACAGTTTTTGAATTATTCGACATCAGTAAAGTATATGTAAAAATTCCCGTACCAGAAGATGAGATCAGTTCGTTCAAAAAGGGAGATCAGGCCATCATTACTGTTGGAGCTATCTCTAAAACAATCACCGGTATTGTAAGAGAAATTGGTGTTTCGGCTGATATATTTTCACACTCCTATCCGGTAAGACTTGAAGTTGACAATTCTGATTTAGCCATTAAGCCGGGTATGGTTTGTACAGTCAACTTTGCAACCCAAAACAAGGCGACCGGTGTTCTTATCTCTAACAAAGCAATGCAGCAGGATTTACAAGGGACGCAGTTTGTATATGTGATAGAAAATAACACGGCTCAAAAGCGAGCGGTGAAAACCATTGCTTTAATCGACCAAAAAATTCTGGTCAGCGGAAATTTGAAAGAAGGTGATAAAATCATTGTGGCAGGGCAAGACAAACTTCGCCAGGGCTCACAGGTAAACATTATAAAATAGCATCATGACGACACATAAGTTTAATGTCATAGAATTGGCTATGAGGTATAAGCAAATAGCCATTACCATAACAAGTCTGTTGGTGTTGTTTGGTATATTTTCTCTTTGGGTAATGCCCCGAAATGAATTTCCTGAGTTCATCATTCGACAGGGATTGATCATCGGTGTATTTCCGGGGGCTACTTCCGAACAGGTGGAAGACCAATTAGCCACCAAAGTGGAAAGTTTTCTTTACGGTTTTAAAGAAGTAAACCGGGAGAAAACGTATTCCATATCCAGAGAAGGAATGTTGGTTGTGTTTGTGGAAGTAAACAACAACGTAAAAGACCCTGATGGCTTTTGGGATAAAATAAAATTCGGCCTCAGCGAATTAAAATTACAGTTGCCACCGCAGGTACTTGCGCTGATTGCCAACAATGATTTTGGCGATACAGCCGCTTTGCTACTTACCATACAATCAGAAAGCAAAACCTATAAAGAGCTGGAGAAAGAATTGAAAATTATCGAAACGGAATTGCGAAAAATAAAGGCCGTTTCTAAAGTAAAACACTACGGAATTCAACAGGAACAGATAGCCATTTATCTGGATAATGCTAAACTGGCTTATTACGGTGTGCGTCCTATTACGGTGCTTGCCGCCATGCAATTGGAGGGTGCTGTGTATTACGGTGGCGAACTCAATAATTCAGAATTGATTACACCGATACATATTCCAGCAAATTTCAAATCGGAAGAAGACATTAAAAACCAAATCGTGTATGCCGATCCTGCTGGTAACATCATCCGGATGAAAGATATTGCTACTGTAGTTAGAAAATATAAGGAACCTGACTCTTTCATAAAAAACAATGGGGCAAAAAGCTTGCTGGTGTCATTGGAAATGCAACCTGGCAACAACATTGTTGATTTTGGGAAACAGGTGGATCAATCCCTCGCTTCCATCCGGACTAAAATTTCTTCTGATGTAAATCTGGATAAGATTGCTGATATGCCAACAGCCGTAGATCGTTCCATTATTCATTTCCTGAAAGAATTTTTCATTGCTATTATCGCTGTGATCATCGTTACGATGTTGTTATTGCCTTTACGGGTAGCTGCGGTTGCCGGCGTAACGATCCCCATTACCATTTTTATAACCGTAGGCATTTTATATTTATTAGGTGTTGAACTACACACCGTTTCGCTTGCAGGATTAATCGTTGTATTAGGCATGGTGGTGGATAATGCCATTGTTGTTATTGATAGTCATGTAGAAAAATTAGATCATGGCGAAACGCCCTGGGATGCTGCCTGGAAAAGTGCGACAGAACTTTTTGTTCCGGTATTTTCTGCTACCCTTGCCATTATCGCTACCTATGTTCCTTTGGTATTTTTCTTATCTGGAATGACCGGTGATTTTGTTGGTTCTCTGCCTGTTACCATTGGTGTGGCCTTGTTTACGTCTATGCTGGTGGCCTACTTTCTGGTTCCTTACATGAGCTATGTATTTATCAAAAAAGGAGTCAGGAAAGGAGAAGCGGAAGAAGCAAAAGCCGATAAGAAGTCACTACTCGATTGGGTGCAACAGTTTTATAATAGCACACTCGAAAGTGCCTTCAGAGGACCAAAGCTGACCATGCTGGTAGGCTTACTCTCCATTTTATTAGGCGGAGCAATCATGGCACTGTTGCCACGACAGTTATTTCCAAAAGTGGAGAGGAATCAGTTTGCCGTAGAAATTTATCTACCGGAAGGATACACACTTGCCCAAACAGTTGCTGTTGCCGATAGTATGGAGGTATTGCTCATGAGTGATAGTCGGGTGGTTAATGTAGCCTCCTTCATGGGTACCAGCTCACCACGTTTCCACACTACCTACGCACCTAATTTCCCATCAAAAAATTATGCGCAGTTGGTAGTCAATACCATAACAGCCGACGATGCCGTGGCAATATTGGATGAATATGAAGCAAAACGCAATATTTTTCCAAATGCCTATGTGCGCATGAAACAATTGGATATGCTGAGCACAACCGCTCCGATTGAAGTACGGATTTCCGGTAACAACATTGATTCCATAAAAGCCATCGCTGAAAATGTAAAAAGTATAATGCAACAAAACGATGCTGTTATATGGGCGCGTACGGATTATCTTAATAAAAGGCAGGGTGTGCGTGTAGATGTGAATGATGAACTCGCCAACCGGTTAGGGTTGACCCGAGGACTAATCGCCTCTTCAATAGCATCTGGTTTCTCTGGGATACCTATAGGTACAGTTTGGGAAGGAGATTATCCGGTAGATGTGAAGGTCATTAATCCAATCGATAAAAGAGATGGTTTTGATGATATCGAAAATCAAAATGTAACATCCCTGTTTTTGAGTGCCACAGTTCCTGTGCGACAGGTAACTACCATAACCACCGACTGGAGCGAAGGGCAAATTATCCGCAGGAACGGTGTACGAACTATTACGGTGCGAGCGGATGTAAAAAGAGGGGTGCTACCTTATAAAATATTAGCTGAACTAAAGCCGGAACTCAAAAAAATAAAAACAGGTTCCGATGTTCAACTCACGTATGGCGGTGAGGAGGAAAGTGAATTGGAAAATTATACACCGCTGAGCAAAGCCATGCTGGCAGGCGTAATGTTGATTTATTTTATTTTGCTTTTCCAGTTTAAGCGATCGAGATTAGTCTTTTTAGTGATGCTGACCATGCCTTTAAGTTTTCTGGGTGCGGCTATGGGTTTAGTACTTACCGGTTATCCTTTTGGGCTTACCTCCTTCCTCGGAATAATGAGCCTTATGGGTATCGTCGTGCGCAATGGCATTATCCTGATTGATTATGCTGAAGAGCTCCGCAACAAGAACGGAATGTTATTGGCGGAAGCAGCGGTGGCTGCCGGTAAGCGTAGAATGCGCCCCATATTTCTCACTTCTTTTGCGGCTGCCGTTGGCGTGGTGCCGATGATTGTAAGTGGCTCATCTCTTTGGGGGCCTTTAGGTGCTGTAGTTTGCTTTGGACTGCTGATATCCATGATACTTACCTTGTATGTGCTGCCTGTGATGTATCATCAATCACTTAAGAAATCAATTGCTTAAAATTCTTTAGAATGAAAAAGATAATTATCATAGCTGCCACTTTATTTCTCATAACAGAAGGATACAGCCAGACAACGCTGAGCCTACAAGAAAGTAAAGACTTGGCGATTAAAAATAATGTACACATTAAAAACAGTGCATTGGAAATGGAGATGGCTCAGGAGGTAAAGAAAAATGCTTTTACCAACTACTTTCCTAAAGTAAGTGCAACAGCATTTGCTATGCGTGCGATGGACCCCATCATTAAATTCAATATGCCGGGAGGAAATTTGCCGGTATATGACGGCAATCCGGCTAACCTCGCAACGGCAACAGAGTTTGCTTATTTTCCAGGTTTAAACCTCCAGCTTTTAGATAGAGCAACGGTTGGATTACTCAATATAACCCAACCCATTTTTGTTGGTGGAAAAATCAGCAACGGAAATAAACTCGCCCAATTGGGAGTTGACGTAAAAGAGAAGCAACAACAATTAAGTTTAAATGAAACGCTATTAAAAACAGAACAACAATACTGGCAGATTGTAGTGCTTCAGGAAAAAGAAAAGACCATCGCACAATATGAAGCGTTGTTAAACGATGTAAGCAAGCAAGTAAAGGATGCCTTCAAATCAGGGTTAATTATTAAAAACGATGCGTTGAAAGTACAGATAAAGCAAAGTGAACTTAGAACCAATAAAAGCAAACTGCAAAGCGGCAAGCAGTTAGCGATTAGGCAGTTCTGTCAAACCATCGGTATAGTGTATGACTCAGCGCTGGTATTGCAGGAAGATTTGCAAAACATACAATTGCCAAACACTTATTACACCGATATCGAAGCTGCATTACCAAACCGGGCAGAATATCAGTTGTTGCAGCAATCGGTAAAAGCAGAGCAGTTACAAACTAAAATGAAAAGGGGCGATTATATGCCTCAGTTAGCTGTAGGTGCTGCTGGTTATTCCTTCAACAGCTATTACGAAGGAACTAATACTACTACCAATGGTTTGGTTTATGGCACAGTGTCTATACCCATTTCCGATTGGTGGGGAGGCTCGCACGCCATCAAGGAACATAAAATCAAGGAACAAATTGCCGAGAACACTTTCAATGATACCAAAGGTTTATTAAAGCTTCAGATGGAAAAAGCCTGGACTGATGTAAACGAATCTTATCGTCAAATTATAATGATGGAAGAAACTGTAAAGCAAACCGATGAGAATCTGAAAGTAATGCAGACCAGTTATAACAGTGGTGTTGTCACCCTTTCGGACTTACTGGAAGCACAAGCACTGCAAACAGAAACTGCTGATAAATTGATTGAAGCCAAAACTCAATATCAACTGGCAATATCAACCTATTTACAAGTTACCGGTACCAGTAGAGAGGTTAAGAACATGCGTTAAAGCAATGCTATTTGTACTCAAAAGTAGAAATGGCTAACCATCTGGATTAAATGATAGAATAGAAATTAATGAATGAATTTTAAAAGATGAAAAGGAAAGTATCATTAGTATTATCAAGTGGCGGCTCAAGAGGGCTGGCTCATATTGGTGCTATTAATGAATTGGAGAAACAAGGGTTTGAAATATCCTCTATTTCGGGATCTTCTATAGGCGCTGTTATTGGCGGACTCCACGCGATGGGTAAATTACCCGAATACACCGATTGGGTAAAAACAATAAACCGACAGGTAATCTGGGGACTTTTGGATTTTGCTTTGTCAACCTCCGGGTTACTGAAAGGGGATAAAGTATTTGACAAAATGAAAACAATTATCCCCGACATGAACATTGAGGAGATGCGTATTCCTTTTGCGGCTGTAGCTACTGATCTGCTGAACGAACGCGAAATGATTTTTAAATCGGGTAGTTTTTATGAGGCCATTCGGGCATCGGTAGCAATTCCAACCGTTTTTATACCGGTTATGTATAAGAACTTATTGCTGGTAGACGGGGGGGTGTTAAATCCGGTTCCCATTGAGTATGTAGAACGTAAACAGGATTACATTCTTGTTGTGGTAAATCTATACGGAGATAAAAAAAATGAATTAAACAAAAATGTTTTGCCAAATAACAATTCGAACGATAACCAGCTTAATGGCCTCATGAAAAATATGGCCAAACTGGTTTCATCAGGAGATAAAGGAAGTTTAGGTTATTATTCTATGTTAACCACAACCACTGCTGCTATGATACATAAAATTGCCAGGCAGCATATTGAAAGGTACAAACCGGATATCTTAATCAATATCCCTAATGATTCGGCCAATACCTTCGACTTTCATAAAGCAGATGAACTGATAAAAATAGGGGAAATGGTTGCCAGTGAACAAATAACAAAGTATAGAATATTATAATTATTAAGAGATGGGAAGCTATTCTAAACTCCGTAAAATTATTCATGTTTTTCATCTCTATGGGATCAATTTATTGGGAAAAAGAAAATATGACAACTTCTATCAAGAGCTAAAAATGGATAAGGTTTTTGTATTAGGGCTAATCTTCGAGTTGGAACTTGTTACCAAAAATCAACTTAATGATGAAGATGCGTATTCAGCCCAGGTTCCAGCTTATATTATAGAAAAATTGATTAAATAATTAAAACACATTGACATGAGTGCACAAAAGAAATACAAAATGTATGAAAATCCGATAATGGAATTTCTATCGATCGAGTGTGTAATCTTAACTCTGTCTAAAGCTTTGAATTTTAAGATAGAGCAGTATGAAAGAACAAGAATCAGCATTCAAGAAAAAAGTATTAAAACAGTTTTTATCAGGTGACAACCTGTTCCGAAAGGACGGAGCCTTAGCGCCGATACTCAAAGAGTTTTTGGAAGAGGCGCTCCACGCAGAGATGGAAGAGCATCTTCGGGATGAAGAAAATGGTTGGTCATCGGGCAACAAGCGAAACGGCACGGGCAACAAGATTGTCAAGAGTAACCTGGGAGAAGTAACGATCGAGACCCCACAGGACCGAAAAAGTGGCTTTGAGCCTAAAATAGTGAAAAAAAGGCAGCGCATATTAGCCGACAGTCTGGAAGACCAGATCCGCCCTGTATGGCATGGGAGGCAGTATGTGGGATATATCAGCCCATATCCGGGAGATGTATATACAGAGGTCTCCACCGAAGTGATCAGCGGGATTACAGACCGGGTGGTCCCAAAGGTGAAAGAATGGCAGAGCCGTCCTTTAGAGGATGTATATTGTATCGTATGGCTTGATGCGATGCACTTCAAGGTGCGGGAAGATGGTAAGGTGAGGCATAAGGCCCTGTACAATGTTTTGGGTATCAACAAATAAGGGAAGAAAGAGCTGTTGGGCATGTTTCTTTCTGAAAGTGAGGGGGCCAACTTCTGGCTCCAGGTCCTAAGTGACCTGCAGCACCGTGGGGTAAAGGATATCCTGATCGCCTGTACAGATAACCTGACGGGATTCCCTGAAGCAATCCATTCTATTTTCCCTAAGGCTGAGGTACAGCTCTGTATCGTCCACCAGATCCGCAACAGCCTGAAGTATGTAGCTAGTAAGGAGCAGAAGGAGCTTGCCGCTGACCTGAAACTTATCTATGGGGCAGATACCAAAGACGGGGCAGAGTCTGCCCTGTTGGACCTGGAAGAAAAGTGGGGGAAGAAATACCCTGTGGTGGTCCGTTCATGGAACAGCAACTGGGAACGTCTTAGTGCCTATTTTGCCTATACCAAACCCAACAGAAAGATCATTTATACCACCAACGCGGTTGAAGGCTATCACCGGCAGGTTAGGAAAGTCACCAAAATAAAAGGGGCTTTCACAAGTGATATGGCACTGCTGAAACTGGTGTATCTTGCTGCAAAGAGGATCGAACGGAAATGGACGGCCCCTATCCATAACTGGGGGTTGACAGTCCAACAGTTTGCCATTAGATTTGAGGGGAGGTTAGTTTTGGACGCGGAATAAAATAATTATTTAGTTCCCTTCTCTTGGGTTACCCCAAGAGAAGGGAAGGACAGAGTTCGGCTAACACTCCCCTCCCACATTGTATAAACGTAATTAGGGCTGAAGTGCTTGATTAGCCTTTTTCTACAAATTAATTTTTTACATGTGCGTGTCTTTGTTCAAAAAACCGTATTAAAATCAAGCAAAACGTAAAGTCTTTCATAAGAAACAAAGCCATCCTTTCAGGTGGCTTTAATTGTGCAAAAAGGAGTAACCTTTTCCTAAATCCCATAATGCTTAGCAACCGCCGTCAGAATCATATCTCTCATTGAAGCCTTGGTTTCCCTACCTATCTCATATTTTAACTTATCGAACATATCAGTTGGAATCCGGAGTGAGTAGATTTTCACATCTTCTGTGTCAAACTCTTTGCTTGATGATTTTTCTTTTTGTTGTATCTCAGATTCAGGGTTGATCAGCATTCCGAGACCTCTTTGTTTTGCGCCAAGGTTTTTGTTTCCCTTGCTAGGATCGTTCAGTTTCTTCGCCATATTTTTATCAGTTTAACTTGCTTAAAATTTCATCGACCAGCAGTTCATAATCCTTAGCTCCGTTCGAGTCTGGTGCATAGTCAAATATGCTTTGTCCCTGCAGCTGTGCTTCGGCCAATGCTACGTTGATTCGGATTTTGGTGTCGAACACTTTATCCTGGAGATCCTCGGTGAGTTTCTCCACAATGGTTTTGGTCAGGATTCGGTTTGGGTTGATTTGGGTAATAAACACTCCACCGATTTCCAATTTATCGTTTAGGTTGTCCCGGACTTCTTTCACTATGCCCAAAAGCCGGTCCACTCCTTTGTAAGCAAAGTACTCTCCTTGTAATGGTAGCAAAATGGTGTCACTCGCTACCATGGCATTGACGGTCAATAACCCAACCGAAGGAGGGCAGTCAATGATGATGTAGTCGTATTCTGAGCGGATAGGCTTTAGGAGTTTATGGAGGATTTGCTCTCTTCCAATTTTGGATACAATCTCCATTTCAGCTCCCAACAGATCGATGGAGGAGGGAACCAAGTCCAGGTTTTCGGAGACATTAAGGATCGGTAACTTTTTATTCTCCCGAATGGAATCATAAACAGATAATTCAGGATCACCTTTTCCCAGTCCCTCAGTCAGGTTTGCTTGGGAATCGATATCCAACAACAAAACTTTGAAACCTTTTTTGGCAAGCCCAGCACCGATGTTTATGGAGGAGGTGGTTTTACCAGTTCCTCCCTTGTGATTCATGATGGAGATTGTTTTCATGGCTCTTTGGTTTTAACTAAAGATATGAAAACATTTTTCCATAAAAAAGTATTTATATAAATATGTATTTACTTTTGATTAATTCTGGTTTCCAAGTTCTCGATGATCAGGTTCTTTGATCGCACCAATTCACTGTATGAGTTATTCTCAGCAGCTAGGCGTTTCACTTCATTTTGAAGTCTTTCGATTTCTGCTTGGAGCCGGTCAAAAAAGTTTTGCTCGCTCCCTAGTTTGTCCGAGTCCATTTCACTATCCTCGATGGTGGTAATAAACATTTCTCCCTCACCCGTAGCTAACCAACTTAGGTTGATGTTATGTTCTCGCTTTAGGAGGATCTTAATCTTTCCAGAAACGTTGTTCTTGCCTCGTTCTATGTCTGAATATCCTGCCTGAGTCAAGCCCAAAGAAGCCCCGAAATCTGCTTGGGTTTCTTTTAAGAATTTCCGGATGATTTTTAGGCGTTGATTTTCAGTCATTTATGAGTGATTCTTATTTTTAAACGATAAATTTTTTTAATAATATAGCAAAACCATATATTTTTAAAAATAGATATATTCAAAAGGAATTATCCGTTGGTCTTTTCGGATTGTTCGATTGGGATGATCTTCCAGACCTTTTCATTAGTTGATATCTTAAGTTCAGAGCCTAAATCAAGAAAGTGTTATCTGTGAAATTGAATATAGTCCTTTTTCTGTTTTGCAGATCATAACTTGATCCTCTAAGGCAAATATATACATACAAATGTATTTTGTGAGGCAATTATTGGTTTTCTGAATATATACATATCTGTATATCTATATATAGATATGTACAGATATAGGAATATTTCGATGTCTTTTTTCAAGTGATAAAAGCATCATTCTGGTTTTGAAAAATGGGCTTGATTTAATCTCAGGCCATGAATTTTAGCACCTTTTTTTCCTCGCGGGAAAGTGGTGGGTTTGAGGAATGTTGAAGAAATATCTTTGCTTTTTTCAGCATGTAAAATTGAAAGAGCGTGTTGAGGAACCTTTTGCGTGTTCCTTGCAAGTTGTGTATTTGTGACACAAATTCTGCCGAATTTTTTTCACAAACACGCACTTGCCATTCCGATGTTTCTTTGCTGAATCATTCAAAATGGAGGGATTTAACCTCGCAACTCGGTAAAATTTAAATTGACTGAACCATGAGAAAATTCATTGAACAGGATCGAGAAAAAGTCATTACTATTTTAGTGAATTCTTTTGAAGGCAATAAATCGGTTGATTTTGTGGTTGGTAATTCGGCCACTTCCAGGAGAATTTTGATGGAGTACAGTTTGGCAAACTGTCTGGAAAACGGAGAGGTGTATATCTCCGAAAGTGGAAAATCATGCGTCTTGATCAAGTATTCTAACCGAAAGCGAAAGTCTTTTAATCTATGGATTTGGGACTTAAAACTGGCTCTCCAGGGAATTGGAATTTCAAAAATTTCGAAGGTGCTCAAAAGGGAATCAAGCATCGAAAGGGTCCAACCAAATGAGCCATTTCTTTACGTTTGGTTTATCGGTGTAGAGCCAGAGAACCAAGGTAAAGGAGAAGGATCTATGCTTCTCAAATCTGTACTCGAGTTGGCGAAGAAAAAGAACCTACCTGTCTGCCTGGAAACTTCCACCGAGCGAAATTTCAGATGGTATGAGAATTTCGGATTCTCAGTTTATGCATCTTCCGATGAATTTGGTTTTCCATTTTACTTCTACAAAAAGGATTTGCTATGACAGTGTTTGGAACTGACATGCATCTGGCGACATTTATTTTTGTCGTGTGCGAGGTGCTATTTTTTGTTTCTCAGTTGGTTTTATATCTCCAAAATCCTGCTGAAAAGAATCGACAATACTATTTGATCCTTTTGGGATTGTTGATCATCTACAATATTGCAGGTGGCTTGTTCCCAGATCCAGAGCTCCCTATTTCATTGAATCTTCAGATCAACTTGGCTTATGGAACCGGGTTTGTAATGGGAGCATATTTTCCATACTATTTTTATCGGGTTTTCGAACTGGATGATTTGAGGTGGAATGCGCGAATTGGGGTCTGGATATTCTTAATAGCTCCATTCCTGCTTTTCTTTTGTATTGGGCTTCCATTACTGGGTGATCTTCCCGCAACCATTTGGTATGGATTGGCGATCCCTTTGGTTTATGCGATTTATCTGATCGTGATCATTTTTCTGAGTATTAGAAAGAAATTTGAGGGGTCTCAAAATTCACTGGAAGCAATTTTGACTTATTCTGCGGCGGTGCCTTGGGTATTGCTGCCAGTTTTTAGCTATGTCGATGCTTCCCAATTTGTGGAAGTAATTTGCACAAATGGTGGCTTTATCATCATTACTTTTTTGTTTATCCGAAAGATGATCTTCGAAAACAGAAAGGTATTTGCAAAAATCAATGATACCGACCAGAGGCCACCGATTGATCCCAGTACTTTTTTCGGCCAACGATGTGCTGAATTGGGCTTTACCAAGCGAGAGTGCGAAGTGGTTGAGAAAGTAGCCCAAGGACTTACTAGCAAAGAAATCGCAGAAGTACTTTTTATTTCAGAAAGAACAGTCAACAAACACCTTCAGACGATTTTTAAAAAGGCGGACAGCAAAAACCGAGTTGAGCTGATCAACGCCCTAAACTCCTATTCATAAAACAGATTTTAAGGGACGAACCCATTGATTAAGCATATCTGCGTATAGGCGATTTTCTATACGCAGATATGCCTATTTATCGCATTTACGCAGTTCTAGGTATTTTTTTTCGCCTAGAGAATCCAATTCTTTACCCCCATCAACATGTAGCCATGAAGGAGAAAAGAGAAAATCTCTCTTGGGTATCTGTCAGGTTAAAGCCGGATGTTTTTACCCGATTGAAGGAGGAAAGTAGGTCCCTTGGTGTGTCTTTGAGTCACTTGATCAGAATGAAGCTTAGCTCTGAAACGATCAAGATCATTGACACCAAGGGAATCCTAAATGCAATTGATAAGGTGGTTGCCGAACAGGCTAGGGTTAACAATAATATCAACCAGTTGGCCAAGCATGCCAATACGTATCGAGACAAAATTTCCCCGGAGATTTTTCTGAATCACACCAAACAGATGGCCAAGCATCTTGAGCATAGGGACTTCATGAACAAGTTTTTGAAACAGATTTATCAGGCAATCAAATGAGAGTTAAAATCCTTTCCAGCGCAAGTTCATTTAATGGGGTGACCTACAACACGAACAAAACCCAAAATGAAAAGGGAGAGCTGACTAGGCTCCGGAATTTTGGGTATTTGCAGGACACCAAGGATGTGGGGCCGAATGAGGTGAAAAATTACCTGATAACTCATTCGAACAGAAATGCACTCGTCAAGGACAAGCAGTTTCATGCCATGATCAGCTGCAAGGGCAGGGAGTATTCCAAAGAAGAGCTGACAGAAATCGCCCATGAATGGATAGATAAAATGGGCTATGGGAATAACCCTTTCCTGATCGTTTTTCACAAGGATACGGCAAATAACCACGTTCATATTGTGTCATCGAGAATTGATCGGGATGGCAAAAAGATCAGTGATTCATTTGAGAAGCTAAGGGCACAAGAAGCAATCAATGAGATCATGAGACTCAATCCCAAGCATGAAGCAGTGAAAGCTGCGGATAGCTTGATGGAGTTTCGCTTCAGTACCAAAGCCCAAGGATTCTTAATCCTCGAAAACTTGGGATTCAAGGTGAGGGAAAAAGGTGAGCAGATAGAATTGATCAAATATGGTTCAGTTCAAGGTCAGATTCCTGTTTCAGAATTCAACCAAAAGATCCAATCCTATCAATTGGATAAGGATCGAGCAAAACAGCTGAAAGCGATTTTGGATAGATATTCCAAGGTCTACCAAACTAAGCTCACTTGTCTATTTGAACCTAAACCCGGCGGTAAAAAAGGAAACCAAACCGGGTATCGATCGGATCTAGGTGATTTTATACGGGATAAATTTGGGGTTCAGCTCGTATTCCATGGCAAAGATGGAAAAAGGCCTTATGGTTATTCCCTGATTGACCATGCCAATAAGATCATTTTTAAAGGCATTGAAGTATTCCCAATCCAGCGATTTTTTGAACAGGAAGGTGAACGTAAATCCTATCAATCCCAGAAACCGAACAAGGATAAGCCGATCGATTTGATCGAGGCAAAAGTAAGGCTCCAATCTGCTCTCAATGATTTCTCGACAGTTCGGCAAGGCTTGGAACACCACGCTTTGAAGTTGGAGAATAGAGATGGGAATTCTTACCTGAAAACAGCCCAAGGAGATATCGCTGCCAGTGACATTCTTTCTGCCGAGCAGCAGCTGGCATTAAGTCAATACTTCCAAGATAGCGAAGCCCATAGAGCCATACAGAGTCAAGAGATTTTTGACCTGGTTCTTGTACTCCAAATCGCCAATGACATCGATGATGAAGCTGTGCACGGTAGGAAAAGAAGCAAAAAGCGCAAGGGAGACAATGAAATCACTAGATAAAAAGATAGCCATGATCATTCTATTCGCAAACCAAAAAGGTGGAGTGGGAAAAAGTACGCTCGCGGTGCTGTTTTCAAATTTTGCCGTCCAGAAAAGGAAAAGAAAGGTGAAAGTCTTTGATATGGACTTTCAACAGTCACTTTACAACAAGTATCTCAATTCGGAGCTCTTGGAAAATGAGAAGTTGTATGAAGTTGAGCTATCGAATATTCCAGGATTCAAGTCTATCCAGAAAAGAGCTGCTCAAGATCCTAAAATTCTCACCGTGATTGATCTTGCTGGGAGAATGGATGACGACAACCTGGTGCCGGTACTCAAGGAGTCTGAATTGATCATCTGCCCTTTTTGCTACGATGAATACAGCGTCACCAGCACGTTTGAATTTTGCTACGTGGTCAAAAAGGTGAATCCTGAAAGCCGGATTATCCTAATCCCCAACAGAGTCAAAACATCAGTCAAATACGAAACCTTGGAGAGCGTCAATCAGGCACTTGGCCAGTTTGGTGAATTGACCTCCCCGGTATCGGATCGGATAGACTTCCAAAGACTCACTACCTCCTACACTCCGGAATCGCTTGTGCCTATCCTGGATCCCATTTTCAACAAATTATTTGATGACCATATAGAAGCAGATTAGCCATGGCAAACGGGGACTACATAAGCAAACTTGTCCAAGGAGTAAGGTCAGAATTGGTATTGCCTGAACCTGAGGTAAAGCCTTTGGTAAAGTCTAAAAGTAATGAGACTGACAAGATCGGAAGCCAAGGAATCCATGAGCTGATAGAGGCCATCAAGAATTTTGAAGTAAACGGAGATTCCAAAAGGCTGATTCGGATGGACGCTCGAACGGAGGAAGTACTGAAGCTAATCAGTCCCACTTTTGGAGTGGACGTGACCTCCTTCGTGAATTTCCTGTGCTGGGACTTTCTGGAAAATAATCCAGAACTGGTCAATGAAATCAAACAATCCATACAAAAACTATAGCCATGAGCTGGACAGACTTCTTTCTATACCTATCCCTTTTCTATGTGGTGTACTATGCGGTAAATGTCGTCTTCGATGTTTTGCGCAAACCACAACTTTCAGAAGTGTCGGCAGGGAATGCCTACACATTCCAGACGGACCTCAATGAGTTTGATGAAAGTCCAACGGTGATTGAGGATAATGACCCGGTGCCTGATCCTGTGAAGCCCAAGACAGAATCTGCTTCCCAGACGGAAGTATGGGTCAACAGCGAGGAGGATTCAGAAGATATCGAATTTGAAATCAATGATCCCAGCCCAGTCAAATCTACAGGAGGGGTGACTACGCTCAATTCCCTCTTTGTACTCGCCAAGGAAGGCAGTATTGAAATGAAAAAGAAAGTCGTGTTCTCATGAAGCTCCTTCATCGGCTATTCCTATGTGCTCTCCTTTCCCTCTTATTCTTTTTGTCGGGATCGGAGACTTATGGCCAATCCCCTCCGGGAGTTTCAAAATTTCAGGAGGTCGAGACCGATATGAAAAGTTTCTATGTCGCTATTTCCAGACTCTCATTTGTCGTGGGCGCAGTCTCAGGATTGCTTGGCGGTCTTCGGGTTTACAACAACTGGCAAATGGGAAGACATCAGATCGATGTTCAGGTCATCAGTTGGTTCGGAGCCTGCCTATTCTTGGCCACTATTGGCTTTTTTCTCAGCGGACTGTATGCTGTCCCACTGATTTGACACCCCAAAAAAAGCAAAATCAACAGTCAATATTTTCTCAATAAACTATGAAAACCATGTTCAACAAAACCAAAAAAATGATTTCAAGCGCATTGTTTGTGATGCTTGCAACTACAGCCGCCAGAGCCCAAGGTGTTCAGGGAATTGTCGCAGCAGAATCGTCTCTACTCGCCTATGTGGATCCCGTAGCCAGTCTCTGTCTTGTTATTGGGGCGGTAGTAGGGCTGATAGGAGGCGTAAGAGTTTACATCAAATGGAATTCCGGTGATCAAGACATCAATAAAGAATTGATGGGATGGGGCGGCTCCTGCCTGTTTTTGGTCTTGGTCAGTGTGATCATCAAAGCGTTTTTCGGTGTCTGATGGCTAAGCAATTTCCGATATATAAGGGGCTTCAGAAGCCTCTTATATATCGGGGCTTTCAGGGAAAATACATCGGATGGGGAGTCGCTTCTTTAGTTATCGCGGTCGTCTCAGGAGGATTAATCGGAAGCTTAACCAGTATGGTTTTAGGTGGGGTGATTACCCTATCAGTCATGACTACCGGACTTTTCATCACCTCTCAGCAACAGAAAAAAGGCCTGCATAGCAAAACAAGGTATAAAGGGGTATTTCAGATCGCTACATCCTTAAAATCAAAGTAATCATGTTTGGGAAAAAAAGGAATGAATTTAAGCTTCCCTATCTGGGGATTGAAGATCAGATCCATGGTTTTCATTGTCTATTCAATCTGAAGGGTGACTATGGTGTCATCCTTGGATTGGACAATCCTGTCCTGCAATATTCAGCGGATTCTTCCAAGTACGATTCCTTTCATCAGCTATACACCAACCTGATCAAAATACTTGGTGAAGGGCATCTGATCCAAAAGCAGGACATTTTTTCCAGAAAGACCTACAGCGAAAAATCCTCAAAAGAATACCTACAGCAAAAGTATGATGACCATTTCCAGGGGCGGCCCTATACTTCAATGAAGACATTTTTGGTGATTACCAAACGGGTAAAAGGCAGATACAGTCAAAAGTCAGTAATGGACTTTATTCAGACACTGGGAAAGGTGACCGACCTTTTTGAACGTGCAGGAATCAAGACAGAGGCACTCTCAAGAATTGAGACTGACCGATATGTGAAACGGATTCTCAGCATGAACTTCCACGAGGAAAAGATTGTGCTGGACAACCTGCTTGCTGAAGAAAGCCAAGTGGAAAGCGGAGAAAGAGCTTTTCGGTCGATCACTTTGGTAGATACCGACAAAGTAGAACTACCGGAAAAGGTGACCACCCATTTGGAGCGTAACGATAAGGATAGCCTCAAAGGGTTTCCTGTTGATAATATGGCCTTCCTTTTCGATGTCCCTAATTTCCAAACCATAGTTTATAACCAGGTCATTGAAATTATTGAGCAGAGATCAACGCTTACCAAGCTTGAATTGAAGCGAAAGCGGCATTCCGGGATACCCGATCCAGCCAATAATATCTGTGTGGAAGATATCGACAGGCTATTGGAAGACGTGGCCAGACATAACCAGCTTTTGGTCAATTGCCACTTCAATGTGGTTGTTTCTGCCAAGAAGGAGCACATCCAAGGAGCTTGTAATTATGTGGAATCCTCCCTTTTCCAACAGGGCATTGTGGCCAATAAAAATTCCTATAACCAACTGGAGCTTTTCAGGACACTGCTTCCCTGCAATACCGCTGAGTTGAAAGTTTACGATTACTTCCTGACCACATCGGATGCTGCATTATGTTTTTTCTTGAAGGAGTCACTGAACAAGGATGAGATAAGTGGATTCCAAATCCGATTTACGGATCGACAGGGAATCCCTTTGAAGATTGATCCCGCTGATTTGCCGATGCAAACCAATCGGATCAACAATCGAAACAAGTTTGTACTGGGGCCTTCCGGTTCGGGGAAATCATTCTTTATGAATGCCCTGATCGAGCAGTATTGCATGTGGAATAAGCGGCCCAATCCTAAGTGGCTGATGGATGTAGTCATTGTCGATACCGGCCACTCGTATTCCGGACTTTGCCAATACTACCAAGGGAAATACATCACTTACACCGAGGAAAAGCCAATAACCACCAACCCTTTTTCCATTACTGAAGAAGAGTACAACATCGAGAAGAAAGACTATCTCCTGACCCTGATTTCCCTCTTGTGGAAGACAGCGGAAGGAACAGTCTCTCAGGTTGAAGCCGATGTTATTTCCAATACGATCTCGGCCTACTATTCCTCTTTTTTCTCCAAGGAAAGCACTATCGATCGGCTTTGCTTCAACAGCTTTTATGAATTCGCCCTGGAGAAAATCCCAGAAATCAAAGAGCGTGAAAGCATTGGATTTGAACTTGAAGAATTCCGCTTTGTACTCAAGAAGTTTTACAAGGGAGGTGAGTTTGAAAACCTACTCAATGAGGAAGTTGACCAGTCCTTGTTTACCGAATCTTTTGTGGTTTTTGAAATTGACAGCATCAAAGAGCACAAGGTGCTTTTCCCGATTGTGACACTCATTATCATGGATGTTTTCATCCAGAAAATGAGGTTCCGAACCAAATACCGGAAGGCACTCATCATCGAAGAAGCTTGGAAGGCCATAGCCTCCCCGCTCATGGCAGGCTACATTCTATACCTCTATAAAACAGTCCGAAAATTCTGGGGGGAAGCCATAGTGGTAACCCAAGAGCTGGGAGATATCATCGGAAATGCGGTAGTCAAAGACAGTATTATCAATAATTCGGATACGATCTGTCTTTTGGATCAGACAAAATTCAAAGACAATTATTCTCAAATCGCCTCCCTGCTTTCCATCAATGAAAATGAAAGGAAAAAGATCTTCACGATCAATCAGCTGGATAATCATGAGGGCAGGGGAAGATTCAAGGAAGTATATATCCGAAGAGGATCTGCCGGTGAGGTGTATGGGGTGGAAGTTTCCTTGTACCAATACCTGACCTATACCACGGAAAAGCCAGAAAAATCAGCCATCGAAATCTATATCCAAGCCTTTAGAGGGTACCAAATGGGACTGGACGCTTTTGTCGAGGATTTTAAGGCTTCTGAGCTTTCACTCCATGAGTTTTTTGGAGAGGTCAACAAGCAAGGGGCCCCGGTAAGAGAAACACTAACTGCCACTTTTTAACCATTACAAAGATGAAAAGCTTGAACATACTGGTATTTCTGATCCTCTCGGGATCTGCCTTAGGGCAAACTATCTATGTGGATCCAGCGGTAGCAGGAGCAACGGCGGCACATTCTGCGGTCATCAATTCTCAGCTGAATGCCACTAATGAACGATTGACTTTGATTGAACGGGGACAGCTGGCGATTACCGGAAACCTGACCATTGTCAATACGATGCAGGACAAAATCTACAAAGGACTTTCTGAGGTCAGTTCGATTTTGACCAACCTTTCCAATGTGCAGGAAATCGCTCGAATAGCCACCGGGATTTCAAGTGACCTTAGCCAGGTGATGGACTTAGCCGGAGAGAATCCCGCTTTACTCCTGTTTGCCGAACGGAATGCTACCCTATTTCAGCAAAGGGCAACTTCTTTGGCCTTGGAGGTCAGTTCATTTGTGTTGAAGGGAGGAGAAAACAATCTCATGGATGCAGGTGAGCGGTCAAAACTGATCAATCAGATTTTGACTGAGATGGTCATCCTGCGATCCTACTCTTATGGCATGTATCGAGCCATGTATTTTGCTCAGATGAAAGGATTTGTGAGGGCTCTAAATCCTTTTCAAGGGTACATCAACGTAGATATCCAGCTTGGGCAGGATATAGCCAGAAAAGCCAAAACCCTCCAACCATGAAATCTTTTTGGCTTTTACCCTTCGTTTTTTTGGCAACCCTTGGGATGAGTTTTGCTCAAACCAATGTGGCCCTTCTCCACCAGCTAGTCGAGGAATCCAAGTCTGAATATAACCTTCAAAAAGAGGCAAAAGGAAATCAGGGAAGGAACTCGGTCAACGAGGAGGTCAATACCAATTTGGTCAAGTCTGTAAAGGAGAAATACCGAGCCGTCCAGGACCGATTTGCCAAACTCTCCATTGTCATCGATGCTTTTGGAATTGGTGCTGCGGCTGAGCCCTTGGTCAATTCCATTATTGATAACCAGCAGCAAATCGTTTTCTACTGTAGCCAAAATCCGGAATTAGTACTTTTTGCGGTAGAGTCGGAACGGGTTTTCGTCGAAAGATCCTATTCACTTTTGAATTATCTCTTTGGCCTTTCGGCAAGTATCGGAGTGGTCAACCAGATGAAAGTTTCGGAAAGAAGAATCCTTTTCCAACATATTCTGGACGAGCTGAGGGAGATCAACGGACTTTCCTACACCGTTTCCAAATCACTTCAGCACTATCTCGAAAGGAAGAGAGGAATCAATCCTTACCTACAGTATGTAGCAACGGAAATGGCCTTGGTAGAAGAAATCATTCAAAACGCCAAAACCCTAATCCGATGAAAAATCTCCTTTTTCTTTTCATGTGTTTCGTGGCTGTTGAATCTTATCCCCAGACCGTGGTATTTGACAAAGAGCATTTTTCGATAGTCAATGCCAACGCTGCTGTACGAAATGTCAGTGAAATAGGGTATCACCAAACTTTGGATATCATCAGGCAAAACACTGATGATATCATTCTCAATTCATCCAGCCTGGCACTGGTTCAAACCATGATTGTCAACTCCCTCACCCAAATCAATGAAGGGTTCAAGGATGCAATACAGGTAAGGATGATAGCTGAGACTGTCTTGGATATCAGTTCCATTTCCGCAGAGGCATTCCAGTTGGCTGGCGATAATCCCATCCTTTTTCTTTTTGTCGAAGAGTACACGGGCCAGGCAAAAACCAGAAGTCTCAACCTGGCTACGGAAGTTTCATCACTTATTCTCAAAGAGGGCGATAATCTACTGATGAATTACAATGTCCGGGACGAGCTTCTTGATTCGGTACAGGAGGAATTACAGGTAATTCTTGCTTTGGTACTAGCTGCAAAAAACAGCATCTACTGGGCCAAGACCAATGGGATAATCCGATCCCTCAATCCTTACCAAGCCTATATCAATCGTGATTTAGGATTGATCAATGAAATCATCATCAAACAGAAAATCCTTACCCGATGAAGCCGACTCTCTCATTTTTGATCCTTTTTTCTGTTTGTATTCACAGCTACGGACAGACTCCAATCCATGATAAAGCGATTGTCGCTCAGCAGGAACGGATGGTCTATAAGCAGTGGGATGAGGATAAATTCTATCCTGAACCCAATAGACTGCTCGGAATCCCAACGAATCCGATTTGGTATATCACCTGGGGCTTGCACCCCAATTACCCGGATCTGGACCGAAGGCCATTATCTCCAAGGGGAGAACAGACTCAAAGGCTGGGATTGGCAGCGGCCATGCAGATTTCTTCTAACTACTACAAGCAGCACTCAGATACGGTCAAAAACTTGGCAACGGCTGAAATGGCTCGCATTTCAGGAGCTTTTTCAGCGACAGATCCTCTTTATCAATTCTACTATAAGCGAGAGCTCAGGCCTCTGGAAAATCCTGAAGCCACTGCTTTTCAGGGTGTTCCTGCGGAAGTAATCCATTACATGACTGATCATGGGGCTTACCAATGGTACTTAAACAACATGGCTTCGCTTTCGGAGCGATATGAATTTGCAAAGAGCCTGGATATGGAAAGAGGACAACGGATTCTGATGTATCACAGAATCATGCTTGAAATGAGAGATATCCTTAAAAAGTGGCAATACAAGCTGGACATGTCTTCCAATATGCTTGCCTTCCGAAAGCTGAACCAGCGGAAAATCAGCGGAGAGATTACCCTTTCAAATCCAAAAAGCGAGGAGGATAGAGCCAAGAAAATTGCTAACCAAACCCAAGTCCTAAAATGCCCATGAGAAAGGCTCATCACGCATGGTTATGGCTATCTAGGGCATTCCATGTGGCCATTGAAAATCAATTAATAATCACATGAAATGAAGAAGCTGATCACAGGACTATCTATTCTCCTTGGCTTGTCAATCCCCGGATTTGCTCAATCGGCCAACCATGACCAGTACAAGGAGACCATAAGCTATTTGCAGGGAAACAGCATTTACGACAGGGGAGTGATGACCTTCTTTGAAGAAATGAGGGATTATGGCTTTGCTCATTCCGACCCTTTCATGAGAGATGCTCAGACCTTGGCCTGTATTTTCATGCTGATTTTTTTTAGTCTCAAATGCTACGAAATGATGGCAGGGGATAAGAAGCTTGAAATTATGCCCCTTTTAAGACCTTTTGCGTTGGTGATTCTTTTGATGTGGTGGCCAATTTTCTGCCAGATCATAGCTTTTCCTACCGATTTGATCGCTGCCAAAACAGAAGCGCTTTTCGGGATCCAAAATGACACCAATAATGCTTTGCGACTTGACCGGGCGGCCTACATGATCGAGATGGCCGATCAGCTGGTGGAATATCAGGCAGTGACCGAGATGGCATCGGAACAGGCGCAAGAATCCGATAAAGATTTGGGGATGGTGATTGTGGATGGGGTAAAAGGATTTTTCTCCGATCAGATTCTAGCTCCTATTGTCCAAATGAGGATTAGGATGCAAACCAGCCTTCAACTGCTCGCTACCCAAATCATCGAATTGGTGGCCATATGGATTCTAAGGGTGTGTGTCTATATCATTTTCATGTTGCAGATCATCTATTCGACGGTGTTGGTGATACTTGGGCCATTTTCAGTGGTGGTGAGTATTCTTCCAGCCTTTCGGGATGCGTTCACTACCTGGATAGCAAGGTTTGTCTCCGTCAACCTTTATGTAGGAGTGGCATATTTGATTCTCTACATAACAGGAAGGCTCCAACAATATGCTTTGGAGGTAGAGATTGACAAGTACGAGTATTTGCTTTCAACCGGTGGTGGAGCAGATCGGCTTGAAAAAATGGCTTGGCTGGCATCCAATGGCTTTTTGAGTTTCGGGCTGGTGATTGTAGCATTTTTTGTCAGCGCAATTGCCATCACTACCGTGCCCTCGATTTCCACTTGGATCATTTCCACTTCAGGAATTTCCTCAGCAGCAACCACCGCCGGAAGGATGGGATCTTCCGCTTCAAAATCAATTTCAAGAGCTAAACTAATCTAACCATGATCATCCAAAACATTGAATCGAAAATCAGATTGGCAACGGTTCTTTCCCTTGGGAGCCTGATTACCTCAATCATTATCTGCGGCTTTGTTTCGGTTTACGCCTATAAACAGGTAGCCAACGCAAGGCAGTCCATTTATATCCTGGACAATGATATACCCATTTTGGCCAAGCAGGCCAATATGCAAATGAATAGGCCCGCTGAGTACAAAGCAGCCGTGGACTTATTTCATAGCCTTTTTTTCAACCTGACTCCCGACGATAAGCACATCGAATACCAAATGAGTCGGGCTATGTACTTCGTGGATGAGACAGGAGTCGGTCAATACAATAACCTGAAAGAAAAGGGCTACTTCAATTCCATTCTCTCCTCAAGTTCTGTGCTTTCTATCCAGACGGATTCGATTATCCTTGTTCAGAACAGGTTCCGGTATTACGGCAAGCAAAAGATAGATCGAAGAAGTGCCACGATCACCCGATCGATTATCACCGAAGGTGAATTAATAGATATCCCGAGAAGTGAGAATAACAGCCATGGGGTATTGATCACGAATTGGAAAACCATCGAAAATAAAGACCTGAGCAATGTTTCGAAAAACACCTTCTAAGGATCGGGAAACCACCATTTTCCAAGAACTTAAAAATGAGCTTTTTCCTCACATGGCAGGGGTTAATGGCCATTTGAAGGGGTTGATGGATCGTCATGCCAAAATCATTTTTTGTGTCATGCTTCTTCTCATCGTAGCCTCTTTCATACTGACCTTTTTTGTGCTGAATCCTAACCCGGAGAATCAGGCTGAACATATCAAAAAAGAACTGAAGGCCATTCCGGGAGAACTGTCAGGGGAATTTTCAGCATTACAGGATTTGACCCTGAGAGCTGCGAAAATGGCGGAGTTAAAGTCTGAGATAGAACGGATTATCGACAAGGATTCCATTTCAAAGTCGGATTCCGCATACCTGGAAAAAGCAATTGAGAAACTGCAATATTTTAACAACCACTCCCATGAAAATTGACTTCAAACAACCCAAATACATTCTGCCGATTATCATGCTCCCGTTTTTGTGTTTGCTGTTTTACGGGTATAAATCCTTCAGCAAAGACGGTCCGGCTGAGCCTGTTCAGGGGCTCAGTGGAATCCAATCCGAGATCGGCAAAGTATCGGAACAGATCCAGAAAAAACCGATTGATTCCAAACTGGATGCTTCGAGAGAAACCTATAAAAGAGCAAATGATGGATACACGGCTATCAAAGGCTTGGAACTGGAGGTTGAAGAATCCAGCCAAATCAAAACGCTGTATAACGAGGAGGAAAAACGGCTGCTGGATTCTATCGACAACGCTTTAAAAAGCGCAGGTCTTTACTCCGGAAAACCCGAAACAGGCAATTCGATCCCATCTGTTTTGCCACAACTTTCCAGACAGCAAAGCTTTTCTAAGGAAGATGAAGAATTACTGAATGCCATCAATCAGCTGGAAGGGAAAAAGACCCAAGTTCCCGCTAACAAATACGAAGATCCCATGGAGCTATTCAAAGCGCAGATGGCTGTGATAGACTCCATTTCCAAGGCGAATGATCCGGCTTATCAAGAGCTACAGCTAAAAGAAAAGGAGAACCAGCCAGTAGCCAAAGAGACCGAAAACGCAGTTTATCGGGTTCAGAAGTCAGAAGGGTCCGCTACCTTATTCAATACCGTCACCAGAGAAAAAAAGGGGAAGTTCATCGAAGCAATCATTGACCAGGATATCAAGAGCGGTACTCTTGGAGCCAGATTGAGAATCCGACTTTTAGATGATATTCTGATTGGAAATGCAATCGTGGGCAGAGGAACTTATCTCTATGCATTGATTTCCGGATATGAAGCTCAGCGAGTGAAGCTGACCATCTCTTCGGTCATGATCAATGACCGAATCTTCCCGATTAAACTCTCCATCTATGACGTGGATGGGATGGAAGGCCTGTATGTTCCGGCCAGTGCCTTCAGGGAATTTTCCAAAGAACTCGGAGGAAACACTACCGGAGGAATGAATCTGACTATGCAGCCAAACTCAGACGAATTGAGCCAACTGTATATGTCTGCCCTCCAACGAATGTTTACCTCAACTTCCCAAGCCGTTTCCAAATCCATCAAAAAGAACAAGGCCAATATCAAGTATGGGACTTCTGTCTATCTGATCGATACCAACGAATTGCAGGAAAACGGAAAAATGATCCAAAACCAAAACTGATTTGACATGACACAGAAAATAATAACTCTTATCCTTTGGGCGGTAACCATTTCGGTCTATGCCCAGCAGAACGGTACGCTGTTGAAAAGCCAACTTCCCAAGATCTATATCGACGAGGAAATCTCCCTTCACTTCCTTTCCCCCGAACCCATCCAATACGTGGATATCTCGACCGACAATATGATCGGAGATATTCCATTGGAAAATGTGTTTCGGGTAAAAGCCATCCGCGACAGTGTTTCCAACCTCAATGGTTACAATAAGTCTTTGGGAGTGGTTACCATTATCGGGCAGAAATTCATCGCGCAGTACGATTTATGGTATGCGCATGATGAGCGACAGCTGAAGACTCAAATTGAAATTCTCCCTATCAATACCAGTCCCTTGGAGGTCGGTAAAATTCCCCTGAGCGACCAAGAGCTTCGGTATTTTTCAATAGAGGCATTTAAAGGGAAGAAGAAGGATAACATCACCAAAAGCAGCCAGTATGGAGTTACCGGTCAGGTGAATAGTATCTACACCGTTGACGATTATATCTTTTTGGACATCTCCTTTACGAACAAGACCAATCTCAAATTTGATCTGGACCAGTTGAGATTTAAGATCGAGGACAAGCGAATCACCAAAGCAACCAATGTCCAATCCATAGAGATAGAACCGGAATACCAGCTTTTCACTCCGAAGAGCTTTGAGAAGAAATATCACAATATCTACGTGTTCAAAAAGTTCACCTTCCCCAATTCCAAGGTGTTCACCATCGAGCTTTCCGAATCCCAAATCAGTGGAAGAACGCTCTCTTTGGAGATAAAGTACGCTGATCTTTTGGCAGCAGACACGCTATGAATTTCACCAAAAGATGATTTTCCCCTCAATTAAGTCCATGCTATGAATGAGAAAAGAGAATTAAAAAGCCTTCACGCGACCTTTCAATTCATTGTTTACCTGATGGTGTTTTTGGACATTATGATGTTTGTCTATGCCCCACAGTTGTTGGCCATGGATGGGGTGGGAAGGTTTCTTTTTCCCCTTTTCGAAAAGCTGCAAAACCTGAAGATTTACAGTAATGTGCTTCTTGGCAAATTGGCCATTTTGATAGCGATTTGCCTTTCAGCCATCGGTACAGTATCGAGAAAGAACCTGGATTTAAACCCGAAAAATCAGATCATTTTTCCCTTGGCCATCGGGTTGATGCTATTCTTTGGTTCGATCTATCTCTACTCGCTGGAAGATTCATTTTTGGTGATGGATCTCACTTCCATTCAAGACCTCGGGTACAGCCTTTGTTTATTTATAGGGGCTGTTTTGATCCATACCTCATTGGACAATGTGTCGAAATTGATCAAATCGGGACTGGGAAAGGATGAATGGAATATCGAAGGGGAGTCCTTCATGCAAGACACCAAAAAAATCGAAAATCCCTATTCCGTCAACATCCCCATGAAGTTCTATTTCAGGGGAAAAGTCCGGAAAGGATGGATCAACTTGGTCAATCCATTTAGAGGGACTTTTGTGATTGGAACCCCAGGTTCCGGTAAGTCTTTCGGGGTGATTAATCCTTTTATCCGTCAGATGATAGGCAAGGGATTTACAATGTGCCTTTATGATTTCAAGTTTCCTGACTTGGCTCAGATTGCCTACTTCCACTATCTCAAAGCACAGGACAAGAAGAAAAACCTAAATTTCAAATTCCATGTCATCAATCTGGACGAGGTAGAATATTCCAGGAGGATTAATCCGATCAACAGAAGGTATTTGAAGACGGTGGCCAATGCTTCGGAAACAGCAGAGGCTATTTTTCAATCCCTTCAAAAATCTGATTCGTCCGGAGGAGCAGACAAGTTTTTCGAGCAATCCGCCATCAACTTTCTCTCCGCCTGTATCTTTTTTGTGTCTCGATATGAGGAAGGCAAATATTCCACCTTCGCCCATGTGCTGGATTTTCTCAACAGGGACTATGAGGATATTTTTAACTGTCTGACGAAATATCCCGAACTCAGATCCATGGTATCTCCCTTCCGAAGTGCCTTTGAAAAGAAGGTTTACAAACAGCTGGAAGGGCAGGTCGGTACCTTGAAGATTTTCCTTTCCAGACTGAATACCAAAGAAACCGCCTGGGTATTCAGCGGGGATGATTTCGACCTCAAAATCTCAGATCCCAATAGCCCATCCATTCTAGTCCTTGCCAATAGTACCGAAACGCAGAGTATCACAGGAACCTGCTATTCGGTCATTATCAACCGGCTAACCCGATTGATAAATACCAAAGGGAATCTTCCGACCGCCTTGATAGCGGATGAAGCGCCGACTTTTTATATCCATAAAATCGAAAACCTGATTTCAACTGCCCGGAGTAATAAAGTAGCGGTTTTACTCGGCCTTCAGGAGCTGCCCCAGTTAAACCAGCTTCAGGGAAAGGAAACAGCTTCGACCATGACCTCGGTGATCGGAAATGTCCTTTGTGGTTCAGTTCGCCATAAGGATACGCTTTCCTGGTTAGAGATGATGTTTGGAAAGCGAAAGCAATTGGGGCAGAGTGTTTCGATTGATCGGGATAAAACCTCGATTTCGTATAGTGAGCGATATGATCCGCTGATTCCTGCGGGTAAAATAGCGTCTATGCACACCGGGGAGATTGCTGGAATTATCGCCACAGAAGGAACTCAGTTTGACGGGAAATACAAAACATCCAATGTTCATTGTCGGGTCAATTTGGATATGAGGGAGATCAAGCAGGAGGAAAACTCCTATCGAAGCACTCCGAAATTCTATGATTTCAAAGGCAAGAAAGAAGAGATCCTGACCAAGCACTTTGAGAAAATCCATTTTCAGGTTACCGAGATTATTGAAAAGCACCGGGAAATGGCAATCCTAGATTAAGCCTTGAAATCATGCAAAGGAACCTATCGATTATACTTCTTTTTGTCGCTCACCAGGCATTTCCTCAATTCAATTCCATTGAATTTCGAAAGGAATTGACTTCCGTGAACGTGATCAAGCTGGCTGAATTGAAGCAAGAGGCGGAGAGAACTGAAATTCATTCGTTGTCCCAAGGAGAACTACCCATGGAAAAAGGGGAGGAACTTGTGTTGGCTTCCCTTCCCTTGGAGTATTTTTTCCTGACTTCAAAGTTTGGCTACCGCTCCGATCCATTTTCCGGGGAAACGAAATTTCATCGGGGAATCGATTTGAAAACCAAGCGTTCAAAGGTGCTTTCCATGCTTAATGGAATGGTTGTGTCGGTGGGCAATGATTCGCTTTTGGGAATTTTTGTCAAAGTCCAACACGGCAAGTATGAATCGACTTACGCTCACCTTTCTCAGTCCTTTGTAACAAATGGCGAGCGCGTCTTACCGGGTACGATCCTGGGAATTTCCGGAAGTACAGGAAGAGCTACTGGCGATCATCTGCACTTGAGTATTAAAAAGGGAAAGGAATATGTCAATCCAATCTTATTCATTCAATTGATTTCAAAACTATCGACTAAAGAAGAGGCAATAACTTATTTATCAAAACCATAAAGTAAGCACTATGAAAAGCCAAAATGGATTACCGATGAAGGATTTGGAGATTTTTGGAGTCATCAAAAACGGAAAATTTACCATTCCTGAAAAAGAAGTCAACGCCCTGAAAAATGGCGGAATGACTGATATCGTGGAATTGACCGATCTGAAAGGGAAGGATATTTACATCGATAAATTACCGGCTAGACTTTCGATAGTTAGGGGAGAAGATGGGAATCCTGCCTTGCGGATTGATCCGGTTTACATGGAACCGAACCGACATCCCAGTTTGAATGACTCTGAGCGGAATCAGCTGGTCCGGAAAGAATTGGCCAACATCAAAAAAAGCTATGTGGACAAAGAAGGAAACATTCAGACCGACATTATCGAGTACGATCAGCGAACCAAACAATTTCTCTCCTACAATCCCCGAGACATCAAAGCTCCTCAATCGGTTAATGGGCAAGAACTCGATCCACACCAAAAGAAGACATACAAGGAAGGGGAAACGGTGCTGTTGGCAGATGGGACAGCATTTCAACTTTCGCCATCTGCTCCTAAGGGACTCAGATCAAATAAATCCGGGTTAGTCCTTTCAGTTTTGATTGATGGGGGCTTGTCCTACCTATTGATCACCGGTGTTCAGAAATTGCTAGGAAAGGAGAGCCAGGAGAATAAAGCGTATAGCGAAGGATACCTTCAAGCCATCAAGGAGGTTCAAAAACAAGCAGAGCGACGAATTTCCCGAAACCCAAATGACAGGGATGCAATCCGTGATTTGAACAACATCAAGGAGGAATACTCCAAGATTTCGGCAGATTCCTCACTCCCAAAAGCGATTAGGGATGAATTCGATATCAATGTCATCAAGCGGCTAAACAGCATCGATACGGAGGAAGGAAAGAACCCAAGAAAACGCTTCGGACAAGAAAATGGCTTTGACAGAGACCTTTGATATTTTGAGCTACAAAGGGGTGGATAAGGCTATCCAAGGTCTGTTTTCCAAGTTTGCCCATCAGGATCAAACGGGCCAGATCGTTTTCGATTTTTTTGATGAGCAAGGCGGAAAAGTGGATTGTGAAATACTGAGCCTTTACCGGAATAAGCAGGCTTCCAGAGGAATTTCTGTCCTTAATCTTTCAGAAGATTCGCGGACAATTTTTGTCTCTGATTCCTATGCTTCCCTGATCTGTTTTGCCAATCAGTTCAAATCCAGAATCTCATTTGATGAAGCTGGCTTCTTGATCATCGGGGCTGAGTTTGACTTGAGCTTGCTGACCCAAGCATTCAGGAAGGTCTCAAAAAAGGCCAAGATCAATACCGTTTTTAGCACCTCGATTTTGGGAAGGGTGATGGATTGTAAAGTTCAGGATCTGGTTTATGATCGGAACTGCGGGTATTATTTGTACAATGATTGTGTTCAGCTTAAAAACCCTAAAAAGAATAAGGTCTCTAAGGAATCGATTTTCACCTTTTCACTTCGAACCTACTGCATTTCGCAAGCGATCATTCAAACCGTCCGGACATTTAAGCCTAAACAAAAGGGAGTAGAGTCCTTTTATCAGCTAAACCAGCTGCATTGGAAAGATCTCGATTGATATGGTTTTGCTATATTTAAACGCTTGTCACCCAAAATTATGGAGAATAATAATCTTGAATTCCTTAAAAAGAACCTGAAATTCCTTGGCTTTGGCACTTCGTTAAATGCTGCACTTGAAGCTAAAGTTTCTGAGCGACAGGAGTTCTTTAAAATCGGAGTTTCAGCCGATTTTAATGCCAGGCAAAAGGATGGAAGCCTGGTAAAGGACAAGGTTAATTATGAGCTGAATTTCTCGAGATCTTCGAAGCCCTACCATTATTTTTTGGATAGCGTAAAAGTCACCCTTAATGACCAAATCCAGAACACATTTTCGTATGGAAAGGGAAATGACGTGACGGCAAAGGAAGCCTATAATTTGCTCAGAGGAGCTTCTGTTTTGAAGAAGGCCATCCTAATCGACAAGTTTACTTTGAGCTTTATTGACGATGCGGGAATAAGAGGGAAGGAAATGATAGTATCCAGCACTGAAGAGGCTTCCAAGATCATCGCCGAAAATGTGAAGAATAAGATCAATGTTCACGGTTCATACGATCTCTATGCAAAGGGCTACCTGTTGAGATCCTATGATGGAGCAACCGGCAAAGACTTTTCATCCATGCCTGAAGGCAAAGTATTTCTTTCCTATTCCTACTTTGATAGATCAACCAATCAGCATGAAACATCCCATCATCTTTATGACAACTTAAACCTGGCCTTGGATGCAAAGGAGGCCCTTCTAAAAAATGCTAATCCTGAGCAGGATATCAAAGGCTTCAAGATTCTGCATGAGTCTAAGTCCCATAAAATTTTTGAGTTTGATCGAGAGGGCAATGAAGTGTCGGTCGAAGCTCCGAAGCGAAATGAGAACATTTGGATCAAATTGGATTTTGATCAAAAGACCGAGGATGGAAATTATGGCTTCAAGAAATTCTATCAGAACTATGGCTTCAACCTGGAATCTGAACTTGGCAGATTCCCGATCAATGAGCTGGTAACTCCTCAGGAAAAGGAAATGCTTATTTCAAGTTTAGGTCGTGGAAATATCCAAATGGCTACTTTGGAGACCGGGCAGCCGGTATTGATTGAGGCCGATCCTCAGTTTAAGAAAATCCAGTTTTATGACATGGATTTCAAGAAATTGAACGTTTTACCTTCACTGTCTCAGGAAATGGGTAGGTGAGGGTGGTTAAGCGAACCAATCCTAGTCGCTTTACCTAACTCTTTTATAGAAAAGGCTTAAATAGAAGATATTGGAAAATATTCGGCACATTTTACAACTAGAAGACCAAGAAGACTTTGATGAGGCATTCGCCTTGTATAAAGAGCTTTATGAAAGAAACTCAACTGATTTTGAAATCTGGAAACACTTTTACTTTTTTCTTTGGATTGCCATTGAAGATGCTTCATCAGAGTTTCACGATAGAATAAATCTTAGACAAAGGCTGAGAAAAATGTATGAAGAGGGGCAAAAAAGTTTTCAAAATTTAACTGAATTCAAATTCATCGCTGGGTGGACAGTTTCTATTTTTCCTGATGAATACGGTGATAATGAAGACTTAGAAAGTCAAGGAAAAGAATTGCTTCGACAAGCTCATCATGAGCATCCTGACGACAAAATTTATAAAATGGCTTACCTCGGTAGTTTGGACTCTAAGAAAGAGGAATATAAAAAAGCTGAATTTGAAGCAGGTTCCGAAGTTTTGAAAAGGTTTCAAGGCCCCGGACTTCTGAACCGTTATTTTATACAAGTCTTAGGTAGAAAAAATGAAACGCCTAAGTAACACCACCGTGTATGATATTGGCTGTGATAGTTAATCAGCCAGGTTCTTAACTTTTTAAGAAAGTTACTTGCTGATATCCTTGAAATTGATTCGTAGACAACTGTAAGTCAAATAGACCAATCGGCCTTGAAATTTTAAGTATTTAATTTTAAACTAAACCATTTTACGCCATGAGAAACTTGAAATACCTGTTAGTACTCGCTGTAGTTGTTTTTTCTTTTAGCTGTTCTTCTGAGGATGAGACTCCAAAATCTGTTGAAAAATCTGTGACCATCGAAGTTGAAATGGATGGTAATTACGCCGACTATTTGGTGACTTTTTCGGTTCACAGCATGCTGAGCGGCACATCTACTTTTGTCGCTCCGGTGTTGGATCAGCCGACCGAACTCACCTGGACTCAAGTGATCGAACAAGGCAATACCTACACACTTTCTTTCGAGCCAGAAGTCCCAACCATTTCAGCCACTTCCTCAGCCCCGATCCATAGCCTGGGTCTAGTTTTCAATGCCGTTCACTTGGGAGGAGAAACCGATGATTCTTTCCAGCCACTTTCAGCGACAGTCAGTGTTTTGGCCGATGGGGAAGCCTATCGACAGTTTGAGTATGAGTCCTTGTCTCCCGGAGAGGTTTCTGTGCCACTTGCTGAGGAAATTAATTTTCAATAGTTTGGTAAAGGATATGTTGGTCTGTAAAAATTTAGGGTCCAACAACATTTCAATTACCTACGACTATCAATTTGATGCCGTCATAGTTTGTAAGGATTGTGAACTTTGGAGTCGGATAAAAATTGATGAATGTTGCAAGAATCCTTACGAGATATTTGTTTTTCAGTATGTCGATGGAAAACCTACATTTCTTCGGGAACAATGTTTGAATTGCGACGGCTGTTCCAATATGAACAAACTGTTGAATTTTAAAAAATACTCGGAAATGGTCGATGAAAGGTTTTCTTTTTCGAACATTAGACCTGAGGAATACAAATCTGAACTGAAGCCAAGATTTCAGAGCGGTTAGCCCAATTCATTCTGGGAGTGTCGGCTGATATTGGCGCCATAAAAAGACAACAAAAATCGTGTATCTTCGTCTCCTAGATATGCAAAAGTTTGCACTCATGGCGTTTTTAATTTCTCTTGGATTCTTTTTGAACCCATCAGATACCTATGCTTGCGGTAAGTCGAGCGAAAAAGCTGAGAGTCCCAAGACTGAGACGTGTGACAGCGAATATGATTCTGAAACCAAGAAATGCTGCGCAAATGGTCATTCTGAAAAAGATTCAGAAGGATGTAACGGACAGTGTTCGGATCACGCTTGCCATTGCCCATCCAATAGTCCTATTCCGCTATTGCTTACCAATGCCCAATTTTCAGGTGGTTTGAAATGGAGCGAATCTATCTTTTACTATCAGAGAACCAATTATTCATCAGGTTTTTTATCAGTTTGGCTACCGCCTAAAATAGGCTGATTTTTTTCCATTACAGCCACAGAACTGTCTAATTGAAAGCAATTACCGGCTTTCTTAATAATTTCTTTCCCTCATTAAAATTTAAAAAAATGAAATCAATAAAAATATTGATGGCAATCATGGCATTGCTATCGTCTACAGCTATAAATGCTCAAATCAAAAACACTAAAACCGAGAGTGTAAAAATTTATGGGAACTGCCAAATGTGCGAAGCAACCATTGAAAGAGCGGGTAATGTAAAAAATGCAGTGGAGGTAGATTGGAATAAAGATACCAAAATGGCTACAATCACCTTTGATGAAAAATTGACCAATTCTGATGAGATCTTGAAGCGCATTGCATTGGCAGGTTACGATAGCGACCAGTTTCTTGCGCCAGATAAAGCGTATGCAATACTTTCTGAATGTTGTCAATACGAAAGAATAAATAAAAAAGAAACCATCATGCCAAACTCGAGTATGAAAATGGAAAAACATTCCGAACAGCCCGTAAAAATGGGAAGCCATGCCAACCACGGCGCGGAAATGGGGATGAAAAATGGGGAAAAACCCTCAGAAAACATTCAGATGCAAAATGCCGGTGAGCTTCAGCCTGTTTTCGACCGATACTTTGATTTAAAAGATGCCTTGGTGCAATCAGATGGGAAGTCAGCATCCACTGCAGCAAAGGCTCTCGTAACTGCAATCCGCAAAGTGAAAATGGGCGAACTGGAACCAAAAACCCATGAAGCGTGGATGGTGAAAATGAAAGCATTAAGCGAAAATGCAGAAAAAATCAGCGAGTCCACCGATGCTGATGATCAACGCGTTTATTTTTCAGGTCTTTCACAGCCTATGTATGAGTTGATGAAGCTTTCTACAGCCGGACCAACCGTTTATTACCAAAAATGTCCCATGTACAACAATGGGAAAGGAGCAAACTGGCTTAGTAAAGAAAGCTCTATCAAGAATCCATATTATGGGTCAATGATGATGACTTGCGGAAGTACCGTTGAAAAAATTAATTAATCCCAATGTTGTAGCTGAATGAACAGAAGTGAATTTTTAAAGAGAATGGGATTGGGTACAGTTGCCATTGCGGCAGGACCAAGTCTTTTGACTTCATGCATGGATCATGGCATGGGAGGAGAAGCTCCAAATGTTGTGGACGGTGTATTTAATAATCCATTGAAGGTCCCTGAAACAATCAATGGTACTTCAGCTCTGAGTGCTCAAGGTGGTATGGAAACCTTGGGAAATGGCGGGGAAGTATCGGTATTGGGATACGGAGTTGGACTGTTGGGCCCCACGATTAGAGTCCAAAAAGATCAGAATGTAAACCTTAATTTTACAAATAAACTGTCAGAACATACCAATATTCATTGGCATGGTTTAGTGATCCCAGCCGCAATGGACGGCCACCCAGATCACATGATCATGCCCAATGAATCTTTTAACTTTCAATTTCCAGTCATCCAACAAGCTGGGACAAACTGGTACCATCCTCACCTGCATGGCCTCACTGGCAAGCAGGTTACCAAAGGATTGGCAGGAATGTTTATTGTGGAAAGCGAAGAAGAAAAAGCACTCAATCTCCCTAGTGGTGCTTATGAAGTTCCGTTAATAATTCAGGATAAGCGCCTCAATTCCGGCGGTGGCATTACATACAACCCAACTATGGGGGAGGTAATGACAGGTTTCTTGGGCGAAACTATTTTAGTGAACGGAACCAACAAGCCTTTTCTTGAAGTCGAATCTCGTTTTTATCGTTTTCGAATTCTCAATGGTTCCACCGCTAGGATCTACAACCTAGCATTGAGCGATGGTGGGGATTTCTATGTGATCGGTTCAGACGGTGGGCTGCTGCCAAAGCCAGAAATCGTAAAAAACTTGTTGCTAAGCTCCGGAGAAAGAGCAGATATCCTCATTGATTTTTCAAATGTTAAAGAGGGTAAAATGCTTTACCTTATGAATGAGAAGTTTTCCGGTATGGGATCCGCTCAAGGAGACCAAAGCTTCAACATCATAAGATTCAATGTTAGGAATAGCGAAAATGCCGAATTCATTTTACCAACTTCGCTGATACCGTTAACCAATCTTTCAGGTGCCAGTAAGACAAGACCCTTCAAGCTTACCATGAATATGGGCCAAAATATGAGTGGCATGCATCAAATCAATGGAAAAGTATTTGAATCTGATCGGATTGATGAGACGGTGGAACTGAGATCTACAGAGATTTGGGAATTTGATAACACTAGTGGTGATGAAGCCCATCCTATGCATGTGCATGGTGTCCACTTTCAAATTGTAGCACGGACCGGAGGCCGAAATACGATAGTACCCCATGAAAGAGGTTGGAAAGATACTGTGTTAGTTGCTCCTAGGGAAAAGGTTCAGGTAATCATGAAATTTGAACAACTAGGCAAATTCGTAGTCCATTGTCATAATTTGGAACATGAGGACGACGGGATGATGTTGAACTTTAAAGTCCTATAAAACATATTAATTAAATTAGTTAATAGAAATTAAAATCTAACAAAATGAATAAGATACTATTTATAACATTAATAATTTCTTTGGGAGCATGTCAATCCAAAGAAACAAAAGAAGCAGAATCAAACGAACAGCATCATGATGCCTCGGCAACAAATTCCGAGACTATGGATGTAAAGGCTGAAACAAAAGCTGGCAATACGCAGGAAGATGCTATGGATAATCTAATTACCGAGTATCTGAATCTGAAAAATGCCTTAACAGCAGATAATGCTAAAGATGCGGCAAGATTTGGCGAAAAGGTAGTATCGGAGATTTCTGAGTTTGATGTTGATTCTTTTACTTCCGAGCAGAAAAAGATCTATGACGAAGTGATGGATGATGCTCTGGAGCAGGCAGAGCATATTGCCGACAATGCCAATAATATAGCTCATCAAAGAGAGCATTTTGCCATGTTGAGTAGGGATGTCGATGATCTCCTTGGTGTTTTTGGAACTTCCAAAGTACTCTACCAAGATTTTTGCCCGATGTATGAAGATGGCAAAGGGGCTGTTTGGATCAGTGAATACAAGGAAATAAAGAATCCTTATCTTGGCACCAAAATGTTGACCTGCGGCTCCATAAAAAAGGAACTGTAAATGTTAAGATTGAGATACTTTAAAATATTTTTCCTGATCGGGTTTGGTGTTTTGGTATTGATACAATTTTACCAGCCTGCCCGCAATATGGATGAGGGTCAGGTTACACCTTTACACATTACAGAAGTATTAGATATACCCGTTAACGTAAGACAAATCCTCCAAACCTCCTGTTATGACTGCCACAGCAACAACACGAATTACCCTTGGTATTCATACATACAACCTGGGAGGATTTTAATGGAATACCATATAAAAGAAGGAAAAGAAAATCTGAATTTTAGTGAATTTGGTAGCTATTCTAAGCGTAAACAAGAAAACAAATTAGATAGAATTTCAAAACAAATAAAAGCAAATGATATGCCTCTTAGGTCCTATACCTTTATTCATAGAGATTCAAAATTATCAGAGTCAGACAAAATTGAAATAGTAAATTGGGTAAATAGAGAACTGAAACAAAAGTAATGGAGTAGGTTAACTTGCTTCCCATTAAATTGAAAAAAAATCATTATCCTCACTATTAGTTTAACATATAAATTTTACCAAAAACTTATGAAAAAATTAATTATAATACTACTATTTGGTTTGTCACCTATTATTACTTTCGCTCAACACGAACATCATCAGACAGAGAAAGATACTACTGTAAAATCCAAAAGTCCCCGTACATCCGCTATGGCAATGATTGGAGACAACCATATACATATTGATTATGGCTCCCCAAGCGTAAGGGGACGTAACATTTGGAATGGTCTGGTCGCTTATGGACAAGTTTGGGCGACTGGTGCGCACAAAGCTACGTGGATTGAATTTTCGGAGGATGTAACAATCAACAATCAACTAATTGCTAAAGGAAAGTATGGGTTTTTTACCATTCCAAATGAGGGGGAGTGGATACTTATACTTAGTAAAGATTGGGATATGCATTTGGCGGATGATTACAATTCGGAAAACGATCTGATCAGGATAAAAGTTAAACCAAAAAAGAATGATGATCTCATTGAATCCTTACAATATCAGGTAGTTAAAACAGATGAAAACCAAGGCAAAATAGAGATAAGTTGGGAGTTTGTGAGCGTTTCGTTTGATTTCAAAAACGCTGAAAAGTGAGAAAATATACGTGTCCGATGCACCTTCAGGTGCTCAAAGACGAACCGGGAAAATGTCCTATTTGTGGGATGGACTTGGTGCCTTTTGGAGAAAAGGCCAAACATTCTCACCATTCCAAATCTTCAAAGCACCCGGCGGAACATTCAAAAGCTGATTTTGACAAACACGAAGGTCATCATACCAGTGACTTCATCCAGAGGTTTTGGGTAAGTTTAATTCTTACGGTTCCCATTTTGCTGCTATCTCATATGATACAGCAATGGTTAGGATTCAGCATTTCCTTCCCTGGAGACAGATACGTTTTAATGGCATTGGGAACAGCCATTTATATTTATGGGGGGATGCCATTTCTGAAGGGAATGGTTGGCGAAATAAAATCCAAAGCCATTGGTATGATGACTTTGGTCGCATTGGCTATATCAGTGGCCTACTTCTACAGTATGGCTGTAGCTCTTGGATTTCCAGGAATGGATTTCTTTTGGGAGCTTGCCACCTTGATTGTAATTATGCTATTAGGGCATTGGCTGGAGATGCGTTCTCAAATGGCTGCTTCAAAGGCATTACAGTCTTTGGTGGCTTTACTGCCCAATGAAGTAACTATTGAACGCAATGGTGAAGCAGTTAAAATAAAGTTGGAAGAGCTTATGAATGACGATACTGTCATCATTAAGCCAGGAGAGAAAATTGCCGCTGATGGATTGGTATTGGAAGGTTCTTCTTCTGTCAATGAAAGTATGCTTACGGGCGAAAGTGTACCTGTGAAAAAGCAGGTAGATGCAAAAGTCATTGCAGGCTCGATAAATGGGGATGGGGTTTTAAAGATTAAGGCTACTGGAGTAGGCAAAGACAGCTACCTCAATAAGGTAATCAATCTGGTGCAGGATGCACAGGCAGCAAAATCCAACACCCAAAACCTTGCAGATAGGGTTGCCAAATGGCTCACCTTCATTGCTATCGCTGTTGGCGTGGGAACTTTTATTTTTTGGTACAGCAATAGCGGAGATTTATCCTTTGCATTAGAACGAATGGTAACGGTAATGGTCACCGCTTGCCCTCACGCTTTGGGGGTTGCTATCCCATTAGTAGTTGCTATCTCTACAACCCTTTCTGCTACAAATGGCCTCTTAATCAGGAATAGGACTGCTTTTGAGACCACAAGGAAATTATCGGTAATCATTTTTGACAAAACCGGAACACTTACTGAAGGATCTCACAGGGTTCAGAAAACTATTCCGTTAACAGATAAATATACTGAGGATGATATCATCCAATACGCAGCAGCAGTTCAGCAAAATTCAGAACACCATATTGCAAAAGGTGTACTCCAAACTCTAAAAGACAAAAATCTCGAGCTGTGGAAATCAGAGAACTTTCAGTTGATGCAGGGAATTGGTGTGTCGGGAACCGTTGAAGGTAAGTCTGTAGTAGCAGCCGGGCCGAATTATTTCAAGGACAAAACTTTAGCCCTGCCTGACCTTCCTAAGGACATCAATCAAGATGCCGAAACCGTGAATTTTTTGCTGATTGACGATGAAGTAGTGGGTATAATTACGTTGGCAGATACCATTCGTGAAGGCTCACAGCAGGCAATTGATGATTTGAAGGATATGAACATCAAATCATACTTACTTACTGGCGATAATGAAAAAATTGCTGCAGCAGTGAGCAATGAGTTGAAAATGGACGGTTTTTTTGCCAACGTGCTCCCGCACAACAAGCAAGAGAAAATTAAAGAATTCCAAGCCAAAGGCGAAATTGTAGCGATGACAGGGGATGGGGTCAATGATGCACCTGCGTTGGCACAGGCAGATGTGGGGATAGCTGTGGGTTCAGGAACCGATGTGGCCGCCGAAACCGCTGATATCATTCTGGTAAATAGCGACCCAAGAGATGTAGCCAAAATGATCGATTTCGGAAAACGAACCTACCAGAAAATGATACAAAACCTTATTTGGGCAGTAGGTTATAATATTATCGCTATTCCCCTTGCCGCAGGTGTGCTCTATCCAAACTTTGTACTAAGCCCTGCTATGGGTGCAGTGTTAATGAGTGTCAGTACCATAGTAGTTGCTATAAATGCAAGCTTATTAAAACTAAATAATTCAAATTCCTAAAATGATAAAAAGTAATATTTATAAGAAGTTGTTGCTAATAGGTGTTGTGCTATTGGTAACCAACTCGCTTTTCGCACAAAAAGTAGTGCGATACGACTTGTATGTAAAGGATACCCTTGTCAATTTTTCAGGCAAAGAAAAATGGGCCATTGCCGTAAACGGGCAAATTCCGATGCCAACACTGACCTTTACCGAAGGTGATATAGCAGAAATATACGTGCACAACCAACTCGAAGAAAGCACCTCTTTACATTGGCATGGCTTGTTTTTACCCAATAAGGAAGATGGTGTTCCCTTTCTAACGCAAATGCCGATAGAACCCGGCACGACACACAAATACACATTTCCAATAATCCAACATGGCACACATTGGTATCATAGCCATAGCGGACTGCAAGAGCAAATAGGAATGTATGGCTCCATGATACTAAAAAAGCGGGAGGATGACCCAGGATTAAGGGCAGGGATTGACGATATTCCGACTGTCCCTATTATTCTAAGTGAGTGGACAGACTACAAACCTGAAAATGTGCATCGGATGTTGCACAATGCTTCTGATTGGTTCGCTATTAAAAAAGGAACCACTCAAAGTTATGCAGAGGCTATAAGGGAAGGTCATTTTAAAACCAAAGTTGCCAACGAATGGAAACGAATGTTGGCAATGGACGTGAGTGATATTTATTATGATAGATTTCTAATTAACGGCAAAAATGAAAGCCAATTATCCCAATTCAAAGCAGGTGATAGAGTACGATTGCAAATCTCAAACGGCGGTGCTTCCTCCTACTTTTGGCTCACCTATGCAGCCGGCAAAATGACCGTTGTAGCCAATGACGGCAACGATGTAGATCCTGTGGAAGTCGACAGGTTGATTATTGGTGTGTCGGAAACTTATGATGTAATCGTGACCATTCCTGCTGAAAATACTGCCTATGAGTTTCTTGCTACAGCGGAGGACCGCACCAAATCAGCTTCCATTTACATCGGTTCGGGCATCAAACAATTGGTCAGTCCATTGCCCAAATTGAAATATTTTGAAGGCATGAAGATGATGAACGATATGATGAAAATGAACGGCGACATGAACGATATGGGGATGAATATGAGCCTGCAACAAATGGATATGAACACAGTCATGTATCCTGAAATTTCCGGCGAAAAGAAACCGATGAAAATGGATGAAAAGCCTGGAATGGATATGAAAAACATGGATCATTCGAGTCACGGTTCTAGCAATACGGACATTGTAACCCTCAATTATGCAATGCTCAAATCTCCAACTAAAACCACATTACCTGCTAGTGCACCCGTTAGGGAAATGCGCTTTGAACTGACAGGCAATATGAACCGCTATGTGTGGAGTATGGATAATAAGGTGCTTTCAGAATCCGATAAAATATTGATAAAAAAAGGGGAAATCGTGCGAATTACCCTTTTCAATAATTCGATGATGCGCCACCCGATGCATTTGCATGGACATGATTTTAGGGTGATCAACGGACAAGGGGAGTACGCTCCGCTCAAAAACGTAATGGATATTATGCCAATGGAAACCAACGTAATTGAGTTCGAAGCTAATGTAGAGGGAGATTGGTTTTTCCACTGCCACATTCTCTATCATATGATGGCAGGCATGAACCGGGTTTTCAGTTATGAAAAACAAGAACCAAATCCCCTTTTACCGGAGAAAAAATGGGCTTATAAAAAATTGCAACAAGAAAGCAACCAATTACACCTTATGGCTCAAAATGACTTTGCCACCAATGGAAATGACGGAGTGGCAATGTTGCAAAATACGCGTTGGAGTTTTGGCTCTGAATGGCGACTAGGGTACAATGATGAGCACGGTTATGAAAGTGAAACGCACGTAGGCAGATATCTTGGAAGAATGCAATGGTTAATGCCTTTTGTTGGTTTTGATTGGCGCTACAGGAAACTAGGACACGGCGAAGTGGAGCAAAACATCTTTGGACAGAAAAGCACGAAAGACAACCGCGCTCAATTCAGTGTAGGAGTTGCTTATACCTTACCTATGCTTTTTATTTTACAAACTGAAGTTTACCAAGATGGCAATGTCAGAGTTCAATTACGACGAGACGATATTCCTGTTTCAAAAAGAATCAGGGCAAACTTTATGGTAAATACTGACAAAGAATATATGGTAGGGTTAAATTACATTCTAGCTAAAAACTTTGGTTTTAGAACACATTATGACAGTGATATGGGTTTTGGAGTGGGATTGATGTTGAATTATTGAGTACTGATGTTCAATTAATAAGATTAAACTATATTGATATAAATAGCTTGACTAAACTGCCTCAATTATAGGCTAGGTTTTGAGGAAGTTATCTTTAGATCTATTATAAAGGAAGTAGCAGTAATTGTACGATTTTAAATACAAGACTCCATTCACTATTTCGGTAATAATTTGGTTTCAGTAGTCAAAAAATCTGATAGAAATACTCTGGTACACCCTAAGGCACTTGGTGAAAAGTTTAAATCCTGAAATTTACAGAAGGTTAACAGACACTAGACCTTTTGATAACGACACTAAAGCCTCCTGCATGAACTGTAGGAGGCTTTATGTTTAGAGTAGTTTGGTCCGCTCTCGGTTCTGAAAAAACTAATCCAATTTGCATACTTGGTACGGTAGATGCATTCTACAATTTCAATAACAAACACTTGGCACCTTGATGTCTTATCATCGGGCAACAGCGATACTGAAGGCCGGGCAACAGCGGACCTGAAGAAAATTTAAATTAACTAGTTATGAGTCACGAAAAATTTAAAAATTGTATCGATGCCTGTTATGAATGTGCAAGTGAATGCGACCACTGTGCAACAGCATGTCTTCAAGAGGAAGATGTAAAAGCAATGGCAAAATGTATCCAGTTGAATAGATATTGTGCTGATATCTGCCGTATGGCTGCCAGCTTTATGGCCCGAGCCGATAGCTATATTGGTGAAAATTATTCCCGCCAATTATGTGGTCTTTGCGCCACGATTTGTGAAGAATGTGGAGCAGAATGCGACAGTCATCAATCAGAGCACTGTAAAAATTGTGCAGAAGCTTGTAAAAGATGCGCTGGAGAATGCAGAAAGATGGCCGCTTGAGAGAGTTGCTGCAGTCCAAGAGGATATACTTTTTGAAGTACATCCTTTTGGAAATAGTTTTTACAGAATACGTCCATGATGAATACTTGTCAATCGACTATGCTGAAATTTTGTTAGACATGAAACGTGTATTGATAAAACAATGAGTTTTACATAAAAATAATCAAAATGAAAATCTTTGAAAATACGTACTATATAAAATCGCGGTTAGCAATAATGCCGCTTGCATTCATGTGTTTACTCTCTTGTGATAAAGACGATGAATTCTTGAAATTACAAAGCCATGATGACAATGAGTTTATGACAATTATGCATAATATGAATTCGCAGATGGATGCCATGCAAATGACTGGCGATGCAGATCATGATTTTGCCAGTATGATGGTCATCCACCATCAGGGTGCTATAGATATGGCCAATAAAGAACTTATGAACGGGAATGATCCTACAATAAGAGCAATGGCACAGCAAATCATTGATATGCAGACAGCAGAAAAAACTGAGCTAACAACTTGGCTTGAAAACCATACTCCGGATTCCAACACAGAAGGTCAGGCATTTGCCAATGAAATTATGAACGTGATGGAGAAGATGAAAAACTGGAAAGACATCCAGCTTTTGACAGGTGACGCGGATAATGATTTTGCACAACTTATGATTGTTCACCATCAAAACGCCTTCGATAACGCTCAATCAATCTTACATCATGGCCACCACGATGAGATAAAAGAAATGGCTAACAAAATGATCGAGGATCAAAATCAAGAAATAACCGATTTAGCTGCTTGGTTGAAGATTAACGGACCTTATAGACAATAATCTAAAATCAAACTATGAAAATAGCAGGAGACGAAATTGTTAGCCTGTAGTTCTACATTTTATAAATTATAATTATCTGAGGTCCAAAAAATCCAGAACTCAGATTTTAGTGTTATTTGAATCCCAAAACGATGACATAGGTCATTTTAACCCAAATCCGTCTATAGGAAAAACCTCTAATGACATTCATTAGAGGTTTTTGCATGTAAACAATTAAAAATGTTGATTTTGAAAACTTTTTTGAGATGCTTTTTGATTCTTTTCCCTTAAGATTTTTTTATCCTATGAAGCCTTTAAAAATTGAATTTACAGAAAGGAAATTACTCCTTGGGGTGGTATGCTCTTTTCTCTAAGATGCTCCAGACCATAGGTTATGATTCAATAGTTAGCAAACTGGATCTGCCTCAGCCGGGGTCTAACTGCGGTATTCTCCGCGGCAATTAGTGATCAGTTTTCTGGCCAGTGTGTGGTGCGGTCCAATTGTTTTGAACATCTGTAAGTGACCCGAAGCGATCAGGTGATCCGGGAAAGAATGGATCTCGAAAGACCAATCCGGATTGATCGGGTCTTGATTTTTCAATTTTTCCAGATAGGATTTGATGGTCTCCTTCTGTTTCTTACTGATGGCTGTTTGCTCAAAGAGCATGGAGTAGGGGAGTTTATCGACAATTTGAATTTGAAGCTATGCCTCCTGGAGAAGTTTCTGTGCCACTTGCTGAGGAGATTACCCTTAATTGAGTTTGGCCAGTTCGGTCTTTTCATCTTGCCTTTTCCCGAAGTATTTACAAGCCCTATTCAGGTTTTATCCAATTGTATGCACAAAGGTCGGATGGCCTGTCAGTTTCAAAAAATTGAGGCTTTTAGCAGAATTTCCTAAAAACAGGGTTTCCTACGGACTGCCTCCCGGTTTTTAAATTCTAATTTTTCATCACTTTCCCGGCCATCCTAAATGACCTGCATAAATTTTAACTAAAACCAAAATACTATGGCATTCTCAAAAAAGTACATCGGAAAAGGAAAGCAAGTCGAAAATAGAAACATTGTGGAAGTGAGCCTGAATATGACTGAGCTTCAAAACCACACCTTCGAGTATGAAGGAGAAACCTTCGTCAAGTTCAATGTCGCCAAGCTAAAAGAACCGGATCAGTACGGAAAAACCCACACAGTTTACGTTTCGGTCAAAGAACCGGATTAGGAAGAATCTTGAGAAAAGCCCGAAAGGGCTTTTTTTACCCTTGGATTTTCGTTTTCCTCTTCGGGTAAGGAGAATAATTTTATTCAGATTTTTCATTTTCATCAGGGTTCTCATTATGCTCAATACCTCCTCCTTTCCATTCCCCAGTCCCGACCCAAATTTCATAATGCATAAGCCATTCGCAGGCCCAAGGAATGAGGGTTTTTATATACAGCATAGAAGAATTCCACTCATCGTCATTTGGATAGTACAGGCAAAGGCGCTGTTCTGCATGACTGTAAACATGTGGAAGTCTGGTTTTTCCTTTCGCCAATTGAAGTGGTTTGGGAGAAACTACATAGACTTTAGCTCCTTCGCCCTTTTTATAATGAAGAAGGAGGGTGTAGCATTCACTTAGTGGAGTAGGTTTTACAGTATGTGTCCACTTGATTTCAAAATCGGATTTACGACTGATCTTTGATCCAGGGAAAAATGACTTCAATGCCACTTCCTGTTGAATTAGCGGAATTGGTTTATTGATCCTTTTTCGCACCAAAATTTGTGTGTTGAATGATTGAAGTTCTACCTACTGAGCCTATCATTCCAGTGATTCCCGCCATTTTTAATCCTCCTGCGTTTCTTAATTGCAACTGCTTTTCCCCGTAGTTGGCAAATGCTAGAGATACCGATTTTTCTCCAAATGGTGATTTTAAGGATTCCATAACAGAATGTAAACCTTTATCTTTTTGGTCTAAGGCTTGTCTAACATCGGTTTTAACAGCCTGTAACCACAATTCAAAGTTTTTTTCTTTTTGGGGAGCCTCCTCCCATTTATCCGCAAAATTTTCTTCCTCATTTACAGGATTCCCTATCCATTTGATCATCCTACCTGTTTTTGGATTAAATTTTTCTTTGATAAACAAATGCATACGGTCGATTACATTCAATAATGCATCTATGATAGAAGTCTCCTTCTGATAGGCCCTTGCAGCCAAAGTAGTTATGATAATTGATATTGGTTTGTCCTCATCTCCATTGAAAAAAAGATCGCGATGCCTTTTAAGAATTTGAACAACTCGTTGAAGGGGCAGCTTATCTTTTTGATATTGGGGAACTGGCTTTATCGATTCACTTAAAGTTATTCTTTTACTTAAGTCAATTGAAGCCTCATTTGTAAACCACTTGGCATAACCAAAAGGGTTGCATTTAAGCCAAATTTTATGATCGGTTTCAGAATAGTAATCATCTCTAAACCTGTCAGTTATTCTGATCGCAAGTTCATTCAGATCAGTCGTTTTAGAATTTAAAAATGCATTTTCCAAAATCATTTGATATCCAGAATCGACAATAGAAGGTAGAATATCCATATGATAATTGGCAGAATCGGAATAAACCAACGTCCAACATCTTCGACCTTCTTCTTTCAGCATCTTTCGGTAAACAGTATTTTCTTTTAGCTGATCTCCAACCTTTTGCTTCAGGTTGTATTGGGTCCAAGACGGCTGCTTACCTGTTAATTTACACACCAGGTCAATATCAAGGTCGTCCTTCTCGTTTACTGGTTTTATCATCGTACCGAATAGAAATGATCCTTGAGGAAGAATTTCCGGTTTATAAGGTGACAGTAGAGATCCTTCTTTTGAAAGTTGGTTACCTACCGCTTGATAGCTTTTTACGACAGCATCGTACTGTTCTTTGCTAATATCTAGTTCTTGTCCTAGCGCCTCAAGGAGATCACTAAATTGTTTTTTTTGTTCCGGTGTCAACATACTTTTAAGAGATTTTTAAAGTTTTAATAAAACCGCCTTCCCTTCTGTTTTGATCATAAATTATCATTGCAAGGTCTGCTTTTGGCATCCAAACCCTTCCTAGTTCAATAGCAGTAGAAACTGGCATAGCTGGAAATACATGGATTATTACATCCTCTCCATGCCGCGCTTTTATTTGATCGAGCGCTTTGCGTGCTATTCGGCGAAAATCCTGCAAATGGAGGCGAGACTTTAGGTAGTCATTATTAGGGCTACTATGGGTAATCGACCAAATGCTAGATTCCTCACCAAGAGAATTCTTTATCCGATCATCAGTGATAGTTGCGCTCAATTCAAATTTGAGGGCAACAACTTTGTGGTCTGTTGAAGCAGGTACAATTTGGTGCTTAACATCGTACTTTTGATCTAGCCACTTCCAGGTGGTAGGTTCTCTATGAAGTTGATAAACCTCCGCATCGTAAAGGTCACCTAATAAGGTGCCTAGCTTTATAAGCAATGGTTGAGGTGCAAGACCAAAGATGGAAAAGTGTTGAGTTTCATGTTTTCCCTTCAAATACTGAACTTCTGATTTGAATTTAATTATCAGGTTTTCTTCTTCGGCTAGCCAGTAGCTTTCGGCATGATCTTCCAAAGCTGATTGCATTCCAATTTCCACCGGCCGTGGCATAGAAGGGTAGTAATTCGGGAGTATAGCTTGAGTCGCGGAATGAAAATTTAAAGGAGAGGCATTTTGTCCTATTTTAGCACCAAAGAGAAGAATATGGCTTCTCATGTCAGGTGCAATTCCGGTCAAAAGCTCAATACGCTCTTCATGGACTCTTTTCATCGTTATCAAGCGATCTGCTGGATATTCTTCCTCTTTTGATTTATCGTCAAACGTACGGTGGCATTCATCACACACTAACATAAGATTCGAGAAATCCTTTTCTAGCAAAGGTGACTTTACCTCATCATATCTGGCTCCTCCTTTAGAAAATGCAAATATGTGGGCTATGTATGCTTTGTTCATTTGGTCCATCGTTGCTTTGTGCAACCATAGGGGAGTGTTGCAATTATTGAACTGGCACCGTCCGCCAGAAGACCGCCATAAATTGGTTTTGACTTTTGGGGGGATGTTTGGTCGATTTACATTTTTTGCCATTTTCTTATCTCTCTTTTCGGATTCCCTTGAAAGGTTTAGAATTGGACGTTTTTACATCCATAAATTGCCCAGTTTCAGAATTTCTCTTTGTCCAGAGACCGGTCTTGGGATTTTGTACTTGTGATCGTTTTCTGACAGCTCCTTTTCGAGCATTGTCTCCTGTTGGTTTGTTTGTGGCCATCGTTTTTAGTAGTTTGAACGTGATAAAATAGTATGCTACTGGCGAAGAAAAAATTGCCGCGGCATGGCAATTTTTTCTTTTTAATTAGCATTACAATTAATTAGCGCCTTTTGGAACGACTTGAAATCAAATCAGACTATGAAAATGTTGACTGGGAAAAGGTTATTCCAGTGCTCATGGCCTATGCATATGCCCTAATTGGAGTGAGCAATCAGAGGATGGTTAGATCTAGGGAGGAGCTTTCTTACGATTTTGCAATTGATGCGATTACGAAGTATTTGAATGAACCCAAGAAATTTGAACCATCCAGAAATCCCGACCTAATAAGATATTTGAAATACAATATTCTGCGACAATCGATTTTTAACGCTAAGAAGAAAGCTGCAAACCTCAATGAAATTGTCCAAGATGAAAAAGAGGACGAATATGATTTAGAAGAAGTTGATGATTTCTTTGCTGTAGAGTTTGAACTCGATGAATCTATAGATGTTGCCACAGCTGTGGCAAGCATTGAGGGAGAGATTTCTGGCGATGAGGAATTGTATGAAATTTTTATCGGTCGTTATTACGATGAGTCAAAAAGATGTGAAATCTGTAAAGATCTTAATATTTCTGAGGAAGAATATGATAATAGGATTCGAAGGCTGAGAAGGTTATCTAGAAGAATTTTGGACTCCTTTAATTAAAAGAAAATATGTCAACTGAAAATAAATTAAAAGCCTTTAAACTACTTCTTCATGATTATGCAGAGGCAGTAAGCTCAAATCAGGAAACTGCTACTGATTTTCTAAAGAAGGAAGGAGTAGATGTAAATAGATATGTGACATCGGGAATTAAGGAAATTCGTAAATCAACGTTTTTGAGAAAAGCCCAAGTAAATATGGAAAGGGATGAGAGTTTGATGGAGAAAGCTCTTGTGTTGCTCAAACAAAAGATAGAAGAAAATCTAAGTTTAACTGGGAATATGTTGGTTGGCATGTTGAGGAAAAAAGCACCAAATGTGCAATTTAGAAGTCTCGATAAGTTAGACGATGAGGAAATTCGTGAAATTTTGTCAAATGTTGATCTTGCAAAACTCATGGAGGAATTGGAAAAAAGAAATGAAATCTAATGGCAATTTCGAGAGGGGCTTTGGCAGCGAAGAGGTTGCTGGAGGAATGTGGGATTGATGATCCAACTAAAATACCGCTTGAATTAATAGTTTCTGGGAGGGGGGCCACTTTAAGGTATGAGCCACTAAAAAATTCTGATGGTAGAATTGTGTTTGGAGAAAGAAAGACCATTATTTCTGTTAATTCAAATCTAGAATTTGAAGGAAGAAAAAGGTTTACTATTGCTCATGAATTGGGCCATCATGAAATGCACCGGAATACATTGGAAGTACACAACGAGAATGAAAGTACTTTAAGCTGGTTTGATGATAAGGTAAACCGTTCAAAAAAAGGAATCCAAGAGGCAGAAGCAAACCAGTTTGCTTCAGAGCTATTAATGCCATCTGGCATTTTTTTTTCGGAGTGTTCTGATTATGAGTTTAGTCCAAGTTTGATTAGGCACCTTTCTGATAAATTCTCAACAAGTCGAACATCAACGGTTTTTAGATATCTAGAGCTTGGACCACACCCGATTTGTGTTTTTTATTGTCACAACAATAAGGTTCTGTATTGGAAGAAGTCGGAAGACTTCAAGAATTTTATAATTGATCGAATTAATCTTTCTCCGCCTGACGACTCTGTTGCGGCCGAATATTTTAAAGATGGAAAGATTTACTCTAAGACCCAGTCCAAACAACAAATTTGGAAGTCAACTTGGTTTGATATGAAAGAATGGGAGAATGACCGGAACTACAAATTTTATGAATATTGTATCGTTACTCCCAGTTATAATACAGTTCTTTCGGTCGTGTGGGAGGAGTAGAGTAGTTGATAAGGTGGCCACTTTGATTGAAATCTTTTTAGTTTGTTTTCTATCTCAAAAAACGAGATAATCCCGATAATTCTCTATTTTTAGTCTCTGACGAATTTCAGGAATGAACCGGATCAAAGAAGTGCTTGAGGAAAAGGGAATTACCCAAACTTGGCTTGCCGAGCAACTCGGCAAAAGCTATAACATGGTCAATGGCTATGTCCAAAATCGGCACCAACCACGATTGGAAGTTCTCTTTGAAATTGCCAGAATCTTGGGTGTGGACCCAAAAGAACTCATCAAGTCTAGCCATAATTTTTAAACCAAGCTTTAATTTAAACCAATGCCTACACTACACTGGATAGGAAAGGAAAAAGTAATCAATCATCACATGGACGTGCCTTTTAAGGTACTCGAGCATAGCTATGGATTTGATAACGGAACACAGACTAGCACCGAAACGCAAAGCGGGAATAAGATAATCCATGGGGACAACTTGGAAGCCCTCAAAGCACTACTACCTGAATATGAAGGCCAAATCAAGTGCATCTATATAGATCCCCCTTACAATACAGGAAATGAAGGGTGGGTATATAACGACAATGTAAACGATCCCAAAATCAAAAAATGGCTTGGGGAAACTGTTGGTAAAGAAGGGGATGATTTAACCAGACATGATAAATGGCTTTGCATGATGTATCCAAGAATGCAATTACTTCATAAGCTTTTATCAAATGACGGATTAATTTTCATTTCCATTGACGACAATGAATATCAAAACTTAAAATGCATTTGTGATGAAATTTTTGGAAGGAGTAATTTTATAACAAATTTTACTTGGAGGACTGATGGGAATTTTGATAATCAGGCAAAAATCAAGATCAATCATGAATATATTCTCTCATACGCAAAAAAGATTGAACTTTTTGAACACCCAAAAATCGTTGATCCAAACATACCAGAAGGAAGTAAGCTATTTAAAACTGAAATAAGAAATACAATTGTTAAAAATGGGCCAAAAAACCCCATAAGTCCAGTAAAGCTTCCAATTGGTTTCCCATGTGATTTAGAAAATGGTGTAATTCAAGAGAGATCTGATGCATGGCCACATTATGACAGGGATGCTATTATCCAGGATTTCAAATTGACTAATGAAGTTATTGTAACTAGTGGATGGAGTTCAAAGGCAATTTTTGAAGAATTTATCATGAATAAATTCATGCCAGTGAAGGATAGTAAAGGTCAAAAAACAACTTTTTCAATTTCTAAAACTGGAGCTATTGAAAACATTAAATCAAGGGGGGATGCAAGCCATGTTGTTAGTTCTTTGTTTAATATGGGAAGCACTCAAAATATGAGTAGTGAGTTAAAGAAAATGGGAATTGATTTCGACTACCCTAAATCTTTAACCTTAATTCAATATTTAATTAGTATCGTTAACGGAAAGGATTTTACTGTTTTAGATTCTTTTGCAGGTTCCGGGACAACCGCACATTCCGTTTTAAATCTTAATAAGAAAGATGGGGGAAATAGAAAGTTCATATTAGTTGAAATGATGGACTATTCCGAAACAATTATATCTGATCGCATTAGGAAGGTTATTTACGGCTATACAGAGGTTCAGGGTACAGGAGGAAGTTTCGATTTCTACGAATTAGGCCAGCCACTATTTGATGAGAATGGAAATCTTAATGAATCTGTGGGGCTGCCGAAAATCCGAAATTATGTGTGGTACACTGAAACTAAAACGCACTTGAAGGAAGGGAAGCATGAGGACAATGCCCATTTTCTTGGGAAGTATAACGATACCTCCTACTACTTCTACTACGAATCAGAGGCCATCACTACACTGGATCATAGCTTCTTGGCAAGCGTCAAGACCAAAGCTGAACAATATGTGATCTACGCCGATAATTGTTTGCTAACCAAAGAGTTTATGGTGAAGCACCATTTAATTTTTAAGAAGATACCTAGAGACATTACCAGATTCTAAGCATGAGTGAACAACAAAATAATTTCCTGCTCTATACCGCGCCTTCTGGGGAAGTGCGAGTGCAGGTTTACCTTCAGGATGAAAGTGTTTGGTTGACACAAAAGGCAATGAGTTTGCTATTTGACACCACACCCCAAAACATAACCATTCACCTCAAAAACATTTTTGAAAGTGGTGAATTGGAAGAAATGGCAACTTGTAAAGAAATTTTACAAGTTCAACAAGAAGGAGAGCGTCAGGTGTCTAGAAAACAGAAGTTCTACAATCTGGACGCAATTATCTCAGTTGGGTACCGCGTCAATTCATCCAAAGCAACCCAGTTCAGGATTTGGGCGACCCAAACCCTAAAAGAATATATCATCAAAGGGTTTGTGTTGGATGATGAGCGTTTGAAGCAGGGAACAACTGCTTTTGGTAAAGACTATTTTAAGGAGTTACTCCGAAGGGTTCGTTCCATCCGTGCGAGTGAGCGGAGGATATACCAACAGGTGACAGACATTTTTGCAGAATGCAGTATCGACTATGATCCCAAGTCTGAGATTACGAAGAATTTTTATGCCATGGTTCAGAACAAATTTCATTTTGCCATCACGGGTAAGACGGCCGCTGAAATTATTCATCTTTCAGCTGACGCCAAAAAGGAAAACATGGGCCTGGCCACTTGGAAAAACAGCCCGGAGGGTCGAGTATTAAAGTTGGATGTGATCATCGCCAAGAATTACCTTCAGGAAATGGAAATCCAACAATTGGAAAGAACCGTGACCGGATATTTCGACTACATCGAAGGGCTGATCGAGCGAGAGAATACCTTTACCATGGAGGGATTGGCTGAAAGCGTCAATAAGTTTTTGACTTTTAATGAATATAGAGTCCTTTCCGGAAAAGGCCGGATTTCTAAACTACAGGCCGACAAAAAGGCGGTGAAGGAATATGATGAGTTTAACAAAACCCAAAAAATCATCTCTGACTTTGACAAAGAAGTTAAAAAATTGAAGAAGAAGTAATGGAACTGAAGCCCTATCAACAAGAAGTCATCAATGATTTGTCTCTATTCTTGGAGCGAGTGCAAGAAACCAAGGACACGGCTAAGGCATTTCATAATTTTTGGTCAGAGCATCCCAAAACGCCATTGATGCCTTTCCCCGGAACAGCCATTGAGCCTTATAAAAACAATGTGCCTCGGGTGCCCCATATTTGTCTGAAAGTGCCAACCGCAGGAGGGAAGACTTTTATTGCCTGCAATGCCATCAAGACTATTTTTGATGCATTTAACTACGACAAGCCAAAAGCTGTGGTGTGGCTGGTTCCCTCCATTACCATTTTGGATCAGACCATCAAAAACCTTAAAGATCCCTCACATCCTTATCGACAAAAAATCAATTCTCACTTTGGAAACAAAGTTGAGGTTTTTGATAAATCTAGCCTCCTCCAGGGTAGTGGATTCAATGCCACTTCGGTAAAGGAGCAGTTGAATATCATGGTGTTTAGCTTTGATAGTTTAAAGGCCAAAAACAAGGAAGACAGAAAGGTTTTTCAGGAAAATGGAAACCTTCAATCTTTTGAGAGCTTGCTGGATAAGAATGAGGAGATCACGCTAGGGGCGATCATAAAGTACCTTAATCCGGTGGTTGTTGTGGATGAAAGTCACAACGCAGAAAGTGATCTAAGTGTGGATATGCTGAAGGAAATCAATCCTTGCTTTATCCTGGACCTAACTGCTACACCTCGCAAAAACAGTAACATCATCAGCTTCATAGATGCACTGGATCTGAAAAAGGAGAATATGGTGAAGCTTCCGGTGATTGTGTATAATCATCAGGATAAAACTGAAGTGATCAACTCTTCCTTGCAGCTCCAGAGGCGACTTGAGAAACAGGCACTTGATGAAGCGAAAAACGGAGGGAAATACATTCGCCCGATTGTGCTTTTTCAATCCCAACCCCGAAATGCTGATGATAACACAACTTTCGAAAAACTGAAGGAGAAGCTCATCGAGTTAAAAATTCCGGAGGAGCAAATCAAAATCAAGACTGCCAATCTAAATGAATTGAAGAATATCGACTTGATGAGTCGAGACTGTGAAGTACGATTCATCATCACGGTAAATGCACTTAAAGAAGGTTGGGACTGTCCTTTTGCCTACATTCTGGCTTCTTTGGCAGACAAGAGTTCGGCGGTGGATGTGGAGCAGATTTTGGGGCGTGTTTTGAGGCAGCCCTACGTAATGAAGCATAAATTCCCCTTGCTCAATGTGAGTTATGTTTTGACCGCCTCATCCAGATTTTTAGAGACATTGGACAACATTGTAAAGGGTCTGAACAAGGCAGGATTTAGTGACAAAGATTATAAGTTGGCTGATTCCATCACCGTAGAACCTGCTAGACCGGCGGATCCATTACAACAGCTTACTTTAATTCCAACTTCAGGAGTGGCTCAAAATCAGCCGGAATCAGATGAGGATATCACTTCAGATATTGATGTGTCAAGAATTTTAGTTTCTGACGATTATCCAGAAGTGGAATCGGTGTCTGAAATAGAAACCACGGCGATTGAACAAAATGAAGCTTTTGAAAAAGTAGTTTTTGAAATGGAATCCAGTGGTATTCCAGTTCTGCCCAACGAAATCCAAAAATTGGTGAAAAGATATACGATAAAAGAGGTTTTTAAAGACGAGGCTGAGAAAGTAAATCTCCCTCAGTTCTATCTCAAGGTGCTTTCCAACGATTTATTTAGCTCAGGCTTAGAAGAGCTTCCTTTAGAAAAAGAAAACTTATTGGAAGGATTTGCTTTGAGTAAAGCAGATACCAATATCGCTTTTGATACCATTACTTCAGAGCTTTATAAGGTAGATTTGGACGAGACTAAGAAGGAACATACCCCTACTTTTGTTCGCTTAGATGGACTAGTCAAAGAAAGTGTTATGACCTATCTACTTGATCCAGCCAGAAAAGAGAGTAGGATTAAGAATTTTACAAGGAGGATCATGGATTTGATTGGGAACATGTATCCTATCGCTGACAAGGAGATAGCGAAATATATCAACCGGATCTTAGAGGACTTTACTGATGAGCAGTTTTCTGCTTTCGCAAACAACGAATACACCTATAAGGATAAGATAAAGCAAAAAATTACCGCGCTTTCTGAATCCTACGCTGAACAAAAATTCAAAGACTTTCTAGATACAGATAAGGTCTTCATCAAATCATCCTACTCACTGCCCAAAAGCATATCGCCTGGGGATACGGCTAAGGACATCACCAAATCCCTTTATGAGAAAGAAGGGAAGATGAATGGATTTGAAGAGCAGGTAATTAATGAAATCGGTAACATGAACAATATCGCATTTTGGTCTCGCAATATTGACAGAAAAGGATTCCGGATTAATGGCTTCATAAACCACTATCCTGATTTTATCATTCAAACGAAGAGCGATAAGACTGTTCTATTGGAGACAAAAGGAGACCATTTGGATGCTGAACAAAAGATTCGATTAGGAGCATTTTGGGCAAGTAAAGCGGGAAATAATTTCCGGTATTTTATGGTTTATGAAAGGCGTACGGTAGATGGAGCCTACAAGCTTGAGGACTTTCTAAAAATAATTAAGGATATATAGTCCCTTGGAAGTGATTCTCAAAAATAGGCCTGTTCGATTCTCCGAATTGGGCTTTGAATCAGAAGCGAGGATTGGGGTATTATTCGTTTAAGGTTCGTGGGAACTACAAAAAACAGTTGCAGTCTGAAAATATAGACATGAAATCCAAACAGACAGTAAAGATAGCTGTAACAATAGTAGCGGCATCGCTCGCCATTCTGCATCTTCTTTTTCCAATGATCAATATTGACCTTATTACGGTTTCATTATTGGCTTTGGCTGTTATTCCATGGGTTGAGACACTTTTCAAATCGGTAGAGTTACCCGGTGGCTTAAAACTTGAATTTCAAGAATTGCGAAAAATTGAAGAGGAGGCCCAAAAGGTAGGGTTAATTAGTTCTGAAGACTTAAAAAAAGAGCGGGGAGAAGAAGAGGCTGGGAAAAGGCTATTTGTTGAGCTAGCGGAACAAAATCAAGAACTGGCTTTGGTGAGCTTAAGGCTGGATATTGAAAAGGTCTTACGAAGCATTGCTTTAAAATATGATCTAAAGGCTGAGAGGTTGGGGATAAACAATCTCTTAAGGGACCTTGCGTCACATCATATTATTCCGATTGAAGAGGAAAGTGTTTTAAGAGACATGATTGGGGTGTTAAATCAAGCTTCTCATGGAGTGGAATATGATCAGAGGACAGCAAAATGGATAATTGAAGTCGGACCCAAAATCATTGAATCTCTGGAGAGTAAAGTCGGAAACAGGGGAGGTAATTTTTCCCATTCTAATCCTGAAGCAAAGGAGCACTGGATAGACAAATCTTTCCAAGAATGTGAGTGGGTCACTAATGTTGAATGGGGAGAATGCATCAATAAACATCGAGATCTTTGGGAAAAAGAACTAAACAATGTTTTCAATACTTTATTGCGAAAACTAGATCCAAGCAAAAAAGCCATGCTCGAAGATTCTCAGAAACACTGGGAAAGTCAGCTCGAAATTGACAGGAATCTTGTTTTTTCTTTTGATGATTTGCAATTCAAAATTGGACGCGAAGGAATGTTTATAGCCTCAATTTCTTTCATGAACAGGATTAGGCAAAGAGCTTTGGAACTTGAGGAGATACTGACAGCCTTGGTATAAAAAAAAGCAAATTTTCCCCGTTTCGCCCACTCCTTTCGTTTCGATTCATTCGCGCCATTTTTCAAATGACAGCTCTTTGCTCTCCACTCCAGGAAAGGGCTTTCACTCCCCACGGCTACCGCTTCACTGCACTTACCCTTCTCCTAAGTCCCGGCAAGCCTAGGACTCGGGAAGGCCGTTTCGTGAAGCAATAGCCCGAGCCTGCATAAGGGGGGCAAGCCTTTTTTGATTTTTCTTCCGAGTCCATAGGGATTTTTGTCCGTTTTGGTCGGTGAGCGCTCCGTTCCATTTTTTCCTTCTCAATCCCCCGGTCTATAGGTGTATGACACGACGATGCAAAGGTTGAGTGAGAACCTGCAACATTCAAAAGTGCACTCCGCCCTGATCTAAAAAACAGGGTCAAATATTTTCTTGTTTTACAATAAAGGAATGGCTTTTGAGTCAGATTTAATCAAAGTAAATATTTAAGCAATTGCTTAAATAAGAAATATCTTTTATGTTTGTGTCCTATAGACCTTCAATATGGCAAGTGATACCTGTATACGACTCTTAGCAGATCCTATCCAAATCAACCAGTGCAAATCAATGCTTTCTGAAAATCAGGAATCATTTAATCGCATCAGTGAAGCTCTTTCCTTAGCAGGAAATGAGGTTCGGCTCAAGATTCTCTATCTCCTCTCAGTCGAAAAACAACTGTGCCCATGTGACCTTTCTGATATTCTTGGAATGACGATTCCGGCAGTTTCGCAGCATCTTCGTAAGCTAAAAGATGGACGAGTAATTGAAGGCAGACGAGTGGGTCAGACGATATTTTACTCCTTGCGTCAGGATCATCTGGAACTATTGAAGCCTCTATTCAGCCACATTCAACCCACCTTATCGGTATGAAATCTTCCTCCAAATCCCTTGCCGGCGCAGGCATTTTTTCTGCTTTCGCTGCTTCGCTCTGTTGTATTACACCAATTCTAGCCGTCATTTCTGGAGCCACAGGATTAGCAGCCTCTTTTGCTTGGCTTGACGCATTTCGCCCATTTTTGATAATTCTGACTTGTATGATATTAGCATGGGCGTGGTATCGTGCACTAAAACCCCAGACAAAAACAGAACTTGAATGTGCCTGTGACGAGAATCCCAGCTTTGTTCAGAGCAAAAAATTCCTTGGTATAATGACAATCCTCTGCGTGATGTTATTGGCTTTCCCCAATTATGCGAAGATTATAGCACCTTCCCCGGATGGAAAAGAAATCATTCTAGTGTCAACGGACGATGTGCAATCTTTTACTTGGAGTATTAAGGGAATGACTTGCGAGGGATGTGAAATCGCGGTTGAGAATCAAGTAAACAAACTTCCAGGGATCTTGGCTGTAGATGCGATTTATGTAGAGTCGGCTGTAAATGTAAAGTTTGATAAAACAAAGACCTCCCCTCAATCGATAGAAGAAGCCATTTCCAAAACAGGCTATCAGATTCTAGAAAAAAAATAAATCATGTCCGAAATTATCCTTGATTCTCTGCTTACATGCCCTACTTGCGGGCATCAAAAATTAGAAACTATGCCAACAGATGCTTGTCAGTTTTTCTATGATTGCGAACAATGCAAGACTTTACTAAAACCCAAGGTAGGAGATTGCTGTGTGTTTTGCTCCTATGGTTCAGTGGTGTGTCCACCCATGCAGAGTGAAGAAAAATCTTCTTGCTGTGGTAATCCAACAAATTGAGGATTAAGACCAATTCATTCTAATCGCTCTGAATAGGGTGATTTACCCTACAAGTTCGAAACATTTACCGTCGAACTGGCCATAAATAAATTGCAACGATGATATGGTGATATGTAAAGATTCATTTATATAAAAGTGTATTTATTTTTCAAATCTTTAGGCTGATTCCCCGTTTCGCCCACTCCTTTCGTTCCGATTCATTCGCGCCATTTTTCAAATGACAGCTCTTTTCTCTCGACTCTAGGAAAGGGCTTTCACTCCCCACGGCTACCGCTTCACTCCACTTACCCTTCCTTGTCCCGGCGAGCCTGGGACTCGGGAAGGCCCTTTCGTGAAGCCGTAGCCCGAGCCTCCTTCAGGGGGGCTAGCCTATTTCCGATTTTTCTTCCGAGTAAATCGAGATTTTTGTCCGTTTCGGTCGGTGAGAGCTCCGTTCCATTTTTTTCTTCTCAATCCCTTGGTCTTCGGTGTATGACACGACGATGCAAAGGTTAAGTGCGAACCTGCAACAGTCAAAAGTGCGCTCCGCCCTGATCTAAAAAACAGGGCCTCCTACGGACTGCCTCCCGGTTTTTTATCCCAGGCTTTTGCCCTATGCAGAACCACACTCTATGGGTTGCATGTCGGTCAGAACCTCAATACCAGTGGATAAAAAAAATGTCACTTCACGCCCACATATCGCCCTTTACTTCAAAAAAATTACCCCATGTACTCGGGAAAAATCTCGGTTTAAGTGTCGGGTCAATCTTCCTAATATCCTTGGATTTAACTGGGCTTTATGTGGCTGATAAACAAATCAATAATCGCTTTATCAATCCTTTTCTGTCACACTTTAAAACTCTACAACCATGAATGCTTGGGAAAATTTCAACCAATTAGCGGAAACCGTTACCAACGAAATCATCGAAGGTATCCAAAATGAAAACCTTACTTGGGAACAAGTTTGGAGTCCTAAAAACTCTCCGAAGAATTATGCTTCAAACCGTCCTTACTTGGGATTCAATGCACTTTGGCTGGCCTGGGTTACTATCTCCAAAAAATTCAAAAGTCCTTATTTCTTGACCTACAATCAGGCGAAGCACCTAGGCAGAAATGTCAAGAAGGATGAAAAAGGCTCTAAAGTCGTATTTTGGAAGATTTCCAAGTTTGTAAAAGGAAAGGCTACCAATGAAGAAGGAGAAAACGAGGACCTTTTTGGAAGGAAGTTTACCCCCTTTATCTGGACGGTTTTCAATATCGATCAAATAGAAGGTATCGATTTTTCCATTGAAGGTGTCGAAGAAAGGGTTTTTTCCCCAAACGAAACTTGCGAATCCATCATTGCAGGCTTTACCACCTGTCCGCATATAGTTCATGAAGGAGACGACGCATTTTACAGCCCCTCCAGAGATTTTATCAATATGCCGGATAAGGAGTCCTTCAAAGGAGACGAGCAATATTATTCAGTCCTATTTCATGAAATGATCCATAGCACAGGCCATTCCAGCAGATTAGGGAGATTTGCAGAAAGACCGGCTTTGGTTGGCTTTGGTTCGGTGGAATATTCAAAAGAGGAATTGATTGCCGAAATGGGAGCCAGTTTCCTGAATGCCCTTGCCGGAATTAAGGATGCCAATTTCAAAAACTCCTTGGCCTATCTGAAGGGATGGTTTAAGCCACTAAAGGAAGATCCAAAAATGCTGATTTATGCTGCTCAAAAGGCACACCAAGCAGCTAATTATATTCTGGGGATAGAACAAAAGGGGGAGGAATAATCCCTCTTTTTTGTTGGATTGTTATTCTATCATTCTTAACTCATATTTAGTTCAAACAGTTGTTTCAATATGTTGAATTCACTTCAGATCGTTTCATTTTTCCTTTGTATTGGATTTTCACTTTCCTTGGTCCAAAACGCACACATAAAAAATCCCTTTCTTTCCAGAATGGGTTTTACACTTGTCAGCTTAGGTTCGTTTTGATTTTTCCTGTTGGGAACCTTTGCGTCTTTAAAGTTTCATTTTGGTTTTTAAAGCTTATCCAGGATTTCTCCGATTAGTCGCTCTTTGTCAAGTTCCTTTTTTCTTTTTGACCGAAGTCCTAGGATATAAATAATCCAAATTCCCCAAGCAACTGCAAAAAGAGGGAACGGATTTTCCGCACCCAAAGCTCCGATCATCGCAATGAAGCTGATGAAAACTGTTCCTAAAAATTTTATTGTATTCCACATAGTCAAGCACTTAAAGTTACATTATATGAATTAACGGGCCTAATTCAAAGTTGTTGGATTTAAAGATGTTAATGAGTAAAGATGTATTTATATAAATATAGAAGAGATCACGATTTTGGATCTTTTAATTTTAAGGGGCTTATTGTCGAGAGAATACCAAAAATGGGAAATCTGGAAAAATTCAAGTAAGTAATGGATAACCAAATCGAAATCTTTCAAGGAAGTGACGGTCAGACTCAAATCGAGGTAAAGTTTGATAAGGAGGCAGTCAGGCTGAATCAAAAGCAAATGGCGGCTCTTTTTGAAAAAGATTCAGATTGCAAGATTTCTAGTCAGCTTAAGGAAACAAACCGGTACAATTGGTGAAGAGAAAATTGAATTCCGAAAAGAAGGTAATGCAAACCGAAATCTCCCAAAAATACGATATGGCTCTTTATGAAAAACTTTCCGGGTTAGCCGAAATGTCTTTGGATTGTTGGAATACGGATTCGGAGAGGATTATTGCTTCAGTGCATTTTGGGATGTGAGGTTATTGAATGCCACATTTCTTTTTTATTATAATTAACTGCTAGACTGTGAAAAAGGCCAAATTATTAATCTTCGATGTCAATGAAACCTTGTTAGACATGGCTTCCTTAAAATCCGCTATCAATAGTTAATTGGAACATTCCTTTGCTTTTGACACCTGGTTTGCCCTACTTCTACAATATGCCTGGGTAGAGAGTTTGTCTGAAAACTATAGACCTTTTGGAGAAATTGCAGATGCTACTTTAAAAATGACAGCTGAAAAACTTGATCGGAAAATCACGCAATCCGAGATTAAATTCTTACTATCTATAATAAAAACGTTGCCACCCCATGGAGATGAGATCGAAGGAATGGCTAAGCTCAAAGAAGTGGATATACCCATGGTGGCACTTACCAATGGCAGTTTGGATGTTGCCAATGCCCAAATGGAATTCAGCGGCCTTATTAAATTTTTGGAACGTGTATTCAGTGTTGAAGAAGTGGGTTACTTCAAACCTCATCCCTCTCGTTATTTATATGTGCTCAAGGAAATGGGTTACTCAGCCAAAGATACCATGTTGGTTGCCTGCCATCCTTGGGATCTTTTGGGAGCAAAAAGGGCAGGTTTGCAAACTTGTTTGATCAAAAGAGAAGGAGTTCCAGATTATCCTTATTCAGAACCATTTGACCTTGAAGTCCATAACCTTAAAGAAGTCCCAAAAAATTTCAAGAATTGATTAAACCTTATAAATTCAAGTTTTTAATCTAGTTATTCTTAAACTTCCTTTATTCCGTATTCGGGTGTCCATGGTCGCTTTTATCCTATTCAGATCGGATGTTGGCATAAGCAGGAAATCCACCTTTCAGCATTTTCGACAAATGCATTAAATTCCAAGTCCTAAAGGTGGCGTTGCGTGTCGTAAAGTCATTTTTTAAGCCACCACTATTTTCGTCAAAATAGCTTGGTCCTGGCCTCGAAATTTCCTTCATGTAGCCCCAGAAATTCAGTGTCCCCTTTTTATTAACTTCTTAAAGCTTGAATTGAAGTGTAAAATAATACCCTCTACCATCAGACGGTAAAATCCCAGGTCCGGGGTATCCGGTGGCTCTCCGGGTAAAGTAAACGGAATTTGCCAAATTATTCACATTACCCTCCAGTCTAAACCACTTCCATTGATATGAAAGGCTTAAGTCCATAATGGAATAAGAGGGTATGATTCCAACAACTGCCGAAACTCCACCATCGATTGCATTCGTGGCATCTGAATACTGATCCGAAAGATAGGTATATTGGAAATTGGCTTTGAATTCTTGATAACCTATTATAAGACCTGATTTTAAGTTGACTTTAGGTACAAATTCAACCTGGTTTCCTTCCACTCCAGGTACTTCGCTGGCCTTATAAATAGAATTTATCAAAGCCAAGTTGCCGAATACTGATCCAGCCCATTTGGTTCGTTCCGGCAAGAGTGTCTTCATTACATTCCATTCTGCATAGGATTCCAATCCTTGAATTACAGCCCGACCAATGTTTCCTCTTTTTCTCAAAACACGGTTGTTTTCATCGTAAAACTGGACCTCTCCGATGCGGTTGTCATAATTTAGGTAAAATAAACTCAGGTCATAATTGATTACTCCGGTCTGATCCGATCGGACACCCAAATCCATGGAATAGCCTTTTTCATCCTGGAGATTTTGGTCAACGACTGCCGAAGGATTGGTGACCCTCATGTCGCTGAATGTGATCGAACGGTAATTCTGTGAAACGTTGCCGTAGAATTCGGTTTTGACACTGGGTTTATAGCTGATCCCCAAGCCCCCGATCAGAAAATCCCGTGTATTGATCCGGTATTCTTCAGTGACTGTTCTTTCGAGGATGTTTCCGGCAAGATCACGGTAAACAGTGGCATAGTACCCATCTGCTGTTGTTTTGATGTATTCAAAGCGAATTCCGGGTGTCAGAGATAGCTTTTCGGTCAGGAAAAATATGTTTTCAAAAAACAGGGACGTATTTTTGTTGGGAAACCGATAATCGTTCAAAAGGCTGTCATCGTCTTCGATGTAGTCGAAATCCGGACCACTTCCTGTGCTGCCAAAGCCTTGGGTACTGTGGTTAAATCCACTATAGTACCTTGCTCCTATCAAGCCGATGGACTGGATTTTACCAAGGCTATACCTTTTCAGAAATCTTGCTTCTGTTCCCCAGTTTTGAAAATCGCCCTTGATCAGATCCCGCTGACTATTGTCATCAATCGAGGCTACCCGATTTGGTCGGAAACCGACCGCGTAGCGATATGCATTGAGGCCGAAAAACCTCAGATTGAATGAGTTGTTTTTGTTGAATTTATGATCAAGGTGGAATGCATATAGATTCCAATCCACACTGAACCAGTTTCTTTCCCGGTTACTTTGCCGGGGATCTTCTTCGTACATCTGGTCGGTAAGTCCGCCGGGCTGCTGGGCCAGGTAATTCATCTTGGTAAAATCAATGCCGATGTCAGTCTTTTCTGTGATCTTATAATTCACATTTGAATAAAATGTGTAATTCTCAAATTGGGAGTTTGGTCTCCAGCCATCTCCCTTTTTGTATTGGAGGAATGAATAATAGCTGATTTTCCCAACTGTACCGCTGACACTTGTGAAGGTATTGTAAAACCCGAAAGAGCCCAGAGATTGGCGTGCGACCAGCTCCAGTTTTTTGTCCTCTACAGGTCGCTTGATGACAAAGTTGATCAATCCTCCAAACTGTGTCCCGTATTGCAGGGAAGCGGCTCCTCTTACAATCTGAATCTTGCCGATTCCTTCCAAAGGGGGAGTATAGTAGCTCTCGGGATATCCCAATGCATCGGCACTGATGTCGTATCCGTTTTGGCGTACATTAAAATTGGAAGTTCTGTTAGGATCCAGGCCTCTCCCGCCGATGCTCAACTGAAGTCCGGCTCCGTCATTTTCCCAAATATTCAATCCTGCGACTTTGGAGTAGACTTGTCTGGCATTGTTGGTAGAGAGGTTGGCGGTGAGGTTTGAGGGAATGATGACTTCGGATTTTTTTCCTTCATAAAGCCCCATGTTTTCTACAGCATTCATTCTGTTCAGCCCCAATGTGGTGGTAGAAGTGACCAAAGCCTCATCCAGTTCCTGGGCCTGAGGCTCCAGATAAACCTGGATCGATTGATCCTTCCCCTCCAGGTTCACCTGTAGATTTTTGTATTTAAAGGAACCACTGGTAAAGTGTACGGTATAGCCACCATCAGGAAGGAGGTTGAAAACAAACTCGCCTTTTTGATTAACCTCGACCAACCGGGATCCGTCGTTGAGATAAACAGTGCAAGAGGATACGATGGAATTGTCGTCTTGAGATTTGACGGTTCCTTTCAGCTGGAATTGTGCCCAGACTGAAAATGGACTCAGCAACATGGTAACTAAACTAAAGACCTTTAATCTCATCGTGGAAGGGTGTTATCCAATATTTTGGAAGGAAAGACTCGTTTTCTTTGGACAGATCCACGCCCGGTTTTACAAGTGGTCTGCCTATTCGTCCGTTCAGCGAAACATAGCTGTCCACAAAGACCTGTGGATTTTCCATGCCCCGGGAGGAGAAATAATCCCGCAGGATATGGGCAAATTCTAACATCATATCCGGCTGTGTAGCCATCATTTTTTCTTGTTGGGGGGTCAAAAACTCTGAATTGTTGACCTCAATAACCTTTCCTGAAGAATCTTTTACGACAAAGGTTGCTGTCCCCATTTTTTCCATCAACATGACTCTCCAGGAAAATCTATATCCTTCTTCTGTCCAAAAGAGTTCTCCCGGATAGAGCCAATACCGAAAAGGCAGGAGCAATTGGATCATAAAGAAGAAAGTAAAAATGGTAAGTATGAACCTGCTTGCCGGTTTGCTGTACCGATAGGTGTGATCGCTGGAAAGAAAGGATTGAGAAAACCGAAGAGCTTTTCCGATCCTTTGGAGCTGCTTTTCATGAAAACCTTCGGAGAAGAAAATCATCGCTGTGAAAATCATGATGTAAGGAAACATCCCAATAGGAAACAGAAGGGAGGTTAACAAATGAAAAGCAATGACTGACAAGAAGGCGATTACTCGGGTGGGTCGATAAGACAACAAAAAACCGATACTCAGGTCATAAATGCATCCGATCCAGCTGAATGCATAAGCAACCCAAAGTTCATCGAATAAGTCACCAATTAAGGGAAGGTCATTTTTTGCAGGCAGCCAGATTTTCATGGGAAGAGCTTTCAGCAGCCAGTCGCTGTTTAACTTGGCCAAGCCAGCGTAGAAATACAAGATAACCACCATGACTTTGATGGACAGAGTGGTCCATGCCGGTATTCCGGACGAGTTTAAGTTCTTATTATTTCGGGCATCCAACCCAAAGCAAGCGTGTGCAGGCAAAAAAATCATCAGGAAACTGATCAGACTGATGAAATAATAGTGATTGAGATAAGTGGTCTTATCCATCAGTTCGATATAAGTGAAAGACAGAAAAAAAATAATGGTGGCGGAGCGATACCATAGTCCCAACGCAATGAGCCCTGCGCTTCCGGCTGCTATTATAAAAAGCACATAGGTGTATTCTCCCCAGGGCTGTACCCATTCAAAACCATAAAATGAGAAATGATATTTGGGGGAAATGAAAAATTCATGGATCCAGCCTTTCCACCAAAACCGGATCATACTGACAAACATCAATAAACCAAACAACATCCTGAATACCGCCAGGGGTGCACAGGATGTCGTTTTGGTTAAAAAAGTATGAAGCTTGCTTGCAGTGTTAGTCACCATCATTATCTGTATAGGTAATGGTAATGCTCATCGCAGAGGTCATATCCACTTTAAGGATTCTGACCAATTTTTGCATTTCATTGTAGAGGCTGACCATAGGCTGGTTATCGGTCAGAATCTGGTTGTATAAGCTGGGGGTTAGCTGGTTCAGTCTTGTGTCGATGACGACAAATTGCTCGTTGATATAATCGGAAAGTAATTTTCCCGTGGAAGGATCTTTGGCACCCAATGAGTTCAGATAGGACTTCAGAGAAGGGCCGGTTTTAGAACCTGCTGCTCCGTTAAAAAAGTCTTCGAATGACTTCTGTGCTGTTTGGGCCAATTCCCGAGAAATCTCCTCGCTATAGAAAGCCTCGATTTTATCGGGATTAGGGACTCCGGAAGCTGCAATGGTTGCACCTGATGGGATTCCGATTTTACCGGATCTGACGTGGCGCTCGTAATACAGCACGTAAGCATTGACCATACCAGCAGTGGAAGAACCGATGTCCAGTCCGGTTTTGTTGATGAATTCCTCTTTGTACGCACCATTCCATTCGGAGATAACATTAGAAAGCATGCCATCCATCCTGATAGTCAGTTTGGTCAGGTAAGCGAGCCTCTTGGAGCCAAGGTTCTGTTCCTGGTAGTAAGCTATTATTGCCTGGTCATTAGCCCCAACTCCATTAATGAGGAAGTCCAGAGCAGGAAAGCCTTGCCGGGCATAGGCTCCGGGCAACTCAAGATTTGCAGTTGGATCAGATATGTTGGATTCTATCCCTGCAACATCGGCCGGATATATATTGAAGAAGCTTCTCAAGGTGTATTTTTCGGCAGGGCCGACTTCATACATTTCCACTTTTTGCCAATTGAGGTAGGCATTTTTCCAGGCTTCTCTCAACGAACCCAGGTTTTGGCTATTGGGACTTGCGGCAAACGCATTTGCTCTCAGGGCAAGGGTTTCCATGTGGGAATCAAACTCCAGATATCCTGGCAGGATCATGGATTCTGCCCAAAAGGTCAACATTTCCTTACGGTCACTGGAACCGTCTTCGGAAATGTTGTCACTTTGTTTTGAATCTTCCAGGCATCCGGTCATGGAGACAATTAAAAAGATCCAAATTGAATTTTTAAACAATGTTCTTACCATTTCATTTAGAATTAAAATGGTACCGGGATTTACCGGTACCATTTTGCTTGAATCAAGTGTTATTTATAAACCAAACTTAGCTTTGATCGCTAGTTCTGCCGCATTGATCTTTGAAGCGTCAAGGTTCCAAAAATCATTGGTGCCTCCCACCAGGTTTAACAGGATGGCGTCCGAGAACATGGCGTCCGCCTGATAGGTAGAGGCGAATCTTAAAGAGTAAATAAAGCCCAATCCTTCCCCAATCGCGTGCGCTCTCTTATCGTCAGAGGTGCTGGTTCTCCATTTTCCCAGGTAACCCAATGCAGCGTTAGCAAGGGCTTTTTCAAATTCCTTCCGGATAAAAAGTGCCTGAATTTCCAGTTCAGCTCTATCGTTATTGACGATGGCAGCCCTTCCCTTTAAGAAGGCAGGGAAAATTTTGGCATAGCTTTCTTTATTGTATTCCCAGATGTAAGAACCCGCTCCGAATTCAGACAAAGGTCCTCTCTGACTGTCCGTGTATCCTTCCAGATAAACAGGATTCAAGGTCAGCATCCCGTAGGCCATGTCCCAATTGTGCTCCAGTTTTGTGTAGTTTTTTCCTTCGACCAAACTGTAATTATCCGCATTGAGACCTTCTTTCAGCAGTACATTGCCGATATAGTCTAATTGAAGGGCTCCGATCAGGGATTTTTGAATTACCTGGGCGATTTCAATTCCGTTTTCGTCCACCAGATAGGTGCCCAGCATTCCTGCCGTATTTGAAGTGGCAGCTTTATTCAAAGAAAGGCTGGCCTGTTCTAGTTGACTAAACATCAATCCGAAATTAGTTTTGGTCGTGGTGGCTTCGGCTTGCGATCTTGATGCTGCCACCATCTCACTGAGACTAAGGCTAGAACTATTCAATGCAGTTCCGCTTACTGAAATTCCGGTATCTGTTATGTCAATAAATGAATTTCCTGTGTTGGAAAACAAATTTGAAGCTTTCTGAGCCTGGATTGTGGTTTTTGCCTTGATGCTTGAGGTAAAATAATAATTCAGTGACTGGAACATTCTTAGTGAAGTATTTCCCTCTGTCAGGTCCACCGTGGTCGTCCCGGTAGTAGCCAAAAATTGGCCCGAATAGGGGGAAGAAGCCACCAAACTGGAGTATTCAATCTTAGATCTCAGGTTTGGCTTTTCGTTTTCAGTTTCGCAGGAAGAGAAACCTACAAGGCAAATCCCCAATATCAATGCGTGGTTTTTGAAATAATTAATCATGGATTTTGGTTGGTTTGAAATATTTTTGACAAATCTATTTATTTAGACTGAATCTAAAAAGACTATTTAGAATTTTTCTAAATAAAAAGGAAAAAATTCCTTGTGGGTCATTCCCGATTTCAAAAAACGATGAAATTGACCCCGGTTGAACGATTTAAACTAATCCCTGTTTGACCCGCATTAAACATTGACTGAACAGATGAAATCAAAAGGGATAGTAAAGGTTTGCTGAACGAACCTAACAACTCCAAATTAGTATTTAAATTTCTGCCACGAATTTAATGGAGATCTGACAGTACAAGGTTGGTCTCCCCAAAAATCGAATTCATAAATACTTGAATACTAGGCTAAAAATCCCTCTTTAATGGTAATTCAAGTGGGATTTAGATTTCTAAAACCATATGTTGACTGCACGCTTGTTCAATAATTAATTTCCGGAATCACAATTTGTATTTGTATAGCTCAGAAACAGTCTGGTGATAATCTCTTTCAGTTTTCAGATAATTACGAAGCGCATCATAATAGTATCCCATCTCTAGGAAGTACTCTATACTTGAAATCTGACCCAAAGTCAAAGACTTGTCCAATAATTCAGTATTATTTAATGATCCAAAAAGCGTCTTGTATTCATCGAGAGTGATCTTCAAGTTGGTGTATTTTTCATAAAGACTAAGAATTTTGTGGAAGTGCTCATTTTTATGCTCCTGAAGATTTAATTCATTTGAGACCAAACTTGCTTGTCTGACTTTTACTGTGTTTTTGTTTTCCCAGAGGGGTATGGTCATTCCAACATGAAGTCCTTGGAAAGTTTGGCCCAAAATAGACTGGTATCGATAACCTGCTTCCATTCTCGGAAGTGACATAGCTCGACTAAGCACTACCTGACTTTTGGCAACATTTATTTCTTGCTCTAAATACTTCCTAACCGGGTTTGCCGCTTCAATTTCATTTTCTATTGCCTCAAAACTTGGTATTTCTGGTTGTTGTGGATAATCTGTATCTGTCAAGATGATTGAAATTCCTCCATTAAGCTCTGTCAGTTTCTGATTGAGCTGATTTATAGCAGAAATGTTTTCCTGAAACTCCGAATTGATTTGGATCAATTGGAGTTTTGCTTTATTCACATCAAGGATATTACCATCGCCTTTATCGAGCCGGGTTTGAAAGTTTGAAAGCCATTTCTCAGTATTTTGCTTTCTTATCATCAACTCTTCTTGTAATTTATTTCTATAAATCAGCTCTAAAGCGACATTTCTTGCTTGGAGAAGTATTTCTTGCCGGGCCGCGGCCAGTTGAAGTTCTGCTTTCGCAATTTGATCGTTGGATAATTGCTTTTTCTTACCATAAGCAGTCGGGAAATCAAAAGACTGAGTGACTGCAAATTCTGTTTGGTTTCCTGCCGTGGCAGGAGAACCATTCAGGTAGTCATAGTCAACTTTTGGATTATAAGGGGAAAGACCCACCTTATATTGTAGTTTTTCTGCCTCCCAAAACTGTTCATTAGCAAGAATGGTTTTATTGTTTGCTGAAATCGACGACAGAACTGAATCAACTTTGGTTTGAGCATTGCCAGATAAAGTGAAAATCATCAGGAAAATCATCAGGAATGAATAATGAATTAAAAGGACTTTCAAATCCTTTTTTTTCAAGCTTATTTGTTTCATTTCTATCTTTGGTTAAACTTTTCCATTCCTGTTAGCCATGAAATATACAGCTGGAACGATGAATATATTGAGTAGTGTTGAAGTTAACAGCCCTCCGAGAATTACTTTAGCCATCGGACTTTGAATCTCGTTTCCAGGCAAATCACCTGCGATAGCCAAAGGAATCAAAGCCAAGCCAGCAGTCAAAGCAGTCATTAATATTGGACTTAATCGATCTTTCGAACCTTGAATAATGGTCTGATAAAGATCCATCCCTTCTGCCTGAAGTGTCTGGTAATGTGAAACCAACAAGATCCCATTTCGGGTAGCCACCCCAAAAAGGGTGATAAAGCCAATTATGGCGGGAATACTTAGAATGCCGCTTGTGAAATAAATACTAAATACACCGCCGATCAATGCTAGAGGCAAGTTTAACAAGATGATACCGGAGATTTTGGCATTCTTAAACTCCTGAAAGAGTAATAAGAAAATGATAAGAAAGGATAGTAAGGAGGTAGCAAGCAAGGTTTGGGATGCTTCAGCTTCAGCTTCAAACTGTCCTCCATATTCGATATGGTAGCCTTCCGGCAGGATAACTTTTTCGCCGACGATTTGCTGAATTTCCTGAACAACGCTTTTTTGGTCTCTTCCTGCTACGTTGGCAGAAACGACTGTTTTTCGCTCAACATTTTCTCTGTTTATGGTATTTGGTCCGCTGGTACTGACTACATCAGCAATGTAATGAAGTGAGATTTTTGGTCCATCATGGGTGTCGATCAATGCATTTCGGATATGTTCTATTTTAGTCCGATTTTCTTCCCCGAATCTGACGATCAAGTCAAAGGTTTTGGCATTTTCATAAATATCAGAGACTTTTTCTCCTGCAAAAGCAACATCTACGAATTCGTTAAACTCACCCATCGTGATTCCATAGTGGTTGAGCAAGTCTCGCTTAGGTTTGATTTGGATATGAGGAATTTCCACCTGTTGCTCCACACTCAAGTCCACCAACCCTTCTACATTCTGAATCTCATTTTTAATTTGATTAGAAAGGGAGAACAATTTACCAAGGTCATTTCCGAAAATCTTGATGGCTATATTGGCACGAGTTCCTGATAACATATGGTCAATTCTATGACCAATAGGCTGTCCTATAGTGATATTTGCTCCGGCAATTCCGGTTGTTTTCGCTCTGACATCAGCCATGAAATCTTCCCTGCTTCTGTCACCGAGGGTAAACGGAGCATCAATTTCAGATGCGTTTACACCTTGGGCATGTTCATCCAATTCCGCTCTTCCTGTCCTTCTGGTTGTAATTGCTATTTCGGGAACCGTAAGCAATGCTTTTTCGATTCTTATGCCGATTTGATTACTTTCTACCAGCGAAATTCCTGGTAAACTGACCAAACTTACGACCAATGAACCTTCATTGAATTCAGGCAAAAAGCTCCTTCCTAATTGAGCAAAGGCAAGAATAGCGAGTGCAAATAATGCCAGGCAGCCAATTATCATGGCTTTTTTCCAGCGAATAGCTTTTTCCAAAAGCCTGACGTACCCAATCTGAAGTCGTTCTACCAACCAACTTTCTTTGTGTTGCTTTTCCAACATTCTATCATTGGTAAGCAAATAGCTACAAAGCACCGGTGTCAGGGTGATGGAAACGATCAGTGATGCGAAAAGGGAAACAATAAATGCAATCCCCAATGGAGCAAGAAGTTTTCCTTCCATTCCAGAAAGGAAAAACAGCGGAATGAAAGCGACAATAATTATAAAGGTGGCATTGATGATGGAAGTTCGGATTTCGAAGGAAGCATCGAAAATGACTTTAAGTTTGTTTTGCTGTTCCGCCAGTGGTTTTCGGGCATTTTCTTTCAATCGCTTGAAAACATTTTCGACATCGATGATTGCGTCATCTACCAAATCACCGATTGCGATTGCCATTCCGCCCAGACTCATGGTGTTAATCGTAAAGCCGAGCCATTTAAGTGTCAGGATAGAGACAATTAATGAAATCGGTATGGCAACAAGGGAAATGGCAGTTGCCCTCCAATTCATTAAAAACAGGAACAGAATGATAATTACAAAAACGGTTCCTTCGATCAGCACTTTTTGAATATTGCTGATTGAGGCATTGATGAAATCTGCCTGCCGGAATATTTGAGTATTAATGTGAATATCGCCTGGCAAATTGCCCTGTATATCTGCCACAGCGGCATCTATTTGATCCGTTAATTCCAGCGTGTTGGTGTCAGGCTGTTTCATGACGGTCATGATGATGGCGGGTTCGCCCTTCAGAGAACCATCACCAATTTTGGGAGCGGGTCCAATTTTGATCTCTGCGACATCTTCAATCTTGACAGGATTTCCACCAACCATTTTGATGATGGATTTCCCTATTTCCTTGACTTCATTGGTTCTTCCGATACCTTTGACGATGTATTCATTACCAAATTCATTTAGAAATCCTCCGGAAGAGTTTCCATTAGCCTCCTTGCTTGCTTCTACTAATTCCGAAAGGGAGATTTGGTAAAACTCCATCTTTTGAGGAGAGGCCAAAATCTGGTATTGCTTGTATTCGCCTCCGATTACCACGACCTGAGCTACACCGCCGGTAGCCAACAATCTGGGTCTGATCGTCCAATCTGCAATGGTTCGGAGATCCATTTGATTGGTGGAATCTGCGGTCATGCTGATTAGCATGATTTCCCCCATGATGCTTGCCTGAGGAGCCATCACTGGATTTCCGACTCCAACTGGTAGTTTTTCGCCTACCGCTATGACCTTTTCATTGACAATTTGTCTAGCTTTAAAAATATCCGTATTCCATTCAAACTCCACCCACACGATTGATATTCCCGCAGAAGATGAGCTCCGCACCCTTCGCACATTAGTAGCCCCGTTGACTGAAGTTTCGATGGGAAAAGTGACGAGCTTTTCCACTTCCTCCGGAGCCATTCCATGTGCCTCGGTCAGGACCACCACCGTGGGGGCGGTCAGATCAGGGAATACGTCAACTTCCATTCGGGAAGCCACATAAGAACCAAAGATTAGCAACAATACAGAAGCGACTAGGATCAGCAGTCGATTGTTAAGTGCGAAGTGTATAATTCGATTTAGCATCTGGAAGATTTTTAGTGTTCGTGACCGTGGTCAGGTAATTCTCCAGATGCAGATGAAAGCTTAATTTGGTAAGCCCCTTTGTAAACCACCCTTTCACCTTCTGCTACACCGGAGAGAAGCTGAACAGCTATGCCGTCGCTCAAACCGACTTTAACTTCTCGCTTTTGAAAACTTTCTCCAGCAGTCTGCACATAAACATAATAATTGCCTTGCTCCTCCAACAGTGCGGAGGCCGGAGCCACCAACGCCTTGGGGATAGGGGATGATTTGAGGTAAACCTCCGCCGCCGCTCCTGGAATCAAGTCGCCGATGTTGTCGATTTCGAATGTGATAGGAATAAACGGCGCATTTGCAGAAGTACTCCTGCCATATGAAATCACTTTCCCATTTAATTGCTTGGTATCAAAAACCGTCTCCACACCCGCCAGCTGAAAATTGGCTGCATTGATGGAGGGGAGCTTATTGAAATATTTCTGGGAAATATTTGCCTGAAGAACAAGTTTCTTGTTTTTGGAAATGACAGCCAAAGGAGTCCCCGCTGATACATATTGGCCTTCTGTTACCAATATGTTTTTCACAAATCCACTTATAGGAGATGAAATCCGCTGTCCTCCGGCCGTGTAGTTTTTGCCAATCGTGTTATAAGCTGTTTGGGCATTTTCAAATGCTAACTTCGTTTGAAGAAAATCCTTCTGGGAAATGATCTGATCTTTGACCAAAATACTGGACCGTTCAAAATCCAACTTCGCTTTTTCGTAATTGGCTTTTGCTTCGATATACACTGCATCAATATTTCCATCGGTTACATTGCCTCCAGAAATCATGAATAGGCCGGTACCGGAATTCACCTCTGAACCTACCAAAGTCTTGGTGCCGGAAAACTGCACGGTTCCGCCGGCATTGGCCGTGACCATCCTTTCATCTCCCGGAGCAGACAGAAGTTGCCCGTGTGTTTTAATTACATCAGTAAAATCCTGGCGTACCACAGGTGCGTTTGCAAACTCCACTTTCCATGCTTGCTCCTTCAAGTAAGTAATCAAGTCTGCTTCCGGTGTCAGCACCTGTTGCTTATCCAAGGCTTCATTTTCATCCGCATAGATATTGATATTCTCGATCACGATCTGATCACTGAATTCTGGCGTGATAATATCAAAAATGAGCTTGCCTGTTCCGGCAGTATTAGGATTGAGGGCCAGGCGGAAAATACCGGGAGAACTCGCAGAATCCGCTGTGCTCCTGATTCCCTTTTCTCCTACCAGCAGACTAACGGTGACTTTGCCTTCGGTAAGAGGTAGAAAATTTTCACCCAAAAGTGTAAAGTGAGCAGCAAAGGAAGATACTTTTCCAACTACCAGTGGTCTGAATTCTACAAAGAGTTCAGTTTTATCGGAATAAATGGTGTAAGCCAGCGGCTGTAAAGCACTCATTTCTGTCCCAAGGTCTTGCCCATCTTCCGAAGTCCGAGTACAACTCAAACATGAAAAGATGAGCAAGACCATCAGTAATGATGATCTTGTCATTTTAAAAGGATTTAAATAGAGGGATTAATGGTCGTCGCCTTCTTCGTGCTCATGGCCGTGCTCATCCGATGCTTTCGCAGCACTGTCTGCAGGGGCAGTAAACTCTTCTTGCTTGAGCTCGACTTCTTCATGATCGTCGTGAACTGCACCATCTTCATGTTGGTGAGTGCCTTCAGCCTCTGTGTGATTTCCGTCGGCATCATGAGCGTGATCTTCAGTTTTTTTATTTCCGCAACCGACAACCAACAGAGAAGCAACAGCAAATATTAGAAGTGAATTTTTCATCGTTTTTTGATTTTTGATTTGATAAAATTAGGGTCACAGCAAGCCCCAGAAAAATGGCTGGTGAAGTACCCTTTAATACAAAAAGGAATTAAACGATGCGAGCCGGGGGTGCTCGTAATCCTGTGGGAAGGAAATATTTAAAATTCCGGAAGACTGGCCGGAAGGGGGGTGATTTTTCTCCGATTATCGACGAAGAAATGGGAGAAAATAAAGTGAAGGTTACTCCATCGATGGATGAAATGATTTTACCTTCCTCTAGTTTACTTAGGTCATTACCGGTTAAAAAGGTAACTCCATTTCCTGCGTGTTGGAGTACAGAAAATAAATGTTCGAAGTCAGGAGATTCACTCGGACTCTCATGATCAGTATCATGATGGTGATCATCTGAATGATGATGCTGAGCCAGTTCTTTGTTCTCCTCGTGATGATGATGGGGAAAGATGTTATGCCCCAGCATGATTGCCAGAGCTAAAAGCATTGTCACTATGGTCCAATTTCTTTTTAACATCTAACCAAAGATAGGAATTAAAATGTAAGAAGGTGGAATTGATCAGATTCTAAACCCAAGGGACACAACCAAACTTCTTCCATCAGAAGTCCATATCCCTGGTCCCGGATACATTTGAGGTCTTTTTGTGAAATAGGAGTTGTCGAAAATATTCTGAAAACTTGCCCGCAAAGTCAGGTTTTCATAGGTATAAATTCCCTGAAGATCCCAGATGTGATAGGAAGGAACCAAACCCACTGCACCTGAAGGAGGTGGACTTTTTGTATTGAGTGCGTCGGAAAAAGATTCGCTTACAAACTGATGCTGTAGAGCCAATTGTAAAGAACCATAGGAAGCGGTTAGCCCGTTTCTGCTGATCCACTCGGGAACAGCCTCTACATAATTCCCTTCAATTTCCTCATTTCCTTCCGATCCTGCCACTAAACCATTAAGATATCTAGCCCGCATCCAACTCGATGAGGTATAAAAGGAAAGAGCAAAGCGATTTTTCTTCAGGAATTCCCAGTCCCAGAGGAGTTCCACTCCGGCCGTTCCGCTGTCACCTATGTTGCTTTTTTGGATCAGAGAAGTTTCATCTTGTTCCACCAAAATATTACCAACACGGTTACCTATAAATGTATAAAATAAAGTGGTGTTTAAATTCATCGCCTCCTTGGGGCTGAGTTCCCAGCCTATTTCCGAATTGTATCCAAAGCTGTGTTTGAGGTTTGGGTTGATTATAGTTAGGGGATTTCCGGGAATGATATCCTGAAACAGGACAGGTCTGTTGGCTTGGGAAATTCCTGCATAGAGGCGATTGGAAGTCGAAAAGTGATAATTGGCGTTGATTCCTAAAGCCACAAAATCATATTCAATTTCCTGAGGTACCTGCGCTGATTCCACAAAACTTATGGTCCCACTCATTACCGAATTTCCATTTTCAATCCGTATTCCCGGGGAAATTGAAAATCGGTCATTTAGGTGAAATTGGTTTTCCAGGGAAGCGGCAATGCTGTGACTCTTCAAATTGATATCTCTAGGGAATTCACCCATTACTGAAAGGTCATAGTCTGTACCGGTTGTTCCCTTTCCACGCTGCCTCCGATCAAAAGAATTGTTGAAATATCGGACGGAAAAAGAGAGATCGTTTCGTACAGATCCTAATTTATATCCATGAAGAATTCTGGCCTCAACAGTCCGGGTATGGTAATTATCTATATCTACATTTCTAGCTGCGTACTTGGAGGTTGAGCTATTGATGGTGTCGGGCACATTGGCAAAGGCATCAAAAGTGACAGAGCTTCTCTGACCAAATACTCCGCTTCCAACCAAACTGAAACTGGTGTTTGCAGCCAATTTGCCTTCCAGCGTCACTGCAGGAACCCATATTTCCGGACTGTAATAATTGCGTGTTCGGGTTGCTTGGGTTGGGTCTTGCTCAAATTGTGCGTCTGTAAGCGGACCTGGAATCTGGTACAAGAAGATACTTCTGCTTAGTTCTGCTTTGCCTTTTAGCCGATCATTAAACTGATACGAAATTTCCACATGCTGAGCATCAGACTCTGATTTTCCGTTATCTCGGTATCCATTGGAATTCCGCTTTTGGTAGTACCCAAAATAGCTGAACTTCCCTACCGTCCCTCCGATTGAGGTGCAGTTGGATAAGAGGCCAAAAGAACCTGCGGAACTGATGTTTTCAAGGCTAAACTTTCTGCTTGGATCGGGTTTTTTGAGCACGTAATTGAGCATGCCACCAAACTGCTGACCATACTGAAGTGCGGCGGTTCCACGAATCAATTCTATCTGCCCGACCGCTTCTATTGGCATGGAATAGTGACTGGCAGGATACCCATAGATATCGGTATTGATCATTACGCCGTTTTGCCGCACGTTGAATTCCCAACTGCGGTGGCCATCTAATCCCCTTACAGAGAGGTTGATTTGATTGCCGGTGCCATCCATGTCATAAATAAATGCAGAAGGGATCTTTGCAAAAAGACTACGGCCTGTCTTTTCTGCAAGATTAGTAGCCAGTCCGCTCAGGGAAATAACTTCGGATTTCCTTCCTCCGATTATCATCAATCCATTCGTTGAGGGGAGACTGGTGACCGGGTTTTGAAGTCGGAAATTCTGGATTTTAATCTCTTCGAGAGATAAGGTTTTAATAGTGTCTTGCTGTGCATATACTCTGCCTGAAAGGCAGCAATAGGCCATCAGCAAGTAGAAATAATACTTGTAATTCATAAGTAGAAGTCATAATTGATGGGAAAATTCAGGGATTATTTCCCTGAAAAAAGATTCAAGAGAACTGGATTCCCTGGGGAGGAAGCAGTAGGATATCCTTGATTCCCTTCGGAATGCTGACTAAAAAAGGAGAAAAATGCCGGATTAATATTTCGGTAAGTTTTGGTGCAAGGGAGAAATCGTGTACGCGTGGGACAAAGTCTTTTGCGAAGGATTTTAAAAGTACTTTCTGTAAAGGCGGCCCCTCAAAATCTCCCTGATCAGATGCGAGAGAAACTATCCAGAGTTTCACTTGTTCATTAAGTTTCGTTTGGAGTTCATCCTTCACCACGACTACCTCCAGGTGATCTTCAAAATACCGTTGTTTTATTACGCGGTTCACTTTTCCCTCAATTTCCATCTGGAAATTCACCGTTTGAAAGTTTTCCTGATTCTGCCCATACGGCATGGCAAAAGGAATTCGGATCAGTTTTCCCTCAAGAAAGTCTTCGTCATTTTCCCAAATCTGATTTTCCCAATGTTGATGTATTGCCATAGGCATAAGGAACTGCACCGCAAAAAATCCGAGGTGGTATAGGCTAAAGCAGATTAGAAGAACAAATGGGGCAGATTTTTTCATTGGGAAGGCTAAAGTAAATTTAAATAAGTTTAGATAAAAAAACAGATTTTGAAATCAATATCAGGTCTTAATTAAACATCTAATCGGTCAATAAAATGGTCGCATTCATTTTTTAAAAAACTGATAAGCCTAATTTTCGACGGAATGGGAGCGGGTTACCTTTGCGGATAATGGGAAGAGCCCCTGACTCAGTTTTCTTTGTGTGGGGTCGGGGCATACCCTTTTCGATTTTTGAATTCGGTCTGCGAAACCAGGGGAGGGCAAGAAAGCATGTAAATCACTGAATGTGAAAAAATTACTAGTGGAAATAGATTGGTTAATGCATGTTTAATGTTAAAGTATGGTCCTTAAATCAGCTTGATCAAGCATACCATGAAAAAATTATGCATGTTAAAAATAGCTAATTCTGAAATCCTTTCATGTGCGCAGAGCTATTAATAACCTACTTTTGTCACTTCATGAATAAGGCTGCAAAAAATATTTCCAAAAATAAGTTGCGAGACTTTTTTGTATTCGCTGCTATGCTTTTGGTGTTGTTAACATCATGCCCAATCAAAAACGGCCTTTTGAGTCTGGCTGATATTCCGGTCAATACGGAACAAGGCTCAGCTAAAAAAACCAATCTTATCTCTGGATACGGGGTTGAAAAATGTTTCTACAGTGAAACTGCGGATACAATAATCTCTCAGGAGATTTCTATCAGCGCAAACGATTTATTGCCTGCCCTTCTATTAACGGCCACTTTTCTTTTCCTGCTAGGTTATATTTTCTGCAAGGAACAATCACATCCCCTTTACGGGAATTTAAAGATCTACGGTACTTTACCTATTTTTCTCCAATACCGGAAACTCATCCTTTAATACCATCCTACATTTCTTTTTCCTATTGACCGCCAGGTTTCAATAGGCAGAATTTCTTTTGTTTTCATTTTAATAATCATGGATCGTTTTTCCGATCTATCAAAAATTCTATAGTAGGATGATCAAACATATTATAGCAATCACAGTCATGTGCTTTGCCATTGCTGTCTCGTTCCCATTGTATGGGCAGCAACCAAAAGAGAATACTTTAGGCAATTTGTGGCCAAAAGTAGAAGAGAAATATCCCGGTGTCGGGGTAAAAAATTCAGCTGTTGAAGCAGCAAAGCTCAATGAGCGGGCTGTAAAAAGCGGAATGCTTCCCCAGCTAAAAGCACAGGCACAAACTACCTATGGTACATACGAAGGAAGTGCAGGAGCATTTTTCCCGCAACCAGGTTTCTTCAATGTAAGCGGTTCTGGAAATTCCCTAAACGGGAGCAATATGGCAGCCAACAGTTTCGGTTCCGCTACAATCGAGTGGGAGCTATTTTCCTTCGGCAGACTTCGCAAGGAAAATGAGGCCGCGAATGCCTTATCCGGTAAATCCATGAGTGAAAAGGATGCTTACCTACTTAACCTTAAAAAGTTATTATCAGAACGTTACATTTCTCTTTTATATAATGATGCCAAGCTGAACTGGTCGGAAACGAACGTACAACGTCTCGATGATATTCGCAAAACCACTTCCGGGTTGTCGGCATCCGGCCTAAAACCGGCTGCGGATAGTTTACTCGCGTCCTCTTCCTATATCCAATCAATGGGTGAGAATGATAAATGGAAGGGATATAAGGAAGCCTCGTTTATTAAATTATTGGAGTTATTTGGCGGAGATACGGTCAATTATACCGCATCCGCCTACCGTTTCAGTAATCCGGAAAGAAATCATTTAAATACCGATAACACTGTTGATCCTTCGCATCCTATACTCAGCGCGCTGGAAAAACAGGCCCAATTCTATGAATTAAGCGGTGAGGCTCAGAAAAGAGCATCATTGCCATCTATGAATTTGCTGGGTGGTTATGCCTACAGAGGGACAGGAATCAACCCCAATGGGACCGAATCGGGAGCATGGAAAGACGGTTTTAATAATAACACCAATAATTTTCTCGTGGGTATCGGTATCACTTGGAATATTACCAGCCTTCGCACCAACTATTTCAAAGGAGAAGAGCTCTTTAAAGAAGCTGAAAGTGAAAAACTGCTGTACTCACAATACGAGCAGGCTATGCGAGCCGACCTGACTGCATCGCAGGTAAAAATCTTCCAACAATCTGAACAGCTTCAAAAAACCAGGCTCGGGGTAAACCAATCGCGGGATGCCTACAACATGTATCTGGCGCGATACAAGAGTGGTCTTATCACACTCAGTGAGTTGTTGCAGGTACGCACCTTATTAGAACAGGCCGAGAATAATCATATCGAGGCTTCCCGTGAATATTGGATGCTCCTGGCTTACGAGGCGGAACTGACCGCCGATTTCGACTTTCTCTTTAACAACCTTTAATTTTTAAGTATGAACTTAATAAGATTTGCATTAAGGAAGCCAATTGCCATAATGGTGGTGGTGCTGGCAATAGCTGTCTTTTCCTATAGCACGATAAGTAAAATCAACGTAGATATTTTTCCGGAGGTGGAATTACCGGCGATGTACATCGCGATGCCTTATGGAGGATTGTCACCTGCTTACATGGATGGATTTATGGCCAACGAGTTCCAAAAGGTCTTGCTGTTTGTAGGTGGGGTAAAGAATATTGATTTTAAAAGTATTCAAGGATTAACCCTGATGAAACTTACCTTTTATCCCGGGACCAATATGTCACAGGCAGCAGGTGAAGTTTCTACATCGGTTTCAAGGGCAATGGGATTCCTGCCATCCGGAGCCGTGCCCCCGATCGTTGTTCGTTTTGACGGAAGTTCACTTCCCGTTGGGCAACTAATCTTTGAAAGCGATCAGAGGTCTGTTAATGAAATACAGACGCTGGTGCTGACGAGAATAAGGCCGATGTTTGTAGAGATTCCCGGCATCACTGCTCCGGCTCCGTTCGGTGGTAATATCCGATCGATTGTGATCAACGTTGATCCCGAAGCGATGCAGGCAAACGGGCTAAGTCCCGAGGAAATAACTGTAGCAATTACGAAGAGTAGCCTTCCTTCTCCCGCCGGAAATATTCGAATAGGGGATGAAAACCTGATGGCTCCACTAAACTCCTTAGCAAAGAGCCCTGAAGAATTTTTAAACACACCTATTAAAACGGGTGACAATCGTACCGTGTATGTCCGGGATGTTGCCAGTGTGGAAGACGCGGCCGATCAAACCGTCGGATATGCACTGATTAATGGCAAACGGTCGGTTTATCTTCCGATCATCAAAAAGGCAGATGCTTCAACGTTGGACGCAGTGCAGAACCTTAAATCGGCTCTTCCCATGTTGAAAAATCAATTGCCGGAAGATGTCAATATCCGATACGAGTTTGATCAGTCCACTTATATCGAAAGGTCACTTTCAAACCTTATCCATGAGGGTATTTTGGGTGCCGTTTTCACAGGACTGATCATACTCTTGTTTTTGGGTGATACCCGTGGGGCTTTAATAGTCGTATTGACTATCCCGATTGCTGTTCTTTCTGCTGTTATGGTTCTTTACCTTTTTGGCCAAACCATCAATATCATGACATTGAGTGGCCTGGCTTTATCGATAGGAATCCTGGTAGATGAAGCGACGGTGACGATAGAAAATATCCACCAGCATATGGAAATGAGGAAAGGAAAGCATCGGGCCATCGTGGATGCTCTGCTTGAAATCTCCACTCCCAAACTGTTGATCTTGTTCTGTATCCTTGCCGTTTTAACGCCTGCCTTTGTTATGACCGGCCTCCCAAGAGATATGTTCATGCCTTTATCCATGGCAGTTGCATTTGCTATGATTGCCTCCTTTCTGGCATCACAGACCTTTGTACCGATACTGGCCAATTGGATGATGAAAAACAAACACCATGAGGTCGCCAACACACCAAGGAAACGGGCTTTCTTTGAAAAGTTTAGGGTGAATTATTCCTACAGGATGCGTAAGTATTCAAAAAAATCGCTTTCCCTTTTCATTCTGTATGTTGTTGTTGCCGGTGGTGTATCAGCATTGCTGTTAACCGTTGTTGGTACGGATGTCATGCCGGTTTCAAATAGTGGTGATTTTCAATTACGGATACAGGCGCCACAAGGCAGCAGGCTAGAAGTGACAGAGAAACTTGTTCGGGAAATTACCGACGATATTAAAGAGCAGCTTCCTGAAAATGGAATAATCATCACCTCAGCCTTTGTCGGTATGCATCCGGCAGGCTCCCCAATCAATGCCATTTTTCTTTTCACCAATGCTTCGCATGAAGCTGTCTTGCAGGTGTCTGTAGATCAAGAGATTTATAGTGGCTCAATGGAAGATTTGAAAGAAAAAATCAGAAAAGTAATTGCTCAAAATCATCCCGAATCCAAGTTCAATTTTGAGCCTACGGAGCTGACTGAAAAAATAATGGGACAGGGAGCCATGACACCAATTGAAGTTAAAGTAGGTGCCGGTCAAGTATTAGGAGCTTTTGCGCATGCATCAAAGATTGAAGCCAACTTGAAAAATGTACCTTATTTGAGGGATGTCCGAATTGTCGAACCCGTTGCATATCCAAATTTGGAAATCGAGGTAAACCGTGACCTCGCCGGACAATTCGGACTGACCATGCAGGATATTACACGGAGCATTGTTACTGCAACCTCATCTACCAGATTTACAGACAAAAACCTGTGGGTTGATCCCAAGTCAGGATTGGTCTTCCAGGTCCAGGTACAGATACCAGAGTCAATTATGTCTTCGGAAGAAAAATTGAGGTCTCTGCCTTTGAAAAAAGGAAGCATACGCCCCGTACTGGAAGATGTCGCTACCATCCGCAGGATAATCGCTCCGGCGCAGGTAAACCGTAAAGGCCCGAATCGTTATGTAACTGTCATAGCCAACGTATATGGCAAGGATCTGGGAACAGCTTCTCGAGCGGTAAAAAATGCAATAAAAGAGGCAGGTGAACCACCTCGCGGAACTACGGTTTGGACCGAGGGGACCTTGCAGCTTCTGGATGATACGTTGGGCAGCCTTCTGGCTGGTTTGGGTGTCGCTATTATTGCAATATTCCTTATGCTTTCGGCATACTACCAATCATTCAAAGTACCCTTGATAATACTTGCCGTGGTCCCTGCGGTTTTTGCCGGAAGTCTCATCATTCTCTTCCTGACGGGTAGTACGCTCAATCTCCAATCTTACATGGGAATTATCATGTCCATTGGGGTTTCGGTATCGAACGCTGTCCTTCTTGTAAACCAAGCTGAATTTTATCGGAGGAATTTAGCTCTGAAACCTGCAAATGCTGCAAGGCTGGCAGCTTCGTCCAGATTGAGACCGGTATTGATGACTGCCACAGCCATGCTTGCCGGTATGTTACCAATGGCAATTGGACTGGGAGACGGTGCGGAGCAGGTTGCCCCATTGGGGAGGGCTGTTATCGGTGGACTTATTGCATCTACCGCAACCATTTTACTTCTGCTCCCGCATTTCTTTTCTTCCCTGATGTCCAAGACAAAAAATGTCAGTCCTTCTTTGGACCCTGATGATGAAGAGAGCAAATACTATTTAGAAAATACGATATCATAAAACTTAAAATAACAAATAAGATGTATCAACGAATTTTAAGAAATAAGTCATTATTGGCAATCGCCACTGTTCTGATATTATTTTTCACTGCATGTTCACCCGATGAAAAAAATGAACTGGTGCAAAAAAAGGATGTGAAGCCTATTACATATCCTACAGTCCCCGTCAAGTTCATCAATCCAGAATATGAAATATCAGTGCCGGCAGAACTGAAACCGTTCGAACAGGTAGAAGTACATGCCAGGGTAAGTGGTTTTGTAAAGCAGTTACTTGTGGACCGCGGAGATTATGTTCGCAAAGGGCAACTCTTGGCGATATTGGAAGCTCCTGAAATGAATCAGATATACCTGTCCGATAAATCTACAGAGCAAAAGGTTTTTAGCGATTACCAATATGCGATTCAAGCGTACGAGCGCATGGTAGATGCCTCGAAAACAGAAGGAGCTGTGGCAGCTATTGAACTGGACAGAGCTAAGAGTATAATGGAAAGTGCAGAATCCGCTTATAATGCCTCCAAAGCAGGTACTGCCCACTCTTCACAGCTCCAGCAATATCTGCGCATCCTAGCGCCTTTTGATGGTGTGATTACCCGGCGGAATATTTCTGTGGGAGCATTAGTAGGTACAGGAGCAAATCTTCCTTTGTTTATGATGGCTCAGGGAAATAAGTTGCGTTTAACATTATCCCTTCCAGAAAAACATGCTGCTTCCGTAAAAAAAGGCATGCAAGCTACCTTTACCGTCAGTTCGCAACCGGGAAAAACATTCTCTGCTGAATTGTCCCGCACTTCGGGATTGCTAGACCAACAAGACCGCTCCCTTACCTTGGAGTTTGATGTAAAAAACCCGTTGGGGGAATTGCAGGGTGGTGATTATGCACAGGTAAAACTAAAGTTACAACGCAAAAACTCTTCCTATTGGGTACCCACTCAAAGCGTACTTAGTACGCAGAAGGGAACTTACATCATGACTTTGAATGAAAAGAAAATGCAGCGTATCGACGTGAAAGAGGGCATACGGTTGGATAGCCTGACAGAGGTCTTTGGTAACCTTTCTCCAAATGACAATATCCTGTTAAAACCATCGGAAGAAATAAAAGAAGGAATAATTAACTAAAAATCCCAAGTTAATTGGAGCCAGATGAATAAATCCTCTAAATAATGGCATTCCTTATTATTTAGAGGGCTTTTATAATGTTATAAATTCAAATAAAATTCTGGATTATTATTTCTGATGATTTGAGTAGTATTTATTTCTTAAATTTTGAATTTAAAAAAGATTAAAAAAAAATTGGTATAAATTTTAGTAAATACAAATCGTGAAAAAGTGCTAATTGTTCACGATGGTAAATAGAAATAAACTTAATAAAAAATAAAATGGAATTAAATATAATATATCTAAATGATGTGCATGGTTATTTAGAGCCGCACAATGAATTGTTCTACAATAACAGAGATGAATTCACCGAATCTGTGGGTGGGTATTCCCGAATTTCAACGCTAATTAAGGGAATTCGACAAAAAGATAGTACATCTTTATTATTCGATGGAGGAGATACTTTTCATGGAACATTACCCTTAGTAAGTTCAAAGGGTGAGGCGATTATACCGGTGCTAAATGAACTTTATTTCAATGCCATGGTAGGTCATTGGGATTTTGCATACGGGCCAGAACAGCTAAAAAACTTGTTGTCAAAGTTAAATTTTCCCATGCTTGGGATAAATGTTTACAATGAGGATGGGAGTCTTTTTCTTCAGCCTTTTATAACAATACAAAAAGAAAACCTGAAAATTGGGGTGATTGGTATTTGTTCTAATATTATTGATAAAACAACGCCTTCTGAATTTAGTGAAGGACTAAAAATTACCGATGGAATTGATGAATTACCTGGATACATAAAGCAGCTAAAGAACGACCAAGTTGATATTATCATCTTGTTGTCTCACAATGGATTCCCTCAGGACATGCATCTGCTTAAGAAAGTTGCGGGTATCGATATTTGTTTAAGTGCCCATACACACAATCGTTTGTATGAACCTGTGTTGGTGAATAAATCAATAGTCATTCAATGTGGTTGCCACGGGTCATTTCTAGGTCATTTAAAATTAAAGATAGAGGACAAACTAATTACTGGGCATCAGTACGAATTATTAAAAGTAGGGAGTCACATTTCTCCTGATGCAGAAATGGAAAAAATAATCCATACCATATTACAACCTTTTGAATCAGTAAAAAATAACTTGATCGGTAGTACTGAAGTGACATTGCATAGGTATAATACCATGAATTCATCTATGGATAATTTGTTATTGAATGCTGTTAAGTATGTAAGTGGTACTGAAATCTCTTTTTCAAATGGATGGCGCTATGGTGTACCTATAGAAAAAGGTAATATCACAGAGGAAGATTTGTTCAATATCATTCCAATGAACCCACCTGTTTCTACAGTAGATTTAACTGGACAGGAAATCATTGATATGCTGGAGGAAAACCTTGAACGAACCTTTTCATCTGATCCGATGAAGCAGATGGGCGGATATGTTAAAAGGTGTTCAGGTTTACGTATAAACCTTCGAATAGAAAATCCCGTGGGACACCGTATACAGGAAATTTATTTTGGCGAAAAGCAGCTCAATCCCAAAGAAATTTTCAAAGTGAGTTTTGTGACTTCACAAGGTGTTCCAAAAAATATTGGAAAAAACAGAAAGGTAATGGATATCAAGGCCGTTGAAGCGATGACAGAATTTCTGAAGGCACACCCAAAATTCGACGTTAATGATGACAACTTATTTGCTTTGGTGTAATAAATGGGTAACGGCTACAAACAATAAATACCAAATACTTATATCATGAACAAGAAAACAAAAAAGAGCCTTATAGAATACAGTGTAATTGGCGCCATAATATTGACGCTTTTTGCCACAGGATTACATACTGAAGTAATAGGATTTATGCAACGGGGGCTTCTGGTAACCGGAATCATGAATCCCGATCTGGAACAGAAAGCAGAATCAGCTACAGCCGAGGTTGCGACTATTAATTCAAATCCAAAGGCGGATTTTAGTATGAACCTTATCAATTCTAAAGGTGAAAAAGTAAGCATGGAAAAATTCCGGGGAAAGGTAATTTTCATGAATATATGGGCTACCTGGTGTCCTCCCTGTATCGCCGAAATGCCCGGAATTAATAAGCTTTACAATGATGTCAATAAAGAAGACGTTGTTTTTATAATGCTTTCAGTAGATCAGAATTTTCAAAAAGCGATCGACTTTAATAAAAATAAAGGGTACGACTTTGAAGTATACAGTGTTGACGGACAAATGCCTCAAATGTACAGCTCACAAAGCATTCCAACCACGTATGTTATTGACGCAAACGAAAAAATTGCCCTAACCCATTTGGGAATGGGGGATTATGATACTAAAGATTTCAAAGAATTTCTTCTGGATTTAAAATAACCAATAGGCTTTCAAGGAAGGGAAATAAAAATCTATTTTGGTTCCGATCGCATCGGTATTTCAGAATCCTCTGCAAATCCAAAATATGGAGATCCCTAGACCTCCCCCATGGAATTCAGGGATTCTTTGATTTCAAAGCAGCCTTGGCCTGTGTAAAATAACAGGATAAACCATCGGTCAACGGATGTGTCAATTGTCGTGAAATGGAGGCCAATGTTTGGAGTGACCCTGAAGTGCTTTTAAGGTCGATGTAGGAATATTGGGTTGCAGTCCTTTATGCAAATGCAAAAAACGGAATTGCCTAAAGATAATGGTGTGTTTCTGGTAAGGTCAAGAAAGTAAAAAAGATTATCGGAAAGCAAAAACTCGATATAATCATCAAAAAGCTGAATGCAAATTTAATTGGTGAAAACGGAGAATTGTTAGCCGCCTCAAAGAGTTATGACTGAATATTGGAGAATTTGTTTAATTTTTAAATCAGGGAACAGAATCTCATACGGTGAACTGAATTTCAGTCCCAGAAATAGAGAAAAACAATTCAAAAGATTGGTAAATTTAAAAATAATTAGAAGCCTTTTAATAATGAGAAGTAATTTAAAAAAGGTTTAAAATTTACTGTAAAATGAAAACTAGTAATATAAAAAGAATTTTAAATTTAATGATGATCCTTTCTGTTATTACTTCCTGCGGAAGCGGAACAACAATCACCTCTCCTAAAACCGGAGAAACACAATCTATCTTCATCCTGCATACAAACGACATTCACGGGAATTATATGCCATTTAAAACCACTTTGGGTAGTGCAACCTCTCAGACCGGTGATCCGGAGAGGGATACTCTTATTACCTTTGAAAGAGAGGCTGAAATCGGAGGTTTTGCAGTATTGGCTACTGCTGTGAAGGAACTCAGAAATGCCAAGGGTGACGGCAATGTTTTATTGCTGGATGCCGGAGACACCTTTAGTGACGATCTACTGGGGAATTTAACAGAAGGGGAAGCGGTAATTACTATGATGAAACAACTGGGATATGACTATTTATCCCTTGGAAATCATGATTTTGATTATGGCAGAGAACGCACGGAAGAGCTGATGAAAATTGCGGGATTTCCTTTTGGCGCAGCCAATATAACAGACATCCGAACCGGAAAAAGCATTTTCAATAATCCATACCTTATTAGGGAAATTGGAGGAACAAGGATTGGAATTCTTTCATTGGCCTATCACAATACAAACCTTACCGGCAACATCGATAATATGGGAGACCTTAAATTTCGTCGTGGCAATGAGGTAATACGCGAATATTTACCGGAGCTTAAGGAGAAAGCAGATATAATTGTATTGCTTTCCCACCAGGGCACTGCTATTGACAGGTTAACCGCTGAAGAATTCAGCGACATAGACCTCATCATAGGCGGGCACAGCCATGACCTGATCTCAAAACCTGAGAAAATAAACAACACCTATATAGTTCAGGCTCTGTCAGATGCTGCGGCGTTGGGTGAAGTTGAATTACAAATTAGGAATAACCAACTCGCAGGTGTAAAGGCGCAACATCATTTATTGTGGGTGAGCGACTACAAAAAGGATCCGGAAATGGAATCCCTCATTGAAAACCTACGTGCACCACACAAGGATTATCTGGAGGAGAAAATAGCAACGGCAACAGAGGTAATTGACAGACAATATAAAAGTGAAAGTCCCTTTGAGAAACTTGTAGGCAATTTGCTTCGTGAAGAATATGATGCAAACATTTCCTTTTTGCCGGGAGTGGGATACGGGGTCTCCCTGCTGGGAGAAATTACACCGGAAAATCTTTACCGGCTTTTTCCTCATCCACCAAAAGTAGCAACTCTTATACTCACAGGAGAGCAGGTAAAAGCTACTCTGGAGCAAACGGCCACTAATCAAAGACCAGGTGATAAATATGAAGTGGTGGGAGGCCTGCTTCAAAGTAGTGGAGTGAGCTACTCCTTAGATTACACTAAACCTGCAGGTAGCAGGATTAGTAATGTAAAAGTGAACAGAGAGGAACTGGAGTTGAAGAAGGATTATAAAATTGTTACGCACACCGGAATGCTTAAAGGTCTCCATCGATATAATGAGTTGGGAAATGGAAAAAATACAGAGAAGATGGAAATCCAGCTAAATGAGTTCACACTGGAAAAATTCCGTGCGTTGGGCCGAATAACTTCTCCTAAGAATATGGGAGAAGTTAAAATAATCAAGGACTAAAAGAGAGAACCCGGCATTAAATCGGGCTTAAAAACCTTTATTACAGGAGTGGTCACTTTTATTTGCCCTTTTTTTTTATCCCCTTTGATTTGTAAATAATTGAAAAACAGATAGTTAAAATAGTCCTGTTCCAGATACTCAATAAATAGTTGATCGTTTTACGGTCAACTTTTGTGTTTTATACCCTCTATATTGCGGTTTGTAAATTCAAATTGATTTTGTTTGATTCAAATTGTCCTCCAATTTGTCCCTCATTTTGTCCTCTTTTTTGATTTTTCACCTGAGATTTTTCTAATTCTGGCCAATTGAATGCATGATATTTAACAGAGATTCGGGGATTTGGCAAGTTTTTTATGCTTTCTAAGAATCCCATTTCTTTTTCCAAGCAGAAAATTCGGAGGGTCTAATTCGATAGCGAACAAAATTTCCTTCATGAAGTCCGAGGAGTTCGGTTTCTACTACTTCAGTGAACCTAGATTGGTCTGGTTCTGGTAATTTTTTGACTTCAGATTTTATTGCTTCGGATGCTGCTTCTTTATCCATTGCATTGCTGACGATTAGGCAGACGATCCCACGTATTTCTTCCCGGTATTTCATACGAAATGGATCAGGTTCACCCAAAGATTGTCGGATGGCGGCATAGCGCATAGCGGATCGCTCATATGCCCACAGAAAAACATCCTTGAATAATTCGATTCGGTTTAATTCATAAATGCCAAGCATTCCTTTGATATAGCTTTCTTCCGGTACATCTATAAATGAAAGAGGAGCAAGGTTGTATCTATTTAACGGAATATTGGCAGCCAATCTGGATACTCGCTTATTGACATCATCAAATGGTTGGAGATAGGGAAGCTGAACCAATACAAAAAAAGCTTGTTCAAATGGATTTTTGATCTGGCTTGCCTTTGCCAGTATTAGGTCAAAAGATTCTTCGATGAGTTGCGGAATTCCCAACGGAGTAAATACGGAATTGGTGATTCCCACGCCAAATGTTCTAAGCCTGCCGGATGCAGCCGGATTTGGCAACAGGTTGTTTGAAAGCAGGGCATGGAGATTGAGAAAAGTATAGCGATTGAAGCCCACCTCATCAGACGATTCTACCAAAAACTCGATAGCCTCCTTGTGGTTGAGAATCATCTGGGTTTCCATCGGAGACTTGTTCGAGGGGGTTTTTCCGTTATGGATAAGCAGTTCCGTATCCAAGAGGGAATAGGTGTTGCCTTCCAGTCTGCTTGAATTCCAAGAAAGGTCGATTAAAAGGCGATTTAATATTTCTCTGGCATAGGTCCCGGCTGGCTGTTCTCCATTCCTAGTATTTCCCCATTCAGCCAGTTTTTGTTTTTCTTCTTTGCTGAGAAAGCTGTCGATGTTGGGACGGTAATTTTCCAAGAAACTTCGTTCGTATCCGACAGGTTTCCTTTGTGCTACAGGACGTTTGACCAAGGCCCAAATGTCTTTGCCATCTTGTGAAAGGGGAATGGTCGATTGTCGCTCCTCTTCTGATTTTATTCTTCCAGAATCTTGAGTTTGTTCAGGGACATTTGTATAATACTTTGTGGATCGAGCTTCTCCTTTTATTAGAATCAGATTCTTTTCTCTAAGGCTTTTTAGTCGTCTTTGAAGCGCTCTCTTTTCAATTTTAAATGGGAGCAACCTAAGGAGTTGTTCTATTCCTAAGCCATCAGATGATGATGCAATTATTTCTTTAATCAGTTGTAGCTCATCTCGATTTTTCATCTTCAATCCCATTTGTATCGCGACAATAATATCATAAAAATCACGTAATAAAAAGAATTGTGTCACGATAATTGACGCAATATTTAAATCGCGTCATTCTTTGGTAAGAATGTCGATTCTCTATTTCTCCGCTTTTGTCGAGTCGTTTTGAAGAATTGTAGCTGAGTTTAATTACTAAGTTTTGATTGTGCACACGCTATGTGCACAATTTGATAGTTGAAGTGCAAAGTAATCGAGTGGTGCTTTTCTTCTCCAAGAAAGAGGTTCAAACAGCAAAAAGAAAAAGCAATCCAGAATTCGTACACCTCGAACGGCTCGTACATATCGCACGGTACGAATTGTTCGAGGGTTGAAATTCGAAATCACTCAAATGGATTGGGCATGGCTAAATTCCAGAGTCACAAAAATTCGATTTCTGATCTCAGTAGCTGAAATTCTTTTAAAATCAGAATCTTTACGGCAAAAAGAAAAAATTATTCAAATCTCGAATGACTTAATTGGCTTATAAATCGTGATTTTATTGATAATTTTAGGTTGTAGATTAAAACCAATTCAAATGAATTTGAAATTGTTGCCTCAAAATGAACCTGTCCCCCTATTTGTCCTCTATAAGTCATAACCTATTAATAACCAGTATTTTAAAATAGTCCTGTTCCCGCTACTACGAAGGACACTAGAAATGGTGTCCTTTTTTTGTTTATGATATTCAAGTCTTAGATCGACCTGAGTTATCTTTCGGTACTGTTCATGACTCTACTATTTATGGCATCTTTTAATTTAATATCCGCTACAAAACTTATTTTAGGAAACTGTTTTTCTTGATTCGATTTTAATATTTCGCACAGTCAACAGCTCTGAAAAGCCTCCTATTACATATCTTTCAGATTATCTTGGCGCCGCCAATATGCCTCGTACAAAAGAGGTTGGTTTAAATCGATAGTGAGTGGCAATTATCTTTATTTGTAGTATGGCTTTAGTTTATGCGCTGCCCATATTTTCAAAAAAAAGACCGCTCGAAAATCGAGCGGTCTTTTTAAGACAATTTTTGATTAGTTAGTTAACATCCCAGAAAAGTTTTACATTAAGATCATCTCCTCCTATAGCAGCAGCAGCTTCAGTATATTTCTCGCCATTAGATGTTTGCTCGGAAACAGGGTAAGTATATCTTAAGGGGAATGGGCCTCCTGGATTAGGTGGAACATTGTATACCGGATATCCAAATCTTCTATAATCGCCCCATGATTCAAAGCCCCTATTGAACATAGCAATGTATTTTTGCCGCGCTATTTTCTGGATATCATTGCCTCCAATAGCAGTCGCATAGGCAACGTCAGGATCAGCAATATAGAGGTCTGCAACAGACTCATCAACATCCCAATAATCCATTGAAGCTCGAATTCCATTTTCATAATGCTCGGCAATGGTGCCTCCAACTGAAAATCCTTTTGCAAGTGCCTCAGCTAATAGAAACTCTACTTCTGTATAATCAATGATAATCCCAGGCCAAGTTGGAGAAGTTACTTTGGCTCCAGCCTTGGAAAAGTTGACATAGGCATTACTTGTTCCGTATGTACCGCCAGAGTATCCTCCATAATTATCAACGGTATAATATTCTGTAATCCTAGGATCATCCACCGCCGGCTCCTCCATAATATTCATCATGGTATTTGAGGCTACATAATCTTCACGACCGCTTTGAATCAAGCCAACCCAAATTGGGTTTGTGTTAGGAGTTGTTGCTAAGTATTGTAGTTGAGCAATTTCGTCATTTGAAGAGATCAAGTCCGCCACGTTGATACTTTCTACCACGCTTTTAGCCAAGCTTGGGTTAGAATCGGATATGATTATGCCCATTCTCAATTTCAGCGAATTCGCAAATTTTATCCATAGGTTAATATCATCTCCAAACAGTAAATCCGAAGCTCCGAAACCAAGATCTCCACCATTGTCTACTGCTGGATCAAGATTACCAATTGCCGAATTTAGCCGGTTAAGCAAATCAGAGTAAACTTCCTCTCCGTCATCGTATCCAGGAGTTAGATTTTCCGGATCTAATGCTTCAGATTTTAGACTTGGATTAAGTGCTCCAGAATATGGGATATCACCAAAAGTCGTTACCAACAGCGAATAGGTATATACTTCCATTATTTCTATCTGTGCTAATTTGTTTTTGTCGACCCCTGCGTAAAAAGAAGGATTCTCCAACAAAATCTTTTTAGACTCCTTGTAATCATTCAATACAGATTGGTACAAAGAGGACCAAAACCCGCTACCTACATCCGTCAAGGTGTAATTACTGGTGGTGAAATAGGTGGTCTCGGCAAAGTGCTGTGCCCAAATTTTAAAACTCATCCCGTATGTCACCTCATCCACCACGTTTCGGGATGCGTTTGCGAAAAACGGTCCCTCTGGTACCAATCCAGATTGATAAGCTTTGGGATTTACGTTTAGTGATGTAATATCATCCACGCATGCTGTCGCTAACACTACTGAAGCGACAAGAATTGACTTTGAAATATATTTTTTCATTTTGATTTTCTTTAGAAGGATGCTTTGATATTGAAACCGATATTTCTTACAGCCGGTAAACTTCCAACCTGATATCCCTGATTGTTACCAGCTCCCAAGTTATCTTCAGGATCGGCATAAGGAAGATTCTTATGAATAATCCACAAGTTTCTTCCTACGACGGAGAATGTTAAAGTTCTGATAGCCTTCCAATTTTCAATAACACGGGATGGGATTGAATAAGAAACTAATAATTCTCTTAGCTTGATATAGCTCGCATCATATACATAAGCGGAAGTTGGGTTAACAGTGCCACCGTTCATAGGATATTCATCCATTGCCCGTCTTACCGTATTTGGTGATCCATCAGCCTGCACTCCCTCTTTTAGTATCCCTCCACCTTCAGAAATTGGATTTCTTATAGGGTTGCCCAATTCATTGGTTCCAACTGTTTCAGCATATAGACCTGTTGCCAAGCCGTAGTACATATCAGCTGAATACACGTCACCACCATGCTTCATGTCTAATAAAAAGCTCAGCGCAATGGACTTGTAAGAGAAGGTGTTTTGAATTCCACCTGTCCAATCAGGGTTGATGTTTCCTATGGGGTTAGAAGCGGTGGTTGTTCGTTGATATCTGCCATTTGGCAAAACCGTTTTTTGCCCATTAGTATATACATAATCATAGCCATAGATGGTGCCGTATACTCCACCTAGTGGAGCGTTCAGTGATCCACCACCAGCTCGAAAGTTGCCCAAAGGCAGGTTTGTTACATCACCATAAAGTTCTGTAACCTCATTTCGAATACGAGTCCAGTTCATATTAACATCCCACTTAAAATCTCCTGATTTCACGACGTTAGTGCCAACAGTCACTTCCCATCCTTTATTATCTACCGAACCTGCATTGACATATTTAGAAGAGTAGCCAGTTGCTGTAGATACAGTTACCGGGAGAATTTGGTTGATGGTGGATGATTTGAAATAATTGACATCCAAACTTAGTCTTCCATCAAAAAAGGTCATCTCGGTTCCGATTTCATAACTCTTGGTCCTTTCCGGTTTCAGGCTACTGTTATTCTTAGTGCCGGGCATGGAGAATAGTGGAGCAGATCCAAAGCCGGTTGGCTTGTCATAAAGATCTGCCAGGGAATTAAACGGAGCATCGTTACCTACTTCACCATAGTTAACTCTCAATTTGCCATATGTGAAAAATGCGTTCTGAGGGATAAACTTGGAGAACACAAAACCACTTGACACTCTAAAATAATTATAGGCATTTTCTCCAGCCGGAAGAGTGGATGACACATCTCTTCTGAAGGCTCCTGTCACGAAAAGATAATCTTGATAGCCTAATTCAGCATCCGCAAAATAGCCGTTAACCTGTTTGTCTGAGTAAGATTCTAAAGGCGCTTCAATCATGCTCAAAGAGTTTGATAATGCATAAATACCAGGTACGGTCAAACCACCGTTTGTTACTGCACTAATTCCAGAAAAGGAAGTTCTGCGAACATTTGATCCTAAGGCTCCAGTTAGTTTGAAATCGTCTGATAACTCTTTGCTAATCGTTGCTAACAAGTCGTAGTTATATTCACTGAACGAAATGTTTCTGCGAAGATATTCTCCTGGCTGATAATTGATACTACCTACTGAAGTTCGTTCTTCCTGAAGCTGGTTATAAGAATCTAAAGAAACCCTCCCCATAATATTTAACCAATCAGTAATTTTGTAATCAAGCTTTACATAACCCAAGTAACGAAGGCGATCATCACTTGCAAAATTCTTATAGGAAGCAAAGTAAGGGTTGTCCCAATAGATCAATCCGGTTTTATTTGGTAGACCACTTGACCAGTTCCAGGTAATATTTTGACCAGTTCTATCGTAGGCATTCCTTAATTCATTAATGTCTACGTTAACCTGCCACCATTCTCTGAAACTAGACAAGTTGTTGTTTCCACCATAGCCAGTAGCGTAACGTCCTACAGCATCTTGTTGGGTGAAATTTATAGCGCCTGTTGCTGTTAACTTTTTAACCACTTCATAGGAAGCGCTAAAGTTTAAGTAGTTTTTATTTAACGTACTATTAGGTTGAACCCCATTTTCATTAGTTCGTGTATAGCCCAGTTTGAATTGTCCTTTTTCAGAGCCCCCGTCAATAACAACACTGTTGTTATAAACGTAGCCTGTCTTAAAATAATCAGAAGGACCTGAGGAAGCTGCAACCCAAGGTGTTTTTTGCAAATAGGTTGGACTAGTAGGGTCACCGAACGCATTCCATTGGTAAACCAGTAGATTTGGATCAAATGCCCCCCCTACAGATGCATCTTCATAGGTTGGTACAATAGGATCCAAAGTTCCATCCCCGTCTACATCGGCCATATCAAAGTACCCATCTTCCGTTGGACCGTAATACTTGCCATAACCACCACCGTATTGTGTCTGATATTTTGGCATGGTAGATTTATCAATAGTCGAAACAGTAATACCAGAATTAATAGTCACTCCTATTCCATTCCTTCTGCCTTTTTTGGTTGTAATCATGACTACTCCATTGGCAGCTCTTGATCCATATAGTGCAGTTGCCGCAGGCCCTTTCAAAATAGTGGTTGATTCAATATCATCAGGGTTGATGTCTGCTCCTACGTTTCCATAGTCAACACCTGAATATCCACGATTTACTCCTCCAGCATTGTGAGTGGTGTTGTCAATAGGAACACCATCAATTACAAAAAGAGCTTGGTTATTTCCTGTAAGTGACTTAAAACCACGAATAATTACGTTCGTGGAACCCCCCATGCTATTGTTTCTCTGTATCTGAACTCCTGAAACTTTCCCAGATAACGAGTTCATAAGGTTGTTGTCACGTGCTTTGCTAAGCTCTTCTCCACTGACAGACTGAGCGGCGTAAGAAAGTTCATTCTTAGTCTTTTCAATACCCTGTGCTGTTATGATTACCTCCGATAAACTAGTAACATCCTCTCCGAGTGAAACATTTATCTCCGACTGCTCACCAATATCTTCTTCTAGGGTCTCATAACCAATAAAAGAAAATGTGAGCGTTCCCCCTGATGATGGCACTGATAACTTGTATCCACCATTTATATCGGAAACTGTACCATTTGCTGTCCCTTTTAGTAGTACGGTTACTCCTGGTAAAGGGCCGCCATCATTAGCAGCTATAATTTTACCTGTAACAGTTCGCTCTTGTGCTAGCAGATTTGTAGCAACAAGTACGAACGAGAAAATCAATAAAATTCTTCTCATAGATTTGGTTTTAAGTTTGATATGAATTCGATGTTAATGTACGTTAAAAATTATCTATTTTTATTTATAAAAATGTTAAAATTTAAAAATATGGTTTGTTTTTATGCCAATAATTAAAAAATAAACACGAATGTTTAAATAATTGGTTGATTTAAAAGGTTATTCTATTTCTGATTTTCAAGTTGATTTTTATCAAAAAAGGTTTTCAGCAGCTGTTGTTTCTCCGAAATATTGTTCTGTAACTCTGTGCGATAAAAATTTATTCCTATTTCTTGAATAGGATGTAGAGGATGAGAATTCAATTGATTGGATCCCTAATTCTGTTTAGCCTTTGTTTGATATGATTGTAAGGCTATGACCTTACAAATCTCCGTATAGTTCTTTTTCAATAGAGATCATAGGACTCTTAATCCATGGGTTTCCAAAATCAGTCATTTTCTAATTGAATGATTGTGTTTTCTGTTTTTTTAAAATTCAGGATTGATAAAAGCAGTTGATGGCTAGAGAAATATTTTGATTTTTAATCTTCTTAAGTCGAATTTGTAGGTGTGTTAAGATAGAGGAGTTACTCCGATTTTTATTAACCTAGATTGAGCATGAAGTCGCCAAAAGGGCGTAGCATTGGTATCTTATTTTTAATACCAGTCGAAAGAATATTTTTCGTTGAATTCATCAACAAACTTGTTCCCTTTTTTGTATTCCTTTACTTGGGAGGTGTGGTGAATCAGTATTTAAAAAAAGGCCTATTCCCGCTACTACGAAGCCGGTTAGAAATAATCGGAGTCTTTACTTGAAATTTTTTAAAAAAAATGGAACTGTATTTAGAGAAATGATCCCAGGCTTGTCCTTTGACACCTTAAGTGGTTGCTCTGTTAGTAAGGATATTAGAATTAGTTTCCTTTTACTTTTTGAAGAATAAGAAATTGCAAGAGTAGGCTTTTATATAGAACTTTTATCCGAAATGCTGCACTTTAAGTAAGGCAACTTCAGGGTATCAAAACCGCATCAATAGGCATATACGGGATTAGATTTCACTTTGGGTTTTTGGTACTGGAAATTCTAGAAATTTTAGGTGCTCTCCTTTACCTAGCGCTTGGATGTGTTGGATAGTTAAGATTTCCAGATGAGATGTTTGGGTGTATTACCTGAGTTTAAAAGTAGTGCGGTCGTTTAAAAAATCGATTCAAGTTATAATTCTGAATTATTGAATTGCTTATAGTATGGATATAGTTCTTGTACTTTTTTTGAGGATACACTTTACTGTTGTCCAAAATGAAAATTAGGTTAAACCGGAATCTTAATTTTTACCTCAATTCATCCTAGCCCACTTATTATATTTATTTCTGTACTCTATTGGCGTAAGGCCAGTGATTTTTTTGAATGTGGTGCGAAAGGCTTTGGTGTCTGAATAGCCTACATCGAACATCACTTCGGTGATGTTTTTCATAGTGGTTTCAAAGCTGCGCTTGGCAGCTTCTACTTTCACTCGCTGAATGTATTCAAGCACGGAGTTATTGGTTACTCGTTTGAATCTACGCTCGAAGCTTCTACGTCCTACTGCAACCTCATCAGCGAGTACATCAACTGTGATGCGTTCTTCAAGTTTCCTTTCTATGTATTCCTGAGCTTTTTTCACCGCTTCATCCTGGTGGGATTTTTGGCCTTTGAAGATGGAGAAGGCAGTCTGACTGTCCCGGTCTATGTCTATGGCGAAATACTTTGCTGTCAAAATCGCTATTTCCCTATCTGCATATTTTTCGACCAAATGAAGTAATAAGTTCCAATAAGAATTTGCTCCACCGCTGGAGTATATTCCATTTTCTTCAGTTACTATTGCCCCATCCTGAACGTCCACTTCGGGATAGAGCTCCCGAAATAGATTTGTAAATCCCCAATGTGTAGAACATTTTTTACCATCTAGCAGCCCAGTGGCACCGAGGAGAAATGCTCCTACACATAGCGAAGCGATCTCTGTTCCAGCTTCATATTGGGCTTTAATCCACGGAATATAGTCTTCATTGGCTTTTACTGCCTGTTTCATATCTCCAAATAGTGCAGGGATGACAACCAAATCCGGCGCAGTTGCGGTAGCCAATAGTTGATCCGGAAAGACGGAATAGCGTTTGTCGTTTAATTTGACCTCTGGGTTTAGCCCTACCAGTTCAACATGAAAAAGTGGATCTCCTCCAGACTTGACCAAGAATTCATTAACTGCCGAGAAACAATATTGAGGATCCGCAATTGCCTGCAAAACAGATTGTTCTGGAACGAGAATGGTAATATTTTTCATGTGCGAATAATTGATTTTATTTGGACACATGGAATCTCACATAATTAATAATCAGCTCAGCGTGTGACTCTTAAGTCATGCTCGATTTCATAACTTGAATTTAATGTTTCCTGTCGTATTTCGCCCATCATTTGTCTGAATTGAACAGGGAGAATCATTTCTTCACTAGATAAATTTGTAAAGTAAATTTTTGAAAATAAATCAGAAAATCATGACTACTACTCAAAAAACCAAAATTACCGTTAAGTCAATTGTTGATGCACCATTAGAAAAAGTCTGGGATTACTTTACTCAGCCCAAGCATATCATACATTGGAATAATGCATCCCCTGACTGGCATACACCAAGAGCAGAGAATGACCTTCAGCCTGGCGGAAGTTTTACTTCTAGAATGGAAGCAAAAGATGGAAGCATGGGCTTCGATTTCGGAGGTGTATATCAGGAAGTGGAAAAGCATTCATTTTACTCGTACATCATGGAGGACGGACGCTATGCGAAAGTTTCTTTTAGGAAAGTACCTGATGGAGTAGAAGTCACTGAGACTTTCGATGCTGAAATGGAGAATCCAGTAGAAATGCAAAAAAATGGTTGGCAGTCTATTTTAGATAATTTCAAAACCTATACAGAATCAGAAGCCAAATTGGTCAGATTGCATTTTGAGATACTCATACAAAATACTCCCAAAGAAGTCTATCGAATGATGCTGGAAAAGCCGACTTATGAAGAATGGACGGATGTATTTTCTCCTGGTTCTACCTACATAGGGACTTGGGAAAAGGGAAGTAAAATCCTGTTCGTGTCTTTAGGTGAAGAAGGAAATCAAAATGGACTTGTGAGCAAAGTCATTAAAAATATCCCAAATAAGCATATAGATGTTGAGCATTTAGGAGAGCTGAAGGAGGGTGTGGAAATAATGGAGGGAAAAGAAGTAGAAATGTGGAAGGGAGCTCATGAGAAATATACTTTTGAAGAAAAAGGAGAGAATACCTTACTCCTGATTGACTTGGATTCCTCCATGGAATTTGATGAGTATTTTACCGGAATTTGGCCAAAAGCTTTGAGAAAACTCAAGGAAATCTGTGAAATAAAGCATGAGAAAAAAAGTCAAATAGCGGGTTGATTATCGGTCATGCGAAATACCTCCCGAGCTATCGGGAGGACCATTCAAAAACAAATATAAACACATGAAAGAAATGGATAATCAGTCTGTGAATGCCCTGAATAAGCCCATTTATCCATGCTTATGGTTTGATGGGAATGCAAAAGAAGCGGCGAATTTTTATTGCTCAGTGTTTTCGGATTCAGCGATCTATGAAGAAAACCCTATGGTGGTGACTTTTATCGCTGCAGGTCAAAAATTTATGTGTCTCAATGGCGGTCCACAATTTAAGTTTACCCCAGCGATTTCATTTTATACTATTGTTCAAAATGAAGGTGAGATTCAGGAAGTATGGGATAAATTGATGGTAAACGGAAGAGCGCTGATGCCTCTAGATACTTATCCTTGGAGCCAAAAGTATGGTTGGCTGCAGGATGAATTTGGAGTCACTTGGCAGCTCACTATCGATAAGCCTGAGTTTTCTGATCAGAAATTCATTCCAGCTTTATTGTTCTCTGGGACTAATTTTGGAAAAGCCGAAGAGGCAATAAATTTCTACACAAGCATCTTTGAAGATTCTAATATCAAGATGATTTCTAGATATGGAGCAAATGATGCTAATGGTCAAGATGGAACAATCAACCATGCGCAATTTGCACTCAATGGAAATTTATTTGCGGCTATGGACAGTTCGATTGTGCATAATTTTGATTTCAACGAAGCACTTTCATTTGTAATAGAATGCAGGGATCAGGATCAGATCGATTATTTCTGGGAGAAATTGGTAGAAGGAGGGAAGGAAAGTCAGTGTGGCTGGTTGAAAGACAAATTTGGCGTGTCTTGGCAGATAGTCCCTGAAATTCTTTCTGAATTAATGTCAGATCCCGAACGATCCGGTCGAGTGGTTCAGGCTTTTATGAAAATGAAAAAGTTTGATATCGAGGAGCTGAAAAATGCTTAAATGAAAAAACCACCTTGAAAGAGGTGGTTTTTTATAGTATATCTGTTGGAGGTTATGCCAAAATCTTAGCAGCTAGCCAGTCGCCAACTTCCGAAGTTTTGTAAGCTGTACCGCCATCAGCGATATCTTCCGTAACATATCCTTCCTCTAGGGAAAGATTAACCACTTTGGAAATTAGTTCAGATTCTTCTTTCAGATCAAAAGCATAATCAAACATCATTGCAGCAGAAAGTATCGTTGCTAACGGGTTAGCAATATTCTTCCCTTTCGCTTGTGGATAAGATCCGTGAATTGGCTCGAATAATTTCACACCTAAACCTAAAGAAGCAGATGGCATCAACCCCATAGATCCTGAGATCACAGAAGCCTCGTCAGTCAAGATATCTCCGAATAAGTTTTCGGTAATCAAGACATCGTATGCTTTTGGCCACTGGATCAAACGCATCGCTACCGCATCTACGAATTCATATTCTACCTTGACATCAGGGTATTCCGGAGCAAGTTCTTGCACAGTTTCTCTCCATAGTCTGGAAGTCGCCATTACATTTGCTTTGTCCACACAAGTCAGGAGTTTTCTTCTTTTTTGCGCAGCTTCAAAACCCATTCTCGCTAAGCGAACAATCTCAAACTTGCTGTACACATTGGTATCAAACGCCTTAGTTCCTTGCTCATTTCTTCCTCTTGGCTCGCCGAAGTATATCCCGCCAGTCAATTCTCTGAAGAACACCAAATCCACACCATCCACACGATCCAATTTCAAAGGAGATTTGTGCACCAATGAAGGAAAAGTGAAAGTTGGGCGAACATTGGCAAACAAGCCAAGTTTCTGACGCATCAACAACAATCCTTGCTCAGGACGAACTTTTGCTTTAGGATCATTATCATATTTAGGATCTCCGATTGCTCCGAAAAGAACCGCATCCGAAGCTGCAGCGATTTCGTGAGTAGCATCTGGATAAGGCTCGCCAGTCGCATCAATTGCGGCAGCACCTACTACTGCTTCTGTAAACGTGATTTTGTGTCCGAATTTCTGGCCTATAGCTTTCACTACTTTTACAGCCTGGTCGATTACTTCAGGTCCGATGCCGTCACCCGGCAACAGCGCGATATTCATTTCCATAAAACTTGGATTCTTCTTTCGTTGGTGTTTGATTGAATGATTCGACGATGTTTAGCATTTTCTCTGTGGCCATCATCGCAGCCACTGTTTGATCAGGGTCTAAACCCTTTGTTTTAAATATTTTCCCATAATCCCAGGTCACTACAGTCTCCACAAAAGCATCTGTTTTGCCTCCAGGAGGAATAGAGACATGGTAGTCGATCAACTTAGGAAGTTGTCTTTTTCTGGATTTGTAAATCTCTTTTACAGCACGCATGAATGCATCATATTGACCATCTCCAGAAGCATGGGCATCGTATGATTTCCCATAAATATTAAGTCTAAGTTGCACGGATGGCTTTAGGCCATGAGAATGAGTCATGTGGTAGCCTTCTATATAGATGTTTTTGGAAATGGAATTGTTCTGAAGCACATCAGAAATAATGTAAGGCAAATCTTCCGTAGTCACTCGCTCTTTTTTATCACCGAGTTCGATGATGCGCTGAGTCACTTTAGTGAGCTCATCCTTCTCCAAAGAAATTCCCAATTCCTCCAGATTCTTTAGAATATTGGCCTTTCCAGAAGTTTTACCAAGGGCATATTTCCGTTGACGACCAAATCTCTCAGGGAGAAGGTCATTGAAATAAAGGTTCTTCTTATTATCTCCGTCGGCATGAATTCCTGCAGTTTGAGTAAATACATTTTCACCTACAACAGGCTTATTTGCCGGAATATGTTGACCAGAAAATTGCTCTACCAGTTTACTTACACGGTAGATTTTTTGCTCTTTCACACCGATTTCTAAATCAGTAAAATCCTTGATCACCGCCACTACAGATTCAAGTGGAGCATTTCCAGCTCTTTCTCCTAGACCGTTTACTGTCGTGTGAATTCCGGAGGCGCCGTGCATGATAGCTTCCATGACATTGGCGACAGAAAGATCGTAGTCATTGTGCGCATGGAAATCAAAATGTGTATCAGGAAACTCCCTGGTGATTTGTATGAAAAATGTTTTGGTTTCCTCTGGAGAAAGTAACCCCAAAGTATCCGGGAGCATGATTCTTTTCACCGGTTGCGTCGTCAAAAACGCGATCAGATCGATGGTATATTCCGGAGAATTACGCATGCCATTTGACCAGTCTTCGAGGTAGACATTTATGCCGATTCCATTTTCCTGAGCATATTCTATGCTCTTTTGTATGTCTTCAAAATGCTGCTCTGGAGTTTTCTTAAGTTGGTGAGTCAGGTGATTCAGTGAGCCTTTGGTGAGTAGATTCATCACTTTGGCACCAGCTTTTACAAGCCAATCCACCGAAGCTGGTGTATCCACAAAACCCAAAACCTCTACCCGGTCCAGATAGCCTTTTTCAGCCGCCCAATGGGTGATTTTCTGGACTCCTGCCAATTCTCCATCTGAAACTCTAGCTGAAGCTACCTCTATACGATCCACCTTCAATTCATCCAGCAAAAGTTTAGCGATTTGCAGCTTTTCAGAAGGCAAAAAGGAAACGCTTGAGGTCTGTTCTCCATCCCTCAGCGTTGTATCCATTATTTCAATGCGCTTCCCTGCGGTCATTTCCACTTATTTATCTGCTGCGAAAGCATCGATTTCTTCAGACATACTCAACAAGTAGTCGATGTCGTCGAAGCCATTCTGCATATTGTCTTTCTTGTATTCATTGATATCAAAAGATTCAGATTCACCAGTGGAATCTAATGTGATCTTCTGAGAAGGAATATCAACTGTGATAGTTGTTGCAGGATTTGCAGTGATTGCATCCATAAGTTTATCAGAAAACTCAGGAGAAACTGTCACTGGAAGAACTCCGATATTTAAGCAATTATTTTTGAAGATATCTGCGAAAAAGCTGGAGACTACACATCTGAATCCATAATCATATAGTGCCCAAACCGCGTGCTCTCTACTAGATCCTGAACCGAAGTTCCTTCCAGAAACCAAGATTTTACCGCTGTAAGTTGGATCGTTTAGGACAAAATCCTTTTTAGGATTGCCTTCTACATCATATCTCCAGTCACGGAAAAGATTGTCGCCGAAACCTTCACGCTCAGTAGCCTTCAGGAATCGAGCTGGGATGATTTGATCTGTATCGACATTATCTGTCGGTAAAGGAACCGCAGTGCTCGTGAGAACAGTAAATTTATCGTAAGCCATTTTTTATTGATTGAAAGATTGGAAGATTGGAAAATTGAAAGATTTGATCGGTACTTAAACCTTACTTACCGATTCAAACTCGTACTTCCCATTTCTGACTTCGTATTTTTAATTTTGAAACACTTCTCTTGGGTCGCAGATTACGCCAGCAATGGCTACTGCTGCTACAGTCAAAGGAGATGCGAGCATAGTTCTAGCTCCAGGTCCCTGACGACCTTCGAAGTTTCTGTTGGAAGTAGAGACTGCGTATTTTCCAGAAGGAATTTTGTCATCATTCATCGCTAGACAAGCTGAACAGCCTGGTTGACGAAGTTCAAATCCAGCTTCTTCCAGAATTTTCACCAATCCTTCTTCATGTGCCATTTTCTCGACTTCACGAGATCCTGGTACGATCCAAGCGGTGATGTTATCAGCTTTTTTATGGCCTTTTACATATTCCGCTACAGATCTGATATCTTCTATTCTTCCGTTGGTACAAGATCCTACGAAGACGAAATCAACTTTTTTACCTTTGATGGCTTCACCTGGCTCAAAGCCCATATAGGCTAAAGATTTCAGGTAAGAAGTTTTGTTGCTTCCTTCCATTCCTTCAGTAGTCGGGATATTTCCTTTCACTTTGATACCCATACCTGGATTAGTACCGTAGGTGATCATCGGCTCGATATCTGCAGCATCGAAGTGATATTCTTTGTCGAAAACAGCACCTTCGTCTGTTTTCAAAGTTTTCCAGTAAGCAACAGCTTTATCCCAGTCTTCACCTTTTGGAGCGTAATCTTTACCTTTTAGATACTCGAAAGTAGTCTCATCAGGAGCGATCAAGCCACCACGTGCACCCATCTCAATAGACATGTTACACACGGTCATTCTTGCTTCCATAGATAGACTTTGAATAGCAGATCCAGCATATTCCACAAAGTATCCAGTAGCGCCAGCAGCAGAGATCTGAGCGATCACATATAGAATCAAATCTTTAGATGTCACTCCTTTGCCTGCCACTCCATCAATGGAGATTTTCATTTTCTTGGCTTTGGACTGCATGATACACTGAGTAGCAAGAACCATCTCAACTTCAGAAGTACCGATACCAAAAGCAATTGCTCCAAAGGCACCGTGAGTAGAAGTATGGCTATCGCCACATACGATCGTCATACCAGGCTGGGTGATGCCGAGTTCTGGACCGATTACGTGTACAATCCCGTGATGAGCAGAACCTAAATCGTGAAGTTCAATGCCGTATTTGGCACAGTTCTCACGCAGTCTTTCTACCTGCATGCGGGAAAGCTTATCCTTTATAGTTTTATCTTGATCTACAGTAGGTACGTTGTGATCAGGAGTAGCAACTGTTCTGCTTGGGTTTTTTACTCCTATTCCACGCTTTTCCAGATTTAGAAACGCTACTGGAGATGTTACTTCATGGATAAAATGCTTATCAATGAAGAATACATCTGGCCCAGCAGGAACGGATTTCACTACGTGAGCATCCCAGATTTTATCAAATAATGTTGTCTTTTCCATAATTATGCGGTCGCGTATTCTTTGACCGGTATTTTATTGAGTGCATCGACAAAAGCCTGTGCTGATGCCAAAACGATGTCAGTATGAGAAGCAAAACCATAGTAAGGCTTGTCTCCTTTGATTAATCTCATGTGGACTTTAGCCACATCATCACTTCCGTGTGTAATGGCTTGAATTAGGAATTCTTCCAGTTCAACTGCTGGCTTGGCGCTTTTTTCAATTGCCTTAAGTACTGCATCCACAGGGCCGTTGCCATGAGCGGTAGAAGTATGTTCCTCATTACCAATTTTCAAGGATACCTGAGCTTGGATAGTCCCGTTGGAAGAATAGGATACTTTACCTAGTTCAATGAAATTTGAATCTTCTACGTATTTGCCTACCAATCCCAAAAGATCTTTTCTGCCAATGTCTCTCTTGCTATCAGCAAGGATCAAGAATTCCTCATATACTTCACGAAGTGCTTCACCTTCCAATTCTACTCCTAATGCATCCAAGTGATGCTTCAAGGCAGCTCTTCCAGATCTTGCTGTCAATACGATAGTTGACTCACCGACACCCACATCTTTAGGGTCAATGATTTCGTAATTTTCTCTGTGCTTCAATACACCATCTTGGTGAATTCCTGATGAATGCGCAAATGCGTTTCTTCCTACAATAGCCTTGTTTGGCTGCACAGGCATATTCATCAACTTAGAGACCAATCGGCTTGTATTGTAGATTCTAGGAGTAACGATTTCAGTATGGACGTCAATGGATTTATGACATTTGATTGCCATGACCACTTCTTCCAGTGAGGTATTCCCTGCTCTTTCACCAATACCATTGATAGTCACTTCCACTTGACGAGCCCCATGTTGCACACCAGATACGGTATTGGCAGTAGCCATCCCGAGGTCATTATGGCAATGGGTAGCAATGATTGCTTTATCGATATTTGGAACATTGTTTCTCAAACTAGCGATAATAGCTCCGTATTGCTCTGGAAGACAATACCCAGTAGTATCAGGGATATTGACCACAGTAGCTCCAGCTTTGATCACTTCTTCAATGATCTTGTTTAAGAAGTCTTCGTCTGCACGACCAGCATCTTCAGCGTAAAACTCCACGTCGTCTACAAATCGTCGGGCAAACTTCACTGCTGCTACACCCCGAGCAATAATATCCTCGGGAGTGGAGCGCAGTTTGAATTGAATATGATAAGGGGAAACACCAATACCCGTGTGAATCCTACCTTTTTTAGCGAATTTGAGGGACTGAGCCGCTACTTCGATATCTTTTTCAACAGCTCTGGAGAGGGCACAGATAATCGGGTTTGATACTGCCTTTGAAATCTCGAGGACAGAATTGAAATCTCCTGGACTCGAAATTGGAAAGCCGGCTTCGATAATATCTACACCTAGTTCTTCCAGCGCTTTTGCAACCACAATTTTCTCCTGGGTATTCAGCTGACACCCGGGTACTTGCTCCCCATCTCTCAGGGTAGTGTCAAATATCCATAGCTTCTCACTCATAATTCTTGGGGGTTTTATATTAATTATTTTCTGGTCTCAATTGACGGACCACAGCACCTGCCTGCCACATTTCAGAATCTCTCAATTCTTTCAATTCAGCTTCCAATTTCACTCTGTAATCATCTTTTGAGTTAGAGTCGATAGACTTCTGAGCCTCTTGTCCAGATTTTACACTAGCATATAATTCTTCGAATACTGGCTTAGTAGCATCTCTGAAAGGTTTCCACCAATCCAAAGCACCTCTTTGTGCAGTAGTGGAGCAGTTAGCATACATCCAGTCCATTCCGTTTTCAGCTACCAATGGCATCAATGACTGTGTCAATTCTTCCACTGTTTCGTTGAAAGCTTCAGAAGGACTGTGACCATTTGATCTAAGTACTTCGTACTGAGCTGCGAAAATACCTTGGATAGCGCCCATTAAGGTACCTCTTTCTCCAGTCAAATCTGAAGTTACTTCACGGTAGAAATCTGTCTCAAACAAATATCCTGAACCAACACCGATACCAAGAGCTACAACACGGTCATAAGCTTTGCCAGTTCCATCCTGATAGATTGCATAAGAAGAGTTCAAGCCTCTACCTTCTACAAACATTCTTCTCAAAGAAGTACCAGAACCTTTTGGAGCTACCAAGATCACATCTACGTCAGCTGGCGGAATGATACCAGTTTTGTCTTTGTAAGTCACACCGAAACCGTGAGAGAAGTACAAAGCTTTACCTGGAGTAAGGTGCTTCTTTACGGTAGGCCAAAGAGCAATCTGACCAGCATCGGAAAGAAGGAATTGAAGGATAGTACCTTTTTCACAAGCTTCTTCCAATTCGAAAAGTGTTTCGCCAGGAACCCAGCCATCAGCTACAGCTTTGTCCCAAGTTTTGGAGCCTTTACGCTGACCTACAATCACGTTGAATCCGTTGTCTTTCAAGTTAAGTGCCTGACCTGGACCTTGAACGCCGTAACCTAATACTGCGATCACTTCGTCCTTGAGTACTTCTCTTGCTTTTTCCAGTGGAAATTCTTCCCTAGTTACTACGTTTTCTTCTGTTGAGCCGAATTTTAATTTCATGAGCTTTTTTATTTATTACTAGTGTTTAATAGGTTCCCGCGGAATCCCTTTTTGGTTTATTATTATTTGACAAAACTGTCAATTGTCAACATTCTTTTTGCGACAGCTACTCTGCCTGATCTAGCAAATTCCAGGAGGCCATAACCTTTTAAGATTTCCAGCAATTCCTGCGTCTGCTCCTTGTGACCTGTCAGTTCCAAGACTACAAAGTCCGGTTCTGCTGCAATGATTTTCGCATTATGCTGACGAATTATTTTCTCCAATCCACCATCTAATCTCGAAACAGGAATTTTGTACAATGCGATTTCCTGATAGACTACGCTTTCATCCTCATGGTAAAAAGCTTTGATCACATCGATGATTTTTTCGATCTGATTGACTAGCTGAATGACCGTGTCTTCAGAAGCTGTCACCTCTATCGTGATCCGATGGATCCCTTCCAGGCGACTTTCAGAGGCTGTAAGTGCATCGATATTGATACCTCTACGGGTAAAAATAATAGTGATGCGATTTAGGATACCGATGAAATTTTCGGTAATAACGAATATGGTATATCGTTTCATAGGGTTGGTTTAGCTAAGTCTAACCTCTTCCACTGAACAGCCAGTGGCAATCATTGGGAATACATTATCTTCTTTTTCCACTACTACTTCGAGGAAATAAGGTCCATCGTGAATCAGCATATCTTCAATCGCCTCTTGCAAATCACCACGTTCGGTGACTTTTTGGGCTTGAATACTATATGCCTCGGCTATTTTCACAAAATCAGGGTTATCAAGTTCGGTAAAAGAATAGCGTTTGTCAAAAAACATTTGCTGCCACTGTCTTACCATTCCAAGGAAGTTGTTGTTAAGCAGAACAATCTTCACTGGAGCTTTGGTTTGCATGATCGTACCCAATTCTTGGATAGTCATCTGAATGCCGCCATCGCCAACTACGCAAACTACCTGTCTGGAGAAATCATACATCTGAGCTCCCAATGCGGCAGGAAGGGCAAACCCCATAGTTCCCAAACCACCAGAAGTAACCTGAGTTCTTGGTTTTTTGTAATTGAAATATCTCCAAGCAATCATTTGATGCTGACCAACGTCAGTTACTAATATTGCGTCATCTGCTTTGTATTGGTTGATTTGGTGAATCACTTCTCCCATGGTCAAACCAGGCTTGGTGGGCTTCAAATCAGGTTGAATCACAGTCGCATTCTCTTGGTCAGCCAACTCTTGGAATTTTGCCATCCAGTCTGGATAAGCATTTACATTAACAGCGTCAGCAAGTAGGCTCAGGCTATCTTTACAGCTACCAAGTACGGCTACCTCACACTTTACGATCTTATTGATTTCCGCAGGGTCAAGTTCAAGATGAATTACTTTTGCTTGCTTCGCGTAGCGCTTCAAATCACCAGTCACCCGGTCATCAAATCTCATCCCAACTGCGATCAAAACGTCGCATTGATTTGTAAGTAAATTTGGAGCATAGTTTCCATGCATTCCAAGTTTACCTACATAGTTTGGGTGATCCTCAGAAAGGGCACCTGATCCAAGCAAAGTAGATGCAGCAGGTATGCCAGACTTATCCAAGAATGCTTTCAATTCTTCCTCAGCTTCTCCCAAAACTACTCCTTGACCAAAAAGCAAATATGGTCTTTTAGCCATATTGATCAAAAAGGCAGCTTCTTGAATCGCCGTTTTCTCCACAGGAATATGCGTTCTATAGGATCTGAAACCTAAGCATTTGCTGTAATTGAACTCACCAAAATTAGTCTGGGCATCTTTAGTGATATCAATCAATACTGGTCCTGGTCTTCCTGACTTGGCTATATAAAAGCCTTTGGCGATAGCTGACGCAATATCTTCTACTCTTCTGACTTGGATATTCCACTTAGTCGCGGGCATAGAGATGCCTACTACGTCAGTTTCTTGAAAAGCATCTGTACCAAGTAAGTGAGAAGCAACTTGTCCCGTGATACAAACCAAAGGTGTACTATCGATTTGAGCATCTGCCAAACCTGTAATCAAATTAGTAGCGCCTGGTCCTGAAGTGGCAATACAGACTCCAACTTTACCAGATACTCTAGCATATCCTTGCGCAGCATGGATCGCTCCTTGCTCATGGCGTGTCAGGACATGCCTTAGCTGATCATGATAATCATGTAATGCATCATAAACTGGCATTATTGCCCCTCCGGGATACCCGAAGATTATTTCCGCATTCTCGGCAATGAGTGATCTAACAACGATGTCAGCTCCTCTTATCATTGAATCCTTCATGGGTTAGAATTTGTCTGTTACGCAGCCTTCGGATGCGGTCGATACTAATTTGTTGTATTTTTTCAATGTTCCCTGCAAGTCGGAAATGTCCTTCTGCTTCCAGGATTTCTTTCTTTCAGCTAACTCTTCATCAGAGACGGCTACAGAAAGCTTCAATCCTACAGCATCTATAGTTATAATATCTCCATTCTGTACCAATCCAATTGGCCCGCCACACCAAGCTTCTGGAGTAACGTGTCCTACTACAAATCCGTGTGTGCCCCCAGAAAATCTTCCATCTGTGATCAAGGCTACGTCTGCTCCTAATCCAGCTCCAATAATCATTGAAGTAGGTTTCAGCATTTCTGGCATTCCAGGACCACCTTTTGGGCCGATATTTCTAATTACAAGAACTTCGCCTTTTTGCACCTTGTGATCTCGGATTGCATCGTTTGCCTCTTGCTCTGAATCAAATACATGAGCTGGGCCAGTAAAGGCATTGCCTTCCTTACCTGTGATTTTAGCTACGGCTCCTTCCGGTGCCAAATTGCCATCAAGAATACATAAGTGTCCAGTAGCTTTAATAGGAGTTTCTAATGGATGAATTACATTCACCATAGAGACAGTCACTGGTTCTATATCTTTAAGATTTTCTTCTATTGTTTTCCCAGTCACAGTCATACAGTCTCCATGCAGGAATCCGTTTTGCAACATGTACTTCATGAATGCCGGAACGCCGCCTTGCTCGTGAAGGTCTTCCATCATGAATTTCCCAGATGGTTTGAAATCACCAAGCATTGGAGTCTTCGCATTGATTGCTTTGAAGTCTTCGATGTTAAAATCCACCTTGGCGGTTCTTGCTATCGCGATGATGTGCATCACCGCATTAGTACTTCCGCCTAAAGCGATCGCAACAGTAACTGCATTTTCTATACTTTTTCTAGTGATGATATCGCTAGGTTTAATGTCCTTTTCTAAAAGGACTCTCATGTATTTATTTACTTCACGACATTCTCTAAGTTTCTCTGGAGAGTTGGCCGGATAGGAAGACGAGTAAGGCAAAGACATGCCCATTGCTTCAATTGCAGAAGACATGGTGTTTGCAGTGTACATTCCGCCGCAAGCGCCTTGTCCAGGACATGAGTTGCGCATCACGCCATCATAGTCCTCGTCAGAGATGTTGCCATTGACTCTTTTTCCGAATGCTTCGAATGCTGAGACGATGTTCAGTTTTTCTCCCTTATAATTACCCGAGGCGATGGTACCGCCATAAACCAAAATTCCCGGTCTGTCAGTACGTATCATTCCCATTACTGCTCCTGGCATATTCTTATCACAGCCAGCCACAGATACGCAACCATCGAACGAGTGACCGATGATAAAAGACTCGATAGAATCAGCGATGATTTCTCTTGAAACCAATGAATAACGCATTCCTAGCGTACCCATAGTGGTTCCGTCAGAGATCCCGATGGTATTAAAAACCAAACCGGTCAGATCATGCTCCTGAGAGGAGGCTTTGATCAGACCGGCAAAGTCGTTCAAGTGCATGTTGCAGGGGTTACTTTCATAACCACAACTGGCTATCCCTACAAATGGCTGTTTCATTTTCTTATCGCTCATACCAGTAGCGTAAAGCATGGCTTTACCTGCTGGATGCTCGTCATTGTCGCTTATTTCCCAACTGTGTTTTTTCAGGGTCATATTCATGGGGTATAAAAAAAGTGCCTCAGGTTAGTGAGGCACTTCAGATTTTTTTTTTATTTCATTTATAAAGAATAGTCTAGTGCCTCACATTTAAAATCCAATGAGAATAATTACGCTTAGCAAAATGACTACTTTATACATACTGTTTTTCGAGCTTACCCTCGACTTGATGCCGAAGTACATGACAAACTTAAAACCGAATTTTCAGACTTACAATATTTAATTTTACATTTTTCAAGTTACTCAGATAAAAAATGCAGGAAAAATTTATTTTTTCAAAATAAAAATCTTCAATACCCACTAATTACCCCTGTTTTACAGCAAATGATTTGTCTAAATTTTCGATTCTCAAAATTTTGTACTGATTTCAAGTTTCTTCAACTTAACGCAAAAGTTATTCTCTTTTTTTTAATAAGAAAAATGATATACCACATTTACTTCAATAGATGCTAGATTTTTTACCGAATTCTCAATTGGAGAAAACTTCAAAACCCCTGATTTTTATTCTATTTTTGACCAAACATTCAATTCAATGATTTCATTTCCAAACGCTAAGATCAACTTAGGACTTCATATTACTTCCAAAAGGAAAGATGGATTCCACGATATAGAGAGCTGCATGATCCCTATTCCTCTTTTGGATGTTCTGGAAATGATCATTGATTCTAAGAAAACAACTTTTACTACTACTGGACTTGAAGTTCCTGGGGATTCCAAAGACAATCTTATCCTGAAGGCCTATCAGCTTCTAAAGAAAGACTTTCCAAACTTGCCTCATCTTGCCATTCATTTGCACAAAAACATCCCAATGGGAGCGGGATTGGGTGGCGGTTCTGCGGACGCAGCGTTTGCGCTGACTATGATGAACAATCTCTTTGATTTGATCTTAGACGATTTCTTTCTCGAAGAATATGCTGCCCAACTCGGATCTGACTGCGCTTTCTTTATAGAAAATACTCCGAAAATCGCTAGAGGGAGAGGAGAGCTTTTGGAACCGATGGAATTAGACTTGAAAGGGACTCATCTGGTTTTGATCAATCCGGGCATTCACATTGGTACCAAAGAGGCTTATGCAGGAGTGACTCCAGCTTCGCCAAAAGTGAAACTAGAAGAAGTTTTGGCTGACAAAAGTAGATGGAGAAACGAGCTAGTGAATGACTTCGAGGCAAGCATTTTCCCTAATCACCCCGAGATCGCAGCTATAAAGGAGAAGCTTTATGAAAATGGAGCTTATTATGCTGCTATGTCAGGTTCGGGTTCTTCGGTTTTTGGACTTTTTGATGAGAAGCCGAGTAAGATTAATTGGGATGAGAGCTATTTTAAATTTGAGGAATTATTATAAAATACTAAAAATAAAAGAGTTAGTCAGATTGTGGGTTCAGAGTTTTGTTATTTATATTTGTAAATCATAAATATAAAACGCAATGGCAACTTACACTAGTACACTTCCCGACGACCTCCTTCAAAGGCTCGCCGATTATGCTAAAAAGCTTTCTCTGCCAAAGAATAAATTGATGGAAAATGCGCTGAATCTCTATTTGGATCATCTAAAAAGAGCTGAATATGTCAAATCCTACAAAAAAGCAGCTCAGGATGATGACATTCTAATGGTGGCAGAAGAAGGAATGGAATATTATCTAAAGCAAATCGAAGATGAAGCAGGGTGATATCTGGATGTCTGATCTCAGTCCTGTGATAGGTTCTGAGCAAGCCGGACGAAGGCCTGTCGTGATCCTAAGTGGTGATCTGATGAACAAATTCTTGCAAGTAGTGATTACGGCTCCTTTAACCTCCAAAATCAAAAACTATCAGGGAAACCCAATTTTAAAACCATCAAATAGCAATGGTTTGAAACTGGAGTCTGAACTGATGGTTTTTCAAATTCGATCCATATCTAAAGATAGGCTAATCGAAAAAATAGGGGAAATATCAAAGGATGAATTAACTATGGGTCTGGCCACTCTGAAAGATATTACAACGCTTTAGAATCTTTCACCCCAGCGGTCTCACTGGCTTCCTTCTTTTATTTATATAATTCAGTACAGGGTAAGTCAGCACTGACACCAGAATAATTCCAGTCCCTAAGTAAAACTGTGGTGTCATTTTTTCGCTTTCTCCAAAAATCAAAACGGCCAAAATTATTCCGTAAACTGGCTCAAGGTTTACGGTTAGGTTGATCGAAAAGACTGAAAGTCTCTTCATCAATTCCACAGAAACGGAAAAAGCGTACACCGTACAAACCCCTCCAAGTATAAATAGCCAAAACCAGTCGTAACCAACCCAGGTAAGCTGGAGTCCTTCTTCTGTCATGAAATTAGAATAGATCGGCATAAAGAGAAGCGTAAACAAACAGGCTCCTGCCATCTCGTAGAAAGTGATCTGGTAAGGATGGTGTTTGTGTGCTAGCTTTCCATTAAGTACTGAGAAAATCGCTGCCAAAAATGCTGAGCCCAACGCCATGCTTATCCCAAGCCAATAACCTGACTCAAAACTGAAAATCACCAAAAGGCCTGAAATTACCATCAGACCAAGCCCAACCTCATACCATTTGATTTTGGTGCGATTGAATAGTGGTTCCACGAAAGCAGTCCAAAGTGACGTTGTGGCCATTCCAGCTAAGCATACAGAAGCTGTAGAAACCCGTGCTGACCAGAAAAATAGGATCCAGTGCATGGCAATGACAAAACCTACCCCGGTGACTTTGATCATGTCTGGAAAAGGCATGAGTAAGTTTTTCTTTTTTAGGAGAAAAAGACCTGCAACTCCAATGGCTGCAATCAAGGTTCTGTAAAACACCAATTCTATAGCAGGCAGGCTGATCAGCAAACCCAGAATAGCGGTGAAACCCCAAATGAGAACAATCAAATGAAGCATCAAGTAATCCTTGATCGTAGGGTTCATTTAGCGTGGAACTGTTTTGTAGAGTAGAAGACCTGTTAAACCAAAAATAATATTAGGTAGCCAGACTGCGAAGATGGGATAAGCGGCACCATTTTCAGCAAAAGTTCTTGACAGGATAAATAAGATGATGTATACAAATGCAAGCAAAAAGCCCATCGCAATTTGGAAACCAGACCCTCCTCGGGTTTTTCTGGCGGACATGATCACGCCTATAAAAGTTAAAATGATTGCGGCAAAAGGAGACATGAAGCGCACATAGCGTTCAATTTTATAAAAACCAACATTGTCTGCTCCCCGCTCTTCCAAGATCTTTATCTGTTTACCAAGTTCCGGAAGTTTTAAGGTTTCGTGATGATTGGGCGGAACATCGAAATCTGCTGGTGTAATGGATAGAGTAGTATCGAGTTCTTCGCCTACTGTGTAAATTTCTTCGCGCTCCTGTAGTTCTCTAAGTCTCCAATTGTGAAGTGTCCATACGTGCTTGGCTGTGTCCCATTCAATTCGGTCTGCAGAAAGCTTCGCCAATAATTCACCATCTTTTATTGTCTCTAGAGTGAAAGTGTAAGCAGTATTTGAAGTGTTATAAAATCGGCTGATATATGCATAAGAATCTGTGCCTACTTTGATATGAAGATTGGATTCAGAAGATGTTTTTTCTTTATCTAAATAGGTGATTCGGAACTTTGTTACTCCTTCTGTTGCTCCAGGCAGGACCCAACCATTCAATAGAAAACTCACGCCACCGATCATGCTTGCAGCAAAAAGAAAGGGCCTTAGCATTCTCATGAAACTTACTCCGCTGCTCAGAATGGCAATGATCTCAGTTCTTCCAGCCATTTTGGAAGTGATAAAAATAACAGAGATAAAGACCGTGATAGGAGTCAATAGGTTATTCAAATACAATCCATAATTAATCATGTACTTGAATATCTCTCCAGAAGGAACATCGTTTCGGATGTAGGAATCATTCTTCTCTGTGAAATCCAAAACCAAAACCACCAGAATCAGCATGACCACTACGAAGAAGTAGGTCTTGAGAAAATCCTTGATGATCAGTTTGTCGAGTATCTTCATATTAGAGTCTGGTGCTCACTTTCTTTACCATTTGATCCTTCCAAACGGCAAAATCGCCTGCTAGGATATGTTCTCTAGCTTGGCCAACGAGCCAAAGGTAAAAACTCAGGTTATGAATACTGGCAATTTGAGCTGCCAATATCTCCTTGCTTATCGTTAAATGCCTCAAATATGCTTTGGAATAAAAGGTGCTCACGTAGCCACCGATTGCTGGATCGATACCGGTAAAGTCATCTTTCCACTTTTCGTTCCGAATATTGATAAATCCTTCAGAAGTGAAAAGCATGCCGTTTCGGGCATTACGAGTCGGCATTACGCAGTCAAACATATCCACACCGAGAGCGATGCATTCCAGAATATTCGCTGGAGTACCCACACCCATCAAATAGCGTGGCTTGTCCTTAGGTAAAATATCAGTGACTAATTCCGTCATCTCGTACATCATTTCGGCTGGCTCTCCTACAGAAAGTCCACCGATTGCATTTCCCTGTTGGTTGGTCGATGCGATGAATTCCGCACTTTGCTTACGCAAATCCTTATAAACAGATCCCTGTACTATAGGGAAGAGCGTTTGATTGTAGCCATACTTTCCTTCCGTCTCATCAAATCTGCCAATACAGCGCGTCAACCAGCGATGAGTCATCTCCATGGAATTTCTCGCATAGCCATATTCACATGGATATGGCGTACATTCATCAAAGGCCATAATGATATCAGCACCGATTGTGCGCTGAATATCCATGACATTCTCTGGAGTGAAATGATGTTTGGAGCCATCGATGTGTGACTTGAACATCACGCCGTCTTCCTTGATTTTGCGCGTTCCAGAAAGAGAAAAAACCTGGTATCCACCGCTATCTGTCAAGATTGGCTTCTCCCAGCCATTGAATTTATGGAGTCCTCCAGCTTTTTCCAGCACGTCAAGTCCTGGTCTCAAATATAAATGATAGGTGTTTCCAAGGATGATTTGTGCCTTGATATCCTGATCCAATTCCCGCTGATGAACGGCCTTCACAGAACCGGCAGTGCCCACGGGCATAAAAATAGGTGTCTGAATATCACCATGATCGGTTCTTACTACACCTGCTCTGGCTTTGCTTTTGGAATCACTATATTCTAAGGTAAACTTCATATCTATAAATGGTTGCTGGAGAGACATTCTACAGACTGTCCCGTTCAGCCCACAAAAATATACGCTTATTCTTAAATGGTTTGCTGATTTTGATTTTATATTTGCGCAGCAAAATTGACCTATGGGCCTATTTTTACTTTGGTTATTCTTCGGTATCGGAATACTTGTTCAGGTAGTTTACCTGTTATTTATTTTTGGTAAGACTGCCTTTTACCCGGGCAATAAATCTCAATCTACTTCGCCAAATGAAGAAGGGGTGACCGTGGTCATTTGTGCTCACAATGAGTTTTCTAATCTTAAGACACTCATTCCCAAGATATTCGAACAAGATTACCCTGTTTTTGATGTAATGGTAGTCAACGATCGCTCCTCCGATAGTACCAAGAGATTGCTGGAGAAAATGATGGAGATCTATCCAAAGCTCCGATCTGTCACGGTCAAATACACACCGGCGCACGTGACCGCAAAGAAGTACGCACTCACCCTTGGTATCAAAGTCGCCAAAAACGATATTATTCTGTTGACTGATGCAGATTGTCTGCCGCAAACTGATCAATGGATTCGGAAAATGACTGCGCCTGTTAGAAATCACAACAAAACCTTTGCAGTTGGTTTCTCAGGATATGAACAAAAACCTGGCTTTTTGAATAACTGGATTCAATTCGAAACCTTACTTACAGCACTTTATTACATGTCCTTTGGACTATGGAGAAGACCTTTCATGGGAATTGGAAGGAATTTATGCTACCGCAAAGAGTTCTTTATGGAGGTAAAAGCATTCAAAGGACTTTGGCATATAGAAGGTGGGGACGATGATCTTTTTATTAATCAGTATGCCAGTGGGCGAAATACTACGATTGTTTTAGATCCTGAAGCAAATACGATTTCCAAGCCAAAAGAGACCAGTAAGGAATACTTGATTCAAAAGAAAAGGCATATGAATGCTGGAAAGTATTACCGGAGTGAAGACAAGAGAAAGATTGGATTATATACCTTTTCTCATGCATTATTCTGGATTGGAGGGGTAGGATTGCTTATTTATTTCGGTTTAGCGGAAAGCTGGGAACATTTTTCCGTTGTTTTCGGTATTATCCTATTGAGATCTATTCTTGTTGTTCGAATCTTCAAAGCGGCAGAAAAGAAGATCCAAGGAACTAAACCACCGAAAAACATCTGGATGCTTGATTTCTTGTATTTAGGTTACTTTTGGATTTTAGGGACTATATCCCACCAGGCAAAAGACATCCAATGGAAATAAACGAACGCGGTTTTTCTAAGAAAGCACTCGAAGATTTTGAGCTAATCGATCAGGCAGTACAGCACCAGGATCAGCAAGCATACGCTTCTTTGATGAAGCGCTACAAAAAGGCCGTTTATTACATGATCTTGAAAATGATCCGAGATGCTGATGATGCTGAGGATCTGACGATGGAGGCTTTCGCCAAAGCTTTCAAAAATCTGCATCGCTTCAAAAAAGACTATACATTTTCTACCTGGCTTTTTAGAATTGCCACGAATAACACCATTGACTTTATCCGAAAGAAGAAGCTCAAAACGATGAGCTTGAACACAACCATGTCGGATGACGGAGGGAACTCCGTGACTATCGATGTGGAAGATGATGATAACAATCCGCAGGATGAATTCATCCGTACGCAGCGTATCGAGATGGTGAGGATCTTTGTAGATAAACTTCCTGCTAAATATAGAAAACTCGTACAACTACGATACTTTGACGAGCTGTCTTATGAAGAGATAGCACAAGAATTGGAAAAACCACTAGGGACAGTGAAAGCACAACTTCACCGCTCCAGAGAATTACTGTACGAAATTGCCGCAGGCAAAGAAAAACACATTTAATGAACTCCGGTACTCAACTTATCCAGTCTTATTTCCCAGACCTTACTGAGGTTCAGCTAGCGCAATTCGACAAACTTCAGGAGCTATACGAAGATTGGAACTCGAAAATCAACGTGATCTCCCGCAAGGATATGGAGCATTTCTATGTGCACCATGTGCTGCATTCCTTAGGGATAGTCAAAGTGATGCCTTTCGAGCCGGATACCAAAATACTTGATATTGGTACTGGAGGCGGTTTTCCAGGAATTCCTCTTGCTATCATGTTTCCTGAGACGCATTTCCATTTGGTTGATTCTATTGGTAAAAAGATCACGGTAGTAAAGGACGTGGTGAAGCAGTTAGGACTTACCAATGTAGAAGCGCAGCAAGCTAGAGCTGAGGAATTGGTCAGAAAATATGACTTTGTGATCAGTCGGGCAGTGACTCGAATGGCTAATTTTTATCCTTGGGTGAAAAATAAAATCCGTAAGGAAGATGTAAGCGAATTTGCCAACGGTATCCTCTATCTGAAAGGCGGAGAGGTAGATGAGGAAATGGAGGAATTGGACAAGTCTTACGTGGTTTATCACATGCAGGATTACTTCAAAGAAGACTATTTTGAGACCAAAAAAGTGATCTATATTCCTTGGGAGGAAAAGAGGTAGGATTGATGTGGGATGTTTGATGTAAGGTGACCGATGTGGCCAGATCGATACAAACGATTCTCATCGCCAATCCTGATTTTTTTTTATAGCAGATTTATGTTCGAGGTATTCTCCTCTTTCCATTTCGCCTACAGCATCCTCTAACTCTTTGTCGTATTCTTGAATTGAAATAGAATCATCGAGGATTTTATTAAAGTAGCTTTCAAACTTCTGAATAGCTTTTTCGTCCATTTCGACGATTATTTCTATCATCTTCAATTTCCTAGTCTGTAAATTCATGGTCTCGTATTTTGAAATAAATTTAACGAAAGCAAAAATTAAAGTTGCGTATAATTACTGTAACCATCTGGATTTCTGAAAAGTAGATGAGTGTAGAATTGGCAGAAATACAAAAATAGAGGTGGAGTTGTGGTTTTGATAATCGCCTATCTAAATTAGATAAAGAAATAACCATGACACCAACCCAAATGCGAGAAAAATAAATATCATCAAATATTGAGAGTGATTGAAATTGAATATTTTTCGAATTGGTGTACTTGTTAGATAGTACATTAATCCAAAATATATCATCAGTTCTATAATGACTGAGAAATGACTTTTCTCTTCCTGAAACCCAGATGGAATGTAAAATTCGAGAGCTAAAAAAAAATTTAAAGCAAGCCAAAACAAAAAACCAAACCATCCAGCTTTTTTAAGCTTTGCCAACCCAAATGCAGAAGCAATAATCATCAAATTAATTGTAATAGTGACAGCAAAATATTTTACCTCTTCATTCCAAATTGGAATATTATGAGACCCAATTAATTGTGGATTGTAATGATAAAAGAAAAATAAATAGGCACATAGAGCTAAAAAAAAAGATACTGAAGTAGCTAAGCCAAGCCAATATAGAATCCTTTCATGATTCAATTTCAATGCATTAATCATATGGTACTATTTCCTCCTCAATAAATACAACCCAATAAACATGATCAGCCCATTCAAGATCAGCGCTTCGAAGCCAAACTTGTAACCCCAGAATAGTTCTTCTGAATTAGATGCAATCGCAAAAGTCAGCAAGGGTGCAAATACAGCGAGGTAAGGCACAAACTTGTCTTTGACCTGATACTTCGTGAATAAGCCAAAAGCATAAAGCCCAAGCAGCGGGCCATAAGTGTATCCCGCAATCACAAAGACGGAATTGATCACACTCTGATTATTGATCCAGTGAAAAGCCATAATCACCAAGAACATTACAAAGGTGAATACGATGTGAACTTTCTTACGAACAGATACCCGCTTTTCCGCAGGATATCTTTTTTCAATCTCAAGAAAATCTATACAAAATGAGGTCGTCAACGCTGTCAACGTAGAATCAGCACTGGAATACGCCGCGGCGGTAATACCAAGTACAAACACAATTCCTGCAAAAGGCGAGAAATATTCTGTTGCCAGCAATGGAAAAAGCTCATCAGTTTTGGTAGGAATCTGTACTCCCTGAGTCTCAGCATATAGAAAAAGCAAGACGCCCAAAGCCAAGAAAAGCAAGTTCACGAAGACCAAAATCGTCGTAAACCAGAACATGTTCTTCTGAGCATCGCCAATGTTTTTACAGGTCAGATTCTTTTGCATCATGTCCTGATCCAAACCTGTCATCACAATGGTGATAAATGCGCCAGAGATAAATTGCTTGAAGAAATTGGTACTGGATTTCCAGTCCCAATTGAAGATCTGTGAACGTGGGTCATTCGAAACTGCCTTGACATAATCACTCACTCCGTCGAAGTTCAATTCATTTCCCACCATAATCACGCATACTACCACTGCTGCGAGCATAAAGAATGTCTGTAGAGTATCTGTCCAAACGACTGTTTTGATGCCGCCACGGTGCGTATAAAGCCAGATCAAGCCAACCGTAATCAATACAGAAAACCAAAATGGAATACCTAAGGAATCAAAAAGGATCAACTGAAGTACGGTCGCAACTAAGAACACGCGAATGGATGAGCCTAAAGTTCTCGAAAGAATAAAGAAAAAAGCACCAGTTTTGTATGACCAAAAGCCAAATCTATCCTCTAGATAAGAATAGATCGACACTAAATTCAGCCTGTAATAAAGCGGAAGTAGCACTTTCGCAATCGTAAAATATCCCAGCGTATATCCTAAAACAACTTGGAAGTAAAAGAAGTTAGAATTACCAACTTCACCAGGAACCGAAATAAACGTAACTCCTGAAAGTGAGGCTCCTATCATCCCAAATGCTACCAAAAACCAAGGAGACTGACGATCTCCAGTGAAGAAGGTATCAGCGGAAACTTTGCGGGAAGTAAACCAGGAAATAAGGAATAACAGTAAAAAATAACAACAGATTACCAGTAAGACTAGTTGGGAATTCATAAATCGTATTGAAGTGGGTTCGCTAAGTTGTTCAATATTCTTAATTTTGCAAAATGAATCATTCAAACGACCCATTTCCATATATCGAAGAATCAGAAGTTCTGGTGGAGGATTTGATAGATATTGAATCCAACGACCTGATTGTGTACAATGACGAATTCAACACATTCGATCATGTGATCAAGATTCTGATGAAAGTCTGCAAGCATACTAATGAACAAGCAGAACAATGTGCTATCACTATTCACTACAGGGGAAAATGTGCGGTAAAAAAAGGCAGTATTACAGAGCTAAAACCTATGTGTGAAGCTATATTAGATGCTGGAATCCAAGCCGAAATCGTTTAAATCCACCCACAATTGAATTTCCCTTCCAAACTGATAGAAGATGCTGTCACCGAAATCTCCCGACTTCCAGGAATCGGTAAGAAGACTGCACTTCGCCTAGCACTTCATCTTCTCAAGCAGCACGAGGCAAATACCGAAGCTTTGGCTTTGGCAATCACTCGCATGCGTTCCGAGATCCAGTATTGCAAAACCTGCCATAATATTTCTGATGCTGAAGAATGCAGTATCTGCATCAGCCATCGCCGGGACGGTTCCATTCTTTGCGTGGTAGAGGACATTCGTGATGTGCTGGCGATAGAGAACACAAATCAGTTTCAGGGAAAATACCATGTGCTGGGAGGTGTGATTTCTCCTATACAAGGCATAGGACCAGAGGAATTGAAGATAGAATCTTTGCTTGAACGGGTTGAGATCGCTGCACAAAACGAACCTATCCAAGAAGTAATTTTGGCACTTAGCGCCACGATGGAAGGCGATACCACTTCATTTTATCTGGCAAAAAAGCTAAAAGAAAAAGGTGTCCAGGTAAGTTCAATCGCACGCGGAATCCCTGTGGGCGGAGAATTGGAATTCACAGATGAAGTCACACTTGGTCGAAGCATCATGACTCGAATTAATTACTCCACCGAGTAAGATTTCCTTTGCACAGCAAAAACCTACGTCTATATTTGCAAACCAAAAGGGGGATTAGCTCAGTTGGCTAGAGCACTTCGCTGGCAGTGAAGGGGTCAACGGTTCGAATCCGTTATTCTCCACTTTTAAGAAGCTTCACAGAAATGTGGAGCTTTTTGTTTTTTAAACCGAATGTGATTTGTAGCACTTCCTTCCTCAAATCCGTATAAGTTATACTTTTGAGTTATCTCTAAATCCAATCGCCATGCGCAACCTATTGATTCTATTCTTGTCTATGTCGCTATTCTACTCATGTGATGATAAAAATGATTGTGAGGGATTTGATGTAGGGAAAGAATTCGAAATAGCCATCAATGAAACTCTTGAAAACTGTCCTAAAAATATATCCATTACACTTTTAGATATTCAGGATTCGCGATGCCCAACTGGGGCAGTATGTATTTGGGAAGGGATGATTGTAGTGGAAGCACAGCTCAAAATCGAGGGGAAGGATATTGACTTGCAGCTAAGCACAAATAAAAATGCAAGTGGCTTTGCTGATGAGTTTTCCACCTCAGAATATACTGTGAAGCTGATAGATGCCATTCCCTATTCCGATCTAAATAATCCGCACAAGACTGAAGATAAGCGTGCCATTTTAGTCATCTCAAAAAGATCTACTTAAGATTGTTTAAATTCGCATGACTTTATTTCTAACCGGAAATCAACATGCGAAATCGAATTTTCATCCTTCTATTTTTTGTAGCAACAATCAGTTCCTGCTCCTGTAATCCTGAAAACATTGCAAGGTTTGCTTTTAAAGGGATGGAAGCAATGATGGGTAAAGGATTTATGCCTTCTGAGGAAATTCGAATGTTGGGTAAGTTCCAAGGCATGAATGTGAACCTCAGCAAATCAACCTCAAATGATACTACCATTTCTACCATTTACCTTAAACTGGAAAATGGTGATCCGCTGGTTTTAGGAAATCAGCCGGAAATTCTTGCCCGAAAGTGTGCAGAACTTTATCTCCGAGATTTTGAAAAAGCGACAGAATATCAGCAAATTACTGTGCAGTTTATTCAGACGGACCCCAACAATCCCGAAAACGTAGCCATGCAGGAATATATGTTTGACACGAAAGATTTTTAACTAAACCTATTTAATCCATGGAATTACCAAACGAATACAAAAAACCACCTACCTCTTTGGGAGATTGGATAATAGCCGTTCTTATAAAGCGCATTCCTCTGATCGGTCTCATCATGCTCATCATATGGGCGACGGACAAAGAGACTGATCCAGAAAAGGCAAAATGGGCCAAGGCTGAATTGATAGTCAAACTTATAATCTTCGCCGCAGTAATAATTTTTATCGCCGTCATTGGATTTGGTGTCTTCGCCAACTTTGCTGATGATGTGAACTGGTCCGACTTCGATTAATGGAAATAAAAGCTTTTTGCTCTGACATTGACGGCACACTCCTCAATTCATTGCGTGATTTATCGCCTCGCCTCAAAGCCGTGGTGGCAGATTTACCCGTAGATTTCCCAGTGATACTAGCAAGTTCTCGCATGCCTGATGCGATGCGGCATTTGCTCCATGACATGAATCGCTTTCCACAGCCTTTGATCAGCTACAATGGAGGTTATGTACTTAGCGCTGATGGGGAAGTGCTCGAAGACGTGAGCATTTCAGTGGAATTGGTGGCTAAAATCCTTCAACTCACACATAAAACTGATATCCACGTGAGTTTGTATCAGGGAGAAAATTGGTACGAGGAAAAAGATGATTACTGGTCTCAGCGGGAAGTGAGGAACACGAAAGTAGCTTGTACTTGGCTACCTGGTCAGGACGTGTTGGATCTTTGGTCAAAGGATAATTCCGGCGCTCACAAAGTTATGTGCATGGGCACAAATGAAGAAATAGCCTGGCTTTTCGGTGAGTTACATTTTGAGCATTCGCTCGACTTGCATTTGTATAGATCCAGCGACACGTATCTTGAGATTGCTCCAAAAGCTATTTCCAAAGCCACAGGTTTAAAAAAGATCCTAGAACATGCGTATGACTTTGGGATGGACTCCGTGGTCGCCTTTGGAGATAATTATAATGACATCGACCTGCTACAATCTGTAGGCTGGGGAGTCGCTGTGGAAAATGCACGAATGGAGGTCAAGGCTGTAGCCAACGAAATTACCCATCACAACAAAGAAGATGGTGTAGCAGCTACGCTAGAGAAAATAAGAGATTTGAAATTTGTAGTTGGCTCAGGAGTCTAGGCTCTTGATCCTTGAATCTAAAATCTTGGATCTATAATATTCCCGATCCGCCTTCCACATCTTCAATCGCCTGAGTCAAAAACTCTTGTAGTGGCCTCATTTTCTGAAAGCCATCTAAAGCGATGTTGATGAAGTTTCCAGACTCAATATCACGATCTGAGATTTTGGAAGAAACAGTAAAACTCTTCAACCTTAAATAGTCAATAAATTCATGATCAGCCTCGTAATCTCGGGGACTGGTTTTGAGTTTTTCTCCATCGATTTGACCAAAAAGTGATTTGAATTCTGGGTTGCTTTCAATTTTGGCAAGTTCTGCTCCTGAGTAATCAATTTCCTTCCTAATTTTCTTTAAGGTATCAGCCATCGGCATCCATATTCCTCCTGCCAAAAATGAATTGTTTGGCTGAATCTGAAGGTAATATCCTGGCCCTTCCGACTTCTTTCCTTTGGGAGAGAAGTATGCGCCAAAATTTGATTTATAAGGAGCTTTGTTTGCTGAAAAGCGAATGTCTCGATTTTGCCTGAATACACATTCTTTGGGTTGAAATGCCAGCATAGCCGGTTCCCATTCACCAATGCCTTTGAGTAGAACGCCTACATCTTCCAGAAACTCAGCTCTTGTTTCCAAGTACCATTTCTTATTGGCATCCATCCATTCTTTAGAGTTATGTTCGGCAAGGGCAGCTAGAAAAGGCAAGTATGGACGCATTATTTTTATTTTTTGTAACTAATGAAATCTTAAAATCGTCAGTGTTCCGACATGGGAGTAAACTTTATTGAAGCAAAATTGATTTCAATTAGGAAAGAATTCTTCTTAAATTATATCGAATAATCCAGAAGTCATGACAACGAAGGTAACATTAGACATCAACGAAAAACTTGCCGAAAAAGCAAAAAAGTATGCTGAAGAGCAAGGGCAAAGTTTGTCGGATTTGGTTGAAACGTTTTTAGCGGATGTTACTAAACCTAAGGAAAAAGTCTTAGAGAAAATAACCCCAAAGAACCCAGAGCTTGTGAAGAGGATTTTGGATGGGACTGAGCCCATTCCAAAGAAGTTGGAAGTTTTTTTTTCACGTAAGGTAAAAGTTAATCCTGAATTAGAGTATTCTGAATTGTCAGAAGACAAAAAGACTCTTACAGAGGAATTAATGAAAAAATATGGCTCATAATATATTTGTTGATTCGGATGTTTTCTTGGATACTTTATTAACACGAAATCCATTTGCAGAAAAATCAAACACAATATTTCTCTTGGCTGCCAACGGAGAAGTTTCAATTTTTCTTTCAAGCCTCATGATTTCCAATTCCTTTTACGTGGCTAGAAAAGAAATTGGGAAAGAGATAACAATAAAGTCCATACAACAGATTTTAGAGTATTGCCAAATTCTTCCGGTTGGAGATTCTGAAATTAGAAACGCCTTCCGAAATGGATTCACGGATTTTGAAGATGCTATTCAATTTGAAACCGCCAATCAAAACCCGAGTGTCGAAGCTATCATTGCCCGAAATAAAAAAGACTACAAGTTATCCACACTTCCAGTATTTACTCCACAAGAATTCCTAGCACTTTTTAAATAAAATCCACCAAACCTTCCAGCTTCATTCCTCGGCTACCTTTGATCAGAATCAGGTAATCCTCAAGTTTGCTGTCCTGAAGCCAAACGCGGAAGGAAAAAGGATCTGGGAAATACAATGCCTTCGGGTATTTGGCTAAAGCAGATACAATCAACTTCCCAGTAAAGCAGACTTTCTCTATCTCATATTCGCTGATAATTTCTCCCAGTCGCGCATGCTCCGCTTCAGCATGCTCTCCCAATTCAAACATATCGCCGAGAATCAGCATTTTGTGCTTTTTACCAGTCATTTCACCGAAGGTGCGAATAGCTACTTCCATGCTCGATGGATTAGCATTGTAGGCATCAAGAATGATAAGATTACTTCGCTTTTCTACAAGCTGAGAGCGCATATTCGAAGGTTTGTATTCCACGATAGCCTGGACCGCTTTTTCCAACTCCACTCCAAAAAACTTCCCGATAGTCAAAGCTGTAGCGATATTTCCAAAATTATAGGCACCGATAAGAAAACTTAGGTAAACTTCCTCCGAGCCCTCAACTGAAAACTTCACGAATGGATTGGCTTCCTGAAAAGTCACCTCACAGAAATCACCTTTTGCAGGGTAAAGAATTGGATCTTCAAATCTTTTCGAAAAATTAGACAAGATTGGATCCTGAGAATTGAGAAAAACCTTCCCGTCATTTGCTCTAAGAAACTGGAACAATTCCGTCTTGGTTTTCAGCACTCCTTCCGGGCCACCCATTCCTTCCAGGTGTGCTTTGCCGATGTTGGTAATTACCCCATGTGTCGGCTCAGCGATCAGACAAAGCTCTTCAATATCTCCTTGCTTGTTGGCCCCCATTTCCACGATGGCGATCTCATCATCTTCCTTGATAGCAAGCAAAGTTAACGGCACTCCGATATGGTTATTAAGGTTGCCTACCGTTGCAGCTGTTTTGAACTTCTTGCTCAAAACCTCCTTCATCAATTCCTTGCTAGTCGTTTTACCATTTGATCCAGTCAATCCGATGATTGGGATTTCTAAGGTTTTACGGTGATAATTAGCCAAATCCTGAAGCATTTTCAATCCATCTTCCGCTAAAAAATAACGCTCATCGTCCTCCAAAAAGTGTTTGATATCGTCGATTACAACTACCGACGCACCCATTTCTAATGCCGTTGGAGCAAAGGAATTGGCATCGAAGTTTGGGCCTTTCAGTGCAAAGAAGATATTTCCCTTATCGATTTTCCGGGTGTCTGTGCTGACGCCAGTACTATTTTTGAAGAGCGTATATAAAATGGAGATATTCATCGTTTCTGAAGAAATTAATCCCAAAATAAAGGAATCATTCACATCTTTGAACTGCGACTCACGTATTAATTTTTGACTTGCCCTTTTCTAATTCATGAGAAAAATCTGGATTTTCACTTTTCTAATCATCAGTTTCAAGCTGAGCGCACAGGAAATTTTTAGAATAGATCAGCCACCTACAGTAGAAATCGGTGGTGAAAACTTAAGTGCCGCCTTCGCAGGAGGAATCAATTCATCCCAGATCCAAACCATAGATCTCACAGGTGATCAGGTGGAGGAATGGGTTACTTGGGACATCAATTCGCGTCAACTTCTTGTTTTCAAAAAGGATGGAGAAACCTTCATGCATCTCCCGGAAATGAGCTATTCTTTTCCAAATGACATCTCTGGCTTTTTGGTATTGAAGGATTTTGATGGCGATGGTAAAAAGGACCTGTTCACATCCACGGAATTAGGTGTCAAAGTCTATAAAAACACTTCTACTGGTAGTCAGATTTCATGGGCTTTGGCTCAAAACTTCTTGAAAATTGATGGATCAGGAAATATTCAAGCGAACAACCTGGACACTCCTATGATCCAAGATCTAGATGGAGATGGAGATTTGGATTTGGTGATTTTCAATTTCGCGGGAGGTGATTACATGGAGTTTTACAAAAACACCAGCGTAGAGCGAAAGGGGTCTGCTGACATTGATGGTTTTGCGTTCGGGGAAAATCACTGGGGAAATTTTGAGTTTTGTGGTTGTGGAGATATTTCCTTCGGGAAAACCTGCGAAGGACAAGACTTAAATACTCGAAAACTCACTGACGAAAATGACAAAATCCTTCATTCAGGAGGGCATTCAATTTTATATCGAGACCTAGACAATGATGGCATAAGTGACTTGCTCTTGGGGCGAGATGAATGTAATATTCTTTATTTCTTACCGAATTCAGGAACAAATGAAACTCCTTATTTTACGAGTTTCAGTAATGAACTTCCTGATTACGGTCCGCTACCAGCATTCCCGGTTTTCCATATTGGTACGATCCAAGACAATGAGCTGATCATCTCTTTGAATACCAGCGAGCCATCAATTAATTATGGAATTGATTTCTCAAACTCTGTTTTGAGAATAAATGATGAGGGAAACGCAGATGTATTTCTACAGGACCAGATGATAGATCTGGGGGAAAATACTAGGCCGATATTTTTAGGAAATAAGGCTTCTGGGGAATTAATCGTCACTTCCAATGTAACCGAAGGTGGTAAAGTCAAATCTGTTCTAAATAGATTTCAGGTTTTCGATGGACAGTTTTCTAAGGTTGAAGGAGAATACGCAAATCTCGCACAGCTAGATTTGGTGGATGCTCAGTACATACATTTCAGGGATCAAAGCGGGGAGCTTCATGTCCTAGCTTCTGGGATTGATTACAATGCCAGCATACCTACGCAGGTGATTTATGACCTGAATGATATGGGGTCCGATCCACTCACTTTTTCAGGATATACTCCGCAGCGTGGTGATTTCCTTCAGTTTTTTACCTACCAACAAAAAGATCACCTCTTGGTGGCTGCGCAAAATGGAAGTTTAGATCTTTATGAAGTTGATTTTGCTACACTTCAAACGACTTTGCTTCAAGAAGATTTTCTGGGTTTTGTAGACAATCCTGCCAATAGAAATCTCGCTATCGCAGTAGAATCACAAGCAAAGCCTAACCTTTACGCAGTGGATCAAAATGGCTATTTAATTAAAATTGAAGACTTCATGAATTCCGATACTCGTCATGAAGTTTTGGTTCAACTAGGTGATCAGAATCTACCGACGAAACTGGGGAGAAATACTTGGATTGCCTTAGTGAGTCCGCCTTTATCTGGCTCGTCTGATTTGGTACTTGGTACTCGAGCTGGAGGGTTGATTTACTTGAGTTCCACGGATTCTTCGCAGCTTCCGGATGGAGAATACCAATTCAAAATATATCCAAATCCTACGGATGGGCCCATCAAAGTGATCTCGAATGCTCCTGCCAAAGCGCGATTAATAAACTCACTTGGGCAAATTCTACTCACGGATATTGATATTCCAGCAAATACTGAGATAGAGATTCAAGCAGGGTTTTTGGCTCCGGGACTTTATATATTGAATCTGGAGATTGACGGGAAAGTCACCAAATCCGGTAAAATCTGGATACGCTAATTACAGGATTGGCTTTTTGAATTGTTTGAAATGGGGTAGTTTTGGATATAATATAAATCCATGAAATCGAGTATGCGTTACAGTTACACACTGAAGAGGATATCAAAGATGCGAGATTCCATGTGGCCATAAAAAAAATATAAACACATGAAAAACATCTACTTACTTGCAATCTTGGGGATATTCCTCATTTCTTGCTCCTCGGATAAGGCTGAGCCCGCCGATCTGATTTTTACCAATGGCATAATTTACACTGTCAATGAATCTCAGCCCACGGCTGAAGCAGTCGCAGTAAAAGACGGGATGATTTTAGCCGTAGGCACATCCGAAGAAATCGAAAAACACAAAGGTGAAAAGACCGAAGTGATCGATTTACAGGGAGAAACAATGACTCCTGGCATCATCGAATCCCACGCGCACTTGATGGGAATCGGCTATAATAAGCTGGAACTTGACCTCATGTATGTCAAGACATATGACGAACTAGTCGAGAAAGTAGCTGAGGCTGTCGCCAAAGCTAAACCTGGCGATTGGATCACCGGACGAGGCTGGCATCAGGACAAATGGATAGAGAAGCCTGAAAAAATGGTGAAAGGTTTCCAAACTAACGATCAACTAAACGAAGTTTCTCCTGACAACCCTGTTTACCTTTCTCACGCAAGTGGACACGCAGCTTTTGCCAATGGCAAAGCTCTAGAACTTGCTGGGATCAGTAACCTGAAAGGAGAAAGACCAGGTGAAGTAGAAGGTGGGGAAATCATTCTTGACGAATTGGGAAATCCTACAGGAATACTCTCTGAAAGAGCGGCGGGACTTGTCGGAAGATTGATTCCAGCTGAGACTCCAGAGAGAGCTGAGGAGGCATTGACTTTGGCACTGAAAGAATTGAATGAAAAGGGGATTACAAGTTTCCACGATGCTGGTGCAGGTCAAAAAACCATTGACTTAATCCAAAAATTCAAAAACGAAGGAAAGCTTACTGTCCGTCAATACGTAATGTTGACAGGAACACAACCTGCGCTTTTGGAGAAATGGTACGAAAGAGGTCCAATGATCGATTCGGCAGATCACATGCTAACAGTTCGCTCGATTAAATTGAATTGTGATGGAGCATTAGGATCCGGAGGCGCTTGGCTCTTGGAAGATTACTCCGATCGCCCAGGGCATCGTGGTCATGAAACCTTACCTATGTCAGTTGTCTCTGAAGTTTCCGAGAAAGCAATTCCAGCAGGTTTCCAAGTTTGCTCACATGCCATTGGCGACCGTGCAAATCAGGAAATTCTTGATCGCTATGAAGCTGCTTTTGCAAACTATCCAGATTTCAAAAAACTGAGATTCCGAATTGAGCATGCACAGCATATTCATCCAGATGACATTCCTAGGTTCGGTGAATTAGGAGTGATTGCGGCTATGCAAGCGATTCACCTGAGTTCAGATCGACCTTGGGCAATCGATAGACTAGGTGAAAAGCGCATCATTGATGGAGCTTATGTTTGGCAAAAATTGATGCAATCTGGAGCTGTAGTCACTAACGGAACGGATGCACCGGTGGAGCCAGTTGATCCTATTCCTTCCTTTTATGCTTCTGTGACTCGCAAGACTTTGCAAGGATTGCCAGAGGGAGGCTACGAGGGAGATCAGAAAATGACTCGCGACCAAGCATTGAAATCATATACTTTGGATGGTGCCTTCGCAGAATTTGATGAGGATTATAAAGGTTCCATTGAAGTAGGTAAAGCAGCGGATTTCACTGTTTTTGATAAGAATATCATGGAAGTTCCAGAGGATGAAATTCTAAACACCAAAGTATCGATGACAATTGTCGGAGGTAAAGTAGTGTATAAAAAGTAGTGATCAGGTTTCAGATATAATAATTTCCCGTAAACCCATTTTCGAATTTAGGCCCAGCGGCTAGAAACCTTTGTAGCAAGGAAAAATTCAGAATGAGCCAAAGCCCAGTCTAACTTGATCTATCCTGTTTTCACAAACTCATTTTAAATTGTAAATCAAAACCTGAAATTCTTCAGATATGGGCTGAACCTAATCTATCGAACTCATTATTTTTTCCTATTTTCCGATCTAAACATAATTCACGATGAAATCGAGCATGTTGCAGACTACACATTCTGAGATGATTATAAACAATGCGAGATTCCATGTGTCCATTAAAATAATTATAAAACACATGAAAAGACTCTTTACCTTTTTCTGGCTTTTTTGCCTGATAAGTAACCTGGCGCTTGCCCAAGACGAAGCGCCCAAGCCAATGACTTGGAAGGATGTTCCAACTTGGAAATACATGAACAATGGTTCTTTCAAAATCTCACCTGACGGCAAATGGATTGCCTACGGTATGACCGCCTTGGAGGCTGATGGAGAAGTGATTCTTCAATATGTGATTGATCCCGATTCCACGCAGACATTCAAAATAGGATTCACAACTTTTCCATCCATTGAATTCAGTGAGGATAGCAAGTGGATTGCTTTCAAAGAATATATAACTTTTAAGGAGAAGGAAGCCAACAAAAAGTCTAAGGGCAAGCCGCTTCACGACAAGGTCACCTTAATGAAATTGGGTTCAAAGGAGAAAGAAGACAAGATGACTTTTGAAAACGTAAGCAATTTCTCCTTCAATGGAGAAGCAGCTACTCATCTTGCTATCAACCTGACCAAAGACGGTGGCGGAGATGCCAAAGGCTCAGATCTTTTGATCTATCATCTCAACACAAAAAAAACGCAGAATCTTGGGAATGTAGCTGAATTCTCTTTCAATAAGAGTGGCAACTACTTGGCATATACCGTAGATGCTGCGAACGAATCCGGAAATGGTATTTACTTATTGAACTTGAACAACAACAGTATTTCTGTGCTTGACTCGGACAAGGCTGCTTATAAGTCAATCAACTGGACCGAAAAGGGAGATGCATTCGCCGCTCTGAAAATGGTTAAGGACAAGAAGTATAAGCAAGATCAAGGGAAATTAGTTGGGGTGAAAAACCTAACAAGTCCGCAAGTGACGGTATATGATCCAGCTAAAGATTCTACAGGCTTTTCGAAAGAATACACGATCAGTCCAAATCGTCGCCCAATGTGGTCGGAGGATTTGACCAGACTTTTCTACGGCATTCATCCGCTTGTTTTAGCCAAAAAAGAAGAGGAGAAGAAAGAAGTAGATAAGGATTCTGTGAAACTAGCAGAAGCGGAAGCGATGAAGAGAATCATGGCAGATACTTCTCTTAATTCCATTTCAGACCTTAAGAAAGCACTTTCCAAATTGGACTCTGGAAAAGTAAGTTCGAAAGATAACGATGCTGACAAACCAGATATGACCATCTGGCACTGGAACGACAGCAGACTCCAATCTCGCCAGCAGGTACTGGAAAACCAGGATAAGAACTACAGCTTCTATGCAATGTATGATGTGGCTGCACGAAAGCACATTCAGCTGCAAGACAGCACTATGCGGGACTTGAGCATTCTTGACAAGGAGAAATATGCGATCGGCTCAGACAATCAGTCTTATGAGTTAGAGTCTAACTTGGATGGTCAAAATTACCGTGACTTCTATATTGTAGATTTAATGACTGGAGATAAAAAGACACTTTTTACAAATTTCTATCTACCAGGATACTCTTCCTACCCTCGCAGCTCGCCGGACGGCACGAAGTTGATGTATGGATACGACGGCAATTATTACAGCTATGATATAGCATCAGGTGAAGAGATGAATTTGACGGCAAGCTTGCCAGTGACTTTTGTAGATGTGGAAGACGATCACAATGTGAAAAAGCCACTGGAAGGCTCACTTGGCTGGAGTAGTGATAGTCAGTATGTATTGCTGAATGATGGCTGGGATATCTGGCAAGTTCCTGTTACAGCAAAGGCCAAAGCTGTGAATTTGACCGAAAACGGGAGAACAGATAAAATCAGATATCAGTACCGTTTTTCTCTTGATCCAGATGAAAAAGGTATAAATCTCAATAAGCCACTTTATATCCAAATTTACGGAGAGTGGACTAAGAAAAGCGGTATATCTGTAATCAGTAGTTCAAAAAAAGGATTGGTACCTGGAGCGAAAGCATTGGTTTGGGAAGATGCTAGCGTAGGATCTTTGAAGAAAGCTGAGAAGGCTGAAGTGTATTTCTTCAACAAGGAAACATTCAACCAACCAGATCAGATTTATGCGGCAGATGCTTCTCTTTCTTCGCCTATCAAAGTGACAGAAAATGCTCCTGATGCAGGGAATTATGCGTGGTCATCAGGCACAAGGTTAGTGGATTATGTGTCTGACAAGGGAGATACGCTTCAAGGAGCACTTTTCCTCCCAGCCAATTATGTGGAAGGTGAAAAATACCCTACCGTAGTTTATTACTACGAGAAACTATCCCAAACTCGTCACAACTGGGTGAATCCTGGCTTCAGTGGCACAGGCTGGAATCCAAACATGTATACCAGCAACGGCTATGCTGTATTTATTCCAGATATCGTGTACACAATGGATGATCCAGGAATGTCTGCTGTTTGGTGTGTGATTCCTGGCGTGAAGGCAGCTATTGCAACTGGAGTCATCGATGAGGAAAACATCGGAATCCACGGTCACTCTTGGGGTGGCTATCAAACGGCATTCCTGATCACTCAGACGAATATGTTCAAAGCTGCAGCGGCAGGTGCTCCGTTGACCAATATGATTTCCATGTACGATTTGATCTACTGGAATTCTGGTGGAGGAAATATGTCGATTTTCGAAGCTTCTCAGGGTAGATTTACTGGAGCGCCTTGGGAAAACTGGGAATCGTATGAGCGAAATAGCCCAGTTTATCATGTGAAGAATGTAACTACGCCACTTTTGATGCTTCATAATGATAAAGATGGCGCGGTAGATTTCACTCAAGGAATTGAGTATTACTCAGCTTTAAGAAGATTGAAAAAGCCAGTGATACTAGTTCAGTATAAAGGCGAAAATCACGGTCTTGGAAAACTCGAAAACCGAAAGGATTACTCCGTACGGATGATGGAATTCTTTGATCACCATCTGAAAGGAGCTGATGCGCCAGATTGGATGTCAAAAGGAATTGACAAGATTGATCTGGATGAACATCTTAAAGAAAGAGCATTTTAAATTAAGGAGGAGCTGTAAAAGGCTCCTCTTTTTTCTTTGCAAGATGCCTAATGAATGATAATATCTATCGCATTTCCATCAAATAGCCCCTATTATCATCAAACGGTTGGGTAATTGTTTCACTTTCGCTTTATTTAAAAACCAATCGCAAAAGCGAATCAATACAACCCATGCAAGAAATCACCACAGAAAAAATCGTTAACTCAGAATTTGACATTGCGAAGCTCAAGTCTATATGCCATCAGGAAATGGATTCACATTATCACGAACACCTCGAAACCTATATTTATGATGAGGATTTTGATAGTGTTTGGGATAGTTATGTCAATATTTCTCCTGAAAAAGCATGGGGAGGTAAAATGGTCCGGTTCAAGCAATTGTATTCTAGAATAAACGGTGAGGAAGTTTTTCCCGGGCAAGTGTATACTGGAGGTATTGGTGTAGGACAAGTGATTTTGCTAACGCTTCATGTATTCAGCGGGGTAGTGAAATTGGTAGTAGGACATGAAGTCAAGGAAGTGAATAAGGAGAATCATCTGATCAAAATATGCTACTTGGAAAACTCAAAGTCTGAAGGCTCCCAATTGATCCGATTTAAAACATTGCCAAATGGAAAAACAGAAGTTTCTCATAAGACCTTCTATCGTAGCGGATCCATGTTCAGAGATAAATTCATCTATCCATATTTTCATACAAAAGCCATTAATGAATTTCATGGAAATGTAAGGAGCTTGATACTTTCAAAAGTCTAAGAATATAATTTCAGTAAGTTTTAGAGAAGGAGTCTGGATATCAGTCTCCTTTTTTTTGTCTTTGGCTTTCTGTTTGTAACTTCTAGACAAACGAAATTCACTCACCAAACTTTTCTTGAGCATGACTGAGGACAGAGTAGAAACTTTTGATGCCATCATAATTGGATCTGGCCAAGCTGGAAACCCGCTTGCGTTGGCACTAGCCAAAGAAAAATGGAAAGTGGCCATAGTAGAGAAAGGCGCTTTAGGAGGAACATGCGTAAATACAGGATGCACACCCACCAAAGCATACGTCGCGAGTGCCAGAGCTGCTTGGGCTATAGCTAATGCTCATACGCTGGGAATTGAAGTGCCCAAGTCGCCTAAAGTCAATTTGAAAGCAGTCAAAAAAAGAAAGGACAAACTTGTTAATGGCTCTAGGTTAGGAATTAGAAAAGCTCTTGCTGATTCGCCTCAAATCTCCATGATTAGAGGCGAAGCTACTTTCCTAGATAAAACTAGGGTAAAAGTAGGTTCTCGAGTCCTGAAGTCTTACAAAATATTCTTGAATGTAGGGGCTAGAGCTAGAATTCCAGAGGGATTTGAAGATGTAGATTACCTCACTAATACTTCTATACTACAGCTTGAGAAAGTTCCTGACCATCTCATCATAGTCGGAGGTAGCTACATAGGATTAGAGTTCGCACAGATTTTTAGAAGATTGGGATCGAAAGTTACCGTTTTGGAAATGGGTAATTATCTGATTTCAAAAGAAGACCATGACACATCAGACCTTGTCAGAGAAATTTTAGAAAATGAAGGGGTAAAAGTGATTTGCGGAGCCAAATGCCTGCAAGGCAAAAGCAAGAAATCTGGTGGTGCCACAGTTACTTTTCACAAAGAAGGAAAAGATAAGCAAGTCAGTGGATCTCATCTCCTCATCGCAACAGGAAGAATGCCTAATTCCGATCTTCTCAAACCTGAAAAGGCAGGCCTGATAATTAGCGATAAAGGTTATGTAGAAGTGAACTCAAAGCTTGAAACAAATATTCGAAGCATTTACGCTTTGGGAGATTGCAATGGTAAAGGAGCTTTTACGCACACTTCATACAACGATTATGAAATCATGGTAGATCAGCTTTTGGGAGATAAGAAAAGAACCTTAGATGATAGGATAACCAACTATGCTTTATATATCGATCCCCCACTTGGACGGGTGGGTATGACACTTTCTCAAGCAAAGGAATCCGGGAAAAATTTACTCTTTGCACGTATGCCTATGAGTGATATTTCGCGGGCAAAAGAAAAGGGAGAAACAGCGGGGAAAATGGATGTCATTGTTGATGCAGATTCTGAACAAATCCTCGGAGCAGCAGTTTTGGGGACAGGAGGAGATGAAATCATCGGGACTTTTTTAACCGCCATGTATGGCAAAATGAGCTACAAAATCCTGATGAATTCCGTGCAAACTCACCCTACGGTTACAGAGCTGATTCCTACACTACTTCAGCAGCTCAAGCCAGTTAAGAAATAACTATGAAAAAATCACATAAAGCATATGCCGTCCTGAATATGATCGTGTTGATCGTAGTAATCTTCTGGAATTACTGGGTGAATGCAAAAGGTCTGGATGGCAAAACCGTTAGTTCGGTAAGTGCCGACTATGAAAATCTATTCACGCCAGCTGGTTATGCATTTTCCATTTGGGGATTGATCTTTTTAGCGCTATTCGGACAGGCAATCTTCTTTATTTCTCGTGCTTTTAGCTCCACCAAAGATTCTGATTTTTTGTCCCAAATCGGCCCCTATTTGATTATGGCAAATATAGGGAATGGCCTGTGGGTCTACATGTGGCTGATGGAATATACAGGGATCAGTGTCATCATTATGTTGGGTATTTTATCCAATCTCGTTATTACTATCCTGAATACAAATATGGAGCGATGGGACGCACCAAGGCCGATCATCTTTTGGCTATGGTGGCCTATTGCACTTTATAGTGGCTGGATTGCTGTGGCGACTATTGCTAATATTTCAGCTTATCTGGGAAAAGCCGGCTGGGGAGCTGGTGACTCAGAGATCACTTGGGCTATAGTTATGATAATCGTCGCCGTAATCCTCAACCTCTTTATGATCTTCACAAGAAACCTACGGGAATTTGCTTGTGTTGGAGTTTGGGCATTGATCGCAATTTCAGTGAGACATTGGGGAAGTATACCTGAGCTACAATGGACAGCGCTTTTCGGAGCGATAGTGCTTTTCATAGCGATCAGTTATCATGGTTATAAAAACAGAGCAACGGCACCATTCAAGTTTAACTAAATCAACTAACATGAGAATTTTAAATAGATCTGAAAAACTAGCCTTAGTATTACCAATATTGGCTGCTGCAGGCATTATGTTCTTTTCACAGAAAGCACAAGCTCAGGATTTGGAGACGGTTCCTTATGTGGATCTTGAAAAATATTCAGGAGAATGGTTCGAAATAGCTTCTTTTCCTCAGTCCTTCCAAAGAGGTTGTACGTGTACCAAAGCCACCTATTCTGCTAATGATGATGGTACGATAAACGTAGAAAATACATGTAACATTCCTGATAAAGGAACTACTAAAACTTCCAAAGCCAAGGCATTTGTGGAGGAAGGGTCTGGAAATGCCAAGCTCAAAGTTCAATTCTTCTGGCCATTCAAAGGGAAATACTGGATCATTGACTTGGCTAAAGATTACTCTTACGCGGTAGTGGGACACCCAAATCGCAACTACCTCTGGATTCTGTCTAGGACGCCAAAGATGGATGATGGGACCTACCAAAAGCTAGTAACTTCAGTAACAGAAAAGGGGTTTGATGCCAGCAAACTCGAAAAGACGATTCAGTGTGATTGATAAAGGATTATTTGCAAAAGCTAGGAGATGATAAATGTCCGGGCTTTTTTGTGCTTAAGCTTAGGTATAATTGAGCATGGATTTTGTGTAGTTTTGCCCTGTCATTCTAATCACCCTCATCTTATAATGAAAAAACAATTCCTTACACTTGTACTTTTGGCACTCACGAATCTTGTTCTGGCCCAAAATGAGTTCAATCACTGGTCTCTAGAAACTAATGCGGGTTTCAATAAAGCTATGGCTCCCCTCACTCCGGGTTACCTGTCGCCTACTTTGAATATTGGCCATCTTGATTTCGGTGTGCGCTACATGTTTAATGAGAAATTTGGTTTCAAAGGAGATGTAGGTTTCGGCTCCTTTTCGGAGGCTAAAGGTCACAGTCCGTCATTTGCCACTAACTATTTTAGAGCGGATCTACAGGGTGTTGCCAACATTGGTAGGATCATGAATTTTGAATCTTTCTCCAGAAATATTGGACTTCTTAGCCATTTTGGAGCAGGAGCAGGAAGAGTTAGCTACGAGTATACGATCCTCAACACTGAGCCTGATTACGTTTATAACTTCATTACAGGTGTGACTGGTCAATTAAAGTTAGGTCGTCGAGTGGCGCTTACAGGAGATATTTCCATGATTCTAAATGGCAGACAGACTTATACTTTGGATGGGAATCAGTACAACGCCAACGTGCAGCCCGCACAGCCTAATACCAATCCACTAGTTCATGCACCTGCCACTTGGTGGACAGGAACTTTGGGTTTGAATTTCTATTTAGGTAAAAATGAAGAGCATGCTGATTGGTATATTGCTGCGGACAAATATGCTACTAAGGAAGAGCTGGCTACGCAGATCAATGGCATCAAAGACATGTTGAAAGATTCTGATGGTGATGGCATTCCTGATTACTTGGACAAAGAGCCAAATACACCTGCTGGAGCTAGAGTAGATTCTCATGGCTCCACGATGGATTCTGACGGAGATGGCACTCCAGATCACGTTGACAAGTGCCCATTCCTTCCTGGTCCAGCATCTACAAACGGATGCCCGGTAGAAGAAGTAACAGAGCAAATTGACTTCTTCAGAAAAGCAATTAATGACGGCTATGTAAATGTGTATTATGCTTTCGATAGTGCTAAGCCACTTGGATACTCTACTAGCGCTGCAAACTATGTGTCAAACTTCTTGAAAAAGAATCCAGGAGTAAGTGTTGAAATCAAAGGGTATGCAGACGAATTAGGACCTGAAGATTACAATAGGAAGCTTTCTGAAAAAAGAGCTAAATCAGTATATGATATTTTGGTAGCCTCAGGTGTAGATGCTTCAAGACTTTCTTACAAAGGGTACGGAGAAGATACTAGTGTGGACAAAACCTCTGCTGACGCAAGACAATTGGCTAGAAGAGCTAGCTTCGAAGTGAAATAAGGTTTTTATAACCTTAAAATGAAAAACCCGGTTCCTTTTGGAGCCGGGTTTTTATGTTTTATCTAAGGTATGCCGAAAGCATCCAAACCACCTTTTCCTTGGCGGTGATGTAATCACTCATCAAAGAGGCAGTTCCTTCGTCATTCGAAGATTCTGCAGCTTCCAGAGTTTCTCTTTCTAATTGTAATAAGGTGTTCAAATTACTTTTTACAGTCTCCACCATTTTAGTAGGCTCAAGGATTTCTTTTGCTTCTTTGATAGTAGCTGTTTCTATATATTCCTGGTAGGAAGAAAGTGGTCTAGCTCCCAGAGTGAGGATTCGTTCGGCCGTTTCATCCACAGCTAGATTAGCAGCATTGTAGAGTTCTTCGAATTTAGCGTGAAGTTCAAAGAAATTCGGGCCTGATACGTTCCAATGAAAATTTCTCAAATTCTGATAGTAAACCTGGTAATTAGCAAGCAAGTCATTGAGCTTTTCCACCAAAACCTTACTTTCTTTGATCTCTAATCCGATGTCGTTCGTTTTCATATGTTTATTATTTCTTTTTCAATGCTCATATGGAATCTCGCGTGCAATATAATCATCCCGGTGTGTGACGCCCGAGGGATGCTCGAATTCATATTTAAGTTGTTTAATTTTCTCTACTTGAATTAAAGTATAAATTTACTCAATAGGCCTACGCCTTCCCAACTGATAAAATCTATCTCCAAGTCATACTATCTATGTGATTAGGAAGTTAGTAACGGTAGTAATTCAAGTTCGATTAATGAAAAAAAGATTTCAAGACCTTACCTCCTTAGACTTTTACACCAACAAGAAGCAGGTCAAATGGATTGTTGTTGCTGCATCCTTATTGATAGGAGCTGGTTCAATCTGGTATACAAATAGCTTGGTGGAGGAATTGCGAGAGCGAGAAAGGCGCCAAATAGAGCTGCTTTCCAGTGCCTTGGAGTATGCGGCTACGACGATGGAGAACCTGACTTTTATCAATCAGGAAATTATCCAGCAGAACTATTCCATACCTATCATTATGGTGGATGATACTGAAAATCCAATCGAATTCAGAAATATCCCTTTTAAGAATAATGCGAGTGCCGAGGATTCTGTAGAAACGTTGAAAAAGGAGCTGGCTGAGATGCGTGCTGAATACGAACCTATCTTACTTCCTGAAGCGGACATTCAAGTTTTTTATAGAAACTCGGAATTACTTATTAATCTAAAATACTATCCCTACGTACAGTTGGGAGTTATTTTGATTTTTGGAGTACTGGCTTACGCACTTTTCAATCAAAGCAAAATCGCCGAGCAAAACCGTGTTTGGGCTGGACTGACTAAGGAAACGGCACATCAGCTTGGAACTCCGATTGCATCATTGATGGCTTGGATTGATTACCTGCGCAATTCTCCCGTCTGGGATGAAAACAAAGAAATCATCACTGAAATGGACAAGGATGTGGTGAAGCTGCGGATGGTGACGGAGCGATTTAGCAGCATAGGAAGCAAACCTGTGATCCAGTCAGGAAATGTCTTTGAAACAATCGAAGACACCATCAATTACCTACGACCTAGAATTTCTACCAAAGTGGAAATGAATATTCATGCAGATTCCAAGGATCTGGATGCGATGATGAACAAGCCACTTTTTGAGTGGGTGATTGAGAACATTTGCAAAAATGCCGTGGATGCGATGAAGGGTAAAGGGAAAATTGACATTGAGATTCTTCAGGACAGCGACAAATTTGTGATCATTGACATCACAGATACGGGCAAGGGAATGGAGAAAAGAATGTACAGGCGTGTCTTCAATCCAGGATTCTCTACTCGACAAAGAGGTTGGGGCCTCGGGTTAACACTTGCCAAGAGAATCGTGGAAGGCTATCATGGAGGGAAGATATTCGTAAAGCATTCCGAAGTAGGAAAAGGAACCACTTTCCGGATTTTGCTTCATGGAAGTCATGAGGGAGCATCGCAATTTATTACGGAAGGAATCCTTGAATACTAAGGATTTACGAATTACGATTTTTGATTTACGAGATTTTCTAGAACTCCCGTTTGTATTCCGCAAAGTTGACAGCCTTGGATCTTAATGGATGAAATTGATGCGCTCGGAGCTTCCCAGAATTGCTTCCATTTTTTTTTATGAAATGTTCAGAATTGTAGGTGGATTTTAACTCTATCGGGAATCTCGTAAATCGTATTTCGTAAATCTAAAATTTATCTGAAGCTCTCATTTTCCTCATAAATGTTACATTAAAACTCCGGCCTCATTTTTAGCGGTTTTTCCCTACCTTTGCACCCTTAATTTGATGTCTCCCATGAGTTTGAAAGAAGAAATCCAGAAGCGTAGAACCTTTGCAATTATTGCTCACCCCGATGCAGGTAAGACCACTCTGACTGAGAAGTTGCTGCTTTTTGGTGGTGCGATACAGACTGCCGGTGCCGTGAAATCGAATAAAATCGATACAGGAACTAAGTCGGATTGGATGGCAATAGAGAAGCAAAGAGGTATCTCTGTGGCGACTTCTGTCATGGGTTTCGAATACAAGGACATCAAAATCAACTTGCTTGATACGCCTGGTCACCAGGATTTTGCGGAAGATACCTACCGAACACTTACTGCGGTCGATTCAGTGATTATGGTGATTGACTGCGTGAAAGGCGTGGAGATTCAGACGGAGAAACTCATGGAAGTTTGCCGTATGAGAAATACTCCAGTGATCTGCTTTATCAATAAACTCGATAGAGAGGGCCGCGATCCTTACGAGCTGATTGAAGAAGTGGAGCAAAAGCTCAACATTCAGTGTCGCCCGCTTTCTTGGCCTATCGGTATGGGAAAAAGCTTCAAGGGTGTTTACAACTTGTTTGATCATAAACTCAATCTTTTCACGCCTTCTCAGCGGAAACTCAGTGATGTGCGTCAATCATTTGCAGATGTGAATGATCCAGAATTGGATGGATTAATCGGGAGTAACTTTGCCAAGCAACTCCGCGAAGATGTGGAATTGATCGAGGGAGTATATCCTGAATTCGATCCCACAGAGTATTTGGAGGGAAAAGTAGCGCCAGTTTTCTTTGGATCGGCAGTGAATAACTTCGGTATCAATGAGATGTTGGATACTTTTATCAAAATAGCTCCAGCACCGAAAAGCCGTAGAACGGAAGATCGTGAAGTGAAGCCAGATGAGAAGAAATTTTCAGGTTTTATATTTAAGATCCACGCCAATATGGATCCTAATCACCGAAATAGAATTGCTTTCTTGAGAATATGCTCAGGGACTTTTGAGCGAAATAAGCCTTACAATCACGTTCGTGGTCCTAAACCTTTGCGCTTTTCCAATGTGACTCAGTTTATGGCGCAGGATAAGGAAATGATCGATGAGGCATTTCCAGGTGATATTGTAGGTCTGTATGATACGGGTAACTTGAAAATTGGCGATACGCTGACTGATGGCGAAGACATGCAGTTCGTAGGTATTCCAAGTTTCTCTCCGGAGATTTTCCGTGAAGTGGTGAACAAGGATGCGATGAAAACCAAGCAACTGGAGAAAGGCTTGAAGCAACTCATGGAAGAAGGAGTGGCACAGATGTTCACCTTCGATATGGGTTCTCGTAAAGTAGTCGGAACTGTCGGCCAACTTCAGTTTGAAGTAATCCAGTTCCGATTGAAAAATGAATACAATGCTACGGTAGAGTTTCATCCTATGAACCTGTATAAAGCCTGCTGGATCACGAGCAAGGACAAAAAGCAGTTGGATGAATTTGTCCGCTCCAAAAACCGTCACATCGCCCATGACAAGGACGGCAAGCTGGTCTTTATGGCCGAGTCAAAAGCCTGGCTTCAAATGGTGATGGATAATTACCCTGAGATAGAGTTCCATTTTACTTCGGATATTTAATCAAAAACCCTCCAGATGTAGAAGATCTGGAGGGTTTTTTTACAAATTGCCAATACTGGTGAAAAGTGACTCATAATTCAAGATTTCAAATTTCTCTATTCCTTCATTACTGAATAGTAAAATCTGATCTTGAAGATCAACAATACCTTCCTGAATCAATTTCTTTTCCTCATCCAAGTAAACAGGTACAGATGATTGCTCAAATAAAGGATTCAATCGCATGATTTTAGTATTCTTTGCCACAATGACTATTGCCCCATTTGCCGGTTCAAGGTCACTTAATTCTTGATACAGCTGATCTAAACAAGTTTTACATCCTTCGGGATGAATGACTAAAATCCAGTCACCAGGTTCAGGAATTCCCAAAATCTCAGCAACCCTATTTTTATTTTTACCTGAACATCCCAATACCAAAAAGATAATAGAAACGATAAGAATTCTTTTAATCCTCATATTCTAATCCTTCAAATCTAATGATGTCATAGCGCAGGAAATTCTCATCAAAGTCATCCCGATTTGGATTGTTGGTTGAGACATAGAGCCCTTTTTTACCAACGAAGTAATTCCAGTTTTCTACAGCATGGTCTTCGAATAAATGCTCTCCAATGATATCTAAATCTTTATTAAGGACTAAAACTCCCACTCTGGGTTTGTTGGTAAATAATTCTCGAGGAGTCAGATTATAATTTTCCAATTTTATGCCTGCAAAGAAGAAGCGATAAAACACATCTCTATAATGATCATTTAGTAAGATTTCATATCTGCCCGCTTCTAATGCTCTAATCATTCCTTGATCCCCAACGGGATAATCTTTTAAAATATTAAACTGATTTAAATGTGATGATCTAGCTTCCTTGTATCCAAGAAGTTTTCTTTTGTTTTTCGAAATAATCCATAGTCTGTGATCTGATAGAGGAGAAACAATGATTGAGTCATATCGATCGGCCCACGATAGATTCGGGTCTTTTTTTCCTTTGTCCCATTCATCTTCTGGTCGATTAATATCAAGCCACGCTACTTCAGGCTTTTCTAATGAAAGATTCATGTAGAAAAAAGGGGTAGATTGTTTCGCCTCGCCTTTTGATGTTTTGAAAATGTCGGAGAAAAAAGGTTGAGAACCGAACAAAGTATCACCTTTAAATAAAAATGGAACTAAATTAGTAGAACCCAGCCAATTCACTTTATTTTTGGGATCATTTACAGGTATACTTCTTTTTTTATTTCCGCTAAAGTCAAGTACTTGAATTTTTGGAGGTATTGATGCAAGAAGTAAACAATCCAATGAGGCTATTGTAAATCCATTGAAGGATCCGACACCATTTGGACCTTCTCTATCTATTTTTATACTTTTTGAAGATTGTTTGGTTTCCAAATTAAAGAATTCCAATCTCTGACTAGTCTTGCTGTACAGAGCCAAATACTCTCCAGAATCACTATCTAAGTATTGATTTCTAGTTATACTGGGAACAAAGTTTTCTTTGATAGGAATTTTTAAAGTTTCAAAAGTATAGGTGTTTATTTCATTCGTGACATTCTTAGGGTTACAGGAAATTATGGCAACAATAAATACTAATTTATAAAGCTTTGTCATTCTTGTTTTTAGAAATGAAAGAGATCGTTTTAAATAGCATTTCAAATGCCCTGAATTTAAAACTAATCTCCTTCAATAATTATTTGGTTGATGAAATTTAATCCTCTTCGGCTTCACATCCACACATTGCATCTGAAATAGGATCGAAGCAATCATTGCCGTTCCAATTACATTTAACAGTAGCTTGGGCTTCTGCGTCGAAAGAACCTGAATATGCCATTCCGAAAACACTAATACCTAAAATTCCAACTCCTAATGCTAATAGTTTTAACTTTTTCATCTTAAATAGAATTTACCTGAAAAAATCCCTTTGTGTAGGCGGATTCGTTTTCCTAATCACTTGGCCAAAAGATCACTAGCAATATAGGTGGGGGGGCGGTAAAAGTGCAACTAATTATTAATATTTTTTTTAAGAATTTAGTAATCAACATTTTTAAACATTTTAACGTCAGAATTAACTTTATAAAACTGAGGATGAAAGAGATTGAACTGACTAAGTCTTTTTTGGAATCTTAAGGGGTTTCGGTTTTATTGAAAAATTCGGAATTGGACTCCGGACTTTTCCACATTACTTCAGAATATTAAAAGTCGAAACCTTCCAGGTTTCAAAAACCTAAAAGGTTATTTACTTATCCGCTTACTTTTCAATAATGTAGCTAAATCTTGAAGTTCCAGGTTTACCACCTTTACTAATTCCTTCTATCTCTCCATAAATCACATTCTCCGCATCAGAATTGTAAAAGGAAACAGAGGCTTTTCCATGTGAATCCGTTTGAATATTCGGTGCCCAAAAAAGTGTTGCGCGTCGATCTAGTTTTGCCTGATTAAGTTCTTGTAGAGGGTACTTTGGGGAATAAAACTCTTTTGCAATCTGATAGCCTATTACTTGGAGTCTTTCATCTTTTTCACTTGCTGCGATTGCGTCTCCAATTTCCTTTTTGGTGTAAAATCCTATTACACCATTTGCTCCTCTTGCACCGAAGATCGCGGTATCTGGTCCTTTCCATACGGTATAACTTTGAATTTCGTGAACGGGTAGGCTTTGTAAACTCTCCAGTTTGATGGGGAAATCATTCAGCAAAATCAAAGGCTCCATACTGCTGTTGATGGAACCTACACCTTGGATTAGAATCTTGGAACTTGGTCCAGTGCCTGTTATTTGAACACCAGATACCCTTCCTTTGACGAGATCTAGGGGGTGCTGTTGGTTTTCTAGATCAATCTTTCCGGCCACTTGCATCTGGACAGTTCCAGCACCATAGGAACTGGAGGTTTTGGAGGGTTTATCAATTCTTTTTCCCTTCACCTCTACTTCCTCAAGAGACAGTTCTGAGTTATCGAGGTCAAAGGCTTTTTCTATCGCTTGACGCTCTGCGGCATTTGTCATGAAACTCTGCTCTAAATCGCTCGGTCGAATAAGTGTAGAACGGATGTGATAGGCAAGACTCGGAGAATGATAGGAGCTATCTATCGAAACAGTAGCGGCTTTTCCCTTGATAGATTTCCCTTGTAGCATTACTTTCGTCGAGTCAAAAAAGATAAGGTCATGAATTTCAAATTCACCAATTGAGTTGCTTGTGGCCGTCTTAGATTCAGCAATCGGAAATAAAGACAAGTAAGAAACCGTTCCTTCCTCGATAGGCTGATTATTCTTAATGTCTGTAAGAACTCCTCTAATCGACAAACCTCTTTCAACTCTATAAATAGGATCTGGCGCATTTTCGCTCAATGCCTGTTTAATTGTGAATTTTCTCCAGCCCTGCGTCAGCATCAGGATATCTAGCTCTTTTTCACGATCCTGATTGGTGGAATTGAAATAATATCCGGGTGATTCGATGTGTCCTTTAAGTTCTGAAGAAAGTAAAAGATTAGATTGTATCGTTTCCTTGTTTTCATTCAGAGCTACCTGACTACCATCAAATACACTTAATGACATATTAGCCGCGACTGGATTTCCCTCTTTATCTTTTGCTTCTATATCGACTTGAACTCGTTCTCTTGACTTATAAACTGATTTGTTCATGGAAGCAGTGATGGTCATCTGATCCTGTTGATCAATGAATACTAGCCGCTCTGCCAGTGGATTTCCTGTTTCATCCAAGGCCGTGATTTGTGCAATGCCAGAGGGAAACTCTGTCTTCGGGATTCGGACAAAAACGATCTTTTTTGAAAGATCTGCCTTACTGGAAGCACCGACAATACCTCGAGTTTGTGCTAAGAGAAAAACGGATTGTAAAGTGGAGTTTTCAGTCGCTTGAATCTTAATTAAGATGTCTGATGATTTGGGAGAATTGGTTATTGACATCACGATGCCGGATTCAAGCGGACTGGGTAAAATCACTTCCTGACCTCTTGACTCTATCTGGGCTTTGTATTGTTTGCCTTTTTCGGGAAGTAATGCAAATACTCCCATTCCTAATTGATTACTTTCAAACTCAGCGATCACTTTTTCACCGTCAAGAATCCTACCTTTCACGAATTTTCCTAGACCATCTGTTCCGATAGCCTTAAATGCCACTTTGCTCATAATCCCCTCGACCAAGCTACCGCCTTCAGGAAAGAACTGGATGTCTAGATTTCCCTGAGTTAATTGCTCTTGACTTTGTGTTTTTTCATTCCAGATTTTTAGCTGTTTGTGGAAAAAATATTCTTCCCCTGAATTTCTCATCCAGTTGGTATAAGATCGCAGCAAGTAGTTACCAGCAGGTAGCGATTCATCCAATTCTAGCTGACCAGCCGCAAAACCATCAGGAGAAAAAAGCTGATGATGCTGGATAACTTCACCGGAACTATTGATCAGCTCGAGGTAAATAGTATTACTGAGTAACGATGGTTCATGGTATGGACCTGCGGTAAGATAGGCTTTAAACCAAATCGTTTCGCCAGCGGCATAGTCCTCTTTGTCTACATGGATATAAACTTTCTCATGGGGGCTTTCAGTGAGATATTTCTCAAAAGCGGAAATGATTCTTTCTAAAGGATCAGTAGCTGGAGAGAAGGAAATCAGGAAAAAGGCAATAAAGCCAAACAGTGTTCCGAGGCGGTACTTTGTTTTTTTTGGTTTTATCAAAATCCTCATCTTTAATTTAGTTCTTAAGTAAGATAAATATTTAAGAATAATCTAGAGTATTAGTTTGTATGATTTTGATAAATAGTAAGCCTTATTTTAATTGGTGTATGGCAATTACTTATGGATAGAATTCTACTTTTCAAAGTACCATAAGCGCTAGCAAAACAAGGTTTATTCCTATCCTGAAAATGAAGGCGATGTTATTCTTGCCTGGATTCTCGATTTCTTCTTTGTGTTTTAAACTTTGAAAGAAGAAGTATGCTGAACCGATAATCGTAAAGGACACGATGATGATCAATGGAATGATTAGAAACTCTAGCTCCTTTATTCTACTTGCAAATACATTTACAACAAATGAAATCAGAGTCACTACACTCCCAATGGAATGGGCTTTTTGGATTTGGGATAAAATATGGAAGTCTGGATCTTTCAAAATAGGATGAAGGATAATTTTAGCAAAAAGGATGGTTCTACCACGAATTTAATGGAAGTCCGGTAATGAAAATCTACCTCCTAGCTGAATAACGCTTAAAGAAGCCTGATATTCAGTCTTAAAATGCTCCTGGCCTTTTCTCCATTGATATTTAAGCCTAACAAGAACCATGTTTTCCACTAACTTAAGGGTAGAACCAAAAGGATAAAGCGTCTTAGAATAAGTTTCACTTTAGGATTTGGCACATCGGTCACCCGGAATCTGTCATAGGGCTTTCTAAAAACACCTCCTCAAACTCAAATCTCTGCCCATTAAACAACCCTTTGTCACTAAGCTTCAGATCTGGAATTACAAGCAAAGCCATAAAGCTCAGCGTCATAAAAGGGGAATTTAGCGTAGCACCCATTTCTTTAGCAAGTCTATCGATACATGTGTAGGCAGCGGCAACTTCGTATCCATCCGAAGCGGACATAATTCCTCCGACTGGAAGAGGAAGTATTTCTTCCTGTTCTCCAGAGACGGCTGAAACTCCGCCTTTTGCAGCTATGATTAGATTGACTGCTTTGCAAATGGATTCATCATCGATGCCGACAGCGATGATATTATGTGAGTCATGGCCTACTGAGGAAGCAATGGCTCCAGTTTTTAGTCCAAAATTCTTAATGAAAGCTATTGCTGGTGGAGCATCTTCGTAGCGATTGACCACCGTGATTTTTAAGATGTCTTCAGCAGGATTTGATTCTGCGAAGCCATCTTTGATTAGAATCTCTCCTTTGATTTCCGGCGTGATCAATTGTCCGTCCAGAGCTTCGATGACTCTGACTTTGGTTCCGTTTGCTTTGAGTTGAAAGTCTTCTGGTTTCTTTATTGAAGTATTGAAATTATTTATAATCTCATTTTTGATTGGCTTAATCAGCGTCTTTCCATTTTCAGCTACTTTCTCTCCATCTATATAGGTGCTGATGACTTTGAAATCTTTCAAGTCTTTCACCAGAATAAAATCAGCTGGATCACCTTTTCTAAGTTGTCCTACATTCAGAGAGTAATGAGCAATCGGATTCAGGCAAGCCGCTTGAAGTACATGAAACACATCTTTGCCTTTTGCGACAGCTCTAGCGGCTAGCTCATTGATATGAGAAACTGCTAGATTATCGGGATGCTTATCATCCGAGCAAAACATGATCATCTCTGGATATTCATCGATCATATCGATCAACGCCTCGAAATTTTTGGCAGCTGAACCTTCACGAATGGCTATTTTCATCCCAAGTTTTAATTTTCCCAGAGCTTCATCAGCTGTAAAGCATTCATGATCTGTGCTTGGGCCAGCACTTACATATTTCTCTGCCAGTACTCCTTTTAGTCCAGGTGCATGTCCATCGATGGGTTTGCCGTATTTCTTCGAGATTTTGATTTTCTCCATCACCAATTTATCCCGATTCACCGTTCCTGGCCAGTTCATCATTTCTGCCAGATAATGAATCTCAGGACGAGACATTAGGTTTTCTATGTCAGCGGCATTGATTTCTCCGCCCGCTGTTTCAAAAGGAGTGGCAGGGACGCATGAAGGAGCACCGAAGTAAAACTTGAAAGGAACCTGATTTCCATTGTTTATCATGTATTCCACGCCTTCCATTCCGCAGACATTTGCAATCTCATGAGGATCGGAGACCGTTGCAACTGTGCCATGGACCACAGCTAGTCTGGCAAATTCGGAAGGGACAAGCATAGAGCTTTCCACATGCACATGTGCATCGATAAAGCCAGGCATCAAATAGGGCAATGAAGAATCCGCTTCTATTTTTGTCAGTTTGGCAATTTTCCCATTTAGGATATTGATAGAAACAGCATAGATTTCACGGTTTGGGATGTCTACGAATTGACCTAGGATTTGCATAAAAATGTGGGAGAAATTAATTGGAGAGAATCTGTATAAGCGATTCGATTCCAAGGTTTGGGTATTGGTTTAGATTAAAACTACTATATTTGCGCAGGAATAAAAAAACGAATTAAGCGGGTTTTTTGAATGAATAAAATCGTCATCGCCATCGATGGATATTCGGGATGTGGGAAGAGCTCCACGGCCAAAGCAGTTGCAAAGGATTTGGGATATACTTACATCGATTCTGGAGCTATGTATAGAGCGGCGACGCTACATTTTTTGAATCATTTCCTGTCGCCTGCTAATCCACATGATGTGGAAAAAGGGTTGAAATCACTAGAAATTTCTTTTCACCTAAATCCTGATACGCTCAAACAAGAGACATATCTAAATGGTTTGAACGTAGAGGATGAGATCCGTACGATGCGTATTTCTAATAAAGTATCTGAAATCGCTACTATCGCGTCTATCAGAAAAGAGTTGGTAGCACAGCAGCAACGCCTTGGAAAGAAGAAAGGTGTGGTCATGGACGGACGGGATATCGGGTCAGTGGTTTTTCCAAATGCGGACCTGAAAGTTTTTATGACTGCGGATTTAGATACCCGAGCTGTAAGAAGGCAAGAAGAGCTTTTGGAAAAAGGCGAACTAGTTGATCTGGAGGATATCAGAACCAATCTTGCAGAGCGAGATCGAGTGGATTCTTCCCGTGCAGAAAGTCCTCTAAAGAAAATGCCAGATGCAGTGGAGGTAGATACCAGTAATATTACCTTTGCGGAGCAAGTGGGAAAGATTGTCCACGCAGCAAGACAAATCATAGATAAACAAGAGAGCTATGCAGGTAACCATTGATAAAAACTCTGGGTATTGCTTCGGAGTAGAATTTGCCATCAAAATGGCAGAGGATGAGATGGAGCAAAGCGATCAGCTGTATTGCCTTGGCGATATCGTGCACAATGATATGGAGGTTTCGCGCCTCAGTGCAAAGGGTCTAGTGGTGATCGATCGTGAGCAGTTGTCAGAATTACGTGATTGCAAGGTGTTGATCCGTGCACATGGAGAACCTCCTGAGACTTACAGAACTGCCATAGAAAATAATATAGAGTTGATTGATGCTTCTTGTCCAGTAGTGTTGAAGCTTCAGCACAGAGTGAAGACGGCTTTTGACAAAATGGAGCGAGAAGAAGGTCAGATTGTCATTTATGGCAAAAAGGGCCATGCGGAAGTGATTGGCTTGACTGGCCAGACGCTTGAAAAAGCTATCGTGGTGATGGAAGATACTGATTTGGACAAAATAGATTTTTCCAGGCCAGTGACGCTTTTCAGTCAAACAACGAAAAGTACCAAGGGTTTTTACGCGATTTCTCAGAAAATAGAAGAGCGGATCCAGGCAGCTAAGCAAGAACTGAGTAGGGAAACTTTCAATGCAAATGATTCAATTTGCCGTCAGGTCTCCAATCGTGAACCACAATTGGAGCGTTTTGCTCAAGAAAATGATGTGATCTTATTCGTTTCTGGCAAGAAAAGCTCAAATGGAAAGGCGCTTTATCAAGTTTGTCTTGGACAAAACGAAAGAAGCTATTTCATAGAAAATGAGACAGAAATAAATACTGATTGGTTTCAAATAGATGAAAAAGTAGGGATCTGCGGTGCTACTTCTACCCCGATGTGGTTGATGGAGCAAGTGAGGTCATATGTGGAATCACTCGAAGAAGGAGTCCTTTCAGTCTAAAAATAGGATGTATTAAAAACAAAGGAAGCCATTCTTCCAAAAGTTCAAACATTAAAGTTCATATACGCTCAGATTAAAAAGGTTATTTATTAGATTTGGGGCGTTTTTCAAAAGCTCATAGTTCAAAAACAGATATGTCTAAAATAGTGAAGCTTAAGAAAGGTTTTGACATCAATATGGTGGGAAAGGCTAAGCAAGAGCTGGCTGATTTCGCCCCGGCGCAAACCTTCGCAATTAAGCCGACAGACTTTATTGGGCTCCAGCGCCCTAAAGTACTTGTCAATGAAGGAGATACCGTAAAGGCAGGTACTCCAATCCTGATCGATAAAGCATTGGATCAAGTGATTTATGCGGCTCCTGTTTCCGGCAAAGTTGTCGAGATAAAGAGAGGAGATCGTCGTAAGTTGCTTGAAGTCAAGATTTTGGCAGATGCGACCATCATTCACGAGCAGTTTGCACAAGTTGATATAGCTTCTCTGGATAGAGATGCTTTAGCAGCTAAACTGGCAGCAAGTGGCACATGGCCTAACATCATCCAAAGACCTTTCGGTATAGTCGCAAATCCAGCAGATACGCCTAAGAGTATCTTCATCTCTGCTTTTGATACTCATCCTTTAGCTCCGGATTATGCTTTTGCATTGCAAGGACAGGAGAAATATCTTCAGGCAGGTATTGAGGCTTTGGCTAAACTGACGAGTGGCAAAGTTCACTTGAACGTAGATGGTTCTAAGGCTGTTCCAGCGGTTTTTGCAGATTTGAAAGGCGCACAAGTGAACAAGTTCTCAGGTCCACACCCTGCGGGTAACGTAGGTGTGCAGATACACCACTTAGATCCAATCAACAAAGGTGAAATTGCTTGGACTGTCACTCCATATGGAGTAGTTCAGATTGGTAAATTCGTTCTGGAAGGTATTTACGATGCTTCTAAAGTTATCGCAGTTACAGGATCTGAATTGACCAAAGCCGCTTATGTAAAGACTTATAGCGGTGCTTCTATTTCTACTTTTGTGAAAGGGAATCTTAATTCTGGTCACGTAAGAGTGGTTTCTGGAAATGTACTTACTGGCGAGAAGATCTCTTTGGAAGGTTTTCTAGGCTTTTATCATAATCAGATCACTGTCATTCCTGAAGGTGATTACTATGAATTTATGGGTTGGGCAAAGCCTACCACTAGATTGAGCTACCATAGAGCACTAGGTTTGCTTTCCTTCCTTACTCCAAACAAAGAATTTGTTTTGGATTCTAACGGTAGAGGAGAAGAAAGAGCATTCGTTCAGACTGGTGTTTTTGAGTCAGTTACTCCAATGGATATTCTTCCGGTTTATCTTTTGAAAGCTATCATGGCTGAAGATTTTGACGAAATAGAAGAATTGGGGATCTATGAGATCGTGGAAGAAGATTTAGCTCTTTGTGAGTTTGTGGATGTATCAAAGCATCCTGTGCAGGAGTTGGTGAGAAAAGGAATTGAATTAATCCAATACAGTTAATCCATATGAAGTTTCTAAGAGATTTATTGGACAAGCAGAAGCCACTTTTCGAAAAAGGGGGCAAGCTTGAAAGTCTATATTACGCGTTTGAGGCAGGGGATACATTTATGTTTAGCCCTAAGCATACTACAGGTATCAAAGGAGCACAAGTAAAAGATGCTATTGATCTGAAGCGAATGATGATCACGGTGGTAATCGCCATGATTCCTTGTTTGCTATTTGGTATGTATAATACTGGTCATCAGCATTTGTTGGCGACTGGCGGCACTGCAGGTCTTTGGGAGAATTTTGGTGATAAAACCTGGATAGGTGTAATGCTTGTTCTTCCTATCGTACTGGTAGCTTATACAGCTGGTGGTATTGTTGAAGCAATTTTCGCAGTGGTTCGTAAGCACCCAATCAACGAAGGCTTCCTGGTAACAGGGATGCTAATACCTTTGGTAGTGCCTGCTACTACGCCATTGTGGCAAGTAGCTTTGGCTACTGTTTTCGCGGTAGTGATAGCAAAAGAAGTTTTCGGTGGTACTGGCATGAACGTGCTTAACGTCGCTATGACCGCTAGAGCATTCTTATATTTCGCATATCCTGCACAGATTTCTGGTGATCAGGTTTGGACTTACTTAGGTGATAAAATGCCAGTGGATGGCTTCTCTGGAGCTACAGCGCTTTCAGTTGTATACAATGCAGGCGTTGAAGGAACACAGACCGCAGTCGAAGCGCTTGCAAGCCACAACACAGTACTTGGATCAGGCTTATTTGAATTTACAAACTTGTTTATCGGATGGATACCTGGTTCAATAGGCGAGACATCAACGTTGATGGCTTTGGTTGGAGCATTGATCCTGATTGCTACAGGGGTAGCTAGCTGGAAGATTATATTCTCTGGCTTTGCTGGTGCTTATATCATGGGATTTGTGATGAATCTTTTTGCAGTAAATGAATACATGGCGCTACCTCCTCAGTATCATTGGGTGATGGGAGGTTTGGCATTCGGTATTGTCTTCATGGCAACTGACCCGGTGTCTGCAGCACAAACTGAAACAGGTAAATGGATTTATGGTCTTTTGATCGGGTTTCTTACTGTGATCATACGAGTGACAAACCCTGCATATCCTGAGGGAATTATGCTAGCAGTTCTGTTTATGAACGTGTTCGCTCCATTGATCGATTATTATGTAGTTAAGGCAAATAAAACAAGGAGGTTACAACGTGCAACAGTCTAACACTTATATTATTACATTCTCCGTTATTTTGACGGTGATTTTGGGATTACTTCTTTCTGGTACTTCGCAGGTGCTTGGTCCCATGCAGAAAGAAGCAATTGCCCTAGATAACAAGAAGCAAATCTTAGGTGCTTTAATTTCAGGTGATGAAATTGCTGCAATGAGTCCTAAAGAAGTGAATGCTTACTATGAGAGTAGAGTATCAACTGTTGTAGTAGATATCAACGGTAAGGAAGTTACGGAACAGGATGGAGTTGCAGTGACTGCTGAAACGGTAGATGTGGCAAAGAATTACAAGAAGCCAAAAGAGGAAAGATTGTTTCCAGTTTATATTTACCATGCCGAAGGAAATCCTGATGATGTAGCAAATTACGTTTTGCCACTATATGGCGCAGGTCTTTGGAATGCTATCTGGGGATATATAGCTTTAGATACTGACATGAATACTGTAGGAGGTATCACATTAGCACATGCTGGTGAGACTCCTGGACTTGGCGCAAGGATCACCGATTCGGAAGTGCAGTCTCGCTACGTTGGAAAGACAATTTATGATGAGTCGGGAAAACTTGTAGCAGTAGAAATGCAAAAAGGAGAAGGTATTGATTACTCCAATAGTCCTCATAAAGTAGATGGTATGTCTGGTGCTACGATTACTGGCAAGGGAGTAAATAATATGCTTTATAATTACCTCAATTATTATCAAGCTTACATAGAATCTAAAAAGTCATCTACTGCTGTAGCTGCACTTTAATAAAATTATCAACTCAACAATTTCATAAACATGAGTGCTGAAACTGTAGAAAAGGCGATTGTGACAAAGTCCGCTGAGGCTTTATTATCTAAGCGCCGGAAAAAATTAATATCGGATCCATTAGTGGATGATAATCCAGTAACTATTCAGGTATTGGGGATCTGTTCTGCTTTGGCGGTAACTACCCAGATGAAGCCTACTTTGGTTATGGCTATTGCGGTAATCTTTGTGGTGGTAATGTCCAACTTTGTGATCTCTTTGATGAGAAATACGGTCCCTGGACGTGTTAGAATTATTGTACAGCTTGCCGTGGTAGCGACTTTGGTTACTTTGGTAAACGAGGTATTAAAGGCTTTTGCCTACGACATGTATAAGGAGCTGTCTGTTTTCGTCGGACTTATTATTACCAACTGTATTGTAATGGGTAGACTTGAAGCATTTGCAATGGGTAATAAACCTTACGATTCAGTATTGGATGGATTTGGATCTGCTTTGGGTTATTCTTGGATCATTTTGGCAGTTGCCTTCTTCCGAGAATTACTCGGTTCAGGTGCTGTATTTGGTGTTCCTGTTTACGATTACATTTCTAGTTTATTTGGACCTGATTTCACATTAGCTACCAATGGTTTGATGGTGTCACCGGTAGGTGCATTTATGATTTTGGGAATCATCATCTGGGTACAGCGTACCAAGACAGGTTATGTTGAACACTAATTAATTAGCGAAAAAATGGATTTATTTAATTTAGGTATTCGGTCGATTTTTATCGACAATATGATTTTCGCTTACTTCCTTGGAATGTGTTCATTCTTGGCTGTTTCCAAAAAAGTAAGTACTGCAATGGGTCTTGGTGCTGCTGTAATATTTGTATTGACAGTAACTGTACCGACCAACTGGATGCTAAACGAGTATGTTTTGAAAGAAGGAGCATTAGCTTGGATCAGTCCAGGTTTGGCTGAGATAGATCTTTCATTCTTACAATTCATCATGTTCATTGCCATCATTGCTGCAATGGTACAATTGGTGGAGATGATCGTAGAGAAATTTGCTCCTGCACTTTATGGTGCTTTAGGTATCTTCCTTCCTTTGATCGCTGTAAACTGTGCGATTCTAGGTGGCTCACTTTTCATGGCACAAAGAGATTATACACTTGCAGAATCTGCCGTTTACGGTTTCGGATCAGGTGTAGGATGGTTGTTAGCTATTGTGGCATTAGCAGCTATCCGTGAGAAATTGAAATATTCCCATGTCCCAAATGGCTTGAAAGGTTTGGGGATTACCATGCTTTTGACTGGATTGATGGGATTGGCATTTATGTCCTTTATGGGTATTGATTTGTAATCACATTCGGTTTAAGAATATATTTGAAAGCTCTGGGATAGTATCTCAGAGCTTTTGTTTTTAATGGTAATTGATATTTGTCAATTACCTAGTAACTTTTACACTGTAAACGTATTATTCAAAAACCCTGTCTCTTATGAAAACCCTATTAACATTCTGTTGCTTCATAGCACTTACATTTTCAGTTTCCGCTCAAAGTGGAGATTGGATCGAGCTTTTCAATGGTAAAAACCTTGATGGCTGGAAAATTTCTGAAAAATCTGAATCTTTTCAGGTTGAAGATGGTGTGATTAAAGTGGCTGGCCCACGTGGACATGCTTTTTATAATGGAGATGTAGCAAATCATGACTTCAATAATTTCGAAGTGATCGCTGAATTGAAGACCATGCCTGGCGCGAATTCCGGTATTTTTGTCCATACGGAGTACCAAGAAGATGGCTGGCCAAACGTAGGCTATGAAATCCAAGTAAATCAAAGCCATACGGACTGGAGAAAAACAGGTAGTGTATATTCATTCCAAGATGTGAAAGAAGTCTATGTAAAAGACGGAGAATGGTACACTGAGCATATCATCGTTCAAGGTGATGTAGTCACTGTGAAAATCAATGGAGAAACTGTCAATGTATATGATCAGTCTAAAGATGAAAACCGTAAAGATGGTCTAGGTACCAAAAAAGCTGATCATGGTACTATCGCTCTTCAAGCGCACGATCCTAAATCTGTGATTTATTACAAGAGTGTGAAAGTGAAAATCCTTCCAGATTAATCTGCGAGAAAAATAGACTGAAAAGTATCTTCAAGTATAAATCCTGATTATTATTGAGTAATAATCAGGATTTTCCTTTTACATCGATGAAATTTACTTACACACGTATCATTTCCTATTTTCTTAGAGGGCTGTTATTTATCACTCCAATTGCAGTAACCCTCTACATCATTTATCAAACTATCCTATTTTTGGATAACCTTATTCCGGCTCCCATTCCAGGAATTGGGATTTTGATGGTAATCGGTTTGATCACTTTCATGGGATATATGGCAAGCCTTTTCTTTGCTAAACCTATTCTTGATTGGTTTGAGCGAGGACTGATTAGCATTCCTCTGGTAAATTTGATCTACACAAGTATCAAGGACTTGATGGGAGCTTTTGTCGGAGACAAAAAGAAATTCTCCTCCCCAGTGAAAGTACAGCTAAGTGATACTTTTATTCGCTTGGGTTTTATCACTCAGGATGATATGTCGGTTGTTGGTGAGCCTGACATGGTAGCCGTTTATTTCCCGCATAGCTACAATGTCTCTGGGAATGTATTCTTAGTACCCAAAGACAAAGTAACGCCGCTAATAGGAGTGAAAAGCTCCGACGTGATGAAATTCATGGTGTCAGGTGGCGTTTCACCGCTGATCTAATCAAGGCTTATGATATCTCACAAAAGCTATCCATTCGCCATCAGGCGACCAGCTATGCACGTTGATCGTGCCTTGACCGCCGTAGAAGACTTTTGTTAAATCTTTGATTTCTTTAGTCTCCACATTGAGCAAGCGAAGTTTAACGTCCTTGCCAAATGGGTGAGATCCTTTTTGATCCTCTAAGTAGGAAATAATCACTGCTGATTTATTGTCAGGAGATGGGTGTGGGAACCAATTGTCCAGTAAGTCATTGGTGAGTTGTTCGGCACCAGTTCCATCAGGTTTCATTCGATAAGCATGCATGCTTCCTGTACGGTTAGAATTGAAATAAATCCACTTGCCGTCATAAGAGTATTCAGGGCCATCATCAAGACCTTCGGCAGTGGTAATCCTTTTCTCTGTACCTCCTGCAGTTGGGATGGCATATATATCCCATGCTCCATCTCGCTGAGCGCAATACACCAATGTTTTTCCATCTGGACTGATTCCATGCCAATAGCTTGGATGTTCTGGCGTAATCAATTTTGGCTCGCCACCAGCAAGTGGAACGGTATAAATTCGAGAGCCAAAGTCTTGATCACTTTTGCTGATCACAAGAAGTTTTCCGTCGAAACTTAGCCCGTGATCATTGTTTGCGCGGGAGATTTTATCAGGCTGAATTTGCCCTAATTTATTGCCATCAAAATCTACTTTCTCGAGATGCCCTCCAGAATTGATGAGTAAGTATTTTCCATCTCTAGACCAATTTGGTGCTTCGAAATGTCTGACTTCTTTTAAGATTGTCTTCTGTTCTCCAGTCTTTACGTTGAGGATTACTAGCTCACTGGATGTTCCCTCCGGAGCTTGTTGAGCATAAAGTGTACTAGAGGTAAACAGCAAGAGTAATGCGAAAAGGTTTTTTAGGTTTTGCATGATAGGTTTGGGCTGTTAATTCTGTTAAGATAATAAACAATAAGTAATGCTATGGTAAAACTTCCACCACCTGTTCGTTTCTTTCAATGAAGCGACCAATTTCCCAAATTACTTGATCTTGCTGCTTCATGGAGTCTTCAAACCAAGCTTTGTTTTCAGGGTCTACAGCAAGCATCAATCCTCCGCTTGTCTGAGGGTCACAAAGTTTTACCAAGTCCATTCCTACCACACCTTTTGTCTTAGCGCTGTAAGCGTTCCAGTTGCGGTAGGTATTGTCAGGGAAAATAAATTGATTGATGTATTCCTGTACACCTTCAATCATAGGAAGTTTAAGGAGGTTTATCTCAGCAGAAAGACCTGCGCCTTCACACATTTCTATCAAATGCCCCAGCAATCCAAATCCGGTGACATCTGTCATAGCATGAACTTCCTCATGATTGCCGAGTATTTCACCAATAGAGTTCAATCGGCAGGCCGTATCAACCAAACTCAGGTAATCCTTATCCGTAATTTTTTGACGCTTCAGCGCTGTTGCCAGTACGCCTACCCCAAGCTGCTTGGTGAGGTAAATGATATCTCCGGCTTTTGCAGCGTTATTCGTTTTGATCTTATGTGGATGTACAATTCCATTTACTGAAAGTCCAAAAATCGGATCCTTTGCAGCGATAGAATGCCCGCCGGCTAATTCGATTCCTGCAGCTTTGCAGATAGTCTTTGCCCCTTCCATGACTTTGGCGGCCAGGTCTGGAGAAAGTTTTTCTACAGGCCAGCTTAAGATTGCATTAGCAAATATTGGCTTACCACCCATAGCATACACATCCGAAAGGGCATTTGCAGCAGCGATTCTCCCAAAGTCAAAGGGATCATCTACTATCGGTGTGAAGAAATCCACTGTATTGATCACTGCTAAATCTTCGGAAACCTGATACACAGCCGCATCATCTTTATGAGAATTTCCAACCAGAAGATTTGGGTCATTTTGTGAAAAAGATCCGCTCGCCGTTAAGATCTGATCAAGGATTGCTGGCGCGATCTTGCACCCACAGCCGGAGCCTTCACTCCATTCAGTCAGTCTTGTTGGTGTGTTTTCCATGGAATTTGGTTTTTGCATCGAGTAGTTTTTTGATGGATGTATCTTGGTCAATTCCAGATAGGTCTAGTTGGATTGTTTTTCCTTCGGCATGCTTATCCAAGTCAAATGTGTAAGCTTTATCATAGTAGATCAGCATGTTGGATATCCATTCCGGATGATTTCCTTCTACTATTGCTTCGATAGCCTGCGAAGTACGCAAACCGCCCAGACGTTTTTTTAGTCGCAAAACAGCAAGTATTAATTCATCTGCGGGCAATACAGCATATTCTTCAGCGATCAAATCGATTCGCTCTTGTTCAGTTTTCAGGATATCAATAAGCGGTGCCGCCAGCATTTGATGATAGAATTTGTCCGGCAGAATCAGTCTTCCGATTTTCCGACTTTCGTTTTCTATCCAAATAAATTTTTCTGGATTTTGCTTACGCAAAGCTTCTGCGAATATGTTTTCAAATTGCTCTACAGTGGGTTGAGCAGGTTGTCCGATTGATCCAAAGGAAGATCCTTTGTGATTCGCAAGTCCTTCCAAGTCGATAATTTGCTCGCCAGCTTCCTGGAGTTTCTGAAGTAATCTAGTTTTACCAGTTCCGGTTTTGCCTCCTAAGACTAGCAGGTTCCAGTCTTGTCTCACCAAGTCAAAGCTATAGGTTCGGTATGTTTTGTATCCGCCCTTCAGACGATAAACTTCAAAACCTACCATGGTCAGTAGCCAGGATAGTATTTGACTTCGCATTCCCCCGCGCCAACAGTAGACAATTACTTTTTTCTGAGGGAATTGCTTGAGAACATCTTTTAGAATTAGGTGAAACCGAGGGCCAACCAATTCGAAACCTTTGATTGTCGCTTCTTCTGATCCTTTTTCTTTATAGAGTGTTCCTACTACAATCCTTTCCAGGTTATTCAGGATTGGAATGTTGATGGATCCGGGGATCTGGCTTTGTTCAAATTCTCCTTCACTGCGCGCATCGATCAATGGGAATTGATCCCGTAAACTCCAAAATTCAGATAAAGAAATTAATTGCTCCGCCATAAAGTTTGAAGATAAAAAAAGCCGCAAGGAATTCCTTGCGGCTCTGAATGTAATATAGTCAACTAATTAAAGTTGAGCGTCTAGTTTTTGGGATAAAACAGATTTTGGAACTGCTCCAACTTGCTTATCTACAATTTCTCCACCTTTGAAGAATAGAAGCGTAGGGATTGATCTGATACCGAATGCTTGAGCTACGCCTGGATTTGCGTCCACGTCCACTTTTCCGATTATGGCTTTTCCGTCATAATCACCAGCTAGTTCTTCTACTACTGGACCGATCATTTTACATGGCCCACACCATTCTGCCCAAAAATCCACTAGGATTGGCTGCTCAGATTTGATGATTTCTTCAAAGTTTGCGTCAGTAATTTCTATTGCTTTTGACATTGTATGTTTGGTTTTTAAATTTCAGAGTTTTCAAATATATGACCAAAAGCCAATAGCGTATTAATAAGTTCCGAAGGATTTAATTTTTTTGTCTATCAGGAATTGATAGAAACTATGACTAAAACCTTTTGGGAGACTAGATTAGATTTAGAATATTTCAAGTTTAATTTAAACCACCCGATATACCACCTCAGGGATTTCCTTCAGTTCCTTGATCATTTCAGCGCTTGGATCAATAGAGAATCTTTTAGAGAAAAGCTCCAAAGCAATATTCTCCTTGCGGTCCACCACATCAAAATACAACTTGGCATCTCCCTTATATTTCTCTGTAATTGCCTGCAGCTTTTCCATCAAATCCATTGTGAGATCATCCAGATCAATGTTGACACGAAGGCCTTTCACCATTTTGCCACGGATTTCATCGAGTAGCGTAATGTTGGCAATTTTAAATTCAAGTTCATTCTCCGCCCAGCGCTTACCGGCTACTGTTCCACTGATAAATAAGAACCAGCCTGGCATAAAGTATTCTTTGAACTTCACATAATCATCTCCAAACAAGAAGAAGGTAAAAGCTCCCTGATAATCTTCCAGCGTCAGAGTTCCGAATGGCTTTCCGTTTTTGGTTGTGCGATGCGCAAAAGTCGAAACTGATCCTGCCAGTTTGATGTCAGTTCGATTTCTCAGACTTTCCAAGTCATTCAGATCAGGCAAAGAAGCATTGGTAAAAGACTCTATTTCCAGTCTAAACTGATCGAGCGGATGACCTGAAATGTAAAGACCTACCACTTCTTTTTCGATATTCAATTGCTGCAGCTGCGTGAAAGGCTCCATTGGGGCAATAGTCGGAAGTGGGACTTCCATGTTTCCAGCACCTCCGCCAAAAAGGCTAACTTGATTACTATCTTCTTCCTGCTGTACTTTCTGAGCGTACTTGGTAGCCTTCTCGATCAAATTTAAATCATTGTCTGCAGCCTCTAAATATTGTCTTCTATGGTGCTGAGGAAAGCAATCAAATCCACCTGCCATCGCCAGAGCTTCCATAGTTTTCTTATTGAGCGCCTTGGAACTTACACGCTTCGCAAACTCAAAAATGTTTTTATAAGGGCCATTCTTCTCACGTTCCTGAATGATGGCATCTACTGCAGCAGAACCGGCACCTTTGATAGCAGCCATTCCAAATCGAATTTCTCCTGCAGCATTTACGGTAAATCCATTTTTGGATTCGTTCACGTCTGGTCCCAAAACTGGAATCCCAGCCCGCTTACATTCTTCCATGAAAAACGTCACCTGCGTGATGTCATTCATGTTGTTACTTAGAACAGAAGCAAGATATTCCGCAGGATAATGCGCTTTTAGATAAGCTGTTTGATAGGCAATCCAAGCATAGCAAGTTGAGTGGGATTTGTTAAATGCATAGGAGGCAAATGCTTCCCAGTCAGTCCAGATCTTCGAAAGTTTCTTGGCGTCGTGACCTTTGGCTGAAGCTTGCTCGACGAATTTTGGCTTCATCTTATCCAGGACATCCTTTTGCTTTTTACCCATTGCCTTACGCAAAACATCCGCCTCACCTTTGGTGAATCCTGCGAGTTTTTGCGATAAAAGCATCACTTGCTCTTGGTAAACCGTAATTCCGTAGGTTTCCTCCAAGTACTCCTTCATATCATCCAGATCGTATTCGATCTGCTCCGTTCCGTGCTTTCTTTTGATAAAAGAAGGAATATATGCCAAAGGCCCTGGGCGATACAAGGCATTCATGGCAATCAAATCTGCAAAAACAGTAGGCTTCAGCTCACGCATGTATTTCTGCATCCCAGCAGATTCATACTGGAAGATACCGACTGTTTCACCACGTTGGAAAAGCTCATAGGTCTTCACATCATCGATCGGGAAATGATCAGCATCTAGTTCGATTCCGTGTCTTTCCTTCACAATTCTGATGGCTGTTTTGATAAGCGTCAGGGTTTTTAGACCCAAAAAGTCCATCTTCAGCAGACCCGCAGATTCTACGACTGAGTTGTCAAACTGAGTACAAACCATGTCGGAATCCTTTGCTAAAGCGACAGGCACATAATTGGTAATGTCATCGGGAGTGATGATGACACCACAGGCGTGGATTCCTAGATTTCGCACTGATCCCTCAAGCATCGTGGCCTGATTGATCGTTTTAGCAGATTCATCTTGTCCTTTCGAGATTTTAATTAATTCATCGGCTTTAGCAATCATTTCGCCTTGACCTTTCAGTTTGTCTGAAAGAGCAGCTCTATTTCCAGCCAAGCCAAAAAGTGCTTTCAATTTGATGTCAGGTACCAAATTGGCCAATCTTCCAGCTTCAGCAAGGGGAAGATTCAGCACTCTAGCAGTATCTCGAATGGCAGATTTCGCAGCCATTGTACCGTAAGTGATGATTTGGGCTACTTGATTAGAACCATATTTCTTGATTACATAATCAATCACACTTTGGCGACCTTCATCGTCAAAGTCAATATCAATATCGGGAAGGGATACTCTATCCGGATTTAGGAATCTCTCAAAAAGGAGATTGTATGCGATTGGATCAATATTGGTGATACTCGTGCAATAAGCAACGGCAGAACCTGCTGCGGATCCACGACCTGGCCCCACAGAAACTCCCATTCTCCTCGCCTCAACGATGAAATCCTGAACGATCAAGAAGTAACCTGGGTATCCGGTGTTTTGGATAGTGGCGAGTTCAAAGTCTAATCGCTCTTGGATTTCAGGAGTGATTTCTTTGTAACGTTTCTTCGCTCCTTCATAAGTAAGGTGTCTTAGGAAAGCATTTTCTCCACGTTTTCCACCATCCACTTCATCTTCGGCATGTTTGAATTCATCAGGGATTTCAAAGGCCGGAAGAAGCACCTCTCGTGCGAGTTTATAGGTTTCAATTTTCTGGGTAATCTCATTGGTACACTCGATGGCTTCTGGCATATCCGCGAAGAGCTTTTTCATCTCATCGGGAGTTTTGATGTAGAATTCATCATTGGGGAAGCCATAGCGAAACTCGCGTCCACGCTTACCAATGTACTTTTTAGGCTTGTCGTACAGTTCCCCATCTTTTACACAAAGCAACACATCGTGTGCTTTAGCATCTGATTTCAGACTGTAGTAAGAGTTATTTGCTGCGAAATACTTCACATCGTATTTCTTAGCAAACTCCAGCAGCACTTCATTTACTTTCTCTTCCTCAGGAACTCCATGTCGATTCAGCTCTACGTAAAAGTCCTCTCCAAATTGCTCTTTGTACCAGACAAAAGCTTCCTCTGCTTGGGTTTCGCCCACGTTCAAAATCAAGAATGGAATCTCTCCCCAAAGTCCGCCTGTCGTGGCAATCAGATCGCCTTTATACTGAACCAAAAGCTCTTTATCAATACGGGGCAAATAATAGAAACCCTCGATATTGGCGTAGGAAGCTAGTTTTGCAAGGTTGTGATAGCCAGCTTTATTTTTTGCTAAGAGGACGGTTTGGTAGCCATCGTCTTTGTTTGATTTGTTTTTTCGATCCCTACAGAGGTTAAATTCACAGCCCAAAATCGGTTTGATGTCTTTTGTCAAAGCTTCTTTCACGAAGTGAAATGCCCCCATCATATTGCCATGATCAGTCATCGCAATGGCTGGCATTCCCAGTTCTTTTGCGCGAGCTACCATAGCAGGAATCTCACATGTAGCCTGCAGTACCGAATACTGACTATGCACATGCAGGTGTGTGAATGGGATGTCGGTAAGATCCGAGATATCGGCTTTTCCAGCTTGTTTCAGGACATCCTTTGCGGCAGCTTTCTGCGTGTCTTTTGCTTGCGCAAAGTTTGCTTCCTCCAGCTTCGGCGCTTCATATATTACTTCTTGAACCGTGATTCCAGCGACTGGAGCTTGCACTCCCTGCGTGATCAGTCCAAAGAAACAGCGAGCTGTAGCGTCCACATCATAAGCCGCATCGTGGGCATCGCCGAAGCCTTTTCCAAAAAGTTTTTGGTGAAGTTCAGTAAGTGTGGGCCATTTGAATTTGCCTCCTCGACCACCAGGAAGCGCACAAAAATCTGTGGAAATGTCTTTGGTGTCCAGCTGCCTTGCCGTCAGTGGCATGGTCGCTTCCGCTCGGTAATATTCCGATCCGACTACATTGACATCGAACTCGACGTTATGTCCCACCAGATAGGTGGCTTTTTGAACATCTCCTTCGAATATTCCAAGGATCTGCTTTAGGTCATGTCCTTCTGCTAAGGCACGCTTGGTAGAAATCCCGTGGACCTTCTCAGCATTGTATGGAATGGTAAATCCATCTGGTCGGATGATGTAATTATGATTGGAAATCAGATTTCCCTTCCCATCATGCAGTTGCCATGCGAGCTGGACTAGCCTTGGCCAGTTGTCCACATCAGACATGGGAGCATTGTAATCGCGGGGAAGGCCGGTGGTCTCGGTATCAAAAATTAAATACATACAGCTTGGGGAATTGAGACTTCAAATTACCGCTAATCTCTGAAAGGAGACAAGTGAAGCGGAGGTAATTGTCGGGGATTTTCACTGATTAAACAAAAGAGCCTTAAGTGATAGACTTTGAGTCTTTGAATAGGAAGATTGTTTCCTGGCGAAATGGTGGATCAGGAGAAAGCAGGGAAGTCTCTCCATGATATTACGTTTCCATAGGATCTTTTTTGATTCAGACTACCTGCATTCACCAGTCCTTTTGAGGATAATGGAATGGTAGAAATCGATTCGAATTTTGCTAAGCCCTTGAAGTTTTCGTTGAGGACTGTTTCACTGGCTTTCATTTCAAATATATCAAGCGATGTTCCCTTGTCCAAAAGCAGATCCACTTCATCGCCATGGTTATCTCTCCAAAACCAAGGACTTTGATTTTGATAACTATGGTGCATTTGTTTGAAAAACTCAGCGATCATCATATTCTCGAATAGTGCGCCTTTTACTGGATGCGTAAGTAGCATTTCCCGCTTGTTGATCTTGAGTAAGTGACATAAAAGCCCAGTGTCGTAAAAGTAAAGCTTTGGCGTCTTCACTACCCGTTTGCTGAAATTCTTATGAAATGGATATAATTGAAACGTGATGTAGCTCGACTCTAAAGCGGAAAGCCAAGATTTAGCTGTGGGTTGTGTGATTCCCGCTTCATTGGCTAAGGAACTTAGATTCAAGAGCTGACCAGCACGTGTCGCACATAAACTCAGGAAATTCTGGAACTGTCTCAAGTCTCTGACTTCCATTAGTTCTGTCACATCACGATTGACGTAGGTTTGGATATAATTCGAGTAGAATACACTTGGCGAAATCTTTCGATCATACATTGCCGGATAAAATCCATGAATCAATTGATCAAAAGGATCGTCTGCAAGCAAATTTGCGGCTGATAACTCTTGGATGTCCAGAGGCAAAAGCTTGAAAATAGCCACTCGGCCAGCTAGACTCTGAGTTATCCTTTCCATAAGATGGAAGTTTTGTGAGCCAGAAAGAATAAATCCTCCCATTCTATCAGGTTTGCTATCCACGATGGTTTGTAGGTAGGAGAAAATAGTAGGAGCTTGTTGGACTTCGTCGAAGATCACCTGATCGTCGTATTCTGCCAGAAAGCCATTGGGATCGTTCAAGGCAAATTCTCGATTATCTGGATTTTCGAGACTGACATAGCGATAATCTGGGAATAGTGTTCGCAAAAGCGTAGTCTTTCCTGATTGTCTTGGCCCAGTGAGTGCTAGTATAGGGTATTTGTTTTGGTATTCCCGTATAGCATTGTATATCTGTCTATTAATTACCTTCATCTTGTGCAAATAAAGGTGTTACTTTTAAATTGTACAAGCTTTACTTTGAAATTGTACAGTTTCTATTTTGAAATTGTACAACTTTGATTCTTGATTTGTACAGTCTTAAATCTTGAACTGTATCGTATGAGGTACAGTTTTAATATCAAAATGTATCTTTCAAGATATAATATTGACAGATTGTTGTATCTCACAAGATGCAATTAAGAATAGCGCTCTTCGTATTGTGTTTTTAACCTATCAAAGCGCCAGTTCAATATCTGGATTCCAGAATACTTTATCAAAGTTCTGAACTTTGTCTTTTTCAATTTTTACTCCTTCTTTTTCCAAGAGTTCCTGCATCTCAGTGGGAGTGGAGAAATGTCCCTTCCCTGTCAATAATCCCTGGCTATTTACGACTCGATGAGCGGGAACATCTGACATGGTATGTGCTGCATTCATGGCATACCCTACCATTCTGGCACCACTTTTTATTCCCAAATAATGAGCAATCGCACCGTAATTGGTCACTCTTCCGCTTGGGATTAATCGGACGACTTGATATACCAGATCAAAGTAATTAAGCTTTTCGGGTTTCATTAGACCAGTTGATAAGTTCTTGATTGATTACTTTTCTCACCTTGACTTCTGTTGCCTTTTCGCCTGACTTAATTGGGAATTGATAACGGACAATAATGCTTTCAGGCTTTCTTTCGATCACATTTAGCTGGGCTCCTTCTACGTAAACAAACTCTGAAAATTCATCCAAGACGTTGTTGAGCTGAGTTTCTAATTCTTGCAATTGAATTTTCGAGTAGAAGGGTACTTCCGAATCAAATATCATCTGATGCGAATTGTTCTTGGAGTAATTCACCACTTCAGAAGTCAAAGCAAGCGTGTTTGGGACGATGATAATCTCACCTGTTTCACTTTTCAGCACCATATTGATCAGGGTGATGTCTCGAATGAAACCAACATTTTTCCCAATCAAAATCTTATCCCCGATCTCTAACTGATCCGAAAACATGATGATCAAGCCATTCACAATATTGGTGATGTAATCTTTGGTGAGCAAAGCAATTGCTGCAGCTACGATTGTAATGCTGGTAAGGAATTTTAATGGTTCGACACCAAAAAGCAACATGAAAGTCACCAAGATGACGATCATATTCAGCAAAGTGGCAAGACGATCAATACCAATCACGAAGTTGGGTTGCACTCTGGACTCCTCAGTTCTTTTGAGGTAAAACTGAAGCGTGATAATTCGAGCAAGGGAGATGATAAGATTTCCGCTAAGAAGGAAAATCAATGCGCGAACCACATTAGCTAATATTACATAGCGTTCAAAAAATGGTGTGAGCCAGGTGTTTGATTCAAAACCTACAATCAAAATGATCAGTAAAATCAGCTTAAAAAGGAAGTTCCTTCTTCTCTTATTTTCCTGATTCTTAATGATGCTTTTGAGTTGATTCATGTCGTTTTTGAAAAATTAAGCCTAATTTTAACAAATATCAGAAAGAATTCCGGAGTAGTATGAGCAGAAATATCATTATCACAGGCGCAGGAGGAAATTTGGGTTCAGCAGTTGTTGAGAAGTTTAAGCGTGAAGGATATCACATCATAGCGCTTCTGCATCCTGGCAAAAACCATGAGGTCGAAGAAGCGGATGATTCGTATGAAGTGGATGTGACTGATGAAAAAGCAGTTGCTGAGTTTATCAAAGAATACCACATGCAATATGGAGATCTAGATGCGTTGGCTTTTTTAGTCGGCGGATTTGCAATGGGAGGAATAGCAGATACAAGTCAGGCTGATCTGGAGAAAATGTTCATGCTGAATTTTTTCTCAGCATTTCATTTAGTAAAAGGCTTTTTACCTGTTATGAAAAAGCAAGGCAAAGGGACTTTCCTTTTTGTAGGAGCTAGACCGGCCATGCAGATTGAGGATGCGGGTGGGACTTTGGCCTATTCTTTGAGTAAGAAATTAGTCATCTCGCTAGCTGAAATAGTGGGTGAGGAGACCAAGAATACACCCATCAGATCGCATGTTTTTGTGCCAAGTATTATAGATACTCCTCCAAACCGTGAGTCTATGCCAGATGCTGATTTTAGCAAATGGGTACGTGCGGATGAGATCGCTGAGACCATGCATTATGCTGTAAATATGCATGCATTGCGAAATATGACATTCAAACTTTATGGTGAAGTTTAAGTTATAAATTATCCTTATGAAAATGAAACCTCTTTTACTCTCGTTTTTGGCCTTGATGCTGGCAATCCCGGCTTTTTCTCAGTCTGATGAAGATGCTGTAAAAGCCGTAATCGAATCTCTTTTTGACGGAATGAGAGCTAAAAATGCAGATCAGATTGCTGCTGTTTTCTCAGAGAATGCAATCATGCAAACTATAGAAACGATTGGTGAGACTGGTGTGGTAAAAGCTGGTTCCGTTGCTGATTTCGTCAAGGGAATAGGAAGTCTGCCTACAGAAGCGAAGCTTGACGAGAGAATCACCGACTACAAAATCAATATTGATGGGCCAATGGCTACTGCCTGGACGCCCTATGAGTTCTATTTTAATGACCAATTCAGCCATTGCGGCGTGAATTCCTTTCAATTAGTAAAAATGGCCGAAGGCTGGAAAATTGTTTACCTCATCGATACTCGCCGAAAAGACGGCTGCTTTTGATAATTTATGAATACGTTTAAAGAAAAAATATACCAGACTGCCATCGCGCAGGTGAAAGAGAAAATCAATCTGTTGAAGACCGAGCGAAAGGCGATCAATGATGGGATTTTGGAGGATACTAAAAGTAGTGCAGGCGATAAGTTCGAGACTGGCAGAGAAACTATGTCCCGTGATCTTATGACTGTGGAGAATCAGCTCAAGCAAGCGAATTTTGAATTCGATGAACTGTGTAGATTTCAGGCCATCAAAGAACCTTCCTCCACTGTTCAGGAAGGTAGCTTGGTTCAAGTTGGATCAGATAAATATTTGATTTCAATCAGCTTGGGGCAAGTAACTGTAGATGGTCAAAAACTATTTATGTTAAGCAAAAATTCTCCACTTGGTGAGATTTTGGTTGGCCATAAAAAAAATGATCAGTTAGATTTCCGAGGAAAATCTATTACGATTACAGAATTACAATAACTAAAACTTAGTCTTTCTTTGGGACAAAACTCATCAACTCGGTGGCTCCATCGAGTAGGGTGAGTTTGTCTTTCCCTACTTTCAGTTCCCCGACTTTGTTTAAAGTGGCCATGAATTCCTGTTCTCCTGAGCCGGGACATATTTTTTTGGTAATTGCTCCAGGATCCAGTTGTAGTCCTGTGCCTTCCAGTGAGAAGTTTCCCGAGAAATTATTGCAACCGGTAAATCCTGCGAGTTTGCCTCCTTCCAGAAAACTTAATGAAGGAATGCCACCGACGAATTGATTCATATCGAGTCCATTGCCCATAAGTGAGGAAAGTGCCCAGCTATTTCCCGTCAACAGATTCAGGGGATTTATAGACTTGGTGCTTCCACAATTTGAAAAAAGCAGGAGCAGAAGTCCGATCGATAAGGTTTTTACAGCTCTCATTAGTTTAAGGCTTTAGCGCTTACCTAATTTAAGGGATTTGTGTCCAAATTCAATTTTGTGTTTTGAGGAGAAGGGAAATGATTCTACTCAATTCTCAGTTTTTGGTGAAATTGTTGAGGTATTTCTAACAGAGTTTCGGTTTTTTTCAAAAAACTCTAATGGATTGTTTGGCTAATAGAAATTTTGGCAGTAAGATTGTCCTGTCAATTGTCCAGTTATGGTATTTGCAGTAAAAATCTCTTCAGACCTAAATCTACTTCCAGCTATGGAAGCGAGAGCCTGCACCACTTTTTCTATGACGACATGGATTGGTACCACGATTACGGGTTGATCCCGTCGCAATTTATAAAGTACCCGCCCCCGTGGCCTTTTAATAGGTCTATATTAATTTCCCAGTAGTTAATTTCAGAAGTTTTATTTTATGAAAATCATCAAGTTCGGTGGCTCATCCGTAGCGAACCCAGAAAATATACAGCGAGTTTTCTCCATCATTAAGGACAAACTCAAAGAGCATGAAGTAGCCATTGTTTTTTCTGCTTTTGGTGGGGTAACGGAGAGCTTATTGAAGATTGCTCAGCTAGCAAGAGAAGGTGATGAAGCGTACCGAGAAGTGCTTCAAACTCTGGAAGAGAAGCATTTGACCATTGTACGCCAACTTATTTCAGTGCAGAGCCAGTCCACCGTGATGACTTTCGTGAAAGTGCGATTTAAAGAACTTGAAGATCTTTTTCATGGTATCTACCTTATCAAGGAAAACTCTCCTCGTACACTTGATTATGTGGCAAGTTTTGGAGAGAGACTTGCAGCATTTATTCTTGCTGAGTCTATGCAGGGACATGGATTCAAAACCCAGTTCCTCGATGCCCGTGAGGTGATTTGTACTAATGATCGATTTGGTCAGGCCAAAGTTGATTTCGAAGTTACTAATACAGCTATCAAAAATTACTTTGCGAAGCATGATGGGATCAAAGTGATCACAGGATTCATTGCTTCTACTGCCAAAGGAGAGACTACTACGCTTGGAAGATCTGGATCAGATTATACTGCTGCTATTTTTGCCGCAGCTTTAGACGCAGAAAATCTTGAAATCTGGACTGATGTTTCCGGAGTGTTGACTTCAGATCCAAAATTGGTGTATACAGCATTTACAATACCTCAGTTGAGCTACAATGAGGCGATGGAGCTTTCGCATTTTGGGGCAAAAGTAATCTTCCCGGCGACCATGCAGCCTGCGATGCGCAAAAGCATCCCGATTTATATCAAAAACACCTTTGAACCAGAAAATCCAGGCACCCTAATCAATGGAGAAGTAAGCCCTGGAGCATTGATAAAAGGAATTAGCTCTATTCAAAATGTTTCGATTGTCACCGTGCAAGGAGCAGGAATGCTGGATTCTGTAGTAGGTACAAGTCGTGTATTCAAAGCATTGGCAGAAGCAAGAGTTAATATTCTATTGATTTCTCAGGCTTCTTCAGAGCACAGCCTTTGTTTGGCGATCAAAACTCATGAGTCTTATCTGGCGAAGGAGGCAGTGGAAAAGGAGTTTTTCTACGAAATCAAGTCTGGTGAAATGGACGAAGTAATCTTGTTGCATGACTTGGCTACTGTAGCTGTAGTAGGTGAAAACATGAAGCATAACCCAGGAGCTTCAGGACGAATGTTCCGTGCATTGGGAAGAAATAACATTAACGTAGGTGCTATTGCGCAAGGAAGCTCGGAATTAAATATTTCAGCGGTTATTCCTCAGCCAGATCTGCAGAAAGCTCTGAATGCGCTTCACGAGGCCTTTTTCCTTTCAGAAAATAAAGTGCTCCACGTATTCTTAGTAGGAGTTGGTTTGATTGGGCAGGCTTTGATTAAAATGATTACCAATCAGCAGCAGAAATTGCGAGGAGAAAATGAGCTGGACATCCAGATTCATGGAATGGCGAATAGTCGATACATGGCTTTCCATGAAGATGGCTTTGACCTTTCCAATCCATATGAATTGAGCGAGTCGGACACCAAAACTGACCTCAGCAAATTCATCAAGACTATGGAAGAGATGAATTTCTCCAACTCTGTATTTGTGGATTGTACCGCAAGTCAGGATGTGGCAGAATTGTACACCAAAATTCTTGAAGCGAAGGTTGCGATTGTGACTCCTAATAAAAAAGCCAATTCAGGCTCTATGGAGCAATATAGAGCATTGAAGAAGTTGGCGAAAAAACGTGGCGTGAAATTCCTTTACGAAACCAATGTGGCGGCTGGCCTTCCTGTGATCAATACCTTACAGGATTTGATGCTAAGTGGAGATAAAGTGATTCGCATTGAAGCGGTGCTTTCTGGCTCCATGAATTATATTTTCTCCGAATTAGAAAAAGGAGATCCTTTCTCTGAAGTGGTGAAAAAAGCGAAGGAACTTGGTTTCACTGAGCCAGATCCTAGAGATGATTTGAGTGGCATGGATGTGGCGAGAAAGATTCTGATTTTGGGTCGTGAGGCTGAGCAAGATTTGGAATTTGATTCTATCGAGATCCAAAGCATGGTTCCTGAGGATTGTCAGAATTTAGCTTCAGTTCCAGAATTTTTTGAAGTGCTGAGAACACACGATATAGACTTTGCTGAAATGCTGAAAACTGCTGAAGCGAAAGGAGAGAAATTACGCTTCATGGCGACTTTGGAGAATGGTAAAGCGAAAGTTGGCTTGAATTCGCTTCCAATTTCACATCCATTCAGTGGATTGGGAGGAAGCGATAATATGATTCTCTTGACCACTGATAGATATCGAGATAGACCTATGATCATCAGAGGTCCAGGTGCTGGTGCAGATGTAACTGCAGCAGGTGTATTTGCAGATGTGATTCGTATAGGTAACTACACTAGAGAATAATGTTGCGCTCCGTCAAAGCTTATGCTCCTGCAACTGTCGCGAATGTGTCCTGTGGATTTGATATCCTTGGCTTCGCGATTGATGCCATGGGTGATACTGTAGAGCTGGTTCTGAAAGATGAGCCGGGATTAGTGGTCGTTTCTATAGAAGGAGACGGTGGGAAGCTTCCTCTAGAAGCTGAGAAAAACACCTGCGCAGTGGCCATTCAAGCCATGTTGGATGAATTGGATTCTAAAGTTGGAATGAACATTTACCTAACCAAAGGTTTGCCTTTGGGCTCGGGAATGGGATCTAGTGCAGCAAGTGCCATTGCGGCATTAGCTGCTGCTAACAGGCTTTTGGGTGATCCTTTCGAGAAAAAAGATCTTTTGCCTTTTGCGATAGCTGCAGAAAAGGTGGCTTGTGGAGCTGGGCATGCTGATAATGTAGCGCCAAGTTTACTAGGAGGCTTTGTGTTGATTCGAGATTATCATCCTTTGGATGTGATCAAACTGCCCGTACCAGAAGGCTTGTATTGTACCTTATTACACCCACATTTCGAGTTGAAAACTGCGGACTCTAGATCGGTGCTTAGAGATCAGATACCTATGAAGCATGCGACGATCCAATCTGGAAATGTTGCAGGATTGATTGCAGGTTTATATGAAAGTGATTTTGAATTGATTTCAAGATCACTTCGGGATGTGATTGCAGAACCTTATCGAGCGGTATTGCTTCCGGGTTTTTACGAAGTAAGAGAAGCCTTAAAGGTCGCGGGTGCATTAGGAATGGGAATTTCTGGCTCAGGTCCCACGCTATTCGCGCTTTCTCGAGGGAAAGAAATTGCTGAAGCTGTAGGTGAAGCAGGCAAAGAAATGTTTTCAAAAATTGGTCTGGGTGTGGATGTGTATTTCTCTGAAATCAATACACGAGGCGCTTACGTCATCGAAGACAAATAAGATTATGAAGTTTTATAGCACAAATAATCCTGGCCATCAGGTAGATCTTGCCGAGGCAGTAATCAAAGGATTGGCACCAGATCAAGGGCTTTATATGCCGTCTGAAATTCCTGTTTTATCTAAGGAGCTTTTGGATAAGTTTCCAGAAATGACTTTTCAGGAAATAGGATATGAAGTAATTGGAGCCCTATTTTCCACTGCCCTGAGTCAAGAGCAAATCAAGGAATTGGTAGATCATACGCTGACTTTTGACGCCCCACTAGTGAAAGTGGAGGAAGATGTCTACAGCTTGGAGCTTTTTCATGGGCCGACGTTGGCATTCAAAGATTTTGGAGCACGATTCTGTTCCAAATTGATGAGTATGCTGATGGAGAAATCCGATCGTAAAGTTCGTGTGCTTGTAGCGACTTCGGGTGACACCGGAAGTGCTGTAGCAAATGGATTTCTGGGAGTAGATGGTGTGGAAGTGATTATACTTTTCCCTAAGGGCAAAGTAAGTGAACTACAGGAAAAGCAGTTCACGACCTTGGGTCAAAATATCACTTCACTTGAAGTTGATGGTGTTTTTGACGATTGCCAGCGTATGGTGAAAGAAGCATTTTTGGATGTTGAGTTGAATAAGAAGCTATTGCTTACCTCAGCTAATTCCATCAATGTGGCACGTTGGATGCCTCAGTGTCTGTATTATTTCTATGCTTTTTCAAGACTTCCAAAGAGCAATAAAAAAGTAGTTTTTTCGGTTCCATCGGGGAATTTTGGAAACATAGCGGCAGGTATTTTAGCTCAAAAAATGGGCTTACCAATAGCTCATTTTGTAGCTGCGACGAATGTCAACAAGATCGTGCCTGATTACCTGCAAGGTGGATTGTTTGCTGCCAAGCCTTCAATTGCTACTGTAAGCAATAGCATGGACGTGGGGAACCCAAGTAATTTCCCGAGACTTTTGGCGCTGTATGATAATGATGACCAAGAGTTGAAATCTCAGGTTTCCGGCTGTTATTATTCAGACGAAGAAACGGTGAAAGCGATGCAGTCCGTGAAGGAGAAAGGCTATACGCTCGATCCACATGGAGCAGTTGGGTATTTGGGATTGAAAGATTTTATGGCCAAGAATCCTGACTATCAAGGAGTGTTTTTGGAGACTGCACATCCCGGGAAATTCAGAGAAACTGTAGAGAAGGCGCTGGATTTGACCTTGACTTTGCCAGAGAGATTAGCGGCTTTTATGGATGGCAAGAAAAAAGTGGAGGCTTTGGGAAATGACTTTGAGGAGTTTAAAGGGTATTTGAAGTCTCTTTAAAAGTTGGGTAGAGAAAGCATTCGTCTTTTATAAGCTCGGTCTTACCGATTAAAACCCCACGTTGATAGTGTCATTTGATACTATCACGGGTATTGAACTTAAGGTTAACTAGGATATGTTTTGGATGATTGGGAATGAGAATAAATGATTCACCTTTTGCATATATTCATCGAGAAAGAGTAAAAGCGGCTTACTTGCTGATAAACACTAGCAATTCCGGTACTTCCGTCACCGGTCACCGGTCTTCCGGCCCGTATGTCAAGGCGATTTTAATCACGGACCTATCTGCACATAAATAACGAAAAAATCCTACTTCTTCCTTTCAATCGTATAGCTCACCAATCCTTCCAGGGAAGTTTTGTAGTCTGATTCAGGGAAAGTTTTTAGGATATCTAGCGCTTCCATGTAATATCTGTCCATGATAGTTTTAGCATATTCGAGTCCCCCACTTTTCTTCACAAAGCTGATCACTTGATTTACAGCTTTTTTATCTTCGCTTCGATTACGGATCAAGTGAATAATTTTCTTTTTCTCTAGCCAATCAGCTTTTTGCAAAGCAAAAATAAGAGGAAGTGTCATCTTCTTCTCTTTGATGTCAATGCCAACAGGTTTGCCGATTTCATCTTCGCCATAATCAAAAAGATCGTCTTTGATCTGGAAAGCCATACCTACTTTCTCTCCAAATTCTCTCATTTTTGAAATTATTTCTTCACTGCTTTCGGTACTAGATGCACCTACAGCACAGCAGGAAGCTAATAAACTGGCAGTTTTTTGTCGAATGATATCGTAATAAACTTCTTCCGTGATGTCGAGTTTTCTTGCTTTGGCGATTTGGAGCAGTTCGCCCTCAGACATCTCTTTTACAGCATTAGAGACGATTTTCAGAAGTTTAAAGTCGCCGTTATCCACACTTAAAAGCAAGCCTCGGGAGAGAAGATAATCTCCTACGAGCACCGCGATTTTATTTTTCCAAAGTGCATTTATCGAGAAAAACCCACGTCGGTAGTTAGCATCATCGACTACATCGTCATGCACAAGCGTAGCTGTGTGCAACAATTCTATAAGCGCAGCACCTCTATGTGTTGAGTCATTGATACTGCCGCAAACACCTGCCGTCAAGAAGACAAACATGGGGCGCATCTGCTTGCCTTTGCGCTTGACAATGTAATTAGTAATGTGGTCGAGGAGTTTGACCTTACTTTTCATAGAGTCTCGAAATTTCAGTTCAAATTGAACCATTTCGTTTTCTATGGGGACTTGTATTTTTTTAAGGTCTGGTTTCATCCGGTCTTTGATGCTGTAAAAATAATACCCTTTCTCTCATGGACAAGGGCTTGAGGGCCTAGGTGTAGCAATCAATTGAAAATGACGTTGATTTTAAGAAATTATGTATTTTGTACCTTAGAATTTTGTATTCATGTCCCAAGAAACTATGAAAACTATTAAGATTGAAATCAAATGGGCATTGATCTTTGTATTTATGATGCTAGCTTGGATGGTTTTAGAAAAGTCCCTAGGCTGGCATGATGAGAAAATCGCAGATCATGCCACGATGACCAACTTGGTGGCCATTCCTTCCATTGCGATTTATATTTTTGCATTGCTTGACAAAAGAAAGAATTTCTATCACGGTGTGATGAGTTATAAGCAAGGATTTATCACGGGTTTAATTATCTCTGTTATTGTGGCTATTCTTAGCCCGCTTACACAATATATTACTACGGAATTTATTACTCCAGAGTACTTTCCTAATATCATAAAGTACGCAGTAAGTTCTGGGAATATGACTCAGGAAGCGGCAGAAGAATATTTCAATTTGAAAAGCTATATGCTCCAATCGATAATCGGTGCGCTTGTGATGGGGATATTTACGTCTGCAATCGTAGCTATTTTTGTGAAGTCAAAGTCATAAAGATGATCCATTCTTCACGTTGATCATTCACGGAAGAAGGGGCTTTTTCACTATCTTTGATTAGATTTTTAATAAAAACCAGCCACTTGGAGGAGAAATACATCAAACATAAGTACGAGCCGATACACCCGAGCAAAGACGAATGGCCAGTGGTGAAGCTGGCAAGAGAACGTAAGGAGTTTGTGAAAAAAGTGGCGGATCTATCTGAAGATCGGATTCTCAAACTCACAAGCAATAATCCTGACATTCTCAAAGAAGAGTTGGAAACGACGCTGTACCGTGAAAAACTCCGGATCAAGCAAAATCCCTGGGTAGTTGATCCAGATGACGATGGGTCTTTTTGGAGTGGGGTGAAATCTTCTTTGGTTCAGATAAGTACTGAAGCAGGAAGGAATAAAGTCAAAAAATTCCAGGAATATAAGTCCGTCTTGAATAGCATCACTGCTCGCTATGCCGAGGAGATTGCGAGTAATTTCAAGGCGACGCATTATAAATTCACGAGATCTGTAGTCACTTATGGTTTTTCGCGTTTGCTGAATGCGGCAAGAGTGAAAGGTTTTAAATCGATATTCAGTAATCAATACACACTTCAGGATAAGATCCAGATTACTGGCGAAACAGATCAGTTGCGTGATCTGGCGACTAAAGGTACGGTCGTGATGGTTCCAACTCACTTTAGTAATCTCGATAGCATTTTGATTGGTTGGGTGATTTCCGTTTTGGGATTGCCACCATTTATATACGGAGCTGGATTGAATCTCTTCAATATTTCCATTTTCGCTTACTTCATGAATTCACTTGGAGCTTACAAAGTGGATAGAAGAAAGAAAAACCTGATGTACTTGGAGACGCTGAAGACCTATTCCAAAGAAGCGATTCAGTTTGGCTGTCACTCGTTGTTTTTTCCTGGAGGAACAAGATCCAGAAGCGGAATGATCGAATCGAAGCTGAAACTTGGTTTGTTGAGTACCGCCATAGAGGCTCAGCGGGCTAATTTTGAGAATGGGCTAAATGATATTTCGGGTAAGATTTTCATCGTACCTGTGACAATCAATTATCATTTTGTGCTAGAAGCACCAAGTTTGATCCGTGATCATTTAAGCATCACTGGGCAAGAGAGGTACTACAAGGAGAATGATGAGTTCTCTAATTCATACAAGATCTCTAAGTTCTTAATCAAGTTCTTTACTAAAGGATCTGATATCTCAGTGTCTGTAGGTAAAGCAATGGATGTACTTGGGAATTATGTAGATGTGGATGGGAGAAGTTTGGACAAGCATGGCCGAGTGATTAATACTCGGGATTATTTTATCTCTGACGGGAAAGTATCTGTGGATAATCAGCGGGAGGAAGAATACACAAATATGCTTGGCAAGCGCATAGTGGAGGAATTCCATAAAATCAACCGGGTGTTTAATTCTCATTTGGTGGCTTTTGTGGCATTTGAAATGATCAAAAAGCAAAACAGAAAGCTAGATTTGTTTGACTTGCTAAGATTACCGGAAGAAGAGATTTCCATTCCTTACGAGGATTTTAAGGCAGGTTGTCAGCTTGTTTTGGATAAAATTAATGAGCTGAAGTCCCAAGGACTGATCAATACTGCTCCTCATCTTTCACTTGATATGGATGAAATTATCAAGAGGGGAATGGAGAACGTAGGTATGTATCATGCAAAGCGACCAATTATTCAAGATAATAATGGAGATATCGGTACGGACGACATGAGCCTACTTTATTTTTATCATAACAGATTAACAGGATATGGACTCGAAAAACTCTACTAAACCAAAGTATATCGGTGTAATCGGAGTGGGAAGCTTTGGCGCAGCAATAGCGAATATTTTGGCTGCCAAAAGCCTAGTCATGGTCTATGCACGAAAGCAGGAAGTGGTAGATGAGATAAATGCTTCGCATTCTGCACAAGGTAAAAAGCTAAGTGAAAATATAATAGCTTCTAATGATCCAGAGCAACTTTGCAAAAGCTGCGATGTGCTCTTTTTTATGGTTCCTTCATCTGGATTTCAGAATGTAGTGCGCACTTTTTCTCCTTTTCTATTTCCTTATCATTTGATTATTCATGGTACAAAAGGACTTTGCCTGAACCTCAAGGAAGGTGAAACGCTGGAAACAGTTAAGAAAATCAAGCGAAGTCAAATTTTGACCATGAGTGAGGTGATTCTTCAGGAAACTGTCGCTGTCCGAGTGGGATGCTTGGCTGGGCCTAACCTATCCAAAGAACTTGCACAAGGTCAGCCCGCCGCTACAGTAATCGCCAGTAAATACAATGAGGTAATCCTCGAAGGTCAAAGCTTATTGCGATCTGAGAAATTTCAGGTTTATGGGAACTCCGATATTATAGGTGTAGAGATCAGTGGGGTTTTGAAGAATATCATTGCCATTGCCTCCGGAGCCCTTGCGGGCTTAGGTTTGGGAGAAAATGCAAAAGGCCTTCTGATCAGCCGAGGAATGGTGGAGATGATTCACTTGGGTAATGCACTTGGAGGAAGCATCAAGTCTGTCATGGGATTGGCGGGAATAGGAGATTTGGTAGCGACTTGCAACTCGGTTCACTCCAGAAATTTCAGTGTTGGTTTTAGGCTAGCCAAAGGTGAGTCGCTTGATGCTATCCTCGCTGATATGGATGAAGTGGCCGAAGGAATCAATACGGTAAGAATCATCAAGGCTTTTTTGGAAACAGCTGATCTTCGGGCGCCGATTACAGAGAATCTTTATCGTGTGCTTTTTGAAGATTTGGAAATAGAAGAAGCTCTTCAGTTTTTGATGAAATATCCATTTAATGTGGATGTGGATTTCGTGTAGACTATTAACCGCAATGGACGCGGAGTTTAGCGCAGAGGGCACCGAGTTACCCAGCTTCTCCAGAAGCGGGATTTGGAGCATTGCTTTATGCCAGCTATTGAACTCTCAGGTTTTTGAGAAAAAAGTGTTAGGACTTAGTAGAATTAGAAAAGCCCCTTTTGATCTTCAAAAGGGGCTTCTTCATTTTGTTTTTATTAGTGTAATTATCTAATTGGAATCAATTTCACCATCAATCCAGTGCCTTGGGTAATCGCATAGATATAGCCATCTGGGCTTTGAGAAACCTGACGAACACGTCCGATGTCCTGAAGCATTACTTCTTGGGACAATACATTTGATCCATCCATATCCACATGATTGATGTGCATCTTAACCAATGCTCCGATAAGTATATCGCCTTTCCAAGCGGGATACCTATCTGAAGTAACCATCGTCATACCTGCAGTAGCAATAGAAGGAACATAATAAGTCAGCGGTTGCTCCATTCCTTCTTTTTCCTGTATGTCAGAAACTGGCGTATCGTCGTAGTCAATACCCCAAGTAATCACTGGCCATCCGTAATTTTTTCCTTTTTCTAACAAGTTTAACTCGTCACCGCCTTGAGGGCCATGCTCAGTTTCATACAGTTTATTGTTTTCCTTGTCGAAATACAGGCCTTGAGGATTTCTGTTGCCATAGGTCCAAATAGAAGCTACAGCTCCTTCTGTGTCTACAAATGGGTTATCAGTAGGGATTCTTCCATCGTCATGAATACGGTGTATTTTCCCGTGAGAGTTAGTCAAATCCTGCGCATTCGTAGGTGTGTCTGCACGCTCTCCGCTGGAATAGTAGAGATATCCGTCATTGTCAAATACAATTCGGCTACCATAGTGAGCATTGCTTTTCCAAGCTGGAAGAGATTGGATGAGTTCTTCCTGACTAACTGCATTATTACCTTCTAATTTGAACCTCATGATGGTCGTAGAAGAGGTACTGTCTGGCATTTGTTTTCCATAGGAAATATAAATCCAACCGTTTTCATCAAATTTCGGATGAGCTGAAATATCCAAAAGTCCAGATTGACCTTGGGTCCAAAATTCTGGAAGTCCTTGGATTTTTTCTCCAGTGAACTTGTCGTCTTTGAAGATAAGGATTTCTCCTTTTTTCTCAGTGACTAGCATTCTGCCATCGGAAAGCCAGGTCATTCCCCAAGGATTGTCAAATTCTGTGTAAAGAGTATCGACTTTGATCAACATCTTCTCAGTTTGAACAGCATATGTCTCATCGATAGGTTCAACGGCAACTTCTGTTTCTTTTGGTGAGCAGGAGATCCAAGTGGAAGCACCGGCTACGAACAGCGCAATAGGTAGGTAACGTTTGATATTTTTCATAGTTATGTTAAAATCTTGACACAAGATAAAACACATCTTTCGATTCTTAAATCTTTTTACACGAGCTACTTAAAGAAGAGGTGCTTTTATTAAAGTGGAAATCATGGATTCTGCTTCTTTTACCATCTCAGATGAGCCAATTAGAAGTGGAGTTCTTTGATGAAGGGTGGTGGGCTGAATTTCCAGTATTCTTTGGATTCCGTCTGTGGCCATGGCGCCAGCTTGCTCGGCGATAAGTGCCAAGGCATTCGCTTCATACAACAGTCGTAATTTCCCGGTAGGGTTCTTTTTCGTAGCTGGATAGAGATAAATACCCCCCTTGAGCAGGTTTCTGTGAAAGTCCGCGACTAGCGAACCGATGTACCTTGCAGAGTATCGCCTATCCTTGCACTGATCTATGTAAGCTAAAATGCCATCTTCCCATTCTCTTTGAGTCCCTTCATTTACAGAGTATATTTTTCCATTGGTTGGAGCTTGGATGTTGGGGTGAGAAAGGAAAAATTCACCTAGAGACTGCTCATATGTAAAGCCATTAACACCACAACCAGTGGTATAGACCAACATAGTAGAAGAACCATAAAGTACATAGCCAGCGGCCACCTGTTCGGTGCCTGCTTGCATTATGTCTTCCTTTTGGATTGGGCTGCCAGTTGGAGTCTTTCTTCGGTAAATCGAAAAAATCGTTCCTATACTGATGTTCACGTCAATATTTGAGCTGCCATCCAGTGGATCTATCGCCACTACATATTTTCCAGAGGTATTTTGCAAATCAATCACGGCATCCTCTTCTTCGGAAACTATGGCACAGACTTCGCCACCTTTACTTAAGGCACGCATAAATCTGATATTTGCTATGACGTCGAGTTTCTGTTGGTCTTCACCTTGTACATTGACTTGGCCAAAAGCCCCGCCAATATTCGATAGACCTGCCCGAGTAGTTTCGCGATTTACTATCTTGGCGGCAAGTGCGATATCGCGTAGAAGTTGGGAAAGTTCACCCGAAGCAAAAGGGAAGTCGCTTTGTTTGAGTTTGATGAATCGGTCTAGCGTAGTGCCGACAGAGTAGGCTAAACCGCTTTGGTCAGGCTGGTAAGGAAGAATTTTCATGTATTAGAATAGTTCAATTGGTAGTTGAATACTTTGGAAAAATAGGTAAATATTTTCATGACAAAAACTCAAATTTATAAATTTGGAGGAGCATCGGTAAAAGATGCGCCCGCAGTTCAAAACTTGGCTGATATTCTCCGTAATCGATTGCGGAATAATTTTGTGATTGTTGTTTCTGCTATGGGGAAAACTACAAATCACCTGGAAGACATCCTTTCACTCAAATTGGAGAATCTGGATTATTCTAAGAATAGTTCAATTTTAAAAGACTTTCACCTAGCTATTTGCAAAGAACTCTTCCCTGATGGCCATGTAATTTTTCCTAAAATCGAGAATTACTTCATCCTGCTCCATCATGAGCTTAACAAGCCTATTTCTAAGGAAAATTATGATGAGTATTATGACCGGATTATAGGTTTTGGAGAATTGCTTTCTTCCCGAATCGTCATGGAGTATTTGTGTTCTCAAAACTTGCTTATTCTATGGCAGGATGCTCGGGAGTTGATATGTACAGATAGTGATTTCCGATTTGCAAAAGTAGATTGGGAGAAAACGCGCAGAAATTGCCAGACTCAACTGAAGCCAAAATTGGAGCAATTCCCAGTCTTGACTCAGGGATTTATAGGAGCAGATCCTATGGGAAGACCGACTACATTGGGGAGAGAGGGTTCAGATTTTACGGCGGCAATTCTGGCAGCAAGTTTGGACGCTGGATCTGTGACAATTTGGAAAGACGTACCAGGAGTACTCAATGCAGATCCGAAGTTTTTTTCAGATACTAAACTTTTTGCTGAGCTGGATTATCAGCAAGCTGCTCAAATGACTTATTACGGAGCGTCAGTTATCCATCCTAAGACGATCAAGCCTCTGGCAAATGCTGGAATTCCGCTATTTGTGAAGTCTTTTCTTGATCCTAATTCAGCCGGGACAAAAATTCATAGCTCAGCTGTGCAGATTACCATTCCAACAGTCGTTTTGAAACAAAATCAGATTCTGGTCAGCTTTAAGGTAACTGATTTCAAATTTATCGAAGAGGATCAAATCCACGAAGTCTATGAGCAGTTGAAAGCATTGAAGTTACGGGTCAACATGCTTCAAGTGGCTGCAATCAGCATTTCTATCGTGATCGATGCACAGCTTTTTAAATTGGAGAAGTTGCTCCAGAACCTAAAAGGTAGTTTTGAGATACGTTATAATGAAGGTTTGGAACTGCTGACAATTTTGCATGCTGATCCTGATCAAACCCAAGTTTATCTAGATGGGTATGATATACTACTGAATCAAAGTACTCGAAATACGTATCAGGCAGTGCGAAGAAAAATTACAGAAAAGCCTTTTTAGTGAATTTTGACGTTAGTGATTTTAATGCTCTCAGTCAATTCAGGATTATGGGAATTGATATAAAGTCCAGCGAGAACTTTACCTGCTAATGCCGGCATTTCATGCTTTCCGATTTCTTCCATTTCTCCACCCTCTTTAGCTGCTCTGAAGATGATTGTGTTGCCTTTTCGCTCGAGTTCAAGGGTTTTGTAATGGGAGTTCACTGCAAATATTTCATCCTCGGGATCGCGCATCATCGCATCTTGTGCTACTCGCCATTGTAGGACAGTAAGTCCATCGCCATGTAATACAGCTGAGCAATGAATGGCCCCGTCATCTGTTGAAGAGCGAATCATCCAGCCTGTTTTGCGGTGTGGATCCACACCTTCACCTACCCATTCGAAGTCAGCAGAAAGCGTAAAGTCACCTTCCATGGTATTGAAAAGATATGAAAATTCATCTCGTTCAAACCAGATATTGTAGCCAGACCCTGTGAGAGTATAAGTTTCTGATTTTGGATCAAAAGTAGCCGATCCCTTCAATTTGGGATTACCGATGTCTTCGAAGTTCTCAAAAATCCCTATAGGTTTGATTTGAGGAGTTAGGATTAACCAAAAGATTAACCACATGGAGTAAATAGGATTCATAGGTTTTGGGGTTTAATATAGGTAGGATAATGAATTTATAAGTCTGTAAATAATTGCTGAGAACTTGGAGATCTTTAAAATAAAATTTGACTCTTATTTTAAGGTCTACACCGTATTAGGTTCAGGATGCAGATACCCTTCTCGGTAAGGTCTTCTCAAAAGCGCAGTGGCTTCCTCATCTCCAATTACGGTCATGGTTTTTGGGTCATAGCGAAGCGGTCTGCCATTTAGTGCCATGGACATGTTAGCCAGAATACAAGAAGCAGTAGAAATATGACCTTGAAGAACATCTGCAACTGGGAGCGTTTCGTTTTCAATTGATTTTAACCAATCCTTCATTTGCTCTCTTGTGGCGGGAGCTGCATGGATTTCTATGTCTTTTTCGGTGACGTCCTCCGGGAATTGCTCCTTCTCCAGTAACACATCGTAATGAATTGGGTCGCCTTTTCCGTCAGGATAAAAATCGGCTCTCATAGGACTTCCTGCCAACATTCCATTTTCACCATAAATCTTAAATGCCCATGGATAATCCTTGTCCACAGGATTGCCCCAGGTGCGATGCTGCCAGACCACATTCATTTCATGAAATTCAAAAAGTGCAGTTTGAGTGTCTGAGATATTGGCGATAGAGTCTTTGTCCACGTAAATCCCACCTGTGGAGGTCACTTGCACAGGCCAGCCTAGATCCAGCATCCAGCGTACAGCATCAAACATATGCACACACATGTCGCCCACTATGCCATTGCCATATTCCATAAATGCCCTCCAGCCACGGTGTAAAATACCACGATAAGGGAGCATAGGAGCAGGGCCTGCCCATAGATCATAATTCAAATTTTCCGGAACCGGGATGACATCCGGATGGCTTCTATTACGCATATGATAATAGCAGCAAACCTCCGCATGTGAGATTTTACCAAGTATTCCTGAGTCGATGATTTCCTTTTTTGCTTGGACTAGGTGGGGAGTACTTCGGCGCTGAGTACCAATCTGAACTTTACGGTCATATTTTCTAGCTGCTGCCAAAATCGCTTCTCCTTCGATCACATCTACCGATATAGGCTTTTGCAAATACACATGAGCTCCGCTTTTCAGTGCATCAATTGCAATCAGCGCATGCCAATGATCTGGCGTTCCCACCAATACATACTCTGGTTTTTCGGTTGCCAGAAGTTCTTTATAATTCTCATAGAGTGCCGGTACTTTTCCGGATTTCTGTCTTGTCGCGACGAGCTTGCCAGCTTCTGCCAATTGCTTGCTGTCTACATCACAAAGTCCCACGACTTCCACATCCGCCACTTGTATCAATCGGAAAAGATCCGATTTGCCGTACCAGCCTGTTCCGATAAGCGCCACTTGTAGCGGTCCTTCACGCTCTTTAAAGTTCATGCCTAGCAAGCCAAAACTTGCTAGTGACATAAGAGCTGTACTTCCTTTTAAAAATTCTCTTCTGTTTAGTGGATTCATAGGTTAAGGGTTTGAGGGTTATAATTTACAAAAACCAACGGCTTTGGCAAGAGCATTTTAGCTGTATGGCTTTATATCAGAACGATGGGGTTTCAGATGCTTTGCTCCGAAAAATGCATTTAAGTCTAAGGTGTTTTCCACATAAAATTTTGATACTATCATGCTGGTCAATCGGGCGTGTGCCCTGATTGCCTTAGAGAATAGAAACTTTGATAAAAATGCTTTAGTAAGCCTACAGCTATCCTTGACATAAGTTGCGACAACGATTGCTGTGGATTGTTTTAAAAATAGACAGGTATAATGTGGCCCAAGCCGAGCAAACGATAGTGTAGAAGAATAGAAGGTGTTATGAAAGCCCTAGACATTACTATATATAGCGTCTTCAATTCACATTTTGAGTGTAGGAGAGAAAGTAATAAAGGAACCTTAGATAAAAGTGCTTTTCAGATACCCTGATGGAACTACATCCTATTAATCACGTGGTTTCCTACAGTACATGGTTTTGGCTGCAAAGCATCTTTAATTAGAGGACCAATCCAGTTGTTTGCCTTGTTTTGCCGCTTCAGCGTCTTTTGATGTTTCTACTGCAATACCAATTGCCAGCCCGATTGGCAATCCTATGCCTATAAATGCCATATTCCCAAGCACGGCACCAAAGACTACTCCCATTGGAATACCAAAAGCTGCCATGCCCAAAGCAAGCCATTGCAGTTGAAAATGATTTTTGGAGATTAACCCGACTTCCTTTTCAAGGAGTTTTAAAATAGATGCTTGTGAGGCTGTAATTTGCTTGACAAGCTGGGGTGCAGGTCCCGGAAAATTGTTTATACCTGCCACAATTTCATTGATGTGGGCTTCGGTGTATTGTGGAATGTTTTTTTGCCCTATTGCATCCAATAGTGAGTTCAGCGATTGTACAGCTTTTGCAAGTTTTGGATTAGATGAGTGTCTTAAAGATAAAGAAGAGATGGGCATGCGATAAAGGTATACTAAGATAGCATTAACTGGAAATCGCTTTTTTGGAGTTTTTAGCTAAGGAAGGAAGCATGATGAAAAATAGTAAAAGCCAAGTGAAACAAATTTCATATAAATGTGAGAGGTGATTTTCTAATTAGAATGGGTCATTACGGAATATTAACAAAATTATTTTCGGCTATTACTTAGAAAAGAAACAGGTGCTAGTATATGGTTTTTCTATTGTTTATGTAGCACCACAAAGGATTTGAAGGGATTTTGCTCCATTTCTATAAAATGTAAAAACCAATTAATCAGGACATTCCGATTAATTAGAAAAAAGCTAGCCCCTCAGTAACATTTTAATTTTTCTTTCTGCGAAAAAATAAGAACCTTACGATCGAGTTTTGGAGGAAAGTGTCTTTTTCAAAGGAAAAGGAAAAATTTCCGTTCGTGTAAAAGCTTGCTTATTCCTGAGATATAAGCCTGATTTTTCACAAAATTCTAAAAGAGTCGATTGTTTTTTGAATTTAAAAAATGATAACTTTAAAACTCGATTCTAGAGTAGAAACCATTTAACCTTTATCAAAAGTCTATTTAAAATCCACATTATGAGAAAGTTAATCGCTTTGTTCATGCTTGCAGGCATCCTATTCGCACCTGTTTTTGCTAACGCACAAGAGGCAGAAGAGACCGCAGCACAAGAAGAAACAACCACAGTAGCAGTTGAGCCTGCTTCATCTCCCACAATTGTAGATGACGAGATCGTCGCAGAGGAGCAAAGTTTCCACCAAGTTGTAAAGGAGAAATTCATCGAAGGTGATCCTCTTTACATGACTCCAGTATTGATCTGTTTGATCTTGGGTCTTGCTGTTGCATTGGAAAGAATCATCACCCTGAATCTATCTACAACCAACACGAAGAAATTGTTGATCAAAGTAGAAGATGCTCTTGAGTCAGGTGGAGTTGAAGCAGCTAAGGACCTTACTAAGAACACCAAAGGCCCAGTAGCTTCGATCTTTACACAAGGCTTGATGAGATACTCAGAAGGAATCGAAATGGTAGAGAAATCTATTATTGCTTACGGTTCGGTAGAAATGGGTAGATTAGAAAAAGGTCTTATTTGGATCTCTTTGTTTATCTCTCTTGCACCAATGTTAGGTTTCATGGGTACAGTAATTGGTATGATCGGTGCATTCGACTCTATCGAAGCTGCAGGTGATATCTCTCCTTCTCTCGTAGCAGGTGGTATCAAAATCGCCCTTTTGACTACAGTTGCTGGTTTGATCGTTGCGATTATCCTACAATTGTTCTACAACTACTTGGTGTCTAAAATCGATTCTTTGGTTAATGATATGGAAGATGCTTCTATCTCATTGGTTGATATCTTGGTTAAGCACAAGTTGACTGGCAAGTAAGCCGTCAGTTTGTCTATCTTAAATATTTATTAACCTCAAAGAAGCTAACATTATGGATACTTATGATATCTTATTATACGGAAGTTACCTACTTGTAATACTCGGAGCTGCAGTGGCGGTGTTATTGCCATTGATCAAATCTTTGGACGACCCTAAAAGCTTGCTTAAAACTGCTGCAGGGATTGTCGGTATTGTTGTATTATTCTTCATTGCCTACTCTATTTCGAGCAACGAAGTACTTCCTAAATTTGAAGCATCTCCTTTCAATTTGACTCCAGGTGGGTCGCAATTGGTTGGCGGTATGCTTATCACCACTTACATTCTTTCAATACTTGCTTTAGGTAGCATTTTGTTGACAGAAGTGACTAAAGCGATAAAGTAATATGGCTAGAAAGAAAAAAAGAATGAATACGGAGGTAAATGCAGGCTCTATGGCAGATATTGCTTTCCTGCTATTGATCTTCTATCTCGTCACTACTACGATCGCATCGGATAAAGGTATTTTGAACGTCCTTCCTCCGAAGTTAGACCCAAACAATCCTCCGCCGAAGATTGATTTGAATGAAAGAAACATCTTCGTTATCCGAATAAACTCGAATGATCAATATTTGATCGAAGGGGATTACAGAGATGACACAGAAGGACTTGATGAAGAATTGAAAGCATTCATCTTGAACTTTGGGTCACCTGATGAAGAAGGAGTTGCTTTGTATAACTCGCTACCAGCTTCTTTGAAAGCGCTAGCGGCTAGGCTCCCAGACTCATCTGATGATCCAGGGGAAGCGGTTATATCAATTAAGACTGACCGTGGTACGAGCTATGAGAAGTACCTTGAAGTATTTGACTTAGCGAAGAAGGCATATTTTGATATATATGCTGAAAGAGTTAATCTCAGTACAGATGAGTACAGGGCTTTGACAGGTAAAAATGATGCGGAAGAAAGCCTAATAGACCGTGGAAAAGAAGGGATACCGATGGCGATATCCATTGCAGAACCTGAAAAAATAGGAGGGAATTGATATGGGAAAGTTCGGAAAAAAAGAGAAACCGGAAGTAGGTATAAACACATCTGCGTTACCTGATATTATCTTTATGTTGCTCTTTTTCTTCATGGTTAGTACTGTGTTGAGAGAGCAGGAGATTCTAGTGGAGCAAAAGATCCCTGCAGCAACGCAGCTTCAGAAGCTTCAGAAGAAAACGCTTATTTCTTATATTTTCATTGGAAAGCCTAAGAATACATCACTTTATGGTATTGAACCTAGAGTACAGGCAAATGACGTTCTCTTGAATACTCCTGAGATAGTGCAATGGGTAAACCAAGAGCGTGATATGCTTCCTGAATCAGATAGAGGCGGTATTACTATTTCTATGAAAGTAGATAGAGATGTGAAAATGGGACCTATTTCAGATGTTCAGAACGAACTTAGAGAAGCCGATGCAAGAAGAATACTTTATGCATCTATCGGTAAAGTTAAAAAGTAATTATACTTTATTTTAATACAAAAGCTATCCTGTAAATCGGGATAGCTTTTTTTTGTACTATGCTAGCAACTCTTAAAAACACTAAGAAGGTCCAGAATTCTTGGGCGATGTACGACTGGGCAAATTCAGTCTATAGTCTTGTAATTACCTCTACTATTTTCCCTGTCTATTTCTCCAGTGTTACTAAGGGACATAATGCTAATGATACTGTTGATTTTTTTGGTTTTGAAATCATCAATACTGTTTTGTACTCCTATTCCATCTCTTTTTCATTTTTGATTATAGCTTTGATCTCTCCTATACTTTCAGGTATAGCAGATGCAAGTGGAAAGAAACTTCAATTCATGAAGTTCTTTGCTTACCTAGGCTCCCTATCATGTATTGCCTTATTCTTTTTTGATGGGAATAACTTGGAGTGGGGTATATGCTTCAGTGTTCTGGCAAGTGTAGGCTATGCAGGCAGTATTGTGTTTTATAATGCATACTTACCTGAGATCACGACTCCTGATAAATATGATATATTAAGCGCTAAGGGTTTCGCGCTAGGGTACATCGGTAGTGTAATTCTGCTAGTGGTTAACTTGCTGATGATTCAGTTTCCAACTTGGTTTATGTTATCAGATGATGGAATGGCTGCACGATTCTCTTTTTTGATTACTGGACTATGGTGGGCTGGATTTTCCCAGATTCCTTTCAGAGTTCTACCTCACAATCCTTTTGGTAAAGATATTAAGAAGGAGTTTTTGCTTAAAGGTTATCATGAAATCAAAAAAGTGTGGATTGAGGTTAAGCATATTAAAGTTATGTATCGCTTCTTGGCGTCGTTCTTCTTTTACTCGATGGGAGTGCAGACGGTAATGTATTTAGCGGCCACATTCGGAGACAAGGAACTAGGATTACCTGGTGATCAATTGATCATGACCATATTGATTATTCAGATTGTAGCGATTGCTGGAAGCTATTTCTTTGCATTTATCTCAAAGAAGTACGGGAATAAGCAAAGTTTAGTGATCATGGTACTGATTTGGGTTGGGATCTGTGCTGGTGCCTATTATGTATACACGGTATATGAATTTTTTGCTTTGGCATTCGTAGTTGGATTGGTGATGGGGGGGATTCAATCCTTGTCTAGATCTACTTTTTCCAAATTGATTCCTAGAAATACCACAGATCATGCTTCTTATTTTAGCTTCTATGATGTGACAGAAAAGTTGGCTATTGTCCTTGGAACATTTTCCTATGGGTTTATTGAGCAAATCACAGGAAGTATGAGAAATAGCGCTCTTTCGCTAGGTATATTTTTTCTTGTTGGGCTAGGTTTCCTACTTTTAGTATCTATCCCTAAAAAGGGGTTGGATACTGAAAGAGCATAACCATGCAAAAAATACTATCAGGAGTACAAGTCAAAGAACTTGATTCGCAACATTTAAAATTAACTGGACAAAGTAGTCACGAGTTGATGGAATCTGCTTCTCTTGCTTTTGAGAGTTGGTTCTTAGAACATGGATTTTCTACTGAGAGTATTATTCAAATCGCAGTAGGCGGAGGGAATAATGGGGGTGATGGATTAGCGATTGCTAGATTACTATCAGAGCAATCTTATTCCGTTAGTATACTTAAGTGTTTTGACTCTGTAGATAAATTGAGTTCAGATTCCCTTTTTAACTTTAAGAATCTACCTAACTCTATACCGGTCTTAGAGTTCGAAGATTGGTTGTTTCCTGAAAATGGAATTTTAATTGATGCGTATTTAGGCGTTGGGTTAAAAGGTGATCTTAGACCTACTGGCATTAAGATTATCCAAAAGCTAAATGAATTTGCGGGGATAGTGATCAGTGTAGATGTTCCCTCGGGTTTGCCTTCAGATGAAATATTAAAAGGAAAGGCTGTGAAAGCTGATTTTACAATCAGTTTTGCATTCCCTAAGCTTTCACTTATTCTCCCGGAGCATGCTGAATTTGTAGGAGAGTTGGTGGTACTCAAGATTGGGATATTGGGTGAGGCATATGAAGGTTTGCATTCATCTTTTTATTATTTAGAGTCTAAAGACATCCCTGTGTTACATAAGACTTTTAATAGATTCAGTTATAAAGGTGACATGGGAAAAATCCTTCTTGTGGGGGGAAGTCCAGGCAAGATGGGAGCTCTTATTCTTTGTGCTAAAAGCGCACTTCGAACAGGTTCTGGGCTAGTTACCTGTCATATGGAAGATTCTGAGCGTTTAATTATTCAGACCTCTGTACCAGAAGCTATGGCTTCATGGGGATTGATTCCAAATCCTGAATTTTATGATGCTGTAGGTATAGGACCAGGGTGGGGCACAGAAAATCGATCAAGGTTGTTTAAGCAGTTTTTGCAAGATTTCAAAAAGCCAATTGTTATAGATGCTGATGGATTGAATTTGCTTGCTAGAAACCCTGACTTATTACCTTTAATTCCAAAAAATTCAGTTCTTACGCCACATATAGGTGAGTTCACTAGGTTAGTTGGGAAAGCAAATAATCATTTGGAAAGACTTGAGCTAGCCAAAAGGTTTGCGATGGATAACGAGTTGATCTTGGTACTTAAGGGAGCAAATACAGTCATTAGTTTACCAGATGGAAGACAAGTCGTTAATTCCTCTGGAAACAAATACATGGCTACAGGAGGGTCTGGAGATGTGCTTACTGGTATGATTACTTCCTATTTAGGGATGGGGTATATCGCTGAGAATGCCGCGCTATGTGGGGTGTTTCATCATGGCATGGCAGGAGAAATTGCCTCCAAATCGAAAAGGAGGTCTATGATTGCCAGTGACATCATTGCTGCTATACCAGAAACATACATTCAGTTAAATATCTCATGATTAGTTGTTTTTAGGCAAACTTTATAAGCTTCTATGAAGTTCTTCGAATATCTATTTTTACCATGAACAAAGAGAAGCTTTTGCTTTGGACCCTAGCGGCCATTAATTTTATCCATATCGTCGATTTCATGATTTTGATGCCATTAGGGCCTCAATTGATGAGGATCTTTGATATTTCGCCTCGTGAATTTGGGCTATTGGTTTCATGCTATACCTTCAGTGCGGGGATTTCCAGCTTCTTTGGAGCATTTGTATTGGATAGATTTGATCGTAAGAAAATACTCGTTTGGGTTTATATAGGTTTTGCGATTTCCACCTTAGGTTGTGCATTATCACCTAGCTATCCTGTTCTTTTGGCTGCCCGAGTAATCTCTGGTATTTTTGGTGGATTAACGTCAGCATTGATTTTGGCAATTATAGGTGATGTGATTCCAGATTCCAGAAGAGGAAGAGCTATGGGATTAGTCATGGCAGCTTTCTCAGTTGCTTCAGTTCTGGGAGTGCCTCTTGGGTTGTTTCTAGCTAGTTTATCTGATTGGCACACGCCATTTTTCTTACTTACAGGACTATCTGTATTAAGTCTTGGGATGATCATTAAGTACATTCCAAATATCACAGAACACCTTAAAAATGAAATCGTACGCCCGAATCCACTTTTGGTGATACGTAGAGTTACTAGTGATTCCAACCAGATGCGGGCTATCACGCTTTCTGTCATGATGATGTTTGGTCAATTCATGATAATCCCCTTTTTGAGTCCGTATACGGTTGCAAATGTTGGTTTTACCGAACTTCAACTCACTTACATCTACATGGCGGGTGGAGCATTTACGATTTTCACTTCGCCTTGGGTAGGAAAGCTTTCTGATAAATACGGTAAGCAAAAGATCTTTATCATTTTCATGCTTTTGAACTTGATTCCTATTGCCATCATTACTCACTTGGGTGTGACTCCTATTCCATTTGTGTTAATGATTTCAACGATGTTCTTTGTGACCTCTAATGGTCGTTATGTGCCAGCAGCGGCGATTGTGACGGGAACTGCCAAGCCAGAAAACAGAGGTAGCTTTCTGAGTTTCAACTCAGCCGTGCAGCAATTAGCGACCGGAGTAGCAACTTTACTAGCAGGGATTATCATCGGCGAAAATGCTGCAGGTGAATTGACCAATTACAATGTGGTTGGCTATATAGCCATTGCATTTAGTTTGCTATGTATTCCGCTAGCTTTGAGAATTAAGGTGGTGAGTTAATTTTTTTTATTTTGTAGATTCAGTGTAAATTTATTTAAACCGCTATTAATCATGTCTGTTACTGATCTAAAGGAAATACTGCAGAAAAAAGTAGAATCAATTTCTGATGAAGGAGTTCTAGAGGTATTAATAGATGTTGTTAGTCACCTGGATGATGATTCTTCTGCTTTTCAGCTTACACAAGAGCAGCGAGAACAATTGTTCAAATCTTATGACGAAAGTTTTGATGAATCAAATCTTGAGAATTGGTTTGATCTTAAAAAAAGTTTTCTTTAGTGGGGAGGAAGGTACGAATGATGAAAAAGGCGACTCGCAGTTTGTCTTTAATTCAGGAGTATTTGATAACAAAGTTTGGGGTCAACACATCTAAGAAGTTTTTTCTCAGGCTTGATGGTCTTTTAATGCTTTTGTCAGATAGTCCTGAATTAGGAAGGGTTTTTTCTAACGAGCGAGCTATTTATTCATTTGTACTACGAAAACAGGTTATTTTGTTTTACCGGTTTGACGCAAAGAACTTAATCGTTTTAGAGGTTTTCGATGTACGGAGAAATCCTCAAAATTGGCCGTAAAAATAATCCCCGACATTTCTGCCGGGGATTTGTAATTTTTAGAACTCTGCATTTCCAGGAGTTCGTGGGAATGCGATCACATCCCTGATATTTCCCATTCCAGTGACGAAGAGTACCATTCGCTCAAAGCCAAGTCCGAAACCGGCGTGCGGTGTAGCTCCAAATCTTCTGGTGTCTAGGTACCACCACATTTCGTCCTGTGGAATATTCATTTCCTCCATTCTCGCTGTGAGTACATCCATTCGCTCCTCACGCTGCGAACCACCGACTATTTCGCCGATCCCAGGGAAAAGTATGTCCATCGCAGCAACAGTCTTTCCGTCGTCGTTTTGACGCATGTAGAACGACTTGATATCTTTAGGATAGTCTGTCAGGATAACTGGCTTTTTGAAATGCTTTTCCACCAAGAATCTCTCGTGCTCAGATTGCAAATCAGCTCCCCAAGCGTCGATGAGGTAAGAGAATTTCTTTTTCTTGTTAGGGGTAGAGTTACGTAATATTTCTATAGCCTCAGTATAAGTGATTCTTACGAAGTCATTATCGGCTACAAATTTCAGTTTATCTAGTACGCTCATTTCGCTGCGTTGGTCAGCTGGCTTAGATTTTTCTTCTTCCTGAAGTCTTGAATCAAGAAAGGCCAAATCTTCAGCACAATTGTCAAGTGCATATTGTATCACATATTTCAAGAAATCTTCAGCTAGATCCGCATTGTCTTCCGCGTCATAAAAAGCCATTTCCGGTTCGATCATCCAGAACTCAGCCAAGTGACGAGTTGTATTGGAATTTTCAGCACGGAAAGTTGGTCCAAAGGTATAGATATCAGCGAGTGCCATTGCTGCCAATTCACCTTCCAATTGGCCAGATACAGTCAGATTTGTTTCTCTTTCGAAGAAATCCTGCTTGTAATCAATCGCTCCCTCAGGAGTCTTTGGAGGGTTCTTTAAATCAAGCGTAGTGACTTTGAAGGTCTCTCCAGCTCCTTCTGCATCTGAAGCAGTGATGATAGGCGTATGGATGTAGAAAAAGCCTTTATCATTAAAGTATTTATGAACAGCAAAAGCTAAGGCATGTCTCACTCTGAATACTGCGCTGAAAGTATTGGTACGCATTCTCAGGTGAGCATTTTCACGAAGGAACTCCATGGAATGCTTCTTAGGCTGCAAAGGGTATTTTTCAGGATCAGCTTCACCCAATACTTCTATAGTAGTAGCATTTAACTCAGAACTTTGCCCTGCACCTTGAGACTCGACGACATGTCCTGTTATTTTAAGACAAGCGCCAGTTGTACATTTCTTAAGAATTTCTTCCGAAATCAGATTGGGGTCTGCCACCACTTGGTAATTGGTAATGATGGAACCGTCATTCAGTGCAATGAATGAAACATTTTTGTTTCCTCTCTTTGTACGAACCCAGCCCATGAGCGTCACTTCTGTTCCAATAGGATTAGTATCCAGGATGGTCTTGATTTTGACTCGTTTGTTAAATGCCATTTGGTGATATGTTAATGCGGTGCCACGAAGCCCGCTAATAATTTAAAGGAATGCAAAAAAACGATTAAATAAGCTTTTTATCAAAAGATTGCTCGTTTTTCCTAACTTTGGCATAAGGGCTTTTTCAGGGGAAAAGGCCTTTTTTGAACCCTAACAGCAGGTTTTACCCAATCCCGAATGCAAAAGTTAAATCTTAGCCAATCACTTTCCCAGAAGCTTTCACCTCAGCAAATACAATTTATCAAATTGCTGCAGGTACCGACAGCCGAATTAGATACTCGAATTGAAGAGGAACTCGAGATTAATCCTGCGCTGGAAGAAGGCAAAACAGAAGAAAAAGACAGTGCCGATGATGACTTTGAAGATAATTATGAAGAGGAATCTCCGCAAGATGATCGTGATGTAAATATCGATGACTATCTAGACGATGAGTATGGTGGTTATAAAATGCAAGGTGATGGAAATTACAATGCAGATGAGGAAGATCGAGAAATTCCTATTTCCAGTCAATCCTCACTTCACGAGCAGTTAGTTTCTCAATTGAGTTTCCTTAGACTTGACGATAGGAAAAAGATCATCGGTGAGCAATTGATAGGAAGTATTGAGAATGATGGATACATCCGTAGAGATTTAGAGTCTATTATTAATGATTTGGCTTTCAGCCAAAATATTGAAACCGATATTGACGAGCTGGAGGAGATTTTGAGAAAAATCCAAAATTTTGATCCAGCGGGTATAGCTTCCAGAAATCTTCAGGAGTGTCTTATTATTCAGCTTGAGCGCAAAGAGCATCCAGATGATCCAATAGTGCAGAATGCGCTAAGGATTATGCAGGATTGTTTTGATGAATTCACCAAAAAGCATTATGCTAAGATTCAGAAGCGTTGTGATCTCAATGATGAAGAGACCAAGGATGCTGTTAATTTGATTACTAAGCTTAATCCAAAGCCAGGAGGAGTTGCTGATGGCTTGGTTCGGACGCAATACATCATACCAGATTTCATGCTTACTAATACAGCAGGCAAGTTTGAGATAAGCTTAAACTCTAAGAATGCGCCAGAGTTGAGGATTTCCAGATCCTATTCTGAGATGTTTGATGCGTATGATAAGAGTGATAAAAAAGATAAGAAGCTAAAGGATACAGTCACTTTTGTGAAGCAAAAGCTGGATGCAGCCAAGTGGTTTATTGATGCAATTAAACAGCGGCAAAATACCCTCTTAAGAACAATGGAGGCAATTCTTCAGTATCAAAAAGAGTTTTTCATTGATGGAGATGAGACTAATCTTCGCCCAATGATTTTGAAAGACATCGCTGAGCGAATTGATATGGATATTTCTACCGTGTCTAGAGTTGCAAATAGTAAAGCGATTCAGACTGAGTTTGGAGTTTATCCGCTTAAATATTTCTTCTCTGAAGGTATAGCTACTGATAGTGGAGAAGATGTAAGTAATCGTGAAGTTAAATCCGTACTGCAAAGCATGGTGGATGCCGAGGATAAAAAGAAGCCACTTTCAGACGATAAGCTTGTTAAAATGCTTAACGGTAAAGGATATAACATTGCACGAAGAACTGTGGCTAAATACAGAGAGCAACTGCAAATCCCTGTAGCAAGATTAAGAAAGGAATTGTAGTGCGGAGGATTATTTCGTTAATAGTTTCAGTCCTTTTACAGCCATTGGTCATTCCAACTTTAGTCTTTGGATTGGTACTATTTGTTGTTCCCGAAGCTACTAGTATTCCAGACTCATTCAAGGGCTCATTATTTTACCTAATAGCTTTATCTACTTTGGTTATTCCAATGGTTACTGTGTTTGGGTTGCGGCTAAGTGGGACACTCAAAAGTGTTCACATGGCCGAATTGAAAGATAGAGCTATCCCGTTCTCGGTTACTAGCATTTATTACATACTCACCGTATATTTTTTATATCAGAAGAAAGAGTTTGATCCAATTCTGTGGCAGGTACTGGGTGTCATTACATTGGCTATACTTGTGCTGACGATTGTTACTTTTTTCTGGAAAATGTCAGCGCATATGACAGGAATGGGCGGATTACTTGCAGCTGTACTTGTGCTAGGGCTCAAGTTTCCCAATTTTCAGCCCCTTTATCCATTATTGGGTTCATTGGTGTTGACGGGTTTGGTAGGAACCGTTAGGTTGTACCTAAATGCACATAAACCCGTTGAGCTTTATGTGGGATTGATCTTTGGTTTTTCAACTTGTTTTATTGGGTTTAGCTGGATTTGGGCATAAAAAAACCGAGCATTTGCCCGGTTTAAATTTCTTTAAAGAATAAAGCCTTAGAAAACGTTTACAGCTACACCAAAGTTGACTTGAGTAGCTTGGGTATCATTTGGACCCAGACCTTTTTGAAATACTTGATTCAAGCCGAAATAGCTCCATACATAGAATCCTGGAGAACCAGCCTTAAATGATAATCCGTATCTGAATTTTTCAAAACCATAATTCTGAGAATCTTTAACTTGTCGTTTAAGGCTATTAGCGTCCTCATATTTCACTTTAGTATGTGATTCATACAAGTAACCAAATTTACCGCCTACGCTTACTTTAAAACCTTTGGAATAGTTGGTTTTATTGAAGTGGTACGTGAAATCAAGCGGGATATCAAAGTAATTTGCTGCGACCACATTCTTGCTGATGTTAATGTCATCTCCCAACACATCTTTGATGTCTTTTAAGACGCTAGATTCTGGACCTGCAGTAGGATTGTTATACAAGGTTTGATCATCCTTGAAGGCGTATTTGTCAGTTCCTAAACCAAGGCCAATGTCCATTGTAAATCCAGAGGCATCTCCAAATATGGAGACTGGATATTGATAGTAAACATTGAAAGTACGAGAGGCAAAGAAACTGATGCCTAGGTCTTCTGATCTGTTGTTGAGTTGATTAAAGCCAAATTCGAACTTCAGGTCACTTGGAATATTTGGTCTGCCTCCGATAGGAGTCTTTGGCTTTTTAGCGATTTGCAAACTGTCCTGAGCGAAGGCTCCTTGAATCAAAAGAAAAGCGAGCAGGAAGGTGTATATTTTTTTCATCAAATTGGTTTACTTAAAATGCACTCAATGCGGGCAAAAATAGGAAATCCCAAAGGATTTACCCCTTTTTTGATCTTAATTATTCTTAAGTGGAAACTAGTGGCATTACAAAAAAATATAAATTTCTTATGTGGGTGTACTTGCATAAAATCTAATTTTAAATACCTTTGCATTCCAATTCGGCTTCGTAGCTCAACTGAATAGAGCACCTGATTACGGCTCAGGAGGTTTCAAGTTTGAATCTTGACGAGGTCACAAGGTCTGATATTATTATCAGACCTTTTTCTTTTTTATGCACTAGTTGTCCTATAAGTTGATTCAATTGTTATTTTTACTCAACTTCGGATCTTCTACTATGAAAAGCCAGATCAACACTATTTTCTTAAAACTCCTCCTTGTGTCACTCTTTGGTGTCTCCCTTTCAGGCTGTGATTTGCTGCAGGATGTAAAGGAGATTAATGGCTCATGTACTATTGTGCTGGTAGATGGGAGTACAGTCGTTTCTAATGGCAATATTGAGATCTTAGAGAAAACGCAGACTATTACTTATCGGGATGACGCAGGCAAGATCTGGTCACTGTTTAAGGACGAGTACACCAGCTATACTTGTGAATAGTATATCCCCTTCTTGATTAGATCTTTCTTGAATTCAAAAGAGCAAAAAAAAAGCAGCCCGAAGGCTGCTTTTTTTAATGTGCTGCACCTGCAATATCAGGATTTTTTCCTCTTTGCCAGAAATAGAATACAGTAAATAAGACAATTAATATCGCTGGGAACATCATCATTTTCTGCAAGGTTTCTTGACCTGTAGCTAATTCCAATGCATCTCCGGTAAGACCAAGTTTTTCATTTGCAATTCGTGCAGAATCAATCCATCTACCAGTAATTGGGTTGAAAATGAAATTTGAGAACATACCTACACCACCAATTATGGACATACCTAGTGCTCCGGTAAGTGGAGCTCTTTGAGCAGTAGCTCCGATCATTACTGGCCAGAAATAACACACGCCTAAGCCAAAAATAATTGCGGCTACGTAGGCCATAGGGCCTGTCACAGTGCTGAACATATAGATGCCTATGGTCGCAACTATTGCGCCTGCTAGAAGTACGCCTGTCTGTCCAAGTTTTGCCACCAAAGGTCCCCCAAAGTATCGGCCTACAGCCATTACGCCAGTCGTAAGTGCAAGAAGAAGCATTCCGCTCGCTCCTGAGCTATTCAGTACTACGTTAGCCCATTGTGTTGTGCCGAACTCTGTAATTGCAGTAAATGCCATTGCTACAAATAGGAAGATGAACAAAGGAGAGATCATGGCCTTCAAGTTCATAGGGATTGATGTAGCTTCTGATACTTGTGGTTTTGGGAATGCTTTGCCAAAGAATAATACGGCATAAATCACTGTAGGGATCATTAATATCCACATTTGTATTTGCCAGCTAGCTCCAAAATCAGTCATAAACTTTGAAATCAAACTTCCAACTACGATCCCGCCGGGGAACCACATGTGGAATCGATTCAACATTTTATTCATTTTTACCCCAGTGTACATATCTGCAATCAATGGATTACAAGCAGCTTCAGTACAACCATTTCCAAATCCAATAAATAGTGTAGAGAGTAATAAGGTAGTATAGCCGCCTGCAAAGATTGTAAGAAGGATACCTAGCGTGTGCATCACAAATGCAATTCTCATAATATTAGCTGGGCCAACCTTATGGTAAAGAAGACCGCCTAAGATCATAGAAATTGGGAATCCTAAGAACCACATGGAGTTGATAAACCCAAGTTGCTCATTGGATAGATTAAACTCAGCCCCTAATTGAGGTAGTATTCCTGCTCGAATGGAGAAGGTGAAAGCCGTGGTAATCAGTGCAAAGCAGCTTGCATTGAACAGCGCACTTTTGTTGATGGTTTGTGTCATATGATAGGTTTTAGAATTTTGGGTTGTGAACAATCGATTGTAAAGATGGAAAAATAGGAAAAATATTGCATTCAGCTTTCCCGCTAATAAAAAATATTCTTCTGAATTCTGTCTTTAATCCAGTACAGTCAATGAGCCTACCTCTTTTTCTTCAAACCCATAAACTGAATTGCGTAGCATAATATCCACCACGTAAATACCTGTTGGAACCCACTTACCATTGGATTTACCATCCCATGTTAGTACAGGTATAGCGATTGGTATCTCACTTGAGGCGGCATGAAAAATAAGCTCTCCTTGACGATTGAGAATAAATAGTTCTGCATTGGTCACTCCTTCGCTCAGAAGCACTCTAAAGTTCCGTTCAGGATCACTCAAAACCATTGCATTGGGATAGATTATCTTCTGCGGTAACTAATAACCTGAAATCGCCAACCTGATTAGGTTTTTATAATGTCTGTGTAGGTACCAATGGCACTTAAAAAAACATTTCAATCCTTCCTAATCAACCGTTTCATTTACTATTCTATAATGAGGACAGAGCCAAACTCTGTTTTTGTGATGTTTTTTTCGTAATTCTTAAAATTGATCCGAACTGCATATGTTCCGTTTGGAATGGCTTTTCCACCGTAAGTACCATCCCAAGAACAGGTAGATTCCTCAGAAATCAGGTTTGTTTGCGTGCATTGGAAAACCACTTGCCCCCATTTATTCATTATTACTAAATCTAATTCATCAATTAGATAGTTAGTATATAGCAAAAACTCCTTCTCAGGATTGCCAGGCTGCACAGCATTTGGGTAGATTGCCCTCAGTTCACATTCCTCTTCAGTAGTAAAATCAGTCTGATAAGCGCAACCTTCTGCACTGTAGACAATCAGACGAAAATTCCCAATCAGAAGTGGTTTGTATGTTGAGTTAGTAGATACTAGTTGATCCTCAAAAAACCATTCATAGCTTGCGAATTGGCCTGGATTAATCGTTGGAGCAATTTCGTATTTTGGGCATATCAGAAAATTTTCCTCAACAACAGGTCTGTTCGTATCAGAACTTCTCATTATTAAAGCTTTATCGTAGCCTAACAAACAGGGCACTTGATTGAAAACCCTTACTTCATAGGTGCCTTCTTTGATAGCTAAAATTTCTCTTTTGTTTGTTTCACTGGCAAGGAGTATTGCATTTCCTTCTGCATCAGTGAACCACCATTCTATTTTGCTTACCTGTTCAAAGTCAGTCTCAACTCGCAATGCAGCGGAAGTGGCATCAGGGCAAAGCGGTTCTGCTACGAGTAGCACATCTATAGACAACACTGGTGGTAAAACTTCAAAAGTTATTGAGGTTATGTGGCAAGGGATCGCACCTGAAGGCTGTACTTCCAAACTATAAACCCCCGGAATAATTATAGTCAAGAACTCGCCAGTCCCCACTTCATTATTGCCTTTATCCTTCCAAAGTATATCAACATCACTAATTGCGTAATTACTGATTGACGCCTGATAGGTAGAACTTCCATCACAAGATTCTTCGAAAAGAACGGGTTTGAAATCTACGGCATCTACTACTGTAGCTATAAGCTCTTTCTGTTCTGGACAGAAAGCAGATGGGCTATTACTATCATATGCCAAGAATGTGTATACGCCGGCTTCTTCAATCGAAAAACTTTCTCCAGCAGCTTTTTCGATGATTTCTCCAGATGGAGTTGTAACGAAAAAAATTAAATCTTGCGTGGTGCTTGGGATAAGTTCATAAAAGTCACATACAGTCAGCTCAGTAGGAATATCAAAGAGGACTTTGTCGGGAGTCAAATCTAGTTGAATTGTAGTTCTACCCAATTCGCAATTTTTATTCAGAGATGGCACACGTGCGAAAACGGCTGCCTCATAGGTGCCTTCTGTGTCTACTTCGATTTGGTATTTGTCGTCATATTGATTGAGAAACTCAATGTTTCCATCCTTGTCATATCTTCTCCACTCTACATCTGTGACTTCTTCTGGAAAAGTGGTGCTCATGTTAAGAATCGCCTTTGGACCAAATTCGCAAAGTTTGGTAGCTGTCAAAGATACATCCACAGATAGAACGGGTTCTTTTGCAAGAAATGCTTTAGGTGCAATAGGACATGCTTTACTATTGGCAGGCTGAACCTCTAGCGAATAATTTCCAAAAGAAGTAGGAGGGAGATCAAGCCTTTGGCTAGTACCGATAATTTCATCTTTCTCATTTCTCCAGAAAAATAATACGGTGGCAGGATCTCTAGAGTAAATATTAGCTTCATAGCTTCTATTTCCCACCGTGCAATCTTCACTGACAAGAGTGATTTCGAAATCTACTGGATCTATTAAATCTACTTCAATTATTTTTTCAGTTGGACATACATCACTCTGATTTGGCAAGGTTCCAATAATTTTATATTCCCCTTTTTGATCCAAAAGAATTTCCTCCCCCGCATTTTTCACTTCAATACTTAAGTCGGGGCGTGTGATGGTGAAAATCAGAGCTTGAGAAGTTTCAGGTATCAAGTTGAATGATTGACAAATATTTATGGTATTTGGGACTTGAAAGGTAGTTTGATCTTTTCCAGGAATGATTAGCTCAGTTCTACTGGGCAAAATACACTTATCATTATCATCATAAATTTCAAAAAAGTATATCCCTCCAGGAATATCCACACGAAATACGGAAGAATTTGGTAATACTTGATTCATAGCTACTCCCCCTTTTTCATTCACCACTCGGTAAAAAGCAGTGGGATTGGCTCCGTTTAGCATAGTCACTTGAAAGGACCCCGGAATTTTTCCATTTACCGTGCAAGACTCTCCGATTATATCATCAACCGTAAACTCCAAGGCTGGTGGTGGATTGTTCAAGGGTACTACTGAGCCTAATGAATTAATACATGGACCTAAGCCTCCAATTAAATTATAAGTGCCGGATTTTAGACCTGGGATTTCTATCAGATCTCCAGCTGCGTAGGGACCGTAAGAAAGTCCAGTACCTTCAATATTAATAAAATCTAAATCCGTCACGGCTCTCATCACCAGCTTACCATCTGCTTGAAGACATCCGCTTGAGGTATCTGCGGATTCAAAGACAAAAATAGGCTCAGGATTAAAGCGGAAATTTATTTTTCCCTCTGGTGCGCAGGCTGGGTTTAAGGTATTGGATAATAAAAACGAAACTTCATAATCGCCAAAACCAATTAAATCTGACCCTGGTCGAATAGTTAAGGAGTTTCTAATTCCAAAAGATTTTTTTGAAGGATCCCCAGTTTTTTGGACAAACCATTCTCCCGTCAGTTGGGGATTAGTTACAAAAGAAATTTCGCTGTCTATACAAACTCCTGTATCCGAACTTTCAATCACTATGGTGGAAATATTTGAAACCTTGGTGGTCAATAAAGCCTCACATGTTTTTTCTCCTGACGGGCTTTCAATAAAATACTTCACAGTAAAATCTCCCTCATCCGTTGTAATCAAGGTATTCGAAGTAGAAACAACGGTGCCCGCCCCATTTTTCCATTCAAATTTATAAGATGAAAAGTTACTGCTTGAAGGGTCTATTGCTTGAATTTCTAGAGGGCTTGATGAGCAGGAGATGTACTCATTAGAGAGTAGCTTTACAGGTTTTTGAATGACCTCTACAACTTTGCTAAGTTTGGCTATTGGAATCCCCCCACGACTCACTCCTAGCTCTATTCTGTGGGAACCATTAGTAATAAATGTGTAATCGATTTTTTGAAATTCCCCGGGAGTCTTAGAAAATAAGAGATCACCGGAAGGTCCATATATTTTCCATTCATAGAGGTCGGTAACTGGATCTCCAGCACCGCTAAAACTCCCGACCACCGTACCTGAAATATTACAAAGCATACCAGGGCCGATCAGCTCAGGATCACCAAGATTTAGTTGTGTTCTCAGTGCATCATTGCCATCCTTGTACATTTTATCCAATGACGCATCGGCAACGAAACTCACCAAAAGGGTGAATAAGGCAACTGACAGTATTTTAAAGGATGCTCGGGTCAAAATATGGGCTATGAAGTTTTATTTACTGCCTCTAAGTTACAGTTTTATACAGTCGAAAAAATATTTGAGGTGTCCTCGTATAAGGGATCAAGCGATTTGAGTAATTATCTTACAAAAACCCAGTTATTTTGATCACTCAACTTATCAGAATACTCATATCCACCTTCATTGAAAGTCTTCAATTCTTCAGGATTAGTAATTCTGTGTTTAATAGCGAAATTACTCATCATTCCTCTTGCCTGCTTGGCAAAAAAGCCGATGATTTTGTAGCTGTCGTCTTTAAATTCTTTGAATTCAATATTGATCAAAGGACTTTTTAAAGATTTCTGATGTACGGCTTTGAAGTATTCCTGGGAAGCAAGATTTATAATAGTTTGACCATTTGCAGCTTCGTTGATTGCTTTAGCGATTTTATTGTCCCAAAATTCATAGAGATTTTTTCCTTTTTTATTCTCCAGTCTAATCCCCATCTCCAATCGATAAGGCTGTATTAAATCAAGAGGTTTCAGCAAGCCATATAATCCTGAAAGTATTCGTAGATGCTCTTGCGCAAAGTCAAACTCCTCCTTAGAAAACTCCTCCACATCAATTTTGGTATAGACGTCTCCTTTGAAAGCCAATAACGCTTGTTTCGAATTTTCAAAAGTGAAATCCTTCTGAAAAGTCTTAAAACGCTCCTCATTCAACTCCGCCAGGTTTTCAGAGATATGCATTAGCTCGCCTATTTCCTTGGCTGATTTCTTTTTCATGATTCTCACTAATGAGCGAGTATCAGTTTGAAAATCAGGTTGTGTTGACTCGGTGAAATTTGGACTACTATAGTCCAGCGTTTTCGCTGGTGAAATCAGGATAAGCATACTATTGAATTACTGTAATCGCTTTGGTTAATTTTTCGGTTTTGTTCTGGTCTTTGCTAGTAAACTTGACAACCACCGCATATGTTCCGTTTGGAACATATTCTCCTCGTACTTGTCCGTCCCAAGGGCAGAAAGGTTGTCTAGGTTCTACATTTTCGTGCTCACAATAGAAAATTAATTCCCCCCAACGATTATAAATATAGACTTCTATATCATCGATATATTCATTTGCATAAAGGATAAAATTTCTATTCGGATCATTCAGAACCACTCCATTAGGAAAGACTATTTTCAAGGAACAATCTTCCAATACGTCGAAGGTTGCAATGTATTCACAGCCCAAATTATCGGAAACCGTAAGTTCATAAATACCACCTTCGGTCGGAGTGAATATCGGGTCTTGCGAAACTTCCACGCCATTTAGCTTCCAAGAGTAATTATCGTATACACCCGGGTCAATGGACTGAGTGACGCCTTCAATAGCACAAATCGTAAATCCTACCGGAACTACTGGTGGAATGATAGTAGACTTCGCTACCACCCCGTTGGCACGACCTAAATCGCACCCTATACTGCTTCTCAATAAAACTTCATAAGTTCCTTCCTGCGACACCTCAATGATTGGTAATCCATCAAATGCAGGTATTCTAGTCCTTGTACCGTTGACCACAGAATACCACTCTATATCTGCCACATTGGTCATATCTGCTACTATCGTAATGGTAGTACTCGTTTGCTCTATGCAGAACGGTACAATGTCCAAGCTAACATCTACTCTTTGGGAAATAACTTCTGCTGTAAATGACTTCTTGTCAAGCGGACATAGCCCTCCAGATACAGGTTGTACTTCCAAGGTATAATCTCCTGATCTGCTAGGAACAAATGTTTGTCTTCTTCCCACGATCACACCAGAATTGTCTTTCCAAAGGAAAATTACGTCTGCAGGAGCTACATTATTCAAAATTGCTTCGTATTGAACGCCTACTTGGCAATCGACAATTGGTGGTGAAATTTCGAAATCAATTGGTTGTGTGATGTTTGCCACAATCGTTTCTTCTCTTGGACAATTTACACCATTAGGATCTTCACCTCTGACCGTATAGGTATCAGATAGCGTGAGTTTAAACTCTCCATTTGCATCTGGAGAAATGATAGTTCCTGTGGAATTGGTTACTGTGTAAGTTAATCCATCAGGAGAAGTAGGGGTGAAAGTGAAACTTTCACAGGCAGTTAAGTCTGAAGGAACCGAAAACACTACTTCGAATTTCTGAGCTATATTATAAATAGTCGGATCTGGAATGGCGCAGCCAGTGGGGTCTTGAATCTCAACCGCATAATCTCCATAAGGAACAATAATATCAAACTGACTAGTAGTAGAGAATGTGCCTTGGAAAACTTGACCATCACCCTGTCTAGTTACTGTGTAAGTGCCAGACTGAGGAGAATTAGTGAAATCTACAGTAAGCAAGCCATTTTGAACTCCAGAAGGGCCACATATTTCATCGGTTGGAGTAATGGTGTATTCAAAGCCAGCAGGAGGATTGCTATTCTCTACAGTGACAGACGCAGTGTATGTACAGCCAGCACTATTTTCTGCTTCAACGGTATAAATTCCAGGAAGTAATCCAGTTACTTGAATAGAATTCCCTGAGAGTACAGTTGAGAAAGTATCTCCTGTTTCTAAAACAGTTAATGTTTCCGCATCTGCCTGCATGGTGATCTCAAATGATCCATCCGGTGTGTTACAATCCGTAGCTGGAGTCGTTTGCACAGCAGTGAAGAGAGGTAGTTCATTCACACGTAAATCTAACTTCTTCTCAATAGTACATTCAGCCAGAATAGGATCCAGAGTAACAAAAATAATTACGTAATCTCCAGGTCCAGGAAGAGAATTGATATAAAGCTCAAGCTCAAAGAACTCACCTAAAGCTACTCGGTTTGGATCACCATTTAGTTCGTAAAACCATTCGCCGGTGATTGGGGTATTCGGTGCAAAAGTCACCGTAGTTTCTTCATAGCAAACTTCCGTTGCAGTCTGAGTAAGATCAAATTCGAAAGCAGGCCCTACGAAAATCTCTGCAGTCGAAGGACATGTTTCATAAAGTAATGCTTCGTCATCCGAAAGTCCCTCTGGCAATCTGTAGCTCACGTTGACGGTATAAATACTTTCCTCATCGACGATGATTTCATTAGAATTTTCATCACCGAAAACTTGCCCAGCAGCATTTGTCCATTGGAAATCATATAAACCCTCAGCAGGGTCATATCCTTCTATTGCTGTCAAGGTAACAGGATTGCCAGCACACAGAGTAGCATCATCTGCCAAAGTCAATTCTGGTGGCGCTTCTACCAAGATCTCAGTACTCGCGCGGAAATACTCTGGATCACCACACCTGTCCACTCTAAGATCTATCGTGTACGTACCAGGGGCATTGAAAATCTGATCCAAGTTTTGGAATTCATCTCCAGGTCCACCATAGTCATTTCGGATAATGGTACCATCGTCATTGTTGGTGATGGTCCAGAAATAGCTGTCAATATCAGGTTCTCCACCGCCTTCGAGAAGCGCTCCAGCGCCAAGCTCAGGATCCAAACAAAGTCTTAATGGAGCAGCGAGGCTAGGTTCCGGTATTGAACTCCCTGAGTTTTGTACAAAAGAAGGTAACCCCAAATTGGATGTGCCAGGCATGGCTTCTACGCCATCTTGAGTGAAGGTACTTTGAGAATTACAGCCAGAACCTACGTTGATTTGTCCTATCCTATTGTCACCGACTACTGCTGCATAGATTTGACCATTGGGCCCGATTTGTAATGCACCAAGATTAAGTCCAGCTGTTTGACTGATTTGCTTTTTGGTACTGATGATACAGGCTTCTATTTGTGCTCTAGTCTTGGCTCCATTAAAGCAAGAAGGACAAATAGCCGCATCAGGATCATCGTTATCATTGGCTTTGATGATGAACTCTTCTATTCCCGGTCCGCCATTTAAATAGGAGACTAGAACTCGTTCCCCATCTTCAGAAAACTCTAATCCGTATACTTCACCATTACAGCCTAAGTCAATTCGGGCATATTCACTCATTTCTCCTGTTTCACTGTCAAAATCAAAAATTTCGACTTTGTTACAGCCTCCTTCGGTAATCGTGACTGCTACTTGGTCACCATCAGAGTTGAATTTCATAGCTCCTACTCCCGAATTAAAACCATGATTGCTTCCTACAGAACTGAGGATTGGCTGACCGATGCCACTAGCTGAAATAGGATATGCTCGGAAGGTATTATTGCCTAGCTCATGATACATTACCCAGGTGGTGTCTCCTGCATCCAAAGCTGCGGAATGCTCAGTGGAAGGACTAAAGAGGAAATTGTCTTTAGTGACTACATTTCCTACTCCGGTTGGGTTTTCAGATTTGATATCGACCAGTGAGTATTTAGCTACATTTTCTCCATTTGCGGCTACTTGTGTGGTGAAGAGGTAAAAGAGTGTTTCTTCTCCTGGAACTGGAACAGCGATCACCCCTTGGCTACTAGAGTTTTCACCGCCTATATCATTGCCGTTTTGCATCAAGTCTCCATTAAGGTCCCATACAGATTGCCCGTCCGTATAGAAAAGCACTTGACCGTCTTGACTAGAAATAGTAGTAGTTCCAGCAGGGATATTTTGTGGATGTCGGGATGCTATTGGTCGTGGAGTAGGTGCGTCAGGGTCGTCAGGATCTGGGTTGAAATCCAAACCAGCGCCATCTCCGAAGTACCAAATATTGTTGGTTTGGTCTTGCACGTCCCACATTTTAACTCGAATCTCAGCATATGCATAGCAAGAGGAACCAGGCTCACGAACTAAAGCCCAATACAATCCTGGTTTACATACCAGATTATCTTTTCTATCGGTCCAGCCTTCGTTTCGATAATTAGACCAGAAATATTCATAATTGTCTTCTCCGCCCTGTCCACTACCTACACCGCCTCCATCTTCTTCACCTTTTTGAGCTGATAGCAATGGGCCAATATCTATGCAAGATTCACAGAGTGTAGTATCTTGAGGAGAGAAATTAGCTTTTAAGTCATTTTTGGTCAGCGAGATCGTATGATTGACTTCCTTAGTCTCTCCATCTGCAAAAGTAACTGTGAGGATGACATTTAAACTTGTTTCCTGTGCTGCGTCAGCTGGGATAAGAAAATGCTCCTGAGTGTAATCAGCAGGTAACTCATTCCCTGTCGAATCACGGAGTGGAGGATCAAATGCCCAATGGAAACTTACAGGTCTGTAGTTCTCAGGGGTTAAAACAGAAGTAAGTTGGACTGGGTTATTGGCACATGGCATGTCTGGAGCCCAAGTGAAATCGACTGTGGGTTCTATATCTGCGTTTGGAGCAAAAGATGGGAAAACTGTACCACAAAAATCTGTCCCGGAAAACGGGTCTTCCTCCACTTCTATCAAGGTCAAATCCGCTTCGTTCGGATTGGTCACTTTTCCCATCATTTGCGGACCGCCATCCACTTCTTCATACAAGTAATAAAGACTTCCATCAGGGCCAGCTTTGATGTCATAGACTGCGAAAATGCCTGCAGGTGGAGTGCCGGGACCAGCGATTGGCATTACTTCCGGAGTTGCCGATAAATCAGCTGTAGGCACTCTGAGTAAGGAATCTCCAGCTGAATAATAAATGTAATTTCCGTCAGGAGAAAACTCTGCTCCGCCATAACTTCCGATTCCTGAAGATTGGGAGATAGGAGTTGGAGATCCAAATGATCCTCCGCTTGTGTTAAAATTCAGTACTAAAATAGGATCCGAGTCAGACTCAGGTATGATGATTAATTGACTGGTTTCTTCATTGAAGACAATTTGCTTTGGGGTAGACGAAATCGCTTGGCTGTCTGTAGTTGAAAAACTCCCCTCGCTCGCACCTATACTCCGTGAGATTAGATTTCCATTATCGAAACTGATCAAATAGGAAGGAGATGAAGGACTTTTCACAACTAACAGTGCGCCAGAGCCATTACCAATTGAATTGTCTTTGGATGTGATTTCTCCCAATGGCCTTTCATTTCCTGTCGCTTGGCCAGGGGCATTCATGTCTACCACAGCATATTGTAAATCTCCACTGAGAGATAAATAGAAAATATAGAAGAGTTTGTTGCCAGCTGGGTCATATTCTAAAAACCCAGTGGCGACTTGTTGGACACCATCGATATTTCCATTTAGGCCTGAACCCACACCTTGGATTGGATTCTCACTGAAATCATAAACCAACTCGCCATTTGTAAGAAAAAAGGGTTGCCCGGAAATCGGATCAATTGCTAAGGCAGAATTGTTTTTCGTGAAGACAATTGATCCTGGAATTGACTGAACAGTAGGCGAATTGCCTTTTCCGAAGGATAAGTAATTGTTTTCTGTAGCGCCACCACAATATCCAAAAATCCACTCATTGCTGTTAAATCCCTGCGAATAGACAACAGTATTAATTACAAAAGTTGTAAATAGGAGGGCAATAGTAAAAATGTAGGGTAACCTTATGGAATTAGGGCTGCTTTTCATAATTTTCGAAATGCTTCTAAAACAACATACGTTCTGTAACGTTGAAGAAGCCTACTGAATATTCAAATTAACGAACAAATACTTGTTACGGTCTCTGGTTTACGTTGTTTTTCTTTGTGTGGTTGGACTATTTATTGGGACCAATGCTTATGCACAGGACCCGCAATATAGCCAATATTATGCGGCACCTCTTTACTTAAATCCAGCTTTTGCAGGATCTGAGTTGACTGGCCGTGTGGGGTTCAACTATAGGAATCAATGGCCTAGTATCGATGCACAATTCACTACTTTTTCGGCGTATTACGATACTTACCTGAATGATTATAACTCTGGGATAGGCGTAATGGTTATGCAGGATACCGAGGGAGCTTCCAAGCTACGCTCTACCACCATTTCAGCGCTGTATTCTTACGAGTTGAAGTTAGGAGAAAAGACTTATTTTCGCCCTGGATTTCAGGCAAGCTATATTCGTAGAGAGATTGGCTTTTATGAAAATCTGATTTTCGCCAATCAAATCAATCCAAACGATCCATTTGGTCCTATATTCCCTGGAAGTGATATCGCTGGTTTAGGTGATCCTGTCAATATGCTTTCACTTTCCTTCGGAGGACTGTTTTTTACGGAAGATTTTTGGATAGGTGGATCAGCCCATCATGTAAATCAGCCTAATCAATCGTTTATAAATGGCGATAGTCCACTGCCTGTAAAGTTTTCTGCACATGCGGGCTACAGAATTTCTTTGGGTGAAGGTTCCATGAGAAGCGATTTTACTCACATAAGAAAGCAGCGTTATTTAACTCCCACTATTAATTATAAAAAGCAGGGGCCTTTTGAGCAACTGGATGTAGGAGCTTATTTTTATGTTGAGCCAATTGTTTTCGGTGTTTGGTACAGAGGACTTCCATACAAAAAGGTGGAACAACAAAGTAATCGTGATGCAATTGTTATGATGGTTGGCTTGAACCTACTTTCTGGGTTAAATGTCGGCTACAGCTTTGATTACACAGTTTCACAATTAGGTATTCAGTCAGGTGGAGCGCATGAGTTGAGCTTGTCTTGGACTTTGCCAAATAGCAACCAAGGAAAACCACAGCGAAGAGATACTCTGCTTCCTTGCCCTAAATTTTAATCTACGATTTTAGAATTACGATTGACGAGGCTCCCGAATTGACAAAGTCTCCTTGATATTCAATCCTTTTGATTAAATATCAAGGAAAGAATTGAGGTCTATCTTATGGAAAGTAGACTGTGGTCTTTGCGAAACCTTTGTGAGCTTCGTGGTTTGAAAATAAAAAAGCTGAAGCGATTTCTCGTTTCAGCTTTTGACTTTAAATATCTTTTTTCTTAAAGAGTATAATACTCTTCCCAGCCTTTTCTAGGTACTTCACCGCCCAGCAGTTGATTTGCCAAAGGGTTATTCGTAACACGTTGTGTTTCTCTGTCAAATTTCAACGTTGTATTTAACTGTTGGGCTAATACACCTAAGCAGAATACCTGACTTAGTGGTCCCGCAATTTCGAATCGGGAACGTGTTTGCTCTTCTCCTTTACATGCTTTCAAGAAGTTTGCAAAGTGATTTGAAGGACTTTCTGGTACTTCAGGAAGTTTACTAGCCATGTCTTTAGCTTTTTCCTCTCCAATAATGGAAAGCGTGCTGCCATGAGATCCACCTTTGAACGTAAGGTCTTTACCATAGATGATTTTACCTGGGTTCAGTTTAGCAGGCTGGATTTGACCGTTGCTCGCAGCTGGAATATCAGCATTCAATTCTGATGTTCCATAGTCAGCAGGTACCGGAGGAACATTGTCTACACCATCATACCAAGTCATCGTCAATGCAGGCATATCTCCGCGCTCCGGGAATTTGAACGCAAGAGTGGATGACATTGGGAAGAAGAAAGGATTGTGACCTCTGAGCATCACTGGATCCACCTCGTAGGGAAGGCCTAAATCTAAAAACTCGTGTACCGTGTCCATGGTATGTGCTCCCCAGTCTCCCAAAGCACCCATTCCGAAGTCATACCAGCATCTCCATTGGCCGTTGATGAAATCTTTGTTATAGTCATGCTCACTTCTTGCCATCATCCAGGTATCCCAATCCATTGTGGAAGGAATAGCCTCAGCTTTTGGGAAACTTTGCATATTCACATCCCATCCATGCCATCTTCTTGGGCTGTTCATATGAGCTGTCACTGCGGTCACATCCTTGATGATTCCAGCTTCTTTCCAAGCTTTGAACTGGAAGTAGTTGGCTTCTGAGTGTCCTTGGTTACCCATTTGAGTGACCACATTATGTCTTTTGGCACTATCCATCATGAGCGAAACCTCATTGAATGTACGAGCCATTGGCTTTTCTGTATAGACATGCTTGCCTTCTGACATCGCTAGCATGGTAATAGGGAAATGGGAAAAATCAGGGGTTCCTACCGTAATAGCTTCAAATCCATTTCCAAACTCATCAAACATCGTTCTGAAGTCCTGGAAACGCTTGGCATTCGGAAACTTGTTCATCATCGCGGTGGTATGCGGAGCTCCCATATCTACATCACAAAGTGCTACGATATTACATAGGCCGGTGGCGTAGAGAGCTTCCATTATCTGAGCTCCTCTATTTCCGATACCACAACAGGCAAGATTTACTTTATCGCTTGGAGCTATATGACCCATGGATTTGCCTAGCACTGAGGATGGGATGATTGAAATTCCACTGAGTCCGAAAGCGGCTAGTGAACCAGTTTTGAGAAAGTTTCTTCTGTCCTTTTGCATATTATGAAGGTATTTTGGGAGTTCGAATTGTATTGCGGATGAGAAAGTAGGGATTTTTTGCCGCTACTCTTTTCATTTTTTTGTTGAAAGGAGAAAGAATTAACGGAATCGATACCGAAATAGAAATTTGCTTTCAGGACGAAAACCCTTGAAAGATTTACTATTTTCCGAATTCATTCTTTAAAAAACCATGAATAATAAATCTCTCAACAAGCCTGCGTATTTAGTGATTTTGCTGGCAGTTATTTCAATTTCCTGTGTTTCAGCCCAAAATGGCACTACTTTCTTACATTTTGAAGGGAAAGATGGGCCTAGAAAAGGCAAAAATATCGTGTTGATCTCAGGTGACGATGAGTATAGGTCTGAGGAATCTATGCCGATGATGGCGAAGATCCTTGCCACACATTATGGTTTTAATACGACGGTATTGTTTCCTATCGA
>NZ_VORW01000019.1 GCF_007997215.1 Algoriphagus aquimarinus | reverse complement strand
CATTAAAAAGCTATACCAAGACAACCCATTCCAAGCATTGGTTAAAAAAGCATCCTAATTTACTCAGGGATCTGGTACCTTCAAGAATGGAGGAAGTCTTCGTCAGTGACATCACCTATGTTAGAAGCAGGGAACGTACGCACTATCTGAGCTTAGTCACTGATGCATTTAGCAGAAAAATAATGGGTATCGCCTTAGTGATGACATGAGCGCAGGAAATGTGGTTAAAGCACTTCAGATGGCTATAAAAAACAGAAAAACAACTTGGCCACTTATCCATCACTCTGACCGGGGACTACAGTATTGTTCTGCACTTTATCAAGAAAAATTAACCTCCAGCCAAATAAAACCATCTATGACAGATGGCTATGATTGTTATCAAAATGCATTAGCCGAACGAATCAATGGTATATTAAAACAAGAATTCTTACTAGAAACCTGCAACACAGGCAAGGAATTAGAATGCTTAATTAAAGAATCCATAAACATTTTCAACCAGGAAAGACCTCACCTAAGTCTCAATATGAAAACCCCAAATGAAATCCATCAAAAAACCGAGGAAGAAAATCTCCCTCGGCTAATTTTACTAACTTAAATCTGTCAATCTATTTCAGGACGGGTCAAAGTGTAGTGTTTTGCTTCTTCCTTGAGCATCAATCACTTTCATGTAGATGTCTTTCGTAGTCATTTTGCTGAATGAATAATCCTTTTTGAAGCCTTCAGCTTGAGCTATGTGATCTTTGTAAATTACCTCTCCAGTTTCTGTAGAGTAAACCTCTACATCTACCCCTGGCTTGTCTAGGCCAATAACTGTCAAGTTTACAGTGTTATTGTCTACTACTTTGCCAGAAGCCATCAAAGGCAATGCTGATGCTGGCGCTGGTTTTTCACTTGTTTCTACGGTATAAATTACTTCTTCTTTATCTGTAGCGATTTTCACTTGATACTCACCTGCTGGCAAATTTTTCAAGTCGTAGGGAACCATCAGGTTTTCATCCTTGACACGAACGTTTCTGCTATTTAGGCTTTTTCCATCTGCATCCAGAATGGATATTTTGGCTTTACCAAGTCCCTCAGTAAGAGTGACGTTAATTTTCTTGTAATTTGAATTTACTGTAGAAAGTGCTCTCAAATCCTCACTTGCGCTGGCTACTAATGAGCTAAAAGATAATGCGCTGGCTAATGCTACTGTGAATAAGGTTTTCATATTATGTTGGTTTAGAAGTGTTGTGCTCTCCCTATTGCTAAGTGCGTACCAATCCAAAAACAATCTTCGCTTGCAGACTTCAATTTTTTCAAAAAATTAATTTTTTAGCAGATTTTCAGAATTAAATTCTGAAAGAAATATCAATTTTTTAACAAAACCTGTACAATAAATGGTCATATCGCCGATCGTTTGTATTGCTGGCGGACACTTTAATGGCAAATCTGCAATTTGAAGGGTTGCATCAGAATTGGCTTGTTAACTAAATTTAATCTTGAAAAAATTTCATACTGCCGCTTTACCTGCTGGTGCCAATAAATTAGCTGTACACTTCCGAACACACTTCGTCCGATAGAATTCATTTAGCGAGCACTTTCCATACAATTATCAAAATAGGCTGTGATTTAGTTGAGCTTCAGACGAATAATGGAGAAGGCTATTTGATACAGGTTTTGATTTTATAATTCAATAATCAAGAGAGTGGACCTGCACCTCTTTGGAAATCATCGAGATAATTACTTAATTGTCATGATGACACAATAGAATTTTTAGAGCAACCAGTATTCTCTGACAACCCCACAATTTCAACCCAAAAGAAACCTTTCGCATGAAAAGAAACCTACTCCTCACCCTCCTATCGCTTTTCCTGATAGGAATGAACGCACAAGCCCAAGAAGCATTATTTGGAGCCGCGCAAATCACATCGCCGGAAATCCATGATGACAGTTCTGTTACTTTCAGAATCTTCACTCCTGGAGCAACGTCTGTTCAGGTAACAGGAGATTTTCTCCCTACAGTAAAAGTGGAAACGCCGAGAGGTGAAATGGATGGCCCAGGTATGGCTGAACTTACGAAAGACGATAAAGGTGTATGGTCATTTACCTCTTCAGCTCTATCTCCGGAGCTTTATAGCTATTCATTTATAGTAGACGGTTTAAAAACTACTGATCAAAGCAATCCTTTCTTAATCCGTGACGTGGCTTCTGTAACTAATATATTTATCGTCGGCGAAGGACAAGCTGCCTTATATAAAGTGAAGGATGTACCGCATGGAACTGTGGCGCGTCGCTGGTATGATTCCCCAGGATTGAAAATGGATCGAAGACTTACTATCTACACACCTCCAGGATACGAGCAATCAAATGAAAAATTTCCAGTTTTATATCTATTACACGGAGCAGGAGGTGACGAGGAAGCATGGATAGCTTTGGGCAGAACAGCTCAAATTATGGATAATCTCATCGCGCAGGGCAAAGCAAAGCCGATGATCGTAGTAATGCCAAATGGAAATGTGATCCAGGATGCCGCTCCTGGAGAAGGAAATGAAGGAATGTATAAGCCTGCATTTATGATCCCAAAAACTATGGACGGAACTTATGAAGGAAGCTTTAAGGACATAATCAAATTCGTAGAAAATAACTATCAAGTGAAAGCAAACAAAGCTGATCGTGCCATTGCCGGACTTTCTATGGGCGGGTATCATACCATGCATATATCAAGATTCTATCCAAACACCTTTGATTACATGGGACTTTTTTCAGCGGCAATTATGCCACGTGAAGATGCTACTAATAGTGTTTACAGTGATATTGACGGTACGTTGAAAACTCAGATGGATAACGGTTACAAACTTTATTGGATAGCAATCGGTAAAACTGACTTTCTATACGACGCCAATAAAGAATATAGAGCCAAGCTGGACGCTATGGGAATGCCTTATAAGTATGTAGAATCAGAAGGTGGTCATATCTGGAGAAACTGGAGAGTATATCTGACTCAGTTTGCTCCTCAACTTTTCAAATAACCTTAAAACCAAAAAACATGAAACTTATTAAGTTAAAATCTGCAATACTAGCTTTGGTTTTACTTTGCGGAGCGACAATCGCCCAAGCGCAAGAAATCAGTGCGATGCAAGCACCAAAGGTGGTTTCGCCTGAAGTGAGTCCTAATAACTCAGTCAGCTTTCGAATCTTTTCTCCCACTGCAAATGCTGTAGCTATTAATGGAAGCTGGATGGGTTTCGGAGAAACCTTACCTCTTAAAAAAGAGGAGAATGGAGTATGGACGGCTACTATCGATCCTTTGAAGTCTTCTATGTACCATTACAATTTTATCATAGATGGAGTCTCTGCCATTGACCCAACTAATCCCCAAGCTTTGAGGGATGGTACTCGATATGCGAGTTTACTGATAGTTCCAGGAGAAAGTGCGGAAGTTTTTGAATTGAATGAGGTTGCGCATGGCTCCCTTTCAAAGGTTTGGTACCAATCTCCATCACTAGACAGCTACAGAAGAATGTATGTCTATACTCCTCCCGGATATGATTCTGGAAATGAAACTTATCCTGTGCTATATCTCCTACATGGAGCAGGAGGAGATGAAGATGCATGGTCGGCATTAGGTAAAGCAAATGATATCTTGGATAACCTGATCGCTGAGGGAAAAGCTAAGCCAATGATTATCGTCATGACTAATGGAAATGCATGGCAAACGAGCACACTCCGAACTATCCCAGGAGCTGCAGCTCCTACCCGAGAGACCTATGCAAAATTTCAGGGTCAATTTGAAAAGAGCCTAGTGAAAGATGTGATGCCTTACATTGAAAAGAACTACAGAGTGAAGGCAAATAAAGAAAACAGAGCGCTTGCAGGGCTTTCTATGGGCGGTGCACATACAATTACAGCATCTACTGAATACCCTGGAACTTTTGGTTATATCGGAGTTTTTAGTAGCGGGATTTTTGATGCAAACGCAGACATGGCTGAGCTGGAGAAAAAATTTGCGGCTTTGAAAGCTAGCGGTGTTACTAAGTATTGGATTGGTTGCGGCAAAGACGATTTTGTAATGGAGTCAAACAAAAGACTACTTTCTATATTAGATAAAACAGATTTCGAACATGAATATCATGAAAGTGATGGAGGACATACTTGGGCAAATTGGAGAGATTATCTCGTGATTTTTGCTCCTCAACTTTTCAAGTAAAGAAGTATTGAATGAATATAATTGAAGTGTAGTCTTTGGCTACACTTCTTTTTTTTGCCATTCTCATTTATTCCCTCAAAACTAATTCGACGAACTTCAAAAGTCCAAAACATCCAATTCACCTAGTCATTCTCTTGTATAAGACAATGCTACGATAACCAATTGTTGATTAGTTTCGTGAATAGTCAAGTCATCCTTGAAGTTTCTATTTCCTTGCTCTATTCCCCAATGACTCGAATTCTGTCATCAGCTTATCTATCATTACTTCTATTTCTTTGCACCGGCCATTCCTTTGGGCAAGATGTAATCTTGAAGCTTAAGTCTGATGGAAATACTCCTCAGACAAGAGATTACACATTTAAGCAAGTCATAGATTCCCGCGCACAAAAGTCAATAGGTCAGATCTATGATCCTCAGCGGAATAAACATCCCGCCAGCTTCGCAGACAACCTACCTCAGGAGGTTCTAGCGTTTTACAATGCGAGAATCAACTCTACCAAAAACCCTTATTATAAGTTTCTGGTGAAAGTTTATAAGCTGGATCTTAAGGAAATCTACCATCCTGATTTCAAAGGATATAGAGGTGATATACAATTGAGTTTAGGTTTCTTTCTAATTGGAGAAAACGAACCTGTTCATTTGGTCGATTTCACTAGTAAAGTTCAATATGGAAGACCGGGCACACAGATGCATTATGTGGAATCTTCCATCCACAAATTGTTTGAAAGTAGCTGGGAATACTTCGATTCTTGGCTTAGTACCCAATACCTAACCAATAGGTCTTTGGTAAAAAAAGTAAGGTTGAATATAAACGATCCAATTAGAGAGAGCTCAAAAGACACTGTTTTTTATGATCCAGAGAGACCCTTGACATGGGCAGATTTCACGGAGACACCAAACCCAACAAGTTCTTTCAACGCAACAATTTTCAGCAGTATATCTATTGAAGGAAATGCCAATATTGAAAATGGAGAAATAGTACAGGTCATTTCAGTTAAGGTATACATGCTACCCGAACAATCGTGGGTAAAGGACGCTAGTGAATATGCCAATAACCATGAGCAAAGACATTTTGACCTCACTAGAATTGCGGCTAATCGTATGATTATTAGATTGGAAAATGTGGAGCTGGAACCATTTCTGTTTGAAGCAACACTCAATGACATCTATCTGGATGCCTACAGAGAAATGAATCGCTTGCAGGAATTGTATGACAGTCAAACTCGAAATGGTATGAATAGCGAAAAACAAGCAGACTGGAATCAGATCATAAGAAAAGCATTAGCTGGCGACATGGAAACTTTGGATAAATTCTTAGACCGAGAATAACAATTCATCCAAACTTCAAGTATTCAGTCGCAGCAGGTATTGTATAGATTTCATTGTTGAGAAATTAAAATGTATTAAATATTAACTGTGAACTCAAACCATTTTACCAAACCTTGGTATTCTTTGTGGTTAAAAAAGACTTTCAAAAAAACACTTCTCCGTTTGCATTTTCTTAATCCACACCTATCTTTGCCAACGATAATGGAAAACAACAATAGAAATATTGACTTTTTAGCAACTGCACATCAAGGCAACTTGGTGCACCATTTCCATCATTCCTCCTGAGGAATATTTTTACACACCCGGTGAAGCCGATGATAGGGATTCCGTTTTTCACCAACATTTATTACAACCTTTTACTTCTTAGCGTAACTTACGACCATGGAACAAATAATCCGTATTGCCGTGCAGAAAAGCGGCAGACTATCTGAAGATTCACTTAGCCTCATCAAAGAATGTGGCATCAAGTTTTATAATGGAACAGGCAAACTCAAGTCTACATCCACCAATTTCCCCATTGAATTCTTATTCCTTCGAGATGACGATATACCTGGCTATGTAGCTGATGGTGTTGCTGACTTAGGAATTGTAGGGCAAAATGAAGTGGTAGAAAAAGACAAAAATGTCACTACGATGAAGGCGTTGGGCTTTTCCAAATGCCGACTTTCCCTGGCAGTATCTAAAGGTCAAGAGTACTCAGGAGTAGAGTTTTTCGAAGGGAAAAGCATTGCGACCTCCTATCCTAAAATCCTTGGCGATTATCTGAAAAGCCAAAACATCAATGCAGATATCCACGAAATCTCCGGTTCGGTAGAGATCGCACCTAGCATAGGTTTGGCAGAAGGTATCTGCGATATCGTGAGCTCTGGCTCTACACTCATGATGAATGGCCTAAAGGAAGTAGAGGAAATCTTCAAATCCGAAGCTGTTTTGATAGCTCACAACAATCTTCCAGATTGGAAAAAAGAGATCGCTGAAAAATTACTTTTCAGAATCAATGCCGTACAAAAAGGTAAAAGCAGTAAATACGTTTTGCTCAACGCTCCAAACGAAGCTATCGACAAAATCATCAATTTGATTCCGGGAATGAGAAGCCCTACTATTTTGCCACTTGCGCAGGAAGGTTGGTCGTCCGTTCACTCTGTATTAAATGAGGATCAATTCTGGGAAAACATTGAAGAATTGAGAGCAGCTGGCGCCGAGGGAATCCTCGTGGTACCTATTGAAAAGATGATTCTATAACTGCGCTAAGCAGTATTTTCCACATTAGACACGTAACAAATGAAAATCCTTGACAACCCCGCTAAGGATACTTGGAAGAAACATCTGGCCCGTCCAGTTTTCAAAACCAAGGAGATCAATAAGATCGTAAAGCCGATTCTGCGTAAAGTAAAAAGGAATGGTGATAAGGCACTGCTCAAATTCGCTATGGAATACGATCATGTGGAATTGGACTCTCTATTTCCATCTGAAGTAGAAATCCAAGCAGCATTAGCGGCCATTTCACCAGAGTTGAAAGCAGCTATCAATGTGGCCAAAACCAATATTGAGCGTTTCCACATGGCTCAGGCTACTCCAGAATTAGTAGATGAAGTGATGCCAGGTGTGATTTGCAGGAGAAAAAGTGTGCCTATCCAAAAGGTAGGACTGTATATTCCCGGAGGAACAGCGCCGCTATTCAGTACCGTATTGATGCTGGGAATTCCAGCAGTATTGGCTGGTTGTAAAGAAATTGTGCTTTGCTCGCCACCCAATAAGGAAGGGAAAATCCACCCGGCGATTCTGTATACAGCCAATTTGATTGGTATCACCAAAATCGTGAAAGTAGGCGGAGCTCAGGCTATCGCTGCGATGACATTTGGAACTGAAAGCGTGCCAAAAGTTGATAAGATCTTTGGTCCTGGAAATCAATTTGTAACTGCTGCCAAGCAAACGGCCACCAAATATGGTGTGGCTATAGATATGCCTGCTGGACCTTCTGAAGTTCTAGTGTATGCAGATGAAACTGCCATTCCAGCTTTTGTAGCTGCAGATCTGCTTTCTCAAGCTGAGCATGGAGTCGATAGCCAGGTGATCTTGGTGACGGATTCTGAGAAATTCGCTCAGCGAGTGATCAAGGAAATAGATGCTCAACTTGATGTGCTTCCTAGGAAGGATTTAGCGAAAAAGGCTTTATCAAATTCACGGGCAGTAATTATTGACGACATGGAAACCGCCTTAGAACTGATCAACTACTATGCTCCTGAACACTTGATAATCAGTGTATCCAACGAAGATGAGGCTGTAGATGGAATCTATAATGCAGGTTCTGTTTTCGTAGGAAATTATACACCTGAGTCGGCAGGAGATTATGCTTCAGGAACTAACCATACACTGCCAACTTATGGCTACGCCAGAAATTACAGCGGAGTGTCTTTGGATAGCTTCTTGAAGAAAATGACATACCAGAAAATCAGCCCAGAAGGATTAAAAAATCTGGGACCAACAATAGAAGTGATGGCTGAAAATGAACTTCTCCAAGCTCACAAAAATGCTGTCAGTATTAGACTCAAACATCTGAAAAACCAGAAAAAATGAAGTTTGACTTAGATCCACTACTTAGGCCACACATAGCCAACTTGCAACCATACACTTCTGCCCGAGATGAATATACCGGGAAAGAAGGAGTGTTTTTGGACGCAAATGAAAATCCTTACGGTTCTATTACCGATCAGGATTACAATAGATATCCAGACCCATATCAGCTGGAACTCAAAGCCGAGATTGCCAAAATCAAAGACGTAAAACCTTCTCATATTTTCTTGGGAAACGGTTCGGATGAGGCGATTGACTTGCTTTTCCGTGCTTTCTGTAATCCAGGAATTGATAATGTGATTCTTCTACCTCCTACGTACGGGATGTATGAAGTGAGCGCTAATATTAATGACGTAGAAACTCGAAAAGTCCCTTTGACTGCCGATTTCCAACTTCAGCCAGACAAAATTCTGGCAGCAACTGATGCACATACCAAGATAATTTTCGTCTGTTCCCCAAATAACCCTAGCGGGAATAAGGTGAAGAGAGACGATATTCTGCGTTTGCTTCAGGAATTTAATGGATTGGTAGTCGTAGACGAAGCCTACATTGATTTCAGTGACGAGCCGAGCTTCACCACTGAACTGGGTAAATACGGAAATCTCTTGGTGATGCAGACATTTTCCAAAGCTTGGGGCCTTGCTTCCTTGCGATTGGGAATGGCCTTTGCATCCAAGAAAATGATCAAGATTCTGAACCGAATCAAGCCTCCTTATAATATCTCAGGTTTGACACAGGAAACAGTCTTGGCTGCTATCCAAAATCAGGAGAAAGTGGCCAAAATGACGCAGGATATCCTTGCTGAAAAGGACTTCCTGAAAGGCGAATTGGAGAAGCTGGATTACATACAGAAGATCCATCCTACTCACGCCAATTTCCTTTTGGTGAAAATACCGAATGCCAGTCATGTGTATGATGATCTGATAGAGGAAAAAATCATTGTAAGAAACCGTTCCAAAGTACAATTGTGCGAAGATTGCCTCAGGATCTCAGTGGGAACAAGATCTGAAAATGAAGCCTTTATTCAAGCATTGAAGAAAATCTATACAGAAAGCTTTAACCTATAAACCATGAAGAAGAAAGTACTTTTTATAGACCGTGACGGGACTATCATCAAAGAACCACCTACTGATTTTCAGGTTGATAGCTTAGAGAAGTTGGAGTTTTTGCCAAAGGCAATTTCAAACCTACGCAAGATCGCTGAGGAAACTAATTATGAATTGGTGATGGTGACAAACCAAGATGGTTTGGGAACGGATTCTTTTCCTGAAAGCACCTTCTGGCCAGCACAATTCAAAATGCTAAAAACGCTGGAGCAGGAGAATATTTTCTTCAAGGAAATTCACGTAGACAAGACTTTCGAAAGTGAAAATGCTCCAACCAGAAAGCCAAATACAGGGCTTCTGACCGCTTACTTTTCTGAAGAATATGACCTTGCGAATTCCTATGTGATTGGAGATCGATTGACGGATGTGAAGCTCGCTGAGAATCTAGGAGCGAAAGCTATCTTCATTGGTGAGCCTACTGAAAGCGCAGCATTGAGCACTACAGATTGGGATGATATCTATGAGTTTTTGAAAATGCCTCCCCGCTCTGCTGAAGTAAGTCGGAAGACTTCTGAAACAGACATTTATATCAAGCTAAATCTTGACGGAAACGGGCATTGTGACATCAAAACAGGCTTGCATTTCTTTGACCACATGCTGGAGCAACTCGGCAAGCATGGTAGCACTGATCTGGAAATCAAGGTAAATGGTGACCTTCACATTGACGAGCACCACACGATTGAAGATACAGCCCTAGCTCTAGGAGAAGCCTATTTGAAGGCTTTGGGAGATAAAAAAGGTATTTATCGCTATGGCTTCCTTTTGCCGATGGATGATGTTTTGGCACAAGTTGCAATTGATTTTGGAGGAAGACCTTGGATCGTTTGGGATGCAGAATTCAAGCGTGAGAAAGTTGGTGATATGCCAACAGAGATGTTTTATCATTTCTTCAAATCCTTCTCAGATACTGCCAAATGCAACCTGAATATCAAAGCTGAAGGCGCTAACGAGCATCATAAAATTGAAGCTATGTTCAAGGCTTTGGCACGAGCCATCAAAATGGCAGTGATGCGTGATCCTAGAAATATTAATCAACTTCCAAGTACTAAGGGAGTTCTCTAATTTTCAAGAGATTAGGACCATTTCACTATCGGTAATTGAAATAATAAAAGGATTAGGAAAATTTCACAAGAAATATTTTTCCTAATCCTTATTTTTTTGTTCATTTAGTCATGAAACGACTTTTACGTACCCTGACTATTCTTTTATTAATTATTGCAAGTAGCTCATGCTCAAGCAGCATTCAAAATATTGAGCATCTTTTTAATGATAAGAAGTACGAGGATGCCATCTCCGACCTGAATCAATACCTCTTCTTTCATGTGACTGATGTCAAGGCACTTCATATGCGGGCTCGGAGTTATGAAGAAATCGGAGAACTAGAGAAATCCAAAGCCGATTACGAACGGATTATCTCCATAGACGATCAATATGCTCAGGCTTATGCTGGTTTGGGAAAGCTATTGTTCGAGCAAAAAGATTACAAAAATGCTGAATTGAGACTTCTTCGTGCAGCATCCCTTGATTCCAATGATTTTGATATTTTATATCTACTTGGACGGACGAGAATTATGACGGGCAAATTCAAATCGGCAGAAGAGTTTCTAAGACGAGCTACCGAGTTGAATCCTGATCATACAAAAGTTTATTTCTATACTGGAATGGCTCTAGCCTACCAAGGAGATGCGTTGGGTTGTGCTGCTTCCTTCAATTCTTATGTAAACCGAGAGCCTGATAATATGGTAGGAATTTATAACCGTGGGTTTGCTTACATGAATGCAGGTTATGTAACATGGGCAATTGAGGATTTTGACAAAGTCTTAAAGAAAAACCCCAATCATATAGAAGCTATGGCTCACAAAGGCATTTGTTTAGCCGCTATGGGTGATTCCGAAGGCTGCTTGCTTCTCCAAACTGCTGCAAACAAAGGAAGCCAATATGCAAAAGATCAACTTGCTTATTGTGCTTCTTAACCTAAACGGGCTGCAATAGCTCTTTTGTAATTAGGAATTGCCTGATCGCTCAGCGCGAGAAACAGGTAAGGTTCGATCATTTCCAACTCCATCAAATGGAACTTACCTTCAATCTCTACCCCATCTACTCGTACGTACAAGCTTTCCGATGCAAATTCATCTACCATGGCCTGACATGAAGATAACATGGATTCTGAAGGATCTATAGGGGTGATAGTGCCACCAAAATAATGTTGAACTCGAAAATCTTTGCTTGCTGGGGTTTTCAAAACTGCATGGGAAAACTTGCCATTGAAAAACAGTAAGGAATACTCCCCTACTTTTTCCACCTCAGAAATGAATGGCTGTATCAAAAATGCCTCTTCGTTTACCCAAGCTTGCACTTTTTCAGCATGTTTGCCCCAATCCTGACTGGCCAATTTCAAGGTATTCTTTGCCCCACCACTCACCAAAGGCTTCACAACACAAAATTCAGATTTGACCTTAGCTTTTATCTCATCTTGGGATATCAACTTTCCTTTTTCCAAAATCATCCCGGCAATCACAGGAAACCCTTTTGATTCAATTTCCAAAAGATATTTTTTCGAAGAGTTCCAAAGAATTGTATCTAAGTTGTTTAGTGTAGGTATTCCAAGAGTTCGGATAGTTTCTATCCAAGTCAAAAACTCTGGATAGTAATCAAAGTAGTCCCAAGTAGACTTAATTAGGAGCAATGAAAATTTACTCCAATCGACTTGCGGGTCGGACCAGCTAACGATCTCATGAGAAATCTTCAACTCACTTAGAATTTCAGACAAGATTAGATTTTCATCTACGGTATTAGAATCGTATGCTCCAACCGAGAAATAACTAACAATAGCTACGTGCTGCTTCATTATTTTTTACACAAATTTATACTTTAACCAAAATTTATACTGACCATTCTTCTAAAATCGGTCATTAAGTTTACTTTTGGCCTTTACTCAACTATGGACCACAGAAAACTCGTCATAATTCCGACTTTCAATGAGAAAGAAAACATCCTGGAGATGATCCATGCCGTGATGAATCTTGAGGGTGGATTTGAACTTTTAGTCATTGACGATGGCAGTCCAGATGGAACAGGAAAACTTGTAAAAAGTCAGCAAGTAGCCTTTCCAGATAGACTTCATTTGATTGAGCGAAAAGGAAAACTAGGATTGGGCACTGCCTACATCACAGGGTTCAAATGGGCCTTAGAGAAGGATTATGATTTCATTTTCGAAATGGATGCCGATTTTTCTCATAATCCTAATGACCTAATCAAACTTTATAATGTTTGTGCTGACAGGAGTTTTGACTTGGCGATTGGCTCCAGGTATATCACAGGAGTGAATGTGGTAAACTGGCCAATGGGAAGAGTGTTGATGTCTTATTTTGCCAGTGTCTATGTGAAATTCATCACAGGTTTACCGATCAAAGACGCCACAGCTGGATTCAAGTGCTACCACAAATCAGTTCTAAAAGGAATCAAACTTGACGAAGTACGATTTGTGGGTTATGCTTTCCAGATTGAAATGAAATTCACTTCGTGGAAATTGGGATTCAAAGTCATTGAAGTTCCGATCATTTTTACAGACCGTACCAAGGGTACTTCCAAGATGAGTAGCGGGATATTTAAGGAAGCTGTGTTAGGTGTGATTTTGATGAAGATAAAGAGCATTTTTCGCCCTTATAAGATCAATCAAAGCGTATAGAGCGAATAGGATCTACTCTGGAAATTACCATCACTGGTATCCAAAGTACCGCCGCAGTCAACACAGTAATACCAATATTGATCAAGATAAATGCTGGCCAATTCCAGTCAATTGGCACATAGCTCATGTAATAGCTAGCGGCATCAAGTGGCACCAATTTGAATTGATCCTGCAAAAAGCCGATTCCTAGACCGAGAGCATTTCCAATTAGCAGTCCTCTCAAAAGTATATTGATTCCATTCCAGAAGAAGATACTTCTAATCTGCTTATTCGTAGATCCCAGTGCTTTTAGCAAACCGATCATTTGAGTACGCTCCATGATCAAAATGAAGAGAATTGCTCCCATATTGAAGATCGCTACGAAGCCGATCAAACCAATGAATACGTAGACATTATTGTCCAACAGCTTAAGCCAATCGAATATCTCTAAAAACTTGTCTTGGCTACTTATCAACTTCAAATCATAATCCATAAGCTCCTCTATTTGTGGAGTATAAGATTCTATGTTATTAAAGTCATCGACGAAGATCTCCATGCCACCTATCTGATCTTTTGTCCAATCGTTTAGGCTTCTGATGGTTTGTAATTCTCCGATTATGATCTTTTCATCGAAGTTTTCTAGATAGGTTTGAAAGATCCCTACCACTTCCACTCGCCTGTATCTTGGAGGATCTTGTACAAAGTAAAGGGTGATTTTATCACCTACTTTCAGTAAAAGTTTGTTTGCTATAAACTGACTTAGCATCACTTCATTGCTAGTTCCTTCATCAGGAATTCGAAGCATTCTGCCATCAATCACATATTTTTTAAAGCCCAGCGTATCAAAATCCTGCCCAATTCCTTTCATCAGAACGCCTTGCACTTCTTCTTCCCCCTTAATCAAAGCTGCTTTGTGAGCAAAGGATTGCACTTTCGTGATGAAGGGAAGTTTAAGATGAGTTTGGCTGAATTTGGAATTTTCAGAAAAAGGTGCTTCCTCAAAAGCATTGCTCATGGTAAAGCGTTGTACCTGATAATGACCGGTGAAACCGTAAACCTTCTCCGAAACGGTGCTCTGAAAACCGCCCAAAACCATAAATGAAATGAGCGACACCGCCAAGCCTAATGCTAGGCTTCCTACAGCAATCTTGTGTATGGTGGCAGAAAATCCTCCAGCTTTCTTGAAACTGATTCTTTTGGCGATGAAATAGGAAAGGTTCAAAGGACTGCTTTAATTTGTTCGATTAGAACGCAAAATAGCATGAAGCAAACGAAACTTACTCCCTTTATTTACTTTTTGAGTTTAGCACTGCTAATTCTCAGCAATTCTTTCTCCTCTTTGGCCATACAAAACACTCCACTATCAGGAGCAGAACGCCCAGAACTATACTTAGATCAGCTTCAAGGCAAAAATGTCGGGATAGTTGCTAACCAAACGAGCATTTTGACGCACAGCGACAACAAGCATGTTGTTGATTTTCTTTTGGAAAAAGGTGTAATGGTTAAAAAAGTGTTTGTCCCAGAGCATGGCTTCCGTGGTCAGGCCGATGCAGGGGAAAAAGTTGATAATACGGTTGACTCAAAAACTGGCCTTCCTATCATTTCACTTTATGGAAATAACAAAAAGCCGAAACCAGAGCAGATCCAAGATTTAGATGTTTTGATTTTCGACTTGCAGGATGTGGGCGTGAGATTCTATACATATATCAGCACGATGCATTACCTGATGGAGGCTGCAGCAGAGAATGGTAAAAAGGTGATCATTTTCGATAGACCCAATCCAAACGGGAGTTACATCGCTGGGCCAGTGCTGCAAAAAGGCTTCGAAAGTTTCGTGGGGATGCATCCTATTCCGGTCGTTCATGGACTGACAGTCGGTGAGCTAGCGCAAATGATCAATGGAGAAAAATGGCTAAAAGGTGGATTGAAAGCAAATCTAGAAGTGATACCTGTAGGAAATTGGGATCACAGTAAAGCCTACAATTTACCTGTAAAACCTTCTCCAAATCTACCGAATGATCTATCAATCAAACTTTATCCAAGCACTTGCTTTTTCGAAGGAACTATAGTTTCTCTAGGCCGAGGCACACATTTTCCATTCCAAGTTTATGGCTATCCAGATCCAAAATTCGGGGAATTCACCTTCACTCCTGTGAGCATAGACGGCATGTCGAAGAATCCACCACTTCAGGATAAAAAATGCTATGGAGTTGATTTGAGAGGTGAATCAATGATGCATGAGTTTACCCTGAAGTATCTTCTAGATGCTTATCAAAAATCAGGAAAAGATCAGGCTTTCTTCAACAACTACTTCAACACCCTTGCTGGCACAGATCAATTGAAGAAAATGATCATGGATGGAAAAACGGAAGCTGAAATCACGGCAAGTTGGAAGGTAGATTTGGAAGAATACAGCACGCTTCGCAAGAAATACTTGATTTATAAATAAGCTGCAGGCTGAGTTAGAAAATTTCAAATCATAAATTTCCAACCTGAAATTAACCCAACAATGAACAAGAATCTTAGAATCATATATATGGGCACGCCGGAATTTGCAGTGGCAGGCCTGGAATTACTGGTAGAAAATGGCTGGAATATCGTAGGTGTGATCACTGCACCGGATAAGCCTAAAGGCCGAGGGCAGAAGTTAATTCCTTCACCTGTGAAGGAAGCAGCCCTGAAATTAAACTTGAATATACTCCAGCCAACTAATCTCAAATCTCCAGAGTTTCAGGATGAGCTTCGTGCGCTCAAAGCGGATTTACAAATCGTGGTAGCATTCCGAATGCTGCCTGAATCAGTTTGGGATATGCCACCTTTGGGAACCTTTAATCTTCATGCTTCACTTTTACCAAATTACCGCGGCGCTGCTCCCATCAACTGGGCTATTATCAATGGAGATAAGGAAACTGGGGTGACTACTTTTTTCCTAAAACATGAGATTGATACTGGCAGCATCATCTATCAGGAAAAAGTGGCAATTCTAGAAGAAGATGATCTTGGAACTGTCTATGAAAAGTTGATGAATATCGGTTCGAAACTTGTTCTGAAAACGGTAGAAGATATCGCCGAAGACAAAGTAAAGGCTCTTCCTCAAGATGAATCCAAAGCGCTTCATCATGCTCCAAAGATTTTCAAAGAAACTGGCGAAATAGACTGGTCTAACTCCGCAGAATCTATTCATAATCTAGTGCGCGGACTTTCTCCATATCCAGCTGCGTGGACACGATTTGATGAGAAAATATGCAAAATCTTCAAAACGAAGTTTGCTATAGATCAGAAAACAAACAAAGCAATCGGAGAACTTCAAACTGACAATAAAAGCTATTTGAAAGTCCAAACAGGCGAAGGAGTTTTAGAAATCTTAGAGCTTCAGCTGGAAGGAAAAAAGCGGATGAAAGTGGACGATTTGCTCAGAGGCTACAAATTTTCATGATTAGATCAGAAAAGAAAAAAGTGATAATTATTTCATTTTTACTCTGATTTTGAGGAACTTGAGTCTTTTATTTAAACAAATTTTTAAATCCTAGACTCATGAAAAATCTCATTCGAAGTTTTATTATTCTGTTTTTTTTCACTTCTCTTTCATTTTCTGCGGAAGCTCAATTGCTCAAGAAAATCCAAAATGCCGCTAATAAAGGAGTAGAAAAAGCTATCGAACAAAAAGTAGAAAAGGAAGCTGCTAAAATAACTGAGAAACAGCTTGAAAAGGTATTCTCAGATATGTATGGTGACAGTGAAGATGGCGCACCAGCAGGACTTGATATGAGCAAAGTTTTAGCTGGAATTGGCGAACCAGTTGATACAGAAGATCAATATGACTTTTTTGGACATCTTATTTTGGAAATAATAAGTACAGATGAAAAAGGAAAGACAGAAGACCCAGTTTTATTTAAATCATACTTGTCAGAATCTAGAGATTATACAGGCATGGAGCTAGTGGATCCCAAAAACCCAAATGCTATGACCTCTATGGTTTTCGATATTAAGAATCAAGCTTCGATAGTCTTTCTTGACAACAAAGGGAAAAAGTCCAGTTTAGCCTATAAATTAGACCTTGACGAGGTAAATGCTGCTGTTGAAGAACAAATGGAAAGCAATGATGATGAATATGAAGTGTCATTGGAAAAAACTGGAAGAACAAAAGACATCTTGGGATATGCTTGTGAAGAATACCATATGCAAAGTGAAGATGGGGAAGGATATTATTGGGTCACTGAGGAGCCAATAGGAGGTTATTCATCATTCTGGAGTGGAAACAGTCCAATGATGACATCCAAAGCACAAGAAAGATATGCTGAGCAATTTAAAAATATGCCAAAGGGAAGTTTCATGGAATTAACCTATACTTCCAAAGATTCTGAAACCGTCAATATGAAAGTAATAGAAATAGACGAGTCGGCTTCTAAGTCTCTTACAATGGCTGAATATCCAAACATCATGAAATCAATGGAACAGCAGTAATTCTGTTCCATTTTATTTTTTCTGGTGTCTAGGCCTGTTATCTTCAAGGCAAGAAGCATTTTGCATGAAGATATCACTTATAGCCGCGCTGGCTACCAATAATGTCATAGGTAGAGAAAATGACCTAGTTTGGCGATTACCAGATGATTTCAAACGATTCAAAAGAATCACTTCTGAACATTATATTCTAATGGGAAGGAAGACATTTGAGTCTTTGGGCAAGCCTCTTCCTAATCGAACTCATATCATAATTACCAGAAATAAGGACTATCAAGTCCCTGAAGGGCATTACGTATTTGAGAGTGTAGAGAAGGCATTTATCTTTTGTCAAAAGATGAACGTAGACCATCTCTATGTAATTGGAGGAGGTGAAATTTACAATCAAACATTGCCACTGGCAGATGAGTTAGTACTCACTGAAGTTGAAGCCAGCCCTGAGGGAGACACCTATTTCCCGGAATTCAATAAAGAAAATTGGAAGGTCACCTTCTCTGAGTTCCACCCTGCAGATGAGCGTCATCAATACGCCTTTACCTATATCAATTACGAAAGAATCCATAAGCACCATGTCTAAAAAAGTAATTTGGATCACTGGAGCTTCATCTGGAATCGGTGAAGCTTCTGCCTACAAATTCGTAAAAGAAGGCTTTTTTGTGATCCTTTCGGCTCGCAATCAAGAAGCGCTGGAAAAAGTAAAATCCTCCAGTGCTCACCCTGAAAATTGTAAAGTAATCCCTCTTGATCTTCTGGATCAGGCTTCTTTCAAAGAAAAAACCAAGGAAGCAATAGCGGCTTTTGGACATATAGATATGATGCTTCACAATGGAGGTATCAGCCAGCGCTCTCTGATTCGCGAGACTCCATTAGCGGTAGATCGTAAACTTATGGAAGTAAATTTCTTTGGAACAGTAGGGCTTACTAAAGCTCTTCTACCCCATTTTATAGCAAGAAAATCAGGTCAATTCGGGGTAATTTCCTCTTTGGTAGGAAAATTCGGCTCACCTTTCAGATCTAGTTATGCGGCCTCCAAGCATGCGCTTCACGGCTTTTTCGAATCACTGAGATTAGAGCATTTCGATGAAAACATTGCGGTAACGATGATTTGCCCTGGCTTCATCAAAACGGACGTCTCCAAAAATGCCCTGACTGCGGATGGAAGTCCACTCAATGAAATGGACAAGGCTCAGGAAAATGGAATGAGTGCGGAAGATTGTGCAAAGGAGATTTTCAATGCACTGAAAAAGAAAAAAGAAGAAGTCTATATCGGAGGAAAAGAAACCATGGGCATCTATTTAAAACGGTTTGTCCCAGCAATTTTCACCAAGATCCTACGTAAATCAGAGGTAAGATAATACAATGAAATCGAGCATGTCGTACCCGACGACACACACCGGAATGATAATACCCAGCGAGATTCCATGTGGCCATAAAAAAACAATTATATACACATGAAAGTAGTCAGAGCCGAAATAATAGCCATTGGAGATGAGTTACTCTATGGACAAATAGTAGACACGAATAGTCATTGGATTAGTCAAGAGCTGGATCTGATGGGTGTCAAAGTCGTTAGAAAAACGACCGTAGGTGATGATAGAAAAGATATTCTTGCAGCTTTTTCTTCTGCTGAAGCTAGAGCTGATATTATTTTGATCACTGGAGGTCTTGGTCCCACACAGGATGACCTGACCAAACCGCTGATGGCTGAATACTTTGACTGCCCGATTGTAGAAAACCCGGCTGCAGTGGAAGCTGTAACTGAGTTTTTCAAAAAGCGTGGCAGAGAAATGACACCTCTTAACGCACTTCAGGGTCATCTTCCTGCTTGCTGTACCTACGTTCCAAATGAAGTGGGCACTGCTCCTGGGATGTGGTTTGAGCGCAATGCAACCTACTGGATGTCTATGCCCGGTGTACCCCATGAGATGAAAAAACTGATGACTGATTTCGTCCTACCAATACTTCCTACCTTGTTTCCCCTACCCGTGATTGTACATCGCATGGTCAAAACCGTAGGGATAGGAGAAAGTTGGCTGGCAGATTTGATCAGAGATTGGGAGAATGCCCTCCCAAAAAACATCCGACTAGCTTATTTGCCTTCCTTAGGTCATGTGAAACTTCGGCTTACAGGTTTTGGCACGGACAAAACTGAAATCGAAAATGATATTCAACAGCAAATAGATCTAGTCCTACCTAGTATTGAAAAGTACGTGTATGGCTATGATTCAGAATCATTAGAAACTGCCATCGGCAAGCTTTTGACTGCAAATAACAAAACGGTAGCTTTAGCAGAAAGCTGTTCTGGAGGCTACATTTCTCATTTGATTACAAGTATTTCAGGGAGTAGTTCGTATTTTCAAGGAGCAGTAATACCTTATCACAATCAATTTAAAGAGGAAATTCTTCACGTAAAGAATGAAACCTTATCATCATTTGGTGCTGTGAGTGAAGAGACAGTGAAAGAAATGTCCAATGGAGTTCGCCAAGTATTCAAGTCCGACTTTGGCTTAGCAAGTAGCGGAATCGCTGGCCCAAGTGGAGGAACGGAGGAAAAACCTGTAGGAACCGTTTGGATTGCCTGTGCTGGAGAAGGTTTTGTAGAAACTAAGAAACTTCAACTGACTCAGGATAGAATGCTTAATATTCAATTAACAGCAGTTGCGGTTTTAAACTTGTTACGAATTTGTATTTTAGAGAAATAACAAATAAAATTTCTATTGAAAGGTTTGGGATAGTGTTTTAGAAAATTTAATTTTAAAACTTGTATATAAACCCAATAAATTATTAAATCATAACCATGGCGATTGTAGAAATGCTAATGCCCAAAATGGGCGAAAGTATCATAGAAGGTACAGTGCTGACCTGGCTTAAAAATGAGGGTGACACGATCGAACAGGACGAATCTGTTCTAGAAGTAGCTACCGATAAGGTAGATACTGAAGTTCCCTCCACTCATGCTGGTGTCTTGAAGCAAATTCTTGCTAAAGAAGGAGATGTAATCGCTGTGGGAGCTCCAATAGCAATCATCGAAACCTCTGGCGAAGAAAAGATTGCTGTGCTCAACCCTGAGCCTAAAACGGAATCAAGCAAAGATGAACTTATTGCTTCAGCCACTGAAAATACAGCCTCAATTTTAGAAACTCCGAACAATTCTGAATTCATGGATTCAGGCGATGATAGATTTTATTCTCCTTTGGTACAAAGTATCGCCAAAGAAGAAGGAATCTCAAAAGCTGAACTTGCCAAAGTTCCTGGCACAGGAAAAGACTCGAGAGTAACTAAGCAGGACATGCTGGACTACCTTAAGTCAAAATCTTCATCAGCTAAACCAGCTGCTTCAATTCCATCCATTTCAGCTCCAAAGATTCAGATGAGTATCTCTGGCGAAGACGAGATTATCGAAATGGACCGAATGCGCAAGATGATAGCTCAGCGGATGTTGGATTCAAAGCGTATTTCAGCACATGTCACTTCTTTTGTGGAAACTGACATGACCAATATCGTATTGTGGCGCGAGAGAAATAAGCTTGATTACAAAGCCAAATTTGGTGAGTCTATCACCTATACACCATTCTTTATTGAAGCAGTTGCAAAAGCTATCCGAGATTTTCCGATGATCAATATCTCCGTAGATGGAGATAGAATTATCAGAAAAAAAGATATCAACGTAGGAATGGCGGTAGCATTGCCAAATGGAAACCTGATTGTTCCTATTATTAGAAATGCTGATCAGTTGAATCTTGTTGGGATTTCCAAAAAAGTAAATGAGCTAGCCAATCTAGCTAGAAACAATAAGCTAAACGCAGATCATCTAGCAGGAGGCACTTACACCGTTTCTAACGTGGGTTCTTTTGGAAATGTAATGGGTACTCCTATCATTCCTCAGCCTCAAGTGGCTATAATGGCTGTAGGTGCTATTATTAAGAAGCCTGCTGTGGTAGAAACTCCCACAGGTGATGTAATTGCTATCAGACATAAAATGTTCCTATCCCACTCCTATGACCATAGAGTAGTTGACGGCTCATTAGGAGGAAGGTTTGTAAAGCGGGTTTCAGATTACCTAGAAGCATTCGATATCAACACACCTCTATAAAATCAAAGCCGGTTTCACAAACCGGCTTTTTTTTACACTTTATTAGATTCCTTTTTCAAAAAATATTCCTTGATTTTTTCAGCTAATAAAACTAGACGGATAGGCTTTGTCAGGTAATCATCCATTCCAGCGTCAGTTGCTTTTCTCTGATCCTCATCAAAGACATTTGCAGATAAGCCAATTATAAATATCTCTCCTCTTTCTCCTAGCGCGCGAATCTTTTTTGATGCTTCCAAGCCGTTTAGTAAAGGCATCTGCACATCCATCAATATCATATCAAACTCTTCGGATTTAACTAAATTCAATACTTCCAAACCATTTTTTGCGATAGCAAAATCGTAACCTAGTTGATCAAGCATTAAAGTCATCAACTGAAGATTAAGGTCATTATCTTCCGCTAATAGAATTCGGGCTGGATATTCCTTTGCCATGCCATTCCAATTCGTTCGCTTGGGTAGCTCACTCAAAAGATTTTCTTTTACAAATTTCGCCTTTTTCAAGATTACAGTAAATGCAAAAATAGCTCCTATACCAAACTCACTTGAAATGGTCAATTCCCCTCCCATCAATTCCACAATCTTTTTTGCGATAGCTAATCCTAGTCCAGTACCTTGATAACTACGTGAACTTGAACTTTCGACTTGATAAAATGGATCTGTTAGTTTTGCTATTTCCTCTTGAGGAATGCCAATCCCACTGTCTGCCACACTGCACCGCAAATAATTGAGGTCTCCTGAAATATTTTCGATTTCCATCTGTACCGTCACAGTCCCTCCCTTAGAGGTAAACTTTACCGCATTACCTACAAGGTTTAGAATCACCTGATTGATCTTTTCGACGTCTCCCTCCATCAGGTCTTTTGTCCCAGAACCCAGAACGGTAGTTAAAATAACACCTTTCTTTTGAGCCAGGCCATAGAAGATCTGTACCTGCTTTTCCAATTCTTCCGCAGGAGAAAAAACCATTGAGTTGATTTCAATTTTCCCTGCTTCAATTTTAGAATAATCCAGAATATCCTTGATAATGCTCAGCAGTGAATTACCTGAGTTTTTGATGATATCAAGGTATTGAAGCTGTTCTTCATCTAAACTCGTTTGATCTAATAAGTCAATAATTCCCAAGAGGCCATTCATAGGAGTTCTGATTTCATGGCTCATATTGGCCAGAAACTCGGACTTAGCTCTGCTGGCTAGATCCGCTGCATTCATGGCATCTACCAAACCTTTCTCCCAAATGCGTTGACTAGTAATATCCTTAGAAATAGACATCATTCGTTTAGTATCCAATGGGAAAAAGCGAACTTCAAAATATTGATTTTCATGCTCCCTCAGATTAATTTTCAAATCTACAGTCTGAATTTGCTCCGTTTTCCTTGCCAGTTTAAATGCAAACTGAGTTTGTTCCCGTTGCTTTTTAGGTACCAAATCAAACAATGAATCTCCTATTAGAGAGCGTTCTACCGATTTTAGGAATTTTTGATCTTTTGAATGCGAATCAAGAACCTTTCCCTCATTATTATAAATAAAGATAATGTCAGGTATATTATCTATCAGGTTTTGAAGGCGTTTACCACTTTCAATTAATTCTTGATTGCTCCGATATTGACTTGTAATATCAGTACATATACCTAGGCCTCCATTAAATACACCGTCCTCATCAAACACTAATTTTTCGAAAATCCTTAGATGAACTTTAGTGCCATCTGGCTTACGGAAATCATATTCCACATCGATGAAAGACTGATTTTGACTTAGTGCACTATTCACCAAACTCTTGATATTAATAGCACCTAAATGCCCGTCCTCGTTCCTAAATGCATCCAAAAATTCTGATTTTGGATGCCCAAGTACTTCCTCGACTTCATCACTTACCTGAGTGATTTGACCCTTGGCATTGTGGAAAAAAACAAACCCCCTAAGCTCCTTAAGCAAAAGATTCTGCTGATCAAAAAGCTCAGAAATCTCTTCGGCACTTTCTTTAAGCAATTTCTGGGACTCTAAATTAGTCTGTAGCGAAAGTGTAAAGAAAATAACGGTACCTATCAGAAGAAAAACAAATCCAGAAAACAAAAAGAGATATGTACTGTAGATACCACCCGTAATTGAGTCAGACTCAACCATGAATAATAGCGCAGCGTTATCATAAAATTCACCTAAATTAAATGGGTATTGCACTAGTATCCCAGACCCAGAATTTGATCCCTTTACCCAGTCAATTTCATAAATACCAATCACACCGATCTCTACATCCACTTGAATTTTCTTCAACGATGCGTCATCAATTTCAAGCATATTTACATCTTGTCCAGGATCTAAGTTTTCCAACTTATCTCCGAGCATCAGAAGCTTACTTCCTCCTTTATTCAAATAATAGTGAGTGACAAAGTCTTTGGTAAACCTAACTGGACTTAAAGCGAATGTGAGTTCAAAACCCATAGTATTTCTTCCGGTAGAAAAAATAAAATCATGGTCTCTTGTGCTGGGAATATTACCTATGGCTCGACTTCGGATAAAGTCATTCCTGTCAGTTTGGGTCAAATAAATAATGGAATCCTGAAGATTCACCCAAACCGTGTCAATAAGCCGGGGGTAATTATTAAAAACACGTCTGACAGCATCTGTGAATTCCTCTTTATAATCATCTTCGTCTAAGTCCTCATCCCCTAGAAACTCAATCAAAGACTTAGCATTCACTTCAAATCGATCTATTTCGATTTCAATTTCTGTAGCTGCCAGCTCTGTTTGTTTCATTAAAAATTCCCTTTTGGATTTTGTCTCAGAATCAGAGATAGCCTTGAAAAAACTAACGCCAAGTAATATCACTAGGATAACTAAGACACTACCTATAGCAATCATGAGCCAAAAATCTCTGCGATATCCTACCCTGCTCTTCATGGAGTCTTGGTCTCTATTTTGATCAAATACCAATCAAGAAAAGTGAAAGGAATTGCATATGCAGCATCAGGACTAAACTCATCCTCAAATAAAAAATGGTCTTGCTTCTTCAGTATTATCGAGAGTGCCATTTCACGTACCTCTCTATTCTTACTGTTGAAAAGATTAAAGTCTGAAATCCGAAAATTATCTGCACTAATCGTTTCTATATAAACATGATTTAATAAAGGCGGGAAGCTCAAAGCTTCTATCGCAGCGGCTTTTCCTCCAACAATATCCCCTTTGCTGTTCACTATTAAGTATTCACCCTCCTTGGATTCTAAATACCTACTTATAATCTCTTCCACTGTAATGTCAATCCCCAACACTGCATACAGTTTATCGCCTTCCAGTACAGGATGAACTAATGAAAGAATCCAACCCCTACCTGCCGGATCTATGTATACTTCAGGTATCCAGACCGGACCTTTCTTTGGATTATGATTGAAATCAGCTTGGTAAAAAAAATTAAACGTGGTCAAATCCAGATTTGGATCCAAAAGTGCTTTGGCATCATAGGCAGGAAAAACACGTGATACTTGATCTATCGCATTAAAATAAACCTGAGCAATGATTGGGTATTTTTCAGATGTCTGATCAAAAAGTGAATCCAATGCATTGGTAACTAACACATTCTTCATTGCTAAATCATAGTCTGGTGTGGTATTCAAAATCACCACGGAGCTGAGTTTTTTTGGGTTTTTGGGAGTATTGGAAGAAAAAGCCCCATCAAAACTATACTTGTCATAATCTGCAAATTTCAACAAGCTATCTCTATTTGCCAGAAGAAACTCAAAATGATCCTTTAAATAAATAATCTCCTCATTAAGCTTAGAAAGCTCAGATTCCATTTCAAGTATGATAGATCTATCAATCTTATTGCTTTTCTTGACCTCCTTTGTCTCTGAGGATCCGCAAGAAATAAAAAATATAAGTAAGGGAAAAATCCAGATTTTAGGTGCCTGCATAAGCTAAGGGAAAGAGGAAATTATAAATTTTCCACTTCAGCACGAAATGATTGTCCCATTTCCTTAAATCTCAGTTTCACTTTCTCGAAAAAATCACCAGTCCAAAATGTCTCCAAATCTTCTTCATCAAGCACATCCGTCTCTGGAACTTTGAATGTTTGCTCCATTGGCCCCAATTCGAACTTGAGGATATATTTATTATTCCAGGAGAACACACTGACCCGTATGTCCTCCTGATTGAATTCCTTTACAACTCTCATTAGGCTGTTCTTACTTCTGATGAAAATGTTATCGTTGACTTCAAAGAAGAAGCCACTGAGCAGTATTTCTCTACAGACAGCGCTACAACTTTTGCAAATTCCTCCTCTTTTGCATCTGGAGAAATCAAGATAAACTTCAAATGTATATCAGTATAATAAGACGGGACTCCTTCGTTACGATTACCTTCTACTTCCACGATAAAGTCCGTGACAGTTTTACGCTTCTTTTTCATCATCAATACCGCGTCCACAGAGGCACATGATCCCAAGGCCGAAAGCAGCATATCCATTGGAGACTGTGCTTTTTTATCCTGAGGGTCATACATATCTATCTGTACTACATTGCCTTGTGCATTTACCGCTTCGTACTCGTGATCCGCTTTCATGCGAACCGTAACATTTCTTTTTGCCATTTTATCTCTAATTAACCAATAGACTTACTGTTCTTAAGAATTTTGTAATCTTCCAATTTTTCAATCTTATAATCAGATTACATATTTCGACGATACTGACCGCCGACTTCATAAAGTGCATGAGTAATCTGTCCAAGTGAACAATACTTAACGGCTTCCATTAGTTCCGAGAAGATGTTTTCATTATTGACAGAAACTTTCCTTAGCGCCTGAAGGTGCTTTTCTACCAATTCTGGATTAGCAGCATGCAGTGTTTGCAAAGTTTTAATCTGACCTTGTTTTTCTTGTTCCTCAGCTCTGATCACTTCTCCTGGAGTGACCGTAGGTGATCCATCAGAAGAAAGAAAGGTATTCACACCGATGATAGGATATTCTCCTGTATGCTTGAGCATTTCATAATGCATGCTTTCCTCTTGGATCTTTCCACGCTGATACATGGTTTCCATCGCTCCCAACACACCACCTCGCTCGGTGATTCTATCAAACTCTACGTACACAGCCTCTTCTATTAAGTCTGTCAATTCCTCTATAATAAAGGCGCCTTGGATAGGATTTTCATTCTTAGCCAATCCCAACTCCTTGTTGATAATCAACTGAATAGCCATTGCTCTACGAACCGATGCTTCAGTAGGCGTTGTAATAGCTTCATCGTATGCATTGGTATGCAATGAATTACAATTATCATAAATCGCGTACAATGCCTGAAGGGTAGTCCTGATGTCATTGAAGTCAATTTCCTGTGCATGTAGCGACCGACCTGAAGTCTGAATATGATACTTGAGCATTTGCGAACGCTCATTTGCGCCATATTTTAACTTCATGGCTTTTGCCCAAACTCTACGAGCAACTCTACCGATTACCGCATATTCTGGATCAATTCCATTGGAGAAAAAGAATGATAGGTTAGGCGCAAATTGATTGATATCCATTCCACGACTCACGTAGTATTCCACGTAGGTAAAGCCATTGGAAAGTGTCAAAGCCAACTGAGTGATAGGATTCGCTCCTGCTTCCGCAATATGATATCCAGAGATAGACACAGAATAGAAATTACGAATACTCTGTTCGATGAAGTATTGCTGCACATCTCCCATCAGTCTCAAAGAAAATTCAGTGGAGAATATGCAGGTATTCTGTGCCTGATCTTCTTTCAAAATATCAGCCTGCACTGTGCCTCTTACTCTGGCAATGGTCTCAGCTTTGATTTTCTGATAAACTTCAGCTGACAACACCTGGTCTCCAGTCACTCCCAACAGCATTAAACCTAGGCCATTATTTCCCTCAGGAACTTTAGCATTATAAGTAGGCCTAGGAAGATTTTTGATTTTATAGATTTGATCTATTTTCTGATCTATCTCTGTTTCTAATCCATTCTCTTTGATATAAACCTCGCACTGCTGATCTATTGCAGTATTCATAAAGAACGCCGTCATCGTAGCAGCCGGTCCATTTATAGTCATTGACACTGAGGTCATTGGGTCTACCAGATTAAAGCCTGAGTAAAGCTTCTTTGCATCATCCAAACAACAAACATTCACACCCGAATTACCTATTTTGCCATAGATATCAGGTCGATAATCAGGATCTTCTCCGTATAGGGTCACAGAGTCAAAGGCGGTAGAGAGCCGCTTAGCATCCATACCCTTGGACACATAGTGGAAGCGCTTATTAGTACGCTCTGGTCCACCTTCGCCAGCAAACATTCGAGTAGGATCTTCTCCTTCTCTTTTGAAGGGAAACACTCCTGCTGTATATGGAAATTTGCCTGGAACATTTTCCCTCAAACCCCACTTCAAAATATCTCCCCATGCCTCATACTTAGGCAAAGCCACTTTCGGTATTCTAGTCTCCGAAAGTGAAGTGGAAAACGTTTTAATCTTAATTTCTTTATCTCTTACCTTGAAAACATAGAAGTCCTCCCCATATTTTGCCACTTCAGAAGACCATTCCTCAAGCCATTTTTTGTTTTTTGGATCAAACTCAAGCTCCACTTGAGCATACACTTCCTGAAGTTCTTTGATTAAGCGATCCTTATCCTCCACCTTGGTATTTTCTATTGCCTCAATAGACTTAGTAATGCTATAAAGCTGCTGAGCTATCTCTTTCTGCTCATCTACCCATACATCATAATTCCTGTTAATCTCCGAGATCTCAGAGAGATACCGGGTTCTAGCTGGAGGAATGATGTAGATTTTTTCTGAGCTACCTGCAGTCAATTCAAAAGTACTATCCAGTTCTGGATGCTTTTCAGCAATCTTGGAAATCAACGTGCGATAAAGCTGATTCATCCCAGGATCATTGAATTGGGAAGCGATGGTACCAAAAACTGGGATATCCTCGTCCTTGGTTTCCCAAAGGTTGTGATTACGCTTAAACTGCTTTTTGACATCCCGAATCGCATCCAGTGCTCCTCTCTTGTCGAACTTATTCAATGCGATCACATCGGCAAAGTCCAGCATGTCAATTTTCTCCAATTGGGATGCAGCTCCGTATTCAGGAGTCATCACATAAAGCGATAAATCCGAATGCTCAACGATCTCCGTATCCGACTGGCCTATTCCGGAAGTCTCCAAAATCACCATATCATAACCGGCAGCTTTCACTGTATCCACCGCATCTTGTACATATCTAGAAAGCGCAAGATTGGATTGTCTGGTAGCCAAAGAGCGCATATAGACTCGTGGATGATGTATCGCATTCATACGAATTCTATCTCCAAGCAATGCTCCACCAGTTTTTCGCTTAGACGGATCAACTGATATAATAGCTAGTATTTTATCATCAAAGTCCATGATGAATCTTCTAACCAATTCATCCACAAGGGAAGACTTTCCAGCTCCACCCGTACCAGTGATTCCTAGTACAGGAGTTTTAGAATTCTTACTTTGATTTCTTACTTTTTCTAAGAGCGCTGTAGAATTTTCAGGAAAATTTTCGAATGCAGAAATAGCTCTGGCAACATGCTCTTTATTATCAACTCCCAATACAAATCCTTCGGGAATTTCATCACCAATGGGAAAATCACATTGACTTACTAAGTCATTAATCATTCCCTGCAATCCCATCGAACGTCCGTCATCCGGAGCGTAAATTCTATTGATTCCATAATCCTGCAGTTCCTTAATCTCTTCTGGAAGGATAGTTCCACCCCCTCCTCCAAAAATCTTCACATGAGAAGCTCCTTTTTCACGAAGCAAATCATACATGTATTTAAAAAACTCCACATGCCCACCTTGATAAGAAGTAATTGCAATAGCTTGAACGTCTTCCTGAATAGCGCAATCCACAATCTCTTGTACAGATCTGTTATGACCGAGATGGATTACCTCACAGCCAGTAGACTGAATGATTCGACGCATGATATTAATTGCTGCATCATGCCCGTCAAACAAGGATGCGGCAGTAACGATTCTTATGTGATTTTTGGGTTTATAGCTCTCAGGAATAGTAGTCATGGAGTTGGATTAGCTTGTGTAGTATTCTTTTCTCAAGCGCAAAGGAAATCTTCATCTCCTTGTTACTCATAGCACAAATATAGTAATTATAAAGGCGCTCTACTTTCGCTTTTACATGAAAACAAAATATAATTTGGCTTGTTTAGTGCTCTATTTTAGCCGTAAGACACTTTCATCAGGAATTTTCCCGACCTTGGGTAGCAAGCTTTGAATATCAATTACACTTTATTTTTATCATTTATGATCACTTACGTAAGTCCGGAAGTTGCCGTTTCTTCTATCCAAAGTCATCAAAGAGTTTTCATCCACGGAAGTGCCGCTACTCCGACTACCCTTTTATATGCGTTGGCAGCTAGAAAAGATGAGCTTAAAAATGTGGAAATAGTCGCCATTACTACCTTAGGAGACATGCCTTTAGTTTCGGATGAATGTAAGAATAGCTTTTACATGAACTCCCTGTTTGTCTCTCAGAATGTGCGAGCGGCTGTCAACTCTGAGCACGGAGGATATGTTCCAATTTTTCTAAGTGAAATAGGTCTTCTATTCAGACAAAATATCCTGAAAATAGATGTAGCCATCGTGCAAGTATCTGAGCCAGATATACATGGATTTTGTACACTGGGCACATCTGTGGACGTAGCTAAACCAGCTGTAGAGACTGCCCGAATTGTAATAGCCCAAGTAAACAAGCAAATGCCAAGAACACACGGTGATGGGCAAATTCACATCTCCAAGTTTCATGCAGCAATCCATGTAGATGAGCCACTACCGGAAGTGAATTATGGAGGTAAGATTACAGATATAGAGCGACAAATAGGAAATCACTGTGCTTCGCTCATTGAAGATCGCTCTACTTTGCAAATGGGAATCGGTGCTATTCCTGATGCAGTTCTTGATTCGCTAAAGCAACATAAGGATCTTGGGATTCATACCGAGATGTTTTCTAATGGAATCTTGGGACTTCTTAGATCTGGTGCAATTACCAATAAATACAAGAAAAAACACCCGGGGAAAATAGTCTCAGCTTTCGTTACAGGAACCAAAGAACTGTACGATGCCATTGACGACAACCCAGAGTTTTCCTTCCACGAAGCAGCATATGTGAACGACACGGCTGTCATTCGTAAAAATCCAAAAGTAATTTCTATCAATAGCTGCATAGAAATGGATCTCACTGGCCAAGTATGCGCAGATTCTATAGCGAGTTACCAATACTCAGGTGTAGGCGGGCAAATGGATTTTATGCGTGGAGCTTCGCTTTCTGAAGGAGGCAAACCAATTATGGCTATGAATTCCGCAACTCGGAAAGGGACTTCCAAAATAGTCCCTTTCCTCAAAGAAGGAGCTGGAGTAGTCACCACACGAGCTCATATGCAATATGTAGTCACAGAATATGGAATGGTTAATCTTTACGGTAAAAACTTACAACAGCGAGCTTATGAACTGATGCGAATCGCTCATCCTGACCATAGAGAAGACTTAGAAAAAGCAATAGTCGAACGCTTTGGGAGCTACATATACCCTTTTAGGTAAAGCATTTTAAGATACAGTTTTGATTTATTCTGCTTCTGGTTAGTTTAGCAAACTTTATTAAACCCAGAATCCATGAATTCCAAACAATACGTTTTCTTTTTATCCATTACTGCTGCATTAGGCGGTTTCCTTTTCGGTTTTGACACTGCCGTGATTTCTGGAGCGGAACGCGCTATTCAGGATGTGTGGGGATTAGGTGATCTTGCACATGGACTAGCCATAGCAATGGCACTTTATGGTACAGTGATCGGCGCCTTATTCGGAGGAGTTCCTGCGGATAAATTTGGAAGAAAAAAGAGTCTACTATGGATCGGAGCATTATACCTTATCTCGGCAGTAGGCTCTGGAATGGCTCCGGATCCGTATTCCTTTATGTTTTTTAGATTTATTGGAGGATTGGGCGTAGGGGCATCTTCAGTGGTTGCTCCCATGTATATTTCTGAAATCGCTCCTGCTAAAAATAGAGGATTACTCGTAGCACTCTACCAATTCAATATCGTCTTCGGAATCCTTATCGCCTATTTATCAAACTACCTGATAGGCACAGCTGGCATAGCAAACGACTGGAGATGGATGCTTGGAGTAGAAGCTATTCCAGCTTTGATCTACTCTGCGATGATATTCAGGATTCCGGAAAGTCCCCGTTGGTTGATTTCAAAATTCAATGACCAAGTAAAAGCGAGAGAAATCTTAACCAGAACTGATCCTGATGGAGTAGATGAAGCAATTCGATTGGCAGTTATTGAGGAGCAAACCATCAAGCAAAAAGGAAGCTTCTCTGCTCTATTTACCAAAGCATTCTTGTCAACCACCATGCTGGCTATTTTCATTGCCTTTTTCAATCAGGTCTCAGGCATCAATGCAATAATCTATTTTGCTCCACGAGTCTTTGAAATGGCAGGAATATCTACGGAATCAGCCCTTTTTTCCACCATAGGAATAGGCGTAATTAACCTCTTGGCTACGTTCGTTGGATTATATCTAATCGATCGAATTGGAAGAAAAAAGCTGATGTACATCGGCTCGATTGGTTATATCATTTCGCTTTCACTGATGTCATATAACTTCCTAGTCGGCGGCATAGATAATTTTTGGTTACCAATATTTGTATTTGCTTTTATAGCATCTCATGCGGTGGGCCAAGGAGCAGTGATTTGGGTATTTATTTCTGAAATATTCCCTAATGAACTTCGCGCCTACGGACAATCCATCGGTTGTTTCACACACTGGATTTTGGCTGCACTTATTGCTAATGTGTTTCCATATTTTGCCACTCAATTCGGCCCAGGCTATATATTTGCATTCTTCGCATTGATGATGGTATGGCAATTACTTTGGGTGAAATATAAAATGCCAGAGACCAAAGGCCGCTCATTGGAGGAGATTCAACAAGATTTACATAATACTAATGCAGCATAAAGCAGTCATATTTGGAGAGATGCTTTGGGATTGTCTTCCTTCAGGCCCTGTGCCTGGCGGCGCGCCAATGAACGTTACACTCAACCTACACCAACTAGGATTAGATTCTAGACTAATTTCCGCTGTAGGAAAAGATGCTGATGGTCAAAAACTTATTGAATTCTTAGAGACATTCAACCTCCCCTTAAATCTGATTCAATTAAATCCCGAGCATGAGACTTCAAAGGTTTTAGTGAATGATGATGATCCGGAAAATATCAAATACACCATCGTATCTCCAGTAGCTTGGGATTACATCCAATGGAATACTGAAATGGATCAGGCTGTGGCTGCTTCGGATGCATTTGTGTTTGGTACGCTTGGGGTTCGCAATTCTGAAAGCCTAACTACCCTTCTCAAATTACTTCATCATAAAACCTTGCGGGTTTTTGATGCAAATTTCCGCCCTCCATTTTATGATTTTGAAATCATCGAAATCTTACTTGGCTTCACTGATATTCTAAAAATCAACGAAGATGAGCTGGAGATTTTTGCAGACTATTTTGATGTAGAACCTAACGTTAAGAGTGTCTGTAGCTATTTGGATCAGCATTACCCAATGGATCTGATCTGTGTAACTCAAGGATCTAAAGGAGCTTTGGTCTATAAAGATGGGAATATCACCTCTCATGAAGGTCACAAAGTTAAAGTAGCTGATAGCATAGGAGCAGGAGACGCTTTCCTCAGTGGCTTTATCAAAACATATTTAGAGGATCAACCTCTTGATCTGGTTCTGGACTTCGCTTGTAAACTTGGAGCTTTCGTAGCGAGCAAAAAAGGTGGAACACCGAGGTATGAGGTTGAAGACTTGGATTCTGTTAGCTGAGCTTTTATTGAGCCCTAGTAAGTGTAACTTTTGTAAGTTGTAAGTGGTTTGTTATTCTTTCCAACTGACACATTTACTACTTACAATCAAAAACCAGCTCGAATGGAATCTGCAATTTCTGCCAATTCCTCCTTACTAAGCTTCAGCTTCGCACGAGTGAAATTGATATCATCCATTGAATTCAAAGGGACGAGATGCACGTGAACATGGGGAACTTCCAAGCCGATCACAGCGACGCCTACTCTTGTGCACTTGATGGTCTTATCGATGGCCTTCGCAACTCGCTGCGCAAAAATATGTAAGCCAGAAAGCACCTCCGGCTCCAAATCAAAAATGTAATCTACTTCTTGCTTGGGAACAACTAGCACATGGCCTTTGACTAAAGGCATGATATCCAGGAAAGCAATGTAATTTTCATCCTCAGCTACGATCTGAGCGGGAATTTCTCGATTGATGATTTTGGTGAAAATTGAAGCCATAATCTGTAAAAATAAAAATCCCGACATATGCCGGGATTGATTTAGAATGTAATATCTAATATTTCGAATTGAAGTGTTCCTGCTGGAGCAACTACCTCAGCGATTTCACCGATTTTTTTACCTACAAGCCCTTTTCCAAATGGAGAAGCAAGCGAGATCTTTCCTGCTTTCAAATCAGCCTCTTCTTCAGATACTAAAGTATAACTTACAGTCATGCCATTTTTCACGTTTTTGATCTTCACCGTAGTCAAAATCCCAACCTTTGATGTATCCAATTGAGAACTGTCTAGAACTCTAGCATTTCCAACTACTTTTTCCAATTTCGCAATCTTAAGCTCCAGGTGCCCCTGCGCATCCTTTGCGGCATCATATTCGGCATTCTCGCTTAGATCACCTTTGTCTCTAGCTTCAGCGATCTGATTAGAAATATCAGTTCTGCCTTTTGTTCTAAGCATTTGAAGTTCATCCTTCAATCGCTTCAAACCTTCTTCAGTATAGTATTGTATTGTTCCCATAATCTACTCTATTAAAAAGCTACAAAAACAAAGTAACGGTCGCAAGACGTGACCGTTACCTTGTTATTAGCTTGTATTTGAACTACAAAGATAACAAAGCTTTGAAACAAAGCAAAGCCACATTTTCTTTGATCAACATTTGAAAACTTGTTTAAGAACCCTTAAAGGCCTTTTTGATCCTTTTTGCTAAAACTTTATTAATCTTTTCATAAGATTCATAAGTCCAGCCAGCCACGTGCGGACTAAACAATACATTGTCACGGGCAGCCAACTTTTCAAATTCGGCTTTTTGATCAGGAGTAAACTTCTGGAACTTTTCGTTTTCCAATACGTCAAGCAATGCTCCACGCAAAATCCCCTGATCCAAAGCTTCATTTAATGTCTTGAAACTTATCACTTCTCCCCTAGCTGTATTAATCAGCCAGAAAGGTTTAGCGAAACTTTTAAGTTCTTTCAGTGTAAAAAAATCTTTTGTCTCCGGTGTTAGTGGCACATGAATACTCAGTACATCAGCTTCAGCTTTTAGCTTTTCCCACATCACTTCCTGAACGTAATCATCTCCAAAATCCATCTTATACTTATCATAAGCCAGAATGTCAACTTTAAAACCTTGAAGTCTATGAGCAAAGGATTTGCCCATATTACCATAGCCCATAATTCCTACAGTTTTACCTGCTAGCTCATGACCACGGTTTCCTTCTCGATCCCAAATGCCTTTTCTCACTTCCTGATCAGCTTTTCCGACATTATTAAATAACGCCAACAGCATCCCGACGGCATGTTCAGCAACCGCATCTCGATTTCCTTTTGCAGCATGAAAAAGCTTAATATCTTTTTCTGCCATATACTCCAGATCAATCTTGTCTAGACCAGCTCCCGCCCTACCAATAAATTTAAGATTAGTAGCTCGCTCTAGCAGATCCCGATCCATCGGAGTTTTTGATCTAATAATGAGTCCATCAAATTCCGCTACAGTATTAATGATTCCCTCTCGCGTGATTTCAGGAGAGTAGATCACCTCATGACCTTCTTTTTGCAGCATAGGCATGATACTTTCATGCATCTCGTCAATGATAAGAATCTTCATTTTTGAAAGAAATTAAATGTGTAACAAGGACATGGCTACCAAAAAGTAAACCGCAAGACCAATGAGGTCATTTGCAGTGGTGATAAAAGGTCCAGAAGCCAAAGCCGGATTTATACCTATTTTATCAAGTATTATTGGTGTGATTGTCCCCATAAATGAAGCAAGAAGCACGACTGAAAACAAGGCTATTGACACCACCATCGCAAATGCTACGTCGGTTTTGTAAAACAAAACAACCACGCCAAACACGAAAGTAGCTAAGATCAATCCGTTCAATATTGCTACTAGCAACACCTTCAGAAATCTCTTGGCCATCGAATCATCAAAAATTGATTTGCTAGCCAGAGATTGCACCACGATGGAAGAAGTCTGGATACCTACATTTCCGCCAGTCGCTGTAATCAGAGGAATAAAAAAGGCAAGAGCTGTTACCTTACTAAGCCCCTCTTCGAAAAAACCTATAAACCCCGCACCAAGCAAACCACCACAGATACCGATTAATAACCAAGGTAATCTGGCTTTGGAAAGCTTAATCACACTATCATACTCATCGACGGTATCGGATATACCTGTCATAGCCTGAATATCTTCCTCTGCTTCCTCACGGATTACATCCAAGATATCATCGACAGTGATCCTTCCTACCAGCTTATTCTTACTATTCACTACCGGAAGTGATTCCAAATCATACTTTCGCATTACTTCCGCTACTTCCTCTTGATCCATGTAAGTAGGTACAGAGATCACTTCCTCCTCATAGATATCTTCGATTTTTGTTTCATCGGATGCTAGTACGATTCTCTTCAGGGATACAATCCCCATTAATTCCTGCCTATTATTTACAACAAAAATAGAATAGATCTTACTTACATTCTCTGCTTGGCGACGGATCTCATTGATAGTCTGAACGACATTCCAGTTTTTATTTGCGCGAATGTATTCCTTCGCCATAATACCCCCAGCTGTGTCTTGATCATAGCGTAAGAGTTCAAGTATTTGATCTGATTTTACTTTATCCTGAAAGTGACTGATGATGTCTTCTCTTTCTCTTTCTAAGAAAAGATTAAGTATATCCGCTCCATCATCGGAGTCCATTAGCTCAATCAGGTTGGCCATTTCTTGGACATCCAACTCTTTCAATACTCTATGCTGAGTAGTGGCTTCCAGCTCAATAATGATATCCGCCGCTAACTGCGCATCCAATACCCGAAGTACATAGATGGACTCCTCCATCGACAACTCATCGAGCAGTGCTGCAATATCAGCTACATTAATTCCATCAAGCGTCTCCTGAATGAAAGATAAATCTTCCGTTTCAATCGCCTGTTGGAGGCTTTCTAAGTATTCTTTTGAAAGTTCAAACTGCTTAATGATTTCCACGAGAAGCTTCGATTGTTTGAGTTAGAAATATAAATTCAGCCACATCCAATTGTTCGGCACGTAAATTCAAAATCGGATTTGAATTAAACTCTTCAGGAAGATTAAAAGGCTTCATGCAGTTTCGAAGGGTTTTTCTTCTATTTCCAAAACCTGCCTTAACTACCTGTTTAAAGAGCTTTTCGTTGCAATCCAATTTTTCAGTAGTGTTCCGAGTCAGGCGTATTACTCCAGAATTGACTCTCGGAGGAGGATCAAATACATGCGGTGGAACAGTAAATAAGTATTCTATATCGTAAAATGCCTGCAAAAGCACTGACAAAATTCCGTAGTCTTTATTTCCCTTTGGCGAAGCAATACGCTCCGCAACTTCCTTTTGTAGCATACACACCACTTCCGTCACCTGATCTTTTACATCCAGTACTTTAAAGAAAATCTGTGAAGAAATATTGTATGGGAAATTGCCCACGATAGCAAACTTATCCGGAAATGCTTCCTGAAGATGCATTTTCAAAAAGTCACCCTCTATGATCTTCTCTCCTAATTCCGGATATTTTTTATGCAGATAAGCTATAGATTCCTTATCGATATCGATAAGGTGCAAATCCAGATTTCCCTTCAGCAGGAAATCAGTAAGCACACCCATACCAGGCCCGATTTCAAGGACTTTGCTTACTTCATTATGACCTTTGACCGCTTGCGCTATTTGCTCCGCAATACTCAAATCGGTCAAAAAGTGTTGTCCCAAGTGTTTCTTGGCTTTGACCTTTTCCATCGGTTAGCTCAGATAAATTTTTATAAATTAGCGAAATCAAAATTAAGAGAATAATTCTAAAGGACTAGCGAACTGAGGCTGGCATGACCAAACCTTAACACCAAGTCCATATTATATTTTATATGCATCAACGAAAGATCAAACCCATTATCGGAATAAGTATTGGCGATATCAATGGTATAGGCGTGGAAGTCACCATGAAAGCCTTGCTTGACAATAGAACTTACAAGTCGTTTACCCCGCTGATCTATGCGCACGGTAAAGCGATTACTTTCTATAGAAAACAATTGGGGCTAGATGATTTCAATTTTGCGCAGATTAAAAGCTTGGATGAAATTCAGCACAAGAGGATCAATGTAATCAATGTGTCCGAAGAATGTCCTGAGGTGATTCCAGGAGTGGAAACTCATGAAGCTGGGAAATTTGCATTGGAAGCTTTAAAAATGGCTGTGAATGACCTGAAAGAAGGAAAGATTCAGGCGTTAGTAACGGCTCCGCTGAATAAAAACAATGTGAATTCTGAGGAGCTTCCATTTGTAGGACATACCGAATTCATTACCGAAGCAGTCGGATCTAAAGAAAGCCTGATGCTGATGGTATCAGAGCAACTACGAGTAGGATTAGTAACTGGTCATGTGCCTTTGGCAAAAGTGGCTGAGAATGTAACTCAGGAGCGGATTAATCAGAAAGCTAAAATCCTTCTCAAAAGCCTTGAAAAGGACTTTGGAATCAACAAACCAAAAATCGCAATATTAGGACTTAACCCCCATGCCGGTGAAGATGGACTATTGGGTGAGGAAGAAGAAAAAATCATCAAGCCTGCTATTCACGCGCTGAAGGATCAAAACAAAATGGTCTTTGGACCCTATCCAGCGGATGGATTCTTCGGAATGGCGCATCAAACCAAATTTGATGGCGTTCTGGCTATGTATCACGATCAAGGATTAGTACCTTTCAAATCCATGGCGTTCAGTACGGGCGTAAACTTCACTGCAGGTTTGCCAGTGGTGAGAACATCACCTGATCATGGCACTGCTTATAATATTGCAGGAAAAAATCTGGCAGACGAAGGCTCCATGAGAGCGGCTATATTCCTTGCAGCTGACATTATTCAATTACACAACCCACAAGAATCAGAGGATTGAGAAGGAAAAAAGGAGATTTATTAAATTAAACCAAAGATTATTTCAGAATCTCTTTCATCCTTTTATAATAATTCACTATTTTTGCGGTCTTAAATCGAGAGGAGGTATCGTGAAATTCTGGAGAACATTTGATATTGAGGTCATTAAGTTCCTCGAAGGCATCCACGAAATTGACTTCGAAATTGGAGATTCATTTTTCCAGCAATTCGAAGACAACGAACTTGTCAAAAAAGGCAATTTGATCGTACGGATCAAAATGAAAATGGGAGCCAACTTAATAGAAATGAATTTTCATATCGTGGGAAAAGTAACCTTGACCTGCGATAGAAGTCTGGAGTCTTTTGAAGAGCCTTTGGATTTCCATGAAAAAATGATTTTCAAATACGGCTCTGAGGAAAAGGAGATCGACGAAAACATGAGTATGATCACTAGGGACACCCCGAGTGTCAATGTGGCTCAATTGATTTATGAATTTATTCTGTTGGCATTACCAGCAAAGAAAATTCATCCTGACTACAGAAATGAGATGGATGATGAGGAGTACGAAGGAGAAGGGATTTACGCTTACATAGATGGGCAAGATTCTCAGAATCAGGACGACGAATCAGATTCCAATGAAGATAATAACAGTGCAGTTGATCCTAGATGGGATCTTTTAAAAAAATTAAAAAATAAGGAATAATTATAAACCACGCATAAAATGGCACATCCTAAACGAAAAATTTCGAAAACCAGAAGAGATAAAAGAAGAACTCACTACAAGTTGGAGGCTCCAGGTTTGGCGAAATGTCAAACTACAGGTGAAATGCACCTACCACACAGAGCTTTCTGGTTGGACGGTAAATTGTACTACAAAGGACAAGTTATCATCGAGAAAGAAATCTTGGCTTAATCAGTCATATAATCCAAAAAAAATCCATTTGTGACTTGCAGATGGATTTTTTTTGCTTTATGCCTATTTAAAAACACTTGTTTATCAAGGCTAATCCTTTCCATTGATGGATTTCTTTTGGTAGAGAATGACAATTGTAATATTTTTGCCTTCCTTACAGAATACAACACATCCATAATAAACAGTTTGAGATGATTTTGATTTGATCGTCTTGGCTTAACCCCAGCATAATGGACAAACTAAGAGCCATGATCACCGGAATACAAGGTTACGTTCCGGAATACAGGTTGACTAACAAAGAACTTGAGAAGCTTGTAGAAACAAATGACGAGTGGATCGTCTCAAGAACAGGAATAAAAGAAAGAAGAATACTTAAGGGAGAAAATCAAGGCACTTCAGTAATGGGTGCCGAAGCCGTCAAGGGTCTTCTGGAAAAAACAGGAACAGACCCACTTGATGTTGATTTGATCATCTGTGCAACGGTAACTCCTGACATGCCTTTTCCCGCTACAGGAAATATCATCGCAGATTTAGTAGGTGCAAAAAACAGCTATAGCTTTGATATTGGCGCCGCATGTTCAGGATTTTTATATGCACTTCAAATTGGTAACCAGTTTATCCAAAGTGGAACACATAAGAAAGTAATTGTAGTCGGAGCAGATAAAATGTCTTCTATCGTCGATTACACAGACAGAGCTACCTGTATCCTATTTGGTGATGGGGCAGGTGCCGTGATGCTAGAGCCTACCACCGAAGACCTAGGTATTGTAGATTCAATTCTCAAATCTGATGGATCTGGAGCTCCATATCTTCAAATGAAAGCAGGAGGGAGTCGCAAACCAGCTTCTCAGGAAACGTTGGATGCTGGCGAACACTTTGCATATCAGGAAGGCTCTACTGTCTTCAAATTTGCAGTGACCAACATGGCTGACGTAAGTGCAGAGATCATGGAGAAAAATGGATTGACAGGAGATGATATCGCTTGGTTAGTCCCTCATCAAGCTAATCTCCGAATTATCAATGCTACTGCCAATCGTATGGGAATCAGCTCTGATAAAGTGATGATGAACATCGAAAAGTATGGCAACACTACAGCTGCAACAATCCCGCTTTGTCTTTGGGACTATGAAAGTCAATTGAGAAAGGGCGACAATCTAATTCTTGCTGCATTTGGAGGAGGGTTCACTTGGGGATCTATATACCTTAAGTGGGGCTACGACCCAAAATAAGTTTATAAGAAAATAATACGACAATAATATTATGGCTAGTACTGCAGATTTTAAAAACGGACTTTGTTTGGTCATGAATAATGACATCTACTCCATTGTTGAGTTTCAGCATGTCAAACCTGGAAAAGGACCTGCATTTGTAAGAACAAAAATGAAGGGTATCACTTCAGGGAAGACGCTTGACAAAACTTTCAACGCAGGAGAAAAAGTAGAAACTGCAAGAGTGGAGAAAAGACCTCATCAGTTTTTATATGCCGATGACATGGGTTACAACTTCATGGACACTACTACTTTCGAACAGATTTCTATACAGGAAAAACTTATCGAAAGATATAATCTATTGAAAGACGGACAGTTAGTGGATATTTTGATTCACGACGAAACGGAAACTCCTCTCGCAGTAGAACTTCCTCCTTTCGTGGAATTGATGATTACTTATACCGAACCTGGCATCAAAGGTGACACAGCTACAAACGCATTGAAAGCAGCTACCGTAGAAACTGGAGCTACTGTAATGGTGCCTTTATTCGTGGAGCAAGACATCCTAATCAAGGTGGATACCCGCGATGGTTCCTACTCAGAAAGAGTAAAATAACTTAGTTAAGCTGTGTGAGTTCATTAAATTACACAGCTTTATTGTTTTAAAACCCATTTAAAAAACTGCCTTAGGGCACCTCTAAATAATAGACCTATGAAAGCAAAAGAGATTCAGGAGTTGATCGATTACATCTCCAATTCTGGTTTGGCGGAAGTTAAAATCAAGACTGACGAGTTTGAACTTTCTATTAAGAAATATGCAGAATCCAATGCTCCAAGAATGGTAGAAATGGCGGCGGCACCTGCACCGGCGGCTATTGCTGCTCCTGCTCCTGCTCCAGCACCTGCTGCTGAAGCTACTCCATCTAATTTGGTAGAGATCAAATCCCCAATGATCGGTACATTTTACATGACATCAAGCCCAGATGCTGATCCGTTTGTAGCTGTTGGAGACTCCATCAAAACCGGACAAACAGTTTGTATCATTGAGGCTATGAAGCTTTTCAATGAGATCGAATCTGAAATTTCCGGTAAAATCGTCAAAATCTTGGTTAGCAATTCTACTCCTGTAGAATACGATCAGCCATTATTCCTTGTAGATCCAGCGGGTTAATTTTTTCACCAAAAAATAAATAGCTGTGTTTAAAAAAATACTAATCGCCAACAGAGGCGAAATTGCCTTAAGAATCATCCGTACCTGTAAAGAAATGGGGATAGAGACAGTGGCAGTTTACTCCACTGCGGATAAGGATAGCTTACATGTCAGATTTGCTGACGAAGCTGTCTGTATAGGACCGGCACCAAGCCGCGACTCCTATCTAAACATCCCAAGAATCATTGCCGCTGCAGAAATAACCAATGCAGATGCTATTCACCCAGGATATGGCTTCCTTTCTGAGAATGCAGAATTTTCTAAAATCTGTGAAGAATACGGAATCAAATTCATCGGTGCTAGTGCTGAGATGATCAATCAAATGGGTGACAAGGCTACGGCCAAAGCAACCATGAAAGCTGCTGGAGTACCTACTATCCCGGGTTCTGAAGGCATTCTGGAATCCATGGAGCAAGGTGTCAAACTTGCCTCTGAAATGGGTTATCCTATCATTCTAAAAGCAACTGCCGGTGGTGGTGGTCGAGGAATGAGGATTGTCCGTGAAGAAGCAGGATTCAAAAAAGCTTGGGATGATGCAAGAATGGAATCAGCTGCAGCCTTTGGCAACGATGGCTTGTACCTTGAGAAATATGTAGAGGAACCTCGACATATTGAGATTCAGATCATCGGAGATAGAACAGGAAAAGCTTGTCATCTTTCGGAAAGAGATTGTTCAATTCAGAGAAGACATCAGAAACTGATTGAAGAAACTCCTTCTCCATTCATCACGGATGAACTTCGCGAAGAAATGGGCAAAGCTGCCATCAAAGGTGCTGAGGCCATCGCATACGAAGGCGCTGGTACAGTAGAATTCCTTGTGGACAAGCATCGCAATTTCTTCTTCATGGAAATGAATACTCGTATTCAAGTGGAGCATCCGATTACTGAAGAAGTTACTGATTTTGACTTGATCAAAGAACAAATCAAAGTGGCTGCAGGCGAGACTATTTCTGGAAGAAATTACTATCCTAAGCTATATGCTATGGAATGTAGAATCAACGCAGAGGATCCTACTCATGGTTTCAGACCAAGTCCTGGAAAGATTCAAAACCTTCATGTACCTGGTGGACGTGGTGTGAGAATTGATTCGCATGTATATGCAGGCTATGTGATTCCTCCTAATTACGACTCCATGATTGCAAAGCTGATTGTCAGCGGGCAATCAAGAGAAGAGGTAATTGTGAGAATGAAACGAGCTCTTGAGGAATTTGTAATTGACGGTATCAAAACCACCATTCCTTTCCACATCGCGCTATTAGAAAATGAGCAGTTCAAAGCAGGAAATTTCACCACGAAATTCTTGGAAGACTTTGACTTCTCAGTTATAAAAGGATAATTTAAATACCTTAATATATAGAAAAGCTGTCCAACTGGGCAGCTTTTTCTGTTTATAGGTACAGGTATTTCAATATGATTTCTAAAAACATTTTTCTTTAAATATCACAAAACGTTTTTCTATTCATTAATATTTTTGGTTAAGTTTTTTTCCTTTTGTCAAAAAAGCAAAAGAATAATTCTACTATCAGGACAGCTTTTGTCCAAATTATCGCTAGTTTGAGAGTGATTTAACTATCGATTTGACCCAAAAATGGCGTATCCCAATATATTTAGACTTCTAGCTTTCTCTAGCTTTGGATTGGCAATTTTCAGTTGTAACTCAAAGCAGTCCAATGAAATACAAGTTTCGGGAATTGAACAAGTCAGCTATAACTTTCATATTCGCCCTATTCTTTCTGACAAATGCTTTGCGTGTCATGGCCCAGACGCTAACAAACGCGAATCTGACCTACGTCTGGACACCGAAGCTGGTGCTTATGCTGCACTGAAAGAAGACCCAAATCATTTTGTGATTAAGCCTGGGAACCTAGAAGAATCAACAGTCTACCATAGAATCACTTCCGAAGACCCAGGAGAGCTCATGCCTCCTCCAGATTCTAATCTTGCCTTATCCAATTTGGAAATCCAGCTGATCAAAAAGTGGATCGAACAAGGTGCTAAATATGAACCACACTGGGCTTTCGTACCTGCAGAAAAATCCCCCCTCCCTGAAGAAACTGACTGGACCCTCACTGAAATAGATCGCTTTGCATTAAAGAAAATGAAGGAAAAAGGCCTTCAACCTAATCCTGAAGCTAAACCTAATGAACTGATCAAGCGGGCAAGTCTAGATCTAACAGGACTCCCACCAAGTCCCGAAGTTTTGGATAGATTTGGAGATTTCACTGGTAAACTTTCCTATGAAGATTTATTGGAAGGCTTATTAGATGATCCAGGTTTTGGAGAGAAAATGGCAATTCTCTGGATGGATATTTCAAGATATTCAGATAGCTATGGCTATCAGGACGATAATATCCGAACTCAGTGGCCTTATCGGGATTGGGTGATTCATGCATTCAACGAAAATATGTCTTATGACCAATTTGTCACATGGCAACTTGCGGGAGACCTTTTGCCTGATGCAAGCAAAGAACAGATTTTGGCGACAGCCTTCAATAGAAATCACAAATACACAGAAGAAGGAGGCGTAATCGACGAGGAATACCGAATCGAATATGTACTTGACAAAACAAATACAGTAAGTAAAGGGCTTTTGGGAATCACAATAGAGTGTGCCCAGTGTCATGATCATAAGTACGACCCATTTTCGCAGAAAGAGTATTATGAGATGTTTGCCTTTTTCAATAATACACCTGAAAAAGGATACCAAGGGGACGTTTCTCAATCCAAACCTGCTAAAACACCAATTTTATGGGTAGATCAGGAAGATTTATCAGGCATCCTCAGCTTTATTAATTACGCTGACACATCCAAATTAAGCATCTCTGTGATGGGAGAACTAGATGAGCAGCGACCAACGTACATTCTCGATCGGGGTGTGTATGATGCGCCTACTACGGAGGTGGAGCCCTCCACTCCTAGTTCCATTATGGAATTCCCGGACGACCTTGAAAAGAATCGTCTGGGCTTGGCAAAATGGATCACTGCAAGAGAAAATCCCCTGACAGCTAGAGTATTTGTGAACCTGATGTGGCAAGAGATTTTCGGTCAAGGCATAGTCAAATCTGCTGGTGATTTTGGTATGCAGGGAGATCTTCCTACACATCCTGAGTTATTGGACTGGTTGGCAGTTGACTTTATGGAAAATGGTTGGGACATCAAGCGCCTGATGAAGCAAATTCTTAGCTCTGCTACCTATAAGCAGTCAGCTGTAATTACTGAAAAGCATCTCAATACAGATCCTGACAATTTATATTTGGCTAGAGCACCCCGCCTTCGATTACCTGCAGAAAACATTCAGGACTTGGTACTTGCTAGCAGTGGACTTTTAGTAAGAACACTGGGAGGTCCAAGTCTTAAGCCATATATGCCAGAAGGAATTTGGGAAGCTGCTACCTCTGGAAGAGGAGTTTTGGCAACATATGTTCAGGATAAGGGCGATAAACTCTACCGTAGAGGTCTATACAATTTCATTAAACTTACTGTCCCACCGCCTAAGGCGATCATATTTGATTCCAGTAATCGTGATCGATGTGAGATAGGAAGAAGCAGAACAAATACGCCATTACAAGCACTAGTGATGATGAATGATCCAATGATTTTGGAAGCATCCCGTGTACTGGCTGGCAAAATGTGGGACGAATACAAGGATGGAGAAAATGCTATTTCCACCTCTTTCAAACGTATCGTTTGCAGGGATTTGAGCAGTAAGGAAAAGTCAATTCTACTTTCGTATTACAAAGATCAATTAGAGAGATTCAGTGAAAATCCAGACCAGGTGCTCCCTACTTTAAGTGTAGGTGAATATCCACTGGAAGAAAAAAATATCAATCCAGAAACCGCAGCGCTCATGCAAGTGATCGTGAGTATTTATAATCTGGAAGAAACCATTACCAAGAGTTGATATGGAAAAGGAAATATTAGAAGAAGGACTCAATCACAATCGAAGGAAATTCCTTTCCAGACTTAGCCTTGGGGTTGGAAGTCTAGCACTGGGATCTCTATTGGTTCCTGACCTTTTTTCTGGAAAAGCTGAGGCCGAAGAAGCTATGATGAAGGCACTTCCTCATTTTGCTCCGAAGGCGAAAAGAGTTATTTATCTATTTCAAAATGGTGCTCCAAGTCAATTGGAATCATTTGATTATAAGCCTCTTTTGAATAAGAGAATGGGAGAAGAACTTCCTGAATCTATTCGTGGAACGCAGCGACTCACCGGAATGACCGCTGGTCAATCCTCCTTTCCTTTGGTAGGTTCTCACTACAAATTTGACCAATACGGAGAATCAAGAGCTTGGATATCAGAGGTTTTTCCACATACAGCCGGAATTGTTGATGATATATGTATCGTGAAATCCATGCATACAGATGCAATCAATCATGATCCTGCACTTACTTTTTTCCAGACAGGTGCTCAAGTAGGAAACCGTCCAAGTATGGGGTCTTGGTTGAGCTACGGATTAGGATCTGAGAATAGTAATCTTCCTGCATTTTCCGTTTTGCTTAGTCGTGGACGTGGCAATGGACAAGGGGTTTATTCTAAGCTTTGGAGTAATGGCTTCTTAGACGCCACTCACCAAGGCGTTCAGTTTTCCAATTCTGAAGACCCAGTCCTTTATCTCAAAGACCCGGAATCAATGAGTCGCGCCGAAAGAAGGAAAATGATAGATCAGATTGCTGAGATGAATAATTTAAGCATGCAGCAATTCAATGATCCTGAGATTTCCGCGAAAGTAAAGCAATATGAAATGGCTTATCGTATGCAAACAGCCGTTCCGGAAATGACTGATATTTCCAAGGAGCCAGAGAGTATCATCAAACTCTACGGACCAGATTGCTTGGTTCCAGGCACCTATGCTGCCAATTGTCTTTTGGCTAGAAAACTGTCTGAGAGCGGCGTTCGATTCGTTCAACTCTACCACCAAGGTTGGGATCAGCATGGCAATTTGCCAAATGAAATGAGACTTCAGGCAGAAGATGTGGATCAGGCCTCAGCTGCTTTGATTACAGATTTAAAGCAAAGAGGATTGCTTGATGAGACATTGGTAATCTGGGGGGGTGAATTTGGGAGAACGAATTATTGCCAAGGAAAAATCTTGGTGGATAACTATGGTCGTGATCACCATCCTCGCGCATTCTCTATATGGATGGCAGGTGGCGGAGTGAAGTCTGGAATGGTCTATGGCGAAACCGATGAATTTGGCTACAACATCACCGAAAACCCTGTGCACGTTCATGATTTCCAAGCTACGGTCCTTCATCTTATGGGAATTGATCACGAGCGCATGACATACAAACACCTAGGAAGAAGATATCGCCTGACGGATGTCTCTGGCAAAGTAGTAAAAGACTTAATTGCTTAGAATCAATATGCTCAAGATTTCTTCGATCAGATCTATTCTGGAAAACACCCTTTTTGTCTGGATAGGTCTCACACTCATCATTACCCTTGCGGGAAATTCTCTGGTGTTACCCGACTGGCTACAGGTTGTCGGCAGAAGCCATCCTATACTTTTGCACTTCCCTATTGTATTGCTCTTAATGGGCTTGCTCTTTTTCTGGATTCCAGGAATTGACAAAAAACCTGAGATCAGAGAAATAGGAGAAATCAGCTTTCTCGCAGGCTGTAATTTTGCAGGAATCACTGTGTTGGCAGGGCTGATTCTGGCTCAGGAAGAATATACCGGAGAGATACTCACTTGGCACAAATGGGGAGGACTGGTAGTTTTCGGAGGCTGTGTGTTGCTTTATTTTTTCAGATCTATTAAAGCAAATTTCATTCGCCTTTCCAGTGTAGCTCTCGCCATCGCAATTATTGCTACAGGTCATTGGGGAGCAGGATTGACACATGGGGAAGATTTTCTTCTGGCTCCCATACAGTCAAATGAAATTGAAGTAATTCCCTTGGCTGAGGCTGAAATTTTTGAACATGTAGTTCAGCCGATTTTACAGGCTAAATGTATCAGTTGCCATAAAGAAGGCAAGATCAAAGGCAAGCTAAGAATGGATCATATCGAAGGTTTGCAAAAAGGTGGAAAATCCGGACCATTTGTTTTGGCTGGAGATTTTGAAAAATCAATGCTTATCCAGCGAATCAATCTTCCTGAGGATGACAAGAAACATATGCCTCCTAAGAACAAGACTCAATTGACTGAAGAAGAGTTTCTGATCTTAAGTGAATGGGTTGCCTCTGGAGCTAGTTTTGAACAAAAGCTGGTTACGCTTCCTACTAAAAATGAACTCTACCAATTGGCTTCTGTGAAGTTTGAAGGAAATAAAATCTATTCCTTTGACGCTGCTGACAAAGACGATATTCAGGAATTAAACACTTCATACAGATCTGTTCAAGCTCTTTTCCCTGAGTCTCCAGCTTTGGATGTCTCCTATTTTGGCATCTCCGCTTTTCCACCTAAATCACTTTCGGACCTAAATATAGTCAGTGACCAAATCGTTCGATTTAGTCTAAACAAGATGCCTTTGACTGGTGTTGATCTTAAGTTTTTGAAGGACTTCAAACATCTGGAAGAGCTTCAACTAAACTTCACTGACTTGGATGCTGACCAGCTAAAAGTAATTTCTGAACTCAATAACTTAGAAGTTCTGGCCATTTCCGGCAACATAGTTAATCAAGTGTCTATACAAAATCTCGCTAAGATGAAGTCTTTGAAAAAGCTTTATTTATGGGAAACAGCAATGAGTAGTCAAGATCAGGAAACCATAAAAAAGGCACTTCCAGAAACTGAAATAGACTTTGGCTTTGATGGTAAGGGAATAATTTATGATTTGAATAGCCCAATCATTTCCCAATCGGAAATAATCTATCAAGATAGTCTTGAGTTAAAGCTCTCGCACCCAATAAAAACAGCTGAGATCCGCTACACACTCGATGGAACCGAGCCAGATAGCATTTCCAGTACGATTTATACCAAACCACTGTTTGTTACAAATACAGGAAAGGTCATAGCAAAAGCATTTGCAAAGGATTGGAAAGGATCTAAACCAACTGAATCTGTTTACATCCATTCTGGAATCAAGCCTTCTAAATTCTCTTTGGTTTACGAGCCAAATTCAAAGTATAATGCTTCCGGGCCTGCGACTCTTTTTGATTTGGAAAAGGCTGACGCGTCAAATCATGGTCAAAAATGGTTGGGTTTTCAGGATGAACCTATGGTGCTAGAAGTTGACTTTAAGGGTTTACCAAAGGCTAAAAAGTTATCCCTTAGCCTACTTTATAATGAAGGAGCACATATTTTCCCTCCTTCAAAAGTGATCGTTCAAGGATTCGAAAATGGAACTTGGAAGCCGCTAGCGAGTAACTCTCCAGCCGTGTCACCGAAAGCATTGTCAGCACGATCAGAACTTCTAACTCTTGAGTTAGAAAACACAAACTACGACAAGCTTAAAATAACCCTTACCCCTCTTCCGCATCTTCCAAAGTGGCACTCAAATGCTGGTAGCAAAGGTTGGGTCTTTGTGGATGAGGTGATTTTCAATCAATGAAAATGAAGAAACGACTAAGAGCTATCTTGACTTAAGTTAAAATTAATCAACTAATTGTAAATCAGAATCGATCTTTACAATAGCGATTTTCTAAGCTCCTGAAAAATGATTAGATTAATTGCTATACTTACTAGAGTTAATGTAGAGTTCTTACCCTCATTTACAATTTTTCATGAATCAGGAGCTAAATCGAAAGCAATCGATCGTCTATTTTTCTGACATAGTAGGATATACCCTACTGATGGGCCAAGATGAAGAGTATGCTTTTGAGCTGATGAAGCAAAATCTGGAACTTCACACACGTGTTCTGAGCAAATACCACGGATTAGTAATCAAAGAACTTGGTGATGGAATTCTGGCTACGTTTGAGACAGCTGAAGAAGCCTTGAAAGCAAGTCTTGAGATCCAAAAGGAATGGATCACAACAGGAGAACTTAAACTTCGAATTGGTCTACACTGCGGAGGAGTTATTTTAGACCATGGAGATGTTTTTGGTGACGCAGTTAATGTAGCATCACGGGTTCAAAGCATAGGAGTACCATCTTGTGTGCTTTTTTCATCCAAAGTATTAGAGCAACTCCCTCAAATCTCAAAATTAACATATGTGAGTTTAGGTGCTTTTCGCCTTAAAAATGTAGCAAAAGAATTAGAGATTTATGCTTTAAGCAATACCCCACTCGCGGTTCCCAAACGCAAGGAGATGATCAGCACTATAAAATCTCAGGAAAAAGAACCTTGGAAGTTTTGGGTTGGATTAGGCGTAGCCGTTCTCTTGTCCATTTTTTTGATCTTTTCCTTACTATGGAATGATTACACTTGGGAAAAGGATAAATCTGTCGCTGTATTGCCATTCACTAACACCATTTCCAATCCTGATCTGATGTTTTTTGCAGATGGGCTCACGGAGGATGTTATATCACACCTTTCTAAAATTGAAGGAATTAAGGTGATTGACAAGGATGCCGTTTCCAAATATCAAGACTCAGAAATCCCTTTGGATTCTATTGCTAGAATGTTGGATGTGAGCACTATCCTCAAAGGTTCAATAGAATGGATTGGAGATAAAATCCGAATAAATGTCCAGCTGATAGATCCTATAGAAAATAAAAACCTCTGGACTGAAACCTTCAATAGAGAAGTGAAGGATATTTTCAAAGTCCAAACCGAGATTGCTTCCACAATAGCCACAGTCCTCAATATCAATCTCAGCTCAAAAGAAAAAGAGCAGATTTCTAAAGAACAAACTAACAGTTTTGAAGCATATGAACTCTATCTCAAGGGAAAGGAAAGTTATGGCAGAAGCAACAAAAGTGAAACTTTAGAGTCTATTAGGCATTTTAAATCCGCTCTTAATATTGATCCAAATTATGCATTAGCCTATACTGGTCTCGCAGATTCCTACGCAAGACTTGTTTATTATGGTGAAGAAGAAACATGGCTTGATTCCAGTTTGAAGGCGAATGGCCATGCCTTGGATATTGACCCTTATCTCGAAGAGGCATATAAGTCTGCAGGATCTGTATATTATTATCAAGGTAATATTGATTTAGCACAGATCGCTTTGGAAAAGGCCTTGGTACTCAACCCAAACCTGAGTGGTGCCATTGGGAATTTGGCTACAGTTTACATGACACAGGGAGACCTAATTCGTGCATTAGACCTCCAGATTAAATCGGCATCCTTAAACCCTACCAACTACATTCCTACTCAAATCACAGGTTGGATTTATAGAATCCTAGGTCACCAAGAGACTGCAATCAACTGGCTAGAAAAATCAAACACCATCACCTTTGATGCTGTAACTGCCGAACAACTTGCCTATGTCTATCTTGAACAAGGTGATAAAACTAAGGCCTTAAAGATGATTGATGTAATCTTAGAGAATAATACTACTAACTCAGTCTACAATTACTCCTCAGCCGGATACATTGCCTTTATGGCTGGAAATATGGATCGGTCAATTGAGCTATTTGAAAAAGTCTTACAACTTAACCCCAATACTGTTGATGACATTTATGATTCCACTCCAATTTTCTTAGCTCATGCCTATTTACAAAAGGGTGACAAATCCCAAGCAAAGTTACTGACTGATATCGCACTAAATGCACGGGAAACTTCTGTGGAATCAATTAAAAATGATTCGAATCTATGGTTTGATCTAGCTCAATTGGAGGCAATAAGAAACAACAAAACACTGCTAGTCCAATACCTAAATCAAGCTTTTACCAGTGGCTATAGAGATGTATTTCAAATCAGAACAAACCCCATTTTTAAAGACTATCTAAAGGATCCTGCATTGAAGAAAGTACTAAACCAAATAGATACTAAACTGTACGAGCTAAATCAAGAACTACAATCCAACGATCTAGGTCAACAAAAGTAATAGCTGATTTAAAGATTGAGATTTAAAGTCAGCTATTACTTATTATTCTTCAGTATGTTAATTCCCAACTTTCGCAATTGGATAATCAGGATTAGTACCTCCAGGGACGGCGCCTCTTTTGATTATTGCAAGAGTACCTACGCCGGAATTATGATAAAGAATCCCTGAGAATATTGCTGCGGACAAAGAAGTTCCAGACACTAGCACGTATTTGCCACCTGGGGCTGTAGTAAAAATATCCTCTCCAGGAGTCAAATAATCAATTGAAGGTCTCCCGTAATTTGAGAAGAAAGAGTAATAATAGGATCCAGAAATAGGAACTTCTACTGATCCGATGGTGAAAATCTTGGATTTAACAGAAGCTGGCTGGGATGCTAAATCAATACATCCAGGGAAATTGGTCAATGATTCCTGTTCTTCATTTCCTGCAGACATTACAACATATACTCCTTTGATTGCTAGCTTATCAATCCATTCATATATCTTCTTATACTGATTTGCTTCACAATCTCCAGAGGAGATATTCAGTCCCCAGCTTAAATTCACCACATCTCCTGACTTTGCAGAGCTAAATATATAGGACAAGGCCGATGTAACTCTTCCACTGTTTGTCCTACCTGTTTCATTAAAAATCTTTATCGAAACCATTTTTGCAAGAGGAAAAACTCCATTTATACCATATCCCTCAGCGAAAATCGGTTTTGAAGAGGCTAATCCTCCTATCGCTCCAGCTAAAAATGTTCCATGCCCGTAACCATCCTCAAAAGGATTTTTGCTATTACCTATAGAAAAATCAAACGAAAGAGCAGCCTCACTTTGTCCAAAATTCAGATCTTGATGTGTGGAATCAATTCCACTGTCAACTATCCAAACACGATGAGTTGGATTTGAAGAGCCGGGTTGACCACCACCAATTTCTTTGACCATCATACTAGTTTTGGATAGTGAATCATACCTAAATTGTTCCTGCATTATTGGGCGCCTTGCTTGCTGTATATAATCAGTTTGCATGATTGGTCGTCTAGCTTGGATTTCAAATGGTTGAGAAACTACATAATGATGAACAATTGCATTATCCTCAATTTTTAGATATTGCAAGGGTGTCAAGCCATCCAAGTATACTGACACATCTAGATAAACTCTGATATGCATGGTATCTACTTGTATAGAATCATCAATTTTCTTGATTATTTCAAGCACGCTATTTCTAAGTTCCAAAGCGTCACTTTGACAAGCTTTACCGTCTAAGCCATTTTTGCAGTTAGGATTATTTTTCAGTGGAACAAAACCTGATGATTCATCAAATTCCAATTCAATGTTATATACCTCTTTCTCCAGTGATCCAGGCCAAACACTTTCTGATTCACTCGAGGTTTTATCTGGATTACAGGAAATAAAAATAAATCCAATTACGAGGAAGCTGAATAAATTTTTCATAGCATTAAAAATTTAATTAGTTAAAAATCAATCATTTAAAAGTATATGAAGCTACTAAAATTCAGAACATATCAAAAACAACTTTAATTTTTTTTACGCATATATATAGGTTTAAAATACAATTTTTGATCTACTGCCCTTCTTTAGATAGGATATCCTTATACATTTCAATATTCTGCTTGATAGCCGCATCCAGCTCTGGCTCCTGGATATCTTCCATCTTTTTCATTTGCTCATAGATGATTTTTGCAACCAAAACACGAGCTGTTTCCTTATTATCTGACGGAATAATATACCAAGGTGCGTGATCTTTAGAAGTTTTGTTAATCGCTTCTTCATAGCACTTCTGATAATCATCCCATCGATCCCGCTCCTTTAAGTCACCAGGTGAAAATTTCCAATTATGCTTCGCTTTATTCAACCGACGAAGCAATCGCTGTCTTTGCTCCTCTTTACTTAGATGTAGAAAGAATTTGAAAATAATGGTCCCATTATCGCTGATCTGCTTTTCGAAGTTATTGATCTGCTCAAATCGCTTCTCCCAAAAATCTACTGTGATATCATCCACTGAATTGATCCCAGGAATATTTTCACCCAAAATATAACCAGGATGAACACGCGTGACTAATACGTTCTCATAATGTGTGCGATTAAAAACTCCGTATTTTCCACGCTGCGGTAAGGCCACAACGTGCCTCCACAAGTAATCATGCTGTAGTTCCAAGGTGGAAGGAGTCTTGAAACTATGAACTACCACTCCGCGAGGATTGAATTCTTTAAACACTTCTCTAATCAAACTATCCTTTCCTGCCGTATCCATTCCTTGGAGACAAATGAGTACAGAATACTTATTATGAGCATACATAATATCCTGATGCTCGCTGAGATTTTCTCTCAGCTTGTTTAGTTCCTTGTCCTTTTTCTTTTCCGATGCTTCCAAATCCAAACTCGTCGATATATCTTTTAAGGATATTGGTTTTGTTATTTTGAAATCTTCTACTGATATATTTTTCATAAATAGTGTATTTTTTTTTGTGATAAAAAGTGAGTAGTTAAGTGAAAAACAAGATAATATTTTATCTTGAAGCTTAAAGGATATGTAATCTTTTTCACCCCAATTTACCCCACCTTAAGATGACCCAAAATTCTATCTCTCCAGGTATAACTAACAGATATCTGGCACTGGACGTGTTACGCGGATTGACAATTGCATTTATGATCATAGTCAACACCGCAGGTGATTGGAGCAATTTATTTGCGCCTCTTGCTCACGCAAAATGGCACGGTTTCACTCCGACTGATCTGGTTTTTCCCACATTTCTATTCGTAGTCGGCAATGCGATGAGCTTCTCTATGAAAAAGCTTCAGCAAATGAATACCGCTGACTTTTTCAAAAAAGTAGGAAAAAGAACCGTCTTGATTTTTCTGATTGGATGGCTGCTCAATGCTTTTCCTTTTTATGACCTTTCTGATTCGGGAGCAATCAGCTTCATAGACCTTACTGAAGTTCGCTTGTTTGGAGTATTGCAGCGAATAGCCTTATGCTACTTCTTCGCATCTATCGTCCTTTATTATGGAGGGATAAAATTAGGCTGGATTTTCAGTGCAATCGCACTTCTTGGCTATTGGGTGATTATGTATTTCTTTGGAGACGCTTCTGATCCTTATAGCCTTACAGGCAATGCAGCAATTAAACTAGATTTGGCACTAATAGGCCCAGAAAGAATGTACGGAGGAGAGGGAATTCCTTTCGATCCAGAAGGAATACTGAGTACTCTACCAGCAATCGTAAATGTGATCGCAGGCTACTTAGCAGGCAAAATGATTCAGAAATTGGGTAATACCATGGATGCCGTTAAGAAATTGCTAGGCATAGCTGTGGTGCTTATCGTCCTGAGTTATGCTTGGGACCTTCTTTTTCCTATCAATAAGAAGATCTGGACAAGCTCTTACGTTCTTCTTACCACTGGCATTGACCTGGTTCTTTTAGCCCTCTTGGTTGCTGTGATCGAGATCAAAAACTGGAAAGGCTGGACCTATTTCTTCGAGGTATTCGGAAGAAACCCATTGATTCTATACGTGCTATCGGGATTGGTTATAAGACTACTTTCTATGATTCCTATGGGAGAAACTACACTAAGAGGCTTCATTTATACAAATTTTTATACAACATGGCTTTCTCCCAAAATGGCCTCATTCCTTTTCGCTTTTAGCTATATGCTACTAATTTGGCTGATTGGATTGTGGATGGATAAAAAGAAAATTTACATCAAAGTGTAAATACAATAACATGCTAATCAGGTATATACCTATAAAAAATGTAACTTAAGGTTGATTTTTAACCTAAGTTACATTTTTATGATATATAAAATTGGCGTATACAATGTAGAATGGATGCGGGATCTTTTTGACACCGACGGAAATCCAAAAACAACAGGAAAGGAACTCACAAGAAGTCGGCAACTGGCCGATGTGATCAAAGCAATGAATCCAGATTTCCTTGGAATAGTGGAAGGTCCAAACACACTGGTAGACGGATCTAAAACTGCTTCCAGGCAAATGGAAATCTGGACTCAAATGTTTATTCCAGATTCCAATTTCAAAGGAGTGCACGGCTTCCCTTCTGCAGGTCAGCAAGAACTATGTGCCATTTATAATCCCGACAAAGTCAACGTTCTCTTTACCCCTGAGACAAAGGCTGGAAGGCGATTTGATGAACCCTTCCTTCAAGACACTACAAATCGGTTGATCAAAGAACAGTATAAGCATTATCGTCCACCACTTGAATTGAGTATTTTAGGTATGGATGATTCGCTGATTACTAGAGTCATTATTGCGCATACCAAGTCTAAAGGGATTTTCGACATGGTAGATTACGCTAGATTTGAACAGATTTCAGCAAGGGATCGGCTGAAGTTATTTGCAGAATGCATGTCCATACGTGAGCGCTGTGATGAGTATTTGGAGAAAAATCAGCAAGTCATGGTGATGGGAGATATCAATGACGGATTTGAGTTGGATTTCTATGAAAACAAATTCGCCAAAAGTGCTGTCGAGATTTTATTGGGAGATGTCTGGAAACCAGAGTGTGTTTTGAAGCCAGTTCTGCCCAAACCAAGACTTAACAGCTATGGCTACACGCCAAATTCCAGCAAATACAAAGACAGAATCACTGGAGATCAAATCAATGTATTGATTGATCATATACTAGCTAGTCAAGGTTTGAAAGTTTTAAAAGGGGCAGTCTGGAACCCGATTTTAGAAAAGAGCAATCCAATAATCCAAGCTGTAAGCGATTCACTCAAAAAAGCATCAGATCACTTTCCTGTTCTTTGCGAAATAGAAACACAAACCTCCTAATAAATTATGGATCAAGCAGCTCAAACAATGATCGACAATCTTGAGAAAAACACAGGCAAAAGCCTAGCTCAATGGGTTGCGATTGTTCAAAAAGAAGGTTATAAAAAACATGGGGAAATTCTCAACTTCCTAAAAACTGAGCATGCCTTTACCCATGGTTTTGCAAACCTAGTCGCACATAAAGCGCTGAAATCCGATGCCGGATCAGTATCAGACACAGATGAGTTGATTACTAAGCAATACAAAGGCAAGGAGCACTTTTTACCGATTTATGAAAAGCTGAGTAATGAAATCAAAGCTTTTGGAACTGACGTAGAGTTCGCTCCTAAAAATGCTTACGTCAGTATCAAGCGCAAAAAGCAGTTTGCTATGCTCATCCCAGCTACTAAAACGCGCTATGAAATAGGCATCAATCTTAAAGGACATACAGCAGAGGGAATTCTGGAATTTGACACCAAAACCAATGGTATGTGCAGTCACAAAATTCACTTGAAAGATGAAAATGATATAGTTCCAGAAGTCATCACATGGATCAAAAAAGCCTACGAAACCGCTGGATAACTAGTACCATTCACAAAATAGGATCACTTTAGGTCAATTCCCGAAGTGTTTTTCCAATTATTTGGGTATACCTTAACCTCCCAAGCCATCTCGCCTTTTTATGTTTAAACCTTTACGATTTTCACCTCTACTTATTCTCTTAATTGGGTTATTTGCACAAAACACTTTTGGCCAAATCACCGAGGACACCTACCACAAAGCTGAATACTTTCTCAGTGGCAACATCCAAAAGGAAGTCTACCACCTAGATGTGATTCCAAATTGGCTTAATGATAAAAAGAGCTTTTGGCATCAGACGTATACCAAAGATGGTAAGCGCTTTTTTCTCACGGATATTGAAAAAGGAGAAACCAAAGAAGCTTTTGACCATAAGGAATTAGCCAAGTTGCTAAGTGAAAAAAGTGGGGAATCTATTGACCCCACTAGCTTGCCTTTCAATCGAATTCAACTCAAAGACGATGGATCTGTAGACTTTGATTGGATGAACAAAAGCTGGACCTATAAAGATAGAACTCTGGAGTCTAAGAGACCTTCGGCTGATTCTAGAGACAGATCTGTATCAATTTCCCCAGATGGCAATTGGAAAGCTTATGTAAGAAACTTCAATCTTTTTGTAGAAGATCTGGAAACCGGCGAGGAAATTCAACTGAGTTACGACGGAAAAAAAGACTATGAATATGCTTCATTTTGGGGATGGTCAGACATGGTGCTAGGAGAAAATGGAGAGCGTCCGGAGCACCTAAGTATCAACTGGTCGCCTGATTCAAAGAAAATACAAACTCAGATTGTGGACTTACGCTTGGCTGAAAAAATGCTCCTTTTGGATAATAGTCATGATGACAAATTTCGACCTCAACTCATGGGCTACTTTAGAGCTTCGCCCGGAGACACTACCGTGGTGATGTACACGCCTGTATTATTCGAATTAGAAATTAAAAAAGAGACAAAATTCCCTAACCTTTCCCTTCCACATTTCATTGGGATGTACTTCAATTGGGATAGTGATAGTGAAAATCTCTACGGCACATATTTGCAAAGAGGTTTCAAAAGCTTTGACTTACTTGAAATCAATGTAGACTCCAAAGAAATCCGAAAAGTCTACTCTGAGTCATCCCCCACCCATATCAATAATGACAATATTTTCAGAAGACTGGACAATGGACAATTTATCCTCGGAACAGAAAAATCAGGATGGAATCAGCTTTATCTAATGGATTGGAAGACGGGGAAACTTGTCAATCGAATCACTTCCGGTGCCTATGTGGTCAAAAACCTGCTTTCCATTGATGAGCAAAACAACATCATCTACTTTGAGGCTTCTGGCAAGGAAGAGAACGTAAACCCATATTATTCATTTGTTTATAAAGTGAATTTTGATGGCTCAGGACTGGAGTTATTGACTCCTGAAAATGCTTTTCACGACATCAGTTATGGCAGCGGAAAGGACTATTTTATTGATAATTATTCTAGGGTTGATCAGCCTACAGTCTCCGTTGTACGGGAATTGAAAACAGGAAAAGTGGTAAACGAAATTTCCAAAGCTGACATTTCAAACCTTGTCAAAAAAGGATACCAAAGTCCTAAGCAATTCACCGCAACCGCTAAAGATGGTAAGACTACGATTTATGGGATTTACTACCTCCCTACAGACTTCACTTCCAAAAAGAAATACCCTATCATAGACTACACCTACACAGGCCCACACATAGACATAACTCCCAAGACATTCCGGGCTGGATTAGTTGGCTTACCTCAGCCGATGGCTGAGCTTGGTTTTGTGGTTGTCACGGTGGACGGACTTGGTACACATGGAAGAGGAAAAGCTTTCAACGACGTCTCTTATAATAATCTTGGAGACGGCACCACTGACCACGTCTTGGCTATTAAGGAATTGGCAGCTAAAAACAAATTTATGGATGTGGACAAAGTAGGAATCTTTGGTCACTCTGCTGGTGGATACGATGCTGGTAGAGCGATGCTGCTACACCCCGATTTCTATAAAGTAGGCGTTGCTTCGGCTGGAGATCATGATCACAGAATGGAAAAAGCCTGGTGGCCAGAAATGTACATGGGATATCCAGCGGGAGACTTTTACCATGAACAATCCAATATCACCAATGCAGCCAATCTCAAAGGTTATTTGCTCCTAGCACATGGAGGAATAGATGAAAATGTAAACCCTTCGGCAACTTTCAAATTCGCAGAAGCTTTGATCAATGCAGGTAAAGACTTTGACCTATTTATCTGGCCGAGTCGCAATCACAGCTTTGGTAGAACAAACGGAGACTATTTCACCAAAAAACGCTGGGACTACTTCATTGAACATCTGAAAGGAGAAAAACCCCTGAGACATTATCAGATTCAAACACCGGATTGAAAAGAGAATTGATGTTTCATTCATTAAAAAAGCGAGGGTTGATAGAGATATTATCCCTCTTTTTTTTGTGTTAAGGCGATTTTTGAGCAATTTCCCAACATGGAAAATATGAGTATTCAGGAGCTCCAGCATATCATCACCGAAGAGCTTTTTTACTTTGAAGAAGAACCTAAATCCGATTCAGTAAAAGAGGACACAAATACCGCCATAGAGTCAGAAAAGCCAAAGACTCTTCCGAAAACAGTTCATATTGAAGACACTGCTTCTCCTAAAGAAGAAGTAAAACCTGAGCCATTGACAGTGAGAGGGAATTTTGAAAAGGGAATATTAGTGCTTCATGAAGAACCCAATCTAAAACCTGAAGTCATGGACATGCTTGTAAAAATGATCAATGCAGTAGGTCATTCAATGAACGAGGTCGGATTACTATCTTCTCATGAACTGGAAGGAAGAACCTTGACAGAACTATATGATCTGAATGCCCATATCGTACTCAAGTTTGGTCGTCTCAAACACCCAATCAATGCACTTCCTGCATCGGACTATCAGATTCACACAGAAGATGAAACAGAATATCTCTTCGCTGATTCACTTAACACCATTTCTGAAGATAAAGCCCTAAAAGGCAAACTTTGGAATACCCTAAAAGTACTCTTTAACATATCTAACTAATAATGAGCCTAACACCCCTACAACATACCTGGGCAAAGCGTTTTCGCTGGATTTCACTTATAGAAGGAACATCTTTTCTAGTCCTCCTATTAATTGCAATGCCTCTCAAATACATGTGGGACAGCCCTCAAGCTGTGCAATATGTAGGCTGGGCTCATGGCTTGCTTTTCGTGATCTATATCTTCACTGTTTTCCCAACGGCACATAAGTTGAAGTGGAATTTCAGTCGGACATTTTTCGCTCTCATTTCCTCAGTTTTGCCATTTGGCCCATTTATTTTCGATAGAAATTTGAAGAAAAGTCAGCACGTGGATTTGTAACAAATGGCATTAATCAGTAAAAAGAAGCGCATTTACCCGATCAGCAATGGGCTGAGACGCTACCTGATTAAATACTCTCGTGAAGTGGATATCCCTATTCACTACCATGAGTTGCTTCGATATACGAGTTCTATCGCCCTATACGATTCTAGAGAGCAAGATACACTGTGGGAGACGGTCTTTTATGATCAATCCGACCGTGAGGAAATCCATCTAAATGTCAAGAAAATCTATGCTTTGCTCAAAGCTGGAGGCGACATGTCTGTGATGGAGCATCTCTATGTGGATAGAATCGATCTATGCGTATACGGAAATACACAGCCTTTTCGTGTGCGAATAGTAAATAGAATCAATGATAACTTTGATTATTTCTATGTAAAAAATGCTGATGCTTCCCGTGTTTACGGATTGGAGTTTGAGCATTTACTTTCCCCAAATCGCATTTCCTACCTCGTTCATCAAAATACACTGATAGAGGAGCACATCGCTGGAATCCCAGGTGACAAATTCATGCGCGCTCATATGAATGATCCACATCTGAACCCTATTCGTTTGGCAAAGGAATTCGTCAAATTCAATGAGCGTTGCTTTGTAAGGTTACTTGGAGATATGCATTCTTCAAATTTTGTGATTGACGTGACGCCTGACTTTGAAGAGACTCATTATAGAATTCGTGCAATTGACTTTGATCAGCAATCTTATGAGGGGAAAAAATCAATTTACTTGCCCCAATATTTTAAAGAAAACAATGTACTGATTCAGTTGGGAATGAAATATATCACGCCCGAATCCATGGTGCAATACCAGAAAGAAGAGCGTGCACTAATTGCTACACGCCTTAAATCTTCTCGGCAAGGCATTCTTGATATACTCCGCTCCATGGAGCACGATACCATCTCTCCTCCTGAGAATATTGCTTCGCTAAAAATAGATCTAGCAAAACACTACGGAAATGATAAATTTCTGCAATGCAAAAACATGGGTCAAATCATGAAAACCAGTCTTGAGGAACTGATCAAGAAATAACAGCCTTATTTGATCAATCTTCTCAGATAAACGCCGTAGCCACTCTTTCCCAGTTTATCCGCTGCTTGAAGCAATTTCTCTTCACCTATAAAGCCAGCTCTGAAGGCTATTTCTTCGATACAGCCAATCTTCAATCCTTGGCGTTCTTCTATCACTTCTACGAACTGCGCAGCTTGCAAAAGAGACTGATGGGTACCTGTATCCAGCCATGCAGTTCCTCTATTCAGTATAGCAACCTGCAATTCACCTAACTTCAAATACTCGTTGTTGATATCTGTGATTTCCAGCTCACCACGCGGGCTAGGCTTGATTTTTTTAGCTATTTCAATTACTCTGTTATCATAAAAATAAAGACCTGGAACCGCAAAATTAGACTTTGGTTTTTCAGGTTTTTCCTCAATGCTGATAGCCTTCTTATCCTCATCAAATTCCACCACACCATAGCGCTCAGGATCATTCACATGGTAGGCAAAAACTACTCCGCCTTCCGTTTCAGTATAAGCTTGTAAGGTCTTATGCAAACCAGATCCATAGAAAATATTATCGCCCAGAATTAAAGCAACCTTCTCATTTCCAATAAATTTCTCACCTATAATAAACGCCTGAGCCAAACCATCTGGACTAGGTTGTACAGCGTATTCAAAAGAACATCCCACCTGAGAGCCATCGCCTAAAAGTCGCTTAAAAGCTTCGCTGTCCTCTGGAGTAGTGATGATCAAAACTTCAGTGATCCCTGCCATCATCAATACAGAAAGCGGATAATAAATCATCGGCTTATCATATACTGGCATCAACTGCTTACTTACAGAAATTGTCAAAGGATATAAACGCGTTCCAGACCCTCCGGCCAAAATAATTCCTTTCATAGGTAGTATTAGTTTGTTGTTGTTAACTCCTCACAATTTCAAAAATGAATCCAAATTTCTAATTGCTATTAATTATAGAAAACTCTCTCTTCATTCGTTTTCAACAGCAATAAGAGCTAAAAAGATTGGAATTTGAGGTAGATTATGACTCAAAGCTACTGAAAGAGTGAAAATTAAAAAAATAAGATATGAAATCAAGCCTGCCGAGGAAGACAGGCATGACTTAAAACCCACACACTGGCATAAGTATATCTTGAGAGATTCCTCCCAATAGCCCCGATAATTATCGGGAATAATCGCTGATATTCAATTATAAGCATATGAAAACACTGTTTGCTTCCTTGGGAACTCGTGGGGATATCGAACCTTTTTTAGCGCAAGCTGAGATATTCGCAGAAGCGGGATATGAAGTCATTTGCCTTTTCCCAGAACAATTTAGAGACACTGTCACCCAACTTGGGTACGAATTCATCGGTTTTGACAAAAGCTTTCTGGAAATGCTGGAAACTCAAAGTGGCAAAGCTATTATGGGCGGAGGCGGAAATACCTGGAATCAACTTAAAAACTACATCAAGTTGGCCAAGAATTCATTCAGTTTACAACACATCCTAATCTCTCAGCAACGCGACGCAATAAATTCTCATCAACCTGACCGAGTTATTTTTCATGCCAAATGCGTGTATTATTATGTGGCTGCCATGGCTGATCCAGCTCGTTTTGCCTTACTCACGCCTCTACCCTGCCTCATTCATCCTTCGTCAGAATATCCGCACATTGGATTGGGCAAATGGAAACCCTTTAGCCCAAAGTAGAATCTTAAATCCTACAATTTGATAAATGGAGCAAGACGTCTTTCCATGAAAAAATTCCTTTGGAAATATTATGCGGACTTTCCTTCGACAAAGATAAACGCAAAGACCATCAAGGAATTTGAACTAAACCGACTGCAAACAATCTATACTATTTCCCCTTACCTATTCCCAAGACCTCATAATTGTCCAGAATCAGCGAAGATTGTGGGATACTACTTCAGAAATCAAACCAAAGAATACCAACCATCAATAGAGTTAGAAACATGGCTCGCAAAATACCCCAAAGCTATACTACTCACCTTTGGATCCATGAGCAATACCAAGCCTAAAGAGCACTCCAAAACCATTATAGAATTACTTCAAAAGCATCAGATACCAACAATCGTTAATACTTCTTGGGGAGGTCTGGAGCAGGTAGGAAATAGTGATGAATCCATTTTTTATGTAAATCAAATTCCTTACGATTGGATACTGCCGCAGCTATATGGACTTATTCACCACGGAGGATCGGGGACGACTCATCAAGGTGCCGCTCACGGATGCGTGCAAATGATTGTTCCTCACATTATTGATCAGTATTTTTGGAATAGAATAATAGAAAACCGAGAAGTAGGTCCTTTAGGAACAAGCATTCATGATTTGGACGCAAGCAAATTTGAGATAGCTTTGAAGGACTTTTGGACAAATCCAGTTTACGCTAAAAATGCAAAGAAGCTTTCAGAGCAGATTAAATTTGAAGCGAAACGAGAGACAGTCCTTAATCTAGTTTTGAACCCCAATTCTAACCGCAATTAAATGAAACTTAATAATCTTCTACTTTCCATTCTCTGTATTTTATTGATTTCAAGCTGTCAGTCTGATCCAGAAATCTCATTTGAAAGCAGCTCTACGGAGAAATTTAGACCGCTTTATCATTTCACACCTGAGAGCGGATGGATGAATGATCCTAATGGATTAATCTATTTGGATGGGGAATATCATCTCTTTTATCAGCATTACCCTGACGGAACTGTCTGGGGGCCGATGCACTGGGGACATGCAGTTTCTACTGATTTGGTAAACTGGGAATCACTTCCAATTGCTCTCTACCCAGACAGTCTCGGCTACATTTTCTCAGGAAGTGCAGTATTAGATGCTGAAAATAGTTCGGGCCTAGGCTCTGCAGAAAACCCTCCAATGGTGGCGATATTCACCTACCACAATGCTGAGGAAGCGAATACTTCCTCAGATACATTCCAGAATCAAGCCATCGCTTTTTCTCTGGACAAGGGCAGAACATGGGAGAAATACGAAGGAAATCCTGTCTTGCCTAATCCTGGAATTCGCGATTTCCGGGATCCAAAAGTATCTCAAATCACAAACGCGGATGGTACCAAGTCATGGATTATGACCTTGGCTGTTCTGGATCATATCAATTTCTATAGTTCTCCAGATCTGAAAAGCTGGACTTTACTCAGTGAGTTTGGGAAAACTATAGGCGCACATGGAGGAGTATGGGAATGTCCAGACCTTCTTCCGTTCAAAACTCCATCAGGAGAAGATAAATGGGTTCTTCTCGTCAGCATAAATCCTGGTGGCCCTCAAAATGGATCCGCTACTCAATATTTTATCGGTGACTTCGAAAATGGGGGATTTACACCAGACGATACAATGATCCGCTGGCTGGATTATGGGCCGGATAATTATGCAGGCGTAACTTGGAGTAATCTGCCAAGCGATCAAAATAGAACACTTTTTATTGGGTGGATGAGTAACTGGCTATATGCCAATGTCGTTCCTACCCAGGCGTGGCGATCTGCGATGACCATCCCGAGAGAGTTAAGTTTATTCGATATAGACGGGACATTATTGCTGAAATCTGCTCCCGCAAAGGAAATGGAAAAGCTTCGAGCTGTAGAATTCAAAGTGAATACAGAAACTTCCGCATTACCTTCTGAAGCTGTGGAAATAACCGCTGGAGTCAGTGATAACTCCTTTTTGATTACCTTCTCTAATGAGCTCGGTGAGAAACTGCTTATTTCAAAAGAAAATGGCTTGGTAAGTATAGATCGCAGAAATGCAGGAAAGAGTGATTTCAACCCTGACTTCGCTGCGATGCATTCCGCACCTATGAGTTGGGAGGCAAAAGATATCCGGATATTTCTAGACGCGTCATCAATAGAATTATTTATAAATGATGGAGAATTGGCGATGACATCAATCCTATTTCCAACTAGTCCATGGAAAACTGTGGACTTATCTGAAAATTTAAAATCCTTAAAATTATATAATTTGAAAAAATAAGATTCACTTGCTATTGACTTCTCGAAATATTTTGCTTTACATTGATTAACTAACAGTAAAACAATGAAAAAACAGCTTTCCTTAGTTATGATTTCCCTGAGTTGGGTTGCATGGCTTGTAGCTGTTTTTGTTTTTCCAGTTTCCTCACATTCTTTCAACAAGGACTTTTCGCAAGATTCAGTTTCGAATCTTTCCCAGATCACCCATATCCAATTCAATGCTACTCCAGAATTACTGGAAATACCTGAATTTAAAGTGGATTGGAGCTTAAATGCAAAGTTAAATCCAGATTGGTATTTTGACTTAATCAGTCCTAGTGAAGTCTATTTATCACCCTCATTTTTCAAAAAGTCTATACCACTTTTCGACGTAAAGGAGACTTTCATTCACTTTTTCTATACCTGGTAAAATAGAATAGTATCACCCTATGCGATCATAATCGCCTAAAAATCTATTCATTTTATCCACATTACTATGATCTCCATTGATCCTATCACACTAGCTGTGTCTTCATTTGCTATGGTGGCTTCTGCCTCACCATTTCTATACTATAGTTATAAACTCCGTAAGATAAGTAGTGAAAATCTCGCCACTTTCGAAGAATTTTCCTCTACTAATAATGTGATTCCCACACAGCATGAGCGTTGGCGAAATCACTACCACTTGGGGCTGGATAGCCAATATAAAAAGTTGATTTATCACAGATTTGGGAGCTATCCCGAGCAAAGTGTGATAGATCTCAGCCAAGTAAATAAGGTAAGTATCCAAGAGAAAATCCGAAGAGTGCAGGCGGGAAAAGAAAAGCGCTACATTCTGGATTTTCTAGCTTTACAATTTCACTTCAAAGACTTTTCGCATTCTCCAAAAACAATTGAAATCTATGATGGATTGCTATTTACAAGTCTAGCTGGAGAACGAGGGATAGCTGAAAAGTGGCAAAAAATCCTTGAAAGTCATCTGATAGATTAAGTCTATACTACTTGCTGGATAAACTCTCATCCAGCTTAAAGTAAAACTCATAAATGGTTAGTTGGTTGTAAAAGACCCGGTTAGGTAACTGGGTCTTTTTTTATGGATCTGCTTTTCGATTTCACCATTCAAAGTTGAATATTTTGTAATATTAAAATAAGGTCAACTTTCACAAACGCTATGTCGGACACTTCGGAACTACTTTGGGAAGATTTCTGAGAGCAAATGGCACCATTCGCATGGGTGAGGATGTTCTGAAAAAGCTTGGTTTCAGAGCCCATACAGTACACAGACTAGCGAAGCAATTTCGGGATTATGATGAGGATGCACTGAAAGTATTAGTGAAATTCAAAGACAATAGAGATGAATACATTTCCAAAAGTCGCCAACAAATTGAACTACAGGAAAGCCTATTATCAGGTGAATTGATGCGCAAGTTCTCAATAAATGATCATACCTGGGATAGCGAATCTATCAAAAAAGCAGCAAATACGGAGGGGAATTCTTGAGAATATTCAACTTGGACTTGGGCTATACTTATTAACAAATCAACTACTGTCCCTAATTAATCCACTATCACTCTTTCAGTTTGAATATCCAATAAGTAAGAACCAAAAATAAATTCATGAACAGTTGATTATCAGTACCAATTAATTCAGATACTAATTGGCGAGGAATGCCATAATTAATTTCTAAGCGTAACTATCCAAACCAAAAATAAAATACTTTCAAAGGTATAGAATGAAAAAAATTCTCTGTCATTAATTATATTCAAAGAAATATTCTATCCCCATTCTTTCAAAGAATGAATTCTTTATTACTAAAAAACTGTGGTTTTTAAAACAAAAGGCTTCGTTTCAACACTATTTCAAATCCCTTTAAGTTTCCTCTCAAAAATACTATTCCTAGCACTTTTCCTTTATTCCTCCAATAGTGTTGCGCAGACTGAAGGATACATTGATGGTTTGGAAAATGCAAGATCAATTCTAAATGAAGGACAAATCTCTGAGGCACTGAATCTCCTTGAAGCGATGGAACGGACTTACCCAGGAGATGAGAATGTAATTCGACTCCGCGGTCAAGCCATTTATTGGTCCAAAGATTTTGAAAAGACTAAGGCATATTTCGCACGATCAATAGAGGTCTATCCTTCGCTGCAGTTTATTAAATTGGACTACGGAAGAATATTGTTTCAGCTTCAATCCTACCGAGAGGCTACCCCTATCTTAGAGTCGTACCTTATTTCAAACCCTGAAGACCCAGAAGCCAACACACTATTGGCACAAATGAATTATTGGCTTGGTGGCAGTCCGAAGAAAAGCTACGATTATTTAGAGAAAATCTTAAAACCTTATCCAGAAAATGAAGCTGCGAAATCAGTGAAATCAGAAATCGAAAAGGCAACTGCTCCAAAAATCAGTCTTCAAGTGGGTAATTTTTCCGATTCGCAACCCATGCGGTATTCATTTCTGGAAGGTTCTTTCGGACTTTATCAATCTGCCTTACTTCAACCCGAAATCACGGCTTCAATCAGTTCTTATCAAACCGATCAATTGATATCCTTTTTTAACCTAAGAAATACCAGTTCATTTACTCAAACAGGAACATCCATTACCTTATCGGCAGGATTTACAGCTTCAACTTCATGGGAAAATGGTGTCGGACTGTATGGATTAAAGCTGGATCAAAAAATCAAATCGGGCTTTACCCTCAATTTAGCTGCTGATAAAGAATCTTATTTCTATACGCTTTCAAGTCTAGATCAAGCAATCACGCCAACTACGCTAAAGGCTTCATTTGGAAGGGAATCTGGTGGAGATTTTTTAGGGAGAATTTGGTTTCAAAATTCATCATTCCAAGATAATAATTGGGTAAAATCTTTTGGAGCTTGGGTGCTTTATCCAGTCTTGAAACTACCTTTAATTCGAATAGAATTAGGATATACTTATACTCATGGCGATTCTAAAGAAGTTCGGTTTGAGCCAAATCTTCCGATTCAAGCTAAAGTCAACAATACGGAGGTTGGGTCAATAATCCCAGGTTCTTATCAGCCTTACTTCACTCCCATCAATCAACAAATTCATGGGCTTTTGGGCAAATTCACCTTTACTCCAAGCGCTTCTATTAAACTAGATGTAAGCACTAACATCGGCGTTAAAGCCACGATTGACAATCCGAATATGATTTACTATGGCGTAGGCAATCCCCCTGCAAACCGACCAATAGTGGAGGATGACTTATTCCTAATCCTTAATCCATTAGACTATACACCGTGGGATTTAACATTTAATTTCGAATGGGCCCTTTCAGATTATTCTGCCCTCCAATTTTCTTTTGTACACCAGACCACTGTGTTTTTCAATAGCAATTCCTTGAATTTGAACTTTTCACAACGTCTGAAAAGATGAGTAAGCAAACTGAAAAAACAAATTTATGGGCTTTTAGACGGGCCAAGTCAAGCTCCATTCTACAGAAGTTCTTCTTGATCTGCCTGATTACAGCAGGATTGATCAGTATAGGAAGGCTTGCAGATTGGTGGTTCAAAGCCATTCATGTTGGGAACCTTGTTTTATACTTGATTCTTTCCTTGATTTTTTGGTACGGCATGCTACGTTTAGTAATCATTTGGATTAATTACTTTGGAATCTCTAGGCCTCCTTTACTAAGTGCTCCAATAGGGAAATCAGTGGCAATATTCACTACCAGCTCTCCTGGGGAGCCTTTATCCATGTTTGAAAAAACCTTAGAGGCATGTTCTAATATTACCTATCCACACACTACTTATCTTTTGGATGACACCAAAGATCCAAGATTCAGAGCAGTAGCAGAGAAGCATGGAGCTGTTTGGTTAGAACTTGTAGGATTACCCGGGGCCAAAGCGGGGAAAATTAATGCGGCTATGGCAAAGACAAGCGAAGAGTTTATTTTAGTTCTTGATCCTGATCATATTCCATTCCCCAACTTTCTCGATGAAGTACTAGGGTATTTTGATGAAGAAAAAGTGGGTTTTGTTCAAGTATCCCAAGCATATTACAATCAATCGCTATCTTTTACTGCAAAAGCTGCCTCCGAACAGACCTACACATTCTATGGTCCAACTCAAATGGGAATGAATGGGTACAACTGTGCCGTAGCAATTGGCGCTAACTGTACCTTCAGAAGGAAAGCACTGGAATCTGCAGGCGGACATGGGATAGGTTTAGCTGAGGATTTAGTCACTTCTATCAGGATACATGCTGCTGGATGGAAATCGATCTATGCCCCAATAGTCGTCAGCCGAGGTTTAGTTCCAGAAGATTTCGGCTCATTTTGTAAGCAGCAACTCAAATGGGCAAGAGGAGTACATGAAGTGCTCTTTTCGGAAGTTCCAAAATTATTCAGGAAACTGAGCTTTTGGCAAAAGCTTTCCTACATCACCATAGGCACTTATTACTTGGAAGGACTCATTTCATTCATTTACTTAACAATTCCTTTTATGTTTTTTTGGTTTGGGCTTCTCCCAGCTCGGATGTTTTTTATTGAATTTATTTATTACGGATTCCCTGTTTTGTTCTTCTCCACATGGATTTATTTCCACGTGCAGCGTTGGCTTGTGCACGGTTCCCATGAACGCGGAATTCACTGGAGGGGAATGATCATGAAATTTGCATGCTGGCCAGTATATCTTATGGGATTTGTGCTTTCGGTTTTGGATAAAGAGATCCCCTATATACCAACCTCAAAGCAAGCCGTGGCAGGAAAAATGTCAGTTTTTGCAAAGCCCTTATTGATCCAAATTATACTTTACCTTGGCACTCTAATTTGGGTAATCTATAACCGCTATTCATTAATTGATGAAGTTCAATTAATTTCTAGCAGCGAGATTACCTACGGAATGTTGGCCTTTGGTTTTATCCCATTCGTATTGGCTTGCCTAAGCCTCTATGCCGTTTGGGAATCCTCCAGATTGACAGTCCAATCTCCTTGGGAATCAATTTCCCTTAAAGAAATTCAATCTCCTGTATCTACTGCTCTAAAGAAATGAAAAAAATCATATACAGGTTCGCAATTGTGATTACGGCATTGATCGTAGGGCTTTTGCTCGTGACTAGCATTACTTACCTAGGAGATGAATCCTCTGGACCAATAGAAGATCTATTAAAAGGAGTCCAAAACACCATTTCAAAAATCGAGGAAGATTACATCATCAAAAAAAGAGTGATTTCAAGATCTTCACAATTAGAATGGTTAAAGTCTTACCGCGATAATAAGGCTGATCTTGACGCGCTTGACAAGTTGCTTTTGGGAGCATACGATAATCAAGCCGATAGAACTCTTCAGCCAATAATCACCTTGGAAGATTCATTGGAAACCGTGTTCCCTCTAATTCACATCTATACCGCCTGGGGAAGTGAGCGTAATCAGCGCTTCCCTGCAGATCAAGTGGATGCAATCCATACCCTTGGTTCCATTCCTGTTATCACTTGGGAGCCTTGGCTAAACGATTTTGATGCGCTGGAATACCCAATCTCTAAAGATAAAACTGACAGAAATATAGAGGGACTTAAAGATATTTCAGCCGGAAAATATGATGCTTATTTGACCAAATGGGCACAGGATGCTTCAGATTTTCAAGGAAATATACTTCTCAGATTAGGCCATGAAATGAATGATCCCTATCGATATCCATGGGGACCTCAAAACAATCAACCTATAGATTTCATCAATGCTTGGAAACACGTAGTTATTCTTTTCAGGTCAGCAGGTGCAACTAATGTCAGTTGGGTATGGGCACCGCATTTAGCTTATGGAGAATTTGATAAATTCTATCCTGGAGATGATTATGTAGATTGGGTCGGTACAGGAACATTAAATTACGGAACCGTCGCCCCTTGGAGTCAATGGTGGTCGTTTGAGGAAATCTTCGCCAAGCATTATGAAAACCTTGTGAAGTATAATAAACCGATCTTAATAGCGGAATTCGGATCCCTTGCCGTCGGTGGGAATCAAGCGGAATGGTATCAAAAAGCTTTAGCAGATTTCCCTACACGCTTTCCAGCAGTGAAAGGCTTGGTTTTCTTCCATAATGGAAGTGATGGCACCACAACCTACCAAACGCTTAACTGGTATATTAAGGACGATTCAATAGTTACGAAAGCTATCAAATCTCAATTTTTGAAATGGCCCGCCAAATAATTTGGTAAAAATGGGAGTTGGGATCATATAATTCTCCATAAATGATCATACCTGGGATAGCGACTCTATCAAAGAAGCAGCAAATACGGAGGGGAATTCTTGAGATAATACTCGAAACGATAAGACTTTACTTTTTGCCAAATCCATTAGGTTGGCTCCTTTCGTAAATGCTACTCATAAGCAGCAGTAGACTATCAATCAACCCCTTAGAAAGAAAAATTAACAACCCTATTTATTGTTAATTTTCTAGTTGGAAGTAGCGAATCCTCTTTCAAAAACGTTATTTCAATTAATTGGAACTAAGTAGTTCAAATTCTGTTTTCAAAGACTGCTTGTTTTCAAAAATAACCAGAAGATTATCACAACATTATTCTACTCCTATGAACCAACAATTTACTATCCTGAAAAAAGCCATTCAAGTTTTTCATTCCTATGGCATTACACTGATTGGTCAGCATAAAAATGCAGACTTTATCCAACAGTTACGCATGGATCCCGTATTCATCAATGGACTGATTTTCGAGCTTGAGTATCAGCTTCATGTGATTTTTCAAGATGAAAAGCTAGGGACTGTGAATACGCCAAAGGACCTGATCGCTCTTCTTATCAATATTCCACAGGATAATTGATCTGAATCACAAAACTAAACCAACTTAAAGGGCTGCTTTCATCTAGAAAGCAGCCCTTTTTAAGTATTTGAATACAAGACACTTTTTAATCAACCCTTTTGTAAATAATACCCAATGAACTCGCATAGATAGGCATTATGGTATGCAATTCAGAGTTCTTATTTCTGAGTTGATATTCTCTGGATTGGATTTCTCCCTCTACTATACTTAGCTTCTCTTTGTCCAAATAAAGACCTTCACTTACTTGAATGGAGTAAAGTTCTAAAATGGAAACCTCAATTTTTCCATTGATCAGTTGAAAGTTTCCATTGAAATATTCCTGATGACCCATTACTTCTTTGGTCTCCACATCTCTTAAGAAAGCTTCAGAATACACTTTTCCATCAGGTTCAAATTCTATAGAAAACACATATTCATACGGTGGGTCTGCAGTGGTATTTTCAATGACATATTGCCATTGATTCTCAGTCAATACCTCAGGATTGATATCATCATTATCCTTGCAACTGAAGAGAACAAAAGCAATTGCGATTAGTAGATAAAGTTTTTTATGCATGATAGCACTATAATTTTGGATGACTTTATTTGATTTTTAAATACGGTTTTGGGGGAGAGCAAAGCTCGCCGGGACCACAGCTATAATATAATTTTGTAAAGGAATCATTTATAGTATACCTATTCTCATCTAAATAGCCTTCAATACTGGTTAAATCCTCCTTATCAACATAGTCCAAATCAGGATTAGTCAAGTATGCAAGCTCATTTTTTATAATTATTAGATTAGACCCTTCAATGGTATAAGTTCCTGAAAATACGCTCTGATACCCTAAAACCGTGCGCGAGTCTTTTTTTCTGATAGTATTCATTCCTTTGATAGTTCCACCAGCAATGATTTCAAAAGTACTTGCACCATCAAATCCCGAACCTTTAGTTACTAATTCCCAAGTTCCAATCAGTGTTTTATCCGGATTCTTATCTTCATCACTACAGGAAAGGACCACAAACGCAAGTAATAAAAAATACAACAGCTTAGTTTTCATATAGAAAGAGATTTGAGCAAGAGAAATAACTGATTAACGTAAAGAAAATCAAAACTTTAAATAATGACGGAGATACCTAACAAAACGCTACAACTTAGAGAACTGCTTAAAATTATTTTAGGAGCAAAGTCATCAGTAAATTGCACTTTCATTTAAGAAATCAATCCTCATGGAAAAGAAGACACTCCCAGGAACCATCCGGAAAAACATACAAATAGACAGCGAAGTTACCATCGTCCAAAAACATCATCAGCGAAGCGGAGAACTTACCGAAGGTTTTGTAAAAAGAATCCTAACCTCCTCACCTACTCATCCACATGGAATCAAAGTACTGCTGGACACCGGTGAAGTAGGTAGAGTGAAAGATGTTTTCGTTGAGGATTAACAAAAGCAAGCAAATTACATGACAAAAATCATTGTATTACAGAGTATTAACTACGTTACGGGTTGCTTTCTATCTATATTTTTGAATATCAATCAGACACAAATTAATCACCTGCGTTCGACATTTTGATCTGTTAGAATCGGCAACTAGATGCAATAAATGGTCAGAATTCTTCAGGATAAATTTTTATACTAGTTTCTACTAAAAAGAATGATCATGACCTATGGCTTTGAGTACCCAAGTATGAAACTCCTGCTTCTCTGCAGTATATTTTATTTAGTAGGATGCAGTGGAAGTAGCCATGAAAATGGAGAGAATTCCATGGATATTGAAGTAAATGGCAAGATCAATGCTCAACTCACCAGTCCTCCTCATGTGCCCGACCCTATTGGCAGTCGGCCAGCAAAGAATGTAATAGTAGATATGGAAATACTGGAGCAGGAAGGTCATATGGCCAATGGGGTAAGCTACATCTATTGGACTTTTGGAGGTTCTGTACCTGGAAGTTTCATACGTACAAGACTGGGAGACGAAGTAGAGTTTACTCTTAAAAATCACCCAAATAACAAACTGCCTCACAACATTGACCTGCATGCAGTGACTGGTCCTGGAGGAGGAGCATCGTCCTCATTCGTTGCTCCTGGGCACGAGATCACATTTTCCTTTAAAACCTTAAATCCAGGTTTGTACGTCTATCACTGCGCAACAGCGCCAGTTGGAATGCATATAGCCAATGGAATGTACGGGTTGATATTAGTTGAACCAGCCGGTGGATTGCCTAAGGTGGACAAAGAATACTATATCATGCAGGGAGATTTCTACACCAAAGGCAATAACGGAGAACCAGGACTTCAACCTTTCGATATGCAAAAAGCAATCGATGAAGATGCAGATTATGTTGTTTTCAATGGTAGCACAGATGCACTAACTGGCGAAAACGCAATTACTGCAGAAGTGGGAGAAACGATCAGACTTTATGTAGGAAATGGTGGTCCCAATCTAGCTTCTTCTTTCCATGTGATTGGAGAAATATTTGACAGAGTCCATGTAGAAGGCGGAAAACTTATCAACCATAATGTGCAAACAACACTTATACCTCCAGGAGGAGCTGCCATTGTTGAGTTTAAAGTCGAAGCTCCGGGCACATTTGTTTTGGTAGATCATGCGATTTTCAGAGCCTTCAACAAGGGCGCTTTAGGAATGCTGAAAGTTACTGGCGATGCAAATGAATCCGTGTATTCAGGTACGATTCAGGAGGGAATCTACCAGCCAGAAGGTGGATCAATTCAAACCATGCCAGGAAATCAAGGTGCACCAGAAGCCCCTAGCGCAGAGTCTGTGTCTGAAAGAATTGAGCTAGGCAAGAGTATTTATGCCAGAACATGTTTAGCCTGTCATCAAGAAGAAGGTCAGGGCATCCCAAGTGCCTTCCCTCCTCTAGCCAAATCTGACTATCTAAATGCAGATGTGGATCGAGCAATAGATATTGTCCTTCACGGAAAAACAGGTGAAATCACCGTTAATGGCAAAAATTATAATTCTGTGATGACCGCCCAAACGCTTACTGACGAGCAAGTGGCCAATGTATTAACTTACGTATATAGCAGTTGGGGAAATAGTGGAGTTGAGGTTACACCTACGATGGTGATGAAGAGGAAAAGTGCACATTAAATGATTCGTCTAAAATATATCTTCGCTTGCTTGGGTTTACTTGCTTTTTCTATGACAGGGAATAGCCAAACCAGAACAATCATGCGACCAATAAAAGGGGGGACATTGATCCCCCTTTATGGTTTAGATTCAGGCAAAGTATGGGTAGATGATTTCTTGTTGGATGAATTTGCCGTTACCAATGAGCAATACCTTGACTTTGTAAAAAAATACCCCGAATGGAAACGAGCTAATGCAAAATCTATTTTTGCTGATGGAAATTACCTTTCGGAATGGCAAAGTGATTTACAATTAGGTAGTCATATGAATCCTAAGGCACCTATCACCAATGTATCTTGGTTTGCTGCAAAAGCTTACTGCGCCTGTCAAGACAAGCGACTGCCATCCGTGGACGAGTGGGAATTGGCTGCCAGAGCGAGTGAGACCAAAGCAAATGCAGAGAATGATAGCTCGTTCAATACCCGGATTATAGAGTCCTATGAAACCCCAAATACCTATTCCAAAACCGTAGGAAGTACCTATAAAAACTTCTGGGGAATCTATGACATGCACGGCTTGGTTTGGGAATGGACCAGCGATTTCAACTCCGTTTTAATATCTGGGGAATCAAGACAAGATGGCGAGGCAGATAGAAATCTGTTTTGTGCAGGCGCAGCTATCAGCGCAAGTAACCTTCGGGATTATGCCGCATTTATGCGTTATGCCTTCAGGGGAAGTATCAAAGCAAATTACAACATCAAAAACCTAGGTTTTAGATGTGCCAAATCAAAGTAAAACAATGAAAACCAGTCACCTAAAAAACATCCTCAGCTTAGTTTTTCTGATATGTCTATTTGCCTGTCAAACCCAAGTCAATTCCTCAGAGCAATACATATGTCCCATGAAATGTGAAGATCACAAAACTTATGATCATCCCGGAACTTGCCCCGTGTGTAAGATGGATTTAGTGAAGGTCAGCTCGCTGGAAGCACCAATTTTGGATGAAGATGGAATTTCTGAAGAGTCGATTTTCAATCTTCAGTCTGAATGGAAAACTCAGGATAATGAGACTATTCATCTGACTGATTTGAGAGGCAAAGTTCTGGTTGTAGTGATGATCTATACGTCTTGCGAAGCAGCCTGCCCTAGGCTGGTAGCAGATATGCGAAATATCTATTCGAAAGTAGATAATCCAGCTGTCGACTATGTATTGGTAAGTATAGATCCAGAAAAAGACACTCCGGAGAAATTAAAAGCTTATGCAAAAGAAGAGCACTTAGAAGGAGATCAATGGATCTTACTTCAAGGCAAACTGGATGATGTGAGAGAGTTTTCGAATGTGCTCTCCATGAAGTACAAAAAGATCTCTCCCATTGACTTTTCACACACCAATATCATTTCTGTCTTTGATAAAAACGGCGTCTTACAGCACCAGCAAGAAGGTCTGGGAGTAAGTAATGATAAGTTGGTACAAGAAGTAAAAGCACTCATTGAGGAATAGAATTAATCCTAGATAGGTAAAAGTAAGTATGCTAAGTGATAAGTTCACTGCAATACTCACCCACTTGGTTTAGTATCTGGAGTCCTTTGTTTTCAAGACGCTAAAAACCTATTCTGCCACTGCAGGTCTATGTTTCTTTTTTAATCCGTTCAAGAAATTTCTTAGGATCTGATCCTTACAGGCACGGTATTGAGCCTGACTTGGCTTGCGGAAAAATGCGCTAAGTTCATGAGGACTGATATGCATACCTACAGATGAAAGAATTTCTAATATATCATCCTCTTTCATATTCAATGCAATGCGCAACTTTCTGAAAACGATGTTATTATTTAAGGTTTTTTCCGGAGTAGGCACTTCACCTTCCTTTTTACCTCTTTTTTCAATAATAAAACCATTTAGAAAAGCAGCGAGATCTTTATCGATTATGGCTTTAAAAAATGGTTCTTCCTCATTTTTTAAAAAATTAGCAACTTCCTCACGCTTGAGATCTAATCCTCCTGCTTTAAACATATCGACCATTTCAGGGTCTTTGAAGTTAAAAATATAACGGATAGTTCGCAAAATGTCTGAATTATTCATGAAGGTAAATTGGCATGTTTATCCTCAAAGGTAAGGATGAATTGGGAATTGCATACTGGGATGGACTAATGAAACTTATGCAGCATTCATTTACTATCAATTCAACTAAAAAAAAGTAGTATTACAAAAAACATATTGAAGAGTTGTTTGTTGGAAAACTATAAAAAACTAACCAATTCAAAATGAAAAAATTAAGATTATTATCATTCCTCGCTGCTGCATCAGTAGCTTCTTTTACAATCAGTTGTGATAGCAAATCTACCACCGAAGTAGAGGAAACCACTATGGCTGAGGTAGTAGAAGAGACTCCAGTTATGGAAACACCAAATACTGTAGTTGACATAGCGATAGGATCTCCTGATCACACTACTTTAGTGGCTGCAGTTCAAGCAGCAGAGCTAGTAGAAACCTTGAAAGGCGAAGGTCCATTTACTGTGTTTGCTCCTACAAACACCGCATTCAATGCACTTCCTGCTGGTACAGTGGAAGGCTTGCTGAAGCCTGAAGCAAAAGCAGACTTAACTTCAATTTTGACCTACCACGTTGTAGCAGGAAATGTTATGTCCGGAGATCTAAAAGATGGCCAGATGGTAACTACATTGAATGGAAAGGATTTGAAAGTTACGATCAAAGATGGCAAAGTAATGATCGGTGATGCTACTGTTGTAGCTGCTGACCTTGCTGGCTCAAATGGCGTAGTTCATGTGATTGACAAGGTATTATTGCCTTAATTTCATTCTTTGAAAAAATTAAAAGACCGTAATCACGGTCTTTTTTTTGTTTAAGGAATATCGGTTTCAACTTCAAAAGGAACCATTAGATCTAATTATTCATATATCCAGATCTCGGCTATTCAGTCAAATTTGTCTAGCAACCAACCATTATATTAAGGTTGTATTCCTCCCCTATTGAAGTGCAAATTCAAGAGCATTTCACCTATGCATTTTTCCCGTATTCAGAAAGGCAAGTTTACTTAAGCACTTTCTGCTGGCTCAGCAAAACTTATCATCCAGTTGATTCCAAATCGATCGGTAAGCATTCCGAAATAATCTCCCCAAAATGTCTTATCCATAGCCATAGTCACCTTGCCTTCTGCAGAAAGCTTCGCAAAAAAAGTATCTGCTTTCTCCTTAGAATCGGTGTTGATGGATAGTGAAAAATTATTCCCAACAGTCAATGGCCCGCCATGTCCTCCAGTATCAGATCCCATCAAGATGCAATCCTTATGGATAGGCAAGCTAATGTGCATGATTTGATTCCGCACCTCATCAGCAATTGGGTAATTTGGATCTGCTGGCATGTCAGAAAACCTGCCCACATGAGCGAATTCTCCACCAAAAACTGAGCGGTAGAAGTTAAAGGCATTTTCACAATTACCTTCAAAGGTTAGGTATGCGTTTATAGTTGTCATCGTGTATTGGGGTTAAATGATACTTATTGTATTATGCTTTTTATCATTTCTATTTAAAGTTTTATTCAAGTACGAGGCAGGGAGACGGAAGACCGATGACCGAAGTAGCCTAAATGCTTCTGTTTACCTAATCCAATGATGCTTTAATCTCTTTATCGGAAAAAAAATAGATGCACATAAAATAAATTTTAAAGTCAAGATTGGCGGATCAATCGATCAATATATCCATCGATTTGCTGCAAAGCCACATCTTCACTCACGTAATCCGTCTGTACCTCAGCGCTATTTGCGAAGCAAACTGGAGAAGTAAAATCGCTAGCTTCAGGAGTCTTCCATTTCCCCTCATCCATTTTCAAAGATTGAACTTCATGCATTCTGACACTGATTTTTTCAAGCAGAAATCTTCTTTCAGGAATCGGAGAAACACCTCCAGATTTCAATATCTCTATCAACTTTTCTAGAATTACACCTTTCGATACGGTCATGAGTTTCCTTTTTCCAATATCTTACTTTAGATATCCGCAATGAAATCGCTAAAAGACATAAGCGCTTCACTACCTACAAAACATTAGAATTGAGACCACTTCGGTCATCCCCGCCAGTAGTCGGGCTGGTGTCTTCTCTCTTCCTGCCAATTAGGTAAAGAAATTTTAGCAACTGGCAAGACTGCGGATAATCAGATAAATTAATCTACACCTCCTTCAGCTTCCATTTGCCTTTTCGGAAAAAATACAGGGAAACTACTGAATGAAAACTATGGCTAAACGCAATGGAAATGAAAATCCCCAAATGTGCTAAGCCAAAGGTGAATGCTAAAACATAGGCTAGGGGAATCTCTATAAACCAAAGCACTCCTATATTAATCCAAGCTGGAGTCTTGGTATCTCCCGCACCATTGAATGCCTGGGTCAACACCATTCCAACAGCAAAGAAAACGTAGCCCAAAGCCACTACCCATAGCCCTTGTGAAGCCACGGCCTTTACTTCTGGAATATCAGTAAAGATTCCAGCGAGTTGCTGGTTGAAAAGTAAATAGATGCCAGTCACCGAAGCCATAAATATCACGGTGTACCTAGCTGTGATCCAAACAGCTTTTTCGGCACGATCAGGTTGCTTAGCCCCCAGATTTTGACCTACCAAAGTAGATGCTGCACCAGATAAGCCCCACGCGGGTAAAAGAGTAAATATCAAAATCCTAAAAGCTATCGTAAATCCAGCCAAAGAAGCAGATCCAAACTCAGCATTCATACGCGTGAGTGCAATCCAAGCTACCGAATCTATCAGAAATTGCCCCATGCCTCCAGCGGCGATTTCCATGATTTTCTTGATGATCTCCCAAGAAATGACAATGTTCTCCTTTAGAATTTTCAGCTTATGCTTTCCGTTGAACAAGTGGTATAACTGGTAAACCACCCCAATTCCTCTCCCTAATGTGGTGGCGATAGCAGCGCCTTCCAATCCATATCCGGCCCAGTTTCCAAGTCCAAAAATCAGAATCGGATCCAATATCATATTCAATCCATTGGCAATCCACAGCGATCGCATCGCATGATGAGCTTGCCCGGCACCCCGAAAAGCCCCATTCAGCAGAAACAAAAGCATGATTGCCGTGTTTCCCGCAAAAATAATCCTGGTATAGCTTACGCCAGTTTCAATGACTTTAGCCTCTGCTCCCATCAAGCCCAGAATATCCGGAGCGAAGGTCCAACCCAGTATTCCTAGAATAATTGAAATGGCTCCTCCTACGATTAGCAGTTGGAAAGCAGCCGCTCCTGCTTCCTTATATTCCTTTTCCCCAAATCTCCTGGAAATCAATGCTGTCGCTGCCATGCTAATGCCAAATCCCATCGCATACACAAGTACTACAACTGACTCTGTAAGTCCGACGGTAGCAATGGCATGTTCTCCAAGTTTGGCCACAAAGAAGATATCCACCACCGCAAAAGCAGATTCCATCATCATCTCCAGGATCATGGGAATCGCTAGAACGAAAATGGCGGTTTTCAGAGGTAGGCTGGTAAAATCCTGCTCTTTACCTCGGAGGGCATCTTTGATTAATTGCCAGGTCATTTGTGATTTGGAAAAATACTGAAGGCCGAAAGAAAAGGAAATTTCCCATGACCGAAAAATCAGTCGGGTTATTAAAGGATTACCAAACGCATATAAGACACTTTTTGTCGCTTTTCACCTCTTAAATATATCTTCCAACCTTCTTCTCTTTCAACTCAACGATTTCCTATCAATTATCACATGTGCATTTGGATGCAGCCAAAGAAATGAGGCTGGCAAATCTGTTCGGATTCTACCTTCCAAAAACAAATCTAAAGCTGGCTTCTTGCCTTTCCCTGTGATAAAGAGAATCACCATTTTCGAATCCATAATATTCCCAATACCCAAAGTCATGCCCTGAGTAAGTGGAACTCCGACTTTCTCAATCATTCCACTTGCCAAAGTCACAGGATGCAGATTAGCCAAGTGACAATTAGGCTGAAGGTATTCTGCGGGTTCGTTTAAGGCAATATGCCCATTGATCCCAATGCCAAGAATACAGATATCTATCCCTTCAAATTCATCTATTTCAACCTGAATCCTCTCGCATTCAGATTCTGGGTCTTCCGCTTCCACTTCGAAGGAAATATATCGATCGCTCTCAATGCCCAGTTTTTTCAGAAGCTTTTCCTGAATATCATACTCAGAAGTAAATGTGGATGCATTGGTCAATCCTACCCATTCATCGAGTTTGATTACTTTCATCCAATCAAAAAAACCATTCGAATCGAAATGTTTGTCAGCCATTAATTCATACAAGCCCGCGGGTGAGTTTCCACTAGCTGCGCAAAAAAGTAAGTCAGGTTTGACCTCCACCTCAGCATGCACTAATTCGGCGCCAAGCTGGCTCATTTCATCGTAACTTTTACAGTAGTGTATTTTCATGGGTCAATTATTATATAAGTATCTAGGTTATTTTTTCACTTTTCAATTCATCAACTCAACCAACTCCCGGCTGTATCCAATCGCCTCTATGCCTGATGGTCCTTACTTTCCAATGCCCTGTTTTGTAATAAATAAAGGCAATTAACGCGGCTATACCGTTGGAAATAGGGAAAGACCACCAGATCCCTTCGTAGGCTAATGCTGTTTTTTGAGAAAGTATGAAGGCAGTCGGAAAGCGAACAATCCACAAACTGAAGATGGAAATCAATAAAGAAGCTTGGGTAAACCTAGCTCCGTTGAAAAGACCATTTAGTACCTGATTCACTCCTAACAATCCAAAACTTGGCGCCATTATCCGAATGAATATTGCTCCTTCTTTTATTACCTGGGGATCATTTGGCACAAAGAAAGCCGTCAGGTTCTCTGCGAAAACAAATAGCAAAAGGCCAATTCCTGTTAAGCCAAAGAAAGCAACTTTCACACTCAAGTTCCCTATGCTTTCAGCTCGTTTGATTTTAGAAGCTCCAATATTCTGACCTACCATCGTGGTAGTGGCCATGGCCAAACCTTGTGCTGGTACTATCACCAAACTCAGTATCCTCGCTCCTATACCGTAAGCTGCGACTACCTCGCTTCCAAAACTTGTCACCAGCATCACCAAAACAGTCAATACAGCCGAACGGGAAGATTGCTCCAAACTGGCAGGAATCCCTAATTCAAACATTCGCTTGATCCACTGGAAGTCAGGCTTCATGTCAGTAAGTCGAATCTTAATCCCTTTTCTCCCTCTAAATAAAATCGCTATTCCAACAGCTGCTGATATTCCTTGGGTGATCACACTTGCCACTGCCGCGCCGGCCACTCCATATCCTTCGATGGATCCAAAACCAAAAATAAACAGTGGGTCCAAAACCAAATTCAACAACACAGTGCCAAGCACGATGTACATCGGCATCAGCACATTCCCGATCCCTCGCATCAAGGATTGGAAGGTAAAAAACATGAAGAGAAACACGAAACCAAAGGAAGAAACCTGGAAATACTTTACCGAGTCGTCCAATGTTTCAGGGCCTGCACCGACCAAATTCATCAAAGGTGATGCAACCAAATAGCCAAGTACCGCCAGCATTGCAGAAACGAAAAATATGACAAAAATCGTCTGTGAAGCACTAAAATCAATCATTCGCTGATCTTTGGCACCTTTGTATTGAGATACAATCACTGTTCCGGCAAGTGTCAATCCTGCTCCTAAAGAAAGAACTAGAAATAAAATCGGAAAGCTAATACTCACAGCTGCTACGGCATTTGCGCCTAATCTTCCCAACCAAAAAGTATCTATCAGCTGGTAAGCAGTTTGCAGAATATTGGCCATAATAATAGGCCAAGCCAGCGTAAAAAGGCTCCGTATTAAACTCCCTTGTGACAAATCTAACTTTTTACTCATGCCTCTCAATTCTTGCTTTCCACTTGAACTCCTAAGATGCTAGTAAAATTCTGGAATCAGAAATTTGCCTGCCCAGAACTCAGTTTTCTAACCCAAAGTTTTAAACCTTTTTGGTATAAACATTCCCAAATCTATCCTTCACTTCGACCATCAAATTGTCTTTTGACTCTGGTCTAAAAAAGAACATATGGTCATTCAACTGAGGCTCAACCCATTCTCTCCTTTTTGGGAGTTCTGGCCCGGTATGTAGCTCCATACTCCAAGGATCTTTGGCTAAGATTTTCTCTGGAGCTCCTCTTTTCATTCCATTTTCAAACCAACTGATTTCCCAGGCCGGATCATAATTCCAGCAATTCAAGCTCATCTGATCAGGAAAATCCGGATGATATCCAGCCTCATACACACGGAATTGCTCATTGATATCCAGGCCAGTCCCCTTGTATTGCCATTTCAATTCCGAGCCTCGCGCTTCATAGACTGCATAGCCACTCGGCGTACCATCAAAGCAAATCGGCCCTGACCACCATGCACCACAGACAGTTCCATGACAATGCTCATACACATGACCTTGAATCATATTATCATTGAAATGCGTGTGGCCTGACATCAGGTGGGCATTGTAACCTTCCAGCAAACGATACAAATGCTCTCGATTGCTGACCGTACCACCAATCGTATCACGATCAGGATATCGAGTAACTGCGCCGGTGTAACTCGGAATATGCAGGGAAACGACCACTGTTTTGCCTTTCTCCACATGAGAAAGATCCTGCTCCAACCATGCCAATTGCTCCTCCCCCAAGTAGCCTATGTATTTATTCCCTATATAAAAAACATCGTCCAAGACTACATAATGTACCTCTCCTCTATTCCAGGAGTAATAAGTCGGACCAAAATGGCTTCCAAATGTTTTACTACTCAAAGCATCAGATCTGACTCCCAAATCCATATCATGATTGCCAATGACCTGGAAAAAAGGAACATCATACATCTGCACACTCTGGTTGTATTCCTTGAAAAGCTCTAAATGATCGAAAACCAAATCACCACAACCTATTCCAAAAAGATTGGGATCATTGAGTGATTTGATAGTTTGCTGCACATCCGGAGCTGATACGGTCAGCAGCTGATTGGCTTCGTAGTCATTTTGAATTTGTGTGTCCGAGAGCAACAGGAAATGATGGTTCTCATCACTGGATCCAGACTTTTTGAGATCAAAACCAATATTCTGCTCTGACTTGATTTTATCTATTTTTTGAAAAAATTGAGCGGAACCATTCGCCTGTTTTTTAATCTCAAAGCCTGAGGGAATCGAGATAAACACAAAGTCACGGTCTGAACCTGAGAACAAATCAAATTCACCCGAGGAATTCGTCAAAACCACCGAGCGTCCATCAGAAACGGCAACTCTATGAATTCCTTGTCCACTTACTTGCACTCTACCTCGCACTCTAATGGGTTTGAATTGAGCAGTGTTGGCTTGAGTAGTATCGGATTGAATTCCAGCCAAAACAACATTACTCATCCCCATCCATCCAGCAGAGGTAAGTCCAAGGGTTTTGATAAAGTCGCGTCTTTTAAACATGGTTTTAGGGTTTTATGAAAAGATGTGGCAGTCTACCACCTAAGGGTTTATTAAAAATGCATTTAGATACTCAATCTAAGAACATCATTTATCAAAAATATCAATTTGTTAATCTTAAGGACAAGTTCAGTTTCCCAAGAACGCTTCCTAACGCTATTGCATTTTAGCCTAATAATCAAGAAATTAAGCTAAAGTTTAATTTCGTTTTTTCTTAATTTTTAGACTATGGCTAGGAAATTTTCGGATCTGCACTGTCATAATCATATGCGTGCTCATCTCCACATGCAGGAAAAAAGATCAACCTATGAGAAAAAGGACGAATTCAGTCCTTGGACAGTAATCTCATCCAACAGAGCCGGTTACGTAAAAGGCAAAATGGGAGCTTCATACAGCCAATGTGACCTGGTCAAAGCTTGGAATGGAAATGTACGACTGACTTTCAACTCCCTCTATCCACTTGAGCGGCAGTTTGTGCTGGGTTTGGACAAAATCAATTCAAGTGATTTACTCAATATTGTGGTCGGAGTGAGCACTCATGATAAACTCCCGCTTAGAGATCTAATCCAGACTTTTTACATGCGGATTCCCCGAAAAACAGTCAATCATGTGCAATCTGAAAAGTACGATTATTGGGAATCCTTGCAACGGGAATTTGAGTTTGTGCTCATGGATTCTGGAAAGAGGATTGATTGCAATAAAATTCACACCACCGGAGTAATTCGGAGGATTTTTGAAAATGAGAAAAAACGAGCGACCAAGTTTAGAGATGAGCTTTGGGCAGAAAATGCCAGGTATTTGATCCCTGAGTCTGCCGAGGAATTAGCAGAATCACTTCAAAGCGACGATGAGATCACGATGATCCTGACCATTGAAGGGTCTCATGCATTGGGAACTGACCTGTTGGAAAAAGGAAAAATCAGCATTGATGAAATCTCCAAGCGTATTCAGTTGATTAAAAACGAGTGGAAAGTGCCCGTTTTCTTCATCACATTTTCCCATCACTTCAACAATAATCTTTGCGGACATGCGCACTCCATTCCTGACAAAGGCAAGATTTTATTGAATCAGGTCAATAATATGAACAAGGGCTTTACCGATCACGGGAGAAGGATTGTGTTGGAATTATTGGGTTTGGATAACAACCTCCAAAAAGACTCAAACTTAGGATACCGGATTCTCATTGATGTCAAGCACATGAGTGCATGCGGCAGACAAGAATATTACAAGCACATCGTCCGTCCCTGTCTGGCAAAAGGTGACAAAATCCCTGTTATAGCTTCTCATTGTGGGTTTTCTGGGGTCAAAACCTTGCAGGATCACATCAATTGCTTTCACAAGGAAAAAGACGATTACTCGGATGAAAGCAAAAAATACAATGCCTGGAATATCAACATCTGTGAAGAGGATATAGAAATGATAGTGAAAACGGATGGTCTATTCGGTCTTTCCTTTGATCAGCGAATTCTTGGAATCACCAAAGAGAGCAAAAAAACAAAGAGAAATGGGATTGAATTGCTTTGGGATAATATCGAAGGTATTGCCAAATCCGCCTTTGGCAATGACAATCTCAGCGAAACTGAAAAATCTAAAATCTGGAAATGCATGACACTGGGAACCGATTTCGAAGGATTAATCGATCCTATTGACCACTATCCTACCGTGCTGGAATTTGAGCTTTTTTCTAATAATCTGATTTTCGAGATCGAACAAGCCCGCAAAGACCCAAAAGCCAAACACCTTGCTCATCTCAAATCACGTGAAGACACCGAAGCTCTGGTAGATGATTTTTGCTACAACAATGCCGAGGCATTCGTGAGAGCGAACTATCCTAGATAATGTGATTATCCACATCAAATAGCTATTGGAATAATTTACGACTTACGAATTACGCCCCGATAGCTATCGGGGTACGAGATTCATGGAGAGTTGATGTCAATTTATCATTCTGACATTTTTGGTTCTTCTGGTAGTCCAACCAACAATACCAATAGTCAGTCCGAGCGTCCCGTATAGCTATCGGGATCGAGGACTCTTCTACTTCGTTTCCAACGACAGTTTATGTTTTTCACTCAAATCGTGTCAGTCCGAGCACCCGAGAGACGGGAGTCTAGAGGTTCGAGGACAAATTACTGGGCTTCGACTTCGCTCAGCCTGACACAACTTTACGATTAGTAGAAACCAGAAGAATTGCATATCTATTCCAATATCTAACTACTCACGTCTTAATTCTCATGTCTTGATTCTTGATTCTAACGTCTTATGTCTTAAATCTTAATACTTAAATATTACTCTTCCCCAAAAATCTCCTTCACCACCCAGCCTTTTCCCCACTCTTCTCTCTCCTGCTCGGTCCAAAGTTCTGGATAGAAAATCACTTTCTGGAAGCGCGGAGGCAGGTATTTCTGCCAGTTGGTACCGCCAGTGGCTGCGATATCGACTGGATCTCTCTGGAGAAATCTAACTGCAGATTTATAGTGCGCCAGTGGCCAAAAGACATTAGCCTTCAAGTCAAACTGCTTCATCGTCTCCGTCAATTCATCGGAAGGTTCCACCACATCCATATAGCGTTGCCAGATGTTTTTACGTCTGTAGTCATCGATGAGATCCATTAATTTCTTGCTGTATTTCGCTTCGAAATTCTTCAGCGTCAGGGTTTTTTCCCCTGTTGCCAACTCGATAGCTCCCTGCTGCCAATACAGATTTTCGAAAATCTCGTCTGTAGGCGTGTGGAAATCAGGATCAGTTCGCTTATCCAGCGCCACCAGATTAAACGCATCCGCAGCCATCAATTCTATCTCTCTATACTGGGCACTTTGGAAACCACTTGCAGGAAGCAACGACATGCGGAATTTGAGAAATTGCTCCTGCTCCATGCCTTTCCACATCATCGCAAAAGAACCAATCAGCTGATCAAAATACATATTGATCCGCTCCAGCCTAGCTTTGAAAAATTGCTCAGTAATTGGCTGCAGTTCTGCAATCTGTTCCATCTCAGAGATAATCAATTTAAAGTAAAGCTCAGTAATCTGATGATAGATGATGAAGATCTTTTCGTCTTTGAAAGAAGTCTTAGGCTGCTGCAGCGAAAGCAACACATCCAAGTTGATATAATCCCAATAGGCCAAATAATCAGCATACTGCAAACCCTCCAGGTAAGAAAGCATATCCTGCCCCGAAGCTTTGAATTTCTTCTGAAGCAGCTCTATTTTTTCTAATATCTTAGGATCAAATTGGGATTCTGCCATGAGTGCTTTTAGTATAAAAAGGTAGTATTTTCGTCTGCGATCTATTTACTTAGAATCTGCTGGGGATTTTTAAAATCCCGACAAAAGTCACAGATTCATTCTAATAAACCAAAAAAACCATGGAGTCAATTGAAATCCGAAAGTCTTTGAAGCAGGATCTATTTGATGGAGTCGATTTTTTAGACCTAGATGACTTGCTTACTGACGAGCATAAATTGATCAGAACATCCATCCGGGACTTTGTCAAAAAGGAGATCTCTCCTTACGTGGAAGACTGGGCTCAGAAAGCTTACTTCCCTACTGACATTGTGAAGAAATTCGGTGATGTGGGCGCTTTTGGTCCTCAGATCCCTGAGCAATATGGAGGCGGTGGATTGGATTATATTTCCTATGGTTTGATCATGCAGGAGATCGAGCGGGGTGACTCGGGAATGCGCTCGACAGCATCTGTGCAAGGTTCGCTGGTGATGTATCCCATCTATAAATTCGGTTCGGAGGCCCAACGAAACAAATACCTACCAAAACTAGCTTCAGGAGAAATGCTGGGCTGCTTCGGCCTCACCGAGCCAGATCACGGGTCCAACCCAAGTGGCATGGTGACCAACTTCAAAGACATGGGCGATCATTACTTGCTGAATGGTGCCAAAATGTGGATTTCAAATTCTCCTCAGGCTGATATCGCAGTGGTCTGGGCAAAGGATGAAACTGGCAGAATTCATGGCCTGATCGTAGAGCGAGGAATGGAAGGATTCACCACACCAGAAACTCATGGAAAATGGTCGCTTCGAGCTTCCTGCACCGGAGAACTTGTTTTTGATAATGTGAAAGTGCCAAAGGAAAATCTTCTTCCTAATAAATCCGGTTTAGGTGCGCCGCTGATGTGTCTGGATTCAGCACGATTTGGAATCGCCTGGGGCGTAATCGGCGCAGCGATGGACTGTTATGAGTCTGCCAGAAAGTATGCCGCTGAGCGCATCCAATTCGGTAAACCCATAGCAGGATTTCAGCTGACCCAAAAGAAACTTTCTGAAATGCTTACCGAAATCACCAAAGCCCAACTCCTAGCTTGGAAAGTAGGCAAGATGATGAATGAGGGAAAAGCTAAAACTGTCCACATCTCCATGGCAAAACGAAACAATGTGGAAATGGCGCTAAACATCGCCCGAGAAGCCCGACAAATCCACGGAGGAATGGGCATCACTGGAGAATATCCGATTATGCGTCATATGATGAACTTGGAATCGGTAATTACCTATGAGGGAACGCATGATATTCATTTGCTGATTTTGGGTCAGGAGATTACTGGGATTCCTGCTTTTGTGTGAGGGGTTTTAACCGCGGAGGGCACAGAGGGAAACGCGGAGGGCACCAAAGATGAAAAAGCATAAACAAAAACTGACTTAAGTACTTTTCTGGGTAGATTAATTTTTAGCTTAACTTGAAAAATGAATGGACAAAGATTTTTCATTATCCGCTAAGCAGATTGAAAATCGGATTTTTTCTATCCGAGGAGTTCAGGCCATGCTAGATAGTGACTTAGCCGAAATTTATAATGTCACCACAGGGAGACTAAACGAACAAGTAAAGAGAAATAGTGAGCGATTTCCTGAGGACTTTATGTTTCAGCTTACACAAGTCGAATGGGACAATTTGGTAACACAACATGCTAAATCAAATCTAAGATCGCAAAATGCGATCTTAGAAAACCAACAGGGCAGACATCGTAAATACCTCCCTTATGTATTCACCGAGCAAGGAGTAGCTGGATTGTCAGGTGTGCTTAAAAGTGAAACTGCTACAAAAGTCCATGTGGCAATTATGCGAGCTTTCGTAGCGATGCGAAAGCTAATCCAGGAAAACCAGTTAATTTATGACCGCTTAGATCGTTTGGAATTGAAGCAAATTGAAACCTATCAACAATTTGAAAAGGTATTTAAAGCCTTAGAAAGTAAAGAATTGATCCCGAATCAAGGTGTTTTTTTTGACGGGCAAGTATTTGATGCCTATAAACTAGCTTCAAAAATTATTCGATCGGCCAAACAAAGCATTCTACTAATAGACAACTACATCGATGAGAGTACACTAACCCTTTTATCAAAGAAGAATGAAAATGTGGAAGTGCTTTTACTAACAAAAATAATTAGCAAGCAACTAAGCTTAGATGTGGAAAAAGCCAACGCCCAAAATGGTAAGTTCTTAGTAAAGCCATTTACTCAAAGCCACGATCGCTTCCTAATAATTGACAAAATGGAGATTTACCATCTAGGGGCTTCACTGAAGGATTTAGGAAAAAAATGGTTTGCTTTTTCCAAGCTTGAAAAAGAAAGTGTAAGTAGCATATTGGATAAGATATCGTTGTTAATTTGAGCATATAATTGGTAGACCCAAATCTTTAAAAATATTTCTTCCGTGAAGCAAGACAAATCCATGGCGGAATGGGCATCACAGGAGAATATCCAATTATGCGTCATATGATGAACTTGGAATCGGTGATTACCTACGAAGGAACGCATGATATTCACTTGCTGATTTTAGGCCAGGAGATTACTGGGATTCAGGCTTTTGTGTGAAATAATTCTACTGCGGAAGAACCCAGGTTTAGTAGAGGTTTAATTTTAGAGTCAGAGCTCTTAAAAAGTAAGATATATGAAAAATATACGCAACTAGTTGCGTATACACACATGTTGGGGGCAATTTAAAAAATGAGATCACTCTTAATTATTATATACGGAGTCTATAATATCATAAGTGTAATAATTTCACTTTGGGTACTACTCTACCTAAACATGTACATCAACCCAAATTTCATCCCAAGTGACTTAAGATGGGAAAACGGACAATTAAGAGATGACATGACCAACTTTATGATCGCACAGTTTGGATTACTTACAATCGAAATTCTCCTATTTTCTTTCCTTGGTTATATTATAAACAACCTCTTTATCAGCAGAGTACTTAAAATTGAGAATACCAAAATCCCAAGATTGACAGCATTTGGAATTTTTTCGACTCTTATTTTAATTGCAGGTTATTCGATTTTAAAGTTCCACTCTAAAATTTAGGAAGTAATATGTCAATAGAAGTTCCAATAATCATATTGATCCTAGGCGCAATAATCTTCTTTTCAATAAAGTGGATTTTAACACGATTCAATTTATTCAACCCAAATTGGAGAAATGAAATATCCTTTGGACTGGCATTCATTCTGGGCCCGATAGTTTATGTTTCAATTTTCTTGATTTTCATTTTCACAGCCACTTACTACCCAAAAAAGGAGTTCGACAAGCAACTTTGGATTAGCAATCCTGACATTCGATATGAAATGACAGGAGATTTAATAGATAATAACCGATTAATCGGACTATCTAAAAATGAAGTAATCAATTTACTCGGAGAAGATTATTATTTTTCAACTGATACTTCAATTAATTACGATGTCGGATTTGTCCCAGGATTATTCAACATCGACCCAGACGTAACATTAATTAAGTTGAGGAACGATAAAGTAGTTGAAGTTTTACAGCATGAAACATAGAATAAAATAAAAAAAACTGCCCCCAATCGAGTAGACGGCCGTGAGCTATAAGCCCACGGTGCGCCTCTCACACCACCGTACGTACGGGTCTCGTATACGGCGGTTCACTGAATCTCAGGCTTTGATTTAGAGTAATAGTCCAACATACTTA
>NZ_VORW01000018.1 GCF_007997215.1 Algoriphagus aquimarinus | reverse complement strand
TGAAAGCCAACCAAACGGCCCTATTTCCAACCTAGTGGGCTTACATTCCAATTTCACCCAAAAATCTCCTCTGATTAAGTTCTTTTCAACCTCTCTGAGAAATTCTTACTTTAGTCGGACACTAGTGACTGAAAATATTAACATCAGGAACTTGTGGATTTGAAATGCAAGATCTGATTGAAAAGTCCAGGCTAGATGAGCAGGATTTTATCAGGATTCTAACCCAATATCACGAATGTGAGGAATTACCCTATAAGCTGCATATAGAAAAAATACCATTTGTGAAATTATCCCCCACTTTCTCTTTGGGACTTGGTGCAGATTTCACCTCAGCAAGCAATGTTCCAAATAAGTTTAATTACGCTTTTACCAACTCATCACGCTACGTTGCCTTCGCAGGATTTAGATTACATGATTTCAGAAGATTCCCAAAATCCTCATTAGATCTTAGGATAGGCTATGTAATGTATTCAGGTACTATTGACGCTAGTATTTATAAAGGGAATGACTTAGTTACTGCAAGTCAGACTTTTCGGGAGAATAGCATTGTTATTCCTTTTAGCTACAACTATAGTTTTGTCAAAAGAAAAGATTTTGATTTATATCTGGGTTTGGTATTATCTGGATGGTTCAGTTCCGGTATAACTGAATTGGGCATTTTAGAATTAACTGCTACTTATAAGCCCGGTGAGATTCAATTGGTTGAAGAGAAGATTATGCGAGTTTCAACAAATAAAGTTTTCCCTAGCTTGAAAACAGGGGCTAATTTCACGATTTCTGACAAGATGAAGGTTTTTACTGAACTGGGAGTGGAGTTTTTCAAAGACTATTATAATGTTCAGATTTTAGCTTCACCACTTATTAACCTTAACCGTACTTATGTTTCACTTCAATTAGGGTTAGAATTTTAATACGATGAAAAAGAATTGGATAGTTCTTATTGCTTTAGTGGTGGTCTTTTCCTGTAACGAAAACGATGAAGTGGTGCCAAGAACCAATCCGCGTTTCAGCGTAACCTACATACAGGAAGTAACTTCTACGGGGGCAGAATTCAGTGCAAATGTGTACGATTTTGGCTCCGATGAAATTTTGGAATACGGTTTTGTATACAGTAAAGATTTTGAGCCTAGAGTGGGGGATGGAGAGGTGATAAAATCAGAAGGTCGTCCTCAAAGTACTTTTAAGCTAGTCGGGGATCACTCAATGGTCAAAGGTCAAATTTATTTTGTAGTGGCTTTTATCAAGACTAGCCAATCGATCGTGTATTCACAAACTGTTAATTTCAAGAGCCAAGGATCAGAGGGTTTTATTTTTGACAAATTGGTTGGTGGTCCAGAAGTATATTTTGGAGATACGCTTACCGTTTATGGATCCAGATTTAGTACAGATGAGGCGAACTATGAGGTGCTTGTCAACAACGGAAAGGCTAACATAGTTGACATTAATAACGACAGCTTCAAGATAATTATCCCAGAAGAGTTGGGTTTTGGCTATCCGTATGATTACGATGGAAAGATTATAGTTAAAATTTCAATTTTAGATAAAACGTTGGAAATTAATACTGATATAAAGTTTTATGATCCAATTTTCTATGAGTCGGATAAGGAGTTTAGATACGAAGAAAGTTTTTACATAAAGGGTAAATACCTAAGAGATGGTAATATGTCCCTTAGCTACCCTAATTATAACATAGAGATAGTAAGTAACTCTGATACTTTAATTGTGTTCAAGCCATTTGCCAATTTTGAGACACTCCAACCAGCATTCCAAGTTTACTTGCGTGGCAAAGGCTATGAGGTAAAAAACAGTATAAAAATAATGAGGACTGAACTTCTACCAGGGCAAACAGTAAAATCAGGGTCTATTTTTTCAAACTTGATAATCAAAGGGACCAACTTCAATTCTGTAAATCCATTTAGTAATTTTTTTGTTTCAGATGTAGAAGGACAGCAATTCGATGTTAATTATAATGTCACTCCAAATGAAATTAAAGTTTATGTGCAGAGTAATGCAGTACCAAATCCTCGATTCTTTAAGGTTTGGGCATTCAATGCAGGAGTGAAATCTACTAATTACGTTACGGTAGAGAATACTGATCCTTCATTGTCTTATATGTATACTCACAATTTCCCATTTACTGCCGCCAAACCTGGGAGATCTGTTACTTGGCGTGACAAGGGTATATGGTTGGTGGATGGGAAAATTACAGAAGTAGATCCTGATAAGAAAACGGGCAGGATCTTGAAAACTGTTGATCTTAATCAGGGAAGTATTGCTTCTTCATTTGCTGTAATTCATGAGGACAAGGTTTATTTCGCAGGAGAAAATGAAGTGATTGCAAATACTCCCGGAAGATTTTATAGTTATGATCTGGTCACAGGAATTCTGACTGAATTGCCCAAAATACCATCCAAAGCATCTACACCAAAAGCATTGTTTGTTTCTGGAGGGTATTTGTATTTCGGTGGTGGATATTATAAAGATGAAATTGATATTCAAAAAGTGGTCGAGGGATACAAATTTAACCTGACTACAAAGACATGGAGTACTTGGAGTAAGAAGTTCCCATCCTTAGATGTATGGGACTTTGAGACGACTTTCAAATATCAGGGTAATGTTTATGGGCTGGTGAATGAAATTGTAAATTCAGATTTCAGAGCCACTAGATTAATGAGATTTGATAGTGCATCTGAAGATTGGGTGGAGCTTGCAAAATATCCTTTCTTAGGAATAGCTAATGGAAATGTAGTTATGCCAATAGGAGATTTTGCGTATGTGTTTATGGGGTCAGTTCTTCAGAGCATAAATATGCAATCTTATAGTAGGAAAGTAGTGCCTGGAGTAACTGTTAAAGGCAACCACTATGGGCAGCCACCTTTTATATTTACCTCAAAGGATAAGATCTATACGAGTTCATACTTTGAAAATGTGATGTATCAAGTAGATCCAGCATATTTTCAAAATTGATATCTGCCAATCTGACCACTTCGGTCTATTGGCATACACCTTGACCTTTTAGGAAGAACCTTCGTATTTTGGGGGTTCTTCTTTTATTTTAGCAAAAAACCGACAGCTTAGCTGTCATTCTGTCTATATGAGCCAATTCGAAAATTCTGTGTTTCAAAACTTAATGGTCGGTGAATTTTCCGGTGAGGGAGATCTGATCCAACTGATTACGGACGAGGAGGATGATGCACCCGGTAAGGAAATTCTTGAAGAAGAGATTCCTATCCTTTCAGTAAGAAATACAGTCCTTTTCCCAGGTGTCGTGATTCCTATCACTGTTGGAAGACAGAGATCTATCCGTCTGGTGAAAAAAGCCCAAAAAGGAAATAAGTTGATTGGAGTTTGCGCTCAGATCAATCCAAATATCGATGATCCAGGATGGGAGGATATCTACCAAGTAGGTACGCTCGCCAAGATCATCAAAATGATTGTACTTCCTGACGGGAATACTACGATCATTATTCAAGGGAAAAAGCGTTTTAAAATCAGTGAGCAAATCACTGATGATCCTTATTTCATGGCAAAAGCGGAGTATCTAGAGGAGAATTTCCCAAAAAGCTCCAAAAAGATTCAGGCGCTTGAGGAGTCCTTGAAGGAATCTGCTACACGAATCCTTCATTTGAATCCGGAAATTCCCCGTGAAGCTCAAGTTGCGTTGGACAACATTGACAATACGCCTTTTCTTACCCATTTCCTTTCTTCAAATATCAATGCTCCGGTCGAGTCCAAGCAACGGTTGTTAGAGATTAACGATGGTGTAGAGCGTGCGACACTTCTGCTTGAATTCATGATGAAGGATATCCAGATGCTGGAGCTGAAATCTGAGATTCAGAAGAAAGTTCATACTGATATCGATCAGCAGCAGCGGGATTATTTCCTACGTCAGCAGATGAAGGTACTTCAAACTGAACTTGGTGACGAAGGTCCCGAAAAAGAAGTGGAAGATCTTGCCGCTCGGGGAGCCTTGAAAAATTGGCCACCTGAAGTCAACAAGCATTTTCAGAAAGAATTAGACAAAATCCTTAGAATTAACCCTTCTGCGGCAGAATATCCGATTGCATTGAATTATGCAGAAACGATGGTGGAATTGCCATGGAATGAGTTTACTCAGGATAACTTTGATTTGAAGCATGCCAAGAAGGTGTTGGATGGAGATCACTTTGGACTGGAAAAAGTTAAGGAAAGAATCATAGAATACCTTGCTGTGTTGAAGTTGAAGAATGATCTGAAAGGACCAATTCTTTGCCTCTATGGCCCTCCAGGTGTAGGTAAAACCTCTCTTGGTAAGTCTGTGGCTGCAGCTTTAGGGAGAAAATATATCCGGATGTCTCTTGGAGGTATGCACGACGAAGCGGAGATCCGTGGTCACCGTAAAACTTACGTAGGTGCAATGCCTGGTAAGATCATCCAGAATATGAAAAAAGTAAAAATCTCAAACCCGGTTTATGTACTGGATGAGATTGATAAGCTTTCTTCTGATTTCCGTGGAGATCCTTCTTCAGCCTTTTTGGAAGTGCTGGATCCAGAGCAAAACAATGCCTTCTTGGATAACTACCTAGAAGTAGAGTATGACTTGAGCAAAGTTTTATTCATTGCTACAGCCAATTCACTGGATACCATTCAGCCTGCTTTACGAGACAGGATGGAAATCATTGAAGTGACAGGCTATACGCAAGAAGAGAAGGTGGAAATAGCCAAGCGCCATTTAGTTCCTAAGCAGAGAAAAGAACATGGCCTGAAAGCCAAGCAGATTTCTTTTGACAAGGCTGCCTTGGTGAAATTAATAGAAGATTATACCAGAGAATCAGGAGTAAGAAGCCTGGAACGAGTAATAGGTAAAGTGGTGAGAAATATCGCCAAATCTATTGCGATGGAAGAAGAATATAATCCGAAAATTACTGCTGCAGTAGTGAGAAGGGTCTTAGGTTCTGAGATTTTCGATAAGGAGTCTTACACTGATAACAGTACTGCTGGAGTAGTAACAGGCTTGGCTTGGACCAGTGTGGGTGGTGAGATTTTATTCATCGAAACTAGCCTAAGTAGAGGTAAAGGTAAACTTACGCTATCTGGTCAGCTGGGAGACGTAATGAAAGAATCGGCCATGACTGCCTTATCTTATCTTAAATCCAAGGCTGAGACCTTGGGCATTGATCATAGAGTATTTGATCAGTATGATCTTCATATTCACGTACCTGCTGGTGCTGTTCCTAAAGATGGACCTTCGGCAGGAATTACCATGCTGACGGCGATGGCTTCCGTGTACACTCAGAGAAAAATAAAGGCAAGAGTAGCCATGACTGGCGAGATCAGTTTGATAGGTAAGGTAATGCCTGTAGGCGGTATCAAGGAGAAAATCCTAGCAGCTAAAAGAGCTGGAATCAAAGAGATTATTCTTTGCAGCAAGAACAAAAGGGATATTGAGGAGATCGATGAGCACTACGTAAAAGGAGTGGAGTTTCACTTTGTAAACAGAGTGGAGGAAGTATTGGAGATTGCTTTGCTTAAAACCAAAGTAGATAATCCAGTTCATTTCAATCTTCAGCCCGAAAATGGTAAAGACAATTAAAAGGAATACAAATGCTTTCTATCAGGAGGCATTTTTCCTTTAAATAATACACTTACAAAAGCTCAGATCGAAAGTAACCACATCGGCTTGAGCATATTTTAACCTAACATCATGGAAAAGATACTTTCACTTACTCCGAGACAGATCGTCGCTGAGTTGGATAAATATATAATTGGGCAAAATAATGCCAAGCGTAACGTTGCGATTGCACTGAGAAATAGAATTCGTCGCTTGATGGTGAAGACGGATATCCAAAAGGATATAGTCCCAAATAACATCCTGATGATAGGTTCTACAGGTGTAGGTAAGACTGAGATCGCCAGAAGATTGGCGAAAGTAGCAAACGCACCATTTACCAAAGTGGAGGCTTCTAAGTTTACAGAAGTAGGCTATGTGGGACGTGACGTCGAGAGCATGGTGAGAGATCTTATGGAGCAGTCAGTTGCTCTAGTAAGAGAGCAGAAAAATGAAGCGGTCAAAGTAAAAGCAGCGGAAGCCGTAGAAGAGATTATTCTTGATATTTTGATCCCTCCAGTGAAAAGCGCAGGATTTACACGTGCTATTCCTGTGGATACAGACGAAAATGCTGAGCCGAGTAATGATGCAGAACTGAATGAAAGAACGCGTGAGCGATTCAGAGAGAAGCTTCGTGACGGAGAATTAGATGAGCGTAAAATTGAGATCAGCGTAAAAGCAGGCTCTTCGATGGGCGTAGGAATGATTGGAAACGGCATGATGGATGATGCCAGTATGGCAGGCCTTCAGGATATGATTTCCAACATGATGCCCAAAAAAGTCAAAAAGCGTAAAGTGAGTATTTCTGAAGCGAGGAAGATTTTGTTGGAAGAGGAAATGTCTAAGTTGGTTGACTTTGAAGAAGTAAAGGAAGAAGCGATCAAACTTGCCGAAAACAACGGTATCATCTTTATAGATGAAATAGATAAAATTGCTTCTAAATCCGGTAAAAATGGTGGTGGACCAGATGTAAGCCGAGAAGGAGTACAGCGGGATTTGCTTCCAATTGTAGAAGGATCGGCAGTAAATACCAAATACGGGGTAATCAATACAGATCACGTGTTATTCATTGCTGCGGGTGCATTTCACGTGGCCAAGCCATCTGATTTGATTCCTGAATTACAAGGTAGATTCCCAATTCGTGTGGAGTTGCAAAGCTTGACGCAGGAAGATTTTTCAAGAATTTTGCGTGAGCCAAAGAATGCACTCACCAAACAGTACCAAGCACTATTTGAATCAGAGGAAGTATACTTAGAATTCAATGACGAATCCATAGAAGAGATCGCAAGATTGGCGTTTTTGATCAATCAGGAAGTTGAAAATATCGGGGCAAGAAGGCTTCATACGGTGATGAGTCATTTGCTGAATGATTTCTTATTTGATGTGCCAGATACGATCACTGCAAACTCTAAAATCATGGTGACTAAGGAAATGGTACAGGAAAGATTAAATTCTCTTGTCCAAAATAGGGATTTGTCTCAGTATATCCTTTAATATTGGGTTCATTACACCCACCCAATTACGTCATGCATAAATCACTACTTATCCTTACTGGACATAGTAAGGGACTTGGTAGAGCTATCTTAGATATTTATCTTCAGAAGGATGAGTTTGAAATTTTAGCTATTTCCAGAACTAAACTTGGATTGAATAACCCGAATTTAACAGAAATCAGTATTGATTTCGGTGATTTGGATGTTTTAGAAAATGAGCTTTCTGGCTTGTTTCCAAGTGGTGATTTTGAGGAGATTATCTTGATCAATAATGCTGGATGGATCGGAGAGATCAAGCCAGTTGGGAGCCTACAGGTGAAAAAGATGAGGATTCAAGTCAATGTAAATTTATTGACGCCTATTTATATGACGAATGCTTTTGTGTCAGCTTATAAAGATTCTAAAGCCAGAAAGATCATTTGCAATATCAGTTCTGGAGCAGCTTCCAAACCAGTAGAAGGATGGAGCGGGTATTGCAGTACAAAAGCTGCAATCGCGATGTTTACGAAAGTAGCTGCTAAAGAAAATAATGACTCTCAGTTTAGGTTTTTCAGCGTAGCACCAGGGATAGTAGATACTCAGATGCAGGAAGAAATACGACATGCTGATGAGTTGGACTTCCCTCAAATAGAGCGCTTCAAAAGCTATAAAGAAAATGGTGATCTTTCCACGCCTGAATTGGTGGCAGCTAAGATTAGTTATTTATTGGGAAATGAAAACGAGTTCCAAGAAGTGATTCAGGATGTCAGGAATTTTGATTTGCCATAATGACTATTTAACCACTGTGAGCACAGAGGTTTACGCAGAGGACGCTATTATTTAATAAATGAGCCACTTTGTGAAATGGATTTGTCCAAATTGTCAGACAATCCTAGTGATTCAGATTGCCCTGCTGTGACTGAAAACTGCGACTGCGACTAGCGCTTACAACTTCTTACTGTTCACCACTTCCTCATAGATCACCCTTTCTTCGGGAAGTCGATAAACCAAGCTCTGCAGTTTTCTGGGCGAACTTGAAACCAGTGGTCTGTATCTACTAGCAATCCATATTGCCCTGCCGTGGGTAGGTTGTCTAAGTTTCCGCCAAAAAAATCTATAAAGTCATTCATTCCTGGGTTGTGTCCCACTACAAAGATCAACTCATGGGAATCGTCTTGCCTCTGTATACATTTCAAAATCATTGCCGAAGAAGCGTGATATAAATGTTTTTCGTAAGCTATTTTCGATTTGGGGATGTGAAGCACCTCTGCGAGTATTTCAGCGGTTTGAGCTGCTCGTGTAGCAGTTGAGCTTAAAATTAGATCAGGAAGAATTCCTTTTTCCTTTAATCGAAACCCCATTTCAGGAACATTATCTAGCCCACGATCAGCTAGAGGCCTGTCGTGATCAGCTAAATTGGGGTTGTTCCATGCTGATTTTCCGTGTCTCACCAAAATTATTTTCTTCATTTCCTGAAAATAAGAATGATTATTTTGTTTTTTTTAATTGAATATTTACTTTTAGCGCTCTTTCAATTCCAATTTATCACAAATTATTATGTTTACCGGAACAGTAAAATTTTACAATGAAGCCAAAGGGTTTGGATTTATCGTTGACGATGAGTCTCAAAGCGAAGTATTCGTACACGCAACCGGTTTGGTAGATCAAGTCGCACAGAACGACAAAGTAACGTATGACATCAAAGAAGGCAATAAAGGGCCAAATGCTGTCAATGTAAAAAGAGCTTAATTAAGATCTTTTTTTGTTAGCGAAAACCAATCCTCTGAAGATTAGTCTTCAGAGGATTTTTTGTTTTCATCTGTTGAATTCTCCTCTGATCCAGAATCGATCATTTTCGGACTAATGTCTTCACCCGGTTTAGAAACTTTTTCTTGCCAATTAGAAGGGATAGTTTTTAAATATAGATCCCTTTTTGGGAATGGGATTTCTATGTTGTTTTCTGCAAATTTTTCAAAAATAGCAGACATCACTTCAGCACGTACATCGATCCATATATCCATACTTTCTACCCAGAATAGCACGCGGAAATCAACGGAACTATCGTTGAACGTCTGCATATAAACATTGGGATGAGGAGTCTTTAAGATCCTCTCATTTGTCAACACTTCTTCTAGGACTGATTTCACCAGATTCATGTCGGAACCATAGCCTACTCCAATAATTAATTCTACCCTACGCTTCTTGTCAGATAGTGTCCAGTTGATTAGGCTTTGAGATAGTAAGTCTCCATTAGGCATTACGATTTCCGAACCATCGTATCCTTGTATTTTGCTGGCTCGAATTCCGACCTCTTTGACTGTGCCACTGGTAGTTCCTACCTGTATTTCATCTCCGATTTGAATAGGTCGTTCAAAGGCCAGAATAATTCCGGAGACTAGGTTGTTGATGATGGTCTGCAAACCAAAGCCTATACCAACTGACAAGGCTCCCAATACGATTGCTATTTTATCAAAAGGAATTTTGGAAGCGGTCATGCCGAGTAGAAACCCTACAAATAATACTGCAAGACGAATTAAGAGTACTGAGCTTCCCAGTCGCTGCTTTCTGGAAGAAGCATTTTTCTGGTCTTTTACAGACGCGAAGTAGGCAATGTTATTGGCCAAGAAAGTGGATACATAAAGGATAGTAACGAAGAGAAGTATACTTCCAAATTGGAACACGGTTTCTCCCAACGTACGGTCTTGAAGGAGGAATTCTGAAATCCACTTATAGAAGTCGTCAAAATAACCAAGATGCCAGATAACCCCATATGCCCAAGTTGTACTAGCGAATACGTACAAGAGGCCCTTCATACGCTTCTGCAAGTCCTGAAAATCAAAATAGGAAGTAAACCCGTCGCTTTCCTTTTTGCTATTTTCTATGAATAAATAAATAGCCTCAAGAAATACATTGACAAAAAGATATAACCCTATACCACGATAAAACAAGATCGCACCAGTAACAGAGTAGGTTTTTGAGAGATTGAACCTGCCCGTGATATTTGCGAAAAAAGCAAAGCTTTCTATAGCAATCATAAATATGGCAAGGTATTTCAAAAAAGAATCGTGCTTACTTTTTTGTGTAATAGCATGCCTCAAAACTAATATCCCCATCCCTATGAAGACTAAAGTAGATAGGAGTATATACCATCTTTCCTGGTAGACTACTTTCCAGTTGAGACTGCTGAGTGCCAGTAGGATATAAGGGGTAATGAAGATGAACCAGATTTTATTGAAGTACTCCCCAAACTGTTCTTTGACCAGAAAGCATGATGCGATCACCATGGTAAAAGATAGGATTGAAATAAACACTAAGGGAGGCTTAGTGAAAATGATCAAAAATATGGGAAGCAGAATAAGTACGGTGGAGGAGAAAGTATGCCTTTTGAAATATTTGACGCGGTCAAGGATAAGAGAGGCAAAATCTTTTTGATTGCCAATCTCTTCGATGGTTGATCGGATTTTCAGATATACTAGAATTAGGATAGTACTGCAGATTAAGAAAATGTACCAGGTTCGTTCTACGTAAGCTGACATCAGCTGAGTATTGAACTCCATTGACTCGCTGATGACAGTAGGTAGATTAGTTACTTTTGAATAATTAACTGGTTCCCACAGGTAATTGATTTCCTTGGTCCAATATTGCCTGTCAAGTCTCTTTTTATTTTGATTTAAATATTGTTTCAATGAAAGGAAAACCACTGCATTTTCAGAAACTCTTGCTTGAAATCTAGCTGCGAGAATCTCTTGAGCTAGATAAATACTATCCACTGATTTAAGAGATGCTTTTAGCATTCTCAGTTCACTATTGATAGCAGGAATCAAAGTAGTATCACGAAGAGTCATGGCAAATAGTGAGTCTGACTTAATGGTATTCAGCTTGTTGCCTACTTGTGATAGCTTATCGACCCGCTCTTGAATATTTTTTTGGTATGATTTGTTTAAGTCTTCTGCAGTCGAAACCAAATTCTCCATTCCCACGATGTATCGATGGCTCAGATACTGTGAATCTGCTTCAGTTCTATTTTTTATTTTTTTTGCTAAAAGATTGATTTGTGGCAACATAACAGACATGTCTACCGTGTCCAAGGACTCAGAGAGTTCAAGGTTTAACTCGCTTAGATCGAAAGCATAATGTTGCGCTTTATTAATAACTTGAGCCAGTACGGAGCCTGCTGATTTCGTGTTTTTAGGAGGTATGTCTGTTGTGTCAGCATAATTAAAAAGTGTGTCTATCGCTTTAATGGAGGTTTCTTTCTCTTGGGCTTGCGAGAGGAATGACAGCGGGAGAATAAAAACCAATGTTAAAAAAAAGTGCTTCATAAAAACATAGTTGTGTTTACTAAAGAGACTATAGAGAAAATCATTCCAAGTGAGTATTTCAGATGCATCAAATCTATACTGATTATAGTGATTTAAAAATTGAAGATCGATCCTCTGTTCGAGGATTCACGTTCTAATTAAACTACTGAATTTTGCCTATTGAAAAACATCTGATCCTGCATTTGGTTAATGAAGTTAATAATGGGCAAATGGAGTAATACTTAGATTTATTATTTTAAAGCTCCCAAAAAGCGGTTAATTCATGTTAATTTGAACATCTAGACAGTTTTTCGGGTGTAATTTTTGGATCTATTTACTCGTGATTCTGTTTAATTACTACTGAAAAATAAAACTTAAAAAATATGAGCAAAAGACAATTCTTTCTGGGAATCCTTCTTGCCTCTTTAATCGGAGGCATCGTCGCCTTAGCAGGGCTTAGCTTTCTCGTACAACCACAAAATGCTACCAACTTTGATGAAAAGCAGCAAGCCAGTTTTGTAAACTTACTTTCTGGTGAAGATTTTACCGTTCCTGATGGGATCAACTTTGTAGCTTCGGCAGAGGCGGTAGTGCCCGCAGTAGTGCATGTAAAAAGTCAGGTCTCGTATGCCAGCAGAGGCAGAAGTCAGCGAGATCCAATTCAAGAGTATTTTGGTATACCTCCAAGAGATAATCAAGGGGGTGGCAGCCAACAAGGTCCCACGACTATGAGTTCGGGTTCTGGGGTCATCATTTCGCCTGACGGCTATATCGTGACGAATAATCACGTAGTGGAAAATTCCGATAGACTAGAAATTTCTCTGGACAATAATAAGCGGTATGTGGCAAAGGTAATTGGCACAGATCCTACCACTGATTTGGCGTTGTTGAAGATCGATGCAGAGGGATTGCCATTCGTGAGATTCGGTGATTCTGATAAAACTAAAATAGGTGAATGGGTGCTTGCAGTAGGTAATCCTTTTGATTTGAATTCCACAGTTACGGCTGGGATTATTTCTGCTAAAGCAAGAAATATCAGGATCTTAGATAATAACCTTGCAATTGAAGCCTTTTTACAAACAGACGCAGTGGTCAATCCAGGAAATTCAGGTGGAGCGCTTGTAAACCTTGCTGGTGAATTGATTGGTATTAACACAGCGATTGCGAGCAGTACTGGTACTTTCAGCGGATATTCATTTGCTGTACCAAGTACGCTGGTGAAAAAAGTAATGGATGACCTCATGCAGTATGGTACTGCGCAGAGAGCATTGCTCGGAGTTAGTATTTTAAATGTTAGTCCTGAGCTTTCTGATCAACTGGGTTATGAATTGCCGGTAGAGCAAGGCGTGTATATAGGAAGTGTAAATGAAAAAAGTGGTGGCGAAGAAGCAGGACTTAAGCAAGGTGATATCATCATAAGTCTGGATGGAAAGGTGACCAATAGTGTCGCTACTCTTCAAGAAATGGTGGCTAGGAAACGTCCTGGTGATAAAGTTGAAGTTGAGTACCTCCGTGATGGTAAAGCCAATAAAACTAATGTGACGCTTAAGAATTTCTCCGGTACCACAGATATTGTAAAAAAAGTGATTCCTAAAACCTATGAGTTTCAAGGAGTGAATTTTGAAGAGGTGCCAGATTCAGTCAAAGGACAACTTAAGTTAAGTGGTGGAGCTTTGATCTCGTCTGTTTCTGGAGAAAAATGGAGAAGGTCCGGAGCACGCCCTGGATTTATTATTACCTCGATCATGACAGAAAGTGGGAGAAGAAAAATATCAGGAGTTGAGAATCTCCTTGAAGTGCTAGAGGATACCGATGGGGAAGATATCGTAGTTCTTGGAATGTTCCAGGATGGGACAGAATATTACTTTGAGATAGACTAATAGCTCTTAAATAGAAGTATTTACAGGCTGGTGAATTTTCATCAGCCTGTTTTTTTTGCTCATTATGAGCTGCGGGATAGATTTTTGGGGCAGATTTACTACTTTACTTTTCAATCAAACCCACGACCTATGAAAAAGTATTTTTCAATTTTCAACTATAGTCTTTTACTGCTGTTTTTTACCAGTAATATATTTGCCCAAACTCCTTCAACGAGCCTTGAGCCACAAGGAAAGCAGCCTTTAAAAGGAATCTCATCAGATCGGTTAGAAAGAATCGATCATATGCTGGATCAAACACTGAGTGCCAATCAAGTTCCTGGATTAGTAGCATTAATTGTCAAAGATGGGAAGGTAGTCTACCATGAAGCCAAGGGGCTAGCAGATGTGCCGTCAGGTATGAAAATGGCAAAAGACCAGATTTTTAGAATTGCTTCCCAATCCAAAGCGATTACTTCTACTGCTGTGATGATGCTTTGGGAAGAGGGGAAGTTTAAGCTAGACGACCCGATTTCTAAATACATTCCTGAGTTTGCCAATCCACAGATCTTGACGGCGTTCCGCTACGGAGATTCTTCCTATTCTACCAAACCTTCGCCGCGTGAAATCACCATAAGACATCTGATTACTCATACTTCTGGAATTGGATACGGAATGATCGATGGCAATGAGCAGATGAAAATGATTTATCAAAAAGCTGGAATTGTGGATTTGTTCACGACTGAGCCAGTGAAAATCAGCGATAATATTAAGAAACTAGCTGCACTTCCACTTCATCATGAGCCGGGAACCAAATACACCTACAGTGAAGGACTTGATGTGTTAGGGTATTTTATAGAAGTGATCTCAGGTATGCCATTTGACCAGTTTTTGCAAACCCGGATTTTTGATCCTATTGGCATGAAAAACACGGGTTTCTATTTGAATGAAGCTCAAGGAAAGAAGCTGGTGACTATTCATCGTAAGGTGGATGATAAGTGGGAGTCATTTCCAGTGACTTTCTATAATCCGGATTATCCTAAAACTGGCGCAAAGACATTTTTCTCAGGTGGAGCTGGACTTTCATCTACAGCTGAGGATTATGCAAAATTCCTTCAGATGTACCTGAACGGAGGGGCTTATAATGGTACTAGATTCCTGAGCCCGACTACTATTAAAACGATTATGTCCAACCAAGTGGGAGATTTGCTAGGTAATGGAGGGAAAGATTATGGGCTTGCTTTTGGTTTGGTAGATGAAAATGGAGTTGCCCAGGGTGGAAATGGAAGTCTTGGTACTTTTGACTGGGGCGGTTATTTTAATACACAGTATTTCGCAGATCCAGTGACCAATACTATCGGTATACTTATGAAACAGACTCAAGGAGGAACAGGCGATGAATCCGCTTGGAAATTTAGGCAGATGGTATTTGCCGCTGTCGAATAGCAAAAGAGGCTGTCTCAAATTATTTGAGACAGCCTCTTATTTTTTAGTCGTTTGGATAGGGTAAGTATACGAAACTCGTAAAAGCACCGTCCATGACAAATAGACAGCAAAACTCATCCGGATCCTTATAAGCTCTTTGGAAATCTTCCAATGATTCCTCAGCGATCAATTTACGCTGAACAAACTCATCTAGGTAGGTCATGAAGTAATTCCAGTCTAGATTTTTTTCATCCTTCCCGACAAAAATTTTCCCAATAGGTTGCATCTCCTTGGAGATGGGGAAAATCGGATAATCAGAGAATTTTCGAGTTCGGATTTGATAAGAAGCCTCCTTTAGCGTGTCTGATATTTTTATAAAATCACTGGTGATTGTGCCCAGATATTTTCCGCTTAATTCTGGATCGTTGAAATCTGAAATCATGATTTTAGAGTTAAGAGTACGACATTTTCTACGTGATACGTTTGTGGGAACATGTCCACTGGCTGTATCTTTTCCACTTTATATTTTTCACTCAAAAGAGCTACATCTCTAGCCTGCGTGGCAGGGTTACAGGATACGTAAACGATCTTGGGAGCGTTCAATCTCAGCAGCATCTGCACTACTTTTTCATCCATTCCCGCACGCGGAGGGTCGGTGATGATCAAATCTGGAGCTGCATGATTTGCGATGAATTCATCGTTCAGCATGTCCTTCATATCGCCAGCATAGAAGAGTGTATTGTCCAGTCCGTTGATTTTCGAATTGAGCTTTGCATCTTCAATGGCCGCCGCTACATACTCGATACCTATGACTTGTTTGGCTTGCTTTGCTACGAAATTGGCGATTGTGCCTGTACCTGTATAGAGATCATATACTACTTCATTTCCTTGCAAATCGGCGAAATCACGAGCGACTTTGTACAATTCGTAAGCTTGCTCTGAATTCGTCTGATAGAAAGATTTTGGTCCGATACGGAATTTTAGTCCCTCCATTTCTTCTTCGATAAATGCCTCACCAGCGAAAGTAACTAATTCCAAGTCATGGAAAGTCTCATTTCCTTTGGTGTTGATCACATAAAGCAAGGAAGTGATTTCAGGGAATTTCGCATTCAAAAACTCCATTACTTTTTGAATTCCTTCCTGATCATCTTCACCGAATTGCACGATAACCATCGATTGCTCAGTGCTGGTGGTTCGGATGATGAGATTGCGAAGTAGCCCAACTTGTCCTCTAATGTCATAGAAGGTAAGTTCATTTGCTAGCGCAAAAGTTCTCAGTTCATTTCTAACATCATTCGAGATGCTTCCCTGAAGGTAGCAATGGTCCACATCGACGATTTTGTCAAACATCTTTGGGATATGAAATCCCAGAGCATTTCTGTCAAAATCTTCTCCTGAATGGATCTGCTCCACCGTCAACCACTTTTTGTTAGAAAAAGTGAAATCAAGCTTATTTCTATAATAACGAGTTTTTTCTGATCCTAAAGTGGGCATTACTTCAGGTATTTCTACTTTGGCGATGCGCTGAAACTGGTCCAAAACCTGCTGCCGCTTGTAGGTCTTCTGCAGGTCATAATTGATATGCTGCCATTTACAGCCACCACATGTACCGAAATGCGAGCAAAAAGGATCAATTCTTTCTTTGGAATATTCGTGAAAATTAACCGGTTCTCCTTCCATGAAAGAGCTTTTCCCCTTGGTGATTCTTACATCTACCACATCTCCAGGCGCTACGCCCGTTACAAAAACCACTTTCTCCTCATGATGTCCCAAACATTTCCCCTCTGAAGCGATACGCTCGATGAGAAGGTTGGTGATCACTTTGTTTTTCATTTTTCGCGACATGGGCGCAAAATTAGGAAAATTTGCCTTTAATAGTGAATTCCAGATCCAACAGATGATTTATATCGTTAGTAAAACTGCACTCCTCTTGAAATATTATTCCTTTAGAAAACTTTAAAATTGATTTCTGGGTTAAAAAATGGTTCGATAATTAAACTTACATTCTGCTTGAAATATTTATATGAATCAAGCTGGTAGTTTTTTTGATGCACTAACTCAAAATTTAGAAATCACAAATTCAGTATCTTTGCACGATAAATGAAACAAGACAGTCTTAAAGATAAAGTAGTTATTGTTACAGGTGCCACTTCTGGAATAGGAGAGTCCTGCGCAAGGATTTTTGGTAAAGCTGGCGCTAAAATCGTCATTACAGGCAGGAATCAAGAGAAATTGGATGCAGGTAAGGCAAAACTTGAAGCAGAAGGTATTGCTGTGTTAGCGATTTTGGCTGATGCCAGTGTGGTAGCTGATAATCAGCGGATGGCTGAGACTGTGCTTGCGGAATTTGGCAAAATAGATATCTTAATAAATAATGCAGGTATATCAATGCGTGCATTGTTTGAAAATCTTGATTTTGAAGTCTTTCATAAAGTAATGGATACGAATTTTTGGGGTACGGTCTATGCAACTAAATTTTGCCTTCCTTCCATCGTCGAAAATAAAGGAACTGTGATTGGGATTTCTTCAATTAATGGATTTCGTGGCACTCCTGCTAGAACAGCTTACACAGCAAGTAAATATGCCATGAATGGATTTTTCGAATCACTTCGGACTGAGGTGATGAAAAAAGGAGTACATGTATTAGTGGCTTGCCCTGGATTTACCGCGTCCAATATTCGTAAGAATGCACTTACTGCTCATGGATCTTTGCAGGGTGAATCGCCTCGGGACGAATCAAAAATGATGAGTTCGGATGAGGTAGCCGAAGAGATCTTGGCAGCCACATTGAAGAGAAAGCGTGATTTGGTACTTACCACTCAAGGTAAGCTCTTGGTTTTTTTGAATAAATGGATGCCTGGTAGGTTGGATCATATTGTATATAACCAGATGGCAAAGGAAAAAGACTCACCTTTCCATTAAATGCCTGAATCAATCTTTCAGACTTACCGAAATCGCCTTGTTGACCTGTCCTCCAAAAACAGGTCGCTTTATTTACCCAAGTCGGAAAGTTTCGGAGTTGTAGATCTGAAAGAATTAGATTTTTTAAATGGTGAAAATAGCTTTGAGATTATTAAGAAGGCTATTTCTTCTAAGAAACCAATTACATTATTACCAGAATCTGATCCTCGCCTCGCTGGCGTAAATACGCTTTCGAAAATATTTTCCAGGCTTTCATTTCGTGATCAATTGACCCAAGAAGAGACAGGCGAGCAGTCCTTGTTTCTTGGTTGGCCATTTGTCGAAGGGAAGTTAATCAACGGACAGGTCCTTCGAGCGCCGTTGTTACTTTTGGGGGTAAAGTTACAACTTGACAATGGGCAATGGGTTTTCACGAAAACAGATGAGTGGCAATGGAATCCAGCATTTCTTTTGGCTTATAGCCATGCGTATGGAAAAGCGTTAGATGCTGACTCGTTGAATCAAGAATTGCAGGAATTGTCCACGGGTGCGACAGAGTTCCGGACAGAGTTTTCTAAGCTACTCAATGATCACTTCTCTATTCAGCTGAGTTCATCTCTGTTTGAAGACAAGCTGGCTCAGTTTCCAGTTTCCCAATTGAGCGTGGATTCCAATCAATTTCAGGATGGTAAGATTGCGTTAAAAAGCTATGCACTTCTAGGGCTGTTTGCGCAGAAAGGTAGTTTTCTGTTTACTGATTATGAGAACCTACAACATGAGTTTGGGGAAATTGGCTTGGAGGAGCTATTTACCAAGCATTTCGAATCTCTCGGAAAGCAGCCTATTCCTCGGGAAGATCAGCTTTTTCCTGTTTTTCCACTTGATGCTTCTCAGGAAAATGTACTAGTGAAAGTTCGACAAGGTAAAAGTCTAGTCGTAGAGGGTCCTCCAGGTACAGGTAAGTCTCAATTGATTGCAAATCTGGTTTCTGACTATTGTTCTCGAGGGAAAAAAGTGTTGGTGGTTTCCCAAAAGAGAGCTGCATTAGATGTGGTTTTTGAGAGGTTGGCAAAAGTAGGTTTTGGCGATTTCTTGGGATTGGTTCACGATTTTCGGGCGGATCAGAAAGTCCTATTTCAGAAGATAAAAGCTCAAATCGAAGGCATAGAGTCCTATCAGGAGCAAAATCGAGGTATTGATTCTATTCAGCTAGAGCGTGAAATCTCTCAACATTCAAAAACGATCGCAAGGCTTTCGGAGAAGTTTGAAACGTTTAGAACTGCACTTTTTGATACCGATTCGGCGGGCATTCCAGTTAAGGCAATGTATTTGAATGCTGATCTAAAAAAGGCATTTTTTGAACATCCAGATTTAATTAAGCTGGATTATCAGATAGCTTTGGATTTTGAAAGAGCATATAAAATTTACCACGCTTACCAAACTCAGTTTGAAGGTTCGTTTTGGCAAAACGGAGTTTCCTTTGCTCATTTTGAGCCAGCTATTTTTCCTAGGGTCATTCAGAGTTTAAAAGAGATTTCAGGGTTTAGAGAAAAGACTATTCACCTGAACAAAGATTTTGACTTTGAAAAGCTTTCTCTGCTAGTCCTTTCGGATGCTAATTTTCCCAAAAATGCAGAGCGATTAACTGCATCTTTTAAGCAATTGGAAAAGCCTGATATAGGTATTTTAGCTGTTTTCGATTCCAATATTTTAAAGAACCTGACTAAGGTTAGGGACTGGAATATCGACGCAGTCAAAAAACTTCAGCAACTTTCGTTTGGGGTATCGACCAATAAGGAGAACCTTTCTGCACTAGAAAATGAATTGAATTCTTTGGAATCAAAGGCAAATTCATGGCTTGGGAAAATTCAGGTGAACTTGAGTAAAAGCAAGTTTCCTCTGACTTTTGATATTCTGAACCAAGCAAATCTAACCTTCAATGCAGCTTCTATTTCTAGTATTAGAGCTGAATTAGATACACTCAAGTCATTGAGTATTGAACTTTCAGAGCTTCCAATAATCGATGGATTGGAAAATAAGAAGCTTTCTCCTGAAGTCTTAAAAACTGAATTAGACTTGATAAACCCAATTTTGGACTTTGTAGAATCATGGAAAAGCCAACCAGAAATTCATTCATTGGCAAACTGGGATTCCAGAGATTTCAAACTGCAGCTCAAGAATCTAAATGAGTTATATAAATCGCTTCAGCTCAACTTAATAAATTGGAAAACCTTTCTGAGTGATGTGCAGATTTTGGAGATTCTGAAAAGCGGAACTCCTAAAATGGAGGCTGATCTGCAATTGAATCAGACTTTTTCTGAGCTGGTAGCCTTTGATAAATTTTTAGAAAGTTTAGATCCGATTACTATTTCCCTTGCCAAAAAAGTAGAGTTTGAATTCTCCAATATGAAGCTAGAGGAACAGGTTTTAGCTTTCTGGAATTCTTGGTATTTATCTTGGATAACAAATCTGGAGGCAAAGAATCCAGTATTGGCAGCAGCAGCAGGCAGTCTGACGATGCAGCATGAGCTGGATGAATTGAAGGAAGCAATTCTTGAAAAAAGAAAGATTGCTAGACATATCGCGTTGCTTAGGCTTCGAGAACAAGTCACTTCTGATCTAGAGTTTAATCGGTTAGGGAATCGGCTGACCTATAGGGATTTGCTTCATCAGGTAAGTAAAAAGAGACAGCGCTGGCCGATAAGGAAATTGGTGGAAGAAATGGGAGAGGAGATTTTTCGCTTGTTGCCCTGCTGGTTTGCAAGTCCAGAGACTGTTTCAGCTTTGTTTCCATTAGGTCAGGAATTTGATTTGGTGATTTTCGATGAAGCTTCACAATGTCAAGTAGAGCGAGGATTGCCTGCGATGCTTCGCGGAAAGCAGGTTGTCGTTGCTGGAGATTCCAAACAGCTTAGGCCATCAGACTTGTATCAGGTGAAATGGGAATCTGATGAGGAAGGAGTAGAGTATGAAGCTGAATCTTTACTGGAATTGGCTGGGAATTTATTCGAAAAACATCAGCTAAAAGGTCACTATCGCTCTGCTGATCCTGCTTTGATTCATTTCTCTAATCTGCATTTCTACGATAATCAATTGGAGTCTTTGCCTGATTACCATACTTCAATGGCTAAGAAGCCAGCTTTCTCTTGGGAAAAGACCGAGGGAATCTGGGCTAATCAGGTGAATAAGATGGAGGCTGAAGCTGTCGTTTTGAAAGTGGGGTTTATTTTAAATTCCAAGCCAACAGATACTATTGGAATTGTGACTGGGAATTATTTCCAGATGGAATTGATACGGGAAAAGCTCTGGAAAGCAGGTTTTCAAGACTCAGGAATCAAGGTTCGAAATATCGAAAATGTGCAAGGGGACGAGTTTGATCAGGTGATTTTATCCTTAGGCTATGCGCCTAATTCTGAAGGCAAGTTGGTGACGAACTTTGGTTTGCTTAGTAAGTTTGGATCAGAAAATAGACTGAACGTGGCCATCACCCGAGCTCGAAAGATGATGCATGTTATTTCGAGTATTGAACCATCCGATTTTCGTCCTAGTCAACTTAAAAACCCTGGCTTAGCACTTCTTCGAGAGTTTTTGGCTTTTGCTCAGGGTCAAAGTGGAAATGGCTCAATTCCTACTTTAGAGCTAAGTACTAATGGATATGAGATTGATTGGAGCTTGAAAAACAGACTTTTGAACACGGATAATTCTTATTCTGCTGAAGTTCCATCAGCTGTGATGGACTTGATTTCCGTGGGTTCAAATGGAGATAAGAAAGCCATTCTTACAGACGATCAGCGATTTTTTAATGCGTCTACGGCAAAAGCCGCGTTAGCTTATCATCCTATTTTGCTTGAGCAAAAAGGGTGGAAGTATGATTGGAAGTGGAGTAGGGAACGACTTTTTCATAAATAGATCTTTTATAACTCGTCTCATTTATTTAGTAAATTGCCGTGAATTTTTGAATGAATTAGCATTCATTAAATCTATTTTTATGTTTTAGTGAATGATTTATGATTCATATAAAATTATTTAAAATGTATGAAATATCATTCGGTAAGTCATATATTTGTACTTATTGAATGATATTTAATGCGATGGACTATAATGTATTAAGTGATACTGCTATTCTGCAAAAACTAGGTGAGTTTGTAAAGCACCACCGAATGAATCAGCAAAAGTCTCAGGATCAGCTTGCCACAGAAGCTGGCATGAGCAGATCCACATTGAGCCTGCTAGAGCGTGGAGAGAAGGTCAATTTGATCACCTTGATCCAAGTGCTGCGGGTACTGAATCAATTACATTGGCTTGAGTCATTTGAAGTAAAGCAAGAAATCAGCCCTATGGATTACATTAAGCTTCAAAAGAAGCATGAGCGTCAGCGTATCCGTAATGTGAATATGGCCGCTGAGAATCCACCTTCAGAATGGTAGTAGCGGCTGAGATCTGGATATGGGATAAGCTTGCTGGAGCGATACTCTGGGATGAGTCTGAGCAGTTGGGTAGTTTTGAATTCAACCAAAACTTTCTCCGGTCGGGTCTGGATATTTCTCCTATCAGAATGCCTCTGAGTCAAGGAAATAGGATTTACAAATTCTCTGAAATCCGAAAGTCCCGTGGCGATGTGTTTGATACGTTCAAAGGATTGCCTGGTCTGCTGGCAGATATGCTACCTGACAAATATGGGAATCAATTAATCAATGCTTGGTTGGTTCAAAATGGCAGAGAAGCAGATAGTCTCAATCCTGTTGAGCAACTTTGCTTTATTGGAAAGCGAGGGGTGGGGGCTTTGGAAATCAGGCCTTCTCTTCGCGATGAGTCTATTAAAGCCAGTTCAATTGAGATAGCTAGCTTAGTAAATATCGCAGGGAAAATCCTCAATTCCAGAGCCAATTTCCAATCTAACTTGACAGGAGAGGAGCAGTCGGCCCTTTCTGATATTCTCAAGATCGGTACTTCCGCAGGCGGTGCCCGTGCCAAAGCAGTGATTGCTTTCAATCCCAAAACAGGTGCGGTGAAAAGTGGTCAGGTGAAGGCTCCGGCTGGATTCTCCTATTGGATCATCAAGTTTGATGGAGTGCATGATTCTCAATTTGGTGCTACGGTGGGTTTTGGAAGAGTGGAAATGGCTTATTATTTAATGGCTATTGCAGCTGGGGTCGATATGAGTGAGTGCAGATTGCTTGAGGAAAATGGGCGAGCTCACTTTATGACCAAGCGATTTGACCGACATGACAATGGGCAAAAAATCCATATGCAGAGCTTATGTGGTATCCGGCATTTTGACTTCAATCAAGTTGGTTTTTATAGTTATGAGCAGGTTTTTGAGACCATGAGAATGCTTCGACTTTCTTATCCTGAAGCTGAGCAGATGTTTATTAGAATGGTATTTAACGTGTTGGCGAGAAACTGTGATGATCACACCAAGAACTTCGCGTTTCTGATGGATCAAAATGGAAAATGGGCACTTTCGCCAGCGTACGATATTTGCTATGCTTATAGGCCTGGAAGTCTCTGGGTAAGTGCCCAGTCACTGACGGTTAATGGTAAAAGGGAAGGAATAGATGAAGCTGATTTTTTGGAAGTAGCGAGGCAGATGAATATCAAAAAGCCTGAGGATAAGATTACTCAGGTAAAATCAGCGGTAGGTAGATGGGGTGAATTTGCGGATGAGGTGGGAGTAGATTCAGCTTTGCGTGATAGTATTGCTACAACTCTCTTAGCTTGACTATAAGATTATAGCGTTAGCGACTAGCCATCCATCTAGCTAGTTGCACTTCGTGCACTAGATAATTCCCCTCATCTTTGATTACCAATTCTAATTTTTCTAAGGCTTTCAAAGCTGTGCTGACAGTACTAGCAGCTCCTAGATTGTGCTTTTGTATAAAGTCTTTACTTAGCGGATTTTGTAATGGTTCTTCTTTTGCAATCGCTCGAAATACATTCCATTGAGCTCTTGTGAGCATCTTTTGGAAATTGGCAAAAACCGCTTGCTGCTGCTTCAATATCTGATCAAACACCACATCCACATCTGCATTAGTCACTTTTTTGTAATTGCCAAAAAGATGATTGCAGACTAGTTGAACTGTGTAAGTTTGTCCACGACTCCAGTTATAGATCTTCTCTATTAAATCGGGCTCGATTATTTTTTTTGCAGCTTGAAAATGAAGGCTGATGAATTCTGTGTAAGCCTCCAATGCTATTGGTTGAAGGGATTCCAGTTGTGAGCTTTGATAGAATGGTCGCTTTTTCTCTGTAAACATAGCCTCCATAAGCGTCCGATGACTGCCGCTGAAGATGAACCTTACTTCAGGGATTTGCTGAACCCAAGTTCGGAAAACAGCTTCTGCCTTTGCTCCCTCATAATCAGCGATTTGCTGGAACTCATCAATGGCGATCACTATTCGCTTTTTTCGGGAAAGCAGAAATTCTCCCAGAGCCTTGAGTGATTGGCTTGGTTGCTCTGATTTGTTGATTCCAAGGGTTATTTCTGGTAAACCAGAAAGTGCGCTGAAATTAATTGTTGCTCCAATGGAGGCGAGTAGTTTTTGGATGCTCACGCTGATGCCAGAGGTAGTTTTGCCATATTTTTCATAGATAGCTGAAGCAATGGCTTGTATCGCTTCTTCTATATTTTGAGTGGCAAGCAAGTCTACATAAATGGTTTCGCAGCCTTTGAAAGTTTCTAATTCTTCAAAAAATCGATAGATAAGAGCTGATTTACCTAGTCTTCTCCATGCATAAAGTACTACATTTCTATCGTTTTCTATATGAGAGGCGAGCATGTTTAGATCGTTTTCTCGATTACAGAAATAGTCTTTTCCTTGATAGGTGTTGATTACGAAGGGATTGAATGGGTCTTTCATAATTCCTAGATTTGATATTACGTAAATGGCGTTACGTAAATAGCGTTACGTAAAGTACGTGATAAAATTATGAAATATCAATTCCTCACTACTTTTAAAAGCTGAGTGATAGCGATCAAATACTTACATATACCCAACCGCAGTATAAACGACTATACCGATCCATTCTTTTACCAGTTTATGCCAGTTTTCAATGGAAGAAGGGCTGGGATAAACAAAAGACGGAAAGTCATACTTTGTATCATGACTGTAATAATCCGTAGGGAAAGTGGTTGTATTAAGACCAACTTTATCGAAGCAGCCTTTTGCTCTGTACATGTGAAAAGCCGATGTGATCAATAGAAACTCCTGCTCAGTGTTGATTCCATTTTTCTTAAAGAATTCCTTAGTAAACAAGGCGTTTTGAGCGGTGTTTTTTGCTTGATCCTCGATCATGACATCTTCTGCGGGAACTCCAGTCATCAGAAGAAAGCGTTGCAGAAGTTCTGCTTCAGATTGTGGGTTTACCGGATTAAGACCTTGCCCACCTGTAATCAGGATTTTTTTGATTTTCCCCATACGGTAAAGCTGTAATGCATGAGTGATCCGATCTGCACCCTTGTTGAAGAAAGTTCGGTCATAAGCGGTCTTACTCATGTTTGTCACTCCGGTAAGCACAATACCGATTTCATGGTTTTTCACGGCAGTGAATGCCTTGAATTCAGGTTCCCAGGCTAGCATGGCTTGATTTGCAATAAACTGATTGGAGAAAAACCATAGCAAAAATATCCCAGTCCAAAGGATTCTTTTTCCCCATTTCTTTTTCACGTATAAAGCTCCAATCACAATCAATAAACTGATGATAGTTAACGGCATTGCTAGGAAACTCAGAAATTGGGAGAGATAGAAAAACATGTATTGATTTTAGTGTTTGTTGTAAAGAAAGGGGGGAAAGTTTCAATTATCAAATTCAAGTTTCATTGTTCAGGCTTTGTATCACAAAGGAATATTTTGTTTAAATAATTAGGTATTTATTGCGTTTAACATTTTTTATTTAACTAAGTATTAAATATTCTGCGATCTGTTATTAAATTGATCAATATATAACTAACTCATAATGAGTTGTTATTGTGATTTTTAATTAAAAGAAAAAAATATGAGATTTTTATTTCTTCTGATCCTATTAATTGACCCTAGTGCTCTATTGGGTAAATGGACATTAACCTTTGCAGAGGCAAATTTCAATTTGGTGAATTCTGCAGCGTTTAAATCTACTCCAAAAGATCAACAAGATGAGATCCTTGAAGTGAATGAGCTTTATTTGAATAATGCTTATTATGAATTCAAGAAGGATACGGTTTACTGGACGGATGTTAATGCAAAGGAAAAAGAGGTCGTTTTTAAAAAAGGTAAATGGATGATTATTGGAGATACTCTTCGAATTTTTGATTATGATAAAATTTATACTTACAACTATTTAATTAAATTGAATGGAAGGGAAGATGAACTACAGACAAGAATGATTTTTCCAAATGGAGATATAGCTAGGAGTAAGGAGACTTATAAAAAAGAATAATTAAATTTTCTTCAATAGCTACAAGTATAGAGCATCAAATTGTTATGCTTTGAAAATTGATCATTGAATATTGTCCATTGATCATTTCCAAATTCTTTTGCTCAACTTTTCTTTAAATCCATCACATCGGGTTATTTTTGAGCATGAGTTCAAACCAACCTAACCTATTGCCTTTGCTTCAAGAACTTTCCGGCCAAATGGAAGGGACTTTGCAATTGGATACGCTTACCAAGACACTTTACGCAACCGATGCTTCAGTCTATCGGGAGATGCCTTTGGCAGTAGCTTTTCCGAAAACTGAGGCAGATATAAAGAAGCTTATACTTTTTGCTTCCAAAAATGGCACTTCACTGATTCCCCGGACTGCAGGAACGTCACTTTCTGGGCAGTGCGTCGGAAATGGGATAGTGGTGGATGTTTCTAAGCATTTTACCAAAATACTGGAATTGAATGTAGCTGATCGATGGGTAAGAGTGCAGCCAGGAGTGGTGCGTGATGAGCTTAATCGCTATTTGAAGCCACACGGGCTTTTCTTCAGTCCGATCACTTCTACGGCCAACCGAGCGATGATTGGCGGGATGGTTGGGAATAACTCATCTGGTACGACTTCTATTGTTTATGGTGTGACCCGTGACAAAGTGATTTCTTTAAATACGCTCTTGAGTGATGGAAATGAGGTTGTTTTTGGAGAGATTACTCAAGATGAATTTGATCGGAAATGCGGTTTTCAAACACTGGAAGGGAAGATTTATCGACAAGTTTTTGATGAATTAAACGATCCAGAAGCTCGGGCAGAAATTCATGCCCAGTTTCCAAAAAAGTCTATTCATAGAAGAAACACCGGTTATGCTGTAGATGAATTACTGAAATCTGAGCTTTTCGAAGGACAGGAAAAATTCAATTTCTGTAAGTTGTTGAGCGGTTCTGAAGGGACATTGGCTTTTACAACTGAAATCAAAATCAGCCTTGACCCACTTCCTGAACCTATCGAAATCGTGGTAGCCGCGCATTTTGAGACGATACATCAAAGTATGGTCTCTGCTCAGACGGCCATGAAGCATCCAGCTACAGCAGTTGAGTTGATGGATAAAATCATTTTGGACTGCACCAAAGAAAGCATTGAATACAGTAAAAACCGCTATTTCGTGGAGGGAGATCCTGAGGCGATTTTGATGGTGGAGTTTCGAGGCCAAACGCTGGAAGAAGCAATGGCCAAAGGCAAAGCTTTGGTGGATGACTTGATAGCAACAGGACTTGGCTATGCGTATCCTATCATTGAACCGGCGATGGTTTCCACCGCTTGGGCACTGCGCTCAGCGGGATTGGGTCTGTTGGCTAATATTCCAGGAGATGCGAAAGCTGTTGCGTGTATTGAAGATACGGCCGTGGATATAGAAGATCTTGCAGATTACATCGATGAGGTAGGAGGAATGATGGATGGCTTTAATCAAAAGCCAGTTTATTATGCGCATGCTGGCGCTGGAGAAATACATTTGAGACCAATTCTGGATTTGAAAAAGTCTAAGGATGTAGAGGAGTTCTATAAGATTTCTAAAGCTTCAGCCGAATTGGTTAAGAAGTATCAGGGGTCATTAAGCGGTGAGCATGGAGACGGTCGGGTACGGGCTGCATTTATTCCGCTGATGGTAGGGGAAAAGAATTACGAGCTTTTACGCAGGATCAAATTCTCTTGGGATCCTCAGAATATTTTCAATCCAGGCAAGATCGTAGATGCTGCTCCGATGAATAAATTCCTGCGCTACGAGCCGGATACGGAAACTCCAATTCATGATACGTTGATGGATTTCTCCAATGTAGGTGGAATTCTTCGTTTGGCAGAAAAGTGCAACGGATCTGGCGATTGTCGCAAACTTCCAGGTTCTGGCGGCACCATGTGTCCAAGCTACATGGCAACTCGTAATGAAAAGGATACCACTCGAGGCCGAGCCAATACACTCCGCGAGTTTCTCACGATGGACAAAAAGGAAAATGCCTTCAACCATCCTGAGATCAAGGAAGCGATGGATTTGTGCCTTTCCTGTAAAGGCTGTACGGCGGAATGTCCTTCCAATGTGGACATGTCTAGCATGAAAGCTGAATTCCTCTATCAATACCAAAAGACAAACGGAATCCCCCTTCGATCCAGAGCCTTTGCTTATATAAATGAATTGAATGAGTTGGGTTCGAAAACCGGAGGCTTGGCAAATTTCATGTTGAGCAATAGTCTGACTGGCGGTTTGATGAAGTCTGTTTTGGGCGTAGCTCCAAAAAGGAGTTTACCTGAGATCAGCAAAGTCAGTCTTCGCAAGTGGTACAAGAAGAATTACGAATCACTTCCATCTGCGGCAAAGCAGATTAAATCTATTTACTTTTTTGTGGATGAGTTTACCAATCACAATGATACTGAGATTGGAATTAAGGCGATTTCTCTGCTTAAAAAGCTAGGCTACGAAGTGAAAGTCGTTGATCATGAAGAAAGTGGTAGATCTGCGCTTTCTAAGGGCTTGTTGCCAAAAGCCAAGAAACATGCTGAAGCGAATGTGAAAGTTTTTGAGAAGCTGATAGATGGGAATACACCTTTGATTGGTTTGGAGCCTTCTGCTATTTTGAGTTTCCGAGATGAATATCCTCGTATTGTTAAAAAAGATTTGGCGGAAGCAGCAAAGAAATTGAAATTTCATGTGAAGCTGATTGATGAGTTTTTGGGGCAGGAAATTGCTGCTGGGAATATCAAAGCTGACTCTTTTACCACCAAAACACAGAAAATCAAACTTCATGGACATTGTCATCAGAAGGCACTTTCTTCTATGAATTGGACACAGAAATTGTTGTCTCTACCCACAAATTACTCTGTAGAAACGATACCAAGCGGATGCTGTGGAATGGCTGGAAGCTTTGGCTATGAAGCTGAGCATTATGAAGTTTCTCAGCAAGTGGGAGAGTTGGTTTTATTTCCAGCTGTAAGGAATGCTGATTCAGAAACTATAATCGCTGCGCCAGGTACATCTTGCCGTCACCAGATTGCTGACGGAACAGGTAGAAAAGCTAAGCATCCGGTGGAAATTTTGTGGGAGGCATTGATTTCCTAAGTAAGAACCCATTTATAACCAAAAAGAAAATGAAAGACAAGACCAGATTAGTACAGATTTCCTATCAAAGTAAAGGCAGGAAAATAGCAGTAGTCTCTGAACCTTATCTGATTTTGGTAGATGAGTTCACTTCCATATTTCAGTTGGCATTAAAGGCACTAGACTCTGGGGTCTCGATTCATGCACTTTTAGAGCAACAGCTTTCAACTGAGAAGTTGGACTACGATATGGTCTATTTTGGAAAAAGTGATTGGAAGTTATTACCATCATTCGACAACCCAGATACAGTTTCCAATTGCATCGTTTCGGGCACAGGGTTGACTCATCACAGCAGCGCCATGAATAGACAGGTGATGCATCAGTCTGATGAAGGAAATACATTGACTGACAGTATGAAAGTCTATCAATGGGGTGTGGAGGGTGGAAAGCCCGCTGAAGGTGAGATTGGTGTCCAGCCTGAATGGTTTTACAAAGGGACGGGAGCTATTTTGAAAGCACACGGTGAGGCATTGCAAGTTCCCGATTTTGGAAATGACGGGGGAGAAGAGCCTGAGATAGCCGGTGTTTATATTGTGGACAGAACTGGTCAACCGGTACGTATCGGATTCACCACCGGTAATGAGTTCTCAGACCATGTGATGGAAAAGAAGAATTATCTCTACCTGGCTCCTTCCAAGTTGCGCAATTGCTCTATCGGTCCTGAACTTGTACTTACAGATGATTTTTCCGATCTAAATGGAGTGGTAACAGTTTCCCGAAAGGAAGAGATATTGTGGTCAGCAGACATAAAAACTGGTGAAACCAACATGGCTCATACTTTGGCTAATTTGGAATATCATCATTTTAAATATCCTGACCATCGCCAGCCGCTACAGTGTCATGTACATTTTTATGGTACAGGTGCTTTTAGTTTCGGTGTTGGCATCAAATTACAAACTGGAGATGAGATGAAGGTACAATGGGATGGGATGGGTCGAATGCTCGTTAATTCTATAGAAATTATAGAAAATAAAGAGGAATTCGTGAAAGTGAAAACAATTCAGTAATTGACTAAAATTCTGGGGCTAGCCAGGTGTTTCTTGCTTTATCAAGCAGAAGCCTTCAAAAAGGCGACTCTCTAATCCTTCATTTTCACTTGATATTCCTCGGGGTCATTTCCATTTTTACTTAGGGATTTAATGTAATTCCCTTTAAGGTCAAAAAGATGGATTTTAGCTTCGGGATTGCAAATGGTCGAATAGACAAAATAATTTGCCGTGACCGTGAGATTCCAAACACTGCAATTAAGGTTGACAGGAGAATCATTATTGTTTTTCAGAGGAATAAACTAATCGAAGAAATTGCCTCGTCAAATTCTGAAATGTTCTGGTCAGTAATATTGAAATTGGGGATTCCAGATTCTTCTTCAATAGGCTTACAACTGAAAAACGAAAAAGTAAGGGTTATTAAAAAGTAGGTTTTTGAAATCTTCATAAGGAGGTAATTCTTTCTGAATTGTTTTCAGGATAATTTTAAGGGCTGGTTCTTAGTACCTTCCTAGCTACATATTCAGCGCATCTCGCTGCCAGTCTAGCCGTAGCCTGATCGTGGTCGAAGGCAGGATTGAGTTCTACCACGTCTAGAGAAATGAGCTTTTTGCTGGAAGAAAGTAATTCAAATACTTTGAACGCAAATTCAGGTCTGAATCCCATAGGTGATGGCGCTGAAACTCCAGGGGCAAATGCTGACGAAAAACCATCCATATCTACGCTAAGGTAGATTTTGTCCACAGAGTCTAAGAACCAGAGGATTTTTTCCTGAATTACTTCCCAGTTATTCATTCTGAAATCTTCCATGACCATCCATTTAGCACCAACTTTATCCGCGGTTTCAAAAAGTGATTTTGGATTTACGGACCGCTGTACTCCTAAGCATAGATATTTAAATGTGTCTGGGTTTTCCTGAGCCAGTTGGAGAAATGGCGACCCAGAGTGTCCTTTTCCATCGATGGTCGGGCGCAAATCAAAGTGCGCATCCATATTAATTATGCCAAGAGTCTGGTTTTTGGAAGCTAGATACTTATAGATTCCTCGTCCATGTGCCAAGGCCAAATCATGCCCCCCACCCAAAAGGATAGGAAAATGCTTCGTTTCCAGAAGATTGAAAACAGTGTCAGTAATTAGTTCGTGGCTTGATTCTAAATCAGAATTTTCTGTATAAACGTCCCCATAATCAAAGATTCTGCTTGTGTCAGGCAAGTGAAAAGCCAAACTTCCAAGGCTTTTTCTTATTGCATTTGGTCCTTCTGCAGTACCCAATCTGCCCTGATTTCTTTTGACTCCCTCTTCACCTGCATATCCTAGAATACCGACTTTAGGATACTCTTGAGTTTGATCCACCTTAAGGTCTTTTACTGAGATAGCAGCCTGGTGCCAATATTCGATTGTTTCAGATTTTCTACCTGACCAAAGTGAAGGATTCGGGTTTTGATGGAGCATGGTGGGTTTATAATTTACTTTTAAACTACCTTAAAAATTGCTTACTGATATTTTTGTAATCCCGACCAATGTATTTGGTTTTTAGGTATGATTCAAAAAAAGGTTTTAGTTTTAGGTGATTTAACAATAAGTGGAATCACCTTTTTCCTAATGAGTGGCTTCAATTAAATTTTGATTGGCATGATTTGTCACTACTTCTTAGAATACAATTGATCCCAGAATATCCTCATCAACCAAATTAGGGATGGTTACTTTCAATCCAGGACTACGGTCCATTTCCCGCTGAATAGCTTCCAAAGAGCCTGAATTTCTTGCCCAAGCACGTCTGGCAATTCCATTATTTACGTCGTAGAAAAGCATGGATTGTAGCTTTCTTTCAGCTTCTTTACTTCCATCAAGGAGCATCCCAAAACCTCCATTCATCACTTCTCCCCAGCCTACACCGCCACCATTGTGAATTGAAACCCAGGTTGCACCTCTGAAACTGTCGCCGATCACATTGTGAATCGCCATATCAGCTGTGAACTTACTGCCGTCATAGATATTGCTGGTCTCGCGGTAAGGTGAATCCGTACCGCTGACATCATGATGATCTCGGCCTAGTACGATGGGAGCAGAGATTTCACCTGAAGAAATTGCATCGTTGAAAGCTTCAGCAATCTTAGCACGACCTTCGGCGTCAGCATAAAGAATGCGAGCTTGTGATCCGACGACCAATCTGTTCTTTTCTGCTTCTTCTATCCAAGTGATATTATCCTGCATTTGCTGTTGGATTGAAGCTGGTGAATTCTGCATGATTTCCTTCAAAACTCTTGCGGCTATCTGATCTGATTTCCTCAAATCCTCCGTTTTCCCAGAGGTACAAACCCAGCGGAAAGGCCCAAAACCATAGTCAAAACACATAGGTCCCAATATATCTTGCACGTAAGATGGGTAGCGGAAGTCGATTCCGTTTTCAGCCAATACATCGGCTCCAGCTCGCGACGCTTCCAGCAAAAAGGCATTCCCATAATCGAAAAAGTAAGTTCCTTTCACTACATGCCTATTGATGGAATCCGCATGACGACGAAGTGTTTCTTGAACTTTTGCTTTGAATACCTCTGGTTTCTCCGCCATCAGCTGGTTGGATTCCTCAAAGGATAGTCCAACAGGATAATATCCACCAGACCAAGGATTGTGAAGTGAGGTCTGATCTGAGCCTAATTCTATGAAAATATTTTCCTTATCAAAACGCTCCCAAACATCTACGATATTTCCAATGTAAGCGATAGAGACTACTTCTTTGTTTCGTTTTGCGAGTTGAGTTCGAAAGACTAATTCATCAAGATTTTCGATTAATTCATCCACCCAACCTTGCTCGTGTCGTTTTCTTGCTGCAGCAGGATTTACTTCAGCGCAGATGGTAATGCAACCTGCGATATTTCCCGCTTTTGGTTGTGCTCCACTCATTCCTCCAAGACCTGCCGTCAAAAAGATTTTCCCGGCAGGCTTTTCTCCCGCTTTTAATTTCTTGCGGAAAGCATTCATCACCGTTATCGTTGTTCCATGAACAATTCCTTGCGGTCCAATGTACATAAACGAACCTGCGGTCATCTGTCCGTATTGTGTTACCCCAAGCGCATTGAATTTCTCCCAATCATCGGGCTTGGAATAATTTGGAATCATCATTCCGTTCGTAACTACCACGCGGGGTGCTTCTGGAGAAGATGGGAAAAGCCCCATTGGGTGACCAGAATAAATGTGCAGCGTTTGATTTTCTGTCATTTCAGACAAATACTTCATCACCAAAAGGTATTGAGCCCAGTTCTGGAAAACTGCTCCATTTCCGCCGTAAGTAATCAATTCTTCAGGGTGTTGTGCGAGGGCTGGATCCAAGTTGTTTTGAATCATCAACATGATTGCTGCTGCCTGCTGACATTTCGCGGGATATTCCTGAATTGGTCTTGCATATATGGAGTATTCAGGCTGGAATCTATACATGTAAATCCTGCCAAATTCTTTCAGTTCAGCCAAGAATTCGGAAGCCAATTCAGCATGCCGTTCTGCAGGGAAATAGCGTAAGGCGTTTCTCAGAGCAAGTTTCTTTTCTTCATGACTCAAAAGATCCTTTCGCTTTGGAGCATGACTTAGTGAAGTGTCACGCTCTTTTTTTAAGGGAAGTGAAGTGGGAATGCCTTGGGATATTTGCTGTTGGAAGACCATTGGAATTACGAATTACGATTTGGGATTTACGAGTTGGATTTGAACCTCGTGCGTCATTGTTTGATTCTTACCTCTTGGATCTAATGTCTTAAGTCTATTGTCTTAAATCTTATTCCCTTTTTTCCAGACCTGCTCAGGTTTAAGTTTGCCTTGATGATACAGAATCTCTCTAAAATCATGCGTTGAGAATAGATTGAAGTCAGCTAATAATCCAGCTTTCAATTTTCCTCGATCTTCTAATCCCAGAGCAGCCGCGGCGCGGAAAGTCAGCGCAGCTAATACTTCAACTGTACTTAACTTCTCAAAGGTTGCCAAAATAGAAGCTTGTGTTATCAGATCACCCATTGGGGCAGAACCAGGATTCCAATCGCTTCCAATTGCCAAAGAACCTCCCTGATCTAGAATTTTTCTGGCAGGTGTAAATGCACAGCCTAAGCCAATTGACGCTCCTGGAAGAGCTACTGCCACTGTGTCTGATTTTGCCAAAAGGGCTATTTCCTTTGCAGTAGATGCTTCTAGATGATCCGCTGATTTTGCAGCGAATTTCACTGCAACCTCAGAGCCTCCGGTTGTGAATTGATCAGCATGTACGGTGAGGTCAAAGCCTAAATCGCTTGCTTTTTGATAATAGCTTTCAATTTCTTTAGGTGAAAATGCACTCTGCTCAATAAATGAATCTATGCGATTCGCGAGATTTTCTGACTTCAGAATAGGAAATAAATGTTCGCTGATTTCCTGAAGATATGCTTCTTTGGAGCCTTCGAAATCTCTCGGTTTCATGTGAGCAGCTAGGCAAGTTGGGATCAGATCAGCTTTGGTTTCTGAATTTGCTTCTTGTATTGCGCGAAGCATTTTGATTTCTTCAGCTACAGTTAGCCCGTAGCCGCTTTTCACTTCAATGGTGGTAACTCCTTCGCTGAGATGTCGATTTGCATTTGTAACGGTTCTTTCTGCAAGTTTTTCCTGGCTTAAATTTCTGGTTTGAATAACGGTATCCCAAATTCCGCCACCGGCTTCGGCGATTTCCAAATAGGATTTCCCTGCATTTCGCATTGCAAAATCCTGTGCCCGACTTCCTCCAAAACAAATATGTGTATGACAATCTATCCATCCGGGGAGAGCTACAAAATCTCCTTTCAACTCAATTACCTCGGTATTTAAAGTTTGTGCTTTTGCCAACAAATCATTGTAATTGCCAACTTCCAGAATCTTTTCATCTTCAATCAGAATCCCTGCATTTTCCAGAATTTCCAATTGCTCATCTTTCAACGCTCCCTTTAGTGGGACTTTATCAAGCGTGAGTAGCTGGGTAATTGGGCCGATTAGTTTATACATGATTAGTTAGTGTAGGATTGATTTTGGAAAAGAATATTGAAGTACAATTTATTGAGCTTTCAACTGAATGACCTAAACACTAAAAAGCTCACTCCATTCGGTCTGGTATTGTAAACCTTCCTCTTTGGCTACTTGATTTGCGATTTCGATCAACTCACCACTTTGTATCATCTCGATTGACGCTTCCATGTCTTCAGTCATCACTCGATCATTGATGACAGGCGTGATGCTTTTTCTTACATGGGCATGAATAGCTGTCATTACCTTTCCAGATTTCAGAGGAGCATGGAAATCCATCGCCTGGGCAGCATAAAACAACTCAATTCCTAAGATTTTCTCCACATTCCCAATGACTTGCAAAGCTTTTCTTGCACCAATCGAACCCATACTCACGTGATCTTCCTGACCAAGTGACGTTGGAATGCTGTCTGCAGAAGCAGGAAAGCAAAGTCCTTTATTTTCCGAAGCCAAAGCAGCTGTAGTGTATTGTGGAATCATCAAACCTGAGTTGAGACCAGTTTCTTTCATCAGCAATTTTGGCACTCCTGGAGTATCTCCTCCAAGAGAAAGATAGATTCGTCTATCTGAAATGTTTCCCAATTCCGAAGCAGCAAGGCAGGCATAATCTAAGGGCAACGCGATTGGCTGTCCATGGAAACTACCTCCGGAAATCGTGTGATCTTCGCTGAACACAACGGGATTGTCGGTTACGGAATTGATCTCAGTTTCGATGGCATCTTTCAGGTGAAGCCAGGCATTTCGGGAAGCGCCGTGAACCTGTGGCATGCAGCGTAAAGAATACGGATCCTGAACCCTGGCACAATTCAAATGCGAATTGACTATTTCCGAACCATGTAGCAAATTCAGAATAGTCTGCGCTACATGTTTATTTCCTGCAAATGGCCTCAATTGATGCAATTCAGGAGAGAAAGGTTTGATCGAACCCATTAAGCCTTCGATCATCATAGCTCCAGTGATATCTGCGTGGACGAGCAAATTATGCAAGCGGTCCACGACTTTCACTCCGTAGGCAGCCATAAATTGGGTGCCGTTGATTAGCGCCAGACCTTCTTTTGGTCCGAGAGAAAGAGGTGATATTCCCAGCTTTTCAAATACAATTGAGGTGCGATGAATTTCTCCCTCGAAATGTACTTTTCCTGAACCTAGTAGTGGCAAAAATAAATGGGAGAGTGGGGCCAAATCTCCAGATGCACCCACTGAGCCTTGGATTGGAACGACAGGTATGACGTCATTCTCGAGCATCCAACCCATTCTCTCTAGGGTCTCCAATTTAATCCCCGAAAATCCCTGAGCCAAAGCCTGAAGTTTCAGCACCAGCATCAGTTTGGAGATTTCTATAGGAACTGGCTCACCCAAACCAACAGCGTGACTTTTTAAGAGGTTTTCCTGCAAAGTCTGCGTGTCAGCAGCTGAAATTTTGCTGGTACATAGTGGGCCGAAACCCGTGTTAATTCCATATACAGCTTTTTCACCTTTGGCAATGTTAGCCACAGCTACCGCAGATGCTTGGACTTTGTCACGAGTCTCAGGGCTTAATGCTCCTTTGATCTCTTTTCTAGCGAGTTGCAAAGCTGTGCCTACTGTCAGTTGGTCTTGGCCGTATTGGAAAGTATTCATAACTATTTGGGTCTCAATTCTAGGGTCTTGCCAAAGGTACCTAGCATTAATGATAAGTTTTGATATCAATTATGTCATGATTTGATACCTTTAAGGCATCATGGAATTAAGACATTTAAGTTATTTCAAAGCAGTTGCTGAGGAGTTGAATTTCCGAAAGGCAGCCGAGCGACTATTTATTTCCCAACCAGGTTTGAGTAGACAAATTAAGAACCTGGAGGAAATGCTGGAGGTGAAACTCTTTGAACGTGATCAAAAGCATGTGGAGCTCACAGCTGCAGGATCATTTTTCAAAAATGAAGTTGACTTCGTTCTAAATCATCTGGATCTCACGAGAAGCCAATTAAAATTGATTGCCGCAGGGAAAATCGGGGAGCTGAGAATTGGGTTTTTAGGCTCTGCTTCCAATCAGGTTTTACCGGATTTACTAGCCAAGTTGAATGCAGATCAGCCTTTGATCAGCACTAGTTTGGAAGAGTTGAGCAATTCTGTTCAGGTGGAAATGATCGAAAAGGACAAGTTGGATTTGGGGTTTGTACGGTTGGCTTCTGTGCCAAGTGATCTCGAAATGAAGGTTGTTCTGAGAGATAGTTTTTCGCTGGTAGTGCCAAAAAATCATCCGCTTCAGGAACGAGATTTTATTTCGGTAAATCAGTTTAAGGATGAGTCATTTGTACTTTTTTCCTCTGATTACAGCAATCTCTATTACGAGCAGATCATTGGTATTTGTCGAGATGCAGGCTTTTCTCCCAAGATCAGGCATAAGTCCGTTCATGCGCTGACGATCTTCAAGTTGGTAGAAAATGGGATGGGCGTGGCGATAGTTCCTACTTCCTTGAAGGAAGGATATGAATTGAATGTGCGATTTATGGAGATTCCGAATATTTTGCAGTTCACGGAGCTTTCTGCTATCTGGAAAGGAGAGAATCGCAATCCGGCATTGAAGCAGGTTTTGCCACTGCTGTAGAAAAAGGGAATTAGTGTTTTCCTGAGTAATAATTTTAGCAAATTCGACTATGCGGGTAATTCAAAAGAATGAGAATGGGAAAGGATGAAAACAGTGCTGACAGGCTGACCCAAACTTTATTACTAATTTATTTGATCGTCTTGGGTTGGATCATTTTGCTTAAGCTAGGAGTGCAATTTTCTTATTTGGAAGAGAGGAAAATCAACCTGATCCCTTTTGCAAATGGCTATTATAGCATAATGGAAACCGCTTTGAATGTGGTGATTTTTATTCCACTGGGAATTTATGCGGGAATCTTATTTAGAAAACGGACTTTTGGATTTAATCTACTTTTCTTTTTTCTGACAAGTTTGATGTTAGAAGGACTTCAGTATGTATTTAAATTTGGGACATTTGATATCACTGATTTATTGACAAATACAACTGGTGGAATCATTGGATATTTGCTGATTTTGGCGTTTCAAAAATTTATCATCGACCCTCTAAAGGCGCAGAAGTACATTAATATTATTGCAGCTATTGGTACATTTCTTATTGTTTTGCTCCTCGTCCTTCTCAAATTAAATCTATTGCCAATAAGATATCAATAAGGCTTAATCAGTTTTACTGGTCCCTTTAGATCTTCTAATAGCGATTTTTAGGTTTGGTAAATTCAAGAGATTTAGTTACAAAACGCTTATTTTTAGCTCTTTAACAAAATGTCGGGTGAATGTCGGGTCAAAACCGACCTTGTTTCGGCTTAAGTCACAATCCAATCCGAGAAATTGCCATGGTAAATCAAAAACTATTCACAATGAAGCAACCAGAACTTGGCAAAAAAATCTCTGAAATGAGAAAGGCAAAAGGACTGACTCAGGAGGAGTTGGTAGAACTATGCAACCTAAATGTACGGACCATCCAGCGCATCGAGGCAGGGGAGGTAACTCCACGGAGTTATACTATTAAAGCATTATTTGAGGCTTTGGGAATCCAATTGGATGAAAAAATAAACGTCCCAAGTGAAAATGTTTCCACACTACCGGAATCTTTCAAAAAGCTGTTATATCTCTGTTTTGGAGCAGGTTTATTATACATGATTAGCTCTATTGTTGAGTTTCCCATGGATTACAGCATATTCGAAGGAAATAAAGATATAGACCTAAACTTATACTTTGGATTAAAATTGGCATCCCTGATTTTCTTTTCAGGTTTCATGTTAGCATTTTATAAGATTGCTGATTTCTTCAATAATTTTATGCTCAAAATTGCTGCTTGGATAATGATTTTGGTAAATGCAGCAGGTGTTAGCGTAGAAGTCTATTTTGCGATGATTGAAGATTTACCAAATTTTTTATTCATAATTCCATATGTTATTTCAACTGGTGCAGTATTTATAATATTCGGGATTAGTTTTTTACAATTTAAGTCACCTTTAAAATCAATAGCAGTCCCAATTGGTGTTTTAGGAATTGTAACCGGTGTCTTATTTGTAACTGTTATTGGAGCAGTTTTAGGTATAATAACCCAATTGGTATTCGAAATAGGCTTATTGTATTTCTTGTTTTGGTTTGTTAATAAATCTGGGAGAAGTTCTTCTCCCGATTCTAGTTTTACTGCTGAATTGCAGTCTTGATTGTTTTCGTTTCCATAGTAGGGCCATTTTTGTCGGTATTCAGAATTTAAAAAAGGGTATTTATTTCTTTTTTATAGACTAGATTGCTAGCGTTTTCTTACCCTATTTGAAATATATGAAAACCTTAAAGAGTACTTTGATTCTAGTTGTTACAATATGCTTTTTGGCTTCCTGCACTTCATCTAGCGAGGTGGCTCCTACGCCTGTGACACCCAACAACATTATCTTGACGATTGTGCAATTAGGAAATGGAGAAGTTAAAGCTACTTTTTCAGCTACTAATGCAAGTTTTTTTAAAATTAGTTTTGGCCTGCCTGGCGAGATCCCACAAAGGGTAGATGGTAACTCAGCCAATTACACTTACAAAGAAAAAGGTGATTATAAAATTACTCTTCAGGCTCATGCCACTGAGTTGATATATGTGGTGGATACTAAAGTGGTGAATATGAATGCAGTTGCTTTGGGTTTAGATCCAAATGCAGGGTATACCAGTCCAGAGTCTTATGCAGGGTATAAATTAACTTGGGCAGATGAATTCAATTCCTCCTCAATTTCCGAAAATTGGACTTTCGAACTTGGTGATGGCTGTCCTGAATTATGTGGTTGGGGAAATGAAGAATTAGAATACTACAAAAAAGAGAATACCTCCCTAGCTGATGGAAAGCTTATCATTACAGCAAAGCAAGAAAGTGAAGGAGGAAAAAGTTATACTTCATCCAGGATGATAACAAAGGGAAAGCAATCTTTCACTTATGGTCGAATTGATATACGTGCGATCTTACCTAAAGGACAAGGCCTTTGGCCTGCTCTATGGATGCTTGGTGCTAATATCGATGAGGTGAGCTGGCCTAAATGTGGAGAAATCGATATCATGGAAATGATCGGCGGATCCACTGAAGATCGTGATAGAACTACTCATGGCACTGTACATTGGGACAATGGAGGAAGCTATGCGAATTATGGAGGAAGTACGAAACTAGCTTCAGGTATTTTCAATGACGAATTTCATGTGTTTTCCATTGATTGGGATTCTGAGAAAATCGTTTGGCTTCTTGATGGTGAAGCGTTTCATGTAATTGATATTCGTCCAGCTGGTTTGGATGAATTCCACAAGCCAATGTTCTTTATTTTCAATGTCGCTGTAGGAGGGAAATGGCCGGGTAGACCTGATGGTTCTACTGTTTTCCCACAAGAAATGAAAGTAGATTATGTTCGTGTTTTTCAGAAAGAATAGTTGATTTTACTTTACACTTAAGGTTTCTGTAACCCTTACTTTGATCAGTTTTAATAGGTCGGCATTACTTTTACTTTCCGTTTCGATTTCCAGGATTTTCGGATGAATACTCGGGGAGTAAAAATCTTCTAAAGCCAGTTCCAACTCATTCTGATTGATCACTTTCACATAGAAAAAGCCAAACTCAGTTGCCAGGTGCTGTGCAGATAAATTCTGTTTGGTTTCGAAATACTCTTCTAATTCAGGCTGATTTGCCGGCCCTTCGATCATTCGAAAAATCCCACCTGCATGATTATTCAGCAAAATTATCCGAAGGTTTGGCATCGCGTAATTATGCCAAAAAGCATTGCGATCATAGAAGAAAGCCATGTCGCCAGTAATAAGCGTGACGGTATCCTTGGTTGTAAAGGTGCAACCGACAGCAGTGGAATTTGATCCATCGATGCCAGAAGTTCCACGGTTACAGCTTATTTCTTGTTCTCTTTTTCCCAGCAAATTCAAGTATCGCACCGCCATACTATTGGCTACATGAATTTTGGAAAGTGAAGGAGTTTTGCTTAGGCAAAATGCCAAAGCAGAATATTCGCCGAATTCACTTGTTTTGAATACTTCTGCAAGTGCTGACTGAGTCTTTTGCTCCAATTCTATCCAGCTATTTTGGAAGTCTTGATTCTGAGGTTTAAGCGCTATTGCAAGCCAATTGAAAAATGAAACTGGACTACTTGGTATCGTCCGAGAAAGTCTTTGAAATGTGTCTTTTGCTTTCCCGTCTTCCTGCACATGCCAGTGTGACGCTTGAGTCTTTCGCAGAAATAGTTTCAGTGATTTTGAAATCACCGACTTCCCAAATGAAATAATCAATTCAGGCTCTAGTTCTTGACTCAGAGCCGGGTTTCCTAACCAGTGATCGTGTAGCGAAATTGTTTGATCTGACTGCAAATTACTAATCGTGTCAGTGACAATGACCACTTTTTTCTCTTTCGAAAGCTTATCTAAAACAGCTTGAAGAACCTCGTTTGGTTTCTGCTGCCCTGCGACTATTAGAATCTTGCTGAAGGACTGAAGGCGATTATTGAGTCTGATCAAACTTTCCTCAGAAAGCTGAACAGAAGAATGTTCCTGATTGAAAACTTTCGGATTCCCAGGGAATTCTATTTTTTCACCATGCTCAGGATAGAACGGCTCCCGAAGTGGAATATTGATATGGACTGGGCCAGCTGGAAATTGCTTGGAGAGATTAATAGCCTCATTCACGACCCGTGATGAGTGCCAAAGCTGATCAGAATTGCGTGTAGAATCGGGCAATTGAAAGCTTCCCTTCACATGCTTTCCGTAAACTTCTGGCTGGAAAATCGTTTGTCCGTCGTATTGATCGATCCATTCAGTAGGTCGGTCTGCGGTTAAAATCAATAGAGGGATTTGCTGGAAAAATGCTTCAGCTACAGCTGGGTAGTAATTCAAAGCTGCTGATCCGCTGGTGCAAACCAAAGCCACAGGTTCTTCCATTTGCTGAGCCATACCCAAGGCCATGAATGCGGCCGAACGCTCGTCAGAGATAGTTCTAGTGTGGATGTGAGGGTGTCTGGCAAAGGCAAGCGTCAATGGAGCGCAGCGTGAGCCGGGAGAAAGAATAGCATTTTGGATGCCCTTTTTGGCGCAAATCGCCACTAAATCAACAACTGATTGAAGTATCAAGCGCTTGGGTTTTGAATGAATTTACCGATGATTTCACACTTGAGTTCTGTTTCTTCCCATTCTTTTTCAGGATCAGAATCCTCAGTCACGCCAGCTCCGGCGTAAAGTGTTGCTTCGTTGTCATGAAGGCTCGCTGTTCTCAAATTGACATAAATAGAAGTGCTGCCCTGAATATTCACTGGCCCAAGAAATCCTGAGAAAAATGAGCGGTCAAAGCCTTCAAATTCCTGAAGAAAATCATGTGCTTCGCGCCTAGGCATTCCACAAACAGCAGAGGTTGGATGAAGGAGACCTAGCATGATAGATCCAAGTTCTGGAAAGCCAGTTTCCTTCATGTTGATTCTGAAATCAGATCGCAGGTGCAGAAGATTGCCGGCAAGTACTGTTTTCGGACCATGTTCCTCGTATTCTCGAAGGCGTATTTTCTTGAAGCAGGAAACGATGTAACGACTTACTAAGGCTTGCTCTTCTATTTCTTTCTGAGTCCAAGCCACTGATTTGAGCGGATTGTCTCCTGTTGCTTTTTGAGTACCAGCTAGAGACATGGTGTAAAACGTATCACCTTTGGTTTCTATCAAAGTCTCCGGCGAAGCACCTATCCAAGTGCCTACATGAGGCAAATGGAAGAAGTTAATAAATGCATTCGGATATGCGTCCATCATACTCAATAGGGTACAGCTTAAGCTGAAACTTGAAGGAATTGAGATGGTTTTTGTTCGGGCAGGAACTACTTTTTCGAGTTGATTTTCTTTAATGGCTTTTATGCCTTCTTTGACTAGCTGGATGAAGTGAGCTTTGTCCTCACTCAGTTTGGAGGTTTGTACTTTGCAGACCAATGTTTGATTAATCAGTAATTCCCGGATTTCTGCTGGAGAAAGCCTTTCCTGATTTTTCAATTGAACTTTAGCCCACTCAGGAAGTTCATCTGTGTCCAGTGGCCTGTCAAGCTCAAAGGAAAAGTACTTGTTAGCCTTTATGAAATAGGCTTTTTTATCTGCTTGGTCAGCGAAAGGATGAACAATAAACCCTGGTTCAAGACTTTCAATGGATAAATCAACTTTAATCGGCTCAGATGTGTCATCTAAAACAATTTCAACGGTATTGGATTTTGGCTTTCGCCAGATGGCAAATGAACCACCAGAAGTCAAACCTAGTTGAAGCAGGAGTTGAAGAATTTCTGTTTTCGTATGATTCGTAGCTACGTTGGTATGCATTACTTTTTGTCTAAAATCGCCATGGTGATTCTGCTTATGCAGCAGAGTTGACCTTGCTCATTTGTGATTTTTATTTCCCAAACCTGTGTGCTTTTTCCGATATGAATAGGAGATGTAGTTCCTGTTACCAATCCTGATTTAACACCTTTCAGATGATTTGCGTTGATTTCAAGACCTACACAAATTTGTTTATTTAGGTCAATCGTAAGTGAAGATGCTACACTTCCCAGTGTCTCAGCAAGTACTACATTTGCTCCTCCGTGTAACAAACCCATCGGCTGTTTTGTTCTCTCGTCTACCGGCATGGTTGCGATCAGATGATTATCTCCGATTTCGGTAAATACAATTCCCAGATGTGCAGTCATTGTATTATTACCGTTCTGGTTGATTTGATCCAATGAAGGCTTTTGGGAGAATACCATGAAATTTAAAGTAAATGAGTTTTCTTTGGGGTGCAGACAAAAATAGATAATCTTGAATCGAAAAAAAATTTACCTCGTAAGACACGGACAAACTGATTTTAACCTGAAAGGCGTAGTGCAGGGGAGTGGAATCGATGCTCCGATCAATGAAAACGGTAGAAAGCAGGCTGCGGCTTTTTTTGAAGCGTACAAAAATATTCCATTTGATCAGGCGTATTACACAGGACTTCAACGGACCAAACAATCAATACAGTCTTTTTTGGACTTAGGTATTCCTGCTATTTCTACTACGGACCTTAACGAGATCTCCTGGGGAGATTATGAAGGGCTCCCGATGTCACCTGAAGAAAGTCAGTATTATCAGCACATGCTGGACCAATGGCAAAAAGGGAATCTCGATTATTGTATAGCAGGGGGAGAAAGCCCTAATATAGTGGCTAAGCGAATGCAAAGGGGAATTGATGCGATAATATCCGGACCGGGCGATACGATTTTAGTTTGTATGCACGGGCGTGCGATGCGTATATTTTTGAGCTTGATTATGAAGCAAGACTTGTGTCACATGGATATGTTTGAACACAGAAATCTTTGCCTGTATCTACTCGAACAAAAAGAAGAGGGGACTTTTGAATTGTTAAAAAGAAACGATACCGAGCATCTTAAGGAGCTGGGGTAGGGCGTTTATCGTTTTTATTTTTTTGCTGACTTGCTTCAAAAGCGATTAAGTAGTTGTCCAAGGACTTTTTGTTGGCGGTCATATCCACTAGTCGGAAGGCGATTTCCTGCAGTTTCATCTCTTCACCTTTTTCGAGTGACACTAGAAATTGGCCGAGAAAACAGGCGTCAAATTCGCATTCTGGAATATTAATAATCATCGCAAGCTCAGAATTGCCAGCATATGACCTTATTTTGAAAGCAGAAGAAAATTGGGACTGTATGTCTTTCAGTGAGGTATTAAGCGATTTTAATTCCTTTGATTTGAACAAGACCAAAAAAGTTTTGGATTCAGTCTCAGCTGCAAAAGCAGAAAGAGAGAGAAATAGAACAATAGTTAGAATTCCAAGACTTTTCATAGCTCTCAATATAGAAAAATTAATACGTTGAAAGCAAAAAAATATATAAAAAGAAACCCCGAACTGAATGTCCGAGGTTTCTTTTTATATATAAACTCGTATGATCTTCTTTCTTAAGCTTGGGTGGCTTTAGTAGCCTTAGTAGCTCTTTTTTTCTTTGGAGCTACTTCTTCTACTACCTCATCTTCAACTCCAGCGAGGATTCTACCGCAATGCTCACAAACAATCAGTTTTTTCTTCTCACGAATGTCAGCCTGTCTTTGTGGCGGAACAGTGTTAAAGCATCCACCGCAAGCACCTCTTTTAACCATTACCACTGCTAGGCCATTTTTGGCATTAGCTCTGATTTTGGTGTATGATTTTAGAAGACGTTCGTCAACTTTCTTTGTGGCTTTTTCACGATCAGTGCTAAGTTTCGCTTCATCAGATTCGCTTTCAGAGACAATCGAAGTTAATTCGCTGTTTTTCTGTTCTAAATCTTTTTGACGATCTTTTTTCACTGCACTTAATTCCTCCAAGTCCACTTTTTTGGTATCAATTCGATATCCAGCTTCAGTGATCTTTTTCTTCGCAACCTGAATCTCTAGATCCTGAAGTTCAAGTTCCTTGGTGATAGCATCATATTCGCGGTTGTTGCGAACATTCATCTGCTGCTCCTGGTACTTTTTGATCAGTTTCTCAGAGTCCTTGATGCTTTCTTTAAGCGCCTTTATTTCGTTATCAAAAGAATCTATTTCACTTTGAAATTTCTCCAATCGAGTTTCATATCCAGCTATTTCATCTTCTAAGTCCTGAACCTCTTCTGGAAGAGCTCCGCGAACCTTAATGATGGCGTCTAGTTTTGAATCTAAAAGTTGAAGGTTGTGAATAGCTTCGAGTTTCTGTGCTACTGTACTTTCCATGTACTATCGGTAGGATGTGGGATTTGTAACTACTTTTGTCAAATAGAGTGCAATATTAGGAAAATTTTGTGACAATAACTCCCGGAGTAGTTCTTTTGTAAAAATTTCACTCTCATAATGTCCGATGTCACAGAGAATTAATGCTCCATCGGCATCAAAAAACTCGTGGTATTTCACGTCTGCGGTCACAAAGACATCTGCCTCTGCACGAATAGCGTCTCCAAGCAGGAAAATACCTGCCCCACCACAAACAGCTACTTTATTTATTTTTCGTGGAATAATTGATGTGTGCTTGATCACTTCCAGATTCATTTTGGCTTTCAGATGATCCAAAAATTCTTCACCATCCATTTCTTGCGTAAGTGTACCAATCATACCTGCACCCACTTCTTGGTTTTCATTTTCAAGGCTTTGCACGTAAAACGCTACCTCCTCGTAAGAATGGGCTTCACGCATTTTGCGTAATACTTTTGGGAGTACATGATTGGCAACTAAAACCTCTACTCGGATCTCTTGTTCTTCTTGAGCTTTGCTTCGCTCACCTAATGTAGGGTTTGCTTTTGCCGAAGGCGTAAAAGTTCCTGTGCCTTTTAACTGGAACGAACAATCTGAGTATTCACCAATTTGGCCTGCGCCAGCAGCATAGACCGCCTGAAGGACCTTGTCTTTCTCTGGTTCTGGCACAAAAAACACCAGCTTGCTGAGTAATTGTTTTTTTGGCTTTAAAATTTTAGTGTTTAGAAGACCCAATCGATCTGAAATTCGCTTATTCACTCCGTGTGCTACGTGGTCCAGATTGGTGTGAATAGCATAGATCGCGATATCATTTTTGATCGCTTTGATGATCGTTCGCTCCACATAATTTTTCCCTGTGAGGCTCTTCAGTCCTTTAAAAACTATAGGATGATGAGCTACGATCATGTTGGCGCCTAGTTCTATAGCTTCTTCTACGGTAGCTTCTATACAGTCAAGTGAGCATACAATCCCCGACACTTCGGAATTGCTGTTTCCTGTAATCAAAGTAGCGTTGTCGTACGACTCCTGATAGGATGGAGGGGCGATTTGCTCCAAGTAGGAAATCACATCGCTAATCTTGTATCCCATAATTTTTCTGTTTATTTGATCAAAAATACTAATTCTGGAATGCTCTGGTACGCTTTTTTGCTTTATCCTTTTGCTTTATTGTATGATTTGGTCACGAGACTTCGAAATTGGTTTTTCGATTTGGGCTGGCTGAAAAGTACGTCATCTAAGATACCAAGTATCGTAGTAGGGAATCTGAGTGTAGGAGGGACAGGGAAAACTCCCATGGTGGAATTTTTGATTCGTATGCAGCACAAAGAGTATCGTGTGGCCACGCTGAGTAGAGGATATGGTCGAAAAACCAAAGGATTTCTAGAAGCTGGTCCACAGGTTTCCCCCGACCAGATAGGTGATGAGCCATTTCAGATTTATCAAAAGTTTGGTCAAGAGATTTCCGTGTTCGTAGGGGAAGATCGGGTAAATGCACTAGAGAAGATATCCCTAATTTCAGATGCTCCGGAGCTGATTATTTTAGATGATGCCTTTCAGCATCGCTACGTGAAGGGTGATTTGAATATTCTTTTGACTACTTATCAGAAACCTTTTTATTCTGATTTTTTGCTGCCCATGGGTAGACTCAGAGAAAATAGAGCTGGAGCAAAAAGAGCTGATCTGATCATCGTTACCAAATGCCCCGAAGATCTAGGCACACCACAGAAAGCTAAAATAAAAGGACTAGTAGCTACTTATAGTAAAGCCAATACACCTGTGTTGTTTTCATCTATTTCTTATGGGGAACCAACGCCATTGGACGATTCGTTTTCTTTTTCGTCTAAAATTATACTGCTTACAGGCCTCGCAAACGATCAACCGCTGATAGAATATGTAAGTGGGAATTTCGAGCTAGTAGAGGTGATGAGCTATCCGGATCATCATGAGTATTCTGAGGCTGATTTCGATAGAGTACGGAGTACAATGAAGCAACATGCATCGCAGAATCCCGTTGTTGTTACGACCGAAAAAGATGCAGTGAAAGTTAAATCCAACGCGCCCAAAGGATTTCTGGAAGAAATTCCGATTTTTGTGCTTGCTATAGAAGTGAAATTTTCACCAGCTGATGAGTTAGCTTTGGCACAATTAATCAATCAAAAGGTCTATAAAAAGGACAATATCTAAGTGAATAAACGGTTTCTCGGTTTCTTATTTTTCCTCACGATTGCGAGTGTCCAATTCGCTTTTGCACAGCGTACTATTCCCAGAACTGGCCAAAATACAAATCAGCAAGGAAATAGGGAAGTGACTGACCCAGATGAAGAAGAGGAAGGCATAGTGGGGAGAAGATCCCTATTGGATGACAGTACGAAGATGGTTTATGGGCCTAAAACCAGTTTGTACTTCTATGAGAAAGACATCAAGCGAAATAACCTGATTCTCTATCCTCAGGACACGGCTCTGACTAATTTTCACAACTATGATCCAGTAGGTAAAAGCAATTGGAAATATCAGGATTTAGGGAATATAGGAAGCGCTACTAAGTCAATCTACTATGAAATCCCTGATGTCATAGGTGCTAGATCTGGATTCTCCGCCTATGATTTGTATTATCACGCACCGGAGAACAACAAGTATTTCGATACCAAATCTCCCTTCACTGAGATGTCAGCTTTCTTCGGAGGAGGACAACGAAACATGCTGGATTTGGCATTTGCCCGAAACATTAATTCTAGATGGAATGTAGGGTTTAATTTGCATACGATAAAAGCACGAAAGACACTGAATCCAGTGGCTAGGGATGATAATATGGTGTCACAAACTTCCTATTCCCTTCATACTAATTACCGTTCGGAAAACGGGAAATATTGGTTTTTGGGTAATTTTTCCCGGATGCTACATAAGGTCAATGAAATAGGGGGTATCATTCCTCCGGGGGTTGATAGCACTTCGGTGTATTTTACCTACGAAGATGCTAAAGTGTGGCTGAGTAATACGCAAGCGAGTGATTTGAGACAAGAATACAGGTTCTATCACGAGTATAGCGTTAGGGATGAGTTGCAGATCTATCATATTTTTGATCAAAAGAATAAGGACTTCACTTTAACTGCGCCTTTGACAAGAAGTGATTCCCTTTTCTATCCAAGCACTAGACTTAATGATCAGCTGGATACCACAAGGAATTACAGTGATTTCAAAGAGTGGGGAAACGAAGTTGGCTTTAAGGGCAGTTTCAAGGGATTCTATTATAATGCTCACGCAAAATTTAGGGCAGGTAGGATGAAAAGCACTTTTTATCCAGATAAAAATAACTTCAACGAGGTTTATTTGGGTGGAGAGTTGATAGGTAAAATTTCTGACAAGTGGTCAATCAGTGCCGATGGGGAATATTTGATTCCTGGAGCATTCAAGCTACATGGGTTGTTTATTTCTCCTTGGCTTGAGGTGGATTATACGAAGGCTGTTTACAAACCTACTGCTATGCAGCAAATGTATTATGGCAATCACTACCAGTGGGATAATGATTTTGGTAACATAGGAGTGGATCAGATTCGCGGAGTATTTAAACTCGATTTTAATAAAATCCAGCTTCGCCCTTCTGTGACAATCAATAGAGTGAATAATTACGTTTATTTCAACGAAGAGCGTAAAGTAGAGCAAGCTAGTGGAGAGGCATTTATGTTGATTCCTGGGCTGAAAGCCAAAGTGCGTATCGGGCGGAAATTCCAGTGGGATACTGAGGTGATATACACTCAGATTTCAGGTGAGGCAAGTGATAAATTTAGAATTCCTAAATTCTATGGAAACACCAAGTTTTACTTTGATAGTCCAATGTTCAATGAGAATGTCTATGTTCAACTTGGATTGGATATCCGCTATCATTCCGATTATTTTGCGGAAGCTTATTTCCCATCTACTCAGCAGTTTTACCTTCAGAATAGCTTTAATGTCTATGCATATCCTGTAGCTGATATTTTCCTTGATTTCCGTATCAATCGAACTCGTGTATTGCTCAAATACAATCACCTCAATAGTGGTTTGATGAATAAGGAAGGATATTTTATAACTCCAGATTACACAGGCTACAAGTCATTCATCGATCTGGGAATCACCTGGTATTTATTTGATTAATGATGAGTTGGGAGGAAAGTACAAGACAGAAGATGTTGCATTTGAAACTGCCGACCGATCCACGGTGGGCCAGTATAGCAGAGATGCAATTGGGGGATGTGTTGACCGATCATGCTTACTGTGAGCAAAAAGCAGCTTCTTCATGCATCAGCATCATTGTGAGATTCAATGATAAAGAGGAAGTGGTGAATACGCTTACGCCAATTGTTGCAGAAGAGTGGGGACATTTTGAGCGAGTGCTTGAGCAGCTTCGTAAGCGAGGCCTGAAGCTAGGATTTGTTAGAAAGGATGAATATGCTCTTCAACTTAAGAATTTTTCAAAAAAAGGTGGAAGTAGAATTCAACAGCTGACGGAACAATTGCTGATGAATGCCTTGATTGAAGCAAGAAGTTGTGAGCGATTTAAGTTGCTCTCAACTCAATTGGAAGATCCAGAGCTACAAAAGTTTTACTATGAGTTGATGGTTTCGGAGGCTGGACATTTCGTGACTTTTATAGAGCTAGCCAAAAAATATGAAGATCCTCAGGTAGTGACTAAGAGGTGGCAGGAATGGTTAGACTTTGAGGCAGAAGTGATGAAGAACCTAGAAGTTCGAGGTGATAGAATTCATTGAGGGGATCTTAAATTTTCTTACTGAATAGTCATTTTCCTCGTAATTATTTATACTTGACTTATCTAGCTGCGATTGCGCAAGAAAGTCGTTCTAATATGAACACACTATGAATTTGATCGAAAATGTACGGGAGGCTGTCCGCTCCGTAAAAGTAAATTTGTTGAGGACAATCCTGACGGGTGCCATCATTGCAATTGGTATCTCATCACTTGTAGGTATGCTGACAGCTATTGATGGGATCAAAGCTCAAATAGCAGATAGTTTCTCAGGTTTGGGAGCTAACTCATTCGACATAAGAAATAAGGGATTTAGTGGAGGTAGAGCAATTCAGGATGGTAAGTCAGAGAAAACTTATCCTAAGCTTACTTTTCGGGAAGTGATGAACTTCAAGGAGAAATATAATAGTGTAGGAATTTCAACTGTATTTGTTTCCGTGACAGGGAATGCAGAGATCAAGAGAGGCTCTAAAACTACCAATCCAAATGTACGAGTAAGAGGTGGTGATGATAATTATTTGAACATTAAAGCTATGACGCTTGAGTCAGGTAGGAATTTCAGTAGCATGGAAATTCAAAATGGTTATAATGTATGCATCATAGGGAAAGAACTTGGAACTACGCTTTTTGAAGCAAGTGAAGATCCTTTGAATCAAAAAATCACTGTTTTAGGTAGACCTTATACTATTGTAGGGATACTTGAAGAGCAAGGAGGAGTAGGTCAGGATTCGGGTGCGGATAGACAGATTTTGGTTCCGATAGAAAACGCCAGTCGTTTGGATAAAAGAGGAAATTTTAGTTATAGCATTACCGGTGTAGCTTCGGGCCCTGAGCGAATAGATTATGAAATGGGACAGGCGATAGGAATGATGAGAGAAATCCGTCAAGATCGAGTGGCACAAGACGATTCATTTGACTTGACCAAAAGTGAGTCTGTAGCAGAAAGTTTGGAAGAAGTAGCAGGATATCTTAGAATGGGAGGTTTTGGTATAGGATTTATTACGCTGCTAGGAGCTTCCATTGGTTTGATGAACATTATGCTAGTTTCCGTAACTGAGCGTACTAGAGAGATCGGTATCCGTAAGGCACTAGGAGCTACACCGCTTAGAATCAGACAGCAGTTTCTTATGGAAGCCATTATGATCTGTATTATAGGAGGGGCTATGGGAGTGCTCTTGGGTATTTCCATAGGCAACATTATAGCACTAGTCATTGGAGTAGGCGGTTTCCTAATTCCTTGGCTTTGGATGCTAATAGCCTTTGTGATTTGTATTGTGGTAGGTTTGATGTCTGGATATTTTCCAGCATACAAAGCATCCAAGTTGGATCCAATCGAATCCTTGAGGTACGAGTAAATCAATAAATTTTCAAAAATTCAAAAGCCTTAGATACTTGTATCTGAGGCTTTTTGATGTTTAGTGATCCTGATATAGTCTTAAAAAAATCTTTGGGCTCTAGGTATTACTTCAAAGGTTTTAAAAGTGGACCAGTTAATCTTTATTTTTCGACTATGAAATCGAATCAATTTGACGCTATAGTAGTAGGATCAGGTATTAGTGGAGGTTGGGCAGCAAAGGAGCTTTGTGAAAAAGGATTGAAAACCTTGGTGTTAGAAAGAGGGAGAGATGTCGTGCATTTGAAAGATTATCCCACGATGACTTCAGCTCCCTGGGAAATGCCACATCGCAATCAAATCCCAAGAGCAGACAAACTTGAGAATCCAGTGGTCAATAGATGCTATGCCTACAAGGAGGATACAGCGCATTTTTTTGTCAAAGATTCCGAGCATCCTTATGTGCAGGAAAAGCCATTTGATTGGGTCCGGGGATATCAAGTGGGTGGCAAATCTCTGATCTGGGCACGACAAACTCAGCGCTGGAGCAAATATGATTTTGAAGGGCCAGGCCGAGATGGCTTTGCCGTGGATTGGCCAATTCGTTATGCTGATGTTGCTCCCTGGTATAGTTATGTAGAGCGTTTTGTGGGAATAAGCGGGAGTTATGAAGGGTTGGAGACACTTCCTGATGGGGAGTTTTTGAAAGCTTGGGAAATGAACTGTGTGGAGAAGGAGATCCAACAGAGAATCAAGGCAGCCTATGATGATCGCGATGTGATTATTGGTCGTTGTGCTCATCTCACCGAACCTAAGGAAGTTCATCTAGAGCAAGGCCGTGGTCAATGTATGGCAAGAAACCAATGCTATAGAGGATGTCCTTTTGGAGGCTATTTCAGTTCCAATTCTTCTACTTTGCCTACAGCTGCCAAGACGGGAAATTTGACAATTCGACCTGATTCTGTGGTTCATTCGCTTATTTATGATGATCAAAAAGGCAAGGTCACAGGAGTGAGAGTTGTAGATAGAGTCAGTAAGGAATCATCAGAATATTTTTCGGAAGTGATTTTTTTAAATGCTTCTGCACTCAATACTAATTTGATTTTACTGAACAGTACTTCCAAGCGCTTTCCCAATGGTCTGGGAAATGACTCAGGTGTTTTGGGGAAATATATTGCATTTCATAACTATAGAGGATCAATCAACGCCAGTTATGAAGGTTTTGACGATAAGTTTTATTTCGGAAGAAGACCTACCGCAGTGATGATGCCGAACTTCCGAAATGTTAAAAAGCAGGAGATGGACTTCATGCGTGGATATATGACTTTTTATTCGGCTGGACGTGCTGGAGTGGGGCATGCAGATACGCCATTTGGCGCAGAATTTAAGGAAGCAAATTCAAAACCAGGACCTTGGTCAGTTTACATGATGATGCAGGGAGAAACAATTCCTAAGGAAACTAACCATGTCACATTAAGTCCAGATCAGCAAGATGAATGGGGAGTACCTTTACTTCAGATTAATGTAGGCTACGATGAAAACGATGAGAAAATCCTGAATGACTTTCATGAGCAAGGAGTAGAAATGCTGACAAAAGCAGGGTGTGTGAATATCCGAAAAGGTGATAGTAAACAATCACCTGGTTTAGATATACATGAGATGGGCGGAGTGAGAATGGGGAGAGATCCTAAGACTTCCTTGCTCAATGGATTTAACCAAATGCATTTGGCTCCAAATGTATTTGTCACTGACGGTGCATGCATGACGTCCACTGGAACTCAAAATCCATCCATTACCTACATGGCTTTGACTGCAAGAGCGGTAGATTATGTTGTGAAGGAAATGAAGAAAGGAAATTTGAAATAGTAGGTTTTTACTTTCGATTTATGTGTTCTTATATTTTGGCACGAAGCTGTCTGTTCAAAGAAGAGAGTGTTTCCAGAAGCTTTTTCCATTAATTACTGCAGGTCATTATACTCTTTTCAGCACCAAAACTGTTCGGTTTGGGACATACAGCTTTAGACACTGATGCTCATCAGTAAAGAAGTTTACTGTTAGATCCAGACGGTCAAATCCACTGAATTTCTTTTCATCGGAATTAAGCAAAATCATATATTCCCCGGCATTTTTGACATGAACAGGTAAACCGAAAAATGACTCAGTAGGATGGAAGGAGAACACGAAAATCAATCCGCTTCTTTCGTATGCCAAAATCTTTTTATCAGGATCCAGATGGAGTTGCTCAGCAGGAGCAGAGGCCAGAAGCTGGTAGTCCGTTGCTAGCTTAATAATTACCTTGTCCCAAGCGTCCAGCTGTCCGTAGCGAAGTAATGGGTCGTCGACTAGGGACCATTGTCGACGGGCATATTGATGACTCCAGTCATTTCCTTCTCTAGGGAAATCCACCCAGTCAGGATGACCAAATTCGTTTCCAATGAAATTCAAATACCCTTCTCCGCCCAGCGTGAGTGTGATCAATCGGATTAGTTTATGCAGCGCAATCCCACGGTCTACCACCAGATTTTGCTGAAGGAGAGACATGGAGAAATACATATCTTCTTTCATCAGACGAAAAGCAAGTGTTTGATCACCTACTAATGCTTGATCATGGCTTTCGGCATAGCCTATAGATCTTTCTGCTTGAGGTCGATTAGTTAATTGATGCCAAAGCTCAAACATGTCCCACTCCTCGTCTTGCTTATGTTTAAGGGTCTTAATCCAAAAATCAGGGACTCCCATAGCCATTCGGAAGTCAAATCCAATTCCTCCATCTTCGATAGGTCTGGCAAGCCCAGGCATCCCGCTCATATCCTCTGCAATAGAAATATTCAGAGGTTTAAGACTATGAATTAATGTGTTTGCAAGCTGCAAGTATAGCACAGCATCTTCATCTACATTTTCATCAAAATACAGGTCAACGGAATCAAAATCCATGAATAACCCATGATGATGATACATAATGGAAGTCACGCCGTCGAAGCGAAATCCATCAAAATGGAATTCTTCCAGCCAATAGCGAATATTTGAAAGCAAAAATTGCTGTACTTCCCGCTTGGCATAATCAAAGACTTTTGAATCCCAGGCTTCATGGTAGCCTTTGTCTCCGGGATGGAAATATTGGTTTTCGCTACCGTCAAACTCATTTAATCCTTCGTTTACATTTTTGATGGCATGTGAATGTACAATGTCCATTACCACTGCAATACCCATCTCATGCGCTTTGTTGATCATGGATTTGAGTTCCTCAGGAGTGCCAAATCTCGAGGTGGGAGCAAAGAAGTTAGAAACATGATAGCCGAATGAGCCATAATATGGATGTTCCATTACAGCCATGAGTTGTATGGTATTGTATCCAGCAGCTTTGATTCTAGGAAGAGTTAGTTCTTCGAATTCTTGATAAGTGCCAACTCCCAATTTCTCTTGTGACATTCCCACATGGCACTCATAAATTAATGGCTGTTTCAGGCTATTTTTTGTAGTGAAAGATTCATCCGTCCATTGGAAATCCTTAGCAAACCAAAGTTGTCCAGCGACATCATGTGTTTTTTCATCCTGAATCACTCTTCTTATATAAGCAGGGATTCTATCCAAAGCGCCATTATCGGCGATGACATGGACTTTCACCTTACTGCCATGGAGGAAACTGTCTTTGTATTGCTCAAAAGGCAAGAAAATCTCCCAGTCGCCACGACCACTTTTTTTCATGGGATGTGAGCTTCGGTCCCAGTCGTTGAAATCACCTAAAAAGTAGAGTCGCTTGGCTGCAGGAGCCCATTCCCGATATACCCAGCCTTTTCTCCAAGCTTCATAATGTATCCCGTAGAAATTGTGGACTGAGGCATATTCGAGGATGTTTCCACTGAAATCATCGATTTCTAGCATTGCTTCCTTATACCGATCAAACCTCCGTTGAATTTGTGGTTCGTATTGGGCAAGCCAAGGTTCCTGTCGAACTAAAGCGATTTTTTGTGAATCTTCCACTTATTTTTTTTTTAGCTGATTTGAATTTAGAAAAATGTGGGAGGAAAATACCAAAGCAAGACTTTTGAATTGCCTTTCTTTCGTTTCTCCAAAAAGAAACAGCCCGAAGAAGTTTGTCTCCGGGCTGTTAGGTGTTTACTATATAGTAGTGTTTTAGTGCTTTTCGAATGCAAATTCCGGCTCTAATACTTCCACATTGCCTTTATCATTGATCTGATCTAGGGTGACTTGCTTCAATTCATTGATCAGCATAGGGTCGTACTTGGCAGCTACACGGATGTAGTTTTCGGTAAAGCCATGGATTTTCCCATCCTCAACATCTTCTTCGAAAAGAACGGTAAAGGTTTGACCGAGATTCTCAGTGTAGAATTTTCTTCTCTTTTTCTCAGAAAGAATTCGAAGCATTTTAGAGCGCTCGTTTCTCTTTTTCATTGGAACTACCTCGTCCATCTCAGCTGCTCTGGTATTTGCTCGCTCAGAATAGGTAAATACATGTAAGTAAGAAATGTCTAGCTCATTCAAGAAATTATATGTTTCGAGGAAAAGCTCATCCGTCTCACCTGGAAATCCGACGATCACATCTACTCCTATACATGCATGAGGCATGAGTGTTTTGATTTTCGTCACGCGGTCTACATACAGCTCACGAAGATATCTTCTGCCCATTTTTCTCAAAATAGTGTTGGAACCAGATTGAAGAGGTACGTGGAAATGTGGAACGAACCGTTTGGATTGCGCAGCAAAGCTGATGATCTCGTTAGTGAGCAAGTTTGGCTCAATAGAAGATATTCTCAGTCTATTGATACCTTCTACTTCGTCAAGTGCATACACCAAGTCTGCGAATCTTTCAATTCTCTTCCCGTCGACAATTCCGAAGTCACCGATATTTACGCCCGTCAGTACGATCTCTTTTACGCCAGTGGCGGCTATCTCGTGGGCTGATTGTACTACACTTTCTATAGTGTTACTTCGGCTTTTGCCTCTAGCAAGGGGAATAGTACAGAAGGCACATCCATAATTACAGCCATCCTGAACTTTCAGAAAAGTACGTGTTCTGTCATTAATAGAGTAGGCGTTATTAAATACCGTAGCTTCCTGAATCTCCGATGCCAAGACTTTTGTTTCCTGAGCTTTTGCGAAATCATCCAAAAGTTCAATCAAACGGAATTTTTCTGCTGCTCCCAGTACGGCATCTACCCCTTCGATTTCGGAAATTTCTTTAGGCTTTAACTGAGCATAACATCCTATAATGGTGACGTATGAGTTAGGGGAAATTTTTTTAGCTTCCTTTACAATCTTCTTACACTTCTTATCTGCATTCTCTGTTACTGAGCAGGTGTTGATAATGAAAATGTCGGGGTTTTCCTGAAAATCGACTTTCAGATACCCTTTTTCTTCAAACTGGCGACTGATAGTGGAGGTTTCGGAGAAATTTAGCTTACATCCTAGTGTATAAAAGGCTACTTTTTTCACAATTACGCTTCTGACAATGAGATTGCAAAGGTAATTAATCTTCGCATGTTTTCAATTCTCCAATTTTCCTTCGGTATTCACCTAGTTTGCCCGATATTGGCGCGTTTTTACTATGAATTATTGAAAAAAGTGTAATTTTTTAGAAAATCGAGGTCAAAAATGACTCAAAAGCATTTTCGAATACATATTTTTCTATTTTTGTGTGTATAAATTTAAACCACATATTGTAGAAATGGCAACACTCAGACAACAAGCCCTAGCAATGGTGCAGTCAAGACAGCGAGTAACTGTTACGGCACCATCCAACAAAATCTCAGACTTTTTTGGTGTAAACACTTTTGGAACAGCTCAAATGAGAGTGTCTTTGGCACCTTCAGCTTACAAAAGAGTGATGGAAGCTATCGATAAAGGAAGCAAGATTGATAGTTCAACTGCAGAAGAAGTAGCTTCCGCTGTAAAAACTTGGGCATTATCCAAAGGGGTTACACATTATACTCACTGGTTTCAGCCGCTAACTGGATCAACAGCTGAGAAACATGATTCATTTTTCGATGCCTTTAGTGGTTTAGAGAAATTCAAAGGAAGTGCACTTGTACAGCAAGAACCAGATGCATCTTCTTTCCCTAATGGTGGTATCCGCTCAACTTTTGAGGCTAGAGGTTATACTGCATGGGATCCTACTTCTCCGATTTTTATATTTGAAAACACACTTTGTATCCCTACCATATTTGTGTCTTACACAGGTGAGGCATTGGATTACAAAACGCCATTGTTGAAATCAGTAGAAGCAATCAATGAAGCAGCGGTAGCTATCTGTCAATTATTTGATAGAAATGTTAGAAAAATCACTCCTTCTTTAGGTATAGAGCAAGAATATTTTGTGATCGATAAAGCTCTATTCACGGCAAGACCAGATTTGGTAATGGGTGGAAGAACTGTTTTCGGACACAGCCCTGCAAGAGGTCAGCAATTGGATGATCACTATTTCGGATCAATTCCTACTAGAGTAAAGGATTTCATGGTTGACTTCGAAAACGAAGCGCTCAAATTGGGAATTCCTGTAATGACAAGACATAATGAAGTTGCTCCTGGTCAGTTTGAAGTTGCTCCTTTGTTCGAAGAAATAAACAAAGCAACAGATCACAACCAATTGTTGATGGATGTGATGGATAAAGTAGCTGAAAGACATGACTTGAAAGTCCTTCTTCATGAGAAGCCATTTGCAGGTGTAAATGGTAGTGGTAAGCATAATAACTGGTCTTTGATTACAGACACAGGGGTTAACTTATTCCAGCCAAGTAATTCTGCAAGAGAAAACCTACAATTCCTTACCTTCTTAGTAGCAACTGTAAAAGCTGTCTACGATAACGCTGACCTTCTGAGAGCAAGTATCGCTTCTGCGGGTAATGATCACCGTCTAGGTGCTAACGAAGCGCCTCCAGCAATTATCTCTGTATTCTTAGGAGCTACACTTACTGAAGTTTTGAATGAGCTTGAGAAAAATGGCAACATCAAAATCGAGAAAGGTGACAACATGTATATGAAATTGGGTATCTCAAAGATTCCTGAAATCATCCTTGATAATACTGATAGAAACAGAACTTCTCCTTTTGCTTTCACAGGTAACAAATTCGAATTCCGTGCGGTAGGTTCTCAGGCGAATGTGGCTGGGCCAATGACTGTATTGAATGTAATTGTTGCAGATGTGTTGGTAGAAATGGCTAAAGACATTGAGAAAGAAATGACTGCCGGTAAAGAGAAGAAGATTGCAATCGTAAACGTATTGAGAAAATACATCAAGGATAGCAAGAAAGTAAGGTTCGAAGGCGATGGCTACTCTGATGAGTGGGCAGCAGAAGCACAGAAAAGAGGTTTGTCTAATTTGAAATCAACACCTTCTGCATTGGATGTGTATTCTACTAAAGCTACAAAAGAGCTTTTCGAAAAACACAATGTAATGAATGGAATAGAAGTTCATGCTCGTCACGAAATCATGCTTGAAAGCTTCATGAAGAAGATTCAAATTGAAGGTCGTGTGATGGGAGATTTGGCATTGAATCATATTATTCCAACTGCTATTCTATACCAAAACAAAATCATCCAAAATGCAAATGGATTGAAAGGTCTAGGTTTGGATAATACTGCTGCAGTAGAGACGATCAAAGAAGTATCTAAGCATATTGAATCTTTGAAATCTAATATCACTGCGATGGTAGAAGCTCGTAAGAAACTTAACAAAGAAGAAGACATCGTTAAAATGGCGAAAGGCTACCAGACTGATGTCAAAGAAGCTTACTTCGAGAAAATCAGATATGCAGTAGATAAACTGGAGCTTTTGGTTGACGATGAGTCTTGGCCATTAGTGAAGTATAGAGAAATGCTTTTCCTTAGATAGGATTTTCCATTTTTAACATCGAAAGCCGTCCCATTGGGGACGGCTTTTTTTATTGTAAAGTTGTCTCGTCCTGAAAATGCGTTACACAAACCACTCCGTCCATTTTGTCGATTACCTGTTGAGGGTTTATTAGGTGCATAGGTTCAAGTTAAACTTGAATTACGGTAATTTTTAATCTTCAAAAAATACTTTTCCAAAAAAATAAGATAACCGGAGTGTATTTGTTGGTATATCTAGGAATAATTGAGTGTTTTGGTCTTGTTTTCATAAAATAATTTAAAGTCAAGAAGATTGTGGAAGGATTTATTTTCAGAATGAAATAAGTATTTTTGAGAAACGTATTACTGAAAACAATATGAATTTAATAGACATTGATGCCGATCTGGGCAAAGAAGAGGTATTCAGAAAAGTTGAAGACTTTTTGAATGAAAAAGGATTTAGGATCTCCAAAGTGGACCAGACGAGGCCTTGGGGAGGGTTTTTCGTGTTGGATGAAAGTCAGATCCGGGAGTTTAGAGCTATGTTCTTCGAGGATGTTACCCTTTCCGAAGAGCAGCTAGAGCAGAAGTTGAGTCCCAAATTTTTATTGGTAGCTCCGGGTGCTCGCCTTTCTTGGCAATATCATTTTCGAAGAGCAGAACTTTGGAAATTAATTAACGGCGAATCTGGAATAGTACGAAGCGAAACTGATGCGCTCGGCACATTGGAAAAAATGCTGTTGAATGAGACAGTATCATTGAAGCAAGGTGAACGCCACCGCTTGGTAGGCTTAAATACTTGGGGTATCGTAGCGGAAATATGGATGCATGTGGATCCTGAAAATCCTTCCAATGAAGAGGACATTGTGAGAGTGGAAGATGACTATTCTAGGAAATAAAAAAAAGCTCGGGTTTAAGCCCGAGCTAAAAAAGATTAAAATTTGTCGTCCGTAGCTCAATCACCCTTAAATAAACTATTTAGTTAAAAAAAATCCTACAGGACTAGCTGAAATAGTGATTGAATATAATTGTAATTAAGTGAAAATCAAAATACTGTGTTTAAGTAGTGTGTGCGGTAACACGAAATACTTTTTATGCTAAGTCAATCTTTTTAGCGATCTCTTCTGCTTCTGCAGATAGTCGGTCTGCTTCTTTTCTATTCACTTGTGATGCTTTATGTACTTCAGCCAATTTTTTGGAATAAGCTTCCTGAAGTTTTTCCTTTTCTGATTTCTTTTTAAATAATCCGAACATAAGAGTTTTAAGAAATTAACCTGTGAAGTTGGAAAATTGTTATGCTTTAGTTGAAATTGAGAAGGCTTGAAATGGTTTCTTCTTGTATCTCATCGTCTTTATAATTGATCAAATCCTCTAATCGCCCAGCAGGATTGTAATATCTCCAAGGTCCTTCTTTTCTTCCATCTTTCATCCGGCCTTCGGACGCTTTTCTGCCGTTTTCATGGTAAAAGATCCATGTACCATCAGCTTTTCCGGAGTTGTAATTTCCCTCAGATTCTTTCTTGCCATTTACATAGTAAGTGATTCTAGTTCCGTTACTGTCCTTCAAAGTGCCTTTGTCCAGAATTTCACTTCCGTCATAGGATTTGTATTCGCTTACATTCATTAGTCGTCCATTGTCCCAGAATTCTTCTTGAGTAAGTTGCTTATTATCATAGAATAGCCCCCAAATACCATCTTCAAAACCAATGTTATAACTCCCGACAGATTTAAGTTGTCCTCCATCGTAATAATAAACCCATTGTCCGTTTTCCAGACCGAGCGTATACTCTCCTTCAGCTACTAGGATTCCTATTTTATTGAAATATTTCCAAAGACCAGTTTTGAGGTCATTTCTATATTCACCGATTGAGTAAATTTCTCCATCAGGAAAAAAACTTTTCCAAATGCCCGTCTTCATACCATTTTGATATACACCGGAAACTGAAATTTGTCCAGTGCTGTGATATTCTACATAATCGCCAACGGGCACGCCCAGATCGTAAGTTTTGCGCTTGGCAATTGACTTGTTAGGAAAATATTCTTCCCATGTTCCTACCGCAATTCCGTTCTCATATTTCTCTATTCTTGCAAGTCGTTGATTCTCGTAGAAATACCTCCAGGTACCGATTCTCTTACCATTTTCATCGAAAAACTCTTCAGATTCTTTTGATTTGGTACCGGGGAAATAGCGTATCCATTCCCCTATTTTTTTACCATTTTTATAATTTCCCTCTTCCACCACTAGGTTTGGATAGGTAAGTCTTTTAAATGCGCCTTCCAGTTCTCCATTTTTGTATACGGCCTCGGTGATCAGTACACCCTCTTGATCGTACTCTAGAAAGGGGCCTTCTCTTACTCCGTTAACATAAAATTCTCTTAGTGCCAGTTCGCCGAATTCATAGTACTGCAACCACTGACCAGTTTTCTTGCTGTTTTCGTACTGGCCTTCCACATAAATCTGTGACGGATCAATGTAATCTGGAACACCCGTTTTACCATAATATTCTATATATCTACCTACGAGTGTAGAATCCTGAAAAACCATCTCTTGCTTCAAGGCACCTTCGGCATCGTATAATTTCGATGTGCCGAAAAGTATACCTTCTCTATATTCGGCTACCATTTTTCTTTTTCCATCTGGATAAAAACTGCTCCAGGTGCCATTCCTTAGCCCGTTCTTGAAAGATCCTTCAGTGAGTAAAGTGTTGGTCTTAGGGTTGTAGTATTTCCATAATCCTTCTCTTACTGCATTAGTAATAACTCCAGTAGCCATCAATGTAGAGTCCGAATTGTACTGGCGAACCACCGCGCTTTCTTGCGCAAACAGTGGAGTGCTGAGAAGAATTAATGCGATTAGGATGTATTTCATATAGTTTTAGTTTCGAATTGACTCAGGGGGTTTTCTGAATCCGTCAAAAAGAGAATCTGAATAGTGTACGAATGTTCTCGATTCCTGTTTAAAAATAAGTTAATTCCAGCTTTATCCCATTTTTTAGCATAATAAGAATATCAATTTTTTTAGTTCATCCAAAATCTTATCCTCAATAGCGATTTTTTCTCCTGAAATCTGAATGGGTTTATGCCATTGATAAAAGGTAGATTTTTTAAAATCCCCAGATGTCGGGGAATTAGTGAATGCTCCTTTACGTAGTGTTTCTGGGTATTCCCAAGGAGTAGGGGATAGATCAAACGCCCAATCGTTTTTGCGTAGCTGCTCAAAAGGAGCTTTAGGATGGTTTTTGCCTAATAAGATAAAAAGAAATAGTCCATGACCAAACCAGTTTAATACCCGGATATTCAACCCTTCCTTCCTGTCAAAGTCTCTGATCAAATCCAATACTTGATAAGGATATCCTAAGAGATCATTTCCCTTTGAAAGTTTAGCCCCCAGACTAGCAGGATGGATTTGTTTGAGACTTTCAGGGTCAACTGAATTCCCTACCTCTCCTAAAATCTCCCAAAATATAGCTTTAAGGCTGTTTTGACGTGGAATGATTTCCTTGTTTAGCCAAAGTTCAATATCTACATGAGTTGATTTTTCAGGCATTTACCATTGAAGTAAAGCGGAAGCCCAAGTGAATCCAGAGCCAAATGCAGCAAGGCAAATTAAATCACCTTCCTTTATTTTTCCTTGTTCCCAAGCTTCACTTAGTGCAATGGGGATCGTAGCAGCTGTTGTATTTCCTTTGGTCATGATATTGTTAAATACCTTTTCATCAGGAAGGCCTAACTGCTTTTGAATGTATTGGCTGATTCTGAGATTAGCTTGATGCGGAACGAGTAAATCTATAGCAGATTGGTCGAGCTGATTTGCGTCAAGTGCTTCCTTGATCACTTCCATAAATCTCACTACTGCATGCTTGAAAACGGCATTTCCGTTCATCTTTAAGAAAAAACTACCTGATTCGATGAGCTCTGGAGATAGCCTGACTTCCCGACTACTTCCTGGGTCTTTACAATACAATTCTTCTGCATGCTCGCCTTGAGAGTGAAGATGTGTAGATAGAATTCCCGGTTGATCTGATTCTACAGCCCCGAGTACTGCGGCACCTGCTCCATCTGCGAAAATCACAGAGCTTGAGCGCCCTTCATCACTTTTGTCTAAAGCAGAAGACTGAATCTCAGCGCCGACCACGAGTATTTTTTTGTACATCCCAGTTTTGATAAACTGATCTGCGATGGATAGGGCATAAATAAATCCGGAACAGGCATTACGAATATCTAGCGCACCAATGGTTCCCATGCCCAATTCTCGCTGAAGTAATACTCCATTTCCAGGGATAAAATAGTCAGGAGTAATGGTAGCAAACACGATGAAGTCTATTTCTTCAGGTTTAACTCCAGCACGTTCTAGGGCCATTTCAGAGGCATACTTTGACATACTTGTCACCGTATCCACTCCAGGTGTAAACCAATGTCTAGATTCTATTCCAGTTCTTTCGACGATCCATTCGTTATTCGTGTTCATCATCTCGGAGAGCTCATTGTTTGTCACAATTCGCTCAGGTACATAATGACCAACTCCTAGGATTCTGGATTTTTGCATGTCAATTTGGGTTGTCTTAAAATTGACTCACAATATCGCGAGATCAATTTACTCTAGCAAAAAGGACAAGGATTAGAGTATGAATTATCCAAAGAGCGTGTAATTTCCGTGCTGATCCATAGGTGAGGTCTTGCGGATGATGGCTGGGCTGTCATTCTGTACTGAATTAACTAACGGTGAAACAGTAAAGCCCATCATGGAATCAGCCGAATAGGGTTTGAGCAAGGGTAAAAGATCCTCTTCTTCCGTGTATTTGTCTAACCATTTTTTTTCGGATTCCCGAGTCAGAATCACAGGCATTCTGTCATGAATGTCAGAAACCACAGAATTTGGAGTGGTCGTAAGTATCAAAAAAGTATGTTGAGTTTCTCCATTTACAGACTCATATTCTTCCCATATTCCTGCAAAAGAAAATAGTTCATCTTCGCGTAGAGTGAATCTATAAGGGACGGAGGTTTTTTTGCCAAGGCGCTTCCATTCGTAGAATCCATCCGCAGGAATGATGCAACGCCGTTGTCTGAAAGCTGTTTTGAAGGATATTTTTTCATTGACAGTTTCCGCTTTTGCATTGATGAGCTTTTGAGCTACAGGTCTGTTTTTCCCGAATTCAGGAGTGATGCCCCAGTAGAAATATGAAAAACCCTTGGGGCTCTGCGACGTGATCACAGGCACTAGCTGTGTAGGAGCGATATTGTATCGGGGCTTCAAATCGGTAAACATTTCTGCCTGAAATCGCTCTTCGAGTTCTTCTTTACTTTTGCTTAAGGAATATCGTCCGCACATAATTTTATATCGCTGTAATTGGCAGGAAGTTAGATAACAGCGCTTATAAATTCAACTGATCTTTGTTCTGAATAATAAGGTTTTTCAGAATTTGAAGGACTGAATCCTACATGACCACCATGTTTTGGGAATTCGAAGTATACCTGATCCAACTTTTTAGCTAGCGTCCGGGGAAAGCATTTTTCGCTTAAAAATGGGTCATTCAGGGCATTTAAGACCAGTGAGGGAACTTTGATTTGATCCAGAAAGTATAAGGAAGAATTCACTTCGTAGTATTCCTCTGCATCAGCGAAGCCATGAAGAGGGCCGGTGAAAAAATCATCGAAATCAGCCAAAGTTTTAATGTTTCTCAAGGTCTCTACCGGGATTTGACCTGGATGAGCGTCAGATTTTTCTATTACTTTCTTTTTTAGGCTTCGCAAAAAGCGCTTGGAATACAAGGTGTTTGTGGTTTCAGATATTTTTCTGGATGAACTTCCTAAATGTAAAGGGACAGAAATCGCTACACCTCTATTAATTTTAGAAAGACTATTTCCTTTTTCTCCCAAGTATTTTAAAGTCAGATTTCCACCCAAACTAAAACCAACTAGATTAATTTCTTCATAGGAATCATACCCATGCTTCACGACCAAATCTAAATCGTAGGTAGCCCCAGAATGATAGAAAATAACCTGCTTATTCATCTCATCGCTACAGCTTCTAAAATTCCAGGTAAGTACGTCATAGCCATTTTTCAGAAAAGAATTTACCATCCCAAGCATGTAAGCGCGAGTGCTATTGCCTTCCAGTCCGTGACTGATAATGACTAATTTGGACTTGTTTTGGCGATACCAGTCCAGATCAAGAAAATCTCCATCGGAAGTTAAAATTCTCTCTGTGACGGGAATAGGCGCAACAACTTTTCTAAAAAGTGAGGGGTAAATTGTCTCTAAGTGTCCGCTAAACAACCACTTGGGTCTGGTGTAGATGTTGTTTTCTAGTAAAGGCATATCAGAGGGATATGGTTTGAGGGCTGAAATGCTTGGGGAAATTACTAGTTTTAAATTTGATTAAAGCCATTATAAAAACTATTTTTGGACACTTTAAAAACGAATTAGCGCGGAATAACCTATGGCCGAAATAATAAGAATGCCTAAAATGAGCGATACCATGGAAGAAGGTGTGATTGCTGCATGGTTGAAGAAAGTTGGAGATTCAGTGAAACCGGGTGACATCCTGGCTGAAGTAGAGACCGACAAAGCAACGATGGAGCTTGAATCCTACGACGAGGGTGTGCTTTTATATATTGGAGTGAAAGAAAAAGATTCTGTACCTGTGAATGGTGTAATAGCTGTGATCGGTGAGAAGGGTGAGGATTACCAGCACTTACTTGATGGTGGTGATGCTCCAGCTGAAGAAAAGAAAGAAGAAGCTCCCAAAGCTGAAGAGAAGAGGGCTGAACCTGCAAAATCTGAAGCTCCAGCAGAGAAAATTGACGTCTCAAATATCAATGCTATTGTAATCACAATGCCTAAGATGTCTGATACCATGCAAGAGGGAACGATTGCAACTTGGTTGAAGAAGGTGGGCGATGACGTGAAGTCTGGCGAAATCATAGCAGAAGTAGAAACCGATAAAGCGACTATGGAACTGGAGTCTTATGACGACGGAACCTTGCTATATATAGGAGTTGAAGCAGGAGACGCTGTAGCCGTTGATGGTGTGATCGCTGTGATTGGTGAAAAAGGAGCAGATTATGAGACACTTCTGAAAGCTCAAAAATCTGAATCTTCTGAAGCTCCGGCCGAGGCTAACCCTGAACCAGCTGCTGAAGCCAAAAAAGAAGAAGCTCCTAAAGCTTCGGCTGCACCAGCTGCAAGTAGCGCTCCTGCGACTACCGCTGATGGTGATAGATTGAAAGCATCCCCTTTGGCTAAGAAAATGGCTGAGGATAAAGGTATAGATATCCGTGCCGTGAATGGTTCTGGAGATGGCGGTAGAATCGTGAAGAGAGATGTAGAGAACTTTGTTCCTGCCGCTGCTCCTCAAGCTGCAGCTTCTGCAGTTGTTGCTCCAGGTGTTGGAGTGGAGAGCTTCAAAGAAGAGAAGGTCTCTCAGATGAGAAAAGTGATTGCGAAGAGACTTGCAGAAAGCAAATTTGGCGCACCACACTTCTATGTGACCATGGAAATCAACATGGACAAAGCGATAGAAGCTAGAAAAAGCATGAATGAAATCTCTCCAGTGAAGATTTCCTTTAACGATATGGTGATCAAGGCAACAGCATCAGCTTTGCGTCAGCATCCTAAAGTGAACTCTAGCTGGCTAGGAGATAAGATCAGATATAATGACCATATCCATATCGGAATGGCAGTAGCAGTGGATGAGGGACTTTTGGTTCCAGTGATCAGATTTGCTGATAGCCTTTCACTTTCTCAGATTTCTACTCAGGCGAAAAGCCTAGGTGGAAGAGCAAAAACTAAAGAGCTACAGCCAAAGGATTGGGAAGGAAATACTTTCACAATCTCTAATTTGGGAATGTTCGGAGTGGACGAGTTCACTGCGATCATCAACCCACCAGATGCGTGTATCCTAGCAGTAGGAGGTATCAAGGAAACTGTAATCGTGAAAGATGGCCAGATGAAAATCGGTAATCTGATGAAGGTGACTTTGTCTTGTGATCACAGAGTGGTAGATGGCTCTATAGGAGCTGCATTCTTGATTACCTTGAAAAGCTTACTCGAAGATCCAGTCAGAATACTGGTTTAAGAATATAATGAACTGCCAAAAAGTCCTGATTTCAGGACTTTTTGCTTTTTGTACGTTTATTGGTAAGTATCCACCCACACAATAACCAAGCACATGACAAAAATTAAATCAACAACTGTAGTTGCGATCAGGCATAATGGAGAAGTAGTGATAGGAGCAGATGGCCAGGCGACTTTAGGAAATACAATAGCGAAAAGCTCTGTAAAGAAATTGAGAATTTTGCAAGGAGGTAAAATCGTCACCGGTTTTGCAGGATCTACGGCAGATGCCTTTACACTTTTGGATAAATTTGAAGAGAAGCTAGGTGCCTTTGGGAATAATATGAAGCGCTCTGCAGTGGAGTTGGCTAAGGAATGGAGAACAGATCGTATGCTTTCTAAATTGGAAGCCATGATGATCGTCGCCGATAAGGATGATATTTTGATTATTTCTGGAAATGGAGATGTGATCGAACCAGATTTGAATATTGCTTCTATCGGGTCTGGTAGCATGTATGCTCAGTCAGCCGCTAGAGCGATGAAGCAATTTGCTCCACATATGACTGCTGAAGAAATGGTGAGAGAAAGCCTTAACATCGCTGCTGATATATGTATCTATACCAATCATAACTTGGTAATTGAACGAGTAACAGGCTAATTCATAGCAAAATCATAATGCCGAACCGAAGCTAATACCTTCGGTTTTTTTATTTTTTCAGCCACAGAGTGCACGGAGGAATACACAGAGGGGCACAGCTTTTAGTATTATTTAATTTTAGATTGGGCTGAAAGCCCTAGATACCATAGCCCCGCCAGTAGGGCTGGGGTCAATGAAATTGTATGAGTGATTGAGCTCTGAAAGAGCGGAATAGGTATTAAATTTTTTACCGTGGTCTGTGTCGCACAGATCACTATATAAGCGGTGCCCTCACAAATGTTTTTCATGTTTTTCTAAACCTGTTGTGGCACTTGACTGTTACCCATTTATATAAAGAGATGCTATGGAAACTACCACTGTTAAGAAAACTACTAAGAAGGATTACAGAAAGCTGATTTTAGAAGGGTTTAAGAATCATGTGCTTGAGCATGGTGATTTGCCCAAGTCGGTATTCAAGTTTGCCAAGGATTTGAAAATGAAAGAGGAGGATTTCTATACCTATTTCACTTCTTTCGAAGCAATAAAGTCCACCATACTTGTTGATATTTTTGAGGAAACTCTAGCTGATATAAGCAAGCAGGGAGTTTTTGAAGGCTATTCAGCCCGGGAGAAATTTCTCAGTTTTCTCTTCACTTGGATAGAAGTGTTGAAAAAGAACAGATCCTATCTGCTGAGTTTATATGAAAGCAAAGCGAAGTCTTTTGTCTCCTTGCCAAAGGAATCTGCAGAATTCAAGGAGAAGTTTAAAGCCTTTGCCAATGAGATAATTTTGGAAGGTAAAGAGACAGAAGAAATTGCCACTCGGCCTGTGATCTCAGATAGATACGACGAGGCGCTTTGGATTCAAGTTGGATTTGTGTTTAGGTATTGGCTAGATGATAGATCTCCAAGATTTGAAAAAACAGATGCTGCTATAGAGAAGTCTGTGAATCTAGGATTTGACCTAATGGGAAAAAGTGCGCTGGATTCATTTCTTGACTTCGCAAAATTCATGTATCAGTCTAAATAAACCATGACATACAACTTAGACGAGCAACAGGCAATCCCTGTCTCGAAAGTGCAGCGTGCTGCCAAATTCATCTCTACAGGAGCAAAAGTAGGAGGGAATTACATGAAGCATTACGCCAAAAAAATGGTGAATCCTGGAATGGATAAGGAGGAGCTTCACATGAATAATGCTACGGATATTTATTCTTCCCTTAGCCAGCTGAAAGGCTCTGCGCTCAAAGTGGCTCAGATGATGTCAATGGATAAGAATCTTTTGCCAAGAGCCTATCAGGATAAATTCACCATGGCGCAGTATTCGGCACCGCCTTTATCTTACCCTTTGGTGGTGAAGACTTTCCAGAAATATTTCAGCAAAACGCCAGATCAGGTCTTTGATACATTTACCAGATCAGCCGTGAATGCAGCATCCATAGGGCAAGTTCACCAAGCTACTTTGGGCGGGAAAACATTGGCTGTTAAAATCCAATATCCAGGAATTGCTGATTCGGTGAGTTCCGATTTGAGACTCGTACGTCCTTTTGCTTTGCGTTTATTGAATATGAATGAAAAGGAACTGGATCATTACATGTCCGAAGTGGAGGAAAAGCTGCTGGAAGAAACGGATTATGTGCTGGAAGTACAGCGATCTAGAGAGATTTCAGGTATGTGCAGTCATATCGCAAATTTGAAATTCCCAACTTATTACGATGAACTAAGTGCAGAGCGGATCATCACGATGGATTGGATTGAAGGAGCGCATATGAAGGAATGGCTGCAAAACAATCCAAGCCAGAAATCTAGAAATCAGATTGGCCAGGCGCTTTGGGATTTTTACCATCATCAAGTTCATAATCTCAAGCAGGTTCATGCAGATCCTCATCCTGGGAATTTCATAATTCAGGAAAATGATCAATTGGGGATCATCGATTTCGGCTGTGTGAAAGTGATTCCAGAGGACTTCTACCAAGGATATTTTGCTTTGATCAAAAAGGATTTGTTGATCAACAGCAATGAACTGGATCAGGTGTTCTTTGACCTGGAGTTTATTTCGGACAAGGATACGCCAGATGAACAAGAGTATTTTAAATCTGTCTTTAAGGAAATGATTTCTCTTTTAGGAAAGCCTTTTCATTCAGATAAGTTTGACTTTTCGGATGATGGATTCTTCGAGCGGATTTTCGAATTGGGAGATCGTATTTCTAATGACAAGCAATTCAAAAAGTCCAATCAGGCTCGTGGATCAAAACATGGTCTATATGTAAACAGAACCTATTTTGGTTTGTATAATCTGCTAAATCAGCTCCAAGCTGAAGTGGTGACTACGAAGCCGGAGTGGCTGGAGTAATTTCAAAACAATTTGTTATAGTTTCCAAAAAGTGTAACTTTTGGATGATTAATTCTGTTTCAAATTGAGAATCATATCTGAGCATAAGTTGACTGATTTTGCAGATAAGCACCCTGATGCTAAAACTGCAATTGAAAGATGGGTCAAAATCGTAAAGGAATTAAAGTTGAATAATTTGAATGAAATCAAATTGATCTTTGGCTCGGCTGATATTCTGGCTAACAACAGAGTGATATTTAATATTGGAGGAAATAAGTATAGATTGATTACTGGTATTCACATAGCGAAAGCAGATAAACGAGATATTGTCTATACAATTTGGATTGGTACTCATGCAGAATATGATAAAATTGATGCCACAATAAAATAAATGAATTTGATATGGAAGTATTAGAGAAACCATCGCTCAAGATCATTGGGAATGAAATTGAATACCACAATGCACTTGATTTAATTAAGACTCTATTTGGAATAGGAACTGCTATTGATGAAGAGGATGAAAATTACTTAGAAGTACTTTCTGTTTTAATTGAAAAATATGAAGAGGAAAGAGGTTACAAAATCGATACTTCTCAAGTAGATGCCATTGATGTTTTGGATTACTATTTGACTGAAAATAATCTTCAACAGAAAGATCTAGTACCTGTTTTAGGTCCAGCCAGCAGAGTTTCTGAAATAATGAATCGAAAAAGAAGCCTAAGTCTAAAGCAAATCAAAAAGCTGAATCAAGCTTATCATATTCCAGTAGCATTGCTGCTAGATTAAATCAAAAAAGGGAAGCAAAACGCTTCCCTTTTTTAATGAATTATTTTGCCGAGTAAGTGACCCGGTAGATCACTCCAGCCATATCGTCGGAGATCAACAAACTTCCATCTTTCATTTCCTGTACATCGACAGGACGTCCCCAAGCTTCTTGGGTTTCCTCATTCAACCATCCTGAAGCAAACTCTTTTTCTCCTGTTGCACTAGAACCATCCACTGTAAGTGATGTTACTACGTAGCCAGATTTTTTGCTTCTATTCCATGAACCGTGCTTGGCAATGATCACTTGGTTTTTGTATTCCGCAGGGAACATACTGCCCTCGTAGAATCTCATTCCTAAAGGAGCGACATGCGCGCCCATTTTGGCAGCTGGAGCTACATAATCACTCGCAGGTCCACCTTTATCACCAAACTCAGGATCTTTTACCGTTCCCTCATGCCAGTATGGATAACCGAAGTGTTGGCCTGCTTCAGTGATATGGTTCAATTCACAGTTTGGAACATCGTCACCAAGCATATCGCGACCATTGTCAGTAAACCACATCTCTCCAGTCTTTGGATCCCAATCAAAACCTACTGAATTTCTCACTCCGTGAACATAAACCTCAGGAGTAGGATTTGGGGAATCAACATCAATGCGTGTTATGGATGCGAAGATTTCCTCCTCTGGGTCACAAATATTACAAGGAGCTCCAACTGGCACATACAGCATTCCGTCAGGACCAAAAGCAATGAACTTCCAGCCGTGATGTGTTTCTGTTGGATAGCCGTCGTAAACAACTTCAAATGTTGGATTGTTCAGATTGTTCTTGATGTCTTTGAATCGAATGATTCTGCTCACCTCAGCCACATAGAGATCACCGTCTTTGTATGCAACTCCATTAGGCATTTGAAGATCCTCAGCCAAAGTAAATTTAGTGTCAGCTTTCCCGTCACCATCTTCATCAATGACTGCATAGACGTTTCCTTCCTGTCTACTTCCGACGTAAACAATCCCATCTTCAGAGATTGTCATCTCGCGGGCATTCGGAATGTCTGCTGCCCACACTTCTATTTTGAAATTTTCAGGAAGCTTGATATTATCGAGTTGTACCTCTGCTTTTGCGGTACTAATATCTGTTTTGTTTGGGCTGTTTGGTGTTTTAAGTGTTTGAGCCTCAGATTTTTGTTTTTGTTCGCAGCCAAATGAGAATAGTGTGATTCCTAGTACTAGCGCGATTGAAGATTTGGATAGATATTTCATAATTGGTTGTTTCATTTGTGATATAAAGTTAAGAAACATTCAGAATGTTTGGGATTGAAAAGGTTATGAGCGGGTTAATGGTTAATTTTGCGGAATGTTATCGATTAGCAACCTTTCTTACTTCATCGGAGGGCGTCCTCTTTATGAAAACGCCAATTTACACATCAAGCCTAAAGACAAGATTGGCCTTGTTGGTCAAAACGGTACAGGTAAGTCCACCTTATTGAAAATTATCAACGGAGATTTTCAGCCTAGTTCCGGAGAAGTCCAAAAAGCTAAAGATTGTACTATTGGATTTTTGAACCAGGATTTACTTTCCTATCAGTCTGACGATAGTATTTTGAATGTCGCTTTGGCAGCTTTCAAGGAAACTTTGGAGCTTCAGGATGAGATCGATGAAATCTTGAAAAAGATGGAAACCGATTACTCAGATGAGATCATCAATAGACTGGCTTTTCTTCAGGAAAGATTTGAAGCAAATGAGGGCTATACGATCAAAGCTAAGGCTGAGGAAGTTCTGGAAGGAATAGGTTTCAAATCTGCGGATTTGAATAAGCCGCTCCGGACTTTTTCCGGAGGATGGAGAATGCGGGTGATGCTTGCCAAGCTTTTGCTTGAAAAGCCATCCTTACTTATGCTCGATGAGCCTACCAACCACTTGGATCTTCCTTCCATCGAATGGGTGGAGAACTACATGAAGAACTACGAAGGTGCGGTCATCGTTGTTTCCCACGATCAGACTTTTTTGGATAATTGCATCAGTAGTACCGTAGAAGTAGCGAGCAATTCCTTGACGCTGTATTCTGGCAACTACTCTTTTTATAAAGAAGAGAAGGTAGAGCGGATGGAAATCCAGCAGAATGCCTACGAGAATCAGCAGCAGATGATCAAGCAAACGGAGAAGTTCATAGAGCGTTTTCGTGCGAAGGCGACTAAGTCCAATCAGGTTCAGTCAAGGATCAAAGCATTAGATAGATTGGATCGCGTGCATGAAGTCGTAAGTGATGAGGTTTCTGTGAATTTCAAATTCAAATTCACCAAGCAGTCAGGCCGTGATGTGATCACATTGGATAATATCTCCAAAGCTTACGGAGATAATGTGATTTTGAAAAATACCACTGCCCGAATCGAACGAGGAGATAAAATTGCCTTGATCGGAGCAAATGGAAAAGGTAAATCAACGCTGCTAAGAATCATCGATGGTTCCGAGAAGAATATAGCAGGAAGATCTGAAGGCTATAACGTCAACAAATCTTTCTTTGCGCAGCATCAGTTGGAAGCATTGACGCTCGATAATGAGATCATTCAAGAAATGGCTCAGGCTGGCAGTGCGAAATCTGAAATGGAGCTTCGTGGAGTATTAGGATGCTTTTTGTTTAGCAATGAAGAAGTTTTCAAAAAGATCAAAGTACTATCAGGGGGTGAGAAATCCAGAGTTGCCTTGGCAAAAACCTTGATTTCAGAATCTAACTTTCTGCTACTCGATGAGCCTACCAACCACTTGGACTTTCAGTCAGTGAATATTTTGATTCAGGCGCTTCAGCAGTATGAAGGGACTTTTGTGACAGTATCTCACGACAGACACTTCATCAGAGGAGTGGCAAATAAGATCTGGTACATAGAGAATCATGAGATCAAGGAGTATCTGGGAACTTACGCTGAATATGAAGCTTGGCGTGAAAATCAAGTAGCAGTAGCGCCAGTAGTTCAAAAGGCAGAGAAAAAAGAGCAGCCAAAAGTTAAGGCTCCGGTAAATAATCCTGAAGCACAGCAAGCGAAGAAAGATCTTCGTAAGCTTGAGGAGGAATTGGAGCGAGTGGAGAAGGAAGTGGAAAAGCTCGAAGAGAAGAAGTTGGGATTGGAGCGAAAAATGGCGGATCCAGAATTGTATTCCCGTGAAGAGGAAGCTCAGGATATTCAGGAAAACTATCAAGGTCTTCAGGCTAAGCTTCAAACATTCAATGAACAATGGGAGAATTTAGTAGATAAAATTTCCAATCTACAGGAAGTCCTTTCTTGATAAATTTTAGAATTGGTCTTCATTTTGCCTATTTTTCAGAATGAAGACCAAATTCCTTTTTTTAAGTTTTTTACTGATTAGCTCAGCTAGTTTCTCACTTTTTGCGCAGCAACTGGAGGATAAAGTATTCAAAGACCATATACAGTCTGTTCGCTTGTTTCCCGCGGGAGGAACGTTTGATGCTTCCATTGATGCTCCAGTTGTTCCACTGCAATCGGGAACACCTCTAGTACTATTGTTTGACGATCTGGCGTATGATCCGGAATTATATACAGCCAAGTTGATTCATTGTGATGCAGATTGGCAGCAGTCTCAGTTGAAGAACAATGATTTTCTCCGCTCCTTCAATGAGTTTAATATTCAGAATTATGATTATTCGGTCAATACTCGAATACCCTACATTCATTATCGATTTGAACTTCCTGCGGTCACCAAGTCAGGGAATTATATAGTGAAGGTATATAGTCAGAGAGATGAGTCAAATGTGATTTTGACCAAGAGATTTATGGTTTATGAGGAGGTTTTTAATGTGGGAGCATCGATCGTGCCCCCTTCACAAACGGCTGCCCGGCAAAATTCCCAACAAATAAACCTCGTAGTGAATTATTCGGCAGGAGAAGTGACCAATCCTGATGGGCAGATAAAAGTGCTCATTCGTCAAAATCAACGCTGGGACAATGCGAAGTTTTTGTCTAAGCCTACGTTTATGAATGAGAGCTCGAAGATACTTCGATATGAGTCTTTTGATGGGGGGAATACCTTCGATGCTGGTAATGAATTTCGATTTGTTGATTTGAGATTCATTCGTGCGAATGGCGTAAACATAGCGAATATGCGCGTGGAGCCAGATGTGATATTTGCAGACGGGAATATTAATAAGCCTAGGCCGGAGACAGCATATTCACAGTACTTGGATCTAAATGGACAGTATTTGATAGAAACCAAAGATCGGCCTGGAGGGGATATGGAAGTGGAAAGCGAATATATGCTAATGACTTTTAGACTAGCTGTGGAACAAACCTCTGAACCTATTTATCTGATTGGATCTTTGACGAATTGGGGAAAAGCAGCGGAGGCGAAGATGGAATGGGATCCAAAAATGGGAGTTTACACTACATCACTTTTGGTAAAGCAAGGCTGGTATGATTACCAATATGCATTTTTAGTGGACGGTAAATTCGAACCTCAGGATTTTGAAGGAAGCTATTTTGAAACTGAGAATGAATACGAGGTGCTGGTTTACTTCAGAAATCTAGGCTCACGATATGATCAGCTTGTCGGGTATGTTTACCTGCATCCGAATAGAAGGAGGTTGTAGGTTTTAATTGAAACCGCAGTGGACGCAGAGGATAACGCAGAGCGCACGGTTTTAATTTTTGGATATAAGGGCTGAAAGCCCAGAATAACTTAGCTCAGCTCGATAGGGCTGGGGTTAAAGAATCGAATTCAATCAATAGCTCTGAAAGAGCGGAATAGTACTTTTATCTCCGTTTGCGATTCTATGGGGGGATTTTGGATGCAACCAACAACCAACAACCAACAACCAATAACTTTTACCTAAATCGACTCCCCATGCTGTGAGATATCCAATCCCACTTCTTCGTATTCTTCCCGTACTCTTAGCGTCACAAACTTATTTAAAAGGAAGAAAATCGCATAGGCCATTCCAAAGGAGAAAATGGATACGCCTACTAATACGAGCATGTGTGATCCGAAAATTGCCCAGCCACCATGAAGTAAGCTAGAACCTTCTTTGCCTGCGAAAATCGCGGTTAGGATCATTCCCATGATTCCGCCTATCCCGTGACAAGCAAAAACATCTAAGGTGTCATCTATTTTCTTCAAAAACTTGGCATTCATAGCCAGATTAGAAACGATCGCACCAGCTGCGCCAAAGAAGAAACTTTCCGGAACTGTGATATATCCAGCAGCCGGGGTGATGACTACAAGCCCTACTACCGCACCGATACAAGCTTGCAAAGCCGAGATTTTCCTTCCCTGAATTCTGTCAAATAAAACCCAAGTCATCATCGCTGTGGCTGAACTGATAGTCGTTGTAGCAAAAGCTAAGGCCGCAGTGGCATTAGCTCCGAAAGATGAACCTGCATTGAATCCAAACCAGCCAAACCAAAGCATTCCGGTTCCTAAGAGTACATAAGTGATATTCGAAGGTTCGTGGTTAGGCTTGTTTCTTTTTCCCAGAAATAGAGCGCCTGCTAAGGACGCAAGGCCTGCGCTGATGTGAACTACTGTTCCGCCGGCAAAATCAAGTACACCAAAATAGGAGCCGATTAATCCATTTGGATGCCAGACCATATGTGCGAGTGGCGCATAGACTAATATGCAGAAGATCCCTATAAAAAATAGATAGCCTATAAATCTAACGCGCTCCGCGAAAGACCCTGTGATGATTGCAGGTGTGATCACTGCGAATTTCATCTGAAATAAAGCGAATAAGATAAATGGAATGGTGGGTCCTAGTGTTTTGTGAGGTAATTCAGCTACCTGATCAAAGAATAGGTACTGAAATGGGTTTCCGAAAAGACCGTATTTGACGCCATCAATGGTGATGCCTATGGGATCACCAAAAGCAATACTGAAACCAACTACTACCCAAAGCATGGTCACAACTCCCAAGGAAATGAAACTTTGAAGCATGGTAGAAATGAGGTTTTTCTTACCAACCATCCCTCCATAGAACAAGGAAAGTCCAGGTGTCATCAGCAAAACCAAGCAGGATGCAGTAAGTAGCCAGGCAATATCAGCGTATGCCAAATCAGCCTCAGTTCCAAAATTTTCAAGTATAGGCTGGCTGTGTTTCCAAAATAATCCCACAACTGGAGCCGCAATAGTAATTAGAAAAGCTACTTTCCACTTGAATTTCATTCCACTTTTTTTCATGACCCAAAAGTAAAATAATAAATGTTTTATTCTGTGTTATTTAATTATTACAGAATAAAAAATTAATCGTTTCGAATTAATGATTATAAAGTAGGGTGATAGAATGGTCTTGATTTGATTTTGTAACCAAGTAAAATACAGGCTTTTATCCAGTAGTTTCCAAATTAGCCTTGACGGCCTGATACGAGATTGGAATTTGTTCCCCTTTAGCTATTCAATTGAAGGAATTATATTGGATGCTAATCAAATAGCATTGAAGTCCCCGAATCGTATAGATTTTTCCAGCTTGGATATATGATTACGGGATTCAAGTTTTAACTTAAGTGAAACAAAAGAATTAGCAGATGAAGTTTTTTGAGTTTGTCCCCGTAGGAAGGAAGTTATTTTTCCTTTTGACTCTTAGTATATTAGGAGCTTGCACGCAGGAAGAATCTGTTTCCACCATCTCCACTGAGCCTTATGCAAACCCTCAATGGATTGATTTGACCTATGCTTTTGATTCAACGACTTTATACTGGCCTAATAATCCGGATGGATTTCAGCACAGAGTGGATGCTGAAGGCGTGACAGATTTGGGCTATTATTATTCTTCTTATACGATTTTAACTCCCGAGCATGGCGGTACGCACTTGGATGCGCCCATACATTTTTATGAAAAAGGGGAAACTGTAGATGAACTTCCGCTTTCCAAATTGACGGGAGAGGCAGTGGTGATAGATGTCAGTGCCTTGGCTTTGGAAGACAGGGATTACTTGATCGATTCAGTGGCTATTTTGAGTTGGGAAGCAGAGCATGGAAAAATTCCTGTGCAGGCGATGGTTTTATTCCGTACTGGATATGGAAAGTTTTATCCTGATAGAGAGTCTTATTTTGGCACTGCTAAAACAGGCGCTGAGGCAATTCCAGAACTTCATTTTCCAGGAATACAGCCTGAAACTGCCGCTTGGTTAGCAAAGTCCCGTAATGTGAAAGCAGTGGGTTTGGATACGCCAAGTTTGGATTATGGACAATCAAAAGATTTCGCCGCGCATCAGGCTTTGATGGGAAATCAGATCCCAGGTTTTGAAAATGTGGCCAATTTGGATCTATTGCCGGCAAAGGGTATTTATGTCATTGCGCTTCCTATGAAAATCAAGGGAGGGAGTGGAGGTCCGCTTCGGATCATTGCTACGATAAAGGAATAGGGATTTGAATCCCAAAGTGATTAATCCTTAGCTAATCTACTCACTATTATTCCCGATTGGGATTTATTTCCAGCCAAGTAATCACTGAGTGTTTTTTCAGAAATTTCCACTTTCATATTTTTCGAGGAGGCATGAAGCAGGTGAATTCTGCCATTTTTCTCAATCGCAAAACCCGTATGAACTATGTCCAGGTTAGGCATAGAGGTAGTAATGGCAATGATATCCCCCGATTTTATGGATTTTTCCAGCGTAGCTATTTCAGCTTTCGGGATGTAGAAATAGCTTCTCTCTTTGATGGCTGATTCCGTAGTTTTGATCTGAGCTAAGTTACTTGGATCAGCAAGCTGGGCATAGAACCTCGGGTTTTCAGACATGAAAGAAGGAGTATTGGGATAAGGAGATCCACCGATGTCTTGAGTGATATCTCTCAGAATTCCCTTATGCTGATTTTCAAAGATCCAATCGGAAAAGTAATGCAAACGAGAAGGGTAACCTGCATTGATTCCATCCCTATAGCGGATATATGCTAATTCTCTTTCAAAAGCTTCAAAGTTGAATTCTTCTCCCTTGGTGAGCCTAGTAAGCGTAATCACCGTTTCTACAAAAGTGGTACAGTCCACCCCTTGAAGATTAATGACAAGTTTTTCCGCCCCGGGAAGTTCCAGCGTTTTCTCTACGTAGGGAGTTTCGAGAAACCATTGGCCTATCTCAATATTTATCCCATTGGAGGTTTTGTCAGAATAGTCCTGCTCAGAAAGCCTTGCTAGATAGCTTTCAAGTTTTTCATGGCTTTCAAGGGTGCAAACGGTTTGGGATGAAGCACAAAATGTAATCCAACAGAAAGTTAAAGTGAGAAAAAGTTTCAAGATAGAGTTCGTTTGAATGAGTTTAAAGCTACTTCATTTTTAAATAAATCGAAATAGAAATGAAAACTAGGATGTCTTAAGGTATCTTCAAATCCAATAAGAATATTCAATTAACACAAGTAAAGTTGCTTAGGTGAATACCGAAAGCCTTGCTCACAAAACTTTTTTCTTTCCAATATGAGTTCTACTTCCATCAAAATCCCTTTTACCCTACTTCTCCTAATTCTTTTGCAAACCATCGCCTTTGCGCAGAAGGACTTCTATGTCTCCCCACTTGGAAATGATGAAAACTTGGGGAGTATAGAGTCACCGTTTATCACTCTCGGACATGCTAAAGAAGTCATCAAAGCTTATAAAATAGAAAAACCAGATGAGGAGGTAACGCTGGTTCTGAAGGGTGGGATATATTATCTCAGTGAATCACTAGTCTTTGGTTCGAAGGAATCTGGAAGTGTTGAGAGGCCTTATACAATTCGTGCGGCTGAGGGAGAGAAAGTGATACTGAGTGGAGGAATGCCACTGGAATTGAAATGGAAGCGCTTTAAGGGTAATCTTTTGGTAGCAAAAATTCCAGCGGACGTGGACTTTTCTTCACTTTATATCAATGGCAAAAAGCAAATCCGAGCTAGGTATCCAAACTATCAAGAGGGAGTAAATCCCTTCAATGGCTTTGCAGAAGATGCACTTTCAAAAGAAAGAATTGCAAGTTGGGAAAATCCAGGGGGAGGCTATATTCATGCCCTTCATAAGGGCAGATGGGGTGGAATGCACTATTTGATTACTGGAAAAATTGGTAGAGATAGTTTGGCTTTTGTCGGAGGATGGCAGAATAATCGGGAAAGCGGATTGCATCCGAAATACAGATTCGTAGAAAATATTTTCGAAGAACTGGACAGTCCGAAAGAATGGTTTCTAGATACTAAAAAAGGGGTACTTTATTTTTATCCTGAAGAAGGGTTAGCAATCGAAAATATCCAAAAAGTAGAAGTTGGTTTTTTGGAAAACCTGATCTCATTTAAGGGGGATGCTGAAAATCCTGTCAAGTACATTAAAATTCAGGATATCACTTTTATCCAAAGTTCTCCCACATTCATGAAAACTGAGGAACCTTTGTTACGAAGTGATTGGACGATTTATAGAAATGGAGCGATTCTTTTAGATGGAACGGAGAACATTTCCATAGAAAACAGCAAATTTCAGGACCTAGGAGGCAATGCGATTTTTGTCAGTAATTATAATAGGAATACTACGATAAAGAGAAATTTGATTGAGGAAATAGGAGGGAGTGCCATCAGTTTTGTAGGTAATCCAGACGCCGTTCGTTCTCCCTCTTTCAATTATCATGAGTTTGTTCCAGAGGAAGATATTGATACTATTCCGGGCCCTAAGACTGAGAATTACCCGGCTAATTCACTCGTTGTGGATAATCTAATACGGAATATTGGTACCATAGAAAAGCAAGTTGCGGGTGTTCAGATCGAAATGGCGATGGATCTGCATATCGTCCACAATACCATTTATAATGTGCCGAGAGCAGGGATCAATATTGGTGATGGAGCTTGGGGAGGACATATTATTGAATACAATGATGTATTCAATACCGTGATGGAAACTGGCGATCATGGGGCGTTTAACTCGTGGGGAAGAGATAGGTTTTGGCATCCGAATAGGCAAACTATGGATGAGCTGACGGCGAAGCATCCGGAATGGATAAAGCTTGACGCCATCAAAACCACCATTATCCGAAATAACAGATTTCACTGTGATCATGGTTGGGATATAGATTTGGATGATGGATCGAGCAATTATGAGATTTATAATAATCTGGCTCTAAGCGGAGGAATCAAATTGCGAGAGGGATTTTATAGAACTGTTTACAATAATATTATGGTGAACAATGGCTTTCATCCGCATGTCTGGTTTAAGGAAAGTCATGATGTTTTCACTCGGAATATTGTGATGACGTCGCACAAGCAAATCGGTGTGAACTTTTGGGGAGATAAGGTCGATGAGAATTTTTTCACTTCTGAGGCTGATCTTGATAAAAGCAGGGAGTTTGGAGTAGAAAGAAGCGGTGAATTTGGTGATCCTATGTTTGTGAATCCTGAAGCAGGAGATTTTAGCGTTCAGGAAGATTCTCTTGCGATCCAAACTGTGGGGTTTGTGAACTTCGATATGGATAAATTTGGGGTCACTTCTCCAGAATTGAAGAAGATGGCTGACTCTCCGGGAATTCCTTTTCTCTTACTGGAAAATGAAGAGAATAAGGTAGAAATCCGTGAATGGCATGGATTCAAGGTGAAAAATATGGAGAGCCTTGGAGAGCAATCTGCAGCTGGATTAAATGAAATTACCGGAGTAATAGTTCTAGAAGTACCGAATCAGTACGATACTAGCGCTCCCAATTCATTAAGAGTTGGCGATGTTATTTTGGAATGCTGGGATGAGAAAGTGAGTGATTTTATATCGCTTAGCAAAGTAGAAAAGGGCAACAATTGGAAAGGTCATACCGAGTTGAAAGTTTGGAGAAATCAAGCCTTGATCTCAGTCGTTATTCTATAGAACTGTACCCCTTTCTATGAGAAGGGTATAGTCAAAATCATTATCTCATAAGCTTCTGTTTTTCGGATTTCTATGTTGTTTTATCCTTTTGACTCAGATAGTTTTTAGCCAAATCACCCGCTTGTATTTTTATTCACTAGGTAAATTGGCTAAAATCATAGCTAAAATCAGGACTTGATTTGTCACTGGATCGGCGATCATTGAATTTCTCGATTCTCATTTCTCCTAGTTATTTACTACTTTTGCGCCAATAATGGATATGCAAAAAATAAGGAATTTCTGTATCATCGCCCATATTGATCATGGGAAGAGTACATTGGCGGATAGATTACTACAGCAGACTGATACTGTCGCAGATCGCGATATGCAGGCTCAGTTGTTGGATAATATGGATTTGGAGCGTGAGCGTGGTATCACGATCAAATCTCATGCGATCCAAATGAAATATACTCATGAAGGTGAGGAATATACCCTCAATTTGATAGATACCCCAGGTCACGTGGATTTTTCATACGAGGTTTCCCGGTCGATTGCTGCCTGTGAAGGCGCTTTGCTGATCGTGGATGCTTCTCAGGGTGTGGAAGCGCAGACTATTTCCAATTTATATTTGGCACTTGGCCACGATCTGGAAATCATTCCAGTTCTGAATAAAATTGACCTTCCTGGAGCCGATCCAGAAGCAGTTGCCGATGAGGTGATTGATCTGATCGGTTGTGATAGAGAAGATATTATTTTGGCCTCCGGCAAAACAGGTATAGGCATTGAAGATATTTTGAAAGCGGTAATCAATAGAATCCCTGCCCCTAAAGGAGATCCGGATGCACCGCTTCAAGCGATGATTTTTGATTCGGTTTACAATCCATTCCGTGGAGTTGAGGTTATTTTCAGGATTTTCAATGGAACTTTCAGTAAAGGCGACAAGATCAAATTTGTCAATACTGGCAAGGAATACGAGGCGGATGAGATCGGAATTTTGGGCTTGAACCAAATTCCTCAACAAACCATGAGTGCCGGTAACGTAGGTTACCTGATCTCTGGGGTGAAAGTCGCCAAGGAAATCAAAGTGGGTGATACGATCACGCACATCAAGAGACCTTGTGATAAAGCAATTCAGGGTTTTGAAAACGTAAAACCAATGGTTTTCGCGGGTATTTATCCTGTAGAAACCACGGACTATGAGGAACTTCGTTATTCTATGGAGAAACTCCAATTGAATGATGCTTCGTTAGTTTGGGAACCTGAAACTTCCATGGCTTTGGGCTTTGGATTCCGTTGCGGATTCTTGGGGATGCTTCACATGGAGATTATCCAGGAGCGTCTGGAGCGTGAGTTTGACATGACTGTGATCACTACGGTTCCGTCGGTTCAGTTCAAAGCGCTGATGACTAACGATACATACCAACTCATTAATGCGCCTTCAGACATGCCTGATCCTACGAGGATGAAGCACATCGAGGAGCCTTATGTGAAAGCTTCCATCATCACTGCGGCAGAATATGTGGGCGCGGTGATTACACTTTGTATGGACAAGCGTGGACAGATCAAAAACCAGGTTTACCTGACTTCGGAACGAGTTGAATTAACTTTCGATATGCCGCTGGCAGAGATTGTTTTTGACTTCTTCGATAAATTAAAAACCATTTCCAGAGGCTATGCTTCTTTGGATTATGAATTGAAAGGATACGAAATCTCTCAAATGGTGAGATTGGATGTGATGCTAAACGGAGAGCCAGTAGATGCGCTTTCTGCGGTAGTTCACAGAGATAAAGCATACGATTGGGGCAGAAGACTTTGCGAGAAACTGAAGGAATTGGTTCCACGTCAAATGTTTGAAATCGCCATCCAAGCAGCAATCGGACAGAAAATCATCGCAAGAGAAACAGTAAAGGCTTTGCGTAAAAACGTATTGGCGAAGTGTTATGGTGGTGATATTTCCCGTAAGCGTAAACTTCTCGAAAAGCAGAAAAAAGGTAAGAAGCGAATGAGACAAGTCGGAAACGTAGAGGTTCCTCAGGAGGCGTTTATGGCGGTACTTAAACTTGATTAATTCGTTATCCTAAAACTTCGATATTCATTATTCGACGTTCTTCATTCGAGATTAAATTTACGAATTACGATTTGGGATTTACGAGATTAAATTGTACCTCGATCCTCAATTTTCATAGGCAAGTTTTTAGATTTAGTTCTAAATAAATGCCATATGAAACAGGAAATGATCAGGAGGACCAAGCAATTCGCTATTGATGTTTGGAGATTGTGTTCTAAGTTGCCGCATACTAGAGAGTTTAATAGTTATGTAAATCAGCTGATCAGAAGTTCCAGTTCTGTTGCAGCAAATTATCGAGCAGTTGGACGGGCAAAATCAAAAGCTGATTTTATCAATAAATTGAAAATAGTGGAGGAAGAAGCAGATGAGAGTCAGTTCTTTCTTGAAGTGATAGATGAAATAAATACTGATCTGGAATTATCACCCGAGATCAAAAGATTAATTAAAGAAGCAGATGAGCTAGTAGCTATCGTAGTTGCTAGTATTAAAACAGCAAGATCCTCTTAATTCTGAAATAGAATTTAAGGATCGTTATATAATTCAAGGATTGGAGTTCCTGAGGATCTCGTAAATCGTAATTCGTAAATCAAAAGATCAAATGGCAATTCTCATCGACGGAAAAAAAACATCCTCTGAAATCAAATCTGAAATCGCTATCCGTGTAGCGGAAATAAAAGCTGAGGGAGGCAAAACTCCCCATTTGGCAGCTATTCTCGTGGGAAGTGATGGAGCAAGCCAAACCTATGTAAATGCGAAGGTGAAAGCATGTGAGGAATGTGGTTTTGAATCTACTTTGGTGAGACTGGAGGATAATGTCTCTGAAGAAGAACTTTTGAAAGTGGTCGCTGAAATCAATGAGAATCCGGATATAGATGGATTGATCGTGCAGCTTCCTTTGCCTAAGCATATCTCTGTAGAAAAAGTAACAGATAAGATCAAGCCTGAGAAAGACGTGGATGGATTTACTCCTGCAAACGTTGGACGTATGGCGCTAAACTGGCCCGCTTACGTTGCTGCAACTCCTTACGGGATCATAGAATTGCTGAAGAGATATGATATCCAGACCTCAGGCAAGCATTGCGTGGTAATTGGTAGATCTCATATCGTGGGAAGTCCGATGAGTATCCTGATGGCTAGAAATGGCTATCCTGGAAATGCAACAGTGACCTTGACACATAGCCGAACTGCCAATCTTCCGGAAATCGCTAAAACCGCGGATATTCTGATCGTAGCTTTGGGCAAACCTCATTTCGTAACAGCCGATATGGTAAAGCCAGGCGCTGTGGTCATCGATGTAGGAATTCATAGAATCGAAGACGCTAGCAAGAAGTCAGGATTCAAGTTGGTAGGAGATGTGAAGTTTGACGAGGTATCTGAAATCGCCTCTGCGATCACGCCAGTACCGGGTGGAGTAGGGCCGATGACGATTGCTTCTTTGCTCTATAACACGCTGTTATCCGCAGAAAAGAAAGTTTACGGGTAATTCCCAAGAAAATAATCGTAAAAGGTTTACATCGGGTTTGCTTGGAATAGGCAAGTCTGATACTTTTGCAGACTGTTAACCGCGCACGTGGTGAAACTGGTAGACACGCCAGCTTGAGGGGCTGGTGCTTTAAGTAGTGTGGAAGTTCGAATCTTCTCGTGCGCACAAGGAAGCTCTGAAGCAATTCAGGGCTTTTTTTATGTCCTTTGTGGTTTTCAAAACCTCGAAGGTCTTGTTATTTTTTTACCGCAAAGGCACAAAGATCGCAAAGTGGTGACTTCGGTCATTTCGGCCAGAGGGAGAAATCTCTTCTAAAGTATCGTCAAGCGAGTGCCAAAGGTGGAACTAATCTCATTTTTCGTAAAAAAAATCTCCCGCAAAGGAGCAATGGCGCAAAAGATTGTGATATTGTATTATTCACGGTCCAACCAAAAATAATGTGAAGGATGGTGATAATAGCTTTGTGGTAATTCCAAAAAAAATATTTCTAAATGTTTTCGTTGAGGAGGGAGAAAGGCTTCTGGATTATATATGAAAATGTAAAAAAGAACATATAGTTCCTCTTTAGGGATATTTAAAATTAATGTGTTTAAATGGTTGTTAGGGATATTTTTTATTGAGAAAATATGTCCTAAAATTGATAATAACTGGTTTAATGAGTTTTTAACATTGGAATATTCCACGTTATCCAAATTTCTTATTGTTCGAAAAAAGAATTCTTGTTTTGCCAAAATTTGATCAGCATCGGGTCTTCTTGAGGAAATATGGCCTCCATAACCATCAGGTTCAATCTTTAATCCAATTTGATTAAAATCAGCAAAGAGTAGAATATATGTTTTTTTCAACATATCAACTGGTCCACTATTTCTAAAGTGAGTGAGCAAGTTGAAAAATGTAGATTCAAAGGATTGAATCTGAAATTGCTTGTTTTGGAGTATAAGTTGCTCTTTTTGTCCTTCAATTTCTTTCCTAGTGTCCCTAAGTTCTATTTGATTAATTCTAATTTCTTGTTGAGTATATAGCAATTGTTGTCGTTGTCCTAAAAAAGCTACATAGACAAATAGGATTCCAGAAATAGCACCAAAAGGAGAAGCGACGCCACCTATGTAACCTCCGAAATCTGCTAAAGTCAAAAAACTATCAAATACGATGAAATTAAAAATAGCAGCTATTGGGAATGGGATAAATGCCATAAATGCTAAAAATATTGCCCATTTTCGAAATTTTGAAATTTCGCTTTCAAGACCATCATATTGAATCTTTAAATCCTTTTCTAATTCCATAGTCTAAACTAATCATAATGTTATTCTTTAGGAATTTAGCAAGTAAAAAAATATGAGCCTTCTGCCTGCATCATCTCAACTGAAATTGCTTTTGTTTTCGTTGCCCTTCATTACTAAAATGACTAACAAGTTTTCCGACTCATGATTTGACTTGATTATTTTCCACCAACGGCCTCTTTTCTCCCTTATATTTTCCTTACATTTTCGGGCTAATTACAGACTTATGACACGATTATTCGCTTCGGCTATCTTTTGCCTTGCTCTTTTTGCTACTCAGTTTTCATTTGCTCAGGAGGCTCAATTTCCTCTCGTTAAGGGCTTTGGGGGAATATTTGAAGTTCCCGATGCGACCGAAAGGCCGGATGGAAGCTTGGATTATTATATCTTAGTGGACATGTCCACGGCTGCCGAGGACAATGCTGAGATCAGTCGCTGGGTGGACAATGTGGCTCGTATGATGAATCTTCATGGTCTTGCTGGTGTTTCTAAGGACCGTATGCATGTGAAAGTAGTGGTTCATGGTGGAGCTATTGCCACAGTAATGAACAATGAAGTCTATCAGAAGCGATACAACTCCGATAATCCAAACATCGCTGTTTACAAAGCGCTGGAGGCTGCCGGAGTAGAAATACTGGTTTGCGGTCAGTCCATGCGAGCCAGAACTTTAGAAAAAGCTGATTTGTACGATGGTGCTCATGTGGCACTTTCGGCCTTGACTACGGTGACTACGTATGCACCTAAAGGCTATACCATCCTGAAGTTTTAATCCCCACTTGGAATAGTTATTGGTTCTTGGGGTAATGTGTTTTTCATGAAGAGAAAATCCCCAAGTTCCAGTACAGCCGGAAAAGTCGTTACCGGCTTTTTTATAGCCGCTATTTTCCTGATCGGAATGGCTGGGTTGACTTACTATACCCAGAATCGGCTTCTAGAAACCATGAAGGAGCTGGCTGAGCCTAATCAGAAACTCAATCTGCTGAATAAGCTACAGTCTGAGATCATCCAAATCACCCAACTGGATCATTCTGGAATTGATGCGGACTTTAGAGTTCAGGATTCAAGCGTCGTTTCCCTCAAGGAAAAGCTTCAGGAATTAAGCTCCCTTGCCGAGGATTCCCTGGAAAACACCTACATAGAAAGCGTGCAGACTAATCTGGATACCCTTATCGTCGGATATGTGAATCTGTATGAGGTAAAGACAAATTTGGCGAATCGGAATTTCACTCAGGAAGCGCTGAATAAGGTCGAGCTGGGAATTCGCCGACGGGCAGCCAGTCTGGAATTAAAGCCCATTGAGAAGATCAATCCTAAGGATTACCTTTTTAACGAACTGGAGCAGGAGATTTCTTCCCGTCAGGAGGCGAAGGCAAATAATGAATTGCCAATGGCAATTATAACCAAAGAGGAGGACAAGTCTATTGCGTATTTGCGCGATTTGCAAAAGCAAAACCTCCGTGATTCCAACCTGCCGGAGGGGCAGACACTGGATAGTGTCCTGTATAATATCAAGGGTGTAATCAACCGAGTCAATCGAGAGGAGTCTTTTCAAAGACAAAAGCTGGCGAAAATGGAGGCTGATTTATCTATCAGTCAAAGTAAGATCATCACCACCATTCAAAACCTGGTAAGTACGCTTCAGCAGCGCGCACTGGAGAAATCGAATAGTCAAAATGACTCTGCCTATAAGCTAACCTACGACATGACTTACTTTCTGATCATGATTGTATTCTTAGCGGTGATAGGAGCTGCTGTGATGGTGTATTCCATTTTGAAAGAAATCAAAGTGACGAAGCGCTATCAGGAAAATCTTGAGATTTCCAGACTCAAATCAGAGCAGCTGGCGAGATCAAAGCAGGAGTTTTTGGCGAATATGAGTCATGAGATACGGAATCCTCTTCATGTGATTCAAGGGTACAGATCTGTTTTGGAGAAATCCGAACTGGATTCCAGCCAACAATCTCACCTAAGAATGATAGGCTTTGCATCGGACACGCTTATGGAAATCGTGGATGAAGTTTTGGATTTCTCTAAACTGGAAGCTGGTAAATTGAAGTTGGAAGCTCATCCTTTTGATCCAGAATCACTTTTTTCCTCCTTGCAGAATTTCTTTGAGTTACAGGCAGCCGAAAAGAAGCTAGCGTTTGATTGGTCCTTGGATTTGCCAGAGAATAAATGGCTGATAGGAGATCAATTGAGATTAAAGCAAATACTGAATAATTTACTGACCAATGCCTTCAAATTTACTTCAGAGGGTTCAATTCGAGTAAATGTGGGGTGGGTAGAAGGTCTGCTAACTGTAGAAATACTGGACACTGGGATAGGGATGTCTGAGGAGGTTCTCGAAAAAGTGTTCCGGGAATTTGATCAGGCAGACACGTCCATTTCCAGAAAATATGGAGGGACGGGGCTTGGTTTGGCGATCGTTCAGCGCCTGGTTTCTTTAATGGGTGGAGAGATCATTGCGTCTAGTGTAGAGCATGAAGGCACTACGATGCTGGTGAAGTTGCCAATGGCGGCCACTGAATCCCAGCTCGCTGAATTTAACCCCGATGAAATCGTTTCTCTGGATCTTTCTGGGCTGAAAATTCTGCTTGTAGACGACGATAAAGTAGGTATCAGATACCTGGAAACTATACTGAGTTATTTTGGTGCTTCGATTATCGCATACCCTGGAGGCTCCAACTTCAGAGATGAGTTTGTGGAGGTAGATTTCGACTTGGCGATTTTGGACATACAGATGCCGGAATTTTCTGGCTTTGATGTTGTGAAACAGCTAAGGTCAATCGACAAGTATAAGGAAATGCCTATTCTGGCAATGACGGCAAACGTCTTTGTAGAAGAGCGAGAAAAAATGGTAGAAAGCGGCTTTACCGAAATAGTTTTCAAGCCTTTCCAAGAGCGCGTGTTGATTGAAATTTTGGGGAAATTCTTCCCAAATCATGCAGTGAAAGACTTACCGATGAATCAAAAAATAAGTGAATCTGATAGTACGCTGTTTCAGCTAAAGGACTTGGCTCGTTTCTGCATGGGAGATGAATTGCTTCTGCAGGATATCGTGCGAGAATTGGTGGTGGAGACCCGAAAGGATCTTGAAAGAATAAAGAATGCGAGGTTGAAGGATGACTTCGACGAAGTGCTAGAGATCTGCCATCAGTTGGGTAGCCGTCTGGGACAAATCAAAAGTTCTGCTGGCCAAACTGCCCGAAAGGTGGAGAATAGCCTGAAAATTGGCAATAAAAATGGCCTCGGCGATACGCTGAATCAGTTAGATGAGGAAATCCGCATCCTGCTGTCAGCACTTACCGAGACCATTGACAAAACAGTAACCGTTTAGAATTAATCCAGTCCGTATTTTTCCATTTTGCTATAAAGCGTTTTACGGTCCATATTTAGAATCCTGGCCGTTTTGGACTTGTTGAATTTGGTGTCCATCAATACTTTTTGAATCAGCTCCTTTTCCTGTTCTACCCATTGGGATTTATAATCTTTCGGAGAAGGTAAATCAGCTTGTCTGGAATACGAGTTTGAGCTTGAATTGGCTCCGGAAAAACTCGTGGATGGCTCATATAGGTCTGCTGGAAGAGCTTCCTTCTCTACATGCGAACCTGCAGAAAGGAGAACTGCACGCTTGATGATGTTTCGCAATTCCCGCAAGTTGCCTGGCCAATCGTATCCCAGGAATATCTCCCAAACTTCAGGCGAGAAGCCTTTGACACTCTTGACTAATCGTTCATTGCTTTCTTCAAGGAATTGATCTGCAAAATCTTCCAGATCGTCTTTTCTATTTCGAAGAGGAATAGCGCTTAGAGTAAACTCATTGAGTCTGTGATATAAGTCTTCCCGGAAATGTCCATCTCCAGCCTGTACGATTAGATTGTCATTCGTGGCGGCAATAATCCTTACATCAATTTGGATTTCTTTATTTCCACCGATTTTGCGGATAGTCCTTTCCTGAATCGCTCTAAGAAGCTGTATTTGAACTTCATAGCCGAGGTTTCCTATTTCATCCAGAAAAATGGTTCCGCCATTTGCCATTTCGAAGTGGCCCGTTTTGTTTTCCAGAGCTCCTGTAAAAGCGCCTTTGACGTGGCCGAATAATTCACTTCCCGCTAGTTCTTTGGGCAAAGCCCCACAGTCAATTGCTATAAATGGTCCATCCTTTCGGGCAGACAAATCATGAATTCTTCTGGAGATAAACTCTTTTCCTGTTCCGGTTTCACCCATTACCAGCACGCTGAGATCTGTAGGAGAAACCAGTTGAATGTGCTTTTCGAGTTTTTCTGCTTCCACTGAGTTACCTATTAAGTAGCTGCTTTGAAACTTAGCTTTAGGAGCCGAAGGGGCTGCTATAGGTTCTGCCGAAGCGAGCTCAGGTATTTTGGTTGATAGAGATTCTTTTACAGTTGCCAATAACTCATCAGGATTGATGGGCTTGGTGATGTATTCGAAAGCGCCAAGCTTCATGGCTTTGATAGCAATCCGAATATCCGAATAGTGGGTGATCAGAATTACCTGCGTTTGTGGGTAATTGATTTTTGACCATTGAAGTAATTCCATTCCGGTACCATCAGGTAATCTGAAGTCGGCAATGATTAAATCGAATTTAGAATTGCTAAAAAGTTGCTGAGCTTCTTTGACTTTGATGGCAGTTTGAACTGAAAATCCATTTTTCTCCAAGAAGGTTTTTACAATCCTGGAATAAGTCAGATCATCCTCTACTAATAATATATGCTTCATGAATTACTTTCTTTATAGAGCTAATTAACAAAAAAAGCACCAGACAAGTGTCCGGCGCCTTTTACTTAGGAGATTGAGCAACTATTTTTTGATTTCTCTGTTTTGGCTATCGTTTTTTTTGGTGATTTTATTCTTCGTTTTTCAGTTTAGAATCACTAGTGTCCGACTAAAGTAAGAATTTCTCAGAGAGGTTGAAAAGAACTTAATCAGAGGAGATTTTTGGGTGAAATTGGAATGTAAGCCCACTAGGTTGGAAATAGGGCCGTTTGGTTGGCTTTCA
>NZ_VORW01000017.1 GCF_007997215.1 Algoriphagus aquimarinus | reverse complement strand
CACTGCCTATAAAACCGCACGAAGCAAATTCTATAAGCTTCTCCCTGTCTGTTCTCAGGTTACTATTTTTTTTGTCTTACATCACTTCAAAGAACTTAGTGTCACTCATTTGTGACTCTGGTCAGATCCCGGTAACTCGCGTTTTCCGATCCGTTTTTTTCCCTTCCTTGCTGAAGGGAGTGCAAAGGTAAGAGGATAATTTTAACTTCCAATAACCTTCCCAAAATTTAATTCCTAAAGTTTCTTAGAGGCTAACCCCTCTCCGCTTTATCCCCCTTCCGTCCTGAAGGGAGCGCAAAGGTAAGTGATCATTCCTGACTTCCTAGCACCCTCGCAAAATTAATTTTTCAATACTTTCTGAGCTTCTCAACTCTTCCCTTTTCCGACGCCGTTCGCCTCGTTTGGGAGTGCAAATATCTACCTTTTTATTTTATTGACAAGAGCAGGCACAAAGAAAATCATAAAAAAGTGGGAGGATTTTCGCAGTCCATTAATTATCAGGACTTTTGTTTTTTGTAGAGCGGTACCGTACTACATGGCTCTCCATACATAATGGATTTTGCACGGCTTTGTACTAGTGCGATTATTTTGCCGTAGGCGAATAAAGGAATGGGGAAATCACTACATCCTTTAACTACAACTGGTCTATCCACAAATGACTCTAGGTCTAATTTTTTCAAACAATCCTCAGAAATCATCACTTCAAGCTCTTTTAAATCGCCAATGGCAAAGCCACGAGCAAAAGAATGAAGGTAAGTACCGACTAACATAAATGCCCAATTCGGAACAATTGCATCCGCAGTGCATGTGATCGCTACCCATTTATTCTCATACTGGGCCCAATCGATTTCCTTCAGAGCTGCCCTGAAATCCTTTTCCCTTAGAATTAACTCTTGAAAGAGAAAAGGCTTCAGATCAAACATCACACGTTCTTCCTTCGGATAAATCTCTTCCAGGTTAATCGTAATGATCGGACTACTTGCAACTCTATTTATTATTTCACTCATATAAGCAATGGATTCTTTTTGGACTGAAGGGCTTTAAACTCCTTCAGATAATTTGGGACAAAATAAGCCAGGTCGGCAAACTCTCCTTTTTGAAACTTTTCAAAAGCCAGAACACCTACATACTCGGCTGATATTTTTATATCTAGAAAAACCGCATTTGCCTGATGAATTACCTTTGATACTTTCTCTAATGCATCTCCCACAAAATAGACTTTACCCTTGTCAAGCAAATCGGAATATGATTCCTCATCGATGACCTCCGAGTCAAGTTTTCTGACAGAATTCAAATCCTGATCAAACACTTCCCTATAAACTTCCATCCGGCGAGCGTCTAGCATAGCCACTATCAACCCCGTTTCCTTGTTATTTATTAATGACTTTGCTCCGTATGACAGCGCTTTCATCGTGCGAACTGAAATCAGAGGTATATCACCCGCGAATGCTAAACCTTTAGCAACTGAAACACCAATTCTTAACCCTGTATAAGATCCTGGCCCCTCAGATACTGCTACTGCATTTATTTGCCCAATCGTAATCTGACATTCATCAAGGAGAGTAGCTATCATCCCCATCAATTTCTCAGAATGAGCTCCTGGAACGTCTAGAGATTTCTCTCCTATCAACACTCCGTTCTGATGAAGTGCAATGGAACAAATCGTTGTGGAAGTCTCCAGTGAGAGAATAATTGCCATAATCCCTATTTTGATGAGGCGGTTAAAATGGTTTTGATTTTCGCGGGCTCCTTCAAATACTCTTTTGCAAGCATCACATCTTCGTCACCCTGCAATCCAGCTTGGATCATTCCCTCCTGAAAGTAGTACCTAGAAACGATTTCCTGAGATAGGATTTCTTTGATCTCCTCCTTATTGGTAACCAAATCTTGCTCTTTGCTATGATTCACTCTCTTTTCAAGTAAATCTATCTGAGCTTTGATCTCTTCATAGTAATCTACTTTCTCTGCATTCTTTCGCATATCCTCCACAGATTTCTCTAAGTAGGTAGTGTAATCGTATTCTTTTCCGACTAGCCATTTTACAAAACCATCATAATCTGCATCCGAGATAGAAAAGCTGGATGGATCATCAATCTTAGCGTGCTCATAGAAGTACTTTGTACCATAATCAAACACGTGATTTCTAGCCACCAAACTGTAAGAAATTGGCGCATAGCTTTTCTGCTCCATTTTTTTGTCAGGCTCTATTCCCGCACCATCCAATACTTTTCTGCCATTTTTAGTGTAGAACACCTTTCTCAAGGAGTCAGGAACAGTAACCAATTCATTGCTTTCTCTACTTTGTAAATAATCAATAGCCTGAATACAGCGCCCACTTGGAATATAGTATTTAGCAGTAGTCACTTTCATCTGAGCATTGTAAGTCAGCGGTACTGTAGTCTGAACCAACCCTTTGCCAAATGATTTTCTACCAATTAACACAGCCCGATCATAATCCTGCAGCGTACCAGCAACAATTTCTGATGCAGAGGCGCTATGCTCATTGAGCAATACGACCATTGGAATATCCTTATCCACCGGAGTTTTGGTAGTCTTATAGGTGTAATTCACATTTTCAAGCTTACCTATAGTCTTAACCACCTCTTTACCTTTTGGAATAAAAAGGTTAATAATCTCAACGGCTTCATTCACCAATCCACCTGGATTATCTCTCACATCTAACACCAAACGATCTATCCCTTGGCTTTTCAAGTCAACCAAGGCATTTCTAACTTCAGTGGAAGCATTGGTAGTAAACTCAGCCAACTTGATATATCCTGTATGCTCATCAAGTTTCCCATAGTAAGGCACATTTTTAATTGCGATTTTCTTTCTGACTATGTCAAATTCAAGCGTATCCATATCTCGTTTCACTTGCAAATGTACAGGCGTGTTTGCTGGACCTTTTAGAAGTGTTGATACATCAGCCGTCCCTAGGCTTGTAACGTCAGTTGTGTCTATTTTTAGAATATAATCAGCAATCTTCAAACCAACGGTTTGAGCGGGGAAACCTGTGTATGGCATAATAACCATACTTCCTTCGCCTCGATTACCTATCAAAGCTCCAATCCCTGCATATTCGCCTGTAGTCATCATGCGATAATCGTCTGAATCCTCTTCAGGTACATAGGTAGTATAAGGATCTAGTTCTTCCAGCATCGCGTTGATCCCGATAGTCACCAAAGCATCCGGATCAATATCATCCACATAATAGGAATCCAGCTCCCTTATAAGCGTAGCGAAAATGTCAATATTCTTAGCTATCGCAAATAGCTTATCGTTTTTAGCTTTGAATGCAAAAAATCCTGTAAGTACAAATGCTCCCAATACGAAGATCAGGAGGGATTTTTTCAATGATTTATTCATATGATTATAATTTATCTTCAATTGCCATATGGAATCTCGCAAGGTTTACAATCATCCCAGAGTGTGACTTTTTAGTCATGCTCGATTTCATGTGTTTATAATTTTATTTCAAAGGTCACATGGAATCTCGCACCAAATAATCATTCCAGTGTAGGACGACGTTGGTCATGCTCGATTTCATGCTTTTTTTGGTTTTCGCTTACAATGCTGGCCAATTTTTTTAGAACCAGAGTGATTTTAGTCTGAATTTCTAAGAACTCCATCAAATCCGAACTTACATAAATTAAGCCAATAGACATAGCTGGTGCAGAAGGCGGGATCAGATCTTTATTAAGCCTATAAGCCTCGCGTATTCTTCTTTTCACGAAGTTACGCCCGACGGCTTTTTTGATCTTCTTCTTCGAAACGGAGAAAAGTACCTGCGAGGTTCCACTACCCTGATCCTTTTTAACAAAAAATTGGACTTTAAATGGGTATAAAAAAAAAGAGGAACCTTCGTTAAAAAGTTCCTTGATAAGTTTGTCGGCATGAAGCCGCTCACTTTTTGGGAGTCTGTAATTCATCACAAGGACTTAATTGCATGTAAACATACAATTATCAGTGCTAAGAATTACTTCTTCAATGTCTTTTCGGAAGAAACAGACAATTTATGTCTTCCTTTTGCTCTTCTAGCTTTCAGTACTCTTCTACCGTTAGCAGAAGACATTCTTTCTTTAAAGCCGTGCTTATTTTTTCTTTTTCTACGAGAAGGTTGAAATGTTCTTTTCATGATCGAATATCTTTATCTAATTGCTTTCTATTTCTTTGTTCCCCAGGTTCACCCCTGAAAAGGACTGCAAAGATAAGTACCATTTCTTAAAATTCAAACAGGGTAAAAAACATTTGTTTGAAATCATTCAACTTCACAATGATTAAATACCACATAAAATCAAAGAGCCCAGTATCCCAATTCATAGAAATCAAGCTATTCATCCCTGTGAGGCATCTTTCGCAGGTAAGATTGCAACTTCCTGCTTGGCGGGCAGGGCGATATCAGCTGGCAAATTACGTTCAAAATATTCGGAATCTCAACGTATACTCACCTGCAGGAAAGCAGATTTTAGCCTCTAAACTCACCAAAGATTTGTGGGAATTCACTCCTGATCATGTGGGTGACTACGAAGTGCGCTACGAATATTACTGTGCAAAAATGGATGCAGGTTCTTGCTGGGTAGACGACGAGCAGATATACTTAAACTTTGTCAATTGCTGTTTTGATGTCGAAGGCAGGTCAGACGAAAAGATCCAGGTCGAAGTCGCCTATCCCAAACACTTCCAATCCTGCACTACTTTGCTAGCAGAAAATAACGAATTATTTGCCTCCAACTTCCAGCAACTGGCAGACGGAAGCTTTCTGGCTTCGCAAAGTTTGACTCATGAGTCCTTTGAAATCGATGATGTAATATTCCATCTGTGGTTTCATGGGGAAGTCCATTTTGATTTAGCTGAGTTTAAAGCAAACGTCCAACGGTTCTCAGAAAAGCAAATCGAGGCTTTCGGGGAATTCCCAGTTGATGAATATCATTTCATCTATCAACTCCTGCCCTATCCTCACTACCATGGAGTGGAGCATCAGCGAGGCACGGTAATCACCTTTGGGCCTGCAGAAAGCTTGGTAGATAGAATGCATATGAATGAACTCATGGGTGTGAGTTGTCATGAACTCTATCATGCTTGGAATGTCTGTCAGATCAGACCAAAAGAAATTATGCCTTACGACTTCTCAAAAGAAGCATATCACGAAGCTGGATGGATAGTAGAAGGAGTTACAACTTACATGGGAGACATTTTCCTTCTACAATCTGGCTATTTCTCGTTGAGAGAATACTGTGAAACGTTTGAAAAAGTGCTGAACAGAGAATCCGTGAACTTTGGTTGGCAGAATCAATCCATTCTAGAATCTAGCTTTGATCTATGGATAGACGGGTATGTTGCTGGAATTCCTGATAAAAAGGTTAGCATCTACACCCATGGTGCTTTGATCGCCTTTTGCCTGGATGCGATGCTCTTGGATGAAAACTCTACTCTCCATGAAGTGATGAAGATACTGTGGAAGCGTTTCGGGAAACCTAAAATCGGCTACAGCCTAGATGAGGTTTGGGAAGTCGTGCTCTCACAAACGGAACACCCTATTTATTTCAATCAATTCTATGATGATTTTATCACAGGTAAAGAAGATATTTTCCCTGTGGTAGGGAAGCATCTCGCTTCTTTAGGCTTCGAACTTGAAACCAGAAGTAGAGAAGACAACTTATCTTCTTCTTACGGTATAATTAAACTGGATGAAGGTAAAATTACTAAACTCCACCCAAACAGTGAGGCTTCCAAGAAACTTATGGTGGGTGACTTGATTAAATCACAAGAACTGATATCCACTGGTATTAACTTGTCTATAGATAGATTTGGTAGAAATCTAGAAATAGAATTATTGATTTCTCATGAGCAATTATTTAGAGACCATCTCATCGTTGACAATAAAAGTAATCCCAAAAGAGAAGCTTGGATAAATGGCTAAAACAAAAGGGCTGTCTTCACAGACAGCCCTTTTAAAACTAATATTTCATTTACGCTCTAATTAAACACAGAGTCATCCAAATCCTGATTGAACTTAATAGAAGTAATCTTGGCTTCCAATGGCATCGGTATCATACTATTTTTAATGATCATAGTCATTGGCATCATTAGCCCGTCGACTTCCTTATAATCCTTATATACGATAGTTCCTGCTACTTTTGATTCCGTTTGCAGCTTCAGGCCGCTAGCCACACTGTAGTATTCTGTGGTATTAGCATCTCCTCCAGCTTCAAAAGACAGCTTATAAGCTTGCTCGCCCTCTACCTCCTCAGTTCCATCATATATCACAGTGATACCTAATTCTTCCAAATACAATTCACGGAACAGATATACTTGATTTTTCAGCACATCAGCCACTTGCGCATCTGTTAAGACTTGTTCTTGACCCATCGCGGACACCGAACCAGCTCCATCTTTTACAACAGTCTTGGAAACCACATTACCGTTCATCTCGGTCACATTCACCATCCGTTGGTTTTCCTGATCCGTCACTCCAGACATAATCAGTTGCATTCCCTGAATCTCAGCTTGCATGTTCATTTCCATGTTACGTACTGATTTCATCTTAGTCTCTCCACCAGTCGCTTTGACGTAATTATCGATTACTTCCTTGACAGAATTTTCAACAACACGTTTAGATGAAACTTCCTTTTCTACTACACTAGCTTGTGTAGTCAATGGCGCTGCAAGCAGGCCAAGAGCTAATACTAATATGCTTTTCTTCATTATTATTTAGTTAAAATCTGCCTCAGTCAATTCCGGATTGATTTCAAGACTTGTGATTTTTGCCTCAAGTGGAACAGGAATCATCGCCGACTTGATGGTCTGAGTCATTGGTATCAAAACGCCGTTTTTCTCCTCATAATCACTGTAGAACGTATCTCCTGAAACAGGGTTCTCATTTTTGATTTTCAATCCAGATTCAACTGAATAGTAATTAGTCACAGTAGATCCTAATGGAGTGGTGACGATTACTTTGTATGCAGGAGTTCCCTCTACATCCTTAATTCCGTCCAACGTCAAAGTATATCCCATAGCTGCGAAATGCAATTCAGGTAAGAAGTAGGTGCCCAGCTTTGCTGCATCCACTTGCTCGTCTGTCATTGCCATAGATTGACCTTGCACACTTGCAGTCCCTTTACCATCCTTCACTACGGAAGTTTGCATTACATTTCCTCCCACAAGCGTCTTCTGTGCAAATCTCATATTTGCATCATCATGGATTAATTGAATGGTTAACTGTGTACCCATCACTTCTGCTACCATTTCTAGTTTCGCAGCTTTGATGGATTTTGCTTTATCCATCCCCCCTATTGCAGCAATATAATTTTCAATCACTTTTTCAGAAGTCATATCAGCATCCACAGCTACCATTTCTTTGGCGGGAAAGCCCATATTATCATACATCGTCACTTCTCCAAACTGTGCCAGTTTATCCTTAATCTCTGTACCATTACCTACTGCAGTGATATAAAGCTTACTTGGATCTATCAGATCGCCAGCAGTTTTGTTGATATCAGCGACGGTCAAAGCATTCATTTTTTGCAAATATGTTTCGTAGTAATCTTTAGGAAGATCATACCGCTCGATATTCAAGGCAAAATTCGCTATCGCTGCCGGGCTTTCTAGAGATCTTCCAAATGAGCCAGCTAGGTTAGCCTTCGCCTTATCCAATTCTTCCTGAGTTACTCCATCTTTTACCAATCGGTTGATTTCATAGATGAATTCATAGACTGCAGAATCCGTCACCTCTGTACGAACTGAAGCGCTAGCAGAGAATTGTCCAATAAGTTTGTCAGCAGCGAATGAAGAATAAGCTCCATAAGTGTAGCCTTTGTCCTCGCGAAGATTCATGAAAAGTCTTGATGAAGATCCTCCACCAAAGATTTGATTCAAAACTCTACTTGAAATATATTCCTCATCACCAAGCGTCAAATCAATCGGCTGAGCAATATCAATCACAGTTTGCACAGATGAACTGCGATCCACCAAGCCTACAACATTTTTGGTCGCTGGAGCCGGAGCATCATAGGTGAATTTCGGCACATCTCCACTTTTCCATTTTGAAAAATGCTCCTTCACTACTTTCTCCGCTTCCGCCTTACTCATATCACCCACAATAGCTAAGTAAGCAATATTCGGTTTGAAGAATGTTTTATAATAAGTTTTCAAATCCTCCACACTCACGTTACTCAGTGAAGCTTCAGTAGTTACTTCGCCATAAGGATGATCTTTTCCGTACACCATCGCATTGGAAAGTCTACCCGATATAGCATTTGGCTCATCCTTACTAGTAGCCAAAGCCGTCAGCGATTGCTTCTTCAATTTCTCCAATTCTTCTTCAGGAAAAACAGGATTATACAACACATCAGCCATCAAGTCAAGAATTTTGCCCTGATGCTTTTTAAGTGAGGATGCAGAAACGGAAGTAGCGGAAACACCGAGGTTAGCTCCAATAAAATCAACTTCTTCGTCTATCTGATCCTTGGTCCGGCTGGTAGTACCTGCCATCATCATCTGACCTACATAACCCGTCAAACCGGCTTTATCGCCTTCAAATAAAGGATCTCTTTCAAGTACTAGCGTGAATGAAACTCGAGGGAGCTTATCATTTTCTACTACAAAAACTTTCAGCCCATTGTCCAGGGTAAAAGTCTCTGCCTCGCCTATTTTAATTACGGGCGCTGGCCCAGCTTTTGGGAATTGACTTCTGTCCACCTGAGCAAAGCTCGCGACAGACACCAAAAGGCTCAATACAAAGGATATTGTTATTTTTAACATGTCATTTCGATTAATAAGGTGAATCAATTACTGAGCTGGTTCAGCTGCCTTTGGCAAATAATACAAAACTACGCGACCGTCTAGTGTCAAATACTCTTTGGCTACTCTCTGAAGATCAGCCTTTGTCACTTTACCGTATGCTTCCATCACCTTATTCACGTACTGTGTATCACCGTAAATCACGTGAGCCTCCGCAAGGTTTTCAGCTACTCCTGCCATTGAAGAGTTTCCACTCACGATATTATTCTCCATGATATTCTGAAGCTTCTCAAAATCCTTGTCTGAGATTCCCTGATCCTGCACCTGCTTGATCAACTTATCTATTTCTGTTTCCAGATCCTTTGGTTCTACGCCCATGTTGGTAATTCCATACATGATAAAAATGCCACCGTCTTCCAAATCCAATGGAATCGCAGCCAATGCTAGAGCCTTTTGTTGCTTATCTACCAACTCTTTGGTCATCAAGGAAGAATTCCCGCCTGTCAGGTAAGTAGAAAGCATAGACATGGCATAAGAATCCTCATCCGTTTTAGGAGGAAGATTGTACGCCTGAATCACCGCAGGAATCTGAATATTGTCATAGATGATATCTCTGATCTCAGCAGTTTTCTTTGGCTCCTTTATATCAGGTCTATAGATCGCTTTCGTACCCTTAGGGATTTCAGAGAAGTATTTTTTCACCCACTCTTCCGTCGTCTTGTAATCTATATCTCCGGCAATGGTCAAAGTTGCATTGTTTGGCACATAGAAATCCTTGTAGAACTGCTGGAATTCTTCAATGGAAGCTGCGTTCAAATCATCCAAAGAACCAATTGGCGCCCAACGGTAAGGATGCTCAGTATAAGATCTTTTCAGAGTTTCGATTAGAATACTTCCGTAAGGTCTGTTATCATAGCTCTGACGCTTTTCTTCTTTTACCACTTCGCGCTGAGTCTCCACTCCCGTCATATCCACTTTAGAATGAAGCATACGCTCACTTTCCATATAAAGTGCGAGCTCCAATTCATTGGAAGGCAATGACTCATAATAATAAGTAATATCATTTGACGTGTAGGCATTCAGCGTACCACCGTGTGCCTGAATAATATTCATGTATTCTCCCCGGTCGATATTCTCAGTTCCTTCAAACATCAGGTGCTCAAAAAAGTGTGCAAAACCAGTTCTGTCTGGCTGCTCATTCTTAGAGCCTACATGGTAAAGAACTGAAGTCACCACGATTGGCGTGGTATTGTCTTGGTGCATGATTACATGCAGACCATTGTCCAAGTCAAATTCCTTGAACTCAATTTTGGTTTGTGAAAAAGCCGGGACGCTTAGCATCCCTGCCACTAACCCCAAAGCAGTAAGTTTTCTCATCATAGTATATTGGATTTTATTCTCATTCTTTAATCTGGAAGAAGATCTATCAGTGCAGTCTTTTCAAAAGCCTAATTCAACGCTGATATAACCATTCGACACAATTTTACCCTAAAAAAATACTATTAATTGTAATCTAAAAATTTAGGATAAAATTTTAATAAAAAATAAGGCCCTGAAAAATCAATTTCAGGGCCTTATTTTATGGATTTAGCTTTGCCAAAATATCCTTCGCTTCATGCCATTGTAATCTTGGACCATATTGACTTACGATCTTCGAACTAGCCATCGATGCAAGTTTCCCACTCGAAGCATAACTATGGCCATTAGTAATACCATACATAAATGCTCCTGCAAACATATCGCCTGCTCCATTGCTGTCAATCGCCGTAGTAGCATAAGGTTCAATATCAATAAAGGTATCTCCATCAAAGATCATTGCGCCGTTTTTACCTTGGGTAATCACAAAGTGCTTGGCTACTTTTTTCAACTCTTCACGAGCCTCCAGCAAATTGTCTTTGCCAGTGAAAGTCATCGCTTCTTCCTCATTTGCAAAAAGCAAATCCACACTTGCTCCGATCACTTCTGCCATCGGATCCTTGAAATACTTCACCATCGCTGGATCAGAAAAAGTCAAGGCTACTTTTACACCATTTTCTTCAGCGGTTTTCTTTGCATGAATCATCGCTTGCTTCCCGTTCTCAGAAGTAATCAAATAACCTTCTATATATAAATACTGCGAATCTTTGATCGCTACTTCATCTACATCTGCAGTGGAATAGGTCTCAGTGATTCCCAAAAATGTATTCATGGTACGCTCGGCGTCTTCGGTCACCATTACCAGACATTTACCGGTTATTCCTTCCGCTAAATTGCTTTCATTCAGATTGTGTGAAACTCCAGCGTCATTCATGTCATTCATGTAGAAATGACCTAGTTCGTCATTGGCAACCTTACAGGAATAGTAGGATTTCCCTCCAAACTGCGAAAGTGCAATCACTGTATTTCCAGCTGATCCACCACACTGCTTCTTTGCTTGCTCGGTATTGATGACTTGCATCAATGCATTTTGGCGATCCTCATCTACCAAAGTCATCAATCCTTTCTCTACGCCATTGTCAGCAAAAAACTGATCTTTTACTTTGAACTCTATATCTACTAAGGCATTTCCAATGCCGGTTACGTCGTATTTTTTCATTTTTTATTCTGTATTGGAAAATTGAAATATTTTAAAAACTAGTCCGCCGTGGCGGATTGGAAGATTGGGTTTCAAAGGCGGTAAAGTTGAAAGGTGGAACATGTCAGACTGAGCGAAGTCGAAGTCATTAAGAAATCGTCCTCTTGCCTTCAGACTTTCGTCTTGCAGGTGCTCGGACTGACACCAGTCAAATTGTATCTTGCTCACCATTCGAAATGATAGAATTGGAAAATAGGGTCAAATACTACTTTGAATCTCGTACTTCGTATATCGTCAATCGAAGATACGGTGTCTTTCAAAAGGCTTCTCTCTGTCAAATAAGAATCTATAGGTATGGTGCGTCTTGTAAATATCTGCCAAAAGCTGTTCGCAAACACGCATCATCTTTGGATTGAAATCCCCTATCCAGTTCATCTCAATAGTTTTGTATTGGAAATCTGGCTTGCCACTCATCTTGTCGTAAGTGATGATCATCGCACTTTCCACACCTTTTCCCTGATGCTCCGGCACTACTCCAAACACCAAACCGAGCATTTTGTTAGGCGGTGAAAAGGTTTTGTACCATAGAAATTTGAGTTTACCAATCAGATCCATCTTGCCATTCACATGCTTGAAGATCTGATTAATTTCCGGGATCTGGATAAAGAATGAAACCGGCTCTCCTTTATAAAAACCAAAGTAGATCAGCTTTTCGTCAATGATTGGTTTCATCTTGGCAAACATCATCTGTGCTTCTTTTAGTGCAAGTGATTTGCCCATGTGCCTGGCCCAAGCTTTATTATACACAGTCATGAAGTACTCTGGTGCTTTTTCTTTTAGCTCCTTTCCTTTCAAGTAATGGAATTCATAATCAGGATTGTCCATGACTACTTTTGCTCGGGCTTTCATTTTATCATCAAAGCCCAAGTTCTGTACAGGCCTGGCGTAGGTAAATTGCTTGAAGTAAATCTGAAACCCGTAATCCTCGAAAAATTTCTGATAATAGCCAAAGTTCCAAGGCATATTATAGTTCGGCTCAGTGAATCCATCTACGAGCAATCCCCACCATTTGTCGCGCTCGCCAAAGTTGATCGGGCCGTCCATGGCTTCCATTCCTTCGCTTTCCAGCCAAGCTTTCGCCGTGTCAAAAAGTAAATATGCTGCTTCCTGATCGTTGATACACTCGAAAAAGCCCAATCCACCCGTAGGTTGCTTTTCCTTCATCTTTGGATTGATGAAGGCAGCTACACGTCCGATGGTTTCTGCTTTGTCATTTTGCAAAAGCCAGCGCTTAGACTTTGCTCCATTTCTAAAAAGCTTATTGGTTTCCTTGTGAAAAAGCCCCTCGATATCTGCATCAAGAGGCCGAATCCAATTCTTTTCATTTTTATACAACCTGACGGCCATCTCGATAAACTCTTTCTGATGGGCAGCTGTGGTGACTTCGATCAAATTCATGAGATTATTATTTGTTCTTCAATTGCCTCATGGAATCTCGCAAGTGACATACTCATCCCTGCGTCTGACTTCCTAGTGGTGCTCGATTTCATTCGGGTGATTTTAGAATGCTAAAATACGGGAAGTAGTTCAAAGGGCAAAAATCAAGCAAATGCCAATATGTGAATTTCAATAAAACTGAAGTACTATCCTAAAGTGAAATCTAAACTATTAAAAAAATAGTTAATAATTAATCATTCCAAAGGGATCAATGGACCCGATTTTTAAAGTTTAAAGGGTGAAATTCTTTCTGGGCAGAACCTAATGCACTATCGTTAGGATTTGTTTTATATGGATTAAAGTTTGACTGGGATGGTATAGTAGTACTTTCATCACTAGGAATATATTCGGGTCTATACTCAATCTGATCAATTAGTTCTCCTTCGAAACTATAAAAATCCCAAACTCCTCTTTTTTCTGAATCTTCGAATCTTCCTGTAGAAACTAGGTTATTCGAATTTGGATAATAAAAAAACCATTTTCTAACTCTTTGCCCCTTAGTGATCTTTCCTTTTGCCTGGATAAATCCGTCCTTATTAATATAAATCCGTTGGCCTTTTCCATTGTTTACAATTTCCGGCCTTTTAAGTTTCTCTGCATGACGAATCTCAATTACAGAAACCAAGTTTCCATTTTGATATTTTTCAGATTGCAAAATTTCTCCATTACTATCAAGCACAAACCACTCTCCTTCCTTCATGCCTTTAGTGTAGTTTCCTTTTCTAAAATATTCCGGGATTATATCCACCTGCTCAAGCCATTCACCAGATCGAACCCCTTCCTGAAAGCTACCTTGAATTTCAATTTTCCTATCTGAATTTTTACTTAACCATTCCCCCTCAGGGTTTCCATTTTTGAATATTCCTTTTTCTTTAATCTCTCCATCTGGAAAATAAGCCTCATATAACCCATTGGGTTCGCCTTGTGCATACGACATTTTGAATTCCAAGAGGCCATCAGGATAATAGTAAAGTGCATTCCCTTCAACTATTCCCTCGACATAGGCAATTGAAGACTTTATCTGACCTGATTCAAAATACTCCTGCCAATCTCCAACCCTTTTTCCCTTATCTAATTGCCCAGTGGATTTTTTTTCTCCATTTTCATAAAACTCCTTATAACCATTCATCAACTCTCCATCCTCAAAAAATGCCAAGCTTTTAATCGATCCACCAGGATAATTTTCCTGAAAAATACCATTTGGTAAATCATCAGAAAAATTAATAATAAACATAGGAAACTCTTGATTGAATTGTTTGTCGAAAACCTTTGGATCTGCTTCGTCAAAAATGGAATTGTCAGTAGTCTCAGGATTGATTTTGGAATAAACTTTCCACTCTCCCCATTTCTTTCCCTGGTCGAGATTCCCCACTCCAATTAGATTAGAACTCCCAAAATAATAATAGTGCTGCTCTGTTTCAAATTGTAAAAAAAGGCTAAATAATATAGAAAAAACGATGGCTAACATATGGATAAGATTAAAACATTATCAAGTTAAAAAACTCTTGCCTATACTCAAAAAATAAATTGATAATTAGCTTATTACGAACTTATTAGAAAATTTATCTACTATAAATCATGCTTTTTCAATTTAATTGTTTCAGTAGATTCTCACGATATCTCATTCCAATAGGAATCATTTTACCTCGGATTTTGATCTGATTCCCTTCGATAAATTCCACTTTGGAAGTATTAATAATATAAGATTTATGGGTCCTGACGAAAAGCTCCTTTGGTAATTCTGCCTCCATTTTTTTCATCGTCGAAGTAATGATCAACACCTGACTTTCCAAATACACTTTAGCATAATCTCCAAAAGCCTCGAAAAATAAAATATCCTCAAACGCAGTCCGATATAACTTCTTATCCACCTTTAGCATAATGTACTCAGGCGAATCCTGCTGAGTCTTCAGCCGTTCTTTTACTTTCTGAATGGCTTGCAAAAAGCGGTCAAAAGGAATGGGCTTCATCAAATAATCGACAGCATTAAGCTCAAACCCCTCCAAGGCAAATTCCGGATAAGCTGTCGTGAAAATCACAAGTGGCTTGTTTACCAGAGTTTTATAAAAATTGATACCAGAAAGCTTTGGAAGATTGATATCCAAAAGCAATAAGTCAACCGGATTGGTTTCTAAACCATTAATTGATTCCAATGCATCTTTATACTCTCCAGCCAAAATGAGATCTGGATGATCAGAGATAAATTGTCTCAAAACATCCCGACTAAGCGGTTCATCATCTATGATTGCACATCGGATCATACGAGCGTCAAGTTAACTTGAAATTCTGTTTCGGTTTTTAAAATCTCTAATTCATAAGAATTAGGATAAATAAGTTCCAGTCTTCTTTTCACGTTTTCTAGACCAATGCCTCCATATTTCCCTTTTTCCATGTCATCGATCTGGCCCAGTTTATTCTTGATTGAAAAAGAGATAGCTGTATCCACTTTCAGTCGGATATCAATAAATTCCTGTTTAGAATCGTCTTTCTTCCCATGTTTGAAAGCATTTTCCACCAAGGGAAATAACAACAGGGGTGCAATCACCACCCCTTCTAATTCACCTTCCAAAGTAAACCCGACTTTGGACCCCTCTTCCAATCTAAGCTTTTGCAACTCGATGTAATTTTCCAGCATTTCCACTTCCTTCACCAAAGGCACCTTATCCTCTTCCACCTCATACAACATGTAGCGAAGCAAATTAGAAAGCTCCAACACCGTTTCTGAAGTCTGGTCGCTTTTGGCCAAAGCCTGTGAATAAATGCTGTTCAGGCTATTAAATAGAAAGTGAGGGTTAATCTGAGTTTTCAGCGAATTGAGTTCTAGGGATAATTTCTCTTTCTCTACCTGCTGCAGCGTGTACCAGGATTTGGACAACTTAATAAGCGTAGTCAAGATCAAATAAATCGTAAAAATACTCACCAAGACCTGCCACTCAGTAAATGAAACCATGTAAAAATCCGAATCCATCAACGGAAACATCACCTCAAACGTCAGTTCATGAAATGCATAGGTAGCGAGTAAAAGCAACGGAATGCTTAGGAAGTATATGAGATATTTGCCCTGATCAAGAAATCTAGGAATCAGCACTCTCAAATTGACATAAACCAGAAAGAACAATGGCACATGAAACAGCAAACCATAAAATACATCTATGAACTTGAAGACATTGGAAATAGAAAAATAACTTCCGATTGCATAAATGGAAAGCATCCAAAAAACCGGATGCTGAAACCATTTCGAATTGATAAGCTTGACCATAGGATTGATTAGCTAGCTCTTTTGTACTTCTCCGTTTCCTCAAACACCGATTCGTCATCAGAATATCGATCGATAAATTTCTGAATTTCCTTAGGCTGAGCTGTAATCAGAATTGTTCCATCCACATTTTCATGTCTCAGGCGGATGAGATTACTTTCAAAAAGCTTATTCAGTTTTTCCAGATCAAAGGAAGTCAAGTATAATTGCTTACCGCTGAATTTCAACTTAACAAAAGTATGGACTGGAATCACGTTTGAAAGTGTTGATCCATTAGAATAAGGATCGTCAGGATACAGATCAAGAAATAAGTCATTGCCAATTTTAGCAATATGTCCGACAAACGCCATTAATTCTTCACCATCCATAATCTCAATAGAGTATGCTTTATTTTTAGATAAGTCGGTGGATTCGGATGAACTTCCAAAAAAACTAGGTCCGGATGAAGCATTGCTAAATTCAATATAATCTTCATCATCCATCTCCCATCGACCAATTAATTCGGGAAAATACACCAGCGTGTCATCAGTGTAAATAGGGAAAAGTGAATACACACAGGAATTCAATAAGACGACCAGAAGTCCAAACGCGAGGATTGATTTTGCTTTTTGCATAATTAGAGTATTTGAGTTGTTAACAGGCTCAAATTGACTAATTAACTAATGTCGAGAAAAAAATCTCTATGAACACAGCAAATATCCAGACGAACAGGTGATTTTAGCGAATTAGACTTTTTGGGTTCTTCGAAATCCGGAGTACATAAAAAAATGCTGCTTCTTGAGAAGCTGGACTTACACTCTGAAATTTTGATACCTCCGTTGTGCTGCTTCTCCAGAAGCAGTACTCTAAGAACTAGTACAATTCTACTTTTACCAAACCTTTTCTACCTGCATAATCTCTCGCGGAGCTGAACAAATATTCCTCTGGTTCATCTACAATCATAGCTTCAACCGGATTTTGATGAATGTAATGCAGTTTCTGTTCCAAAAAATGATTTGATTCTATTGCTACTGTATGCAATCCATCAACCCTAAACTTATAATTAGTTATTCTATTTTGATTTGCTCCCTTTTCCTTAAAAGTTTTCAAAATCCATGCTGCTCTGGATTCAATTGATTCTCTTTCCATACTGGCTAAAATCTTTCTTGCAGTGAATTTTTTAAAATCTTGAATAGTATCACTTAATCTAAAAGCCTCTTTTGATCTACATAACAAATGGAGGTGATTGCTCATTAAGCACCAAGCAAAAATCTCTAATCCCTTTCTCTCAACGCAGAAATTTAGGCTATCAACAACTTCTAGCTTGTATTCTTTCCTTGTAAAAACATCTATCCAGTCGACAATCGTTAATGTCAAAAAATAAACTGCATGCTAATCAGAAACTTGAAATGGCCTCATTATTAAAGTTTAAAAATTAGTTCACAAATAATATGAAGTCAGTTGCACACTGAACTTTAAAAATAATAAAAATGCTGCTTCTGGAGAAGCAGCATAACGTCACCTACTCCTCCACCGTCGCATACAGATCAAACTCTGTCGCATCAGTTACTTTCACATTTACAAAGTCTCCTACTCGGCAATAGAATTTTGAAGCATCAATCAACACTTCATTATCCACTTCAACAGAATCGTATTCTGTACGACCTACGAAGTGACCACCTTCTTTTTTGTCGATCAATACTTTGAAAGACTTGCCGATTTTTTCCTGATTCAGATCATAAGAAATCTGCTCTTGAATCTCCATCAGATTATTTGCACGCTCTTGTTTTACTTCCTGCGGAATGTTGTCTTCCATCGTATAAGCATGCGTACTTTCTTCGTGAGAATAAGTAAACACTCCAAGACGCTCAAATTTCATTCGCTCCACGAAGTCAACCATTTCCTGATATTCTTTCTCGCCTTCACCTGGATGACCAGCGATCAGCGTCGTACGGATAGCGATATCTGGTAAAATATCGCGGATATTATGGATTAAACTCTCCTGCTTCTCACGCGTAGTACCGCGACGCATCGCCTTCAATACATCTGAAGAACCGTGCTGCAAAGGAATATCTAGGTAATTACAGATATTGTCACGCTCTTTCATCACCTCAATCACATCCATCGGGAAACCAGTTGGATAGGCATAATGCAAGCGAATCCAGTCGATCCCCTCTACATCAGAAAGTCTTCGCATCAACTCAGCAAGATTTCTCTTTTTGTAGATATCCAATCCGTAATAAGTAGAATCCTGAGCGATCAGAAGCAACTCTTTCGTTCCGCCAGCTGCTTTATGCTGAGCCTCTTTCACCAATTCTTCAATCGGTCTGGAAATGTGACCTCCACGCATAATAGGAATAGCGCAAAAAGAGCAAGGTCTATCACAACCTTCGGAAATCTTCATATAAGCATAGTGAGAAGAGTGAGTCAACAGACGCTCTCCAACCAACTCATGCTTATAATCTGCTTTGAATTTCTTCAAAATAGCTGGCAAATCCCTGGTACCAAAAAATGCATCGACCTGAGGAATTTCCTTCTCCAGATCATCTTTGTAGCGCTGCGAAAGACATCCCGTCACATAGACTTTATCCACCAAACCTTGCTCTTTGGCCTCCACGTACTGCAAAATAGTATCAATTGACTCCTGCTTTGCATTGTCGATAAACCCACAAGTATTGATAATGATGATGTTATTGTCATCCGTACCAGACTCATGGCTGGCGTTGATGCCGTTACCTCGAAGCTGGGTAAGTAACACTTCCGAATCAACAAGATTCTTGGAGCAACCCATGGTTACAATATTGACTTTGTCTTTTTTTAACGTTCTCGCTTTCACAGTTTTCCTACATTTTGAGGCTGCAAAGGTAGACAAAAAAGTGCGAAGCGAAATTTTGAATTGGAAAATTGGAAAATTAAAAGATTGAAAAATTATTAGCTACCGACATCGGGAGACAAGAAGCGATTGCTCTTGAATACTAAAAGCGTTGATTTTTATCTTTTACCACAAAGTCGCTGAGAACACGAAGGAAAACGCAAAGGTTAGTATTTCAATAGTAGAAGGCTTAAAAAGAGTTATAAACGATTTGTACAACAAACAATTCCTACTCTTTGCGATTCTTCTCTGCGAACTTAGCGGCTCTGCGGTAAAAAGAACCTCTTGCATTCTTTACGCAAATTTCAAATTCTCTCAATACCCTGTAATCTCCTTCAGCAACTCAAAAAAACCTTTCTTCCGCTCAGAATTGATCCCCCAATCAACCGGCACGCTTTGATAACCTTCTTCAAATCCCTCGTCTTTCATGCGGTAATCAAAGTATCCCCAAGATGCATAGGCAGAAACTGAAGCGGTAAAATTGTTTAAATCCTGATCAAAATTGAAGTGATCGTCCTCATTGTAAACGATTGGTTTATTCGTATATCCATTCACTTTGCGCGTCGCTTCCACCTGCTCGATAATCTTATTCGGATCTTTTACGCCATTTCCATGAAGCAAAATATAATCAGAAGCTCTCACTACATTTTCCTTCGGCACCTCACCTCCACCATAGCTGGTGCTCACTAGAAATCTATAGCCATTTTTCTCCTTGCTTTTCACCAGCTCTATCAATTCATGAACTCGCTCAGGCTGGAGAATTGGATGATCGTAGCGAATATTACATTCATTATTCACTTCGATTAGCACATTCCTATAGTCCTTGCTGTGCAACCAATCAATCACATTGCTCACAGCATTTATGACAGCTTGTTCATCAGCGAGATTTTCATCTTGTCCAAAGTAAAATAACCCTAGCATGGGAGCCATTCCCAATTCATCTGCTTTATCCAAAATCCGCTCCAGTCGTTTGAAATAGGCTGGTATCAGTTCTCCACTTTCTGTATATGCGGAATTGATCCAAGGCTGACTCTGTGAATAGCCATAAGGGCTTCCTCCTTGTAGATTCAGCGTAAATGATAAAAGCCCATACGACTTCCAAATAGACATATTCGCCACAAACTCATCCGTATTCCGATCTGCATCCCACTTTTTGGTGTCAGTATATTGCCAGTTTTTGACAGTCTCGGCATTCAAGTCGTCAAACACTCCTTGCACCATTCTGGAATTCATCAACAAACCTTCAATTGGATTTCCTTTCCAATTTCTGTCCGAATAGGTCAATTCATTATTGATGTAGAATTTCCCTTCAGAGATACTGACCTCAGTCTTTCGTGCAGTTTGGGAAAAGGAAGCAAAAGCAGAGAAAAGAAATAAAAAGGCTATTAATGCGGTGGACTTAAGGTTCATAAATTCAGGTTTTCGGGTTTTGGTAATATTTCTAATTTCCAGTTTCTTTTGGACATCAGCCTATTAACACCCATTTTTTTTTATCCGAAAGTCCAATATTATCTAAAGATCATTTCCTGCAACGTAATGTTAAACTAAGCTTAACTCGCTTCATGAGTTGGGGCAACCGCGTTTTACTACTTTTGAGACGTACAGCAAACTTTTTAACTCCTTGCATTTATTTTTCGCCCCGATTAACGTCGGGGCCCTTTTGCAGGGCGCGGATTCATCCTTTGGCTTTTTGCTTCCTTCCTGTAACTTAGAATGGAAATCACCAATCTATGGAAACCACTACCCCAATTTTAGCTTTCGATCGTAAAGATTTATCGGACAAAAAACTGATCGAACTATACGAATCGCTCATCATACCTCGCAGGATTGAGGAAAAGATGCTCATTCTCTTACGCCAAGGCAAAATATCCAAATGGTTTAGTGGCTGGGGTCAGGAAGCAATTTCCATCGGAGTTGTCAATGCCCTTCTAGCTGATGAGTTCATCCTTCCTATGCATAGAAATCTCGGGATTTTCACTGGGAGAAATATGCCACTGGAACGACTGTTTGCACAATTTCAGGGAAAGCTTTCAGGTTTCACCAAAGGCCGTGACCGCTCCTTTCACTTTGGCTCAATCGAGCATCATATCGTAGGGATGATCTCACATCTTGGACCTCAGTTAGCCATTGCAGATGGAATCGCTTTGGCAGATAAGCTTTCAGATGAAAAGAAAGTGACGGTTGTTTTTTCGGGAGATGGTGCAAGTTCGGAAGGTGATTTTCATGAGGGATTAAATGTGGCTGCCGTCTGGAAATTGCCGGTGATCTTTGTCATAGAGCATAATGGCTACGGGCTTTCCACGCCTAGCGAAGAGCAATTTGCATTCAAAAACTTCACTGATAAAGGCCTTGGATATGGAATGGAAGCCATTCGAATTCAGGGAAATAATGTACTTGAAGTCTATACAGCAATCAAAAGTCTAGCGGAAGATATCCGTCAAAATCCACGTCCAGTGCTCGTAGAAGCAATCACTTTTCGGATGAGAGGACATGAGGAAGCTTCTGGGACAAAATATGTCCCAAAACAGCTCATGGAAGATTGGAGCAAACTGGATCCCGTGGAAAACTACGAGCGCTATTTGGAAGAAAATGGCGTCTTGGATGAGAAGACAAAGGAACGCATTAACAAAAAAGTCAAAAAAGCGATAAACGATGCCTTGGAAGTTGCCTTCGCTGAGGAGGCCATTTCCCCAGACTTAGAAACTGAGCTAGCGGATGTCTATGCGCCATTTTCTCAGGAAGTCATTTTCCCATCAGCAAATAGCCCCAAGTCTGAAAAGCGGCTCGTCGATGCGATTTCAGATGCATTGCGACAATCCATTGAAAAGTATTCGAACCTCATCCTCATGGGACAAGACATAGGTGAATACGGGGGAGTTTTCAAAATTACTGATGGTTTCAAAGCTCAATTCGGAGCGGATCGTGTTCGCAACACACCGCTTTGCGAAAGCGCAATTATAGGAACTGGACTGGGACTTTCCATCAAGGGCTACAAAGCCATGGTAGAAATGCAATTCGCAGACTTTGTATCGGTAGGATTCAATCAAATAGTAAATAATCTAGCTAAGATCCATTACCGCTGGGGACAGCAAGCAGATGTAGTGATCCGCATGCCAACTGGAGCCGGGATGTCTGCCGGACCTTTCCATTCCCAATCCAACGAAGCTTGGTTCTTCCATACTCCCGGGCTTAAAATCGTTTATCCTTCCAATCCATACGATGCCAAAGGCTTGCTAAATGCTGCTTTGGAAGACCCAAACCCTTATCTCTATTTTGAACATAAGGGAATGTATAGATCCATCAGTGCTGAGATCCCAGACGAGTTTTACACGGTGGAAATTGGAAAGGCAAATTTGGTAAAAGAAGGAAGCCAGGTTTCCATAATCACCTATGGGATGGGTGTTCATTGGGCGCTGAAAGCCGCGGAAGAACTTGGTATTTCTGCTGATATTTTGGATTTGCGAACACTTCTACCTTGGGACAAAGAGTCTGTAAAAGCCACAGTGAAAAAGACCGGGAAAGTTATCTTTCTTCAGGAAGACTGTCTGACTGGCGGAGTCGGCGCAGAAATTTGTGCTTGGATTTCAGAACATTGTTTTGAATACTTAGATGCGCCCGTGATGCGAGAAGGGAGCTTAGATACGCCAGTTCCTTTTGCTCCAAACTTGGAAAAGCAGTTTCTGCCTGTGGAGCGTTTCAAAACTAAATTGACTCAACTTTCAGTCTATTAGAATTGCATTTCGAGCGCATTTTCAATTATTTTGTTCTGCTTTATTTTTTGCTTGTCAGATAATACCTTCTAAATCCCATCTATTATGAAATCACACTTTTCACTATTCACTCTTACTTTTTTCTCACTAATCCTATCTGGGAATTTAGCAGCCCAATCCTACATCGGTAGCACTGTTGGCAATTACGGCGGCATACAATCCGTACTGATCAACCCTGCAAATGCTGCTGATTCAAGAATGCGATTAGAAATCAACCTCATCTCCACAAGTGCATTTGTAGGAAATGATTTTATAAGTATCGATGTCAGTGATATTGGAGGTTTCTCAGATGGCTTTGATTTCGATTCGGATACGGATACGAATCCTTTAGACAACAATAATTTCTTTGGAAACATAGATATTCTCGGGCCATCTGCCCTTTTCAATATAAATTCTAAAAACAGTCTTGCTCTCACTACCCGGGTTCGGGGCTTCTTTAATATTCATAATCTGGGCGGAGATTTGTATCAAGTTGCCAATGGTAGCCAAGGTGTAGACAACTTCAATATATCCATGGAAAACACGTCGGGCGTAGTACATGCTTGGGCAGAAGTAGGACTGACCTATGGAAGGGTTGTTTTGGAAAATAAGGATCATTTTCTGAAAGCTGGCGCTACGCTAAAATACCTTGGAGGAGCCGGTGGGGTATTTGGATTCAGTCCTCAGCTTGGTGCAAATTTCAATTCATCCTCCAATACCTTGAACACTTCGGGTAATCTCAATTATGGTTATACCTCAGAATTCGATTCGGAAAATATCAGTTTCTCAGATATTACCTCCAGTTTTGGCGCGGATCTAGGCGTAGTCTATGAACTCCGAGGTGACAGAGAATATTATCAAGTACCATACAAATTGCGAGTAGGCATCTCGGTGACTGACATAGGCGCGATCAACTACAGCGGCGCTAGCAACTTTCGCTATGACATGAATGCGACAATTGATGCAAGTGAGTTTGAAAACAAAGACTTGGATGAGGTTCTTGATGAAAATTACTCCAGTACGGAGACGATAGAGAAAACAAAGATGGGATTGCCTACAGCTATTCAGGTATTTGCTGATTATCCTATTACCAACAAGTTCTTTGTCAGTGCGCAAGGAGCCATATCCGTCAAAAAACTTGATCAAGTCCCTGTAAGCAATATCATCAACTCTTTCACGCTTACTCCTAGATTTGAGATGCGATGGATTTCTGTCTACAGCCCCGTCTCTTTCCGTAAATATGATTCTAGCATCGCATGGGGATTTGGCTTACGTGCGGGGCCACTCATGGTAGGTTCAGGCTCAATTTTCACCAATCTGATCTCCAAAACCTCCAGAAGTGCTGATGTGTATGTGGGTTTTAAAATACCACTCTATAAATAAGGAGGCTTCCATCACAAGAAAGGGGCAGATGAAATTGATAATTCATCTGCCCCTTTTTTATTTAAATCTGAGCCCGAAGCAATTCCAAAAACTTCCGATCCAGTTTCTCTCCGTACCAATCTTCATACTGGACATCTTTTCGGCCGGAATTCAATACTCCGAAAGTCCCTGAGAATTCCCAGATCCCGAAGCCAATTCCATTTTCTTTTAATACCGTCAACACATCACCGAACCAGCTTAGGAACACGTCATGAGGCGTTTCATTATAGCAACCGCATTCTCCACAATGCACTCCGATCCCCTGATCGACCAAAGCTTTCCAAGGAGCATAATACCTCCTGATTTCCTCAATATCTAAAATCCTTTCTCCCTGTGTCAATGGCCAATCCACTGGCGGAACGCTTTCCGGATCCTTATATACCCATCCGGCTTTGTAATGTGATATTGGAAAAGGATGGTATCCGCGACAACTTTGCGCCAGCTCCAAATCCGCCAACTCAGGCATGGCTGTCCCTCCTCCACCATTTCCATCAGCAATCACCAATCGGGATTTCTTCACGGATTTGATGGTATCTAAAGCTGCTTCGGCCACCCGATGATAATCCGCTACATTTACAGGCCCTCCGGGACTATGCTGATCATTTGGATCGAGCCGCTGATAAGGTTCATTCACTAAGTCGAAGCTCAATTTCTTTTTGGAGATTCCTTTGTACCGATTTGCCCACATTTCCCAGTGCGCACAGAATGCATCCAGAGCTTCCTGATCCTTCCAGAGATTATAGGGTTCTACAAAACCTGCATTGATGCAAAATCCAGGAGCACGATGAAGATTTAAGCTCACATGCAATCCTTGGGAAATGCATCGCTCTACTAGCTCATCCACTTTCTCCAAGCGACTTTCGTCAAAATTCAACACTTCATCTGGACGAATCGGACGCGAGCGATCTATATCCAAATAGCTTGGATAGGAAATAGGAATGCGGGCAAAATCAAATCCCCAATCAGCAATCCATTTCACGTATTCTGGTTTGGTCGGCCTACCTCGATCTGGATGATCTGAGAAAAAGTCGAGTAGGTTAAAGCCTTTCCAGGCAGGTAGTTTGTTTTTGGACTTGGCAACTTCGGCAAAAGCCTGAAGCGAAGTACTAGCAGCTAAGCTAAGTCCTGTACCAAGCAAGGCGGATTTCTTTAGAAAATCCCTGCGGGAATCTGAGGTATTCATGGGTTAGTTTTAGGTTTGACATCATTAAGTTACTAAAGTCAGTCAAACCAACAGAAGACAATACATAGATGGCTTCTTCTTTATTTTTTTGGAATTCGCTAAACAAACCCACCTATTTATCCCGTATGCATAACTAACTGTATGATTATCCTAAACGCTGCCAGTAGCGATAGTTTCTTTGCTTTACAGGACGGAAGACCGATGACCGATGACCGAAGTGGCCTAAATGCCAACTTTTACCATATTAGAAGTCGCTTTTAGGCCTTTACTGGTGCGATTGCGGATTTACATAACTAACTCTAAGCTCATGCGGAAATCCTTACTCATTCTTCTTTTTATAGCCAGCGCCACAAGTCTACAAGCGCAATTTTTCATAGCCGGAGGGCATCTCAATGGCGGATTCCCTGCATCCAATCTAAAGCAAGAAGTGGATAAAACATTTTTCCCATCCCTATCCGGAATACTACTGTATGAATTCTATGCACAACCTATCCAAGTGGGAATGGAATTGAGCTATGGAATCTATGGTACCAAAGTAGAGGTGCGAGACGATCTTTACCCTGGGTATACAGTTGATTACAGGATCAGAAGAAACAATAATTATACTTCCGGCATGACAGTATTCCGATACTTACCTTCCCTGACCAGCAAACTAACACCATTTATTGAGATCCAAGCAGGCGCAAATTACCTCTACTCCAGATTTAAAATTCGCCCATCCATTTTTGAAGATGTGGTGGAAGCAGGTAAAGACATGCAGGACTGGGCATTTGCCTATAAGATCGGCGGAGGAATCCAATTTCCACTTCCGGGAATAGAGGGAGGAAAACTGGAATTAAGAATCAATTACCAAGATGGAGGAAGCATGCGTTTTCTGACCAAGGGAGACACTAATTTCTTACCGGACAAAGGCGATGGAGAATTCGAATACAGTCCCCGCCAAAGCCCGCTTCATCTGATTACAGGCTCTGTGGGAATAGTGATATATGATGCGTTTAGGTAAACCCCTTTAACAAATTAGTCTTGGATAGATTTCCCAAATTTATACTTCACCTTCACCAAAATCATCTCTTCAACTTCCTTATGATATCTCACCAGATATATTTCTGAATCACTTGCCCAGAGAATCATCTGAAAAGGATCAACAAGTGTTGAGTAGGTTAATTGATTCTCCAGATCCTCCACAAATAACACCCCTTGGTGATTTAACCTATTCCGTCTTTCATCTTTAAATAACATACCAAAAGACACTATTCGGTTAGTACTGGCCACTTTCATCCCATAATTATGATCGCTCACAGAAGCTTGAAACCACTCCTCCCCATCCTTATTTTCGAATATATTATAAGAAAGAAATGATGATCCTAGATCATAGGAATTCTCTAGATTCCCGGCTGCATCATACTTATTTACCGTAGAAGAACCAACCGTCTCTCTGATGTAGAATTCATCATTAAAGGAATCAAAATTGATAAGACCTTGGCTATTGACATAAGCATCTATCTTTTTTCTCTCTTCACTAAACTCACCGAAAGACGTTTTTAGCTTACCCGAATTCCCATCGAATACTCCAACAAATCTTGTTTCATTTGAAAATGCCCTATGATCTTCCAGCTTACCGCTCAACATTCCTATATAGTATTCTTGTCTAGTTGAATCATAGAAAAACACCTGACCATAAGGCATATACATATAGGTCAATTCTTGGATGCCGCTTAAATTCACTTCCTTTTCTATTTCAAGATTTGAGTCCAAATGAATGATCTTACTCCGTTGAGGAAAAAAAAGAATCAAGGAGCTATCTGCCTCATGATAGAGTGCTTGGAGCATATTGACCTGAGGTAATACCAAATTTGTAGTGTCTAAATTAATAGACCTGACCATAGAATCTTTTTGTATGTCAAACCAATACAGCTCTACGCCTTGGTGGATCAGTACAAAATTATTTTGATCCGACATTCGGTACTTTGTCCCAACATATCTAAAGTTACCTCCTTTAAACACAGTGGTATCGTAGCCTACTATTTCGAGAGGAAGGTCCTGAGTAATTTTCCTATTACAGGACATGATGGTAATTCCTAAGTAGACAAGTATAAACAACCTATTAATTGCTTGTTTCATTATAAAAATTTATTGAGGATCAACAGACACTAAGTAATACTTAAATATATCCTCATCAGCATCCTTGGAGGATTGCATCAAGATTTTTCCTTCAGCGGTGATATGAAATCCTTTCAGTTTTGGCTGAATAGCAGTGAGATCAAATTCACCAACCTTTTCAAGTGAGCTGTCGAATAACTCCAAAAATTTTTTAGGAGACTCATCTTGAGATTCAAATACGATTCGATACATCAAACGCTCATTCAACCTGTAAACGACACCATAACTGACATCATCATCCCACTTATTTTTTATTTCTACAAACTCCTCCCAATCATTGAACCCACTATTTTTTTCAGGTTGATCCTTTTCGGTTTTAAAAAGTGTGGACTCATATTGAAAATCTGATTGCTCAAAGTCACCCAAACCAACCGTACTTATTTTATTCATAAACGGATAGGATACTATCAGCAATGAATCAGCGAAAGTTAAAAAAGGAGAAAAAGAATTTGAAACGGTAGATCCTTTACCAAATTCAAAAGAAATCCTCTGTCTATTCAGCTGCTCATAATCAAATGAAAAAGGTATTTCTGTGAAGGATTCAAAATCATACTTCATCAAAGAGAACTTTTCCGTCTTTGAATCCTTAATAATCAAGCAAAGATGATCTCCTTTAAATGGAGCCGGTTGAAAAACGCCATTGCCTCCTGCCTCTGCAATAGCCTTCATTGACCCACTACCATCATTAAGAACCTGAGTCATCTTCATCTTTATAGTTTCCCCATTTTCGAAATAGTAAAACTCATTGGCTGTAAAGAAGAGGATTCCTTGTTCTGTATAATTAATAGTGTGAAAACTAGGAATACTACCCGGCCCCTCTTTGGGGATTTCCAAACCAGGTGCCAGCCTCATTTTCTTTGGGCTAAATGAAACAGTATCCAATCGCCTATAGAAAGTATTAAAAACCAAAAACGACTCATTCTTCTCATCTAACGGAGAAATAGAAAAGGGAACTTCAGAAGACATGCCCACTTCGCCGAAATCTAAACTAAGTTCCTCACTGAAGGAGATTTGGTAGTTAGGCACTGAGGAGGATTTCTCCTCGGTGCATCCAAATAGAAAGGCGATAATTCCCAAAAACAATAAATTCTTCATCTGTGTCTTACTCTATAAACCAAAAATATAAGTAAGACAAACTAAAGATTTTTCAGAAACTAACACATGTTTAGCCTGTTAATAATTGTAAAAGGAAAATGATAAACTTCTATTTATCACTCCTCCACCAACCTCACCTTATAAAACAGATTATAATCCCGCTCTACTTCCCCGTCAGCAGCTTTGACGATTAGCGTACCGTCTGGCAAACCAAGATTTACAACACCTGCAACTGGAAGCTCATTAAGGATTCCGATTTGCTGATCTCCTTTGACTACGATATATCGCGGAGTTCTGTATTTCGCTTGTGCCTTTCTCCATTCTGGATCTTGGTAGTAATCCTCTCCTTTAGACCGATACTCCATAAAAACATCTTCTGGAATCGCTGTATAAAATATCGCCAACTGATATTCTCCAAAGGTCTTGACATCGCTAAAAGATGGATAAAGCTGATTTTCACGAGCAGGATCCGGAATTTCCTGATCACGATCAGGATGAGATAAGGCTACAGCTTTTTCATTGATCAATGAATTCCCATCAAAATCGTACACAAAAAGCTGATCGCCAATCGGAGGAAGAACAGCTGCTTTTTTACGTTTTGGATCAAAAGACAAAAATGGAAAGCTTTGGCCGATCCATCTATTGGTTTTCCGAGGTACCCAGTCTTCAGAATACAAACTCAAATACTTGATAGAGTCCTGACTTGAATTATACAAAAATCCCGTTTTCACTTCATTGTAAAAATCTCCTCCGATTTTTTCCGGATCCACATCGCCAGGATTATATGAATTCACTTCCTCTCCCAAAATGTAGTCCTCTCCGCCTTCCGTCCAGGTAGTAAAAGTCTGCCTGAAAAAGGAAATAAAAATTGCATTCAAGCCAACGGCTGGACCTTTGATCTTTTCTATTTTCTGGAAATCCCGGTCAAAAACATGGAAATCCATAGTCGCTGACATTTCTTTGAATATTAACCGATCAGAACCAAAAAAGCGACCCTCCCAAATCATCGGAATTTGGTTCGGTCCCTCTCCCGCCAATGCTACTTCTTTGAGCAGTTCACCTTTTCCATTCACCAATAATACTTTGTCTCCGCGCTGTTCCTTCATTAGGTATTGATCTAACTTTTCCTGATAATCGAGAATGGTCACATTCTCCAACACATTTACCATGATAGAATCATAGACCTCAAACTGAAGTTCATTGAACGGATCAGTTTCAGTTGATTCAGCTTTCTTTTCGGAACAGGAGAAAAGTATAGTGGCAAAAAATGCGGTAAGGATCAGGAAATGCGATTTATTCATATCAAAGAGTTAAGGTTTTATGATTAGTCGGGAAAGGCGGGAATTATAGGACAAGAGATGTAAGAAAAATAGAATCATCCCTGCAAATCTAAAAATAATTTTTAGATTTGCAGGGATGATTTATAGAACCTTAGAGAAACCATTCCTAAAATCAGTATCACAATTTCCTGTGACTGGAATAGTTGGGCCTAGACAGGTTGGTAAAACTACCTTAGTAAAACAGTGTCTAAATAACCTAAACACAATATATCTTGATCTAGAAAAAAATTCAGACATCAACAAGCTGAAAGATCCTGAATTATTCTTCTCCCAAAACCAAGAGAAAACTATTATTCTGGATGAGATCCAACATCTACCTGCTATATTCCCCTTACTGAGAGCTGTCATCGATGAAAACAGAAAACCAGGACGATTTATAATACTCGGTTCTGCTTCACCTACCTTACTTCGCCAAAGTTCTGAAAGCTTGGCAGGTCGTATCAACTACCTAGAAATGATGCCGTTTTCCATTTTGGAAACCACTGGGAAAATAACAAGTCAAGACCTCTGGATTTATGGCGGATTTCCTGAGCCTGCATTGTCAAACGATTCGGAATTTGTCCAAGATTGGTACCGCAGCTTCACCACGAGTTACATACAGCGAGACTTGCCTCAGTATGGACTACCTGCTGATCCAAGAGTGACAAGGCAATTTTTGATGATGATTGCCTCAGTACATGGAGGAGTACTCAGCTATTCGACTTTTGCCAAATCATTAGGATTGACCGCGCCCACGATCAAAACTTATCTTAGTTTTCTTCTAGATGCATTTCTCATGAGAGAGTTACCCGCTTGGTCAGTCAATACAAAAAAGCGGCTCGTCAAATCCCCTAAACTATATTTTCGAGATACAGGAATGCTACACTACTTGCTTGGGATCAAGAATATGGAAAGCATCTTTGGCAATATCGTTCTAGGCAGTTCATGGGAAGCTCATGTCATCAATCAAACTGCTGCGGTATTGAGATCTGATGACGAAATGTACTTCTATCGTACGCAAGACGGTTCTGAAATTGACCTCTTGATTAGGCGTAATAACCAATGGCTTGCAGCTGCTGAAATCAAATTCAGCCTTAGCCCCAAGCTCACCAAAGGCACCTATCTAGCAATGGAAGATTTGGGGATAGAAAAATTACACGTCGTAATTCCCAGAGAAGAAAATTACCCCATGGCAAAAAACATTCAGGTGGTTGGACTTACTCATTTCATCCAAATGATTTCTGGCTAACAACCTTTGCATATCTGGTGGAGTCGTCGAAAGCGGGAGATTCTTACCTTCCTACAAAACCTTCGAAGAGGCCCTTCAACTTCGCTCTGGATAACAGTTTAAAGGTTATCCCACTTCCGTTGCGTCGCCGCGCCGCCGCGAGAAAAACCATTTGCGCCTCTGCGCCTTGGCGGGAGACAATGTACTTTCAACAGCGCCTTTCTTCCATAACAACACAGGCAGCACCCAAAACACCCCAATCATACTGAATACCAATCCGCCAATCGTACCTATCGCCAGTGAGAACCAGAAAATCTCGTTTTGACCTTCCATGATAAATGGAATCAAGCCAAAACAGGTGGACATAATCGTAAGCAAAATTGGAATGGCTTTGCCTGCTACGGACTTCAACACATTTCTATTGTAAAGCCCCTGAATTCTATTATTCAAATCATTGACGATGAATATCCCGGCATTCACTGCCAAACCTCCCAGCATCACAAAGGCTGCATAACCGCCCTGATCAAAGTAAAAATCGAATAGTGAAAAGATCAAAAACAGGCCAATAAAACTAATCGGGATGATCACAATGATGTATACCGGCTGCTTCAGATTCTCAAAGAGAACTGCACAGATCATAAAAATCCCAACGATCAACAGACCTAGCAAAGAATACTGACGCTTCTGTTGATCATAGTTCCAATAATACGAGTCCTTCTTGGCTTCATAGCCAATCGGCATAATCTGCTTCATCTCAGCTAGTACTTCTTCGAGGTATTCATTCCCAAATTTCCCAGAACCCATGTATTCAAAAGCTACAATTCGGATGTACTGTCGATCTTCCTTGTTAAGGGAATTGGTCGTAGTCTCCTTTGTCAAGGTGCCATAATCGGAGATTTTGAAAACTCTGTTTTCTCCACCGATCAACCCTTTTTGCTCCAGATCAAACTTGCTAAAATCACCAGACTTACGCTCACGTACCATGAGACCATAGTTTTGATTCTCCAAGGTCAAAATAGTCGAAGTACTCTGAGGCTTGGACATATCCTGCAAAGCGGTAAGAACTTCGAATTGGTTAGTCTGGCCTAATGCCATTTTGCTCTGATCGAGACGAAGCACAAATTCTTCAGTCTTCTGCTCGCCGTAGTTACGCTCATTAGTTTTCACTTCCTGAATCCGCTTATGCGCCAAAAGTTTATCCGCCAACACATTTGCCTGCCGCTCCAATTCATCAAAATTGTAGCCCTTCATTTTCACCCGGTAGCTTGGTATCTGATCGCTGGAACCTCCTGTATAAAACCCTTGGCCCACTCCATACACATTCCACTGTGCTCCAGACCAATCCGTAGATTTCACAGAAAGTTTCCCCTTCAACTGGTATGGCAAAGCACCTCTTTCATAGGCTTCCTTGAAGGTAATTTCTATCCTAGCACTTTGCCCAGAGTACACCGAAGTCACAAATTGATCGATCCCTTCCACATCCTGTAGATAGGACTCAAACTCCCGCATGATAAAGTCCATTTGCTCCAGCGTATTCCCAAAAGGCAATCGGCAAGTGACATAGAGTCTAGTCTTTGCAGCCTCTCGATAACCACTTTTTTCATACACACCACGCACAAACATGCGCATGGATCCACCCAGTGCTTTATCTACATATGGCCTGATTTCCTCCTGATAGAAGGTGTTTCCCACGGTTTTATTGTACCATTCCTGATCTTCCCATTTGGCCGGGAGGAAAAATATCGGCAGTCCAAAAAGCAAAATCAAAAACACAAGAAATGTCTTCCGGTATTTCGCTGTCCAGTCTATCCCTCTTTCGTAGTTTCGTAAGGCTTTGACCCGCTTCCGCAATTTAGGAATGGTCAACTTCCGCCCTTGATTCACCGATTCTTTGAACATCACCTGATAGAAAGCCGGAGTAAAAACTAAGGCAATCAACAGCGAAATTCCCAGCATCACCGAAACGACAATAGAGAATTCGGACAGATTTTTTCGTTCTTCTTCAGGTAGGAAAAAGACGATCATCAGTGCCGCAATGGTCGTGAGCGAGGCTGCCAAAAGTGCCAAGAAAACCCGACGGTTTTTGTGCTTGTGCAGGTGATCGATCATAATGATCGCATTGTCCACGATCAAGCCAAAACTAATTGTCAATCCCGCCAGGGAATAGAGGTGAATATCAACCTTGAGGAAATACAGCACGATGGCGCAAAGGCTTAGATTTGCCACAATCCCCAAAAAGAGAATACTCAGGTACTTAATATTTCTATTGATTAGAAATATAAAAACCACCAAAATCAAGATCGATAGTCCGGACCTCTTGTAGATTTTATTCAGTTCTTTTTCTAAAAACTCGGTGTCGTCATTCTCCAATCGAACTTCAAAACCAGCAGGAAGCAATTCTCCTGCATTTTTGATGGCAAGCTTTAGATTTTGCGCCAGCAAGACCTTATTTACTCCATCTCGGTTGTAGATGGTAAGTGTTACTGAGTTATTGCCGTTGATTCTATAGTATCTGGTAGGTTCCGCTTCTTCCAAAGTCAAGCTAGCCACATCACGTAGCCGGATTTCCATACCATCCATTTCGCTTACGACCAAGTTCTCCAGTTGATCCTTCTCCTTGAGCGAGCGATCCACTTGTACGAAAAGCGTCTTGCCCTGATTGTTCATCACAGCGCCTGGAAATGTCAATCCAAATGCACTTCGGATGCTACCATCCAATTGATTTTTAGTAACGCCAAAAGCTTGCATCTTTTGGATATCATAGGTCACGAATAGCTGCAGATCATTTGCCCCGAGCACTCGCACGTCCTCCACTTCTTCGAAGCGGGTCAATGCTGGCTTCAGGATATCTTCCGCTATTTTCTTGATTTCAAAAGAAGCAAATGGACCATTTACACTATAGGTCAAAATCGGCGTTTTATCGTCTGACCTCTCCTGTGATGATTGTGCAACTGTGGGATAACTTACCCTAGAATCCATCTGGGGATAAACCTGTCGAATCATAGAAGAGATTTCAAACTTCTTCATCTCCATATCCGACTTCTTATCGAAAGTCAGCGTGATATACCCACCATTATAATTGGAAGTTGATTTGATTTCTTTAAGCTCACTCAGTCTGGAAAAAGCCCCCTCTAAAGGTGAGGTAGCCAGTTTCTCCACGATTTCTGGAGAAGCATTGCTTATCCCAAATGAGATTGATAAAATTGGTGCCCTTTCCTTCGGATTCAAATCCACAGAAAGCATAGGAATCACCGCCAATCCAAGGATTGACACGACGACAAAGACTATCAGAATTCTGAATGGAGTCATATCAAGTCGCTTTCAATGATTTTTTAGAAACAGTAAACCAGTAAGCCAGAGGAACAAAATACAAGGCTGTGATCGTACCTATCGTCAAACCTCCGATCACTGCAAACACCAAAGGCCGCTGCAAATCGGCTCCCAAACCACTACTAAACACGATCGGTATCAATGCCAAAATCGTGGTTATCGAAGTCATTAAAATCGGCTTAAGGCGAATCTGCCCAGCTTTGTGAAGTGCCATTTCCAGCGCTTCAGCAGCCGAAATCGTGTCTGACTCTACATAAGTGAGACGAAGACGATTGATCGTGTCGATCTTCAAAATCGCATCATTCACCATGATTCCCAGCATCACCACCAGACCGATCGCAGACATTACATTCAGCGAAGCTCCGAAAAGAAACAGCACCAAAAATGCACCTCCGATTCCCAGCGGAAGTGTGAATACCACAATCAACGGCTGAATAAAACTCTCAAATTGCGCAGCCAAAATAAAATAAAGCAGCAAAACTGAAATCAACAAGATCCCTATGAGCTGACGGATATTTTCCTTGTCTTTAAAGAACTGACCTACCACCGTCACTCCCAGGTTTTTCTCCTGACCCCAGCGAAGATATTCACTGGCATTCTCATCTGGATTCTCAGACGTCACATTGAGCGACTGATAAATCCCGCCCTTGTCAGCGGTCACATATTTGTAGTGATCTTCGTAGTTATACTCTACAAATTCACCTAGCATGTAAGAAGTCGTATCCGAAGCTATTATTCTGGTATTCCGTAGAATATCTTCAAATCGAGCATTTGGCTCTTTCAGTCGAATCGGAGTGATTTCTCCAAATCGCCTGATATCCGTGATCGTATAGCTTCCAAAAAGCATCGCAATCCGATCTTGAATGCTACTCACAGGAATTTGATACGTTGCCATTTTATCCGCATGAAGAGTAAAGACCACAGAAGCTTCCTTCTGCAATCCCGGGCCACGCTCCCATTCCTGAGTTGGAAACTGACTGAGCCAAGGATCCATCTTTTCCTCTGGAACTGGCTCTTTTGCTCCCAGATCTTTCCATCTCACTTCGTAAAACGGCATATTGGAACTGAATAACTGATCAAAAGCATTTGGCGCATCGCCAAGGGTAAAAGACGCTTCCGGGTAATTCGTCTTTAGATTTGCTTCCAATTCCTTGATAGCGGATTCTTTTTCCTCCACCGTAGGGAAAAGGAAATAAAGCAAGGATTGCTGTATGGAATTCTCCCCATCGAAAAGCAAAAATTGCTTCACCCCAACATCCGCTTCCGCCTGGGAGTAACTTCCCTCCAGGCTTTTCAATAAGGTTACTACGCGGTCTCTGTTTTCAGCTGCGGAAATCGGTTCGCTCCAATCCACATCCAGCGTAGCATCCAGCTTTTCGATCTCTGGTAATCCAGTTGTTTCCAGCAACTGACTAATTCCCAAACCAAGCGGAATCAGTAGCAAAAACACCAGCATAGCCATTTTTCTATTCCCGGTAACTTTGCGGTAGCCAAATTCATACATTCCTAAAATCTTGCTGAAAAATGCTCCTTCACCGTCATCGAAGGCTTTTTTGCTCCGCGAAAACATCAAGTAATAAAGCATAGGAAGCAGAATAAATGCCACTGCAAGGGAAACCGACAGAATCGCTGTCACGGCCACGGCCTGATCAAAAAACAGCGCTCCAGAAATCCCACTCAGAAAGACCAGCGGCACAAATACCGCCAGCGTAGTAAGTACGGAACTGACAAGCGCTCCCATCACTTCGTCTACACCTTCAACGCATGCTTCGAAAAGAGGCAAACCGCTCTCACGCTTTCGGGTGATATTGTCCAAGACGATGATCGCATTATCGATCAGCATCCCGATTCCGAGAGCTAGACCTGAAAGAGAAATGATATTGATAGAAAGATCAAAAAAGTAGAAAATCAAGAAAGAGATCAGCAAGGAAGATGGTAAACTCAACCCTATAATCAGCGGAAGTCTGTAATCTTTCATAAAGAGAAAGAGAACTGCGAAAGCGAAAATACCTCCGAAAAGTAAGGACGTTTCCAAATTGGAAATCGCAGCATTCAGCAAATTTGATTGATCTTGAGTCAGTTCAAATTCTACGAGTGGGTAATCCTCCTTGAACAATTCCAGTGATTTTTTCAGCTCAGGAATCAGCTCATTCATTTTGGCGGAAGCCTGCTTGTGTACCGTAATGACCAAACTTTCTTGCGTTCCGAAAAGATGGTAACCAAGCGTCTCTTGGGTCTCATAACTCACCTCAGCAAGTTTCCCCAATGGAATGATTACTCCTGAAGGAGCTGCTACTGGCAAACTCTCAATATCCTTGGGCGTGTCAACTCGCGTAGCTAAGCGAAGGTAGTAGCGGAATTGACCGTCTTTTACGGATATCCCACCAAGCTCTCTGTTACCTGATTGAATGGCGGAGATCACGTTTTGCTGCGTCATTCCCAGTGCTGCCAAAGCTTCCTCATTTGGCTTTGCGGTGATAATTCGCTCTTTTTTGCCATTGATATCCACCAGAGATACTCCTGGCAGCTGTTCAATTCTTTTCTTCAGAACATTCTCTGCTAGGAGACTTACCTCCACTTCGTCCGCTCCTTCTTTTGGCACCACCTGTACTCGGGCAACTGGAATATCAGAGGTGTTGATTCGGATTACTTCCGGGCGTCCAAGATCTTCGGGAAGACCATTTGTCAAGCGATCAATTTTCTCATTGACATCGATATAGGCCAACTCCATCTTGGTACTATAGTCGAAGGTCAATCGGATTGTACCTACTTCAGAACCTGCTTTGGAATCCATTTCTTCCAAACCATTCAAGGTGATCAATCCCTCACGGATTGGACTTAACACATTTTGCTCTATAGCTTCCGGAGAGGCATTTGGATAACTGACCTTCACCACTATCTGCGGTACATCAATCGGAGGCAAAAGCGAAATTGGCAGTGTACGTAAGACGATGAAGGCAAAAACCATCAGCGCCATAAAAGTCATAAAAACTGCAATCGGCCGGGCCAGTAAAAATCTAACCATGGCTTATTCTTTTATAATTTGAACTGGAGCCTGATGCGCAAGTTGAAGGTTATTGGTAGTGATTACCGTACTATTTTCTTCAATTCCATCAAGAATCTCCACTTCCTCCCCATTGTCTTTGCCCACCTCCACGTAGTTCCATTTGGACTCTTTATTTTCTATGGTAAAGACTACTGCGCGACCAGATCTATAGACCAGGGCATCCTTGGGAACTACTAGACTGTTATTTTGCGGAGCTCGGATAATTGCACGGGCATTCATTCCCGGTAGGAGATTTTTATTTGCAGCCAACGTAATGGAAACCTGCACTAGGCCGCTCTCATCTACTTTAGGATTGATACCAGTTACTCTTCCCTCTAATGCTGTTTGGGTATTTGAAATCGGATAAACTTCTGCTTTTTGATTGATGGAAATAAGGCTAATGTCAGATTCCAACACTTTTACTTTGAGGATAAACTGGCTGGTTCCCAAGATTTGACAAAGAACCTCATTGGAACCGACTAAGCTTCCAGCTTTATATTTCAGATCGGCTACCTGACCAGAAATTGGAGCTTTGACTATACTTCTATCAAAGCTCATTTGCGCTTCCCTCAGTTCTACTTGGGCAAGGAACACACCAGACTTTGCTTTAAGTTGCTCATCCACAACTTCTTTTTGCTCGGTATTATCAGAAGCAAATAGGGTCTCAAAACCCAACTTGTCAGATTCATATACTGCGTTAGCATTTCGAAGGGAGATTTTAGCTTTTTCAAGCCTAAACTCCGGCTCAGTAGGATCCAACTTGGCGATAACATCTCCTTTCTTGACGAACTGCCCTTCCCGGACATTTACTTCAAGGAGATAGCCAGCCTGTTCTATCACGGCTAGAACTTCAGCGCCAGCTTCAAGTTTACCTGGGGCTTGAATCAAATAATCAAAGCTTTTACGCTCTGCAGTTGCGATATTCACTTCTGTGGCGCCAACTTCGTTTCGAAATGATTCTGTAGGAGCTTCTTCGACCTTTTCCTTATCTTCTTTGCATGCAGAAAATAGGACTATTAAAAAACCGAAAAGTATGAGAGTTGAGTTTTTCATTTAAATAGTAGTTTCAGGTATTAAGAAACTAACTAATTATTCAATCTCAAAGTCTTTATTGTAGAAAGGACGTTAATGATTCTAAAAAACAGGAATTGACTTATCAATTTTCACAAAAGGAGGATTAATAGCATCATCCACAGGACGTAAGCGCATGGTAGGTGGTGGATTATCTCCAAAGTATTCTATAAGCCTATCGATCTCTTCAATAGTTGCCACCTCAATACGCACTTTAGCAATTCCATCATCGAGCAAACCTAATTGGGTGCCCGCGGCTCTAGACAAATCAATAATACGCCTGGAAGTTTTTGGAAGTCTATCGTTGATCCTGACCCAGACAAATTCGCCTGTATCTGGTCTTGTCACTTTGATTCTAGTATCAAAAGGTAAAGTCTTGTGCGCAGCAGTTAAGCTGTCCATGTGAAAAATCTCCCCATTGGATGTCTTTTTCAAATGAAATCTGCGACCATAAAAACTGGCCGTACCTTCCTGAATTAGCAAAGCATCTACAGCCATCTCAGGCTGAGTATACTCTGGTATGAGTGCCGCAACTAAAATAAGAAACCAATTCCACATAGGGTGATATGAATTATCGCCTGCCATTCCAATAAAGATGCCAATTAATGTCATTTATATCAAATGGCTTGCAGCAAGTCTACCACTGAAGTAACTTAGTTAATCACTTATATAATTATCCGAAATGGTGCCATTAACCATCATTTCTTTGATTTACCAGACGGAAGACCGAAGACGGGTGACCGAAGTAGCGACAATATTAGTGTTAAACATCTATGACGCCACTTTTTGTCTTTTACTAGTTCCATTTCAGATATACTTACTAATTCTTTTTTGATGAAAAGCATGATCAAAATCCTCCACACTGCAGATTGGCATTTGGGAAAAAGACTACAGGAATACTCCAGGCTGGAGGAGCAAAAACTTGTTTTAGAAGAAATCAGAACCATCGCTGATCAGGAAAACGTAGATTTAATCCTACTAGCTGGAGATATCTTTGACACCTTCAACCCCAGTCACGAAGCAGTAGAATTGCTTTACAAATCACTCCGCAGATTGACGAATGGTGGAAAACGACCGATTATCGCCATCTCAGGAAATCATGATAGCACTCAGTTTGTCGAAGCTCCAGATCCACTGGCTCGAGAGATGGGTATTTTTTTCTATGGAAAATATGATACTGTCATCCCAACTGGAAAGCTTGATAATGGTATAGAAATCATAAAAGCTGCAGAAGGTTTTGTGGAAATGAAACTACCTGAAATTGATTTTCCAATTCGAATCATTCTAGCCCCTTATGCCAATGAGGTTTCTATGAAAACCTATCTGGGCGAAGGAGATCGTGAGGAGGAATTCCGCAATCTGATGGGAGCAAATTGGACTAGAATAGCAGATCAGTATTGCGATGAGCAAGGGGTAAACCTCTTTGCAGGACACTTTTTCTTTATGAAAGAAGGAGATAAGCCCGAAGCGGAACCAGAATCTGAGCGACCAATTCTCCACGTGGGTGGAACTCAAGCACTATACACTAGAAATATCCCAGCGCAAATTCAATATGCTGCTTTGGGACATTTACATCGCTATCATGCCGTGGGACACGAACACTGCCCTGTGGTATATTCCAGTTCTCCCCTCGCCTACTCCTTCAGCGAAGCAGATCAGCAAAAGCAAGTAGTGATCATAGAAGCAGAACCGGGAAAACCTGTTACTTATACACCAGTCGGGTTAAAAGAAGGAAGACCGCTGTATCGTAAAACATTCGATAATCTTCCAGAAACACTGGCTTGGCTAGAAGAGAATCCTTACTGTTTTGTGGAATTGACCTACGTAACCGAAAGCTCTATCGAAGCCGCAACTCGGAAAGCAATTATGAAAGCGCATGATGGTATCGTGAATTTGATTCCGCAGATCAAAAACCCTTTGGGCAGAGAGAATCAAAGTTTGAAGGTGGAAGATCTGGGAAAAGACATGGAAAGTCTATTCAAGCTGTTCTACGAAAGTGACAAGGGTCAGCAACCAAACGAGGAATTACTCACCATCTTCAAAGAAGTCCTCAGCCAAAACGACCAAGCATGATTCCTATCAAACTTGACATTCAGGGATTGTATTCCTACAAAGAGAAGCAAACCATAGAATTTGATAAGCTCACAGCGGCTGGATTATTTGGGATTTTTGGCGCAGTAGGAAGCGGAAAATCTTCCATTCTGGAAGCAGTCCTTTTAGCCCTTTATGGCAGCACTGAGCGACTTTCTGATCGGGGAGAAAAGAATAGCATGGTCAATCTACAGAGCGATCTACTGCTTTTGAATTTCGAATTCAGCTCAGGCAGAAACAATGCTAAAACCTATTTGGCTCGTTATTCTGCAAAGAGAAATCCGAAGAATTTTGATGACATCAAGCCTGCAGAGCACACTTTCTATGAAAAAGTAGACGGGAACTGGGAGCCTATCGCAGCAAGAGCAGAGGAGATAGTAGGGATGAAAAAGGAACACTTCAAACAGACAGTGATTATTCCACAGGGGAAATTCCGTGAATTCATAGATCAAAAGCCCATAGATCAGGCGAAGATGATGAAGGAGCTTTTTGGTTTGGAGCGATTTGATCTTTCATTTAAAATAGGGATTCTTCTGAAAGCTGTAAAAGAGCAGAAGATCCGTCTCGAAACTCAATTGCAAGGTTTGGAGGATTACTCGGAAGAAATTCTTGTCGAAAAACAGAGTCAATTCACTGAAATACAAACTCAGGCTGCCGATGCTTCTCAAAAGCTAAAAAGTGCAGAAACAGAAATTCGACTCCAAGAAAACCTGCGAGCTAAAAACCAGCAATTACTAAAGTTCAGAACAGAGAGAGAAAGTCTGAATCTTCAACGCTCAGAAATAGAAAAGCAGCGTCAGTTACATTCCGAATTCATCAAAGCTAAAACCTACCTCCGACCAGTTTGGGAGCAGATTCGTGATACCAGCGCGGATTTAGAAAAGTATAAAGTAAGCGTGATCGATTGTGAACGTTTCAAAATTGAGTTTGCCAAAGAAGTAGCGGAACTTGAAGAACAGGAAGCCGATCTAAAAGCAAAAAACAAGGAAAGGCCACAGCGCGAAGGCAAAATCCGGGACTTGAAAAAAGTCATTGAAATTCAAACACTAGAAACTCAGCGCGAGCAGGCGAATGCTACGCTGCTCAATTTGAAACCAACTATAGAAAGCAAAAAACAAACTCAGAAGACACTAGAAACAAAAATCGCTGAGTTAGAAAGCGAAGCTGACAAAATCAGCACAGCGGACAGCTCGGTTTTAGCCAATTTGATGAGTTCGGCAAAAGACTGGAAGCAGGCAGAAAATCAATTGAGTAAAATTCAATTGGAATCAAATGAAATAACTCAGGAAATTGAATCAGTCAATGGGAAAATTGAAGCGCTCAACATCGCTATCCCTGCTAATGAAAGTTCATTTGAAACCTGGATAACTTCTCAGAAAACAATCATTCAAGAACTGGAGAAACATCGCGATCTCTTGATGCAAAAACAAGGACTTGCTGCCCATGTCCATTTGCTTCACAATGGAGAGGCATGTCCACTTTGCGGAGCGCTAGAACATCCGAATCCGCTTGAAGGTGATGCGGAAAATAACTTGGAGCAAAAAGGTCTTCAAATACAGGAAGCCAAATTGCTACTCGATCAGATTCAATCGTCTAAATCCAGGCATAGTGAATTCGCCTTTCATCTAGAAAATCATAAAAAAAGCGCAGGTGCCAAAAGCATTGAATTACAAGAAGCAAAGCAAAATTTCGGCTCGATTAAATCCAGCCTAGCGGAAAGTGGAATAGAGCGGCATGAGGATTTAGTGGCAAAAATCCAGTCTATAGAGCACAGTTCTCAAACTCGAGAAAAACTGCTTCAAGAAGTAAAGTCACTTCGTAAAAACTGGGATTCTGAGCGAATCATAATTGATCAATCCGAAAAAGAATTGCAACAAGCGCAATTAAAGCTGCAATCTGTCCAGTCCAATATTTCCTCCAAAAAAGAAGAAATCAGAGACATGGCTTTCTGCAAGCAGTTTTTTGCTAGAGAAACTACTCAAATCCAATCAGCTATAGACAAGGTCGAAAAAGACATTGAGGAAGCACTTCAAGCACTCGAGGGAAAACAAAAGCACCTACGGGAAAAACGCAGTGTGACTGATAAGAACTTAGCTGATCTGATCAATTTCACGCAGCTTCGTGACCAGAGTTCGACAAAGCTAGAAAAGCTAAAGACAGATTTTGAATCGCTCAAAATTCAGCATGGATTTATGGATGAGGAGCGATTAATCCACTTATTCCAGCATTCACTGGATGCGGAGAAAGTAGCTCGGGATATTGCGGACTTTGACCGTAAGCATGACATCGCAGAAAATAGAATTCAGGAATTGGAAACAGAAGAAGGGGTGATTTCTTTTCAAGAAGAAGCATATCAGGAGCTTTCCTCCTCGTTCGAAAACTTAAAAATCAATGCTGAGTCCTTTCAAAAACAAGTTCTTTTGCTCGACAAAGAGATTCAAGAAACAACTAGCAAACTAGCCGAAAAGAAGATTCTTCAGGCAGGCTTCGCAAAACTTGAAATCAGAGAAAGCTATCTCAAAGAGCTGGACAATATGTTTCGAGGCAGTGGTTTTGTGAAGTTCGTGAGTTCCATTTACCTCAAGGAACTGTGCAACACGGCCAATGTGCGCTTTATGAAGCTCTGCAAAAATCAACTAAGTCTGGATATCGATGACAATAATACTTTCTGGGTGATTGATTACCTGAATGGAGGTAAGAAGCGTCTGCTTAAAACACTATCAGGCGGACAGACTTTCCAAGCATCGCTATGTCTTGCTTTGGCACTGGCTGAGAAAGTAAAAGCACTCAACCAGGCAGATCAAAGTTTCTTCTTTATGGATGAAGGCTTTGGAGCTTTGGACAAGAATGCGCTTCGGGTGGTCTTTGAAACCCTCAAGTCACTTCGACATGAAAACCGAATCGTCGGGATCATCAGTCATGTGGAAGATCTACAGCAGGAAATCGGCGTCTTCGCGAATATAGAGCTCGATCCAGAGCGAGGCTCTCAGGTGAGTTATTCCTATTAGATATATTTTTCTTACTGTACTGCGTAAAATTACTCAGTACATTGAGTAAAATATTTAAAAGTACATCTACTTACTGATTATCAGCTAATTACAAAATAATTTTTAAGTGAAAAACAGGACTAAAATGGAGTGATATATAGGCAGTTCAAAGCCTTTTTAACTCAAAGGATTGTGAAAGATTTACTTAAAACCATTTATGAAATCAGCTTTCACAACCCTAGATGGAAAGATAGTCTGAGTCCAGCTTCCTGAGAAGTTGTTCAGTTGTGTCCTCCGTGTAAATATCTGTGGACTTTGCGGTAAAAAATTAAACAAAAAAAGACAGCCATATGACTGTCTTTTTAACTATATAGATCTAGCACATCCATCTGCAAGAACTCTTCCCAGGGAATTCCGTCCGTACCAACGACAAGTGATTTTTCTGGATGATAGGTATTAGTGAAGGCATTCATACCTGTCAATCCGCCTACTCTCGAAGTCTTCACTTCTAAAGCAATGATCCGCTTTTTGTACTCCACTATGAAATCAACCTCATCATTCCCTTCTCTCCAATAGTAGATGTGCAACTTTCTCTCTTTGAAGGCTTGATTCACCAAGTGTGCTCCTACTGCTGACTCGACCCAGCGACCCCATGCACGATGATCCTCCTGAAGCGTATCCATAGTTTCATTGGATACTCCTGACATGATTGCTGTATTGTGCACCATGAACTTAGGACTGGAAGAGCGCTTTCGTACTATATTGGGGCTGTATTTCTCCAGTCCACTCAGCAAGCCGGCTTCATTCAACAGCTCCAGGTAGTTAGCCAGCGTAGTGGTATTGCCTGCATCAGCAAGCTGCCCCATAATCTTGGTGAAGCTAAGAACCTGCCCCGAGTAGGATGACCCAATCTCGAAGAGTCGCTTCATCAGCGCTGGTTTATCCACTCGAGTGAGCATAAGAATGTCTTTCGAAATACTGGTCTCTAAGAGCGCATCCCGCACATAATTCTTCCAGCGATCTTCATCTTCCTTGAGGAGAATCGCTCCTGGATATCCGCCATACCAGATGAATTCTTCTGGTGAAAGACCGAAAGCATCTTTCATTTCTTTGTAAGACCAGTGCCCTAGATAAGTGGACTCGAACCTCCCAGCTAGTGATTCTGTCAATCCTTGCTGAAGCATCAGTCGAGACGAACCTAAAAGCACCACACGAATATCACGTTCCTCTGCAGTATCCTTATCCCATTCGGCTTTGACTTGTTCGCTCCAATTATAGATTTTCTGAACTTCATCGATCACCAGAATATATGGCACATCAGGTGTTGTGCTTTGCTTAATGCGCGCATTTTCCCATTGCTGGGCTATCCACAACCTATCCGTCGCTGGTACCGCATCAGCCGCCACCAGCGTATGTGGCCAATTGATATCCTTCATGATCTGACGAATCATCGTAGTCTTACCTACTTGGCGTGGACCATAGATCACCTGGATGAACATTCGAGGCTCATCATGAAGACGTTTTTGTATTTGATTTTTCTCTGATCTCTGGTAACTCATAATATTTACTCTTTAACCTGAGTAAATTTACTCAACATATTAAGTAAATTATAATATCACCTAATATTTATCTTACTATCAATGTGTTACAAAATAATTATTAAGACAATTTTTATTCATTTCAACTTAAAATTATCCTAAAAATCAAGATTGATTCTTAAGCCGTTATTTTTTGAGCAAAAAAAATCCTCTGACAAACTGCCAGAGGATTTTCGTAAGTAAGAAAACCTATTTACAATATATTTCCATTTACCCAATCAATCTCTTCCTTGCGGATGGTATGATTTGAGTCCTCGAATATTAACAATTTCACTTTTGCACCCATCCTGCTCAGTAGGGTTTCTGATTCTTTTATTCTAGAAAGTGGTACATGAACGTCTTTTTCACTACTTCCAATAAAGACAGGTGTACCTTCAAAATCTCCGGAATACTTCTCTTCAAAGATCCTTTCACCAATCAATCCTCCGGTAAATGCAATAACTCCTCCTAGCTTCTGGGCATTTTGCGCAGCAAATTCAAGACTCAGACAAGCTCCCTGAGAAAAGCCTATGAACATCACATTTTCCGGAGAAATGCCTGCTTCAATTACTTGCTTCCACACTTCTTTGATAGCCTGTAGGGATTTAGCTAAAGCCGAATGATTCGACTCATCTGGAGCCATAAAGCTATAAGGATACCAAGAGCCACCATCGGCTTCTGGTGCTAATAACGCATAATCATCTAGGCTAAGGTATTGTGCAAGCGAAAGAATACTCTCTGCACTTGCACCTCTTCCATGAATGAGAATTGCAGCTTTTTTTGCCTCAGACAAGGGTAAACCTGCTATTTTTATCTTAGTCATATTCTTCAACATTTAACTTTATAGGCGCTAAACTCTCTTCTAGTTTTTTACGATTTGGCTCAGCCCATTCTGGCAATTTGATCAACTCGCCCAAGTGTGCTTCTTCCTCATCTATGGCAAACCCTGGTTCATCCGTAGCCACTTCGAATAAGACTCCTCCTGGCTCACGGAAATAAATGGATGTAAAGTAGCTTCTATCTTTCACCTCAGTGACCTGATATCCATTTCGCATCAAGATTTCCTGGACTTGAAGTTGTGAAGCAGCATTCTCTGTTCTGAAAGCGATATGGTGCACCGTGCCTGCACTTTGCACACCTCTATTTCCAGATTTATCAATGACTATATCCACAATATCTCCGGGTTTACCTGCTGTGCCATAACGAAATCTTCCATTTTCCTGTCCAATGAAATGATAATCCATATGCTCAGTAAGCAATTTCTCAGTCAAGTCCTTAGCTCGTAGGTTCAAAGTTGCTCCATAGAAACCTTTGATAGAATGCTCAATTGGCACTTGGCCATAAGACCAACCCGCTCTGTCATCCTGATCATTGGCAATCAATTCTATTCCCATACTATCATGGTCTTCGAATCTGATCAATTGATCACCAAATCTTGTCAGGATATCAGAGACTGGTATCCCATATTTTTTCAATCGCTCCATCCAATAATCCAAAGATCCAGAAGGAACAGAGAAGGCCGTATAAGTAACCTCACCAGCTCCCTTAGCTCCCTTACGTGCACCCGCAAATGGGAAGGTGGTAAATACGGTACCTGGCCGTCCCAATTCATCGCCAAAATAGAAATGATAAACACCAGGTGCATCGAAATTAATTGTCTTCTTCACCAGTCTCAGTCCAAGGATTCCAGTGTAGAAATCAATATTTGCTTGAGGGTTTCCAGCTATCGCAGTGATATGATGGATTCCAGTGATTAATGGTTTCATGATTATTGAGGATAGTTTTTAAAGGCAAGCCATGAGCTATACAATCTCATGGCTTGCTAATTTATTGATTGAGAAATTAATCTCAGTTTTCTACTACTTCTTCAACTTGCTTTACAATCTGAACATTCAAGATCAGACGAACTTGATCACTTACTACTACAGATCCTGCTTCAGTCACTGCAGACCAAGAAAGTCCAAATTCTTTTCTGTTTACTTTTCCTTCGATTTCAAAACCAGCTTTAGTTTGTCCATAAGGATCTCCAGCAACGCCTCCAAAATCAACGGAGAATTCAGCTTTTTTAGTTGTTTCTCTCATGGTCAAATCACCAACTAGTTTATAATCTCCACCTTCATTAATGATTTTACCAGAGAAAGTTAATTTAGGGAAATTTGCTGCGTCAAAAAAATCGGCTGATTTCAAGTGATTATCTCTATCCTTCTGGTTAGTATCAATACTGTCGATATTTGCAGAGAAAGAAACTGTTGCTCCCTCGAAATCATCAGAAGAACTTTCAGCAGCTCCTTCAAATTCCCTGAAATAACCTGTTACGGTAGAAATCACCAAGTGTTTTACTTTGAATGAAACTTCAGAGTGTGTAGGGTCGATAATCCATTTTGTAGTACTCATAGCTTTTGTTGTTTTAGTTAAATTTTTATTTGTCTTGATATTAATTGTATATACACGTAATAGGGTAAAATTTTTTAGCCTCTAAGTTTGTCGAGAAGGTCATTCATGATTATAACTTCTTCTTCAGATAAATTGATGACTTGAGTATTAAATCCTTCCATGTGAACCTGTAAATCATTCAGTATTTGAAGTCCTTTTTCGGTAATTAAAATATCCACTTGACGACGATCACTTGGACACTCTCTTCTCTCTAGCAACTCTTTAGCTTTCAACTTATCTACCAAACGACTAGCATTTGACATTTTGTTCAGCATTCTATCTTGAATAGAAGAAACCGTAGTCGGAACACCGTTTTGTCCTCTCAGGATTCTTAGCACATTGTATTGCTCCGGTGAAAGATCAAAGGGCTTTAGAATATTATTTTGCGCAGTTACTAAATAACTGTGTGTGTAAAGAAGATTGACCACTAATTTATTATATGGGTCTTTGAACTCCTTCTGCTTGATTGCTTCTTCTAGACTTCCCATATCTTTTGTTACTGTATTTAATGTATATACATATAAATATAGCAAAAGGTTTCAACTGATTAGCTTTTTTCTAGAAATAAATAAAAAAAGACCTCAAAAGAGGCCTAAGTGAACAAAATCAGGTATAAGATAAAGGAATTAACTTCTATCAACCAGCCAATCGCCTATTAGCCGATTGACCTCTTTAGGCTTTTCTATGCTACTACTATGACCAGCACCTGGAATCCTATGCAATCTTGCCCTACCGATGCTCATTTGTATAAACTTAGCTTTAATAGGTTTAGTAGCCACATCTTCATCACCTACAATCACCATGGTGGGACAGGAAATATCTCCAAGTTCATTTTCAATTCCCTTTCTATAAATCACACCTTCAACTGCCCCAGTAACGCTCCTTTTGTTTGATTTCAACTGAGATTTCCAGAAATCTATTTTCTCCGAATTTATGGGATCATCAAGCCAGCTTTCCGCAAACATAATTTTCATGACCTTATTGGCAACTGGAGGAATTACACCAAGCCATTTCACTATACCGTTAAGGGTTTTGTATTTGGGAAGATTCTCTACCGGTTCAGAGTTAGCAGAAGTCTCCAAGAGAATAAGGCTTTTAATAAGTTTTGGAAATCTAGCAGCAAGCCTCATCCCAATAAATCCTCCCATAGAAAGCCCAACAAAATGCACTGGCCCAGAACCCAATTCTTTGATCAATTCTGCTGCATCCTCTGTAAGTGTATCCATATCAAATGGTCCCGTCACCTCACTTTGTCCTTGTCCTCTATGATCGTAGGCAATCACACGAAACCGCGGCTGGAGGAATTCAATTTGATCAGCAAACATCTTATGGCTCCAAAGTAAGCCATGTGAAAAGAGGATCGTTTCTTCCCCCTTGCCTTGATCAGTGTAGAAAATATCGACTCCGTTTACTTTAATTTGGGGCATTCTATGCTATGTTTTCGAGTAATCAGTCAACTGGACTGTGAAAGCTCTATTATAAAAATCTGTTTACCAATCCAAACCTGGCTGTGTGATTGTAAACCCTTCTTCAGCTTTATGTTTGTCTACTATCGCCTTTACATCTTCCAATAGCTTTTTGGCATCATATACTATCCCATCCTTCACAGTGTACTTTACACCACCTACGCGTATTGGATTGTTATTTTCATCAATTCTGATGGCTCCGGTTCCGTATAGAACTTTAAGGTTTTGAAGTGGATTTTCCTCAAGAATAACAAAGTCAGCCAACTTTCCTACTTCCACAGAACCTATTTCCTTTTCCATCCCAAGTAATTCAGCACCATAGAGTGTTGCTGAGCGTAGTACTTCCAGGGGATGAAAACCGGCCTCTCTGAGAAGTTCCAGTTCACGTATATAGGCAAAACCATAGAGCTGATAAATAAACCCAGAATCAGAACCTGCTGTCACTCTGCCTCCTTTATTCTTGTATTCATTTACAAAAGTCATCCAAAGCCTGTAATTCTCTTTCCACTGAACCTCTTCCTCCGTCGTCCAATCAAACCAGTAGGAACCATGAGATTGGCGACTGGGCGCGTAGAATCGCCAAAGCGAAGGTAAAGTATATACATCATGCCACTCAGCTGTACGCGCTCGCATCATGTCACGATTGGCTTCATAGATATTAAAAGTCGGATCAAGTGTAAAATCCAACTCAAGCAATTCATTCATCACCTTATTCCAATGCTCTGACCCAGGCTTAGCGGCCTGCTTCCAAAGTTTTCCTGCTTCACCGAAACGATGCTGCTCATTTTGATAATTATAATCCAGTCTAAAATCCTGAATCGTACGATTTTCAAAAAGTGCCTCTGGCAAACCATACCAATGCTCCATGGAAGTCAGACCAGCTTTTGCTGAATTCATCACATTCCAACGAGCTACCTCCATCTGCTGATGATGCATGGCCGAGCGAAGTCCAATTCTCTTGTTTTCAGAAATGGCAGCTTCCATGACCTCGGGATTGGCTCCAAAAAACTTAATCCCATCTGCTCCTTTTTTAGCATTCTCATTCACCCAAGCTTTGGCCTGGTCTGCGGTAGTAATTGGAGCTTTTGCTCCTTGCCCGAAGCTCGTATAGGCAAGGATTCGAGGAGCAGTAATTTCATTGGCAGCTGATCTTTTCTTTTGATCAAGCACCCAATCCAATCCATTCCCTGCTGAAGGGTCTCTAATCGTCGTGATTCCGTGAGCCATCCAAAGCTTGAATACATATTCAGCTGGTGTACCCTGACCGCTTCCACCAATATGCCCATGAGAATCTATGAATCCAGGCAGTAAGTAGTGCCCTTCGAGTTCATAAACCTTATCATCAGGCCCTGCCTTTGGTCTGCGGTTTTCACTGATCGGCATACCAGGATAACCAACCACTTGAATTTGGGAAATTCTATTTTTTTCTACTACAATATCTACTGGACCTACAGGTGGTGCACCCGTACCGTCAATCAGGATTACTCCTCTCAAAATCAATCGTCCATATTGACCATCTCCTTCGTCACGATCAGGAGCAGATTCTATTTGAGAAAAAGAAGAAAAGGAAAGGTATAAGCCAAAAATAGCGAGGAGTAAAAGTCTTTTTTTCATAGTTCAGAGGCCTTATTAAGCTCAATAAGTTAATCCAAAAAACCACAACAAAAAACAGAAAAAGTGATGAGCTGCAAGCACAAAAAAAGCCCTAAGGAAATTTCCAAAGGGCTTTTGAGGATTGTTGGTGGTATTTTATAAATCCTTAAACTTCTCCATAATATCTTCAGAGATTCCAGTAAAGGAATATCCTCCATCGTGGAAGAGGTTTTGCATAGTTACTAATCTAGTGTAATCAGAGAACATCGTTACGATATATTCTGCACAGGCTTCAGCGGAAGCATTTCCCAATGGAGAAAGAGACTCTGCGAAATTGTAGAAGGAATCAAATCCTCCAATACCTGTTCCTGCAGTTGTTTTGGTTGGAGACTGAGAGATAGTGTTTACTCTTACTTTCTTAAGCTTACCAAATCTATACCCATATCCACGTGCGATGCTTTCAAGCAAAGCTTTGGCATCAGCCATATCTGTGTAGAAAGGGAAAACTTTTTGTGCAGCGATATAAGAAAGACCTACGATCGATCCCCACTCATTCATCACATCTTGTTTCTCGGCTACTTGCATCATCTTGTGAAAAGAGATTGCAGACACATCGTAAGACTTCATCGCCCAATCATAATTCAGATCTCCATAAGATCTTCCTTTTCTGATATTTGGAGACATCCCGATGGAATGTAGAATAAAATCAAAGTTTCCTCCAAGATATTCTTTAGCTTCTGTATAAAGCTTCTCGATATCTTCTGTGCTTGTAGCATCGGCAGGAATTACGATAGTATCACATTCCTTCGCAAGCTCATTGATAGCACCCATACGCATTGCAATTGGCGCATTGGTCAATACAAATCTTGCTCCTTGCTCTTTCGCTTTAAGCGCTGTTTTCCACGCAATTGAGTTCTCGTCAAGAGCACCGGTAATGATTCCCAGTTTTCCTTTTAGCAAATTATCTGGCATATAGCTAGGGGGTTATTTTCAAAAATATTGCCCAAAAATAGGAAAAAATAATCATTCAAGCCCCGAAATTGATGTAATGCACGAATTACCGACGTAGTAACTCTTTCGCGCTTTCGATAGCAGATACAGACGGTGAAGCTCCTGAGATCATTTTTGCAAGCTCTAGCACGCGCTCTTCTTTATCGAGTAACTTTATCTTACTCACGGTTTTCTCAGAAGAATTATCTTTGAAAACATAATAATGAAGATCTCCCTGCCCAGCTACCTGAGGCAAGTGAGTAATGCAAATCACCTGATGTTTCTTCGAAATATCCTGCATCATCCCAACCATTTTCAAAGCTACTTCACCAGAAATCCCCGTATCGATCTCATCAAAAATCAAGGTTGGCATTGCCATTTTATCTGCCATCAGGTATTTAATAGCAAAAAGCAATCTGGAAAACTCGCCTCCTGAAGCCACTTTCTTCAACGGCTGAGGAGAAGATCCTTTGTTGGCAGAAAACAGCAATTCGATCTCATCCATTCCATTAGCAGATGGCTCTATGGATTTATGTTCCATCACTACTTTGGAATTCTCCATCCCTAATCCTCCGAGTAAATTCTCAAGTGAACTCTGAAAATCTTTGAAGCTTCCCTGTCTTTTTTTGCGAAGTATCTTTCCTGCATCTGCCACTTTCACTCTGCTTTCTTCCAGCTCTTGTTCGGCTTTTGCAAGCGTTTCGTCCAGGTTTTGAACCTGGAAAACCTTATCCGCCAGCTCTCTTTCCAGCTCCATCAACTCTTCTACTGACGCTACTCCATGCTTTTTCTGAAGTTGGTAGATTTTGCTAAGTCTATCTCTGATTTCATCCAATCGCTCAAAGTCAACTTCTACCCTACTATCTTCATCACCAAGAGTCTCTTCTATATCTTTCAATTCAATATTTACAGCCTGAAAACGCTCTTTCAAGGAAGAAAACACATGTGCCAATCGCTCTAGAGATTGCATTCCATGCTGCACTTGAGACATTCCTTGAATGATTCCGAATTGCTCATTCTGGAAAAGATTAAGCATTTCACTAATCTTTAGCTTAATTTCTTCGGCATTCTCGAGAATCTCCTGAGTGGATTCTAATTCTGTTTGCTCATTTTCCTTCAAGCCTAAAATACTCAATTCTTCCAATTGAAATTGATTGAAATCAGCTTCCTTTTGCAGTTCAATGGCTTTTTTACTTAGCTCATTGAAAGTCTTTTGTGTCTTTTGAAAAGTCTTAAAATCCGCTTTATACTTTTTGATTTCCTCCTGAGTCTGAGCAAATGCATCTATTAAGCTAAGCTGATAACCTCCTTCCCCCAGTTGCAACGTGTCATGCTGGGAATGTACATCCATCAAAAAGCTTCCTAGTGACTTCAGAGCATCCAAAAGCACTGGGGTGTCATTCACAAACGAACGGGATTTCCCGGCAGGGCTAATCTCCCTACGTATGATACAAGTAGGCTCATAGTCTAGCTCCGCCTGATCAAAAAATTCCTTCAAACCATAAGTAGCCACATCAAATACTCCTTCTATGACACACTTTTTATCGGCATGAAACAAGACCTTAGTATCTGATCTATTTCCCAGAAGCAAACCTACAGCACCAAGCATAATAGATTTCCCAGCGCCAGTTTCACCGGTAATCATACTAAGCGCCGGACTAGGCTGCATGTGCAGTTGGTCAATCAGAGCATAATTAGAAATGCTAAGAGATTTAAGCATGGTAAAGATTTCGTTTGGGCAAAACTAAAAAATCGAGCTTAGCTTTTCAGCAGCTCATTATACTTTCTCGCATTATTAGGATCAATTTCCAAAAGTAACTCGACAATTTCTGTCCGAATCTCAAGAGAAGCATTTTTCATGATTGAGGTAATCTCATCACTTTTGGCATCCATAAATGAAATAGTAAATATTCCATTTGGTTGGGTTTTATTAGCTGATGCCAAAATCCGAACTGCTTCAAGAATATTGGCATAGGCCTCATCTGGGCGAATTTGCAGAATATCTAATCCTTGTCGATGATACAAATAATAGGCATCTCGAATCACCGAAAACACAGAGGATATATAAATATCGTTGTTTAAAGAATAGCGATTACGACGGTCCGAAGTACTCTGCACCCATCCAGGTCTACCTGATTGCTGTGCGTTATTTACAATATCATTTGCTGCCGCAAAGAATTCGCTACCTCCACGACTTTCGAAGGTATCATAATCCAAGCCCAATGCTATTTGCGCATAAAATGCCAAGAGTGAACTGATATTATTCAAATAGGTGAATCGGTTGAACTCAAGGGGTTGAGATTCTATGTAGTCAAAACTCCAGTTTCTATCGGCAAAATTAAAAACCAAGCTTTCGTAATTAGTACCGTACACAGGCCTTACAGTCTGAATCTGTACGGTTGCATTATAAGTCCCGACTTGCGGTACATCGTTAATTGTGATCAGTAGGTTTCCTTTGATCCGTTCCTCAGGACGAAATTCATCAGAAGTCCAAGATCTACCATTTAGAAATTGCTCAAAACTGGTTTTCATCTGGCTAAATACATTCGTATTTTGAATTCTAGCACGATCACTATTAATGATCACAGTGAAATTCAGCTCTTGAGAAAAGCTGAAGAAAGAATTGCAAAAGAGGAGGAGTAGGAAAATCCCTTTTTTCATGTGTGTGAATTTATCTTTCAAAGGTCTTCCCCCCGATAATTATCGGGGCTATCAGGAGAAATCTCGCATACGAACAATCATCTGTCCGTGTGTTGCTTAGAACATGCTCGATTTCATAGTCTTAAAAATAAGGAAATATCTATGCTCAAACCCAAACTGGGATATTTTTGATTTGATCTAATATAAGATCTGCAATCTGATTTTTTGGAGCGACCTCAGATTGTACTGACAATCCAGAGGCATGGAATATGTGCACTTTATTAGTATCCAGCTGAAATCCTGCACCAGAATCCCTCATTGAATTAAGCACTATAACATCAAAGTTCTTCTTAGATAGCTTCACCTGAGCATTTTGAGCTTCATTCTCCGTCTCCAAGGCAAAGCCTACATGAACTTGATTTGGCTTTTTCTTGGCTCCTAAGCTAGCTGCGATATCGACGTTTTTTATTAATGAAATTGTAAGCGACGTGTCACTTTTTTTGATTTTCTCTGGAGCAATTTCTGCTGGGGCATAATCTGCTACTGCTGCTGCAAAAACACAAATATCCATTTGATCGTGGAGTTGAGAAGCAGCTTCATACATTTCCCTCGCTGACTTTACGTCTTTCCAATGAAAATTCTCCTTATTCACTTTCAATGAAATAGGTCCTGAGACGACAAAGACATCAGCACCTCTGGAAAGAAAGGCATCTGCAAGAGAAAGCCCCATTTTACCACTAGAATGATTGCTAATGTATCTCACTGGATCAAGTGCTTCCTGAGTCGGCCCCATAGTGATCAATACCTTTTTTCCACTGAAATCAGTATTGCCAGCAAAAAACTCTTTGACTCTCGAAGTAATATGCTCAGGCTCCATCATTCGGCCTTGACCGGACAAGCCACTCGCTAATTCTCCTGATTCAGCATCAAGAATGATATTCCCGAAAGACTCTAATTTTCTAATATTGGACTGTACCGAAGGATGCTGATACATATCCAAATCCATTGCTGGGGCTACCATTACAGGACATCTTGCGGATAAATAAGTTGCAGAGAGCAAATTATCACATAGACCATTGGCGAATTTAGCCAAGGTATTAGCGCTGATTGGCGCTACTAAAAATAAATCAGCCCAAAGTCCTAGCTCTACATGGTTATTCCAAACTCCTGTTTCATCCTTTTGAAATTGGCTTAAAACTGGTCTTTTGGAAAGTGTAGCTAGTGTGAGCGGGGTAATAAAATCAAAAGCAGAAGTGCTCATAATGAGTTGCACTTCTGCTCCTGCTTTAATCAGTAAACGAGTAAGAAAGGCGGACTTGTAAGCAGCAATGCTACCTGTCACTCCTAATATAATTTTCTTACCCTTCAGGCTCATAATTATTCGCCTGTAGGTTCTTCTGGAAATCTATAATAAATTTTATCTTCTATGAATTCTTCCAATGCAAGAGCACTTGGCTTTGGCATTCTTTCATAAAACTTAGAGATTTCAATTTGCTCTTTATTCTCAAATACTTCTTCCAAGTTATCGACTGTAGAAGCGAATTCGGAAAGCTTTGCATTTAGCTCTTCCTTCAATGTATTCGAGATTTGCTTTGCTCTCTGTCCTACGATATGAAGAGACTCATAGATATTACCGGTTTTATCGGCGATTTTATCAAGATCTCTTGTAATGATGGATGGATTAACTGCCATATTCTTATTTGATTATATTTCTATTTATTATCTACTTTTTCTAAAGGCTTATTCTCTAACTCTTTGGCTTTTTGCTCAGCTAAACGATCAGCATATTGCTTTTTCAAAACTGCGTGCTCTTCAAGTTCTACTTTGGCTTCGGCCTCAAATTTCTGAACTTTCTCAGTAAAGGCGCTGCTTGGATACCTACGATAAAACGTAGTAGCAAAGGCCAATGCATCTTTCAATCTCTCTTCCTTTTTAAGAAATGCACTGTTTTCAGCATATCCAGTACTCACTTCCACTAGTTTGTAAGCAAGCTCTTCATTATGCTTACTTTCAGGAAAATCCTTGGCAAAGTTTTGAAAGTTTATAATACAAGCTCTATAAAAATCACCCGGATATAGACCATCTTTCAGTCTATAATACATGGATGATTCCATGTAAGCCTTTTCTTCAAATCTACCTTGCAAATCAATTAGCATCTCCATCGCCCGCTCATAGCTAGCTGATGCAGGGAATTTGGTCACAAACTGTTGAATAGCTGCAACCGCTTCCTGAGAACTTTGTTGATCAAGATTTGCATCAGGAGCATCCAAGTACAGAGAATAGGCATTCATAAATAAGGCTTCCTCTGCCAATGGACTCCTATTGTATGTTCTATAGAAATTACTGAAATATCCAGCAGCCTCAATGTATCTCTTAGTCTTGAAATGGCAATTGGCATAATTATAATCAGCCAACTCAGCCTTCTCACTACCTCTAATCACAGGCAAAACCTTGTCATAGAGTATAATAGCCTTGTTGTATTCTCCCTCCTGATAATATTTATTTGCTCCTGCATAAAGCTCCTCCCAGTTAGTGCTTTTCTCAAGCTTGTTAAATGGGCCACAAGAACTTGCAGCAAGTATGATTATTAGTAATAGAATGGATTGTACGCGCATTTTCATTTTCAAGACCGCAAATATACGGGATAATTATTCGGATTCAAATGGATGAGGACTGTATAGTCAAGTCTTACTTCTTGACAACGAGCTTCTTGGTCACAATATTCTTATTGTCCAAGAAAAGGGTGTAGAAATAAATGCCAGGATTGAAATCTGACACGTTAATTGGCAGTGTATTTCGCTCTGGATCAAGCTCATAATCAGCTATTGGATTGCCGATGAAGCTATTTATAGAAATTCTCGCTTTAACAGACTTGTTCTTAAAGCTGTAATCAAATTGAGCCATTCTTACACTAGGGTTTGGATAAACATCACTAAGAATGATATCCTTATAGTCAAATTCATCAACTTTAATGGCAGGATCATCGACTTCATACCTAGCTTCAACGACAAACAGGTCTCTAAGATTGCTTTCATTTACAAATGACAAATCAAAAGAACCTCTTGTCTCAACTATCCCCATTTCGAAATCCAAGTACAAATCTGTCAACAATTCCCCTGGCTCTAGCGTCAACTTAATTTTGGCAAGATCTTTTTTAGGATCGTAGCACTGCTCTCCGATGCATATTTTCACCCGTTGGGAAGAACCTATATTGCCTCGAAGACTTTTAAGAAGATAAGTTTTGGCTTGATTTGTTTCGTTTTGAAGAATTACTGTTTTACGTTGAGTAGATCCTAAATCTCCACGAAATTCTAATCCCTCACTCAACACACGCACCTGTTGTGCTTCCGTAATTAGCGGAACCAATAGCCATAGCCATGTAAAAAGTATAAGTAATAGTTTCATGTAGAGTTTTAATCGATACGCCTTCAGTATTTGTAACTGTATTCAATATACGGACAAAAATAAGCCAATGGCTACTGAAACTGAGAAAAATGCGGTTAAAATCTGTTAACCTTTTTAAAATTTTTTCATACTACGTACGTTGCTCTACAAGCTACCACCCGAAAAATGACTACGTATCTTTTTTTTCTGGTCTCCAACCGCGTTTTTCTAGTGACTTTAGGATTTCTTCATCTGTTGGAAGGGTCAGTTCAATTTCAGGCTCATTAAACAAGTTATTTGCATTAGGATCAATTTCTTCTGGTTTTCTCCATGCATTAATCTGCTCCATCCCTGGCCGCTCTTCAAATCTCCAAATAAAACCTTCAAGCCTGGAATTCTCCTCATTTACTAATTGAAATGGCGTGAACTTCCCGTCTGGCTTTATTCCGTAGGTCACTCGCTGTATTGCACCATCCTTAAACCGTAGTTTTATATTGGCGCTTAGTGTCTTATTAATTCCCTGAGAAAGCGTATCTGCCTGCAGAGCAAAGTACAATGACTCTCCATTCCCATCGATGTCAATTTTATCCATTTGACCATCTTTAAAATACCCCACCATGGTCCGGCCTTTCATCTGATTGAAATTCACAAGTGTGTCTTGAGTGATCACAAAAACTTTGTCCTTCATTAACACACGATCCAACTCCTCGTTGGCCAGGTAAAAAACCATGCTGTCGGCTGTGATCTGACTTTTTTGATTCCACATCACAGGGTCTTTGAAAAGCTGAATCGAGGAATCAGAATAATTGTAAACCAGTGAATCTGAAACACCCGCCAAGTCAGTTTTTACCAATTTAATAGATCGAAAAGCCAGAAGGTATTTCATGGAATCAGACTCTCCATCCTGAGAAATCAAGGTATCGGAAGCCATATACAAGGTGTCTTTTTCAAAATACTTTCTCACCAATGCATTTCCATGCACCAAACTATATTTGCGCTCCTCCCAGTATTCTCCAACATCACCAAAAATCTCAACCTTCCGCTCTTTATTAAGGACACTCACATCCTCTTTCCCCTCATAGTAAGCATCTAACTCACTGTAATACAGTTCTTTTGCCTTTATTCTACTGGTTTCCGTTTCTACAATCCCGTCATAAAACGTAAACTTTTTTGCCTGAGTATTATAAAAACTACCATTTTTTGCATCAAGCGTATTGCCGTCTTTAGAAATCAGATTAGTCAAGCCTTTTGTTTCCGCCGTCTTCGGAATAGTCATGTAAACCAGGTCGTTGGTTTTCATTGTATAATCAGGGTTGACTAGCACCACATCCTTCTTAAATGTAATCTTCTCGATATTCACCTCGTAAGTGCCTCGCTCGCTCGTAAGAACATTTACAGAGTCTACTACTTTCCCATCGTTATAGTAATATGCAATATTTCCGGAACGGTCATAATCTAGGTACTCAGTAGTTAGCGTGGTTTTTTGGTTTGTGAAAACTACATGATTCCTAAGCTTCGCCAGCTGCGTATTTCCATCGTATTCTGCATATCTACTAGTCGTTATGACAGGATCCTTTTGGTCTACTATCCTCACATTGCCAAACAGTCGGGCTTTATTTTCGGCTCTAAAAAAATGGGCAGAGTCACAATAAATTAATGAATTCTTATGCTCCATCTCCACATTGCCTACAAAACGAACAAATCCATTGCCCCCTTCACCAAGTAAATCATCTGCTTTGTTTATCCGCAAGATGGACGTTTCCTGAGCTTTTGCACAAAATGATAGAGACCAAAAAGTCAAAAGGAAGAAAGAAATACGAAATAAGGCTGAAGTCATAGCTGCACGAATGTGGACAAAATTAGTAGAAAATGATATTTTTGGTCAATGGTTGAAGCTTTTATCCGGCATATCCGGAACAAAACAATTTTAGATCCCTCCAAAACCTACCTATTGGCAAGCAGCGGCGGTATAGACAGTATGTGCCTAGGCAATCTTCTTACCAAAGCGGAAATTCCTTTTGAGATAGCTCATGTTAATTTTCAATTACGCGGTAAAGACAGCGATGAGGACGAAGAATTTCTAAGAAAATGGTCGCAATCCTATGGTAAAACATTCCATGTCTATCATGCTGACACATACACTTTCGCTTCTGACAGAAATATCTCTACGCAAATGGCAGCCCGAGAGATTCGTTATGAATGGTTTGAAAAACTAAGAGCAGAGCGAAAATTGGATGGAATCATCCTGGCACATCATGAAGACGATCAGATTGAGACTATTTTTCTGAATCTGCTTCGAGGCACCGGCATTGAAGGTATTTATGGAATGGCCGAGCGTAGAGGCTGGTTGATCCGTCCTCTTTTACCTTTTGGGCGACAAGATATTCTAGCTTATGTGCTTGGTAATCAGATCGAATGGAGGGAAGATAGTTCTAACGAAAAGACCGATTACAAACGCAATAAGCTCCGTCATATTAGTTTACCGGCACTTTACGCTACGGCTGACGATGCGAAGTCAAATTTGCTCAACAGTTTCGCTAGGCTAAAAGACACCGGAAAGGCTTTTACAGCGCTTTTTGACAATTGGAAAATGGAAAAGGTCAAAGAAATTGATGGACTTCATTTTGTTCAATTAGCTGATATTATGAGAACCACTGGCGCAGCTTCTCTACTCTACTTTTGGCTGCGCCCCTACGGCTTCAATTCCGATCAGGCGCAGGATATATTGGAAACATGCCAATCTGGCGATTCGGGGAAATTATTCGAAAGCTCAAGTCATCTACTCAATCTTGACCGTGGTCAACTTATTTTGGCCCCAGCTCCTGTAGACTTTAATTCTATCTTAATTTCTGAAAACGACATTGACTTTACATTGCCTGAAGGCAGGTATGAAATCCTAAAACTCGATGGAAAAGAAGATCTGGATAAAACTAGACTAAATGCCATGCTTGATCTGGAGCGACTTAATTTCCCTTTAGAAATTCGAACTTGGCAAGAAGGTGATCGATTTATCCCCCTTGGTATGAAAAACACCAAGAAAATCTCCGACTTTTTAATAGATTTGAAAATACCAGTAGTGAAAAAACATGCCGTGAAAGTATTACTTTCAGAAGGAGAAATAGCCTGGGTAATTGGTTTTAGAATTGCTGATTGGGCGAAATCAACAGCAGCAACCCGAAAATTACTTTATCTAAAAAAACGATAAGAAATGCGTAATCCATTTTCTAAAACATACACTGAGTCAGAAGAAAAAATGTTCGAGTTTCTTGGGCAAATCAAATTCTTTGAGCGCTTGAAAAACAAAGAAATGATTCGATTCATTCCGGCGATGCATCATAGAAAATATGTGAAAGACGAAGTTGTTTTCTTTAGTAAGGATCCTAGCCAAGCTCTTTATCTAGTTCAAAGTGGAAATATTTCCCTTACTATAGACATCAAAGACAATTTCGAGACAATACTAGACGTCAAGAGAGGTGAAGCTTTTGGAGAAAACTCTCTGCTCGAAAATACCAAGAGAACATACACTGCGCTAATTGTCTCGGACGAGGCGGAATTAATCGTAATCCCTCACTTTGCCATTCAGGAGGTTTTTGACAGCAACCCAAAGATCAAAGCAAAAATGATGACTTCCCTAGCAGAATACTATAACCTGAATAATCAGCGTCTTTTCCGTTCATATAGAGAATCGTTTGGGTTCTTTAGTCTCCGCCAAATGTTTGAATAATAACATTCAAACACCTAATCTCACTTTTGTTAAAAAACAGTAATTACTTCCAAAGTATTCCGGGCTCAATTTCGAATCCTAGGCATTGTTTAATAACTTAGCGCCGCTTTTTAACGCAACATATTCATATAAAAATTTATAAATCTAATGAGCAAAGTAACCGTAGTAGGAGCTGGTAACGTAGGCGCAACTTGTGCCGATGTATTAGCTTATCGCGAAATCGCTGAGGAAATTGTACTAATTGACATCAAAGAAGGCGTAGCTGAAGGTAAAGCACTTGACATCTTCCAAAAGGCACCTATCAACCAATACGATAGCCGCACCACTGGAAGCACTAATGATTATAGCAAAACTGCTAATTCAGATGTGGTAGTAATCACTTCTGGCCTTCCTCGTAAGCCAGGCATGACTCGTGACGACTTGATCGAAACCAATGCAGGTATCGTGAAGTCTGTGACTGAAAATGTAATCAAGCATTCTCCAAATGCAATTATCATCGTGGTTTCTAACCCACTTGATGTAATGACTTATCAAGCTCATATCACTGCAGGTATCTCCAGAAATAAAGTAATCGGTATGGCTGGTATCTTGGATACAGCTCGTTACAGAGCTTTCCTTGCTGAAGAGTTGAACGTATCTCCAAAGGAAATCCAGGCGATCCTAATGGGAGGTCATGGTGACACGATGGTTCCACTTCCTCGTTACACTACAGTAGCTGGTATCCCAGTGACTGAATTGGTAGCTAAAGACAAGCTTGACGCGATCATCGAGAGAACGAAATTCGGTGGCGGTGAGCTAGTGAAGCTAATGGGTACTTCTGCTTGGTATGCTCCAGGAGCTGCTGCTGCGCAAATGGTAGAAGCGATCTTGAAAAATCAAAGAAGAGTATTCCCAGTTTGTATCAAACTAGAAGGTGAATACGGTATCGACGATTGCTACCTAGGTGTACCAGTTATTCTTGGCAAAAACGGTGTTGAGAAAGTATTGGAACTAGATCTAAATGCTGAAGAAAAAGCACTTCTTGAGACTTCTAGAGGTCACGTGAAAGAAGTGATGGAAGTTTTGAACAAACTAGGTAAGTAATCCTAGTACATTTATATATCAGACCTGAGATTCTCTTTCTTTAGCGAGGGTTTCTTAGGTCTGATTTTTGTAATATGCCGTCTGAATCATCCTTGAGCCTGTGAAGATCTGGAAAAGCCTACTTATACTTTTTATCACCATTCTCCTAGTTGGAGGTGGATTCTGGATCTACAAATCATACTTTTCTTCACGTCAAGTCAATAGCTTAGAGGTCATTAGCCAAAATGCAGTTTTTGTTTTTGAAACTCATGAAGGCGCAGAACAGTGGAATTCAATCGTCGATGATCCCATCTGGCAGATTTTAAAAACTTTCCCGGCATTTCAACGATTATCAGATCAACTCATCACTTTAGACAGTCTAAATGGTGGTTCTGGAAAAATAGCCAAATCCCTCAACAATCAGCAAGCCACTATCAGTCTTCATTCTACTGGCATTGAGACTTTCGAAATACTTTTTACCCTAAATCTTAATCCTTCAACGGCTACCAATTTCATTGAGGAAATTAAGTCACGCATTCCTTCAGGATCTCGATTTCAACCCAGAAAATATTCTGATCAAGACGTATTAGAATATTACGATTCAAACAACGACCGACTTTGGAGTATCTCTTTACTAGGAGACCTAGCCGTCATCTCCTCCTCTTCCTTCCTAGTGGAAGAAGCTATCCGCTTCTTTGTCAATGAGGATCAGCAAAGTTTTTACTCACTTGTTAAGTCCATCCCATACAATTCAGATGCACAAGGTAGACTTCTGCTTTCTGGCAAAGGACTGGGTAGCCTACTGAAGGGAATAAGTGGACAAAGAGAAAGCACGGCAATTTCAAGCTTAGAGATAATGCCTGGTGTAGTTGCGCTAGACTTAATTCTGGAGGAAAACCAGATGGTTTTCAAAGGACCAGTACTTTATGAAGAGAATATAAATTTCACACCTTCGATTCAAGCCAATTTCACCGCTTTTGAGGAAGTAATCTCCAACCGGACGCTAGCTATCACCCAGATCAATTTAGAGAGTATTTACGAAACACAAAAAATCACCAATCGAGCATTTACAGCAAGAGCTACTTTTAGCGGTGATATACAGCGCAAGCTTCTCGACAAAGGTTTCTTGGATAGCTTCACTGGAGAGTTGTATTTGCTTGATTTAGAAAATACCGGCGGTGTAGATCAAAATCTCGCCTTACTCACACGAACCCGGGATATCGATCTTGCCATACAGCAACTCAAAGAATTTCAAGCAAGTGAAAGTGATGAGGGGTCAGACTTCTACTCAGGACACGAGATACTTTACTTTTCAGAAGAAGATTTTCCTGCACATTTATTTGAAGGGAAATTCCCGGGCTTTGGACAAACCTTTATTACTTCAGAAAATGATGTGCTGATTTTCACCAATTCCCAACAAGCCATGAAGCTGATGTTGGCGGACATTAATTCTGGGAGCACTTGGGGCAAATCATCCAAAGCACCTGAAGCTAAAAAGGACTTGAGCCCAACTTCAGGCTTCAGCCGCATCTATTTGACAGATCATATTTGGGATACTTGGACTGAAAAAGCCAATCCTTCCTGGAGCTCTTTCCTTCAGAAATACTCCGAAGCTTTCCAGTCTTTCCCTTGGGTTTCCTTCAAAATCAATCAACTCCAAGATAGAACTGAGGCAACCTTAAACTTCCCCTATGACGGACAATCCAAACCAACCATAGAAACAACCGATGCAATCTCATTGCAGCCAAGCAACCGAATATCCTTTGATCAGCGGCTAATCTATGGACCAAAGTCTATTATTAATTATCAAGACAACACCGAAGACCTGCTCGTTCAAGATCAAAATAATGTACTGCATTTGATCAACTCTGCGGGGCAAGAAGTGTATTCTGTCCCTCTTTCTGGTCCGGTCGTGTCGGATGCTTTCCAAATTGATTACTACAAAAACTCAAAACTTCAGGTTTTGGTGGCAACAGCTGATAAGATATATGGAATTGATAGGCTCGGAAGCTCCTTGCCTGGCTACCCTTTTGGGGTAAATAACGAAAATATCAATCATCTAAATCTGGTAGATTATAGCAATTCAAAAGACTACCGTTATTTCATCAGCACCGCCGAGGGCAATTTATATTTACTAGACAAAACAGGTGACAGATTGGAAGGCTGGGATCCAAATCGAATAGGCGCCAAAACAATTGGAGCACCTGCGCATTACCGAGTGCCTGGCAAAGGTGATTACATGGTCGCTTTGACGGAAAACGGAAATCTGCAGCTTTTCAATCGCAGAGGCGAAAGTCAATCGGGTTCTTCTGTTAAACTAGGTGATTCTTTCGCTTCTAGCTTGATCGCATGGAGTGATCCAAAGTCTCGCTCAACGCAGCTCGTAGGGATTACTAAAAATGGCGAGGTCATTCACTCTAATTTCAACGGAGAAATCAGCTATAGAAATCAGCTGATCAAAAATGACCGTGACAGTGAGTTCCTATTGGTTCCTGATCAGAAGCAAAATGACTTTGTTTTTATTTCCCGTCAGTTTAACGAAGTAAGTGTCCTAGATCGAAACGAAAAGCCACTTTTCAATACGCGCGTGTCGGATGAAAATCTCATCTACCAGTATTTTGATTTTGGATCAGAAAGGCAATTATTCGCCGTTACTGATCTTAATCAAGAGTTCTGCTACTTGTATGATCTAAAAGGAAACTTACAAACGACCATGCCATTGGAAAGCACTGGACCTATCCAGATCACCTATCAATCTTCCTTAGGACAATATCTGATCAGAACAGTGAGTGGGTCTACGCTTACAGAATTCCAACTGGCAGATTAGGCATATCCGAATTTTCTTTGGCTTAGGCTGATGATTGGCTAACTTGCAAAAAATCACCAATTCAACTAATGCTGAAAAAGTACCTCCTACTATTATCCTTGCTTTTATGGGTTAGCACTCACTCTATTGCTCAGTTGATTTCCGACAATCAGGATATCTATAAAGTAGGCAATTCAGTAAACTTGAGTTCTCCTTATCACACGACACTTTCATTTTTTTACAATCTAGAAGAAGGACATTATAAGCCTGAGAATGCCGCTAAAGCACTTGATCTATCGGATGTCAAGGATCAAAATGGACAAAGCTTAGCCATCAAACTAAAGCAGATATTTGAAGGAAAAGGGATTTTGGTGCGCACGAGCGAAATCCCAAATGAGCAAAACTACAATGATACCACTTCCACTTCTGGAGAGAGCATCTACTATTTCGATAAACAAAAGCTCCCTGGGATTTTTCTACAAAAGACTGGTAATACTTGGAAATATTCGGCTTTCAGCGTCAGCCAAATAGACGAGCTTCATTCGGAAACTTACCCATATGGCACAGCTAAACTCCTGAACATCCTGCCAAAAATTGGTAATCAGGAATATTTAGGACTTCACCTTTGGCAGTTAGTTGGCTTGTTTATCATGGTTCTTCTAGTCTTCCTCTCGCATTGGATTTTCACATTAGTTGTGGACAAATTAATGCTGTACCTATTTAAAAGGTATGGTTATGGCAAAGTGGGTGAAGATTACATTTTGCCAGTGGCCCGAGTGATCAGCTTCTATCTGATCGTAGTACTACTATCACTTTTCATTCGAGTTCTTCAGCTACCTATAGAGATTTGGTCATGGATTTTGATTGTGCTGAGAACACTGAAGCCATTCCTGATTACTATCATTTTCTACAAATTGGCTGATGTAGTAGGGGCATATTTCTCTAAACTAGCTACTAAGACTGAATCTACACTGGATGATCAGTTAGTGCCTTTGATGCGCAAAACCCTCAAGGCATTCGTGATCATTGTGGGCACGTTGTTTATCCTCCGTGATGGTCTCAATCTAGACATCATTCCATTCCTGACTGGTCTGTCTATTGGTGGTGTTGCCATCGCATTGGCAGCTCAGGACACGATCAAGAACTTCTTCGGGTCAGTGATGATCTTCATTGACAAACCGTTCCAAGTTGGCGATTGGATCACCTCAGGAGAAATTGACGGGACCGTGGAAGAGGTAGGTTTCAGATCCACTAGAATCAGGACATTCAGAAACTCCCTGATGTATGTGCCAAATGGAAAAATCGCTGATGCAGTTCTGGATAATCATGGTTTGCGTCAATACCGGAGATTTTACACCACATTGACGATTACTTATGACACCCCACCGGCACTGATCGATGAGTTTGTAAAAGGATTGCGTGAAATTGTATTAGCTCATCCAGACACCAGAAAAGACGGGTTTCACGTATATTTTAACAACCTATCTTCTTTCAGTCAAGACGTTATGTTTTACATTTTCTTCGAAGTCCCTAACTGGGGAGAAGAACTGAGATGCAGGCATGAGATCTTGATTCAGATTGTAAAGCTTGCCAACACGTTAGGTGTACGGTTTGCCTTCCCTACGCAGACTTTGCATATGGAATCTTTTCCTGAGAAAAAGACACTAGTTCCTGAATATACTGGCGGATATGAATCAAAATTGAATGATTTTCTGCAGGGCGAACTAAAGAAGAAAAAGGATTGAGGTATAATCAAATCACTTTTTGACCTCAAAGGTTCTATCCATACTTTCCCCATTTTCCGTCTCCACCGTGATTTTGAATTTCCCGATAATCTCAGGCACACTGATTTCAATCGCACTACTAGCTGGAGCTAACTCAGGAATAGCTGACCAATAAAGTACAGTACGCCAATCCATAATATTACTCTCTTGGCCTGGAGCATCAAACAATTCAGTGGCAGCAGAAATTCTGGGTAAGATGCCTTGATAATCTAGATATATTCCATTGGATGGTATAGGGAAGCCTCCAAAATCATTCTTGTAGGAAACAAAACTCATTACCCCCTCAAATTCTTCTTCATTCAAGTAAAAAGTTCGGGTGAGAACTTCGAGTTTTTCAAACCCATCCGGATTAAAAGCTGCTAGCTGATTGGAATCAAACACCGGCATGGCATCCACCAGCATAAGTGGGTTAGCGTCGAATGAGTAAGAGCGAATTTCATTCAATGTTCTAAACTCCTTCATCTTCTTAGAAGTCTTTACGGACACCTCCGGCACATATTCTTTGATCACCGTCTCCACAGTTTCGAATCGGGTGTAATCATCCAACAAGTACGTCCTATCCTCCACAAAACCGGTGACTACAGGAAATAAAGTAGCATCATACTCATGGACAAAATATCCTTCTACCTGACCGCCTTTAAGCAACTCCTTCAATAGGAATTCATCAGCTGGACTTATTTCCAATTCAGGGAAAACAAAACTTTTCTTAAAATGGGTAATTGGAGCAGGTGAAACAATCCCAAAATCCAGCAAACTGCCATTGCCATCTGCTTGGGCTATTAAATAATCCCAGTTTTTCATCCCACCGGCATCAAAGAACATTCTGCCTTCAGCGTCTGGCCTGTCTGTAAAAAGGGCAGATTTCTCTCCATGCAAAGAAAGGTAATACAGGCGTGTAGTATCGACTGCTTCAGCCTCCACTTTGGCTTCTATTATATGTCCAAAAAGCTCTGGAACGAGGCTATGTGCGTCTATTGATTCATAGGCATTAGCAGAGGAAATCATTCCCTGATCATTCAGAAATGGATTTTCTGCAGCTATACGTATCTCCTTTACCTTCACCCCTTTCGGCAACTCTATTTTCAATTTAGAGCCCGGTTGGTTTATGTTTGCGGAAAGAATAAGCTCATCGGACTCATTACTTGGAGAAGTTTGCTTACGCTCCGGAACTACTGTAGGAGGAACTTTACTATTGAATACCGTGATAAACTGCTGAACTATACCATTTTCCAAATTTTGGTAAGGACTTATTCTGGTAAATACGCGCAACAAATAATTATCTGAAGGCAGGTTCGTAGGTAGCTGTAGGAAGTTAAATCCTTTCCCTCCTTCTAAAGGTATTTTCGCGATTGCAACAGATTCATTGTATCGATCTACCAGTTCGGCATAGATAATCTTAGATTCTGCGGGAAGGTCATGCTGAGTAGCATGGCTGGAAATCCATATACGTTCACCTCCGAAATAGATTGTTTTAGGAATTGAAAAACCTACCGTTTCAAAGTCAGACTCAGTTATTTGGCCAAAAGCCAATGAGGTACAACATAGAATAGAAATCAGGACGGGAATTAATCTGTACAGTATCTTCATATCAATCCTCCCAAAAATCAGGTTTTACATTTGTTCCTCTCAGTGTACAATCTGTACAGCGTCTCTCCGCTCCCTGAAACCCTATTGGATTAAATGCACCTTCAGGAATAATAGCGACTACAGGCACAAAACTACCACTGGCAAACGCTTGACCATATTTCTCCATTAACACCGTATCTGGTTCTATGTAACATCCATAATATTCTGGTACCTCAGCCCTCCAGGGAACTACTTCACTTACATCGATAAAGTACCTTTCTTGCTTGACGGTCCCCAAACTCACATAACCAACTACCGGTAGTGTAGGATCTTGATCATTCTTGATATTGCCTCTAATATTTGAAGGTAAAGGACTAAAAATAGAACCTAGATCATTGGTGTTTTTACGAAGAATCTCCCAAAACTCAGAAGCTTTTTTATCTAATGCTTTCTGTGAAATCAAGATACTGTAGCGTACAGATAGCCTTTCATCATTTTGTGGAATTTGAGTAATCGACTGTCTAAAAACAAACTGATCTTCAAACCTAGAAGAAGTCTCCAAAATCAGATCGGAACTTACTTCTCCTCTATAGCACAAATTTGTTCTCTCATCTAAACTTCTAATCACGACATCTTCCTGCTCTGAATCATATCGGTAAGAAGATGAGATTTTTGGTCGGAAAGCATAGGTCTCTTCGTATGTCCACAAGAAATCATCAGCGTTTTGATCTCCTTTTGTAGTCAGATATACCTCTACTCCATTTTCATTTTTCTCAAAACCAACATCAATAATCTCCGGAGTAAGGATAGGCTTAATCAATTCGGAAGTATATGTCTTCCCATCATTAGCTATGATTCTCAAGGTGTAATCATCATTTTCAGGAATATCATAAGCAAATTCATATACTCCTCCTCCCAAATCAGTCAGCGGATAATCCATTCCCGAAGCTGACTCCAGGTATACCTCTGCACTAGGATAACTTGGCAATGAGAAATCATCAAGCTGAATATTCCGGGTATAACTCAGTTTTAGCTGACTTGGCAATCCTTCCGTATCCAGATAACCTTCCACGACCAACACAGTAAGATCTGCTGCTTTAATATCTGGCTCAAAGGGTTCTCTACAACCTGAGACTAGTGCAACGCAAAGAAGTATAAGTACGACTAATCTATTCATCAGAAACGGAAATTGTAAGTAATAAATGGAATAGGACGAGCAAAAATGGACAGTTGATAGCCCTTGAGCTGACCTTCCACAGGAGTATAATACACGGAGTACGGATTGCTTCTTCCTAATACATTGTATATCCCAAACGACCAGGAAGAATGAGCCAATTTCTTGATTTTATGACTTCCTTCTACATTCACAGAGAAATCAATCCGGAAGTAATCAGGGATTCTATAGGCATTTCTTTCAGAAAAGTAAACACGCTCAGAGCCAGCATAATCAAACTTAGATATAGGTAAGGTAATTGGCCTGCCTGTACTGTAATTCAAATTAAAAGAGGTATTTACTCGCTTACTCAATTCATAATTTGCGACGAGCACCAAGTGATGTGGCTGATCAAAATTACTGGAGTAGAAATCTCCACCATTGATTTTTTCGATACTTGGTTCATCTGATGTTTTCATCAGTGACCTAGAGTAAGTATAAGCCAAAGAACCTTTTAGAGCCCCAGTACTTTTCTTCAGCAATAATTCTAATCCGTAGGCTTTGCCATCCGAGTTCAACACGTCTTGCTCAATATTTTCATTGAGGATAATATTGGCACCTGAACGGTAATCCAAAAGATTACTCATGTATCGATAATACACTTCCGTAGAAAATTCAAGTCTGTTTTTTGCTAGATTCCGATAATAACCCAGAGAAGCCTGACCACCCGTCTGTGGTTTAATATACGTATCGCTCAACTTCCAAGAGTCCGTAGGGGAAATAGAGGAAGTATTAGACAAGAGATGGATATTCTGTCTCATGGTATTGAAACCGGCTTTTATAGACGATTTGTTAGTTAATGTATAACGAGCAGAAGCACGGAATTCTGGTCCATGATACGTTTGCACTGATTCCCCTGACCCAAAAGTTTGCTCTCCTGTCAAGTTGCTTTCGGTAATAGGTTCCCCATCCACATATTGATTCACTGTCATTGGCCCAAGTAATTGGTACAACATATACCTACCTCCGTAACTCACCGACAATTTCTCACTCACTGTAAATTCATCTCCAAAATAGATTGAAACCTCGCGGGCATTTTCCTCATCGAGATTCTTTTCTATCACGATAGACTCTGGCCCATAAGGCTTATTACTTCCTGGATTCAGGGTGTATTGAATACCATGCACACCAAACTTCATGATATGGTTCTCATTCTTTCGGTATTCAAAATCCGCACGAAGGAAAAGCTGTTGAACATCAAAACCGAAATCAAAGGAGTTTAAAGGATTGTCTTCACCCCGGATCCCAAATTGATAATTGTCGCTTCCCACTGTAAATCTTCCTTCCAGCTGGTCATTGAAAAAGTGCTTCCATCCAAGTGCAAGATTTATATTCTGGTAGGAATAGGTAGTATCTGCATCAAATCGGAAATCATCTTGACTTAAATAAGCTGTCAACTCGATTACATTCTTTTCATTAATATTATGCTGAATATTTGCATTGATGTCATAAAAAGTGATTTTACTATCATTCAAATCTGCATCATCGTCCAAAAGGTCTAATGCCCAATTGGAGTAAGTAGTCCTTCCTCCTACAGTAAATATAGTTTTATCACCTATCGGACCTTCCAAACTCAATCTGCTAGTTAGAATTCCTATACCACCCGAACCTCCGATTTTATCTTTTCTTCCAAACTTAGGATCCACCTGCAATACTGACGAAAGTCTCCCCCCATAATTGACAGGAATAGAACCTTTGTATAGCTCCACTCCATTCACCATATCTGAATTGAAAGCAGAGAAGAAGCCGAATGCATGCGTAGGATTGAAAATGGTAGAATTCCCATACAATATCAAATTCTGATCTGCAGCTCCACCTCGCACATTAAATCCGGAAGTCGCTTCGCCTACCGTATTCACACCTGGCATAATCAGCACGCCTTTGAGCACATCCACTTCTCCCATCACTGCTGGAAGTCGCTTCACTTCAGCTATAGTGATAGACTGTACTCCCATATCTAGTTTATTCAAATTGGACAGTGCTCCAGAACTTACCACTACTTCGTCCAACGAAAGTATAGTTTCTTCAATACTCATATTCAGCACGCCATCCCCTTTTAAATCGATTTGGCGTTGCTCTTGAAACCCTCCAATATTTTGGACCCAAATGGTATGTCTTCCTTTTGGAAGAGTAAGTTTATAATTACCATTCTGATCGGTAGCTATCTGAGAGTAATTCACTTTCTCCAAAACTATAGCACCATTCATGGGTTTCCCAGACTCTATACTGGTTACTACCCCACTCAAGATTGCGGTTTTAGATTGAGGATTATCTGCAGACTTACCGATGACAAATCGTTTATTCTTGTCAAAAGCACTCAAGGAATCTCCCGCTCTAGCTAGATTATCATCTTGCTTTTCCTGAACCAAAAAGTAATCCTGAGGAAAGTCAATCAGCATCCTTTTACCTTTGCTGACCCAAACACGTTTGGATGCATCAATAGAATAGCTAAGTCCTGACTCAGCAAAAACTTGATCTAGGACCATTCGTATATCCGTATCCCTCGCTTGGAGATTGACTTGAAGATTTTCTACATCTGCCTTTTTGAAATAAAATTTGTAATCGGATTCAGATTCAAGCTTTTCAGCAAACCTTTCAAAAGACATTCCCAGATACAGACCAGTCAGCTTGGTTGTATTGGTTTGAGCGTTAATTTCCGCAAAAAAAGAAACGAGTAAAATCAGTAGTAGAATTCTTTTCATTCGACAAAACCATTAAAAGTTTCAGCTTTGCTATCCTTCAATCTAGCTAACTCAACTATGTACTTTTCCTTATCCGTGGAGAAATAGATTGACTTATCTCTCATATGTTTATTTACTTCTCGCTTACTCAATCCCAGACTTTTAATTGCTTGCTTTTTCTTTCTTACAAGGACAAAATCACCAGCGTGCCAGTAGAAGTAATCTGTGCTCTCCACAAAGCTATGAGTGAATTTCCCCACCTCTTTTGTTGGATCTATATATTTATAGTACTTCATCAAGACTTTGATTTCTCCATCTTGAAGCACACGATAAAATCCATTCTTATGACGACCGTAGGAATCATTGCCCTCAAGTCTCCTAAACACACTTCCATCCTCTAATTGAACTTCCTCAATTTTCTCAGGCTTTATCAGAATCTTCTGGCGGTGAATCGGGTGAAACGTAATCACCGCATCCGCATTCTCATCATATAAGAGTGGTACCTCGGTGTAGGTTATCTTATTTATCGATAAGCTGCCCATACCGAACTTCCTGTTTAGATAATATGGATTTCCCTCATAATTCAAAGGTGGCTCCTTGTACTGACCTCCAGTAATTATTTCTTGGAAATACGGTAACTGTTCTTTATATAAAGACAAATAGGTCTGAGACTGAGCAAAGGAGCTGGCAGTCCAAATAAAAAACAGAATAAAAGGTGTGAAAAAGTTTATTTTTAGCATATGTTCGGCACTATACTAGATTAGATTAGTCTCTCTTTTTTATGGAATAATCTGAACGGTAATTACAGTATTTAAATGGAGTACGTCTCTTAAATTATCAATAAACCTAAGATGAAATCGAGCATCACTCAATCGCCACACAGAGCTACGGGTATATTACATGCGAGATTCCATGTGGCCGGTAAATAACAAATTATAAACACATGAAAAGAAGAAATTTACTTAAAACTATTGCAATCGGTGCTGCTGCTCTTCCGCTGGCACCCGCTCTTGCTTCAACGACGAAAAAAAAGGAAGCAACGATACAGTTCTCACTAAATACCAGCACGCTTCGAGGACAAAAACTTGATTTACCCCAAATCATCGAAATCGCATCCAAAGCAGGATATGATGGTATTGAACTTTGGATCGCTGAGATGGAAGCTTATCTCAAATCCGGCAAATCTTTAGCCTCTCTCAAGAAACTATTTAGCGATGCGAAAATAATTCCAGTAAATGCTATTGGATTTGCTCCATGGATGGCTCAGGATGTAGCAAAAAGCAAAGCTGGATTTGAGCAAATGGAAAAGGAAATGGGTATGTTGTCCGAAATTGGTTGCACAAGAGTAGCCGCGCCAGCAATCGGAGCTACAGATCCAATTGACTTATTAGCTGCTGGTGAGCAATATGCCCGTTTGATAGCTTTAGGGAGAAAAACTGGAGTAATGCCTCAGTTGGAATTCTGGGGTTCTTTTGCTCCATTCCATCACCTCGGCCAGACGCTAGCTACTGCCGCGGCAGCAAATGATCCAGACGCTAGAATTCTTCCAGATATCTTTCACTTATTCAGAGGAGGATCAGGATTTGAAGGATTGAAATTGGTTAATGGAAATGCTATTGAAGTATTTCACATGAATGACTTCACCACAAAACCAAGACTAGACCAAAAAGACAGTGATAGAATATATCCTGGAGATGGCATCGCACCTTTGAAGGAAGTTGCCGCCACTTTGAAGGCAATGGGCGGCCATAAATTCATGTCCCTAGAGCTTTTCAACGAAACCTACTGGGCTCAGGACGCACAGGAAGTTGCAAACACTGGACTGAAGAAAATGAAGCAGTTCTTTTAAAAAGCAATTCAGAAACTTCTCCTAAAACAAAAACAGGAAGGGATAACCTTCCTGTTTTTTCATTTTTTAGACTTTTGATTTTATACTTGAGCCGTTCAGACTTTCTCTATCCAATCCACTCCAGTATCCTTCCAAGCTCGCTCATTTGCCGAGTCGATTACAGCTTCGCAAACTTTCTGCGTCTCAAACGCATCTCGGAAAGTAGGATGGCAAGCCTCTCCAGTTTCTAGGCTTTTGAAGAAATCAGCCACTTGATGTACAAATGAGTGCTCATAACCGATTGATGTACCAGGAATCCACCATCTATCCATGTAAGGATGATCTCCGTCTGTCACGTGAATGGATCTCCAACCACGAACTTGGCTTTCATCTGCATGATCGAAATACTCCAAACGAGTCAGATCATGCAAGTCCCAACGAATGGAAGCATGTTCCCCGTTGATCTCAAATGTGTAAAGTGCCTTGTGCCCTCTAGCATAGCGAGTTGCCTCGAACAAGCCCAAAGAACCATTTTCAAAATGACAATGGAATAGACAAGCATCATCTATAGTTACTTTTTTCTTTTCACCGGTACTTTGATGTACTCGCTCCTTGATGAAAGTTTCGGTCATGGCAGACACATCTTTGATACCGCCATTCAGCCACATCGCAGTATCTATGCAATGCGCCAGCAAATCTCCAGTCACACCAGATCCTGCCGCATCAGCATCCAATCTCCAAAGTGCGTCTCCACCCTGAGGCAAATCTGGACTGATCGTCCAATCCTGAAGGAAGTTTGCTCGGTAATGGAAAATCTTGCCCAATTTGCCTGAGGCAACAATCTGCTTGGCCAAAGTCACAGCTGGTATTCTTCTGTAATTATACCAAACGGTGTTTTTCACACCTGCTTTTTCCACTGCTTCCACCATTCCTTGTGCTTCTTTGATAGATCTAGCCAATGGCTTCTCACAAAGAATCATTTTGCCCGCCGCAGCTGCAGCAATTGAAATCTCAGCATGTGTATCATTTGGAGTACAAATATCCACCGCATCGATATCATCTCGCTTCAGCAATTCTCTCCAGTCAGTTTCTACAGACTTATAGCCCCACTGATCTGCAAAAGCCTGAGCTTTATCGGCTCTTCGGGAGCAGCAAGCCTGCAAAACTGGAACGTACTCGTACTCTGGAAAAAAATCAGGTACTCTCTTGTATCCGTTGGTATGGATTCGGCCCATCAAGCCAGTTCCGATCAGACCTATTCTTATATGTTTCTTTTCTTTCATGTTTCTATAATTTTAATCCCGATAGCTATCGGGACAAATATTTAAAATTTGAAATTGCCTCAAAAGGCAATCTTCACTTACATTGGAAAGATTCGAGTTTGAATTTCAAATATCAAATCTCAAATTCTTTTTACCATCCATGAGCATTCCGCACTTTCACCAAGGCAGCAAGAATGTCATTCCAGGTTTGCTGATTGTTCATGACATCATTTGGGAACATACAACCATCCCAGCAGATGTGCTTGAAGGCTTTGGTCAACTCGCCTTTTTCGTCACGAAGCCAGTAACCAGCATCATGTGCTATGTCCAAAACTCCATTTGGATCAGTGGCTTGGCAATGTCTTCCTGTCTTATCATGAGAACCTTGTCCGAATACAGATCCGTCATTTTGAGCGACGTGGAAATCAATAGTCCAAGGTCTAAGCGCGTCAGTTACTATTTTCAAAGCAGCTTTGACAGCTTCACGATCGTTGAGATCTGCGTCTTTTGGGAGAATTCTATGCTCAGGAGCATTATATCCCATAGTATAAAGGAACGTATGTGACATATCCGCCTGGAAACCAATATTCGGTCGATCCACCATCTCTAGCAACTCTACCATGTATTTCCAGCTGTGCATGGCACCCCAGCATATTTCACCTTCAGTAGCTAGCTTTTCTCCATAACCAGCTGCCACATCACACGCCTCACGGAATGTTTCTGCAATGATTTTGGTGTTACCCGCAGGATCTTTTGCCCAATCTTCTACTCCAGCAGCAGAATCAATTCTGATAACTCCATAAGGACGAACCCCTTGGTCTCTAAGTTTTTTTCCAAATTCACATGCCTTGCGAACCATATCTACGAAAGTAGCACGCTGATCAGCGGTACCCATCGCTGATCCTGCCCAAATCGGGGCTACCAATGATCCAGCAACTAGGTTGTTTTTTTGAAGTTTTTCTGCCAGAATTTTAGTCTCATCAGAATCATCTAACTTAAAGTGTGGCTCAAGTAGTCCTAAATCTAATCCATCAAATTTCACTCCGTCTACTTCAGCTGCTGCTGTCATAGATAGAAGCGTATCAAAAGGAATTACAGGTTCAGAGTCTGCTCCTTTGCCCACGATTCCAGGCCAGGTAGCATTATGTAGTTTTGGAAAATTATTTTGACTCATTGTTAAGTGGGTTATTAGTTATTAAGGAAAGACCGAAGCTGGGAGACGGAAGAAGGAAGTAGTCCCGATCTTTATCCGGCATTCGATGTTCATAATTTATTTATTTTATGAAAGTTAATAGGCTTCTACTTTATGAATCATTGATTTCCAATTTGATATCTAACTTTATAATAGATATCGTAAATCAAAAATCGTAAATCCAACTTTACTCCCACACTTTCAAATCTGGATTATCAGGCCCGAAATGCTTCAGCATTACGATAGGATCAGTTTTGGAATGGTTAGTGATTTTCACACCAGCCTGTGCAGCTTTTTCAGTGACAAAATACTCATCATGCGTCAACTGGCCAAAGCGAATAAGCGCTGGGGTTTCTATATCCCAATTATTCATTTTACCATATCCCTGCATCATGATCATTCCATAGGCAGCAGAATCTTTGATTGTCACTGTCTGACCAGGGAATACAGTTAATTCTTTTGCACTGTAATCATGAGACCTATAGCAAATCCATTTGTCATCATACCCAGCAGCATTCATCTCTTCTCTATTTCCTACCGGGATCGGCGCCATAAAGCGAGTTTCCAGCAGATTAGGATTCACGTTCAATTCCCAATCAATCATTTCTACCAATAGATCGAAGTCTCCTACTCTATCTTTTGGCGTAGCATTCCAAAGCAACTCATCCGGAATAATCGCCTCGTTCACCAAAGATTGGTACATCGCAAAAATATCAGATGCTTTCTGCGGCTCATAGGTACACAGGGAACCCGGTGCATGAAGCATTCCCGGAGGTACATCCCAGCCTGTTCCTGGCTCTAGCCTGAAAGCTTGGGAGAAATTAGTAATCTTATTGTCACCCTTATTGAAGTTCATCAAGCATTCCTTGATCTGCTCCTTGGTCGTACCTGGAGCGATACCGAAGAAAGTATATGGAAAATCACCGCCGTGGTTGTTCAGTTGCGGAGGATAGTAATAAGCTTCTGGCTTACCGTTTTGGCCGGTCAGTTTACCAAATTCATCACTTGGATGAATGTGATGCGGAAGAGGCCCCATGTTGTCAAAAAACTTGGAGTACATAGGCCAGGACTTGTACTTGTCCCAAAGACGGCTACCGATGATCTCAGTACCTATTTCATCAATCGCATCCTTTAAAAGGAACAGCTCTGTCTTATCACCATCTTCTAATGCGATGTGACTTAAACCTTCATTCTTGCTAGTCAGCGGACCATTTTCTGCTGGAGTCGTAGATGAGAACCAACGCTCATCAATTCCGCCGCGCTCACCGCCTAAGCAATAATAATCATCTGGATGAAGTTTGATTCTTCTGCCTGGTACACAAAACGACCGAGGCACCCAGGTTGGTGTTAATCTAAGTATTCCCTCTCCTTGTTCGAGAGCTTTTTTTGCTAAACTCATGGGTTTATTAATTTGAGATTTGAGATTTCTTATTTGAGATTGAATTGGAAGATTGAAACATTGAAAAATTTGAAAATTCTTCAAATCATTTCATTTCTTCATATATCTTACATTTTAAATTCATTCACTTCTTTTCCTTTTAGCACTTTCAGTTTGATTTCGTAAGTCCTGCTTTCTCCAGATTTCAATATAATCAACGTACCATTTTTGCGGGCAGCAGCTTGACCGATTGGAGGATTCGTAGCTGGCTCTAGCGCTGTCACATATTCATTTTTGCCCCAGTGTTGCCAGTTGATCAGCCAAGGCATTTGTTTCTTGGAAAATGAGATACTTAAGCCAAGCTCCAACTTGTCATTCATATATCCGCAGGTAACCTGATCATTCTCATCAGTTTTTGGATCGATGAAAGCTACATCCTCACCAAAAGCCGCGTGCTCATCTAATGGAGCAGCACATTTAGTAAATCTGTTTTTCTTGTTGAAATCTGACATAGAATCGTCTGATTCTCTTTTTTGAATTTCTCCTTTCCAAACTATCCTTGTATCCTCATCGATCAGTGGCCAGCCGCAATTGATATGGTATAAAACCATATGCGGTGCGGGGGAATTACCGCGATTGAAAACCTCATCTTTGATGTTGATTTCAGCTGACCCTATAGTCCCTGAGATGGTTCTCTTCAGTTCCAGACTTGGTCCAAAAGTCGTTGTCTCACGAATGATTCCTACGATTTCAAAATCCAGATTTCCAAAATAAATATTCGGCTGCTTAATTGAAATCAGTTCCGCAGGAGTGTTGCTATAGTTCCCATGCAATCCACGGCTTCCAGTCTCATCTTCATTAGGTGGTCCCATGGAAGAAATCCCGCAGGTAGTCAATAAGCCTCCACCGAATGTCCTCAGCCAATCTATTCCTTGGTTAGAAAAAGGCTGCGAAGACACATGGCCTACATTACTGATCCAAGATAAGCTATGCTCATTATGAAATGCGTCCAAAATATCCATTCCCCGATCCAAAATGACTTTAAATCGTAGACCAGTTCCGGTATTAATCCAGGCTATGCGTGTACCGCGACCTGCTCCATTGTCAAGGACGGAAGTTTCTATTCCCCCAAGCTGGCGGGAATTGGATAATTTATCTTTCCAGTTGGATGGATCTGAGAGGTTCATTCTAAGGTTTGAGACTAGTCTGTAATCTATTAAAAAGGGCTCCTGACACTGTCCTGCCCTATATGGGTTGGGTACAAAAGCTCGGGAATAAGTTATGCAACTTATGAGAGAGAAATATGCCATTAATAAAAAAATGGCACAAGTTTTTAAACAAGTGCCCAACTGGTTCAAGTCTTCAGACTTGGACCTAATGAAATTGCAGTCTTCAGATTGTCAAACAACAAAAATGTACAATGAATTAATACAGATCCCATTTTAGGATAGAATCAAGTATTACCTCCATTCTCATATTTAATAACAGCAGTCTGAAGACTGCATTATTGTGAGTCCAAGTCTAAAGACTTGAACTACAGAGTAAGGTTCAGTTCTAGCTAGTGCATTTTAATCTTCATTCTCGTCTTCTTCAAAAAGAATAACTTCCGCATCAAACTCCGCTTCCACAAACTCATCCCGAGCCATCCAGTATTCCGAAGTGATTAGCTGATATTGACCCCCTTCTATTTTTCTCAAAACCCAAATGATCGAATCTGCTTCTTCGAAATTGACTTTGCCTTCCAAGTGATCTGCGAAAAGACGTTTGATCAAATTGCTATCATTTAAAGTATGCTGCAATGCCTTCAAAACAACCTCTTTGGTAATTTCTTCAGCATGAGCATCCTCACTACTAATTTCAAATTCTACGATAGTCGCTTTGGCACTTGGAAATTTACCGTTGTAAGCCTTGTGCAATAGCTGGTTGATATTGAAAAGCTGATGATGCAGGCCGATTTGTGGGTATTCCTCAGAGATTTTATCTAAGAGCATGTCATGAGACATTTGATCAATCTGACCTTCATTGAGAGCATCCGAAAGTCTATAGTCAAGCAGTATCGCCGCAGCTTCAGCTGGTTCAAAATCAGAAATAGCCATATTAAGCAATTCCTTTAGCTCCGATGGATTGGAATTGGAAGCATCAGGAAAACCAAATCGATCGAGCAACTCTTCTAAGTCTTGGTTGCTCCAACTTCCCGGTAATTCATCTACTGTTTTTACACTGTTAATGATAATATGGTAATTCATAAGAGTGGTTGTGGTATTAAATAAAATTGATTCCTGATTCGCTAGAAAAAGGTTACGCTAGCTAATCTTTCTATAGTTTTCTTAACGCAGGTTCTACGGCAAGCGTTCGAGTGAGGAAATAAATAGCCAATCAAAAATGATTAATACACATGCTAACTAACTCATTACAAGAGTCAGATCCAGGTATGTTAATGTTTGTGAGGAAAAATTTGAATGGTTCAGGCTTCCCTAGCACTTGGTTCAAGTCTCATGACTTGGACCTGGGGTATTGCAGTCTTCAGACTGCCTTTTAAGGAGCTATGTTTTCTATGGGCTATGTTGTAAAAATGATTAACCACATAGAATCGTAGATTTTCATAGTTTTCAAAAGGTAATATTACACCTCAACAGGAACACCATTTCCTTTGTTCTCTTTCTGACTTTTGTGGTTCAAAAATTTTCTACCACAAAGTAACAAAGGGCATAAGGTTACTAGCAATTGGTTCAAGTAAAAAAAATGGCCCATGTTTTTCAACAAGGGCCATTTAGATAATGGATCCAAGCCCGTCTGGCGTCGGACAGGCCTGAGGACTTGAACCAGATTTCTAATTACTGCTTCAGCATAATATCTTTATACTGAACTTTCATTGGAGGACCTACATGAACTTGAACTCCAAGATATCCTGACTCCATTCTATTCTTAGAATCTTCGTCATGAACCTCAGACATCAGCTTACCATTTACATAATGCTTAAGCACATTACCTTTGGCTACGATGTGAATTGTATTCCATTCACCCGCTTTGATTAATGATCCAAGCTCGGCACGATCTCCGAGTTCCTTTTCTACATTAAGACCTTTCCAGGCATTTTTCTCTACAAATTCCCGTACTCCTACACCGTCAGGCTGAGAAGTGATTTTGGTTTTCTGGCCCCTGTAGGCTAGCGTGGTACGCTTGCGCTCTTCGTAGTTTTGACCAGTATAATTATTCTTTCCGTCAATATCAGCTTGGTAGCCTTTCAAAGCAAAAGGCACATCCTCCACCATTTCACTTCTATAATTAATACCGGAATTACCTCCTTCGGAAATTTTAAACTCAGCTTTCAGCTCAAAATCGCCAGGCTGGCCGCCCTGCCAAATCAGAAAGGTATTGGCTTTGAGTAATGTCTCAGGCGTGATTACCCCTGTAATCGTTCCATCTTTCACAGACCAATAAACAGGATTGCCTTCCCACCCGTCTAGCGTTTTACCATCGAAAATAGCTTTAAAACCAGCTTCTGTTTCACTCATAGCTTTTACAGAGGAAGTTTTATCCTCAGCAGGCTGCTGGCAATTCACGAAACCAATTACCATCATCGCTCCTAAGCTGAGCGCTTCGATTCTTAACCACTTAGATTTTAATAGATTTTTCATTCTTCAGCTTGGGCTTTAGTTTGATACACTGCATGACTTGCATTACCACCTGAAATCAGGTAAGCCATCAGATCTTTCAGTTCTTCTTCATTTAGCCTGTTGATCATACCAGGCATCATGATGGATATCTTCGAATCCTTGACCGTAGACACGTTGCTTTTTGCCACTTTGCGAAGCACTTCAGGAGAGAACGGGTTTTGTGAAACTGAATAGCTTGTTTCATCCTCATTGACCACTCTACCCATCACAGAACTTCCGTCTTTCAATTCAAGAACACTTGCGACATATTGTTCAGAAATCTCATCGCTAGGATTGATCGTAGCTTCCAAGATATCTTTTGCTGAGAATCGAGTTCCCAATTGAGTTAAATCTGGCCCAATAACCCCGCCTTCACCACCTAGTGTATGACATGACATACATTGGGAGGCAGCAAACATTGCTTTGCCTCTCGCCAAATCTCTACCACTTAGGTCTGCCATCAAAGGCTCAGCTTCCTCTACAGTCCATCTTCTACCCGGACCTTCAGGCTGAATACTTGTATCAATCAGATCATTTCCGTTTCCTGTCAACAAGGCTGCACCAGAAAGCTCATTATATTTATCGAAATCGCTCTTCGCTACGTGCGTTAGCGCCATTTTTCTAGCTCTATCAATGAAACCTACGTAGCTACGACCACCTTTATACTTAAATGCGTTCTGAATCCAGGTGAAATACTTTTCATGAAGTTCAGGCGTCCAACCTGCTTCTGCTCCACCAAGAACTGTAGCAAGATAAGTCTGCTGAGCAGGAGGAACATTAGCTAGCATATTCGCGATATCCAAACCATACTGTGGATTTCTCATGATCAAATCAGAGGAAGAAGTAAACGTCTTCTGATAGTCAGGATCATCTTTCGCATTATCAAGTAGTGCCAAAGTCTTCTCAACTGCATCTGGAGCATCCAAATACACTAATAGAACTGCAAGTGCACGATCTAGATTATTATTGTTTGCAGGGAAATTAGCATCCAAGTAAGCTACAAGATCAGATTTCAATGAACCTGAAGGCTCACCTTGTCTGGCTAAAATCAATTCGAAAGCTCTTAACAAGTCTTGCTTGCCTTTTTCATTCAACCCTTTGTAATCAATACCCATCAAGGCTTGAATCATAGGTGTTCCAGTTCCTTTAGCTGAGTGACGTGACAAAGCAATCATCGCTTGGGTTAAAACCACTGGATCTTTCTCAGCGAGAGCTTTAGCTTTCCATGAATCAACAGGCTGATGCTCAACTGCAATTCTAGCCGCATACTGTACATATCTATCCTTGTTCTTCAAATTCTCCCATGCCAGATCAAGCCCTGAAGCTGGTGCTCCATCTACATGCAACGCTTCTAGCTCTCTTCTCAACTTAGCTTCTGCTGGCAAATCAGCCATTTGCAAAGGCTTCTTGTCGCTGTCTTTAATATCACCTTCATAGTAAACACGGTAAACATCAGACTCCAGTCTTCTACCACCAGTCATAAAGTACATCGCACCGTCTGGGCCAATTGTACCATCTGTCAATGGAAGTGGAGAACCCGAAATAAATTCCTCAGCTTTTGCCTCGTAAGTACCACCCTTTGGAGTCAAAGTCATGGAATAGATAATTCCAAAGCTCCAGTCAAAAGCAAAAAGAGATGTTCTATACTTCTCCGGAAACTTAGCATCTGTACCGAACATTACATTGGTAGGCGATCCTTGTCCAATATTCAAAACTGCAGGCAGGTTATCCGGATAATTAGGAGACCACTTATGGTTACCTGTTCTCCAGCCGTACTCACTTCCTGAAGTCACATGACAGATTCTGGTTGGTCGGTACCAAGGCATACCAAAGTCCCACTCCATATCTGAATCATAAGTAAATAGATCACCTACTTCGTTGAAAGCTATATCAAATGGATTTCTGTAACCTGCAGAGATTAACTCCCAGTGCTTTCCTTCTGGATCAATATTCGCTACCCATCCTCCAGGAGCCATTCTATCATTCGCATGACCTCTCGGATCTTTAATTTGAGGGAAAAGATTATCTTCTTGCCAAACATTTGGAAGTCTGTAGGCGTCCATTTCAGGAACATCCGTGTGATTTCCAGCTACTATATAAAGTGACTGTCCATCAGGAGAAAGCTTGATACTGTGAGGACCATGCTCGCCTGGCTGGCCAGTAAAACCTTTGATTTTGGTTACTGATTCATATTGATCATCACCATCCAAATCCTGTATTCTGTAGAGTCCAGTGCTTTCTTCAAATGTCTCGTTACCGTTGTGATTTACCATCACATAGATACTGTTGAAGGCGTAAAGTAGGCCTTGGGCATAACCCATTCCTACCTGTGGCTCAGCCACATTACCGATGATGAGTTTTTCTACTTTTGGTTCTACTGAAGCAGCTCCTATTTCCGGGATTTCTAATCTGTACAGAAAACCATATTGATCAGCAGTGATCAATCGATTTTTGTCATCAAAGGTCATTGCGACCCATGATCCCTCATCCTTTTCTCCAGGGCTTAAAAGGTGTTCTGCCACAAATCCATCGGGCAGTTTCAGCTTATCTAATTTCGGATTTCCGGTAAGCTGTCTAGTTTTGGATTCCTCTTGTTTATCTTTTGCACATGATACCGAGAGGATGACCAGGACTGATAAGAGAAACAAGTTCCTTATTGAATAATTTAGTCGCATAGGGCAAGTATTAATTGATTGCAATATTTAGAATTTTAAGTTGGCGAATAATTTCTCAATTCAGAAACCACTCATGAAATATACTAGCTGTTTCTCTCCTTAAAATAATTTTAGAAATTAGCTAAAGCAAAAATTAGAAAACCCAACACCATAGATTTAAATCATATCTAGATGCTGGGTTATCCTAAACTTTTATTTTTAGAAATAAGGGCTCAAGTCCGACTCTGCTGCCGGATAGGCATAAAACTTCTTGATGTTTGTAAATGCATTACTTCTTGGTACTGCCCCAGAAATTGGTGGGTAGTAGTAATCCAAAGGACTTGCAATGATTCGCTGTCCGTAAGGCACAATTATTTCCTGAATTCGATCTGTTCTCACAATATCAAACCAACGCTTATTTTCGAAAGCAAGCTCAACTCTTCGCTCCTTGAAAATCGCCTCTCGCATCTCAGCCTGACTAGCTGCAGTAGTAGGTAGCAGTTTAGCTCTATCTCTAACATCATTCAAAAATGGAGCCGCCTCACCTGTCTTACCTTGTTCATTAAGCGCTTCTGCCATAAACAGTAACACCTCAGCGTAGCGATATATTACCCAGTTTGTCCCAGTATTATTATTCTGAGAATGCTGCTTAGCATGCTTTTTAATGTAAGGATAGTTTTTATCATCTCTGAAACTACCTGCAAGAAACACAGTGCCAATTGAAGCATCTTTTCTAACGTCGCCTGACTCATAAGCAGCAATAATATCAGGAGTAGGGATATTATTCCCTTCCCCATCAATGTTCTGAGGATTACTTGTTCCCATGATAGGCTGAAGCTCTGCAGCGCTGATCGGTCTTGGCATGAATTGATAAATAAAATTACCGTTCAACCCAGCTGCTCCTTCTATAAACTGAACTTCAAAGACAGACTCTATATTGTTTTTATTTGACGTATTTCCTGGAAAAGCCATCTCATAACTAGGCATCAATTCATAGCCATGAGTCAATACAGGAGATAAAATCTGCTCTGCTGCAGGCCATTTCTTTTGGTGAATATAAACATTGGCCAATAGTGTTCTAGCAGATCCTTCTGTAGCTCTTCCTGGTTCTTGAGTAGCTTTTTTCGGCAACAATGCAACTGCTGCCACCAAGTCTTGCTCAATCTGAGTATATATTTCTGCCTCTGTAGACAATGGTAGCGCAGCTTCCTCTCTTGTAGCAACTGGCGTCAAATGAAGCGGCACAGATCCAAAATACCTAACTAATTCAAAATAGGCATATGCCCGAAGGAAAAGTGCCTGACCTTTCACATTCGCTTTGGCACCTGCATCAAAATCAACATCATCTATTAAAGATAAAATTTGATTGGTACGTGAAATAATCAAATAATCCTGTCTCCATTGCTGCAATACATGGCCATTTGCAGTGGTATTATTAGATTCAGGAACTGAGAAATCAGCCAAATCTTCTTGATTATCAGTCGCACCAAAGAGCACATTTCGAGCATAGTAGGTGTTATCAGAGTGCATCTCCGCAAGTAACCATGAACGGTCATTTGTAATGGTTCTCAGCGGAACATAGGCTGCATTTACTGCTTGCTCAAAGTCAGTTCGGTTTTTGAAAAAGGTAGCAGAACTCAGCTGAGTCTCTGGCACTACCGTAAGAAAGTCGTCACAGCCAGTCAGTGCTAAAGATGACACTAAGATGGCTAAGATATATTTTTTCATTTTTTTTTCTTTTTTAGGTGAATGAATGAGGTGAAATACTTCCGGTTAGAAAGTAACATTAACACCAAAAGTGATCGTACGTGGCACTGGATATCCTGCCAAATCTACACCTGGGCTAAGATTACCACCATCTCCTTGACCATTACTTTGCATACTAACTTCAGGATTTGATCCACCCCAATAGTCAGTAAATACCCAAACATTCTGAGCAGAACCGTAGATTCTGGCTGATTTGAATGTTTTTGGTAAATTCTTGAATGTATAGCCTACTGTGATATTTCGAATCGTGAAATAAGAAGCATCATACACGAAGTTGCTATTGTTCCAGTCACGCTCAATTCCTGTCACATTTCCTCCACCTACCGTGGTACCAAAAATGCCTGCGCCTGGATTTTCTGGAGATCTAAAGCGGTCAGCTACTTTAGCAACCATGTTAAATACTCCGTCAAGGTTTGCAGTAGAGTACAAGTGTCTCATATACAATTGATTTCCTTGAGAACCAGAAGCTGTGATACTTGCATCCCAATTTTTATAGGCAAAACTGTTAATGATTCCGTAAGTAAAATCAGGGAATGGATTACCGATGATCGTTCTGTCATCATTATCTCCACCATTTGTAATCACTCCATCTCCATTGACATCCTTCAATTTGATACTACCTACAGTTGATCTTCCAGGTATTTTAGGAGAGTTCGCCAAATCTTCCGCATTGGCATAATTCCCTAATTTTTGAAGGCCATAAAATTGACCAAACGGCTCACCAACTTTAGTGATATGCTGGCTTCCATATACACGATCGATACCATCTGCCAATTCAAGCACTTTATTTCTGTTAAACGAGATGTTTGCATTGGTAGTCCATCTGAATGCTCCAGGTGTATTTACTGAAGTGACGGAAAACTCATGACCCCAGAACTTAATCTCTCCGATATTATCATTGAAATTGGTGAAGCCTGACTCCTGAGGAATCTGAACTGCATACAGCAAGTTTGTTGTATTTTTTGTGTAATAATCATACACGAAAGTGATACGATCTTCCCATAATCCCAGGTCTAATCCGATATCAAATTGTGTAGTGGTTTCCCAACCTAAATTAGTGTTGTTCAATGAAGTTACTCCTGCTCCTGGGAACACTGTATTTCCAAAAGCTGCATTGATGGTGTTATTTACCAAGGCATACTGAGTATAGTTACCAATATTATTATTACCAGTAACTCCATAACTAGCTCGTAGCTTAGTGAAGGAAACAGTAGAACTAGTATTTAGGAATCCTTCATCAGATAGTACCCATCCTACAGAAGTGGAAGGGAAAACTCCCCAACGATTGTCTGCTCCAAAGCGAGAAGAACCATCACCTCTGACGGATGCAGTGAATAGATATTTACCTTTGTAATTATAGGTAAGACGAGAAAAGACTGAAGTCAAAGCCCATTCGTTTACGTCTGAATATGTTCCACCTCTGTTCACGTTAATTGCTCCCTGAATAGTAGGCAGTCGATCATCTGCGTAAGTATCCGCAGCAATTCTGGTTCGATCCTGTCTGAATCTCTGATTCGAAAAACCTAACAATACTTGGAAATTATGGTCTCCTACACTTCTTCCATAAGTAGCAATATTTTCATTCAACCAAGATAAATTTTGATATTCATCCCGAATAGAAGATGCTACCGTAGGAAGTGCCACATTGATTCGGTTCGTTGCTGTAGAAGGGTTGAAGAAAAAGTAATTGGAATTATTAAGTTCCGCATTAAAGGTTGTCTTAAAAGACAGTCCTTTAATAGGCTTCCACTCCAAGTAAGTATTTGCCAAGATATTGGTTACTTTAGTTTCATTTGTGATCTCATCAGCTGACCTAAGCCAGTTAGGATAGGCAAAAATATTTCCGGTATTCGAAGGGAAACGATTGTAAGAAGTTAATTCACCGTTTTCTTCATAAATCGGCATCACTGGCCAAGTATGAAGAGCATTGAATAAAATACCCGTTCCACGATCACCATCTGTCTGGGGCGTGTTGTCGACCACATAGCTAGGTGCTATATTGACTCCTATTGTCACTTTATCCGAAACAGCATAATCGGTATTCAATCGAAGTGAATATCTCTTATAATCGGTATTTCTTACAACTCCTTTTTGATCAAAAAATCCAACAATAACGGCAGTATTTACTTTCTCCTTGTTAGAAGTTACTGTCAAGTTGTATGAGGTAACAGGCGAAGTCTCCAACATAGCTCCATACCAGTCATTGTCCTTACCTCGGTAATCAGCAGGGTTTTGGAAAATCTCAGGAACAGGCTGACCTGCATCCGTATAATATTCTTTCTTGAATTGAGCGAACTCTTCAGCATTAAGCATTTCCAGTCGTCCTTTTTCAGGAACTGTCTGCCAGCCTGTGTACACATTCAGATTTACATTGGTCTGTCCTTTTACTCCTTTTTTGGTAGTGATCAACACTACGCCATTCGCAGCTCTAGATCCATAAAGTGAAGTAGATGCAGCATCTTTCAATACAGTAATCTCTTGAATTTCATCTGGGTTCAAGGCATTAATATCGCCAGTGATCGGGAAACCATCGACTACATACAATGGTGAACTACCCCCAGACACAGACAGCTGGCCTCGAATACGAACATTCATTCCTTGACCAGGCTTTCCAGTAGTCTGATTGATTTGAACACCTGCCAATCTACCCTGCAGCTTTTGTGCTACGGAAGATACCGGGAGATCCTTTAAATCTTTTTCGCTTACAGTTTGTATAGCACCTGTCAATTCCTTTTTGATCTGGCTACCATATCCCACTACTACTACTTCTGACAAATCCGAAGTAGAATAAGATAAGGTGATCTGAAGATTAGTACTGGTACCAACAGCCACTTCATTAGTTTTGAATCCAATAAAGCTGACAACTAACGTCTCGCCAACTGATGCCTGGATTGAGAATCCACCATCAATATCCGTAACGGTTCCTTTTTGAGTTCCTTTGACAGTAACTAAGGCTCCTGGGACTGGCTCATTGTCTCCCTCGGAGACTACAGTTCCTTTTACTGTAACAGTCTGGGCATTTGCCGACACAGACAGTACAAATAACATAAGTAAAAATCCTATAAATCGGACTCTCACATTCTTTTGATAATAGTTTAGCATAGAAATGGGTTTAATGTATATGATTAGAAATCTCTCCCAATTAACTATTCTACAATACTATTCCTATCCTGTACCATCCTGAATAGCACTTCCTTATATAATTATTTTAAAAATAAATTAATCAGGATAGAACAGGACAGTTATATAAAATAGAATTTGTATAACATTATATGAAACACACACATACCATACACGTATAATTTTCACCACTTAAAACATCCTTAGGCGCGAATCATAATATTTTAAACAGATAAACACAATAAAGAATAAATCATTTTACTTAAAACACTATTACATACAAGTATAATTATATTTATAAAATATGTTTCAGGATTCTACAGGACACTAGAGGTTTTACATAACAATAAATTGTACCAACAATAAACCTCACTAACTATGATAAAACATAAACTAAGTCTGAGGAAGACCCTAAAAATCGGTCTTCTCTTTGCATTATTTTCCTTCTGTGGATTTGCTTATGGTCAAACCACTTTATTAAAAGGAAAAGTAACTGAACAAGGTTCTCAACAACCAGTACCTGGAGCACTTGTTATTATCAAAGGTACACAACGTGGCACCGTGACTGAAAATGATGGGACTTTCAGTATAGAAGCGAATTCATCCGAAACGCTTGTAGTTAGTTTCATTGGTTACACTACAAAAGAAATTCTGATAGGAAACATATCAGAGACAATGAATATCTCCCTAGTAGTGGACGAAGCCGAACTTGATGAAGTCGTAGTAATCGGATACGGAACTCAAAAGAAATCAGATTTAACAGGAGCTGTTGGTTCTGTGGGAGAAAAAGACTTAAGGGATAGGCCTTCTGCTTCACTTAGCCAAAACCTTTCCGGTAGAGTGCAAGGAGTGAACGTCTCTGTCAATTCGGGCCGACCTGGCGGACGAGCAAACATTCGAATAAGAGGTAATACTTCTGTAAGTATTGCAAATGATCCACTTTATGTGATTGACGGAGTAATTCTACATTCTGCTGGACTAGCAAATGGTAGCACACCAATTGATTACATCAACCCAAATGACATTGCTTCTATAGAAGTATTGAAAGATGCTTCTGCAACAGCTATTTATGGTGCTCGTGGAGCGAACGGAGTTATTTTGGTCAGCACTAAAAGAGGAAGCAAAACAGGTGGCACAATTACTTACGATGGCAACTTTAGTTTAGGAGTTCTTCCTAAAAAAATCCCACTATTGAATTCTGCAGAATTCTTGGCAGCGGAAGATCTAGCCTATCAGAACGCTCAAAAATATGATCCAAACGGCTGGGCAAATGGGATCTATAAAGATCCAAAACTAAAAAGAACAGATCCAAAGCTTTTCGATGGTAATGGAAACCCTCTTTACGATACAGATTGGCAAGATGAATCATTCCAACAAGCGATCACCCAAAACCACCAACTGAGCTTCACCGGTGGAAATCAAGATGATAGTTTTGGAGCTTATTTAGGTTATAGAAATGAAGATGGTTTGATGAAAGAGTCTTGGATGAAAAGATTCTCAGGCAGATTTGTTTTTGATAGCAAAATTAAGAGTTGGGTAAAAGTCGGTGGTGGCTTGAGTTATAACGACCAAAAAGAAAGTCAAGTTGATCCATTAGGAAATGGTGGCATTATAGCTATGCGTCAAGTATTAGAAGCATTACCAATAATTCCAGTTAAATATCCTGATGGTAGCTACGCAGGAAATGCAGATTATCCTGGCATGGAAGGTGGAAACAGCCCTATTCAGGTTGCAAAAGAGAGAATCTACCTTGTAAATACTCAAACAGTATTAGGTAACATATACGCAAACTTTTACCTGGCAAAAGGTCTAGAATTAAGATCTAACGTTTCTACTAACATCGTGAATCAGCGAGTTGATTATTATGGAGGTAGAAATCTAAATTACATCGCTAAGAATCAAGGTGGAGATGCGTCAGTTTCTAATGACAGACTCAACTCATGGCAATTTGAAAACTACCTTACCTATATAAAGACAATTAATGAAAATCATGCTATCAACGCAATGGTTGGACTTTCTTGGCAGCATGTGGACAGATTTAATTCTACTGCAAGAGCTCAGAATTTTCAGGATGATTACTTCATGTTCAACAACTTAGGAGCAGGTGCAAATGCAATTCAGCCACAATCAGGAAGTGTTGCATATGGCCTAAACTCCTACTTTTCTCGCTTGAATTACACATTAAAAGACAAGTATTTATTTACACTGACTGGAAGAGTCGATGGTTCTTCCAAATTCGGTGAATCTAATCAGTTTGCATTTTTTCCATCTGCAGCTTTTGCATGGAGAGCATCAGACGAAAACTTCCTGCTAAACAGCCAAGTAGTTTCAAATCTGAAATTCAGATCCAGCATAGGAATGACTGGAAACTCTGAAATCACAGCCTATCAAGCGCTTGCCGGAATGGGTAACTACTCCGTGATTTTCAATAACCAAAGAGAAATAGGAATAGGGATAAGCAGACTGGCAAACCCAAACCTAAGATGGGAGAAAACAACACAGATTGATATAGGTGCTGAACTTGGTTTGTTCCAGAATAAAGTAATGTTTGAAATTGATCTATACAGAAAAATCACTGATGACATGCTCCTAAGTGCTCCTGTGCCATCAAGCAGTGGGTATTCGGTCGTGAGCCAAAATGTGGGAAGTATGGAAAATAAAGGAATTGAACTTGGCTTGAACACCGTCAATTTTGAACGAAACAACTTCTCTTGGAACACTACATTCAACTTCTCTTACAATAAAAATGAAGTCAAAGAGCTCGCTGGAGGTTCGGATATTTTCCTTGGATCTACCATTGTAAGAAAAGGAGAATCCGTAGGAGCATTTTTTGGATTCATCCATGAAGGGACTTGGAATACAAGTGAAGAATCTACAGCTGCGAAATACAACAAACGTCCAGGAGACATCAAGTATAAAGATGTGAATGAGGATGGAGTCATCAATGATTCAGACAGAGTGGTAATAGGCAAAGGTATCCCTGATGGATTTGGCACTTTTGCCAACACATTTACTTTTAAAAACTTTGAATTACTGGTTGATATCCAATATACCTATGGCAATGATGTGCTTTTTAGAAGTAAGCACTCAGCCGAGGATAGAACGGGGATTGCAAACAGTTTCAAAACTATATTAAATGCATGGACTCCAGAGAATCAGGATACAAACATTGCTCAAATCCGACCGCTCACTGCTGGGTACAATACCAACAATGACTCAGACCGTGTACAGAATGGTTCATTCGTGAGAGGCAGAAATCTGATGCTCTCCTACAATTTCCTCCCTCAGACATTGGAAAAAATCAACGTGGCACGAATGAGAGCATACGTGTCTGTGCAAAATTTCTTTCTCGCTACAAAGTACGCCGGATATGACCCTGAAGTGTCCACCTCAGGTGCAGCATTTGATCAAGGGGTAGATCTCTATGCCTACCCAAAGCCTAGAGTCTTTATGCTTGGTGTAAGTATCACATTGTAAATTTTAATTAGCAGAATTATGAAACGTATAGAACTATATATAAAAAAGATATCTCTGGTCGCTTTGCTGATTTCAGCCGCCAGCTGTGCTGATTTTCTGGATGAAAGTGACAGTTCAAACTTCACGTTGGACAATTATTTCACCAAGCCTGAGCATGCAAAAAGTGTAGTAAACTCCGTATATGAAAGTTTACAACCAGTTATGTCCAGTGGATTTGGAGGTGGCCCATGGATGATGGTAGAGTTTGCTACCGGACTGGCTGACACGGAACTGGGACAAGCTCAATACAGCCTATTTGTAAAAGACCTCGTAAATAACTCCGATAATGGATACGGTCAAACTATCTGGACTAGCTATTATAAAGGCATAGCTAACGCAAATATCGCAATTGCAAAAATTCCGGAAATCAAAATGGATGAAACCGCTAAACTGAAATTAATCGGTGAAGCAAAATTCATGAGAGCTTACTACTATTTCAATCTGGTAAGAATTTTTGGCAATATTCCATTGACTTTAGAACCGATTGATTTGACTTCTGAAGATCTATATGGCCCTCCTGCCAATCCTGAAGCGGTATATAATCAAATCGTTTTGGATCTCAAAGATGCCGAAGTCTCAGGATTGCCGATGCGTGATCCTAGTGGACGTGCATCTTTAGGAGCAGCCAAATCTCTGTTGTCTTCTGTGTATTTGACCATGGCTGGATATCCGCTTCAAAAGGGAGCTGAATATTATACATTGGCAGCAGCTAAATCCAAAGAAGTTATAGATTCAGAGGCATTTTCTCTATTTAGTTCCTATGATGATCTACACAATCCAGCTATGAAAAACCTGGGAGAAAATATCTTTATGGCTCAATTTGCCGCATATATTTTACCTTCCAGCTGGCAAGTATCTATCATCCCCTACAACAGAGGTATTTCCAATTACAGCGCAGAAACTGGGGGAATATTTGCCAATCAGGATTTTGTAGAATCATATGAGCCTGGAGATAAAAGAACTTCAGAGAAAGAATTCTATTACACCAGTTATTCCCTTCGAGCTGATAGATCCAAAACATTAGAACTCGGTGATTATTATATCTACAAGCATTTTGATGTAGTAGCCCAAACCAGCACTACCAGCAGCGGTATGAACTGGCCAATAATGAGATTTGCTGAAGTACTTTTGATTTATGCTGAAGCTTCCAATGAAGCAAAAGGCCCTAATACCGAAGCTTACAATGCAATCAACAAGGTACGAGAGAGAGCAGAGCTTGCACCTCTTGAAGGGCTGTCTAAAGACGAGTTGAGAGAAGCAATTTGGAGAGAGAAATTCTACGAACTTTCTTACGAAAACAAAACATGGTTTGACATGGTCAGAATCCGCAAAGGGTTCAATGTCAAAACGTTGGAATTTGAAGAATATGTTGGTCACAAGTTCGTCTATGGACCAACACTAAAAGAACGTGAATTGCTTTTCCCTATCCCTACCGCTGAAATCAGAAACAATAAGAACCTAATTCAAAATTCAGGATATTAATAAAGGCTAAAAGGCTATTCAGTAAATTAGATTATTACTATGAAAGGTATTGTTAGAATTATTTATCTGACCCTTTTCATAAGCTGTATCAATGAAGGTTTTGCCCAAAACGGCAAAACCTTCTTACAGTTTGAAGGGAAAGATGGGCCTGGAAAAGGCAAAAATATCGTGTTGATCTCAGGTGACGATGAGTATAGGTCTGAGGAATCTATGCCGATGATGGCGAAGATCCTTGCCACACATTATGGTTTTAATACGACGGTATTGTTTCCTATCGA
>NZ_VORW01000016.1 GCF_007997215.1 Algoriphagus aquimarinus | reverse complement strand
TGAAAGCCAACCAAACGGCCCTATTTCCAACCTAGTGGGCTTACATTCCAATTTCACCCAAAAATCTCCTCTGATTAAGTTCTTTTCAACCTCTCTGAGAAATTCTTACTTTAGTCGGACACTAGTGATTTTTTATAAAAGGTAAGCAGAGCAAAAATAGGCCTTTCGTACTAATTAATTTATATTTTTTCATGCTTTGCTACCAAATAAAGACAGAAGACCCTCTGATAATTTATCAACAAGGTGTTGGACACTTCTCCGGCATTCCAAATTGTCCGAAACACAGGTATTCGTGTACGATATTGATACAGCAAATCATTACTTATCATCACTCATTTCCAATTAAGCCCTATTTCCGAATATGGAACAGGTATTGAAGTTAGGTTTCTAAACAAAAAATATGATAAGCTTCCTACTCTGGTGTATTCTATTCGTGCTATGCTGGCCATTGGCGATCATAGGCTTACTTCTTTATCCTATCTTCTGGTTGATTTTGCTTCCTTTTAGACTTTTGGGCTTTGCTGTAGACCTATCGTTTGACTTTATCAGAAACCTCTTTATGCTTCCTTTTACTATAGCAGGAAGAAGGTAAGAAGAAGGTTATTTCTGGTGATATCGTTTTACTAAGTTCATGACCTTGTGAAATACGGCTGAGTTCTCATATACTCCTCTGAAGTCATCTGAATGAGCTCCATAGGCAAATACCGGAACCATTATACCGGTATGGTCATCGCTATGATAAGCCAATTCCACAGTTGCCGAAGCTATATCTCCCTGCGGAATGGACACTCCACCTGTCTCGTGATCTGCAGTGATGATTAATAAGGTATTTGGGTTCGTATCCACATACTGAATCACTTTCCCGATTACCTCATCAAAATCCAGCATTTCAGAAACAATCGTTGAAGTACTATTGGAATGTCCCCCCGAATCAATATTTGCTGCCTCCACCATCAAGAAGAATGGAGCCCCTTTTTGATCGAAAAATTCAAGTGCGAATGCTGTGCTGTTTAACAAAAAATCGCCTCTCCCATCCAACTTTTTTGGCAGAGAGCCTTTTGCTGCAAAATAGCCAACACGACCTGCCTCAGTCTGTTCTAAACTTTCAACTAGGGTAAATCCTGCGCTTTTCAGGTTTTCAAGCTGGGCTTCGAACGAATCTCTTCCCCCACCGATGAATAGATCCAATTTACTTGTTGATAAATAAGCTGCAATCTGATCAGAATCATCGCGCTCCGGATGATGTGCATAGAAGGATGCCGGAGTAGCTCCAGTCAACTGATCTGTGGTGATGATTCCACTTGAGAATCCATACTCATAAAGAATATCTGGCAAATTACTTAGCCATTTTTCTTCCGTATCAACTCCTATCGCACGGTTATTTGTTTTCTCACCAGTCGCATAGGCAGTTGCTCCTGCAGCAGAGTCAGTAGTAAAATCATCTGCCGCCTGAGTTTTGATCAAGCCCATGTTCTTCAACTGAGTAAGGTTGAGTTGATTTCCATTAGAAAACAATGCAGAGGATATCTGTGCCAATCCATTCCCGTCCCCTATCATCAAAATCACATTTTTCACAGGCATTTCAGCTCCGTCTGCTTCAAAAGTCGGCTGGTAGATCTCATGTATTGAAGTATTTTGATAGATATTTTCACCCAACTTATTCAAGTAATCTGCTGCCTCAATCGGATGATCGGTATTGATATAATCCTCTCCCATTTCATGGAAAGCCTTCCAGGCAGACTTGCTATCCGGAGAACCCCAAAAGCGGACTGGCTTATCAAAACTATGAACTAGTTCAATGAAGTCCTGAAGCTTTACTCGTTGCTCCTCCACCATTCTCCCTTTTCCATTCCAGATGGAAAATTGACGAAAGCTCAGACTCACCATCCCAATTTTGTCCCAGGGTAGATCTTTTGTCAATTCCATGCTCTGGTAATCAAAAAGCATCCATGAGGGGTAATTCTTATAGTCGGCAGGCTTTGGTCTATTTCCTGAAATTATCAATTTCAATCCTCCAGGATTATCCTCAGAATAGAGAACATCTTGATAGTTCTTCATACTTTCCTCCAGTACTTCCAGTGTAGTATATCCCTCGGTTTTGAGATCTACTAGCAAATGAAAGTTGATCTTGCCTATCAATCCATTTTTCATTCCCTCAGCGATAGGATCTAAATAAAGACTTTCAATGGTTCGCTTTGGATCGATGCTAGCGGCTTCATGTGCTGCCATCAGTTTACCATCTTTCAAAATCACATCTACTTCGATAGACGATGCTCCTGCTGAATATGCCGTCCAAAAAGGGACAGTCTGTAAATAATCGTTGTGAGAGTGGATTTGAAATTTCTCTGAATTCTGGGCAGAAAGCTGAAAAGTAACTAGCAGAAGCAGAAAAAGCGGAATTGAAATAAATTTATTCATTCCTAAAAATAGCCCATTAGATAGGATTTAAGGCAACTCTAAAATGAAAAAGCAAAGGCTTAACATATTGATAAAGTATGGATTCATTATACATGAATAAATGAAGCGACTGAAATTCTCAGCACCTTGAAATTAAGTCAATTACAAGGATTTATAGCTTTCTCTCCCATTTTGAAATCATAACAAAAACGTGAAACAATATTTCAGAATTTCATTTCAAAAAAATGAATCTTGCTTCTTAATCCTAATACTATGAAATCCACACCGAGCTTCATTATTACGCTTTTAAGCTTATTATTTTCGCTACAACTTTCCGCCCAAAACCTCAAGCTAAATCAGATTCAGGTAATCGGCAGTCATAACAGTTACAAAAGTCAAATGGCTCCAGAGCTGCTTACCTACTTAGCCAAAGTGAACCCATCTGCTTCGCAGAGCTTAGAATACGCCCATATTCCTCTAGAGTCTCAGCTCGATCTTGGTCTTAGAAATCTTGAACTTGATGTATATCATGATCCTGAAGGAGGAAAATTTTCTAACCCGAAAGGCTTGGAAATCATCAAAGCAAGCGGAGGAACCCTTCCTGAGTATGATCCTAACGATGCGCTTTCTAAACCTGGATTAAAGATGTTTCATGTGCAGGATCTAGATTTTCAATCTCACTATTTACTCTTTGCCGATGCACTGCAAGCGCTTAAAAAGTGGAGCGAAAGCAATCCTGATCATTATCCGATTTTTATTTTGATCAATGCAAAAGATGGAAATATTCCGGGCACCCGTCCCACCCTTCCCTTTACGGCAGCAGCTTTGGATAGCATTGATTTGGAAATCAGAACACATTTGGGAATGGATCATTTGATCACACCAGATATGGTGAAAGGGAAATATGCAAATTTGGAAACAGCTGTACTCGCCGGAAACTGGCCAAATGTCGATAATGTTAGAGGTAAATTTCTTTTTGTGCTTGATGAAAACGAAGAGAAAACAGATCGATACCTGAGTGCAAAACCAGAACTGAAAGATGCAGTGCTTTTTGTAAACAAAAAGGAAGGCAATTCTACTGCTGGATTTAGGATAATAAATAATGCAGTGAAAGATGAGGCCTATATCAGAGAGCTAGTCAAAAAAGGTTACATGATAAGGACTCGCGCGGATTCAGATACGAAAGAAGCAAGAGCTAATGATTTCTCCACATTTGAAAAAGCCAAAGCCTCAGGAGCACAAGTAATTTCTACGGATTATTACCAGCCTTCCACGTTCTTCAAATCTGATTATAAAGTTATTTTTGAAGAACAAGGATACGAAAGACCTAATCCTGTTTTGGTCAAGAACTAGAAACACATCTCCCCATTTTGAATAAAAACCACATTCTTCCGACTATCCTTGGGGTTGCATTACAATTAATCTGCACCAATACTACTTTGCAAGCCCAGACGGAAACGAACGAAATCGCTTTTCTCTCTGACATCCATCTTCAAAACGTATATGCCGATCTAAAGTCAGAAGAGTTTAAAGGCGTCTTCAATCCAGCCACTGGCAAATTCGCCACGATTCGAACGATGAAAAGCCAGTTGAATTCCACACGACTTTTCAATGAAACCTATTTTGCTTTCATCAGCGCCTTGGAAGATCTGAAGGAAAAAGGAATCAAAATAGTAGTGCTTCCAGGCGACTTCACGGATGACGGACAGCCGATGAATGTATTGGCATTGAAGAAAATTCTTGATCAGTACGCTAGGGAATCGGGCATGCGATTTTTCCTGACCACCGGAAATCACGATCCAGTCAAGCCTTTTGGTGGAATAGCAGGGAAAAGTGATTTTCTCGGAGTTGATGGATCTGAGCAAGCAATTGCGGGCTCTTTGGATTTCTTTTCTTCTTTCCATATTGCCAAATCTGATCAGATCAACTATTGGGGATATCCGGAAATAACCAAAGCGCTAGGAAATCATGGGTTTTTCCCCAGCCAAAAAGACATTTTCTGGGCTCATCCATTTCAGGAACTCGATTACGATAATTACACTTTTGATCAAGCGAAAGCTTCGGCTATTCTGGAACGGAGAATGTATCAAGCGGGAAATTCAGGGCTTTTTTTGCCAGACGCCAGCTATGTGGTCGAGCCTGTAGAAGGAATCTGGCTACTAGCTCTGGACGGGAATGTTTATACTCATACCGGTGCAGAGTCTAGCGAAAATTGGAAGGGATCATCCGTGGGTTTTAATCAAGCATCTATGCATAAGATCCATCAGCTAGACTGGATCAATAAGGTATCCAATGAAGCTGAAAAGCGTGGTAAAACCTTGATCTCTTTCAGCCATTATCCACTAGTGGAATTTCATGATGGGGCTTCTGACGAGATGAAGTCGCTTTTCGGATCAAGAAAATTTCAACTTGAACGAGTTCCTACTCCTGAGACGAGCAAACTTTATTCTGAAGCAGGCATCAAAATACACTTCGCTGGGCACATGCACATCAATGACACGGGACTCTACCAAGACCCAACCAATATCATGTATAATATTCAAGTGCCTTCTCTGGCAGCTTTTCCGCCTGCGTACAAAATTTTAAAAACCACCAATATTTCGCAATTGGAAATCGAAACAATTTCGCTCACACAAGTAGATCACATGAACGAGTTTTTTGATCTCTACCGAATGGAGCATAACTGGCTTCTGGAAAAGCAAGATCCCGGAATCTGGGACAGCACAATTCTAGCTTCCAAGGATTACTTTGAGTACACCAGAAATCATCTTTTGGAGCTGACAAAATCTAGATTTATTCCTTCGGATTGGCCAGCCGATCTTGCTTTACTTTTGGAATCAATCAGCAATGAAGAACTACTGGACTGGGGCCAAATGAATGAAAAAGACGGGGATTTTTTTCTGAATGAAAAACTTGAATCCATAAAAAAACAAACCTCTTCCAATCCAGACAATCAAAAGATCATCGATGATTTTTATCTTTTGAAAAATGGTGATGAAATAGGAAAAAGACTGATTTCGGAGGATAGAATTATTTTTTATAAAGAGTTTCTTTCTTCTGTATCAAAGAAAACTTACAGTGCGGAAACCAATTTAAATACTGAGTTCGTGCAGTTCTTTGGCATTTTCCAAAAGCTTTTTGACTCTCTTCCTTCTGATCACTTTAGTATTGATCTGGAAAAAAACATGATAGAAAGAATAGATTAGGTAGTTGAAATTGAAGTAATCAATGCCTAGTTCCTTCGGTTTGTGTCTCCACAAATACCTTATTCCCAATAAGAGTTATTTAAAAAACTCTGATACAAATAAAAAACTACTAACCCCTGCTTCTGGAGAAGCAGGACAACGCCACCTCTTCGTATCCGATATCGGGACGCCGTGCACACTGCGAGTATAAAAACAACCATAACCGAAAAAACCGATGAGAAATCCCCATCGGCTTTTGGTATTATAGGTTAATGGGTTTTAGTAACCTTGGTTTTGTACTAAGAATCCATCTTCGTTTGATGCTCCGTCAATCGCTTTTTGAGGAATCGGAAATAACCTTTTGTTGACATCGGTATTGTTCTTTTCCGTCCAACTGCCTTCATATTTCCCGAATCGTATTTGATAGTTTCTTCTATGACCTTCCCAATACAGTTCAAATCCAGTTTCTCGGAATAAAATATCAAGATCAATAGCATTCAATGCCGCTGGTGTCTGTGCCGGACGTGCATTTCTGGAAGTTCTCAAGGTATTGATATCTGCCAGAGCACCAGCATTGTCACCTTTTCTCAACTTAGCCTCAGCGCGCATCAAGTAAATCTCGCCCAAACGAACCAAGACTAAATCAACGCTGCTGTAGCTACAACAATTGGGAGCTGTATGGCTAAACTGATATTTTGAGAATCGATATCCCGCATTATGTAAGCTACCCTCGTTTGTGAAATCTACCTTGAGCGTATGGTCAACATAGCGAATGTTTGCTCCACTACTTCTTTTATTGATAACTGGATAGATCCTTACTTTACCCGCATCGTCAGTCAAAATATTTCCTCCCCCGTCTTTTCTAGGACCCCAAATAATATTGCGAAGTATTCCCCTGTTTATTTCAAAATCCGTGGCCTCTATGGAATAGAAATGATCCGAATCATTGGTTGGGTTCACTCCTGTAAGATCCTTAAGATTCTCAGGGATAATTGTATTCTCTTGGAAAAAACGAGCATCGGCGTCAGCTGGATCCACATCTCCATAAGCGTCTACCCAGGTCTGATAAAAATCAGGAGTAACTGCTACCGCATCGGTTCCACGTGTGTTTGGAAATTCCGGTCTTGGAATTAGATCGCCGGATATAGGCCAGTAAGCCCATCTACTGTGCTCTGTCGCAAGAACTCCTCTTTGATCAAGAGAAAATATGATTTCGGAATTCGTGTAGTTATCGTCATTGAACAGTTCAAAATATTCTGCGGACAAAGAATACGGTCCACCGATAATATTGCTTGTGTATTGGATTACCTTATCCATATCACCTGATTGAAAGTCAGGTGTGCCATATGGATTTCGATAAACTGCAGCATTCAAATATAAACGGGCCAATAAAGCACTTACAGCATGCTTGTTCAATCTACCAGGTCCCTTATCGCTTTTAATCACGTCCACCACAGACAATAATTCGCTTTCAATATAAGTGATCGCCTCTTGTCCCCTAAGAAGTTCTGATGTTTCGCTAGATGCGTTTTTCTTGAAAACAAGCCCCCAATTATCAAGAGCCAGCATATTAAGATAGGCCTTCATGGCTACCATTTCATAAAGTGCATCTTGGGCGTTTGTATTCCCATTTTCAACTTCTAAACTCAGTCTTTCCTCTGCCAAAACTGCCCTAGATAATGTCAGGGTAATGTAGGTCCAAGCATCTCCTACCAAGCCATTACTTGGCGTCATAAGATGCTGATGTACCGAAATAAACTTACCTCCATCAAACCAATCCGTACCCCCACGATAGGGAAGGATACCTTCATCTGAGGCAACCTCTTGAAGTCCAAAATTAACTGTGTGTAACCATACCTGACGGAGCATACCATAGACGGGAGCGATGGATCCACTGACAACTTCCGCTTGGCCAGTTCCGGTCAAGGACTCATCTAGAATTTCTTCATTTAAGTCTGTACAACCGATGAATGCGAATACAAGTGCAACTATCGGGAGTATTTTGTGAAATCTTATATTTTTCATTTTAGTGTGCTTTTCTATATGATTTAATAATCATCAATTTTCTTTTTAGAACATTAAATTAAGACTGAGCGAAAATGTTCTTGCTCGTGGATAGGTAAAACGGTCTATACCAAAAGTTTGAATTCCAGCTGAAGTGGATCCAGTATTTACTTCAGGATCAAATCCTGAATAATCTGTGATTACAAATAAGTTTTGGCCTGTCAATGCAAATCGGACATTTTGAAACACATTCTCCAGACCGATCTTTTCTGTATTCAGACTATAAGCAAGCGTAGCGTTGTTCAATCTAAAGAAAGAGCCATTCTCTAAGAAGCGAGTTGAAACAGTATTGGAATTGTTAAACGACTCCTCAGGAAACTCAGCGGCGAAATCCGTTGCGTTATTTGATCTGGATAATTGTGCTTTAGTGAACAGTGACATGGCCGTATGATTATAAATCTTGCTTCCTGATGTACCATTAAAGTTCAACCCTAGATCAAAAGCTTTGTACTTAAAATTCATATGAAAACCATAGATGAATTTTGGAATTGCACTTCCCACCACACTACGATCATTGTCCAATACTGCACCATCTCCATTGATATCCTTAAACTTGTTCTGCCCATCTTCTCCAATCCCATCAAACTGAAGCATGTAGAATGCACCGATAGGCTCATTATTGATATAGCCGTTGATAGTCGCGCCTGTCTGACCAGCACCTTGAGCTGCGCCAGTGGTCAATACCGAATAGGGTGAATCTTTCACCTCATTTTTAATGAAAGTAACATTACCTCCAATAGTATAGGAGAAGTTGCTCTGCATATCGCTAGTGTAATCCAAGCCCAATTCGAAACCAGAGTTATGGATTTTCATATCCTGGATGTTGTTCCAATAGGTAGAGGTAGGCTGTACAGGGTCGGCAGGAACTACTTCGAGCAAGATATTGGAAGACACTTTGTTGAAATAATCCAACGTACCTGTCAATCGGCTATTAAAGACTGAGAAATCAATTCCCAAATCAACTTGAGTAGATACTTCCCATTGCAAATTTGGATTTGCCAAACGTGTAAATACAATTCCATACGGGTAACCGTCCAATGAATTGGCATCTGTATCAATTGGATAAGTACTAAGACTGCCGCCTCCTGTTGCTAATCTATCCTCTGAATAACTGGCTTTTGTGATCTTGGAAGGAATCTCTTGGTTACCAGTTTTACCCCAGCTTGCACGCACTTTTAGGTTGTTGAAAACAGAGTTGGCCATAAAAGCTTCCTTGCTTAAATTCCATCCCAATGCAAAGGATGGGAAGTATCCGTATTTGTTATTATCACCAAACTTGGAAGATCCATCAGCACGAAACGTAGCCGTAAACAGGTATTTATCAGCGTATATGTAGTTCAGTCTACCAAAGTAAGATTGCAACTCGTTCTTAACCGCGGACGAATTTACCGTAGTAGGATACTCGCTAGTACTGTTATGGTCTTGGAACCTAGGTTCAATATTATTGTCTGCAAAACCCCGGTAAGAAGTTATCCTTGTTTCATCCAAAAACGTCTGATAAGAATGTCCCGCCAATACGGTTACGTTGTGTTGATAATTATTCCAATTATAGGTAAGTGTATTCTCGACTAACTTATTGGCATTTGTACTTATAGCCTCGTCGAGCGAACCGTCGGAAATATTCGACTCATTTATGACAGCCGTATAAGGCTTGTACTGCTGGTATCTATCTGTGCTGGAGTAATCAACACCGAGGTTCAACTTGTACGTAAGACCATCCAGTATCTCGATTGAGGGAGCAATAGTCGCCAGAATACGGTTATTGGCAGCTTGATCACTATACAGATTATACCTAGCTAGTGGATTTAATGCATTTGTATTCAGCAACGTCGGCTCACCATCTGTGTATGGAGCTACTGTAGGGTTTAGGCTAAGCATATCACTTATAGTCGAGGTAATGCTAGGCCGCAAATTTTCGGTATGAGAAGCCGTCAAATTGTAGTCTACATTCATCCTGCCTTTGAAAGCCTTTTGATTCATGTTAAGTTTTCCTGAGTAACGTTTCAGATCGCTATTCTTCAGAATTCCTTCCTGATCCTGAAATCCTACAGAAGTGAAATAGCTAAAGTTCTCTTTGTTGGCTCCGCTCATCGAAAAATTGAGATCATTAGAATAACCAATTTGGCTTAATTCATCCTGCCAGTCTGTATTAGCTCCAAAGTCATCCAAAGCTCCACCCGCGGCAACCACTTGCCTACGAAATTCATCGGCACTGAATACATCAATTTTATTAGACATGGACGACATCGCCGTGGAAGCAGAAAAATTCATTTGAGTGGCTCCTGCTTTCCCTTTTTTAGTGGTAATTACCACAACCCCGTTGGATGCTCTGGAACCATAAAGAGCCGTTGCACTGGCATCCTTTAGGACTTCCATACTTTCAATATCATTAGGGTTAAGGAAGCTTAGTGGATTGGAAGCAATTCCTGTAGAGGAATTGTCGAGCAAAAAGCCATCGACTACGTAAAGCGGCTGCGTGCCCGAACGCAAACTACCAATACCCCTGATAATCACATTTTGAGTAGCACCTGGTTCACCACTAGTTGCAGAAATATTCACACCGGCCATTTTCCCCTGCAAAAGATCAACTGGATTCGTAATCACACCCTGATTGAAATCTTCTCTTTTAACAGAACTAATGGCACCAGTGACGTCTGACCTTTTTTGGGAACCGTAACCAACCACAACCATTTCATCCAATTGCGTGGCATCTGGTTCTAATTGGACAGCTATTTCTGATTGCCCATTCACTGAAATCTCTTGCAGAATATATCCCAAATAAGAAATTTGAAGAACTGAACCTTCTTCAACATCGATAGAAAATTTCCCGTCAAGATCAGTTACTGTGCCGTTTGTAGTTCCTTTAACACGAATTGTTGCACCGGGCAGTGGAGCTCCTATTTCATCCGTTATCGTACCGGAGATTAATTGTGGAACGGAAACTAAACCGGAAAACGGGGCATTCAATTTCAATGCCGCCTCCCTTTCAATACCCTTGGCGACAAGCGGGTATGGATTAGTAGTTAATCCAGCACAAATAACCATACATGCAGAAGCATAGATGATTTTAGATAATCGTAATTTTGAATGCATAAAATTTAAGCGTTGGATGACTGATAATTATTCAATACAGTTTATCAAAGAGCCTGTCATAGCAGGTTCTTTCTTTTAATTATGAATCAAAAGTAAATAATATACCATGCTATAATGTTAAGAGAGTTTTAGCCTTATATTAATTATACAAAGGCAAATGTTGAGCATTATATTAATTTATAGACCAACGCTTTCTATTATAGAAATAGGAAAAAAGTAGCCATTTAGACCTTAAAATGGGTATTAGAAGCAATCAGCAAGCTGAAAATAAAACTATCAAGAATTAACTATATGATAACCTACAGGTATCTTCAGAACTACCTCAATGAGTTCTCCTACAAGCTAAACAGAAGAAATTATGGAGAAAAAATATTTGACAGATTAGTTCTCGTCTTAAATTACCCTTATACAAAATCATAAGGGCACACAAATAAATATATAAACTTATATATAAAGCTCTATGAAATTATTTGACCCTCGTTAATTAAATAAAACAGTATCAAGGATATTCTCTACTATATATAACAATTTAATAAAACATAAATCATATAGAGCCATGCATTTCTAAAATCATAAATAGAAGTTATTTTTAAACTATGAAGAACCGGTTCTTTATGAACACTCAAATTCTGATTTCAGTAATTAGGCTTTGAAATCAAGAAGGGTTGTAATTTTCTTGTAAACCGACTCCACCCCTCAACCTCCTTCCCAAACTCTTGGAAGCTTTGAAAGCTTGGCAAAGAAAATGCTATAAATCAACTATATTCTTTAAGGCACCAAAAAAGCAGCCTTCTTTTTCTAAAAGAAATTAATAAACGTGTCTAAATTCTCATTTAAAGCTCTTTTTACCCTACTTATACTAGTTGGCATAAGTGTAGAAATTTTTGCCCAAGATGCGAATGACACGTCAAAGGTGTCGATCACTCAAAAGGCACTGGACAAAGGCATGGATTTTATCACCAAATCTAATAGGGACACAGTACTGGTAGAAAAAGCGGAGGCAAAATTTCTTCCTTATGCAGGGATGATCATCCGAAATATTGAGGTTGAAACCATTGGGTTTGAATTTTCTATCTATGGACGTCAGAAGCCAATAGTCCAGAAAGTAGGTAGAATTGCAAATAAACTCCATACAAATACCCGAGAGAAAACTATCCGCCAACACCTATTCATCAAACCAAACGGACAGTTAAACCCATACAAACTCGGTGATAATGAGCGATTCCTGAGGGATCAACCGTTTATTCTTGAAAGCCGGATAGTAGTCACACCTGTAGATGGAACTGACTCTGTGGATCTAACCGTGGTCACCCGGGACATTTTCAGCATTGGTGGATCTGTAGGTGGAAGCATCCCTACTGCGCCACTTTTCAAAGTATATGATGCCAATGTAGATGGAAGGGCTCAAGGTTTCGAATTTAACATGCTATATGACCTTGAACGAAGCCCGAAGACAGGTGTAGGAGTGGCTTATTCCAAAAGTAGTTTGATGGGAAGTTTAGCTGATTTTATGGTCTACTATACACAGCTGAATTCAGGGGTAAGTCAAGGAGAGGAAATCGAATATTCTACGGGGATCATGCTGGAAAGGCCTTTAGTTTCCCCCTATTCCAAAATGGCAGGCGGTGCCAGTTGGAGCCAGAATTGGTCAAGAAACGTAAGATCAAAACCTGATTCCTCCTTTCTAAATTACAAATACAACATCATGGATGTATGGACCGGCTACAATTTCGGTTCGGAGAAAACCTTCAAGGATAGACGAAGGGAATTTCTTGCTTTACGCCTTTATGATGGAGATTTTGTGAATCAGCCAGAACAAAAGGAAGTGATGGATGAGCGCAGATATCATGACAGCAAGGGAATTCTAGCAGAATTCAGCCTTTATCAACAGGACTTCTTAAAGACCCAATATGTCTATGGTTTTGGCCGGACGGAGGACATTCCCTTTGGTTACAACCTTTCCACTACCGTGGGATACATAAACACGATATCGGTTTCTAGACCTTATGCAGGAGTTAATTTCAACTATAAAGGAGCTTCAAAAAGCGGAAGCTTTTACGAACTGACCCTGAATGCAGCTAGCTATTTTCGAAGTGGTAATTGGGAAGATGGCGTGCTACAGGCTGGAGGCACATTCTATACTCAAGCGTTCTCGATAGGCAAATACAAAATCAGGAATTCCGCTTCGGCTTTCTATACAAAATTATTTGACAGAGTAGACAATGACTGGTTGACGATCCGAGGCAATACTATTCCCGGATTGCGCGTAGAAGAAGTGGATGCTACAAAAAGATACTCTTTAGGCTTTGAGTCGAGCCTTTTTACTCCTTGGTCTTTGGTTGGGTTTAGGGTAGCTCCTTTCACTTCCTTTTATTGGGCCAAATTGAAATGTCCTAGCTGCGAAAATCAATATCAAAACTATACAGGAATCAGCCTTGGGATGCGAGTGCGAAATGAAAACCTGATCTTCGGAACCATGGAAATAAAAGGAACCTATATCCCTACGGATGACGAAGGAAATTCCAAATTCGCTTTTAGCTTTCGCAAAAACTTAAGGTTCAGAAAATCAGACACCTATGTGTCTGCTCCAGATTTGATCAATTATAATTGAGTTCAGCAGTTCGTTCATAGCTTATCTAGCTTCATCAATCAGCAAGTATTTCTACTTTAGAAAATAGGGTAAAAGACCTATTTGTTGAATTCAGGGAATGTTTAAATTATTAGGGAAAATGCCGGACACAAACTCATAAACTTTGGCAAAAGACAGTAATTCATTAGTTTTTAATAAATTACTCTTACTTATTCCAAATCCTTAGAATTCACATCACTTCCGATTCATGGCATTTAAAACTTATCTGATTCTTTTCTTTTTATTAGTCAACAATTCATTTTCCATGGCCCAGCATAACGCTAATTACGACGAAAGTAAGGTTCCTGACATCACGCTTCCAGACATTTTTGTAAGTCTCAGAGGCAAGCTAATCAGCACACAGCAAGATTGGGAAGAGATTCGCAGACTTGAGATTCTGGATCTTTTCCGAGAACATGTCTATGGAAATATCCCGAGTGACTTTGATCATATTTTATATTCAGAAGTGCAGGAAAGCCAAAATCCATATCCGGAAAAAGCCATTCTAAAAGAAGTGAATATAACAGTATCCAGAAATGGAAAATCGCACACGATGCGCCTGAACGTGTTTCTTCCCAAGAGTGGAAAAGGTCCGTTCCCAATTTTTCTACTAATCAATTATCAACCCAAATATGCAGATGGAAAGCTAGTAGAGGAAGGTTATTGGCCAGTTTCAGAGTTGATTGATAGAGGATATGCTACAGCATCCTTTCATGGAGAGACGGTGGCTCCGGATGATGCCGAAAGATTCTCTGAAGGAATTCTAAATACACTTTATCCCGAAGAGTTGGACAAGGCAGATGGCATGAGAACTTTTGGAGCTTGGGCGTGGGCAGCAATGCGGGCAATGGATTATTTCCAGCAGGATCCAATATTTGATACTAGAAAATCTGCATTGGCTGGTCATTCACGAGCTGGAAAAACGACACTTTGGGCCGCCGCGAATGATACGCGCTGGTCAGTGGCCTTTCCAAATGAATCAGGCTGTGGCGGTGCTGCAATTTCCAGAAGAAAATATGGAGAAACAGTGGCTGTAATCAACACCAGTTTTCCTCATTGGTTTACAGATAACTTTACAGCCTACAACGGTCAAGAAGAAGATTTGCCGGTGGATCAGCACATGCTAGCTGCACTAATTGCGCCACGTGCGCTGTATTTCGCCAGTGCTAGAGGAGATCAATGGTCAGACCCAAAAGGTGAGTACATCTCCATGCAATTGGGATCGCGGATTTATTCTGAGATCTACAATCAGGAGGTTAACTTCCCATTAGCTTTTGAAGAAATAGGCTCACCTATCATTCAACCTTTCGCAGGCTATCATATCCGTGAAGGCAAGCATAATTTAACCTGGGAGGATTGGGAACATTTTATAGATTTTGCTGAAATTCAGTGGAAGCAAATCAGGTAAGCACCGGACACCACCTCTTTTTCAAAATAGTATCTTATTTAATCAAACCCATAATTAGCTCATGCAAACCTTACTTTTCATTTTATCTCTCTTCAGCTTTTTCCCTAAACCTGACAAACCAACTGTGAAAATCCTCAGCTCTGGATTCATCTATGAAGAAGCGCCTTTCCCTTCATGTCATGCTTCCACCTTAGTGGAGACAGACCGAGGAATAATGGCTTCCTGGTTTGGAGGGAGTTACGAAAGACATCCTGATGTAAGTATTTATACTTCTCTTTTAGAAAAAGGAACTTGGTCTACTCCCAAAATGGTAGCTGATGGAGTGGAAAACAAAGACTTCCGAAATCCTACTTGGAACCCAGTCCTTTACCAGAATCCGAATGGACAACTCGTGCTTTTCTACAAAGAAGGTCCAAATCCAAGAGAATGGTGGGGACTATACAAAACATCAGATAACGGAGGAAAGACCTGGTCTAAAGCCATTCAAATTCCCCCTGGAATGCTGGGCCCCGTCAAGAACAAAGCCGTGACTTTGTCGGACGGCACACTTCTCCACCCAAGCAGCTTCGAAACAAATGGCATTTGGAGTATGCATGTGGAAACTACTACTTCTGATATCACAAATTGGAAAAAGATAGAAATCGACAACGGCGCTTTTCATGCAATCCAGCCAACGATATTAACTTATCCAAATGGAAAACTTCAAATGCTCGCCAGAACTCAAGAAGATGTGATCGGAACGACTTGGTCCTCGGATAATGGTAAAACTTGGTCTACTGTAGAATCCACAGGATTGATCCATAACAATTCAGGAATAGATGCGGTAACATTAAAAAGTGGGATACAATTATTGCTATGCAATCCTATCAAGAACGGTAGAAACAAGCTTTCTCTGATGATGTCCATGGACGGAGTAAAGTGGGAAGAATTATATGTGTTGGAGGATCACCCTAAAGGTGAGTTCAGTTACCCAGCTATCATTCAGGCGAAGGATGGGACGATCCACATCTCATATACTTACAATCGCGAGAAGATAAAACACGTGGCTTTAATCATCTGATTTTAGTGAGCTGTTCGATTGATTCGCATAAGAAAATTCTGATGGACTAGAATCATATTGAGCGATGATGTCGCTCTCCCTCTCATGCTTTTAAACACCATATACAATACCGAATTAGCATAAATACATGACCTAATAGAGATTATCTGCATCCTTACGAATTCAGATAAATTGCATGAATTTGTGCCCTCCGCGTAATTCTCTGCGTCCACCGTGGTTTGAAACTAACCAACTAACTAACTCTCAAACCCGGGCTTTACCATTTCCCAAAACTCATCCAAGGCTATAATTCTTGGCTTGAGAAAGGAAATGATTTCTGGCCAATCCATCTCATCCATCACATTCACTGCAGGTAATATTTTCTCTATCCTAGAAACCGTCTGCCCAAATTCATTGACCTGATGTAGTTTCCAGCTCCATTCCTCGTCTAGAGTTGACTCCAAGATCTTACGAAGTTGCCCAAACTGATCGAAATACAGTTCCTGCAATTCTTCGTCATGGTGACCTAATTCAATTCCTATAGACGCAAAGTCACGCTCGGCTTTCATCCTGAAATAAATGTCACGAACACCCGTCTTGTAATTAGGCCAATTTATCCTTCTTCCCTCTGCATTCGGGATGGGCTTCATGTATTGCCCGAAAGCAATCCAAAATTCCGAACGGATTCTCGATGTTTCAGCTTTATTGTACAAGACTAATAGGTTGTATGGCTGTCGCTTGGTAGGACAAGAATAATCTCACCAGAAGTTGCATTCGCATCGTCCAGCTTGTCGATTTGGTCTTGAGTCACCATGTGAATATTCAAAATCTTAATAGCTGGAAACTCTTTTTTCAGGTACCAAAGTATACCTTCTCCATCTTTGGAATGATAGGAACCATTGATATGATATACCTTTTTTCCTTTGGAAAGAGGTTCAAAAAGCGACTCAGCCATAGTAGCATCCTTCAATGCCTGAGCCTGAATCATAAAGTCAGAATTCCCCGGTGCTCCGTGCATCATATCCTTCATAGCCAAATAGCCTGGCATATTCATATCCACTACTACTGGCAACTTTGCGAAATAATTCTTCGCCTGAGGCGATAGTGAATCCAAAGCGACTAAGCCAGCCTTACTGACTAGAGAAGCATATTTTCTCGGAACATTCGTCGCTATAAATCTCAGTCCTTTCTCTTTCGCGTAGCGCAAAACAGGACGGTAATCGGTATTATAATTCTTCCAAAGATTCGCCTCTCCTTCGAAATTACTCTCTGTTATTTGATTGGCAAACCATTCGTCCAAGTTCAGCTGATCTTCGCGCTCAAAAATCTCTGAGCCTACGACAAGATCAGGGTTTTCTGCCTGCAATCCTTTCAGAACTTGCAACTGCAACCAATGACCCACGCTGTTATTATGGAGTTCTCCAAAGAAAACAGCATCTGCATCCTTTGCTTGTTTAAGCACATTTTGGAGGTCTATTTTTTTTCCTTTATTGTTAAAAAACTGGTAGGCCTCACCCTGAGCTTTGCTCGTTCCAAACGAACCCAAGACAAATAGGACTGCTAAGTAATAATTACGCATAATCTTCAGGATATTGAATTTGCACAGAGGAGAAACTTACTAATCCACCCAGTGCGGGGTGATGCTTTTTAAGTGTTAACCTAATTTTGGTGGTGTTAGGATATGCTTCCAGAATATCTGTCACGATCACATGGCCTAGATGCTCCAGTAGCTTCACCTTTACATCCATTCTGGCTTTGATCAGTTTGTACAACTTGGAATAATCCACGGTCGCACTCAAATCATCGTGAAGCATCGCCTGGCGAAAATCTGTTTCCAGTTCAAGATCCAACGTGAAGCGATTCCCTAGAATAGATTCCTCTGGATATGCACCGTGATACGCATGAAATTCAATCCCTTCGAGACTTACTTTTCCCATTAGTCAAATTGGTCAAAAAATGATCCCGATTGGTTCTTCGGATCTTCGGTATGTCTTGGTTGAGAAGCTTGTGGTTTTAATTCCTCTACGATTGGCTTTTGCTTCACCTCTTCCAGTTCTTCTATATCTTCTTCAAGAGCTTCATCTTCCAGTTGCATCTTGGTATCCTCTATTTCATCTTCATTGATTTCCATCTCCAAATCAGGCGTAGAATCGTGCTCTTCAAGTTCTAGGTCCTCTTCGATAACTTCCATCTCAGCCATTAGATTCTCTTCGATTTCCTCATCTATAATCTCTTCTTCATACCCGAGATTCTCCAAATTGCCAAAAGTAAAAGTCTGAGATCTACTCAGTTCATCTATAGCACGAGCGTGCGCTTTAGCATCGATTCTGGAAAAATGTGCTTCAGAAAGATCGATTTGATTGGCAGTATCCTGAGCTATTCTTCTCAGGCTTTTTACCATAGATTCTCTTTGCTCAGCTAGCCCTTCATATGAACGCACCAAGCCCTGCATGCTTTCCCGCAGCTGTACGATAGTTTCTTTTGCTTTGACCTCAGCAGCAGTTATAAGTGCTGCAGCCTGCTCTTCGGCCTGTCTTCTAGAGTCAGCTACCATCTGATCTATATGTTTGGTAGCATTATACGCAGTTTCATTGGCATCCGCTACAATCAAATCAGCTGCCTCATTGGCTTCGACTATGATCGCTGCTCCAGTATCTTCTGCAGTTTTCAGGGTACGGAAAAGAGACTCCTCCACATCCTTTAAACGCTTTGCCTCAGCTTCTGTATTTTGAAGCTTAGTCTTAAGCTCCATATTTTCTTTGTGAAGCTGATCGACTACTTCACTGATTTCATCCAAAAAAAGGGTTACTTCTTTTTTCTCATATCCTCTGAATCCAACTTCAAAGGTTTTTTGCCGAATGGCTGCTGGTGTGATCTTCATGTGTTAATTCGCTTCGATTTGCCAAATAGAAATAGTACGGTCGTCTGACACGGAAATGACGTTGCCTTGATAGCTACTCCAAATTACCTTGTTTATTGAAGTGCCGTGGCCTGCATTTCTTGCTTTGTCGATGACCTTGAGGAGTTTTTTCTCACCTGCATCCCAAATCTTTATCGATTTGTCCATGGAGCAGGTGACTAGGAGATCTCCGTCCTCCTTGAAATATAAATAATTAATGGCATACAAATGTGCCACAATGTTTTCTTGTAGAGAATAGCTGTCAGTTTCCCAAAATTTTAATCGTGCATCCCTTCCTGCACTCACCAAAATTGATTCATCCGGGGAATAAGAAAGTGCAAAAACTGAGTTGGTATGTCCAGTCAAATTAGCAATCGGATGAAAATCGTTTGATAAATCTAGAATCTTCACTGTATGATCGCTCAAGCCAATAGCCAGCTGACGTTTATCTTTAGCCAAAGACATGACTCGAATGCTCTTCGTGCTCAGCTTGATATGTTTCTTTATCGTTTTGGAATTGATATCCACTACGATCAACACTCCATCTCCTGTACCAATATAAGCTTCATCGCCGAATATTTTGATATCAAAAATCGCTTTATCAGTCAGTTTCAGCGACCAAATTTCCTTGCTTTCATTCAGGTCGATGACATGGATACCTTCGAAGTTATGCCCCACAAAAAGCAAGTTTCGGCTATAGTCTACCGATAGTGCATACACCGAGTGTGGAAGTCTCGCGATCAACTTGCCATCTTTAGGATGATCCAGATCCCACTCCACCACCATTCCATCTCCAGCTCCTGTGTAAAAATATCGGGGATCACAGCCTTCTGTCAGTGCATAGATGCAGTCATTGTGCCCGGTTAGTGTTTGTAATTTATTAACTTCTATTTTTGACATATATTGGACGGAGACTTTGGGTGCCCTGCTGGCCTATGCAAACAAAAATAGAGAAAATAGATTCTTCCTCGGCTTTAGCTATCAAGATTATCGAAACTCAGGATGAAAATGAGCTGGATTTCCTGAGCTTTCGTGAAAAACTATCTTACGCCAATATTTCTCATCAGGAAAAAAAGCGAGAATGGGCCACAGCCCGCATGGCAATCCGGGATGCTTTGGATGTATTGCACATTCCTTATCCAGGCTTTTTCAAAGATGAACATGGTAAATCTCAAACGATGAACGGGCATGGATATATGTCACTTTCGCACACGATGGGCTATGCAGGGGCAATTTATCATCGCGACAATCCAGTCGGAATTGATATGGACTTGATCCGGGAAAAAATATTACGAATTGGATTCCGGTTTCTGGACCAATCAGAATTAGATTTTCTGGCAAAAGACCCACTGGATTACACGATGGCATGGTCGGCAAAAGAATCTATCTTTAAGTGTCAGGGAAAAAGAGGTGTATCCTTCAGGGAAAATATACTTTTAGAACCATTTGACTCGAAAACTGGAATCATCAAAGGTAAGATCCGAGGTACGGACTTTACGGATCATCATTACACAGTACAAGTTCGGGTGATCTCGGATGTTGTGCTCACTTACACTATCTGGTAAATGAAAAAACTTAGCTTATTATTCCTTATTCTCCTTTTCACTTCTGTATCTCTTTCTGCTCAAGGCCTAGAAGGAATAAATCTAACTGATGCAGTCACGGGCAAAGTCATCAATATTCAGTCTCAGGTGAAGGGAAAAGGCTTAGTACTGATTTTCCATAGTTTGGCATGTCCTTTTGCCAAACTGTATGAATCTCGATTGATTGCTTTGCGAAGCAAATACCAAAGTCAAGGTTTTACTTTTATTCTAGTGAACCCTGAAGTCAGCGGAAACGAAGAAGACAAAACCACGCTGCGCACCTACATTGATCAATCGGACATCAATATGCCCTACTTGATAGATGAAAATCAAGTGCTCAGTAAATTCTATAAAATCACCAAAATTCCTGAGGTGTTGCTGATTACTCCCGGAGGCAATGGAAATACGATCAGCTACAGAGGTGCAATAGACAACAATCCACAGGCGGAAACTGCCGTATCAGCAAAGTACCTAGACAGGGCGATGGACTCTTTATTAAAGGGCGAAGCTCCAAGTCCAGGCCAAGCCAGAGCCGTAGGCTGCAACCTACGTACCTATTGAGAGTTTAGCAGTGTAATAAGCTCCTGTATTTCTTGCACTTTATCTGATTCCCCTAGTTTCTCGAAGGCGTTTTCCAGATTTCTGAACATCCGTAGCATAATCTGAAGATGTGCACAAGGCTCAAAGTATTCCTCCTTAGGGTCGATCTTCAATTGCTCCAAGTAGTTAAAAATATCTTTTCTACTGAATATCAAACCCTTATTAAAAGCATTGATATAAAAATTGATATCAGCTGATTTATAGGTAAGTACGAAGAGATTTGGGAGATTCACACCATAAATCGGCAACCCAAGTTTCTTCGCTACCAGCAGGTAGATAGAACATAAAGTCAGTGGATTTCCACGCTTGGAATCCAGCACAGACGAGAGCATGCTATTGGCAGGAGAATGAAAATTCTTGGTATTTGCTGAAAATCGAAGCGTATTATACAAGACATTGTTGATTGCCCGCACCTGCTCGTAAGGAGTCAGATCATTTTTGAAAGCAGTCCATACATCGAAGTAAATCTGATGCATTTCGGCATTCAGCTTGGAGTATTCCAAATCTGGATATTGGTAGGTATTGATAATCCAGAGTCCAGTGAGTAAGTCTCGGTCATCCGTATCTCTCCAGTCTGTCAATCGAGCTTTCAATAATGAAAACTGAAGATCGTGAACCAACTCTTCTATCTCTTTTTGAATATCCGGATTGAAGCTACTCTCCCACTTTTTTTCCAGAAATGGAATAATCTCATTTCCAAGAGAAGTTATCCGATCCCGCACGTGCATTCTCACTTCACGATCAGAATCATCCAACAAGGAAACCAAGGCATTTAATTCTCCGGGTGTCAAATCACTCATAGTCAAAAGGCAAAGGTTAATGGAATAAAACCGTAAAATAAGATACTAAAAAATATCTTAAGTCTGAATCACTCCTACATTGAATCTTTCTGTAATGGGAGCATGATTTGCAGCTTCTATCCCCATGCTGATCACCTTTCTAGTTTCCCGAGGATCGATGACTCCATCTACCCAAAGTCTTGACGCTGCATAGTAAGGACTCAACTCCTCGTTGTATTTGGAAGTGATTTCGTCTAGCAATTCCTTCTCGTCTTCAGGAGATATTTCCAGACCTTTTTTCTTCAAACCGGCAACCTTGATTTGCAAAAGCGTATTTGCTGCTGCTGCTCCTGACATCACCGCCATCTGAGCTGTAGGCCAAGAGTAAATCAGCCGAGGATCATAGGCTTTTCCGCACATCGCATAATTTCCTGCTCCGTACGAATTGCCTAGAATAAAGGTAAATTTCGGTACCACTGAATTCGCCATGGTGTTCACCATTTTCGCTCCATCCTTGATGATGCCTCCATGCTCAGCTTTACTTCCTACCATAAATCCACTCACATCCTGCAAGAATACCAAGGGAATTTTACGCTGATTGCAATTCATGATAAATCGTGCTGCCTTGTCTGCTGAGTCTGAGTAAATCACTCCACCCATCTGCATTTCGCCTTTGGCAGTTTTGACGATCTTTCGCTGATTAGCCACTATCCCCACTGCCCAACCATCAACTCTAGCGGTTCCACAGATCAGCGTTTTACCATAGTCCTCCTTGTATTCATCAAAGTCTCCAGCATCTACTAAACCCTTTATGATTTCCAGCATATCATAAGGCTTCACGCGCTCTGTAGGAAAAACATCTACAAGTTTATCTCCTGACATCCCAGGATCTCTAGATTCAGCCCGGTCAAAACCTGCAATGGGATTGTGTCCTATTTTATCAAAAATCTTACGGATCGCATCCAAGCAATCCTGATCTGTATCGTACTTATTGTCCGTCACACCGGAAATCTCGCAGTGCGTAGTTGCTCCTCCTAGTGTCTCATTATCTATTGTCTCTCCTATGGCTGACTTCACCAGATAAGAACCTGCCAAGAAAATAGATCCCGTCTTATCCACGATCATCGCCTCATCTGACATAATAGGGAGATATGCCCCACCTGCCACACAGCTGCCCATGATCGCAGCAACTTGGATAATTCCCATAGCAGACATTTTCGCATTGTTTCGGAATTGACGACCAAAATGCTCTTTGTCCGGAAAAATCTCATTTTGCATAGGCAGAAAAACTCCAGCGCTATCCACCAAGTAGATAACTGGGATTTGATTGTCCATAGCGATTTCCTGTGCACGTAGGTTTTTCTTAGCTGTCATCGGAAACCATGCTCCAGCCTTTACCGTCGCATCATTGGCCACGATCATGCACATTCTTCCGCTGACATAGCCAATCCCGGTAACCACGCCGCCAGACGGACATCCACCCTCCTCCTCATACATTCCATCGGCTACAAATGCTCCAACTTCTAAAAAATCAGTATTCTTATCTCGTAAATAATCAATCCGCTCACGTGCAGTGAGCTTACCTTTTGCATGTTCTTTTTCTATTCTTTTGGCCCCGCCTCCCAGCTTTACTTGCTCGTATTTAGCCTGTAAATTCTGAAGTAAATTTTCCATACTTGGATTAAAATTTCCGGTAGTTGCTCTCATTAGTCAATTTTGGGTTTAGTAATCAAAACTATCGCACCTAAGGGATAGTTTAATTTCGAAGTTAAAAAAAACAATCCTGAAAATAGCGAACAGTCCCTTTCGCAGTATTCAGTCTTAGAAAAGTCATCCAGAAATCTCTGTCACAAACTACTATACTAACATAAAGTGAACTTGGTGTTGCTGAGTGTTTTTTGTCCCTAAAACAAAAGCCCTTTTCCATACATGAAAAAGGGCTAAGTAACTATGAGAAAACTAGGGATTAATTTTTCTCAATCGATTCCTTATAATCTCTGATCGATCTATAAATCGCTGAAGCCATGTACTCTTTACCTTCCTGACTCATTAGGTATCTCTCTTCCTCAGTATTAGAAAGGAAACCAAGCTCAACCAAAACTGATGGCATAGATGGAGTCCAAAGGACATAGAATGGACCTTGCTTTACACCACGGCTTTTTCTACCTACCCGCTCTCTGAATTGTGTTTCTACATTATCCGCCAAATTCACAGAATTCTCGAAGTGAACTTTTGACATTAAGTTGAACATCATGTAGGATTCAGGAGAAGAAGGGTCAAAACCTTCGTAGTTCTCCTCGTAATTATCCTCTAGGAGGATTACAGAGTTTTCTCTCTTTACTATATCAAAGTTGGCATCAAAGTGTTTGGTACCCATCACAAATGTTTCTGTCCCGAAGGCAGATTTGTTTGGAGCTGAGTTGGAATGAATGGAGACAAATAGATCTGCTTTGTTATTATTTGCAATCATAGGCCTTTCTTTCAACGTAGGAAAGCTATCATCCTTACGGGTATAGACTACTTCCACATCAGGCATATTTTCCTTGATATATTTCCCAACCAGCAGAGTTACAGCTAGGTTGATATCTTTTTCCTTCGACCTTGATCCTACATTACCTGGATCTTTTCCACCGTGTCCGGCATCGAGAACGATTTTTTTCATCCGAAACTTCGGCATCATCGTTTCGTTGTTGATAAATCCGCCAAACACCAAGGGAATGCATAAAATCAGACTAAGAAGAATTTTTTTGTTTTTGGACCGTTCCATGAGGGCAATAAAATTAACTTTACACGAAATTTCACTCAAATTAAATAAAGCGTAAGCAACAGTGCAGGGATTCAGGCTCTTTTTATTTTGCTTTTTTGGGCTATTGATCGTTCCGCTAATAGCGACTGCGCAAAAACCCGTTCGACAGCGTCAAGAGAAGCCTCTTACGCTTCCAGATACATTAATGCCACCTTCGGGAGATCTGATAGCTCTGGATACTGTACCCAGTCCTGCTGATACGCTTGCGCTTACTGACTCGACAAAAATTATGCCCAGGAGTGATATCTCTACAGATATTACTTATTACGGAGAAGATAGTATCGTTTCGGATTTCACAGAGAACAAAGTCTACCTCCACAAACAAGCATGGTTTGAATACGGAACGATGAGACTAGAAGCTGATCTGATCATCATCGATTGGAAAAACTCTGAACTGTATGCCTCAGGTGTGACTGATAGTTTGGGAAATGTAACCGGAAACCCATTTTTCAAAGACGGATCAGCTTCCTATGAAATCAGGAAGGAAATGCGCTATAATTTCAAAACTCAAAAAGCCATCATCAAAGATGTGGTCACTGAGCAGCAAGATGGTATCCTTCGAGGGGAAACCATTAAGAAAATGGAAAATGGCAGTGTTTATCTAGCAAATGGGTATTACACTACCTGTACACTCACCACACCTCACTACCACGTTTCTTCCAAAAAAATCAAATCTGTAGAGGGTGGCCAGGTAGTATCAGGGCCTTTCAATCTCTATTTTAACGGCATTCCTACTCCGCTCGGCTTACCTTTTGGTATCATTCCAAATACGCCTGAGGAGAAGGCCTCAGGACTTATTTTCCCTTCTTATGGACAGGAGCAGAAACGGGGTTTATATCTAAGGGATTTGGGATACTACTTTGCAATCAATGACTATGTACACAGCAGGGTGACTGGAGACATTTACTCCAATGGAGGTTGGGGTTTAAAGTCCCAAACTGTATACAAAAAACGATACAGATTTGGAGGATCTTTCAATATTGACTTCCAAAAATTCAAATCTCCAGAAACGGAATTGAATCCTGTGGACTACAATACATTCCGAATCCAATGGTCTCACACTCCTGTATCCCGTGGAAACAGTAATTTTTCTGCTTCGGTAAATGCTGGTTCTACCAGTTATTTCAACAACATCATCAACCCAAACAGCTACATTAATAATGTGACTTCGGATTTGTCCTCGAATATCAATTACACCAAAACTTTTACAGGAACTCCATTCTCTTTATCAACGAGTATGAGGCATTCCCAAAGTGTGCAGACTGGTGAAGTGCAACTGAGTTTACCGACTATGAACCTCAGTATGAATAGGCAAAGCCCATTCAAAAACGTGAAATTCGAGCCTCTGAAAACCTTAAATATTGCGTATACTTTTGATATGCAAAACACGATTACCAATAAGGTCGAGAAGAATTTCGGTGTAGATCCTGACTTGGTGGAAAATTCTGGTGAACCAGAACTGGTAGATTTCACACCAGCTAACTTTGGCTACTTGCTGGAGAATGCAAATAATGGCGCTAGAAATAGAATCCCTGTGAGTTCTAATTTTACACTTTTCAAGTATTTCACCGGCACAGCTTCTACCAGCTTAACCGAACTTTGGTATCTCAAACGTATCAATTACTTCTATAATCCTGAAGAAGGGCGTGTAGATAAAATCTTGGAAGATGGCTTTAACCGGGTGACATTCTATTCCAGTTCCTTCAGTCTTGCCACCAATATCTACGGGTACTTTGATTTCAAAAAAGGTAAAGTAAAAACGATCCGTCAGCATATTCAACCTTCAGTTAGTTTTAATTTTACTCCAGATTTTTCAGATCCTTCTTTTGGATATTACCAGGAGGTGCAGACAAATGCAAAAGGAGATACTCGTTTAATGTCCCGACATACTGGATTCGCTTACGGTGGTGCTCCAATGGGAGAAAGCAGGTCAATGAGTTTTAACATTCGTAGTGTGGTGGAAGCAAAAATCCTAGACAAAACCGACTCCATCGAAGGAACTGCCACCAAGAAAATCTCCCTATTAGAAAATATAGATTTTGGATCCAGCTATAACTTTGCCGCAGATTCATTCAATCTTGCTCCTATTAGGATCAGTGCACGGACAAGTTTTTTCAACAGGAAATTATCTGTGAATATGAGCTCTACGCTAGATCCTTATGCCACCACGACTTATACCAATACAAGTGGCACTGAATCCTTTCGCTCCGTCAATAAATTTGCATGGAAAAATGGACAGGGACTGGGAACTATCCGAAATGCATCATTGAATATGAATGCTTCTATCAATCCCAATTCTGCCCAAAATCAAGCAGAAGTGAGAGATGAACTCACGGATAATTTTATGCAGACAGGTGGAGTGATGAATGATTTTGTGCAAAGTGAAATTAATAGAATTGCAACAGATCCTAGCCAATACATCGACTGGGATATTCCTTGGAACGTCTCATTTGGCTATGTTCTATCCTATAGCAATCAAGTGACAACCGGAAGAAAAAACATCACTCAAACCATAAGCATGAATGGTGATTTCTCTTTATCTGATAAGTGGAAGATCAACTTCAACACTGGTTTGGATATGCAGACTAGAGAGCTTACCCAAACCATGGTAGGAATTGCAAGAGATCTTCACTGCTGGCAGATGAATGTGAACTGGATTCCTTTTGGTCGATTCACTTCCTATAATATCGACATTCGAGTGAAATCAACTATCCTTCAGGATTTGAAAGTATCTAGAAGAAGGTCATTTTTTGATCGATAATCCGACATCGTTAAACTCTCGACCTGCTAATCGGCATGGTCATACATCGTGGACCGCCAAGACCTCGGGAAAGTTCAGAAGAAGGAATCTCTAATACCTCAACTCCCATTTGTCGCAATGCCCGATTCGTGTGCACGTTTCGATTGTATGAAATCACCCGGCGTGGGCCTATCGCAAAGACATTTGCCCCATCAAACCACTGCTCGCGCATCGCATAATCTGGATTGCCAGCTGCTGTGTGCAGTATCTCTAAATGCGGAATTTCCCGTTCTAAAACGGTGAGTAATGACTCCTTCAACACTTCCCGCTTGATATGGACTTTATCATCTTTGATCTCTTTCAATGTATAAAGGGAGGTCTGAAGCACTGCATTCATCGCATCAGGATAGGTTAGCACCAGATTTTCATCCAAAATCGTGAACACCGTATCCAAGTGCATAAACTGACGCTTTTGTGGTAGATGCACCTCATACACACGCTCTACAGTTCCTTCGGCTAGCATCGCCTTGGCAGCATGATAGATTGCCTTTTCATCTGTTCGCTCCGAATTACCTATGGCTACGGCCTTCTGTGATAGTACTATGATGTCACCACCTTCAATGCTCGGAGGATTATCATGTCCAAGAACTGGATATAGTTTGTTGATATTGTCTTTAAAATCCGGATGATTTTCAAAAATAGTCCGAAGCAGATCCGCCTCACGCTGTCTGCCTTCCATACGCATACTTGAAAAAATGATTCCTCCCGGAGTCAGTGCCATAGGATCTCGCTGAAAGTACAAGTTAGGACAAGGAGAAATCACAAAAGCATATTCCATCAATTCACCGACATTGAGATTTGGGAGCTTTTTTCTGAGTTCGTGAACTTTCAGTCCAGCGGTCAAAATCCCGGCACACTCCGCCGTAGAATATCGCACCAAAATTGCTTCAGCTAAATGCACCATTCCTGAGCGATTCAAAGATTCCTGCAAAAGTTTGAGCAAGACTTCCTGATCATAAAGGACACGAATCAACAATTCACGTAACTGATAAACCTTAGCTCCCGTGGATTCTTTGATAAGATTTGAAAAGAAGTCATGTTCCTTTTGCAGTGCTTCCAAGTAAGGCACATCGTCAAAAAGCAGAAATTCCTTATTGTAGGGAGTCAACCTATCAATTTCCTTTCCGGGTCTATGCATCAAAACTGCTTTGAGCGTACCGAATTCTGAATTAAGTCTAAGATTCATAGGATTACGTATTTTACAGTAATTGAATTCATAAATTATCAATAATTCAATGAATTACCTAAACTAATAACAATTCAACAAATAGTATTCTATTCCCCACTTTGAGATTTATTTTTAATCAGTAGTGCCGTTCATCCTGAAAAAATTTAACACTAACATTTACAACAGATTTTTTTTCAGGTATAGTACAAATTGAAACAGTCATATTTCATTTGGTTATACTATATCCAAAGAGAAAATACTCTTTTCACAGTTCTGAATTTCATGAATATCACTCAGAACAAGCTATTCCTTCCGATTATATCCAGTAATAGCAATCCAATTTGCGTAAACATGATCAAAAATCCGGTAGGGGTTAAAAGAGTCTACTAAACAAGTCAAGTAGGCTAATATCAAGTTCCAAGTCGTAATTTTCAACCTAAATCAAGTGTGACGAGCGAATCTCCTCTCTCTATTTTTCTTAAATTCCCAATTGAGGTATCATTGTTGAATAGTTACAGAATTCACCTAAGCCAAATCCTATGAAATTAGAAAATACCACATTCAAAAAAATTTCCATCACTTTCACACTGGTCACTGCGATGCTGCTGGGAAGTTGCGATACGCTGAGTCAATTGGGTAGTGCTTTGGATCTTGGGACTCCAACTGAATCAGAGATTAATTCAGGGTTAAAGCAAGCGCTGGAATATGGGACAAGTTATGCCTCAGATCGCCTTTCGAAAGAAGATGGATACCTAGGAAATATAGCCGTCAAAATATTATTTCCTGAAGAAGCTAAAAAAGTAGAAAACACGCTACGCTCCTTTGGTCTTGGGGACCTTTGTGATCAGGTAATTACGAGCTTAAATAGGGCAGCTGAAGATGCAGCCATCGAAGCAAAACCGATTTTTGTAGCTGCTATTAAGGACATGAGTATTACTGACGTAAAGAATATTCTTCTGGGATCAAATAATGCCGCTACACAATATTTTGAAGGAAAAACTACTACTTCTTTAGAGGGGAAATTTAAACCTATCATTGAAAGCAGTTTGACCAAAGTTGGTGCGACCAAATACTGGAGTGATGTAATCGGGAGATACAATAAAATCCCACTGATGACACCAATCGATCCAGATTTATCAAGTTATGTAACTCAAAAAGCCATCGATGGATTGTTTTATGAGATTGCAAAGGAAGAATTGAAAATCCGGGAAAATGCCGCTGCCAGAAGCACCATATTACTTCAAAAAGTATTTGGCTATGCCGAAAAACAGGGGAAATAAGAAACTAAACAGGCTATTATTCATAGGTTGAAAGGTCTGAATTCTGGAGTTCTTTTTCATGTAGATCAAGAACTCCAGAGTTCAAATCCTGATTTTTTTGACTACTCCTGTTGAATATCTTCTCAATGATGTAGGGATAAGTGTAGTTAAAGACTATACATTTTTGGATACACAATTCTTGATTACCACGTAAAATCCCCTTTCGCTTTTCATTTATGGACAGCCTATTAGGACTATGTGATCCAGTCATCATGAAACTTAATTGTCTTTCTATTCATTATTTAGGGTAGCATATACCTAAACCAACGAACTCATGAGTAGAGGATTTGTAAAAGAAGAAGATCAGGAAGAAACACCCTTAGTGCCACCTAGAGCGGATTTGCCAAATGGTATCACCAATTACATCACTCCAAATGGGATGGAAGAATTGTTGGCCGAAAAACAGGCATTGATCAATGAAAAAAGCTCGATAGAAGCCGCCACCGAACAAGAAAAGCGGATAGCATCAAATTATATTTCTTCGAAACTACATCTGCTGGAAGATAGAATTGCTACGGCCAAAGTAGTGGAGTTAGACAAGCAACCTAAAGATGAAATCCGCTTTGGAGCTATTGTCACACTTAAAATCGGTAACAGCACAAAACTTCAAAACTACCAAATAGTGGGAGTGGATGAATCCGATATTTCAAAAGGAAAAATCTCCTTTATCTCTCCTATTGCCAAAATTCTGATTGGCCTAAAAGTAGGAGAACAAGCAGTTTTAAAGCTGGCTAGGGAAAATAGAACGTTTGAAATCATGAAGATTAAGTATTGAGCGTAGCCAACGGTTTAAACTGAGGCGGGAGTGTACCAAACCTTCGAGGTTCAAAAAAACTTCAAAGGTTAAGCCCTCATTACACATCAAAAGGAGCTTTTAGAACAGGGAGTCCCAAATCTCCTCTATGAAATCCGAAACTTGTGCTGAGCGAAGTTGAAGCATCGATCTACTCACTTTTCAAACTATTCACTGGATTCATCATCGCAGCCTTGATGGCTTGAAAGCTTATCGTAACCAAAGCCACAATCACGGCTAGTATACCAGCAACCAAGAATATCCACCAATGAACGGACACCTGATAGGCAAATCCTTCCAGCCATTTGTTCATCGCAAACCAAGCCACAGGAGTAGCGACTGCGATCGCCACCAAAACCAACTTGATGAAGTCTTTGGAAAGCAACCCAACGATGCTTCCGATATTTGCACCCAACACTTTTCGTATGCCTATCTCTTTGGTTCTCTGCTCGGCTGTGTAAGTAGCAAGCCCCAACAATCCCAAGCAGGCAATCAAAATCGCCAAAATAGAGAAGGTGGTAAAAATCTGTCTGAACCTGAAGTCTGACTCATATTGCTTATTGAAATCTTCATTCAAAAAGCTATAGATAAACGGACGATGTGGAGCTAGTTGCTTCCACACTTTTTCGACTTCTGACAGCGTAGCAGGGATATCCTCTCCCGATACCTTCAAACTCACATACCTACTGGCATACGCTTCAAACGGAAGGGTCAATGGTTCCACTTTGCTGTGCAAGGAGACATAGTTAAAGTCTTTGACTACCCCGATTACTTCCCCAGATCTTCCCCACTGGTCAAACTTTTTTCCAACGATATCCGCAGGATTAGCATAGCCATATTGCCTAGCAGCCGCTTCGTTCAGTACCAAAGCCGACGTGGAATCCGAAGGATAATCTCTGGAATAAGATCTCCCTGCGACTAATTCAAGATCGAAATGATTAATAAAATCCAAACCAACCTGAAAAACACCCTGACCCATCATGACCATCTCTCCTTCAGGGGTTTCAATAGTTGTTCCGGCATTTGGGAAATAGCTACCAGGCACAGACCTTGAAAATGCCACCGATTGAATAGTTGGGATATTCTCCAATTCATTTTCCAACGCTGATGACACATTATTGACTTGCTCGTCGTAATTGTAGTCGATCACAAGCATTTGCTCCTTGTCAAAACCCATATCCTTATCCAGCAAATGGCTCATCTGAGAATACACGATGATTGTACCTGCTATCAAGGCAATAGAAAGACTAAACTGAAAGACAACCAACCCTTTTCTCAAATTCACTCCGCGAGCATCTGATTTTTTGATGCCTCTCAAAATAGAAACCGGTCTGAAACTCGACAGTACAAATGCTGGATAGGATCCTGCCAAAAGGGCTATCACTACTACTATCCCAAAAAACACTGGAATGGTCTGCCAATTGATCACACTATTTACCTCAAGCACTTTTCCCGTAAGATTATTCATCATTGGTAGCGCCACTGATACGAAAATCACTGCGACTATAGCAGCGAGAATCACAATAATCAAGGACTCTCCCAAAAACTGAAATATCAGGCTGTTTCGATCTGCACCGATTGATTTTCTGATCCCTACTTCCTTTGCCCGCTCCATGGATCTCGCCGTGGATAGATTCATAAAATTGATCATGGCTATCGCCAAAATGAACAATCCTATGATAGAGAACACATAAATATTAGTCAGCGAACCCGTATCGCCTGGCTGCCGCTGAGCTACGGTTCTGAGATAAACATCTTTCAATGGCTCTATCGCTATGGTATAATTTGGTCCGTTGTCTTCGCCTGCTCTTTTTTCAATAAAATCAGGGACTTTCGCATCAAAATTCGCCTGATCAAATTGCTCATTTACTAAGAAATAAGTATAGGTATCGACATAGCCCCAAGCATCAAAAACCTCTGGCCTGGACTGCTTAAATGTACTGAGAGAAAGTAAGGTGTTGAACTTAAAATGAGAATTGGAAGGTAGATCTTTCATAACACCGGTAACCGTGTAATCTCCAGAATTTGCTCTTCCTGCTGCTTCACTACCCTTTATGGTTTTTCCCAATGCAGCTTCATCACCAAAGTATTTCTTGGCAGTGGACTCAGTCAGGACCACAGAGAAAGGCGCGACTAGAGCAGTCTTTGGATCGCCTTGCAATAGCTCCCAACTGAACACATCAAAAACTGTGGAATCCATAAAAAACACTCCGTCTTCCTGCTGCGTTTGATCATTTACGGTGAAAAGAATATCTGCTCTACCTGAGAACTGAACGACATTTTCGACCTCAGGAAAATCAAGCTGAAGAGCAGGTCCAACAGGTGCATTTCCCCACACCCAAAAGTCTTCTGTGGAATTTCCTTCTTCCACTCCATCGACTGCCGATTCACCATGAAGAACCCGATAGATCCGATCTCCTTTTTCATGGTAGTCGTCATAGGAAAGTTCATCCTGCACAAACATGAAAATCAGCACACAACAAGCCATGCCAACTCCCAATCCTAAAATATTGATAAATGAATACACCTTCTTTTTTTGAAGATTTCTCCAGGCGATTTTAAAGTAGTTTTTGAGCATTTTTTATGGATTGAAAGATTGATAGAGTTGAAAGGTGGTAAAGTGTAACTATATGTCTGACTGAGCGTCCCGATATTGGGATCGAGGACAATAATTTTACCTAAATTTAAAAGAGCCTTCGACTTCGCTCAGGCTGACACCGTCATCTCTCTTTTGTAAATCCTAAATTTTTCATCAAACAAACCTAAGGTAGCTATCGGGATCGAAGTCTTTTATCGCTATATTTTCTTGGCTCTTGTGTCTTGATTCTAGCATCTAGAATCTTAAGTCTCATGTCTTGATACTAGCTACTCAATTAAACTCCAGATTGATGCTGCCGCCGGAACTTTGCATGGTTACCGGAATCCCGCCTCCGTTGATTTTGCCTAAGATTCTATCCTTCTTCACTTCTCCACTGAAATTGGAAAGCTTGGAATTCACTCTTCCTCCACTCAGGTCAAGGTTTAATCCCAATCCATCAGGAACTACCGCTGTTATACTTCCTCCACTGCTTTTCATGCTAAGTTCTTTTTCCAAATTGGAAAGCTGCGCTCTGATGGATCCTCCGCTGGTATTTGCAGAAATGCTTCCACTGATTTCTTCCAAATTGACGCTACCTCCTGAAGTATTCACTTTCAGATCACCGGTTAGCAGATTGACTTTTACTGATCCACCACTACTCTGCACATCTACGTTTCCTTCGAAGTTCTCAACTTTTAAAGAGCCACCGGAACTGTGGGTATTTACATATCCCCTGCTGTTTAACACTTGAATACTTCCTCCGCTTGTGGCTATTTCCTGATTTCCGTTTATTCCTTCCACTGAAATCGAACCTCCACTGGATTGGAATTTGGACGACATTTCAGTTGGTACTTGCACCTTAAATGAAAGGATCAACTTACTTCGCCCGATATTATTTTTCTTTTTCACAATCACAGAGATGGTGTTTCCACTTTGACTGATGTCAAGGGTATAATTCTCCAATTCTCTTTCCACCACTGCATCTTCCGTTTCGATTTCTTTTCCGTCGTATTTCACATACACAGCTACGATCACCTCATTTCCATTGCCTCCAGTTACGGCTACGGATGATCCAGAAGTTTCTACTCTGAGGTTACCAGAACCATTCAGTGTAAACTCTTTGGTCAGATAAGGATCAGCTTGGAATTCTGAAGCGCTGACGCAAAAAGAAATTAGAGTCAGGACTAGTAAGGCGGGGAAATAGTTTAGCTTTTTCATGGATTAGAAAAGTTGGATTATATGTCTGGTTCAAGTCTTGTTTCATTTTTGGTTCAAGTCTCCGACTTGGACCACATATTATTCTGTAGACATGCATGCAGCAGATCTACTTTAGCTCTCTATTAGTAATTCCACTATTGTGCCACTAAAAACAAGTCTCAGACGCATTAAAAGGGGCTTTTAAAATAAAAGGCATCTTAACCTCGGACAATTTTATCCGCTTTCGGGCGATACTAATCACTATAAACTTATAGAAGCCAAGCTTCCAAGTAGTCTATCGTAATAGGCTTTATGCATATTTTATCAAGATGTTTATGATAGTAAGATGCTTATAGTGAGAAGCTTTTAGCCTTATTAGGTTTAAATTCTATTGTCATCTATTGGATATTTTAATATCTTAATCGCAAACAAATTTTTATGTACGTAAAGAGATATTACAGTTTTTGGATGACCGTGCGCTGGTCTAAGTTTTCATTGATCTATGGTTTACTATATTCATTTGTCATCATACTTCTATATGAGATCACCAATATTCCATTTTCACTTCCATGGCAACCAATATCAGTAATAGGTATTGCCGTTGCCTTTTTCCTTGGATTCAAAAACAACAGTTCTTATGACCGAACTTGGGAAGCGCGAAAAATATGGGGAGCTATAGTCAATGACAGTAGGACATTTGCAACTGGAATTCTTAGCCTACCAAGTTCCAACCTACCTTTTGAAAGCAAACGACAACTAATCCACAGACATCTGGCTTGGGTCCTAGCACTCAAGCATGCGATGAGAAAAGAAAAGTCTTGGGAACATAATCTACCAGTAAATAAGCTGAATTTCATTCCTGGTTTCATCAAAGAATACAATGATGGTGTTTATATGGAAATCAATAAATACTTATCTGAAGAAGAAATTTCGAATTTGAAGACCAAGTCCAATATTCCCTCTCAGATACTCAAAAATCAAAGTAAGGAAATTGGTCTTTTGAACGAACAGAAGTTTATCAGCGATCATAAGCAAGTTTGGCTTCACGAGTTGATTGGGAATCTATATACCAACCAAGGAATGAGCGAGCGAATCAAAAACTTTCCATTTCCTAGGCAATATGCCTCCACAGGATTATGGATCACTTACATATTTTGTGGATTGATTCCCTTCGGTTTGCTGGACATTTTTGCGGAGTCTAGGGCATTGCACTATTGGCTAACCATACCGTTTTCTGCTATTATTATCTGGACATTCTTTGTAGTGGATAGAATTGGAGATTACTCCGAAAATCCATTTGAAGGAGGTTACAACGATGTGCCTATCTCATCCATTGCTCGGGCTGTGGAAATTGACCTACTCGAAATGCTGGAGGAGGAAAATATACCAGAACCATACGCAGTTGAAAATGGATTTTTGATGTAATCGAGTTTGAAAGTAGAAGGGTAAAAAATTATAAAATGTGAGATTAATTGAGATACAATTCACACAAAAAATCCCTCAAACTTTCGCTTGAGGGATTGTAAAGTGAACATTCACCTTCTTATCTTTTTCTTAAGCTACTAGAGCCTGAAGTTCTTACTTCTCCTAATCTCGGCGAACCTAAATAAGTCACATCTCCTGAGCCGGAAGCACTCACAGACACTTTACCTAAGTCACCTACATGCGTATCTCCAGAACCAGACTTGCTTACATTCAATTCTCCGATTGCTAGATTTTCTCCATGGAAATCACCTGAACCTGATTGTTTGATCTCAGCTTCTTCCACTGATCCACCCTTGATCTTAAGGTCTGCAGAGCCTGAAATAGAAACTGACAATTCCTTAGCTTCAAGCTTGTCCATGATGATGTCACCAGAACCCGAAATACCAGCAGAGAATTCATCAGATCTCACTGGAGAAGTTACTTCTATTGTACCTGAGCCAGAACATTTCACACCTTCAAGTTCCTTATACGTGATGTAGAATTTCAATTTCACATTGTTATAACTTCCTTTTACCAAACCGACACTCAATACATCTCCGTCGATTTCAGTTTTGACTTTATCCAGATCCACTCCCCTGGCTTCTATTCTTATTTCTTCCTTGTTTCCCTCCGTCATGATTACCTCCCAGCTACCGCCAGAATGTACTTTGGTGAAATGCCCAGGAGTTCTGGTTTCTGTAGATTGAGCTTGTGCGCAAGATGCCATCACCAATACAGTGAATGCAAATGCTAAAATTTTTGAATAGGTTTTCATTTTGAAAATATTGAAAGATTTGAAAATTTTAAAGACTTGTCCGCCGTGGCGGATTGGAAAATTTAGTAACTGGAAAATTGAAAGGTTGCAAAGTGGAAAAGTTCTAAAAGTGCTATAGAATCAGGTCTCTTTTATTAGATGCAATTATTCTACACAAGGTTGCACGTGAATATAAATTCCGCTTTTCAAATACTTGCATCTAGTCTCTTCTTGATTCTAAAATCTCAAGTCTTGATACTAACTACTTGCTACTTCTTAATCACTCACTTTTAATACTCTTCACAGGATCCTCCCATGCGGCCTTCAATGACTGAGACATAACTGTGATGGCGGCGATTGCACCAGCTATCAATCCAGCCCATAGGAAAACGGTCCAGCTGATACCGATTTTATAAGCGAAATCATTCAACCAGTTAGACATTCCAAACCAAGAAACAGGAATGGCAATAAGAAATCCTATCATTACTAGCTTCAGAAAGTCTTTACCCAGTAGCACTAGAATATTAGAGGTCTCTGCTCCCATCACTTTTCTGATGCCTATTTCTCGGGTTCTCTGCTGTGTAGCGAAAGTAGTCAGACCAAATAATCCTAGAATAGAAATGACCACGGCTAAGCCAGAGAAGAAAGTGAAAATGGTTTTCACCCGCTCTTCTGCTTCATATTGTCTATTGAACCCCTCATCCACAAATAATGGCTCGAATGGGAAATCAGGCCGAAGTGCGGCCCATTCTTCCTTCAAATAGGACAATGTTTGCTCCTTATTTTCAGCATCTACTTTTAAGCTAATACGATTATATATATCCTCAGGAATCATAAATACTATAGGCACGATCGGCTGATGCAAAGACTCGAAGTGGAAGTTTTTCATGACCCCAGTCACGAAGCCTCGCCTTCCTCCATAGTAGAATTTTTTACCAATAGCCTCTTCAGAGCTTGCCCATCCTATTTCTTGGATAGCAGCTTCATTTAGTATAAAAGCTTCTGTAGAGTCACTTGCAAGGTTAAAATCAAAATCTCTTCCCGTCACCATAGGAATCCCATAAGTTTTCAAGAAATTATGACCTACCTCTATATCTGCAATCCGCACATTGAGCTGTGTCATTTCCCCATCAATCTCAGCGGTACTTCCTTGGGAATCCAAGAGTCTGCCAGAGGGAACTCTACTAGAAATACTGACTGATTTGATTCCTTGGTGTCTTTCGAGTCTGTCCTTCAAAATCAGGTAATTTTCCTGAATAGCAGGGCTGGAAGGTAGCACGACGATATCCTCTTTCTCAAAACCCAAATCTTTGCTTTGCATGAAATCCAACTGGCGAACAACCACCAGCACCGCGACGATGAGCACTACCGAAATAGCGAATTGACCCACCACCAATACTGAGCGGAATTGCTCATGACCTTTGCCTGCTTTGAAAGCTCCTTTGAGCACTTTGGCAGGAGAAAAACCAGAAAGAAACAAAGCAGGATAGCTCCCTGAAACCAAACCCACCAAAACCACCAAGCCTGTCAAACCCACGATGTATTCAGGGTTGTTAAGGAAATTTAGACTAAGTTCTTTATCTGTAAAATTGGAAAAGGTGGGCAAAAACAGATAAACCAACACCAGTGCGAAAACCATGGAAATAATGGTCATCATAAACGACTCTCCCATGAATTGTCTAATCAGACGGCCCTTGTCTGCACCCATCACTTTGCGCAAGCCTACCTCCATAGATCGCATAGAAGATCGAGCCGTGGACAGGTTCATAAAGTTGATGCAGGCGATCAACAAGATAAATAGTGCTACTGCTAGGTAAATATAGACGTAGTCAATATTGCCGTTAGGCTCCATCTCAGAATCTAGATTTGAATATAAATGCACATCAGTCATAGGCCAAAGAAAAAGCTTGGTACCCTTCGACATCGGAACTCCTGACTGAGTTTCTCCCATGTATTTATCGATCAATCCTGGAAGTTTTGCTTCTAATGACTTGTAATCCACTCCTTCATTGAGCAGTGCATAGGTGGAGAAATTATTCCCTCCGTAATTGCTCATAAATGCATCTTGACCACCGTAGAAAGCAACTACCGGAGCCATGGAAGCTAAAAAGTCCGCATGAAAATGGGAATTATCCGGCATATCTTCCATCAGTCCGCGAACCTGAAAAGTAGCCTCCTGCCCAGCAAGGTTCAATTCCAATTCTTTTCCGATGGGATTATCTTCTCCGAAGTATTTTTTGGACATAGTCTCAGTGATGATCATACCATCTGAATTAGCAAGTGCATCTTTGGACTCACCTTCTAGCATCTTAAAGGAAAAAATATCAAAGACCTCAGGGTCTGCGAAGAAGAAATTTTCCTCTTCGAATGCCTTATCCTCGTATTTGATCAAGGGATCGAAGTGAAAAAATCTGCCTACGGTCTCCACATCATCTCCAAAATCAGACTTGATCAATGGTCCAAAAGGCGGAGCTGTATGCCCAAGATGCAAACTGATTTGTCCATCTGGATTGAACCAAGCCCTGGAGACTCTGTAAATCCGATCAGCATTTGCATGGTACTTATCATAGCTGAGCTCATGCTGTACAAACAAGAAAATCAAAATGCTCACTGCCATTCCAACCGCTAACCCAAACACGTTGATAAACATGTAAAGCGGGTTTTTTCGAGTATTTCGAATCAGGATTTTTAGGTAGTTTTTGAGCATGATTGGATTACAAAATTGAAAGATTATAATTAGTTGGATAGAGTTACTAAGTTTTAAAAGCTGGAAGAGCGAAGTGCAATTCTCCAGTCTACCATCCTCTGTCTTCTGTCTTTAAAACTACTTCCTCACTACTTTTCCAGACCCTAAACTCCCTTTATTAATATCGGTAGGATCTCCATTGTAATAAACACTTCCTGAGCCAAGTGAACCAACGGTAAGTTCGCCTTCTACCCCTATATAAGTATCTCCAGAACCTGTTTTGCCGACTTTCACATCTTTGCCCTTCAACGCTGAGGCTTTAAAATCTCCTGATCCTACTTGTCCAATATTGACATCAGAAGCAGTACCGCACGATATCAATACATTACCTGAGCCAGCCATTCCCACATTCAAATCACCAGTAGTTAGCATCGCCATTTCAATAGTTCCCGAACCAGCCTGTCCTATGCTAAATTCCCGGGCAGAGATATCAGATCTAATAATCATATTTCCCGAACCGCTTAAACCCAAACTTTCCAGATTTCTGACGGTAACATAAGCAGTGAAATTTGCATGATCATCATCATCGGAATCATCCAATTCGATTGTAAGACTTCCATTTTCGATTTCGGTGATTACCTCGTCCAAATCAAATCCTTTGGACACCAGTTTGACTTCATCCTTTTCTCCAAGAGTGATGATCACATCCCAAGAACCTTCGGAATTGATCCCAGTGAATTTGCCAGGCGTCCGTATTTCTGTTTGAGCTTGTACTGTGGTCCCCATCAGAAAAAGTAAAAGGACAAAAGCAGATATTTTAGAGAAGTTCATAGTGAATTGCATATAGTTCTATTTCCCTAATACTTTTCAGAGATTGTGCCAATGCCAAAAAATGCCTTCACGCTCGATTTAACAGTATTTCACACAGTTAGTCTGTCCGAGCAGAGCCTTTTTTGTGCGGGAGCGAACATTATCTTTTTAGGAATACCCAATATTTCTAAAAAATCAACAGTGAAATAAACTGAAGCTTAAAGTTGAACTTTGATGAGATGCAAAAGCAGCTAAGAAGGTTGAGGTACTATCATTTTTGTTAAAAAGAATGAATAGCTTCACCAAGTGCGGAGCATGAAATAAGTTAGCTATCCATAAAACGAAAAGACCACCGACCAATGAAATATTCTAGCAAAGCAAATTCCTCATCCAAAGATAAGGCTTCCATTAAGATCAAAGATTCGCATATTGAGTTTGGGATTACTCCAGCTTCAGCTGATTTGCTACCCAACCCGGCTGAATTATTTTTAGGCTCAATATCGGCTTGTATTCTGAAAAATGTGGAGCGTTTTTCATCTTTGATGAACTTTGAATACTCACATGCAGAAGTAACAGTCACTGCAACCCGCCTGGAGAAACCTCCACGTATGGATGAGATTAGCTATGAATTACTCGTTTATAGTCAAGATCCCTCACTGAACATCAAACTACTTCAAAAGAACATTGAAAACTTTGGGACAATCGTGAATACTGTTAAGTCTTCCTGTTCTATCCGAGGTGAGATCAAGAAGATGGATGGCGATTTAAGGTAGAATTCATTAAAAATCATTGTTCTTTTTAGAATTGCCAAAAGAGCAAAGTACATTGAAGGTCTACCCTATCTTCCAATAAAAACCCTATTCTAATAATGTGTTTGCGCAAACTACTTTTCTGCTTTTTAATGCTAGTGGGCACAGAAACCCACGCCCAAGACAGGAGTTTCACAGTAATGGCTTGGAACATTCTGCATGGAGCTAATGACATTGATAACGGAAAGGAAAACGCGATAAAAATCATCAAAGAAATCGATCCTGATGTCATTTTGATGGTAGAAACTTATGGATCAGGTTTGTCGATTGCTCAATCTTTAGGCTATAATTTTCATCTCATTGCCCCAGAAGGCACTGCCCTAGATGACAAGAATGTCAACTTATCAATATTTTCAAAATATCCCTTTGGAGATAGAATAGATACAGAATACCCCTTCTATTTAGGTGGGATAGAGATTCTAATTCACAATAAAAAAATCCGGTTTTTCTCTAACTGGTTTCACTATTTACCATGGGATGATGAACCTGAGAAAATGGGAAAATCAAGTGAAGAATTGTTGGCATGGGAACGTACAGGGCAGAAATATGAGATGATTCAAAAAGTACTTCCCTACTTAGAGAAATTCAGCGATGAAACAGATTCTATTCCCATGATTTTTGGAGGTGACATGAATACACCATCACATAAAGATTGGGGAGAACAAACAAAACATCTGCATAATGGCTTGGTGGTACCTTGGTATTCTACCAAAGTATTGGAAGATCTAGGATTGATAGATTCCTTCAGGAAAATAAATCCTGATCCTATTTCGTATCCGGGCATAACCTGGGATACTAAAGGAATTAATGATTCGCATCGGATCGATTATATTTTTTACAAAGGGAATTCAATAGAAGCAATAAAATCCGATTCTTATAAGGCTTTTCTAAATGAACCATTTTCTATAAATAACAAAGAGTTCAACTATCCTTCGGATCATGGATTTGTAGTAACTGTGTTTGAAATAAAATAAACAGAATAGAAATTTAAGATATGACTGGGCCTGATAAGCATGTGAAATTCCCGCTTCAGAATTATGATAAGCTATGCTTTTTAAAAAACATCATCAAGAACCCCAATATCATTGTGGGCGACTACACGTATTATGATGACTTTCAAAATGTGGAGAATTTTGAGAAGAACGTAAAATACCACTTTGACTTTACTGGTGATAAATTAATAATCGGAAAGTTCTGCATGATCGCTTCCGGAGTAAAATTCATAATGAACGGAGCGAATCATCTCACAGATTCATTATCAACTTATCCATTTGCCATATTTGGAAATGGATGGGAGAAGGCAATGGAAGGAAAATCATATCCAAACAAAGGAGATTTGGTCATCGGAAACGATGTTTGGATAGGTCATAATGCCACAATTATGGCAGGAGTTAAAATTGGCGATGGAGCCATAATCGCAACAAATTCTACCGTCGTCAAAGATGTTGAGCCATACACGATAGTTGGTGGAAACCCTGCGCTTGAAATTAAAAAGCGATTCCCAAAGGAGACAATAGAGAAACTTTTAGAATTAAAATGGTGGGACTGGGATATTGATAAAATCACTGCCAACATTCAAAATCTAACAGGCAATCAAATCCAAAACCTTTAAAAAAGCCGACCTATCTCCTTGACTTAAAAAATTTTTCCCGCTCCCTACAAAAAATATTTTAATTTAGGTAATTCCAACTTCTTAGAAATTATTAAATAAGTACGCAAAACCACAACGCCTTGAAAACCGCTACTCTCTCCTATCTATTTCTTTTGTTGGGTATCATAAGTTGCTCTGCTCCTACTGAAAATCAGACTGAAGAAGCACAAGAAACTTTACTGACTCACAATCCAGTGATCATGGCCTATTATGTGGCGGAACGTGATTATAAGCCAGAGAATATTCCAGTAGAAAAGCTAACGCACATTATCTACTCCTTCACAAATGTGATCGATGGGGAAATGAAATTCAGAAATGAGGAGGCAGCAGGTCCAAAAATTGAGGCTCTGGTAAAACAAAAGGAACGTAATCCTGATCTAAAAGTAATGATCGCCTGTGGTGGTTGGGGAGCTGATGGATTCTCTGATATGGCATTGACAGAAGAAAGTCGAGCTAAATTCATCAAAAGTGCATCTGAATTCATCACAAAATATAAGCTTGATGGAATGGATATGGACTGGGAATACCCTGGGATTTCCGGTGCAGGCACCATGGCTCGTCCAGAAGACACAAAGAATTTCACTGCCCTGATGAAAGGTTTACGTGAAATGCTTGACGAATTCGATGCTCCAAAAGTGCTCACCTTTGCATCAGCGGGCTGGAAGCGCTACTATGATTTTGTAGATATGGATGAGGTTATGAAATATGCGAATTTCACCAATGTAATGACGTATGATCAGGTTTCTGGCGTTTCTATTTACACAGGGCATCATACACCCCTGGGCGATGTGAAAAGTGCAGACATAGCAGGAACTCCATTCCAAGCGCATCTTGACAGCTTGTATACAAATGGAGATAATTTAGATCCTGATCCTCGTTCATCAGAGAAAATCGTAGACTTCTTAATCAAGGAAGGTGTAGATCCTAAGCAGATCGTAATCGGAAGCGCTTTTTATGGCAGAGTCTGGAAAGGTGTCCCTCCAGTAAATAATGGATTATACCAGTTGAGCAGTGGGCTACATATCGGTTGGATGGCCTATCATCAGATCCGTGATAAATACGAACAAGACAGTAACTTCAAACGCTTCTGGGATGAAAAAGCCGAAGCACCTTATTTGTATAATGCTTCCGACAGCCTGTTTGTATCCTATGACGATACAGTTTCCGTTGCGCTAAAAACAAGATACACCATGGAGAAAGGCTTGGGAGGAATCATGTTCTGGGAATTGGGAAATGACACCAAAGAAGCAGGAAGTTTACTTGATGCAATTTATAAGGCTGTAAAAGAGTAAAAGCTTATGTAGCCAGAAACCTGATTTCACAGGAAAAGAGCAAGGTGTAGTCCTGAAATATTCTCAGGATTACACCTTGCTCTTTTTATAGTGATTTAACTAAAAGAAATCCCAACTAGTTAGAACAAACTGATGCGTGAGCATTACCATAATAGTCTCTCAATTCTAATATTCAAGACACTTTCAGAAGGTTTTTTCTCTGCTGTTTGAACTCATAACATCAGAATCTTGATACTAGACACCCATTACTTAATACTCCCTTATTCACTCACTTTTCAAGCTCTTTACTGGATTGACAATAGCCGCAGAAATTGCCTGATAGCTTACTGTCAGTAGTGCTATAGCCAAGGTCACCAAGCCAGCAAGTAAGAATACGCTGATTCCCAAGTCAATTTTGAAAGCAAAAGAATTCAGCCAGCCTGCCATGGCAAACCACGCAATAGGAACCGCTATCACAAAGGCAATTGTCACCAACTTCGCGAAATCTATAGACAACAACAGTATGATACTTCCAATTGATGCTCCTAGAACCTTTCTAACTCCTATTTCCTTGGTTCGCAAAAAAGCAGTGTAGGCCGCCAAACCGAATAAACCAATGCAGGCGATTACGATGGCCAAAATCGAAAACATACCCAAAACCTGACCAGAAACCTGCTCACTTCGATAAAGTTGGGCTAGATCATCGTCTAGAAAGAAATAAGACAAAGGAGCGCCATCTGAAAGTTCGATCCATTTAGCTTCCAATCCTTTGACGACTTCTGTCTGATGACCTGAAGCGAATTTGATGGATAAGAAATTTTCAAAACCTCTGGCATTATCAGTATTAAACATCACCAAAGGAGTCACCTTCGTATGCAGTGATTCAAAGTTGAAATTGTCTACCACACCAATGACAGTGAACGCTACCTCACCTCTTTCACCATTAATATCTGTATTGGTATTAAGTCGTTGCCCGATGGGGTCTTGATCTCCGAAAAAAATCTTTACAGCCTCCCTATTGAGAATCAAGGATAGCGAATCATTGAAATTCTCATCGAAAACTCTCCCTTCTACAGGCTCAATCCCGATAGTTTGGAAAAAATAATCATCCCCCGCAAAACTCTTTGCTGTCAAAACATCTCCTCCACCAGGTTTTGTAAATTGAACTCCAACGCTACCTTTTCCAGGCAAGCTACTGGACGTGGCCACTGAATGCACTCCAGACAGTTTTTCTAACTCATTCTGTATTACTTCACGTTTCTCTTGGTTGCCAAATCCCTCCAGCACAAGGATATTTTCCTTTTGAAAACCCAAACTGGTGGATTGAATAAAGTTGATCTGCCGATTAATAATCAAGGTGCCAGCAATCAGCATAATGGCAATAGAAAATTGGAAAATCACCAAAACATTTCGAAGCCAATTCCCGCTACCGGTCACTTCCAATTTCCCCTTGAGAATACTGATTGTATTCAGTTTGGAAATATAAAATGCTGGATAATATCCTGCCAAAAGTCCTACTAGAACTCCAAATCCAATCAAAATAGGCAAGGCAAAAAGCACTGAATTCAAATCAATTATAAGCGTCTTTTCAGTCAAGTCATTAAAAAAAGGTAGCGCTAAATAAACAAGCAAAATCCCAAGCAAAAGTGAACTGAAGGTCAAAATAAGTGCCTCAAGAAGAAATTGAGAGATAATTTGACTGCGCCCCGAGCCCATGGCTTTTCTTACTCCTACTTCACGGGCACGATCCGAAGACCGAGCTGTAGCCAGATTAATGAAGTTGATACAAGCCAAAACCAAAATAATAATGGCTATACTAATAAAAATATAGACATATAAAAAGTTGCCGTTTGGCCTCATTTCACTTTCAAGATTGGAGTGCAGATGAATCGATGTTAATGGCTGTAGAAAATAGCGGTACCCATTTCCTGCTGCTGTATAATCTGTAAAGGAAACACCCAAGTCGCGTTCGATTTGACCTGCTGCATACTTGGAAACCAGGACAGGAATCTGAGCTTCAACTTGCTTATAACCAACTTCTGGATTGACTTTCAGATAAGTAAAAGCAGAAAACCCAGTGAAATTTTCATGAATAAGATCCGGAAATGAAACAGTGGCAAAAAGAAAGTCAAATTTCAGATGGGAATTTTCAGGCACATCAGCCATCACTGCCGAAACCTCAAAATCTAACCCAAAGACTTTAAGTAATTTACCTACTGGATTATCCGTATTGAATACTCTCTTAGCTGCTGATTGGGTTACCACTACCGTGTGTGGGCGGATCAAAGCCTTATCTTGTGTAGCGCCTTGGAGGATCTCAAAATCAAATATTCTAAAAAAGTTTGAATCAGCAGCAGCACCAAAATTCTCTTCAAACTTCACATCTCCGATTCCGATCACAACACCATTTCCCAAGGTAAAAATACGCGTGGACTCTTCTACTCCGTTGATTTCATCAGCAATTACTTCTGAGTAGCTGTCAGGAATAATTGCATAAGAACTCACATGATCAGGATACACACGTTCCAAGGAAACTCTGTATATATTCTCGTGATTTGGAATGAATTTATCATAAGAAAGCTCATCCTTCACATGAAGCATTATCAATATGCAGCACATAAACCCAAGGGTCAAGCCCAACACATTAATCCCTGTATATACCTTGTTTTTCAACAAGTTTCGAATCGCAATTTTTAAGTAGTTTTTGAGCATGATTCCTTTGGAAAAAAAATTAAGCAAAGTATACTAATCGAGTTTTCTAATGTAGTAAGGTTGAGAAATGAATAAATTCCAATTCCCTTCTCAGTGAAAAACTTCTCTCTTCCTTCCTGTAATTTACTCTTCGTGAGATAATTACCCACAAATCAAATATAAGGAATCAGTTAAAGTATTCTAAAAAAACAAATTCCATCAGAGCGTTTGAATATAAATCGCATGGCGTAAAACGCCCTGTCTTAACGTCTTTTTTCCTACCTTTGCCTTTTCCCAAAAACAAATCAACCCATTTCCAAATGGCTACCAAAAAAATAAAATCTGCCCTTATTTCTGTCTACTATAAAGACAACCTCGAACCTATCATCGCCCTATTGAAAAAACATGACGTCACCATTTATTCTACTGGTGGCACTCAGAAGTTTATCGAGGAACAAGGCGCGGAAGTAATCCCAGTGGAAGAGTTGACTAGCTATCCTTCCATTTTCGGAGGAAGAGTAAAAACCCTTCATCCAAAGATTTTTGGAGGTATTCTTTACAGAAGAGATAATGAAGGTGATCTTTCTCAAGCTGGAGAATATGACATCCCAGCCATTGATTTGGTGATCGTTGATTTGTATCCTTTTGAGGAAACTTTAGCTTCTGGTGCTTCTGAAGCAGATATCATCGAGAAAATTGACATCGGAGGAATTTCTTTGATCCGTGCTGCTGCGAAAAACTTCAAAGACGTTACGATCATTGCTTCCAAAGATCAATACACAGAACTGGAAGGAAGACTAACTGAACAAGAAGGAGCAACCACACTAGCCGACCGTCGCTATTTCGCAGCTCAGGCTTTCCAGGTTTCTTCTAATTACGACACACATATTTTCAATTACTTCAACCAAGCTGAAAATATTCCAGCATTGAAAGTATCTGAAACCAAAGCAAAAGCACTTCGCTACGGAGAAAACCCACATCAAAACGCTCACTTCTATGGTAACATGGAAGATCTTTTTGATCAGTTGAACGGAAAAGAACTTTCCTATAACAACTTGGTCGATGTGGATGCCGCGGTGAATTTGATCGCTGAATTCAAAGGTGAAACAGCCTTTGCTATCTTGAAGCACACCAATGCTTGTGGAGTTGCCCTAGCATCTACAGTAAAAGAGGCGTATCAGAAAGCTTTTGCCGCAGATACTACTTCTGCTTTCGGGGGCGTGTTGATCACAAATCAGACAGTAGATAAAGATGCAGCTGAAGAAATGCATTCCTTATTCTTCGAAGTGTTGATCGCTCCAGCATTTACAGAAGAAGCTTTGGAAGTGTTGAAAGGCAAGAAAAACAGAATTTTGTTGTTGCAGAAAATGGATCTTCCAGGCACCAAGATGATCAAAACCTTGCTTAACGGCGTGATCGAGCAGGATAAGGATTTGGCGACTGAAACAAAGGCTGATTTCACTGTGGCGACCAAAAAAGCTCCAACAGAAGCTGAGCAAAATGCATTAGTATTCGCAGCAAAAATCTGTAAGCACACTAAATCAAACACGATCATTCTTTCTAACGGAGACCAATTATTCTCAAGCGGAGTAGGTCAAACTTCCCGTGTAGATGCATTGCTTCAGGCAATCGACAAGGCGAAGGCATTTGGCTTTGACCTGAATGGTGCGGTGATGGCATCTGATGCATTCTTCCCATTCCCGGACTGTGTAGAGATCGCAGGCAAAGCAGGAATCACCGCGGTAGTTCAACCAGGCGGATCAATCAAAGATCAATTGAGCGTAGATTACTGTGACGCAAACGGCATCGCAATGGTGATGACGGGAGTGAGACACTTTAAACATTAATAAAGTAGCAAGTCGCTAGACAAAAGTATCAAGACCTTCGGAAGTGAACATTTCGAAGGTCTTTTTTTGGTTTTGAGATTATTAGAATAGAATTCAAAATCAGAAGTTTCCATATATTTAATTATGGGAAAGTATGAGAAGATCCTATTGAAAATACTTAGAGGAAGGTCTGACCAAAACATTGATTTTGAAGACCTTAAAAGGCTACTAATTATTTTTGGGTTTGAAGAAAGAATCAAAGGAAGTCATCATATTTTCTCTAAATCTCAAATGGTAGAAATCCTCAACATTCAGGAAAAAGGAGGAAAAGCTAAACCTTATCAGGTCAAACAAGTAAGAAATCTTATATTGAAATATAGATTAAAGCTAGATAAAGATGAAAACTAACCCTCGATACGAGATTATCATTTACTGGAGTGAAGAAGATCAAGCATTCATTGCAGAAGTACCTGAATTGGCAGGTTGTGCAGCCGATGGAGAATCTTACTCAGAGGCATTAGCCAATGCAGAAATCGTTATTGGGGAATGGGTAGAAACAGCGAAATCTCTTGGAAGGTCTATACCTACGCCTAAAGGGAAATTGATGTTAGCCTAACACTATTCTACCCTTCTCGTAAATTGTATAAAACTTAATAAGAAATGGAAGCCATCAGAATCAAAGCCTATCCAAAACACAAATCAAATCTATTGCTGATTTTTTGAGCAAAGAAGGTATTGAATTTGAAATGGTTGAAAAAGAAGAGTTCTTGGAGTTCCTAGGAGAAATAGAGTCTAGCTTGTCGCAAGTAAAAAAGATTCAAAAAAGAGAAATGAAAAAAGAAAGTGCCAGAGACTTTTTAAATGAGCTATGAGGTAATTCTCACCCAAAATTTTAAAAGTTCTTCAAAAAGCTTTTTAAAAAATATCCTTCCCTGAAAGCTGATCTCTTCAGTCTAATTGGAAAAAGATTATGAAGAAGAAATTCCACTTGGTGGAAATCTCTTTAAAATCCGATTATCAATAAGTAGCAAAAACAAAGGGAAATCAGGCTGAGCAAGAGTTATATACTACTTTTTAAGTCAGGATAAAGAAATCTACCTGATCCATATATTCGATAAAAGTGATTTTGAGAATATCCCAAAGGCGAAATTAATAGACCTTTTGAAATCCGCGGGACTGACCTAGCTTAGCCGTATTAATAGAAATAGTTTTTTAGTGCTTATTATATTTAATGACTTAAATATTCTTGGTTGAATCCTTGTACCTACCTAGACTCAACAGTTATTTTTATTCTTTTTCATTTCCCCACTCGAATCCGCTATTTTGCAGCCTGAATCAATTTCGGGCTAGATCCGTTGTTGGTTTTTGATACTTAGTACAGATTCTACTCATGAAGTCGCATAATCTTAAATTATACAATACTCTTTCACGCCAGAAAGAGGAGTTTCAGCCCATCAATCCGCCTTTTGTAGGCATGTATGTCTGTGGACCGACGGTCTATGGAGATGCTCACCTTGGCCACGCTCGTCCTGCCATCACTTTTGATACAGTCAATCGCTACCTTACGCACTTGGGCTTCAGGGTTCGCTACGTGCGCAACATCACCGATGTAGGTCACTTACAAGGAGATGCAGATGAGGGTGAAGATAAAATCGCCAAGAAAGCAAAGCTAGAACAGCTTGAGCCTATGGAAGTTGCCCAGCAATATACGGACAGCTACCACAGAGACATGGCGCTTTTGAATACCTGGAAACCGAGCATCGAACCTCGTGCAACAGGCCATATTCCTGAGCAAATCGCTTTGGTGGAGGCCATTCTCAAAGAGGGTTTTGCCTATGAAGTAAACGGATCTGTGTATTTCGATGTGATGAAATACAACGAAACGAACAACTATGGTAAGCTATCAGGTCGTGACTTGGAAAACCTGATGAGCGGAAGCCGCACGCTGGATGGACAGGATGAAAAGCGTAATTCAGTTGATTTTGCACTTTGGAAAAATGCTTCTTCGGAGCATCTCATGAAGTGGGACTCTCCTTGGGGAGTTGGTTTTCCTGGCTGGCATCTAGAATGTACAGCCATGAGTTCCAAATACCTGGGCAAGCATTTTGACATCCATGGAGGCGGAATGGATCTTCTTTTCCCTCACCACGAATGTGAAATCGCACAGGGAAATGCATGCAATCATCAGGATCCTGCCAAGTATTGGATGCACAATAATATGATCACCATCAACGGACAGAAGATGGGTAAGTCACTGGGTAACTTTATCAACCTGCAGGAGCTCTTCACTGGAAGCCATAAACTTCTGGAACAGGCTTATAGTCCGATGACGATCCGTTATTTCATCTTGACAGCGCATTATCGCTCTACCTTGGATTTCTCTAACGAAGCACTTCAGGCTGCGCAAAAGGGATACAAAAAGCTGATCAACGGATTGAGAATTGCAAAGATTTTGAAATTCGAAGCGAATGATGCTGAGAAAGATGAGGAGCAAATCAAGCAAGTAGAACAAATCATCAACAACGCTTACCGAGCCATGGACGATGATTTCAACACCGCACAGGCGATTGGGCATTTGTTCAACTTACTGAAGAAAATCAATTCCATGTACACAGGACAATTGAAGTCCGCTGTCTTTGGAGAGGATGTATTCAATAAATTGATTGAAACATTCAACACCTTTGTTTCCGATATTTTGGGTTTGATCGAGGAGAAATCAGATACTCAAAATGAAATGCTGAACCTACTTTTGCAATTGTATGCTGAAGCAAAAACAGCCAGAGACTACGCAAAAGTGGATGAAATCCGAGCAGGTCTGAAAGAAATCGGATTTGTAGTAAAAGACATGAAAGATAAAATTGACTGGGCATATGAAGAATAGATTTTGGCTGGTAGGCTTACTAGCATTAGCCTGGGCATGTACAAGTCCTGACAAAAAAGCTGAGACTGTAGCGGAAGTTCCTGCTAAGCCCTACCCTACTTTCTCTCCAGATTCTGCGTATGCATTTGTGCAAAAGCAAGTTGATTTTGGCCCGAGAGTACCGGAAACCGAAGCGCATGAAGCAACTAAAAACTGGTTATTAGCTAAGTTTGAAGGTTATGGCTTTACTGTAGAAACTCAGGATTTCGAAGCGAAAACCTACGATGGATTAACTTGGGATCTGAGCAACATTATTGCTTCCTACAATCCTCAGGCAACGAAAAGAATACTTTTGGCTGCACACTGGGATACAAGAAGAATCGCTGACAAAGATACCGACAGGATGGATGAACCTATCGATGGAGCTAACGATGGCGCCAGCGGAGTGGGGATTTTACTGGAAATCGCTCGTGTGATCGGTTCTCAGGAACTAAAGCCAGGCGTTGGGATAGACATTATTTTATTCGATGGAGAAGATGATGGGGAACCAGATCTATCTTCCGAAAGAGACAACAGTCAAATATGGTGGTGCCTAGGATCTCAGCACTGGTCCAAAAACAAGCACAAACCGAATTACTCAGCCTATTATGGGATTCTTGTGGATTTGGTTGGAGCCAAGGGAGCTCGTTTCTATAGAGAAGGATATTCCCGTCAATACGCATCTGGAATTTTGAAAAAAGTCTGGGACAATGCTGCACAGATTGGTCAAGGAGACTTCTTTATTTACAAAGATTCTCCTGAGATCCTGGATGATCATGCTTTTGTCAATGAATTTGCCAAAATACCAATGATTGATATAATTGAGTTTTCCCCGGATTATGGCTTCGGTCAATACCATCATAAGCATGCAGATAATATGGAAATCATAGACCGTAGAACTTTGCAGGCAGTAGGAGAAACTGTTTTATTTACAGTTTACCAAGAGTAAAAGCTTATCTTTCCGTCTTAGAATCGTCGAATTTGGAGGGTTCGAAGTGATAGTTAAATGATTTTACCCCATGAAAAAAGGTCATCAAGTCACCATGAAGGAAATCGCCAAGAAATTAGGCGTTTCTGTATCGACCATTTCAAGAGCACTCAAGGATTCTCCTGAGCTTCATCCTGACACTAAAAAACGAATAGTGGAGATGGCAAAGGAGATGAATTACCAACCTAACCTCCTTGCTCAAAGCCTTAGAATTAGCCGTACGAATACACTCGGCGTAATCGTACCAGAAATTACTTCACACTTTTTTGCTTCCTGTATCTCTGGGATTCAGGATCATGCGAATAAGCGTGGTTATAACGTGATGATTTGTCAATCGAATGAAACATTGGAACTTGAAAAAGCTAATATCAGAACTTTAGTAGCCTCTCAAGTGGATGGTTTATTAATCTCTCTGAGCCGCGAAACGAACACATACGATCATTTGATTGATCTCTACAATAGAGAAATCCCCTTTCTGCTTTTTGATAGAGTAAATGAAGATATACCAGTATCGAGAGTGACATTCAATGATGAAGGCGGTGCCTATCAAGTCACCAAACATCTATTGGAAACTGGCTGCAAGCGTGTGATGTATGTATCAGGACCAGAAGATCTCTATATCAGTAAAAAACGTAAAGAAGGATATCTGCACGCACTAAATGAGTTTGGGATCACTCCTGATCCAGCATTGGTGAAAATATCTGATCTTACCATAGAAGGAAACATCAAAATAGGTAAAGAAATAGCCGAAATGAAAGATCGGCCAGATGGCGTATTCTGTATGATAGATCCGGTAGCAATAGATATTCTGACCTGTTGGAAATCCATGGGCATCAAGGTGCCGAATGACATGGCATTAGCTGGTTTTACAGACAACCCTACATCCGCCGTGGTGGAACCGCCACTGACTACGGTAGCCCAACCTGGCTATGAAATGGGGAAATTATCAGTAACTCACTTACTTGATCAATTAGATGGCATCGCATCTGACGACCCTATTTCTATAGTACTCGAAACGACCCTTGTACCTCGACAATCAACAAAAGCCCTTAAGTAAATGAAAGATAAAATTGCCCAAACCTTCAGGAAACTGTTTGGTAGTGAACCTATTTTGGCTTTCGCACCAGGAAGAATCAATCTGATCGGAGAGCACACAGATTACCAGGATGGTTTGGTATTCCCAGCTGCAATAGAACAAGGTATATGGGTAGCTATCCAAAAAAATGGTCTTTCATCCTGTCGCCTTTACTCAGAAGATTACGAGGAAGAATTTGTTTTTGATATCACTTCATTTTCTCCAAAAAAGGGTCACTGGGCAAATTATACCATGGGTGTGATCTCGCAATTTCAGCAGGCGGGTTATAAGTTTGAAGGTTTTGACTTAGCTTTCGTCGGTAACATCCCAGCTTCAGGTCTTTCTTCCTCAGCGGCACTTTCCGTAGCAATCGGTACGGCATTGACCGCTTTATTTAACCTTACCATCACCAAAAAGTCAATCGTTCTCTACGCCCAAAAAGCAGAGCATTTATTTGCTGGTGTGAAATGCGGCATTATGGATCCTTATGCTTCTGCTTTTGGAGTAAAAGACCGAGCCTTATTACTGGATTGCCGCACCAATACACACTTTGAAGTTGAAGTTGATTTTGGTAATCATTCTTTAATTCTGATCAATTCTAAGGTAAAGCATTCCCTTGCCGACTCTGCTTATAATAAGCGAAGAGAGGCTTGCGAAGAAAGTGTAAAAATTCTTCAAGGCACTTTCCCTGAAGCCACAACACTTAGAGATATTCCGGTGAATGATATTGAGAAAGTTCAGCAACTTTTACCCTCAGATCTTTTCCCAAAGGCAAAACACGTCATCACAGAAATCGAACGGGTAAACCTAGCATCTAAAGCTCTCCATGCTGGCGATTTAACTGTCTTTGGAAACCTTCTGAAGGAATCTCATCGAAGCTTAAGTGAAGACTTCGAAGTGAGTTGCGTGGAACTTGATTTCCTTGCTGAGGAATCATGGAAATTACCAGGGGTAATTGGATCCCGAATTATGGGCGGAGGCTTTGGAGGTTGCACTATCAATTTGGTAGCTAATTCAGAATTGAAGAGTTTCCAAGCTACTATGCTAGCTGCCTACAAGGAAAAATTTGATATAGAAGCAGATTTTATCCCAGTTGAACTTTCCGAAGGAGCTAGAATACTATAAAGAGCCATCATTTAAAAATTCTATTGTTTCAATTAGACAATTACTATAATTTTTATCAAAATTTTCCCCAATTTGTAACCCCAACTCTGAATTGAGTTTTATTACCTATTTTCCCAAAAATTTGAAACCTATGAATTTTCCAAAAAACCTAAGAAGCCTACTGCTACTTGGTCTGATTGCGAGTGTAGGTTTCTGGAGCTGTAATTCTCGCTCTGGAAAACCTAAAGTACTTGTATTTAGCAAAACAGCAGGATTTCATCATGAATCCATTCCTAAAGGAATAGAAGCAATAGAAAAACTAGGGTCAGAAAATGGCTTTGACGTGGATACTACCACTCAGGCAGAAATGTTCACCGAGGAGAATTTAGCACAATACTCAGCCGTAATCTTTTTAAGCACTACTGGCGATGTGTTAAACAACTACCAAGAAGCTGACTTCGAAAGATACATTCAATCAGGTGGCGGTTTCATGGGTATCCATGCTGCAGCTGACACAGAATATGAGTGGGGCTGGTATGGCCGATTAGTAGGTGGTTATTTCACCGATCATCCCGGCATCAACGATCCTAACCCAAATGTACAGGCTGGAGAAATCACTGTGGTGGATGCTAAAAACTCCTCCACATCTTTCCTAACTAGTCCTTGGGCAAGAACAGATGAGTGGTACAGCTACAAAAACATGAACCCAGACGTCCATGTGCTATTGAACCTGGAAGAAGACTCTTATAAAGGTGGTTTCGACATGGGAGAGCATCCTATCGCTTGGTATCATGACTATGATGGAGGAAGAGCTTTCTATACTGGAGGTGGTCATACTAATGAATCTTATTCTGAAGAATTATTCTTGAAGCATGTACTTGCAGGTATTGAATACGCTATTGGAAACAATTCCGAATTAGATTATTCTAAAGCAAAGAGCAAGCGTGTTCCTGAGGAAAACAGGTTTACAAAGACGACTTATGCTTATGGAGAATTCACTGAGCCAACTGAGATGACCATACTTCCGAACTTAGATATTCTTGTATCACAGAGAAGAGGAGAAATTCTGTTATTCGATAATGATACAGAGGAACTGAAAGAAGTAGCCAAGCTTGATGTGTACTGGAAAACAGAAGTAAAGGGAGTAAATGCTGAAGAAGGATTGATGGGGATTAAAAAAGACCCAAATTTCGCTGAAAACGGCTATATTTTTGTCTATTATGCACCAGCAGGTGATGAAGAAATCAACAGGCTTGCAAGGTTTACTTTCAAAAACGACACATGGGATATGGCATCAGAAGTTGTCATTCTCGATATACATTCCGATCGTGATATTTGCTGCCATACTGGTGGATCTATCGCATTTGATAAAGATGGCAACCTATTCCTTTCCTTAGGAGACAATTCTACTCCTTTCAACCAAGCTGATTCTAAATTCATCAACAACGGATTTGCTCCGCTAGATCAGAGACCGGGTAAGGAACAGTATGATGCGAGAAGATCATCTGGAAATGCAAATGACCTTAGAGGTAAAATCCTTAGAATTAAAGTAAAGGAAGATGGTTCTTATGATATCCCTGAAGGCAATCTATACCCGGTAGGAACAGAGGGCACTAGACCTGAGATTTATGTTCAGGGAAACAGAAACCCGTACAGAATATCTGTTGATCAGAAAAATGGTTTCTTGTATTGGGGTGAAGTTGGTCCTGACGCCAATGCTGACAGCTTGGAGACTCGTGGTCCTAGAGGCTACGATGAGGTAAACCAAGCGAGAAAAGCAGGGAATTTTGGCTGGCCTTATTTCGTAGGAAATAATTATCCTTACCGTGAATTTGACTATGAAACTGGTGAATCAGGAGCAGCTTTTGATCCTAATGGCCCAACAAACACATCCGTAAATAACACCGGTAAAAAGGATTTGCCTGCACTAGCACCTGCATTCATTTGGTATCCATATGCGGAATCTAAAGAGTTTCCGCAATTAGGAACGGGAGGAAGAAATGCAATGGCAGGTCCAATCTATTATTCTGACATGTACACTGCAGACACGAAGTTCCCGGATTACTACGATGGGAAAATCTTTATCTATGATTGGATCAGAGGCTGGATTAAGGCTGTTACCATAAAGGAAAATGGTGATTTTGACAAAATGGAAGCATTTATGCCAAGCACCAAATTCAACGCATTGATAGATATGGAAATGGGGCCTGACGGCAGAATCTATATATTGGAATACGGAAATGGCTGGTTCTCCAAGAATCCAGATTCAGGACTTTCCAGAATAGATTTTAATGGAGGAAATAGAGCGCCAACGGTGACTAAAATTTCAGCAGATAAGACCTCAGGAACAAATCCATTGACTGTCACATTTAGTGCGACTTCTTCAGATCCTGAAAATGACGCAATGACTTACATTTGGGATTTGGGCAATGGTGAAACCAAGACTACAGAGGCTCCTAGCCTTACCCATACTTTTAATGGAATCGGTGAATACGAAGTAAAAGTAACTGCAAAAGATCCTAAAGGATTAACTGGCAGCAGTTCTATTGCTAGTGTTTATTCTGGAAACATTGCTCCGGAAGTTTCAATCACAATCAACGGAAATCAGTCCTTTTATTTCCCTGGAAAGAAAGTAGAATACAACGTATCCGTTGCTGATGCTGATAACCCTGAGGCTGCTACAGACCTCAGTACCCTGTATATTTCTGCTGACTATATCGAAGGACTAGATAAGGCAGAATCTGACATGGGCCACAAGGTGATGACTGAAGCAATGATGGGTAAATCTCTCTTCACCACACTAACTTGTAAAACCTGTCATAAGGAAGCTGAAGCATCTGTTGGACCTGCTTACATTGATGTAGCGAAGAAGTACAATCAAAGAGACATCGACTATTTAAAGAATAAGATCAAAAATGGTGGTGGCGGAGTCTGGGGCGAAACAGCTATGCCTGCAAATCCAGATATGAAAGATTCTGATTTGAATGCCTTGGTTGCTTATATTCTTTCTTTGGATCAAGTGACTACTCCTTCTCTTCCAAAAACTGGATCTGTAGATGCGACAGCTGGTAAAACTCCAACTCCAACAGGCATATTGATGCTCAATGCATCTTATACAGACCAAGGAGGGGAAAACATAAAACCACTAACAGGTTCCTCTACCCTATTGCTCAAGAGTAACACCATAGATTTGGGTAATGCGGAAGAATTAACTGGAGGCTATGCCATCAGCAGTTATAATGGAGCAACTTTCTTATCGGTTCCTAACGAGGAGGGCACTGCTCTTATCGGTACTGTAGATTTGACTGACGTTGGTTCAGTAACTCTAAACATGTTTACCATGGGAGCTTTAGCTGGGCAGTATGATTTCCAACTAAGATTGGATAGCCCTACGGGAGAATTAGTGGGTGAAGGAAACTTCAGTCCAAAAGCTTCCACAGGCAGAGCGCCAAACCAAGGGGAGCTGACTATCCCATTCACTGGAAGTACTGATGGAAAAATGCACAAGGTCTATTTGATTTCAAAACCAAATACCGAAGGAAATAAAGGAAGATTTACTATTAGAGCTTTCACATTCAACTCTAAATAAAACCAACCTTCTTAGAACAGTAAAGCCATCCCGATAATCGGGATGGCTTTTTTTGTATCTAATCAATTCATTTAATGAAGATTAGCTAGAATATCACTTCCTTTTACCCAAAAACACACTCTGAGTTTGCCGGCTGCCAGATAACCTCGCTGTCTTCCAAATCATCAAAGCTTATTTGTTCATTTATTCTATTCCCTTCACAATCAAGTAAGATCAATGCCCAACTGCAATTGGGACAACAAGAGCCTTGATAAAAAACTCTTTTCCCTTTGTATTTAGCTTGAGTGATATAAGCATATTCGGAAAATCCTCCAGTTGAGGCACTTTCAGCCAATAGCTTAAGCCAAGGAAGATTTTCTATGGGATCACTCACTCCGCAGGCTGTGGCAGGGTCATCCTTCTCCTCACATGCAAAACCGATTAGTACAATGAATAAAATAGGGTAAATAGACTTTTTCATGGTAAAGAGTTTTCTAGAAAGCAAGTAGTTTGATACTATTACGGACAGTCCAACCTTTACGCTACACTCTAATTATTTCAAAGGAGAAAAAGGCAAAGTCTTTAAAAACACAGCATCCACTTTCTCTACAATCTTTCCATCAGCCTCCGAAGCATCTCTAGCTTTTACCCAAGCCGGATCTTTGATGAAGTTTTGAAAATTCTTTTCAAAAGATTCTTGATCCTTGTCTGCAAGAAGATAAACCAACTTTGGTTGACTTCCGTCCTTCTCTACTGTAACCCAATACGGATAATTTCGCAAGCCCTGCTTCTCAAACAAATCCTGCGTATGATCATTAAATCTAGTGATTAGATTATTTAGCCTTCCATCAAAACAAGTATAGGTCCTTAACTGAAAGACTCCACTTTCCTGATTCTTTGGGGTATCATTCAGTCCTTGCGCCAATTTCATAAAAGTTTGATCTACCCCCTTTACTAGGCCTCCATTCAGTTCTGATTCCTTCTTCGCTTTTTGCCATTCTGGATCATTAGCAAATTTTGCCCACATCCGATCGCGAGAATTTTCATCTGGGTAGCCCAAGATGTATGTCAGGGAATTATCGGTGTTGTCTATTGGAAGAAAATAGGCAATGTTCTCCATTCCACTTTTCTCAAAAAGGCTCATCGTATGATCTTCGAAGCGCTTTATCAAATCGTCTAACTTGCCTTCGTTAGCGTAGTACTTCCTAATTTCAAAATAGGTAGACGTACTTCCACTTAACTGCTGCGCAAAACTGCCAAAGGCGAATAACATAACTAGTAAACTTAGAATTGACTTTTTCATGGTTGTTTGGTTTGATTAGTTTAGGGAAAATAGGTAATCAGAGCTATCTCAATTGGGGAATTGATCTTTCTGAAATTGTCTCCTATTTCTTCCAGGCTTTCCACAAAGCAGGAAGCATCACTACAAGGATAATTAATAGTCCAAAAGTCTCTCTGGACTCTTCCATAGACTGAGTTTTCATACTAAGATTATGCTGTTCTACTTCTTGCGAAACCCAGCTTCCCACATCTCCTTGCCAATAATAAATAGCGCCAATGATGCATCCAATTGCAAGAATAGTCAAAGGAATTTTCGGAAAGACTCCACGGGTCCCCAAAAGACAAAATATCATCGCTACACCATAAATACTCACCCAAACTTCAGGGTCTGGATCATTAAATTGCCAAAAGGCAAATAGCGCGAAAATGAAAATCCATATTCCAAAAAAGATCTTATTAAACTTCATAGCATTTTAGGGTTTTGGTCAAATTTACAGAAAACAAAGAAACTTAATTATTTTACTACTACTTCTATCCAACAAATTATCTGATAAATTATTCTGAATTGTCAAAATACTCTGCCATTCTAACTATAATACCTAGCCCGCCGAGTTAACAAATGAAGATATACTTGCTGACTTAAATAGGTATAAAAAGCAGGATATTACCTCGTTCACTAAGAAGTGATTCAGACTTTTTGAAAGAAACAAAAAACATTTCCTGAATAATACATACTGCCGTTAATTAATGCTAGCTCATATCAAAATCCTAAAAAATGAGCATTTATCTTCAGTATTCTATTTTCAGGTGACCCTTACCTTTCATGGCTGTGTGTAAGAATGGAATATTGAGATCGGAGATTGCCCAGAAAAGTCTTAAAAAGCAAAAAGGGAAACCCTCTTGCGATTGTTTCCCTCTCTCTCACTGATAACCATAGTCATCAACAAGAGCCAAGCTACTGTTTAAAGACTTTTCATCCAGTTACCCGGATTCCTAATACTGACTTTCAAACTCCGCCCTCTCCACCTTGCGGTTTTGAAGATATCAATTAACACTTCTGTGGTAATCCATTTCAGACAAATACCCTGAGGTCTTTGACCATTCATGTTTTAATTACGAGCTTTCAATCTGTATCCGAGATCGTACTCTCGGTCTTTTTATCTCTTACTTGGTTTAATAAATATCTTCCTAATTTCACCTAATCGCAAGATTTAAAGACCTTATTTCTCCACTATCTTTCCACCAAATATTATTCTAAATCAACACACTTATTCACTTTAAATAAATGGTTATCAACTTTTTAATCACATCTGGATACCCATCCCAGATAATTGGTTCGAACCCGGATTTAGTTGACTTTGATTCTCATCAAATAAGCATCTGCAGTGATGTATAAATACTTCTCCTCGCTGTCAAAAGTACAATTCGCCGTACCCTCACCAGTCAGGATAGTACCTAGGTGCTTTCCCTCCGAACTGATCACCCAAACTCCGCCTGGCCCAGAAGCAAAGAGAGTACCCGAACTATGAACTGTCAAACCATCAGGCAACCCAGGCAGCTCATCCCCTACACTTGAAGTAACATCCAATAAAATTCTCCCACTCAAAACATCTCCATTCTCATTCAAGCTGAAAGAATAATACCTCGCTTTTTCAGCATCAGATTGAGCTATGTAAAGTGTTTTATGGTCTGGACTTAACCCTATTCCATTTGGCCGACTAAGACTATCTAATAGCAAAGTCAAACTTCCATCAGTATCCAATCTGTAAACACCCTGAAAATCCAATTCCTTGGTATCCCAATCATCCAGACCATAAGGCGGATCTGTAAAGAATAATTGTCCAGAATTATTTAGAACCAAATCATTTGGGCTATTGAATTTATTGCCCTTGTAATCAGAAACCAATGCAGTAAAATCAGATGTCGGTGCGGAGAGCGGAGAATTCATTTTTGCAATACGTCTTTCTCCATGCTGACAAAGAATTAGATTTCCATCTCTGTCCAGAATCAAGCCATTTGCTCCTGGCTCTTTCTTATTTGTCTCTGAGCCTAGATATCCAGAAGGTTCCAAAAACAAACTCAGACTGTCAGCCTCTGTCCATTTCCAGATTTTGTTAGTCGGCACGTCTGTAAAAATCAATGCATTCTGATCAGCAAGCCAAAGCGGCCCCTCAGACCATTCAAATCCGGAAGCGATAACTTCGATTTCAGCTCCGACAGCTATCAATGAATTGATCTCTGAATCTATTCTCTCCACAGAACCAACCGTCTTATAAGGAGATTCTACCACCTCTGTATCAGAAGATGTTTTAGGGCTGGCGCAGGCAAAAGCTGAAACAAGGAGGCATAAAATACTTGAATTTCTCATATCTGAATATTTAATTTATCTATTTTAAAAGTATGGAGAAGTAATAATATCATGAATATATAAGAATAAGACAGGACAGAGAAGGACACTCAAATTCTATTTCATAATTATATTCAATTATTCAAAGGTTTTAACAGTAAATAGATTGGGTACGAAAAGGCGGGGATTATTCTCCGCCTTTTCACATTTATACTCCTGTATTTTATCTTATTTCCGCTCTGAAGGCAGCAAACCAAAAATCGGATTTGCAATATGCGATGAATTCATCAAGCCTTCCAATTCCTTAACTTTTTCCGGATTTTCTGTCGCTATATTATTCTGCTCCCCTATATCCACACTTAAATCATAGAGCTCGAATACAGGCTCCTTACTACCAAAAACCTGAAGCTTCACCGCTTTCCATTTGCCCTGTCTCACCGCTTGCTTCCCTCCTTGCTCGTGAAATTCCCAATACAAATACTCATGCTCCTTCTGGTCTTTTTGAGCCAATAAAGCTGGCAAAAATGAAATCCCATCTATAGTGTCTGGCGCTTTGGTACCAGCCACCGCAGCGAAAGTCGGCATGAGATCCCAGAATGCTGAAATGTGATCACTTTGCGAACCAGCTTTGATCTTACCTGGCCACCAGGCAATCATAGGCGTGCGTACACCGCCTTCATATAAGTCACGTTTGTGCCCGCGATAAGGCCCGTTACTATCGAAGAAGTCTGGGTCGGCCCCTCCTTCTTGGTGCGAACCATTATCAGAAGCAAATACGATCAAAGTGTTTTCAGCTAAGCCTAATTCTTCCAACTTAGCCAAGACCTCTCCTACATACACATCCATTCTTTCCACCATCGCAGCAAAAGCAGCATGCGGAGTTGGATGTGATTGGTACGCAGAGATAGTTAGATCAGGACCATATTCAGTTCCTTTACCTGCCGGATGCGGCTTCTCATCACCGAATTTGGCTCTGTACTTTTGAATAATTTCATCCTCTGGTGCGGCTAGTTCTGCGTGAGGCATTACGATGGGCATAAAAAGAAAGAAAGGATTATCCTTATTATTTTCTAAAAAAGAGATCGTCTCTTTCTGAATAGCATCAGGAGCATAAACCGTTTTTTCTACCCAACCATTTCCTTCGAGAACAATTTTATTACTGTTGTGCCAAAGATGCGCAGGATAATATCGATGCGCATATCTCTGGCAATTGTACCCATAGAACTCCTCGAAACCCTGACTATTAGGATCTCCGGTAGTTCCCACGAAACCCAAACCCCATTTCCCAAAAGCACCAGTCTTATAACCGGCACTTTCCATCACTCTGGCTATGGAGGGGATGGAATCAGGCATAGGATACTGACCTTCTGGCTGAACTTCCCGGTTACCTCTTATAGGTGTATGCCCCGTATGCAAGCCTGTCAAAAAGGAAGATCTAGATGGAGCACAGACTGTAGCACCTGAATAATGATTCGTGAAAAACATTCCTTCTTTCGCAAGTCGGTCTATGTTTGGTGTCTCTATGTATTGTTGACCCAAAAAACCCAGATCTCCATATCCGAGATCATCTGCAAGGATAAAAATGATGTTTGTCTTTTTTTCTACTTCTACCGTCTTTTCCTCTTTTGAACTAAAACCAGTAAACACTAGTGAGGAGGAAAGAAAAAGTAACGTTAGGAGATTAGTATAGCATTTTAACATGCCCTAAGATAATAAGATTTACTTCTGGCTAAAATATTGAATTATAAGATTTCACGCCTCTTTCTTGAACCAGTTTATTGCGAATCATCAAAACCCTATACGCTTCTAAGGGTTCTGCTGCTCCCCCAGCACGAACTCTGGCCTCGCACACCAAAGGTCTTACATCTATCAAATAAGCCATTTGTAGGATTTCCTGTGCTTGTGATCCTTCCCCATTCTGCTGGCACTCCTGTAATCTCTTTCTATCTACCAGCATGGCTTTGGTGTAGGCAATCGTAATCGCTTCCAAAGCTTGAATTAAATCGACCAAAGGATCCTGAGTATTATAACTTGCGTCAATCATCCAGGAAATACTATCCCAAGCTTGAGCCCCGTCTTGGTCACCTCCTATTAGTTCACAGAAAATCAAAAACAACTGATAAGGCTTAACACTACTAGGGTTCAGATCGTCATCACCATATTTACTATCATTGAAGTGAAATCCAGCGAGAAGGTTCTGATACATCAGAGTAGCTACGATCTGTTCAATATTCGTTTTGGGTAAATGGTGACCAAGATCCACCAGTACTTTAGCACGTGATCCCAATCTCTTGGCGAGCATAGATGAAGTTCCCCAATCAGGAACAACTGTATGATAACAATTAGGCTCATAAGGTTTGTACTCCAACATAAGATCCCAATCCGACGGCATGAATTCGTAGATCTCACGAAGTGACTCCTCCGTCCATCCTAGCGTACTTCTAAATTTGGACTGCCCAGGAAAATTACTCCCATCAGCCATCCAAACTGTCAGCCCCTTGCTCCCGAGCTTTTTACCTATATCGATTACATCCTCATTATGAGCGATAGCCTCTTCCCGAATAGCTTTGTTAGGGTTACCCAAGGATCCCAACTTGGCATACTGCTTCTGATTTTGATCCTGAGAACTAGTACTGTTCATCGAGTCAAACTCCAAATTGAGTTCATTTGCCAAGCCTTTTACCTCCTGATAATCCTCTGGCATATCCCATGGAATATATACAGAAACAGAATTGGTCTTGCAGGTCAATTGCTGTAACAGCCCGATATCTTCCAGCTTTTCATTTAGATTTCTAGGCTCACCGCCTGTCCTTGACTTCTTATTTCTCGCCCTGCCATTTCCCAAAGCGGCACTGGGAATAGCAATCTGAAATCCCTGAATTTTACGGATAACATGCTCAAAATTCAAATTTTGCTTTGAGAATCGCTCACGCAAAAGATCAATCGAACGGTTATGAAAGTCAGTGGAAGAAAAAGATGCTAGTTGGTCTTCTGTAATTCTCATGTTTACTGTGTTGTTGTTTCTCTATTACTCGAATTGCTCAAAAAATGGGCAAATGGAATCGGTTTGGATGTCGTTGAAAACCCTAGCATTTCTATGCAAAAAGAACAAGGCAGATGTGCTATCTCATGTAACAAGATTCTTTGATTTAGAAATAAAAATGATTAGTCTCCTACTATTCAATACATTATATTGAAATCACTGCTATACCCTTGATGTACTAGTTCAAAAACGACCATCCAAAATCTATTTTTTGATTTTCGTAGCATACTGATAATGCAAAAATCAGGTTAAAATCCCTTCTGTTGTTGGAAGAGCCAATAGCTCAACTCATTTCAAACTAGTTAACAATCAAAAAATAACTGGGGAGCGCAAGTTTTGGTCGAGCAACAATAGCTGAAGCTCTGATTAAACTAAGCAAAACACATGAATAGTCTGAAGTAAATAGAAGAATAGTTGAGACTCTTCAAGCGCAGACACTTACTATTATAGTCTTCATGCATTTTGATTATTACTTTTTAAATTACGGTCTAGATTAAGTTTATAATAAATCGCAAATAAATTAACAGTGATTGCTTCAGGTAGTAACCGTTTCCATACTACTATTTTCAATCCGTAACCAAAGTAAATTTGGTTATTAACTATTTTAATCAAATAAACAAGTGATTTTATGTTATAGTCAAAATATTACAACGATTAACAATCTAATAAATCAATAAAATTCCTTTTGTATTCAAGACAGCACAGGATACCTCAGGTAATATTTTCACCCATATTCACTATCAGAACAATCTGCTAAACGCAATGAGCATAACAACACAAAACTTTAAGCACGTAAGTTACCTTTGGGATGATGCAGTCGCATCCAAACTAGAGGGCAAAGAAGTTGATCTTCTTATTTACCGTTCAAATATACTTGGAGCCGATCTGAGAATCACAAATTACGGCGGTGGAAACACTAGTTGCAAAACCTACGAAGCGGATCCACTTACCAATGAAAAGGTAGAAGTAATGTGGGTAAAAGGCTCAGGTGGAGACATCGGAACCTTGACAAAAGCTGGCTTAGCCGGACTTTATGTAGACAAACTTCGAGCTTTGAAAGGAATCTATAGAGGTCTGGAATTTGAAGATGAGATGGTTGAACTTTTCAATCACTGTATCTACGACCTTAAGTCTAAAGCACCTTCCATTGATACGCCTTTACACGCATTTTTGCCATTCAAGCACATTGATCACTTGCATCCAGATGCTGCGATTGCTATTGCAGCAGCAAAGGATGGAGAGCAAATCACGAAGGATCTTTGGGACGGCCAGATTGCCTGGGTGCCTTGGCAAAAACCAGGTTTCGATCTTGGACTACAACTGAAGCAAGCACTTGACGAAAACCCAGGAATCCGTGGCATTATGCTTGGTGGGCATGGACTTTTCACTTGGGGAGATACTGCCTTTGAGTGCTATATGAATAGCTTGGAAGTAATTGAAACTGCTTCTGAATACTTGGCTCAGAATTACGGGAAAAATCGTCCTGTATTCGGAGGTGAAAAAGTACAATCTCTAGCTCCTGAGCAAAGAAAAAGTCAAGCAGCTAAACTTGCTCCTTTACTAAGGGGACTAGCTTCTTCGGAAAACCTAATGGTTGGTACATTCACGGATGCACCTGAAGTCCTTCAATTCATCAATAGTAATGATCTAAGCAAATTGGCTCCTATGGGAACAAGCTGCCCTGATCACTTCTTGAGAACAAAGATTTCTCCTTTGGTTTTGGATATTTCTGCTGATGCAGATCTTTCAGATCTTACTGCTTTGAAAGAACAAATCAATGTAGCATTCCAAGCATACAGAGAAATGTATGCTGATTATTATGAGAAGCATAAACATGCTAATAGCCCCGCTGTTCGAGACGCAAACCCGGTAATCATTATCTGGCCAGGTGTGGGCATGTTCAGCTACGCAAAAAATAAGCAAACTAGCCGTGTGGCAAGTGAGTTTTACATCAACGCAATCAACGTAATGCGTGGTGCAGAAGCTGTTTCTAAATACGTATCATTACCTCTTCAGGAGGCTTTCAATATTGAATACTGGTTACTTGAAGAAGCAAAACTTCAGAGAATGCCAAAAGAGCAGCCGCTTTCTAGAAAAGTAGCTTTGGTTACTGGAAGTGCTGGCGGAATCGGCTTAGCTATCGCAGAGAAATACATCAAAGAAGGTGCTTGCGTGGTAGTAACAGATATTGATGGAGACAGATTGCAGCAGACCAGCGATGCACTCTTGAAGAAATATGGAAAAGACGCATTCTTAGCAGTGAAACTGGATGTGACTGATGGAAAAAGCTTAGAAGCTGCTATGCAGGCTACTTGCCTACAATTCGGTGGAGTGGACATCATGGTCAACAATGCAGGTATTTCTATCAGCAAGTCATTTGAAGATCACACCGATCAAGACTGGGACAGACTGAATGATATCTTGGTAATGGGTCAATATCACATCTCCAAAGCTGGAGTTAAAATCATGAAGCTTCAAGGCCATGGTGGAGATATAGTAAACATTGCAAGTAAGAACGGCTTGGTAGCCGGAGCGAAAAACGTTGCTTACGGTACTGCTAAAGCAGCTCAACTTCATATGTCCAGATTAATGGCTGCAGAACTTGCTGAAGACAAAATCAAAGTCAATGTGGTGAATCCTGATGCAGTGATCGAAAACTCAAACATCTGGGAAGGTGGATGGGGCGAAAATCGCGCTAAGGCATACGGAATTGAAGTAAAGGACTTGCCTCAGTTCTATGCTAATCGTACCTTATTGAAAGAAAGTGTAAAAACCAGCGACATCGCAGACGCAGCATTCGTTTTTGTAAGCGGTCAACTTGGCAAAACCACAGGAAATATGCTTAATGTAGACGGCGGACTAGCTGCTGCATTCCCAAGATAGACTTGAATTAATAAACCTCGATTACACCTAGTACCCCACAATAACCCAAAATGCTATGTTAGTTGACAAATCGGAAAAGATCCACACGGACTCACGGACACCTAAATACATGCAGGTAGTCAATCTCATACTTGATGATCTTGATAGTGGTAAACTCAAAATCGGAGATAGAATCCCATCTATCAACGAGACGAGTTTCGACTTTCTGCTTTCCCGTGATACTGTAGAAAAAGCCTACAATGAACTTCGGGATCGTAGCATCATCACTTCTGTGAGAGGTAAAGGCTTCTACGTGAGTTCTACGAATATGACTAACAAAGTAAAGGTTCTATTAATCTTCAATAAGCTAAGTTCTTATAAGAAGATCATCTACTACTCTATTGTAGAGACTTTAGGAAATCAAGCGACGGTGGATTTACAGATCCACCATTATAATCGTACGATTTTCGAAAACCTTTTGGAGCGAAATCTGGGGCACTATAATTACTATGTCTTGGCACCTCATTTCTTTGATGAGAACACTCATCCAGAAACGTGCTATGACCTTATCCAGCAAATCCCTAAAGATAAACTCCTGATAATGGATCGTGACGTGAAAAATCATGAAAACGAATTCCCAGGAGTTTATCAGGATTTTGCTAGAGACATTCTCGAAGCACTTGAATCGGGCATTACCCACTTAAGGAAATACACGAGATTGACTCTTGTTTTCCCAAAAGGGGATATGTATCCAGTTGAGATCATTGATGGATTTAAGCGTTTTTGCTTCTTCCACAATTTCAACAACCTAATACTAGATGGAATCGATGATGAACAACTGTATGAAGGAGACTCCTTTATCGTATTGGCAGAAACTGACCTTGCCAATATTGTGAAAAAATCCCGTGAGCAGGGCTTTCAACTTGGAAAAGACATAGGAATCATCTCGTACAACGAGACTCCTTTGAAGGAAATTTTGGCAGAGGGAATTACCACTATCTCCACTGATTTCGTCGAAATGGGAACCACAATCGCAAATCAAATCCTAGGTGAAGAAGATAAAATCCCTCTGAAGAACCCATTCAAGATGATCATCCGAAAATCGCTCTGATAGCGTAACTATGAGTAAAATCCCAGTAACGGCAGTATTTGACATCGGCAGGACGAACAAAAAGTTCTTTCTTTTTGATGAAAATCTAACCGAAGTATACAGTTCCTACATACGTCTAGATCCTATTCCAGACGAAGACAATTTCCCGAGTGAACCTCTGGCACCGCTTGAAGAGTGGATGCTAAAGACATTTAAGGATGCACTGAAGTCAACAGAATATCAGATTAAACGATTGAATTTCTCCTGTCATGGAGCTTCTTTCGTGCATATTGACAAGAATGGTATTCCAGCCACTCCACTTTATGATTACCTGAAACCTTTCCCTGAAGACCTGTTGAATAGGTTTTATGAGGAAAATGGAGGAAAAATGAGTTTCTGTAGAGCCACATCTTCTCCACCTTTGGCCATGCTCAATTCGGGTTTGCAGCTCTACTTTATAAAATACGCTAAGCCGGATTTCTTCAAAAGAATTGCCCATTCCTTCCATTTTCCTCAGTACCTGAGTTTCCTATTTACGGGAGAAATGGTCTCTGATTACACCAGCATAGGCTGTCATACCGGACTCTGGGATTACGAAGCAAATGATTACCATGCCTGGGTAGATCGGGAAGAAATCAGAAAATTGCTTCCTCCTATTGTGCCTGGAAATACACTCTTAAAGACCAAACCAGAACTTGGCAACATCCCCTGCGGAATCGGAGTACATGATTCTTCCTCCGCTTTACTTCCTTACATCAAGCAAGAAAAAGAACCTTTTGCCTTGCTATCTACAGGCACTTGGGCTATTTGCATCAATCCATCCAACAAAACCAAGCTCAAGAAAAAAGAGCTTAAACGGGACTGCCTGCAGTTTCTCAGTATCAAAGGAGAACCCATTAAAATCTCCCGACTATTCATAGGAGAAGAGCACAAATATCAGGTGGAAAAGCTGTATGAGCACTTCCAAATGCCTCTTGGCACCTATAAGAAATTAAAATTCAGTGCGACTCTTTTTGAAAAAGTGCGAGATCACAAAGCCAAGCGCATTCACTTTCATTACCTCAAACCTGAGGATTACGGATTAGCTCAAGCCAATGAGAATGACTGGTCTCTTTTCCAAGAGTTTAATGAAGCATATTACACCTTTGTCCATGAGCTCACAGATCTGCAGACTGCAGCCATTAAACTTGTTCTAGACAATGCCCCGGTAGGTAGGCTTTTCATAGATGGTGGCTTCAATGCCAACGATATCTTTGTAGAGATGCTTCGCAAAAAGCTTCCTGAATTAACGATCATTCCAAGCGATTTCCCGAATGGCTCAGCATTAGGCGCGGCTATGCTGGTATCAATGGACTAGATGGTTTAATTTACATTTCCTATGAAATCGAGCATATCGCAAGCGTCACAGGAAGGAATGATTATCTATCAGGCGAGATTCCATCTGACCTTTGAAAATCTAACTATAAACAGATGAAAAAAGACGTCCCACATATTGGCCTATTTATCCCTTGCTACATCGATCAGTTTTATCCCAATGTAGCAATTGCTACTCTAGAACTGTTGGAGAAACTTGGCTGTAAGGTCACCTATCCACTCGGCCAAACTTGCTGTGGACAACCTATGTCTAATGCTGGTTTCGAAGCAGACACTGCTGGCACGACATCCAAGTTCATTAGTGATTTCGCCAAGTTTGACTATATCGTTGCTCCCTCTGGTAGCTGCGTATTGCACGTCAAAGAGCACTCGCCAAAAGTAGATAAGCTCAAGAAAAACCAAGAACACGTACAATCAAACATCTACGAACTCAGTGAATTTATCACCGACGTACTTAAAGTGGATTCGATCAAAGGTAGCTTTCCACATAAAATAGGTTTTCATGCTTCTTGCCATGGACTTCGAGGCCTAAGGCTTGCCAGTAATACAGAACTTAATGAACCCGCTTTCAATAAAACGCTCCAGCTGATGAAAGATCTGGAGGGATTGGAAATAGTGGAATTGACGAGAAAAGATGAGTGCTGTGGATTCGGCGGGACTTTCGCTGTAAGCGAAGAAGCTATCTCCGTGCAAATGGGCAAAGACCGAATCGCAGATCACGTAGATAAAGGCGTAGAAATCATCGTCGGTGGAGACATGTCTTGCATTATGCACATGCAGGGAATCGCCACACGAGACAAAGACAACGTACAACTCATGCATTTCGCAGAAATCCTAAACCAAGTCATGTCATGAGCCATCCGGAAAATGCGACCGTATTTCTGCAAGATAAAGAACGTGCCAAATGGCATGATGACACACTTTGGATCGTTCGCCAAAAGCGCGATGTAACTATACATCAAATCCCCGAATGGGAAAAGCTTCGAGAACTAGCTTCTCAGATCAAGGATCACACACTTTCGAAGCTTGATTTTTATCTCGAAGAATTAGAGAAAAATGCTACCGCAAATGGCATCAAAGTTCACTGGGCAGAAAATGCTGAGGAGCATAATCAGATCATTGGAAAAATCCTCGATGAGAAGAATTGCAAGGCTATAGTCAAAAGTAAATCTATCCTTACCGAAGAGTGTCATTTGAATCCATACCTGGAAGAAAAAGGTATTGAGGTAGTGGACACCGATTTGGGAGAGCGGATTATTCAGTTTCTAAAACAACCACCAAGTCATATCGTGATGCCAGCTATTCACTTGAAAAAGTCGGATATCTCAGATATTTTTCACGAGAAACTTCATACCGAAAAAGGGAATGTAGACCCTGTTTACCTTACATACGCAGCTCGCTTGCATCTACGTGAAAAATTCCTGCAAGCCAAAGTAGCTATCACCGGAGTCAATTTCGCTGTTGCAGAGACTGGTGAATTCGTGGTCTGTACCAATGAAGGTAATGCCGATATGGGCGTTCACTTAGCTGATACGCATATAGCTTGCATGGGAATAGAGAAGCTCATTCCTAGAAGAAAAGACCTGGGTGTATTTCTCCGTCTTTTAGCGAGATCCGCCACAGGCCAGTCTATCACGAATTACAATTCACATTTCAGAAGTCCATCTCCGGGTAAGGAACTTCACCTCATCTTGGTAAACAATGGCAGAACCAAGCAGCTTGCACGAGAGAAATTCAGAAATTCTCTCAAGTGTATCCGTTGTGGAGCATGCATGAACACCTGCCCGATCTATCGCCGAAGCGGTGGATTCAGCTACGGAAGCACTGTTCCGGGACCTATAGGCTCCATACTTTCCCCAGGAATTGATCTTAAGAAATACAGCACCTTACCTTTTGCCTCCACGCTTTGCGGAAGCTGCACCGATGTATGTCCCGTGAAAATAAACATTCACGAGCAACTCTACGAGTGGAGACAGGAAATCACCAAAGCACAAGGAGCGTCCTTGAAAGGCCTGTCAATGAAATTGGCCAATGGAATCTTTAAAAGCCCATTGGCTTATAAAATTTCAGGGAAAATGATGCGAGCATCTTTGAAGACCTTGCCTGACAGCATCATCTACAACCCGCTAAATGCTTGGGGAAAAGGTAGAAATCTACCAGAATTACCAGCAGAATCATTCAAAGATTGGTACAAAAAGAATAGAAACAAATGAGCAGCAAAGCATCCATATTAGCAGCGATCAAGGGATTGAATATGAAAGAGAAACCTCTTCCAGAGATTCCTGATTTTGAAGTTGCTCCTGACCTCGTAGAGGCTTACACTCATTCTTTGAATGGCAATAAAGGCACTGTGGTGAGTAAAGAGGAACTTGAACAGTTGATAATAGAAACTGGTTTTCCAAAAATATACAGTTCCTCTCCTACCTTTGAAGCCTTTACCAATTGTAAACTACCACAGCATCCCGCTGATTTTGCAGATCTGGATTTGGCGATTATAGAAGGACAATTTGCTTCGGCAGAGAATGCTGCAATTTGGCTGGATGAAAGCAATTTAGACCTCAGAGCAATCCCCTTTATCACAGCACACCTAGTGATTGTGATCAAGAAGGAAAACATCGTGGGAAATATGCACGAAGCTTATGATAGAATTGGAGACACAAATTCTGGCTTTGGTGTATTTATCGCTGGGCCTTCCAAGACCGCTGATATCGAGCAATCGTTGGTAATAGGCGCTCACGGAGCAATGAGCCTAAGAGTAGTGATTCTTTAAGCCAACTTTTTGGTCAAAGTAAAGCAGTTGTGATCTTTTCTAGTGCTACTATAGCATAGTTCAAATTCAATTTTGTCAGCTACTCTTTTACACAGAGGCAAGCCTACACCTGTCCCCTTTTCTTTCTTCGTACCATAAGAAGTTCTAGCTCGGAAAACGAACAATTCTTTCTGATCTGCAGGCGAAATCGTAGCTCCTTGATTGCAGACTGACCAGCTTAATTGTTTCTTATTGATATTAAGATCCAGGTTAATCGTTGAATTCATGGAAGAAAACTTGATAGCATTATCCAATAAATTTTTTAGAATAATCTTAATCTCATTGATCTCTAAAGAAATGTCTCTATCATCGCCTTCTATGGATACTTCTATCGTCTGGTTTTTCTCAATAGCTTGGACTAGCATCATCTCTTTCATTTCCAACGTAAGTTCTCGCAAGCTAATCTGATGAAGCTGGATAGGCGTATCCTCCAATTCGGTCATTACCCAGCTCAAGGTATTGTTCAATACCTTATTCAAATGGAAGCTTTGCCCTTTCAAATTCCTGAGAATTTGCTCCAATTCCCCTGGCTCAAACGCATCTTTGTCCACAAGTCCGAGGGTGGTATGAAGCATGCCTATAGGATTTTTTAAATCATGAGAGAGTAAGGCAATAAGCTTGTTTTTCTGGTCGTTGAGCATCTTCACTTCCTCGAGAGACTGCTCTTGTCTCTGCTTTATTTTATTGAGTAGTTGACTTTGGTTTTGGTAACTTTTAATGAAAAAATGTAGAACAGTAAATACAAACATACTAATCCACATGATCGAGATAGTATGATCAATAAATTGATTTTCGGGACCATCATAATAATGGACAACTTCTATATACCCTTGTGCTTCCCCATAAAAAAGGATAAAAAACATAGATATAGAACCAATAAACCAAACCCCTTTAAGCCAGCCCTGAATTAGCAAGGAAGAAATAACCAGCATTAAGAAAAAAGCATAGATGGTAGGACCATCATTCCCATCATTATAGAGGAAATTGAAGCAAATGACTACGTGAGCCAAGACCAGCAAAATATTTAATGCCAGTTGTACCCTGCCATATTTAGAAACCAAAAAATAGGCTATTATAAATGGAAAGGAAAGTCCTATTTTAACCCAAACAATGACTGGAGACATACCCAGAAATATATCCGAAATACCTAGCAGCAATAATAACACAAATGCTAAAAGTGAAATTATAATAGCTATTTGTTTCTGGATGTATTCCAGATTGGTAACGTTCTCCTCAGAAAGCATCAAGCCTTTGGTAAGCAGCATAAAAATCTTTTAGACTAAATTAAATCGCAAATTATAAAACTCAGTTAAATTAAGAGTCTGAGCAAAAGAAAATTACGGCAAAAATTCTGATTTCATCCAAATTGACGATAAACTAAGCCAAAGAATGAAGGGCTATACGATTGCCTTCCGAATCCAAAAACACGCCCATATAGCCATACTCAGGCGAAATAATCTTTTTAGGAATCTGTACAGTCCCCCCAGCTTCTTCCACTTTTGCCAGCTCTATAGATACGTCTTCGGAAGAAAAGTAGATTAGGGTACCTGCTAGATTACTTGTTTTATAAAACTCCTTATTGTAAACCAAGCTACCCTCAGCTCCCTTTCCCCCACCTTCACCAGGAAACATTGCCATTTGAAAATCGCCCATATCAATTTTGTGAAGGGTGCAATCAAATACTTTTTGATAAAAAGAAATTGCTCTATCTAAATCAGAAACAGGGATCTCAAACCAACCGACAGTTACTTTTCTCATGATTTACAAAATTAAAAATTACAACATTTATAAAACTAGAGAAGGCTTATATCAAACTCTAGTAAGTTTAATAGGATAAGTCTTTCCTGCATTCCATTGGCATACATAGATATTTTCGTCCTGATCTATGCATACATCATGACAATGCTTGAAAATAGATTCTGATTGCACCATTAATTGTAGTTCTCCATTTCTATACTCCGGAGCCGTTCCACCTGGGTTGGAGACCACTTTATTGTCTTTATCCAAAATAGTCACAAAACCCGAATCAGGCGTTTGCTCCAAGTAGCGAAGTCTGGACCAACACACGCCAGCATAAAGATTATCCCCATGTATCACTGGTCGGCACACAAATGCTCCCGGCAAGAAGATAGTCTCCATATACTCCCCATCCAAAGTAAAACGCTTAAAAGAGTTGTGACCTCGGGATGTACAAAGTAAGGTTGGTGCTTTTCCTCCACGCTGATCTACCGTGATACCATGAGCTGTACTAAATTGTGCATCACCAGATCCACTTCCGCCAAATTTTCGGATAAACTTCCCGTTTTTGTCATAGTGTAAGAAAAATTGTGAGCCATAGCCATCCGCTATGTATAAGTCCCCATTAGGCGCTACTGTTGTTTCAGTAGGTACATAAGCCATTTTCTCAGTATAGATCCCTTCTGTCGCAGGCGCAGCTATTTCAGCTACAATAGTACCGTCCAAGGTGGTTTTGACCACTCTACCAGCATTGTCAGATACCCAAAGATACTCTGCATCGCCTTCATCCACTAGGGTCAAACCATGGGCACGATCCATTCCAAGTGTCCAAGAATTAAGAAACTTCCCCGATTGATCATATATAATAACATTGTTTTTGGGCTCGTCAGTCACCATGATCATTCGGCCTTTGCGATCCATTACCATCTCGTGACAGTTGTTAACAGGCACTTTGGCTGGATCTAGCATACCCCATTTAGGGTCAACCTGATATTGAAAATTTCCGTGACCGATTACCTGATCACGGTTTTGGGCAAATGTAAAAGAAGGTGAAATTGACATAGCAAGTCCCATCAGGGAGGTATTTTGGATAAACTTTCTTCGATCAGAATTCATAGGTACAGGGTAAAGCTTGAATTTAAGGATTACAATCGAAAACTGGATAATAATCCATAGTTTAGGTCTAGCCTAATTTACGAAAACATGAAAACACAGATCAAATTACTCTTATCATTCCTTTTTATATTCTCACCATTCCTACAACTCCAGGCACAGGAAGTGGCCTTACAGCTATATTCTCTGCGCAATGAAATGAAGGTAGATCCGGTGAAATACCACCAACTGATTTCAGAATGGGGTATCTCAGCTCTGGAAGGCGGGGGCGGATATGGCATGTCGGATTTTGAATACGCCAAACTTCTCAATGACAACAATCTTCGTGTCATCGGAGTAGGCGCAGATTACGATCAGCTCACAAAGGACCTAACACCGATAATTGATCAAGCCAAGAAGTATGGGGCTAAGTACGCCACTTGCTATTGGATACCTCACAAAGACGGGCCAATTTCCATGGAGGAAATCAAAATAGCGACTGCTCTTTTCAATGCTGTTGGCGAAGAACTACAAAAGAAAGGAATCACATTTTTGTACCACCCTCACGGCTATGAGTTTGCAAAGGATGGTAAAGGAGTCGCCTTAGATTACATGCTTAAAAATGCTAAAAACTTTGGCTTCAATCTGGATGTATTCTGGGTGAAAATGGGTGGCGGTGATCCACTGAAGATCATGAAAAAATACCCCGGTAAATTCCCGGTACTTCACTTGAAAGATCGCAGAAAAGAAACTCCAGGATCAAAAGATGGTCATGGTGATGTAGAAACGAATGTAATCCTAGGCACAGGAGACATAGATATAGCAGGCATTATACAGGAAGCCAAAAAGCAGGGAACAGAGTATTTGAGCATAGAAGACGAAAGCTCAAGATCAGTAACACAAATTCCTTTGAGCATAACTTTTATTAAGCGTGAACTTGAAAAGAAATAATCCATTCCCCCCTTAGACTTCAATTGTAAAAATTGACTTAGATTGCTTCTATTATAAATCCCAAAACAATTAGAAAACTCATGAAAATCAACAAACTCTTTTTATCGGCACTCGCCTTCATGCTCTTTTTATCGGTTTCTACCACCTCTTTTGCGCAGCTACAAGCACCTGCACCTAGCCCGTCAGCTTATGTTTCTCAAAATGTCGGCTTCACCAAAATCAGTATTGATTATTCTTCTCCAGCAGTAAAGGGCAGAAAAGTATTCGGTGAGCTGGAAAAATATAGTGTTACTTGGAGAGCAGGTGCCAATGGTCCAACGATCATCGAATTCAGTACAGGAGTGAACATTGCAGGCAAAAACCTAGCAGCTGGAAAATACACTCTTTTCATCACTCCTATGGAATCTGGTGATTGGACTATCCATTTGAATGGTAAAGAAAATGCAGTGTTTGCTTATACCAAAGATGGCAAGATAGACGAAGAAGCTATGGCAAAAGATGATGCTGTAGCTATCAAAGTAGCTCCTATTGCAGCTCCATTTACCTTTGAAAGACTTGCTTATTTTATCTCAGCAGAAAACAATAAGGTAGCCTCAGTTACTTTTATGTGGGCAGATGTAATGCTTTCATTTGAAGTAGATACGCAGGTAGATCAGAAATTAGAAGGTTTCAAAGGAGTTTTCTAAACTTGAATTTCCTTAAATCAAATACCAAAGCCCGGATTGAATTCGGGCTTTTTTTATGCATCGTTTTTCTAGCATCATGAAATAGGGCAGACTTTTAACTACATGGGATTTCAGCCTTGTTTAGTTAGACTTCAAAAGCACCTTAATCTGCTCTGCTATCTCCTTTGCCTTTTCTTGGGCTTCATCTAAAGGAATTCCTTCATTTAACCCAGGACGTAAATGCCCAGTAGATCTAAGCCAAGCATCTCGAAGTATTGCTTGGCGCATTGCAATTAGACTGAGGATTGACTCACCATTCGCAAACGAAGCAAATGCTTCATGAATATCTGCGAAGTCTTTCACTTCCGATTCTCCTAGACCTAGCAAAATCTCCTTTGCCATCAACCAATGCCCTACTTCTCCTGGATGCACTCCATCTTTTGCCAAGTAAAAAGCGCTATCTAATCCACGCTGATCCTCTAGATACTTACGCATAGGCCAGTGAATATCTAATACCTTCCACTCGTCGGTATATCTTCTGGATACCAACCAATCCGAGTAATTATCCAACACATTAGCATAAGCTGCACCTTTCAGAGGATCAAAGATTGGTGGTGTGACAAAAATCGCATGGGCTCCAATTTCTGAAATCTTAGCATCCAGCCAATCTATGCCATCTTTGTATTTCTGGAATCTCACTTCATCCAGCGGTAAATAAATCCCGTCATTCATTCCATAATTCACAAAGACCAAATCAGGTTTAAGTTGCTCAAATACCCGGTCCAGGCGCTCATGTAGATCCGGTCTAAGAAATGCACCTCCGGCATGATTATCCTCAGATAGGCCAGAAACAGTCTCACTTGGCAAGCCTACATTGATCCATTCGATTTCCCGCTCTGGATGTTTTAGTCTAAAATAACTCTCGATGTAGCTGATGTATTGACCACTATAGGTGATGCTATTTCCTAAAAAGACGATTCTCCGTACATCCTCAGGAATCGCATATTCAGACTGCGAAAAAGCAGACAAACTCGGTATTATAAAAAGTAAAAAAACTAAAGCAACTCTATTCATCATAGGAGTTTTGGTATAAAACATGTATTAAACCTCAAGTTAAACAGATTATAATGTACTCCGGCAAATTCTCCACTGATGAAATATTCATTTGTGCGCATCGCTAGAGCAAAGTATCTTCACCTCCAATTCTTAATAATTGGCAGGGTATTTTAAAAATTTTTAATAAAAGAAATGGCTTCAGGATTATTTGCATTGCTCGATGATATCGCTACCCTAATGGATGATGTAGCAGTAATGAGTAAAGTGGCAGCTAAAAAAACAGCTGGTATTTTGGGAGATGATTTGGCAGTAAACGCTGAAAAAGCTTCTGGATTTGTCTCCGATCGTGAAATCCCAGTGCTCTGGGCGATCACCAAGGGATCACTATTGAATAAAGCCATCATTCTCCCCTTTGCCTTCTTGCTTAGCGCATTTGTTCCTGCAGTAATCACTTACATTCTTATACTAGGAGGTCTTTACCTCGCCTATGAAGGTGCTGAGAAAATCTATGAATACATGTTCCCTCATGAGCATCATAACGATGTCAATCTAGCAGTGGATCTTACCAAAGAAGAGATTCTTGCCCGTGAAAAAGACAAAGTAAAGTCAGCCATCGTCACTGACTTTATACTATCAGTAGAGATTGTGATTATCGCATTGGGTACTGTCGTTGGTGAACCCATACTTGAGCAAATTATAGTAGTATCAGTTATTGCAATGTTAGCTACCGTGGGCGTTTATGGAATTGTTGCGGTGATTGTTCGTATGGATGAATTCGGCTATAAATTGATAGCAATGAACGACAGAGAGGACAGCTTTTCCGATAAACTCGGTCTAGTCCTAGTGAATGCCCTCCCGAAAATCATCAAAGCCATGGGCTTTATCGGAACCATAGCCTTGCTTCTTGTCTCAGGAGGTATTTTCGTGCATAACATTGACTTTTTCCATCATCTTTTTCCAGCTATCCCATCTATCATTACTGAGTTTCTAATTGGACTAGTGATTGGTTTTATAGTGTGGGGGATTATTGAATTGGGGAAAAAGCTTTTTAAGAAGAAATAGACAAGGCTTTCATACTAATCCTAAACAGCTTCTATACAATTAGCTGAGTATTCTTGATGCTTGTGATTATCTTATACTTTTCAACCAAAGTATTTTAGATGAAAACTCCCCGTCACTACTTAGCTATTCTTGTTACACTGATTCTTTTATCTTTTTCTACCCATGCTCAGGATAAGAAAGTTGAAGGAACAGCACCTACTTTTTCCCAAGACTATCAAAAACCTGTTTTTGAAATAGATCAACGAGCTGAAAAGATCAAAGAAATCCTACCAGAATTAGAGGCTTTGATGGCGAAGTACGCCAAGGAAAATCATATCCCTGGAATCTCCTACGGTATCGTGGTAGATAATGAGTTGGTAATTGCATCTTCTACCGGCTTGCTGGATTTAGCGAAAAATATCCCAGCAGAAACTACTTCCTCCTTTCGAATAGCATCGATGACCAAGAGTTTTACAGCAATGGCCATCATGGATCTTAGAGATAAAGGAAAGATATCACTCAATGATCCCGTCTCCAAATACGTCCCCGAGATGGCAAAAATTCACTATCTAACTGAAGATGCTCCTATCATTGACATAGAAAATCTCCTGACTATGACTGCTGGATTTCCAGAGGATAATCCCTGGGGTGACCGACAACTCGATGAGTCAGATCAGATGCTACTCGATTTGATTTCCGCAGGTATTTCCTTCTCAAATACTCCTTCTCTTCAGTACGAATACAGCAATACTGGCTTTGCTATCCTTGGTCATATTATCTCAAAAGTCTCTGGCCAGCCTTACCAAGAATACATCAACGAAAATATTCTCCTTCCTCTGGGAATGACTCATACCTATTGGGAAATTGACGATGTGCCAAACAAAGAGTTGGCTATTGGCTATCGCTGGGAAGATGAGCAATGGAAACTGGAACCTATGCTTCATGACGGAGCTTTTGGCTCGATGGGTGGTTTGATTACTTCCATTGAGGATTTCAGCAAGTATGTAAGTTTTCATTTATCGGCTTGGCCAGCTCGAAATGGTGCAGAAACTGGTCCAATCAAACGCAGCTCTCTGCGGGAAATGCAAACCCCACAATTCCCTAGATTAAATAATAATGGAGACTGTGCCATCATGAGTGGCTATGGTTTTGGATTGGGCATTTCCCAAAACTGTAATGGCATCAAATGGGTGTCACACGGAGGAGCTTTACCTGGCTTTGGGAGTAATTACCGATTCTTTCCTGAGTTTGGAATTGGCATCATGGCTTTTTGCAATTTAACCTATACTACGCCTTGGCCACTGGCAGAAATTGAAGATCTTCTATATAGCAAGGGAATCATGATGTCTAGAAGTTTACCAGTTTCAGAAATTTTAGAAACACGCAAAAATCAACTCGTAATTCTAATTCAAACTGGCAACAAAGCGCTTGAAAACTCTATTTTGGCAGAAAACTTTTTTCTAGACAGGTCGAAAGAACATCGCTATGCTGAATACAAAGCTATTTTGGCTCAGGCAGGAGAAATCAAAAATGTCACCACCCTAAAGCCTAGCAATCAACTTCGCGGTAGCTTCACGCTAGAAGGAGAAAATGGTGACGTGGATATTTTCTTTACACTGACTCCAGAAAAGGACCCTAAGGTTCAACAACTTGACATAACCTTCGAAAAGAAAAACTAATATGAGTATCCGCTTAGCTCCACGTATGTGCTTTGAATTAATGCTAAAGGTTCAAATTTGGCAATTCCCCCTTTTTTAAAGGGGGGAAGGGGATTTTTTCAGGCTATAGCCAAACATAATTTTATTATGTGCATTCATCCTGATATACATAAAAACTAAGGAGAATGCATTTGGCGTTTTTAACAAAAATCAAATAATTTATATGTACATACATTTATTTTCTAAACACTGAACTTTATAAAGCTTGCTGTGTTTAACTTTTATTGTTTCTGAGTGAAAGCTTAGGACTTGAAAACTGAACCAACATTTTATGCAAGTATTAGAAAATTTGAATTGGCGATATGCCACCAAATCAATGAACGGAACTCCTGTTCCACAAGAAAAAGTAGATTACATCCTAGATGCTATTAGACTTTCAGCTTCTTCCTCAGGATTGCAGCCTTATGAAATTTTGGTAATCACTGATCAAGAAGTAAAGGAAAAAATCAAGCCTATTGCTTGGAATCAAAGCCAAATCACTGATGCATCGCATGTACTTGTGTTTGCAGCTTGGGAAAATTATACTCCTGAACGCATCAATGGTGTTTTCAAATACAACAACGAACAGAGAAATCTTCCAGACTCTGTCACGGATGATTATCGCAACATGCTTTTAACAAGCTATACGGCGAAGAGTGAAGAAGAAAACTTCACTCACGCAGCAAAGCAAGCTTATATCGCTTTAGGCACAGCATTGATCGCGGCAGCTGAGCAGGAAGTGGACTCCACTCCTATGGAAGGTTTTGACCCTGCCGCATTGGATGAGATTTTGGATCTAAAATCCAAAGGACTTCGAAGTGTAGTGGTGCTGCCACTTGGCTACAGAAATGAAGAAGGTGACTGGTTGGTCAACATGAAAAAAGTACGTACTCCAAAAGAGAAGTTTGTAACAGTTATCTAACTGAAACAATTTCAACAGATACAAAGCGGATTGGGTTAGCACTCAATCCGCTTTTTTATTTTGCCCCTCGACAGTTAAAATTCAATCTGGAAAAAGCAGTCATTTTTAGCCTATTAGAGACAATTTTCAAAGTACTGGACCGCCAGCCAGGGGATATTCTGGAATAGTAGCCAATTGGAAAATCACCTGTATCGTAAACATTTAAGCATTATTATTTCTTTAACTTTAAGTAAACGAGGTCGCAAAAAACAATTTCATGTCCGCATCCAGACGAAAGAATATTCAAACTCAAAGCTCCAAAGAGTTTACAGGAATAACTCTAAAAACTCCTGCAATTTATGCCGCCGGCTTGACTGCGGTGAAGGTGGCTTTGCAGCATACGTTTAAGGAAATGGGGGCAATAAGAGCTATCAAGACTCTTTCACATATGAATCAATTGGATGGTTTTGACTGTCCGGGATGCGCATGGCCAGATCCTGACCACCGATCCAAACTGGGGGAATACTGCGAAAACGGAGCCAAAGCACTGGCTGAAGAAGCAACTAACCAGATCGTGGACAATGCCTTCTTTTCAAATTATTCCGTGCAGGAAATCTCCCGCTGGTCAGATTACAAAATCGGAAAAAGCGGTCGACTGGTAGCTCCTATGATCCTAAAGCCAGATTCTAATCATTACGAGGAATGCACTTGGGAAGAAGCATTTAGGGTGATTGCAAATCATCTTCGTGAGCTTGAAAATCCCAATCAGGCAATATTCTACACTTCAGGAAGATCAAGCAATGAAGCTGCATTTCTATACGGACTTTTTGCTAGAGCTTTTGGTACGAACAATATGCCCGACTGCTCCAATATGTGCCACGAATCCAGCGGAATTGGACTTTCTGAAACGCTGGGAATAGGCAAGGGATCAGTGAAACTGGAGGATTTTGACAAAGCTGAAGTGGTGATGGTCATCGGACAAAATCCCGGAACAAACCATCCAAGAATGCTTTCAGCGCTAGAAAAATGCAAAAGTAATGGAGGTAAAATAATTAGTATAAATCCTCTTCAAGAGGCGGGACTAATACGGTTTCGTAATCCTCAGGAAATAAACGGAATGCTACTCAATGGCCACGGATTGACAGATATCTATCTTCAGGTAAAAATCAATCAGGATGTCGCACTTTTAAAACTGATTGAGAAAAAATTAGCCCTATTGGATAAGGCTGACAGGAAGGTATTTGATCATGAATTTATCGAGAAGTACACTGAAGGGTTCGAATCACTTTTAGCACATCTAGACACACATACCGAACAGGAATTACTAGAACTATGTGGCGTAGATGAGAAATTGATTGACGAAGCAGTAGCTCTTTTAGCCAAGAAAAATAAAATCATCATCTGCTGGGCTATGGGACTTACGCAGCATAAAAATGGTGTCAACAATATCAAAGAATGTGTTAATCTACTTTTGCTGAAAGGAAGCCTCGGTAAATCTGGAGCAGGTACCTGCCCCGTTCGCGGACACAGCAATGTGCAAGGAGATCGAACCGTGGGCATAATGCACTATGTATCCAAAGAGCTGAATGCAGCCATCAAAAAAACATTTGGTTTCGACGCTCCAGATCATGAGGGAGTAGATGTTGTCAAAGCAATTCCTGCCATGCATGAAGGGAAAGCTAAAATCTTTATTGGCTTGGGTGGCAACTTTGTATCCGCCGCTTCCGACACAGAATATACAGCCAAAGCACTTCAGAACTGTGACCTCACCGTTCAGATCAGCACCAAACTTAACCGTAGTCATTTGATCACTGGTAAGACAGCTTTGATTTTACCGACCCTTGGAAGATCTGAAAAGGATTTTAAGGACGGACAACAAAGGCATTTCACCGTGGAAAACAGCATGGGGATAGTTCACCAATCCAAGGGCTTTCTTGAACCTATCTCTGACGATATCAAAAGCGAACCCGAGATAGTAGCTGGAATTGCTTCTGCATATTTCAAAGGAAATCACCCTGTAAAATGGAAGTTGCTGGGATCGGATTATGAATTGCTCCGAGAGAAATTAGGCGAAGTGATCACTGGATTCAAGGACATGAATACAAAATCTAAAGGTTCTGGATACTATCTCCCAAACAATGTGCGAGAGCTGGATTTTAGCAAACTTCCGAACCAAAGAGCCCAGTTCAGCAATACTGAACTTCCTTTCCACAACCTAAAAGAAAACGAATATCTGCTGATGAGTATCCGCTCTCACGATCAGTTCAACACCACCATTTATGGCCTTAATGATCGGTATAGAGGTATTCACAATGAACGCCGGGTTCTCTTTATGAATGAATCTGACATGGCTCGGGAGAATCTCAAGAAAATGGACGTGGTCAATATCATGAGCAATTATGATGGACAAGAGCGAAAAGTTTTCCAGTTTTTAGTCATCCCCTACCAAATTCCAAAAGGCAATCTAGCGGCCTATTTCCCAGAGACAAATCCATTAATTCCCATCCAGGAGTACGCTGACAAAAGTAATACTCCTATCAGTAAGTCAGTCCGAGTGAGTGTGGAGAAAGCTGGTTGAACTTCGAAAGTATAGAGTAGCAAGTCACAAGTTTTGTAATTTGACTTTAAGCATCAATTTCTGAAGTTCAAGTTTGGCAATTCCCTCTTTGACAAAGGGGGCTAGGGGGATTTTATTTAATGACTGAGACATTATTTTTTAGAACTACCTACCCTTTGCCAAAAGCAAAACTTGCGCAAATCCATGAAATCCATTTCGTAACAAAATAACTAAGAGAGCATCCTACAGGTTAGAATTGAAAAAGATAATTGCTATTTTAAGCCATACTTAGAATCATTTTTAGGTAAAACCCAAATTATCCAAAATAACCTTAAACCATAAACATGAAATCGAGCATAACTACAAAGTCACACACTGGGATGATTACAGTGCATGCGAGATTCCATATGACCGGTAAAAAACAATTATAAACATATGAAATCCAAACAATGGAAAACACTGGTGCTTGCTGTGATTGTCATGACCGTATGCTCTTATCTTTTTGTTTTCAGAGAAGGAAAACTTGAGCCCATCTTGGCAAAAGTGCCATTCGTATTTTGGACAGGCTTCCTTGTCACCCTACTTGTAGTATTTGCAACCTTCATAGGCTCAAAAGTTTTTCCATTTGAAGACCCGAAGAAGCAATGATTGGATGGTTAGTATTTTTCTTCACGCTATTTATAGCCATGCTCGGCTATGCTTCTTATCGTTCCTATAGTAAAGAAAGAACCTCAGACGATTTCATCTTCGCAGGTTCAAACATTGGTACGATATTAGGATTCCTGACCTTCTCCGCAGCATTGTTCTCTGCATTCACCTTCATGGGAATGCCGGATTTCTTCCGAACTCACGGCGTAGGCGCTTGGATTTTCCTTGCATTATCAGATGCATTGATGGTCTTTTTCTTGATTTGGTTTGGATTTGCGCTGCGCAAAAGAGCGAGTATAAACGGCTATAAAGGCGTCGCTGGATTGATGAAATCTTGCTATGGAAATTCCTTCGCTGGCTATTTAGTATTCGCGAGTGCCTTCCTCTTTTTGATTCCGTATGTGGCTATTCAGATCAGAGGAATCTCCATCTTTCTAGATGCGGCATTTCCTGACATGCTTCCTTACTGGTCTTGGTCAGCACTTTTGGTTTTCATCATGCTGATTTATTCAGAAATCGGTGGGCTAAAAGCCATCGTGTATAGCGACGCCATCCAAGGAGTGATCATGCTCACGGTGATTTGGATTATCGGCGTGACTTGCCTGCAAATGAGCGGTGGACTGGAAGCTGGATTAGAAAAAGTATCAGCGACAAATCCAGATTTACTCACGCTTCCTGGCCCGAAAGGGCTTTTCACTAGCCCATTTCTGATCGCTTCAGCCATAGCAATTGTGCTGATTCCAGTTTCCCAACCTCAATTCACTACGCGCTTGGTGGTAATGAAAAACCTGAAATCCGTGCATAGAATGGCTTATGCAGTGGGCATTTTCGCCATGTTGGTCATCTTACCTACTGCCTTCATCGGCCTATATGGCGCGATCAAATATCCTGATGCGAGTACCGCAGATTTCCTGACAAATGCGTTGTTGTTTGATCAGGCTGTTCCGGTTGCAGCACTCGCAGTAGTCGGTTTATTTGCCGCCTGCCTTTCTACGACAAATGCACAGATTTTTGCTTTGGGCACCGAACTTAGATCTCTACTTTCTGGCTCAGACAAAACCAATATGCGTATCACCAAGATTTCTATCATGGTCTTTTCGCTGATTGTACTTGTATTCTCTACTTATATGAGTAACGAACTGGTTTTGCTTGCTCGTGTGAGTTTCACCGGCACATCTATGATCGCACCGGTAGTGTTAGGAGCAGTGATTTTCACTAAACCTCCACAATCCTTAATAGCACTTTCTACCATTGCCCTGGCCATTTTTATCCTTTCTCTTTTAGAAGTCGTACCGGGAAAAATAGCTGGATTACCTATTGATTACTTGATGTACGGAGCCTTATTTGTGATCACCGCTATCATTATGATCACCCATTCTCAAACTCAAAAGAAACAACATGCAACTCAATCCTAATTTTTCCATAAATGATCTTGAAGTTCAACTCAAACGTTTTTGGGAGCTTTCTGGAGAAAAAATAAACTTGATAGAAACATCCTTTGACACTGCGAATGGAGCGCCTGTTTTCACAGAAAAAGGGAAATATGTCACACGCGGATGGACGGAATGGACTCAGGGATTCCAATACGGTTCGGCAATTCTCCAGTTTGACGCCACGGGAGATGAGCATTTTTTGAAAATCGGCAGAGATAAAACCTTGAACAAAATGGCTCCGCACCTCACTCATACTGGCGTGCATGACCATGGATTCAACAATGTCAGTACTTATGGAAATCTGCTTCGACTGATCGAAGAGGGGAAAATCGAAGGTGCTGCTTGGGAGAAAAACTTCTATCAACTTGCGCTGAAAGTGAGCGGAGCTGTGCAAGCCATGCGCTGGACTCCAACTCAATCAGGCGGTTTCATTTATTCTTTCAATGGACCACATTCCTTATTCGTGGACACGATTCGCTCGTGCAGAGCTTTGGTCGTTTCGCATGGATTGGGACATGTATTGCAAGGAGAAAATGACAAGCGAATCTCACTGATTCAGCGAGCAATTCAGCATATTTTGAGTACAGTTCGCTATTCGATTTACTACGGAAATGGTAGAGATACCTATGATATTTCTGGTAGAACGGCTCATGAAATCATCTTCAACACCAATGATGGAAATTACCGTTGCCCAAATTCTCAGCAAGGCTATACAGGATTCAGCACCTGGACTCGTGGTCTGGCCTGGGCTATTTGTGGTTTGGGAGAAACATTGGAGATTTTAGATCAAATCGATGAAAGCGATTATTCCGAGGTCATTTCTAAAAAAGACTTGATCAAAGAACTTACTGAAGCAGCAAAAGCTACAGCTGAATTTTATCTGGCAAATACCCCTACTGATGGCATTCCATATTGGGACACAGGAGCGCCAAACTTGCACAAAATGGGAGATTACTTGAACGAGAAATCTGATCCATTCAATGCCCATGAGCCAATCGATTCTTCCGCAGCATGTATCGCTGCGCAAGGTTTTATCCGAATTGGTAATTGGATGAAATCAACTGATCAAGAAGCTTCCGAGCGATATATACAGACAGGCATGCAGCTCGCGAGTGCTTTGTTCAGCGATCCTTATTTGTCAACTGATCCAGCCCACCAAGGATTGATTTTACATTCTATTTACCATCAGCCAAATGGCTGGGATCATCGCCCAGATCCTGCAAAAGCTCCATACGGAGAATCTTGCATGTGGGGTGATTACCATGCCCGAGAACTAGCATTGCTGCTGCAGCGCATGCAAAAAGGTGATGCTTATTACAGCTTCTTTAACTGTGTAGGGAAATGAGCACTGGAAAATACAAACCACAATATCCCAGAGTTGCCCAGCTGAAAACAGGAGAAAACCTTCGTGACCATCTTGCCAAAGAAGGTATCAACATGGGTTTTGATGAAGATTTAAAAACTGGAGAAAACTCTCCTTTTACGAAAGCACATACCACACGAGCTGGCAACACGATAGGAAATGCCTTCTGCATCCTCCCGATGGAAGGTTGGGATGGTACCACTGATGGCAAACCTACCGAACTCACCAAAAGACGTTGGAAGAACTTTGCGATCAGCGGAGCCAAATTACTTTGGGGTTGTGAAGCCGTAGCCGTTCAGCCAGCTGGCAGAGCAAATCCTAATCAACTCATGATCAATGAGCAAAACCTCGGTGATTTCGATGAGTTGTATAAAATGGTAGAAACTGAGCACAAGGCTGCCTTTGGAAACACCGATGATTTGCTCACAGGGCTGCAACTCACACATTCAGGCAGGTTTTGCAAACCGAATAGCAAAACTCAAATGGAGCCGAAGATTCTATATTCCCATCCGGTTTTGAATAAGAAATTTGGTCTTGCCGATGATTATCCGCTGATGACGGATGGAGAGATTTCCGAGTTGATTGATGCGTATGTGGTCGCTGCAGTTAGAGCACAGAAGACTGGATACAAATTCGTCGACATCAAGCATTGCCATGGATATTTAGGACATGAGTTCCTGAGTGCTTATGATCGTGAAGGAAATTACGGCAAATCCATAGAAAACAGAACACGCTTCATCCGAGAAATAACAGCGGGAATCAGAGCAGAAGCGTCAGGACTGGAAATCGGTGTTCGCATGAGCATCTTCGACTGGATGCCATTTAAGCAAGGCCCAGATGGAACAGGAATCCCAGCCACAGAAAGTCCATACAAGTATGCTTTTGGAGGAAATGAATCAGGCATAGGCGAGAATCTATCTGAGTCTTTTGAGTTCCTGAAAGAGCTAGAAAAACTTGATATTGAATTGCTTTGCACCACTGCAGGCAGCCCTTATTACAACCCACACATTCAGCGGCCAGCACTTTTTCCCCCATCAGATGGCTACATGCCGCCAGAGGACCCTTTGCATGGAGTCGCTCGGCAGATCGATGCGGTGGCAGAAGTAAAGAAAGCATTCCCAAGTTTCTACACGGTAGGATCAGCCTACTCCTATTTGCAGGAATGGCTGCCAAATGTGGCTCAAAATGTATTGGAAACAGGAAAAGCAGATTCAATCGGTTTAGGCAGGATGGTGCTGAGCTATCCCGAATTGCCAGCGGATGTATTGGCTGGAACTCCGATGAAGCGTGCTAAAATCTGTCGTACGTTCTCGGATTGTACTACGGCACCAAGAAACGGAATGATTTCAGGCTGCTTCCCGCTTGATCCTTTTTACAAAAAGATGGAAATACACGAAACACTTAAAACGATCAAAGCATCATGAGTCGAGTAGCATTAGTCACAGGCGGAAGTCGTGGGATAGGTTTAGGTATTGCAAAAAAACTCGCTGAAGAAGGCTTTAATCTGGCAATAAATGGCGTGCGTGAAGAGGCGAGTGTAAGAGAAGCCTTGGAGGAATTGAAAGGATTTGGCGTACGGGTAGAATACCTTCAAGGGAACATTGCTTCAAGCGAGGATCGTGAAGCAATCATTTCAGGGATGATTGCTAAGTTTGGCAAAATCGACGTATTGGTAAACAATGCTGGAGTAGCTCCAAGAACGAGATCTGATATTTTTGATATTACAGAGGACGATTTCGATCACTTGATGAACATCAACCAAAAAGGCACTTTCTTTCTGACTCAAGCTATCGCAAAATGGATGGCAGAACTTAAAGTAGCCACGCCTGATTCTGAAATCTCAATAATCAACGTAACATCTATTTCTGCCACAGTTGCCTCCAAGACTCGGGCTTCTTACTGTATGTCCAAGGCTTCATTGGCTATGCTATCTCAAGTTTTGGCTGTGAAAATGGCTGAGTTTAACATCCCGGTTTATGAGATTCGACCTGGCGTGATAGAGACAGATATGATTGAGAAAGTTCGCGAAACCTACCACCAAGGTGTGAAAAACGGAATGACGCTAGAACCCCGAATGGGAGTTCCAGAAGACATTGGAAAAGTGGTTGCTACCTTGGTGAGAGGTGATCTTCCCTACTCCACTGGACAAGTGATTTGCGTGGACGGAGGAATGACTATCGCGAGAATGTAGAGGAATTGCGGGCGGGAAGACCCCTGCCCGACAGCAGGCGGGGATGACCGGAGACCGAAGTTGCCTCAATGATAATTGTAAACTATCATAAGATGCTTTAGTCTCTATACTATACTTATGGTAAACAGGATATTGAGAATTTTAAGTTGATGATAAAAATTAGGAATTACTTCCTGAAAGAATCCCCAGCAGCCAGTCATTCACTTTCAAGTCCATCACTAAGTGTATTCTATCCGTTTCGCCTTCATTTAGGACGCTATGTGGATCAGAAAGCCTAAGATACCAGCATTCCCCTTCCTTCATTTCCACCTTCTTGTTATTCACAAAAAAGCTAACTTTTTCATTCGTGAAAACGGGTATGTGAATCCGAACTTCTTCCTCATCCAAATCATAATCACTGTGTTCTTTTATCTCCGAACCTGGAGTTAGTTTCATCAACCTCACAGAACACTTCTCTGCTTTGAAGCTTTCCAAAACGGACTGAAAATAGGGACAGGACTGTAAGTAAAGAGTCGGCACAAAATCGTAATCCCCTGGAATAGCTGCTGCCATTTGAATAGGGTGAGTAACTCCTTCTCTGGCAGTCAGCGGAATCACTGACCAATTCCCTTGATAATTCCGGGTTACAAAATGGTTGACCCACTCAACTTCTATCAGCTTTTTCACCTCTGATTGAAGTAATTGACTATCAAAAAGAAATGGCAGTTGTATCCTATCTTGGTTAATCATTCTTGAAAATAGTAATTATAAGTCCTGTCAAACCTAAATTTAGTCCCTAGCCTCGAATCAATTAAAACTAAAAATCATCGCATGCTTGCAAAGTCAATCCAATTTCTCGATTTTTTAGTTCTCTAACCTAACAAACCCATGAAAACCCGATTCATTTTCAGTTTCTTCCTATTAATAACTATTTGCATCCAGTCATTTGCGCAGCAGAAACGCACAAAAATTGGAGTTGCCGGCCTCACGCACGGCCATGTAGGCTGGATTTTGAAGGCAAAAGATCGAGCTGATTTAGAGATTGTCGGCATTGCAGAACCTAATAGAGAACTGGCAAAACGACTTACAGAGCAACATGGAATTTCGATGGATTTGGTTTTTGACACCATGGAAGAGATGCTTGAGAAAACGAAACCTGAAGCCGTTACCGCTTTTGGAAATATCTACGACCACCTTTCAGTTGTCGAGGCCTGCGCACCTAGAGGCATTCATGTGATGGTGGAAAAGCCGCTTGCTGTGAGTCTAGAACATGCGCAGAAAATGAAGGCGCTTGCTGAAAAACACAACATTCATCTCATCACCAATTACGAGACAACTTGGTACCCGAGCACCTTTAAGGCTTATGAGATTCTTCAAAGTGGAGAAGTAGGCGACTTGCGAAAAGTAGTGGTTCGTGATGGTCATAAAGGGCCAAAAAAAATAGGCGTAAGCGACGAATTTCTGGAATGGCTGACTGATCCCAAGCTTAATGGTGGTGGTGCAATCATTGATTTTGGATGCTATGGAGCAAATCTGGTGACTTGGCTGGAAAAGGGAGAACGTCCTAAATCAGTGACAGCAGTGACTCACCAACTTCAAGCAGAAAATAATCCAAAGGTGGACGATGAAGCCACGATAATTTTAAATTACCAAGATTCTCAGGCAATTATTCAGGGTTCGTGGAACTGGCCTATTGGCAGAAAGGATATGGAAATCTACGGACTTACCGGAGCTATCTATGCTGACAATCCAACTGATGTCCGTGTCCTAAATGCTGAAGGCTATTCCGGATTTGAAGAAACTGAATACAAGCTGGAATATGAGAATACCCCATTCGAAGATCCATTTACCTTATTCTTAGCAGTGATTAACGGTGATCTAGTTTTAAATGAATACGCCCTTCCTTCTCTGGAAAACAATATGATCGTGGTAGAAATCCTCTCTGCAGCTGTAGAAAGTGCCAAGACTGGTAAGACGGTTTATTTGAAGGGGAGGTAAAAGATGGGAGACAGAAGACGGGAGACAGAAGTGTGTACTTCCCTAAATAGTGTTGACCGTTTGTTTGCATGTAACTGTCAATAGGCCTCGACTTCGCTCGGCCACCGTATTCGGTGATGTAATGGGAGGGTGAAAGAGGCGGCTGCGCCGCCTCTTTCACCCTCTACTAGTTTCATTCAAGAATTCGGCTCCCGAGCGAAGTCGAGGGGAGCAGCTCGCAGAATACTATTTGGATACATGCAAATAGTAGGATACACATATATCAAATAAAAAAGCCGTTCGTGTAACCACGAACGGCAGTAAGAGATAGCACAGGTACGGGCGAATAATTATTCGCCCCTACTACAATTCTTTAATCTTCAAATTCTTGAAAATCACACCTTGACCTTCACTTTGTAGGCCGATGTATCCTTCTTTAAGCAACTTGCCGTCTTCCTTGTATTTTGGATCAAAGCCATTGGCTACTCCCCCGCCGATCTGAGGCAAGGTATATTCCAACACCTTCACATCATTCACCATGTGGACCACGAGTGAATCGCCGTAAACGATCAAATCAGCCTTCACCCACTCATCCCATTTGAAGGTCGGAGAAGTAGAATTAATGCAATGTCTTGGATCTTTTTTGCCTTCAAAAAAAACATCTGTTCCAGGCGAACACATATTTCCTGTTGGTCTAGGAACGCCTTCTTTCTCTTCGGCCAGCATTTGCCATTCCACAGAAATAGGCCAATCCTGCTCTTTCAAAATAGTCTCTGGAGCTTGAGAGTGAAACATTACGCCGCTGTTTCTATAGGTGTAACTTGCCGCATCTTCTAGCCACTGCTCTGTAAATCTATATTCCCAAGTCATGTGAAAAGAAGAAAAAGGCTTTTTATAAAACAGGTGACCATAGCGATCATTGAAGCCTTCATTGTAATCATCGTAATTCACCTCTATAGTACCATCTACTACGCGAAAGGTGTTTTGGTAATTATCACCAGACTCATGATGATATATTTTAGCGGTCCAATCTTCCAGATTTTCACCGTTAAACATATCAATCCATTCAGCTTTAGGTTGTTCTGCTACCTGGGTTTCTTTTTTCTCTGTACTACAGGAAATCAAGGCAGTACCCAAAATTGAGGCTACTAGTATTTTTTTAAGCATGGAGGTTTAATTTGATGTAAAAAGATAAAAGTAAGTTAAGGAATTCCCGGGTTTAAAAAGTCAGTTTGGGATAAGCGAACTCAATCCAAGGAAGTGTGGCAAGCACCAAAGGATTTCCCGGTCAAAAACTTAAATGCATGCTTTTCTATTTTAGCGGAAATGAAATCAGTAGTCTCCATTATTTCCCCGTCGATTTGAAATTCTGCGCCTTCTGGATTGGAAAGTTGACATTCCTCTACCGACCATGTTTGGACACCATCTACTTGATCAATATCTCCTTTAATAAACGCCATGGTCATACGCAGATAATCATCAGCAGTTTCGGGATTGAAAGCAATGACTTCAAATTTACCATCATCCATGATGCCCTTGCAATTCACAATGGCACCAGTGCCATATTGGTCTCCATTGGCTAATACAATCATTTTGGCTTTTAGCTCAATTGACTCTTCGCTGATTTTTAAAATAAATGTTCTTGATTCAGTACCAAAAATCTCTGAAAAGGAATTCTTCACATAGGCTAGCATACCCCGGGATTCCTCTTGCTCAAATTTCTGAACAAGGTTAGCATTGATACCAAAGTCAGCTAAGTGTAAACAAAGTTCTCCGTTGATTTGAATAGCATCTATATCATGGATTTTGAAATCCCGAACTGACTCCCAAGAATCCAATAAATCATTAATCCCTAGACATTTTGCCAGCCCATTGGCAGAGCCTAGTGGCAAGATACACATGGGTACTTCTTTATGTTGAAGGCATTTGGCAACCAATTTCACAGTCCCATCTCCACCACCAATCAGTACCAAATCGGGTTTGGACTCCTCGTATTTAGCTATAATCTTATCCTCATCATTCTCACCGGTAGTTTCCCACAGCTCTATAGCAAAATCAGGCATTCTCACTTGTGCCATTTCCAGAAGCTCTGCGTTGGTAATAGAATCATTTCCAGAGACAGGATTATAAATCAACAAACATTTCGTTGCCATTTTGAGCAGATTTTACACTAGTTGACAATTGATTCTTTTTCGAGTATTGCTATTGCCTGTTCAGACGACTCTATAAAATGGAAGTGATCTGAACCGTGGAGTTTCATTAATTCGCTTTCTCTAGACTTATCTAATTGGCCTACAATTCTAATAAATACGTCTTTCACTCTACCTGGATAATCCTCAATCACCTGAGCATAAATCTCAGGATCATGCTGTCCACTGTCTCCCACTAGGTAAAATTGCATCTTAGGAAACATTTCCATCAAAAGCTCAATTTTCTGTAATTTGTGAGAGTGATCGCCACCACCAGATTTCCAGATATTTTTAAGGTTGATATGTTTGTCTTTGAGCAAGATCGGCCCATCAGGAATATGACGAAATCGCAGAAAATCCTTGATCAAGTCAAACAAAGACCAATCACTGCTGGAGACATAGAATATGGGATAAAATCCGTTCCCAGTTAGTTTTCTATAAAACTCAGACACCCCAGGCAAAGGTCTTCTGGTAAAAGCATTTTTAGAAACTGAAAGCCAAAACTTTTTCCCTATGTCTGTTGAATGCGAAATAATGATGGTGTCGTCAATATCCGAGATCACTCCCGTATTACCCGAATAGCGCTTCACCTCCAAGTGAGCAACTGGTGATTTCCTGGTTTTTGGCTCCAGCACCTGAAAAGTCACGAGCTCACTTAGTTCATTATTGGGTTTGCATTCCCCAATCTGCAACTCAAAAACCCCATCCTCATCTGTAGAGACTATATAGTTTTCATCCCTATACTTGATTTCTACTTTAGCCAAAGGAACTGAGGAGCCGGAATATCTTCTGATTGCAGCCAGAATGTTTTTTAACCAGTTGTTTCGTGAGGACGGCCTTTTTTCTCTATAAGCACTTATAACCCTACCTTTTAAGAAAACAGTTTCCGTATTACCGAACGCAAGAAATGGTTCGACAATAATTTTATCATGTTTCACTAATGCCATTATAAAAATTGATAGTTGGTTCCCTATAAATAAATCAAAAACCAAGCTGCAATAGTGAAAGAGCCTTTTGGTTAACTTCTCCCCAAAAGGCTCTATTCATTTTAGTGCTTCCAATCGTATTGGTCAATTTGTTCTAGACACGCCTTTAACAAGGCGATAGAATCAGCAATATCTTTCTTGTGCGCCATTTCTATCACCTGATGCAGATGTCTGGTAGGAATGGAAATCGCACCTGCGATCGCACCCTGCTTACCCATACGCTGCACTCCCGCAGTGTCTGTACCACCTGCAACCAGTATTTCGGGTTGCCAGGATATCTTGGCTTTGTCTGCAGTTTGCTTCATGAATTCTACCATTCTATAATCGCAGATCGTCATTGCGTCCATGATCTTGATAGCTGTACCCTTACCTAGTTCAGTCACCTTCTCATGAGCTTGAGCTCCCGGCACATCAAAAGCTATTGTGGTATCCAGCGCAATTCCGAAATCGGGATTAATTCCATGTGCAGCCACATTTGCACCTCGCAAGCCAACTTCCTCCTGTACAGTGAACGTCGCATAGACATCGTAAGCAGGATTTTCCAATTGTTTCAGCGTTTCAATCAGGATAAATACTGCCACTCTGTTGTCAATTGATTTACAATTCACACAATCACCCATTTCGATCAGTTCTCGATCTCTAGTCACTGGATCACCTATGGTAATGTATTTCTCCACTTCCTCTTTGGGCATTCCCAAGTCGATAAAAAAGTCTGTGGTTTTAGGCAGTTTGGTTCGCTCCTCGGCAGACATGACGTGAATAGGCTTGCTCCCCATCACTCCTACCAGATCTTTTTTACCATGCACGATTACTCGCTGAGCAGTGAGGGTTTTGGGATCAAAGCCACCTAGCGTGTGGAATCTCAAAAAGCCATTTTCATCAATATGAGTGACAATAAACCCAATCTCATCCATATGGGCTGCGATCATTACTCGCTTTCCATCAGGATTTCTCACACCCTTCTTGATAGCAATCACATTCCCGATATTATCCACTTTGACTTCGTCAGCCAGTGGAGTGACTAATTCAATTACTAAATCCCGAACTCTTTTCTCAAATCCAGGTGCTCCTGCTATTTCACAGATGTCCTTTAAAAGGCTTACGTTTATGTCCATTTTCTATTTATTCTAATTAAGATGAAATTAAGAATTTGAAATCTTTTGGCAGTAAAAAAGGCACAGAGAAATTATCTGTGCCTTCAATTTATAATGCGTTTCCCTTTCATTCAAAAGGGGAAAGCTAATTCTTCTGTACTCCTTAGTATGCTCTCACAGTCTTGCCTTCCATGAAGTTCACGAAAGACTTATTCACTACTCTCATCCCGCCTGTAGTAGGATAATCACCGGTGAAATACCAGTCACCCAGGTGGTCAGGACAGCATTTATGTAGATTATCTACCGTCTGATAGATTATTTTCACTTCAGCTTTTATCTCATCATTCGTGACGATTTCAGATATTTTATCTGAAATCTCGTCATCAGTGAAAGCGCTATACACACCTTTTACAAAGTTCTCTATAGAATATGGATGCTCCACACATTCTTCATAAACGCTATCCAAGGTGTTTTCAATTTTTCTCTCTTTGAGTAAGGCCAATGCTGCTCTGAAAGCGACAAATTCTTTCATCTTCGACATGTCTATACCGTAGCAGTCCGGGAATCTAATCTGAGGAGCTGAGGAAACGATAATAATACGCTTGGGATTCAACTTATCAAGCGTAGTCAGAATACTTTTCTCAAGTGTGGTTCCTCGTACGATACTGTCATCGATCACCACAAGGGTATCAATTCCAGACTTAATCACCTCATAAGTAGTGTCATACACATTGGCTACAATAGAATCCCGTTCATCATCACTAGCGATAAATGTCCGAAGTTTCACATCCTTGCTCACCAACTTCTCCACCCTAGGACGGAAACTAAGAAGCTCATCCAAATCACCCATATGAGGCTTTCCATCGACGAATACTTCTCTACGCTTGGCAGCTAAGTAATCTTCCAAGCCTTCAATCATGCCATAAAAGGCAGTTTCCGCTGTATTTGGAATGTAGGAAAAAACAGTGTTTTTCAGATCGAAATCAATTGCCTTCAAAATCTGTGGAATTAGTGCTTTTCCTAGATTTTTTCGCTCTTGATAGATATTAGGATCAGTACCTCTGGAGAAATAGATTCGCTCAAAAGAGCAGGACTTTTTCTCTCTCGCAGGCATGATTTCAGATTCTGCATAAGAACCATCCTTATTGATCACCAAGGCATGCCCAGGCTGAATCTCTTTGATGGAATTGAAATCAATATTAAATGCCGACTTGATCGCTGGCTTCTCAGAAGCCACCACAATCACTTCATCATCTGCATAATAGAAAGCTGGGCGTATACCGGAAGGATCTCTCACTACGAAAGAAGAACCATTTCCTACGATGCCTGCCATAGCATAACCACCGTCAAAATCTCTACAAGATCTTCTAAGTATTCTCGCCAAATCCAATTCATCCTCGATCACCTGAGTAATCTGTTCATTTGAGAATTGGTGCTTGTACTTATCAAAAATTCGCTGATTTTCCTCATCTAGGAAGTGACCGATTTTCTCCATCACAGTGACAGTATCGGTTTTTTCCTTAGGGTGCTGACCAAGTTCCACAAGCCTGTCAAATAGCTCTTCCACGTTGGTCATGTTGAAGTTACCGGCCATTACAAGGTTTCGGCTTCTCCAGTTATTTTGTTTTAGAAATGGATGGCAAGTCTCTATTGAATTCTCGCCGTGTGTACCATATCTCAGGTGGCCAAGCCAAACTTCACCTGTAAAAGCGATGTTATCTTTCAGCCATTCCCCATTCGTAAGTGCATCCTCCGGGCCTATTTTCTTGGCTTTTTTGTACTTGCGGTTGATCTTGTCAAAGATGTAGTTTACAGCTGAAGGCTCAACTGACCTATATCTACTGATGTAGCGAGTTCCAGGCTTGGTGTCAATTTTGACATTGGCGACACCCGCGCCATCCTGTCCTCGATTAATTTGTTTCTGCATCAAGACATAGAGCCTATTAGAAGCAAAAGCAGCAGTACCATACTTATCGATGTAATACTGGGCAGGCTTTCGCAGTCTAATCATTGCTATGCCGCATTCGTGTTTGATAGCGTCACTCATGGAGTCTGGCAAATGTTATTTTGAAGATTCAAAGGTAATTGTTTTTAGAAGATATATCGGGTAAAATAAGTTCTCTTTACTTCCAAAAAATTTGGCAAACCCTTACTCTTTTGACTTATCTCAAAAGCCACCCCAACCCTCTCATTCCTAGTATTTATGGCTACAATATGTCGCAATTTCCCACAACATTGGATAGGTATTTTATTCCTAAAACTGGCCTATCTCAGCTAAATCGAAGTAGGCACAATGATCGCCTTAAGTAATTACCATTCGGATTTTGACTTGAAAAAAATCGAATTTCCACTTCATTTTCACTGCAAAAAATAATTACCATGGTCAAAGTATTTTTTCTCCCATGATTTATTTTATCCCCATTTGCTTTTGATATTCTTATTCTAAACCACTACTGTCCGAGAAACGGTTTAAAATTTAGGGGAAGCTTCGTTTGAGAAGCTTCCCCTTTTCTGTATTTTCAGTTTACCACAACCAATAAATACAGCAGATGAAAAATACACATTTCTTCGGACA
>NZ_VORW01000015.1 GCF_007997215.1 Algoriphagus aquimarinus | reverse complement strand
TGAAAGCCAACCAAACGGCCCTATTTCCAACCTAGTGGGCTTACATTCCAATTTCACCCAAAAATCTCCTCTGATTAAGTTCTTTTCAACCTCTCTGAGAAATTCTTACTTTAGTCGGACACTAGTGGTTTCTAATAAGTCAATCAACTAAGAGGAGTTACTGACTTTATAAAGCAATGATCGCATATACCTTGTCAGGCATAGCTTTATTTGATTTTAAATCCCTCATTTATATATTCTATTGCTTTCAAATGTGCGGGAGTTTCAGTTTGAACGGACAGCCAATTTGTGACATCATGACCCACTCCTTCGTTCATGAAGCTTTTCGTAACCACATTTACATCTTTCAATTTCCGCATGAATAATTCTTCTTCTGCTCTGGATATTTCGTACTGACCAAAAATATTGAAAGTAGGAGGCAAGCCTGAAAGATTATCTGACCAAAGAGGGGAACCATATTCACTTCTAATGTCTTCAGCATCGTTAAAGTACAAATCTTTACATTCGCTCCATGATGAGCCTCCTCCATCAAGAGCAGCATAAACCAGTAGTTGAAAAGAAAATTTAGGGCCATCTTTTTTATCCCTCGATTTTAGTGCTGTGGCTGCAGTAAAGTATGCTCCAGTACTTTCTCCAGAAATTGCAAATTGTTCTGTATCTAAACCGAGTTCATTTGCATGATTCCATATCCATTCTACAGCATCATAAACATCATTATGGCCTGCAGGAAACTTATTTTCAGGAGCTAATCTGTAATTTATGGCTACAACGTTAACATCGCTTTTCTTAGATAAATATCTACAGATTTCATCGTGACTATCTAGACTTCCCGCAACCCAACATGCTCCATGAACATAGATTAATGTAGGTTTTACACTCGTTCCACTTGGTTTGTAAATCCGTATTTCTAATTCGCGCCCAGTTAATTCAATAGTCTTATTTGTAACCTTTAAGTCAAATTGAGATGAATCTGGCCTCATTGCCTCAACTCGTAACCTGAATTGATTAATACTTTCCGGAGTTGATAACCAAGCCTCTTGAGCTAAAATAATTGTTGGTGAAAAAAATAAGAGTAAAGCAAAAGTTGATATTTTCATTTGTGTGTTTTTAAATATTTCTAACGCTCAGGCTAAGAAACAAGCGGTTTTTGGAACGCGTGAATGGCCTTTGCACCGTGAATTATATTGAATGTAATTATCTTCATTATAACGGAAATCCCGCATGTTTTCCTAAGTGTTGTTGGCCTTTGTTTTTTTTAGGCTTTAACCATTCCCATTCTCTAAAGTGACTTTGATATAGTCATTAATTATCTCCTCTAAAATGTCTAAAGGAACAGCGCCATTTTGTAAAACTGCATTGTGAAACTCCCTTAAATCAAATTGACTTCCAAGTTCTTGTTTTGTTTTTTCTCTTAGTTCCAAGATTTTCATCATGCCTACCTTATATGCGCATGCTTGTCCGGGCATTACGATATAGCGCTCAATTTCTGAAGTAACTTCAGATGTAGTCACACCTGTATTTTCAACCATATAGTCAATAGCTTCTTCTCGAGTCCATTTTTTGTAATGGATACCAGTATCGACCACCAAACGTACTGCTCTAAACATCTCTCCCTGTAACCTGCCTAAATTACCATAAGGGTCATTTTCATAATACCCTAATTCCCAAGCTAAACGCTCGGCATAAAGCGCCCAACCTTCAGAATATGCTGTAAAAGGAATAACTGTTCTAAACGTAGGAACACCTTGAAGTTCATTTTGTAAGGCAATTTGAAAATGATGCCCAGGAATCCCTTCGTGGTAGGCCAAAGTTTTCATTTTGAACTTTATGGTCTCTCTAATATCTCTTAAGTTAGCATAGAAAACACCACCTCTGGAGCCATCCATGGCAGGGCCTTCATAATAGGGAGCCACAACGCCTTCCTCCTTGAATATTGGAGTACGTTTTACATCCATGCCTGCTTTTGGCATAATGTTGAATGCCTTACTCATGTCTTGGCTTATATCATCTATCATACTTTTATAATCTGCCAAGATCATTTCACGTCCTTCGTCGGTATCCGGATACAGAAATCGTTCTTCTTTATTGAGCTGTTGAATAATTTGACCAATGGTTTTAGTAGGATCAGCATAGCTTTCCGCCTCTAAAATAGCGTACATTTCTGCCTTGATTCTATCTACTTCTGAAAGTCCTAGGTTATGTACTTCTTCAGGCGTATAATTTGTAGTTGTCATTTGCTTTAACATGAAGCGATAATAGGCATCACCATTTGGCAATTTCCATACACCTGCATCATTGGTAGCTTTTAAATTTAGATTTTCGAAATATGAAATAAGATTTTGGTATGCAGGAAAAACCACCATCTCAATGGCATCAGCCACTTCTTTTTTATGTTTTGTCTTTTCTTCTTCTGAAATGTTTTCCAATAGATCAACTTTGGTTTCAAAATTGGTGTAGAGAATATTAGAAGTAACAGCATTCGGTTTTGTAGTTGATTTCCCTAAACTATCAGTTTTCAGGCCAACAAATCCCTTCATTTCATTCAGTAAAATGATATTGATAAATTCTGGCGTGATGATTCCTTTTGATTCTCTTATTTTGAGACCTTCTATAAGTTGAGAAAATTTAGTTTCGAATTTTGATAAACGTGAGATATAGGCTTGAATATCACTAACATCATTGAGTTTGTGAGCACTTACCATCATACTAGGTAAACCGCTTTGTATGCCGAACATTTGGTTAACCGGATAGTTATGGTAAAAGAAAAGCTCAGCTTCTACCGTATTCATTTTCATATAGTAGCCCAAAATATCAGTGTTCAATTGATTTTCTGGTGACTGGTTGTCATAATTATAGCTCAATAGGGTTTCATAATCCTCCTTAGATTTATTGAAGTTTTCCCTCTGCTTGTCATCTGAGATATCATCAAGCTCGTCTTTAGTCCAATCATAAACAATAGGAATACCCAATTGTGTAGTTATTTCAGGACTGTTTAATACAAGTTCTACGAACACCCTTTCATAAAAATGATTGATGTTGAAGGGACGAAACCAAATAAGGTTGGTCAACCACAATCCTCCAAGGATTAGCAATGTCAGCAAGGTTCTTCCTGTCCAAAATTTCCAAGTACGTTTTTTCTTCATGGTCAATGTTTAGGAATGGTGGTTAATAATAAAGGCTAACGGTTGGTATATGAAAAGGAGCGAATCAAAGTAACTTCTTTTTGGATTATCACTGACCTATATTTTATGTATATACTTTTATTGTTAATTTTTATACATGGTTTTATGAGTAGTTATTTAGAAGTACTATTTATTATTAATTGATGATAAAAGCGAATTGAATTTTCAAAATCACTAATTGGTAATCGTTCGTTCAATCCATGAAAAGATTTTATGTTTTCCTTATTTATTCTGATCGCAGAAAACCTATAAATATTATCAGAAATAGCATTGAAATGTCTAGAATCTGTTGCCCCTACTACTAAGTATGGTGCTACAAGTGCGGTTGGGTAAATTTCTGAAATAGTTTTATTAAGTGTTTTAAAGCCAAAGGAACTTGTACTCGACACTTTTGATGGTTCGGAAACAAACGCACCTGTTTTAATTGTAATGCGTTCATCATTTATAATTTGATTGACGCGATTTGTAACAGTAGCAATTGTTTCTCCAGGAATAATTCTGAAATTTATCACAGCACTTGCTGTTAGCGGAATAATATTATCCTTCACTCCACTATTAAAGATAGTGGGCGAGGTAGTTGTTCTTACAAGTGCATTGCCTGAAGCAGATTCTTCATATATGCCTGTAATCAAAGACTTGAAAATTGCTTTATTTGCAAATACTAATTTATTTGCAAATGGCATCTCTGGACCTAGATTCTCTATAAATTCTTCAATTGGTGGTGAAATTACAGCTGGGAAAGGATTTTGTTTAACTTTAACTATAGCATTAGAGAGTACATCTATTGCCGTTTCTCTCTCTGGCATTGATGAATGACCGCCTTCTATACTTACTGACAATTCTAAAGAAACAAAGCCTTTTTCTGCAATTCCTATAAGAGCAACGTCTTTTTCAATACCGGGAACTAGTTTCTGTACAATACTTCCTCCTTCATCTAAAACAAATTCTGCTTCAATATTTTCTTCTTTCAAATATTGAGCAATTTTGACCGCGCCATTTAACCCGCCTATTTCTTCATCATGTCCAAAAGCAATATAAATACTGCGTTTTGGTAGAAATCCATCCTTTAATAAAAGCTCTAAAGATTCCATGATGCCAATAACACCAACTTTATTATCTATAGCTCCTCGTCCCCAAATAGTATCATTTATTATTTCTCCACCAAACGGATCGTGTTTCCAATTTGCTCGATTTTGTTCAATAACAGGAACAACATCTAGATGTGCCATTAAAACAATTGGTTTAAGAGTTAGATCTGAACCCATCCATTTATAAAGAAAACTATATGAATTAAAGGTTTTCTTTTCTAGAAGAGAATCTACTAATGGATAAGTGTTTTTTAAAAAATCTGAAAAGTGTTGGAATTGAATCGAGTCAAAATCTATTGTATTCTCAGGCGATATTGTTTTTATTTTTATAGCCTTAGAGAAATTCTCTTTTGAAGATGAGTTAACCTTAAGAACTTCAATTGGATCAGAATTTAGTTGCTTTGTCTTAAAGTTTAGAGTATTAAAAACTAGATAGATTACAAAAATTGAAACTATTGATACTAATAGTAGAAGTGCTTTCTTAAATGATTTCATTTTTTAGTTGTTGTATTATTGCTCAAAATACCTGTATATACGCTATTCCCGACCCTTATTGAATCTATACTGCAATTGTCCATAGGTCATCATGGTTTCGCTAAGACCAAATTATAAATTTCGGTTAGATATTTCATGCTGTTTTTATAGCCGGTTCAGCTAAGTGGTTATCCATTACTTTTTTTGAGTATTTCCTACCGTTCAGAAACTTGCCAATAAATGTGCCTCTAACTAGATAATGATAAGTGACAAAACATATAATGGTTGTGCTGATAAGATTGAAGGAATGATCAAAAACAATCGTGCCGTCAACGTTTAATTTGATACTCTTCGCTGCTCGGCTTGGGATCCTACAGATCTGCTTCGGGTTCCTTTGACCTTATTGTTTCCGAAATTATAGGTGTAAGTGGCCATAAAGACCCGCTTATCAAACTTATATCTTCCTGAAAAACCAATATTGGAACCTTCAAAGGAATTCCACCTCAATTGGGTAGTTTCAAAAATATCATTGCAAGACAGTCTCAATACCCCAGCCTTTTCAAAATCTTTCTTGATTCCCAGATTGACAAATCCTCTGGAAAGCCATAGGAAATACCCGTTGATAGTTGGTGAATTATAATACCCGACCAGCTCGATGGCGTATTTTTTAGGAAGGGTAAACGTGTTGGTCGTAATCACTTGTACGCTTTTTTGATCCACTTCATAAGCCTCATCATTAAGAACAGAATTAGCCCTTTGGAAATTGGCAGTGAAGTTATTTTGCATTTCCCACCAGGGTGTAAGCTGTATCGGAAAAGCAAACATGATGGAGATGGTTTGTATTTGGTCAATATTCTCCGTTTTCAAGAATGTGGTATTGGTCTCTTCATCCAGAGTAGGCTGAAATGCTGCAATTGCATTTTTATCATGACTATACTGGGCCGAAACAATCAGGCTCTTAAAGGAATAGTCAACTTTTAGGTTATTCGTGTAGGTAGGAAGAATGTTGGTATTCCCGGCGAATAGGGTAAATCGATCCGAAAAAATGACCCAAGGTGCCATTTGGTTAAACGTCGGACGGGTGATTCTTCTTCCATAGCTAAAGGTAGTCTGGCTATTCTCCCCCATTTTTTGAGCTAATTGAACCGTTGGAAAAAAATCTCCATAGTTCCGATTGACCAGCTCTTTCCCGGATAAAGCTGTAAGATTTGTTTTGGTATTCTCATAGCGTAATCCTGCATTTAAAGACGTCTTATCATTGAAAACAATAGCTGCAGTAGAGAAGGCTGCCAGAATATCCTCCGTCAAAATCCCGTCGCTGCTATAGGTTGGATTGCCGATCCATTCTGATCCAAATTGCTCTTCAAAAACCACCGTATTGCTTAATTCTGAAAATGTGCCTTTAATCCCTGAGTCCACCTTAACCGATTTTCCGATTTTCATTGAGTGGTTTACGCTGCTCACCCACATATCTATCGGTGTGTCTTTTGAGATTCTAAATTCTTCTGAATCAATCACATTATCAGATTCATCAAAAAAGGTGGTAGTGTACCAAGTCGGATTAGTATTATTGTAAGTGAGGTAATCTAAATCTGCGCTGAGTACTTGTCCATTTTGAAAAGTATGTTGGATGTTAATATTACCCATAATGTGACTCCAGTAGTTTTTTTCAGTCAGGGTCATGTCTATAGTTGTATCTGGCGAAATGGAATACTGGGCTTCTGTAAGTATTGGTGCTACTTGATTCCATCTGTTTTCATACCCGCTGACCAATGCGCTCAGGGTGGTATTCTTACCAATCGAATAGTCAAATCCTGCCTGATAGTTGATTGTTTTTCTAGTGCTCGCCCGATCATCCGAGACAGTGTTAATAGAAATGTCCTCAAATCCATCATTATTACTTCGTCGGCTTTCCCAAATTCCAACTTGATTTATTACGCTTGGAGTTACTAGCGTAAACCAGCTGAATTTCGGTCCCTGATGATTAATGTTAAAACTTAAATTTCCTTGATATCCGGAGCCGTAGCCCTGGCCCACTGTCACCGAACCATTGGTGCCGATCATGCCATTATTTCGTTTCATGACGACATTGATAAATCCCGCATCGCCATCTGCATCATAGTTTGCCGGAGGGACAGTTATAATCTCGAGTTTTTCCACATCACTTGAATTCAACCCCGCCAACATCTGAAACGCGGCCTCCACAGGCATTCGGAATCGTTTCCCGTTCATCAGAATCACCACCCCATTTTTCCCGGCCAGAGACATGGTATTGTTTTGTCTGTTGACTATCACCCCGGGGGATCTTTCCAACAGGTCAATGACAGAAAAACCCGCAGATGTCACGCTGTTTGCGACATTGACCACCATTTTCCCCATTTCCATTTCAAAGAGAGGTCGGGAAGCACTTATAGTTACCTCTTCTAGGTTACTTGCTTCCTCGGTCAACGTGATTGGGTCTAAATCATGTTTTTCCATTCCCGAAAAATTGAAAACAGGGCTGTAGGCTTTGGTATAACCAAGGAAAGAAGTTTCAATAAAGTAATTCCCCTTTGGAATATTTGTAAAAGTAAAGACCCCAGATTCATCTGTAATTGCTCCTTTGATAAATGTAGAATCGGGTACATTTAGGAGAAGCACATTCGCATAGGAAACCTTATTAGATTGAAGGTCTATCACTTTTCCCTGAATGATCTCCTGGGAAAAAGCGCTCGTTACCCAAACGGATAGTAAAATTTGTATTAAGAGATTTTTCATAAAAATTTATTAAAAAAGAATTTAGTTATAGTTTATAAGCCATTCAGCTCCGTGTGCTATAGTATCGTAAGTGATTACAGAGTGTAAAACAATTCCAAGCATCATCATAATTGCTCTTAGAGAATCCAGAGAATGTAATCGTTCGGTCTTTGAGGCGGATGGGTTCATGTCTTTTTGATTTTGGGGATAAGGATAGGTGGAATTGAGGGGTCTATAGTTGTGCATGGCATAAAATCGGTAGACACAATGCCACAAAAAAAAGTGAGCTTTTCATTTCGTTTGGTTTATAAAAAATTTGACTCTTACTATAGTTTGGGTAGCAAGACTGATCTGTAATCCCTAAAAATAAGGCTGCTTTACTAACAAAATCTTGTACAAATGCGACATTCTACCTTGTTGATAATTAGTATACTGCCAATTCCTGATTATCTGTTCAGAAGGTAATTGATCAGCTCCATATCTAGCTGTACGATGCTGTTTGGGGAAACCTGCAAATACTCTCGAACGTAGCGCGACATATGAGACTGGTCATAATATCCGGTCTGGTTGGCAAGCTGCACCCAGGTAATACCAGGATTTGCATGCAAAAAATTGAAGAGGCATTTGAAGCGGTATATTTGGATATAAACTTTTGGAGAGAGTCCTACCATTTTTTTAAAACGGCGTTCTAAGGTCTTTCTAGTATAGGAAAAGTTTTGCTCTATATCGGCTAAGGTTTTCCCTCCATTCATTTCATGGATATAATCCAGCACCTGTTCAAATGTATCTTCCTTTCCATCTGTTGGAATTCTTTTTTTGAAAAAATTATTTAACACCTCTATTTGCTTCTCATTATCGGAATGATCCGTCAAATTTTTCCACAGAAGATCCGCTTCCTCCTGACCTAAAAATTCAGCTAATGTTTTGGAAGTATTAGTTAACTCTGAAAGATCGTTTCTGAAAAGGCGATGCATTCCGGTAGGTTTGAAAAAGACCAGAATAGTCTTTAATTCCCCAACCATTTGACCATATACAGGAGAAGTTACCTGGCCAGTAGCCACTGCGTTTTCTGTAAAAAAATCCCTGTTTTCAATTTTAGCGTCCAAGGAACCCGATCCGTTAACCACAGTAAATATAAATCCACTCATGGCCAATGGGGGTGAAAAAAAAGTCTCAGTTTCACCTTCAGGAATCTCCTGAATAACATAGGATGCAATAAAATCCTGAAGTTCGGGTATTGGAAGAAAACTGCTATTTTTCACGTAAACAAGAAACAAGAAAAAATTATAATGTCACTAGTAGAAGTCCTATTTTTTTATAATTGGTATTGCGAATTTTTACGCAACTCCCTTATTCTATTGTGCCTATATCGCAATTGTCCAGAGGTCAGAGAGTTTCGCTAAGACCAAATTAAGAATTTCGGTTAGACGATTTAGATAAATCTGAATGTTGAAAGGATTGGGAATCCACAGGTAAGGATTAGAGATTGCGTCCTCGATATTCATCGGTACTCGACGAGCGAGTATTTAGAAAGTAAAAACATGTAAATTCTCGATTAGGTCAGTTTAATCACTGTTTGTACAGTTAAGATAAAAAAGCTGACAAGTAACTGTCAGCTTTTAAAAGTGCGATGGGAAATCCTATTTTGAAGCGATTAGTTTTTTTGCTGTTATGTTTCCCGCATACACTGCACCATCCATATAACCCGGGGAATGAGCCGCAGATTCTGAGCTGGAAATGATCATTCGATCATCGTAAAAGGTGTTTTTGAAAATAGGGTTTCCGTTATTTTGATGGGGGAAAAGCTCAGGTTCCGAGGATTCATACGTGTGTTTTTCTTCGCTCCAGACGCATTCTGTGTACTCAATGAAACTCGTAGCTTCAGATCCAAAAGCATTTTGCAACTGCATGATGATACTAGCCTTTCGCTCCTCATAAGTTAATCTCTTAAAGTAGGAGTTGACAAATCCACACAGGGCAAAAGTGGATCGCTCCTGATTGCTGTGATCGTAAAACTCCGTAACTGGTCCTGTATTGCAGAATAGCATTCCTGAGAGCTTTTGTTTTTCCCAAAATGGCTCCTTATAACTCAATGCAATTTTAATGGAGTCTTCCATCCAAGTATGGGTGTGTACTGCCGTGTCCATCAAATTGCTCGGAAGAGGTGGGGAAAAAGAGATTTTCTGAGCCCATAGTTTAGGAGGAAGAGCCAATACTATTTTGCTTGCTTCAAAGGTTTCCTTTGCTATCACCTCTACATTAGTTTGGTGAAAATGTATCTCTTTCACTGCTTGATTTAGTAAAATGTCATCTTTATCAAGCGAAGCATATAGCGTATTGATCAGGTGAGATGTACCTCCAGAGATTCTATAGCTAGGAGCCTGAGGTGGAATTTGTATAGCTTCTGCGGGTGAGTTTGGAGAGTTCTGAAAGAGTACGCTACCATCCATGCTTTGCTCGAAGTAACCAATTCCCAATTCATTCAAGAGCGCGAGTAAATGCTGGTGCTGGGTTCCAAACCAAGTTGCTCCCATTTCTACCGGTGTATTATCTGATCCTACTACCGTGTTTATTCTTCCGCCAATTCTTGCTCTAGCTTCTAGAATTTTGAATGGAATTCCTTCCTTTTGTAGACGGTAAGCCGTCAATAGACCCGATAAGCCTGCTCCAATTAGTATGATCATTTTATTAAAAAATTCTAATTATCTCAATTATGCCAATTACCTTATTTTCTTTGGGTAGGTGGCTGGAAGACCGATGACCGATGACCGAAGTGCCGAATTTGCTAATTTTAACCATTTGCTAAGTCGCTTTTGTCTTTTACTGATGCAAGTACGGATATAAATAAATAATAGATGAAAACTTAGATGACTATACTATTGTGATTGATATTGTAAGTGCTACTAAAGAAAGGCTGAATTCTATATATGAAACATCGCTCTTTGGAATCTTATTTCTTTCTACCCACGAAGTGCTCCATAGTCTTGTAAATCCCCATCACAGATCCTGCAAACCAATCAAAAACTGCAATTGACATGATTGCTTGGCCCAAACGGGTGAATCGGTAAATGTATCCCGGGATCGTAACCATTTTTTTATTCCTCTCAATTGCTTTTACAATTGTCGCAGCTGCGGCCTCTGGTTCGAGAATGGGAATCCTCGATTTTACGCCATCAAACATGCCTGTATTGATGTAATAGGGCATGATAGTAGTGACATTCACGTCTTTGTTCAATTGCTCCATTTCCAGACGAAGGCTATCAGACCAGCCAATCAGCGCCCACTTACTTGCTGCATAGACTGACATTTTGGGGTTGGAGACTAGACCTCCGGAAGACGCTATGTTGCAGATATGCCCGGAATTTTGATTGATCATATCTCCCAAAAACTCCTTCGTGATAAGCATTGGCCCATTGGTATTTATCGCCATTGTCGCTGTAATGTCTGAGTCGGAATGTTCATGGAAGTATTTGCCTACCACGATCCCGGCATTATTTATTAGCACGTCAACTATGCCAATTTGCTGTTTTACCCGGTTGGCAGTTTCATGGATTTGCTCACTATTAGACACATCTACTTGAAAGCCAAAAATGGCTTCTCCGTTTCTGAAATCCGAGATAGTAGCATCAATGCTGGCTTGATTTATATCCCAAATAATCACCTTGGCTTTGCGCGCCAGCATCAAGCGAACCATTATTTTGCCAATTCCCGATGCTCCACCGGTGATTAGTACTGTTTTCCCCTTTAACTCTTTCATGCCTTATTTTAAATGGTCGCTATCATTTAGTGCTCTAAGTGCTGCTTATCCGAAAGTAAGGGTTTCTAAGTCAGGTTTAAAGAAAGATGAGATTACAAATCTCGAAGAGCGAGGATGATTTGTAGATTTGCTTTATTATTGGAAAGCTAAAAACGAAAAAGCCGACAATTAATCGTCGGCTTTTGGAAAAGGTGTTGAGATATTCTAATTCGCACTTTCAGCGCCTTTCCTTAGAATACTCTGTTTTATAACCCAGCCCTGTCGAGCCTGGCTTTGATATCTAGGGCTTTCAGCCCTTTTTTTATTTATTTATACTTGAGATTGGGAATTGATTTGCGTCCCAAGAGCCCAACTGTTTTCGGGTATGCAACGTCTAAACTTTGTGCACTCCGAGTTAAACTTGGTTAGTGAGCTTGTAGAACTACTGCAATCATTACAGTTGATTTTTTATTAACTAAGTTCCTTACGATATCCGCTGTTAATTTTCAGGATCCCGCTTTACCCAGAAGTCAGCATTATCAATCCCAGCATCCTTCGCAATGAAGACTGGATCTTTACCTTCTTTCTTCTGACGCTGGTAATCTTTCAAAGCTTTGAAAGCTGGCTTACGAAGAAGAATGATTGCAATAATATTTAGCCAAGCCATCAGTCCTACACCGATATCTCCCATAGTCCAGGCCATTTCGGCAGTTTTGATCGTTCCGTAGAAAGTGGCTCCTAGAATCGCAATTCTGAGTACCCAGATTCCCCATTTGTTGTGGGTCTTTCTGATCAAGTAACTCAAGTTGGTCTCCGCGATATAGTAATAAGCCATGATAGTGGTAAAGGCGAAAAACAGCAAAGAGATAGCTACAAAACCTGCTCCAAGAGTGGGGAATTGAGACGCCACGGCATACTGGGTGAATTCTGGCCCGTAAGCAACCCCTGGTAGATTTTCAACTATAAATCCTCCATCTGGGTTTTCGACATTATATTGACCTGTAAATAGGATCATCAAGGCAGTAGCAGTACATACAAACAGCGTGTCTACATATACCGAAAATGCCTGTACCAACCCTTGCTTTACAGGATGGCTCACCTCGGCGGCGGCTGCTGCATGTGGCGCAGTTCCCTGTCCAGCTTCGTTGGAGTAAATTCCTCTTTTGACACCCCAAGCGATCGCCATACCAAATACTCCACTGAAAGCAGCTTCCATGTTGAATGCTGATTTGAATATCAAGGCAAAGATCATAGGCACTTCTGTGATGTTTATAGAAATTATAATCACAGCCATCAGAATATAAGCCCCAGCCATAAATGGTATGACTACTTCGGCTACTTTACTGATTCTTTTGACTCCTCCTAAAATGATCAAACCCATCAGTATGGTGATCAAAATACCAGTGTACATCACCGGAATATCAAAGGCATTGGCCATACTCAAGGCAATACTATTACTTTGCACACCCGGCATAAAGATGGCAGTAGCCAGGATCGTAGCAAAAGCGAAAAGCATAGCGTACCATTTTTTACCGATTCCTTTTTCTATATAATAAGCAGGACCTCCTCTGTATTGTCCGTCATTGACTTCTTTATAGATTTGGCCTAGGGTGGATTCTACAAATGCTGAGGATGCGCCAAGGAAGGCAATCATCCACATCCAGAAGATAGCTCCCGGACCTCCCATTGCTATGGCTGTGGCTACTCCAGCAATATTTCCTGTTCCTACTCTTCCAGAAATGGCTATGGCAAATGCCTGGAAGGATGAAACGCCTTTGGCTGATGATTCACCCTTGAATAAGAGCTGAACCATCTCTTTTAAATAGGTGACTTGAAGAAATTTGGTGGCAAAGGAGAAATATACACCAGCTGCCAAGCAAAGAAAAATGAGGGCATTACTCCAAACAACAGCGTTAATAGCTTCTACTATCTCTTTCATGTATTTAATTTAAAACTTATAATTTCTATTTATTAAGTATGATTCGGGTTTATTAAGAACCCGAATAAAGTAAAAAATCAGCGATTAAAGCAGAAGAATCATTTTAAATGGTGCTAATACTTGATTGATTGCCTTTGAAAATTAGGTGTTGTTGGAAAAAGCTTACTTTTTAGTCAGCTTTTCAAACTTGGACTTTTACGATCAAAAGATGGGTTGACTTGGCGAGGATAGTTGAGTCTTAAGCGACTTTACTTATCGTATTCAATCAACTCAAATCTATTCCCCCAAGGATCTCTGAAAAAACATCGAGCACGACCTTCAATTACCGAAGAGAAACTGATTTCGATATTTTCCTTCTGCAAGAAAGCTTTTGCTGCTGATAAGTCTTTTACTACCACAGCTGCATGCCTCTCGGAATTATTTTGATGAATATCTTCTTCTCTTATGTGCAGTTCTATATCTCCGAATCTTACCCATATGGCTCCATTGGGATGATTTCCGAGGATTTCTTCGAGAGCTAGTGTTTGGGTGTAAAAGCGTATAGCTTCTTTTCTTGTATTTGTTGGGATGGTGATCAGCACATGGTCTAGGCGCTCAATATCAATCATAGTCAATCTGGTTTACCTAAAACTTGTAGGAGGGTTAAGGTATTAAAAGTGCGAAAAAAAGCTTATAAAAATCAACTTGTTTACAAGTTACTTTGGATGTTTTGAGAATCTATTTGGTCACTCTATGGAGGTTCTTTAACAAGTACATATGTCGGATTTGAAAGAAATACTAATCTGCTTTTGCTCCGGTCCAATCGCAAAAACAAGCAGACGAAAGCCTAATAGCCGAAATTACTGAGCATCGATTTTAAATAAGTATAAGAAAGCCCTCCGCAAATTGAGCAAATTTTGTCTCTTATTTTAGTTAGGAGAAATCCAGAAATGCTGTTTAAAGGCCATAGATAGGCTTATTAATTTCGGAGGAATTTTTGAATTGATTGAATTATAAGATTACAGTGTCCGGCAAATTTGAAATATTCTTAAACCCAAAATTTTTAACCAATGAAAATAAATTCACTTCCAGTAAATGACCCCTCTTACTTGGAATCCATGACTGAGGGAGTGATGTGGTTCTCAATTAAAAATAGGAAGGAATTAAAGCTAACTGTAGACAGGCTTCAGTCTGAAGGCATAAGCTCTATTCGACTTGGGATAGATTGTGCGGCGTTCAATACTAAAAGAGGACTTCAATGGTATGATTGGCTAGTGCCTACTTTGGCTGAGAGTTTCGAACTGGAACTATGCTTTGATAATTTCTCAAAGACTTCCCGAAGTTCAGTTTGCCAAAAACATTCCTTACTGGAAATAGTGGAGTATTTCATTCATAAGCATGGGCAACATTTCACCTTACTTGAACTATGGAGAAATCCGGCCAACAGGTTAAATCAAGATTATTCTGAGAATATTTTTGCAGAAGACATTGTGTTTGTTACTACTTGGGCTAGGCATTTGGGTAAAAAAGTAAGCCTTGGGAGGATTCAGACGACAGATTTTGAGTGGATTACTAAATTGATTTCTTCCCAGTTTCTTAAAAATATAGAATGTTTAGAAATTGATAAAGAAGAGGAGGATCTATGGAGTTCGAGCACTAAGTTTTATGAGCGAACTTTACGTAGCCTTTTTGCAGCGAAAGGATTAAACATAGAAATCCGACCAAGTGTAAAACTTCCTATTGATTTTCAAATCTCAACTGGAGGGATTGCCAGTTGAGATTTGAAATAATAGATTGACTTGTGATCAGCTTTTAAAACATAAAACACAGCACTATGAAACATGAAAAAAATAATGTCTTGTATGGTTTGAAGAAAATAACTCATTTTTCAGAAGGGTTGGCTTCCTTGATATCAGGGACCTATGTTTTGTCTCTTGCGGTAAGCAAGCGAAATATAGCACTAAGGATAGCTCTTGGTATCGCAGGAGGGTATTTGATACTAAGGAGTGGTAGCAAACTACACTCTGGTAGCTTTACAGAGGATACTTTCTGATTACAGTTGAGTTACTCGTAGCTGAGCTTGTATATTTTATCATCAAATCCACAGATGTATAACTCCTGATTTTGGTCAACACCAAAGGAGGAGATCGGGAAATCCGAATTCAATAATTCGGTGTTTATTGGTTGTTGAGGATCAGTAGTATCCAAACTCCAGATTCTACCGGACACATAATCTGCATAGATATACAATCCCTTTAATTCTTTGAGAGCAGCTCCATGATAAACAAAACCTCCGGTGATGGAAATATCTCCCTGAGAACGATCGTATTCCCAAACGGGTAACTCCAAACCGTTTCTATCACAATCGGGGGAATTAAAACAATGGAAACCTTCCATCGTATTCCAACCGTAGTTCCCGCCTTTCTTGATAATATCTATTTCTTCGTATTTATTTTGTCCTACATCACCAACCCACAATTGTCCATTGGCTGAGTTAAAGCTAAATCTCCAAGGGTTGCGCAAGCCATAAGCATAAATCTCCTCACGAAAACCTTCGGTATTTTTTGCAAATGGATTATCCGCAGGGATAGAGTAGTTGGTAGCTCCATTTTTCTGATTAACATCTATTCTGAGAATACTTCCCAATAACGTGCTTCTGTTTTGTCCATTTCCTTTTGGGTCTCCGCCATTTCCTCCATCCCCAACTGCGATATAGAGGTGCCCATCTGGCCCAAATGAAATTTGACCTCCATTATGATTGCCATAAGGCTGGTTATATTCTAATAAAACTAGTTCACTAGCCGCATCTGCCTGATTAGGATTTGAAGAGGAAACTGAAAAACGTGAAATCACAGTTCGCTCTGGATTGTTCGCAGTATAGTTTACATAGAAAAATCCATTGCTTTTATAGTTTGGATGAAAGGCCAGCCCCAATAATCCTTCTTCATTTCCGGAATCATCTACTTTACTTTCAATAGCCAGAAAATCAGTTTTCGTAGAAGCTCCAGCTTCATTTTGTAAAACGGAAATAACGCCCCGTTGCTCCACCACAAATACTCTATTAGAGTTGTCACCAGCATGCTGAAAATCCACAGGCCTGGTGAAGGAAAGCTTAGGATAGGCTTCCTCTACTGTAAACTTTAGATTAGGTGAATTAGAAGATTTGTCTTGTGAACAAGCCGAATTATAAGTCAAAAATAAGAGCAGGAGGGCAGGCAGGAAGGTCTTCATATTAATAGGTTTTTAATTTAGTTTAGTAAGCTAGTTATTTCTTAGAGGTCATTAGGTGAATCCCACCTTTAAATTTGTTGAGACGCGCCTAATAAGAGTGGTTTTTTGCTAGACAAGATTGAATATCTTAAGTAAAACTCACCTCGTTTTATCCGGAGTAAACATACTCAGGTTCCACTCATTATACCAGTGAATTTCCATTTCACCCTCTTCAGTGATGGTTATTGGTAGAAATACATATTCTGATTCAGGTTTTCCCCTGCCATTCCACCGATCGCCCATGTAGAGATAGGCATCTTTGTATCCCGGGATTTTAAAGATAAAACAGGGTTGGGAATTGAAAGAGTTGTTGCCAGCATCGCCGACAAATGGATTGCCATGCTTTGTGTATGGCCCCATGATATTTTCGGCTGTGTAATACGTAGCGGGGTTAGGCGTCCATCCAGAACATCCGCTCGTCAGCAGGTAGAATTTGCCATTTTTCTTCAAAATACCAGGGCCTTCACAATGCGCGTCTATATCTACGTCATTAGTGGTGGTAGATAGGTAGTCATCGGATAACTCTACCATTCGCACAGTTTTATTAATGTGATCTGCCGCGTAGCCTATGTATGCTTTCTTGGTGTCAGGCTCAAAGTACATTCCTATATCGCGGGATTCATGCCCATTTGGTCTATAATGATCCTGAACAACGAATGGACCGGTGGGGCTATCGCTGGTGGCCACGCCCAACTCGGCTGTTAAGTATTTTGAGTTGTCAAAGTGAAACCACATGACATATTTTTTATTTACTTCGTCATATACGACTTTTGGCCTTTCAAAAACTTCAATCTCTCCTTTTTCCAGAACCACACCTTCATTTTTCCAATTGTAAAGGTCTTTTGATGAATAACAGGAAGCGCCTCTAGGAGTACCTCTATGCTCGCCGTACCAGTAGTAAGTATGGGAAGATTCCACATAGATGATATTGCCTCCATGGCTATCAATGTGTTCTCCATCATCTGCCAGCCATTGTCCACCAGGTTTAAAGGAAGTGTTTTCGGTCATTTGCTGTGAAAAAGCGGCGTTGGTTTGGAAGACCAATGCTATTACACAGTATAGCATGATTGTTTTTAACTTTAAAAAGTAGCGTCTTCTATTCTCAATTTTCATGTTGCAGATATAATGTGTGTTTGTTAGAATGAACGCGTCCTTTAGGTTGATGCGCTCATCTATTTTCTTGGCTTATTGATATAAATTTAGTTCAATTAGTTGATCGATCCAATAGTAATGAGTTCCAATTGTATGGGATTATTGACTCAATTCAAGGTGATTATTGTGTATTTAACAATAGGAATGTGATTTGATTTTTCATATTTTAATTATATAAGGTAATAATTAGGATATTCATAATGATTGCACTTTCTGTTCTTAGTTAGATGTTGTAGTATTCTGCTTTCTTATGGTAATATTGTATAATAATTTGGCAAAAAGCGCTAGTAGCCTACTGATAATTTGGCGTAAATTGTGATATTCTTTAAATGTAATTCTGTGAAGCCAAAGAGATAATATAGAAACTCTTTATGTATTGTGGCGTCCTATTTCATTTTAAAGGAAAAATAAAATATGGGATTATTGCAACTACTTAAGTTGCCAATTCAATTCCCGTGCTGTTGAATAAGGCGGTCTAGCTTTATGAATTCCTATTGTTTTCAACTAGGAAAGCGCATCGATTTTCTAAGATTAGAAACTTGTGTTACAGGTTAATTATGACTCATTTTAGTTAGCTGAAATGGGTCATAGACCTCTATTTGTTATACAATAGAATTTAATCAGTATTGATTATTCACTAGCGATAAATACGAATTTAAATTATGCTTTTATTAAATAATAAATTGATTAGTTATACCTATAATAATGTATTTATGTTAGGTATTTACCTGTTTATGAGTTGCCTATGAAACAAAAGAAGTAAAACGATTTTGGAAAATATTTTTCCACGTCAATTAACTTTCAATAAAACCCATTATGAAAAAACAATTACATTATTGCTTAAAAATCCCCTTGAAATTTCTTGCTGCATTGGCCCTGTTTTCATTTTTTTCAGGAAGTCTATTTGCTAATGCAGAGATGACAAAATATGATTTAGAAAATCCTCATAAATCATCGTTCGAACTAAGTCATTACTACCTAGAGGATGTGTTACTCATTGAGCCATTTGAAGTCACAGTGAAAGGAACTGTTACAGATCAACATGGAGAACCTATTCCGGGAGTAACTGTTTCTGTGCCCGGAACAACGATAGGTACAGCTACCGATTTAGATGGTAAATACGCGCTCACTGTCCCTGATGGTGTTAGCCTTAAGTTTTCCTTTATCAGTTATGAGTCACAGACTATTGAGGTGAAAAATCAATCCACAATTGATATTATTCTATTGGATGACACACAAGCCCTGGATGAGGTCGTAGTTGTGGGTTATGGCACGCAGATGAAAAAGGACCTTACTGGAGCAATTGTCAATGTTCAAGCTAAGGATGTAATGAAGTACAAACCTACTAGCGTGTCAGAGATTTTGAGGACTACGGTGCCGGGATTGAGTGTTGGGTATTCTACTAATGCGAGAAATGTACCGGATTTCAAGGTAAGAGGTGACAATTCTATTAAATCTGACGATGCGGCCGAAAGGTCAGCAAACCAGCCACTTATTGTGCTGGATGGAGTGATTTTTCGTGGAGACCTTGCTGAAATCAATCCAAACACCATAGAAAGTGTCGATGTACTGAAAGATGCAAGTGCTGCAGCGGTCTATGGATCTCAGGCAACAAATGGTGTGGTTATTTTCACGACAAAGAAGGGAGCTTATGGGAAACCACAGATTTCTGTTAGTTCGCGGTTAGGTATCGTCACAGGTGCCAGAAGGCAACAAACTCATAAGGCAGGAGATGATGTATTGAACTGGCTTACAGATATGAATGAGTCGATTACGAATACCATCACTGAACCTTGGACTAGATTCCGTGACTATAATAGCATAGATCCTCAGTATCAACAGGATTGGCTAGCCGCCAACGGTATTCCAGGTGAAACAGATCCTGCTTCTATTAATGCGGCCAGAGTGAACAACTTCGGTTTTTGGGATAATGAATTGGAAAACTTTAACAATGGTGTCCAATATGATTGGCAAGATTTCCTGTTCCATACGGGGATTCGACAAGATTATGACATGAGTATTTCTGGGAGATCAGAACGAGTGGCTTACTATTATTCAATAGGCTATAGTGATAGAGAATCTGTCCAAATAGGAGATACATTCAAAACGATCACTTCCCGCTTGAATCTTGATGTGAATCTTGCAGAATTTTTAAGTATAGGTGCCAATGCGCAGTTTACTTACCAGGACGAGGGAAATCAGGCTATAGATAATGGAAGCTATAGAGTGTTTTCTCCTTATGATCAACCATGGAAAAATGGTGAGCCTAGAACCAAGGAGAATTTAAATGACCAAAGTGCAGGATCTAATATCAGTAATCCATATCAGGAGCCTTCTTGGAATAATAGGAGCTATACTAGGTTTATGATTAACCCTACCATTTATGCAAAGTTTTCTCTGCCGTATGGTTTTTCGCTGCGTACTGATTATACACCAAGGTTTGACTACAGAAAAAGATTTGATTTCGATGGAAGTGGCAACCCTCAAAGAGCAGTGGATGATGCAGAAAGAAGATATAATGATTCTTTTTCGTGGCAATCCAATACTATACTGAATTGGGATAAGGCCTTTGGACAGCACAGACTAAATTTCACCGGTTTGTATAACGCAGAGCGTAATAGTAATTGGGAGACCAGAGCTATGACCAATAACTTTTCTCCTACTGCTGCACTGGGTTACCATGGGTTACAATTGGGATTAAATCCCACGCAAAACTCCTATGATGAAGTGAACTCCAGGACAGGCTTAATGGGGAGAATTAATTATGCCTATGGAGATCGTTTTAGTATAGCCGCTTCCGTCAGAAGAGATGGTTATTCCCGCTTTGGAAAAGATAATCTCTATGCCAACTTCCCGTCAATTTCAGCAGCTTGGACACTTTCCAATGAGGATTTCCTCTCAGGGAGTAAAGCAATTAGTTATTTAAAACTGAGATTGAGCTATGGTGTAAATGGTAACAGTAGCGGATTGGATGATTATAACGCTTATGCAAGATTAAGTAATGGTCTTTATCTTAATTACGATGGTGGATATGTAGCCACTCCCTATACTGAAATCAACAGAATAGCTAATCCTGCCCTCTCATGGGAAAAAACAGGTGCATTTAATGTCGGAGTTGATTATGGCTTTTTTGATGGACGCCTAAGCGGTTCCTTGGATGTGTATAAGTCAGAAACAAAGGATTTGCTACTGGATCAAAAGTTACCCGACTTAACGGGATTTGGCTCCATCAAGACAAATGTTGGAAATCTGGAGAACACGGGTTTTGACCTTGGTATCAAAACCGTCAACTTTTCTACTCCGAATTTCATGTGGAAATCGACTTTCAATATCACCTATACTGTAAACAAGATAACTACACTGGGGAATGCTCCAGTTGAGTCGCTAGACAGTGAGGGGAATGTAGTAATGAAAGAACCTGACGATCTACAAAACGGATGGTTCATCGGTGAGAACAAGGACATTATTTGGGATTGGGACTTGAATGGTGTGTATCAGATCGGAGAAGAGGCTGAGGCAGCAAAATATGGACTTTATCCAGGTGACTTCAGATTTGTCGATCAGGATGGTGATGGAGATATTGATGTGGATGACAAAGTGTTTTTAGGCTTGAGAAACAATCCTTGGTACATCACTTTTAGAAATGATTTCGAATGGAAAGGTTTGGACTTAGGGCTTGTCTTTCTAGCTAAGCTGGGGTATAAGGGAGGTTCAACGGAGCCATTTAATAATTCCCAACAGTATATTAAAAACCATAATTGGTATACCATACCCTATTGGACTCCGCTCAATGGACAAAATAATTTTGCTAGAATTAATTCGATTAATCTAGGAGGAGGGAACGCATGGCTAAACAGGTCATACTTACGACTTCAAAATGTGTCCGTGGGATATACTCTACCTCCAAGTGTATTGCAGAAGGTGAGAGCTTCACGTGTCCGAGTAGCTTTGAACATAGAAAATGCAGCTGTATTAACAGGATGGATTAAAGGGCTAGGTGATCCAGAATCTTCCAGTGAAATGCCTAGGACTTATTCATTAAGCTTAGATTTTACTTTCTAAGTGATTATTTATCAGTTGTTTGAGGTGTTGAATTTAAAATAGATAAAGATGAAAAATAAATATATAAAGAATGGAATTGTTGCTCTGGTGATCTTACTGGGATCGGGGTCCTGTGGTGATGGTTTCCTTGACGAAAAGCCATTGTCTTTCCTAAGTCCGGAAAATACATTTAAAGATGCAGCAGGTTTACAGACTGCACTGGACGCTTCGCTGAGAGGGGTAATGAGTCAATGGAATGGAGATACTAGGGAATTAATGTTTAACAGTAATATGAGCGACGCATCTGTTGTATCTGCCACTGATAAGCCTGATGCATTTGTTGATTTGCGTACCTATGCTACTCCTACGAATAGTAGAAATAATGATGCTGGACGTACTCGTTCATTTTATGCAGACAATTATGATCATATCAAAAAAGTTAATACTGTAATTGATTACATCGATATCCCCGATTGGGATGGAGGTATGGAAAATGCACAGAGAAATCATTTACTGGGCTCTGCCTATTTTCTCAGAGCATTTTTCTACATGCAGCTCACCATGGATTTTGGAAATGTTGCATTTCCGCTCAACGTTGTTTCAGAGTCAAGAAGAGACTTTAAGGTCTTTCATATGCAGGGCATATGGGAGCAGATGATAGTAGATCTTGAATATGCTGTGAAGTATGTAAGGCCAAAAAGCGAATTGCCTACAGGCCAAGCTCCAAAAGATGCGGTAAGGATTCTTTTGGCTAAATATTACATGCTTGATATGCGTTTTTCTGATGCAGAGGCTGTTATGGATGATGTGATTAACGGTGGTGAATCGCGGTTATTTACTGATGCTATGATCCCTTCTGGAGTAATGGAAGTGGAGGTAGCCAATACAAACAATCCAAATACTGGTAATCCTTTGCCTGGCAGAAGTGGATATGCTCCTGCAGATGCAGTCAACTATCTACACATGGACAAGGGGGCACAAAAAACTAGCAATCCCGAGGGAATATGGCTTGTGGTGAATGAACCGTTTGTGTTGGGTAGCCAAGGTCGTTCTGCAAGAATCAGAGCATGGGGGCCAAATTTTGTAAGTACGAATCTTGGGATTTGGGAGCCTGGGACGACTAGAACAGGAACGGACGTACAGCAATCCACTAGTGATGATAGAGGTAGAATGATGAAAAAGTGGGGAAGAAGTCAAGGTTTTGCACGCCCTACCAATTATTCTCAATATGATATTTGGAACTTCAATGGCAAAGTCGATGAACAAGATTACCGACATAAAGACTTAAACTGGTTTGAAATGGAGGATCTTTTGTATGATAATCCTTCGCTCAAAGACGCAGACAGTCCTTACTACCTAAAACCATTACAATTGTATGATGATAATGGCAGATTGACATGTCAGGATACGATAAGATGTTGGTTTGGATACCCGAGGTATAAATTCTATTCGGTAAACCAGCAAGATCGTCCTGATAGACAAGACGGTGGAAAAATGGATATGTACATTATGAGAGTAGCAGAGGCTTATCTGGTAAGAGCTGAAGCTAGATTCTGGCAAGGTAACTTAGCCGGAACAGCAGCAGACATAAATATTATCCGCTCTAGAGCAAATGCGATAGACATGTATTCAGTTGCTGATATTGCCAGAGATGGCATAGGTGCTGTGCTGGATGAAAGAAACCGTGAATTGTTTGGCGAGGAATATCGCCATGATGAATTGGTAAGGATTTCTGTCATTCTGGCCAAAACTGGAAAGCCAGCCTATAACGGTAAATCGTATAGTGTCTCAGGAGATGATATTGAGAAATCATTATCTCAAAGCAGTTTTTATTACGATAGAATGATGGAGAAGAATACCTTCTTTAGAGACGAGGTGCCGTGGGCGACTTATAGCACTACCAAATATACTATGGATCCTATGCATGTTTTTTGGCCTGTTTACCAACCATACATTGTTGGTAATGTGGAAGCTGTATTAAATCAGACGACAGGGTACAATGGTTCGGAACAGAATATAGAGCCTCTTACTCACGTTGTTCAGCAACCAGGAGTTCCCAATGTTGATCCAATGAAAGCTATTGATGGAGGTTGATTGTATTTCTTTAACTAGGATGAATTAAGTCAAACAAAAACCCTTAAAACCGAATACAATGAATAAAGAACCATCAAGAAGAAACTTCATTAAAAAAACAGCAATTGCCGGCACCGCTGCCCTGGTACTACCTACCATCATTCCAGCGTCAGCATTTGGAGCAAATGACAGAATTAATGCTGCTGTATTGGGAATCAATGGTAGAGGAAAAAGCCATATTCAAGGCTTTATGGCCCAGAAAGACGTTCAGGTAACGACGCTTTGCGATCCGGACATGAACTTATTGACGGCTGGTAAAAAGACTTTCAAGGAGAAATACAACATGGATGTGGCCTTGGAGCAGGATCTACGAAAGGTATTTGACAACAAGGACATTGATGTAGTAAGTCTGGCAACTCCCAATCACTGGCACGCATTGGCTACTATCTGGGCTTGTCAGGCGGGTAAGGATGTCTATGTAGAAAAGCCAGGCTCTCATAATATCTCTGAAGGACGAAAGATGATAGAGGCAGCCGCCAAGTATGACCGTATTGTTCAACATGGTGTGCAATTGAGAAGCTCTCCGGCAGTTCAGCAAGCGATAAAATTGATGCGGGAAGGCTACATCGGTAGAGTCTATATGGCACGGGGTCTTGTGTTTAGAATGCGTGGAGATATTGGCGACAAAGGTGTTTCTCCAGTTCCTGAAGGATTGGACTACGACTTATGGACTGGCCCTGCACCTAAAAGACCCTTTACACGTAACCTAGTGCATTATAACTGGCATTGGAACTGGGACTATGGCAATGGAGATGTTGGCAACCAAGGGATCCATGAAACGGATCTTTGTATGTGGGGACTGGATGTAGGTTTCCCTACAAAAATCACTTCTATGGGCGGTAAGTTCCTTTGGGATGACAGCAAGGAAGTGCCCGAGGTACTTACTTCTATCTATAATTATCCAGAGGAAAATAAGATTATACAATTTGAAGTTCGCCCATGGTACACCAATTCAGAAGGCGGTGCTTCGGTAGGAAATATCTTCTATGGTGACAAGGGATACCTTGTTGTCGATGGTTATGATAAGTTTCAGACTTTCCTTGGTGAAAAGGGAACTCCAGGTATATCAGGAGATGATGGAGCAGCAGCTTCTTCGGGTATGGATAGAGGAGCCGGCGGAACGGATGGACACTTTGCCAACTTCATAGATGCAGTTCGCAAGCATGACAAGTCCATCTTGAATGGACCTGTGGAAACAGCACACCTCGCTTCAGGTTTGGCTCACTTGGGAAATATTTCTTATAGACTGGGAAGAGTTTTAGATTTTGATCCAAAATCGGAGACTTTTGTCAATGATCCTGAAGCGGATAAAATGTTAACCCGCGACTATAGACCAGGATTTGAAGTGCCTGATCAGGTTTAGAGAATTGATTTCCTAATTATATAAAAGAGGCCTGTCAGGATAATATCCTTGACAGGCCTCTTTTTGTAATGTTCAAATAGTCAGAATTTTACATGTGAAAATTGCACCAAGAAATAGCAAATCTTCATTGGCTATTATATTGGGATATTCTGCATGCAATAATGTTTTTTATACTCAAATGGAGTCATTCCTTTTACTTTTTTAAAGTGCCTGTAAAAATTTGAAAGGGTGTTAAATCCAGATTCATAGCAAATTGCCTGAGTGGTGAGTTGGTTTTGAATCAATTCTCTACATGCATTTGAAATCCTTATTTCAATAACATAAGCGAAAGAATAAATATGATGGGTTCCCTTGTGAATTACGATTGGCTCAGGAGCTCGAAATTTTGGTTTTTAATTTTCAATAAATACTGGTTGAATATGTGGACTGGCTATAAATAGAAAATCACCCTGTCTAAAATGCAGGGTGATTTTTACTAGTAAAGTTCAAATTAACTATTATGGAACGGCAACTAGTTCTGGTAATTTGGCCTCAAACAACGCAGCGAATTCCTCACTAGTCAAAATTTGACCTTGTTTTTTAGCAGTATTAGCAACTTGGTATCCCCATTCTGCTGCAGCCATTCTCTGAAGTGGAGTACCGTGATGTCCGCTGTTATCAAATCCACAATCACCTATGTTAAAGAATACCTCTAAGAATTGTTGAACTCTTTTCCATTGCATTGTAGCTCCCCTAGCATGAGACAAATAATAAGCTGAGTAGGCATCAGCCATCATTTCAGTTCGTCTTGTTGCCTCAGCAGGGTCAGTTATTGGGCTGTCAAAAAGTCCCAGTTGAAACTGAATATGATGGCCAAATTCATGTGCAAGTATTGCCTGAGGTGCTACATCATCAAATCCTAGAGCAGAGTAAGCTTCCAGAATTCCATCACCCATTATTATTTTAGGTGGAATATCGCCTCCTGCAGGAGGGAAAAAGAAACCGCTTGTGGCGAAAGCGTTAAATGTAAATATCGGGTGGTCACCATTCCTGTATTGGGGAAAGTAATCCAATAAATCTAGAATTAGATCAGCATAATCTTCAGCTGTCTCTTGATCATCACCATATAAGATTTTATCTATTCTAATTACTTTTTCTCTATCCAATAACATATTTCCATGCATGGCAGCTAATACAATGCCCTTCGAATCTATATTCCAAAAGCGTTGTAAATCTTTAAAAGCTTTGGTAGTAGATTGAGTGTATTCTCCATCCTTTCCGAAATATTGACCTTCTGAACTGTTTTCGAAAAGGAATGCGTCATAAGTTGGGAAATCCAACATTCCAGAAACAATTGCATAAAAAATTACTTCATCATCCCAATCTGCAAGTTCCTCATCTAGCCATAAGTATAGGTCTGTGTCACTACATTCTGAATCTTCCACGGCGTTTAATATTCTCCGTACTATTTCTCTATACTGTTGATCTGTTTGTACTCCTAAATTAGTTTGCCGAGCCGATTCAGATCCAAAGTTGAGTTTAGGATCAATTCTGGCCTGAAATCCTTCAGGAAGTGATTTGAATCTATCCATCATGTTAGATGAAATCCCTTCAGCCCCAGGTGGGGTAATGGATTCTTTGGGTTCTATTTCACATGCCGTTAGCAGGAAAATCGATAGAGCAAACATTGTCATTAAATGTTTGCTCAGGTTTTTGATGTTTTTCATAAATAATTAAATAATTGTGAGAAAATGAGAAAAGTAGAATTTCCTTAAAAACTTAAAAATTAATCTGTTATGTAGAAAAATCCTCCAATAATATAGGGTTATAAATTATATGATTATTAAATACTGTTGAAAAATTTTGAATTATTCTACTAAGTCAGGTATTGTTTTTTATACTCAAATGGAGTCATTCCTTTTACTTTTTTAAAATGCCTGTAAAAATTTGAAAGGGTGTTAAATCCAGATTCATAGCAAATTGCCTGAGTGGTGAGTTGGTTCTGAATCAATTCTCTACATGCATTTGAAATCCTTATTTCAATAACAAATTCAAAAAATGTTTTATTGGTCATTGTTCTGAAATATCGGCAAAACGAAGAGGTACTCAGGTTAGAAAGTGAAGCAATTTCTGATAGATTAATTTCTCCCCTATAATTAGCTAGGACAAATGAATAGATTTTCTCTAATCGGTGCATTTCAGACAAGTTTGTCAAATGGCTAAAGGCATAGCTTGGTGAGATCGTTTGATATTCATCTGTCTCTGACAAAATTTCAATGATCTCAAGTAAAAGAATTATTCTATTCAGATCAGTGGCTTGCTCTAATTGCTGAAGCAGTTCAGCTACTTTTAGTTTGGTATTTCCTGAGATTACCAATCCTTGCTTTGCCTTTTCAAATAGAGCAGGAATAGCTTGTGCCTCGGGGAGTTGTAGAAATTCTTGCCCTAAAAAAGTTGGATGAAATTGAAGAACGTAAGCGCAAACATCCAAAGTATTGTTTTCTTTGAAATACTCTTCTTTGCACCTCCAAGTATGCGGTAGATTCTCACCTAAGAGAACCATGTCTCCATTTTTAAAATTACTTACGCTATCTCCAATGTATTGTGTGCCTTCACCTTTGATGATGTAGTGCAGTTCCAACTCTGGATGGTAATGCCATAATGTGCCAAAGTTTGGCTTTTGATCCAAGCGGATATTAAAGGATTTTGCTGGTTCGATTGCAACTTTGTGGAAATGGGCTTTCATTCGAATTTAAAGGAGTTATTGATGTTTTTTTCTGTAAATCTATTTTTTTCAAAATAAATTGGAATGTTTAATATAGCAACCAATTATATGATTTTGCTAGGGATTGGCCTCAATTCATATATTAACATGGTAAGATTGTGGAATTTTTTAATAAAATTGACTAGGCTTGGTGTGTAAATTCAACTGATATTTAGTAAAGTAAAAACAGCACCAAAATCAATGTGATGATGGATTTTCAGCTAAATAAAAATTCACTGTCTCAACTTTTATTTAGCTTATTAGTTTATCACAAGTATTATTTTTTGACCTGAATCAATGGTTGAGAAATATGAGTTGGAGTCTTAAGACCTGAAAAAATGAAATCCAAAACCTAAGTAAGTATGCCGCCTCTTTCCAAAGTAAAGTGCTTCCTGAAAAATACGATCACTCTTAGCTTATGCGCTACTTTTTGGGTGAATTTGAGTTATGCTCAGCATGCCACCACTGACTTCGAAATCGTCAAGTACAATAACGCAAACACCACTTCTTTTTTGGGAGTAGGACTTTGGGCCTGGCCGCTACCGATGGATTACGATGGGGATGGAGATATGGATATGCTGGTTTCCTGTCCTGACAAACCGTTCAATGGATTATACTTTTTTGAGAATACTACGGGGGATGATTTTCCTGATTTCGCAGCACCCGTCCGAATGGGCGATGCGATCAAGAATGTGCAGATTTCCCACATCGATGAAGGTGTAAAAGTCAATGTTCCTGGAGTTGAATTGGTGGATTTCAAGACTAAGCTGGCACGTAATGAACAGGTGCTTTTTGATGCAGATGAACTAAAGAAAGGCTTTGAGAAGGTTCGTTTCAACCAATGGAAAATGGTTGATTATGAGGGTGACGGAGACCTAGATGTGGTTGTGGGTATTGACGATTGGGCAGATTATGGATGGGACAATGCTTTTAATGACACCGGTGTTTGGATCAATGGACCTCTTCATGGCTTTGTGCTCTTGCTTGAAAATCAAAATGGTATCTATGTAAATAAAGGAAGAATAGAAGCCGGAGGAAAAATGCTTGATGTCTATGGAGCGCCTTCGCCGAATTTTGCGGATTTTGATGGAGACGGTGATCTGGATCTGATCTGCGGAGAATTTTTGGACCGTATGACTTACTTCGAAAATATTGGGACTAGACAAAGGCCAAGGTATAAGGAAGGTGTTTTTCTGAAAAATGATGCTGGCCTGATCAAAATGGATCTGGAGATGATTATTCCTGTTGCCGTGGATTGGGACAAAGATGGTCATGTAGATCTGGTCGTCGGAGACGAAGATGGACGTGTCGCTTTAGTGAGGAACACGGGGAAACAAATCGGAAATGTCCCTCAATTTGAATCGCCAAGATACTTTCGCCAGCAATCTGATAACCTGAAGTTCGGAGCTTTGGCTACGCCAGTAAGCGTGGACTGGGACAATGATGGGGATGAAGATATCATTACAGGGAATTCAGCAGGTTATTTTGCTTTTATAGAGAATATTGGCGGAGGAGAAAAGCCAAGTTGGAATGAACCGAAACTTCTGGAAGTGGGAGGAAAACCTATACGCATTCAGGCAAATGAAAATGGATCTATCCAAGGTCCAGCCGAAGCCAAATGGGGTTACACCACACTGTCAGTGGCAGACTGGGATGGCGATGGGAATAAGGATATTATTTTTAATTCCATCTGGGGAAAGATAGAATGGATCAGAAATACAGGCTCGGGCTTAGAAGCACCCAAACCTATCCAAGTTAATCGAGGCAAAGAAGTGGCTACTTCTCCCGCCTGGAACTGGTGGAAGTCAGCGCAAGATGAATTGGTCACTCAGTGGCGGACCACTCCATATGCCATAGACTGGGACAAGGACGGTGTGATGGATTTAGTCATGCTGGATTTTGAAGGATATCTGTCCTTTTTCAAAGGTGTAAATGAAAATGGTCAGCAAGCCATTCTTCCCGGTCAGCGGATATTCTATGGTGACAATGTTTCTGTCTATTCGAATAGGGACAAAGCTGAAAATGCTGAAGGCGGCCCGCTACGTCTGAACAATGCAGAGGCCGGTGGAAGTGGGAGAAGAAAAATCTCATTGGTGGACTGGGACAACGACGGAGATCTTGATCTGTTAATAAATAGTGTGAATGTGACTCTGTTTGAAAATATCAGTGAAGAATCAGGCAAAGTTACCTTCAGCCACAAAGGCCCACTTTCAGAAAAAGTATTGGCTGGACATACCACCAGTCCGACCTTTGTCGATTGGAATAAGGATGGCGTTTGGGAGATTTTTGTGGGCGCGGAAGATGGGCATTTCTATCATTTTCAGAAATGATTTTTGACGGAAATGACTAAGAAAATAAAGGGTCATGCTTTAACCTCCAGGGTATTTTCCCTTCTATTGCTGAATGCGATGTGTTTTTCGATGGTACAATGTAATCCCAGAATCTCAAACGTGAATACTCAAAACGAAACTCTTGATACAATAGAAATAGTGGAAATCCAGCTTACCAGTGATCCTTCAGGACACTTTTTAAATCAACGACAGGCATTTTCTCCTGATGATAAACTGCTTGTGTTTGACAATAGAAACGATGATTCCAAAATTGGGGAAAATGCTTCTATCCAAGTGGTGGATGTGGAAACACAGGAAGTTAAAACCATCTACCAATTGGAAAATCAAACTGTTTTCGGCCCTGGTACAGGTGCCGTAAGTTTTCATCCCTCAAGGAATGAAGTGGTTTTTATTCATGGATTGATGAATGCTTCCCAGGAGCAGCCTTATGGATTTACGGCTCGGGTTGCTAAGCAAGTTAGCTTGGATGAATCGAATAAATCTGAAGCTATGGAAGCTCGGGATGTGCAGGTACCATTCACTAAAGGCGCACTGCGTGGAGGTTCACATGCTTATTCCTACAGTTCAGATGGGCGGTTTGTTAGCTTTACTTATAATGACCAAGTTCTTGAGAGTGAATCAAAAGTAAATCCTGCTATCAAAGACCTTAGGACAGTAGGTGCTTTTATCCTAGGAGAGCGAGTAGCTATCAATGGAAAAGTAGATGATGAAAATTTTGATGGGACGAGTTTTGCAGTTCTGCTGGCAGAAGTGACTGCTGATCCTAAGCCAGGATCTGATCAGGTTGACAAAGCCTATGAAGAATGCTGGGTAGGGAATTCTGGCTATACCAAGCTAGACGGTACTAGGCAAAATCAGGCGTTGGTTTTTTTGGGAGATGTGGTATCTGAGACTGGAGAGAAGGTTACAGAAGTATTTATCGCTGACATTTCTTCCAGCATTTCTGAACTTATCTCGTCAGTTGATGGGGGAAGTCTTACCTCTTTGCCTACTATTCCGGTGGGTGTCAAACAACGCAGATTGACTTTTACAGCTGACCAGAAATTCCCAGGAGTGCAAGGGCCAAGACAATGGTTGCGCTCTTCACCGGATGGGGATTCCATCTATTTCTATCAAAAAGATGATGCAGGAATAGTACAGATTTATACAGTCTCTCCCAATGGCGGAGAGATCAAAGCGATCACCAAAAATACATTTTCCCCTGATACCAGTTTCAGCTTGAGTTCCGATGGGAAATATCTCGCCTATGGGGCAAAAGAAGCTATATATATCACAGGAGTGAGTGATGGTATAACTCAGCAGGTTTTAGCTGCTCCGGATAATTCAAACACAAATCTTAGCAATATTAACTGGTCCAATACAGGGCACATATTAGCATACAATAGGAAAGTAGACTTAGCGGGTAAGTCTTTCTTCCAGATTTTTACAATAAACCTATCAAACGTAGTTGACAAATAACTTATGACATTACTTACTACTTCAAAAGAACCTCTGAGAGGGATTGTTCCTCCTATGATTACACCACTTCATGCCGATGGATCTCTGGATTCAGAAAGTGTAGAAAAGCTAATCGAGTACTTGATTGCTGGAGGCGTTCATGGCATTTTTATACTGGGCACCACTGGTGAGTTTTCTGGTTTGAGTTATCAAACTCGTAGAGATTTGATCACGCAGACCTGTAGTCAGGTTGGCGATAGAGTGCCGGTATTGGTCGGAGTTACCGATGTGTCCATTGAAGAAAGTACCGCCTTGGCAGAATTTTCAGCAAATGCTGGAGCCTATGCTGTAGTAGTGGCGCCACCTTTTTACAATAATATTGATCAAAAGGAATTGACACACTATTACCTTCAATTGGCTGACGCGATCTCTCTTCCGATGTTCCTTTACAATATGCCGTCACATACCAAACTGGTAATTGAAGTGGATACAGTGATAGAACTTTCAGCTCATGAGCGTATAATTGGCCTGAAGGATAGCTCAGCACACGGGGTGTATTTTCAGTCTCTATGTCATGCATTAAGAAATCAGCCAGACTTTGTATTGATGGTAGGTCCGGAGGAAATGATGGCAGAAACTGTACTGATGGGAGGATTTGGAGGAGTTTGTGGTGGCGCAAATCTTTTTCCCCAGCTGTATGTGGCACTTTATGAAGCTGCTGCTAACAGAAATTTTGAGAAGGTGAAGGTCTATCAAGCAAGTGTGATGGAAATCAGCAGAAATATTTATCAGGTAGGTCAATATAAGTCCAGCTACATGAAAGGTTTGAAAACTTCGATGTCGTTTTTAGGACTATGTCAGGCTCAGTTTGCTATGCCACTCTATCCTTTTTCTGACTCGGAGGTAAAGGAGTTAAAATCACGCTTTGAGGCAATAGCTGCAAATCTTACTTTGCATTCAGCCAAAGAATAGAATTTATTTTCTTTAGGAGAAGTGAAATTCTCCTCAACCCAAAATACCCAAGAATTAATGGATTTACCTTTAATTGATTTAGTAGTTTTTCTTGTTTACATGGCTGGGATAGTGGTTTTCGGGATTTCATTTTCCTTTCGGAAAAGAACTGCCTTGGAGTACACCACAGGTGGTGGAAGGTTGCCAAGTTGGGCTATCGGCATGTCTATCTTTGCCACCTTTGTAAGTAGCATCAGCTTTTTGGCTCTTCCCGGAAATGCCTATTTGTCCAATTGGAACGGTTTTGTTTTTAGTCTTTCTATTCCATTGGCAGCTTGGGTTGCGGTCAGGTATTTTGTGCCTCTTTACAGAAATCTGAAAAGTGAATCAGCCTATTACTATCTCGAAACACGATTTGGCCCTTGGGCGAGAACATATGCTTCTATCTGTTATCTCCTGACGCAGTTGGCTAGAATGGGAGCGATTATGTATCTGCTTGCTTTGCCGATGAATGCACTTTTTGGATGGAGTATTCCATGGATTATCATTTGTACAGGAATAAGTGTGGTCGTATATGCTATGCTTGGAGGAATTGAAGCGGTGATCTGGACGGATGCCATACAAGGAATAGTACTTATAGGTGGAGCAGTGGTTTGTCTCTTGGTAATTATGTTTTCCATGCCCAATGGACCTGGAGAAGTATTTACCATAGCTGCTGAGGCCGATAAGTTCAGTCTGGGCAGTTTCGAATTCAATTTTGTGGAATCCACTTTTTGGATGATTTTGGTTTACGGCCTATTTATTAACCTTCAGAATTTCGGTATTGATCAAAGCTATATCCAACGCTATATCACAGCTAGGACTGAGAAAGAAGCTGTGCGATCCACCTGGTTAGGTAGCCTTTTATATGTACCGGTTTCGCTATTGTTTTTCTTCATCGGAACTGCCTTGTTTTCCTATTATCAGGCATTTCCTAACTTGTTACCGGCTGAGTTGCAATTGGCAGAGAATGCGGATAAGGTATTTCCATACTTCATCGTATCAGGGCTTCCTACAGGACTTACAGGTTTATTGATAGCCTCAATCTTTGCGGCCGGCATGAGTACAGTTTCTACCAGTATCAATAGCTCAGCGACTGTTTTTCTATCTGATCATTATCGAAAGTATATCAATAAAAACACTACAGAAAAGCAATCCATGCGCGTGCTTTTGATCACCTCTTTCGTCATGGGCGGATTGAGTATTGTGGTTGGTTTGGCGTTCAACGGGGTCACCAGTGCTTTGGAAGCATGGTGGGCACTTTCATCGATCTTCAGTGGCGGAATCCTCGGATTATTTCTATTAGGTTTTGTAGTCAAAAAAGCTCCAAGTAAAGCGGCTGCAATCGGTGTGCTATGTGGAGTAGTAGTGATAGGATGGATGAGTCTTTCGCCAGTCTTGTTGACAGGAACTTCTTTGGAGGGGTTTAAAAATACACTTCATACCAATCTGACTATAGTGATGGGGACGCTTACTATTTTTATCGGAGGTTTTCTGCTCACAGGTCTTCTTTCAAACCAAAAATCAGAAAAGTAATATGGCTTATGTAATAGGTTTGGACTACGGAACCGACTCTGTTCGTGCGTTATTGGTAAATACAGAAAATGGAGACATCGTTGCGAGCTCGGTGTATAGCTTTCCAAGATGGGCGAAGGGTCTATTTTGCGATCCTGCTAAGAATCAGTTCAGACAACATCCTTTGGATCACTTAGAGGGATTGGAAAATTCGATAGCAGAGGTAGTACGAGAGTCAGGGATAGCAAGGAGCCAGATCAAAGGGATTTGTGTGGATACTACTGGATCATCCCCTATGGCAGTTGATAAAAATGGTGAGTCCCTCGCCATGAAGGCAGGATTTGAAGAGAATCCAAATGCTATGATGGTGCTCTGGAAGGATCATACAGCAATCAAAGAAGCAGCTGAAATTACGGAGTTGTCAAGAACTTGGGGAGGGGAGGACTTTACTAAATATTCTGGTGGAATTTATTCTTCAGAATGGTTCTGGTCTAAAATCCTTTCGATTCATAGAAAAGATAAGGAAGTGGCAAGTGCTGCATTTTCCTGGATGGAGCATTGTGATTACATCACTGGGGTACTTACAGGGATTGATCCTTTAAAACTGAAAAGAAGCAGATGTGCGGCAGGACATAAGGCATTGTGGCATCAAGACTGGGATGGTCTTCCCTCAGAGAGTTTTTTGACTATACTCGATAGCTCATTGGCTGATCTTCGCAAAAACCTGTTTACTCATTCCTATACCTCCCATGAAGTGGCGGGTAAAATCAGCAAGCAATGGGCATTGAAGCTTGGACTTTCAGAAGACACGGTGGTAGCTGTAGGGACAATTGATGCTCATGCTGGAGCAGTGGGAGCAGGGATTGTCGAGCATTCTTTAGTAAAAGTGATCGGTACTTCTACCTGTGATATTTTGGTGGCTTCAACTGCAGAAATGGGTAAAAAGCTGATCAAAGGCATATGCGGACAAGTGGATGGTTCTGTTTTGCCAGGTTATATTGGTCTTGAAGCTGGACAGGCAGGTTTTGGAGATGTGTTGGCCTGGTTTAGTAAATTGCTTTTAACTCCTTCTATTCAACTCATCCAAAACACTGATTTTTTAGATTCCCATACAAAGGAGAATTTGATTCAAGAAATGAAAGATGACATGTTGATTACTTTATCTGAAGAAGCAGGCAAATTATCAATAGAGGATTGCACACTTGTTTCCTTGGATTGGATAAATGGACGACGCTCTCCAGATGTGGATGAATCTCTGGAAGGGGCTGTTGCCGGCTTGAATATGGGGACTTCATCTGCGCATATTTTCAGAAGTTTGGTTGAATCACTTTGTTTTGGTTCCAAGCTAATAATTGATCGATTTGAAGAAGAGGGTTTGAGGATTGATGAGGTAATCGCAATTGGTGGTGTAGCTCATAAATCACATTTGGTGATGCAGACTATGGCTGATGTGCTGGGGAGAACCATCAAAATCACAGCATCAACCCAGACTCCTGCTTTAGGAGCTGGGATGTATGCAGCTGTCGCCTCGGGTGTTTTTAATACTATGGAAATAGCTATAAAAGCAATGGGTGCAGGGTTTCGCCAAGTTTATATTCCGAACTTAGAACTGAAGGCAGATTATCAGGAAAAATATCAGCAGTATAAATGGTTAGGAGAAAAAATGGTCATGATTAATTCTGATAAAATTAGTTAGTATTTAAATCCATATGATAAAATAGTTTGGCGAACGATATTAATTATAAGTGATGAATAGTATGCTTAATTTAACATTAAAAATAAATGCCTGTATTCTTGAATTATGGGTATTTAAACTGTCTTTTTCAGGATAAATTATGTGTTGATTTTTCAATTATAATTTTTACAGTAAGAAAGAGAGTGCTATATTCTCAAATAGCAACGCGCTTTTGAGGTAGGTGATGTCTCTAGATTTTCTTTAATGTCTGCCTCGTTAAGAACAGAAAATGGGTCGGCGATTCATTGATATAGGTGTCACAGGATTTATTCAGTATACGTGTTTATACGTATAGGTAATATGGAAGTGTATCTGTATTTTGCTTGGGTAAATCTTGAAGATAATTACATTTAGTAAGAATTTTAAGATATAAAACTATTACTTTAATCTGAGTTGATTTATTATTGAGATGGCTTTATTGTCATGAATATTCTCAATATATTATTTTTAAACTTAAACTTTTAATATTTTGATTGCTTCGTGTGGAGTCTTCTCAGTTGATTTGGAATTGCCGGTTCTTGGGAGCCGAACAGCAATTAGCGAGAGTTATGGCGCTGATTTTTTAGATGTTAGTGGAGTCCAGTTTGTAAAAACTGAAAAAGCAATTCATTCCTTTTCAAACCAAAATCAGATTATAGACTACAGTTATGCTTTAGATACAAGGCCTGCTGCAGTTAATTATGTATCTGTAAATCCCCGGCTACCATTAAGCTGTAGAAGGCCGGTTTACTTAGCGATTGCTGCTCTAAATACGCCTAATTCATCTTTGCCTATATATTTGATTCAGGATACAATTGGAGGGTGTTTGTTCAGTATTTCACACTCTTATCATTCTTCTTACTATAGTGATTATACAATAAGTATTTCAGAAAATTTACCTTTTAGAAATTAGAATTCATTGTGCCTACTCTTATTGGAGTAGGTATTTTTATTTAAAAACTACTATGATGGAACGTCCAGTATTCAAACTCGTTTTTTGTCTATTTTTATTCATTTGCAGTACTGCGTATTCGTTTTCGCAGACTACTGTTAATTTTAACAGTTACACTGAGAACCAAGGTTTGAGCACTCCGCATGTGGAAGGTGAATTGGAATTTGAAGTGATAAAAGGCCCTGCTGCGACCTGTGTAAATTGCATGGGTATTGATATTAATGAGGGAAAGGATGGAGGTCCTGGGCTTGATGATGCCAATTTCGAATTAGAAGGAATTAAAGGATGGAAGATTTCAAAAGCGGATAATTCCTCATTTCAATTTATAAGTATATGGCTTCAAGAGCGAGGTTTAGCAGGAATTTCAACTTCGGGAACAATCAAGGCTTTTTCAGGTGGCTTACAAGTAGGGTCAACAGTAAATATTGACTTCAATAGTTCAACCGCTGGATTAAAATCTTTTTCATCGAATCCGGATTTTTATAATGTAGATGAAGTAAGAATTGAAGGAGTTGATTTGTATATTATTTTAGATGAAATTACCTATGGAGTGCCATTTGTCGTAGGTGATGCTGATCCGGCAGAAGTGACAGCTATCAATTTGATAGGATCTCCATTGAGCACTGCTACTTCTGTACAATACCAAGTAGATTTTTCTAAAATAGCTCAAAATGTCAGTTCTGATGATTTTACGCTGACCAAAACAGGGACTGCAAATGGAACGATTGGGACAGTTACGGGAAGTAACGCCACTTATACGGTTCCTATTTCTGGGATTTCTGGTGAGGGAACTCTGCGGCTTGATCTTAAAGTTGGAACAGATATTACAAATGAGAATGGGGTAGATGGGACTGCAGCTTTTACTTCGGGCCAGGTACATAATGTAAGCCCATGTCTAGTCGAAGACTTTGAAGATGAGACGGTTGGAGCTAAGGTGTTTAGCTATGGAGGATTTGATTTTACAATTACTGGAAACCTCGAAGTTTATACAGAAACACCTTCTATAGGAATCAATGGCTCCAAAAATGTATTGAAAAATACCGGAACTGGAACGTATACGATTCGTCCCAATTCAGGTGAAATCAATTTTAGAAAAATCGCATTATTCCTTTCTTCAATTCCTACTGGTGATAGCCCTACTAATGATGGTAATATCACTGTTGTGGGTAAAAATGGAGGGGCAACTGTTTATACTATTTCCAAAGCATCTGGATTCCCAACAGATTTCAGTGCTAATAGTGGCTATTATATTTTGGATTTAAAAACAGAAGGTGGCGTTGACAATTCAGTGATATCTGTAGATGAAATTGACATTACCTTAGGAGGATCTTTCCAATACCTCAATGTTGACAACTTCGAATTCTGTGCCGATGACGTAGCACCCTCGGGTTATTCAGTAACCATTGACCAAGATCCAATTACACCAGATAACGATGATGCTGTAAGCTTTACTTTTGCTGGAGCAGAAGTGGGAACGACCTACGAATATATTTTTACAAGCTCAGGAGGGGGTACTCCAGTAACTAATACAGGAACAATTATAACGGCTACAGATCAAATTACTGGAATTGATTTAACTGGTTTGGGATTGGGAACAATTACCTTATCAGTTAACCTAACTGATGCTTCAAATAATGAAGGTCTTCCGGCACAAGATCAGGTGGTCAAGAGAGTATTGACTCCTCCAGTAGCGACTCCTCCAACAGCACCAGTGGTCACAGAGGATGATGTAAATGTCGCTCTGGCTGATGACATTCAAGTGGCCGATGCCGATGGAGATGACCAGACAATTACGTTTACCATCACTGGAGGAACAGTAACTCTTGGTACTGCAGGGATCACATTTGGAGGATCAGGAAATGGGGCAGCAAGCTTCACAGCAGCTGGTACGTTAGCCGCTTTAAATACGGCATTGGATGCTGCCACTTTTACACCTACACCGAGTTTAGTTGGAACAGATGCAGGTACGATAGCCTTTGTAAGCAATGACGGAACAGATGACTCTAATACTGCTTCTGTTACTTTTGATATTGCGCCAAGCAATAATCCTCCAATAGCTCAGGCTAAAGATCTTTATGCCAATGTGCAGGGAAATTGTGTGGCACCAATACCAGCAATTGCCTTTAATAATAATTCAAGTGATCCGGATGGTGATGATTTAACCTTTACTGCAATTCCAGCAGGACCTTATCCTGTTGGAGTTACTCAAGTGATATTGTCAGTAAGCGACGGGGTGCTTACCACACAAGCTGATCCGGTAACCATTACTGTGTATTCGGATGCGCCTACGATTGATGGGATTACCCCAGGAGTCACTTTCTTATCTGTTGACTTTACTTCAGGAAGTCTTGGTGGACCTGCCATTTCGAATTATGAGTACACCCTCGATAATGGAGCAAATTGGATTACCCCTAATCCTTCACAGACGTCGAGTCCTATCCTAATTGAGGGCTTGACTTCAAGTACCACTTATCAGGTTCAGCTTAGAGCAGTAAATGATCAGGGGGTAAGTTGTGAGTCAAATATTTCAGAGGGCACTACCTTGGATCCAATTCAATTAGACATTACGTTAACTCCAAATCAGTCTAAAGTCTTTGGAACAGGAGATCCGGTACTTACTTATTCAGCAACTGGCTTCCAGGATGGAGACACTGAAGCTTTACTTACTGGTTCATTAGGTAGAGAAGCGGGTGAAAATGCGGGATTATATAGCATTAACCAAGGTGACTTGGATGCAGGATTGAAGTATACCATTGTTTTTACTGCTGCTGATTTTGAAATTACGGCACTAGAGGTCAATGTAACCGCACAGACGGATACCAAAGACTACGATGGAACAAACAGTTCATCATTATCACCTGTAGGAGACGTCCTACAGGGCACAGATGCTTGGATATCAGAAGGTACTCAGAGCTATGATGATGAGAATGTAGGCACGGGCAAGACGATAACCGCAATCGGTGCTTCAATTGAAGACGGTAATGGTGGAGCAAATTACAACATCAACTATGTGACCAACAGCGAAGGGGTGATCAATAAGATTGATGCTACACTAACAGTTACCCGAGCTGGCGGAGATTATGATGGAAATCCGTTTGAAGCTACAGGTACTGTTACTGGTTTGGAAGGAGCCTTAAGTCCATCAGTAACTTTTGAATACGAAAAATATGACGGCAGTAATTGGGCTGGAATTGCAGGAGCCCCTACTGATGCGGGCGCCTATCGCGTTAGATCCAACTTTGCGGGTAACACAAACTACAATGCGGGTTCCAGTGATTGGACTGCCTTTGCGATCAATCAGATCGCTGCAACAATTACAGTTACCCGAGCCAGCGGAGACTATGATGGAAATCCATTTGAAGCTACGGGAAGCGCTACCGGTTTGGAAGGAGCCTTGATTCCTGCGGTGACATTTGAATACGAACAGAATGATGGCAGTAATTGGGCTGGAATTAGCGGAGCACCAACAGATGCAGGCGCCTATCGCGTTAGATCCAACTTTGCGGGTAACACGAACTACAATGCGGGTTTCAGTGATTGGACTGCTTTTGCGATCAATCAAATCGCTGCGACAATAACAGTTACCCGGGCGAGCGGAGACTATGATGGAAATCCATTTGTAGCTACTGGAAGTGCTACCGGTTTGGAAGGAGACTTGAGTCCATTAGTAACTTTTGAATACGAAAAATATGACGGCAGCACTTGGGCTGGAATTGCAGGAGCACCAACAGATGCAGGCGCCTATCGCGTTAGATCCAACTTTGCGGGTAACACAAACTACAATGCGGGTTCCAGTGATTGGACTGCCTTTGCGATCAATCAGATCGCTGCAACAATAACAGTTACACGAGCCGGCGGAGACTATGATGGAAATCCATTTGTAGCTACAGGTAGTGTTACCGGTTTGGAAGGAGACTTAAGTCCTCCGGTGACTTTTGAATACCAAGAAAATGACGGCAGTAATTGGACTGGAATTAGCGGAGCACCAACAGATGCGGGCGACTATCGCGTTAGATCCAACTTTGCGGGTAACACAAACTACAATTCGGGTTCCAGTGATTGGACTGCCTTTGCGATCAATCAAATCGCAGCAACAATTACAGTTACCCGAGCCGGCGGAGACTATAACGGAAATCCATTTGTAGCTACTGGAAGTGTAACCGGTTTGGAAGGAGCCTTAAGTCCTGCTGTGACAATTGAATACCAAGAATTTGACGGCAGCACTTGGTCTGGGATTGCAGGAGCACCAACAGATGCAGGTGCTTACCGTGTAAGATCCAACTTTGCGGGTAATACGAACTACAATGCGGGTTCCAGTGATTGGACTGCCTTTGCGATCAATAAGATCGCTGCGACAATAACAGTTACACGAGCCGGCGGAGATTATGATGGAAATCCATTTGTAGCTACAGGTAGTGTTACCGGTTTGGAAGGAGACTTGATTCCTTCGGTGACATTTGAATACGAACAGAATGATGGCAGCACTTGGTCTGGTATTGCAGGAGCACCAACGGATGCAGGAGCTTACCGTGTAAGGTCAAACTTTGCTGGTAACACGAACTATAATGCGGGTTCCAGTGACTGGACTGCCTTTGCGATCAATAAGATTGATGCGACTATCACGGTTACAGGTTACGCAGGAACTTACGATGGAGCAGCTCATGGAGCGACAGGATCAGCAAAAGGCCTAGCAGGCGAAATATTAGCAGGACTTAATCTTGGTGTTAGCTTCACTAATGTGCCAGGTGGCACAGCCTACTGGACGTTCACCGATGTGACTGGCAACTACAATGACGACAACGATTCAGTAGTGATAGGAATCACTATGGCTCCAACTACAATTACTATTAGTAACGCTTTAGCAAATTGTGACGGTGGTCAGGTAACGTTAACTGCAACTGTGAAAACTGTCAATACTGGAATCCAATCAGATGTTAATAGTCTTGGAGGAGTAGTTACCTTCAAAACCGGTGGTACCACGATAGGAACTGTCAACGTAGCCTCAGTTACTGATGGAGTCTTCTCCGGAACATTCACCATTAGTTTAACACCTGGATCGCCTTATCCAATTTCTGCGGAATTCGAGCCGGTCTCTGGAAATCTTATTCGCTCGGAAACGACAGAAACAGCTCAATTGACCGTGTTTGAGGCATTCGTTAGTTCAAGTATTCCTAAAAACGCAAATGGCAATGTGGTCATTTTTGATGGAGCGGAAAGTTCCCTGGGATTACCTTCAAGCACTACTCTGACAACAACTTATCAGCCTTCTCCATATTCTGGATTATCTTACCAATGGTACGAAAGAAATGAAGGTGGATCTTTCACTCTAATTTCAGGAGCTGAATATTCAACTTTCCAGATTGTTGCAAATGGTGACTTTGTGAAAGACTACAAGGTAGAGTTGATTGTTGATGGACAGTGTGTAGGAAATGAAATCTTCTCCAAGGTAATCTCAGTTGAAGCTTCTTGTGGTAAGGCTGGACAAAACAATGTTCAGGTCTGTCGTATAATGCCGAATGGCAAGAGAAAAACTATGTGTATTAGTGCCAATGCAGTCGAGGCTTTACTCGCAGTAAGTCCTGGGTCCTATATCGGAAGCTGTAACGTTACTTACAGAATGGAGGAAGAACCTGAATTAATTGCTGTTCCATGGAATACTCCACTTGAAGTGATAAATGATAAAATCGTTTCTCAGAGCGAAAACTGGTTTGACAGTAAGAAAATCAAGCTAACTATCAATACTGAATCGTACAATGCGCTACAACCAGGATTCTATGAGATGAAAGTTGACCTGCAAGAAAACGAATGGTTTGAACTTGAGGAGCCGATTACTGTCAATGTACTGGTGGCAGATAAGCCTCTGGCTACAGATATTCAACTGAGCAATTCAATTCTGCTTAGAAATATTCATAACGGTAGCTTGATCGGAGATCTGAGAACGATTGATCCTGTGGATGATCAGCATACCTATTCAATCGCTGAGCACACAAACTTCGAAATTAGAGGTAAGTCACTTATCTGGAAGGGAACTGCAATTCCGGCAACAGCCAGAATAACAGTCTTTAGTACTGATAGAGCAGGGCAGACGATCGAAAGAGCAATTGAGCTAAGTCGCGAACCTAGATTCGGAGAATTCAAAATGTTCCCAAATCCTTCAAGTTCTGAAGTGAATTTGGAAGTAGAGTTGGAGCAAAGTATGAATGTGGGAATCAGAATCTATGATGCAGTCGGAAGATTGGTTTATCAGGAAGAAGGAGTGCAAAATGGCATTGCTACTTACCAGATTGCTATAGATCACTTGAGTCCGGGACTTTATACCGTTCAAATGAAAACAGGAATACTTGTGATGAACAAGAGATTGATTAAAAAGTAAAATTCTAATTCTTAAACGCCAAAGCCTCTTCTTATTATAAGGAGAGGCTTTCTTGTGGAGCTAGCTTAAAAGTATTTTAAACCGATCTGTATAATTCAATTATAGATTAGCGTTTTTTTTTAATAAATTGAAGCTGAACAACACCCAAAATAAAATCATAAAATGAATAAAGAACCATCAAGAAGAAGCTTCATTAAAAAAACAGCAATTGCAGGCACCGCTGCCTTGGTACTCCCTACCATCATTCCAGCGTCAGCATTTGGAGCAAATGACAGAATTAATGCTGCTGTATTGGGAATCAATGGTAGAGGTAAAAGTCATATTCAAGGCTTTATGGCGCAAAAGGATGTAGAGATTACCACACTTTGCGATCCAGACATGAACCTTCTGACCCCTGCGCAAAAAGCTTTCAAAGAGAAATACGGCAAAGATGTAGCAATTGAGCAAGATCTAAGAAAGGTATTTGACAATAAGGATATAGATGTTGTAAGTCTTGCTACCCCAAATCACTGGCATGCTTTGGCTACCATTTGGGCTTGCCAGGCAGGCAAAGATGTCTATGTAGAGAAACCGGGATCTCATAATATCTCTGAAGGCCGCAAGATGATAGAAGCGGCAAATAAGTACGACCGTATCGTGCAGCATGGAGTTCAATTGAGAAGCTCTCCGGCAGTTCAGCAAGCGATAAAATTGATGCGGGAAGGCTACATTGGTAGAGTTTATATGGCACGTGGTCTTGTGTTTAGAATGCGTGGAGACATTGGCGACAAAGGTGTTTCTCCAGTTCCTGAAGGATTGGACTATGACTTATGGACTGGCCCTGCACCTAAAAGACCCTTTACACGTAACCTAGTGCATTATAACTGGCATTGGAACTGGGACTATGGCAATGGAGATGTTGGCAACCAAGGAATCCATGAAACGGATCTTTGTATGTGGGGACTGGATGTAGGTTTCCCGACAAAAATCACTTCTATGGGCGGTAAGTTCCTTTGGGATGACAGCAAGGAAGTGCCTGAGGTGCTTACTTCTATCTATAATTATCCAGAAGAAAATAAGATTATACAATTTGAAGTTCGCCCATGGTACACCAATTCAGAAGGCGGTGCTTCGGTAGGAAATATCTTCTATGGCGACAAGGGATATCTTGTTGTCGATGGATATGATAAATTCCAGACTTTCCTTGGTGAAAAGGGAACTCCAGGTATATCAGGAGATGATGGAGCAGCAGCTTCGTCGGGTATGGACAGAGGAGCAGGCGGTACAGATGGACACTTTGCCAACTTCATAGATGCAGTTCGAAAGCATGACAAGTCAATCTTGAACGGACCTGTGGAAACAGCACACCTCGCTTCAGGTTTGGCTCACTTGGGAAATATTTCATATAGACTGGGACGAGTTTTAGATTTTGATCCAAAATCCGAGACTTTTGTCAATGATCCTGAAGCAGATAAAATGTTAACCCGCGACTATAGACCAGGATTTGAAGTGCCAGATCAGGTTTAGAATAGAGAGTAATAGAAATTGGGGTTAAACAATAGCTCCAAAAATCTTAAGAGTAAAAGGCAGTGACCGTACTTGATGTAATCCTGTAGAATCAGGAGAATTCATAGTATGATCACTGCTTTAATTTTATAGGGATTAGCCGATCCGTAGATTTACTTCGAACCTAAAGTAGTTAGCGGTTGTTAGTTTTGCCTGTCCTAAAGTTTACCTTATAGGCGAATAGTTTCTGGGATAAATCAACCTGCCAATTTCCAACAAACATTCAAAGCCCACTTGACGAGACCTGCGAAAGTCTTAATTTGGCCTCAGCAGAGCGCTTATAACCAGTAATCAATACGCACATGGAGGGCCAAATCTAATGGGAGTTTCGAAAACATGAGTGCAAGAGTGTATTACAATTCATTCTGGCATTATTGAAGTAAATAAATTAATAAATAATCAGTCTATTATCGATGAAGATTACCAAGGATAACAAAATGCTAAACTTCGTTACAGAGGTTTTGGAAAATATGCCATCTGCCTGGCTGAATCTAACCACACATAGACTGGATATTTATGATGAGTCATTGGCCAAAACACAATTTTTAGAGGAGTTTGACATCTTATTCAATGACAGCGAAGCTTCTGAAGTAATTCCACTCAGAACATCACTTAGTGAATTGCCAACTGCTTATGATTATATCCGACTAGGGCATCCTTTATCCTGTGTGCTAGAATGGGTAATAGCGAACTTAAACCAAGTAAAAGCAGAAAATATAATCAGTTTTTCTTCCAGGACAGCTCCTGTTTTGGCCGTTCTAAGAAAGAACTTGTTTGCCAATAAGAATACTCAAATCAATTATTCCGGTGACTTACCAGCTTGTTTTGATGCAGAAGTACTCAGGAATGTTTATGGGTATAAGTTCGAATTAAATCATGTTGAAAAAGCTTCAACCGTATCCGAGTTTGACGGAAGTTCTATTTTTATATCAGAGAGCAAGGAAATTGGTCATTTTGACCTCACTCAAAACATAGACTTTTATATCAATCTTCCCCCTTCCCTTGGAAGTGTTTTACTCGTAAATGGTGAAGAGAATGAAAGTTATATCTCAGAAATCCAGCATGTAAGGAGAAGAGAGACTATCGCCATGACACCGGCTAATTGCCTTGAAGCTTTAAAGTCTCTAGTAGGGCAGTCTTCTGAATCCCCTCAGAAAAGTCCTGAAAGCAATGGAGATGTGAAGGCTAATAAAACTTTGGTCTTAGAGTCAATAGCGACAATTACAGGTTCAAATACAAAGGCACTTGTTGGCTCTAGCGGACTATCCATTCAATATGCGATTATGATGGGGCTTGTGCATGATGCACAAGAAAATCATAAAGGGAAGGCTATCAAATTTGTGGTTCCTCCGAATTGTTATGGTGGTACAAATGATCAAGCAAGACGGGTAGCTGCTTGCTTGGATAATGTAGAAGTGGTGGACTTACCTGTGGATGGAGGGAACGACATGAATCGAAGTATTGATATCATACTCGATAAAATTGCCGGAGAGGATGCTATCCCATACATCATCGCTGAAATCCCAACCAATCCTAGAGTGGAAGTGCCTGATCTTATACAATTGAAGGCAGTTTTGAGTAAAGTGCGTAAAACCAATAGTGGTGAAGTTGCGACAGATCCAGTATTTATTTTGGATCAAACCTTTTGTCCGAATGTCCTCTTTTTGGGAGAAGGACAAATACTCTCCACTGTTAGAACCATTTCATTTGCCAGCGGCTCGAAATTCCCAAGTGGCGGGCTATGTACCGCTGGGTACTGCGTAGGTAATACCAAAACAAAGGAGTTGATGGAGAAAATAGAACTACATCTAAACCTTTGTGACAATGAGGCTACAGCTCTGCAGTATGAAATATTAGCTAAACAATTGCCATCAATGAACCAGAGAATTATTGATGCTTACCAAAATACCCGTGAATTTGTGAACTTCATCCACGAAGTTTTGCCAGACGCGAAAATCAATTTTGTTTCAGAAGAATTGGCAAAACAAGGATTTACTCCTTCTGTGTTTTCATTGGATCTTCCAACTAAGGGGGATTCAGATGAAGAAAAGGAATCCTATAAAAGAGCATTGAATCATAAGTTGATCAACTTAATGATTACCCAAATCCCTAATGAGAGTAAGTATTGTGTGAGTTATGGGCAGTTGAAAGGCTGTTATTGGACTATACCTGCCACTTCTACTCAAGGAACAACTAAGGAAGGGGACAAGGATTACATAGCTAGGGTAGCACTTTCTGCTAACATGGATCTTGAACTTCATAAAAAAGTCTTTTTAGATTTTGTAGAATCTATTTAAGCAAATGGGGAGGCGATAAGAGCCTCCCTTTTTTTATGATCGAGTCGATTTTTAGAGTTCAATACATTCAAAATTTCCTTGCTGTGCGATATCGCTGTAAGCAAAAATTGGTGCTGTTTTTAGATCTTGTAAATAAGTTTATGCTCACTCTATCATCTAGATTACCAATTCTTTTTATTCTCTACGTCTATTAAGAGTAATGAATAGGTTATGCTATCGAATTTTTGTAAAAATAGTGTGCTATAGCGCACTATTTTGCATGAAAAGGTTTCTTTATAGTTAATATTTTTATTAAAGTGCATTTTACTGCTCTTTTGTGGCTTTTTTTAAAGTAATTCCTATTTTTGGTTTAAATAAAGTATTATGATGCACTTTCCAGAAATGATAAAATACTTAAAAGTTCGTAGAGAGATGTTGCAGGTTACCCAAGAAATGCTTGCAGAACTAGCTGGAGTAAGCCTAAGGACCCTAAAACAGTTTGAAAGTGGAAGAGGTAATCCCACATTGCAAACCCTAAGTAAATTAGCTGATGCGCTAGGTTTGGAACTTACGTTTAAAGTAAAAACGCTCAGCGTTAATAAATGAGACAAGCAAAGGTTATTTATAAAGACGAAGAGGCTGGATTGCTCACTCAATTAGAAGATGGTTCATTTGTGTTTAGGTACCATGATGCATGGATTAATGACACAAACAAACCTCCTGTAAGTCTTACATTTCCTAAAAATCAACAAGAATACCAATCGGAATTTTTGTTTCCATTTTTCTATAATATGCTTCCGGAAGGGGCCAATAAGCAACTTGTGTGTCATGCTTTGCGAATAGATAAAGCAGATCATTTTGGTATTTTACTTAATACAGCGACCCATGATACGATAGGTGCGGTTAGAGTGATTAAACTAGACAATGTATGAGCATGCCTGAAATCCATTTTTGCCCTGGAACATTAAAAGAAGGAAATCATACTTACTCCTCAACTGCCTTAAAACGTATTTTTTATGGGAAAAAGGTAAGTCATATACTTCCCTATGAATCACCATCCTCAAGCGAGGTCACAGATGAACTGTTTGATGAAAATCGGAAAAGAATGTCTATCTCGGGAGTCCAGGAGAAGTTTTCGGTACTGTTAGACAAAAACAAATTGCGATTAACCAATGAAGGTGAACAGGGGCAATACATCCTAAAACCGAAACCAAATGCCGGTAAAAACCCTGAGTATATGCCTGCTAACGAACATTTAACCATGCAAATAGCAAGGCAGGTTTTTAATTTAGAAACTGCTGAAAATGCACTCATATTTTTTAATAATGGAGAACCAGCTTATATCACCAAGCGATTTGATGTAAAAGATGACGGGACTAAAAGGGCACAGGAAGATTTTGCCTCATTAGCTCAAAGAACACCTCAGACTCATGGTGAAGATTATAAATACCTGGGGAGTTACTCTGAATTATTCGAATTGTTGAAGAAATATGTACCCGCCTATGATGTGGAAGCTCCTAAGCTACTTAAACTCATATTGTTCAATTACCTGTTTTCCAATGGAGATGCACATTTTAAAAACTTCTCATTGATACAAACTGAATTAGGTGATTTTAAAATGAGTCCGGCCTATGACCTACTGAACAGTCGCATTCATATTGGAGATAAAGACTTTGCGCTAGATGAGGGACTGCTACCTCTAGCTTTGGCAAAAGGAAAGGTGCATGAACAGTTTTATCTCTTGGCTGATTTGTCCAAGGTAAACCCTAAAATTAGTGACGGTGTTTTTTCCCAGTTGTCTTCCGGAAAAGATGAAGTGTTGCGTTTAATCGGCCAATCTTATTTGTCGGATAAATTGAAAAATAATTATGAACAGGCTTACCTGACTCGATTGAAGAAATTAAGTAGAGAATAATCCTGGGCTAAAGAGGATATACAACCCACTAAGTTCCCCGAAGTTAAAACGAAGAGTCAAACATAAAGTGAAAGGCTTCTCGTTAGCCAAGTTTTTGAGTTAAAAGAAACAACCTCGATGTTCAAATTACTCTACTGGCTTGTGAAATAGGCTATCCTAAAAGTCGAATTCTTTTGAGAAGGATTTGGATACAAAAAATGACGAAGTTGACATCGGACAGTGATGCAAACTCAGGCGCTTGAGAAGTTATATTTTTGGAATAGTAGACTTACCATCGTGTTAAAGTTATTGATTTTCGGGATTGATTTTACGTTTTCTTCTTTGGGATTCTCCCTGTAGTTCGATGCGATGTGCGTCTTGCACAATTCTGTCTAAAATAGCATTTGCCAGCGTGTGATCTCCTATGATTTCATACCATGTACTTACCGGTAACTAGCAGGTAATGATGGCTGATTGGCAAGGAAGAAAAAATACCGATATTTCTCTTTTCCACTTGGGTGAAATCGATTTTTAAAAAATTCACCTATTAACAGGATGTATTTCTCACTTTTCACCTTAGAATTATTTCCATAGCTCCCCACCCTAATAACATTATTTAACAAATTAGTTTGCTGCTTTTATTCAAATCATTACTATAATCGTACTAGTAAAATAGTCACTAGTACTAGTAATTAAGTATTTGCCAATTTTTTGTTGAATGGCACTACTTGATAGAAGGAATTTTTGATTTGTTTAAAAGATAACTATTCGAAGTGGAGAGAAGTGAAGGGGCATATACTATTAGAATTTGAGGCTTAAGAGTACTATTTAAAAAGGTCGAATAAGGGTTGCAACAAGTAAAAGTCGCTCATCTTCAACTTTTTTAGCTGGATTGAAAATCTATGCAAATAATCCTGAGCCTGCCATCTCACCCTACCAATTCAATCTGTTAAGATGAATTGGTAGTGATTAGTGGGGTAATTTTTAGTTAAGGAAATTATTGTTAAAAATATAAACTGAAAAAAAATGAAATTCCTCATTTCATACCTTCTTTTGGCTGCCATCACTTTTGCTTCGCATGCCCAATCCAAACTTACTATTCGGGGAGTGGTGAAAGACACCACGAATATACCGCTCGACTACACCTCAGTGCTACTTCTTAGCCCAAAAGACTCGGCCTTGGTGGCATACACGCTGACTAATAAAGACGGAGAGTATCAATTCAAAAACGTAGAAAAGCAACCGCTGCTCATCAAAGCTACCTATATGGGGTACCTCCCCATCCAGAAAGAACTGGTTCTTCCCGAAACAGGTGACTTGGAAGTCGATGAGATTCAGTTGATGCCCATCTTACAGGAACTCTATGAGGTGGTGGTGAAAGCCGCCAAAGCACCGTTGATGATGCGTGGAGACACGCTTGAGTACGATGCAAGCAAATTTAAAGTACCCCCTGGAGCGACCCTGGAAGAATTGCTCCGCAAGCTGCCCGGAATAGAAATCGACAAGGATGGAAATATAGTTGCACAAGGGCAACAAGTACAGAAAGTAACTGTGGATGGAAGGCGTTTTTTTGGAGGAAACACCAAAATGGCCACGCAAAACTTGAATGCAGAGTCAATAAGCAAGCTTCAGCTATACGATGACAAGTCAGAACAGTCCAAGCTCACAGGTGTGGAAGATGGAGTGAAGGAAAAAACCTTAAATGTTGAACTGAAGGAGGAAGCTAAAAAGGGAGGTTTTGGCAAGCTTTCAGCTGCAGGGGGTACAGACGGAAGATGGTCCTCAAATGCTTCTTTCAATAAATTTGACAAAGTCAATCAATTTTCGATCATCGGCTATGGCAATAATATCAACCAATCCGGTCTGAGCTGGGATGACCTACAGGAGTTTAAAGGGAGCAGTGCATTTCAATTTGGTGACACCGGCGACTTTGGTTTTAATGGAAGTGGTGGGATGAATTATATTTCCTTTTCAGGAGGGTCCAATGATGAATCTTTCGAAATCCCCTTCAACAATCTCAACTCTGGCTATTCCAACAACCAAGCCATCGGCATAAATTATAATTACCTGAAGGACAAGAAGGATTTCAGTAGCAATTACTTCTATAGCCGCAGTGATCAAACGATAGAGAGCTTCAATAGCAGAACAAACTTCCTGCAGGACAATACATCCTTCACTTCCACTGACCAAAGCTTACAAAATAACATGGCAGGTCACCATCGGGTAAACCTTCGTTTTCAAAACGAATTAGACAGCGCCAACACCATCACCATTAACGCAAAAGGAAGGATAAGTTCACTTACTACAGCCTTGGCCAGCCATCAGGAGCTGATTCGCAGTAGCACAGAGCAAAGCCAAATGGATAGGAACAACCAATCGGATAAATGGTCAGGGGCCTTTCAGGGCACTGCAATATATAGGCATAAATTCAAAAAAAACGGACGAAACTTTGCTGCCAGTCTCAGTGATACTTATAGTAAGGCAGACCAAAATGGTATACAAAAATCCGTTGTAGATCTCATGAACTCAACAGACCCAAATACCTATTTCCGAAACTTGGATCAATTGAACCAGGCACTGAATGGCTCTAACCAGATCAAGTCAAGCCTACTCTTTGTCGAACCCATCAAAAAAATATTTTTCTGGGAGACTTTCTACAATTTCAGCCAATCAAAAAGCGAAACAAACCGAAAAGTATTCGATGTGGAGGCAAGTGATACCCAAGAGCTAAATCCAGATCTTAGTAGGTTTTTTGATAACACAATCACCTACAACAGGTTCGGTTCCAGCATCCGATATGCTAACAAAGGCTCTAATTTAAGCGTGGGTTTAGCCGCCTCCAACTACCGATTGAACGGGCAGTTTTCAGTGGTAGAAGCTAGTGAGATATTAGGCCGAGTGGATAAGAACTACCTCAATTTCACTCCTAATGTGTCTTACTACAAAACAATGAAAGGCAACAAGCGTATCAACGCAAGCTATGCTATGGGCGTCACTCCGCCAAATATCGCAGACCTACAGCCATTCAAGGACATATCAAATCCATTGTATATACGGGAAGGAAATCCTGATCTACAGCCCGAAGTATCCCATTCTTTCAATACAGGATACGATATGTATGATCCTGCCACGTTTATAAATTTGCGGTTTTCATTCAATTCAACATTCTATCAGAATCAAGTCGTTCAAAACCAAACCATAGACCCAGAAACCTTTGTCACTACGTATAAGGCAGGAAATGTTTCCGGGGGACAGCGTTATTACCCATACCTAGGTTTTGGATTTCCTATCGTAAAAACCAAGGCTACCGCGTATTTTTCAGCAAATCCGTCCTATTCTAAAAGTCTCTCCCTAATCAACTCAATCGAGACAGAGACCAAAACTTATAGCAATAACTTTGGGGTGAATTTAAATCTGACCCCATTAGAATGGTTCAGCCTATATACCGGGTCATCCTTCCGACTTAGCAAAACCAAATACGAACAAAACCCCGCCCAAAACCAGGACATAATAAATTGGAGTGCATATAGTAATATGAACATCAAATTCCCAAAAGATTTTTACCTAGATGTGAAATTCAACTATAATCGATATGAAAACGAAAGTTTTGGATTTGATCAGAAAGTACCTATCCTCAATGCATTCGTCTATAAACTACTCGGCGAGGCTAAAAAATGGGAAGTCAGGCTTTCCGCTTACGACATCTTCAAGCAAAATCAAACCATCAGCCAGTTTGCGGGCCAAAACTATGTTTCCACTGGAAGGATTGAAACGCTATCAAGATATTTCCTACTCGGAGTGACCTACAATATGCGGGGAGTAGAAGTGAAAAAATATAGATAGCATAGTACGTTGTAAAGGGGGAAGTTCTATAGTCGCAAAGTCACCGAGAGGCAAGTCTATTACATGGGATATAGGCTGCTTCCCCCATTAACCGTTTCGGCATGATCAATAGTCGTCGTGATAGAATTAAAACATACATTTCAAGAAATACAAACCACCTAGTTTACCAATAAAAAAAGCCGTTGATTCCTCCCTATTCACCAAGGTGTATGTAGTTAAAAAGACAGGTTTCACTGTTGGTATATTTTGCAAATCCATTCCGCATATTCTGATTCAGCCAATTCTTAAATCATCAAAACAATGAAATTAAAATACCTAAAGACCCTTATCCTAATATTAATTTCCACAGGACTAAAAGCCCAAAATGTAGTGGGCGAGGTAGAATACCGATACCGCATTTTCTATGATAAAATCTATTCCAACCTGCCCCACATTACCCAACAGGAAAAGGACAGAATTCTACTCACTTGGAGTAATCCTGAAGGCTACAGCACCCGAATGAAACTTCAGTTTTGGCCAGAAAAAAGTCTCTACACTTTCGGTGAACCCTATGAAGTGCGTAGCTACTCTTGGCAAGTGGAAGACTATTTCATTGAAAATAATTTTGAAGACCAGACCTATCTGAAATACATGGATCAAATGGGCAAAACTTATATCGTTCGCGACAGCCTAAATACTCCAAAATGGAGGGTAATGAACGAAATACGGGATATTCTGGGACACATGTGTATGAAAGCTGTGTCCGAAGACAGTATTAAAGGCCAAAAGATCACTGCTTGGTTTGCCTCAGATATTCCCGTTCCTATGGGTCCAGAGGAACAATTCGGGCTTCCAGGTTTGATTTTGGCTTATGATATCAACGACGGGATGCTAATCGTGGAAGCCGAGAAAATCACTTTTGGAGAACCGGAAGAAATCATCACCCTGCCAAAAAAACTAAAAGGGAGAGAAGTGTCGGGCACTAAATATCAGGACATAGTCCGAGAGTTTATCCAATCTTCCATCGAAAGCAGGGGAGCTTGGATGTGGGAAATAAGATATTGAGAAGGTTGTAGAAAGTACAAAGGCGGAAAGTAAGAAGGTGGAAAATTGCCTGGAGATGTACAATCCACATGAAACTGTAAAAGTAAATCTGATTATCTGAAATGTTGCCAGTAACCACAATCCCTCTGCTCATTCAGCCAGAAGCCCCTTGCCCGAACTGCAGGCGGGGGTGACTGAAACGGCCTAAATGTCCCGATGGCTACCAGGAGAATCTACAACCTCTATTTAATGTATTAATTCTGAACTTATAGGGCACAAAAAAAGCCTTTGAAATTATTCAAAGGCTTTAATGTCGGGGTGGCAGGATTCGAACCTAAGCTTGTAAGTTACTGATATATAGTTGTTTATGTTTTCTATTTTTCTTTAGGTCACCGAATAAGGCATAATTATTTTTAAGTGATCTAATTGATTAATTTTTAGTAAGTTAATGATTTTATTTACGATTTGTGAGAAATAATGTCAAAAAAAGACGGGATCAATTTGATTTATTGGACTTCTCTAAACTGTTATATTTAGTTATATATTTTTCCACCCTTCTTATTCGGTTTTATTTTTGTCATCTAATTAAGATTGGTGTTCTGGGCTTATTTTATGTCTCGCCTGGTGGAGCTGGCGATACAGAAGTCGAACCATTTTGAGGATGATTTGGAGCTTTTGGGGAGGCTTTTCAATTACCTGTAAGTGATTAAATTTGGAATTATATAAATAAATTCCTGAGCTGTATACTACTTTTCAAGATCCTCAGAATCTATTTCCCCATAATTCTCTCCAGCGCATTCTTCAATTCACGTAATTCTTCCTCAGGTTCAGAGAAATTGCGGGGGGGGGGGGGATAGATGGATTCCGTTTTCGGATAATAATTTCAGTATATCCATCTCATAAATTTCTCCCATCAAAGCAAGATGTGCAACAGTTGGCTGGGATTTGTTACTTTCTATGTTAGAAAGTGTTTTTTGTGAAATGCCCAGAAGCTCGCCTACCTCATGTTGGCTTAGTCTTTTAGATTCTCTGGCTTTTTTCAATTGATGGCCTATTTTCATGCCTTAAAAGGTTAATTGGGTTAGTAAAAAGTTACTGAAAATTAGTAAATACGGTATAGTCTTTTAAAAACTTAATTCTCAAATTTATTGAATCATTTTAAACATCAAAATTTTAGTTGAAATTTTTATTGCTAGTCAATGGATAACTGTTTGGTCATTTGCAAGAGATTACTGGAAACGCTTAAGGTGCCTTATACTGGCAAATTCCTGAAAGAAAAAATCCTCACCCATCCCCAGTATCCGAGCTTACTGTCTATATCGGATACCCTAGAGGAATATGGGGTGGAATCTATAGCAGTCAAGCTTGGTCCAGATCGATTGGATGACTTCCCTCTGCCAGGTATAGTGCAGATATCGATGGTTAATGGCAGTTTCTTTAGTGCGATCACTGCTGTTTCTGAAAATTCAGTTTCCCTATTTGATGAAAAAGGAAAGCAAAAGGGCGTATCCCGGTTGGATTTTTTGAAGAGTTGGACAGGTGTGAGTTTACTGGTAGAAGCAAGGGAAGATGCAGCCGAACCGGAAATCAATCAAAAGATCCGGGATCAACAGATCATTAAAGGTGTGGCAATGATTGGGGTGGTCAGTTTTTTGGGTTGGCTGGGGCTTGGCCTAGTTGAGCATGAAGCTTCAGGATTGTTTCTATCCTATTTTATGCTCAAGTTACTGGGACTGTCAATATCAAGCATCTTGCTCTGGTATCAACACGACAAAGAAAACCCTGCCCTTCAGAAATTCTGCTCGGGAGGGAAAAGTGTGGATTGCAATTCTGTTCTGGATTCAAAGACTTTTCAGCTAGTGGATGGGCGGATCAATCCCAGTCTGATGGCATTCGCTTACTTCTTTGCAGGAATAGGACTGCTGGTAAGCTCAGATTTATCCTCCATGACATTCCTTGCCTGGATAAGTTTGGCGACCATTCCGGTGGTTCTATACTCCTTTTATTATCAGTCTATGGTTATTAAGAAGTGGTGCAGGTTCTGTTTGTTGATTCAAGGGGTATTGATATTGGAAGCCTTGACTATATTGGGAGGAGAATTTTGGGGAGGTGGCATATCTATTTCTGCGGTAAGTTTATTTGTGTTTCTGTTCACTGGAGTGATTTTGGGAGGAATTCTGATCAAACCGTTGCTTGGCTTTAAAGATGAAATCTTTAAAGCCAAAAGAGAGCTGGCCAAACTTAAAAGCAATAAGGAGCTGTTTGAAGCGGTACTATCCAGATCCAGGAAAATCCAGAATAAGCCAGAAGGCCTAGGGATTTTGCTAAAAGGGGAAAAATTGAAATACCAAGTCATCAAAGTCTGTAACCCTTATTGTGGGCCTTGCTCGGAGGTACATCCTATCTTGGAAAGTCTGTTTGACAGAGGAAATATTGACCTTCAGATTCTTTTCACCCCGGGGAGAGGCGATGAACAAAAAGAAAAAACGATAAGACATCTCTTAGCTGTGGACGGGAAAGGTAATTCTGGATATATCCGCGAAGCTTTGGATTTTTGGCATGGGGCCAAGAAAAAGGACTATGTACAATTTGCTACTCAATACCCGATAAACGGAGAATTGAATCTTCAGGAAGAAAAGGTAAAACTGATGGAAGATTGGTGTGAAAGAGAAAATATTGCCTATACCCCAACACTATTTATAGACGGCTATGAATTACCGAAGGAGTATAAGGTGGAAGATTTGAAATATTTATTAGACTAAACATTATTCAAATCTCTTCTATAAAAAAAATTCAATCGCGATGAATAGTCAGATCCTTTGGCTGACTTTAATGTCCGAAGAAACACAAAAAAACAAATACAAAAATGAAAAAGTTAAGTTTAGGAAAATTGAAGCTTGCTTCAGTGGAAGTGCTTCAAAGAAGTCAAATGGTCAACATTTATGGAGGTTCTGGATCTGTACCAGATTGTATTGATATGAAATGTGGTTCAGATTACCCAACTGCAGTATGCTGCGGAGGAACATCTTGTGATAGTATCACAAATGGATATTGTAAGCCTAATCCTATTGGATAAAAATTCATGAAGCCACAGTAATTGTGGCTTCATTTAATTCCTTCATAAGAAACCCTAATGAAATATTTTATTATTTTAATTTTACTATTATCTGCGTGTACGGCAAGAGAAATTGAAGTCGAAAATCCATCAGTGTCTTATTCGTTAGATACTGTGAGAATCAATTCTAAGAATGAAATTTTGGATCTGTGGGGATTTGCTTCATTTTCTGATTTAGATTTTGAAAAAAAATCAATTTTTTCTTATAATTCTTTTAACCATTCATTGGATCAAATAGATCTTGAAAAGTTAGAATTTATAAAAAGGATAGCATTTGAAAAAGAAGGCCCAAATGGAACTGGCGAAATTTTCACTGGATTCAATGTATTGAAAGATGATCGTATCTTTATCAAATCATATGAGAAATCAGCAATTTTTGATGATAATGGAATCTTAATTAAAAAAGTAGATTGGAGAAATTCAATAGATTCTATTGGGGAAAAATATGGAGATTATCCTAGGATACAAGTTATTGTAGAATCAGAAGATTTACTTGTTTTTGGTCTTTCATACGATTATAAAAATGTTGAAGTTAATCTTGATGTTTTGTCTATAAAAGAAAATAAAGTAGACAGATTAGACCTCAATTCAAAAAAATCATATGGCGATTTAAGCATTAGGAGTGATCAGTCCGGTACTATTATTGATCCTAGTGTAGAACTTACTCATCAAAATAATAAGATTATTATAAGTTATGAATTTTCAAATGAGATCATATATTATGATTATAAAGCTAAAGCCTTGAAATTTGTAGATTATAAGCCTACACTGACTCCCAAAAGTGTAAATCCCCCAAATATTAGTGTCGGTTCAATGGAACAAATAAAGAAAGAAATTAAACATTTCAAAGAACAAGTTAGGTATTATCGTCCAGTGTGGGATATTGAAAGTAAGCAGTATTTTCGTTTGTCGACGAAAACAATTTTTTCGGAGGAAAATAAAGAATTATCGAATGCTACTCATATTGAAACTCAAGAAATTAAGGTTTTTCTAACTGTTTTCGACTCTGAATTTAAGCTCCTTTCTGAGCTTGAAATAGAAGAATTTTCAGACTTTGATAATGATTATTTCACTAAAGATGGGAAGCTTTGGTTACTCCTTAATTTGGACGATGAAATGGGATTTGTCAGAATAAGTTTAAATAATGTTACTAGTAAGACAAATTAGGTTTCTTAAAAATTAAAAAATAATTTTTGCAACACAATTTCCCCTTCTATAAGCAACCCGACTCTAAAGACTGTGGGCCTACCTGTCTACGGATCATTTCGAAGCACTATGGCAGGCTGATCTCTCTGAAGGAAATCCGCAACCTTTCAGAGACTACGCGGTCAGGCAGCAATTTGCTCAAGCTGAGCGATGCGGCAGAGGCCATTGGGTTTAAAACCATTGGGGCTAAGTTGGATTTTAAGAGATTGGAGCAGACTCAAATGCCCCTGATTGTGCACTGGGACAAGAATCACTTTGTGGTAGTTTATAAGATCAAAACTGGTAAGGTCTATCTTTCAGATCCAGGGTATGGATTGGGAATAATGCTAATGAAGAAAGTAAGGAAGGAATTACCTTGCTTCTTGAGCCAACTCCTAAGTTTAAAAAATTAAAGTGGAAACATTCGGATAAGAGGTCGCTTGGGTTTCTCTTTCAATACCTTTTCAAGTATAAAAGTCTGATCACCCAGCTTGGCATTGGTTTGCTGGTGGGCAGTTTACTCCAGCTGATTTTTCCTTTCCTAACCCAAAGTATCGTTGATATCGGGATTCAAAACCAGGATATTGGGTTTATTTATCTAATCTTGATTGCTCAGGTAATGTTGTTTTTTGGACGAACGAGTGTAGAGGTGTTCCGAAGTTGGATTTTGCTCCACCTCAGTACCCGTGTAAATATTTCACTTGTTTCAGATTTTTTTATCAAGCTGATGAACTTGCCTATTTCATTTTTCGATACCCGGATGACAGGTGATATCATGCAGCGGATCGGAGATCATAGAAGGATAGAAAACCTGTTAACCGGTACGGCATTGAACACTTTTTTTTCTTTTTTTAACCTTTTTGTTTTCGGTGCAGTATTGATTTATTATAGCCCCATGATCTTCCTCATATTTATGGGAGGAAGTGTGGTTTATATCCTATGGATTCTCTACTTTCTAAAGCGAAGAAAAGAGCTTGATTACATGCGGTTTGCGCAGCTCAGCCAGGAGCAAAGTACAGTCATAGAGCTGATCAATGGCATGCAGGAGATCAAGTTACACAATGCTGAAACCCAAAAACGTTGGAAATGGGAGTTTGTACAGGCCAGTCTTTTCCAAGTATCAATTAAAACACTCGCACTGGAACAGACCCAGGGAGTAGGATCTTCGGTAATCAATGAGCTGAAAAACATATTTGTCACCTTTGCCTCAGCGATCCTGGTGATAGAAGGGCAGCTTACACTGGGGATGATGCTTTCTCTCCAGTATATCATCGGACAACTGAATGGTCCAATTATGGGGATAGTCACTTTTGCCCGTACCTATCAGGATGCCAAGATCAGTTTGGAGAGGCTAAACGAGATCCATGATAAGGAAGACGAGGAAAGGAGAGACGGGCAGCTGGTCTATAATATTGCACCCGGAGAGAATATAAAGGTGAACAATCTCAGCTTCCGATATATGGGAGCTGAGGAAAATGTTCTTAAAAAACTTAATCTGACTGTTCCTTCGAAAAAAATTACTGCAATAGTAGGAGCTAGTGGATGCGGGAAAACCACCCTAATGAAACTCCTGCTAAAATTTTACGAGCCAGAAAAAGGAGAAATACATTATGGAAGACATGACTTTAAATTCATATCACCCCGTAGTTGGAGAGACCATTGCGGAGTTGTAATGCAGGATGGATATGTGTTCAATGATACCATCGCTGCAAATATTGCAGTTGGGGAAGAAGTGGTTGATTTTGATCGACTGGTGATTGCTTCACAGACTGCCAATATTTATGACTTTATACAATCCCTTCCCCTAAGATTCAATACTAAAATCGGAAATGAGGGTGTTGGAATCAGTACCGGGCAAAAGCAACGTTTATTTATCGCCCGTGCAGTTTATAAAAATCCGGAGATTCTCTTTTTTGACGAAGCAACCTCTGCCTTAGATGCCAAAAATGAACGGATCGTTATGGAAAACCTGAACCGTTTTATGAAAGAGAAAACGGTATTCATCATCGCTCACCGGCTCAGTACGGTAAGAAATGCGGATCAGATCATTGTAATGGATGAGGGTAAGATTATGGAGACCGGAACCCATGAACAGTTGGTTTTCCAGAAAGGAGTGTATTACGATTTGGTGAAAAATCAATTGGAGTTGGAAAAAATTAAAAAAAACTAGGCATGCCTGAAAATCCCCACCCTATTGATAATCTACAGCTCAGATCCGAGGAGGTTCAGGAGATTATTACAACTCCTCCTGCCTGGCTGATCCGGTGGGGGATCACACTGGTATTTATTATTACCTGTGGGGTGATTTTTTTGTCCTTTTTTATCAAATATCCGGATTTTATTATGTCCAGGGTGATGGTTACCACGGTAGAACCAACGGAAAAGATGATAGCTAGAACTTCCGGACAGATAGATAGGCTTTGGGTGAACAACGGCGAAAAAGTGCAGGCAGGTCAGCCATTGGCCAGTATAAAAAGTACTTCTGAGTTGAACAGTGTACTGATGCTGAAAAAGTTGCTGGATGAGATTCCCTTTGGGAAAGACAATGGGTTTTTCTTTCCTATAGATTCTCTTTCAGATGTGGTCTTGGGAGAAATAGAACTTGCATTTGTGGAGTTTGAAAGATCCTACATGGAATTCAAGTTGCTTGAAACGCTTCAGCCATCCCTAGTTCAGTTGGAAGGGAACCGACAATCTATTCAGGAAATCCATGAACGGCTGAATAGCCAATTGGCCCAAAAGGAGATCCTGGAAAGAAAGGTTAGTCTGGTAGAGACAGATTTTAAACGAAACAAGATACTCTATGAAGGCGGCGTAATTGCAGCCAAAGACTTTGAGAGCCGGGAAATGGAATATCTCCAAGTGCAGGAACAGGTCAATGGAATGATTATTTCGATTTCCCAACTTCAAGAAGCTTTGGTGAATGCGGGACAAACGCTTAAAAGTACACAAGTGACCAAAGAGCAGGATGAATCCAGGGCACTAATTAATCTGATCCAGTCCTTTCATGGTTTGAAACGCGCTGTAAGAGAATGGGAGCGTAATTATGTGTTGGTTTCCTCTACCGATGGTGAGGTTAGCTTCCAGGGAGTATGGGGTGAGCATCAATTTGTCCAAGCAGGTGAGCATGTCTTTTCTATACTACCTGATCAAAGGTCAGAACTCTTGGGTAAAATGATTGTCTCTTCGCAAAATACGGGTAAAATCATAATGGGACAGCGGATATTGATCAAGTTGGATAATTTTCCTTTTCAGCAATTCGGAACCCTTAGAGGGGAAGTAGGAAGTATATCGGTTTCTCCTGATGAGGAAGGGAATTATTTGGTCTATAGTACTCTTCCTTATGGAACAAAAACTTCATATGGAAAGGAGATTCAGCTAAAGCAAGAACTATTGGGTACAGCGGAGATCATTACAGAAGACTTGAGTGTGGCTGAAAGGCTTTTTTTCAAGCTAAAATCGATAAACGAGTATTAATTAATTTATGGAGCGTTTAATATAAGAGCTATGGAACAGGCATTGGAAAGACTTCAGAAAATCAACAGGTATCTATTGGGAAATGTCAAAGAGGAACATGGGGTGGGGCTGCTGAATGGAAAGTTGGGTTTGAGTATTTACTTCTATCACTTGGCAAGGAAGAGCGAAGACCAAGAGTTTCTGAAGATAGCGGACAGTCTGTTAGGAGAGATTTTTGAAAAGTTAAGTGAAGCCAAACTTCCTACAGATTTTGAAAATGGCCTGGCCGGTATTGCATGGGGTATCAGTTATTTGGTCAATTTAGATTTTGTGGAAGCGGATCTTGATGATACTTTGGGCGAGCTGGATGATAGGATTTATAAGTATTTGGAAGATCAAAAAACCAATCTACCGGCAAATTTACAGAATGGGATCATCGGCTACCTTGTATATTGTTTTGACCGATTGGAAAGTTCATTGAAATCAGGCCATCAGTCAAATACCTATATTTTTCAAAAACTTTCTGCTGGACTCCTTAATCAACTGGGACAATTGATTGAGGAAGAAAAGTTACAAGACAGAGAGCCGCAACTATTCAACATCTTTTGGGATCTGCCCCTTGTACTGATCGTGTTGGCAAAGGCGAAAAGATTAGAGGTGAATTCCTATAAGGTGGATCGGATTCTTGATTTCCTGCTTCCAAACTTACTTTCTCTTTTTCCGTGTCTTCAAAGCAATAGATTGTTTCTGTTGCTGGGTATCGAATCAGTGTTAGAGGAGATCGATAATGCAGCTTTAAAGAAGCATGCTGAGTTTTTGAAAAACTCCATTGATATGGAAGTAATCTTCAACTCTGAGTCTAAAAATCTTAATATACAAGTTATTAATGGGGTTAGCGGTTTGAGGCTATTAGGGAAAAAAATTGGTGAGATTACCGGAGATAATTCTTTTCTTCCTTCAGATAAGCTGATTTTCGAGAAATTCAATGAGTCAGTATGCTGGGGAGAAGCTGATTTTTACAGCCCATTTAAGAAAAACATTGGGCTGGTTTCTGGATTGTCAGGAATTGGTTGGACTTTACTGGAGAGCCTGGAATTCGAAAAAAAATCTAATAGCTTAAAAGTTTGAGACTATGGATAGAATGAACTTAAGGGATTTTACATTTTTGGTTCCTCTACGGATTGACACGGTCAACCGTTTGGAGAATACATTGGTTACCATTGATTATATACTCTCTAATTTTGAAACTCAGGTAAGCATATTAGAGGCTTCGGGAAGAAATAGCGGATTGCTGAATAAGTTATTGCCTCAGAGGGTAAACTATTTATTCGTCGAAGATATGGATACGATCTTTCATCGGACCAGATACATCAATCAGTTGGTCAGGTCTGTTGATACTGAATATATCATTGTGTGGGATACGGATGTCCTCATTCCCGTTGACCAGCTTAATAAGTCCATCGAGCTATTGAGAAAAAGGGAAGTTGATTTTATCACACCTTTTAAGGATAAATTTTTGGACACTTCTGAGGTTCTGCGGGAGCTCTTTATCCAGTCCCGGGACATGGGCGTTCTGGAAATGCATCAGGGTAAGATGAAGGCATTGTATAATCCAAATCCCGTAGGTGGAGCTTTCCTGGCTCATAGGGAAACCTATATAGCTGCTGGAATGGAAAATGAAAAATTCTATGGATGGGGACGGGAAGATGGAGATCGGGTGAACCGTTGGAAGATATTGGGTCACAGACATCAACATATAGAAGGAGTATTGTATCACCTTACACATGAACGGGGAGTGAATAGTGCTTTCCATAGTCCAAATCAAGACAGTCGAAAAATGATTGAACTAAACAGATCTCTTGCTATGTCAAAGGAGGAATTGCAGGAAGAAGTTAATAATTGGAAGTGATTTTAAATTGGATTAATTAATTCTTATGATTCAGGAGAAGTGATATGAGCTATTGCACATTTAAATGAATCCAAGCTTCATCCCTTTATGTTTTAGGGTTTATCCGTATTTTAGTGGAAAACATAAATCCTATTTGGTATAAATCTAGAAATACTATCCTGCTAAGATCCTTTAAATGTTCAATTAAAAGTTCTCCAACTGAGATCTGTACTATTCACCTTCATAATTTGGTCATCTTTCCATTTCAACATCTTTGAGAGAAAACAATTCTCTTGCTTCTGATTTTTGAGGTCAAAAGTTATTGGTTTTTCTCAAAATTTACTTTAGTATGTAAGCTTTCTACAGAAGAAGAATCCATACCATTTATCAGAGTCACATTTACTTTACTTTTTCCCAATTAACAATGGGAAATCAGAAGTCTATAGGAAGTGTCAATACCATTTTGCATATATCCTTAATGAATAAAGTCATCACTTTTTTTTGTGCAAATTTAAATGCCCAGACAGTCTTTATTGTTGCTTTCTATATTCGAAAGTGTTTTTTGTGAAATGCCCAGAAGCTCGCCTACCTCATGTTGGCTTAGTCTTTTAGATTCTCTGGCTTTTTTCAATTGATGGCCTATTTTCATGCCTTAAAAGGTTAATTGGGTTAGTAAAAAGTTACTGAAAATTAGTAAATACGGTATAGTCTTTTAAAAACTTAATTCTCAAATTTATTAAATCATTTTAAACATCAAAATTTTAGTTGAAATTTTTATTGCTAGTCAATGGATAACTGTTTTGTCATTTGCAAGAGATTACTGGAAACACTTAAGGTGCCTTATACTGGCAAATACCTTAAAGAAAAAATTTTCACCCATCCCCAATATCCCAGCTTACTTGGCATATCAGACACCTTAGATGAGTATGGAGTGGAATCTATGGCAGTCAAGCTGGGCTCGGATCGGTTGGATGACTTTCCTCTGCCGGGAATAGTGCAGGTATCACTCACAAATGGCAGCTATTTTAATGTGATCACGGCTGTTTCTGAAAATTTAGTTTCCTTATTTGATGAAGAGGGAAAGCAAAGGGACGTATCCCGGCTGGATTTCTTAAAGAGTTGGACAGGGGTTAGTCTATTGGTAGAGGCTGGGGAAGATGCGGCAGAACCAGAAATCAACCAAAAGATTCGGGATCAGAGTATCATCCAAGGTATAGCAATAATTTGTGGAGTTGGCCTTTTGTTTTGGCTTGGACTTAGGGTAATTGAAAGTGGGATTTCAGGATTACACCTATTCTATTTTGTTCTTAAACTATTAGGATTGTCCATTTCGGCTGTCCTACTATGGTACCAGCAGGACAAGGAAAATCCTAACCTTCAAAAGTTCTGCTCGGGAGGGAAAAGTGCAGATTGCAATTCGGTACTGGATTCAAAAGCTTTCCAATGGTTTGATGGAAGACTCAACCCAAGTCTTCTTGCTTTTGCATATTATTTTGCTGGGGCTGTTTTGTTTACAGGCTTTGCTTTCTCGGCCATTTCACTCCTTGCCTGGCTAAGTGTAGTAACTATTCCTGTAGTGATTTACTCATTATATTATCAGGCAATGGTGATCAAGAAATGGTGCAGATTCTGTCTGATAATATTAGGAGTATTAATAATGGAGAGTATGATTGTATTTGGGGGATCATTTTGGTCTGGAGGGATTGATGTTAGTTTAGTTTTTCTATTTCTTTTTCTTTTTACAGGAATGATCTTGGGAGGTATTATGATCAAGCCGATACTTGGGCAGCAGGATGAAATCTACAAGTCCAAAAGAGAACTTGCCAAGCTCAAAAGCAATAAGGAGTTATTTGAATTGTTCCTTTTACGGTCCAAAAAGATTAAAAACGTTCCTCTGGGAATAGGGATATTACTAAATGGAAAGACAGCTAAACACCAAATCATCAAAGTATGCAATCCTTATTGCGGCCCATGTGCTCATATTCATCCGAAATTGGAAAGCCTTTTTGATAGAGGGAATATAGATCTTCAGATCATTTTTACATCAGGGAACGGGGATGAGCAAAAAGAAAAAACGATCCGCCATTTACTGGCTATAGAAAGTAAAGGGAATTCAAACTTTACCCGTCATGCATTGGACGACTGGTACGGAGCTGAGAAACAGGAATATGAGAGATTTGCGGCTAACTATCCAATGAATGGAGAGCTTAAGCTTCAGGACAAAAAGGTAAAGCTTATGGAGGATTGGTGTAACAATGAACAGATTTCCTACACTCCCACTTTGTTTATTAATGGATATGAGCTGCCGAAGGAGTATAGTGTGGAGGATTTAAAGTACTTACTTGATTAAAAAAAAATCCAGTATTTCAATATTGGTAGTTTTAAGAGATTCAATCGCGATGAATGGGCATATTCCCAGGTGCTCTGACTGGTCTGGGAAATGAAATCCAGTTTTTAACATTTAAATAAATGAAACTATGAAAAAGTTAAGCTTAGGAAAATTAAGATTGCTTTCTGATGAAGTACTAGACAGAAGTCAATTGGGTAGTATTTATGGTGGATCAGGTTGTGGATCAGATGAATCACCATATTGTTTGCAATGTGATCAATGGACATGGACCCATTCAATACCGGTTAACGATTGCTCTCGAGGTACTGCCAAATTTTATTGTGGGTCAGAAGAGGGGGATTTAGATAAATCAAGATGCGTTGCAGGTCCATGTAATACATAATAATATTAAGGTGCTAAGTTTTTAGCACCTTACTTTCTTTTGAATATCTTCAATATTTATCATTTAATTCAAATAATATACAAGTTTGGTGAGTTATTCTTAAACCTGAAAATTCTATTTTGATTATCGGTATATTTTGTAAAAGTTTGATAATCAATATCATTTGAATTGCACGAATTTTATTAGCCAATATCTACTTGTAAAATAAAAATATTTTAATGTAATTAAATAGCTCTATTTCTATTAGATAAAATTAATCTTAATATAAAACGAAATATGAATAATAAACTATTATTAAAATTTAATTTAAATCTTATTGTTTTTATAGGGTTGATCTTTTTAACAACTAATATATGTATTTCTCAAATTACTTTAAAGAAGATTGGAGAACTTAAAGTTAATTCATTAGATCCCGTGAAAATTATTGATTTTGATTCAAATTCCAAGAAATATTTGGGATATAAAAATTCGAGTGAATTAATTGTAATTATAATTGATAGTGAAGGAAATATTGTGTCCGAAAAAAATCTTAAAGGAGAGGGGCCTAGCCAATTCACTTCAGAAATTAGTTCGATGGGATTTTCAGACTCTGGTCAGATCTTAATCCAAACTCCTAATGAATTATTGACTTATGATTTAAACCTTGAATTTAAAGATAGAGTTAAGTATGGATCAACTAATCCGTTTACGATTTATAGTCCGACTAATATTTTATATTTTAAAAAAAATAGTGATGCATATTTTGTGACTCACCCAACGGGATTTAGTTGGTCGATTTCAATTAATGATTTTTCAAAAAGTAATTTGCTAGAAATTTATAATGTAGCCACAAAAAATAGTTTTGAGATTCTTAAAGTATCTGATAGATCAATTTTCAATAAATTGGACAACTCACTGGGTCAGTCATATTACCCAATTTTTTCATATGATAATTTTAATAAAAACATATTATTTACATCGTCTTTCGATAATGAAATTTCAGTTATTGATGTTGATAATTTTAAAATTAAATCAACTATTCAAGTTAATCATGGTTCATTTGATCTTTTGGATGACGCTAAAATTACCAGTAGTGATTTAGAGTCTGTAAATAGGAAGGGGATATATTCCACTAATTTGAGGTTGTTGAAAACAGAAGATTATGTAGTCCTTGAATATCTTACTGAAATCCCTGAACATATTTTTAGAGCAAAGCTTGAAGAGTCAAAATCTTACAAGCATTATATGGATGGAGAATATCATAAATTAATATTCTTTCATGAAGGAAATCAAATTTCTCGTGATATTTCTTTGCCTAAATTTGGAAAGCTCACTGCTGTGCTTCCGGGAAATAAGGTTTTATTCAGAATTGAGAATCCAGATATTGAAGAGGATTTTATTCTTTTTCATATATATCAAATTAATTAATTTGAATTTGTGTGCGTTCTTTTGATACTTTGGAACTATTAAATATTAGTAGAAATCAATATTCATTTTATATACTTCCCACTATATGAAATTTTCATTTTTTCATCTGAAAGTTTTGTTTATACATTTCAAGATGGTATTGAAGTATTTCTTGTATGAATTAAAGTATAATAATTTTGTAGTTTAATGTTGCCAAGGAGTTAATTCATATAAATAAAATTATCTTGGCTAATTAAGGTGAATCCATTATTCCCAATAAATTCTTGAAAACAACCTTTCCATTTTATAAACAACCTGATTCCAAAGATTGTGGACCAACTTGCCTTAGGATTATTGCCAAGCACTATGGCAAGCTTATATCCCTGCAAGAGATCAGGAGTCTTTCTGAAACTACCCGGTCTGGAAGTAATCTGCTAAAACTTAGTGATGCGGCTGAAGCAATTGGGCTTAAGACCATCGGTGCGAAATTGGATTTTAAAAAACTGGAACAGGCTCAGCTACCTTTGATAGTACACTGGGACAAGAACCACTTTGTGGTAGTTTATCTGATAAATAGGGGAAAGGTCTATCTTTCTGATCCGGCGTATGGATTGATACATCTTTCAAAAGAAGAGTTTATCTCGCGCTGGATTGGTAACAATGCTTCAGACGATAGTAAGGAAGGAATTACGTTGCTACTTGAACCAACCCCTCAATTCAAAAAACTGAAGTGGGAAGGTAAGGAAAAACGCTCACTGGGTTTCCTTTTCCAGTATCTGTTCAAATATAAAAGTCTCATCATACAACTGGCTATTGGTTTACTGGTAGGTAGTTTGCTTCAATTAATATTTCCATTTTTGACCCAGAGTATCGTTGATGTTGGGATTCAAAACCAGGATATAGGATTTATCTACCTGGTATTGATAGCACAGGTGATGTTGTTTTTTGGACGGACTAGTGTTGAAGTTTTTAGGAGTTGGATTCTGCTCCACCTCAGTACCCGAATCAATATTTCCCTGGTATCCGATTTTTTTATCAAGCTGATGAACCTACCAATCTCCTTCTTTGATACGCGGATGACAGGGGATATCATGCAGCGGATCGGAGACCATAGGAGGATAGAGAACTTGCTTACCGGTTCGGCGTTGAACACCTTCTTCTCTTTTTTTAACCTTTTTGTATTCGGTGCGGTATTGATTTATTATAGCCCTATGATCTTCTTAATATTTATGGGAGGAAGTGTAGTCTATATCCTTTGGATACTTTATTTCCTAAAAAGGAGAAAAGAGCTGGATTACATGCGGTTTGCCCAGCTCAGTCAAGAGCAAAGTACGGTGATCGAGCTGATCAATGGAATGCAGGAGATCAAGCTTCACAATGCCGAAACCCAAAAACGCTGGAAGTGGGAGTTTGTACAAGCCAGTCTTTTCAATGTTTCCATCAAGACACTCGTTTTGGAGCAGACCCAAGGGGTGGGATCTTCGGTGATCAATGAGCTGAAAAACATTTTTGTGACCTTTGCCTCTGCACTTTTGGTGATAGAGGGCCAGCTTACTTTAGGCATGATGCTGTCTCTCCAGTATATCATCGGCCAGTTGAATGGCCCGATTATGGGCATCGTGAGCTTTGTGCGCACCTATCAGGATGCAAAGATCAGCCTGGAACGACTCAACGAGATCCACGACAAGGAAGATGAGGAAAGCCAAGATAGGCAACTAGTCTATGAGATTATACCCGGAGAGGATTTAAGTGTTGATAAGCTCAGTTTCCGGTATTTGGGAGCTGATGAAAATGTTCTACAAGAAATCAGCCTGTGTATTCCATCGCAAAAAATCACAGCAGTGGTGGGGGCCAGTGGATGCGGGAAAACCACTTTAATGAAACTCCTCCTTAAATTTTACGAACCGACTAAGGGTGAAATCCGATATGGCAGACATGGCTTTAATTCCATCTCACCCCGGAGCTGGAGAGACCATTGTGGCGTCGTAATGCAGGAAGGCTATGTATTCAATGATACCATTGCCTCAAACATAGCAGTGGGAGAAGAAATAATTGACCTTGATCGACTGGTCATGGCTTCCCAGACTGCTAATATCTATGACTTTATCCAATCCCTTCCCCTTAGATTCAATACTAAAATTGGGAATGAGGGAGTAGGGATCAGTACTGGGCAAAAGCAACGTTTGTTTATTGCCCGTGCGGTGTATAAAAATCCGGAGATCCTGTTTTTTGACGAAGCAACCTCTGCTTTGGATGCAAAAAATGAACGGATTGTAATGGAAAATTTAAATAGGTTTTTGAAAGGGAAGACGGTTTTCATTATCGCTCACCGTCTCAGTACGGTAAAAAATGCAGACCAGATCATCGTGATGGATGAAGGTGAAATTAAGGAAACTGGAACCCATGAAGAATTGGTTTTACAAGCAGGAGTGTATTATAATCTGGTGAAAAATCAATTGGAACTGGAAAAAATAAGAGAAAACTAGGTATGCCAGAAAGTCCCCCAAGCATTGACAATCTACAGCTCAGATCCGAGGAGGTTCAGGAGATTATCACTACTCCTCCTGCCTGGCTGATCCGGTGGGGGATTACACTGGTATTTGTAATTACTTGTGGGGTTGTTTTTTTGTCCTTTTTCATCAAATATCCGGACTTTATTATGTCCCGGGTGATGGTAACCACGGTGGAATCAACTGAAAAAATTATAGCGAGAACTTCAGGACAGATTGATAAGCTTTGGGTAGGCAATGGCGAAAAAGTACAGGCCGGTCAGCCATTGGCTAGTATAAAAAGCACTTCTGATGTGCAAAGCGTATTGTTGTTGAAAAAGATGCTGAATGACATTCCCTTTGGGAAAGACAATGGATTTTTCTTTCCTATAGATTCTCTATCGGAGGTGGTCTTAGGAGAAATAGAACTAGCATTTGTAGAGTTTGAGCGAAGCTATATGGAATTCAGATTGCTTGAAACGCTTCAGCCATCCCAGGTTCAGCTCGAAGGGAACAAGCAATCCATCCGGGAAATCCATGAACGACTCACTATCCAATTGGCTCAAAAGGAAATTTTGGAGAGGAAGGTTAACTTGGTAGAGACGGATTTCAAACGAAACAAAATCCTCTATGAAGATGGGGTAATTGCTGCCAAAGACTTTGAGAGCAGGGAAATGGAGTATCTTCAAATACAGGAGCAGGTCAATGCAATGGCTATTACAATTTCCCAACTTCAAGAAGCTTTGGTTAATGCAGGGCAAACGCTTAAAAGTACACAAGTGTCCAAAGAACAGGATGAGTCCAGAGCCTTAATTAATCTTATCCAGTCCTATCATGGTTTGAAACGGACAGTAAAGGAGTGGGAGAATAATTATGTGCTGGTTTCCTCTATCGATGGAGAGGTTAGCTTCCAGGGAGTATGGGGAGAGCATCAATTTGTCCAGTCCGGAGAGCATGTCTTTTCCATACTACCTAATGAACGGACAGAGCTTCTGGGTAAAATGATTGTCTCTTCGCAAAATACAGGCAAAATCTCAATGGGACAGCGGGTATTGATCAAGCTGGATAATTTTCCTTTTCAGCAATTTGGAACCCTCAGAGGAGAAGTAGGGAGTATTTCGGTTTCTCCTGATGAAGAAGGGAATTATCTGGTTTATTGTTCTCTTCCAGTCGGTATGGAAACCTCCTACGGAAAGGATATACAGCTAAAGCAAGAACTACTAGGTACGGCGGAGATCATTACAGAAGACTTGAGTGTAGCTGAAAGGCTGTTTTTTAAGTTGAAATCGGTGACTGAGTATTAAAAAAATACATAAGTAATATGGAAAAAGCATTAAAAAAACTTCAAGAAATTAACGGTCTTCTATTGGAAAATGCCAAAGAGAAAAATGGATTGGGGTTGCTGCATGGAAAGCTGGGTTTGAGTATTTACTTCTATCACTTGGCAAGGAAGACTGAAAATCAGGATTTTCTGGAGATAGCGGACATTCTGGTGGGTGAGATTTTTGAAAAGCTAAGTGAAGCCAAACTTCCTACAGATTTCGAAAATGGTCTGGCCGGTATAGCTTATGGTATCAGTTATCTGGTTAATTCGGATTTTGTGGAAGCGGATCTTGACGATACCTTGAGCGAGCTGGACGATAGGATTTTTAAGTTTTTGGAAGATCAGAAAACCAACCTACCCACGAATTTTAGGAATGGGATCATCGGATACCTGTTTTATTGTCTTGACCGCCTGGAGAGTTCCTTGAAATCAAGCCATCAGTCAAATATCTATGTTTTTAGAAGGCTCGGTGCTGGCCTGCTTAACCAACTCGGACAATTGATAGAGGAGGAAAAAATACAGGACAGGGAACCGCAATTGTTTAACATATTTTGGGATCTCCCGCTTGTCCTCATCGTGCTGGGAAGGTCAAATAGGCTGCAGGTCAACCCGAAAAAGGCAGAACGGATTTTGGACTACTTGCTTCCAATCTTGCTTTCACTTTTTCCCAGCCTTCATAGCAATAGGTTGTATCTGCTGCTGGGAATCGAATCGGTGTTGAAGGAAGTTGATCATCCCGATTTAAGAAAGCATGGGTTGTTTTTAAAGGGATCCATCGATATGGGAAAGATTTTCAGCTCGGAGTGTAAAAATTTGAATATCCACATGTTTGATGGTGTTAGTGGCTTGAGGTTAATAGGGGAAAAACTGAGTGAAATCACTGGAGATAACTCCTTTCTTCCGTCAGATAAGCTGATTTTCGATAAAATCAATGAGTCAGTATGCTGGGGAGAGGTTGATTTTTACAGCCCTTTTAAGAAAAACATAGGGTTGGTTTCCGGATTGTCAGGAATTGGCTGGACTTTATTGGATAGTCTGGCCCATGTGTCGGATTTGGAAGTAGAAAGAAAATCTGATAGCATAAACGTGTGATACTATGGCAAAGATAAACTTACATGATTTTACTTTCCTGATTCCTCTACGGATTGATTCTGTCAACCGGTTGGAGAATACCTTGGTCACCATTGAGTATATACTTTCTAATTTTGAAACCCAAATAAGCGTATTGGAGGCTTCGAAAGGAAATACCGGGTTGCTGAATAGGTTGCTGCCCAAAAAGGTGAACTATGTCTTTATCGAAGATATGGATACTATCTTTCATAGGACCCGATACATCAATCAATTGGTTAAATCAGTTGATACCGATTACATCATTGTGTGGGATACGGATATCATCATTCCCGTTGAACAAATCATTAAATCGGTTGATTTGCTGAGAAAAAAGGAAGCTGATTTTGTTACTCCGTATAAGGATAAATTTCTGGATACTTCTGAAATATTGCGGGAGCTCTTTATCCTGTCAAGGGACATAGGTGTTCTGGAAATGCATCAGGGTAAGATGAAAGCTTTGTATAATCCAAATCCGGTTGGAGGAGCTTTCTTGGCCCATAGGCAAACCTATATAGAAGCTGGAATGGAAAATGAAAAATTCTATGGATGGGGTCGGGAAGATGGTGACCGTGTAAACCGTTGGAAGATATTGGGTCACAGACATCAGCATATTGAAGGAGTGCTTTATCACCTTACACACGAAAGGGGAGTGAACAGCACTTTTCATAGTCCCAATCAAGATAGTAGAAAGATTGTTGAAATTCACAGAGCTACAGCTATGTCCAAGGAAGAATTGGAAATGCATGTTAAAAATTGGAGGAACAAATGAAGGTGCTTTGGAATCTCAATAGTTACTTTTGATTGAGGCTTCCTTAAGGGTAGATATGTTAGTAGAAATTTACTGAAGATTAGTAAATAAGGTATAGGGATTTCATGGTGATTTGTAGAAATTCATGTGGTTGTGGTGAGTAATTATAATGCTTAAGTGTTGCTTTGGCAAGAAAAAAAGTATAATCCTATAAATAAATCAAGAAAAAATGAAAAAGTTAAAGTTGGGAAAATTGGAACTTACTTCAGAAGAAGTTCTGGACAGAAATGAGTTGACTAATATTTACGGAGGTTCAGGAAGTGGACCTTCCTCATATTGTATAAGTCTTTATGTAACAAGAAGTTGTAATGACCATTACGGATCCCAGGCAGGATTCAATTCTGGTTGGGCTACAGGTGATTGTGCCACTAGACCTGGTACTGGGGGGATGGGATATAATGGGCAAGAGTATTATGAGGCTGCGGAAGATGCAGGCTATAACATTTCAAGTTGTACAAATAGTGATTGGTTATAAAATTGGTAGATAATTATAAAAGAGAGGGTAGGGTTAGACATAATACTAATCTCCCTCTTAATTCAAGATTTTTTTTATTGATTTCATTGTTATTTTGTATTTGCTCTTTCAGCCTTTATGGCCAGTCAATTGGAAAAGGTGATTTTTCAGGTGTTATTATTGACAAAGAGAGTAGAGAGCCACTTGTTAACTCTCACATATTTATTAAGAACTATCCTGAGTTCAACTGGATCTCTAGTGAAGAAGGTAAGTTTTTTATAAGATTCCCGGAATATTTAATAAGTGATACACTAGTAGTCTCATTTTTGGGATACAAAAGTAAAGAAGTACCCTTACTTTCATTAAATACTTCTGTTTCGGTTATTGAACTGAATAAATTAATGATCTCATTGGACGAGGTAGTGGTAATGCCCGAAGGACTAGCGCTGGAAAATCTGATAAGTGATATTTTAAAAAACATAAAGAATAATTATCCTAGTCAACGGCATCAATTATCAGGTTTATATCGCAAAATTTCAACTGACTATAGTGAATTTACAGGCCTTATTGAAGCTGCTGTGACGATACAGGATGTGGGGTACTCCAAAGATATTTCTAATTCAAAAATCCATATAAACTCTATTAGGAAAGGGGATGAATTGGCGAAAGCGGATTCTGTATATTTGGATTATATTGAGAAGGTGAAAGCAAGAGTAGTTCACGAAACAGGTGTAAAGCCAATCTCCAATGATCTTGTTGATTTATACAGGCAAAATCCTGCCCGTGGAGCATTTTATGAGGATGCCCTTTTTACTGAAAGGGGTTTGCGAATGACCTTAATAGGAATTCCTGAAATGCCGGTTTACCATGAAATTGTAGGGGTTGAGGTAGTGGAAAGTGATACAGTTTATCATATAGCTTTTGGGAGCACTGACCCGCCAATAGGAACTTCGTATATGAAAGTAAACAGCAGGGACTTTGCCGTGCTGGAACTTCAACAAAAAGTATTTTTGAATGCTGATCGTACTGATTATGTTGAATTTTTCGTGAAATACCGAAAAGTCAAAGAAAAATATTATCCGGAGAAAATTGTATACAAGAAAATGCGTCTTATCAGCCGGGATGTCGGAGGACACTCCATGGATATCCACACCTATTGGTTTGATGAGGTCAATACTGGTAAGTTTAAAAAAATTCGGTTTAAAGATGCAATAAAAGCAGATGAAAATATAGGCTTTAAAGTAGATGAATACAATCAAGATTTTTGGATCAATAGTGAATTTATAAAAAAACATCCCCTTGATTCTGCTGTAATCCGAAGCTTGGAGCGGTATAGAAACTTACAAGAGCAATTTAAAAGCAATGGGAAAAAATAATTCGGAATCAAAGAATGCTCTAAGTAGGATTATCTGTCTTGGGATTTTGGTGATTAGTTTCTTTGGCTGTAAGCCTAAACAAGAAGACCAAGCACAGCTTGTATTGGTTTTGGAAGATTCTGTAGTTTACGATTATCTAAGTTCAAAAAAAGCATCCATCAATTTTTTGGGAGAAAATTCACTTCCCGATAAAATTGAATTTCCTTCAGATACTTCGTTCACCCATTTTACGGTAGCAGTTAATAATGATTGGTCCGAGCTGGTATATATAGAAAAGGATCAACCCGTTTACAATTATATTTTTCAAAAGGGGGATACCGTCTTGTTGAAGATTAGAGAAAGAAAACCTTGGATGCAGGTTGTTAACCGAACCACTAAAAAATATGATATCAACTGGGAAGCCAGTCGGAACCGAGATTTAATTAAACGGGAGGATACAAGCTTGGAGGATTTTTACTTTCTATGGAATTCTTCTTTCAATTCCTTGATTCCGGTGAATATGGAAAGTGAACTCCAAATAACTAAGGTGTCAGCAATGGCTGAACTGGACAGAGAGAAGTACTGGTTGGATTCTTTGGTCAATGATGGGTTACTTTCTAAACCTTACTCAAAGCTATTGGAAGAAAGAAATCGGTTTGAAAGCTATAAAATTGGTTTTTTTGATATTGAAAAAGGGTATTTTGATGCACTTAATGCCACCCAGGACTTTTTAAGCGATAGTACTTTTGAAAAGTATCACATTTATATAGTTGAATATGCTGAATTTCTTTTAGAGCAATTGATCAATCAGCATCCCAATAGAGCAGAAGAAATTATTGGTGAGGCCGCGAACAGCTATTTTTCGCAGCTTATGTTGTATAACCTCATAAAAATGCAAGTTCATGAGCTTTCATTTGCAGAGATTGATCAACTATTGACAATAAATTCTTCCAAGTTGCCAAATGAGTGGGAAAGGACATTGCGTGCACCAATCGCGAAGTTGCTTAACCAAGATCCAGATATGGAGCTACTTGGGCTGGGACAAAAAAGGTTGACAATTGACGAGCTTCTGGCAGAAGAAAGAGGAAAGTATCTATATGTGGATCTTTGGGCAGCTTGGTGCATCCCATGTATCCGATCATTTCCTGCGGCAAAGAAACTTCAATCTGATTATCAGGATAAAGGAATTCAAGTTATTTATCTTTCAGTGGACAAGAACAACAAGTTTTGGCAAGAGGTGGTCCGGAAATATGATATAGCAATTCCTGATAAGTCTTTTATAGTTATGAATATTGACGAGTCAGAATACCTTAAAGAACTAAATGTAAATTTGATTCCGCGTTATCTTTTGTTTGATACAGAGGGCAAATTGATTCATCCAAATGCACCAAGACCAGAATCAAGCGATATAAGAGTTTTGTTGGATAGTCTTAGTTCTTAAAAGGATAAACAGTTTATTCTTGTTTTTCAAGTTAGAAAACAGCATTATACATTCTTTCTAACCCTATAGTTAGTGTTTTTTATAGCGTTAAATATTCCCTCCCCATTCTGATTTCAGTGTGATCTTTTTATCTCTCGCTGCCACACTTTTGAGCTTCATCAAAAACGAATATCGTTATGAATCTCGACGCTCAGAATCTCAACTTTTCCAGAAATGTTCCGCCTACACTCGAGCAGGTACAGGCTTACTTTAACTCCCTCCAAGTTCCTGCTTCCGAAGCGGAAGTATTCTATTTCTATTATCAGGGAATGGACTGGTTTAATGAATCAGGTACCGCTATCCGTGACTGGATTATGGCTGCAGACGACTGGGTCTGGAATCTGGAAAACTGAGGCTTTTGCCCAGAGTATTAATTTCTTACCTCATCAACTCGACCTTCCACTGAGGGTAAGCTTGGCATTGCGTCTGGCAATGAGCAAGATGTAGGATTGTGCCACAATCCGATCTTGCCCACCGCTGCCGGAGTTGCGGTTTGGGATAAAATTTCTCCGAAGTCGAATTTTATAATCCTGTTCCCTTTATGAAAAAATCAGCTAAGGAAAAGCCCATATGGCTCACGGTAAGACTGACTGACGAGGAAAAGCAAAAGCTCAATTCATTACTTCAAAAAGCTGCCTATTGTCAGACGATAAGTGAACTGGTAAGGGACATGCTTTTCAAAAGAAAATTGACAGTTAATACGAGAAACGAATCCGTTGAAAAGACGCGTGTTGAATTGGGACTGCTCAGAAATGAACTGAATAAAATCGGGGTGAATATCAATCAGATTACGCACTATTTTCATATGCAGGCTGATCCAAAAGAACGTGTCTTTTTTGTGAAGGAAATGCTACCTCATTTTGAGCGTACAAAAGCAAAAATCGATGCGCTACATAGCTTGATTGAAGAGTTGAAAATTCTAAGCTAGTTGGTTGCGAAAATCATTACCGGAAAGACTATCGGAGGGGTGATTCGATACAATGAACAGAAGGTGAAAAACGGACAGGCAAAACTAGTTCAGATGGGAGGGTTTGCAGCTAAAAATCTTACAGTTAATGCAAAGATCCAGTCCTTTGAAAACTTTCAGAAGTTGAATCAAAGGACAAAAACGAACGCCGTCCATATTTCACTTAATTTATCTCCAAGGGATACAGTAGATGAGTTTACCTTTCAAAAGATTGCAGCTGATTACCTGATTGGGATTGGTTTTGGGGAACAGCCATATTTGCTTTATCAGCATTTTGATGCAGCGCATCCCCATGTGCATATAGTGACTACCAATATTTCAAGTTCAGGAAAGCGGATTGAAACGCATAACCTGGGTAGGATCCTTTCAGAACAGACCCGAAAGGAAATTGAGAAGCGATACCATCTTGTAAAAGCGGAAGAGCAGCAGAAACAAAAAGTTAATCTGCTTAAGCCTTTGGAGAAAGCAAGTTATGGAGCCCGGGAAACAAAAGCAGCTATTTCCAATATTGTGTCAGAGGTAATTAGAACCTATCGGTTCACTTCTTTACATGAACTGAATGCGGTTTTGGGCCAATTTAATGTAGGTGCCTGTCGGGGTGAACCGGAGAGTGAAATGTTTAAGAATATGGGGCTGGTCTATTCTGTTCTCGATCCAGAGGGAAAAAGGACAGGGGTGCCGATCAAAGCTAGTTCGATTTATAGTAGACCCACCTTGGCAAATCTTGAATTACAGTTTGTCCGAAACAAGGAAAGTCGTAAGCCATACAGGAATGATGTCCGTGAGGCTGTATTGGTTGCTTTGGGTTCAAGTAAATCCCCAGTAGAACTTACAATCAGACTCAGAAGTAAAGGCATTCGACCGGTATTTAGAATCAATGCTGAGGGTAGATTGTATGGGGTTACTTACGTGGATAATGTTAGCCGCAGCGTGTTTAATGGATCTGCTTTAGATAAATCTCTTTCTGCAAATGCCCTTTCAGCACAATTCTCTAAGGAAGCTCCCAATTTATCTACTGTTAGCCATACAGAAAGTAGTGGTTCCAAGGATGTGGGAGTGGAACTTCCGGATATTGGAATCTCAATTAACAGTCATCAAACAGAAGACCCAACCCCTTACGAATTAAGACAGAAGAAAAAGAGGAAACGAAAGAAGCGACACCTATAAACCAATGCCATGCAGACTGGGGAGAATATTGAAGGACTGAGAAAAATCATCGACCTCACCCGAAAGTTGAGTATAGGGTTGTTGTGCCTGCATTTCTATTATTATTGCTATTACTCGTTTGGTAATTGGGGCTTAACCCATGCCATTGCAGAGAAGCTATTGGTCAATCTACGGAATACAGGATTGTTCAATGAATTTTATGTGTCAAAGGTTTTTGCTCTGGGATTGTTACTGATTTCATTGATCGGGGCTAAAGGTAAAAAGGATGACAAACTCCAACTATCTCAGGTATTATGGCCACTGTTTATTGGATTTCTGGTTTATGGATTGAGTCATTTTACTTATAGACTGCTTTTGTCCGAGGATAGAGCAAGCATTGTTTACATATCCTTAACTAGTCTGGGTTACGCACTTATACTGATGGGAGGCTCCTTGCTAAGTAGGTTGTTAAAAAACCGTTTGAACCAGGAGGTTTTTAATTATTTAAATGAGACTTTCCCACAGGAGGAGCGGTATCTGGGGAATGAATACTCAATCAATCTCCCGGCTAAATACAAACTGAAAAATAAGATCCGTAACTCATGGATTAATATCATCAATCCATTCAGGGCTTTATTGGTAGCAGGTACACCAGGCTCGGGTAAAAGTTATTTTGTGATCCGCCATGTAATCACCCAGCATATCCGAAAGGGCTTTTCCATGTTTGTCTATGACTTTAAGTACGATGATCTATCACGCATAGCATACAATACGCTTCAGAATAATTTTTCAGGTTATCGTATAAAGCCTGAATTCTATACGATCAATTTTGATCGACTGTCACATACCCATCGCTGCAATCCTTTGGAACCAGATACGATGCTGGATATTACTGATGCCTCTGAAGCTGCCCGTACCATTATGTTAGGACTTAACCGAGAGTGGATACGCAAGCAGGGGGATTTTTTTGTAGAGAGTCCGATCAACTTTTTGACTGCCATCATCTGGTTTTTGAAGAAACATAGGCGGGGCAAATACTGCACACTTCCGCATGTGATTGAATTAATGCAGGTAGACTATGAAAAGCTTTTTACAGTGCTGCGTACCGAACCGGAAATAGAAGTGTTGATCAATCCCTTTGTTTCTGCGCTGGTCAAAAAAGCTTTTGACCAACTCGAGGGTCAGGTGGCCAGTGCCAAGATCACCATGGCTAGGCTGTCTTCTCCACAACTTTATTATGTGCTTTCTCACAGTGAATTTACTCTTGATCTGAATAATCCTGAGGCACCTAAAATTATCTGCATGGGAAACAACCCACAAAAGCAGCAGGTCTATGGGGCAGTCTTATCACTTTATATTTCCAGAATCGTTAAACTGGTCAATCAAAAAGGTAAACTGAAATCCAGTCTGGTGTTTGATGAGTTTCCAACAATCTATTTCAATGGCATCGACAACCTCATCGCGACTGCACGATCCAACAAGGTCGCCACTTGCTTAGGGGTGCAGGATTACAGCCAGTTAAAAAAGGATTACGGTAGGGAACAGGCAGAGGTCATCATGAATACGGTGGGAAATTTCATCAGTGGTCAGGTATTGGGGGATACGGCTAAGCAACTTTCCGAACGATTTGGGAGGATCATTCAGAGTCGGGAGAGTATTTCCATCAACAGTTCAGAAACTTCGCTGAGCAAATCAACTCAGCTGGACCAGGCTGTTCCTGCTTCTACTATCTCAGCACTTTCCTCCGGTGAATTTGTGGGAATGGTGGCGGATACACCAGACCAGAAGATTGATCTGAAAGCATTTCATGCGGAAATAATCAATGATCATTCAGCGCTTAAATTGGAGGAGGAAAGTTACAAGCCCATACCCAAAGTAAGGGATATCTCACAGGAGGATGTGGAGGAGAACTACCGGAGGATTAAGCGTGAGGTGGAAGAGATTATCCGAATGGAAATGGAAAGGGTATTGGATACACCCGAGTTGGGGCATTTGATTATTAGGGGGTAATTGATTTGACTAATTATTATTTTTTCCGATATTAAGGAGGCATTATAACTTCCTTAACGCATTTGGATATGACCATACCTACTTTTCAGGATATTATCCGGCTCAATGAATATGACTGGGATCGGGCTTATGCAGTGCTGAATTATCATCTTGATAAAGGGAATGTCAAAAAAGAAATTTTGCCTGGAGATCAGGTCATCTATCATAATCCGACCAGAGTAGAGGGAAACAGTTTGACCCATGACAAGATATTTCCACCACTACCTGTTACTAAAGTAGTGATGCGTCCGCGTAGGAACCGAATTAATCGTGATGATACATTAGGAGGGGAGTAAGTTGCTATGAGCTATAGCATAATGATTTTTAGATTTTACGCTTTATAAAAATTAATAGTTGAATCGATAACAAGTATTACAATGAAGAAGTCACTCACAATTTTATGTTTAGCGGCCATATTTTTTTCCTGCTCTTCAGGACCTGAGGAAGCTGTAAAGAATTTCACTTAAAACTTAACTAAAGGGAAGGTGGAAGAAGCTAAAAAGTATGCAACCGAGTCCACCTGTGCTATGCTGGATATGGCCAGTAGTATGGGTATTGTTCCGGTAGATCCTGATTTTAAATTTGAGATGCTAAATGATTCTATAGTAGGGAATAAAGCTTGGATTACCATTGCCAACCCCAATGGAAGATCTGAAGTGATGGAGGTTGTTAAAATAGACGGGGACTGGCTGGTGAATATGAAAGCTAAATTCTAGTTTATTTTGTGTAGTGATGTTGCTGCTTCTGGTGGGGGTATCTTATTTTAATTATTCATAACTAAACGGTTTCGATATGGGTTTTTTTGGGTATAATGTTATAAAGAAACGTAGGCAAGAAATGGAAGATTATATAAGTCAAAGACTGCCTGAATTGTCAATATTTAGTCTTTCTGAGATTAAACAGATATATCTTAATTCGGACGTTCCTATGGAAGATCTAATGGATGTTATAGAGATATTATATGAGTCTGAAATTAGCTTCTCTGAGAAAGTAACTCTCCTTAAGGAGAACCCCTATGGCATGGAGGTTTTGGTTTTGATAGCTACATTGGAGCGTTAATTCTGAGCTTAGTATATGCTCCGAAAGTTATTTGTTAAGCAATCCCTTCTGCACTAGAGAATGCTCCAGCCTTTCCTTCCAATCCGGCATGATGGTTTCTTGTAGTGCATAAAAAGCACGTGTATGATTATGGTGGACTAAATGACACAGTTCATGAATAATTACGTATTCAATGCTTCCTTTTGGAGCTTTGATTAATGTAGGATTTAAAATCACCTTTCCTTTCGGTGTGCAGCTTACCCAACGGATGATGGTAGCTGATATATGGTCTTCTTTGAATGAGGGTACTGCCAAGCTTATTAACTTTATCTCCTAGGTTATACCCTAGTTTATCTACTAGTACTAGGGTTTAAAACCCAGATACCTGTTTTTCGCGATCCTTCTCTTTTTAGGATTACCTCTTTTTTCATTTTACTCAATTGATAATCAATGCCTTTAATAGTAATTCCCAACACAACAGCAAGTTCTTCCCGGGTTAGAGATGGTGCCTCTTTGATGAGAATAATTATTTTTTCTCTAGCAACAGCAGATGAACTTTTCCCCGAACTTTTTACAGAGCGTTTTAAAACCTTGATAAATATACCTTCTGTTTTAAACTATGGTTCAGGTAGACCAGCATCCTTCATCTGATCTTTGAATCTGCCTACGCTGGATCCACTTATTCGATCTTACGTATGCGGACAAACAAACCGAAAATTAAAGGATTTCTACTATTACTTTTTGTGCCGAATCGGCAGATGAAAAGTAGAGTAGGAGCAAGCTGGTCAAAGCCGTGCAGGGGCTATCCCAACATTTGTCCGATATCTTGACAGCGGGTTTTTCCGAAGCCTATCAGTGGAATATGAGGCAGTTTTAACGTTTCAGGATTACGGGCAATTCTCTACGCACCGCGTAGAGAATTCATAATCAGCTACACAGTGGGTTCACAATCTTAGCTGGACAAATATCCTGTTGATTATGAAGATCGATGATCCTAAATAAAAGTATTACCTGAGTGAAGCATCTTTACAAAATTGGAGTATCGTGCTAGTGCAGATGCCTATCTCTCTATTACATGGGAAGTATGCATAACGAAATGGTCTAGTCCTTCGACACTGCGCCAACTTTGCGTCGACATTGATTCCACTTTTTATCACTGTGCTGGCGAAGAAAAGTGAACCGAAAGCCGAGCTAAACTGAAAGATGTTGAAGGTTTGCTTTTCCATATTCATACTTCTTCAGAAGAAAGTAGTCGGGTAGGAACCAGAATGACTACAGATTATTCCAACACTTGAGAAGCTATATGTAGTGCGGAAAACTTTTCTGTATCAAGTCCAATAAATCCCAAATCTTCATAAAATACCTTTTCTTAGGGTTGAACTTTTATATCTTTAATTCTTAATCCTTTTCGGATATTTTAAGTCTCATGCGGGCATAGGTTTTTTTAGCTTGCAGAAAATTTCTAATGAATCACCAAACTATCATTCATGAAGAAAGCAAAAGGCTATCTAATTGGAGGTTAGAGAATGTCCTGACTTCTGGACAGGTAAATAAGAACCAGAATTAACAAGTAGTAGAAAGTAAAATATGAACCAAACCGTACACAATAGATTAATTTCCTTCATCTGGTCCATTGCAGACGATTGCCTGAGAGACGTGTATGTCAGAGGTAAATACCGCGATGTCATTCTGCCAATGGTGGTGTTGCGCAGACTGGATGCCTTACTAGAGCCTACCAAAGATGCCGTGATGGAAGAGCTTGCCTTTCAGCGGGATGAAGCGGGTTTTACGGAATGGGACGAGTCTGGATTGAGAGATGCCAGTGGCTTTGTATTCTACAATACCAGTGAATGGACGCTGCAAAGATTATATGACACCGCAACCAACAGTCAGCAAATCTTACAAGCCAACTTCGAGGACTACCTCAATGGCTTTAGCCCAAACGTCGTAGATATCATTGTGAAGTTTAAGCTGAAAAGCCAAATCCGGCACATGGCTTCAAAAGACATTTTGTTGGACGTACTGGAAAAATTCACTTCTCCGCATATCAACCTTACGCCCTTTGAAAAGGAGGATCCTAACGGTAGAAAACTACCGCCTCTTTCCAATTTGGGAATGGGGTATGTGTTTGAAGAGCTGATTCGGAAATTCAACGAAGAGAACAATGAAGAAGCTGGGGAGCACTTTACACCTCGTGAGGTAATCGACCTCATGACCCACATAGTTTTTGATCCCATCAAAGACCAATTGCCTCCGGTGATGACCATTTACGATCCGGCCTGCGGTTCGGGAGGGATGCTGACCGAATCCCAAAACTTTATCAAGGATGAAGAAGGGGCTATCCGTGCGATGGGTGATGTGTATCTGTACGGTAAGGAAATCAATGATGAGACCTATGCGATTTGTAAGTCTGACATGATGATCAAGGGCAACAACCCCGAAAACATCCGTGTGGGTTCTACACTTTCCACCGATGAATTTTCTGGACATACCTTTGATTTTATGCTTTCCAATCCTCCTTATGGGAAGTCATGGGCCAGTGAAGTGAAAAATATTAAAGATGGTAGCGCTATCATTGATTCCCGTTTTTTAGTTAATCTCAAAGATTACAGGGGCAATACCGAGGAAGTAGATGCCACACCACGTAGTTCTGACGGCCAATTGCTCTTCCTGATGGAGATGGTCAATAAAATGAAACCTACGCGCCAAAGTCCTCTGGGTTCCCGCATTGCTTCAGTACATAATGGCTCTAGTTTGTTTACCGGTGATGCAGGAGGAGGGGAAAGCAATATCCGTAGGCATATCATTGAAAACGATTGGTTGGACTGCATCATTCAGTTACCCAACAACCTTTTTTACAATACGGGTATTACCACCTATATCTGGATATTGCATAACAATAAGGCAGAACATCGAAAAGGAAAAGTTATCCTTATTGACGCTTCTCAGCGTTTTGCCAAGCTGCGTAAAAACCTGGGCAATAAGAACTGCGAGCTCACAGCCAATCACATTGCAGAGATTCAAAAAGCCTATACCGACTTTGAAACTATTGAGCGACAAGGAGATGATGGAATCGCTGCCAAGGTTTTTGACAACTCCGATTTCGGCTATTATAAAGTAACCATTGACCGACCGGCAAGACTGAAAGCACAGTTTTCTGCCGAACGCATTGCAGACTTACGCTTTGATAAAACCCTCAAAGAACCGATGCAGTGGGCCTATGAAACCCATGGTGAAAAGGTGTATGCTGACTTAAAGTCCATTGAAAAAGAACTCTTGGATTGGTGTGAGAAAAACGACCTGGACTTAAACGCCAAAAAGCGTAAATCACTTACATCAGCTGCCATCTGGAAAAAGCAAAGAGACCTGTTGGAAACTGCGCAACAATTATTGGCAGCCATAGGCACGGAGGAATACAGTGATTACAATGTCTTCTCCAAAATGGTGGACGATGAACTACTTGCCCTGAGCAAGGTTGAAGGGAAGGCAGGCAAAAGCAAACTGACGGCCTCCGAGAAGAATGCCATTTTACAAGCGGTAAGCTGGTATGACGAGACAGCCGAAAAGGTCATAAAGAAATCGCAAAAGCTGAGTGGGGACAAGCTCGACCAACTCCTGCATCACTTGGACTGTACTGTAAATCAACTGCCGGATTATGGTTACTATCCAAGCGGAAGACCAAACGAATACATCATATACGAAAACCAAACTGATCTGCGTGACAGCGAAAGTGTGCCTTTGGCAGAAAGCATCCACGAGTATTTCTTACGGGAAGTAAAACCCCATGTGGATGAAGCATGGATAGATCTGGACAAAACCAAAATCGGCTACGAAATCAGCTTTAACAAGTACTTCTACCAGCACAAACCTTTGCGAAGCATTGAGGAAGTAAGTGCGGAAATTTTGGTATTAGAACAGGAAAATGAAGGGTTGATCATGGAAATTTTAGGATTGTAAGCCAATGGAAATACAAAGTAACCAAGAATATCAGGATTGGCTGAAAGCCTTAAAAGCGAAAGTGCATGTGGCTCGTGTAAAAGCTGCTTTGGCAGCCAACAAAGAGTTAATCCACTTTTATTTCGACCTGGGTAGAATGATCAGCGAGCAGCAGATGAAGGCGGCTTGGGGGGATAAGTTACTAGGGCAACTATCAAAAGATTTGGGTAGTGCATTTCCGGAAATGAAAGGATTTTCGGTAACCAACCTGAAATATTGCAGGCAGTTTTACCAGTTTTATCATTCAGAGATCAGTCAACAGACCGTTGACCAATTGCTGGTGCTGGATTTTGGTCAACACATTGTTGACCAATTGCCCTGGGGACATAACGTGCTCATCTTCACCAAATCAAAAAGTATAGCGGAAGCCATTTTCTATCAACAACAAACGCTTCACAACAATTGGAGTAGGGAAACTTTGGGGTTGCAGTTAAAAACAAACCTGTACGAGCGTAATGGTAAAATCATCAGCAACTTCGAACATACACTGCCCAAATCCACAGCTGATTTAGCTCAGCAAAGCCTGAAAGACCCTTATGTATTTGACTTTGTTGCCTTGGCCGAGACCTATAACGAACGAGACATAGAAACCCAATTGGTTCAACACATTTCCAAATTCCTGCTGGAGCTGGGCAAGGGCTTTGCCTACATAGGCAGGCAGCACCACTTACAGATTGCTGACAAAGACTACTACATAGACCTGCTTTTTTACCATGTAGTACTAAAAGCCTACGTAGTGATTGAACTTAAAAATACCGCCTTTATCCCCGAATATGCCGGTAAACTCAACTTTTATCTTTCGGCAGTAGATAGTTTGCTAAAAGGGGATGACGACAAACCCACGATTGGTATTTTGCTTTGCAGGGATAAAAACAACATTGAAGCTGAGTTTGCCCTGCGCGACATTAATAAGCCAATGGGTGTTAGTGAATTTCAACTGACAGAAGTGTTGCCGGAAAATTTAAAATCCAGCCTGCCTACTATTGAAGAAATAGAACAAACCCTAAAGCAGAACAGCAATGAATAAAACAACTTTTCAAAAACACTCTGCTTATAAAGATTCTGGAGTGGAATGGTTGGGAGAGATTCCGGAGCATTGGAAGCTTCATTCTGGGTTGAGGTTTATCTCAGAAAATAAGTCAAAGAATACAGGAATGGTTAGAAACACTGTTTTATCTTTGAGCTATGGGAAGATCAGAGTAAAGCAAGAAGAGGAACTAACTGGACTTGTTCCTGAATCATTTGAGACTTACCAACTTGTAAATAAAGGGGATCTAATATTTCGCCCAACAGATTTGCAGAATGATAAAGTCAGTTTGCGAAGTGCATACTCGGATTATAATGGCATTATTACAAATGCTTACTTAAATCTAAAATTCAGACAGATAGCTGATTCAAGGTTTTACCACTACTTTTTTAGAGCCATAGATAATAATAAAATAATTTATGGATTAGGTTCTGGATTAAGACAGAATATAAGTTACTTAGATTTTCGAAGGTTTATATTCCCTTTCCCACCCAAAGAAGAACAAACCGCCATAGCTGCCTTCCTAGACGATAAAACCACCAAAATAGACAAAGCCATTGCCCAAAAAGAGCAGCTTATAGCCCTGCTTAAAGAACGCAAGCAAATCATCATTCAAAATGCGGTAACCAAAGGGTTAGATCCACATGTAAGGCTCAAAGAGTCTGGGGTGGAATGGATTGGGCAGATTCCGGAGCATTGGGAGGTGACTCAAATTCGAAAAATTGCCTCTACAACAAGTGGAAGTACTCCACAAAGTGGAAATGTAAGTAAATACTATAATGGTCATATCCCTTGGGTAAGGACAACTGATTTAAACAACGGTGAATTATTCAGTACGCCAGTTAAAATAACAGATGCTGCAATTAGGGATACAGCATGTAAATTAATGCCCGAAAATACCGTATGCGTTGCAATGTACGGTGGACCAGGAACGATAGGAAAGCATTCTATTTTAAGATTATCAGGCACTATAAACCAAGCTTTGTGCGGTATATTACCTTCAAAAAGACTAAATCATGACTTCCTTTATTTTTATGTAAAATTTTATAGACCACATTGGATGTTTGTTGCCAAAGGTTCGCGTGTCGATCCCAATATAAGCCAAGACGAAGTGGGAAAAATGTTTATTCCTTTATTACCAGTAGCAGAACAGATATCAATAGTTCAACACATCAAAACCCAATCTACCAAAATCGATCAAGCCATTTCCTTACAACAAATCCAAATCGAAAAGCTTAAAGAATACAAAGCTACATTGATAGACAGTGCGGTGACGGGGAAGATAAAAGTGACATGATGTTTGATGAATCCTTACATAGCATCTCTGATTCAATCCTTGGCTCCTCTAAGTTTAAAAAATTTAAGGGGACTGGTGAGCTGGTGAAAGGTGAAATGACTGAGACAATCTCATTCGAATTGTTATGCTTTTCAACGGGGGCCTTAATTTGTTTTAGTACAGTAAAGTTCTTTTTTGGTCAATTTGAATGGGCTTATTTTACCGGAAAACTTGAGGATGGCCATTCTTGTACGGGGCAAATTGCAAATGACTTTCAGTCAACTAATAATGATGTCATGGCATTTTGTAATTCTTTAACAATCGGGGAAAAAAATTCAGTACAAAAAGTATCCTCAAAATTATCTGGAGTATACTTCCCCTTTTTAATAGATTTTGAATATAAAGGGATGAAAATCCAAATTAAACCTACCAAACATTCTAAATCGACAGCAAGAAGAACCCAAATCTTAATGGGAGCCATTTTAGAAGGTAATGAGGTGGTTATAGAAGGTAACGATATCGTATTAGATGTAGTTAATGATTTTTTAAGGAAGCTATGCATACTCATGAGGCCTTTGAGTTGTTCTCAGGTTTCCTATAGAGCCATTACCGTTAATGACTCCCACTTGGTTTACCTGGATAAATATATTTCAGGTGAATTTTTTGGCGGAGATTATAAAATGCTGGAAAGAAAAAGTGATTACTTACAATACTTTGAACAAGGGCTACAGAAATTGGATACGCTAAGTGAATTTGATTTAGAAAGTATTAATGATATTGGCAACACCTTAGCAATCTCTGCTTCTACTGGACTTTTAGAGTTAAAATTAACAAGTTTGATTGTTTCTTTAGAAAGGCTAGGGAGTGAAATTGCTAAAGAACAAGCCAATGATAAAAATGCATGGAAGGTTCTGAATGGTGAAATGAAAAGCTTAAAGCTGTCTTTGAAAAAAAACTTTAGCGAGTATCTTTTGAAAAACCCTACTGCTTTCAATGAATCTCAAAAGTCAAGTCTCCTTCAAAGTATTCAGAAAATAACGGCCTGGGATGAAATTTTTAAAAGAAAAATCAACAATCATTTTTTGCGAAACAATTGGGATGTTTCTCTCGACTTGACCGAATTAAAAACTATCAGAGATCAATTGATGCATAGCGGTAAATTACCCAATGAAATTTCTCCTGAATATGCTTATGACTTGTCTAAAAAGCTTGAATTGTATCTATTTATCCATGTTTTAGATATTTTAGAGATAGAAGCCTTGGTTCATACAAATTGGAGAGGTTGGCTAAAGTTTAATCATAAATCAAAATATAAACTAGGGGGGTAGTAATTTGGTATGGATTATTTAATCTCAAATTCAAGCATAAGTTAATGCCTAAAGAAACCATCTTCATATCAAGTGTTCAAAAGGAGTTTGCGGAAATCCGGCAAGCTTTAGCCGCCTATGTTAGGGAAGACGATTTGCTGAGGCTGTTTTTTGATGCCTTTTTGTTTGAGGAAGTAGCTGCGACAGGAGATAGCCCAGAAAAAGTATATCTCAAACAAGTCAACAATGCTGATATCTATTTGGGTATTTTGGGTGCAGATTATGGCTTTGAAGACAGTGAGGGTATTTCTCCTACCGAACGGGAATTTGATGCAGCCCAAGAATATAACAAAACTTGTTGGGTATTTATTATGGGGAATCATGGAGTTAAGCGCCACCCGAAGCAACTGACATTCATTGAAAAAGTTGGAGAAAAGGTCTCCAGAAAGCGTTTTGAGACTTTGGCCGATCTCAAAAGGGAAGTCTACCGTTCTGCCATTTTATATCTCAAGCAAACTGGGAAAATAGATACAGATGATTTTGACAGTGGTACCCTGAGCAAAGCCAGTCTGGATGATATTTCGGAAGAAGCTTTGGGGACATTTGTTCGTGAGGCAAGGGCCAAGCGTAATTTTCCGCTTAGAGAAACGGATCCAAAAGAAAAAATCCTTACCCACTTACGCTTGATAAGACAAGGGCAGCTGACCAACAGTGCCATCTTAACTTTCGGGAAAAATCCCCAGTTTTACTTTCCCGCTGCTACTGTCAAGTGTGCCCATTTTCACGGGTTTAAGGTCAGGAAACCTATTCCGGACTACAAGGAATTCGGAGGGACGGTTTTTCAAATGGCAGATGATGCCATCGACTTTGTGCTTTCCAAAATTAGCCTTTCCACAGGCGACAGAAGTAAAGCAAATTTGGTAGATACCACCTATGAAATTCCTCGTGCAGTAATAGCAGAGGGAATTATCAATGCCATTGCACATCGGGATTATTACAGCAAAGGCAGTATCCAGGTTTCTGTTTTTCAAGACCGGATAGAGATCTCCAATCCGGGTTCCTTACCCAGAGAACTGGATATTTCCCAGTTAAAGGAACCACATAGTTCCTATCCTTTTAACCCTACCTTGGCCAATTGCATGTTTTTGACAGGTGCCATCGAGCGCTTTGGTACTGGGATTCCGGAAATGTTTGCGCTTTCCGCTGAGAGAGGACTTAGAGCTCCGGATTTTGAGGATAATAAATCATTTTTGGTCACGGTTTGGCGTCCTTCTGCAAGTACCGCTCATGACACCGGGCAAGTTACCGGGCAAGTTACCGGGCAAGTTACCGGGCAAGTCACTGGGCAAGTCACTGGGCAAGTTCAATTCTTTAATAATTTAACAGAGCCTGAGCGCGTGATTCTAATTTTACAGGGTGAAATGATGCGTGAAGAATTGATGAATAGACTTGATTTAAAGCATCGTGACAATTTTATGGAGAAATACCTAAACCCTGCTATTGCACAAAAATGGGTAGAAAGAACCATTCCTGATAAACCAACAAGTTCTAAACAGAAATACAGATTGAGCAATGAAGGCATAGCATACCAAAAGAAATTACAAAATGAGCCCAAGTAAAACCAACGAAGCCGCACTTGAATCCGCCATAGAAAAGACCTTAACTGGAACCTCCATAGAGGAAATTCGTGAGATGGGCAATACAGTGCAGGAAGCTAGAGCTCTGTATGGTTCTGGTCAAGACTTTTACATCGGTGATTCCAAAGAGTTTAATGCCAAATACGCCTTAGACGAAGCTCGCTTCTGGCACTTTTTAGAAGAAACCCAAAACCAAGAACTCGAAAAACTGCAGCGCTCAGCTGACTGGAAACTTAAAATTCTGGAACGCTACGATCGTATGGTGAAGAAGTATGGTGTTCTCCGTGTCCTACGAAAAGGCTTGGAGGTGGAGGATGCTGTTTTTACTTTTCTCTTTCATGTTCCCAAAGCAGGGGATAGCCAAACGGTAAAAGACAATTTTGAGAAAAATGAGTTTAGCGTAACCCGACAGGTTCATTACAATCTCGACAATCTTCGCGAAGAAATTGACATGGTGGTGTTTGTTAATGGGATAGCCATCGCTACGCTGGAACTCAAAAACGCTTGGACAGGACAAACTGCCAAAGTTCACGGCATCAAACAGTACAAGTACGATAGAGACATTCGGCAGCCTTTGCTACAGTTTGGTCGCTGCATCGTGCATTTTGGGGTGGATACCGATGAAGTGTACATGTGTACCAAACTCACTGGAGGCAATTCCTTTTTCTTACCGTTTAACAAAGGCCATAACGAGGGAAAAGGAAATCCTCCCAATCCATTTGGACATAAATCCAGCTATCTCTGGGAAGAAGTATTTACCAGAAAAAGCTTGGCCAATATCATTCAGCATTTTGTCCGCTTTGATGGAAAAGCCACAGATGCCTTGAGCAAGCGAACCCTGTTTTTTCCGCGTTACCATCAGATGGATGTGGTGCGAAGGATACTCAGGCATGCAGCTCAAAACGGCACCAATCAAACCTATCTGATCCAGCATTCTGCAGGCTCAGGCAAGTCCAATTCCATTACCTGGGCAGCGTATCAGCTCATAGAAACCTATCCTGAACGGGAAGACTTGCCCGGTTCCAAAGGCAGGCAAACCCCTTTGTTTGATTCCATCATCGTAGTAACCGATAGAAGATTATTGGACAAGCAACTTCGGGAGAATATCAAGGAATTTTCAGAAGTCAAAAACATTGTTGCCCCAGCTTATTCATCCAGAGACTTAAAAGACAGTCTGGAGCAAGGTAAAAAGATCATCATCACCACCATTCAGAAATTCCCCTTCATCGTGGATGGTATTGCTGATCTCAGCGACAAGCGTTTTGCTGTAATCATAGATGAAGCACATAGTTCACAGAGCGGAACGGCTGGTGGTACAATGAACCAGGCAATGGGCGTAGGGCAAAATGAGGAAACTCAGGACTCCGCTCAAGACAGAGAGGAGGAAGATGCTCAGGACAAAATCTTAAAAGCCATGCAAGCCCGCAAGATGAAGGGCAATGCATCGTATTTGGCTTTTACGGCAACACCCAAAAACGCTACACTCGAACGCTTTGGTGCCAAACAGGAAGACGGTTCTTTTGAACCTTTCCATCTATACTCCATGAAACAGGCCATTGAAGAGGGTTTTATTCTGGATGTACTGGCAAACTATACGACTTACAAAAGCTACTATGAAATAAAAAAATCCATCGAAGACAATCCCAAATTCGAAACCTCCAAGGCACAGAAAAAGCTCCGTGCCTACGTAGAGCGGGATAAGCGTACCATTGCCACCAAGGCAGAGATAATGATGGAGCACTTTATCAGCAAAGTATATAATACCAAAAAGCTAAAAGGGAAAGCCAAGGGCATGGTGGTTACCCAAAATATTGAATCGGCCATTCGTTATTTTATGGCCATCAAACGCATTTTGGCAGACAAAGGAAACCCATTTAAAATAGCCGTTTCATTTTCCGGAAAGAAAATCGTAGATGGTGTGGAATACGCAGAAGCAGATTTAAATGGCTTTGTAGAAAAAGATACCCGGGATCAGTTCGATTCAGACGAGTATCGCCTGTTAGTCGTGGCCAATAAATACCTGACCGGTTTTGACCAGCCTAAGTTATGTACCATGTATGTGGATAAGAAACTACAGGGCGTTTTGGCTGTCCAGGCATTGAGCAGGTTGAATCGTGCTGCTGATAAACTGGGTAAGAAAACAGAAGACTTGTTTATCCTGGACTTCTTTAACCAGGTGGATGAGATCAAGACTTCCTTTGATCCATTCTATACTTCCACCTCACTGAGTGGCGCAACGGACATCAATGTGCTGCACGAGTTGAAGGGCAACTTGGATGTAGCTGCGGTGTATGAGTGGTCAGAGGTGGAGACCTTCGTGGAAAAATACTTTGCAGGAGTGGATGCACAGCAGCTCAGTCCGCTGGTAGATGTTGCCGCCGACCGTTTTAATCAGGAGCTGCAACTGGAAGATGAAGAAAAAGCGGACTTCAAAATCAAGGCCAAGCAGTTTGTGAAAATTTATGGTCAGATGGCTTCGATTATGGAGTATGAAGTGTTGGATTGGGAAAAGCTCTTCTGGTTTTTAAAATTCCTTGTTCCAAAATTGAATGTCAAAACCAAAGAAGATGAATTGATAGATGAATTGTTGGAATCAGTGGATTTGTCCACGTATGGATTGGAGCGTACCAAACTTAATTACAGCATTGACCTGGACGACTCCTCAACAGAATTGGATCCCCAAAATCCAAATCCAAGAGGTACCCATGGGGGAGAGGAAGAAAAGGATCAATTGGATGAAATCATCAAAACCTTCAATGAAAGATGGTTTCATGGCTGGGAGGCTACCCCGGAAGACCAGCGTGTAAAGTTTATCCAAGTGTCCAGAAAGCTGATCGAGCATCCGGATATTGAAGAAAAGTATTTTAATAATCCCGATAGCCATACGAGAGAACTGGCACTTCATCATATGCTTAAAGAAGTGTTGAATAAGCAGCGAAGACAGGAGCTAGAGCTATACAAGCTGACAGCCAAGGACGAATCATTTTATCAGGCATTTTTTGATACCATGAAGCGAATGATAGATAACCCTGGGATGACAAAGACCTAGGATGATTTATCAAGGTGTTTTCTCGCTTGAGAACCGTGTTTGTAATAGGACGGCTTTTGACTAGTTGATTGGATTTTTTTGGTCATTGAAAACTATCCCGACATTTTGTGTCTAAGTTGTTGCTTAGCAAGAGGTTCTACCATTTTTTAGGTTAGCTTCCCTACATGTTAAATCAAAACCACACAAACATGGAAACTAAAAACGGAATCAAACCGGGACCAAAGAGAATTGCAGATTCAACTGGAAAACCAGATAGGCGGCAACGGGATAATAAGGATACTCCGGGTAATACACAATCACTAAAGCCGCATAAGCATAAGACCGGAAAGTGAATAAAATTCTTAAACAATCAAACGTGTTTGAGTATTGATAGGAATATGATAACAGCTAACAAAGTATCTATCTGTTTAATAGTTAAGAGGTTTTCTGAACATAGAGCAAAAGCTAGAGCCTTTGATCTCCAATCTTTTGCCGTACAAATCTTTGTGGAAGGGGGGAAGGATGAGCGGTAAAATGGGGATCTGCAATATATGTGGTGATTATAAAGAATTAAGCAAGGAACACGTCCCTCCTAAAAGTGCATTTAATAAAGGTAGATGGACACAATATCTCTATACTGACGATCAATGGGCTGAGAATCCTCTTATTCTTCCCAGTACTAAGAGGATTTACCAAGGAGGCGTAACATTCTCAACAATATGTGGAAAATGTAATAATAATACAGGAGGGTGGTATGCAGGTTCATTCTCGGACTGGTGTCATTATAGCATGGACATTTTAAAAAGAGCTAAAGGGAAAACCTCTCTTTATATCCCAAATGAATTATACCCTCTAAAGATTTCTAAACAGATAATAACGATGTTTTTTGCAATAAATGATTCTGACTTCAGAAAGAGGCATCCAAAGTTGGTTAAGTTTGTTTTGGATAAAAGAAGTAATCCTTTGCCAGATGAATATAAAATTTGGGCCTATTTCAAAATAGATGAGAACTTAAGATACATCTCTGAATCATACATTGGTAATCTCAAAAAAGGTCCAAAACCAATAATGATCACAGAAATCGCATTTCCGCCATTTGGATTTTTACTTACAAGTCCAGTCGATAAAGAAGATATTGATCATAGATTGACCAATATAACTCATTTTAGTTATTTCAAATTTGAAGAAAAAAGACATTTTGATTTGCGGCTTCCAACATTACCTACTGTTATTAACATTGCAGGCGATTTTAGGTCAAAGTCAGAAATTGAAGAAGCTATTAGAAGTAGTAATGCATCAAGAGTTTGAGATGATTTATAAAAATAAGCAAATTTTTCTTAGTGTCTTTAAAACTAACCATAATATACCTTGAGCTTAAACATTCATGAACTTCAAATTATTTTTAGCAACAGAGAACTAGCTGCTATAATTTGGATATTTTTAAGTATCCTAGGCCTTCAATTTAATAGGAAAACTCGAATTTTATCTGGTAATGTGGTAAAAGCCTTCTTCGCTTCCCGTATTCTGTTTGTCATCTTTTTAGCACTTCTGTATTCCAGTCTTATTGTTTTTCTACTGCATCAACTTAATTTTTGGGATTTTTCACTTTTAAAAGACTCTATATATTGGTTTATAGGCTCGGCAGTTTTAATTATAATCAGTCTTACCAAAGCAAATAAAGAAAGAGACTTCTTCAAAAACCTTCTTCGTGAGAGTTTGAAATTAGTTTTGATCCTAGAGTTCGTTGTGAATCTTCATCAATTTGGATTGATGACTGAACTACTACTCCTACCCATTATTTTATTTCTTATGATGATCCAAGTAGTTGCTGGCAGGGAAGAGAAAACACAGAAAGTAAAGTCATTAATTGACTGGGTTTTGGTTATTTTCGGATTTGCCATGCTTGGAATTTCAATTCAACACATATTGGCTGATTTTAGAGGTTTTGCTACCATTCCAAACCTCGGATCCTTTCTTCTGCCTATCATCTTATCAATAAGCTTTATTCCGTTTGCTTACTGCGGTGCGTTTTACATGAACCTTGAGCTATTATTTATTCGGCTGAGTATCTTTGTTTCAAACAAGAAAAATCTAAGGTATGCTAAGTGGCAAACTTTCTTAAAGAGTAAACTTAGTTTAAAAAAACTAAAAGAGATTTCTCCGAGAATTAACTCCCTTTACCATGGATCGACGAGGGAGGATATTAGAAATATAATCACGTAACTCAGTTGCATTCCATCCATCGATCTCCCACAAGCCTACCAATTCTTTGGCTATTCAGCCTAAAATCTTGAAATTTCCTCCAATATTCATGAAAAATACCCTATACAGGGTATGTTTTCCTTCATTTTATTCCTTTTCTTGCTTAAGTCTTTTATTCTTGAAAGCTACCAGTTACCACAGCCGATAGCACTCTCCATGTGGAGTGGGAAGGGGTGAGGTAGAAAAGCCAACTTTTATCACCCTTTCTGGGCTTAAACCCGGAAAACCTCTCAATCCAGTGGAAGCACTAGCTTGAATAATACAACTCACAATCGCCTCCTCTTCAATGAGGAGGATATGGAAAATTCAATTCAGTCCGAATTATAATTTAGCTACTCCCAAAGGGAGAAGAATGGAGATAAAAAAATGTAAATCTAATTGCTGTTAACTTAATAGAATTTTTTGGTGCCATATAAAGAAGATTGGTAAAACTATCAAAGTAAATAAATTTTTTATAAAAAAATATGAGTGGTAACGCTGGAATAAGAGGATATATCATTCAAACAATAATTTCTGTTTTGGATGCTTTAGAAACTGATAATAATTGGCTTTCTGTAACCGTAGAGCCATTAAATGAATCAGAGAAGGTTGATATTCTGTGGAAATATCTTGATAACAAAGCAAAAGTTACCCAAGTAAAATCTTCTGAAAATATTATCGGACTTGCTGCTGCGAAAAGATGGTGTGAAGAGCTAGAAATTAATTCACCTGGAATAGAAGAATATGAATTGGTGTTGGTAGGTAATCCAGCAGCTAACTTGTTAAAGAAAAAAGAGATTGGAAAGGTAAAGATTGGCGAATTTAAATCACTAAACATTCAAACCCTTATTGATCAAGCCTCTACAAAAATTGACTTCTATTATGAAAAAAAAGGAAAGTCAAAAATATCTCCAAATGTTAGAGAGATAATAGTTCAGGTTTTAACTATTCATTTTGCAACAAGCTCAGTTGTCGGTACTGAAATAAAAAGAGCAGATTTTGATTCAAAATTGTTAGAATGGATAACCGCAATTGAAAACCAAATGGAAGAAAATCCTTTCATTTCTTTAGCACCACCTCTAGAGAATCAGAATATTCCTTTCAATCAAAGAATCGCAAAGAAGATCTTAGGGTTAATAGGCTGGAACCAATTCGGAGAGAATCATAAAGTTGAGGTTTTTAATGAATATACCTCTGAAAATGATGTTCACAAAGTAGAGTTTGTTGGAAGCCTGGAAAGTAAATTGAAAGATAATACAGGTGATTTTATAATGGTTTCTTCAATTCATGACCTTATATATCCAAACACATCAAAAGCAGAAATTGTAAAGTACATCCGGGATGCTGAATTGGTTTTAGGTGATTTCAAGCAAAAAAATTCCCTTCCACTTAAATTATATCAACACACTGAATATTACAGCGTACTGTTTTGGTTGACCACAGAATCCAGCGAAATTTCAAGCAATTTCATTCATCACGCAAAGGATAATTATAGGAGGAATTTATTAAATGAAAATCTGAATTATTTCCTTATTGATAATAACAAAGCGAATTTTATCATAAGTAGCATAGCAACAGCTAAAAACTATCGTGAGAATGTTCCTGTTAGATTCCTTTATCCAATTACAGAAGCAAACCAAAGTCCCAATAAAATTGGCCAGCGAGGCTTAAAACTACCCGTACAATATGTTAACTCATCAGTTATTCCTATTGCAAAAGAAGATAGGTCAACAATTAGCTTTTTACTATTTTGTTCAGATCCATTTTCTTCGGAATCATTAAAAAAACTCATTTGGCTAACTATTCGTCTGACTAGTGGTTTTGGTAATGAATATCGCTTGTATTTTTCTGATTATGACGAAGAAGTTCATGGGAATGATGCTAAGGAAGTTATTCGCTCTTTTAATGAAGAGCTTCTTGATGAGAAAATAAGAATATTTCGATACATAAATGCAGATGCTAATGCCTTAGATTCTCTTCCAAAAACACAAGTTATAACCAGAAGTAACGAGCAGTATGATGAGTCTATGCAAAAACCACTAGATTCTGATAAGCACATAAATGAAGCATTTCTTAATATTTTACCATATGGCGATTTGCTAAAACCATTCTTGAAAACAGAGGCAATTACTTCTAGTGATTTGATTTACTTCTTAGCGAAGAAAGGGATTTTTGTTAAAAGTTCGGATAAGGTTAAGCTCATCAGTCTGATTTCCACTCTTCTTTTTAGTCCAAATGAACTAGAAGATTTCAAGTCGTATATAAATATTAAGAATAGAAATGTCCATACTAATAACGAGTTTTATAACATTAAACAAAATCAAACTCTTGAATCTGTTTTTAAATCAATTAAGCCAAATCTTGATAACTTAACAGAAGGCTTAAATATTAAAATTGTCAACCATGATAAAATAAAGTTCATCCAAGACTCTGTTAATAAAGATGAATTCAAGATTTCATTGATTACAGAAATTAAAGACCCGACGAGCAGTTTAGCAGTAAATACCAATTGGGGGAAATCAGAAATCGTCGTGAGAAAACAAGATGATAAGCTTATAGTTGTTTCTGAAAATACCATTACGAGGGAAGATAAGTTAATAGCTAATAGAATCGTTAAAGAATTAGCAGGCGAGTTTTTAAGAGTTGATTTTATTGAAGAGAAGAAGATAAAAGTTATGTTTCAAAATTTCAAATCCAATTTAGAAAGAGTTAATTTTCTATTAGGCTTTAGCAATGTTGCATCATCTTCAATTCTAAAAGAACCCGATATCCAATCAATAAAATTTAAGTTTGATGAAAAGACACCTATCCCTGAACTGTACAAAGATAAAGCGGATAAGGATTTAGTAATTAACTACAGTGGGAAAGGTCTAAAAACATTGCAAGAATTGACGGAAGAAAATGCCAAGGGATCAATCTTTTTAGAGGAAATCTCCGTTTTTTATAAATTTGACTACCTTAATGTTAAGAATGGGTTTTATCGAGTAACCTATAGTTTTTCCAATGCATTAAAGAACAAGCAAGGATATGATGGGGTATTTAAATCAGAACCATATCTATCAACAAATCACCATCAAGTCAAATCTTTACAGAGCATTGAAGGTTTAAAAAAGCAACTATCAAAGGAAATTGAAAGATTAAAAATTGAGAAACTAAAACAATTTAATATCATAGAATGATAGATTTTACTAATGTTTATCTTGAGAAAATAGCTATTCATCAAGTCGGTAATAGACTTCGTGGTGAAGAATTAGGGATATTTTCTGGAGTTAGAGATATTGATGATCAAGAAACACTTAATTTTTTGTTGAAATATTTTCTGTCTCCTTTTAATGATAATGAGATTTACAATTTCACACACTCTTCTGAGCTTAACTTAAATGAGGTATACTCCTTTGTAAAAAGGATATTTGCAAATCCTGACACAATTTATGATAGATCAGTTGATATTGCTAAACACCTTTATGAAGTTTCTATTCATCCTAAAGTAAATTCAGGAGAATTATGTATTTGCTATTTTAAAAATTGTTCCTTTGAAGGTGTTTCCACAGATGCTTTAGGTATATTCAAATCAGAAGTTAAAGATGTTTTCTTGAAATTTTATTCCAATAAAAATATTTTTAGTGTAAATCATGAACGAGGAATTGATATAAAAAAACTTGACAAAGGCTGTTTAATTTTTAATATCGAACATTCCAATGGTTATAAAGTTTGTATAGTTGATTCAAATAAATCAAATGATACTCAATATTGGAAGGATAATTTTCTAAATATTAAAGCAGCATCCGATAATTATCACTTTACAAAAGATTTTCTATCAATTGCCAAAAACTTCGTTATTAATCAACTTGGCGTAGAGTTAGAGATTAATAAAGCCGATAAAATTGACTTTCTCAATCGTTCTGTAGATTATTTTAAAAGACGTGAGTCATTCGATAAAAATGAATTTGAAGAAGAGGTTTTTAGAGATAGTAATGTTATTGAGTCATTTCGTAAATTTGATCAAATCTACAGGCAGCAGAACGAAATTGGATTTTCTGACAAGTTTGAAATATCTCCTCAGGCTGTAAAGAAACAATCAAGGGTTTTTAAAAGGATTCTTAGGCTTGATAAGAATTTCGATATCTACATTCACGGAAATAGGGAACTTATAGAACAAGGTATTGACGAAAATGGGAGAAAATTTTATAAAATCTACTACGAAAATGAATTTTAGTCAACTAAGTCTTTATAATTGTAAATTGAAATAAATTCATTCAAATCTGAGAAAAGATATCCAGGTTTTGCCACCCTCTTCCCCTTCTCAGTAATCACAAATCTCTGCTCGGGGCTATTCTTCTGCTTACGATTTATAACGTGAAGTTAAAGATTCAATCTTTTGATTAAATTTTTATTGTATTAGTACATTTTTTTTTAGCAAAAACTGATTATTTATTTATTTTTTATCACTACTGTCCGAGAAACGGTTTAAAATTTAGGGGAAGCTTCGTTTGAGAAGCTTCCCCTTTTCTGTATTTTCAGTTTACCACAACCAATAAATACAGCAGATGAAAAATACACATTTCTTCGGACA
>NZ_VORW01000014.1 GCF_007997215.1 Algoriphagus aquimarinus | reverse complement strand
AGGATGCTAAAATACGAGCTGCGGCTAGCGAACAACTCAAATGGGTAATCGATCGAGCGTATGATTTAAATGCTCAGGTGCTTTGTGGGCCATACCATTCTGGATTCACTGTTTTTGCATCACGAGAACCTATAGAAGAGGAATACAATTGGTCAGCTGAATACCTAAATGCTATGGGTGATTATGCCCAGCAAGCTGGTGTATTGTTGACCCCTGAGGCATTGAATAGATTCGAATGCTATCTCTGCAATACCATGGAGCAGCTTTCCTATTTGCTCAAAAAGGTAGATCACCCGAATGTACAAGCGATGTTTGATACACATCATGCGAATATTGAGGAGAAAAAACTGGGGGATGCCATCAAGTTTATCGCACCTCAGTTAGGGCATTTCCATATTTCGGAGAATGATCGCGGCACGCCAGGTTCAGGTCATGTGAACTTTGACGAGACGTTTAAAGCGCTGGCTGATGTGAAATATAAAGGGTGGCTGACCATCGAAGGATTCACCAGAAACGATCCTGCTTTTGCGAATTCCATCGGTGTGTGGAGGAATTTCTCTGAGCCTTGGGAAATGGCTGAAAAAGGCTATGAGTTGATTAAAGGGATGGGAGAGAAGTACGGGATGTAGGGGCTAGTTTTAAAAACGGTAATGTGTTCCAAAACACCAACTATGTTTGACCACATAACTAATACTATCAATATAAAAATCTAGTCCTCAAGATTCATCGTGAACTCTGTTAGTTTCCCTGCTTCTGCCAAAACAACTTCGGCTGACTCGAAAAGTTGATTTGTTGCTATATTCTCTCCGATTAGGCTAATCACATGGTATCCTGGTGGCACACCTTGAAAGAAGTAAATTTTTCTTTTGACATCTAAACTTCCCATGTTGTTTAGTTTTATTTTCAGGTTTTTGTAATCAGAAATATTGGAAAGAGTTACTTTGATGCTACCAGGAATGGTTGTTTCGATTTTGTTATTTATAGATTTTTGAAGTTCGGCCATATTGGTTTGAAATTCTAGCGCCCAAGCGCTTGTTTCTTCCTTGACAATCTCTTTTATCATTATAATAAAATCTGCCAACATGCTCAATAGTTCTTTAGCCTCCTCCTCAGGGATTACAGCCAAATTTTTACCATAAGTTTCAATTTTCCATCTTAGCTCAAACTCCTTTATTTTTTTGGTGATTTCCATTTCTGTTGTGATGTACCTTATCCAACCAGATGAAAATCCAAAGAATTTATCAAGTAGCAATAATGTTCCTGCAAAGGCAATTGCTATATATCCTAAGTTTAATATTGTAGTTTCTCCTTTGTTTTCTAAGATTAGGGCATTGATCAACGGGATGATTCCACCCAACCCAAAAAGAATAATGGAAGTTAGGCGGATACCTCTTGAGTATTTACGCTTGGCCTTGATATTAACTTTGTACCAGTTTGAAGCATTGTTCGCTTCTTGGATAGTATTAATGAAGGTCTCTTCTATTGTTTCCATAAAAATTTGATTTCTTCATAATGAATTACCCTGCCTTATAAGTTTGTTTGTTAATGATGCTTCCCCCGTTGTTATATAATAATTTGAGTCCTAATAAAACAAAGCATTTTTCCTCATAAATAAACATTACGATTCGGGGCATATTAGAGGTATCTACCTACAAATCAATTGATTGACGGTTTTCTTCGAAAAGGATAATGATTAAAAAAGTAGCTTAAATTATCACTTTTCAGTAGAAAGATTAAAAAGAAAATCTCTGCAAGAAATTAAATTTTCATAAAGAGACCTTTCCTTTATTAATCCTATTTAAGTGAATATAAGTCAATTAGACAAGAGATGCAATTAAATTCAATCCTGCTTTTGCCAACTCCATCGGTGTTTGGCGCAACTTCTCCGAGCCTTGGGATATGGCTGAAAAAGGCTATGAGCTGATTCGAGAAAAACTTGTGAAGTATAGCCGCTAGTCCGACTTATTTTCTGTTTACCAGATTCCGAATTGCTTGAAATGGTGTGCGAAGTGCTTCGGGTGAAAACGCTCCCACTCTGAATAAGCTAGCATTCCAAATCTCGGATGGACAGTAGTAGCATTTGTGTCTGACTCAAAGAATTCATTATAGGCAGTTATGCTGTCTATGAGTTGCTGCTTGGCCTCGTCTAAGTTCGTACTTCGTAAGGGCATCAGATCTCCAGCATTCATACCTGGAGCAACTACTCCGCGGGGGAAATCCATATCTGAGTCCAGAAGCGCTCTTTTCTGAAATTTTTGCTTTTCACTTGGTTCAAACTCCGGGATTTTGATTCTGTTATATGCTATTTTAACAGTGACGGTTAAGTGCTCTACCATGTGTTGAGGAGTCATTATTCCAAATTGTGCTGGAGTATCAGCTTTTAGATTTTTCAGCTTTTTCTCAATTGTCTTACTTTCCATAGTTGGGTTCTTTAGGTTTTAAGGTACACAAAAAAAGCGCTTGATTTCTCAAGCGCTTTTGGTGATTAGGGAACTTTAAATCTTAGCTGCCACACATTTCGCAATTATCTGGATCATCCAGTGAGCATGCAATAGCATCTTGTTTCTGTGATTTTACTTCTACTATTTCTTGCTGAGCTTTTTCTATTTTCGGCTCAAATCCTGTCTTGTCCAAAGTGAATTTGATAGCACCTACAGCTGCTTGAGATCTCAAGTAGTACATGCCTGTTTTTAATCCTTTTTTCCAAGCATAGAAGTGCATAGATGTCAACTTACCGAAATTAGGGTCCTGCATGAAGATGTTCATACTTTGAGACTGACAGATGTAAGCTCCACGATCGGCAGACATATCGATGATGATTTTCTGCGAAATCTCCCAAACAGTTTTGTAGATGTCTTTGATGTGCTGAGGAATTCCTGGTACATCTTGCACGGAACCATTGGTAGAAATCAATCTATTTCTCATGGTGTCATCCCAAAGACCAAGTGCGATCAAGTCTTTCATCAAATGCTTATTCACAATAATGAACTCGCCTGAAAGGGTTCTTCTAGTATAGATATTAGAAGTGTAAGGCTCAAAGCACTCATTGTTACCCAAGATCTGAGAAGTAGAGGCAGTAGGCATTGGAGCCATCAAAAGAGAGTTTCTCATGCCGTACTTCTTCACTTTCTCTTTTACCTCGGTCCAGTTCCATCTGTTAGACTTTGGAGTCACCCCCCAAAGGTCAAACTGCAACTCACCTTTAGATGCTGGAGAACCTTCATAAGTCTCGTAGGTGCCCTGAACTTTAGCCAGTTCCATGGAAGTTTCCACTGCTGCAAAGTACATGGTTTCAAAAATATCTTCATTCAAGCCTTTTGCTTCTGGAGAATCAAACGGCATACGAAGCAGAATAAATGCGTCTGCAAGTCCTTGAATTCCCAAACCGATTGGGCGGTGACGGAAGTTTGATTTGCGTGCCTCTTCTACTGGGTAGTAGTTTACATCAATCACCTTGTTCAGGTTCTTGGTAGCTACTTTGGTAATTTCATATAGTTTCTGATGGTCAAAGAATAATTTTCCATCAGGGCCTGCAGTTACAAATTTTGGAAGTGCAATAGAGGCCAAGTTACAAACAGCTACTTCATCAGGAGCAGTGTATTCGATGATCTCAGTACAAAGGTTAGAAGACTTGATGGTACCCAAATTCTTCTGGTTAGACTTGCTGTTTGCTGCATCTTTATAAAGCATGTAAGGAGTACCTGTCTCGATTTGAGATTCTAGTACTTCAAACCAAAGCTCTTGAGCTTTGATCGTCTCACGAGCTTTGCCTTCTCTCTCGTATTTTTCATATAGTCTTTCGAACTCTTCTCCGTGGCAATCAGAAAGTCCAGGAGCCTCGTGAGGACAGAATAGTGACCACTCTAAGTTTTGTTCCACACGCTTCATGAAAAGATCTGGAATCCAAAGTGCATAGAACAAATCTCTTGCTCTCATTTCTTCCTTACCATGATTTCTCTTTAGCTCCAAGAAATCTTTGATGTCCGCATGCCAAGGTTCTAGGTAGATCGCAAAGCTTCCTTTTCTTTTTCCTCCACCCTGATCTACATAGCGAGCAGTCATGTCAAAGTTTCTAAGCATTGGGACAATACCATTGGAAACTCCGTTTGTGCCTTTGATGTAGGAGCCTTTGGCTCTTACGTGGTGAATAGAAAGACCGATGCCTCCAGCAGATTGGGAGATCTTAGCACATTGCTTCAGGGTGTCGTAGATTCCGTCAATACTATCATCCTTCATCGTTAGCAAGAAGCAAGATGAAAGCTGAGGTTTAGGCGTGCCAGCATTGAAAAGGGTAGGAGTAGCATGTGTAAACCACTTTTCAGAAAGTAGGTTGTATGTTTCAATCACTGACTCCATGTCCTCTTTGTGGATCCCAACAGCCACTCTCATCAACATGTGTTGAGGACGTTCTACTACTTTTCCATTCAGGCGGATCAAGTAACTTCTCTCCAAAGTCTTGAATCCAAAATAATCATACCCAAAATCCCTTTTGTAATCAACGGCTGCATCTAGTTTAGCTGCGTTCTTTTTGATGATGCCATATACTTCCGGATCTAACAAAGCTGCATTTTCATCAGTCTTAGGATTTACATGAGTATATAGTCTTTTCATCGTATTTGAAAAAGACTGGCTAGTAGTTTTGTGAAGGTTAGAAATAGCTATTCTAGCAGCCAAGATTGCATAATCTGGGTGCTTTACAGTTAGGGAAGCACAAACTTCCGCTGCCAGATTGTCCAACTCAGTAGTTGATACGCCATCATACAAACCATCGATTACCTTTTTGGCAACATCGATAGGCTGGATGAATCTTGGATCCAACTCATAGCAAAGGTTTTCAATCCTGGTTGTGATTTTATCGAATCGTACTGATTCTCGCCTTCCGTCTCTTTTTAATACTAGCATTTCATTGGGATTTTTGGTTGATGGAAAAAGGGTTAATTAGAAATCCTCACCAATGGAGAATCTTGGTGAATCGTCAGAACCCTCGGTAGTTTTCATTACTCCAGCTTTTTGGTAATCACCTACTCTTTTTTCGAAGAAGTTGGTTTTTCCCTGAAGTGAAATCATATCCATGAAATCAAAAGGATTCGTACTGTTCCATATTTTATCACATTCTAATTCGTCTAGCAGTCTATCTGCGACAAACTCGATGTACTGACACATAAGATCAGAATTCATCCCGATAAGTCTAACAGGTAGCGCGTCGGTCACAAATTCTTTTTCTATTTCTACAGCATCTCTGATGATTTCTCTTACCGTTTCTTTTGGCAGTTGATTGTTCAGGTGCTGAGTATAAAGGTGACAGGCAAAGTCGCAGTGCAGCCCTTCGTCACGAGAGATTAATTCATTGGAGAAAGTAAGGCCTGGCATCAAGCCTCTTTTCTTCAGCCAGAAAATAGAGCAAAATGAACCTGAGAAAAAGATCCCTTCCACTGCTGCAAAAGCGATCAAACGCTCTTGGAAGTTTCCATTGTCAATCCATCTCAAAGCCCAGTCAGCTTTTTTCTTTACGCAGTCAATATGTTCTATAGCGTTAAGCAGTTTATCACGTTCTCCTGCATCTTTAATGTAAGTATCGATAAGTAAGCTATACGTTTCAGAGTGGATATTTTCCATTGCGATCTGGAAGCCATAGAAAAATTTAGCCTCTGTATATTGAACTTCAGATACGAAGTGTTCTGCTAAATTCTCATTTACAATTCCATCACTGGCAGCAAAAAATGCAAGAACGTGAGAGATAAAGTGACGCTCGCCATCATTCAATGCCTTCCAGTCCACCATATCTTGACCTAAGTCAATCTCTTCAGCTGTCCAAAAGCTAGCTTCTGCTTTCTTATAATACTGCCAAATGTCATTGTGTTGGATAGGGAATAGCACAAAGCGATTCTTATTCTCTTCTAATATTGGTTCGTACTGCATTGCCATTTGATTTTTTTAAGCGTAATAAATTTGCTCTTAATATAGTTTCTGTCGGTCCGGTGATAGGAAAAGCTGCCTTTTTAGAACAGCCTTTGAACAAATATGTAAATCAAAATCGGGAAATAAAACCTGTGAAGTGCCTATTCAACCCTCTTTCTGAATAATGTTCAAAAACTGTATAATATTCAAAAAATCAATAGTTTAGACTATATCAAATATATCTTTGAGTTAATTGAATGAGCGCTTTTTAAGGGTTTGAAATAAATTGAAATAATTACGAAAAAGATTTTCAACCAAAATTCAAGCATGAAACTGACCAGGGTTCAAGTATTACACATAATTAATTATGCTCTTCAAGATTTTGATCATCAAACTGTTGAGTGAAAACTGCATTGGCTATTTTAAATGATTTAAGAATAAAATTGTCTTTCAGCCGGGAATTATTAAGGTTATTTTTGTCCAAATTTGAGGTGCGGCACAGTTTCATTATAATTCTTAAATAATATTTCTTGGGGCAGTTTTTTTGTTTTATATAACTTCCCTATATTTGCACTCCGATTTCAAAAGAATCAAGAACTATGTACGCAATTGTAAACATCGCAGGAAAGCAGTTCAAAGTAACACAAGATCAGTTCGTCTATGCTCCAAAGCTAGACTTAGAAACTGGCGCTTCCATCGAATTCGACCAGGTACTATTAGCAGAAGCTGATGGAACTGTGTCCGTAGGAGCTCCCCTACTTAAAGGAGCATTGGTAACTGGGAAAGTCCTAGATCATGTAAAAGGTGATAAAGTCATCGTCTTCAAAAAGAAGCGCCGTAAGGGCTACAAGAAGAAGAACGGTCATAGACAAGACTTCACTAAAGTATTGATAGAAACTATTTCACTCTAAGTTTTCTTTTTCGAAAACTATAACAGAATAAAACCATGGCACATAAGAAAGGCGTCGGTAGTTCCAGAAACGGTAGAGACTCACAATCCAAGAGATTGGGTGTGAAGAAATTTGGTGGCGAAGTAGTAATCGCCGGTAATATTATCGTAAGACAAAGAGGTACTAAGCATCACCCAGGTGAGAACGTAGGACTTGGTAAAGATCATACCTTGTTCGCTACATCTAACGGTGTTGTTACCTTCAGAAAGAAATTTGATGGCAGATCATACGTAAGCGTATTGCCAGCAGAAGCTTAATTTAAGCAAACAATCAATTTAGATAGCTCCTTCATTCGAAGGAGCTATTTTTTTTATGAGGATTTTTTAACCGCAGTGAACGCGGTGGTTTCGCAGAGAGCGTAGCTTAAGTTTTTATCTTATATGTCTGAAACCATTTGGTTCAAGTCTCAAGACCTGTCCGACTATCGGCGGGCTTGGACTAAAACAATGCAGTCTCCAGACTGCTATTCATTCAGAATTGTCATTCTTTTATCAAGTCAGACACGAATGATTTCTAGATTAATATACTGACACAAAAAAGCCCGACTAATAAAAAATCAGTCGGGCCTTTTATATGGTTATATTTTTTAAAATGGTTTATAGCTCAGTACTTGATCTATAAATGTAGTGGCGCTTTCTGGAGAAATAACCAGTATAAAGACTATCCCGAAAATTGCTCCATACAAATGTGCATCATGATTGATTGCATCGTCTTGATTTTTTCCTTTGAAATAAGAATAAAGAAGAAATAGCACACCTAAAATAAATCCAGGTAAGCATAATATCCCAAATAAGCAGATATCTGAAAGCGGCAGTATAATGATACTTGCAAAAACTGTTGCGGCTGTTCCGCCAGAAGCTCCCAATGCTCTGTAGTAGCTATTGTCCTGATTTTTCAGATAGGTAGGGATATCTGAGATGATGATTCCCAAAAGATAGAACAATACAAATACAGCTCCGCCCATAACTACTCCGAACTTATAGGCAAGAACTTGCTCCACCACACCTCCGAAGAAGTAGAAGGTGAACATGTTGAAGAAAAGGTGGATGTAATCTTTGTGGATAAAGCCCGAAGTGATGAATCTATCCCACTGTCCATTCCGCTTGATTTTGTAAGGAATAAACATGCAACGTTCCATAAAAGCTGCATTATTGATTCCGTAGTAACTGCTGATCGCAGTGATTATGATCAGGACAACTGTAATTGATAAAGTCATTTATTTTTCTCGGTGAATTAGGTCCTGGGTTATTTTCTTGAGTTCAAGAAAATAGTCTTCGTTCTTGAAATGAATAGCATCGTATTGAGCAAATCCAGCTTCGAAATAGGAATTCATTTTGGATTCCGTAATCGCTTTAACACCTAGCTTTTCATAAAGCCCGCGTACTGCCTGTACTTTTTCTTCTTTGTCGAATTCGCTTTGGGAAAGCCAGTAGTTTAGTGTTTCAGCATCTTCACCTTCAGCAAGTTCAAGTGCCTTTATCAGAAGGAAAGTTTTTTTATTGGAAATGATATCTCCTCCGACCTGCTTACCGAATTTGGCCTGATCTGCAAAGACATCGAGTAAGTCGTCTTTCAGCTGAAAGCCAACACCGATATTCATTCCGAAATCATATAACTTCTGTGCATCATCCTTTTCCGCTCCAGCCAGCAAAGCACCAAGTTGTAAAGCGAATCCCAAAAGAACGGCAGTCTTCAAGCGAATCATATTGATATATTCGTCTTCGTGTACAGACTCCAAGGACTCAAAATTCATGTCGAACTGCTGTCCTTCACATACTTCTGAAGCTGTTTTATTGAACAAGCGAATTATCTCTCCTAGTTTTTCGGCTTCAGTAGGTAAGAGCAAATCATAGGCTTTCACCAACATTACGTCACCTGAAAGTATGGCTACGTTATTATTCCATTTGATATGGACAGCTTTTTTGCCTCTTCTCAGGGGAGCATCGTCCATAATATCGTCATGCATCAGTGTGAAGTTGTGAAAGACTTCTACTGCCGCCGCTTGGCTTAGGATTGTTTCCGGATCAGTCTTATAGATCCCATAGGCCAATAAACTAAGCAAAGGACGGATTCTCTTTCCGTCCAAGCCTAGAATATAAGTAATGGGTTCATAAAGTTCTCGTGGTGACTTTCCTATTCCCGCATCTATCGGGAATTTATTCTGGATGTAGTGCTCCAGCTTACCTAACAGGGCGTGCGCGTGGCTTTTTTCTGTCATTATCTGCAAATTCCAAATCAATTGTTCTACGGTCAATGTCGGTGTTGACCACCCTGACCTTAACTTTATCACCTAAAGTGATCATTTTTTTCGTCTTCGAACCAACGAGACGCATGTTTTTCTGGTCGAAATCGTAGTAATCGTCATCCATATCCTGGACGCGAATCATGCCTTCACACTTGGTTTCTGTGATTTCTACAAAGACTCCCCATTCTGTGATTCCAGCTACAATTCCATCGTAATCCTTGTCTTCTGCAAGTGACATGAATTCCACTTGTTTGTATTTGATAGAAGCTCTTTCGGCATCAGCAGCACGTTTTTCTCGTTCAGAGGAATGCACACATTTTTGCTCCCATGCTTCTGCATCTGGAGATTTACCATTTTCAAGATAAAGCTCAAGAAGCCTGTGCACCATCATGTCTGGGTATCGACGGATAGGAGAGGTGAAGTGAGAATAATGTGCGAAAGCAAGACCAAAGTGTCCTTTTGGTTCAGTCGTATATTTGGCTTTCGCCATACTTCGAATCGCCAGTTGCTCAAGCACGTTCTGCTCAGGTTTGCCCTGTATTTCTTCCATCAGCTTATTTAGCGCGTTGGAAACATTATTAGGGTTTTGAATATCGAATTCATGACCAAATCGCTTCGCAAAGCCTGAGAAAGTATCCAATCGCTCCATGTCTGGAGAATCGTGTGTACGATATACAAAGGTGTCTTTTCCCTTATTCTTATTGAAAATGAATTCAGCTACATATTTGTTTGCCAAAAGCATAAACTCTTCTATGAGCTTATGAATATCTTTTCGCTCTTTGATAATCAAACCAAGTGGAGTGCCTTTTTCGTCCAGGTTGAACTTCACTTCTACCGTCTCAAAGTTGACAGCACCATGCTTGAATCTACGCTGACGGATTTTCTTCGCCATTACATTTAGCAAAGTTAATTCTTCAAAGTAGTCTCCTGACTGATTGTCAATATTCTCCTGAGCATCTTCGTAGGCATATCTTCGATCAGAGTGAATGACAGTTTTGCCAATCCAATGTTTCTTCACATTAGCCTCATCATCCACTTCAAATACGCAGGCAAAAGTCAGTTTGTCTTCATTTGGACGAAGTGAGCAAAGTCCATTACTCAATCGCTCTGGAAGCATAGGGATAGTTCTGTCTACCAAATAGACAGATGTTGCTCTGTTATATGCTTCTTTTTCCAAAGCCGTATTTGGCTGCACATAGTGAGTTACATCAGCGATGTGAATACCTATTTCGTGATTACCATTTTCTAATTTTCTATAGGAAATAGCATCATCAAAATCCTTCGCATCCGCAGGATCAATCGTGAAAGTCAGAATATCTCTGAAATCTTTTCTTTTCTTGATTTCTTTGGCTGTGATTTTCTCAGAAATTGCTTCAGCTTCTTTTTCTGGCTCTTCTGGATATTCAAAAGGTAACCCGAATTCTGCCATGATGGAGTGAATCTCCACTTCATGTTCTCCGGCTTTACCGAGTACACGAATTACTTCTCCAGTTGGATTCTTATCTCCTTCTCGCCATTCGGTGAGTTTGACGATTACTTTTTCGCCATGCACAGCACCATTCAATGCTCCTCGATGAACGAATATATCCTTGTGCATTTTTCTAAAATCCGGAACTATGAATGCGAAACGAGGGGATATTTCCACTCGCCCTACGAATTCGTCACGGCTTCTTTGTACTACTTCCAGAACTTTGCCTTCTACTCGCCCGGTTTTTCCTTTGAGGGGATAGACCATTACACGAACTTTATCGCCATCAAGCGCTTGTTTGAGGTCAGCTTCTTTAACCATAATATCTCCATCGACTTTTTCAGGGTCAAGTGGGACAATGAATGCGAAGCGAGGATTTACAAAGTCCACAATACCCTCGATGAATTCAGGATCCTGAGTGGATGAGTAATAATTTCTTGGATTGCGAGAAACTGATCCAGCTTCTACTAGTTTGCTGAGCACTGGTTCCACTCCACCTTTTGTAAGGGCATCCCGGATTTCCAGTTTCTTAATGATTTGCTTGGAGTTAAATTCTTCTCCAAAATTAGCGTCTAAAAATTGAAGGATACGACGAGCCAAGCTGGCTGCATCTGTTTGTTTTCCTCCATTATTTTTACTTGTGTTTTTGTTGTTAGTTTTTCTTCCCATGTTTTGGGTTGTTGATTAGGGTTAAGGTAAAAAGATTTATGTCCCTGCGCCCATTAATCTTTGTGATCTTTTTTTGAATCTTCTAAATGGATGATTTCTATTTCTAAGTCATCCAACTGTGGATGCATAGCCATATATACTCGAGCTGTGACTTCCACATCTCTCAGGCAATATTTTTTGATTTTTTCTACGTCTTTTTCCAGATGAAAAGTAGTGTTGACCTGACTTCCGTCAAGATCATCTTTTGAAGATGGAATTCCAAAAACTGAAGCTAAAAGCTCCAAGCGGGTGTAATGTTTATAGTCTCCAAACTTCCAAAGCTCCATCGTGTCTAGATGGCGAACTTCCCAGGGCTTTTTCCCTGAGATCTGTAAAGGCTCTGGCAATGCTACTCCATTGATGAGCATTCTGCGGCAGAGGTATGGAAAATCAAATTCCTTACCGTTGTGAGCGCAAAGAATCCATTTTTTCTTCTCTAACAAAGCCTTAAACTCTAAAAGAAGTTCCCGTTCATCTTCATGCGCATAACATTTCGATCTGAACGCCAGTTTTTTGTCTTTCTTTTTCCACTGAAAATACCCCACGCCGACGCATACTACTTGCCCAAATTCGGCATGGATTCCTGCTCGATCAAAGTACAAGTCTCCAGGGGCATGAATGCCGTCTTCAGTGTGAATCAAACGCTCTTTTCTTAGCCACTCTTCTTGAATTCGCTCGGGCAGTTCTTCAAATTTTTCAGTTAACGAAGCTGTTTCTATATCTAGAAACAGAATGTCATTCAAATGATCAAAAAAATCTGCCATAAGCGTGAATTATGCGTGTAGAACTCCTTCTAGGCCAATTTCGGGAATCATCTTTATGAAGCATGGATCGAAACTGCCTGAAGTAAAGATAAACTTTTTATCAAAAATCTGATCCATAATATAATAACTCACCCAAAACTCATTGTTCAAAGCAAAAACCGATGGATCAATAGCTTCGATTTTAGCTACAGCCTGCTCACTTAATTCATCTAACATGTGTCGAAGGGTAGATGTTTTCTTTATTTCTCCATTTATTTCACCGTATCCTTTTGAAGTGATCATCACATTTTTCAGCTCAATCATATTCAAGTTGATAATATATACCGCCCACTCTGTTCCCATGGCAGTTTCTTCTTTTGCTATTGCCAGTTTTACTCCAGTCACAGGGCTGAAATCTATGTCTTTCTTCATAATGTTTCTATACTCTCCATTTCAAATAATTCGATCAAATGCTGCTTCACTCGACCTTTAACCTCTTGCATATCCACTGCTCTGCCCAGTTCAAGATGAAGTGATGTCACTGCTTTGTCGTCGATCCCACAGGGGATGATGTGTCCAAAATAGCTGATATCCGTGTTGACGTTGAAAGCAAAACCGTGCATGGTAACCCAGCGACTGGATTTTACACCCATAGCGCAGATTTTCCTGGGATTTTTCTGCTCCAAATGGTCTATCCATACGCCAGTTAATCCGTCTATTCTACCTGCTTGGATTCCATAATCTACCAAAGTCAAAATGATCGCTTCTTCCAGAAATCTCAAGTATTTGTGAATGTCTGTGAAGAAATTATCCAGATCCAAAATAGGATATCCTACGAGTTGCCCTGGTCCGTGATAAGTAATATCTCCGCCACGATTGATTTTGTAATATTGAGCATGGTGGCTTTTAAGACCGTTTTCATTCAATAGCAGATTTTCTTCCTTGCCACTTTTTCCCAGTGTATAGACATGCGGGTGCTCCACAAATAGGATGTAATTGCTACTTGGAGATTGGTAGGCAGGAGCCAAAGGACGGTTTCTGATTTTCAGCGCGACCGTTTCTGCAAATAACTGCTCCTGATAGTCCCAAGCCTGCTGGTAATCAAGCTGTCCTAGATCTCGGAATTCTACTTTTTTATTAATAATTTCATTCATCGGATAGTCCCGAAGGATTTACTTTTCAACTGAGCCAGCAACTGGTTCGTTCATTGATTTTTCAAAATTAAACAAATATCCAAGATGGCTGAACACAACGATTCTGGAAAACTTGCAGAGGAACTAGCTGCTGACTGGTTAGTGAGCAAAGGGTATGAATTTGTAGAAAAGAATTACAGATACTCACATGCCGAGATTGATTTGATCATGAAGCATCGCGGACTGTTAATTTTTGTTGAAGTTAAATTCAGATCAGGGACTGGCTTTGGATTTGCAGAGGAGTTTGTGGATTCGGTCAAACGGAAACTGATTATCAAAGCCGCAGATCAGTACATATATGAAAATGACTGGCATAAAGACATCCGCTTTGATATTGTAGGCGTTTATAAGGATCGCACAGGGAAAATTAATTTCAGGCATTTTGAAGATGCATTTTACTAAACAATCACCCCGGTTTAATTTAAAAAAACATGAAGAAAGTAACAGTAACGTTCTTTTTTGCCCTTCTGGCAATTGTAGGATTCGCACAAGATGCTAAGAAGGACAGACGAATAGAGGAAGATGCTATAGATGCAAAAGCAGCATTTTTGGAAGACGATCCAGAAATGGAGAGTTTTTTCAGCTCTTCTTATGGCTACATTATCTTACCAAATGTAGGTAAAGGTGGTCTTGGGATCGGTGGAGCTGCCGGAAACGGAGTTGCTTACCAAGGTGGAAATAATATTGGCTTTGCAAAAATGACGCAGATTACGATAGGTTTTCAGGCAGGCGGACAAGCATATTCCGAAGTTGTGTTCTTCGAAGATCAGGAGGCGTTTGAGAGATTCAAAAACAGTAAAGTAGAAATGTCTGCTCAGGTATCGGCAGTTGCCGCAGCTGAAGGGGCTTCTTTGAATGCAAAGTATATCGAAGGTGTAGCAGTATTTACACTCGCAAAAGGTGGATTGATGTATGAAGCCTCAGTAGGAGGTCAGCAATTCAAATTCAGAGAAAAATAAGAATTATATGTATATCGGAAATGATGCCAGTATATTTATTTTCTTTGGTGTACTGGCTGGAAGACCGAAGACCGAAGTGGCCTAAAATCTAGAGTTTAGCTTATATTTTGATGCTTACATCCACTTACTGCTAGAAAAGCTGATTTACATAAAAAATTAATTGTCTTTACGGTACACTAGATTTCCGTCCTTATCCCATTCAGCACGAATATAAGGGCGGAAATTTTTTGTATAAGCTGATTCCTGATATTGAACCTCGCGCTTCCGGATTGCTTTGGTATTGTTCGTATCCCAATATTCTGTCCAAAGCCCTACTTTTTCTCCGAATTGATATTCTCCAGTTACAGCCACTTGCTTATCTTCATAGAAGTAGAAGTAATTTCCTTCTTCAAGTCCATATTGCACAGGGATGATTTCTCGGATAGTTTTAGTGGATTGGTCGAAATAGCGGGTTCGGGATTCTCTAGGCCAGCCTTCGGAAAAGTGGTTTTTGTCCTGAAGTACATTCTTGGAATCAAATAGCATCCAGGTTTTGTGCTTAGTACCGTAGTAGAACATGCCACTTTCCACCACTTCTTCATTGATTACACGCTCGTAAGGCCCGTGAAGCAGGTAGCCTTTCCCTGCTACATAATCTTTGGTCTTGATGCTTCTATCCTGCGTGTCAAACCAGTATACGTCCCGAATATATGGATCAGGCCTTCGGCTTACATCAGTGTAGCTGAAGAACTCAAAAATCTGCTGACCTCGGATTTCATTTCGCGTGTAGCCTTTTTTAGTTTTGATTCCGAACCATTCATTTTTGCGTTCTTTCTTCTTTTTCTCTTTTTTTTCTTCCTTTTCTTTTGAGTCATCAAAAAGCAGCAAAGGCATAGTCGTTGGAAGCAACCTTGAGTTCACCACACCACTAGAATCAGGATCTGATTTGGGTTTTGCTTCTTCTTTTTGCGCAAAAGAAACCTTGCTCAAAAGTAGGAGGAAAATAAAACTGATATAAAATCTACTCATTGTATACAAAAACGCAATTTACTTCGGTGTATTTTATCCAAAAATAACATTTCGAGATCAAAACCCACCGATTGTTTAGATTTTATAATCTTCTCTCTATTTTTGTGGAATTTGTAATAAAATCTCTCAAACAATGAATTCTATTTTATCAGACCGGATAATCAATATGGAGGAATCGGCCACTCTTGCCATGGCAAAAAAAGCAAGAGAGCTGAAATCACAAGGAGTTGACATCATCAGCCTTAGTTTAGGTGAGCCTGACTTCAAGACTCCAAAGCATATCCAAGAGGCTGCAAAAGATGCAATCGACGAAGGAAAGTACTTTTCATATCCTCCTGTAGCGGGTTATCAGGATTTGAGAGAAGCTATCGCAAAGAAGCTTCGTGAAGAGAACGAAATCTCTGAAGCAAAAGCTGAAAACATCGTTGTTTCAACTGGAGCCAAGCATTCTATTGCCAATGTATTCATGTGCATGATCAATGAAGGCGATGAGGTAGTTATCTTCTCTCCTTACTGGGTGAGTTACGCCGAAATCATCAAGCTAGCTGGTGGAGTTCCTGTATTGATACAAGGTACTTTGGAGAACAACTTCAAAGCAACTGCTGCTCAGTTAGAGGCTGCGATTACTCCTAAGACCAAAGGTGTTATTTATTCGTCTCCATGTAATCCTACTGGATCGGTATTTAGCAAGTTCGAACTTGAAGCGATTGCCAACGTGGTGAAAAAGCATGAAAACATCATGGTGATCGCCGATGAGATCTACGAGAAAATCAACTTTGCTGGAAGAAATTACAGCATCGGATCATTCCCAGGAATGTTCGAAAGAACAATCACCGTAAACGGATTCTCTAAAGGCTATGCAATGACTGGCTGGAGAGTTGGTTACATCTGTGCTCCAGTTTGGATGGCAAAAGCTGTAGAAAAAATCCAAGGTCAGTTCACTTCAGGAGGAACAGGTATCGCTCAAAGAGCTGCACTTGCAGGTATTTCTGGAGATCAGACTCCAACGACTGAAATGGCTAATGCTTACCTAAGAAGAAGAGGCTTGGTATTGGACTTACTTCGTGATATCCCAGGAATCAAAACTCACGTACCAGAAGGAGCATTCTATTTCTTCCCAGACGTGACTGCTTTCTTTGGCAAGTCTGCCAAAGGACATGATGTGAAAGATGCGGATGATCTTTGCTTGTATCTTTTGGCAGAAGCTCACGTGTCTCTAGTGACTGGAGCTGCTTTTGGAGCGCCGGATTGTATCCGACTTTCTTACGCAGCTTCCGATGAAGAGCTGGTAGATGCTCTCGGAAGAATGAAAAAAGCACTCGGCGAGCTAGCTTAATCTGATTATCCGTAACGATGCCAGTATTGCTTTTTTCTTTACTATCCTGACCGAAGACCGAAGACGGATGACCGAAGCGAGCCTCAATCTAAAAGTTGATCATACTCGCTAGAAGATTAGGTTTTCTTGGCTAGAAAACAGATACAACAAATGTTAGAACTTAACCCCGGCAAACGTCGGGGTTATTTTTTGCCTAGCCAGAAAGGCTTATTTTTGAGAAAAATTACCCTATGGCTGAAGTAATCGTAATCACCCCGGTTAAGAATTCTCTTGAAACAACCCTAGATACTGCAAGAGCTATTGCAAGCTCCACGGTAGGGGTAAGGCATATTATTTTTAATGACTTCAGTACAGAAGAGACCAAAGTAGGGCTTGAGCAGAATAAGGCAGAAATCGGTTATGAACTCATTCATTTGGAGGATCATACAGATCATCCTTCGCCTAATTACAAGCTGGTACTTCAGATGGCTCAGAAGATGGCGAATGAAGCTAGCTTACCCCTTTTAGTCATAGAATCAGATGTAGTGGTGAAGCCCGAGACTATTGCGGATTTGCTGAGTTTCCAGAAATCATCCATTAAATCTGGGTTGGTAGGATCTGTGACGGTGGATGAAAATGGGATGGTAAACTTTCCGTATCTGAAATTCAAAGGAGTGAAAGAGTCAGTAATCGATACTTCGAGAAGTTTAAGCTTTTGCTGTACACTTTTCGGAACTGACTTTTTGAAAGCCTATGACTTCATGGGATTAGATGAAGCAAAAGATTGGTATGATACGTTTATCTCAAAGAAGTCCATCGAGCTGGGATTCAAGAATCATGTGCTGATGAATGCTCCCGTGTGGCATAGACCACATGCCAGCAGACCATGGAAGCAATTGAAATACAGCAATCCTCTGAAATACTATTTCCTGAAGTTCTGGAAGGGAATGGATAAGATTTGATTAGAGTTTACCTATGAACTTCATCAAGGTATTGTAAGGTCTGGACCAGGTACGCTGGATTCTTAGGGGGCCGTTCAACTCTCTCTCAAAAAAGTCCATGTGTTTGGCATTCAAATAAGCTAACCTCTCAATTTTCTTTTGGTGAGTGGCTGTCTTCTTTCTCTTGCTGGTGGGAGTCAATCGATAGAAATATCCTAAGAAAGGTAACTGCACAACCTCTCCACCATTTTTTAGCATTTTAATCCAAAACTCCCAATCTTCTCTTCCCATCGTCATGTCTTCAGAGAATCCACCAACTTCCAAGGCATCTTTTTTCCAAAAAAAGGTAGCGGGAAAAATCATATTATCTCTTGCGAGTTGATAGCGGCTAAAGGGCTTGAGATTCCATTTTTTTTGCCCCTTTTCATTGAATTTTATTCCCTGGCAATAGACTACTCTCACTTCTGGTCTAGCTACCATGACTTTGACCGCTTCCTCCATGTAATTAGGGGCGATTAAATCGTCCCCATCCAATGGTAGAATGATTTCACCTTTAGCGGTTTTGATTCCATGATTTCTAGCTCTTGATACGCCTCCATTGGGTTGGTCCAAGACAACTACTTCTGGGAATTCTTGCTCCAGTTCACGGGCTATTTCGAGAGAATTGTCAGTGGACCCATCATTGATTATTAAAAGTTCAATCGGTCTGTAGGAGGATGCAAGTGCACTTTTAACTGTTTCTCTAAGGTATTTCGCTTGGTTATAACAAGGAGTAATTATAGAAACTAATGGTGCTTTCATTTTCACGTGCTTAAAACTCTCAAATTTTACTATTCGAAGGTAACTTTTATTTTATAAAGATTTAATTTCCGAGAATGTGGCAAGGATAGACTTTACTGCCTAGTTTTTAACGGTTTCGCCGTAAGTTTCTGAGAACCTGATTAATCTAAAGAGATTTTCTTAGACCTGATACTACTGGAATAATCAGTGCCTCAGTTCCATTTTTTCTAGAATTGAGAGAGTTAGTTATCTCTTCATTAAACCTATCAGTTGAAATAGGGGGATACTAGGAAGACTAAATCAAGTTTTGTTATATTTTGAAAAGAGTAAGAAAATAGTTTGAAACTTTGTTTAAATCATTGAATTTCATAATTTTAAAATGGTGATTAAACAACTTTTTATCAATATTTGATTTTTTCAAACACGGATTCTTTTAATAATCCATTTTTCTAACTCAAGCTGTTTCAAAGAAAATCCGGGCTATGGCCCGGATTTTTTTTTGAATTTTTTTTAGTGAACTTTCGATTTCCGAATTGCTTAAAGGTCCACATGATCAAAAATAAGAATTTACTTTTCCTAGTTTTTACATTTGCTTTTTGCATTCGCGGGTTTGGTCAGAATGATAAGTTTCAATATGACACTAGTTATGTTGAGAGTACTCACGAAGCATTCGCAATCAGGCTTTTTACTTCTCAGAAATACACTCGACTTGTTCAAAATACTCCAGACCAAGATCGAACTTTTGTATTAAAGCCAAACACTGGTTTGAAAATGGGAGTTGGGGTTAGCTATCAGCGCTTGACTATCAATGTTTCATTTCCCGTAGGGTTTCTGTACCCGGATAAGCAAAAGAATTGGCCCTTCAATTTGGATTTACATTCACATATTTATGCTCCCAGAATCATAATTGACTTTTTTGGGCAGTTTTATGGAGGTTATAAGATAAAAGCAGATGATTTGGAAAACTCAGATGCGGATTATCTTAGAGAAGACATGCGTTTATCATCCATGGGTATGAATATGAACTATCTTTTTTTTGGAGATAAAATTTCACTTGGAGCTGCTTTCAATCAGACTGCCGTTCAAAAACGTTCTGCATTTTCCCCATTTATAGGATTTGAAATCTATGGAGGAAAAATTAAAGGAGATTCTCTTTTATTACCAAAAAGTCAAGTGCCCGACGCTGCTAATTTTGATAAAGCTGGCTATTTTCAAGCAGGTCCTAATGCAGGTTTGGCAGGATCTCTGGTTTTTGGAAAAGGGTTCTTTCTTACGGGTACTGCATCAGCCAATTTGAGTGGAGGTTATTCCAAATGGAGAAATGGCGAAGAGTTCAAGAAATGGGGTGTAGTTCCTACTTATTACCTGAGGGCTTTCGTAGGCTATAATGGAAAGCGCTTCTCTATTAATGGAAATTACGTTTATAAAAATTTAAACTTAGTAGAGGGGGAAGCTTACGATCAAGCGATCAACACGGGGAATTATAGGGTTATTTTAATGTATAAGTTATACCCTAGGGATAAATTCAAAAAAGGGTTCAATAAAATAAACCCACTAAGTGTACTGTTTAAGGATTAGTACATCAACCTATGGACTCTCCGTGATAATTATTTTAGCTTTGAACACATAAAAAACCCAAATACAATGGCAGATCAATTCGGTATTCAAGAATCTTTGAAGCGACTCGGAATAAAATCAGAAAACTCAGGGACATCAACTGGTGTCAATTGGATAGATTCTGGAGAAGCTTCCATTTCATCTTTTTCACCGGCAGATGGAGTCCTGATTGGAAAAGTGCAGGCAACGAATCAGAAAGCTTATGAGGAAGTGATCTCTCAGGCTCAAGTTGCTTTTGAAAGCTGGAGACAAGTACCTGCGCCGCATCGAGGTGAAATTGTGAGAGAGATTGGTAATGCGTTAAGGGAAAAGAAGGCTGACCTAGGAAAGCTTGTCTCTTATGAGATGGGGAAATCCTATCAAGAGGGACTAGGAGAGGTGCAGGAGATGATAGATATCTGTGATTTTGCAGTTGGCCTTTCTCGCCAACTTTATGGTTTGACGATGCATTCTGAGCGTCCTGGTCATAGAATGTATGAGCAGTGGCATGCTCTGGGAATAATCGGGATTATTTCTGCCTTCAATTTCCCTGTGGCAGTTTGGTCTTGGAATGCTGCATTGGCTTGGGTTTGTGGAGATGTTTGTGTTTGGAAGCCATCTGAAAAAGCACCTCTTTCTGGAATTGCATGCCAGCATATTGCGAGTGAGATTTTTGAAAAACATGGCATGCCAGAGGGAATATGTTCACTTATCATTGGTGATTATAAAGTAGGCGAACTGATGTCACATGATTCTAGAATTCCATTGGTTTCAGCTACTGGTTCTACCCGTATGGGGAAATTAGTTGGGCAGGCAGTTGGAGGTAGGCTAGGAAGGTCTCTTTTGGAACTTGGTGGAAATAATGCCATCATCATCACCGAAAATGCCGACATGGACATGGCGATTCGAGGAGCTTTATTTGGAGCTGTTGGAACGGCAGGTCAGCGATGTACCAGTACAAGGCGTCTAATTATTCATGAGAATGTCTATGAAGAAGTCAAGTCGAGGCTAGCGTCTGCATATAGCAAACTAGTGATTGGGAATCCTTTGGATGAAAAAAATCATGTTGGGCCAGTAATTGACAAGGATGCCGTTGATATGTATTTAGCGGCTATCGAGAAGGTACAGGTCGAAGGAGGGAAGGTAGTGGTAGAAGGTGGCGTGTTAAGTGGTCAGGGCTATGAGTCTGGCTGCTATGTGAAACCAGCCATCTATGAAGCTGAAAATCACTTTGAAATCGTGCAACACGAGACATTTGCACCGATTCTTTATTTAATCAAATACAAAGAAATTGCTGAAGCTATTGCGATACAGAACGGAGTTCCACAGGGATTATCTTCTGCGATCATGACAACCAATATGAGAGAAGCTGAAGCATTTCTTTCCGTAGCTGGATCCGATTGTGGAATTGCTAATGTGAATATCGGAACCTCCGGTGCGGAAATCGGTGGTGCTTTTGGTGGAGAAAAGGAAACTGGTGGAGGAAGAGAGTCCGGCTCTGATGCTTGGAAAGCTTATATGCGTCGTCAGACAAATACAATTAATTACTCATCTACTTTGCCTTTGGCGCAGGGGATTAAGTTTGATATTTGAAAATTGTAACCCTTATAAATGCCAATCAAGCCACAAGTGAAGATTTAAATAGGGCGATGTTAGCCATAATTATCTCTTACCAACTTGTGGCTTGACTTCCTCAAATCCCCTTTGACCAACCCAGCCATGCACTCTGAAGAGCTTAAAGCATCTTTGATTATCTCTGTTTATAAAGATGTCCATTTTTTAGAACAAGTTATGAAGTCCCTAGAGTTGCAGACTTGGAGGGGCTTTGAAGTGATAATTTCTGAAGACGGAGATAGTCTGGAGATGAGGGATTATGTGCGACAAATAGACTCTACTTTTCCTATCCAGCATCTGACACAGGAAGATTTAGGATGGAGAAAAAACCGCGCACTTAATCGGGCTATTAAATCAGCCAAAACTGAATGGCTAGTATTTATAGATGGAGACTGTGTGCTTCATCCGCGATTTATGGAATTTCACTTTAAACTTTCTAATAGAAATTCCATTCTGGCTGGAAAGCGGATAAAATTGGATCCAGAGACTTCTAATGAGCTAATTGAAGGTAAATTACCATTAAGTAAAATGAACAGGCTTATTGTTGGGAAATTCCGCAAAATATCTAGGAAGGGTGGTCAATTTGTTGAGGAAGGTATATTCATAGATCCCACGGGTCCTTTTGGTTTCATTCCTAAGGTGAGAAAAATGAGGAATTTGAAAGGTTGTAATATGTCGTTTCATAGGTCCGCTATAGAAGCAATAAATGGGTTTAATGAGGATTACATCAAACCTGCTGTTGGTGAGGATATCGATTTGGTATGGAGATTTCAAGGTTTGGGGTTTCACTTGGTTTCCCTGAGAAATCTAGCGGTTCAGTATCATTTATATCATAAGGAAAGTTGGATAGAGCAAGAGGATAATATGGAAATCATGAGGAGAAATCAAAAACTTCAGGAATATGTCTGTAAAAATGGCCTTGAGAAGAAATAGGCTTTATTACTGATAGCTATCCAAATTGTTAAAAAACTGGTGGAGGTCGCGAGTCAGGATCAGATGCGTGGAAAGCTTATATGCGTCGTCACACAATTACGATCAATTACTCATCTACCTTGCCGTTGGCTCAGGGGATTAAGTTTGATATTTAGAGTTTCTGATTTCTCGGTTTTATGCCAATTGCATTTTTGGGTTAAGAGGCGGGAAGATCGAAGTGGTCTTAACTAAGTGTCAGTCTCGTATTCAAAATAGTTACTTTGAATACATGTGAAATTAGGATTTAATGGAATAGCCTCCTGATGTGATATTTGGAGGCTTTTTTATGTAGTATTAAAAAAAATGGGGCAAAAAAAATCCCGAATAAATTATCCGGGATTGAATGTGGGAGTTGAGGGATTCGAACCCCCGACCCTCTGCTTGTAAGGCAGATGCTCTGAACCAACTGAGCTAAACTCCCAATAAATTTTCTTTTGAAACTCTGAACCTCCCGATAGCTATCGGGATGAGCTAAACTCCCAAGAATTAAATATTGCTCACTTTTGAGCATAAATAGTAAGATGTGGGAGTTGAGGGATTCGAACCCCCGACCCTCTGCTTGTAAGGCAGATGCTCTGAACCAACTGAGCTAAACTCCCATCTTTGTATTCCTTTCCGTTCGAAAGGGAATGCAAAGGTAATTAGAGATTCATTTGTGGCAAATCTTGGATTGCTTTTTTTTGATAATAAAAAATAATCGTTTGATAATGAGGAGGTAAATTATTTTTTATTTAGCCTTTACTCCAGATTCAACATAAATCCAGCCCTAAACCAGCGGCCTGGCATCTGTACAGTTCCCGATTCGATATAGTCTGTATCGGTGATATTGGATGCTTCGGCAAAGAATCCGATTTTTCCGGTTCGATTATAGTCTACTCGCATGTCTAGTAGGAAATAAGGGTCCAGATTCATGCGCTCTACATTTCTCATTTTGGTATTCCACTCCAGCTTTTGGCCAATCCCAACAAGTACTCCTCCGATCATTTGATTTTTCAATGCTGTCAAAGCATACCTAGTCTCGATTCCAGGCTGATTGATCAAATCAGCATTGATGTAGTTATAGGAAAGATTGAATTCCTTGACCTGTATAGTATTGCCATTTGGATTTACACGATAGTTTAGGGAAGCTTCAATTCCATTGAATTTTACTTCGCTGAAATTCTGTGGCTGCCAAGGAGTGTCAGCATTAGGTCTTGTCCATTCGATCAGGTTGTCAGTGCTTCTATTGAAGTAAACCAATTCTGCAAAAATCCCGGATTTAGACCATTTTGCTCCGATTTCGAAGTTTTGCGCTTGCTCAGGTACGAGTTGATTATTTCCGATATTGGTTGGGCCTTTATAGTACAGATCGTTGTAGGTAGGGATTCTATAGCTTATTCCGTAGCCTGAGTAAAGCCTCAGATCAGATGTAGCCTGAAAACCAATTTCCGCTCCTGGGAAATGCTTCCAGCCATATTCTGAATAATAGTTAGAATACACTCCAGCCCGTAAATCTACTTTTGAACCAAAATTGACCATTTGCTCTAAGAAGATCCCTGTCAGCACTCGATCACGACTTCCAAGATTGGTACTTTCGATGGCTTCCTTTCTGGTCTCTAGACCAAAGCCAGTTTTACCGAATTTGGATTCAAAATTTCCGTTTGCCTCCAAGGCAAAAACGTCTGTCGTATGGTTGTTTTTGTAGAACTCCGGCTCATTTTTCTTGAGCACATATTCGTCAGCATTTCTGCGAAAATAACCTCGGGTATTTAGGTAAAAGTTCTCTAGTTTTAAAGAGTGACTAAGTGAAGCCAAGGTTGTCTGAACGCTTTCCCACTGATCTGGAAATGCACTGGAGTAAAAACCATTGGCACCGAAGCTGCGGTCTGTATAGGCTATCATGCCCTTCAATTCATTTTTCTCATTGAGATCAACACCACCTTCGTAGAAGATATTGCTGACTTGGTAGTCCGAATTATACCAATGTCCATTTGAGTCATCGTAAGAGATTGCCAAGTTTTGCTTGTAATTCCCTACAGGAAGTGAACCGGCAAAGTTTATTCCCTTCATTCCAAAGTCACCTGCATAGCCTTGAATTCTAGCATATCTTTTATCGCTCAGTTCAGTAATTACATTGATCGCGCCTGCATAGGCATTTTGCCCAAAAACTCTTGATGCCGGACCTTTCAATACTTCCACTCTGTCAATATTGACCAAGGGAACTGGGATATTCATCATGTGATGCCCCGTCTGAGGATCGCTGAGTTTGATACCATTCAGAAGCATGAGCGTCTGCTCAAAGGATCCACCACGGATACTTACGTCTGATTGTACTCCGGTGACTCCTCTTTGACGAATATCTACGCCCGGTACAAATGATAGTATTTCAGCTAAACTTCTGGCTGGAGTGGTTTCTATCTGGAGTTTACTGATGAGAGAAATATTCCTGTTTTGCTTAGAGAATGGGAGTTGAATCCTGTTTTCTTGGATCAAAACTTCTCCTAAATCCTGTGTTGTGGTGTCTGTTTGAGCATTTACACCTAAAGAAAATGCCAATGAAGACACTAGTAGTACTAATTTTCGCATGGGTTGATCGTAAATAGAAGCCCAAAAGTGCTGGGAAAATATGCATTTTCCAATAATGCGATTTATCTAAAAATTCGTTAAAGCAGAGACTCTCGTATAAAATGCCCTAGAGCTTAAGCTAGCAATTCTTACTTTTAGGGTTAAATCAATTATCTAGTATGCGCAGGAAAATTATAATTAAGCTGCTTTTTGCCGGAGCTATGCTCGCAGGAATCAGCAATTCTTTTGCTCAAGAAGTAAAGGAAAATAACCAGAAAGAATTTGGTGAATTTATCAATCGCAAGGGAACCTACACTCGATCTGCCTCTGGCAAACCTAATGTAGGCTACTGGCAAAACAAGGCTGATTATCAAATCGCTGTGACTTTGGATGATCAGGCACACACGCTATCTGGTAATATTAAGCTTACCTATACCAATAATAGCCCTGAGACTCTGGACTTCATCTGGATGCAAATGGAGCAAAACCGATTCAAAGAAGATTCCCGCGGAACTTTGACTACTCCAATTCAAGGAAATCGCTACAATGGTGATATTGACGGAGGTTTCGATGTTACTAATCTACAAGCTAAAGTGGGGTCTAAAGGATCCGTTTCTTCTAAAAACATTGTTTCAGATACCAGAATGCAAGTTTGGTTCAACGAGCCTATCCCAGCAAAAGGTGGTACTGCCACAGTTTCAATGGATTTCTCTTTCAAAGTTCCTGTAGAAGGAATGGATAGAATGGGAAGACTGGAAGTAGAAGATGGTTGGATCTATGCTTTTGCCCAGTGGTATCCTAAAGTAGCCGTATTTGACGATGTAGAAGGTTGGAATGTGGAGCCTTACTTGGGAGCTGGAGAGTTTTATCTTGAGTATGGTGATTTCGATTACAAAGTTACCGTTCCTTATGACCACATCGTGGTGGGTTCTGGTGAGCTTTTGAATCCCAAAGAAGTCTTGAGCAAAGAACTTCAGGATCGTTACGCTAAAGCAAAAGACAGTGATACCACAGTAATGCTGATCACTGCTGAAGAGCTAGGGAATACTGAATTGACAAGACCTAAGCAAGAGGGAACAGTTACCTGGCATTTCGCTATCCAAAATAGCCGTGATGCGGCTTTTGCTACTTCGAGAGCATTTATCTGGGATGCTGCCAAAATCAACTTGCCTAGTGGAAAGAAAATATTAGCTCAGTCTGCTTATCCTAAAGAATCAAATGGAGCTGATGCTTGGTCTAGATCTACAGAATATACCAAAGCATCTATCGAGCATTATTCTTCTACATGGTTTGAATTCCCTTATGCTACTGCGACTAACGTAGCTGCAGACATCGGAGGGATGGAATACCCAGGATTGAACTTCTGTAGTTATAATTCCAAAGGAGAAGACCTGTGGGGAGTAACTGATCACGAGTTTGGTCACAACTGGTTTCCAATGATTGTAGGATCCAATGAGCGCAGATACCCATGGATGGACGAAGGCTTCAATACCTTTATCAACCATTACAGCACACTATCCTTCAATGATGGAGAATACCCATCAAACTTGAATGAAACGCGTAGATATACAAATTTCTTCACTAGCGAGACTAGAGAAGGGATTGACACTTATCCAGATGTAGTAAATGTTGGTAATTTGGGAATGCTTGCTTACAATAAGCCAGCTTTTGGCCTATTAATGTTGAGAGAGTACATTTTGGGCCATGAGCGATTTGATAATGCCTTCAAATCTTACATCAAGACTTGGTCATACAAGCATCCACAGCCTACTGACTTCTTCAATCATATGGAGAATGTAGCCGGAGAAAACCTTTCTTGGTTCTGGCAAGGATGGTTCTACGGAACTGGCAATATTGACTTGGGAGTAAATGCGGTAATTCCTTATGCAGGAAATTACGTAGTTGTCTTGGCTAACAAAGGCGATATGCCAATGCCGGTATTAATGGAAATCACTTTTGAAGATGGCTCAACTGAGAGAAAAATGCTTCCTGTTGAGATCTGGCAACGAGGTGATACCTGGAACTACTTGTTAAAAACTGACAAAAAAGTAACGGCAGTAGTAATCGACCCTGACAAGCTTCTTCCAGATGTGAATCTTGGAAATGATAGCTGGCCACAGAATGTTTACGAGAAATAAAATGCAAAAGCCCGGATGGTCCGGGCTTTTTTAATGCCTAATCCTGAAGGGGAAGAAAAATTAAGGCATGTTTAACAATTGACTTTGAATGACCAGTAGAAAAAAAGTGGACTTTCACTCATATCGAGGAAAGTCCACTTTTATAAAAACGGAGTGTTTATTATTTAATCCACCAAGTCATTTGATGAATGTTGTCATTGCCAGCCCCGAATTGCTTGGTAATGGCAGAGGTTACATTGTCAGCATTGTAATTGTATTCCGACTGTGGGTAAATCCATCTGTAAGGAATCTCTACGCCTGTAGGTCTTCTGAAGGAAGGGAATCCAGTGCGGTGATGATCATAGAAAGAGGTCCACTGCATTTGAAAGAAGGATTGCAGATACTTTTGCATTACGATAAGCTCGATTTTATCGGTATCACTCATGGCTTTTGAAAAATCATTCATCGGCTCACTTAGGTACATCATCGCGGCCTCAGGATCTACATAGCTGCTGTATTCTTCAGAATACATTTCGTAAAATTTGAAGGAAGCTTTTACCCCATCTTTGTAAAGCATCTCTGCATCTGCACTGATCCAGCCACGAACTGCTGCCTCAGCCAATATCAACTGCTGCTCAGAGTATCCCAGTAGCTTATAAGGCTCGTTAACAGGATCTCTATGGTATCTGTCGTTTACTTTAGATACGTTGCCCTGAGTAGCTTTTTGATTGACTTCTGCATAGGGCGCTGCCGGGTCACCACCTTCGTAAGAAGAGAAATCATCGATTGCCTTTCCTGCTTCTTTGGCAGACTTGGTCTGGGTGCAGTAGATAAATAGTCTAGGGTCTTTTCTTACCTGAAGTCTCTGGATAAAGGTAGAGTCTATATACATCCCAGAACTGAACCCACTACTGTTGAAATCTGGGTAGCGATTGTTTTGCTGATCTAGGAATACTAATTGACCACTTTCAGCTTCACTTTCCATCAATGGACTATTGGTGAAAATAGTGTTGAATTCACTAAAGTCTATTTCTCCTGATTCTGATTTTGGAGATAAAGTCATTAGGACTTTCAAGCGGAAAGCATTGATCAGTTTTCTCCAAGAAAGCACATTTCCACTATAGATGATATCTCCGGCTATGATTGTGTTTTGACTTGCAAGGATTGTTTCTGCTTCTTCCAATTCTGCCAAAATGCCTTTGAAAACTACTTCCTGATCATCGTATACAGGTGCATATTCTTCTTCTATTTCACCTTTTAGCGCAGCTGTATAAGGAACATCGCCAAAATTTAAAGTCAAATTATAGAAGTAGTAACTTCTGAAGAATTTGCCCAAGGCGACGTAGGAGGGATCGTTGATTCGCTCAGCTTCTTGGATCATTTTGGTTACATTTCTCAAGACAGAATATGGGCCAAAACTGCCTCTATCCCATTTGTAATACTGATTGGAGTTTTCTCCATCGGTCTGAACAAGCATCTTCTGAGCATAGAGCGCTGAAGTGCCTCCGTAAGCTCTGAAAACTTCCCATTCCACATTGGTAAGCAGGAGTTGCGGGTGAGTTGCAGTTGGAAGATTTGGATTGATGTTCATTTCCTCTAGGTCGGTGCAGGAAATAAACACCATGGAAAGCAACAGGATAACTAATATGTTTTTCATTTTATTCAATGTTTGTATGACTGAAAATCAATTAAAATACGGCCTTCAAGGTCATGCCTACATAGCGTGAGGATGGATCCTGAAGGTTGTTGTCATTGCCAAAATCAGGATCTAGGTAAGGCAGTTTTTTCAGTACAAATAGGTTGTAACCGTAAAGAGTCAAATCAAGGTTTTTGATTTTTTTGGACTGCATGATATTCATCAGATCATAAGTCACGGATAGTCTTCTCAACTTCAGGTAGGAGCGGTCGTACACATTCGCAAAAGTCTTGTTCTCATCTTCGGTCACTTGTGCTCTGTAAGGATAGGTTTGAGACCAAGTCTGCCAGCTCACTGCAGTTGTGTTTGGCGTATATTCTCTAGTGTCAGAGAGTACGTTTCCATCTACATCTCTTACCAGTTCACCACCGGTTACTACGACGCCTTCTGGCACGTATACAGGTTTGCCTGCAGCATATTCTTCATCTCTGTATTGAGTTGAGTTAGGATGCTTTCCGCCCCACCACATTTTCTCTATAGTCAATGATCTGATCAATCCGCCCCAAGCGCCATCTACGTCCATGGCTATTCTGAATTTGTTGATGTTGAACTGGTTTTGGATACCAAATCTCCAAGATGGGTCCAAGTGACCGATTTTAGTTGGAAAAGGGTCCCTTCTAGGAAGACCAGTATTGGCATCCAGGATCACTTGTCCATCAGCGCTTTTTTGCCAAACAGTGGCATAGTAGCTATCTGCTCTATCACCCACTCTTAGGTTACCGAATTTCTCTGCATCACCATATATTCCAGTGATTTTTCGCTCAAACTTCGTCCAGTTCGCACCGATGTTCCAAGAGAATTTGTCCTTCTGAATCGCAGCATAATTCATCATCAATTCAAATCCATTGGTGGTGTATTCATTGCCGTTTACTTTTCTGGAAGAATATCCAGATGCTTCAGAAATGCTTAGATCAATGATCTGATTTTCATCCAGAATTCTATAGTAAGTACCTTCTAAGGTCAGTCGTTTCTTAGCAAATGAAGTAGATAAACCCGCTTCGATAGTGCTTGACTTTTGAGGCATTATCTCCGGATTTACTAGGCTGGAGGAATAGCTCACGGATGGAGTCGATCCGTAAGTCACTCCTTTGTTGTAAGCAGAGTAGATGCTGTATGGGCTCAAATCACTTGAGACCTCAGACCATGAACCATATACCTTGATGAAATCTATCGCTTTTGGCAAGTTCATAAACTCAGAAACAATCGCACTGATTGATGCTGAAGGGTAGAAATAGGAATTGTTTGCCTTAGGCAAAGTCGAAGACCAGTCATTTCTTGCGGTTACATTAAGGAAGATGGATTGCCAAAGATCAACGCCCATGGAACCATATACACTTCGGATTTCTTTTTCCTCCAGGTAATTAGAGGCTTGTACCGGACCTTGAGTATTGTTTAAGCTATAGACATACGGCACGATCAATCCATCTGAGGAAGAATAGGCTTGCTTGTAGCTTCTGTAAAAACTGGAAGCACCTGCATTGACCGTCAATCCGATTTTTTCATTGAAGTCTTTGTTGTAGGCCGCCAAGAAGTCAGTATCAAGGTTTAGCTGATCGTCATTCCAGAACTTGTAATCACCATTTCTAGAGTCACCGTAGTTCATGTATGACTTAGGACTTTGCATGTCTTCAAATAATGTCCTTTGTCTAGCAGAGATTCTGCCCTGTACGTACAGGTTAGGCATGATTTGATATTTCAGCTTCAGCTTACCGTCCATTACATTCCTGTTGTGCACTTGGTTAAGCTCATTTGCTGCGAAATAGACATTGTTGTACCATGCATAGTTATAGTTAGCTTGTCTATAACCTTCCAGTCCAGGCACATACATATGATCTTTCAAATCCTGTCCATTTACATCATCACCCATCCAGATAAGGATCGTGTACATGTGGTTTTTTGGACCGTATCCATAGCGTGGATAGTTAGGAGAGTATACTTTATTGTAACCCAAGGTCGCATCCAACTGAAGTTTTTCGCTGAGTTTAAAGGAGGAGTTGAAGTTGAATCCACCCGTGTTTACAGATGTGTTAGGAACTTGACCTTGCTGGTAGGCGTAGTTTGCAGAGAACATCAACTGCGCTTTTTCGCCCTGATATGCGATAGAAATATCGTTTTTAGTGACTACTCCAGTCCTCATGAAATCATTCAAATTGTCATGACGTTTCCATTCGGTAGGTACTCGCTCATAGGTAGACTTGTCGTCGTACACTGTTCCTGTGACACTTCCGTACCATTCTACTACCTCTCCCGTGTTTTTATTTCTGATTGGGCTATTCCACTGAGGAACTAGCACGCCAGGTTCAAACTTTGGTCCCCAGATCATATCTCCATCCGAAATACCGCCATCGGCACCATCCCAGAATTCATATTTTCCATTAGAGCCATTACCGTAAGCTGTCTGCGTTTCGGGAAAGACTGTAAATCCTGCTGTAACCATATTATTGGTCGTGGCAGTCACGGTTAAGCCGTCTTTTTTGGCGTTTTTTCTCGTGATCAAGATCGCACCGTTTTTCCCTCTTGCACCATAAAGCGCAGATGCAGAACCTCCTTTGAGGACGTTGATGCTCTCAATATTTTCTGGAGAAATGTCAAAAAAGTCAGTTTCCACAGGAACACCATCCAATACAATAAGGGGAGTTTTGCCTCGTAAACTAAATGAAGGTGACTGAAACATTCCAGTCGGATTGTTAACTGTCAATCCGGCAATTTGACCGGAAAGAGCATTTCCAAGATTCAACGTCGATGCTTCTGCTATCACATCCATTGGCACTTCTTGGGTAGCATAACCCAATTTCTTTTTTTGCTGCTTGATCCCGATCGCGGTCACGACCACTTCTTCCAATGCCTTGCTATCATCTGCCAGAGTAATATTGATAATACTTCTTCCGTTGATAGCTTCTTCTTGTGCTTCAAATCCGATGAAACTATACACCAGAACGGCGCTTTCATCAGCCATGATATTGTAGTTGCCTTCAAAATCGGCAACTGTTCCTTTATTGGTGCCTTTCACCAATACTGTCACTCCTGGGAGACCTTCTCCCTTGGAGTCTGATACTTTTCCTTTGACCTGAACCTGCGCCAACAAGACTGTTGGGAGGAGCATCATCAACAAAGTAATAACTGTAAAAGTCTTCTTCATTTTCTAGTTTTAAAATTTTGAGAATGATTTTAATTGTTTGATAGTCAGTAAGAAAACTGTGGTTTCAGCTTGCAGCTGACATCAAGGGACAAAAGTATCCAAGTCGTGAAAGGATGGTCTAGAAACTAGGTTTTCAATTTGTTATATTAAAAACCGGAAAAATAAAAAAGAGATAATGTCAAATCGTGGACATGCATGAGATGACTATCCTATTTTTTTGAAATAGGGCGATTCGAAGATGATATTTGTTCTAGGCTAGGGTATTTTCTACTATAAAAAAGTAAAGTTTTTTAGAAAAGTATGTGATGTTTTAATACATGATAGATTAAGGACTAATTGTCCTCTTAACAAGTAGATAAACTAGGCGTAGTTAAATCTACGATAGGTTCTTGCGTGAGCTTTACTTGGCGACCAATCTCATTTTGTAAATTACAGAGTAGTCATTTTCAGCATATTCAAAATTTGGTGTAAACCAGATTTCTTGTTCAGAGATGAATTTGAAGGTGAATCCTAGAGATTCCGGTTTCATGATCACTTTGGAGACTGATTTCCCGTCAAATAGAACCTGTCCATTCGTGTTTGTTTTGTTGCGCTTGCGACTGAACTCTTCCGGGTCTGAAGTCTCCAATGCAAAGATTTCGTCGTATTCCTGATCTGACAGTCCTCTGTTATAGGTAAGCAAAAACCGTTGTTTTTCTGTTGGGTGGAGGTTCTGGATTGTTCCCACATAGATGTCCTTCATGTCGTAAGTACCATAATGTGCTTCCTCCTTTGGTTCTTTTTGAATAAACTCTTCAAAAGGAATAGGTTGAATAGATGCTGGGTTGGTTAAGTCTGAAAATGAATAGCCGTATATCACCGGTTCGTTGCGGAAGGCGACGTACAGCGTGTCAGAACTAGATGCGATAAGGGTGTGATAATTTACGTTCAGATAGGTTTTTTCTCCAGTTCTGAATTTGGATGAGTCTGGAAACGGGATGGCAGGGCTAAATTTGCCGCTTTCTAAATCCAGAACTTCCACCCGACTGGAGGCCATTTGAAATTCTTTTCCATCCACTCCCAATTCCTCCGAGAGCCTTCCTTCCCATGGAAATATAACCTGGTCATCGTGTACGACCAAATTATTGTTATATGCATCAATAAAGGAAATTGATGGGGTAAATTCCGGTAGAAAAGAGCGGGTAGGTTCACCGGAAAGTGAATACAAGTAAAAGCCTCGGAAAGCAGGCACAATAATCTCTTTGGAACTCAAGAAGCTGGGTGGTCCTAATCTGGAGCTCTGATAGAATCCCGGTCCATCGCCAAGTCTTTTGAATTTACTCAGAATTGTTCCTTCTCTATCCGCTACGAAAACCGTATCGCTGCGCTGGTCAATGAGTAGAAAGGTCTTGCCATCTTCAGTTATGTCTGCCAAAAACAAGTTTCCAAGATAATCCACCAGGAGCGAATCATAGATTTCGAATTCAAAATCCTGTTCAGCAAGAGGAGTGGAGGTTTTGTTTTCTTCCTTTTCACCTGAGCAAGCGATTGTGCTGAGTACAAATGGGAGGAGATATAGGTGGCTTAAGTTTTTCATTTTTGTACTAGTTTCAGTTTGTAAAAAACAGCATACTCTGGTTCTTCTTCCAGCGAATTAACATTTTGGTCAGCCCATATAAATCCATGATTGTCTTGCCTGTTTAGGCGATATTTATCGCTGACCAGTTGAGGTCTGCTCGATTTGCCATTTTCATCCAGGACTAGCCACTTCATAGGATTTAATCTCTCTAATTCTTGAATTAAAATTTCCATTTCTTGGGTCAGATCAGGCATATTTTCCAGCTCAATTCCCGAAGTATAAGTTATGAGATGATTATCCCCGATTTTGAAAAAACTCCAGATTCCTCCCTCACGGTCAGTTTTGGTTTCATAGTCTGGGCTTCCTTTCATGGGATATCCTGGGTTCAGAAGGAATTTATCGAAAGGAATTGATTGTGCTTTGAATGAATCTTGCTCCACTGATAAATCATAAGAGTAAAGCAAGCTGTCATTGCTGTAAACGAAACTCACCTTACTACCATCTACTTGGAATTTTGGCGCTAGAAAATCAAAAGCTTCGCCATTCAAAAACCTACTTTTTTCATGAAATGGGACTACTGGACTAAAAGTTTCTTGGTCTAAATTAAAGAGTTCGAATAAATTATACTGGCTATAGTATTCTGGCTGGTTGGAAGGAATATCATTTTGAGGACCGCCTATAAATCCGAGTAATTCATTCTCTCCTTGTAAAGAAATGGGTTGTAAAAAGTCAAAACCATTATAATACATGCCTCGTCCGATGGGAGGGAATTTAAGGCTTTTTAGAAATTGTAGTTTCAGGTCGTAAACAGCCAGTCTATTGTTTCCCATAGCTATGATTTGATCTCCTAAGAAGGTGGCGGATGTAGTGAGTGGACCGACAGATGTTGGAGCATCTGCAGGTTCCTCGTATGTAGTGATTATATCGCCTTTACCATCAGTCAGGATCAAGTGGTTGTTGGCACTATTGCCAAAGAGAAAGTGATTTCCATCGGGATGAATTGCCAGAAGCATGAGCTGTCCCAGATAATCTACCTGAATAGAATCTACGATCTGGAGTTCCCATTCATTGGAGTTTATGGATTGATTTTCCTCGTTGTTTTTCGGAGATGAGCATGCAAAAGCCAAAAGGATTGAACATGTGAAAAGTGCGTTGATCTTTTTCATTTTTGTACTAGTTTCAGTTTGTAAAAAGTGAGGTAATCCTGCTCTTCGCCTATGTATTCATCGTTTCTAAGTGCGAAAAATGGCTGGTTAAGACCCTCCATAGCAAAGATTTGATAAACTTTTTTAGGAATGGGAATTTCATTTGACCATCCTTTTTCTGAGTCATATACTTTGAGATAGGATTGGTTTAGATCAATAAGTTTGGTGAAATCCTCAGGGAAATTGAATTCGTTTGCGCTAAAAATATCTTCAGAGACTCCTTCTGAATAGTGCACTACAAATTGATTCTCATTAGCAAAAACCCCAAAAATATTGCCTTCCACCAATTTTTCGTAGTTGTAGTTTTCGTATTTGTCTTTCAATTCAGGAGCTTCGATAAATTTCGTGGGGTTAAGATCTATGGTTTCTATGAAGCTCCCCGAATCAAGCAGGTTAAATCTGTGGATTTTAGGCTCGTTGTCGAAGTAGAGCAATAGGTCATTTTCAGATATGGTAAATGATATTGAAGGTCTTTCGTAAAGCTGGCCAGTACTGAATTTTGAAGTTTTGGGCGTTCGGATTAGTGGGCTACTTTCTCTTGTAGTAGGGTTTAGCTTTTCGAGTAAATAATAGTCTCTTAAATAATTTTCCGTAAAAGGCCCTACCTCATCTCTTCCTGTATAGTATAGAATTATTTTATCCTGCCAGATTTCAAATGATTTCGCATCCATCAACCCACCATGTGTGGGGGCTCGAAATGGCATTTCGATTTCTCGTTTAACGGATAGATCCTCATTTAATTCATAATACGGACCACTGTGATTGCCGATAAAAAGATTGCCATCGGGATCAATTTTGACAGTGGAAATAAAAGAAATTGAATTTGGTCCGTCTTTGGGGAATGTTTTGGTAGTGAGCACCTGCCCTTCATAATCGATTTTGACTATGGCGTTGGCTTTGTAGTCATAGAGCAAACCTATTCCGTCTCTAAAATCTCCGGTGGATATGTTTCCTAAAAAGTCTACCTGTATTGAATCAAGGACTTGGAGGTCCCATTCATTTGAAGTCTCAGAGGATTCCTCTTTGGACTTTTCTGAAGAGGAACATGCTAGAAAACTGCACGCTAAAAAGGTTGTTAAAAAGTGTCTGTACCTCATTTTTCAGTCAATTTCATTTTATAAACTCTCAAAAAATCTTCTTCTACATCAGGATCGGGAAGCTTTTGGAACCAAGCATATCCGCCCCCGGAGGCATAAGATCTTCCTCCGGTTTTGGCAGGTGAAGGTACATTCCCCACATAGCTTAGGTCAGCTAACTTATATACCAATGTGCCCTTCGGGATTTCATCTTCAAGTTTTCTGTACATGGCTTTCGCTTCTTCCTCTTTTCCCTGTTTCCATAGTCCCTCAGCTTCTACTGATTTCTTGGGATCCATTCCTGAGTAATAGTCCAGCAATAGTAAATCATCCAGCACATGGATGTTTCGAATGGAAGCAGTCCCTCCATTGATTTCAACATGACCTTGCTGAAATTCGCCTCTTGCTCGGCCTTCGGGAATAATAAATGAGGGTGTTTCTAGATGGATCACTGTATCCAAACGCGCACCATTAGCATTTAACTGATATACATAGAGTTGGGGATCCCCTCCGTGAACAAAAAACAATTTGTCGTTTAGTGCCTCTAAAGCGGGAGTATAGTCGCTTTGAATATATCCTTTGCCGTTCAAGAATTGACTACCTTCTTCAAAAGGGATTAGTTCAGTCATAGCTCCAGTTTCTATATCCACCAATTCTAAGGCCCTATAGGTATCGTAAAATTCCTGCTCTCCCGGATATGAATTCCTCGGACGGACAGATTTGGGAAGTAAATAATCTTTTCCTTTCAATCTCACTGATTCTGTTGATTTCCCTATTTCATTGTTTGACCCAGATGCTCCCAAGGATTCAGGATGAGGGATTTTCTTCTGCATATTCCCATCCAAGTCAAAAAGGAACAAACCATTTCTTCCATAGATTGCCAGTTGATCTTCCCCATAAAAACCTGGTCTTTCTAACATGAACCCATAAGAATCTGGAGTGTCTTCGCCCTTAGAGAAACTGTGCTTTATATTTCCTATAGCGTCGGATGTAATGATTTTTTGACTCGGATAATCAAAGAAGAGTAATGACGTCCCATCTTTGTTTACATCCGAAAGCATGGGATTTCCAAGAAATTCCAAATCCAGAGAATCTACCAACTCCCATTCGTGGGATAAGGGTTCTTCTGCAACTTGCTCAGATTTTTCTGAACATGAACTAATAAATAGTACAGAGCACAGTAAAGTTGAAAAGGCTTTCATAAACAGTGATTTAGGAAAAGGTAATAAGATAGTAGTTAATCTTTTTAAACAAAAAAAAACTCAGCCCGAAAGACTGAGTTTTAAGTTTTTTTATCCGGTGACATTCCCTTCATCATCCCATTGGATAATGGTGCCTCGATCTTCAGGTTTGAGGTAAATAGACAAATATTTTTCTTCCAGCTGGAAGCCGTGTTTTGCCATCACTTCCTGAGGCACTCCATCCCATGCGTTTGGCGTGTTGCCTACATAGCCCATATATTTCCACCCAGGTTCGGTAGAGAAATATCCAGAGCAAGTTAGATTTCTGAGCATGTTGAACCAGCGAACTCCACCTTCATATTCTGGTTTTGCAGTATCTGGCCAAGCCACTTCATCCACGATTTGTATCACTTCTGATTCGCTTAGTTCATTGAATGCTTTTCCGAATTTCTCGTCTGCTTCAAAATCCAGCCACATTAATCCACCCCGCATTCGGGTTTGATTTGCTGGCTGATCTTTCATCATAAACTCCATGAAATCCACTACGCCAATTTCAGTAGCTGCTGGGGACTCACTGTCTTTTGGCATAATGATATCCACTAAGGTGCTTAGCTTCTTACGTTCATCGTCGGTAAAGAAGGTCTCTGAAAGCAATGCTTGATCGCGTTGTTTTTCTTCTTCAGTTCTACCGCCGATTGTCCCGCCAGCCAAGAGTGCATTTTCAGGTAGAGCTTGCTCTTCAGGAGAGCAGCCAGTGAGTAGTAAACCCGTTCCGACTGTGCCGGTAAAGAGTAGTTTGAGGTTTTCTCTTCTGTTCATGGCTTAGATATTTTTCTTTTTCAGTTCTGATACAATGTAATCTGAGGTTCTCCAGCTCAAGGCAAGGATGGTCCAAGTAGGATTCTTGTCAGCTTGAGAGACAAAAGATCCCGCATCCACCACAAAGAGATTTTTGCAATCATGCGCTTGGGAATTAGAATTAAGCACGGAAGTTTTTGGATCGTTGCCCATTCTGGCTGTACCTACTTCGTGAATGATTCTTCCAGGGGCGGCAAGTCCGTAAAGTGTGTCTGCCCCAGGTTTTGTTCCCAGTAATTGTGCTCCGGATCCAGTCAGGATTTCTTCAAAAGTATCCTGCATGTGCTTGGCTTGGTTGATTTCCTGATCCGTCCATTTATAGTTGAATCGAAGCACAGGAATACCAAATTTGTCCACGACCGTTGGGTCGATTTCACAGTAATTTTCAAATCTCGGTACACTTTCGCCACGTCCAGACATGCCAACCGTAGAGCCATAGATTTGACGAATGTCTTTTTTCAATCCTTCACCATAGCCACCATTTGGACTTGGCTTGCCGAATTCATCCGTAATGTATTTTCTCATGGAGTCCATATTTCCTCCAGCTCCATAGCCTGGCTGTCCCATTCCACCACCATATTCTATATGGTAGCCTCGGGCAAAATCAAGTTTCTTATTGTCCAGCCACCAAGGAGTATACATGTGCATTCCACCTGTACCATCTTCATTGTAACGCTCCCGGCCCATCATGTCAGGAATGATTCCTGACCTACTTGCGCCTGTAGAATCGTGCAGGTAATGACCCAAAACCCCTGAGCTATTGCCAATGCCGTTTGGATGTGTCTTTGATTTGGAATTGAGCATGATACGCGAAGTCTCGCATGCTGATGCGCCAAGTACGACTACACTAGACTTCAGCTTATACTCCTTCATGTCCTTTATGTTGACAAAAGAAACTCCTGTTGCTTTGCCAGAGTCATCTGTGGTGACTTTTCTAACCATACTATGGGTGAAAAGATCGACTTTTCCCTGCTTCATCGCAGGATGAACTAGGCAGGTTCCAGCCGAGAAATCCGCATAAACCTGGCAGGCCCGATTACATTGGCGACAGAAAAAACATGCGCCACGGTCTTTGTTGATTGGCCTTGTAAGAATAGAAAGCCTTGATGGAATCATTGGGATGCTTGCGCTGCTAGCTCCTTTTTTCAAATAAAGTTCGTGAAGTCTAGGTTTGGGAGGAGGAAGGAAAAATCCATCCGGTTCATTGTAAATGCCTTCTTTGCTACCATAAACTCCAATCAGTTTATCGACTTTATCATAGTAAGGTTTGACGTCATCGTAGCCAATAGGCCAGTCGTCTCCCAAACCATCAATACTTGCTCTTTTGAAGTCATTTGGGCCAAAGCGGAGAGAAATTCTTCCCCAGTGGTTAGTTCTTCCACCGACCATTCTGGATCGGAACCAGTCGAACTCGGAATCACCTTTTCTAGTGTAGGGTTCACCGTCGATTTCCCAGCCGCCAATAGCAGCATCAAAATCTCCAAATGGACGGATTTGAGTGCCTGCACCTCTGCGTGGAGATTCCCAAGGTGGCCTGAGTTGGGTGCGGTCTTCTTCCTTGGCAGGATCAAAATCTCCGCCTGCTTCTATTACTGCAACTGAGAGTCCGGCCTCAGAAAGGATTTTGGAGGCCATTCCGCCACCAGCTCCAGATCCTACAATAATGACATCATAGGTATCCCCGGAAGATTTGATTTGAAAGCTCATTTTCTAAAAATTTTAATTAAGGATAAAATATAGCGTAAAAAAATCCATCTAGAAAATGAGGTAAATGGGTTGGACTGAAAGTCAATTAAAACTATTTCACTTTAGTACAAATAAAATCCATAATCACCCTAAATCCATTATTAACGTATTTCCTAATTTGAGTCTGCTAAATCCTTTATCCGCTGATACCAGAGGTATACTTAGGAAAATTGAAGTAGCTGCAACAATTGAATCCGGTAGTTTTACCTTCGTGTTTCTTCTAATTTCAATAGTTAATTTTTTGATTTCTTCATTATACTGAATTATCCGGCAATTGGCGATCAAGGATTTAATTAGGGTTTCCTCTGAAATGTTATTGGTGGGGAAAACTAAAAGTTCAAGTTCAGTTATGAAAGAGATAAATATCTCTTTGTCTTTCAAAAACTCTACTACGGTTGATTCACCCTTCAAAAAATAAATGAGAATGTTGGTATCAACAAGTAGCTTATTTCCACTCATTCCTCAATTCTTTTTGGAAATCAATAGGATCAATTTTCGTTTTTAATTTTCCCGCGAATTTCGCAATTGACTTTTTTGATTTTACTATTTCTTTCTCAGAAAGCAAAGCTTCAATTTCCTTCTTTGAAGTCCCTTTTTTTATAATGGATACCATAACTATCAAGCTTAAAAGTCCTAATAAATGTAGAGAATATTAGAGGTATAGAAACCCCCAATTATAACTCACTATGAATATATGGCCATATTGTTTCAAATACAATCTTGTGACCTTCTTCCGTAGGGTGAATGCCATCAGGGAGATTTAACTCAGGGATTCCTCCTACATTTTCCAGAAGAAAAGGAATGAGTGTCACATTTTTTTCTTCCGCAACAGCTGGATACATCGCTGTAAATTCAGCGGCGTATTCCTGCCCCATATTTGGAGGGATCTGCATGCCTGCCAAAATGATTTTGGTGTCAGGGAATTTTGATCTGACTTTATCTATGATTTTAAGAAGGTTGCTTTTGGTCTCAGTGAGATTGATGCCACGAAGTCCGTCATTACCGCCAAGTTCTAGCACGAAAATATCGGGTTTGTCTTCAAGAAACCAATCCAATCTGCTTAGACCTCCAGCGGTAGTTTCACCGGAAAGTCCTCCGTTGATCACTCTGTAATCCATTCCAAGGCTGTCAATTCTTTGCTGAGTCAACCCTGCAAACCCATCTTCAGGGTCGATTCCGTAGGCAGCAGTCAAGCTGTTTCCGAAGAAAAGAATGATCTTCTGATCAGATTTCGCCTCAGCAGTTATCTCAGCGGTGGTTTCGGATTGGGTAGTTTCTGCTTTTTTTTCTGAGCAAGAAACTAGGACCAATCCTACAAATAGTATAGCTGGTAAAAAGAATGAGCGGTGTATATTGAATCGCATAGAAATCGGAATTGTGATATGTAAAACTATATACCCAAAAGGATTTTTGGGCAAAAGGTTCGTCAAATTTGCAAAATGAGGTTTAAACCACATCCACTATAATGTTATTTGCCGATTAAAAGTGCTATTGCTATCTTCCACAAACTATATAGAGGGTTTGTCGTTAAGCATTTACCAAACCCTTTTCCCACCCAAGTACAACACATGAATATTTTATCAGTCTCTAACCTGAGCAAGGTTTACAAAAGTGGCAGCAGAAAACTGACTGTCCTAGACGAAGTGACATTTGACATCAAAGCAGGAGAAATTATTTCTATAGTCGGACCATCAGGCAGTGGAAAGACGACACTTCTTGGACTTTGTGCTGGATTGGATTCTGGATCCACAGGTAGCGTAGTGCTGGATGGTAATTCGTTGGAGAAGCTTTCCGAAGACCAAAGGGCAGCTGTCAGAAACCAAAGCGTAGGCTTTATTTTTCAGAATTTTCAACTTTTGCCTACACTGACTGCCCTTGAAAATGTGATGGTTCCACTTGAGTTGAAAAGGAGAAAGGATGCCCGTCAAAAGGCTCAGGAACTTCTCGATAAAGTGGGCCTTGGCGATAGAGGAACTCATTATCCAACACAACTTTCTGGTGGAGAACAGCAGCGGGTTTCTATAGCAAGAGCTTTTGCCAATGAGCCAAAAATTCTTTTCGCTGATGAACCAACGGGAAATTTGGATACTGAAACTGGCGAAATGATCGAGAAACTGATTTTTGACCTGAATAAGGAAGAGGGAACTACACTGGTTTTGGTTACGCACGATTTGGAATTGGCAGCCAAGACTCAGCGTATCATTCATATTAAAGGCGGAAAAATACAGGAGGGTGAAAATGCCTGATTTCGGATGGATTATTAAGATGGCTTTTCGGGATTTCCGGAAGAACATCTCTAGACTTTTACTGTTTGTTTCCTCTATCGTTGTGGGTATCGCTGCTTTGGTGGCAATTAGTTCCTTTGGAGAAAACCTAACAGCAGACATTGATAATCAAGCCAAAGAGCTTCTAGGAGCTGATTTGGTTTTGGAAAACAACAAGGAAATAGGAGAGCAGTTTATTGATAGCGCAGCTACGCAAATGGCTTCGGAAGTCAATTTTGCGAGTATGGTTGCCTTTCCGGAGACAGGAGCAAGTCGTTTGACTCAGGTTCGTGCGCTTGAGGGAGCATTTCCATTTTATGGTTTTTTTGAAACAATCCCAGCTTCGGGTGATGCTGACTTCCGCTCTGGCGGGAAAAAAGCACTAGTGGAAAAGACGTTGATGGCTCAGTTCAACGCGGAAGTGGGAGACCAGATCAAAGTAGGGGAAGTGCTTTTTGTAGTAGTTGGAGAATTACAAAGTGTTCCTGGGCAAACTGGGATCACGGCCTCAGTTGCTCCTGCTGTTTACATTCCAAAGGATTATTTGGAAGAAACTGGCTTGGTGCAATACGGTAGCCGAGTGAATTATAGCCGCTATTTTCAATTTAAAGCAGGTACAGATGTAGAAGTTTTGATCAAACCATTCGAGGATCAATGGGAAGAAGATCGAGTGGATGCAGATACGGTAGAAGATAGAAAACGCTCGACTGGTCGTTCATTTGCAAATCTTTCTAATTTCCTGAGCTTGGTAGCATTTATCGCATTACTGCTAGGTTGCGTGGGTGTGGCAAGTGCCGTTAATGTCTTTGTGAAAGAGAAGCTAGGTTCAGTGGCAGTTTTACGTTGTTTGGGAGTTTCTTCCAGAGATGTCTTATTGATCTACCTGACAGAGATCATGATTATGGGCATGGTCGGAGCTGTTCTAGGTTCTTTTCTCGGAACGCTGCTTCAGTTTGTATTGCCTGCTGTTTTTGCAGATTTCTTACCAGTGGAGGTGTCTTTCGGGATCTCCTGGCTTTCAATAGGTTTTGGAGTAGTGACAGGTTTATTTGTCTCTGTTCTGTTTGCCTTACTGCCTTTACTGAAAGTGAGAAATGTGTCTCCTATGGCGACGCTTAGACCAGAAACTGGGGACTCTACTATATTGAAAGATCCGCTTCGTTGGTTAGTTATTGTGGGCATTCTTGGATTTATCTGGGGTTTTAGCTATTACTTATTAGGCAGAGTAGATTTTGCTTTTGGCTTCACAGGATTTGTGGTTTTTGCTTTTGGAATTCTTTGGGCAGTGGCTCAAATGATTATCTGGGCAGTAAGGAAGTTTTTACCTATTTCTTTTACCTATACGTTGCGTCAGTCTTTGGCGAATTTGTACAGACCAAATAATCAAACAGTTTCTTTGATTGCCACTATAGGGCTAGGAACTGCGATGATTTCTACGCTTTTTTTCCTTCAAAATCAATTGCTTGAAGAGGCCAAATTTGCAGACAAGGAAGACCAGCCGAATATGTTGATGTTTGATATTCAAACGGCTCAACTGCAAGATATAAAAGCTAAAATTTTATCACGCGACCTTCCGATTATGCAGGAAGTTCCGATTGTGACCATGCAGCTTAATGAGATCAATGGAGTTGATAAAAAGGAAAATGAGGAACTTCCTGGCGAAGAGGACTATTCTGGATGGTTATATAACAGAGAGTTTCGCGTCACCTATCGCGATACGCTTATTTCTTCTGAGACAGTTACTGATGGGGAATTGATTCCATTGGGAGCAAGAGGAGATAGTATTTTTGTTTCTTTTGAAAAAGGTTTTGCTGAAGGGAATGGAATGAAAATAGGAGATGAAGTGGAGTTCAATGTGCAAGGTCGTCCTATCAAGACCTATATTGGAAGTCTGCGAGATGTGAAGTTCGCGCAGGTTTCTACGAACTTCTTGGTGCTATTTCCAGAAGGTGTATTGGATCAAGCGCCGAAATTTCATGTGCTGATCACCAAGACAAAAAATGATCGTGAAGCGGCCTATGTGCAGGCTGAGATCGTACGTGAATTCCCGAATATCTCTATCATCAACCTTGGTACAATCGTAGCGACGCTGGAGGAGATTCTTGGGAAAATAAGCTTTGTGATTCAGTTCATGGCATTTTTCAGTATAGCTACAGGGATATTAGTACTGATCAGTTCGCTGATCATCAGTAAATATCAGCGGATGCGGGAGAGTATTCTACTTAGAACTTTGGGTGCAAGCTCGGCTATTGTCAGTAAGATCAACACGCTGGAATACTTCTTCTTGGGGAGTTTAGCTTCGCTGTCCGGAATAATTCTCTCGTTTGGTGCTACTTGGCTATTGAGCAAATTTGTCTTCAATATAACATTCCGAGGAGCTTGGTTGGAGGCATTTGTGCTTTACCTATCTATTACCGGTTTGACTATAGTCTTGGGCTGGCTCAATGGGCGTAAAATCATCAATCAGCCTCCGATGGAGATATTGAGAGGGACTTAAAAGTCTGAAATTAGAAATGTAAAGTTTGAAAGGCTCGCAGAAATGTGGGCCTTTTTTTATTTATCAATAATGATGTCTGCACTGAGCGATTTCTAATGTTCCGTCTTTAACTCGGTACACGAGTCGATGTTCTCGGTCTATTCTTCTAGACCACCAACCGGACAGTTCGTTCTTGAGTGGCTCAGGCTTGCCAATGCCCTCGAATGGAGTACGCTGACATTCTTTAATCAGTTTATTTATTTTTCTAAAAAGCTTTATGTCAACTTCAATCCAATATTGATAGTCTTCCCATCCTTTCGATAAAAAAATAGTATTCATGTCGAAATGACTTAGAGTTCGATCAGATCCCTTTTAACACCTAATCCCTTATTCGCCTCGTCAATTGCGTGCAACAATCGCTCGGCATTTTTAGGGCTGCTCATTAAGTAGTAGGTTTCCTGCATGCTTTCATAGTCAGATTTGGATAGGACTACCACGTCCTCACCGTTAGCCCGAGTGACGTATAGTGCTTTTTGATCATTTACCACATCGTCTAAATATGACTTCATGTTTTCGCGGAACTTAGAGTAGGTAGTGATTTCCATGGTTTTCAAGTTTTTGTAAATATAAGAAGTTGTACGGTATGTTGTACAGGTGGGTTTGTGTTTTCGGATATAGAATGTTTGAGAGTGTTTGATTAATTTCAAGTGTCAAATTATTTTTCAAACGCTTAATCGAACTTGATATGCAGGCTTACATTAACTTTTTGGTGGAGGATATCGTGGCGGCACATCGCCCGGAGGATTATTATTCGAGATCCAGGAAAAACTCCGAAGATGAGGATTTGGAGGAGTCTCTTCGCGAATCTGAAATGTTTGTAAGTCAGGAGAGAAGAACTGGGTTTGAAGGCTATTGTGGGCTTAGGCGGGAAAGTTTTCCTCCAAAAGAGCAACTTTCAGAAGATCAATTGACTCAGTTGACTACGGCTTTTGTACAAATGATGAAATCCTGGAATTTGGAAGTGGCATTTCCATATGATCTCCCTCAGCTTCGCCGATACGAATTACTCATGAATATCTTAGTCGGTCCGGTGATGATTTTCAAGCATGGGTATTATTGCTTTGACTTTTGTACAGGAAATCCCGATGGCTGTAAGTTAGGTGAATACTGCCCTTGTTTGAAGCGTGAATTTTATAATCCTTGAATAGAAAAGTAATAGACTTCCTTTAAAGAATATGGATATCGAGTAATTTCTATTATTCTGCCTTAGCGATCATTCCCAGAAATTCGATCAGTCCTACCGCCTCAATATCCCCTCTCATCGGGAATCTGTCAGCACCAGAATAAACCACATATTTTTTGGTGGCACCTATGTCCTCACAGGCTCTATGAAAACCTGATTTGATGGTAGGCGCACTTGATTTTTTTATTTCTATCCCCCATACTTCATTCGTTCCAAACTCAAGAACTAAGTCAATTTCTGCCTGATTACTTGAGCGATAATAGCTTGCTGTCCAGTCAGCGGGTAATTGGTTTAGGATATTTTCCATCACAAATCCTTCCCAGCTTGCCCCGACGGCTGGATGTCCTAGCAGCTGATCGAAAGAAGAAACGTTCAGTAGACTATGTAATAATCCTGTGTCCCGAATATATACTTTGGGGGTTTTTACCAATCGCTTTTTTGTGTTGCCAGACCAAGGGTGTACCTGCCTCACCATGAAGAAATCCTGAAGAATATCCAAGTAATTTCGGGCGGTGGTGTGGCTTACCTCCAGACTTTTGGCGATCTCTGTCATTACCGCTTGTTGCCCGTGATAATGCGCTAACATGGACCAGAAGCGTTTCATTCGTGTGGCTGGAACTTGTGGACCAAAGAGCGGAATATCTTTCTCAACATAAGTGGAAATAAAGTCTCGTCGCCAGTTTTGACTTTGGATTTCTGATTCTGCTAGATAGCTGTCTGGAAAACCACCACGAAACCATAATTTCTCCAAGTTAAAACCTAAGGGATCGTTAATGTTAAGTTCATTGGCAGAAAAGGGATTGAGTTCCAAGTACCGAATTCGTCCTGCAAGAGATTCAGAAGATTGTTGCAAAAGATCTCGTGAGGCAGAGCCTAATAGAAGAAAATGTCCCGCACGCTCTCCATTCCGCTTGCGCAAATCCACCAAAGCTCGAATCACCGGGAAGAGTTCTGGTTTTCTTTGCACCTCGTCGATTACCAAAAGCTGATTTTCAAAGCGTCTTAAATAGCTTTCTGCATCATCGAGTTTAGCCAAATCAGAATTCAGCTCCAGATCCAAATAATGGATAGGTTTGTCCAAAGCAGTCTTTGCCAAGTCTAAGGCCAGTGTAGTTTTGCCTACTTGCCGTGGGCCAAGAATAACTACCACAGGCATATTTCTTAGGCTATCAATAAGCTTTTCTTCAAGTAATCTTTGGATCATCTCCTTTATATTATACTTTCAAATTGCATAAAAATAAAACAAAAACCATGCAATTTGAAAATTAAACTTTCAAATTGCATGGTTTTTAGGGTTTGAACATGTTTAGAGAAAATTGTGAATTGATGTAGGCGTGATGAAAAAGATGTTGAAAGCTAGGGAAGTGAAAAAGAAAAAGCTCGCTTTTCAGCGAGCTTTTGTACCCAGAGCCGGAGTCGAACCGGCACGCCTTGCGGCATTGGTGTTTGAGACCAACGCGTCTACCGATTCCGCCACCTGGGCTTGTGGTGAGAGTATGTCTCATTCCCGTCACTTGCGTAACGGGATGCAAATATGAGCAAAGAATCTTTTTTCTACAAACTCAATTTTCCACTTCTTCCAAATTTCGTGAACTGAAAGCCATGGGTTTTTCAGAAAAGAGCGCTTTGGTGAAGGTCCAGACGCTTTTAAAAAGCTCAGAGTCACGGTATTGGTTCAGCTTTTCTTCGCTTTCCCAATGACTATGTGTTAAGAAAATATTTTTATCATTTTCATCCTGCCATAGCTCCAAGTGGTGACATCCGGGGAAATCCCGAATGGATTTCTTGTTTGCGTTGAAATTTTCCAAGAAATCAGCTACTGCTTTGGGCTTGAAAGTCATTCGTACAATTCGGATCAGCATCAGGGATGGAAGGTTACATAAACCACACTGTCGTATTTCAATCCAAGCAATTCAGCGCCGTGACCATGGTTGATGCCGATTTCCAATAAATCCAGACTGTTGAAAAATGCAAAGCAGTCTCCAGGCTCTACCTGATCATAGCCTTTGTGAAGTCTATTGACTGATTCTCTACCGAATTCAATTGAGAAGTTGCCTGGGTTCAATTTATCAAAGACCTCTTTGTTGACATTTGTGATCAAGTTGCCATAACGATCCACCCGCAGCACATGTCCTATAATATGCTCCCGGGTAGCTTTCGGGTGACGGGACATGAGTTTTCGAAAGTTCTTCAAAGGCCCTCCAAAATCATGAATAGCTGCGCCGCTGGCTACTTTTGCAGCTATAGGCGCAAGGATATCTTTGGTAGGAAAAGTGGAGTCTTTCAGATGTATATCCGCAAACTGTACCATAATGCCGGGTTCATGATCTGCGAGCAGACTTAGAATTCCGTTGTTTGGGCCAACAAAAATGTGCTCTTCAAGTTTTACACCTATATAACCATGGGTAATACTTCCAGTGGTGTTTAAAGATACTAGATGTACTGTTCCTTTCGGGAAATCCCTGAAAGTAGATCGAAGCACAAATGCAGCGTGGGCAATGTCAAACGTGTCGATATTGTGTGAAATATCGATGATGTTCAATTGTGGATTTACGGCAAGCATTTTCGCTTTTACTGCCGGTACGTAGTAATCTTTGTCCCCAAAATCTGAGAGGAATGTCACCAATGCCATAGAAGCAAGTCAATTAAAATTTATGTACTTTTGTTAAGGAGGGCTGCGGACAAAATTAGAAATTTTATTCGTCTACCTTCAATGAAAATCTAATCAATAGAAATAGTTTGGTCGAAAAAGTAATCACATTAGAAAATGTCCCCTTGGCTGAGTTTTTAGGCGAAGCCAATGAGAACATCCGGCAAATTGCTGCTGCCTTTCCCCAAAGTAAAATTATTTCCCGTGGTAATGAAATCAGAATTCAAGGCGGAGCTCCTGAGATTCTGAGAATTAACGATGTTCTTAATCTTTTATTGGAGCATGTGGATCGATTTGGTCACATCACTCCAGAGAATGTAAAAGATTATTTAGAAGTCGAAGGAGTGCCTTTCGAAGAAGCTAACCGGGATCAAGTCATCGTCTTTGGCAACAAAGGATTAGTCATCAAGCCGAAGTCTGCAAATCAGAGAAAGCTGGTGGAATCAGCCATGAAAAATGATTTAGTCTTTGCTTTAGGTCCTGCCGGAACTGGTAAAACCTATATAGCTGTCGCTTTGGCTGTGCGGGCCTTGAAAAACCGCGAAGTCAAACGTATCATTATCACCAGGCCGGCTGTGGAAGCAGGTGAAAATCTAGGTTTTTTGCCAGGTGATCTGCAGGAGAAACTGGATCCATACCTAAGGCCGATTTACGATGCACTTCAGGATATGGTACCGCCTGAGAAACTCAAATACTATCAGGAAACTCGCGTGATCGAAATTGCTCCTTTGGCATATATGCGTGGTAGAACGCTTCATGATGCATTTGTTTTGCTAGATGAAGCGCAAAACACAACAAATGAGCAGATTAAGATGTTCTTAACCCGTATGGGGCCTAATTCCAAAGTAATCATCACAGGTGATCAGACTCAGGTGGATTTGCCAGTAAGGCAAAAAAGTGGACTGTCTGAGGCCCTTAAAATCCTCAAAGATGTGTCTGGGATTGGTGTAGTAAATCTGAGTGGAAAAGATGTGATCAGACATAGATTAGTGAAGTCGATTATCGAAGCTTACGAAAAAGATCACTACCAAAAAGAATTACAAAAAGATGAGTCTGCAAGTAGAAAGAATAACTCGTGATGATCAGCTAAAATCAGCGTATTGGATCAGAGAACAAGTTTTTGTGCTCGAGCAAGAAGTAGATCCGAAGGCGGAGTATGATGAGTTTGAAAGTCAATGCGCACACTTTCTTGCCTATCTTGATAATAAACCAGTGGGTACGGCTAGGTGGAGAGTTACACCAAATGGGGTGAAATTGGAGCGTTTTGCCGTATTGGAAGAAGCCCGCGGCAAAGGAGTGGGTCAAGCTTTAGTGACTGCAGTACTCAACGACATTGAATCCAATCCTAAAGCAATTGGGAAATTGAAATACCTTCATTCTCAGCTTAATGCAGTTCCACTTTATTCAAAGTTTGGATTTGAAAAATCAGGAGATATGTTTGAAGAATGTAATATTTTGCACTACAAAATGCAACTGGCTTAAGTATTGCCACATATTTGTTAACTAATTATAGAAATATGAAATCGAGCCTGCCTGAGGCAGACAGGCATGACAAAAAACCTCAGACTCTGAGATGATTCAGCCATGCGAGATTCCATATGACCTTTGAAAAACAATTATAAACAGATGAAAAAATCAATCTTTACCCTTACTCTTATTCTGGCGTTAGTAGTTTCAGGATATGCACAAGAAGTGATTTCGAGCAGTGGTGGTTCTACTCCGAATAGAGGTGGTTTTTCAAATGAAATACATGTCAATTTCATGACACTCATTTGGTTCGGCTCACTAGAAGCAGGATATGAGCGCTATTTGAGTGATGATCATTCGATAGAGTTCAAGGGTTTTATTAACGACCGCTTTGGATTTAATAATGAAAACAGTGGAAAAAAATACAAGACGAACTCTTTACAGGCTTCCATGAACTTTTACTTTGGCGACAATGGAAGTGGTCGTTTCTTCTTATTCCCATTGGCTAAGATACGATTTGGTGATTTTGAAGAGCCAAATGATGGTGGAGGGATTCAGACTACAGATATGACTGCTTTCATCTTAGGTGCAGGAGTAGGATATAAGTGGGAGCTTTCTAAAAACTTTGCATTTGGCCCATTTGCCAGCATTGGCAGAAACTTCAGTGATGATGTTGCAAACCGCTTTACAGGAATAGAATTGAATGGAGGATTCAATCTTGGATATAGGTTCTAAGGTTTTATTCAATACAATAAGTATCAGAGAGTCCAGTTTGGACTCTTTTTTTTATGTAAATATTTTTAGCGTACAGCCACATAGGTTATGAAGGTTTAGCAAAATCTATGTGAACCTATGATACTTTGTAAATGATTGATATATAAAGGAATATATTGAGTTTGTGTCCTGCGTTTTTTCGTAAAAATGAAGTAAATTAAAACTTTAATTTTTTCGAAAATGAGATTTGCTGACTTTCCATTTTTACGGTATCTGCCATTTCTATTGATAGGCATTTTTTTAGGTCAATCGGATTGGTCTCCTGACTTGCTCGTGCTTGCCATCATTCTTAGCATAAGTTGGCTTTGCTATTTGATGTTAGTTTCAAATCTTGGGAAGTATGCATCTTTCTTCCAGATGAGTTCTATCGCATATTTATCGTTGATTGTTTTCGGCGCACTGCTAGTTCAAAATCAGAAGCGTCAAACAGATGTCAGTACGGATATTCTTCAAGCGGAAAGTTATCTAGCGGAGGTGACGGCATACGATCTGCAAAAGCCGAATTCTTTCGAGAATTTACTCGAAGTGAAATCTGTGCTTATAGAAGGAGAATGGAATGATTTCCAAGGCAAAGTCCTAGTTTATCATCAAAGTGACAAAAATTTAGAGCCAGGACAAATACTATTGGTGAATAAAAAGCCAGAGGAAATCGCGAGCCCTCTCAATCCCCATGAGTTTGACTATAGGCAGTATCTGTCCAGACAGGGAATTCAATACCGTCAATTTTTAGGAAAGGATTTTCAGCTGGTTGATTCAGTCCCGAGCACTGGTCTGAATTACTTTTTGGTGCATTTACGACACAGGATTGGCGAGATGCTTCAGTCAAAAATCCCAGATCAGAACTCGGCCCAAATAGCGCTGGCCTTGCTTTTAGGTCAGAAAAAAGAACTCGATCCGACGATTCGCGAGGCTTACACTCAGGCTGGAGTGATGCATATTTTGGCTGTTTCGGGACTTCACGTTGGTATTATTTACGCCTTGTTTATCTTGGTTTTGAAACCACTCAAACTGAAAAAAGAGAAAGCTAGGCTGTATCTCTTTGCTGTTATTTTAGTGATTTGGCTGTATGCATTTCTCACAGGGTTATCACCTTCGGTGGTTCGGGCTGCCACCATGTTTTCATTGCTTACGCTGGGTCAGATGCGTGAGCGACGTCCATCCATTTATAATATTTTGGCATTTTCTGCTATTCTGATGATTACCACGAATCCGGACGTGATCTACGAAGTTGGTTTTCAATTGTCTTATTTGGCCGTGTTGGGGATAGTGATGATTCAGCCGTTGATTCTAAACTTGTGGTTGCCGAGACACAAGGTGCTAGAATACATCTGGCAATTAACTTCCGTTAGTCTAGCTGCTCAGCTGGTAACTTTTCCATTGTCCTTGTATTATTTTCATGTGTTTCCCACCTACTTTTTGCTGGGTAATTTATTGATACTGCCACTGGCATTTTTGATCATGCAAGTCGGAGTTCCTTTGATGATTTTTGGATGGATTCCAGTTGTAGGCGATGTTTTAGGTTGGGTTTTGAGTTGGTTGATTTGGGTACAAAATTGGATTGCTGAGACTATTCGTTTGATTCCTGGCGGAAAGCTGGATAGACTCACGATGGATTTCTCAGGAATGATATTCGTGTGGGGAATGCTATTGATTATAGCAGGTTGGGAGTTTGGATCTAAAAGAAAGCTGACTTGGCTGGCTATGAGTCTAGCATTTTTATGGGTTGGTTTTCAGCTTTATGTAGAGTTTCAGATTCCCTCCAAAGAGTTGATCGTATATCAGGGGAAGAAATCTCAACTTTTCGATTTTTCATATTCAGGTAAAACGTATTCATGGAATCAAGGGCTTGAGCCAGGAGAAATCAGTTACTCAGTAGATCCTAATCGTGTGCAAAAGCAGTGGTCACAGATTCCAATCTCATTAGTGGCTTTTCAGCATGATTCGGGTCAGCTAGAATTTATTGGTACTGATTTTACTTTTCACCCCATAAACAAGAAACTGCACTTTTCATCTACTCCAAAAGCTGTCCATTTATGGTATGGAGGAAAGTGGATTGACTTACCTGTGACCGATTCAATAGCTATTGATTCTTTGGCTTATCGAATACTTTTCTGAGTTTGATTTTGCAAACCCTGCTATTGAAACTAACTTGATCCCAAACCCAAATTGTAAACAAATGAGCGCTGTACTCACAGAGATCACCGATAGAATAGGATACATTACTTTGAACAGGCCTGAAAAGCGGAATGCACTCAGTCCAGAGTTGATTGCAGGACTGCATGCCGCTTTTGAGGTGATGAATTTCAATGATGACGTGAAAGTCATTGTGCTTCGATCTACGGGAAAGGCTTTCTGTGCAGGAGCAGATTTGGCCTACTTGCAGCAGCTTCAGGATTTTTCTTACGAGCAAAATCTGGAAGATAGCCGCCACCTGATGGACTTGTTTAATTTGATCTATTGCCTTCCCAAAGTCGTGATCGCAGAGGTTCAAGGACATGCTTTGGCTGGAGGCTGTGGATTGGCTACAGTCTGTGATTTCGCTTTTGCTGTTCCTGATGCGCTGTTCGGCTATACCGAAGTGAGAATCGGTTTTGTGCCTGCATTGGTTTCAGTCTTTTTGCAAGAGCAAATTGGTGCTGCCAAAACGCAGGAATTGCTACTTTCTGGGGAGTTTGTTTCGGCTACCAAAGCTGCCGAATTAGGCTTGATCACGGGAGTGGAGCCTACGGAGTTTTTAGAGAAATATGTGCGTGAATTTGCTACCAAGCTTATCACACAGAATTCCGGATTTTCTATGGGGAAAACCAAAACTCTTTTGCGCGAGCTAAATCAATCAACTAGAAATAAATCGCTTGAGCTTGCTGCGGAGATGAATGCCACTGCACGCGCCCATGCCGATTGCAAAAAAGGAATTGCTGCTTTCCTTAATAAAACTACGCCAGATTGGTAAATGCTGAATAGAGCTACTGAAATCCTTCATCAAGTATTTGGGCATGCTGATTTTCGGCCTGTCCAGAAAGAAATCATCGAGTCAGTTCTGGCTGGGAAGGATACGCTTGCACTATTGCCAACAGGTGGAGGCAAGTCACTTTGCTATCAGATCCCCGCGCTGACTCAGGAGGGGATTTGTCTTGTCGTTAGTCCTCTTATCGCTTTGATGAAAGATCAAGTGGATGCACTAAAGGCGAAAGGAATTAAGGCTGCGGCGATCTATTCCGGGATGAGTTATCGAGAGATCGATCGCACGCTGGATAATTGCATTTATGGAGATTACAAGTTTCTGTACGTGTCTCCAGAGCGATTGAAGGCGGAGCTTTTTGTCGAGAGATTTCGGCAGATGAAGATCAATTTGATCGCCGTGGACGAAGCGCATTGTATCTCTCAGTGGGGTTATGATTTTCGCCCGCCTTATTTGGAGATCGCTCTGATTCGACCTTATCACGCCAAAGTCCCTGTTTTGGCTCTGACTGCTTCGGCTACTCCGCAAGTTTGCGCGGATATCATGGAAAAGTTGGAAATGAAAAAACCAGCGGAATTCCATCAGAGTTTTGCGAGAAAAAATCTCAGTTACAGTGTGCGACTCGTAGAAAACAAACTTGAAAAAGGACTGGAAATACTGAGTAGAATAGATGGATCAGCGATCTGGTATGTGAGAAATCGTCAGGGGACTCATCAAATCGCTAAAGCGCTAAGTCAAATGGGGATTTCGGCTTCAGCCTATCATGCTGGCTTGTCTATGCAAGATCGGGCGAAGCGCCAAGATGCTTGGATGAAAAATGAAGTCCGTGTGATGGTGAGTACGAATGCCTTTGGGATGGGAATTGACAAGCCAGATGTCCGTGTAGTTATTCATAGCGACTTGCCTGAAAATGTGGAGAATTACTATCAGGAAGCTGGGCGTGCAGGAAGAGATGGAGAAAAAGCCTATGGAGTTCTACTAGCGAATAATCAAGATTTTGAAACTGTTTTAAAACGCGCAGAGCTAGTCTATCCACCTTTAGATTTTGTAAAGCGGGTGTATCAATGCCTGGCAAATTATTACCGCATTGCAGTTGGGAGTAACATGCTAAGCAGCTTTGATTTCGAATGGAATGAGTTTGCAAATACCTATGAATTGGGCGTTTTGGAGAGTTTTTATGCTTTGAAATTACTGGAAGAAGAAGGCTTTATTGGACTCAGCGAAAGCTATTACACTCCATCCAAAATTCATTTCACCGTAGACCCTTCCAGATTGTATGAGATTCAGATTGCCTACGCAAAGCTGGATCCTGTGGTGAAAATCATCATGCGTACGTATGGAGGGAATGTCTTCTCGGAATACATCAAAATTCAGGAAGCTAAGCTTGCCAAGTCGCTCAATATCTATGAAAATGAGTTGGTAAAATCACTCAAACATCTGGAACAACTGGAAGTGATGGTCTATGACCAGCGAAAGGATAAACCTCAGATTACCTTTTTGACACCTCGATACGATGCTGGGAAGTTGCCTCTCAATTTCAAGAGGATAGAACTGAGGAGAGCTTTGACGCTGGAAAAAGCTCAAAGTATGGTGAAGTATGGGCAGCAAACTGAGCTCTGTCGCACTCAGTTTATTCAGGAATATTTTGGAGAAAATACCGATGAGCAATGTGGTGTTTGTGATATCTGCATTACTCAGCGAAAGGAAAATCACCCTGAAATAGCAGAAAATAAGCTCAGGAAAAAGATATTGGAAACATTAACCAAGGCTGGTGAGTTGACTGATAAACAGATATTCGAAAGTATTCGCCTGCCTATGGCTGAGAAAAACCTTCGAGTTTTGCGGATTTTGCAGGATCAGGGATATATTACACTACTGGCTTCGGGCAGTTACGTACTTACAGCTCATGAGTAATTTTCTAGACGATTTATTCAACAAGGTTTTCAAGTCTTCGGAAAAGTCTCCGATGACGCATAAGGAGAATATTGTTCTTAAAGCGCAGGAAATAGAAGAAGTACAAGTTTGGCTGAATTCTTCGGAAGGTCGGGAGACCTTTGCTCAGATATCCAGATCTTATCATTTTAAGACCATTCAGATAGAAGAGCGTCCGCAGATTCATGTGTTGGACTCGAAGTATGCCAGAGGGTTTGCGATCACCTACGATGAGCCCTTGGATGAAAAAACATTTCCCCTGCTTTTCTTGGCTTTTGCACAGCGAGTTCTAGCTTTGGGATATCAGCAAGTGAGTTTGGATAGGAAAATGGAGGAAATAAACGAGCAAGTGAAAGTCACTGATAAGTTTTATTTCAAACCGCCACTTAAATCACTAGCAGAGAATGAATTGATTTCTCAGTTATATGGCAATATTTCCATTGAGAAAATCAGCGTAAATAACCAGCCCAATTACCTCAAGGTACTAGCTACGTTTTATTCGGATAGGCTATACCAGGATCCCAAACCTTTCGATCAATTTCTTGATCATTTATTAGAAACGACCAATGATGGACAGAATTAACTTAAAAGAGCAACTAGGGAGATACAGGACGCCATACGAGGAGGAATCTAGCTTTATTCAGGACTTTTTGGATTTGACAGAAGACCCTCTGGCTTACGGAAGAGAGCGGTTGGATGGACATTTTACAGCTTCGGCTTGGATAGTGAACCGTAAACGCACGCATACTTTGCTCACGCTTCATCGCAAACTTGGCCGATGGTTGCAGCTTGGTGGACATGCGGACGGTAATGAGGATTTGCTGGAAGTCGCTATGAAAGAAGCAAATGAAGAAAGTGGTTTGAAGAGTTTAGAGTTCGTAGACAAGACCATTTTCGACTTGGATAAGCATATCATCCCAGAGCGCCCACATGTGCCTGAGCATTTTCATTTTGATGTTCGCTACATTTTGGAAGCAGATCTATACGAGCCTTTGATCAAAAGTGACGAGAGTATTTCTTTGGCTTGGGTGGCATTTGATTCGGTTCAGGATGTGATAGGCTATAATCCATCTATTCTTAGAATGCTTGACAAAACCAGTAAATCAGAAATTCTTCTTTGATGATCAAACCTGACCCCGCGGAGCTACAGCGAGAGATTGAATTTTCCTTACCTATTCAGATTAGATTCTCAGATATCGATGGCTACATGCATGTCAATAATGGGGTATACTTCAATTATTTTGAACATGCCAGGGCGGTGTATCTATTTCAAGTATGTGATTGGAATGTGATGGAAGTAGGTTCTGTGGTCGGAAGAATAGAAATGGATTATTTCAGGCCAATTCATATAGATGATACGGTAAGAGCTCTGGTGAAATGCAGTAGAATAGGTAATACATCCTTTGATCTAGAGCAATATTTAGTAGGAGAGACTAAGGACGGAGAACCGTACACTTTTGCAAAAAGTAAATGCATTCTGGTCTCCGTAGATATGAAAACGATGAAGCCTATGCCGCTTCCGGAAAACTATAGGGCAAAACTTCAGCCCAAATCCTGATAACAAAGACGCAATCCTTATCTTTGCGCAAAATTTAAGCTGTGAAAAAACTTTGGATAATTACCTTGCTTATGGCAGGATTGATGGGTTGTAGCCCAAGTGAAGAGGAATTGGTTCAAGAGGGAATAAATCAAATGGACGCCCAAAACTGGAAGGGAGCTATTACGCTTTTTGACCGAGCATTGGAGATTAATCCTAAGAATGGACTTGCCTTGAATGCAAAAGGAGCAGCGCTATTTCAGGAAGAAAAATTTGAAGAAGCTGTTCCTGTATTCACGGCAGCTATAGAAGCAGATTCTGCTAGCTACAAAGCTTGGTTCAATCGTGGAAATGCGAACTTGAAGCTGGAGAATTTCAAAAATGCAGTTTCGGATTATAATATGGCAAGTATGCTAGATCCAACTCAAACAGATATTTATTACAATCGTGGCTTGGCATTGCTGGGTCTGGAAGAATACGAAGATTCCTTGTTGGATTTTGATAAAGCCCTTCAGGTAGAACCAAACCAAGCTCTCGTACATTTCAATCGCGGAAAAGCACTTTTAGGAAATAATGATCCAGGCAATGCGATGAAAGCATTAACTGATGCAGTCAATTTGGATGGGAAAAATGCTGCTGCCTATTACTTGCTTGGAGTGACTAGAATGTCTGCTTTGGGTGAGTCTGAAAAAGAGGCAGGTTGTGCAGATCTGAAGATGGCACTTCAGCTTGGTTACACCGAAGCCAAAACTTGGATAGACGATTTCTGCGAATAAAATGGCAGTAATTGGTCAAGATATATCGCAAGCAAAAAGAATTCTGGATGCAGGTGAATTGGTTGCAATTCCTACCGAAACCGTATATGGTTTGGCTGGAAATGCGCTGAATCCTGTGGCTGTAGCATCGATTTTTGAAACGAAAAATCGCCCTAGTTTTGATCCCTTGATTATCCATGTTCCTTCGCTTGTAGAAGCTGAGAATTATGTAAATGATATTCCCGCAGCACTTCGCAAACTTGCAGAACACTTTTGGCCAGGACCACTTACACTGTTACTTCCTAGAAAAAGCAACATTCCTGATATAGTCACCTCTGGATTGGATCGCGTGGCTGTGCGTGTTCCTGATCATCCACTGACCCTAGAATTACTAGCTCAGTTAGACTTTCCTTTGGCTGCTCCAAGTGCAAATCCCTTTGGGTACATCAGTCCTACTTCACCAAAGCATGTGGATGCTCAGCTGGGAGATAAGATCTCGTACATTCTGGATGGAGGAAAATGTAAAGTGGGCTTAGAAAGCACGATCGTAGGAATGGAAGAGGATGAAGTCGTGGTTTATCGATTGGGAGGTTTAGACATTTCAGAGATTGAAAGCATTGTTGGGAAAGTGATAGTGAAAAGTCATAGCTCTTCTAATCCGCAAGCGCCTGGTTTGCTGGAAAGCCATTATGCGCCTACCAAGTCTTTTTTGCTGGGAAATCTGGAGACTTTGATTGCGGAATATCAAGACAAAGGAATTGACTTCGCTGTACTTTCTTTAGCCCAAACATTTCCAGCTGTTCCTGTCGGAAATCAAATTGCTCTAAGTCCTCAGACTGATTTGAAAGAAGCTGCTACCCATCTATTTGCTGCTATGCGAACTTTGGATGAGTCAAATGCCGTTGTGATTTTGGCAGAGCTAATGCCTGAAGAAGGCCTCGGGAAAGCCATAAATGATCGCTTAAGGCGTGCTGCAACGAAATGATAAATTTACTTTCCTATACTTCTTAGCAAATTGATCACAGATGAAAGTCTGTTTTTGCCGTAATCTTTGATAAATTCACACCTGATTTTTATCTATTTAATTAATCAAAAGCTATTAACCTTACTATGAACTCTAGAATCAAAAATGTAGATAACCTCAGTTTTGAAGGTAAAAAAGCACTCGTAAGAGTGGATTTCAATGTTCCTTTGGACAATGAGTTGAATGTAACTGACGACACTAGAATCCAAGCTGCGCTTCCAACTATCAATAAAATATTGACCGATGGTGGATCAGTGATTTTGATGTCACACTTAGGCAGACCTAAATCTGGTCCTGAGGATAAATTCTCTTTGAAAAATATTGTGGTGGCTTTAGAGAAGGCCTTGGGCAGACCAGTGAAATTTGCGCCGGACTGCATTGGACGAGAGGCTGAAATGCTTGCTGAAGGCTTGAAGCCAGGTGAAGTATTGTTACTTGAAAACCTTCGTTTCCACAAAGAGGAAGAAAAAGGTGATGTTGACTTTGCTAAGAAACTTTCGAAACTAGGTGATATCTATGTGAATGATGCATTTGGCACAGCTCATAGAGCACATGCTTCTACAGCGGTGATCGCACAGTTTTTTACAGATAAAGTTTGTGGTTATTTGATGCTTTCTGAGTTGAAAAACGCAGACAAAGTTTTGGGTAATCCTGAAAGACCATACACAGCGATCATGGGCGGTGCAAAAATCGCAGATAAAATTATGATCATCGAGCAATTGCTCAATAAGGTGGACAACTTGATTATCGGTGGCGGTATGTCTTACACGTTTGCTAAAGCGCAAGGCGGAACTATCGGTGATTCTTTGCTAGAGGCTGATAAGATGGATTTCGTACTTGAGCTAATGGAGACTGCCAAAGAAAAAGGTGTTAACCTGATTCTTCCAGTTGATACAGTGATTTCCAAAGCTTTTGCAAATGATGCTGAGCAGGGAATGGCTGATAAAGGTGAGATTCCTGACGGCTGGATGGGCTTGGATATCGGGCCAAAAACTCGTGTGATTTTCTCTGAGGTAATCGCAAATTCTAAGACTATTCTTTGGAATGGTCCTATGGGAGTATTCGAAATGGAGTCTTTTGATAAAGGAACAAAGGCTGTTGCGGAAGCGGTAGTAGCGGCGACTAAAGCTGGTGCATATTCACTTATCGGTGGAGGTGATTCTGCAGCTGCAGTTAATAAGTTTGGCTTTGGTGAGGATGTTTCCTTCGTGTCTACTGGCGGTGGAGCATTGCTAGAGCACATGGAAGGCAAAGTGCTTCCAGGAGTTGCTGCTTTGGAGCCTTAAGTATTTCAGACCTTTGGGGTTTTTAAAACCCCGAAGGTCTTTTTTTTTGATTTTTTTTTAACCACAAAGTGCGCAAAGTCCCGATAGCTATCGGGATCGCAAAGAGCACTGACACTTTCTTATTGATAATATGATTGTCTCTAATTGTTGAGACTACTTGCCTCATCGGGGCAAACTATGTGTAGCTAATAGATTCTAGCGTCCTTTTGCTGTGCCTATAGGTACAGCGCTAGAAAAAATTAATCCTACATCTCTAAGTTGATATTTAACTAATACATTGAAAGATGGACAAAATAAATCTAAATGAGATTTTGCAAATCAAGGATTTGTCAAATGTGAAGATAAGGTTCAATTTGATGTTTAGAGATAATTGGAACCCAATAGAAGACTTTAAAAATGACAACCTTGAAGTGATGTTCGAAGGGCATTATCATAATTATCCCAATAAACGATCTTATAAAGAAGGACAGATGACTATTGCATTTGTCAAAATACACCCCAAAGAAAATTATTGGTTGCTGTTCCATATTGGAAAAGTGACTAAGGACTTAAATATCTTCAATGGAATAGGATACGAATACGAGCCATTGAAGGAATACGAAAAATACTTTGGGAGGTTAATTATAAGATTTAAGAACAAATCTCAAATGATGATTCGGAATGCAGCATCTGTAATAGATGAATGTGAAGTATCACAATTATTGCCTGATACTTTTGACAACGATCTTTTTCCAGGCTATGATAAAGTGAATGTTTCTTGGAAAGAATTAAAAAGAGTAATCGAAAAGGACACTTGGAAAACTGCCTTAGAAAATCAAAAAGGAGTTTATTTACTTACAGACATATCTAACGGTAAACAATATGTAGGATCAGCGTATGGAGAAAGCATGATTTTAGGGCGCTGGCGATCTTATATTAGAAATGGGCACGGTGGAAATATCGGATTAATACCGATAACCTTTATTCATATTCAGGAAAATTTTAGGTTTTCAATTTTGGACATATACAAATCCACAACCGACGATTTAATTATTATAGCACGGGAAAATTGGTGGAAACAAATATTACAATCTAGAAGATTTGGCTACAATGTGAATTGATGTTTACTGAATGATTTAAACCTTCGAGGTCTAAAAAAGACCTCAAAGTTTAATAATAATGAATATCGAAAGCCGAATGCTGAATTTTTTGAGGAGTTAGAATTCAATCTCCACTAGCACTGGAAAATGATCCGACGGATACTTTTTACCATAGTTATCAGTGAGAATTCCGTGACGAATTACGTTCAGATTTCCTTTGACAAATACATGATCAATGATGCCATCAGGCATTTTCTCCCAGTCAAAACCTGTGAAAGAACCTGCAGGACCGTAAGAAGGGATTTCGGAGATCAATCTAGCGTCTTGCCAATCGGGATTTGAAGTAATGGTAGCGTAAGCCGCATTATCGGGTTTTACATTAAAGTCGCCCATAAGTATAGCAGGAGCATTTTCTTTGTTGATTTTAGACACTTGAGCCATCACAAGTTTACTGCTTTCTTCGCGAGCTTGCTGTCCGATGTGATCGTAGTGAATGTTGAAAACATAGAAGGTTTTACCGCCTTTATCCTTGAATTTTCCCCAGGTACAGATTCTGTTCAAAGCCGCATCCCAGCCTTTACTTGGTTTCTCAGGAGTGGGCGATAGCCAGAAAGTGCCTTGATCCAAAATCTCAAACTTTTTGGCATCATAGAGAATCGCTGCATATTCACCTTTTTCGGTTCCATCATCACGACCAACGCCAATGTATTTATATCCAAGTTCATTGCTTAGATCCATTAGTTGATTGTTTAATGCTTCCTGTACACCGAAAAGCTCGATTTGGTGAAACTGAATTAGACCTGCGACATGTGGAAGTCTGTCTGCCCAGAGGTTTCCGACGTCATTTTGATTGGCATATCGGATGTTGAAAGTCGCAAAATTATGCGTTTGCGCTATAGATAGCGTGTTTGTCCCTACCGTTAAAGCAAGGAGAAACACAGATGTTTTTAAAATACTTCTAATGATTGAATTCATGATTTCAGAACTTATTCTTGAAAAATGGTTTAAGTATTTAAAATTGAATCATAATTTCATCAAATGAAATTAAGCATGACAAAAATGTCAAACATTTCGATGATCATAATACATGCGAGATTCTCCCGAAGAAAAATCGGGACAGGCAACGTGTCCTTAGAAAATCAAATTATAAACACATGAAAACCTTTTATCCCAAAGACCTAACACCTCAGGAATTTCATGGCTTGCTCCAAGGAGCAGTAGCTCCTCGACCGATTGCTTTTGCTAGTACTATTGATCGAGAAGGAAATGTGAACCTGAGTCCGTTTAGCTTTTTCAATTTGTTCAGTACGAATCCTGCGATATTGATCTTTTCTCCATCCAGACGCGTGCGTGATAATACTACTAAGCATACTTTGGAAAATGTGTTAGAAGTACCCGAAGTGGTGATCCATGTCGTTCATTTTGGAATGGTGGAGCAAATGTCGCTAGCGAGTACGGAGTATAAAAAAGGTGTGAATGAATTTGATAAAGCAGGATTTACTCAAGTAAAATCAAATGAAGTTAAGCCTCCGCGCATCAAAGAAGCACATGTTGCCTTTGAGTGCAAAGTGAATGAAGTGAAGTCGCTTGGAGATAGTGGAGGAGCTGGGAATTTGGTGATATGCGAGGTTTTGGTAGCGCATGTGAATGAAGCTGTTTTGGATGAGATGGGCGTGATTGATCCTAGGAAACTAGATGCTGTGGCAAGATTGGGCGGGAACTGGTATAGCCGTGCCAGTGGAGCATCTCTATTTCAAATTCCAAAGCCCTTGCGAACCCTGGGTATTGGTATTGACCAAATGCCAGCCGAAGTTAGAAATAGCACCATTTTAAGTGGAAACAATCTTGGGAGACTGGGCAATGTAGAGGCTCTTCCAAGTCCGGCTGAGGTTGCTGATTTTGGGCAAGGCGCAGAGATCCAAGAAATGAGAGTTCGCTTCCAGTATGATCTAGACTCACTGGCGGACCATTTGCATCTTTTGGCTAAGGAAGCACTAGATGAAGATGATGTCGACCGAGCTTGGCTGATATTGCTTCAGAAAGGGTAAAAAGAGTATTCAGTGATCAGTCTCAGTTCTTAGAACTCCCTCGTAGATCTTAATCATTAGCCGTATGGAAACTTTATAATAATAGGTACAAGAAGTGAAACCTGCCTTCGGACTGGCTCGAACCAGCGGGGCATAAATCAAAATGCGTTTCTCGAAAAAATCAGGCTGTGAGTATCTGGACCCATGCTGCGGTTAATATAAAGGCATAAAAAAAGCGGCCTGAGCCGCTTTCCTTATTTTATGATGATTTCCTGAGGCATTCTCACTTGAACACCTTGATAGGTTTTTAATTTTTCTACTTGCTTGTAGAGCGTGTAGTTTGATCCCAATTCACTTTTTAGAATTTTGATTTGAACACTGTTTCCCAAGTCTTCCATGATCGATTCAAACCAAGGTTTCTTTGTAGGATAATATACTACTCTATAGTCATCGACAGCACCAATTCTAGCAGCAGCGATTTCAATAGTCGTATTCAAACCTCCAAGCACATCTACTAATCCTCTTTCTTTAGCTTGGTTTCCAGTCCATACTCTGCCGGAGGCTACTTCTTTTACAGCTTCTGGAGACATGCCTCTACCTTCAGATACTCTGGAAATAAAGGTCTCATAACCATCTTCCACAGTGTTTTGGATGATGGTTCGCTCCACATCGGTCATTGGTCTGGTTGGATTCATGAAGTCAGAAAGTTCTCCTGTTTTCACCACATCCGTAGTGATACCCAGCTTGTCATTAAGCAATTCTTGCGCGTTGAACATCATGCCGAAAATACCGATAGAGCCAGTGATCGTGTTTGGCTGGGCAACGATAGTATCCGCTGGAGCTGAGATGTAATATCCACCTGAGGCAGCTACTTCACCCATGGATACATATACTGGTTTTACCTTTTTGGCTTCAGCCATTTCTCTCCAGATCACCTCAGAAGCGACCACGGATCCTCCTGGAGAATTCACACGAAGTACAATTGCCTTGATGTTATCATCTTTACGAGCTTTACGGATTTCTTTGGCAAATTTCTCTGAACTGATCACTCCATCTGCATCTCCTCCTACTATCTCCCCTTCTGCGATGATTACGGCTATTCTATTAGAGGAAGTGATGTTTTTCGACTTAGCCGTTTTATTCAAGTCAGTTACATTGATAGTTTTGATATCATCCCCCTCATCAATGCCAAGCTTTTCTTTCAGTTTGGTGAGCACTTGATCCAAATACAGCAGCTCTGTGGCCAAACCATAGGTCACTGCATCTTGAGGCTTGCGAACAAGCATCAAATCATTGATTCTTTTCAAGCTGTCATAACCGATACCTCTTGATTCAGAGATGCCATGAAGCGCAAACTGATTCATATCGTCCAAAAATGACTGCGTTTGTAATCTAGCTTCAGGGCTGTTTTTTTCTAGGATAAAAGGCTCTACAGCAGACTTGAATTCCCCAACTCGGAAGATTTCAGGTTTTACACCTACTTTTTCAAAAAGTCCTTTGAAGAAGATTCCCTCCGAAGAAAATCCGTTGAAGTCTATTCCTCCTAAAGGATTCAGGTAGATTTCGTCAGCAACAGAAGCGATGTAATAACCGCCTTCAGTGTAAGCTTCATCGTAAGCCACGATGAATTTCCCGGAAGTCTTAAAGTCAACCAATGCTTCTCTAAGCTCAAGCAAATTAGCTTGACCAGCCATGATAAGGCCAGTATTTAGGTAAATTCCTTTAATGTTATCATTGGTTTTTGCTTCGCCGATGGCTTTTTTAAGGTTAATAAGTCCAGCAGTCATTTCCTGCCCGAACGGATTACCAAAGATTGAAAGATCCAAATCATCCTCAGACGTACGCTCTACTATAGTTCTTCCGTTTAGATCCAGGTGCAAAACAGAGTTTTCGCTTACCTTCACTTCTTCAGATCCACTTGATGAGGCCAAAATGCCGATCAGGCCCAACATAAGAAGCACACTCAGTATGCTGAAAACAAAAAGACCGACGATCACCGCCAGTACATTTCCTAAGAATTTCATAAGCTAAATTATTTGAAGCCCCAAAATAACCTAATTTGAGCCATGTTTACAAAAGCAATAATAAGCTGAGAATGTTTGAAAAAGCTGTTTTAATAGTAGGAGGAAATAAAGGCGATCGAAATGCGCTGCTAAAGTCGGCGGTGGAGGCCGTTTCAGAATTAGGGGAAATGACACTCAGGTCTAAGGTTTATGAAACTGAAGCATGGGGAGGAGTGGCTAAAGGGCCATTTTTGAATCAAGTGGTTGAAATCAAAACGGCATATTCTCCATTCGAACTCTTAGCCTTTATCCAGCAAATCGAAACAACTCTAGGTAGAAAAAGAGATGAGCATTGGGGAGATCGGACGATGGATATTGATATTATTTTTTTTGGAGATAGGGTAATTGATACTCCTGAGCTCCAAGTTCCTCATCCATTTATTGCGGAGCGGAAATTTGTGTTAGTACCGCTAGCAGAGGTTTTATCGGAGTTTATTCATCCAGTTTTGGGAAAAAGTAGCCAGCAAATGTTGGAAGAATGTGAGGATAAATCTGAGGTATGGGAGTTGGAAGGTTGATGGTTTTGTGTTCTGCTGCTTCTCCAGAAGCTGCAGGAATCATAATCAATTAGTACTAAACGAAACTAAGATTTCGCTCTTTCAGAGCTTTGCACTAGAGTTCTATTTTTTACCCAGTCCTACCGAGCTGGGCTTAGGTATTTAGGGCTTTCAGCCCTTAGCCACATAAAAGTTTAAAGAATCTAATTGCTCCGTCTAGGCTAATTTTTGGTAAAATTAGTTGGGCCAAGGTTTAGCTTATGAGCAAACGGCATTCATTTATCTCAAATCTGTAACAAAAAAAGCTTGGTTCAAGTCGTAAGATTTGAACCAAGCTTTTACTTTATTTTCACTGTGTTCCTCCGCGAAACACTCTGCGGTTACAACCCAGAAACCTCAGCTTCAGGATGAATTTTTTTGACTAAGCCTTGGAGCACTTTTCCTGGGCCGCATTCTACAAACTCAGTAGCACCATCTGCAACCATGTTTTGAACGGATTGCGTCCATTTCACCGGAGCAGTAAGCTGGGCGATTAGGTTTGCTTTGATTTCAGCTACATCGGTAACTGCCGTGGTGCTTACATTTTGGTAAATAGGGCAGCTAGGTGTATTGAAGCTCGTTGCTTCTATGGCTGTCTGCAATTTCTCGCGAGCTGGCTCCATCAGCGGAGAGTGAAATGCACCACCCACTGGAAGTGGTAAAGCTCGCTTGGCTCCAGCTTCTTTCATCTTTTCGCAGGCAAGCTCGATTCCTTTGTTCGAACCAGAAATCACCAACTGACCTGGGCAATTATAGTTTGCAGGCACGACAACCTCCTCAGTGAAAGTAGCGCAGATTTCTTCTACTTTCTCGTCTGCCAGTCCTAGGATTGCTGCCATGGTAGAGGGATTGATTTCACAAGCTTCCTGCATCGCAAGTGCTCTCTGATAGACTAACTTTAATCCATCTTCGAAAGCAAGAGTGCCATTGGCAACCAAAGCAGAAAGTTCTCCCAAAGAGTGACCTGCAACCATATCCGGTGCGAAGTCTGGAGTTGTTTTCGCCAAAATCACGGAATGAAGAAATACAGCTGGTTGGGTTACATTAGTTTGCTTTAATTCCTCTGCAGTTCCCTCAAACATGATGTCTGTGATGCGGAAACCTAAGATTTCATTAGCTCTCTCAAATAACTCTTTTGCTTGAGGATTTTCTTCATAAAGTGCTTTTCCCATTCCTGGGAATTGGGCGCCTTGGCCCGGAAAAACAAATGCCTTCATTAACTAGTGTTTTTTTGTTCGGTGCAAATATATGGCTTTTCCCAAAGTCATACTGCACTTGCGCTTTTAGGAACTTAGCTTGATCCCTGTTTGGGATATGGTTTCTGCTGAAAGAAACTTTGCTTTTTCGGCTGGAGTGGGAAGTCTACAGGTGCTTTTCTTTCCAAACCAGCGGTAGCGATTACTGCCAATCCAATTGTAAACAGGATCTCTAAGGAATTTTGGTAGAAAAATAAGGGGATACAAAACCGGCCATAGTCCAGATAGGTTTCTGGCTATTTTCAGTGCAGCTGTGCTTTTGTAATAGATTTCACCCTTTTCCAAAAGAACAAGAGAGTCGAGGTAATCTTCTCGAACCTCAAAATTGGAGAGTATTGTTTTGCTAAAATCCTCTTGCAATGCTCCCACTAAGAAGTGATCCTTATGATCTCTTTGGATCACAAAATCAATGGAAGCATTACAGAGGTTGCAAACCCCATCAAAGAATATGATGGATTTATATTCTGTCATCTAAGGAGTTGAATCGTTCCTTTCAGGCTTTGGTCTTTTTTGGCAGGATCGAGTACGTCGAATACTACATTTCCGGAGTAATAATAGGTGCCTGCAGGTAAATCATTGCCATTTTTGTCTCTTCCATCCCATCGGATGTAGATGTCGTTTTCGGAAGATTCAAGACTATTGTAAGAGAATACTTCCACTCCCCAACGGTTTACGATAAAGATATCAACTCCTAAAACAAACCTTGGACACATCGAGAATGGATTGTCAAAAGCCATATAGGTTTCGTTTATCCCATCACCATTCGGTGTAAATGCATTAGGCAGATTGTAGCTAGGACAATTTTCTACACAGACGATATTGCTCGGCTCAGACTCATTGCCAGATCTATCTACCGCAGTGATGTAATAGCAGCCACGGTAGGTGGTCAGATCACGTATAGTGGTAGAGAGATTCAGGGAAGAAACTGTCGCTATCAATTCAAACTGGCTGTCCTCGCCATTCGAAGTATAATATAATTTATACCCACTTAATTCGTCATCACATTCGCCTGAAAAGTCAGGAGTCCAGCTTAATTCATGTTCGTAAGTGGTATTGCCACAAGGAACTTCTGCGAGATAGGCGGAACATTCTGGGCCTTCGAAAGTCAATACTGGAGGACATGGCAAGCGATTATCATCAGGCTTAGCGCACACGATTTGAGATTTGTTTTCCAGAGGATAAACTAGTCCAGCTACGTTGTAAGAACCTTTCGTGATCACGTAATAGCAGTATTCAACTTCCTTTTCTAATGGAACACCATTGAAACTACCGTCGTCCAAATATTTGAATCCACTGGTGGTGACATCCACTTCTGCGATTTTCACAAAGGTAGCGTCGTCAGCTGCTGCTGCATCTGTTCTGTTTCTATAAACCTCATGCTTGTATTGGCTGACAGAATTGTTCCAAGGAACGATGAATTCCCAATTCAGCTCAATGGCTTCATTGATAATTGTTGGTTCGAGCCAGACTGAAGAAGCTTTAGAGGAGGTGTCAATTTTTGTATTCCTATCAAGTAAGACGACTTCGTAATTGTACACGACACTTTGTGTGTTCAATCCCGTGTCGGTGAAAAGCGTGTCAGAAGTGACTCCCAGTGAGACTTGTCCTGCATCGCCATTGAATCCAGTGCTTCGCAAAAGCTCATAAGTATAAGGTCCTGGGAACTGAACTTTATCAATATCATATGGAGGTGTCCATTTCACGAATATCTCTCCAGCGGTTGGATCAGTTTCTTCCACGCTGACATTAGTAATTATCGGAACATCCACGTCTATGGTGACGCAGATTTCATCGGAAACTATGCTTTCGCCAAGTCTAGGCTCAGGATATGCTGCCACCAGTCTATAGCAGTACGTATTGCCTGGAGCTAATCCATCTCCACCATTTACATCTAAGAAATTTAGCGTTTGCATATTGGTGGTTCCGATCAATTCATAACCAGCACGGATTCCAGTTTCACAGCTGTCAGGCTGATAAGGATCAGAATTGATCCTCCTCCAGATTTGCATTTCACTAGCTGAGTTCGCACATACGTATGGATCCCAATTCAGCTCTACCGTTCTGCCTGGCATTTGCTCTATTTGATCGAAGACAGGTGGTGGGCCTACTACTTTGATACGCCAAGTTTTAATATCAACTAATGAAGGCCCTGAGCTAGGTTGATCTGAGATCCTTACCCGAACCTCATATTCCCTTGCTCGCACGTGGTTACAGACTGTTTGCCAATCGAAGTTTACGATGCCGGGAGTTGGCTGGTAAGTGCTTTTAGGGCTATAGCTAGCAGGAGATGTGGTTATTTCTATAGGTTCGCCAAAGACCTCTATTTTGATAGGGTCTCCGTCTGGGTCTTGACCTTGGATGATTTCTTCTATTTTAGTACCTGCCACCACACAAAGATCTGGGGGCAAAATCAACTCTGGTCTTCTGTTATTCGAGTTTTCAATAATGATTTGCATATCCCGGACTACGTAGCCTATGAGCACCCATTTTCCATCTAGCTTCCGATATTCATTGATTCTAAATGCCACATTAAACTGCCCTGCGGTACCAGGTGCATCCCAAATCAAATCTCCGGTAATTGGATTCAATGTCAAAAATGCCGGCGTGCTACCATCTTCTTGTTTGAAACTGAACTCTGGAGAAGCAGGGCTTCTATAGTTATTAACTGGACGTTGAAACTGCTGCTTAGGAATGTCCATTGAATAAGCCAAACTATCGCCATCTGGATCAAAAGCGCCAGGGTTATGAATGTATCTTACGTTTATAGCGCCATTGTCAACTGGTGGGATTGTCAGGACTGGAGAGTTATTTACTCCAATAAATGGGTCAATTGTAATAGTGGTTTCTACATAAAACGGCGTGTCTACTGAATTATCCATATTCAGCGTTCTATCATTTCTGTTGAATTCCTGAAATCTGATCGTGTAAGTTCCAGGTCCCTGAAACGTGTGAGAAATCACGAAGATGTTTTTCTCAATTTGATTACCCAAACTTATTACTGTATTGAAATCACTTTCAGTATTCAGACCATCTACAATTCTCCCATCTCCAAAATTGATTTCTCCTGGCCCAAAAATCACATTTGATCGAGTATCTGTATACCCTACGACTGTGATTTTATAAGTAAGGTTTTGAACTGAAACCCGCTCGGCGATGATTTCACCAGCCCGAATATGCGTTGCCCAAACTTCTGAAATTCCTGCTAGCAGGAAGAGTAAAAAAAATCCCAGTGTTATTTTAAGCTTCATATTGATCAAGGTCTTTGATTACAGTGAAAAAAGAATGTACGTATTTATCGATAATAAAGATTTTGTACATGATTTTCTTCCTATTACTAAATAAAGGGAAGTAAGGAGAAAATCTCCGCAAAATCAAACATTAAATCTCTTCATATAGTTATACAGCCAGCAAATTCTTCAAAGATTAAAGTCTATTTAGAACTGATTAAAATAAGAGAAGTGTTTTTGAATGGATTGTTTGCTAGTTGTTCCAAACGTAAATTTGGCACAATTAATCAAAGATTTCGTTTTAATCTAATCGCAAAAATTGTATGAGCTGGGTTACAAAAACCTTGAGTAGCACAATAGGCAGGAAATTGATCATGGCTTTGACCGGGCTTTTCCTGATCCTGTTTTTGACAGGTCACGTTGCAGGAAACTTGCAGTTGTTTAAGAGTGATGGTGGTGAAGCATTTAATATTTATGCTCATTTCATGACTACTAACCCTGCGGTAAAATTGCTTTCTTACCTTACTTACATTTCCATTATCGGTCACGTGATCTTTTCTATCTGGCTTTCCAGAAGAAACAAAGCTGCACGTCCGATAGGATATGGCGTATCTACTCCGCCTTCTACGACTGTATCTTCCCGCAACATGGGTATTTTGGGCACGATCATTTTGATCTTCATCGTGATACACATGCAGACTTTCTGGTATCAGATGCACTGGGGAGAAGTTCCTTTCGTGACTTATGATGGTGTAGAATACAAGGATTTGTTCAGCATTGTGGCTTTTGCTTTCCAGAATGAACTGATGGTAATCGGATATGTAATAGCAATGGCTTTCTTGGGATTCCACCTTTCTCATGGATTTGCAAGCGCATTCCAGACCTTAGGTTTGAATCATGCGAAATACTCGCCAGCAATTGAAGTAATCGGAAAAATCTACTGCATAGTAGTTCCGATACTATTTGCCAGCATGCCAGTTTATATCTATTTCACACAGAGCTAATCAATAGTCCCCTATGATACTAGATTCAAAATCCCCAATCGGACCTTTAGCCGAAAAGTGGACTAAACATAAGTTTAACAGTAAGCTGGTGAACCCGGCAAACAAAAGAAAATACGAAGTGATCGTAGTGGGTACCGGTCTTGCCGGAGCCTCTGCTGCTGCTTCTCTTGCAGAATTGGGCTATAAAGTGAAAGCTTTTTGCTTCCAGGATAGCCCTCGTCGTGCGCACTCTATCGCTGCACAAGGCGGGATCAACGCTGCTAAAAACTATCAAAATGACGGTGACTCGGTTTACAGACTTTTCTACGATACCATCAAAGGTGGAGATTATCGTTCCCGTGAATCGAATGTGTACCGTCTTGCAGAAGTTTCTGTAAATATCATTGACCAGTGTGTGGCGCAGGGTGTACCTTTTGCCAGAGAATATGGTGGATTGCTTGCCAACCGTTCTTTCGGTGGAGCGCAGGTATCCAGAACTTTCTACGCTAGGGGCCAAACGGGACAGCAGTTGCTTTTAGGAGCTTATTCAGCTTTGAGCCGTCAGGTTGCCAATGGTAAAGTGAAACTTTATCCTCGTACTGAAATGATGGACGTCGTAACTATCGACGGTCATGCAAGAGGTATTGTGACTAGAAATTTGATCACTGGCGCTATCGAAACTCACGCTGCTCATGCAGTGCTACTTTGTACTGGTGGTTACGGAAACGTATTTTTCCTATCTACCAATGCGATGGGATCGAATGTAACTGCAGCTTGGAGAGCGCATAAGAAAGGTGCTTACTTCGCCAATCCTTGCTACACGCAGATTCACCCTACTTGTATTCCAGTTTCTGGAGATCATCAGTCCAAGTTGACCTTGATGTCTGAGTCACTAAGAAACGATGGGCGTGTTTGGGTACCAAGCACGAAGGAGATGGCTGAAAAACTTCGTAAAGGAGAAATCAAGCCAAAGGATATTAAGGAAGAAGAAAGAGATTATTACTTGGAGAGAAAGTATCCATCTTTCGGTAACCTTGTACCACGTGATGTGGCTTCCAGAAATGCGAAGGACGTTTGTGATGAAGGTAAAGGTGTAAACGAAACTGGCGAAGCTGTTTTCCTTGACTTCCGTGATGCCATCAATCGTGACAGCGAAGACGCGATCCGCGCGAGATACGGCAACTTGTTTGACATGTATCAGCAGATCACCGGTGAGAATCCTTACCAAACCCCAATGAAGATTTATCCTGCTGTTCATTACACTATGGGTGGACTTTGGGTTGATTATAACTTGTCTACTACAGTTCCCGGGCTTTATTCCTTGGGAGAGGCGAACTTCTCAGATCACGGAGCAAACAGATTGGGAGCTTCTGCTTTGATGCAAGGTTTGGCAGATGGTTACTTCGTAGTTCCATATACTATCGGTGATTATTTAGCACAGATAGGTCCCGCTCCAGTAGATGCCAATCATCCTGAATTTGCCAAAGCAGAAAAAGGAGTGAAGGATGCAATCCAAAAGTTATTGAGCATCAACGGTACCAAGACTGTAGATCACTTCCATAAAGCACTTGGACATATCATGTGGAACTACTGTGGTATGGCTAGAGACGCTGAGGGTTTGACCAAAGCTAAAGGCATGATTCAGGAGCTTAGAAAAGAGTTCTGGAGAGATGTGAAAGTGCTTGGTGCAAATGAAGAATTGAACCAGACTTTGGAGAAAGCAAGTCGAGTAGCTGATTTCTTAGAACTTGGTGAATTGATGGTGGACGACGCACTGAACAGAAATGAGTCTTGTGGTGGACACTTCAGGACAGAATCTCAAACTCCGGAAGGAGAAGCGCTCAGAGATGATGAGAACTTTGCTTATGTAGCAGCTTGGAAATTTATGGCAGAAAATTCCCCTGAGGAATTGCATAAGGAGCCGCTCGTGTTCGAAAACGTGAAGTTGACTCAGAGATCCTACAAATAAATTCAAGACTTTAATTCATAATTATATATGAAACTGACATTAAAAATATGGAGACAGAAGAACGCCAGCGATAAAGGCGGTTTTGTCACCTATCCTATAGATGGAATTTCCGCTGACATGTCATTCCTAGAAATGATGGATGTCTTGAATGAGGAACTTGCTATAAAAGGACAAGACCCGGTACATTTTGATCACGATTGCCGCGAAGGTATCTGTGGCATGTGCTCCCTGTATATCAATGGCCATCCACATGGTCCGAAGCAGACGACTACTTGTCAGCTTCACATGCGTTCGTTCTCTGATGGAGATACTATCACGATCGAGCCTTGGAGAGCAAAAGCTTTTCCAGTGGTAAAAGACTTGGTTGTAGATCGTGGAGCATTTGACAGAATCATCCAAGCGGGCGGATACGTGAATGTGAATACAGGTGGCGTACCAGATGCAAATGAGATTCCTATACCAAAGAGAGTCGCTGATGAAGCCTTTGATTCGGCTACGTGTATAGGTTGTGGAGCTTGTGTGGCAGCGTGTAAGAATGCTTCTGCGATGCTTTTCACCTCTGCGAAAATCTCTCAGCTGGCAATGCTTCCACAAGGTCAAGTGGAAAGAATGTCCAGAGCAGAGAATATGGTCGCTCAGATGGACGAGGAAGGCTTCGGAGCCTGTACCAACACCGGTGCCTGCGAAGCAGAATGTCCTAAGGGAATTAGCCTGACGAACATCGCTCGAATGAACAGAGAGTACTTCTCTGCTTCTCTAAAGAGCGAGAATGTATAATTGAATCAGAAATTCATAAAGAATGAAAAAGCCGACGAGAGTCGGCTTTTTTTGGTTTTAGTTGAAAAAAAGGAGTTGGTATTTTATATATCCCTCTTATTTAGTGGTATAAGCAAGTTTTATTTTTTAGTGGCCTCAATCTGAGGTTGAAGGAAGTCTAGATGATTTAGATAATTATTTAGTTGAAATAAGGTTTGATTCGACTTTTATGACGATTTATTTATTGGTTAAGGATATTGAATAGCTGGTCAAGTTCAAAAGGTTAAGAATATCTAGTCTGTCTAGATAGATGAAGAATATACACAATTGTGGACATTCTCTATGTAATTGGCAATCATGTGACGTCAGACAACAATGTAAATAGACTTTTCAAGGCATCAATTATTTTTGCAATGATATATACTGCCACAATTTTTCTGGGTGATAAAAATTTTGTTTAAGGCAATTTTAGACCGAATTACACTAGATCTTTCTACACCTTGAATAATGTTAGCGTTCTTGTTCATTTGGTCTATGTTGTCTTATTCGTAAAGTCCAGCATCGATCATGAGTATAATAGTAACGGTCAGACTATGTGAGTTGAATATTTATCAGGTAAGACAGTTTTACATAGGAGAACATGCCAAATGGATGAAAGGCGGTATTTGGACTTATTCCTAAAGGGAGGGGACGATTTTATGCTCAAACCTTATAAGTAAGGACAGTGAGAGCAATAAAAAAGAGCTCGATAGAATATCGAGCTCTTTTTTTAATGTAATATATCGGGGTGAATTACTTCACTTCGAAGCTAGCTCTTCTAGCCAATTGTCTTGCGTCAGCAGAAGATTTATCAACGCTAGTGTCTTCACCGTATCCTTTGTAAGATAGTCTAGAAGCATCAACTCCAGAAGCAACTATGATGTCATAAACTGCTTTAGCTCTTTTTTCAGAAAGCTTCATGTTGTAATCTTCAGGGCCGATTTCGTCAGCATAACCTTTAATCTCAACACTTACTCCTGGATTCTTTTTCAAGAAGTTAGATACATAGTTTGCAGCGCTAGTAGAGTATCCAAGCGGCTTAGCGCTATCGAATGCGTAGTATACGTTTACGTAACCGTCATTGATTGCTTTCTTGAAGAAATCAACTTGCTCTTGTACTTCCTCAACTGGACATCCATTTGTAGATACTGGGCCAGGAAGGAATGGACACTTGTCCATGTGATCAGGAGTTCCGTCACCGTCAGAATCCAAAGTCATACCTGAAGAGTTTACTCTAGCTCCAGCTGGAGTATTAGGCTCTTTGTCCAAGTAATCAGGAACGCCATCACCGTCAGAATCTTTCAACATATCTTTGATACCGTTGATCTGAGTAGCAAGCTCTTCTTTAGTAGCATATTTATCAGCTGCGATGAACCAATCAGCATGCTCCTCATTTTTACCTAAGTAAAACTGAACTCCAAGAGTTCCAGTCCACCAAGTTCCATTAGCTCCGTAGAAGCCATTGTTTGACTGAGCAGTGATTGCTGAAGCGCCATCAAATGCAACAGTCTGACGACCGTTTAGGATAGTAGAGATGTCACCTACAAGTGCAACTCCTTTACCCAACTTCAATTGAGGAGTAACTCCAAAGATTAAAGTGTAAACATCATCTTTGAATCCTGCATGAAGATTTTCTTCAGGCTTAACTTGGCCAATGCCTGCTCCACCATGAAGTAACAATCCAAATGATCTTGTAAAAGATTCAAAATTCATGATACGACCAATGTTTGCAACACCTTGAAGATCTAATCGGTTGTATTTTGTACTAAAAGTACCAGTCGAAGGGTTTCCGTTTTCAGCTTCTTTAAAAGAACCAAAACCGTAGTCTACTTTGACACCGAATTTTTCATTGAACATGTAACGAGCACCAAAGTCAATGTGACCAAGGTTAAGGGAAGGCGAAAGAAATCCAGGGGTCAAAGGAGCCATTGGTTTGTTAAAACCGCCGTTTACTTCAAGTGACCACTTGTCGAATTCTTGGGCGTTGGCTCCAAATGCCAAAGCTCCTGCCATTAGGGTAGATAGTATTAGTTTTTTCATAACAAAAAATTTTTGTTCAAATTTTAAGTGTTGATTGATGTGAATACAAATTTATTAACTTTTAATTTACTACAAATCTAGCTGAATTATTTTAAACCCAATTCCGGGAAATAAATAATTCCTGTCTTTGTTCAAATTTATCGATGAAATATTAACATAATTTATGCCAAAATGAAATTTCTATTCGAAATCCTCAAACAAAATAGTGTTTCGGGTGATGAGTCTGAAACATCAGATTTTCTTTTACAATATATAGACCAACGAAAGAATTATTGGAATGTTTTGCCTGAAATCTATTCTGGTGAAGATTTTCATGATTGTATTTTATTGAAATTCGGAGTGCCTAGAACTGCGGTTTTTGCGCACATCGACACCATTGGTTTCATGTCAAGGTATAATAATCAGTTAATTAGCGTCGGAGGTCCTGAAATAATTGAAGGTACTATTCTAGAGGGAAGAGATTCTCTAGGCGAGATATCATGTAAATTAAAAGGTCAAGAAAATGACATTACTCATGATTTTCCTCGGGGAATTGCTCCTGGAACTCGACTTTCTTTTGCTCAAAACATCAGAATTGATGAAGAATATATACAGGCAGCCTATTTAGATAATAGATTGGGAGTATATACGGCCTTAAAGCTTTGCGAAACTATTACCGATGGTTGGGTGATTTTTTCCACATTTGAGGAACATGGGGGCGGAAGCATGCCGTTTTTGCTCAAATTTATTCAAGAAACTTCTCCTATTAAGCAGGCATTGATAGCAGACATCACATGGATTACTGAGGGAGTGCAGTTCCATAATGGAGTTGTGATCTCTATTCGGGATAAATTTATCCCGAGAAAGAAGTTTATTGATAGAATCATTGACCTTGTGAGCGATAGTGGGATTCCTTATCAGCTTGAGGTAGAAGAGTACGGTGGCAGTGATGGTAGAGAGGTTCAGTTTTCCCCTTATGCGATTGATTGGTGTTTTATCGGTGCGGCTGAGGAGAATGTCCACACGCCTGACGAAAAGGTTTCCTTAGTTGATTTGGAGGCTATGCTTAAGATTTATCCATATTTAATGGAAAAACTCTAATAATTGAGAATGAATATTTTAGTAAAAGATAAAGAATTTGAAATATTTCTCACTTCTGAGAAAATTAATCAACGTAATTCCCAGCTTGGGAAAGCAATCACGCGAGACTTTGGAGGAGAGGAGTTAGTTGTACTTGGGATTTTGAATGGATCATTTGTATTCATGGCTGACCTCTGTAGATATATTGACTTACCTCTTTCCACCTCTTTTGTAAAGGTTAGCAGCTATTCGGGTATGGGAACTACTGGGGAGGTCCGGTCTATATTGGGCTTAGAAGAAAAAATTGAAGGCAAAAATGTCCTTATCGTGGAAGATATAGTAGACACAGGAATCAGCATGGATTATTTGTTAAAGGCACTTTCTGAATTCAATCCAGCCAAACTTTCCATCGTAACATTACTGCATAAACCTGATGCTTTTCGTTTTAATTACGCGTTAGATTATGTCGGTTTTGAAATTCCCAATAAATTTGTGGTCGGTTACGGCCTTGATTACGATGGTTTGGGTAGGAATCTTCCCGATATTTATCAACTCAGTACTCCTTAAATAATAGACTTACGAATGTATAATATTGTATTATTTGGCCCTCCGGGTGCAGGCAAAGGCACTCAAAGTGAAAAACTTATAGAGAAATACGGACTTACGCACTTATCTACAGGGGATCTTTTCAGAAAGCATCTTGGCGAAGGAACGGAACTTGGCCAGCTCGCGAAAAAGTACATGAATGAGGGACGATTGGTGCCTGATGAAGTAGTAATAGGCATGGTCGAGGATAAAATCAATGAAACTAAGGACGCGCGCGGATTTATTTTTGACGGATTTCCACGTACTACTGCCCAAGCAGAAGCTTTGGACGAAATGCTTTCTCATCACAAACTTGAAATCAATGGAATGATTGCGTTAGATGTGCCTGAAGAGGTTTTAAGAGTAAGAATTAAGGAAAGAGGTAAAACATCTAATCGTGTGGATGATCAGGATGATGAGAAAATCAATACACGTATTAAAGTGTACTTAGATGAGACTCTTCCTGTAGCAGACTACTATGCTTCGCAAAGCAAACTTCAGAAAATCAATGGTGTAGGAGAAATCAACCAAATATTCAATGACATCACTTCGGTGATTGATAGCTACTGATTCCCTTTATTTTCCTAATTTTGCAATTCATATTTGGCTAGGCTTTTAAGCTTAGCCTTTTTCTTTATCAAAAAATGGCTGATTCAAATTTCATAGATTACGTTAAGTTCTGCTCCCGATCAGGCGCAGGTGGACCTGGGTCGACTCATTTTCGAAGAGAAAAGCATGTCCCAAAAGGTGGTCCCGACGGAGGTGATGGCGGAAGAGGTGGACATATTATAGTAAGAGGCACTACCCAAGTGTGGACTTTGCTCCATCTGAAATATAAAAAGCATGTAATCGCTGAGGCTGGTAAAAGCGGAGAAGGCGGGAGAAGAACTGGAGCGGATGGGAAAGACATGATCCTAGAAGTACCTCTCGGAACTATCGCAAAGGATGCAGAGACCGGAGAAAAGCGATTTGAAATCACTGAAGATGGGCAGGAAATAATTCTGACCAAAGGTGGAAGAGGCGGTTTAGGAAATGACCACTTCAAGACTTCGACCAACCAAGCTCCGCATTATTCACAACCTGGTGAAGAAGGTATAGAAGAGTGGATCATCTTGGAGTTGAAGCTTCTTGCTGACGTTGGGTTAGTAGGATTCCCTAATGCAGGTAAGTCAACCTTGCTTTCCTCTATATCTGCAGCTAGACCCGAGATAGGAGATTATCCATTTACTACGTTGGTTCCAAATCTTGGCGTAGTCGGCTATCATGGCGATCAATCCTTTGTGATGGCTGATATCCCTGGGATTATTGAAGGAGCAGCAGAAGGAAAAGGTCTTGGTATTCGGTTCCTTCGTCATATAGAGCGAAACTCGATTTTACTTTTCATGGTACCTGCCGACGCACCGGATATCGCAGAGCAATACAAAATTCTTCTTGGGGAACTAGAGAAATATAATCCAGAGCTTCTGGACAAACGAAGACTCTTAGCTATATCCAAGGCAGACATGCTGGACGAAGAGCTGGTGAAAGAAATGGAGAAAGAAGTACCTAAAGGAATTCCTCACGTTTTCATTTCATCTGTCTCTCAGTACAATCTTGACAGACTCAAAGATCTAATCTGGCAGGCTATTCACGAAGGTTAAGGTGTCAGTTTGTCAGAGAAAGTGCAATGGCAACAATATTGATAACCCCATAGCTCCAATTATTGTCTATTTCAATTATGAATAATAACGAACAAGTGGATCAAGAAATGAATCTTAAGGACGAAAATATAAATGAAGAATCAGTTGAAAACGTCTCTTCAGAAATGGAATTCGAAGGCGTAGAGCCTCAAACTGCTTCAGATGAGAATAAGCTGGAATACGAAGTAGCTGATCTGAAAGATAAATATCTTCGACTATACTCAGATTTTGAGAATTATAGAAAAAGAACAGCAAAGGAGCGTTTGGATTTAATCACCACAGCATCGGAAGATATGTTGAGGGAGTTGATTCCAGTAGTCGATGACTTCGAGCGTGCTTTGAAAGCTAGTGATAGTGAAGTAGAAGGATCAAAAGTGAGAGAAGGCAACCTACTTATTTTTCATAAGTTGGTAAAAATTCTTGAATCTAAGGGTTTAAAGCCAATGGACGACCTTGTTGGAAAACCTTTCGATGCTGAAACTCAAGAGGCAATCACACAGATTCCTGCCCCAAACGAAAAATTAAAAGGTAAAGTAGTAGACGTAATCGAAAAAGGTTATGTCTTAGGAGATAAAGTAGTACGCTACGCAAAAGTAGTGATAGGAGCATAAGATTATGGCTAAAAGAGATTATTACGAAGTACTTGGAGTAAATAAATCGGCTTCAACAGATGAAATAAAAAAAGCTTACAGGAAACTGGCGATTCAGTTTCACCCAGATAAAAATCCTGATAATCCTGAAGCTGAAGATAAATTCAAAGAGGCTGCGGAAGCATACGAGGTACTAAGCAATCCAGAGAAAAAACAACGTTACGATCAATTCGGTCATCAAGGTGTAGGCGGTGCTGGAGGATATGGCAGCGGCGGAATGAACATGGATGATATCTTCTCCCAGTTCGGCGATATTTTCGGCGGAGGCGGCGGAGGTGGTGGATTTGGATCATTTTTCGGCGGAGGCGGAGGAGGCCGACGTACCAAAAAAGGAACAAATCTTCGGGTGAAGATGAAAATGACCCTTGCAGAGATTGCAAATGGTGTAGAAAAGAAGATAAAAGTGAAGCGCCATTTGATAGCAGACGGAGTTACATTTAAGTCTTGTTCTACGTGCCAAGGAGCCGGACAAGTGAAGAAGGTGGTCAATACCATGCTTGGCCAAATGGTTTCAGCAAGCACATGTGGAGTTTGTGGTGGAAGTGGTCAAATCGTTGATAAAAAACCGGCAGATGCAGACGCTAGAGGTCTTATAATTAAAGAGGAAGTAATTTCTATCAATATCCCAGGAGGAGTAGCTGAAGGAATGCAGCTAAGTATGTCTGGAAAGGGAAATGAAATACCAGGTGGGATCGCAGGTGATTTACTTATTGTTATTGAAGAAATTGAGGACAAGGTCCTTCAGCGCGATGGTAATAATGTAATATATGATCTATATGTTTCCTTTATAGACGCAGCTCTTGGAGCTTCGGTAGAAGTGCCTACTATAGAAGGAAAAGTTAAGATAAAAATTGATCAGGGAACCCAAAGCGGTAAGATGCTCCGCTTGAAAGGTAAAGGGATCAAGGATATCAATGGATATTCCAAAGGAGATCAACTTATCATGGTAAATGTATGGATACCTACACATTTGTCAAGAGAGGAAAAAGAAACACTGGAAAATCTAAAGGATTCAGATAATTTCAAACCTGATCCAGGTAATAGCGAAAAATCATTCTTCGATAAGATGAAAGAGTTCTTTTAAAACAAAAAAAGCCAGATGCAATTCTGGCTTTTTTTATATTTTTAAAAAACCTTTTTAAAGTCGCCTCGTAACCTTACCGTATGCTTAGAAAATTGTGTCTGCTTTTTCTGATGATGATTGGAGGGGTAGCTGTGAGTAAGGCGCAACTTGTCAAAGAGTTCAAAGCGACAGAAAAAGAAGGTTTTGATATGGTTGCTCTTGAGTTTACTACCTATAAGAGTAGCACTCAACTGAGGAAAACCAAATCTTCCGACCCTGTCTATATTCATGGACATCTTGATCAAATTAATATCCTTCCAATTTTTTCTCAGAAAATATCAAATAATATTCTTCAGACATCTCTGATTCATAAGAACGTGGAGTCTGAAAATTTAGGAAAAAGTATCACTTCAAAACTTTTTTCAGGATCTTCTGATGATTTTGATCACAGCTGGAATGTTAGCCTGAGCACTAATTACCTTTATCATCTTGATTTTAATCTGGGAATGGGCAAGTCAGATTTTGACTTGGCTAATTTGACTATTAATCAGCTTAAGGTGAAAAGTGCCAGTGCCGATGTGACTATTCATTATGGAAGTAATTCTCCTAACCAAGTCCAGATGGATACGCTGCTAGTCACCTTAAATATGGGGACAGTGGTGATTGAAAATGCCAATTTCACGAATGCTAAAAAGATGATTTTTGAGGTGAATTATGGCAAGATTGATTTGGCTTTCTCTGAAGGAATGCCAAATGGCAGTCAAGTGATAGCTGCCGTAGGTGCAGGTTCACTTCATTTAAAGCTACCTTCGGATTCATTTCCCATTAAAATAAAAATGAGAACAACGGCGATGTGTAAAACTACCTTGCCGAAATATTTAAAACCGTTAGAGAAAGGGACCTATGTCACTAAAGGCTACAATGCCAATGATCCGAGATTAATGGAATTGATCATTGATGTGGGAGTCGGTTCATTAGTTGTAGAATAATCCCAATTTTTTGAATCATGCTAAAAATAGAAAAGCTTAATAAATCCTACGGAGCCAATAAAGCACTAACGGATGTAGATTTGAATGTGTCCGAAGGAGTGGTGTTTGGACTTCTTGGTCCAAATGGTGCAGGTAAGACTACCTTGATCCGAATTATCAATCAGATTATCGATGGAGATAGTGGTAAAGTCTACATAGGTGGAGAGCTTCTAGCGCCGAAGCATATTGGATTGATAGGATATCTACCAGAAGAGCGTGGGCTTTATAAGAAGATGAAAGTCTGGGATCAGATGTTTTATTTTGCCAGACTCAAAGGGTTAAGTCCGCAGGAAGCCAAGATGAAGATCAAATACTGGCTGGAAAAACTTGAAATGGAAACCTGGAAAGACAAGAAGATCGAAGATCTCTCCAAAGGAATGGCGCAGAAAGTCCAGTTTATTTCTACCATTATTCATAATCCTCCTCTTTTGATTCTCGATGAACCATTTTCGGGCTTTGACCCTGTAAATGCTGAGATTATCAAAAATGAGATTTTAGAACTCAAAGCAAAAGGAACAACAGTAATCCTAAGTACTCATAGGATGGAGTCTGTTGAGCTCCTTTGTGATCAGGTAGCGATGATCAATCGCTCCAAGAAAATTCTGGATGGCACCATCAAAAAGCTTAAATCCACTTATCGCCCGGAGGTATATTCGGTCACATTAGATCATCTCAGGAGAGACTTGCCAGCTGAGTGGATATCCAAAGAAGATGAAGGAAGCTACAATTTCACACTTCCTTTAAGTGGGAAAAAGCCCAATGATCTTCTAAATGAATTAATGCAGTATGGACAAGTGAGCAAATTTCAGGAGCTTATCCCAAGCATGGAAGAAATTTTCATTCACCAGGTAAAGTCAACAGAAAATGGATAAGATCTGGTTAGTTATTCAGCGTGAGTATGTATCACGTGTCAAAAAGAAATCTTTTTTACTCGTTACTTTATTAACGCCATTAATTTTCCCGGCGATCATGGGAGTTTTCGTGTGGATAGCTTTAGAGGAGGAGGATAATCAGGCTCTACGAATTATTGAAGTAGTAGATGACAATAAATTGTTTTTCCTAGAGAGCTCGGAGCAATATGCGTTTTCCTTTTCAGATGCAAGTCCCGAAGAAGCGAAGACCCTGGTACAGGAAGGGAGCCGCTATGGTTTTCTGCACATTCCGGAATTTGATATAAAAGACCCTGTTGGGATTTCATTCTACGGAGAAGAGAATCCAAGTATGAGTTTGATTAGCTATTTGGAGAACAATCTGCGAAAGAAAATCGAAGAGCAACGACTGTTTGAAAGCGGGATTGATCCCAAAATCATCAACGACGTCCGAACGAAAGTTGCGATTAAGTCCATCACAATGGATGATGAAGGAACGGAGACGGTGAGCGATGCCACAGTGAACTATGCGATAGGCTTTGTGGCAGGTATACTGATCTACATGTTTATTTTCATCTATGGAAATCAGATTATGCAAGGGGTCATTGAGGAAAAGTCCAGTAGAATCGTAGAGATTTTAGTTTCCTCACTTAAGCCATTTCAGCTGATGCTTGGCAAAATTATTGGGATCGCTGGAGTAGGACTCACGCAACTTTTGATTTGGATTGTACTAATTGGTACCCTTACCACCATCGTTACTGGGTTCCTCGGAATGCAGATGCCACAGCAGCAAGCTATGGAAATGGCCAATCCTGAATTGGCTCAAGGGTTAGCCCAAAACACTGACATGGGTGAGATTCTTCAAGTGCTTTCAGGTATCAACTACATTCAGATTGTCTTAAGTTTTGTCTTTTACTTCTTGGGAGGATATTTACTATACGGAGCCTTGTTTGCAGCAATTGGATCTGCGGTAGATGCTCCTTCAGATGCGCAGCAGTTTATGTTGCCAGTGACTATTCCTTTGATCGTTGCCTACATGGGCTTGTTTGTGTTTGTTCTGAATGACCCAAATAGTACTACCTCATTTTGGCTTTCAGTCGTTCCGTTGACTTCTCCAATTGCTATGATGGGAAGGGTCAGCTACGGTGTGCCATTTTGGGAACTTATGCTTTCAATGGGGTTATTGATTGCGGGTTTTCTATTTACAACCTGGGTAGCTGGGAAAATCTACAGAATCGGGATTCTCATGCATGGAACTAAGCCAAGTTACAAGACGCTTTGGAAATGGATCAAAACCAATAATTGATCATTCAGGCATACCTGGCTTTGTCAAAAGCTGCACAGAAAACAGCTTCGATTGAAGCCTATGAATTATTGACCATATAATCTGGGCTATCAGCCCGAGTTTTTATTTTATCTTCGCAGCATGTTTGTTCTATCTGATACACCATCACTAGCCAATCGCTTCCTGCGAGAAATGAGAGACGTCCGCATTCAAAATGATAGAATGCGCTTTCGAAGAAACTTAGAGCGGATGGGCGAAATAATGGCTTATGAAATATCCAAGTCATTTGAATATTGCTCGGAAGTAATAGATACTCCCCTTACCACCTCGTCTGCACTGAATCCAATAGAGCAACCTGTAATCATTTCTGTGATGAGGGCATCATTGCCGTTTTACAATGGTTTTTTAAGCTATTTCGATCAGGCAGATAGTGGATTTATTGGTGCTTTTAGAGATGAGAGTCAGGCAGGAGAAATCACTGTGCAATTGGGCTATCACGCTAGTCCAAGCGTAGAGGGCAGAATAATCATTCTTGCTGACCCAATGCTTGCTACTGGTAAATCTCTAGTAGAATCGATTCAATCTATTCTTTCTTACGGTACACCAAAACACATTCACATTGCTGCAGTAATTGCAGCTCCTGAGGGCATAGAATACCTCAGTAAAAATATCTCGTGCTCCTATTCGCTTTGGCTTGGAGCTATTGACGAGAAATTGAATCACCAATCCTACATTGTCCCTGGATTAGGCGATGCTGGAGATCTTGCTTTTGGCCCAAAACTTTAATTACTACATGCTACCTTATTTCCTATTATTTCTTGGTTTGGTCATTTTACTTTACGGAGGTAAAATTCTTGTAGACGGCGCTTCCGCAATGGCAGTAAAGCTGGGGATGAGTGCTGGACTAATCGGGATGACTGTGGTAGCTTTTGGTACATCTGCACCAGAGCTTTTAGTAAGTGTAAATGCCGCACTCAAGGGAAATAGTGATATTTCTATTGGAAATGTGATTGGATCCAATATTGCCAATATTGCTTTGGTACTAGGAATTAGCGGGATATTTTATCCCATCCTAATCCGAAAAACGCATATCCGATTTGACTATTTGGTTACGTTGCTGGTGTCCATTCTTTTCTACGGCTTAAGCTACAATGGGCTCATCGGATTTTGGGAAGGCATCCTGCTTTTAGGATTATTCATTGCATTTAACATCTACCTTTTTAAAAGCCCGGGAGCAGATCTAGTTGATAATACGGAAGTAGAAGAGGAAATAGAGCAGGTGAAAAACTACTCTTGGTTTGCATCCATTGCCTTGTTTATAGGTGGGGTAATAGGTTTGTACCTTGGATCTGAACTATTAGTCAATAACGCCGTGAAAATATCCAGAGAGTTCGGAGTTTCGGAGCGCATAATTGGAGTGACCATTATTGCCATTGGGACAAGCTTACCCGAACTTATCACCTCTATTATTGCAGCCTTATCGAAGCGAACGGATTTAGCGTTAGGTAATATTCTAGGCAGTAATATCATGAATATTCTATCTATTATAGGTATTACGGCGATCATTAAGCCGATTGGCGTGTCGCAAGCATTTATTGATTTTGATTTCTTATGGATGCTTGGAATTACTCTCTTTCTATTCGTGTTGATGCGTACGAAGATGCGAGTTTCAAAAGTTGAAGGTTCTCTGCTCTTGCTAAGTTACTTTGCCTACTTGTTCTTCCTATTATGATGGAATCTATTCTTACATTATTGGGAATCTACTTTCTATGTTGGTTCAAGTTTCTTGCTGGGCCAATTTTAGGATCAGCAGCTGGGTATAGCGTATGGGAAAATGTGTTAGTGACTGTTGCAGGAATGATGACCAGCGTAGTTATTTTCACATTAATAGGAACTAGACTCAAGAATCTTTTTGATGAAAAAATCTCTACAAAACCGAAACTTGTATTCTCAAAGAAGAATAGGAGGATAGTTCAGCTTTGGGGAAAATACGGTGAAATCGGTATCGCATTCTTTACACCAATGCTTCTTACTCCAATCGGAGGGACACTAATAATGGTTTCATTTGGCGTCAAAAAAAGACACATTTATTTACATATGTTTTGGAGTGCCTGCCTTTGGGCGGTGGTTTTTAGTTTGAGTATAGATCATCTGTTAGCAGTTCCCTTTATTAAAAACCTATTCCTCTAACTCTTCGTCAGGTAAGATTTCTATATCTTTTATCAGAATCCGCTCAGCGATGGACTGACCAGTCAATGTAGCTGCTAATCCACCCATAGCTGTTTCCTTGTATCTACTTTCCATAGATGCGCCTACTTCACCCATTGCGTCTATACATTCATCTACAGGGATCACGGCGCTAACATTTGCCAAAGCTATCTGAGCCGAGCTAAAAGCAATAGCAGCTGCACTTGCATTTCGCACTACACAAGGCACTTCCACTAATCCAGCTACAGGATCACATACTAGTCCTAGCATGCACTGTATCGTAATTGCCACCGCATTGAAAATCTGATCAGTATTTCCACCCAAGCAATATACAATAGCACCTGAAGCCATAGCTGCTGCTGAACCTGTTTCAGCTTGACATCCCCCTACAGCTCCGGCTAAGCTTGCTTTTTCTTCAATTATCAAAGCAATCCCAGCACCTACAAGGAGCCCTTCAACTATTTGCTCATCACTTAATCCATGAATTTCTTGAAGCGTAACTAACGTTCCTGGTAGGATGCCGCTTGCACCCGCTGTAGGTGCTGCTACCACTCTACCCATGCAGGAATTAACTTCTTTGGCAGCCAGTGCCCGTGAGATCAGCTTTTGAAATTCTGGAGAGAGGACAGAAAGTGGATGGTTAAATACTTTCTTGGCTCCATTGTTAATCATCCCCGAGCGAGAGGTCATTTCTTCTTCCAGTCCAGTCTTCACTGCATCTTTCATCACGCCATAAGCCTGAAGAAGACCAGCTTTAATCTTATCATCAGTTCCGTTTTTTTGATCTACTTCATATTCGATGACAGACTCAGGTAAGGATAGATTTTTCTCTTCACAATAGCTTTTCCAGTCCTTGAAGGATTCAAATAAATAGCTCATAATAGATGGGTTTATATACTTTTACATTTGTTCTAAATAACGCCAGCAAACTTAATTTCTTTAGTTTGAAGGTTGGAAGAGCGAAGACAGATGTAGCATCCTCGATAGGGTCTGACAAATTCTAGATTTCCATTGTCCTGTACTGTTTCATTTAGAAATTGAAATTCAGTGTCTGCTTAATCTCTGGATCCAAGCTTAATGCTACAGGACAAGTCCTAGCTGAATTTTTTAATTTTTGGATCATCGCCGGATCACTACTCGGACTATCCCAGTGAAAATCAATAATGATTTCACTTATTTTTCGTGGCGATGACTGCATTATTTTCGTCACTTCCCAAGTTAATCCTTCCAATGAAACTGAATCACGATTAGCCACGATTCCCATAATGGTAATCATGCAACTTCCTAAAGCACTAGCTACCAGATCAGTCGGAGAAAAAGCTTCTCCTTTTCCGTTATTATCTATGGGAGCATCAGTCAGTATTTTCACGCTTGATTGCAAGTGCTCAGACTCGGTTCTCAAATTCCCTAAATATGAACTTTTTATAGTGGGCATAAACTCTTATTTTTAAAATCAGTTAAAATACTAACACCCAAAAATAGGGCTATATTTTTGACCAATTCGAATGACCAAGCTGAAATTCATTTTACCTCTTCTTTTACTTTCCTTTTCCATTGAATCTTTTGCCCAGAGAGAAGATATCGGCAACTATGATTACGATAAGGAATATATGTTTGGCGGCAACAAAAACACTAACGGGGGACTGATAGGAGGTCTTGTATTCAAAGCAGGAACACGAATTGACGACACCCAATTTAGTTTTTGGGCTGTGGAATTTTCCAATGTCAAAAACCCAAAGGAAATCCGCTACAATACAGTGCTCGGCAACAGCTATATTTTTGGAAAGTCGAATTACCTCTATTCCATCAGGCCGCAATACGGGCGTGAAATAATTCTTTTCAAAAAAGCTCCCAATCAAGGTGTACAGGTTTCTGCACTTGCGGCGATCGGGCCATCTTTTGGTATAATCGCTCCTTATTATATAGAATATGCCCTGAACCGAGTAGAAACGGTACGAGAGCAATACAATCCGGAGATTCATCAAAGCCGGTTTAATATTTTGGGCACTGGAAGGCTTTTCGAAGGTATAGGACAATCAGAGTTTGCTATCGGTGCAAATCTTAAAGCCGCACTATCCTTTGAATTTGGAGTTTTTCGCTCTAATGCAATGGGATTGGAACTTGGATACATGCTTGAAGGTTTCACCAAAGAAATCCCTTTGATCCCGACTACAGAAAATCGACAGTTGTTCCAGTCCGCGTACTTCACGTTTTTCTACGGGTTCAGACAGTAGGTCAACTTGGGTTTTGCCCTTTGCTGAGTTACCTTTGTATCAAATCAGAAATCAATGATAGAATTACCTGTTATTACCGAAGAAGCAACTCGAAGAAAAAAGCCTGATTGGCTTAGAGTGAAACTCCCGGTAGGAAAAGAATACGCCAAAGTCCGCAAGTTAGTAGACGAGCATAAGCTTCATACTATCTGTGAAAGCGGCAATTGCCCAAATATGGGCGAATGCTGGGGTGCTGGCACTGCTACCTTTATGATTTTAGGAAATGTATGTACGCGTTCCTGCTCATTTTGTGCAGTAGCGACTGGCCGACCGCCGGAGTATGATACTGACGAACCTAGAAGAGTAGCCGAGGCTATAAAACTCATGGGAGTAAAACATGCTGTTTTGACTTCTGTGAATCGAGATGAGCTGAAAGATAAAGGTGCTGAAATATGGTATCAAACGGTCGTTCAGACTAAAGAGCTTTCTCCTGAGACTACTATCGAAACACTTATTCCAGATGTGAAATCAAATTGGGATGCATTATATCGAATGATCAGTGCTGGTCAGGAAGTTGTTTCTCATAATATGGAAACAGTGGAAAGTCTTTATAGAAGAGTTCGCCCACAAGCAAAATACGCCCGCTCATTGGAACAGACCAAATTGACCAAGGAGTTTGGTAAAAGAACTAAAACTGGTATGATGCTAGGTCTCGGAGAGAAAAAAGAAGAAGTATTAAAAGCGATGGATGACCTAGTAGAGCATGGCTGTGATATCCTGACGCTGGGACAATACCTTCAGCCTACCAAAATGCACATAGAAGTTGCTGAGTTTATACATCCAGATCTTTTTGCAGAATACAGAGAAGAAGGTCTGGCAAGAGGATTGAAATACGTAGAGTCTGGTCCGTTGGTGAGATCATCTTACCATGCAGAGAGACACGTGAACGTATAAATTTGTCAGCTCGTGAAAATTTAAAGCACACTTTCGGGTGTGCTTTTTTATTCCTAATTTTTCAATATTTTCATGTCTAATAGAATGGATAGAATTCACAATAAACTACAACCAAATGGTAAAAATTGAAAAAATCGGAGTTTCTTCCGCTGCAAAAATTTACAGCTTGACACTTGGCGTTTTAGGCTTTGTGATTGGAATATTTTATGCGCTTTTCTTTTCCATATTCTCAGGTCTGTTAGGTGATGAAATGTATTCTTATGGCCTAGGGTTGGGGATTGGAATGGCGATAGTCTTCCCGATTATTTATGGAATTATAGGTTTTATCGTAGGGGCATTAGGAGCAATAGTCTATAATTTTGTGGCTTCAAAAATTGGAGGTTTGGAAATTCAATTCTCAGAAGACGATAAAATTCCATTACTATAAACCAAAAAAAGGCTACCATATGGCAGCCTTTTCATTCTAGAATGAGAGTATATTAAACTTCTTCACTAGCATAATCTTCCACTGGAATACAGCTACAGATCAGGTTTCTGTCTCCGAATGCAGAATCAATTCTTCGTACGGTTGGCCAGAATTTATTTCCTTTCACATAGTCAAGAGGATAAACAGCTTTTTCTCGAGAATATGGTAATTCCCACTTGTCTGTAAGAACCATCATCGCCGTGTGAGGTGCATTTTTCAATACGTTTTCTACTCGATCAGCTACTCCATCTTCGATCTCTTGGATCTCTGCGCGAATAGAAAGCAACGCATCACAGAATTTATCCAATTCAGCCTTAGTCTCAGATTCAGTAGGTTCAATCATTAAGGTGCCCGCTACTGGGAAAGACACTGTAGGCGCATGGTATCCATAATCCATCAAACGCTTAGCGATATCTTCTACTTCCACTCCAACTTCTTTGAAAGCTCTGCAATCCACAATCATCTCGTGAGCTGCTCTTCCCTGAGTACCTGTATATAAAATCGGGAAATGATCTTTCAATCTTTCCTTAATGTAGTTAGCATTTAGGATTGCCATTTTCGTAGCATTTGTCAAGCCATCTCCGCCCATCATAGCGATGTACGCGTAAGAGATTGGCAAAATGCTCGCGCTACCATAAGGTGCCGCCGAAATAGAAGATACAGCCTGCTCACCACCTGCTTTCACCAAAGGATTGCCTGGAAGGAAAGGAGACAAATGACTTGCGACACAAATCGGCCCCATGCCCGGTCCACCACCACCGTGAGGGATACAGAAGGTTTTGTGAAGATTCAAGTGACATACGTCAGCACCAATTCTGCCTGGGCTAGTCAATCCTACCTGAGCATTCATATTAGCACCATCCATATAAACCTGTCCACCATTTTCATGGATGATTTCGCAGATTTCCTGAATTGCCACTTCGAATACTCCGTGTGTGGAAGGATAAGTCACCAAAAGCGCGGACAAATCTTTCGAATGAGTAGTGGCTTTTGATTTTAGATCTTCTAGATCAATATTTCCTTTTTCGTCACATTTCACCAAAACCACTTTCATTCCAGCCATGACAGCGGAAGCAGGGTTGGTGCCGTGAGCGGAAGTTGGGATCAACGCTATATTTCTGTGATGATCACCTCTGCTCTGGTGATAGGCACGGATTACCATTAGTCCAGCAAATTCACCTTGCGCGCCAGAATTTGGCTGAAGGGACGTGTCTGCAAAACCAGTGATTTCATTCAACCAATGTCTCAAGTTTGCAAAAAGCTCTTGGTATCCAGCAGTCTGATCGGTTGGAGCAAATGGGTGCATCTGTCCAAACTCAGGCCAAGTCACCGGGATCATTTCAGCTGTAGCATTTAACTTCATCGTACATGAGCCTAGAGAAATCATAGAATGTACCAACGATAAATCTTTATTCTCCAAACGCTTGATGTAGCGAAGCATCTCGTGCTCACTTTGGTAATCATTGAATACTGGATGAGTCAAATACTCAGAAGTTCTCACAAGTCCTTCTGGCAATTCTAATTCAATCTCAGAAGCCAAAGCCGAAAGGTCTGGGGCTTCTACTCCTTTTGCTTTCGCAAAAACCTCCACTACTGAAGCGATATCTTCTAAAGTCTTGGCTTCGTCAAAAGTCAAGAAAACTGTATCGTAATCGTAACGGAAATTCATTTCCGCAGAAAGTGCTAAAGATTGGATTGCATTAAGCGACTTGGCTTCTATGCTTACTTTGATGGTGTCAAAGTAATTTTTGGAAGTAACCTCGTAACCCAAATGCTCAAGAGACTTAGCAGTAAGTTTCGCTAGTCCATGTGTTCTAAGTGCAATATTCTTTAGACCTTTTGGTCCGTGATAGACAGCATAGAAGCTAGCCATGACAGCCAAAAGAACCTGTGCAGTACAAATATTTGAAGTTGCTTTTTCTCTTTTAATATGTTGTTCACGTGTTTGCAAAGCCATTCTGTAAGCTTTGTTGCCTTCACGATCCTGAGAAACACCGATGATTCTACCTGGAATCTGACGCTTATAAGCGTCCTTAGTAGCGAAGAATCCTGCGTGTGGTCCACCGTAGCCCATCGGAACGCCAAATCTCTGAGAAGAACCAATCACCACATCAGCGCCCATTTCACCTGGAGCAGTCAATAGTGTCAATGCTAAAAGATCAGCTGCAAAAGCTGTTGTCACATTATTCTCTTTTGCTGCAGCGACGATAGCAGAGTAATCACGCGCTTCGCCATCTGCGTCTGGGTATTGGAAGAGCACTCCGAAAAGATTCTCATCTGTCAAGTCCAAAGAATCAATTGATCCGAAAACCAACTCAATTCCAACTGGCTCAGCTCTAGTTTCTAATACAGCTTTGGTCTGAGGGAATACTTTTTCGTCGACAAAGAATTTCGTTGCATTCTTTTTCTCTCTTGGTTTCACTGCAAAAAGCATATTCATCGCCTCAGCAGCAGCAGTTCCTTCGTCTAGAAGTGAAGCATTTGCAAGCTCCATTCCAGTCAACTCCATGATTACAGTCTGGAAATTGATCAAGGCTTCCAATCGGCCTTGAGCGATTTCTGCCTGATACGGAGTATAGGCAGTGTACCATCCTGGGTTTTCAAGTACGTTCCTCAAAATCACACCAGGTACTAATGTGTCATAGTATCCCAAGCCTATAAATGACTTGAAAACCTTGTTTTTAGAAGCGAGTTTTTTGAAGTCTTTCAAAAACTCAGACTCTAACTTTGCAGCAGGAAGATCCAACGGGCGATCCAGTTGGATAGATTTCGGTACTGTTTGGTTGATTAATTCCTCTAAAGATGAGGCTCCGATTTTCTCCAGCATCGCTGAGATTTCTGCATCTGTCGGGCCATTGTGTCTGCTCTCAAATTTGACAGCATTAGAAAGATTGATCTTCATATAAGAACGTTAAGACGATGAACTATTTGGGTTTGAAATCCTCTAATTTTTCAAGGTGCGAAGGTACAATTTATTGAAAGATAATGCTTTCATGCCCTCTATTATTTCCTATGTATAACATCAAAATATATAAACGGTTTATTGTAGGGTAGAAAAATTCTCTAGTTTAGCGCCTGAAATGCAAAAAGATTGAAATTACCTATAGTCTATCATGCTTAAGTATTGAGTTCCTAAAAGTGATTTCTATTTGAATTAAAAACCTAAATATAAACTAATGAAATCGAGCATGACCTAATCGTCAAAAACTAAAGCGATCATAAAACATGCGAGATTCCATGGGACCTTTAAAAATCCAAATTAAAAACACATGAATAAAAGTCTGTTATTAACGGGAGCAATGGCTTTGGGCCTTGCTCTACCGTCATTGGCGCAGCAACCTGCTCAGGTGAAATATGCCAACACAATCACTGCAGGAGACCTAAAAGAGCGTCTTACTTACCTCGCTTCTGACGAAATGAAGGGTAGAGACACAGGTTCTGAAGAGCAAAAAGTAGCTGCTAATTACTTGGCGGATTTTTACAAAAAAATTGGTTTGACAGGCCCAGTAGCTGGAAGCTACCTGCAAGCTGTTGAGTTGGTAAGCTCTTCTTTTGGAGAGGTTTCTTTGAAAGTTGGAAAAAACAAACTTGTCAACAATGAGGATTTTGTTTTCTCCGGCGATGGAGATATGAAGAAAGCGTCTAAAACAGACCTAGTTTTCCTAGGATTAGTTACTGACGAAAACCTAGCTAAAGTCGAAGTAAAAGGTAAATTGGTTGGAATCTGGGCTGTTGGCGTAAGATCTAACGACCTTCAGACTAAAGTAATGGATGCTGGAGCTGCAGGTATCGTAATCGTGAGCATGGAAGGTCAGGCAAATTTTGACCGTATTGCTAATCGTTACAAAAGCTTAGCTGGAAAAGGCAGAGTAGGTTTCGCAAAGGAAATTGAGCAAAAGCCAGTATTCATGGTTAGCTCTGATAAAATGGCTGAATTGTTCAATACTCCTGTGGAAGTCTTGAAAGAAGCTGCAAAAACAAACCCTGAGTCTATCAAGTCCCAAAAAGCTACTTACCAAATCGAGAAGAAAATCGAAGAGGTAGAAAGCTCAAACGTAATGGGCTACCTCGAAGGAACTGATAAGAAAGACGAATTGGTAGTAATTTCATCTCACTACGATCACGTAGGTGTAAGCAGCACTGGCGAAGTATTCAACGGCGCTGATGATGATGGATCAGGAACAGTATCTGTTACTGAAATTGCTGAAGCATTTGCTTTGGCAGCAAAAGATGGAGTGAAACCAAGAAGATCTATCCTTTTCCTAAATGTAACTGGTGAAGAGAAAGGCCTTTTGGGATCTGAATACTACTCTGAGCACCCAATCTTCCCATTGGAAAACACAGTAGTAGATTTCAACATTGACATGGTAGGTAGAATTGACTACGAATATCAAGATGCTGAAAACAAAGATTTCGTCTATGTGATTGGTTCTGAAATGCTCTCTACAGATTTGAAAAAAATCTTGGAGTATAACAACATCACTTACTCTGACTTGATCTTGGATTACAGATACGATGCTGAAGATGATCCTAACAGATTCTACTACAGATCTGATCATTATAACTTTGCAAAGCATAATATCCCCGTAGCATTCTTCTTCAATGGAGTTCATGACGATTATCACCAGGTAACTGACACGGTGGACAAAATCGAATTCCCGCTAATGGAAAAGAGAGCAAGATTAATCTTCCATACAATTTGGGATATTGCCAACAGAGAAAATAGAATTCGAGTTGATGGCACAAACAACAGAGCTGAGAGATAATTAAGCTTTTATAAATAATTGAAAGGCTATTGGAGAAATCCAGTAGCCTTTTTTGGTATAGGGGAAATTTCAAAAAGGCAAATTTGTCCTTTTAAGACTTCGATACAGATGAAAGATTAAGTTTGAGAAGACTGAAATGGGGTCAGTCCGAGTAAGAAAAATTTAGAATTTATAAAACAAAGATGACGGTGTCAGCCTGAGCGAAGTCGAAGGCTCTTTTAAAATAAGTGAAGTGATTGTCCTCGACTTCACTCGGACTGACACTATTTGTGGTGAAAAACAAAATCCGTCATTGGTAGCGAAGTTGAGGACCTTTCGATTTCGAGACTCTCGTCTCTCAAGTACTCAAGGTGACTACCATTCCGCCACCATTCGTACCACACGAACGGTCACAGCCAAAACTAAACTGCGTCAATATCTTCGAACATTGCTGTAAAAAAAATTGATTACACTTTTCCAATCTTCAATTTTTATAAAAAGGTATCTTTGCCTTCCGAACGTAATCAAAATATCCGTGTACAAATCTCTGCTCAAGCCCCTCTTTTTCCTCAAAAAACCAGAAGATGCTCACCACTTCACGGTAGATCTCACAAAGTTAACTTTCAATCTCCCTGTAATCGGCTCAATAGTAGAATCGACTTTTCATCTGGAGGACAAAAGTTTGGAGCGAGAGGTTTTTGGGTTGAAATTTAAGAACCCCGTAGGTTTGGCAGCAGGATTCGATAAGGATGCAAAGGTCATTGATGAAATGGCCATGCTAGGATTTGGCTTCATCGAAATCGGGACTTTGACACCAAAACCTCAGGAAGGAAATCCTCAGCCTAGACTATTTAGACTTCCGCAAGACGAATCTCTGATCAATCGCATGGGTTTTAATAATGGAGGCGTTTACGAAGCAGTGGAGCGATTGAAGAAGCGAAAGTCAAACGTACTGGTAGGAGGAAATATTGGTAAAAACAAAGTCACTCCAAACGAAAATGCGGTGGACGATTATTTGATTTGTCTGGAGGCATTACATGATCACGTAGATTATTTCGTGGTCAATGTGAGTTCGCCGAATACACCAAATCTCCGCGACCTTCAGGAAAAGGAACCTCTTAAAGCTTTGCTCCAAGCGGTGAAAAACGCGAATGACCTCAAGCCAAATCCTAAGCCTATACTTCTGAAAATTGCTCCTGATCTGACCGATGGACAATTGGATGACATCATCGAAATCGTACAGGAAACCAAAATTGATGGTGTAATAGCGACCAACACCACTATAGACCGTTCACAATTGAGCACATCGAAGGAAGAAGTGGAAGCCATAGGAGCAGGTGGAGTGAGTGGGAAAATTTTAGGGAAAAGAAGTACAGAAGTCATCCGATATCTATCTGAAAAGTCCAACAAGGCATTCCCAATCATCGGAGTGGGCGGAATCTTTTCTGCTGAAGACGCAATAGAAAAACTCGAAGCTGGAGCTAGCTTGGTTCAAGTCTACTCGGGCATGATTTATGAGGGACCTGGGCTGATCAAAAAGATTAAAAAAGGATTATTGGCTCATTTTTCACAATAATTTGTCAATCTCAATTCATTAATCTTATCTTAAATCGGATTTGAATCGCATACATGGCCACCAATTCACCTAGGACCAATACTTTTAGAAAAAAAGCAGAACCCACCAAAAAGAAAGGAGCAGGCTTCAAAGCGCCGAGCTTTTCATTTGGGAAGTTTAATACTACCAAGTTTGTCTTGACACTTGGTATTTTGCTCATGTCAATCGCTTTCTTTTTGATGATCGCTTTTATCAGCTATCTATTGAATGGTCCTGCAGATCAGAGTTTGGTCATGAACAATAGTAGTGAAGCGATTCGGGAAACCGCTCGTGAATCAACCAACTGGCTGGGATATCTGGGAGCTCAGGCTGGAAACTGGATGATCTATCGTTGGTTTGGTGTGGCAGCATTCTTATTTCCTCCATTTCTGTTTTTATTAGGATTCAAGTGGGCATTTAAAATTTCATTGGTTTCCCTCACTCGCTATACTACTTTCGCACTTTTCTTCACGTTCTGGCTCGGTTTATTGACTGGCTACATTGTGATTTTGATTGAGGGATATTCCTACTGGAGCTTCCTCTCAGGAGGTTTTGGATATGAATTAGCCAAACTTTCGGCAGATTTTCTGAGTTGGGGAACATTCATTTTATTGGGTGGATCCATGCTTATTTTCGTGATTTTCTTCTTTGATATTGACAAATTAGATTGGTTCAGCAGCAAATCTTCAGATTCCGATATGGACGATGATGAGTTGGAAATAGACGCGGCATCTCCAGTGAAAAATCCTTTCAAAGATGAGGATGAGTTGGATGAGGAAGAAGAAATCGATGACGATGGGAGCTCTTGGACGATTAAGGAAGATAATCTCAATGCTCCAATCGAACTCAAACCAGAGTCCAAACCAAAGCCCAAAAAAGAGGAGATTGCATTCGATGTCCCTCAACTGAATATTCTCGACCCTGTAGTGGAGCGTGAGCATGAAAAAGTATTGGAAAGTAATTTCTCAGTGGTAAAACCAGCCGGTGAAGAAAAAACTGCTGAGGAGGTTGAGAATTTGGATGCATATGATCCTACACTTGATCTTCCGCATTACAAATACCCTACGCTTGATTTGCTCAATGAATATGACGTTCAGAAAGTCACTGTGAGCCGTCAGGAACTTGAAGACAATAAAAACAAGATTGTAGAGACGCTTGAAAACTTCAAGATCGGAATTCAGGAGATCAAAGCGACGATCGGGCCGACAGTTACATTATATGAAATCGTCCCTGAACCAGGTGTGAAAATCTCCAAAATCAAAAATTTGGAAGATGATATTGCCTTGAGCTTGGCAGCTTTGGGGATTAGAATTATTGCTCCGATACCAGGAAAAGGTACTATCGGTATAGAGGTTCCTAACAAAAATAGAGAGCTAGTTCCTGCCCGGGCAGTTTTGGGTACAGAGAAATTTATGCGTTCGGACAAGGATCTACCGATTGCTTTGGGCAAGACTATTTCCAACGAAGTGTTTGTGGTGGATTTGGCAAAAATGCCTCACTTGCTAATGGCAGGTGCGACTGGTCAAGGTAAATCTGTGGGCTTAAATATGATCTTGGCTTCTTTGATTTACAAGAAGCATCCATCTCAATTGAAGTTTGTTCTAATAGATCCAAAAAAGGTAGAATTAACACTTTTCAATAAGATCGAAAGACACTTTTTAGCGAAACTTCCAGGCGCCGAAGAAGCTATTATTACCGATACCAAAAAGGTGATTTACACGCTGAATTCTCTTTGTATCGAGATGGATAATCGATATAATTTATTGAAAGACGCAGGCACAAGAAACCTGAAAGAATACAACGCGAAATTCGTCGCACGCAAGCTTAATCCAGACAATGGCCATCGCTTCATGCCTTACATTGTATTGGTAATTGATGAATTAGCAGATTTGATGATGACTGCTGGCAAGGAAATCGAAGGTCCAATCGCCCGTCTGGCACAGCTTGCCAGAGCAATTGGTATTCACTTGGTTGTCGCCACACAAAGACCATCTGTAAATGTCATTACCGGTATTATCAAGGCGAATTTCCCCGCACGTCTTTCTTTCCGTGTGACTTCCAAAATCGATAGCCGAACTATCCTCGATACGGGCGGAGCAGATCAGCTTATTGGTATGGGAGATATGCTCTTATCCCACGGATCAGAGATAACGCGTATCCAATGTGCATTCTTAGATACGCCTGAAGTAGATGCTATTTGTGATTGGGTTGGAGAGCAAAAAGGTTATTCAGATGCTTATTTACTTCCTGAATTTGAAGGAGAAGATTCTGACAATTCGATTGGGAGTGTTGATTTTTCGGATCTCGATCCACTTTTCAATGATGCTGCAAGACTACTCGTAATGCATCAGCAAGGAAGTACTTCTTTGATTCAGCGAAAACTGAAGTTGGGCTACAATCGTGCAGGAAGAATCATCGATCAATTGGAAGCTGCTGGTATAGTGGGAGCATTCGAAGGATCAAAAGCTCGGGAAGTGCTCGTTCAAGATGAAGCTAGTTTGGAACGGTTATTGAATAGTTTGTAAAAGCTGTTCAAGTAGTTCAAGCAGCTCCTTTACATGAAAAAATTCGCCCTAGTTTATACTCTTTTTCTAGCCTTACTATTATCATTCGAAGCCTCCGCTCAAAAAGATCCAAAAGCAAAAACTGTTTTGGATGCTATGAGCCAAAAGTTTCAAGCAATGAATGGTTTCACGGCTAATTTTGACTTTACTTTCCAAGATGCTTCTGGACCTGGAGATCGCCAAACAGGGGATATCGCGGTGAAAGGTGAGCAGTATAGACTCAAGCTGCCAGATCAGGAAATCTATAATGATGGCAAAACGGTTTGGACTTTTATCCAATCGGATAACTACAAGGAAGTCACCGTCAACGATGCTAATCAAATGGAAGGCGAGCTTACACCTTCTAATATTTACCGACTTTACGAATCAGGCTATAGCTATAAATTGATAGGAGAAAAGCAATTTCAAGGCAAAACGGCTTATGTTGTAGAATTGCTAGCGGAAAAAAATAATGCGCCTTTCGAACAGGTTAAATTGATGATTGACAAAAGCAATTCAAATCTTCTGGGATGGGAAATGTTTGACGGTCAAGGAGGAGTTTTTTCTTACACCTTCAAAAACCTAAAACTTAACGCTAATCTTCCTGCATCCTATTTTGTATTTGATACTAAGCAATACCCTGGAATTGAAGTTATCGATTTGAGGTAAGAGGTTAGTTCTTTATAAAGCGCTTAATTTGATATTAAACACCGAACCACCTTGAAAGAGGTGGTTTTTTGGTTTAAGGCCTTTAAAGAATTTGATAACTTACCCCTAACATAATGAATTCATGGGTTTCTTATCTTTAGGCTTTCCTTCAAACGGCTACAATTATGCGAACATTCTTACTTTCTCTTTTCATTTTTTCAATAGGCATTTTTTCATGTGCCACAAAAGAACAATTGAAACCCACCAAACAATGGTACAAAGGCAATCTTCACACGCATTCTTACTGGAGCGATGGGGATGATTATCCAGAGATGATTATGGATTGGTACAAGTCACATGATTATGATTTTGTGGTACTTTCTGATCACAATACGTTGGCAGAAGGCGAGAAATGGAAGCTTCTGCCAAAATCTCCTTCGCATGAAGCTGGCTTCGAAAAATACCTTGCCAAATACGGGGAAAGTGGAGTTGAATACAGAAAAGACTCTGCAGGCAGAATTGAAGTAAAACTGAAAACCTTAGCAGAATATGCGCCCATGTTTGAAGAAGAGGGGAAGTTTCTGATAGTTAAATCACAGGAATTGACAGATTCATATGACAAGAAACCTCTTCATATGAACGTCACCAATATCCGAGAAAAAATAGAACCTCAAGGTGGTAATTCAGTTTCAGAAGTAATGCAGCGGAGTCTTGATAAAGTAAAAGCACAGCGGGATTCTACTGGAGTACCTATGTTTTTGCATATCAATCATCCGAACTTTATCTGGGCGATCACTCCTGAGGACATTATTGCTTTGGATGGAGAGCGATTTTTTGAGGTTTATAATGGCCATCCGCAAGTACATAATTATGGTGACTCACTTCGACCAAGCATGGAAGTTTTATGGGACAAAGTTCAGGTGGCATATCTCCAAGAAGAAAAACCCTTATTATATGGTCTGGCTGTAGATGATGCTCATAATTACCATGTGTTTGATGAAAACAGTAGCAATCCAGGTAGAGGTTGGGTAATGGTGTCGTCCGAAAGTTTGGAGCCAGCATCTCTCGTGGAAGCTATGGAGCGTGGGGATTTCTACTCCAGCACCGGAGTGACTTTAGAGTTTGTAGATTTCGATGGGAAAACACTCAGTGTCGGGGTACAACCTGAAGAAGGAATTACCTATGCGATTCAGTTTTTTGGCACAAAAAAACCAAGTCCTGAAGCTAGCGGTGTATTGTTGAAAGAGGAGCAAGGTGAAAAAGCATCTTATACTTTGGAGGCAGGTGATATGTATGTCCGGGCAAAGATCATTTCTTCCAAACCCAAAGAGAATCCTTATCAGTTGGGCGATACAGAAGTTGCATGGACGCAGCCAGTAGTAGACTAAAGATCAAACTTGTTTTTGGGGCCTTAAAGGATTTGAGCGAAATTGAAATTAATTTCAAATTTCAAATTTCTAGTTCCCTTGCAATCCCGACCGTATTCTTACCTCTTTTCCATTTCGTATTTCGGCGCCAGATATAAAGGCTGGGCGCCACAACCGAATCAACAGACGGTACAGCGGAGGTTGGAGCGAGTGCTTCGACACGTGATGGGGCATGAGGACTTTTCTCTGATCGGAGCAAGCAGGACTGACGCTGGCGTTTCTTGTATTGGGGGATATGTGCAGATTTTCCTTCGGGAAAAAGTTGATTATATGAACACACTTCTGCCTCAATTCAATGAACACTTGCCTCAGGATATTCGACTCAATTCCGTGCAGGAGGTTGCCACAGACTTTAATTTGATCCAATCTGTAACGCAGAAAAGCTACCGTTACTATTTCACTAATTCCCTGTCTTTTCATCCTTTTGCTTCTGCGTTTACGGTCAATGTGCCTGGCGAATTGAATTGGGAAGCGATGAAGGAAGCTTGTAAGCTATTCATAGGAAGTCATGATTTTAAGGGTTTTTGCAAACCTTCAGAAAATAAGACGGACTATGTACGCGAAGTTTTATCTGCTGATATTTTTACTTCAAAGGAGTTCTTGGGTCAATATTTCCCAGAAGAAATCTATTACTTCGAAATCACGGGAACAGGTTTTCTTCATCATCAAGTGCGCATGATGATGTCTGCCGTTTGGCAAATAGGTAGCCAAGAAATAAAGTTAACTGAGATTACAAGTCGATTTGATTTCCCGGATAGATTCGAGAAACTGCCTCCAGCACCCTCAAATGGGTTGGTGCTTTGGGAGACATTGTTGACAAACCTTTGAGGGTTTTAAAAGGCTGAAGAACTAGAAAAATACATTCTAAATGGCCATTTGAGAGAAGCTGATAACTAAAGGTGAAGCATAAAGCTTAAAATAACTAACGTTGCGTCGCTGCGCCGTAGCGAGAAAAAAATCAAAGCTTCAGTTCAAATACATAATCATCCATCACATAGCCATTTCCGATGTCGATGATTTCGCTTTTGATGTTTACAAAACCTAAGTATTCGTAGAAGTCTATCGCTCCCTGATTGTATTTATTTACGTTTAGCAGAAGGCTAGTCTGCTCATTTTTCAAAGCAATTTCTTTGATCGCGTTGATCAATTTCTTGCCAACTCCTTTCCCTTGAGCAGTAGGAAGAATATAGATCTTATGAATCTTCGTTTTCCCAGGTTTCTGATTGATTTCAATACCTGTAAACCCCAACTTTTCTCCACCTTCATCTGCAAGCAGAAAAGTATGGCCTTGAGTGATTTGCTTCTCAAGAAGAGCTAGGTCATAAAGCAAATTAAGCATGTAATCGATTTGCTCGGGACTAAGGATCTCTCCAAAAGTATCAGGCCAGGTGCGCTGTGCGATGGATTTGACTATTTTTAAGTCTTCTTTCGATGCTGGGTTTATTTGAATCATAGGCAGTAAAAATGAGAAGCCAATTTATCTCGATTGTATTTAAAAATAGAAACCGAGCCCCTTTTTGTGAGGCTCGGTTTCCATGTTTTTTTGTAGCAACTAGACTTTGCTTGGCTCAGGGTGAGTGTAGCCTTTTCTGTAAGGCCTTCTCAATCGCCCGGTCGCCTCTTTGTCACCAATCACTGTCATGGTCTTTGGATCGTATTTCAACGCTCTACCTCCCAAATCCATGGATATATTTGCCAAGATGCAAGAAGCAGTAGAAATATGTCCTTCTTCTATGTCAGCAATTGGAAGCGTATCGTTTCCGATAGCTTTCAGCCAATCCTGCATGTGAAGTCTGGTTGCAGGTGCTGCATTAAGTTCGATGTCTGGCTCAGTAACATCTTCTGGATATTTTTCACGTTCGAAAAGACAATCAAAATGAATTGGCTTTTCATCCTTATCTAAAGGAGTGTAATCTGCCTGCATGGTGCTTCCTGCCAGCATTCCCTTATCTCCAAAAATCTTAAATGCCCAAGGATAATTTGCATCATCTGGATTGCCCCATGTTCTATGTTGCCAAACAACATTTAATTCAGGGTATTCAAAGATTGCCGACTGGGTGTCTGAGATATTGGACTTCCCGTCTTTTTGTACATAAATGCCTCCAGAGGAAGTGATCTGTGTAGGCCAGCCTAGCTTTAGCATCCAGCGAACGGTATCAAGCATGTGCACACACATGTCTCCAGTGATGCCATTTCCATATTCTATAAATGTTCTCCACCATCGTTTGTGAGGGATCCCATCGTACGGTCTCAGTGGCGCTGGGCCTGTCCACAGATCATAATTTAAAAACTCAGGCACTGGTTCTACCGGCGGGTTACCATTAGCACGCATGTGGAAATAGCAGCAAACCTCTACGTGAGAGATTTTGCCCAACTTTCCTGTGTCAATGATCTGCTCTTTTGCATCAATCAGATGCGGGGTGCTTTTGCGTTGAGTACCGACTTGTACTTTCTTATTGTACTTCCTAGCTGCTGCAATCATCGCTTCGCCTTCAATGACGTCCACCGAAATCGGCTTTTGCACATAGACGTGAGCACCTGATTTCAACGCATCGATGCACATCAGTGCATGCCAGTGATCCGGTGAACCGATCAATACATACTCTGGCTTTTCTTTGGCTAGAAGCTCTTTGTAATCTTCATAGAGTGCAGGGACTTTTCCTGATTTTTGGCGAGTAGCCACCATATCTCCTGCGGCTTTCAGCATGTTTTTATCTGGATCACAAAGGCCGACTACTTCTACATCTGCTACTTGAATGAGTCGAAAAAGATCCGATTTTCCATACCAGCCTGCTCCGATCAGCGCCACTTGTAAGGGGCCTTCTCGATCTTTGAAGTCCATGCCTAAAAGGCCGAAACTTGCTAGTGTTGCTAACGCGGAAGAGCCTTTGAGGAAATCTCTTCTATTGAGTGTATTCATTTAGATTGGGTTTGAGGTTTATTGCATCTCTTAAGTTACATAAACAGAAATTCTTAGCAAATGAAATTGGATGAACGGACGCAATAGATGGGATTCTGAGCTATCTAAAATAATGCACCCAAAGGAGATAGTTCGGTAGTATTAATCGAATTTTGTAATAAGCTAAATTCTCTAAAAATGAAGTTTGGTTTTTATTCCTTATTTTCAAGCTAACAAAGACCTTTAAACCTACCTTTTCATGAAATCCAGAAGAATTTTTCTCCAAAAAGCAGGGCTTTCAGCCTTAGCATTAAACATTTCAACCTTTAACCCAATTTCTGCAATGCCAAATTTTCTTGACTCTAAAAAAATGGATGAGAAGCCTTTGCGAGTAGCTATCATGGGATTAGGAAGCTATGGCACAAGAGTGGCAGAGGCAATTCAAGAAACGAAGAGAACCAAGTTGGTGGGAGTGATCAGCGGTACTCCTTCAAAAGTGGAAGCATGGAAAACCAAGTATGGTATTCCTGCTAAAAACTGCTACAATTATGAAAATTTCGATGCGATTAAGGATAATCCGGACATCGATGCAGTTTATGTGATCACGCCAAATGGCCTACACAAAGACCAAGTGATTCGAGTAGCGAAAGCAGGTAAGCATGCGATCTGTGAAAAGCCTATGGCAGTCAATGCAGCAGATGGGCAAGCGATGGTGGATGCTTGTAAAGCAGCTGGTGTCCATTTGCTGATCGGATATAGAATGCACTTCGAAGCAAATACATTGGAAGTGATTAGAATGCGAAAGGCTGGTGAGTTTGGAACTCCCTTGTTTTTTCAGGGCTTAAGTGGGTTTATTATTGGTGATCCTAGTCAATGGAGGTTACAAAAGTCACTTTCGGGTGGTGGAGCGATGATGGATATAGGGATTTACTCCATCAATGGCGCCAGATATATGTTGGGAGAAGACCCAATCTGGGTGACTGCTCAAGAGACAAAGAATAATCCTGAGAAATTCAAAGAGGGAATCGATGAGACAATCCAGTTTCAAATGGGATTTCCAAGTGGTGCGGTAGCATCTTGCCTTTCCACTTACAGCATGAATAATTTAGATCGTTTTTTCCTAAATGGAACAAAAGGCTGGGCAGAAATGCAGCCATCTACTGGCTACGGGCCTATCAACGGCAAAACGAATCAAGGGCCATTAGATAAGCCACACACTACTCATCAGGCAGTTCAGATGGATGAAATGGCAGCGATTATTTTTGACGGAAAAAAACCTGAAGTTCCAGTGAATGGAGAAGAGGGAGTGAAGGATATGAAGATTATTGATGCGATTTTCAAAGCTGTTAAGACAGGAGAGAAAGTGTCGTTGAAGCTTGCCTAATCCTTAGTAGTAGATTGGCCTATCTTTCAAATCGATTGATTATACTCAATTCTTGGAAGGTAGGCCAAATCTAAATAGTTGAGTGTGCTTGCTCAGGAAGTGTCGTGAAGATTCTATTTTTTTCAAAAAATAGTTACTGCAAAAACTCGCTTTTATTAAGCGTAGAGATGGTGAGTAGCTTTTACCTGTGCCAGGAAACTGTCGAGTGCCTCATCCAAAATCTGATATATTTCCTCAAATCCTTCTTCTCCGCCATAGTAGGGGTCAGGTACGGGCATGCCTTGTGTTTCCGTTACAAAATCCCGCATCAAGTAGATTTCTTTGTCTGCAAATCCATATCGGGCTTTTAGGTTGTTCAAGTTTCTAAGGTTATTGTCATCCATTGCCAGGATATACTCGAAATCTCTAAAATCAGTACGGTTTACTTGTCTACCACGGTGCTTCAATGGTAGGTTGTATTTAGCTGCACACTTTATAGTTCGCTCATCAGGCAATTCTCCAATATGGAAATCAGAGGTGCCTGCACTGTCACTCTTAAATTGCGCTTGCATTCCAGCAGCTTTCACCTTCTGAGTAAAAATAGCTTCAGCTAAAGGTGAACGGCATATATTACCTAGACAAACAAATAAAACTCTAATCATATTATTTAAACTCTAACTGAACATGCTACTTAAAAAACTGAGGTTTTGAAAGTACTTATTTTTAGGGAAAATGTACAGCTGGATTTGTCTTTTTTTTTCATGAAAATCTCAAAACCAGTGTATTAACGATCTGCCTTAGGTGAATTTGCTGCGCATAAAACTATTTCCCGTCAAATGGCTACTTTTGACAAATGAAATGGATTTATAGAATCGGGATATTTTTTGCCAGGATACTTTTGCTCCTAGGCGGACTGTTCATGCCCAAAATTAGACATTTCTCTTCTAGTAGAAAATATCTTTTTCACAGACTTGTAGAGTTTAGGTCGAGCAATCCAGGTAATTTGGCATGGTTTCATGTAGCTTCACTAGGTGAGTATGAGCAAGCTAAGCCAGTGATCGCTGAACTAAAGCGAGTACAACCTGATCAGCTTATAGTAGTAAGTTTTTTTAGTCCGTCAGGTTTTGATAATGTGATCAAAAAGGCTCAGCCATATGTGGACTTTATTACTTATTTGCCTCTTGATAGTAAAACTATGGCAGAGAAGTTTTTAAATACCTTGCAGCCAAGTATTGCTTTTTTTGTGAAATACGATCTCTGGCATCATCATATAGCCGCAATTAAATCAAGAGGAATTCCACTTTTCCTCTTTTCAGCATCTTTTAGACCTGATCAGATTTATTTTAAGCGAGATGGGTTCTTCAGAAAGATCCTTTTTCAGTTCGATTATATTTTCACTCAAAATCAAAATACACTAGACTTACTTAAGTCGATTGACTATTCTAACACTAGTATAGCTGGGGATACGCGATTTGATAGGGTAGCAGAGACCGCCAGAAATCGAAAAGATTTCCCAGATCTACTTGATTGGGTAGGTGACTTCCCGACTGTCGTTGCAGGCTCGGTCTGGCAAGAAGATATGGATTTGCTTATTCCGTTGATGAATGCTAACCCTGGGTATAGATGGATTATTGCACCACATGATTTGAATCCAGAACCAATGAATCGATGGGCAGATCAATTATCTCTATCGACAGTTAGGTATTCGCAATGGGATAAAAAGGAAGCCCCTGATGTACTTTTCATCGATAATATTGGAATGCTAAGTTCATTGTATCAATTTGCCAAGGTTGCTTATGTAGGCGGAGCATTTGGTAAAGGGCTTCACAATATTTTGGAACCACTAGGATTCGGGATTCCTGTGATTTTTGGCAAGTTGAAAAACACCGCTAAATTTCCTGAATCTGCAGAAAGTCAGGCGAATGGTTGCGGATTTGAGGTCAGTGATGTTGAGAGTTTGAAGTTGGTCTTTGAGAAAATGGAGCAGCCAGACTTCTATCAAGAAAGTGCAGATTCAGCCCGAAAATGGGTGAAAACGAATATTGGAGCAGCAGCTAAAATCATTAATAAGGTAGAGAAACTAGTGTCAAGAGCATGAAAGGAAGAGTGATAAAATCTACCGGAAGTTGGTATTTGGTGCAGACCGACGACGAAGTCGTTGCTTGCCGATTGAAGGGGAAGTTTAAGCAAGATGACCTTAAGCTGACCAATCCTATCGCGGTGGGTGATTGGGTGGAGATGGATAGGGAAGAAAATCAGGAGACGGCTGTGATTTTTGATATTTTGCCTAGAGAAAACTACGTGATACGAAAGTCTACCCGAAAGCAACATTTTTCACACATCATTGCTAGTAATTTAGATCAGGCAATTCTTGTCATTACCATGAAAAGCCCAAGAACATCCTTAGGCTTTATAGATAGATTTCTTGTCAGTACAGAGAGTTTTAGGATTCCCGCAATTTTGGTGGTGAATAAAATGGATCAGATGTCTGGTGAGAAAGCGGATGATTGGCTTTTGGATATTCATGAGATCTATGAGCCATTGGGATATCAGGTAATTGAAGCTTCTGCATTGAAAGAAGAGAATTTGAAAGATAAATTCAAATCAGTTCTGGCTGGTAAGTCCACACTAATTTCTGGGCATTCGGGAGTAGGCAAGTCCACCTTACTAAATGCTTTAGTCCCAGAAGCCGCACAGCATACCAAAGAAGTTTCTGGTTTTACCGCTAAGGGTGTTCACACGACTACTTTTGCAGAGCTTTTTGCCTTAGAATACGGCGGTGATTTGATTGATACCCCTGGGATCAAGGAGTTTGGGATACTTGATATTGAGGATAATGAACTTTCACATTATTTTCCTGAAATGAGAAAATACCTAGGGCAATGTAAATACAATAATTGCCAGCATGTGAATGAGCCAGGCTGTGTCGTGCTGGAGAAAGTGGAGGCGGGATATATTCATCCTTACCGCTACGAAAGCTATTTGAATATCCTAAATGAGGAAGACGACTACAGATAAGCTGTTCTCTTGATTTTGAATCCAAGTAGAATTGGCCTAATTTTCATTTTTGAAAAACACCATGAGCGAAGTACTCAATCACCAACAGATAAAGAAGAAAATCACCCGAATGGCCTATGAGATCTACGAAAGAAATCTCAATTCAAAAGCCGTTGTGTTAGCAGGAATTTCTGGAATGGGGGAAACTCTAGCCAATCTTCTAGCAACAGAACTCAAAGCGATTTCCCCTTTAGAAATAGAACAAGTCAAAATCATTTTGGATAAAGCGCATGTTGCTTCTGAGGAAGTTCAGCTTTCGAATGAAATTGATCTACAAGGGAAAACGTTGATTCTGGTGGACGATGTGCTCAATACAGGAAAAACATTGGTCTATGCCATGAAGCCATTTTTGGAAGAGGAGCTTTATAAAATGGAAATTGCTGTGCTGGTAAACCGTAGTCATGGACTTTTTCCAATTCGTCCCGATTACACAGGGTTCGAACTTTCTACTACTCTTAATGAACATATCAAAGTAGATTTCTCAGGAGATAATTTCTGCGTTCATCTCCACTAATATTATGTCTGTACACTCATCTGCTAACGTCAAGCGAATTACCACGCATATTCTTCAGGAAATGAAAGATCGTGGTGAGAAAATCTCCATGCTCACAGCCTATGATTATTCTATGGCCAAAATCGTGGATGCTGCTGGGATCGATATCATCTTGGTGGGCGATTCAGCCTCTAATGTCATGGCTGGTCATGAGACTACTTTGCCTATCACATTGGATCAAATGATCTACCATGCTTCAGCTGTAGTGCGTGCTGTAAGTAGGTCTTTTGTGGTCGTGGATATTCCTTTTGGGAGCTACCAAGGAAATAGCTCTGAGGCATTGCGATCCACTATTCGGATCATGAAAGAATCTGGTGCACATGCTGTGAAAGTAGAAGGTGGATCTGAGATAAAAGAATCAATTGCTAGAATATTAAGTGCCGGAGTTCCAGTAATGGGACATTTGGGATTGACTCCTCAGTCGATATATAAGTTTGGTACCTATACGGTAAGAGCCAAAGAAGATACAGAAGCAAATAAGCTTTTGGAGGATGCAAAGCTTTTGGAAGAACTAGGCTGCTTTGCAATAGTAGTGGAAAAAATCCCTGCTGATCTTGCCAAGAAAGTAGCTGAGTCCGTGTCCATTCCCATAATCGGTATTGGAGCCGGAGGAGGAGTGGATGGTCAGGTATTAGTGATGCACGATATGCTTGGAATCACTCAGGAATTCAAACCAAGGTTCTTAAGGCAATACGCCGATCTTCAAGGAATAATGATGGAGGCCTTCGGCCAATACATTAAAGATGTAAAGAGTAAGGACTTTCCGAATGAGGGGGAGAGTTATTAAGGGATTAAAGCAAAAAAAGGCACATCACATGATGCGCCTTTTTTTATGGATATGTCTCGTCCTGAAATAAGTTGACACCAAATCGACTTATTATGGAAAAAGAAAACCTCTCTAGTGTCAAGGGGAAAAAGCGTTCGCAACGTGATTACAATTTAGGCTTTAAATTGACCCTGATTTCC
>NZ_VORW01000013.1 GCF_007997215.1 Algoriphagus aquimarinus | reverse complement strand
TTCCAATTTAGGCGGCCTAGCGCAGGGGTCCCACCTCTTCCCATCCCGAACAGAGAAGTTAAGCCCTGCAGCGCCGATGGTACTGGGGTTACACCCGGGAGAGTAGGTCGCCGCCTCATTTATTCAAAAGCCAGCTTTAATAGCTGGCTTTTTTGCGTTTAACCCCTTATTGTTTTCATACTATTACATCCAGCTGAGTAGTCCACCATAGGAATAAATAGCAGAAGCTTTAATTTACGAGCCAACTCAAATACCGGATATTTTGCTTAATATTCTCTTTTGATATCTCCAAATCTAAAGTGGGACTTTCATAACCAAAGTGTCCTTAGTATTCTTCTGCCTTTGAACATCATTTTGTTTTTCTATTTTTCATGATTGTATAGATTGTTATGAATGTTTTTGTCTTAGATGCCTGTTCACCTCTTTTTTAGTTTATTACCATTAATCTTTATTTGAATCATCATAGTCTCGGATTTAGCACTCCTTTAGCACATTACATTTAAACATGATTTTTGTCAGTTTTTGATAAGACTTACCTCAAGTAAATACACGCTTTCCTCATGTAGTTTTGCCCTATCAAATGGAAGGGCGGAGCTAGTATTTTACAACTACAAAGCTTTATTTAATTTGCTTTTCATATTTTAATTATTCTAGTTCTTTTCCAATACATGGAATTTTACCCATAATTTATATGGTAATTAGAAGATTGATTTAGTAAGGTTAGAAATGAAGAATTCAAAGCTACCTGAGCAACAAATTGTAACATGTTTTCACTGCGGTGAAAACTGTGATGGCGTGCAGTTTCTTGTAGATGATAGGAATTTTTGCTGCCAGGGATGTAAGTTGGTTTATGAAGTTCTTTCCGAAAATGATCTTTGCAGTTATTATGAATTAGGGGCATACCCTGGTGATAGCCAAAAGGCTAAAGTAGGTTCTGCCAATAGATTTGATTATCTAAATGATTTAGAAACTCAATTGAATCTTTTGGATTTCCAGAATGAACATGAAAGTCATGTTACTTTTTTCATTCCTATTATTCACTGTGCATCATGTATCTGGCTTTTGGAGAATCTGTATCACGTACATTCTGGCATTCTTTCAAGTAGAGTAGATTTTGTTAAAAAGAAAGTGCAGATCAAATTCCTGAATGATAAAATCAATTTGAAAGAATTGGTCCACCTTCTTTCTACTATAGGATACGAGCCGAAGATTAGTCTATCTAATTTGGAGCAAAAAGCATCTACTGCTTATGATAAAAGAACTATTAAAAGGCTCGCTGTAGCAGGTTTTTGCTTTGGTAATATGATGCTTTTTAGCGTTCCTGAATATTTCTCCGAGGCAAAGTTTATCGATCAAGGATTCAGAGGCCTGTTTAGTTACTTGAACGTAGTTCTTGCCATCCCTGTGGTCTCCTATGCTGCGAGTGATTATTATCTATCCGCATGGAATGCTATCAAACAAAGGCGCATCAATATGGATGTCCCAATTGTATTGGGGATAATATCTTTATTCTTTTACTCTCTATGGGAGATTTTTGCTAATGATCAAGCTGGTTTCATGGATAGCTTGGGCGGACTGTTGTTCTTTCTTTTGCTTGGAAAGTTTTATCAACAGAAAACATTTGCAACACTGGAATTTGATCGGGACTACAAATCTTATTTCCCTATAGCTGTGACGATAATGTCTCATAATCGTGAAGAGGTTATACCCCTTTCTAAGTTGCAGGTAGGCGACGTGATTTTGGTTCGGGATGAGGAATTAATCCCTGCGGATGCGCTTTTGCTCAGTCCTCAGGCAAATGTAGATTATAGCTTTATTACCGGAGAAGAAATCCCTGTAATCAAGCAAAAGGGTGAATTGATTTATGCTGGAGGTCGCCAAAAAGGTGAACCTATTTTGCTCACTATTCAGAAATCACCCTCTCAAGGTTATTTGACAGATCTTTGGAATCATGAATCTTTTGCTAAGAACAAAGATCGTTTGCTAGAGCCCTTGGCATCTAAAATAAGCGGAGTCTTTACCTGGGTAGTTTTGGTGATTGCTTTTGCTTCATTCGCGTATTGGTCATTTTTTGATTTTTCGGTAGCTGTTAAAACATTTGCTTCGGTTCTTATAGTTGCATGCCCGTGTGCACTGGCGATGTCTACTCCTTTTACCTTAGGGAATACACTGAGGATCTTTGGGAAATGTAAATTCTATTTGAAAAATGCCAGTGTCATAGAGCGAATGGCATTGATAGATACCGTAGTATTTGATAAAACAGGAACATTGACTGATCCTGCAAATGCTAAAATCACCTATTATGGAGAGTCTCTTTCTACGGAAACTCTTGCGATTTTGAAGTCAATGGTGGAACGCTCCACACATCCTTTAAGTAATCGTATCAATTATTGGTTGGGCTTGCAAGATAGAATAGTGCTTGAACATGTAGAAGAAATTAAGGGCGGAGGTATAGAGGCAATTTTCAAAGGACAGGTAATTCGAGTGGGATCTTCAGAATTCACTGGGTATAGATCTACTGTAGAAAGTGAAGGAGGCAACCTAGTGTACTTAACTATTGAGGAGTTAGAGATTGGATATTTTCATATAGAATCAGGATTGAGAAGCTCAGCTGAGCATGTGGTGAAAAGTCTCAAGTCGGACTATCAGTTACATGTACTTTCTGGAGATTATTCACATGAGCAATCCTCGCTCGAAGAGAAATTGGGGGAGGGCATAAGTTTTAATTTTAAACGAGGTCCCTCAGATAAACTTTCCTATATCAAGAATCTTAACATTTCTCGGCATACATTGATGATCGGAGATGGATTGAATGACGCAGGGGCTTTGCAAGAAAGTGAAGTTGGTGTGGCTGTCTCAGATCGGGTGAGACATTTTTCACCAGCCAGTGACGCTATTTTGGATTCCGACGTTTTTGGAATGATTCCAGCATTTTTGGGCTTTGCCAAATCAAGTAGATTGATCATTAAGGCTAGCTTTATTCTAAGTTTTCTTTATAACGCAGTCGGACTTTCACTGGCTGTTCAAGGTCTATTGAGTCCTGTGATATGTGCTATTTTAATGCCATTAAGCAGTATTTCGGTAGTTGTTTTTACTTCGCTAGCTACTAATGCAGTGGCTTGGAGAAGAGGTCTGTTTAACCCAAAACCTAGCTAATATGGAAGTCATCTTTCTATTAATTGCGATTAGTCTCATACTGGCGGGTACTTTTCTTTTTTTGTTTTTCAAAGCGATGAAGAGTGGGCAGTTTGACGATGATTATACTCCTTCAGTGAGAATTCTCTTTGAGAATCCTCCAAAAAAATCAACCAAAAAGAATCCATCAACAAAACAAAAATCCTATGAATGACACTACTCTGGAGAGGTTCTACTATGACAATAAAATTGTCAAGTATTTTGGAGCCGCTACTATTATCTGGGGAGTAATAGGGATGCTAGTCGGCGTATTAATAGCCACACAGTTATTCTTACCTGCAGCCAACTTAGGAAATCCCTACACCACTTTTGGGCGTATTCGCCCGCTTCACACCAATGCTGTGATTTTTGCATTTGTTGGTAATGCAATTTTTGCAGGGGTTTATTACTCCATGCCTCGACTTCTCAAGGCTGCCATGTGGAACAAAAGTCTCAGTTGGTTTCACTTTTGGGGCTGGCAACTGATAATTGTAGCCGCGGTAATTACGCTTCCTTTGGGATTTACTTCCTCCAAAGAATACGCTGAATTAGAGTGGCCAATCGATATTGCCATTGCCGTGGTTTGGGTGGCATTTGGGGTGAATATGATTGCTACTATTCTGAAGCGAAGAGAGCGACATATGTATGTAGCGATATGGTTTTATTTAGCTTCATTTCTTACTGTTGCAGTTTTACACATCTTCAATTCCCTAGAGCTACCTGTTAGTTTTATGAAAAGTTACTCTGCGTACGCAGGGGTTCAGGATGCGTTGGTTCAGTGGTGGTATGGACATAATGCAGTTGCATTTTTCCTGACTACTCCTTTCCTAGGATTGATGTATTATTTCCTTCCGAAAGCAGCTAATAGACCGGTTTACTCCTATAAGCTTTCCATTGTACACTTTTGGTCCTTGATTTTTCTCTACATGTGGGCTGGACCGCATCACTTATTGTATACTGCTTTGCCTGAATGGGCCCAAGTGCTTGGGACAGTTTTCTCAGTGATGCTCTTAGCTCCTTCTTGGGGTGGTATGGTGAATGGCCTGCTGACTTTGCGTGGCGCATGGGATAAAGTGGCTACAGATCCAGTACTGAAATTCATGGTTGTGGCGATCACAGCTTATGGTATGGCCACTTTCGAGGGACCTATGCTTTCCTTTAAAAGTGTAAGTGCCATTGCGCATTATACGGATTGGATTATTGCACACGTGCACATAGGTGGACTTGGTTGGAATGGTTTCTTGACCTTCGGTATGCTTTACTGGATGTGGCCTAGATTGTTTAGAACTAAGATATATTCGACTAAGCTTGCCAATATTCACTTTTGGCTAGGTGTGATGGGGATCATATTCTACGCACTTCCTATGTATGTAGCCGCGTTGACTCAATTCTTGATGTTGAGAGAATTTGATGAGATGGGCAAATTGGCTTATGGCAACTTCCTTCAAACTGTGGTGGAATTGGTACCAATGTATATGTTGAGAGCGTTTGGCGGATTAATGTATGTGAGTGGAGCTATCCTTATGGGGTACAATATGATTAAGACTGCTCAGCAAGGACAGTTCGCGGAAGAGGAAGAAGATCAGGCTCCAGCACTTGCTAGGAACTATAATCCTAAAGGTGAATTTTGGCATAGAGCCTGGGAGAGAAAGCCTGTATTCTTTGCGGTTTTAGCTACCATAGCGATCTCCATTGGTGGTATAGTAGAGATTGTTCCTACTATTCTGGTGAAGTCCAATATTCCTACTATTAGCTCAGTGAAGCCTTATACTGCATTGGAACTAGAGGGAAGAGATATTTACATAGAAAATGGTTGCGTAGGTTGTCACTCTCAGATGGTTCGTCCATTTAGATTTGAGACGGAGCGCTATGGTGAATATTCCAAAGCAGGAGAGTTTGTCTATGACCATCCGTTCTTATGGGGATCCAAGCGGACTGGTCCAGATTTGCATCGCATAGGAGGTAAATATCCAGACAGCTGGCATTATTTCCATATGGAAGATCCGAGAAGTATGTCTCCAGGTTCATTGATGCCACCATACCCTTGGTTGAAAACTACGGAACTTGATTATTCTGATTTACCAGCAAAAATCAGAACAATGCAGAAGCTAGGAGTTCCTTATCCAGAGGGATATGATCAGCAGGCATCCGCAGACTTAGAAGCACAAGCTGCAAAGATTGCTGCCACTCTAAAAGATGCAGGAGTAGCTGTGATGCCAAATACGGAGATAGTAGCCTTGATTGCCTATCTACAGCGTTTGGGGACAGATATTAAAGGAGAATCAACTAGTAAATAATCAGATATATCATGTACAAAGAAGTATTAAGATCGATCGAAGACATAGAAATATTTCCGATTATTTCTCTAGTCATATTTGTCCTGTTTTTCATAGGTATCGCTATTTGGGCGATTAGAATTCCAAAGGAATACATAGATCACATGAGTTCCTTACCGATGGATGATGACAACGAATTAACCGACAAACAGCCATGAAAAAACACTTAACCCTTTTTAGCCTCATTGGGCTGATGGTCTCCCCTTCGGTATGGGCACAAACTGAAGCTTCCTCTACGGGAATGTTATCAATGGATTCTAATCAAATGGCACTGTTGATCATTATAGGCGTGATTATAGGAGTGATTATTCTACTATTGATATTGATGATTTACCTGATGTCATTCATTTCAGCTGTTTTCCGTAAGGAAAATCCTCAGTTGGCAGAAGAGACATCATGGTGGGATTCATTCAAAGAGAAATTTGTCACTGGAGATATAGAAGAAGAGCAAGCCAAGGAGAAATTGATGGCAGATCATTCTTATGACGGGATTCAGGAACTGGACAATTTTATGCCGCCTTGGTTGCAATATGTCTTCATTGGTACTGTTGTTTTTGCCATAGGATATTATGCAAACTATACGGTGTTTGGTTTTGGAATGACTGGAGTGGAAGAGTATGAAGAAGAATTAAGAATAGAAGCTATCGCTGCTGAATCTCGAAGTCTTACCGCTGATGCTAGTATAGATGAGACTAATGTGACCTTAGATGATTCTGGCCCTGCACTTGGAGCTGGTAAAACTATCTTCGAAGCAAACTGTGCGGCCTGTCACGCTATTGACGGCGGCGGCGGAGTAGGCCCGAATCTTACAGATAAGTATTGGCTTCATGGAGGTGACATCAAAGATGTATTTGCAGTAGTAAAATACGGAGTGATAGAAAAAGGTATGGCTTTCTGGGAGGATCAATTGAATCCTAAAGAAATCCAAGAGGTATCGAGTTATATTCTCAGCCTGCAAGGGACTACCCCAGCGGCTCCTAAGGATCCGCAGGGTGAGTTGTATTCAGGTGGCTCTACTAATGAGAATGAAGCACCTGCCGAATCAATTACTGCGGCTGATACTACTGCTGTGGTGACGCCTGCCGAATAAACGTTTAACTACCGGGGACAAATGTTCCCGGTAGAATTAAAGCCTTGTATCTATTATGGCAAAGAAGAATCCACATTTGAATCCAGATACTTTCCGCGATTCGTTGGCGACTGTCCAGGATGATGGGAAAAGAAACTGGGTTTACCCAAAGAAGATAAAAGGTTTATTTTACAAGTATAGAACGTATTTCTCCTGGTTCCTTCTCGCAATTTTATTCGCTGGGCCTTTCATCCAAGTGGATGGAAGGCCATGGTTATTATTCAATATTTTTGAGCGAAAGTTCATCATTTTTGGAGCTGTTTTCTGGCCTCAGGACACCTATTTGCTCATTTTCCTTCTGCTGATTTTTTTCGTTTTTATTATCCTTTTCACGGTGGCGTTTGGACGAGTCTGGTGCGGTTGGGCATGTCCTCAGACGCTATTTATGGAGATGGTCTTTAGGAAAATAGAATACGCAATAGAAGGTGATGCAAATCAGCAAAGAGCGCTAAACGATCAAGCCTGGAATACCGAAAAGGTAATAAAGAAGACAAGTAAGATTACGGTTTTCGCAATTATTTCATTGATGATAGGACATTTGGTGATGGCCTATCTGATAGGAGTGAAGGAAGTGTATGCGATTGTCACTCAGCCGCCTTCAGCCAACATGGCGGGTTTTATGGGGTTGATCGCCTTTTCTGCAATATTCATGTTTGTGTTCACCTGGTTCAGGGAGCAAGCCTGTTTGGTGGTTTGTCCATATGGAAGATTGCAGGGTGTATTGTTGGATAATAATTCAATCAACGTGATGTATGATTACGTTCGAGGCGAACCTAGATCACCTATTCGTAAAAATCAGGAGGAGAATGAAAACAAAGGGGATTGCGTGGATTGTACACTTTGCGTGCAGGTTTGTCCTACTGGAATAGATATCAGAAATGGCATTCAGATGGAATGTGTAAACTGTACGGCTTGCATTGATGCCTGTGATGAGGTAATGTTGAAAGTAGACCGCCCAACTGGCTTAATCCGATACGCCTCCGAAAATAGCATTCAGCAAGGTTTTCAAAAGCTGATTACGAATAAAGTAAAGAGTTATATCGCAGTACTGGTATTGTTGACTGTGGTCTTTGTATCACTGATAGCCACGAGAGATGATATTTCTGCTACTGTGACCAGATATCCTGGGATGACGTATCAAGAGCGGGAAGATGGAATGGTTACTAATCTGTATCAAATCACTTTGATCAATAAAACTTTTGAATCGCAGGAAGTAGAATTGAAGTCACTTGCTGAAGGGATGGAGGTAGAAATCATAGGTGCTCAACATCTGATACTGGAGCCGCAGTCAAAGTATGAAGGCAGGTTCTTCTTGGTAAGGGATCAAAATGAAGTGAAAATAAATCAGGAGAAAGTGGATTTGGCTCTATTTCATAATGGGGAGGAAATTGATCAAATTGAAACGAATTTCACTGCGCCAATAAAATAAATCTAATTTATTAAAGAAGGGAAAGATGGATTGGGGAAAAGGAATATTGCTGACAATTATAGGTTTTGTAGCACTGATCATGACTTTGGTGGTGATATCGGTGAGAATGGACGGTATAGAGTTGGTCACTGAAAACTACTACGAGGAAGAAATAAAGTATCAGGACAGAATTGACCAAACTAATGAGGCATCAAGTCTGAACAAGGAGATAATATCCTATGATGCTCAGAATAAATCAGTGCTATTAGACCTGCCAATCGGCAGCGAAGCTATGTTGCACTTGTTTAGGCCATCTGATTCATCACTGGATCAGGAACTAGCAGTGAGCGTCACAGAAATCGGCAAAACATCGGTCTCACTCACTCAGCTGAAATCGGGCTATTGGAGAGTGAAACTCAGCTGGAATGTGGATGGAGTGGATTATTATGAGGAGAAAAAAATAACTATCTAAATGCTCTGGACAGCCTTTTTGTTAGGTTTTCTTGGCTCATTTCATTGTATTGGAATGTGTGGACCGATTGCACTGGCTGTGGGAGGTAAAAACAATTCCTCCTATTTTTATCATAAAATCCTTTACAATATTGGCCGAAGCATCACTTATGCCATGCTCGGCTTGATCGTAGGAAGTTTAGGTTTTACTTTATCACTGGCGGGAGTGCAGCAAGGATTTTCAATTACCATGGGTGTCCTTATAGTAATTTTGGCACTTAGTTATAAAAATGCTGATCGGTTTTTAACGATCCCAGCTCTGTCAGGAATTGTAATTTGGATCAAACGGCAATTGAATCGTTTTCTCAAAGCTGGTGGCTCCTTTGCTTTTTTTGCAACTGGGTTGGCTAATGGACTTCTGCCCTGCGGAATGGTTTATATGGCTCTCGTAGCTGCTTTAGCATTTCAAAGCCCACTATTAGGAGCTACTTATATGTTCTTTTTTGGGATAGGAACAATTCCCATGCTGCTATTATTGATGTATTCAGGTAGTTTGATTTCTATTCAAGCCAGACAAAAATTTCAGAAAGCAATACCTTACCTAGGGGCACTAATAGGAATACTTTTTATTTTCCGGGGGCTTGGCTTAGGCATGTTCTTCAGCCCAGATCTTCAAGTGTTTGATTATGGAAGTGCACAGTTTGAGATTACCATGTGTCGTTAAATCGTTTTGCTGAATAGGGCTTTTTTGCTTTGATTTTCTGCTAGCCTAAGATCAAATTGGGAGCAGATATTTCTGATAACTTTCATACCTAATTCAGACACGTAGATTTCAACTCTATTAATAGATAGAAGCCCATCCTTTTCCATGTCTTTGAGGGTCGTTAACTGATCATCAGAAAGTCTCTCTGAAACTTCTTGGGGGATTCTAGCCTGTTTTCTGCAAATCAAATTTTGGATCACCTTTCCAACAATTATATCCAACTTAGTTTGAATGTGTCCTTTTTGGATTGCAAAAGTATCTTGTGTTACCAAGGACTCATATTTACCAATGTTCTTTTCATTTTGGGCATAAGCGTAGTACACATCGCTAATGCTGCTGGCTCCTAAGCCAATGAGGATTTTAGATGGCAAAGTGGTATAGCCCATGAAATTTCTGTGCAAGCTGCCGTTGTTTTTGGCCAGAGTAAGAGGATCATTGGGTAGAGCGAAATGATCCATCCCAATTTCCACATATCCCATTTTCACCAAAAGTGACCTTCCAAATTCATATAATTCACTCTTCTCTGTTTCACTTGGAAGGGATTTTTCAAAGCTTTTCTGAGCAGGAAATGCACTAGGTAAATGCGCGTAACTATAAAACGCAATGCGATCCGGTCTCAATTCATAAACCTTACTGAAAGTGTCTCCCATGGTTTCCATTGTTTGATGTGGTAGACCATAGATTAAATCATAATTGATGGAAGTGTAGCCTAAGATTCGTGCGGAATCAGTTGCATATTTTACTTTTTTAAATGGCTGGATTCTATGAATCGCTGTTTGCACTTGTACATCAAAATCCTGAATGCCGTAACTGACACGATCGAAGCCTAGGTCATTGAGAGTTTTGAGGTGTTCAAAGGTTGTGTTGTTTGGATGGCCTTCAAAGCTAAATTCAGCGTTAGCTGTGACTTCTGCACCATCAAGTATGGATGAGATCAGGTGGTGCAGATAGGATGGTTCAAAGAATGTTGGGGTTCCCCCACCGAGGTGTATCCCGGCAATTTTTGGCTTTCCGGTAAAGACCGACTTATAGTTATTCCATTCAGCTAAAAGGGCTTGAATATATGGGTCTTTGACGCCATTGTTTTTCGTGATCCGCTTGTTGCATCCGCAGTAGGTACACAAGCTTTCACAAAAGGGCAAATGAATATAAATGGATATACCTTCTTTTTGCCCAAAATCCTGAAATGCTTTTTTTACAAGTTCATTCCATTCTGAAGTATCCAGGTTATTTTCCCACAAAGGTACTGTAGGATAGGATGTGTATCGGGGGGCTTGTTTATTGTATTTATTAACTAGTTCGGCTGGTAGTTGCATAAGAAATTGCTTTATGCAAACTAAACTTGTTTTCACATTTCTTCAGATGATGAGTGAAAGCCGCAAATGTGACTAATATCATCTTCTGGCAATTTCAAATCTGAAGTTCTGCTTACTTGTGATTAGTCCAGCAAGAAATTGTTCAAGAAACTGCTTTTAAGACCTAGCCAAACAAAGAAGAACATCAAACCCCAGAATAGGTAAGTTCTATAATAATCGGCTGTTTCCTTGTAGCGGTTTTCGATCACTTCGGTTTTTTCCAGGGTGTCAATTCTATCGAAAATCGACAATAAAGTTCCAGCGTCAGAAGCTCTGAAAAACTCTCCATTTCCAATTTTAGCTATCTCTCGTAAAGTGGATTCATCCAAGTAACTTTCTACCATCTGAGGTCGTCCAAAGAAGTCCGTTCCATAGGGTACCAGTCCATCCTTGCCCATCGCAATGGTATAAATCTTAATATCCAAGGCAGATGCGAGGTTGGCAGCAAAAAGTGGGTCAACATTACCGGCATTGCTCTCACCATCACTCAATAAAATCATGACTTTCGATGCAGATTCCGATTCTTTCATTCGATTTGTACCTGATGCCAATGCAGAACCTATAGCTGTTCCTTTTGCTTCCATCATACTAAAAGAAATCTCATTGACAAGGTCAGTGAGTAATTCATAATCATTGGTCAAAGGAGCTAGGGAATAAGCCTCACCCGCAAAAACCACCATTCCTATTCGATCTCCAACTCTGCCATTGATGAACTCAATAGCGGTAGCTTTGGCAGCTTCTAGGCGATTGGGAGTGAAATCCTGTAAGTCCATGGATTCCGAAATGTCTAACACCAACATGATGTCTATACCTTCTGTAAATTGCTCCACTCGTTCATTACTTCGCTGAGGGCGAGCTAAAGCCACGACTAACATGATCAGAAATAGGTAAAAGAAGCCCGCAGGTATGAGACGTAAATATGTCCAAGGATTGTTATTTGCTACGCGTTTAGGCAGGGAAAGCTCCAGAACCGGGTTTTTCAAGAATTTGACGAATGTCCGGAAAAGCATGACCACTGGGATAATCCAGATAAGATTCAGCAAAATCGGATATTGCCATTCGTAGCTTTTAAAGGTCTCAGGCTGAAACCAAGACCAGCTAAAGAATTCAGACAGCTGCTCTCTCATGGGTGATTTTGGTTTGTTTTTCCTGATAATTTTCTCTTGCCACTTCTAATAAATAGGTAGTAGCTTCCTCACTTTTCGAAGACTCACCTGCGTAAATAATCAAATCGATTGCTCGGAGAGCCTTGAAGATCTCTAGATTATCCATTCTTTCTCCGATTTCGCTAGATGTCCATTCTCTTACCGGAAGCTTAGTGATGCTTTCCATATAGCCTTTCCAAAGTCCAATGACTTCATCGGCTGCTTCAATAGACGGATTTTCTGATAGCAGAGCAGTCTGAGTTTTCCATCTTTTCTCAAATTGAGTCCAGCGTCTTTTCTCTCTTCTTTCTTTCCAGTATTCTTGGATTTTATCTGCAAAAAGGAAGTAAAGTACTCCTATGAGAAGTAGAACTACACCGATAATAATTCCTATGATGATCCAATTGAAAGACTTTTCAAGCGGCTGATAGATGTTGTTTTCCTGAAATACTAACTGCTCAGGAATACTATCTAACGTAAGTTTCAATTTGAGTTCAGCTTCCATAGGATAGTAAACTATGCTGTCATATCGTGCCAGTTCATATACTGGTAAAGTCAAGTAAGAACTTGGGTCTAGAGAGAAATTAGACAAATAATATACCGTACTATCCTGAGTGATGCTGTCCTGAGTATGAGATATATATGTTTTCTTTTCCAGTAAAACCAACGGCGAAAAATCGAACGTAGAATCTGGAAATATAATCTGAACCGATTCCGGGTAGGAAGCTTTTAATACATAACCCACACGCTCACCTAGCTTGGCTGAATCCTGCATGAAATAGCCATTCACAGTGATCTGCTGAGCATTGCTCAGGACTGGAATCAGAAGAAATAAAAAGATTTTGAGCGCTTTACCCACGTTTCATGCTTTTGTTTCGGTACTTAAATAGCTCTAGAAGTGGACCTACTATGTCCTGAGTGGTATCGATAGCTAGGTAGTTTATTTGGTTCTTTTTGCAAATAGTTTTTAAATGCTCTCGCTCGGAAGTAAAGGTATCTGCAATTTTTTTAGAAAAGCTTCCAAAGGCAGTATTCACCCAGGTAGTTTTTCCTTTTTCTTTATCAAAAACAGGAATAATCCCCAATGAAGGCAAAGCCGACTCACGAGGATCTGTAAGCTGTATAGCCACGACATCATGACGCTCGGCAAGCGCTCTGAAAGGCCTCTCGTATCCTTCGTCAATGAAATCAGAAATGATCACGATCACGGCTCTTTTCTTTATCAAATTCAATGCAAACATGAACATAGAGTTCAGATCTGTTTTCAAAGAATTGTTCTCATGGTTGAATATTCCACGAATCATTTTCACGCCTTGTTTGCTGCCTTTCGATGGTAGGATCAGTTTTTCCTTTTGATCCGAATAACTGATCAGACCTACTTGACTTCCTTCAAATACTGCTGCCAAAGTCAATACACCTGCGATGATCTTTCCTTGATCGATCTTTTTGTTTCCCGGCTGCCCAATATCCTGGCTACCGCTGATGTCTAAAAGAAAGAAAACTGATTGTTCTTTGTCTTCGCGAAACGTTTTTACAAAAGTTCCGTGTCCCTTAGCAGATACTTTCCACTCAATCGTACGAATGTCGTCTCCATACTGGTAAGGACGGAGATCATCAAACTCCAATCCCGATCCTTTGAAAAGCGACTGGTATTCTCCCTGCAGGTGATTATTAGCCACCTTGCGGATCATGACTTCGTATTTTCTGAGCTTGCTGAATAATTCGTTCATGACTGGTGATTTGAACGGCCTAAGTTATGCTTCTAAGCTGAATTATAAAATTTCAGTTACATGAAGGGTGGGGAGATTTTCCGTTAAAAAAACCTAATTTTGCCCTGTGAAAAGATTTTTGATACTAAGTTTTTGTCTCCTTTCCCTAGGAAGTTGTGGATCTGGCAATAAGCCAGCGGGTTTATTGTCTGAGGATAAGATGGTAGAGGTGCTGATAGATATTCATATTACTGAGGGGCTTACGGGAGCAATTCCTGTTTCCTACGACTCTTCTAAGGTGCTATATAGTCTACTCGAAAAAGATGTTTTTCTTAAACATCAAGTGAGCGATTCAGTTTTCACACAAAGCATGTTGTATTACCTTCAAGATCCTGCTGAGATGGAGCAGATTTATTCTCGTGTGGTTGATTCCTTAGTAGTAAGGGAATCTTCCGGAGGAGTTTTAGACCAATTCTAATGCTATACCCACGCAATCTCGAACAAAAAGTAAATTTCCTAAAGGTTAAAGAACTACTCAAGACGGAGTGTACATCTCTTCTTGGGCAGCAGTATGTTGACCGCTTGGCGTTTTCTTCTGATTATAATCTGGTCACCAGGTTGCTTGATCAGACGGAGGAATTTCGCCAGATCCTGATTTCAGGTGAGCTTTTTCCCTCTTCCAATTTTACCAATCTGAATCCTTATTTAGAGAAAGCCAAGTTGGAAAATGCTTTTCTTGACGTTGAGGATTTTTATGAGATTAAGTTATCTCTCGAAACACTGAGAAGCTGTGTTTCCTTTTTCCAGAAAAGAGGAGAAGATTATCCTGTATTAAGCCAATTGTTAGGCTTGCTGATGGATCTCGATATGAGCTTGCTCAAAGCCATCGAGTTGATTATCGATGAAAAGGGCAAGATGAGAAGCAACGCAAGCAAGGATTTGCAGCTGATCCGAAGTCAGATTATTTATGAGGAAAGCCGCTTGCGCAAAGTAATGGATCGGGTCTTCAAAGAAGCCAGAGCAAAAGGGCTAACGCCAGAGGATTCCGCAATTACAGTGAGATCAGGTAGATTAGTGATTCCCGTAGCTGCTGAAAACAAGCGGAAACTTCGAGGCTTTATTCATGATGAATCTGCTACCGGACAGACTGTGTTCATGGAGCCAGAGGAAGCTTTGGATATCAATAATGAGATCAGAGATCTCGAATACATGGAGCGTCGGGAGATAATCAAAATCCTGACTCAGCTGACTGATAAAATCAGACCGGCTATACCAGCCTTAAGAAAGGCGACTAATTTTCTTGGCTTGATGGATTTTATTCGAGCCAAAGCAAAATTTGCTCAAAAGACAGATAGCTGTCGACCGGAAATTACCAAGGAAAGGCAACTTATCTGGACTAAGGCAAGGCATCCTATTTTGGAGATGGCGCTAAAGACTCAAGGGAAAACAATTGTCCCCCTTGACGTGAAGCTAAGCGGTCATGAGAGATTGCTAGTCATCTCAGGGCCAAATGCCGGAGGAAAGTCAGTAACGCTAAAAACAGTGGCTTTGCTTCAGTATATGCTGCAGTGCGGAATATTGATTCCGGTTCATCCTGATTCCAAAAGCTCACTTTTCGACAATTTCTTTATCGATATAGGAGATGAGCAAAACCTGGAGAATGACCTGAGTACTTACAGTTCTCACTTGATGAGCATGAAGCATTTCTCGCTTTTCTCCAATAAAAAAACCATTCTCTTCATTGATGAATTTGGTACAGGAACGGAGCCGCAGTTTGGTGGTGCGATCGCTGAATCAATTCTTTTGGCACTGAATAAGCTGGGAGCATACGGCGTACTCACCACACACTATGGTAATTTGAAGCAAATCGCCAATAAGAATCAGGGAATGGTGAATGGTGCTATGCGCTATGATGTGGATAAATTGGAGCCGCTCTATCAGCTTGAAATTGGTAAGCCTGGTTCTTCATTCGCTCTGGAGATTGCTTCGAAAATCGGTATCCCAAAGGAGATTTTGAAATATGCCAAAGAGCAAATCGGTGAGGAGCGAGTTCGCTATGATAGATTGCTTACACAGGTGGAGAATGAGAAAAACCAATATGCTACTTTGCTGGCAGATGTGAAAGCTAAGGAGCACTTGCTGAAAACCCGACTTCAGGAATATAATGAGCTGAAGGAGACGATGGAGAATACCAAAAAGCGCTATATCCAAGAAGCCAAGCAAGAGGCAAAGCAACTGTTAGATCAGGCTAATAAGAAGATTGAGGCGACTATTCGTGAGATCAAAGAAGGCAAGGCAGAGAAGGAAGCTACGAAGCAGGTTCGTAAAGATCTGGAAGAATTCAAGGAAAAAGTAAAGCCTGAGAAGAACATTGTAAAAGCACCGGAGATTAAGGTCTTAGGCGGGAAGATCGCAGTAGGAGATTGGGTGAGAGTGAAAGACAATGGGGCCGTAGCCGAAGTGCTGAGTATTAAAGGCAATGAGCTGGAGGTTTCTATCGGAGAGCTCAAATCGAAGGTTAAGCTTTTGAGATTGGAGAAAATATCACAAAGAGAAGTCAAGAAAGAAAAGAAAGCTGCTGTGTCCCGAAGTGGATACAATACCAATGAGAAAATGATGGATTATTCTCTCAACCTCGATATAAGAGGTAAAAGAGGTGAAGAGATTCTCCACTTGATCCAGACATTTGTCGATGAAGGGTTTATGCTTGGTTTGAAAGATCTACGTATAGTGCACGGCAAGGGCAACGGAATACTCCGGGATCTGACAAGAAATTTCCTGAGAGATATGAGCCAAGTCCAGCATATGGAGGATGAGCATGCAGATCGGGGAGGAGCAGGGGTTACTTTAGTGACCTTAAAATAAAAAGTAAAAGGGAGCAGTAATGCTCCCTTTTGTTTGGTATGAGTGGTTTTTAAATCTACTGCTTTCGCAAGTTAAAAGTATAGCTTCCTGCTACGGCCGATACGCCATTTATTCTGGCATTAGGAGCTGGTATAGTAAATGTCAATATCAGATTGTCATTATTTCGAGTAAAAGAGATTTCTCTTCCAGCTGCCGGTTTGATACCAGAAAGCATGAATTTATCGAAGTTGGTGCCTGCAAAACTCCAAGTGCCTGATGCGTCGAAAAGGTCATTGTTGTTTTTAGAGGTGAAAGTTTTGGCTGATCCTGATTTTAATTCCAATTCAAATCCAATATACAAGTCTGTGACTGCGGTTCCATCACGAAGTACAGTTCCTCCTCCGGTCAATCCCCACGTTCCAGTTAGGGCTTCAATTGCAATCTCCTCAGCTGTTTTCTGAGGCGGATCTGGCGTAGGATCATCTCCACCGCAACTTTGAATTGCAATCATGGCAACAGCCAGGATGAATAATCTGAAAAAGTTTGATTTCATGGTTTTAATAATTAATTCCTGTAGAATTAAAGATAGGAATTTAAGTTTAAAGCAAGTGTTTACTTAAAGTCTTCAAGCGTGATTTTTTGTTCACAAAAAGTGTATTCTCTCGGCTCATTGGAGCAAATCACCAAAATTCTATTCTTACCATATTCACTCATCATCTCTTGATACCATTCTATTCCTTTCTTGTCAAGATTGGAAGTGGGTTCATCAAGTAGTATTAAAGGGACATCAGAAAAAAGCGCCAAGCCTAATTTAAGTCGCTGTTTCATTCCAGAGGAGAATTGCCCTACGGCTTTGGAAGTATGCTGAGTAAGGTAGAGCTGCTCGATGATTTCTTTAGAGGAAATCCCGTTTAACGGCTTTTTGAATTTGAAATGGAAATTGAGGAGTTCTTCCAGACTGAATTCTTCCGGCACTTCCATGTATGGTGCAGAAATACTCAAATAGGAAAACCAATCAGTTTCTGAGATTGGTTTTCCGTTAAGTATGTAGTCTATTTTTCCTGAAGAAATAGGTGTAGAGCCACTTAGGCATTTCAGAAGAGTAGATTTACCTGATCCATTACTTCCAGTTATAGCTAGGGAATTGCCTTGAGATAGCTCAAGGTTTAGATTTTTAAAAATCCATTCGTATTGGAAGCGCTTTGAAGCTTCTTCTAAGTGGATTTTAAGCATAGTTAATTGATGTATCCTTTCATCACACCACGTTCGGATGAGCGAATGAAATTCAAGATTTCATCTCTTTCTTTGGTAGCAGGTAGATTTACTTCGATTTCTTCCAATGCACGGCTATTGTTCATGCTGTTAAGGAAAAGATAGCGATATACTTCTTGAATGTGGGAAATAGATTCGCTTGAAAAGCCTCTTCTTCGAAGTCCTAGTGAATTAACACCTGCGTATGAAAGTGGCTCACGCGCAGCTTTAGTGAATGGAGGGACGTCTTTTCTTACCAATGAACCTCCAGATATCATGGCGTGCATTCCGATTTTCACGAACTGATGCACTGCACTTGATCCGCCTACAATAGCCCAATCGTCGATGGAAACATGACCTGCTATCTGTACAGAGTTAGCAATAATGACATGACTTCCTATTACACAATCGTGAGCTACATGGACGTAAGCCATTAGCAAGCAGTGACTTCCGATGACAGTAGTTTGCTTTTCTACAGTTCCTCTGCTGATCGTCACACACTCTCTAATAGTAGTGTTGTCACCGATCATTACGGTAGAGTCTTCACCTTGGAATTTCAGGTCCTGAGGAATTCCTGCTATAACAGCACCTGGAAAAATCTTGCAGTTTTTCCCTATTGATGCACCAGAAAAAATGGTAACATTAGGTCCGATCCAAGTATTATCACCAATAGTGACATTTTCACCGATCATAGTGAATGGATCGATATGAACATTTTTCCCTATTGTTGCTTTTGGGTCAATATGAGCTAAAGGACTGATCATGATTCTTTTCGGGTTATGCTTGCTGTCATTACGGCCTCACATACTAGCGTATTTCCTACATAAGCTTCACCACGCATCTTTGCTATACCCCTTCTTATCGGGGCCAAAAGTTCACATTTAAAAATTAGAGTATCACCAGGAAGAACCATTTTTCTAAACTTACAGTTTTCGATTCCCAGAAAATAAGTCCAGTAATTTTCTGGATCATCCACTGTACTCAATACTAATATACCGCCTGTTTGAGCCATAGCCTCTACTTGTAATACACCTGGCATTACTGGATTAGAGGGGAAATGACCCATAAAAAACGGTTCATTAATAGTTACATTTTTCACTCCAGCTACTACAGTATTATCTAAATAGATGATTTTATCAAGTAACTGAAATGGATATCTATGAGGTAAAATACTGCTGATTTGATTGATATCCATTACTGGAGGAAGTCTTGGGTCGTAATATGGAATGTGCGAAGTCGAGGACTTCTCCATAGCACGTTTTATTTTTTTAGCGAAGGCTACATTAGCTGCATGCCCAGGTCTAGCTGCCAAAATTTGAGCTTTAAGTGGTCTTCCAACCAAAGCCAAATCTCCGACTACATCTAGTAATTTATGTCTTGCAGGTTCATTGCGGTAGCGAAGATCCACATTGTTTAAAATGCCTTCTTTCCTTACCTCAACCTTTGGCTTGTTAAACATTTTAGCCAGGTTAACCAATTCTTTCTCCTCTACAACTCTATCCACCACTACGATGGCATTGTTCAAATCTCCACCTTTAATTAGGTTAGAGTTATAAAGCATTTCTAGCTCATGCAAAAAGCAGAAGGTACGACATGAAGCTATCTCTGACTTAAACTGACCAATGTCAGTAATAGAAGCATGCTGACTACCTAATACTGGGGAGTTGTAATCCACCATCACAGTCACTCGGTAGTTATCAGTAGGCAGAGCTACCATTTCTACTTCGCGCGCGGTATCCTTGTACTGTATACTTTCTTGTACTTCGTAGAATCGACGAAGTGCATTTTGCTCTTCTAAACCTGCCTCTTCTAAAACTTCAATAAACTGAATGGAAGATCCGTCCATAATAGGAGGTTCTGGACCATCCAGCTGTATAAGGACGTTGTCAATCTCTAATCCAACTAAAGCTGCCAATACATGCTCTACCGTGTAAACCCGAGCGCCATTTTGCTCCAAGGTAGTTCCTCTGGAAACGTCTACAACCAGGTCGCAATCTGCATCCACAGTTGGCCTGCCTTCCAGGTCAATACGCTGAAACTTATATCCGTGATTTGGGGGTGCAGGTAGAAATGTCATGTTAGAAATGACTCCCGTGTGGAGACCCACTCCGGATAATTCCACCTGTTTTTTAATGGTGTGTTGTTTTACTTTCATCTGATTTTTGAACCGTTCAGCAAGCTAAAGGCTGCAAATTTACTGCTTTTTTTCTAGTTCTCTTATGCGGTCTTCTATTGTGCCCAGCTTTTTGAAAAGCGAATAGGACTTGAGAAAATTTTTCATGTCAAATCCAATGTATCCAAACAAGGTTGTGCCCGGGTTAGGGATGGACTTACTAACGCCTGTATTGGCGCCTATTGTAGTATTATCTGCAATTTTTATGTGACCTACAATTCCAGCTTTGCCTGCTATTACACAGTTTTTCCCTATTTCTGTTGAGCCTGAAATCCCAGTTTGTGAAGCAATGACTGTGTTCTCACCAATGATTACATTATGGGCGATTTGAACCATATTGTCTATTTTCGCGCCTTTTTTAATCAGGGTAGATCCCATGGTAGCACAATCTATGGTGCTATTTGCACCTACACTGACATTGTCCTCTAGGATTACATTTCCTATTTGTGGGATTGCTTTGTAGGTACCGTCTTGCTGAGGAGCAAAACCAAATCCATCTGAACCGATTACCGCCCCAGGATGTATTTCACAATTATTACCTATAATCGTGTCAGCGCAGATTTTTGCTCCGGAATGAATAATAGTATTGTCACCTATCTGCACCCGATCACCGATGTGCACATGACTGTAGAGTTTTACTGATGCTCCGATTTTGCAATTTTTTCCTATATATGAAAATGCTCCTCTGTAGGCTTGCTCACCTATCTGAGAACTAGGATCCATATAGGAAGGTTCTTCGATACCCACTATGCTACTTTTCATCATCACAGCATATGCTTCCAAAAGCAAGGTGAATCCGGTGTAGGCATCTTCAACCCTGATCAAATTAGTTTTCAGGGTTTTGGTAGGGACAAAGTTGTTGGATACAATTACTGCTGTAGCCTCTGTGTCATAGATGAAAGGAGTGTATTTTTCATTCGCTAAAAAACTTATTCCTCCAGCCTTACCTTCTTGGATTTTGTCCAAGCGAGATACTTTTTGGTTTTCATCGCCTTCTACTTTTCCCTGTAGGATTGCAGCAACTTGTCCGAGGGTAAATTCCATAAACAATATAAACGGAGTTAATAATTTAAATTTAGGCTTTTAGCCTTACATACGTAATGTTTCTCCACGATTTTACTCATGACTTTTATATTCGGTAAGTCAGCTGCCTGAGCTACATCAATTACCTTTCCTTTTTTTGTCAAAATATTAATTCTGTCTTTGGCTAGGTAACCATAGTTGCTCACAGCACCGTGAGAAAAGAAATAGTCCAGATCTTCTGATGGTATCTGAAGCTTGGTAATTGTCTTTTCTTTTAAATGTGCGATTTCTTCAGCTGAAAATGGCTCATTAGTCAAATTGATCTTGAATAGATTTCGAGTCAAAAACATCTGCGAAATATTCCTTAGCACATAATCGGGGTGGTTTTTCCAAAGCTTAACAGCTCCCCAGATATCCAAATCATCCATTTCGAGAAACAAGCGCAAAAGATCTGGATTAGTTCGGAAATCAGATAATGTAGCGTCATTCTTCAAGAAATAATCAAATTCCTCGGTCACTGTAAAATGTTCTCCAGATTGACGAAGGAACTTGGCACGCTGGATCAGCTTAACTAGCATTTTTTCTGCGCTTACCGTAGTCTTGTGTAGGTAAACTTGCCAATACATCAGTCGGCGGGCGCTCAGAAAATTTTCTATAGAATAGATTCCTTTTTCCTCTATTACCACTTGGTCATTTTTCACATCCATCATTTTGATGATGCGGTCAGCTCCTATAGTTCCTTCAGAGACTCCAGTGAAAAAACAATCTCGTTGTAGGTAATCCAGTCTATCGATGTCTAATTGGCTGGATACCAGTTGATGAAAGAATTTACGCTCGTACTTATTCTTAAATATTCTTAAAGGAAGGTCTAGTTTGCCACCAAACTCCTGATTAAGGAGTTCTATAATCAAAAGAGAAAGCTCTTCATGGGGTACGCCCTTGAGGAGGCTATATTCTAAGGCATGTGAAAAAGGCCCATGCCCAATGTCATGCAAAAGAATAGCGATTAATGCTGCTTCATATTCTTCATCTGTGATTTCAGTGCCTTTTATTCGTAGATTGTCTAGCGTAATGCTCATCAAATGCATTGCCCCAATCGCGTGATGAAATCGGGTATGGAGAGCACCGGGGTAGACAAAATCAGTCAAGCCCAGTTGTTTTATTCTCCGCAAGCGTTGAAAGTAAGGATGGTCAATAATCGTAAAAATCAACTCGCTAGGGATCGTGATAAATCCATAAACCGGGTCGTTTAATATCTTCTGGCTTTTCAAGGACGCCTTTTTTGTTTGGCTCAAAAGTAATTATAATTTTAAAAGAAACGGAACCTGAGATGTCTCAAAAATTCAAGATACTATGGGCAGACGATGAAATCGACTTGCTCAAACCACACATTCTTTTTCTCGAACAAAAGGGATATGAAATTACTACGGTTAATTCCGGTGTAGATGCTATAGAGGAAGTTGAGCAGAAAAATTTCGATGTCATCTTTCTCGATGAAATGATGCCGGGCATGACTGGTCTAGAAACACTGCAACAAATCAAGCAGATGAAGCCTCAGGTGCCTGTCGTGATGATTACCAAAAGTGAAGAGGAACACATTATGGATGATGCTATCGGAGGCAAAATTGCCGATTATCTGATCAAGCCTATCAATCCAAGCCAGATCTTGCTTTCGGTAAAGAAGTTACTTCAGAATAAGCAATTGATCGACGAGCGAACTACGCAAAGTTATCAGCAGGATTTCATGAATATCAGTATGGCCTTTGATGATGCTGAGGATCATCAAGATTGGGCAGAAATCTATCGCAAGCTGACCTACTGGGAAATGCAGATCGATGATACTGAAAACAAAAACATGCTTCCAGTGCTGGAATCACAGAAAATTGAAGCGAATGCAAATTTCTCCAAATTCATCAAAGAAAATTATTTGAGTTGGATGGATGAGAAAAATCAGTCTAAGCCTCTGCTTTCTCATCAGGTGATGAAGCAAAAAGTTTTCCCCCATATCAAAGAGAAGAAGCCATTGTTCTTTATTGTGATCGATAATTTCAGGTTGGACCAATGGGAAGATATAGAGTCAATTATTTCACCCTACTTCAATATCAAAGACAAGGGTACCTATTACAGCATCTTGCCGACGACCACAGCTTTTGCTAGAAATGCACTGTTTAGCGGTATGATGCCGATGGACATGGCTAGATTCCATCCCGAATTCTGGGAAGACGAAGATTCTGATGAGGGAAAAAATAATTTTGAGGAAGAGTGGTTGAAAATCAACTTAGAGAAAAACAGACTTCCTATAAAGTCCAGCTACAATAAAATTATTCAAACGCATCAAGGAAAAGCTGTCCTAGAGCAGTTTCATACATTTCTTCAGAACGACTTGAACGTATTGGTTTATAATTTTGTGGATATGGTTTCCCATGCGAGAACGGATATGAAAATGATCCGTGAATTGGCTCCTGATGAATCAGCCTATAGATCTTTGACTACAAGTTGGTTTGAGCATTCCTCGTTATTTGAGCTACTGAAAAAGATTCATGACGCTGGAGCAGAAGTGATCATCACTACCGATCATGGGACCAAGAGAGTAAACAAGCCGTACCGAATCATCGGAGATAAAAATGTGACTACAAATCTTCGCTACAAGCAAGGAAAGAACTTGAATTTCGAGGCAGGCAAAGTCTTTGAAATCAAAAAACCCGAAGACGCGAAGTTGCCGAGATTAAATGTTTCCTCAACATATGTATTTGCCGTTGAGGATTATTTCTTTGCATACCCGAATAATTACAATTATTATGTGAACTTCTACAAGGACACTTTTCAGCACGGAGGTGTATCTTTGGAGGAAATGATCATTCCGATCGTTCATTTGTCACCAAAATAATTGAGCATTTGACACAGTTCACTTACGAGCTAGACGAGATAGATAAAGCGGCGCAAGTTGTGATTGAAACAGCTGCTGATCAAAGAGTATGGATATTTCAAGGCGATATGGGTGCGGGTAAGACCACGCTTATAAAGGCTCTTTCCAAAGCCTTTTCAGTCACGGACCAAGTGAGTAGTCCTACTTTTGGTATTGTAAATCATTATGAAAATCAAGGTGGTGAAATTTTTTACCACTTTGATTTTTATAGAATGGATGATCCTACAGAAGCTTTGGATATCGGAATAGAAGAGTATTTTTATAGTGGAAATTATTGCTGGTTAGAATGGGCTGAAAAAATAGCTGCATTTTTGCCTGAGAATTTTCTTCTTGTTCGGATCATCAACGATTCCGAAACACAACGAACCCTGAACTTACAACACATTAAAGATGCCAGCTGAAATAGATCAACTTACTGCTGTGGGAATGATCCCAAAAGAATCACCAGCCAAGGTGAGAAATAGAGATCACTCGTTGGTAATTGGCTTGCCTAAAGAAATCTCCACTCAAGAGAAGCGAATTGTTATTACTCCTGAATCTGTTGGTTTGCTTTCAAACAACGGTATTAGTGTAGTAGTGGAGGCTGGAGCAGGCCTGCAATCTAAGTTTACAGATCAGGATTTTTCTGATGCTGGCGCAAAAGTGACCAGTTCAAAGAAAGAGGTTTTTGAGTCGGATGTTGTCCTTAAAATTGATCCGCCTACGCAGGAGGAGATAGAATACATGAATCAGGGAAGTTGCCTGATCTCAGCATTGCAGCTCGAAGGTCAGGACCAGGAGTTTATCCAAACACTGAATAGGAAAAAAATCACTGCGGTTGCTTTCGAGTATTTGGAAGACAAAGTAGGAGGAATGCCTGTGGTGAGAGCAATGTCAGAGATAGCAGGAAGTACCGTGATGCTGATAGCTGCTGAATACCTCTCCAGTGAAAATAATGGCAAGGGGTTGATTATGGGAGGAGTGACTGGAGTGCCACCGACTCAAGTAGTGATCATCGGAGCAGGAACTGTTGCCGAATATGCCGCCAGAACTGCATTGGGCTTAGGTGCTAACATTAAGGTTTTTGACAATCATATATATAAACTTCGAAGACTCAAGCAGCTACTTGGTCAGCAGATCTATACCTCAACCATTGATAATTTCAGTCTAAATCAAGCTTTGTCTGAGGCAGATGTGGTAATCGGTGCTTTAAGAGCCGAAAAAGGCAGGAATAAAATTGTAGTATCTGAAGAAATGGTAGCCAATATGATGCACGGAAGTATCATCATTGATGTAGCTATTGATGAGGGAGGATGCATTGAGACAGGGAAAATGACTTCTCACGATGAGCCAGTCTACCAAGTTCATGATATTATTCATTATTGCGTTCCTAATATTGCTTCGCGTGTGGCAAGAACGGCCTCTTATTCTTTGAGTAATATTTTTACCCCGATCATCCTTCAAATGGCAGACCTAGGCGGTGCCGAAGAAATGATATTCAATTACAAATGGTTTTTGAGGGGAGTCTATACTTATAGAGGGAGTTTGACGAACGCCTATATGGGTAGGAAGTTTGGTATCAGCCATAAGGAATTGCAGTTATTACTGGCTGCTAGATATTAACTTAGGAAAGTAGATTTTGTCTAAGGATAAACTCCAGCTGATCATTTGATTTGATCAAGGCTTGAGTCAATTTTTCATTTTCTCGACGAAGCTGATAGATTTCAAAAGCATTTTTTATGACGGTTCGTAGGTAGTCTTCCTCCCAAGGTTTAGTCAGGTAGTGATAAACTTGCCCCTTGTTAATCGCATCAATAACAGCCTGAATATCTGTGTATCCCGTCAATAGAATCCGGATTGGGTTTGGATAAATAGGGATGATAGATTCTAAAAATTCCACACCAGTTTCCCCTGGCATTCTTTGATCGGTAATTATGATGTCGACTACTTGTGTTTTTAGTGTTTCACGAGCGGTATTAGCGTCTATTGCTAAGAAAATGGCATAATCTCTTCTAAAAGTAGCCTTAAATGCTTGAAGATTATTTTCTTCATCATCTACGTAAAGGATTTTGATTTTTTCCTGCGGTGTGCCTTCCATTCCACAAATTTGATTAAAATCGATTGATACATTACAATTTAAAGACTCTTTTCTTAAAAATAAACTTACCCTTCTTTAATTAGTATTTAATAAGCTGTTGATAATCACTCAAAATACTATATTTAAGGATGAGTAAAATAAAAACTAAATAATTGGACTTATAACTGAAAAAACTAACTTTACTCAGTCTTGTCACCCCCGATAATATAAATGCTTCCTAGTTCACAATTTGATTTCCACCGTCAGATTTCTCCTATTATTTATCAGTTAAATGATTTACAGGATATTCTTAAGGTAAAGGAATTACTTGATTCACCTTATGTACGTGCTGTTGATCAGCTAAATAGTCAGATGGCTGAGTTGATCAAAGCAAAGAATCCCGCAAAATCATTTTCTGATTTAGAATTAGCTGCTCTTGTTTCTGATTTTTTTAGGGAAAATGATAGAGAAAAGTATGGAGCATGGGTTTTCTTTCCTTGGAAGAATATCTTGGTAAGATTGCTTCCGGAAGAAGAATTTGTTCTTGTAAGGACCCAGAGAAATAATTATAAAATTACTTCCAAAGAGCAGGAAGAACTTAGGAAGAAAAAAATAGGGATAATTGGATTATCTGTTGGGCAGAGTATTGCTTTTGCAATCGCATTAGAGAGAGGTTGTGGTGAACTCAGACTTGCAGATTTCGATACCTTGGAATTAAGTAATCTCAATAGAATAAAGGCTGGAGTAACAGACCTTGGAGTGGAGAAAGTAGTCATTGCAGCTCGGGAGATTTCTGAAATTGATCCATACTTGAAAATCACAGTTTTTAGAGATGGTATAAGTGAAGAGAATATAGGTGATTTTCTTAGTGGAGGAGGAGACCTAGATCTTTTAATAGATGAGTGTGATAGTTTAGATATTAAAGCGCTAGCTAGGGAAAAGGCGAAGGCTAAGCGTATCCCTGTATTAATGGAGACCTCAGACCGAGGTATGCTAGATGTAGAAAGGTTTGACTTAGAGCCAAATAGAGCTATTTTTCACGGATTAATTGGTGATCTTAAATTTACTGATCTTCAGGGACTGACTAGTAAGCAGAAAGTCCCAATGGCTTTAAAAATTACAGGGATTAGCACTGTTTCTACTAGAATGAAGGTGTCGCTTCTAGAGGTGAATCAAACGATTGCTTCATGGCCGCAGCTGGCGTCCGCTGTGTATCTAGGAGGAGCTACAGTTTCTCATGCTTCTCGTAAATTGCTACTTGGTGAAAAAATTGAGTCAGGAAGATACTATGTGGATCTTGATGAATTAATTAAAAAAGAAAGTGAAGAGATTCCTTTAGTTTCAAAGAAGTCAGTTAAGGCTACGGAGGATTTTGTTCAACATCTTCCTGCTGGGAAATATAAATCAACGTATAAGTTAAGTGAAGAAGAGTTAAAATATTTGATACAAAAGGCGAATACTGCTCCTTCAGGAGGTAATAGCCAACCATGGAAGTGGATTTTTGATAAAGAAGGGGTTTTACATTTGATTCATGATAAGGATAAAAGTGAATCACTCCTTGACTATTTAGGTACTGGATCTTTGCTCGCTTTTGGCGCTGCATTGGAGATTATCAGATTGACGGGGGCAAATATGGGGCTTGAATTGAGTATCCATTATCAAATCGCTCAATTTGATGAAGATTTGATAGCCTCTGTTTTGTTCTATTCTAAAATAGACAGTCCATACACTGTTCTGCATGCTAACCTTGCTAAAGGGATTGATTTGAGGTGCACTAATAGGAAAAATGAAGAAAGAGAGCTAATAAGTCCTGAGGAAATCCAAGAGTTTAAATTATTAGCTGAAGATCTAGGAGTAACGCTAGAAGTTCAGGATGATTTGGGAGTGTTAGAGCAGCTTGCACCAATTCTAGGTGGAATGGATAGACTTCGCTTACTTCATGAGCAGGGTTACGCAGATTTTATGAATGAGATACGCTGGTCCGACAAAGATGCTAGAGATACTAAAGATGGTATAGACATAGCTACTTTAGAAATGGGCAACGTTGAAAGAGCTGCCATCGGACTTGTTCGCGATCCAGGAACGGTGGAATTCTTTAGAAAGAATGATTTGGGTTATGGGTTAACAAAAATTTCTGATCAAACTGTACTTACAGCTGGAGCTGTCATGATGCTAGAGGCAGATGAGTATACTCCTGAGGCATTTCTTAAGTCTGGTGCTGTTCTTCAGAGAGTTTGGATGAAAGCAAATCTTACTGGCTATAGTGTTCAGCCTATATCTGCGTCTTTATTTATTTTTCATAGAGTGAATCGAGAAGAAAGTACTGGATTTAATTCCGCGGAAAAAGAGCAGATTATACTTTTTAAAAGCCAACTCAATACTATATTTAATCTCGAGAATCAGAAAGAAGAGATGTTTATGGTACGAATCAATAGAGCAAGTGATCCTTCTATGCGCTCCTTTAGAAGAGATGTTTCTGAAAGTTTGATTATTCTATAAGCCTATGTTTAAACTTATAGCATTTAAGGCAGTGGATGATCCAGAAAGGTGTCAAAAATTTATAGAAGGACATCGACAGGTTCTTGAAAGTATAGGGGTGAAAAAGGTTACCTCAGCCAATGATCTTTGGGTGAAGAATCCTGATGTAATTGTGGTAATAGTGGAGTCCATGGAGGATGGTTTGATCTATGGTGGAGCAAGGGTTCATAAAGCTAATTCTCAATTTAAACTACCAATAGAAGAAGCCATAGAAGACCTCGATATTTCAATTAGAGGTATAATTAGTGAAGATATTGATGCTGGGACTGGAGAGATTTGTGGGCTATGGAACTCAAGAAAAATTACAGGATTAGGAATAGGGGCTATATTTATGTCAAAAGCCTGTCTAGCTTTAGCGCCTAAATTAGGACTTACTTCTCTTTATGCACTGTTGGCACCTACTACTGTCAAGCTTGGGCATGAAACGGGGTATGAAATTTTGAGCCAAATAGGTAACAATGGGACTTTTTATTATCCCAAGCTGGATTTGATTGCCACAGCTATGAAATTATATGATGCAATAAACCTTCCGTTAACTTCTCCGGAATTTAGAGAATCTGTAGCAATGATTCGGGAAAACGATCGCTTGGTAATTGAGGAAAACTATCGCGGTAGAAAAGTAGTGCTTGAATATACATCTTACATAGAATGACAAAAATATTTTTATACATCTCTTTTTTTGCTCTCCTATCTTCTTGTTCTAGTAAGTCTAGTGAACAGGATTTTGACTACTTAGGATATGTTATTGAATCGGATGCAGTTGATGATATTAACTCTTTTATCAATTACGATCCGGACTCACTCTTACCTATCACCAATCAGTATATTTCTTTAGGACATTTCGAGAAGTCTCTATTTATAAAACTGATAATTAGCGAGGATATATTTTTGACCGATGAGATTTTGCTGAGCTTTAATAATCCTATGTTAACGGAAATTGAAGTGTATGATGCCAATGCAAAAAAAGTAGCATCTCTCGGTAGAATGAATTTTACAAAGGATGATTACGGGAGTTTTTTTAATACCACATGGCTTTCTCAAGAGCAGGGGCTAACCTATTACGTTAAGGTAAATAGTTTTGGAAGTGTAACTGTTCCCATTGATCTGGTAGATGAAAACGATTTTCAGCTTACAATTGATGAGAGGAATGTGTTGTTTGGGATATATTTCGGTATTGTAATAGCTATGTTTTTTTACAATCTATTCCTTTGGTTTTCTACAAAGGATGGAATATATGGGATATACATTACCTACATTTTGGTAGTAGGTATGACTCAGGGGGTTATAGCAGGATATCTTGATGTATATCTTTGGCCAGGCAACCTATTTTTGAAGCAAAATTCCTATTTCCTATTTACAGTTTTAGTAAATATGGTGGGGATTTATTACTCCCTTAAGTTTTTGATAATTAAAGAGTTTAATAAAAATTTATGGCTGGCAGGTCTAGGTATAATAGGTGTATATATTCTGGTCTTCTTGGCCTTCTTTTTCGATCTCGGATCGATTAATTCTCGAGTACGTGTATTGCAAGTTTTTCTAGGTATAGTACCTTTCTACCTTCTATTTATATCGATTTATAGTTATAGAAAGGGGTATAGACCAGCTAAGTTTTTCTTGATTTCATGGTCATTATTGATTTTAAGTATGATCATTTTCTTACTTACTGATCTGAATATTATATCAAATAATTTTTTCACTAATTATGTATTTACTTTTGGTTCAGCATGTGAAGCGCTTTTACTTTCTTTTGCGCTAGCTGACAAAATAAATATTTTGAAAAAAGAAAAAGAGAAAGAGCAGCTAGAACTCGTAGATGCCTTGAACAAAAATGATCAACTGGTTCGCGAGCAAAATGCGATGCTAGAGGAAAAAGTCCGAATAAGAACTGATGAGTTGGAGCAAGTACTCCGTAATCTACAGAATACGCAGAGCCAGTTGGTAAATCAAGAGAAAATGGCTTCTCTTGGTCAGCTGACAGCTGGTATAGCTCACGAAATCAATAACCCGATCAACTTTGTGAGTTCTAATATCATGCCTTTAAAACGTGATATTAAGGACATAATGGAAGTTATAGAGTTTTATAGAGCCACGGGGGCAAAAGAATTTACGCTCGATTCACAAAAAGCAGCCAAGCAACTAGAGGAAGATTTAGAGCTTGATTATGTGCTTGATGAAGTGGAACAATTGCTGAAGGGAATGGATGATGGCGCTAGAAGGACAGTTGAAATTGTGAAAGGATTACGTCTTTTTTCACGTGTGGATGAGCAAGATGTTAAGAAAGTTGATCTCCATGATGGCATCAACAGCACGATTATCTTGCTAAATAGTACGATGCCAACGAAAATTCGAATCATCCGTGATTTCGGCGAGTTGCCATTAGTCGAATGTCTGGCGGGTAAAATCAATCAGGTATTTATGAATATTATCAACAATGCAGTTCATGCCTTGGCTGATCATATTGACACCATTAATGACCCTATTATAGAAATACGAACCAGATCTTTATTAGATTCTATAACGATTGAAATTATAGATAATGGTCCGGGTATGCCTGAGCATGTCAAAAAACGAATTTTTGAACCTTTCTTCACCACAAAAGCTGTAGGTAAAGGAACAGGTTTGGGTCTTTCAATAGTTTATTCTATTATTGAGAATCACAAAGGAACGCTGGAAGTAATTTCGGAAGAGAACCAGGGTACTACCTTTAAAATAACTCTTCCTATACATCAAAGTACCCAACGCTATGAATGATAAAATTCATGTCCTCTATATAGATGATGAGGATAATAACCTTAAGTCCTTCAGAGCTACATTAAGAAAAGATTTTAAAATTTTTACTGCTATTGATGCAGACGAAGGATTAAGAATTGCAAGGGAGGAAGAAGTTCACGTAGTAATTGCTGATCAGAGAATGCCCGGAATGACGGGAACGGAGTTTTTTGAGGAATTGGTGAAGTTTAATCCTGATCCGATTCGGATTTTGCTTACGGGATATTCGGACATAGCGTCAGTGATAGATGCTATAAACAAGGGTGAGGTATATAGATTTATTGACAAGCCTTGGAATATCGAGCAGATAAAAAACTCTATTAAAAATGCTGCGGATATTTTCTTCATGCGCCGCGAGTTGAAGGATAAGAATCTGAAACTCAAAAAGCTACATTCGGAGATGAATCAATTTGTGTATAGCTTATCACATGAGTTGAGAGGTCCGTTGATGAGTATTTCAGGCGTGTCCAAACTGGCTAAAATGGAACTGAAAGACCCGGAAGCTGCAGAGTATTTTGACATGATTGATAGTGCCACAGGAAAGCTGGATGATTTTATCTATAAGATGCTTGACTTCTATAGATCGACTAAAATTGATAATAAGATTACGAAAATCAACTTTAACGATATTGTAGATCAACAATTAGCTGCTTACAGAGCTAAATTTGACATAAAAGATATTCGTATCGATATTCAGATCAACCAAGAAAATGCTTTTTCCTCTGATGATGCGAAAATCCGAGTAATACTCAATAACCTCTTTAGCAATTCTGTACAATTTCAGCGAGTAGATCAAATCGAAAAAAGAATTAGCCTAAGAGTGGACGTAGCCGAATCCGAATCCGTTATTGTCTTGGAAGATAATGGGATAGGGATAGAGGAGAAGCATCATGCAGATGTATTCAATTTATTCACACGTGCTACCCAGAGAAATGTAGGGACCGGTTTGGGGCTCTATATGGTCAAAGAAGCCGTAGAGCAAATGGGTGGAAAAATTGATTTGGAATCAGTATTTGGTTCTGGGACTACTTTCAAAGTCACTTTGCCGAATATGAAATAATGACAGGTTACTGGTCATTTTCAAGCTAAATCCTATCTTTGCAAGTGCTTTGCGAGAAGCTTCACTTTTTATTAACTAATTCAAGATATTATGATTAATCCCTGGCATGACGTCAACATCGGGAAAAATGCCCCTGAATTCGTAACAGGAGTAATTGAAATACCTAAGGGTAGCAAAGGAAAATACGAGTTGGACAAGAAAACTGGCATGCTTATGCTTGACCGTGTGCTCTTCTCTGCGGTGCATTACCCAGCAAATTATGGTTTTATTCCACAGACTTTCTGTGAAGACCATGATCCATTGGATATCCTGATCATTTCTCAGATTGATATTCCTTCTATGTGTTTGGTGGAGGCAAAGGTGATCGGAGTGATGCGAATGATTGATGGTGGTGAAGCAGATGATAAAATCATTGCTGTTGCAGCTGGCGATCAATCGGTAAACTACATCAATGATATTGACGATCTTCCTCCACATTTGATGAAGGAAGTTCATAGATTCTTTGAAGATTACAAGAAGCTCGAAAACAAAGAAGTAAAAGTAGAAGACTTCCTAGGCAAAGAGGATGCGATGCGAATCATCCGAGAAAGCGTTGATCTTTATGATCAGAATTTCCGAACGAAACGATAAACAAGAAGCCTGAGATTGATCTCAGGCTTTTTTGCTTTTAGTGATTTTACAGCAAAGCACACAAAGGTTACGCGGAGAGCGCCGTTTGGAAATATAGCTCGTGTTACTACTTCAATTGTTGTCCTGCTTCTCCAGAAGCTGGACTGTCCATGACCATTCGTGATATACGAACGGTGGAGAAGACTTCCCACTTTTCACCTTTTACCACTTACTTCATTTTCAATTTCAGCAGCATCGGCATCATGCATCGGACATCATATCTTCTCACTTCTTCCCTTTCACCTTCTGTTTCCCCGCTTTTTTAGCTAAATATGCGACTAGGTCTGAATAGGCCTCATGTTCGTGATTAGATACTGAGATTGATTGTTGATCTGTAAAAGCTATGGTCACCTGGCGAAATTCCTTCTTATTAGCCTTCACGATTTCCTCCTCCCAAGCTAGAATCTGAGCAACTGGATAAGTTTTGGTGTATCCTCTCAAGGGTAGTTTGACGATGATCTGATCTCTCCCTGCTGTTATAAATCTATATCCAGCAAGCATTTTTACCAGAAGCATCAGGATCACCAAAGTGATCAGCGTACAGGCAATCAGATAAAACCAAATCCCGAAACTTCCTGTGTAGGCAAAATCTCTGAGGATATACACTAAACCCGAGATGAGAATGAGTAGCACTAGGCTCAATGAAATGTAAGTGGATACTTTAGGCTTAATGACCAGCATTGGATTCTTGGATTTCTTTTAATTTCTCTCGTGCAAAAGTCTCCAAATCCTCGAAAAAAGCGAAGAATATCACCTGAAATTCTGCTTCTTTCTCCAATAAGGCTAAATGTGCTACTTCCATCTTGGAATCAAAGCTGGTTCTTCGGGACATTCCTGTGAACGTTTGTTCGATTCCTTTAATTTCTCCGTATTTCAAAAGCCAATTATCCTGCACCATCCATTGAAACATATTTGCGAAGCGATCTGGAAAAAGTTGGCGGTAATGCTTCAGCGTACTAAAGGTTTTTTGGATAAAGTCCTCAAGAGGAATAGGTGAATATTTCTCCCAGTTTTTTGACAGGTAATAATCAAAGTAAATGTCTGTGATGACGGTAGAATAATGCCCAAATTTTGGTCTCAGATAACTCTGTCCTGCCCGTACAAGTGGATGCGTATCCGTGAACTTGTCTATTGCCCGATGGAGTTTAATCCCATTCTGGACTTCCTCTGGAAACGTGTTCATCATTTTCCCTTTCACAAAATCTCCCATGAAATTTCCCACAAGCACTTCATCTTGACCAAAAGAAAGATATGCGTGTGCTAGATAGTTCATTGAAATCGATTGGTTGGGAAAACACGGGAGGTTTTCATTAGTTTCGGGCTAAAATACGCATTGATGGACAAAGTCACGGAGGAATTAAAGAAAGGTCTGAAACTTTTAAAGCTGGAATGGCAGGAAGATCTTGCCCAATACAAGCAGAAATTTCTGAATTCCTCTCTTGCAGATAAGAAAAAGGCTGGCATCACTTGGCATCCTGTTCATTTGAAAAAGAGCAAAATTGGGATGGGTGAGCGTCTGCTGGTAGAAGTAGAGCGCTCAGATTCCAATTATGCATCAGCCTTTAACTCTGGTAAGTCTGTGTCATTTTTCAGCACTCATGAGTCGTATAATTCTTCTGAGGATCGAGTGAAAGGAGTGATCAATTTTGTGAAGCAAAATACCATGACGGTCACCTTGCAGGCCGATGAGTTGCCGGAATGGATGCATGGAAGCAAACTGGGAGTGGATTTGCTTTTTGATGAGGCCAGCTATAGAGAAATGGAATTTGCGCTGAAGCGGGTGATTTCTACTGAAAACAAGAGGGTAGAAGAGTTCAAAGAAATTCTCTTGGGGGAAAAGGCTCCTCAATTTTCCGTAAAGCAACTTGCACCAAAGTCCAATCTCAATTTCTCCCAAAACCTAGCCTGTGAGCTGATCGCCAATGCGAAAGATGTAGCGGTGGTTCACGGACCTCCGGGAACTGGAAAGACAACTACCCTAATCGAAGCGATCCAAGATTCGGTGATCGCCGGAGAATCGATTTTAGTCTGTGCTCCTAGTAATGCTGCAGTGGATCTTTTGGTAGAAAAACTGATAGATCGGGGAATTGAAACGTTGCGTCTTGGCCATCCAGCACGTGTGGAGGAGAAGATTTTGAATCAGACCTTGGATGCCAAAACAGCTTTTCATGCCAGCTACAGAGATCTGAAGAAGCTTCGCAAAGAAACTGACCAGCAGCTGAAAATTGCCAAGCAATACAAGCGCAATTTTGGGCACGCGGAGCGTGTCCAGCGCAAGATGATGTATGCGGAAGTTTCCCGACTGCGTGAAGCGTCCAAGTCACTGGAGGAATACATACAATACGATATTTATCAGAAGACAAAAGTCTTTGCCTGTACACTTGTGGGTGCTTCGTCCTACAATCTGAAAGGGATGGAGTTTGATGTGGTCTTTATAGATGAAGCAGCGCAGGGACTGGAAGCAGCAACTTGGATTCCGATTTTGAAGGCAAAGAAAGTCGTATTTGCAGGCGATCACTGCCAACTTCCACCTACGATTAAGTCTTATCAAGCCGCAAAAGATGGACTTGCAGAGACGCTTTTTGAGAAAGTGATCGCCAGAAAACCCCAAGCTGCCCAAATGCTGCAAGTGCAATACAGGATGCCTGAAGTGATTATGGGTTTTTCCAATGAGCAGTTTTACCAGGGGAAACTGATAGCTGATGAAAGTGCTAAAGCCCATGTTTTCCCATCAGAAGAAAGTGCCTTAGAATGGATAGATACCGCGGGTGCAGGCTATTCAGATCAGAAGGAGCTCGAGAGCTTAAGTACCTTCAATCCTGAAGAAGCGCTCTTTGCGGCGAAATACCTGAATGATCTTGTGGAGAGAATCGGCGTAGACAATTTCCTGCAAAATGATTGGACGATTGGCCTGATCGCACCCTATGGGGCTCAGGTTCGGAGATTGCGAGGATTGATTTTTGATTCAGAAGATTATCCCAGTTTGCAAGCAGTAAAAGAACAGATCACCATCGATACAGTAGATGGTTTCCAAGGTCAGGAACGGGATCTGATGATGATTTCCCTTACTCGATCCAATGAGAAAGGGGAAATAGGATTCCTCGCTGATACTCGGCGAATGAATGTAGCCCTGACCCGGGCGAAGCGTAAATTGGTGCTGATCGGAGATAGCAGCACCCTTGCCCAAAATCCATTTTTTGATAAATTGCTGAAGTACTTCGAGGAGCAGGATGGGTATAAAAGCGTGTGGGAGTTTTTGGAGTGATTTGAAGATTGAAAAATTTGAAGATTGAAAAATTCTAACTTGAAAACTCGGCAATCATGGGAAGGTGATCACTATGTTTAATCCAGTCCTCAACTTTGCCCATCTCTATTTTTTCTAGGTTGTTTCTGAATGCTGGGCTACCAAAAATGTAATCAATGTGGTAGGGTTTGTTTAGATTTTTCTGAAGGAAAAATGTGGGTTGTACTTCGCTCCCCTGTAGTTCTTCGAAGTAGGTATGATATAAACTTTCAATGTTAGTCTCCTTCAGTTCTCGAATAACATCTGAATGATTCCACCAGCGATCCCATTGATCCCATTTTACATTGCTGTTAAAATCTCCAGCAATAACAATCTCATTGAATTTTGATTTGTGCAATTGGATGAATTTCCAAAACTGACCTATGTAGCCAAAATTCGGTGATTTGTTAGAATGAGCCCAAACGCCGATAAACTGTGTGTTTCCATTTATGAGACAGGGTAAAAAATGCTTTACTGAATGGTCTTTGTAAATAGTAGGCCACTCAAGTTTTTCTAGTTTTATGTCACCTTTCACGAAAATCCCAAGCCCTTTATGTTTGCTGTCTCCAACCCAAAGGTGATTTTTCGCCCATTCTATATAGTCTAGATGGCCAGTTTCTAAGGGATTCTCGCATTCTTGAATTACATAGATATCAGCATCAAATTCATCTATAAAGTTGAATTTTCTCCTAAAAGCACCATTGCAATTCCACGTGACAATTTTCAAATTTTTCAATTTTTCAATCCGCCACGGCGGACAAGTTATTTCAACCTAATTCTTCCCAATAAAGTGATGGAGTCACAGATTTTTGAATATTGACAATTGAACATTGAGAATTGATAATTCTCATCAGTTTTTCGAAATCGTATTCTTCACTTTATAATGATAGTTCAGCGTGCTAAGAATATCGCCGTAGGAATCTGCAGACTTCAGTTGCTCATCAGACACTTTTCTACCTAGTAGTCGGCAAAGCAGTAAGCCGTAAACTCCATTGAGGCAGATCTGGATTTCATTTCCCAAATCTTGTCCTTCAGCTTGCATCACGGCTTCTATGATAAATGGCTTCGCCTTTCCATATGCTTCAAAGTAGGTAGGATCAGTTTTGAGCAGGTTCCAATGGATTTGTGCAAGTTCTGAAACTAACATATTCAGCTCATTCAGATGTCCTTTTTCCAGAATACCCTGATCCTTCATTTGAGCTAGAAGATCTAAATACCAATCGGCTATTTTGTTTTTTTCTTCCTCCGAAACGGGATATTTCTCTACTACGAAGGTTTTGATTTCATCTTCATTTCCTTGGTAGGATCTGATCAAATCCTCCATTTGGTACATATAAATAATGTATTCGGCAATGTTGTTTGACTTCTTGTTTTCGGCTACTGACTGCATTTGTACTGGGTTTTAGATCGGCAAAGGTAGGGAAGAAGTAGTAAAGCTGTTAATAATTCGCCGGCCTTTAGGCTGAAAGACTGCTTTCCTTCTATCTTAGCAAAATCATATCCAGTAAGGGTAAATAGCTTGTAAAAAGTCAGAATTCCAGTTAAAATATGAAGCAATTATTCTCCAATCTTCTTTTCAAAGTTTTTGTAGCCATCGTTTTGGGTATAGTTTTCGGCCTTTACCTACCAGAATCTATCAACAGGATTTTTGCTACGTTCAATGCGTTTTTTGGCCAATTCCTCAACTTTGTGATTCCTTTGATCATCCTTGGGCTGATTATGCCGGCCATTTCTGACCTAGGAAAAGGTGCTGGTAAAATGTTACTCATCACTGCAGCTATCGCTTATGGATCCACGTTATTCTCTGGGTTTATGAGCTATTTCACTTCCTCTACTATTTTCCCTTCCTTATTAGCTTCTCATGTGAATGAAGCTGCGGAAATCACTGAGGGGGGAAAGGATCTAATTCCTTATTTCAGCATTACTATCCCTGCTGTGATCGATGTGATGTCAGCTTTGGTACTTGCTTTTGTGATTGGCTTGGGACTTTCCTATCAGGAAAATTCCATGTTGAAAAAAGTGGTGAAGAATTTTGAGACAATCATCATGCAGGTGATCGAGAATGTAATCGTACCACTTTTGCCGATTTTTATTTTAGGGATTTTTGCAAATATGGCTTACAGCGGACAGGTCTATTCTATCCTTTCTGTATTCCTCAATATCATCGGGGTGATCTTCGCGATGCATATTTTTCTGTTGATCCTGCAGTATGTGATCACAGGTGCGATAGTGAAGAAGAACCCATTTAAACTGTTGGCTACCATGATGCCGGCTTATTTCACAGCATTGGGAACGCAGTCCTCTGCAGCGACGATCCCGGTTACTTTGGAGCAGACAGAAAAGAATGGAGTTTCTCCAAAGGTTGCTGGTTTTGTGATTCCGCTTTGTGCTACGATTCACCTTTCTGGAAGTATTATGAAAATCACGGCATGTGCCATGGCTTTGATGATTCTGGAAGGCGTTCCTTATGACTTTGGGATGTTTGTCGGATTTATTTTTATGCTGGGTGTCGCGATGGTAGCTGCTCCTGGAGTGCCTGGAGGAGCGATTATGGCGGCGATTGGAGTACTGCAATCCATGCTTGGATTCAGTGAGGAAATGATCGGTTTGATGATCGCTCTTTATATTGCCATGGATAGTTTTGGCACAGCTTGCAACGTGACTGGTGATGGCGCCATCGCTTTGGTAGTGGATAAAATTACACGGGAAAAGACGGCGTAAAAACGCAGATTTAAAAATCCCGAAAAGAATCCTTGCTATGGACTTGTAAGTCGGTTATTACAACAATCCTTCAATCACCTCAGGAAAGTGCTTGTGCTCCAAGGCATGCACTTTTTCTGCGATGGACTCTGGAGTGTCCTCTGAAGTGACTGGGGTGGAGGCTTGGAAAACTATTCTTCCTTCGTCGTAATTCTCATTGACCAGATGAATGGTGATGCCTGTCTCGGCGTCTCCAGCAGCTTTTACAGCTTCATGGACGAAGCTTCCATACATTCCTTTTCCTCCGTATTTTGGCAAAAGTGCCGGATGAATATTCACCATTCTATCAGGGAAAGCTCTCGTCAACTCAACTGGGATTTTGAGTAAAAAACCTGCTAGAATCACCCAATCGATGTTTTCTTCCTGTAATTTCTCCAGTAAAACACCTGCGTCCATTTCCTTTCGGGAAAAAGTAAAAGTAGGAACGCCGAATTTCTTTGCCCGCTCCAGCACAAAAGCTTCAGCCTTGTTGGAGGCAACAAGTGCAATTTCTGCTATTTCGGAATTCTGAAAATGCTCTATGATCTTTTCAGCATTACTGCCAGATCCAGAGGCTAAGATTGCGAGACGTTTCAAGGGAATATGCGATTTTGGTGGGTTGATGCGAAATTAAGGCATATCTCCCGTATAGGTAGATAACCTTTGAGGTTTTTTTCTAACCTCGAAGGTTTTAAAATTCAAATTCTGAATTCTCCCGCTCCCGATAGCTACCGGAGGCGCGAAGGTGCAGCTTGTTTTTAAAGTCTCTAGCGGCGGCGCTCCCGACAGCTGTACGGGAGGCGCAGCGAATTTTGGGTTGGCCCTTCGACTCCGCTCAGGGTGACAAACTGCAAACTGATCATTGCAAACTGATTACTGACAACTAACTTCTAACCTGCCCATTTCCTCTCACAATCCACTTATAGCTACATAGTTCTTTTAGAGCCATTGGGCCACGAGCGTGGAGTTTCTGAGTGCTGATGCCGATTTCGGCTCCAAGTCCGAATTGTGCGCCGTCCGTGAATGCTGTGGATGCATTTGCGTAAACAGCCGCAGCATCTACTTCTAGCAGGAATCGATCAATGGTTTCCTGATTTTCTGCTACAATCGCCTCAGAATGCTTGGACGAATAGGCTTCAATATGATCCAGTGCCTCATCCAGATTTGCTACGGTTTTGATAGCTAGTTTGAGTCCGAGAAATTCTGTTCCGAAATGTGATTCATCAGCTTTTGAAATCAGTTCACTGGAATTCAAAGCTTCATAGGCTTTCTCATCCGCATAAACCTGAACCTTTCTTTCCAGCATAGGTTGGATTAAGTCATTTAAGACAGGTAAGTGACTTTCATGAATCACGAGGCAATCAAGAGAGTTGCAGACGCTAGGCCTACGGGTTTTGGCATTGAAGATGATTTCCTTAGCCTTTTCCAAATCCGCAGATTCATCCACATAAGTATGCACGATTCCTGCCCCTGTTTCTATCACAGGCACTTTTGCATTTTCTCTCACGAAATTGATCAATCCCTGAGAACCACGTGGAATAATCACATCCACAAAGCCAACTGCTTCCAAAAGTGCTTTAGTGGCTGCTCGATCGGCAGGCAAAAGTTGGAATGCTGAAGTAGGCAAATCATTATTCTCCAAGACTTGATGAATCAAGCTCATGATCGCGCGATTGGAGTAATCTGCATCAGAACCGCCTTTCAACACCAGTCCGTTACCGGATTTCAGAGCCAGAGTGAATACATCAAAAGTTACATTTGGCCTAGCCTCGTAGATAATTCCAATCACGCCGAGAGGTACAGTAGTTTTCTCAAGAGAAAGCCCGTTTTCTAGGGTTTTGCTCTCCAGCACATGATGCAAAGGACTTGGTAAAGCGCTCACTTGGATGATTTCCCCAGCGATATTTTGGATTCGCTCTTCTGTCAGCAAAAGCCTATCGTACATAGGATTGTCCTGATCCATTCGATCCAGATCTTTTTGGTTTTCTTCTAGGAGAAAATAGGTGTTTTCCACCGCTAAAATCGCCAGGTTATGCAGGACTTGATTGACTTTCTCATTGCTGAGTCCAGTCAGTTTTCTAGCTCCTTTTTTTACTCCTTCAAATATATGTTGGTACTCAGTCATGATCGAAAATATATAGGTAATCGTAATGGATTAATGCTTTTTGGTTCTTTTGGCCAATCCTTTCATTGGCTACTTTGGAAGAATATTCCGCACGACCCAGACCGATTTTGTGTCCTGACTCATCGCGAATCAGCAAGATATCTCCCTTGGAGAACTCTCCTTCGAGTTTAATAATTCCTATCGGCAAGAGACTACGAATCACTTCGGCAGTTAGCGAGCTTTTTGCACCCTCATTGATGGTGACTTCGCCCACGTAATACTGTTCGCCGTGAGCTAGCCATTTCTTCGCGCCGTGCTTTGCTTTTTGAGGTTCAAACCAAGTGCATCGCAAGCTTTTGTCAGCAAACTCTTCCAAGACATTCTCTCGCTTGCCATTGGCAATAATCACTTGAATGCCGAGATCAGCCGATTTCTTGGCCATCGCGTATTTAGTGAGCATGCCACCGCGCCCGAAGGATGACTTGGAAGCAGAAATATAATTAGACACTTCTGGCATGCTGGAAGATACTTTTTCTATGAGTTCCGAACTTGGATCAGAGGGGTTTCCAGTGAAAATCCCGTCCACATTTGTCAGTAACATCATCGTGTCTGCATTGATCATCGCAGCGGCAAGGCTTGCCAGTTCATCATTATCCGTGAACATCAACTCGGTGATCGTGACCGTATCATTTTCATTGATGATGGGTAAAATACCCTGTGAAAGCAAGGCTTGCACACAGTTCTTCATGTTCAGGAAATGCTTTCTGTCACGAAAATCCTCCTTGGTCACCAGGATCTGAGCAACGGGCTGCTTATGCTTTTCGAAGAAGTTTTGGTATTGATTGATCAGGCGGATTTGTCCTGTTGAAGCCCAAATTTGCTTTTTGATCACAGGATTGAGTTTCTCTGGAAGTGGAATGGCCTGTCTCCCAAACGCTACTGCACCTGAGCTCACCAACACTACTTTCTTTCCAAGTGAAGTCAAATACTGGATTTGAGCCACAAGTTTCTCCATACGCTCCACATCAGGAAGTCCGTTTTCCTGAGTCAGGACATTTGACCCGATCTTGATTACAAGTAATTTGCTGTCTAGCATGATTGAAAAATTTGCCTGAAAATAGGCAAGATGGGGTGGAATAGCTAAAAATGAACGAGGAAGTACAGTTTATGGTGCGAACTTCTTCATTCATTATTTCTCATTCTTCATTCAATATTCTCTGAAATAGTAATCAACTCTTTTTATGGGGGAATGAAATGAACAAAACACCTATTATATTATTTGGTTAGTTCTTTTGAAAAAATCATTAGCTTAATTTTTAAAGTTAAGATTGCTGGTATTCTTTTATACTCACTATTCTTAGCTCATATTGAGTATTGGTGCTAGCGTAAAACCTATCTAATTGTCTTTCAATTCTTTTATTTATGATTTATAGATTTTCGTTGTTTTTTGTGTTTGTATTCCTGATTCCTTTATTGGCCTGTAGTCAGGAATTAAAAGTAGGGTTTGGAATAGTTTCAAGCGAAGAGAAATTCAATAACTCTTACATTCAGATAGATACTTTGTCGGTATTTGAAGGGAATTTGTATGCTGAAGAACCTAGATTGATGCCTTATGTTCAATATGCCCATTCACTTGGTAAAAATTTTCAAGCAACCATCGGAGCTCAGTACTTTAAATCTTATGCAACAATAATTGTGACTGCGCCACTTCAAGGGTTACCTTTTAACTCTAGAAAGGTAACATCCTTTGTGAGTAAAAACTTAGAGATACCTATTGGAGCTTCGTTTAAAGTTTTCGATATAAATCGTTTGAAATTCAATGTGATTGGGGCAATAGTTCCAGTGATCAGTTTTTCTTCAACCCCTCAATTTGAAGAAATTCCTGATGGAATTGATTGGACACAAGAAATAGTGGATGCATTGAATGCGGTAGAGACTATCCCAAAAAAATACCATACTAATTATCAATATGGATTCTCATTGGAGTATTGGAGACTGGGATTTTCCTTTACTAGGAGTCATAATTTTTCATCGATTAGTAATGACTATACGCTTTACGGAGAGTCTTATGACTTTGAAAGGAAAATCATTTCAAATCGCTTAACTCTTTATTATATACTCTTAAGAAAAGATCGAAGTTGAAATATGGGAGAGGGGTTTGTCTCCTAATAGATCTGTTCAATAATGATAGTGGAATGCTGAATGTAGAATAATGAAGTTATAAAAGCCCCATGCTCAGCGTCCCCACCAACATCAATACTTTAGCAATTGCACTTAATTGTGTGAAATGGTCTTTGCGATCAGCCACATAGATTCTGTACATGAAGTACATGAAAAATATTCCCAATCCTCCGAAATAATAGAAAATAATTGGACGATCTAGCTTGAACATTACGATCAGAATAGCACAAACAAACACTCCAGCAATCAGGAAAATAACTGCCTTTGTTCTGCGAAAACCGATTACAATCGGCAATGTCCGACAACCGTGTTTTCTATCTCCCTGTCGATCTTCTATGTCTTTGATGATCTCCCGAATAAGATTGAGGAAGAAAGCAAAAATGGAGTAAGTAAGTACTAGGAGCTCTGATTTTTGAAAGTAAAAACCAATCAGGTAGATGGAAACGCCTGTGAGTAAGGCTACTGTAAAATTTCCTATGAATGGCTCTCGTTTAAGTTGGTTGCTATACACCCAAAGTAAAAATGCCGCACCGAAATTGATTAAAGCGATGGTGGGGCTGACAAGATATCCCAGGCCGATTGCCGTGAAATTCAGAATGGTGTGAAGTAAAATAACGACGCGTCTCTTGATGCCTTTGCCTACCACTACATTCTGCGGTCGATTGACATAGTCGATTTTCACATCGTAATAATCATTAATCATGTAGCCAGCTGCGGTGATCAAAATCGTAGAAATCACGATCAAATAGAGCTTGTAGTCTTGGAAGACTGGCAGGCCTGAATTGGTGGTTCTGACCAAAAAATAAGCCGTCATTAACTGCGCGAACCCCACCATCAGTAGATTGATTGGTCTGCTGATCCGAAAAAGTCCTCGGATGGAAATCGTTCTGTCCACAGTTAGGGTGTTCATACGTCAAAAATAGATTCAATTCCATTCACATCTAGGGAAATAGCTAGGTATGTGGAAATTAAAGAGCTTTTTAACCGCGGAGGGCACGAAGGACACGCAGAGAGCGCAGGTGGTTTACTGAAAAATTTTATTATAGGATGATGATTAATTCAGTCAAGCTGAGCGAAGTGAAGCTATAAATTAAAATTGACCATTGATCGACCGATGGGGCGGAGATCTATTATGACTAAAGTGCTAATAGCTTATTTATCGAATTCTGAGCTTGATGATTATAGTCTATTAAAGTGGATTTATCCTTTATTCCTGATCTTTTGGGGCTATTTTTACCTCTTCATAAGTGCACAGTCGACGACCTAAATTTCTATCGAATAAATGGATGATCTTATAGCAGCACGTTCACAGATGGCCCTCTCTATGGCCTTCCACATTATTTTTGCTTGTATCGGGATGGTGATGCCGTTTTTTATGGCGACTTCCCACTACAAATACCTAAAAACCAACGATTATCATCAGAAAGAATTGACCAAGGCCTGGAGCAGGGGCGTTGCGATTTTCTTTGTGACCGGTGCTGTTTCCGGTACCATGCTTTCCTTTGAGTTGGGATTGCTTTGGCCGGAGTTTATGCTTTATGCCGGGCCGATTTTCGGAATGCCATTTTCGCTGGAAGGAACAGCTTTTTTCATTGAGGCAATCGCGCTAGGTTTTTATCTATATGGCTGGGATAGGTTCAATAAGTGGTTTCACTGGTTTACTGGAGTTGTAGTCGGATTAAGTGGTTTGGCTTCCGGTATTCTGGTGGTAGCTGCAAATGGCTGGATGAATAGCCCCACAGGTTTTGATTATGTAGATGGGAAGTACATTAATATCGATCCAATCGCCGCACTTTTCAACGACGCTTGGTTTACCCAGGCGCTGCATATGTCACTGGCTGCTTTTGCAGCTACAGGATTTGCAGTCGCGGGAATTCACGCGCTGATGCTAATCAATGGCAAAAACAAGGTGTTTCACTGGAAGGCTTTTCGAATCGCGATAGTTTATGGAGGTATTGCTGCCTTGCTGCAGCCTATTTCCGGAGATATTTCTGCTAAGGATATTGCCGTGCGACAGCCCGCCAAGCTAGCTGCGATGGAAGCGCATTTTGAAACTTCAAAAAGTGCTTCTCTTTTGATAGGGGGAATTCCGGATGTGGAGAATAAGGAAGTGAATTATGGAATTAAAATCCCAGGCGCACTGAGTTTTTTGGCACACGGTGATTTTGAAAAAGAAGTGATAGGCCTGGATCAATTCCCAGAGGATGAGCAGCCACCTGTTATGATCACTCATTTTGCCTTCCAGATCATGGTTGGCTTGGGTATGATTATGATGGGCTTGAGTGTTTTGTATTTCTTTTCTACTTGGAAAAAGGAATACTGGCAGGAAAAACGCTGGTTTCTCTGGCTATTTGTATTAGCTACACCACTAGGATTCATGGCCGTGGAGGCAGGCTGGACAGTGACAGAATTGGGTAGACAACCGTGGATTATCTATGGTTTTATGAAAACAAAAGATGCGCTGACTCCAATTCCCGGGATACAGGTTTCCTTTATGATTTTCACTGCTGTTTATGTTTCTCTTTCGGCTATAGTGAGTTTTTTGCTCTATAGGCAAATCAAAAGTCTGCCAAACATGGAAGGCGAACAGCCCATAGTAAATCAATCTTCCACCCAACATTAAATTCTACCGATATGCTGTATGTAGTGATTGCTTTTCTCTGCCTTGCGATACTGATGTATTTGCTTCTTGGAGGTGCTGATTTTGGTGCTGGAATAGTGGAGTTGATTACTCCCGGAGCTGTGCGGGAGAAAGTTCGGACGATTACTTACTCTACCATCGGGCCCATCTGGGAAGCAAATCACATGTGGTTAATTATCGCGATTGTGATTCTATTTGTCGGATTTCCGCCTATTTACACCATGCTTTCTGTGCACTTGCATATTCCGCTTGTGCTGATGTTGTTGGGGATTATCGGTAGAGGAACAGCCTTTATTTTTCGTCATTACGATGCGGTGAAGGATGACATGCAGCGGGTTTATAATTTGATTTTCACCTATTCCAGTTTTATCACGCCGTTTTTCTTAGGGGTGATTGCGGGAGCTATGGTTTCGGGACAAATAGACCCAAATGCACCGGATTTCTATTCTGCTTACATAGGATCCTGGCTACATTTATTCAGTATTTCCGTGGGGATTTTTACTGTGGCGATTTGTGGATTTTTGGCAGCTGTGTTTTTAATAGGCGAGGTGGAGGATGAAGCTATCAAGGCGCTGTTTATTCAGCGAGCCAAGGTTTTGACTTTCCTGACCTTCATTTCTGGTGGTCTGGTTTTTCTTGCTGCGGAGATAGATGGATTGAGTCTGACCAAAGAGCGATTTACCGATTGGGTCAGCTTGAGCTTTTTGATTTTGGCTACGGTATGCCTAGTCATTCTCTGGAAATATCTCCGAACTGGACATAAAACCATTTGTCGGCTCTTGGCTGGTTTTCAGATTACACTGATTTTAGGCTCATTTGGCTATCACTACTTCCCTGATTTTATCATTGTCAAATCAGGTGAAAACCTCAGTCTTTTCAACTCAGCCGCGATGGGACTTCCAATCGAAACATTGGGTTGGGCGTTGCTTCTCGGAAGTTTGCTGATTCTTCCATCCCTCTTTTATCTTATTTATAGCTTTCAGCGAAGACCAGCTGAACTCTGAAAATCAAATTTACTCCCGGTCCTTAATAATTTTAAAAAGTAACTCGGGCTCATCAGTAGTGATGAAATCTGGATTTTGATCTAGAAACCAAATCAAATCTTCAGCAGAATTTACCGTCCAGGCATTCACTGTCAAGCCAAGCTCTTTAGCTTCCTTGATCCACTGAGGATTCTTTTTCAGCAAATTGATATTGTAGTCGAAGCCGAAGAATCCAGCTTCCTTCAGTTCTGCAGGTGTTTTGTCTCCTGTGAGGTAAGCCACATTCGCTTTTGGATCCATTTCTATTGCTTTCAAACCTCCTTCGTAACTGAAAGTGATGTAATCCACCCACTTCTGTGCTTTCATTTTCTTCACAGCTAGTACAGACTTTTCAGCCACTTCTTTACTTCTCTCCACAGAGATTTTGGAAGGCTTGATCTCGAAAATCAACTTTGTTCCTTTCTGTTTTTTGCCTGCTTTTAGGTATTCTTCTACCGTTGAGAGCTTCTCTCCATTTTCATGTTTTTTGGTCAAAAGCTCTTTGTAGGTAGAGGTTTCGATTTCCATTCCTTCGAAATCCGCATCGTGATTTACCACCAAAACTCCATCGGACGTCATCCAGACATCAAACTCAGAACCTTCACAGCCTAGCTTCACAGCTTCTTTGAGAGAAGCAATAGAATTCTGTGGATTTGCCTGAGCTTTCCAGGCACCACGGTGAGCGATTACTTTATTCTTATGAAAAGACTTCTGAGCAAAGGAGGTAGAACTGGCTACCAAAAAAGTAAGGAGAGTGAATAGAATGGTTTTCATGAGGTAAGGTTTAAAGTATGTCAACTAGCTTTCCAAAAATAAAGAATCGAGTGATATGAACTGTCCCTGTTGTCAGAATTCACAAAAACATAATCATTGAGGTGCGTATGCGGCGGGAATTTGCTCGCGACGGCGCGGCGGCGCAACGGATTAAGGAGGGCTTTTACTTGATCATTGAATATGAACATTGAAAATTAATCTCCCGCCACGGCGCTAAGGCGCAAAGAACTATGCAAAGGTTTCTATTTAAAGATCCTCTGCGACAAACTCCGCGATCTTCGCGACTTTTCGGTGGAAAGAATATCTCTTCATCCTGTTTTACTACAAATCAATCGTTCTTCCGGAGCTTTCTTGTCCCGATAATTATCGGGATGAATTTGAAAATTGATCATTGAATATTTATTTCTGCTAAATTCCTTCCAAATTCAATGCTTACTTTGAGGCCTATGAAAATCTTGGTGATCGAAGACGAAATGGAGTTGGCAAGTGATATTGTGCACTATCTCTCTGGCGAAAATTACCGCTGTGAAACTGCAGGTGATTTTGCGACAGCTAAAGAAAAAGTGAGTCTGTATCAATACGATTGCATTTTGCTGGACCTAATGCTGCCTGGAGGGGATGGATTTGACATTCTGGAGCATTTGCGCAGTCAGAATAAGCAGGATGGCGTGATTATCATTTCTGCCAAAGATACCTTGGAGGACAAAATAAAAGGTTTGAATATCGGTGCGGATGATTATTTGGCCAAGCCATTTCACCACTCGGAGTTGGCTGCGAGAATTCATTCCGTGATTCGCAGGAAACAATTTGATCCTTCCAACCTGATTATCCAAAACGAGATAAAAATTGATTTACTTTCGAAAACTGTTCAAATAGAAGGGAATCCCATTCTTTTGACCAAAAAGGAATATGATTTATTACTGTTTTTTATAGGTAATAAAAACAGGGTTTTATCAAAAAGTGCCTTGGCTGAGCATCTTTCAGGGGATTTGGCGGACATGTTTGATAGTCATGACTTCGTCTATGCCCATGTGAAAAACCTCAAGAAAAAGCTCAATGAGCAGGGGTATGCTGGCTACCTCAAAACAATCTACGGAACTGGCTATAAGTGGGAAATATGACGAAACTGCTCGATAAACCTTTCAAGGCATTTACCATCTATGCGATGATCATTTTGTTGGTAAGCATACCAATTTATTTTTGGGTGGTGGATTGGATTTGGGTGACGGAGATTGACGATCATCATGAGATCATTATGGAGCGGATCGAGAACCGATTTGAGCAAGCTCATGTGTCTGGGCACGACCTAGAGACGATTCTGAATACCTGGAATACGCTGCAGCCGAACTCGTCCATTAGGCCGATAACAGAGAATATAGCTAGGCCAGATAGTACATATGAAGTGACGAAGTACAATGAATATGAACAAGAATCGGATCGATTTCGCGGTTTGCAAACGGTGATTGAAATTGATAAAAAGTTTTATTTATTGAATATTGAAACCAACGTGGAGGAAGCTTACGAGACTATTTTTGCGATTGGTCTGGTGACTGTTTTACTCTATGGAATTCTGGTTTTTGGTTTTATCCAACTCAACCGTAAGATTTCTAAGAGCGTTTGGAAGCCATTTGACAATACACTTACAAAATTAAAATCATTTGACTTGAGCTTGAGTAAAGGGGTGGAATTTGAAACGAGTGATATCGAGGAATTTGAAGAACTGAATCAAACCATCAGTAAGTTGATTGCTGAAAATATCAACGCGTATAATCAGCAAAAAGCCTTTGTGGCAAATGCTTCACATGAATTGCAAACTCCAATTGCGTTGCTGAAATCCAAATTGGAAATGCTTTTTCAGGATGAAAAACTTAGTGCGACGCAATCAGAACTTGTAAATGCTATACAGATTCCTCTTGCCAGGCTTACAAGGGTAAACAAGAATTTGCTTCTGTTGGCAAGAATCGACAACAGTAAATTTTCTGATATTTCGGAAATAGATTTTTCTGAGAAAGTCGAGAAAAGTGAAGAGTTGCTTCAGGATTATATTTCAGAGAGGGAATTGACTTATAAAAAAGAAATCAGTGGAATAGCGAGAGTAACGTGTAGTCTTTTTTTAGCGGAAACACTTGTCAATAACTTGCTTTCCAATGCTATCCGTCATAGTCCTGTTTCAAGCCATATCATTGTTAGAATTGACGAAAATGGAATTTCATTTTTGAATTCAGGTGTGGAGCGACTGAAAGATGAGTCTCTTTTCAAGCGATTTTCCATATCTACCACCGAGACGACCAACAGTGGGTTGGGTCTTGCCATAGCGAAAGAGATCTGCAAGCAAAATGGATGGGGAATCAACTATGATTTTTTGGATCATTTCCACATTTTTTCTGTGCGCTTCCGTAAATTCTAAATGTCTTCTAAATCTCATGCAACTTTTGGGTAATCATTTTCACTTAACCCAAATTTCATATGAACAAGTACCTAACAATTGTATCGATTGGCTTGTTGCTTTCGACAGGCGCCTGTGCTCAGGAACATTCCGACGAAGAAGTGCCTGATGCGGTGAAAACTGCTTTTTCTCACAAATTCCCTGCTGCAAAAAAAGTAAGCTGGGACATGGAATCTGCTACTGAATGGGAGGCCGAGTTTAAACTGGAAGGAAATGAATATTCTGCTAATTTTTTAGCTGACGGAACTTGGCAAGAAACTGAACACGAAATTAAAAAAGCTGATATCCCTGAAGCTATCAAGCAAACCTTAGCAAAGGATTTTGCCGGATACGAAATCGAGGAAGCTGAGATTTCAGAAAAAGCTGATGGCACCGTCTATGAATTGGCGGTGGAAAAAGGCGAGGAAGAGTGGGAATTGGTATTCGATGCCAATGGTAAACTAATTGAAAAGAAAGCAATCGAAGAAGATGATGAAGATTAAAAACTATTTGCTGATCACTTTTATAATGCTATCTCAGGCTCTTTTGGCTCAGGAAGCAAAAGTAAAAGTATCAGGAAAAATCACGGACAAGACCTCTCAGGAGGACTTGTCCTATGTTAATGTAGTGCTGAAAACAGCCAAAGACGCCAGTTTTGTGACTGGTGCTATTACCGATGAATCGGGACTTTTCACCTTAGTGGATGTGGCTCCAGGAGACTATGAACTGGAAGCGAGTTTCATTGGGTTTGAGACAGTGAGCAAGGCTATTTTTGTGGGATCAAGTTCTGCCTTTCTGAATCTGGGTGAGATTGAGATGACTGCATCTTTCCAAGATTTGATTGCTATAGAAGTAGTGGGGCAGGCTGAAGCTGTAAGTGCCAAAATGGATAAGAAAACCTATGATTTAGGTCAGAATATTAGCCAGAGTGGAGGCTCCGTTCTTCAGGCTATGTCCAATCTTCCTGGGGTAACCGTCCAGGATGGTAAAGTTCAGATTCGAGGAAATGACCGCGTAGCAGTTTTGATCGATGGGAAGCAGACTGCTTTGACTGGATTTGGTAATCAAACTGGTTTGGACAATCTTCCTTCCTCCGCAGTGGAGAGAATAGAGATCATCAATAATCCCTCTGCAAAGTTTGATGCAAATGGAAATGCAGGCATCATCAATATTATTCTGAAAAAAGAGAAGCAGGAGGGGTTCAACGGGAAAGTTGGCCTCGCGCTTGGTGTAGGAGCACTTTGGGAGAAAAAAGCAAACCTCCCGGATATTAGAGCTCAATATCAAGGCACGCCAAAAATCAATCCTTCGCTAGCATTGAATTATCGCAAGAAGGATGTGAATTTATTCCTTTCGGCAGATAATCTCTATACGCAGACATTGAATAAAAATGAGTTCGTCACCCGAACTTATAATGATGGAACAGTCATCAATCAGCAACTTAAACGAAACAGAAACACCAATTTTTTGACCACCCGTGCAGGGATGGATTGGACAATAGACCAGTCAAATTCACTTAGTATTTCAGGGCTTTTTGGAAGTGAAAAGATCATTGACAGAGGCGATCAGCCTTTTTTCAATAGAGATTATTCAGAGCGATTGAGGCTTTGGCAGTTCTTAGAAGATGAGCTCAAGACCACTGTGATGGCTACGGCAGCTTTCAAACATAACTTTGCAGATCCTGGTCACAGCCTTTCAGCAGGGTTAAATTATACTTTTCATCGAGAGGATGAGCAGTATTTCTTTACCAATATTTTACCAGCCTCTTCAGGTAAAGATGCTTTCAAATTGCTCTCAGATGAGAATGTGGTGGACGTCACGCTTGACTATGTGAAGCCTATGAAGACTGGTAGGTTGGAAACGGGACTGAAGTTTAGAAGACGTTGGATTCCAACCAATATGCAGTTTTTTCCAGGAGAAAATTCTCCGATTGATTCTCTGGCCGGTGGAGCAGCAACTTACAAGGAAATCATTCCTGCAGTATATGGTAATTACGTGTTTGAGTCGAAAAAACTAGAAGCGGAAATTGGGCTGAGACTGGAATACATCAAGCTAAACTATGATGTAAACCCAAATCATCCGACCTATAAAAGTGATGGGTACAATTACTTCCAGCCATTTCCTAATACCCGATTTTCTTACAAAATCAATGGGATGAATAAGATCACTGCGTCCTACAATAGAAGAGTAGATAGACCCAATGAAGTGGATATTCGGATCTTTCCGAAGTACGATGATGCGGAGATTATCAAGGTGGGTAATCCAGCCTTGAAACCTCAGTTTACTAATTCCTACGAACTGGGATGGAAGACGGGCTGGAGTACCGGCTCACTGTATTCCGCTGTCTACCATCGCCAGGTAGATGGGACGATCACCAGAATTTCTTCTACTTATGGAGACAGCAAATTGATCTATGCCATCTTCCAGAATGCTGCGAAAAGCTACAATACTGGATTTGAATTGATCTGGGATCAGGATGTAAATGATTGGTATTCTTTTGACCTAAATCTGAATGGATATCACAATCAAATTGATGCATTTGCGGTACAGAATCTTTATCCAGAACCACATATCTTTACTGCTGACAAACAGGAGATTTTCTCTGGCAATGCAAAATGGAATTCGAAATTCAAATTTGCCGAAAATTTCACTGGGCAATTGACAGCCATTTATTTGGCTCCGGATATTATTCCTCAGGGCAAAATTCAAGGAAGATTCACCCTCGACATGGGATTGAAAAAAGTGATCCAGGAAGGAAATGGTGAGTTGTTTTTCAACGCCACTGATTTGCTGAATACGATGGTGATCAAGAAGACAATTGAAGGAAATGACTTCAGCTACACTAGCGCCGATTATTACGAGACGCAGGTGTTTCGGGTAGGTTATAGTTATAAGTTTTGATAGGGGCAACGATAAGTATTTAGCCATGACTGTATATAAAAACCTTAATAAGGTAGCCGAAATCACCCTCCTTTTCTGGCTGATGAAGATTGTGGCTACGACACTAGGAGAGACTTTGGGCGACTTCCTCTCGATGACGCTGAATCTTGGCTACCTCGCTGGTCTAGTTATTACTGCGGGATTCTTTCTTGTGGTATTATTAATACAGTTATCTTCTCAGAAATACATACCTGTTTACTATTGGCTGGTTATTATTTCCACGACTACCCTAGGTACAGAGGTTTCTGACTTTATGGATAGAAGCCTGCAGTTGGGATATACCGTTGGTAGCATCATCTTATTCGCAGGGCTAATCTTAGTTTTGTTAGCCTGGTTTAAAAAATTCGGGTCACTTGCTGTCTTTCCAATTCAGCAGAGGGGAAAAGAACTGTTTTACTGGATAGCTATCTTGTTTTCCAACAGTCTCGGAACCGCTTTTGGTGATTTCCTGACTGACAGCTTGGGGCTGAGCTATCTCCATGGAGCTTTTGTCACTGCGGCTATCATTTTGGTTGTAATCTTACTTCATCGATTTACACGTATCAATCAGATATTCCTTTTTTGGGTTGCGTTTATATTTACCAGACCTTTTGGTGCCACATTCGGAGATTTTTTAACTAAACCACTAGCAAAAGGAGGCTTGGATTTAGGTACATTGAATGCTTCAATTGTCTCATTGGCTATCATTAGTATTTTAATTTATATCTCTCACAGAGGATCGATTATCTTAAACCAAACAGAAAATGAAACTGAATAGCCAAAGCCTTCCCACTGGAAAAAAAGGTTATTCCATTCAAGCTTTTTATGTGCTTCGAACAGTAAAATTGTTTTAACAAATGAAAAAAAAATCTAACGGACTCACTATTGTCATCCCCATTTTCAATGAAGAAGAAGGGATAGTAAGGATTTTGCCAGCTTTTGAAGAGTATATCAATCAGTCAAAATTCGAGGTTAATCTATTATTGGTCAATGATGGTTCTACGGATAAGAGCTTAAGTGAAATCAGAAAAGCTGCTGCTTACTATGAGCATGTTGATTTTATTTCTTTTGAGAAAAATGCAGGATTAAGTGCAGCAATTCGGGCAGGTTTCGAGAAATCTACCAGTGAATGGGTGGGCTATATTGATGCTGATTTGCAGACAGACCCTTTGGATTTTCTCAAACTGGAAGCGATGATCCCAGACTACGATCTGCTGACGGGCAGGAGAACAGGGCGGAAGGATAGTGCTGTGAAGAAAATGTCTTCGACTTTTGCTAATTGGTTTCGGGATTCCATGCTGCACGACGGTGTTCATGATTCGGGATGTCCGCTGAAAATTATGCGCAGGTCGGTGGCTTTGGATATGCCTTTTTTCAAGGGAATGCATAGATTCTTTCCTGCGCTGACGTTGATTCAAGGCAAAAAAGTGATAGAAATCCCCGTTAAACATTTCCCTAGAATTACCGGTAAATCCAAGTTTAATGTATGGAATCGACTTTTATCACCCTTGCTAGACACGATAGCACTTCGATGGTTGAAGAAACGCCAGGTAGACTACACCATTACTGAGAATTCAATCACAAGTCCAAAAGCAGTAATCAATGAATAGTTGGGTATTACTGGGAGTTGGCTTTCTAGCTCAGGGGCTGTTTTCAGCCCGGTTTCTAATACAATTGGTCAAGTCTGAGAAAGCAGGGAAGGTATTGTCGCCAGTGATTTTCTGGCAACTCAGTTTGGTTGCTTCCTTTCTTCTGTTGGTTTATGGGACATTTCGCCAGGATCTGGTGATCGTCGGAGGTCAATTAGTGGGGTATTTTATCTATATCCGAAACCTTAAAATTCAAAACGCCTGGCAGATTTTCCCTAAATGGATTCGCTGGAGTTTTATGTTGCTTCCTTTATTGTTTCTGGGGTACTTGGTTTTACACGCGCACTATGACTTCCGCAGTTTGGTGCACAATCCGGAGATCAGTGGCATGCTGCTCACCTGGGGCACATTAGGTCAGGTTATTTTCACGACGAGGTTTGTGGTACAGTGGCTCGATGCTGAGCGAACCAAAGAATCCCAGTTTCCTTTGAGTTTTTGGTACATCAGTCTGGTAGGTGCTGTACTGATCGCTTCATACGCAATACTTCGAAAAGACTCTGTGCTTTTCATTGGTCAGGCGTTTGGGATCTTGGTGTATGTGAGAAATCTGATGATACATTTTGGTTCAGCAAATGAAGAAAAACTCAGTTTCCTCGATCGGATCAAAAGCATGAGAATGACTTTGTTGTTGGTTTTTGTAGGCATGGTGTTGTTTTTCAACTTAGGAGCATGGTCTGTAACCGAATCCAGTGAAGCCCGCTATGCCCAAATCTCCAAAGAAATGGTGCAAACAGGCGATTGGTTGCATCCCCAACTCATGGGGATCTACCACTATCATAAGCCACCAGTGACTTATTGGCTAACTGCATTGAGCTATAAAGTTCTAGGGATTTCTCCGTTTTCGGCTAGGTTTCTATTGCAGATTTCAGTGCTTCTTCAGATTTGGCTTGTGTATAAGCTTGCCTTAATCTTCTTCAAGCGATCCAATCCGGCCTTCCTATCTGCCATGCTGTATGCTTCATTTCCGGCGTTGATTATTGGCAGTAGGGCATTGACCACAGATACCTTTCTGGCGCTATTCGTCTTGGCGGCCTTATATTTCTGGTTTGACTTTTTGGAGAAAAGGAAAGGGTACCTGCTGATTCTATGTTATGTTTTTCTGGGAATAGGCTTTTTGACCAAGGGCCCCGTGGTGTTGATTGTCCCTCTTTTGATCTGGATTTATCAAGGCCTAGTGATGAAGCAGAAAATGGGCTCAATGAAGCTTCATCTGGCCGGAATAGCATTGATGCTGGGATTTGGATTGAGTTGGTTTGTCTTCTTGCACGTAGAAGATGACCGCTTTCTCAATTACTTCCTGTTCAAGCATACCATAGATCGTTTTGCCACAGATACCTTCCATCGCGGACAACCTTTCTGGTTTTATGGAGTGGTTCTGCTGGGAACAGCTTTCCCTTGGATATTGATCTTGCTGCGAAAAATCCCACTCAAACGTGCTGATTTCAACACTCAAAGTGCTTTGCTGGTAATGTGGGTGCTTTTACCCTTGCTATTTTTCTCCCTCAGTCAGTCCAAACTGGTGCTTTATATTTTGCCGGTGTATTCTGGGTTGGCGATTGGGGCGATTTATTATTGGGAAAAGCTTACTGATCCGCAGCAAAAAACATGGGAGCGATGGCAGTTGGGATTTCATGTGCTTCTGCTGATTGTTTTGGTCTCTTTGCATCTGATAGATCCAAAGATCTCATTGAATTTCAAGTTTTACTTTATCTGGTTTATTACAGTTTCTCTACTAGCTGCCATGCAGAAGGTTGATATCCGAAGAGTGGATCGTACGGTGATTTCTGCTTTTATATTCACGATGGGGCTGACAGGTATGTCTACCTATTTTATGAGCCAAAATCCTGGTTTGACAAATGATACCTATCGAGTGACTGAATGGATTATTCAAAATGAGCCAGCAACGAAAGAAGTCATCATTTACAATAAGCGTCTGCCTTCCGTGTTATTTAATTCGAATTTGAAAGTGATATCAGTTTATGATGGAGATGAAAGTTTGAACCGGGAAACGCAGTTTCAGCAAAATGAAAATTGGAAGTCTGGTTTGATCAATTTACAATCAGATTCCACCTGGATTGTTGAAAAAGCCCCGGATAATTCGATATGGATTTCCAAGGAAAGAAAAGAGCTTCCAGACCTAAAAAGTTTGGGTAGCTGGGAAGAGTTGCAGCGAGTAGATGGATGGAGAATTGTCCGGTTTCATAAGGGATCTTAAGGATAGCTTAAGAGAGGCTTAAGATATTCTTAAGATTCAGGCAAAGGGTAATTATTAGGCTGGTTATAAAGTCAAAAGAAATAAATTCAAGAAATGAAAGCAGCAATAAAGGACGATTATCTGGCAGTGCATTTTGTCCAACGAAGCAATTGGCTAAGAGCTGCTGTGCTGGGTGCAAATGACGGGATATTATCCACATCTAGCTTGGCTATTGGAGTGGCGGCAGCTTCTGACCTGAGGGACCCAATAATCTTGGCAACCCTGGCCGGACTTGTAGCTGGAGCCCTTTCTATGGCCGCTGGAGAATATGTAAGCGTAAGCTCTCAGACTGACGTAGAAACTGCTGATATCAAGAGAGAACAGGAGGAATTGGAAGAAATGCCCGAGATAGAACTTCAGAGGTTGGCTTCTATCTATGAACAGCGGGGATTGAGTAAGGAAACTTCCCAACTTGTCGCCTTGGAACTCACTCAAAAAGACGCGCTGGCAGCACATGTCAGGGATGAATTGGGAATCAATGAAGTCTCCCAAGCTCACCCGATTCAGGCAGCTATGGCCTCTGGAGCTTCTTTCACAGTCGGAGGGGTTCTACCGCTAGTAGTAGTTTTATTCATGCCCATTGCGCAGATGGAAATCTATCTTTACGGTTCTGCGATTTTATTTTTAGCATTTCTGGGAGCTATTTCTGCCAAAACCGGCGGTTCACCCATCTTCAAACCTGTACTCCGAATCACCTTCTGGGGAACTGTAGCCATGGGGATTACTGCATTGATTGGATACCTATTTGGAGTGAATTTGGCATAAAACGCTACTTGACTCCTATCTATATTACCCCAAGTGAGTATTGACTCACTTGCTATATCTACCCTTATAATTAAACCTAACTACTAGAACTCATGACCGAGAAAATCTCACGAATGGAATTCCTTAAATCTATGGGATTTAAGGGCGCCTCCTTACTTGCAATTTATTGCGGTGCATCCGCTATGTCTTCCTGTATCAATGAAGCTGGAGATCCACCAGCTGGAACACCAGGTTCCGGTGGAGTGGATTTTACACTGGATCTCAGTGATGCTGCCAATGCTAAACTATTGAATGTAGGAAGCTATCTCGTTGTCAATAAGATCGTGATAGCACGAGTTTCTACTGATGCTTTTGCGGCAGTTACACAAGTATGCTCACATGAAAATAAATCCAAAGTGATCTATAAAAACGATGAATTCTATTGCACAGAACATGGTGCTAGATATACCCTGGAAGGCAAAGGGCTTAACTCTGAAGCAAAGAAAGGCATCAAAGCCTATAACGCAGAGTTGGCCGGAACCTCACTTCATGTATTTGCTTGATCCTTTTGATAAACTGACATGAACGTGTTAAAGAAAATTATAGCATTGGTTATTGTGCTATTTAGTGTCCATGCTGCCTACGGGCAGGATGACTTGTTGCAGATGTTGAATGAAGAATTGCCAAAGGAAACAGTCTATACACAGGCTACCTTCAAAGCAACACGTCTGGTCAATGGACAAACGATGGAGACTATTTCCAAAAACCATCTGAACTTTTGGATTTCCCATAGATTTGGCTCTGTAAACAGTGGCTTTATTTCCAATTTCTTTGGGCTGGATGAAGCCAGAATTCGTCTGGGTTTAGAATATGGAATCACGGATAGACTGCTGGTGGGAGTGGGGAGAAGCTCGGAAGAGAAAACCTACGACTTCTATACCAAATACAAATTGCTCAGACAGTCAAATGTTTTCCCGTTTACACTTTCCGCCTATGGAAGTATGGACCTGAATACCATGGCTACGGGCTATGTGATGAATTCGGAAAGTCAAATGAAATTCTACAAGAATTCGGAGAGACTTACCTACACCAGCCAACTGCTGATCGGAAGAAAATTCAGTGAGAAGATTTCCATGCAATTGGTTCCAACCTTTTTGCATATCAACAAGGTGGAGAATCCTTACATGGACAATGACCTCTTTTCCTTGGGAATGGGTGGAAGGTATAAAGTAAGCAATAGAGTCACCTTGTCTGCGGAATACTACTACAATTTCACAGATCGGAACGCCTATCAACTCGCAACAGGGACTCCTTATCCCTATCATAACTCACTTTCTCTGGGAGTGGATATTGATACAGGGGGGCACGTTTTCCAGCTACATTTCACCAATGCCAGAGGAATGGTGGACAGGCATTTTATAGCATTGAATACGGGTACCTGGGAAAATGCAGATATATTTTATGGATTTAATATCGCCAGGACTTTCAGTTTGAGTCGTGATAACAAAAAGAAATAAAAATGAAAAAACTAGCCCTAATACTCCTGCTGAGCTGTTCTAGCCTTAGCCTGTTTGCGCAGCATATATTCTCCACCACTAAGGGAAGTGTGTCATTCTTTTCAGAAACTCTCCTGGAAAATATTCAAGCTGATAATTCAAAAACCGCCGCTATCATCAATGCGGAAACCAATGAAATGGCTGTTCAGATGCGGATCACTGATTTCCAGTTTCCAAACAAGCTAATGCAGGAGCATTTCAATGAAAACTACCTGGAAAGTGAGAAATTCCCTACCAGTGTGTTTAAGGGGAAGATCAAAGAAAAGGCTGATCTTACCCTAGCGGGTACTTATCAGGTAACTGCAGAAGGCACCTTGACCATGCATGGAGTTTCGCATCAGGTGTTGATCCCCGGGACGGTAGTATCCGATGGAAAGCAGCTGAAGCTCGACTTCAAATTCCCTGTCAAACTGGAGGATTACAAGATTGAAATCCCAACCATCGTGTTCTCCAAGATCGCAGAAGTTGTGGATGTGTCGGGAAATATGGTCTTAGACAAAAAATAGAGTTGTCTTACTGGTTATTCTTTGCCGTGGTGTATGCGTATATGCCACGGCATTTTTTGTATTTACCGCGCTGCTGCTTCCTTGTTCCTTGAGTTTGAACATTGACCATTGAATATTTTTTTAACCAAAGTGGTTAATTCAACCCCTTGCAGGGTTGGTTTTTTAGATCATTATAATTCTCCCGCTAAGCGTAGATTGTATCTACGCTTTTCTGTTTTTAGGGATTTGTAATCCGTTTCAAAAAAGTTCGACCCATTTAGGGTCGCTCCATGTTTCAACACCGATACCTTTTCCACGGGTTTCACCCGCGGTTACGCCACGGCGCACAGGTATTGAAAGGTTTGACCACTTCGTGGTCATTCTGAAATAATCATTTTCACTCTGGGTATTTACCAGTGATGATCCTGAAAGGATCAAACTTCTGAATAGCCATGGGTGCAACCCATGGTTTGATGATCAACCAAAAGATTGGACGACCCCGAAGGGCGTCGAACATAAATAATTTTCAACTCACCCTATGGTGGAAAATTAACATTGGAAGCAGTCCGAAGACTGCATTATACTGAGTCCAAATCTGAAGACTTGAGCCATACAGGGTATTAAATCCCAATTTGTGCCCTCTGCGTTAACCCCATTTAGGGTCGCTCCATGTTTCAACACCGATACCTTTTCCACGGGTTTCACCCGCGGTTACGCCACGGCGCACAGGTATTGAAAGGTTCGACCCCTTCGTGGTCATCTCTTTGAATCAATACTAAATGTATGACTCCCAGCGGGACAACTGGTATGTAGATGATTGACATAGAAGATCGTTTCCTCCTTCGATAGGTACGAATGGTGACCTTATTTTACGAGTCGTTCCTATGAAACGAGGTATCGCTATTTATTCCGTTTTGCTACAAACGAATCGTTCCTACGGAACGGTAATACTTGGAATATTGAGTTTGAACATTGATGATTGATTATTTTTCAGCTCAGTCCAGCTTCTGGAGAAGCAGGACAACTCTAGCTTGTGCCCTCTGCGTTAAGCTCCGTGTCCTCCGCGGTAAAATCCGAACAAAAAAAAGCACCCTGGAATCCTAGAATCCCAAGGTGCTTTGATAAGCAGATTATACTGACTGATACTTATTTCTGCTGCTGCAGATAAGTAATCAAGGAAGCCAGTTCTTCATAGGAAAGGGAGTTAACCAAACCAGGAGGCATCATGGAAGTTTCCATCACCTTACGTGTTTTGATTGTAGCCTTATCCAGTTTGGTAGCTGTGCCAGTGATGTCCTGAAGTACCACTTCATTTGCTGTCTCTGCAGTGACGAAGCCCATGTAGCTCTTATCGTCATTGGTAGAGATAAGAACTGAAGCAAAACCCTGTGAGATAGAAGCGTTTGGTTTCAGGATAGATTCAGTGATCTGAGAGCGATTCATGATCGAGCCGATTTGCCCCATAAATGGACCTTTCAACGGCTGACCTTTCTCTATGCTATGACAGGCTACACAACCCTGGCTAGTGAAGAGTGCTTTTCCTTTGATAGGATCTCCTTTGAGATCTTGTACCGCGATCATCACATCTTCAATAGACGTGGCGCCTACTTGTCCTTTTTTGCTCTTGATTTTCTCCAGATCAACTTCTGTTTCTTGGATGACTAAGTTGGACTGCTCTTCTCCAAATTCCTCGATTTCCATTCTGTTTCGCTCATTAAGCTCAGCGAAGAATTGTCTTTTCGTCGGGTCATCTTGCGCATTTCGCTCGCCAACCAAGAAGTCTTTGATCTTATCAGAAGATTCCCAAGTGATTGCCTTGTAATACGGACCATGCGTATCTGGGCGAGTGCCCCACCACCATGAACCGTCATAAGGAGCTTCTTTCTTGTACAATCTAGAAAGTGTGCCCAAGATTTCCGCTTTCAACTCCATATTGTCTGTGTCACCATAGGCTTTAATCAAACCATCTACGGCTTTTGGATCATGCATGTAGCGCAAAGTCCAAAGTGCGATTTTTGAGTTTTCTGTTCCAATAGCATTTACTGCTGCATCTACTGCATGAAGTTTTACCAGTGATTTCACAGCTATGTGAGGAAGAATAATCGCTGAATTAGGAGTTGCGTGTGGGCCTTCGGTGCCTTTCTCAGGCTGCTTGAATGAAGTAGGTACGCTTACTTTTAGCAATTCCTCCGCTGCTTCTGGATTTCCGATTCTTCCCAAGGCAACAATCGCTGCTGATTTCACTCGGTCATTAGGATCAGTTACCCCTTCAATGAATGGATCAAGTGGAACGCCCTGAAGACAGGTTTTGCGATCTGCCAAAGCTCTAAGAGCAAACTCTCTAATCTTCTCTTCCAGGCTTAATTTCATCAATTCACCGTTACCGTTTTCGCAGGTAGCCTGAGCATAGGTGTAAATACCTGCCACTCTTGCTTCAAGGGAAAGTGTTTTATCTGTAGCTACTGAAAGTGCTGCTGCTCCAGCTTCGTCTGGGAAGCGGGCAAGTAGTTCGCGCTGTGCGTGGAAACGTGAAACTGAATTATTCGCTTTGAGCAATGCTGTCAATTCTTCGATCGTAGCAGTCTTCAAGTCAGGGAAAGGTTCGTATGTCCAGTCTTTAGGAACTACACGAACAACATAGCCTTTCTCTGGGCTACCGAAGTATCCCGCACCATTCCAAGCGGCAAGGAACATACGGCCAGAACCATCCACATCTAGATCTGAAATCTGTGGAAGTTTGATGAATTCCTCATCTTGCTGTGTAAAACCAGCACCATCCATTGTCACACGGTGAATGTACAATTGGCTTCTGCCCCAATCTGCCATCATCGGCACGTGATTGTATTTGGCTGGCCATCTATCATCATCCATGAAGTAACTTCCTGTACCGGATCCGCCGCCTAGATCTACTAGTGCAGGAATGGTTTCTTCAGTGAAGTTTTTGAAAAAGTTAGGGTAGCCATATTCACCAGACTGCGTGTAGTGAATGAAACGAATGTTCCAGCCACCGCCATCGTTGGTATTGCCACGCGTATAAATATTCATAAATGGATCAATAGCCACATCGTAGATGTTTCTAGTTCCATGGATATATTCTTCCATTTCGGTGCCGTCAGGACGTACACGGACAATTCCGCCGCCAAGCATGGTCATATGCGTTCCGTCTCTATCTACAGCATCTGGAAAACCAAAATCTCCTACGGCTATATAGATCCAGCCATCGATACCCATACGGATACCATTGGTAGAGTGATCTGTTCCACGGGAACGGAGAGAGACTGGAGAGGAAATTCCTTCAATAAGCATTTTGGCAGGACCATCAGCCACACCGTCGTTATCCTTGTCCTCAAAAACCACCAAATTCATTCCTGAAGCTTCACCGGTTTCCTCTGAAAACTGTGTGTGAAGTACGAAGACTTGATCTCTTACAGCGATGATACCACGTGGATTATCTACTTTGACAAATTCAGTATGTGAATCAAGTTCGCCGTCATTGTTACTATCTACCAAGCGAACAATTGCGCCTTTTCCGGGCTCTTTACCCAGTGAACCCATCATGTCTACTCCTACGAAAACATTTCCATTAGGAGAAACTGATAAAGCAGCTGGACTTGGAACGATGTCCGGCCCTGCGAAATTTGTCATGATCAATTCGGTGCTGTCGGCACCATGCTTCGCGGTGTCTAGAGGGTATTGTGGGTAGTAATTGGTAAGCTCTTCTAAGTCAGCTTTTCTTGTGTCGGGACTAGAGCATCCAAAAGCCAATAGACCGCCAGCTATTGCTATAACTGGAAACGAAATTTTAGACATGCTAAAAATGAAATTAGAGGTTTATTATTTTGAGGTCGCAGTTTGCGACCTCAAATATATCAGATTCTCCTTTTTTGGAGCATATTTTTGGCTATTCCTTTGTTCGTAGGGGTAATTCAATGATAAATGGTGGGGATTTAGAGTCCATAGTCAAGATTCTAGAACCAAGAGGCAAGACATAAGTGTCAAGACATTAGTATCAAGAATCAACAACCAACAACTGCCTCCCGTCCGCCGTGCCGGAACCAAATTCTATCCCCCCCCCCCTTTTTTTTTAGGGGTCGGGGGTGGGTCACCAACCAACTATCCAAATTCGACCTTGAGTACTCAGGCATAATTTTCCGTACCTTTGCTAAACACCCTGCTGATAGCGATCGAAATTTTGCACCATGAATGAGAAACTAACTATATTTTATGCTGATGATGACTTGGATGATTTGGAGTTTTTTAAGCTAATTATCAAGCAAATCGGCGGTAACTATGAAGTGGTAACCCATGCTGATGGAGTTGAATTGATGGCGGCTATTAATAATCCACCTCCAACCCCCTATCTAGTATTTTTGGATATTAATATGCCTAAAATGAATGGCCTTGAGGTTTTGAAGAAATTGAGGGAGTCTGATAAGTTTAAGAAATTGCCTGTTATTATGCTTTCCACCACCAAAGACGGTCCCTTTGTTCAGCAATCCCTGGCTCTTGGCGCGAATTACTACGTCCCCAAGTCCTCTCGTTTTGATGAACTGAAACTATCCATCCAACATTCACTACAGATTAATTGGGAAACCTTTATTCCCGATAATACTAATTTCACGTACACCAGAAATTAAGCTAAAATGACTGTTCCTTTGTTATCTTCAGTATTTACGCAGGAACTTAGAAAATCCACAGCGCCACTTCATGAGCAGCTAGAATCCTTGCCTGTCTCACAGTCTATTCTAGCACCTGAAGTATCTATACAAGAATACTTACGCTATTTGGATTTAATGCATGACGTTATAGTTGATGTGGAAACCACTCTTTTCCCTATCGTCAGCACTGAAATCAATTCACTGAATGAGCGAAGAAAAACCTCTCTGTTGGAGAGAGATTTTGAAGTTTTAGGCTTTCAAAAACAAAAAAAGCGAAGACTTACTGCCTTTTCAGAGCAAGTAAATCCCATTGGATTTGCTATGGGGGTCTTTTATGTAATTGAAGGATCTTCTCTTGGAGGCAGAGTAATTTATAAGCATATTCATAAAGTATTGGGATTAGATACTGATTCTGGAGCTGCATACTTTTCAGGTTATGGAGAACTTACAGGAATGCTTTGGAAGGAATTTATGACGGAATTGATCACCCATGAGCAGAAAAACCATAATGGAGATGAAATCATCGCCGGAGCCAATCATGCCTTTGATGTTATTAGCAAACATTTTCAAGGGACTCTTGAAAACAGCTAATTATGAAGATAAAAGACATAGTCAACCGTGATCTAGTTAACCTTACTAATTGTGAGCAGGAACCAATACACATTCCAGGTAGCATTCAGCCCCATGGGTTTCTTTTAGGTCTAAAACTTGATTCATTTCTAATAGACTATTGTAGTGGAAATACCCTTGATTTTATCGAGGCATCTCACACCATGATTTTGGGGAAAAGATTTGAGGAAGTATTTGGACTGGAGGCGATGAAGTCACTTTTGGACTACATCACTACCCAACAAATGCTCTCTTCATCCCTTCTGAAAATGACACTTTTGGGTTGCGAATTTGTATGTACTGTACACAAAAGTGGAGAAGTATATATTCTTGAGCTTGAGCCTGGGAATCCGCACTACAAGATGCCTAATGAAGTATACGATCATACTTCTCAATTTCTTACTTACATGCATTCCACTCACAGTATGCAGGATCTGTGCAGCCTTGTAGCTAAAGGTACTCGAGAGGTGACTGGGTATGATAGAGTCATGATTTATCGTTTTGATAGTCATTACAATGGGGAAGTATATGCAGAAAGTCGTCGGGATGACTTGGAGCCATTTTTAGGTCTGCATTATCCGCATACAGATATTCCAGCACAGGCTAGGAATCTGTATATGAAAAACCTACTAAGGATTATAGCAGATATAGACTATACACCTGTTCCTGTTTTTACAGTTGATGATGAAGTAGGTAAAAACTTGGACCTAAGCCTTTCCATTCTGAGAAGTACCTCTCCTATACATGTGCAATACCTGCACAATATGGGAGTGGGGGCCACGCTTACTATTTCCCTTATTTACAAGCAAAAGCTTTGGGGACTGATTGCCTGCCATCACTATTCTCCCAAGAATTTAACTCCTGAAATTAAACAGGCTGCTCTTTTGCAGGGGCATTTTATCACTTCGCAAATAGGCCTAAGACAATCACAAGAAGAGTATGAAGTTTCCAGAAAGGTCAACAGCGCCTTTGACAAGATTGATACATTTAACTTATCTGCAGATAAGGAATCCTTCGGAGAATTTATTAGACAGCCTGAGCTTCTGCAGATTTGTAACGCCTCCGGTGTTTCTCTTATAGTTGACGGGAATGTCTACAAGAACGGAGTGGTCCATTCAGATGAAGAGGTCATTTTTTTGGCTGATTTTCTTACAGAACATAGTATTAGTACCAGTTTCAGTACTGATAAACTCTTAAATCAATTGCCCAACCATAAAAGTCTATGTGAAAAGACTGCTGGGCTGATTTACCATTCTCTGGATTTAGATAGTAATAATTGTATTATTTGGTACAGACCCGAGACCAAATCCGAAGTGCTCTGGGCAGGAGATCCCACTAAATCTATCACCCTTGATAAAAATGGATTATCTCCTAGAAACTCATTTAACCTTTGGAAAGAGATCGTTGACTGTACAAGTAAACCTTGGTTTCAGTCTGAACTGGATGCAACAGCGTCTTATGCCTTTAGTCTTCAGCGTCAGCTAAATATGATCCTGGTGATGAAGGAAGAAGAAAAATATCGTACACTCAGTGAAATGCTTAAAGAGGCAAATGCTGAACTGGAAAATATTAACTGGATAAGTTCACACGATCTGCAAGAGCCTTTAAGAAAACTTCAATTGATTTCTTCCCATTTGCTGGTAGAGCAAGATATGCCTCCTCACGTGATTGATATGCTAAAGCGACTGAATTTTTCTGCAGAAAGAATGCAGACTTTGTTGGCCGATATACTGCAATATGCCCGATTAAAGAACAATAATGATCCCTATGAAGTACTGGGGTTAGAAGAACTCATCAAAGTAATCAGTGATGATGAGGTCGAGAGTTCAGATTTTCAAATAAGCATAACCATAGGAAAGCTACCCAAAATCAAAGGCATCAAGTTTTTGGTCAAACAATTGTTTGCCAACCTGATATCCAATTCCCTTAAGTATGCCAAAGCAGACCTTATACCAAAAATAGAAATCCTCTCCTCAGGTGCTCCAAGAGTTTTTACTCCACATGTGGATGGACTCTTCCATGTGATTACAGTGCAGGATAATGGTATTGGCTTTGATCAGGAATATGCGGAATCCATATTCAATATTTTTACTAAGCTTCATATTTCGTCAGAATATACCGGTTCGGGTATAGGGCTTGCCTTGTGCAAAAAAATCATGCAGAAACACAGTGGGCATATCAAAGCTACTAGCGCTGTTGGAGTAGGAACGACTATAACCTTGTATTTCCCTGTAGCTGGTAAATTATAAGTTAGGGGCGAATCAATATTCGCCCAAATATGCTATTCCTAACAATTCATAAGGTAGGGGCGAATCAGTATTCAACATTCCTCATTCTTAATTTTAAATTCTTCATTCATCATTCCTCATTCCTCATTCCTCATTCTTCATTCCTCATTTTAAATTCTTCATTTTAAATTCCTCATTCAACCTTGAGATGAGAAACTCTGGTAGGAAAAATCAGATAGGTAATATTTATACAAAAAGCGGGAAGGTATTATAGAAACAAAACTTGGCATCCTGATATTGATATGGATCAGGATGCCAAGCGCTGAGGGTAAATCTACCTACCACCTATAAGTCTGAAAATGATAGCTACAAGAGCAAGAACAAGAAGTATGTGTATCAGTCCTGTTACGCTATAAATGAAAACTCCGACTAACCAGCCGATTAATAGAATTACCGCAATGAAATATAATAAAGAACTCATAGTTTTGTTGTTTTATATGTGGTTAGAAAGTGAATAATACTACTTCTCTGGAAATTCAATCCTAATGCCATCTAGAAATAATCTCTCTAAAAGGCATTTTAAGGCGGTTTATTTAAATTTTACTCATGTTATCTTCATTTTTTGGGAAATATAAATCCCATTGCGGGGCATTATTAAGTTGTCTGTATCTACTGATTTTTTCAAGAGTAAGTCAGATTAACTCAACGCTATTTATCTTCAAAAGGCTTGTATAAGGATCATTCACGGGTAAATATTTCTTGTATGAACTCAGGTCCAGGAAATATGAGCTTTAAGTGAGGGAAGGTGGTGCGATGTGCCTATCAAATCGGTAAATTCGCATCTATGCTAAATGAGCTGAGTCTTATTTAAGGGCTTAACAATTAGAAGCTGGTTTTATCTGCTTTATTTAGTAGGAACCTTAACTTCCCTTTCCGACGAATGAGCGGAGGAATAGTGAAGTAAAACGTCTGATTTTGAAGTGGTTTGGGACAGCCGTAGATATTCTAATGCCTATTTCAGGTTTAATAAAAAGTTAATGTTTAGACACCAGGGAAAGAGCAGAACTTTCAAGCATAATCTACTTCTCGCCTCGGTGCTCTCTTTTGTAGCGGGGATTGTGAATGTGACCGGATTTTTGGCATTTAAGCAATTGACTACTAATGTCACTGGGCATTTTGCTCTTTTCATTAATGATGTGGCAAACCTTGATTTTTGGAGAGGAACAATTTATTTCATCTATATCCTGTCCTTTTTCCTAGGCTCCTTTTTCGCCAGTCTTTTGATAGAGAAGTTCAGAGAAAACAGAAGACTCAATGTTTTTGTGTTACCCGGAATAATAGAAAGTCTGCTCTTGATAGCGATTGCGTTGTATGCTCATTTTGTTGAGGTACAGCGTGCAGATTTGATTGCCTGTTTGCTTCTTTTTGCCATGGGTATGCAGAACTCCTATGTGACCAAGATTTCCAACGCCATAGTGAGAACTACTCATCTAACAGGTCTTTTTACAGATTTGGGGATAGAGATTTCCCAATTGTTTTTCCCAAAAGTATATCCACATAGAGTGAAGTTACATGCTACGATCAAACTGCGGATATTCATTATATCCTTCTTTTTTGGGGGAGGGCTAGCTGGTGGTTTTTTCTATTCCAAACTTCAGATGGAGTTAAATACCCTGCTAATAGCAGCGATAGTTTTGCTTGTTAGTTTGTTTTATGATGACTTCAGGTATAGACTTTTAAAAGCTAAACGTAAATTTTCCAAAAGGCATTCCTTCACCTAGTCAACACATTAATTCTCCATTTTTACGTATATGTATATCGGCTTTCTTGCCAGTAAAGAGATAAAAGCAATAGGTGAATTCAAGCATTTAGTCCTCTTCTGACACCCCCGCCAGTAGTCAGGCTGCCGTCTTCGGTCTCCTGATAGCTATCGGGACAGCTAGGTAACCAAAGAAAGCAAGTCTACTGGTGTCATTACGGATAATGATAAGAATCCATATCTGAACAGGGAATTTATCCTAAAACCTCGGCTGTGATTTCCAACGATTTCAGTCTCTTCTCTGTATCATAGATATTCGTAGATACCATCAACTCATCTACCTCTACCTGCTTGAAGAAGCTTTCGAATTGTGGTTTTAATGACTCTTTCGTACCAATGAAGGTACAAGCCATCATATTTTGTATAGCAGCAGCTTCGGCTTCATTCCAGATGTTATCCATACTTTTCACAGGCTTTTTCATCGGATATGATCTTCCACGAATGATCCCCAATGCTGTTTGATAAAAAGATGTAGCAAAGTAATGTGCTTCCTCATCAGTATCTGCCGCGATCACATTCACACAGGAAATAAAGTAAGGTTTGGCCAAATGGGCTGAGGGCTGGAAGTTTTCCCTATAATATCTGGAAGCATTAATCAGGTATGCAGGAGCAAAGTGGCTGGCAAATGCGTATGGCAATCCTTTTTCCGATGCAAGTACTGCAGAGCTCATGCTGGAACCTAGCAAGTAGATAGGTACATCCAATCCCTCGGCAGGGAATGCCCGTACTTTGGAGTCCATATTATCTTCAGAGAAATAGCGACGAAGGTCGTCGAGATCACTCGGGAATTCTTGTACTGACTCATGTCTTCCTCTTCTCAAGGCGGTAGCCGTAGTCTGATCCGTACCAGGAGCTCTGCCAAGTCCTAAATCTATCCGGTTGGGATAAAGGGTGGCAAGCGTTCCAAATTGCTCAGCGATGATCAGGGGGCTGTGGTTGGGAAGCATGATTCCTCCCGATCCTAGTCGAATCGTAGAAGTGCCATTTGCCAAGTAGCCAATAAGTATCTGAGGGGAGGAGCTGCCCACGTTTGCCATGTTGTGATGCTCGGCAAGCCACATTCTGCTGTAGCCAAGTTTCTCGGCATGCTGGGCGATTTGCAAGCTTCTTATATAAGCGTCTTTGGCATCAAAGTCCTCGCGGATGATGGCAAGATCGAGTAGGGAGTATGGTTTGGTAGTATTCAAAATAGCTGGTTATTTACTATAGGTAATAGGAAATTGCAGGCATCTATCTTCGATGTTTTCCTTTCATGCTAATAGAAAAATGACTTAGAAAGTTTCTTGTAGAGGATGTACTTTTGTTGAATTGTTTTTTCATTCCCCAAATTGAGATAATTCCACCCCGCATTTGTCTGATTTTCAGTAGAATTGATAACTTTGAGTAGTCTAATAGTGCTTTAAAGACGATCAAAAGGGTAAGTTCACTCAGTGGCTTGTTTATTGGAAGTACCGATATTGCCATGCTATTAAAAATTGAAAATAATTCTCTAAGGTTTTAATAATTAGGTCATTCAGTTTTTGAATGTGGCAAATGAGTAAAGCTTATTATTAAACTTAAATATTACCCTATGAATTCACTAACCCAAGTTAAGATTAAGAACAACTGTTTAGAAGCTTGTGAAAAGTGTATTGCTGATTGCCTTGCCTGTATAGAGTCATGTAAACAAATGAAAGGTATGGAGCAATGTATCCTTTTTTGTGAGCGATGCATAGATGCATGCAAGGATTGTATTGCTGCATCAAAAATTAGCTTACTTGACAGGGATATTTCCATGCAACAATGCACGGATGCTTGTTACAACTGTGCTAGCGAATGTGAAAAGCACGATCATGATGCATGTCAAGAATGTGCAGACTCATGCCGAGAGTGTATTGCTGAATGCGCGACTCTTCTGGATTAAAGATTTGAAAATCTGTCTGTCCTTGAATGGACACTTTCCAATTCATATTTGAGATTAAAAAAAGCGGCTGATGGATCATCCATCAGCCGCTTTTTTATTTAATAGGTATATCCGCTTTTCTGCCAGTAAGGAGGTTAAAGCAATATAAAATAAGCTCAACTCTAGATTTTAGGCCACTTCGGTCTCCTGTCATCCCCGCCTGCAGTTCGGGCAGGGGTCTTCTAGCCGGATGAGCAAAGAATTTTTGGTTACTGGCAAGATTGCGGATAACCACATTGATTAGTTATAAATCTCGTTATAATCTTCCATATCCGTTCCTTTGTTGAAGTGGCGGATATTGTAAGAGAAAGAAAGCATGAAGTAGCGCTGCATTACATTGTTTTGGCCATCTTCTATGTAGGCATCAGTTACATTTCTGTAAACACTCCTGTTTTGTCCCAATAGATCATAGACATTCAAAGAAACTTCGCCTCTCTGATTGCTGAATATTTTTTTGCCAATGCTCATATTCATCAATACTACATTAGCATCATATCCTGCGGATAGTCCTGAGTTCAACTGATGATTTACGTCCAGTCTGTATATAAACCCTTCCCATATTATCCAACTCAAATTTAGTCTTGAGCGCTGATTGTAGTACTGATTATTCAGGTTTGCATTTAACGTGTTTTCTACATCATTGTAGGAGAAGCGTGTAGAGATGTTGAAGTCTATTTGATCTGAGATATTACTGCTCAATGAAATCCCAGTGCTGATCCTAGATGAGTTGTTAAAGCTTAATTGATTGTTTACCTGTCCTGGTCTTTTGGTGCTGCTAAACCCGCCATTGAGATTGAAGTTTGATTTGATGAATTTCAATGGAATACCATAACTCACCCATGACCTGAAGTCCTTGGATCCATCCAAATTCACAGGTTTGAATAGCTGGGAGCCTTTTTACAAAATAATTTCTCCCGGAAGTTCGGTCGCTTCCTGTGCAGTGAATGTACTGTTTGAAACGGCGTTATTAACCAAGTTGTATTGAGCAAAAACAAACCATGATCTATCATTCTCAGGGTTATTGCTGCGGAATCGAAGTCTCATTCTATTCGAATAGGATTGATCAAGGTTAGGATTACCTGTTCTCAACTGCAGCGGATTTGAGTTGTCTATCGCATTTTGAAGCTGACCCACGGAAGGGGCGTCTACATCGGTATCATAATCCAGTTCAAAATTGGTATTCTCTGAAATGGTATAATCAAATCTAACTGTTGGAAGGAAGCTTTTGAACGTTCTTTCCAATGATTCCGTAGCTGGGAAAAACTGTTCGTTTCTAAGTTTAGCGTCTTGGTATTGTACCTCTGCCTGAAACTTCAATTTCTCTAGTGTATATTGGTAGCCTAGCTCCAATTCCTGACGAAGATATTTGCTCGAAAAGGAATTACTCAACGCTGTATCTAGTGCCAGATCCGGGTTTGTCAGTTCCTCGTTTAGAATGTTGAAGGTCAACTGATCTGAATCATTGATGCGATTTCCTATTTGGTATTCCAACTCCATCTGCCCATTTTTTCCAAGTGGCTCTGTGTAGGAAATGCCTGTTTCCCAATCTGTGCCTGATCTATCACGGGTGATCTCCTGGTTGATCAATTCCCTACGCTCGTCGGGTTGGTAATAAATGTTAGTAGCACTTCGGAAGGCCGCATCATTGTCTCCGTGGAGGCCTGTATTGGCTCTCAGGGTTAGACTTCTTCCTTCTTTTCCAAATTTGTGACTATAGAAAAGCCTATGGAACATGTCAAAATCTTTATTGTTGGAAGTCCGGATGTTTTCTGTTTGGTTCAATGGACCTATATCATTTACGCTTTGTCCAAAGAATCCTGAATTTTCGTTTTCGCGGGATGCAGAGAATCTAGGTCTATATAAAATCCGGTTGTTTTTATCGATGTTGTATTCCAGCCTCATATCAAATCTATGATCTTGACTGGTGCGTGTTTCTCTACTTTCCTCCGTGTAGAATTGATCTGAGGAAGATCCAGTTACATACTCTCTGATCAGGCTGGATTGGCTCGTGTTTTTGCGATTATTATAGAGGTAACTACCACTGATTTTTATTTTCTCTCCCCAATTATCTGAATAATTCACACCAAGGATATTCGTGGTTATAAGGCCGTTTTGGGGGCGGTTGTTGCTTTGAGCATTTGGATCACTGGAATAATCCAGCACATTGATATTATTACTCAACCCCGTAAAAGTTATTCGTTGATCCTCATTGAAGGAGTTGATACTAGCTCCAGCCAAGTAGTGATCATCCGTTCCATATCCTGCAGTGGTTTTTCCAAATTGACCTTTTCTTCTATTTGGCTTGGTGATAATGTTAATAGTCTTCATTCGCACACCATCATCAAATCCGCTTAGTATTGCTTTATCACTTTTTTGATCAAAGATTTCTATTCCTTGTATTACCTCCGCTGGGAGATTTTGCAAAGCTGTATTGATATCACCTCCAAAGAAAGGTTTGCCATCTACTAAGATCTGTGTGATCGCCTCACCTTGAGCTTGTAGTGTTCCGTCTTGGGATATTACTCCTGGAAGTTTTTGTATTAAAGTCTGTGCACTGGCATCTCTCATGGTTTGGAAAGCATCAGCATTATATAGGGTAGTGTCACCTTTTTGTTCCCCCTGTGCCCTAGCTGCACTGATAGTTACCTCGTCCAGATCTGTAGCTTGCTCCTTAATACCTAAAACACCCAAATCTAAATCCTGAGTGACATGTATATTTTTGTAAAAATTTTGGTAACCCAGATATTGAATCTTGAGAAGATACTCTCCGGATTTGATGTTTTGAATTTCAAATTCACCATCCAAATCTGATATCATGCCCTCCACCTGCACAGAGTCGGGTAGATTTTGAATCAAAATAGTTGCGTTCGGAATGGTAATCTCCGTACCTGCTTGCTTTACTTTTCCTTTAATAGAATAGTTCTGGGCAGATAATTGAGAAATCGATAATAGCGTAAAGAATAGGTAGAGGCAGTATTTCATTGTATAGGCTAGTTGGGAGCTTCCGTAAAAAGCGTTTCTCTCATTTATAGGGAGAATATTTTGGTGGTAGGGTCGAGGTCAACCTTACATCAAAGGAAGGAAGTTTAAGGCATGATAAAGAGTAATAATTGGCTAAGCGGTAATATGCTGTACTGAGTAGCAAATAGGCCATTTGTGTATTGGCTTTTTTGCCAGTAAAGATCTAAATGCAGCTTAGAATAAGTTTAATTCTAGGTTTTAGGCCACTTCGGTCTTCCGTCTCCCGTCTTCCGTCATAGTTCGGCTGCGGATAATCAGAATGCCTTGTCTATCCGCTTTTCTGCCAGTAAAGCGACTAAACCATTACAGGCTTTGGTAAATACTAGCATTTAGGCCACTTCGGTCTCCCATCTCCGGTCTCCGGTCTCCCGTCTTCCGTCATAGTTCGGCTGCGGATAATCAGAATGCCTTGTCTATCCGCTTTTCTGCCAGTAAAGCGACTAAAGCATTGCAGGCTTTGGTAAATACTAGCATTTAGGCCACTTCGGTCTCCCGTCTCCTGTCTCCTGTCTCCCGTCTCTCGTCTCCCGTCTTCTGCGAATAATCATCCTGCTTAATTCCCTCAAAAGGCATTTCAGAAGTCCAAATGACATACTTTGACAATAAGCGTCATGAAATAATGTTAATTTTTAGAACATCGGTATGTTTATAAAAACAACATTTATATCTTAGCTGATGTTAAAAGAATCAGTTATGGAAAACCAAGAAAAGATCAGCATCACTACAAAGACTTTGGCATCAGGTAATTGCCAGGTTAAATTTTTCATCGAAGACGAGGCAAAGCCTCTATACGGTTACCTACTCGTAAATGGTCCAAAGCCTGTGGGAGAAATCATTGACGAAATCAAACAGAGAATGGAAAGAAGAAGGAGTGCCGCTTTAAACATGAACCCATTTTTCCCCATCCCTGCTACTCCCGAAGATCATAACTTTTACCTCTACTCTGCATGAAATACCTTGCTTCTAATCTTCGGTTTTTGCGTAAGCAAAAAGGAATCACCCAAAATGATCTCGCCGATCAACTGGATGTACAGCGCACTATGATTTCTGCTTATGAAGATGGTAGATCTGAACCAAAACTCTTAACACTCGGTAAGCTATCTGATGTTTTTGAGGTAGGGATGGAAGAGCTTCTGAATCATGATATAGAAAATCAAGGAAGAAAAGCAATCCAGAAAAGAGGTATCAATATTCTTACCATTGCCTGTGATCAAGATGATAAGGAGAATATCACACTGGTAGGACAGAAAGCCTCAGCTGGTTACCTGAATGGCTATGCAGATACGGAATACATGGAGAGCCTTCCTCAGTTCCAGATACCTACACTATCCAAGCAGGCTACCTACCGTGCCTTCGAGTTGGCTGGTGATTCCATGCTCCCTCTAGCATCAGGTACCATTGTCATCGGTGCCTATGTGGATCAATTGAAAGATATCAAAAGTGGCAAAACCTATGTACTCGTGACTGACTCTGAAGGTGTGGTATATAAAAGAGTATTCAACTACCTGAGCGATAACGGTAAGCTTTTTCTAGTTTCTGATAATGAGCAATACAAGCCTTACGAGGTAAAAGGTGAGGAGGTAGTGGAAGTTTGGGAAGCAAAAGCTTTTATCAGCACAGATTTCCCAAATCCCGGCGATAAGAAAAAGCCCTTAACCATGGAAGATCTTGGGGAAATGATCTCTGATATTCGGGCAGACCTAAGGACTTTGAAGGGTTAATTTTTTCTCAACTCTGCATTTGCTGGCGAACCGTTATTGAATGTCTGGCCAAACCAACTTATACCTCCGTCATTAGATCCAAATGAAAACCCGTAATTATTTGAGTCTCCATACATCCTAAATTGGGTTGTATAAAGATAGGTACCATCGAATTCTCCCGTGCCCTCACCTGTTTTCTGATCAAAATAGTAATAGTCAAAGGTGAAAAAATAACCATTCTGTTTGATTAGAATATAGCCCATTCTTACCCCATCTTGCCATACCCACCATTTGCCTGAATAATCAAAAACAGCTTCTGCCGGTGTATTTGCTGTATTTTCATCCTCTAGTTGCAGACTTTCGTAAATCTCGTTTCCAGTTGGATTCTCTTCTCTAAGTTGATTGATGTCGGCTTGGCTGAGCTCATTCTCCACCTGTCCACCACCATCATCTAATGTGTCATCATAGTAGGTTTCCTCATCTGGAATCAAGCCGATAATGATTAATACTATCAATACAATGAGGACCCAAATGTAGTTTTTGGCCCACCAGCTTTTAGGTTTGAGAGCTGGAATAGGTCTGTAGGGATTAGGGTTGACGGGTTTCTTTTTTCTTGGAATCACTTTGGCAAGCGCTTCCACCAATACGCCCAAATCATACTTCCACCGCGTGATTGATATCTCGAAAGTTTGAAGGCCTGCAAGTTCTTTTAGTTCATCAGGTAATTGATCGGCCGTGGGCCTGGTGGCGCCCTTAAGCAACAAGGGAATCACCCGGGTATCTGCCTTTGCCAAAGCAGCGCTAACTTCTCTTCTTACCCAGTCTTTTTCCTGAAAAAGCCTAGTAATTCCGTCTTCATTTGGGTCACCAAACCAATCTGGACCTATGGCTACCAATACGACTTTGCTTGCCTTAAGCGCTTTGTCTATCGCATCTGCGAATCGAATACCAGGTTCAAGGTTTTCTATATCCAGGAAAACAGCATCTTCTCCGAATTCCTCTTCTAGTGTTTCTCTAATGCGATGACAATCACTTTGAGTGTCTGAATGCCTGTGACTGAGAAAAATTTTATTCTTTTCCATAAAAAAACCTGATTCTAGCTAGTTAAAGTTAAGCGAATCAGGTTCTTATTTGCAATGCAAAGGTTTTTTTTATTCTTCGATCAGGTTTTCAAACCCATCTTTTATCTTTCCAACTGCGTCAAAAGAGGTGTCAATATTAACCACTCCCTTGCCGAGCTCATGCCAGTAGCCGTCTCCGCATTCTATATAAGATCCGCGTTGGTTGCCTACTGTTTCTTTAGCAATATCATAATTGTAATCTGGAGAAAACACCAATTTCATAAGCTGAACAGCATATTCCCAATTGATAATTCTCGAATTGTTTTTCGAAACTAAGACAGCTTCCCGATTCGAGAAATTCATGGTAATAGAGCAATCTATGCTTTCCTCATTAGTTACCTGACGGTAATTCACAGTAAGAGGTGACTCTTTCTTCGAAGTCTCATAGATCGCTTGAATCACGTCCTGAGCCAGCATTTGCCAACCTTCCTGATCTGTAGGGGCTTTGGCTGCACCGGTTTTTCCGTCTTCTAAAACTGAAAGCGTAAGTCCGCCCTCATCTAATTGTCTACCGCTCCATTTTGTTTTTTCAAATTCTATGGAAACTACCTTTTTCCAAACGTAGTCAAGTGTTCCTTTAAAGCTGAAATCATCCTTTGCAGTGAATCCCTCATCGAGGATTTCATCAACAGTCAACTCCTCTCTATCTGTATAATGTAGTTCCAATTCTGCAATCAGCTCAGAACCACTCCAGTCAAGTGCTAGCCTATAAACATGGCTATAAGGAGGTGGGATAATTCCTGAGTCGAATTCAATTACGATTCCGTTTGTGTGGTCGTTACTCTTTTTCATGTGTTTATATTTTGTTTTCAATGGCCACATGGAATCTCGCACTAGTAATAATGCCCCTCTGTGTGTCGATTGGGGCCTGCCTGTCTGCCATAGGCAGGCTCGATTTCATCTATCAACCCACTGAATGATTCTTGGGGTATGCCTGTCTGCCACAGGCATGCTCGATTTCATTGCTGCAAAAGTAGGTCTTTTACCTCAAAATTTCTTAGCGCAAGTCAATTTCAAAAAGTGTGAGTTCGCCTGCTATGACTTTTTTGCTGCATTTGTCAAAAGATGGGATTCCAAAGAGTAGGCTCGGATTATTAGAAAACCCAAAATTATCCAGCGGGTATCCTACTTTATTTTTCCTGATTTGCCCATTTTTATCATGATCATGAAAAACTATGACAGCATAATTTCCAGCAGGAACATCTCTGATAGTTTTCTTAGCTACACCATTTTTGATGGGTATAGTTACTATCTTCCAAGCCTCATCGAGTGATTCTGGCCAACCGCTTTTTTGATCAAAAATAAGAAGTTGAATCACTCCATCATCAGAAGAAGTTTCTGAAATGACTAGTTCAATTGAGCCCAAATCACTTTGAGTTGGTGAAATAGAAAGTATAAAAAGGAGGCTTAAAAGTGCCAGCTTCATAATAGTTGTATTGTTTTTGGTCTATTTATTTTTCCTGTGCTTGTTCTAGAAAACGAGGGAACTATAAAAGTGTTTTTTGGAGCTTCAAATTTATTCATGACTTCTGTTAGTGCCTTTTGGAGCTTTGAGGGTTTTTCAATGCTGTTGTCAGTTGACTCGATAGCCAAGCATAATTTCTCACCTAGTTTCTCATCTTTCATCCCAAAAAAGAAAAATGGGGAGTTTGGGAAATAACTATCAATGATACGCTCAGCTTTTGCTTCCAATAGTTCTGGGTGAAGCTTGATTCCTCCGGAATTAATTACAAAGTCTGCTCGCCCTAGCCAGCGAAAGGAATCGTTTTCTATGAATTCAACCAAATCATTTGTTTGCACCACTTCATTATTACTTGCAGCTGATTTCACCCAAAGTGCTTTTCGTGCATCCATTCCGAATTCAACCCTAGGGAGCATCTTGTAACTTAATTCTCCAGGTTGGATTTTAGCCAAGGCGATATGGGAAACAGTCTCTGTCATGCCGTAGGTTTGGTATGCCTGAATTCCCTGTGCTATTAGCTGATTTTTCAATCCAGAACTAATAGGAGCTCCACCTATGATCAGCTGTTTAATTTTTTGTAGTTTCTCTGCAGACGATTTATCCTGTAAACAAGCTTCTACTTGTAGCGGCACCATAGCTACAAAGTCAGGAATATCATTGAGTTCCAACAGAGGGTTTGACTTAGGTTTTGTCAATTGAATCTTACTATTCCAAACCATTGCTCGCACAAGCATCATTTTACCGGCGATATAGTTTGGATCAAGGCAACAAAGGAGATTGGTGTTTTCGTTGGTTTTGAAAAAGGCTTGAGTAGAGGTTGCACTGGCGATCATCTGAAATCTTGAAATCTCGATTTTTTTTGGAGTTCCGGTAGAGCCAGATGTTTGTTGCACATAGGTGTCCTTACCTGAAAGCCATTCCTTGCAGAATTGCATAGCAACTTTTGCAAAGTCAGGGAAATCATCGCTTGCAAGCTCAAAGTCTTCTTTTGCCTGAAATATGTGTTTGCCGAAAGTGAGTTGAAACATTTACGCTATGCTGGATAATGGCTTTCCCGAAGGTAATAATCCTGACTTCAAAATTCAGGGAAGCCTGTTATCTTGCAAAAGAATTAGATTTTTAACCAAATCGGAAGTTATGAACTGGATCACAGCAAAAGAATACGAGGATATCACCTATAAAAAATGCGACGGCGTAGCAAGAATCGCTTTCAATCGCCCAGAAATAAGAAATGCCTTCCGCCCCAAAACTACAGCGGAATTATATGACGCTTTTTACGATGCTCAGGAAGATACCTCTATTGGAGTGGTTCTATTGAGTGGGGAAGGACCTTCTGCAAAAGACGGTGGCTGGGCATTTTGCTCAGGAGGAGATCAGAAAGCACGGGGCAAGCAAGGCTACGTAGGAGAAGATGGTTATCACCGGTTGAATATTTTGGAAGTGCAGCGCTTGATCCGCTTTATGCCAAAGGTGGTGATTGCCGTTGTTCCAGGTTGGGCAGTTGGAGGAGGGCATTCCCTTCACGTAGTTTGTGATTTGACATTGGCAAGTAAGGAGCATGCGATCTTCAAGCAGACTGATGCTGATGTGACCAGCTTTGACGGAGGTTATGGTTCGGCGTATCTAGCGAAAATGGTTGGGCAAAAGAAAGCGCGTGAGATCTTCTTCTTGGGAAGAAACTATTCAGCTCAGGAAGCCTACGAAATGGGAATGGTGAATGCTGTGATTCCTCATGCTGAACTTGAATCTACCGCCTATGAGTGGGCTCAGGAGATCTTGGCCAAGTCCCCAACTTCCATCAAAATGTTGAAGTTTGCGATGAATCTAACTGATGATGGCATGGTAGGTCAGCAGGTTTTTGCTGGTGAAGCCACTCGCTTGGCCTATGGCACTGATGAGGCGATAGAGGGTAGAAACGCCTTCTTAGAGAAGCGTAAGCCTAACTTCGGAGCAAATAAGTGGATACCTTAAGGAGGTGTTGGTCGTAAGATATTAGTATTGAGACATTAGAACTAATAAGCACTATAAAAAAAGAGAGGCCATGAGCCTCTCTTTTAGTTTTATTTGGTTGGTTGATTGATTTATTTTTTGTTTCCGTATGACTTATCGTGAAAGTGGTAGCGGGCATCATCGTTGGCCTTGACAAGTTTGCTTTCTGTATCGATCACCATTACTGGCGGAGTAGTGTCGGTACCTTTCATTGCGTTCCATTCTGCCTGCCCATCTCCATTAGGATTACCAGTTTTGATGAAATTGGCAAAGTAATTCATGAAGGTTTTAGATACAGTATAGTCTTCAGCAGTCCATGCAAAGACATCTACTAGCGGAAGATTACCCATAGCATATTCAATTTCACAAGCATGTGGAGCACCAATTGCCTCTGGTCCTTTAGGTCCTCCTTTTATAGTGCCTCCAGCTAGCCCAGGAGTCAGATTTGCGTCTTTTAATGGCGGACGAAGCTTGCTGTATAGATACCTGTAAACTGGCTGATCAGAGTTTTTAGCATGTAAATCCAACCACTTCCAAGTAGAATATGCGATGAATCTATCTGCCGCCAAGTGAGTTGCTGATCTCTCCACTTCCTTTGCATCAGCATGAGGATGAAGGCTTAATACTTCCTCATAATCTTTAGGATAGGTTTCTTTTACTTTTGCGATGAAGGCATCAGGAGTATAAGATTGGCCTTGCATAAATGCCGAACCTGGGATCTCTGCCGAATTCCATCCAGCCAGGAGTGGTACCATTGCCTGTTCTTTAGCTTCGAAAATCTCAGGAAGTGTTTTTGGAAGGAAATAGCCATCCATTACTACAGGAAATCCAAAACGCTTGGACTCATTGTAGACGTCATAAATATCTTTGGTGGAAAGTGCTCGCAGTTCCTTAATGCTGTTAAATCCAGCTTGTGCTGCGAAGTCAGCTCCCATCTTTTCTGCTTCAGCTAGGGGAGTTGGAGCCATAGTTGGGTTTATGCCTGCTCCACTTTCACCTATAGCTCCGGCGATTAGATCCTTGGCAAGGGGAGATGCCATTTGATAACTAACGGAGATCGAACCTGCAGATTCCCCCGCAATAGTAACTTTCTTAGGATCTCCTCCGAAAGCCGAAATATTTTCTTTCACCCATTGTAGGGATGCCAACTGATCCATCAACCCATAATTTCCGGATGCTTTGTATGGAGCTTCAGCACTTAAGCCAGGGTGAGCTAGGAAGCCAAAAATGTTCAGTCTATAATTGACCGTGACTACTACAATTCCTTTTTGAGCCATAGCCTCACCATTGTAGCGTGGTTCTGATCCGTCACCTGCCACAAATCCACCTCCGTAGAAATAGACTAATACAGGCAAGTCTTTGGTATTCCGATCAGCAGGAGTCCATACGTTGAGGTATAGACAATCTTCACTGATTCCATCAGACTTGAAATCCATATCTCCAAAAACAGGGGCTTGAACGGCTCTAGGCCCGAATTTATTGGTTTCTTTTACCCCAGTCCAATTGTCCAAAGGCTGTGGTGCTTTCCAACGAAGCTCACCTACAGGTGGCTTCGCAAATGGAATTCCGAAATACTTTTGTATCCCTGTTTTGGTGTCGTATGATCCTGCAATCATTCCGTTTTTGACTTTAGCTTGCACTTCAAAGGAGTTTTTGTTTTGGGCTATCAAGGAAGTTGAGATTCCAATAAGAAGAACCATCGAAAAAATTCCGACTAGTTTTGAGGTAGGTTTCATGGGGGTGAATTAATGTTTCTTTGTGAAACAATAGTAAATGCTTATTTTTAAAATTCCTATAACTTATACCAGTATTTCCTAGTTTTGTCCATGCCCTTACCACAAGCAGAATATCTTCCAAATATTTCATACGACTCGGTTATTTTTGGTTTTTCTGGAGAAAAGCTCAAAATTTTGGTTTTGGAATATTATAATATGAAGACTTACGCATTGCCCGGTGGCTTTGTGAAAGTAAATGAACCTCTAGATGATGCGGTGAAGCGTGGCCTCTCGGAACGTACTGGTTTGGATGAAATCTACTTAGAGCAATTTCATACATTCGGATCCATGGATCGATTTAGTCCGGCTGTGATGCGCAAAATGCTGGCGGAGCAAGGACATATCTATGAAGATCATTGGCTCTTCGGGCGATTCATCACAGTTGCCTATTATGCTTTGATCAATTATGAAAATGTAGTGCCAAAACCGGATGAATTATCTGATTCTATTGAATGGTACGATTTTGATCAGCTGCCAAAATTGATGATGGATCATGCTGAAATAGTGGAAAAAGCACTTGAACACCTACGTTCAAATTTGGATCAAAAGCTACTGAGCTTCAATCTACTTCCTGAGCGATTCACCATGAAGGAGCTGCAGCAAGTATATGAGGGGATACTCGGGGAAACTCAAAATAGAGCTAATTTTCAGCGCAAAATGCTTAGTCTTAATATTTTGGAAAGACATGAGAAACTCTTTTTAGGAGGCTCACACAAAGCGCCTTTTCTGTACAGTTTTAAGAAATAGGGACCTGTACTAATCCATATTCACAGGCAATTAGTAGCGCGTAGAATCTTTTCTGATTTGGAAATTATTTAGCTGATTTTGATCTTGTATTTGGCTAATAATCCAGGCAATCCATCTAAATCAAACTTGGCTCCTTTGATTCTGTTAAGCTCCGGGTCAATTGTATAATTAGATGCATTTCTGAAATCAGTACTGAGTAGTTCTGTCCTGTCAAATGTAGCTCCGCTAAGATCAGAATTCTGAAAATCTGCCCCTGATAAATCTGTTTGGGTAAAATCTACTTCAGTCAGTTTGCTGGCTATGAACTTTGTCTTTTTTATCTTGAGACTGTAAAAACTGCAGTAATCCATTTGACAACTAGTGAAGCTGAATTCCAGAAGAAAGGGATTTGATGCGTGAAAATGAATTCCTAGCATTTTACAATCCTCGAAACTCACTTGTCGAAAGGGAACTCCAGTCACTTTGAGATTGCTAAGGTCACATCTTTTGAAAGTACAGTTCTCAAAACTGGCACCCCTAAGGTTTAGATCAGAGAACTTACACTGTTCAAAGCTGCAATTCTCGTATTCAATTAATTGAAATTCTTCTACAGTAAAGTCACTGTTTTTATAATGCTGATCTGCTAGGTAAGCCATGAGTTGGGGAAACGAGACGAGTGTTTGTCTGGGTGACAATTTTAAGGAAATTTTCGCAATCGGCTAGTATCGATGGCCTGTCATACTATCTGAATTCGTTTTGGTTCAACTGTAAACCGGTAATGAGTATTTATTATTTGAAGTTAACTCCCTGATTGTATCTGTTTTAGTTTCTGTGTAGCCTTGATGTACTTTGATTCATAACTTCTTCTTATTACTACTATCGAATAGGAGAGTAACTGTGAAGCTGACAAAAGCCAGTGGAGTGGCATCCTTCACTGATTTTGAATGTTGGAATTATACGACTACTTTCAAATTGAAACCACAAAGAACCTTTAATTCATGCGAATCGTAATTTTTACGCAGAGTATATGGAGCATTCCTTCCATTCAGCAATTGGCCCTAAACAAGCAAATAATCGGTGTTGTGATTCCCCAAAAGGATTTTCAAAATCAGGAAATGCTAAATGAAGTTTGTAACAACTTCGGACTTGATATTTTTAGATGGGATGGAAAAGACTTGGAGGAGATTGGGGAATGGCTTACTAATTTAAAAGCTGACAGAGGTGTGAGTTTTGGTTTTTCATATAAAATTCCAAAAGCCATATTCGCAAGTCTGGAATGGGGCGTTCTAAATGTCCATTATGGAAAATTGCCGAAATATGCCGGAGCTGCACCGCTTTTTTGGACGTTAAAACAAGGAGAAAAATCTGCTGTTATTTCCTTTCATAAAATTGATGAAAATTGGGATGCTGGAGTATTAATTTTAGAATCTGTAGCTCCGATATTTCCTGGAGAACCATATGGCTTATTAGCATCCAGATTATCTGTTTTGGCAGGAACGGAACTTCTAAAAGCTTTGGATAAACTTCCTCTTTCAGAGGGGGAGGTTCTTACTCCTAATGAGTCTCCTTTACCTAGACCAAAAGAAGAGGATTTGACGATTGATTGGAAAAGTCAAAGTGCCGATGAAGTAGAGTTTTTGGTAAATGCTGCCAACCCTAATTATAGCGGAGCTATCACGACTTTCCGAGGAAGTCAAATTCGGATACTAGAAGTTAGTCCTGCAGAAGTGAATGTAGTAGGGATTTTCTCGCCAGGCACCATAGTGTATGCTGACGCGACGTACGGAGTATTTGTTTTGTGCGCAGATTTCAAATACTTGAGAATAAATATTTTCCAAATAGATGGGACTATAATTACGGGTTCCAAATTGGCGGCACTGGGCATAAGGCCTTACGAGCAAATGCTTTAGGATTGACTAGGTTTTTATTTAAGATTTGAGTCTTGTATTGCCCGTTCTACTAATTGGGTCGTTATGTACTTGTGATTAGAGTTTCTGAAATAATTCCTGTAGTTTCTAATATCGTTTTAATATTTATTTTTCAAATATGAGTTTTGATAGAAGAGAATTTTTAAAGAAAATGTCTATTTCGCTAGGAGCTGTTTCCCTTCCAGGGATTGGTTTTGCATCGGCATTTTCTCATAATAATCTAGCTTATGAGCAGATTTTGCAAGTAGGGGGGAACTCATTAGAAAGTGCAAAAACGGGGTATTTATTAGGTAGCACTCGTGCTATCAATAGATTGGTATTGACTACTTTGACTCCTTCAGATATTTCAAACAAAAGTATAGTTCGGCTGAATAAAATCGGTATTAATGCGATGCTTTTTGGTGGTGACTGGGTTCAGAAACTAGGTAATTCTGATTCAGGTAATACTCCTATAAGTAGCTTGCCTTTTGTTAACTCGAATTTTTCTTCCCACGAAATGCCAGAATCAATTTCCAGTCATTTGATTTTCTCTAGTTCAACTAGAAAAATTGGAGTAATGGGAATCGGATTTGGAGAGAAAGGTCAGAGTATTTCTGGAACCATAGAGAAGATGAATCAAGTCGCTTTTGATCTTAAGAATGACCTAGGCTGTGATGAGGTCTATTGTCTAGCAGATAATCCTAATCCATATTTTCAATTCTTTTCGCTAAAAGACCTGGCTTCAGCTAGCCGTTATATTGACCAGTTTTTTGGATCTGATTCACAAAAGGAGCAAAGCCAATTGATTGTAATGAAGAACAATGACAAGCATCAGGTTTTGTTGACAATTGCTAATCCTAATGCGGAAAAACAATCTGTGGTTTCCGTACGAGAGGGGAGATTTTCAGGTTTTCAATTGATCTAAGGAATTACTTGGATTCCTCATATACGTATTAATACGTATGGATATTGAATTAATGTTTTTATAGTTTTACCAAATGGGGTTAATCGCTGATGTGATTGCACCGGAATTCCTTCACTATAAGATGGTGAGAATTGCAATTTTTGGCGGAAAGCCCGAACTGATTTATAAATAAAATAAAAGCAATAAAATTAGATTATTATAAATAATTTTTCACTTAAACTTTTAATACAATGGATCCATTTCTAGGACAAATTACGCTTGTTGGTTTTAACTTTGCACCACGAGGTTGGGCATTTTGCTCAGGCCAACTTTTACCAATCGCTCAAAATACAGCTCTATTTTCTCTTCTGGGCACTACTTATGGAGGGGATGGAAGAACCACTTTTGCATTACCCGACCTTAGAGGTCGATGTGCAATTGGAATGGGTAATGGGCCAGGTCTTACTGATAGACGACAGGGAGATACTCTAGGGCAGGAAACAGTGACACTGACACAAAGTGAAATGCCTTCTCACACCCACGGACTTCTTGGCAATAGTACTAATGGAACATCTAATGATCCGGCTGGTAAAGCACTTTCTAAAAACACCGTAACACTAGAAAGAGGGTCAGATCCTATTCCTGCAAATGGATTTATTGCAAGTGCAGCTAATGCGCCAATGCATGCTTCAAGTATAGCAGTTGCTGGAGGAAATTTAGCGCATAATAATATGCAGCCTTCCCTAGTAATGAACTATGTCATTGCAACAGTAGGGGTTTTTCCTTCTAGAAATTAAATCACTTTTCACTAAAAGCAGATATTATGAATCCTTTTGTTGGACAAATAGAACTTTTTGGGGGAACCTTTGCACCAAGGGGCTGGGCTTTTTGTAACGGACAGTTGTTGGCGATTTCTCAAAATGATGCGCTTTTCTCTCTTCTCGGAACAATCTATGGTGGGGATGGTAGAACCACATTTGGTTTGCCTGACCTTAGAGGCCGATGTGCTATTGGTATGGGTATTGGTCCAGGTCTTTCTGATAGAAGACAAGGAGCAACACTAGGAGGGCAAACAGAAACGCTGTTGCAAAATCAACTGCCATCTCACACGCATGGACTCTTAGGTAATAATACTGATGGTACATCAAATGACCCAGCTGCTAATTCTATTGCGAAAAACACCGTTACCAGAGAAAGGGGATCCGATCCTTTACCTAGCAACGGTTTTATTGATAGCGCAGCGAATGCAGCTATGGGTGCAAGCATAGGAGCAGCAGGAGGTGGTCTGCCACACGATAACATGCAGCCAAGCATAGCTATGAATTATGTTATAGCCTTGTTTGGAATTTATCCTTCCCGGAATTAATGATTATAAAGCTGACTTCTAATGGAGTCAGCTATTTTTGATTTATAAATTATCCCAATGATACGTACTGTTACCAAATCTATTTTTCTAATTGTATTGTTGGCATTTAGCGCTTTCACTACAATAGCTCAAACTACCGTTAATTTTAATACATATACGGCCAATGTTGGTCTTTCTTCTCCGCATGTGGAAGGGGAATTAGAATTTGAAGCAATCCTCGGCCCTTCGGCTTCTTGTACAAATTGTATGGGTATAGATATAAATGAAGGAAAAGATAATAGCCCAGGGTTAGACGATGCTAATCAAAGTCTTGGCGGCATTATTGGTTGGAAAATATCCAGGGCAGACAACGCATCTTTTCAATTTATCAGTCTTTGGGTAAATGACAGAGGTCCCACAGCAACAAATCCTCCAGGTACATCGACTGAAGGAACAATCAAAGCATTTAGTGGTGGATCATTAAGTCCAGCTAAACAATTAATTTTTAACAGTTCCTCAACGGGGATAAAGTCGTATGCTAGTGATCCAGATTTTTATGATGTGGATTATGTATTAATAGAAGGTGCAGATCTGTTTCTAATACTTGACGAAATTCAATATGGAGTACCATTCGTTGTAGGTGATGCTGATCCGGCTGAAGTGACAGCTATCAATTTGATAGGAACTCCAATAAGTACTGCTACCTCAGTTCAATACCAAGTAAGTTTTTCTAAAATAGCCAAAAACGTTAGTGCTGGCGATTTTACGCTAACCAAAACAGGGACTGCCAATGGAACGATTGGCACGGTTACGGGAAGTAATGCAACTTATACTGTACCGATTACTGGAATTTCTGGCGAGGGAACTCTTCGGCTTGATCTTAAAGCAGGTACAGACATCGCCAATGAAAATGATGTCACAGGCACAGCTGCCTTTACATCAGGCCAAGTCCATAATGTAAGCCCCTGCTTAGTGGAGGGATTTGAGGATGAGACGGACGGAAGTACTACTTTTTCTCATGGAGGCTATGGTTTCTCCATTACCTCTGCAAACATGGAGGTTCATACGGAAACACCTTTCACAGGGATCAATGGATCTAGTTATGTGTTGATCAATACCGGAGTAGGTACCTACACTATTTCTTCAACTACCTCTGATATCAACTTAAAGAAATTTGCAGTGTTTCTTTCCTCTACTGTAGATGGCAGTGCACCTACGAGTGATGGAAATATTACTGTAGTTGGGAAAAGTGGTATCAACACGGTTTATACCATTTCAAAAGCTTCAGGCTTCCCGACCGATTTTACAGCCAACAGTGGCTATTATATTTTTGATTTAAGGACAGAGGGAGGAACGGATAATTCAGCTAAAGCTGTAGATCAAATCGAAATTACATTAGGAGGTTCCTTCCAATATATCAATATCGATAACTTCGAATTCTGTGCAGATGATGTAGCTCCAAGCGGCTACAGTGTTTCTATTGATCAAGATCCTATTTCACCTGACAATGACGATGCGGTAAGCTTTACCTTTGCCGGTGCTGAAATAGGAGCCACTTACGACTATACTTTTTCAAGTGCTGGAGGCGGAACAAACGTTACGGGTACTGGTACGATTCTCACGGCTACAGATCAGATTACAGGGATTGATTTAAGTGGTTTAGGATTGGGGACCATCACCTTGTCTGTTACACTTACAGATGCATCGAGTAATGAAGGTGATCCTGCAGAAGACACAGTGTTGAAGAGAGTATTCACTGCCCCGGTGGCAACAGCTCCTACAGCACCAGTGGTAACAGAAGATGATACCAATGTGGCATTGGATAATGATATTCAAGTGGCCGATGTCGATGGAGATGATCAGACAATTACGTTTACCATCACTGGAGGAACAGTAACTCTCGGTACTGCAGGGATCACATTTGGAGGATCAGGAAATGGGGCAGCAAGCTTCACAGCAGCTGGTACTCTAGTCGCTTTAAATACGGCATTGGATGCTGCCACTTTTACACCTACACCAAATTTATTTGGTACTGGAGTAGCGACTATTGGATTTGTTTCCAACGACGGAACAGCTGACTCTAATACCGCGTCAGTTACTTTCAATATTACTGGGGTAAATGATGCTCCTGTGGTTGACCAAAATGGTGTTTCAATAGCTGATTGGACAGAAGGTGCTAGCCCAACTGTCATAAATTCGGCAATTTTGGTCATTGATCCAGAGGATGATAATATTACCTCAGCAACTATAAGTGTTGCTGATTTTGTCACCGGAGATATATTAGGAATTACCACTCCATCACCTTATTCATCAAGTTATAATACCAGCACTGGGGTTCTTTCCTTATCTGGTACCGGAACAGCTGCTCAAATGCAAGCGGCTTTGAGAACAGTTGTATTTAGTAATTCAACAGATGATCCTGGACAAGGTGATACTGATAATTCTCGTGCAATAAGCTTCTTTGTGACAGATGCAAACGCTTCTACTTCGAGTACAATAGCAAATATTGGGATAGGCATAAGCTCTGTTAATGACGACCCTACTGTGTCTGGCCTTCCTACAGATATTAGTGTAGTAGAAAATACGGCTAGTAACGTTGACCTTTCCGCAGCTACTTTTAATGACCCGGATGCAGGTTCAAACGATATTACTCTGGAGTTAGGTGTCTCAACGGGAACTTTGGCTGCCTCAGATGCGGGCGGTGTAACTGTAGTGGGAACAGGAACAGTGACATTGATACTTACAGGAACTGCTTCTGAAATAGATACTTATTTGAATACCGCATCAAATATTAACTATACTGGCCCTGTATCAGTGACAGGAAATGATGCCGCAACATTAACACTTACCGCCAATGATGGTGGAAATACAGGCTCCGGTGGTGGAACGGATGTGAGTTTAGGAACAGTGAATATTGACATCCTAAATGCCGAACCAAGCGTGACGCTATCCTTGTCTCCTACGAGTAGAGCAGAGAATTTGGTTACGGCTAACACGGTAACAGCCACGCTGTCCAATACCTTTACCTCTGCAGTAACTGTAAACCTTTCATTCTCTGGTACGGCTACCAATACTACAGATTATACTAGATCTGGAAGTTCTATTGTGATACCTATTGGTGAAATTACTGGTACTATAGTCATCAATAATGTCAACGATGGCATTTATGAAGGGGATGAAACGGTAATTGTTGATATTTCTTCGGTGACTAATGGGCTAGAAGATGGTACTCAACAAGTGACTTATACCATTGAGGAGGATGATTCAGCTCCTACGGTGACTATAGCAGCAGATCCAATTTCCATAAGTGAAGCAGCAGAGACCACCAGAATAACAGTAACGCTTTCGGCTATTGCTGGAGTAAATGTGACTATTCCAATAGAATTTACTGGTGATGCTGTTTTGGCTACAGATTACAACTTTGTTGATGTTCCTATAAGTAGCTTTATAATTGTTCCAGGAAGCACTTCATCATTTATTGATTTGATAAGTATTACTAATGAAATTGTAGATGGGGATCGAGATATTGTTGTCAGTTTGGGTACTCTTACAAACGGAACGCCTGGTGCTGAGAATGAAGCAACTGTAACAATCACAGATGATGATACAGCTGAACTTTCCATAGCAGCAACTACTCAAGCCGCTGAAGATGCTACAGATGGATTATTCACGATTACGACTACCAAACAATTCAGTTCAGCTGTAACTGTTGATTTCACAGTAGGTGGTACTGCTGCTGAAGGGACAGATTATGCTTCTATTGGTACTTCCGTTGTTTTTCCAGCTAATCAGAATACAGTTACGGTACCAATTGATGTCACTGCTGATAATATTGTTGAAGGAGATGAATCGGTGAGTATCACCATGACTAGCACGAATAATGCTGCTGTAAGTATAAGCGCAACTAGTAATGCTTCAATAACTATAACTGATAATGATACTCCTCCGGATGTTCCATCTGTTCCTGATTTAGATTCTTCAAGCGATACAGGATCAAGCGATACAGATAATATTACTTCGGACAATACTCCAACTTTCACGGGTACAGCACAGGCTAATTACACAGTGGAAGTATTTAGTGATGGAGCCTCGTTAGGTACCACTACTGCAAATGGATCTGGAAATTGGTCTTTTACCTCTGGAACAATAGCGGATGGTAGTTTTCAAATTACTGTAATTGCAATAGATTCATTTGATAATGAGAGTGGCGAATCAGATGCGCTTTCAATTACCATTGATACCCAAGCTCCTGCGAAGCCAGGTCTTCCTGACTTGCAAGCAGGTAGTGATTCTGGCATCAGTGATACCGATGACATTACCAATGATGTTACGCCGACTTTAGAAGGTACAGCAGAGGCTAATAGTACTGTAACAATTAAGAGTTCTATTGATGGAACCTTAGGTACTACAGTAGCAAATGGAGCAGGACAATGGTCATTTACTCCAGGTACTGATTTATTAACGGGAGTACATTCGGTCACTGCATCGATTTCTGACATTGCTGGAAACAGCAGCGAATCAGATCCTTTGAGTTTGACGATTGATACAAGAGCACCAACTCCTGTAATAATTAATGTGTTGGTACTTCAATTGGATGTCAATGGTGATTCACCAATCTTAACTGCTGCTGATTTCCTAGCATCTCCTATTTCAGACGACTTCTCTGATCCAGCCAATATTGCATTGGAACTCGATAAATCAACTTTTGATTGCTCAAATGTTGGTGATAATCTTGTTAGAGTTACTGCCACAGATGAAGCAGGCAATTCGGATTATGCAGAAACTAATGTTAAGGTTCAAGATATTACCGCCCCTACAGCAATAGCTAAAAACATCATTCTGAATGTCGATGCATTTGGAACAGTGACGCTATTGCCAAGTATGATTGATGACGGATCAAGTGATAACTGTAGTATTGTATCACGGACTTTAAGTAAAACAGAGTTTGACAGAACAGATGAAGGACCAAATAATGTAAACTTAACTGTCTTCGATGGCAGTGGTAATTTTTCAAGTGCGATTGCAGTAGTGACCGTTGTTGTCGTTCCTAAAACACTAACCATCACAGCTGATCCAGGTCAGTCGAAACTCATAGGTGCAGCAGATCCAGCGTTTACGTATACTGCATCCGGATTTGAGGGGGCAGATAATGAGACAATTCTAACAGGTTCACTTTCTCGAGATGCTGGAGAAACTGTAGGTATCTATGGAATTACCGCTGGCGACATAAGTGCCGGTTCTAATTATTCAATCAATTTTGTTCCTGCTGATTTTGAGATCAAAAAGGGCACAGTTCAGATAACAGGTTCATTTGATGCAGCTGATAAAGTATATGACGCCACAAAGGCAGCCACTATTTCGGTGAATAATCTAAGCCTAAGTGGTATAGATGCCACTGTGCCAGATGTGTCAATTGGTACCGTTACCACTGAGTTTGTTGATAAAAATGTTGGGGTAGGTAAAGAAGTAAGAATCACATCGGTCACCTTGACCGGTGCAGCTGCAGGATCATATGATATTGACTATACCGGAGCACCGACTTCAACGGCTACTATTTCTCCAGCAGACCTAGCTGTATTTGGGTATTCGTCTAACGATAAAGTATATGACGGTACGACAATAGCTTCTCTGTCTGGTACTCCTTCGGTACCTCCTCTTGGTGCAGATGATGTATCTGTGTCAGGCACAGCTATTGCCAATTTCACACAGGCTGGTGTAGGAGTAGCAATTCCAATAATCGTCACAGGGCTTACCTTAGATGGTGGAGATAAAGATAATTATGAGATTATTCCGCCTGCAGGGCTAGAAGCTAATATTACCAAGAAAACGGTTTTGATTTCTGCTAATCCTAATCAAAGTAAAGTATTTGGAACGGCCGATCCAGTGTTTACATATACTGCATCAGGATTTGTTGGAGGGGAAGCCGATGTGGTGATAACAGGTGCATTAAGTAGAACAGCAGGAGAAGATAAAGGTACTTATCCAATCAACTTGGGAACGCTTAGTGCTGGGCCTAATTATTCAATCAACTTTACCTCATCGAATTTCACAATAGCAGCTAAAATATTGAATGTGACTGCTGAATCTGGTCAGAGTAAAGTGTATGGAGAAGCAGATCCTTTCTTTACTTATACTGCTACAGGCTTCGAAGCAGGAGATGATGATACTATTTTAACTGGTTCACTTTCAAGAACTGCAGGTGAAAATGCAGGAAACTACCCAATCAATCTGGGAACCTTATCTGCGGGTGATAACTATACGATCAACTTCACTACAGCAGACTTTGAGATCACCAAAGCTACCCTCGATATTACTGCTAATGCAGGACAGACGAAGGTTTATGGCGAAGCAGATCCAGTGTTTACTTACACCGCCAGCGGCTTCCAGAATGGAGATACCGAGGCAATCCTCACCGGTGCAATCAATAGATTTGCCGGAGAAGATGTAGGATTCTATGCGATCAATCCTGCCACGATTGATGCGGGACCGAACTATACGATCAACTTTACAGAGGCAGACTTTGAGATCACCAAGGCTAGTTTGAATATCTTGGTCGACCCAAGTCAGTCGAAAGTGTATGGTGAAGCAGACCCAGTGTTTACTTACACCGCCAGCGGCTTCCAGAATGGAGATACCGAGGCAATCCTCACCGGTGCAATCAATAGATTTGCCGGAGAAGATGTAGGATTCTATGCGATCAACCCAGCCACGATTGATGCGGGACCGAACTATACGATCAACTTTACAGAGGCAGACTTTGAGATCACCAAGGCCACACTGGCAGTGACTGCAAACGCTGGAATTTCTAAGATTTATGGTAATGGAGATCCTACTTTGACTTACCAAGTTTCTGGTTTCAAGAATGGTGATACCCAAGCTATACTTTCTGGAACACTGGCTAGAGCGGCAGGTGAAAATGTAGGTAACTATGCAATAAACCTGGGAACACTTTCAGCTGGTAGCAATTATACAATCAGCTTCACTGGAGCTAATTTCGCGATCACGCCTCGCAAGCTGAATGTGACAGCAAATCCAAATCAGGCGAAAGTATATGGTTCACCTGATCCAGTTCTTGCATACTCAGCCAGCAACTACGGCAATGGAGATACAAATGCGATACTGACTGGTGCATTAGGCAGAACGGCAGGGGAGAACATTGGAATGTATCCAATCAACCTTGGAACGCTAAGTGCAGGATCAAACTATACGATCAACTTCACTTCAGCAGACTTTGAGATTGCTACCAAGGTATTGAATGTGACTGCTGAAGCTGGGCAAAGCAAAGTCTTTGGAACTGCTGATCCTGTATTGACCTATACCGCAACTGGTTTTGAAAATGGGGATACGAATGCAATTCTGACTGGAGCATTAAGCAGAGCTGCAGGAGAAAATGTTGGTAACTATGCCATCAACCTTGGAACGCTAAGTGCCGGTGCAAACTATGCGATCAACTATTTGGGAGCAAACTTTGCAATCAGCAAAGCTGCTATAGTAGGAATCACCTTTGCAGATGGAAGTTTTGTTTACGACGGTTCAGCCAAATCACTTGCGATCTCAGGAACTCTTCCAGTAGGAGCGGCTGTAGCTTATAGCAACAACAGCAGAACTGATACAGGAATACAAGAGGTGACAGCGACAATCTCGGGATCGAACTTCACCTCTTTTGAGCTTACAGCGAATCTTGAGATTACCAAGGCAATCTTGGCGATAATAGCAGATGCAGGTCAAAGTAAATTGTACGGTACTGGAGATCCAATCCTGACTTATACAGTTTCGGGCTTTGGAGCAGGAGATGATGCAAGCATTCTATCAGGAATACTAACAAGAACAGCAGGTGAGTCAGTAGGCACCTATGCGATCGGTATCGGAACACTGAATGCAGGTAGCAACTATTTAATTGACTTTTCAGGAGCTGACTTTGAGATCATTACTAATGATAGCGATGGAGATGGAGTTCCGGATGATGTGGAAGAAATAGAAGGTACAGATCCAAAAGATCCAACCGACTTCAAAGATTCTGACGGTGATGGTGTTCCAGACTTTGTAGAAGTGGAACAGGGGACAAATCCTACCGATCCGGGAGATTATGTGGACTCGGATGGAGATGATGTTCCTGACTACGTAGAAGAGCAGCAGGGAACTGATCCGAACGATTCGGAAGACTTCCTGGATGAAGACGAAGATGGTCTTCCTGATTATGTACAGACAAGGTCGATTTCGGAGTTTGTAACTCAAAGCTTAGATGTTCTTTGGGGTACTGAAGCAGATAATCTCAAGATACCTACTGAAGTAGTGGTCATGACTGCAGAGGGAGCATTTGTTAATTTACCTGTGACATGGGATCTGACGGGCTATGACCCTATGATGTCAGGCATTACTACCTACGCAGGTACCGTAGAATTACCTGCAGGCCTGTTCAATCCGCTAGATATTCAGGCTATGCTTGAGATCACTGTACTGGCTAAGCCTGCACCACTGGATGTCACGCTTAGCAATAATGAATTTATCGGTATACCAGATCAGTTCTTCCAAGAAATAGGAGCCTTTACAGTGATTGATCCTACTGACAATGTTCATACGCTGAGCTTGCCGGAAGGCGAAGGAGACAATGTGTTCTTCGAAGTCAACTCAGGCATCTTGTTCTGGAGTAGTGCAGATCAGCAATCGGGTAGAGTAGACTTCACCATAGTACTAAGTGTAGTAGATAGAGCGGGGAATGAAATCAAGAGAGCATTTTCAATCAGAAGATTGAGAACTCCATTGGATCAATTGGAAGTGCCAAATACCTTCACACCGAATGGCGATGGTACCAACGACGCTTGGGGTATACTAGCGCTGAGATATTATACAGGAGTGAGAATTCAGGTATTTGATCTGGGAGGAAACAGAATATTCTACACTGAAAATCCTGATAAGAAATGGGACGGAACGTTTGAAGGCAAGGAAATGCCAATATCATCTTACTTATATGTGATCGAAGTGGGTGAAACCGGAGAGATCAGACGAGGCATGCTAAACCTCTTGAGGCAATAACATGAATGAGAAGACCTTTGGGGCAGTGAAGCCTCAAAGGTCAATCTCAAAGATAAATTTTAAACGAGTCAGAATATTATTTTTCAGTCTCTCAACAACGACATCATGAAAAGATTAACATACATAGCCATTTTCCTTTTAACTGGACTTACACTTAACCAAGCGCAGGCCCAATCGCAAAAATACATTTCCCAATTCAGTCAGTTTCAGAGTTACTTCAATCCCGCCCTGACAGGCTACGAGGGTTCGACCGTACGAGGTTTCGTACGGAATCAGTGGTCTGGAGTGGATGGAGCTCCGAAGACATATTTCTTTAGTACAGAATTGGATTTCGGAGAATTGTCAGGCGAGGTGGACCCTGCACTGACAGGTAAGAATGCAGTGTCATTAAATTTACTTCACGACACCTATGGCGCCTTCCGAGAAACAGAATTGACGGTGGGTTATGCAAGCAGAATCAGACTTTCAGAAACACACAACTTAAGAATGGGTGCTGGCATCAATTACCAGACAATCCGTTTGGATGGCAATGCATTGTCCACAGAGGAACAAAATGATCCGACTTTGGGTCAGTATATTGGTCAATTCTCCAACATGAGTGTAGTGGACTTTAACCTGGGTATGGCCTTGACACATGCGAATTACTACATTTCGTATGGTATCCACCGGGTGAATGGTGGCAAAATCACCAATGGGGATGAGTTCATGAATGGATATCCTGCTAGCTCCATTTTTCAGGCTGGATATAGAAGTGCTGTTAGTGAGAATGTCGCTGTAATATTCAATGCTTTCTATCGCACACAAAAAAATCTAGACGATAATATTGAGTTCAACATGAAGGCAGTCCTAATGGACAAGCTCTGGTTGGGAATTGGACATAGAATGGACTATGCAACTAATGCACAGGCAGGTATAGTAACCAAACGACTTAGAATAGGTTACCTCTATGAATTCCCTAATGGTGGAAGCTACAACTTTCCAGGAAATACCCACGAGTTTACAGCAGTGTTCAACTTATTCCGCGACAATGTGAGGACAGATTCACAGCCAGTAATTATGTGGTAGGCTTAGGAGCCATCAACTACTAAATCTGCCCTGCAACATCATTAATGTCGCAGGGCATTTTCATGAATAGACTATTCCAGTCAGGGTTTTCTAACTAAAAAGGCTCAGCGGGTTTCTAATTCAATAGAAACCCGCTGAGCCTTTTTTAAAACAATAAGCTAAGAATTAATCCCTAACTGGTGTAATCATAATATGTGCTCGATGAGTACCTGGATCCATAATCCATGGCATGCCCGGTGCACTTGGCTTCAGAGGAAGTCCTGTAGTTTGAGAAGTAGCCCAAGGTAAATACACCACGTATCTTAGATAGGTGTCAGATACCTCTCCAGTAGTTTTATTGTAATTTTCGGCATCTGTTGTAAGCACATAGAGAGTAGCCCCTTCAGCTGGCATTTTGAGTTTGCCGCTTTTTGCTTCTGCTTCTCTGGTATCGAATATTTCCTGAAATGATTTACCTTCTTTTTTAAGCTCTCTTCCTCTGATCATAAAAGGTTCTAAATCTGCCTGATAACAAGAAACACTAAAGCCCTTTCCATTTGGATCACTAGCAAGGCAAATCATCCCATTCGATCCTTTCCGTAGTTCTATCAACTCTCCACTTTCATTATATCCCATAACGGTAGCGTCAGCTTGTTTTTCATCAGGAGCTGCTAGTACAGCAGTTTTGATTTGGACTTCTTTTGTAGCAACAGATTTATCTTGTGCAAAACTTGGAACTGACATCAAGCAGATGCAAATAAAGGAGAAGAGCGTTTTCATAATTTTGGAGTTTAATGTAGAAGTAATTTAATGCTATTCTTTTAGGCTTACAACATGTTAATAGGGCAATTACTACTCAATGCTTTTGCGCAAGCTTAATATACTACAAGCTGAAGCTTTTATAATTACGCATCAGTGAACTGAAGCTATTCAAACATTCAACTTCTGATCGCAGAAAGCAGCCTTCCTGGTATGCTATTGGAGGGTCATTGCTGAATCTCAACTGCTCTGATGAAGGTCTTAAATAGCAATTGACTGATTAAAATGTAAATTTTATATATGTGTATCCGCATGAATGCACGTGCCAAAATAATATTTTGAATACCTTTCCCTTCGACTGCGCTCAGGAACCGAATTTAAGCTTAAAATCTAGGGAGAGGGAGAGAATGCGGCGGTGCCGCATTCTCTCCCTCTCCCTTTAAGCCAAAATTGACCGGAGGCTGAGCGCAGTCGAAGCCTGATTGAACATACGTGCAGATATCCGAATACACATAATTTTATAAGTCTAATTAGAAATTCAATGACCATACTGCTCCTTGGTCAGAAGGAGTTAGAGGAAGGGAGTCTCCTTTGAAAATAGCTAAAGGTGGACTTGGATTATTTAAATCCCATAATTCACCGTGCATGGATACACCTAAGGCAACTTGAACACTAGTGCTTTCAAGTAAGCTTAAAAATTTATCGACATCATAACTTATTGACGATGCGCTGATCGCGCGATTAGTAGTTGATTGCAGGGTCTTCAAACTGTCTGTTGATGGTTTTATATCGCTCATTTTTTTGTCAGAGGAATAAAATGAAGGAGACAACAAGATTTCTGCTTCGTCTTTGATAAGATTTTCGTAGGACTCCGGATGCATATTATCTGTTCCCAGCATTACAGCTGTTTTGCCAAAAGGAAGGTTAAAAACCTGCATATCTTGAGGATTTCCAGCCGTCATGTACTGAGCTTCTGACTCATTTAGAAAGGCTTTCAAAATAGGCTGTCCGATGACTAAGCCATCTGGTCCAAAGATGAAAGAAGCATTATAAAGTGGCCCATTTAATTTAATATAAATCTTTCCGTCGACGACTCTGGGCTCAGGTAGTACGATGGATCCAGCTACGATATAAGCACTTGTTTCCATTGATAGATCACTGAATGTCTCGTAGTAAGCGCTTAGCATTGATTTGGCTTTCATCCGGAAGATTGCTGACAATTCCTTGTCTTTTTCATCCGAAGTTTTGACATAGCCAAGCATGTAGTCAAAGGAATTACTATAGACTAGTGTTTTCCTTGCTTCTAAAAAAGAAGGTTTTTCGATGATGTTATGTTTTTCTCCAAGTAAAAAAAGCCATGTGCCAATAGACTCAGGGTAGACGATTATTGAGTTTTTCTGGATTAAAGACTTTCTATTAACCGATACTAAATATTGACGGACCTTATCTTTGAAGGTAGTTTGCATGAAGTAATCAGAAACATCCATGACGGGCTGTATTCCAATAATATTATGAGGCAGGCTATCGCTAGAATTAACTTCTTCTACTAAACTAATATGATGCATTGCTTCAGGTAGTGGTGTATTTCGCCCTGAAGAAGACCAAATAAGCCAGATAAAAACAGTTAACAGGAATAGGGTAATAAACTTTCGGATCATTGTTCGAATTTAGCGATAGCATCGGTGATTATCACTTTGGGTAAGTCAAAGTTCCTTCATTAATGCTGAGATAATTAGTTGTGCTGTAAGGACTTTATAATTCAATCTCGAAACTCTGTCCTTTCTCTAGATCCAGATCCATTTCTGACCCATCATAATAAACCATGACTTTACCGTTTTTTCCAGCATGAATACGGCATGTTTTGAGTTCGCCATCTGCCCATGTCATGTCGATTGTATAATCCCCTCTGGCCTTTAGCCCTTTCACACTTCCATTTTCCCAAGCTTTTGGTAAAGCAGGTAGTAGCCGAATCATTCCAGTTTCATGCGATTGAACAAGCATTTCTGCTAATCCAGCTGTGTAACCAAAATTCCCATCAATTTGAAAAGGGGGGTGAGCATCAAATAAATTTGGATAAAGTGACTGGGAAAGTAGCTTTTGAATATGCTCATGTGCCATTTCTCCATCCAATAATCTTGCAGAGAAATTAATCAGCCAAGCGCGTGACCAGCCAGTTCCTGCTCCGCCATTTGCCAGTCTGTATTCAAGGGTTTTTCTTACTGCGTCAAAAGCCTCCGGCGTTGCGCTTGATGTAATTGCATCACCTGGGTGAAAAGCATACATGTGGGACATGTGACGATGTCCCTTTTCGCTTTCTTCATAGGGTTGATCCCATTCAAGTATTCTTCCATCTTCAGCTATCTGTACGCCTGGTCTAAGATTTGCAAGTTGATTCTTTATCTTTTCACGAAGTGGAGTTTCTTTTCCAAGTAGCTCAGATGCTTTTAAATAATTATTAAATACATCTGCAATAATCTGTTGATCCATCGCCACACCCATAGTGGATGCTACAGTTTCTCCTTTAGCATTGATAAATTGATTTTCTGGTGAGGTGGAAGGAGAGGAGACCAAAGTCCCATCCTTAGGGTATTCCACCAGCCAATCAGAATAGAATGCTGAAATAGCTTCCAATGCGGGATAGGCACGTTCTTCAAGGAATTTAGTGTCTTGGCTAAATAAATAATGATCCCAATAATGTCTCCCTATCCAGCCACCAGCACCGATCCAGCTACCCCAATAGGCAGTAGCTGCACGCAGAAAAGCAACTTGCCAAAGGTCGGTCGTGTGCGGAACCATGGAGCCAGCCATGTCGAAATTCTCTCTGGCAGCATTCTTTCCATTTTCGATCACACCATCAATAAATCGAAAAAGTGGCTCATTCAGTCCTCCTAGACCAGTCACATCCGCTGGCCAATAATTCATCTGTAGATTAATGTTCACATGATAATCTGCATTCCATGGAGCAGCGATATGCTTATTCCAAATTCCTTGTAGGTTTGCCGGATTACTGCCTGGGCGACTAGAAGATATCAAAAGGTATCTTCCATAATCGAACAAAAGCTTCTCCAAGTGCAAATCAATTTCTCCGTTTTTAACCCGCTCAATTCTCTCATCAGTTGCAATGTTGTCTGGGACATCTGTGCCTAATTGCAAACTCATGCGATCATACCAAGATGCGTATTCCTTTTCATGTGAGTGAAGTAGTTCTCCCCAGCTTTTTAATTGAATTTTTTCTAGCTGTCGGTCTGCCTCTGCCTCAAAATCGGTATGATAAAATGAAGTTTCTGAGACCATCTTTAGCGTGAATTCTTTCGCTCCTGAAATCACCAAAGTGGAATCGGTAGTCGAGATCTCGCCAGATTGATTCTGTGCAAATAATAAAGTGCGGAATTTCACACCGTTCAAAATCTCTAATGGTTTGGAATCTAATTTTCCGCCACGCTGAGTGATCATCCCAGACATTTCTAACTGTCTATCATTAAGGGCTGTAGTTTTTGCTGTCGCAAAGCCATTGTCCTTAGGACGGCTCATGGTGATTTGCCCATTGAAGCCTTTAGGATGAGTGGTTTTAAATCTAATGATCAAGGCTTCATCAGGTGCAGAAGCAATCACTTCTTGACTGACTTCATATCCTTCGCTTATGAATTGGGTGAGTACCGTCGCCGTCTCAAGGTTTAGGCTCCTTCTATAATTCTCTGACTCTATCCAATCGAAGTTGAACCAGAGGTCTCCCATGGTTTGGTGAGATCTTGTGATTTCTTTTCTGGAAAATTTCAACACCAAAAGTGAGTCTGATTTTTTGTTCTCTCCAGCTAGTAAATAGGCTCTGATTTGATCTAGATCCGCTCTTTTTCCTTCTGCCAAACCCCAGTCATCATATCCTCCCGGCCAGAGAGAATCCTCATTGAGCTGAAGATGTTCCTGTCCCGGAATACCCATCACCATAGCTCCAAGACGACCATTTCCTACTGGTAAGCCTTCTTCCCATTCCGCAGCAGGTTGATTATACCAGAGAATGGAGGAGGATTGAGAAAACGTAAAATTGTATAGGCAAAGAGATACTAGAGCACTTAGGAAGAACTTTTTCATGGTATTTTGGGTCAAAAAATAAGATTACGACAAATCTTTGAAGTCGCCAACCCAAAATGTTCTTAAATGCCTATTTGATTCCTATAAACGGTGATATTCAAAACTAGACTTTTGGCTTAAATAAGCATTTAGAACCGCTAACTAGCCAAAAATCACAATGCTTAGCTTGCTTTTTCTTCGTTTTCTATAACACTTGGCACCTTCCATTTAACGGAACCCACAGCTCTGCTGCTCGCTAAATCAACAGCTTTGGATGAGCGTCTTTTTTCGTAGATCATCGCGAAAGTCATAATCAGACTCGTTCCGATAATGACAAAGAGTAATATCCCAGGTTCGAAACCTGCTACTTCTGCCTCCTCAGGAATGGCATAAAATAACAATACAGTGATCAAACCTCTCGGTGCGATAAATGCTTGCGGGATAACGTCTTTTCCTTCAAAAATCAAAAGCAGGATTACTCTAATTGCGTAAATCGATCCGATCAGCATACTACTAATCAATGCTACCTGCATATTAAACAGGGAGGTGATCGTAATAGTAAGCCCAAAAATCACAAAGAAAAGCGTACGTACCACAAATGCAGTTTCCCCAGTGATCGTGTGTAACTGATGGTAAATCTGATGTGCTTTTTCATAATCCAGCAAGCGTGAAAGTCGTCCTTTGAAAAACAACTTCATGTTGGCGATGACCAGACCAAAAATCAGAATAATAATCAGTGAGGAAAGGTGCATTTTTTTGCCTAACGCATAGAGCAAAAGCAATACTGCGATCATTAGAAACAGCTTGACATTGCTTTTGATATTCTGAAAAATCAATATAATAGCATAGCTCGCGATTAGAGAGATAGTAATGGTCAGTAGGAAATTTCCCCCAAATCCCACCAATCCTGAATCTTCTGCTGGATTTAATTTTCCCGACAGGAAGTAAAAAAGCATGATGCCCAAAATGTCTGAAAAGGTACTTTCGTAGATATGAAACTCCCGCTTTTTACCTTTCAGCCCAATCACACTCGGAATGATGATAGCGCTGGAAAGGATAGACAGAGGTGTAGCATATAGCCAGGCGGACTGCATGGTCATGTCCGGAATGAAATAATAAAGGATACTCGCTGCTGCCCAAGTGGAAAGAGCTAGCCCGATCAGTGCTATAGCTAGTGATTTGAGAATTGGTACCAGTTTCTCGCGTTTGAGCTCCAACTCAAGAGCAGCTTCCAGCACGATCATGATCAATCCTACTATACCTAGAACCTCCAAAATTGGGAAAAAGTCTATCGTTTCAGAGGTGAAATAGTGCAATACATACTGTAAAATGACTCCTAGAGCTATCAGCATCAATACCGCAGGGATATTGGTTTTTTTAGACAAGCCGTTGAATAGGAAGGATAAAATAATAATCACCGAAAACTCAATGATCAGATTATATGAAGAGATGATTTCCATTAGGCGTCAAAGTTTTCAGTAGAATTGGTCATGACTTTATGGCCATGCAGGTAGTTAATAAAATCTTCGTGTCGCGCACCTTTTACTAATGTGTAATGCATTAGGAAGGTGTTTTTAGTAGCTAGAGCTTTCAGATTAGTAGGTTTGCCGAGAGCCAGGATGGGATGATTAAAAATCAAATCTAAAAGACCTTCTTTACTAAGTTCTGAACGTAGGTAAAGTGCTCGTTGAAGCACATTCGTCTGATTGGAAATTAACGTAAAACCAGCTCGGTCAAAAGAATGATACCAAACCCAGCGTTCTCCTTGGTCAGTGCCAAGTACCATCCCCAAACTTCCAATACGATTGATCCTGCCATGGATCTTTCCAGCTTTCACAAGGGTATCAGTCGCAAGCAAAGGACTGGCTCGGATGAAGAGTCCACTGATATAATTCCCTAATTGCTTGTAGCCGAATCCCGCTACCAATACTATTATCAAACCATGGGTCACAGGATCTAATGCTATAAAACCGCCAATGATTACCAGCCAAGCGATCGGCTTATAGAAAAGTCGAATTTTATTGACTAAGGCTAAATACCTTTCGTTGATCCTCCTTTTTTTCAAATATCGGGTAAACCCGAAAAAACATAAGGATAGGAAAAGATAGATCGCAAAGACGATAAGGATTAATGCGTAAAGATCATTCCAGTGATTCATTTCTTATCAAGCGAGTAATTCTCTGTATTTCAAAATAGAGTAAAGATCCTGTCTTACTGTATTTTTCACTATTAAATAGCCATTAGGATCTCTATCCAAAACACCAATATTTAGGAGTTTTCGTATGGCAGGTTTATACTCCGATTCGAAGCGGTCAGTAAATAAATTTTTGAGTTCAAGATCGCTGCTATATCCGAAGAGCAAGCAGTTTTTTAAAATTAGAAGTTCTGTGGTGGAGAGAAAATCGTTGAGATGAGTTTCTTTCTCTGAAAATTGAATCGAGCTATCCTCCTGAACATCTGTACAGAAAATCCACGCCTGTAAAACTGCTCCGATGTTAAAATCGAATTTTTTTGTCAACCATCCAATTCTTTTTCTCAGTTGTCCATCATTCATCACCTTGCCTTCTTTCTCAAATAAGGTACGGTGAGATGCTCCATGACGTAGCATTACTGCTTTGTAGATTTCGTCGGTAGTGGAAAGATTCGTGTCCAGAAGATTTGTGAAGCTTTGCGAAAAGGGGATTCTGGTGTCTAAATGTAACCGAAGCGCATTGGTAATAGCGACAATTACAAATACTTTGGAAGCATTCAGACTCATGAAGTCTACCAACGAAATGACATTGGTGAGCAGTGAGCGATCTGAATCACGCCAGAGGTGAAGATCATCTATGACAAGTATGGGTTTTGAATTACTAATGGATCTTTTTACGAAGCTTAATACTTCTTCTAGGTTTCTACCCATTTTGAGCTTTCTACCTTCTATGCTGATTTCACCACCGGGAGTTAGGTGATGCACATCATTTGACTTGAATTGATGTGTAGCGTACTCCAAAAGTGTGGACTTGCCACTAAGAGGATCTCCAACTACAGCAAGGGATCTACTTTGACCTTTTTTCCAGTATGGAATGATTTTCTCCAGAGCTTCTTCTTGCTGCTTTCGTTTCACTAAAAACAGATCACCGATGAAATTCTTGTTCAAGAACAAGGAGTGGTAGTGGTCTGGCGTTTCTTTCTCGTTTCTCGTTTCTAGAATCTCCAGTGCAATCTCTAACCGCTGATGTGGTGTTTTTTCCTGAACGTCCTTTACTTGCTTTCCGACATTTCTGAAAAGCTGCGCTACTTGAGCAGAAAAATACCTGAGGTTACCAGGTTTGGTGTTGGATAATAAAGAGAAATTGGTTTGTAAAGGGACTTTAAGGTATTCCTCTTCCCTGAAAATCTCTGTTACCTTGAATTTTAGTGCGAGCTCCTTCTCTATATGAGCAACTGCATCTTCACTTTGAGAAATTGTATTTTTTTGCTCCTGGTTGATCGAATTCAGTGACGAAATCTCACCATGAAAACTAGTGAGTTGCTGCGTCTTTTTGGCAACCAACAAGCTACTTTTAATTTGCGTGGCAACATTTAGAAGATGTGAGAAATTAGCCTCCTGGCCATCCCATAAATCAGAGAGGTAGGGCAGAATTTCATAATCCAACCACTTTTCAGCCGACTTTTTGAAATCTACTTTCTTTAAAATTAAGTATCCCTCTTGTGCGCCTACAGGAACAGAGAGTGACGGAAGTTTATCTACAGAATCTTCCAGATCTCGAATCGTGCTTTCGGGACGAATCTCCTGGCTGATTCCTGAAGTGATAAGATCATCAAAAGACTTAATTATATCGTTGAGTTGCTGTACTTCGCTGATGTTTTTAAGCCCATTCAGACATAGATCGGCTTTGCCTGCCAATAGGGCATTAGTTTTCTGAACGTCCGTTCTCATCTGGAGTATCATCTCCCGAATAAGTCTATATTGATTTATGGTTTGGTCAAGTCTAGTATAGTTAAGCTCTATTTCCTTGAATTGGCCCAATATAGTTTCGAACTGCAACTGGTACGTTTTCCAAGGATTGGAAAAATGCTTCACTGAGTCTAATTTCCGTTTGAGCACTTCAGGCTTTTCGAGTAGGCTCTTGCGCTCAACCTTGAAATAGTTAAAGGATTTTTCTGATTCAGTGAGGAGAAGGGTTTTTGATTTTTCGAAATGATCAATCACCGTTTCCTTTGAAACTAGCTTCTCAAGGTAGCGAAGATGGGCTATGCTTAGCTGAAGTAAGACATCCCGTACCAGCAGAATGATTGATTTGAAGCGATCAGGATAGGAGAAGTGAACGAGATAATGATCTGGATCCGTTACTTCAGTGTTTTTCCCAGCCATGTCAAGGCAAGTGTCTCCAGCTTTGCTGTATGCTGCGAGTAAGCTACTACCTTGTATGAGGAGATAGGAGTAGAGTTCATCTGCCGAAGATTGTACTGCTACACCAGAATTGAATTCCTGAAATTCCTCCAAAACAGAATCCATCAATTTGCCTTCGTTTACTTCGAATTCTTGGGTAGAAGGGCTTTTTTTGTTCATAGATGCTGACAATGGAAGTCAAAGAAAAAGAAAAATGAGCTGATAAACCCAAGTTAATTTCTGTTTTCTGAGAAAGTTTCAGGCACCTGATTTGATCAAGTATCCAACCATTTTGAAAAGGATAAATTATAAAAATTTTGACAGATAGTCATCAAATCTTTTACAATTGGGCTCTTTTAGCAGCAGAATTAGTTTTCCTTACTCTGAAATTTTGGATTGGTTTATTAAAAACTCCCGAAATTCATCTGTGTTGAAATTGCTCATTCCTTCCTGATAAAAGACGATTTTTCCTTCCGGGTTTATTACCAAGGTAGTAGGAATGGATTGGCTCTGTAAACTTTGATTCAGCCCAAAACTAGCATGAGCTGTAGGGAAAGTCCAGCTTTTTCCTTCTAGAAATCCCTGACTTTTCTTGATGTCATTATCAATCCCAATCATCAGAAATTCTAAGTTAGGCTCGTCTTGAACGGACTTATACAGCTCAGAAATATGCGGCATTTCAGCTCGGCATGGTCCACACCAAGAAGCCCAAAGATTAATGAAGAGTGTTTTGCCTCGGTAACTTTCCAGGTCGATTTGCTGTCCATCAAATGTCAGAAACTTCCCTCGGTAGTCGAATTGCTGCTCTTTGAGATCCGGAACTTCAATGGTCGGTTTGATCAAACCTGTAGAAAGCAACACGGATTGTAATCCCCCTATGATAACTGGCAAAAGCCCAGTGAAGTATAAAAATGCCACTACGCTGAGCAAGATGCCCCAGCTTTTAATTTCTTTTTTCCAATCCATTTGTGAGTACTAAGTACGGTTTATAAAGTGTGTGGTTATTTTTTAGTTTTGAAAGCCACAAAACATAAAGTTCTGAGTAGACTTAGATGGTGTGATATGGTCTATCGTAAAGCAATAAATCTTTTTCAGATATTTCTCTATTACTTGGCTAAGTGTGTTTTCTGAATATTGCTTGATTTCAATTCCGCTGCATTTGGTAGGGCCATTTTCAGAAAATGTACCTATAACCAAATGACCTCCAAGATTCAAGTTTTCCTTGATGATCTGAAGATATTTGGTGACCTCATCCTCTTTTAAAAAATGGAAAGCGGCTCTATCATGCCAAAAATCGTATTTTTCGGGCGGCTGAAATGAGGATATATCAGCAACTATCCATTTTATCTTATTTGCTCTACTTCCAAGCCTTTTTTTCACTTTTTCTAAGGCTTTCTCTGAGATGTCTAATACAGTTATGTCTTGATAACCAAGATCAAGAAGATTGTCTACAAAATAGCTCTCACCACTTCCACAATCAATGATTTTAGCATCTTTTGGTACGTTGAATTTCTCTAAGAATTCTAAAGAAGTTTCTGGCTTAGCTTGAAACCAACCAACATCCTCGAAGTTTTTCGTTTGGTAGATGTTCTCCCAATGTATTTTTCTATCTAGACTTTCCACTTTTTCTTAAATCAATGTTACCTACTAAAATTTCATTACAAAATTACCCCCACATTCCCAGACGCTTAGTGATAACTCTCACACTTCACACTTTTTGTCTCCAAAAGGAGGCTTAACTTGCACTATCAATTAAGAGTAGAATTCCCATTTCCATATGAATTACGAAGTACAAATAGCCTCCGAACTCCAAATTAAACCACATCAAGTAAATGCCACGGTGCAATTATTGGATGATGGAGGAACGATTCCGTTTATTTCCCGGTACAGAAAAGAAGCTACTGGGGAGTTGGATGAAGTGCAGGTGGCTGCTATCCGTGATCGTGTATTGCAGTTGCGAGAGCTGGCTAAGCGTAAGGAAGCGATTCTAAAATCTATTGAGGAACAAGGGAAATTGTCTCCAGAATTGAAGGCTAAAGTAGAAGATGCTGAGACCATGTCCAAGCTGGAAGATATCTATTTGCCATACAAACCTAAGCGAAGAACAAAGGCCACTATTGCCAGAGAAAAAGGCTTAGAGCCACTTGCTGAGCAGGTTTTTGAGCAAAAGTCTTTTAATCTGGAAGCTGAAGCAGAGAAGTTTGTGGATGCTTCTAAAGAGGTAAATAGCATAGAAGAAGCATTGCAGGGCGCCCGTGATATCATGGCTGAGTGGATTAATGAGAAGGCAGAATTGAGAGAGAAGATGCGAAAGCTTTTCCTCAATGAAGGTGTTTTTTCATCGAAAGTTCTACCTGGAAAGGAGCAGGAAGCGATCAAATACAAGGACTATTTTGAATGGTCTGAACCTATAAAAACCGCGCCGTCTCACCGTGTATTGGCGATGAGAAGAGGGGAGAAAGAGCTTTTCCTGATGCTGGATTCGGTGCCAGAAGAAGCATCTGCGATCTATCAGATGGAGAAAATGATTCTTGCCGATGCGGCAAATTCTTCAGTAGATCAGGTGAAGCTCGCCATTAAGGAAGGTTACAAAAGATTGCTAAAGCCAAGCATGGAAACAGAAGTTCGTCTGTTTACCAAGCGTAAAGCGGATGAGGAAGCTATCAAAGTATTTACAGAGAATCTTCGTCAACTGCTACTTGGGGCTCCTTTGGGAGAGAAGTCCGTGATGGCGATTGATCCCGGGTTCCGAACAGGCTGTAAGTTGGTTTGTCTGGGCCCACAAGGTCAATTCTTGCATTATGAAGCTATTTTCCCGCACGAAGCCAATCGCAGAAATCAGGAAGCTGCGATGAATGTAAAAGGATTGGTGGAGAAATTTGGGATTGAAGCTATAGCGATAGGTAATGGTACAGCAGGTCGTGAGACAGAAGCTTTTGTAAAAGGTCTTGGCCTACCAAAATCTGTGATCGTAACCATGGTCAATGAATCTGGGGCATCGATTTACTCTGCTTCAGATGTGGCTAGGGAGGAATTTCCTGATCTGGATTTGACAGTGAGAGGAGCTGTTTCTATTGGTCGCCGACTGATGGACCCATTGGCAGAATTGGTGAAAATCGATCCGAAATCTATCGGAGTTGGTCAATACCAACATGATGTAGATCAGAATGCCTTGAAAAATGCGCTTGACGACACGGTGATGTCTGTAGTAAATGGAGTAGGAGTAGAAGTGAATTTAGCTTCCAAGCAACTGTTGACTTATGTGTCAGGTTTGGGACCTACGCTCGCGCAAAATATTATTGATTTCAGAAATGAGAATGGACCTTTCAAGAGTCGTGCTCAACTGAAAAAAGTACCAAGACTTGGAGATAAAGCCTTTGAGCAAGCAGCTGGTTTCCTGAGAATCAGTAAAGCAAAACATCCGCTGGATTCTTCTGCAGTTCACCCAGAGCGCTATGCCTTGGTAGAGAAGATGGCCAAAGATGTGAATGCTTCGGTTTCAGATTTGATGAGTTCGGATGACTTGAGAAATCGAATTTCCCTAAAGAATTACGTGTCCGAAACGGTTGGTTTGCCTACGCTTCAGGATATTTTGGAGGAACTTGCAAAACCAGGAAGAGATCCACGTGAGACTTTCGAAGTTTTTGCTTTCGAAGAAAGTGTGAACAGCATGTCTGATCTAAAAGTGGGAATGAAGCTACCAGGCGTGGTGACTAATATTACGGCTTTTGGAGCTTTCGTAGATGTGGGAGTTCATCAGGATGGTTTGGTGCATTTGAGTCATTTGGCAGATCGTTTTGTAAAAGACCCGAATGAGATCGTATCAGTGAATCAAAAAGTGCAAGTGACAGTGATGGAAATCGATATTCCACGTAAGCGAGTTGGGCTGAGTATGAAGTCAGATCCATTTGCGGAGCGAGGAAAAAAGATGGAAAAAAAACCAGAGGTCAAAACTCAGGCAAAAGAATCTGAAGGATCGATGGCTGATAAGCTGAAGATGCTGAAAGGGAAGTTTGGAGGTTGATCCCTTTCTTTTAACCACAAAGTACGCTGAGGTGACGCAGAGAAGGCGCTGAGAGTTATGAAGTAGTGAGTGTCTTCACTCACTACTACTCTATTTTTATACTTCAGCCATAATTAGAGTCTCCACTAACTGATTTGAAAATGTGAGTGAAGACAGTCACATGGGCGGAGTTTTTCAATACATCATCCCAAGTACCCACAATGGCACTTTTTTACCAAAGCCATGCTCGATCTCATCGGCTGCAATGAGGTAGTTTTCGTGGTGGTTGACTTGGCTTGAATCTTTATTTTTGCCACCAACTTCTATCGCTAGATCATCCACTTGGAAGTCACCTGACTTTGGAAGTCGGATTTCTTTTTTGATGTTTTTGAGTTGATTTAGTAGAAAGGTTTCCCGCACCGAACCGATTTCTGGAGTAGCCTTTAATGCGTAGGATAGATTGGTGTTTTCTAAGTACACTTTATCAGGCTTTTGTAAAAGTGAAATGCCTTTACCTTCTGCGATCAGGAAATTAAGTAATCTGGCTTTTTCTAATTGGGTAAGCCATTCATACACTGAGTCCCGACTGGTTTCCACTTTTCTTGCAATCGAAGATACATTCGGTTTGAAAGGAACTGACTCTGCCAATACACCAAGCAATTTTTTGACTTTATAAGCTGTTCCAGCATTGTAATCAGCTATAAATGCCAGATCAGACTCAACTACAGTGTTGATGATCTGCTGGAGGAAAACCGGGATGGATTCTGAGTTTGACTCGGTGATGATGGGGAGATAACCCCTTTTCAAGTACTCCTTGAATGCTGGTAGGGGTTGGAGTTTTGAGGTGATCTCAGGAGTGATTTGTGAATGTGAATTCTGGATTTCTGCAAGAGAAACTGGTAGAAAATTCTTCTCTTGAGTTAAATTCAAGTATTCCCGAAACGACATTCCTGGTAATTCATAGCTGATCACGCGGCGACTCAAATCGGATTCACCTCTATAAATATCCAGTGCTGAAGAGGAGGAGAATACCACTTTCAGATCAGGATATGAATCATAAATATTCTTGAGCTCCCGTGACCAATTCGGGTATTTGTGAACTTCATCGATGAATAAAAAGCGACCACCATTTTCGTAAAAAGTTGCGGTTGTCTCTACCAGATTGTGAGTATAAAACCAATAGTGATCAGCAGAAAAGTATAGCGCTTCGTAGGATTGAGGCTTTATGCCATACTTGATTCGTTGGAGCATTAAGGTTGTTTTGCCAGAACCTCTAGGCCCTTTAATGGCAATCATCCGCTGATTCCATTCTATTTTATCAAAAAGGTACCTGAAGAACTTACCGTCAGTTTGATTGAGTAAGTTTTGGGAATTTGAAAATAGAATATCCATTATTTGTCGAATATATTCTGCAAATATATTTAATAATTGTCGAATAAAAACTACATAAATATATTTATATTGTCTTTTCAAATCGACAAAATAGATTCCGCTATTAGTGATTAGCTATTCTAAAACTCTTTCCGTGATGTAAGTCGCCAATTTTAAATTCATAATTTTCAATTCTCAACAACAAAAAACTAAAAACTAACAACTATCCTTAACTCCTTCCTCCGAAAATCGCTGAACCGATTCTCACCATCGTACTTCCTTCTTCCTGAGCGATCAGGTAATCCCCGCTCATCCCCATGGAAATGTCTTCGAGTTGGACGAATTCTGGAAGTGGACGACTTTTCAACTCTTCAAAAAGGGTCTTCAAATTTCTGAATTCCTTTCTGACTTGATCTTTATTTTCTGTGAAGGTTGCCATTCCCATTAGTCCTTGAATTTTCACATGACTTAGGCTTAGGAAATCCGGATTGGTGAGCATTTCATCTAATTCTCCCTTATCAAAACCGAACTTGGTTTCTTCTTCGGCTATGTGCATTTGGAGTAGCACATTAATCTTTCTATCGATCTTTTCCCCTTGCTTGTTGATCTCCTTAAGAAGCTTGAAGGAATCCACTCCATGAATCAAATGCACGAAGGGAGCTATGTATTTAACCTTATTACTTTGCAAGTGGCCGATCATATGCCATTTGACATCTTCAGGCATTTCTGGTTGTTTCACCTGAAGTTCCTGCACTTTATTCTCTCCAAAATCCCTAATTCCAGCCGAATAGGCGGTTTTTAGATCTTCGAGTGGTTTGGTTTTACTCACTGCTACCAGTAGGCATTCTTGATTTAAGAATGTTTTTTTTACTACTTGAAGGTTGGCTTTGATGTCCATTTTCTATTTTTATGCTTTACGTTTTTCTAAAAGGACCAAAACAAAGATATGGCGATCATTAGTACTTTGCTAAAAAAAGGCATTCGACTGAGAGAGAGTTTAGAACAAGAATATTCTCATCCACTAGAACTTCAGCGTCAGGAATTGAAGAAATTATTGATTCATGCAGCTGAAACTGAAATAGGCAAAAAGTATGATTTCCCTAAAATACTGAAAGGTTTTCGCCGTGGTGAAGATGAGTTTTATGAGCGATACAAGGCTCAGGTTCCGATTTACGATTATGATCGCATACACAGCGAGTGGTGGTATAAGCTTCTGGAAGGGAAGTCAAATATAACTTGGCCAGGTCCAGTACGACATTTCGCATTGAGCAGTGGGACATCAGGAGCTACTTCCAAGTTTATTCCCATCACCAAGGATATGGTGAAAGCTATTCGTAGAACAGGCGTTCGTCAGATTTTATCTCTTTCAAAATATGACTTGCCAGCTTCACTTTTGACCAAGGGGATTTTGATGCTAGGTGGAAGTACTGATTTGGAGTTTAACGGTACCTATTTCTCAGGCGATCTCAGCGGGATTACCACTGGTAGATTGCCGATTTGGTTTCAGCGTTTTTATAAGCCAGGGAAAAAAATCTCAAGAAGCAAAAACTGGGGAGATAAACTAGATCAGATCGTAGAGAAAGCCGAATCCTGGGATATAGGTATTATCGTAGGTGTGCCGGCTTGGCTTCAGATATTGATAGAAAAAATCATTGAGCGGTACCAGCTCAATAATATTCATGAGATCTGGCCAAACCTCCAGATTTTCGTGCATGGGGGAGTTTCCTTTGAACCTTATAGAAAAGGTTTTGAGAGGCTATTGGGTAAGCCACTTTTATACCTTGAAACCTATTTGGCTTCAGAAGGATTTCTGGCATTTCAGGCTTTGCCAAATCGAAAATCCATGCGCTTAGTACTCAACAACGGTATTTTTCATGAGTTTGTACCATTCAATGAGGAGAATTTTGATGAGGAAGGAAATATCCGAGTCGATGCAAAGACTTTCAAAATTGATGAGATTGAAGAAGGTAAAGATTATGCACTACTGATCAGCACTTGCGCTGGAGCATGGCGATATTTGATTGGAGACATCGTCCGTTTTGTATCAAAAGAGGAATCAGAAATTATAATTACCGGTAGAACAAAGCATTTTTTGAGTCTATGTGGAGAGCATCTTTCGGTGGATAATATGAACAAAGCCATTGAGCTGACAGCTGAAGAACATGATATGAATATTCGTGAGTTCACTGTTCTTGGAGTGCCTCACGGAAGTTTGTTTGCACATCATTGGTTCATAGGGTCGGATGATAAAGTCAAAAAAAGTTTGTTGAAAAAGTCCATTGATGCGAATTTGAAGGTGCTCAATGATGATTATGCGGTGGAGCGTAACCATGCCTTGAAGGAAGTAAAAGTCACGGTGTTGCCATCTTCCTTCTTTTATGATTGGCTAAAAGAGCAGGGAAAAGAAGGAGGGCAGTACAAATTTCCGCGGGTGCTGAAGGGCGATAAAGCTGCAAGTTGGCAGGAGTTTCTGCTCAAAAATGAGGTGAAGTTGTGAGTCAGGCTTTGCTGGAAGGAGTAAGCATGGGATTGTTGCTGTCGGCAATGATAGGCCCTGTGTTTTTCACTTTAATCCAAAGTAGTCTGGAAAACGGTTTTCGTTATGCTGCGATGGTTGCTTTGGGGATTTTGACTAGTGATACGCTCTATGTCTTACTTACTTTTTTTGGTATTAAGTTCTTGGCAGAGGCTACTTATTTTGAGTCTGTTTTGGGCTATGTAGGTGGAGCTATTTTGATTGGTTTTGGAATAAGCTACTTAGTGAAAAAGCAAACAGCCAAGCCTGAAGCTAAAGTTGATGAAGTGCGCAGAGCCAAGAAGCGAAGTGCCTTTCTGAAAGGATTCAGTATCAATGGAATCAATCCTTTTGTGCTGCTTTTCTGGATTTCAATTGCCAGCTTGGTTCATCTCAAGGAATCGTATGATTCAGCGGATGTATGGCTTTATTATGCTGGAATTCTTGTTACGGTTTTCTCCATAGATTTGACAAAAGCCTACATAGCAAAGAAGCTATCCCAATTTGTGACTCCCAAGTTTATGTTTTGGCTGAACAAAGCAGTGGGAATAGCCATGATAGGTTTTGGTTTCCGGCTGATTTGGTTTGCGATGGGGTAGGTTTTTAAACCGTAGATTCTATAAGTCAGGGTATTGGGTAGCTTTAAAAACAATCTATCTCACAAGTGAGTTGAAATTTCAGATTTCTTACCTGTTTTAAATCTTTTCTTATGCTCAGCAAATCCCCTTCGTACTCACTTATACTTTTTATAGCCTTGCTTACTGCGGTTTTCATTCCTCTTGATACTTTGGCACAAAATATCCCCGAGCTTCAGAAGTTTAATCAAACCAGAATTTCGTACAACGAAAAAGGGATGCTGATTTTGGGAGGATGGGCAGTAGGAAATATGATTTGGGGTGGTATGGCTGCAAGCCAGACGAGTGGACAAACGCAGGCTTTTCACCAAATGAATCTGTACTGGAATTCGGTGAATTTAGTCATTGCTGGATTTGGATATTGGCAAGCAACTAAGGAAAATGCTGGAGTCGAATTTTGGAGTACTATGGATGCTCAGCAGAATATGGAGAAAATATTGCTGTTCAATGCTGCGCTGGATGTGGCCTATATCGCTGGAGGTATGTATTTGAAAGAGCGTGGACTGCGGATCAGCAAAGATAAGTTTGTGGGATTTGGCAAGTCAATTATCCTCCAAGGTGCATTTCTGCTGACATTTGATGCCGTGATGTATACTTTTCACCATACACATGCTAAGGAACTTCCGCAGATCGTTATCAGATTAGTTTGGGCCCAACGGGATTCAACATTGCTATGCCACTTGGGGCCATGAAATGATGCGCCAATGACTATGTGATTTCTGCTAAACCTCCCTGTCCTTTGTAGTTTGTATCAGCCTGCAAAAAAGAATCCCTCCAGCTTTCACCAGAGGGATTCGTAGATAGTAAGCTTAACTGAGATTAGTCAGCAAGATATTTTATAACTGGAGTGTAATCCATGTCAAATGCTTCTGCTACTGCCTGAAACACAATGTCTCCATTGATAATATTCAAGCCTGGTACTAAGTCTGGGTTGTCCTGAGCTGCTTTTTTCCAACCTTTATCTGCCAGTTGCATAGCATAAGGAAGGGTTGCGTTAGTCAAAGCCAAAGTAGAAGTGTAAGGTACCGCACCTGGCATGTTAGCAACACAGTAGTGAACCACATCATCAATTACAAAAGTAGGATCTTGGTGAGTAGTAGGCTTACAAGTTTCGATGCAACCTCCCTGATCTACCGCCACGTCCACTAATACAGTACCTGGAAGCATTTCTTTAAGCATATCACGCGTGATCAAGTGAGGAGCTTTAGCGCCTGGAATCAATACCGCACCAATAATCAAGTCATGATTCTGAATCAATTTTCTGATGTTAAATTCATTAGACATCATGGTATTCACATTTGCTGGCATTACGTCAGCCAAATAGCGCAAGCGTTGTAGATTGAGATCCATGATAGTCACGTCAGCACCGAGTCCAGCAGCCATCCAAGCAGCCTGAGTACCTACGATACCACCGCCAAGAATCAATACTTTAGCAGGAAGTACACCTGGTACGCCTCCGAGAAGAATACCTCTTCCTCCAAGTGGTTTCTCCAGATAGTTTGCGCCTTTCTGTACAGCCATTCTACCAGCTACTTCAGACATAGGGATCAAAAGAGGAAGACTTTTGTCTGCTCTTTCTACCGTCTCATATGCCAGACACACAGACTTACTTGCCACCATTGCTTTAGTCAATGGCTCATAGGAAGCAAAGTGAAAATAGGTGAACAACAATTGATTTTCTTTGATCAGTTTGTATTCTGATTCAATAGGCTCTTTTACCTTCATAATCATCTCAGCGATTTCATATGTGGCTTCGATAGTAGGGAGAATAGTAGCGCCAGCTTCTACATACACTTCATCTGGGAATCCACTTCCTTCACCAGCAGTATGTTGAACGTATACAGAATGACCTCTTTTTACTAATTCTTTAGCACCGGCAGGGGTAAGCGCTACACGGTTCTCGTTGTTTTTGATTTCCTTAGGAACACCTATAATCATGACTTCTATATTTGGATTTAAATAAATTCGCGCACAAATATAATAAGCGGGAGGCTATCAATTTGCACGGTAAAGAATAGTATTTGGTATGCTTTCGAAAAAACTAAGATTTCAAAATTTAATTTCGATTAACTTGATAAGTGTTTAATATATTTTAAAAATCCACTTTTAAGCATTGATAATTTTGAGGTGAATTTTTAGCTAAACGCTTGGTTTATAGGGGGCAATGTTTTTGATTTTCCTACTTCTATTATTGTCTATCGATCCATTATCAAAATTTAATTCTGTTTAGGTTCGTGATTCACCGTTCTTTCAAAATTTTTGATTGAAAAATAATAATCACTAGTGTCCGACTAAAGTAAGAATTTCTCAGAGAGGTTGAAAAGAACTTAATCAGAGGAGATTTTTGGGTGAAATTGGAATGTAAGCCCACTAGGTTGGAAATAGGGCCGTTTGGTTGGCTTTCA
>NZ_VORW01000012.1 GCF_007997215.1 Algoriphagus aquimarinus | reverse complement strand
CAGGAAAGACCTCACCTAAGTCTCAATATGAAAACCCCAAATGAAATCCATCAAAAAACCGAGGAAGAAAATCTCCCTCGGCTAATTTTACTAACTTAAATCTGTCAATCTATTTCAGGACGGGTCACTAAATCAAATCTTCTCAGTAACAGAACCACATGTCATCATTTTATCACCGAAATACGGGTTTCTGATTTCTTCTGTTAAGCTGATCCAATTTGCTCCTTTGTTGCCATTTGCCATCGGGCAATGCTGAAGGAACAAATTGCCAGAAGTTAACTCACTGCTTTTTGCCAGTGTTATCATTTGATCAGAAAGGCTATCGAATGATTCTCTCTGAACTTTAGGATCTGTACTTTCTGCAATTTTCTGTACATCTGCTTTGATTGAAGTAAATGCATCGTCAGTCAAAAGTGCTTCTAACTTCTTAGCCTCAACACTTACTTTTTCGCCATCAGTAGCAATCAAAGCATCTTTCACAGCAAAGTAAGCTTTGAAAATTTGAGAAGTGGTTTCATCCTTGAAAGCAACCTTGGTAGCTGTCTCAGGTAGTGCCTCACTTTGTACTTCTTGGTGCATTTCGTGACCATCAGTTCCTACCATTTGAGAGTGATCTTCAGATGATTTACTTGAGCAGGCAACGTAAAGGGCGAATACTAGCGAAAGGGCAACATGTGATCTTAGATTTTTCATTGTGTTGGTTTATTTTTATTTGTATTTCTTTTTTTCTGTCTTGTCATGAAGAATAAGGTGAATCCAGATCCTACAGCCGCCAATCCTGCAAGGGAAAATACGCGCAACAGAAGATTATTGAAATTATCCCTTCCTGCATAATCCATGGTGTGAAACATCCATAGAAAGTCAAACCAGCGCCAAGCTCTGTGACGGACTTTGGTGAATTGTCCGCTCTTGGCATCCACATAGGCTACTAGATTTTCTGGGTGATCGAAATGCACTGCCCATGCTGGAAGGGATGTTCCTCGGTATTCATGATGAGGCCCGGCTTCGGTGAGATATTCCATATCTCTGATTTGGAGATCGTCTTTGATATAAATCTTTGCGATATCCCTGGCCTCAGCTTCAGAGATTTCAGGATGAAGCACTCCTGATTGTGCATCGAAAAGTTTGCTTTCATTCACCCAGTAGTAGGGTTTATGATTGACAAACCTGAGCTCAAGCGTAGCAATCATTAGCGTAGAATCCAGCTGATTGATATCGATGAGTTTATTAGCATTTTCATGCATCATATGTTCCGTGCGGAAATGATCCCCATGGATTTCATCGATATCTGTCCAGCTAAAATAAAGTCCGGAAATAGTCCAGAATATAAATTGGATCCCTATAAATACACCCAAAAACCGATGGATTCTACGGGCGTAATATTGATTGTTCTTCCTCATTAGTTAGCATTTACTACGTTAAAGGAGATCTTCGTTTTGTCCCATGACATAGCTATAGTGGTTGTTTTTGTATCTTTTTCTTTCACATCGAAAGTTAAAGCTTCTACAGTTTCGTTCAAAGTTTCTGGTTTCACCTTGATCCGTATAATGTCATTTGCATCCTTGTAATCGTCCGCCAAATGCATGTCCCAATCCTGATTCAGAATCACCGTCCATTCCTCTTTTCCAGGGATAGTGAAAAGCCCATATTTTCCAGGATTTAGTACTTTGCCATTTATGAGGACAGCTTGATCAAATTTGATATTAGTAGCCTTGTGTGCACCAGTGACCCAAACTTCATCATAGGCAACAAGTCCACCGAAAATCTGTCTGCCTCTTGCACTTGGTGCACTGTAATCAATGTGAATATGATTTCCTCCTGTCATTCCCATGCCAGAGAGTCTAGGGCTTTTGGGTGCTTCTGTAGGCTTTTCCTCATGCATTTCATGAGATTCTGATTCCATTTCATGCTCCATGTGATCTATATCGTGGTTTTCTTTTTCCTTTGGGTTGCAGGCTGCAGCCGCAAAAAGGGCAAGTACTAAGATTTTGTTTTTCATCTATTTGGGGTGTTTTGATTTTTATTCTTGTATTGTTTTGGTGACTTCACCACAAGTAATCATAGCCTCCCCAAAATATGGGTTGACAACTTTTTGCTCCAAACTCAACCAATCAGCACCACGGTTACTATCGGCCATAGGACAATGCTGAACATAAATTTTGGATGATAAAGGCTTGAAATTCTCTGCCAATCCAAGCATTTCATCTGAGATGGATTGGAATGATTTTCGGATTTCATCCAAAGCTTTAGCGCTCTTAACTTTAACCAAAGCGGCTTTGATATCTTTCGCATACTTCATCCATTCCATGTGGGCATCGCCTTCGAACTCAGACATATTTACCTTTTCCACAGAAGCAAGCATTGTTGCTGCACTGGATTTGGCGGTAGCCAAGTCATCTTTGGTCAAAGCATCTTTCAGCTTGAAATAAGTGTCAAATATTGGTTTCAGCTCGTTTTTAGCTTTGGTAGTTACTATCACAGAACCCTTTGAAGTTTGACTTGTCGTTTGCATTTTCACTTCAGACGTGCCACCATGATTATGTCCAGTCATAGCAGCTCCTCCGTCAGGAGACATCATACTTGGTTTTCCCGCTAGTTGAGCAGCAGCATCAATGCTAAATGTGCCATTTACTGCGATTTCTTCGCCGGATTCTAGCCCCGAAGTAATGACATATTCCGATCCCAAAGATGCGCCTAGCGTAACATCTCGAAGCTTGAAAGTGACAGCTTGATCTGTAACGTTTTTGACATAAACCACAGATCGCGTTCCTGTCCACATCACCGCGGTTTTTGGCACTACAATGCTATTATCCTTTGAGGAACCTTTACTCTCCACTTTTCCTGAAACAAACATCTCAGGTTTGAACTTCAGATTAGAATTGCTGACTTCCAGCCTTGCTTTTGCAACTCTAGTCTGAGGGTTGATCATGGGGTCTATGTAGCTTAACTTTCCTGTAAAAGTCTCTCCAGGAAGTGACTGCACAGTAAACTCAATGAGATCGCCCTTTTTTACCCATTGTAATTCTGATTCATAGACATCAAATAATACCCAAACTTTGCTGAGATCAGCGATCTGATAGATAGGTTCGCCACGGTTTACATAGTCACCCAGATTCACCATTTTCTCAGTCACGTAGCCAGAAACATTAGCTAAAATTGGTAGCTGATCAGTCACTTTTCCTGTAGCAAGAATTTGTGCGATCTGTGAATCAGTTAGCTTCCAATTTTTGAGTTTTTCTTTTGCTGCATTGAAAAGTGCAGGCTGTGTGTCTTTGATCTTTTGTGCTTGAAAAAGCTCTTCTTGTGCTGTAGCCAATTCCGGTGAGTAGATTTGTCCCAGTACCTGACCTTTTTTGACATATTCCCCGGTAAAATTGACCGATAAATCTTCGATTCTCCCAGGAACATGTGCTGACTGGGTGTAATTCTGACGTTCATCTTCCTGGATTTTACCATTCAAACGTATGGACTTATTCGCATCAGCATTTCCAACTACCATTGATTGAACTCCAGCCAATTGCATCGCAGTAGGAGACATGGTCAAGGCCATGGGATCAGCGTCTGAGTTATCATTATCCAATGGAATCAGAGTCATTCCGCAGATAGGACAATTACCGGGCTCATTCTGGCGGATCTGAGGGTGCATAGAGCAGGTATAAGTGATCGGAATTCCTGCGATCGACTCGACGTGCTCATGTTCATCAGCCTCCATTATTGGAGCAGAAGAAGGCTTGATCAGCCAGCCAAGAGTAAGTCCGACTACTAAAGCGATAGCTATCAGGACAAATTTGTTATTGAGTAAATTTTTCATCTAGGATTTGATTTGTCTTTTTAATAACTGAGCGTTAACGGCTACGATGACCGTACTCATGCTCATCAGTGCTGCACCGATGGCAGGACTTAGGATGATTCCCACTCCAGCCAATACACCCGCTGCCAGTGGAACGGCCACAATATTGTAGCCTGCTGCCCACCAGATGTTTTGCATCATTTTTTTGTAAGTAGCTGCTCCAAAAAGAATCAGATTGGCGATATCTTTTGGGTTACTATTCACCAAAATAATATCAGCTGTTTCGGCGGCAACGTCAGTTCCAGATCCTACAGCTATTCCCACATCTGCCTGAGCCAAAGCTGGAGCATCGTTGACGCCGTCACCGGTCATTGCCACGAATTCACCTTTTGCTTGTAGGTCTTTGATGATCTTCTGCTTGTCTTCCGGCATTACTTCAGAATAATACCCATCCAGCCCAAGTGTATCACTTACAGCTTTAGCGACTATTTCATTGTCACCTGTCGCCATAAAGATTTTTATACCTTGTTTTTTCAGTGTGTCTATGGCCTCTTGGGACTCCTGACGGATTTCATCTGCTAAAGCAATGAAACCGATTAATTTTTCATCCGAAAGAACAAATACAACCGTCTCATCATCTGTTTTGAAAGCTCCTTCAGGTTGCTCTATGCCTTTTTGTTTTAATCCTCCAGGACTCAAAATGCTAATTTCCTTTCCATTGAGTTTAGCTTGTATGCCCATTCCAGTGATGTTCTGGAAGTTTTCTGGTTTAGCAAGTTTAAGGTCTAACTCTTTGGACTTTCTGACTATACCAGCTGCGATAGGATGCTCGGAACTGCTTTCGAGCGCTGCTGCTATCGCTAGCAGGTCATTGTCGTCCATCTCCGCGTCTACACTTTTGAATCGAGTTACTCCGAATTCCCCCTTGGTCAAGGTTCCTGTTTTATCAAATATAATGGTGGTCAGTTTTCTAGCGTTTTCGAAAGCTGTTCTGTTGCGGATCAATAAGCCATGCTTGGCTGAAACTGAAGTAGATATTGCGACCACTAATGGCACTGCTAACCCTAATGCGTGAGGGCAGGAGATGATCATGACCGTGACCATGCGCTCCAATGCATAGTTGAAGTCTTTACCTAGGCTCAACCAAACTACCAAGGTGATGATGCCTGCTGACAATGCGATGTAAAACAACCACCCCGCAGCTTTATTAGCCAAATTCTGAGTTTTGGACTTGGTTTTCTGTGCCTCTGTCACTAATCCGATTACTTTGGATAAATAGGAATCTTCCCCGGTATGTTTGACTTTGATTTTGAGGGCACCGTTGTCGTTCACCGAACCACCGATTACCTGATCGTCTTTTACTTTGGCTACAGGCTTGGATTCACCGGTGAGCATGGATTCATTTACATGACTGCTTCCTTCAAGTACTTGTCCATCAGCAGGGATTTTCTCGCCAGGTCTCACCAGAATAGTGTCTCCAGATTTTAGCTCCTCAATAGGAACATCTTCTGATTCTCCATTTCCCTTAATTCTCCTAGCTTCTGAGGGCATCATTTTCGCCAGTTCTTGTAGGGCATTTGATGCACCCATTACGGATTTCATTTCTATCCAGTGACCAAGCAGCATGATGTCTATTAAACTGACTAGCTCCCAGAAGAATATTTTTCCTGCTAAGCCTAATACCACGGCAGAGCTATAGAAGTAGGCAACCGAAATGGCCAAGGCAATCAGGGTCATCATTCCAGGCTTCTTCTCTTTCAGTTCATCCACCATACCTTTTAAGAAAGGCCAGCCTCCGTAAAAGAAGACCACTGTGGAGAGTACAAATTGCAGGTATCGATCACCATCGAATCTGAACTCATAGCCTACAAGATCCTGGATCATTGGAGCCAGCACGACTATCGGCAAGGTGATCACTAGAGAAACCCAGAATCGTTTTTTGAAATCCTCGATCATGTGCATATGATGCATGCTGTGATCATGGTCTTGCATTCCTTTCATCTCATGCTTTCCCTTTTTATGAGAATCATGCTGCTGCTGATTGTGATCTGAATGTTCCATTTTCTATTTGTTTAAATAGCTATCTAAAAGATTTTAAAATCTAACCGTCAATCCACCACCAGCACCAAAGCGATTATCATAACTGCCCATCACTGAGAAGTTTCTTGAGAAAATATAACTGGCACCTGCCGACCAGGTAGTTTCACCTTTGTAATTTGAGTTTTCACCAGACTCAGGAAGTGTGTTAGTCCATCCAAAATCCATTTGGTACTCATAGTTTCCAAAAATGGTAGTTCGAGGGAAAACCATAATCTCCCTGCTAATACGAAATTCTGGTCTGAGTTTGCTATCCAGTCTCACATCCAGATTGAATAGGTAAGGGGTGAGGAATCGAATACCGACTACAGCGGTTGTACTGATTTTATCCAGACTTTTTTCGATTTCATTTTCCATATTTACCCCACCAAAGACTCTGAAATAATCATAGAGGTAGCGCTCGTAACTTACTTCTGCTTCAAAATTCTGGTTATACCCATATTCTAAATTGAGGTTGAGTTGATTTCTGATATTGGATGACATCAGACTAAGTCCTACCATTTGAGAGGATACTTTTGCTGTTCCCCAATTATATAGGCCATCGGTTTCTTTGAGCAATTTTTTCAAGGGATAACTTTTCATTCTCGGGTCTCTAGGTGTGTCGTAGGAGAAAACTCTAGCCATCCCACCAGTCAAATGATACAGGACATGACAGTGGAAAAACCAATCCCCTTCTTCTGTTCCTTCAAATTCAATTGTAATCTTCTGCATAGGCGGAACATTCACGGTATGCTTGAGTGGTGAATATTCCCCTTTGTCGTTGATTACTCTGAAGAAATGCCCGTGCAGGTGCATAGGATGATGCATCATCGTCAGATTGTTCAAGGTAATTCGAGTCACTTTTCCACCTTCGATCGTGATCTTATCAGCTTCGGCCAGTGGCACACCATTCATACTCCAGATGTATCGCCACATATTTCCTGTAAGATTCAGCAGTACTTCATTTACTGGTTCATCGACTGGGAAGCTGGTTTTTTCAGGTGATTTGAGGTAATCGTAATTGTATTCGGCAAACATATCCATGCCTGGCATTTTGTCCATAGATTTTCCCTTGTCCATTTTGCCATTCATTTCCATAGGTTTGTCCATTGGTTGACTGTGGTTCATTTTAGAATGATCCATGCCTTGCATACCAGCTTTCTTAGAAGAATCACTGGTGCTTTTTTCCTCCATATTCATCTTCGAATGATCCATTGTCATGTTAGACTTCTCCATTTTCGAGTGATCCATTTTCATGTCATTATGATCCATGTCGTCCATGTTCATTTTATCATCCATCTGCATTCCCCACTTATCCATCATTTCTTTAGGTTCCTCTTCAGCTGGTTTGAACTTCATGGCTGGGGCACCCATCTTCATGTCCATCTTTGCCATTTTCATCATCATTCCGATTTTGTCGGGACGGGGAACATCTGGTGCCACTAGCACTTTGCCATTGCCTAAATAGGAGGAAGTTTGCCCTGAACCATCTTGAACAGTTGCACGAATTTCTATTTTCCCTTCTTCAGGGATTGTCACTATGAAATCATAAGTTTCGGCGATAGCGATAAAGGTTTTATTGTGAATCACTGGCTCAACGTCCAACCCATCTGCTGAGACAAGCTGAGGATCATTTCCTCCAAACGTTAGCCAAAATTGCGAGGAAGCAGATCCATTGATAAAGCGAACACGGACTTTATCTCCTGGATTAAAATCAGGATATTCTGTTGTCGCTTTTCCATTATTTAGAAATGCATTGTAATAGATATCTGCAATATCTGCACTTTCCATGCGCTGTTTCCAGAAGTTCAACTGCGCACCAAACCCACCTCGTGCGATCACCTGATTTAAAGGAGTGGCTGTACCTTTTCTGATGTTATACCATTCATTTCCCCGTTTAAGATTCCTTAACACATTGTGGGGTTTTTGATTGGTCCAGTCTGAGAGGACTATGACTAAATCTGTATCGTATTCCAAGGTTTTTTCCTTAGGTTCTATCACAATAGAGCCATAAACACCACTTTGCTCTTGCAGCATGGTATGAGAATGATACCAATAAGTACCGGCTTGCTTTAGCGGAAACTCGTATTTCTGAGTTTCACCAGGCATGATTGGTGGTGTGGTCAGGTAGGGAACTCCATCGAAGAAATTTGGCAACAATATTCCATGCCAATGCACGGAAGTTTCCACATCCATTTCATTTTTCACATAGATTACTGCGTAGCCACCTTCCTGAAAAGTCAGGGTCGGTCCTGGAATCCCACCATTGACAGTCATGGCAGGCACAAGCTTTCCTGCTTTGGAAACCATGTCCTTTTTAATAGATAAAGTATAAGTGGCGGTGTCAATTGGTATCTGATCTGCTTTTGCATAACTAGTGATTGCGCACAGCGATAGAATCAGCACAAATGATTTAATAATATAATTTCGTGTCATGGTTTTTTATTTTTTTGCCTCAAGTCTCTCGATCATTGCTTGCATCTGAGCGATTTCCCGCTTTTGAGCTTCAATGATGTCTTGAGCCAGTTTTTGAGCCTCTGGGTCCTGAAGATGAGCTTTTTGGCTTACCATGATAGCTGAAGAGTGATGTGGAATCATAGCTTTCATCCACTGTACATCTGCGATCATAGTCTGATTTCTTAGCATAGTCAGCGTGCCAAAGAAGATGATCAGCGCGGAGCCTAAGATGATATAGTTGGCCTTTTTGTTTTCATACATTCCCCACATGAAAAGCATCATGGAAATTGCCATAGGAGCAATCATCAAAATGGTCATGTAGCTTCTAGTGGTACTGAGCATCACATGCTCAAATAAGTCTGCATTCAGAAACATGACTGCGTACATAATGACAAAGGAAACGGCCATCATTGCTACGAATTTTATATAGCTCTTGCTTTTCATAATTAGTAGGTTTTAGCGGTTACATAATTGATTTGAGCCAAGGAAGTATGGTAAGCTACCATGGCTTTAAGTTTCATTTTTTGGAATTCCAGCAGTTGCTGCTGCACTCTCAATACCTCTTCGAAGTCTTTTCCAGAATTGCTATAGCCATTGTAAAGAAGCTCTAGCGTTTGCTCTGAAGTCACAACTTGCCTGTCATAGAGTGTGATCAAACCATCTTGGATTTGCATATCGGAAGAATAGCGGTAATAGGAGCCATAAAGCTTGTTGTTGAGCTCTTCCTTTTCTAGTTTATAGGACTCCTGCATAAGTTCTGCCTCCTTTTGAGCTCCCTTATATTTGCCGCGGAAAATCGGAAGACTCATCGTGACCATAGGCATTAAGACATTCTTCCCATTATCCGCCATAACGACATCTTTTCTTTCTCCGACCAGGACATAGTCTACTCCAGCACCCAACTTTGGCATGCCTTGTTTTTGGGCTACCAGGACACTGGCTTCGCTTGCCTGAATTTTCAGATCCATGCTTTCCAGTAATGGATTTGTTTGAATAGAATCAGGTAAAACCATCCGGTCAGCGGCAGTTATTTCCAGCTTTTCTGATATCTCAACCGGAGAATCATGAGACCTAGAAAGGAGGGAATTGAACCATGAATTGCTTCCTTTTATTTTCATCTTGAGCACATCGATATTCGTCTTGGATGCCTGAATCATGATATCAACCCGTAGTGCATCTGCTAGCGAACCTTGTCCATTTTCAAATTTGGAGGTAGTCAGAGAATAGTAGGTTTCCAATATTCTCAGATTTTCCTGCTCAATAGCTATTAACTCATGAGTCTCAAGTAGAGGAAAGTAAACTGCCGCCAATTGATTGTAAAGTTGGTTTTTAGCATCCAAAAATTCCTGATACTTTGCCTCAGCCATTAAGGATGCTACATCTTCTTGTGCACGTAAGGTGCCAAACCAAGGGAACATCTGAGTTAAGGAAAAACGGGCCTTTTGAGGTCCCACACGGGTTTCTACTGGAGAGACAAAATACCCAAAGGATAGATTAGGATCTTGTAATGACCCAACTTGTGGTATTTTTTCCATGGCAGCTTCAAATGCTTTGTATTTGGCTTGAAGCCTAGGATTGTTTTCGGCGCCTACTAGAAAATAGTCTTCTAAGCTTTGCGAGGCAGCTGAGAAACTACTCCCAAGAAGCAAAAGAAAGGAAAGTGTGATAATTCTCATTTTCAGCTTTTTTTAAGTTTTCTTTCTTCCCGCATGGAATACAGCACGGGTACAATAAAATAGGTGATAGCCGCTACGATCATTCCCCCAAAAGCCGGAATAGCCATAGGTATCATGATGTCGGATCCTCTTCCTGATGAAGTTAAAATTGGAAGTAGAGCGATAATGGTGGTAGCCGAAGTCATGATTGCCGGCTTAATTCGGCGCTGTCCAGCTTCCACGATTGCCATTCGGATTCCTTTGAGGTTATCGGTTTTGTTGCGCTCAAAACTCTGATCCAAATAAGTAGCCATCAGCACTCCATCATCAGTAGCAATACCGAAGAGCGCGATGAATCCTACCCAAACGGCCACACTCAAGTTGATCTGATGAACTTGGAAGAGGTCTCGCATATTTGTCCCGAAGAGATCGAAATCAGCAAACCAGCCTTGCCCATAAAACCAAAGCGTAATAAATGCACCAGAGAATGCCATGGCGATTCCGGTGAAGACCATGAAGGTGGTGCTCACTGATTTGAACTGGAAATAGAGAATCAGAAAGATGATGACCAATACAGCTGGCACGATGATGCTTAAGCGCTTCTCAGCCCGAACTTGATTTTCATAGCTTCCAGAAAACTTGTATGTGATTCCTGCCGGCACATCCAGTTCTCCAGATTCGATTTTACTTTGAATCAACTGCCGGGCATCTTCGACTACTGTCACTTCAGAATTGCCATCTCGCTTATCAAAAAGCACATAACCTACCAAGAAAGTCTCCTCACTTTTGATGGCTTGGGGTCCTCGCTTGTATTCAAAATCAACGAGCTGTCCTAAAGGAATTTGAGCTCCTGTAGGAGTAAAAACCAATATTTTGGACAGGCTCTCAGGATCATCCCGCAACTCTCTCGGGTACCGAACACGTACAGGAAAACGCTGCCGCCCTTCCACTGTGGTGGTGACGTTCATTCCACCTATGGCTGTTTCTATGGTTTGTTGGACATTTTCTATAGTCAGTCCAAATCGCGCAATTTTCTCACGATTTATATTTAGTTCTAGGTAGGGTTTGCCTACGATTCTATCTGCGAAAACTGCTTCTTCCTTGACCGAAGGGACTTGCTTTAGAATATTTTCAAGTTGAATACCAAAGTCCTGGATAGTCTGCAAATCAGGGCCATATACTTTTATTCCCATAGGCGCACGCATACCAGTTTGAAGCATGATCAAGCGTGTTTCTATAGGCTGAAGCTTGGGTGCGGAAGTGATTCCAGGGATTTTGGTGACGGCGATGATTTCATTCCAGATGTCATCCGGAGATTTGATATGATCCCGCCAGTTTCGGAAATACATGCCATCCTCATCAGGAATCAACCCCTTCGTAGGTTTGTTTTGAGCGATTGCATCTTGATTGGAAAGCGTGTCACCAGTGGCGAAAATGAACCTATCATTATCATCAATTTTAAATCGTTGCTTATGCCCTTTGGTATTGAGGAGATACTCTGGTTTGTAATTGATAATGTTCTCATACATTGAGATCGGAGCGGGATCCAAAGCTGTTTCAGCTCTGCCTAACTTTCCGACAGTGAGATCAACTTCTGGGATATTGGTCAAAAGCATATCCAACTGACCAATGATTTTCCTGTTGTATGCGATGCCCGAGTGAGGCATGGCAGTAGGCATTAGTAGGAAACTACCTTCATTCAGGGAAGGCATAAATTCCTTCTGCATGCCAGGGAAAGTATGTGTTAGGCTTGACCAAGGTTTGCTGGATTGAATATCCCAACCAACTAGATTGGTAGCCTTAGGGATTAATCCAAAGGTGGTATTGAAACCAAGCCAAATTGTACCTCCAAAAAGAATCAAGACTGCTGGTATAGTCAGAAATACTGCTTTGTGATCCAAGCACCAGGTTAAAACACGTTTGTAATTGTATTCCAACAAGCTGAATGCCCCTAGTATCAAACTGACCACAATGGTAACGAAAATCACATTAGAGATGAGTGAATGTGAAGCACCGAGTGGTAACCAATACGTAGCCAATAGCCAAACGACTCCGACTATTGCCAGAATAATTTCCTGTTGGTTATAAATAGGACGGATGAGCTTTGGGATTTCTATCGTTTCTTTCTCTACATAGAATTTTGAGAAGGAAATAAGACCAAAGAATAATAACATTATCCCTGCCCAAGTATAGCCGTAAATCAGTGCTCCAATTCCTAGAATCAGCAATAATCCATTTCCTAGAAGTTTGTTACGCTGATTTTTGATTTTGAAACCAAAAAACACATGTGCCAGCATAGGCAGAATAAGCAAGGAAACGATCAGAGCTGCGATGAGCGCAAAAGTCTTGGTATACGCTAGAGGTCCAAATAATTTCCCCTCTGCTGCTTCCATGGTGAACACGGGGATAAAACTTACGATAGTAGTGGACACCGCTGTCAGAATTGCGGTGGCTACTTCTGAAGATCCGTTATAAATGGTAGTGATTAATTTCTGCTCGGGCGGAGCTTCGTCAATGTGCTTGATGATGTTTTCTGAAAGAATAATCCCCAAATCCACCATGGTGCCTATGGCGATGGCGATGCCTGAGAGTGCCACTATATTTGCATCTACTCCAAAAAATCGCATGGCGATAAAGACCATGAGAATAGCTATTGGCAATAAGCTCGAGATAAGAATAGAAGCTCGGAGGTTATAAACCATCACGATTACTACCAGAATGGTAATCAGGATCTCTAAGGAAAGAGCTTCCTCAAGCGTACCCAATGTTTCCTGAATCAGCGTAGATCTATCGTAAAATGGAACGATGGTCAACTGGCTAACACGACCATCGGCTAAAGTCTTTTTTGGAAGACCAGAGGCTAATTCTGTGATTTTCTCTTTCACATTATTGATGACCTGAAGGGGATTGGCGCCATATCGGGCTACTACCACGCCGCCAACTACCTCAGCCCCGTCCTTATCCAATAGTCCTCTTCGGTTGGCAGGGCCCAGGCTTACTACTCCAATGTCTTTTATCCGGATAGGAACATTTTGCTCCACAGAAACCACGGCCTCTTCTAAGTCCTCTACCTTTTTGATATAGCCCAAGCCACGCACTAAATACTCAGCTTGATTGATTTCTATGGTTTTTGCGCCTACATCCCGATTGGACTGTTTTACCGCTTCCATGACTTTCATCAAGGGTATATTGTAGGCTTTGAGTGCGTCGGGATTTACATCAACTTGATATTCCTGCACGAAACCACCTATGGATGCCACTTCGGAAACACCTTCTACGGCATTCAGACCATATTTCACAAAGAAATCCTGAACGGTTCTGATCTCATGGAGATCCCAGCCGCCAGTTGGGTTTCCTTGTTCATCTCTTCCTTCCAGCGTGTACCAATAGACTTGACCTAGAGCCGTGGCATCAGGCCCAAGTCCAGGCTGAACAGATTCTGGGAGCAATCCTGCTGGCAATGAATTGAGTTTTTCTAGAATTCTTGATCTAGACCAATAGAATTCCGTGTCTTCGTTGAAGATGACATAGATACTGGAAAAGCCGAAAATGGAGGAGCTACGAATGGATTTTACACCCGGAATTCCTAGTAGATAGGTAGTAAGAGGATAGGAGATTTGATCCTCGATATCCTGTGGAGATCTTCCTGGCCACTGCGTGAAAACTATCTGTTGATTTTCACCAATATCAGGAATGGCATCCACGGGAACTGGGCTAGAAGGCAGGGCGCCGACTTTCCATCCGAATGGAGCTGTCACAATTCCACCTACGATCAAAGCGATCAGCAGAAGAACTGTAACGAGTTTATTTTCAAGAAAATACTTGATAATTGAGTTGAGCATGATTTAATCCTGGTAAAAGGAGAAACTAGAAATAATTGGCTAAGTAGTTGAAAACCATTAGCTAAAAAGAGGTCGATCGACCTATTACCTAGAAGTATTAAATCAAGAATGATTGGAAGAGGACGCTCAAGTCCTTTTCAATCGAGGGTGGAGTAATGTAGGGGGTGGGTTGCTCTGTGGAAGTGATTGGAGTTATTCCGAAGATAAAAGTTTGTGTGAAGGCTGCAATAAAAATAAGTTGGGCAGCGTCGATTTGTACGACTTTAAGATTTTGGTCACTGTCATTGTGAACCAGTTCGAATTGGTTTTGGCAGCATTCGATAGGATCTATACTTTGATGAGAGTTGGAAGAGTCATCATGTTGCTGTGCATTCATCCCACAGTCCAAGTACTTGGTTGCCAGACCGAATTCTGCCATCATTTCCGACCCCATGCAGATATGGGTACTCTTAGCCATTCCTATGCTGGAGAGCATCAGGAGAAGTGCGAGTGCAATGGAAATGTGCTTTTTCAATGTGTTCAAATTACGAAATAATGTTCAGTAGGTTTAGTTTTTCTGGGAAAAAAGAGAAATTATCATACCTAGATCAACCGTAAGGCATTGATAATCTATATTTTGCCTATTCGATTGTAATCTATTTTTCTGAATTAGTCTCAAAATACAAATGATAATGCTTGCTACAGCCAGGGTTGAAAGCTGCTGTACAGTTTGGACAGGTATTTCCGCTGGCTTGGTATTCAGAGATTGTAAGTTCCGATCCGCAAACTCCGCATAGAATCGCTTTAGTATCAAACTCTGCTTTTGGCCAAACTTCAGGCTTGTGATCCGCTTCTTCTTCGTGGCATGAGAAGCATGGATAATACTTATCACAGCATTTAAACTTGATCGCAATCACATCCAGATCCGAATGCCAGTGTTGGCAACGAGTCTGGTTATCGACGGTTTTACCATAGATGTTTATGCCTTTGATCTCTGAGCGGACGATAGGTAGAAGTGGTTCTTGCTGTGCAAGGACTTGCATGGTAAAGAGGATAAAAAAGGAAATGAGAAGGGTTTTCATTTGAGGTCTTCTGAGAGTATTTTATGCCTTGAATAGTGAAAGGAATTCATTCAGTTTACAAATTCGAAGATAGTAGATCATAATTACAAATCCCGAATCCTAGGACTGAAGGAGGCTTCCTTTCAAGTGTCTGAGTAAACTGAGCGTACAATAATTGAGAATTTTTTTATTTGAATAAACCATCTTTTCGAGATAATAAGAAGTGGATATACTTGTGAACCTATTAAATTGAAGCTGTTTGATTAGAATTAAAAAGGTAATAAAACTCGTAATTGGATAAGAACTTCTGGATTTGGGGCTCTAATTCAACTACTTTTCAGAATACCTCAGCAAAAATAACTATCATATTCAGATGGATAAAATCAGAATTTGGCTGATTGCCAAGTATCAGACCTTCGTTTCAAGTATTGCATTTATACCAGGATTTATAAGCTTAGGGTTTTTAGTCTTGGCATTAATAATATTTTATTTTGACTTATCTGATGTTGGTCAGCAACTTAAAGTGGACATCCCTTGGCTGACCATCATAGATCCATCTACTGCCCGAAGTATCTTAGGTGCTATAGCCGGAGGGATTATTTCGCTCACAGTTTTCAGCTTCTCGATGGTGATGATCGTCCTTAGTCAGGCGGCTTCTCAGATGAGCAATAGGGTCTTAGACAAGCTCATAGGCAACCGATTTCAGCAAATTGTACTTGGGATTTATATAGGAACGATTGTTTACACTTTTTTCCTTTTCAGCACAATTAGAGATACTGGAGATTCATTTCAAATTCCTTCTCTAAGTATCCTTTTACTGACTGTTATCACCGTCTTTGATATTTTTCTCTTCATTTATTTTCTTCATTATATTACCCAGTCAGTCAAATATGACGTCATTATTGATCGAATCAAATCATCCACATTTGAAGGAATGAAGGATTTTTGCAATTCAACTACTGAAGTTAAGGAGTTAACTGAATTTGCTGCCATGTCAATTGTAAGAGCATCGAGATCGGGAATTTTTGAAGGTTTTGATTACAAAGAAATGAAGGATTTCATGTCAAAGAATAAGTGCAGCCTGCTCTCAATTTATCCCATGGGAACCTATATTCTGCGAGGTCAGCCTATACTTAAATGTAGCAGAGCTCTGGACGACGATCAAGTAGAAGAAGCATTACTCGGAATAATAATTAGTACGCAGGAGTCTGTAGAACGTAATTATGAATATGGCTTCAGGCAACTTTCTGAGATTGCTCTCAAAGCACTCAGTCCCGGAATTAACGATCCGGGAACAGCAATTATCAGCTTTAGGGCCTTGGTCGATTTACTAGGCTTTAGAGCCTTGAATTTTCCTTCTTCCACACTTTCTGGAGATGAAGATCCTTATCAAATTTATCGCAAAGAATTAAGTTTTGATTCCTTGTTTGAACGGGTGATTTGCCCGATTTGGGATTATGGGGAAGATGATAGAATGCTTAGAAGTGAGTTTAAATTATTGTTGGAGCAATTATCTTTAATCATTTCATCTACTCCTCTATTTGAACTTTTGGAAAAAGTAGACAAGAAATCAAATTCATTGTAGCACTTTTATGAAGAGCAGCTATCCATCTATAAATGCCTCAAGAAAGCTTCTGGGTTATTCAGGAAGTTTTTTAAGACGGTAAAATGCTCTGTATCCTCATAATTCACTTTCTGAATCTGATCTCCAAACTGGAATATCGTTGCATTTGGGAGAGTCATTAAGATGGGTGAGTGGGTAGCGATGATAAACTGACAGCTATGATTCTCCGCCAGATTTTTGATTAATGAGAAAAGCGCCAATTGCCTCTGAGGAGATAGGGCAGCCTCAGGTTCATCTATTAGATAAATCCCTTCAGCTTGCAACCTGCCTTCCAATACTTTTAGAAAACCCTCTCCATGGGAAACTTCAGTAAGGTTTCCATATTTTCTAAGAAGAGCCTCTTTCTGGCCTTGAACGGCCCCCACAGCCAGTTTTAAACCAGTTCCACTCAGTCTTTTTTCGAAATCAACAATGTCTCCTTTAAGTTCGTCGTCCAAATTCCGAAGTCGTTTCACGAACCCAAAGTAATCCTCGGCTCTGAAGAAAAAGCCTCTGTAAGCTTTATCTTTCCATCTGCTGATAATGCTTTCACCATAAGATTTGACTCCATCCAGCGTGTCATCTTGTTCCAAATCTGTGCTGCCAATAGCTGGCAAATTCAATTTGATCGCTAAGGCTTTGAGTAAGGTTGACTTTCCCGAACCATTTTCTCCAACAAAAATCGTCACCGGATTTTCGAAGGTCATAGTTTCCAATTCAGCCAAAGACCGTATCGAATAGGGAAACTGAGTGCTTCTGCTGGTAGGAAGATGGACTTGGTGGAGATAATACATTGGACATAGGATTATTCTAACTACAAATTTGATGATAGTACTCGATATCACAAATCTCTAGCCTCTCAACAGAAGCCAGTTTAACTTTATTCCATTTAATACTTTGTGGTTTGATTCTCTTTTTTACCCCAAGGAAACAAAGCCACAAGCTTTCATTAAATATTTTTTAAGCCTATTCTTTAGTTACTATCTATGTTTTCTATGTGCCTATGTGGTAAATTATTCCACCACATAGGCACATAGTTCTCATAGTTAAGAAATGAAAATTGATCTGTTCGTGCCCAGTCAACTTAACTTTGTTGGCTTTATCACTTTTGTGGTAAACTCATTTTTCATCACAAAGAAATAAAGTCCATAAAGTTTTAATTTACTGAAGCTTCGGAGACATATTATTCAAATTCGGTGATTGTAGGATCAAGATTGCATTCAGCTATTTATAGGGATTCCGCAGCATTACTCTGGTTTTGCGATAAATCCTGCTTTCAAGACTGTTTTGAATACTTCATCCGCTGTAATTTCCTCAGATTCTACAGTTAGGATTCTATCGTCACTTTGTAAGTCCACAGACCAGGAATCGATCTTTGGTTCGGCATTTAGAATAGGAGTGACCTTTGCTAAGCAATTGCCACAGTTGATGTTGGTTTTGAATTTTTGAGTTTTCATTTTGATAAGATTTGAAAATTTAAATATTTAAGAACTTGTCCGCCGTGGCGGATTGGAAAATTTTGGGTTTTTAATATGATACCTGGCCGGAGTTGTCACACTGAGCGAAGTCGAAGTGTAACCAAGCTACTTTTGTCCTCGACTCCGCTCGGACTGACGTAGCTATTAGTCGTATTAAGTATCCTTGGTACAATTTCAAATGATGAATGTTTAATGTTGAATAATGAGTTTTTAGATTTTTTTTCCCTTCAACCGTAAGCTATTCAACACAACGGATACAGAACTAAACGCCATTGCAGCTCCTGCAATCATAGGATCAAGTAAGAATCCGTTGATAGGAAAGAGGACTCCTGCTGCAATTGGGATACCAATCAGGTTGTAAATAAAGGCCCAGAATAGGTTTTCCTTGATGCCACGAACAGTCAGAGATGATAAATTCAAGGCTTTTGGAATTACGCTCAAGTCAGAAGAAATTATGGTCATTTTCGCCACATCCATTGCAATATCTGAACCGTGCCCCATGGCGATACTAACATCAGCTTGCGCCAAAGCTTCTGAATCGTTGATACCATCACCCACCATGGCTACTATCTTACCTTTAGCTTGGAGTTCTTTGACAAAGTTTGATTTGTCTGAAGGCATCACCTCCGCTTTGAAGTCCGTCACACCCACCTGCTTGGCCACTGCCGCAGCAGTTTGCTGATTGTCACCAGTTAACATGTAAACTTCTATTCCTTTCTCTTTTAGTTTTTGAATGGCAGATTTTGAGCTTGGTTTGATCTCATCGGAAATGGCTACTACCGCAAGGACAGTGGCTTCATTAGCAAAGAATACCACTGTTTTGGCTTCATTACTCCATGTTTTAGCTAATTCCTTCAACTCCGAATTAACTGAAATTCCATTAGCTTCGATCAATTTTGCATTTCCCACCACGAACTTTTGACCTGACTGATTTTTAGCTTCTACACCTTTTCCAGTTAAGCTCTGAAAGTCGGTAATTGATTCAGCTTTGAATCCTTCTTCGGTTAGTTTTTTACTCACAGCATCTGCCAATGGATGCTCTGACTTGGATTCAATTGCAAGAAGGATTGGTGCAAACTCAGTTTTCAATTCCTCATTTTCCCAGTTTACGTTCGAAACTGTAGGTTTACCGGCGGTGATCGTTCCTGTTTTGTCAAGGATAATCGCATTCACTTTATGTGCTATTTCCAGGCTTTCGGCATCTTTGATTAGAATGTTGTTTTCAGCACCTTTTCCTATTCCCACCATGATGGCGGTAGGAGTTGCAAGTCCCAATGCACAAGGACAGGCAATTACCAGCACTGCAACTGCATTTAATATCGCATGGGATAAAGCGTCTTCTCCACCCGCAAGCATCCAAACTGTAAAAGTCAATATTGAAATTCCGATAACAGTAGGGACAAAGATTGAAGCGATTTTATCCACCAGTTTCTGCACTGGAGCTTTACTTCCCTGAGCCTCTTGCACTCGTTTAATGATCTGTGAAAGGAGTGTTTCGCTACCGACTTTTTCAGCTTTAAAGTGAAAACTTCCTTTTTGATTAATAGTACCAGCGAAAACATCATCAGTTTCTGATTTCTCCACTGCAATAGGTTCACCGCTGATCATGCTTTCATCCACAAAAGAACTTCCCGAAATCACTTTTCCATCCACTGGGATTTTCTCCCCGGGACGAACTATGATTTCATATCCTTTTTGAACTTCAGAAATCGGAATTTCTTTCTCTTCACCATCAACTATTGCTTTCAATGTTTTGGGTTGAAGTCCCATTAGGTTCTTGAGAGCAGAGGAAGTTTTTGACTTCGCGTTTTCCTCCAACATTTTACCAAAAAGAATGAAGGTAATAATCACTGTAGCCGCTTCGTAATACACATGTGGCTCAAATCCACGGCTGATCCAGAACTCAGGAAAGAGGGTGTTGAAAAGACTGAAAATGAATGCTATGCCCGTACTCAAAGCCACCAGCGTATCCATATTGACAGTTCTGTTTTTAGCTTGCTTCCATGCGCTGATAAAAAATCTTTTCCCAAATATGGCTAGGACAGGGATAGCTAAGATTAGGGAAAACCATGCTCCAGGATGCCAGTGCATAAAAAACATCCCAATGATGAAAATTGGAAGAGTAAGAATCCCTGCTCCAATTGTATCTCTTTTTAGTTCTTGGTAATGCTCTTTTTGTTTAATTGAAACTTTTTCTTCTACATCTTCAGTATCAGTGATAAGTCCGTAGCCAATTGCAGTAAGTGCTGCATTTAAGCCTTCTGGATTGATTTCATCTGTGTATTCTACTAAAACGGTACTACTCGCGAAGTTTACCTGAGCGGATTTGACTCCGTCTGTATAGGAAAGAATAGTCTCCACACTAGATGCACATGCCGCGCAGGTCATGCCTGTTACCGGGAAAGTTTCCTTATGTACTATTTGAGTTGAATTTGGCATGAGCTTATTGGTCCGTGTTTGACATTACAAACTTAGAAAGACTCTACAAGGGAAGTGTTATGGAATTTTGGATAAAAGTTATGAGATTTTGCATGGGGTAAGCGAGAAAAGGCTTAAATCTCATATCCACAAAGTTTTAAATATTTACCTAAGGGTTTTTTATACTCCTTTTAAATGGAAAATTCGGCTTGAAACCCTAAACTGGCATAGTTACATTTTCCGAGTTGGGTTAGTTAACTAATAATGACTGTTAAAATTTTTATAATCGGTTTTCATGTAAATCTGAATTTCTTTAACTTAAACGGATAAATTTAACCAATAACCATGGCACTTATAAACCTTAAAATCAACGGCAAGGCTCATTCGGTTGATGTAGAAGAAGACACTCCACTACTTTGGGTTCTTCGAGATCATCTCGGATTAGTCGGTACAAAATACTCCTGTGGCATTGCCCAATGCGGTGCATGCACCGTCCATAGAAATGGCGAAGCAATGTTCTCCTGCATCACTCCAGCGGCTAGTCTTACAGAAGATGAGATTACTACCATAGAAGGGCTTTCTGAAAATGGAGACCATCCAGTACAAAAAGCCTGGGCAGAAGTAGATGTGGCTCAATGTGGCTACTGCCAAGCTGGTCAAATCATGAATGCTTCAGCTTTTCTTGAAAAGAATCCAAAACCATCCATGGAAGAAATAGATGAAGCTATGAACAGAAATATTTGTAGATGTGGTACTTATCATAAGATCAGAGAGGCCGTTGCGATGGCTGCTAACTCCAAATAATCATGGCAACACTGACAAAAACTAACCGAAGAGACTTCCTAAAAATTGCAGGAACCACGGCAGGAGGCTTATTCATAGGCTTCAACTGGATGAGTTGTGACTCTCCAAAAATGGAAGTGCTAAGCACTGAAGAGGTACTTGCAAATGCCAAGAATTTCAATGCATTTTTGAGCATAGCGCCATCTGGAGATATCGTGATTTATTCTCCTAATCCTGAATTGGGACAAAATATTAAAACTTCCTTTCCAATGGTCGTCGCCGAAGAATTGGATGCAGATTGGAGCAAAGTAAGAGTACTACAAGCAAATCTTGACACAGATAAATTTGAGCGACAATTAACTGGTGGCTCAGGTGCCATGCCTCACTCTTGGGAGCGACTTCGCAAAGCTGGAGCAACGGCAAAGTACCTGTTGGTCGCTGCCGCTGCCAAGAAATGGGAAGTATCTGCAGATGAATTGAATACATCAGAAGGCATTATTTACCATAAAGCCAGCGGAAAGAAAATTGGTTATGGGGAAGTAGCTAATGATGCAGCTCTTTTAACCGCACCAGATGAAATTCCATTAAAGGATAAAAAGGATTTTAAGATCATCGGTACTCCAGTAAAGAATGTGGAAAATGGAGCAATTTTCACAGGAGAGCCGCTTTTTGGACTGGATTTTTATAGAGAAGGAATGCTACATGCTATGATTCAGCGGGCACCTTTCGGAATGAAAATCAAATCCATAGATGATGCCGCTGCCAAAAATGTAGATGGAGTGAAGGATGTGATAACTTTTGAAAACAGCGTTGCTGTGGTAGGAACATCTACATGGCCACTGATGAAAGCTAAGAAGCTTCTTAATGTGGAATATGAACCAGATGGCAAAGTGGAAAGCTCAGCAGATCATGATGAGATTTTCAAAGATCTACTGGTAAATGGAAAAGCCGAAGTAAAGCGGGAAGATGGTAATGTAAATGCAGCTTTTAAAAACGCAGCTCAAGTGGTAAGCGCTGAGTACCAATGTCCATTCCTTTCTCATTCTCCGATGGAGCCAATGAATTTCTTTGCTCATGTGCAAGCAGACAAAGTAGAATTGGTTGGGCCCACACAGACACCAGAACGAGCTAGAAGTACAGCGGCTGAAATATCAGGAATTGCTCCCGAGAATATTACTGTTGAAATCACTCGATTGGGAGGTGGTTTTGGTAGAAGGCTAAGTGCTGATTATGTAGCCGAGGCAGTTCATGTTTCCAAAATGATGAATGCTCCGGTGAAACTAACCTGGAGTAGAGAAGATGATTTGACTGGTGGAGCCTACCGACCTGCTGTGCGATATAGATTCGAAGCTGCGCTGGATGCCGATGGCAATATGACTGGCTACAAACTGCGAGGAGTAGGTATGAATGCCGGAAACAGTACTAGAGAGCATAATTTTCCTGCTGGAGCTGTGGACAATCTGCTGATTGAAAATGTGAATTATGAATCATCTATAACTACTAATGCCTGGCGTGCACCAATTACCAATTTCTTGGCATACGCCGAGCAGTCCTTTCTTGATGAAGTTGCACTTGCAGCCAAGAAAGATCCTGTTGATTTTAGATTGGAACTAATGGAAAAAGCAAAAGCCAATCCAGTTGGCGGTGAATTGCAATATAATGTAGATCGTATGATCGGTGTCACAAAAGTTGCCGCAGAGAAATCAAATTGGGGTAAAAATCCAAATGTGAAGCAGGGTTTTTCTGTTTACTTCTCTCATAGAACATACGTAGCTCAAGTAGCTGATATTGAGATGGAAAATGGAACTCCTACACTAAAGAAAATACATGTAATCACCGACTGTGGAATGGTAGTCAATCCTACTGGCGCTAATCATCAAGTTCGTGGTGGAGTAGTCGATGGGATGGGACATGCGATGTACGGAAATCTAACTTTTGAAGGAGGACTTCCTACACAAACTAACTTCGATAAGTATCGATTGATACGCATGAAAGAGGTGCCAGCTGTAGATACTTACTATGTGGACAGCGGATTTGATCCTACAGGTTTGGGTGAGCCTTGCCTTCCACCAACTGGCGGAGCTATCGCAAATGCCATCTTCAGTGCAACTGAAAGAAGATTAAGAAGCCAGCCTTTTATTGATCAGAAGGAGTTTCAGGATCTAAATCTTGGAATAAAAAGAGCGTAAATAAAATGCTGTAGGGGTGAATCAATATTCACCCAAAAACAATGATTCAGCTAGGATAGGGGCGAAAGGTTTTTCGCCCCTACTTTCTTATATCTCATCCATCTCTCGTTCTGGCCAGTAAGGGCCTTTGAGGTTCAGTTTGTCATTTTCAATTTCAAATGTGATTTTCATCTGATCCCGCTTTTGGTCATGAATAGCTAAGCAGGCATTGTAATGAATTAAGTCAAATTCAAAGATGAAATCTCCAGAGCTTTCATCTTTGAATTTAATCTCAGAACCCAAATTCACTTTCTCGGCTAGCGCACCTTCTTTCTTGAAATAGTAAGAGAGGAAAATCCCTAAGTCCTTTTCATTTTCGGTTAAAACTTGCTTGATTTCCTCTTCTGTAGGTTTTTTAGATTTTGGGAGTGTTAATGTCCAGGTTTCTTGCATGATTGAAATTGGGAGAATTTAAGAATAAAGTAAGGGTTGAGGATGAATTTTTAGTCCATCATTAGGAAGGAGTCTACTGACAATAAACCACTTTTCTCAATGAGTTATCACAAGGAAAGTTGCCTATGGATGTTAGAATTTTAAATATTCCCAAAAATAACCAAATTGGAAGCGAGATAGGAACAAACAATCATCAACTCCCAACTAATAAATGAATTACCCAATTTACCTTGATTACAATGCTACTACACCCTGTGCTCCTAAAGTCATAGAAGCTATGATTCCATGGTTTGGGGAGAATTTTGGTAATGCCGCAAGTAAGTCTCATGCGTATGGTTGGGTATCTGAAAATGCAGTAGAGGAAGCACGAGAGCAAATTGCAAACTTGATAGGTGCTCAAGCCAAAGAAATCATTTTTACTTCCGGAGCTACTGAAGCAATTAATCTAGCGATTAAAGGAACTTTTGATTTTTACAAAGGAGAAAAGCAACATTACATCACCTGCCAAACCGAGCATAAAGCCGTTTTGGATTCCATGAAAGCTCTGGAGGAAAAGGGAGCTGAAGTGACTTATTTACCAGTTGATAATCAGGGGATTATTGATCTGAAATTACTTGAAGCCAGTATTCTTCCCCACACCAAAATGATTTGCCTGATGTGGGCAAATAATGAAACCGGTGTAATTCATTCCATCGAAGAAATCAAAGCATTGGCGGAGGAGAATAGTATCATCTTCCTGACCGATGCAGTGCAAGCTGCAGGCAAAATTCCAATCTCTGTAAAAGGTGTGCATCTGATGGCTATCACTGCGCATAAGCTCTATGGCCCAAAGGGTATTGGCGCGTTGTATGTCCGTCACAATCATTCACTGCCCAAGCCTTTGGCGCAGATTCACGGAGGAGGACATGAGAAAGGTTTCCGAAGCGGAACGCTGAATGTCCCAGCTATCGTAGGTTTTGGCAAAGCTGCCGAGATAAGACTATCGGAAATGAACGAAGAATCAAACCGCTTGGAAATGCTACGTGATTTGCTGGAAAACAAACTTTTATCTTTTCCAGATACTTTTCTGAATGGAAGTCAGAATAGACTTACTCATGTCACAAACATTGCTTTTGGCGGAGTAGAAGGAGTGGACTTACTTCGCAAAGTTTGCCAGAAAGTCGCTGTGAGTTCAGGTTCTGCCTGCACTAGCATTTCTCCAAAACCCTCACACGTACTTCAAGCCATGGGTTTGGATTCCGATCTGGGAAGAGCTTCGATACGATTTAGCTTGGGTAGGAATACTACTGAGCAGGATGTGATGGATGCTGTGGACTGGGTGGAGAAAGTAGTGGGGGAATTGAGGGGGAAATAGTCTCTCGCTGCGGCGCGGAGAATTATTCCCCCGCAAAGGCACTACGGCGCAATTTTTATAGTTTCGAAATACTTAGCATACCACTAACTTAAATAATTTATCTATTAAGCAAGATGGGGGAATATAGTTTAAGATACGATTACGAAATGGAAGGGGGTTTTATTTCAAAACCTTCCAGTAGACCCTTCGACTTCGCTCAGGGTGACACCTCAAAGGTTAACAGAACGTTGCGCCTCCCGATAGCTATCGGGAGCGCCGCTGCGAGAAAAAAACTGCGCCTTTGCGCCTTAGCGGGATACTACATTACAAATTCAAGTCTCTCAAATCCTCTTCAGTATCAATATCTACTTTACCTTTAGGGAAGGCTACAGTCGCTAGATCATCCTCGTGAGCAAGTACAATATTTTTAGCTCCTTCATCACCAGTAAGCTCCATCAATTCTTTAAAATAAGCTGATCCGAAAAGTATAGGAACTCCAACAACTTTGGCATACTTACAGGCTACTATGCCTTTTGATTCCTTCTCCTGAGTGTCTATAAGCTTATTCAGAATCTTTGCATCCACAAAAGGCTGATCACAAAGCATGATAATCACCTGATCAGGCTTATCGAATTTCAACATGTACTCAAGTCCAACTTTGATGCTGGAAGACATGCCTTTTTCGAAGTGGGGATTAGGAATGTTCGGGATGCTAGCTCCCGGAAAAGTCTTCTTGATCTCATCACGATTAGCACCCAATACCAATACTCTCTTATCGGCCTTAGAATCATTTGCAGCATCAATAGCCAGTTGAAGCAGGGTTTTTTCTTTGTATTTCGCTATTTGTTTTGGATAGCCAAGTCTAGTTGATTCTCCTGCTGCAAGTATGATGATTCCGGTTTTCATATGATTATAATAATTTTTAATGGCCATATGGAATCTCGCATGATTGACCAATTTCTCTGGGTGAGATTCTAGTCATGCTCGATTTCATTCATTCTTAGTGTATGGGGCCTGTCTTATTTCGCAGAAAGGTACCTTGTTTTTTTGCTAAAACCGCTTTCACCTCCGCCAAAATGGACAAAGCAATCTCTTCCGAACCCTCTGCGCCTATATCCAAACCCATTGGCGAGTAGATAGCAGCTTGATTGACAGCTAGTCCTTTCTTCTCTAGTCGCTCAATTAGCTTTTCAGACTTTTTCTTGGGGCCTAATATCCCAATATAAGGTAAGCCCAAAGGCAACAGATCTTTCAATACCTGAGCCTCGTATTCAAAATTGTGAGTCATCAACAATGCAGCTGTATGAGCGTCAGTATCCAACTCCTTTACCACTTCATCACCTGAGCCAGTCACTAGTTGACTAGCAGTTGGGAAACGTTGGGGTGTAGCTAGATTCTTTCTGCCGTCTATTACCACTACTTCAAGCCCTAAAATGTCTGCAATTTTAGCCAAGGGAATTGTATCATTTCCTGCTCCAAAAAGTAATATACTTATTACGGGTTTGATAGATTCGATGAATACTTGAAGGTCATCAAACTCTTCGAACTTACGAATGATATGATTGTTGGCATCATCTGCCTCTATTTCATTCTGAATCTGCTTCCAAAGTAAATTGTCTAGCTTTTTTTTATCACCAATAATCAGATCTTGCTTCAAAAGAACCCTTGTCCCAATCTGTTCTTGCTTGGAGTATTTCACCGAAAACACAGTGATTAGGCGACAGAAAACACGGTCTTGAATCGCAATTTTCAGTAATTCAATTGGATTTATAGAGTTTTGATAATCAATAGGTTCTATCAATACATGTATAATCCCATTGCACCCCAAACCAACTCCGAACTTCTGATCATCTTCGTCTGTAGTATCGTAGGTGACCAGCATAGACTTCTGCTGGAAGATCACCGTTTGAGCTTTGCGCAGCGCATCACCTTCCAAGCAACCACCTGATATAGCTCCAGTCAATTCTCCATCTTCGGAAACTAACATTCTGGCACCAGGTCTTCGATAAGCGGATCCATCCACTTGCACTACAGTCGCGAGAGCTACTTTTTTACCTTCTGTTTGGAAGGTTTCATACGCATGGATGATGGATTGGATTTCTTTCATAGCAATAGAGAAGGCCTAATTAGTAGAACTTCTCCAACATTTTCAAGAAGATTCATTTCGATGGTAAGGATTCTAGCAAAAATATATGGCATGCTTTAACTTGCAGTATGAAAATCCCAAGTCTCGCACAACTCAAGAAAGAACTTAGCTATCTCAATGAGAAAGAATTGATTGATTTGGTGACGGATCTGAGCAAATTCAGCAGGGACAACAAATCCTATTTATTTTTTAAGCTGAATGAGAAAGACAATCCTACACTGTATTTGGAAATGGTGCAGGAAGAACTGGAAGCAGATTTTCAAGTGTCTAGAGGAGACCATTCATATTATGCCAAGAAAGCTGCTCAAAAGCTACGTCGAAAGATGAACAAGCTGCTCAAGCTGAGTAAAATCAAAACTGATCAGATCGAAGTGCTTTTATTTTTCTGCGAAAAGCTGAAAGAATATGGCTTTCTCAGGCACAGAAATCAGGTTTTGGATAATATCTATCAAATGCAATTGGGAAAGGCGGTTAAACTCATTTCTGGCTTGCACGAAGACCTTCAGTTTGATTATGAGGGAAGAATCGATGATTTGACGGGTTAATTACCTCCTTCATACTTCTGGAAAAGTGTTGGTCGGTTTGCTTGCAAACGAAGCAAAAGATACTTTGTATTTGAATTGATTTTAAGCTTGGGTTAATCTGATTGATAGTTAATCTATTAGCTATGAACTTGAATAAAGTCCAAACTCAATGAACCCAACCTAAAACCTAGTATGAAAAAGACAATTCTATTTGCCCTACTTCTGGGAATTGGAGGGCTTGCCACAGCGCAAACTACCAAAGTTGATCTCAGTAAATATCCCGCTCCAGTCACTTTTACCAACGAGCAAGATCATGCCAATATGCAGCAGCAACTCGGCATAAAAGTGCTTAGACCAGGGCCAAGTGGCAATGAATCTGCTCCAAATGCAGCTAATTACGATGAGTCCAAAGCCAATCCATGCCCTGAACTTCCGGATATTCTGACCACCAATAATGGTCAAAAAGTCTCTTCAGCAGATATGTGGTGGAAAACCCGAAGACCAGAATTGCTGGATGCATTGGAACGAGAAATCTATGGAAAACTTCCTGATAACATTCCGAATGTAACCTGGGAAGTAAAAATCACCGACCGGGAATTTGTAGCCAGAACCCCAGTGATTGCGAAGCAACTCATAGGACATGTGGACAATAGTGCATATCCTCTAATAGATGTGGATATCAATATGATGGTGGTGGTTCCAGCAAATGCAAAAGGGCCAGTTCCGGTTTTGATGATGTTTGGTCGTCCTTCTTTTCCTGCTCCTGCGCAGCCAAATAATGAGGATATGGATATTTTGAATTCTTCTTTCAAAGAAATGATGATCAAAAACGATCCATCTTTACAAGCACTTTTTGATAAATATCCTGCTTATAATCCTGTAACAAGATTGCCGGGCACTAGTTTCTTTGCTCCGCCTACAAATGGTGAATCTCCATCAACTGAGCAGCTTCTGGCGGCAGGATGGGGGTATGCGACCATCGAACCGGCAAGCATTCAGGCTGACAACCATGCCGGAATTACTAGAGGAATTATTGGCTTGGTAAACAAAGGTCAGCCGCGTTCACCGGAAGATTGGGGGGCACTTCGAGCTTGGGCCTGGGGAGCTGCCAGAGGGTTGGATTATTTAGAAACAGACCCCTTGGTTGATGCAAAAAAAGTAGGGATCGAAGGAGTTTCCAGGTATGGAAAAGCCGCATTGGTTACCATGGCTTTTGAACCTCGTTTTGCAACAGCATTAATAGGTTCTTCAGGAAAAGGCGGAACTACTCTTCATAGAAGAGTTTTTGGCGAAGCTGTAGAAAGTCTTACTGGTGGAGAAAACTACTGGATGGCAGGAAACTACATGAAATACGGAGCGGAAGAGTCTATTTTTGGAAGAATGGATGGTTGTGATCTGACAGTAGATTCTCATGATATGCTTGCTCTTTGTGCGCCAAGACCTGTTTTTGTAAGTTATGGTATCCCTGAGAAAGGCGATTCAAAATGGCTTGATCAAAAAGGAAGCTACATGGCCGTGGTCGCTGCAGGAGTAACTTACAAACTGCTAGGAGCAACTGATCTGGGTGTGTCAAATGACTATATGAAAGAGGAAATGCCACCGTATAATACCGATATGCTGGATGGTGATTTAGCTTGGAGACAGCACGACGGTGGTCATACTGATGGTCCGAATATGCAGCATTTTATTCCTTGGGCCAATCGGGTGTTGGATTTTGAGAAGTAAATACTTCCTAAGTAGTAAGAAACAGACCAAAAGTCCCGCACTTGTTATAGACAATTGCGGGACTTTTTTTTGATTTAGCACATCAACTGGAATTGATCAAGTGAATTCACAGAAAGAATAATAAATCATAATGAATAGTATATCAGACATTTAATGATTTTTAGTAAATTCCTTTTTTATAATTTTTCAATTTTAATCAATAGCCATGACAGGACTTGTAGTACTGGATGTTTTTATCAGTTTGGTGTTTATTTTTCTCCTTTACAGTCTCTTTGCGATGACTATTATAGAGACAATCACCTCAGCGTTTAGCTCAAGAGCAAAAAATTTAATCACGGGAATTGACCGATTACTTGCAGATGATCAGCATTCAAATCGCATCAATCACACGTTTTTGAATCTCTTCTGGGTCAAAACAGACAATCCGCTTACCAAGGCATTTTACAAACATCCTTCTATCAAATACCTGGGAAATAAAGGCATTAATTCCAAGCCTTCCTATATCACAAAGGAGCGCTTTGCGGGGACCTTATTTGACTTGCTGAAACAAGGGAGTTATCTGGATGAAATAGATAATATCTCGGCTACACTTGGCATGATTCAGGAGTACGACTCCAGTGAATTGGCATCTAGAATCAAAAGCACAGAAGAGGAATTGAAAGAATGGGAGCAATCTGCTGAACCAGATAAACTGACTATAGAAGCGCTGAAGGAAGAGCTCGATTTTTTGAAAAAGGAGCATTTCCAAAGAAACAACAAGGATCATCCCTGGGAAATAGAAGGGTTTTCTCTGGGAGATGAAACTAAGTACCAATTAAAATTACTCTGGCAGAATGCCGCAAATGACAAGGCTAAATTTCGGGGTTTGATGGAAAACTGGTATGAAGATCAAATGGACCGGGTCGCCGGTTGGTATAAGCGGAAACTGACATTTTTGACCTTTATCATAGGTCTAGTCATTGCTTGCACATTTAATGTTGATACTATTAGGCTTACCACAGATCTAAGTAAAAATGAGGATATGCGGACACTGCTTGTGGAGAGTGCTAAGACTCATCTTGCGGAAAACCCAGAAGGTGGAACCACGAGTTCATTTGATGCGCAGCGAAAGTATTTAGACTCATTGAATATTACGCTCAGTAGTTACAATGACGTCTTGGGAGCCAGTAAGGAGGAAGATTATACTTTCTGGAGTTTTCTAGGTTGGCTAATCACTGCATTTGCCATTTCCCTAGGAGCGCCATTTTGGTTTGATCTGCTGAACAAGCTTATGAAAGTCAGAAACTCGGTTCAAATCCCTGTAAATACTGCACCAGCTTCTGCAGCTTCTGAAAGTACCAACACAAACGTAGTAGGCTGATGGAAACGTTCAAGGGAATAGTAAATATTCATGTTAATCTGCGACAGAATTGGCCTTCGGTCAATGCCAAGGTTTCAAAAGTGCTTAATCCTAACACTGAAGTGGAGATTTCGCATGCTGTAGTAGGGGAGCCATACCTAGATTCTGATATTTGGTACGTATTGACAAATCACTGTTTTGTGTGGAGTAAAGCCGTTTATGCCAGTTCAGAGATCCCGCTCCTAGACAAGAAAATCATTGTCACGGCTGACGACATTGGAATTGTAGATCAGATAGATGTAGGAGCGCAAATAGCCCTGAAAGAAGGGTGGATTAATTCTCTCGCTGTGCTGGTAAATCGACCAAATGATCCTAATGAGGAGTATTTAAAGCGATTTGTGGAGACACTTAAAAATCATAGAAGAAATGGCTGCACAAAAAGCCTGTTTGAAACCACACATATAGGTTTACATTTTACGATTACTTCGGGGCAGCCTGTTTCCAATTTTACTGCAGTTAGGCTATTAGTTGACAACGAGGGCAAGTTTCTGGATTTCCGGAAATTCAATAGAAATTTTGAAAAGGCAGATTATGTCAATCAGATAAAAGAGGAGTTTTTGGCGCAATACGAAAAATTCAAACGTGTATTTGGTAAGGAACCAGATCATCTCACTTCCCATCACGATGTGCTCACATTCAACAATCCACTTTTCAGCTTCATGCACACGTGGTCAAGAGAAAAGGGAATTCCTCTACGGAATCATAGATTTTTACCTTCATCCAAACGATTTTGGTACGATACCTTAGCACTCACCAATGTCAATTTGCCATCAATCGACACCATGAATTCCTGGGAAACTAGCTATGGTGCTACAGAATTCGAAAGTCCTGAGCATACTGTGGTAGAGCATTATGGCCCAATTCCACCTTTTGGAGTTACCTGCTATGAAAGCACCAAAAGGAAGAAGCAGGGCAAACTCATCAAATGGATAAGTGATTTTCTAGTTAGTACTGACACCAGCAGGGAAATAGTGATTCACCTGATCAAGTCCGATTTGCGCAATCAACGCGACTATGTTAAATTTTTTGATCCACTTCGATCATCCTATCCGGGGATAGAAATCAAATACTTCGATGGGCGGGCAGCCGAGTATCTTTCGCTCAATGAAAAGCGACCGTGGACATCTCATCCTGCACTTGATCTTTCTCCGGCTTATTTCAGACCTTTTATGAAGTCTGACGACAGTCAATCGTTCACTGTGGAATAAATTTGATAAGCTGTTCCTGTTTTTGCCATAAATGCATGTAATTTCAAAAACAAAGAATCCACATAGGCTAATTACCTGTCACTACAATAACCCAAAATCCATGAAACGTTCGGTCTCAGTTTTTGCTATTTTACTCTTTCTATTTTCCTCATCACTATTCGCTCAGACTAAAAATGCAATGTTCCCAGAAATGCCGGGAATGGTTTCATACACCTATAGAAATAGCCTTTCAAAGGATCTTCCTGCTACGCTCGATACACTGCAAGCAATGGGAATTACGGATATGGAGTTTTCGAGTCTATTCGGCCATAGTACAACAGATATCAAAATGGAATTGGACAAGCGCGGAATGCACTGCTCTTCCTTTGGGGTAGGATATAAAGATTTGATGGAAAAGACCGCAACGGTTGGCGAAAATGCGAAAGCCCTAGGTGCTGAATATGTGCGGGTGGCATGGGTTCCTCACACTGGCGCTTTTACACTTGAAGCTGCGCAGCAGACTATTGCTGATTTTAATGCAGTAGGAAAGGTACTGAAGGAGGATTATGGATTGACTTTTTGCTATCACAATCACGGCTACGAGTTTGAGCCGCATGGTGACGGAACACTCTTCGATTTGATCGTACAGGAGACAAACCCTGCTTATGTGAGCTTCGAAATGGATATCCTTTGGACATTCTTTCCTGGAGCTGATCCTGCAGCTTTGCTGACTAAATACGGAGATCGCTTCAAACTCATGCACGTGAAAGATCTGCGAAAAGGCATTGTAGGCAATATGTCTGGAGGAACTCCAACTGAAAATGATGTCACACTTGGCACTGGACAGCTAGATCTACCAGCAATTCTCAGAGCAGCGAAAAAGGCCGGAGTGAAGCATTTCTATATTGAGGATGAAAGCCCGATCTACTACCAGCAGGTTCCAAAGAGTATTGCTTATTTACAGAATTTGAAGAAGTAGGAGGGATTAGAAATTTCAGATTTCTAATTTAGGCACTCTCTAAAAATGGATGTTGTTGATTGTACTAAACAACCATATACTTTAAACAAGAAACTTCTTCCCTGTCATTTCCTCTGATACTGACCAAAGTTTCGTGGCAACTAGTAAATCATGAGATTTGCTGCTTGACTTTACTTTTGCAGGAGGGCCTTTCACTTCTCTGAAGCCAGAAGGTCCATAATATTCACCGCCTTTTGCTTCGGGATCCAGTGCAGCTCTCAATATAGGAAGTGCTCCATGTTTAGAATCCTGCCCTATGAGCGAAGCTAATGGTGAAAATAATAGGCTACCAATAGATGTCAAAAAGGCACCCAGATTTGTTCCTGAAAATCCAGGATGTGCAGATAGGGCTTTTGCATAGATTCTTGAAGAATCCAGACGTCTTTGAAGTTCGTAAGCAAACATCATACAGGCCAATTTACTCTGAGCATAAACAGACCATTTATTATAGCCTTTTTCTGCATCTAAGTTGTCAAAAGCGATCTTTCCATTTTTGTGAGCTAGGCTACTCAGCGTTACGACTCTAGCATTCGGGGTATTCTTTATGAGTGGAAAAAGCAGATTTGTGAGATGAAAATGTGCCAAATAATTCACTCCAAATTGACTTTCAAACCCATCTTTGGTGATAGATAGGGGTGGCATCATAATGCCAGCATTTTCTATCAACAGATCCAAATGATCATATTTCTTCGAAAACTCAGATGCAAATTCCTCCACAGATTGAAGACTATTTAGGTCTATCAAAATGATTTCCAGATCTGCATTGGGGACTTCCTTAATGATCTTATTCATTGCTTCATGAGCCTTTTTTTGATCTCTGGAAGCAAGGATTACGGTTGCACCTTTTTTCGCCAAAGCCAGAGCAGTTTCATACCCTAAACCAGAATTTGCTCCAGTGACAATTGCAATTTTACCTTTTTGCGAAGGGGCAGTTTCAATTGAAAAATCATTCATAAAAATAGACAACGTTGGAAATGTAAAAACAGCTGAATGCAACTTACAGAAAGCATACATAAAAATTAGTCAATTGCTAACTAATGATGATTTGTGCTTTTATAAAAGGTATTTGAGAACATATAATTTTCAATTACCTTTTTGAAAAATATCCACTAGTTATGAAAAACCTACTTTTCGCTTCACTTGCTCTTTTGATCTCCTGTAGCCAACAGAATGACCCTGATAAGTTAAAACCTGAGCGGAATTTTGTAGAAGTATCCCAAATTGACACTTCTATTAAGCCTGGTGACAATTTCTTTATGTATGTAAATGGGATCTGGTATGATACCGCCAGAATCGCAGATGATCAGTCAGGTGTGGGTTCTTATTCTTTTTTGAATATTCCTCAAAAAATGCTTTTGCAGGATATATTAGAGGAAGTTTCTGCCGGTGAGCATGCTTCAGGTAGTATAGATCAGAAAGTGGGAGATTTCTATGCTTCTGGTATGGACATGGAGGCGATCAACAAGCGTGGATTTGAACCTATCAAACCTATTTTGGCTAAGATCGAGGAGATTACTGACGTGGCTTCCTTAATGAATTTTGTAACTGAAGAAATCAAGTCAAACAACCAATCAATTCTAAGTTTAAGCATTTCTCCAGATGCGGAAAACAGCAGTATCAATATTGCACACTTTAGCCAAACTGGCTTGGGTTTGCCAGATCGGGATTATTACTTCAAAACTGATTCCTCTACCGTAGGAATTCAGAAAGCCTACTTGGATTACCTAGCTACACTTTTCGAATTGACTGGCACTGAGGCGGAGGCTGCTAGGAAAGAGGCATCAGCTGTGTATGCTATTGAGAAAAAGCTTGCTGAACCACACAAGACACGCATAGAACGAAGAATAGTAAAGGAAAACTACCATAAAATGGCTGTTTCCGAACTGGATCAAAAAGAACCGAATATTGCTTGGTCAAAAACCCTTAGCCAATTGGGGTTGAAAGCCGATTCAGTAGATGTTCGCCAACCGGCATATTACTCTACATTGAACAAAATGCTGAAGACAGTTCCTATTTCCGAATGGAAGACTTACGTCAAAGCACATACACTTTCCTCCTATGCGGATGTACTCAGCAAGCCCTTTGAAGATGCATCTTTTGCCTATGAAAAGGTTATTTCTGGCCAGTCTACGCAGTTGACTCGGCAGCAGCAGATGGCACAGAAAGTAGATCGGCAGCTGGGATTTGCTTTAGGACAATTATATGTAAAGCGATACTTCAATGAGGATGCTAAAAAGCGGGTATTAGATCTGGTGAATAACCTTCAAAAATCCTTTGAAAGCCGCATCAATAAGCTGGACTGGATGAGTGATAGTACCAAAACTCAGGCAAAGGAAAAGTTATATGCTATCACCAAGAAAATAGGCTATCCTGACGAATGGAGAGAATATAATGTAACAATAGATCAAAATAAGTATTTCGAAAATGTGTTGGCACTGCGCCAAGATCAAAGTCGCTATGAACTGGATAAATTCGGTAAGGCACCTAACAAACTAGAGTGGGGAACTACACCTTCAACAGTTACAGCCTATTACAATCCATCTTTGAATGAAATTGTGTTTCCTGCAGGGATACTTCAGTATCCTTACTTTGATTTGTATGCCGATGATGCAATCAATTACGGTGGAATCGGAATGGTAATCGGTCATGAGTTAACTCATGCATTTGATGATCAAGGAGCTCAATACGATAAGGATGGCAATGTGAAAAATTGGTGGACGGATGAAGATTATGAGAAGTTTAAAGGAAAAACCCAACAGTTAATTGATCGATATGACAGCTTTACAGTGTTGGATTCAGTGCATGTAAAGGGAGCTATGACAATTGGCGAAAACACAGCCGACAACGGGGCTTTATATATTGCCTATGAGGCATTTAAATTAACGGAACAAGGGCAAGACACGACCAAAATTGATGGATTTACCCCTGATCAGCGTTTTTGCTTGTCTATCGCTCGTATCTGGAGAGTGAAAACCCGCGATGAATTTTTGAGAACCTATGTAAATACCAATTCCCATTCTCCGGCTATTTGGAGAGTGAATGGGCCGCTGATGAATTTCGATCCATTTTATACTGCGTTCAACATTCAGCCCGGAGACCTCAATTACAAGTCTGAAGAGGAAAGAATTAAGATTTGGTAAATTTACGCTATGACAAAATTCAAATTCCCCATTATATTTCCTATAGTAATTCTATCATTTTTGGTGGCTTTAGAATGTAATGGTCAATCTATTCAAGCAAAAATAGAAACTGTAACTGGAGTTGTATCATCTGAAAATATAGGGTTTACACTTGTGCATGAACACATCATGTCAAATTTCGGTGCTGACCCAAGTGATATTGATTCCTACGATGAGGACAAACTATTCAAACAAGTCCTGCCTTATCTAAAAAGCCTAAAAGAAAGTGGAGTTGAGACAATTGTTGATTGTACTACTGCCTACTTTGGAAGACGGGTGGATTTGTTAAAAACTATTTCCGAGGCTTCAGGTGTCAAGATCATTACTAATACAGGATTCTATGGAGCTGCAGCAGATAAATATGTTCCGGAATTTGCCCGCACCGCCAGCACGAGTGAACTGGCTGCCGTTTGGATCAGTGAATTTGAAGAGGGAATAAGTGGAACTGAGATAAAGCCAGGTTTTATCAAATTAGCCTTTGACGATGGTATTCCTAGTGAGTTGGACTTGAAGCTTTTCGAGGCAGGAATCCTTACTCATCTAGCCACAGGATTAACTATAGCTGTTCATACTGGTGACAATCCCTTAGCCGTGAAAGCTCAAATAGCTTTATTAGAAAAATATAATGTGAATCTTTCAGCATGGATTTGGGTCCATGCGAGTAAGTCTTCCGATATAGGTTATTTGACAGAAATCGCTTCCAAAGGGGCATGGATATCATTGGATGGTGTCAATAAGGATAATATTACATCCTATGTAGAAATGTTAAAAGTCTTCAAATCGAAAAAGCTTTTGGAAAGAGTTTTACTGTCGCATGATGGAAACAGTTATCCTAGAGGAGGTGCTGTTAGACCTTTTGAAGCAATTTCCATTTCCCTAATTCCTACTTTGATTAAGAATGGTTTTTCTGACAGTGAAATCCATCAGCTAGTGGTAGTAAATCCTGGAAATGCTTTCTCGGTCAGGGTTAGAAAAAATTAATCATACTAATATGTTGCCGTAGGCATATGAGGTTAATTATCCATATCTCATTCACAATACAGCGATTCCAATCTTACTTCGATATCCTGTCTGATCACTTTTCCATATCTTTGAGCTAACCAACAACCACACCTTTCCACATGTTTGAAGGACCTGATTACCCTAAATCTATCACTGAAGATCTTTTTGAATTTTGGTTAGAAGATGGTAGAGCGAGTAAAATCAGCTATCATTTTTTATTGATAGTCTGGAATGTATATGACGAAAAGTACAATCCTGTCTATGTGGAAACCCGCGAGGAGATAGGAAATTATGAACTGTACCCTAATGCCAAAGGATCTGAAGCGTTGATTGCTGTGTATGATTTGTACTCGGAGTCTAGAATTAGCTTAGGGGTGTAAGGAGCTCTAGCTATTTATTTCTATTTAAATTGAACCAACCTTTCGTTCAAAACAAATAGCATCCTATCCTTATTTTTGTAATATAAATCTACTGAAAATATAAACCCCAATGTTTAATAAAATCTCCTCTTTTGTCATCCTAGTGCTGCTTGCGGTGGGTTGCGCCCAAAATCCAGAAACTTCTAAACAGGAGTTTAATGTGGAATACGAAAAGTTTGTTCTAGACAATGGACTCGAAGTTATCTTCCACATAGATCCATCTGATCCAGTTGTGGCAGTTTCACTTACTGCACATGTAGGTTCAGCACGTGAAAAAGAAGGTAGAACTGGATTCGCACATCTTTTTGAGCACCTTCTATTTTTAGAATCAGAAAACCTTGGTAAAGGTGGTCTCGATAAAATGACAGCCCGTATCGGTGGATCTGGTGCCAACGGTTCTACCAGCCGTGATAGAACGAATTACCTGCAAACTGTTCCCAATGATGCTTTGGAGAAAATGATTTGGGCAGAAGCGGATAAGCTGGGCTGGTTTATCAATACCGTGACCGACCCTGTTTTGGCGAAGGAAAAGCAGGTAGTAAAAAATGAAAAGCGTCAAGGTGTCGATAATCAGCCCTATGGACATACTTCTTATGTGATTGATAAAAATCTGTATCCTGCTGACCATCCTTACAATTGGCAGGTAATCGGTTCCTTGGAGGATCTTCAAAATGCCACACTTCCTGATGTCAAGGAGTTTTTTAGACGTTGGTATGTACCAAATAATGTTACCCTTACCCTCGTTGGTGACTTCGATCCAAAACAAGCGAAGGAATGGGTGAAAAAGTATTTTGATGAAATCCCAAAGGGAGAACCTATAGAATCTGTCACACCAAGACCTGGTAAAATTGAAACTAGCAAGAAGCTTTATTATGAAGATAATTTTGCCAGGCTTCCCGAATTGACAATGACCTGGCCTACAGTGGAGCAGTATCACGCTGATTCCTATGCATTGGATGTGCTGAGCCAATACCTTTCCAGTGGAAAGAAAGCTCCTTTAAACGTTGTTTTGATTGATAACAAAAAGCTCACTTCCAATGTGAGAATGTATAACAGAACCTCTGAATTGGCAGGGCAGACACAATTGTCCGTCCGTGCTTTTGCCGATATAGACCTGGATGATGTAGCTGAGGCTCTTGAAGAGGCATTTGTGAAATTTGAACAAGAGGGAATTTCCGAAAAAGACTTGGCCCGAATTAAGGCTGGTCAGGAAACCAATTTTTACAATGCACTTTCCAGTGTCTTGGGAAAAGGTGTACAGCTAACTCAGTACAACATCTTCGCTAAGAATCCGGGCTTTATCAACGAAGATATTCAAAACGTTTTGGCCGTTACCCCGGAGGACGTGATACGTGTCTATAATGAATACATCAAAGACAAGAATTACATAGCCACGAGTTTTGTACCTAAGGATAACCTAATTGCCGCTTTGGAAGGATCAGAAAAAGCTGAGGTTGTGGAAGAGAAAATCATTCAAGGAGCTGAGGAGAGTTTTGATGCTTCGATCCAGGCTAATTATGAAAAAGCTCCTTCCACCTTTGACAGGTCTGTTGAGCCACCTTATGGCAAAACGCCTGAAGTGACTATTCCAGCTGTTTGGGAGGATTCACTTGGCAATGGCTTACAAGTTTATGGCATAGAGAATCATGAAGTGCCCCTGATACAATTCAATATGGTGATTGATGGTGGACAGCTGCTGGACGATCCAGAAAAAGTAGGCGTGGCAAATCTTCTAGCTCAGTTAATGACTAAAGGAACTAAAACCAAAACTACTGCTGAACTGGAGGATGCTATAGATCAATTAGGAGCATCTGTGAATGTATATGCTACTACTGAGAGCACGACAATTTCTGTAAATACCTTAAGCAGAAATTACGATGAAGTAATGACTCTGGTAAAAGAAATCATCCTCGAGCCACGTTGGGATGCTGTTGAGTTTGCATTAGCGAAGCAATCTACCATCAGTAGAATTCGCCAATTGGAAGCTAGTCCAAACATGGTTGCTCAAAATGAATTCAACAAGCTGATCTACGGAGAAGGGAATATACGTTCTCAAAATATCTTAGGAAGTATTAAGTCAGTGGAAGCTATTACTATAGATGATCTAAGAACCTATTATGAAAAGTTTATTTCTCCATCCGTCACACGAATGCATGTGGTTGGCGATCTAGGTAAAGTGAACATTATTGCCTCACTGCAGAGCCTGATTACTGACTGGGAAAGTAAGGAAGTAAGTATTCCGGCCTTCGATGCACCGTCAAGACCAGAAACAGCTCAGGTTTACTTTTACGATATCCCAGATTCTAAGCAGTCTATGCTACAATTTGGGTATCCTGCACTCGCTTCTACCGATCCTGATTTTTATTCTGTAGAAGTGATGAACTACATCTTGGGAGGAGGAGGTTTTGCATCCCGACTTACGCAAGAGCTACGTGAAGGCAAAGGATATACCTATGGAATTAGATCTTCTTTTTCTGGTGGAAAAGTAGCGGGACCTTTTAGCATTAGCAGCGGTGTGCGCAGTAATGTCACCTATGAATCTGCTCAACTTGTAAAAGATATTCTTATTGATTATGCTTCAACCTACACCGCGGAAGATCTGAAAACTACTCAGAGCTTTATGATCAAAAGCAATGCACGGGCTTTCGAAACAGCTAGCGCCAAGCTCAATATGTTGGAAAACATCAGTGAGTATGGTTGGGATGCTGATTATGTAAAAGGTAGGGAGAAGACTGTGAATGAGATGACCGTAGAGCGAATTCAGGAATTGGCAGGAAGCTACCTGGATCCCAACAAGATGATTTGGTTGGTAGTAGGTGATGCCAAAACACAATTGGCAGGACTTGAAAAATTAGGTTTTGGAAAGCCAATCCTGATTAACCAAGAGAAGATCTCAATGGAAGTAGAACGGTAGATATTGGTTCTTAGTTGTTGGTTTCGCACTTGCGGACAGATGCAGATTCAACCATATTTAATAAAAAAAATCGCTCGCTGAATATTCCAGCGAGCGATTCTCTTAATGTTTTTATTAAATTTCATAAGTCACTAAACCAACTGCAAACTGCGACTGTGACTGAATCCTTAAATTCTCTTTGCTTCTCCAGCCAACTCCTCATTTTCATCCGCTATTGCAGCTTCAATAAAGGAATCAATCTCAGAATTTCTCTCCTGACCTTTATTCAACAAGACTCCTAAAGCGATCATCACACCAATGCGCGTTCCCACTTTTTTAGCAGCAGTATTGAATAGGTGAGATAATTCTTCATAACTCACTTCCTCAGCTAATTTTGCGATTTCTTCTCTGGCAGCAGCCAGTTTATCACCGGATAGATTGGTGTATTTCTTAGCGATCTTCTGAATTTCATTTATTGCAGATCTCTGCCCCTGAGGCTGGCCTCCACCTTGGTTTGGCTGCTTGTTAGGTTGATTTTGTGGTGTAGCTGCAACTGGTGCTTGCTTAGCCCAAGAATCTCTCAAGCCTACGGTTTTATTGAATACAAGCTTTTCGGCTGAAGAATCCTTATCCAAAGTAAAGTACCCAAGACGCTGAAACTGAAACTTATCATCCAAAGTTGCCTCTTTAAGGAAAGGCTCCAAATAGGCTTCCTTAATCACCTTAAGTGACTCAGGATTCACAAACTCCATAAAGTTCTTGTCCTCATGACTGTCTGGAGCTTCATCCAGGAATAGTCTGTCGTACTCGCGAATTTCCGCTTTGATCGCATGCTGAATAGAAACCCAATGCAGTGTTCCTTTTACTTTTCTTGTGCTTGCTTCTGTGCCAGATCCTGATCTTGAATCCAAGTCAGCGGTACAATGTATCTCAGTAATATTTCCAGCAGCATCTTTCACCACTGATTCACCCTTGATGATGTAAGCGCTTTTCAATCGAACCTCATTACCTAAAGTCAAACGGAAGAACTTGTTTCCAGCTTCCTCTTTGAAGTCTTCTCTTTCTATATAAAGTTCACCTGAAAATGGCAACTCATGTGTGCCTGAATTCGGGTCTTCTGGATTATTTTCAGAGTCCAGCATTTCAGTTTTACCAGCAGGGTAGTTGGTAATCACCAATTTCACTGGATCCAACACAGCCATCACACGGGTAGCTGTTTTATTCAAATCCTCACGGATACAATATTCCAATAGGGAAACGTCCGTCACAGAATCACGCTTGGAAATACCAGAAAGATCGGAGAAGTTACGTATTGAATCAGGCGTATAACCTCTTCTTCTAAGCCCGGAGATAGTTGGCATTCGAGGATCATCCCAGCCTGTCACGGTATTATTCTGCACCAGTTCAAGGAGCTTTCGCTTGCTCATCACTGTGTAGGAGAGATTTCGACGTGCAAATTCCCTCTGCTTAGGTCTAAGTTTAGCTGGATCATAGATTTGATCCAGGAACCAATCGTATAACTCACGGTGCATTTTGAATTCAAGCGTACAAAGGGAATGGGAGATCTGCTCTACGTAATCAGACTCTCCATGAGCCCAGTCATACATAGGGTAGATACACCAGTCAGTTCCGGTACGATGGTGTGCTTTTCTCACAATCCTATACAAAATAGGATCACGCATCAGCATATTAGAGGAAGCCATGTCAATTTTAGCGCGAAGCACATAGCTTCCCTGCTCAAATTCTCCAGCTTTCATCCGCTCAAATAATTCAAGATTTTCTTCCACTGAGCGATTACGGTAAGGTCCCGCAACTCCCGGGGTGGTAGGTGTTCCTTTTTGCTCAGCCATAGCCTCTGCTGACTGCTGGTCCACATAGGCCTTGCCTTCCTTAATTAATTGAACTGCCCAATCATACAACTGCTGAAAATAGTCTGAAGAGTAACATTCCGTAGCCCATTGGAAACCCAGCCATTGGATGTCATGCTTGATAGCATCCACGTATTCCTGCTCTTCCTTGCTTGGGTTGGTGTCATCAAAGCGAAGGTTTACTGGCGCATTATGCATCTCACCCAATCCAAAGTTCAGGCAAATAGAAGCTGCATGTCCAATATGTAGGTAGCCATTCGGCTCTGGGGGAAAACGAAAACGAAGTTTGTCCGGAGAAAAGCCTGCGGCCAAATCGTCTGCAATGATTTGTTCAATAAAATTAAGTGATGCGGATTCTTCAGTCATAGATCAAAATTGAAAGTCAAAATTAAGGCAAATGCCTTGAAAAGCAACTAAAGAAGGGTAGGGATTAGGTATTGGAAGAGTAGAGAATTGGAGATTGGAGAATAGACGATTGGAGATGTTGCTTTCCTGCTATTTTTAAACTTATTTCCATAATTTGAGTGCTAAACAAAACCATAGCTCAAAACCCTAATTCTATGAACTTAACGATTTGCCAGAATACCATGGAATTGGGAGCAAAAGCCTCAAAAGAAGGTGCTATTTTAATCCGTGAAGCGATCCAAAAACAAGGCTTTGCCAATATAATCTTAGCCACTGGCACCAGCCAATTTGAGACCTTAAATCAACTTCTTGCTGAAAAAGATATCGATTGGTCCAAAGTGACTGTTTTCCATTTGGATGAATATTTAGGCTTACCGATTACTCATCCAGCAAGCTTTAGAAAATATTTACTGGAACGTTTCTTTACACATTTACCTCAATTGAAAAGTTACTTTTTAATCAATGGAGAAGTCGATCCAGCTGAAGAATGTGCACGCCTTGGTGAACTGATAAGCAAACATCCCATCGATGTGGCTTTTGTGGGAATTGGTGAAAATGGACATCTCGCATTCAATGATCCTCCTGCAGATTTTGAAACGGAGGAACCCTATATTGTTGTGGATCTTGACCATGCTTGTAGGATGCAGCAATTTGGGGAGGGTTGGTTTCCCAATTTAGAGGCTGTTCCGCAGCAGGCTATCAGCATGTCTATTCGACAAATCATGAAATCGAAAGCTATTATTTGCTCCGTACCCGATAGCCGAAAAGCATTGGCAATCAAAAATTGCATAGAAGGTCCAATCAGTCCAGATCATCCAGCTTCTATCCTCCAAAGTCACCCCGATTACCAATTGTTTTTAGACGAAGGCTCCTCGTCACTGATTTCCATGCATTGATCGGAAAAGTCTTGTATTACTGAGGAAATATTTTGTATTTATAGAGATACTCAATTGATCATTTTGAGTTCACCATTCTTTATAACCAGCCCAAAAGAGCTATGCCCTCAAAAAAAATGGCCGTAAAATCGGAGTCATTAAGTCAAAAGGATACCTGGATCTCTATAGCAATCATCGGAGTCCTTTTTTTTGTCTTTGGATTCGTTTCCTGGATCAATGCCATCCTGATTCCCTATTTCAAAATAGCTTTCACACTCAGTAATTTTGATTCCTACCTGGTTGCATTCGCTTTTTACATTTCCTATTTGGTGATGTCAATTCCCTCATCCTACTTACTTAAAGCAGTCGGTTTTAAAAAGGGGATGATGTTTGGCTTTTTCATCATGGCTGTAGGTGCGTACATCTTTATTCCAGCGGCTATAGGAAGGACCTACGAAGTATTCCTGTTGGGACTTTTCACCTTGGGAACAGGTCTCGCAGTACTTCAAACTGCCGCTAATCCATACGTAACTATTTTGGGGCCTAAAGATAAAGCTGTTCAGAGGATCAGTATTATGGGGATTTTCAATAAAGGTGCAGGAATTCTGGCTCCCATCATCTTTGCTGCGGTGGTACTCAGAGTAGGAGATACCGAACTTTTCCAGCAGCTGGAAACCATGGGAGAGCTTGAAAAAAATGCTGTATTGGATGAGTTGATCCAACGAGTAATCACTCCATACGCTGTTGTGGGAACCGTGCTGGTAGGTTTGGGAATTCTGGTGCGTTTTTCACCACTTCCAGAAATCGATACGGAGCATGAAAGTGCAGAGCTTGCCGTAGCCAATTCAAGCAAAACCTCGATCTTACAATTCCCTCATTTGATTTTGGGAGCATTGGCTATTTTCCTTCATGTGGGCACCCAGGTGATTGCCATCGATACTGTGATTGGCTATGCCAACTCCTATGGAATCGGATTGATGGAAGCCAAAGTTTTTCCATCCTTTACACTTGCTTTCACCATTATCGGATACCTGATCGGGATATCATTAATTCCAAAGGTGATTTCTCAGGTCAATATTTTAAGGATATGCACGCTTTTGGGCACGACTTTCACGCTCTTGATTTTATTCACTTCCGGTGATGTTACGCTTTTTGGTATCACTACAGATGTCTCCATCTGGTTTGTGGTTCTGCTCGGCTTGGCTAATTCCTTGGTCTGGGCAGGAATCTGGCCATTGGCGCTGGACGGTCTTGGCCGATTCACCAAACTTGGAGCATCCATCATGATCATGGGGCTATGTGGTAATGCAATTTTGCCATTGTTCTACGGATACCTAGCTGATTTGTACGATGTCCGCTTTGCTTATTGGGTACTTTTCCCTTGTTATCTCTACCTAGTTTATTATGCGGCATATGGGCATAAGGTCAGAAAATGGGTTTTTGCAAAATGAAATCGAGCATGACACAAGAATATTACCTCATCAAGATTATTCTCCAAGCGAGATTCCATATGACCTTTGAAAAACAAATTATAAACAGATGAAAATCCAAGGCAACTCATACCGCGATGGATCAGCGATCGAGATTTCTTTTTCCGAAGGAATCATTGATAGCATCTCAGAAACTCAGACTCCTTTAGATCAAAACCTGATTCTAGGGCCTGGCTTTACTGATATTCAGGTCAATGGCTATGGAGGAATAGATTACAATGAGGTTCAGTCAGATCCTATGAATCTGGCCAGCATTTCCAGACTTTTATATCAAGAGGGAGTCACGACACATTTTCCCACGATTATCACCAACGATCCCGAGCAGATCAGTCAGTTAATTCTTCAGATTGTTTCCCTTCGGAAATCAGATGAATTGTCCAGAATGAGCATAGAAGGACTGCATATAGAAGGTCCGTTTATTTCTCCTATGGATGGCCCAAGAGGAGCACATCCCAAAGAATTTATCATTGCTCCTGACTGGAGTTTGGTTCAAAAGTGGCAGCTTGAAGCGAAAGGCCTGATTAAAATTATCACTCTTTCTGCGGAATGGGAAAATGCCGTTCCCTTTATCGAAAGATGTGTGGAACACGGGATTCTGGTTTCTATTGGTCATACGAATGCGACACACCAGCAAATCCTGGATGCTGTCGATGCAGGGGCTAGTTTGTCAACCCACCTTGGAAATGGAGCACATCCAATCCTTGCCCGCCATCCAAATTATATCTGGTCACAATTGTCTCAGGATGATCTGGGAGCATCCATTATTGCCGATGGATTTCATCTACCGGCGGAAGTCATTCAGGTTTTTCAGAAAGTGAAAAAAGAAGACCTTATGCTTGTTAGCGACTCAGTCTCACTGTCAGGAATGCCTGCAGGGGACTATAAGCTTCACATTGGCGGAGAAGTCACCTTAACTCCAGAAGGCAAGCTGCACCTCAAATCCAATCCTTCCATCCTCGCCGGATCGGCATCCAATATCCGTAGCGGAGTTTCTTTCTTAATCAAAAATAAGCTTGCATCCCTAGCCGAAGCTTGGGAAATGGCTTCTGTCCGTCCCGAAAAACTAGTAAACGCTGGTCATATACTATTTAAAGAGGGAGCGATTGCCGATTTGATCTTGTGTAGAAAGCAAGAAGATGGTAAGCTCGAAGTCCTCAAAACAATCAAACATGGGAGGGAAGTATTTTCCGCCTGATCCTACGCGAATCATTAACCCCAAAACCACTCACCTATGAAATCGAGCATGACTAAAAAATCACACACTAGGATGATTAAAATCCCTGCGAGATTCCATGTGACCACTAAAAAACAATTATAAAAACATGAAAAAGGAAGTAAATCGAAGGAATTTTATCAAAACCGTAGCTACTGGAAGTCTGGGTTTGGGAGTGATGAGTTCGGCACATTCATTCAATATTTTATCCCAATACCCCGTTCAGGACAAGGTTCGCGTAGCAATCATGGGTGTGAATGGGCGAGGCTCCCAGCATGTTCAGGCTTTTGCTAAAGTTCCAAATGCAGAAATCTCATACCTCTGCGATGTAGATTCCAGAGCGGTTACCAATGGTTTGGCCCTGGCTGAAAAGTCCGGAGTAACAAACAAGCCACAGGGAATTTCTGATTTCAGAAGGGCGCTGGATGATAAAAATGTAGATGCAATATCTATCGCTTTGCCAGATCACTGGCATACTCCGATGGCCTTGATGGCTTTGAAAGCTGGCAAACATGTGTATGTAGAGAAACCGGGAAGCCATAATCCAGCAGAGGGCGAATTGCTTTCAAAGGCAACTTCTGAATACGGGAAAATTGTCCAAATGGGCAATCAGCGAAGGTCATGGCCGAGAGTGCAGGAAGCAATCGCAGAACTACATGGCGGAGTAATAGGCAATGCATATTATGCCCGTGCCTGGTACACCAATTCCCGTCAATCGATTGGTTTTGGAAAGGAAGTAGCGGTTCCTGAGTGGTTGGACTTCGAACTTTGGCAGGGGCCGGCGCCGAGAGCAGCTTTCAAAGACAATCTGATTCACTACAACTGGCACTGGTTCTGGAACTGGGGCACAGGAGAAATTGTCAATAACGGGGTTCACTTTCTGGATTTGGCGCGCTGGGGATTGAATGTGGACTATGCGAAAAAAGCCTATTCCAGCGGTGGCCGTTATCACTTCAAAGACGATTGGCAGACTCCCGATACGCAGATTGCTTCATTTGATTTCGAAGACAGCAAAAGCATTCTTTGGGAAGGTAGAAGCTGCAACCGCAGAGGAATCAACGATATGGGTTCAGGCGTTTCCTTTCATGGGGAAAATGGTACACTGGAATTACTGGATAATTCCTATAAAATCTACGACAACGCAAACAAACTCATAAAAAGCGCTGAACCTACAAGCAATACGGTTGTGGATCAGCGAGGCGCTGGATTTGATATGGATATTGCACATTTCACGAATTTCACCAATGCCATTACCAAAGGAGAGAAACAAATCTCCCCGTATCAGGAAATTGTAAAAAGTGTCATGCTGTGCCATCTGGGTAATATTTCCTACCGAACTGGAAGATCTTTAGAGATTGACCAGAGTTCAGGAAGGATTTTAAATGATAAAGAAGCGATGAAGCTGTGGGGAAGAGAGTATGAAAAAGGCTGGGAACCTAAACTTTAATCCAAATGGCTTTGACTCTAACTACCAAATCGAAACGTCTAGTATCTATTGATGCATTGAGAGGTTTTGACATGTTAATGATATGTGGAGCAGATGCTTTTTTTAGTAGTCTTGAAGGCAAGACAACGTGGGGCAGGTTGAATGGGCTGGCCCTCCAATTTGAACATCCGGAGTGGATTGGCTTTACCTTCTATGACTTTATTTTCCCGCTCTTTCTTTTTATTTCGGGAGTTTCTATTCCTTTTTCATTAGGCAAAGCACAGGAGCTTCATATTTCTAAAAAAGAGATTTATAGAAAATCCTTTATCCGAATGCTCATTTTGATAGGCTTTGGCTTGTTGGTTAAAAATGCGCCTTTTCCCTTCTTTGACTGGGAACAAATCCGGCTAGGATCTGTGCTTGGAAGAATCGGGATAGCTGGATTTATCACTACGCTGCTTTGCCTCAATTTTGACTCGAAAAAACGTCTGGTGGTCGTAGGAGCCATTTTGCTGCTCTATTATGCGGCTGTTTTCTTGATTCCGGTTCCAGGCTTTGGAGCTGGAGACCTGAGTTTTGAAGGGAATTTTGTTGGATGGTTTGATAGGTCTTTCCTCCCTGGCAGGTTACTTCAAGGACAATACGATGAATTGGGAATCCTGACTACTTTTCCAGCAATCTGTCTTACGATTTTGGGAGCTTTTGGAGGGGAAATTCTGAAAAAGGATAGCCTTTCTCAACACCAAAAACTCAAGAAAATCCTGCTTACCAGTTTGATTTGTATTGTCATTGCATTGGTATGGAGCCTACATTTTCCGATTTTCAAGCGCTTGTGGACCAGTTCTTTCATACTCTTGACTTCTGGAATGTCCTTTCTTTTCCTCGGCATGTTCTACTGGATCATCGATATCCTCAAATTCCAAAAATGGTCCTTCTTCTTTGTGATTATAGGGATGAATAGTTTGACGATCTACCTTATTTACCGCTTTGTCAATTTCAGATATACCTCCAGATTGCTGTTTGAAGGACTTTACAAACCCTTAGGAGAAACCTGGCAACCAGTTATGGAAAGCCTTGGTGCATTGGCCTTGGTTTGGCTATTTCTGTATTTCCTTTACCGTAAGAAAATTTTCTTTAAAGTGTAGCCCAGTTATCGGTTTTCAGTTCCGATGCTAGTTTGAGTGCAAAATCAGTTTAATCAACACCATTCAAAGAGTTTTATGAAAAATAGTAGAAGATCTTTTATCAAGAAATCTAGCGCATTGGCAACAGCCGCAAGTCTCAGTACTTTGCCCTTTTCTCTTTTTGCAAAAACTCTAGCAGATCCAATAAGAATTGGAATTATAGGCTTGGATACTTCACATTCTCCTGCATTTACCAAACTTTTCAACGCAGAAAATCCAAGACCGGAACTGGCTGGCTTCAAAGTGACGGCAGCTTATCCTTATGGTAGCAGGGATATCAAATCCTCTATGGATAGGATTCCGGATTACATTAAGCAAGTCAAAGATTTGGGAGTAGAGATCACAGATTCTATTGAAGCTTTACTCGAAAAAGTCGATGTGGTGCTATTGGAAACCAATGACGGAAAGCCAAGACTAGCTCAGGCTAGAAAGGTAATTCAGGCAAGAAAGCCTTTTTTTATAGACAAACCTGTGGCTTCGAGTTTTGCTGATACCCAATTGATCTATCAGGAAGCTGCAAATAATAAAGTGCCCATTTTCTCCGCCTCCTCACTGAGATACATGAGCAATGCACAAGCTGTCCGCCATGAGGGGAAAATCGGAAAGGTTCTTGGTTGTGATACATTCAGTCCAGCCACCGTAGAAGCAGGGCATCCGGATTTATTTTGGTACGGAATCCACGGTGTGGAAATCCTTTTTACAGTAATGGGACCAGGATGCGAGTCCGTGAGCCGAACGCATACTCCTGATGCTGACGTAGTGACCGGAAAGTGGAAAGATGGGAGAATAGGGACTTTTAGAGGGACGAGAACGGGAAAACATGAATATGGTGGAACTGCTTTCGGCTCAGAAGGAAACTTGGTGTTGGGAAAATATGAGGGCTATGAACCCTTGGCTGTAAAAATTGCTGAATTCTTTAAGTCGGGCGTATCACCTGTGGATCCTGTGGAGACTTTAGAGATCTATGCCTTTATGGAAGCTGCCGATGAAAGCAAAAGAAGGGGAGGAGAAGCGGTTGCAGTTAGTTCTGTGATGTGAAAAGGGAGATTAGAGATTAAGAGAATGTTGAATGAAGAACATTGAATTACGAAGTAAATAGAATCCATGAGGATCAGAACAAGTCATCCCATATCAAAAATGCCGTAAATCGTACTTCGTAAATCTCATATGAATTACAAATACGACTTCTATCGTCCCCTTAAGGCATGGCCTTTGTTCATTTAGATAGCAAAAGATAACATATGGCCCTCATAGGAAAGCTCGTAAAAGCTGGTTTAGATATCACTTCAAAACTTACATCATCAGAGGAAAGCCCACAGCATTCTCAAGAAAAACAGTTAAAAGAACTTTTAAGCCAGGCAAAGAATACAGCCTTCGGAAAGTATTATGGTTTTGAGGACATTCTAAAATCTGAAAATCCTATTTCATCCTTTAGAAAAGAGGTTCCAATTTTCAATTACGAGCAAATGCATGAGCAGTGGTGGTCAAGGCAGGAACGTTTTGAGGATATTACTTGGCCTAGCAGACCAAATTTTTTTGCTAGAAGTAGCGGAACCACAGGCAACAGCAGTAAAAGAATCCCAATTACAGATGAGTTTATGGCAACCATGAAATCTGTAGGCACCTCCATGGTCAATTCACTTCATGAGTTCGATTTCCCTGAATCTCTTTTTGAGTCAGAGGTTTTAATGCTGAGCAGTTCCGCCAGTTTGGATCAAAACGTACAGGGCTTTCAGGAAGGAGAGATTTCAGGGATCAATGTGAGTAATTTCCCCGATTGGTACGACATCTTCTACAGACCGGGAAAGGAAATCGCTGCCATCAGAGACTGGGACGAGCGGGTAGAAGCCATTGCAGAGCAGGCTCCAGAGTGGAATATTGGAGCAATTGCCGGAATTCCTTCTTGGGTACTTCTCATGCTGAAGAGAATCATAGCGCGTCATCAATTGAACAATATTCATGAAATCTGGCCAAACTTTCAGGTGTATGCTTCCGGAGGAGTAGCCTTCGAAACCTACCGAGAAGATTTTGAAGCACTTTGCAGAACACCTATTACGATTTTGGATACCTACCTGGCATCAGAAGGCTTTATTGCATACAGCAGTAGACCTGATACTATGTCTATGAAATTGGCCTTGAATCACGGTTACTTTTTTGAATTTATTCCCTTTGATAAGCGAGGGATAAATGAGTCGGGAGACCCGCTCAGCGAGCCTCTTGTATTGGGAATAAATGAGGTGGAAGTAGGCAAGGAATACGTGCTATTACTGAGCTCCTGTGCGGGTGCTTGGCGTTATGTCATTGGAGATGTGATACGGTTTGAATCCCTGAATCCTCCTCAGATTAAGATTACTGGACGTACCAAATTCTTCCTAAATGTGGTTGGCTCTCAGCTTTCGGAGGAGAAAATGGATAAAGCTATACTGGAGTTAGCCGGTTATTTGAAAACCACCATCAATGAATATATGGTGGCTGCGGTGAAAAATGACCAAGGAGATTATATACATCAATGGGTGCTAGTATCTGATGTGAAATCTGAAGGGTTGGCTGAGAAACTAGATGATTTACTTAAATCAGCGAATAAAAATTACACCGTTGCCCGATCCAAAGCACTTAAGGGTATTTCAGTAAAAGTGATCTCTAAAGAGGAGTACACAGCTTTTTTGGCTCAAACAAATAGAAAAGGAGGGCAGACCAAAACTCCAAAAGTGATGAAAGAAGAAAAAATGAAGACGCTTCTGGAATTTATATCTCAACCTTAGGAAGTACTGGTGCTATTCCATCAGGGCAAAGTTCTGCGCCACGTATAGACATGTAGTACTTGCTGATTTGATTTTGATAAGCAGGAGAAATAAAGTCGTTTTCCAACAGGTATTTTTTGGCCACAATAATTTCCTCTCTAAATCCATGTCGTATAGCAATGCTATCAGCTTCATGTTCACGCTCGCGTTTGTATTGATCAGAGAGAGAGTAACGAATCCCGTAAACGATCATTCCTGCATTTGAATGGTTTTCGTAATCTATCATATGTCCCAATTCATGCGCAAACCATCCTTTCAATACTTCCTCAGGTAAATCGCCCACAATTAGATCTTCGGAGTCTAAAACTTTTTCAGACAGGCTTAATCTATATCCGCGTTTTTTCCCAAATAAATTATGGAAATCAATCACAGGTTGAGCCTGCATGGTTGAAGCACTCAATTGTTCTTGTACTACCTCAAACCCGTAACTATGCAATGGCTTGTACTGCTGCCATACTTCCAGAAAAGCCTTTCTGATATTAGTATTGATCCCATCTGAAAAAGCAGGTGAGTTGGTAGGTACAGAAGCTGCATTATCCGATTTGAAGGAAAGGGCTACTAGCGCGGTAAGGACCAACACCCCCGAAATAACTTTGTATTTGTGTCGCATTGATCTATATAGAAACAAAGAACATACCAGCATTTGGATAAGGAGGAATGGGAGATTGGAGAAAAGAGATTAGAGATTTAGAGATTAGGAGATTGGAGAATCGGTTAATACTAGCAGGCTTGGATTAGATTTACCATATGCGAAGGTGATTACAGTTGTTGTTGTTTATCACAATGGTCAGTTTCGTTGTCGCGGTGGGAAGATTCAACAATTAAACACTAAATGCGGCAGATTGGAAATTGATTTTTTACACTCTTAAAAGCTATTGTGAGTCCACATTAGACCTAAAGAAATGCTGCGAAGATTGATTATTGGAAGCAGATATTCTGCGATAAGACTCTTGATACGAACAGCATGAAATAGCTATAAATCAGTTTCTTATATTTTATAACTAAAAAATAACCTGCGATATGTGTAAGAATGCTGTGATACGATGTAACGCACTGAAGCGGTAGAAAACTCACCTTCGTGACAAAAGAAAATAACTATGACTGATCAAAGTATGAGTGACATTAAGAAAGTATGGGAAAACGGTCCCCTAAGATATTTGATCATTTTAGGTGTTTTGGTCGTGCTACTTTTTGTCTTCAAACCATGGGTTCAAGTGGGAGCAGGACAACGAGGTATTGTGCAGAACTTCGGTGCTGTGCAGGACAAGGTTTTGAGTGAGGGAATTCACTTCAAAATGCCTGTGGTGCAAACCGTAATTCTGATGGACGTTAAAATCCAGAAAGTTTTGACCGATGCTGCCTCTTCCTCTTCTGATCTTCAGGATGTGGATATGTCAGTAGCACTTAACTACCATGTGATACCTGATGCAGCAAATTTGGTGTACCAAACCATTGGCTTGCAGTTTAAGGAGCGAATCATCGATCCTGCGATCCAGGAAGTAATGAAAGCAGTTTCTGCTAGATATACAGCTGAAGAGTTGATTACCAAAAGACCTGCTGTTAGTTCTGAAATGAAAGAAGCGCTAAAAGCCAGATTACTGGAGTCAAACATCGCAGTGGATGCATTCTCTATCATGGATTTTAGTTTTTCTCAAACCTTTACAGATGCCATTGAAGCGAAGCAAACAGCCGAGCAAAATGCACTGAAAGCAAAGAGAGATTTGGACAGAATCAAAGTGGAAGCAGAGCAAACGATCGCAGCGGCTACAGCAGAAGCTGAGGCGTTAAGACTACAGAAAATGAATATTTCACCTGATTTGATTGAGCTTAGAAAGATCGAAGCCAACCTTAAAGCCATTGAGAAATGGAATGGTATTTTACCTGAGGTGACTGGTGCCGGCGCGATTCCATTTATTGGAGTAGGTGAGGTAGGGAAAAATTAAGAAGGTGTAAGATTAATAACCTCAAAGAGGTTTACCTTTTCAAAACTACCGGCTGTTCTCAGTCGGTAGTTTTTTTATGAGAATATTGCAGTAAGGTGCTTAACTTAAAAGGAGAAATCTGATTTTTTTTACCTCCGAGTCGCAATGGTCACGAAGAATTCAGCAGAGGAAATTATCACCCAGAAAAGCTCCCTAGGAGCGACATTTTTGTATCCTGCCCGCCTTGGCGGGGCCATGGGTGAAGCTTGCGGAACCCATGGTAATAAGATTAATAAACAATTCCCCTCCCGCTCAGAATCATCTTCTGGAAATGTATGTCTATGCGGGAGGATGGAAAAGGCTTTTATTTTCTTTCTCCTTGATCTTTTGCCTTGATGCAAAAGAACCAAAAGATCAAGTCTTGGCATCCCGATAGCTATCGGGACTTCAGCCGAACATGCCGAACCCTGGCCCGCTTCCTCCTTCGGCCAGGGCCACGACAGTTCACCGCGCCCTAAAAACCAGTTTTGTGGTAAATGATTTAGTGATTGCTCGTAGTAGTTTACTAATCATATGGTTTTGAATGACTACGAAGTAGTCAAACCATTAATAACTTGCCCGCCGTGGCGGGGCCACGGGTTTTAACCCGGGGTATAGAGATCAATAAATCATTCCCCCTCCCGCCCAGAATCATCTTCTGGAAACGAATACCTATGCGGGAGGATGGAAACGAATTTTATTTTGTTCCCATTGTATAGATCATCCAAGAGGTTATGATTTACGGAATTACAAATTCACGCGATACAGGTTCGGGATTGCATCCCGATAACTATTGAGACCCGAACAGCACGCTCGTGAAGCTCCATTTTTATCTCTACGTTCTTTTGCCTTGATGCAAAAGAACCAAAAGATCAAGACACAGCAAAGCTCCCACCGCACTTGCCGGACGCTGGCCCGCTGCTGTGTCGTCCCACCGCGCCCACACGAATAGCGATTGTAGTAAATGGAATAGGTGATTGCTTTTACTGGATTACATATTCCAGATTTAGTGGGGCACGACATGAACTGTAGTACTTTTTTGAATGACCACGAAGTGGTCCAACCTTTCAATAGCCATGGGTGCAACCCATGGTATCTTGGTCAACAAATCTCTATGACTCCCGCCTAAAGCCATTTTTTGGAAACGAATGCCTATGCGGGAGGATGGAAACGATTTTCATTTTTACCGCCGAGTCGCAAAGGGCACAAAGGATTCGCAAAGAAGCTTATAATCGGAAACAGCTCCGTAGGAGCGACATATCGGTAGCCCCGGGTTTCAACCCATGGTAAAAAGGTAACCGAACAATTCCCCCTCCCGCCCAAAACCTTCTTTTGGAAACGAATGCCTGTGCGGGAGGCTGGAAACGAGTTTCATTTTTATAGTGTAATTCACATCAACCAAATAGGAAAACATAAAGCATTCACATTTCAAAACAGCCAAAATATTTGATGAACCGCCTTTTCTTGGTGACGAACTTTTATATCTTTAAGTGTTCTTAGTTCTGAAATTTTTTAAAACGTATGCACGCTTCATGTTTTTGGCTTGCTTGAAATTTCAGTAAGAATCAATCAATTCTAAAAAGATCCCATACCTAATGGCTAAACAAGCAGCCCAAAAGAATCAAAAGTCCATGGAAGAAACCCTCTGGGATTCGGCCAATAAACTCAGAGGAACAGTAGAAAGCTCAGAATACAAACACGTCGTGCTGGGCTTGATCTTTTTAAAGTTTGCCAGCGATACCTTTTCCCAAAGAAGGGAAGAACTCATCGCAGAGGGCAAGGAGAAATACCTGGAGATGAAGGAATTCTACAATATGAAGAATGTCTTCTTTCTCGCTCCGGAAAGCCGCTGGAACCATGTCATCGACAATGCTAAACAGGATAACATCGCCTTGATCGTCGATACTGCCCTGCATACCATCGAAAAGAACAATCCTTCGCTTAAAGGCGCACTACCTGACAATTACTTTTCCCGACTCAATCTCGATCCCAGCAAACTTGCCGCCCTGCTCGATACCATCAATAACATCGATACCGTAGGCGATGCCGAGGAAGATGTGGTGGGGAGGATTTATGAATACTTCTTGGGTCGCTTCGCTGCTGCGGAGGGAAAAGGCGGTGGAGAATTCTATACGCCGAAGTGTATTGTAAACCTGATCGCAGAAATGCTCGAACCCTACAAGGGAAAGATCTACGATCCGGCTTGCGGTTCGGGAGGGATGTTTGTGCAGAGTATAGACTTTGTGAGAAGCCATCAGGGCAATACCAAAGACATTTCCATCTACGGGCAGGAATATACTGCCGTGACCTATAAACTGGCGAAAATGAACCTCGCCATCCGGGGGATTTCTGCCAATCTGGGTGATGTGCCAGCGGATACCTTCTTTAAAGATCAGCATCCCGATCTGAAGGCCGATTACATCATGGCCAATCCACCTTTCAACCAAAGTCAGTGGAGGGAAAAGAACGAACTGGAAGATGATTCCCGCTGGTCGGGTTTTACCACACCTCCGGCAGGAAATGCCAACTATGCCTGGATTCTGCATATGCTGAGCAAACTCTCCGAAAACGGAACGGCAGGCTTTGTCTTGGCGAATGGCTCCATGAGTACCAATACCTCCGGTGAGGGCGAGATCCGTCAGCAACTGGTGGATAAGGATATGGTGGACTGCATGATCGCGCTACCGGGTCAACTTTTCTATACCACGCAGATTCCGGTTTGTCTATGGTTTGTGACCAAAAACAAGAAGCAACGACCACATCCTGAGAATCCAGAAAAAGAGTTTCGGGATCGAAGCGGTGAGACCCTCTTTATTGATGCCCGACAAATCGGTAGCATGATTGACCGCACCCAAAAAGAACTCACCAAAGAGGATATTGCCTACATCGCCAACACCTATCACACTTGGCGCAACTTTACCCCCTCAATCCCCCTTACCCCCTCAATCCCCCTAAAGGGGGAGGAAGAAGGTTCCGACTCCCCCCTTCAGGGGGGCTGGGGGGGTGACATCCCCGGCTACTGCAAATCCGCCACCCTTTCCGAGATCCAAGCCAACGACTACGTCCTAACTCCCGGTCGCTATGTAGGCGTGGCCGAAGAGGAAGACGATGGAATTCACTTCGAGGATAAGATGGCAGAACTGACCGCCACACTGAAAAACCAAATGGCTCAAGCTGAGGAATTGGATCAGGCTATTCGAGAGAATTTAAAGGTGTTGGGATACAATGTCTGAATCACGGATTTAATAGATTAAAGGATTACACAGAAACGTAAAATGAAATATAGAGGAAGTATAGCAAGAAGGTTCAAACTATCTGTGAAATCAAATGATCCGTGTCAATCTGTGATTCTGACGAATTTAAATAGATCACAGGGATGACTGAGTTGAAACATAAGGAAATAACCGAAAAGATCATTGGGGCTGCCTTTGAGGTACACAAGGAATTAGGAAATGGATTTCAAGAAGTCATCTATCAACGGGCCTTGGCTTATGAATTCGCTCAAAAGAATTTGGAGTTTGCCAGAGAAATCGAACAGGATATCTGGTATAAGGAATTAGCGCATCCTTTGGGAACAAGACGGGCAGATTTTGTGGTGGAAGGAAAAGTATTGGTAGAGCTGAAAGCCATCAAGGAATTAGAAGATGTCCATTTGGCTCAAGCCTTAAACTACTTGAAGGCCTATCAACTTGAGGTAGGTTTGCTGATTAATTTCGGAAGCAAATCAATGACATTTAAACGATTGGTAAGATGAAATGTCTGAACCAGGGATGAAAATGTCAGAATCACGGATTAGAGGGATTAAAGGATGGCACGGAATGAAAATTCTAAAACACGGATTAAACTGATTAAAAGATTACACAGATGATAAATAGTTTAAGAATCAAGTCTAGGATTGAAAAATCCGTGAAATCCTAAAATCCGTATCAATCCGTGATTCAGACGATTTTGAGTCATGAGTAAGGATCTGCAACATATCGAAAATCGAATTTTCACCTTTCAAGATCAGCAGGTGATGATAGACCGTGATTTGGCTGAATTGTACCAAATCGAAACTAAGGTGCTCAATCAAGCCGTAAAACGAAATATTTCACGTTTTCCTGATTCATTTCGATTTCAACTCAACGAAAATGATTTATCTGAACTGGTCACAAATTGCAACCGGTTTGGACATCTGGGATTTCAAAATGTAGCCTCAAATTCAAGGTCACAAAATGTGACCTTGAATAATAAACTTGGTAAAAACATCAAGTATAGACCCTATGCATTCACCGAGCAGGGTGTCGCTATGCTCTCTGCGGTGTTAAGATCTGATATTGCCATTCAGGTCAGTATCCAAATTATGAATGCGTTTATTGCGATGCGCAAGCAACTATCGTCCAATCAATTGATCATCCAACGTATGGATCGGGTAGAATTGAAGCAATTGGAATCGGATCAAAAGTTCGAGCAGATTTTTAAAGCCTTGGAAAATAAAGATCCCGCGCCGAAGCAAGGGATTTTCTTTGATGGGCAGGTGTTTGATGCGCATCAATTTGTTTCTGACTTAGTCCGCAAGGCAGAAAAATCCATTCTACTCTTGGATAACTATGTGGATGATTCGGTGCTGTGGCTTCTGGGAAAAAGGAAAGATGGGGTAAAATGCACGATTTTCACCAAAACCATCGGCAAGCAACTCCGAATAGATCTGGATAAGTACAATGCGCAATATCCACCCATACAGATTCAGGAGTTTACGAAAGCACACGACCGATTTCTGATTCTGGACGTAAAGGAAATCTATCATATTGGAGCATCCATCAAAGATCTGGGCAAGCGCTGGTTTGCCTTCTCCAAAATGGATGCAGGAACAGTTACTATTCTGGAAAATTTAAAGGTATTGGGGTATGAGTGAGTGGGAAGAAATTGGAATTGGAGAATTGGCAACATTTAGAAATGGAGCAGGGATAAAGCAGGAATATTTCTCTGATAGGGGAGTGAAACTAGCTAGAGTTTCAGATTTTACAGATGATTCGATTGATATAAGTAAATGTAATTTTGTGTCAAAAGAACATGCCATAAAATGGAAATCACATTTTCTGAATGAAGGAGATGTTGTCGTAGCTACGGTTGGTTCTTGGCCACCTAATTGGTCGTCAGCTGTTGGTAAAGTAATTAGAATTCCCAAAGCTCTTGGAGATTTAATTCAAAATCAAAATACCTGCTGTATAATACCAGATAATACAAAACTTGATAACCGATTCCTTTTTTATATCCTAAGAACTATTGAGTTCAGATGGTTTGCAGGAAACTCAGCGGGAGGTAGTGCTAATCAGGCTCGACTTCCAGTTGCTAAACTAAAACAATTTAAAACTCTACTTCCCCCTCTTCCCGAACAAAAAGCCATAGCCCATATTTTAGGGAAGCTGGATGATAAGATCGAGCTAAACCGTCAGATGAACCAAACGCTGGAAGCCATGGCGCAAGCCTTGTTTAAAAGCTGGTTTGTGGACTTCGATCCTGTGCTGGATAACACGCTTGCAGCAGGAAATGATATTCCCAATGAATTACTGGAGATGGCTGAGAAGCGAGCGCTTGTTCCACATTCAAAGAAACTAATCTCAAAGGCCCCTGAGCTTGCCGCAAAGTTCCCTTCTTCTTTTGTCTTTAATGAGACGCTGGGGAAATGGATTCCTGAGGGGTGGGAGGTGAAATCTGTAGAAAATGCAATCCATGTAAATCCAAGCGTATCTATTAAAAAGGGGGAGGTTAGGAAATATGTTGATATGAAGGCTCTTCCCACTTCTGGCTATTCAATTGATGGTTTTATTGAGAAGGGATATAGTGGTGGAGCCAAATTCAAACAAGGAGATGTTCTATTGGCTAGAATTACACCTTGTCTAGAAAACGGTAAGACAGCAATAGTAGATTTCCTTAAAAGTGATGAAGCTGGGTTTGGATCAACTGAGTTTATTATTCTAAGAGGAAAAAATCAAATTAAAACGCCATTTGTAGCATGCTTAGCAAGATTTGAAGCATTTGTAAACCATTGCATTCAAAATATGGTAGGTTCATCTGGAAGGCAGCGAGTTCAAAATTCATGTTTTAACTCATATTTTTTAGCACTACCAGATCACGAGCTTTTGAAAAAGTTTGACTTACTATCAAAACCTAACTTCAATAAAATAACGGATAACTCAAATGAAATCGAAACACTCACTCAACTTCGAGATATGTTATTGCCGGAGTTGATTAGTGGGAGAGTGAGGGTGAAGGAGGAAATACTCTAAAGTCAATAATATTATTTAAACTACTTTTCTATGATAAATTCAATAACTGTTAAAAATGTAGCCTCTTATTCAGCTGATGGTATTTTGTTAGAAAATCTAAAACCAGTAAGTTTCATATACGGAGCAAATGGCAGTGGTAAAACCACCATTTCCAATTTTTTAGCTACTCCCAAGGAAGATAAATATGTTGATTGTAACATAGCATGGGAAGGTGATCAGGCTCTTCCTGCCTACGTTTACAATAAAGAATTTAGAGAACAAAACTTTTTCAAATCCAATATTCCCGGGGTTTTCACATTAGGTAAAGCGTCTGCTGAGCAGATGAAATTACTTGAAGAAAAGAAGATAGAAATCACAAGCCTTAGAGAAACTGCCAAAGAGGAAAAAAGGAGATTAAAAGGATTTGAAGACCAATTAGACTCTGAGTATGAAAGGTTGAAAGAAACACTTTGGGATTCCTATTATAAACCAAACAAGACAAATTTTAGTGATGCTTTCAAAGGATGTGGGACTAAAGAGTCTTTCAAAGCTAGATTGCTTAAGGAATTTAAATCAAATTCAGCCGATCTACTTACTAAAGAAGAGATATTGGAACAGGCGAAAACTATTTTCGGTGGAAAACCACAAGAAATTAGTCTATTACCGCTATTGGACTTTTCAAAACTATCAGAAATTGAAGAGTCAGATATTTGGAATAAAGCAATAGTTGGAAAAGCAGATGTACCAATTGCCCAACTTATCGGAAAGTTAAATAATAGTGATTGGGTTGATAAAGGCCAAGAATTTATTGAAGGTGAAGTTTGTCCATTTTGCCAACAAGAAACAGTTAATGAAAATTTGAAAAAACAACTTGCTGATTTCTTTGATGAATCTTATAAAAAAGAATTAGGCAAGGTTCTTAGCTATTCGAATGAATTTAAACGCCAAAGCCAAGGAATTTTAAATCAATTAGGAGAGCTTCAACAAAGGGAAAAAATATCTTCAGATACAAAAATTGATTGGGAGAAATTTGAAACAGAAGTTGAATTACTTGAAAGTAGATTAGCTGAATCCCACAGGGTAATGACGGATAAGTTAAAAGAACCAAGTCGAAAACTTTCTTTGACCTTACTTACCGACCTTTTTGCACATTTTGAGGATCAAATTACTAATGCCAATAAGTTAATAGAAGAGCATAATAGAATTGTCCGAAGTTTTAGAACTTCTCATTTATTATTGATTCAATCAGTTTGGAAATACCTAATTGAGGAAGCTAGACCAATTATTAGTGGGTATGAAAAAGCTTTTGAAGGAATAAGTTCTGTTAAATCAAAATTATTAGACATTCAAAAACAAACAATAAAAAAAGGAATTGATCTGAAAAAAGAAATTGATGACTTAACTGCAGGAACTACAGGGACTGAATTTTCAGAATTAGAAATGAATAAAATCTTGGTTTCTTATGGGTTTTTTAGTTTCAAAGTAGTAAAGTCTCCGGAAGAGAATAATTGCTACCAGATTCAAAGAGAGGATGGTACACTGGTTGAATCTACCTTAAGTGAAGGTGAAGTTACTTTTCTAACTTTTTTATATTTCTATCAATTAGCAAAAGGAGGACATTCAGAAGAATCTGTAAATGAACGTCGAATATTAGTAGTTGATGACCCAATATCAAGCTTGGACAGCAATGTTTTATTCGTTGTTAGCTCACTGCTTCGTAAATTTTTAGAAGATGTTAGGGCTGGAAAAGGTAATATTAATCAACTTCTTCTTTTTACTCATAATTCCTATTTTCACAAGCAAATGGCTATTGTGGAAGGAAGAAATCAAGAAATTGAGAACACTGGCTATTGGATCCTTCGCAAAGGAAGAAAATGTACAACAATAGAATCTCATGGAAAAAAGAATCCTATCTCAAGTACATATGAATTGCTATGGCAAGAGTTAAAATCAGAAGAAAAGAAATCAAGTGTGATGCTTCAAAATGCAATGCGAAGAATACTTGAATATTATTTCACTGTATTTGGACAGTTTTCAAATATTAAAAACCTACCCCCAAAGTTCAAAAGTTTAGAGGAACAGTTAATATGTAAGTCTCTCATAAGTTGGGTACATGGTGGCTCTCATGACATAGCGGATGAAATTCATGTTTCAGGGCATGATGATTCAGAGCAACGATATAAAGATGTTTTCAGATCAATATTTGAGGTAAATGGGCAACTAGGTCATTATAATTTGATGATGGAAATCAATGAAGAAATTTTGGAGGATAATCAATGAAATTCACCGAATCCCAACTTGAACAAGCCTTTATTACCCTCTTAGGAGAGCAGGGATATCCTTATGTGCCGGGTGAGGAGATTTTAAGAGGCAAGGAAGAAGTTTTGATTCGGGCCGATTTGCAGGGATTTTTGCTGGAGCGCTATGCTGCACAGAAAATCACTCCTTTGGAGGTCTTTTCCATTATTCGGGAATTAGAGAAGTTGCCCGCTTCCGATCTCTACGAGACGAATAAGACGATCATGAATTGGGTGCGGGATGGCTTTCTGCTGAAGCGGGAAGACCACAAACAGAAGGATATTTTTATCTCTTTGATCGATTACGAGCAGCCGGAAAAGAACCGATTTAAGTTTGTCAATCAGCTGGAGATTCAGGGTTTTGAGAAGCGCATTCCCGATGGGATTCTCTACATTAATGGTTTGCCACTGGTGGTGTTTGAGTTTAAATCTTCCATCCGGGAAACCGCCTCTTTGTTCTCTGCCTACGATCAGCTGACCAATCGTTACCGACGGGATATCCCGGATTTATTTAAGTACAATGCCTTTTGCGTGATTTCCGATGGGGTAAATACCAAGGCAGGAAGTTTTTTTGCTCCCTATGAGTTCTTCTATGCCTGGCGGAAAATCGAAGGTTTGGATCAGGAAATCGATCCAGCCACAGGAAAGTCTACCAAGGTGCATGGAATTGATGCCATGTACACGCTGATCCGTGGGATGCTGGATAAGCGCCGACTTACGGACATCATCCATAATTTTATTTACCTGCCAGATAGCTCCAAGCGGGATGAAAAGATCGTCTGCCGCTATCCACAGTACTATGCAGCGACCAAGCTGTTTGAAAACATCAAACTCCATCAGCATCCTGAAGGCGATGGAAAGGGCGGGACTTACTTTGGAGCGACAGGTTGCGGCAAGAGCTTTACCATGCTCTTTCTGACCCGCTTACTGATGAAGAGCGTGGACTTTGCCAGTCCGACCATCGTGTTGATCACTGACCGTACCGATCTTGACGATCAGTTGAGCGGACAGTTCACCAATGCCAAGGCCTTTGTGGGAGACAATGTGATCAAGTCTGTGACCAGTCGGGAGGATCTACGAAATGAACTGAAAGGCAGAAACTCTGGGGGAGTGTTCTTGACCACAATTCATAAGTTTAATGAGGACACCGAATTGCTCACGGATCGAAGCAATGTGATTTGTATTTCCGACGAGGCACATCGCAGCCAAACCAATCTGGATCAGAAGGTTCGGATTACCGAGCAGGGTGTGAAGAAGAGTTTTGGGTTTGCGAAGCATCTCCATGATTCCCTGCCGAATGCCACTTATGTGGGTTTCACAGGAACGCCGATTGATGCGACCATGGATGTGTTTGGGGAGATAGTGGATACCTACACCATGACTGAATCGGTGATGGATGATATTACCGTGAGGATCGTCTATGAGGGTCGAGCGGCCAAGGTGTTGCTGGAAAATAGAAAGCTTCAGGAAATCGAGAGCTATTATCTTATGGTTGCTGAATCTGGCGGAAATGAATACCAGATCGACGAGAGCAAGCGGCAGATGGCACAAATGGGGACGATTCTCGGAGATCCGGGAAGAATCGAAGCTATTGCAAAAGACTTTGTGGCGCACTATGAAACCCGAGTTGAAGAAGGAAGCACACTGCTAGGAAAAGCGATGTTTGTCTGCAGCAGTCGGGAAATTGCCTATATGCTTTATCAGGAAATCCTGGGGTTGCGTCCAGCTTGGGGAGAAATCCTTCATGCTGCCGAAGGAGTTGAACTCAGTGAAAGGGATAGAAAAGAGATTCTTCCTATGGCAAGAGCGAATATGGTCATGACGAGAGGAAAAGACGATAAAGAGGCGCTTTATAATCTGTTGGGTAATCAGGACTATCGAAAGGAGCTGGACCGACAGTTTAAGAATGCCAAGAGTAATTTTAAGATTGCGATTGTAGTGGATATGTGGCTCACAGGTTTTGATGTACCTTTTTTGGATACCATGTACATCGACAAACCCGTGCAGCAGCATAGTTTGATTCAGACGATTTCGAGAGTGAATCGGAAGTTTGAAGGAAAGTCAAAAGGCTTAGTGGTGGATTACATTGGCATCAAGAAGCAGATGAATTTGGCCTTGAAGCAGTATTCTACGGTGGATAGCCAGAACTTTGAGGACATCGAGCAGTCCATTATCGTGGTCAAAGATCAGTTGGATCTGCTGGAAGCGATCTTCCACAAGTTTGATTACAGTGCCTATTTCGATGGCACACCGATTCAGCAATTACATACCCTGAATAAGGCAGCGGAATTTGTGCAGCTAACCCAGCAATTGGAGCGACGCTTTATGAATCTGGTGAAGCGGATGAAAGCTGCTTATGATATTTGCTCGGGAAGCGCTGCCTTTACCAATGAAGTCAAAGACAAGATTCATTTTTTTATTGCAGTGCGCTCGATTGTATTTAAGCTGACCAAGGGAGAAAGCCCAGATACCGATCAGATGAATGCGAAAGTTCGGGAGATGATCCAGGAAGCGATTCAGAGTGAAGGGGTAGAGGAGATCTTCAAACTTGGAGAGGACGGGCAAAGCGAAGTGGATATTTTCGAGGCCGATTACTTGGCTAAGATTGATAAGATCAAGCTTCCACATACCAAGATCAAATTATTGCAAAAGTTGCTGGCCAAGGCCATTGACGAGTTCAAGCGCATCAACAAAATCAAGGGCGTTGATTTCTCCAAGCAGATGAAAACGCTGGTAGATAAATACAATGAGCGCAAGGAATCTGATGTGCTACAAAGCGAAGTGTTGGAAGACTTCACCAATGAGATCATAGATCTGTATTATGCCATGAAGAAGGAGAAAGAATCCTTTGCGGAATTGGGAATTGATTTCGAAGAGAAGGCCTTTTATGACATACTAAAGGAATTGGCCAAAAAGTATGATTTTGTATATCCTGAAGACAAATTGATTCACTTGGCTCAAGCTGTTAAAGATGTGGTAGACGACAAAGCCAAATACACCGACTGGAGCAAGCGGGATGATATCAAGGCGGAATTGAAAGTGGATTTGATTATTCTACTCGCAGAGAATGATTATCCGCCGGTTGACCGGGATGAGGTGTATAAGGAGATTTTTGAGCAAGCGGAGAATTTTAAAAAGTATCAGGGGAGGTGAGTCCCTCCTCGATATTTTATCCTTTTACTTATTCCTAAGCTCAATTGGAAGATTGAATTTTTCCTATAAACCTTTCGGATCCATCTATAAGTATAAGCTCGGTATCTGAAACAATGATTCTCAAATCCTGCATTCCGCCGTTTCTATGACCATCGATAAAGAATTCATGATCTCCCGTTTGCACTAAAACAACCTTGGAAATATGACTTGTTTTAACCGCATCATCCATAAACATTCCTTGAATTTTATCCGCTGCGTTTATACTTAAAACCATTCCTATATCTATGGTTTCAAAGTGAAATCTAACGTGAACGTTTTTGACTTCGTCTCCCTCAATTTTATAGATATTATACGAGCGAAATTCACCTGCATGGTTTACAAAATTGGCCCACATTCCTTTTAGTTGATCTTGCCCTTGGGCTGTACCTAAAAAAGCTTTCATTTGATCATTGCCATATTCGGATAACCCTTCAAATTGTTGGGTACTAAATGCTTTGGCAAAAAACAATGCAATTTCACTTGTCTTGTTATCTTCCTTTGCATCTCTTGAAAAAGAATAAGTAAATACAGACCAATTTTCTTCACCTACTGTTTCTAAATAATAGGTATTGTCTTCACTTTTCAGGACTAAAGTATGTTCATCATCCAATTGAAATTCTTTGTTTACTTGCGTGAAATTTCTGTTGTTTTGTTTTGGTAAAGGTGAAAGTTCAATGGGTTTACCAAGTAGCAGAGCGATTATTTTATCTGTAATTTCTCCTTCTACAAAGGTCATTTTCCCTTGAAATTCATCCGTTACAGGATTTACAGAAGTAGCATTGGAAAGGATTATGATTTTGATATTTTTCTCTGGAAGCGATCCCATGATAGCAGCATAGCCAGGAAGCAAACCGCTGTTATAAACCCATTTTTCGCCTTCCTTTTGATCAATTACCCAACCCAAACCAGAAGCCATTGTATTAACACCCATTTCTTGGGTAGCGGAATAGAGTTCATTTACAGAAGTGGGTTTTAATAGACTTCCATCTTCAAGAGCCTGCATAAAACGATATAAATCATCAGTTGTTGAATACATATCGGCAGCACCCTTGAGCCAAGAAGAGTGGTAAGGCGATTCAAATTTTTTAATTTCATCCATTCCCAGTCCAAAATAAGGATATGCTCTTTGGCCTAAATTGCCAGATGAATTGGAAAATGTGTTCCCCATCCCTGCAGGATTGAAAACATTCTGCTGCATATAAACCTCATAGGACTGACCACTTACCTTTTCAATAATACTTGCTAAAAGCAGATAGCCAAAATTATTGTATTCATAGGCAGTACCCGGTTCAAAATTCAATTGGGAATCTTTAAAAACATCCAAGAGAGAATCCAAAGTCACTTCATTTGTAGCTGGCATAAGACCATTACCGGCATCATCTATTCTACCAATATTAGCCTGCATTCCAGAGCTATTGTTTAGTAAATGTTGAATGGTAATCAGCTTAGAATATTCAGGTATAAAATCCGGGAAGTAGGAGGAGAGGGGAGTCTCTAAGGTCAACTTCCCTTCTTCCACCAACTTCATAATCCCTATGGCAGTTAATGATTTTGTAAGCGATGCGATACCAAATATCGACTCTTGGGTATTTTTTATTTTCTTATCAAAATCGGCATAACCAAAGCTTTTTTGATAAATAATCTCATTGTTTTCACTGATCAAAACGTTTCCAATAAATCGATTGTATGCTGTATAGCTTTCAAATAATTGGTCGATTTTTCTTTCTAAATCTTCGTTCGGATTTACTTGTCCAAAGGAGTTGAATCCTGAGATCAAGATGCATAGGATGGCAATTATTTTTTTCATGATAGTATAATTTATAGTATGGCGATGCTTAACTGTTTTACTTATATTATTTGTGGCAGATGACTACTTGAAACAACATTAGGACAAGCAGAGACCACTTAAAAATGAATGTGATTGTTGAGCTGTTTCATGTGATAAAAAGCCCTGAATATGTTAAATAAGGAAAATCACAGAATTAGATAGTTTTGTCACTAGAACGGTATAATCCATCCCTAACCTATTTTTAAATCATTAATATTCTTTTTATTGGATATGTGAAAGGAGGATACACATGAAAAAGAAATCGGAAGCCATTATCCACATTTTGATCTGGGTAATTGGGTACTTTTTAATTTTAAGCCAAACATCAACTATTGGAGATTTCAGAAAAGACACTGGACCCTACTGGATTCCCCTGCTGTTTGGAATGATTATGAACCAAACCATTTTTTATACTACAGCATTTTATCTTGTTCCAAAATTCCTTCGTCTGAAAAAGACAAAAACCCTAATCGCTTTAGTTGCGGCAGGACTTATTGGTATTACCTTATTCGAGAGTTTTATTGATTATAATTATCTGGTAAACTTCTTCTCTTCTGATAATGAGACTTTTACTATCTATTTTTTATATAATTTATTTGTCGGGTTCATCATATTGTTGGTTGCTTTATCCTATGCTTTGCTGAAATACTGGATGCAAAATGAAAAGATGAAAAGGGTATTGCTGGAAGAAAAATTATCCACAGAAATGGCTTTTTTGAAGTCGAAAATAAACCCGCATTTTTTGTTTAATGTCTTAAACAGCTTTTATGCAAAATCCTTAAAACATGATGTCCCTGAATTAGCAGATGGCATTGCAAGATTAGCCGAATTAATGCGCTACATGGTTTATGAAACAAATGAGGATAAGGTCATACTTGAAAAGGAAATTCATCATCTCAAAAATTTCATTCAAGTATATCAATTACGAATTGCTGAAGAGGATGACGTGTTCATAAATTTTTCTGTGATAGGAGATGTAACTACAGTTAAAATTAGCCCTATGTTGCTTATTCCTTTTGTGGAAAATGCGATTAAGCATGGCATTGAACCTAACACCAAATCTGTTATCGATATTTCACTGGAAATCAAAGAGAATAAGTTGTATTTTGAAGTAAGCAATACAGTACATGGACAGAGGAATGGCCTTGAAGATGAATCTTCGGGTTTTGGGCTTGACAATTTAAAAAAGAGACTTTCTATTCTTTATCCAACTACTCATACGCTGGAAACAAAAGAAGAAAATGGATTTTTCAAATCGTTCTTGAGTTTGAATCTTGACTAGAAATATGATAAGCTACGTAATCATTGATGATGAGCCTTCGGCTATTGAAGTACTTCAAATTCATTTGAATAAAATCCCATCCTTTTCACTGAAAGCTACTTTTAGAGATCCGATAGAAGGGCTTGAATATCTCCAGGAAAATCAAGTTGATCTTATATTTCTGGACATCAACATGCCCAAACTATCAGGGTTGAGTTTTCCGAAATTTTTACAAAAACCTCCCTTAATTATTTTCACAACGGCCTATTCGGAATATGCTCTGAAAAGTTATGAGCTTAAAGCAATAGACTATTTACTAAAGCCAATTGAGTTTGATCGATTGCTTCAAGCAACGATGAAAGTAAAGGACGCATTGAATCAAAATAGGGGCGTTCAAAAACCTGACCCTGAAGTTCCCTCTGAAGTGTCTGATCAAACTATTTTTATCAAAAGTGGCTCTGAATTTCATCAGTTATCCATTAAGAATATAAAATACATTGAAAGTGACGGGAATTACGTGACGTTTCATTCGGATAAGAGCCCCATATTGGCTCGCTATAAATTATCTGAAGTGTTGGATTTACTTCCTGCAAATCAGTTCGTAAAAATTCATCGCTCAAATATTATTGCAATCAAACACATAGAAACAGTCAAGAATCATTGTGTGATGATCAATGGAAAAGAGATTCCTATCAGTAGTAAGTATAGAGAAGAATTTTTGGCTTTAATAAGTGGATTAGCTTTTTTTGATAAAAGAAATTTATCTGATAAAATATAGAGAGTTCCATAGGTAGTATGACCACGAAGTGGTCCAACCATTAATAACTTGCCCGCCGTGGCGGGACCATGGTTAGATGGTAACCAAACAATTCCCCTGCCGCCCAAAACCATCTTCTGGAAATGTATGCCTATGCGGGAGGATGCCTGCCTGGCCGGTAGGCAGGGAAACGAATTTCATTCTTATCGCTGCTAGCAAATGCGGATATTCAACTTATTTAAATAGAATAATGATAGCTCCCAAAGCAGTCAATACCAATATCATTTTTCTAAATAACTCCTCATCGATCATCTTGACTAGTTTGATTCCTAATATAAATCCTAGAATAATTGCCGGAATCAATTTCACATCCAGTAGGAGGGTTTCTTTGGAAATGGTGTTCCAAAGGAAAAAATGAAAGGGTAATTTGAAAATATTGATGATCAGGAAAAGCCATGCTGCAGTACCTATAAAGTGATTTTTGGGCAGACGCATGGCTAAAAAGTAAATATTGGATATAGGATCGGCCAAGTTACCAACCATGGTCGTAAAGCCAGCCAAAGTCCCGACTCCACTAGCAAAGGCCCAGTGCGTTGGCACCGTATTCACCTTTTTTTGATCCCACCAAACAATGATAGCCAAGACTAAGAAAATAATGATGACCATAAATATTTTAAATGTTTTTTCAGGAAGATCCATACCGAACCAACTTCCCAGAATAATTCCCAAAATCATCCAGGGAAGAAATTTAGCCACATATTTCCATTGCGTATGTCTGTTGTAATAGATCACCGCAAACACATCTGCAACCACTAACAAGGGCAATACTATACCGGTGGATTGTTTGGCTTCGAAGGCTATTGCCATAAAAGTCACATTGATAATTGCTATTCCTTTGATACCAGCTTTGGACAATCCGATCACAAAAGCGGCTAAAAAACTAAGAATCCATGAAGTGGTACTGATCTCTGAGATACTGGATAAAAACATAGGTTGAGGTCAAAAGCAAAAGGCGGAAATATTTCTATTGCCCAAACATATAAAAATCAATCGAATGACTATTAAGATTGAGGCTTAGAATTAATGACTGAGAAGGACTTTGCTACATGATGGTATATATATGTTACATAATTTATATTATGTTAAATACAAAATTCAATACCCTCCATTTCCCATTTATTTTTAACTTAAGGCTTTGGATACGCTTATACCCCCACCAGCAGCTTTATGAACCATCAGCTTCCCCGAATGGGACTTCTATTAGGGCCTACAGCCTTTTTGTTGATTTATTTTTTTGTGAGTTCCCCAGGATTGAATCCACAGGCCTTAGCGATGCTAGCCTTGGCAGTTTGGATGGCGATCTGGTGGATCACTGAAGCGATTCCTATTGCCGCCACAGCATTTCTCCCGCTGATATTTATGCCTATGCTCGGGATTTTGCCTATAGCTTCCGTATCTGCGAATTACATGCATCCTACAGTGATGCTCTATATGGGCGGATTTCTCCTAGCTACGGGAATAGAGAAATGGAATCTACATCGCAGAATTGCACTTAACATAATAAACTTATTGGGAACAGATCTGCGACGTATCGTTTTGGGATTTATCCTCGCCACCGGAATTCTCTCCATGTGGATCTCCAATTCCGCTACTTCTCTGATGATGCTTCCGATAGGTTTGGCTGTAGTGAATCAGTTCAAGGATCAACTAGGTTCTTCTAATTCAGGAATTGCAGATAAACTGGGGAAAAATATAATGCTTGGAATCGCCTACGGAGCATCTATAGGCGGCGTGGCCACGCTGATCGGTACTCCTACGAATACGATTCTCGCTGCTGTAGTTTCAGATCTGTACGGCTACACCATAGGATTCAATGAATGGATGCTTTTTGGCTTTCCTCTGGCGGCTGTTTTACTGCTGATCTGTTGGTTTTATCTAGTGAATTCCGCCAACCCACTTCCAAAGAACTTTAGTCTGAATGACGGTAAAAACATCGTTTACAAGCAATTAGCAGCACTTGGAAAGATCAGTTCGGAGGAGAAAACAGTGATGATAGTCTTCGGATTAGTTTGTTTTTCCTGGATTACGAGAAGCTTTTTTCTGGAGAAATTCCTGCCGGGAATCGACGATACCATCATCGTATTGACTGGAGTAGTTTTACTCTTTGTACTCCCCTCTTCTACCAAGAATGTGCGAATTCTGGACTGGAAAACTGCCGAGAAAATCCCTTGGGGAATTCTTATTCTATTTGGTGGTGGTTTGGCTCTGGCTGGAGGTTTCAAGGAAACAGGCCTGGCTGAGTGGATTGGAACGCGATTTACCCTGATCGAGGGAATCTCTTTCTTTGTCTTACTCCTTATTATAATAGCATCGGTAAACTTCCTCACCGAGGTCACTTCCAATGTCGCCACGGCTTCTATGTTGCTTCCGATTCTAGCTTCAGTGGCGCTCAAACTTGATTTACATCCTTTCGGACTGATGGTAGGCGCTACGCTGGCTGCCAGTTGCGCCTTTATGCTACCTGTTGCCACTCCGCCCAATGCAGTGGTGTTTGGTTCCGGCTATCTGGAGATGAAGGATATGGTCAGTGCAGGTTTCTGGTTGAATGTGATTTCTATTATTCTGGTGACCTTGATGGTGTATTTTGTTCTTCCTGTGATGTGGGGAATTGATTTACAGCATAATCCTTTCTAGCAGTTAGATCAGTTTATCATTCGGCGTTCGACGTTCATCATTAGGCCATTTACGATTTACGATATGGGATTTACGGTATCCTTGATAATAGGTACATTTATTTGATCCTCATCGACTAGTTAGGTTTCAATTTTCACTTTGCTCTTGTGTCTATGCAGGGGTTTGCCTGTGGTGTCAATCAAGCTGAAATGTCAGTCTGAACTATAAAATGAAGTCCACTCCTCGAGGATCTCGTAAATCGTAATTGATATCAGCTTCACAATGACCGGTACTTCATTATTCAACATTCATCATTCATCATTAAAAAGTTTAATTCCTTATTTCAATAGCTAGATAGATGTCAAATAGCTAAGATGATCTCCAGCAAGGAAATATGGCTCGTAAATCCAAGATCGTAAGTCGTAAATGACATCAGATTGCCTGCCCAGCGACAGGAGGGCTTCAAGCTTATACTTCGCTTTCGCAATGACGCTTATCACAATTGAAATCTGGTCTAAATCCCCCTTACCCCCTTTAAGAAGGTTTCAATTCTCAACAAGCTCTTGTGTCCAAGGGGGAGTTTGCCTCTAGCATCAATCAAGCTGAAATGTCAGTCTGAACTATAAAATGAAGTCCACTCCTCGAGGATCTCGTAAATCGTACTTCGTATTTCGTAAGTTCCAATTCCTTATTCATCCCACAAACTCCCCATTTCGTCCCATACTTTTGTAAAGACTTTCTAGTAACGCTAATCTTGAACTATCAATTAGGTATAGAACTGATGAACACCAAGAAAGTCTTTTATTTGCTGATCCTTTTGGCGGTTATTTACAATCTCATGCTGATGTACACGCATGGCGAAAAGCAAGGAGAATCGGAAAAGATTACCTTGAACATCAAGACGAATCTAATTGAGTCAAGGTAGTTTAACGTATTTAATACTAGTGAATTATGAAATCAAAAAGATTGGTTTTTAGAGATGTAGAATGGTGGGTTATTACCTTCACATTTTTGATTATCGTATTGACCAACATCATGATAGCCATGTCTAATCAGAGCTATCCTATGGAGAAATTCTTTGGAATAGTCGTGCTGCCCATAGTCCTTTACATAGGTTTTTATGTGATGCATTTGGTGATTATTCCAAAGTATCTCCGGGATAACAATGTACTGCACCTCATTCTATTCAGTATACTTACCGCAGCTATCACGGCAGGACTTTCAGGGGCATGTGCCGGCGGAAATAATGTGGATGCCGAACGATTTTTTCGATTTTATTTTAGCGTTCTTCTGCTATACACTGTCTATTTAGTCATTGCAAATCTCTTAAAGAGAATGTTTTTGCCACCGGTGTTTAAGGATTTTCAGCTCTATAATGGGGTGCGCCTCTTTATGATTTTCCTTTTTGTAAGTATATTTTTATTTGCGTCCCGACTTTTTGTGAATGAAGCGATTCTGGTCATTCTCTTAATGGTAATTCCCGCAATTGCATTCTTTGTCTTTTACAATTATTACTTGCTTTACCGCAACAAACTCCAAGGCAACATCAAAGCCTATCGCTGGTTCCTATGGGGATTGATGAGCATTATTTTTCTTGTATTTATAATCATTGCTGCAGAGAATAATATCCCTGAAATCATGTTGCTGGGACTTGGGATGATCGCCTTGTTGATCTTTGTAGTGTTTCCTATCTCCAATATTGTCTTTGGGAAATATGAAGACTATATCGGCAAAATAGACACGTTATCAGTGCAAGTGAATCAAAGCTCAGCCAACCTGAGTTTTCTTCGCTCTCAGATCAATCCACACTTCCTTTTCAATGCCCTAAATACACTCTATGGCGCTGCTTTGATGGAAAATGCGGAGAAGACTTCTGATGGCATTCAGAAACTGGGAGACATGATGCGCTTTATGCTACATGAAAACCAGATGGATAGAATTCCACTTTCCAGAGAGATTACATACCTTAGGAACTACCTGGATTTGCAGATGTTGCGCTTCAAAAATGAAGCAAATCTTGAGGTAAGTGTACAGATCTCAGAAGATACCTGTGAGGGCAATATCGCTCCCATGCTATTGATTCCTTTTGTGGAAAATGCCTTCAAACACGGTATCAGCACTAAGAATAAATCCTGGATCCGAATCAGTCTTCGCTGCCTTAAGGGATCGGTGCACCTGGATGTGGTGAATAGCATTCATCCCAAAAAACAAACCGAAGATCCACGAGATGAATCTGGGATTGGATTGGAAAATGTAAAAAACAGACTGGCACATTCCTACCCACAAAAACATAACCTAACCATCGTGGCAAATGACACTGAACATTTTGTTCATTTGTCAGTCCAATTAACCTAGTATGATTCAAGCCATAGCAATAGACGATGAAAATATGGCTTTGGAAGTGATCAAAGCACATGCTTCCAAAGTCCCATTTTTAGAATTAGTAGAAGTATTTACCGATGGAGTGGAAGGCTTGGAGTACATCAAGTCAAACCCGGTTGATCTGGTTTTTCTCGATATCAATATGCCGGATATTTCCGGTGTGGAGTTGGCTGCACTGCTACCTAAGGAAACTATGGTGATTTTCACCACGGCCTATTCAGAGTTCGCAGTGCAGGGCTTTGAGTTGAAAGCTATGGACTACTTGCTCAAGCCTTTTAATCTGGTGAGATTTCTAAAAGCCTGTCAAAAAGCACAGGAATGGCTGGAACTTCAGCCCAGCAATGAGCCGCAGTTTATCTATGTGAAAACGAATGAGGGACAGTTTAAAGTACGATTTGATGAGCTGATGTGCTGCGAAGCCACGGGGAATTATGTGACTTTTCATCTGAGAAATGAGCGATTGATGAGCCGGTTGACGCTGGCCGAAATAGAGAAATCACTTCCCTCCTTTTTCCTCCGAACTCATCGATCTTATATAGTGAATATGAAGTTGGTGGATAAGGCTGAGAGGCATCAGCTCCTGATTGGAATTAATTCTTTTCCTGTCAGTAGTACTTATTTGGAGCTGGTGATGGAGAAGTTTGGGAAAAGTTGAGCGATTTCCTACTCAAAAAGGCTCCATGTACTCCTTTTTATAGTTTAGAGGAGTTTTGCCAATGCGGTCTTTGAACTGTTTGTTGAAATTAGAAAGTGTAGGAAATCCACTTTCATAGCAAATCTGACTGATATTCAGATCTCCATCATGAAGCAGTCTTCTGGCGTTGCTGATCCGTACATCACCAAGGAAGTCTGAGAAAGATTTATTCACTCGAGCTTTAAAATACCTGCTAAAAGCACTTTCAGACATATTGGCAAGGGAGGCTACATCCTGTAGCGTAATTTTTTCCTTGAAGTTTTTCAGCACATATTCCAGTATCTCGGAGATTTTATCTTTTTCATTTGCGGTATAATTACTCTTGTAGTCAATATGGGTAATAGGTTCCATTTCGGTAGAATGAGCCAGTACTTCCAGAATCTCCAATAGGCCAATGATACTTGCTCCACCTTTGCTATGAACCAGCTCCTTCATCATTTTGGTGACGGTTCGACTAGTATGACCAGTGATTTCCAATCCTCTGTCAGCTTTTGCCAGCAATTTCCCAATTTCCTCAAATTCTTCTTTTTGCAAAGCATCTTTACCCAGAAAGTGTTCCGGGAAATAGATGACAATGTCATGGGTATCCAGTCCATTTTCAGGATCAAAGTAAGCATTGTCACTTCGCCAGACATGGGGAAGGTTTGGACCGGTAAGTACCAAGTCGCCCTCTTTGAAAGGCTTCATATGATCGCCAATGTAACGGGTTCCTCTGCCCTTCAGAATTACATTCAACTGATATTCTTCATGAGAATGCCAGTATTTATCCAGGTAAGACTCCCGTAATTCCTTGATAACAAAAACCTTATTACTGGCTATTTTCGATTTTTGCAATGGTTTCTTCATAGATTATATCTGATTTATTCTACTATTCCAGTTGATTAAAGCTGTAATTAATCATAATTCAGTCATTTTTCAAGCTTAAACAGGGAGAAATGATGGGATTAATACTGGAATTTAGTAATCTAATAAATCCCCTAATCTTAATATGTATTTGAAAACCCCAAAATTACCTAAGTCACCCTTCTTTTGTATGGTGATTTTAATGTTTGCTTTCCTCGCGGGATGCGGTGGCAAAAGCAACAACAACTTCCTTTCATCCAAAGATCCTAGGCGAGTAGAGATTTTAGTTCTAGGGCATGAAAGCGAACATCACAATTCAGAGAAATTGATGATGTACTTAGAAACTCCTCTTTTCCAAAAAGGAATTAATCTCACGTACACTACAGATGTAAATGATCTGAATGAAACGAAGCTGAATAATTATGATGGCTTGATGATCTATGCCAATCATGAGAAGATCACGCCAGAGCAGGAAGCTGCGCTGAAGTCTTATATTGAAGGCGGTAAAGCGTTGATTCCTATTCACAGTGCTTCGTTTTGCTTCCAAAATTCCCCTTGGTACATCGAGGCAGTTGGCGGGCAGTTCAGTACACATGGTACGGGTGATTTCACCGCTACTATCGTAGATGCTGATCACCCTGTGATGAAAGGGATTTCTGAGTTTGAGACTTGGGATGAGACTTATGTACACAGCCAGGTAAATCCTGATATGCATGTGCTCATGGAGCGTGTGGATGAAAAAGGTAAAGAGCCTTACACTTGGGTTCGTGATCAGGGAAAAGGCCGGGTATTCTATACTGCCTATGGTCACAACGAGAAGACTTGGGAGAAAAAAGAATTCCAAAACCTTGTAGCAAACGGTATACTTTGGGCTGTAGGCGATAAAGTGAATAAGCTTTTGACAGAATACAATATTCCTACGCCACAGTTTGAGGATGCGGATATTCCTAATTATGAGAAAAATGATCCTGCACCTCGCTATCAGTTACCACTTTCTGCGGAAGAATCGATGAAGTTGATACAGGTGCCAGTAGGCTTTGAGCTGGAGTTATTTGCATCTGAACCTATGATCATCAATCCTATCGCATTTGCTTGGGATGAGAGAGGTAGACTATTTGTAATTGAAACGACTGATTATCCTAATGAGATTCGTAAAGAAGGCGGTGATGACAAAATCAAGATTTTGGAAGACACCAACGGAGATGGTAAAGCCGATAAGGTAACCGTTTTTGCTGAAGGCTTAAATATACCTACCTCAATTATGGCCGTAAATGGCGGGATGTTGATTTCTATGGCTCCTGATTTTGTGTTCCTGAAAGATACTGATGGGGATGACGTAGCTGACGTACAAGAAGTAGTGATGACAGGATGGGGTAAATTTGATACACATGCTGGTCCATCCAACTTAAAATATGGCTTTGATAATAAGATTTGGGGAGTTTTAGGATACTCAGGTTTCAACGGAGAAGTAAGCGGCAAGAAATTCAATTTCAGCCAAGGTGTTTATAGATTTACTCCTACTTGGGAAAACATGGAATTCTTAGGACGTACAAGTAATAATACTTGGGGCCTAGGATTCTCAGAAGATTTTGAGACATTCATTTCCACAGCTAACGGCCAACACTCCGTTTATTTGGCGATGGAAACTAAGTATGCTAAGAGAACTATATATAAGGGAACCCCTAATACTGCAACTGGTATTGATTCGCATTATGATATGCCTCATTTGACTCCATTCTTGAGACAGGTAGATTGGCATGGAAGCTATACAGCTGCTGCTGGACACAACTTATATACTGCAAGAAACTTCCCAAAGGAATATTGGAATCAAATGGCTTTTGTAGCTGAGCCTACGGGACGTGTGCTACACAATGCACGCTTGATTGAAGACGGTTCTGGATACAAAGAGAAAAACGCATTCAATATACTAGCCAGTTCTGACGAATGGTTTAGCCCAGTTCATGCTGAAGTAGGACCTGATGGTTCACTTTGGGTGGCTGATTGGTATAACTTTATCATCCAACATAACCCTACTCCTAGAGGTCGGGAAAATGGTGAGGGAAATGCCTACATCAATCCATTGAGAGATAGACAACATGGTAGAATCTATCGTCTTACCTACAAAGGAAATGAATCATCTAAGGTCTTCGATCTGAAAGATGCTGAATCTGATGAGCTTCTAGCTGCCATTCAAAGTGAGAACATGTTCTGGAGATTAACCGCACAGCGATTGATTGTAGAATCTAAAAACATGGACGTGATTGAAGGTTTGTATGATATCATCAACAATCAAAAAGTAGATGAAATTGGTTTAAATGCTCCTGCAATCAATGCTCTTTGGGCACTTCATGGATTAGGCGTATTGGATGGAAATAATGCAAAAGCACAGGAAGTGGTAGAAAAAGCTTTAAGCCATCCTTCTGCAGCTGTTAGAAAAAATGCTGTACGAGTAATTCCTAAAAACCAATCTGCATTAGATGCGATCTTAGCAGCTAACTTGATGGAAGATCCCAATCTTCAGGCAAGAAAAAATGCTATCGTAGCAGTTTCTGAAATGCCAACTTCAGCAGATGTTTCTAAGAAACTATTAGCTATATCTGAAAATGAGGACAATGCAAAAGATGAGTATTTACCACAGGCGATTTTTGCTGCAGCATTGACTCACCCTTCTGCTTTTGAAAGCAGAGAAGTAGCTCCAAAAGCTGAGGCTGATTCTGTAATGAGTATTGCAGATAGAATTTCCAGAAGCCTAATATCTGAATCATACACCTTAAGCCAGCGTAACGCTCTTCTATTCCCACCTGATCCTACAGGAAAAGAAATGACCATTGAGATGGTAGTTGCACCAGGCAGAGAGGCACTAGACGGCGTAATGGTAGCTCAAGGAAATGGCACCAATGGGTATAGCTTATACGTTTATAAAGACGCTTTGCATTTTGCTATCGCCCAGGATGGTGATGTGAAAATCATCAGTTCACGCAAGAAATTACCTTCAGAGCAATTCCTTGTTATCGCTACACTTAAAGAAGATGGTAGTATGAGCTTAATGATCGACGGAAACGAAGTAGCTAAGGGTAAAACCAAAGGCTTGTTTACAGGACCACTATCTCCGGAAAATGTGCGTGTAGGTCAGTTTGATTCTAATAACAAAGTTGGAGACTACGAAGGTAACTGGAGATTCTCAGGTAGAATCGGGAATGACTCAAGCCTTGATCTAAAGAAAACCTCTTCAGGTGAAGCTAGCAAAGCAGTCTCATCAATAGAAGAATCAGTTGAAGTAGTTAAAAATGGTTTGGTTACACTAACTACCATCCCTCACGAGATGTCATTTGATAAATCCGCATTTATTGTCAAAGCGGGAAGCAAACTGGTTTTGGATTTTAATAACCCTGACTTTGTTCAACACAATCTAGTTATTGGAGCCATTGGCTCACTCGAAAAAATCGGTCAGGCTGCAGACAAGATGGCCCAAGAGCTAACTGGAATGGACAAGAGCTTTGTACCTGAGATTTCTGAGGTACTTGCTTCAACAGACTTGGTTTTCCCAAATTCGACAGAAACTATTATCATGAAAGTGCCTTCTCAGAGAGGTGATTATCCATTTGTTTGTACCCTTCCTAATCACTGGAAGCAAATGAACGGCATAATGAAAGTTATATAAGCGATGCCAATTAATGTAAAATTCGGTGTAAGCACCTGGTTATGGACTTCTCCATTCAGTTCTGAAACGCTTAGCCTTTTACCAAAAATCAAAGGCTTCGGATATGATGTAGTGGAGATTCCTGTGGAAGACCCAGCATTGATAGATATCAAAGAAGTGAAACAAGCGCTTAGCGATAACGGCCTCGAGGCCGTTATCTGCGGGGCTTTTGGTACGAGCCGAGACTTCACCAATGAAGATCCTTCATTTCACAAAACCAGTTTTGATTACTTGGATCAGTGCTTTGAGATAGCTGCTGGCTTGGATGCCAAATTCGTAGCTGGACCTATGTACTCAGCCGTAGGAAAAGCCAGATTGGTTTCTCCTGAGCAGAAAAAAGTAGAATGGAATCGAGCAGTAACTAACCTACGTATAGTTTGTCAAACAGCTAGGAAATTCGGTTTGGACATTGCTTTAGAAACCTTAAATCGTTTCGAAACGGATCTGATCAATACCTGTGAGGAATTAATGAGATTGATTGACGATATCAACGAACCAGAAGCAAAGGTGATCTTGGATGGTTTTCATATGAATATAGAAGAACCAAATCCTGAAGCTGCTATTCGAAGAGCCGGAGATAAATTGATTCACTTCCAGGTTTCGGAGAATTACCGTGGAACTCCTGGGACGGGCATTACTCCTTGGGCTGCATACAAACGTGGTTTAGAAGCGATCAACTATCAGGGAGTGGTATCTATTGAAAGTTTCACGCCAGATGTGAAAGAACTTGCCGGTGCAGTATGTATCTGGAAGCCTTTGGTACCATCTCAGGATGGCTTCGCCAAAGAAGGACTTGAGTTCTTGAAAAAATGGGCTGCTGAATAAGTAAGAACAATTAACCCTTAACGATTTTTCATTATCAAAATAACATGAGTAAAAAACAATTCAATATCGCAATTATAGGCCTTGGATTTGGTGCCGAGTTTATTCCAATCTACCAGAAGCATAAACTGTCTAAAATGTATGCAATCTGCCAGAGAAATAAGGAAAAAGCTGAGGAAATCGGAAAGGCTTTCGGCATAGAGAAAGTGTACACAGACTACGACGAACTGTTAAAAGATCCGGATATCGATGCAGTTCATATCAATACACCAATTCAAAATCATGCGGAGCAATCTCTGAAAGCACTTAGAGCTGGCAAGCACGTAGCTTGTACCGTTCCTATGGCTACTTCTGTAGAAGACTGTAAGAAAATCGTCGAAGAGGTTCAGAGAACGGGCTTGACTTATATGATGATGGAGACGGTGATTTATAGCCGTGAATTTCTTTTCGTCAAAGAAATGTATGAGAAAGGCGAATTAGGAAAAATACAGTTCCTACGCGCATCTCATCAGCAGGAAATGGCTGGCTGGCCAGGATACTGGGAAGGCCTCCCTCCTATGCATTATGCGACGCATTGCGTGGGACCTGTTTTGGCTTTGCCAAAGGCTCAGGCAGAATACGTTTCATGCTTTGGTTCCGGACGTATTGATGAAGAATTGATTCCAAAGTATGGTTCTCCTTTCGCGATCGAAACGTGTCACATCAAATTCAAAGATTCAGACTTGTCTGCTGAGGTAACTAGATCGCTTTTCAATACTGCCAGACAGTATAGAGAGAGTTTTGACGTCTATGGCTCTAAAAAGTCCTTTGAGTGGACATTGGTTGAGCATGAAGACTCCGTGATCCATACTGGGGAAAGTCCTGAGAAAGTGAAAATTCCTGATTATGGACATTTGCTTCCTGAGGAAATTGCTTCATTCACCACTGCTGGAGTGTATGATGGTGATGACAATCAGCATCTATCCTTTATTCAAGGTTCAGGTCACGGTGGATCTCACCCGCACTTGGTCAATGAATTCTTGAATGCACTGGCAGAAGAGAGGGCTCCTTATCCAAATGCTAAAGAATCTGCAAATATTACGTGTGTAGGGATTTTAGCTCATGAGTCTGCAATGGACGGTGGAACAATCAAACATCTACCTGAGTTTACTCTAAACAATCATTAACCGGTCCAAATAAAAGTGTTTATTCAAATTTGGCCATTGGATATTAATAGTTTAAAAGAATGAAAATCAAAATCATATCAAAGTCAGCTACCATACTGCTAGCTGTACTATCGTTTGCATGCGGAGGAGGAGATACCACTACGGAAAAATCAGCCACAAATGAAACACCTATTGAAGTAAAGCCAGCTGAGCCAACCCCGCCTATTGTCGCAGAGCCGATCATAGAGGAAGATCAGATGGAAGAAATAATAGATGATAAGAGCAGTATCAAACTTACAGGAGAAGAAAAAATCGGTAATTCAGATTGCCTTTCCTGTCATTTGGTAGAGAGAAAAGTCGTTGGACCAGCTTTTAAGGAAATAGCCGCTGAGTATAAGCCTAATGAGGAGAATATCACCAAACTTGCAAATAAAGTAATAAATGGTGGTGCCGGTGTATGGGGAGAGGCAGCAATGCCACCGCATCCTGCATTAAGTGAGGCGGATGCCAAAGATATGGTCAAATACATTTTGAGCCTTTACTAATAGCTCATTTTAAAGCTATTAGAGCAATAATTAAATATACTTTAAAATAAAGTAGTCCTTTATACAGGACTCAAAGTAGTAAAATAGATTGGGTTACAAGATTAAAAAAGGTGGCAGAACGTTCTGCCACCTTTTTTTTATATATAGATAGATTGGGTTATTCAAACTTTTTAATATTCATAAGTAAGTATACTTACTTAACTCTTTTACCTTCAACATCGAACATGCCCAGAAGGTCACCTTTGGCATTATCATCATCCACTTTGGTGAGTGAAAGTGTTACGTCGTAGCCACTAATATTAAAGGAAGTATTAAGAACATCATCTTTGATGGTAGCTGAACTCATTTTTTTCTCCTCATTAGCCCCTTCTTCGATAAAGTAGCCAGTGGTCTTTCCATCTACTGTTTCAAACCTCATGGGGATAGTAGCATCGCCTTGAGGCGTTCCTTTGATTAGAACAGACCATTTACCTTCGAAATACTTTTCGTTAGGGCTAGAAAGAGCAAATGCAAAGCTCATAGTCACCAAAAGCATCAAGCTGCTTAGGATTGTAAATTTTCTTTTCATCTGTATTTGGGTTAATGTTTTATATTGATACAATAAGGAAAAAATACCTGAATACTCAAATTATGAGAAACGATATTTTTAGAATAAATACAGTTAAATACAGGACGCCTACTTCCACTACACGTCCTTAAGAACTCAAAATCCTTAAATTTGATTCAAATGAAAAAACTAAGGTGAAGCTTATTCAAGAATGATTGAGTAGCAACTACTATTTTACTTTATATCAACCATTAACCTGCTATACTGAGATGAGCAAAATCAAGAACTACCTGATTATTATTTTTGCCTTGCTATACACAAATTCATTTGGCCAAATATCAGAGGAAATAACATTAAAAGCTTCCTATAACTACGGGAAGTCTGTGGCTGTTTTTGGTGGCTCGGTTTCAGTCATTCCTGCTAGTGATAGTGCCAAAGAAATGTGGAAAGAACGTTTAGGTATGACTATCACCAATTATGGTGTTGGAGGCGCAGGTTTTTCTTCACTTCAGGGAAAATCCCTTCAGCAGCAAGTAGATGGAGCTGGAGTCTTTGATATCTATATCTTATGGGCTTCAACCAATGATTACACAAATAAGCGGGAAGTGGGCAGCTATACCGACTATTCTGAATTCGATGGTTTTGACGAAAACAAACTGATCACGCAGGCGGGTGGAATAAACTATTGCATCAAAAAAATCTACGAGCTCAATCCTAAAGCACAGATTTACTTTTTCACTTCCAGTAAGGCATTCAATGATAGAGGCGCTTATGATCCCTTCGCTGAAAACGGAATGCAAGCCCATGTAGCCATGCAAAAACGAATCTGTGAACTTCATGGCATCCCCTACTTAGATCAGTTTACACTAGGCGGATATAGCCTGTATAACAAAGACCTTTATTACACGGACCCCATCCATATGAATGAGGCTGGCTACAAAAAACTGGGAGAACTGCAGGTAGCTTTTCTAGCCTGGCCAAAATGAATAGTAAAAATAGTATAGTGAGTCTTTCTTTCGATCAAATAATAAACTCCTTACTACCTCTAAGTAAGGAGTTTTTTTAGTTTTCAATCCCGTGGGATGGCGAAATAATAATCTAAGTGACTGATTATTTAAGGAATAAACAGTATATTATTAAGCAAAGGAATTCATCATTCTACCTGATTTTCTGTAAGTAGGTTGAATTTCTTATACAGCTAAACCCAAAGTAATCATGAAAAGCAAAAGAAATTACCTTCCTTCAAATTTGCGGATAAATCCAAAATATCATCCTGCAATATCATTAGGCGCGAAAGTATTAAAATTAATTGCTTTAGTCGTCTTCCTTATTCCCTTCTTCATGAGGATATACAAGGACGCAACTATCAACTCATTCTTCATCACTTTCTTTAGTTGCCTTGGCATCTCTATATTTCTTATGATGGTTGCTGAAATATCAGAAGCAACTATCGATAAGGAAATTCAGATATAGGCATTAGCTAAAAAATACCTAAAACCAAAAAAGAGAAACATTTCTGTTTCTCTTTTTGAGCCTCCTATCGGGATCGAACCAATGACCTACTGATTACAAGTCAGAAATTGGCTTATTTTTTTAATATCTGTATTATTATTAAAATATTGATTTACAGCTATTTTATAGCCTTTCTTTATGTTTTTGTTTATGGTTTCTTTGTGCAAATAGCGACCTTTTTTTGTGCAAATGGTATGCAAGTGGTATCTTTGGGTAAAGCTACTTTGACATGACACGAAAAAAAGACAAAGCCAAAGATCCGGTTAAGGTCAATTTATACCTTGACACTAGGCGCAAAAAAGACAATGGATCCTATCCGGTGAAAATCCGGGTTTATGACACCTCCACTAAAAAAGCCCGACTTTATACAACTGATTTCGACCTTAGCGAAAAAGATTTCAATAAGATATTTTTTCCTGAAAAAGGCCAGCGATTCAAAAAAGAAGAAACCGACATAAAAGAGGACTTGGAAGAGTTGAAAAACCATTATTCCAATAAAGTCAAACTCTTAAACTCATTCACTTTTGAAGCGTTTGAAAAATCCCTTTCGATTACCTCCGGGGAATTGCTCAATGCCTTTTATCATTATGAAAGCTATATCCAAGAGTTAAGGGATTACAAGCGAATTTCTACGGCTTCAAGTTATGAGTTAAGCATGAAGGCATTGAAAGCTTACCTTAAGGATAAGACCGGGAAAGAACCTAAAAAGCTATTGTTTCAAAATATCACAGTCAAGTTTCTAAATGACTTTGAACTTTGGATGACTGAAAAAAATGAAAAATCCCTTACCACGGTGGGAATTTACCTTAGAGGCCTTAGAGTAATTTTTAACAGTGCTATCGAATCCAAAGCCATAGACCGGGATATTTACCCTTTCGGATCCAAGCGTTATGAGATACCAGCCTCCACCAATACTAAGAAAGCTTTTGATTCAAACGAACTCCAAACCCTTTTTCAGGCTAAAGCTGAAACTAAGGAGCAGGAAAAGGCAAAGGATTTTTGGTTTTTCTCCTTTGTATGTAATGGAATGAATATGAAGGATATTCTCCACTTAAAATGGAAAAACTTGAATAATGGTCAAATCGAATTTGTAAGGGAGAAAACCAAACGAACTAAGAAGGCAAACTCAAAGCCTATTCAAGTGCCTCTTACTGATTTTGCAAAATCATTTATTGAGAAATACGGCATCACTACACAAAACCCAAACGGATTTGTTTTCCCTATCCTATCGGAAAATGATAATGCCGAAAAACAGCATTTGGCAAAGTTGAATTTCATTCGATATGTAAACCAGCATATTAAGAAGCTAGCGAAAGCAAACGGATTGAATGAAAATATTTCGACTTATTGGGCTAGACATTCCTTTGCTACCACGGCAGTAAGGAAAAAAGCAAGCTTGGAATTTGTAAGTGAGGCATTAGGTCATTCCGACCTAAAAACCACTAAAAACTACTTTGCAGGGTTTGAGGATAAGACCAAAAAAGAGATCTTAGAGGATATTACCGATTTCATGCGAAAATAAAGGTTTTATAAAAGCCTCATTTCGTTCATTTGATTCATTTTATCAAAGCTACTTAGATGAACCAAGACCAAATTAAAATTGAAGAGGCAGTCTTAAGTCTTATAGATTTATATGTTCAAGAGGATGAAAAAGATAGGGAGTATTTCCGGCAATATCGAAAAAACAATCCCGATTCAGGTCTTCAAAAAGAGCCATTCATTACATTTTACCAAACTTTTCAAGCAAGAGTCTCTTCTCATGAAATCACAGATTTTCTTTACTATTTTGGAGAAATCCGTTTGCTAAAAACCTTCCATTATAGCCATCATGCAGATCATTTAATTGAAAGATTTAAAAAACTAGAACTTCCTATTCCTCATTTTGTTTTAGAATGCCAAAGAGAGGTTATTCATAGGGAGAAATTTATTAGAGGCTATTTTGAAAAAGATAAATTTAAGTGGTCTAAATCTAGAAGAGAGGAATTTTTCGACATAATAAAAAAAGAGGCCATTACCCATTCCATTGATCCAAAAACCAAAAGGAAATATTTAAAGAAGAAGTTTAGGGAAACAATCCAAGAAACAAGGGATATTGAAAAGGAAATTAAAGACCGATTTGGCTATCTTGTAGAAGGCTTTTTCGATGGTGAAAAATTCTCCATTTCAAAAGATGACCTAAACGAATATTTCTATCATTCCGAAATTACCTCCGGTGGTTATGGTTCATTTTTCGAAGTATATAAAGCCCTTGACAAATATGTTAGTAAAAAGAATGCTGTTTTTGCGTTAAGAAGCTTTTTGAGTGGCCAGTATGATACAAGCAAAGAAAATAAAGAGGAAATCGAAAACACTTTCAACTCCATGCCTATTGAGGATGTAAGATCCCATTTTTTACCATTAATTGAAACGAAAAATAATAATGGTCAAAATTGGATGACCAATGAAGATTTTGAGACTTTCTTAAAAAGGTCATTTGGAGGGGATACCGATTTACCTAAGCCAAAAATCAATTTGGGAACTACTGGGAAATATGCGGTGGTGAAGCTTTTTTACCTCTTTTATGAAAAATGCATTTTTGAGAACCTACATGAAAACCGAAAAAAAGATCCATTTATCCAATTACTCAAAGACTCTTTTGATACAAATAAATATGGGGACATAAGAGGCGATAATTTTAAAAGAGATAGGGTAAAACATGACTGGAATAAATGATTTTACCTTTGTTTCTTCCTTTCTTACCTTTGTTTTTACCCTCTTTACCTCGAATCAATATTGATTTTTTAGCTTTTATAGTTTGCCTCCACAATCAAATATATGATATATGGAAGCAAATCAAATCACTTTCGACAGCCTACCAAAGGCTATGGCCTCTCTCTTCGAGGAGGTAAAACAAATCAAATCCTTAATCCTGGACACCTCCACCAAAGAGGCCGGAGATCAACTCTTTACGATTCAGGAAACAGGGGAATTTCTCCACGTAAAACGGCAGACCCTTTACAGCTATGTTTCCAAAGGGATCATTCCACACCACAAGCGAGCCGGAAGGCTTTATTTCTCCAAATCGGAATTAATCGACTGGATTAAGACAGGAAACAAAAGGCCATTTGATGTGGAGGAACAAGCAAAAAAAATTATTTCCAAGCGCAAAAGGAAAGGAGGAAGTCATGAATAAGAAATTCAAAGCCTCCTCCATAGGTCTCAAAGCTACTTGTGACAAGAGTAAAGATAAGCATTTTGAAATAGAACTTGAATACCTTACCAAGTTTGGACTTACTACAATTACCCTAAAGGCCTTTCCGGTAAAGCCTTTTAGCTCCTTAATAGAATTTTGGGATCAGTCCTTCAAGTTCGGATCCGTATTTTCTGAAATCGGAGATATGCGAGCCTTTCCGGCTTTTGATCATGTTATTGATAACTATTTCGAGAGCCCGGAATTTGAGCAAAGCAGAAAGGAGGCAGGGAAATGCAACTAGAAAAAAGCGAGTTTCAAAAACACCTCAAAGAAAATCTTACAAAGGTAGAAACCAAGCCTCATGAGGATATACTCCAAGCCCTTCTAGATAGTATGGAGAAGGTGGATTTTATGATCAAAGCATTCCCGGAGTTAAAGAAACTTCAAGGCAAAATCAATGCTTTAATTGATTTTCTAGAAAAACAGCCAAACAAAGAAACGGATGAATGCAAAGCCAAACGAGAGGAAATGAAGGATCTAAATGATAAGATCGATTCCATGAAATTAAAGGAAAAGCACTATCTAGTTATTTCAGTAGAGGAGATTCTAAAGAAGGCTAAATTTCAAAAATTAGGGCTTTGTCTCAATGGAAATTTCGTTTACCTCTACAATGGAGAATATTGGAAAAGCATTGAGCAAAAGACCTTTGAAAACTTTCTTGGTGAAGCTTCACAGGTTTTGGGAATTGAAAAATTCACAGCAAAATACTTCAATTTCAGAGAGAGACTTTATAAGCAGTTTACTGCCTCCGGGTATTTACCTACACCACCAAAGCCAAAGAATAAAGTTCTTATCAATCTCAAAAACGGTACTTTCGAAATATCCGAGAAACCGAATTTAAGGGCTTTTGTTCCTACCGATTTCATGCGGTATCAATTACCATTTGCCTATAATGAGAAGGCGACAGCACCCAAATTTGAAGCTTATTTAAACCGGGTACTACCAGAGAAGGATAAGCAAGAAGTCCTTTGTGAATATTTGGGATATATCTTTATTCCAACTGAGCGGTTAAAACTCGAGAAAGCCCTCTTCCTATACGGTGGAGGCGCAAATGGAAAATCAGTCCTATATGATATTATCCGAGCCCTTTTAGGAGATCAAAATACAAGTGAATACTCCCTTCAATCCCTTACCGATGTAAGTGGATATTCCCGGGCACAAATAGCGGACAAACTTGTAAACTATGCTACAGAGATAAATGGAAGGCTTGAAAGTTCGAAATTCAAGGCTTTAGCCTCCGGGGAACCAATGGAAGCACGCTTGCCTTATCGAGATCCTTTTATCATTGAGAACTATGCCAAATTGATTTTCAATGCAAATGAGCTTCCTAAAGAAGTGGAATTTACACACGGATTTTTCAGGCGGTTTTTGATCATTCCATTTGAAGTGACCATTCCAGAAAATGAGCAAAATAAAGGCCTAGCCAAAGAGATAATCCAAGAGGAATTGCCCGGAGTATTTAATTGGGTTTTGACTGGATTAAAGAGGCTTTTAGTAAATGGTAAGTTTTCGCAAAGTCCTTCCATTGATAATGCCTTAGAGGATTTCAAGACTGAATCCGACACGGTAAAACGGTTTTTACAGGAAAACGGCTTTACTCCCGATTATGAAAAAAAGATCCTACTTAAAGACCTTTATCCTCAATACAGGGAATTTGCTTTAGAGGATGGAAATAAGCCCTTATCCAAGTCCAATTTCAAAAAGCGATTGGAGGCAAATAAGATTTTTGTTAATCGAGAAAGTGAAGGACTACAAGTGTATGTTTTACAAAAAGATTCTGAAAATGGAAACCTTACTTTTTGAAAAGCAAAGAAGTAGGATTGCACCTCTTTGCCCTTGTGGGAGATCCAATAAGGATGGCAAGTTTGCCCCTTTTAAAGGATTTCAAGATAAAGGCTATTGTCATTCATGTGGAGAAACATTTAAGCCGAAACTGAACGAATCGAACGAGCTAAAAAGAGAGAGTTTCACACCTCAAAAAGCAAAGCAAGTATCATTTATTCAACCAGCGATTTTAGAAGCTTCTTTGCAAGCTTATGTTAGAAACAATTTTGTTTCATTCCTAAAATTCACCTTTGGCGAAACCTTAGCCATTCAAGCGGTGGAAGCCTATAAAATTGGAACCTCCACAGCCAGACCGGGCGCAAATGTGTTTTGGTATGTGGATGCAAAAAACCAAGTAAGAGGAGGCAAAATAATGCTATACCATTCCGACACCGGGAGAAGAAAAAACTTCTTCTCATGGAGCCATTCCCGGTTAAACTTGGAAGGCTATAATTTCAAACCTTGCCTTTTTGGTGAACACCTACTTCGAACCGACCCTTCGAAAAGTGTTGGAATAGTAGAGAGTGAAAAAACGGCCATTATAGCCAGTTTGGTTTTCCCGGAGTTGATTTGGCTTGCAAGTGGAGGCAAAGAAGGCCTTACTCCTACCAAGTTCGAAAGCTTACAAAATCGAAATGTGTTTCTATTTCCCGACCTTACCAAACCCGGAGATCCTAAGAATTGCTTTGATCATTGGGCAAAAGAAATCAAGAAGATCCAAGGGATCATTCCGGGATTTTTTGAGGTATCGAATTTTTTCGAGAAAAGAGCCAGCATAGAAGAAAAGGAAGCGAGTTTGGATTTAGCAGACTATATTCTTACAAATGACTGGAAGCCAGAGAATGAACGAAATGAACAAAATGAGCCTCCACAAAAAACAATTATAAAAAATGATGAATCCCTATCTACAAGAGAAATTGAAAGCCTTAGAAGCCGAATTGATCAAAGAAGAAACCAGAGCAAAACAATTTGGAGAAAAATTAAAGTGGTACGAAACCAAATTAGAAATCACTTTATTTCTGAAGAAGCAATTCGAGCAAATAAAGAATTACTTAACCAAAATCGGACAAAAAGCACCTAATTAAAGCAAGTTCCCAAAAAATTAAGGTTATCCAGCCATGGCAAGACACAGCAATTTTCCCACACTCTATGATTCAGCATTACAAATTAACATTTCTAAACTGAAGGAATGGGGCTACCTAGATCCTAACCAATGGATGAAAGGTAAAATGACATGGAGCAGAAATGAAACCAAAACAGGTGAAATAGAATTTGCCGTTTCTACTCAAAAAGGCAAGGAATATCTCCACCTGAATTATAATTTCCGAGACGAACCAAGAGATTACAAAATCCAGCTAATTCGAAAACCAACCAATTTAGGAATTGGTGAAATGTGGTTTTTTAAGTGTCCCAATACAGGAAAGCTTTGCAGAAAGCTATATTCTATTGGAGGATATTTTTTGCACCGTGAAGCTTTCAAAGGATGCTTCTATAGGTCTCAAATTAGAGGCAAGTATGAAAGGTTTCTAGATAGTACTTATGGTGAATATTTTCAATCTGAGCAGATTTACCGTGAAATCCATAAAAAGCACTTGAAGAAATCCTATGCAGGAAAAGTAACCAAGAAATATTCAAAGCTTTACAAACGGCTCAAAAGAGCAGATAGCATAGATTATAGGCAAATAGAAAGGTTAATGGTTTTAAGGAGATAATTATTAAATTCAATCCACTTTGCACACAAAAAAAGGGATGTAAATAAACTACATCCCTTTTCACTTTTATTCCTCATTTACCAATCTCCGATTGAATCACCAAGCATTCTGCTTTTGAAATCTTCAATTAATTTATTCGTGGCTTCTTCAAACATGGTTGTGGTATATCCAAATTCAGTACCCATACTTTTTTGAGAATAAAATTGGGTATTAGGTGGATCAATCTCAATCCTGCATCCATTGTCTTTTACTCTAATTGTTATAATTGAGAATAATGCCTCAGTAGAAGCTATGTATGGGCTTGTACTAGTATACCCAGCCCTTACAATATATTTACCTTTAACAGTGCCGGATTCTTTATCTGTGAATTGGATTACACTTTGAGCATTATTAAATGTTTCAACCATCCACTCATTTGCTAATATAAAATTTGTATCCTTATCATGCTCGTTCTCAAAGGTTGCAATCTTTGGTTGAGGAGTTTCTTGAAGAGCCTTTGAACCAAGACAGGAGGTTAAAAAAACCGAGGCAATTAAACAGATACAGGGAAAGAAAATTTTCTTCATGCGAAAATATTTAAAAGTTAAAAGCTTATAATACTTGAAACTATGATTATTTATTGATTATCCAATTATTTAATAGCTAGGTTTAAAAATCAATGAAAAAAGTTAGAATACCGGGCTATTCTTTTAAACCTTATTATTCTATAATACAGTGCTATAATGTTATGCTTAGGACTCTTTTTTGTGCAAATGGCGTGCAAATAAAAAAGGCACTCAACAAATATTATTGCTAAGTGCCTGATTTTTAGAGCCTCCTATCGGGATCGAACCAATGACCTACTGATTACAAGTCAGTTGCTCTACCAGCTGAGCTAAGGAGGCTTTTTTCCGTATTGGTGATGCAAATATAGAGGTTCACTTTATTCGCTCCAAACCCTCAGAAAAGAAAAATCCTATCTTCCTTATTCTGAGTGAGAAAAATTTAAAACTCCCTTATTATAGACAGCTTACTTTTGAGTTTTTCGACCTCTTCTTCCGCTTTTTGGATCTTTAGATCAAACTGATCTTTCAATTTATCTGCAGTTCTAGAAGCAGCAAAGAATTCCAAATTGTTTTTCCATAAGGTGATGTTATTCTCCAATTCAGAAATTTGCTTACGAATGCCGTGCTCTTTCTTATTTAAAGTTTTCACTGCATTTGGATCCGACTGTAGCCTGTTCAGATTTAATCGGAAAAGGAAGTCCTCTCTTCCTGCTCCGTCTGGACTCAATTTTTCTAAGTATAGATCAACGGCTGTTTTAAATTGAGCCTGAATATCTTTCATCGCTTTTCTCGGCACGAAACCAAGATCATTGAATTCACTTACAAATTTTGAAAGCTCATCTTCGGATACATTTTCACCGGCAGCAGCTTCTGTAAGTTTCTTGCAAATTTCTTGCTTGCTTACCAGATTATCTTCGAATTCGGCATTTTCCTGCTTATTAGAGTCTCTTCTATTGTCAAAGAAAGTATCACAAGCCAGTTTAAAGCGCTTGTAGAGACTATCTCTGCTTTTCTCAGGTGTTGGTCCAAGTTTCTTCCATTCTTGCTGCAGCTTCACTAAAGCATTGGAAGTGTTCTGCCAATCCTTATTGTCTTTTAGCTCCTCGGCATTAGCAATCAATTCCTCTGCTTTTGCCTGATTAGTAGCTCGGATTTCATCGAGTTCCTTAAAGAATAAGTTTTTGCCATGAAAGAATTGTTTGAAAGCAGCCCAGAATGCCTTGTTGACATCTTTACCTGACTCTCGAGGCACTGGTCCTATTTTCTCCCAGTTCTTCTGAATTTCTAAGATCTCTTTAGTCTTGATATTCCAATCACGGATTCTATCTGCTTTAAAATCAGCAAATGGTTTCAAGGCTTCTATTAAAGCTTCCTTCTGATCTTGATTTACTTTGAAAACCTCTTTTTGACCTTCATAGAAATCCTTTCTTCTGTCATAAACAGCATCAGATGCTCCTTTGAATTTTTGCCATAAAGCTTCCTGCTCGTCTCTCGGAACGGGACCAATATGTTTGAATTCTTCGTGAAGGTCATTCAAAGATTTGATTGCATCTTTCAGGTCTTTTACATCCTTCAATGCTTCAGCCTTTGCAACAAGCTCTAATTTGCTTTCTAGATTCTTTTTACGATCAAGTTCTTTTAGCTCAAAATAGATGCTTCTATTATCATAGAAGCGATCCATCAAGGCATTATAACTAGCCCATAGACTTCTGTTTTGTGCTGGGGGCACTGGCCCTATACTTTTCCACTCTTCTTGTAGGGCTTTGATAGTAGCCATACTAAGTGTAGTTTCTTCTCCATCGACTAGCTCGCGGAGTTTATTTAACAACTCATTCTTAGCTGTAAAATTAGATTCCTTTTGCTTCTCAGCTTCTTTGCGAAGCGCTCCAAGCTGATGACGGTATTCGTAATAATAAGTGTTGAATTCTTTCTCCTCATCGCTTGGACGGAAGTCAAAATCATCCTCTACTCCACCTTCGGCCTTGAAATTCTCCAGCGCTTCTTCCTTCTCCTTATGGGTGAATTCATCGAATGCAGCCTTGATTTCATGAACAAGCTTATCGATTCTATAGATATTATCTTGTTTGACTTTACTTTTCAGTAGAGCAACTAGCTCGATTTTGGAAAGGACAGTAACATCAATCTCTTCTTCATGATGCTCTTCTTCTTCCTCATTCTCCTCTGTAGATTCTTCTTCATCTGTAGTTGAAGCTTCATCAGACTCGGTAGAGACTGCCGCTTCTTCAGTTTTTTCTTCGGATACTACCTCTTCGGAAGGATTTTCTGATGCAGGTAGAGTTTCTTCAGCAGTGGTGGGTGATTCTGACTCTGCAGACTCAATTTCTTCGGAAGGCGCTTCTTCGGCTACCTCATCACTAGTTTCTTTGGCTTCTGTAGTCGCAGAATCCCCATCAACTTCTTCAGTTGCAGTGGCAGATTCTATTTCAGGTTCAGACTTGCTGTCCTGATCCGCTACAATTTCTTTCTTAGCTTCAGAATTAGTTTCATTTTCGATACCCTTTACCTCTTCAGAATTGGAGGCTTGAGTCACCTTGTCCTTGTCGGACAAATCATTACTTTTCTCAGTCATAAAAACAGTACTATTAGGCGGCAATATGAGCAAAAGTAGGGATTTTGCCTAATTTAATCTTGGATCTAGTGGATAATTTGCTATTACCTTGAACTCGCCCCCCATATTTTTAAGCAAGTTTCTCCATAGTTCTTCGGGCGTAAAATCAAATGTTTTCTCACCAAGATTTTCTCTACAGATAATCCAAGTTTCATCTGAGAGCTCATCATCCAATTGGGTAGATCCCCAACCGCTATAGCCTAAGAAAAAGCGCACTGACTCCGGGTCAAACAGTCCGAGTTTAAGTTTTTCTACCAAAGATTCATAATCACCACCCCACCAAACATTCTCGCCTAAGGAGATGCTTCCTTCTAAAGCTTTTTCACCCAAGTATATGAAGTGCAGGGTATTCTGCTCTACTGGACCACCTACAAATACATCTTTATCCAAAAAGGCGAGTGCTTCAACCAGCTCTCCCAGTTTAAGAATTGAAGGTTTATTTATTATCAGCCCAAAACTCCCTTCTTCTGAATGCTCACAAAGCAGAACCACAGAGCGAACGAAATTCTCGTCCTGCAAAAATGGTTCGGAAATTAGAAGATCACCGGCTTTAGGATTACGCTGTTCATCTTTATTCATTCTGCTCAAAATCTAAATTCTTGAAAAATATAGATCATAATTTTTTAAATGCAATGCCTATGGTACTTTTATCCATAAGATTTTCTTGAAAAACAACTTACTATGAACATCTCAGCAATACGTAAAGATTATTCCATTAAATCACTGGATATCAGTGATGTTAAACTTGATCCAATAGCACAATTTAATGCCTGGTTTGATGAGGCAATAAATGCTGAAGTTCTGGAAGTCAATGCAATGACCGTTTCTACTTTAGGATTGGATGGTACTCCCAATGCTAGAATCTTATTATTGAAAGGAATAGATACCGGTTTCGTGTTTTTTACAAATTATAAAAGTGAAAAAGGTCAGGAGCTAGAAATGAATAAAACCGCTGCACTTACTTTTTTTTGGCCCGAACTAGAGCGGCAAGTTCGAGTGCGTGGTAAAGTGGAAAAGGTATTTGAAGAAGAATCTGACGCCTATTTTTTTTCCAGACCAACTGGCTCACAAATCGGTGCATGGGTATCACCACAAAGTCAAGAAATTGCTTCGAGAGACTATTTAAGCATAAAGCAAATAGCTGTTGAGAAGGAATTTGCTGAAAAAGACATGGTTCGTCCGCCACATTGGGGAGGGTATAGATTAATGGCATCTACTATAGAATTCTGGCAAGGAAGACCTAGCAGACTCCATGATAGAATTAGATACGAACTACAAGGGGATAGTTGGGTTATAGCAAGACTTGCACCCTGATTATTTTAGGTCAAAAAGATTATCAGATCCTATCATACGTTCTACCGTGAAGCCTTCACCGTATTTGACTAGGATTTTGTGACCAAATTCTCGTGCCCTAGCTTCAATAAAAGGAAGAAATTCCGGATCTGAAATAAAGCTCTTAGGTTCGGCACTGCTTGGATCATAGAATTGTGACTGAAAAGCTAAAATGCTATCGATCTTTGTCTGCCAAAAAGGTGTAATATCCATTACAAAGTCAGGTTCTATGTAATTATTTTGGATATAATGATAAACAAATTTTGGTCTCCAAGCTTCTTGAATTATTCCATTCAACTCAGTTTCAATCTTTCGAAGGCCACTCATAAAGCAAGCAGAACTTGCCAAACTTGAGCCTTTTCCATGGTCTGGATGTCTATCAGAAACGGCATTTGCCAGCACGATTTCAGGTCTGTACTTTCTGATCATTTCTATCAGTTTCAACTGATGAGCCTCATCATTTTGGAAGTAAACGTCTTTGAAACCTAAATTTTCCCGTACTGAAAGGTTTAATATTTTACTGGAGGTATCAGCCTCCTGAAGTCGTAATTCGGGAGTGCCCCTAGTTCCCATCTCACCATGAGTAAAATCAACTACTCCTACTTTGTGTCCTCTCGCTATATGAGATGCAATGGTTCCAGAACAACCTAATTCGGCATCATCAGGATGCGCAGCAAAAACTAAAATATCCAGCTTTGTCATTTTATAATTTGGCTAACGGACACGAAGATTCTGCCCTATTTTTAAAATTGAACGAGTAGAAATACCATTTAATTTAGTCAGGGAACTCACCGAAACACCGTATTTGCGTGCTATGGATCCTAAGTTCTCCCCTTTCTTCACCTTATGATAAGCATTAGTTCTAGCCTGAACAATGTTTCCAAAAAGAGCAGGGGTAATTAAATAATTTTGACTAAGTATTTTATTGTCAGAAAAATCATAAACTTTTTGAGGATCAAAGGCAAGGCCCCTGTATCGCAGTTCGTAGTGCAAATGTGATCCAGTACTTTTACCTGTGCTTCCACCCTTACCTATCAAATCTCCGGCTTTAACCTCTTGTCCTATATCAACGAGTTGTTTTGACAAATGACCATAGAGGGTCTCTAAACCATTTTTATGACGAACTACGATATAATATCCGTAGCCATATCGATCATATGATTTTACACGGACTATCCCATCAAAACCACTGTAAACAGGATCTCCAGTATTCAGATCAAGGTCTGTCCCATAATGCCATCTTCTCCATCTGTAACCATAAGGAGATGTCACCGGAGTGGTCTCTAAAGGCATCTTCCAATTGTATCCGAAAAACTCATCGTACAACTGAATATTAACTGTGTCTTTAAAGGTTTTAGGATCGAAATTGTAAATATCAATTTTGTTGGAATCCCAAGCTGAGTAATACTCGTATGCAGTAACCCATATACTGTCAATTTGAATTTGTTCGGAAACTTTGATCAGCTGGTTAGTGGGAGCCCAGATCATTATATTTTGATCTTCACTGATAATAGATTTTACTCTACCTAGTTGTACATTATTTTCAAAAATAATGGAATCAGTAACCGAGGACAATGTCTTGAGATAAGACTCCTGATCGAATGACCGGAGTTCAATATTTCTCCTCTCCTGGCCTACTGCAGAGGATTGAGTGTTGCTATTTTTCTTAATAATCTTTGGAAAAATTTGAGCATTGGCATTTAACACACCAATGCTCAAATTTATACAAAAGACTACGAATAGGATCGAATACCTCATTTATTGGGTTTAATCATTCTCAAACTCTGCCAAATATCGTTCAGCGTCCAAAGCGGCCATACAGCCTGTACCTGCTGCCGTTACTGCTTGTCGGTAGATATTGTCTTGCGCATCTCCACAAGCAAAAACTCCTTCAACGTTGGTTTTGGTACTTCCTGGGATAGTTTTGATATAGCCGGCATCATCCATATGAATATAATCTTTAAATATGCCGGTGTTTGGTTCATGACCAATAGCAACAAAGAAGCCAGAAATAGCGATTTCTGATTTTTGTCCAGTTTTATTATTGAAGATTCTTATACCATTAACTTCTTCTTCACCAAGGATCTCATCTGTCTCTGTGTTCCAAAGAATTTCGATCTTTGGATTATTCATCACACGCTTTTGCATGATCTGTGAGGCACGCATTTCATCCTTACGAATCAACATGTAAACCTTACTGCAGATATTTGATAAGTAGGAAGCTTCTTCACAAGCTGTATCTCCGGCTCCTACTATAGCAACTTCCTGTCCTCTGAAAAAGAAACCATCACAAACTGCACAGGCAGAAACACCTTTGCCATTCAGTCTAGTTTCGCTTTCTATACCTAGCCACTTAGCTGAAGCTCCAGTAGATATTAGTACCGTATCAGCATGAATGGTGATTTGTTCATCGATGATAACAGTGTGCGGCTTAGTGGTGAAATCTACACTCGTTGCCAAACCATATCTCACCTGAGTACCAAACCTTTCTGCTTGTTTTCTAAAGTCTTCCATCATCTCAGGTCCTGCTACTCCATTAGGATAACCTGGATAATTTTCTACATCATTTGTGATAGTCAGTTGACCTCCTGGCTGTCCACCAGTATATAAAACAGGTGAAAGTCCTGCTCTAGAAGCATATATCGCGGCAGTATAACCTGCAGGTCCTGATCCTACGATCAAAACTTTTACTTTTTCAATTTCTGGATTCATTAATAGTATAGTATTAAATCGAGCAAATTTTATGAATTCTACTCTAGTAACAAAGTTGCATATTGTTAAAATTCCCTAAGCTTTCGACTTAAGGAAATAATATATGAGCTACAAGCTGATACTAAGGTAGGATATAATGAAATAAAAAAGGGGGCTAATACCCCCTTTCTACTTGTGTGCTTGCTTATCCGAGGTAAGGTTTTAGTGTCTTACTACGGGAAGTATGTCTCAGTCGGCGGATAGCCTTCTCTTTGATTTGTCTTACTCGCTCTCTGGTAAGATTGAATTTCTCCCCGATTTCTTCCAAAGTCATCGCATGCTCGCCATTCAGTCCAAAGTAAAGCGTAATTACATCAGCTTCTCTTTGTGTCAAAGTGGAAAGTGCACGTTGAACTTCTTTACGAAGGGAATCATTCATCAAGCCATCATCTGGCTTTTCATCTCCGTCATTTTCCAATACATCCAAAAGGCTATTTTCTTCACCTTGAACGAATGGCGCATCCATAGATACGTGACGACCAGAGATTTTCATGGTATCCACTACCTCATTTGCAGTTACTTCAAGCACTTCCGCCAATTCCTCAGGAGATGGCTCACGCTCAAATTTCTGCTCTAGCTCGCTGAACGTCTTGCTGATCTTATTCAAAGAACCTACTCTGTTCAATGGAAGACGAACAATTCTAGACTGTTCAGCCAGTGCCTGAAGGATAGATTGTCTAATCCACCATACGGCATAGGAGATGAATTTAAATCCACGAGTTTCATCAAATCGCTGTGCAGCTTTGATCAAACCAAGGTTACCCTCATTGATCAAATCTCCCAAAGAAAGTCCTTGGTTTTGGTACTGCTTGGCAACTGAAACAACAAATCGGAGATTGGCTTTCGTCAATTTTTCAAGTGCCAATTGGTCACCTTCTCTAATTCTCTTAGCCAGTACTACCTCTTCGTCTGCTGTCAACAGGTCAACTTTTCCAATCTCTTGAAGATATTTATCCAAGGATTGACTTTCTCTGTTGGTAATCTGTTTGCTAATCTTTAGCTGCCTCATTCAGGAATATGATTTGTGAAATTTAATAGTTTAAGAAAATCAAATTAATCAAATGTTTCGATTAACCTTATGCACTAAGTGCTGGTTTTTATGGTTTTGGCAATAATGCTTTTCTTGAAAGCTTAAATTTGCCAGTTTTCTTATCGACATCGATCAATTTAACCTGTATTTCTTCTCCTGGCTCAAGTACACCGTCCATAGTTTCTATACGCTCGTGTTTGATCTCGGAGATATGAAGTAAACCATCCTTACCTGGCATAAATTCCACAAAGGCACCAAAAGGTTGAATATTTTTTACTTTACCTGTATAAGTCTCTCCTATTTCAGGCTGAGCCACGATCGCTTTGATACGAGAAAGTGCAGCATTAAGTTTATCTTGATTAGCAGAGAAAATATTGATTTTACCCTGATTGTCGATCTCTTCGATCACGATGGTAGCTCCAGTGTCTTTCTGAATTTCCTGGATTACTTTACCTCCAGGCCCGATCACAGCACCGATCAATTCCTTAGGAATCATCATGATGAATGATCTAGGAGTATGAGGCTTCAATTCTGATTTAGGAGCAGCAAGTGTCTTGGTGATTTCGTCTAAGATGTGAAGTCTACCTGCTTTTGCTTGATGCAAAGCTTCTTTCAATACAGAGTAATCTAATCCTTCAACTTTAAGATCCATCTGACAAGCAGTGATTCCCTTTGCAGTACCCGTTACTTTAAAATCCATATCTCCTAGGTGATCTTCATCTCCCAAAATATCAGAAAGAATAGAATATTTACCAGTTTTCGCGTCAGAGATCATTCCCATAGCAATACCAGTTACAGCAGATTTGATAGGAATACCTGCATCCATCAATGCCAATGAACCTGCACAAACCGTAGCCATAGACGAAGAACCATTTGACTCTAGGATGTCTGATACAATACGGATAGTGTATGGATTCTGCTCAACAGGAGGAAGAACTTTTCTCAAAGCTCTCATAGCCAAGTTACCATGACCAACTTCCCTTCTTCCAGGACCTCTATTTATTTTCACTTCTCCCGTAGAGAATCCAGGGAAATTGTAGTGAAGATAGAATTTGTTGTAACCTGAGATAGTTGCGCCATCCACCATCATCTCATCCATCTTAGTACCTAAAGTACAAGTAGTTAGCGATTGAGTTTCTCCTCTAGTGAACACAGCAGAACCGTGAGCAGATGGCAAGTAATCAACAACAGACCAGATAGGTCTTACTTCGTCGAGCTTTCTACCATCCAATCTTTTCTTCTCATTCAAGGTCAAGTTTCTAGCAGCCTCCTTGTGGACTTTGCTGAAATATGGACCGATTAGGCTTGTTTCGAATCCGTGATCTTCGCCTAAGCTAGCAACGAATTCTTCTTTGATTTCTTTGATTAAAGCTGAACGCTCAGTCTTGTTAGCAATTTGCTTGCTTACAGATGCGTAAAGTTTGTCATAAACTTCAGCTTTCATTTTATCAAAAAGAGCTGGATCAGACTTCTCGTGACTGTATTCTCTTTTTACTTCTTTTCCTACAAGCTTAGTAAGCTCGATCTGAGCCTGGCAATGTCTCTTGATTTCCTCATGAGCATATTGCATTGCTTCTAGCATCTCCTCTTCTTCGATCTCGTTAGCTTCGCCCTCTACCATAAGGATAAAGTCAAGCGAACCAGCTACGATGAATTCTAAGGAAGCAGTAGCCAACTGAGTTGGAGTTGGGTTGATGATCAACTTACCATCGATTTTCGCTACGCGAACTTCAGAGATAGGACCGTTGAAAGGAATATCAGAAACAGCCAAAGCTGCAGAGGCAGCAAGACCAGCCAAAGCATCTGGAAGCACATCCTCGTCACCACTGATAAGAGTGATTGCAATCTGAGTATCTGCATGGTAATCATCTGGAAAGATTGGGCGAATAGCTCTATCTACGATACGGCTAATCAAAATCTCGTAATCTGAAAGTCTTCCTTCTCTCTTCAAAAATCCTCCAGGAATTTTTCCTGAGGAAGCAAATTTCTCTTGGTAGTCAACAGACATTGGTAAAAAATCCACCCCTTCGCCAGCTTCTTTCTTGGATACTACTGTAGCCAAAAGCATAGCTTTTCCCATCTTCACTACTACTGATCCATCAGCTTGCTTCGCCAATGCTCCAGTTTCTATTGTAATTTCTCTGCCATCTTCTAGGGTGATGGTCTTGGTGATTAAGTTCGGTAACATAAATGATTGTTAGTTTGCGTCGTTAGTGATAAAAGTGTTCTTATAACCTTAAAAATAAAAAAGTAAGGTTCTCACTCAAGAGAACCTTACTAGATTGGTTATTTTCTGATTCCTAGCTCGGCGATGATTGATCTGTATCGCTCGATCTCTTTCTTGTGAAGGTAATCCAATAGGCTTCTTCTTTTACCTACTAGCTTCAATAAACCAAGTCTTGAGGAGTGATCCTTCTTATTTGACTTCAAATGTTCAGTCAAATGCTTGATTCTGTGTGTAAAGAGGGCAATCTGAGACTCAGGAGATCCTGTGTCAGTAGCAGATTTTAACCGTCCATGATTCTTAAATAACTCTTCTTTAATCTCTGAGGATAAATACATGTTTAGCTAAATTTTGTAAAACAACCACAAAGGTAGGGTTTATTCTGAGAAAATAAAAGGTTAATGCGCTTTTGAGCCAAGAACTTTGAAGCGCTTCTTTATACTCTTCCAAATCGCCAAATAAAAGTCCGGCTCAAACAATCTTGCATCCTTTCTGGCCTGTCTCACAAAGAAAAGACCAAAAGGCAATAAGCAAAGATTCGAAAACCAAGTTCCAAACAAAGGATCAGCTATACCTTCTTTAGCCCACTTCTCCCCTGTTATCGTCAACATATAATACACGATGAAGAAAATAATGGAAATCAGCACAGGCATCCCCAAACCGCCTTTTTTGATAATAGCTCCAAGTGGCGCACCAATCAAAAACATTGCAAAACATGCAAATGCCTGGGTGTATTTCTGATACCAAGCTATTTGGTACCTTCTATATTCCCTCTGATAGTTGTCTATTTGGCTCATCTTGACATTAAATGAGTTCTTTAGATTTCTAGAGTTAGTTAATGCCATTGAAATTGCACCCTTTTCATAGCCACGATGTTCAACAAGAGAATCAATTTGGTCTCGCTCCTTATCCGTCAAAGGCGCAGTACGAGCAACCTTGATTACTTCTTTCTTAATATTTACTTTGGCATTCGTGTCCAGCTTCGCTATTTTAATTTCGGACTTCTCTAAGTCCCTACTTTTAGGTTCGACAAATAAGGAATCACTAGCAGGTGCTTCTTTGGTAATTATGACTGGTTTTTTGTCTGCGATTAACGAATCGCTTGCTGTCCTTAATTTCCTTGATTCTGGATTATCAACTAGAATCGATGAAGTGTCTTTTTGAGCTAGGTTTTTTGACTGTTCAAGAGAATCTGATTGTGCTTGTTCTCTATTCATTTTTGCCATCCTTAAAGAGTCATCCAAAGCTTTACGGTCTAAAATCTTTGTAGGAGGTTTGAATTTTCTCTCTCTTGTAAAAAAAGGATAGATACTTTCTGCTTCTAGGTAATTCCGAAAGATCTGCTCATTGACCAACGTACCGATGGAGTCTAGCCCTACTTTAATTTGTGATATATTTTTTATAGATCTGTTAGTGGACCATGCGTCTTCAGCTGTTCTATTAAGTTTGAAGGTATTATTCAAGTCAAACACAATTTCATTTGTATCAAACGATATCCTGTCAAATTCTACGGGTTTCTCAAGAATCCCCCTTGATGGTTTAGATTCTTTATAATTTTGACCTTGATATAAGGACAGTTTCATATAGTTCTCATTGAAAAAGGGCTCCATTCTGCCCGAATCAGCCAATGTCACATTTAAATTTCCTGTTCTACCGTCAGTATGATCATAAATTAAAATGTCTTTGAGTCCAAACTCACCTACTTTTTCGTTGACTTTGATACTGTATCCAGGGATACCTGCGTAGAAAACCCCAGCTTTAATATCCAAAGCAGGCGATTTCATCCGTATATCATACAGCAAACTGAAAGTTTTGAGGTTTACTTTTGGTACTAAGAAATTATTGGAAAGATAGGCTCCAAAAGCCAGGACAATCACAAATACTCCAATCGGACGCAATGCTCTCAATAGGGATATTCCGCTACTTTTAATAGCTGTGAGTTCAAAATGCTCTCCCAGATTCCCAAAGGTCATTAAGCTGGAAAGCAATACTGCCAATGGCAATGCCATGGGTGAAATACTGATCACGAAGTAGCCAATGAGCTCCATGTAGATCCAAAAACTCAGACCCTTCCCAAAAATCTCATCGAAGTATTTCAGCATGTTGACAGTCAACAGGATGAAATCCACGACAATAAATGTCAATAAAAATGGGCCCAAAAATGACCCAAGTATAAGTTTATCTAGTTTCTTCATTATTCAAACTGCTCACAAGGCAAATACGAAGCCCTGTAGCTGAAGTTCAAATTTGGTAAAATCAATTGAGATTACCCACCAATAATTTCTTTGAGTCTTCCTATAAGACCATGCCAGATAGAAACTAGTTCTTCATCATCATAGCCATCAGAGTAATCTATCACTTTCAAAAACAAGGTTTGAGTGAGATCATTTTCTTCCAATTTAAATTCTATAAATGCATGATCTGACTCATCTGGATTTTTAGGATCATAAAATTCAAATTTCACATGAGAATTACTGCGTTGAGAAGCTAATCGGGCATAATGATCTTCTCGGTCGAAATTGAAAATATAGTTCTTATCCTCGTTTATTTTCACTTCATCTGCAAACCACTCTTCTAATCCACTCGCAGTACTTAAATAATGGAAAACTATTTTTTTGGAGGCATTGATTTGATAATCAGCTACAAACTTGTTTTTTACCATGATAATCGCTTTTACACTATGTAAAAAATCATTTTTTTAAAGAACGTCAACTTGCATTTCACAGTACAAGACCTCATATTTGCATTCCCATTCGAAAGGGAGGTTTTCTGGGGTTGACAATATACGATTCTCGACCAAATTGATTTGATTTTCGAATGCGCTTTAATATAGGCATTAATTTCAAAAATCAATACCCAAAAAATGTTTCTACCGGGTTAGAAACTGTTTGAAGTAATTGAACCAACATTAATATATAAATGGCGAGGTATCCCGATGACTATCGGGAGTAGGATTAATATCCGCCGCGGCGGACGGGAGTTTAAATCTCCCAATTGAAATATTGATAAGAAATTTTAAAATGGCGAGGTAGCTCAGTTGGTTAGAGCGCAGGATTCATAACCCTGAGGTCGGGAGTTCAAATCTCCCTCTCGCTACTCAAAGGCTTTCGGAAACGGAAGCCTTTTTTTTGTTTTAATAACAATTACTTTCTAAATGAAGCGCAGGATTCATATCCGCCGCGGCGGACGGGAGTTCAAATCTCCCTCTCGCTACTCAAAGGCTTTCGGAAACGGAAGCCTTTTTTTTGTTTTAATAACAATTACTTTCTAAATGAAGCGCAGGATTCATATCCGCCGCGGCGGACGGGAGTTCAAATCTCCCTCTCGCTACTCAAAGGCTTTCGGAAACGGAAGCCTTTTTTTTGTTTTAATAACAATTACTTTCTAAATGAAGCGCAGGATTCATATCCGCCGCGGCGGACGGGAGTTCAAATCTCCCTCTCGCTACTCAAAGGCTTTCGGAAACGGAAGCCTTTTTTTTGTTTTAATAACAATTACTTTCTAAATGAAGCGCAGGATTAATATCCGCCGCGGCGGACGGGAGTTCAAATCTCCCTCCCGCTACTCAAAGGCTTTCGGAAACGGAAGCCTTTTTTTATTTTTATTAATGGATGAATTTGTAGTCTATATTCTTTATTCGAAGTCTTTTGGTAAAACCTACACAGGAATGACTTCTGCCTTAATCACAAGATTCCATTTCCATAATTTCAAATCAACCAAAGGATTTACATTAAAATACAGACCTTGGATTGTAATTCATGTGGAATTCTTTAACTCTAAAACAGAGGCTTTAATTCGTGAAAAAGAGCTCAAATCAGGAAAAGGTAGAGATTGGTTAAGATTAAATATCCTTCCAAATTATTCTTAAGCGCAGGATTCATATCCGCTACGCCAGGGCGCACAGGCGCGGCGGACGGGAGCACACCTACAGTTGGTAAATTCAAATCTCCCTCTCGCTACTAAAGGCTTTCAGAAACGGAAGCCTTTTTTTATTTTTATTAATGGATGAATTTGTAGTCTATATTCTTTATTCGAAGTCTTTTGGTAAAACCTACACAGGAATGACTTCTGCCTTAATCACAAGATTCCATTTCCATAATTTCAAATCAACCAAAGGATTTACATTAAAATACAGACCTTGGATTGTAATTCATGTGGAATTCTTTAACTCTAAAACAGAGGCTTTAATTCGTGAAAAAGAGCTCAAATCAGGAAAAGGTAGAGATTGGTTAAGATTAAATGTCCTTCCAAATTATTCTTAAGCGCAGGATTCATATCCGCTACGCCAGGGCGCACAGGCGCGGCGGACGGGAGCCTATCAGCAGTAGGTAGATTCAAATCTCCTCCCGAAAGCTTTCGATACTACTTAAGGCTTTCAGAAATGGAAGCCTTTTTTACTTAATAGTGAATTGACTCAAATTCATCACTACTATATCCTACGGCATTTTGATCTAGCGGAAATATATTTCCCTAATTTTAGTGGATGACATCGCCCGAAATAAAAAACCCACCTACCTCCCTATTTAAAAAACTCAAGTTTCTTGGACCTGGATTTATTCTTTCAGCTTCCATCGTTGGATCTGGGGAATTAATCGCCACCACTGTGCTGGGAGCAAAAGGCGGCTATATCACCTTTTGGGTTATTCTAGTTAGCTGTCTGGTGAAAGTTGCTATCCAGCTGGAATTTGGGAAGAATGCAATCATCACCGGAAAGCCTCTAATGACCTCATTCTCTTCATTGCCAGGGCCAAAGAACTGGGCAGTTTGGAGTACATTCTTGTTGACACTTTTTAAAATTTTGCAATTAGGTGGAATGATAGGAGGTGCGGCTATCGCACTAAGCATGCTTTTGCCTCAGGTCTCTCCTATTATTCTAGCCTTCATTCTAGGAGCCGTTACAAGCCTATTGATCTATAAAAATTACTACAGCATTGTAGAACGGACATCCATGTTTATGGTCGTTGGTTTTACCGTCTTCACGCTTGCATCTGTGATAGCCCTTAGCTACAGTCCATTTGGTTTTACATTTTCGGACGTAGCAAGTGGTTTGACTTTCAGTTTGCCTTCCGATCTGATTTTTGTTGCTATAGGAGCATTTGGGATTACAGGAGTCGCAAGTGACGAGATTATTGCATACACCTATTGGTGTCTGGAGAAGGGCTACGCCAAATATGCCGGCGAAAATGATGGTAGCGAGGAATGGAAATCTCGGGCGAATGGCTGGATAAAAATCATGTACTTGGATGCAATCGTCGCGATGGTTATTTACACCGTAGTCACTGCAGCTTTTTATTTACTGGGGGCTTCCATTCTGTATGGTAACCAAGACATTCCAACAGGGAATCAACTCATTGAAACCTTAGCCAATATTTACACGCAAACCCTAGGGGAAAATGCCCGCCTTGCCTATATCTCTGGAGCATTCTTCGTGCTTTTTTCAAGTGTGTTTGCGACGCTGGCTTATTGGACCAGACTGTTTCCGGATATCTTCGGAGAATTGGGATGGATAGCTTATGATGATCTGAAAACCAGAAAAACCTGGGTTGCTATATTGGCCTGGGTTTTACCCATTCTCTGGGCTATTGCCTTTGCTTTCGTAGAGCTTCCTGCATTTATGGTCTTATCTGGAGGCGTAATCGGCTCTGTATTGCTCCTATTGGTTGTCTATGCTGCAATCCAGTTTCGAATTAAGAACAGTACCTTAAATCTAGCTTCAGGATTTTTAACCACTATTCTGTTTTGGTTAAGCGTAATTTCTATAGGCTTGGTTTCTATCTATGGTATTGTGAAGTTATTTTAGCTGAACGATTCCAATTGTAGGGTTTTGCTCTTCTGTTTCGCTGTCTGAATATTCCGATTGATGCACAAAGTAAAAGATGTCTCTTCCTAAATCCAGCGGTCTGAGAACTACGGGGTTTCCATTACCATCCAAAACTCCTTTTTGCAAATTGTATCCGATAGCACTCTCCTTTTCATATACAAACAACAAATAGTTACCATCCGAATAATACTCGCAGAATAAGAATGACTTTGAATTAATCACATTATGGATTTGAATCTTTTTTATTCCGCTCTTATCCAAAGTCTGAATCGTTTCAAAATTCATTTTTAAGAATGGAGTCAGAATCTTGTCTTTAAATTGATAAAGGGTATCATGAAGTAAAATCTGACTACCAAAATCCGGCACATACACAAAATGGTCAGGCCCTACAGTTGAGAAGTAATTCTTGATGGGAAAGTCAGAAGCTGAGCCTGATTTAAGTTTCACTTCCCTAACTGGAATGGTATCAACCACATCCAAAGATTTATTGATTTCATAAAATGAAGCCCGGTTAAGAAACCCTTCCTCCTGTGGTATTGACAACTCTTGCCTCAGCACAAACAATTTATCTTCCAAAACTGAGAAAGCATTCACATTAAATGAAAGTGCATTTTCTAAGAGTAATTCATCCTCCTTGGAATAAACGTACAGCTTCCTGGCCGATGCTACATAAAGAAGATTTGATTCTTCGTCAATGGTCATATGGGGAAAAAAATCATATTCTCCTGGCCCCTCTCCTCGTTTGCCTAATACCTTGACAAACTTCCCATCTTGATTAAATATCAAAATCCTCCTGGAAGCATCTGAAACGTAAATTTTTTCATTGAACATTTTAATATCCAATACACCTGATAATAAAGATCTATCATTCGTCTCCAGCTGAATCAGTTTTATAGACTTTGTCAGCTGTTCGAGTTGCAATTCCTGGTCTATCTTCTTCGGGATTAAAATGGTTTGAAGTGCATTTTCATCAGACCTTGAGCAACTGAAGAATACCCAACAACATAATGCTAAACCAGGTAGTAGGTAACAGAATCGATTGTATTTCATTTTTTAAGCAGGTTAAGCTGTCGGTGAAAAAAATTAGCTTTCTTTTCCTTCCTGTTATGGATCAATTAAGCTATCAAGGAAATCCCTGATTTCTTCAGTGTCTGGCCTAGGAGCATTCGGATGAATTAATTTCCCCTTTGGATCAAAAATCAAATATCTCGGAATCAGTGCTACATCCAATGCTTTCAGATATTCCGATTCGTCTTTGATCATGGCTACAAATGATTGATTTGGAATTGCAATATCATATTTGATAGCAACCTCTTCCCAAAACTTATAATTATCGTCAACTGATAAGAAGATTACTTCTACGCCCCTGCTTTTATACTCCTCATTTAAAGCCACCGATGCCGGGAAAGCTTTGATACAAGGAATGCACCAAGCAGCCCAAAGATCAACATACAAATACTTACCCCTCTTTTGGCTCAGAATCTCTTCAAATGTGATTGAGCTTTTCTGCAGTCCCATCAATTCTATATCGGGCTCAATACCTTGAAGAGCCTTATTAGATGAATTCAATAGAACCAACTGGGCAGGATTAGCTAATTTGTCACTATAACGCACAAGAACTTCATCGACTACTTTAAATGATAGAAATGGGATTTCCTTTTGTAAATAGTGAAAGAGCAGAGATTTTTCGCGGTGATTCAGCTCACTTCCGGCAAGCAGTGAATCAATTAAGTCCCTTGATTGAAGCTGCGTTTGGTTGGCAATAATCAATTCAGAAAACTCATCTAAAAAGACCGTAGTATCTAGCTGAGGTTCAATTTCATTTAAAAATGAATTGACAGCCAATTGAGAATCGAAAACCATACTATCAGTGGGGTAAGCTTCCAGTTTCTTTTGCGCCATTCTATTTTTAGAAGTGTAAAAAGCTTTGACTTCTTCAGAAATTGAACCAGTATTTGCCAAAGAATCAATCCAGCTCAACTCCTTTTGAAATCCCTGAATGGCTTCATCTTTATTTCGCTTCAGGTCCTCATTCATGTCTAATTCGAAGGGAAACGCCTTTGTTTCATTCCACAAAAAGTCGAAATCCTGGGCTTTTGAATGGGATTTACCATAAAGCTCTGTGTTCCTAAGAAGCTCCAGATTGTAAGTGTAAGAAGAGCTTTCTTTTTTGACAGATTCAAACCATGGCTTTTTGTCCTTTTCTTGGATAAGAATACTATCTCCATTTTGGAGGTAATAGGTAAACTCAAACTGGCTATTGTCTCGATAAACTAAATCAAGGGATCCTCTTTTAGTATTGATGATAAGATCTTTGCTTGACTCCTCAGAATTGAATGAGATCTCCACAGGTAGCATGTTATCATCCATGTATTTGAATACTGCCTTTCGCTGTCGAAAAAACTGATTCGTAACACTATCTTCAAAAAACAATACAATTTGGCCGGGCTCAACAGCTGCTTCTCTTTTCTCCCCCTTTTCTCCGGAATTACAAGACCAGAAAGCCGTAAGCAGCAGAAATAGAAAAAATATGTGAACCTTGCTTTTAGTCTTTCGCATTGCTCTTAAATTGTTGTTCCAGACTTTTATTCTTTTCCAAACTCCTGATAATTGCTGAATCCAGCGGATGTTTTTTGATTATATCATAGGTCTTCCAAAAACTTGAATCAAGTTCATATTCATTATTTTCAACTTCCTCATCTCTGTCAAGTGCATCTTTCGCTCGAATCTTTTTCAAATCCTCAGTCGCGGGCATATCAAACCAAAACGTACTAATATCCATTTGATGGATGCCCACATCACGATTTATCAATCTTAATTCCCTATTACGAATCATTTCCGGGTAATAGAATCCATCAACTTCTCGAAACTTCGCAAAAGTTTGATATTCCCCAGTTTGAAAAGTGATTTGATATTCTACAATCGCATGGTTTCTAGCGTTTATTTTCAAATAGCTACTACCGTTTGGAGGATCTTTGGTACTAAAAGCTATTTGATAAATCGTGTCATTTCCCACAATCTCCTCTCCCATAAATCTCCGGTAGGTTGGCAACTCTGGAATACCCATAAATCGATCACCATCTTTTCCAAACCAACTTTTGGAATGATAAGCATTACCTCGAAATCCATTATTATGATGATAGGTTTCTATAATTTCATTTAATGGCCCAATAGTACTTCCCGAGGCTTTGATTTGCTCCCTAATTCTTTGCTTCAGAATTGTCATAGTAGAGTCAACCTCACCCAATTCATCACTTTGTCTTAAGGATTCCAATTTAACTCTAAGTGCAGATCCATCTTTTAGATAGCTAACATCTTCTACCACTACTGCGGCTTCTACTAGCTTAGTGAACTCCTCGTAATTCGTAGATATTTTTCTGTAAAACCCTCTTAGCTGATGACGTTTGTCAGGATAGTTTTTGGGGATATTATCGATCGCGTTCGAAATCATCTCTTCCATAGAATGATCTTCAGGCATCACTGTCACCTCATTCAAAGAGAGTAATTGCCTTTGGAGCCTAATTATGTTTCCTGTTTTCGAAAGCGATGAGACAGGGAGCTCCAGCTTTTGATACCCTATGGAGGAGATCACTACGATTTCATCCCAGAACTGGGAAGGGAAAAAGAACTTAAACTCTCCTTGCTCATCTGCCAAAGCTGAAAAATCCGGATAGTTTTTGAGGTATAAGTATGCAAACTGGACAGGAGAGGAATCTTCCGTATCTATCACGACACCGGAAATATTATTTGTTTGCTGATTTTGAGCTAATGCGACTTGAACACAAAACAAAAAGATAGTGAAGCATAAAAATTTCATCACCTAATAAAATAAAAATCATGGATTTTATCAATAAAAGAATAGTCTGAAACCAAAAAAGCCTTCCCTCGGGAAGGCTTTTAATAAAATAAGGCAGTGCGTCCTTATTTTACAGTTTCAACTACAGCTTTAAATGCTTCTGGGTGATTCATGGCTAAATCTGCCAAAACCTTACGGTTAAGTTCGATCTCACCTTTCTTCAATAATCCCATCAATTGAGAGTAGGATACGCCGTGCATTCTTGCACCTGCGTTGATACGCTGAATCCATAAAGCTCTGAATTCTCTTTTCTTCGCTTTACGATCTCTGTACGCATACTGAAGACCTTTCTCATACTTGTTTTTGGCTACTGTCCATACGTTGCTACCTCTTCCGAAGTAACCTCTTGTGGCTTTTAGCACTTTTTTTCTTCTTGCTCTGGACGCTACCGCGTTTACCGATCTAGGCATAGTGTTTTGTTTTTTGACGCATGGTGTCCCGAATTATCGGGATCTTGGAAACCAGTGTGCCTGGTGAATAAATAAACCTTAATTAATTTTTAAGCTACTGCTGAAAATCAGATTCTCAACATGTCTCTTACTCTACCTTCGTCAGATTCGTGAACCAGACCAGTTTTGGTCAAGTTTCTCTTTCTTTTGGTAGCTTTCTTAGTTAGGATGTGGCTTTTGAAAGCGTGTTTCCTTTTGATTTTGCCGGTTCCCGTTAAAGCGAACCTCTTCTTTGCACCGGATTTGGTTTTTACCTTTGGCATTTTGCTGTATTTATTTAGTTGAAATTTATTTCTTTCCTGCCTTCGGAGCGATGAAGATGTTCATTCTCTTTCCTTCCATTTTTGGAAGCTGCTCTACTGCACCATATTCTGCCAGTGCCTGAGCAAATCTCAGAAGTAACATCTCTCCTCTTTCTTTAAAGACAATGCTTCGACCTACGAAATGCACGTATGCCTTCACTTTTGCACCTTCCTTCAAGAAGCTGATTGCATGCTTCAATTTGAAATTATAATCATGCTCATCTGTATTCGGTCCGAATCTGATTTCCTTCAAAACAATCTTAGCTGCATTGGATTTGATCTCCTTCTGCTTCTTTTTCTGCTCGTATTTAAACTTAGCGTAGTCAAGAATCTTACAAACTGGAGGATCGACGTTAGGAGAGATCTCTACAAGATCCAGGTCATTTTCTTGTGCGATTTTGATGGCTTTGTCTGTAGGAAGTAATGCATTTCCACCTTCTACGAAATCACCAACCACTCTCACTTCACGAGCTCTGATTTTCTGGTTTACTTTATAAGGTTCTTCTTGTCTACCTCTATAGGGTTGTCTTTGGTTTCTCAAGTTTGCGTTGATTGTTTTTATGAAATTGGATGCAAATATCGGAATTATTTCTAATTAAGAAAAACTGAATTAAATAATACCCAAGTATTACTTACTCAATGATGCTGAAATAATGCCTTGAAAATAGTTTATAAACTCCTCCGGAGAGAAATTACCTAGATCTCCTTCACCATGCTTACGGACAGAAAGCTTTCGCTCTTCCTGCTCCTTTTCCCCTACTATCAGCATAAAAGGCACTTTTTTAACTTCAGAGTCACGGATTTTTCTTCCGATCTTTTCATCTCTGTTGTCAATAGAACCTGATATTCCCACCTCTTCGAGGATTGACTTTATTTCTTCTGCATATTCTACATATTTCTCAGAAATAGGCAAAATATTGATCTGCTCAGGAGAAAGCCATAGCGGGAAGTTGCCTGCACAGTGCTCGATAAGCACCGCAACGAATCTCTCCAAAGAACCAAATGGCGCTCTGTGGATCATCACAGGTCTATGCTTCTGATTGTCCGATCCGATGTATTCCAACTCGAATCGTTCTGGTAAGTTATAATCTACCTGGATAGTTCCCAACTGCCATTTTCTTCCCAAAGCATCTTTGACCATGAAGTCCAGCTTAGGGCCGTAGAATGCCGCTTCGCCAAGTTCAGTGACCGTATTCAACCCTTTCTCAGCTGCTGCTTCGATAATCGCAGATTCTGCCTTGTTCCAGTTTTCATCACCACCGATATATTTGGATGGATTTTCTGGATCTCTCAAAGAAATCTGAGCAGTGTAATCATCAAAGCCTAATGCCTTAAATACATACAAAACCAAATCAATTACTTTGATAAACTCTTCCTTCACCTGATCTGGGCGACAGAAGATATGTGCGTCATCCTGAGTAAATCCTCGAACACGCGTCAATCCGTGCAATTCTCCACTTTGCTCATAGCGATATACCGTACCAAATTCCGCATAGCGAATCGGCAACTCCTTATAAGAGTGTGGCTTATTCTTATAAATCTCACAGTGATGTGGGCAGTTCATTGGCTTCAGCAAAAACTCCTCGCCTTCATGCGGAGTAGTTATTGGCTGAAATGAATCCTTGCCATATTTCTCGTAATGACCAGAAGTCTCATAAAGAGCCTTGTGTCCAATATGGGGCGTAGTTACTTGCTGATAACCAGATTTATCCTGCGCTTTTTTCATGAAATTCACTAATCGCTCACGCAAAAGAGTTCCCTTAGGAAGCCATAGCGGAAGACCAGCTCCTACTTTTTCAGAAAACATGAATAATTCTAATTCACGCCCTAGTTTTCTATGATCGCGTTTCTTAGCTTCTTCAAGTAATGTTAAATATTCAGATAGCTCTTTCGCTTTAGGGAAAGTAACACCGTAAATACGAGTAAGCATTTTGCGCTTCTCGTCTCCTCTCCAGTATGCACCAGCGATGTTGGTCAGCTTTACAGCCTTTACAAAACCGGTATTTGGGATATGTGGTCCACGGCAAAGATCTACGAAGTTTCCTTGCTGATAGAAAGTAATGGTTCCATCTTCAAGTCCTTCTAAAAGGTCGAGCTTATACTCGTCTCCTTTATCCTCGAAATAAGCAATAGCATCTTTCTTGGAAACATCAGAACGGATGTACTCATTTTTCTCACGAGCCAATTCGATCATTTTCTTCTCGATCTCCTCGAGCTCAGAACCATCCAGCGTCTTATCACCGAAATCTACATCGTAATAGAAACCAGTTTCGATCGGAGGACCGATACCGAATTTGATCCCTGGATGAAGTACTTCCAATGCTTCTGCAAGCAAGTGAGCTGAGGAGTGCCAAAACGTGTTTTTGCCTTCTCCGTCATTCCAAGTCAACAATTGGATGGTTGAATCTGAGTTGATTGCTCGGGTAGCATCCCAAACCTGTCCATTTACTTTTGCGGCTAGAACGTTTCTCGCTAAACCCTCGCTGATACTTGCAGCAATCTGTAGTCCGGTGGTTCCTTTTTCGTACTCCTTCACAGTGCCATCTGGAAGGGTAATGTTAATAAGTTGTGACATGTGTAAAATTAGTTCTGCCCATACAAGAAGGCATAAATATTAAGGTGCAAATATGCAAAACACGAATGCAACCAAAAAATATATGGGAAGGGAATATGGAAATGAGTGGATATTTTTTAATTATCTCTAATCATGTCTGTAACCGTATTTTCTTTGCTTGCTTTGGCTGGAAGACCGATGACGGGTGACCGGAGTAGCCTCAATGCTAGTGTTTAACTTACAATAAGTCGCTTTTTTGTCTTTTACTGATCCGAATTGCAGAAACACCCACTTGCTGCTGGATAAAAACACCTTATTTTTTCACTGTATAGACAATCAAAACTGGATTTTCGGAGTCTTTGGCGGCAAATGCTACTTGCGCAAAGTTATTGCACGCTCAGAAGGGCTTTAAAAAGTTTTTGAGGGTCTTGTCTGTTATCCCAAAATGCTACAATTATAATTTGTTCATCAGTGACTTTGTAATAAATACTGAAATTGCCCATTGAAGCGACTCTGATACTTTTGAAATCTGTCGATTTGTAGATAAAGGGCTTCTTAGAAATTTGATTGGTTTTTCTGCTAACTAGCTTTACAAGCTTCTTTGAATAGTTAGGGGACTTATTTCTAATTACCCAATATTCTAAAACACCGACAAATTGGAGGTCTGCCGTTTTAGTCCAAATTACCTCGCGTTTAGCCATTCAAGATTTCTTTTATCCATCGCTTCTTGGGAAATCAATTTGCCATTTTTTATATCCTCCTCACTCATTTCCAACATCATTTTTTGTTCATCTGTCAATTCCAGCTTATCGAATTCGGATATGCTTGAGGAAATTAATTTATCAAGAGCTTCTAAAAAATCTCTGTTTTTGATTGAAAGTATTTTATCGATCAATCCATTTCTTAAGTTATCAACTGTAGCCATGTCTAATACGGTTTATATCTAAATGTCGCAAATTTTATCTTTTCCCCAAATGGGATACTAGATGACCTCTTAAATATTTTACCATAAAGTGAGTTCACTTAAAAATGCTGCATAATTCTAAAAACTCTTTCCAAAACTTACTCCTGCAAATCTTGGCTCAAAGATCCATCCTTCTCTTCCGCCAGTTGGAAGAATGATAATTGGAGTATATCCCACTCGGAAAAAAAATCCGCCTTCTGGTTTTTGGTATCTGTATCCAACTCTAAGAGGAATGTAGGCGTCCAAAACCACTTTATCTTCTAATTCTAATGTTTCTGAATCAAAATCTAAAGTTCTGTCTAAGAGGGAGGTAAACCCAAAACCCATTTCCAGATGATGGTTTGATCTGCCGTAAAAGGCTGTTACCTCCAAAGGAATAACGGGAAGCCAAATCGTCTTGAAATCATTTATTTGATTACGCCACATGGAAAAGCCGGCACTCGCATTCAGCTTTAGTTTCCCTTTTTGATGGAAAATCTTGCTGTAGTTGATAGCGTATCTTCCAGAACTTCCCCCAAACTCCAAATAAACAGCATTTTTTGCTGTTAATGTCTCAGGTTCGGTTTGGGCGAAACTATCAAATGAGATCAATAAAGCCAGAGCTAAAGTGACAGTAAACGCGAGTTTTAAAAAAGTGCTACCATTTTTCATCTACCCAAAATAGTGAATATAATCCAATAACTAAAGAATCAACTGTCCTGATATTTTAACAGCAAATGGCTTGGCACCAGGATTATCCAGATAAGTGATTCTATGGAAAAAGTCTATTCTGAAGAATTTGAAAATGTTTTCTACGCCATAGCCTAATTCCACATAGGGTTTTGATGGATCCAGCCTTCCAAAGGTCACTAAAGGATTTCCCAGAGGATCAACGTTTGGTGTATTTGTAATGTTTTTATCACTCACCGACCCATAAAGAATATTGGCATTAGCCACAGCTCGCCATTTGAGCTTTTTGATCACAGGGATTCTATTCAAAAGGAAGCCCTCAAAATAGTGTCTATATCGTAAACTCGCATATTGATCTGAAGCGAATTCGTTGAAATTCATGGTATTAAAAGCTGCCGAAGTATAAAAAAGTGTTTCGTTACCAAGGTGATTGTTCAATATGGGATAGGGCACTTCGCCAAATACTTTTCCCGCAAATAACTCATACCTGGACACACCAAGCATCCCTACATTTAATCTTTGATATAGATAGAAATCAAGTTTGGAATAAGCGATATCGCCACCTAGCCATTTTATACCCTTGGCATAAGAAAGCTGTACTATCGGCCATTTGGAAGGGCCAAAAGAAGTACGCGCATTGTCATTGATTATAATAATTTCGTCTTTACCGTATCGTAAAGCAGCCTGAACTTCGGTGGTTTCAAAATTAGACTCGTATTCTCTCGTGTCTTTTTCCAGAAAATAAAAGTCGAAAAGTGGATCAAACTGCCGTACATGCAGATTGGAAGTGAATAAGAATCCTTTGAAAAACTCCCGCTGAAACTGGAAATTGTAATTAGTATTCAGAAATGGACGACGTAGCGTACCAAATCTACTTGCTGCCAGAAATACAGAATTCCCTTGGAGGCTTGCTATCTCCAATCCTACCTGATCAATTTCCTTTTGCGTAGATAAGGAAAGTGTGGTCCAATGGAATCTATCTAAAATCCGTTTAACCTTGGCAGTATACTTGAATTCCTCGTCTTGAAAACCATAGGCTCCGTAGCCTTCCAGCTCCCATTTATTACTGAATTTCACCGAAGTACGAGCTCCCATTCCCAGGCGAATTCCCTCAATATCATTGTAATTAAAAAAGCCTGGCCATGGTCCAATTTCAAACTTACCAACATTGAGGTAGCCTGTTCCAAAGAATTTTAAACCCTCGGAAAAGAAGCGAACAATAGGAATCCTTTTTAGTGTATCCACCATCTGCAATACAGCAAGCTCCTCATCACTCAGTGGATCTTGTCTGTTTATTTTCCAAAATTCATCATCTCCTGAAGCATAATCGAGCTCCAGCGTAACAGCTTGATTAAAGAAAGAAGTTGGTTTGGGCTCACCAGTGCGAATGCTATCAGCCGAGGTATAAAATTTAGCAAGCAAACCAGCCGTCTTTGGCGTGATTTGGCCTATTTTGATTTGTACACGTGATTTTGAAGGAATAAGTGGTCCTGCCTCAGTGGGAACAAGTTCCTGCTGAATTTTGATACGTTCAATAAAATTCAAATTCGCCTCCTTAGGAATAGCCAAATCCACCTGCTTCAGTGCATAAGTCTCCTTATTGATCCAGATAGTCCCTGTAAAGGCCAGATCCTGCTCTCTCCGCGGATACACTTGCAGCATATAACACGAGTCCGCACCTACAAGCACAGAGTCAAGTAAATCGTAATCGTAATAGGCTTTCCAGCCATCTGCTATCGGCGACACGAAGTCTTTCTCAACTATTGTCAACCAGTTTTTATAGAAATTGTATTCCTGAAATGCCGAACCCGTGATCTGTGATGTAGTAGATCCATCTGTAATCCCTACCCCAGTAATTCTGGATTTCTCCACTACTTCCTTACGAAGCACCGGGTTATTTCTAAAATAGAATTTAGATAAGGTTTCAGAGAAAAATACAGGCAAAATCTTCTGACCCTCATCATTGGTCAGTTGCTTGATCGAATCCAGTATAGCAGTTATTTTCTGCACAGATCTTCGATGCGAGAAATCATCAGAAACATGATCTACATCAATTTCAATCTTGGTATAGTTCTTTGACTCATAAGAACTTAAATTCCTTTTATCAAAGTACTCTTTTCGTTCTACGGCTTGGCGTATAATTTCAAACGCCGGGTTTTCTCCTGCTTCAAAAACAAAAGCTTCCATCTCAAAATCTGATGGCTTGAGTTGAAAGTTTACAGTTTGCTCTGGCTGATTTTGTAAAGCTTTACTCGCCGAAATGTAACCGAGATAGCTTACTGTTATGCTATCTGAAAGCTTTTTGGCTTCCAAGTTATAATTCCCTTCAAAATCAGAATTGACGCCAATGGTGGTTCCTTTAAGTATCACCGAAGCGAATGGAATAGGATCACCAGTCTCTGAATCAGTAATTTTCCCTTTGATCACATACTGCGCAAAGGACTGGGTACTAGCCAGAAGAAATAAGAGGAAAAAGTATCTTCTAATCATTAAATGTCAAATCCTGGGTGATTAAGGAGTTGCAAAATTATTTCAATCCAAGTTGATATCGGCATGATTTGAATTAAAAAATACTAAATGAGTAAAAAAACTGCTAACACACAGTCAGGGATTTTGAAAAATCGGCTTGTATATTTGAAGCTACAAACCGAGAAACATGATATACGATATAGCAATAATTGGTGGTGGAATTGTGGGATTGGCTACTGCTCTTAAAATTCAAAAAGCACGTCCAGACCTTAAAATAGCTATTTTGGAGAAGGAAGATCAACTTGCTAAACACCAAACAGGTAATAATAGTGGTGTGATTCACTCCGGGCTATACTATAAGCCAGGTTCACTAAAAGCTACCAATTGTATAAGTGGATACCATGAATTGATTCAGTTTTGCGAGGAAGAAAAAATTCCTTTCGAGATCACAGGAAAAGTGGTAGTTGCCACTAGAGAAGCCCAAAAACCCTTATTGCACAACTTGTATGAGAGAGGCCTTCAAAATGGTTTAGAAGGAACGAAATACATCACATTAGAAGAGCTGAAAGAATTCGAACCTCATTGTGCCGGGGTAGCTGCATTGCATGTTCCTCAGACTGGAATTGTAGATTATTTCAAAGTTGCTTTGGCCTATGGGCGAAAAATAATTCAACAGGGTGGAGAGATTTTTCTTAATCATAAAGTATTAGAAATTAAGCAACAAGAGGGAGTTAACTACATTGAAACTTCCAAGCTAACCTTCCAAAGTAAATTGGTAATTAACTGCGCTGGACTTTATTCGGATAAGGTAGCTCAGATGAGTGAAAAGGATCCAATTGATGTGAAAATCATTCCTTTTCGAGGTGAATATTTCAAGCTGAAAAAGGATAGGGAATTTCTGGTTAAGAACTTGATTTACCCTGTTCCGGATCCTAATTTCCCTTTCCTAGGCGTACACTTCACCCGAATGATGAAAGGTGGTGTGGAAGCTGGACCAAATGCAGTTTTAGCTTTCCGAAGAGAAGGTTATAAAAAATCACAAATCAATCTGAAAGAACTTGCTGAGTCTTTAGCTTGGCCAGGTTTCCAGAAAGTAGCTGCCAAATACTGGCAAACGGGTTTTGGTGAGATGTATAGATCTTTTTCAAAAGCCGCATTCACTAAAGCGCTGCAAGAATTGATTCCAGAAATACAGGAATCTGACCTTACTGAGGGCGGAGCTGGTGTGCGAGCACAAGCTTGCGATAGAACGGGTGGATTGTTGGATGATTTTTCTATTAGAGAATCTGCACATGCTATCAACGTGCTTAATGCCCCTTCTCCTGCCGCTACCAGCTCGCTAGCCATTGGAGGAACAGTGGCTGAGCTGGCGTTGAAGCGGTTTGCTTAACCTTTGAGGTGTTAGCCATCAAATGCTTAAGAAGGCAATTTGAAGGCTCTCCTCGAAGGTTTTTTTGATATTGATAATTATCAGTTTGGCGCAAGGTACTATCTTTAAAAACTAGAAGTTTTAGATTTTTTTTACCTTTACGATACCGGAGAGGAAGCATGCAGTGACTGTTCACTTGGATGTTTACCTTGTGTAGTGCCGACTTGATCGGCACT
>NZ_VORW01000011.1 GCF_007997215.1 Algoriphagus aquimarinus | reverse complement strand
TCAGATTTGAAGAGGAAAGAATAAAGGTGTGATTCCTTGCGCACAGTATCGACATTGCCGTACTTAGTCTCGAAGTCTGGCTACACCATTATTCTGTTTTTTTGATTCATTCCAAAGATATGAGTCTCATGACTTGTGCCTTTTGAAATGCAGTCTTCAGACTGCCCATATTTTTTAAGTAAAAGAAGTCTGGAGACTTCAATGTAGTAGGTCCAAGCCCGCCTTGTATTCGGGCAGGACATGAGACTTGAACCATTTGTGATCTTTTCTTAATTATTCTATCCCATCCAACTCACTCAATTCCAACCAAGTCAGTTCTAATTCTTCTAACTCAGCATCGATAGCTAGCATGCGTGAGGAAATTTTCATCAGTTCTTCGTGATCAGAATTTCCGCCGCTGATTTTCTCGGTAAGTTCAGATTTCTCCTTTTCTAGCTTCGCTATTGTTTCATTCACAGTTTTGAATTCCTGCTTCTGCTTGTAGCTAGCCTTAGTTTTGGTCGGGGTAGGAATGGCTACAGGCTCTGCCTTAGCAGCTGGTTCTTGGCTTTTCTTTTCCACTTTTTTGACACCTGATTGAAGTTCGTCTTTCTGAACTTCTCGGAACTCAGAGTAATTCCCAGGAAAATCAGAAATCTCTCCTTCTCCTTCGAAAACAAACAAATGCTCCACCAGACGATCCATGAAATATCTATCATGAGAAACGATGATTAAACAGCCTGGGAAGGTATCCAAAAACTCCTCCAGCGTATTCAGCGTCATCAAATCCAGATCATTGGTAGGCTCATCGAGAATCAGGAAGTTAGGATTCTTAATCAAAACCATCAACAGCTGAAGTCTTCTTCGCTCGCCACCACTCAGTTTAGCGACTGGCGTATGCTGTTGCTTGGGAGGAAATCCAAACTGCGTCAAAAATTGAGAAACTGTAATCGTAGCTCCACCAGCGATGGTAACTACTTCAGCAACTTCCTTTACGATATCTAACAGGCGCTTTTCCTCGTCAAAACTACTTTCTTCCTGTTTGTAATAACCAAAAGCAGTAGTCTGACCGATGGAAACTGTTCCCGAGTCAGGAGCCATTTGTCCGGTGATCATATTAAGGAAAGTGGTTTTCCCAGCACCATTTGGGCCTATGATTCCGACTCTATCTTTCTTCTTGAATGTATAAGAGAAGTCATTGACGATGGTTTTGTCGCCAAATGCTTTGTGCATTTTTTCGATTTCAATGATCTTGTTTCCAAGTCGCTGAGTCGTCACGGTCAACTGAATATCGCGTTCTTCGCGCTTCTGGGAAGCTTTTTCTTTGGTGTCTTCGAAAGCATCCACACGGTATTTTGCTTTGGTGCTTCTAGCCTTAGGCTGACGACGAATCCAATCCAGTTCCTTTTTGTAGAGGCTTTTTGCTTTTTCGAGTTCTATGTCCTCGATCTCCATCCGCTCTTCTTTCTTGTCAAGAAAGTAGCCATAGTTTCCTAAGTAGCGATGGACTTTGCCCTGATCGAGTTCTAGGATCTCATTGGTTACTTTTTCTAGGAAGTACCTATCGTGAGTTACCATGAAAAGGGCAAGGTTGGCTTTTGCCAAGTAGTCTTCCAGCCATTCGATGGTTTCCAGATCAAGGTGGTTGGTAGGCTCATCTAGAAGCAACAAATCAGGTTTCTCAAGAATAGCTTTTGCCAAAGCAACTCGCTTGCGTTGTCCACCGGAAAGTGTTCCTACAGGAAGATCGGTGTCATGAAGACCCAATTTGCCTAGTACCTCTTTCACTTGGTATTCAAAATCCCAAGCTTGGAAGGCATCCATTTTCTCAAATAATACCGACATCTTATCCGAATTATCAATGCCACGTTCTGCTTCCAGCATGGCCTTGTGATAATCCTCGATCACTTTCAGAATTTCGGAATTACTTTGGTCAAAGATGGTTTGGTAAATGCTCATCGTGCCTTCAAAAACTGGGTTTTGATGCACATATGCCACTTTCACCTGCTGGTTGGTTCCAACTTGACCCGTGTCAGGAATCTCCAAGCCCATGATGATTTTCATCAGCGTGGATTTACCAGCGCCATTAATGCCTACTAGGGCAATTTTCTGACCCTGAGAAATGCCAAAAGAGATATTGGAAAAAAGCTTGCGCTCACCGAAAGCTTTACTGAGGTTTTCAACCGAAAGGTAATTCATGCCGCAAAAGTAGGGAAAAGCAAAGTGAGTATAGGTATGACTTCCTAAGTTTCAATAGAAAGGCTATTTTCAAATCATGAAAACCATTCACGACATCCTCAAACTCGGCGATCCTAGGCTTTACGAAGTATGTGAGCCAGTCTTGGAATCCGAACTGGATCAAGTATCGGGTTGGGTTCAGGAATTACATGAGGCCATGGCCGATATTCGAAGCGTTTATGGTTTTGGGAGAGGAATCGCTGCTCCACAGCTAGGGATTATGAAGCGGATGTTTTACCTAAACTTGGATAAACCCTATGTGATTCTCAATCCGGAGCTTAAAAATCTCAGTGACGAGAAGTTTGAGTTGTGGGATGATTGCATGAGTTTTCCGAATCTGTTAGTCAACGTAAAAAGACATCAATCCTTAACCCTAGTTTATAGAGATGAAAAATGGAAAGAGCAGGAATGGAATGTTTCGGGAGCTATTTCTGAATTGATACAGCATGAATATGATCACTTGGATGGAATACTATGTACCATGCGAGCAATAGACCAGAAAAGCTTTAAGTGGAAATAATATCGCACCTACTTTTTTGATACTTTTCACTAGCTACTTGATACTCTGAAAAGTCTTACCTTTGCGTCTATGGAAGCAATTCAGAAAAAAGACATCCGTAAGCTATCTCTGGCGCAGTTAGAAGAATTCTTTTTGGCGCAGGGAGATAAGAAATTCCGTGCCAAGCAGGTATATGAATGGCTGTGGAATAAGTCTCTGAAGAATTTTGATGAGATGAGTAATATCTCATTGAGCACGAGAGAGATGCTTAAAACGCATTTTGAAATCAACCATATTCAGGTTGATCTGATGCAGCATTCGAATGATGGAACGATCAAGAATGCAGTAAAACTCTACGATACTATGATTGTGGAGTCAGTTTTGATTCCTACGACTAAGCGAATTACGGCCTGTGTTTCTTCTCAGGTTGGATGCAGTTTGAGCTGTAACTTTTGTGCGACAGGAAAATTGAAGCGCATGCGAAACCTGAATCCTGATGAGATCTATGATCAGGTGGTGGCTATCAAAGATGAGGCGGAAGAATATTTCCAGCGTCCCCTGACCAATATTGTTTTTATGGGAATGGGAGAGCCTCTGCTAAACTATGCGAATGTGCTGGAAGCGATAGATAAAATCACCTCTCCAGAAGGACTGGGAATGGCTCCGCGAAGAATTACTGTTTCTACTGTGGGTGTGACCAAAATGATCCGTAAGCTCGCTGATGATGAAGTTCGCTTCAATTTAGCCGTTTCGCTTCACTCTGCAATCAACGAAACCAGATCTATGCTGATGCCTATCAATGACACCAATCCTGTAGAGGAATTGGGAGAATCATTGAAGTATTGGTATGAAAAAACCAAACGCAAAGTCACCTATGAATATGTGATCTGGGATGGAATCAACGACGATGAGCGACATGCCCGAGCCTTGGCAAAATTCTGTAAGCTTATCCCATCCAAAGTCAATCTGATCCAGTACAACCCTATCGATGAAGGAGAATTCCGTCAGGCTAGCCAAGAATCGGTTGATATGTACGTCCGCATTTTGGAATCTCAGGGAATCATCGCCAAAGTGAGAAGATCCCGTGGTCAGGACATTGATGCTGCTTGTGGTCAGTTGGCCAATAAGAATGAGGTAGCGGAGCTCAACGTTGGATAAGATTTGCTTTCTATGCTAAAGCCAACTAATTTCTTGTCGAATTTTAACAATCCTATTTTATGAAAAAGGCTTTACTGATTTTTTGCGCCACATTTATGCTCTCTTTTGTCGGGTTGGCACAAACCCAAGAACAGGGAAATGCCCGTTTCCATGGATTTGGGACGTATGGATTGAATTACCATAACTTTGGAGTGGGGGCAGGAATTGAATACTTCTTTGTAGACAAATTTGCCTTGATGCCTAGTTATACCTTTGTTTTTCCGCAGGTAGGTAAGGAAAGTAATTTCAGTGCTGACTTACGATATTATATATCAGATGGGCCTTCTCAGATGTATTTCATGGCAGGTTATAGCCAAACATGGGTAAATACCCAGCCTGATGGAGCAGGTACTACGAGAAATCAAAAGGGAGCAAATGTAGGAGTGGGCGCTTATATTCGATTGACCGATGCGATCGGATTAAGTACTGAATTCCGCTTCCAAAGTCCTTTACCAAGAGAAGTTGGCTTTAGAGTTGGGTTTGCGATTCCGTTGTAATTTTTAGTAGCAAGTATCAAGACGTAAGACTAGAGACGCAAGAAATTAGAGTCAAGAGAGCGTTGCTGTTGTCTAATATCTTATGTCTAACTACTTGATACTTTTTTTACTTCTTCGAAAACTCAAACAACTTCCGCTTCTCTTCTTTGTTCAGCGCTTCGTAGCCACGATCAGCGATTTTGTCCAAGATCTTATCTATTTCCTCTTGTGTTGCATCGTCAGAACTAATGGATGTAGGACTAGATTTTTTATCCTTTGTGAAGGATGAGAAGCCTCCACTATTGGAGGTTTTAGCTTTGCGATAGGAAACTTTTACATTGCTTTTTCGACCAGAGAATAGATCCTCGAAGAAGATACCGACTTTCTGAACCGGTACGCCCCAATCGTTTCCTTTGCGCAGCTGAATAATATATAAGTAGCCAAGAAGTGCGCCTCCAAGGTGAGCTAGTTCTCCACCCGCATTTGCTCCTGCGGAATTGGCAAAGGATAAAATCACATAGAAAATCGCGATATATTTGATCTTTACAGGACCAAGAAGAATTAGAAAGAAGGTTGTATTAGGCGAAAGGGTAGCTGCTCCCACTACAATAGCGAAGATTCCCGCACTAGCTCCCAGCATTAGGGAAGAGTCCAAATTGGAATTGAAATAGGGAGAGAGATTATAGATCAATACATAGAATAATGCTCCTGCTAGACCGCCCAGAATATAGAGGTTGGCAAGTTTTCTACTTCCTAAAAACTGATGAATCAGCTGACCAAACCAAAATAAGAAAAGCATGTTGAAGAGGATGTGTAGAATCCCCTCGTGCAAAAACATGTAAGTAAAGATGCTCCACGGCTGGGTCGCTAGCCTAGAAAAAGAAGCTGGCATCATCAGGTAGGATAGAACTGTGGTATACAAGTTACCCAAGCCCCCGATGGTCATAAACACACGAAATACAAGCACAACGAAAAACACCAAAATGTTGATCGCAAGCAGCTTATAAAGACTGTTGTCGCTGTGCTTAAAAGCGTTCCGAAGATTATCCCAAAAGTTACCGTACATAATTAATAAAAACTGTTTCTGTCTTTTTTCCAGAAGTAAACTAAAACTCCGCCAATCACCAATCCGCTGAGGTGGGCAAAGTGTGCTACGTTATCCAGAGGATTATTCACAAATACGTTATATATGGTATAAAGACTGTAGAAAAGCACCATATATTTTGCCTTGATCGGTATCGGCGGGAATAATAGAAATAGCTGCGTGTTGGGGAAAAGCATCGCAAATGCGATCAAAACCCCGAATAGAGCTCCTGAGGCACCTACCATTGGTACATTGCCTTGAATGTCCAAAATAGCATCAAGTGTTTGCTTCGCCTGGCTGATTTTATTTGGATCATCAGGATTTCGGCTATACGCATCCACAAAGTCAAACACGGAGCTTTGGAAAAAACCACGGTTTTCCAAGACCAACTTGTTAAAGGATTCAGGGTCTGGATTGTTTTGGAACATCGCCACTTTTTCCTCCAAATTGTTCATTCGATAGGCAGTATATCCTGAGTAAAGAACACCTGATCCTACTCCACAAACCATCCAAAGAATCAACAATTTCTTTGGCCCCAAAAACTGCTCTAGTAAAGGACCAAAGATCATAAGTCCGAACATATTGCCGAACAAATGCCAGAAATCCGCATGCATAAACATGTAGGTCAGAAACTGAAATGGCTTGAAATATGGGCTGTGAATGTAATAAAGCGCAAACCACTGATTCAATTGAGGAAAGATAAACTGCGAGACGATAAGCAGTCCCACATTGATAAGAAGTAGGTTTTTAACTACCGGTGTAATATTTCTAAACATGCTATTTGCCGAAGAAAGAATGAATACTGCTTAAATCTAATTTCACGAACGTTTTGTTCCCTCCCAATCCATAATTTGGATTTTGACAGGCAAAAAGCTGCCCAACCAGGGTTTCCATTTCTTGTGAATTTAGTTTTTGTCCTTTTTTCAAGGACGATTTTCGCGCCAAAGAGCGCGCTAGATTTTCTCTTGTGTCGAGCGATAGCTCACTTTTGAAATGTTTGTATTGCTCCAGAAGCCCTTCAAAAAGCTCCTTTTCATTTTTAACTGGTATATCAGCCGGAACACCTTGAATAAGCACCGTGTCTTTGCCAAACTCAGAAACCATAAAGCCCAAGCTGTGCAATTCTGGCATGATATCCATCACCAATGCGTAGTCAGATGGGCCGAGATTGATGGTAGGCGGAAAAAGACATTGCTGAGAAGTGCCTTGAGCGAGTTTCAGCTGGCGCAAATAGCGCTCATACAATATACGCTCATGTGCTGTCTGCTGATCTATGATAAGAAATCCGGTGGACATCTGCGCGATCACATAGCTCAGTTCTACCTGAAATGTAGCTCCAGTAGACTCTGTCTCAATGGGTCTAGGAATAAATTCAGTGGCTTCGTCTGGCTTGGCCCTACTTTCAAAAGTTAAAACCTCTGTTTCTTCGGAGGGGGTAGATCGGTTGATGTCTCTTATTGGTTGTTGGGTTCCTTCAAATAATTTTTCCCAGCCAGAAGTGCTGGCTTGCTTGAATTCTGGGGTATTGAATGATTTGTAGCTGTATTCTCGATCCACTTGAGCTTTTTTCTCAGGATCCTTATCCCATTTTTCGTTGAAATTCACATCGAGACTGAAGTCCAAGGACGGAACGACATGATGTGCTCCCAGCGATTGTTTAACAGCAGATCGAATGACTGCATAGATAGTCCGCTCGTCGTCAAACTTGATTTCAGTCTTGGTCGGATGGACATTGATATCGATATGCGAGGGATCGATTTCTAGGAAAAGCACATAAAATGGATGCTGATCCGGTTGTAGCAATCCTTCGAAAGCTGAGCTTACCGCGTGATTCAAGTAGCTGCTTTTGATGAAGCGATTGTTCACAAAGAAGAACTGCTCCCCACGGGTTTTCTTGGCATTTTCAGGTTTTCCTATGTAGCCTTTCACATTTACATGTGGAGTCAGTTCCTCGCATGGTACGAGTTGACCTTGGTAGTTTTTGCCAAAAAGGCCTACAATTCTATGACTTAGTTTGCCAGGTGTGAGGCTGTAAACTTCCAGGTCTTGTTGAAACAGGGAAAATCCGATTTCAGAATACGAAAGTGCTACCCGCTGAAATTCATCTACGATGTGGCGCATTTCTACTGGGTTGGACTTTAGGAAATTCCTTCGGGCGGGTACATTGAAAAACAGGTTTTTCATAGAAACGGAGGTTCCTACATTCCCTGCAAATGGCTCTTGTTTTTTCACTTCAGAGCCTTCGATTTGTATCAAAGTTCCAAGTTCAGATTCTGCTTGGCGTGTTTTCAGTTCTACCTGAGCTACCGCAGCAATAGAGGCCAAAGCTTCCCCGCGAAATCCGAATGTTCTGATAGAAAAAAGATCCGAAGAACTTCGGATTTTAGATGTAGCATGACGCTCAAAACTCATACGAGCATCGGTTCCAGACATGCCTTTACCGTTGTCTATTACTTGGATAAGCTGTTTTCCGGATTCTTTTACCACTACCTGTACTTGGGTAGCGCCAGCGTCCACCGCATTTTCAAGGAGTTCCTTAAGTGCAGAAGCTGGTCTTTGAACTACTTCTCCTGCTGCGATTTGATTGGCTATCGCATCGGGAAGGAGTTGGATAATATCACTCATTTTTCTTCTTGGGTTTTAGCCTGAAGAAAAAATAGATAGCTGCTCCCAGAGCTACTGCGTAAGCCATATATTCAAATATTACTGGGCCGAGATATATATAGCCGAAAATTGAACCAAGAAGCAGCAGGAAAATAAAAGTCCGGATCATCGCTGTAGAGGCAAACATATTAACCCCATCTCGCTCCTTTATTCCTTTATGCTGCCCAAAAGAGCCACGAATACCTGCGCCATATGTTCCAATATCATGTGAAGTCCCATCACTTTTTTCCAAAAGTCCCTGAGCTGCCAATTCTTTCTTTATTTGGGAGGTTCTTTGTTCGATTTCCTCCCTCACTGGATCGTAATATCTAGGTTTGATATCAAATCTCATCGGCGCGGCAGTTCGAAATACAGAAGGAAATTTCATAACATTTTAAATTTTAATTCTAGTCTCACGTTAAGTAAAAGCACAAAGGGGGAATAAGTTCCAGTACAGTACACCAGATATCAAATTTATGACCTTTTTAACCCTATTTACGGTTCGATGTTACCTTATCTTTAGTAACTTCATTTATCAAGCAAATGCATCAATGTACAGGATGTAAACTTGAGATATGGTAAGCGATGAGAAAAGCCAAATTCGCTTTCTGAATCGGTCGCCCGTACAAATTTATTTTAAAAGTTAAGGATTAAAAATTTACTCAAGCATGAGCAGTAAGCTTTGGAGAGTTTTCGCAGTTGGTATTATAGCTCTTACTTTTTCCTCCGGGAAAATCGATGAATCATTAAAAATAGTTGATCCTCTTTCTACGCCTGACTCAATAGCTCAGTTGAATTGGGTGGATTCTGTATTTAATAGTCTGACTTTTGATGAGCGTTTGGGGCAGCTTTTCATGGTCGCCGCTTACTCTAACAAGGATCAAAAACACGTAGATGAAATCAGTAATCTTATAAAAACAGAGAATCTTGGAGGCTTGATTTTTTTCCAAGGTGGACCAGATAGACAAGCGCGCCTGACTAATCTCTACCAAGCTCAGTCCAAAACCCCACTTTTTATAGCTATGGATGCAGAATGGGGAATCAGTATGCGACTGGATTCAGTTCCTGATTTCCCAAAGGCCATGACTTTGGGAGCTGTGCAAAATCCTGATTTGGTGTATGCCATGGGAAAGGAAATGGCACGACAGTTTAAGGTGCTAGGTATGCACATCAATTTTGCCCCGGTAGTGGATGTGAATTCCAATCCTGACAACCCGGTGATTGGATATAGAGCTTTTGGAGGTGATAGAGAAGTTGTCACCACGCATGCTATTTCTTATATGAAAGGCCTGCAGGACAATGGAGTGATTGCTAATGCGAAGCATTTTCCAGGCCATGGAGACACAGAGGCTGATAGCCATTATTCTTTGCCAGTGATTAAGAATCTTGAGCAGCGGATTTGGGATGTGGATTTATACCCTTATCAAGAGCTATTCAAAGAAGACTTGATGTCTGTGATGGTCGCACATTTGAATGTGCCCAGCTTGGATGATGCAGGAAATATCCCTACAAGTCTTTCCAAAAAAGTTGTGACAGATTTACTGCAAAATCGGATGAATTTTCAGGGTTTGGTTTTTACCGACGCCCTCAATATGAGAGGGGTGGCGATAGCAAATTCTCCCGGAGAAGTTGATTTGAAAGCATTGCTAGCGGGAAATGATGTGTTGCTCTATTCTCAGGATGTGGCAAAAGCTAAGATACTAATTAAGGAAGCAGTTGCGGATGGTAGAATATCTGAAAAGGAAATTGATCGCAGAGTAAAGAAGATTTTGCGTGCTAAATACTGGTCTGGATTGAACGAGTATAGACCAATCAATACATACAAATTAGTTGAAAGGCTGGATATGCCAGAGACTGAGGCTATCATTGAGGACCTCTATGCAGATGCTATAACAGTGGCTGTAAATAAGGGAAATCTTCTGCCTTTCAAAAATCTGGACTTAACGAATTTTGCTAGTCTGAGTATAGGTGATGAAGGAAAGGATTTCCAAAAGTATCTGAGCAAATACACGAAGTTTGAGCATTTCAGTATTGAAAAAGCCGCAAATGAAACGACTCACTACAATACCATGAAGCAGCTGGAAGACTTCGATGTGGTGGTAGTAGGTTTGATGGGAGTGACGAATAGTCCAAAAAGGAAATTTGGTGTATCTCCTAGTGATGTGCAATTCATCAAAGACTTGGCAAAGCGTCAAAAAGTAGTGACAGTACTTTTTGGGAATGCATATGCCGCACAGGAATTAGAAGGAATCGGAAATGTGGTTTTTGCTTATGAGAATAATCCTGTGACTCAGGAAATGGCACCACAGATACTTTTTGGAGCTAGAGATGCAAAAGGAATATTGCCTGTGACTGTAAATGGTGAGTTTTCACATGGCGTAGGTGGATATATGAAGTCTATCAATAGGCTTTCTTACGGTACTCCAGAAAGTGTTGGTCTGGACGGGAAAATCTTGGACAAAATAGATGCGGTAGCAGAAAAAGCAATACGAATTCAAGCTACACCAGGAGCAAATGTGTTGGTAGTGAAAAATGGGAAGGTAGTCTTCGAAAGGTCCTATGGGAGCTTAGAATACAAGTCTAGCCCTGCCATGAATTCTGAAACTGTATTTGATTTAGCTTCTATTACAAAGGTTTTGGCAACTACGCAGGCGGTTATGTTTTTGGAAAGTCGAGGTGAATTGGATATGGGAAATTCCTTGCAAGATTATTTGCCTGAACTGAAAGGTACAAATAAAGGAAAAATGGTACTCCGTGATGTGATGGCGCACGAAGCTGGACTTATTGCCTATATCCCGTATTATGCTCGCACAGTCGAAGCGGGTCAATGGAGAGGGGATTATTACAAGCCTACATCTTCACCTGGCTTTACAAGACCAGTGTCCAACGACATGTTTGGAATGGACGCACTTCGTGATAGTATCTGGCACTGGACAGTGGAGTCGAAGATTACTCCAATTCCGAGAGGAGCAAGTAAGCACGCGTACGTATACTCAGATCTTACGATGTACTTGATGCAGGCAGTAGTGGAACGAGTAGTGAATCAACCTTTGGAAACGTTCATGGATCAGAATTTTTATGCTCCCTTAGGACTTAGTACCATGACTTTCAATCCAGCTATGAAAATGCCGATAGATAATATCGCTCCCACTGAGAATGATATTACTTTCAGAAAGAGACAAGTTCAGGGCTATGTTCATGATCCTGGAGCAGCCATGTTTGGTGGAGTAGCGGGGCATGCCGGGCTTTTTGGCAAAGCCAATGACCTAGCGGTGATGATGCAAATGATGCTCAACGAAGGAAGTTACGGTGGAGTAAATCTGATTCGACCAGAGACGGTGAAGAAGTTTACCAAAAATCAATCCCGTCAAAGCCGTAGAGGCTGGGGTTGGGATAAGCCAAACACTGAGGTTGGAAGTGGAGGATCAGCGGGTGATTTGGCTCCAAAATCAACTTTTGGACATACTGGATTCACTGGAACTTGTGTATGGGCTGATCCTGAAAATGATCTTATTTATGTATTTCTTTCCAATCGTGTTTATCCCGATGCTACGAATACGAAATTATTAAAAGAAGGAATCCGTACGGATATCCATGATATCATTTATGAGGCGATGGGGAAAAAATAGTCTTTCTAAAAAGGCAATTTCCCCAAATCGACATTCCCACCTGAAAGAATAATCCCAACTTTTCTCCCCCTGAACCTATCTTGATTTGCAAGCAAAGCTGCTAAGGGTACAGCGCAGGAAGGCTCAATAACTATTTTCATCCGCTCATAAATCAAACGCATGGCTTCGATGATTTGCGGATCTGTGGCTAAAAGAATATCCGAAACGTAGGCTTTGATCAGTTCGAAATTCAAAACTCCCAGCGAAGTCAATAATCCATCCGCGATTGTGTTTGGACCGGATTGGGGAATGATTTTGCCTGCGTGAAAAGACTGGAATGCATCATCGGCACCCTGTGGTTCTGCTGCAATTACCTCAATGTTTGGATTTAGGTAATGAGCTGTTAGAGCTGTCCCTCCAAGCAATCCTCCGCCGCCCACTGGAGCAATAATGATATCTAAATCTTCTTGGTCTTCAATAAGCTCTAAAGCACAAGTTGCCTGGCCTTCGATCACATCCATAAAGTCGTAAGGAGGAATAAAAGTCGCTCCTGTTTTCTTCACTACTTCTTCCAGTGCGGTTTCTCTTGCCTTTAGGTTTGGTTCACATTCTATGATTTCTCCGCCGTAGCCTTTTACCGCTTTCTTTTTGATTTCTGGAGCGTTGGATGGCATGACGATGTAAGATGGAATACCAGCGACTGAGGCCGCTCTAGCTAAGGCTGCAGCGTGGTTTCCACTGCTATGCGTTGCTACTCCTTTTGCCTTTTGTGTATTGGTAAGTTTCATCACTGCATTTGCAGCTCCACGAGCTTTGAAAGCTCCAACTTTCTGGAAGTTTTCACACTTAAAAAATATCTCAGAACCTGCTATTTCATTGATTGCTGAAGATGTCAAAATAGGCGTGCGGTGAATAAAAGGCTGAATGCGATCGTGTGCAGCCTGAATGTCAGTAAGAGTAGGGAAAGTGGTTTTCATCTGCTTATTTTTAGTTTTTTAATGGTCAGATGGAATCTCGCATTGTGAATAATCATTCCTCTATGTGTCTCTTTCGACATGCTCGATTTCATGGGTTGAAAATAGGGAGAATTGCAGAAAAGTGACTTAGGGAATTGGGAAATAGTTTAGTCGGTTTGAGATGATTATATATCTTCAGGCATGAATTGGAATGAGATTGATTTTTTCCCAGTCATGGGGGAAAAGCTAAGTAGTGAGACTACTGTCAAGTTGGATTTTAGTCCTACAAATTCAGATTTGGAGAGTTTGGACTTGTCAAATACTGCAGCATTTGATGAATATGTAACTCAGCAGATAGAGAACTCAGGCAGGAAATATGGAATTGGTGGGTATTTGGAGCACCGCGCTATTTACAGGAGAAGTACTGTCTTTGCGACAGCAGACGCTGATTTCAGAAACATACATCTTGGGGTAGATATCTGGACTGAAGCGGGCGCGCCTGTATTTGTACCAATAGATGGAAGTATTCACAGCTTTCAGGATAATGCTGGCTTCGGAAATTATGGAGCTACTATCATTTTGGAGCATGAATTAGAAGGGGAAAAACTGTATTCACTTTATGGCCATCTTTTTCTGTCTGATCTAGCAGGAATTGAAATCGGGCAAGAAGTAAAGCCAGGTGAATTACTTGCTCATGTGGGTCCATTTCCTGAAAACGGTGATTGGCCACCGCACTTACATTTTCAGTTAATATGGGATTTGATGGGAAATGTTGGTGATTTCCCAGGCGTTTGCTCACAGAGAGAAGTTGGGGAATATCAGATGATTTGCCCAGATCCCAATTTGATTTTGCGAAGCGAGCTACTTTAGGAATTAGCTTCAGTGATTAATCGTAATCCTTCCAGTGTAAGATTTTTGTCGATTTCCTCAAAAACCTCCGCAAGGGGTGTTAAAACTGAAGAAAGTCCTCCCGTGGCGATTACCTGAAAATTTTGCTGGGTTTCACGGGCTATTGCTTCCAGCATTCCCTTCACCAAACCCGTGTACCCATATAAAATACCTGCTTGGATTGCATGGATGGTGTCTTTGCCAAGCGCAGATTCAGGCATTTTCAATTCTACTTCCGGTAGTTTGGATGTGTTTTGAAAAAGCGAATTGAGTGCAGTTTTGAGCCCAGGGACGATATTGACTCCTATAATTTCACCTTTGCCATCAACCACAGTGAAAGTGAGCGCTGTTCCAAAATCCACTACGACTAAAGCTTTTCTGTACTTAGAATAGGCCGCCATTACGTTGCACATCAGATCAGTGCCGATTTCATTAGGTCGGAGGCTTTTTATAGGGAGGTTTGGAAAACTGGCAGGAGAAATAAGGTATGGCTGAGTGCCGATGTAATTTTCGCAGAACTGAAGAATCTGCTCATTGATCTCCGGAACTACAGAGCTGAATCCTATTCGTTTTATGTCGCTAGGACTTATCCCATGCTCCAAAAAATACATAGGTACTTTTTTGTGAAGTTGCGCAGCGAATTTGGAAGATTGCGTTTCGATCCGAAAGTGATTTTTCCAGCTTTTACTCACTTCATCATAGAGCGCAAAAACCACATTTGAATTTCCTGCATCGATTGCTAAAAACATTGTTTCTCAGATTTGATTAAATTAGCCTTTCCCAAAATTAAACGGATTTATAAACTTTGAACATGTATACGCTAAGAGAAGGAAAAATCGAGGACCTACCTCGAGTACTGGAATTGATAAATGAGTTGGCACTTTATGAGAAAGCGCCTGAGCAAGTCACGAATACGCTTGCGATGATGGAAGAAGATGGATTTGGTAAAAATCCTGTTTTTGGAACGTTTCTCTGTATAAAAGACGAAACATCTGAGATTATAGGTCTTGCCATCTATTATTATCGCTATAGTACCTGGAAGGGACGGAGAATTTATTTAGAAGATCTGGTTGTGACCCAATCTGAAAGAGGAAATGGTGCTGGTAAGCTGCTTTTTGATCGTGTGATGAAGAAAGGCCTGGAGGAAAATTGTACAGGAATGATGTGGCAAGTATTGGATTGGAATGAGCCCGCAATCAATTTCTATAGAAAATATGGCGCAACACTAGAAGCCGGCTGGCTAAATGCCCACCTGCAAGATTATGAAATCAAACAGATCCTCGATTAGGAGTTAATTAAAATATTGCAAATGCGATATAATAGTATTGCATTTGCAATAAATGTATGTAACTTAGTGTGGGTTAATTGAATAGCTATGACACACACTTGGAAAATATCATTTGGAGAGGCGGGAGCTGAGACTATAAGCACAGGTCATGATTCTTACTATTTTTTTCAAGAGGCTATATCCATGGTGAGCGAGCCAGCAGCAGTCTATGATGTAGCTGTTTCCTTCCACGATACAGGAGAGATCTTTGACTTTCTGGATTTTACTCAGCAGGATGTCTCGGAGATGCTAGAAGTGGATCCGAGTACCTTGTCTCGCTGGCGCAAAGAAGATAGGAAGCTTACCAAGATGCTTACGAAGAGTATTTTGGAGATGGATCAGGTGATTGCAAAGGGCATCAGGATATTCGGTACGGAGGAGTTGCTTTCGCAATGGCTTCATACTGAAAATACATCCCTTGGCGATCAAAAGCCATCTCTACTGATGAAGAGTCCTTATGGTGTCGATCGTGTGGATGAGGCGATGGAAGCGATGTCCTGGGGATCTATTCTGTAGCTGATGAAGTATTTTCGACTAATTGAAAATCTTGCAGGTAGAAGTTCACTTGGCTTTGGTGTAGGAGCTGGAAGGTGGAATCAATACGGTACACCGATAATCTACGGAAGCAGTATTTCTTCCCTTAACTTTCTAGAGCTGCTAAGTATCAAAGGAGCCGTAGTTACCCAAAGTAAATGGAAGCTGGTTGTACTTGAGATTCAGACTCCAATTCCAGAATTAGATGCTACGCTGTTGCCGACTGACTGGAAAAATAGACCTCATCCTCGATCAACTCAGGAGTTTGGTACTGCTTGGGCAAAAGGGATGATTTCTCCAGTTCTTAGAATTCCATCCTGTCGAATTCCTTTAAAAAGCTATCCAAGCGAGTATAATGTATTGATTAATCCTCTGCATCCTGATTTTCAAAATTCAGTAAAAGTAGTGGAGGAATGGGATGTGAGTTTCGAGGTGAATTCCTGAAATTTTAAAATTGGAAGATTAGAAAATTGGAAAATTAATTTTCTGAGGCACTAAAAAAGACCGGAAACCCCGGTCTTTTTTGGTGTTTACTCACTAGGTTAAAAACCTGAGTTAATTTATGATTTGAGGCTGTAGTTAGGAGCTTCTCTAGTTACACTTACATCGTGTGGATGTGATTCTTTCACCCCAGCTGACGTAATTTTCACGAATTTACCATTGTTCTGAAGATCTTCTATAGTCGCTGTACCACAGTATCCCATTCCTGCCTGAAGTCCCCCTACAAGTTGGTATAGAACTTCAGATACCAAGCCTTTGAAAGGAACTCGACCTACGATTCCTTCTGGAACGAGCTTTTTAATATTTTCTTCAGCGTCTTGGAAGTAACGATCTTTGGAACCAGACTCCATAGCCTCCAAAGAACCCATGCCTCTGTAAGACTTGAATTTTCTGCCTTGGAAAATAATCATTTCACCAGGAGCTTCTTCAGTTCCTGCCAAAAGAGATCCAATCATTATTGAACTTCCGCCTGCAGCGATTGCTTTTACCAAATCACCAGAATAGCGAATACCGCCATCTGCTATGACAGGAACTCCGCGACCTTTCAATGCCTCTGCACATTCATACACAGCCGATAATTGAGGAACACCAACACCGGCAATGATCCTTGTAGTACAGATAGATCCTGGGCCTACACCCACTTTGACCGCATCAGCACCCGCATCCGCTAGTGCAATTGCCGCTTCCGGTGTAGCAATATTTCCTACTATTACTTCCAAATCAGGAAAAGCATCTTTGATTTTTCTACAAGTTTCGATTACTCCTTTGGAATGGCCATGAGCAGTATCGATAGAAACCACATCAACACCTGCATTTTTCAACGCTTCTACTCTCTCTACGATATCTGCAGTCACACCTACTGCTGCGCCAACACGAAGTCTTCCAAATTCATCCTTACAAGCATTTGGCTTGTCTTTTCTCTTAAGAATATCCTTATAGGTGATCAAGCCAGTTAGCTTGTATTCATCATCTACAATTGGAAGTTTCTCGATTTTATATTCTTGAAGGATCTCTTCTGCTTGCTCTAGCGATACGCCAGATTTGGCAGTAATGAGATTTTCGATGGTCATAATCTCACGAATAGGACGATCCTGATCCTTAATGAAACGAAGATCACGGTTGGTGATGATTCCTTTCAGAATCTTGTTTTCATCGATTACAGGAATCCCGCCAATGTTAAATTCACGCATGATTTGCTCAGCGTCACGAACTTTGGCATCTATGTGAAGCGTGATTGGATCCAGGATCATACCTGCCTGAGAGCGCTTTACTTTGCGTACTTGCGCCGCCTGCTGCTCGATAGACATGTTCTTGTGAACAAATCCAAGTCCACCTTCTAGCGCTATGGCAATAGCCAATTCAGCCTCAGTGACCGTGTCCATAGCAGCGGAAACCAAAGGAATGTTTAACCTGATTTTTTTGGTGAGTTGGGTAGAGGTATTCGTGTCGCGTGGAAGGACTTCTGAATAACCTGGGACAAGAAGCACGTCGTCGTAGGTGAGTGCTTCGTAAAGGAACTTGTCGGAATTTCTATTCATGGCAAATATTGGTATGGAGGTAACCCTATTTGCCCGTCAAAGTTACATACAAAATCCAATGCCAAACTAATACCCTCCAAAATAAATTTGGAAATGAGGCTGAATTTTAATTAAAACCGAATTTGTACATAATGCTAAGAAACTGCGGTGATTGAATATAATTCTGAATAATAATAACTATAAATCAGGTCTGCTGTGGTGAATAGTGAGTATATGGATTTCCAGTTCTGAAATGATCTCGTAAATAATCCTATAATTCCTTTCTATTAACTCTCTAATTTTGGATGAATTTTTTTCTGGAACAATTCGTCCCATGGTTGGGAAAGTTTTGAGGATAAGTGCTCTTTCAAAGAGTTTCTTCACAGTGATTTTCGCAAACTTTTCTGAATCTTGACCAATAAAATCTCCAATGCCTTCAAGGTCAGAGATAGCTTGATCTGACCAAATCAGCTTAGCCATTTTGCCAATTTTTGTTTGGCTTGCTCTTCAGTTTTAGATTGACCTGAGGACAATTGAGATCTTCCTTTGTCAATTTTTTCAAGAATAAGTAAGCGGTCCACGATCTCATCTATACTTATTTCCTCATTCATTTTAGAAATTGATTCTAATACAGCTGCCTTTTTCATAGGATCAAATGTTTAAGCTAATCCAATATAGTGAAAAACTACTTTTTCTGCAGTCTAGCAATATAGAATCCATCAAAACCACTTTCCTGTGCTAGGACTTTTTGATCTTCGATTAATGTGAAGTCTTTTCCCGCTTCACTTTCCAAGAACTTGGCGATTTGATCCTGATTTTCAGAAGGCAAAATACTGCAAGTCGCATAGACCATTTGTCCGCCTGGCTTCACCATGGAAGGATAGCTTTGAAGAATTTCCTGTTGCGTCTGACGTACTTTCTCTATCGATTCTTCACTCAGTTTCCACTTGGTATCAGGATTTCTACGAAGAACTCCCAAACCTGAACAAGGAACGTCTAATAATAATCTATCAGCTGTTTCTTTCATTCTTTTGATGGTCTTAGAACCTTCAATCACCTTGCGCTCAATGATCGCTACGCCATCACGACGAGCTCTAAGCTTGGTTTGCTGAAGTTTCCATTCTTCCACATCCATGGAAAGAACTTTTCCTTTGTTTTGCATCAACGCTGCGATGTGAAGGGATTTTCCTCCAGCACCTGCACAAGCATCGATCACTCGCATTCCAGGCTCAACGGCTAGGGCGGCGGCAACTAACTGAGAAGAGGCATCTTGTACTTCAAACATCCCTTCTTTGAAAGCAGGGTTGCGGAATACATTGGTTCGCTCATCCAATATCAAAGCATCTGGATATCCCTTCACAATGTGTGTGTGAATATTATCCTCAGCCAGTCTGTTTTTGAGCTGCTCACGAGTGATTTTCAGGGTGTTTACACGTAAAACTACTTGTGCTTCCTGATTCAAACTGTGGATTTCAGCTTCCCATTTGTCTCCCAATTCCTTTTTTCCTAGATCAAAAAGCCAATCAGGAACAGATTCCAACTTGGCTGGATCATCCAGCTTCTCGTACTTCTCTTTGATTTTGTCCGGGTTGATTTTTGCAAATTCTTCCCAAGGAGGAAGAGTATGACCCTGCATCAACCAATAGGTACCAAAAAGGTCGTAAGGCTCCTTACTCGGGCTTAAAAAGTTGATCAGACGCCACCAACGAACCATTTCATAAGTAGTTTCTGCAATGAAAGAGCGATCTCGCGCACCCCATTTTGGGTTAGATTTAAGTGTTCTTTCGATCACTTTATCAGCGTACTGACCTTCTTCGAAAATGGCTGCAAGTGCGGTATGGACTCCGCGGATGGTGTTGTTGTGTAGCTTCATGGGAAATAAATTCTGTACAAAGGTAGTTTTTCTTTCTGAGTCTGTCAGAATGAGATTTTAAAAGCGGTGAAAAACTGTGCTTTGACAATCTGGCTTTGGTGACTCAATAGAAATTTTGGTTTTGATACCTTTACAATTTATTCCTCCAAACGCCATTTCGCTATGTCTACCTTTCAGGTCCTTTTTTCTTCTTGGGCTACAAAACTTTCGATCTATGAAAAGCAAGAGGCTGAATCAATCGTGAGCTGGCTTTTTGAGCATCATCTCGGATGGAAGAGAACGGAGATTTTGAATGAAGCAGATGAAAGCTCCTTTCCTCCAAAGCTTTTTGAAGACTTCGAGCGATTGAAAACTGGAGAGCCTATTCAGTATATAATGGGGAAAGGCCCATTTTACGGAAGAGAGTTTCTCGTCAGTTCAGCTACTTTGATTCCTAGAAATGAAACAGAGGAATTGGTTCATCTGATCATCAAAGAGAATCCAAAAGCTGGTTTGAGGGTTTTGGACATAGGTACTGGAACAGGCTGTATTTCTATTTCCTTGGCATTGGAGATGAATAACCCTGAAGTTTTTGCAATGGATATTTCTGAGGAAGCTTTGGAGATAGCCGCTCAAAATGCAGGTGCGCTAGGTACAAAAGTTACTTTCTCCACCTGTGATATTTTGACTCAGATACCAGAAGTCTCGGAACTGGATATTTTGGTAAGCAATCCTCCCTATATCCCTGAGCAGGAGAAAACTGAAATGCATAGAAATGTGCTGGATTTTGAGCCTGAATTGGCCTTGTTTGTCAGCAATGACGATCCGCTGATATTTTACCGAGAAATAGCTGAAAAAGGGAAACAACTCCTGAAGTCAGGTGGGAAGCTGTATTTTGAAATCAATGAAAAGTACGGGAAAGAGGTTTCTCAATTGATGCAGGATCTAGGTTATTCAAATGTGCAGGTTTTAAAGGATTTGAATGGAAAGGAAAGAATTGCAGTAGGTGGACGCTAGATATGAGTATCAAGACACTAGACTTAAGTATCAAGTAGTTAGATTTCAGGCATGATAACATTGATTCATAATAAATTACAACATCAAGACTATCTAGCTAGAATAGATGAGATTTTTGATGCTGAGCAAGGAACACATGATGGTGATGAGTTAGAATTGTTGGTAACTCTAGTCAGGCTTTATGAACAAGAAAACTTTCATTTGCCAGCACTTGATCCCATAGAAGCAATAAAAATACGCTTGGTGGGTTTGGGGTTGAAAAATAAAGACCTTGAACCGATTATGGGAGATCCTGGCAATATTTCAAAGATTTTGAAGGGTAAAAGAAGTCTGACTGTTGATATGATTCGTGGATTAAGTGAAATGCTTGGTTTGCCAGTTGAAGTGTTGGTAGGAAAAAGAAAGTCTAAATTAGTCTAATTGTGTTACCATTTCGCCAATCCAAAAAATCCCAGGTGCTTTGATCGTGGTATTTCCTTCCGGCACTTCCAGCATTGTCGCATAGGTAATGGGCAAAATCAATTCCCCATTTTCATTCTGAATTTGCACTGGCATGCCTTCCTTACCATGGATGTGGATGCTGCTTTCCGCAAACCATTTTTTGAATTCACCCGATTTCACTGGGTAATATTTCCAGTCTCCATCCAAGATCGTAAGATTCATCAGCTCAAGTTTGTCCTGTAGTTCAAGTGCTTTCAGATGTGAAATCCCAACCAAATGCACCGCTTTGTGCTCAGTAGATACTAGGTAATCAAGCCCTGTTTGCAGATAATTTTCATCTAAGGTATTGACGAATTTCACTGGATATTGCTCTTCCAGTACCTGTTGATTTTCTGCTTGAAAAGTCTCTGAAGCTAGAATAACATCTATTTTAATTCCCCAGCTCATTACTTGATCAAGCACTTTTTCACTCACAAGCACCGTCGGAACCCATTCCAGAAGAGGAGAAACTTGATCAAATCGGATCTGGTCAACTTCTAAAATTAACACCGCAGGCTCCTGTTTATCTTTGACGAAATGATGCGACGACATTAGGATTGAATTTTTCTATAGAACTCCAATGAATTTCTATAAGCTAAACCTTCTAGATCGGCAGGGCTTAATTTATCTTCCAAACTTTCAATCAACGATGGGTATTTCCCCGCGTTTTCTGCCAGAGGAAAATAAAAAGGAATGCGGGATGGATCTCCAAAGTCCTTGGTGTAAAAATAGTCAGCCCCAAAACAAATAGACTTTTCTCCGCCTAATTCAAAACCGCGAAGAATATGCTCAAATAGCCGCTCAGGAACCTCAGGATCTAAGAAAGCTCTCAGGAAGTTCACGCCAATGATTCCTCCTCGATGTATGATTTCCTTGGCAAACTCATCAGTAAGGTTGCGAGGGTGATTCCAGATTTCTCTGAAATTGGAGTGACTGGCGATTACTGGGATATCGAGTTTTTGAGTGTCTATGTGGCTCAAAATTCCCTCAGCAAGCAAATCTGAGGTATGCGATAGATCAATCGGAATGCTTTTGCCAGCCATGTAGTCCAATAATTTTTTCCCATCGTCCTTCAAACCGATACCTTTGGTGTAATTACCTCCACCAAAGCGGTTTTCAGTATGGTGCGTCAAGCTGATATAGGCAAGAGATTTTACTTTTTGAAGAATTCCATCAAACTGGGAATAGATCTCATCCCAACTTGCCGATTCATTACCAAAACCTGCTGCATTTTCTACTGCAGCTTTGATCCCGACACAGTTTTGTTTGTGCCAATTTTGTAAAAAATCAGCATCTGCAAATGCTAGATCGTTCTCATGCTTTTCTAATAATTCAGAGAAAATTTGGGCCTGTCTAGATGCCAAATTCATGCTTTCTGGCCTTACGTCGGTGTAGATCGCTAAAATCTGCATCCGTACATTTCCAGCTTGCAGCCAAGGAATTGCACAGGCGATTTCATCTTTTGCGTATGGGTTCGCTCCCGGAATTTTTGCCAAATAGGACAACAAATCACAGTGCATGTCGATTATCGGAAAGCTCATCGTTTTTTGGGGTTAAGACAAAGTAAACCAAAAAAGCGTACGTTTTTTAATACTTTTAGGGAGGATTACAGTTAAGTAATCAGCAGATAGATTTTTAATTTTACCAGAAAAATAAGCGATATGGCCTTAGCTCAACCTTTCAACTTCAAAAAATGGATAGATGAAAATAGACATCTACTCAAACCTCCTATTGGAAATCAGCAGGTTTATAAAGGAAATGATGACTTCATCGTAATGGTGGTTGGCGGGCCAAATTCCCGAAAAGACTATCATTCCAACGAAGGAGAGGAGTTTTTCTATCAGTTAGAAGGCGATATCGTGCTGAAAGTTATCGAAGAAGGAAAGCCTAAAGACATTCATATCCGTGAAGGGGAAATATTCCTGCTTCCAGCCAAAGTTCCGCATTCTCCTCGCCGTCCTGCCAATACTATCGGATTAGTAATAGAGCGCTACAGAAGAGCAGGTGAAGTGGATGGGTTTATCTGGCATTGTGAAAATTGTGGGGAAAAGCTTTATGAGGAATTTTTCGAGGTTACAGACATTGTTACCCAGCTGCCTCCAGTTCAGGAGAGATTCTGGGAGAATCCTGAAAACACTACATGCAAGAATTGCGGAACAGTAATGGAGAAATAGAGTTGAGAAGCAGATGACCTAACTTATGCCCATTCGATACTTGGTCACTAATGCCCGGTGACGGATGACCGATGTTGTCTAAGCGATGTCATTTAGCAAAACCTATGATGCTTTCGTCTGTTAATAGTTAGAAGTTTAAAAACCCCAAATATTTCAAAAATGAACTACGAATATTCAGCTGAATTTGCCCGAGAGATGGATCAGAAGGACTCTCTATCGCACTTTCGGGATCGGTTTCTTTTTCCGAAAGTTGATGGAAAAGATGCGATTTATCTCTGTGGAAATTCTCTGGGCTTACAACCCAAATCAGCCAAAGACTACATAGCAAAGGAATTAACAAATTGGGCAGATATGGGTGTTGATGGGCATTTTCATGGAGAAGATGCCTGGATGTTTGTGAAGCAAAAATCAAAACCGGCGCTTGCTGAGATAGTCGGAGCTCATGAGCATGAAGTGGTCGCAATGAATAACCTTTCAGTGAATCTTCATCTTTTGATGGTTTCATTTTATCAGCCCACAAAGGAGCGCTACAAAATCATCATAGAAGCTGGCGCTTTTCCTTCAGATCAATACATGCTGGAAACTCAGGTAAAATTTCATGGATTAGATCCTGAAGAAGTTATCGTAGAGCTCTCACCCCGTGATGGGGAGCATACGCTTCGTACGGAGGATATTTTGGCAGAGATAAGAAAGCAGGGAGATTCACTGGCCATGGTAAATATGGCTGGTTTGCAATATTATACAGGGCAGGTTTTTGACATGAAAGCCATTACCGCTGCAGCTCATGAAGTTGGTGCTTATGCGGGATTCGATTTGGCTCATGCTGCTGGAAATGCTCCATTAAGTTTGCATGATTGGGATGTGGATTTTGCAACTTGGTGCAGTTATAAATACATGAATTCGGGCCCAGGGAATGTTTCAGGGATATTTATCCATGAGCGATTTGCGGAGCGTCCTGATTTGAATCGTTTTGCTGGATGGTGGGGACATGATCAGGAGCAGCGCTTTAAAATGGAAAAGGGCTTTGTGCCTATGCATGGCGCAGATGGCTGGCAGCTTTCCAATTCTGATATTATTGGTTTGGCAGTACATCAGGCGTCTTTGGATATTTTTCAGGAAGCTGGAATTGCAAATTTGAGAAAGAAATCTGAGGAGCTGACAGCATATTTAGCCTATCTAATTGAGGAAATCAGTGGAAATTCAGGGGTTTTGGAAATTATTACTCCTAAAAATCCTGCGGAAAGAGGCTGTCAGTTATCTTTGCACATTCATCGCGGAGGCAAGGCTGTATTCGATGAATGGTATAAACAAGGAGTCGTGGGCGACTGGCGCAATCCAAATGTGATCCGTCTGGCACCTACACCGCTCTATAACAGCTTCCTAGACGTGTTCCGTTTTGCACAGATTTTGGAACAATCTCTGAAGAAATTCGCTTAAAGGAAGCGTGGATAAAACAATCCAAATGGAAAAGAATCAAGTTACCGTATTAGGAGCCGGATTAATCGGATCCCTAATGGCTATATATCTAAAGCGCCAAGGTTTAGAAGTCGAAGTATTTGACAAGAGACCCGACAAGCGCAAGTCAACTTTCGAAGAGGGGAAAAGATCCATCAACATGGCGCTTAGCCAGCGAGGATGGAATGCTTTGGAAGAGGTTGGACTGAAGGATAAAGTAATGCCTTTGGCCATTCCTATGTATGGTCGCAAGGTTCATGATGAGCATGGAGGTACTACTTTTATTTCCTATGGAAAAGAGAATCAAGCTATATATTCACTTTCCCGAGGAAAATTTAATCAGTTGCTTGTAGAAGAAGGAGAGCACTTAGGTGTCAAATTCAATTTTGAATACAAATGCACCGATGTAGATTTTCGCAATCAGGAAATCAATTTCCAGACTCCTGAAGGAGAAAAGAAAGTGCTTGCACCAGTTCTATTTGGATCTGATGGAGCTTATTCCTCGCTTAGATTGGCGATGCAAAAGCAAATCAGATTCAATTACAAGCAGGAATACATCACACACGAATATAAGGAGTTGACGATTCCGGCAACGGCAGAAGGCGAGTTTGCGATGGATCCGAATGCATTGCATATCTGGCCAAGAGGCAAGTTTATGCTGATCGCTCTTCCAAATCCTGATAAGACATTTACCTGTACACTATTTTTACCGCATAGCGGTTCTAAAATTTGCTTCGACAAAATCAATGATGAGAATGATCTTGAGATCTTATTCTCCAATTATTTTGATGACGCGTATCAGCTTATGCCAGATCTAAAGACTGAGTTTTTTGCTAACCCAACCTCAGCGTTGATCAATGTGGAATGCTTTCCATGGGTTCAAGGCACGAGTTTGCTGATGGGAGATGCCAGTCATGCGATGGTTCCTTTCTATGGACAGGGCATGAATTGTGGCTTTGAAGATTGCTCGATTTTGAATGGTTTGATTGATAAGTTCGGGACTAATTCCTGGGATTTGGTTTTTGAAAAATTTCAGAAAAAGCGCAAAATAGACACCGATGCAATCTGTCAATTGGCGATGGAGAATTTTGAAGAAATGAGAGATTCTGTGGCCGATCCTAAGTTCGTACTTCGCAAGAAAATAGAAGCCAAGCTGTACGAGTTGTATCCAAATGACTGGATTCCGCTGTATTCTATGGTGACTTTCACGAATATGAGGTATTCTGAAGCTTATATTCAAGGGAAACTTCAGGAAGCAATAATGGATCGCGTAATGGCTGATCCGCTGATCACGGAGAATTGGAATAAACTCGACTACGAGGATATTATTTATAAAATGGAAACAGCTAAAGCGGTCTAATCAGATCGCTTTTTTTGTATTTAACCACGGAGCGCACAGAGGTTTCGCAGAGGTCACTGTTTTCCTAATTTAAATTCTGGAAGGAAATGCCCTATGAAGGCACTGAAATAATTTAGTTCAAGTCTTCAGACTTGGGCCTAGATTGCTGCAGTCTCCTGACTGCTTATTACTCCAGCATGGTCTTGATATGAGAGGAATTACTATACTGCTTAACCTTGTCGATTGAATAAAAACATCCTGCTTCTGGAGAAGCAGGATAACAATAAACTTCTCTTGCGCTCTCTACGAAACCTCCGCGCACTCCTTGGTTAAAAAAAATGACAAAAAAGGCATTGATTTCTCAACGCCTTTGATTTTTATAAAAGTGGCTTAAACTGCCTCAGGAATCTAACATCATTCTCAGTGAACAATCGAAGATCTTTGATCTGATATTTCAGCATCGCAATTCGCTCGATACCCATACCGAAGGCAAAGCCAGTATATTTCTTAGAATCAATTCCACAGTTTTCCAACACATTCGGATCTACCATTCCTGATCCACCGATCTCTACCCAGCCGCTGCCTTTGCAGACGTTACAGCCTTTGCCACCACAGATCAGACACGTGATATCGATCTCTGCACTTGGCTCTGTAAATGGGAAATAAGATGGTCTGAATCGAACTTTGGTTTCCTTGCCAAACATCTCTTTGGCGAAGTGATAAAGCGTATTTTTCAAATCAGCGAAACCTACATTTTCGTCCACATAAAGTCCCTCCACTTGGTGGAAAATACAATGTGCACGAGCTGAGATGGCTTCATTTCTATATACTCTTCCCGGAGAAAGCGTACGAATCGGAGGTTTTTGATTTTCCATCACCCGAACCTGAACAGAAGAAGTGTGAGTTCTTAAGGCGATATCAGGATTCTTCTCGATGAAGAAGGTGTCCTGCATCTCACGAGCTGGGTGATTTTCAGGGAAATTCAGTGCAGTGAAGTTATGCCAGTCGTCTTCGATCTCTGGGCCTTCGGAAAGGTTGAATCCAATACGCTCGAAGATTTCGATGATACGCTGACGCGTAGCTGTCAGTGGATGAATACCTCCTAGATTTTGATTGGAAGGAGGAAGAGTCAAGTCAATACCAGCCGATTTAGACTTCTTATTTGCCTGATTTACTTTTTCTATCAGCTCCTGAAACTTCTCTTCAGCCAATTGTTTTACGCCATTTACCAACTGACCATAGGCTTTTTTGTCCTCATTGGGAATTTTGCCCATGCCGGCAAAAAGCTCTCCCACCACAGATTTCTTGGAGATGTACTCCATTCTGTAGGCTTCTAGCTCTTCTGGATTATTTGCGTCAGCGGCTGAAATAGCTGCTTTGATAGCTTCGATTTTCTCTTGGTACATGGGATTCAAATTATTCGAATGACAAAGCTAAGGTTTTTGGGTTCTTTTGGAAAGCCTGAAGGTTGACTTTAGGTTTTGAAAAGCTAGAAGATCAGAAAATCGTGTTATGTCTATTGATCAAAAGGCCTGAAGGTAAATGAACGGATGAAGTTCTGATGATCTCGTAAATCGAATATCGTAATTCGTATTTTTTTTTACTTCACTAAATCCAGCCAAGTAAAGTTGCTCGTATCTCACACCAAATAAGAAACCAAAAAAAATCATCAAACTAACAAGATCATGAAAATTCAAAATTTCTTCAAAGTTGCTATTGCAGCCTTTATTTTTCTTTCTGCAAACATGGCTTTTGCTCAAATGGAAAAAACAAAAATGGTGGGTGGCGCAGAGATGTACCCTTCTAAAAATATCGTAGAAAATGCAGTTAATTCTGCTGACCATACCACCTTGGTAGCGGCAGTAAAAGCAGCGGGTTTGGTGGAGACACTTCAAGGAGCTGGACCATTTACTGTATTTGCACCGGATAACATGGCTTTCGACAAACTTCCTGCTGGAACAGTAGAGACGCTTTTGAAGCCTGAAAACAAAGCTACACTTCAAGCAGTTCTTACTTATCATGTGGTATCTGGTAAAATGGGATCCAAAGAAATCGCTGCTGCGATCAAAAAAGGAAACGGTAAAGCAGTTCTTACAACAGTTCAAGGCGGAAAGTTAACTGCCTGGATGAAAGGTAAAGACCTTTATATCACTGACGAAAATGGCGGAGAATCTAAAGTGACTATTGCGGATGTATGGCAATCAAATGGCGTGATTCACTCTGTTGACACGGTGGTTCTTCCAAAGATGTAAAGTTGTTTGTAACCCAATAGTTAAGCCGGTTCCGTTTGGAACCGGTTTTTTTGTGTTTTATAAAAGCTCCTCTGGGATTCTAAAAACAGCGATTCCGGGGTCTTCATCTGTAGCTGAATTTCTATATCACCTATTTTAAACGCGTCTTCCCAAGAACATTCCTCCTATCTCCATTGATAAGCAAAAACTCAGAATAATTGGATGGACTTTATTTCCAAGTGAAATTCTTGTTCTTTTTTATTTCCAATCAAAAATGCCACTTCCTCAATCTGATCTTTATCGAAGTTGGGAATGGAAAGTTTTCTGCCTCTAAATGCAGGGTACATATCAGATAGATCAATTTCAATTATTTCCCATTCTCCGCTTGTTTGTAATTCAGAGATGTAGGAATGGCGATCAGAAGAATAAGCCTTTACTCGAAATTGATACTTGCTACCATCCCCTTTAAAATGGATTCGAATAGTTGTGTGGGACTGAATTTGAAAAGTTTCTCTATATCTGACTGAAGAAAACCCTCCATTATTAGCTAAGGATATAACGCCTTCAAAAACTCCATTCCCAGATTCATTGATATGGAAATCACCTGATGATCTCCCTCCCATTACTCCATCGTCAACTATTCTCCAATCTGAAGTAGGCGAGTTTTTGTCAAACTGATAGAGAATAATAAATGGAGACATTAGGGATAATAGGAATAAAGCTTTCACTTAGTGTCAAAGCACTAAGAACTATAATTGTTTGAAGAAGTCAATTTTTAATCGACCTCAAAAATCAACTTCATCGTAATCGAAGCAGTTTTGTTTTTGTCGGCCGTATTAAAAGTCCCTCCCCAAGAATAGTCTTCCCCGGAGTTTTGACCCGTGATCTGGAAGATTCCCATATTTGCTGAGATCAGATCCCCAAGATCACCTTTAGAGTTTTCAGCGATTCGCTCAGCTCGGATAGTTGCATCTTCGGTGGCTTTGGCTATCATTTCTAGTTTCAAAGATTCCAGCTCGGTGTAGTAATAGCGCGGAGATTGAGAGTAAAATGCGATTCCTTGGTTAAGCAATTCGGTGATCTCGCGTGAGATTTTCTCTACTTTTTCCACTTCAGTGGATTCGATTTTCAAGGATTGGCTGAGTGTATAACCTTTGAAAGTTTGTCCCAAATATTTACCATCATTTGAATAATTCTGGTCATAGTTAGGATTGGTATTAACGGCATTGAAAATCAACTTCTCAGCAGGAATTCCCTTTGAAATCAAATAGTCTGAAACGAGTTTTCTGTCTTTTTCAAGATCAGCATAGGCAGATTTCAAATCCGAGCTTTCTCTGCTGAAATTCCCTTCCCAAACGACTAGATCGGAAGTGAAATTACTTTCTCCCAATCCCGTGACATTGATCGTGCCCTGAGGTCTGTTTCGGTTGATTACGGCATTTCCCAATACAATCGAAGCGATCACGATGGCAACTGCGAAAAGAATGGCTGATATATTATTTTTCATATGATTTTAATATTTTTTCAAAGGTCAGATAGCCTGTCCCGAACTAGTTTCGGGAGAATCTCGCAAATCTTATAATCATCCAATTGTATGAGTTTTTAGTCATGCTCGATTTCATAACATCTAAAAGTTGATGCAGAAGGTAAGTTTTCCTATTCAGTTAACAATTAACCCGCCAAGAAGCGGGATTTAAAGTTGTTTAACTGTGGATTAAATTGATTTCTGAAAGTTCCTTCCCAATCTGATGAATCCCAGATAGAATTTTCTGTGTTTGTTTTTCAGAAGGTTTCTTTTGTCCTTGAACATATTGAGAGAGAAGAGATGGATTCATGCCTATCTTTTCAGCTAAAAATCTCGAGTTTAGAACTTTATAGTATTGAAAGAATTGTTGAAAATCAATTTCAAATTTTAATTCCTCTGCCTGAAAAATTTTGTTTTCTTCCTCAAAATAGAAATTGACTGCTTCCAATGCATTGTGAAGTAATTCCGGAATAGTAGCACCAGTTGTAAAAATTGCATGAGACTCTGAAAAAGCGGAAAAACCAGTGTCAGTCTTTTCCAAAATCATTTTAAGTTTTTGTGTCTTCATTATCGTTCATTTAGCAATTCCTGCATCTTTCTTAATCTTTTTCTCGAGTCCTTTACCTACCTCTTTACTTCCATGGTTTGGAAAAATTATAATCCCATCTTTAGTAGCATGTTTCATTTTAAGATGGGATCCTTTCTGGGAAACCGAAAACCAGCCATCTTTCTCAAGTAACCTCAACAGTTCAGAACTCTTCATATAACATTCTTACTAAAAAATGATTCCAAAAGGTAAACAATAATTTACTTTTTGAGAACTATTTTTTAATAAACTCTTTGCTTAAACTCCTGATCTTTTGGATTTTCCAAATCAATCAAATACCCATTAACCACTGCGTATTTTCTCTCGCCATCTTTTTCCAAAAAGAAGTTAGTCGCTTCTCCAGTTCTCCAGCCAGAAGAGAATGTATCCGTTCTTTTCAATACTAAAATAGGAAGCTGGTGCAAATCACCTTTTGCTCCACTCTTCACTTTCACTGCCAAATAACCTTGTTTTAGTAAGTCCATAGCCTGTGTATTATCAATCTCCGAGACGGACTCAAAAGTAGATTCATAGACTTTTCCTTCAGTATAATTCAGGCCATTTGCATCAAATTCCTCCATGCCGAAATACACTTGCATGTCGCCTAAGTCGTCTACTGAAGCTGTCACATAGTACGTGTCACCTACACTCATTTCTCTTCTTCTGATCGCTAAATCCAATGGGTAATATTTTCCCTTTACTGGAACTTGCACTTCATTGATTAACAAGTCAACTAGTTGTAGGTCGTTGTCTGGAATTGCAAAGTATTCCTCTGTAGTGTATTGCTCGTAGCTTCTGGTAGCGATTTGCTCCAATGCATTGAGAATAATCATGAAATTCAACTGACGGATATATTGCTTGTCGGGATCATTTGGATAGCCGCCTGACTCGATCAAAATGGTGCTTGTTCCCCACTTGGTAATATTGTCGCCAAAAGCTCTCGGCTCAAAAGCATCGTCATATTTCCCCACGTGACCTGGCACTACTTGTTGCAAAACCTCATTCATTCCTACGATGGTTTGCATCGCTTTAGTGCGCACCATATTTACATCGGTCTCGTAGTTGTAGGCTGGCGCCAAAACAGAAATTGTCGCTTGATTCGGTGTTCTCGACGCATTGTAATAGGTTTGCTGATCGTGAAGGTTGAATCCAAATTCCGGGTCAAAATCATCGCGTGCTCCTTTCAAAATTACTGCTTCCGGAGAAATCTGCGAAATAGCATCTCTATTCAAATCGATATCCAGGGCATTTCTACGCTTGAATTCTTCCGCTCCATCAGGATTGATCATGGGAATAAACTTAAGATCTAACTTAGATTTCAACAGATCCCGAAGCTCATCATATTCATCTCCGTTTGCTTCTAGGAAGTTGAATAAATCAAAAAGAGACATGGTAGCGGTGCTTTCATTTCCATGCATTTGGGACCAAAGCATCACCTTGGTTTTGCCATCACCCCAGTCTAAACTCGAAATGCTTCTACCTTCCACCGATTCTCCAAGTTTTGAGATTTTGAAAGAATCTGCATGCTTTTGAATCAAAGGCTGAAGGTCTGCATGCTTAAATCTTCTGTGTGTAATCGCTGATTCTTTGAATTTGGAATAGGCGGATTCAAGAGTTGCGACCGTAGTGCTCTTTGAAATAGGAATGCTTGCCGTTTTACAACTAATTGCTAATATTAAAAACAGCAAAAACAAGCTTATCGAGATTTTGGAATTGACTTTCATACTTATTTCTATTTACCTTGAATAAAATATAAATCTACCTGTCATTCAAGTAAAAAACAGGTTAATTTTGCTTCAAATCGAATATTTTGCCAAATGAACTTATCCTATCAAGTCGTAGACCTTCCGCTCAAGCATACATTTACTATCGCGCATCAAAGCAGGGATGTGCAAGATACTATCATTGTAAAACTGCAAGATGGTGCATTTTATGGGTTGGGAGAATCTACTACTAATCCTTTTTACGGCATGACGATTACTAATATGTCGGAATGTTTGGAGAAATTCAGACCAATCGTCGGAAAAGGTGAGTGGGAGACTCCAGCTGAACTTTGGGAGTTGGGAAAGGACGTTTTTAAAGACAATCCTTTTGCTCAATGTGCCTTGGATTTGGCTGCTTGGGATATTTATTCCAAAAAGCAGGGGAAGAAACTATATGAATTACTGGAGTTAAATCCTGCAGATATTCCTCTGACCAACTTTACGATTGGTATTGATAGCATCGAAAAGATGGTGGCAAAAATGAAGGAGGTTCACTGGCCGATTTATAAAATAAAACTAGGGACTTCGGACGATTTGGCGATCATCCGAGAGCTTAGAAAGCATACGGACGCTGTTTTTAGAATTGATGCCAACTGTGCTTGGACTGCTCAGCAGGCAATTGACTATTCAGTTGAGCTAGAGAAGTTGGGTGTGGAGTTTATGGAGCAGCCGCTTGGAAAAGATGATTTGGAGGGGATGAAGGAAGTCTTCAAGTATAGCAAACTTCCAATTATCGCTGACGAAAGCTGCATCATAGAATCTGATGTGAAGAAATGTCATGGGCTTTTTCATGGAATCAACGTGAAGCTGGTGAAAGCTGGCGGCATTACTCCAGGGCTTAGAATGATCTATGAGGCAAAGAAACTCGGGATGAAAACGATGGTAGGTTGCATGACAGAGTCTTCGGTGGGAATCACAGCCATAGCGCACATTGCACCACTTTTGGATTATGTAGATATGGATGGTGCGATGCTACTGTCCAGAGATCCTGCGAAAGGCGTGATCATCACACCTGAAAAAGTGACTTTCCCAGACGGAAATGGAATAGGTGCGGAAATGGTTGTCTAAGTATTAAGTAGCTAGACGTTAGTATTAAGATAAGAGAGTCAAGAAACAAGAGCCAAGACTTCATTGCGACGAAGCAATCTAATAGTCAAGCATTAAGCTTAAGAATGAGAATAGAGTGAGAGTTTATTTTTAGAGATAGTTACCTCTTTATTTCTTAGGACTGAAAGTCCTGAATAACAAAGCCCAGCTCGATAGGGCTGGGATCATGTCGTGAAATTGCCTTTCTAAAAGCTCTGAAGGAGCGCAATAATTCCATATTGCATTAAACTCAAAAGCCGGAGCGATGTAAATCACTCCGGCTTTCTGTTTTTATGCTGTCATGGTTAAGTCACATTAGCAAAACATCCGAGATCAGGCCATTCCTTATCCTTCACTCACGATTAACTTGAAGCCTTCACCGTGAACGGTGATGATCTGAACTTTTGGATCGTCTTTTAGAATCTTTCTGATTTTACTTAAATACACATCCATGCTTCGCGCATTGAAATAGCTATCGTCTCCCCAGATTTGTTTTAGAGCATGACTTCTGTTTACCAAATTGTTGATTTCAGAAGCAAGTAAGCGGATTAGCTCATTTTCCTTCGAAGTCAGTTTATGACGACCTTTTGGTCCATCTAAAAATTGCTCGTCGTAGTGAAGTACAAAGCCTCCAAAGGAGTAAACCTTTAGTGGGTTGATCTCTTCACTTTTGTGAGTTCGCTTCAAAATTGCATTTACGCGAAGGAGCAATTCCTCCATGCTAAACGGCTTGGTGATATAGTCGTCAGCACCTATTTTGAGACCTTCAATGATGTCATCTTTTTGATTTTTCGCTGTTAAGAAAAGAATAGGTAGGTTTTCCTCTACCTTCTTAATCTCTTTTGCCAGGGTGAAACCATCCTTTTTCGGCATCATGATGTCCAGAAGACAAAGATCAAATTTTCCTTTCTTGAATTTGTTCCAACCCTCTTCACCGTCCCGGCAAAGCGTAGGTTCATATCCTTTCATTTCCAAATATTCCTGTAGGATATCTCCCAAATTTGGATCGTCTTCGACCACTAATAGTTTTGCTTTACTCATTGTTTCTTTGGTAAGTTAATGGTGAATGAGCTTCCTTTTCCAAGTTCGCTACTTACTTGAATCCCGCCTTTGTGAGCTTCCAGCATGGTTTTAACATAAGATAATCCAAGACCAAAGCCTTTGACATCATGTACGTTTCCCGTAGGAACTCGGTAGAATTTATCAAAAATTTTCCGTTGTGCGTCTTTATTCATTCCTATTCCTTCGTCCTTGATCGTGATGAAGACTTGATCTGCATCATCTTTAGCTTCGATGGTTATAAAAGGATTTTCGGGGGAATACTTATTTGCATTATCCAGCAGATTGTTGAAAATATGGGAGAGGTGAAAAAGGTCACCTTCTATCATAGGAGCCTCTAGCGAGTTGATAAAGGTGATTTGTCCGCCTTTCTTCTCCACTTGAAGACCAAAATGATCTACTGTATTTTCCAGAATCTCTGCTAGATTCAACAATTCAATTTTCAGATTGAAATCCTTTTTGTCTAACGCAGCGGCCTGAAGAACGTTTTCAACTTGTGACACTAAGCGCTTGTTTTCATCCTTGATAATCCCCAGATATCTCGAACGGAACTTGTCCTGACTGGAAAGTTCGGGATCTTGAAGTGCCTCCACTGCTAGACTCACGGTAGCCAAAGGTGTCTTGAATTCATGCGTCATGTTATTGATGAAATCATTCTTGGTGTCAGAAAGTGCTTTCTGTCGAATGATAACTTTAATAGCATAGATGAAACAAGAAATAATCACCGCTATAAAAAGGAGAGAGCTTGAAATAGGCAACCAAACCTCACGGATCACATGTGTGCTTTTTTCTGGAAAATACACGTATAGGTAATTGTTTTTGCCCAAAATATCATTGGGGAAAAGCTTGGCCTGTATTCCTTTTTGTACTAAGGTAAACTGCTCTTTTACATTGCCTATAGGCATGATTAAGCCGTCTTCTTTTAGTAATCCCAGCTCAAAATTTTCAGAAATATTCTGTTCAAGTAGGTATCCTTTAAGTAGTTTTCGCACCTGCGCGGTATCCAATCGATCTAAAATAGCCTGTTGGCCAGCGGCCATTTCATCCCACATTTTGTTGAAGAACTCGATCTTCATATTGGTTTTGGCAATTTTCTCCACCGCATCCGGATTAAGATTCATTTCAGGCATTATGTCCCTTAAAGTTGGCAAAGCTCTATTTGTGTTTTTTGTATTGGAATTTTCGACGCGATTTAAGTATGCGAGTTGACGTTCTTTTTCGTCAAGTAATACTTGCATTTCATCTGCCGTAAATAGTTCTGAGGCTATTTCAGGAGTTAGGTATGTAAAGAAGGTTTCCAAATCGTCCAGCACTTTACGATCTAAGCCTCTAGATTCTAGAATTCGTTTAAAAGTTTGACTGATTTGGGGGGCTGGCTCTTGGAAAAAAGTATCTACCATGGAAGGTCTTCTTCCTTGCATTGGTCTTGATCGAATTTGTAATTCTAGTGGGTCTATTTTTTCAAATAGGGATTTTTGTATGGAAGAGTCCTGGATTAAAAAGCTAAAAAAGGCATCAGAATTTTCACCTTTCTCTAATTGTTCAATGGTGCCAGTAAGCGCTTGATGCACATTTTGATCAAATCTCTCTCTATTTATTCGAATTGCATTTTTCACCCAATAGAATTGGAATCCCATCAGACCGAAGCTGGCAAGGGACATCAAGACGACGATGAGGATGATATTACTTTTCGACATGGGACAAATTTAAACCTATAATCAGCCTGTAAAGACAGCTTAACAATATTTAACCGCCTCAAGGTGAGTGAGCAGTAGCTCAAATTCAACTCCTTCCTCTATATTTAGGCTCGAAAACTACGTTTTCTTAATTACACTATAACTAATGAAAATAGGGGGCAAAGGCCTCCTTTTTTTGTTATTTGGCTATCTTTGCCCGCAAATTTCAGATAATGTCAGCATCTCAACATCCTATTCAGCTCCAGGGAATTAACCTAGAGTCTATTGCTCAAGAATTCGGTACTCCAGTATATGTGTATGACGGAGACAAGATAGTAAGTCAAATCGAATCCCTTCAGTCTGCCTTCGCTACCGTTCCATTGAAAATCAAATATGCGACTAAAGCACTTTCCAACATCAATATCTTGAAGTTGGTGAAAAAGGCTGGAGAAGGTGTAGATGCAGTATCAATAGAGGAAATAAGAATCTGTATGATGGCAGGTTTCACTGCTGGGGAAATTATGTACACTCCAAGTGGGGTTAATTTCCGCGAAGTGGAGGAAGCTGTGGCGTTAGGTGTCATAGTTAATCTGGATAGTATTCCTCTGATGGAAGAGTTTGGGGCGACTTATGGTAATACGGTGGCTGCTTGCATCCGGATCAATCCACATATCATGGCGGGAGGAAATGCCAAAATATCCGTGGGCCATATTCAGAGCAAGTTTGGTATTTCGATCCAGCAACTTCCTGAGATTATAGAGGTGGTGAAGAAATTTAATATTAAAATCAAGGGGCTCCATATTCATACGGGTTCGGACATTCTTGATGCGGAGATATTCTTGAGGGGAGGAAATGTGTTGTTTGAAGCTGCAATGAACTTTCCTGATCTTGCCTTTCTGGATTTTGGGGGAGGATTCAAAGTGGCGTATAAGTCCGGTGATCCAGCTACAGATATTGCAGAAGTTGGGACAAAAGTGTCTGCAGCATTTAATGAATTCTGTGAGAAATACGGTCGACAGCTTGAACTATGGCTTGAGCCAGGAAAATTCCTTGTTAGTGAATCGGGCTATCTTATCGTAGAGTCCAATGTGGTTAAAAAGACCCCTCAGATCACTTTTGTAGGGGTAGATTCTGGGTTGAATCACCTGATCAGACCGATGATGTATGATGCATTTCATGATGTATATAATCTGAGCAATCCTGAGGGAGATCAAACGCCATATAATGTAGTAGGGTATATCTGCGAAACAGACACGCTAGCTAAAGACCGAATGCTAGCTTCAGTTTCGAAAGGAGATTTTTTGGTGTTCAAAAATGCTGGGGCATATGGTTTTAGCATGTCTTCCAATTATAATTCAAGATTGCGACCGGCTGAGGTTTTGGTTTGGCAAGGCAAAGCCCAATTGATTCGTGAGCGAGAGATTTTTGAGGATTTGATCAGACATCAGGTTATTTTGGATATTTAATTTGCTAATTCCTTCTCTTTATTCCCTTTGGTATAATTATTGAATACCGATAAGTCAAGTTGAGAATGTGCTGCGGGTAGCCTTTCTCAGTTTGAATTGATTTGAAATTCGATTGATTGAAAGCCCCAATCATAAGCCCTAGTAATTTCAAATCTTTAAATCATAATTATTTAACCTAAGCCATTTTACTAATTCTTAAATTAGTGTGTGGTAATGGTGTAGTTGTCTATGTTTAAGAGAACAATCGGCGTATTCATTATTTTAGGGGCTATTAGTTGCATTTTTTCTAATGTAATAGCTCAGGATACCCAGTACTCTCAATTTTATGCTGCACCTCTTTATCTAAATCCTGCCCTCACAGGAGCAAGTGAGCTTACACGAGTAGGTGTTAATTACCGAAATCAGTGGCCAGGGTTAGATCATAATTTCAATTCCTATTCAGCTTACATTGATCACTACATTTTTGATTACAACAGTGGTATTGGTTTGATATTCAATGGGAGCCAAGAAAGTATGGCTAACCTCTCAACCAACGAAATAGGATTGTCTTATGCATATAGGTTAAAGCTAAGTGAGGACATGTTTTTCCGAATTGGCGGAATGGTGAGCTATATGCAGCGAGATGCATTCTTTTCAGACCTTGTGTTTGGTACTCAGATCGATATCATTAATGGTACTATAGGAGGCATAAGTGACGAGCTTAATGGGATTCCGATTGATAGTCACTACAGTTTTGTCGATTACAGTGTAGGGGGGATGTTTTACTCAAACCGAATCTGGCTAGGAGCATCTGCTCATCATATTTCAGAACCCAATACTTCGTTTGTAGAAGGGCAAATCTCAAAGCTTCCAATGAAACTATCTGCTCAAGGTGGTATAAAGTTTGACTTGGGAGGTGGACGCAGAAATTACTTTACACATGCCTATTCAGAGCGATCTGTTTCTTTTGCTTTCAATTACAAGCAACAGGATCCATTCAATCAGCTAGATGTAGGAGCGCAGTTCTACCTAGAACCTTTGGTTTTAGGTGTTTGGTACAGAGGACTTCCGACTAAAAACAACCTTCCAAATAATGAATCTTTCATAGGATTGGTGGGAGTATCACTTGAGAGTGGACTGGATATTGGCTATTCTTATGATGCAACTATCTCCAAATTGGGGTTGAAAAATAGTGGTGGAGCACATGAGATTTCGCTTACTTATACATTTTTATGGGGCGATGCCAAAAGCAGAAACCAAAGAGGAAGAACTATCCCTTGTTTCAAGTATTAGACTGATTGATAACATAATTATCGTTTGTCAAGAAAAAACTTTAAAAAATTCACATTTTTTTTTCTAAGCCTGTTTTACAGGCTTTTTTTTTTGGTAATCACAAAAAAGCATCATTTGACATGTTTTTTGATTATGGCAATATTTTAAGAAAAGTAATACTTTTTTAAGGCGCATTTCGTTTTAGACACTTTTCTGCCAAGGGTTGTTTTTAAGAATATTTCTATACTTATTTCGGTATAAGCCATTTAAATAAGAATATCATTTTGTTGTATATGATTTACATAAAATAATGTTCTTAAAAATGAAATACACTAATCCTCGTTTGTAAGACAAATTAAGAAAGTTGAAAAGTCGTCGAACTTCCAACAGCTACAAAACTCTTGAAAAAGGTATATCCTACATATTGCCTAATGATACTCCCACTCTTATGGAGTGTGATGATCAGTTTTACTGTTTCAGCACAGTATGCTGTTGAAAGAGGTGAACTCAATTTTGGGAACAATAGAATTTTAGCTACGAAAGGAATAACAGTTGCGGTTTCGGGAAAGCTTGCTCTTTGCTCTCATGCTGAAAAAGGACATATCATACTCGATGTGCAAGGTGGAGTAGCTCCATATACTTATCGTTGGAATACCTTACAAACTACCAAAGACCGTACGGACCTTTATTCAGGAACATACACAGTAGTAATTACTGATGCGGTCGGTACAGTCCATACCGAAAGAATTGTTGTTCAACCTCCTTACCCTTTGATTCTAAATCCAGTAGAGAAGACAGATGCTAGCTGTAGTTCGGGTAAAGATGGATCTGCAAAGATCAGCGTGAAAGTAGGAAGAGGCGAGCCTTATAAAGTTACCTGGAGTAATGGACTGACGGATACTTGGGAAGCTACCAATTTGGAACCAGGATTTTATTCTGTCACCGTTGCAGATAAATTCAACTGCGATGTTACCACTACTTTCGAAATCAAGGCTGCGTCAGAAGGAATGCAAGTCTCTGAGTCCATTCAGGATCTGGGATGCTCTGGTCAAAGCAATGGTTCTATAAACCTAAGTGTAAAAGGAGGTCAAGCGCCATATACCTATACATGGAGCAACGGATCTACTTCCGAAGATCTTAACAATATTACTGCGGGAGACTATAGTGTAATAATAAAAGATCTAACCGGTTGCTCATTCCAAGCATCTTATTCTGTAAAGGCGGCTACTCAGATGGGAGTTAAAGAAACTATTCAGCCTGAGAGTTGTGCTGGTGCTGGTAATGGAGCAATCCAAGTGAATGTGCAAGGTGGAACTGCACCTTACACCTATAAGTGGAGCAATGGTCAGAACACTTCCAGACTAACTGATGTCAATGCGGGCGATTACTCCTTAACTGTAACCGACGCCATAGGATGCACGGTTGAAAAGAAATTCGCATTGGGTACCGATTCCGCTCTGGAAATAGAGATACTCGATCAAACTAACTCAGAATGCGCTGGTTCAAGTGCGGGGTCTATTCATTTAGCTATAAAAGGAGCTTCAGGAAAATATACCACTAAGTGGTCTGATGATCCATCCGCTGGGTTAAATCGTGAAAATTTACCTGCAGGGACTTATCACCTTTCTGTATCTGATGAAAGTGGTTGTAATGTATCCAAATCATTTGCCATAGAGGAGGCAAAAGCTTTACAAGCAAGAATCGAAACAACCTTAGATGTTGATTGTGCTATCGGAGCTATTACAGGAGTAGCTTGGGTTTCTATTCAAGGTGGAATGCAGCCTTACCAAATCAGTTGGAGTTCAGGCGAAGAGTCTACTCGAGAGATCAATTTCCATTCTTCCGGAAGCTTAAAAGTGCGGGTTACTGATGCCTTGGGATGTACTTCTCAAACTGAAGTCCGTGTTAATTTTCCTAGTCAAATCAATAAGTCTGGAAGATTGGATTTTGACTATAGGAAATTAGAAATCAGCAGTGAGCCTGAAGTACAAGTAGATGAAGAAATCATTTTTGAAAGTGTTATTTCAGATGATTTTATAGGATGGGAATGGTCTTTTGGAGATGGCAATGCCTCTAAGGATAAAGACCCAATTCACATTTTCCAAGCATCAGGAATGTTCGAAGTCACCCTTACTGCTTATGATATATACGGCTGTTCTAGTATTGAGAAAAATATCATTCAAGTAAATACACCTCTAGAGTTTATTACCATACCAAATGCTTTCACTCCAAATGGTGATGGCCTGAACGACACATTTATCCCTAAGCTCAGAGCCGTTACCACCTTCTCCATGGATATTTTCAATACATGGGGAGAAAAAATGTATTCCGTTTCAGGTCTTGAGTCCAAGGGTTGGGATGGTATATATCAAGGTCAGATTTCACCCCCTGGCAATTACTTATACCAGATTACTTACACTTCCAGAGATGGTGAGCAATTCACTCGAACTGGAGGGGTCACCCTAATACGATAGAAAATGAAAAATTTATATCTGCTTATCGCCCTAAGCTTACTAAGCTTAAACCTCAGTGCTCAGGATATTCAATATTCGCAGTTCTATGCCGCTCCATTGTATCTAAATCCCGCTATGACTGGTGCATCAGAGATGACGCAAATTGGTGTCAATTACCGTAACCAATGGCCCGGTCTTGATCAGTCATTCAATTCCTATTCCGCTTATGCTGATCATTATATCTTCAGTGCAAATAGTGGTGTTGGTCTGATTGTAAACAGATCTGAGCAAAGCATGGCAAATCTAAGCATGACAGAGATCGGAGCTACCTACTCCTATAGAATGAGATTGGGATTTAGATCATTTTTGAGAATGGGTGGTCAGGTGAGTTACATGGACCGCGATGCGTACTTTGGAGATATGGTTTTTGGAAGTCAGATCAACGACCAGACTGGTGCCGTAGGTGGTACTAGTGGAGAAAGTCTTGGAGACGGCATCAGTCATCAGTTTATGGACTATAGCTTTGGCATGGTGTATCACAATGAAAATATCTGGTTTGGTTTAGCTGGACATCATTTGACTCAGCCAAACATCTCTTTCATCGATGGTGAAAATAGTAAGCTACCTATTAAGGTATCTGCACATGGAGGAGTGAAGTTTGACCTTTCTGGTGGCACTTCATCTCAGCTTTTGAACCAAAGAACTGGTACAAGAGAATTGACTTTAGCATTTAATTATAAGAATCAAGGTGCTTTTTCTCAACTAGATATGGGAGCTCAGATTAATATTCAGCCTCTTGTTTTGGGAGTTTGGTATAGAGGAATTCCTGTACAGAAAGATGATATGCCAAATCACGAAGCGATCATTGGCCTAGTAGGGATATCTCTTGGTGGAGGTTTAGACATTGGCTATAGCCATGATTTCACCTTGTCATCTTTGGGAAATGCGAATACAGGTGGCGCACATGAGATCAGTATGCGTTTTAGCTTCCTTGCTACGAATAAGCGTGGAGCAGGCAGAACAACCTCTATGCCTTGCTTTAAATATTGATTTAGGAAGTTTTTCGATAATTCAATATTGCCCAAGTATTGAAGAATACTGCTTAGCCGATCATGATCAGGAAATACTTTGAGATATCCTGAAAATCACTTCCTTTAAACACCACCATCCGCATCACTTCTATTAAATAGGTGCCTTTTCGAGAAAAAAGCAACTATGCTCCCGAAAAAATACATGGAACAACCGTAGTCAAGTGGCTATACATTAATAGCTCATAAGTCATGTATCTCTCATGTCCTTTTGTGTCATCTCAATTCTAGTCTTAGGAAGACTTTCTGGATAATTTTTCTGAATAAACTCTATCATTTTTTCTCTTACAAATACACGTAAATCCCAGGCTGTAGGTGAGTTTTTGGCACTGACCAAAATTCGCGTTTCTACGGTGAATTCCTTCGCGTCTGACACCTGTAGGACTTTGACTTTTTTGTCCCAAAGGGGAGTGGTTTCTAGAATTCTATCCAACTCTTTCCGTAGCTCATCGAAAGGAATCGTGTAGTCTGTGTATAGGAAAACTGAGCCGAGCAAATCCGCTGAGGTTCGGGTCCAGTTTTGAAAAGGTGTTTCCAAAAAGTAAGTAGTCGGCAGCACAAGTCTTCTCAGATCCCAAATTCTTACTACGATATAATTCAAGTTGATTTCTTCAATCCATCCCCACTCACCCTCCACCACGACCGCATCTTCAAGACGGAAGGGCTGGGTAATAGCTATTTGAATTCCGGCAATCAATGTCCCGATAGCTTTCTGTGCAGAAAAACCTATGATAATTCCAGCTACTCCAGCGGAAGCAAAGAAGCCAACACCAACTTTTCTGACTGATTCGAAAGAAATCAAGATCAATCCTATACCAAGCAGTATAATTATAAAATTGGCCACCTTCACTAGGATGTTTATCTGAGTTAAAACCTTCCTAGCTTTTAGATTGTCCTCTTGTGAAATATCATATTGTTTGATGAAGAGTTTTTTCAAAATCTGCATTAATACTAGCAGGCACCAAGTAAAGCCGCAAATAATTAATACCGTATTGATGTGAGGTAAATAAGACCATATCCCTACCCAGTCTTTAGACTCTTCTCCAAAATAAAGCTTGGAAAAGCCAAGAGCAAGCGTCACCAGTAAGGGTAGAACCAAGCGGGTATAGTATTTCATAAACTCAATTTAAAAAGGATTTGTAGTATATGGACTGAAATTTTCAGCCACTGAAAAAGGTGATTTTGGGTGGGTTGAGTTTAGAAATTAGGAAATTGACGTGAGAAAGTCAAAACTGAGTTGAATTGATTCTAGTCGCAGGGAATTGGAGTTAAGGCCATCTGGTGACTATAATCCAGCGAATCTATATTGACTTGAACAGGAATCCCATCCACGGTCTTCATTTCACCGTAACCCTCTTTCCAGCCATCTTCAGTATTCTTGAAGACTACTTGGCGTTTTGATGTAACTCCTTCTGACATAAAAGTATATTCGGCGATTATCCTATTATCTCTAATTTCTCCCTCGATTGTTCCGCTGTTTTTATCTTTTTCAAACAGCACATAATCAAGGGTACCAGTGATATTTGTCCCGTCAATGTGAGTGGTAAGTAGAACAGTGTCTTTATTCCCAACATACCTGAAACATTCCGTATTGATTTCTTCAATGTGTTCAGCGTCTGGGGAAAATGCCACTTCAATTGGGGAATCTTCTTTTGGGGCTTTACAGGCTACAAATACTAATGAAGCGAAAATAACTGTTGTTAGAGCTTTCATGATGACTTTCCAGTAGGTTAGATGATATGATAAACAAAAAGACCGCCAAATCCAGACTTTTCCCGTTGCTTCAAACAATAGTCCCTCTACTAGGTAACTTAAAAAAGATGCAACGTACTTTGATAAACTAGTAACACTTTAATACTAGTTGACATGCATCAGCAATGATTACTATCTTTAGCCCAAATCCCGAAATACAATGAAAAGAAAAATAATCTCTAGTATCATTATTCTGTTTGGATCCATTTTGCTTTTTTCCTGCAAAGAAGAAGTAAAGGAAGAAAAATCTGAAACTACAGAGAGAGTAAGTATAGATGAGATCGAAGAGGGCATAAAAGTGTTTATAGCTGACCAAACGGAAAAGAATGGTGGAGTATTCCCTGTAAAAGATGAGAACCATGATTTGAAGATGAAACTGGTCAGGGTACATACCGAGTACTTGTCCAGGCTAGGCCCCAAAAGCCATTTTGCCTGTGTTGACCTGGTAGATGAAAGTGGCGATGTCTATGATGTGGATTTTTTTATGGAAGGAGATCCTGGAGCTATGGGTGTCACTTCTACGTCTGTCCATAAGTTCAATGGCAAGCCATACTATTCTTGGAAGCAAAACAAGGAGGATAAAACATGGTATAAGGTGGCCATGGCAGAATCTAACAACAGGCTTCTTGGAGTAATAGAAGGTGGTGATGAATTTACTTTTTACTATACCGCCCAAGTACCGACCTTGGATGGACCTGCTAAAATGTGGATTCCTGTTGGGGAATCTGATGATTTTCAGCAGGTAGAATTGATCTCACAGAAAGTGCCTGTAGGCACACAAGAAATACGTGAGGAAAACTATGGCAACAAACTTCTTTTTATAGAGCTTGGTCCTGAAAATTCTGGTGAGGAAATCTCACTTGCCTACCACGTAAAAAGGAAAGAAAAAGGGCCATACAATGCTCCTGATCCTGATGTCTCCTTGTATTTAGGATCAACTAAACTCATGCCAACGGGTGGGCAGTTTGAGCAAATAGCTAAAGAAACACTTGGAGAGAAGATTAATGATTCTCATTTGATCCAAGCTCGTGCGCTCTATGATTACGTCATTGATAATATGAAATATGCCAAGGTGGGAAATTATGGAAATGGTGATTCTTATTATGCCTGTGATAGTAAAACTGGAAACTGTACTGAATTTCATTCTCTGTTTATTTCTCTGGCTAGATCTGTGGGGATTCCTTCCCGGTTTGCTATTGGAGCATCTATCCCTTCGGATCGTGATGAAGGTGGAATAGACGGTTACCACTGTTGGGCGGAGTTTTACGCGGATGGCAAATGGTGGCCGGTGGATATCTCCGAGGCCAATAAATATACCGCTTTGGCAACCTATTATTTTGGACGTCATCCCGCCAATAGGATAGAACTGAGTAGAGGAAGAGATCTAAAGTTGACTCCTGGTCCTGAAGCCGGTCCTATAAATTTCCTGGCGTATCCTTATCTAGAGATTGATGGAAAGCAGATAAAGGTTAATTCCAAGTTTACTTTCAGTAGAAAAAATGAGATGTAACTGAAAGAGGCTGTCGATGGACAGCCTCTTTTTTGATTCCAAGATTGATGTAACTTAATCTTCTGCAGGATGTTCGGTAGTATCTCCATCAGCTGGATGATCTGTGCTGTCGGCGTCGGCAGGATGTTCAGAACTATCTGAATCAGCTGGATGATCCGCTGCTTCTGTTTGTTCATCTTTAACATCTTTCTTTCCACCACAAGATGTGATTGCCATACCTGAGAAAAGCGTAATCAAAATTATCAATGAGAATAATGATTTTAATTTTTTCATAGTTAAGGAGGTTTCGGTTTTATTTGAAGATTTAAGTTAAGAAGAATATTCAAGTTGTTTGTAATGGCAATTATTTAATAATTAACCTCCTATCCATTCAGCCACAAAAAGGTTGGTGTCTCTAGTACCACCATTGTTTCTATTGGAGGAGAAAACCAAGTATTTACCATCATTGGAGAATACTGGGAATGCATCAAAAGTCCCGTCATGAGTGATTCGTGTAAGACCAGTCCCGTCCAGATTGATCATAAAAAGGTTAAATGGGTAACCTCTTTCTGTTTGATGATTTGAGGCAAAAATTATCTTTTCTCCAGATGGATGAAAGAAAGGTGCCCAGTTAGCTTTACCTAAGTCGGTTATCTTTTTCGCATCAGATCCATCTGCATTTGCCACATAAAGCTCCATACTTGTCGGCATGACCAAACCCTCAGCCAGCAAGTCTTTATATACCTTCACGTCTTCCTCAGAAGTTGGTCTTGAAGCTCTCCAGATTATTTTACTCCCGTCAGGTGAGAAAAATGCACCGCCGTCATAGCCCAAATCAGAGGTGATTTGCTTCACATCCGAACCGTCAATATTCATAGTGTAAAGCTCCAGATCTCCAGATCTCAAAGAAGTGAAAATAATTTTGTCTCCTTTTGGAGATACAGTCGCTTCCGCATCATAACCAGGCTCATTTGTCAATTGAGAAGTAATATTACCTTCCATATCAGCTGTGAAAATGTCGAAGGAATCATAAATCGGCCAAACATATTTGCCATCTGTTCTGCTCTCCGGGACTGGAGGACAATTATCGCCACCAAGATGAGTGGAAGCATATACTATACTTTTATCGTCTGGGAGAAAATAGGAACAGGTAGTTCTTCCTAGGCCTGTGCTTAATCGTTTCGGCTGATTATTTTTCAAATCATCTTCTTGCCAATTGGTATAATACACTTGATCACATTCAGCTCCCCATTCGCTATAATCGGATTGAAAAATCAGCATGGAATCGTCGAATGACCAATAGGCTTCGGCATTATTTCCACCGAAAGTCAGTTGCTTGATGTTTTTTAGATACTTCATTTCCTCTCGAGTCAGAAGCAAAGAATCTGAAGCTGAGTGCTCCTCAGTTTGAATTTCCGTTTGGACTTCAGTTTTTGGGTTGCATGCAAAAGAAAGTAGCAGCAGGGAAACAAGGATTTGTCTCATTATGAATTTGAAATTTTAGAATTGCTGCGCAAAGTTACCATTTATTATCTTTGACGAAATATGACAAATCACATGAAATCGAGCCTGCCTGAGACAGACAGGCATGTCGCGGATGTACACACTGGAACGATATAACCATGCGAGATTCTCCCGAAGAAAAATCGGGACAGGCTATTTGACCATTAAAAAACAATTATAATCAAATGAAATACCTATCTAAATATACCTTGGTGGCAATTGCGGTGGCCATATTCACTTGGAGCTGTAATACTGCGCCAACAGACGAAAGCTTGAAAGATGGTTTGAAAGATGACGTTACTTTTCTGGCTGCAGATGATCTTAGTGGACGTGCGATTGGTACAGAAGGCGAGCAAAAAGCTGCTGAATACCTTGCCGCAGAATTCAAAGAAATCGGACTTGTACCTAAGGGAACCGAGGAGTATTTCCAGCCTTTCACTGTATCAAAACCAATGAATCCACATGAAGAAGCCGTAATCGGTACAGATGGAGAAGGTGTGACAGGTAGAAATGTGATTGGTTTTATTGATAACAAATCTGAGAATACCATCGTGATCGGTGCGCACTTTGATCACCTGGGAATGGGCGGAAGCGGTTCACTTCACCGAGGAGATTCGGCGATACATAATGGAGCAGATGATAATGCCAGCGGAACAGCTGCATTGGTAGCTTTAGCCAGAATCTTGAAGCATGAGAAGCATACAAGCAACTTTCTTTTTATAGCTTTCTCAGGTGAGGAGAATGGTCTTTGGGGGTCAAATTATTTCGTGAAGAACCCTACGATTGACCTTTCCGAAGTCAATTATATGATCAACATGGATATGGTTGGTCGATTGAATGCTGAAAAGACGCTTGCGATTAACGGTGTTGGTACTAGTCCAAGCTTTGTTCCTTCATTGGATCTGGCAAATGCCGATAGCTTGAAATTAGTTACTTCAGAGTCTGGAGTTGGTCCTTCCGATCACACTTCCTTTTACCTTCAGGATTTGCCAGTACTTCACTTTTTCACTGGTCAGCATGAAGATTATCACAAGCCCTCCGATGATTCGGAATTAATCAATTACGATGGATTATTACTTGTGGTGAAATACATCGATCGTTTGGTCGATCAATTGGATACCGAACCAAAGCTTGCCTTCACAAAAACAAAAGACAGCAATGGAGATTCTCCGCGCTTTACAGTTTCTCTAGGTGTTGTACCTGACTATTTATATGATGGAAAAGGAATGCGAATCGACGGTGTATCTGAGGACAAACCTGCGCAGGCAGCCGGATTGATGAAAGGCGATGTTGTCCTGCAAATGGGAGACTCTACAATTGTGGACATGATGAGTTACATGCGTGCATTGAGTGCTTTCAAAAAAGGCGACGAAGTACTTCTTGGCTATGAAAGAGGAGGAGAGAAAAAGGAAGTGAAGGTTGTTTTGTAATACCTAATGGAAAGACGCGAGCATCTAAATGATGACTTTCAATTTCATTTTAAAAAAGCTCTGAAAATTAAATTTCAGGGCTGTTTTTTTTGGTTAGCTCAGATCTTCAGTCAAAAAACGACCTTAGCCAAGCTGCGTCTTTTAAGCCATTGATTATGGGAATGAAAAGAACAGTTGCAATTAAGGTTAAAGCATAGGAGAAATAGATTTTCTGATGTTTCCTGTAGTCTTTAACCATCAGAAAAAGTATAATCAATACAATTAAGACCTGATTCCAGATAAATACATCAGTCCATGCAAAAGGGAAATCAGAAAATTCTTTCGGCTGAAAAATTGCGCCTAATGGTATGAATGAGAAGCGTACCGTTCCTGGTGCTAAAACCCAAAATACGGTAGAGATCATCCATCGTGCATGGACTTGGGTGTTTCGGGCATAAACAATGGCAAGTGTAACTGACAAAGTGAAACCAGAAATTGAAATCAAATCTACAAAAGCAAGGCTGTACCTAACAGGATAAAGAGGTGAGAATTCGCTCATGTTAGGCAAGCTTATCAGGATCATATTGAGTGCTGAAGCGATTACAAATCCAGCGACAAGCAAAGAAAGCATTCCTACTTTTCTATGAATCTGAATAGGGCGATTGTGATAAAGCCAAGGCTGAATGATCAAGCACACATACCACAAAGTCGCAGAAAGACCATGCAAATGCCAATGAAATGGTGCTTTACTAAAGCCAGCCCAATAGCCTTGGAATCCTATTAATGTAATTACAAATGGCAGAATTAGCCACAAATAGAGTTTTGGAAAAGGCTTCATAAAAACTAATCTTAATTGAAGAATGAGCCAAGATTTGAAGGGTCTTGATTCTCGCTAGAAAAGTGTAGTTATTCGTTGGCGTTCAGTAGTTTAAATATATATTTTTTATGAATTAAACGGAATAAAAAAATCCAGTCGCGAAGTTCACAACTGGATTTAGAGAATAGATTTATTAAAAGTGCTTATTCTAAGATCGGATTTGCTGCTACTCCTTCAAAAGTCATTTTTATTGGTTTGATTGTCCCGTCTTCATTGAATTCCATCACATCAATAGCCGTCACACGATGATCTCGATCTTCATTTGGAATTGGTCTTCTATGGTAAACCATATACCAATCATCAGTTCCTGGCTTTTGAATGACCGAATTATGGCCAGCTCCAGTAGCGATGGTAGTGTCTGATTCTAAGATTGTATCAATTCGATTCCAAGGTCCTGTGATTTTATCTGCCATTGCATAAGCAACTTTATAGCTGTCATTTGTCCAGCCTCCTTCAGACCACATGAAGTAATATTTTCCTTCTCTGATAAATACAAACGGGCCTTCTACGTAGCCTTCAGGTGTTATTTCATGGAAAAGCTCACCGTCTTCCCAAGGCTCAAAGCCAGTGAAGTCAGCATTTAGCTTACCAATATTGCAGTGACTCCAGCCTCCATAAAGCATATAATAAGTCCCGTCGGTGTCCTTGAATACAAATTGGTCGATTGGCTGTGCATCGTTGTAAAACTCCGAAAGCAAAGGCTTACCAATATGGTCTTTGAAAGGTCCTCTAGGTGAGTCAGCTACCGCAACCCCTAATCCTCCAAAATGATTGATGTCATTAGTCGGATCCCAGCCATCACGGCTTGGGCGCTGGATGTCATTTGCAGAAAAGAAGAGGTAATATTTTCCATCTTTCTCGATTGCCGCTGGTGCCCACATCGCTTGTCGAGCCCATTTGATTGCAGCTGTGTCCAAGATATTTGCATGCTTTTCCCAAGTCACCAAGTCCTTTGACGAAAAAGCATCGAAGTGCAGTTGGTCAGTGTAGCCAGCAGAGAAAGTAGGATAAACCCAGTATTCGTCTCCAAATACAATTCCTTCAGGATCGGCATACCAGCCTTTGACAATTGGATTTCCCGAAAGTTTTGGAGCTTCTGTTTCTTCTACTTCTTTTGGGGACGAGCAAGCAAATGCTAAAGCAAGGCTTCCTGCTAATAAAGAATAGCTATGTTTCATCTGTTTAATTTTAGGTTTTTAATGGTCAGATGGAATCTCGCATTTTTAAAAATCATCAATCTGTGTGACACTTGATTCATGCTTAATTTCATAATACTAGTTGAAGTCAAATGAATGGGAAATTTAAGAAGAGTGAATGAAATGAAGTTATGTCTGGTGGAAAAGTGGGTAATTATGGAGTTTTTCTTTTCGTGAGCCGAATAAATCATTTATTCGGATCAAAATATTGATTTTTATGAGCCGAATAAGTTGTATATTCGGCTCATGAGTTATAATTGGGAACAGTCGGATTGGCCAAAATTTACTTTCAAAGAAGGTAAGTCGGGGAAAATACTGCTCGATTTTCTCATGAAATCCGGGCAAATCTCTGGTGTGCTCACTGGATTGTCGGAAGGAAATCAAACTGAGCTACTACTAGAAATGATGGTAGTGGAAGCAATCAAAACTTCCGAGATCGAAGGTGAATTTCTCAGCCGCCCCGACGTGATGTCTTCCATCAAAAAAAACCTAGGCATTCATGAGGAGCAGCCTTTATTAGTCAAAGATCAGCGAGCTAAGGGCATCGCAAAATTGATGATCAAGGTGCGAAAGGATTTCGCCGAGGAGTTGACAGCAGAGGCACTTTTCGAGTGGCATGAATTGCTAATGGAGGGCAATCGCTATGTGCGAGCTGGACAATGGCGTGCGGATACTGCGCCCATGCAGGTAGTTTCAGGAGCAATTGGGAAGGAAACCGTGCATTTCGAAGCGCCACCTTCGGCTCGAGTCCCCTTAGAAATGGCGGCTTTTATTTCTTGGTTTAACGAAACTGCTCTAGGTAAAGCAGAGGCGATAAACAATCCGCTGATCCGCTCGGCAATTACTCATTTGTATTTTGAGTCTATTCACCCATTCGAGGATGGGAATGGGCGGATTGGTCGTGCTTTGGCGGAAAAAGCGTTGCATCAAGGATTGGGGCATGCGACATTGATCAGTCTCTCTAGTGCCATAGAAGCGAAGAAGTACGAGTATTATGCGGCATTAAAAAGCGGACAAAGCTCCAATGAGATCTCTGATTGGTTGGATTACTTTGCGAACACTGTCTTCCAAGCACAGTTTAGCGCAGAACAGTTGATCAACTTCACGCTCCAAAAAGTCAAGTTTTTTGACCGCTATAAGAAGGTACTGAATGAACGGCAGATCAAAGTTATCAACCGTATGCTAGTTGAAGGACCAGTTGGTTTTGAAGGTGGGATGACTGCAAAGAAATACATCGCCATCACCAAAGCTTCGAAAGCTACAGCTACTCGTGATTTACAGGCTTTGACTGAATTGGGAGTCTTTTCATCACAAGGTGGAGGTAGAAGTGTGAGCTATGAATTGGAGCTTTAGGCATTGAAAGATTGTAAAATTTGAAGATTAGCAAATTGAAACTAGAGCGCCATGAATCATAGCTTGGCATTTTTTCCAATTGACCCTCCCAAAAAGGGGGATTTCTCCTATCTTTGTGCCTGCTTTTGAGGGTATAGTCCCTTAAAAAGCATACAAAAATGGCCAAAATTAATCTTTATCCAATGTGGATAGGAGCTGGCTAATTGGAATGAATTATCACCTACTTGCCCTTAAGAAAGGATACAGTGAAGACATATCAGGAATTTAAACAAGTGGATTATCCCGAAATAGGGGAGTCCGTATTGAAGTACTGGAAAGAAAACCAGATTTTCGAGCAATCAGTAACCAACCGTGACGGTGCGGAGACATTTACATTTTTTGAAGGTCCGCCTTCGGCAAATGGTACTCCGGGTATTCACCACGTGATGGCGCGTACGCTGAAAGATATTTTCTGCCGTTACAAGACACTTCAGGGTTTTCAAGTAAAGCGAAAAGGCGGTTGGGATACACATGGCTTACCTGTAGAACTACAGGTGGAGAAAGAATTGGGTATTACTAAAGAAGATATCGGGAAGAAAATCTCTGTAGAAGAATACAACCAAAAGTGCCGTGAGACGGTCATGCGATTCAAAAATGAATGGGATGACCTAACTGAGAAAATCGGTTATTGGGTGGATTTGGATGATCCTTATATCACGTTTGAGCCGAACTACATCGAGTCAGTTTGGAGCTTGCTGAAGAAGCTATACGAGAAAGACCTGATCTACAAAGGCTATACAATTCAACCCTATTCTCCAGCTGCGGGTACTGGTTTGAGCTCGCACGAACTGAATCAGCCTGGCACGTACAAGGATGTAAAAGACACTTCCATCACCGCTCAGTTCAAACTGAAAGGTGAGGAAAATACCTATATCCTAGCTTGGACGACTACGCCTTGGACTTTGCCAGCCAACTCGGCTTTAGCAATCGGTGAGAACTTGGATTATGTAAAAGTGAAGACTTTCAATCCTTATACTTACGATGCTTGCACTGTGATTTTGGCAAAAGCCAGAATGAATGCTTACTTGAATCCAAAGGCAGCTGAGCTGAAGTTGGAAGATTACACTGGTGGAGACAAGTTGATCCCTTTCGAAGTAATCGAGGAAATGAAAGGAAAAGACATGCTAGGCTGGGAATACGAGCAATTGTTCCCCATAGCAGGTTTGGCACTTCCTCATCCAGCTTTTACGATAGTTTCTGGTGACTATGTGACTACAGAAGATGGTACTGGTATAGTGCATCTTGCCAAAGCTTTTGGTGCGGATGACTTTAGAACATTGGCACAGAATAATGTGCCTGGCATCTTCGTCAAAGATGAGCAAGGAAAAGATATTCCGATTGTGGATAAACGCGGTAAATTCATCACGATGGTGGGTGAGTACCTTGTGGATAAAGTAGCTGAACATGCGATCACTGCCCATAAAGAATATGGTGTGGATGATTTCTATGTAAAAAACTACACAGAGGATGATGAGAGTGCGACGGACTTCAAAAGCACCGACGTGATCATTTCTATTATCCTGAAAAATGAAAATAAGGCCTTCAAGGTTGAGAAATATGAGCACAGTTATCCACATTGCTGGAGAACTGACAAGCCTGTGCTTTACTATCCGATGGATAGCTGGTTTATCAAAACCACTGCATACAAGGATAGATTAGTAGAGCTGAATAAGACGATCAACTGGAAGCCTGAGGCTACTGGAACTGGTCGTTTTGGCAACTGGCTGGAAAATTTGGTGGATTGGAATTTGAGTAGATCTAGATTCTGGGGCACGCCGCTTCCGATCTGGAGAACTGAAGATGGAACAGAAGAAGTATGCATAGGATCGATTGCTGAGCTAGAAACCGCTATCAATGATTCCATCGCAAAAGGCTTCATGGAGAAGTCGCCATATGAAGGCAAGGAGCTGGATCTGCACCGTCCGTATGTGGATGATGTGATCTTAGTTTCTCCAAAAGGTGAAAAGATGTTCCGTGAGCCAGACTTGATCGATGTTTGGTTTGACTCTGGAGCTATGCCGTATGCTCAGTGGCATTATCCTTTTGAAAACGAGGATATTTTCAAAGCTAACTATCCAGCAGATTACATTGCGGAAGGCGTTGATCAGACACGTGGTTGGTTCTTTACACTTCATGCCATTTCAGTGATGCTTTTTGATAGCGTGGCTTTCAAAAACGTGATTGCAAATGGATTGGTGCTGGACAAAAATGGCAACAAAATGTCTAAGAGATTGGGCAATGCTGTGGATCCTTTCAAAACGTTGAAAGAATACGGTCCAGATGCGGTGCGTTGGTACTTGCTGAGCAATGCCAATCCTTGGGATAACTTAAAATTCAATCTGGATGGTGTGACTGAGGTGCAACGTCGCTTCTTCGGGACCCTTCAGAATACTTATAATTTCTTCGCGCTGTATGCGAATTTGGATGCTTTTGTCTATGACAAATCCAAAGCAGTTCCAGTGGGAGAAAGATCAGAACTTGATCAGTGGATCGTGTCTAAGCTTCAATCATTGATCGCTGAGGTCGAGGATTCGATGAATAACTACGATGCGACACGAGCTACTCGAGCGATCATGAATTACACGGTCGACCAGCTTTCCAATTGGTATGTGAGACTTGCCAGAAAGAGATTCTGGAGAGGAGAAATGAATGCTGATAAGCAGGCGGCATATGAGACTTTGTATGAGTCCTTGTTGACGCTTACGCAGTTGATGTCATCTTTTGCGCCATTCTATTCAGATTGGTTGTATCAGAATTTGACTGAATCTGGATCTGATGCCAAAGCTTCTGTGCACTTGACAGATTGGGTTGCTGCGGATTCTGGGTTGATCAATAAAGATTTGGAAGAAAGCATGGAATTGTCTCAAACCATTTCTTCTTTGGTTCACTCGCTGAGAAAGAAAGAGAAGATGAAAGTGCGTCAGCCCTTGCAAAGAATCTTGATTCCAATCCTGAAAGAGAAGACTAAAGCTCAGATTTTGCATTTGGAAGAATTGATCAAATCAGAAGTGAATATCAAAGACATTGAATTTATCGATGATGCTTCAGGTATCTTGGTGAAAAGTGTGAAACCAAATCTTCCCCTGTTAGGGAAGAAGCTTGGTCCAAAAATGCGTTTTGTAGTCGCAGCAATCAATAAATGGGGACAAACCGAAATCGCCGAAATTGAGCGAGATGGTAAGATCTCGGTTGATGTAGACGGCGAAAGTCTAGAACTTCTATTGGAGGAAGTGTTGATTTCTTCTGAAGATATTCCTGGCTGGTCAGTTGCTTCAGATCAAGGAGTAACTGTCGCACTTGATGTAACACTTTCTGACAAATTGAAGGAAGAGGGCATTGCGAGAGACTTGGTCAACCGTATCCAAAATTTACGTAAGGATATGGGACTAGAAGTACAAGACAAGATCAATGTCACCCTCGCTGATGATAATGAGTTGGTGAAAAATGCACTAGAGTCTTTTGGGGAATATATCCAAACCGAAGTACAAGCATTGAAACTAGAGCTATCTGCTGATTTGGATGGAGCAACAGTACTTGATATGGATGATTTTGAACTCGCTATTTTGGTAGAAAAAGCCTAATAGCAAATCGTATAAAATGAATAAATACCTGAAATACTTTGGAATCGCGCTATTGGTGATCCTCATAGATCAAACAGTGAAGATGCTAGTTCATTTCGAGATGGACTTTGGTTCACCGGGACAGATACCAATATTCGGTGACTGGTTTAAACTCCATTATACTACGAATCCAGGAATGGCATTCGGTATGGAGCTTGGATCTGATTATGGTAAACTGCTACTCACTTCATTCCGTTTGGTAGCGATGGTGGGAATTGGATACTACCTATATCACATCATCGATAAAAAACAGCCAGCCTTATATATAGTATGTATAGCGATGATTTTGGGAGGAGCAATAGGTAATTTAGTTGATTCTGTTTTCTATGGCGTGTGGCTAAATAATGCTCCGTATAATGCTACCACTCCATGGTTTCATGGTCAGGTAGTCGATATGTTTTACTTTGATATTTGGGAAGGATACCTTCCTGAATGGCTTCCAGTATGGGGAGGTAGTTATACTGCACTTTGGCCAATCTTCAATGTGGCTGATGCTGCTATATTTATTGGTGTTGCGATGATTCTGGTGTTTCAGAGTAGATTTTTTCCTGAAAAACCAGCGGATCCTAAGCAGTCAGTAAGAGAGGAAGTAGATCAAATTTCTGAGTAGTATTTTACGTTATTTTCACTAAAAGTCTTTAGGATCAGAGAATCTGATCCTAAAGACTTTTGCGGTTTTATGGGAGATAATTGGCTTAAATTCTGAATTTGAGCAGTATTTTTTGTAATTTGCAACTTGCTTTTCCCTTTTTTGGGATACTTAACCCCGGCTTTACTTCCTTTTGCTTAATCCTAAACTTGTGGAAGTTTTGTCATTCCGATAATTATATGATAGTTGATTCTGATAAACCTTTTCAGATAGTTTATTCTATTTACAGCCACGAATCCCTAGGCCTCCTGATAGAATCTTTTGTAGTACAGATAGATCCTCAAGGAAGGCTTTCTCTGGCTTATCAAAATATTAGTTCTGCAAATGCTAGCGAATTTGACTCAGGATTGAATAAGGCGGATTATGATTTGATAAAAATCATGGATTCAATGAGCCCTGAAGTGGTGGTGAAGCCCTTTATTAAAAGAGGAAATATCCGCCCCAAGCAATACCTCGAGAAAATCTTTGACCCTAAGACGGAAGATAAAAAGACACAGGATGCCATAGAGGAAGTGATTGAGAAGAAGCGTTCCAAAATAATGCCTTTGCTTATTGGTAAAAGGCTTTTCGAAATGGGAAGTGATGGTAATCCAGTCTGGAAAGAAATAACCATTAATGCAGAACGTGCTAGTGTTCTTTTTCATTTTCATAAAAATGAGGAAAACACACATTATTGGCCAACGATTAAATTCAAAGGTGAAAAACTCGATTGGCAGTACAAGAATGGCTATTTCATCAGTAATGAGCCAGGATGGCTGGTTGTGGCAGGTCAGCTATTCCATTTTGAGAAAGGGATTGATGGGAAGAAGCTCAGAGCTTTTTTGAACAAAAAATTTATTGTCATCGACAAACGTATTGAGCCAAGTTACTACCGTGGTTTTATGGCTAATTTGATTTCGCAGTTTGATGTGGAGTCAGTTGGTTTTGATATTAATATAGAGCGTGGCACACCAGAGGTTTTTATCAACATCAGTGATTTGCCTGGAGGATCAGGCAAGAATCTCTTTGGAGAAGATGGGGAAAAGCTAGAAGAGGATAAAATTGCTTTCGAGCTACGGTTCAAGTACGGAAATATTGATTTTCCTGTGCAGACACCAAGTTCTGAAAAGCATGGAGCATCTGTAAGACTAGAGGAAGGAGAGGATAGCTATACTTTTTATAAGACGATTCGTAGTACTCAAAAAGAAAAAGCCTATCTAAAATTACTTCGTGATAAGGGACTTGAGTTCAAAATAGGTAAAGATACTTTGCCGAAGACTGAAGCCTTTGAGTGGATCGGTGAAAATGAAGACTTTCTTGAAACCGAGAAAATCAAGATCGTCCAAAAGCCGAATTCCAAAGGAAAGGTTTATAATATAGGTAAGGCACAGATTTCTATAGAAGTCAATGAAAATATTGATTGGTTTGACGTCAAGGCACTAATCAAGTTTGGGATTTACTTGGTGCCTTTTGCGAAGCTAAGAAAGCTTTTGCTACAAGGTAAAGCCGAATTCGAATTGCCGAATGGTGAAATTGCAGTGATTCCAGCATCTTGGTTTGTGAATTACTCAGAGCTTTTCAACTTCATGGAAGATCGTGGAGATGAGAACTCCATGGTGTTGCGCAAGCATCATTTGGCTCTGGCCAGAGAGATGGAGATCGGCAATCTTGTTCAGGTCACGTTGAGTAGGAAGCTGGAGAGACTTAGAGATTTCGAGTCTATTGAAGAATATACTTTGCCAAGAGGCTTTGAGGGCACATTACGTCCTTATCAGCATGCGGGATACAATTGGCTTAGATTTCTGAATGAGTTTAAGTTCGGTGGATGCTTAGCAGATGATATGGGCTTGGGTAAAACTGTCCAAACGCTTGCATTGCTAGCTCATGAGATGGAGGAAAATCCAGGTTTAACCTCGCTCTTGGTGATGCCAACTTCCCTGATTTATAACTGGGAACTTGAGGCAAGGAAGTTTACTCCTGAATTGAAAATTCTGGTTTATTCGGGTACTCAGCGTATCAAAGATCCGTGGAGATTTGGTGAATATGATTTGGTATTGACATCCTATGGAATTACCCGATTGGATGTTGAGGTGCTGAAAGGCTTTTACTTCAACTATATCATTTTGGATGAATCTCAGGCAATCAAAAATCCTGGGAGTAATATTGCGGCAGCTGTAAATCAGCTAAAGAGCAAGCAAAAGTTGATTTTGACAGGTACTCCTGTAGAAAATAGTACGATGGACCTTTGGTCGCAGATGAATTTTATCAATCCAGGATTATTGGGCAATCAGAATTCGTTTAAGAAGCAGTTTTTACTGCCTATTGAAAAGCAAGGTGACGCAAATAAATCTGCTAAGCTCCATGCGATGATTAAGCCATTTATCCTTAGAAGACTGAAATCTCAAGTAGCAACAGACCTACCAGAGAAAATCACTAACGTGAAGTATTCTGATATGACGGTTGAGCAAGAGGAGGTTTACGAAGAGGTTAAGAACTATTACAGGGAGAAGATTATTTCTGATATCCAGAGTACCGGTAGAAATAATCAGCAATTCACATTACTTCGCGGTCTTACCCAGCTTCGTCAGATTGCCAATCACCCAAAACTAGTCAGAGATGACTATGAAGGTGAATCAGGTAAGTTGGAAGATGTGACATACATGCTTCAATCTACTATTTCAGAAGGGCATAAAGTGTTAGTCTTTAGTCAATTTGTAAGGCATTTAGGCATCGTGAAGGAATACCTCGAGAAAGAAGGGATTCCCTATGCCTACCTAGATGGAAGCACTAAAGACCGTCAGGCTCAGGTTGAGAAATTCCAGGAAAACGAAGATATTAAGGTGTTCTTAATTTCACTAAAAGCTGGTGGAGTAGGTTTGAATTTGACCAAAGCAGAATATGTGTTCTTACTTGATCCATGGTGGAATCCAGCTGTGGAGGCGCAAGCAATTGATAGAGCACATAGAATCGGACAGGAAAATAAGGTCATCATCTATAAATTTATCACTCGCGGATCGGTGGAAGAGAAAATCATGGCTCTTCAGGATCGCAAACTAGCACTTGCTGGAGAGCTGATAAATACGGAGGAAAGCTTTATGAAAAGTCTTGGCCAGGATGATATTGCAGCATTACTGGATTAAAAAAGTATGATTTTTCAAAAAAGGGCGGAACCATAAATTCCGCCCTTTTTTTATTGGATTGATAGTCAACAGCATAGAGAATGGTCACATTTAATTAACCATAAATTCTTTTCTAAACTTTGACAATAGCCCAATTATTTTTCTAAATTAAATAACATAGTTCCACTACACTACCTGCGCATGCCTAGAGCCAAGTCCGATAAAGATCGGAAAATCTTTGTGCTGGATACTTCGGTGATCCTTTACGCACACAACTCCATAATGAACTTTGCCGAGCACGATGTGGTCATTCCGATCACAGTGCTAGAGGAGCTTGACCAGTTCAAGAAAGGCAATGACACCAAGAATTTTGAAGCCCGCGAATTTATCCGATTACTGGATAAACTCTCTCAGGATCATATGATTCATAATTGGACTCCTTTGAATGGGAAGACCAAGGGGAATTTTAGGGTACTGATGAACCCGGAGAATCAGATCAACGCCAACGAGATTTTTGGTGAGGAAAAGAATGATCATAAGATTCTAAACTGTGCCTTGTACCTCAAGCAGCACGAAAAGGGTAGAAAAGTAATCTTGGTAAGCAAGGATATTAATCTTCGCTTAAAGGCCAAATCCATTGATTTACTTGCTGAGGACTATGAGACTGGAAAGATTAAGAATATCACTGAGCTCGAGAATACAGGGAAATATATTCTTGATGATATTGACCCACAGCATATTGATAAGCTGTATGAGCAGGGATTTATTGACGCAAAGACAGTCTTAGGAACACGAAAAAGAAAGTCTAATGCTTATTATATCCTCAAAAGTGACAAGAATTCAGTTCTAGCTTATTACAATTCGGATGAGAGTATTCTTGAGCGAGTTGATAAAAAGTTGGCTTATAATATAAAGCCTAAAAATGCCGAGCAGACTTTTGCCCTGCACGCGATCACCAATCCAAATATCCGTTTAGTTTCTATACAAGGAGTAGCAGGAACGGGTAAAACGCTTCTGGCTTTGGCGGGAGCTTTGGAGCAAAGAAGAGAGTATAAGCAGATTTTCTTGGCTAGGCCTATTGTTCCTTTGAGCAATAAGGATATTGGGTATTTGCCGGGAGATATCAAATCCAAGCTGAATCCATACATGGAGCCACTTTGGGACAATCTGAAATTCATCCAAAACCAATACAAGGAAACGGATAAGGAATTTCAGAAGATCACTGAGCTAGTCAATCAGGAGAAGTTGGTGATTCAGCCATTGGCATATATACGAGGACGTTCACTGTCAAATATCTTCTTTATCGTGGATGAAGCACAGAACCTGACTCCGCATGAAATCAAGACGATTATCTCGAGAGCGGGAGAGAATACGAAGATCATCTTCACTGGAGATGTGTTTCAGATAGACACGCCTTACTTGGACTCACAGTCGAATGGTTTGTCGTATTTGATAGATAGGGTAAAAGACCATCCGCTTTATGCTCATATCAAACTAGAAAAAGGAGAGCGATCAGAGTTGGCAAATCTGGCGAATGAACTTCTTTAAAAAGATTAAACGAAATGTAAAAAGGCTTCAATCGGAGCCTTTTTACATTTGTTCCTTAACGAACTTTGCAGCTTGCTGAAATAAACCAGGATAAGTATCTAAGGTGAATCCATGCCCCTGATTTGGCACTTCTGTAAATTCATACTTCACGCCTGCATCAATTAATGCTTTTTTCAATAGCTGGCTTTGTGAAATAGGTACTATGATATCTGAGGTTCCATGGAAAAAGATCGTAGGAACTGATTTGCTATCAATATATGTAATTGGGCTGGAAGCGGCATAAGCTTCGGGTTGATCTTTGGGGCTTCCTCCCAGCATTCCGCCTAAACCGGTCTGAGTGAAGTAGCTAAAGTCATATAATTCGGCTAGCTGAGTAGGTGAAAAGAAAGCAATCACCGCTTTGACCTTACCTATAGATGGATGTTTGTAGGTATGTAATAAAGCCAAATGCCCTCCGGCACTTGCGCCAGCGAGGATTATCTGGTCAGAAATATTCCAGTCAATGGTTTTACTTTGAATAAAGTTGATGGCTTCCAGTACATCATTTTCTTGGGCTGGGAATTTATTTATTCCCATGTTGAAGTTGTACAATCTGTAATTTATCGACACGAAAGCATACTCTGGGAATACTGCTGATAATGCTTGCTTGAACTGATTAAATTCTTCTTTACTCCCTTCTACCCAAGCCCCACCATGTATATATATAAGGAGTGGTGTTTTTGCAATAGACCTTCCAGCAGGTAAATAAATGTCAAAAATCTGGTTTTGCTCCGTTCCATAAGATTGATCAAACAAGTCTAAAGCTGCAAGTGCACCGTTTGGGGACTCATCTATATTCGAGCCACAGCTCCATATGGAGCAGATGATCAGGATGGAGACAAGTGATTTCCATAAAAGATTATTTATATTCTTGAACATGCTTAAAACCATTTGATTAATGAGGCAATGATTTGCTTTGCTTTGATCCCATAAGGAGGTCTTAGTAGCGTCACATTGTTTAACCCAACACGCTGTTTTAGCACACCTTTTTCATTGCTGAAGGCTAAAAAACCATAATATCCATGTGCTTTGCCTATTCCGCTATTATTTACTCCCCCAAAAGGCAATTGCATGTGTAGGTAATGCAGTACACAATCATTGATGACCACGTTTCCTGAACTTGTCTCATGAAGTACTTTTTCTGTTTGTTCAGAATTCTTCCCAAAGAAATATAGTGCTAGTGGTTTTGGTTTTGAATTGACATAAGCAATAGCCTCACTTAAGGAGGTATATGATATAACTGGGAGAATTGGACCAAAAATCTCTTCTTCCATGACCAGCATTTCATCAGTTACATTACTTAAAATAGTTGGTTCTATATAATGTGTGTGTTGATCGCTATTTCCACCAAAAACAAGTTGAGCTCCTTTAGATAATGCGTCTTCAATATTTTTTGTCAGTCTATTGAAATGTTTGTCATTAATTATACGGGCCATATCGGGAGATTTATCGATTCCTTTAAAGTGAGGATCGTACATTTTCTGTAGTGCGACTTTCATTTCCAAAAAGAGGTTTTCTAGCTTGGATTCATGGACCAAAAGATAGTCCGGTGCGATACAGGTTTGCCCACAGTTGACATATTTTCCCCAAATCAGCTTCTCAGCAGCATCTTTGCAATCTGCGTCTTCATCTACGATCGCAGGTGATTTCCCTCCCAATTCCAAAGTCACAGAACTAAGGTGCTCTGCCGCTGCTTTCATGACGATTTTTCCAACCGAAGGACTACCCGTGAAAAAAATATGATCAAAAGGAAGCTTTAGTAAGGCTTGTGATGTTTCTATGCCACCCAAAACGACAGTTACTTCACTAGGATCGAAAAGCTCAGAAATCATTTTCGATATCAGTTCCGATGTATGAGGAGTCATCTCAGAAGGTTTGAGAATCACAGGACACCCTGCCGCCAACGCAGAAATCAAGGGACCGACTGAAAGGTTGAAAGGGTAGTTCCATGGAGCAATGATCAAGGACCTACCTTTGGGTTCAATATAAATACTGCCAGAAGTCCCAAACATTGGAAGAGGAGTTGAGACCGATTTAGGAGTCATCCATTTCTTCAGGTTTTTGATACTGTGATTGATTTCAGCTGTAACAGGAAAGATTTCACTGAGGTCAGTTTCTGGTTCAGGTTTGCCAAAATCGTTTTTTAAGGCATCGCGAATTTCTTGTTGGTGGTTTTTTATCCACACTCCAATTTTTTTTAGCCTAACTATTCTGTCAGCGGTAGAGGAAGTCCTCCATGAAGTGGAGGTTAAGTGCTGGCTTTCAAAAAGATGTTTAAGGTCAATATCGTTTGGTGCAGGGGTGGAGGGACTATGCATTTCTATAAGGCTTAATTTTTTGAATAGGAGGCTGTAGGAGTAATTAAGGTACAAATGTTTTTTTGTTAGAATTTGAACTAGTCAAATAGAGATTTAATAATTAGATGGCTTTGGGTGAAATTCTAGGGGGTTTTGCAAGGAATAAAACAGGTTAAAATTACTTTTCAACCCACTTAAAAATATTTTCACATAAAAAAAAACGCATTACGTAAAAATATTTTGCGTAAATGTTTGGATATGAAAGCCATAAAAGTGTATTTTTAGGGCATAATTAATAATACCAAAGTTTAACTCGATCATTTTAAGCAATCACATCGAACTTTTAGGTAGAATTTTGAAGGAAAAAGGAAAATTTTTAGGCGTCTAAAAAGCCAACTAAAAACGATCCCATATAGAAAACAGGTTTACGAAAGCAAAAAATTTTAAATAATACCGATATGGACCAGTTATCCAATTATCAATTCAGCTCCCAGCCACCCAAAGGTGGATTTTTGGAAGGGATTAAAAAGATAGATCGCTCTGCAGGACTTCTCCTGTTGCTTTTTTTCATGGCGTCTAGTTTTCTTTTACCGTCAACGGGTTTTTCTCAGGGTCAAATTATAGGGACTATTCCCATCGTAATTGATCCGTTAAATCCTCCTGGATGTCCTCAGAACAACGTAAATATTGCGGAAATTCAGTTTCGTCAATTAGACGGAACGCCCTTTCCAGCTCCATTTGATCCAGTTGGATTAGAGCTTGGAGATAACGTTCCAGGAAAGATTTTTGTAAAATATGGTGGTAGTACTAACAACGCATACAATTTGTATGCGCAATTCGATGTATTTATTAATGGTGTAAAGACCGGAGCCACTCGTACCCTTTGTTTATTTGGTGGAGTTAAAGTTCCTACTCAAGATGGGCTATTTTACTTTCTCGATGATTTTAATTGGAATTATGGTGAGAAGATAGAAATCAAAAACATCTACATGACTTGGACGACTGGTAATGCCGGTGATGGAAACTGTACCCCAAGACTTCAAAATTCTCAGTGTTATTATAATCCAACTGGATTGATTGTAAACACTCCTCTAGTAGCAAATTTTGATTTTGAAACTAATTGTAATGATTTCACAGTAGATTTTGAGAATTTGACAACTGGCGGAAATCCTGCGAATTATGTTTATTCTTGGTCATTTACTGGAGGTACTCCTGCATCCTCGGAAGCTTCTGATCCACAAAATGTAGATTTTGGATCAGCTAATTCTTATCAAGTTACTCTACAGGTAACTAGTGGTGGTATTGTCAAATCAATTCAAAAGACGGTTACGCTTTACGGAATTTCACCAGCTGCACCGGTATTGACAGTTCCTACGCCATTGTGTGATGCAACTTCGGTAACGATCACGTTCACTGCAGTTGATGGAGTAGAATACTCTTTAAATTCTGATTTCAGTACTACGATCGCGGAAGGCAGCTTTACAGCGGGTGTAAGTAGCTCAGGAACGGTATATGCAAGAACAGAAGGTACGACTTGTGTGAGCAGTTCAGCTTTCGAAGTAGCTCCAGCCACAGTGACACCAGTTGCACCAGTATTGACAGTTCCTGCACCAACATGTGATGCGACAACAGTAACAATCACATTTACCGCGGCTAGCGGAGTAGAATACTCTTTAAATTCAGATTTCAGCACTACAATCACTAACGGTAGTTTTGCAGCAAATGTAAATAGTTCAGGAACGGTATATGCAAGGACTATAGGTTCTACTACTTGTGTAAGCAACTCAGCTTTCCAAGTAGCTCCAGCTCCAGTGACACCAACAGCACCGGTGTTAGAAGTTCCTGATCCATTATGTGATGCGACTACAGTAACGATCACGTTCACTGCAGTTGACGGAGTAGAATACTCCTTAAATTCAGGCTTCAGTACTACGATCACTGATGGCAGCTTTACAGCGGCTGTGAACAGCACAGGAACTGTATATGCGAGAACAACAGGTACTACTTGTGTAACTACTTCAGCTTTCCAAGTAGCTCCAGCACCAGTAACACCAACAGCACCGGTATTGACAGTCCCTGCACCAACATGTGATGCGACTACGGTAACGATTACCTTCACTGCAGTTGATGGAGTAGAATATTCCTTAAATTCAGATTTCAGCACTACGATTACTGAAGGCAGCTATACAGCAGATGTAAACAGCTCCGGAACTGTATATGCGAGAACAGAAGGTACTACTTGTGTAAGCAGTTCAGCTTTCGAAGTAGCTCCAGCACCAGTAACACCAACAGCACCGGTATTGACAGTCCCTGCACCAACATGTGATGCGACTACGGTAACGATTACCTTCACTGCAGTTGATGGAGTAGAATACTCCTTAAATTCAGATTTCAGCACTACGATTACTGATGGTAGCTTTACAGCAAATGTAAACAGCTCAGGAACTGTATATGCGAGAACAGAAGGTACTACTTGTGTAAGCAGTTCAGCTTTCGAAGTAGCTCCAGCACCAGTAACACCAACAGCACCGGTATTGACAGTCCCTGCACCAACATGTGATGCGACTACGGTAACGATTACCTTCACTGCAGTTGATGGAGTAGAATACTCCTTAAATTCAGATTTCAGCACTACGATCACTGATGGCAGCTTTACAGCAAATGTAAATAGCTTAGGAACTGTCTATGCAAGAACAGTAGGAACAACTTGTGTGATCAGTTCAGACTACGAAGTTGCTCCAGCTCCAGGTTCACCAGTAGCACCGGTATTGACAGTCCCAGCTCCATTATGTGATGCAACTACGGTAACAATTACCTTCACTGCAGTTGACGGAGTAGAATACTCCTTAAATTCAGATTTCAGCACTACGATTACTGATGGCAGCTTTACAGCAAATGTAAACAGCTCAGGAACTGTATATGCGAGAACAGAAGGTACTACTTGTGTAACAAGTTCAGGCTACGAAGTAGCTCCAGCTCCAGTAACACCAACAGCACCGGTACTTGATGTACCTGCTCCTGCATGTGATGCGACTACGGTAACGATCACGTTCACTGCAGTTGACGGAGTAGAATACTCCTTAAATTCAGATTTCAGCACTACGATTACTGATGGTAGCTTTACAGCAAATGTAAATAGCTCAGGAACTGTATATGCGAGAACAGAAGGGACTACTTGTGTAAGCAGTTCAGACTACGAAGTAGCTCCAGCTCCAGTAACACCAACAGCACCGGTATTGACAGTCCCTGCACCTACGTGTGATGCGACTTCAGTAACGATTACCTTCACTGCAGTTGATGGAGTAGAATACTCCTTAAATTCAGATTTCAGCACTACGATCACTGATGGCAGCTTTGATGCTGAAGTTGATAGTAATGGAACTGTATATGCGAGAACAGAAGGTACTACTTGTGTAAGCAGTTCAGCTTTCCAAGTAGCTCCAGCACCAGTAACACCAACAGCACCGGTATTGACAGTCCCTGCTCCTGCATGTGATGCGACTACAGTAACGATCACGTTCACTGCAGTTGATGGGGTAGAATACTCCTTAAATTCAGATTTCAGCACTACGATCATTGATGGAAGCTTTACAGCAAATGTAAATAGTTCAGGAACTGTATATGCGAGAACAGAAGGTACTACTTGTGTAAGCAGTTCAGCATTCCAAGTAGCTCAAGCTCCAGTTACACCAGCCGCACCAGTTTTAACTGTTCCTGCTCCAACGTGTGATGCCCCTTCAGTAACAATCTCGTTCACTCCTGATCAGGGAGTAGAATATTCCTTGAATTCAGATTTCAGTACTACGATCACTGATGGTAGCTTTACAGTAGCTGTAAACAGCACAGGGACAGTATATGCGAGAACAATAGGCACAACTTGTGTGATTAGTTCAGACTACGAAGTAGATCCAGCTCCAGGTTCACCAGCAGCACCGGTATTGACAGTCCCAGCTCCATTATGTGATGCTATTACGGTAACAATTACCTTCACTGCACTTGAAGGAGTAGAATACTCCTTAAATTCAGACTTCAGTACTACGATCACTGATGGAAGCTTTACAGCAAATGTAAACAGCTCAGGAACTGTATATGCGAGAACAGAAGGTACTACTTGTGTAACTAGTTCAGCTTTCCAAGTAGCTCCAGCTCCAGTAACCCCAACAGCACCGGTACTTGATGTACCTGCTCCTGCATGTGATGCGACAACAATAACGATCACGTTCACTGAAGTTGATGGAGTAGAATACTCTTTAAATTCAGACTTCAACACTACGATAACTGATGGTAGCTTTACAGCAAATGTAAATAGCTCAGGAACTGTATATGCGAGAGCAATAGGCACAACTTGTGTGATCAGTTCAGACTACGAAGTAGCTCCAGCTCCAGTAACACCAACAGCACCGGTACTTGATGTACCTGCACCAACGTGTGATGCGACTACAGTAACAATTACCTTCACAGCAGTTGACGGAGTAGAATACTCCTTAAATTCAGATTTCAGCACTACGATTACTGATGGCAGCTTTGATGCTGAAGTTGATAGTAATGGAACTGTATATGCGAGAACAGAAGGTACTACTTGTGTGATTAGCTCTGGTTACGAAGTCGCTCCAGCGCCAGTAACTCCAGCAGCACAGGTATTGACAGTCCCTGCTCCAGCATGTGATGCGACGACAGTAACGATCACGTTCACTGCAGTTGATGGAGTAGAATACTCTTTAAATTCAGACTTCAGCACTACGATCACTGATGGAAGCTTTACAGCAAATGTAAACAGCTCAGGAACTGTATATGCGAGAACAGAAGGTACTACTTGTGTGATTAGCTCTGGTTACGAAGTAGCTCCAGCTCCAGTAACACCAGCAGCACCGGTATTGACAGTCCCAGCACCATTATGTGACGCGACTACGGTAACGATCACGTTCACTGCAGTTGACGGAGTAGAATACTCCTTAAATTCAGACTTCAGCACTACAATCACTGATGGAAGCTTTACAGTAAATGTAAATAGCTCAGGAACTGTATATGCGAGAACAGAAGGTACTACTTGTGTAAGCAGTTCAGCTTTCCAAGTAGCTCCAGCTCCAGTAACACCAACAGCACCGGTATTGACAGTCCCTGCTCCTGCATGTGATGCGACAACAGTAACGATCACGTTCACTGCAGTTGATGGAGTAGAATACTCTTTAAATTCAGATTTCAGCACTACGATTACTGATGGTAGCTTTACAGCAAATGTAAACAGCTCAGGAACTGTATATGCGAGAACAGAAGGTACTACTTGTGTGATCAGCTCAGGCTTCGAAGTTGCTCCAGCTCCAGTAACACCAACAGCACCAATATTGACTGTTCCTGCTCCAACGTGTGATGCCCCTTCAGTAATAATCACGTTCTCTACTGAGCAGGGTGTTGAATACTCCTTGAATTCAGACTTTAGCACTATGATCGCTAAGGGCAGCTTTACCGCGGTTGTAAACAGCACAGGAACAGTATATGCGAGAACTATAGGTACTACTTGTGTGATCAGCTCTGGTTACGAAGTAGCTCCAGCACCAGGATCACCAGCGGCACCGGTATTGACAGTTCCTTCTCCACTGTGTGATGCGACCACAGTAACGATCACATTTACTGCAGCTAATGGAGTAGAATACTCCTTAAATTCAGACTTCAGTACTACTATCTCTAACGGTAGCTTTACAGCGGCTGTAAACAGGTCAGGAATTGTATATGCGAGAACAACAGGTACTACTTGTGTAACTAGTTCAGGTTATTCAGTAGCTCCAGCTCCAGTAACACCAGCAGCACCGGTATTGACAGTCCCTGCTCCAGCATGTGATGCGACAACAATAACGATCACGTTCACTGCAGTTGATGGAGTAGAATACTCCTTAAATTCAGACTTCAGTACTACTATCTCTAACGGTAGCTTTACAGCGGCTGTAAACAGGTCAGGAATTGTATATGCGAGAACAACAGGTACTACTTGTGTAACTAGTTCAGGTTATTCAGTAGCTCCAGCTCCAGTAACACCAGCAGCACCGGTATTGACAGTCCCTGCTCCAGCATGTGATGCGACAACAATAACGATCACGTTCACTGCAGTTGATGGAGTAGAATACTCCTTAAATTCAGGCTTCAGTACTACGATCACTGATGGCAGCTTTACAGCGGCTGTGAACAGCACAGGAACTGTATATGCGAGAACAACAGGTACTACTTGTGTAACTACTTCAGCTTTCCAAGTAGCTCCAGCACCAGTAACACCAACAGCACCGGTATTGACAGTCCCTGCACCAACATGTGATGCGACTACAGTAGCGATCACGTTCACTGCGGTTGATGGAGTAGAATACTCCTTAAATTCAGGCTTCAGTACCACTATTACAGATGGTAGCTTTACATCAGAAGTTAACAACTCAGGTACGGTATATGCGAGAACAATAGGCACAACCTGTGTGATCAGTTCAGACTACACAGTTGCTCCAGCGCCGTTATCACCAGTAGCGCCTACTAGTGATGGAGACCAAGTTGAGTGTCTTCAGGATCAGATGGTAGCTTTGACAGCATCAGCTAATGTTGGCGAAGGACTTAGCTTAGTTTGGTACGATGCGCCAACAGGAGGAAACGAAGTAGCTGATCCTAGCTTGAATGCTGTTGGAAACGTAACATACTATGCTCAGGCAGTAAATGATGAGACTGGTTGTGTAAGTTCGACTAGAACTCCAGTCACATTGACAATATTTAATTGTGCAATCCAATTCGTTAAAACAGCTGATGTTACTGAGGTTAAAGAAATTGGTCAAGTGATCACTTACACTTTAACAGTTACCAACACTGGAAATTCAACATTGACTGATGTGACTATTACCGATCTGATGACAGGATTATCAGATAAGAACATAGGCACTTTACTTCCAGGAGAGGTTAAATCAGAGGAGACAAGCTATACTGTTACAGATTCTGATCTTCAGAAAGAATCCATCTTGAACGTAGCAACGGTAAAAGCAACCCTGCCAAATGATGAAACTATTGAAAAAGAGGCAAGTGAGACAGTAGGAGTATCAAACAACCAGATCATTGCAAACGATGATGCCTTTGGAACCTACTTCCTAAGCTATGGTGGTAGACTGGGTAACATCCTTGATAATGATTTATTGAATGGTGTAAGACCTGACGATGCGGATGTTGACTTCGAATTCACTGAGCTTGACGGAATAATAGGTCTGTTGATCGATGAAAATGGGGAATTGAACTTGATCCCAGGAGTGAATGAGGCAAGAGAATATACCTTAAAGTATACACTTCGTGAGGTGGCTAATCCTTCCAATAGTGATGATGCACTAGTAGTATTCAGATTATTGAATGATCAAGTAGATCTTAGCGTAACAAAAACATCCTTTGAGGCTGAAATATTTGAAGGTGACGAATTTGAGTACGAAATCGTTATCACCAATGGAGATACGCCTGCGACGAATGTAGTTGTGACAGATAATCTTCCTGCTGGGGTGACTTATATCAGCAACACTGTAACTGGAAACAGTACGAATGCGACAGTAAATGATAATGTGTCTGGAAGTGCGATTACCTGGACGATTCCAGCATTGGAAGCTAATGCTACCATCACAATTAGAGTGAAGGTAAATGCAGTAACGCCAGGTACAATCACAAATACAGTGATTATTGGATCTGAAGAAGATGATACTGATGATTCAAATAATCAGGATGATGATGTAAATACAATTAAACCATTCCACATACCGAATGTGATTACTCCAAATAATGACGGAGACAATGATACATTTGAAATTGAAGGGATTAACATATTTGTTAGCACTGAGATTACTATATTTAATAGGTACGGTGATCATGTATTTGAAAAGAAGAATTACCAAAATGATTGGAATGCTCCAGGACAAGCGGCTGGCACTTACTTCTACGTGTTGACAGCTATTGATAAAGCAGGTCAGCCACACGTGTACAAAGGTTGGATACAAGTAATAAAGAGTAATTAAGATACGTCTGCGGACAGGAAGAAAATAGACAGCATATGAAAACTACTTTTAAAATCATTGGAATGACCTTTCTTGTGGCCATATTGGCCACCGGGGGGACTTTTGGACAGCAGCTTCCGCAGTTCAGCCAGTATATCTTTAATGGGTTACACATTAACCCAGGATATGCAGGGTATAAACAGGAGGGGTACATTCAGTCTACTTACCGAAGTCAGTGGGTTAATTTCCCTGGAGCTCCGGAGACGTTCACTGTAACGGCGGATTTATCTGCTAACGAAGGAAAGATGGGATTCGGTATTTCTTTTCTAAGTGACAATTTAGGACCTGCAAAAACTACGGGAGGCTTATTAACCTATGCCTATCGGATTCAGACAGGTACTAACAGTCATTTGGGTCTGGGAGTAAGCGCAGGCTTCTCGCAGTATTCGATAGATGGAAGTATGATGGATCCGAACGACTATCCTGATTCTCAGATTCCTGACGGCAGAATTAACGTGACCGCACCGAATTTGAATACAGGATTGTTTTTCAATACAAACAGGTTCTATGCCGGTTTCAGTGTTTACAATATGGTAGGAAAGAAATCTTTGGAGAAAGAAGATGTAGCACTCGCCTATCATGATTTCCACTATTACCTGACCGCAGGAGCAATCTTCGATTTTGGAGATATGGTGAAGTTCAAGCCTAGCTTTTTGATCAAGGAAGTTAAAGGTGCACCGACCAATTATGATCTGAATGCGATGTTCCTGCTTGGGGAAAGGCTTTGGGTGGGAGGATCCTACCGAAGTAACATCAAAATTTGGAATGATAATCTACAGGAGAACCTGAACAGTCGCAATGCAGTAGCAGCGATTGTGGAGATCTACGCTACCAAGCGATTACGTCTGGGCTATGCCTATGACCATAACCTTAATGTGTTAAGTAACTATCGGAACAACTCTCATGAGCTTTCTGTAGGCTACTATATCACTCCAAGAACAGCAGTAATGAAAAACCAAAGATGGTTCTGATTATGAAAAAGACAATTACAATACTCAGTATTACCGCAGCGATGATCTTTGGATCCGTAGGAATAGCAGATGCTCAAAACAGCAAGGTACGTTATGCCGACGCACAGTTCAAGCTGATGAATTATACGCATGCATTAGAAGTGTATGAGCAGTCGTATGCGAAGAAGCCTAACTATGAGACTGCCAAAAAAATCTCAAAGACTCAGGATATCATTCGGGATTACGACAAGTCATATGAGTGGTGGAAAACAACAGTAGGTTATGATGAAGCGGAAAATTTCGATTATACCAATTTCCTAAGGTCTGCTCAGTTGACAGATAATTTTAATGAGGCTGTAAGTATATTAGAGGCAAAGGGAGTAGCAGCCGACAGCTTGGGAGTAGTCAAGTTATTGACACTTCAAAGTAAGAAGAAAGTAAAGCTGGAGCCGGCAGAAGGACTAAATTCTGCAGGATCTGATTTTGATCTATCTGTGGATTCAGATGGGAATAAATACTTTGTATCAGACCGAGGTGGAGTATATCCAAGTGAAACGCCTAGTTTGAGGATAGATGCCAAAAACAAATACTTCAGTGAAGAGAAAAGTGACTTCAACGACAGAGAGTACTTTTCGGTATATAGACAAGATACTACAGGTAACATTACTGAATTAGTATCGAATGTACCAGGTACCTACCACTTTTCAGATCCTAGTTATGACAAAGGACAGGGAATCATGTTTTACTCTGTGACTAGAGATATTAAGAAAGTTCGGAAGCGTGATAATATAGTAGTTCAGCCTGAGATTTATTATAGCAAATTGAATGCAGACGGCACAATGGAAGGGTTTTATCCTGTACCGTTCAATGACTCTATAGGTTATTCTGTAATGAATCCTTTTGTGGATGAGGAAGCCAAGCGACTTTATTTCACATCTGATATGCCTGGTGGAATGGGCGGTACGGATTTGTATTATGCGACCTACGATGAAAACATGACGTTTGGCACTCCAGTCAATTTGGGTTCTCAAATAAACACGTCTGGCAATGAATCTCATGCTTTTAGGAACGGAAATAAATTTTATTTTAGTTCTGCTGGACATCCGGGAGTAGGTGGAATGGATGTTTTCCAATCAAACTACACGGCTAGTCAGTTTAGCAATGTGCAGAATATGGGGATGCCGATCAACTCGATGGCAGATGATTTTGCATACCGCGAAATATTAGACAAAGATGGCAATCCAGAAGTTTATGTTTCCTCTAACAGAGCAGGTGGACAAGGACTGGATGATATATACACGATAGAAGAAGTGTATAAGCAATTCCTTGCTAGAGTAATTGATTGTGATGGATTGGTGATAACGGATAGCTACTTGGCTACGTTGAGAGATAAGACCCAAAATGGTAATGTGCAGACCACAAGGGGCAAGACTGGTGAACTTCTTGCAGAACTTGAGCCAGAAAGTGATTTTGGTATTGTGATTTCCAAGCCTGGTTATTTTAGTGTGACTGACGAGAGCCTTACAACAAAAGGCTTTGTAGGAGACACGGTAAAAAGAGAATATACACTAATTGCTATTCCTTACCAGTTGCCAGTTCATGTAGATATCGTGTATTATGACCTTGATAAATTTAAGATCAGAGAAGATGCCAAGCCGGTTTTGGATAAAATGGGTGAGATGATGAACAAGTATCCATTCTTAGATTTGTTGGTAGCTTCTCATACAGATTCTAGAGCTAGTGATGAATATAATATTATCCTTTCCAACAACAGAGCAAAAGCAGTGACTGAATACATGGCACAGCATAATATTTCTGGAGACAGGATTAGGTTAGAATGGTTTGGAGAGCAGGGATTGGTGAATAATTGCGGAAATGGAGTACCATGTCCTGAGGTTGACCATCAGTTGAACAGAAGATCAGAATTGATCCTAGAAGCTTTTCCTGATACAAGTAAGCAATACGAAATACCTGAAAGCTTCAAGGATATGAATTTCTGTGATCCAGAAACTTTGTTTGAAGATATTCAAAAAGAGCTTGCTTCAATCCCTACGATCTATTTTGACTTTGACAAGTCGATGCTAAGATCTGTACATAAGAAGGAGCTGGAGCGTACAGCGATTATGCTTCAGCGTATGCCAAATCTGATGCTGTACATTGAAGGACATACCGATCAGCGGGGAGACGACGTATACAACAAGCCTTTGTCTGAGCGTAGAGCCGAAGTCGTTAAGGCGTATCTTACTAAGAGAGGCATCGAAGCCAATAGAATGGAAGATACTTGGTTCGGAGAGACCAAGCCGATAAATAACTGCAATGAAATCACTTGTACTGAAGCGATGCACCAGTTGAACAGACGTACCGAACTTAGAGTAGGAAAATCATCATTTACTTATTCAGGAAGAAAGAAGAAAGTAGATACAATGTAATACGCTATTGATGTGAATAATATAGTGCTAAAAGTGGCTGCCATATGGCAGCCACTTTTTTGTTGTCTGTTTCATCAATAGATTAAAGCTTGAAATTCCGGATAATACCCACATTTATCCTACTGGCATGCTGTATTTGATTCCCATTTAAATCTTGCCAAATCGGGTGCTGATAGACAAGGTTTAAAGTAGTTTGGGTGATATTAAAATCAAGGCCTATTTGAGCAAAGGCTACTTTTCCTCCAGTTAGATTTTGCTTAACATCATTCCATAGATCCTTCTCTGAAGCTTCATAATAAAGCCCTGCATTAGGCGCGAGAAGTACTTTGTCACTCGCCTGAACCTGATGAAAGTAAATGGCGTAGGCATTAAAACTCTTGCCGGCCTGATAGTTCTGGGCACCTTCTGTACTGAATTGATAGCTGGCTCCAGCATTTATTCCCTGATTGTTTAGAAACCATTGATAGTTTAATCTAGGTATGATTGCCAAGGCCTTTTTTCCAGGTTGTATGATGGGGTCATAATAATCATGGTTTTCATTATCCGATTGAATCAAAGCCTGCCCCGTCGGTAAATTTATGGCAATTCCCAGACGTATGGTATGCCTTGATTTCTGATTATAAACCATCAAAATGTAATCTCCTGCTAAGGTCAGATCCCCCCAGCCTTGTACAAAAAGGGTAGTATCCCGGCTTGGGTTAGGAAGGTCAAGATATTCTTCATAGTACACCTTATTGAACTCATAAGGCAATACTGCCGTGAAGTTCCATTTGTTTTTAATCGTAAAATTGCCGCGGACTTCTATCGTCTGATAGGTTTCAAAGTCTTCCTTGGATTTTTTCACATAGAGATTATTTCCTTCGGGCTCATGCATGATTATGGGATAGTTGCCCGGAAGTAAATTCGTAGATAGTTGCTGGGGATAAGTTAAAACGGACTGAGCTGCAGTAGATATTGAGCTGTAACTTTTATAGTCATTGAATGCTCTATATCTGTAGAAAACGCCCAGGTAACTTTTGTTTTGAAGCAGGCTGTATTCGAAGAAATTGCAGCTGTCGCAGGCATAGCTTTTCTGAATTCCAAGACATGAAAAACAGACTAGGCTAAGCAATATTATTTTATAATAAGTAGATTTCATCAGTTCGTTAGGTGATGATGTTGTTTAATAAATATTGAATCAGTCAACGAACCGAGGAATGCAATAAGCGCTTCTCGTTCATTTTGACTTAAGGAAATACCACTCGTAAGTTGGGAAGCAAGAGATTCATTAACCTGAATTCCATTTTGATAGTGATCTAAGACTTCATCTAAAGTCTCGAATCTCCCATCATGCATATATGGAGCTGTTAAATAAATATTTCGCAGGGTAGGAGTTTTGTAGGCTCCCATATCTTCAGGATTGGATGTGATTCTATACCTTCCTTGGTACAAACCTTCAAGTTCTGGTGGATTTGGATATTCGCTATCCAAGCCATTGTTATGAAAGGATCTATCAGTGAAAAGCCCTTCTCGATGACAACTGGAGCAGTTTTTTTGATAGAGCTGATAGCCGTTGAGTTCTAACTCGGTAAACCCTTCCTCCTTTCCTTTCCAGCGATCATACTTTGAATCTTGAGAAATCAGCGTTCTCAAATATTGGCTGATTGCTCTGGTAACTTGTGCACTTTCAATTCTTCCTTCTGAAAAGATTAGGCCGAATTGCTGTTTGTACTCGTTGTCATTTTCAAGATATGTCACTACTTCGTCGAGGTTAGCATCCATTTCGTCAGAATGTGTAAGTGGGCCAAAATTCAGCGATTCCAGATCATGTGCTCCTCCATCCCAGAACAGTCCGTCTGACTGCCAAGCTAAATTGAAAATAGCAGGTGCAGATCGGTGCAATTTTTTACCTGAAACCCCATGATCAGCCAAGTTAATACCATCTGTAAATGCTAATTCTGGGCTATGGCAAGTAGCACAGGAAACCTTGCCATTAGAAGAAAGATTTGGGTCAAAGAATAGTTTTTTACCCAAAGCGACACCTTCTTCTGACGTGATATTCCGCTCTGGCTGTGGAAACCCAGCAACCTGAAGGGTATGAGATATCTTAGGAATATAATAATGGATTTCAGGCGCTAGCTCAATTGGATCTTCTTCAGGAGAACAAGCCCAGGCTAAGATGAAACCAGTAAATAGGAAGAGTTTGGAAAACGTTTTCATAGGAATACCGGGGGACCAAAGGCCCCGGGATATTGATTACTTCACTGTAATAAAACCTTCAGAGTAATTCTCGGCAACCTTACCTGCCATTTCGCCGAACATGATCGTGGTGCTTTCCAACTCACTCACTAGAAGTACATTTGGATCTTTGAATAACTCATCCAAATTTGAAATAAGCATCAATGAAGTTGATTTGCCAGCTCTCACTCCTGAAAGAGATTGAGTAACTGTTTTAAAATTGCCGTTGGTGCCAATATGCATCACTAGACCTTGTCTGTCACCTGAAGTAGCATTGGTGAATTCACCTTCAAGTACTAAGAACTTGTAACCTGTGTTCCAATTCCAAGCCATGTCGGAATTAGGGTCCAAGTCGCCTGTCTGGTCAGTTTTACCATTCGCTACTTCATCTACACCGATGGAGAAAGTAAGTTGGTCGTAATTGGAAGAAGGAATCATTCCCAGATCAATGCTCTTGTTTCCGTCTTCACTGATTAGGTGGTAGCTATCCATTTCCTCAAACATTTCACCTGTCTGGGAGTTGGTCAATACCACATTGGAAATGTAATACTTGAATTTTTTTGGAGTGAAGTCTTCGCCTGACGGTAGTGTAAAAGACTTTCCATTCAGTTCCAAAGTTTGGCCGTCCAGCACATGTTCAATCGTAAGATCCATCGCCATAGTGGCAGGAATTTCCTCGTCTTTACAAGAAGAAAAGATCAATAATGAAGAGAATAGTGCCGTATAAATTAGATTTTTCATTTTTTAATTAAAAGGATTAGAGAATTTTGAATCGGTAATAAATTGCTGGTCTGTAAGTGTATGGAGAAAAGCGATAATTGCCTTTTTCTCACCCTCACTCAAATGCAGCTTTATGGCATCGCTGCCATCTGAAAGCTCATTGTTGGCTTCCAAAATCAACACATCCAGTGTACTGCTATTTTGGATGTGATCATTGTAGTGATCGAGCACTTCTTCTAATGTTCCAAATCTCCCATCATGCATGTAGGGTGCTGTCAGAGCTATGTTTCTCAAGCCAGGAGCTTTGAATTTCCCCTTGTCAAAAGGATTGCCAGTGACTTTCATCAGTCCCATTTGCAGATTTTCTTCTGCATCGAGTCCATTATTATGGAAACCGCTAAATCCATTCGGATCACCTGTTGTTAAAAAACCTAGATGACAATCACTGCAATTCCCTCCACGTAGCTGAAGTTTCGGATCAGGATGTGTAAAGAAAAGCTCTAATCCCAACTGTTCTTCAGTGGTAAGTTCAACGTCATTTCTGATCCAGGCATCAAACTTTGAATTGGCTGAAATCAGCGTCCGCTCAAATTGAGCCAAGGCCTTTCCGATGAGATCCGAAGTGATTTCTTCCGTGCCAAAAGCGCTTTTGAAGTGACTAGGGTACTGAGAGTCAGCTTGCAATCTGCTGACTGCTTCTTCTATTGGAAGATTCATTTCTCGTTGGTCTTCGATCGGCTGAACTGCTTGAGCTTCAAGCGAAGCCCCTCGGCCATTCCAGAAGAATTTGTTTTGCCAATGAAGATTGGACAGTGACATAGCATTCATATTTCCAATGGAGTCACTGACACCCAAGCTAAATTGCTTGCCGTCAGAAAATGCTTTTTGCTGTTGATGGCATGAACCACAGGAAATTGTGCCGTCAGACGAAAGCTTTTTTTCATAGAAAAGCAATCGCCCAAGCTGCACTCCTTCCATAGTTAGTGGATTGTCGGCGGGCATGGCAATATTGGCCGGAAAATAATCCGGTCCATCCAATGAAATCTGACTAGGTCCACTGATGGGGTTTTCTTCAGTATTTCCGCAGGAAACTAGGCCACACACGCAGATCAACCCTAGCCAAGCAGGGAATTGAAATCGCATGAGTTGTAATTTTGAAATAAGAAATCGGTTTATCGATCAAAAAATCACGCTTGTGGCGGATGGTCGATTTCTGTAGAGATGGTTTGGCCAAACCAGTTTTGGTAAAAAGATTCATGAGCAAAAGGCTCGATGGAATTTGTAGGATGAAGATAGCTTAAAGCGGAATTTGAAATATAAATCCCGAAGTCCTGACTGAAGGTTAAAGCTGGCGTGTTTCCCTGTCTTTCCTGCTCTTCTTTGAGCTTAGTTGCGAGATAACACTTTCCGTCACAATTCATCATAGGTTTGTCTGTATTGACACAGAAGTTGTCTATGATGTATTTCTGATTCATAGTGAAACTCACTTTGATCACCGAATACACCATACTGTTCATCACCAGAACAGTGCAAAGCCATATGTAGAGTGTGCTTTTAAGCATTTCGCGTAAAGGTATTCTAGAATCAAGTTTATAACCATATTTATTAGTATTTATTCCAAAATTCATACGGCTTTATCATTTAAATGATGAGTTAAAAGCTTTTGATGAATGCTAGATTGGGCTTATCTTGACTCTTACTACATTCCCCACTTCCCTAAAAATGACTAAATACAGTTTTCTTTTCCTAACGTTATTTTTTGTTTTTACCTCTAATGTCTTCGCCCAATTCAACGCAAAGGAAACAGATTACAAACTTGTTTGGCAAGATGAGTTTGATTCCAATGGTCAAGTAAATTCAGCTTTTTGGTCCTTTGAAAAAGGCTTTGTGAGAAATAATGAGTTGCAATGGTATCAGGAACCCAACGCGTTAGTAGAAGATGGAAGGCTTATCATCACTGGAAAAAGAGAGCAAATCAAAAACCCTAGGTTTGATTCTGAAAGTAAGAATTGGAAGATAAATCGGGAGTTTGCCGAGTACACATCATCAAGTATAAATACACGTGGGAAGTATGAATTTCAGTATGGTATCATGGAGGTACGGGCCAAAATAGACACAGCAATGGGCATGTGGCCAGCGATCTGGACTCTGGGAATTACAAAGCCTTGGCCATCCAATGGTGAAATCGATGTGATGGAATATTATCGTGTAAAAAGTCAGGCGACCATCCTTGCCAATGCAGCCTGGGCAGATGAAGGACAATACAATGCCAAATGGGATGAGGCCAAAATACCATTTGCCGAGTTCTTGGAAAAGGATCCTGAATGGCCAAGTAAATTCCATATTTGGAGAATGGAGTGGACTGATAAGTCCATCAAACTATTTCTTGATGATGAATTACTCAATGAAGTTGATTTAGCCAGAACAGTCAATCCTGATGGTTCCAATCCTTTTCAGCAGCCACATTATATCTTACTCAATCTTGCGATAGGAGGCAATGGAGGGGATCCAAGCGGAACCTCATTTCCTAAAGAATATGTGGTGGACTATGTCCGAGTTTATCAGAAGTAAATTTGAGTTAGGCTATGCTGCTTCTTCACAAGCAGCACAACAGGAATGATATAAAGAAGTGAGCTTATAGAGAAGCTGCACAGCGGAAATGCGTTAGTCCGAGCGAAGTCGAGGACAATTTTAGCAGGGCTTCGACTTCGCTCAGCCTGACCATCAAAAAGTACCAATATGACTTTAGCTGTAAAATCCACTTAATCAAAAGTCTTCGAACTATCTGAAACCATCTCATTGATCTCCACCATTTCTTTTTCAGTCAGGTCACGCCATTTTCCTACAGGGATGTCCAAATGCACATTCATGATTCGGATGCGCTTCAACTGAACGACTTTAAAGCCAAAGTGCTCGCACATTCTGCGGATTTGTCTATTGAGACCTTGAGCGAGTATAATACGAAATTTGAATTTACTGATCGGTTCTACTTTACAAGGATTAGTGACTGTGTCTAGAATAGGAACGCCGGCACCCATCAGTCGAACAAACTCATCATTGACAGGTCTGTCTACCGTGACAATGTATTCCTTTTCGTGATTGTTTTTGGAGCGAAGAATCTTGTTCACGATATCACCTTCACTTGTCAGCAAAATCAAGCCTTCACTGTCTTTGTCTAATCTTCCTATTGGAAAAATGCGTTGAGGATGTCCGATGTAATCAATGATATTATCCTTTTCACCTTTGGTGTCAGTAGTGCTCACTATACCGACTGGCTTGTTAAATGCAATATATGTATGAGCCTGTATAGGTTTGCCTACTTGCTTTCCATCTACTGCTACCACATCAGTTGATCCGACTTTAGTACCGAGTTCAGGTACTATACCGTTGATGGTGATTCGGCCTTCCTCCAACAGTTTATCAGCTGCTCGTCTAGAGCAAAAGCCAACTTCACTGAGGTATTTATTGATTCGTATTTGTTGATCTGGTTCCACTGGAAATAGAAAATGGATTAAGGCTGCAAGTTACGTAATAGATGTTTACCGCGGTGGACTCAGAGGATTACGCAGAGAGCGGAACCTCTATTGGTTCAAGTCTTCAGACCTGTCCGACGCCAGGCGGGCTTGGACCCAAACCAATGCAGTCTCCTGACTGCACAAATCAATTTTAAACGATAGTGGAAGTGATTTTCTCTACTAGCTAGACTTTGTTATTCAATCAATATCATTCTAAAAATAATCTACTTCAATTACAAGTCTACCTTGAGCAGTATGAAGACTGCAGTGAAATAAGTCCAAGTCATGAGACTTGAACTAAAAAAAGCGCAAATCCAGAGATCTGCGCTAGTATGTTATCAAAAGAGTCTTTTACTCTCCTTTGGGTAAAGTAGCAGGCTTTGGAGTCGCCGCCACTAATTTTTGTGGATCACCTGGAAGTCTAATAGAAGCTAATCTTTCCATGTATTCAGCTTTCGTCGATTCAAAAGCCAATTTGTTTTTTGAAGCAATTGGTTCGGAAGGTGGAATCTTTTCGCTCAACCAATCTTCTTGCTTGCCATTTTTCCAAAATCTAAAACAAAGATGTGGACCTGTAGCCAAGCCAGTGCTGCCTACATAGCCGATCACTTGACCTTGTTTGATGCGTGCACCAGGCTTAATGCCCTTAGCAATTTTTGACATGTGAAGGTACTGCGTAGTATATGTGCCATTATGTTTGATTTTCACATAATTGCCATTTGCTGAAGTATAGCGCGCATCTACTACTGTTCCTTCTCCTACAGATCGGATATCGGTTCCTGTTGGCGCAGCGTAGTCTGTACCTAAGTGTGCTTTGTAGCGCTTTTGTACTGGATGATATCTTCTCAGGTTATATCTAGAACTAATTCTAGAATATTTTAATGGATCTCTTAAGAATGCTTTTTTGAAACTGTCTCCATTTTGGTCGAAGAAAGTGACTTCTCCATTTTGCTCAAATGGAATGGCATAGTATGGCTCGCCTTTATGCTCAAAAAATGCCGTCTGAATATCAGAAACACCCACAACTATACCGTCAATTACTTTTTCCTGATAAGTCACTTTGAACTGATCACCTTTTTGCAAGGCTCCAAAATCAATAGACCATCCATACAAATCAGCAAACTGATCAATGATATCATAAGTAATACCTAGACCAGTCATATCAGCCGAAAGATTGGAATTGATAATTCCGCCAGCTTCCTTGGTTCTATATTCGGCTGGTTTTTCTGCTTTGTAGATATCAATGGAGTCCAGATTGAAGACTACATACTCTGCAGGATTTGGTTCGTAGATGAAAAATGCAGCCTGAGATGAATCAGCTGGAGTTACTACTGTGAATTTTTTGTTGGCGGCTATGCCTCTTACGTCAAAAATAGCCTTTGACTTCTTGGCGATTTGATCAATAATCTGATAGGGGACATTGAATGGAGCAAGAATAGATCCGAGCGTTTGATTTTTACTTACTGTACCTTCTACAATATTCAGCCCGGTGACGTTGATTCCATAGAGAAAAACCTGATTCGCAAGGGAATCAATCAATGGTGGTTCAACAATCTCTGCTTCCTTTTCGGTTTGAAATGGCAGGCTGAAAAATTGGAGTGAAGATGCTGCTCCTATGGTGATAATGAGTGCAGCAATTCCTATCCAAGTCTTTTTCATTAATCTTTACTATTAAGGGGGGTGAAATTTAACTAAATGAAACAAAAAAGGGCTTTTATTCCAAGTTTTGAGGTGGAAACCTTTTGATAGTCTTTACCCAACTATCATACCAACGAATAGAACGAGGTTATTATTTTATTTTAAAATCGTAAAAGGTGATTTCTTTCGAATGTTAAGATATTTTGCCTTTTCTTGAAGAACTGATTGGTTTTGTGTGAAAATCTCAAAGAAATTGCCGAAAAGATTGCTAATCATCCAATGATTCGTGTGTTCTCACGGTCATTTCTTTATCTTTGACCTCCCAAAAAAAACTAAATAAACATGCTGAGAACGCATACTTGTGGCGAACTTCGCCTGGATCACGTAAATCAAGAAGTAACTCTTGCAGGCTGGGTACAGCGAGTAAGAAATAAAGGAGGCTTAATCTGGGTCGATCTTCGCGATCGATATGGTTTGACTCAATTGATTTTTGAAGAGGATTCCAGCGAAAAAGCATTATTGGAAAAAGCGTCTGAGTTAGGCCGTGAGTTTGTCGTTCAGGCTACTGGAAAAGTAATCGAACGAACATCCAAAAACGATAAAATCCCAACCGGATCTATAGAAATCAAAGTAACAGCACTTAATGTGCTCAATGCGGCGAAAGTACCTCCGTTTATCATCGAAGATGAGACTGACGGTGGCGAAGAGCTCCGTATGAAATATAGATACCTTGACCTTCGTAGAAATGTAGTTCGTGAGAAACTTCAATTGCGTCATAAAATGATGCAGGAGACACGTAAATACATGGATGCGCAAGACTTCATCGAGGTAGAAACCCCGGTTTTGATCAAGTCTACTCCAGAAGGAGCGCGTGATTTTGTCGTCCCTAGCCGTACCAATCCAGGTGAATTCTACGCCTTGCCACAGTCTCCACAGACTTTCAAGCAGTTGCTGATGGTTTCTGGTTTTGATAGGTACTTCCAGATTGTAAAGTGTTTCCGTGATGAGGATTTGAGAGCAGATCGTCAGCCTGAGTTTACTCAGATTGATTGCGAAATGGCTTTTGTCGACCAGGAAGATATCCTGAATACTTTCGAGGGCTTGACTAAGCATTTGTTTAGCAAAGTGAAAGGTGTGGAACTGGAAGAAGTGAAGCGAATGACATATGCGGATGCCATGAAGTTTTATGGCAATGATAAGCCAGACGTTCGTTTTGACATGAAATTTGTTGAGCTGAATGAACTTACCCAAGGTAAAGGTTTTAGCATTTTTGATAATGCAGAATTGGTAGTAGGTATCTGTGCTAAAGGAGCTGCGGAATATACACGTAAGCAACTGGACGCGCTGACTGACTGGGTAAAACGTCCTCAGATCGGAGCAAAAGGCATGATCTATGCCAAATACAATGCTGACGGCACGATCAAATCTTCTGTGGATAAATTTTATTCTGCTGATGATCTTCAGGATTGGGCAGATGCCTTTGGAGCAGCACAAGGAGACTTGATGTTGATCCTAAGCGGAGATGCTGATAAGGTGCGTAAGCAACTTTCCGAGCTTCGTCTGAAAATGGGTGAAGAGCTTGGGCTTCGTGACCGGACAGTTTTCAAACCACTTTGGGTGATGGACTTTCCATTATTAGAGTGGGATGAGGAGACTTCACGCTTCCATGCAATGCACCATCCGTTTACTTCTCCTAAGAAGGAAGACATGGCGCTTTTGGATACTGATCCAGGTGCTGTTCGTGCAAATGCCTATGATTTGGTGATCAACGGAGTGGAAATCGGAGGCGGATCTATCCGTATTCACGATAGAGCTACCCAGCAATTGATGTTCAAGCATCTTGGATTCACAGAAGAAGAAGCGCAAAAGCAGTTTGGATTTCTGATGGAAGCCTTTGAATACGGAGCACCACCACACGGTGGAATAGCTTTCGGCTTTGATAGATTGTGCGCGATTTTCGGTGGTTCTGATTCAATTAGAGATTACATCGCATTCCCGAAAAATAACTCTGGAAGAGACGTAATGATCGATTCTCCAAGTAGCATTGCGGATGAGCAATTGAAGGAGCTTTCTATACAGTTAGCGATTAAAAAGTAGAGTCGAATCAACATTCGCCTTGTAGCGAAAAATCTTTCGACCAAATAAATCATATACAAAAAAAGCTGTTTCAGAAATGAGACAGCTTTTTTAATTTATAGTTAATGTACTGATAATGAATGGAATGATTTATTTCGACATTTGACTCGGATTTTGAATGCTATAATACAATCCAAGGCACTTTTTTTAAATATTTTTATCAATTGGTTTAACTATTCTAATATTAATGGTTAAATTCTTAGCCAGAAACTATAATTTTTGATTTGTTGACTTGATTCAACTTGGCTAATTTTTTTAGTGTTGAGCTGAATTCAAAAGAAGGTCAAGACTTGTTTTTTTCTGTTAGACACTTTTAAATCCAATCCTCATGGAAAACACAGCACAACAACCCAATCCAGAAAACATCTTGAAAATTGGTTCAGGTTTTATGGCATGCAAGGTTTTATTAGCAGCCGTTGATTTTCAAATTTTCACCAAACTTGCAGCGCACCCAGATCAATCTGCTCGAGCGTTAAAGAGTCAACTGAATCTGAATTGTACGGATAGACACTTTTTTGACTTCTTAGATACCTTGACGGGCTTTGGTTTTTTAACTCGCACTGGCATTTTAGAGGAGGCTTTTTATTCCAATTCTTTGGACACTGAAGTCTTTTTGGATAAAAATAAGCCGTCCTACATAGGTGGGATTTTGGAAATGATGAACAAAAGGCTCTATGGTTTTTGGGAAAATCTGGAAGAAGGTTTGAAAACCGGGACACCTCAAAATGAAGCAAAGCATGGAGTGAATATCTTTGAGGAAATATATAAGGACCCAGAAATACTGGAAAATTTTGTGAATGGAATGACTGGAGTACAATTGGGTAATTTCATGACGTTCGCGAAGAAATTTGACTTCTCGCCTTTTAAAACTTTAACAGATGCAGGTGGCTCTGCAGGGTACCTTTCACTAATGGTTGCAAAGGAAAATCCTCATATGACATGCACTAGTTTTGACCTGCCTGCTATTGAACCTATTGCAAGGGAAACGATCAAAAAGCTTCATTTGGAAGATCGAGTAAAGGCCAAAAGTGGAGATTTTTTTGTTGACCCGATTCCAGCAGCAGACATCATTGTCATGGGGAATATACTACATGATTGGGATGAATCGCAGAAAATTCAACTCCTGCAAAAAGCCTATGATACCTTACCTGAGGGAGGGGTCTTTGTAGCTATAGAAAACATCATCGATGATGATAGGTCTCGAAATCTCTTTGGTATGATGATGAGCCTAAATATGTTGATCGAAACACCAGGTGGGTTTGATTATACCTTCAAAGATTTTAGCAAATGGGCAAAATCAGTTGGATTTAAATCATGCGAAATAATTCCACTAGCAGGTCCGGCAAGTGCTGCTATAGCTTACAAATAGGCACATCTAAATGAATCTGTTTAGCTGAGTGCTTTACCTTTTGATCCGAATAAATCTGATCAAAACTCGATATCAAGATTAACAGAAGCTTTTTCAAGCTTAACGCATATGGAATTTACTTTTACTCTTTTCCAATAGATATATCCATATCACAGGATGGCTAATACTCTCTTGGATTAACCCCAAAAACCATGAAAAGAAGACAATTTATTCAATCCTCTGCCTTAAGCGTAGTTGCAGTAAGTTCTTTTGGATTCATCCAATTTGACGGCAAAAAATTTATTGGCGATTGCGAAACAACCACTGACATACTTGGGCCATTTTATAGACCTAATAGTCCAGTGCGAAGTAACCTGACTATTCCAGGGAAAACAGGTTCTCCGATTCAACTAAAGGGATTGGTTTTGAATCAAGATTGCGCCACGCCATACAAAAACGCCAAAGTGGAATTGTGGCATTGCGATGCGGACGGTGTGTACGATAATTCCACTCCTGCCTATGATTATAGAGCCACAGGATTTACGAATGAAAAGGGAGAATATGATTTCGAAACTATCCTTCCAGTTCCCTATGATGCAGGTGGAGGCATGATTCGTCCAGCTCACTTTCATCTTATGATCACTGCTGATGGCTATCAGACCTTAGTCACTCAACTTTATTTTTCCGGAGATGAAAATATCAAGAAAGATGCATGGGCATCTGCGGATGTTGCTAAAAATAGAATTCTTGATGTAAGTAAGGGGGCTAATGGTGGCAACACGGTGGTTTTCAATGTCGGCCTAGCCAAAAAGCTCAGCATGGAAAATGCTTCTATGGATAAACTGATTGGAACATACGGGCCAGAAGATGGCGATGGTAGCGAAGTTGAGCTTTTTCAAAGTGCTGGAAAACTTTGGATAAAAAATGAAGTATTTGGAGATTCTTATGATTATCTAGGAGAAAATACTTTCGAGTATCCTGGTCTTCATGATGGATCTTATATGAGAATCCATTTTGAACCCGAATCAGCCCATGGAAAAATGACGATTCATACTTTCCAGCCTGGCTCAGAAATTCAAACCAAAACATTTATCAAAAAGTCTTAAGAATGGTATCTCAATTAAGTTTAGCAAAGAAATCGCTTTTAACTGTTTGCATTATTTTCCTGTTTGGGCAAATAGCTATTTCCCAAACGGCTGAAAAATAACTTGCTACTATTCAGCCCTTTATAGAGTCTCTTGATTCTGATCAAAAAAATCAAGTGATGCTCTCAATGGAGGACAGTATGCGAACTAAATGGACTAATCTGCCTTTGGGTCTTGCACCCAGAGCTGGACTTAGATATGGGGACCTTTCGGAGGAATCAATGATCAACTTGACTGCAACAGGTTCAGAATATGCATTAACTCCACTGTTTTTTGGATCGGATCCTGCTGTAGTTGAGGAAACTCAATATGCTGGTTTAAGGCCTTTGAGCAAGGAGGAGGATTACGGGTTTTGGTTTGTAAACTTACTCGATGAAGCACAAAAGGCAAAAGCTGTTTTTGAAGATAAAGTACCTGGAGATATTATTACCAGCCCTGATAGACCGCAGTGGATTACTGAATTTAGAGGGATAAAAGGATCCGAACTCAACCCCGACTAACAAAAAATACTTCATTACCTCATAGAAGAATATGTCCGAAACTTGGAAATACAGAAAGCTGAAGAATATATGGCAATTCTTCATGAGAGAGGTTTAGGCGAAGTTTACTTCTCTTGGATCGGGAGCTTGGAACCTATGAAGCCTCATTATTATTTGATCCACAGTCCTGACTTTATCATCGAATACGACAACGTTGGCTTTTTGGATAATGCCAATCATATCCACTCCATTTTAAGACAAAACAACAATGATTTTGGTGCGGACATTCTTAGAAAGCATAGAATGGATCATCAACATTAATTTTACTGAAGAGACCAACTTGTAATATAACTAGAGTTAGGTTTTTCTTTTGACCACTCCTTTTCAGAACGAGTATATTCGATCTTGAGAGGGAGTGGTTTTTTTGGGAAGAGAAATAGATCTGGGATAAACCTTGATTTATAGGACTTCCCTGAAATTTTTATCCTAAATTTTGGGTAAATGATTGTGACATCAGGTTTTAGTATTCTTCTTTATGGATGTTCGCCTTCCTGCTAGAAATAGGTAAAAGCATTAAAGGAATTGGTTAAAGCTAGCATTGAGGTGACTTCGGTCATCGGTCATCGGTCTTCCAGCCAATTAATCGAAGTAATTACATTACTAATATTATTACGGGTAGTCATATTTATATTATCTAATTATCATCATGAACAAAGTCAATCTGAACGAAAAATTTGATCTGATCAAGGAACATTGGAGTCCTAAAATTATTGGCGAACTCAATGGTCAGGATGTAAAGCTGGCCAAAGTTAAAGGCGAATTTGTCTGGCATGATCATAAAGGAGAGGATGAACTTTTCCTGATTATCAAAGGCACTCTCAGAATTGAGTTTCGCGATCGAAGTGTGACTTTAAATGAAGGTGAAATGCTGATTGTTCCCAGAGGTGTAGAGCATTATCCCATAGCAGAAGAGGAAGTTTGGCTTTTGCTTTTTGAGCCACAAAGTACCAAGCATACTGGAGACGTGATGACCGAGCGAACTGTAGAGAAATTCGAAAAGATTTAAACCCCGTTAGATTTACTGCCATGAATAGATTAATCACGTTTTTTGTTTGTCTGCTACTTTTTTCAGCCTGTCTTCCGGAAAAGAAGACCCAAGTTCTCGATTTGGAGACACTATCCATTGAGTCTATTCATCAGAAATATTCGGCTGGAGAATTGACCTCAGTGGAATTGGTGGAGGCATACCTCGCTCGTATTGATTCGGTAAACCCTAAAATCAATGCGCTGACAATCGTAAACCCAAAGGCATTGGAGATCGCCAGAGCATTGGACGAAGAGTATAAGGAAACCGGGGTCCTCAGACCACTTCATGGCATCCCAATGATCGTTAAAGACAATATTAATACGATTGGTATGCCGACTACTGCAGGGTCATTGGCATTAGCAGATTTTTATCCTGAGACAGATGCCTTTATTATTAAGCAACTAGAAGGAGCGGGTGCAATCATTATTGCTAAATCAAACATGGCAGAATGGGCTTTTTCGGCAATGCATTCGGAGAGTTCTACTGCTGGCATCACTCGGAATCCTTATAATTTAGATTATGTGCCTGCGGGATCCAGTGGAGGTACGGGTGCTGGAATAGCCGCTAATTTGGCTGTGATAGGCTTGGGTACAGATACTGGTAATTCGATTCGAGGTCCTTCTTCTCATAATGCATTGGTTGGATTCAGAAGTACACTTGGGCTCGTTAGCCGAGAAGGAATTGTGCCGCTTTATCTGCGAAATGACGTAGTCGGACCAATGGTCAAAAGTGTTGAAGATGCCACCCGTGTCCTTCAGGTCATGGTTGGAATAGATCCAAAAGACCCTTTAACCGCCTATTCAGAAGGAAAAGCAGAAAGTAATTATGTCCAATACCTCGATAAAGATGGACTGAAAGGAGCTCGGATTGGAGTATTCCGTACCCTGAGTGAAAATGATCCCGATCCGGAGATTTCTGCGCTTTTCAACCAAGCATTGAAAGATATGGAGGGATTAGGTGCCATACTTGTAGATTCGGTTGCCGTTCCAAATTTTGATGAATTGAGACAAGATCAATGGTGTCCTACTTTCCGTGCTGATTTGGAAGACTTTCTTCAAACCTATGTCAAGCGAGATACGATGAGCAGCTTAGAAGATGTGATTCGAGTAGGCACAAAGTCAGACTTTGCCCGCGGACGAATAGCCTCTTTTTCCGAGAATTCTTTGAGAAGAGGCAATTCAGAGATTCCTTGCGGAAATGCATACGAAGATGAGCGAAGAGTAGCTTTTCGTGAAGCAATAGAGAAAACTATGGATTCACTTCATTTGGATGTTTTGGTTTACCCATCCTGGAATAATCGCCCAGCGCTTATCGAGCGATTTGAAGAAGAATACCGAGGTGACAACTCGCAGATCATTGCTCCGGCTACAGGTCAGCCTGCCTTTACTGTTCCTATGGGCTTTAGCTCAGGAAATCTTCCGGCAGGGCTTCAGTTTCTTGGAAGGATGTATGCTGAGCCTACTTTGATCCGCTTGACTTATAGCTATGAGCAAGGGACGAAGCATCGGAGAGCTCCGAAACTTTGAGAATTGCTAGTTGCCATTAAGAACAAATGGAGCCCAGATCGAAGGAACTTGAGCATCTGAACCATATTTTCCAGTTGCCATATCTCGTTTAATTTGATTCAGTGCTGCTGTAATATTGCTGCCCTCCTATAGGATGTCTTTATACATTTGCTGCATAAGAAGCATGGTTCCAAAATCATATACTGGCCAAAGGCAAAGTAGCGTGCTATTCGCTCCGGCTAGCATAAATGCGGTATTCAATCCGCTAAATCCTTCTTTTTTGTAAAGTTTTCCAATTCCGGTTCTACAAGCACTCACTCCTTATCATAGTCACTTCAAACTCGGTTGGATAATATAGGAGCGAACTCCCATTACGATCATTAATTGGGCAATTGCGTAGGTCCCCATGATCATTAAACTAGCATCAGGAATTTCCTGGTAAAATTTGTCTAGTGCTATCAGTCCATCAGAAATAAAGAAAAGACAGGCACCAATAAAAACTTGCCAAAAGGAAGCGGTATTGCATTTGCCATAGCGCTCTCTGGCGGTGGTCAGCATACTTACGATAGCGATGATGTATACTATAACAGGGATTTTGAGCACTCCCAAATTGGGATTGATCATATAGAATATAAAAGCTGCGACAAAATATATTGGTAGGTTGATGAAGAAGGTCTTTACGAAGTTTACATTCAAAATGGATTCGGGTGCTTTCTGTGCTACTTTGAATCCTATGATGTAACACACATGAGCGATGAGAAATGCGCCGATTCCATAGATGAAAAGGTTGTCCCAAAGCAGTAAAATATCTCCGAGTAAGGAGAAAATCAATCCACTTAAAACTGACTTTGCCAATAAAGTCGTGGAAATTGGTTTGGTTATTTGATAGAAATAGAGTGCTAAACCTAAAATAATCAAAGGTTTGGAAAAAAATCTTAGCTCATTTTTTTGTTCTAAGATAAAGGCCATATCCGTCATAGAAGCGAATAAAAACAGGTAAAGCCACAAAATATTTTTCTTTTTCAATGAGTTATAAATTTTGAATGAAGTTAAAATATGAAATTAATAATTTGAATTAGTACGAATAAACCAAAATAAATTTGGCTAAAACATGTCTTAACAATTTGGTAATGGATTGGGTTTAATTTAGAATAATATTCTAAGTTAAGTGGGTATTTCCTAATCAATGAATGGTGAAACATATTTTTTTCTATCAAAAACAAAATATTATTCATCTATCAATGTTAACAAATTGTTAAAATTTGTGAAATTTGGGGTGTAAAACTTAACTGTAAGTACCCCTACATCCCAAAAGGCGAAATTACCTTTGTATCTGGAATTTATTTCAAACCAACTTATATCAAAACGTACAAATTATGAGGCAAAATTTACTTAAAAGTTTGATTTCACTCGTATTGGTTGTGATTGCAACTATCGGCGTGTCACAAGCACAGGTCACCACAAGTTCTATCGTAGGACAAGTGGTGGACGCACAGGGAGAAACTCTTCCAGGGGCGAATGTTGTAGCTACGCACGAGCCTTCAGGTACTCGTTATGGAGCTGTTTCCAATTTGGATGGTAGATTCACCATTCCAAACATGAGAATTGGTGGTCCTTACACTATTCAAGTTAGCTTTATTGGATACCAAGCTGCTACTTATGGCAATGTGGTATTAAGACTAGGCGAGCCGTTTGCGCTTTCAATTACGCTAAACGATGATAGCACAGAACTTGGTGAAGTGATCGTGTCTGCATCAAAATCTTCGGAATTTGATTCAAACAAGACAGGTACTTCCACTAGTATCTCTACAAAGCAATTGACTGATCTTCCTCAGATCAACAGATCTGTTACGGAATTCACCCGATTGACTCCACAAGCAAATGGAACATCTTTCGCAGGTCGTGATTCTAGATATAACAATCTACAGGTCGATGGAGCAAACTTCAACAACGGTTTTGGTTTGAGCAGTAACCCACTTCCAGGTGGAAATTCTCAGCCAATCTCTTTGGACGCAATTGAGCAAATTTCTGTAAACATTGCTCCTTTTGATGTAACTCAATCTGGTTTCACTGGAGCAGGTATCAATGCTGTAACTCGTAGTGGTACAAATACCTTTACTGGTTCTGCTTACTATTTCAACAAAAACCAAAACTTGCAAGGCAAGAAAATTGGTGACACTGAACTAGAAGCAACTGATGCTGCTACAAACAACTTCGGTTTTAGACTAGGTGGTCCAATCATCAAAAACAAATTATTCTTCTTCGTAAATGCTGAAAGAGAAGTGAACACTGGAGCAAATGCTTCTGGAGCTAACCTTTGGAAAGCATCTACAAATGGTGTTGCTGATCCTGATAATAACATTGCAAGAACTACAGTAACTGATCTTGAAGCTGTACAAAGTCACTTGATCAATCAGTGGGGATATGATCCAGGTAGATACCAAGGATTTGCGAATGAAGCAGAGCAGTCAAGCACTAAATTTTTGGCTAGAATTGACTGGAACATCAATGACAAGCATAAGCTAGCGGTTCGTTACAATCAAGTAGTAGGTACTTCTCCTCAAATTACAAATGGATCTTCAGGTCCAAGACCTAGAACTCCAGGTTCAGCACAAAGAGTTGGACCTAACTCTATGGCTTTTGAAAACGCAGCTTATGGCTTTGAAAATTCGGTAAGATCATTAACTGCAGAATTGAACTCTTACTTAAGCGCTAAAGTATCCAACCAATTTTTGGCTACTTACTCCAAAATCCAAGATACCAGAACAACACCGGGTGCTGAATTCCCTATGGTTGATATCTGGGATGGTGGTGGAAGAGGTGATGGTAATTCCAACTACATGAGCTTCGGTACTGAGCTATTCTCTTACAACAATGATGTGATAAATGACAATTTCTCTTTTATCGACAACTTGACTTATACTGAGGGTCGCCACACGATCACCGCAGGTGCTGCATTTGAGATTCAAAAATTTGGAAATAGTTTTGTTAGAGAAGGAACTTCATACTACAGATATGCATCGGTAGAAGATTTCTTAACTACAGGCACTCCAAATGAAGTTGCTCCAATAATGTTTGCCTTGACTTATCCATATGAGGGACAAGAGACTTACGCACGAGTGAATTTCGGTTTGGCATCTCTATATGCTCAAGACAAATTCGTAGTAAACGATCAATTGACTTTGACTCTAGGTTTAAGAGCTGAATTACCAATTTATTTGAACGATCTTACTCCAAACGAGGCGATCAACGATCTTTCCTTATTAGGTACAGATTATAAGCCTAAGAATTACGATTCAGGTAGCTGGCCTAAATCTCGCGTGATGTTGTCTCCAAGATTCGGATTCAATTATGACGTAATGGGTGATAGAAGCCTAATTGTAAGAGGTGGTACAGGTGTTTTCTCTGGTAGAGTTCCATTTGTATGGTTGACAAATATGCCGACTGGAGCTGGTGTTCTTCAAAACACTGTGGAGCCTGGTAGCTATGGTGAGATTGCTGGATGGATTGGAAATATGACTTTCCAGCCTGAGAAATACTATTATGTGCAAAACCCTCCAGCTGGTGCTGAAAGTGTTTTCATCAAGAGTCCAACGCAAGGTGCACCGAACTCATTCGCTTTGGTTGATACTGATTTCAGAATGCCAATGGTATGGAGATCTAGTTTAGGAGCTGATTACCAGTTGGGTGATTCTCCATTTATGGTGACTGCTGATCTCCTTTACACTAAAGATATCAATGGTGTATTCCAATTCGGAGCAAACAGAGCTATTTCAACAAACAAAATGAATAGTGCTGGAGATAACAGAGAGGTTGTATTACCAGGTACTAGTGTAGCTTATAACTCAGCTTTGGGTGCTAATAATGCAACTATCTTGACTAACACTGACGTGAAAGGTCATGCTGTAAGTGCAACCATTGGTTTGTCTGTTCCTGAATACAATGGCTTCTCAGGAAGTGTATTTTATACTTACTCAGCTGCAAAAGAGGTTAGTTCCAATTCTGGATCTAGCGCAAGTTCTGCTTGGGGAGCTTCTCCAAATATCAACTCGCCTAATGATCAGCGTTTGAATATCTCAGATTTTGCTTTACCAAATAGAGTAGTAGCTAACATGAGCTACAGAGTGGAATATGCAAACTTTCTTGCAACTACTATTGGCGTGTATTACACAGGCGCAAACCAAGGTAGACTTTCTTACACTTATGGAAATGATCTAAATGGTGATGGTATCAATGCTGATCTTCTGTACATTCCAGCAAATACTGCAGATTTCAACTTTGTGAATATCGTATCTAGTGGCAATATAGTTTACACTGCTGAGCAGCAAAGAACTGCTTTCGACCAGTATGTAGCAGATAATGATCTTGAGCAATACAGAGGTGGATATGTGCCAAGAAATGCTATCGTTCAGCCATGGTTGAGCAGATTTGACGTGAGAGTTCTACAGGATATTTTCACTAATATCGGTGAGAAGAGAAATACACTTCAAGTTAGTTTAGACGTTGTGAACTTTGGTAACCTATTAAACAAGGATTGGGGAATTTCGCAGAGAACAAACGGAGCTCAGAACCTTCTTTCTCGCTCTGGTTCAGTTAGTGCAACCCCTAACTATGTGATGAACCAAGTTTCTGGTCAATTGCCAACATCTCCTTACCAGAATGTAAGTAATTTCTCTACTACCTGGAGTATGCAGTTAGGTTTGAGATATATATTCTAAGAATTTAATGATATAAGTTTAAAGGCATCCCAGATCTGGGATGCCTTTTTCGTTTTATGCTGTGGTTTGTAATGAATAAACACGTTGATGTACGGTAGGTTATAAGTGCGAAGAAAGGCTCTATTTATTACTGTGAAAATCAGCCTTGAGGGTGCTATTTAGCTTGATTACATTATTCAAGCTAAAGTGGTGTGGCGTTAGAAGGCATTTACAGTTTACTATAACTAAAAAGAATCAATATCATACCTGATGTCGACCTTTGTTATTTTGAGTATCCTTTATTTTTTCCATTGATAGAGGAGATTTGCCATCAGTAAGTTTTATTGATTTTTCCGTTTTATTGTAAGTTATTTTTGTATTCTGACAACCTTGTGAAAGGTCTAAAGGTTAACCAAGCATGTTGTATTATAAAATATTTTCTCATTCGGTGAGTAAGGAATGGGTCGTGTTTATACATGGGGCAGGAGGATCCTCTGCGGTTTGGTTTAAACAACTCAAGGACTTCAAAGAAAAGTATAATCTACTGCTCATTGACCTTCGTGGACACGGTAAATCAGCTGATTTGCCCCAAGCGATCTACAATGAAGAATATACTTTTAAGGGAGTGACTGAGGATATTATTGAAGTTTTGGATCACCTGAAGATTCCGCCAGCGCATTTCATGGGTGTGTCACTAGGAACTATCATCGTTCGTCAGCTAGCAGAGTTGGAGCAATGGAGAGTGAAATCTCTTGTGATGGCTGGTGCAATTACCCGATTGACCGCTCAGTCCAGGATATTCGTTTTCTTGGGGAGTACATTTAAGCGTGTGATTCCTTACATGTGGCTTTACAGACTGTTCGCATTTGTGATTATGCCACGTAAGCAACACGCTGAATCTAGAAATCTATTTGTCCGAGAAGCTCAAAAACTCTGTCAGAAAGAATTTATACGATGGTTTCAATTGACAAAGGATATTAATCCGCTTCTTAGATACTTTAAGGAATCCGATTTAGGGATTCCTACGTTGTATGTGATGGGAGATCAGGATGTTATGTTTTTGGAGCCAGTGAAGAAAATAATTAAGACGCATAAAAACTCAGTACTGAATATTTTGAAGAAGTGCGGACATGTAGTAAACGTGGAAAGGCCGCAGGAATTTAACCAGTTGTCACTCGCATTTCTCCAGAATCAAACCCTATAAGCCTATTACTTTTCTATATGAAATCGAGCATAACTCTAAATGTCAAAAAATAGGATGATTATCTGTCACGCGAGATTCCTACCGATAGCTATCGGTATGACCATAAAAAAGCAATTTTAAGCTAATGAAAAAGCAAACTAAAACCATATTGATCGTTGCTGTTATTTTGATTGCTGCGGTGGCATACATTTACCCTAGGATGGACAGTCGCAAGAGCAATGACACGGGAGTGGCATCGACAGGCGCTGGCCCGGGTGAGCCTACAAATTTACCGGTGAAAGTAGTGAAGCTTCAGCGTGAGACTTTGAGAAATCAACTTTCTATCACTGGCACTATTATACCAAACGAGTCAGTAGATCTGAGAACTGAGATCTCTGGTTTGATTACCAAAATTTCTTTTAAAGAAGGTCAATACGTAAGTAAAGGAACTCCTTTGCTCTACCTGAATGACGATGAGCTACAAGCTCAATTTCAGCGGCTTCAGTATACTCAGAAACTTTTTGAAACACAGGAAAACAGACAAAAGCAGCTTTTGGCTAGAGAAGCAATCAGCCAGGAAGAATATGATATTGCATTAAATCAATATAATACTACACTTTCTGATTTGAAATTGGTAGAAGCTCAGCTTTCCAAAACTGTAATTAGAGCTCCGTTCAATGGGATTTTGGGCTTGAGGCAAGTGAGTGAAGGATCGGTGATCGGAACCAATGATATTATTGCAAACTTCGTGAATATCGATCCGATTAAGATTGAGTTTTCCATTCCGGAGCGCTATGCTAATCAGGTTTCAGTTGGGTCTCCTATTTACTTTTCTAATGAATCCACCCCAGAGGAGGTTATGGGTAAAGTATATGCTTTTGAGCCTCAGATAGATGCTGCCACGCGTACATTAAAGTTACGTGCTGAAAGCCCAAATAAGGAAAGAAGGTATTTACCAGGAATGTTTGTTAGAATCCGCTTTGTATTAGGAGAAACTGAAGATGCCTTGATGGTTCCTTCAGAATCTATAATTCCTGAATTGCAGGGGTATAAAGTTTTTGTAGTTGGTGCCGATAATAAAGCCGAAGAGCGGACGGTAGAGATTGGTACACGTACAGATACACACGTTCAAATCATGAGTGGTTTGGATGTGGGTGATCTGGTGCTCACCACTGGTGTATTGCAAGCAAGGACGGGAACGCCTGTTGAATTCACTCAAATAAACTAACATGGCTAGCTTATCAAGTATAAGTATTAACAGGCCGGTATTGGCCATCGTAATGTCTCTGGTCATCATGCTCTTTGGTGCCATCGGTATTTCTCTATTAGGAATCAGGGAGTTCCCAAGTGTAGATCCTCCTGTAATCAATGTGAGGACTACCTACGTAGGGGCAAATGCCGATGTAATCGAGGCACAAATCACTGAACCTCTTGAAGAGGCAATTAATGGGATCCAGGGAATTAAATCTTTGACCTCAACAAGTAATGATGGGGGAAGCAGCATCACCGTAGAATTTGATGTGGGAGCGGATTTGGAAGCTGCTGCAAATGACGTACGTGATAAAGTTTCTGGCGCACAACGTAATCTTCCGCCTGATGCTGAGCCGCCAGTTGTATCCAAAGCAGATGCGGATTCCCAGCCTATTGTTTTCTTAAATGTGAAAAGTGACGAGAGGAGCCTGTTGGACCTTTCAGATATTGCACAGAATATTTTCAAAGAAAGACTTCAAACCATTCCTGGAGTAAGCCGGGTTCAGATCTGGGGAGAAAAAGAGTATGCGATCCGATTGAGAATGGATCCACTCAAAATGGCATCTTATGGGGTGACTCCACTGGATGTTTTATCCAAAGTACAAAGTGAAAATGTGGAGCTTCCTTCAGGAAGAATCGAAGGAGAGACTATTGAGCTTTCTGTAAGAACGAAGAGTAGACTAAGTAGTCCACAAGAATTCAATGATCTGATTATCAAAGAAGATCAAAATAATATTGTACGTTTTCAGGATATAGGAAGAGCTGAATTGGCTGCCTTGAATGAACGCACAGTTTTAAAAAGGGACGGAGTGCCAATGGTTGGTGTGGTGCTCGTGCCCCTTCCGGGCTCAAACAGTATTGAAATCGCAGATGAATTTTATAGACGTTTAGAGTTTATCAAGAAGGATCTCCCAGCAGATGTAGGATTGGAGATCGGATTTGATTCCACCAAATATATCCGTAGCTCCATCTCAGAGGTTCAGGAGACGATTATCACTGCATTTATCTTGGTGGTAGCGATTATCTTCCTTTTCCTACGGGATTGGCGTACTACTTTTATTCCTGTATTGACAATTCCTATTTCCCTGATTGGAGTATTCTTTATCATGTACCTGATGGATTTCTCCATCAACGTACTGACTCTCCTAGGAATCGTGCTCTCCATTGGACTCGTCGTCGATGATGCGATTGTAGTTTTGGAGAATATATATACTCGAATAGAAAAAGGTGAAGAACCTCAGAAAGCAGCTGAGCAAGGTTCTGAAGAGATTTTCTTCGCAGTTATTGCTACTACTGTAGCACTTGCAGCTGTGTTCTTACCAGTTATATTTTTGACAGGAACAACTGGACGTCTATTCCGTGAATTTGGGATAGTGGTAGCAGGAGCTGTGATTATTTCCTCCTTTGTGGCCTTGACGATGACTCCAATGTTGAGTTCTAAGCTTTTGAAAAAAAGGGAAAAGCACAACCGTTTTTATAATGCTACTGAACCGATATTTGTTTGGATCAACGACAAGTACGATGGTGCACTTTCATGGTTTATGCAATTCCGTTGGGTATCCTTCCTATTGGTAGGTTTGATGGGCTTTGGTATCTATTGGTTGTTCAACGAAATACCTACTGAACTGGCGCCAACAGAGGATAGAGGTGAAATCGTAATACGGATGAACGGTCCGGAAGGGGCGACATTCGGGTACATGGATCGAGTAATAGATCAAATGGTGGAGGATTTCAAAAGCGAGTTTCCGAAGGAAGATGTAAGAGGATTGATTTCAGTTACTTCTCCAGGTTTTGGATCATCCAGCACTAATTCAGGATTTGTGAGATTCATACTTACAGATGCTGAGAATAGAGATAAAACCCAAGGGCAATATTTCAATGAAATCAATCAGAAACTCAAGGCATACACTGGAGTAAAAGCTTTTGCGTCCCAAGCACAGTCTATTGGGAATTCACGCGGTGGTCTTCCTGTACAGTATGTGTTGCAGGCTCCTACTTTGGATAAGCTGAAGGAAGTGATTCCGACATTTATGGAAGAAGTTGGTAAAAGCCCCATATTCATTTTCTCTGATATCAATTTGAAATTTACCAAACCGGAGCTAGAGATTGAAATAGACCGGGCGAAAGCAAGAAATATCGGTGTGTCTATCCAAGAAATAGCTAGAACACTTCAGTTGTCCTATTCAGGACAGAGATTTGCCTATTTCATCAAGAATGGTAAGCAGTATCAAGTCGTGGGAGAAATGAGATTGGAGGATAGAAATGAGCCTGTAAATCTAAGAATGCTTTATGTACGTGCTGAAAATGGATCGTTGGTACAGCTAGACAACTTAGTATCAGTGACAGAGAAAAGTACGCCGCCACAATTGTATAGATTTAATAGATTCGTAGCAGGAACAGTTTCAGCAAACCTGGCCGAAGGCTATACTATCGGAGATGGTTTGAAAGAGATGGATCGAATCGCAGCTGATGTTCTCGATGACTCATTTACTACTGACGTTTCTGGTCCTTCTAAGGAATTTAGAGAAAGCTCAAACAGTTTGCTTTTTGCATTCTTATTCGCCTTGGTCTTGATTTATCTGGTGCTTTCGGCACAGTTTGAAAGTTTCTTGGATCCACTTACTATCATGTTTACTGTGCCATTAGCACTCTTTGGTGCATTATTTACGCTTTGGGCTTTTGGATTCACGCTGAATATTTTCAGCCAGATTGGTATAATCATGCTGATAGGTCTAGTTACCAAGAACGGGATCTTGATCGTGGAATTTGCTAACCAACGAAAAGCCTCAGGAATGACGGTTCATGAAGCAATTTATGGTGCTGCGGTGGCAAGATTTAGACCGATTTTGATGACTAGTTTATCTACTATCCTGGGTATTTTGCCGATTGCTCTTGGGCTAGGTGCAGGGGCAGAAAGTCGTGTGCCGATGGGTGCTGCCGTGATTGGTGGCTTGGCTTTCGCGACTGTTTTGACGCTTTTTGTGATCCCAGCTATTTATACTTATCTCACTTCCAATGAAGGAAGATTAGCCAGAATTTAATGAAAAAACTAAGCTTATTGCTCTTATTGAGTATCATTGGAACAAGCCTTTATGCCCAAAGTAATGAATCTCTGGATTTGGAGAGAGCGATTACTATGGGGTTGGAGAATAATCTGGATGTAAAAATCGCTGTGGAAACAGTAGCTATTCAAGAAGGGAATAAGCGTATTGGTGCTGGCGATTATTTGCTGCCTAGTCTAAATGCTGCCTATACCAGAAGTTATAGCAACGAAGATGTGGAACAAGTTTTTGCTACAGATCCTAATCCTAGAACTATCGACAATGCAAAATCCAGATCCAAAAACTTTAGTTTGGCTGCTATATACGGATTCCGCCCAGAAAGCTTTGTAGTTATGGAGCGATTTGGAGTGTTGACGGAAATCTCTGAGTTGGATGCGAAAATTGCTGTGGAGAATACTGTAGCCAATATATCCTCTGCGTATTATAGATTGGTTTTGGAGCTTCAGCGTCAGGAAGTTTTAGCGCGTACACTTGAACTTAGTCAGTCTAGATTAGATATCGCTGAAGCGCAATATTCTCTAGGCGGTGCAGGAAAGCGGGATTTTCTAACAGCAGAAGTTGATTACAATTCTGATTTAAGTTTGCTATTAGGACAAGAGCAGGTAATTCAAAATGCGCGAATTAACCTGAATGAGCTGATGGCTTTGAATCCAGATGAACAATTTGTCGTAAAGGATACAATCCTCATCGGAGAACCTTTACTACTTCAAAACTTGGTAGAAAATGCTTTTCTGGAGAATAAAACATACTTAATCACTCAACGCCAAGAGAATGTTGCTTTCCTTCAGATGAAGGAGCTCCGTGCTTCCAGATTGCCAGTCATTAACCTGAATGCCAATTATGCCAATAATACTTCCAATTCAGATGCAGGGATTTTGATTCAGAATCAGCGTTCTGGATTTAATTATGGAGGCAATATCCAGTTGAATGTATTTAACGGATTTACCTTGAACAGAAGAATCCAAAATGCCAAAGTGCAACAGAAAATCCAGTCTTATGCGGTAGACCAGTATGAGATCCAGTTGCGTTCAGATATTCATAGGGCTTTTAATACGTATACCACTAATCGTAATCTGCTAGAAGTGGAGCAAAAGAATTATGCGGTAGCGAAAGAAAGCTCTGAAATTGCTTTGGAACGATTCAGATTGGGTATCTCTTCATACCTTGAATTCAGGGATGCTCAGGTAAATTTGCTGACAGCAGAGAACAGACTCATCACTTCTATATATAACATCAAGGAACAAGAAATCGAATTGAGAAGGCTTTCTGGAAAGATTTTCTTTCAAAATAGCTTCGAAGACTTTCAGTTGACTTCAGAAGATTAGTTACGAAACGAAGGCCTCATCAATAGCCTTCGTTTTTTTATTTGCTTTTTTTAACGAATGCTTTATTTTTCTTTTGGCACAGCATTTGCCAAATGGGCTTTCGTGTAACATCCAGAGTCTTATGGCTCTAGTGAATGAAAAAATCATTAATACTCTTTTTCTCCCTATTGACGCTTCTTCTTTTTGGTGTGCAATGCACCTTTATAGAGAAGAACTTTGGCTCCAAATTCAAGGAAGAAGTCTATATACTTGACCTTGCAGGGATCCAAAACCAAGGGTTTATCCGTGCCGCAGTGGATAATAATTCCACGGGCTACTACATCTATCGTGGACGTAGAATGGGCTATGAGTATGAGCTACTTCGTGACCTTGCTAGGAGATTAAATGTTCAATTGCATTTGGTGATGGTTTCGGACATAGACAAAGCTTTTGACTACCTGCAAGAAGGAAAAGTGGATTTGATTGCCATGAATCTTGAGAAGAACATGGAACGGTCTGAAAAGGCTTCTTTTTCTATTCCTTTGGGAAAAATGAACACGGTTCTCGTCGGAAATGAATCCTCAGGAAAAATCACTGCGTGGGATCAATTAGCCTCTGATACAATATATGTAAGAGAAGGTGCTGTGTATAAAACTCAGCTTTGCACTCTGAAAGATTCTCTTCTATTGAACTACACGATTGTGACTACTCCCGATCATGAGGAGACACTGATTGATCAAGTGGCTGATGGAACGATCAAATGGACTATTGCTGATCAGAATATCGCGCAGGCAAATGCTACCTATTACGATGGGTTGGATATATCTTGGAAAGTTCAGAAAGAAGGAGATGTGTCTTGGGTGGTTAGGGAGAATTCTCCAAAACTATTGACTGCACTGGATGATTGGCTCGAGGATAAACAGAAGAGATTTATACCTGATCTATACGCAAAATATTTTCTGAATTCTAAAAACAGTTATTTCAGAAGTAATAGCCCATTCTCGTCTTTAGCAGGAAATCAGATTTCTGTTTATGATGATATGATTAAAAATGGAGCGGAACAGCTAGGCTGGGATTGGCGCTTGTTGGCTTCATTGGTTTATAAGGAATCCCGTTTCGACACGGTAGCTACTTCGTATGCTGGCGCAAAAGGTTTGCTTCAGCTCATGCCAGTGACTTTGGAACGCTTTGGTGTGGATAATCCCAATGATCCACAACAGTCTTTGATGGGAGGAGTTCGATACTTGAGGTATTTGGATAAGTTCTGGATGGAAAGAGTGCCAGATACTAGTGAGCGTCTCAAATTTATTTTAGCCTCCTATAATATCGGTCATGGGCATGTAGAAGATGCATGGAGATTGACCATGAAATTTGGTGAAAACACGCAGACTTGGGCAGATGTTTCCAAATTCTTAGAATTAAAAAGTGATCCCGATTATTACCGGGATCCTATTGTCAAGAGTGGCTTTGCCAAAGGGCATTTGGCGGTGAACTATGTAAAGGACGTGATGTCGGTCTTCGAGTCCTACAAGGCACTCGTAGAACCTTAGGATAATTAATTCAACTAATTGTAATTACCATGGTCTGTGTTTCACAGACCATTTTTTTTTATACTACAATGCGCTTCTGCGGTATCAAGCTCCTTCGTGTAACTCAAACATAGCTTCTACTTCCACTGGTATATTATCTGGCAAAGTTCCCATTCCCACAGCTGATCGAACGCCAATTCCATATTCTTCTCCCCAGACCTGAGCAAAAAGCTCACTACATCCATTGATGATGTATGGATGGCGCTCGAATGTAGAGACGCAATTCACCATTCCTAAGACTTTGATCACGCGCTTCACTCTATTGAGAGAACCAAGGTTAGCTTTAATGGTTGAGAGCATTGCCAATCCAACTTGCCTAGCAGCCATTTTTCCAGCTTCTATATCAAGTTCCTCTCCAATTCTTCCGATGATCAGGCTACCATCATCTTGGACAGTGCCATGGCCTGAGAGGTACAGGTATTTTCCGTCAATCAAGCAAGGTTTGTAAACGCCAAGTGGCTTTGGCGCTGGAGGAAGATTGAGACCAAGTTTAGTGAAATTGCTTTCTGGAGTTTCCATTTGGGTGATTTTTTGAAATTTAAATTATACGAAAATGTCAAGGATTAGCACGCCTGCTAATCCGGCTACTGCAACGATGGTTTCCATCAGAGACCAAGATTTGATGGTGTCTTTGATACTTACGTTGAAAAATTCCTTGTACATCCAGAATCCTGCATCGTTGAAATGTGAGAACATCAAGCTTCCTGCACCGATGGATAATACCAGGAGATTGGGGTCGACATTCATGGTCGTCACTAGTGGAGCAATTATCCCGGCGGTGGTCAAGCCAGCTACAGTCGCAGAGCCTACGCAAACTCGAATAATGGCAGTAATGATCCAGGCCAAGATCAGTGGGTGAATATCCCATGTTTGCAAGCCTTCGGCGATCACCAAGCTAACTCCAGTGTCAGTGAAGATTTGCTTCAAAGCGCCAGCACCAGCAACGATCAATAGAATCATGGCGATGTCTTTAGTCGCCACCGTGTATAGGTCCATGATTTGCTTCATGTTGAAACCGCGATTTAAGCCCAGCGTGTAGGTCGCGATAAGAACGGATACCAACATCACAATTCCTGGATCTGCAACAAAGCCAATAATCGGAGCTAAGCTGCTTTCAGGGGAAATATTTAGATTCAAAGCTGTAGTTCCCACTAGGAGAAATACAGGAAGTAATGCGGTGAAAAAGCTATTTGCAGCAGAAGGAAGCTCAGATTCAGGTTTCGTTTCTGCTTGGAAGGTCTTGAGAGGTTCTGCTTTCATATTCTTCAGAGTTCTTGCGAAAAGAGGTCCTGCAAGAGCAATGGTGGGGATAGCGATCATAAAACCGTAGAAGAGTGTCAAGCCCATGTTGGCATCAAACTGAGCTACTAAAGCGGCTGGTGAAGGATGTGGAGGCAAAAAACCATGTGTCACCGAAAGGGCGGCCAAAAGTGGTATGCCTACATAGACAGCCGAGATCTTATACTGATAAGCTACAGTGAACGCAAGGGGCACAAGCAACACGAAGCCTACATTATAAAACAAGGGAATTCCTACTACTAATCCAGTGATGGACATGGCCCAGGTGATGTGTTTTTGTCCAAAGATTTTCATCAGGAAACCAGCAATTCGCTGAGCAGCGCCAGATTCAGCTACGAGCTTGCCTAGCATCGCGCCCATCACAATCACAATCACTAAGTCGCCTAGTAGCACGCCCATTCCGCGCTGTACCGAGCCAGCTATCTGGTCTGCCGGGAGCCCGAGAAGAAAACCTGCGGATATGGATGAGATGAGAAATGCTAAAAATGGATTGAGCTTGGCCCAGACAATTAGCAGCACCAGGATGGCAATACTGAGCAGTACAAGAAGAATGGTCATAGGAATAGGTTGGGTTTAGCTGGCTAAGATAAAAAAAATGGGGTAAAGTGCGTTTCAGCTAAGATAATTCCTCGAAAATGATTGTTAGTGCTTAATCCATTTGCTTTGAATGGTGTTCTCCGGGTTTGAAAATTTGATTAGATATATACCAGGAGTTAAGATCTCTAATTTTTCAGAGAGGAGAATTTCATTATACCTAAAGTCTGAAATCAACAGACCTTGAGTTGTATATATGCTTATTTGTGAATTTTCGAGATTGAAACTATCAGGGAGTGTTACACTGATTTTGCCGGAAGAATGTGGATTTGGTGAAATTGAAATTTGATCGTTAGAAACTGTTAGGTCATTTTCAAGTCTCACCACCTTGCTCCAAAATTCTTGCCCTGAGAAATTTATAAGTCTAATTAGATAATAGGTTGAAGAGTTTTTTCTTATGTTTTCATCAGTGAATGAATACAAAGTTGGACTGTCAGAATCGCCTTGGCTGAGGACTTCTCCGATTTTTATCCAATCTTTTAGTGGATTGTTGGAGCTATAGATCTCAAACTTTTCATTGTCGTTTTCTTCCGCGACTGACCAAGTAATCTGTTTGAGATTATCTTTAAGATGGGCAGAAATCGATAGCCAAGTGACTGGTAAAATGCTGAGAGTTCTGAAACTTCCCACAGTGAAATTTTTACCCGGAAGATCATCAAAGGTCAGACTTCTTATTGCCCATAGATTTATCTCATCTGTACCTTCAATATGATTTCCAGGAGCAGCATATCCAGTGCATACTAGCCGAAGATCTTCAGGCTCATCGACGATTAATTTTTCTGCTGAGATCCTTAATTCCAATGGGTTTGATGAAGTGTTTAACCCTGAAAAATTGAAATAACTGAAGAGTCTATAAAGTATTGGTGTGCCATCCAAGTCATTGAAACTAGGATTGAAATCTGCTCCTTTATATTCCGTGAATTGTATGTTTAAATTACCACCAGCTGAAGTGCCTAGCATTTGAACCTTACGAATACCACCTTGATACTGATCGTAAAATGGGAAGGTGGCATTTACGGAGGTCATTGAAGTAGGTGTGGTTTGATAAGTGAATTGGCCAAGGTTACTCCAATGACCAGCATTGTATTCCAAGCCTCCTGATCCCAAAGTATTCAGTATAAGATTATTGCCTTGGAGATTTATCCCTCCAGCATCCATTTTAAGATTGTTTCGGATCATTAGGTTTTGTTCGAAAAAAGCTGTTCCAGCAGGCTTATTTAAAGTAAGATTATTAACATTCATAGCGAATCCTATGATGTGTTGATCCGTTGCTCCGGTTAGGTTGAGGGTTGTATTTGTGAGATTAAATACCCCTATTCCCACTTGAGATATATTTCCGTTTAGTGACAAGGTGGTAGGTAAAGTGATATTTTGAGTGCCTTGGATTTCTAGGTCGTGGAAGGTCAAGGGAACTGCTGAGCTTGCATAAGATTTAGAAAGAAAATTCTGAGTGCCTGAGTTTTTTCTGAACGTTACTTTCCCATTTAGTAGAAAAGTAGCAGCTTCAATTTTGGGCGAAGTACCTTCTAGAATGAGTTCACCTCCAGATTGGATCTCGAAGAGGTTAGCACTCACAGATCCTGAAATCGATCTAGCGATAATGTTATCACTGCATTCAGAAATAAAAATCCCGCCTGACTCGATTATGAAATCTCCGAATGGTCCAGATGGATAAAAGCTCGTTTCTGTATTAAAGGAGATAGAAGCACAAAAATTAGGAACTACTGAAATGTCTAACTTTTGAAGTAAAATACCAGATCGAAGTATGAATTTTACAGCTTTAAATGGTTCTTCAATTGTCAAAGTATTGCCGGCACCTGGGTCGAATATTACAGTATATCTACTTTGTATTGTGAAGCCACTCCATGCATTTTTGGGGATAATTATTCTTGAGTTACCCTTAAATGTAATTGTACTTGCAGTAGAATTTCCTATCCAATTTTGGCTATTCCACGTACCTGAAGGGATGCCAGGCGCTGCGCCTGAGAATGCTTGCAAAGAACCATAGAGATTGATATTTCTGCCACTGAGATTCAGTTTCTCTCCTGCGCCGGTCTCGGCATTTATAAACAAACTCTTAGCTTCCTCATTAGCAGTTAATGTTACTTTGTGAGTTTGATCTATATAAATATCATTAATAAGAGTCGGCTTGACGGATGCGGGAGCCCATACCGAACCGTTGTACACTTCCCATATAGCGAGATTTCCAAAATTCCCAGAAGCTACTGTGCGATAAGCGCCAATTTCCTGACACAATGAAGCGTTTAAGTAAAGGCAATGAAATGTAACTGCCGAGAATATGAAGTATATTCGGCAGTTAAAAAGTGTGCTCCAGGCCAGCGTTTTGCCCCGTGTTTTCATATTAAAAAGTATATTAAAAAACGTCTATTAATTTAGTGAAATGAACTTGATAAAAACAGCAATTAGTTTAATTTTTTTACTGACTATCAGTAGTTTAGCTTCTTTACAAGCCCAGCAATACCAGATCAGTTTGCTGACTTGTGACCCTGGAGAGGAGATCTACAGTTCCTTTGGCCACAGCGGTATTCGGGTACTGGATCTCAACACAGGTAGGGATGTGGTGTACAACTACGGCACCTTTGATTTTGGCGCGCCGAACTTTGTCCTAAATTTTGCCGGAGGCAGACTGGATTACTACCTCTCAGTATCTACGTTTGATCGCTTTATAGCTGAGTACGATTACTTTCAGCGCTCCGTGCGGGAGCAGGTGCTGAGTCTCAATGAACAGCAGAAAATAGAGTTGATCCAGTTTTTAGAAACAAATTATCTCCCGGAGAATCGGGCTTATCGTTACGATTTTTTCTTTGACAATTGTGCCACCCGGGTACGTGACGCGATCAGTACGGTATTGGGTGATCAATTGATCTGGCATGATGAGGTGCGGGAGCCTGTCGACAGAAGCTTTCGGGAATTAATCGATGAGATGGTTTATTACATGTCTTGGTCTGATTTGGGAATTGACTTGGCACTTGGTTCACGCTTGGATAGAGATGCTACTCCGCTGGAAGAGCAGTTTCTTCCTAAGTATGTGGAGGGAGCTTTTTCGAGAGCAACGATCCAAGGTGATGGGCCTACCCGTTCTTTGGTAGGGCAGAGCAGAGTTATTTTGGATTTTGAAAAGCCAGTTGGTTCTTTCGGGGCGATAAATCCTTATTGGATTTTCTGGGTAATCGCGATCATTTTTACCGCAATCACATTTATAGGATTTAAGAAAGGAAAGCTCTTTATAGGTTTTGATGTGGTGTTTTTCGGAATTTTGGGAATCATGGGCCTGGTGATGTCTTTGCTTTGGATAGGTTCCGAAATCCCTTCTACCAAGTATAACTGGAATATTCTTTGGGCTTTCCCAGGTCACCTCATACTAGCTATCGTTTTGCTCAAGAACACTATCAAACCTTGGGTTTTGAAATACTTGCTATTTGCCTTGATCATGGCAGATGCGGCGGTTGTTTTCTGGATTTTGGGTTGGCAGTCTTTTCACCCAAGTCTTATTCCTTTGCTTTTGGTGCTGATTCTCAGAACAAACTATTTGTATTATAATATTGGGAAGTTTAGGAGAGTGAATTGACTTTTCATCCTTTTCCTTTTTTATTGTAAGTGACTTCGACTCCGCTCAGTCTGACCAAAGTTTGTCAGTCTGACCAAAGTTTGTCAGTCCGAGCGGAGTCGAGGACTATTTACAGGTAGAACAATCAAGTTCTCATGGTAATATTTTGTTTCCCTCTAAACTATTGCATAGGGGATTGGTGTTGGGTATTTTCGGACGAAGCTTATGGAATTCAAACTTACCTCAGATTATCAACCTACTGGAGATCAGCCCAAGGCTATAGAACAGCTTACGGCTGGAGTGAATAATGGCGATGCCGCTCAGGTTTTGCTGGGTGTGACGGGGTCCGGTAAAACTTTTACCGTAGCCAATGTTATTCAGCAGACCCAGAAACCAACCTTAATTTTAAGTCATAATAAGACACTCGCGGCCCAGTTGTACGGAGAATTCAAACAGTTTTTTCCTGATAACGCTGTTGAGTACTTCATTTCCTACTATGATTATTATCAGCCAGAGGCATTTATACCTACCTCAGGTACTTATATAGAAAAGGATCTATCGATCAATCAAGAGATTGAGAAGCTTCGGCTGAGTGCTTCTTCCGCGCTGCTTACAGGGAGAAGAGATGTGATTGTAGTGGCATCTGTGTCATGTATCTATGGTATAGGGAATCCAGAGGAGTTTGGGAAAAATGTCATCAAGCTTCAGGAAGGCGATCGGATTCCAAGAAATCAGTTGCTTTTCAAATTGGTAGATATTCTTTACAGCCGAACCCAGCATGATTTGACCCATGGGACTTTCCGTGTGAAAGGTGACACGGTGGATATTTTTGTGGCTTATGCTGACTGGGGATATAGGATTTTCTTCTGGGGAGACGAGATTGAAGCAATTCAGCGCTTTGATCCGGCTACGGGGAAAAAGCTGAATGACGAGAAAATCATTTCTATTTTCCCGGCAAACCTGTTTGTAACAGGAAAAGATACGTTGCAAACTGCCATTCATGAGATTCAATATGATATGGTGGATCAGGTGAATTTCTTCGAAAGAGAAGGAAGGTTTGCAGAAGCAAAACGTTTGCAGGAGCGAACTGAGTTCGATTTGGAAATGATGCGAGAGCTAGGTTACTGCTCTGGCGTAGAAAATTACTCCAGATATTTTGATAGAAGAGCTCCTGGAGCAAGACCATTCTGTTTGATAGATTATTTCCCGGATGATTTCCTTCTAGTCGTAGATGAAAGCCACGTGACCCTACCGCAAGTGCGAGCAATGTGGGGAGGAGATAGATCTCGAAAGATCAATTTGGTAGATTTTGGTTTCCGACTTCCTTCGGCCTTGGATAACAGGCCTTTGAAGTTCGAAGAGTTTCAAGACCTATGCGATCAGGTCATTTATGTATCTGCAACTCCAGCTGATTACGAGTTGTCGTTGACAGAAGGTGTAGTAGTAGAGCAAATCATTCGACCTACGGGGCTGCTGGATCCTACTATTGAAGTAAGACCAAGCCAAAATCAGATTGACGATTTACTGGAAGAAATTGACCAGACAATTAAATCTGGGGCGAGAACGCTTGTGACAACTCTGACCAAACGAATGGCTGAAGAGCTTCAGAAATTCCTCGAAAGAGCTGGTGTGAAGTCCCGATACATTCACTCTGAGGTGAAAACACTTGACCGGGTGGAAATCTTGCGGGAGTTACGTTTAGGGATTTTCGATGTACTTGTTGGGGTGAATTTGCTTAGAGAAGGATTGGATTTGCCCGAGGTTTCCTTAGTAGCAATACTGGATGCGGACAAAGAAGGGTTCTTGAGAAATGAGCGAAGTTTGGTTCAAACAATTGGCCGTGCGGCTCGGAACTCTGAAGGGCGAGTGATTATGTATGCGGATAAAATCACCAATTCCATGCAACTCGCGATGGATGAAACGAAGCGAAGACGTGTCTTACAAATCGAATACAATACAAAGCATGGTATTACTCCAACTACTGTGGTGAAATCACATGATAAAATCATGGGGCAAACTAAGGTGGCTGACTCTAAGAAGAACCCTAAATTCTATGCGGAACCTATGCCAGGTGAAGCAAGCATGGCGGCAGATCCAGTGGTGCAATACCTAAGTAAAGAAAAGCTGGAAAAGCTGATTCAGCAAACGCAGAAAATGATGGAGAAAGCTGCGAAAGAACTCAATTTTATGGAAGCTGCGCGTCTTCGGGACGAGTGGCAATCTCAAAAATCCAGATTGGAGCAATTGAACCGTGGAGTAAGTAAATAGGCTAGTACTTTCCAAAATCTAAACTAAATGACGCTGCAGGATGTGAAGGTGCTCGCTACAAAGGGCGAGGGGCTGAGAATTGAATTTAAAAAGAAAGCGACTTTTCCTGAGAAGATAGTCCGTGAACTTATCGCCTTTGCCAATACTTCGGGCGGTGATTTGCTGATCGGAGTCGATGATGATGGGACAGTAAGCGGTCAGCGCTATATAGAGGAGGAGATTTTTGTGATGGAGAAAGCTATCAAAGAGTTTATTTTACCACCATTAGACTACCAATTGTTTTCCCTGAAACTCAATGAAAAAAAAGGAGTGGCAGTTTTCAAAGTTCCGATAAGTACCCAACGTCCACACTATTTGAAAGAAAAAGACAGAAAGCAAGCTTATATACGTGTAGCAGATAGATCTGTGCAGGCGAGTAAGGAAGTTTGGGAGATTTTGAGAAGAAGTAAAACCCCAAAGGATATGGTCTTTACTTATGGTAGAAAGGAAGAGATCTTGATGAAAGCACTTGCGGAATCCGAGAGAATCACACTCAAAGAATTTTCTAAGCTGGCGAATCTGCCAAGATTTCTAGCGTCTAAAACTTTGGTGCGCTTAGTTTTGGCGAATGTGCTTCTAATCCATCCGCAGGAGTCCGAGGACTTTTTTACATTGAAGGATTCGGGAGTTTAATTCCTGTCATTTCGGTAAAGCCAATATTCCCCTGAAGACCGCCGGAATGGATCATCAGGATTTTTGATCCTTCCCTGAAATAATCTTTTTTGATCAAGTCCCAGATTCCGTAAGCCATCTTCCCAGTATAGATGGGGTCGAGGACAATGCCGAAACTCTCATAGAACCACCAGAGGAATTCGATTAGCTCTTGGGTGTGTTTGGCGTAGCCGCCGAAGTTATAGGAAGTGAAGATCTCGTAAGTACCTAGACTGTTCAATTGATATTTTTCTAGTAAATCAGCAATTTCTTCGTGAATGAATTCGCCTTTTAATGATGAAAAGCCAAGTAGTTTTTGATTCTTAGAAAGTGATGAGTACACTCCGGAAAAAGTGCCTCCTGTTCCTATCGAACTGCATACATGTGAGAATTTCTGATCATCTGAATCTAGTATTTCTTTTGTTCCCTCGATGGCCAATTCATTGGTGCCTCCTTCTGGAATTAGATAGAAATCGCCGAATTTTTTTTGCAGAGTGGACAGAAATTGAGGCTCTGATTTATTTCTGTAACTATTTCTATCAATAAAATGAAGACGCATGCCTAGGTTTTCGGCATGTGAAAGTGTAGCGTTAAGCGGCTCAGTTCTTTCGCCTCGTATGACGCCGATGGCTTCGATATTTTCAGCTTTTGCTGCTTCGGCAGTGGCGTAGATATGATTCGAAAAAGCCCCTCCAAAGGTCAGGATCTTGTTTTTCCCTTCTTTTTTAGCTTTTTCTAGGTTGTATTTGAGTTTGAAAAACTTGTTTCCCGAAATTTCTGGATGCACTAAATCCAAGCGCTTTACGGCAAGTTCTATACCTTTTTCTTCAAGAATAGTGTGAGTAAGAAATTGGATTGGAGCCGGATTTGGAAGGAGCATTTACAGTGCTTTTTTGCAGAGGTGTCAAAGTTAAGCTTGATAATCTTATTTTTGCAGCATGAGCATGCAACCAGAGGAAGATTTCGAAGAGGAAGAATTAGAGCTTTATGAACATTTTAAGTTTGTAATAGATAAAGGTCAGACTCCAATTAGGATCGATAAGTTTTTGACAGATAAAATAGCTTTTGCCACCCGTAATAAAATTCAGCAGGCCATTGATGCCGGCCTAATTCAAGTAAATGGTGAATCCATTAAGGGGAGCTATAAGGTAAAGCCGTTGGATGATATTCGTGTCCATATGGGTAAGCCTCCGCGAGATACAGAAGTTGTACCGGAGGATATTCCGCTTAACATCGTCTATGAGGATCAACATTTATTGGTGGTCAACAAAGAGGCGGGAATGGTCGTTCATCCCGCGCATGGTAACTGGACCGGTACTCTGGTGAATGCTTTAGTGTTTTACTTTCAGAATCTTCCAGAGATGAAGGGTAATGAAGGTAGACCGGGCTTGGTTCATCGCATAGATAAGGATACATCCGGATTATTAGTAATTGCCAAATCTGAGGAGGCCATGACTCACCTGGCTTCACAGTTTTTTCATCATACGATAGAGAGAACCTATTTGGCTATTGTGTGGGGCGAGATAGAAGAGGAGGCAGGTACTGTCACAGGGAATGTGGGCAGAAGTGCAAAGAACAGAAAGATAATGGATGTATTTCCAGACGGAAGTCAAGGGAAGCATGCAGTTACTCATTGGAAAGTATTGAATAGACTTCGGTATGTGTCACTGATTCAGTGTAATCTGGAGACTGGGCGTACACATCAGATCCGTGCTCATATGAAGTATTTGGGACATCCTCTTTTCAATGATGCTACCTACGGAGGTGATAAAATCCGTAAAGGAACTCAATTCTCTAAGTATAAGACCTTTGTTCACAATGCATTTAATCTTTTACCAAGGCAGGCATTACATGCGAAGTCATTGGGATTCATACATCCTGTGACCAAGGAGAAACTATATTTTGAAGCTCCATTGCCTGCGGATTTTCAGGCAGTTTTAGATAAGTGGGAGAATTATGTCAATTTCGAATAAGAGTATCAATATTGATGAATAGTTAATATTTTGCTCATAATGATGTGATTTTGCTAACAAAACAGCCCTTTTTGGGCTGTTTTGGCAATATAGAGTTGATCTATTGAAGAATAGTCAATGGAGGAGTCTATATTAATGCCGTTTTTAATGATACTGTATTTTTCAATCGTTTTCATTAAAAATACTGTAAATATTCAGTTTTATTTTTGAATTATTTTTAATAAACAAACCTGTCTGCTATATTTGAATCATAGAAAGAGAGCAAACAAACGGTAAGCACTCAAAATACATTGAAATTACACAACATTGTAGGATGTTGAAACTGGCAGACAAGCCCTCCTGTCTCGGGGGTGGAGGTTATAGGATAAAGCATTTAGCGAGCTCGTAAATTTGCCTAACTACTCCGTGGAGGTTCGAATCCTTCTCCTACAGCAGGTTATTTTGGGTTTATTGTTAATTGACTAAAACCATGAAATTTTGTTTCATGGTTTTTTTTATGCTCTTTCTATAATGAGCCTATTTTTTAATTTGGTATATAAATGCTTTTTCCCAATAAGATTTTGATAAAATACTTGCTTACCTCTATTAATGAATTAGTAATTCATGAGCATAAATCTACTATTTAATTATAGATATGATATTGAAATATTACATCTGATATGAATACTGTAAAAAATATAATTATTTGTTATAATAATTTTAATAAACGAATGGTATTTCTAATTTTGACCCAGCAAAATAAAAATCTGTTGTAGCAAAATGACAACAGATGTTTTGACTCTTGCTTATTCAGACCTATTAAACCTTTGGTTTTTTCTTTCGAATATGAAAAACCAACAAATACTGGCGGAAGGTCAGTAGAAATTAAAATTCATCATTGTAGGATGTTGAAACTGGCAGACAAGCCCTCCTGTCTCGGGGGTGGGGATCCCATCCCGATAGCTATCGGGATCGGAAAGCATAAAGCGTAATTCAACCGGACTATTGCCTAACTGCCCCGTGGAGGTTCGAATCCTTCTCCTACAGCTTTTAAAAGCAGCACAGATGTGCTGCTTTTTTCATTTAAGTTTGGACTAATTGTCTATTTTAGACAAAAATCCGTGCTATATGGCTGAAGAGCAAAAAAACAAACATTCCAAACATCCCTTTAGAAAGAAGGTGCTGAGATGGATGATGTTTGCTTTTCTATCCATCATTTTTTTAGAGTTTCTATTCTATTTCGGAGCAAATTTTGTCTTGGCTGACTGGGCCAGAAGAAAAATAAACGATTCTGCTCAAGGTGTCTATACGATTGATTTTAACAGAGTTAGGTTCTCAATAATTCGAAGGGGAGTATTCTTGGACGGATTGATTATGAAGCCTGTGGGGGAGAGAAAACCGGATCAAAAACAGGCATTATTTGATTTGACTTTGGATGAGTTAGCACTCAGAAATTTGTGGTATGATTTCTCAGAGGGGATTTTTTATGTCGGGAAACTGGACTTTGATAACCCTGTCATTAGTATGGATTTGCCTATAGCAGACAGTTTGGACACTAGTGTCGTTAAAGAATCCTCTGTAAAAGCCTTAGAAAACGAACTGAAGAAAATCATTAACAACACTAGGTTTAAAGGTGTTTATATCTCCGAATTATCTATCAATCATGCGGATTTATTCTTCTTAAACTTCCTTAGTCAAAACTCTCTAAAAGCTGAAAACACTAGGTTGTTAGTAAAGGATATCGACTGGACTAGTAGAGGAGAATGGAAAACACCATTCAATGCTAAGGGATTTGAGTTTGATCTAAACAATGTGGATTTCCCTCTTCCAGATGGCGTTCATTCCATCTATGCAAATCAGGTTTATGTCAGTTCATTGGATAATGTAATAGATATCAAAGGCTTCAAGCTTTACGCTGATAAAACCCGTGATAGTAAAACCTATTATGATGTGGATCTAGATGAACTGCGGGTTGGAAATGTCGCATTAAATGAGGCCTTTATGACTTCCAATGTTTCGATAGATGAGATTATTCTAAACAATCCTGAATTCAGAGTATTGCAGAATAAGCGAGAGACGAAGGACAGCACGGCCACAGGCGATTTGAATGAGTTGATTAAAGGCATATTGGAGTCCTTTGAAGTGAAGGAGCTTTCAATTAATAATGGGAAGTTTATTACTTCCGATGCTGATGACACGCTGAAAAATCGCATTGACATCCAGAAACTTGATTTCAAGATGGTTAAGTTTTATTTGGGTGGGGATGAGAAGAGAAAGGAAAATCAATTTTTTTATGGAGAAGATGCTGCCATGGAGATCCAAGATGCCGACTTGTATCTCTCAGATGAGATTCATGTGATCTATAGCGATCGTGTTAGCGTCTCTTCTTTTAAGGATGAAATTATCATAGAAAATGTACTGGTGGAGCCGCGGACGGTAGCTCTTGAAAAATTGCAGCCTAAAAATATTGTTAGAATTTCGTTGCCAAAACTCTCGCTGAATAAAGCAAACCTTAAACAGCTCTATCGTGAAGGGAAACTGAGTATAGATGAAATGCTGGTTCAGTCTCCCAAAGTAGAGATTACAGAGCTGGTTAGTCAGGTAGAAAATGTAGACACTGAATCTGTAGCAGAGCTTTTGAAGGGTTATTTGAATGAAGTGGCTATTGGGAGATTTGATTTGCAAGAAGGTGAAGTCCAATTCAAAAATGAGCAAGGTGTACGTAGTAATGACATCGGATTTGAGAGATTTAGCTTGCTATTAGAAAAAGTATTTCTTCAACCAAACTCAGATATTGATGTTAGGAATCAATTTTTAGCGAAAGAAATGGTGCTTAGTTTATATAAATACAGGCTGAAATTGAGGGACAATCTTCACGAATTCATGGCTGATAAGGTATTGATTGACTCAAAGAATTCTCTGGTAGTCGTAAACAATTTTACCCTGAGACCAGAAAATCCTGACTCTATTCAATACATTCTAGACAGCTATGGTAAGACAGTGATCTTAAACCTTACAATTCCTGAATTCAGAGTAGAAGGGATTGATCTTATGGCAGCATACCAAGATGAAAAACTTTTAATAAACAGGATTCTGGTTCCCTCACCTAATGCAAGCTTAACACGATTTAGAAAGAAGAACTCAGCTGGTGGCGCCTCAAACCAAGTAGAATCGTCTGATGAAATCGAGGATTTACTCACCTCTTATTTTTCTCATATACAGATAGATTCAGTCAGTTTCAGTGATGGTCAAGTTCATTACTTGAATCATGCAGCAGCGAAAGAGTTGTCTTTGAGTGAGGATAGTCTTTCACTGAATTTAAAGGGTTTCTATCTCCAAAAGGGGCAAGTTTCTGAAGCTGGCAGGACATTTTTCTCGGATGAAATAGAATTGATTTTAAGGAAATATGATTTCTCGGTAGCTGGGGGAAATTATGAAGTAGATACTGATGGATTGAGATTCAACTCAAAATCAAAAACCATTTTTGTAGATAATCTAGTTTTAAAGCCAAGCAAGTCCATAAAAAGTAAAATTGCTTTGTCTCTTAGCTTGCCAAGTGTATTATTTGAAGGAGTTGATATAGAGTCATTTTTATTTGAAAACCAACTCGATTTGGATAGGCTGGTAGTAGATGGTAGTACCATCAGTTTAGAAATCAATAAGGATTATGACGAAAGTGGGAAAGAGAAAAAAGATGATCCTCTAGATGGGAAAGCGCTTCCAAAGTCTATTGAGCGAGTTACAATTGATGGTGTTGTAGCAAAGAATTCCAAACTGAGTTTGAATTATAGAATAGGAGAGGATGACTTTCAGTCTGTTCAAACGAATTTTGATTTGGAAATAAATGGATTGAATCTGGATTCGGCAACAAATGCAAGGCAGAATATTGAAGGGCTTTTCAGAGAAATAAATCTAACATTGGAAGATTTCTCTTATGCTTTACCGGATAGTATGCATACGATTAAGTTTTCCAGTTTGACGGTAGACAATACGGACGTCGAAACTGTTTTCTCTGATTTTGAAATAGTACCACGAAATACTACGGGTGCTCCTGGTAAGCCAATCGTATCTGCAAAGATTGATCAGTTGGGCGTTAGAAATAACAATCTTCGTGATATTCAGTCCACAGGGATTTTTGATCTGAGTCAGCTTAGATTGAGTAACCCAACGATTAAAGTATATCTGGATTCAGACGAGAAAGCTAAGAAAACTGAAAAACCACAAAAGGACACCAAAGTAACAGGACTTATAGAATCTGTGCTTTTGCAGGATGTATTAGTGCAAAAAGGAAATATTGCTTTCTTTAACAAAGATGGAGGCCAAATACCTAGGATGGCTTTTCGAGATGTGGATTTTGGATTAAAAGCCATGAATCTGGATTTGCTGAAAAAGAGTAAGGATTTTAGTCCTCAGTTACTGCTTGAGAAGGATCTTAGTTTATCTCTTTCCAACTATCGTATTTATACAAAAGATAGTATGAGTAGGCTAACTATTGGTAAGATCAGGTATTTGAACAATGATATTATACTTGATAGTGTCTATTTCGAGCCAGCTATGGGGAGATACGAGTTCCTGAGAAAAAGAGTATATCAAGACAATACAATTACGGCTTTTGCCAGTAGCGTACATCTAAAGGACATAGATTTTCAAGAATATTTTAATAACAACAATTTAAGGGCTCATTCACTAAAGTTGGATGGTTTTCAAATGGATGTGTTTAGAGATAAGAGAATTCCCATTAAAGAAGGAATTATCAAACCAATGCCTCAGCAATTAATGGAAAATGCTCCGTTTGATTTAACTATAGATTCGGTGATAGTTAAGGATGGATTGGTCAGATATCAGGAATTCGCACCGAAAGCTATGCTTCCAGGCGCTATTTATTTTGATGATCTGGACGCTTCAATAGCTCCTTTTGCGATGAGAAGAACTGGTGAAGATTTTCCTTTGAAGTCCAGTATGCTTTCAGCCACCTCTAAGCTGATGGGAGAAGGGGAAGTGCAGTTAAATGCTGACATGTCCTTTGGTGACCCTTACCCGATGGATGTGGATGTGGAATTGGGAAGGTTTGATCTTACGCTTCTTAATAATATGCTCAGTAGAGGACTTTTTTTAAGAGTTGTAGATGGTCGAGTTACTGATGGTAAATGGAATTTCAGGATGGACGACGATGTGGCTCGAGGTAAAATGAACTTTAAGTATAAGGATCTAAAGATCGAGTTCTTGGATTCTTTGACTTTGGAGCGAGGTAGAGGTAAACTAGGTTTAATGACTTTTCTTGCCAATACCTTTGCTAAAAATAATAACCCAAGGAAGTTTCTGAATCATCGTGTGACCTCGCGCGTGTATTTCGAGCGAGACAAGTCCAAGTTTATTTTTGGTGGATGGTGGCGCGCTACCTTTAGTGGACTTAAAGGGACTTTGGGGCTTGGTCAGCCCAAAGCTCCAAAGAGAAAGGAAGAGGATTAGGATCAGTATATATTTCGCGTTTTAATAAGAAAAGCCCTTATGAAATTGATTTCATAAGGGCTTTTTAGTTATTTCTTAATTTGTTTACCTTCTAACGATTTTGAGTTGCTCGCTATTAGTACCCCAAATTAACTGAACGATATGGATTCCAGGAGCAGCTTGTTCTAGGTAATCATTAACAGCTACACTTACATCTTCAACTGACCTGACTGTATAGGAATGGAAAACCCCTTTCACATCTGATATTTTGATGAGTATTTGCTCATCTCTATAGCTGCTTCTATCCAGTAGATCAACTGAGACGTAGCTTCCTGGGCTGCTAGGATTTGGATAGGCTATCCATTTGGATTGGCCTTTGAGTCCTTTTACCTGAATAGACCTTGTGACGCTATAAGCAAAAGATCCATCCACATCAATTTGTTTCAATCGATAGAAAATATTTCCTCCTGCTGCTGGTAGATCTGTGTCCTCAAAGCTGTAAGAAGTAGGAGAGTCTTTATATCCTTGTCCATTTACTTCTCCGATTTTAGTCCAGGAAGTCAAATCACTAGATGTAGCTCTTTCAATCTCAAAACGGTCATTTTCCCACTCCTGTGCTGTTGCCCAAGTGAGTTTACCTGAACGATTTTCTTGGTTGTATTCGGCTTTGAAATAGAGGTATTCTACTTGGAGGATACGATTGACTAGATAAGTAATGTAAACAATGCCTTTTCCGCCTTTTCCTCCTGCGCCGTATCCTGCACCACCACCAGACCCAGTTTTATTTCTGCCTGTGCCACCCGTAGCAGTGGGACTTGCCAGATTTCCATCCCCTCCAAGTTTCACTCCATTGGCTGATCCACCTATCCCAACTTTCTCAGTTCCATTAAAATATTCACCAATGCCACCACCTCCGGCACCGTAATATCGTATGGAGTCTCCCAAATTAAGTCCTACACCAAATGCGCCATTTCCTCCTTCACCTTGTCCAGCTCCAGCAGCCTTGCCATTTGGACGATCAGCCGCTGTCCAAGGAACCAAACCGCCTCCACCGCCACCTGCAATTGCATTCTGATTTGAGTTATAGTCACCATTTCCTCCAGGGTTCCCTTGATATAATGTTGCGCCAATACCAGAATATATAATTGGAATAGAATTTCCTCCTGTGCCAGCTGCTCCAATAGGGTTAGGTCTTGCTCCGCCTCCGCCACCTGAAGCTCCGGCTGCTCCAGGAATAGAGTTTTGGGAACCACCACCCCCACCTCCCGGCACAGATATATTTATTGGATTCCCATCTATGTTTCCTAAGAATTTAGACGGGTCACCATCTATACCAGATGAATTAGGGGCTGTTGCGCCAAGTCCACCATCTCCTACAGTTATTTGAAATGAGGTGCCAGCAGGTAAGCCGTAAGGATTAGTAGTACTAAAAGATTGCTTAATTAAGGCTCCAGACCCACCACCACCTGAACCAAAGCCACCACCACCACCACCACCACCACTACCAACGATAACTGTAAATTCTTTCAAACCTTCCGGAGCAGTCCATGTATAGTTACAAGTGAATTCAATAATCGTAGTACCAGAAATTGCTCCATCATCAATTACTTTAAAGCAAGGTCCTACGGGAGGTAAAGGATAAGATATCAGGATAAGACCTTGTCCGCCATTTCCTCCGTTACTATTACCATCTGAACCACCACCTCCGCCACCAGGTGCTGTTCCTGCTCCTCCAGGGTTGTTTCCAGATCCTGTTCCTCCAGGGCCTCCAGGTCCACCGTTTGATCCACCTCCATTACCGCCTTTGCCACCAGCGGAGACTGTTGGGGATGATCCATTTTGGCCATTATTAGTTTGTCCTGTACCGCCATTTCCTAAGGTGCCACCTGAAGCTGCACTCCCACCATTTGCAAAGGCAAGGCTTGAAGGAAACGCGGGATCTCTAGTTGCGTAGCTATTTCCGCCGCTAGTTGCTGGTGAATTTGTTTCTCCATTCCCACTCGAGCCAATATACATACCTATCGGTTCGCCAGGGATAACTGGAATGGTAACTTGTGAGTAGCCGCCGCCTCCACCTCCAGCACCGTTGGAAGCTTTACTTCCGCCGCCGCCGCCGCCCCAAACTTTGATGGTGATTTGATAAATACCAGCAGGGACATAATAGGTGCCAGATGAAGTGTAAACCGCTGATCGAATTCCGAAAAAAGTAATATTATTATTAGTTATGGGAACAAAGCACGCGTCTGTATCTTTTTTGATTTGGGAAATAGTGAGTGAAGTTAAATCTTCATTGCCAATAACAGTAGTTGGGAAAACTCCTTTTCCATTTGTAAATGTTACCGAAGTAGTAGTTGGTCCGGAAGTGTTTGCAAGCCCCATTGAATAGGTCACTAGATAAGTGCCGTTTAGTAGAATGGTTGGGTCGCCTGTGATTGTTACTGTAGCGGTACCGCCTGTTGCTGAGGGAGATACTGATGTGATGGTGCTTAGCGTATAAACTGGAGTTACTTCTACCGTTCCAGTTGCAGAAACAGTTCCACAACCTCCAGTAAGTGGAATCGTGTAATTGTAAAAACCTGGGGTGACAGCCCCAGTAATAGTGCCACTGATCGTAATTGTGTTACCAGAAAAACCAGCAGTTAATCCAGCTGGAAGACCAGAAGGAGCTCCAATACCAGTCGCGAGAGTAGTAGTATGCGTAAAAGGAGTGATTGTTCCATTTAAACATACACTTGGATAGGTAGAAGGCGGAGTTGCCGTATTTTTCTGAACCGTAATCGAATTAGAGGTCGCAGGACTTGTAGCTCCACATCCTTGTAAATCTTGATAATTCACAGTAACTGCTTTACTTCCCGGAGTCAACCATTTTAATACTAGGTTTGGACTACCATTTCCTCCAGAAGTTATTGAGTAATCGGTACCTAGTGTTCCAGGAATAGTCCAAACGTAATTGGTTTCGCCAGCTTGGGTTGAATATGTTACATCAGTATCTACGCATGTTGGGCTAGATGGCTGTGCTGTAAATGAGACTACCGGGAGTGCATTTACCACAAACGCCCCCGAAATTGCACTGGTCGCAGTGGTTCCACAAGAGCCCGAAGAGGAAACTTCTACATAATAGTATTTTGTCCCAGCTACATTATTTAAAGGCAAATAACTATTTGAATTTGCTCCTGGAATAGAACTTCCTCCAGAATTCACATTTGTTGTATTACTATACCATTGGTAAGTAAAACCTGTTCTATTAGCTACAGAAATGGGGCTGAAAGCAGGAGTTGAGTTTATACATTTAGATTGGGTCGCATTGCCTAGGCTTGGGCTGATAATAGCTGCAGTTGCATTGACAGTGATAGTGCCAGTAGCATTGACAGCCCCACATCCGCCCGTTAATGGTATAGAATAAGTAAATACTCCAAAAGTAGCAGGCGTTCCAGATATAGATATGGTATTACCAGAAAAAGAAGTAGACATGCCTCCTGGATTAGAGGGGCTCCAAACTATTGTGCCGATACCAGTAGCCCCAGTAGTCGTATGTGTTATCGCAGATAGTAAAGCTGTGTTTATACAAACAGTAGGCGAGGAAGAAGCTGCAGCAACAGTGTTAGTTGGATTTACGATGTAGGCTCCAGAAACTGGGCTAGTCACACTACTTGTACAGGTAGGAGAACTTACGACAACATAGTAATATATAGTACCTGAAGCAGAATTAAGCGGGGTATATGTATTTGAAGTAGCTCCTGAAATCGAATTTGGTGTTGTATAATCTGGGGTATCATTGCTAAACCACTGATAAGTGTATCCAAATCCAGTTCCTACTGACATTTGGCTAAAAGCTGCACCATTAATGCATGTTGAACCTCCTGAGGTATTTTGACTTTTGATGCTTGGGGTCTCATTGATTGTAATAGTACCTGTTGCATTTACAGTTCCACATCCACCAGTTAGAGGAATTGTATAGGCATAATCCCCAAATACGGTAGGAGTTCCTGAAAATGTAATCTGATTTGAAGCCCAAGCAACGGTCACACCAGGAGGTAGGTTTGAGGCTGCCCCAATTCCTGTTGCTCCAGTAGTGGCTTGAGTTACTCCTGCTGGAAGGGCTGAGCCTTGGCAGAAAGTAGAAGAGGTAATGGATCCAGCGGTATTGTTAGGGGAAACGACGATAGTTCCTGTGGCTATTGAGCTAGTACAGCTTCCGGTTGGAGTTACTGTGTAGTTATATGTGGTTCCGGCTGCAGCTGCTGTTGGGGTTCCAGAGATAGTTACCAGACCACCTACATAGTTGCCCGTGACTCCTGGAGGTAAATTGGAAAATGTAGCTCCATAAGCTCCTTTGATAGTATAAGTAATATCAGTAATTCCAGTTCCAACACAAACTGTTTGACTTGCAGTGCTAGCTGTTGAAGTAAGGGTGTTGGAGCAGGTCCATGTGATTATTATCCGTCCATCTCCTCCATTACCACCAGAAGTTCCATCTGCGCCTTCACCACCTCCACCGCCTCCAGGTTGAATTCCATTTTTACCCAGTTGTTGTGCTGCTGTACCTGATGTACCACCGGCACCACCTGAACCGCCCCCATTTAAACCTATTCCTCCAATTCCTAAATTGTTTCCATCAGCTCCAGCTAATAAAGAATTTCCTGCAGCCCCCCCACCTGATCCTGGGCTATTTCCAGAATTTGAAGGAGTAGCAGAATTACCTCCTCCTCTATAAACGTATGATCCAGCTCCTGCTGCCCCTCCTGTACCAGCTGTAGTACCGCTTCCTCTACTTCCACCATTTGCATATAGTTGTGAAGGCCCAACAGGCCCAAATATTGAAGGCATTCCATTTCCTACGGGAAAAGGTGCCGGGGAAGTGGAGGATTGCCCTATGCCTCCAGTACCAATAGTGTAGGAGATAGTTCCTCCGGGGGTTACTGTATAGTTATTTGCTAAAATAAAAGCTCCGCCTCCTCCTCCAGCAGCTCCTTTGTTTCCGCTATTAAAACCACCACCTCCACCAGCTCCCCATACTGATACACTGATAGTGGTTACTCCATCTGGAACTGTGAAGTTTGCTGAGCCTGAATTATAAGTTACTGTCTGTGCTCCTAGAAAATTAGAAAATAGGGCAAACCACATCAATCCTAATAGAAAGATGAACCGAGAAAGTGAGTTAGGTAAAAGGTTCTTCAGAGGCATTAATATCTAATTTGGAAAAAAGTATTTCATTGCTATTAAAATGCACTTCAAATTTAAGATGATTTAAATTAAAAGCAATGGGTTTCGGTATAACTGGTTGAAAATAATTGACTTCTCAAATTGAGCGTATTTATAAGCAGTAATTAGTGAAAAATGTTTTTCCACTGCAGATAAGAAACTCCTATATAAAAAAAACCGACTCTGGAGTGAGTCGGTTTAGCAATTAATTTTATACAGGGTTCTTTATTTTAACTTCCCTTCTGTGTCTGTAAACTTGCCTATTATTTGGGCACCACTGTTAACTGTAACGGAACCATATACAGTAATGGAATTGCCTTCTCCTATGAATTCAAGCGTAGATCCACTATTCAATTTTAAATCTCCATAGATTACGGTGTTGCCATGAAGTTTAAGTGTAGAAAGGCTACCCAAATTCAGGCTTGTGTTCTTTTGATACTGTCCAAAGACAAAGGAACCGTTTACTGTCATTATTGCATCACTATTGATATTTAGGTTTTGCTCGATTGCCAAAGAGCCACAAAACAAGAATGAACCTCCAATATTGACAGCTTTTAATACGCTGGAGCCTGAATAGGCAGCTGACTCATACATATTGATATTTAAGTAGGCAGTACCGTTGTAGTTAGGCAATCCAGCGCAGCTCGCATCAGTTGATCCAACACTCTTATTGATTTTCAAAATCTGAAGACCAACATGACCAGCAGCAACGAACACAAACTCTTCTTCGTTTCGTAAGAAGTTTGAAGATCCATCCAGATCAAGAACGCCCAAACTTTTGATAGCGGCTAGATCAGCTACATCTGATATAGAAATTCCTGCTGCGCCATTTGCCATAAACAGCAAGTTTTTATCTACCGAAACAGCATTTGTCACGATATCACTTGGATCTACATCCTCTGGATTGTTTGGGATAGGTAGTTTTTGAATCAAGCTTCCGTCAGTCATTTTGTAAATACCGGCACCCTTGGCGCCTTCAGCTACATATAAATTCCCGTTGTCTATGTCTAATGTTCTTTTTGCACCAGCTACATCTGCTGGCATAGGGATATTAATTACTTCAGATAGACTGCTTGGATCCAAAATATGTACACCTGAGGTACCGCTAAGAACTGCAAGTTTCTCACTTCCAAATGCTACTGCTCTTAGGTCTCCCATTTGACTGCTAGATCCAGGTTTATGGGAGCCATCAAAAAGACCGATTACGCCATCATTTCCGCTAGTAACAGCTGTATTTGAATTTGTGTTTGCAACATCTGTGGCAACATAACTAGGCAGGGAGGTGTAAACAAAGTCAGAGATGAATTTCCCGCCAGCTACAGATACAGTGATCAAGTTAGCTGGAGAAGTTACATCTGTGTTTACATCAATATTTACTGCAGCGGCAAGGTAAAGTATGCCGTTTTTGTATTCTAGGGAGCTTATATCAGCATCCGTGAAAATAGCCTGTTCGGTGATTACTGGGCTGTAGAGATTTGTGATGTCAAAGATATCAACTGCTCCCAAATAGGTACTTCCTTCTGTATTGTAAGATACATAGGCATAATCACCATCAATATCCACATGAGTTGCTTTAAGTGTTTGTCCATTAAAGACAGGTGCTTCCACCTGGGAAACCATAATAATAGGTAGGTGGGATGCTACTTCTAGCAGTCTCCCTGTAGGAAGATCGGGGTCAATTAACGCCATAACACCTGTATTATCTCTTTTTACACGCGTGGTTAGAGATTGACTGTCAGTGTTTATTGTGATGTTTTTTGCGATGCTAGGGCCGTCACCAATTGGGTCAGAACTATCATTACAGGAATAAAACGCTATGACAGCAAGCAAGCTGAGTAAATGATATTTTTTCATATTGTTTTAGATAAAAGATGAGACCTTATTTCATCTACTTAAAATTGTGGTTTATACGCGTAAATAAGAATTATATTTTAATAATAACTTTTTTGAAGATTATTATATGGCCAGAGACCTAAATTCATATCAAAAATGAAATAATATTTTGAATAAAAAAATATGTGAGTATAAATATTTTCAGAATAAGGGTGTTTTTATGAAATAGTTTGTCTGCCTAATTTTATTAAAAATATCCCTCTTCGAAAGAAAAAATGTTGTATCCCATTATATATACTAAATAACCAGTTTGTATGAAAAAAGCAGAACTTTACTAATAAAAAAACCGACTCATTTTTGAGTCGGTTTGGTACAGTAGTGAAAGAACAATTATCTTTATTTAAACTTCCCTTCTGAGTCTGTATAAGATCCTATGATTTGTGCGCCACTGTTAATAGTCACTGTACCATAAACTGTAATGCTATTATCTTCTCCTAAGAACTCCAGAGTAGCTCCACTATCTAGTTTAAGATCTCCGTAAATTACAGTGCTTCCATGTAATTGAAGTTTGGAATCACTATTGACATTCAAACTTGTATTCTTTTTGAATTGACCAAAGGCAAATGATCTATTAATGGTCATCAAACCATTGCTGTTTACATTCAGATTTTGCTCTATTGCCAGTGAGCCACAGAATAAGAAAGTGCCTCCAATATTTGCCGTTTTTAAAACAGTTGAACCTCCGTAGGATTGAGATTCATTCCCATTGATATTTAAGTTGGCATTACCGGTATAGACAGGCAAGCCATTGCAGGAAATATCTGTAGCACTAGCAATTTTGTTAATTTTCAATATTTGAAGACCACCGAATCCTGTAGCTACAAATACAAATTCTTCTTCATTTCTTACATAATTAGAAGACCCATCAAGATCCAATACACCAAATTGCTTGATTGCAGCTAGGTCGGTTACATTTGATATGGAGATTCCCGCAGCACCATTTGCCATGAACAGCAAATTATTATCAACGGATACTGCGTTTGTAACAATGTCACCTGATTCTACATTTTCAGGGCGAATTGGGATAGCTAAATT
>NZ_VORW01000010.1 GCF_007997215.1 Algoriphagus aquimarinus | reverse complement strand
TGAAAGCCAACCAAACGGCCCTATTTCCAACCTAGTGGGCTTACATTCCAATTTCACCCAAAAATCTCCTCTGATTAAGTTCTTTTCAACCTCTCTGAGAAATTCTTACTTTAGTCGGACACTAGTGATTTAAAATGAAAAGAATTTAAAATTATCGCTGGTTGGTTCTGCCTCGGCGGACGGGGGTTGATAATTGAAAATTGAACATTGATAATTGATCATTGATCTCGGGAGGGGAATTGCAACTTGTGTAAAAGGATAACCGAACTAGGGGCTCAATTGGAGTTGGTTTAATTATTATCAATCTTTAATGAATTCAATCATTGGCGACACTACTAATCACATAACTCAGAAGGATTTTAATGGATTTCAGTAAAATTGAAAAGATTCATCCGGTTTTAATCCTTGTAGTGGGGACTTTGGTCATATATACCTACTTTTTCTTGTTAATTGATGGTTCCTATTCCCCTTATTACGGAGATGAGTATTTCTATTTTAAGAACGCTGAAAGTTTTGCTAAATCCCTAAGTCTCAAGGCTCCGTTTACCTATAGTGGTTTTGGTTCAAGGCTATGGGGAGTGGATGCTCACGGGCCTGCCTACCCTATTATTTATGGAGGAGTATCCTTAGTAATTGGCTGGAGCAACTTGAATATTGTACTAATTAATGCAGGAGTTCTACTTATTTCGCTTGCTGTATTGAACCTCAGAAAAAAAGCTACTTGGAATGAAAAGCTACTTCAGACTTTAGTAGTATTAGGCTCCCCCTTTGCATTCTTTTATTCTACCACTTTTTTACCTGAACTAATCCATGTAGCTGGTGCAGTATTTCTGTTCTTAGCAACAAATCAGTATATCCGAAGGCCTGATAAGAAAAGCTTTGCTATCCTAATCCTTTTAATTCTTGGGTTAGGATTGATCAGAAGCACCTGGTTTTTTGCATTTATTGGGTTACCCTTGCTCATAGAAAAATCAGGCTCAGGATGGAAATGGTTATTTATCCCATTGGGTTTGTGCCTTCCTTTCCTTATGCAATTCTATCTGCATGAGCAAGTTCCAAACACATTTTCCGAATTAGGTATGTTGATAGAATCAGGAAATTTCGGTGATGCTTGGAACAGTATTTTTTTCAATAGTAAGCGCAATGTATATTTTGCGATACATTTCACTGAGGGGAAATTTTATACCCTTCAGAAAATATGGATTGGATTATCACTTCTTAGCTCCCTGTATTTTTTAAGAAAAAGCAGAGTCCTTCTTTTTGGATCCTTTATACTTAGTGTTATCCTGATTTTCAATATTGTTCTTTACAAGAATTACGACTGGTCTGAGTTGAGAATGTACACTCCGATGGCTATATTTTTAAACTTATCGCTGATCTCAACAAACAGGAAATTGGCCTACGGTCTAGTAGGCTTGAATTTCATATCCTTCCTACTGGTAATCCCACTTCAGCAAAAGTTAATTCAGTTGAGAATGAATCCAAGTGTGAAAGTTATACCGGTAGAAACCATCTTGGAATTAGAAGAACTCTCCGCCCCTGTGATCATGTTGGATTCCGTATTACTTCAAACTTACTCACTTAGCCATCTGCCGATAGTAAGCAATAAAGGAGAAAGAATAGAATATATTTTGCCTTACTATGCGATTGAAACCAAACCCTACAATTACTTTTTAGGTACCAAAAATGGTCAAATCAAGGTTTCAAATGCAAAAATTCTTACCCAATAGGCAAATCCAAATACTACTTGAAGTAAGTACACAGCAACTAAAAATTTTGTGTTAAAAGTGAAGAGATTGCTTTGAGATCTGTAGTCTTTGAGGATAATAGAAAGAATACTCATGTAATTCAAAAAAAGCGCGATGGGGATCTGCCAGTAAAAATTCGCATGGTATTGACGAAAACCAGTTTCTGAAAACAAGAAATAAACGATAAAGGAAAACATCAAAAGGATAAAAGTGAAGGTAAACATTGAGTCTTCGAAAGCAGTCTTCCTCCAGAGGAGCAAAAAACAAATAAGCAGAGGAATACTGCTTAGCAAATCCAGAATAGGTTGGTGTGAATAGTGAAGCCAAATTTTAAAGGGGCTAATGATTATTTGTGAGATCTCATCTGGGTCATATAACTTTTCCCGAATTGGATCCCAGGTAAATATCAAGTGCTTTTCAAGTAAAATAAGGGCAATAAAAATCAGCATTATTAAGATAGACTTCCAAAGCATAGGTGAAAATCTTCTTTCCTTAATGAATATGTAAACAGGCAAGGCAGGAACAAAACAGAATAAAAAACTTGGCTTGATTAACAGTAAGACTAAACCCATTGCAATAATCTTGTAGATTCTATTTGGTGATTGGTCTTCACTCCATTGTAAGGTTTGAAAACAAAGGAGGATAGAAAATGGAAAAACGGCAATTGTGGTCGAATTATGCCAGATAGTGGGTGTGAACTTACCCAAATACCAAAGCCCTTCATCTATCCCAGGTAGATAAATAGGCCCTAAAAAAATAACGCTTATTGAAAGTAGGAATAGCTTAGTATTTGTGAGATCAATCTGAGTTTTAAAGAAATTAAAGACTATCCTATACTTCCACCACAAAAATAGGGTGAGAACCAGAATAGAGCTTAATACAAATGGATGTCGAAAGCGGGCTACCAAATCTACCAAGTAGATTAACCCATAATATCCTGGAGGAATCGGAAAGGATCCAGCATCTAAGTAGTCAATTAAAATAAAATTATGAATTTTGATATCAACAAGATGTTTGAAATTCATAATCATAAAAGTGATAGTGAAACTATATAGTCCCACTATCAGTAAATCATATTTCCACTTTTTAATGCCAGCCCAGAATTCCTTCATTCGTTAGAAATTAAAAGTACCTGATCACAAGTGCTAGGTTGGTTTATCATACCCTTAAAATAAGAGGCATTATTGGCATAGGTAGCCGAATCCACTAAATAGGCTCTGCTGCTTAAGGAATCTAATTGAGAAGACCTCACTAAAAGTGTTGGCCAACCTAAGACCTGAAAAGGTAAGGGATTGTCAAATACCAACTCATGGTAGACTTCACCAGCGGCAATTAGCACCACCTCATCTATTCCTTCCGCTTTGAGGTTTTTTAGTTGATTTTTAAGCTTTTGGCTTGAGGGGAAATTTTCTGAGCTCTTGGTATAGGAGAAAAAATGAAAGCAAATACCAAGTACTAACAAGGTTCCTATGGACCTTGAAAGATAGACTGGTAGTGATCCTTCAGGAGATTTATCTAGGGAGATCAAGAAATAAAGTAAAAACAGAATTGCGTAGATCTGAACCTTTATCAGGTAGAACGGAGATAGAAGCACCAAAACAGCAGCTAGCAAGATTAGCACAATCAATTGTTTTTTGGATTTCCCGAAAAGCGTGAAAGCAATGAAAAACACCATGATGGAAACCAGGAAGGTCTCATGTTCAATATAGGTATGAAGGGATGTGTAAATTGATGGCAATGTATATTGTCTAGTCCTTTCCGAATTTAGAAAGACTTTCCATTCTCTTAGCTTAAAAGCCAAATCAGGAACTTCTTCGAAGTCAATCAGTCCATTTGAATAATGGTAAAGTTCGGGATGACTCTCTTTAAAATCTTCTTTATTCAATTGTAAAACCGGATGGTCAAACACTGAAGATCTAAGCTGATTAAGTTTCCTGAATTCATGATCTGTGCTCAGGACAGTTAGCGAATAGGAGAATGCTAAAAAGATGATTGGGATAAGAAGTGCGCGGTAAATCCTATTCTCCCGGAATACCAGCACATTTAAACCCAGCATTCCGATAAAAATCAACATAGGAACTTCCTGACGTATTAACAGTCCTGCCAGAATCAGTAAATCAGAGGGGTAGATTTTATACCAGTTTGCACTATTTGTTCTGCCCAGTTCAAATCTTTTTGACAGTCCGGCAGCTATGGCAAATGCTGCCACGATGGAAAACTGAAGGAAAAACAAGAAATGTATAAATAGACCGAAAAGAAATAGCGCCCAACTAAGCTTAGTCCAAAAAGTGCTGCATTTCAGAGTAATCTGAATCAAAAAAACCACATAGGCTAGATACATCACCAAAAACCATGTCAGTGGATACCAAGGGACAATTGGAACGAAGGTATAGAGTTTGGAAAAGATCCAGCTGAGGATGGGGTGGATAAAAACCGCGTAGGATTCTGGGGTTCCGGTATAGGCTCCGGAAACCAGCCACATCATGATTTCATCATCATTTACCTGAAATCTCCAAGGCAAAAACCAAATGATAATCATTGCTCCCAGACCGAGAAATGACCAGAACGAAATAAAGGGGCTAGACTTTATTTTCTCCATAAAATCTGTAATTCTTCTCCATCGGGAAGCTGCATATAGTTCTTAGAAAAATCGCTTTTCACAAAGGAAGGTAAGGAATCCAGAGGGTAAAAGAGCAGGACTTCAGCCTGATATCCAGAAGGAAAAAAATACTCTGTTTGACTCTTTGTCCAGAAGCCTGGTGACTTGGGAGAGGTTTTATCCAGAAGATACGGGATTCCGGGAATTCTATAGAAAGCCAAAAGTTGATCTTGATCCTGAGCAAATGGTTCAATGGCCGTTAACAGATCAAGCTGTTTCTTGGTGAGCTTAATACTTTTTCCATTTCCATAGCTCCATTTCTGTGTGGCCATCCACAGTGGTTCTTGCTGAAAAGGATGAATCCAGATTCCATTTACCACCATTATTAAAGTAAGTACCCCAACTGCCACACTCATTTGTTTAGCAAGTCTAGCATGAATAAGGCTACCTACATATAGGGCGGCAAGAACCCAAAAGACCCAATAATGAATTCCCAATCGAAGCCAATAGACATTACTTCCCAAATGCAGCAGGAATGGCAGTAGTAAAAGTGTAGCCAATAAAAATCGTTGATGGGAGGATATGGATTCGAAGGACAGGCGCGGAGCAAAATAGGCAAGAACTGCTACCGTAAGCAGCAATACAAGATGGTTCCACTCCTGCGTGATGGCTGTGAAGTAGGCTATGCATCCTAATAGAATCAGGGCAATGAAGAGGATAGTATACTTCAGTTTGGGAGCTGAAGTATGAAGTTTGCCGGCAATGAAAAAAGGGATGGAAACTAATGCTAGCCAAGAAAAGCCGACAATTGAGTATTTAAGTAATAATAGAAAGGAGTATTCAGCGCGATGTCCCATCATTTGGCGGGCTTCCACTAGGCGGGAAAGTGCAAAGTCACCCAATGTCAGATACAGGATTGATTCTATAATTGCCAAAGGAATAAGAAGACCAAGGATGTAAGTCCACTTGAACTGTTTGCCATAAATCATCCAGAGTATAGTGATCATGCCTAGTCCCAAGCTAGCGGTGATTTTAGTATAGGCCATACAGGCGAGCAGCAGGCCTATTAGGAGGTATTGAGTAGTGGTTTTATTTCTAATGGAGATCAACGTCAACCAAAAACAGGCTATTACTACGCTCAAAGAATTATAAGATAAGCTTTGAGGCAAAAAACCATAGCCTGCGAAAAGTCCAAGTAAGGCCAGTAAATAATGTTTGAAGGAAAGCCTATCTGCTTGGGTAAATGTCTTCCAGAAGTATGTGAGGGAAAGCGCGGCTGACAAGTAGAGGAACAAGCGGAGCAGCCTCAAACCAACAATCCCAAACTGAATTCCGGTGAGCTTGTAGAAGAGTTTGAAGAAAAGATCATAGTTGAAAATTCCTGCGATATTTTCCTGCTCTGGAAGTGACAGTAAAGCATAAAGTCCTTCGTCGGAGATATCAAAACCACGATTCACCGCGAAGAGAATCAGTAGAAGTGATAGAGAGGTAAAGCCTGCGAGAAGTTTGATCAATAGGTTGGAGTTCGTTGTTAGTTGTTTCCGCCACGGCGGTCGGGGGTTGTTGGTGGTTGGTTGGTTGTTGGGAATTGGTCTTAGAAAAGTAAAAAGGTACTGAGAATTTTGAGAATATTTAGTTTTATTCAGCTAGTCAATGGTAGAATATCCATAGCAAACCTTGTAATAATACTATTCTGTGGAGAACTTTCAGGTGTATAAGCAAAAAAATACCCTGTATAGGGTATTTTTTTCTGAGAAGCACTTGATACCTTTATGTCAGGGTGATTAAGCAACTTTTCAAACACTACTTTTTCTAAGAAAATATTAAAGGGATTTTTTATAACATTTTTTTATCCCTTTTACTTTTACCCACCCCCGACCTACCCCCAACCCCTAAAGGGGAGTGAACCCCCGGCCCCTAAAGGGGAGTTTGACAGTGGTAGATGATAGATTTAAGTATTAAGACGGAAGACGGAAGTCTTAAGAATCAAGATTTAAGATTTAAGACTTAGTACTTGCTACTCAGTACGTGGCACTCTAGTAATACCTTACTTCACCCCACCCCCACCCCCAACCCCTAAAGGGGAGTTTGTCAGTGCTAGACGCAAGACTTTGTACTTGATACTTGATACTCAGTACTTAGCACTCTAGTAATACCTTACTTCACCCCACCCCCAACCCCTAAAGGGGAGTGAACCCCCGGCCCCTAAAGGGGAGTTTGACAGTGCTAGTCTGTAGACTTTGTACTTGATACTTGATACTAAGTACTTGATAATTATTTCTCTAGTAATATCTTACTTCACAATTTGGAATGGCGCTTTTGAAATTATCTACAGCTCTGCTACTCAGTCGAGTATTGAAGCAGGATAATTTTCTGAGGTTTGTAAGTCCTTCAATAGGTCTTAAGGATCGTAGATTGGTACTGGCCACATCCATTTCTTCCAGATGAATCAATCCTTCCAGACCTTTCAGAGTCTTTAGGTTGGTACCTGAGATATTTAGAACCTTCAGATTCATCAAACCAGCTAAGGGATCCAGGTCTTCTATTCCAGAATTACTGATATCCAGTTCCTTCAATAGAGAAAGACCCTTCAATGGGGAGAAATCAACAACCGGCACTTGGGAAATTCTAAGTTTCTCCAATAGTTTGAGTTCGGAAATAGGAGCTATGTAACCTAAAGGCGCATCAAAGATCACTAGGGAGCGAAGGTTGACAAAGGCTGTAAGTGCATGGATATCATCCACAGAAACACGCTCGAAGGTAAGAGAAGACTTTTCTGTCAATGCATGAAGCTGCTCAGTAGATGGTGCTTCAGGTAGTGAGAACTGTTTTTTGAAGATTTCCTTCCAGCCATCATTAAGTCCCTCCCACCAGGCATTCAATTCCTCAGTACGGTAAACGATAGTCAAGCCAGGCTTGTGAATGAGGACTTCAGGTACTTCATCAGTGAATATCTCTGAACTATTGACATTCAGGTAGGTTAGATTAGGAAGGCTAGTTACTGTAAGAATACTTGATACAGGGCTTCCATCCAGATTGATTTTCACCAATTCCTCATTTGATTTCAGAGGAGAAATATCTTTTACCTGAGAATTTTTTCCGGTGATTTCCACCAAGGTTTTCACTTCGCTGAGGGAAATAATTTCAGAAACAGGATTATCTGAGAAATCCACCTTGGTAAGTTTAACGAATCTGGTGATAGGATTTAAAGTGTTGATACCGGCTCCGCTCAAATCGAGTTCTTCCAGGCCTATGGTACTTGTAAGTATTTCTACGCTAGGATTGTCAGTGGTAATTCTTGGATTGGCTTTTTTCAAGCTTGATTTCCAAGCATCCGATAATCCAGTCCACCAGCTTTCCAAATCCTTCACATGATGGATCAGTAAAACCTTAGGGTTAGTTCGGATGAAATTGTCAGAAGCCAAAACAGATAGTTTGGTTTCATCTGCCAAAACTTTACTCAGATCAGTTTTACCGTTCAGAGCTGAAATATCAGAGACTTCAGTGCCTGTGATATCCAAGACTTCCAGATTTTTCAAACCTGCCAAAGGTGCCAAGTCCTGAATATTGGTGCCTGATAAATTCAGATTCTTTAAGGATGATAAATCAGAGAGTTGGCTGAAGTTGACCAGGTAATTATTGCTCAGGTCAAGGTTCTCCAGTTTTGATAGATTCTTGATGTTTTCGGTATTATTAAATCCGCTTTTAGAGATATAGAGGCTTTTGAGGCTGTCGAATTGATTGAGTACAGCAAAGCTCATGATGGGAGTTTCTTCCACACGCAGAGATCTGATTGATTTCAGGTTGACCAATTCGCTAATATCTCGTATCCTAGTGTTAGAAATATCCAGGTGTTCTAAGCGGTCTGAGTACTTAATAAACTGTATATCAGAAGTAGGGGTATTGGATACATCCAGGTATTCCAGGAATGTCACATTAGAAATAGGCCCTAATTCGGTGATTTGAGTATTGCTTAGGTTCACATACTTCAGATTCCGCATAGCTTCCATAGGACTGAGGTCCAACAGGGTATTAGTACCGGAAAGGTCGAGGGAATCGACCTCTACAAACTTGTAGAGCATGTCTACATTAATGGAATCAAACTGACCTAGGGCGAAGCGGTTTCTAAAGTAGTCTTGCCAGTGCGGATCAAGAACTCCCCACCATTCTGTAAGTTCTTCGTCGCGGCTTACTTTGGTGGTGTATACGCTGGCGATTTTCAGTTCTTGAGTTTTGGTATCCAGATTGACCTCGACGAAGCGAGGTTTAGTATTGGATATTTTCTCGTTGTTGATACCGATAGCGGTGATAGTTCTATCTAGGGAGGCAGTAAAGTACACATCCCCATTATCTTTCTGGTGAGCCTTTACGTCTCTTATTTTAAATTTAAAATTGACATCCTTGTAGAAAAACTCTATGTCTTTGAGGTAGGCAGTTACATTTTTATTGGTAACGACTTTTCTGTCTAGCAGGAGATCATCTTCTACCTGAACTTCTCCATCACGGAAAATCTTCAAATAGCTTTCACGGATGACTACATCCTTATCTCTAGACTGAGTTTCGGCGGATCCAATTGTATTGAGCAGGTATTCTAAAAAGCGTACCTGATCTTCTACTTTAGCCGAATAGTCATCTATTTCAGCTTTGGTATAGCCTTTTATAGTCTGAGCAATTCCGGAGAAGTTCAAACCAAAGAGAAGAAAACTTAGATAAATGGTCTTAGTTCTGATCATAAATGTATTTCTGGATAGTTTCCTTGTCACCAGGGTTAAGTTTGACAAGGTTTGAAATCAGCCAACCTGTATTAAAGCCAGGGCGGTTGAATTGTTGTACTTCAAAATACCAGCCTTCTATTTGGAAGAAGTGAAATTTAACATCGGTTACGGTTTCGTAGCGGAGGTTATTTTGTTTCATTTCGTACAAAAACAAGGTCAGGTAATCGGGTTTAAAACTCGATTCTGTGAATGATTCAGGTCTTTTTGAGTCCTGAAAGGCTCTTCTTAGGTTCATAAAACCAAGCTCATGACTTAGTGGGTGTAAAAAGTCTTTTGAGTCGCCTACAGGCTTGTTGAATATGTCCTTGAAAGGGGGAAAAGACACCTCATCTATTACCCATTCGTACCCTAATCCTTCAGGTTGAATTTTCAATATGATGGTTGCAGTTTCTCTTTTTCCTTTGTAGAGGAATATTGCTTGTACTTCCGAATACCAACCTTCTCTATGGAAGTTTAAGTATTTGGGATAGTTAGGTGAAAGCACAGAATCAGAGAACTGAGTTTTCAAGTCTTGATTTACTGAGGAGGTTTGATTGTCAAAAAGTATTTTCAAAAACCCATTTCTCAGTGGAGTACTATGATAGTCTTTGTCGCCAGGGTAATAGCGCACATTGCCATCCGTAGGGGACTCTTCTCCATTAAATCTTCGGAAGAATTGGTTTAGTTGTTTGGTAGAAGCGGCAAACTTGCCATCATCTTTAATCGTCCCAGGGCTTCCTATTCCCTGCCCTGAGACGATTGAGATGCTTGCGATTAGTATCGCAAAAATTAAAGTTACTATTCTCATGCGGAGGTTTCAGTCACTCTCACGTCACCTAGCATGACGTCCCAGAATTCGATGGTTCTACCAGCGATTTGGGTTTGCTTTTTCTCGACGTAGATCGTGATATCTTTCTTAGTTGTGTCTTTGTAATTCATACCTGTCTCGATAGATGTTCCTTCAAAACGTTGGAACACGGTAACTACACCTACGTATCTTCCGTCAGGCTGTCTTTCAAGGTCAGAGATGTACTGGATATCGTACCAAGTGATGTTTACTCTATCATAGTTCAAAGCCATCAAACGCTCAAAATAACGTCTTACTTTGTAATAAGCGATTTCGTTTGTATTGATACTGGAAACGCCCATTTCAGCTCCTGGAGAGAAAAGTTCTTCGGCACGGTCCATCACACGATTTGCTTCAGAGAACTGAGTCTCTTTGCTACCGATGATGCTGATATATTTACTTAAATCTTTTACTTTCTCTAGTGCAAGTGAGTCAATAGCTTGCTTTCTAGCTGGGCTAATTGTTTCTGACTGAGCTAATACGCTTGCTGAAGTAGCGAGGAAAAGGCCCAGGAAAAGGATCATTATATTTTTCATGTGTAATTTATTTTTTCAGATGGGCGATTATTTTCTTCTAAGCTCCAATTCAGAGACCTTACCATTAGCATCCATGCGGATATCGCTGATGTAATTCAAGTTCTTTTTGGTGTCTTTCAAGTACTCCAAGTACTTTTTGATTGTAGTAGGCTCATCGTAATCCTTAATTCCGTTTTCTTCGTGAATTACGATCAAAACTGGAGTTTCCTGGTTAGAGAACATACCAAGAACTTCTTGGATAGTCTGGTTTGCAATGGACGCATTACCTGCTGCAGCTACGCTGTTAAAATAATTTTCCAGTTTACCGACTGCAATTTCTTCTGCTGAAGATACTGGTGCAGGAGGTGGAGCTGGCTGTTGAACCTGCTCAACTGGCGCTGGAGGTGCAGGCTGTGCTACTTTCTTTTTACTCTTACATGCACCCATAGCCAACATGGCTACCAAGGCAATCATAAGTGAGCGGTTAACCGAAATAGAGAACAATTTTTGCTTCATTTTGGGGATTAGATTAAGATGATGAGGTTTTTTAATTTTTTAAAACAGGGGCTTCCCCTACTTCTTGATTTGGGTACAAAGTAAATAAAATCATATGATTAACTCACAATAGGTATCGCAAATCAAAAATGCTTTCTGTTAATAATTTCAATTGTCCTCTGAGCGGTGAATGAGTCCCGAGAGCGGTTACTCCATAGGGTTTCAAAACCACTCATTTTACGAGTATTGATATATCAATAAGTGATCCAATGATTTTTGGAAAATGTAAAATATTTATGAAATCGGTGGAAAAAGTTCCAAAATCAACAAAAAATACCCTATGCAGGGTATTTTATTTGTGTCTTTAAGGTCTCAACTTTGATTTAGCGTTAAGTTTTAATTGTGGCAGTAGCCATATAAAAAAAGGCCCAGAGTTTCTCTGGGCCTTTTTATTTAGAATGTTGTTGGTTGGGCGTATTTGAATACTTTTTAAGAAGTAAGGACTTAATACCCAGATAGACCAGGCCAACCCCTACTATCATCCCTATTCCCAAATAAGAGCTAGGGGTAGTTTTTGGATAGATAAAAAACACAAAGTTGATCCCCAGCTGAAGAGCTGCATAGGCTAAGGCAATATTCACGTGCGAATTTTTACCTTGATTGGCGAGTATTTGGTACAGATGAGATCGATGTGGCTCAGATATTTTCTCGCCTTTTCTTAGTCTATCTGCTATAGTAAGTACGGCATCGGCTCCATATACCAATAGAAAGAGTACTACTGTCCAAGATCCTGATGTCAGATACCACTGAATAAGTAGGTATATCATCAAGTATGCGAGGGAAATACTCCCTATGTCACCGGCAAACATCAAAGCTTTTTTACGCAGGTTGAAGAGCAGGAAAACGCAAATGGCCAGAATCTCATAGCGAAGCAAATACTGATCGAATATCCCTGTGTAAATATTCACTGCAAGCATAGACCCTAAGAATACAAGGCCATATAAACCAGTAATACCATTGATACCATCCATGAAATTGATCGCATTGATGATACCCAAAGAAATAAAATAGAGGACAGGCAGAGCCAACCAATTTACATGTAGGAAGACATCCAAATCGTAAAAAGCCATGGTCAAGGCGACGAATTGAATGGCGAAGCGTATTTTACTTGATATAGTGTATATATCATCTAAGAGGCTAATCGCTGCAATCCAAATAATCCCCAGAACCATCCAGGTATGATGAAAATCAAAAGCCATCCACCAAAAGATAACGGCCAGAGGGAACAGTATCCCACCTCCTCTAACAGTGGAGTGGATGTGTGAGCTTCGATGATTGGGCTTATCAATGATATTGAATCTTAATGCAAGCCGGTGGTAAATCAACGCTATTAGCAGCAGAGATAAAAAAACAATAAAATAATTGAGAAACATAAAATTCTTACTTGAAGGCCGTTGCTTTAGATCACCTGATTAAAACAAAAGTACCAGCTTTTTGAACTTCCTCACCTGATTTGGATCTAAATATTCCTTTGTAGACGTAGTTACCATTTGGAGCAGCTTTTCCGTTCACCGTTCCATCCCAACCTAGTGATTCAAGTTGTTCAGTTTGATAGATGAGTTCACCCCAGGTACTAAAAATATAGAATTCCATTTTGACAATTCCTCTATAGACTGGCTTGAAGAATTGGTTTTTAGCTCCTGTAGGAGTAAATGCATTAGGAATCATGACCAGGTAATCATCGAATGCCTGAATTACTTTTTGAATTTCAGCCACACAACCAAACTGGTCAATGGTAGTCAAGGTAATCGTATAAGTGCCTTTTGACTGGTATTGATGTGTAGGATTTTGGTCTGTGCTGCCAGATCCATCCCCGAAATCCCAATTCCATAAAATCACTTTTCCTTCGGAAAGATCTTCAAACACTACATCTTCCTGTATTTGAACTTCTCCATTGGCAACTAGAATTCCACCACCAAGATCAGCTTGGTATTCGAAATCCGGAACCAGTAATTCATCGGATATTATAACCCGGATTCTCTGCATAGGCGACCAGCATTGAGTGCCTTTGAAGCTTGTTTGTACGATGTAATCGCCTGTTTGATTTACTTCGTCAATATCTTCCATTCTAAGAGCCTTTCCAGATGGGCTTACTACCAGATAATCGTAGTTAGCATTGTTAAACCCTTCGATGTATTTCCTTAGATCTACTGTCTCATCAGGATCACAGACAATGGAAGGATTCGAAACTCTTAAATTCGGTATACCATTTACAGTAACTTTTACCGGTAATAAAGGAGGGGAACAAATGCCTGCGCCTATCACGGTTACGTAATATGTATAGGCGTTAGAGTTGGCTAATAAGCCAGCTATGCTCAATTCTCCTGCAGGGCTGATCTGATAATTGACTCCATTGGTGGTAGCACCATTGGTAATCGCTTGATTTCCGTCTGAGTCAAAGAACCATACAAATTCAGGAGAACCTGCAACTTGGGTTGTGGATGGCACAAGAGTGGCTACTTCACCTTCACAAATCACCTTGTCATTTGCCAAAATAGGCGTATCCTGAGAAACTAATTCAATTGCTCCGCTAGACACCAGACAGGAACCGTCAGAAAGCTCAACTGTATAAGTACCTGCAGGTAAATCGGCAAATACCGCAGGAGAAGAGGAATTTTGAGTGGCAATAATTTGACCTTGATTTTTCAAAGTCAGGGTATATCCACTGGTATATCCTCCAGAGAAATCAACTGTTATAGTACCTGAGGCAGTATTACAGGTAGGATCTGCAGGCGTTGTATTATCAATAGCTAAAGCTGAACTAGGCCCTAGCACTTCTATACCATCCATTTGGGAAAGACAACCAGCGCTTTCTACATAGACTGAATAGATCCCAGGCACAACGATGAAAGAATTGCTTGACTGATAGTTAACACCATCAATACTATAAGTGTATGTTCCATTGCCTAAGGTAGCGTCAAGGGTGATTGTACCCTTGTCCCCAAAGCAAGTTTCATTTAGAACCTGAGGGGTAATCAGTGGCTTGGTCACCATGAGTAGTTCTGGTGAGGCCAAGAAACCTTCGCATATATCTGTCCCTACTACTTCCACATAGTAGTTAACAGGTGTGTCAGCTGGTGTAGCTCCTTCTATAGTCAGTACTCCCTGAGCAGAAATCTGGTAAATTTTACCATCTGCAGCAGGATTTGGCGAGGATATTATCTCTGTTGATTTATTGCTGTCAAAATACCATTTAAATACACCTGCTGAATTGAAGGGAGCCATGGAAGGCGTCAGGACTGCAATTTCTCCTTCGCAAATAGTCACATCCTCCACATCCACTCTAGTAGGTCCAAAAGTAAGTGTAACTACCTGAGAAGAGACGATACATCCTCTGTCATCTGTAACTTCTACATCAAAATTACCTTCCAAAAGGTTTTCGAATTTAAACAGGCCATTTGCGGATGTTTGGGTACTTATAGCAGTGTTTCCTTCAGACAAGGTAATAGTATAAGGAGCCCATCCTCCAATAACTTTCCCAGATACTATACCCGTAGGTGATCCACAACTTGGGTCGATAGGAACAATTTTTTCGAATGCTAAAGCTGCCTTAGGACTCAATATTTCAACAGAGTAAAGTTCGGATGGACAGCCCACACCGTTTTGCTCCACCAAAATTGAATAGAGTCCCGGTGCATATAAAGTGGCTTCTAAAGCAGCTTGATCTATAGGCGATCCTCCATTAACGGAATATGTGAAATTTGGGTCAGCGCCGGTAGCTACTGTAATTCTTCCATCCGTAGCGCCTAAACAACTAATAGAAAGCACATCAAAGGTCACAACAGGCGTAGGGTAAACGGTGACATCTACTGATAATTCCGCACCAGTACAAACCACATAAAAATAGTAGGTGTATACACCTTCTGCTAAGCCTGAAATGGTAATCTTAGGATTAAGCCAGTCTACGTCATCTATAGTGTAAGAAACATCAGGGTTGAGCGGATCAGGACCTGTTAATATCTGATCTACTTGGCCTGAATTCTTATACCATCTCACTTCGGTAGGTGCTGCAGGCGGCAGTGATAGGTCTATAGCTAAATGAATAGGCGTAATAGTGACATCATCTCCTTCACAACTTTCTTGAGGTTGGGTTAGCTGATAAACTGGATCCGAGGATTCTTCAACCACAAAATCAAAAATCTCAGTACACCCATTTAGGTCCGTTACAATTAGGAAATAAGTATCTGGAAATAAGTCCGTGGCACCAGTAATATCACCTGGAACGATAGCACCTGTGGCAGATCCTTGTCTCCATTCTACTTGGTATGTTCCCCAGCCTCCAGAAATTATAAGGTTTTGTATTATTCCATTTGGCAAGCCACAATTTGCCCTTAATATATCCGGAGTATTAGTAGTAATCGGAGCTGCAGGCCCTTCAATGGTCTCATTTTCAATTATTGAACAGCCATTTGTACTTCTTATTTCAATGCTGTAATCACCAGGACTTAGGTTTTCAAATAGATTCGATTTTACAAAAGGGTTACCGTTGAGGCTGTACTCATAGTCATCATTAGCACCGGTTGCGGCCACTGTGATAGATCCATCCGAAACTTCAAAACATGTTTCATTGGTGTGGGAAAGAGTAGCTTCCAATTCAGGGAAAACTGTGACTTTCGCTTCAAAAATGTAATCAGGACATAATTGAGCCCCTTCTACTCTATAGTAATAAGCAAAAGCTCCCTCTTTAAGTCCAGAGATAGTCAGGCTGAAATCCGTAGTATTTATCTGATAAGTCAATCCATCAGCATCCGGAGTTGCGCTAGTTGTAACTGGTATAGTGGCGGCTGCGTCCTTGAACCAAGTAACAGTGTACGCTCCTGGAGTGGTAATTTGGGGAGTCAACGTAGCATCCGTGCCGAAGCAGATTTCCACATCAATATCCACTGTGGACAAGGGATCCAAATCATCATTTACCAAGCTAAGTGTAGGTGATGTAGTCTGACAAAGCAATCCGTCATTCACCACTATGCTATAGTCACCCGGTACTAAATCTTCAATTAGGTAGGCATTACCTGTAACTGTATTGGTATAATCTGAGAGAGGATTTCCATTCACTTCAACAACGTAAGTTGGAGTACCTCCGCTTATTGTAAAGGTGATTGTTCCGTTTGGATAAGAACAACTTGGGTTAGTGAAATCCAAGGCAAGAATTTGCAATAATTCAGGTTGGGTGATTTCCACATTATCAATGATCGTTTCGCAAGAAGTAACTTTATTAATTACTCTTATTTGGTAAATACCAGCAGGCAAAGATGTGAAACTAGGACTATCCTGAGGTGCTCTAACCCCAACAACTTCATATGAAAAAGCGGTAGGATCAAATCCAGCGTCCATTACAACTTCCAATTCACCAGAATTATCTTCAAAGCAATCCAGGTTTTTGGTCAATACCTCCTTTACCGGTGGATATTCAGACACAGAAACTGTAGCGGTCAGATCAGGGAAATTACAGGTATTGTCTCCGGAAACGGATAGTATATAAGGAAAAACTCCTGCGGATAAACCGGAAATACTTAATTGATCTGGGGTAGCCGTATTAGAATCATGATCTGAAAGAGTATAGGTAACTCCTGCTATGGTAGAACCATTGGTAATCACTGCTCCAGTTGGGGTTTTCCAGGTAAAGACAGGGGCGGAATTGCTGATATCTACAATAGTAGGTAATAGATTTACCACTTGCCCTTCGCAGGCCACAGCATCAGAAACTTCAAAGACAGGAGCTGGAATATCAATTAATTGAACAGGTAGGGATGAAATTTCACAACCATTCGCATCCTTAACAGTCAGGATATATTCTCCTATAGTCAGGTTATCGAATGCAAATACACCTGCATTTTGATTTAAACTTGGGCTAGAAACAGCAGAACCGTTTTTGGTGAGTCTCACCAAAGAGTAGCCTGGGGTACCGCCTACAACTTCCCAAGTAGCATAAGCGCTGGTAGTAACACTACATGAGGTACCATCTGAATCTATCAAGCTAATGGAAAGGGGTGAACTAGGTCCAGAGACAGCTCCCGTATCAGTTACCTGACAACGAGTGCCACTAGTGAGGTCAATGTTATAATTTCCTTGAGGTAAGTTTTCAAATAGCGCTTTTGAACCAGTTACGGAGGTAGGTGTGTAAGAAACACTTGTACCGGCATTAGTAATAGAAAAAACGTATGTGGATGGGCCGTCACCACCGGCACCTTCCACTGTAATGCTTCCACCCTCTCCAAAACAGAGTTCATCCACTACGAATACAGAAGCGATCTGAAGAGGATTCTCAATTGGCAAAATGGTAAAAGGAATTACGTGTCGATAGAGTGGTTTTCCATCAGATCCATCTTGACCGGATCGAAACTCATCTCCAAGTTGGAATATATAATCCCCTGCAGGAAGGTCAGAGTAATTGATAGTACTTTGTCCAGGAGCTAAAAACGTCCAGTCTTCTATAATGGCACCGGTAGAAGAAAGTATTCTCCACTTTTCATTTCCAGGATTGCCGCCAGAATCTACTCCAGTCACGGCTACGCCATTAATACTGACTGTTATTTTTCCTAATTCCTGACAGGTTTCTCGAATAGGTGTATTATTAAAATCAGGATTTAAATCAGGCACTATGAGCAGCTTTACTGCTTGAGCAGAAGTGCCGATACAACCAAAGGCCGTGGTAACTTCTACAGTATAATCACCAGCAGTGGTAGCGGTATAACTTGTACCACTTTGTCCTGGGATTTGAATTCCGTTTTTAAACCACTTGTATGTATCGCCTGATTCTACAGGCTCTATATTAAATAGCACTTTGATGGCGGCAGTCTCTTGCTGCTCCCACACCAGTGGATCAAGGGTGGTAAGAATAGGATCAGGCTGAGGATTGATTGTGATGGTAATTGGCTTAGGGTCTGAAACCTGTCCAAAGTTGTCTGTAGCTGTATAATAGATGGTAGTTACTCCAGAGTATCCTGGTTGAGGTGTAAACCTCACTTTAGGGACTTCTAAACCAGCCTCCTGAACAAGCAGAACTTGAAATTGACCAGCTAGCTCACCAGTCACATTATCGTATGCAGGTCTGGATGTTCTTTCAGGACGGCAAAGAAGATCCACGCAATTGCCAGTTGGGCAGTAAGTAGAAGGTGCTGCTAAAGGAGGAGTTGGAAATGGGATACTGATAGCATCTGCTAACACCACTGCTTCAGCTTCTGCTACTGTGTAATATAATTGAAGACATCTAATGAAAGCATTGGCAACGTCATTTCTCAATTCCACATCTAATTCAAAGGTATTTGTTTCTCCCTCACAAACTTTTTCATCTAAAGAATCAACCAGTGGCTTTTCCAATTTATCTTCATTGGAAACCTGTACAGTTACATTTCTGATTTCGTGATAGTTTGTTTGGAGTCCTGTTGAAGCTGCAAATCCTACTTTCAACAATTCTGGTGCCGCGAAGGGGTAGTTGATAGGGCCGTTAAATACATTGACCAACTTTACTACCCCACCCACATTAATCAGCATAATGATTTCTATGGTGTAACCCTGAGTAGGGTCATTGATATCTTTAGGCGTTAGATCTAGGAAAACTTTCCTAAAACCTTCATCTGGACAGGATCCGGAAAAGGCATCGGTATCTATTTCAAATTTTTCTGTGTGAAGATATTGAGCAACAGAAACCGGGGGGAAGGTTCCTGCAATCCCGGTGCTGGCAGGATCGAAAATCCGGCCGTCAATAAATTTGTATGATTCGAATCTAGGGGGGCCTACCGTTCCAGATATCCATTTGTTGGAATTAACTCTATCCCAATCACGAAAAGGGGTTGCGGGAGCTGTGGGAGGCGGACCATCTACAGGGCCTCTTACCACTACTGAATGGGGGAATAAGGGAGTATTACTAAGTGCGTCTAGGTTAGTAGGATCTTCAAATCCTCCATACTTACCAGTTCTAGAGTTTCCGAAATTACCTAATTCATCAAATCCAATCCCCAAGTATGCCCCTTTTAGACCGGGGCTAATCAAGGTGGCTTCATTGGCAGTGGCCCGTACGGAAGTATAGCCTAAGGCACCCCCAGTACCTCCAATAGAAAAATCGGCAACTGGGATTGAACCGTCGAACATAAAGAAACTGACCCCATCAGCACCAGATCCACCGTAATTAGAAAACTCGAAGGAGACTTTTAGTCCAAATACGGATGAAAAAGGGATATCAACGAACATGTAACCACTTTCATCATTAGAAACGCCGGTAAGCTGTAAGGAATTACCGGTAAGACGGACATCGGCAGCAGCATTGCCTCCAAATACAATATTCTCTCTAAGATCAGTACCGATAAATGTCTCACAAAAAGGAAATCCTGTTCGAATAGGGATCTCTATATCAGCCAAGGTGCGTGCGTTGCCTGCTCCGGGAATCGTATCTGTGGATACTTGAGATAAGGCTTCGAGTCTTTCAGACAATTGTCTTAGCCTATCATCATTATTTCTAAATGGGGAGATAGCGAAAATTGCCCCCAAGCTCGAGAGCATTATTAGCAAAAAAATCAAAAGTTTTGAGTAGGAATTTTTGCTCATAAGTAATTCTTGTGGTATTAGTTAAATACCGGCACTATCGATGGGTAATCAATCTGCTGTTCAATAATTCAATTTAGGTCAAAAATAGAACCAGTTTGCCATGAAACCTGAAAATATCTCTTATTAATTTAAACTCAAACCAATTTTCTGGCCTCACAAAAGATCCATTCCATTTGAGTAGGTCTTTTCTCAGCAAGAATATTTATCTGATCAGGGATAGGAATATTCATGATCTCCGGGTTTGAAATTTCCCTGTATCGAAATACATCATCTATACTTTTGATAAGTTGAACAGCATGTGTGCGTTCGAAGCGCTTTAGTAGCTTATCTGATACACCTGGAGAAATGAAATCATGCATTTCTACTATAAAATCCGATTTACTCAAGTGGGTAATCACTGAATCTGAGAATAGAACAGACTCATATCCTTCACAGTCCGAGAATATCAAATGTCTTTGTGAGGGATCCAGACCTAGAAGGAAATCCGGAGTCACTTCCGCCATAACTCGAAACTTATCAATATCCACTACTCCGTTGGCTTTAGCCATAACATTGGTTTTGTCTCTGGCCTCAGGATTAATATCCGCCGCATAGATTATGGAGTCAGGAAATTTTCTAGCAAGCCCCACTGCATAATAGCCTTCTGCGCAGCCTATGTCCAGAATAGAGCAATATGTCTTTTGAAACGCCTTATTGAGAATCTCATGGAGTTCAAATTCATAGCATCCCAATAATTTAGGAAATAAAGTAGAGTGCAGGGAACTGAGAAAAGGGTATTTTAAACCTTTAAAAGGCCCATTTTTTACCGAGTCTGAGATCAGGTATGTATATTTTTCAAAGAATTGTTTTTGCGTCTTAGCTTTTTCTTCTTCTTTTTTCTTCATGTAAACTTCAGCATTCAATTCAGCAATAGGCTTATAAAGAGTCCAAGCCCAATTAGGCCCCGTTATTGCTATAAGGAAATTCCTAAGTAAATTTTTAATGATATTTTTCATGGATTCAAAGAAAGTTCAAAAAATCATTAACTACAATTGGTATTATTTGTGAGAAAAAAATGGAAACAAATAATGATTACTTAGATTTGCGGACGTAAAATTCAATTTAATTTACAGGATGAAGACAATTTTGATTACCGGGGGAACCGGATTTTTAGGCAGAAACCTCGCTTTAAAGCTTAAAAATGAGTACCGAATTATTTTAACCGGTAGAAACAACAAACAAAATCTTTTTGCTTCAAAGTATACTGGATGCCAGGTAGCACCACTGGACATCAGTAATATAGAGTCCGTAAGAGATGTATTTGTGGAATTCAAACCAGACATAGTGATTCATGCTGCGGCTACTAAGTTTGTGGATTTGGCAGAGAAGTATCCTATGGAGTGCGTGGATGTGAATATTTTAGGTTCGCAAAACGTAGCTAGAGTGGCTGTAGAAAGAGAGATTCCTACAGTAATTGGTATTTCCACTGATAAGGCAGCTCCGCCTGTAAGGAATATTTACGGTATGTCAAAAAGTGTGATGGAGCGTATTTTCTGCGCAATGGATGGGAAATCAGCTACTAAATTCACCGCAGTACGATACGGAAACGTAGCCTGGTCTACAGGATCAGTTTTGACTATCTGGAAAAAAATGTTGGAAGAGACCGGCATGATTGGAACTACTGGTCCAGAAATGAGAAGATTTTTCTTTTCAGTAGATGAAGCTGTTAACTTGGTTGTTACAGCGATGGACAACATAGATTTAGCGCGAGGAAAGGTACTTTCCAGATATATGAAAGCTGCCCAAATGCAGGACATTCTTCAAACATGGATTGAGGAAAAAGGAGGTAAATGGGAGAAAATAGAAGGCAGACCAGGAGAGAGAGACGATGAGTTTCTAATTGGCGACCTAGAATTGGCCTATACAGAAGAATTAGAATTTGATGGTATAAAGCATTACCTTATTTCTTTCAATGACAAAGTGAAGAACCCTGTATCTTTTGGACTTTCATCAGCAAACACTGATAAACTGACTCGTGAAGAGATTTTGTCTATCATCAACAATCCACCTATTGAGGAGCAATAAACCATGAATAAGATTAATCACGCATTAATCATGGCTGCGGGCAGAGGTACTCGTATGGCACCTCTTACCAATACGATTCCAAAGCCAATGGCTCCGTTATGGGGTTCTACCCTGATTGCCAATGGCATCAAAAAACTGGTTCCGCATGTTCCCAACCTACATATTACAGTGGGTTATAAAGGCGCGGAACTTGCCAAACATGTCATAGAGCTTGGGGTTGACTCTGTTTTCAATACCGAGGGCAAAGGCAATTCATGGTGGATATTCAACACCCTGATGGCAAGCCTAAATGAGCCAGTTTTGGTACTGACCTCAGATAACGTGACTGATCTTACTATTGATTTAATTTTAGAAGAATACATAAGACTTGGGAGTCCTGCCTGTATGGTAGTTCCCGTTCTTCCAGTGAATGGACTTGTGGGAGATTTTATCCACCATCAAGAAAATTGTGTAATCAAACTGGATAGAAATGATCCTGCAGAATCGTATTGCTCAGGGATACAAATCCTGAACCCTTATAAGATAAACCAAATGATGTCCCCTTTGGAGGATTTCGGAGAAGTTTGGGAGAATTTAATTGAGAAGAATGAATTGTACTGCTCATCTATATTCCCTGACAAGTGGTTTACTGTAGATACCGTAGAGCAATTGGCGCAAATGAATAGTCAACAATCCTGATTACTATCACCTAGAATACTACATGCAAAATAAGTCTATAAAAATCCTTGGCATAGCTGCGTTTTACCATGATTCTGCGGCAGCCATTTGCGAAAATGGAAAAATCATTGCTGCAGCCCAGGAAGAGCGTTTCACCAGAGATAAGCACACCCCTGATTTTCCGGTAAATGCAATTAAATATTGCTTAGAGGAGGCAGGTTTTTCTATTGATGAATTAGACGCAGTAGTATTTTATGATAAGCCCCTTTTAAAATTTGAGAGGCTACTTGAGACTTATTATAAGTTTTCACCAAAGGGTTTCATTTCTTTTGCCAAGGCCATGCCTGTTTGGTTAAATGAAAAGATGTTCTTGAAAAAATTGATTCGAGAAGGTTTAGCTGAGGTAGAGGATTACAAGTCAAAGGACTTGAAGATGCTTTTTCCAGAGCATCACTTATCCCATGCGGCAAGTGCATATTATCCTTCTCCTTTTGAAGATGCTGCTATCTTGACTATCGATGGTGTGGGTGAATGGAGCACAGCTATAATTGGACATGGAAAAGGTGCTTCAATTGAAGTACTGAGGGAGTTGAACTTCCCGCATTCAGTAGGTCTGCTATATAGTGCATTTACCTATTTCTTAGGTTTCACTGTAAACTCCGGAGAGTATAAATTGATGGGTTTGGCTCCTTACGGAAATCCTGAGTCTGATGAAACTGCCAGGTTTGAAAAACTAATCAAGGAAAACCTGATTGAAATTTACCCAGATGGCTCTATCTGGTTAGATCAAAGTTATTTCAACTATGCCACAGGCCTGAGAATGGTCCATGACAATAAGTGGAAGGAATTATTTGGAATTGAGCGTAGAGGCGAAGAAGGTGAATTAGAACAAATTCACTGCAACTTAGCTTTGGCGATACAAAGAGTAACTGAAGATATTGTCCTTAAAATGGCAATGGAAGCCAAAAGGCTAACCAATTCAGATAATTTGGTGATGGCTGGTGGTGTTGCACTTAACTGTGTGGCAAATGGAAAACTTCAAAAATCCGGAATTTTTAAAAATATATACATACAGCCAGCAGCAGGTGATGCAGGTGGAGCTTTAGGAGCTGCATTGGCAGCAAATTATATCTTCTTTGGACAGGAAAGGATAAAGGCAGATCAGCCAGACTCTATGTTTGGTTCTTACTTAGGTCCCTCCTATTCCAGCAAGGAAATTGAGTTGATGAGCCGTAAGGTGAAAGGCAACTACACGAAGTACGAGGATCTTGCAAACATGTATCCCGTGGTGGCTAAAGAGCTGTCAGAGGGTAAGGTTGTAGGTTGGTTTCAAGGTAGAATGGAATTTGGGCCTAGAGCCCTTGGCAACAGAAGTATTTTGGGAGACGCAAGAAACCCAGAGATGCAGAAGAAGCTGAACTTAAAAATCAAATATAGAGAAGGCTTTAGACCATTTGCTCCTTCTGTACTTGCAGAAGAAGTGTCTACCTATTTTGATCTGGATGAACCTTCTCCATATATGCTACTCGTAGCACCAGTGAAGGAATCCAGGAGAAAAGAACTTCCTGCTGACTATAACAACATGGGCCTTTGGGAGAGATTATATAAAGAACGAAGTGATATACAATCCGTTACGCATCTCGACTTTTCTGCAAGAATCCAAACAGTACATGAGAACACCAACCCTAGGTACTATCATTTGATTAAGGAATTCCAACGTCAGACTTCTTATGGACTTGTAGTCAATACAAGCTTCAATGTGAGAGGTGAACCTATAGTTTGTACACCGCATGATGCTTACCGTTGCTTTATGAGCACGGAAATGGATGTGTTGGTGATCAATGAATATGTGTTTTTCAAGCAGGAACAGCCTGATTGGGAAAACAAGGATAAGTGGATGGTAGAGTTTAAAAAGGATTAATCATGGGCTTGATTTCTAAAAGCGATATCAAATCTTTCTTTACGATCACGATACCCATGATAGTAATCATGTTGGTGGTGGTGGAAATTATCCTTTGGAAAGTAGCTCCGGTGGCAGATCCTTTTGCGAAGTATAAAAACGCAGCCCCCCTCAACAATCAGTATATAGAATCTCAATTTTCGAAAAAAGTATCCTATACGTTTGAAATTGAGTCCGATTTACCTTTGATGGATTCCTCCACTACGTTCACTACTAATAACATGGGCTTTAGAGGAGACTCTTTGATTTCTCCAAAGCCAAGTAATGAATACAGGATCTTTTTAGTAGGCGGAAGTACTACGGAAAATCTATTTATTGACGATAAGCTTGGTTTTGAAAGGCAGATTCAAGAGAAACTGCAGGCAGAGAATCCGACTAAAACGATCAAAGTATACAATGCCGGAAAATCCGGTGATGCGAGTCCGGATCACTTGGCCATGCTAGGTCATAGACTGGTGCATTTAACGCCGGATTTGATTATTCTCTTCCCGGGAATCAATGATCTCAACAGACTAGCTGCCGGGTATGATTACCTGCATTACCCTGTTAAGTCAACAGAGGTAGAACGAAATTGGAAAGTGGATTTGAAGTTTTTCCTCAGCAATTTCCAACTGATTCGAAGGCTTATCAATGTGATGAATCCTGAAGAGGAAAGCGCAAGGAAAGCTATCTTCCTGTCTACCAACTACAAGGACAAAGTAAAGGAAGTTCAGAGCTTACCTCTGGAATCCTCCTTACCTGAGTTTGATATTTCTATTTATGAAAGAAATACTCAAAGTTTTATAGGAATCTGTAAAAGTCAAAACATAGACTTATTACTTTTGACCCAGACATTCACTTGGGACAGTCAGGAGGAAAACAACCTTTCCAACTCCCACTGGATGGTTGGTATAGGAGATAAGAGATATCCAGAAGACGAGCTAGCAGGAAGGCTAGGTGAAATGAACCAGTCTATCATTGATCTGGCAGCAAAAGATTCGGTGAACTTATTAGATTTGGAAAGTTTGATTCCAAAAACCAATGCTTACTTCTACGATGATTGCCACTTCAATAAGGGAGGGGTTGCCTATAGCACTGATTTAATTTCTAAGACAATTCAACAAACATATTTTATAAATTAAGATGGATTTCCTAAAAGACATTTGGGCCTTTATGAAGGAAAGAAAGAAGTTCTGGCTAGCGCCGGTAATTTTCATTCTTTTATTGTTGGGCGTACTAATCATTTTTGGTGGAGGCAGTGCACTAGCACCTTTTATCTACACCTTATTCTAATTCAATAGCTTAATGAAAGCATTAAAAAGTGATCCGAGCAAAACGGTTTTGGTGATTTGTACTGGGTTAATTTTAGTATACTTTATCTTCTCTTTAAAATGGATTCTATTCGTAGCATTTGGAATAGGTATCCTAAGTATCCTATCTGAGTGGATCAGCAAAAAGATCGAGTGGGTTTGGTTTCAGTTAACCAAGCTGTTGAGCATGATTGTTCCAAACATTTTGCTTGGCGCCATTTTCTATTTGTTCCTTACTCCTATTGCCTTTTTGGCGAATCTTTTCACCAAATCAGATCCTTTACTGATCAAAAGACCGGTCGGCTCGGCTTATAAGGAAGTGAATAAGCAATTCAAAGCTGAGGATTTGAAGAATCCTTGGTAAGTTTTTATTTAACCGCGGTTTTTTTTAACCGCAGAGGACGCGAGTTAATTTTAAATAAGCAGAACTCAAGTTGTTGATAGTTCTATTGCGCTCCTTCAGAGCTTCAGGGCAATTATCGTCCTTTCAAAACCTAGCGAGCTGTGCTAGGGTATTTTGGGCTTTCAGCCCTTTGTATAACTTTTTTAACCGCAGAGGGCACGGAGGGAACGCAGAGGGCGCGGTGTATTTTAAGTGGGTGAGATTCAAAACAACATCGAAAGGTACACAATAAAGGTTTTTTGTTTAAAGGTTAAAACCTTAACCAGTATCGCTGCGCGGCTTTCCGTTCTCAGTGAATCTCTGTGTTATTCTCTGTGACGTCTGTGGTAAATATTTCTTTATTTAACCACAAAGGGCGCGAAGGGAACGCAGAGGAGGCGGTTTAATTTTAAATGATCGAGACTAGTTTTTGCTTAAATAATTAAAGATTAAAAGATTAACCAGTATCGCTGAGCGGCTTTTCATTCTAAGTGAATCTCTGTGTTATTCTCTGTGACCACTGAGGTGAATATTTCTTTATTTAACCGCAGAGGACGCGGAGGGAACGCAGAGGACGCGAGTTAATTTTAAATAAGCAGAACTCAAGTTGTTGATAGTTCTATTGCGCTCCTTCAGAGCTTCAGGGCAATTATCGTCCTTTCAAAACCCAGCCCTAGCGAGCTGGGCTAGGGTATTTTGGGCTTTCAGCCCTTGGTATAACATTTTTAACCGCAGAGGGCAGTGTTTTTTTAAACCGCAGAGGGCGCGGAGGGAACGCAGAGGACGCAGTTTAATTTTAGAAGGGTGTAATCCAAGAAAACATCGAGAGGCATTTAGTAATGGTTTTTTGTTTAAAGGATTAAAGGTTACAACCTTAACGAGTATCGCTGCGCGGCTTTTCATTCTCGGTGAATCTCTGTGTTATTCTCTGTGACCTCTGTGGTAAATATTTCTTTTTTTAACCGCAGAGGACGCGATTTATTTATAAAGGAGCTAAACACTGTGGCAATTAAAATCAAAAAAAAAGCACTCCCGAGGGAGTGCTTTGTATTACTTACTTTCAGAAGTTTAGATCGCGTATTTGGAGGGATCTATATCTGGCTTATTGCTTTTCATAAACTCAACGACTTCGGATAATCCTTGTTCCAAAGAGAACTGCGGGTCCCAATCAAATAGGGTTTTAGCTTTAGAGTAATCGCAAATCAATTTCATAACTTCACTTTTCTCAGGTCTAATTCGTTGATTTTCGGCAATAACTTCTTTGTTTGTACCACAAATCTTTTGAACCATAGCTACTATTTCTCCAATCGTATCTCCTCTTCCTGTACCCACACTCACTACCTCGCCAATAGTAGAATCAGCCAACGCAGCCATCATAAAGCCTCTTGCTGTATCTTTTACATAAAGCATATCTCTCACCGGGTCCAGAGAGCCTAGTCGGATTTCATTGGAATCTGAAAGCACCTGAGAAACTATAGTTGGAATAACCGCACGGGTAGATTGTCTTGGACCAAAGGTATTGAAAGGTCTAAAAACACATACTGGAAGGTTGAAGGACAAGAAATAACTTTCTGCAAGCTTATCCGCTCCAATTTTCGTAGCTGAATAAGGGGATTGCCCCTGCATAGGATGTTTTTCGTCAATAGGTGCATACAAGGCAGTGCCATAAGTCTCCGAAGTTGAAGTAACCAAAAGCTTTTGAACACCATTGCTTCTTGCAGCTTCCAGCATGTTTAGCGTACCTGTAATGTTGGTAGAGACATAAGCAGCGGGAGCTACGTATGAATAAGGAATTCCGATCAGTGCAGCAAGGTGAAATACGATCTCTTTTCCTTTAGATATGGTATTCATCAAAAACCCATCCTGGATATCACCAAAAATGATTTCTATCTGACTGAGTATTTCCTTAGGAAGAAAGCGAAGGTTGTTCGTATTAGAATTGGAGTTGTAATGAACCAAGGCTGTAACTTCAGCACCTGCTTTAACCAATTCTTCAGCTAAATGGCTTCCTATAAAGCCACCTGCTCCAGTAACAAGGACTTTTTTTCCGGTGTAATTCATGAATTTGATTTATTAAATAGATTTTTATAATCAAGATTGGCTTTTTCGTAGTCTTGATGTTGGCCTATATCGAGCCAGTACTCTTCTATAGGGAATGCGACGACAGATTGCTTCTCTCTTAGAAGCACATCCATCAGATCTGTAATGTCATAAAAATTACCCTTTGGGATGTGACTTAGTACTTCTGGACTTAATGCATAGATTCCACCACTGATTCGGAATGAGTAAGTTGGCTTTTCTAAAATGGAGGTTACATGAAAACCTTCCGTCTGCAATACTCCATAAGGCACTTTGGCTTCGTAGGAAGCGCTACCAATGGTCAGTTTGGCGTTATTTTCTATGTGAAAATCAAGTACTGACTTGTAATTCAAGGAAGTTAACAGATCTCCATTCATCACTAGAAATGGAAGCTTAAGCTGATCTTCTAGGTATTTGACAGCTCCGATAGTTCCTAGTTTTTTATCTTCTTTGAAATATCGAATGCTAAGCCCAAAAGAAGAACCATCTCCACAAAACGCTTCAATGCTTTCTGACAAGTAATTGGTACAGAGGTAAACATTCCTAAACCCGAAAAGATGAAGCCTCTCTAGTATGGTTTGCAAAATAGGCTTGTTACCTACCTTGAGCAGTGGTTTTGGGATGTTTTGAGTGAGGGGTTCTAATCGAATTCCTCTCCCTCCTACCATCAGCACTACCGGGTTTTCAATCGTTGGGCTGGCTTTTTCAGGTTCTGAGGAAAGAAAATGGTGTATTTTCCCCTGGGCATCTATCACCGGGACGAGTTTAATTCCCTGCTCGGTAATCTGCTTCATATCCAAGGTTTTCTGCTCCTGAATGGAAACAGTAAAGGGATTGGAATTCATGACCGTAGAAAGTTGATCATCTAACTGACAGCCATTTAATATTCCTCTACGGATATCACCATCACTTACAGAACCAACTAACTTGTCATCAGCATTTAATACAAAAATGAGCCCCCTCTTATTTGCCTCAATAAGTCGCATTGCTTCACGAATTGATATATCTTGAGCAGCTGTGAAAAGGTTGATTTTATCTTTATCAATAAACATATTAAACTAATTCCTTGATGTATGTTTCTAAGGTAAAGCTTTCTTGAAAACCAGTTAAGTCTCTGAAGATTTTATCTGATATTTTCATCATATTATCATAAGGCTTGATAGGCTCAAAATTCCTTTGGTAGTGGAAGCCTAGGTTTTTCTCGAACAAGTCAATCAATTGATGCACATTGAAATAATCGCTGCCTACCATATTCAAAATCGGAGTTTTCCCCCATTCCATGCTCTCCATCACCTGGGACATTGCCTGGGACAAATCCTCGACATGAAGAAAAAAGCGGAATAGACTTCCGTCATTATTGAAGTCAAGCACCTGATCAGAGAGTCCAGATCTCAGCAAATAGGCAAAAACACCTTTAGGCTGAGTGGATCCATAAATATTGGATAGCCTAAGGATCAATCTGTTTTCCGGGTTCATCCCTGCCAAGATCAACTCTTCAGCAGCCAACTTGAGTGTGGAGTAAGGAGTTTCGGGTTGACAGGCATGAGATTCATCTACAAAATCTCCTGAGCCATACACGCCTACACTTGACAATTGAATCAGTTTGGTGTGCTCAGCACAAGCCTGAATCAGGTGTTGGATACCTAAGGTGTTTTGAAGAAGGCAAGCTTGTATAGGCCGGCTGATTTGGCCAGTGAAATTGAAGATAAAGTCAAATTTCTCTTCCCTAATCAACTGTACAGATTCGGGTGTGCATATATCCAACTTCAGATGACGTGCAGCTTCTCCTTTTCTGGAGCCTATGAAGATATTCGAAAAGCCAATCTTTTCTAAAACGGCGGAGAAATGGCTACCTAGATAGCCATTTCCACCGAGTAGTAAGATTTTACTTTCCTTCGTAAAAGATTTTTTGAATGCTGACACTTGAAAGGTCTATATTTTTGAGAATGTCCACGATTTGTTTAGCAGAATTTCCTTCTCCGTATGGGTTCTTTATTTCAGAGACTTCTTTTCTAAACGATTCATCAAATAATGCTTTATGAATTGCTTTCTCTATTTGAGCAGCATCATTTGGTACATCTAATACATTGGAAGCACGCTCTCTACCCATTTGTCTATTCCCTATATTGATAGCAGGAATTTTTAAAGTAGGAGTTTCATGGATTCCAGAGCTAGAGTTACCTACCAAAGCCCATGCGTTTCTGTACAGATTGACAAATTTCAGCGTAGGAAGAGAAGGTATCCACTTGAATCCTGAGGATTTGATTTCCTCAATGATTTTAGAATGTCCTGCATCGTTATTAGGCAGAAGGAAAACCACTTGAGCATCTATGTTTTTCAGAGCCTTGAGTGTCTCTCTGATTTGATCAATAGAAGACATAGCCTCCGTAGTCACGGGATGCTGAATTACCAACACAAAAGGTTTTGAGAAATCCAGGCCAAACTCTTTTTCCAATTCGGAAGCATCCATGGTAGGAGTATTGACCAATACATCGATAGATGGGCAGCCTACTACGTGAATATCTTTTGGATTTTCCCCAAGTCTAATCAATCTCTTTTCTGCATCTTCAGTGGCAGGAAAGTGAATGTGGGAGAACTTAGTCATCGCATGTCTGATAGATTCATCTATGCTTCCCGTTACTTCTCCACCTTGAATGTGTGCTACAGGGATATTCATATGTGCAGCTGCAACAGTCACGGCAAAGTTTCCTCCGATATCAAAGCCAGATAGAACCAAATCAGGTTTAGATTTCTCCAACTCATAGGTCACTCCTGTCAAGACTCTAGCCATGGAACGAACCATTTCAGCTCCTGAATCAGGTGCATTGGAGTCAAACATTGGGATTTTGGCATCTATAGTAAATCCGTCATCTTCTATATAGTTGACATCTTTACCATGAAGATCCAACAGGCATATACCCGTCACTACTAGGTAAATTTCAAAGAATGGATCAGCTGTCATTCTTTCTAAGATTGGCTTATATCTACTATAATCAGCTCTTCTTTCTATGAGTACAAATACTTTCATCTGTTTATAATTGGTTTTTAATGGTCAGATGGAATCTCGCATGGGTGATAATCAGCCCAATTTGTGACTTTATAGTCATGCTCGATTTCATTTTTTTAACTACTTATTGATGTGTTTTATTTAATACTTTTCCACTGAACCTGAATATCCACTTCTAAATCTTCTGTAGCTGTTTTGCCCAGAATAGACTCAAAGTATTCGGCTAAAATACCGCCTTTACCAGGTCTTTTTACCCAGATATTTTCTTTTGTAAATAGCTCTCCTGCCTGAATAGGTCGGATGGTACATACGGTAGCAAAGGCGAAGTCTATTGTTGCTTGCTCCTCTGCTACTGCCTTTTTGTCTCCGCCTCTTTGCAATTGGATGATTTGCGAACCCTCGATCAATTCAGTACAGGCTTGCTCATCCATAGAGCAAACGATGTCTGGACCTTGTCTTTGCATGTGATCCGTAAAGTGCCTTTCCAAAATGGAAGCTCCCAGAGCCACTGCGCCAAAGCAGGCATGATTGGTAATCGTATGATCACTCAGGCCGATTACTGCCTGAGGAAAAGCTTCCTGAAGCTGAGCCATCGCTCCTAATCTAACCAAGTGGTTTGGTGTAGGGTATAAATTGGTAGTATGAAGCAAGGCAAAAGGCACCTTGTGCTTTTCCAGTATAGCCACTGACTTTGCTACGCTGGCCAAATCATTCATTCCTGTACTTAGAATCATAGGCTTCCCAAAGGATGCTATGTGCTCCAGCAAAGGATGGTTATTACACTCGCCAGAACCTATTTTAAATCCTTCTACATCCCAGGAAATCAGTCTATCTGCAGCTGCACGAGAAAAAGGAGTTGATACGAAAATCATCCCCTGTGCCTCCACATATTCTTTAAACTCCAGCTCTTCCTGCTCAGATAGCGCGCAGGTTTGCATGATTTCATAAATACTTTCTTTGGTGTGAGAAGGAATAGTGTTTTTTGCTTCCCGGCTCATTTCATCATCTACAATATGCGTCTGATGCTTCACCATTTCTACTCCTGCGCGCTTAGCAGAATCTACCATTTCCTTTGCTACTTCAAGTGAGCCACCATGGTTGATCCCAATTTCGGCTATCACTAAAGGAGGAAAATCATAGCCTATTTTGCGTCCAGCTATTTCTATATAAGGTTTATTCATTTGCTTGTAGATTTTACCATACGGAGTAACCTCCGTCAATAATTAAATTGTGTCCCACTATATGTTTGGAAGCCTCAGATGCCAAAAATACTATACCCCCATTCATATCAGACTTATGAGCCATATCCCCAGAAGGGTTAAGTTGCTTATATCTTTCATAAAACAAGCCTTCGTGCCCATTCCATACACCACCTGGAGTAAGGGAATTTACCCGAATTTGCTTGTCGGCCCATAAGGTGGCTAAGTACTTGGTGAGGGCAATAACACCTTGCTTGCTAACGCTATAGGCAACAGGCTGGAAAATACCAGTACCTGGGTAAATTCTATGATTGGGACTAACCACCCCGTAAAGACTCGCAATATTAATAATATTACCCTTACCCTGCGTGAGCATTTGCTTTCCGATTACCTGACAACCTAAGAAAACTCCTTTTAGATTGATGTCCATAATCCTATCCCAATCTTCCTCAGGAAAGTCCTCAAATCCAGCTTCAAAATTTGCAGTCTTAGATTGATTGGTGCTGGCGGCACCATTAATTAAGACATCGATTTTGCCGTATTTGTCCAAGATGAGTTTTAAGGCATCTTTCCAAGACTGGGAAGAAGCCACATCCAGACCAATTCCAATAACAGGTAGCTCTTGCCAGGATTTCTCAGCGATGATTGCATCGCACTTGCTTTTATCCAAATCGGCCATGACTACGGTAGCACCTTTTTCAAGTAATGCTAAAGCCATTTCAGGACCTAATAATCCTGCTCCACCGGTGATTAAAACAGTTTTATCACTTAGGTTAAAAATATCGTTCATATGTTTATCAAAGTTTTTCATTATCATCCTCATCCGATAGCTATCGGATCTTGCCAGTTGTATTATTTATTTTGCTTGAGGAGAGGGAAGACCGAAGACCGGAGTCCGAAGTAGCCTCAAGGCTAGTTTTCAATCTATAATAGGTCGTTTTTACTGGGGCAATTCCGGATATAACTATTGTTTTTTACCCATTAAAAACTCCACCAATTCAAAATCCAACAGTGAATCTATATCGATAGCTCTTTCTCTAGGAATAGGGAATATTCTACAGGGCGCTTTACTCCAATGAGGATAGTTATAAAGTGCTGACTTTTTGATCACAAAAGCAGCAGGTGAGAGACTATAGACATCAGGTGCATCTTGTCTTCTTACGATAGGTTTCTCAGATTTTTTTACGATTTCAGCTAATCCATCTTCCCTGATTTCCATCATGTTGAAATAAGGATTTCTTTCTGGCTCATAGCCGGTAATCACTACTTCTGTGGAAGGATTATCCAAAGCAAGTTGAATAGCGCCGTCTATATCAAGAGGCGTTTTCAAAGGAACTGTGACATCCAGATCTACCAAGTACTCTACTTCTACACCATACTCTTTTTCGTAAAACTCAAGTGCATGTATGAATACAGGCCACTTGCTAGCAGAATCAGAGGCTAAATCATCAGGTCTCATGAAAGGCACTTTTGCTCCAAATTCTTTGGCTGTATCAGCAATTTGTTGGGAATCTGTGGAGATAATCAAATCTGCAATCAATTCACTTTGCTGAGCCTGGACAATCGTATGGCCAATTAAAGGAATTCCATGCATTAGCCGTAGATTTTTATTCGGAACACCTTTGGATCCTCCGCGGCAGCAAATTGTAGCTAAAATCATTTAAATAATGGGGATTTTAATATGGTATTGGATTGACTGGAAATTTTGGATGCCATTACAAGTTGAAGGCTTTCTAACCCATGCTCAAAGGTACAAATTCTATCATCTGATTCTGCGTTCATGAAAGCTTTTGCAATTTCTAAATACCTGTCATTTCTCTCGAAACTAGAAAAATCAAACATTTCTTCCTTTTTATCCGATAAGGTGAGAGTTACTGTGCGGGCAGCTAAATCCCATTTAATAGTTCCAAGAGCGCCAGTAAAAACACAGTTTCGGATCAGTACACGCTGATGATAATCCAAATGGATTGTTCCGGTAGCACCAGATTCGAATCGGATCAATACATCTGCAACATCCTCAGTTTCAATTTCTAATTCCGGATTTTCTTGATAGATGGCCGAAACACTTTGTACGCTTCCTAGCAACCAAATCAGGTAATCAAATTCATGTATTAAATCAAGCATCACACCTCCCCCACGTTGGAGAGAAGCGCTCATACCTTTTCTATGGTCTTCGTAAGGTCTCCAATCTGGCAAGTACTGACCTACAAAGGCATTGGCGGAATAAACTTTCCCGATGGCTTTATCATGCAGAAGTTTTCTGACTCTGGTCAAGCCTGGATCAAAATGAAGGTCAAAGCCTACTAGTATTTGAACTCCTTGCTCCGATGCGGTTTTGAATTGCTCCAAATCATCCAAGTTGTGGCTGATAGGCTTCTCCAAATATATTTTAGAAACCTTTGTCTTTAGCAGTTCTTTCAAATGCCCCACATGACTGGCTGTGGGTGAACAGACAAAAGCATGAGTAAATTCTGAAATATTTGGAATGCTTGTAAAGTCTGGATAAACAGGAAAGTCAGGCCAGTGTGATGGGAATTCTTTTCTCCCAGTGATCAAAGTAATCCTGTCATACCCCAATGACAATAGATTAGAAACATGCCTAGTACCGATAGACCCTATTCCAATAACTAAAATATTATCTTGTATATTTAACAAATCTCAAATTTTTTATAGCCTAATATATTGGTGATTATTTAGAATTTATTTTTCAATCTAATATTATTGTAAAAACTCTTAGTATAAGGTAAAAATGGCAAAACTTCCTGCCCCTAATCAGGCATTAAAATATTTAGTATTTTTTTACGCCGCATTAAGCATTGTATACTGGCTATTTATTCTGGCTCCGGGTATTGGAGATGAGGGCTTGATGTCATTATACCTTAGCGAAGGAAACAAGGAAGGCTATTATTGGCTTATTCAAAAGGGAAACTTCTCTCTTCCTTATTCCCTTCTAGTTTATCCTCTAAGCTTCATTTTCCCCAGTTATTTTGCACTGAGAATTGTGAGTCTAGCAGGTGTGATATTTTTATATTTTTACCTTAACCGGAGATTGAATTTTAAGTCTCAAAATTTCAAAAATCATATATTATTCTATTTATTCTCTGGTTCTTTTCTCTTAGGCACCAATGACAATCTGCTTTTTTGCCTTTTAACCGTCTTCTTTACAGAAGTTTATCTCGTATTGGTGAAAAGGCAGGAGAGGATACCACTTTACGCATTAGTATGCATGATTACTTCACTTTTTACTAGGCAAATGGTTATTATTTATTCCCCAATAATCTTAGCAGGATTAATTTTGGTATTTCACCAGAAAAGTATTTTCAGGAAGGAATACCTGGCCACCCTGTCCACTATACTAGTTTGGTTTGTTTTGAATATACCATCTATACAGGCAAATGGGTTCATAAGTTTTGACAACAAAGATACCAATCAGCAAATGGGAATGACTTGGGCACAACGCCAGTATCTTTCTCAAATTAATTTCAACGCGGGCAAACTACCGGAATTCACTCATGTCTCCTGGGAAGAGACCTTTGACTATGTTCAGGAAAATGGTGAGGCAAGCCTTCCTAAAACCAACGTGGAATCAATTTTATTTGACCCTTTACTCACTCTGCAAGAATTTATCAAGGATTTTGCCTACATGATCTATTCGGGATTCAGGCAATGTGGACTAGGAGTGTTTTTCCCAATTTTAGGAGTATGGGGATTTTTAAAGTTCGGAAGTCGCGAACTAGGTTATCTAGGTGGGGCTCAATTATTCACCATGCTAGTAATATCCCTCATGATCATATCGTATATAGAAATTCGCTGGCTAGCTCCTGTATTTATCATGGGAATCATTGGAATTGAAAACGTCAATCGATCTGGAAAAGCTTCAAACTTATTGGATGTCAGCAATCAACTTATCCTGTTTGTTTTAGGATTGTATGGTTCCTGGAGATACATCAATTTGATCTTGGAGAAGCAACCCTTTTTATCCTTGGTTTAAAGAAAACCACTTTTTCAGATTTTTTTTCAGACTTACTGGAAATAGACGCTTAATATGATCTACGCGAGTCATTCCTTCAGGAAAATTCCTTTTAAAAGGTGAATCTTTTTGGATCTTCCAATACTCGGACTTTCTTGGGTGATTACTGTTATACTCCCAAGGTTTGCTTGGGCCTGTATAGTGGATAAGGATAGGAGAATCCACCGCTTCCTTTATTTGTTCAGCAGTCCAGGTCGTTTCGCCGAAATCAAAACCTTCTCTATACAAAATCGCCTGTTGGTTGAATCTGGGAGTCAATTCCAAATAGTCTCCGTCAATAACTGCGTTTAAAGCACATTGATCTACAAACCTGATTTTGTCGGGATGGTTGTGTATAAATTCAAATGCCTTGTTGGTAATATCCATCTCTTTCCAAAGATCAAGATTGATCAGCATGACTCCTGAATTAAAATACGAAGCCGAATCTTTCATTCCTAGGTCCGATTTCCACTTATATATGGGATCAGCTACAGCTGCAAGAACCTTGTTTTCCAAATCAATTTTCAAAAATTCATTCATTGAAGAAACCATAATAATATCAGCATCTAAATAAATTGCTTTTGTAGAAGGAATTAACTCTGGAATGAGAAGTCTATAATAACTAGCTATAGAAAAATGATGTGGAGCAGGGAAATTTTCAAAAGTATCATCATCGAGCTTAATAAATTCAAAGGCAGAGCCTAAGGATTCTACAGTCTTTGAAATTGCATTTTTTTGGCTTTCACCAAGTGCATTACCCATCAAGTAAAACTTGAAACTATAGTCCTGATTAGTTTTCAGGACGGATAGCATAGTAGCCGTTGCGTGGGAAATAAACTTTCCGTCAGCGCAGAATACTATAGGGATTTCAAATGAAATTTTAGAAAGCATTAACTCAATTTTAGTTCGCGTACAAAGCATTTACCCAGTTTTGCATGGGCTATCAAATGCCGGGAATGTTCACTTCCCATATCTTTTAAATTTTGGATATGATCTCCACCATACACAAAAGCAATCTGATCTTTAGTATATACTTCAGACACAGTTTTCCAAAAGGGACATGTAGGAGATGTTCCAAGAACACCCTCATCTGTTCCCATTTTTCCGTAGACTATAAAGTCCCAATGACCTTGATTAATGGAGTTTTCCACATCTTCATCATTAGTAGGAAGCGCTTCTGAATCTGGAGAGGAGGTTAGTCTCCTAGTATAACCAAATCCTTTCCCATAGCACTTGTCAGCCTTTTCCAAGGTGAAGCTATCGTAAAGAAAATCAAGCTTGGGATAGCCATAGCATAGCCCTTTGCCAGACTCTTGAATTCTGCTTAATCCAATAAAAAGCAGTTCTCTCGAATAATTGACATTTGTATCGCAATTCAGGAAGAGGATTTTTTGGTTGGGTTTTACTCCTAGATTTTTCAGGAATCCCTCCCCTACTGCAGAGCAGGAGATATTCTCTTTGCAGTGTTCAAGGATAGCGGTTGCGTATTTTTGATATTTGCTATAGTAATCAGGATTGTCTTTCCATGGTAACAACTCCTTGTTTGCTTGAAGGATCAGTTCTTTTGGGAGATGCGTAAGTGTGTCATTTGGACAAGCTGCTAAGTCTGGGAATGCTGGGATTGTTCCATTGGCAAGGATTTCATAATGCCGGAGGCAGTCCCAGCCTCCCTTTTTCCAGGTATAAGCAAACTGGGATTGAGCGTACATGGCGTAGAAGTCCTTTTCATTTGAGAATCTGTAGGTTTCTCTCAAACCGGGAACTACTTCTGCCCATAAGGAAGTTTTTTCTGGAACCTCATCCAAAATTAATTCATCTGGGATGCAATACCCTAAAGGAAAGATGCGCTCTTCTACCTTTTTCAGGTCATAATATTGTGGGTATAACTTGTCAATTGCTCTGTAAAAATAAGTCTTGACCCTACCTGTGTAGGTTTTCCATTTATTGCTGATTTTCTGGAGAATAGTCATATATCAGTTTCCCTGAACTTGTTTAATCTGACTCATTAAGATCATTTTTTTCTTAAGTCCCTTACTTATATATCTTGAAAAGTAGAATGTAGATGAAAGGAGACCTAGGTTTTCGATGGAATATAACACCTTCCACAGATCTGCAGCATTTCCCATAAAAGAAGTGCTCTGAGACCCGAGGCGGTATCGATAATTGGATAGGGCCATATTTATGCCATAGGCCTTAAACCCTTGCTTCAATATTGCCAAATGGAATACATAATCCTCAGCTTTCACCAGATCCAATTTCAAAAGTGGAAGGGAAACCTGCGTTGTGTCAACCATTATAGTGATGATAGAGAACTGGGGATTTCCTAAAAGCTGCTTGTAGGAGATTTCAGAAGCAAAAGGAACATTGCTTTTACCCATAAATTCCCCGGCTTCAGTAATTCTCTGGAACATAGTGAAGGATACTGCATGCTTTTCCTTTAGCATAAAGGCCAGCTGTATCTCAATCTTTGCAGGCTCATAGGTATCATCTGAATCAAGAAAACATAGAAATTTCCCACTGGACTCTTTGATACCTCTATTTCTAGCTGCCAAAGCACCTGCATTTTTCTCTTGTCTGATCGCCTTTATTCTGGGGTCCTTATCCGCTGCATCTTGACAGATCTTAAAGGAATTATCTGTGGATTGGTCGTCGACCAAGATAAGTTCCCAATTTGTATAGCTCTGATTGGTAACAGAATCGATACAAGCCTGCACAAAACCATGGGTATTGTACACAGGAACTACTACTGAAACCAGGGGTGAGGATATGTCTTTCATATGCTAAAAATTCTTGGACGCATAGTCTTTCACTAAGGAAGCGAATCTCCCACTCCAATATTCCAATGAATTGGATGAAAATTGGTTATGAAGATTTTGACTGATCCTTTGATAAACCTTTGGGTTATGGAGTAAAAATACGACTGCAGCTGCCAGTAATTCCGGTTTTCCAGGAGGGACGAAAAGACAGGTTTCTCCTTCCTGGAGTTCTTTAGCTATTCCACCTACCTTCGTAGAGACGATAGGCATAGCGAATGCTCTGGCCTCATTGATGATCTTTGGTAAACCTTCACTATAGGAAGAAATCATCATGATATCGTGAGACCTATACAATTCAAACAAAGATTCACCAAAAGCTTTATATCCTTCAAACTTCACGCAGTGGGACAAATCCAATTCTTCAACAAAAGCCTTTAGCTCTTCTCCTACCCCTCCTTCGCCAACGATAGTCAATGAAACCGAAATACTCTCATTGATCAATTTGACTGCATTGACCAGGTCGAATAGGCCTTTTTCAGGCTCCAGTCTTCCCACAAAGAGAAGCTTTACATCTTTATTGAATTCTTTTCTGGCTGGCAGTTGCAGTTTTTCTGAAACTATTGAATCACTGACATAAAAATTATTCTGAAAAACCGGTTTGAAGTAATTATACATTTCATCTCCCACGGAAACGATCAGCGCATTTTTATGAAACTGGCTCGCGTAGGCATAAAGAAACTGTGTGAATTTTTTGCCTATAAAGCGATTTACCCCAGAATATCGTACGTGAATTAATGCTTCCAAATTTTGTCGGACGAACAAGACCACTGGTTTTTTTCTACCTACCAGCATTAAAACAAGAAAACTGATGGGGTGAGGCCATGTGAGCCAAAACACATCGAAGTGCCCCACTGCAGACTTCAGCAAATCCTTGGATCTGCTGAGTAAACTAGGCTTTTTGAAAAACTGAGATACACTGGAATAAAAGGGGAATACCAGAACTTCTTCCTTTTTCTCAGTGAAAAAATAATGTCCTAGGTCCTCGGTTTCAATGCATCTGGAGCCTAATTGGAATTCATCAAAATACGTCTCACAGGTAGCCTTAATAAACAAGATATGCGAATCGTCGGCATATATTTTACCCTTGTTCTTTTTTAAAATAAAGTCGTTGTAGGCAAATATCTTCAATGGATAAACTAGCTTTTAGAAAATGTGTGAAATGAGAAAGGCTTATTTATATGAAACTAAGGCTTCAAAAAATGAGATGTGAATGCTGAAAATTCGAAAGAAAATCAAATCAAAATGAAGGAATAACCTAAGCAGGTAACTCTTCCACTTTATCAACAGTCTGAAGTTGGAATCTATTTCTTGCTAATGAATTACCCTTAGAATTACCTTTTCTTCGATTCATTTTTCTATCCTTCACCATAGATCCAATGTTAACACAGGATATCCCCATAAGCAAAGGAGTGATGTAAGTACGCGTAGCAGAATGGAAAGTAGCCAGAAATCCCAATAAAAACAGTGCTATCAATATCCCCTTACTTATAGACTCCGGGGCGTAGCCTTTATTGAGGAAAAATACAACTATGAACAAGATGAAAATTATCAAACCCAAAATCCCATGCTCTGCGATCAACCTTGATAATTCTACGTGGGGAGCATATCCTTTGTATTCATCCCGCATATAGGTGGAAGCTCCTACGCCTACTCCCAACATGCTATGGTCTAAAAACAAATCAACATCCTCCATGAAAATGTCGGATCTATTGGTGGTTATTTTATTGAGGCTTTTTTCTGCACTTCCAGCAAGAGTTCCTTGTGTCTCTCCCATGTAGCGGAGTAGCAGCATTCCACCTGTAATCAGGTTTGCGGCCATCATCACAATAAATAGAAGTATACCTACAGGGAGGATGAATTTCTTAAAATTGGGGATCCGCATTGCCATGCGTTCTTTTACACTCAACTTGGTGAGGTAAAACATTACGACAAAAATAGCTATAAACCCTCCTATCATACCCCCACGGGAAAAAGTCAGAAGACCTTGAATTGTGAAAAGCCCTAGCAATATTCCATCTAGCCATTTATATCCTGAAATCTTATAATTTAACAGAATAGCTACTGCTACAACGAAAACCCCCAATCCCAAGATAGTAGAGACTTGGTTTGATCCAAATCCACCGGCAGTGGCAAAATTAGCCCCCAGAGTGAACTCCACCTCATCCAAGTTGGGGGTACGGATGATTGTAAAAACCAGGACAGAAATAATAGGGTAAACCAAAGGTTTCGACCAGCTAATCAGCGTCTTAAGCTTTAAATTCAATGTGGAATAAAACCAAATTGCAACTCCAATGTTCAAAAGCCCCAATAGGTTGAATTTAATGTCATTAAAGGAAACCTGGTTACTTTCGTCAAACAAGACGGCGGGAATGGATAGAATAATTATCACCACCCCTATCATACCTTTGGCCGTCTGATTCCTACTGAGAAGAATACCTAAAGGGCAAAGAAAAAGCAGAATATATTTCCCTAATTCATAAGGGATAAATGGATCAGATTCTGCCAATCTTCCAAGAGCTTCAAATGATGCAAAATAAATAATGATCTCCGCGATCAAACGGGGTCTTTCAGTTGCACTGACAGTGAATAAATTAATGAAACTGTATCCTAGAGCCACATAAAAAAATATGATCATCGGAAAGGCCGAAATAGTCGCAGATGCACCTAAAAGCACATGAACTATAAACCAAAAAAAAGATTTATTATGTTGTTTTAAAGAATTGAAAAATATGAACATCTTAGCTTAGCCCGTTTAATAGATTAGTATATTTTTCCAAGAAATTCATATTGCCAAATTTAGCTGAGACATGACTGGCAAACAACTCCGCTTTGTCCTTTGCCTCCGAAATATTTACTGCGACATGCTTCATTGCCTTGAGTAGCTCTTCTTTATTTCCCTGCTCCACCAAATAACCGAATTTACCTTTTTCCAATAAGGCTTCGCATTGCCCAACCGCAGTGGTTATTATCGGTACTTTGCCCAATCCCAACTCCAGCAAAGACACAGGTAATCCTTCCACATCAGAACTCAGGACGGCAAATTGAGCTTCTTCCATATAAGGATTCAAATTAAGCTGGGTTCCTTCAATGTGTATCTTATCCATCATTCCCTTTTTCCTGATAATCTCTTTAATCTCCGAGAGGTAAACAGGATTGTCTGTGGAACCTACAAGTTTTAACAGGTATGTAGGGTGTGATGCTACAAATTCCAAAAATGTATTGACCAGTAAGTGATGGTTTTTGGGTGGTTTTAAATTGGCCAAACAAAGAATCACATCTGAGGGATTTTGCCTAGAAACAGGCACAGGTAGATCTGGGAAATTCTGTATATAGGCAACGTTTCGGATTTGGGTCAATTCCTTTTCGATCCAATTTTTAAGTTCTTCATTCACCGTGATGGCTGCGTCAATTGAGCCTGCAAAGAATTTGATTTTATTTCCAAATCGTTGATCATCTCCAGAGAAACCTCCGTAATGTGCGTGCCAAACCAGCTTGGAGGAAGGGATAAATTGTTTTAACAATACTCCCCAGAAAACAGAAGAATCGTGAACATGAATATGAGTGGGGTTGAAGTTTTGTGCTGTGGAAACCAGTTTCTTAAAAGCCCTAAAATCAAAAAATGACTGTTTGTGGAGACAAAGAAAACTCTCCTTCTCCAGTAGGAAGTCATTCATTGGGCCATTTGATCTGCTGGCCACGAGAATATTGGGGATATTTTCATTCGAAAACAGATTTGCAATATTTACAGCCATCCGCTCAGCACCACCGACTGCCATGGAATCTATTAGTTGTAGAATTCTCATTTCAATCGTTCAATTTCTGACTGGAATGTTTCCAAGGTGTAATTTCTGGCCCAGTCCATGGCCGCAGCAGCCATGCGCTCGAATTCCATTTTATCTTCCAATAAAGTTTTCAGTTGCTCAAATATCTCTTGGGGATTTTTATTTACCAATACGCCTCTTTCCCGCTTTTCCCCAATCATTTGAGGCACACAACTCACACGTGAAGTAAAGGGTATACAAGCCCAAAACATGGCCTCAGCTACTGCTTTTGGCCAACCTTCTGTTTCGGAAACGAATATCAGGAAGTGCGACTTTTTAAGTATATCCTTAACTGTGTCGGCATTCACATTTCCCTTGAATATTATATTGTCCTGTAAGCCTAATTGAAGCGATTGAGCTTCCAGCTCTTGCCTCATTACACCATCACCACAGTAGATAAACTCGAAATTAAGACCAGCCTGCTTCATCAAACTTGAAAGTTGCAGACCGATTTCCGGGTTTTTCCCGTCATATAGTGCCCCCACGAAAACCAGGCGAATCTTCTCTTCTATAGCTGGCTTTATTACCTGCTCCTTTTCATTTTCTCTATAACTAGCTGTAAAAAATGGCAATACATTACTCGTACTGTCTGGCCATTGTCCGTAAACCAAAACCTTGGCATTTTTGGTCAGAAATGTAGAATTAGCTATAAATCGTTGAATCTTATATGTCTTTGGCTGCTTGGAATCAACGTCCCAATTACCCGCATACTTGATAGTTTTAGGCTTATTAGGAAACATGACCTGAACAAACATGGCTAAGAGTCCCATATTGCCTGGGATTCTAATGTGAATATGCTTAGCCTTCTTCATAGCCCGGTAAATCTCAGCTATGATAAAAGGTAGGTCTTTTATGGCCTGAATGATTGCCTTGGGGTTTTGTACATGGTAAGCAGGAACCTCTTGGAAAGTAAATGCGGAATGTTTGTACGCTGTATCTATTTTGTCAGGAGTAGAATTCTCCTTCAATGGAGCGACCACCCTAACAGATTTTTCGTTTTCTATCCAAAGGTTCATCTCACGGACATAGGGTCCATAAGCGTAATAGTCTCCATTTTTACTGGTGTGTTGTACACAAGTAATGATTAAGAAATCATCCATTTATCAAAGATTTATAAAATGTGATGTTTGTTAATACATTGGAAACATTAAATACTGAATTCACTTTTTCGTAAGCTCTTATTCCAATTTCATGAAACTGGTCTTTAGCCTCAAAGGCGGTGATAATTGAATTCTCAATACTTGAAACATCCAGAGGATTGCAAAGGAAACCATCAAATCCATGTGTGATTGTTTCAGGGCCGGGCCCCTTGTCTGTAAAAATCACCACTTTACCCATTGCCATAGCTTCAGGAGCTACAAGCCCTTGCGTTTCCATGAAGGAAGGAAAAATACAAATAGCTGCTTTTCCATAAACCTTAGGAATTTCGTCGTGGGCAACTGGAGCGTGAATTCTTATTTGATTTTTTAGATTGGAAGGAATTTTGGAATGGATATAGTCAGTGTATGAATCCCCATTTGGAAAAAACCATTCCTTACCATAGATATCTAAAGTGACTTGGGGAAATTTCAGAGAAACTTTGGCTATAGCATCTACCAAATTCCCAACTCCTTTTTTCTCACAGATAGTTCCTGCAAAAACAAGTGAAAAGTCCTTCACTTCAGGATATGATTCTTGGTAGGCAAAGCGGTTTTGATCAATCATGTATCGGATTGTCGCGAGAGGTTTTCCCTGATATGAAAGGTACTTCGCGGTATGTTCTCTTACATAATCAGAAACTGCTATAAAGGCATCTGCTTTATTAAAGGATCTTTTCTCTTGAAACCCTTTCCATCGGTTAATCCCGCGATTTTCGGATTCGGAGAAAAAATGATGTCCCCCATGCAGACGAATTACATACTTGACGTTAGGCAGCTTTTGTAGAAATGCCAAGCCTAATTCGGAACTTTCAACAATATCCAATGGATGAGAAGCATTGATATCCTTAAGGTATGCATTCAATTTCCTTGCGATGAGCCACCAATTCACTCCGGGAAGGGAAGGTTTGGCAAATCTAATAACTCTCAAATCCCCTAGGCTTTCGTCCTCGGTTCTATTGGAATCATTTGCCCCAAGCACAGTTACTCTATGCCCCGCTTCGGTAAGTGAATGACAAAAAGTATATAGGAAAACCCCTACTCCACCTGGATTGAGTCCGGCTTTTGGGTATTCATGAGAAAGGAAGCAAATGTGCATTATTATAACTTACTGGTAGAAATAAGGAAATCTACTATTCGACTTGAAGAGGAGCTTTTTTGATCTTGGTAAACAATTCTATCCCTCCATAGTAATCGATCTTTTGCGATTTCTGCAGGAGTATCGATAGCTTTCCTAATGGTGGATAAAATCTCTTCAGGTGAATTTATCCAGCCCACGGCATCCAAGTCTGCGAAGGTGCGGAAGTGCTGGAACTGATAAACCCGTTTGATGGACCAAGGATGATCAGGAACTACTTCATAGTTTACGTAAACACCAGGCTTATCAAATTGAGAAAAATCAAGAGCCATAGTTGATCCTACGTTCAATACCACATCAGCATGATATGCGAGATTAACCAACACGGCGATGTCTTCAGGATAAGGGAAATATTTATTCCAGAATTCTCCCTTTTTCCATTTTGGTACCAGAGTTTTTATAAATGGAAATTTATCTAAAACTGATTGATAACGCTCAAATCCTTCGACAGGTACTGGTCTAAATAGTACTTCAATATCCTGTTGATTTTGTAAAGCCTCCCCTATGTCATTGAGATAAATAGGGTCGTGTGGAGAGGTTAAAGAATCATCTCCCGAATAGCAAATCCAGCGTTTTTGAGGATCAAGCCCATTTTCTTCTGCAAATTCAGCTCTTGATTTAATCAGCTTTTGATTAGAATAAAAATCAAACTGAGGGGTGCCAACGATCTGAATATCCTCCTTTTTTATATCTGGAAAATACTTCAACAACTCCTCTTCCATGTATTCCGACCAAACCAAATAATTGGTGGCTCTCATAGGAAGCCGGCCTTTAGGAAGATTATCCCAAGAAAAAATTGCTGCTACTGTTCTGATGCCTAAATCCTGAGCTGCAAGCATGGCAACACCGGCATTAGGTTCACGCTGATGCGTGCAAAACAATATATCTGGATTTATTCTTTTCAGATCCTCTTTGTATTTTCGATAAGCAGCTGATTTTCGATGCTGATGTTGAATAATGGTATCCACCTTTGTGATTTTATCCAAATCTGTAAAGGAGCCTCCCATTATTTCCGCAAAGTAATTAGATATTTTCCCTTTAAAATTCTTCTTAGGCAACCAGTTATCCAAAATAGTAGGGTTTCCCTCCATTTTGGCATTTACTTTTAATCGGCCGTAACCGACACAGTCTCTTAGGAATCTTGGTAAGGGATCTTCTTTATAGAATTGGAATGCGTAATTCTCAAAATTTACTTGAGGGTTTAGGCGCTCCGCCTCCTTCATAACTGAAGGGTCCAATGAATGCCAAACAGCAACATCAACATTGGACTCCTGAAGTAAAGGTATAATATCAGAATATAAATAATTCCTGATACCAATGCCATCAGGAATCAATAAACAGACTTTCATTGGTAGTTGGGAGAATTAATGTTTTTGAATTTGAGATAAAATAGGGTGAAGAGTATTATGCTCTTCAAGATCAACAAAAAATAGAGGCTTCAACAAATCAAGTTCTTCGTCTGATTTATCCCACCATTTTAGGCTTTGCAATTCTTCAATCAAGGATTCTGAAAAACGCTTTCGGATAAGTTTAGCAGGATTGCCAGCTACAATGGAATAAGCTTCAACGTCTCTTGTCACTATAGATCCAGCTGCAAGGATAGCACCGTCGCCGACCGTAACCCCTGCTAATACCACTACGCCATGTCCTATCCACACATCATTGCCGATTTTAATTGGCTTTTCGGACTTGAGTGATTTGAGCTCGCCATCAAATAGCTGACTGTTGATGTAGGTAGTCAGGTGACTTATGGGGTGATTGGTAGGGTGAAATGCCAGGTCTCTTCCCAGTTGGCAATACTTACCAATGGTCACTTTACCTCCAAAAAAATTATTTGTGCCTAGTGTAGTTCTGTAACCTATGTAGGTACTATCTGAGAAAGCACAAAATTCAGGTACGGCGTTACTTCCTCCGAAGTTCACATGATGAACTCCAGTGGCCCACAAAGACACCTTTACCCCATCCTTATACGTGAGGTATGGTCTAATCCAATATTGTACTTTCTGAAAAAGTCTACTTTTAAAACTCATCTCCTAATAAGGTTCATTGACCCCCAAAAAACTAAAATATTGCTTTCTGAATTTGTTGAACAATAACCTGGTTAAAAACTTCCCTATTTTATACTGAGTTTTAGAAAATGATATAGGAGCAGGAATTTCCAAGGAGGCAGAGGCTGCTGAACTATCCATTATATACTGCAACTTTTCCTCCATCCATGGCTGAGGACTATTGCCTAGGTGGTATGCATAGTTACCAAGGGTAGCCAACCTCAAAAAGCCAGCTAAGTCATTGGGCTCATCTACGTAGTCTTCATCACTATTTCCTAGTATTCGAAATTCACAAACATTAGAAGGAGCGGACTCGAAAGCCTCCTTTCTTAACGTCGCCACAAAATGGCCACAGCCTACCACCGCTTCATTGATGCCATTTGAGACGACCAGGTATTTCTCCAAATGTATTTTTTGATACAAATCAGATCCAACACTTTTTTGAAAGTTAATCAAACCTTCAGGGTCTTGTACATCCCGAAATTTGATTTTACCCTTGAAAAGACCATAGTACAGCGTAGAAGCTGTGCTGTACAAAAATCCTTTACTACTAGGTACAGGGGAAACCATACCTGCCTCCGGGAAATCAACAAATACTTGCTCCACCTGATTTTGCCAATCAGGTAAAAACATCACATCGGCATCAGAAATCGTAATGAGGGGCTCTAAATTGCTCTTAATTATAGAATAAATAGCATTGATCTTGCCTAGATTTTCCCGGGTATAAAACACCTGATCAATGAGCTGATTTGATTTCTGATAGTCATAAATCAACTGAATAACCTCTTCACAGCAGCCATTAATAATAATTGAAATTCGAGTATCAGAATGGACTGTTTTCAACAATGATTCTATGCAATACTTAAATATCGTCTTAGCATCTTTAAAATAGTCCGTTTTAAGTTCTGGTATATAAACTGCGAGAATAACTCTATGTGTAGAAGAGATCTCCATTTTATGATCAGCCTTAGAAGGATTGGTCCCTTTTCTCATTGAAATCCTAATTAAGAGTTACCTGTGCGATTTTATTAGAAATTGACTCATTGGAATAACTTTCAATGTATCGATTCCTCAATCTTGTTCTTATTTCTGTTATCGTGTCCTTTTCAGCCTTTACTAGAGATTGAATGGTATTTTCGAGAGAATTATTAGCATCAACAAGCAACTGCTCATCAGCAAGTCTTCCTGCCATGGCACCTACTCGCTTAGAGAGGATGATCTTCCCAGCAGCCATAGCCTCTACCCCAGTCATGGGACCGGTTTCTTCCGTAGAATTAATGATAAGTGCATCGAACTGTGAATACATTTGGTCCATTTGAGAAGAAGGGTAGAAACCTCTGATTTCTACATTGGACAATTTATTCTGAGCAATCAATTTTTTATAGACCGACTCTAATTCTCCTTGACCAAAAATCAACAGCTTAAGGTCAGGAACTTGGGCAAATTTCAAAATAACTTCTTCTACCTGCTTGACTTCCATAAACAAGCCTATCATAGCGAAAGTAGCTAAGGAAGAAGTAATTGGAATTTGCAATAATTTCTCTTCTTCTATGGCTGTTTGATCTACAAAATGGGTTGAGATAGCAGGAGAATAGTCAAATAGCAAAGCAGGATCATGAAAAACATATTTCCTATAGGGTAAGGAACTCAGGCCTGCATCTCGCTTAAGATTGGTAAAATCGAATATGGTACCAGTAAATCTAATCAATACGCTTGTTTGAGAGGAGGATTCAAAAATCAATCTTTCTCTTGAGCTATCGGTGATAAAAAGTATAATGTGATCAAATCTAGTTGAAAAAGACTCCCACTTTCTGGATAAGTAAAAATTGTCTCTGTGCCTTTTGAATGGTTTTGAACCCCAAATCCGCAATGCCAATTTTCCAAGGAGTGATTTTGAAGAAAATGGGGTAAGGATATCTAAAGACTCGTAAACAGGAATAGATCCAAAATATGGGTTAGCATTAAACATACTGAAAACACTTACCTCACAGTCAGCAAGTGTAAGGGCATTGGCCCAGACCTTCATTTCCTCCAAGCGCCCACCTACCCCGGCGGCATTCAATGGACCTACAAGAAGAATTTTCTTACCCTTAATCAAAATTCCTGCAATTGAACCATTCTTCTAAAATTGACATCAGAACTAAACAACTGTTCGAAGTCTCCTGAAGATTTGATTCTACCCTTATCTATAAGGTATATTTTGTCTACATTCTTGATCGTACTTAGTCTGTGAGCAATTAGTATGATCGTATATTTCCCCTGAAGGGAATTAATATTTTCCTGGATGATTTTCTCAGAGTCACTGTCCAACGCAGATGTAGCTTCATCAAAGACGATAATTTCCACTTCTTTATACAGCTCTCTTGCGATAGATATTCTTTGCTTTTGTCCACCGCTAGCCTTAACACCATTATCTCCTAGGATCATCTCCTCACCTTCGGGAAGTTCATTTACAAAATCAACCAGGTTGGCCATTTCTATGGCCTTCCAGAATTGGGCTAAATTTACTGGGGTCTTATCTGCCCAGAAAGTCACATTATTAAAGATGGAGTCATTAAAGATGACAGGCTCCTGCGTGATGTAACCTACTCTAGAGCGAAGCTCTAGCATATTGATCGTAGATCTAGACAGGCCATTAACTTGTATTTCACCACCGATTTGGTCAAACAATCCAACTATCAGGTTAACCAAGGTAGTTTTACCACTTCCGCTTGGACCAACGAAGGCTATGGTTTCGTTTTTATTGATGGTAAGATCTATGTTTGATAAGATTTCAGCTCCGTCTTTAAACCCGAAGACTACGTCTGTAAGGACGATGGAATCAAGCTTTCCAAAAGCTGTTGAACCTTTGATTTCCTCCTCTCCTTTTTCGAAAAGCTCTATTATCTCTGTGGATGATACTATACCTCCAAATTGTGATATAAAAGTCTGCCAGCTAGATTGTACACTGATGACATAATTCAATGCACGGTAAAAGAACATCAAACTCAAAAGAATGCTAGCCAAAGCACCACCAAGTAAATTAACTTGGATCAGTATAACTAAAATTACAATGACTAGTACAATAGGCTCTCGAAGACCATTTAATAGAGAATTATATAAGCCAATTCTTTGCTGAAGATTCTCAATATCATCTATCTGGTCGACTAGTTTTTGTTTGTATTTCTTAAAGTAGGAAGTTGCTTTGAGGTATTTAAAATGCTGAACTGCCTGAATTAAGAAGGATTGGAAATGGTGTCCTTTATTAGAAATACTGATAGACGCAGCTTCAGTTCTGCGAAACAACATTTTAAAAAAGAGATTTGAAATAAATCCTCCAACGCTCACCAAGATTGCAAATTGCCAATTGGAAAAGAATGCAAGCCCCATATATACTACCAGAAGCACGGCATATTGTAGGGTATTGAAGTAGCTTATAAAAGATGCAGTAACCTTGTAAACTTCCGCTGATAAGGTGTTTTGGATACGACCTGCATCCATACCTACGAAATTCTGATAGCTTACATTTTCCAAACCACGCAACATCTGAAAACGCAGTTTTTTAACAAAGAATATTTGAAGAGATACTTTATAGTAACTATCCCAAAATTTAAAAACCCCTTTTGAAATAAACAAAATGGTCATAAATAGAAGAATGTTACTTATGGACAGACTGAACCCTATTGAATTCATAAAATCCAATAGGAAATCCATTTGGCCTAATTCAGGATTTGCCTGAGATGAGGAATCATCTACTGCCACTTGAAAAAGTGGGATAAATAAAGCGAGGCCAAACCCATCGAGTAGGCCCACTAGCAAACTAAGAAGAATTAAAACGAAAATTTTAAATCTTAAATACGAGAAGAAAAAAAAGAAGTATTTAAAATTCTTTTGAATGATACCTTTGATATTCATTAATAAGGTTGAGCTATAAAAAAAGAAGGGCTTGAAATTCTAACCCTTCTTTCAATAATTTTATTTTGACTTTTTATCATCTTCGTAGTAGCCATATCCGTAGCCATACGAGTAACCATAGCCATAAGCAACTTTTTTAGAATCGGCCACGCCATTAAATATGCCAAAAATATTCTTGACTCCTTTATTTGTCTTGAGCCCGTTAACAGCATCAATAAATGTTCTCTGACTGTAATTCTGTCTAAATACAAACAAGCTACAATCTACAAGGGTTAGCAAATCCAAGGTTTCACTAACCAAGCCTACTGGAGGAGTATCCAGAACTACTACGTCGTAGTTTGCTTTCAAGTGATTTAGAAGTAATTCAAACCTTGAATCAAACAATAATTCTGCAGGATTTGGAGGTGTAGGTCCTGCTACAATCACATCAAGGTTACTGTATTTGGTATCGGAGATAATCTTAGTAAAATCTTCCAATTGACCACTTAAGAAGGTGGAAAGGCCTATATCATTCTTCAACTCAAAATTGCTGAATATTTTAGGCTTTCTCATATCACAACCTACCAGCACGGTCTTTTTACCAGTTAGGCTATAAGCAGCAGCCAAGTTCATGGCGCAGAAGGTTTTTCCTTCACCTGAAATAGTAGAAGTTACCAAAAATGTGAGTTGCTTATCCTTTGGAAGAATAAACTTCATATTGGCTCTTAAGGATCTAAAGGATTCAGATATACCAGATTTTTTCTGATCGAAAACCACCAGGTTACTTAGGTTTTTCTTGTTTAGAAGAACTGTACCCAAAAGAGGGATTTTAAGCTTGTTCTCCAAGAAGTGAACATCTTCAATTTTGGTTCTGAATAGTTCTCTTATGACTACGAAAGCTACAGGCAAGAATAAACCAATCAAGAAAGCAATCATATAATTTTTAAGAGGAGTAGGACTGATTTGATACCCACCCTTTGCAGGCTCTACAATTTTATTGTTGGCCTCATTTGAAGCTTTTGAAATAGCAGCTTCAGCCCTCCTTTCCATTAAGTAATTATAGATATTCTCACTTAAGGTGAATTCACGTTGAATTCTAATCAAATTCTGCTCTGTCTTAGGAAGGCTTGCAAATGACTTATCAATATCTGCAATCCTACTTCTCAAATCCTTAATAAGCGCTATAGAATTAAGATCTACATTGGAAAGATTCTCACGAATGGACTTATTAAGGTCTGATATTTTTCTGTTTGCTTCTATTACTGCTGGGGAAGCTTCTGTCTGGCTAGCAAGCATTCTAGATTTTTCAGCTTGAAGCTCGAGCAAATTTTTGATCAACCCATTTAAAAAAGGATCTTCAATGCCTAGACCTGAAGGGACAATTACGTCTTGGTAACTTTCGTTTGCCAGATAATCTTTAAGACTCTGATAATAGGTTCTCTTAAATTCCTCTTGAGCCAATTGATTTTCATATTCGATCAATCGTTCGTAAACAGAAGAGCTTTCAGAGCTCAGGCTATAAATTTTGTTGGATGACTTGAAATTCTCTAATTGATTTTCAAAATATCTCAGTGAATCAGCAACACCAGCAACTTGGGAATCAATAAAATTGACGGTTTTACTAGCAGATTGATTCTTTTGATCCAACTCCATCTCAAGAAATATCCGCATTAACGTATTGAGATATACTTGTCCTTTTTGCAAGTTAGGGCTAGTCACCGACATCAACATGATGGAAGCACCTCTCTCTACGGGTTCAATACTCAAAGAGCCCGAATAAGAATTGGCCAATGAATTTAAATCTCTTAATCTGACTAGAATACTTCCAGTTTTTTCAGAAGAGACTTTCAATACTTTTATATCCAACTCATTATTCTTGAGTTGCTCATTAAATTTAAATTTTACTGGTTCTGGATTAAACTGAAAAGCAACCTTACTTCCGTCTGGAAGTAATTTGTTGTAAGCCTCATCCACGTATGAAAGCGTATAATCAGTTTCATTTTCCCATTCAATTTTTAAATACCCATCGATAGTTTGAGGGCTTTTCCAATTGACTTCTATAATCACAGGTTTGCTTTGGTAGATTTCTGAATCTACAAACGTTCCTTCTATGAAATATTCAACCTGAAAATCAAGTTCCTTCAGCACTTCTAATGCAACCGGCTTAGATTTAAGAATGATGGTTTCGTTTTGAAGGCCCATACTTGAGCTTTCGATAATTGAAGGGGATCCAAAGAAAGCAAGAGGGCTTTCCTTTTCTTTAATGAAAAACATGGACTCCACTTTAAAAAGTGGAGAAGACATTTTAGTATATAGAAAACCTAGTGCCAAACAAACTATAACAGAAATCAAGATAATTAACCACCTCTGCTTTAGCTTGTTAAAAATAGCATTCAGTTCAAATCCTGAATCTTCGACTACAAAGTCATTTTCGTTACTTTCAAAATTCATAATGCGTAGAAATTATCTGACGATAGTCAAAATAAGGGCAATTGTGGATACTGTTGAGGTAATTAAGGCTAAAGTCTGTATAAAGTTTGTACCAGCTCCAAGTTCTCTCACTTTTAGAGGTTCTGCATACAGGACATCATTAGTCCTTAAAAAATAAAATTCTGAGCCTAATAGATTTCTATCGTTTAGGTTGATTTTGTGAATCTGGCTACCGTCTGGATACTGACGAAGTAATATTATTTCGTCGCGCTTGGCAATGGTAGTCAAGTCACCTGCAGCTGCAAGGGCTTCAAAAATTGTAACTCTACTTTGTAAGATTGTCTGCTTACCTGGACCATTAAATTCACCTAAGGCACTAAATCTGATTCCTCCCAATCTAATTCTAACAAAAAAGCCGTCATCTGGTACATAGACTTGTACTTTCTTTTCAATCAAAGCCTTAGCCTCCTCTGTAGTCAATCCTATAAGTTTCATTTCACCCAATAAAGGGAGCTCAACTATACCTTCTTCATTCAATGTGTAGCCGTTCATGAAGAAAACATCTCCTCCATTCTGACCCATATTCATGGATGTGCTTCCTGCCTCTCCTGATATGATGCTGAAGATCTCATTAAGCTCAGGGCTAGTAGTTTTGATATTTATTTCAACTATATCATAGCTTTGAAATCTATATTTTTCTTCATTGTACGGGTACTTCTCGCTTGAATAAACGTTAGGAGTACTATCTTCTAGCTCCTGCATGTAAACAAGTTTTTTGTTTGACACACATGATGAAAACATGAATATTATAACAAAAAATTGAAGGATTCTCATTGAATTCATGAACATGGGTTATTTAAAATTTCGGCTAAATTAGTATAAATTTTTATCAATAAATTCCTGAGCAGTTATAATCTTGCATCAATTAGACTTTTATCAAGATATCCTTTCACATCATAGATAACCTGAGTTTTTGATTTTTCTAAGGTAAGACCTGCAAATTCCTTATGAGAAACTGCAAGAATGATAGCAGAATAAGGGGTTAGATCTGGAGCTTCTGTGCCAGACATGATTTCCACACCGTATTCATGGCTCACTTCTACAGGGTTGGCCCAAGGATCGTATACATCCACATTGATATCATAAGTTCTCAATTCGTTATAGATATCAATCACTCGGGTATTACGTACGTCTGGACAATCTTCTTTGAATGTGAAACCTAAGATCATCACTTTAGCATCGATCACTTTTAGATCCTTGCGCATCATCAATTTGATCACTTCAGTAGCCACATGTTTTCCCATGCTATCGTTCAATCGACGACCTGCAAGGATGATTTCAGGATGATACCCCATTTCCTGAGCTTTTTGTGCTAAATAAAATGGATCTACACCAATGCAATGTCCACCAACTAGCCCTGGCTTGAATTTCAGGAAGTTCCATTTGGTACCAGCTGCTTCCAGCACCTCATTGGTGTCTATTCCTAATAAATTAAAGATCTTAGAAAGCTCATTTACAAAAGCAATATTGATATCACGCTGGGAGTTTTCGATTACTTTGGCAGCCTCGGCAACTTTGATAGAAGTGGCTTTGTGTGTACCTGCTGTAATAACAGTGAGGTACAATTGATCAACAAACTCAGCTATCTCTGGAGTAGAACCAGAAGTGACTTTAAGAATCTTGGCAACCGTATGCTCTTTGTCACCTGGGTTGATTCGCTCTGGAGAGTATCCTGCAAAAAAGTCCTCATTGTATTTCAATCCCGATACGTTTTCTAAAACTGGCACACATTCGTCTTCAGTGACTCCCGGGTAAACGGTGGATTCGTAGATTACCACGTCTCCTTTTTTCAGGTACTTTCCAATATTTTCAGATGCTTTGAGCATTGGCGTAAGTACCGGACGGTTATGTTTATCCGTAGGCGTAGGAACAGTTACTATATAAACATTACAATCAGCAAGTGCTTCAGACTGATTAGTTGGTAGAAGACCATTTTCCCTACTGAAAGAAAAATCTTTTACTAACACCTTCTGAAGCATGTCATTCTCCACTTCGCGCGTGTTGTCTACACCACTATTAAGCTCTCCTACTCTTTTTGTATCTATATCAAAACCTACTGTAGGGTATTTCTTGGCAAACTCTACCGCCAATGGCAGTCCAACATACCCTAAGCCGATAATGGCAATCTTTACGTCTTTTAAATCTTCTCTCATTACTAATTATTTTTGAAAATAACCATTTAAAAATCTGATCTCTCTATTATAATATTCTATAGCTTCGCTCTTTCAGTCCCAGAACTTAGCATGTTTGACAGGACAACCTTTACTTCCTCACTGATACAACTCAGCTCTAAAAAGATCTCTGCCATATTGTTAACTTAATTTTTCGCTAAAACGAGTACTAAATTTACTCATTCCAAATAAGGAGCAAAACTAACAGGATTTAAGCGATTTTAAACTTTCCTTCTAATACTTGTGATGAATCTGATAGATTAAATTTAAAGTTCCAGAGAAAGTCCAAAGCTTCTGTCCCTTCGGGAAATCTGAAGTTGATCCCGCTAAATTCTCCCATTGGTAGTTAACGCCCTGAATCACTTGGGCTTTACTACTTAGTATAAATCTATCCCACTGATGATCCCATAGTATTCCCATACTGAAATCTATCCAAGGTCTCTTGTTCGGATTATTTCCAAATGACCTGTAATAAAAGTCTTGATGATTTTCTATTCGTTGGAGCAGAATCCCGACCTTATTCAGGTTTGAAACCTGGGAAACTTCCAAAATCTGTGCATTGCCGCCCACTCCTATTCCCACACCCATAGATTGCCCCTCATTGGTAAATCCCCGTACCTGATAGTGCGTATGCCAACTGGTATTTCCTGAGTTGAGATCAGGGTATCGAATGTATCTATTCACAGATTCAGCTTGTTGTACGATTTCTCCCCTTACCTGATAATATTGGTCTTGCTTACCTGTTTTGAAAAGCTTGGAAAAGCCTAAAAGATATGCTCTGGCATGCTCCGGACTCAAAATAAAGTCCCTCCAATCATAACTGTGATCCTGCTTACCAAATTCTGCGTATGCCTCAAAATTACCTTTTGAATTGAAATACCGTAAGAAAAATGCGATCTGTTGGTCTTGTCCCTTAGAGTCATAGACGACTGAATTATCATTACTGAAAAGCTTCACTTTCTGGAATGGTTCAAGCACAGGAATTCGACCTCGGAAAGTGTTTGGTACATCTTCATTGTATTGCTGGAAAGTCCTGCTAAATCCTGCAAAAAAATTAGGCAGGAACACTGGCTGATAGGTTAAGGTGATTCCGCTGACGTATCGCCAATCTCCTCTAAAAGGTCTGGCAAAAATGCCATTGAGGCGTTCATTTTGGGATGGGAGTATCCCGGAATCTTCTGCCCTGCCCATAATCAACTCAGCTTCCAGTTTTCCTATGAAAATATTTGCAGGACGACTTGTGCGAAGGTATAAGTGCTTCATTCCCCTAGCGTTATTACTGAAAATCAGGGAATTGAACTGACCAGGTCCCCACCAAATATTCTGCGTGGAGGCTCCAAGTTCTACTGGTCCAACATTTAAGCTAACGTATGACTGGCCCCACCAAGCAAAGGAATTATACTCCTTAGTAAACCGCTCCGGGTGATCTCCAAAATTCCAATACCTGAATCTGGCAAAAAGGGTATTATCAGAGTAATTCTCCCCAAATCCTTGATAGGCTTTATTTTGACTTGCTACAAACTCTGGTCTGAACTGAAATTTCAAAAAGAATAATTTACCATATACTCCTGGAGAAAGTAGCGACTGAATCCCAGTGCTATTCATCATACTAGAATTACCCCAGCCATAGGGTCTATTGGAGTTGAAAACTGTTGTGCTCAGAACTGGTAAGAGTTCTAGGTGAACTTTACTTGTTTTGATTGGCAAAGTATCATCTAAAGCATTAAAACGGTTTTGTTTTAAACTCACTATAGGTCTTAGACCAAAAGAGAAATCTTTTATCTCCTCAGCTCCTAATAGCTGCTGCCTTCTTAGACTTTCTTCCAATACAGGAAAACCTGCTGGAATAGTCTGAGATAAGGTGGTATTAGAAAAAAGCAACCCCAAAAGGCAAGTGCTTAAAAAGAAATAATACCTCAATTTCAAAGGGATTTCAGCATGTTTACGTACTTCTTATTGATAGCCTTCCAAGAGTAGTTTTTCCGAGCAAGTTTATACATATCACGGGAGATTGCCTCTCTGTCAAATTCCTCCAAGCGAGATAATTGCTGAAGCAATTCGATTGAATCGTTGAAATAGATCGCTTGATTGAAAGTAGTTTCCCTGTTGTAGTTAACACCAAAAGCTATGATAGGCAGGCCTAGGTACATTGCCTCCACCAAAGATGGATTGGTGCCGCCTGCACTATGACCATGTAGGTAATAGTGACAATTTGATCTTAATACATTCAGCTCTTCACTGGTATAGATTGGATTGTAAAGAATGACATTCTTCTTAGTAGAATACTCCCGATATAGTCGCATTCCATAATCACTGGAATTCCAGTTGCCAACAATTACATAAGGAATATCCAGTTCATTCTCTGAAAAAACCCTCAGTTGCATTTCAATATTATTTTCCGGTTCAATTCTACAAACTGTGAAAATATAAGGCTTATGTATAAAAGAGTATTTCTTTTGGTATAAGGCAGGATCTACATTAGTGACATGGTTGGCACCATAGGCTATCAAATGAGAATCTTTGCCATATTCCTCCTGCACGTAATCATATATGTGCTTATTGTCAGAAATAATGGCGTCCGAATACTTCACTGCTATAGATTCCGAAAACTTTAAAAATCGTTTTGCAAAAGCACCCCATTTATCACGCTTCCATTCCAGACCGTCAATGTGAGTAATAACCTTGGCGCGGGTAAACGGTTTAATAAAAGGAATAGTAATGGCGCCCGAAACACCCAAGATCAAAATATAGTCAAATCCCTTAATGGACTTCCAGAGCGAGACGGAATCATAGATTACGCTTTGAACGCCGTTGGCTTTCAAATTCAAGTATTTTAGCTTCGCCCCTTTATAGGTTTCCACTTTATCGGGATAGCTTTGACTTTGACAATAGATAGTGATATCATAAAATTTGGGAAGCAGATCCAGCAGATATTCTACTAATGTCTCAAAACCTCCGTAGTTAGCAGGAACGCCCACAATACCTACAATCGCAAGTTTTTTCTTAATCATTCAAATAATTCTTCATGGTACTCACCATATTTAACCTGTCCTTTTCAATATTTAAGAGAAAGTAACGGGTGTATGAGGTTAAGAGTTCTTTAGTTTTAGCCGAATTCGCTTTGGTATCTACTTTTTGCACTTCTTCCAAGGCGTCTTTCAAAATCAAGTATCTTAAAGAAAGCTGCCCTTCCGGATACACAAAATGACTATCTCCTGAAGGTAAATCCGAAAATATGGCTGATTTCATTATTTGCGGAGACCACAGGTTAAACGCCCAACGCAACATACCATCGTATCCTTTAGCTCTAGAAAGCATAACCAAAAAGTAAATATCGTCATAATTTGATGCCATCAACATATTTGGCTGAACTTCATAGCAAGAAGTATAATAAGTGGTCTTAAATCCTTTAGATTTCCTCAGAGCCAGCTTATCCGGATCAAGCACAATATTACTCGAAAGAGAATAGTCATAAACTAATTCTGACAAACCAGGACTGAACCTTCCAGAATACCCAAACTTAAACGCCGGATCTATTTGCTTCACATATTTTACAAGTAAGGCTGTCTTATTAATATCCCGTTCATCTACCCAGAAGACGGTCTTGTCCATCCAGTTTTTAGACTTGAGATAAGAGGAGAAGTCGAGTAAAAATGGCTTCCAGAAATCATTGTAAGCTTCTGTACCTGGTTCAGATTTAAAGGTCTTAACGGCAGCCGATGCTTCGTCACAATAAAAATAAGTAAGGTTCCAGGGGAAAAGATTATGGACAGCTATTTCCTCCGAAATACCTTTGGAGGCAGCGAGTTCCACGTACTTCTCAAATGTGGAATAATCATAGGAATAACTTCCGTCCACCTTTTTACGCACCTGAATCATCATTTCCTCCACTGGCTTGATCTTCGTATTGTAGAGATCGTAAAATACTGAGGTGGTCACCACAGTTTGATTGAAGCCTTTCAGTTGCTCAAACATGAGAGCTATCTGCTCCCAATGCTCTTCAGAATAGGGTTTCAAATCATAATAGGTAGAAATCGATAGTGGAAATTGCCAGAAATCCATGTCGTAATCTAGTTCAGCAAAGTCTGGCAACTTACGAGCGATGACATCAATGGTTGCTTCTATTTCCCGAGAACTTCCGTTTTGTTCAAATGTCAGACTCAAGGAATATTTCCCAGGCTTAAGCTTTGCTGGAATACTAATTTTCACCAAACCATAAGTACTTGAACTCTCCACTTTAAAGGAATTTCCTACTATGGACTCTGCACGATCCGGAAACATTTGCTTGACAAAGGTTCCGTTCTTTTTGGTAATACCGCAGTTACCAGCAGAAATATCTCCCTCTACCAAGTGTAACTGAAATACCTCCGCCTTGACGTTTTTCTCTTTTATCTTCAATTGAAAATCCAGGCCTTTAGTGGAATCTGTATTGACCAAAAATGGCAAGATCAGCGTTTCATTTCTCCAGGCTTTAAATTCACTTTTATTCGGGAGTTCAGACCCAAAATCTTCAAATGCTGTAAAATAAGCACTCTGCTGAGCTTGGGCTTGATAGCCCAAAAATATCCAAATAATAAAGAGTAAAGTGGTTTTCTTCACTGGTGTAGCAGTTTAGCTATTTTCGTTGAAAAAACTTCCCGAGAAAAATCTGACCTCTTTTGTATGGTGCCTTTACTTAATCTCTCCCAATATTCCGGTTGATTTACCATCATATTTATTTCCTCGGCGATCAAGTCCAACTCTTTATAATTGATTTGAAAACCATTCACTCCTGGGTCCACTAATTCTGTAATCCCTCCTACAGTTGGAACGATGGCTGGCAGTTCATAGTACATTCCCTCTAGCACTGTCATCCCAAAGGTCTCAACCCATTTGTCCGGATGGGCAAGGTTTAAGATCAGTGAAGCTTTACTATAGAAAGCATGCACATCCTTGGTAACTGGGTAAATCTGAATATTTGAAGGCAGGGATTCCTTAGTAAGAAATTGATCCACCTCTCTTTTTTCATCACTGAGCACTAAGGTGAAAATCACTTTAGGGACTCTCCTTGCAAGTTCAATAAACTCACTTAAGCCCTTGTACGGGCGTAGAGAAGCGAGCATCAATACCTCAAAAGCTTGAGAAGGCTTTACAAATCCTTTTGATTTCATCTCAAATTCGCTGGTGACACAATTATAAATCACCCTGATGTTTGCGCCTTCCAAGTTGGGGTTTGTTTTTAGAAACTTAGAAACGACAATTACCTCAGTAGAAAATGTACGAACTACCCAAAACAAGAAATTGCTCAGAAGTTTGGGACTAATCTCATACTCATGAACGTGGGTAATTACTCTTTTCCCAAGTAGTCTTCCCATTAATATTGCACCAAAGGGAAGAATGGTATTCACATAATAGATTTCATCTTTCCTGTTTTCAAACAACAACTTTATTGCTAATAAAAACTGGCTAAAAAAGAAGGAAAAGAGGGTAAGGATTCTGTGTTCTGATCTCTTGTAGAAGTTGTTATTGCTTTTAAATCCTGACAAAAATCCTTCAGTGCTGCTAGTATAAAGCTTTACCTGATCGCCATTGTCTTGCGCAGTACTAATCACGCTCGACAAGATCTGAGGGCTACCCGTATAATTATTCAGCAGGTGAAAAAATGCGATCCTTTGAGGCACTCGTGGTTTTTGAATTTAAAATTATAAGAAAGACACTGATCATCAGGTAAAGTGTAGTGGCATAAAACTCATGTGTGAACTGCTGTGCAATGATGAAAATGTAGAAAAACATAGCCGCATAAAAGACTTTGTCACGCATGAAAAACATAACTGACATGATCATCACAGCCACCAAATAGGCTAAATAACCTATAAATCCATAGGTATAAAGAAGCATAGAAGTCCCATTTTCTATATAACCGGTACGGTACATAGTCGTTCGGGCGATCACATCATCCACCATATTATTGCCATGGCCAATGAGGTACTCTTTCCAGCCTGACTGCTCAAAGAATGATATCCTAAAAGCCTGAAGCAGGTCGGCGCGGGAGTTTAAGGTATTCACGTTGAATACTAGTTTATTGATAAACTCGAAATAATAGATGTAAAACAGCGCGGCAAACACCACTGTCAGAATGAATATTTTTCTATGCTTGAAAAAAAGTATGAGGTAGAAAATGACGAAGGTATTTCTATTGAATGTGAGAATCAATCCCAAAATAGCCACCCAAAAAGCCAGGGATTCTAACTTGCCTGTTTCCCCTTTTTCCTTTTTCCAATAGTAAATCAAAAACCAGCTGATCAACAAAGTACCGTAAGACTGAACTGTGGTAGTGAATCCTTTAGCAGCATGAAGGAAAGGTAATCCCTTGTCGTACATAGGATGAACGTGGGAGTTAAGCCCTATCAAGTAACTACTGAACACAAACAGAATCCCGACACAAATATGTACAAACAGGCCCCAGTATAGGATATCCAGAAACTCTTCCTCTTCCGCCGCCAGTCCAGCAAAAAACAGCCCCAGGACTGGAAAAAAGATGATTAATGAGGAATCTGGTAGATTTAACAAATACGGCAGCAAGAAATAAGATGCCAGGCCAATAATCGGAAAAAGCAATCTAGCCGAAAAAGTTTTACTTAGAAAAACCTGATGGAATAGCAGCAAGGCTATCACGCCTAACATCGCAGCTTTATCCAAAGGCAAACTGATCAACTTGGAACAGGAGATCAGAAAAACAAATAGGATCAAACTAGTTTTGCCTATCGCTCGAGTCGATTGAATTACCAATGGCGAGTTAATCACCCAATACCTCCCTGATTTGCTGCAACTGACTAAACCGTGAATACTTAGCGATTTTAGACTTGGAAATCTCTTTTAATTCTTCAATTTTTCCGGTGCTGTAAAGGCCTCTAATTTGTTGAATTTGTTCAAAGCACTCTTCAGCTGAATTTGCGGGAAAGCCTAATCCAGCTTCAGCTAGCATTTTCGCCATTATATCTCCATCGGAGGGACAAAGAACTACAGGTTTGCCCAAAGCCATATATTCATATAGCTTACTGCTTGGTATGCCCTTCATGCTTCCATAAGCCATCGCCAAAAATGCATGGGACTTTTGAAGTTCCACTAAGGCATCTTCCCTAGGTAAGCGATCCGTAACTTCTACATATGGCTTCAGCTCCATAGGAACCATTTCTTCTATTCTTCTTCTCTCCTTCACATCATATCCTGCACCGAGAAATAAAAGGCGAAAAGGTACATCGGCATTTTTGGCTAGCTGTAGTGCTCCAAGTATGGTGGATAAATCCTGAGAAGGATAAAGTACGCCACTATAGATGACGGTAAACTCTTGGAATAAGGGCTGGGATTTGAGCGTGAGCAACTCTTCTTCAAAACCATTTTCAATGGTATACCCTTTTTTATCGAGAAATCTGGCTATTCGATCAGTATAAACCTGACTTACAGAGATTAGTGCATCGGCAGTTCCAACCCATTGCTTCTCATAGTCAGACTCTACTTGTGCGATCCATTTTCGCACTACTCCCCCAGACTTTTCCATCTGAAGTTCGTTGGTACTCCAATCGTCTCTATAATCTGCTATCCAATTTAATTCGAAGTCCTTTTTCAGGGAGTATCCAATTCTAAATAAATAAAAAGGTTCTCCTGATATAATGGCTGAATGAAAATTATTCTGCTTGAGAAGCTCTTTTATAAAAGGAAGGAAATTGGCGAAAGAGGTGAAATTCAATGTAAAACGTGCTAAGAACACATCTACTAACTTAACCACTAAAAACAGAGGGCGTAAGGCTGATTCCCCAAAAGCTAAGTAAGCTTTATCTAATATTCCTGGTCGAAACGGTAAGTAATAAACCTCATGCGTATCAAACACTTCATGACGTACCTTAACGCCAAGTGGGCGTTTGGTGTCTTGATGGGATCGGGTTTCGGATGTCCAGTCTCTAGTAATGACCGTCGGGAAATATCCAAGACGATGCATGTTTCGAGCCCAAAAAGTAATACGCTGAGAAGGAGTCAGCGTACATGGCGTAAAGTAATTGGAGATCAGAAGTATTTTCTTCATTCCGTAGGGAATGACCTGGTGAAGGCCTGTGTATTTAAATGTGCGATCAACATTTGATGATTTTGCTCCGCCGAATAGTTCTGGAACCAAAACTGCCTAACTCCATTTCTGAAATCTTCATTTCTGGTTTTTCCACTTAGTAGAAATTGATCCAAACGAGAAGCTATTTCTTTAGAGGATAATCCATCTGGTATAAGTTCACCTGTCTCACTTTTCACTACTTCGGATATACCACCAACGGCATTTGCGAAAACAGGAATCCCAAATGAAATAGCTTCCATCATTGATACTGGAATACCTTCGGAGGAACTTAAATTAATTAGTAGATCTATGGGTTGGTTAGCATAAAAGGATTGGACCTCTTCATTTTTCACTTTACCCTTCCATTTAATTTCCAGATCGTTTCTAAGTTTTGGGAGGCTATTATTCATAGCTGAAATAGCTGAATCTTCTCCGCCAAAGTGAGTCCAGCAAATAGGAACACGGCAGTTATTCAACACCTCGGCGATGAGATTAACTCTTTTAAGAGGAATTAAACTAGAACAGGAAACAATTTGAAAAGCCTGTGGAAAATTTGATTTGGGAGATGTAGCACTATCCTCTACCCCTAATCTGAACACCTTCATTTTCGAAGAGTACTTTGGATAGTGTTTTGAAGCATAGTTATAGCCATGTTCGGAGATGAAAATAAGTGAATCTGCTGCTGCATATACAGTTTCTCTGAAAGCTACCCCACCCGATGGCTGACGCTCATTATAGAGGTCACCTCCATGGCTTTTAACAACTAACTTTATTTCCGGAGAATCTTTTTTTAATAAAGAAGAAGCGAATGCATTAGTGTCCATCCAATAAGAATAAAGGACAAACTCTCCAGCTGATTCGAGTTCTTTAGAAATTACTGACTTGATCTGAAGGGCAAATGGAATATGATAGAAGTAATACTTCAATAGCTTTAGATTCCACCCAGATTTATTCAGCTCGGAGCCGAGTAAGCTAAGCGTTTGAAAAAATCTACTTATAAAAGCTGTAGCAATTCCTTTGGCTGATTCAGGGTTTTTCACAATCCTGATTTGTGTGTTTTTCCCGGTAGGTCTTGGGTGCGAGAAATCTCTCACCGCTGTGGGTATGATTATTACACGATCAAAAGCTTGTTCCAGGTGAGTAAGCTCAGTGGCTAGAAATTCCTCTCCGGATTCAAAAGGGTATTTTTGGGTCAAAAGGACTAGGGTTCTAAGCTGACTCAATCCTCTACTTCTTTTAAGATTTCCTTAATTTTTACAGAAAAATCCAAATTCTCGCAGGCATATTTCCTGATTTCAGTTGGTGTGAATGCTAAGTATTTTGAATCAAAACTTCTGAAAAAATCAGTGAGATCAGAAAGGTTTTCCCGATTAGGTAGCTGTACTCTAAACCTAGTGTTTTTTGGAAAATCAGGATCATCACCTACAACCATGAAGGGTATTCCAACAGCGCAATATTCTCTAGACTTTAGTTCGGAAGCTGATTTCAATTTCTTACGGAATAGAGCCAAAGAACCTACAGCCATATGAGCAGACTGATATTCTCTATAGAGATCTTCACCTTCAAGGAAACCAGAAAAACTAATGTATTGCTGTACATCTAAGGCTTCTGTCAACTCTTGCAAGCTGGATAAAGAGGCTCCATTACCTATAATTTTCAAATGAACTTTCAAGCCATTGCCCTCCGAATTGAAAGTGGCGATAGCTTGGATCAATCTATCTACTCCATGCCAGTAATTCAGAGAGGCTACACAAACCAACCTCAAGCAAGAACCGTCAAAAACAGGTACCTGCGTTCTCTCAGGTACTGAAGCTACTTGAATTCCATTTCCTATGTGGGAAGTTTTTGACTTGTTTCCAATGGAGAACCATGCACCTTCTTCGGCATATTGCAAAATCTTGGAAACGAACCAAAAAGGCACCGGCCCAGATAAGATGAGATATGCTAGATCTTTTACTTTCCTTTTCCAACCAGTGTTCGCATCTGCCAATTCACTGACAGCGACTGTATTTGGCGTAGGCACATCAAGGATTATCTTTTTCCCTTGGGCTTTGGCTCGGCGAAAGGCTGGAATTAAATAAAAATTATACTGACAGAGACTTCTGACAATTAAGATATCCGCATCAGAATTATCTATTTCCTCAACAAACTTCTCTAGAAATCCTGGTTTAGTATCCAGCAGTTTTAAGCTGGCCGAATATCCTGCTTGCTCTGCTCCTGCCACCGTGCCCAAAATCTTTTTGAACACCCCAGGACTATGACGCTGATCCAAGGATGCTAAGTATACTATTTTTTTTATTTGGTTAACTGTAGTCATTGGAAAGACAAGCTTTTGAAAAATTTTAGGTTTTACTGAATCGATTGCTCACTAATCGCTTCAAAAACAAAAACTCCCGCTTAAAAATCAAAATCGAAATCAGCACAAAGAAACCAAAGGTACCGATCTTAATCAGCACCGCTTGGATCACAGAGGTATCGCTAGACAAGTAATACCCAAGAAATGCTACCAGAAATAATAGAACCATAAATCCAAAAGCTCTTATAAAATCATAAGGAATGGGATAAGATTTCTGCGAGAAATAAAACACAAAAACAGGTGTTAGAAACTGAGAAATGCAAACGGCAAGAGCTGCTCCATAAACCCCATACAAGGGAATTAGATAAATATTAAGCAAGACAAGAATGACTGAGGAAACCGAGTAAACAATCCCAAGTGGAGCTGTATTTTTGCTTATCGCTGATCCCAAATCCGCGATATTGGTAAGACCAGCAAATAAGCTGCTAAAGACCAAAATACTGGCAATCGTGGCAGCTCCATAATAAGCCGGTGTGGCAATGATCATCAGTGCCTCCAGAGAAAACAAAGAAGCCAGCAAGGTAAGTGATCCTATCAGTAAGAGATAAGCTAGAAGTATTTTTCCATAAGTTTCCTTGGCATTTTCCTGATGAATTATGGAGAAAGCAAAAGGTGACCAAGCTTGCTGGAAAGCATTTACGACAATACCGCTGAATCCAGCGATGGCGAATGCTATCTGAAATAGTCCTAAATCTTCATCGGATACCTTTCCATTTAAGAAGAAAACTGCTGATAGATTGATCATCCATATGGACAGACTAGCCGGAAGAAAAGGCAGGCTGTACTTGATCATTTTTCCCAGCAGGCGGAAATCCGAAAGCTTAATTTTCTGCAGCCAGCGTTTCAGGTAGTACATGGATAAGGGAACCATTAGCAGGAATGCTACTAATCTGGCGGTGAAGGCACCTTTTAATCCCTGATCTAGAATTAGGACAAAAACCACATTGGCAACTATCAAAAATAAGGCTTGCAAAAAAGTAAGCAGAACCGTGCTCTTAGGCTTCTTCTCAAATCTTAGCACTTTGGTAGCTACCACTGTAGCTACGGAGACAGGAAGAGAAAATGCCAAAACTTGAATGTATTCTATGGATTCCTCGGCATTATAGGTGATAAATTGAGACCAATAAGGAGCTGTAAAAAAGAAAAACCCTGCGAAAACGACTGATATCAATAAATAAAACCAAAACCAGGTACTTATGATCTTTTTCCTGTAGTCATAGTCTTCAGTATCGTAAAACCAGCGTGCAGTGGAATTGTCTAAGCTTAAGATTAATAACAAGGCGATCAGAGAATAGGCATTATTCACTAAGCCAAAAACCCCATAATCCTCAGGAGAATACACTCTAGTATAGAGCGGTGTCAGCACCACTCCCATTACTCGAGTGGCAATTCCAGCAAGTCCATAGATCATGCTGTCTGAAGCCAAATTTTTGATGTTTTTGACTACCGTCATCAGGCGATGTAGAGATCACGGTAATAATCCCGGATCTTTTCTTCCTTAAAAAGCAAGCTGATTATTGCTCGATTGTTATCTACATCTTCGGCTGATAGAGGATTGAGCAAGTCATCCTGTGTCATCTTACTGTAATCAAAAACTTTGATATTATGGCTTGTCAATTCTATGTAAACTGGATTTTCGGGGTTTAAAAAAACTTTCACACCCATAAAAATAAGTCCTAAAATATTACCGAAAGCCTGCTGTATTTTATGGTTGAAAATAGCAACAGAAGCTTCCGCTAGTTTTTGGTAATAGAATTCGCGAGGGATAAAATCTTCCAGGGTTTCGAATTTATCTTCAAAATACTCTTCGCCCATAGACTTTACCGCTTCTATATAAGTGGGGTTGCCGTAGGATAAAGGACTCAGAATGGTCATCTCGTTTGAAGGCAAAAGATGATGTATTTGATGATATACATCCAAGTGGTTGTTTTCAGGAGAACCAGAATGGCCTACCATTATTTTGTCACCTAAAACGGGTTTGTTTTTCAGATATTCTTCCGAAAACATCTCCTCCAAAGACAAGAAAGCAAATCGAATCCACTTGGCTTTTAAACCTAAAACCGATTCCGCTTCCATTACATCCTTTTCGAAAATGGTAGCTACAAAATCAAATTTGGAAAATGACTTCTCAAAACTGTACTTGTTAGGCTTTCCTAAAGCTTGTAAAATTCGATGATGCACCGATTTACCCCAAGTCTCAACCATCTTCTCAGGTGGCAGCACGGCCATGGTACGACTGGTATATGCTTTTGACAGAAAACTCGGATGCTTATATAAATCTCCACTCCAAATAATCCAAATCAGTTTAGCATGACTTAGTTCGGACTGACGTCGCATTAAAAAATGGCCTATGAAAGGTGTGTGGTAATTAACGATGATACGTTTGAAATCACTTAATTCAGAGACAATAGGGCTGTTTTCCAAATCCCCATTTTCCACTACCAAAATTTCTGAATTAGTGAATCTAGTAGGCTTGGAAATATCTTCTACTACAACCAAATATTTATTAAGGCCTGAAAATAAATCTTCTGATCTATTAATTATCCATTCGGTATAGGGGGAGTCTGGAAGAAATACGAGATTCTCAGTTCTCATATTCAGCCAAAATATCGAGTAAAGTCTGGCTTATTTGATCAACCTGCTCCACAGTCAGTTCAATGAAAAATGGCAATCTGATTAGCCTATCAGAATATAGATCGGAGAATGCTAAATCTCTACCGTCATGACAATTATGGAAATACTCACTTTTGTGCAAGCTGAGGTAATGAAACACCGCAAGAATACCAGATTCCTTCATCCTTTTGAGAATGAAGTCTCGCTGTCTACCATCTTTTGTAATGATGTAATACATATGCGCATTGTTGTCCGCATAGCTAGGAATCTTCGGGCACTGTACCCCAAATGATTCCAGTTTTTGACTAAAATGAGCATTGTACCTATTCCAGATTAGAATACGCTTAAGCTGAATCTCTGATAAATGCTCAAGTTGTGCCCAAAGGAAAGCAGCAGTAATCTCTGATGGCAAAAAGGAAGAACCGATGTCTACCCAGCCATACTTATTTATTTCACCTCTAAAAAAAGATGCTCTATTCGTTCCTTTTTCCCAGATAATCTCGGCTCGATGGACAAATTGTTCATCGTTGATAGCCAGCAGACCACCTTCTCCGGATGAGATATTCTTTGTTTCATGAAAAGAAAAAGTAGCTAAGTGACCGATCGATCCAAGTGGTAATTTCTTTCCACTTCTGGAGGTATAATAAGAATCTACAGCTTGCGCGGCATCTTCGATGACAAATAAATTGTGCTCCGACGCCAAATCCATGATCATATCCATATCGCAAGCAACTCCAGCATAATGTACTGGAACGATTGCTTTTGTTTTATCGGTGATAAGAGACTTTAGGCTCTCTTCATCTACACCTGGATGATCAGATCTACTATCAGCAAACACAATTTTAGCTCCTCTGAGCACGAAAGCATTTGCAGTAGACACAAAAGTGTAACTAGGAATAATTACTTCATCGCCTGGTTCTATTCCTATAAGAATAGCCGCCATCTCCAATGCATCAGTACAAGAAGTGGTCAGCAATGTTTTTTTGATCTGATACTTTTCCTCAAAAAAAGTTTGCGCCAGTCGAGTATATTTCCCATTTCCTGAGAGTTTACCTGATGCTACAGCATCTTCAATATAAGCCAGTTCCTTCCCTGTTATATATGGCTTGTTAAATGGAATCATTAAATATTCGAGGAATTAAAACTGTTATTTGGAATTAAATAATTTTAAAAGCTATCAAAGATTTTCAACTTTCTTTGATTTTAAAACACCTCTTTTTTAGGTGGTCAAAAAGGGATGTTTTGTCAAAGGGCTTTTTGCCAAAGGGTGATAATCTCCTTTTAGACCAATAGGCTCCATATGCCTGATATCGTGAACTATCTCAATGCTTGGTCTTGCTTCTTCTAAACCAAAGCCATGACCATCGAGAATATGCTGGTAACTATGCGTATGTAATTCGGTAAAGCCATCTGAGAACTCTATCTCATTTCCTTCCATAGTTAGTGAGCGATAAGTTCTACCCCCTTTTGCCTTTACAGCATCTGGTAAAGTATCGGCGTTGATGCTCAAGAACCAGCGGACCCGAGCTTTCTCCAATTCAAAATATCCAGAAGCCCTATCATGCGTATGCACGTGCACCACATTTTTCTTTACCGCTCCAAAAACCCAGGTAAGCATATCATAAAAGTGAACTCCAATATTTGTAGCTATTCCTCCAGACTTACTCACATCGCCTTTCCAGGACGTAAAATACCAATGTCCTCTAGAAGTAATATAAGCAAGATCTATGTCATAAATCTTATCCTTTGGACCTTCTTCTATTTTCTTCTTTAGCGCTACGATAGAAGGGTGAAGCCTAAGTTGAAGAATATTATAAACACGAGTTCCATGTTCTTTTTCTACTTCCGAAAGCGCATCAATATTCCAGGGATTTAATACCAAAGGCTTTTCGCAAATCACATCTGCTCCTACCCTCAGTCCAAAGCGAATATGAGAATCATGTAGGTAATTTGGCGAGCAAATGCTTACATAATCAATTGGCTTCTTGGTACGCTTTAACTTCTCTACATGTCTATCAAAGCGTTCAAATTCAGTGAAAAAATCAGCTTCTGGAAAATGGCTATCCATCACTCCGACGCTATCAAATTTATCATAAGCTGCTAATAATACATTTCCTGTATCCTTTACAGCTTTCATATGTCTCGGGGCTATATACCCCGCCGCACCTATCAAGGCAAAATTCTTCATACTCACAGCTTTGTTACTTCATTATTATTGAGCAAATATCGGTCTCCAGTTTCCTTGCATTCGGCCTGACCTTGCTCATCAAATTCTAATCTACTTCCAAATTCACTCATCCACCCCATTTGCCTGGCTGGATTACCTACCATCAATGCATAGGCAGGTACATTCTTGGTAATCACTGAACCTGCGCCAATAAACGCGAAAGGGCCAATATCATGTCCGCAGACTATAGTTGCATTAGCTCCGATACTGGCACCATTTCCTACATTAGTCTTGGCATATTCAGACTTGCGATTTACGGCACTTCTCGGATTGATCACATTAGTAAATACCATTGAAGGCCCTAAGAACACATCATCACCGCAAGTTACTCCAGTATAAATGGATACGTTATTTTGAACCTTCACATTGTTACCAAGGATTACTTGAGGAGAAACGACTACATTCTGACCTATATTACATCCTTCGCCGATTTTACAATTAGGCATGATATGTGAAAAATGCCAGATCTTGGTTCCAGCTCCGATTTCGCAGCCTTCATCTATGTAGGCACTTTCATGTGCGAAATATTCTTTCATCTGTTTATAATTATTTTAAAGGGTTCTCCCAATAGCTATCGGCAGTAATCTCGCTTGATTGACACTTCCTCCGAAGGGAAGTTAGAGTCATACCTGTCTGCCTCAGGCAGGCTCGATTTCATTCAAAAAAACTTTTAATGGTTTCAATAATATACTCTTGATCATCGGCTATCATCTCTGTATGAATCGGCAGTGAGAGCACCTTTAGACAAAGTGATTCAGAAACAGGAAAATCACCATTTTTGAATCCCAAATCCATATACGCCACCTGTTGATGCAAGGAAAGAGGATAGTAGACCATAGAAGGCACTCCTTTTTCAGCTAAATACGCTTTTAACTCATCCCTACTGACACCTTCAATTTGCACTGTATACTGGTGAAATGCATGGGTAGAATTATGTGCTCGAACTGGGGTTTTGACGTTAGGATGCCCCGCAAAAGCTGCATCATATTTATCTGCCACCTGATTTCTGGAAGCTGAGTATCTATCCAAGTGCTGCAGTTTCACATTCAAAATTGCGGCTTGCACAGTATCTAGACGTGAGTTAACTCCGACTATATGATGATTGTATTTCTTTTTTTGGCCATGATTTGCAATCATCCAAAGTTTCTCTGCTAATTTCTCGTCATTGGTAAACATTGCTCCTCCATCTCCATAACATCCTAGGTTTTTGGATGGGAAAAATGAAGTGGTACCCACATCACCCATAGTTCCTGCCTGACAAGTGCGCCCATCTGAAAACGTGTATTTCGCACCAATTGCCTGTGCTGTATCTTCAATCACTTTCAGATTATGGGTTGCGGCAAAAGCTAAAATCTCTTCCATATTGGAGCATTGACCATAGAGATGAACTGGTACTATCCCAACGGTTTTTGAAGTTAGTTTGGATTCCAATTGACTGATATCAAGCTCATAGGTATCAGCAATCACATCAATAAACACAGGTTTCAATCCCAGTAAGGCGATAACTTCTGCAGTAGCCACATAGGTAAAGGCAGGAACGATTACCTCTTGACCAGGCTGAAAACCCAAACCCATCATGGCAATCTGAAGTGCGTCAGTCCCATTGCCGCAGGTAATTACATACTTCGCTCCAGTATAAGCTGCCAGCGCATTTGAAAACTCTTTTACCTGAGGTCCATTGATAAAAGCAGTAGTATCGATAACTCCTTGAATCGCCTGGTCTACCTCAGCTTTAATTGCAACATATTGGGACTTTAAGTCCACCATTTGTATAGAACGCATACTTGGATTACTTAGTAATTTGGGAAAGCAGGATTCGATAGACAGCATACAATACCCCTACGAAAAAGCCGAGAAACATACTGAAAACAATAATCAAAGGCTTATTTGGTTTACTTGGTCCTAATGGAATACTTGCCTTTTCCATGACCGTAAACACTGGTGTTTCTCTTTTAAGTTGAATAGTCGCCTGTTCCAGCTCCTGCTTCAATGTATTGTAAATATTGAAGGAAATATTAAACTCAAATTGCAATTGCTCTTCCTTCGTCATAGCCCGTCGGGAGATAATTCCTTGGTTGGAATCTCTGAAAGAAGCGAGCTTTAACTGAGATTCCTGAAACTTAACCTGAGCTTCATCAACGCGCTCTTCCACAAACTCAAGATTTATTTTCTGCTTTACAGTCTTGTAATTTGTGACGTATCCAATCAACCTTTCTAACACTAAAGCATTTACTTCGGCAGAGATTTTCGGTTCAGGCATGGATACATTGAGCTCAATCAATTTCATTTGATCTTCAATGGTAATTCTTTCTTTCAGTTGCCTCAAGACATAATTTTCCTGTGATGTCACTGCCACATAACCGAGTTCTACAGCTTCTGAATCACTAGCCTCAACCAGTGCTGGGGCAGGTTCACTGGATGAAAAAACATTAATAATCCGTGCTGGAATACTAAAAATAAAGTCAATGGTTTTCTTCACAATATTACCCGGTCTTTCCTCCGCATAATATTCTTCCAAAGTCATTTTCTTCCCTTTAGATTGAAAAAAGAATTCTTCCTTCATGATATCCAGCATAAAATCCCTGCTATGGATTACATCTGGAAATAATTCAGCACTTAATCTGGTTTGATCTCCCTGCATTTGAGGAATTGATATTCCTGCTAAACCTGCTAAGGCTCCCATTTGTCCAAATTGTCCTGAACTTTCAGACTCTTCAAGGATCACTAAAGAGGAGGAAGTAAATTCTTTGGGGCTGGTAAATGCAATTAAAATCCCCAATAAAAGTCCCGCCAATGTAAATGCAAGCAATCTTCTTTTATAAGAGAAGATTTTCTGGATCAACTCCAGGTAGTTCAGCTCCACTTTTGACTGATCATTTGAAGGCATGAGTAACTTTTATAGGTTTGAAATAAAAAATAAATTTACTTAAAATCATGAAACTGGCTGTGCTGGTATTCCAACTAAAACGCATTGTCTAAAAACTGATCTAGTCACTACTGCTCCAGCTCCTACTATCACCTCATCACCTAATTCAACTCCCGGCAATAGTATTGCTCCGGCTCCGATTCTACATTTAGCGCCTACCTTAGATGCTCCCAACAGTATTGCACCTGGCCCGATTTCACTGAAATCTCCAATTACACATTCATGATGGACATGAGCTCTGGTATTTACTAAAACGCCTAAGCCAATTTTGGTCTCCGGACCAATGAAACTATAAGGCATCGCATCAAAAACTGAAGTTGAATTTTCTGGTTCTTGATAGGAGACGCAATTAATACCATATGCGCTACCGCCTAGGGAGGTCAGCATGTGAAATAACTTTTCTCTAAAGATTGGATTGCCTACTCCAAGTATAAATCTCGGGTCGTGCTTCAATTTGATCTTCAAAACATCCACTTCCACAATCAAGGAGTCTTTGAACAATGAGTCCTGTGCTTTGGACTTATCTTCATCAAAAAAACATATATCAGAGGAAAGAAAACCTAATTCCCTAAGGGCAAAAGCCACCTCTAATCCATGTCCACCGGCACCAGCAATTATCATTAATTTCTATTTGTTAAAACATAGTAATGCCCTTGAGTATAACCCAAGGGCAATAATTATTATTTAGATCCGATTCCGTGAGCTTCAAAACCCAGCGTTTTTAGATATTTTTTATCGTAGATATTTCGTCCATCGAAGATGACTTTGTTTTTCAAAAGTCTACCTACTACATCCCAGCTAGGAATCCTAAATTCAGACCATTCGGTAACTAAAAGTAAGGCATCACAATCCACTAGAGCTTCGTAAGCATCCTTGCAATAAGTAACCTTATCAAAAATGTAATGTTCTCTTGCTTCATCCATTGCTACTGGATCGTATGCTCTCACTGTAGCTCCAGCAGCTCTCAATTCATCAATGATCACTCCAGCAGGAGCCTCACGCATATCATCCGTGTTTGGCTTAAAGCTCAAACCCCACATCGCGAAGGTCATGCCTGTTAAGTCTTCTCCAAAATGCTCTTTGACTTTCTTTGAAAGCACGTATTTCTGATCATCGTTCACTTCCTCCACAGCTTGAAGTACTCTTAGGTCGTAGCCATATTGTTTTGCTGTTTTGATGATCGCTTTTACATCTTTAGGAAAGCAAGAACCTCCATAACCTACGCCAGGATAGATGAATTTATTACCAATCCTTGGATCCGAGCCAATTCCTCTTCTCACCATATTTGCATCAGCACCTACTAGTTCACATAGATTTGCAATATCATTCATGAAAGAAATCTTGGTGGCCAACATGGCATTCGCTGCATATTTAGTCATCTCAGCAGATGGAATATCCATGTAGATGATACGCTCGCCACTTAGTTGAAATGGCTTGTACAAACGCTTCATGATCTCTTCAGCACGTTCATCATCTACACCGATCACAATTCTATCTGGCTTCAAAAAGTCTTCTACTGCTGCACCTTCCTTCAGGAATTCTGGATTTGATGCTACAGCAAATGGCAAATCAGAACCTCTTTTATCCAAAGCTGCCTTGATCGCAGCACGAACTTTCTCTCCAGTCGTCACTGGAACTGTGCTTTTGGTCGCTACGACGATGTAATCAGTCATTTTAGTACCGATCTCATCTGCCACGCCCAATACATATTTCAGATCAGCAGATCCATCTTCACCTGGAGGAGTCCCTACAGCTATAAATGCAACTGAAGCACCTTGGACTGCTTCACCCAAATCCGTACTGAATTTGAGTCTACCACTCTTAAAATTACGAATGACGACCTCTTCGAGACCTGGCTCATAAATAGGCATGATGCCATTTTTAAGGTTTTCTATTTTCTTTTGATCAATGTCAACACAAGTAACTTCGATCCCTACATCAGCAAAACATGCTCCTGACACCAGACCAACATACCCGGTACCTACTACTGCTATTTTCATATCTATTTTAAACTAGAATTAACTAATTACTATTTGCTATTATTCACTATGGTTTGAACTAAAATGGCAACTGTTGCCAGACTCGAGGCTATTCCTATCCAAGTGGCTGGGCCTATTCGACTTCGTGTTGGCTTCTTTGGAACTACAATCTCTGCTCCTGGCTCCAATTCTGGATAGAATCTCAATCCTAAAAAATGATGAGTTCTCTTAGCATCACCATTGGCATAGACTACATAAGTCTTCCCGCGTCGCGCATCTTCAGTGAAGCCACCAGCTTTTGATATGTAATTTCTTAAATTATTTTTTTTGCTATACCTGGCTGTGGTTGGCAATAGCACTTCACCAACCATGCGTACAGTTTGTAATTCTTTTGGTATCTGTATTACATCTCCTTCCAGTAAGAGTAAATCCTCTTCTGAGCCGGGATGGGTCAAAATATACTCTAAATCAATCCCAACAAAATCCTGTTCTTTTAACCGCATAGAAGTGATTGTAGAGTCTTGTCTTAGGGTATCAAAAGCAGGTGAAATTGCAAATAACTTACGTTTTTGCTCAGCTTGCTCTCTTTCAAATTTCTCTAGTTCATATTGAGCTAGCTTTTTGTCTATTCTTTCAAATAAGAGCTCTTCAGCTTCATTAGAATTTCGATTTGTCTCAGTATCCAAATTTGACCGGATATCTTTAAGCGCTTGATTTCTCAACTCTTCCTCGGTTGGGCCTTTGTAATAAACCGTTCTCCTGATCAAACTTGCTCCCTTAGGATAAGCATATTGAGTGACTCCTCCAGCACGTTTGATTACATCTGAAATTCTCTCGTTAGACGCTGCAATCGCAAAATCACCAGGGTATATTACTTCACCTTGAATCGTTATTAATTGTTCTCTTTCAAAGCCTGGACTTCTTCTAATGAATACATGATCAAAAGGTTGAAGAGGTTGATTTCTTTCTTCATCCGTCAATTCCAAGTTGGGATCAATGGATAGAGTCTCTATCTCTGCGATTTTCCCAGAAGTAGCATCTCGTACTCTTCTAGCTATCTCAATAGATGAGTTGGTCGCTGATTGCAACAAGCCTCCTGATCTCAAAATAAGATCTCCAACTGTCATGTCTGAAGCAAAAGGATAAGTACCTGGATAATTGATTTCACCAGAAATCTTTACATAATACTCCTCTTGAATATCATATCTGCTCGGGACAAATAAAAGATCCTCATTTTTCAAGGGCACATCCGGAGAAGTTCCATTTAATATACCTTTCAGGTTAAGCGATTCAGCTGCCAAAGTCAAATCAGAACTAGTTCTGTAAAGAGTAGCTCGGGTAGCAAATGCCTCTGGTTTTAAGCCTTGTGCTTTTTCCACAAGTCCTTTCACCGTCAATCCACTTTCATCTAATGAATATTCGCCTGGCCGTGTGACCGAACCTGTCACTTGAACCCTATTAGAGAATCTATCCAATGCCTCTCCTATTAGTATCTCATCGCCATCTTTTGGAGAAAATGATCCATACTCACCAGAAGGCACATCTACCACCTTTCGCTGGTTGTTTTCAATTCTTCGGACGGTGACTCTGTCTCTATAAGCCATACTGGTAAAACCGCCAGTAAATATTAGCAGGTCTTCTAGAGTCTCGCTAGGTTTTACTTCAAAAAGACCTTCTCTACGTACTGGACCTACGATTTCAATTCGGGTAGAAACTGGGGGTACTATCACTACATCATTGTCCTGAAGTGTGATGTTTGAACTTTGAATGCCTTTGGAGAGAAATTCATAAATATCAACGGTAGCAACTAATCTACTGTCTCGATAGACTTGGACATTTCTAAATGCACCATTTTCATTTGGTCCTCCAGCTGCAAATAGCCCATTAAAAACTGTAGCAAAGGATGGCAAGGTATAGGTTCCAGGTTTGGTCAATTCCCCCACCATAGAAACCTTAATCGAGCGAATATTACCCAAACGTAATTGAATAAAGGTATTTGGGTTGGCCCCATTCATCCCTGAATAAATTCTACCAAGAGCCGTTTTTATCCTTGAAGTAGCAGCTTCTATACTGGATCCTCCTACTTGTATTGGACCAACATTTGGAATAAAAACCCTGCCTTCTGGAGTGACATTCAAATCGTAGGATTGCTGAGAAGCACCGTAAACATCGAGTAATAACTGATCTCCGGACCCTATCACATAAGACATGGGAGTTGCAATATTTAAGCTTGGGTTGAAGTTCAGATCACGGTTGTGAAAGAGTTTAAACCCAAAAATCTTCTTCTGCTTTACTGTCAAATCATAGTAGGGATCTGACCGGCGAATAGAATCAAACATATCCGTTTCCTGGAAGCCATTGATCGTTCTACCGCCAGAGCCATCTTGAGCCCCACTCTGAGGCATAGCTGTCATCTGAAGTTCAGAGATTCTTCTACTCAATTTGGCAGCCTCCAAAGCAGGCATACCTCTCTCACGTGCCAAAGCAGTTAGCTGATTTGTAGTAAGACCATTCGATTCAGCTCTTTTAATCAGTTGTTCGATTTGAGCATCGGACAAATCATCCACTTTGAGATTCTGGATATCTGACAGGCTTTGACTTTGCGCTGCAAAGGCTAGCAATAAAAAAATCACCATTAATAGGTAATTCCTTGAATTAATCAACCAAGTGTATTTTTTCAATTCTATAATTTTCGTGTTCAACTCAATTTTTATACGCGTATCAATTGCTAATTTCTGATTTTTAATCAATTCTCAAACAATTTTACACAGCTTCGCCCTTTCAGTCACAAAAGTGCCTATCACAAAATTCACTAGTAAAAAGGCTCTACCTATGCCCCAATTTCCTTATCAAACAAAATCAGACCGGTAGAAACCATCCTTTCATCAAGCAATGTCAATACCACTTTGCGATCTATCATTTGTTCTATCTTATTTGAAAGGCTCAAAATATAGTCCTCATTAAGGTTATCTCCCGTCACGACTACATCTATTTTGCCTGAATCAATACCCTTAGAAATATCACCGACAAGAACCACTTGATCTACCTCTCCCATTCGCTCGAGAATTTGCTCCAGGAGTTTGTCCAGACCCAAATACTTTCGAATGATATCTTGAATATTGGTAAAAAAGGGGTGCTTTACATTTGCCATGTAGGCAATTTTATTTTTATCAGATTCTTTAACAAGGATTCCAGCACTGGTCAAATTGTTTAACTCTTTGCGAATTGCATTGGTAGATTCCCCAAACTCATCTGCCAATCCTCTCAAATGGCTCTGCGTTTTTGAGTTAACGAAAAACTTAACAAGTAACCTCAACCTTGTCTTTGAGGTAATCAAGGATTCAAGCATAAAAATTCACCCAAATAGTGAGTAACAAAGGTACTCATTGCTTTGGATAGGAAAAATAAAACTCGTGTTTTTGATAAAGAATGACAGCTGTAAACTACTTTCTCTTTATTATCAATACCCTTTGTAGATATTATTAGGCTTTTTTTTCAATAATCTTCTAAACAAACTCCCCGTTAAAGCACTAAATGCCCCGAGAAAAAAACCTAATCCAGCTGTAACGGCTAACAGGACAATATCGGAGCCAAACCCCATTAAATCACCCATTTTTTGAGGTAAATTACTGCCTGAAACTGTGCTGATGTAGAGGCTTTGCCCTAGCCAAGCTATTCCCATACCAAGCCCTCCAGCAAAAAAAGCTCCGGCCCCTTTATTCCCTACCAGTGCTGCAAAAATTGCGATCAAAAGCATCACAGACCAGTAATGCAAAAATGGATTAAACACGATGACGAGCAAAGCGGTGAGAAAGGTGAATAGTATAAATTTCATGTGTCTATAATTTGTCTTTTAATTGTCACATGGAATCTCGCTTGGTTTATAATCATCCCAGTGTGTGTCGTTTGCGACATGCTCGATTTCATGACTCTTAGTTTAAAATAGTTTGGAACAATACACCTTCCGTTTGATCGGCAGTCCTCAGGTTAAAATCCAGGTACTCTCCATTTGCCCATTTAGCAATGAAATTACTGTAATACTTACTTCCAGGATTGCCCGATTGCCCTCCAGGGTAAATGCCAAAAGCCTTTACATCTGCTCCTAATTCTACGACCATTCTCCAACTTGCCCCATGTCTTTCACTTGTAGCGTTTATTATTCCTGAACCTCCACCTGTGTAGACATTCTCCACAGAAAAGGATTTAAACTGTGGAACAAGGTGCTTAATTGTTGTTTTCTTATAGTTGGCCCATGAGAAATCGCCCTCCTCTAACTCCCATTTTTTCATGTCGGTAAGCATTTCTAGAAACCCCTGTTTCACATGGGCTGCGGCTGTTTCCGTTTCTGCTGTATTTTTTAAATCAAACACAGGCCCACTGGGCTCATTTTTCATAAACAAGACTGTCTGATAATAGCTAGGTAAAACAATGGGAGCAACATTGTCAGACAATTCCTTCCATACTTGACTATAGGTTTTTCGCCACCAGATATAAAATAAGGATGGTCCCTTTTGATTAGGATCCGCATAAAAGTCCCATTCTTTCAATAAAGTGATATACTTTTTTGCCTGGTCATCATTTTCAAACTCACTTCCTAACAGCTCGAGCATAATCGGTAATGCTTCCGCCGCATGTAAGTAGTAATCATCGAACTGTAAAGCCTGTATATCTTCAACTGTGATGTCTTTCATCTCGCTAAGCCGACTATTAATCCTACGATTTCTATAAAATTCAAAACTGTTGTCAAACACGTAATAAGGGTAAGTCGAGTCTGTAGGATGCTGATTGGCGGAACTTACAAATCCACGAGAAGGATTTAAGGTACTGGCATTTTGTTCATTCGGAATATATCCTTGCCATTCCATTCTTGGATCGGCTCCATCCATAAAGAATTTGCCTTGCCCTTTCCATTTCAAGGGAAACTTACCCTGAATTCTCATAGCGATATCTCCACTTTTGGAAGCAAAAACAAAATTCTGAGCCGGTGCTGTGTAATTATCCAAAGCGGCATTGTAGTCATCGTGGCTTTTGCCAGCATTAAGCATTAAAAAGGTTTTCTGCTCATTTGAACCTTCATGCACATTCCATTTCAAAGCGAAATTCACATCCTGACGGTTAGAATTGAAGGTCTTATCATAGACCACTGGCCCATAATGCGTATAGACAACAGTATCAAGGTATGCCTCTTCGCCTTTCACTTTTATTTCCTCTATTCTAAAAGAAGTCTGTTGCCACTTTTCACCGTAGCGGTAAGCTTGTCTCGATTCATCCTGAAAAGTGATTTTGTACCAATCCCGTGTATCCCGGGTAGCATTAGTGACTCCCCAAGCAATATTCTCATTGAAACCGGAAATGACTCCCAAAGCGCCCGGGAGCGTTGCTCCTTTCACAGAGTACTCAGGAGTAGTCAATTGCATGGAATACCAGAGTGACGGCAGATTCAAACTCAAATGTGGATCATTTGCCAAAATCGGATTACCACTTTTAGTTTTCGATCCCGAAACTGCCCAGTTATTTGAGCCTGTTCCTTCCTCTGGCTGTGGCAAAGGGTCAATTACTAATTGATCATCTGGATAATTAATGCTGTCTGGGCGTGTTACTGCTAGTGGATTGAAATTCCATTTATGGCCTGCTTCAATGATAGGTTCTACTCCCGTTGGATATTCTGGATAAAGTTTATCCAGCATCACATCTCCCAGGATTTTACGCAGATTGGAATACTCCAAATCACGATCTCCTACCAACATGTCGGTCATGTATTTCAGTAAAAGAATGGATTTGAAAGCCGTCCAGTGCTCAGGTCTATAATTAAGAATTTTATATTCAACGGGTAACTGAGCATCCTTGAGTTGATCTATGTACTGATTCACTCCATCTGCATAAGCCTCTAATAAGAGGAAAGATTCAGGATCATTTTCTTGAATAAATGTCACTCCCTTCTCAGCACCATAAGCCAAACCTTTTCTACGGGTAATTCTATCCAGATCCAAAGCCAGCGGGCCTACTATTTCAGATATTCTTCCTGCTGCTGCCATGGTTTGAAATTCCATTTGCCAAAGTCTATGCTTTGCCGTGATGTATCCCTGTGCCCGGTATAAGTCAGCCTGAGTATTTGCAAAAATGTGTGGAATTAGATTTTCATCATAAACCACTTTCACTTCGCTACTCAACTTGTTGAGCTCGAGTTTATCCTCCGCCAATTCATCTTCAGAGATTGAATTTTGCCAAAATCCATGGTAAGGATCGAGTAAAGGGGCCAAAGGAGGGATTGTTCCAAACTGTCTAGAAACTGATAGTGCCAAGGCAACTGTCAAAGTCAAAACGACTAAAAAACCTATATACTTCATGGATTCGATTTCAGGTAATGTGACGAATTTAGCCCAATCTGGGAACTATTAATCAAACTGGGCCATCCTTTTGATAGCTATCAACAAAAAAGCCCTCAAAAAATGATTTTGAGGGCTTACATATGAATATAAAGCACTAATTAATCGAGATGGGTAACTTGAGTTTTTCCCAACGTATAATTAATCCTGGATTACTAATGTCCATTACTAGCCCTTCTTGATTACTTTCTTCCCAAACAGGGTTTACTTCAACTCTCAATACATCATTTTTCTCGTCATATTGAAAATGGCCATGTTCTAGATCCCATTCAGAATTGAAAATCACAGTCCAAGGACCTGTTTCCTTTGGGATAGTGAAAAGAGAGTATTTCCCAGCAGGAAGTTTTTTGCCTTCCACTGTCATGTCCTCGGATAGGTCCACATAGGATGCTTCATTAGCACCTGTTCTCCATACTACGTTGTATGGTACCAAATCACCCCATAATTCCCTGCCCTTCACAGCAGGAGAACCATACTGTACTTTAAATGCCTTACCGGCAATTTGACCTTCTTTCACCATCAGTGGGCTCGGTCTGGATTCCACTGCCTCAGCTGCTTCCTTGGTTTCAGCTGCAACTTCAGACTCTGAGGATTCAGAGGTCTTTGATTCACTGCATGAAGCAAAAGCCAAAGCAATCATTGCTGTCCCTAAAATAGTTCGGTACGTTTTCATAGTGGGTAAATTTCTATCGAAATAACTAATATTTAGTAAATGAGCAAAATTCAAGCCTCTCTTTCATCATTTACACAGCAATCATTTGCTTCAACATCAAAAATTTTACCTTTACGAAATAGCTAAATGATTTATACCTATCAATTTTCACTTGGATCGAAGATTGCTTTGAAGGTAATACGCACACATTCCTCAATAGGATCATGATTTATTGCATAATATATTGCCTGATCAATTTCAATTCATGAAGATTATTACATGGCTCATTTTTGCCGCTTCACTTATATTGTTTGCAAGCGTATATATCTCACCGGAGTATTTTCAATACGTAGGATTATTGCCATTTTTCATTCCGCTAATTTTGCTTTTGAATCTATTCTTACTGGTGATATTGATTTTGTCATGGAGAAAACTATCCTTTCTACCTCTTTTAGCTTTACTTATCGGCTATAAATTTTTTCTTGCCACATTTCAGATCCATCCTAAAAATGAAGAAGCTGAAGGTTTAAAAGTTCTTACCTACAACGCTCACATGTTTTTCGACAACCCAAAAAGTAAGGTCACCCCAGATTCAAATGTCCTCTCTTGGCTTCAGAATCAACCAGCAGATGTGAAGGTATTTCAAGAATTTTATCAGGATAATACTACCCCATCACGGGATGCTGTAAAGATTCTTGGTAAGAATTCTAACTACAAAGTCTCCTATCATATCACCGATGGTAATCCGAGCAAAAAATCAAATGGCTTGGCTATTTTCTCCAAATATCCCATCATCAATGACGGAAAGGTATTCGATGCCCAAGGGACTAACGGTGCTATTTTCGCTGATATTCTAGTGAAAAATGACACCATTCGTATTTATAACACTCACTTGGAATCAATGAGGATAAACTCAGATGGGCTGGAAAACTTAGAAGGGGTCAAGGAAAATTACAGGCAAACATTAAGCAAGCTTCAAAGAGGTAGCTTGGCTAGAAGTAAGCAACTTAAAGTACTATTGGAGCACATGAATAATAGTCCCCATCCCTTGATCCTAATGGGAGACTTAAATGAAATCCCCTACTCATACACCTATTTCAAATTGGGTGAAAATTATCAAAACGCTTTTGAGAATGCAGGAAGAGGTTTTGGTTTCACATACAACCGTATTCTTTTCTTCTTAAGAATCGATCATATTTTCTCCAGCCAAAAGCTCAAGGCTGTTCAATTTAAAACTCACAGAGAGGTTGATTATTCGGATCATTACCCTGTATCAGCGACATTCACCTGGGAAGGGTTTGGGGAATAGCTATACGTTTTTCATTTCTTGAATTTTTTCTCCCACATCTTTTTTAAGGGTAAAAGTACTAGTGGCAGGAGCATCAAATCTGCTATAAGCGCAAAAATCATAGAAGCGGAAATCAACAAACCCGTAAAATGGGTTACACCAAACTGGCTAAAGATCAACAAGCCAAATCCAGCTGTCAAGACTATTGAAGTCAGAACTATAGCCTTTCCTGTTTCTAAAAAGGTACGTTTCAATGCATAAATCAGGTTTTTACCTAAGACAAGCTCGTGCTTCAGTCTACTCATGAAGTGGATACTATCATCCACTGCTATCCCAAATGCCACTGTAAATAAGATCGCCGTAGTCAACTTAAACTCAATACCCAAAACATACATGAGCCCTAGCATCCATATGAGTGGGATGAAATTCGGTATGAGCACAAGAAATGAAATCCGCCAAGACCTAAATAAAAAACCTACGATGACACCTACCAAAAGAAAAGCTACACCGAGTCCTTTTGCCATCTGTAAGGTCACAGATTTGTGTCCTTTATCTATTAAATAAGATGTGCCAGTCCATCGCACTTGGAGCAATTCCGGGTCTATCTTCTCTTGAACGAATACAAGCAATTCATCCCGTAGTTCTGTCATTTTCAATGAGCCCAGATCTGGCGTTCTCGCACTGATCCTTCCTGATTTTTGATCAACAGATAATACCTTTGAATCACTTTCCTCTACTGCTTTTTCGAGCCATTTATTCATTCTCTGCCTCTGCCCCTGAGATGGTAGTTGGAAAGCTTTAACATCACCTTGGTTTTGAGCTTGATTGATAGATTTCACCAAAGTCAAAGGAGAAATAGCCTGTCCTTCGCCAAACAACTCATTGATCTTCGTTTCCACCTTACCCAATTCTCCGAGCACATGATAGTCCAGTAAAGAATTTGCTTTTTCACCTACTGAAATATAAATCTCCAAAGGATTTGAACCTCCAAATTGCTCATCGAAATACTCAAAATCCTGTCGAATAGGATGATCAAGAGGCAGGTTATCTAAAAGGTACCCATTGATCTTAAGCGTTGAGCCTAAGGCGATGCAAAGCAAAGTAATCCCAAGAAATGACAGGCTGATAGATTTTCTATGCTTCAATTGCCAGGAAAAAATCTTTAATAATACACCGGGATTTTCAGCCTTGTGAGGAGATTGGGAAATATTAATAGGAATTAGATATAATAAACCTGGAGCAAGTGAAATCACAGCAAAAAACATCACCAACACTCCTAGCCCAGTGGTCCATCCGAAATCCTGCAGTGCTGGGATGGTAGTAAAATAGAGTGAAATGAAACCTAGTGCTGTCGTCAACACGGTTAACCAAACAGGCACAACTAACTCCTTGAAAACAGCCCGAATTGCTACAGCCTTCTCATCGCCTTCTTTAAGTTTTTTTATTAAATGAGTGAAAAAATGAATCAAAGCACTTAAGCCTACAATCATGAAAATAGTAGGCTGCATGATTGACATCACGTCTAGTGGTTTCCCCAAAAAGACAAGTAAGCCAAAAGCCCATGCGACACCAATAATCAGGACTAAAAGCGGAATAATAACACCCCACCAAGCTCGAAAAATCAGGATAAGCAAAAGCAACATCAGCACGATCGAGCATCCGAGAAACAACCCAAATTCATCCTGCATCAACTTGATAAAATCACCCTGTGTTTGGATTTTTCCTGCTACTGCAATTGGTTGAATATCATGCTGCCTGAAAACACTTTTTATAGCACTATACAAGCTGTCTCCATCTACCTTAGATATATTCTGCTCGTTTTTGATCCAGAGCAAAAGTGAATTCCCATCCTTGGAAATTAGCTGAGAGCTATATTGATCCAAATTAGATGAAGTTTTACGAAGAGAATTGTCGTCTGACCAATCCAATACTTTTCTATTCCTCAATCCGAAAACCCCAATGATTGGTTGCTCAAAATTCAGGATTGAAATGACCGTGTCTACTTTATCCAATCGTTGGATTTCAGTGTGTATGCTGTTGGCTTTTGTTAGGAAATCAGTTGACAAGAGTTCTTTTGGCTCATTACTTAGGGCCACTAGCAAGTAGTCGTTATCATTTTCAAACTGACTTTTGAAATTTTGATAGAAATCTAAGTCCTGATCATTCTGTGGGAAAAATGTCTCAAAATCATAATTAAACTGAGGAATTGGGCGAAAAATTATCAGCAAAACACTGAGTAAAGCGGCAAATATTAGAAAAGCGTACGCTGCTGATTTTTGGAACATCTGTTAGTTATAAATGGCCTTCATACCTATTCCACGTTTCAAGTATAATAAGATTGAAGCTGCTTTGTTCTAAATCAATTCCATTTATTCTCTGAACTGCTTAACTTGCCGAAACTTGAAAATCAAACAGACGAGATGAAGCAATACCACGATTTGATGCGCAAAATCCTAGATGAAGGAGCAGTAAAAGGAGATAGAACAGGAACTGGAACGCGGAGTATATTCGGTCATCAGATGCGGTTTGATTTATCTAAAGGTTTCCCTGTAGTAACAACCAAGAAGGTTCACCTTCGATCTATCATCATTGAGCTACTTTGGTTCCTCAAAGGAGATTCTAATATCAAATACCTCAACGATAATAAGGTGTCCATTTGGAACGAATGGGCAGACGAGAATGGTGATTTGGGCCCAGTTTATGGCTATCAATGGAGACATTGGCCAGATGGCAAAGGGGGAGAAATCGATCAAATCAAAAATCTTATCCATCAAATAAAGACCAAACCAGACAGTCGCAGACATATTGTAAGCGCTTGGAATGTGGCTGATGTGGACAATATGGCCTTGCCTCCCTGCCATACAATCTTCCAATTCTATGTAGCTGATGGCAAATTGAGTTGCCAACTCTACCAGCGTAGCGCAGATGTTTTTCTTGGAGTGCCTTTCAATATTGCTTCTTATGCTTTGTTCACCATGATGGTGGCTCAAGTTTGCGGATTAGAGGCAGGTGACTTCGTTCACACCTTTGGCGATGCACATTTGTATTCCAATCACTTGGAGCAAGCTGAGTTGCAACTGAGCAGAGAACTTAAGGAATTGCCAACAATGAAAATCAATCCTGAGATCAAGGATATTTTTGAATTCAAATACGAGGACTTCGAATTGCTTAATTACGATCCGCACCCACATATTAAGGCAGCAGTGGCCGTTTAAATAAGTATCTTTTTTCATTCACTTATATCACAAAAAAGCCCTGAATCGATTTTGATTCAGGGCTTTTTGAGTCTATTTCTCTAGCTCATATTTAAGGGTCTTCCCTTTCTGCACTGCCGGAAGTCCTTCTGACATCCATAGTGGAGCTGGCGCGCCTTTGAGATAATGATCAAAAAACTGACTGAGGCGGACAGAAAGATCTTTTCGGTTTTTTCGCTGTACCAGATTGTGGTCTTCGCCATTGTATTGGAGTAGCCATGCCGGTTGATTCAAACGCTTCAAAGCCATAAACATTTCTATTCCCTGGTACCATGGCACAGAACCATCCTCGTCGTTGTGCATAATCAATACTGGAGTTTTCACACGATCCATAAAGAACAAGGGCGAGTTTTCTAAATAATAAAGAGGTTTTTCCCATAGCGTACCTCCTATTCTAGATTGAGTTTGTTCGTATTGGAACATACGACTCATGCCTGTACCCCATCGGATTCCTCCGTAAGCTGAAGTCATATTCACTACCGGTGCACCTGCTCCTGCAGCTTTGAACATATTCGTCTGAGTGATCAAGTAAGCGACTTGGTAGCCGCCCCAACTTTGACCTTGGATCGCCATATTATCTGAATCCACAAATCCTTTGGCAACAATAGCCTGCACTCCTGGGATTATACAGTTGTAAGCGCTAGGTCCTGGAAGTCCCAATTCATACTTGATGTCTGGGACGAAAACCAAATAATCATTACTCACAAAGTATGGAATATTGATCGTGGATGCGCTTGGTGCTGGTGGTCTATAATTGTGTAAGCCATCACTATTACGCTCATAGAAATACACCATCAGCGGATATTTCTTGGAAGCATCAAAGTTCTCTGGTTTAAATAATAAGCCTTGTAATGGCTCTCCATCATTTGTTAAATAATCCACCAATTCCACTGAACCCCAATTCACATTGGCTTGCTGAGGATTTAGATTGGATACTTTTTTGAGGTTTTTGAAAGAAAGATCTCCCAAATACATATCTGGATTCTCCGTATAAGTGGACTTAGTTAGAAATACCTCGGAGCTTTCTTTTGCTTTGGTGAGACCGTTATAACGATTTGCTGACATGATTAACTGCTTCGGAGCAGACTTTCCGTCGAATGAGCCAGTGAAAAAACCGGCCTCTTTAGTCTTTTCATTGAAAGCAGTTAGTAACAATTGCCCTTTAGGATCAATGCTTCTTTCTTCTCTATCCAGATCCTGTCTTCTAAAGATCATATAGGATTTTCTACCTGCTCCTTGAGTCAAATTAACTGCTGCAGCAGGATTTTTTGGGTCTATTTTCCAAATATCAAATCTGTCATATACTAAAAATGCTTCGTCTCCTGCTAACCAACCTGCACTTCCATAGCTCCCAGGAAGAGATGGAGAATCGTGTAATTCTTCATAAAACACTTCGGAAAGGCCATTGGTAAGATTGATTTTAGCCTTTTGAGCTACATCGTAGGTTACCCAGCTACTATCACGTCCATCGTACCAGTAAACATATTTCCCTTCTGGAGAGATAGAGGGGACACCTGAAGCATCTTTTTCAATCAGAGTTCTGGCACCATCCTTAAAGTCTACCAAATATAAATCTCGGCCAGTCTGTATATCCCAGCTGTAGTTTATTCGGTAAGGCGCATCAGTCCAAGCTATACCAAAATCGCGTTCTATTTTTGACTCCAGACTTACATTTTTCACGTCAAGATCTGCGAGCTGAGTGATTTTATCGGTTTTCAGATCAATCGTAGCCAAATAAGAAAAATTCTCTTCTCGGCCTTTATTTTTCAATTGCATAGGCTGAATCTCAGAATCCTGCCATCCCCAAATATCTAAACTAACTCTCTCATCATCCAATATCGTAGTATCATTTTCATAGGTATAGTCCACATATTCCGGGGCTACTCCAAAAAACAAGCGTTCTTCGTTCTCAGAGAAAGTAAGGTTACCATTCTCACTGATTCTCCCATTTGTGAGAATTCCGTCAGAATCTTTGTTAGCTATTTCCTTAAGATTTCCATTCAGTGTCTGAACAAGAAAGAGTGAATGATAAGGTTTTTTGGATTTGGTAGAATCATCAGTAGAGAGATAAGCGAGGTATTTAGCTTTTGGCGAAAATGTGACATCCGAATAAGAAGTCATTCCTTCAGATATCATTTTGCTTTCTCCATTTCCTAGGTTCAACAGATAAATGGCTGCGTTGTCCAATGTATCTTCCTCTGCCAGAACATAATGAAGGAATTCACCATTTTTAGAAAAGCCATAAGACTTAACTCTTTCAAAGTCATAGCTTACTGAGCCATCTAATTTTCTGACAGAAAGATTAGTCCCGTCTGTTTTCTTCGGCTTAGCCACCTTCGCTGTAGAATCTGCCTCTACATTTCCCTCACCCTTTGCTTTCTTCTCTTTCTCTTTTTCAAAATGAATAGCGATCCAACTCCCTGCTTTCTCTGGTGTGGCAAAAGATTTTACTCTTGGGAGTTTCTCTAATTTTCCTTCTGCCATATTATAGATGAAAAGACTATCTGCAGGCATATCATCCTTCTTGGTTTTTTTCAATTTCAATACATAGACAGAATCTTTCTCAGGCACAATCTTTCCAATTGCAAATGCATCATCAGCCGAAAAGTCAAATGCGGATCCTCTAGAGATAATCTGGCGCTTGTTGGGATCCTTGAATGAGAAAATCTCTATTCGCCCATCGCCATCTTGAGGCGCCACCTGATAACCAACCCACTTCCCATTTTTAGTAATCTTTTCAGATGCCAACCTTTCCCAGCCATCATAATCTGAGTGAGTAAGAGGCCTTTTTTGCTGTGCAAAAAGTGTTTGTGATCCGAGGAGCAGAACAATCAGCAAAACTCCAAATCTTTTAATTTTCATCTTGTGGCGAATTAAAGGTTAGACCCTGTCCTACAAACCAAAATAAAACATTTCTAATAGTTTATAGTAGAAATTGGTAGCAAGGAACACTTCAAAAATAAAAACACCATAGTTCCCTGCCCTAACCGCTTAAAAAAAAAGCCGGCTAAACCGGCTTGTTATTTTTTGATAATTAATTCGAAAGTTTCTATACCGTAGTTTTCATAACCAGGTACAGGCTTACAATCAGGTAATTTCCTTAGCACATAATCAATTCGCTCTTTCAGGCCCTTATCTACATCGCTCATTACTTCGAAACCACTTAATCTACCCATCGAATTCACTTGAAGCAGAACTTTTACTTCTTCCACATTAGCAGATTTTTTTGTTCTGAATAAAAATGGTGAATAACTATCAAGTATATCGAGCGTATTTTCAGACCAAACCCAATGTGAATTAAGATTTTTGGCCAAATTATTTTCAATAGTTGTTAGAGGCGCAAAATTCAATTCAGATGCTACTGTGCTTTTTGATGAAGCTGAAGTATTATCCACACTTCTAATTCTCAGATTATGGTATTCAACAAAACTTTCTTCGGAAAAAGAATATCCATGTGAAACTTGGGCTACCAAAGATTTACCCACAAGAGGTGTGAAGAGAAAAAGAATAAAACTAATGTAGGTAAATATCCGTGGTGCAGGCATTTGATGATATGGGCTGAATAAAAACAAAAATACAATATTTAAATTTTCAAATACAATATTCTGTATTATAAATATTGGAAAGAAAACAAAAAAGTCTCGCCAGAAGCAAGACCCTTTTCAGAATATAAACCCAAATATAACTTTAGAGATTAAAAGTTTCAATTGAAATTAACTAAAATCTGAAAATACAAATGATCTCAGATTTTAATTTGACTTTTTACTCTACGAACAAAATATTCATCTGAACATTTATATCGAGTCCAAAGTAAGTTGATTTTGCTTTTAATTACAAATTGAAAAAATAATTTTGCAATATTTTGAAGAATCTCTAATTTACACGCAGATTCATTAACAATCATCCAAAATCAGCCAAGAAAAATGGATAAAATTTTAGATATCGACAACATAGACTTGAAGATCATTTCCCTTCTCAATGAAGATGCTAAGACTCCCTATACAGAAATAGCGAAAAAAGTCTTCGTTTCATCAGGGACAGTGCACGTACGAATGAAGAAATTGGAGGATATGGGCATAGTCAAAAGTGCTACATTGAATATTGATTTCTCAAAACTTGGCTATGACATATCAGCATTCCTGGGGATTTATCTTGAGAAGAGTTCACTTTACGATACTGTCATCGAAAAACTTAAAACAATTTCAGAAGTAGTCAGTGCTTATTACACAACAGGTAATTATTCGATTTTCGCAAAAATCATCTGTAGAGATACAAACCACCTAAGATTTGTGCTTGATAATATTCAAAAAGTAGAAGGAATTGACAGAACAGAAACCTTAATAGTATTGGAAGAATCGATTAACAGACCAATTCAGTTTTTCGACAAGGAGAAATAATCCAATTAAGATTAAATCTAAATAAAAAATTTAATCGTTAAATTAAAAATCAAAAGTATTGAACCTTCAATACTTTTTTTTTGTAAAGACCTTATAGAGTATATGAAAAGGGCGATTTGTATTGAAGTTTTATATGATCGATAGAATTATCCAATAGGTTCAAACATGATATTTTCATTATATGTTGTACCTTCGCCGTTAAAATGTAATTAGTCTAAATAACTCACACAAATGAGCAAAGACAATCAGATTTTAGAAGAACTAACGTCAAAAGAATACGAACACGGATGGTCAGTGAACTACGAAGCCGATGAAGCTCCAGTAGGATTAACTGAAGAAACTATACGTTGGATATCTGCCAAGAAGGAAGAGCCTCAGTGGCTTCTCGATTGGAGGCTTAAAGCTTTCAAAACATGGCAAGCCATGTCAGAGCCAAAATGGGCTAATGTCCATTATCCGAAAATTGACTTGCAGTCTCTAAAATATTATTCAGCACCAAAGCTTGCCAGCAAGCCTAAAAACCTAGATGAGGTCGATCCCGAATTGCTTGATATATACAAGCGCTTGGGTATTAATCTTAATGAGCAAAAGAGACTTCAAGGAATCGCAGTAGATGCGGTATTGGACTCAGTTTCAGTAGCCACTACCTTCAAAGGCACACTTTCCAAACTTGGAATTGTGTTCTGTTCATTTAGCGAAGCTGTTAAAGAGCATCCTGAATTGGTGAAGAAGTATTTGGGTTCTGTGGTTCCAATGACGGATAACTACTATGCGGCACTTAATGCTGCTGTATTTTCCGACGGATCTTTCTGCTATATCCCCAAAGGCGTTCGTTGCCCAATGGAGCTTTCTACTTATTTCCGAATCAATGCAGCAAACACTGGTCAGTTCGAAAGAACCCTGATTGTAGCTGAGGACGAGTCATACGTGTCTTACTTGGAAGGCTGTACTGCACCGCAACGTGATGAAAATCAATTGCACGCAGCAGTAGTGGAAATCTACGCTGGAGCGCATGCTGAGGTAAAATACTCAACTGTTCAGAACTGGTTCCCAGGATCCAAAGAAGGAGTAGGTGGTATTTACAACTTCGTAACTAAGCGTGGTATTTGTGCTGGTGATTTCTCCAAGATCTCTTGGACTCAGGTAGAAACAGGTTCTGCAGTTACTTGGAAGTATCCGTCTTGTATCCTAAAAGGAGACAATTCCATCGGAGAATTCTACTCAGTAGCGGTAACTAATAACTATCAGCAAGCAGATACTGGAACGAAAATGATTCACATTGGTAAAAACACCAAGTCAAGAATCGTATCCAAGGGTATTTCTGCAGGAAAATCTCAGAACTCTTACAGAGGTCAAGTACAAGTGATGAAGCGCGCTACTAATGCACGTAACTTCTCTCAGTGTGACTCCCTATTGATGGGTGATCGCTGCGGAGCTCATACCTTCCCTTATATCGATATCCACAATTCAACCGCAAAAGTGGAGCATGAAGCTACTACTTCGAAAATCGGTGAGGATCAGCTTTTCTATTGCAACCAAAGAGGTATCGCTACAGAAGATGCGGTGGCTTTGATTGTAAATGGATATGCGAAAGAGGTATTGAATCAATTGCCAATGGAATTTGCTGTGGAAGCACAGAAGTTGTTGGCTTTGACACTTGAGGGATCTGTAGGTTAATTTGAAATTAGAGATTTCTGATTTGAGATTATGGCAACCATCACCCGATTCGAAGATTTAGACATCTGGCAAAAGGCGAGAGAATATTGCAAAATGGTTTTTGCATTGACTCAAATAAATGGTTTCCAAAATGATTTCAGTCTTAAAAATCAAATTAACTCATCTTCAGGCTCTATTATGGACAATATAGCTGAAGGCTTTGAGCGAGAAGGGAATAGAGAATTCATCCAATTCTTAAGTATAGCCAAAGCATCAGCCGGTGAGTCAAGATCTCAGTTATACAGAGCTTTTGATCGACACTATATTTCAGAAGAAACACTCAGTGTAGCTTCTGAAAAAAGCCTAGAAATCAGCAAGTCTATTTCTGGATTTATAAAGTATTTAAAAGAAAGTGAGATTAGGGGAAATAAGTTTAAAAGCTAAAAACCAGGTTTCCTCAATTTCAAATTTCAAATTTCAAATTTAGCATTATGCTTAGTATAAAGAATTTGCACGCCTCTATCGAAGGGACTCCAATCCTAAGAGGCATCAACCTTGAAGTGAAAGCAGGAGAAGTTCATGCGATCATGGGGCCAAACGGTTCAGGTAAATCTACTCTTGCTTCAGTATTAGCAGGAAGAGAAGAATATGAAGTGACTGAAGGTGAAGTTATTTTCAAGGGAATAGACCTGCTTGAACTTTCTCCAGAAGTTAGAGCAAGAGAAGGTGTATTCCTTGCTTTCCAATATCCGGTAGAAATCCCAGGTGTAAGCTCTACTAACTTCCTAAGAACGGCAGTTAACCAAGTAAGAGAATACCGTGGTCTAGAGCCATTGGATGCTGTGAAGTTCTTGACTTTGATGAAGGAAAAGATGAAGCTTGTCGAGATTGATCAGAAGCTTCTGAGCAGATCTTTGAACGAAGGCTTTTCCGGAGGAGAAAAGAAAAGAAATGAAATATTCCAGATGGCAATGCTTGACCCTACCCTATCCATTTTGGATGAGACGGATTCAGGACTTGATATCGATGCACTTCGTATCGTTTCCAATGGAGTAAATCAATTGAAATCAGATAAAAACGCTACAATCGTAGTGACTCACTACCAGAGATTGTTGGATTATATTGTTCCGGATTTTGTGCACGTATTGTACAACGGAAGAATCGTAAAATCAGGCACCAAAGAACTAGCAATGGAGCTTGAAGAAAAAGGATACGACTGGATCAAAGAAGAAGTCGATTCTAAAGCTACAGTCTGATTTTCATTCTAAAAAACTACTCATGAGTACGCTTATTAAGCATGAAACACTTGGAGAGATGTTGAATTCCAGCAGTAAAGGTTTTGAAAAAGCCCGAGCTGAAGGAAAAGAAGCATTCGAAAACCAAGGCTTTCCTACCAATAAATCAGAAGAATACAAGTTCACTGCAATCAGCAAAAAACTCGAGCAAAGCATTCAGAATTATGCTCTAGCTGAGTCATTTGAGGTTACAGCAGAAGACGTGAAAAGCAATCTGTTTGAAGGATATACTGGAGATGTGTTGGTATTCACCAATGGGCATTTTCAGCCTAATCTTTCTTCAGCCATCGCAGGAATTGAAGTTTCTCTCCTATCAGAGAAATCTGATACACCAGTTGGAAGCATCGCAAAACCAGCAAAAGATCCTTTCTGCGCACTAAATCAAGCTGCTTTCACAGATGGTATATTCATTTCAGTTCCTAAGAAAGCTGTGGTGGAAAAGCCAATTCTGTTGCTGAACTTCAACAAGGCAATTAACGGCCAAGTGATTCAACCTCGTGTCTGGATCGAAGCGGGTGATTTTGCAGAAGTGACTTTCATCAATCATACAGTTAATTTGAGCGATGTTACCTATTTCTCTAATAAAGTAACAGAAATAAAAGGTGGAGTAAACTCGCAGATTCGTTTTTACAAACTTCAGAATGAAGGGAAAAACGTAATCGAAGTAAGTAATACTGAAACTGACATTCACAAGGACGGAAGATTCTCTTCTGTGACTATTTCTCTTTCTGGAGAAATGGTTAGAAATAACCTGAGCATAAATATCCTGGGAAGTAATTCTGAAGGAAACATGTACGGTCTGTATTTGCTAAATGGCAAATCCCACGTGGATAATCATACCAACGTGGATCATACGGTGCCTCATGCTGAGTCTAATGAGCTATATAAAGGAATTCTTGCAGATCATTCGCGGGGAGTTTTCAACGGCAAAATCTTCGTAAGACAAGACGCTCAGAAGACTAATGCTTTCCAGCAAAATAATAATATCCTGCTTTCCGAAGACGCTGTGGTAAACACTAAGCCTCAATTGGAAATCTGGGCTGATGATGTCAAATGCTCTCACGGCTGTACCACTGGTCAGCTGGACGAAGAAGCATTATTCTACCTTCAGGCAAGAGGAATTGCTAAGGATCAGGCCAAAGGCTTGCTACTTTACGCTTTTGCAGGTGAAGTGCTAGAGCATATCAGAGACGAAAGCTTCCGTAAGTATTGCACAGACCTAGTGCAGGATCGCTTAGGAAGCAAATTCTAAAACACAACATGGGAATTGAAATCGAAAAAATCAGAGGCTTGTTTCCTGTACTCCATCAGGAAGTGCATGGCAAGCCTTTGGTTTATTTTGACAATGCCGCTACGACGCAAAAGCCACAAGCAGTTCTTGATGCGTTGAATAATTACTACTCCACCGACAACTCAAATATTCACCGTGGTGCGCATGCTTTGGCGGATCGAGCTACGAGGTATTTTGAGGAATCTCGGGAAGCTATCCAGCTTTTCATCAATGCGAGAGAATCTGCTGAGGTTCTTTTCACAAAGGGAACTACCGAAAGCATCAACTTAGTAGCTTCCACTTTTGGAAGAAAATTCATTGGAAAAGGAGATGAAATTATCATTTCCACACTGGAGCATCATTCCAATATCGTCCCATGGCAAATGCTATGTGAAGAAAAAGGAGCTATTCTCAAGGTGATACCTATTAATGATGCTGGTGAGATTCTCTTCGATGAATTCGATAAGTTACTTTCTCCAAAGACCAAAATGGTCAGCATTGTTCATGCTTCCAATGCACTTGGCACAATCAATCCAGTCAAAAAAGTAATTGCTGCTGCACATGCTGTGGGAGCGAAGGTACTTTTGGATGGAGCACAAAGTACAAGTCACTTGTCTATAGATGTTCAGGACTTGGATTGTGATTTCTTAGCTTTCTCTGCACATAAGCTTTATGGCCCTACTGGTCTTGGAGTACTTTATGGAAAAAGAGAAGTACTAGAGTCTATGCCTCCTTATCAAGGTGGCGGAGAGATGATCAAAGAAGTGACTTTTGAAAAAACCACTTATAATGAGATCCCTTTCAAATTTGAAGCAGGCACTCCAAATATTGGTGATGTAATCGCTTTCAAAGCGGCGCTTGATTTTGTCAATGCTATAGGAAAGGAAGAAATTCGCCAACATGAAGATGAGTTACTTCGCTATGCAAATGAGCTTTTGTCTCAGGTAAAGGGATTTATTCCAGTGGGAACAGCAGCCGAAAAAGTAAGTGTCTTGTCATTCAACATCAATGCTATGCATCCTTACGATGTGGGAATGATGCTGGATGCCAACGGTATCGCAGTTCGAACTGGTCATCACTGCACGCAGCCACTGATGAAAAGATTAGGGCTGGAAGGAACTGTAAGAGCTTCATTCGCGGTTTACAATTCGAAATCCGAAATAGAAAAATTAGCGGAAGGTGTAAGCCGGATCGCACGAATCAAAAATAAATGAGCAGCATTCAAGAAGTTCAAGATGAAATAGTTTCTGAATTTGAAATTCTAGGAGACGACAAGGAATCGACAATTTATTACATCATGGAGCTGGGCGGAAGCTTGGAAGAATTCCCTGATAATGAAAGAATCGAAACTAATACGATTAAAGGATGTCAATCCAAAGTATGGCTGATAGCTGATGAAAAGGATGGAAAAGTGCACTTTAAGGCTGATTCCAATACGGATATCACCAAAGGATTGATCACACTTTTATTGAGAGTTTTGAACTATCGTATCCCAGAAGAGATTATCAAAGCGGAACTTAATTTCGTAGAGAGAATCGGAATGGGTTCTATTATTGGTAGCCAACGCTCCAACGGATTTGCGTCTATGATCAAGCAAATCAAATTATACGCTTTGGCTATTCAAAGCAAACAAAACGCCTGATAGTATGTCAACAGAGAACAACACAGAAACCACTTCAACACAAATCGAAGGCCTTAAAGAAAAGGTGGTTCAGGCCATCAAACTGGTCTATGATCCTGAAATCCCTGTGGATGTTCATGATTTGGGATTGATTTACGAAATCACGGTTTATCCTGTAAACAACGTGTATATCTTAATGACTTTGACTTCTCCAAATTGCCCTTCCGCAGAGTTTATCCCTTCCGAAGTAAAGGATAAGATCCAGCAGATTCAAGGTATTAACAATGTTGAGGTTGAGTTAACCTTTGACCCCCCCTATTCTCAGGATATGATGTCCGAAGCGGCAAAGCTTGAGTTGGGTTTTTTATAAAAAGTACTTTAAAACTAGTAATAATATGTATCCAGAAGAATTGATTGCTCCAATGAGAGCAGAACTTTCCAGCGTAGGATTTGAAGAGTTCAGAACTGCTGAGCAAGTTGCAACGCATCTTGGTCCAGACCATAAAGGTACTACCCTTGTTGTAGTGAATTCAGTTTGCGGTTGCGCAGCAGGAGCTGCAAGACCAGGAATAACTTACGCGGTAGAAAATGCGAAAGTTAAGCCAACGACTCTTGCTACTGTATTTGCAGGAAATGATAAAGAAGCTGTTGATAAATTCAGAGAATTGACACTTCCCTACCCTCCATCTTCTCCAGCAATGGCTCTATTTAAAGATGGCGAATTGGTACATTTCATCGAGCGTCACCACATCGAAGGAAGAAATGCAAAAATGATCGGCGACCACTTGGTTGAAGTATTTGAGCATTTCTGCGCATAAAAAATTAGCCCTCCGGGGCTTTTTTTATTCCACAACCAATTTTCACTAAGGAATAATAAAATCAGAGTTCTCTATTTCTGAGGATTTACTTAGGGATCAGGTTAGTTTCTGTGAATTATTACACTTTTCACAAGAATAATAACCCATAGGTCATATTCAGCCATCAAAAAGCTACCTGATTTTATTATCTTACGAGCCTATTTCGAGGTTTTTTAACATAAGCAATCCAAACAAAAAATATATGTCTGAATCAGCTAAGCTTTCTTTCAAAGGACAAGACTATGAATTCCCGGTAATCACCGGAACAGAAAATGAATCAGCGATTGATATCGCAAAACTTAGAGCATCCTCGGGCCTTATCACCCTTGACCCGGGATACAAAAACACTGGAGCTACGAAAAGCGCCATTACTTTTTTAGATGGTGAAGAAGGAATTCTTCGCTATAGAGGTTATAGAATCGAAGATTTGGCCGAGAAGTCCACTTTTCTTGAAGTTTCTTATTTATTGATCTATGGTGAGCTTCCTACCCAAGCTCAATACGAGGATTTCTCCAAAGAAATCACTCACCATACATTGGTTCATGAAGACATTAAGAAGATTTTGGAAGGTTTCCCTTCCAATGCTCACCCAATGGGCGTTCTTTCTTCTATGATTTGTGCGCTTACAGCCTTCTACCCAGCTTCTTTGAATCCAAATAGAAGTGAAGAGGAAGTTAATTTGAGCATCATTCGTCTTATCGCGAAGATGCCAACTTTCGCTGCTTGGGCTTACAAAAACGAAATGGGTCATCCGGTAAACTATCCTGACAACTCATTGGATTATTGCTCAAACTTCCTAAAAATGATGTTTGCGCTTCCTGCAGAGAAGTATGATGTTGATCCTGTGGTTTCTGCGGCATTGGATAAGTTACTTATCCTTCACGCGGATCACGAGCAAAACTGCTCTACGTCTACTGTGAGAATTGTAGGTTCTTCTCAAGCAAGTATTTACGCCTCTATCTCTGCTGGTATCAACGCACTTTGGGGACCTCTTCATGGTGGAGCTAACCAATCGGTAATTGAGATGCTAGAAGCAATCAAAGCCGATGGTGGAGATGCTAAGAAGTATTTGGATAAGGCAAAGGACAAAAATGATCCATTCAGATTGATGGGCTTTGGACATAGAGTTTATAAGAACTTTGATCCAAGAGCGAAAATCATCAAAAAAGCAGCTGATGATGTACTTGAGAAATTAGGCGTAAATGACCCTGTTTTGGAGATCGCCAAAGAACTTGAACACGCTGCACTTAATGATCAATACTTTATCGATCGTCAATTGTATCCAAACGTAGATTTCTACTCTGGTATTATCTACAGAGCTCTTGGAATCCCTACTGACATGTTCACTGTGATGTTTGCCCTAGGAAGACTTCCAGGCTGGATCGCTCAGTGGAAAGAAATGAGAGAAAATGGAGAGCCTATTGGGCGTCCAAGACAAGTATATACAGGCGCAAATGAGCGTGACTACGTATCGATGAATAAACGATAGGTTGCAGCGCTAATTCCCCGCTTTGTTTAAATAGCCAGCTGAAATCAGCTGGCTATTTTATTTATAAGGCAAATGAAGGCGAATTCGTAAATGGTACTAATTTTGAACCTTCACCCCTAATCAAACACCAAATAAAATGTCAGCCCAAACTTTAGAAGATGCTATAGCATTAACCAAAAAATTCACTGAAAAACCTAGCAATGAGGATTTACTCAAGCTATATGGTCTCTACAAACAAGCTACAGAAGGTGATAATGAGAATGAAAGACCAGGAGGTTTTGATTTCAAAGCTGCCGCAAAATATAATGCCTGGCTGAATATGAAAGGCAAATCCAAGGAAGAAGCCACGGAACAATACATTCAGCTAGTAGACCAGCTATCAAAGACTCACATCTAACAGCAAAAAGCCTGAGTATTTCAGGCTTTTTGCTGTTAATTCATATTGAGATTCACATTAATATCTAAAGCTCACTCAAATCTTTTTTGAAAATCTGGAAGCAATAATACTTCCCGCGATGAGCTGCTGAATGTGATACAACATCAATGGAAGCAACACCAACCCGAGGATAGCAGGGTCTGGAAAAATCACCTTCCCTATCACAACTCCTTGTACCAGAGATTTTTTTGAACCACAAAACAAGGCCGTCACACGATCCTCCCAGCTAAAACCCAGCAAGCGACACAAAACTTCAATAACCGTCCAAACCAAGAAAAATAGACCCAGCATGGTTGCTCCTACTTCAAACAACACACTCATCTTATAGGGTGAAAAAATATCCTGTGAAAAGGATTGGGCAAAAGAAGTGAATACGATGATCATGATCACAGTTTGATCTATGTATTTCAACGCTGAGAGATGCTTCTCAATTTTAGGATAAAGCCACCTATGAGCTATAATACCTAGAATTACAGGCAGGAGTACCTTGACGGAAAGCTCTCCCAAAGTAGGTAAGAAGTCCATCTCAATATCTGCTGAATCTGCTAAAATCCCCATCCAAGCAGGGGTAATTATCACGCCTAAAAGACTGGAAATACTCGCATTAAATATGGCTCCGGGAATATTTCCCTGAGCAATGGAAACCATCACCACCGAAGCGCTTACAGTAGAAGGAAGGACTGATAAATAAGTAATCCCCATTTGAAAATCCTTATCTACCCAAGTCATAAAGGGCAAAATCGCCAGCACGATCATCGGGAAAAGAACAAATGTAGTGAGCTGAATAAGTACGTGCAATTTCCAGTTTTTCAAACCTGACATCAGCTGAACGGGATCGAGCTTTACTCCATATAGAAAGAAAACTAATCCAATTCCCACATTAATAATAGGTTTCCAAGGGACTGGAGATTGATTGGAACCCGCAAAAGGAAACAACCAAGCCAATAAAATCGCTGCAAACAAGCCTAATAAAAATCCATTAATCCCAACCCTATTCAGGGTACTGGCTAATTTTTTAATCATACGATCATTAATCGTTTAAAATTGTCACAAAGAATGGCAGTCGCTATAGCCACATTCAATGACTCGGCCTGACCAAATCCTGGAATAGTCACCTTATCGGTCACAAGTTGACCTAGGTCCTCCGAAATACCATTTGACTCATTTCCCATCAGGATTACCCCTTGAGAAATTCTCTTCATTTTATGCACATTTTCCCCATTTAGAAATGCTCCATAGATAGGAACATTCCATTGCTGAAAAACTTTATCAAGATCTGCATAGAAAAAATTGACCCGAGTGAAAGATCCCATACTGGATTGAATCACCTTCGGATTGTAAAAATCTGCCGTTTGATGCGAAAACACCAAATTTTTGATGCCATACCAATCAGCTATTCTAATTATAGTCCCTAGATTACCAGGATCTCGTACGTCATCCAATCCAATCACAAAATCCCCCTCAGGAAAATCAAAAGCACTATTTGCTTTCATATGCACCACTGCTAAGGCACTATCATTGCTTTGATATTGGCCAAGGCTTTCCAGTTGATGCTGGGTAGCAGTGATAATTTGGATTTCTGAGTGATTTAATTGCTTGTCATACTTGGACAAAAACTCATCTGTACAAATGAGAACTTCCACTTTGAAATTTGAATTGAGCACTTCTAAAACGCTCTTTTCACCTTCAACAAAAAATCTTTGCTCCTGATTTCGGAATTTCTTTTGATGTAAGGATTTAATAAACTTAACTGTATTTTTGCTAAGCATTCGGATCGACTCTGCCATTTTGAAATTCACCAAATATATACTTTTTATCTGTGTCCTGTGGGCTATGCAGGCTTGCTCTTTGAGCAAAAACTTACCGGAAGGCAAGTATGTACTGAATAGCAATACCCTTGAGGGAGTTGAAAAGGCAAATCACGCTCAAATTGAAGGTTTGTATTTTCAAGAGCCAAACACGAAAATCCCACTAACGAACTCCTCACTTGGTGTCAGCATTTACCGGATAGGCAGGTATTTCTATGACAGCGCACAAGTAAATAGCAAATTGAAGTCAAAGAATTCAGAGCTTCAGCTCGTAAAAGAACGACTCGACGAAGCATCAGATGATCGAAAGCTTCTGAAAAGACGGGATAAACTCCAATCCAAAATACAAGACTTAGAAAAGATGCAGGAATATGGGAATTTCCTGATGAGAACAGGAAATCCGGTTGCAATTTTGGATAGTTCCCAAACAAAGAAGACCGTAATCGAAATAGATAATTACCTGTACAATAAAGGATTCCTAGATTCAGAAGTGTCCTACGAAGTAGAAACAAAGAAAAAAAAGGCGAACGTAATTTATATCATAGAAGAGAAAGAACCCTATCTATTAGATTCAATATATACCAACTCTACTAATGCGGGGATTCTATCCTTGATTAATAGCACTAAGGATGAATCTTTCATAAAGAAAGGAGAGAATTATGATCAGAGTAATTTCACTAGAGAAAGGGATAGACTGGAAAACCTGTTCAAAAACAATGGGTATTTCATGTTCACTAAAAGCTTTATTGATTACAATCTTTACTATGACACCACTTCCAAGAGTATCAATGCAGAACAGAGAATACTTAAACCTTCATTCTCAGAAAAACACGAGATCTATAGGATAGATTCTATCACCTTCAAAATCAGTCCGCCAAGCGATGAATTTGTAGATGAAAAAGTCCTTAGAAACTACCGTGACATAGATTTTACATTTTACAGAGATCGATTCTCATCCAAACTACTTAGCTCCAGGATTCTATTTGATGAAGGCCAACCATACAATAGATTAAACATTGTAGAAACTCAAAAACAGCTCAGCAACCTGGATTTATTCCGGTACATAAATATTTCATTCGACACTGTGGGCACTAGTCTGACTGCAAAGATTTTAACGCAGCCTAATCAAAAATATCAGCTTACTAATCAGCTGGGGCTTAGCATCACAGAGCAATTGCCGGGACCATTCTTTAGTACTGTTTTAAGAAACCGAAATTTCTTCCGAGCTGGGGAAATACTGGAATTCAATGCAAGGGTTGGTTATGAGGGCGTGGCATCGGCTACAGATCAGGGAGTCTACCAAAGCAAGGAATTTGGAGCTTCAGCATCGGTGATATTCCCAAGATTTCTGATACCATTTTACGGAAAAAGCCTACAGAAATATGGACGCTACAACCCAAATACTAGAACTCAACTTGGCTATAATTTCACCAACAGACCTGAATATACACGATCAGGACTGAACGGGCTATTGGCATATACATGGGCTACCCGCAACAAGAGACAGCAATACACGCTGAATCTCGCAGATATTAACTACATCAGGACTCCAAATATTACTCCTGAGTTTTTAGCAGTATTAACTGATCTCCAAGATCAGGGGAACAATTTGATATGGTCATTTCTACCATCATTGGTAAGCTCTGTGTCTGCGCAGTCCATCATTAACTTTAATGAATATGGAGACTTTAACTCCAGTAAATCTTCCTTATTAAGGTTATTCGTAGAAAGCGGAGGCACAACTCTTAATCTTTTCAATGTAAAAGACATCACTGAGACAACAACTTATGCCAATTTTCAATGGCTAAAATTTCAGGCTGATTTCAGAAGATATAAGCCAATTACTCCCAAGCAAACCATTGCTTACCGAGTAAACTTTGGAATAGCCCAACCTTATGGCATTAGTGCAGGAATTTTACCATACGAGAAATATTTCTTCGCCGGAGGTGGTACAAGCATAAGAGCTTGGCAAGCCCGAAGATTAGGACCGGGAAGTTATACTCCTCCAATCGGTGACAAGGGTAGATATGATTATAGTTTTGAGCAGCCCGCAGAGATGATTTTTGAAACGATGCTGGAATATCGCCGTGCCTTATTTGGGTATTTCGATATGGCAGCATTCATTGACGCTGGAAACGCTTGGGTGATTGGCATAGACAACTCTCGGCCAGGTGCAGATTTCAGATTTGATCGATTTTATAAAGAAATAGCTATAGGAACAGGATTAGGATTACGAATGGATTTTAATTTCCTGGTAGTCCGACTTGATTTGGCTACGAAAGCTGTAGATCCTTCTATGCCCGAAGGGCAACGATGGGTACTGGATAACATTTCATTCAGAAACCTATTTGGTGTGAAAGGGCAAACTGTTCTTAACTTTGGCATAGGATATCCATTCTAAAGCGATAAATAACTCAATAATGTCTAGAAGGAGTAAAGAAGAAATAGCTAAAATCTATATGAAAATGCAGGATCATATCTGCAGAGAATTAGAGTTGGCTGATGGCAGTGGGAAATTTGAAGAAGATGAATGGGAAAGACCTGCTGGAGGTGGCGGAAGAACCAGGATATTCAAAAATGGTAGCATCATCGAAAAAGGTGGAGTTGCATTTTCTGCAGTACACGGTCCTACCCCGGACAAAATTCTTAAGAAGCTAAATCTAGACAAGTCCGAGTTTTTTGCCACAGGAGTTTCTATCGTGTTGCATCCTAAAAGCCCTATGGTCCCCATCATTCACATGAACATCCGCTACTTTGAGATGGATAATGGAGTGCATTGGTTCGGTGGCGGTATAGATCTGACTCCACATTATATAGATGGAGCTGACGCAAAGCACTTTCATCAGGAAGTGAAAAATGTCTGTGATCAATACGATTCTAACTTCTATTCTAAGTTTAAAAATTGGGCAGACGATTACTTCTACATCAAGCATAGAAATGAAACTCGTGGAATTGGAGGTATTTTCTATGATAGATTAGAGGCAAAAGACGATAATGAGTTTGAGCACCTGCTTCAATTCAGTCTTTCTCTAGGACGCTTATTTCCTGAAGTCTACGGGTATTTTATGAAAAAGAATTCTCAAATCCCTTTTGGAGAACCTGAGAAATCATGGCAGAGTTTAAGAAGAGGACGGTACGTGGAATTCAATCTGGTCTGGGATGCAGGAACCAAATTCGGTCTGGATACCAATGGACGTACTGAGAGTATACTGATGAGTATGCCCCCGATGGCAGAATGGGAATACATGCATGAACCTGAAATCGGTTCAAAGGAAGAATACACCCAAAACAACCTTAACAAAGGGATCGACTGGTTATCTTTTATAAAATGATCGAACAACTTAAGATTTGGGATGAGGAATTATTCCTATGGTTAAACTCCTTTCATACTGATTGGCTGGATGTTGTTAATTTCCAACTTTCTCAGACTTATACATGGCTACCTTTTTATGCTATACTGATCTTTTTTATCTACAAGGTAGAGCCAAAAAATAGCTGGTGGGTAATTGGGGGTGTAGCATTGACCATACTTATTTCGGATCAGTTTACATCTGGATTTATGAAGCCCTTCTTTGAAAGACTTCGACCCTGTCATGATGAGCGCTGGGACGGTATTATCCATAATTATCTCAGGTGCGGTGGTTTGTATGGATTCGCTTCCTCCCATGCTGCAAACACCTTCGGTTTGGCTGCTTTTTTGAATTTAAAAATGAAAGGAAAACTCCGCTTTCTTCCTTGGCTCTTTTTATGGGCAGCCGTCATTTCCTACACCAGAATTTATCTTGGAGTTCATTATCCTTTGGACATACTAGTAGGTGCATTAGTTGGAGTAGCAGCCGGATTAATAAGCTGGTTTGTGATAGTATTTGTTAGGAGAGAAATTCTAAAAATGGTCCTTAAGGACTAGATGATTAGAGGCAGAAAAGAAGGTGCCTTATTATACAATCGGAACAGCCCTACTAATTAATTTACTTACCCCAAATCAGCGCTTAGTACAGCCGTTGGTTACTCCAACTTTGTGTGCGTCAGTTAAGAACATTGCTTGGCATAAGTTCTTCTTTACAAATCTGACTTTACCCGCATAGTTTTAGTCAGAAAGACAGTATTAGATAGCTTACTGAGTGATAGTAAAGTGGAGCTTTACTTCGCTATCAATGAATCGACCTTGTCTGATGGAGAGCGTTATAAAGTAGCCCCTATTGCTGAATATTTAAAGAAGAATCCAAACGTGATTGTGGAATTGGTAGGATTTGCAGACAATACAGGCTCCGTGGCTTATAATCTTACACTTACTGAGAAGCGTGTTGCGGCAGTGACCAAAACGCTAGTGGATTATTATAGCATTGCCCCAGATCGAATATCAGTAAGTAATGGAGGATTAATCGTAAGAGGAAGATCAAAAGAGTCTGTAGAAACAGATCGAAAAGTTGAGATCAGAGTTCTTAAAAAATAAGTTTCCACTCACTGTAGCGATAGATTCTATGGCGGGGTATTTTCCCTCGAAAATATTAAACTTTTGGACGAAACCCTTGGAGGCAGCAAGCAGATATGCGGTCATTAGTCCAGATTTAAATATAGAAAGTAACAAACAACGAGAATTAGCCTTACTTTCAATTGGTTTTTTGAAGAGCATAAAAGTAAACTAACAACAGAATTGACCACGTTTACCTTTGAAATTAAAGAACTACCACAATGCATTGCGTTTTCGCCTACCACTTGACCTCTTCTTTTAATGACTCGTATTTCAATCTTACTACTATTCCTTTGTATCAACTTCCCCATTCTAGCACAGGATTCAGTAGTATATAAACCCAATCAGATTCGAGATTTTAAATTGATTCCTTTACCAGCCATTGCTTCCAACCCTGCAAACGGCTGGTTATTTGGTATCGCTCCATCAGCTACCTGGAGGATGGGAAATCCAGAAAGCACTCACCTATCCAACTTGGTTGGCAACTTACTCTACACCACCAAAAAACAGTGGCTGATTAGCTCTCGAAGCAATATTTTCCTAGCAGAGGACAGCTGGATTTTAGTTGGAGACTGGCGCTTCTTCATTACCTCTCAGCCTACTTTCGGATTAGGAAGTTCTACTCCAAATTTACCGGAAGAAAATCCACACCAATTAGGTGTCTGGCAGGGTGAACAACAAATGGATTACAATTGGGTCCGGTTTTACGAGACTGTACTAAAGCGAATTTCAACATCAAAGTTTTATTTAGGTGTAGGCTATCATCTTGACATCTATTCCAAAATAGAAAACTTTATAGATCAGGAAATGCCACCGCAACTGACTTTTTCCAATGATTTCTACAATCAGACGAAAGGATTTAACCTAGATAAAAACACGCTTTCCGGGATTACTTTGAATGCTGTAATGGAAAATCGTGACATGGCAGTATCTCCTTACGAGACCAACTTTGCTATGATCTCTTATAAAATTAACCCGGAATTTTTAGGATCAAATCAGTCATCTTCCACTCTCCTACTCGATTACCGTCACTATTTTCCGTTGAGTGAAAAGCGAAAGCGTCATTTAGTAGCGCTATGGAGTTATGCCAATTTCCTGGTATCAGGAAATCTACCCTACATGGCTTTACCATCCATTGGATATGATATGTTTGGACGCTCGGGCAGAGGGTATTCCCAAGGTCGATTCAGAGGGGAAAGCATGGTCTATTCTGAGGCGGAATATAGATTCCCATTACAAAAAAACAAAGAGACTTTTGGCGGAACTGTATTTGTGAATGCTGCTAGCTTCGGGAGTAAACTTACTCAGGAAAACATTTTTACAAAAATCAATCCTGGCTATGGTCTTGGGCTTAGGGTGATGATCAATAAAGAAAACCGAACTACCATTTCGGCTGACTACGGCTTTGGACAAAAAGGCAATTCAGGTTTTTACCTCAATATCAACGAATCCTTTTAACCTCGAAAAACAGAAGTTGGATCTTCATACTAAAGTAATTCCTATTAACGCAAAAGCCCCGAAAAACTAATTTTTCGGGGCTTTTATAATAAGTGACTAAGTAGATTACTTAGCCTCGTTTTTCTTCGCTGTAACTTCAGCTCTGATTTCTTGTGCAAGATTTTTGATCGCTTGCATACCAGTTCTTACTCTAGTTCCGGCTGCTTTGTTACCGTTTTCGTAAAATTTCGCAAAGTCTCCTTCTAAAGAATCGACCAAATCTTTAACTTCTTGGTGTCTGCTCATAATTATTTTATTGGTTGGTTATAAATTATACTTAGATACAATAAACATCATTTATAATGCCATTAGAAGTCTTTTGGCGTTTATTTTTAATTTTTAGTGCATAAAAATGATGTTTTCATTAAAACCTTCATTTTTTTCAACTTTCAGCAATATTTCCTACTAAAAATTGAATTTAAGAACACACCAAAAATACTCTTGTACTCCCCAAATTGGCTTATTCAATACCCAAAAAGGATTGGAATGGACTTAAACCAACACTTTTTTACCAGTTTCCGCTGATTTAAGTATAGCCTGAACTATGCGTATATCCCGAAGTCCTTCTTCTCCAGGCACAGCTTGTGGCTTTCCGTCCATGATAGTTTGGGCATCGTCATCCATCTGCCACACTTGCTCCATGGGCTGTTGAAATGGGAAATCAATCTCACCTAACGGACTTTTCCCTTTGTTACCTGCATAGGCTGAAAACGGCGCCATCTCTATCATTCCTTTTTCACAGTTGATATTGAGGAAATTCATATTATCTCCAAAAGAAGTCTTGATTGTACCTATAACACCTCCTGGGAATTCCAATTCTGCTTCTACAATCTCACCCAAGCCGTCCTTATAAATATCAGGTCTCTCTGTCCATACTTTAGCAGAGTTCACGGCAATAGGCTCCATTCCTGCCCCAAGTCTCGCCCCCTGAATTGAATAAACACCCATATCGTAAATCACCCCTCCACCCATTTCTCGCTTCTGCTTCCAGTGATCTGTTCTGTTTTCTCTATATCCTGCTGCGCAATCCAAGCCTAACACTTTCCCTAAACTCTGTTCTCTTACAATTTTCTGAAATGCCTTTGTATTTGGTTCGTGCTGGCATCGGTATCCGATAGACAAAGAAACATTGGCTTGCTTACAAGCATCTATCATAGCCTGACACTCATCTACTGTCACAGCCATAGGCTTTTCACACCAGACGTGCTTACCGGCTTTAGCCGCGCGGATTACATACTCTTTATGCATGGAAGGTGGCAATACGATATAAATCACATCGATATCTGGATTATCAGCGATGGAGTCGAAGGATTCGTAATCATAAATATTTTTCTCAGGAATTTTATACTTCGTCTTCCACACTGCTGCTTTGGATGGTGTGCCCGTGACGATACCAGCGAGGTAACACTTTTCTGTTTTTTCTAATGCCGGAGCGAGGAGATCTGTACTATAATATCCCAGTCCAACTAGGGCTATTCCTAATTTCTCCTTTTCAGGCTTGGTCGAAGACAAAACGCTAAAAGGAGAAACCATACTCACTCCAGCGCCTAGGGCAAGTGATTTCAAGGTGGTTCTTCTCGAGATAAAATTCATAGATTTTAGGTTAAGGATTTGAAAACTAATACACTTATCAAGATAATGCTTTCATTAATACCTCCAAATAATTCTTAAATTGAAAGACGTTTTTAAAATTCACCTCAACCTTATATCAACATGAAAAAGTTATTGATTATCCTTCTATTCTTGGTTCCATTTTTCACCCATGCACAAACCCAGATGCAACCTTACCTAAGTCTGGAAGACGCAACCCGCATATCCGATGCTGCAGAAGCTAAGTCCAAAGCAGAGGGATGGAACATGGTGATTGTGGTAATGGATGCTGGAGGACATATGATATCGCTTCGTAAAATGGATGGAGTACAGATCGGGAGTATAGATGTAGCCATAGGCAAAGCAAAGACGGCAGCCTATTTCAAACGTCCGACAAAAGTTTTTGAAGACGCTATGAAAGCGGAAGGAGGGGCAAGAATAGCCACATTACCAAATGCTGTAGCCATAGAAGGCGGTTTACCTATTTTTAAAGACGGAATCATTGTAGGTTCTATCGGTATCTCTGGTGCTAGTTCAGCGCAGGATGGTATAGTGGCTGCCGCTGCCTTGCTTGCTTATTGACAACCCTCACTTATCCTAACAACAAACACTTTCCCAATAGGATAGATGGCACAAGTATGCCTTCACTAAATATATCACCTTAAAAAATCAACCTAAAAGTAACTAGGCTACAGAACCTTACGCCATTTAACTCCGTCTTACTTTATTCAAACCAAATTTCACTTTATCAACCAATTTCAACACGTATGAAAATCTTTACTTTACTGTTTACCTTAGCTTTTACAGCCTTCTCATTTGCTCCAGAAATGGCTACGGTGAATACAGCTGAAAGCACGATCACCTGGACTGCTAAAAAAGTAACCGGTCAGCATCATGGCAAGGTACCTATCACTTCTGCTTCGTTGGATTACCAAAATGGAAGAATCCTCGGCGGAACTTTCGAGATGGACATGACCAGCTTAACTGTGGAAGATCTTACAGATGCAGGTATGAACAAAAAGCTAACAGATCACCTTAAGTCAGATGATTTCTTTTCCGTAGAAAAGCATAACACATCTAACTTCAAAATCACAGATGCAAAAACCAGTAATGGAAAAGACTACGTACTCACTGGAAATCTTACTATCAAAGGAATCACTAAGCCAGTTAGTTTTCCAGCAACGGTAGCGGTAAATGCAGGTAAAATCACCGCAACTGGAAAGTTGACATTTGATCGTACACACTATGATATCAAGTTCCGCTCAGGATCTTACTTCGAAAACCTAGCTGATAAGCTAATCTATGACGACGTAGAGCTTGACGTGAAACTAATAGCAAGTGAGTAATCACTGATCTACAACAGAGAAAAGGCCGGGATATCCCGGCCTTTCTTGTTTAAGATTCTCGCTAATAAGTAATCAGCAACTATTCCCACTTTTCTCTAAACTGAAGCCCAAAGCATCTTAAGGTTAGCTAAACTCACCTATTAAGGCCACTTCGGTCACCGGTCTTCGGTCATCCACTATCAAATATCCCACTTCACAGTAAGCAGACCATATCTCGGCTGAACCAAATAGGAATAGGTGCTAATCAAGTTCTCTGTAAAACTATCTCTGCGGATGGATCTGGTATCCAGTATATTCCAAACCGTAAATCTAAATTCCCAAGGGCTAGACTTACCTTGATAGCTGATGAAAGCATTGAAGAAGTCAAACTCGCTTTTGGTCTGTGAAGCCTTGTTCAAATATGCATTGTACGTATAATCCGCATTTAGCTTCAGCCCCTTCCAGATATCCCAGTCAATTTCGATTTTCGGACTGTGAGTACTAAAGGTATTTTTAGCATTCGTGGACTTATAGAAGTTCTGATCCCAGGTATATCCCAAATCAACCTCTACTTTTTTCATAAACGTGCTAGTGAATTTGAAGAAGTACGAGTGCGCAAACTGACTGTTATTTATCAGGTTTTGATCGACAAGACTATTGGTAGAATAAGTATTCCAATTTCCTCCACCACTTAATTTGAATGACTGAAATCGCTTATCTGCCTGCAAGCTTCCAGTTAGTGTTTCATTGATAGGGTCAATATTTTGAATGCTCATGATCCGATTGATACCAGCAAAAGTGGTAGTGTTCACCAGATCTTGGTGCTTCCTAGACCAAGTTAGATTTCCAAAAAGATTGAGTGCTGAGAAGAAATCAAAATGATTGTACCCAATTGACTGGGTGAAAAACAAACCGTTGTCCAATTGCCTATTTCCCCGGAAAATCGAATTGTAATCCGATACCACCAGACCTTGGGCAAGCTTCTGAATATCCATAAAATTCGCCTGACTACTGAAGCGATAAGTGAGCGAGCGATTGGATTTGACACTCCATTTGGCATACAATCCCGGAAGTAGCACAAGCTTATCATTGCTCAACTCATCCTCCATTTGCACATCATTCCAAGCATATCTGTGGAGATAAAGCGAAGGACTGATCACTACTGACTTCCATTTGGTTTTGTAAGTCATACCGAAATACAAATCCTGAAAGTTAAAACGGGAGTCATTTTCAAAAAGGCCAAAATCAGCTTCCTCGGAAGTGGACACCTGCTTCACATCTCCAACAAGTTCTTGTCTGGTATCCGTGTATCCCAAACTCCAATTGATATGATTGGTGGGATTAAGTATCAGGTAATAGTTAAAAGCCCCTTCAATCGTGCGGGTTTTGATATCCTGATTCTGTAGAAAACGATAGGTATCTCGATCCAAAATCGGTACAATTCCACCAAAAGGCTTTTGGTTTGTAGTCAAATCATAAAGTGGATTCTGGTATTTTTTCTCCCAGTTCACTTCCATGGAAAAGACTCTTTTATCCGAAGGAGCATGAAACCACTCCCCTTTCTGCTGTACCGCATATGGCTGCCTACTTTGGTAGCTAGAAATCTGCTGACGTGTTTGCCCAAAATCTGAATCTTGGAAATTCTGATTAGCTATATCGGCCAACTTCCCAAAAACACTGTATTTCACATAAGTCTCCTCTTTAGGTGTAAAAGTCACCGAATACTTCATCAGGCCGGATTTATTCTCGACGGTACTTGCTGAAACCAACGTTTCCTGATTGTTTTCATCGGATCTCAAATACGTTCTTTGGGAAGTTGAACCCAGTTTATTTTTGGAAGCTGAACCTATTACAAAACCTGAATGCCTCCATCTTGAACTCGGATTATAATTCAAATTCACTGCCGCAAGCTCGGTTCTCAAATCACGTGCATTGTTACGCTGCGCCATAGGAATACCTAGATCATCCGAGCTTACACTCAGCGAAGAACCAGACTTTCCTGCCAAACCAGCCAATCCGCCACTGAACCTAAAATAATCCTGAAGAGTAAAAGCCAATTCTCCTACATTATTGGCATCGGCAATCAGATTGAGATTCACTTTAGGAGAATAGTAAAATGCATTCGCATGTCCCAAATACCTTTCTTCTGGCCCAACTCCAGCTGTCAAATCACCAAATACGAGATTCTTCTTCCCTTCCTTGAGTTGAATATTTAGTGCTAGACTTTCGTCATTATCCAATCCTCGGACCGGTCCTACTTCATTGAAATTCTTCAAAACTTGTACCCTATCCACCGCATTTGCAGGAAGGTTTTTGGTAGCTAGTTTGGTATCTCCATCAAAGAAGTTCTTGCCATCCACCATTACCTTATCCACTTTTTTTCCCTGGACCTTCACTTCCCCATTATCATCAACTTCGAATCCTGGAAGCTTTTCAAGCACGTCTTTGAGCTTACGTTCCGTACCTGTGGTGAATGCATCAGTCTTATAAGTCAGTGTATCTCCTTTCATGGTGATCGGCAGTTCCGTCACTACCTCCACTTGATCGAGTATGGTTTCGTCCTGACTCAGGATGACTTTTATTTGCTCCTCGTCAGACCACTCGGAGATTTTCACTTCAAATTGCTTGTACCCAACAAAAGAAACACGAAGCAAATATTCAGACCCGAGCGCCAATCCTATCTTAAATCGACCTTCCGCATCACTGATGCTAAAGCCACCGATCTTCTGCGTAGTCTGGTTCACAGCTACCACATTGGCATAGGCAATCGGCTGATTTAAGCTATCAAGCACCTGACCAATCAGGTTTTTGTTTTGGGAAAAAGAAGGAAGGGCAATCAGGAAGAAAAACCCAATTGCTAAAAAGCGCTTTAGAAAAAACATGAGTATAGTTTCCGAAAAAATCAATTCCCGATTTTGATAGTCATCTGATTACCATCTCCTGGCTTGCCCGAATACCTCTTCATCATCTCATTCATCTTCTCTTCGGAAAGCGCTTGATAATCTTCTCTGCTGATCATTTCTCCCTTTTTAGGGATTTCTATTTTTACTGGATCATTGGGATTCAATACAATTCTCTCTGCGATGTAAGTCATTCCATTGTTTTGTAATTCTAGGATCAATCCCGGTAATCCCCAAAAATCATCTGGTCCATGGCTCACAGGAATTTGCATGGTAAACCAGGCAGTCACATTCACAGTATCCTTACTAGCTTCCATTTCATCCTTACCCATAGAAAAAACTTTACTATCAACAATCCTCGAATAGATGGCTTTTTGGCAAGTGTAGTCACCTATTTTTTTGCTTTCTCCAGTCAATTCCCAATCGTAATTCCTCAGGCTATCTTTCACCAGAAAACCTTTTCCCATCAGATCCTCTTCCTCTATATAATTTTGCTCTGCCACATTCTTATAGAGTAGTTTATCCTGATTACCCGTACTGATCATGATAGTTGCCCCGCCGGAAGAGGCTGTAGCTGGACCGCCTCCTAGACTTTCTACTTGCTTCCAGTTAGATTCTGTCTGAGAAAAAGTAAGTACATATTCACGCTCCATTTGCTTTTTCAATTGCTTCTGTAGGTCTGCCATGACATCAGGAGCCATTTTGGTACTATCCATAGAAAATGAAATCTTGGAAGAAGATTTGTAAAATGCTCTACCCGTAAGACCTTGAGCAGTGGCTGTGATAATCGAGCCCATCAGGGCGAAGGCGAGAAATAGTAATCGTAAGTTCATAGCAGTAAATTAGTTACTACAAACCAATACAAACTACCCCTACAACTGAGTTAACCAGTGTTAACGTGTGTTAACATTCGGTTTTATATATTTCTTAGCATCTACTTTAGCCCTGTGAAAAAGCTACAATTCAAGCGAATAGGAGTTCTGATTGCCCTCACATTGATGGTCAGTATAGGTGTGCAGATTTATAGAAACTACACCCAATTCAAGCAAAACGAAAGTCAGCTTGTTGCTGATATACAGCAGAGTTTGGATAATGCCCTGGAAATTTACTTTGCAGATTTAGCAAAAACTGATGTGATTACTTTGACGGAAAACAATAGTTCTAGCTTTAGGCTAAGTACCACCAGCAAAGTGGCAAATGATAGTACCGAGAATGATTTCTTCAAAAAAATTGGAGAGAGTAAAATACTTATGAAGACTCTCGAAAAAATGGAAGCTGGAGACACTTCGAGTGCTGATTGGTTTGGGAATCTGGACGAGACACAAAACCTTCGCTTCGAAGCCTATACAGACACACTGAAAAACATCCATCCTGAAAAGATTCAAAGCATCAATATATTTCGAGGCCTGAATGCAGCCGATAGCATCAGCAATCTCAAGCTTTTAACCAATCGAATCATCATATCCATTACACGGGATTCACTTGATTTCGAGAAAATAAGCGCGCTGGTAAAGGATGAATTGGATAGAAAAGACATCACTATAAATTACGGCTTGCTGCACTACGATCGTGACACTATTTCAGGATCGTTTAACTATCCGGCTTTGACCGAAATGCCATTTTCCACCGTTTCAAAATCCACTTTTTTGCCTCGTGGTGAAAAGCTTGAAATGTACTTTGAAAACACAGCTTTAACAGTTCTAAAGCGAGGCGTCCTGGATATTCTTATGTCAGTTATCTTTCTTCTGATTATCACAGGAGCATTTTATTACCTCTACCAAACCATCAAAAACCAAAAGGAAATCGCCGAGATCAAGGAAGATCTGATCGCAAATATCACCCATGAATTCAAAACACCTATAGCCACGACTCTTTCCGCTATTGAAGGAATAGAATTATTCAATCCTGAAAATAATCCGGAGAAGACGAAGAAATACCTCGGAATATCTAAAAGTCAGATGCTCAAATTGGACTTGATGGTGGAGAAACTTCTGGAAACTGCCAAGCTGGATTCAGAACAATTTATTTTACAGAAAGAGGAAATTGATCCTATCCCTGTGCTTAGATCCTTGGTGCAGAAGTTCCAAACCTTGTCACCTGAGCAAGAAATAGAACTAGTGGTCCCTTCGAAAATATCGGCTATCAATGTTGATCCTTTCCACTTCGAGAATGCCTTATCCAATCTACTGGACAACGCCCTCAAGTATGGTGGTGAGGAGATTCGGATTACTGTGGATCAAGGCACAAATACTCGCATCCGGATTTGGGATAATGGTGGAAACATTGGTAATGATCAAAAAGAAAGAGTTTTTGAACAGTTCTATAGAATCCCGAAAGGAAATCTCCATGATGTGAAAGGCTTTGGTATAGGGCTATATTATGTGAAGAAGATCATCGAAAAACATAACGGCAAAATAGAGCTGGAATCATCTGCAAAGAGCACATCTTTTATCACGACTTGGCCATGAGCAAAATCAAGATTTTACTAGCAGAAGATGAAATGGCCTTGGGTATGATCATCCAGGAAAGTCTTGAAAGCCGGGAGTTTCAAGTAACTCTTTGCGCCGATGGACTACAAGCTTGGGACAGTTATCAAAAGTCCAAACCTGACGTACTGGTTTTGGATGTGATGATGCCTAAAAAAGATGGATTTACCCTCGCTGAGCAAATTCGAAAAACCGACCCTTACACTCCAATCATTTTTCTGACTTCCAAATCTCAAACAGAGGATGTACTCAAAGGCTTTGGATTAGGAGCCAATGACTACGTACGAAAACCATTCAGTATGGAGGAGCTCATAGTCCGAATCAAAGCTCAACTTAACCGCCTACAACTCCGTAAAAATCAGTCCGATTGGCTCAATTTGGGAAAGTATGAGTTTCACGCTACAAAACAGCTTTTAAAGCTAGAGAATGAAGAGTATCATCTCACTGCCCGTGAATCCCAGCTATTAAAAATCCTCCTGGAAAATGCCAATCAAATCACCGATCGAAGCTTGATTCTGACACAGATCTGGGGATCAGATGACTTTTTCAATGCTCGCAGTATGGATGTCTTTATCACCAAGCTTCGCAAAAAGCTCCAGGAAGATCCTCAAATCCAGATCTTAAATGTGAGAGGATTTGGGTATAAATTGGTGTGCTAGGTAATTGGGTTTAGACTTAACATCTTTTAAAGCTTTTTAATACAATCTCCGAAAATTAACGCTCCGATTGCTACGTTATAAGTGAGAAGAAAATCTTAACCCTAACAAGATTTTGTGTGGAGAAAAGTCGGAGGCAAGGCTGCTTGGATTTTAAGGAATAAAAACCAAGCAGTCACCTCTGCACCACGCGATAGGCATACTTCTTCCTGAATAGATCGATACCCCATTTATATAAATAGATTCTATTACTGGTAGAAAAAGACAATCTTTACTTTATCCTCAATTACTAAGATTCAAGCTTTTCGCCCAAATGAAAAAAATACTCTTATCCCTCACTATTCTTGGTACGGCTTTGTATTCCTGTACCCCGAAAATAGGCTCTATAATTAATGTATCAGAAGTAGAGCGTATTGAAACCGTGCTTTCTGCTGATGACATGAAAGGCAGGCAACTTTTCACTCCAGAACTGGACAAAGCTGCTGACTTTATTGCTGCAGAGTTCCAGAAAAGTGGCTTAGAGTTTTTCGGTGGAAATGACTCGTATATGCAGAGTTTCGATATGCTGCAAGCTTCGCCTAGCACAATCAATGGAAGTTTGGATCAGGAAGCATTAAGCACTAGTAACGTGACTGTGAATTCTACTTCAGAATCTGTAGAAGTAAAATCGCTTACGGATTACGAACTAGTCAAAGTCGCCAAGGATGCTAATTTCAATCAGTTGGTATTCCCAGTATTACGTGCCGATAAGAATGTAGTGGTGCTGATAGACCCAGCACATGCGGCTAACTTTGCTAGATTGGGAAGGATAGCTGGCAGAGCAAAATTCCCAACTGAGTATTCTCAAGTGTTCATAATGACAGACAATTTGGACCCTAAGTCTCTAGCACTAACCGCTAAAAATACGGTAACAAAGCAACCGCTAAAGAATGTGGTCGGAGTAATTCCTGGTAAGTCTAGAAAGGATGAATATGTAGTTTTCGGAGGACATTACGACCATATCGGTATAGGTAGACCTGATGCAAAGCAAGACAGCATTTACAACGGCGCAAATGACAATGCCGCAGGAACCACCGCTGTAATGATGCTTGGGAAATATTTCAACGAACTTAAAGACAATGAGCGCACACTAATCTTTGTCGCATTCACAGCGGAAGAATCTGGAGGATTTGGAAGTACCTACTTCAGTAAGCAGCTAGATCCAGACAAGGTGGTTGCCATGTTCAATATTGAGATGATCGGCACAGACAGCAAATGGGGACCAAATTCTGCCTACATCACCGGTTTTGAAAAGAGCTCCATGGGAGAAATACTTCAAAAAAATCTAGTAGGTTCTAAATTCCATTTTGAACCAGATCCATACCCTAAGCAAAACTTATTTTACCGAAGTGACAACAGAACCTTAGCCGAATTGGGAGTTCCTGCTCATACCATCTCCACTTCCAAAATGGAAGAAGCTCCAAACGACGAGCCTAATTACCATAAAGCAAGCGATGAGATCGGTACCTTGGACATGGACAATATGACCGAAGTCATCAAGGCAATCGCACTAAGTAGTAAGACTATTATCAGCGGAAAAGACACGCCTTCACGAGTAGAGAAATTGGATTAAAGGATTTGCAGGGGCGGAAACTGTGTACCTATGTGCAATTCCACTTGGGTGCCCCCCTAGTGAAACTTGACTTCTAAAGAATGAACTCTGGTTCACTGTAAACCAAGAATTTATTGTTGATTTATTTTTAAAACATTACAAAATATGTGTATTCGGATATCTGCACGTATGTTCAATCAGGCTTCGACTGCGCTCAGCCTCCGGTCAATTTTGGCTTAAAGGGAGAGGGAGAGAATGCGGCGGTGCCGCATTCTCTCCCTCTCCCTTGATTTTACGCTTAAATTCGGTCCCTGAGCGCAGTCGAAGGGAAAGGATTCAAAATATTATTTTGCTACGTGCATTCAAACGAATACATATATTACAAAGTAGGAACTTCTTAAAAACGGTAGATCTTGTGATTATTTAATATGACTATTCGCTTATCTGCCAGTAAAGCATTACAGCATTTGGTAAATACTAGCATTTAGGCCACTTCGGTCACCTGTCATCGGTCTTCCTGCCGAGTAAGCAAAGAAATTTTGGTGACTGGCATCATTGCGGATAATCATATTATTTAATGTATCACCGTCAATGGCGGCATGAAGGCAGTTGACACCGTTGCGATTGCGGTAGCAGGACCTTTGGTATATCTGTCCTATTCAGCACACAATTCCACTCCCATACGAGCTAATAAAGTGATTAGAAATATCTAAAAAGAAAAAGCCTTGAAGATAATTTTGACTAACTAGTATTAAGCTCTAAATTATAATTCTAGTAATAGTAAATCAATTCTTTTGAAGTGGGACAAGATGTAAACATCGGCAAAGTAACAAGCATACGCGGAAGTGTAGTGGATATATGGTTTGCCGACCATATACCTGCTATCAATGCCTTACTGATTACTGGAAAGGATAAGCAAATGCACCTGGAGGTCTTTACCCAGCTGGATGATCACCATGTACGGGCTATTGCATTGAACCCTACTCAGGGATTGGCTAGAGGCATGGCCGTTGAAACCGATGGAAGAGAACTGACTGTTCCTGTAGGTAATAATATCCTCGGCCGAATGTTCGATGTTTTTGGAAATACAATCGATCATCTGGAACCGATCCCTGAAGGAGAGCGGCGCAATATTCACCAATCACCCCCACCCTTATCAAAAAGAGCTGTAAAATCTGAAATCTTTGAAACCGGTATAAAAGCAATTGATGTCTTGATTCCCTTGGAAAAGGGAGGAAAAGCCGGACTGTTTGGTGGTGCTGGTGTTGGTAAAACTGTTTTACTGACCGAGATCATCCATAACATGGTGGGGAAAACCCATGGTGTGAGTATGTTTTGCGGTATTGGTGAGCGATGTCGTGAAGGGAACGAGCTTTATAATACCATGAAAGATGCCGGTCTGCTGAAGGATATGGTCATGTTATTTGGGCAAATGAATGAACCACCTGGAGCCCGTTTTCGTGTGGGACATGCGGCACTCACTATGGCTGAATATTTCCGTGACGATGAGCACCGAGACGTATTACTATTGATTGATAATATTTTTCGCTTTATCCAAGCAGGAATGGAAGTATCGGGATTGATGGGTCAAATGCCTTCACGACTGGGATATCAGCCAACTATGGGGACAGAACTGGCGGAATTAGAAGAACGCATTGCTTACACAAATTCAGGTGCCATCACATCCATACAGGCAGTTTATGTACCTGCAGATGATTTGACGGATCCAGCTGCGGTTCATACATTCTCCCATCTTTCCGCATCAATTGCCCTGTCAAGAAAAAAAGCAAGCGAAGGCCTGTACCCATCCATTGACCTGCTGCATTCCAATTCAAAAATGTGCACTCCGGGAATTATCGGTGAAAAACATTACAACCTAGCCCAGCAGATACGGGAAACATTGGCGCAGTACGAAGAATTGAAAGACATTATTTCCATGCTCGGCATGGAGCAGTTGTCAGTGAAGGATCGCAATGTTGTGAACCGTGCCAGGAAACTGGAACGCTTTCTCACTCAGCCTTTTTTTGCAACCGAGCAATTCAGTGGCATCAAAGGAACACAAGTCAGTCTGAAAGACACATTAGAGGGATGCGAACGCATTTTGGCAGATGAGTTTAAGGACTATCCCGAAAGCGCATTTTATATGATAGGGACTATAGATGAGGTGAAGAAAATAGCGAAGTATGACCATCAAAACAAACAGTCTGGGCTATCAAAAGAAGGTACTCAAGCGGAGAAAGCTGAGGTAAAAGTAACAGCCAAAGAAAAAGTAATTACTGATTAGAAATATAAAGGTACCAGTTATGAACCTCAAGATTCTTCTTCCATACAAAGTGTTTGCTGACATCAAAGACGTCAAGCAGGTGGTGATGGAAACCAGTGAAGGTTCTTATGGTTTGCTTCCTCAAAGACTGGATTGTGTTGCGGCATTGGTGCCGGGTATTTTAAGCTATGAAACCGACATCGTACATTATGTTGCGGTGGATGAAGGTGTCATGATAAAAGCAGGCTCTGAGGTATTAGTTTCTGTACGTAACGCGGTGGGCGGAGCAGATCTGGGCAAACTTGGTCAACTGGTTAAAGATGAGTTTAACAACCAGCATGAGAATGAACGGGAATCAAAAACTGTGATTGCCAAGCTTGAAAGAGGGTTTATTTATAGCCTGGACAAATTTCGAAACCATTAAAATGAAGCCTGCAGCAAATAAGCCAGACGAGAATTTTTTTAGTAATGAAGTTGCTAAAAAAGAACAACGAAAGTTGAAAGCCTTACATGACAAAAACGGAGTATGGTTTGGACTAGGAATGATGGGAATGGTGGGTTGGTCAGTAGCAGTCCCTTCCTTGCTGGGTGCAGCATTGGGAATATGGTTGGATAAAAGTTATCCCCAATCATTTTCTTGGACACTAACTTTTTTGATGGTTGGAATAATTGCCGGAAGCATCATTGCCTGGTCTTGGGTGCTAAAGGAAGATAGAGAAGTACATAATAAGGATAAAGAAAATAACGATGAATGAAACGGTATCAATGATAGTAGCTCTTGTGACTGGAATTGTTTTGGGAGTTTTTTTCTTCGGTGGACTTTGGTTCACAGTAAAGAAAGCGGTCGTATCTAAAATTCCAGCACTTTGGATCTTCCTAAGTTTCATACTTAGAATCAGTATTACACTCCTTGGATTCTATATCATCGGAGTCAAGAACTGGCAGCATCTGTTACTTTGCCTATTGGGGTTTATAGCCTCCAGATTTGTAGTAATTCATTTCACCAAAGCTCTTGATGCAAAACAAGTGCACTTGAAAAAAGAGGAAACACATGGAGCTTAGCCCTGACCAAACCATCTTCTGGGAGTATGGTTTTATTACAATCAATCTTACCCTGGTTACGACTTGGGGGATAATGCTATTGCTCATAGTTTCGGCTTGGTTGGTTACCAGAAAGCTAAAAACTGATATTCATATTTCCCGTTGGCAATGCTTTCTGGAAATGATAGTGACAGGCATTAACGAGCAAATCGAGGAAGTTGGTCTAAGCAAACCAGAGGAATATATTGGCTTTATCGGTACCTTGTTTTTATTCATAGGGGTTTCCAATATCTGTATCATTTTCCCTGGATACACTCCGCCCACCGCATCACTGTCCACCACCACGGCCTTAGCACTAGCTGTATTTCTGGCAGTCCCATTTTATGGTATCAGCAAGAGTGGCGTATGGGGCTATCTAAAGTCATTCCTACAGCCCACATGGATCATGCTTCCCTTTAATCTGATCGGGGAAGTATCCCGCACACTTGCTTTAGCAGTGAGATTGTTTGGCAACATTATGAGCGGAGGAATGATCGTAGCGATTTTGTTGAGCATCTCCCCTTTTATTTTCCCTGTTATCATGAATATGCTTGGCTTGCTCACCGGAACCGTACAAGCCTATATTTTCAGCATTTTGGCCACTGTCTATATAGCGGCAGCTGTTCGTAATGCGAAAGAAAAATCTAAAACGAAAGTAATAACCACTTAAAAACATCATAAAATGGATAGTATAACTTCAATTGCAATCGCATCAATAATCACTGCCGGTCTTACCACTGCCATTGGCTGCATGATGCCTGCTATAGGTGAGGGCAAAGCGGTATCATCAGCTTTAAATTCAATTGCCCAGCAGCCTGACGCTGCGCCAACTATTACCAGAACCTTATTTGTAGGATTGGCCATGATTGAATCCACTGCCATCTACTGTTTTGTGGTGTCAATGATCCTCATTTTCGCCAATCCATTCTGGAATTACATACTAGCCAATTAATAGATCATGGATATCAATTGGTTCACAGTAATTGCACAGCTGGTTAACTTCCTGATATTGGTCTGGTTGCTCAAGAAGTTTTTGTATAAGCCTATACTCAATGCTGTCAATGAACGGGAAAAAAAAATCACGGACCAATTGAAAGAAGCAAGTGATAAAGTAGCAGTTGCTCAGCAAGAAAAGGATGAGTTTAAAAGGAAGAATGAAGATTTTGAGCAGCAGAAAAAAGGATTGATGGATACTGTAGTGGTTGAGGCGGCTACAGAAAAAACCCAATTGATAAATGCTGCAAAGGCAGAAGCAATTGCTATGATATCCAAGATGGAAAAGGCAGCGAAAAAAGAACAGGAGAATGAGAATAAAGATCTTGCCGAAAAAACTAAAAAGCAGGTGTTTGACATCACTAGAAAAGCGCTTGAGGCAATTGCTTCCGTCAGTTTAGAAGAACAATCCGCAACCAAATTCATCAAACAACTTAAATCTTCAAAAGACGATGAAAAGCAAAACTTAATCGATGCATTCAAATCCCACCCTGATTCTATTTTGGTAAAAAGTGCCTTTGACCTTCCTGCCAAACAGCAGGAACAAATAAATGATGCTGTCAATGACCTGCTCAACATCAAGACAGAATTGCAGTTTAAAACTGCACCTGAAATAATAAGCGGCATTGAACTTTCCACCAAGGGTTATAAAGTAGCGTGGAGTTTTTCAGAATACCTAAATGCCCTGGAACAGGAAATTTCAGCAAAATAAAAGATAAGCCAAAGTCGAAGAAAAAATCAGATGTCAGCAATTGAAAATAATCTTCTAGAGGGCAGCACCTTCGGCCAAATCGCCAAAGGCTTAGAAAACTTTACTTTTTCTATGCAACCCCGAGAAGTTGGTTTGGTAACAAGTGTGTCAACTGGAATTGCCAAAGTATCAGGGCTACCCGGTGTAGGCTTTGAAGAATTACTGAAATTTAAAGAAGGGCTTTTCGGTATTGCATATAATCTGGATGAAGATGAGATAGGCGTTATCCTTTTGGGTAAAGATACTTCTCTGAAAGCCGGAGATGAAGTAGAGCGCACTGGACGGGTGATGGATATTCCAGTTGGATATGAATTAATTGGTCGAGTGATTGATCCTTTGGGGCAAGCACTAGATGAAAAAGGGCCAATTATGTATGGCGAACGTTTGCCTATCGAACGCCCGGCACATGCCATCATGGACCGAAGTGCGGTAGCTGTTCCCTTACAAACAGGAATAAAAGTAATTGATGCTTTGATTCCCATTGGTCGAGGTCAGCGTGAATTAATTGTGGGAGATCGCCAAACGGGCAAAACAGCTATAGCTATTGATACCATTCTAAATCAGCACGATAAAAATGTGTTATGCGTTTATTGCGCTATCGGGCAGCGAGCTTCGGCGGTGGCAAAAGTGATTGCCAACCTGCGGGATAGAGGTGCCATGGAATACACCGTTGTGATGGTGGCCGAAGGAAATGATTCTCCAGGTATATCATATATCGCGCCCTATGCAGCTACCAGTGTTGCCGAGTATTTTATGGAACAGGGTCGGGATGTGCTCATTGTTTATGATGATCTTACCCATCATGCCCGCGCTTACCGCGAACTCTCCTTATTATTGAGAAGACCTCCCGGACGCGAGGCATTTCCTGGAGATATTTTTTACATCCATTCCAGATTATTGGAACGCTCCACTCACTTAAGTGAGGAATTAAAAGGCGGTTCACTAACAGCATTGCCTATTATTGAAACAGAGGCCCAGAATATTTCAGCCTACATTCCCACAAATCTTATTTCCATTACTGATGGGCAGCTTTATCTATCTCCCAAACTTTTTGAGTTAGGTATTTTACCCGCTGTGGATGTCGGAAAGTCGGTATCCCGAGTAGGTGACAAAGCCCAATTGGCTGCTTATCGCTCCATTGCAAAGTTGAAATTAGAGTACGCGCAGTTTGAAGAACTGGAAACATTTGCCCGATTCGGTACCAGGCTTGATGAAACCACCAAGCAAACCATTATCCATGGCAAACGAATTCGTGAATGCCTCAAGCAACATGAGCTCCAGCAATTAACCGCTTCTGAACAAATCGTCGTACTACTGGCCTTAAAGGAAGGTCTTTTAGATATGATCCCTATTGAAAAAATTCATGAAGCCGAAGAAGCGTTACTCACTAACAGCAAGGATTTTCCAGAGGAAATAATCAAGAGAATCGTAGGTAACGAAAAGCTGAGTGAAGACGATAGCAAGGCCATACTAAAGTTCGCAGAAACCATCCTTGTCCCTTTTCAAGAAAAGGAGGGTCCAGATCAACCTAAAAAGTAATGGATACACTCGAAAATTTACGAGACAAAACGGAAGGGGCAAAAGACCTGAAATCTGTGGTAAGTGCCATGAAAGCAATGGCAGGTTCAAATATTGTTCAATACGAGACAGCCGTTAGCTCGCTTTCTGATTATTACCATACCATCGCTTTAGGAATCGTGGCCTATTTCAAGGCGGAGAAAATTGCCGGTATCAGTGAAAAGTCAGCTGCTACCAATAAGTCTGAAGAGGTAGTCTGCGCTATAGTTTTCGGGTCTGATCAGGGTCTTGTAGGGCAATTCAATGATTCTATGGCAGATTTTGTGTCTAATTCACTGAATGCCTTACCAGGAAAAAAAGAGATCTGGGTAATTGGAGAACGTGTTCAATTGCTTCTGTCTGACGATGGATTGACGAGCTCAAAGCTTTATCCAGTTCCAAATGATATTAATGCTGTCACTCCTCTGGTTACTGAAATCTTAAAAGAGAGTCAGAAGAAACAGCTGAAGCATGAAGTGACAAGCTTCTATATTTTTCACAATAAACCCAAACCGGATTCAGGATACGTTCCTGTGATGCAACGGTTCTTACCATTGGATGAAAAATGGAAGGAAACCTTACAGAAAACCCAATGGCCAAGCAAGCTACTTCCACAGATTGCAGGAGCCGCAAAACCTACGTTGGTCGCCTTGATTAATGGGTATCTTTTCACTTCCCTATTCAAAGCGTGTGTAGAATCATTGGCAAGTGAAAATGCCAGTCGCTTGGAGGCTATGCAAAGAGCAGAAAAAAACATAAGTGACCTGCTGGATGAGCTCAACAAAAAATACCATCGCCTCAGACAGAGCTCCATTGATGAAGAATTATTTGATGTGGTTTCGGGCTTTGAAGCACTAAAGAAAGATTAAAAGACATAGCCGCAGACTGCTCATGTGAAATCATGGAAAAAAAAATTACGGGAGCAAGTGGAATGGCTTTCTTAACGAAAACACCAAATGGAAATAAAACAAAACTCGGGAAAAAAAATAAAAGCCTGAAAACGATTAAGGAAGAAAGAACTCCTTTAGAACTACAGATCAACAGTTTTGTGAAGAAAATGGAGATCGTAGGAGTTACCCCATCCCTACTGCGGAACCTCCGAAGAAACACGCGATTGATCCAGAATCCAATATGTTATGATATCAACCAAATGAACGTTAGGACATTCAATCCGTAAAATCAAGTACGATTATCTTGTTGTTGCGCTCGGAAATCGTTTGGCATACTAAAAAATAGACGGCTTCGACGAAAATGGTCATTACCTGACCATTTTATTTCTAGATAATTGCTTGAGAAATTTACTGCAAAAAGGACATAAAGAGATCGATAGCAATTACTTCTGGCATATTTATCAGGGAAATAGTAACAAATTGCTCAAAGGCTTGCCTGTTGCTTTAACAACATTCGTTGATCCCCTATACAAAGGGGAAATAGAATGTAAGGATGGCTCAAGAAGTCTCAATTCTTTTTCCTGATTGGCAAGCCTTGAATTTTTGAAAGAAATTCCATTTACAGATGATAGAACTGGGAATTATTAAAGGGTTCTACCACGAATTTAATAGAAGTCCGGTAATGAAATCTACCTCCTAGCTGAATAACGCTTAAAGGAGCCTGATATTCAGTCTTAAAATGCTCCTGGCCTTTTCTCCATTGATATTTAAGCCTAACAAGAACCATCTTTTCCACTAACTTAAGGGTAGAACCAAAATAGTAAGTCTTTCAAAACGCTAATATGAAACATATAAAGAACTTTTCGGAAATACATTTAAAGGACATTTCACTCGTGGGCGGGAAAAATTCTTCCTTGGGAGAAATGTTTTCAGAACTGTCTTCCAAAGGCATTAAAGTGCCCGATGGGTTTGCTGTGACAAGTGAAGGTTATTGGAGTTTTCTAAATGAAAACGAACTTGTTCCAAAACTCACGGCGATTCTTTCAGAATTGGATCTTAAAACGTTTAATAACCTTTCCAAAATTGGTTCACAAGCCAGGAAATTGCTGTTGGATGCATCTTTTCCAAAAGAATTGAGTGATGAGATTGTAACCACATACAAACAATTGGAAAAGCGTTCGGGAAGTACCATTTCTCTAGCCGTACGTAGTAGTGCGACAGCTGAGGATTTACCCAATGCAAGTTTTGCCGGCCAACAGGAATCTTACCTTAATGTACAGGGAGAAGAAAACCTGATTGCTGCCTGTCATCGTTGTTATGCATCTCTTTTTACAGACAGAGCCATAAAATACAGGGTTGACAATGGTTTTGATCATATGAAAGTGGCACTTTCAATCGGTATTCAGATTATGGTTCGGTCCGACAAAGCCTGTGCTGGCGTGATGTTTTCACTCGATCCAGATACCGGATTTGATAAGGTTGCACTTATCTCAGGGGCTTGGGGGCTAGGTGAAAATGTGGTGCAGGGAAGTGTTAACACTGATGAGTTTCTGGTATATAAGTCATTTATCGGAAAAGTAGAGCAACCCATCATCTCAAGAAAATTAGGGAGCAAGGAGAAAACAATGGTGTATGCTGATAAAAAGATGTCTGAGATTCAAAAACCGGAAGATGCCATCATAAATCTTGACACATCCTCTGAAAACAGACAAAAGTTTATACTCAGCGATGAAGAAGTAGTGCAGTTGGCGAAGTGGGCAGTGATTATTCATGATCATTATGAGCGTCACATGGACATTGAGTGGGCAAAAGATGGCGACACGAATGAAATATTTATCGTTCAGGCTCGCCCTGAAACGGTTCATAGCCAAAATAAGAACAAGAGTCAGTTCAAAGAATATCGAATCAAAGAAAAGGGGACATTAATCTGTAAGGGAATTGGCTTAGGAAATCGCATTACTTCAGGTATTGCAAGGCGATTGGACTCCCCAAAGGATATCGATAAGATTAAGGAGGGTGAAATTCTAGTAACAGGAAGAACCGATCCTGACTGGGACCCTATCCTCAAAAAAGCTGCGGGTATAGTAACTGATCAAGGAGGAAGAACTTCTCATGCGGCTATTGTGGCGAGAGAAGTAGGAGCAGTCGCTATTGTGGGAAGTGGTAATGCTACCAAAGTAATAAAGGATGGTCAACTAGTAACTATCTCTACCGCTGAAGGTGACACTGGGTTTGTCTATGATGGCAAGGGCACCTGGGATGAGCAAGAGATTGACACCTCCAAAATTGAAATGCCAGAAACGCAGATTATGCTCATTCTTGCAGATCCAGATAAGGCATTCCGGTATTCGTTGTTCCCCAATAATGGTGTAGGATTGATGCGAATGGAATTTATTATTAACAATTCGATCAGAATTCACCCAATGGCCCTGCATAATTTTGATCAGCTGAAAGATAAAGCAGTTATAAAGGAAATTGAAAGTCTGACCCATCACTACCCGGATAAGAAGAATTATTTCATACACAAACTGGCAGAAGCTACTGCAATGATTGCAGCCGCTTTCTATCCTAAAGATGTGATTGTAAGAATGAGTGACTTTAAATCAAATGAATATGCCAGTCTGCTTGGTGGGAGCACATTTGAACCTGTGGAGCAAAACCCAATGATCGGGTTCAGAGGTGCGTCACGGTATTATCATCCTTTATACAAAGATGCTTTTGTGATGGAATGCAAAGCGATGAAAATGGTACGGGAGGAAATGGGATTTACCAATGTAAAACTGATGCTTCCATTTGTTCGAACGATCCAAGAAGCAACAAATGTAATTGCGATCATGAAGGATAATGGATTGGTAAGAGGTGAAAAAAGTTTGCAGTTGTATATGATGCTTGAAATTCCAAGCAATGCATTGCAGGCCACCGAATTTGCCAAACATTTTGATGGCTTTTCCATTGGATCAAATGACCTTACTCAATTGACACTAGGCGCTGACAGAGATTCGGAATTACTCAGCGACATCTTTTCTCCGTTTGATCCGGCCGTGATGCAATTGATCAGCATGGCTATCTCCAAAGCAAAAGCTGCAGGTGTCAAAATTGGTTTATGTGGTCAGGCACCAAGCGATTACCCTGAATACTCTAAGTTTCTTGTTGAGTGTGGTATTGACAGTATTTCCTTCAATCCGGATGCATTGATAAAAGGTATTTCTAATATGAAGCAGGCGGAAAGCAAAACCTCGATCGATAATAGTAACTAAATATATATCTGACTCGGATTTAAAAAAACAAAGGGAAATAGTATGATCCACGATAAAGCACATAAGCCAAAATGAAGGCTTTAACTTGAAAAGTCTCAATGAGACATTAGTCCCCTTCTGTTATTTCGTAATGCTTTTTCCCGACAAAAATACCGCACAAAATAATTGGGGTTTAAACGTTGAACCACAGCAAATTTCACTCTCTCCAAATTTGACGATGCTTCCTTTTTGTAGACTTTAAAAAGGATAATAAATGAAACCGAAATACCATAAAGCTACCTATGAGGTCGATAACTTCTACATGGATAATATAACCGAAGTCATCTAGGCAATCGCCTTAAAGTAGTAAGACTAGTATCAGCGTAAAAGATGCTCTTACGCAAGTGGAGAGGTGGAATTATAGGGGAGGAAACTGTCTGCCTATGTGTAATTCCAATTGGGCGAAAAATTTCTCGCCCCTACCTATCTTAATTATTTCTCAACAACACTGATTATCAACTATCTATACTCAAAGTTATTTGGAGTTAATTCCAAACTTCCGAGAAAATCTTTGGAAGTAGCGGATGTATTGTAATCGTCTATTTCTCTTTCAAAGACTTCCGTTATTGTCTTCACAAAAGGAGACTTATTGTTAGTATAAACTAGGTAATTGATTGTCATCAGTGCCAAGTGTTTATCTGTACTCAAAACCGATTTCTTGAGTAATGACTCGGCCGCTTTGTTTTGACTCAATTCGTATAAAATCGTAGTTAGGCTTATAGACCCTGGAGTTCTGGCATTGCTATTTCCATAGCTCCCTATGAATTGTGGGGAAGTGTCTTCTATAGTAATCCAGAGGATATTAGGTTGCTGCGCAAATCGACTTAAACTGAAAAATAGAGGACTGACAACTATAGTTATAAAAAACTCTACTATGGGTTTTTGTTGATTTCTTTAGTTACAATTAATAAGTTTCAAACTGGATTCAATAAGACTTAAAGCTATCTCCTACCGGTTTTCCTCTCCAGCTTTTTGGCATATCCAAACCTAAAACCCAAGCGATAGACAGACTATAAAAAGACGTTTCATTAGGTGGGTAACTAGAATAATAATGATATAAAGTGATTAAAGGATAAGAAAATATTGAAGCTACAATTAGAATGATATCTACTAATAATCAGAAAAAAGTTTTCTATCTACAAGTTAGTATGGACCACTGTTAGTCTTCTATTCTCTTCTCTAACTGCGTTTCACCAAACACCATTTCTGCCGAATGTTTTTTGGCGATTTCTTGGATTTCTTTAACGATCTCTGGATACTGATCTGCCAGATCAAAACGCTCAGAAGGATCATGTCCCAAATTAAAGAGGGTCACCTTTTCCAACTTTTCTAGTTTCTCAGGATATCCAGCTGGGTTATTACTGTAGAAATAGAGTTTGAAATCACCCTTTCTCACCGCGAAAAGTCGATTACCGTGGTAGTAAAACATTTCATCCCTAGGAGTAGCATTTTCCCCTCTAAGTACCGGACTCAAATCGAAGCCATCGTAAATACGATCTTGAGGCATTTTTGCGCCAGCAAGTGTAGTAATAGTTGGCAACAAATCCAGCGTGCTTCCCATTTTTGAGATCACGCCGGGCTTCACATTTCCCGGTCCCCAGATTACCGTAGGTACACGAACTCCACCCTCATAGCTAGTTCCTTTTCCACCGTAAAGAGAACCAGCACTCCCACCCTGCTCATTGTAAACCAGCCATGGTCCATTATCAGAAGTAAAAATCACATAGGTATTTTCATCCAGTCCATTTTCCTTCAATGCTCTCAAAATCTCTCCTACAGACCAATCAATCTCTTCGATCACATCCCCATACAATCCACGTTCACTTTTCCCCCTGAAATCGCCAGAAGCAAAAAGAGGAACATGGGGAAGAGAATGAGCTAAGTAAAGAAAAAATGGCTTGTCCTTATTGGAGGAAATGAATTCTACAGCCTCGGCAGCATATCTCTTGGTGATGGTATTTTGATCTGCAGGTCGCTCAATAATCTCAGTATTTCTCATCAGAGGCACATTGAAATACTCGAATTTTGAATCCGCAAAAGCTTCCTTTGCAGTGATGTCATTCACGCGATCCATGTCGTTGCTATAGGGAATTCCGAAGTAGGAATCGAAGCCGTGACTGGTAGGCAAGTATTGCGGCAGGTGCCCCAAATGCCATTTCCCAATTGCAGCAGTGGAGTAACCAGCACCTTTTAGAAGCTTTGCAATTGTATTCTCATAGGCAGGCAATCCTCCATCAGAATCTGGAAATAGAACCCTTCGCTTATTGCTGTACATCCCTGTACGTACAGGAAGTCTTCCCGTCAAGATCGCTGATCTACTCGGAGTACAGACATTGGCAGCTACATAGAAACTGGTCCATTTCTGCCCCTCCACAGCCATTTGATCTATGTTGGGAGTCTTGATCGTGGGATGTCCAAATGCCCCCAAATCACCATAGCCTTGATCATCTGTAAAAATGATAATGAAATTGGGCTTGGATTCTTTCGTACTTTGGCTAAATGCCAGGGGAGTGAAAGAGAGAAAAAGAACTACTAGCTGAAGGTAAATTAAGGGTCTACGCATAATGAGGTTAAATTAAAAATGGAAGACTCTGGCACCTATTAAAGAGCTACAATCTTCCTTAGTAAATTACAGAAAATGAATTATTTCAACACTACATCCTCAATGTTACTATTCATATCCCCACGAATAGCCGTATAAGCAGCGATCATTTCTTCCAATTTTTCAGGATTGGATTCTGCCATATTATCAGCTTGACCTATGTCATTTGTGAGGTTGTATAACTGATAGTTTTTATCATTACCTACTTCAATATTCACAGATTGTTGTACCGCTCCACCATTATATGGAGGAATCATAATCCACTCGCCTTTTCTGAGTGCAGTTCTACCAGTAGCTTCCAGCATCAATTCGGATCTACCTGTTTTCTCCTCACCCATAAAGGCTGACAATAGATTTTCGCTATCCTCGGAGGTATCCGTACTTCCTGTAAGTGCTGCCAATGAACTCAAAAAATCCACCTGACAAACCAAGGCATCGGATACTTGCGGTTGGATTCTCCCTTTCCAATAAACCATAAATGGAACTCGGGTTCCAGCTTCGAAAAGACTGTATTTCCCTCCTCTTAAAGCGCCAGCAGGGGTATGATTCCCTAATTTTTCTACCGCATCATCGTAATATCCATCATTCAATACGGGGCCATTATCACTTGTGAAAATGATCAATGTATTCTCTAGCAAACCTTCATCCTCCAAAGTTTTCATAAACTCACCTACCATCCAGTCAGCTTCCAAAATCACATCTCCTCTTGGGCCCATGCCTGATTTGCCAACAAACCGTGGGTTTGGCGTTCTAGGCACATGCGGTTGCTGGAATGCATAGTACAGGAAGAATGGTCCTTCCTTATGTGACTTCACATAGCTTTGTGCTATTTCAAGAAAGTGATCCGCCATGTCAACATCTGACCACTTTGCAGCTTCTCCACCTTTCATAAATCCGATTCTAGGAATGCCATTCACAATGCTATTATTGTGACCGTGATGCCACTTCATAGTAGTCAACTCAGGATTATCTTTTCCTGTAGGTTCACCTTCGAAGTTTTTATCATAATCAACTTCGATAGGATCATTTGGATCCAGATTGACCACATTTCCATTCTCGATATAAACAGTAGGCACGCGGTCTTGAGTGGCAGCCATGATGTAGCTGTAGTCAAAGCCAACTTCATTTGGACTTGGGCTGATGTGCTGATTCCAATCTACATTTCCATCACCAAGACCCAAATGCCATTTTCCTACCACTCCAGTTTCATAGCCTTGCCCATTTAGCATTTTAGGGACAGTCATCTGAGAGGTGCTGATCAGCAAAGGAGCTGTGCCTGGAAGAATTTTCGCATCTGCATTTCTCCAAGGATAAACGCCAGTGAGTAAAGCATAACGACTAGGTGTACAGGTTGCCGAGGAGGCATAGCCATTGGTGAATCTTATTCCACCATTTGCCAGCTTGTCCATGTTAGGAGTAGAAAGTTCAGTAGCTCCGTAGGAACTCAAGTCACCATAACCCAAATCATCCATGTAAATGATGACAATATTAGGTTTGGTGGCTTCAGTTTCGGCTGTTTCTTTTTCTGAAGAACTACATCCCCAAAACAAGGAAACAGATGTTAGTCCAAGTAGGATCTTACTCTTGATGTGCATTATATTCTAATTTTGTTAAACCTTATTTTTCTTGAAACTTCGAGATTATTGATTCATCATTCGGCGTTCGTTATTTTTTAATTTCGAATCACTAGTGTCCGACTAAAGTAAGAATTTCTCAGAGAGGTTGAAAAGAACTTAATCAGAGGAGATTTTTGGGTGAAATTGGAATGTAAGCCCACTAGGTTGGAAATAGGGCCGTTTGGTTGGCTTTCA